>NZ_AP029185.1:2962500-4690000 GCF_055383135.1 Kitasatospora sp. Xyl93 | reverse complement strand
GCCAGCACCGCGCCGGAGCCGCCACCGCCCGCGTGCTCACGCCCGCCCGCGGACAGCTCTCTCGCGTACAGCTGCCCGTCCGGGAAGGCGTCCCGGACCGCGTGCGCCACGTGCACCGCCAGCGCCGACGCGCCGCTGCCCGCCGGGCCCGAGAGCCCCAGCACCGGCGACCCGTCCGCCCGCAGCGCCCGCTCCGCCTCCCGCACCTGCACCGCCCGCCCGACCAGGTCCGGGATGTCCGGCGGCAGCTGCCCCGGCCTCGGCAGCCGCCGCAGCAGCACGGGGGCGTCCCCGCGCCGGATCTGCTCGGCCAGCTCCACCAGCGCCGGGGCGGGTTCGAGCCCGAGCTCCCCGTCCAGCCGTTCCCGCAGGTCCTCGTACGCCGCCAGCGCCTGCGCCGTCCGGCCGCAGCGGTGCAGCGCCAGCAGGTGCAACCGGTGCACCTCCTCGTCCCGCGGGTGCCCGGCCGCCAGCCCGGCCAGCGGCTCCAGCGCCTCGGCGTGCCGGCCGAGAGCGAGGTCAAGGCCGTGCAGCGCCTTCACCGCCGCGAACCGTCCGGCCGCCAGCCGCTCCCGGACCCGCTCGGCGAACGTCCCGGGCACGCCGTCCAGCGCGTGCGGCCCCTGCCAGGCCCCCAGTGCCCGCTGCAGCACCTCGCGCGCCCGCAGCGGATCCTGGTGACGCAGTGCGACGGCCTCCGCCACCCCGGCCTCGTAGCCGAAGAGGTCCACCGCCGTGCGCGGCACCTCCAACCGGTAGCCGCCCGCCGTCCCGACCAGCAGCCCCGGCGCGCCCAGGGCCCGCCGCAGACGGTGCACATGGGTGCCGATCTGCCCGACCGGGTCCTTCGGCCAGCGGGTGTCGTCCCCTCCCCACAGGTCCTCGACCAGCCGGTCCGTCGCCACCAGCTGCCCCGGCGGGATCAGCAGCGCCGCGAGCACGGCGCGCTGCTGCGGTCGGCCGAGGTCGAGCTGCCGGCCGTCGGACCGGGCCCGCAGCGGTCCCAGCAGGCTGAAAACGAGCCCCACGGGCCACTCCTCGAACCCTCTAGCCGTGCACAATCAGTGACAGAGCATAAGCCGCCGGGACACGGGGGCGCCGCTGTCCGTACGGAAGTGGCGCAATCCCGGCGCGGAACGACTTTCGGGACGGGACATGGCTGACATGGGGGGATCCGGGCTGCGGTTCGGACTGCTGGGACCGCTGCGGGCCTGGTACGGGGAACGGGAGCTGGAGCTGGGCAGGCCGCAGCAGCGGGCCGTGCTCGCCGTGCTGCTGGCCGCCGCCGGACGGACGGTGGCGGTCCCGGTGCTGGTCGAGGGGGTGTGGGGCGGGGCCGCGCCGGCCGACCCGCGCAAGGCCGTCCAGCTCGCCGTCTCCCGGCTGCGCACCGCGTTCCGGCCGTACGCCGGGGACGACCCGCAGCGGATGCCGCTGCTCCGGGTCGGCGACGGCTACGCGCTCCGGCTGTCCGGCGCCGAGGTGGACACGGCCGCCTGGGAGGCGCTGCTGGCCGAGGCCGGACGACTGCGCGCCGCGGACGCACCGCCGCAGCAGGTCCGGGAGGTGCTGCGGCGCGGCCAGCGGCTGTGGGTCGGCGAACCGCTGGCCGGGCTGCCCGGGCCGCACGCCGAGGCCGTCCGCGCCGGGCTCACCGAGCAGCGGATCTCGGCCAAGGAGACGGAACTGGAGCTGGACGCCGACCTCGGCGACCGCACCGACCTCACCGCGGCGGCCGCCGCCCTCGCCCTGGAGCACCCCGGCCGGCCCCGGCTCACCGCCGTCCTGATGCGCGCCCTCTACCAGGCCGGCCGCAGGGCCGAGGCACTCGCCGTGTACGAGGACGCCCGCGCCTCGCTCCCGCCGGGCGCGGACGGACCGGCCGCCCTGCAACTGCGCATCCTGCGCGAGGACGCCTCGCTGCTGCCCGCCGGCGCCACCGCCGACCCGGACGAACCCGCCGCCGAGGCCGACCGCTGGCAGGCACCCGACCAGCTCCCCGCCGGCCTGCCCGACTTCACCGGCCGCACCGAGGAGGCCGAGACCCTCACCGACCGGCTCTCCGCCGCCGGCGGCCGGGCCGTCGTGGTCTCCGCCCTGGACGGCATGGGCGGCGTCGGCAAGACCGCCCTCGCCGTGCACGTGGCCCGCCGGGTCCGCGACCGCTTCCCCGACGGACAGCTCTTCGCCGACCTGCGCGGCGCCGACCACACCCCGCCCGACCCCGGCACGGTGCTCGCCGGCTTCCTGCGCGACCTCGGCGTCGACCCGGGCGAGATCCCGCCGGACACCGGCGAACGCAGCGCGCTCTACCGCTCGGCCCTGGCCGGACGGCGCGTCCTGGTCGTCCTCGACAACGCCGCCACCCCCGGCCACGTCGAACCGCTGCTGCCCGGCTCACCCGGCTGCGCCGTCCTCGTCACCAGCCGCCACCGGCTGACCGGCCTCGCCGGGGCCCACCAGCTGCGCCTGGACACCCTGCCGCCCGAACAGGCCCTGGAGCTGCTCACCCGCATCGTCGGCGCCGAACGCGTCGCCGCCGAACCCGGGGCCGCCGAGGAGGTCGTCCGGGCCTGCGGACTGCTGCCGCTCGCCGTGCGCATCGTCGCCTCCCGGCTCGCCGCCGACCCGTCGCTCACCCTGGCCGCCCTCGCCGAAGGCCTGCGCCGGGAGCACCGGCTGGCCGAACTCAGCGACGGCGAACGGACCGTGGAGGCCAGCTTCGCGCTCTCCTACCACCGCCTCGACGCCGAGCTCGCCCGGGCCTTCCGGCTGCTCGCCCTGCCCGACGCCCCGGACGTCCCGCTGCCCTGCGCCGCCGCCCTGCTCGACCGCTCCGAGGCCGAGACCGGCGAACTGCTCGAAACCCTCGTCGACCTCAACCTGCTGCAGTCCCCCCGCTTCGGGCGCTACGGCTTCCACGACCTCGTCCGCGCCTACGCCCGTGCCCGGCTCACCGCCGAGGACGGCGCCGCCGCACGCACCGCCGCCACCGACCGGCTGCTCGACTTCTGCCTCGCCACCGCGCGCAACGCCGACCTCGCCGCCCGCAAGGCCGATCCGGCCGAGCTCAGCCTGCTCGACGTGCCCGTGGCCCACCCCGGCCGACCGGTCGTCGACGGCGCCGAGGCGGTGCGCTGGATGCGCGAGCAGGCCGAGGTGCACGCCGCCGTCATCGCCCTGAGCTGCGCCGACCCTGCCCTGCCGCTCGACCGCGCCGCCGAACTCGCCGACCGGATGGGCTCGGTGCTCGCCGAACGCACCCGGACCACCGTCATCGCCGACCTCGCCGAACGCCTCGCCGGCGAGGCCGAGGCAGGCGGCGAGCACGGCCCGCTCGCCCTCGCCCGCTACCTGCGCGGTGCCATGCTCTGGCACGTCAACCGCTACGCCGAGTCGGAGGGGGAGATCCGCCGGGCCGTCGACCTCTGCGCCTCGCCCGCCACCGAACGCGTCCTCGCCAAGGCCCTGCTCACCCTCGGCGGCAACGCCCGGATCCACGGCCGCTACGCCGAGGCCGCCGAACACGCCGGCCGGGCCGCCGAGTTGTTCCACCGCCTCGGCGCCGAACGCGCCGAGGGCAGCGCCCTGGGCGAGTTCGCCTTCAGCGCCGCCCAGACCGGCCGGCTCGACGAGGCCCGGTCGGCCGCCGAACGCGGCGCCCGCCTGATGAGCGGCTCCGGTCCGGTCTCCGCCGCGACCGGCCGCTACTACCTGGCCCGGGTCCTGCGGCTGTGCGGCGACCCGGAGGCGGCGCTCACCCACGCCGTCGGCGCCCGGGAGGAGTTCGCCGCCCTCCAGGTCACCGTCTTCGCCGCCGCCTCCGGGGACCTCGCCGCCCGCATCCACGCCGAGGCCGGCCGCTGGCTGCTCGCGGTCGACGCCGCCGAGGCCGTCCTGCCGCTCGCCCGCCGCACCAGCGCCGCCCTGGAGGCCGCCCTGCTGCGCACCCTCGGCACCGCGCTCACCGGTCTCGGCCGCCCGCGCCAGGCCCGGGCCTGTCTGACGGACTCGCTGGAGGTGTACGAGCGGCTGGGCCTCCAGGAGGAATCGGCGCAGGTCAGGGCGGATCTGGCGCGGTAGACAGGGCATCAACGTGGGCGTCGGCTACGCGCGTTGACCGCCCGTCTACCGCCATGCCGGAACGTCTCTCCCGTCAGGCCCCGGGCCGCCGCGGTTGCGGCCCGGGGCGACTCCACAGACGAGAGGCGCAACCATGCCCACGCCCGTACGGAACGGCCAGGTGTGGACACTCAGGTCGGCGAACGGCACGGTCGCCGACCTGGGCCCCGGCCGCCCCGACCGAGGCACCCCGATCCGATCCGGGGAACCCAACGGCACCTCCGCCCAGGGCTGGGTCTCCTGGGCCATTGACGGCAACTGGGTGCTGGAGACCCAGTTGACCCGGGGAAGGTACGCCCCCGGCCAGGCCATGGTCATGCACTACGACCACGGCGCGGGCCGGACCTCGCTGTCCGGCCTCGATGGACAACCCGCCCAACGCTGGTGCCTGGAGGTCGTCGGCGGTGGCTGGCTCCGCATCCGGACGATGCGCGCGGACGCGCGCGACCTCTTCCTCACCGCGTCCGTCCCCGGTTCCCCGCTCACCCTGGCCAGGCTGAACCACACCGATCCGGCGCAGCACTGGCAGTTCGTCCCGGCCGACGGCACCGGCGGCGGCCGGCGACGGCCCGAGGTACGACCGCGGCCCGTCGCCGGTGACGTCCACCTCGAGATGCTGACCGCCGTCAATGCGGAGCGCACCCGCATCGGCGCGCGACCGGTCCGCCTGGACGAGAGGCTGACGGCCGCCGCCCAGCGCCACGCGGACGACCTGGCCACGCACGGCCTCACCCAGCACGACGGCTCCGACGGCAGCACTCCGTGGCGTCGGGTACGAGCCGCAGGCTTCGCCTTTCGCTTCGCCGCCGAGAACGTCGCCCCCGCCGACCACGTGCCGGAGGCCATGGGGATGTGGATGAACAGCCCACAGCAGCGCGAGATCGTCCTCGACCCCCGCTTCAACCACCTCGGTGTCGGATGCGCACCCCGCGGACACGGATCCCGGGGCCGGTACGTCCAGACCTTCGGTCAGGTCTGACCTCCCCTTCCACCCTCACCGGGCGGCCCGGAAACGCACAGCCGGCGGATCCGAGAGGTAGCCGTTCAGGAGATCGAATGAGCGGAGTTCCTCCGGAAGCCGCTCGTACCAGGCGAGTCCGGAACTGTTGCACGCGTTGCACACGATCCCGCGCACGCACTGGCCGCAGGAGACCGACGGATCCGGGCAACACCCGTGGTCGTGATCGACGTGCCAGACCCCGATTCCTCCGGGCTCAGTGCGTCGGCAGATCGCACACCGCCCGCCCTGGAACTCCAACAGCCCCGTGTACTCGTCCCACGAGAGCCCGTAACGCGACCTCAGGTGAAGCCGCTTGCGGTAGTCGCGAGCGCACTCGGTGCACCGACAGAGCAGGTCCTCGCGGGCATGACCACCACCTGCCACCACCTCGCAGGCCTCGCTCACCGGGCCGACCCGGCCCACCCGGAGCGACTTCAGCCGCCCGTCACGATGCTGCTGGAGCCGGTGCGGTTTGCACAACGAGCCCGTCTCCACGATCAGCTCGCACCCCGGATAGCCACACGCGGCACGCCCTTTCCGACGGCGGCGGCCGGGCCACCAAGGTGGCCTCCTGCGACACCGGCGGCCCGGCCCAGCGCTGGCTGCTGGGCTGATCCCCGGCTCCCGGTCCTCCCGTCGGCGCCGACGGGAGGACCGGGCTCCTCACCCGGCCCGCACGGGTGGCCCACAGCCTCCGCACCGGCGTCGGACGGCGCCTCGGCGCCACGGCCGGGGGTGGTTGATCACGACTCGATATCCCTTGTCACAACCGCGCCAGGGACTCGTCACGACCGCGTCAGAGCGGGGCCGGAACCATGGCTCCGATCGTTCGCGCTGCGCTATGAACGTCCCTCAGGAGGACCGCCGGAACCGGGGGTCCGCAACCACGGGGGACCTCACGTGAAGACCGTCCGCAGCAGTCGCCGTGCCCTGGCCCTGGCCTCGATGGCCGCGGTCGGCGCGCTCACCCTGACCGCCTGCAACGACGACGCCGGGGCGGCCGACACCCCGACGACCCCGCCGGCGACCGGTGCGCCCGCCAGCCCGGCCGCCTCGCCGACGGCCGCGGCCACCACCCCGGCCGCCTCCGGTTCGGCCTCCGCGCCCGCGCCGGCCGGCAGCGCCCCGGCGGCCGGGACCACGCTGAAGCTCGGCGAGTCCGCCACCATCCCGTTCAGCTCGGGCAGCACCAAGGGCACCATCGCGCTCGCCGTCACCTCGATCGAGAAGGGCGACCCGGCCGACCTCGCCCCGCTCAACCTGGGCGACAAGGCCAAGGGCCTGGTGCCGTACTACATCCACTACAAGGTGACCAACGCCGGCAGCACCGACCTGGCGTACACCAGCGTCAACCACATGAAGGGCCTGCTGGCGGACGGCACCGAGGCGCAGGAGCTGATGGTCATCGGCTCCTTCCCCAAGTGCAAGAGCGAGTCGCTGCCCAAGGGCTTCACCAACGGCCAGTCCGCCACCTCCTGCGCGGTGGCGATGTCCCCGGAGGCCTCCCGGATCGCGGGCGCCGAGTACTGGGGCGACCCGTACACCCTCGGCAAGGGCCTCAACTGGAAGTGACCGACGGGTGGTCCGGGCGGGGGCGGCGCACGGCCGTCCCCGCCCGGGGCGTTCTCAGCCCCGCGCCCGCGGCGACGGCGCCGACGGGCCGTGGATCCGCAGGAAGGCGTCCACACCGGCCGTCGCGACCCGCTCGACCTCCTCGTCCGCGATCGGGAGCGCGCCCCAGAACGAGCGCTCGGCGATGCCGTGGAAGGTCAGCAGGGTGAACTGCTCCGCGGCCAGGCCGGCGTCCTCGACCGCGAGCAGCCCGCGCCCGGCGAGCGCCTCGAAGCGCGCCGCGAGTTCGCGCTGGGAGGCGACCGGCCCGGCCTCCAGCCAGGCCGCCAGGACGTCCGCCGGGATGTTGGCCACCTCGGCCCGGATCGCCCGGCCGAGCGCGCCGTGCTCGGCGGCGGACAGCACGGCGCGGGCCCGCTCGACGGCGAAGTCGATCAGGTCCTGGCGCAGCTCCACCACCCGGTCGAGGTACTTCGCCATCAGCTCCGCGATCCGCTCGGTCAGCTCCGCCGAGTTCTGCAGGGCCACCGACAGGAAGAGGGTCTCCTTGTCGGCGAAGTGGTTGTAGACCGTCCGCTTGGACACCCCGGCCTCGGCCGCGATCGCGTCCATGCTGGCCCGGGCGTACCCCTCGCGCCCGAACACCGCGGTCGCGGCCCGGGTGATCGCCCTGCGCTTCTCCGGTCGCCCCGCTCCGCCCGTCGCCGCCACGGCCCTCTCCTCCTCCGCCGGCCCCTCGGCCGACCGTCGCAAAAACTAGCCGGTGTAGTTTATCCGTATCGCCGCGAACCGGGGCGCGCCACCGAACAGGCGTGCTCTATGCTGCGTACGACTTCTACACCTGTGTAGAAGCATGGGAAGCGCCTCCGCCCCCGGGCGGCCGGGCCCGCACGGGAACCGGCCGGCCGGAAAGCGGCGTCCGGAACTGGCAGCGCCACGAACAAACTTCCGGGACCGACGGACGGCATGTGGCGCGGGCGCCACCGTGGCGCGCGGGACACGGGAACACCGGGGTGAGGGCGTGACGGGGCAACGAGGACGGCCGGCCGGCCGGCGGGCGCGCCGACGAACGGCGGACGGGCCCGCCGGGCCCATACGCCCCCTGCCCGGCGGCCCCGCGCTGCCGGTGGCCCTCGCGCTCGGGCTGCCGCTGGCCGGCGCCGCGGTCGACGAGCTCTCCGGCCGCGGCACCGGCCCGGCCCTCGCCGTGGCCGCGGTGCTCGGCACCGGCCTGGCGGCCGCGCTGAGCGGCCGCAACGGCTGGTGGTGGGTGCTCGCCGGCTCGCCGCTGGTCGTCCTGGGCGTGACGGCCGCCGCCGAGCTGACCGCCCACCGCGACCGGTACCAGGGCAAGGGCCTGGCCACCGGCGCCGCCAAGTGGGTGGTGCACGGCTTTCCCGTGATGGCCGGGGCCGCGGCCGCGGCCGTCGTCGTGATCACGGTCCGGCTGGTCCGGGCGAGGAGGAGGCGGCATGGCTGACGACACAGGGACCAGTACGGGCACCGGGGCCCGCCGCACCTCCCCCGCGCTGGTCGCGGGCCGGGTGCTGGCCTGCACCGTCGGGTTCGCGGTGTTCGCCGCCAGCGGGGTGGTCTGGTACGAGTACAAGCAGCTCACCGACGGGATGACCACCTCCGGCGTCATCGCCGAGACCAAGAAGGACGCGCCCAAGCACCTCGACAACTCGGTCAACCTGCTGCTGATCGGGCTGGACAGCCGCAAGAACATGGACGGCACGGACCTCCCGCCCGAGTTCGTCCAGGACGAGCTGCACGCCGGCCACAGCTCCGACATCGGCGGCTACAACACCAACTCCCTGATCCTGCTGCACATACCGGCCAACGGCGGCAAGGTGCAGGCCGTCTCGATACCGCGCGACGACTACGTGATGACCTACGGCGCCGACGGCTCCCAGCTGGGCATGGCCAAGATCAAGGAGGCCTACGGCGCGGCCAAGGAGAAGGCCGACGCCGGCCTGCGCGCCAAGGGCCTCAAGGGCGCCGACCTGGAGAAGGCCGGCCGGGACATCGGCCGCGCGGCCACCATCCGCACCGTGCAGAAGTTCCTCGACCAGCCCGTCGACCACATCGCCGAGGTCAACCTGATGGGCTTCTACGACATCGCCAAGGCCCTCCAGCCGATCGACGTCTGCCTCACCCACGACACCAGGGACCCGGCCATGGAGGGCCAGGGCTCCGGCGCCGACTTCCACAAGGGCGTCAACCACCTGAACGCCTCGCAGGCGCTCTCCTTCGTCCGCCAGCGCCACAACCTGGACGGCCCGGACGGAAACACCGGCGACTTCGCCCGCACCCACCGCCAGCAGGCCTTCATCTCCTCGGTGGTGCACAACCTCAAGCAGAAGGGCGTCCTCGGCGACCTCGCCAAGATGCAGGAGCTGATGGGGGTGGTGCAGAAGGACCTGGTGATCGACAACGAGTGGAACGTGCTCGACTTCGCCCAGCAGGCCCCCAACCTCACCGGCGGCAACGTCGAGTTCAACACCCTGACCTTCGACGGCTTCGGCACCAGGAACGGCCAGGACGTCAACCTGGTGACTCCGGCGAAGGTCCAGAAGGTGGTCAAGCAGCTCTTCGGCTACGCCGACGCCGCCCCGGCCCCGGCCGACCCGACGGGCACCCCCGGCGGCCCGGCCGCCGCCTCCGCCCCGGCCACCACCGCCCCGCCGGCCGCGACCACGCCCCCGGCCGCCGCCAGGCCGGTCACCGTGGACGTCTTCAACGCGTCCTCCGCCGCCGGGGTCACCTCCGCCGGCGAGGCCAGGGCCCTGGTCGCCATGGGCTTCAGGGAGGGCCGCACCGGCTCGGCCGGCACCCGGCCGAAGACCACCACCGTCAGCTACGGCAAGGGCGCCAAGGAGGCCGCCGAACAGATCGCGGCCCGCTACGGGGTGACCGCCGCCGAGTCCGCCGCCACCGCCGCCGACCACGTCGTCGTCACCCTCGGCACCGCCTTCACCGGCGTCGAGGCCGACCCGCCCGCCCCGCCCGCCGGCGCCGCCCCGACCGACCCGGCCGCCAACCTGCCCATGCAGGGCCCCGCCGTGGACGCCCAGTCCGACGGCGGCATCCCCTGCGTCTACTGACGCCCTCCGCACCCGCCTTCCGAGGGAGGCTCCCCGCCCAGGGAGCCTCCCTCCGTCGTTCCGGCCCCGGAGGGATCCCGTTCGGAAAGGACTGGCGCAATTCTCCGTACTATGTATAGTGTACTGCGTACGGGATAACCGCATGAGCACCGACGAAAGGGCCATCCGCCTTGCAGATCACCAGGACCGCCGTCTCCCTGACCGTCGAGGACGTCACCGCCTCCGCCGCCTTCCTCCAGCGGCACTTCGGCTACACCGAGGAGATGTCGGCCGACGGCTTCGTCTCGCTCGCCCACCCCGGCGGCGGGGTCAACGTCGTCTACCTGCGCCGCGGCCTCGAAGTCCTGCCGGAGGAGCAGCGCCACCGGCTCGCCGACGGCGTGATCCTGGCGTTCGTCGTCGAGGACATCGCCGCCGAGGAGAGCCGGCTGCGCGAGGAGGGGGTCGTGATCACCCTGCCGCTGCGCGAGGAGCCGTGGGGCGAGAAGCTCTTCCAGGTCGCCGACCCGAACGGGGTGGTGATCGAACTGGTCGAGTGGGTCGCGCAGTAGGGCAGGCGGCAGACCGAGCAGGAGGGCAGCCGGAACGACGACGGCGCCCCCGTCCCGGCCGGGACGGGGGCGCCGCTGCGCGTCGGCGGACGGTCAGTCCACCGTCCAGGTGTCGTTGCCGGCGAGCAGCGCGGCCAGATCGCCCGGTCCGCGCCGGGCGGTGGCGGCGGCCAGCTGGTCCGCCATCAGCTCGTCGTAGACCGGCCGTTCGACGCTGCGCAGCACGCCGATCGGCGTGTGGTGCAGGGTGTCCGCGTCGGCGATCCGGGAGAGCGCGAAGGCGGTGGCGGGGCTGGCCGCGTGCGCGTCGTGGACCAGCACGTTCGCCTCGTTGTCCGCCGTGACCGGGGCGGTGGACAGCTCGCCGTCCGGGCCCCGGAAGACGCCGTTCGCCAGGTCCGCGCCGAACCGGACGGGCTGCCCGTGCTCCAGCCGGATCAGCGCCTCGTCCCGGCTGCCGGGCTCCTTCAGCACCTCGAAGGCGCCGTCGTTGAAGATGTTGCAGTTCTGGTAGATCTCCACCAGCGCCGTGCCCTCGTGCCGGGCGGCCGCCCGCAGCACCGACTGGAGGTGCTGGCGGTCCGAGTCGATGGTGCGGGCGACGAAGGTGGCCTCGGCACCGATCGCCAGCGACAGCGGGTTGAACGGCGCGTCCAGCGAGCCCATCGGGGTGGACTTGGTGATCTTGCCCATCTCACTGGTGGGCGAGTACTGGCCCTTGGTGAGGCCGTAGATACGGTTGTTGAACAGCAGGATCTTCAGATCGACGTTCCGCCGCAGGGCGTGGATCAGGTGGTTGCCGCCGATCGACAGCGCGTCGCCGTCCCCGGTCACCACCCAGACGCTCAGGTCCTGGCGCGCGGTGGCCAGCCCGGTCGCGATCGCCGGCGCCCGACCGTGGATCGAGTGCACCCCGTAGGTGTTCATGTAGTACGGGAAGCGCGAGGAGCAGCCGATGCCCGAGACGAACACCGTGTTCTCGCGCTTGATGCCCAGCTCCGGCATGAAGGACTGCACCGCCGCCAGGATCGCGTAGTCCCCGCAGCCGGGGCACCAGCGCACCTCCTGGTCGGTCTTGAAGTCCCGGGCGCTCTGCGGGCCCTCGGCCCTGGGCACCAGTCGCAAGGACGGGAAGGCGTGCTCGTTCATCGGTGGTCCTCCTCGTCCAGGGTGCCGATCGCGGCCCACAGCACGTCCGCCAACTGCGCCGCCTTGAACGGCAGTCCGCGCACCTGGTTGTAGGACTCGGCGTCCACCAGGTACTTCGCCCGCAGCAGCAGGGCCAGCTGCCCCAGGTTCATCTCGGGCACGATGATCTTCTCGTAACTCCGCAGCACCGAGCCCAGGTTGGCCGGGAACGGGTTGAGGTTGCGCAGGTGCGCCTGGGCCACCTCGCCGCCGTCCGCGCGCACCCGGCGCACCGCGGCGGTGATCGGCCCGTAGGTCGAGCCCCAGCCGAGCACCAGCACCCGGGCGTCGCCGGTCGGGTCGTCCACCTCGACCGGCTTCACCGTGATGCCGTCGACCTTGGCCTGCCGGGTGCGGACCATGAAGTCGTGGTTGGCCGGGTCGTAGGAGATGTTGCCGGTGCCGTCCTGCTTCTCGATGCCGCCGATCCGGTGCTCCAGGCCGGGCGTGCCGGGCAGCGCCCAGGGCCTGGCCAGCGTCCGCGGATCGCGCAGGTACGGCCAGAAGGCGCCGTCCTCGCGGTTCGGCCCGGTGGCGAAACCGGGGTCGATCTCCGGCAGTTCGTCCGTCTCGGGGATCCGCCAGGGCTCCGAGCCGTTGGCCAGGTAGCCGTCCGAGAGCAGGAACACCGGGGTCCGGTAGGTGACCGCGATCCGGGCCGCCTCCAGCGCCGCGTCGAAGCACTCCGCGGGCGTGGCCGGGGCGACGATCGGCACCGGCGCCTCGCCGTTTCGGCCGAACATCGCCTGCAGCAGGTCCGCCTGCTCGGTCTTGGTCGGCAGACCGGTGGACGGGCCGCCGCGCTGGATGTCCACGACCAGCAGCGGCAGTTCGAGCGAGACGGCCAGGCCGATCGTCTCGGACTTCAGCGCGACGCCCGGCCCGGAGGTGGTCGTCACGCCGAGCGCCCCGCCGAAGGCGGCACCGAGCGCGGCGCCGACCCCGGCGATCTCGTCCTCCGCCTGGAAGGTGCGCACCCCGAAGTTCTTGTGCCGGCTCAGCTCGTGCAGGATGTCCGAGGCCGGGGTGATCGGGTACGAGCCCAGGTACAGCGGCAGTCCGGAGCGCTCCGCGGCGGCGATCAGCCCGTAGGACAGCGCGAGGTTGCCGGAGATGTTGCGGTAGCGCCCGGCCGGGAGCCTGGCCGGCGGCACCTCGTAGGAGACCGCGAAGGACTCCGTGGTCTCGCCGAAGTTCCAGCCCGCCCGGAAGGCGCTGATGTTGGCCTCGGCGATCTGCGGCTTCGTCGCGAACTTGGTGCGCAGGAACGACTCCGTTCCGTGCGTGGGCCGGTGGTACATCCAGGACAGCAGGCCCAGGGCGAACATGTTCTTGGCCCGCTCCGCGTCCTTGCGGGCCAGACCGCTGTCCTTGAGCGCCTCCAGGGTCAGCGTGGTCAGCGGCACCTTGTGCAGGTGGAAGCCGTCCAGCGAACCGTCGGTCAGCGGGTCCGCCGGGTAGCCGACCTTGGCCAGCGCGCGCTTGGTGAACTCGTCGGTGTTGACGATGATCTCGGCGCCGCGCGGCAGGTCCGGCACGTTCGCCTTCAGCGCGGCCGGGTTCATCGCGACCAGCACGTTCGGGGCGTCGCCCGGGGTCAGGATGTCGTGGTCGGCGAAGTGCAGCTGGAAGGACGAGACGCCCGGCAGGGTGCCGGCGGGCGCCCGGATCTCGGCCGGGAAGTTCGGCAGCGTGGACAGGTCGTTGCCGAAGGACGCCGTCTCCGAGGTGAACCGGTCACCGGTCAGCTGCATGCCGTCACCGGAGTCGCCGGCGAAGCGAATGATCACCCGATCGAGTCTGCGGATGGGCTTGCCCGGCTTCACCGGAGGGCCGCCGGGGGCGGGCGGTCCGGCGGGCGCGGCCGAACCCGGGCGTGCGTCGCCGCTGCCCGCACGGGCCTCGCCGCCGTCCGGGCCGTCCACTGCCTCTGACTGATCGACCTGACTGGTCACTGCCGCGGACCTCCTCGTGGGCGCACCACCGCGGGCGCGGCCCCGTGCCCCGTCCGCCTGGTGCACCTCTCGCATACTATGCGGGCCGACCCGACGGCGGTCGGACACCACGGCAGTTATTTCACCGGCCCGCGGCTGTACCGCACATGAGCGTAAACGCCCGCCCCCCGGAGATCATTCCGGCTCGGGCGGGCGGGTGCGAGTACCCGGCGGACGCTTGGCCGAGATGCGCTCCCCGGCGCGCCGGGGCGGCGGAACCGCGGCGGCGCGCCTCGGGAGCCGGGGCGGGCGGATCTCCGGAGCCGGGGCGGGCGCGCCTCAGGAGCCGGGGAGGCGGGCCTCAGGAGTTGAGGTAGGTGAGCACGGCCAGCACCCGGCGGTGGTCCTCCGCGCTCTGCGTCAGGCCCAGCTTGAGGAAGATGTTGCTGACGTGCTTCTCCACCGCGCCGTCGGAGACGACCAGCTGCTTGGCCACCGCGGCGTTGGTGCGGCCCTCCGCCATCAGACCGAGCACCTCGCGCTCGCGCGGCGTGAGATTGGCCAGAACGTCGCCCTTGCGGCTGCGGCTGAGGAGCTGCTGCACCACCTCCGGGTCCAGCGCGGTGCCGCCCTCGGCGACCCGGACCACCGCGTCGGCGAACTCCCGCACCTCGGCGACCCGGTCCTTGAGCAGGTAGCCGACGCCCCGGGTGGAGCCCGCCAGCAGCTCGGAGGCGTAGCGCTCCTCCACGAACTGCGAGAGCACCAGCACGCCCAGCTGCGGGTAGCGGCCGCGCAGCTCCACGCAGGCGCGCAGGCCCTCGTCGGTGTGGGTGGGGGGCATCCGCACGTCGGAGACCACGACGTCGGGCAGGGCGTCGGCCGCCGCCAGCTCGTGGATGGTCTTCACCAGGGCGACGCCGTCCCCGACCCCGGCCACGACCTCCAGGCCGCGGTCGGTGAGCAGCCGGGTCAGTCCCTCCCTCAGCAGTACGGAGTCCTCGGCGATGACGACGCGGCGCATAACGACCTTCCCGGCAGGGGTGTGCTGACGGGAGTCAGTCTCCCCCATCCCGGGGCGTGCCGAGGGCCCGGGACGGGACCCGGGCCGGGACGCACCGCGGCCGGGCCCGAACGGCCCCGGCCGGACTCACATGGTGCGGATCGCCACCGCGTCGCAGAGGCCCTCCAGGGCGGCCTTCGCCGCGCAGGCCGGCAGCGGGGCGAGCAGCGCCCGGGCCTCCTCGGCCCGGCGCAGGGTCTCGGCGCGGGCGCGCTCCAGCGCCGGGTGGGCGCGCAGCAGGCGCAGCGCCTCGGCGTGCAGGTCGTCGTCGGAGAGGTCCTGGTCGAGCAGTTCGCGCAGCCGGGTGTCGTCCGGGTCGGCCGGGTCGGCGGGCATCTGCCGCAGCAGCAGGGTCGGCAGGGTCGGCACGCCCTCGCGCAGGTCGGTGCCGGGGGTCTTGCCGGACTCGTGGCCGTCGCTGGCGATGTCGAGCACGTCGTCGGCCAGCTGGAAGGCGATGCCGATCCGCTCGCCGAACTCGCCGAGGGTCTCCACCAGCTCGCGCTCGGCGCCGGCCATCTGCGCTCCTATCCGGCAGGCGACGGCGATCAGCGAGCCGGTCTTGCCCTCCAGGACGTCCAGGTAGTGCAGCAGCGGGTCCATGTCCTGGCCGGGGCCGCGGGTCTCCAGGATCTGGCCGGTGACCAGCCGCTCGAACGCCTCGGCCTGCATCCGCACGGCCTCCGGGCCGAGGTCGGCGAGCGCCTGGGAGGCGCGGGAGAACAGGAAGTCGCCGGTGAGGATGGCGACCGAGTTGTCCCAGCGGGAGTTGGCGCTCGGTGCGCCGCGGCGCACCGGCGCCTCGTCCATGACGTCGTCGTGGTAGAGCGTGGCCAGGTGGGTCAGCTCGACGACCACGGCGGCGGGCACCACGCCGGGCGCCCCCGGGTCGCCGAACTGGGCGGCCAGCAGCAGGAGCAGCGGACGGAAGCGCTTGCCGCCGGCCTCGAGGAGGTGACTGGCGGTGACGGTGATGAAGGGGACGTCGCTCTTGACGGCCTCGCCGAGCGCCGCCTCCACGGCCTCCAGTCCGGCCTGGATGTCCCGGGTCAGGTCGCGGTCCTGCACGCTGAGCCCGAAGGGTTCCACGACGGTCACGAAGACCACTCCTCTGTCCCTGGTCGATCTAGCGGCCTGGTCCCTGAGTGCCGCCGCTGGCCATACAGGCAGGGTATCCGGTCGCGAGTGGATCACTGCACGGGCGTGCGGATCCTGTCATGATCGGGCCTGATGCCCTGGTCAGGGCGGCTGTGCGGGCCGGATGGCGGTGGGGGCGAATTCGGCTGGAAATAAAGGTGGGAGAGCCTCGGAACTCCCCCGGCCCCGGCTCCGGACAAAGACCCGTCCGGGCCGCGCCGGCTGGGCGCGGCCCGGACGGGGCCCTGGTCGGGAGCGGTGGGCGGGAAGGTCAGCGCACGAACAGCGAGGCCTTGGACGCGAGGTCGAGGAAGTACTGCGGGAGCAGCCCGAGACCCAGCGTGACCAGCACCCCCACCCCGATCGCGGTCGCCGTGAAGGCGCTCGGGATCGCCACCGTGGGGCCGCCCGGCTGCGGGTCCGAGAAGAACATCAGCACGATGACCCGGATGTAGAAGAACGCGGCCACCGCCGAGCTCAGCACGCCCACCACCACCAGCGGCGTCGCCCCGCCGCTGGCCGCGGCCTGGAAGACCGCGAACTTCCCGGTGAAACCGGAGGTCAGCGGGATCCCGGCGAAGGCCAGCAGGAACAGCGCGAACACCGCCGCCACCAGTGGCGAGCGCCGCCCGAGCCCGGCCCAGCTGGACAGGTGGGTCGCCTCGCCCTTGGAGTCGCGCACCAGGGTGACCACGGCGAACGCGCCCAGCGTCACGAAGGAGTACGCCAGCAGGTAGAACAGCACCGAGGAGATGCCCTGCTTGTTGACGGCGATCACGCCGGTCAGGATGAACCCGGCGTGCGCGATCGAGGAGTACGCCAGCAGCCGCTTGACGTCCTGCTGGGTCACCGCGAGCACCGCGCCCACCACCATGGTGAGGATCGCCACCCCCCACATCACCGGCCGCCAGTCCAGCCGCAGGCCCGGGAAGGCCACGTAGAACAGCCGCAGGAACGCCCCGAAGGCCGCGACCTTGGTGGCCGCCGCCATGAAGCCGGTCACCGGGGTCGGCGCGCCCTGGTAGACGTCCGGGGTCCAGGAGTGGAAGGGCACCGCGGCGACCTTGAACAGCAGGCCGACCGCCAGCATCGCCAGGCCGGTCAGCACCAGCGCGTCGCTCTGGGTGGTGCTCAGCTGCGCGGGGGTGGTCATCGCCTTGCCGGAGATGACGTCCCCGATGTCGCCGAGCCGCACGCTGCCCGCGTAGCCGTACAGCAGCGCGGTGCCGAACAGGAAGAACGCCGAGGCGAAGGCTCCGAGCAGGAAGTACTTGACCGCCGCCTCCTGGGAGAGCAGCCGGCGGCGCCGGGCCAGCGCGCACAGCAGGTACAGCGGCAGCGAGAAGACCTCCAGCGCCACGAACATGGTCAGCAGGTCGTTGGCGGCGGGGAACAGCAGCATGCCGCCGACCGCGAACATGGTGAGCGGGAAGACCTCGCTGGTGGCGAAGCCGGCCCGGACCGCGGCCCGCTCCTGCTCGCCGCCGGGGGTGGCGGCGGCCTGGGCGGCGAAGGCGTCGGCGGGCAGGCCGCCGGCCTTGGGCTCCAGCCTGCGCTCGGCGTAGGTGAGCACCGCGACCACCGAGGCCAGCAGGATCACGCCCTGGAGGAACAGCGCCGGGCCGTCCATCGCGACCGTCTCCATGGCCAGCAGGTCGATCCGGGTGAAGCCGTGGCTCTGCGCGGCCAGCACCACCACGGCGACGAAGGCGCCGACCAGCCCGGCCAGGGCGAGCGTCACCTGGGTCCAGTGCCGGTACCGGCGGGGCACGAAGGCCTCCACCAGGACGCCGGCCACGGCGACGGCGAACACCACGAGCATCGGGGAGAGTCGGCCGTACTCGATGTGCGGTGCCGGGATGCTGGCGGTGTTGCCGCCGGCGGCGGTGAGCATGGCGGTGGCGCTCACTTCCGCTCACCTCCTGAGGTGGCGGCGACCGGGTGGGCCGGCGCCGGATCGGTCTGGTGGACCTGCGAGAGCGTCGCGTTCACCGAGGGGTCGACCAGGTCGGTGAGCGGCTTGGGGTAGACGCCGAGCAGGATGGTCAGCGCCACCAGCGGGCCGACCACGGCGAGTTCGCGGGCCTTGAGGTCGGGCATCGAGCGCACCCCGTCCTTCACCGGGCCGGTCATGGTGCGCTGGTAGAGCAGCAGGGCGTACAGCGCGGCCAGCACGATGCCGAACGTGGCCACGACGCCGATCGCCGGGTAGCGGGTGAAGGTGCCCACCAGGACCAGGAACTCGCTGACGAACGGGGCGAGCCCGGGCAGCGACAGGGTGGCCAGGCTGCCGATCAGGAACGTCCCGGCGAGCACCGGGGCGACCTTCTGCACGCCGCCGTAGTCGGCGATCAGCCGCGAGCCGCGACGGGAGATCAGGAAGCCGGCCACCAGCATCCAGGCCGCGGTGGACAGGCCGTGGTTGACCATGTAGAGGGTGGCGCCGCTCTGCCCCTGGCTGGTCAGGGCGAAGACGCCCATGATGATGAAGCCGAAGTGCGAGATCGAGGCGTAGGCCACCAGGCGCTTGATGTCCTTCTGGCCGACCGCCAGCAGCGCGCCGTAGACGATCCCGATCAGCGCGAGGACCAGGATCGCCGGGGCGAAGGTCTTCGAGGCGTTCGGGAACAGCCCGAGGCAGAAGCGCAGCATCGCGAAGGTGCCGACCTTGTCCACCACCGCGGTGATCAGCACCGCGGTCCCGGCGGTGGACTCGCCCATCGCGTTCGGCAGCCAGGTGTGCAGCGGCCACAGCGGGGCCTTCACCGCGAAGGCGAAGAAGAAGCCCAGGAACAGCGCCTTCTCGGTGGCACCGGTCAGCTGGATCCGGCCGTCGGCGATCGCCGAGGTCAGCGTCGGCAGGTCGAAGGTGCCGAAGCCCTGGTCCTGCGCGGTGACGTACAGGCCGACCACGGCGGCCAGCATCACCAGGCCGCCGAGCAGGTTGTAGAGGAGGAACTTCACGGCCGCGTAGGAGCGCTGACGCGCCGACTCGGGGCCGCCCGCCCGGTCCCCGAAGCCGCCGATCAGGAAGTACATCGGGATCAGCATGGCTTCGAAGAACACGTAGAACACGAAGACGTCGGTGGCGTAGAAGGAGACGACCACCATCGCCTCCACCGCCAGGATCAGGGCGAAGAAGCCCTGGGTGCGGCGCCGCCGCTCGAAGGTGGCGGGGTCCGAGGTACCGGGGCCGGAGGTGCCGTCGGGCCCGGTCGGCTCCGGGTCGGCGTCGTGCCAGGAGGCGAGGATCACCAGTGGCACGAGGACGGCGGTGAGCAGGGCGAGCACGGCGCCGATGCCGTCCACGCCGAGCGAGAAGGTGATGCCGAAGGAGCGGATCCAGCTGTACGACTCGTTCAGCTGGAAGCGGGCGCCGTGCGGGTCGTAGCGCGTCGCCACCACGGCGGCCAGCACCAGGGTGACGGCGGAGACGCCCAGCGCGACGGCCTTGGTGGTCCTGCGCCGGCTCTCGGAGGACCCGGCGGGCAGCGCGGCGGTCAGCACCGCGCCGGCCGCCGGGACGGCGCAGGTGGCGGTCAGAAGGACGCTCATGCCCCCTCCTCCCAACGGATATCAGGACGAGTCATCACGTGGACCTCATCAGGAGAGTCGTGGCGACCAGCACCAGCGTGCCGCCGAACATGGAGAGCGCGTACGAGCGGACGAAGCCGTTCTGGACCCGCCGCAGCCGGCCGGAGAGCCCGCCGATCGCGGCGGCCAGACCGTTCACCACGCCGTCCAGGCCGCGGCTGTCGAAGAAGACCAGCGCCGCGGCGAGCGCCGAGCCCGGCCGCACCAGCACGGCGTGGTTGAAGTCGTCCTGCAGCAGGTCGCGGCGGGCGGCCCGGGTGAGCGGTGAGCCGACCGGCGGCACCACGGGGACCGGCGAGCGCCCGTACATCAGGTACGCGAGGCCGACGCCGGCCAGCATGCAGGCCGTGGTCAGCAGGGTGACGGTCAGCGGGGCGAGCGGGGAGGCGCCCTCCTCGTGCCCGGTGACCGGCTCCAGCCACTTCAGGAAGGAGTCGTCGAAGGCGAACAGCCCGCCCGCGAAGACCGAGCCGACGGCCAGCAGGACCATCGGGATCGTCATCGTCCGCGGCGACTCGTGCGGGTGCGGGGCGTTGCCGTCCGCGTCCGCCTGCCAGCGCTTCTCGCCGAAGAAGGTCAGCACCATCACCCGGGTCATGTAGAACGCGGTGACCGCCGCGCCGACCAGCGCGCACAGCCCGAGGATCCAGCCCTCGGTGCCGCCCTTGGCGAAGGCCGCCTCGATGATCTTGTCCTTGGAGAAGAAGCCGGACAGGCCCGGGAAGCCGATGATCGCCAGGTAGCCGAGGCCGAAGGTGACGAAGGTGACCGGCATGTACTTCCGCAGGCCGCCGTAGTGACGCATGTTCACCTCGTCGTTCATGCCGTGCATGACCGACCCGGCGCCGAGGAACAGCCCGGCCTTGAAGAAGCCGTGGGTCACCAGGTGCATGATCGCGAAGGCGTAGCCGATCGGGCCGAGCCCGGCCGCCAGCACCATGTAGCCGATCTGCGACATGGTCGAGCCGGCCAGTGCCTTCTTGATGTCGTCCTTGGCGCAACCGACGATCGCACCGAACAGCAGCGTGACCGCGCCGACCACCACCACGGCGGTCTGCGCGTCCGGCGCCAGGTCGAAGACCGTCGAGGAGCGGGTGATCAGGTAGACGCCCGCGGTCACCATGGTGGCCGCGTGGATCAGCGCCGACACCGGGGTCGGGCCCTCCATCGCGTCCCCGAGCCAGGACTGCAGCGGCACCTGCGCCGACTTGCCGCAGGCCGCCAGCAGCAGCATCAGGCCGATCGCCGTCAGCTTGCCCTCGCTCGCCTGGTGCGCGGCGCCGAAGACCGGGTCGAAGGCGAAGGAGCCGAACTCCGCGAACATCAGCATGATCGCGACGGACAGGCCGACGTCCCCGACGCGGTTGACGATGAAGGCCTTCTTCGCCGCCGTCGCCGCGCTCGGCTTGTGCTGCCAGAAGCCGATCAGGAGGTACGAGGCCAGGCCGACGCCCTCCCAGCCGAAGTACAGCAGCAGGTAGTTGTCCGCGACCACCAGCAGCAGCATGGCGGCCAGGAAGAGGTTCAGGTACGCGAAGAAGCGGCGCCGGCGCTCGTCGTGCGCCATGTAGCCGACCGAGTAGAGGTGGATCAGCGTGCCCACGCCGGTGATCAGCAGGACGAAGGTCATCGACAGCTGGTCGAGCCGGAAGGAGACGTCGGCCTGGAAGCCGTTCACCGGGATCCAGCTGAACAGGTGCCGGGTGACCGCCCGGTGCTCGGCGTCACGGCCGAGCATGTCCGAGAACAGGGCCAGGCCGAAGCCGAACGAGAGCGCCGCGAGCGCGGTGGCCAGCCAGTGGCCGTACCGGTCCAGCGCCCGGCCGCCGAGCAGCAGCAGGGCGGCGCCGGCCAGCGGGGCCGCCACCAGCAGCGGAATGAGAGAGTTCACCGAAGGCCCTCCGCCTACAGCTTCATCAGATTGCTGTCGTCGACCGAAGCGGAGTGCCTGGTCCGGAAGATGGAGACGATGATGGCGAGGCCGACCACGACCTCGGCCGCCGCGACCACCATCGTGAAGAACGCGATGATCTGGCCGTCCAGGGTGCCGTGCAGCCGGGAGAAGGTCACCAGCGCGAGGTTCGAGGCGTTCAGCATCAGCTCCACGCACATGAACAACACGATCGCGTTGCGCCGGATCAGCACCCCGGCCGCGCCGATGGTGAACAACAGGGCCGCCAGGTAGAGGTAGTTGACCGGGTTCACTCCGCGCCCTCCTCGCCGGTCGGGTGCTTCACGCCGTTCGCCGCCACCGGTTCGCCGTTCACCGGCGCCGGCTCGCCGTTCGCCGCCACCGGTTCGCCGTTCGCCGGCACCGGCTCCAGCGACTTGCGCGGGGCCGCCACCGCCGGGCGCTCCGAGGACGGACGGCCCAGCCAGTCCGCCGTGGTGTTCTCCAGCTCCGCCATCCGCCGCAGCATCGCCTGGCTGACGTCCCGGACCTGGCCGCGCTCGCGCAGCGTCGCCATCACCGAGTCCTCGGCGACCGTGCCGTCCGGCAGCAGCGCCGGGACGTCCACCGCGTTGTGCCGCGCGTACACGCCCGGTGCCGGCATCGGCGGCACCTGGATGTTGTCCCTGACCCGCTGCGCCGCCAGCTCGCGCTGCGTCTTCGGCGCCTTCACGTGCTCCCGGTGGGTCAGCACCATCGCGCCGATCGCCGCGGTGATCAGCAGCGCGCCGGTGACCTCGAAGGCCCACACGTAGCGGGTGAAGATCAGCCGGGCCAGGCCCGGCACGTTGCCCTCGGCGTTCGCCTCGGACAGCCCGGTGAAGTGGTTCAGCTTCGCGTTGGCGATCCCGGCGATCAGCAGCACGCCGAAGCCCAGCCCGCACAGCGCCGCGGCGAACCGCTGGCCCTTCAGCTGCTCCTTCAGGGAGTCCTCGCTGGTGACACCGACCAGCATCACCACGAACAGGAACAGCATCATGATCGCGCCGGTGTAGACGACGATCTGCACCACGCCCAGGAACACCGCGCCCTGGGCCATGTAACAGACCGCCAGCGCCAGCATGGTGGCCGCCAGGCAGAGCGCGCTGTGCACGGCCTTGCGCATCAGCACCATGCCGAGGGCGCCGCCGACCGCGATCACCGCGAGCACCCAGAACTGGACGGCCTCACCCGTCGAGGTCGTCCCGGTCGCTTCCGCCAGCCGCGCGATCACTGCCGCACCTCCTTCTCCCGGTCGGTGCGCTCCTGCTGGACCGTCCCCGGCGCCGCCGCGGTGACCTCGCCCCGGTAGTACGCGCCCTCGTCGGTGCCCGGGAAGATCGCGTGCGGGGTGTCGACCATGCCCTCGGACAGGCCCACCAGCAGCTGCTCCTTGGTGAAGATCAGGTCCCGCCGGGAGGAGTCGGCCAGCTCGTACTCGTTGGTCATGGTCAGCGCCCGGGTCGGGCAGGCCTCGATGCACAGCCCGCACAGGATGCAGCGGGCGTAGTTGATCTGGTACACCGCGCCGTAGCGCTCACCCGGGGAGTAGCGCTCCTCGTCCCGGTTGTCCGCGCCCTCCACGTAGATCGCGTCGGCCGGGCAGGCCCACGCGCACAGCTCGCAGCCGACGCACTTCTCCAGGCCGTCCGGGTGCCGGTTCAGCTGGTGGCGGCCGTGGAAGCGCGGAGCGGTGGGCTTCTTCTGCTCCGGGTACTGCTCGGTGAGCCGCTTCTTGAACATGGCCTTGAAGGTCACGCCGAAGCCGGCGGCCGGGCCGAGGATCGACGGACGGTCGGCCCGCTCGGGCCGCTCCGCGCGATCGGACTGGTCGGACATCTCGGTTCAGCTCCCTTCGGAATGGTCGGCCCCGTTGAGGGCGTCCTGGAGTTGCTTCGGGGCGCGGCTGCGCCGGCGCGGCACCGGCGGGAGCACCTGACCGGGCAGCGGCGGGACCGGGTAGCCGCCCGCCATCGGGTCGAACCCGGCCTCGGGCGGGGCGGGCTCGGGTTCCGGCTGCTTCTTCAGGAAGTCCCGCAGCAGCGCCAGCAGCAGCACCACCCCGACCGGGGCGCCCACGTACAGCACCACCTGGCCGAAGCCGTAGCCCTCGTTGCGCAGCGCCCGCACGCTCGCGATCAGCACCAGCCACACCAGCGAGACCGGGATCAGGACCTTCCAGCCCAGCTTCATGAACTGGTCGTAGCGGAACCGGGGCAGCGTGCCGCGCAGCCAGATGAAGAGGAACAGCAGCAGCTGGATCTTCAGCGTGATCCACAGCATCGGCCACCAGCCGTGGTTGGCGCCCTCCCAGAACGTCGACACCGGCCACGGGGCCCGCCAGCCGCCCAGGAAGAGGGTCGAGGCCACCGCCGAGACCGTCACCATGTTCACGTACTCGGCCAGCATGAACATCGCGAACTTCAGCGAGGAGTACTCGGTGTTGAAGCCGCCGACCAGCTCGCCCTCGGCCTCCGGCAGGTCGAACGGCGCCCGGTTGGTCTCGCCGACCATCGCGATGATGTAGACGATGAACGACACCGGCAGCAGCGCCGCGAACCAGGTCGGCTGCTGGTGCGCCACGATCTCCGAGGTGGACATCGAGCCCGAGTAGATGAACACCGCCGCGAAGGACAGGCCCATCGCGATCTCGTAGCTGATCATCTGCGCGGACGAGCGCAGCCCGCCCAGCAGCGGGTACGTCGAACCCGAGGACCAGCCCGCCAGCACGATGCCGTAGATGCCCACCGAGGCCGTCGCCAGGACGTACAGCAGCGCGACCGGGAAGTCCGTCAGCTGGAGCGGGGTGCGGGTGCCGAAGACCGACACCTCGTTGCCGGCCGGGCCGAACGGGATCACCGCGAAGGCCATGAACGCGGGGATGGCGCAGACGATCGGGGCCAGGATGTAGACCACCTTGTCCGAGCCCTTGACCACCAGGTCTTCCTTCAGCGCCAGCTTCACGCCGTCCGCCAGCGACTGCAGCAGGCCCCACGGGCCGTGCCGGTTGGGCCCGATGCGCAGCTGCATCCAGGCCACCACCTTGCGCTCCCAGACGATCGCGATCAGCACCGTCAGGACCAGGAAGGCGAAGCAGAACACCGCCTTCAGCAGCACCAGCCACCACGGGTCCTGCCCGAAGAAGTGGAGCGTCTCGTACGGCTGCGAAGTCATCGGTCCTCCCCTTCGCCCGCGGTGTCGTCCGCGGTCGCCCCGGTCTGGTCCTGCGGCGCCGGTTCGGCCCCGGCCGCGGGGCCGGCCTGTGCCGCGGCCTGCGGTGCGGCCTGCGGTGCGTCGGCGGGTCCGGTGTCCGTCACGGCGGTCGGCTCGGGCCCGGCTGCGGACCGGGCGTCCGTTACGGCGGCCGGCCCGGATCCGGCTGCGGGCTCCGACTCGGGCTCGGGCTCGGGCTCGGCCACGGCGATCGTGACCAGGTGGCCGACGGTGGTGCCGAGCGCGCGGTGGGCGCCGCCCGGTGTGGAGTCGAGCGGGACCCAGACCGTGCGGTCCGGGATGGAGTCGGTGACCTCCAGCGGCAGGGTCAGCGAACCGGCCGGGCCGGTCAGCCGCAGCGCCCCGGCCGCCTCGGCGCCGATCTCCTTGGCCGTCTCCGCCGAGATCCGGGCCACCGCCCGGTGCCGGGTGCCCGCCAGGTGCGGGTCCCCCTGCTGCAGCACGCCGTTGTCCAGCAGCAGCCGCCAGCCCGCCAGCACCGCCTGGCCGGCGGCCGGCCGGGGCAGCACGGCGGGGTGGGCCGCCGGGTCGGCCGTGCGGTCGCCCTCCCAGGGGGCGAACCCGTCCAGCTCCAGCCGGGCCGCCCGGACGTCCGGCAGGCCCAGCCGCCGGCCCAGCGCGTCGGCCAGCATGTTCAGCACCCGCAGGTCCGACTGGAGGTGACGGCCCATCTGCTGGTCCGGCTTGAGCGCGGACTCGAACATCCGCACCCGGCCCTCCCAGTCCAGGAAGGTGCCGGCCTTCTCGGCCACCGCCGCCACCGGCAGCACCACGTCGGCGCGTGCCGTCACCGCCGAGGGCCGCAGCTCCAGCGACACCAGGAACGGCACCGTCGCCAGCGCCTCGTCGGCGAGCGCCGGGTCCGGCAGGTCGTCCGGGTCCACCCCGCCGACCAGCAGCGCCTCCAACTCGCCCGCGGCGGCGGCCGCCAGGATCCCGTCGGTGTCCCGGCCCGGCCGGGACGGCGGCTCGGCACCGCCCCACACCGCGGCCGCCTCCGCCCGGGCCGCCGGGACGGCCACCGGCCGGCCGCCGGGCAGCAGGCCCGGCAGCACGCCCGCCTCCACGGCCCCGCGCTCACCGGCCCGGCGCGGCACCCAGGCGAGCTTCGCGCCCGTCGCGTGCGCCAGCCGCAGCAGCGCCGTCAGCGCGCCCGGGACGGTGGCCAGCCGCTCGCCGGCCAGGATCACCGCGCCCGGGGTGCGCAGCAGTTCGGCCGCCCGGCCCGCCTCGTCGTCCAGCGGCTCGTCCGCCGCCAGCGCCGCGAACCACTCCGGCTCGGTGCCGGGGGCGGCCGGCAGCAGCGCGCCGCGCAGCTTCGCCAGGCCCCGGGAGCCGAACGCGGCCACCGAGAACACCTTCAGGCCCGTCGCCCGGGTCGCCTTGCGCAGCCGCAGGAAGACGATCGGCGACTCCTCCTCCGGCTCGAAGCCCGCCAGCAGCACCGCCGGTGCCCGGTCGAGGTCCTCGTACGCCACCCCGGTGCCGTCCACGTCGACGCCCCGCCCGGCCACCGCCGCGGCCAGGAAGTCCGCCTCCTCGCCGCTGTGCGGGCGGGCCCGGAAGTCCACGTCGTTGGTGCCGAGCACCACCCGCGCGAACTTCCCGTACGCGTAGGCGTCCTCCACCGTCACCCGGCCGCCGGCCAGCACCCCGGCCCGGACCCCGCGCAGGCCCTCTGCCGCCCGGGCCAGCGCCTCCGGCCAGGAGGCCGGCACCAGCTCGCCGTCCACCCGCACCAGCGGGGTGGTCAGCCGGTCGCGCTGCTGGGCGTAGCGGAAGGCGAAGCGGCCCTTGTCGCAGTTCCACTCCTCGTTCACCGCCGGGTCCTCGCCCGCCAGCCGGCGCAGCACCTTGCCGCGCCGGTGGTCGGTGCGCTGCGCGCAGCCCGACGCGCAGTGCTCGCACACGCTCGGCGAGGAGACCAGGTCGAAGGGGCGCGAGCGGAACCGGTACGCCGCCGAGGTCAGCGCGCCCACCGGGCAGATCTGGATGGTGTTCCCGGAGAAGTACGACTCGAAGTCGTCGCCCTCGCCGGTGCCGACCTGCTGCAGCGCCCCGCGCTCCACCAGGTCGATGAACGGGTCCCCGGCGATCTGCTGCGAGAAGCGGGTGCAGCGCGCGCACAGCACGCAGCGCTCGCGGTCCAGCAGCACCTGGCTGCTGATCGGCACCGGCTTCTCGTAGGTGCGCTTCATGCCGTCGAAGCGGGAGTCGGCGGCGCCGTTGCTCATCGCCTGGTTCTGCAGCGGGCACTCGCCGCCCTTGTCGCAGACCGGGCAGTCCAGCGGGTGGTTGATCAGCAGCAGTTCCATCACGCCGCGCTGGGCCTTCTCGGCCACCGGCGAGCTGAGCTGGGTGCGCACCACCATGCCCTCGGCCACCGGGATGGTGCAGGAGGCGACCGGCTTGCGCTGGCCCTCGACCTCGACGATGCACTGGCGGCAGGCGCCGGCCGGGTCGAGCAGCGGGTGGTCGCAGAAGCGCGGGATCTGGGTGCCGATGGTCTCGGCGGCCCGGATCACCAACGTCCCCTTGGGGACCCGCACTTCGACGCCGTCGATGGTGAGCGTGACCAGTTCGACCGCGGTCTCGGAGGCGGTTGGCTCTGTGATCGTCATGCGTGCACCTCCCTTTCGGTCGCGGACTGGTGGCCGGGGCGGGGGCCGTCGGCCCAGACGGTGGAGGCGGCCGGGTCGAACGGGCAGCGGCGCTCGGCCAGGTGCTGCTCGTACTCGGCCCGGAAGTGCTGGAGCGAGGAGACGATCGGGCTGGCCGCGCCGTCGCCCAGCGCGCAGAAGGACTTGCCGTTGATGTTGTCGGCGATGTCGAGGAGCTTCTCCAGGTCCCCGTCGACGCCCTCGCCCGCCTCGATCCGCTTGAGCAGCTGGACCAGCCAGTAGGTGCCCTCGCGGCAGGGGGTGCACTTGCCGCAGGACTCGTGGGCGTAGAACTCCGTCCAGCGGGTGACCGCCCGCACCACGCAGGTGGTCTCGTCGAACACCTGGAGCGCCTTGGTGCCGAGCATCGAGCCGGCCGCCCCGACGCCCTCGTAGTCCAGCGGGACGTCGAGGTGCTGGTCGGTGAACATCGGGGTGGAGGAGCCGCCCGGGGTCCAGAACTTCAGCCGGTGCCCGGGGCGGACGCCGCCGCTGAGGTCGAGCAGCTGGCGCAGCGTGATGCCGAGCGGGGCCTCGTACTGGCCGGGGTTGGTGACGTGGCCGGAGAGGGAGTAGAGCGTGAAGCCGGGGGACTTCTCGGTGCCCAGGGCCTTGAACCACTCCTTGCCGCGGGCCAGGATCGGCGGCACCGAGGCGATCGACTCGACGTTGTTGACCACCGTCGGGCAGGCGTACAGGCCGGCGATCGCCGGGAACGGGGGGCGCAGCCTCGGCTGGCCGCGGCGGCCCTCCAGCGAGTCCAGCAGCGCCGTCTCCTCGCCGCAGATGTAGGCGCCGGCGCCGGCGTGCACGGTGATGTCGAGGTCGACGCCCGAGCCGAGGATGTTCCGGCCGAGCAGCCCGGCCGCGTACGCCTCGGCGACGGCCGCGTGCAGCCGGCGCAGCACCGGGACGACCTCGCCGCGCAGGTAGACGAAGGCGTGGTCGCAGCGGATCGCGTAGGAGGCGATGATCATGCCCTCGATCAGCGCGTGCGGGTTGGCGAACAGCAGCGGGATGTCCTTGCAGGTGCCCGGCTCGGACTCGTCCGCGTTGACCACCAGGTAGTGCGGCTTGCCGTCGTTCTGCGGGATGAACTGCCACTTCATCCCGGTGGGGAAGCCGGCGCCGCCGCGGCCGCGCAGCCCGGCGTCCTTGACCAGGGCGATCACGTCGTCCGGCGGCATGGCGAGGGCCGCCTTGAGGCCCTCGTAGCCGTGGTGGCGGCGGTAGGTGTCGAGCGTCCAGGGGCGACTGTCGTCCCAGGAGTCGGACAGGACCGGGGTGAGCAGCTTCTCGGCCGGCTCTGCGGCGGTCATCACGCTTCGCTCCCTTCCTGGCCGTTGCCCGCGTGGCCGTTGTGGGCCTGGCCGTTGCCGGCGTGGCCGTCGCCGGCCTGGCGGGGGGATTCGGGGCGGGGGGATTCGGGGCGGGGGGAGACCACCTTGGTGCCGGAGGTGCCGGGCAGCGCCTCGCCGCGGGACAGCCGCAGGCCGGCCAGGGAGGGCGCGCCGCCGGCGCCGGACTCGTCGTTGGCGCCCGGGCGCTCGTCCGGGAAGCCTGCCAGGATCCGCGAGGTCTCCTTGAAGCCGCAGAGCCGGGCGCCGCGGGTGGGCCGGACCTCGCGGCCGGCGCGCAGGTCGTCGACCAGCTGCCGGGCGCTCTCCGGGGTCTGGTTGTCGAAGAACTCCCAGTTGACCATCACCACGGGCGCGTAGTCGCAGGCCGCGTTGCACTCGATGTGCTCGATCGAGACCTCGCCGTCCTCGGTGGTCTCGTTGTTGCGCACGCCCAGGTGCTCCTGGAGCTCGGTGAAGATCTGGTCGCCGCCGAGCACCGCGCACAGGGTGTTGGTGCAGACCCCGACGTGGTACTTCCCTGCCGGGCGGCGCCGGTACATGGTGTAGAAGGTCGCGACCGCGGTGACCTCGGCGGTGGTGAGGTCCAGCCGCTCGGCGCAGAAGCGGATCCCGGTCGGGCTGACGAAGCCCTCCTCGGCCTGCACCAGGTGCAGCAGCGGCAGCAGCGCCGAACGGGGCTGCGGGTAGCGGGCGATCAGCTCGGCGGCGTCGGCGGCCAGCCGGGCGTGCACCTCCTCGGGGTACGGTGCGGCCGGCAGTGCCGGCAGTCCGAGTTCGACGTTGGTCACCGGTCCACGCCTCCCATCACCGGGTCGATCCCGGCCACCGCGACGATCACGTCGGCCACCTGGCCGCCCTCGCACATCGCCGCCATCGTCTGCAGATTGGTGAACGACGGGTCCCGGAAGTGGACCCGGTACGGGCGCGTCCCGCCGTCGCTGACCACGTGCACGCCCAGCTCGCCCTTGGGCGACTCGACCGCCGCGTACGCCTGGCCGACCGGGACCCGGAAGCCCTCGGTGACCAGCTTGAAGTGGTGGATCAGGGCCTCCATGGAGGTGCCCATGATCTTGCGGATGTGGTCGAGGGAGTTGCCCATCCCGTCCGGGCCGACGGCCAGTTGGGCGGGCCAGGCGATCTTCTTGTCGGCCACCATGACCGGGCCCGGGCGCAGCCGGTCCAGGCACTGCTCGACGATCCGCAGCGACTGCTTCATCTCCTCCAGCCGGATCAGGAAGCGGCCGTAGGAGTCGGCGCTGTCGGCGATCGCGACCTCGAAGTCGTAGTCCTGGTAGCCGCAGTAGGGATCGGTCTTGCGCAGGTCGTGCGGCAGGCCGGTGGCGCGCAGGATCGGGCCGGTGGCGCCGAGGGCCAGGCAGCCGGGCAGGTCCAGGAAGCCGACGTCGACCAGGCGGGCCTTGAACACCGGGTTCCCGGTGGCGAGTTTGTCGTACTCGTGCATCCGGGAGCGGAAGACCTTGACCGCCTCGCGGATCTGGTCGACGGCGCCGGGCGGGAGGTCCTGGGCGAGGCCGCCGGGGCGCACGTACGCGTGGTTCATGCGCAGGCCGGTGACCAGCTCGAAGACGTCCAGGATCAGCTCGCGGTCCCGGAAGCCGTAGATCATCAGGGTGGTGGAGCCGATCTCCATGCCGCCGGTGGCCAGGCAGACCAGGTGCGAGGCGATCCGGTTGAGCTCCATCATCATCACCCGGATGACGTTGGCGCGGTCCGGGACGTCGCCGGTGATGCCGAGCAGCTTCTCGACCGCCAGGCAGTAGGCGGTCTCGTTGAACAGCGGGGTCAGGTAGTCCATGCGGGTCACGAAGGTGGTGCCCTGGACCCAGCTGCGGAACTCCATGTTCTTCTCGATGCCGGTGTGGAGGTAGCCGATGCCGCAGCGGGCCTCCTTCACCGTCTCGCCGTCGATCTCCAGGATCAGCCGCAGCACGCCGTGGGTGGACGGGTGCTGGGGGCCCATGTTGACGATGATGCGCTCGTCGTCGGCCCGGCCGACCGCCTCGACCACCTCGCCCCAGTCGCCGCCGGTGACGGTGAAGACCCGGCCCTCGGTGGTCTCCCGGGCGTCCGCTTCCTCGGTCTCTCCATAGTGCTGGGTGTTCATCAGCTGTACGACCTCCGCTGGTCGGGAGCCGGGATCTGGGCGCCCTTGTACTCGACGGGGATGCCGCCGAGCGGGTAGTCCTTGCGCTGCGGGTGGCCCAGCCAGTCGTCCGGCATCATGATCCGGGTGAGCGCCGGGTGGCCCTCGAAGACCAGGCCGAAGAAGTCGTAGGCCTCGCGCTCGTGCCAGTCGTTGGTCGGGTAGACGCTCACCACGGAGGGGATGCGCGGATCGGCGTCGGGCGCGGTGACCTCCAGCCGGATCAGCCGGCCGTGGGTGATCGAGCGCAGGTGGTAGACCGCGTGCAGTTCGCGGCCCTTGTCCCCGGGGTAGTGCACGCCGCTCACGCCCAGGCAGAGCTCGAAGCGCAGCGCCGGGTCGTCGCGCAGGATCCGGGCGGTGCTCAGCAGGTGGTCGCGCTCGATGTGGAAGGTGAGCTCGTCGCGGTCGACCACCGTCTTCCCGATCACCTCGGCCGGGTCCAGGCCCTGCTCCTCCAGGGCGCCCTCCAGCTCGTCGGCGACCTCGTCGAACCAGCCGCCGTAGGGGCGTTCGCTCGGACCGGGCAGCACGACCGGGGCGGCCAGGCCGCCGAAGCCGGAGGTGTCGCCGCTGCCCTGGGTGCCGAACATGCCCTGGCGGCGGCCGACCACCTCGACCGGGATCTCGCGGACCGGCTGCTCGCGGCGGGTCTCGGGTACCTGGTCGTTCATCGCAGCTGCCCCCGCATCTCGCTGATCGGGGTGGCCTTGAGGGCGAGCGCCTCGCCGAGCTCCTCGGCCCGGCGCCTGTTCACGCCCAGCGGCTCGTGCTGGATCTTGTCGTGCAGCTTCAGGATGGCGTCCATCAGCATCTCCGGACGGGGCGGACAGCCGGGCAGGTAGATGTCCACCGGGACGATGTGGTCGACGCCCTGGACGATCGCGTAGTTGTTGAACATCCCGCCGGACGAGGCGCAGACGCCCATCGAGATGACCCACTTGGGGTTGGGCATCTGGTCGTACACCTGGCGCAGCACCGGGGCCATCTTCTGGCTCACGCGGCCAGCCACGATCATCAGATCGGCCTGTCGGGGGGAGCCCCGGAAAACCTCCATGCCGAACCGGGCCAGGTCGTAGCGGCCCGCGCCGGTGGTCATCATCTCGATCGCGCAGCAGGCCAGACCGAAGGTGGCCGGGAAGAGTGACGCCTTGCGCACCCAGCCGGCGGCCGTCTCCACGGTCGTGAGCAGAAAGCCGCTCGGCAGCTTCTCCTCGATTCCCATCAGATCCCTCTCAATGCCCTCAAGTCCTCTGATACGTGGGCCGGTTCTGGCTTGTCCGCTCGTTCACAAGCGGGCGCGCAGCCGGCGGACGGGTGGGGACACCACCCCGCGCTCAGACCACCCCGCGCTCAGTCCCACTCCAGACCGCCGCGCCGCCACACGTAGGCGTAGGCGACGAAGACGGTGGCGATGAACAGGAGCATCTCGACCAGCCCGAAGATCCCCAGGGCGTCGAAGGTCACCGCCCACGGGTAGAGGAAGACGATCTCGATGTCGAAGACGATGAAGAGCATCGCCGTCAGGTAGTACTTGATCGGGAACCGACCGCCGCCCACGGGCTGCGGGGTCGGCTCGATGCCGCACTCGTACGCCTCCAACTTGGCCCGGTTGTAGCGCTTGGGGCCGGTGAGTGAGGCCATCACGACGGAGCCGACCGCGAACGCCGCCGCGATGGCACCGAGTACGAGGATCGGCGCGTAGGCATTCATAGCCCCCGCTCCCTCCGTCCAGTCGTCCTTGACTGCAGATCGGAACCAGCAGGTCACGCTGAGGTGAACCCGCGTTCCAGTTCCCGAGATCCACCTCATGTGAGGCAGTTCACAAAGCCTGGAACGAGCGCATCCTATGCCCGTCGGCTTGTGATCTGCGACACGCAGTTCATCGTCTTCTTTGTGATCTACGACACCCTTCGAATGGGGTCGAATGCGAACATGCCCAGTTTTGTCGACGCAAAGCAGTCAAATGATCACAAGCAGTCGCATTTACTTGTGAAGCGGCTGGTCAGGGGCGTGTTCCTATATCAACTATGCGTCGACCGGGGCAAATTTCCAGGCGTCATGTTGACGTGTTATAGCGGCTCACTCGCAGGGGTGGCGGGGGCCGAACGCTCGCTTGACCCTTCGTTCACAAGCGCGCGAGCTTGTCCTTGGGGGCGCCGGTGGAGGTCCGTTGTCCCTGCCCTTTCCCTGCCCGAGCCGCCGCCCTGCGCTGTTGCCGGCCCGACCGCTCTGCCTCCGGCCCGACCGCTCTGGCCGCGCGCCGCCTGCCGACCGCGGTCCGCCGGCCACTGCCCGCCACCCGTCGGCCCCTCCCACCAGCCGCTACCCGCGCCGGGTCACCGACCGGCGGTCGCCTGCTCCCAGATCCAGGCCGCGATGCCCACCCGGTTGCGGGCTCCGACCTTGCGCTGGATGTTGGCGAGGTGGTTCTTCACCGTCCCCGGTGAGATGAACAGCCCCGCCCCGATCTCGGCGTTGGTCGCGCCGTCCGCCACCAGCTCGGCGATCTCCCTTTCCCTCGTGGTCAGTTCCTCCGTCGGCCCGGCCACCGACTGCGCCGCCGCCACAACCGCCCTGGCACCCGGCCCCGGCTTCGGCTCCCCACCCGGCAGTGCCATGTGCCGCAGGAGCCGGACGGTGATCTGCGGGCTGATCAACGCGTCCCCGGCCATCGCCGCCCGCACCGCCTCGATCAGCAGCACCGGCCCCGAGCGCTTCAGGAGGAACCCGGCCGCCCCGTGCCGCAGTGCCGTGTGCACGTACTCATCCAGGTCGAAGGTGGTCACCACGATCACCTTGCACTGGTCGGCCAACTGCCGCGTGACCTCCAGCCCGTCGAGCTTCGGCATCCGGATGTCCGCGAGCACCACGTCCGGCCGCAGCCTCCTCGCCTCCTGCACCGCCGCGGCGCCGTCCGCCGCCTCCGCCACCACCGCCATGTCCGGCTGGACGTCCAGGATCATCCGGAACGCACTGCGAACGTCCGGCTGGTCGTCCGCGATCAGGATCCGAACCGGCCCCGTGCCGCTGCCCATCTCCGCACCTCCCCGTCACCGACCCGTGTCGGCTCTACGATTCCGCCGGCCTTGCGCCGACCTCCTCCAGCGGCAGCACCGCCGTCACCCGCCAGGCCTCCCGCTCGTGCGGGCCGGCTTCCAGCGAACCGCCGAGGGCCTCCACCCGGGCCGCCAGCCCGGGCAGTCCGCTGCCGCCGCCCCGGCGCGGCCGCCCGGCCGGACCAGGCGCCCGGCCGTCGTTGGTCACGGTCAGCTCCAGCCGTCCACCGCTGCGGCGGGCCCTGATCTCCACCTCCCGCGCGCCCGGAGCGTGCCGCCGGACGTTGGTCAGGGACTCGACCACGATCCGGTGGACGGTGCCCTCCACCTCGCGCGGCACCGGCTCCTCCGGCAGCTCCAAGCGGACTTCGGTGCCGCCCGTCGCGGTGAACCGCTCGGCCACCTCGGCGAGTTCGGCGAGCCCCGGCTGCGGACCGCGGCCGCCGTTCTCCTCGCTGCGCAGCAGCTGTACCGTCCGGTCCAGCGAGGCCAGCGCCCGCTGCCCGGCCTGCTCTATTCGCTGGAACATCTCGGCCGCCCGGGCCGGGTCGATCCCGGCCAGGTAGGCCCCCGCCTGGGCCTGGGCGACCATGCCGCTGACATCGTGCGCCACGAAGTCGTGCAGGTCGTGGGCAAGCTCCAGGCGCTGCGCCCGCCGGGCCTCGGCCACCGCCTTCCTGCGCCCCTCGTCCAGGCCCCGCAGGTAGAGCCCGGTCAGAACGGCCGGCAGGGAGAGCATCGATCCGAAGCCGAAGAGCGTGAGCGCGGCCACGGGGCCCTCGAAGACCGTGAACCGGGACGGCCAGAGGGCGACCGCTCCGCATGCCGTCCAGGCACCCGCCGCACACCACGGCCCGTCCTCGGTGCGCAGGCCGATCACCACCGACAGCAGCAGCACCGCCAGCTCGGCCAGGCCCACCAGCCCGGCCCAGCGCTGCCCTTCCGTCCAGCGGCCGAGGAGCCAGACGGTGACCGTGACCACGACCGACGCCGCCCCGAGTGCCATCGTCACGGCCGCCGCCCCGTACCGCCGCCGCGCCACCCGGGCCGGAAGCGCCAGGACCACGACGACCCCCGACAGGATCTGGTACATCGTCACCACCTCTCCCCGGCTCCTCGACTGCCGTCACACTACGACGCCGCCCAGGCTCGGCGCCTGTGCCGATCGGCACAGTTCAAAGGCCGGTTGAGCAGGAGGAACAGCCCGATCGGCATCTGCTGCGAGCCCCCGGTGGGCCTCCAGTCTTGAGTCATCGCACCGGCCACGGAGGCCGGAGCCGAAGGGAGTCCACACCGTGTCGAAGCTCGCGATCAACGCCCGCGGCACCGCCCACCGGGCCGGAGCGGCCGCCCCGGACGTCCCGGCCGCCCCGCGCTGGGCCCGGCTCGCCGCCGGCGCCGCCGTCCTCACCACCATCCCGTCGGGGCTCTGGCGGATCGTCTTCGGCTTCGGCGTACCGGTCGGGTTCAGCGGCGCGACGGCCGCGGCGTACGCCGAGCACCAGCCGGGCTGGGGCACGGTCTACTGCGTCGCGCTCAGCGCCCTGGCCGAGGCGCTGGCCTTCCTGACCGTGGGCCTGGTCCGGCCCTGGGGGCTGGTGGCGCCCGGGTGGATCCCGCTGATAGGCGGCCGACGGGTCCGGCCGCTCGCCGCGATCGTCCCGGCGCTGCTGGGCTCGGCGATCCTCACGTTCGTCGGCATGGAGGGGCTGTTCGGCCGCTGGGCCGCCAACCTGGCCGAGCCGGATTCGCCGCACGGCTTCGCCGCCTGGGTGATGACGCTCGCCTACCTGCCCCTGGTCGCCTGGGGCCCGCTGCTCGGCGCGGTCACCCTCGACTACGCCCGCCGGACGCTGCGGCAGCGCCGGTGACGCGACCTCCGGCGCCGGGGGCGGCTGATCACACCCGGGCCGGCTCCGGGTTCGTCCCCACCGCGGCAGGTTCGGCCTCGCCACCGGCTGGGCGCGGCGCGGGGGCGGTGCGCCGGCCCCACTCGGTCGCGACCAGCACCAGGGCTCCGCCGAGCAGGGCGAGCGGGCCCATCCGGTTCCCGGCCACCGTGATCCCGAAGACGGCGGCCCACAGCGGTTCCGTGCCGAGCAGCAGGCTCACCCGCGACGGCGAGGTGGCCCGCACGGCCCACATCTGGACGAAGAAGGCGAACAGGGTGCAGAACAAGGACAGATGCAGCAGCCAGGCCCACTGGGCGGCGCCGTACGAACGCGCGAGCGTCCAGGGCGCGGGCCCGACCGCCAGCGCGACGACAGCGAACACGGCGGTGGCCACCGCGAGTTGGACCCAGGTGACGGCGAGCATGTCGGTATCGCGGATGGCCCGGGTGCGGGCCATCGCGAGGACGTACGCCGTGCGGACGAGGGCGGCGCCCAGCACCAGCAGATCACCGAGCGCCGGAGGACGCAGTCCGCCGTCGCCGGTGAGCAGGGCGACGCCGAGGACGGCCAGCCCGGCGGCCGCGAGGAAGGCCTTCGGCGGTGCGGTCCGGCCGAGGGCGCTCTCACCGAGCGGGGTGAGCACCATCGCGAGGCTGATGATCAGCCCGGCGTTCGTCGCGGAGGTGTGCACGGCTCCGTAGGTCTCCAGCAGGAAGATCCCGCTGAGCACCAGCCCCAGTGCGGCGCCGCCGAGCCACTCGGCGCGGCTCAGCCTCCGCAGGGCGCACCAGGCGACGACCCCCAGCAGCGGCAGCACCAGCCCGAACCGCAGCACGAGCATCGCCACGACCGTCCCGGGTTCGGCCACCCGCTGGACGGCGAGGAAGCTCGACCCCCACACCACCGCCACGAGCAGGACCGGAAGATCACGAAGGACCGACGAGGGCGAGACCTCGGACGGGTCGGACGAGGAGGCTGGCATGCGGAAGATCCCTCCGAGCGGACGGAACCGGCAGGTTCGAGTACCGTACGGCGTCGGACGGACCCAGGGGCCGGGCGCGAGGCCCGGTGGTGGATGGGGTGGAGCGCGGAGCAAGGGGGCGCCATCTTCGCGCACCGGGCTGCCGATGATCAATGCCTTGACCGGGCACGGTTGGGTCAGGCGGCGAGCAGACCGTTCGCCGCGGCGATCGCCTCGATGTCGGCCGGCGTCCCGGACATGACGGCGCGGACGTGCTCGGTGACCAGCTCGGCCGGCCAGTCCCACCAGGCCGCGCGGAGCAGGCGCTCGATGTCGGCGTCGTCGAAGCGTCGGCGGATCGGGCGGCCGGGGTTGCCGCCGACGACGGTGTACGGCTCGACGTCGGAGGTGACCATCGCTCCGGCCGCGATGATCGCGCCGTCACCGATCCGGACGCCGGGCAGGACGGTGGCCCCGTGCCCGAACCAGACGTCGTTGCCGACCACCGTGTCACCCCGGCTGGGCAGGCCCGTGACGATGTCGAGGGTCCGCTCGGTCCAACTGCCGCCGAACATCGTGAAGGGGAAGGTGGAGACGCCGATGGTCGGATGAGCGGCCCCGGCCATCAGGAACCGGGTGCCGGTGGCGATCGCGCAGTACCGGCCGATCACCAGCCGCTCGGGGCCGTACGCGTAGAGGACGTTGCGCTCCTCGAAGCGGGTGGCTCCGTCGGGGTCGTCGAAGTAGGTGTACTCGCCGACCTCGATCCGCGCATCGGTGACGAGCGGGCGCAGCAGGACGACCCGGTCGTGGCCGGCCAGCGGGTGGACGGTGGTGGGGTCGGGGATGACGGTGGCGGACAAATGCGGGCTCCTCTCGTAATGCGACTTGAGTCGCATTACGATGAGCATGGCACGACCGCCACCCCGCGGCAAGCCTTAACGCGACTGGAGTCGACTTTGACTGGAGCCACCCGCCCCGCGGACCACCCCACCCCGGAGTCCGTCCCGAGGTCCATCCCGGAGCCCACCCCCGAGGCCCGCACTCCCACCCCGCGCCCGGGCGGCCGCAGCGCCCGGGTCCGGGCGGAGGTGGTCGCCGCCACGCTCGCCGAGGTGACCGAGAAGGGGTACGACGGCCTCAGCGTCGAGGCGGTCGCCACCCGTTCCGGCGTCCACAAGGCGACCCTCTACCGGCGCTGGGGCGGGGTGGACGGCCTGGTCGCCGACGCCCTGACCGCCTCGGCCGACCAGCCCTGGCCCCTGCCCGACACCGGAGACCTCCAACAGGACCTCCGCCGGATCACCCAGGAAGTGTTCAGCGTCTTCACCGATCCGGAGCTCGGCCCCACACCCACCGCGCTGATCTCCGCCGCCCAGCGCTCGGACGCCGGCGCGACCGCCCTGCGCGCCTTCTTCACGGCCCGGCACCGCCAGGCCGCCGAGGTGGCCGATCGGGCCGTCGCCCGGGGCGAGCTGCCCGTCGGCACGGACGGCGCCGAGGTGGTCCGGGCCGCCACCGCTCCGCTCTACTACCGCCTGTTCGTCTCCGGCGAGCCACTGGACGACCGCACCGCCGAGCGGGCGGCCGACGCCGCGGCCCTGGCCGCCCGTGCCGGGCTCTTCACGCCCACCGCGACCACCCCGGAGCAGACCTGACGGACCATCACGCCGCTACCGCCCCGGGAGCCACGGCCGTCCCAACCCCTACCGCATCCCCACCCGGCCGTGGATGATGCACCCATGACAACTCTGCCGTCCACCACGCCCCGGAAGGCCCGTCACGTGAAGCGCAAGCACTGGGCGCTGGTCGCCGCCGCCACCGTCCTCCCTCTCGTGGCGAGCACCGGCACCGCCATCGCGGACACCCCCGCGGCAGCCACTCCCACCGCCGGCTGCACCTACACGCCGGCCGTCCCGGCCGACAACTTCAAGGGCATCCCGGTGTTCGACGCCAAGAAGGCGGCGAAGCCCTACCACGCGACACTGCGGACCAGCCAGGGCCAGATCACCTTCGAGGCACTGACCGACAAGGCGCCCTGCACCACCTTCTCGTTCCGGTTCCTCGCCGAACACGACTACTTCGACCGCAGCCACTGCCACCGCCTCACCACCCAGCGGATCTACGTCCTCCAATGCGGCGACCCGACCGGCACGGGCAGCGGCGGCCCGGGCTACTCGTTCCCGGACGAGAACCTGACCGGCGCCACCTACCCGGCCGGCACCGTGGCCATGGCCAACGCCGGGCCGAACACCAACGGCAGCCAGTTCTTCTTCGTCTGGAAGGACACCAAGCTCTCCCCCGCCTACACCCCGTTCGGCCGGATCACCGCCGGCCTGGACGTCCTCCAGAAGATCGCCGCCGGGGGCGAGGACGACCAGAACAACCCGGGCGACGGCTTCCCCACCCTCCCGGTGAACATCCGCAACGTGAAGATCAGCAGCCGCTGACCCCGCCGGCCGGCCAGCCCCGACCGGCCGACCCGACCGGCCTCCCCTGCTCCTCGGCCCTGGCCGGACAACCCGGCCGGACAGCCTCGGCCCGCCATCCGTCCGCCCGCCCCCGCTCCCGTACGGTGGCAGCACCAACGACACCGCATGGGAGCAGGAGCAGCGCCGCATGGACAGCCGGATCTGGGAGAGCGTCGACCACCTGGTCGCATGGCTGGACGAGCGGACCACGCTGTCGCCCCAGGAGGAGCGACTGCTGCGGATCCTCAAGCTCTCCGAGGAGGTCGGCGAGGTCGGCGCGGCGGTGATCGGCGCCACCGGTCAGAACCCGCGCAAGGGCGTCACCCACTCCTGGGAGGACGTCCAGCACGAGCTCTGCGACGTCGTCTTCGCCGCCCTCGTCGCCCTGCGGACCCTTACCCCCGACGCGGCGCGGGTCTTCGCCGAGCGCCTCGCCTACGTCGAGGAACGCTCGGCCGCGTCCCGCCGGCCGACGGAGGCCCCCCGGACGGCCGACGAGGTGTAGGCGGCGGCCCCGCCCGTACCGCGGGCCGGGCCGCAGGACCGCGCGGCACCCCGCCCGGCCGCCGTCAGGCGTTCGGCGCGACCCTGGCGAGGCCGTTGATCACGCGGTCCATCGCGTCGCCGCCCTGCGGGTCGGTGAGGTTGGCGAGCAGCTTGAGGGTGAAACGCATCAGCATCGGGTGGGTGAGTCCGCGCTGGGTGGCGATCTGCATCACCTTGGGGTTGCCGATGAGCTTCACGAAGGCGCGGCCCAGCGTGTAATAGCCGCCGTACACGTCCTTGAGGATGCGCGGGTAGGCCTGGAGGGCGCGCTCGCGGCCGCCATCGGTGACCCGGGCGAGGGCCTGCACGATGACCCCGGCGGCGATCTGGCCGGATTCCATCGCGTAGGCGATGCCCTCGCCGTTGAACGGGTTGACCATGCCGCCCGCGTCGCCGACGAGCAGCAGGCCGCGGGTGTAGTGCGGCTGCCGGTTGAAGGCCATCGGCAGCGCGGCGCCGCGGATCGGCTCGGTCATGTTCTCGGGGGTGTAGCCCCACTCCTCCGGCATCCCGGCGCACCAGGCCTTGAGCACCTCGCGCCAGTCCAGCTCGCCGAACGCGGGCGAGGAGTTGAGGATGCCGAGGCCGACGTTGGAGGTGCCGTCGCCCATGCCGAAGACCCAGCCGTACCCGGGCAGCAGCTTGCGCTCGCCGCCGCGGGTGTCCCACAGCTCCAGCCACGACTCCAGGTAGTCGTCGTCGTGGCGCGGGGAGGTGAAGTAGGTGCGGTAGGCGACGCCCATCGGACGGTCCTCGCGCCGGTGCAGGCCCATGGCGAGCGAGAGCCGGGTGGAGTTGCCGTCGGCGGCGACCACCAGCGGGGCCCGGAAGGTGACAGGCCGCTTCTCGTCGCCCAGCTTGGCGGTGACGCCGACGATCCGGCCGGTGCGCTCGTCCAGGACCGGCCCGCTGACGTTGCAGCGCTCGTAGAGCCGCGCGCCGGCCTTCTCTGCCTGACGGGCCAGCAGCTCGTCGAAGTCGGCGCGCTTGCGCACCAGGCCGTAGTCGGGGAAGGAGGACAGCTCCGGCCAGTCCAGCTCCAGCCGGACGCCGCCGCCGATGATGCGCAGGCCCTTGTTGTGCAGCCAGCCGTTCTCGGTGGAGACGTCGATGCCCATGTCCACCAGCTGCTTGGTGGCACGCGGGGTCAGGCCGTCGCCGCAGACCTTCTCGCGCGGGAAGGCGGTCTTCTCCAGCAGCAGGACGTCCAGTCCGGCCTGGGCCAGGTAGTACGCGGTGGCGGAGCCGGCCGGTCCCGCACCGACCACGATGACGTCGGCCGTGCTCTCCACGGGGCTGTCCGGCTTCGTCAGATCGGCTGCGGTCTCGGACACGTGGACACACTCCTGGAACTGCGGCTGGGGGACGGCGGCTTTGTCTCCGGCAGTCTAGTTCCGCTCACGCCACCGGATGCGCCCCCGCCCCGACCTCCGGCACCAACGCCGTGGCACCCGCAACCGTCGCCCGCGAAACCGGCCGCCCCCGAACCGCCCGGACCCGAACCGCCCGAGCCCAGCCCACCCCCCCTCGGCCGAACCCGAACCCGAACCCGAACCGGCTACGCGATCTTGTAGGCCCGGTGCAGCGCGACGATCCCGCCGGTCAGGTTCCGCCAGGCGACCTTCGACCAGCCGTTGTCCTGGAGCTTGGCGGCCAGCCCCGGCTGGTCCGGCCAGGCCCGGATGGACTCGGCGAGGTAGACGTACGCCTCCGGGTTGCTGCTGACGGCGGTGGCCACCGGCGGCAGCGCGCGCATCAGGTACTCGGTGTAGACCGTCCGGAACGGCGTCCAGGTCGGCGTGGAGAACTCGCAGATCACCAGCTTGCCGCCGGGCTTGGTGACCCGCAGCATCTCGCTCAGCGCCGCGTCGGTGTCCTGGACGTTGCGCAGCGCGAAGGAGATCGTCACCGAGTCGAAGGTGTCGTCCGCGAACGGCAGCCGGGTGGCGTCGCCGGCGGTGAGCGCCAGCTCGGGGTGGCGGCGCTTGCCCTCGGTGAGCATGCCGACCGAGAAGTCGCACGGGACGACCTTCGCTCCGGCCTCGACGAAGGGCAGCGAGGAGGTGCCGGTGCCGGCCCCGAGGTCGAGCACGAGGTCCCCCGGTCCGGCGTCCACCGCCTCGGCCACCGCCCGGCGCCAGGCGCGGGCCTGGCCGAGGGAGAGCACGTCGTTGGTGCGGTCGTACTTGGCCGCGACGTCGTCGAACATGGCGGCGACTTCGTGCGGCTGCTTGTCCAGAGAGGCTCGGGTCACGCCCCCATTGTTCACCCTCGTACGGACACCCCGACCAACGGGGCACGCCGACCCCGGCCGCACCCAGGACCACGCGCCCCGAACCGGCCCTCCGGACCGCACCCCGGGCCGTACCCCCGAACCGCACCCGGCCGCACCCCGGACCACGCCCCCGAGCCGGCCCGCCGGCCGGCAGGCCGGGCCTGCCCCGCCGAGCGCCCCGCGCCCCGTCAGTGCTGGGCGCGCCGCCCGCCCGCGCGGCGCCGCCGACGGGACCGCTTGCCGTGGGTTATCGCGGGCATCCCGTCCGCCAGCGCTCCCGTCGCCAGTGCGAGGTTGGCGGCCAGCTTCCCCTGCCCGCCGCGGACCGCGAGGGCCTTGTGATGCCGCCGGATCCGCAGCACGCAGATCAGGAAGAGCACGACGGCCACCGGCACGCTGAACCAGGCCAGGCCCACGCCGACCGGCTGCGGGTAGGTGTCGCCGCAGATCCGCACCGCGCCCGGGTCGTCGGCGGCGTGCTCCAGGCAGATCCTGTCGCCGAGTCGGGCGCCGTCCGAGAGCGGCAGCGCGGCCGCGGTGTGCGGCTCGCCGCCGGCCCGGTAGCTGACGGCGCTGTAGGTACCGCCGCCGGTCGGGAGCTGGGTGACGACCCCCTCGACTCTCACCGGGTGCGCCTCGATCCGGTCGGCCTGGTCGGCCTGGCGCCAACCGAGCAGGCACATCCCGACGGCCAGCACGGCGCTGAGCACGGCGGCGAGGTACCAACCACGGCCCAACCGCGGGGTGCGCGGCGGGGGAACGGTCGCGGTTCGCATGGTTCCTGTCCTGGCTTGCCTTCGGGGCCGGGGACACGGCCCCGCCGCCCGCGGGCGCGGGCAGTGGTGTGGTGAGGGTACGGAGTGAGCTGTCCGGGATCGTATCCGCTGGCGGGCCCTCAGGTCACGACGAAGGGACAATCACACTCCGGGACTGGCAGCGGAGTTCGGCTGCACACGAAGGAAGTCCCGTGCGCCACAAGGAAATCCGACTACTGACGAGTACGTCACACCCGCCGTGACGACCGTCTCACCGTCGGCGGTACACCAACCGCCCGCCCAGCACCGTGGCCAGGCACCCGCCGGCCGCCGGTTCGGCACGCCCGCCGCCCGCGGCCGCCGACCCGTCACGCCCTTCCCCCACGACCGCGCCCGCGACCCCCGCCGCGGCCGCGAGCGCGAACACCGCGAAGTCCGCCCGGCTCCCGGGCGACACCCGCCCGTACACGGCCTCCGCGAACGGCAGGACGGCCAGCGGGTCCAGCGGCCCCGCACCCCCGCCGTCCGACTCACCGGTCGGAGCGGAACGCCCGGGCAGGCCGACGATCCCCGACCGCGCCACCGCCGTCCGCACCGAGGCCCGCTCGAAGGGCCCGGCCACCGCCGTCACCCCGTACCCGAGCATCCGTTGCAGGCCGCGCCGCGCACTGGCCCCGCACCGCGCCTCGTCCGCGGACCCGGCCAGCCCGTCCGCCACGGGTTCGAGGCCGACCTCCTCCCGCGGATCCGGGTGGTACGCGCGTTCCAGCAGCCAGTGCCCGTACGGATTGCGCAGCCCCGGGGCGAGCACGGCCGCGCCCCAGTCCCGCACCCGCGCGCCCGGGTGCGCGGCCGCCAGCTCCGCGTACGGCCCGACCGCCTCCACCAGCTCGCCGCGCACCACCACCGCCCCGTCGGCGATGGACGGGGCGGTGGGATCGGCCGGGTCGGGCAGCACGAACGCCGCCCGGTGCAGAGTCAGCACGTCAACGCCTTCGACTTCGACGGCATCACCAGTACCGTCGGCACCGGCTCACCGGGGGCAACGACACCGGCCACACCAATACCGGCACAGACACGAAAAAGCGGCACGAGGAACGGCACGAAAAGCGGCACGAGCAGCGGCAGGACGAGCAGAGGACTCAGTTGTCCAGGATCTTCAGCTCGGGGTGCGCGGTGCCGCCCTCGATCGCCGTGGAGGCGATGTGCGAGGCGACCCGGGGGTCGACCGGGTCGTTGGCCGGGTCGTCCAGCACCCGCAGGTGCTGGTAGGTGGTCGAGCGCTGCGCCGGGACGCGGTCGGCGGACCGGATGAGGTGGATCAGCTCGGTGAGGTTGGAGCGGTGCTTGGCGCCCGCCGCCGAGACGACGTTCTCCTCCAGCATCACGGACCCGAGGTCGTCCGCACCGTAGTGCAGCGACAGCTGGCCGGCCTCCTTGCCGGTGGTGAGCCAGGAACCCTGGATGTGGGCGACGTTGTCGAGGAACAGCCGGGCGATCGCGATCATCCGCAGGTACTCGAAGACGGTGGCCTGGGTCGAGCCCTTGAGGTGGTTGTTCTGCGGCTGGTAGGTGTACGGGATGAAGGCCCGGAAGCCGCCGGTGCGGTCCTGCACGTCGCGGATCATCCGCAGGTGCTCGATCCGCTCGGCGTTGGTCTCGCCGGTGCCCATCAGCATGGTGGAGGTGGACTCCACGCCGAGGCCGTGGGCGATCTCCATGATCTCCAGCCAGCGCTCGCCGGACTCCTTCAGCGGGGCGATCGCCTTGCGCGGCCGCTCCGGGAGCAGCTCGGCGCCGGCGCCGGCGAAGGAGTCCAGGCCCGCCTTGTGGATCCGGGTGATGGCCTCCTCGACGGAGACGCCCGAGATCCGCGCCATGTGCTCGACCTCGGAGGCGCCCAGCGAGTGGATCACCAGCTGCGGGAACTCGGCCTTGATCGCCGAGAACGCGCGCTCGTAGTACTCCACGCCGTAGTCCGGGTGGTGGCCGCCCTGGAACATGATCTGGGTGCCGCCCAGCTCGACCGTCTCCGCGCAGCGGCGCAGGATCTCGTCGAGCTCGCGGGACCAGCCCTTGTCGCTCTTCGGCGGCACGTAGAAGGCGCAGAACTTGCACGCCGTCACGCAGACGTTGGTGTAGTTGATGTTGCGCTCGATGATGTACGTCGCGATGTGCTCGGTACCCGCGTAGCGACGGCGGCGCACCGCGTCGGCGGCGGAGCCGAGCGCGTGCAGCGGCGCCGAGCGGTAGAGCTCCAACGCCTCCTCCGGGGTGATCCGGCCACCGGCGGCGGCCCGGTCGAGCACGGCCTTCAGGTCGGTGCTGGACGCATCGAGGGTGGTCGCTGCGAGCTCGGTCACCTGGCGGCCTTCTCTCTCTCACAAGTGCTACTCGGGTACGGCCGAACCAGCCTACGCCAGCACATTCCGCCGCCCGCGTCAGCCCGCTGAACCGCGCGCGGTCCCCGGGTGAACCGCGCACGGGCCCCGGGCCGGGCACCCCTCAGCCCCGCGCCCCGTCCACCCGACGCATCGTGCCGGTCGGGTTCCCGGCCGGCGGGTCGACGGAGACGAAGCGGATCGTCCCGTCGGGCTGGAGGGTGAGCGTCTCCGTGTTGGAGCCGCCGGTGCAGGCGCCGGGGATCGAGGAGCGGACCAGCCGGGACTGGAACACCAGCTTGGTGGCGGAGGCCGACCTGAGCGTCCAGACGCCCTCGCAGCTGATCGAGATCAGCCCCGAGACGGCGTTGCGGCTGGTGACGCCCTCCTGGCCGATCGCCGCCGGACGGATGGTGAGCGTGGTGGCCCCGGCGGGCAGTCCCTTGTCGGTGACCATGTCCCCGCTCCAGGTGCCGAGGAAGGCCGCGGGCACCGCGTTCGGCCCGTCCGTCCCGGGTGGCACCGCACCCGGGACGGACGCCGTCGCGCTTGCCGGGGCTCCGGAGGCCGGGGCCAACCCGGAGGCGAAGGTCCCGCTCGGCAGGGCCGCCGGGCCCGGATCGACGGACACCTCCGGCAGCGGCCCGGCCGACGGCCCCGGCACCGCCGGTTCGGCCCGGTGCAGCCACCCGTACAGCCCGTACCCGCCGCCCCCGAGCACCGCGAGCGCCACCACGGCCGCCACCGCGGTCCGGACCCGCCGCGGCCGCGCCTTCGCGGGTTCGTCCCAGACGCCCGCGCACAGCGGCTGATGGCCCCCCTCCCCCTCGGATTCGCTCCCGGACACGTAGGTCGGAGTCCGCACCGCCTCGCCGGCCCCGGCCCCGACTCCGACTCCGACTCCGACTCCGGCCACGATCCCGGCCCCAACCCCGGCTACCCCGCCCGGAGCCCTCTCCCCCGCCGCCTCCGCCGTCCCCGGCTCGCCGTCCAGGTCCAGCAGCTCCACCGCACTGCGCCCCACCCCGGCCGCCAGCTCCGCCGGCAGCCAGCCGCCCCGCGCCAGCCGGGTGCCGGCCGTGCCGTCCGGATCAAGCCGGTCGCGCAGCTGCCGCGGGGTCGGCCGGGCGGCCGGGTCCTTGGCCAGGCAGTCGAGCACGGTCCTCCGCAGCGGCTCGGGCAGCCCGGCCACGTCCGGTTCCTCGTGCAGCACCCGGTAGAGCAGGACGGCCGCGCTGACCCCCTCACCGAAGGGGTGCACGCCGGTCGCCGAGAAGGCGAGGACGGCGCCGAGCGAGAAGACGTCCCCGGCCGGCCCGACCGGCTGCCCGTTCGCCTGCTCGGGTGACATGAAGCCGGGCGAGCCGACCACGTAACCGGAACGGGTGAGGCCCCCGGCGGCGTCCAGGGCGCGGGCGATGCCGAAGTCGATCAGCCGCGGCCCGTCCAGGGTGAGCAGCACGTTGGAGGGCTTGACGTCCCGGTGCACCAGGCCGAGCCCGTGGACGTGGGCGAGCGCCTCGGTGAGCCCGACGCCGAGCGCGCGCACGGCCGGTTCGGGCAGCGGCCCGTACGTCCGGACGGCGTCGCCGAGTGCGGGGCCGGCCACGTAGCCGGTGGCGACCCAGGGCTGCCCGCCCTCGGTGTCGGCGTCCAGTACGGGCGCGGTCCAGGCGCCGCCGACCCGCCGGGCGGCGGCCACCTCCTGCCGGAACCGGGCGCGGAACTCGGCGTCGTCCGCGAGTTCCGACCTCACCACCTTGACGGCGACGGTGCGCCCGCCGGACGTCCGGCCGAGGTAGACCCGGCCCATCCCGCCCGAGCCCAGCCGGCGCAGCAGCCGGTAGCCGCCCACCTGGCGGGGATCGTCCGACTCCAGTGCCCGCATTCCCGCACGCTCCCTCGCCCGCTGGCCCGCGCGCCCGACCGGCCGTCGACCGCCGACAGCCGACCGCTGTTCGCCGGCCAGCCACCGCCAACCGCCAACCGGCCGCGCCTCGGTGCAGACCGTACCGGGCCGAGCGGACCCCTCTTACGCCCCCGGCGGCAACGCGCCCGCCGGCAACTCCCCCAGCGGCAACTCCGCCGGCTCCAGCAGCCGCACCGCGACGTCCGGGGCGAACCCGCTGTCGTGCGCGACCCGCCGGGCGAACTCCGTGACGCCCGCCAGCTGCCGCTCGCCGAGCGAGAAGTCGAGCGCCTCGCTGAAGTACCGCTCCAGCACGTCCGCCCCGAAGGCCTCCCAGCGGGCGGCCTGCTCGGCGACCTTGGCGGCCTCCACCAGCGACAGGTCGCGGGACTCCAGGAAGGCGCGGTGCACCGCGGCGGTCAGCTCGGGGGCGCGCTCGGCGAACTCGCGCCGCACCGCCCAGACGGCGAAGACGAACGGCAGGCCGGTCCACTCCTTCCACATCTCGCCGAGGTCGTGGACGGTCAGCCCGAGGTCGGCGGCCTGCCCGAGGTAGGCGCGCAGGGCCGGGTCGCCGATCAGGACGGCGGCGTCGGCCTCGGCGAGCATCGCGCTGAGGTCCGGCGGGCAGCTGAAGTAGTCCGGGTGCACGCCCTCGCGCTCCTCAAGGAGCAGCCGGGCGAGCCGTACGGAGGTGCGGCTGGTGGAGCCGAGGGCGACCCGGCGGCCGTCAAGGTCGGCGAGCGGCACCTTGCTCACGATCAGGCAGGACATCACGGGGCCGTCGCTGCCGACCGCGATGTCCGGCAGGACCAGCAGGTCGTCCGCGTTGCGCAGGTACTCCACGCAGGTGATGGGGCCGATGTCCAGGGCGCCGTCGACGAGCTGGTCGCTCAGCTTCTCGGGGGTGTCCTTGGTGAGGTCCAGGTCGAGCAGGTTGCCGGTCCTGGCGAGTCCCCAGTAGAGGGGGACGCAGTTCAGGAACTGGATGTGGCCGACCCGCGGCCTGACCGGGGTGTCCTGCCGGGGCTCCCGCGTCCGCGCGTCCGGTGTTCGTGCTTCCGGTGCTGCCACTGCGCCGCTCCCTTGCTGTTCGTGCCTCCACGCAGCGTATGCCCGCTGTTCACGGCGGCTCGCACCGGCCGGACCCGACACGCCCTCACACGTCCCCGAGCCGCCTTCCAACACCCGTTCCGGGCCTGACGACACGCGTCTTCCGCGCGGTAAGTGACCTCTGGTCGTCACAGCGGCCGCATGCTAGCGTTGCCCTCAGTTGCAGTTTGATTCCCCTTGCAGTACTTGAAGCCTGCGGAGCATGTAACCGCAGGCTTTTTGTAGTTTTTCAGCAATATCGAAAAATTTCGGACACGTCCGGAGGCAGGGCGATCAGCGCAGCGGACCGGGCGCCACACGGTGTGGCCCCCGACACGCATCGCAAGGAGAACGGCATGGCCACGGGAACCGTCAAGTGGTTCAACGCTGAGAAGGGCTTCGGCTTCATCGCCCAGGAGGGCGGCGGCCCGGACGTCTTCGTTCACTACTCCGCCATCAATGCGAACGGCTTCCGTTCGCTGGAGGAGAACCAGGCGGTCACCTTCGACGTCACCCAGGGCCCGAAGGGCCCGCAGGCGGAGAACGTCACCGCTGTCTGACGATCCTCTGATGACCTGATCGCTCGGGACCCCGACGGGTCCACCGGCGGCTCCCGACAGCCGCCACCATGAGCACAAGAGCAGTACCCAAGGGGGCCCGCCCATCCGGCGGGCCCCCTGCCTTTTCGGAATCCGCGGCCCGATCCGCGAACCCGCGGCCCGCCGGAAGTTCGGGCACGGATCGAGGAATGCGGAAAGGGCCCTCCCCCGTCACCGGGGGAGGGCCCTTTCCGTCATGCCGATCGAACGACCCCTCTGACGTCCGATCGCACGTTCGACGACCTCAGACCGCGGCCGGGGTCGCCCGGCCGGCGCCGACGGCCGGCTTCGCGTCCTCGTCGTACAGGTCCGCGGAGGGGTTGTTGTACGCGGCGACGTCCAGGATCTTCTCCCGGGCGGCGACCACGATCGGGACCACGACCTGGCCGGCGACGTTGGTCGCGGTGCGCATCATGTCCAGGATCGGGTCGATGGCGAGCAGCAGGCCGACGCCCTCCAGCGGCAGGCCCAGCGTGGACAGGGTCAGCGTCAGCATGACGATCGCACCGGTGAGGCCCGCGGTGGCGGCCGAACCGACCACCGAGACGAAGGCGATCAGGATGTAGTCCTTGATGCCCAGCTCGATGTTGTAGACCTGGGCGACGAAGATCGCGGCGACGGCCGGGTAGATCGCGGCGCAGCCGTCCATCTTGGTGGTGGCGCCGAACGGCACCGAGAAGGACGCGTACTCGCTCGGGACGCCGAGGCGCTCGGTGACGCGGCGGGTGACCGGCAGGGTGCCGACCGAGGAGCGGGAGACGAAGGCCAGCTGGATCGCGGGCCAGGCGCCCTTGAAGAAGTGCAGCGGGTTGAGCCCGGCGGCGAAGCGCAGCACCAGCGAGTAGACGACGAACAGCACCAGCGCGCAGCCGAGGTAGATGTCCAGGGTCAGCGTGGCGAAGGGCTTCAGCAGGTCCCAGCCGTACTTGGCGACGGACTTGCCGATCAGGCCGAGGGTGCCGAGCGGGGAGAGCCGGATGACCCACCACAGCGCGGTCTGGGTCAGCTCCAGCACGGACTCGCTGAGCTTGAGGACCGGCTCGGCCTTGGCGCCGAGCTTGATGATCGCCGCGCCGACCACGACCGCCAGGAAGACGATCTGGAGCACGTTCACCTTGGCGAAGGAGTCGACGATGTTGGTCGGGAAGATCCCGGTCAGGAAGTCGATCCAGGTGCCCTTGGAGTCGAGCGCCTTGAGGCCCTCGGTCTTCAGGTCGGTGCCCTCGCCCGGGTTGGTCAGCAGGCCCAGGCCCAGGCCGATGCCGACCGCGATCAGCGAGGTGATCATGAACCAGAGCAGCGTGCGGGTGGCCAGGCGGGCCGCGTTGGTCACGTTGCGCAGGTTGGCGACGCTCACCACGATCGCGGTGAACACCAGCGGCGGGACGGCCAGCTTGAGCAGCTGGACGAAGATCTTGCCGATGGTCTCCAGGGTGGTGGCCAACCAGGAGATCTCGGCGGTGCGGGCCAGGTAGCCGAGGCCGACGCCGAGCACGAGGCCGGCGACGATCTGCACCCAGAAGGGCGTCTTGCGGATGCGGGCGAGCACGGACGGCGACGAGGTCGCCTCGGGCGCTGTGGACATGGGGGAGCGTCTCCGGGGGAGGGCGTTGCTGACGGTGAGGTGTGGGGTGGGGCGGGCGGCACGGCGCGGGGCCGGACGGGAAACGTCGGGCCCCCGGTCAGGGGCGTGCCGCCGCGGTACAGCTCAGGGCAGTAAGGCGCACGGCGCGACAACGGCGCGGGCTGTCCACAGCACCGGCCAGAGCACACGGGCGGGCGGCGCGGGGCAGCTGGCCCGGGCCGTTCATCCGCAGTGTGTCTGAGGCTGTCATGGCCGATACGTTAGCAGCAAAGGTTTGAGATGTTCAAAGTACTTGTTTGAGGTCACAGGGAGCCCCTCCCCATCCGGGGCCTGCCGTGAACCCGCACTCCGGACACGAACGAAGCTGACGCCCCATCAGCCCAACCGGGCGGTCCGATTGACCGCCGAGCGGTTATACGTATAACTTTGACGGCGTCCCCGCCCCCGCCTGCCCACCCGGAGAGGATCCCGATGGGCTACCTCGCCCTGCTCCGTGCCCCGCACGTCACCCGTCTGCTGCTCGGCACCCTGCTCGGCCGGCTGCCCGCCGGCATGACCGCCCTCGTCATCGCCCTCGCCCTGCGCGACGCCGGGGTGACGTACGGCCGGGTCGGCCTGGCCACCTCCGCCTACGCGATCGCCGCCGCCGTCGGCGGCCCGGTGCTCGGCCGGATCGTGGACCGCACCGGACAGCCCCGCGTCCTGCTCGCCTCCGCCGTGGTGGCCGGCGGCGGGTACGCGCTGCTCGCCCTCGCCCCCGGTTCCGCGATCGCCGCACCGGTCGGCGCCGCGATCGCCGGTCTCGCCATGCCCCCGCTGGAGCCCTGCCTGCGCTCGCTCTGGCCGGACGTGGTCGAGGAGGAGCAGCTCGACACCGCGTACGCCTTCGACTCCGCGTCCCAGCAGATCCTGTACGTGGCCGGGCCGCTGGCCGTCGCCGCCATCTCCGGGCTGTTCAGCCCGGTCGCCGCGCTCTGGGTGGCCGCCGGGCTCGGACTCGTGGGCGCGCTGGTCGTGGCCACCGCCGGGCCCGCCCGGGCCTGGCGCGCCCCGGCACGGGAGCAGTCCGCCGGACTGCTCGGACCGCTGCGCTCCCCCGGGCTGGTGCTGCTCCTGGTCGGACTGGCCGGGGCCGGCTGGGCGGTCGGCGCCCAGAACGTGCTGTTCATCGCCTACGCCGAGCAGCACGTCGGCTCCCTGCCCGGCGGCGGAGGCACCCTGCTGGCGCTGGCGGCGCTCGGCGGCCTGCTCGGCGCCCTCGCCTACGGCGCGGTCAAGTGGCGGCGGACCACGGCCACCCGGACCTGGATGATGGCCCTCGCGATGGCCGCCTCCTACCTGCCGCTGCTCGCCCTGCCCGGTCCCTACCCGATGGCCGCGCTGGCCTTCCTCTCCGGGATCATGCTGGCCCCGCTGCTGGCGGCCGCGTTCGTGCTGGTCGCCGAACTGGCGCCGACCGGCACCGTCACCGAGGCCTTCGCCTGGCTGGTGACGCTGTTCGCCACCGGCAACTCGCTCGGCTACGCCGTCTCCGGCAAGCTCGCCGAGGACTCGCTGCGCCCGGTGGCGCTGTGCGCGGCGGGCGGGATCGCGCTCGGCGGGCTGCTGCTGTTCGGCGCCCGGCGCTGGTTCCACCCGGTGCCGCTCGCCCCGGCCGCGCAGCCCGTCCCGGTGGGCTGACCCACCCCGTGAACGACCGCGCCCGCCGGTGGTCTGGCCGACGGGCGCGGTCCCCTCGTCCACCTGCCTGCGGGTGTTCACCTGCGGCGGCCCCGACGACGCCGGGAGGCCACCGCGAACAGCACGCCGAAGCCCGGGGCGACGGCACCGGGCACGACCGGCAGCGGGCCGGGCCCGCCGCAGCGGGCTGCCGGTGGAGTCGGGGGCGGTGCGGGCGGAGCCGTTCCGCGCACCCGGAGCCGACGCGCCGTGGTCAGCGCGTCGAAGTCGTAGCGGCCGAAGCCGTACTGGCCGGAGCCGTGGAGGAGCGCAGCACCAGCGAGGTGGCCAGCGGCGCGACCGGCGCCACCCGCTCCCCGCGCAGCAGGGCCGCCAACGCGGCCGCGCCCGCCCGGCCCAGCTCCTCGCCGGGCAGGTCGACGGTGGTCAGCGGCGGGGCGAGCAGCGCGGCCACCGCGACGTTGTCCATGCCGACCACCGACAGGTCCTCCGGCACCCGCAACCCCAGCTCGGCGGCGGCCTGGTAGACCCCGGAGGCGACCACGTCGTCGTCGCAGACGACCGCGCGCGGCCGGTCCGCCCGCTCCAGCAGCCGGCCCGCCACGGTCCGGGCGGCCCGGTGCCCGTCGTTCAGGCTCACGCCCAGCTCCACGACGTCCAGGTCGAGTTCGCGGACCGCCTGCTCGAAGGCGGCCTGCCGGACCCGGAAGGTGTACGCGGCGTGGCTGGAGCGCAGCCGACCGATCCGGCGGTGGCCGAGCGCGGCCAGGTGCTCGACCGCGGCGCGCATCCCGCCGGCCACGTCGAGCTCGACGGTCGGACGCGTCCGGTCGGTGCCGGGGTCGGCGTCCAGGAAGACGGCGGGGGTGTCGGCGGGCAGTTCGCCGAGCTGGCTGTCGTCCGGGGAGCAGATCAGCAGGCCGTCGAAGCGGCCGGCGGTGGCGGCCTCGGCGAGGGTGGCGCTGCCCCAGCCGGAACTGACCACCACGGCCAGGCCGTTGCGGCCGGCCTCCTCGTGGACACCTTCCAGCACCCTGCCGAAGAACGGCCCCTGGAGGTTCGGCACGGCCAGCAGGATCATCCCGCTGCGGCCGAGCCGCAGCTGCCGGCCGGCCGCCTGCGGGCGGTAGCCGAGGCTGCGGGCGGCCTCCCGGACCCTCCCGCGGGTGGCCTCGGAGACCCGTCGGCCGGCCTCGGCGCCGGAGAACACCAGGGAGACGGTGGCCTGGGAGACCCCGGCGAGCCGGGCCACGTCCCGCCCGGTGGGCCGGCGGACGGGGGCCGGCCAGGTGCCGGAAGCCCCCTCGACGGGCGGCTGCTCGGCGGGCGCCCCCTCGGCGGGCGGCTGCTCGGACGACGGCTCCGGCGACGGCTCGGACGGCACGGAGTCCCGGGTGGCGGACACGGCGGCTGCGCTCGTGGGCGGGGCCGGGATCAGCCCTGGCCGGCGGTGGCCGCGCGGGCGGCGTCGTCGGCGGCGTCCTCCTCGGCGTTCTGCGCGGCGATCCGCTCCGCCGTACGGCTGCGCATCCCGGAGACCTTGCCGCTGATCTGCGCGGACATCGCGTCGCGCTGCTTGCTCAGCAGCGCGTAGCTGAGCGGCGCGGAGGCGACCGCGGCCAGCAGGAACAGGAAGATCATGCCGGCCTCACCACTGACCGGGATGATCTGGAAGTGCCCGAGCAGCAGGGCCACCAGCAGGCAGCCGAGGAAGATGCTGACCCGCATGGAGGTGTAGCGGAGCGTGGCGTGCGACTTCTCCGGGCCGTTGCTGGTCACTCGACACATCCTTCTTCTTGCGCTGGGGCGGGTCCTCCAGTCAAGCATGCCTGACAGGCCGGGAGGGGCACGGGTCACCCGATCCGGCCCGGCCGACCCGCCCGGCCGACCCGACCGACCCGCCCGGGCGGCTGTCAGCGCAGATCGAGCCACATGGTGATGTCGTCCCGGTCGTCCCCGGGGGCGACCCGGATCGCGGCTGGCACCCGGCCGACCTCCCGGTAGCCGCTGCGGGCGTAGAACCGCTCCAGTCCCAGGCCGCCGCGCGCGGTGAGCCGCAGCGACTCCAGGCCCCACCCCCGGGCCACCCGCTCGGCCTCGGCCAGCAGTCGGGCGCCGTGGCCGCGGCGCTGGAAGTCGGGGTGCACCATGACCCGCTTGAGCATCCGCCAGTGCTCCATCGGGCCGAACCGCATCGACTCGAAGAACAGCACCCCGACCAGCCGGCCCGTCGCGCTCTCGTGCGCGACCAGCAGCCGGTCCGGACCGTCCGGCTCGACCCCGGCGAACTGGTGGTCGGCGGTGTTCCAGACCTCCTCCTCGGTGACCGGCGCCAGGAAGCCGACCGCCCCGCCGGCGTTGGTGACGTCGGCCCACAGCCGGACGATGTCCGTCCGCAGGTCGGGGTCGAGCTTGGGGTCCAGGGTGAAGGTGAGCGCCATGGAGCGGAGCCTAGACCTCCGGTACGACGGTCCTACCGGAAGGCTTCGGTGGCCCAGAGGGCCCGGGCGGACCGGGAGGCCCGGAAGGCCCGAGCGGACCGGGCGGACCGGCAGGCCCGGGAGGCCCGCCACCGCCCCCACCTGCGGAGCGCCGACCCTCACGACAGGGCCGGCACCGCCCCGTCGGGCCGCCCGGTGCGCAGCGCCAGGCAGAGCCCGACCGCGACCGCGCACAGCGCGCCGGCGCCGTACCAGGTGAGGTCGTAGTTGCCGAGCGCGTCCCGGGCCAGGCCGGCCAGTCCGGCGACGACGGCCGCGCCGATCTGGTGGGCGGCGAGCACCCAGCCGAAGACGATCGGGGCGTCCTCGCCGAAGTGCCGGCGGCAGAGCGCGACGGTCGGCGGCACGGTGGCCACCCAGTCCAGCCCGTAGAAGATCACGAAGGCGAGGATCGGCGGCTGGAGCGAGCCGGCCAGCAGCTGCGGCAGCAGGAGCAGGGACAGGCCGCGCAGCCCGTAGTAGACGGTCAGCAGCAGCCGGGAGTCGACCCGGTCGGTGAGCCAGCCGCTGAAGACGGTGCCCAGCACGTCGAACACGCCGATCAGGGCGAGCAGGCTCGCGGCGGTGGTGACCGGCATGCCGTGGTCGTGCGCGGCCGGGATGAAGTGGGTGCCGACCAGGCCGGCGGTGGTGGCGCCGCAGATCGCGAAGGAGCCGGCCAGCAGCCAGAACGCCCGGCTGCGGGCGGCGGTCCGCAGCACCCGCAGCGAGCGGGCCAGGGCGCGGCCGTTGGCGGCCGGCGCGGGCGGGGCCTCGGTCGCGCCGTACGGGAGCAGGCCCAGGTCGGCGGGCCGCTCGCGCATCAGCAGCAGGACCGGGACGGCGACGGCGCTGGCCGCGAGCGAGACCACGACCACCGCCGAGCGCCAGCCGTGCTGCTCGACCAGCCAGGCGCCGACCGGGAGGAAGACCAGGTTGCCCGCCGCTCCGGCGGCGGTCAGCACCCCGGTGACCAGACCCTGGCGGGCCTGGAACCAGCGGCCGGTGATGGTGGTGGCGAAGGCGCCGGCCATCGAGCCGCTGCCGAGGCCGACCAGCACGCCCCAGCAGAGCACCAGTTGCCAGGGCTCGCGCATCAGCATGGTCAGCCCGGCGCCGACCGAGATGGTCAGCAGCGCGCAGACCACCACCAGCCGCACGCCGAAACGGTCCATCAGGGCGGCGGCGAAGGGGGCGGTCAGGCCGTAGAGCGTCAGGTTGACGGAGGTGGCGCTGGAGATCGTCCCGAGCGACCAGCCGAACTCGTTGTGCAGGGCGTCCATCATCAGGCTCGGCGTGGAGCGGAAGCCGGCCGAGCCGAGCAGGACGAGCAGGGAGACGGCGGCCACCACCCAGGCGTAGTGCACCCGGGGGCGCTTGGCCGGGGCGGGCGGTGCGGAGCGGGACGTGGGGGCGAGGGCGCTGCGTTCGGTCACGCGGACGAGTGTTCCGGGCCGGCCGGAGCGGGACGAGTGGCCTGAATGACAGCTTTCGCAAGAATCGGGCCAGGAGCGGCGGTACGCTGGCCCGACCCCACCCCCGAATCCACCCGCACCCCGAGGGACGGCATGGCACACCTGGTCGCGGTACTCGCCCTGGAGGGCGTGATCGCCTTCGAACTCGGCATCCCCGCCCGCATCTTCGGCGGCGCCAAGGACCCGGCCGGGCAGCCGCTGTACGAGGTGGCCACCTGCACCCTGGACGGACGGCCGGTCACCACCAGCGCCGACTTCCGGATCATGGTCGACCACGGGTCCGAACTCCTGGAGCGGGCCGACACGGTGCTGATCCCGGCCTCCTCCGACTCCAGCCCGGCCGTCGCCGACGCCTGCTTCACCCCGGAGCTGGCCGCCGCGTTGGCCCGGATCCGGCCCGGCACCCGGCTGATGTCGATCTGCACCGGCTCCTTCATCCTGGCCGCCGCCGGGCTGCTGGACGGCCGCCCGGCCACCACCCACTGGCGCTACACCGAGCGCTTCGCCCGGCTGTTCCCCCGGGTGCGGCTGGACCCCGACGTCCTCTACACCGACGACGGCGACGTCCTCACCTCCGGCGGCGTGGCCGCCGGGGTGGACCTGTGCCTGCACGTGGTGCGCCGCGACCACGGCAGCGCGGTGGCCAACGCGGTGGCCCGCAACTGCCTGGTGCCGCCGTGGCGCGAGGGCGGCCAGAAGCAGTACGTGGAGGCCCCGAGCCCGGTGGACGCCGACGACAGCGGCACCGCCGCGGTGCGCGCCTGGGCCCTGGAGCACCTGGACCGGCCGCTGGCGCTGCGGCAGCTCGCCGACCGGGCGGGGATGAGCGTACGGACCTTCACCCGGCGCTTCCGCGAGGAGACCGGCGCCAGCCCCGGCCAGTGGATCACCACCCAGCGCACCGAGCGGGCCCGCCAGTTGCTGGAGCGGACCGACCTGACGATCGACCAGGTCGCCCGGGAGTCCGGTTTCGGCACCGCCGCCTCGCTGCGGCTGCAGCTGCGCGGCCGGCTCGACGTCGCGCCGAGCGCCTACCGGCGCACCTTCCGCACGCTCCCCGAGGGCCGCGCGCTCCCCGAAAGCCGTGTCCGGCGCGCTTCCTGAGCGCGCCCCGGGCATCGGGCAGCCGGTGGCCGGATCTCGCCGCTGCCGGGCGGCGCATTGGATGGCGGCAGGCCGCGCGCGCCCCGAGCACGGCACGGCAGGCCGCCATCCAATCGCGGCGCGCGAGCCCTGATCCCGCGCCACACCCTCCGCACTCGCCAAGGAGCGGCCCGCGACCGACCGTCCGCGATCCCCCCTGCTGGCACGAATCCCCTGGACAGCAGCACCGCGGCGGTGGACGGACGTCCCCTCGGCGTCCCCTCGCAACGGAGCGCCGCACCCAAGCGTGATCAGTCGGATACGTCACGTCAATGGGTAGTCCGAAATTCGGAATGGTTGCGTCACCTTTCGGCCGGTGATCGGCGCCGGAGATCTGCACGGTCCGACGGCCGCCGCGAAAGCCGCTATTGCGCCAAAGCCGCCCAGTCCACGTCCGCCAGCGGATCGGCCGGGCGGGCGTCGCTGCCGATCTCGCACCAGACCCGCTTGCCCGAGCCGTCCGGGTACCAGCCCCAGCGCTCGCAGAGCAGCTCGACCAGCTCCAGGCCGCGCCCGTTGGTCGCGTCCTCGTCCGCGCCCGCGTGCCGCGGGGCCGGGGCGACCCGGCTCGCGTCGGCCACCTCCACCCGCAGCGGGGCGGCCGGCCCGTCCTGCGGCGGGTCCCCGGCCACCGGCAGGCAGAGCCGCAGCACGGCCGGACAGCCGGTGTGCACCACCGCGTTGGTCACCAGCTCCGAGACCACCAGCACCACCGTCTCGGCCATCGGCGCGTCCGGGTCCACCCCGTGGTTCAGCAGCCGCGAGCGCACCCACCGGCGGGCCCGCCCGACCTCGGCGGGGTCGGCCTCCACCGCCAGCTGTACCTGAAGAACCTGCACCGCTCCACCACCTGCACTCGCAGTTCGGCCTTAGTCCCGATCGGGCCGGTCCGGCCGGCGGGCCCCGGCCCGTCGCCCGGCGCCGCCCGAGCCGTACCCGGGCGCCCGCCCGACCCGCCCGCCCGCGCCCACTCGTCCGCGCCGGCTCGTCGGTCGGTCACCGGCCGCGACACGAACACGCCTCAGGATGGGCGGGGGGACGGACAGCAGCAAGCGCTTCGGGCATATTCCGGCGATCGGGCGACAGGGCAGTGCATACTGTCCCGCTCACTCTCGCGAGCCTCGCACCGGTGATCGTCCGGCCCGGGCCGCCCGGCCGGTCCCGCAGTCGGGAACCTACCGCCGCGCGCCCCGCCCACCCCGGCCGCCACTCGCGAACCACCCGTGCGACATATGTCCATCGGCGCTCGAACAGCGGCCCCGTGGGCGGCGGACACCAAGGGCGGACGACGGACGGCGGCCCGATCCGGGCCCGCCGGAGCGGGCCGGGAGCTCCGCGCCGGGCGGCACGTCCACGAGGACGGCGAACCGTGGGGAACGGTTCCGTTCTTGCCGGAATCGCCCCCGGCGCCGCCCGGCCGCAAGATACCGTTGGGTACGCCAGCGAACCCGGTCAGGAGGGTGGTTCCCGATGGCCACCCCGGAGCGGACCCCGCGCTGGGACGAGCAGTTGCAACGCCGCCTCGCCCGCGGCGAGGAGACGGCGCTCGGCGAACTCTACGACCAGCTCGCGCCGATGGTGCACGGCCTGGCCGGGCGGATACTGGCCGACCAGGCCGCCGCCACCCAGCTCACCCGGGAGATCTTCGCCCATGTCTGGGAGCACCCCGAGGACTTCGACCCCGCCCGCGGCACCCTGCGCTCCTGGCTCGGCGCGCTGACCCACCACCGCGCGGTCGAACGGCTGCGGGCGCGCCGGGCCGCCGAGCCCGCGCCCGGCGCGGAGGCCGAGATCCGCGCCGTGGCCACCGCCGCGCGGATGCAGTACGTGGTCGACTCCCTGCCCCGACCCCTGCGTGAGACCATCGCGGTGACCTACTACGACGGCCGCACCTACCGCGAGACGGCCCGGCTGCTCGGCATCAGCGAACAGGCCGCCAAGCAGCGGATGCGGCTCGGTCTGGAGCTGCTGGCCACCGAACTGGCCGACGAACGCGCCCGCCAGGACGGAACCGGCGGGCACGGGCCGGGAACGGGAACGGGGAGACGTGAGCAGCACTGAGGAGCGGCACGACGCCCTGCGCTCGCTGCTCGGCGCGTGGGCCCTCGGTGCCTGTCCGGCCCGCGAGGCCGCCGAGTTGGAGCAGCACCTGCGCGGCTGCCGGGAGTGCGCCGAGGAGGCGGCCCGGCTGCGCGAGGCGGCCGGCTGGCTCTCCCTGGACGAGCCGCTGGACCAGCCCGGCCCGCTGCGCCAGCAGGTGCTCGACTGGTGCCTGGCCCGCCGCCCGGCCGAACTGCCCGTCCCCGCCTGGGGCGTGCCGTACACGGCGGAGACCGCCAAGCTCGACGCGCTGCTGCGCGACCTCGGCCCGGAGGAGTGGCAGGAGGTGGCCGAACTGCCGTGGCACGGCGGCACCGAGCGGCTGCGCCCGGCCGAGGTGCTGGGCCATCTGACCGCGGTGGACGGCTTCCTGGCGATGGCGCTCGGCCTGCCCGACCCGGTGCCGGCCGCCCCCGGCCCGCCCGCCGCACCGGCCGGGCGGCGGGTGCCGCCGCAGGAGCCGGCGGCCGGACCGGCCGTGCCGCGGGTCCCGCCGCAGGGCGGCCCGTACACCGCGATCAGCGCGCGCACCGCCCGGCTGATCGCCGACCAGGACGGCCTGGCCCCGCAGTCGGTGCGCTCCCGCTGGCGGCGGCAGGCCCACGACCTGGTGCGCAGCGCCGCGCTCGCGCCGCAGGGCAACACCCCGGTCGACTACGGCTTCGCGGTGCTGCCGCTGCGCGACGCCTTCGTGGACCGCGCCTTCGAGTGCTTCGTGCACGGCGAGGACGTGGCCCGGGCGGTCGCCTACCCGTACGATCCGCCGGCGCCGCAGCACCTGCGGCAGATGGTGGAGCTGGTGGTCCGGCTGCTGCCCCGGGCGCTGGCCGGGCTGCGCGCCGCCCGGCCCGAGCACGCCCGGGCGCCGGGCGCACCGGAGGGCGGGACCCGGACGGCCCGGCGGGTGCGACTGATGGTCGACGGCCCGGCGGGCGGCGAATGGCTGGTCAGCCTGGACGGCGACGACCGTCCCGGCGCCGCCGACGGCTCACCCGGAGGGAACGGCGGCGGCGAGCCGGTGGCCTCGATGGTGCTGGACGGCCTGGAGCTGTGCCAGCTGGCCGCCGCCCACCGCGACCCGGACCGGCTGCCGGTCGGCGAGCACGGCGACCGCGCCGCGGTCCGCGAGGTGCTGCACGCGCTCCCGCTGCTCTCCCGGCCGTAGCCGGCGCCTACTAGGCGAAGACGACCGTACGGGTCCCGTCCAGCAGCACCCGGTGCTCGCTGTGCCACTTCACCGCGCGGGCCAGAGCCTGGCACTCGACGTCCCGGCCGAGCGCGACCAGCTGGTCGGGGCTGACGTCGTGGGTGACCCGGGCCACCTCCTGCTCGATGATCGGGCCCTCGTCCAGGTCGGCGGTGACGTAGTGCGCGGTGGCGCCGATCAGCTTCACGCCGCGCGCGTGCGCCTGGTGGTACGGCTTGGCGCCCTTGAAGCTCGGCAGGAAGGAGTGGTGGATGTTGATCACGCGGCCGGACAGCTCGGTGCACAGCTGGTCGGAGAGCACCTGCATGTAGCGGGCCAGCACGACCAGTTCCACGTTCTCCTTGGCGACCAGGTCGAGCAGCTGCCGCTCGGCCTCGGTCTTGGTGTCCTTGGTGACCGGGATGTGGTGGAAGGGGACGCCGTAGCTCTCGGTCAGGTCCCGCAGGTCGGTGTGGTTGGAGACCACCGCGGCGATCTCCACCGGCAGGGCGCCGATCCGGGTGCGGTAGAGCAGGTCGTTCAGGCAGTGCCCGAACCTGCTGACCATGAGGACGATCCGCATCCGCTCCTCGGTCGGGTGGATCTGCCAGTCCATCCCGAAGGAGGCGCCGATCGCCGCGAAGCTGGCCCGCAGCTTGTCGGCGGTGACCGGCTCGGGGGCGGAGAAGTGCACCCGCATGAAGAAGAGCCCGCTGTCGGCGTCCCCGAACTGCTGGCTGTCGATGATGTTGCAGCCGGTCATGAAGAGGTAGCTGGAGACAGCGTGGACGATGCCCTGCTTGTCGGGGCAGGACAGCGTGAGGACGTACTGGGCGCTGGCCGGCTGCTGTTCCACTGGGGGTGTTCCGTTCTGAGGTCGTGACGTGCGTGGATGGTCCAGCGTGTCACATCCCGGACACCCGCCGCCCCGCTGCCCGTACTGCGGGACGGGGGTGCCCGGCGGGTCAGACCCGGGTGAGGATGCGCAGCACGTCCAGCGACTTCGGCGCCGCGTCCGGGTCGTCCCCGTCTCCCACGGCCAGTGCGACGTGCGCCTCCCGGGCGGCCCGGACGGTCTCCGGCCAGCCGGGGTGGCCGAGGTAGGCGGAGGCCGGCGCGTCCGCACCGACCTCGTGCAGCATCTGCACGGCCCGCAGCACCGCGACGTCCACCAGCGCGGCCTCGGCGGAGTCGCGGAGGATCGTCCCGACGTACTTCTCGGCCGACCAGCGGTCCAGCCAGGTGTCCTCGACCAGCCGGTAGACGGCGTCGGTCACGTCGCCGTACCCCTCTCTCCCGGTCAGCCAGGTCTCCTGCTGGAAACCGGGGTCGGACAGCATGTGCAGCGCCGAGCGCAGTCGGGCTCGCCAGCGCCACCAGGGCAGGTCGTTGAGCGGCATGCCGCCCATCGTGCTGGAGCGGTGGCCCGGACGAGAAGTGTTTCGGGCGTACCGGTGCGAAGAATCTGTGCTGGCGGACATGGTGAACGATCGTACGTTCCCCGTCTGTTCGTGCTCCACTCGCGATCTACACGCGTACCGCCCCGGATTTCGGCGGCCGTTTGCCGTCCGTTCGCATTTCGGCCCTCTCGGCTTGTGGCGCCGGGGCTTGGCTGGTCCCGGTGCGCCGGAGTGCGCCCAGAGAGGGATTAACGATGACCAGCCGAAGGGACTCGTTCCAGGCCCGTCCCCAGATCGTGCGACGCCGCCGCCGACGCCCGATCGCAGCCGCCGTGACCACCGCGGCCCTGCTCCCCACCCTCTTCTCGGCCTCCGCGTGCGGCGGACCGGCCGATGCCTCCACCAGCGGCAACGATCTGACCGTGATGACCTGGGCCCCGGCCGGGACGGGATCCGCCGACCGCCCGGGCATGACCGCGCTCGCCTCCGCCATCGGCCAGGACGTCAACACCAAGGGCGGCCTGAACGGCCACCGACTGCGGGTGATCACCTGCAACGAGCACAACACCGCGGACGGTGCCCGCGCCTGCGCCCAGCAGGCGGTGGACGCCAAGGTGGTCGCCGTGATCGGCTCCTACAGCCAGTGGGGCGAGGCGTTCATGCCGGTGCTGGAGCGCGCCGGCATCCCGCTGATCGGCGGCTACGGACTCTCCCAGCCGGAGTTCACCAGCCCGCTGTCCTACCCGGTGGACGGCGGCATGCCGGCCCTGATCTCGGGCAACGGCCGCCAGCTGGTGGACGCCGGCTGCAAGTCCGTCGCCCTGGTCCGCCCGGACACCCCGGCCGGCGACAACCTGCTCGGCTACCTGGGCACCGCGCTGCGGCCGGCCGGGATCAGGCTGACGGACGTCAAGGCGCCCGAGCAGTCCTCCGACTACACCCCGGTGGCCCGCAAGGCGATCGGCAAGGACGAGCCGGGCAACTGCGTCACCAGCGCCCTGGCCGCCGAGCCGACCGGCAACCTGCTGGACTCCTACCGGCGGCTGAACCCGAAGAACACCCGGATCGCCTCGGTGATCGGCAGCGTCCAGCAGTCGGTGGTGGACTCCACCGGCGGCGACACCGGCCCGCTCGGCGGCGCCTACGTCACCAGCTGGTACCCGCCGGAGTCGGCGAAGATCTGGGACGGGCTGCGGGCGGTGGTGCGCACCGACACCACCGGCGGGCACCCGATCGACGTCTCCGACCCGGGCGTGCAGACCACCTGGGTCGCGTACGAGGTGTTCCGGACGGCGGTGCAGAAGCTCGCGGAGGCCGGCAAGCCGGTCACCCCGAAGGCGGTCTCCTCGCTGCTGGACAGCGGCGAGGGCATCGACGTCGGGATCACCCCGCCGCTGAACTGGGGCACCACCAACATGCTGCCCAGCAGCGGGTCGCCGCGGCTGGTGAACACCTGGGTCACCTACCAGGTGGTCAAGAACGGCCGGATGACCCTGCAGCAGCCGGGCTTCGTCGACGTCCGCTGGGCGCTCACCGGGGGCCGCCCGCCGGCCTGACCCGGAGCCCGTGAGCGGTGCGGGGGCGGTCCTTCCGGGCCGCCCCCGCACCGCTCAGGGGCCGTCACCGTCCACGGGACGGCGCCGTTCACGGCCCGCCGTCGCTCACAGGTCGCCGTCGCTCCGGTTGGGCAGTCCGGTCTGGCCGGCGATCGCGTTCCAGAGGGTGGCGGCCTGCTTCTTCGCGGTGGTCGCGGTGCCGCTCGCCTGGACGGCGTTCTTGTAGTGCTGGTTGTCCTGCTTCTTGGCGTCGCAGGCGCCCTGGGCGTCCTGCGCCCAGGCGGCGTACTCGTCGTCGGCCAGGGCCGAGGCCGTCCAGGCCGCGTTGAGCTGGTCGACCAGCTGCTGGCCGCCGGGCAGCTTGTCGGTCTTCAGCTGGCCGAGCTTGCTCTGCAGCTCGCGCCGCTTGCCGGCCGCGGCGGTCAGCGCCTGCTGCGACTCGGGCAGCTTGTCGCACTTCTGCACCGAGGCGACCGCGGAGACCACCGAGCTGCGGCTGTCGCTCGCGGTGCCCAGCAGGTCCGAGAGCGGCTGCGCCTGGGCCTTGACCTCCGGGTCGACGGCCGCACCTGAGCCGCTCGCGCTCGGCGTCCCGGGGGTGGCGGCGGTCGCGGCGGAGGTGGCGGCCACCGGGGCCTTCTTGTCGTCCTTGGGCGCGTCGCCGCCGCTCATCAGGACGGCGACCAGGATGCCCGCCGCCGCGCAGCCCGCCACCACGCCGCCGATGATCAGCTTGTTGGAAGGGCGTCCGCCGCGCCCCGAGCCGTCCCCCTGGGTCGCGTCGTACCCCTGGTCGAAGCCCTGACCGTAGCCCTGGCCCTGCTCCGGGGCGTAGCCCTGGCGGTAGTCCTGCGCCGGATAGGCCGGCTGCGGCTGCGGCTGCGCGGCCGGCGGATAGCCCTGGTAGCCCGGCGCGGGCTGCGGCTGCGGGTAGCCGGGCTGGGCCTGCGCCGCCGGGTAGCCGCCCGCCCGCGGGTCGCCGACCGGGTAGGGCGGCAGGTGCTGGGTCTCCGGGGCCGGATCGGCCTGCGGGGCGCCGTACCCGGGCTGCGGGGCGCCCCAGGGAGCCTGGCCGGGCATCGGCTGCGCGGGCATGGCCTGGGTCGGCAGCACGTGCGCGCCCTCGCCGAGGTACTCCGGCTGCCCGGACGGCTGACCCACCGGCGGCACGGCCGAGTGGCCCTGCGGCTGGCCCGGCTGCCCCGACGGCTGCCCCTGCGGCTGGCCGGGCTCGGGGCGGAACAGGTCGTCCAGGTTGAAGTCACCGGAGTTCGGGTACGAGCGGCGCTGACTCAACGCGATTCCTCACCTGTGCAGGACCGCGCACTGACGGCGGACCACATCTCGTCGGTTCTTGGGAGCATCACAGTTCCTTGGACGTCGCGCCCACGCTACCGGTTCGCCTCACCGGGTGACCACGTGGGCGGGACATCCGTCACGCTCCCTGCACAGACGATCCGCGGCCCGCCTCCGCCGCCCCGCCGTCCGTCCCGGGATCAAGCCGTCCCGGGCTCGGTCGGCCCGGGTCTCAGGCCGCCTCCGCATCCGCCCGGGCGTGGAACTCGCGGACCACCCGCTGCTCCCGGTACGGCTCCAGCCTGCGCCGGAACTCGTCCAGGTACTCCACGCCCCGGTTGGAGCGCAGCCCGCTCAGCAGCCGGACCGCCTGGGCGCCCGTCTCGCAGGCGCGTTCCAGGTCCCGCTGCTGGAGCTGGGCGGTGGCCAGCAGGACGAGGTCCACGGCGCGGCGCCGGACCCTGGTCGGCGGGTGCAGGTCGAGTGCCCGGCGGGCGTAGTGCTCGGCCTGGCCGGCCTGTTCCAGGTCCCGGTGGCAGTGGGCCAGCTCGTCCGCGAGGTAGGCGTCGTCGAAGTGGGCGATCCAGTCCGGGTCGTCCTCCGGGCGGCGCTTCTCCATCATCTCCAGCGCCCTGGCCGACACCGTCTCGCAGGAGCGGGCGTCACCGAGCAGGGCGTGGCCGCGGGCCTCGGCGGCGTAGAACATCGCCATCGCCGTCGGGGTGGCGACCGAGCGGGCGCCCTCCTGGGCGGCGCGGGCGAGTTGGGCGATCTCCCGCGGGTTTCCGAGGGTGGCCGCGAGGTGGCTCATCGAGGCGGCCAGCACGTAGCCGCCGTAGCCGCGGTCGTCGGCGGCCTGGGCCAGCCGCAGCGCCTGGATGTAGTAGCGCTGGGCGAGCCCGGGCTGCCCGGTGTCCACCGCCATGTAGCCGGCCAGTTCGGTCAACCGGGCCACCGCGGCGAAGAGTTGGCGTCCAGTCTCCTCCCGGTAGGCGCCGCCGAGCAGGCCGGAGACCACCGAGTTGAGGTAGTGCACCACCACCGGGCGCACATGGCCGCTGCCGAAGCGGTGGTCCAGGTCGACCAGCATCGCGGTGGTCGCCCTGATCGCGGCCACGTCGGTCGGGCCGACCCGGGGGCCGCCGGCCCGCGCCACCACCGGGTCCGGCGGGGTGATCAGCCAGTCCCGGCTGGGCTCCACCAGCGCGGAGGCGGCCACCGTCGCCCCGGTCAGGAAGTCCCGCCGGCCGACGTCGCTGCGCCACAGCTCGCAGACCTGCTCCAGGGCGGCACCGATGGTCGGCGCGAACTGGAGCCCGATGCCGGAGCTCAGGTTCTTGCCGTCCGCCATGCCGATCTCCTCGACCGACACGCTGCGGCCGAGCTTGCGGCCGAGGGCCTCGGCGATCACGGCCGGCGCCTGCCCGCGCGGCTGCTGCCCGCGCAGCCAGCGGGCGACGGAGGTCTTGTCGTACCGAAGGTCCAGCCCGTGCTCGGCGCCGCAGAGGTTGACCCTCCGGGCCAGGCCGGCGTTGGAACAGCTGGCCTCCTGGATCAGTTGCTGCAGACGCTCGTTGGGCTGTCGTGCGACGAGTGGTCTCGCGGCCATTGGGCTTCGCCTCCCCACACCCTCCGGTCCCGGCCGGCGGGCGACGATTCTGCTGATCTGTTGCCGACTGTCCGACCGTCCAAGGAATCTGACACAAGGTTAGCGATCAGCAACGCCAGCGGGATACCCACGGTGACGAACCGCACCCCCCTTGCGCCCTGGGAAATGCTCCCGTGCGCCCCCGCTGCGCCCGCCCTCGACCCCACCAAATCGGTCGACTAACCGGAACGGGTGACATTGCCGGGATGCACCCAACCGGGCGCCATCGGGCCGTAACCAGCCTCACACACGGTAGTTGAGCAGCCCGTGGAAGACATCCCCGACGCCTCGGGCCGGAACGAGACGGCCGACGTACCCGCCTTGCTCGTCGAAGCCGTCGGCTACGCCGAGGCCTGCCACTGGGAGGTGGCCCCGGGCGCCTGGCTGATCGACGACGGCGACGGCGGCGTCCGCTGCTCCTGCGGCGACCGGCGCTGCACGCTGCCGGGCGCGCACCCGCTGGACACCGACTGGGCGCGGCGGGCGAGCGCCGGGCCCGGCGCGGTCCGGGCCTGGTGGACGGCGCAGCCGCAGGCCTCGGTCCTGCTGCCCACCGGGCGCTCGTTCGACGTGCTGGACGTCCCGGAGACGGCCGGCTGCCTGGCGCTCGCCCGGATGGAGCGGATGGACCTCCAGCTCGGCCCGGTCGTCGTCCAGCCCGCCGCGCCCGGGCGGATCGGGCGGCGGCTGCACTTCCTGGTGCTGCCCGGGATCGCGGCCAGGCTCCCGGAGCTGCTCCGCCGACTCGGCTGGCCGCCCGGCCGACTGGACCTGGTCGCCCGCGGCGAGGGCGACTGGACGGTCGCACCGCCGTCCCGGATCGGCTCGCTGGGGTACGCCCAGTGGGCCCGCTCCCCCACCGCGCTCAACCGCTGGCTGCCGGACGCCGCCGAACTGATCAGTCCGCTCGCGTACGCCTGCGGCCGCGAGGCGCCCTCGGCCCGCGCCGCCCGGGCCGCCCGGGCCGCCCGGCCGGCGCCGGTGGGCTGAACCCGGCCGGTTCCGTCCGGCCCCAGACGGCCGCCCTCTGCCGATCGGGTGAGGGCGCGCACCGCGCGACACAACGCGCGCGAGTGACGGGCCTTGTCCCCCACCGGGGACGGGGCCCGTCATACGCATGTCCGGATAAGGCTTCCGTGTACCCGCTGGTCAACCGTAGAAGCCCCTCGGACGAGTGACAGCACTCAAGGATTGCCATGATCGGCCGAGGGGAGGAATTGCGGTGTGTGGGGACGCCGGGAGGGGCGCTCGGACGGGGAAGCCGGGCGGCGGCGGTGGAGGGGAGCGGGAGGGACGGAGGGGAACGGGAGGGAGCAGGGAGGGACGGGAGGGAACGGGGAGGACGAAGGGGCCCGCTGCACGGGGAGCAGCGGGCCCCTTCGCTGTCCCGGCTCCGCCCCGCCGACGGGACGCGGGCTCAGGCCCGGGCCGTAACGCCCGGGGCCGGGGGCCGGGGGCCGGGCCGTAACGCCCGGGCCCGGGCCGGAACACGGGCTCAGGCCTGGGCGACGAAGACGTGCTGGGCGATGTCCTTGCCCAGCTCCGCCGCGTTGTCGCCGGTGCCGACCAGCACGCCGCCGACGCCGGCGCTCACCTTGACCGTGGAGCCCGGCCGGACACCGGCCCGGCGCAGGGTGCTCATCAGCGCGCTGTCGGTCTGGATCGGCTCGCCGATCCGGCGGACCACCACGTCGGCCCCGGCCTCACCCGGCCTGACGGTGTCCAGCGCGACGAGCCCGGCGTCGAAGCCCTCCCCCTCGGCCTTGGTGTCGCCCAGCTCGTCCAGGCCCGGGATCGGGTTGCCGTACGGGGACTGGGTGGGGTGGCCGAGCATGGCGAGCACCTTGCGCTCGACCGTCTCGCTCATCACGTGCTCCCAGCGGCAGGCCTCCTCGTGCACCTGCTCCCACTCCAGGCCGATCACGTCGACGAGCAGGCACTCGGCGATGCGGTGCTTGCGCATGACGCGCACCGCGAGCCGGCGGCCCTCCTCGGTCAGTTCGAGGTGGCGGTCCCCGGCGACCTGGAGCAGCCCGTCGCGCTCCATCCGGCCGACCGTCTGGCTGACCGTGGGGCCGCTCTGTTCGAGCCGCTCCGCGATCCGGGCACGCATCGGGACGATGCCCTCCTCCTCCAGCTCCAGGATGGTGCGAAGGTACATCTCAGTGGTGTCGATCAGCCCAGACATCGCCGCTGGCTCCGTTCTTCGGTGTCCTCACCGCCAATTCTGACGTACCGGACCGACAACCGGGCCCGCCCCGGGGCTCCGGAGAGCCGTTTTGTTCCTGTTGACAACGATGCCGCCGGAGCGCGACCGTGCTCGCCGGAGCTTTCTCCCCCGGCGGTCTGGACCACCCGGACCACCCCACCCGGCCGGAATCCCCCACCGGCAGAGAGCGAAGGCAGCAGATGAACGACCTGGTCGGCCGGTACTTCGACGCCGCGATCTCCCACCTCCAGCGGGTCCGCGAGGAGGAGGCCGACACCATCGAGGCCGCCGCCGCGCTGCTGGCGGAGGCGATGGCGGAGGGCCGCCGGGTCTTCGCCTTCGGCGCCGGGCACTCCGCGCTGGCGGCCCAGGACGTGGTCTACCGGGCCGGCGGGCTGGTCCCGATGAACCTGCTGAACGTCCCCGGGGCGGTCGGGGTGACGGTGATGCCCGCGCCGCTGTCCAGCGCGCTGGAACGGGTCTCCGGGCTGGCCACCGCCACCCTGGACCTGACCCCGGCGACCACCGGGGACCTGCTGTTCGTGATCTCGCTCTCCGGCCGCCAGGTGATGCCGGTCGAGCTGGCCCGGTACGCCCGGGACCGCGGCCTCAAGGTGGTCGGGGTGACCTCGCTGGCGTACCCGGACGAGGTGCCCTCGGCGCACCCGACCGGCACCTACCTGAAGGACCACTGCGACGTGGTGTTGGACAGCAAGATCGCGGTCGGCGACGGCGAGCTGACCCACCCCGGCGCCGAGACCACCTTCGGCCCGGTCTCCACCGTCGTGACCAGCGCGCTGATGCAGGCCGTGGTCGCCTCGGCGGTCGGCCGGCTCGCCGACCGGGCGGCCGCCGGGGAGTGCCCCGCGCCGCCGCTGTTCCGCTCCGGCAACGTCCCGGGCGGCACCGAGTGGAACGCCAAGCAGATGGCCGAGAACGCCGACCGGGTCTTCTACACCTACTGACCCGCACCCGGCCCACCGCCCCGCACCGGCCCGGTCGCCCGCGCACACCCGCCGCCCCCCGCGCGCCCCCCGCCACCTCCCCGCACGCTGGGTGCCGGGCCGAACACGGGGAGTACCGGACAACCACCGGGCCTTCCCGGCCACATCCGGCCACCCCGGGCGCCACCAGGCGTACCGGCGAGCCGCCCGGGGCAGGAAAGGGTGCGACCGGAGCGACTGGTGGGGGCCGAACATGGCGTCTGTTGCGGGACGGACCGGGTGGGTGCGTGAGCGGGACCTGCTGCCGGAGTTCTTCTGGGCCGCCGACGCGGCCTCGCTGCGCGGGCAGCGACGCTCGGTGCTGCTCTGCGCCTGGGAGCTGGTCCTGCTGGTGGTCGCCGCGGCGACCGGTTCGGCCGACGGCGAGCCCTGGGCCTGGCCGGCGGCGGTGGCCTACCTCGGCGCGGTCGCGCTGGCGCTGGTGGCCGGCCGGCAGAACCCGCAGGGCCTCTGGTACGAGGGCCGGGCCGCCGCCGAGTCGGTGAAGACGCTGGCCTGGAAGTACGCCGTCCGGGCCGACGCCTACCAGCCCCCGCCGCGCCCCCTGCCGGACGCCGAGGGCCTGTACCGCTTCCAGCTCGCCCGGGTGCTCGGCGCGTTCCGGGACAGCCCGGTGGCCGTCCCGGAGGCCGGGGTGGGGATCACCCCGGCCATGCGCGACCTGCGCGGGCAGCCACTGGCGGTGCGCCGCGAGGTGTACCTGGCCGAGCGGATCCAGCTGCAGCACGACTGGTACCTCGCCAAGGCCCGCTACTGCGCCCGCGCCGGGTACTGGGCCGGGGTGCTGGGCGTGCTGCTGCCCGCGCTCGGCCTGGTGCTCGCCCTGCTGCGGGCGCTCGGCGCGTTCGGCTACGACGCGCTCGGCACGGTCTCGGCGGTGGCCGCCTCGGTCGCCGCCTGGGCGCAGCTGCGCCAGTACCGGCCGCTGGCCGCCGCGTACGCCCTGGCAGCCGAGGAGCTGGCGCAGATCCAGCGCCAACTCGCCCGACTGGACCTGGATTCGATGGAGGCCGAGGAGGTCTGGGCCCGCCTGGCCCGGGACGCCGAGGACGCGATCTCCCGCGAGCACACCACCTGGCAGGCCCGCCGGGAGGTGCGCACCACCACCGACCGGGAGCACGCAACCGACCCGGATCACTGAGGAGGCCGCAGGTGTCGTTACGGATGGTCAAGACGGCGGACCACCGCGCGCTCGCCGTCGAGTCGCTCGGCGACCCGCGCGGCCGTCCGGTGTTCCTGCTGCACGGCATGCCCGGCAGCCGGGTCGGCCCGCACCCGCGCAGCACCGTGCTGTACCGGCTGGGCGTCCGGCTGATCTCGTACGACCGGCCCGGCTACGGCGACTCCACCCGGCTGTTCGGCCGCCGGGTCAGCGCGGCGGCCGCGGACGTGCGGACCATCGCGGACGAGTTCGGGCTGGACAGCTTCGCGGTGCTCGGCCGCTCCGGCGGCGGCCCGCACGCGCTGGCCTGCGCGGCGCTGCTGCCGGAGCGGGTCAGCCGGGTGGCGGTGCTGGTCGGGCTCGCGCCGCGCGACGCGGCCGGCCTGGACTGGTACGCGGGGATGACCCCGTCCAACGTCCGCGCCTACAAGGAGGCCGAACGCGGGCACGGCCGGATCACCGACTCGATGGAGTTCCGCTCCCGGCAGATCAAGGACGACCCGGCCCGGCTGCTGAACGGGCTGCGCACCGAACTCTCCGCCGCCGACCGGGAGGTGGTGGCCGACAGCGGGCTGCGGCGGATGCTCCAGAGCAACTACCGCGAGGCGTTCCGGCACGGCGCGGACGGCTGGATCGACGACATGATGGCGTTCACCGCCGACTGGGGGTTCGACGTCGGGTCGATCCGGGTGCCGACCTGGCTCTGGCACGGCGCGGACGACCAGTTCTCCCCGGTCGACCACTCCCGCTGGCTGGCCGACCACATCCCGGACGCCGAACTGTTCCTGGAGCCCGGCGCCGCGCACTTCGGCGCGTTCCGGGTGATGACCACCGCGCTGGCCTGGACGGCGGGGTGGGGCGATCCGGGGTCACGCCCGTACCGGCGTCAGGGGCGCTGAGCCGCCGAGCACCGCCAGCACGTTGTCCACCGCCAGGCCGCCCATCGCCTGCCGGGTGCGGACGGTGGCGCTGCCCAGGTGCGGGGCGAGCACCGCGCGCTCCTGGGCGAGCAGCGCGGACGGGACGGCCGGCTCGTGCTCGAAGTTGTCCACGGCGGCGGCGAACAGCGCGCCGGACTCCAGCGCGGCGGCCAGCGCCTCCTCGTCCACCACGCCGGCGGTCATGCTGACCACCACCGCGCCGCGCGGCAGCAGGGCGAGCCGGCGGGCGTCCAGCAGGTGCCGGGTCGCGGCGGTGAACGGGCAGGTGACGACCAGCACGGTGGAGGTGGCGAGCAGCTCCTCCAGCGGCTTCCAGTCGGCGCCCTCGGCCTGCTCGGGCGGCAGTTCGGCGCGGTTGTGGTAGCTGACCGGCATGTCGAAGGCGCGGGCCCGGCGGGCCACCGCCTGCCCGATCCGGCCCATGCCGAGCACCCCCAGCGGGGTGCCGGCCAGCTCCAGGCCGAGCAGGAAGTTCGGCGCCCAGGTCCAGGGCGCGCCGGAGCGCAGCAGGCGCTCGCCCTCGCCGAGCCGGCGGGTGGCGGCCAGCAGCAGCGCCCAGGCCATGTCGGCGGTGGCGGTGGTGAGCACGCCGGGGGTGTTGGTGACCAGCACGCCGCGGTCGGCGCAGGCGGCCACGTCCACGTTGTGGTACCCGACGGCGTGGTTGGCGACGACGGCCAGCCGCGGGCCGGCCGCGTCGAGGAACTCGGCGTCCACCCGGTCGTCCAGGGTGGTGATCACGGCCCGCCGGCCGCGGACGGCGTCCAATAGGTCGGCCCGGTCCATCGCCCGGTCGGAGTCGTGGCAGGTGGCCTCGTGGTGCGCGGTGAGCCGTTCGACGACGCCGGGGGCGAGGCGCCGGGTGACCAGGACCGGGGGCGGGGTCCGCTCGCTCATGCGCACCCCTCGGTGGTTCGCTCGCTGCGCTCACTCATGGTTCGGCAGCGTACCCCGCCCCCGGTCCCGGACGGCTCCCGGTCAGACCGGCTGCGGCTCCAGGTCGCGGTTGATCCGCTTCCAGCCGCGCGCCGAGACCGTGTTGGGGTGCTCCTCGCCGAACTGCCGGATCAGCTCGGAGATCGCCCGCGCCCGCAGCTCGGCGGCCTGGGTGTGCCGGCCGGCCGCCCGCAGGGTGATCGCCAGGTTGGCCTCGCAGGCCACCGCGTCCGGGTGCTGGGCGCTGTAGCGGTCGCACAGCCCCTGGTACGCGGCCCGGCCGAGCCGCTCGGCGCGGTCGGTCTGCCCGTCGTCGCCGTAGGCGTTGGCCAGGTTGATCATCGCGTTGAGGGTGTACGGGTGCTCCGGCCCGACCGAGCGGGTCAGCCCCTCGACGGTGAGCCGGCCGCGCTCGATGGCGCCCTGGACGTCGCCGCTGCCCCGCAGGTAGATGCCGAGGTTGTTGGCGCAGGCCAGGGTGAACGGGTGCTCGTCGCCGAACAGCCGCCGGTGGCCCTCGAAGACGGTGGAGCAGAGGTCCCGGGCGGCCTCCTTGTCGCCGGAGGCGCTGTGGTCGGCGGCCAGGTTGAGCGCGCAGGCGAGCGCGTCGGGGGCGTCGGCGCCGTAGCGCTCCAGGTAGCGCTCGTAGGTCTCCTTGGTGATCCGGCGGGCCTCGGCGAGCTGGCCGATCCGGCGCAGCGAGACGGCCAGCGACTTGGCGTTGCGCAGGTTCTCCGGCAGGTCCGGGTCGAGCACGTCGCCGAGGTCGGAGGTGACCTCCTGGAGGAGGTCCACCGAGCCGCGGTAGTCGCCGAGTTCGCGCAGGTCGCGGGCCAGGTTGGACTTGGTGGACAGGGTGTAGGGGTGCTTGGGGCCGAGTACGGCGGTGCGCCGGTCGAGGGTCTCCTGGTCGAGTTCGCGGGCCGCCTCGCTGTCGCCGACCAGCCGGTAGTCGATCGCCAGGTTGTTCGCCATGGAGAGCGTGCGCGGGTTGTCGTCACCGAACAACTCGCGGAACTGGTCGAGGATTTCGCGGTCGAGGTCGAGGGCGGCCTGGAACCGGCCGAGCGCCCGGCGGTCGGCGCCGAGCGAGCCGGCCGTCATCAGGGTGTACGGGTGGTGCTCGCCGAGCAGCGCCCGCTGGCGCTCCAGGGTGTCCTCGTCCAGGGCCAGCGCCTCGCCGTAGTTGCCCTGGGAGCGCAGCACGTTGGCGAGCTGGAACCGCAACAGCAGGGTCTGCCGGTCGTCCTCGCCGAGCTTGCCGGTCCACTCCACGTCCAGGGCGTGGCCGAGGTCGCGGGCGCGGTCGAGTTCGCCGCGCTTCCACAGGTAACGGACCCGGTCGATGAGCAGCTGGCGGGTGTCCGCCTCGTCGCAGTTGTGCGCCTTGGACGGCGACAGGTGCGGCCAGATCTCGTCGAAGGCGGGCCAGTTGGCCGGGTCGTCGGTGTCGCCGAGGACGGGCCGGGCGCCGGTGAGGATGCGGTGCACCTCGTGGACGGCGATCTCCTGCTCCTCGTCGGTCATCCCGGCCCGGATCACCGCCTGGACCAGCCGGTGCACCTGGAAGCTGTTGCTGCCGGCGTCGACCTTCGCCAGCGCGTACCGGCCGATCGCCTGGATCACCTTGCCCAGCATGAACTTGTCGCTGAGGTCGGCGTCGAACCTCACCAGCGCCCGGATCATCTGGTCGCTGTAGAAGAGGTTCATCGAGATCGGCTCGGGCGCGAAGAACGCGCACAGCTGGAGCAGCCGGACGGCCGCCGGGGACTGCTGGCGCAGCCGTCCGATCGACACGTTCCAGGTCGCGGCGACCGGGGTCGGGTAGTCGGCCGGGCGGCCGACGGCCAGCGCGCGGGCGGCCTCCGCGTGCAGCTGGGAGACGTAGGTCTCCACCGGGGTGCCGGTGGTGTCCAGCCAGGCGGCGGCCACCTCGACGGCCAGCGGCAGGTCGCCGACGGCTTCGGCGACCCGGTCGGCGTCCGGGCGGGAGAGGCTGCGGGCGCGCCGGCACAGGTGCTCGACGCTCTCGCCGCGGGTGAAGACGTCGACCTCCAGCGCCTCGGCGTGCCCGGTCCAGGCCTGGTTGCGGGAGGTGACCAGGATGTGGCCGGAGCCGCCGGGGAAGAACCGGCGGATCTCGGCGGGCTCGTCGGCGTTGTCGAAGATCAGCAGCCAGCGCGAGGTGGGCACGCCGCGCCGCAGCGCCTCGCGCGCCGCCTCGGCGGCCTCGGTCACCGAGTCGCCGACCCGCAGGCCCAGCCGGCGGGCGAGTTCGGCGAGCGCCGGGGCGACCAGCTCGGTCTGCTCGGCGTCGATCCACCAGACCAGGTCGTAGTCGGACATGAAGCGGTGGGCGTACTCCAGCGCCACCTGGGTCTTGCCGACGCCGCCGAGCCCGTACAGGGTCTGCGGGGTGGGCAGCACGGCCGCCATGCCGCCGCGCAGCTGGTTGCGCAGCTGCTCCAGGACGGCGGCGCGGCCGGTGAAGGAGGGGTTGCGCGGCGGGACGTCCCACACCGAGGGCTTGCTGCCGGGGAACCGCGGGCCGCCGCTGGGCGCGTCGTCGAGCGGCGCGTCGCCGCGGCCGAGCGCGCGCAGCAGGCTCTGGATCGACTGGGTCTCGTCGCGGCCGACCAGGTCGACCGGGTTGCGGTTGCTGAACGGCGCGGTGAGCCGCACGTCGCCGACCCGGACCGGCAGCAGCTGGCGCCGGGTGCCGGAGGGGTCGGAGCTGACCACCGACTCCCACAGCGCCCGGGCCTGCGGGGAGCGCTGGTAGGCGGGCGAGAGCACGGCGACCGTCCGGTACGCGGAGTCGATGCCGCGCTCGGTCTCCTCGCGCGGGTCGGTGCCGGCGCTGAGGTCGCGCGGCAGCACCCGGAAGCCGGCCCTGGTCAGGACGGACTCGATCCAGTCCGCCCACATCCGGTCCTCGGGGACGTAGGAGAGGTAGAGGTCGGCGGGCACGGACGGGCGGCGGCGGGTGAACGCGTCCACGTAGCGCAGCCGCACCTCCTCGTCCATCGCCGGCAGGCCGGCCGCCCGGCCCTCGGTGATCACGGAGGTGAGCCGCTCGCAGGCGGCCAGCATCGAGGTGGGCGTGCCGGTCTGGTCGCCGAAGGTGGCGAGGATCTCCTCGTAGGCGTAGAACGGCCGGTACGGGATCTCCACCGAGCCCCAGTACTGGGCGAGTTCCTCGCCGTTCAGGCCGGCCGGCAGCCCGTCGAAGCGGACCCTGGCGAGGGCGCGGCCGGCGTCCGCCTTCTCCTTCTCGCCCTCGTCGATGCGCATCGGGACGGGCAGGATGCGGATGCCGCGCTCGCGGTAGCGGTCGTGGATGTGCTGGGCGATCCGGGAGGCGCCGTCGATGGACTGGTCGCTGAGGGTGAAGCAGACCACCAGGTCGTCGGGCATCTGGACGGTGCAGATCTCGGCGATGTCGGACAGGCCGGTGCGGGAGTCGATCAGCACGTAGTCGTAGCGCTTGGCCATGTCGGCCTTGAGGGCGTCGAAGAACTGCCCGCCGTCGAAGCGGTCGTAGAAGATGTCCCAGTCGAGGTGGGTGACGGCCTCGGAGTAGTCGCGGTTGAACTGGCCCGCGGAGAGGAAGTCCAGGCTGCCGCCGGCCGGGAAGTACGGCCAGGTGAGCGAGAGCGCGTGCGGGTGCACCCGGGCGAAGTCCAGGTGCCAGCCCTCGGCGTGCTCGACCGGGCGCAGCGCCTCCTCGCGGTACTCGGCGATCAGGTCCATCATGCCGGTGGTGCCGGCCAGCGACGCCGGGTCGAGGAACGGGTGGAAGAACTTGGCGAGGCCGGGCGCCTCCAGGTCCCAGTCCACGGTGAGCACCCGGAAGCCGTTGGCGGCCAGGATCCAGGCGGTGTTGGCCAGCGCCATGGTGCGGCCGGTGCCGCCCTTGTACGAGTAGAAGGTGATGATCCGGCCGTTGCGGTGCTGTTCCGCCGCCTGCCGCTCGGCCTCCCGCTGGGCGGCCAGGTCGGCGGAGGTGAGCCCGCCGAGTCGGAGGTTCCTGGTGCGGTTGTCAGTCATCGCGGTCCTCGTCCTCCCAAGGGCGCCATCCCGTCATCGGGTTCATCGCCGTCGTCGCGGTGCGGGTCGTGCTCGCGGTACGGGTCCTGCGCTCGGTGCGGGCTCTGCTCTCGGTGCGGGTCGTGCTCGCGGGGCGGGCTCTGGCCCCGGGGCGGCCCCTGCTCCCGGTACGGATCCTGCGCTCGGGGCCGGTCCTGCTCCCGGTGGGGGCCGCCGCCGTCGCCGCGCTCCTCGTCCTCCTCGAAGGGGTCCACCGGGGCTCCGTCCGGTCCGTACCCGCCTCCCCCGCGGCGGAACGCCTCCCGCAGGCTCGGCCGGGGCGACGGCGGTTCCTCCGGTTCGGCCCTGGTGCGGCCCTCGAACGCGTACTTGGCCTTCATCGCCGCCCGGGGCAGGGCGTCGTCGAAGTCCTCCAGGGTGTGCAGCCCGGTCGGGCCGGTCGCGCCGAGGAAGCTCGGCCGGCTGGCCCGCCGGCTGATCCGCAGCGCCTCGTCGCTCAGCTCGCCCAGCTCGTCCGCGCATTCGGCGCACTCCGGGTCGTCCCTGTTGAACGGCTCCAGGATGCTCACCCAGGTGGCGTCCGAACGGTCGAAGCGCCGGACCAGCTCGCGCCGGCGCGGGTCGCGCAGCGCCCAGCGGTCGAGCAGCAGCAGGCCGGGCGCCTCGGCGTTGCCGCCGATGATCGACTCGACCTCGTCGTCGAACTCGTGCACGGTCGGCTGGAACCCCAACTGCCGTGCCAGCCGGACAGCGTGCTGCGCGATCGGCGAACCGACCGGCTGGTACGGGTGCCAGTCGGTGCGCCGCTCGCCGTAGTAGTCGGGGCTGCGGTCGGCGGGCAGTTCGTGCTGGTGGTAGGCGAGTACGGAGATCCGCAACTGCTTGGTCGGGGCGGTGACGTTGAACGCGCTCGGGAGCGTGTTGAACTCCAGCCGCCGCCCGACCGGGATCACCGTCTCCTCGGCGACCTGCACGATCCGGGCCGCCAGCCGGTGCACGGCCAACTCGTAGGAGGAGCGGAAGTAGCTGAGCTTCATCAGCGCGTACAGGCCCTCGGTGGCGTACTCGGGACCGAAGCTCGCGTGGTTGAACTGGAGTTCGCTGGCCACGTCGGGCAGCCGGTAGCGGCTCATCGGCGCCCACAGCACCGGGACGATGCCGCTGGTGCGCTCGGAGTCGAGGTTCGCCGGGTAGACCGGCCGGCGGGTGAAGGCGTGCCATTCCTGGCCGCACGGAACGCTGTTGAAGTACCTCGGGGAGTAGAGCGGCACGAAGACCCGGCACGTCGCCAGTTCCTCGGAGAGTCGGTCGGCCCACAGCTCGCCCTGGTGCATGGACTCGTCCATGAAGCCGACCGCGACCCCGTCCGGGACGGTGGTGAGCTGGAGCACCGCCTCGCAGAGGTCCCGGTACAACTGCCTGACCCAGTGGTTCGGGTCGCCCGCGCCCCGCGCACCGGCCTTCGGGGTGTGCGCGTAGGAGAGGAAGAAGTACGGCCGGGCGTCGTCCTCGTCCCAGCCCCGGTCAGTCACACGCGCCTCCCCCGGGCCCGTCGGCAACCTGCCTCCCGCAGCCCCCGTGCGGCGGGGCTTCAGTGTAGGAACGACTGACACCCCAATGGAATAGCACAACGTCTCGCACGAATTGACATGACCGAAACGATGCCGCGACCCGTGCACTGGGAGCAGTACCCTCGTTCCGGCCGCCGCGCACCACCAGGAGGGCACCTGTGGACCACCTCGACTGGCAGAGGTCCAGCACCAGCAGCGACAAGGACGACTGGATCGAGATCGCCTCCGAGGGCGATCACGTCTACATCCGGGTGTCCGACGACCCCACCAACATCGTCACCACCACGCGCGTCAAGTTCAACGCCTGGGTGCGGGGCGCCAAGGCCGGCGAGTTCGACCACTTCGTGGCCTGACCCGGCCGGCCCCGCCGGGCTGGGGCGGGACACGGTCTCGCCCGGGCGGGGCGGGACGCCGTTTCGCCCGGGCGGGGCGGGACGCCGTTTCGCCCGGCCGGCTGCCCTCAGGCCAGCCACACCCGCGCGTTGGCGCTCTCGTCCGCGATCCGCCGCAGCCGCCCGTCGACGACGGCGGCCGCCCGCCGGAAGACCTCCCGCCCCGCGTCGGTGAGCTGGATCTGGTGGCCCCGGCCGTCGCCGGGCGAGGGCCTGCGGTCCACGTACCCCGCCTCCACCAGCTGCGTCACCAGCCGGGAGACCTGCGGCTGGCTGCGCGAGGTGCGGGAGGCGACCTCTCCGGGGCGGACCCACTCCCGCTCCGCCCAGAGCACCTCCATGATCTCGTACGCGCTCACGCAGAGACCGAACTCGTCGGACAACGCGTGCTCGATCCGCTGGTTCAGCTGCGCGCAGACGCGCACCAGGGACAGCCACCGATCGGTCAGGGGAGTGTTCGCCACGCTCCGAGTCTAGATCCGACCCCCTGGCATGTCGATTCATGCGCATGTATCTTGTCGCCTCGGAAAGGAGCACCGATGACTGACGCGACCTCACTCATGGCCGCCGAACCGCAGAACGACCGCACCCGAGGCCCCGGACGGAGGCCGCCGGACCGCGAACCGGAACCCGCCAGGACCTCCTGGCTGCCGATGGCCGCCGTCGGCGTGGCCCAGCTGATGGTCATGCTGGACTCCACGGTCGTGAACGTGGCGCTGCCCTCGATCGGCTCCGCGCTCCCCGCCGACCGGACCGCCCTCCAGTGGACGGTCAGTGCCTACGTCCTGGTGTACGGCAGCCTGCTGCTCCTCGGCGGCCGGGTCGCCGACGTCGTCGGGCGGCGCCGGGCCTTCCTGGGCGGCCTGGCCACCTTCGCCGCCGCCTCCGTCCTGTGCGGCCTCGCCGGCGACCAGGGCCGGCTGATCGCCGGCCGCGCGCTCCAGGGCCTGGGAGCCGCGGTGCTCTCCGCCGCCGCCCTGTCGATCGTGGTGACGGTGTACCGGAACGAGGAGCAGCGGAAGGCCGCCCTCGCCACCTGGAGCGGCCTCGGCGTGATCGGCGCCATCCTCGGCGCCGTCCTCGGAGGGCTGGTCGTCTCCGCCGTCAGCTGGCGCTGGGCCTTCCTGATCAACATCCCGATCAGCCTCGCCTCCGCGCTCACCGCTCTGCGCAGCCTGCCGGCCCGGCGCTCCGAGGGCCGGCGCCCGCTGCGGCTGCCCACCGCCCTGCTCGCCACGGCCGGCCTGGCCTGCCTGTCCTTCGGCCTGATCCGGCTGCAGGACGGCCTGACCTCCGCCCCCGCGTGGGCCGGCCTCGGCCTGTCCGCGGCCCTGCTCACCGGCGTCGCCCGGGCCGAGCTGGGCACGTCCGACCCGCTGCTCCCGCTGCACCTCCTGCGCGTCCCGACGTACTGGCTCAGCAGCCTCGGGCTGCTGCTCGCCGCGATCGTGATGATGGGCAGCTCCTACCTGGCCAGCAACTACTTCCAGGGCGCCCACGGCATGAGCGCCTTCGCCACCGGCCTCGCCATGCTGCCGATGGGCCTGGCCGCGCTGTTCTTCGCCTCCGTCGTGCCCCGGCTCATCGGCGCCGTCGGCCCGGGCCTGACCTACCTGGTCGGCGCGCTCACCCAGATCGCCGGTGCCGCCGTCCTGGCCACCGGGCCGTCCACCACGGCCGTCGCCGTCGTCGCGCTGGCCGTCATCGGGGCCGGCCTGCCCACCTGCTTCGTCCCCCTGTACGGGATCGGCACCGCCCACGTCCGCCCCGAGGAGTCCGGCGTCGGCTCCGGGCTGCTGAACACCTTCAACGAGAGCGGCGCCGCCCTCGGCATCGCGGTGATCGGCACCGTCCTGGCCGCCTCCCTGGACGGCTACGGCGCGGCCACCCCCGACGCGCTGACCACCGGCGTCGGCCACGGCTTCCTCGCCGTGGCGGTCTGCGCCGCCCTCGCCGTCGCCATCGCCCTGGGCCTGCACCGACTCACCCGCGCTCCCGGGCGGGAAACCTGAGCCCTGCCCGCCGGGACCCTGCGCAGGAAGTCGGCCGGGCCGACTTCCTGCGCGCGGAGTTGGCCCCGAACGCCGTCGCAGACCTCGTACTCGACACGTCCATCACGGCCCGGGGCCGCTGGCCGACCGCCGACGCGAGCTCCCCGCTCGCGGATGCCCCGCTCGCGGATGCCCTGCTCGCGCGGCTCGACCTCCTCACCGCCGGCTCCAGGGACTGAGCACACGGGCGCGGGCCCCGTTCGGCGAACGGGGCCCGCGTGCGCCGGTCAGCGGTGGCGCTTGAACTCGCGCAGGAGCGCGAGCAGGTTGATCACCGTGCTCGCCGGGACATTGCCGAGGGAGACCAGGACCCGGCCGTTCATCACGGTCTCGCCCGGCCTGGCGGACGGCCACAGGAGGCCGAACTCGCGGCTCTCCGCGCGCAGTTCCACGATGAGGCCGGCGAGTTCGCGGCTGGTGAGGTGGTGGATGGCCGGGTCGGCGGGATGGATGGGGTGGAGGGCGTTCACGCGACGTGGCCGTCCAGCTCGCACCAGACCCGCTTGCCGAGCTTCTGCGGTTCGGCGCCCCAGCGGTGGGTGAGCCCCTCCACCAGCTGAAGGCCACGGCCGGACTCGGCCTGGAAGTCGAACTTCTGACACCTCGGCAGTTCTGAGCTGCGGTCCGCGACGGAGACGCGGAGGGTGTTGCCGGAGTAGACGACCGTGACGACGGGCGAGAGCGTCGCCCCGTGCCGCCAGGCGTTGACGACCAGCTCCATCATGGCGAGTTCGGCGTCCCCGATGGAGGAGTCGGGGTACCCGGCGCGCGACATCGCGTCACGCAACACCTCACGGGACACGGTGAGGGAGGGGGAGTTGAGGTGGGGGTCACACATGGGGAATCTCCCAGCGGTGCAGAGGAATGCCGTACAGACAGGCACTGCTGACGACCCATCCGGTCGGCTGCGTTATTTAACTGTAGGGGGATACGCCTCAACTCTGCAACACGCTCCGCTCATGCATCTACACTTTGCGTAGGCACCGATCGCGCGAAGGGGCACCTCATGGGGTTCAGGACTGGGATCAGCGAACGACAGCGCCGCCTTGGCGAGGAACTTCGTCGTGTGCGAGACGCCGCAGGACTCTCAGCTCTAGAGATCGGCCAAGCCCTTGGTGTGAAAGGGCCGAACATCAGCCACACCGAGGCTGGCAGGCTTGGGCTCAACCTTGAGCGGCTGGGTGCTTGGCTCGACATCTGCAACGTCACCGATCCCGAGTACCGCGCCGGCCTCATCGCCATGAGCGAGAGTTCGGGCAAGGGCTGGTGGACCGAGTTCAAGCACGACGTGATCCCTCCAGCCCTCGATCTGGCCGAGGTGGAGGCCAACGCCACGGGCCTCGACACCTACGAGACACTCCTGATCCCCGGCCTCTTGCAGACCAAGGCCTACAGCGAGGTCATCCATGGGTACAACGACAGGAAGGTCGAGTTCCGTCGACAGCGCCAAGGGCTCCTGACAGGTGAGAACGCGCCTCCGCTCCGGGCAGTGATCCATGAAGCCGCCCTGCACATGATGTACGGAGGCCCTACTGTCATGCGCGACCAGCTGACGCATCTGATCGAGATGAGCCAGCTGCCCCACGTGACGATCCAGATCCTCCCGTTCGACTGCACTACCTACACGTCGACCGACACCCCGTTCATGCTCGCCCGGGGATCACACGCTCGGTTGCACACGGTTCTTCTCGAACATCCCCATGGCTCCACCTTCGTAGGAGATCCTGAGTCCGTGGCAGCGTTTGACCAGAAGTTCGACCGGGTCAGGGGTCTGGCTCTCCCTCCCCTGTCAGTTTCCGCTCCGGCACCGTCCGCCACCTATCGTGACTCGATGGGCTTGATCCAGCACATCCGTTACAAGGTCCTAGGAAGGTGACCATGAGGCAGCTCATCTGGCAGAAGTCGAGCTTCAGCGGCGACCAAGCCAACTGCGTAGAGATCGCCTCCGACGGCGACCGCATCTATATCCGCGAGTCGGACGACCCCGCCCACATCGTCACCACCACCCGCACCAAACTCCACGCCTGGATCCGCGGCGCCAAGGCCGGCGAATTCGACCACCTCGTCGAAGCCTGATCCCGCAGCACCGGGCCCAGTCAGCTCACTCGTCAAAGGTAGGCAAGCATGGGGCAGCTCAACTGGCAGAAGTCCAGTTTCAGCAGCGACCAGGCCAACTGTGTCGAGATCGCTTCCGCCGGCGAGTTGGTATGCATCCGCGAGTCCGACGACCCCACCCACATCGTCACCGCCACCCGCACCAAACTCCACGCCTGGATCCGCGGCGCCAAGGCCGGCGAGTTCGACCACTTCGCCGTCTGATCCCCGTCCCCCGTGCCATAGCCCGGGGGACGGGGATCGGCTCACGCGTCGGGGTGCTTGGGCAGGGCCAGCCAATCTGCCCAGGACATCTCGCGGCCGAGGAAGCGCGGCTGCTCGAACGGCCAGTCGGCGGCGATCCACTGCGGCACCAGTGCGTCAAACGCCTGCTCGACCTCGCCGCCGACCAGCCGGTCCACCACCCACCAGGAGATCTCGCCGTCCGCGCCGGCCCTCTCGGGCGGGTCGATGTAGACGCAGCCGAGCACGGCCGTCTCCGCCGCGTCGAACAGCGCGTAGTTGAAGGACTGGTGTGCGGCGATCTCCTTCGCGTGCCGCAGCAGGTCCGCCTGGTTGGCCTCGTAGGTCATGGTGGCGGCGGGCCACCCCCAAGCCGGCCCGAAGATGCTGAACAGCCGCTCGCGCGAACCCATCACCGCCGGGTAGTCCAACGGAGCGTCCGCCTCCCGGACCGGCCGCAGGTGATAGGCGCCGCCCAGCAGCGGCACCAGAACGGGATGGACGAAGTCATCGGGAAGCCAGCTCATGGCGCCCGACCGTAGCACCGCCCGGCCGCCGACTCCTCTGCATTTCTTCCCCTGCCGACCGCACAGCGCCCGCGAACAACCGCGTTGACATCCTGTCGCGGCCGCTGACCCCCTACCTCCGGTTCGAACTCGGCTGGGGCTACACCAAGAACGCCACGGCCGGGGAGGAGTTCTTCATCCTCGGCGCCGACAAGGAGCCGACTGCCGAGAACTGGTTGGGGTACCGCGAACTCGCCCTGAGCCACGCTATGCCCTTCGCCGAGTGGTGGGAGCGGTTCGGAAGCGTGAGAGAGCCGGGCCTTGGGAATCCGTGGCGACGACCCGTGACGGGGGAAGTCGGCTGGGCCGACTTCCCCCGCAGGGAAGGCTTCTCGGCCGGTGCCCCAGGGGCCTGGGGCACCGGCCGTGGGGCGTCTGCCCACTTCAGGTAGGAGGTCTTCGTGCGCCGGAAGTCGACCTGGCCGACTTTCCACGCACGGAAGCGCCCGCCGCTCCGGCGGAGCCGGAGCGGCGGGCGGGGTGGGGCGGCGGGGTGGGGACGGGGGCGGGAAACGGTGGGGTCGGAAGGAAGGCGGGAACCACGCGCGGGTTTCAGGGGCGGCTGCGGCGCAGGATGCCCTCGGCGAGGTCGACGGCCTCCCGGACCGGCACGAGCCGGCACTCCGCCGCGCCGATGCGGCCGGTGGTGATGCCGCGGGCGGTGCGCAGGACCTCGGCGCCGAGGCGGTCGAAGTGGAGGTCGTCCAGGTCGGGGGCCCGGAAGGTCGTCCAGCCGTCCGTCCCGACGCAGCGGTACTCGCGCACGGCCACGTCGGGCATCCGCAGGTCGGCCAGGTGGAAGGCGGTGAAGCGGCCCATCGGGACGCCGAGCATCAGCACCCGGGCGTCCAGGTCGTAGAGCCGCCCGAGCGGCGACTCCGGGCCGAGGTGGGAGGTCAGCGGGTGGTGGGCGGTGACCTCCCGGGCGAGCCGGCCGACAGCCGCCCAGGAGGTCTGCGGGTGTCGGCTGCGCAGCGCGCCCGGCCACGACCGGACCGCCTCGGACAGCGCCCCCATGGAGGGCGAGGCCGGGGTGGTGGCCGGGTCGAAGCGGGGCATCCGGGCCTGGTACTCGGCCAGCTCCGCCGGGGAGAGCCCGGCGGTGGCGGACTGGTGGATGCGTGACGTGGCGGAGTTCTCGGGCGTGGCGGTGTAGGCGACCAGGGTGCCGTCGGGGCCCAGGACGTCGAGCAGGGCCCCGACCACACCGGCCGCCCCGCCGGGCACCGGTCCGAGGGTTCGCAGGGACGCCTGGACGTGCAGCACCGTGCCCGGGCGGACCCCCAGGCCGAGGAGGTCGCGGACGAGCGGGTGGACGGGGGAGGCGACGGCGGAGAGGACGGCGGCGCCGCCGGCGCGGGATTCGGTGAGGATGGCGTCTCCCCGGGGTTGAGGGCCCCGGGCGGGGGAGGTCCCGGGGCGGCGGGTGGAGGTCAGACCCCGGCCCGTTCCCGCCGTACCCGGTCCGCCGCCTGCTCGGCGGCGGCGGGCAGCGGCAGGGCGAGCCAGGGTGCCACGGTGGCACGCATGCCGTCGGCGAAGCGCAGGCCGGTCCCGGTCAGGGATCCGGACGACGCCAGCCGCTCCACGGCCTCGGCGGTGTACCGCCGCCAGAGCGCGAACTGCGCCCGCGCCCGGTCGGCGGCCGTGCCCGGCAGTCCGTCGTACGCGAGGGTGCGGGTGCCCCAGTACTCGGTGACGGCCAGGTGGGCGTACGTGCCCTGGAGCAGCCCTTCGAGCGGCCGGGGGTCGGGCCGCCAGGGGGCGAAGTAGAGCGTGGGGTCGGCGCGGTCGTAGAGGTCGGTCAGGTCCAGCACCGCGCCGAGCTTGACGTGCTGGAACTCGTGGGCGAGCAGCAGGGCGAGGGTCGGCGCGGTGGCCGGCCGGGCGATGCCGACCGCGCCGTACGCCTGCCGGGCCGCCGAGCTGACGTCCCGGCCGGTGGGGCCGGGCCGCAGCGGGGTGACGGTCGTCAGGCCGGCCCGGATGCCCTCGGCGTACCCGGGCAGGTCGCGCCCGAGCAGCTCCCAGGCCTCGCGCAACGCGCCCGTCCAGTCGAGCAGTTCGCCCGCGGAGAGGCGCTCCGCCACCGGGTGGTCGTGGCAGTCGCGCAGCGGGTCGGTGTCCTCCAGGGCGACGGTCCAGCCGTCGGCCAGCCGGATCCGCCGCAGCGGTTCGTCCGGCACGGTGTGCACCGAGCCGTCGGACGCGCGCACCTCGAAGCCGTCCGCCCGTGCGGTGACCACGGCCTCGCCGTCGGGTACGGCGATCCGGCCGAGCGTCGGCAGGTGCAGCCGTCCGCCGCGGACGGGCACGGCCACCGCGTCCCCCCGCCCGGCCCGTACCGCGGCCGCCGCGGTGAGCGCGGCCAGCGGGCCGAGTCCGACGGCGAGGTCCCCGGCGAGCCGGCGGGCCGCCCAGACACGGGCGTACGGGTGGGCGAGCACGGTGTCCACGGCGGCGGGGGCCGCCGCGTCGAGTTCCGCCAGCAAGGCCCACGCCTCGGCCCGCCCCTGTCCGGAGGCGTCCCAGGCGGCGGCCAGCAGCGCCCGGGTGAGGGCGAGTTGGGAGCGGCCGAGGGCGGCGACGGTCTCCGCACCGCCGTATCCGCGCGCGAGTTCGTCGAGTTGCGACGGGGTGAGCGCGGCGGGCAGCAGCGGCTCGGCACCGGGCGGCGCGGCCTCGACCGCCTGCGCCGGAACGCCGACCGGACTCCCGCTCCCCGCAACGCCGTTGATGAACGTCATGAGATCACCGCAGTAGACGGAGGGATGGTCGAAGCTGCCTCCCCCATCGTCGCTCCGATAGCGGTGGGCGTACAGCCCGCCACCGCAGGAGCGGACCACGGAGCAGGCGCGGCAGGCCTCGGCGAGCCCGGCCAGGCCGGACTGGCGGGCGGCGATGCCGGGGTGGCGGGCGAGGTCGTCGAGGCTGTGCGCGAAGACGTCCATCCCGGTGGCGGGTGCGCCGTCGTACGCCGTCTTCAGGCTGTCGGCCTGCTCGAAGGTCCCGTCCGTCTCCAGGACGGCCAGGTCGGAGGGCTCCAGGCCGAGCGACTCGGTGAGGCTGGAGAACCCCCGCAGGGTCCGGTGCACGGACTCGAAGGTCCGGACCGAGAAGGGCCGGCCGTCCGCCTCCCACAGTCGGTGGACGGTCAGCAGCCAGTCGGCGTAGGGGGTGGCGCCCAGCGCGGCGGGGCGCTTGGGCGGCTCGTCCCAGGTGGCGTGCGGGAGCAGGAAGTCCACGGCGGGCGGGCGGAGTTCGGCCAGCGCCCGGTACACGGCCGCCGGGTCGTTCTCGACGTCCATGGTGCACAGCAGCCCGGCGAACAGGTGCCGGTGCGCGGGCTCGTTCAGCAGGGCGACCGCCCGCAGCACCTGGGGGTGGCTGCTCCGTCCGTCGGCGAAGCGCCGGTGGCGGTCGTTGGCGGCCCGGTCGCCGTCCAGCGAGATGCCGACCTTGATGTCCTGCTCCGCGAACAGCGCGCAGAAGTCGCGGCTCAGCAGCACGCCGTTGGTGTGGATGCGCAGGTCGAGCGCGCAGCCGGGCGGGAGCGCCGCCCGGAGCACCTCGGCGGCGCGGCGCAACCGGTCCGGGCCGGCGAGCAGGGGTTCTCCCCCGTGCAGGACGACCCGGACGGCGGGCAGCCGGTGGGCGGCCGCGTGCTCGCCGATGCGCTCGGCGGCCTTGGCCATGATCCCGTCCGCGATGACCTTCGGCCGGGATCGCCAGCTGCTGTCCGCGTGTTCGTAGACGTAGCAGTGGTCGCAGGCCAGATCGCACCTGCTGTGCATCTTGACCACGAACTGCGTCAACGGCAGCGGATTCGACGTCGTCATGGAGCTGGACTGTTCGGTTCGGCTCGGTCTGGTTCCGCTCGGCGTTCCGGGTCGGTCAGATCGAGGAGTTGAAGGCAGCGACCGGCACGAGGCCGGAGTCCGCGCCGGGGAGCGCGCGCTGGAGCCGGGAGGCGAGCTCTTCCGCGCCGAGCGCGGCGAGATCGGCGAGCGAGGGGCGTTCCGGCGTCTCCTGAGGGTCAGTGAGCTTGCCGGCCGGCCTGGTGCTGGTTACCGGAGTCATGTTCGTTTCCTTAGGCGCGGTTAGGACCTGCCGAGGGTGGGTAAGCCCACCCGGTTGCGACCAATGTAGTGCCCGCGAAGGCTCCGCGCGGCACCTTGCGGACCCGAGTTGAGCCCCACAGGCGGCCGACGTCGTACGACGGCGCGATGCACCCCCAGAATTCACCCGTTCAGCGGTCGCGCACTTCGCCGTGGCGCACGCCGAAGCGTGTCGCCGGGGCGAAAATGTGGACCGGCCGCCGGGCACACCCCGGGAGTGCCCCGCGGACCCCCCGGACAACCGCCCCATCCGGCCGAAACACCCGCCGCGCCTGCTTCGTTCCCCCGGCCCGCCGAACCGCCCTACTCCCCCAGCCCCCGGACGGTCCGCACCAGCTCCTCGGTGAACTCCACTCCGCTCACCGTCAGTTCACCGCAGCCCAGGAGCGTCTCCCCGGCACTCAGGGTGTGCGCCCGCCACCGGACGAACTCCCCGTACGCGCGTTCGGCCCCCCTCCCTCCGGCCGCCGCCTCCGCCCGCCAGAAGTCCGCCACTCCCAGGTGCGCGTACGCCCCCTGGAGCAGCGCCCCGGCCGGGCGCAGGTCCGGCCGCCAGGGGGCGTGGTGGACGGCCGGGCCGTTGGGCCGGTGCAGCGGCACCAGGTCCAGCAGCGCGCCGAGTTGGACGTGCAGGAACTCGTGCACCAGGGCCAGCGCCAGCAGCACCGGATCGCCCGGAAGCGAGGCCGCCACCGCGCCGTACGCCCGCCGCGCGGCAGCGCTGACCGCCTCCCCGCCAGGAGCCGACCGCAGCGGCACGACGGTGGTCACGCAGGCCGCGACCGCCTGGGCGTACCGGCGGTGACGACGCACCAGGATGTCCCACGCCTCAGCCAACCCGCGTTTCCAGAGCGCGAGTTCGGCACCGTCGAGCGGACCAGCCGGCGGCCGCCCGTAGTCCACCCGGCGCGGCCCGCAGTGGTCCACCGACGGCGCCCAGCGCAGCCCGTCGCACTCCAGCGTGAGGACCGGCCCGGGGCCCGGACGGAGGAACTCGCCCAGTTCGCCCAGCGGAACGTCCTCCCCCGCCGCCGCACCGCGCAGGCAGTCGGCCGCCCAGGCGTCCAACTCCGGCCGCAGCAACGCCTCTTCCCACCGCTCCCGATCCTCCCGCTGCAACGCCCGCACCCGGCCGTACGCCTCCCGGTAGCCCTCGTGCTCCGGAACCGCCCGCCGCAACGCCAGCAACAGCAGCGCCCGCTTGCTCAACTGCCCGGCCCGCAGCAGCCGGACCGCCTCCGCCCCACCGCGCGCCCCCGCGATCGCCCGGAACGTCCCCCGGTCCACACCGTGCCGCGGCAGCCCGTCCGCCCCCCGCGCACCCGGCACCCAGGCCGCCACCACCTCACCCGTACCCGCCACCACTCCTCCTCCGCACCGGCCCCATCCGCCCCGCAGTCTCCCCCCGCCACCCCGAACAATCCGCCCGACGACGCCCCATGACCCGAACGGCCGAACCGCCCCCCCGCGCCCCCACCACCCCAGCGGGCGCGCAGGGCTAAAGCCCGCGCGCCCGCAGCACCCCCACACCCCCAGCAGCACCCCCAGCACCCATCCCCACCCACCGCACCTCCACCCCCCAGCAGGCATCCCCCACCTCCCCCACCCACCCACGCACCCCTCCCCCCACCCCAGCGAGAGGGACGCGCTGCGGAAGGGGGCGGCGCAGGGGGTGGGTGCGGAGAGGGGCGTGACGGGTGATTTTCAGACTGCCAACGCCGCCCAGCCCCCCACCCCCAGAACCGGCAGTCTGAAAATCATCCAGCCCCCGCAGCACCCACCCCCGGAGCCGCCCCCGGCCCCCCACCCTCCCGAAAGCCCGAACCCCGAACAGAAACCCCCCGAAGCCCCGCCCGCAACCGCCCCGCAATGTGCCGGATCAACCGGTCCAAGTCCCCGCAGTACACCGACGGATGCCCGAACCCGTCCCCCGCGTACCGGTGCGCGTACAACCCCCCACCGCACACCCGCGCCAACGGGCAGCCCCCGCAGACCGGCCCGAGCCCCGCGAGCCCGCGCTGACGGGCCCGGAAGGCCGGGTGCGCGGCCGCCCGCGCGAAGCCGTGCCGCCACACGTCCAGCCCCGTCCCCGGGGCGCCCTCGTAGGCCACCTTGAGGCTGTCCGCCTGCTCGATCGTCCCGTCCGCCTCGACCACCACCAGGTCGACGGGCGCCAGCCCCACCGCCTCGCTGGCCGCCCGCCCGCCGAGCAGCAGCACCGCCAGCTCCTCGAACAGCCGCACCCCGGTCTCCCGGCGCGGCGCGCCGTACCAGCGGTCGAAGGCGGCGATCAGCCACTCCCCGTACAACGCCGGCTCCGCACCGGACGGCGGCACGGCCGGCACCGCCCGCGACGGCACGCCCGGCGGCGGCTCGCACCAGGTCGCGTGCGGCAGCAGCAGGTCGAGCCGGGGCGGTGCGAACTCCAGCAGCGCCTCGTAGGTGGCCACCGGGTCCGACGCCAGGTCGACCACGCACAGCAGCCCGGCGAACAGCTCCCGGTGCCGGTCCGAGCCGAGCAGCCGCACCGCCTCGGCGGTGCGCGCCCAGCTGCCCACGCCGGACGGCAGCCGGCGGTGCCGGTCGTGGTCGGCCCGGGCGCCGTCCAGCGAGACCCCGACCGCGACCCGGTGGCGGTGCAGCACGTCGAACAGCGCCGGTTCGTCCAGCAGCCGCAGCCCGTTGGTCTGCACGGTGAACCGCACCCGGGGCCGGACGGCCGACAACTCGCCCAGCAGCGCGTCCAGATGGGCCGCGCCGACGAGCAGCGGCTCGCCGCCGTGCAGGACCACGGAGACCTCGTCCAGCCCGTGCTCGGCCGCGTGCTCGTCGATCCGCCGGGCGGTGCGGCGGGCGGTCGCGAGCTCCATCCGCCGCGGCCGCCCGCGCCAGCTCTGGTCCGCGCCCTCGTACACGTAGCAGTAGTCGCAGGCCAGGTTGCACCGACTGTGGATCTTCAGCAGGAACTGCCGGAACGGCACCATGCCCGTGAGCCTAAGACCTGGAGACCCGAACCACCCGACCGGCCGTCACACGTGCGGCGGCTCCACGTCCGAGTCCAGCCGTGTCCCGGCCCGGACCGCGATCGTGGTCGGGTGCTCCTCCCCCAGGGTGAGCCGGGCCCGCCGGATGCAGTCCGCCCGCAGCTCCGCGGCCCGCTCGGTCTCCCCGAGGGCGGCCAGCGAGAGCGAGAGGTTGGAGTTGATGCCGATGGAGTCGTAGTGGTCCTGCCCGAGGGCCTCGCACATCAGCGGCGCGGCCTCCAGCTCCAGGTCGAGCGCCGCCTGCAGCTCCCCGCCCAGCGACAGGTCGTTGGCGTGGTTCATCATCGCGATCGGGATGTAGAGGTGGTGCGCGCCGAGGACGGTGCGGAACTGCGCCAGGGTACGGCCGGACAGCTCGCGCGCCTCCGCCGTGCGCCCCGCCAGCCGCAGGTACACCGAGAGGTTGTTGGCGCCGGCCAGCGTCACCGGGTGGGTCTCGCCCAGGTAGTCGCGGTACCGCGCGAGGGCCCGTTCGGCCAGCGGGATCGCCCGCCCGGTGTCGCCGAGCGCGTTGAGGTCGCTGGCCAGGTTGGTGGCGGCGGCCAGGGTGTCGGGGTGCTCGGCGCCGTTGATGTCCAGGTAGCGCTGGTAGATGTCCTCGTCGATCTCCAGCGCCTCGTGGTAGCGGCCGGCCCGGCGCAGCGCCACGGCGAGGTTCTTGCGGGCGCGCAGGGTGTCGGTGTGGCTGTCGCCGATGGTCTGCTGGTAGATCCGGACGGTCTCCTCCAGCAGGTCCAGGGCCTCCCGCAGCCGCCCGGTCTCGCGCAGGTCGCGGGCGTAGTTGGAGGCCGAGGAGAGCGCGTAGAGGCTGTGCGCGCCGAGCGCGTCGCGCTGCTGGAGGTAGTTGCTGCGGTGCCGTTCCAGGGCGGCCCGGCGGTCGCCGGCCAGGTAGTCGGAGACGGCGAGGTTGTTGGTGATCATCAGGGTCCGCGGGTGGTCCGGCCCCAGGGTGCGCCGGGCGGCGTCCAGGGTGCGGCGGTCGAGCGCCCGGGCCTCGTCGTAGCGGCCGAGGAATCGCAGGTCGGCGCCGAGGCTGTTGGCGACGGCGAGGGTGTGCGAGTGCTCCGGGCCCAGGGTCGCGGTGAAGCGCTCCAGGATGTCCCGGTCCATCTCGTACGCCTCCTGCAGGGCGCCCTGGGAGCGGCGGATGTTGCTCAGCTGGGTGCGCAGCATGAGCGTCTGGGCGTCGTTGTCGACGTCGAAGCCGGGCCCGCCGTAGCCGTCCTGGCGCCAGTGCTCCAGGGTCCGTTCCGCCAGTTCCCGGCCGGACTCGTGCAGGCTGCGCTTCCACTGGTAGCGGACCGAGTCGATGATCCACTGCCGGACGTCCTCGTCGGCGCTGTCGAGCGCCCCGGACGGCCAGAGGTGGGGCAGGAGTTCGGCGTACTCGGCCCAGTTCACCGGCACGTCCGGGTCGCCGGGGTTGGCGGTGGCGAGCGCGGCGTGGACGACGCCGCGCAGTTCGGCCCGCCGCTCCTCCTCGACCTGGTCCCGCAGCACCGCCTGGACCAGCCGGTGCACGGTGATGGTCTCGCTGCCCTGGTCGGTGCGGGCGAGCCCGAACCGGTTGATGGCGCGCAGGAACTCGCCGATCGCGAGCTTGTCGCGGGGCGCGCGCGGGGGCAGTCGCAGGGCTCGGGTGACGGCCCGGCTGTAGAGCAGCCGCATCGGGATGGCGTCCGGGCCGAAGAAGGCGCAGATCTCCAGGATCTGGGCGGCCGGGGCGTTCATCCGGCGCAGCTCCTCGACCGAGATGCGCCAGGTCGCGGCGGCCGAGTGCGGGTAGTCGGCGGCGCGCAGCCGGGTGCGCTCCAGCATCTCGGTGAGCTCTTCGTCGAGCAGTTCGAGGTAGGTGGCGATCGGCATCGACGTCTCCTGGAGCCAGACGGCGGCCTGGCCGACGGCGAGCGGCAGGTCGCCGAGGCGGTGCGCGACCTGGTCGGCGTCCTCCGAGGAGAGGCCGCCGTTGAAGCGGCGCAGCAGCCGGACGCTCTCCTCGCGGAGGAAGACGTCGACCTCCACCAGGCCGGCGTGCCGGGCCCAGCCCTGGTTGCGGGAGGTGATCAGCACGTGCCCGCCGGAGGAGCCGGCCGGCTGCCAGGGGGCGAGCTCCTCGGGGGTGCCGGCGTTGTCGAAGACGAGCAGCCAGCGGCGGTACGGCTGGCCGCGGCGCAGCGCGTCGAGCACGGCGGCGGCGGTGTGCGCGACGTCGTCGCTGGTGGGGACGCCGAGCCGGGGCGCGAGTTCGGCGAGCTTCTGCGGGATGTTGGCGGGCTCCTCGGCGGGCACCCACCAGACCACGTCGTACGCGGCCTTGAAGCGGTGCGCGTACTCGGCGGCGATCTGGGACTTGCCGGCGCCGCCGAAGCCGTAGAGCACCTGGCTGAGCACGGCGGTGGGCCCGCCGGTGAAGCGGTTGCGGAGCAGTTCCAGCAGCTTGCCGCGGCCGATGAAGGCGGCGTTGCGCGAGGGCGCGTCCTGGACCTGCGGGGCGGTGCCGGGGAACCGTGCGGGGGCGACGAACTCGCCGCTGTCCGTGTCGGGTTGGCGGTTGCTGCCGGGCGGCGGGCCGAACTCGGCGTAGAGCTGGGACTCGGCGCCGACCGCGGAGGAGCGGACCAGGTCGGGCACCGGCTGCCCGGCGAACGGGCGGGGCACCGGTTCGTCCGAGTCCTGGAGCCGGAAGGAGACCAGGGCCGGTGAACCGGAGGCCAGTTCGCGACCCTGCAGGCCCTGCCAGACCTCGGCGGCGCGGGGCAGCGCGGTGTACTCGGGCGAGAGCAGCGCGAGCAGCCGGCCCTGGCCGTCGACCGGTCCGGCGACCTCCGGCGGCCGGGAGCCGGCGTAGGTCTCGGCGGCGCTGTGCAGGGAGGTCTGGTAGCCGAAGCGGGTGAGCGTCCCGGCGGCCCACTCGGCCCACATCCGGTCCTCGGGGGCGTAGCTGACGAACACCTGGCGCGGCACCGCGCGGGCGGAGCGCAGGTAGGCGCCGTAGAGCCGGCGGCGGGTCTCGGCGGTGAGCGGGCGCAGGGTGCGGACCCGGCCCTCGGTGATCCAGCCGGCCAGCCGTTCGAAGGCGTTGAGCAGGCTGCGGGCCTCCTGCGGCCGGTCGGCGACGGTGGCGGGCACCTCCTCGTAGGCGTAGAAGGGCTTGTACGGCACCTCGACGTCGGCCCAGTAGCCGGCCCGGCGGTCGCCGGCCAGCCAGCGGCCGAGGTAGGGGGCGAAGGCCTCGCGGGCGTAGTCGCGGCCGGCCTCCAGGCGCTCCTGCTCGGCGTCCTCGACCCGCATCGGCACCGGCAGCACCCGGATCGCGCGCTCCTCGGCCTCGGCGATGGCGCGGGCGGCGTCGACGCCGCCGCGGATGTTCTGGGCGCTGAAGGTGAAGCAGTCCACCACGGTGTCGGGCATCAGGACGGTGCAGATGCCGGAGGTGTCGCTGACGCCGGTGCGGCTGTCGATGAGGACGTAGTCGTACGCCCGGGCCCAGCGGTCGCGCAGCTCGCGCAGGAACTCGCCGCCGCGGATGTCCCGGCCGTGGTAGAAGCTGCGCCAGTTGAAGCTGGTGACGGCGGCGGCGTAGGCGGCGTTCTGCCGGCCGGCGGGCAGGAAGTCGAGCCGGCCGCCGGGCGGCAGGTCGAGGGCGAGGCCGCAGACGTAGTCGTCCAGCCGCCCGGGCTCGTCCAGCCAGGCGGCCGGGGACTGGCCGACCGGCCCGGCGGCGGAGGGCAGCGCCTGGCGGACGTAGGAGCGCAGCAGGTCGATCAGGCCGTCCGTGGAGTGCAGTTCGGGGTCGACCAGCAGCGGGTGGTAGTAGCGGTGGAGGCCGGGCGCCTCCAGGTCCCAGTCGACGACCAGGACGCGCAGGCCGCGGCTGGCGAGGATCCAGCCGACGTTGGCGAGCGCCATGGTGCGGCCGGTGCCGCCCTTGAAGGAGTAGAACGTGACGACCGATCCCGGTCCGCCGCGCTCCGGCTCCGCGCCGGGCTCAGTGGTCATCGTGCTTCTCCCCCCTCAGCGGGGCGGTGTCCTCGCCCCGTCTCTGGTGCGGCAGGTCCGTGGATCCCGGGCGGCCCCGGTCGACGCGTACGGCCCCCTGGCGGGGGCCCGGCGGGCCGGCCGGGATGGCCAGCCCGGGCATCGCCGGGCCGGTGTCCGGGCCGCCGCCGGGGCCGAAGCCGAAGGCGTCGCCGCCATCGTCCCCCCAATCCAGGTTGTCGTCCATGAGCTTGTTCTGGGCGACCGTCACCATGATGGTGAGCTCGTTGTCGAAGCTCTCCCGGCTCACTTTGACCCGGAACAAGTGCTCCAGGTCGCTCCGGCGCAGCCAGTTGCGCCGGAACACGTCGCGCACGCCCGCCCAGAGCGCGTCGCGCCCCGGCCCGTCGGCCGGGTCGTCGCTGCCGGCGGGCACCATCACGCCGGTGACCGGGTGGTTCTGCTCGTCGTACGCGCGCAGCGCGCTGCGGTAGCGCTCGCCGCCGGCCACCCACGGGTCCACCAGCAGGATGCTCACCTGGCTGTCCTCGCGGGCCTGGTCGAGCTTGTCGGCGAGGGCGGCGTCGATCTCCTCCAGCGTGGTGGTGTGCCCGGCGCCAGTGATCACCTGCTGGGCGCGGGCCGCCAGCGACGGCTGGGTGGGCGGGTGGTACGGCGCCCAGTGCCAGGGCTTGGCGCCGTACCAGCCGCCCGCGCGGGAGCCGCCCTCGGCGGCGCTCTCCGAGGCGCGCCCGGCCGCGATGAACAGCCGCACCATCCCGGGCGCGGACGCCACGGGCGGCGCCGCCGGGGGCGGGAAGTAGCCGCGCACGGCGCCGAGGTCGAACTCGGGCAGTTCGCCGAGCCGGCGCGCGGCCGCGTCCCGGACCCGCTCCGCGACCACCCGGACGACCTGCTCGTACGCCCCGGCCTGCGCGGTGCGCAGCAGCGCCCGCAGGCCGTGCCGGGCGTAGGCCTCGCCCATGTCCGGCTGGGCCCACTGGATCTTGTTCACCTCGTCGGCCAGGCCGCCCGGCTCGACGGGCTCCCAGAGCACCGGGACGAGCGCCGAGATGAGCTCCCCGGTGTCCTCGTGGTGGCGGCGGACCCGGCCGCGGAAGGCGGTCCACTCCTTGCCGCAGTAGAGGCTGGCGAAGTAGGCCGGGGAGTAGAGCGCGACCATGGTGCGGCTGCGGCCGAGCATCGTCGCCAGCTTCTCGGCCCAGTCGTCGCCCAGGCGCAGTTGTTCGGTGTCCCGGTAGGCCAGTTCCTCGACGCGCACGGCGGCGCCGACCATCCGGCCGAGTTCGTCCCGCAGGTCGTTGAAGAACTGGTTGACGAAGGCGTCCTCGGCCTCGAAGTCCCGGCGCGCGTAGCTGAAGAAGAAGTACGGCCGGTGTTGTTCGTGCTCCATCACCTGTTCCCCCCCGTGCCCGACGGTCCGCGACGGCGCTGGTTTCATACCCCAGCATGTCGTGAACTCCACCGTCCACGCTGGCGAGTTGGCGGAATCGGCGGCCTCGGGGGTTTAGCCGGTGGTCAGGCGCACTCCCCCGGTCGGGAGCGCTCCGGCGCTCGGGGGCGCGCCCACGGGGGCACGGGCGCCCGGGGGGATCAGCGCGCCGGACGAGGGGGCGCGGGCGCCGGGCGGCGCGCTACCGGTCGAGGGCCGACTGGAAGGCGGCCAGCGGCTCCGCGCCGGGGGTCAGGGCGTCCGCGACCACCCGGCGCAGCAGGTCGCCGAGGACGGTGTCGGGCAGGGCTTCGAGTTCGTCGAGCGGCAGGGCGGCGACGTCGACCAGGTCAGAGCCGAGTCCAGCGGCGGTTTCCGCACCGGTGACGCCCATCAGTCCCTCACTCGATCGTGTCGGCACAGCGGGCTGCCGGCCGGAAGTGCATCGGCCCAGGTCCGCGACGGGCATCCTACACCCGGGCCGTGACGGACCATCAGCTCCGCGCGGACGCCGCGCGGAGGCCGTGGGCCGAACGGATCACGGGCAGAGCCGCTCCACCCGCCACCCCGTCGGGCCGGCCGGGTCGGCGACGTAGCGGAGCCGGTCGTGCAGGCGGTTCTCCCGGCCCTGCCAGAACTCGACGCTCCGCGGCACCACCCGGTAGCCGCCCCAGAACGGCGGGACGGGCACGCCCTCGCCCTCCGGGTAGCGCCGCTCCAGCTCGGCGTAGCGCTGTTCGAGGACCTCCCGGCCGCCGACCGGGCTGGACTGCTCGCTGGCCCAGGCGCCCAGCTGGGAGCCGTGCGGGCGGGTGCGGAAGTAGGCGGCGGTCTCGTCCCGGCCGACCTTCTCCACCCGGCCCTGGACGATCACCTGACGGGCCAGCGCGATCCACGGGAACAGCAGCCCGGCGTACGGGTTGGCGGCCAGTTCGGCCCCCTTGCGGGAGCCGTAGTTGGTGAAGAAGACGAAGCCGCGCAGGTCGTAGCCCTTGAGCAGGACGGTGCGGGAGCTGGGCCGCCCCTCGGCGTCGGCGGTGGAGAGCACCATCGCGTTGGGTTCCACCACCCCGGCGTCGTCCGCCTCGTGGAACCAGCGGGTGAACTGGCCGATCGGCTCGGGCGCGAGCTGCTCCTCGACCAGGCCCTCGTGGCTGTAGTGCTTGCGCATCACGGTGAGGTCCGGGCCGGGGCGGGCCTCGTCGGCCAGGATCCGGTAGGCGGGGCTCGGGGGCGTCGACTGGGCGCGATCCGGGGTCTGCACGCCAACATCATCCCGTACGACAAGCAACGGGGACCGCTTCCTCCGGACAAACCTCGGTGGGAGATAAGGTGTCCCGCCACCGCTTGGCCGCCCGCCATGCGGGGAATTGTCCGGAACGAGCCGTTTGGTTCCGGGCCTCCGGGGCGCGGCCGACCCCCCGACGGGGAGGCCGAGCGGGCCCGCGGGAAACATCACCATGGTGGTGTATGGCGCAATGCACCCCGTGCCTGTCACCCTGGCACCGAGTGCCAAACACCATTCGGTCACTGGCGCACCGCCCCACCACGGCGGGTGCGCCGATCGCGGAACTGAACTGAAGGAGCCGTCGCATGTCCGATTTCGTACCCGGGCTTGAGGGAGTCGTCGCGTTCGAGAGCGAGATCGCCGAACCCGACCGTGAAGGCGGCGCCCTGCGGTACCGCGGTGTCGACATCGACGACCTGGTGGGCAACGTCTCCTTCGGCCACGTCTGGGGCCTGCTGGTGGACGGCAAGTTCAACCCCGGCCTGCCGGCCGCCGAGCCGTTCCCGATCCCCGTGCACTCCGGCGACATCCGGGTCGACGTGCAGTCGGCCCTCGCCATGCTCGCCCCGGTCTGGGGCCTCAAGCCGCTGCTGGACATCGACGCCGAGCAGGCCCGCGACGACCTCGCCCGGGCCGCCGTGATGGCGCTGTCCTACGTCGCCCAGTCGGCCCGCGGCCAGGGCCTGCCGATGGTCCCGCAGAGCGAGATCGACAAGGCCGAGACGGTCGTCGAGCGGTTCATGATCCGCTGGCGCGGCGAGCCGGACCCGAAGCACGTCAAGGCCGTCGACGCCTACTGGACCTCGGCCGCCGAGCACGGCATGAACGCCTCCACCTTCACCGCCCGGGTCATCGCCTCCACCGGCGCCGACGTCGCGGCCGCCCTCTCCGGCGCGGTCGGCGCGATGTCCGGCCCGCTGCACGGCGGCGCGCCGTCCCGGGTGCTCGGCATGATCGAGGAGATCGAGCGCACCGGCGACGCGACCGCCTGGGTCAAGAACGCCCTGGACAAGGGCGAGCGCCTGATGGGCTTCGGCCACCGCGTCTACCGCGCCGAGGACCCGCGCGCCCGCGTGCTGCGCCGCACCGCCAAGGAGCTCGGCGCGCCGCGCTTCGAGGTCGCCGAGGCGCTGGAGAAGGCCGCCCTGGAGGAGCTGCACAACCGCCGCCCCGACCGCGTGCTGGCCACCAACGTCGAGTTCTGGGCCGCCATCATGCTGGACTTCGCCGAGGTCCCGGCGCACATGTTCACCTCGATGTTCACCTGCGCGCGCACCGCCGGCTGGTCGGCGCACATCCTGGAGCAGAAGCGCACGGGCCGGCTCGTGCGCCCGTCCGCGCGCTACATCGGCCCCGGCCCGCGCCGCCCCGAGGAGATCGAGGGCTGGGACGCCATCGCCCGCTGACCGCCCCCGCGGGATACCGGACGAGCGTCCGGTCAGCACCCCTGAGCAGCGGGTCCGGCTCCGGCCGGGCCCGCTGTCGCACGCCCGCGACCGGCCCGCGAGCAGCCAAGATCACAGTCTCAGCGGGCGGACGACCGTACCCCGCGGGACCCCCGGCCGGTAGGCTGCGCGCGTGGCTCAGATCCAGATCCCCGCTGACATCAAGCCCGCAGACGGCCGTTTCGGCTGCGGACCGTCCAAGGTGCGCCCCGAGGCCCTGAGTGCCCTCGCCGCCACCCAGACCTCCCTGCTCGGCACCTCGCACCGCCAGGCCCCGGTCAAGAACGTGGTCAAGCGCGTGCGCGAGGGCGTGAGCAGCCTCTTCTCGCTGCCGGACGGCTACCAGGTCGTCCTCGGCAACGGCGGCTCCACCGCCTTCTGGGACATCGCCGCCTTCGGCCTGGTGCGGGAGAAGTCCCAGCACCTGGACTTCGGCGAGTTCTCCTCGAAGTTCGCCTCCTCGGTCAAGGCCGCGCCGTGGCTCGGCGAGCCGACCGTGATCAAGACCGCCCCGGGCACCCACCCGCTGCCGGTCGCCGAGGCCGGCGTGGACGTCTACGGGCTCACCCACAACGAGACCTCGACCGGCGTCGCGATGCCGATCGAGCGCCCGGTCGGCGCGGACGAGGGCTCGCTGGTCCTGGTGGACGCCACCTCGGGCGCCGGCGGTCTGCCGGTGGACATCACCGAGACGGACGTCTACTACTTCGCCCCGCAGAAGTCCTTCGCCTCCGAGGGCGGCCTGTGGCTGGCCACCTTCTCCCCGGCCGCCCTGGAGCGCGCCGCCGAGATCGCCGGCTCCGGGCGCTACATCCCGCCGTTCTTCTCGCTGCCGACGGCCATCGACAACTCGTCGAAGGACCAGACGTACAACACACCGTCGATCGCCACCCTCTTCCTGCTGGCCGACCAGCTGGAGTGGATGAACGGCAACGGCGGCCTGGACTGGGCGGTCGCCCGCACCGCCGACTCCTCGTCCCGGCTGTACTCCTGGGCCGAGAAGTCCTCCTTCGCCACCCCCTTCGTGGCGAACCCGGCCGAGCGCTCCCAGGTGGTCGGCACCATCGACTTCGACGAGTCGGTGGACGCCGCCGCGGTCGCCAAGGCACTGCGTGCCAACGGCATCGTGGACACCGAGCCGTACCGCAAGCTGGGCCGCAACCAGCTGCGCGTCGCGATGTTCCCGGCGATCGACCCGGCGGACGTCGAGGCGCTCACCCACTGCATCGACTACGTGGTCGAGCAGCTCTGACCCGGCCCCCCGAGGACACGGCCGAGGGCCACCGCCGACGGGCGGTGGCCCTCTCGCCGTTCCGGGGCCGGTGCCCTTCGGCCTGCCCCGGACACTGCGGCTTGCGGTCGCCGCGGGCCGACGCGGGCCGACGCGGCTAGCGTCCGACCAGCGAGCTGATCAGCACGACGACCAGCATCAGCACCAGGGTGCCGGAGACGATGCGCATACGAGTCTTGGGATCCACGGTCAACGAGCGTACCTCCGGCTCGTCCGGGACTCCTCCCGGGCCCTGCCCCGAGGCCCTCCCCGAGGCCTCCCCCGGAGCTCAGCCCCAGTCCGCCAGCGGCCAGCTGCGCAGCGTCTCGTAGTGCGCGGCGCCGCCGCCCAGGCCGCTGCGCACCAGGTGCAGCTCGGCGGCCGTCCACTCCGGGCCCCGGTAGTCGGCCAGCGCCGCCACCATGCCGTCCAGCTCGGCCGCCGCGACCCGCTGCACGGCCCGCCGGTGGCCGCGCGAGGAGCCGGCCCGGGCGAGGGTGAGGTGCGGGTGGAAGGCGAAGTCGTCGGTCGCCCCGGTGACCTCGGCGGTGGCCTCGGTCACGGCGTCGGCCAGCCGGCGCAGCGCCCAGGTCTGGCCCTCGACGCCGGCCCAGAGCACCCGGTCGCCGAACCGGCCCGCGCCCGCGATCCGCAGCCGGTGCACCGGGTGCACCCCGGTGACGGCGGCCAGGCCCGCCTCCAGCTCCGGCAGCCGCTCGGCCGGCACCTCGCCCAGGAAGGCCAGGGTCAGGTGCCAGCCGTCGACGCCGGTCCAGCGCAGCCGCTCCGCCCCGGGCAGCTCCCGCAGCGGCCCGACGGCGTCGAAGAGCCCCTGCAACGCCCCGGCCGGCGGCAGTACCGCCACGAACAGCCTCATGGACCAATCTTCCCGCGCCCGGTGGTCTGGGGTAGAACGTTCTTCCATGAAGATCCGCAACGGGGGCCCCTCGGACGTCCCCGACATCCTGTCCCTGCTCGACGGCGCCGTCTCCTGGCTGACCGCCCAGGGCCGCACCGGCCAGTGGGGCGACCAGCCGTTCAGCACCAACCAGGCCCGGGTCGACCAGGTCTCCTCGTACGCCGAGGAGCCGTTCCTGATCCGCCTCGCCGAGGACGAGGACGGCCGCACGGTCGGCTGCTGCGTGCTCTCCGAGGACCGCGGCCGGTGGATCCCCGCCGTGGACGAGCGCGAGCTGTACGTCCGCAACCTGGTCACCGACCGCGAGCGCAAGGGCTCCGGCATCGGCGCCGCGCTGATCGCCGACGCGATCGAGGAGGCCCGCCGGCGCGGCATCGGCCTGCTGCGGGTGGACTGCTACGGCGGCGCCGACCGCAAGCTGGTCGGCCGCTACCGGGCGCTCGGCTTCACCGAGACCGTGGCGTTCGAGGTCGACCAGCCGCACGGCGTCTGGCCCGGCCAGGTGCTGGAGATCCGCCTCTGACCGAAGGCCCCACCCCGGTTTCCCCGAAGGTCGACGAGGACCTCGGGGAAACCCGACTCCGCGTCAGCAGGCCGGCGCCAGCTCGGCCTTGCCGGTCGCGCCGGCGCGCGGCACGAAGGCCACCACCCGGCCGCCGCGGCCCGGGTGCAGGTCGAACCGCACCCGCAGGTCCGCGCTGCGGGCCAGCACCAGGCCGACCGCGCCGGCCGCCGCCGCGGACACCAGCCCACAGGCCAGCAGGCCGAGCCGGGGCCCGTACGAGGCGGTGACCCAGCCGACGATCGGGGCGCCGATCGGCGTGCCGCCGGTGAAGACCAGCACCAGCAGGCCCATCACCCGGCCGCGCACCTCGGGGTCGGTGGCCAGCTGCAGCGAGGCGTTGACCGAGGTGTTGAAGGTCAGCCCGAAGACCCCGATCAGCATCAGCAGCAGCGCGAAGGTCCAGTAGTCGGGCGCGAACGCGGCGACCACCTCCAGCGTGCCGAAGGCCAGCGCGGCGCCGACCAGCCGGCGCAGCCGCGGCGCGCCCCGGCGGGCGGCGAGCAGCGCACCGGTCAGCGAGCCGATCGCCATCGCGGTGTTCAGCAGGCCGTACTGCCCGGCGCCCACCTCGAAGGTGTCGTACGCGAACCCGGAGAGCAGCGTCGGGAAGTTGAAGCCGAAGGTGCCGATGAACCCGGCCAGCACCATCGGCCAGAGCAGTTCGGGCCGCTCCCTGACGTACCGCAGGCCCTCGCGCAGCTGCCCCTTCTCGCGGGCGATCGGCTCGGTCGGGCGCAGTTCGCCCTCCCGCATCGCGAGCAGCCCGCCGATCACGGCGGCGAAGGACAGCGCGTTGACGGCGAACGCCCAGCCGCTGCCGACCGCGGCGATCAGCAGGCCCGCGACGGCGGGGCCGACCAGCCGGGCGGTCTGGAAGTTGGCGGCGTTCAGGCTGACGGCGTTGGCGAGGTCCTTGGGCCCGACCATCTCGGAGACGAAGGCCTGCCGGGTCGGGTTGTCCACGACCGTGACCAGGCCGAGCAGCAGCGCGAAGACGTACACGTAGTACGGCGTCACCACGCCGCCGACGGTCAGCACCGCGAGGCCGGCGGCCAGCAGGCCCATCGCGCCCTGGGTGTAGATCAGCAGCCGGCGCTTGGGCATCCGGTCCGCGAGCACGCCGCCGAACAGGCCGAGCAGCAGCATCGGCAGGAACTGCATGGCGGTGGTGATGCCGACCGCGAGCGGGCTGCCGGTGAGGCTCAGCACCAGCCAGTCCTGGGCGATCCGCTGCATCCAGGTGCCGGTGTTGGACACCACCTGGCCGGCGAAGTAGTAGCGGTAGTTGCGAACGCGCAGTGAGGAGAACATCCCCCGGGGCCGGGTGAACTCGGCACCCGTGGGGGACGTGGCCGGGTGGGTCCGGCCGGGAGCGGCGGAGTCCGCCGCGGTGCGTTCGTCGGGGTCGTCGTCGCCGTTGCCCGGCAGTCCCGCGGGGGCCTGGGCGTCGGCGGCCGCGGTGCTCGCCGCGGCGGGGTCGGTGGTCGGGTCGTCGGTACGGATGGCGGCGGCGCTGGCTGCGGCCGGCGGTGTCACGGTGGTCTCCCCTCGTGGCGCGACGGCCATGGCGGTGGCCGTCGCGCTCCTGGTGTCGGTGGTCGGTCCTGCGGTGATGCGGTGCTCCTCGTTCTTCCGGCGGCTTGCCGGATTCGGTGTGCCTAGAGGTGTGCGAGCTTGTAGAGCACGGGCGCGGCCTCCCTGAGGACGGCCCACTCCTCCTCGTCGAGCCCCTGGGCGAGCTCGGCGAGCCAGACGTTCCGGCGTCGACGACTCTCCGCGAGGATCGTCTCGGCCTGCTCGGTGCTGCTGACGACCACCTGGCGGCGGTCCTCGGGGTGCGGCTCGCGCCGCACCAGCCCCTTCTCCTCCAGCATCGCGACGATCCTGGTCATCGAAGGGGGCTGCACGTGCTCCTTCCGGGCGAGCTCACCCGGCGTCGCCTTTCCGCACCGGGCGAGGGTGCCCAGCACTCCCATCTCGGTGGGACTCAGCGACTCCTCCACCCGTTGGTGTTTGAGTCGTCGGGAGAGGCGCATCGTGGACGATCGCAGCTGACTGATCGCTGCGAGGTCCTGCTCGGACATCTCGGGCATCTCTTTAGCTTACGTCATTACTCTCGCTAAGGAAAATGGGATTCCGCCGCCGTGCCGGAGGGTCACCCCGGTGCCATATTGGGTCTTGGGCCCCAGCTCTCGACTCCCAGAAGGGCCGACCTGCCATGTCCGACCTCGCCACCGAGCAGTCCGAGCGGTCCGAACGGCCGCGGCCGTCCGAGCGGTCCGAGCGCACCGGGCCCGGCGACACCGGCTTCGCCCGGCTCGCCATGGTCACCATCGACTGCGCCGACCCGGTCGCGCTGGCCTCGTTCTACGGCGAGCTGCTGGGGTGGGAGACCAGGCACGCGGACGAGCACTTCGCGATCCTGGACAACCCGGAGGGCGGCAGCCCGCTGGGCTTCGGCCGGGTGACCGGGTACCGGCCGGAGCCGTGGACGGAACCGGACGGCAGCAAGCACTTCCACCTCGACTTCTACGTCGACGACCTGGACGAGGCCACCGCGAAGGCCCTCGCGCTCGGCGCCACCGAGCCCGCCTACCAGCACGGCCGCACGCTGCGGGTGCTGATCGACCCGGCCGGCCACCCGTTCGGACTAGCCCCCCTGGAGTGAGCACCGAACGGGCCCTGGGGGGCGGTGCGCAGGCGGTGTCAGGGGTTGGTGGCGGGATCATGCAGGCCTCGTAAAGGTCCTTTCTGACCTGGCACTTCACGAAAAACACGAACATTGTGCGACTACCGGGCAGTGGCTACTCTGCCCGATTGTCAGGGGCACCACATGACAGGCTCCTTCCCGCGGGACCACGCTCCCGTTCCGGTGCCCGTTGCCGCGCGCCTTCCCCGGCCAGCCGCGTCCGCCCACGCCCTGGTGCCCTCAACCCTCGTCCAGGGAGCTCTATTGGGTGCGATCCACCATGCCGACCACGGCTGGGTGACCCCGGCGGTCTCGTACTTCGTCGCCTGCGTCGGCGCCTTCGTCGCGCTGCGCAGCGCCCGCTGGGCACTCGTCTCCCAGGGCCGTACCCGGGCCGTCTGGCTGCTGTTCGCCTCGACCTCGCTCGGGGCCGGGATCTGGTCCATGCACTTCATCGCGATGCTCGGCTTCTCCGTGACCGGCGTCGAGATCAGCTACCGGCCCGGCCTGACGGTGCTCAGCCTGCTGGTCGCCGTCGCCGTGGTCGGCGTCGGGCTCTTCACCGTCGGGTACTGGCGACGGCACCCTGCCCTGGCGCTGCTGGTCGGCGGGCTGACCACCGGTCTCGGGGTCGCCGCGATGCACTACCTGGGCATGGCCGCGATGGTGCTGCCCGGCCGGCTCGGCTACGACCGGCTCACCGTGGCGGCCTCGGTGGTGATCGCCGTGGTCGCGGCCACGGCCGCGCTCTGGGCCGCGCTGAACATCCGGGGCACCATCGCCGTGCTGGCGGCGGCGCCGGTGATGGGCGTGGCGGTCTGCGCGATGCACTACACCGGCATGGCGGCGCTCTCCGTCCACCTGGACTTCTCGCGCTCCACCGAGGACGGGGTGATGGCGCTCCAGTTCATCTTCCCGCTCGGGGTCGGGCTCGGCTGCTACGTGTTCTTCGGTTCGCTGGCGTTCGCCGTCTCGCCGAGCCGGTCCGACGCCCAGCCCCTGCTGGCCGGTCCGGCCGCCCCGCTGCCCCCGCGTGCCCCCGGGGCCGCGCGGGCGGCGCGCACCCCGGGCGGCCCGGACAGCCCACTGGTCCCGCCGCAGCAGCGGCGGCGGCCGGTGGGCGGGGCGACCCGGCGCTGACGCGCCGGGTCGGGAGCGGGGCCCGATCGGGCGCCCGGCCGGGCCCCCCACCCCGGCCGGGCGTCGCCCGCTCCCCCTGACGACGGCCCGGGCCGTACGACCGCCTGGGCCGTACGGCTACTCGGGCCGCCCGAGCAGCCCCGCCACGTGCTCCGGCGTGGCCACCGGGCAGACCTTGTGCACGAAGTCCCGCCGCAGCGCGTGGTACGGCTCGCCCGCCCGGTAGAAGTTGGCGTGCATCCGGCGCAGTTCCTCCGCCCGGTACTCGGCCAGCGGCTTCTCCTCCTCGTCGGCCGCGCGGCGGCGCTTCTTGTCCACCAGCCGCCCGGTGAGCTCCGGCGAGGCGGCGATCCGGGCCGCCTCGCGGGCCGCCCAGCGGCGGAACCCGGCCGCGTCCCCGCCGACCGTACGGTCGACCAGGCCGATCCGCCGGGCGTGGTCGGCGCCGACCGGCAGCGCCTCGGTGGTGAGCCGCTCGGCCTGCTGGGCGCCGACCCGGCGGGGCAGGGTGTACGTCCAGTACTCGGAGCCGTACAGGCCCATCAGCCGGTAGTGCGGATTGAGCACCGCCGACTCCCGGCACCACACCTCGTCGGCGGCGAGCGCCATCATCAGCCCGCCGGCCGCCGCGTTCCCGGCCAGCGCCGCCACCGTCACCTTGTCCGTCGTGGTCAGCACCGCCTCGACGAAGTCGTCCATCGCGTTGATGTTCTCCCACGACTCCAGCGCCGGGAAGGCCGCGCCCTGGATGACGTTGAGGTGGATCCCGTTGGAGTAGAAGTCCCGGGGCGCGCCGAGCACCAGCACCGAGGTCGGCCGCTCGGCCGCCGCCCGGTAGGCGGCGAGCAGCCGGCGGCACTGCTCGGTGCTCATCGCCCCGCCCGCGTAGGCGAATTCGAGGAAGCCGACGTCGCCCTCCTCGCGGTAGCGCAGCTCCGACCAGGTGTCCCGGCGGCCGGCCGCCTCCGGGCTCACCGGCACCTCGCGGACCCGGTGCAGCTCGTCGGCGAGCACGGTGGCGGCCGGCAGCTTGAAGGTGGCCGGCCCGCCGGGGGTGCGGCGCGGGCGCAGCTGGGGTATCCACACCGCGCCGTCCACGGTGGCCCGGCAGATCGCGCCGTCCCGGGTGGCCAGCACGGCGCCGGGCACCGGGCCGCGCAGCCGGTCCTCGGGGTGGCCGCCGTGCAGGAAGAACTCCCGTCCGTACAGCTCGTCCAGGACGCCGGGCTGGGAGTCGGCGGCGCGCAGGCGGCGAAGCACGGTGGCGGTGTCGTCCCGCTCCCAGTCGATCCGGCGCTCTTCCTGGCGCAGGAAGGGCCGCGGTTCGCCGTGCACGTCCGGCCGGGAGTAGTCCAGCGGCTCGGGGGTGTACACCCCGCCCTCGTAGCGCTGGACGGCCAGCAGGACGGCCTCGACGGCGGCGTCCGCGAGCTCGCCCCGGTACAGCTCGCTCTTGCCGCAGGCGGGGACGGGGAACTCGACGGAGGCCCAGATGTCGCCGGCGTCCATCTCCTCGACGGCCTGCAGCACGGTGACCCCCCAGCGCTCCACCCCCTCGGTGATCGCCCGGTCGAGCGAGGAGGGGCCGCGGTCGCCCTTGGGCCCCGGGTGGACGATCAGGACCGTCCGGGTGGACCAGATGTCCTGCGGGACGGCCTTGGTGAGCATCGGGCAGACGATCAGCTCGGGATCGGTGCGGGCCACCCCCGCTCTCATCTGTTCGTCGCCGAGGGCGAGTTGGACGGCGACCTGGTGGCCGCGCTCGCGCAGGGCGGTGTGGACGCGCTGGGTCAGGCTGTTGAACGCGCTGGCGATCAGGAGAATGCGCAAGGAGGGCCTCCGGCGGGAACTGGGGTCGCGCGCAGGCGATGAAACCAGGGCATGGACACGTAATGATTACGGTCCGTACCTCGGCGCTCTACTCTCACGCACCCCGCACACCTGTGCGCCGCGCTTCGCCGGATCTCCCCAAGTCCCCGTTGCGGTGGAGTACCCTCCCGTGCCACGCCTCCCGGCCCCGCCCCCGACCCCCGGCCCCGGCACGACGGCTCCGGGAACGCCGGCCGCGGGACGACGGCTCAGCGCGGGAACGCCCGGCGGGCCCGCCACGTGGTGTGCTCCCGGGAGACCGCGTCCTCCGCGTCGGCGGCCAACCGGGCCCAGCTCGCCTCGGCGTCCGGCGCCCGGAGGTCGAGGTCGGACAGCTGGTTGCCGACGTTCTCCAGCTCGCGCGCGGCCAGCTGGTAGGCGGCGGCCAGCGGGCCGAGCTGCTTGAGCTGCGTCCAGGCGATGATCGCCGCGGCCGCGGCCGAGCTGGCGCCGAAGAGGTGCACCGACAGCGCGCCGGTGGCCTGGGCGACGGCCGCCGCCGCGCCGACGATGATCAGCACCGCGATGCCCAGCCCCCAGGAGACCGCCTGCGAGTCGCAGGCCTCGGCCCGGGAGCGGTACCAGGTGCGCTGGCCCTCGACGCGGGTGCGCAGGTAGAGGGTGCGCCGCGCGGTCAGGTTCCCGGCGCGCTGCCGGCGCATCTCCGGGGTGATCTCGGCGACGCTGCCGGGCGGCACGATCTCCGGGTCCTCGAAGGCCCGCAGCACGTCCTCGACCTGGAGCAGGTAGCCGCGGTCGACGTCGGCGGACTCGGCCGGGCCGTCGAACGGCCGGGCCCGGACGGTGTACTTCCAGGCCAGCGTCTTGACCGACTCGGCCGCCGCCCGGGCCTGGTACCAGCGGCCCTGCGGGTTGCCGCGGCGCAGCCGGGACCAGAAGTAGCCGGCCACCAGGAACGCGGCCACCGAGAACAGCGGCCAGACGTCGAAGTCGCCCTTGTCGTCCGGGCCGGGGAACGACCCGATCACGGCGGCGACCACCAGCATCGCGATCAGTCCGCGGTACCAGCGCAGCGTCTCGCGCTGGCCGTCCAGCGAGGCCTTGTCCGCCGTCCAGAACAGCTCCGGCAGCAGCTGTGCCTCGACGCCCCCCGGCGGATCCTGTTGCACCATCGGTCGACTCCCCTCCCCCTTCTCCGTCCAGCCAGTATTCCCGCCGTCAACTCACCTACACGAGTGCCTTTTTGACAACTTCTGACGGCCGACCGTTGATCCGCCGCCTTGTAACCGATATAAACAGTTACATGCCGCTGCACTGGAAGCTCGTCATCGACTGCACCGACCCGCACCGCCAGGCCGCCTTCTGGGCCGCCGCCCTGGAGTACACGCTGGAGGACCACAGCACGCTGATCACCCGGCTGCTCGCCGCCGGCGCGGTCGGCCCGGAGGCCCTCACCGAGCTGGACGGCCGTCCGGCCTGGCGCTCGCTGGCCGCCGTCCGCCACCCCGAGGACCCGTTCGACCCGGCCTCGGACACCGGCCTCGGCCGCCGTGTCCTGTTCCAGGCCGTCCCCGAGGCCAAGCAGGGCAAGAACCGCCTGCACCTCGACGTCCACCCCGGCCCGGGCGAGCGCGCGGCCACCGTCGCCCGCCTCGAAGGCCTCGGCGCCGCGGTCCTGCGCCAGGTCGAGGAGCCCGGCGGTGCCTGGACCGTCATGCGGGACCCGGAGGGCAACGAGTTCTGCGTCCACTGACCGGCGGACCGCCCCCCGGAAACGCCGTGGCCCCGTCCTCCCCAGCGGGAGGACGGGGCCACGGGCGGCCGTACGGCGTCAGAGCAGGCCGAAGGCCGGCATCAGGTAGTAGAAGGCGAACACCGCCGCCACCGCGTACATCGGGACGGGGACCCCGCGGCCGCGGCCGGCGGCCAGGCGCAGCACGCAGAAGGCGATGAAGCCCAGGCCGATGCCGTTGGTGATGCTGTAGGTGAACGGCATCATCACGATGGTCAGGAAGGCCGGGATCGCGATCGTGTAGTCGGCCCAGTCGATCTCCTTGATCGAGTTGGCCAGGATCAGGAAGCCGACGGTGATCAGGGCCGGGGTGGCGGCCTGGGCCGGGACCATGGTCGCGAGCGGGGTGAGGAAGAGCGCCACCACGAAGAGCAGGCCGGTGACGATCGAGGCGAAGCCGGTCCGGGCGCCCTCGCCGACGCCGGCGGTGGACTCGACGAAGCAGGTGTTGGCCGAGGCCGAGGTGGCGCCGCCGGCCGCGGTGGCGATGCCGTCGACCATCAGGACCTTGTTGATGCCGGGCAGGTCGCCGTTGCGGTCCAGCAGGTGGGCCTCGTCGGCCACGCCGAGGATGGTGCCCATCGCGTCGAAGAAGCACGACATCAGCACGGTGAAGACGAACAGCAGCCCGGTCAGCACGCCGACCTTCTCGAAGCCGCCGAACAGGCTGACCTTGCCGACCAGCCCGAAGTCCGGCGCGGAGACCGGGTTGCCGGGCCAGGTCGGGACGGTGAGGCCCCACTTGAGCGCCGGAACGTCGGCCACCTTGTCGATGATCGCGGCGAGCGCGGTGGAGACCGCGATGCTGATCAGGATGGCGCCGGGCACCTTGCGGATCAGCAGGATCAGGGTGAGCACCAGGCCGATCACGAAGATCAGCACCGGGAAGCCGAGCAGGTGTCCGTTGCCGCCGAGCTGGAGCGGGACGGTGGTGTGGGCGGCGTCCGGGATGCGGCTGACGAAGCCGGAGTCGACCAGGCCGACCAGGCTGATGAACAGGCCGATACCGATCGCGATGGCCTTGCGCAGGCCGAGCGGGACGGCGTTCATGACCCGCTCGCGCAGGCCGGTGGCGACCAGCAGCATGATCGCGAAACCGGCCAGCACGACCATGCCCATGGCGTCCGGCCAGGTCATCTTGGGGGCGAGCTGGAGCGCCACGATCGTGTTGACGCCGAGTCCGGCGGCCAGGCCGATCGGGACGTTGCCGATGACGCCCATCAGCAGGGTGGTGAGACCCGCGGTGAGGGCGGTGGCGGTGACCAGCTGACCGCTGTCCAGGTGGGCCCCGGTGACGTCCGTGCCGCTGGCCAGGATGATCGGGTTCAGCACCAGGATGTACGCCATGGTGAAGAAGGTGGCGACACCGCCGCGGATCTCGCGCGGCAGGGTGGAGCCGCGCTCGCTGATCCGGAAGAAGCGGTCGACGGCGCCGGTGGGGGGCTTGGGCGCGGCGTCGGCGGGTTCGGGCGACTCGGTGGTCGGCTGGACCACAGGCATGCGTGCGTCCTCTGTGGGGGAGCTGAGGAGAGGGAGGGGACGCCCGGGGCGACGGTGGCCGGGCGCAGATCTTTAAGTATGGTTTCCCGATCGCACACGCGCTATCTTCGCGCGTAGAGCCCGTACGGGGTCACGGCGCCCGCACAGCCGCCCCACCGCACCGTACGCTAGGCCCCATGCCCAAGACGCCACTGCACCCCTCGCCCCCTCCGCTGGAGGCCAACGACGTCGCCATCGTCGGCGGCGGCACGGTGCTGTGGTTCGTGGCCTTCCTCGCCCTGCTCCCCTTCCAGGGCACCCTCTCCGAGCACGGCCACGGCACCTGGCCCTGGATCTGCCTCTCCGGCGGCCTGCTCGGCCTGATCGGCCTCTGGTACTGCCGCGCCCGGCGGGACGCGATCGCCCGCAGCCGCGCCGCCGGGGACACCGGACGGACCGTCGGACGCACAGCCGGGGACGACGGCCGGAACCAGGCCACCCGGTCGGACTGAATAGTCCTTTAGTAGCACGCATCGGACATAAGGCGCCCGTAGAGTCGGTGCCATGACGCAGCCTGCCCAGCCAGCGGAAGAGCGGCCGACCGACGGGGAACGGCCGGACGGAGCGCACCCCCTCGGCCTGCTGCCCGGCCGGCGCGGTGGCCTGACCGCCGCCGAGGTGGCCGAGCGGGTCGCGAAGGGCCAGGTCAACGACGTTCCGGTGCGGTCCAGCCGGTCCACCGGGGAGATCGTCCGGGCCAACGTCCTCACCCGCTTCAACGCGATCATCGGCGTGATGTTCGGGATCATCCTGGTCGTCGGTCCGATCCAGGACGGGCTGTTCGGCCTGGTCATCGTGGCCAACACGGCGATCGGCATCATCCAGGAACTGCGCGCCAAGAAGACCCTGGACAGCCTCGCCCTGATCGGCGAGGCCCGCCCGCAGGTCCGCCGGGACGGCTCCGCCCAGCAGGTCGGCGTCTCCGAGATCGTCCTCGACGACACCGTGCTGCTCGGCACCGGCGACAAGGTGATCGTGGACGGCGAGGTCACCGAGGCGGACGGGCTGGAGATCGACGAGTCGCTGCTCACCGGCGAACCCGACCCGGTCCTCAAGCAGCCCGGCGACCAGGTGATGTCCGGCAGCTTCGTGGTGGCCGGCGCCGGCGCCTTCACCGCCACCAAGGTCGGCCGCGAGGCCTACGCGGCCCGGCTCGCCGAGGAGGCCAGCAAGTTCACCCTGGTGAAGTCGGAGCTGCGCTCCGGCATCGACAGCATCCTGCGGATCATCACCTACCTGCTGGTCCCCACCGCCCTGGGCCTGATCATCAGCCAGCTGGCCGTCGAGGGCCGGGACTGGAAGGAGGCCGTCCGGCGCATGGTGGCCGGCATCGTGCCGATGGTCCCCGAGGGCCTGGTGCTGCTGACCTCGGTCGCCTTCGCGATCGGCGTGGTCCGGCTCGGCCGCAAGCAGTGCCTGGTCCAGGAGCTCCCCGCGATCGAGGGCCTGGCCCGGGTGGACACCGTCTGCCTGGACAAGACCGGCACCCTCACCGAGGGCGGCATGGACGTGGTCGACCTGCGGGTGCTCGCCGACGGGGAGCCCGCCGCCGTCACCCCGGAGACCGTCGAGCACGCGCTGGCCGTGATGGCCGGCGCCGACGCCCGCCCCAACCCGTCCATGCAGGCCGTCATCGACGCGTACGGGCGCGGCGACGGCGGTGCGGACGGCGCGCCGGGGAACGGCTGGCGGGTGATCGAGGCGATGCCCTTCTCCTCCGCCCGCAAGTGGAGCGGCGTGCAGCTGCTGGAGCCGCAGGGCGGCGAGGCCAGCTGGCTGCTCGGCGCGCCCGACGTGCTGCTGCCCGCCGGGCACCCGGCGCTGGCCGAGGTGGACGAACTGGGCGCCAAGGGCCTGCGGGTGCTGCTGCTGGGCCGCACCCCCGTCCCGCTGGACGCCCCCGACCCGGCGGCCGACCTCACCCCGCTCGCCCTGGTGGTACTCCAGCAGCGGCTGCGCTCGGACGCCGCGGAGACCCTGCGCTACTTCGAGAGCCAGCGGGTCCGGGCCAAGGTCATCTCCGGCGACGCGGCGGTCTCGGTCGGCGCGGTGGCCGGCCACCTGGGCCTGCCCGGCGCCGACCACCCGCTGGACGCCCGCAGCCTGCCCGCCGACCCGGAGGAGCTCGCCGACACCGCCGACCGGACCAGCGTCTTCGGCCGGGTCACCCCGCAGCAGAAGCGCCGGCTGGTCGGGGCCCTGCAGTCCCGCGGCCACACCGTGGCGATGACCGGCGACGGCGTCAACGACGTGCTCGCGCTCAAGGACGCCGACATCGGCGTGGCGATGGGCACCGGCTCCGACGCCACCAAGGCGGTCGCCCAGATCGTGCTGCTGAACGACTCCTTCGCCTCCCTGCCCTCGGTGGTGGCCGAGGGCCGCCGGGTGATCGGCAACATCGAGCGGGTCGCTTCGCTCTTCCTGGTGAAGACCGTCTACTCGGTGCTGCTGGCGCTGCTGGTGATCTTCACCCACTCGCCGTACCCGTTCCTGCCCCGGCACTCCACCGTGCTGTCCTCGCTGACCATCGGCATCCCGGCGTTCTTCCTCGCGCTCGCCCCCAACAACGAGCGGGCCCGCACCGGCTTCGTGAAGCGCGTGCTGCGCCTCGCGATCCCCGGCGGCGCCATCGCCGGCACCGGCACCTTCGTCGCCTACACCCTCGCCCGCACCGACCACGCGACCGACCTCACGGCCGACACCAGCGTGGCCACCCTGACGCTCTTCCTGATCGCCGTCTGGGTGCTCGCCATCGTCGCCCGCCCGTACAACTGGTGGCGCCTGCTGCTGATCGGCACCATGGGCGGCGCCTTCGCCCTGGTCCTGCTGGTCCCCCCGCTGAAGAGCTTCTTCGACCTCTCCCTGGTGGGCTTCCGCGACCCCCTGACGGGCGTCGCCATCGCGGTGGTCTGCGGCATCGCGCTGGAGGTCGCCTGGGCCTGGATGAAGCGCCGCGGGTACGAGTGACGTGCCCGGCGGGGACGCGCCGGGCCGACTCGGCCCGCTGACGCCCGCGGCGCCTCAGCCGCGGACCGCTCAGCCCTCGAAGTCGCGGGCGGCGGAGAGCTCGTAGGCGCGGTCCGGCTCGCTGAGGGCGGCCAGCACCTCGAAGCGGCGGTGCCACTGCCCGACCGACCAGGCCAGCCCCGCGGCGAGGCCCTCCGGGGTGGCCGCGTGCAGCAGGCCGGACACCGGCGGGACCTCGAACTCGTCGTCCTCGTCGCCGGCCTCGGCCAGCTCCGGGTCGTACGGCGGCTCCGGGGTGTCCGCCCCGGTGTCCCAGCGCCAGTCCACCGCCGCCTCGGCGCCGTCCGGCCCGACGACCAGCAGCTCCTCGTGCTCCTCGTAGGCGACCGGGCAGCCGGGCAGCAGCTCCCGCACCACCGCCGGGACCCGGTGCAGCGCGCCCTCGGAGAGCACCCGGCCGCCCGCCACCTCGCTGGCCAGCGACACGTGCAGCCGCTCGGCGAGGTCGGCGGCCAGCGCCGGGGCGACCGGCAGCAGCGGGTACGGGTGCAGCAGCTGGACCAGGTCCGGGGCGTCGGCGACAACCGCCTCGGTGGCGTCCACCACCACGGTGTGGTCCGGCCGGCGCCCGGTGGCCGGGTCCAGCGGCGGCAGCGCCCGCACCACGTCCAGCGGCTCGATCCGCTCGCGGTCCACCCGGGCCAGCGCGGTGTGGATGCCGTGCAGCTGGCGGTGGCCGACCTCGGCGGCCGGGTCGGTCATCCGGTCCAGCACCTCGTCCGGCCCGTGCGGCTCGGCGAGCAGCGCGGCCAGCGTGGTGCGCACCCCGAGCGCGTGCAGGAACCGGTCGTCCAGGGTGGTGCGGGCCTCGTCGTACAGGCCGCGCAGCAGCGGGTCGGCGCCGGCGGCGCGCAGGCCGGCCGGCTCCCGGCCCGCCAGCACCGGGTGGTCGCGCAGCCACCACGCGGTGTACGGCGGCAGGTCGGCGTACGAGCCGTCCGGCAGCAGGGTGCGCACCGGGTTGACGACGGCGTCCCGGTACGGCGGGCGGGCCAGCGCGGCAAGCGCCTCCGGCCAGGCGTCGTCGTCCACCAGGTCGAGGTCGCGCACCGCCAGCAGCTCGGCGGCCACCGGCGGGACACCGACCGCCTCGTCGGCCTGCAGCGCCTCCAGCGCGTCCTCGGCCCACTCGGCGAGCCCGTCCGGCGCCTCGTCCAGCAGGCCGGTGGGGTGGCCGCCGGCCGCGCGGTCGGCCGGGACGGTGGGGTCCAGCCGCTCCAGGTCGTCCGGGTCGAGCACCACGTCCTCGGCGCGCACCAGCACGAAGTCGGCCAGCACGCCGACGGCGGCGAGCACCTCCGGCCCCCAGCGCTCCAGCAGCTCGTCGTCCACCCAGCCGGCGTCCTCCTCGCGGGCGAGCGCGGCGAACGGGCTTCCGGGCAGGACGAGTTCGCCGGCCCGGGCGGGCTCGCCCTCGTCGTCGAGCAGCGCCAGCCGGGCCAGCCAGGGGTGGGCGCCCGGCTCGGCGGCGGCGGCCTTCACCAACGCCAGGACGGCGTCGGCCAGTTCGAGCGCCGCGTCGAGGTCGTCCTCGGCCAGCTCGTAGGAGCGGGCGACGGCGGCCCGCACCTCGGGGGTGTCCAGCACCCCGGCCGGGGTGGCGGTGCCTGCGCCGAGCTTGGCCAGCAGCGGGTGGGCGGCCTCGGGGTGGGCCAGCCGCAGGTCGAGTGCGGCGAGCGCGCCCGCGAGCGACCCGGGGTAGCCGGGGAAGGCCGCCCAGTCGGCGTCCTCGGAGGGCAGCAGCACGCGCCGCGGCCCGGTGACCGTCCGCCCGTCGGCGAGCGGGACGGGCAGCGCGCCGAGCGCCTCCGGGTCGGCCGCGCCGAGCGCCGCGTACAGGTTGCGCCACCAGGCGGGCTCGCGGTCCAGGCCGCCGAGCTGGTCCACCACCTCGGCCAGCGGCACCCGGCGCACGTTCAGCACCCGCAGCTCGGTGCGGCGCTCCAGGCCGGCCGGCAGCAGCCCGGGGAAGATCGGCGCGAGCGCCTCGACCACCGAGCCGTCCGCGCCCTCCAGCAGCGTCGCGTCGCGGGGCCGCAGCGCGGGCGTGCCCTGCTCGACCGGCGCCGGGTGCGGCAGGAACGGCGTGCCGGGCAGCCGGGAGAGCACCGCGGCGCGCAGCGCGTTGTCCAGCGCGCCCTGGCCGAGCGGGGCCGGGACGAGGCCGAGCGAGCCGAGGTCCGCGCCGCGGGCGCGCAGCAGGTCGGCGTAGCTGTCGGCGGCCCGCTCGGTGAGGAAGTCGGCCAGCGGGCCGGGCGCGACGTGCCGACGGGTGGAGTCCAGCGGGTACGAGGCGATCAGCAGCGCGGGCAGGCCGACCGGCTCGTCGCTGGGGGTGGGCGCGTGCAGCACCGAGGCGATCCCGGGCCGCTGCGGGGCGCCGTCCGGGCCGACCGGGACGGCCCAGGTCACCGTCCAGTACGGGCGGGCGCGCTCCTCGGTGGGCCGGTCGGCCAGCAGCTCGGCGGCGAGCGTGCCGGAGGCGCCGGCGGTCTGCCAGACCGTCTGCCGCAGCCCGCCGCCCGCGTCGTCGGTGACGGTGACCTCGGTGACCCCGTCCGGGCGGGTCTCGGCGGCGGCCCGGGTGAGCGTGCGGGTGCCGTCCGGGGTCTCCACCACGACCTCGCGCAGGCCCGGCAGGGTGAGCAGCAGCGCGTCGTCGATCCCGGCCAGCAGACGGCGGGTCAGGTCCTCGGCGGCGGCGTCCCGCAGCGGCAGCACGACCACCGTGTCGTAGCCGTCCGGGGCCGGGCCCTCGGCGGCGAACGGCAGCCGCAGCAGCGGCACGTGGCCGTCCCGGCGGCGCAGTTCGTCGGCCAGCTCGGGCTGGGCCCCGGCCAGCGCCCGGGCCTCGCCGAGCGACCAGCGCACCCCGCCGGAGGCGCTCAGCACGGCGGGCTCGTCGGTGACCGCGAGGACGGCGGCGAAGCCGACCCCGAACCGGCCGACGGCGGGCTCCTCGCCGCGCTTGGAGGACGCGCGCAGGGTGGACAGCGACTCGACGGCGGCCGCGTCCAGCGGGGCGCCGGTGTTGGCGGCGGCGAGCACGCCGTCGGCGAGGGTCAGCCGCAGCCGGCCGGGGCCGTGGCCGGCCCGCACCGCGGCGTCGGCCGCGTTCTGCGCCAACTCGACCACCAGGCGGTCCCGGTAGCCGCCGAGCGCCAGCTCCTCCTCGGCGTTGGCGTCCTCCCGGAACCGGGCCGGCGAGGCGGCCCAGGCGTCCAGCACCCGCCGCCGCAGCGCGGCGCTCCCGAAGGGGTCCGCGAGGTGCTCGTCCGTGCCGCTGCCGATGATCCGAGGTTCCACTGGACCTGCCGCCTTCCGCTGCCCTGTTCGTCGTAGGGCATTCTTCCCTGCCCGGGCACCCCCGACGGACCACGGGCGCCCGCTGCCTATGCTGAGGCCCGAGTTCCGGCCGGTGAGGGGGAGGGCACGTGGTCTCCGACGGTTCCTGGTACGTCCTGGTCGAACGCGACCGCCGGATCGAGGCGGACGGCGCCCACCGGTGGCAGCTGACCCCGCCCCAGGAGGCCCCGCTGGGCCGGGAGCAGGCGGTCCGGCTGGCCGAGGAGACGGCCCGCACGTACGTCCCCCGCGAGGGCCCGGAGCCGGACGGCCCGCCGATGCGCCGGATCTTCAGGACGTCCGACGGCGGTTTCCTGGTCGAGCTCGCCCACCGCGGCTGGAAGCGCCACTTCCGGGTCTCGGTTGCCGAACTGGTCCACAGCGGGCAGGACGCCCCGCCGCCCGGCCCGACTGCCCCGGCGCCGGACGCCGCCCCGCCCGGGCGCGGGTTGTTCGGCCGCCGCTGAGCCCGGGAACGCCGACGGCCCGCCCCGGTTCGTCGCCGGGGCGGGCCGTGCGGCCCGGGGCCTCAGGAGTGGCCGAGCTCCTCGGCCGGGGCGTCGGGTTCGACGGAGCCGGAGGCGCGGTCGGGGTGCAGCGGGAGCGGCTCGACCACCAGCTCGTCCAGGATCAGCTCGGACGGCGCCGGCGGGGCCGGGATGACGGCCGCCTCGGAGTGCCCGCCGCAGCCGTACGCGAAGGAGACGATCTGGCCGTCGGCCGGGCCGAACTCGTTGCCGCACACGCCGAACGCCTGTCCGAGCGAGCCGCCGATCGGGACCAGGAAGCCGCAGCTCGCGCACGAGGCCGGCGCGGCCTGCGCCATCGGGGTGTGCGGGCCGTGGACCTTCTCCCAGCGCTCGGCGGCCAGGTGCAGGCCGAGCCGGGAGAGCACCCGGCTGCGGCCCAGGCCCAGCTCCTCGGCGACGGCGTCGATCCGGGCGCGGGCCGGGGCGGGCTGGACGTGCGGGTCGGTGACGACCAGGTCCTCGTCGTCCACCAGGGCGACCGCGGAGTTCGGCGCGGGCTCGTCCTCGCCGGTCCAGCCGGGCTCCAGCCGCAGGTCGTCGGCGCCGGTGGGCAGCAGGTCGCCCGGGCCCATGTCGCCGGGGCGCAGCCGGTCGCTCCACGGCACCCACTGCGGGGCGAGGATCGCGTCGGGGCCGGGCAGCAGCACGACCTCGTCCAGGGTGACGTTCTTGGCGCGCGGCGCACGCGCGACGGTGACCGCCCAGTGCCAGCCCCGGTACGCCGCGTCAAGGCACTCGAAGGTGTGGGTGACGACGCGGTCGGCGTCCGCCTGGACACCCAGGTGCGGCCCGACGGCCTCCGCACCGACGGCCTCCTCGGCGGCCTGGCGGGCGAGTTCGACGGCCTCGGCACAGAGCCGGTCGGGGGTACGGCTTCGCATCGCAGCACTCACGGCGTCGATTCTCTCCCAGTTCTTCTGTCGCCCACGGCGTGTTGCCTGATCCGTCGCGGCTCGGTGTCCCTCGTCCATTCTGCGCGACCCGGAGCCCCCTCGGGTACCGGCCGCGCCGCTCGACCGGCCTGCCGGCGCCCCGGCGCCCCGGCGGGTCGACCTTGGGGCAGGCTACCCGCCGGTCGGTGCCCCGGCACAGTCCGGGGCGGACACGGCCGTCCCCGGGCCGCGCCGAGCGGAGCCCGGTCCTGCGTCGGCTCGGCGATTCTGGGGCAGGATGGGCTTGTGGCGGACCACGACCCGTCGCAGCACGCACTCCGCGCCCCGCAGGCCGGCAGCCCCGACCAGGCGGACGCCGTGCCGCGACAGCAGCCCCCGGTCCCCGGCGCGGGCGAACCGCGGCCGGCGGACGGCGCCGGGGCGCCCTCCGGGCCCGCGGCCCCCGACGTCCCCGTCGCCCCCGGCCGGGCCGGGCAGGAGCCGCAGGACGACGAGGACGGGGCCGAGGCCCCCGAGCCCCGCCGGAACATCCTGGTCCGCACCGCCTCCGCCGTCGGCTCCCGCACCGGCAAGGTGGTGCACGGCACCGGCCGGCGGATCCGCCGGGCCACCGCCGCCGAGGGCGCGGGCGAGTCCGGCCTCGCGAAGCTGATCGAGCTGCACGCGCTCAACTCCTTCGGCGACATGCTGATCACCGTCGCACTGGCGTCCACCATCTTCTTCTCGGTGCCGACCGGCGAGGCCCGCGGCCGGGTCGCGCTCTACCTGCTGATCACGATGGCCCCGTTCGCCCTGCTGGCCCCGGTGATCGGCCCGCTGCTGGACCGCCTGCCGCACGGCCGCCGGGCGGCCATGGCGATGGCCATGCTGGCCCGGGCGGTGCTGGCCTGGACGATGGCCGGGGTGATCGTCGGCGGCGGCATCGCGCTCTACCCGGAGGCGCTCGGCGTGCTGGTCGCGTCCAAGGCGTACGGCGTGGTGCGCAGCGTGGTGGTGCCCCGGCTGCTGCCGAGCCGGCTGTCCCTGGTGAAGGCGAACTCCCGGGTGACCCTGGCCGGGCTGCTGGCCACCGGCGTGGCGGCCGCGGTGGGCGGGCTGCTGCACCTGATCGGGCCCGGCTGGCCGCTGCGCGGCGCCTTCCTGGTGTTCGTGGTCGGCACCCTGATGGCCTTCCACCTGCCGCCGGCGGTGGACTCGGCGAAGGGCGAGCAGCGCGCCGTCCTGCACGCCGAGGTGCACGGCGAGGGCTCGCACCTGATCCACCACCGGCCGCCGCCGGTCAAGGCCTCGCTGCGCACGGTCGGCCCCTCGGTGATCCTGGCGCTGCGGGCGATGTCGGCGATGAAGTGGCTGGTCGGCTTCCTGGTGATGTTCCTGGCCTTCCTGCTGCGGGAGGAGCCGGTCGGCGGGCTGCGGCCGACGGTGGCGCTGGGCCTGGTGGCGCTGGCGGCCGGGACGGGCAACGCGCTGGGTTCGGTGCTCGGCTCCTGGCTGCGCACCCGCGGCCCGGAGGCGACGGTCACCGCGATGCTGCTGCTGGCGACCTGCGTGACGGCGGCGACCGCGCTCTGGTACGGCGTGGTGACGGTGGTGCTGGTCGCCGGGGTGGCCGGGATGGCGGCCTCGCTGGGCAAGCTGGCGCTGGACGCGCTGATCCAGCGGGACGTCCCGGAGGCGGTGCGGACCTCGGCGTTCGCCCGCTCGGAGACCCTGATGCAGCTGTCCTGGGTGGCCGGCGGGGCGGTCGGCATCCTGCTGCCGCTGAACGGGAAGCTGGGCCTGTCGATCGCCGCCGGGGTGGTCGGCCTGATGCTGCTGTGGACGCTCCGCTCGCTCTTCCGGGTGGGCCTGCGGCGGCACCCGACGGCGCCCCGGGTGGCCTGATCGGGGCGGGCGGCAACACGCGGCGGCGACCCCCGCGTCGCGTGATCGGCCAGGCCCGGTAGATTCTGACGCATGAGCCTCAATTCCCGTGTCATCGCCGCCCTCGGCGCCGTCGTCGTGGTCGGCGCCGCCACGGTGGGCACCTCCGTCGCCATCGCCGCCGACCAGACCGAGCACAGCTCCCACCGGGCCACCCTCACGGTCGGCAACTCCTCGGTCGAGACGGACCCGCTGTGCTGGAACGGCGGCAACCCGATCACCGAGGACCTCCAGCAGGAGTGCCAGGACAAGGCCACCGAGGCCCTCAAGAACGGCACGCTGCCCACCTCCGACGTGGTGGCGAGCGACCGGGTCGGCGTCGGGGTCTCCCCGAACGTGGCCGAGACCGGCTGGTGGGCGTTCACCAACGGCGGCTCGACCGGCCAGGGCGGCCGCTTCAGCCTGTTCTCGTACGCCAAGGGCCCGACCTGGTCGGGTTCCCAGCAGGCCAACAAGGTGCTGAACGCCAGCGGCAAGACCCTGGTCACCGTGGTCGAGGGCGACAAGAACTCGGACAACCCGATCGCCGTCTGGTACTTCCAGCTGAACACCCAGGACAGCTGACGGTCCCGCGATGACCGCGCCCGCCGTCACCGACGGCCCCGACGAGCGGTCGGGCCCCGCCCGGGCCCGGCTGCTCGTCGTCGTCGCGGTGGCCGCCGAGGCCGAGGCGGTGCTGCGCGGCCTGCCCGGCGGGTCCGCCGCGCTGCCGCTGCCCGGCGGCACCCTGCACCGCGCCGAGCAGGCGCCGGTGGACGTGCTGGCCGCCGGGGTCGGCCCGGCCGCCGCCGCTGCCGCCGCCTCCGCCGCGCTGGCGGCCCACCCGTACGCGCTGGCCGTCTCGGCCGGGATCGCCGGCGGTTTCGTCCCGCTCGCCCCGGTCGGCGCCACCGTGCTGGCCGACGCGATCGTGGCCGCGGACCTCGGCGCCGAGACCCCGGAGGGCTTCGCCGACGTCACCGAGCTGGGCTTCGGCACCGTCCGGCACACCCCGCCGCCGGCCGCCGTCGCGCTGGTCGCGCGGGCGCTGGCCGGCCCGGACCTGGCCGTCGGCCCGGTGCTGACCGTCTCCACCGTCACCGGCAGCGCCGAGCGGGCCGCCGAGCTGGCGGCCCGCCACCCGGGCGCCGTCGCCGAGGCGATGGAGGGCTTCGGCGTGGCCGAGGCCGCCGCCCGGTACGGCGTGCCGGCCCTCGAACTGCGCACCGTGTCCAATCCGGTGGGCCCGCGCGACCGGGCCGCCTGGCGGATCGGCGAGGCGCTGGCCGCCCTGGAGCGGGCCTTCGCCGCGCTGCCCGTCCACGAACTGCCCGGGCTGGTCGCCGCCACCGGCCGCGCGGCACGAACCGACTGAGGAGGCCGGCCGTGGCTGAACGGCTGAGCATCGCGTACTCGCCCTGCCCGAACGACACCTTCGTGTTCCACGCCTGGGCGCACGGCCTGGTGCCCGGCGCGGACGCCCCCGAGGTGACCTTCGCCGACATCGACGTCACCAACGGCCGGGCCGAACGCGGCGAACTGGACGTGCTGAAGATCAGCTACGGCGCGCTGCCGTGGGTCCTGGAGGAGTACGCCCTGCTGCCCTGCGGCGGTGCGCTGGGCCGCGGCTGCGGGCCGCTGGTGCTCACCCTGCCGGGCGTGGACTCCCCCGCCGACCTGGCCGGGAAGACCGTCGCGGTGCCCTCCGAGCGCTCCACCGCCTACCTGCTGTTCCGGCTCTGGGCGGCGAAGGCGGTGCCGGGCGGCTTCGGCGAGATCGTCGTGCTGCCGTTCCACGAGATCATGCCCGCCGTCCGGGACGGCCGGGTGGACGCCGGCCTGGTGATCCACGAGGCCCGCTTCACGTACCGGCAGTACGGCCTGCACAGCCTGGCCGACATGGGCGAGGCCTGGGAGCGGGAGACCGGCCTGCCGATCCCGCTGGGCGCGATCGTCGCCCGGCGCTCGCTCGGCGCCGAGCGGCTGCGGGCGATCGCCGACACGATCCGCGCCTCCGTGCGGCAGGCCTGGGCGGATCCGGCGGCGAGCCGCGGGTACGTGCTGGCGCACGCCCAGGAGATGGACCTGGACGTCGCCGAGCAGCACATCGGGCTGTACGTCACCGAGTTCACCGAGGACCTCGGCGAGGAGGGCTACGCGGCCGTCCGCGCACTGCTCACCCGGGCCGCCGCGGAGGGGCTGGTGCCCCCGCTCGACCCGGGTGCGCTCGCGTTCTAGCCGCCGGTTCCGGCCCGCTGTCCCGGCGGCTGGCTCCGGCTCCGGCTCCGGCCGGTCAGATGTCGAACTGGTCGGCCACCGCGCGCAGCAGGCCGGCCAGCTTCTGGCCGGTCGGCTTGGCGGGGTAGCGCCCGCGCTGGAGGCCGGGCAGCACCGAGTCCAGCGTGGTGATCAGGTCCTGGACGATCGGCGCCATGTCGTCGGCGCTCCGGCGCTGGGCGGCGGCCACCGAGGGCAGCGCCTCCAGCAGCTGCACGGCCATCGCCTGGTCCCCGCGGTGCCCGGCGACCACGCCGAACTCGACCCGCTGGCCCGGCTTCAGCGACGTGACACCGTCGGGCAGCGCCTTGGTGTGGACGAAGACGTCGCCGCCGTCGTCGCGCGACAGGAAGCCGAAGCCCTTCGTCTCGTTGAACCACTTGACCTGGCCGGTGGGCATCTCGAACAGTCCTCGAATGGGTGTGAGGGATCCCGGCCCTGGCCGGGGATCACTGGGTGGTGGGAAAAGCGTCCGACCTCGGGTCGGCGCCCGTGGGCGCTCATGGTCGGCACGCGGTCAGGAGCAGACTAACGGCCCGTCACTGCCTCATCCGCGTTCCGCGAGGGAACCGCGTTCCGAGGCCCGGTCGGGGCGGCGGGAGCGGGATCTCGCGGTCACGGGCGACCCGGCACTGGCACGGCCGGGGCGCGGCTCCGCGCAGTCCATCGGCTCACACCCCCGGGTCTGAGGACGCGGGACGCACCTGTAGCGCCCCTCGGCACCCCGTGCATACCCCCGCTCAACAGGGATCAAAACGTTCAGCTGCCGGGAAACTGCGCAACGTGACCGGCCCGCTCCGGCCGACGGCTCCGGCGGCCGCTCTGCCAGACTGGGGGCAGTCCCCACCGGTCCCGAGGAGTGAGCAGACGTGAGCAGCCAGAGCGCCGAGCCCGGCGACGTGTACGTCAAGGCCGGGGCGATCGTCTTCGGTCTCGGCGCACTCGCCACCCTGGTCACCTTCGTCCCGCTGTTCCTGCACCTGACGCCCCTGCCGACGGCCGCGTACTGGCTGAGCATGCTGATGCCGGCCGGCTTCCTGGCCGCGCTGACCGGGCTGCTGCTCAACGCCCGGGCCCAGCGCCGCCGGACCGGGCCCGTCGGGTCCTGAGGGCCCGCCGCGGGCCCGGGGAGGGCCCCTAGAGGGCGGCCAGGTGCCCGGCGAGCCAGTCGGGGAAGGCGTTGAGGTCGTCCAGCACCACGTCCGCGCCCGCCTCGCGCAGCTCGTCCGCGCTGTACGGGCCGGTGGGCACGCAGACCGCGACGGCGTCCGCGTGCCGGGCTCCCCGGATGTCGCCCAGGTGGTCGCCGACGTAGACGGTCGCGCCGTGCTCGCGCAGCGCCTCGCCCTTGGTCTCCGCCCACAGGTCGCCGATCACGGTGTCCGCGACCAGCCCGGCGTGCTCCAGGTGGAGGCGGGCGTTCGGCTCGTACTTGCCGGTGATCACCGCGACCCGGCCGCCGTGGGCGCGGACCGCCTCGACGGCGGCGTACGCGCCGGGCAGGGCCGTGGTCGGGGCGAAGGCGTGGTCGCGGTAGAGCTCGCGGTAGCGGGTGACGGCCCGCTCCACCTCGGCCTCCGGGAACCAGTTGCGGATCTCGTCCGCCAGCGGCGGACCGAGCCGGGTGACCACCAGGTCGGCGTCGATGCGGGTGCCGGTCTCGGCGGAGAGCGCCAGGTAGGTGGCGCGGATACCCGGCCGGGTGTCCAGCAGCGTCATGTCGAGGTCGAAGCCGACGGTGAGCTGAGCGGGGGAGGTCTCGGGCATGCCGTCAGGCTACCCAACGGGTGTCGCGCAGGACGAGGCAATTTGCCCGGGCTCCGGAGCTGAACTTAGGTTTGCCTCAGTTGTCTCCGGAGAGGGCCCATGAACACCAGCGCACCGCCCGGCACGCCCCGCGCGCCGCGGCGCCGAATACCGTGGCTCGCCGCCGCCCTCGCCGTGCTGGCCGCCGCGGTGCTGCTGAGCCTGGCGGTCGGCAGCCGGACCGTCCCGTTCGGCGACACCCTCGACGCCCTGCTGCACGGCGGCGACACCGCCGACGCCGTGGTGGTCCGCGAGCTGCGGGTGCCGCGCACGGTCGTCGGGCTGGCCGTCGGAGCGGCGCTCGGCCTGGCCGGGGCCGTCATGCAGGGCCTGACCCGCAACCCGATCGCCGACCCCGGCATCCTCGGCGTCTCCCAGGGCGCGGCGGCCGGCGTGGTGGTCGCCATCTCCGGCTTCGGCGTCTCCACCCTCACCGGCTACGTCTGGTTCGGCTTCGCCGGCGCGGTGGTCGCCACCGTGCTGGTGTACGGGCTCGCCGGCCGCGGCCGGGGCGGCGCCACGCCGATCAAGCTGGCGCTGGCCGGCTCGGCGATGTCCGCGTTCATCGCCTCGCTCAACACCCTGGTGCTGACCACCGACGCGGTCACCATGGACCAGTTCCGCTTCTGGCACGTCGGCTCGCTCTCCGGGCGGACCGCGGACGTGGCCTGGCAGCTGCTGCCGTTCCTGGCCGTCGGCACGGTGCTGGTGGTCGCGGTGGCGCGCGGGCTGGACGCCCTGGCGCTCGGCGACGACACCGCGAAGGGGCTGGGCGCCAGGACCGGCCTGGTCCGGGCGGTCGGCGCGCTCGGCGCGACCGTCCTGACCGGCTCGGCGGTGGCGGCGGCCGGTCCGATCGCCTTCGTCGGCCTCGCCGTCCCGCACGCGGCCCGCGCGGTGGCCGGCGCCGACCACCGCTGGATCCTCGCCTTCTCCGCCGTCCTCGGCCCGGCACTGCTGCTGCTCGCCGACACCCTCGGCCGGGTGCTGTTCCCGCCGTCCGAGGTCCCGGCGGGCGTGATGACGGCGCTGGTCGGCGTCCCGGTGCTGGTGGCCCTGGTCCGCCGCCGGAAGGTGGTGGCGGCATGACCTCGGTGTCGCTGCGCGGCTACTCGGCCGTCCGGGCCGGGCGGGCGTCGTTCCTGGTGCACCGGCGCTCGGTGGCCGTCGCCGTCGGCCTGCTGGCGGCCCTGGCGGCGACCGCGGTGGCCGCGCTCTGCCTGGGCGAGTCCACCGTCGCGCCGGGCGAGGTGGTCAAGGTGGTGCTCGGGCGGCCGAGCCCGCACGAGCTGGTGGTCGGCGAGTTCCGGCTGCCCCGGGTGGTGGTCGGGCTGCTGGTCGGCCTGGCGCTCGGGCTGGCCGGCGCGCTGGTCCAGACCGTCGCCCGCAACCCGCTGGCCAGCCCCGACGTGGTGGGCGTGACCTGGGGCGCGACCGCCACCGTGGTCGGCCTGATGGCGTACGGCGTGGTCGGCTCGACCGGCGAGGCCCCGTACGCGGCGGTGGCCGGCGGCCTGCTGGCCGGGCTGCTGGTGTACGCGCTGGCCTGGCGGCGCGGCCTGCACGCGCAGCGCTTCGTGCTGATCGGCATCGGCATCAGCGTCGCGCTGTCCTCCCTGACCTCCGTCTTCCTCACCAAGGGCGACGGCTTCCAGGCCCAGGCCGCCAAGGTCTGGATGACCGGCAGCCTGAACGGCGCCGGCTACGACCAGGCCGGCCGGCTCGCCTGGGTGCTGGTCGCCGCCCTGCCGGTCGCGCTGTGGGCCGCCCGGGCCCAGCGGTCGATCTCCTTCGACGACGCCACCGCCGTGGGCCTGGGCCTGCGCCTGGACCGGATCCGCCTCGGCATGGCGCTGCTGGGCATCGTGCTGGCCTCGTGCGCGGCCGGGGCCGCCGGGCCGGTCGACTTCGTCGCGCTGATGGCCCCGCAGATCGCGCTGCGGCTGGCCCGCTCGGCGCAGGTCCCGCTGTTCTGCTCGGCGCTGACCGGCGCGCTGGTGGTCGTCCTCGCCGACCTGGTCGCCCGGCGGCTGCTGGCTCCGACGGAGCTGCCGGTGGGCGTGGTGACCGGCATGGTCGGCGCGCCGTACCTGATGTGGCTGCTGATCCGTTCCCGCCGTGGAGGTTCCTGATGTCCGATCACCGCCTGGAGGCCCGGGGCCTCACCCTGGCCTACGAGGCGCGCACGGTCGTCGAGGGCCTGGACGTGGCCGTTCCGGACGGGCGGGTGACGGTGATCGTCGGCCCGAACGCGTGCGGCAAGTCGACCCTGCTGCGGGCCCTCGGCCGGCTGCTGAAGCCGGTCCGGGGCGCGGTGCTGCTGGACGGCGAGGAGCTGGCGCGGATCCCGACCAAGCGGATCGCCCAGCGGCTCGGCCTGCTGCCGCAGTCGCCGACCGCCCCCGAGGGCATCTCGGTGGCGGACCTGGTCGCCCGCGGCCGCCAGCCGCACCAGAGCTGGTGGCAGCAGTGGTCGCCGGAGGACGAGGCGGCGGTCGCGGAGGCGCTGGAGCGCACCTCCACCGCCGACCTGGCCGAGCGGAGCATGGACGAGCTGTCCGGCGGCCAGCGCCAGCGCGCCTGGATCGCGATGGCGCTCGCCCAGGGCACCGACATCCTGCTGCTGGACGAGCCGACCACCTACCTGGACATCGCGCACCAGGTCGAGGTGCTGGACCTGGTCCGCCGGCTGAACGTCGAGCGCGGCCGGACCGTCGTCGCGGTGCTGCACGACCTCAACCAGGCCGCCCGGTACGCGGACCACCTGGTGGCGATGCGGGACGGCCGGGTGGTGGCGCAGGGCGCGCCCGGGGACGTGGTGACCGCCGAACTGGTCCGGGAGGTGTTCGGGCTGGACTCGGTGGTCGTGCCGGACCCGGTGACCGGCACGCCGCTGGTCGTCCCGGGCGCTCCCTGGGCGGCGCTCACCCCCGGCGGCACCCACGCTTGACGGCGCTTCAGCTGTCATTTCGGACATAATCGACGGCGCCCCGACCCGACCGCGCCGCCTGAGGACCGCCGATGCCCCGGATCTCCCGCCGCACCCTCCTCACCGGTCTCGGCGCGGGCGCGCTCGCGGCGGCCGCCGGCTGCACCACCCGGCACCCGGCCCCGCCGACCGCGGACGGCCTCACCGCCGGCGCCACGCCGTCCCCGGCCGCGGTCCCGCCCGTGACGGTGAACGCCGCCACCGGCCCGGTGGTGGTGCCGGGCGCGCCGATGCGGGTGGTCGTGCTGGACACCGACGTGCTCGACTCGGCGCTGACCCTCGGCATCACCCCGGTCGGCGCCGCGCTGGCGGGCCGCGACACCAGCTATCCCGCGTACTGGCCGGCCTCCCGGACCGCCGGGATCCGGCTGGTCGGCCCGGCCGGCGCGCCCGACCTGCCGACCGTACGGGCGCTGCGGCCGGACCTGATCCTCTCCAACCAGACCCGCGACGGCGACCGCTACGAGCAGCTGCGGGACATCGCCCCGACCGTGCTCACCCAGACCGCCGGGGCGCCGTGGAAGGCGAACGTCCAGCTGCACGCCCAGGCGCTGAGCCGGGAGGCGGCCGCGGCGGCCTTCGCCGGCGCGTACCAGAAGCACGCGGGGCAGGTGGCGCAGGCGCTGGCGGCGGCGAAGGCGTCGGGGCGCAGGGTGAGCCTGGTGCGGTTCGTGGAGGGCGGCGGCATCCGGCTGTTCGGCCGGCAGAGCTTCCCCGGGACGGTGCTCGCCGACGCCCAGGTGGGCCGGCCGGACGCGCAGAACGTCGACCAGTCGGACTTCGAGATCCCGCCGGACCAGCTCGCCAGGGCCGACGGCGACCTCCTGCTGTACGCCGTGTACGGCGGCCCGGAGGCGTCCGGCGCCAACGCCGTGCTGGCGAGCCCCAGCTGGCAGGCCCTGGGGGCGGTCAGGGGGCACCGGGCGTTCCCGGTGGACGACCAGCTCTGGTTCCAGGGGATCGGCTACACCGGGGCCAACTACCTGCTGGACGAGTTGCAGCGCTTCCTGGGGGCGTAGGCGGCCCGAGGGCCGTCTCGGCGCGTCCCCGCGTAGCGGGCCGGGGAGACGCCGACGGCGGCGGTGAAGTCCCGGGTGAGGTGCGCCTGGTCCGCGTAGCCCAGCTCGGCGGCGAGCGCGGCCAGGTCCAACCCGCCGTCCGCTCCGGCGCGTTCGGCGGCCTCGTGGAGGCGGGCGCGGCGCAGCACCCACTTCGGGGAGGCGCCGACGTACTCGGCGAACAGGCGCTGGAGGCGGCGGACGGTCAGGCCCAGCTCGGCGGCCAGCCCGTCCACCCGGCACAGGTCCGGCGCGCCGGTGATCCGGTCCACCATGGCGGCGACCTCGGCGGCGACCGGGTCCGGCGCGGGCAGCCGGGGGCGGAGGAAGGCGTCGGCGAGGGCGGCGGGGCTGCCGGGCGCCGCGAGGACCTCCGCGCAGACCCGGTCGGCCTCGGGCCCGAAGTACTCGGCGGCGGGCACGGAACGGTCGGCCAGCCCGCTCACCGGGTGCCCGGCGAAGGGGCGGAAGGCGCCGGGGCGGAACCGCGCGCCCAGCACGTGCCCGGCGCCCTCCAGGCGGCGCACGAAGAGCGAGCGGTCCACCCCGTAGACGCGCGCCCGCGGGGCCTCGAAGACCAGGTGGACGTTGGGGTGGGCGAGCACCTTCTGCTCGTACGGCGGCAGGCCCCGCAGGTCCCAGCGGACCAGCCAGTAGTACTCGACGAACCGCGCCACGGCGGGGTCGGGTGCGAGCCGGTCCACGGTGATCAGCTCCGCCGCCCGGGCGGGGTGGAGCACGCCGCGGCCGAGGTCGGAGGGGTCCTGGGGGTCCAGGGAACCCGGGAGCTCCTGCAGGTCCCGGGGGTCGATCGCCATGCCGCCAGGCTACGGCCCGTCGCGTTTCTTCAAGACCGGCCGGTGCCCCCCGCGCCAGAATCGACGCATGAACGCCCACCCGATGCACCCCTTCCTGGCCCGCGCCGCCTCCGCGGCGGCCGCTGTCGCCGCCGCCGTCCCGGCCGACCGGCCGCTGGACGGGCCGACGCCCTGTACGGAGTTCGACACCCGTGCGCTGATCAACCACTGGGTGCTCTACACCTCGCACGGCCTGGAGCACCGCGCCCGGCGCACCGAGCTGCCCGAGGAGCTGGGCTCGCGCGACTTCACCGCCGACGCCGACTGGCGCTCCGCCTACGCGGCCCAGCTGGAGCGCGCGGTCGCGGCCTGGGCGGACCCGGCCGCCTGGGAGGGGGACGTCGACCTCGGCGGCTCCCCGGTGCCGGCGGTCGGGATCGCCCGGATGCTGCTCCTGGAGCTGCTGCTGCACGGCTGGGACGTCGCCCGGGCGACCGGCGGGCGGATCGAGGTCGACGAGGAACTCGCCCTGCTGGTCGGGGAGATCGTGGCGGAGAACGCCGAGCTGTACCGGCAGTACGCGGGGTTCGCGGCGTCGGTGGCGCTGCCGGAGGACGCCTCCGCCTGGGACCGCGCGCTGGCCGCCTCGGGGCGCGATCCGCGCTGGAAGGCCTGAGCCCCGCGGGGAGCGACCGGTTGGCGCTGGCGGACGAAGGAGCCCCTCCGCGCCTGCGGCCGACGATCACCCGAAGCGGAGCGCCGCCCGGAGCCTGGCCCGCAACAGCCGTACGGCCGGGGACGGTTGGTCGTGGCGGGCGACCAGGCCGAGCCGGGCGCAGGTGGCGGCGTCGGCCAGCGGCACGGTCCGCAGCCCGGCGCCCGCGGTGCCCGCGGCGGAGGACGCGCTGAGCACGGCCACGCCCGCGCCGCGCTCGGCGAGCCGGAGCAGCGCGACCGGTGAGCTGGCCTCGATGTCCACCCGCGGGTCCAGGCCGAGCCGGCGGCAGGAGTCCTGGTAGGCGGCGCGAATGCCGGTGCCCGGGGAGAGGCAGAGGATCTTCTCGCCCCGCAGGTCGGCGAGTCGCAGCCGCGCCCGGTCGAGCGGGTGCCCGACGGGCACGACCGCGGCGATCGGCTCGTCGACGGCGACGGTGGCCTCCAGGCCGGGGGACACCTCGCCCGCGTAGCCGATCAGGGCCAGGTCGAGGGAACCGGCCAGGACCTGCGCCTGGAGGTCCTCGGAGTGCCCCTCGTGCAGGCTGAGTTCGATGCCGGGGTGGCTGCGGCCGAGGTCGGCGACGGCGTCCAGGAAGGGCGGGATCGAGCAGCCCATGATCATGCCCAGCCGGACCCGGCCGCGGACGGCGTCGGCGAACTCGGCGGCGGTGTGCTGGATGGCTTCGAGGGTCGCCAGCGCGTTCTTCGCCAGCGGGAGGACCGCCTCACCGGCCGGAGTGAGACGCACCTGCCGTCCGGCCCGGTCCAGCAGCTGCTGGCCCAGTTCGCGTTCCAGCTTGGCCACTTGGGTGCTGATGCCGGACTGGCTCACGTGCAGCCGGGCCGCGGCGGCGGTGAAGGTGCCCTCGTCGACCACGGCGGCGAAGTAGCGCAGCTGGTGCATCTCCATGACCGGTGACGATATGCGACCGGGTGCTCCGTCCGCTCGGCCGATCGGCCCGTCGGGGGAAACACCCGACGGGCCCGGGGAAGGATCCGACGATCGGCCGGTCCGACGAACCGCCCGGCCGACGAGCGGGCCGTGGCCGCCCGGGCGGTCACGGCCCGCCGGGTGTCACCGGCGGCGGTCCTTGTCGCGGAGCTCCTGGGCCCGGAACTCCTTGTCCCGCAGGTGCCCCGACTTCCCGTCGGGCAGGTCGGCCTCGATGCGCTCCTTGCGCACCTGGCCGGTGACGGTCTGCTCCTCGACGCGTTCCTCGGTCACCAGCCGCACGCGCTCGACCGGGACGGCCTCGGTGCGCACCACCGGCCGCTCCGCGTGCAGGGTGACCTCGTACTCGGCCTCCGAGATGGGCTCACCGGACATCGCGGCGCCCCGGTTGGCGTCGGTGATGGGTTCGTGCTCGAGGTGGACCTCCTCGTGCCGCACCGGCACGGTCTGCCGCTCCTCCTCGGTGACGACGTACTTGCGCAGCTTCGCGTGGCCGGCTTCGTACCGCTCGACGCCGACGCTCATCCGCTCCTCGGAGCGGGTCATCGCGCCGTCCTTGCCCAGGTGGCCGGTCCGCCCGGTGGCGGCGGTGCCCGGAGCGGCGGCGCGCGTGGTGCCGGTCGGGGTGATGCCGGTCGTACCGGCCGTACCGGGGCGGCCGGTCGTACCTGGGCGGCCGGTCGTGGCGGCGGTGCCGGCCGCGGCGGCGGCGGTACCACCGCCCGCGTGGGCCCAGCCGCCCTCGCCGGGCTGGTTGGCGGACTTCCAGGCGTCGTCCCAGGCGATGCCGTAGTGCTGGTAGAGCCGGCGTTCCTCCCGCTCGGAGAGGTGTCCGGTGCTGTCCACGTCCACCAGCGGCGCGTCCTTGACCTTCTCCTTGGGGTACGGCACCTCCAGGTGGTCGTCGACGACCCGGGCGTCGCGGATCGGCACGAACGACTCGCTCGCACCGAACCAACCGGTCTTGACGCTCACCCACTCCGGTTTTCCGGTGGCGTCGTCAAGGAACATGTGGTCCGCTTTGCCGATCTTGTTGCCCTGGGCGTCATGGACGGGGTGGTGCAGCATGGAACGGGCCTGCTGTTCAGTGATCACGATTCACGCCTCCTTCACATTCCAGCGCTGAGCGCCTTACCGGGCCCGGCGGTCCGAAACCACCTCAGCTGACATTCGCTCAGCGTGACGACCGCGCCCGACCGCTCACGCACCGTGCGCCATTTCCATCACCAGAACAGATAGGAGCCATCAGATCCATCTGCTGGACGGATGGCTCGGCCGGTCGGAGGATGAAGGCATGACGACGACGAAGAGCGCGCGCGAGATCGCCGAGACCTACTTCACCGCCTGGGAGGCGGGCGAGTTCGACACCGTCCGTGACCTGCTGGCCGACGACGTCGACTTCGTCGGGGCCCTGGGGACGGCCTGCGGGGTGGAGGAGGCGCTGGCCGGGCTGAAGGGGCTCGGCCGGGTGCTGGAGAGGATCGACGTGAAGGTCCGGGTGGCCGAGGGCGACGAGGTGATCACCTGGTTCGAGCTGTGCACGAGCATCGCCCCGCCGGCGCCGACCGCGAACTGGATGCACGTCGAGGACGGCCGGATCACCCGGATCCGGGTGACCTTCGACCCGCGCGGGCTGCTCGCCGGCTTCGGCGGCTGACCGGGCGGCTGACCGGGCGTCCGACCCCTCGCAGCCGCCCGTACGAGGGACCGCGACCAGGCCGGCCGGCCACTCACCCGAGCGGTCATTCCCGCAGGCGACGTGGGACGGGGCACGCTACGACTGGGGTGAAGGACCCCATTCATCCCACTCCCCCCAGGGAGCCCCACCATGAACGAACGGACGACCCCGTCCCCGACCGTCGGCGCCACCGTGCACCAGGTCCAACCGGGCGGGGAGACCGGTCCGGTCCTCGCTCACGGCTTCCTGCTCGACCCCCGGTCGGTCCTGGTGCCCGACCCGCCTCGGACGGTCGGCGACCCGTGGCAGAGCCTCGCCGTCCGGATCACCGTCGACCCCGCCCCCGGGGACGGCGCCGAGGCCCTGCGGGTGGCCGGCATCGGCCTGGCCGCCTTCGCCACCGACGGCACCACCAGCGCGGCGGCCTTCCTGGCCCTGCTCACGCCGTCGCGACACGGTCCCTCCGTCGGGGAGATCACCCGGGACCGGTTCGTCGAGACCCTCCGGCAGCACCACGGCGACCTCTGGGCCACGCACCTCGCCCTCGGCTACCCGATCCGTCCGCCGGAGCACGCCGCACCGGTGGAACCGTGGTGGTCCGACAGCCAGGCCGGCGGGTTCGCGGAGTTCGCCGACATCTGGTGCTGCCTGGGCTCCAACCACACGTGCTGCCGGGAGCTCCGGTTGTGACGGACCCCGCCCGTCGGCCGCGGTCACGGACCGTCACGGCGCAGGACGCCGCACTGGCGCTGGCGGTCACCGTCCCCGACGTCTTCTTCTACGCGACCCCGCTCGCGCCGGAGGTGAACGGGCGCGACCAGCTGCTGCTGACCGCCTTCGCCCTCCCGGAGGTCGTCGCGCTGACCTTCCGCAGGCGGTGGCCGACGGCGGTGTTCGCCGTGGTCTGGGCCGCGGCCGTCGGCGCGGCCCTGCTCTCGCTGAACTCCGACTTCGGCTTCACCCCCTTCTTCGGGCTGCTGATCGCGCTGTACTCGGTGGCCCGGCTGGGCGAACGGCCGGTCGCCCTCACCGCGCTGGTGCTGACCGGCCTCCCGGTCGCCCTGGGCATCTGGGATCCGATCGCCACCGGGGCGGTGCGCCCCGACCGCCAGACGGCCCTCGTCATCAGCGGCATCGCCTTCTACCTGCCGATCACCGCCGTCGCCTGGGGCGCCGGCCGCTGGATCCGGTCCGCCGCCGTCGCCGCCGAACGCGACCAGCGCGAACTCGCGCTGGCCCGCCGGGCCGTCCGCAACGAACGCGTCCAGATCGCCCGCGAGTTGCACGACATCGTGGCCAACGCGGTGGCCGTCATCGTCATGCGGGCCGACACCGCCCGCAGCACGGCGCCCACCGACCCCGGCCGGCTGGCCGCCACCCTCGGCGACATCGAGGAGCTGGGCCGCAACGCGATGGCCGAACTGCGCCGGATGCTCCGGCTGCTGCGCACCGCCGACGTGCCCGTGGCGGCCGGCGCCGGGCGGCGCGGACTAGCCGACCTGGGCCTGCTGCTGGACGACGCCCGGCGCGCCGGAATCCTGATCGACCTGGAGGTGCACGGCCACCCGGCCCGCCTCGACGACAGCGTCGACCTGACGGCCTACCGGCTGGTCCAGGAGGCCGTCACCAACATCATCAAGCACTCCGGCCCCGGCAGCCACGCCGCGGTGCGGATCCGCTGGTCCGAGGTGCTGGCCCTGGAAGTGGTCGACGACGGCGCCGGCCGCCGCCCCGAGGCCCCCCGGGAACTGTCCACCGGCCACGGCCTGCTCGGACTCGCCGAGCGCATCGCGCTGTTCGGCGGCGAGCTGACCGCCTCGCCGTACCTCTCGGGCTTCCGGGTCACCGCCACCCTGCCGATCTCGCCGCCCCCCGCCACGGCGGGCTGACCGGCCGGTCCGCGGCCGCTCACCGCTCCTGCGCGTACCGGGTGGTGAAGCCCAGGACCGCCACGTACCGGCCCTCGGCCGGCTTCGTGACCTCGCCCGGCCGCACGGGCTGCCAGGTCAGGTACTCGGACCGCTGCCCCTCGTCGTTCCGGTAGCGCCGGCCGCCGTACTTCTCGTACCAGTAGTCCTCGCCGGAGGTCAGGAGTTCGGGGCCCGGCGCCCGGGCCACGCTCACGTACAGCTCGGTCCGCACCGCCCCGTCCGTCGACAGCTCGAACTCCACGGACGGGGAGACCGGCCGGGCCGCCGCCTCCGCCACCTCCTCGGGGGTGGGGTCGGCGGGCGGCTGGTGGTCGTACTCGTCGGCCTCGACCAGGCCCTTCCACCGCTGCGAGCTGAGCCAGCCCTGGCCGTCCAGGTACCGGTCCAGATCGGCCAGCCGGGAGCGGACGTCGCTCCCGTCGAAGGCCAGGTAGACGTTCACGGTCCGCTCGCAGGCCGTCGGCAGCCACTTGCCCCGGGCGAACAGGTCCCCGCGGTAGTCGGTCCGGCACACGTCGACCGTCGACCGGGCCAACCCCTGTGCCCACGGCAGCAGCTCCGGCAGCAGGTCGATCCGGCCGGCCATCCGCTCCTCGGCCGCCCGGCGGGCCTCCCCGGTCGCCGCGTCCCGCGCCAGCCCCGGGACGTCCGGCGGGGTCGGGATGGCCGTGTCGCGGTACTGCCGCCACCCCGCCCAGCCGACGGACACCACCGCCGCCGCCAGCACCGCGATCAGCACCCATCGCAGCCAGAACCGAACCACATCCACCCCCGGCCTCCGCACACCCCGCTCGGGCATCGTACGGGCGCGGACGCGGAACGGGGCGGGCGGTGCCGTCCGACACGGGAGGCCGGTGCGTCCGGCCCCCCGTGCGGGAGGGTGCCGTTCAGGCCTTCGCTTCGGCCTTCGCGTCGGCCACATCGGCCCGCCCGTCGGTCTGCCAGGCGGCGCGCTGGCGCAGCGCGATCCGGTTGCCGTCCGGGTCGACCGCCTCGATCCGGATGCCGAAGCCGTAGTCCTCCGGCTCCGGCTGCTCGAAGGTCACCCCGCGCCCGCGCAGCACCTCGAAGTCCGCCCGCAGGTCGTCGGACTCGATGAACACCGGCCCCGGCACGCCCGCTCCGGGCTGTCGACCGGCCGGCAGGCCGGCCGACTCCGGGTGCGGCCACAGGACGATCTCCGGCCCGCCGCCCGGGACGGCCACGGTGAGGAACCGCCCGTCCGGGCCCGGGTGGTCGATGCGCTTCTCCAGGCCGAGCCCGTCGACGTAGAACTCCAGGGCGCGGTCCTGGTCGGTCACGTAGACCGTCACGTACATGATGTTCGTCAGCATCCCGCTGTTCCTCCGTACCGTCGGTGTGGTCCCACTGCCCCACCGACGGATCCCGGCGGCCGGATGTGACGGCCGCCCGCCGGCCGGCCGCCGCGCACCCGGCGCCGGAGCTCACCCGCCGGAGCGGATCGGCTCGCCCGTCCGGTGCAGGTGGGCGAAGATCTCCCGGTAGGAGCGGAACAGGCCCGTCTCGTAGTACGGGACGCCCTTCTCGGCGCAGAACTCCCGGGTGATCCGGGCGGCCCGCCCGAGCGCCGGGGTGGGCATGCTGGGGAACAGGTGGTGCTCCACCTGGTAGTTGAGCCCGCCCATCACCGAGTCGACGAGCAGCCCGCCGCGGACGTTGCGCGAGGTGAGCACCTGGCGGCGCAGGAAGTCGAGCCTCATCTCCGGCGTCACCATCAGCATGCCCTTGTGGTTCGGGGCGAAGACGCAGCCCAGGTAGACGCCGAGCAGCGCCTGGTGCACCGCGAGGAAGGCGACCGCCTTGCCGACCGGGAGGGCGGCGAACACCAGCCCGAAGTAGGCCGCGAAGTGGACCACCAGCAGCGCGCCCTCCAGCACCGGGCGCTTCATGGCGGGGCCGCGCAGCGCGCGGAAGCTGTTGAAGCTGAGGTTGAGGCCCTCCAGCAGGAGCAGCGGCACGAACAGGTACGCCTGCCGGCGGCCGATGAACCGGGCGAGGCCGCCCGCCTGCCGGGCCTGCCGCTTGGACCACACCAGGAGGTCGGGGGCGACGTCCGGGTCCCGTTCCTCGTGGTTCGGGTTGGCGTGGTGGCGGGTGTGCTTGTTCATCCACCAGCCGTAGCTCATGCCCATCATCAGGTTGGCGGCGATCCGGCCGCCGACCTCGCTCGGCAGCCGCCGGTCGAAGACCTGACGGTGCGCCAGGTCGTGGGAGAGCAGGCCGATCTGGGCGAACACCACGGACATCGCCGCCGCCAGGCCGAGCTGCCACCAGGTGTCGCCCAGCGCGAACAGGGCGTACCAGCCGCCGAGGAAGGCGGCGAGCACCAGGCCCGCGCGGACGGCGTAGTAGCCGGGGCGCCGGGCGAGCAGTCCCTCGGCGGCTATTCGGCGGGTCAACTGGGCGAAGTCGCTGCCGCCGCTCCCCGACCGGGGGGCGGGGGCTTCGGGCGCTTCGGTCGTCATCACGGGCTGCGCGGGCATGCCCCGAGTCTGGCCGCGACCGGCCCGCCCGCAGAACGGGGAAAGCACCCGTCCCGTACGGGTGTTAACCCCCTTGCCGCCGGAGGTGCCGACCCGAGGCGAGTGCGCCTGCCCGAGGCGAGGGGCGCCGACCCGGGGCGCGGCGCACCGGCCCGCCGCGGCACCGCGCCGAGTGCCTCAGGAGGGCTCCGCCGGACCGCCGAGCGCGGCGCGGACCAGGCGGGTGACGGCCGGGGTGGCGGCGGCCAGGGCGCCGTCGCCGTCCGGTGCCCCGGCCGTCGCCTCCGCCTCCGCCGCCAGCGCGTCGTAGGTCTCGAAGGCGGTGAGGACGAACAGCAGGCCCGCCGCGTCCGGCGGGGCGGCGGGCAGCCGGCCGGTCAGCACGGCGGCGCCCTCGCGGCGGCGGGCGTCGCGGTCGGCGATGACCCGGCCCACCTCCTCGTCGAGCGCGGCGAGGGCCCGCAGCCGGCGGGTGCAGACCCGGTCGACCGCCCAGAAGCCGCCCATCACCTCGACGAAGCGGTCCACCGCCGCCCAGGGGTCGGCCAGGGTGAAGGCCTCGGCGAGCCGGGCCATGCCGCCCTGTTCGGCGAGGGCGTCGCAGACCGCCTCCAGCAGGCCCGACTTGGAGCCGAACTGGTAGTAGACGGTCGCCCGGGCGACGTCCGCGCGACGGGCGACGGCGTCCAGCGAGGCCCCGCCGGTCTCGGCCAGGTGCGCGCGGGCGGCCGCGACGATCCGGGCGCGCGTCTCGTCGACCTCCGCCTGCCGCTGTCCCATCCGGTAGGACCGGGGGCTCATCCCGCTCGCCTCCACTCGTTCCGTGTGAACTGGCAGTATCGCCGATCCGTCCACCCGGGCCGGGCCGCCCCGGCGCTCGGCGGGGCGGCCAGCCGCTCAGAGCATGATCCGCCCCCCGCTGACGTCCAGGGTCTGCCCGGTGATCCAGGACGACGCGTCGGAGGCCAGGAAGAGCGCGGCCGAGGCGATGTCCTCCGGCTCGCCGAGGCGGCCCAGCGGGTGCGCGGCGGCGACCGTGGCCCGCACCTCGGGCGGCATCTGCGCGGCGGTAGGTTCGGTGCGGACGGTGCCCGGCGCGACGGCGTTGACCCGGACGCCCGCACCGGCGACCTCCAGCGCGAGGTGCCGGGTGAACATCAGCACGCCCGCCTTGGCCGTGGCGTACGCGGCGGAGGCGCCGCTGGGCAGTCGGCCCGCCGTGGAGGCCATGGTGACGATCGAGCCGCTGCCGCGGGCCAGCAGGCCGGGCAGGAAGGCCTGGACGGTGAGGAAGGTGGCGGTGAGGTTGCCGTCCAGGACGGCCCGCCAGTGCTCCTCGGTCTCGCGGACGGTGGGCACCGGGTAGCCGTCGCCGCCGACGAAGGCGGCCAGGACGTCGACCGGGCCGAGGTCCCGCTCGATCCGGGCGGCGGCGGAGCCGAGCGCCGTCGCGTCCGTGCAGTCGGCGACCAGCCCGAGCGCCCGGGCGCCCTCCGCCCGCATCCGCTCGGCCACCTCCGTCAGCGCCGCCGCGTCGCGGCCGAGGACGGCGACGGCCGCGCCCTGCCGGGCGAAGGCGAGGGCGGTCTCCGCGCCGATGCCCCGGCTGCCGCCGGCGATCACCACCACCCGGCCGTCCAGGTCGGGGTAACGAGTCTGCCGAACTCCCATGTCCCATCGCTCCTTCGGGGTTGCACTCGCGGTGCACTGTGGTTCACTTGATTTCATTCATACAGTCCGTCTGAATGAATGACAAGCACCGCCCCGGTGCCCGGTCGCACGCCACGAGTCACAAGTCCCGAGCGCGGGTTACGTGCACCGGTCACGAGTCACGGGTCCCGAGTCCGGGTCCCGGGAATCCCGAGGAGGAACCGATGAGGATCGCAGTCGTGGGCGCCACCGGACGCACCGGCCGCCTGGTGGTCGACCTCGCCCTGGCGGCCGGACACACCGTCACCGCCGTCGCCCGCGACCCCGCCCGACTACCGCACTACGCGCACGGCACCCCGCGCACCGCGCGGGCCGACGTCAGCCGACCCGGCTCCCTGCACGGCCCGCTGGACGGCCAGGACGCCGTCGTCGCCGCCCTCGGCACCACCGGCCGCCGAGCCACCACCGTCTTCTCCGACGGCGCCCGGGAATTGACCGCGGCGGTCCGCGCCGGCGGCGTCCGGCACCTGGTGACGATGAGTTCGGCGGGCCTGGACACCAGCCGGCTCCCGTTCGCCCAGCGGGTGGTGACCGGGCTGGTGGTCGACCGGCTCTACCGGGAGGTCCACCACGACCTCGCCCGGATGGAGGCGGTGCTCGCCGGGTCCGACACCGCGTGGACGGTCGTCCGGGTGCCGATGCTCAAGGACGGACCGCCGTCCGCGGGCCCCCAGGTCTCGTACGACCGGCCGCTGCCCCGCGCCGGCACCGCCACCCGCGCCACCGTCGCCCACTGGATCGTCGGCCACCTCGGCGACCCGGCGACCTTCCGCCACCTGGTCCACCTCGCGGACGACTGACCCGGCCCGCCAGACTGACCCGGCCCGCCCGATAGGCCCGATAGGCCCCACGGACCCGGCCACCCCGGCGGCGGCACCCGCACCGCCCCGGCTCAGCCCTGCTGCGGCGGGCGGCGGCGCATGGCGAGCAGCAGCAGGACCACCGCCGACAGCACGGCGGACACCCGCAGCACGTCCGGGGCCGCCGACCAGCTGATCTGGCCCAGCGGCGAGCCCGACTGGAGGCCGCCGCCCTGGCCACCCGCCTGCTTGGCCTGCCGCATGGAGAAGAGCGTGGTCGCGCTCATCGTGGCCAGCGGGATGCCGAGGACCACGAACTTGCGCATCAGGTCGGAGATCTGGCGGGACAGGTAGCCGAGGCCCCAGCCGGCCAGCATGGCCGGGAAGAAGCCGGAGACCGCCCCGCCGACCAGCAGGCCGCAGGAGAGCAGGATCAGCGGGGAGGGCTTGCGGGCGGGCGCGCCCTGCTCCGCCTCCTTCCCCTTGGCCTTGGCCCTGCCCTTCCTGCCCCCGGCCTTCCCGGCGGCGGCCCCGGGCTGCGCGGGAGGAGCGGCGGGGGCCTGCTTGCGCCGGCCCCGGCGCGGCTTCTTCTTCAGGTCCGCGGGCCCGGCGGGCGCCGCGGCCTCCTCGGCGCTCGGCTGATCGGCGGTGCGCTGCTCGGGGATCGGCTTCGGCGCGGGCCGCGGCCCGTCCGAGAAGTCGAAGAGCGTCATGGTCCACGGGCCGGTGCTCGACACCGTCGGCGGCGGGATCGCGTCCGCCCGCTCCCGGGCCTCGGCCAGGTCCGGGAGGTCCAGCGGTACGGACGGGATGCCCGCCGCGCTCGGCGCCGGCGGGTCGTACACGCTGTCGGGGTCGGGGTCGGGGTCGGGGACAGGGACGGGAGCGGGAGCGGACGGCACCTCGGCGGCCCCCTCGGACGCGCGCTCCCCGGAGCCACCGTCCGGGCCGCCGTCCGAACGCTCGCTCCAGGGCCCGCTCTTGCGCCACCACTCGCCGTCCGTCATCACCGACCACCCCGCCTCACCCGTACCGGCCGCCCACCGAACCGCCCTCGGCGTGACGCTACCCACCCCGCCCCCGCCCGCGCGAGTCCGTCCGCGGGTACGGCGCTGCGCCGCAGGGGCGGCCGCACGAGGGACACCCCGTCGTCCCCACGCCCGACTAACCTAGGTCGAATGACCACACAGCAGGGCCCTCAACGCCGGGGCAGGTCCGCCACCGGCCCGCGCACCCTCGCCGAGGAGCTGCGCGCCCGTCCCGACGACGCGCTCGCCGCCCTGTTCCGCTCCCGCCCCGACCTGCTGAACCCCGTCCCCGGCGACCTCACCCAGCTGTCCGCCCGGCTCTCCTCGCGCGCCTCCGCACTGCGCGCCCTGGAGCGGCTCGACCGCTTCACCCTCCAGGTCGCCGAGGCGCTGGCCACCGCCCCGGACGGCACCTCGCTGAGCACCGTCCGCACCCTGCTGACCGGCCCGGCGAAGGTCAAGCCGCACCCCGGCGCGACCCCGCTCACCCCGGCCGACCGGTCCGCCGTCGCCGGCGCCCTGCCGCGCGCGATCGCCACCCTGCGCGACCGGGCGCTGCTCTGGGGCCCCGACAACGGCCTGCGGCTGGTCCTCGCCGTCCGCGAGGCGCTCGCCCCGACCGCCGGCAACCCGGGCCGCACCGGCCTCGGCCCCACCCTCGCCGACGCCACCGTCGGCATGTCCCCGGCCCGGCTGCAGCAGCTGCTCGCCTCGGCCGGGCAGCCCGCCACCCCGGACCCGGTCAGCGCCGTCGCCGCGCTCACCGCGCTGCTCACCGACCGCGCCCGCTGCGCCGCGCTGCTCGACACCGCGCCCGAGGCCGCGCTGCGGCTGCTGGACCGGCTGGTCTGGGGGCCGCCCACCGGCACCGTCCCGGACGCCGCCCGCCCGGTCACCGCCGAGGACGCGCAGAGCCCGGTCGAGTGGCTGCTGGCCCGCGGCCTGCTGCTGCCCAGCAGCCCCGGCAGCGTCGTCCTGCCCCGCGAACTCGCCCTGCACCTGCGCGGCGGCCGCACCCACCGCACCGTCGAACCGGTCCAGCCCGAACCCGCGCCCGCCGCCGCCCCGCGCGACCCCGGGGTGGTGGACAGCGCCGCGGCCGGGCAGGCGCACACCGCGGTCAAGACCGTCGAGGAGCTGCTGGACGGCCTGGGCCTCACCCCGCCGCTGACCCTGCGCGCCGGCGGCCTCGGCGTCCGCGACCTCAAGCGCACCGCCCAGGCCCTGGAGAGCACCCAGCAGCAGACCGCCTTCTGGCTCGAACTCGCCTACACCGCCGGGCTGCTGGCCCCCGACGGCGAGGTGGACGAGCGCTGGGCCCCCACCCCGGCGTACGACGCCTGGCTGCACCTGGACACCGCCGAACGCTGGTCGGTCCTGGCCTCCGCCTGGCTCGCCGCCACCCGCGTCCCCGCCCTCACCGGCACCCCGGACGGCCGGGGCAAGCCGCGCGCCGCCCTCGGCCCCGAACTCGACCGCACCCTCGCGCCGTCCGTCCGCCGCGCCGCCCTCGCCCTGCTCGCCGAACTCCCGCCCGGCACCCCGGCCACCGCCGAGGAACTGCTCCCCACCCTGCGCTGGCAGCGCCCGCTGCGCGGCGGCCCCACCGGCCCGGACGGCCGCGAGCTGCGCGACGACCTCACCGCCTGGACCCTCGACGAGGCCGAACTGCTCGGCGTCACCGGCCGCGGCGCCCTGGCCGCCCCGGCCCGCGCCCTGCTCACCGCCGAGTCCGACCCGGCCGAGGTGCTCGCCCCGCTGCTCCCGCAGCCGCTGGACCACGTGATCCTCCAGCCGGACCTCACCGCGATCGCCCCCGGCCCGCTGCTCACCCCGCTCGCCCAGGCCCTCGCGCTGTGCGCCGACATCGAGTCCAAGGGCGGCGCCACCGTCTACCGCTTCACCCCGGCCTCGGTGCGCCGCGCCCTCGACGCCGGCCGCACCGCCGCCGACCTGCGGGCCTTCCTGGAACAGCACAGCCGGACGCCCGTCCCGCAGCCGCTCGGCTACCTGATCGACGACGTCGCCCGCCGGCACGGCGTCCTGCGGGTCGGCGCCGCCTCCTCCTACCTGCGCTGCGACGACCCGTCCCTGCTCGGCGAGGTGCTCGCCGACCGGCGCTCCGCCGACCTGCGGCTGCGGCTGCTCGCCCCCACCGTCGTCGCCGCCCAGGCCGCCCCGGACGTCCTGCTCGCCACCCTGCGCACGATGGGCTACGCCCCGGCCGCCGAGTCCGCCGAGGGCGACGTACTGATCACCCGCCCGGACACCCACCGCACCCCGCCCCGGACGGCACCCGTGCCCGTCCCCGACGGGCCGCCCAGCCCCGACGACACCCTGCTCGCCGCCGCCATCAAGGCCATCCGGGCCGGCGACCGCGCGGCCACCGCCGCCCGCCGCGAGCCCGCCGCCGACCCGCGCCGGCTCCCCCGCACCGCCGCCGCCGAGACCCTGGCCGCCCTCCAGACGGCCGTGCTGCTCGGCGAGCGCATGTGGATCGGCTACCTCAACGCCGAGGGCATCGCCAGCCAGCGGATCATCGACCCGGTCAAGGTCGAAGGCGGCTTCGTCACCGCCTTCGACCACCACGCCGACGAGCTGCGCACCTTCGCCCTGCACCGCATCACCGGCGTCGCGGAACTCGACGAGTGACCCCGGGCGCGCCCTGACACCGGCCGGGGGCGGGGCCCCGGCCTCAGTGCCCCTGCTGCGCCTCCTTCATCTTGTCCTGGACGGCCTTGTCCGCCAGGCTGCCGATCTGGCCCTGCCCGATCGGCATCGCACCCCCGGTGACGGTGTCCGCCAGCAGGAACCCGGGCGCCGCGAGCAGGCCGCCGGGCCCCTCGCCGATGCCCGCCAGGGCGTGGGCCGAACCGGCCGAGGAGGCGGTGGCCGCGAAGGCCGAGCCCATCAGGGCGAGGGCGGTGAGAACACGCTTCGACTTCTTCATGGCCGGCTCAACGAGCGAGTGCGCACCGTGGTCACTCGAAGTCATTGACGGGCCCGCCCCATCGGCGTAGTCCGGAAGCAGGGGTTCCGAACGGGAGGCAACCCATGCTCGGCGAACTCATCGGCGAATTCCACGGCCAGAACACCGGCCGACGGGTCGTCGCCGTCGGCGACGGCCACGTGACGATCGAGATATCCATCCGGATCACCGGCAGCTACTTCGGCACCGCCGTCAACGGGTTCGGCACCTACGACGCCGAACCGCGCCCCGACGGCACCGTCTACGGCGAGGGCCAGGGCGTCGACATGACCGCCGACGGCCAGAGCGTCACCTGGCACGGCAACGGCCTCGGCCACCCCACCGAGAACGGCGGCACCAGCTTCCGCGGCGCGCTCTTCTTCTCCACCGCGGCCCCGCAGCTCGAACGCCTCAACGGCGTCGTCGGCCTCTTCGAGTTCGACACCGACGCCGACGAGAGGATCACCGGCAAGCTCTACGAGTGGAAGTAGCCCGTCCACCGAGCCCGTTCCACGCCCGTCCACGGGAGCCCGTCCACGTTCACCGCGGAATGCGCGACACTGGAGGGTCTGCGTCAATCCAGCCTGTCAGCCAGTGGAGGGCTCCCCCGCGTGAACGACGGACCGCTCATCGTCCAGAGCGACAAAACTCTTCTCCTGGAGATCGACCACCCCAAGGCCGCCGACTGCCGTCGCGCCATCGCACCGTTCGCCGAGTTGGAGCGGGCGCCCGAGCACGTGCACACGTACCGGGTGACGCCGCTCGGGCTGTGGAACGCGCGGGCGGCCGGGCACGACGCCGAGCAGGTGGTGGACGCCCTGGTGACGTACTCGCGCTACCCGGTGCCGCACGCGCTGCTGGTGGACGTGGCGGACACCATGGGCCGGTACGGGCGGCTCCAGCTGGTCAAGCACCCGACCCACGGGCTGGTGCTGACCACCACCGACCGGCCGGTGCTGGAGGAGGTGCTGCGCTCCAAGAAGATCGTCCCGCTGGTCGGCAACCGGGTCGACCCGGACACCGTGGTGGTGCACCCCTCCGAGCGCGGCCAGATCAAGCAGGTGCTGCTCAAACTCGGCTGGCCCGCCGAGGACTTCGCCGGGTACGTGGACGGCGAGGCGCACCCGATCGACCTGGACGAGGACGGCTGGCAGCTGCGCCCGTACCAGACGCAGGCCGTCGAGGGCTTCTGGCACGGCGGCTCGGGCGTCGTCGTGCTGCCCTGCGGCGCCGGCAAGACGCTGGTCGGCGCGGCCGCGATGGCGCACGCCAAGTCGACCACGCTGATCCTGGTCACCAACACCGTCTCGGCCCGCCAGTGGAAGCACGAGCTGGTCAAGCGCACCTCGCTCACCGAGGACGAGATCGGCGAGTACAGCGGCACCCGGAAGGAGATCCGCCCGGTCACCATCGCCACCTACCAGGTGATGACGACCAAGCGGAAGGGCGTCTACGCCCACCTGGAGCTGTTCGACGCCCGCAACTGGGGCCTGGTGGTCTACGACGAGGTGCACCTGCTGCCCGCGCCGGTGTTCAAGTTCACCGCGGACCTCCAGGCCCGCCGCCGGCTCGGTCTGACCGCCACGCTGGTGCGCGAGGACGGCCGCGAGGGCGACGTGTTCAGCCTGATCGGCCCCAAGCGCTTCGACGCGCCGTGGAAGGAGATCGAGGCGCAGGGCTACATCGCGCCCGCCGACTGCTGCGAGGTGCGGGTCACCCTGACCGACTCCGAGCGGCTCGCCTACGCGACCGCCGAGCCGGAGGAGCGCTACCGCTTCTGCGCCACCACGGCGACCAAGCGGCGGGTGGTGGAGGCGCTGGTCAGGAAGCACGAGAAGGACCAGACACTGATCATCGGCCAGTACATCGACCAGCTGGACGAACTCGGCGAGGCCCTGGACGCCCCGGTGATCAAGGGCGAGACCAGCAACGCCCAGCGCGAGAAGCTCTTCGAGGCCTTCCGGAACAAGGAGATCGGCGTCCTGGTGGTCTCCAAGGTCGCGAACTTCTCGATCGACCTGCCCGAGGCCACCGTGGCCATCCAGGTCTCCGGGACCTTCGGCTCCCGCCAGGAGGAGGCCCAGCGCCTCGGCCGGGTGCTGCGCCCCAAGGCGGACGGCCACGCGGCGCACTTCTACTCGGTGGTCGCCCGGGACACCGTGGACCAGGACTTCGCCGCCCACCGGCAGCGCTTCCTGGCCGAGCAGGGCTACGCGTACCGGATCATCGACGCCGACGACGTGCTGTAGGGCCGCGGTCCGGCACCGGACGCCGTCGCGTCAGTACCGGACACCGTCGCGCCCGAGGAAGATCACGCGCGCGGCGGTGTCCAGGGCGATGCCGACGTTGCGGACGGCGGTGCTCAGCGGGTTGCGGTGACGCCCGGAGACGGCGGTGGCGCCGGACGGGCCGGATCGGGGGGTGCGCTTCGTGGTGCTCATGTCTTCAACGGTAGGCACCCGGGCGGCCGCGGGCATCACTCCAAAGGCCGTATCCGCAGGTGCGCGGATCGTCCTCCCGGTGTACGGCGGCCCCGGGCCGGAGTAGGGGGCGACCCCGAGACCCGCACGGCTGGAACCCCGGGACGGACGGGACTAAGATCGTCCGTCTGCCCCCTCCCGAACCGTGGTACCTGCTGAAGTCCCGCAGGCAGCCGGGGGAGGTGTCGACCGCACGGCAACCGGTCGGCCGTACCCACCGTGAGCTCCTACGATCCGCTGCACCCGCCACCGGGGCAGCCGGGAAGGTTCGCTGTGCCCGCCACCCCCACCACCGACCCCCTCCAGCGCGAACGCGCGCACCTGGCCGCGTCCCGGGCCGCTCTGCGAGCCATGCGCGAGGACGTCGAGTCGCTCGACATCCGCGACGTGACCGGCACCTGGGTCACCGCCCTCGTGCTCCAGAACCAGATCGAGGCCAGGATCGCCGCACTGGCCGACCTCTCGCACACCCCGCTGTTCTTCGGCCGCCTCGACTACCTGCACGCGATCAGCGAGGAGTTGAGCGAGGGCAGCGGCGGCGAGAGCTTCTACATCGGGCGCCGGCACGTCCACGACGCCGACGGCGACCCGATGGTGATCGACTGGCGCGCGCCGGTCTCCCAGCCGTTCTACCGGGCCAGCCGCACCGCGCCGATGGACGTCGAGCGCCGCCGCCGCTTCGGCTACACCGGCGGGGAGCTCACCGCCTACGAGGACGAGCACCTCAGCGACCCGGCCGAGACGGAGCGGGGCTCCGCCCTGCTGGCCGCCGAGATCGAGAAGCCCCGCGTCGGCCCGATGCGCGACATCGTCGCCACCATCCAGCCCGAGCAGGACGAGATCGTCCGGTCCGACATCACGGGCACCATCTGCGTCCAGGGCGCGCCCGGCACCGGGAAGACCGCCGTCGGCCTGCACCGCGTCGCGTACCTGCTGTACGCCCACCGCGAGCGGCTGGCCCGTACCGGCACCCTGGTGATCGGGCCGAACAACGCCTTCCTCTCCTACATCGAGCAGGTGCTCCCGGCCCTCGGCGAGCTGGACGTCGCCCAGGCCACCGTGCAGCAGCTGGTCGGGCACGTCGAGGTGAGGGGCGAGGACGACCCGGAGGCGGCCCGGCTGAAGGGCGACGCCCGGATGGCCGAGGTGCTGCGCCGGGCGGTGCGGTCGGGCATCACGCTGCCCACCGAGCCCTGCGTGGTGGTCCGCGGCTCCCGCCGCTGGCGCGTACCGGTGTACGAACTCGTCCAGATCATCGAGGAGTTGAAGGGCCGCGAGGTGCGCTACGGCGCCGCCCGGGACGCCCTGCCGCAGCGCATCGCGCACGCCGTGCTGCTGAAGATGGAGCAGGGCGGCGAGGCCCCGGACGACCGGGTGCAGGACGCGGTGGCCCGCAACGGCGCGGTCAAGGCGGTGGTCAAGGAGTGCTGGCCGGCCGTCGACCCGGCGAAGCTGGTCCTGCGGCTGCTCTCCGACCCGGAGTTCCTGGCCGCGTGCGCCGAGGGCGTGCTGACGCCCGAGGAGCAGCGGGCGGTGCTGTGGCCCAAGCCCGGCCGCTCGGTGCGGACCGCCCGCTGGACGCCGGCCGACGCCGTCCTGGTGGACGAGGCGACCGACCTGGTGCAGCGCACCCCCTCGCTCGGGCACGTGGTGCTGGACGAGGCCCAGGACCTCTCCCCGATGCAGTACCGCGCGGTGGGCCGCCGCTGCACCACCGGCTCGGCGACCGTCCTCGGCGACCTCGCCCAGGGCACCACCCCCTGGGCGACGGCGAGTTGGCCGGAGGCGCTGCGCCACCTGGGCAAGCCGGAGGCGCACGTCGAGGAGCTGACCAAGGGCTTCCGGGTGCCGGAGGAGGTCATCGCGTACGCCTCCCGGCTGCTCCCGGCGATCGCCCCCGGCCTGGCCCCGGCCTCCTCGGTCCGCACCGCGCCCGGCTCGCTGACGGTCCGCCGGGTCGCGGACGGGGAGACCACCGAGGCGGTCCTGGCGGCCTGCCGGGAGGCGCTGGAGCACGAGGGCTCGACCGGCCTGATCGCCGCCGACGCCCGCATCCCGCGGCTCGCCGAGGCACTGACCGCGGCCGGCCTGCCGCACCTCTCCCCCGGCGCCGAGACCAGCGCGCAGGCCCGGCTCACCCTCGTCCCGGCCTCGCTGGCCAAGGGCCTGGAGTACGACTACGTGGTGCTGGACGAGCCGGCCGCGGTGATCGCCGGGGAGCCGGACGAGCGGACCGGCCTGCGGCGGCTGTACGTGGCGCTGACCCGTGCCGTCTCCGGGCTGACGGTGCTGCACGGCGAGCCGCTGCCGGAGCAGCTGCGGTAGCACGCGAGAGGGCCGGTCCGGGGGGCCGGCCCTCTTTCGACGAGCACTCGCAAGCTCCGCACGAGCACCCGGGGCGAACCGGCACACGCACCCGGACCGGGCACTCAGCCGTCGATCAGCGCCCGCCACTCGGCGACCCTGGCCGCGTCCACCGGCGTCCGCCAGCCGTCCACCCGCACCGCTCCGCCGACGTGGAAGGCGTCGAAGCCCTCCGCCCGCAGCTCCTTCAGGTGCTCGGCCCGCAGGCCGCCGCCGATCAGGATCCGCTGCCGGTACCCGGGCTCGCCGGCCCGGGCCAGCTCGGCCGACAGCACCTCGCGTCCGGCGTCCACCCCGGCGGGGGAGCCGGAGGTGAGGAAGGTGTCCAGGCCGGGCAGTGCGGCGACGGCGGCCCGCAGGGCGGCCCGGTCGGCGCTGTGGTCGATCGCCCGGTGGAAGGTCCAGCGGCAGCCGGCGATCGCCTCGGCGACGGCCGTGGTGGCGGCCAGGTCGACGGCGCCGTCGGCGTCGAGGAAGCCGAGGACGAACTCCTCGGCGCCCTCGGCCCGCAGCGCGGCGGCCCGGGCGCACAGCTCGTCCACGTCACCCGGGGCGAAGCCGTCCCGGATCCGCAGCATGACCCGCAGCGGGAGGCCGACGGCGGCCCGGATCCGGCCGAAGTCCTCGACGGACGGGGTGAGGCCGTCGGCGGCCATGTCGGTGACCAGTTCGAGCCGGTCGGCGCCGCCCGACTCGGCGGCCTGGGCGTCCTGGGGCGTCAGCGCGATGACTTCGAAAATTGGTCTAGACATATTCGACAGACTGCCACATCCACCGGCCCCCGGCGACCCCCGGGGACGACCGAGGGGGCCGATCCGGTCACGCCGGAACGACCCCCCCGGATCTCGGGTCACACGGTCACACCGAGCCGGGGCCCGCCGCCACCGCCGCCCGTCGGCCGAACCGGTGCACCGCCACCGCCAGCAGCGCCAGCACGGCCACCGTCGGCGCCGCCGCCGGCAGCAGGTGCGAGACCCCGCGGGACTCCCGCCAGATGTTGAACAGGCAGCCGGGCCCGGTCAGCACCAGCATCGCCACGCCCATGGCGGCCAGCCCGACCCGCCCGCGCAGCCCGGCGAAGGTCAGCAGCAGCGGGGCGACCAGCATCACCACGAACCAGCCCAGGTCCCGCGGGAAGGTGGTGTCGTCCCAGCTCTGGGCCACCGCCAGCAGCCCGCCCACGGCCGCCGAGGCCAGCGCCAGGGCGCCCGTGCGCCAGGTCGGCCGGGGCAGCAGGTCGGTCGGCGCCGCGACCAGCAGCAGCGCGGCCACCACCAACGGCAGCGAGGCCATCCCGATGTAGCCGCTCCACCACAGGTCGAAGGACGAGTCCCAGGCGGCGGCCACCAGGTCGTACAGTCCGACCGCGCCCAGGATCAGCGCGCTGCCCCGCACCGCCGCCCACCGTCCGAGCAGCACCGCCACCAGGAGCAGCGCGGCGGCCACCGGCCGGGAGAACAGCTCGGCGTAGGCGCCGTAGGAGTCGTCCCAGGAGAGCCGGTTGGCGACCCGGTACGAGGTGGTCAGCCAGGCCAGCAGCATGGCGCCGGCCACCGCGCCGGCCAGCATCGGCGCGACCAGCGCCAGCAGCCGCCCGGCCGCCGAGGCGCCGGTCAGCCCGAGCCGCACCCGCAGCCCGTACACCGCCAGGCCGAGGACCTCCCGGGCCACCGCCAGCCGGCCGCCGGCCGCCGTGGTGTCGGCGAACACCTCGGCCAGCTCCTCGCCGCGCTCGCGGCGGTACCGCGCCGGGTAGAGCTGGAGTGCGGCCCGCAGCACCGCCGAGGGCGCCGCACCGATCGCGGGCGTGCTCATGAGAGGCCTCCCCCCGTCGCGGGCCGACCCTGCGACCCGGTCCTTCCCGGCAGCATCGACCGGATCCTGGTCAGTCGGCGCTCGGCCTCGGTGGCGACCGCCCGCAACCGCTCCGCCTCGGCGGCCAGCGCCGTCCGGCCGGCGTCGGTCAGCGCGTAGCTGCGCCGGGCACGGCCGTCCACCACCTCCTCGGCGGCGACCTCGATCAGGCCCTGGCCCAGCAGCCGGTCGAGCGCCCCGTAGAGCGTGCCGGTGCGCATCTTGACCCGGCCGTCGGAGATCGCGGAGATCTCCTGGATGAGCGCGTAGCCGTGGCGCGGGGCGTCGGCCAGCGCGGTGAGCAGCAGCAGCGTGGGCTCCTGCATGGAGCGTTCTGTCATACGACTACATATATCGTCAACCTACCTATAGGTCCAGTGCCCGGCCCGACCGCCACAATGGTCGCCATGCCGACCGCCGAGCCCGACCGCGCCACCGCCACCGCCACCGCCACCGCCACCGCTGAGCACGCCTCCGCCACCGCTGAGCACGCCTCCGCCACCGCCGAGCACGCCCCGACCGCCGAGGGCCCGCTCACCGAGGAACTGCTCGCCGCCTGGACCGCCCTGCTGCACCGCTGCGGGGCCGCCGTCGACCCCGAGCCGTACGGCCGGGAGCTGCTGCGCCGCTGGTCGGAGCCGCAGCGCCGCTACCACACCGCCGCCCACCTGCGCGCGGTGCTGCGGCACGTCGACGAGCTGGCCGGGCACGCCGCCGACCCGGAGGCGGTCCGCCTCGCGGCCTGGTTCCACGACGCCGTCTACCGCCCCGACCGCACCGAGAACGAGGAGCGCAGCGCCGCCCTGGCCGTCCGCGCGCTGACCGCCGCCGGGCTGCCCGCCGAGCGGGTCGCCGAGGTCGAGCGCCTCGTGCTGCTCACCGTCGGCCACGACCCCGCCCCCGGCGACCGCAACGGCGAGGTGCTCTGCGACGCGGACCTGGCCGTCCTCGGCGGCACCCCCGAGGCCTACGCGGCGTACGCGGCCGCCGTCCGCGAGGAGTACGGCTTCGTCCCCGCGCCGGACTTCACGGCCGGCCGGGCCGCCGTCCTGCGCCGGCTGCTCGCCCTGCCCGCGCTCTACCGCACCCCCGCCGCCCGCGAGCGCCTCACGGCGCCCGCCCGCGCCAACCTGACGGCCGAGCTCCGGGAGCTGGCACCCTAGGCCGTGTCTCATAATTGATCTTGTGGTGGGTCGTGGAGAGATAACGGATGCGGCGTGGGCTCGGATTGAGCCGTTGTTGCCGCAGCGGGACGGGGCCGGGCGTCCTTGGCGGGATCACCGGCAGGTGGTCAACGGGGTGCTGTGGCGGCTGCGCACAGGTGCCCCGTGGCGCGATCTGCCCGAGCGGTACGGTCCGTGGCAGACCGTCTACCGGCGCTTCGCCCAGTGGGAGAAGGACGGAACCTGGGCCACACTCCTGCGTGAGATCCAGGTCCGCAACGACGCGGTGGGCACCGTGGAGTGGACGGTCTCGATCGACTCCACGGTCGCCAGAGCCCACCAGCACGCGGCCGGCGCCCGCAAAAAGGGGGCCAGTCCGAGGACGAATCGGATGATCCGGCAGCAGTTGCGTGCCGCGAGGCGCTCGGCCGGTCCCGGGGCGGACTGACGACCAAGATCCACCTGGCGGTCGACGGTCGGGGCCTGCCGCTGTCGATCGTGCTGAGCACGGGCAACACGGCCGACTGCACGATGCTGCCCACCGTCCTCGACGCCATCCGCGTCCCACGTCTCGGGAGTGGGCGGCCAAGGACCAGGCCCGACCGGGTCGTGGCCGACAAGGCGTACTCCTCCCGGAAGATCCGCCGGCTGCTGCGGCGCCGGCGGATCAAGGCGACCATCCCCGAACGCCGGGACCAGATCGCCGGCCGCGCCCGCCGCGCAAGCCGCGGCGGGCGCCCACCTGCCTTCGACAAGGCCGCCTACAAGGGGCGGAACGTCGTTGAGCGCTGCTTCGCCAAGCTGAAGCAATTCCGGGCAGTGGCAACCAGGTTCGACAAACTGGCCAACCGCTACCGGGCCGGCGTCGTCCTCGCCTCGCTGATCCTGTGGCTGCGAGCCGAGGAGCAATGACCCCCGCCAAGATCAATTACGAGACACGCCCTAGGGCGTGTCTGACAATTCCCGCCGGGTGCGCGACGCTCCCCCAGCCTTTGGCCGGGAGGTACCCCCAGGGCACAAGCGCACCTCGCCGCGTTGTCGTCGGTCGCCAATGGCCCCCAGCCTTCGGCCGGGAGGTGCCCCCACGGCAGTGGCTCCCTCCTCCGCCTTGCGATGCACGCACCCCAACGCCGCGCCCTGATCCGACGCGAATTGTCAGACGCGCCCTAGGCGAGCTTGCCGACCGGCGCCACCACCGCGCCCTGCTTGCCGCAGACCCAGTGCGGATCCGGCCCCAGCTCGGGCTCCACGCTCAGCGCGTGCGGGTCCCCGTCGGCCGCGCAGTCGGCGCACAGCGGCCAGCGCCCGTACGCCTCCAGCAGTGCGTCCTGGACGTCCTGGGCGACCAGCCCGAGCACGTAGTCGGTGCCGTCCGGCCACTGCTCCAGCCACCAGCGGCGGTGGGTGACGGCCTGTTCCACCAGCGAGACGACGGCGGCGTCCGCCACGTCCCGCGCGGTGAGGTCGGCCAGGATCAGTGCCCGCGCGTTGTGCAGGGCGGTCTCGATGTCATCGGCAGCCATCCGTCCATCCTCTCCCCAACTCCCCCGAACGCCGAAACGCCGTGTGGGCGGCCCCCCGAAGGGAGCCGCCCACACGGACGTTGGAACCAGCCGATCCGATCGGAGCGATCAGGATCAGAAGTCCATGTCACCGCCCGGCATGCCGCCGCCGGCGGCCGCGGCGGCCTTCTCCGGCTTGTCGGCGATGACGGCCTCGGTGGTGAGGAACAGCGCCGCGATGGAGGCGGCGTTCTGCAGCGCGGAGCGGGTGACCTTGGCCGGGTCGATGATGCCCTCGGCGACCAGGTCGACGTACTCGTTGGTGGCGGCGTTCAGGCCGTGACCGGCGGGGAGGTTGCGCACCTTCTCCACCACGACGCCACCCTCCAGGCCGGCGTTGGTCGCGATCTGCTTGATCGGGGCCTCCAGCGCGACCTTGACGATGTTGGCACCGGTGGCCTCGTCGCCCTCCAGCTCCAGCTTGTCGAAGGCGACACCGGCCTGCAGCAGCGCGACGCCACCACCGGCGACGATGCCCTCCTCGACGGCGGCCTTCGCGTTGCGGACGGCGTCCTCGATGCGGTGCTTGCGCTCCTTGAGCTCCACCTCGGTGGCCGCGCCGGCCTTGATGACGGCCACGCCGCCGGCCAGCTTGGCGAGGCGCTCCTGGAGCTTCTCGCGGTCGTAGTCCGAGTCGCTGTTCTCGATCTCGGCGCGGATCTGGTTCACGCGGCCCGCGACCTGCTCGCTGTCGCCGCCACCGTCGACGATGGTGGTCTCGTCCTTGGTGATGACCACCTTGCGGGCGGTGCCCAGCAGGTCGATGCCGGCGTTCTCCAGCTTGAGGCCGACCTCCTCGGAGATCACGGTGCCACCGGTGAGGATGGCGATGTCGCCGAGCATGGCCTTGCGGCGGTCACCGAAGCCCGGGGCCTTGACGGCGACGGACTTGAAGGTGCCACGGATCTTGTTCACGACCAGGGTCGACAGGGCCTCGCCCTCGACGTCCTCGGCGATGATGACCAGCGGCTTGCCGCTCTGCATGACCTTCTCCAGCAGCGGGAGCAGGTCCTTGACCGAGCCGATCTTGGAGTTGGCGATGAGGATGTACGGGTCCTCGAACGTCGCCTCCATGCGCTCCAGGTCGGTGGCGAAGTAGGCGGAGATGTAGCCCTTGTCGAAGCGCATGCCCTCGGTGAGCTCGAGCTCCAGACCGAAGGTGTTGCTCTCCTCGACGGTGATGACGCCTTCCTTGCCGACCTTGTCCATGGCCTCGGCGATCAGCTCGCCGATCTGGGTGTCGGCGGCGGAGATGGAGGCGGTGGAGGCGATCTGCTCCTTGGTCTCCACGTCCTTGGCCTGGGCCAGCAGCTGGTCGGAGACGGCCGCGACGGCCTTCTCGATGCCGCGCTTCAGGGCCATCGGGTTGGCGCCGGCGGCGACGTTGCGCAGACCCTCGCGAACCAGGGCCTGGGCGAGCACGGTGGCGGTGGTGGTGCCGTCACCCGCGACGTCGTCCGTCTTCTTGGCGACCTCCTTGACGAGCTCCGCACCGATCTTCTCGTACGGGTCCTCGAGCTCGATCTCCTTGGCGATGGAGACACCGTCGTTGGTGATCGTGGGGGCGCCCCACTTCTTCTCCAGCACGACGTTGCGGCCCTTGGGGCCGAGCGTGACCTTCACTGCGTCGGCGAGCTGGTTCATGCCACGCTCAAGGCCGCGGCGAGCTTCCTCATCAAAGGCGATGATCTTGGCCATCAGAAGTGGTCCTCCGGGACACGGTCGACTGCTCGGACCAAGGGGTGCCCGCGACGGACGGCCCTGGTGTGCGGGGGTCTTTTCCCCTACCGCTCCCGGGGGCCTCACCGACCCGGTCCGCTGTCACTCTCACGCTGTGAGTGCTAACGCCAATGATTAGCACTCCGGGTGGTCGAGTGCAAGCCCAATCGACGATCCGCGAGCCGCCGCCGGGGCCGCCCCCGGAGCCCGCCGGGAACGCCGACGGGCCCGTACGACACGCGTCGTACGGGCCCGTCGAGAAGCGAGTGGTCACCAGCCGTAGGGCCGCGCCGAGCTCCTGGGGTCGGAAGGCGTCAGCCCGCGGCGCGGACCATGTCCGCCTGCGGGCCCTTCTGTCCCTGGGAGATCTCGAACTCGACCCGCTGGCCCTCCTCGAGGGTGCGGTAGCCGTCCATCTGGATCGCGCTGTAGTGGACGAAGACGTCCGCACCACCGTCGACCGCGATGAAGCCGTAGCCCTTCTCCGCGTTGAACCACTTGACGGTGCCCTGAGCCATTCCGAACTCCCCTAGTGCTGTGCTGGGCCCTTCACGCGCCCGCAGGTCGCGGGCCCGGGTTGGTTGAAGGCCGGCCCGGGGAACCCCCCCTGGGCGCAGCCGTGCACGCCGCAACCCTCCGCGCGGGACGCCAGGCGGCTTCCGGTGAGCGGGTGATTGCGTCGACCGCCGCTGAATGTATCCGGACCGACGCCCTCTGCAACAGGGTCAACCGCCGGTAATTCCGGCAAGGCGCCGGGGGACAGTACGGGCCGAATCGGAATAATCTCGGCATTCCACGCCGGACATAGCGGACGAATTACTCAAATGTCCGCGGGAATTCTGACATCCGCCTGACATGTTTCACGGGCCGGTCCGGCGGGCCGGGCGCCCCCGGGCCGAGCACTGCGGGGGCCGAAAGGGAAACCTTGTTCCCAGCCGAGCGACACTCTACTCCGACTCGACCCGGAAATATTCCCGCAAGAATGCGAGCGGTCGCCCGCGCATACGGAGAATTCCGTACGCGCGGGCGACCGCGGGTTCTCGCGAACGGCTCAGCAGCCGCCGGCCACCGCCGGGATGATCGAGATTCCGGCGCCGTCCCCGATCGCGGTCGCCAGACCCTCGGCGAAGCGCACGTCGTCGTCGTTCACGTAGACGTTCACGAAGCGGCGCAGCTTGCCGGTGTCGTCCAGGATGCGGGCCGAGATGCCGGCGTGGTTCTTCTCCAGGTCGGCGATGACCTCGGCCAGGGTGGCGCCCTCGGCGGTCACCTCGGCGGCGCCGCCGGTGTAGGTGCGCAGGATGGTGGGGATGCGGACGTTGGCGCTCATGACTCTCCTTGCGGGGGGCGGGTGGTTCAGGCGGACGCGAGGCCGGCGGCGCGGAACGAGTCCAGCGTCGGGCGGATGACGGCGGTCATCCCGGCGTCGGAGACGGCGTCCAGGGTCTTCAGGCCGTCGCCGGTGTTGATCGCGACGGTCTCCTTGGCCGGATCCAGCTGTCCGGTCTCGACCAGCTTCTTCAGCACGCCGACGGTCACCCCGCCCGCGGTCTCGGCGAAGATCCCCTCGGTCCGCGCCAGCAGCCGGATCGCCGCCACGACCTCGGCGTCCGTGACGTCCTCGACCGCGCCGCCGGTGCGGCGGGCGATGTCCAGCACGTACGGGCCGTCGGCCGGGTTGCCGATCGCCAGCGACTTGGCGATGGTGTCCGGCTTGACCGGCTTGATCACGTCCCGGCCGGCCTTGAACGCGGCCGACACCGGCGAGCAGCCCTCGGCCTGGGCGCCGAAGACCTTGTACGGCCGGTCCTCGACCAGGCCGAGCCTGATCAGCTCCTGGAGCCCCTTGTCGATCTTCGTCAGCTGCGAGCCCGAGGCGATCGGGACCACGATCTGCTCCGGCAGCCGCCAGCCGAGCTGCTCGCAGATCTCGTACGCCAGCGTCTTGGAGCCCTCGCCGTAGTACGGCCGCAGGTTCACGTTGACGAAGCCCCAGCCCTCGCCGGCCGCGTCGCCGATCAGCTCCGAGCAGAAGCGGTTCACGTCGTCGTAGTTGCCCTCGATGCCGACCAGCTCGCCGCCGTACACCCCGGCCATGACGACCTTGCCCTGCTCCAGGTCGTGCGGGATGAACACGCAGGACCGGAACCCGGCCCGGGCCGCCGCCGCCCCCACCGCACCGGCCAGGTTGCCGGTGGAGGAGCAGGACAGCGTGGTGTACCCGAACGCCCGGGCCGCCTCGATCGCGCAGGCGACCACCCGGTCCTTGAACGAGTGGGTCGGGTTCCCGGAGTCGTCCTTGACGTGCAGCTGGGCGGTGAAACCGAGCTCCCGGCCCAGGTTGTCCGCCTTCACCAGCGGGGTCCACCCCGGGTTCAGGTTGGGCTTGGACGCCACGTCGGCCGGAACCGGCAGCAGCGGCGCGTAACGCCAGATGGAGGCCGGACCGGCCTCGATCCGCTTGCGCAGCTCCTCGGCGCCCTCGCTGCCGAACTCGTAGGCGATCTCCAGCGGGCCGAAGCACTCCAGGCACGCGAAGCTGGGGCCGAGCGGGAAGCGGGTGCCGCACTCGCGACAGGACAGCGCGGCGGCGGGGCCGAGGTCGACGGAAACGGGTGCGGCGGTGTCGATAGCCATGACGGCGAGGCCTCTCTCCTCATCTTCCCCGTGGCGCGGTCGCGACACGGGCCGGAATTGGCACCTGTCCCGCCGGGGCCTGTCGTCGACAGCCGCGCGAGAAGGTTGCCGGGACGTCAACGGGCCGTTCCCTCAGTCCCTCTGGATGAGCTTGTGAAATTGTGGTGGTACTCAGCGGCGACCCCGGTGTGCAAAGGTCCGACCGCTGTACGAAGACTGTATCCGAAGGCGTCAATCCTGAACGGGACCGTCCGCCAAGCGAGATGACATGTCCCACCGACCCGCCGAGGAGACCCCAGTGCCCGCCGAACCGACCCCCGAGCTCCTGCCGCAGGCGGCGTCCTGGCTGCGCCGCCGCTCCTGGAGCGCGGCCGACCGGCCGGTCCACACCCTCCTCGACGCCAAGCGGCGCACCGGCCGCACCGTCAGCGTGGTCCTCCCCGCCCTGGACGAGGAGGCCACCGTCGGCGACATCGTCCGCACCGTCCGCCGCGAGCTGATGGAGCGCCTCCCGCTCGTCGACGAACTCGTCGTCGTGGACTCCGGCTCCACCGACGCCACCGCCGCCGTCGCCGCCGAGGCCGGCGCACGGGTGGAACACCGCGACCTGATCCTCCCCCGCCTGCCCGCCGTCCCCGGCAAGGGCGAGGTGCTCTGGCGCTCGCTGCTGGTCACCCACGGCGACATCGTCTGCTTCGTCGACGCCGACCTGCGCGAGTTCGACCCGGCCTTCGTCTCCGGCATCGTCGGCCCGCTGCTGACCGACGAGTCGATCCAGCTGGTCAAGGCCATGTACGACCGCCCGCTGGAGTCGGAGGGCGCCGTGCTGCCCGCCGGCGGCGGCCGGGTCACCGAACTCGTCGCCCGCCCCCTGCTCAACCTCCACTGGCCGGAGCTCGCCGGGTTCGTCCAGCCCCTCGGCGGCGAGTACGCGGCCCGCCGCTCACTGCTCGAACGGCTGCCCTTCCCCACCGGGTACGGCGTCGAACTCGGCCTGCTGGTCGACGCCCTGGATCTGGCCGGACTGGACGCCCTGGCCCAGGTGGACGTCGGCGTCCGGCACCACCGCCACCAGGACGGCCAGGCCCTCGGCCGGATGGCCGCCACCATCTACCGGACCGCCCTGGAGCGCCTCGACCGCACCCACCGCCTCAAGGCCTCCGCCGACCTCGTCCACCCCCACCTCACCCAGTTCACCCGCCACCCGGAGACCCGCGCGTTCACCGCCCACACCCACCCGGTGACCGCCCTGGAACGCCCCCCGATGCACACCGTCCCCGAATACGCGACCCGCCACTGACGGGTTTGCCACGCCGGGCCCCCGGCAACATGCCAACCATGGGCGATCTCACGACCAACCGTTCGAGCGCGACCGGCACCGCCTCCGTCCTGGTGGCATCCAACCGGGGACCGGTGTCCTTCAGCACCTCCGACGACGGCACACTGACCCTGCGCCGCGGCGGCGGCGGCCTGGTCTCCGGGCTGTCCGCCATCGAGGACCCGAACGCCGTCTGGGTCTGCGCCGCCCTCGGCGACCCCGACCGCAGAGCCGCCGCCGAGGCACCCCGCGGCCGCCTCGACCTGGCCGGCCACGAGGTCGGCGGCCAGGCCGTACGGATGCTGGACATCGACCCGCAGACCTTCGCCCGCGCCTACAACGGCGTCGCCAACTCCACCCTCTGGTTCGTCCACCACCTGCTCTACGCGACCCCGACCGCCCCCGCCTTCGACGCCGACTTCCGCACCGAATGGGCCGCCTACCAGGCCTACAACGGCGCGTTCGCCGAGGCGCTGGCCGCCGAAGCCGCGCCGGAGGCCGCGGTCCTCGTCCAGGACTACCACCTCTCGCTGGCCCCGGCCCTGCTCCGCGGAATCCGCCCCGACCTGCGGATCGGCCACTTCTCGCACACCCCGTGGGCCCCGCCCGAGTACTTCCGGCTGCTGCCCGACGACGTCGCCCGGGCCGTCCTCACCGGCATCCTGGGCGCCGACCGGGCCGGCTTCCTCACCGAACGCTGGGCCCGCGCCTTCGCCGCCTGCTGCGAGGACATCCTCGGGGCGACCGTCGACCACGACGCGCTCACCGTCACCCTCGACGGCCGCACCACCCACCTGGGCGTCCACGCCCTCGGCGCCGACGCCGACTTCCTGCGCGAGCGTGCCCACCGCCCCGACGTCGACGAACGGCTGGCCGCCCTCCGCGAGGCCGTCGGCGACCGCCGCACCATCGTCCGGGTCGACCGCACCGAGCTGAGCAAGAACATCGTCCGCGGCCTCCAGGCCTACCGGCACCTGCTCCGCACCCGGCCCGAGTGGCACGACCGGGTGGTGCACATCGCCTTCGCCTACCCGTCCCGCACCGACCTCGCCGAGTACCGCAGCTACACGGCCCAGGTCCGGGAGCTCGCCGAGGCCGTCAACGCCGAGTTCGCCACCCCCACCTGGCAGCCGGTGATCCTGCACGTGGACGACGACTTCCCGCGCTCCCTCGCCGCCTACCGCCTCGCCGACGTGGCGCTCGTCAACCCCATCCGCGACGGCATGAACCTGGTCGCCAAGGAGGTCCCGGTGGTCTCCGACAACGGCTGCGCCCTCGTCCTCTCCCGCGAGGCCGGCGCCCACGCCGAACTCGGGGACGACGCGCTCACCGTCAACCCGTACGACGTCATCGCCACCGCCGACGCCCTCCACGCCGGCCTCGGCATGAGCCAGGAGGAGCGCGCCGACCGCACCAAGCGCCTGGCGGCGGCGGCCACCGCGCTCCCCCCGCAGCAGTGGTTCCTGGACCAGCTCAACGCGCTGTGAGCGCCTCCCCCAGGGACTCCAGCAGCTCCACCACACCCTCCGGCCCGGCGACCACCAGGTCCGCCCGGTCGGCCAGCTCCCGCACCGGCGCGTCCCCCACCGCGCCGGCGCACACCAGCACCCCGGCCACACCCTCGCCGCGCAGCTCCTCCACCGCGGCGAACGCCGCCACGTCCCCCAGGTCGTCCCCGGCGTAGACCACCGAACGGGCCCCCCGCTCGCGCAGGAACCCGGTCAGCGCCGCCCCCTTGTCCACCCCCGGCGGCCGCAGCTCCAGCACCAGCCGCCCGGGCTCCACCACCAGCCCGTGCTCCGCCGCCAGCTCCCCCACCGGCGCCCGCAGCAGCGCCAACGCCTCCTCCGGCGCCGCCGTCCGCCGGGTGTGCACGGCCACCGCCCGCCCCTTGTCCTCCACCCACGTCCCCTCGGGCGCCCCCACCCGCTCCAACAACCCCGGCAACGCCGCCCGCACCCGCGCCACCCCCGGATGCACCTCCGGCGCCGAAAGCTCGCCGTCCTCCCACCGCTCGGCCCCGTAGTGCCCCAGCACCACCACCCCCGGCACCCCCGCGAACCCCCCGTACTCCACCGCCACCCCGGCCGGCCGCCCCGTCACCACCACCACGGCCCCCACCACCGACCCCAGCCGCCGCAACGCCCCCACCACCCCCGGATGCGCCCGCGCCCGCTCCGGATCCGCCACGATCGGCGCCAACGTCCCGTCGAAGTCCAACCCGACCACGGCATCCCCGGGCGCCGCCAGCACAGCCCGCACCCCGTCCCGCCCAGCCTCGGTCTCCGGCACAAACATCTCTTCAAAGCCCATACCGAAGCCCCTACCCCGGACCACCCCCCTCCGCACACCCCTGCCCCCGACCCCACCCCCCAGCAGGCACCCCAGCAGCAGGCACCCCCACCCCCAGCAGGCGTCCCACCAGCAGGGCATCCCCCACCTCCCCCACCCACCCACGCACCCCTCCCCCACCCCAGCGAGAGGGACGCGCTGCGGAAGGGGGCGGCGCAGGGGGTGGGTGCGGAGAGGGGCGTGACGGGTGATTTTCAGACTGCCAACGACGGTAGGCCCCCCACCCCCAGGACCGGCAGTCTGAAAATCATCCAGCCCCCGCAGCACCCACCCCCGGAGCCGCCCCCGGCCCCCCACCCTCCCGAGAGCCCCGCACTCAACGCGCCTCCCGCCGCACCTCCCGAACCCGCCGCAACCGATTCACCAGCACCGGCGCCTGCGCCAACGCCTCCTCCCGATCCAGCAGAGCGTTCAGCACCTGGTAGTACCGCGTCGAGGAGAGCCCCAGCTCCTCCCGGATCGCCCGCTCCTTGGCCCCCGCCGTCCGCCACTGCCGCCCCTCCAGCGCCAGCACCGCCCGGTCCCGCTCGGTCAGCTCACCCACCGGAAAACCTCCGTCCACCACTACGGAGTGTCATTCTCCCGCGCGACCCCGACACACACTGCTCGCCCCACCGTCCCCCGTCCCGGACTACCGTCACCCCCATGACCACGCCCGGCTTCGCCCTGCACATCCCCACCGCCGACCTCGACCCCGACCCGCTCGACCCGTCCCAGATCGTCTCCGGCACCCCCGAGGTCTCCGGCAGGGTGCTGTCCGAGTCGGCCGACGGCCGCCACCTGCGCGGCCTGTGGCAGATCACCCCGGGCGTGGTCACCGACGTCGAGGCCGACGAGATGTTCGTGGTGCTCAGCGGCCGGGCCACCATCGCGATCGAGGGCGGCCCGACCCTGGAGGTCGGCCCCGGCGACTGCGGGGTCCTGCGCGAGGGCGACCGCACCACCTGGACGGTCCACGAGACCCTCCGCAAGGCCTACGCCATCACGCTCCCCTGACCCCTCCGCCCGCCAGAACCCCACCCGTGAACCGCCCCCGCCCGGACCGGACCCCCTCCTCACCCGGTCCGGGCCCCGGCCCTACTTGCGGACCTTCGCCGCCTCCTTCACCGCCGCATCCTGCAGCCCGCCGAGCACCTGCTTCGGGTCCCCCGTCACCGCCTGCCCGATCCCGGCCTTGATCTGGTTGCTGACCTCGCCCCAGGCCGGGTCCCCGAACGGGTAGAAGCTCGCGTTGGTCAGCCCGACCGCGAACTGCTTGAGGTCCTCGTGCTTGGGGTCCGACGACATCTGCCCGAACGCGTCCTGGGTGACCGGCAGGAGGTTGTACTGCTCGTCGAACTTCAGCTGGTTGTCCTTGTCGTAGACGAACGACAGGAACTTCTTGATCTCGTTCTTGTGCCCGTTCGCCTTGAACGCCATCATCCAGTCGGCGACCCCGAGGCTCCCGGTCCGCCCGACGCCGTCCTTCTTCGGGATCGGCGCCGTCCCGAAGTCGATCTTCCCGGCGGTCGCCATCCGCAGCAGCGTCGGATGCCCGTTCAGCATCGCGACCTTCCCGGCGGCGAAGTCCTGGAACACCGGGGTGCGGTTCATCTTTCCCGGTTCCGGGTACGTCAGCCCGGTGCCCACCAGGTTGCTCTTCAGCCAGTTGAAGGTGGCCTGGTTCTGGGGGCTGTCGATGGTGTAGTTGCCGACGTCGTCGGAGATGCTGCCGCCGCCGCTCAGCGTCCAGAGCATCGACTCGGCCGGCGCCTCCTCCGGCCCCAGCGGCAGCCCGTACGGGGTCACCCCCGGCACCTTGGCCTTGATCTTCTCCGCGTCCTGCCGCAGTTCGCTCCAGGTGGCCGGCGGCTGGGCGATCCCGGCCTGCCGGAACACCGCCTTGTTGTAGAAGAGCACCCGCGACGAGGACACGAACGGGATCCCGTACTGCGTCCCGAGCACCTGCCCGGCGTGCGCGAAGGTGTCCAGGAACCTGGCCTGGGTGTCCACCGAGAGCACGTCGGAGGCCGGGTACAGCCGGTCCGCCGCGACCTGGTCGGCGAAGCCGCCGGTCTGGAGCAGGTCCGGCGACTTCCCGGCCGCGATCATGTCCTCGACCTTCTTGCCGATCTCGGTCCAGCTGTCCACCTCGACGCTGACCTTGATCCCGGGGTTGGCCGCCTCGAAGTCCCTGGCGACCGCGTCCCAGTAGCGCTTGGAGTTGGTCTCGGGGCTCTCCCCGTAGTCGGCCGCGACCAGCCTGAGGGTGACCGGTCCGCCGTCCTGCCCGCCGCAGGCGCTGACCGCGGTGAGCACCAGTGCTCCGGCCAGCGCACCGCCGAGCACACGGGTGGGAACGTGGACGCGCCTGTTCAACGCGGGTACCGCCTTCGGGGGGATGAACTTCGACCGGAACGGGGGATTCCGGCAGGGGGACGCGCAACACTGCCAAACCCGCCGACCACCGGTCCAACCCACCGGCCCGCGCCGCCCCAGGAGTTATCGAAGTGCCCGGAGTCATTGCACGATGCGCAACAGAACCCCCGTCCCCACGCTTCACGCGCCCCGGCGCAAAGGCCCGCACACCGGCGCAGCTGCGACAAAGCTCACCCAGTATGGACCAGACCAATCCGACAACTGGACTAGACCTCTTCGACCCGCCCAAGGGAAACTGTCCTCCGTGAAGCACGTCATCGCACTCGATGTAGGCGGCACCGGCATGAAGGCCGCGCTGCTCGCCCAGGACGGCTCCGTGCTGTTCGAGGCACGCCGACCGACCGGGCGGGAGCACGGCACGGACGCCGTCGTCGCCGCCATCCTCGACTTCGCCACCGACCTGGCGGGCGAGGGCCGCAGCCGTTTCGGCGCCGCCCCGCTCGCGGCCGGTGTCGCCGTCCCGGGAACGATCGACGAGAGGAACGGCGTCGCGGTCTTCTCCGCCAACCTCGGCTGGCGGGACCTCCCGCTGCGCAAGCTCCTCGGCGAGCGCCTGGCCGCACCGGACGGCGGCGCGATGCCGGTGGCCCTCGGCCACGACGTGCGCTCCGGCGGCCTGGCCGAGGGCCGGCTCGGAGCCGGCCGCGGCGTCGACCGCTTCCTGTTCGTCGCCCTCGGCACCGGCATCGCCGGCGCCATCGGCATCGAGGGCCGGATCGAGGCCGGCGCGCACGGCTACGGCGGGGAGATCGGCCACGTCGTGGTCCGCCCCGGCGGGCCGCGGTGCGGCTGCGGCGCCCGCGGCTGCCTGGAGACGCTGGCCTCCGCCTCCGCCGTCTCCCGCGCCTGGGCCGAGGCCAGTGGCGACCCCGACGCCGACGCGGCATCCTGCGCCGCCGCGGTGGACGCCGGGGACGACCGCGCCCTCGCGGTCTGGCAGCGGGCCGTCGACGCCCTGGCGGACGGCATCGTCCTGGCCCAGAGCCTGCTCGACCCGTCCACGGTGATCGTCGGCGGCGGGCTGGCCGAGGCCGGCGACACGCTCTTCACGCCGCTGCGCGCGGCGGTCACCGAGCGCCTGACCTTCCAGATGCCCCCGAAGGTCGTACCCGCCATGCTCAAAGACACCGCCGCGTCCCTGGGCGCGGGCCTGCTCGCCTGGGATCTGCTCTCCATGGAGGTGACCGCGTGACCACCGCGGACCGTGACCGTACTGCCCTGGCCGGTGCCCGACTGGTCCTGCCCGGCGGCGTCGTCGAGGGCGACCGCCTGACCGTGGAGGGCGAGCGCATCGCCGGTCTCGGCGGCGACACCGAGCCCGGCGACCTCGACCTGACCGGGTACACCGTCGTCCCCGGCTTCGTCGACCTGCACGTCCACGGCGGCGGCGGCGCCTCCTACACCTCCGGCATCGCCGAGGAGGCGCTGCTGGCCGCCCGTACCCACCTGGAGCACGGCACCACCACCACGGTGGCCTCCACCGTCACCGGCGAGATCGACGAGGTCGCCCGCCAGGCGCACGTCCTCTCCGAACTCGTCGAGGACGGCGTCCTGGCCGGCATCCACTTCGAGGGCCCGTTCATCTCGCCGGGCCGCTGCGGCGCCCACCGCCCCGACCTGCTGCGCGAGCCCGACCCGGCGCTGGTGCGCAAGCTGGTCGACGCCGCCCGCGGCCACGCCAGGATGGTCACCCTGGCCCCCGAGCTGCCCGGCGGCCTGGACTCGGTGCGGATGCTCGCCGACCTCGGCGTGATCGCCGCCGTCGGCCACACCGACTCCGACTACGCCACCACCCTGGAGGCGATCGAGGCCGGCGCCACCGTCGCCACCCACCTGTTCAACGCCATGCCCGGCATCGCCCACCGCGCCCCCGGCCCGATCGTGGCGCTGCTGGAGGACGAGCGGGTCACCGTCGAGCTGATCAACGACGGCGTGCACCTGCACCCCTCGGTGCTGGACCTCGCCTACGGCACCGCCGGCGCGAACCGGGTCGCCCTGATCACCGACGCGATGGGCGCGGCCGGCATGGGCGACGGCCTCTACCCGCTCGGCCCGCTCCAGGTCGAGGTCAGGGACGGCGTGGCCCGGCTGGTCGAGGGCGGCGCGATCGCCGGCTCCACCCTCACCCTGGACGTAGCCTTCAAGCGCTCGGTCACCGTCAACGGGCTGAGCCTGAACCAGACCGTCGAGTCGCTGTCCGCCACCCCGGCCCGGCTGCTCGGCCTGAGCGACTCGATCGGCTCGCTGGAGACCGGCAAGCTCGCCGACCTGGTCGTGGTCGACTCCGACGGCTACGACCTGGTCGCGGTGATGCGCCGCGGCCGCTGGGTCCTCGGCGGCGAGAGGTTCCCCACCGTCAAATCCGCCTGAGCGACGCCGACGGCCGCCCTCCCCCTGCGGGGACGGGCGGCCGTGGTGCGTCGGGGGGCGGGCCGGATCAGCCGTTCGGCTCGACGGTGACCTGGTCGATCAGGACCGGCCCGGAGGGCACCGTGAAGGTCACCGAGTTCGACCCGGCCTGGAACTGCGGGAGTATCCAGGTGGAGAACCAGGCGGCCGTCTGGTCCTTGGGCGGCGCCCCGTAGACCTTGTACGTCACCCCGCTCGGCCAGTCCTTGCCGTTCACCACGGCCGCGCCCTTGAACTCGGCGCCCGAGTAGTTGTAGTGCACGGTCAGCTTGTACGTCCCGGCGGCGGCGACGTCACCGGTCCAGGTCACCGAGCCGCCCGGCTGGAGCGTCAGGTAGCTGCCGTCGGCCGACTTGGCGCCCTTGACGCTGTTGCCGGAGGGCGCGTTCTGCGCCTGGAGCTGGCCCGCGTCCACGGTCGACGGACCGGAGATCGGGGTGGCGGTCGCCGACGGGCCGGTGCTCGCGGCCGAGGCCGTCGGAACCGGGGAGTTGGGGGCCGGCGGGGCGGTGGTCGCGGTGCCGCCCTTGGCGTTCTTGTCGTCCGGGTCCCCGGTGGAGAGCGCTATGCCCGCGCCGATCGCTATCGCCGCGACCACGGCGACCGCGCCGATCACCGCGCCCTTGCTCCGGCCGCTGCTGCGGGGCTCCTCCCCCGGCTGCGGCCGGGAGCGCTCCGCGTAGCGGGCCTGCTGGGTGGGCGCGGCTCCGTACTCGGCCTGCTGCGGCACGCCGGGCTGCCCGCCGTACGGGGCCTGCGGCTGGCCGCCCTGGTACCCCTGCGGCGGCATGCCCTGCTGGCCGTACGGCTGCTGCGGTGCCCGCTGCGGATAGCCGTACTGGGCGCGCCCGACCTCCATCGGGCGGCTGTACGGCGTGCGGGGGACCCCCTGCTGCGGCTCGGCCGGCTGCCCGGTGGAGCCGTCGGCCGGGCGGTAGAGGTAGCCGAACGGGTCGTCGTCCTGCGGGGCACCGCCCCCCTGGCCCTCGGGCACTCCGTTGCTGCCGGCGGTCGTCACGGTGGTCTGCTCCCCCATCCGGTGCGCCACCTGCTGCGGGCGGCGCGGATCATGGACGCTGTCGTACCGGGAACCCTACCTGTCGTACCTGACAGCGGGAAAAGAACCCTTGACAACTCGCGGGTAACCCCGGCCGACCAGGGCGGTCCCGCACCCCGGCGCCCCGCCGTCCGCCCGCGCCGGTCCGCCCCGGGCGCTCAGCCCGCGCGCCGGTGCGAGCGCTCGCCGCGCGCCCCGCGCACCGCCCCGCCCCGGGCCCGCTTCTCGTCGTACATCCGTTCGTCCGCGGTCTGCAGCACCTCCTCGATGCTCATCCCGCAGCCGGCCCAGCCGACGCCGAGGCTCACCCCCACCCGCATCGCCCGTCCGTCGATCCGCATCGGCGGGATGATCGCGCCCCGCAGCCGGTGGGCGAGGTCCTTGGCCTCCTCGCGGCCGATCCCGTCGGCCAGCACCACGAACTCGTCACCGCCGAGCCGGGCCACCGTGTCGCCGTCCCGGACGGCCTGGCTCAGCCGCCGGGCGACCTCGACCAGCACCGCGTCGCCCGCGTTGTGGCCGAACCGGTCGTTGATCGACTTGAAGCCGTCCAGGTCACAGAAGAGCACCGCGAGGCCCTTGTCCACCGCCGCCGCGCCGCCGGAGCGGAACGGCGCCGACCAGGCGTCGCCGCCCGGCCCGTACTCGGCCGGGACCACCGCGTGCACGTGCTCCCCGTAGCCCGGGCCGAGCCCGCCCGGCAGGCCCTCGGGCAGGCCGTAGCCGTGCACCGGCCCGGCGTACGGGTCCGCGCCCTCCAGTCCCCCGCGCGCCGCGTGGGCGCCGGAGGAGTCGGCCGGGTAGCCGTACGGCTGCGGGTAGGCCGGCTCGACCTGGCCGGCGGTGGCGCCGACCGGCTGCGGCTGGGCGCAGAGCCGGCGGGCCAGCCGGGCCTTGAGCTCGGCACCGTTCGGCAGCCCGGTGAGCGCGTCGTGGCTGGCCCGGTGGGCGAGCTGGAACTCGTGCCGCTTGCGGTCCTCGATGTCCTCCACGTGGGTGAGCAGGAAGCTCGGGCCCTCGGCCGCGTCCGCGACGATCGAGTTGCGCAGGCAGACCCACTGGTAGCCGCCGTCCCGCCGGGACAGCCGCAGCTCCGCCCGGCCGCTCTCGGCGCTGGTGCGCTCCAGCAGCGCCCGGTCCTCCGGGTGCACGAGGTCGGCGAAGCTCTGCTGGCGCAGCACCGCCCGGGGCCGGCCGAGCAGCCGGCAGAGCGCGTCGTTGACCCTGGTCAGCTGGCCGCGCCCGACGCCGTGCAGCTCGGTGATCGCCATCCCGCTGGGCGCGTACTCGAAGGCCTGGCGGAAGCTCTCCTCGCTGGCCCGCAGCGCCTGCTGCTCCTTCTCCAGCCGGGCCAGCGCGCGCTGCATCTCGGCCCGCAGCCGGGCGTTGCCGATCGCGATGGAGGCCTGCAGCGAGAACATCTCCAGCGCCTCGCGGGTCCAGGCGCCGGGCCGCTTGCCGCTGCGCGGGCGGTCCACCGAGAGGACGCCCAGGAGGTCGCCGCCGGCGCTGTACATCGGGGCGAGCAGTCCGTCGGCGGGGTGCCAGTCGTTGGCGTACACCGGTAGCGGTCCGTCCCCGATCCAGCGCGGGATGTCGCTGGCGACGGCCCAGCCGCGGTCGTACGGCAGGAAGCGCAGGGTGCCCCAGTGGTCGCTGACGCCGAGCAGCCGGTCCCAGGACTCCCGGGATCCGACCTGGCCGAGCAGCACGGAGGGGCCGCCCATCGGGCTCTCCTCCAGCTCCCAGACGGCCGCCACCACGAGGTCGCCGTCCGGCCTGACCAGGCTGACCGCGGCCGCGTCGAAGCCGAGCCCGTGCACCGCGCCTTCGACAACGGCCTGGAGCGTGCCAGCGAGGCTGCGGGCAGCGTTGAGGTCCGCCACGACCCGGTGCAAGGTGCGGAGGGTCGCGAGACGGACGTACGGCTCCGACTCGGCTTCCATGCGGGGGCTCCCCGGCTGCTTCGGATAGTTCTTGATTGGTTATCGTCCGATTGCCAGAAGAACTGAATCACAGGGAGCACAGCGCTCGGCACGCTCGGTCAGCAATAGGTCATCACTTGTGACTTAAATCACACGACACCAATGCGCCCTTCATCAGTTCATCTGCCCCATAGCGGGACATAAAGAGCTATCGGTACATTCCTGGTGGTCGACCGCATCGGCCCCGGGCTGAAGCCGACTGGGCCCCCCAGTCCGGTCGCTTCACTCCTGAGGGTGAGTTCGGCCACCGGGCGCAACCCTTCGGCCGCACCGCCGGTCCTACGACCAAGGCCCGATGCCGTTCCCCCCGGGTGACGACTACCGTGCGGTACGTGTACCCGTCGCCGCAGCCCGAAGCTGCCTCCCACGCCACGCCCGACGAGTTCCGGGCTGCCCTCTCCCAGCTCGCCGCCGGCGTGAGCCTGGTGACCGTCCACGACCCGGAGGACGGCGAGGACGTCGGCATGACGGCCACGTCCTTCCTCTCGGTGTCGCTGGAGCCGCCGCTGGTGCTCATCTCGGTCCGCGAGGACTCCCGGATGGAGGAGGTCCTCTCCCGGGTGGACACCTGGGCGGTCTCGGTGCTGGCCGAGGGGCAGAAGACGCTCGGCTCCCGGTTCGCCATGAAGGGCCGGCTCAGCGACCGGCTGCTGTTCGCGGACACCCCGCACCACCGCGGCCCGCGCACCGACGCCCCGCTGATCGACGGCGCGCTGGCCACCGTCGAGTGCCGCACCGAGCAGCGGATACCCGCCGGCGACCACACCCTGCTGCTCGGCCGCGTCCTGGAGGCCGTGGTGCCCGACCCCGGCGGCCGCCCGCTGCTCTACTTCCGCGGCGGCTACCGCACCCTCGGCTAGTAGGGCGTGTCTGACAATTCCCGCCGGGTACGCGACGCTCCCCCAGCCTTTGGCCGGGAGGTACCCCCAGGGCACAAGCGCACCTCGCCGCGTTGTCGTCGGTCGCCAATGGCCCCCAGCCTTCGGCCGGGAGGTGCCCCCACCGCAGTGGCTCCCTCCTCCGCCTTGCGATGCACGCACCCCAACGCCGCGCCCTGATCCGACGCGAATTGTCAGACACGCCCTGGGCGACTACTCGCCGCCGCGCGGCGAGCGGCGGCCCTGCTTCAGCTCGGAGCGGTGCCGCTTGTTGTACAGCCGCCGCTCGACCATCCCCCGGCTCGGCCTGGTCGCCCGACGGGACTTCGGCGGCGGTGCGCACGCCTCGGTCAGGATCGCCGACAGCCGGGCCGCGGCCGCCTCCCGGTTGCGCCACTGCGAGCGGAACTCCGAGGCCTGGACCACCAGCACCCGGCCGTCCACCAGCCGGCCGGCCAGCCGCTCCAGCGCGCGCTCGCGCCACACCTCGGGCAGCGACCTGGTCGAGGCCAGGTCGAAGCGCAGCTCGGCCTTGGAGTCGGAGGTGTTGACGTGCTGGCCGCCGGGGCCGGAGGAACGCGAGAAGCGCCAGACGAGCTCGGCGTCGGGGACGACCACCGACCCCCGTACGCGGATGGGCTCGGACATGCGTCCATCATCCCGTGCCCGGCCCGCCCGGTCACGGGATTAATCGCCCGCTCCCGGCGTCGTCCCCTTCGGTTACCCCTCACGCGCCCCGAGCCCCGACAATGGCGTACGTGATCGAGCTCGGCTACTCCCTCTCCAACCGCTTCCCCGACCCCCCGCAGACGGACTACCGCACCGCGTCCGTGCACGCCCTGCGGTACGACCTGTTCTGCGGCGACGTCTACCTGGACGGCGAGGGCGCGGAGCTGTCCACCGCCTGGGGCTGGGTGCCGGTGCTCGACTTCGCCTGGGCGCTGTGCGACATCGCCGAGCTCCTGGACCGCGACCCGGACGGCGGCCGGGCCGCCCGGGTGCAGACCGCCGACCTCGACTTCACCCAGAACACCGAGCTGCTGCGCTTCGCCCGCCGCTTCAACTGGGTCGAGGTCACCGCGACCTGGCTGCCGGACGAGCCTCCGGTGGTGGTCCGGCACGGCGAACTGCGGCGCGAGGCCCGGGACTTCCTCCAGGACACGCTGGCCGACCTCTTCGACATGCACCCCGCCCTGGCCGACAATCCGAACATCTGGACGCTGCAGGGCCGGTTCCGACGGATCTGACACCTGCTTTGCCCGGGCTTTGCCCTCCGATCGGCACCCACGAAGAAATTCACGGCCTCTGCGGAACCAAGCCGCCGGAGTATCGCGTTGTCCCGGGAAAAAGCGCATGAAACGAACGAAGGGACTGCAAACGTCATGCCAGTGAGCCTCTCCAAGGGTGGCAACGTCTCGCTGACCAAGGAGGCCCCCGGCCTGTCCGCGGTCACCGTCGGCCTGGGTTGGGACGTCCGCACCACGACCGGCGCCGAGTTCGACCTCGACGCCAGCGCGATCGTCCTGAACGCGGACGGCAAGGTGCTGTCCAACGCCCACTTCGTCTTCTTCAACAACACCAGCACGCCCGACAGCACCGTCGTGCACACCGGTGACAACCGCACCGGCGAGGGCGCCGGCGACGACGAGGCGATCAACGTCAACCTGGCCGGACTGCCGGCCGAGGCCGTCAAGATCACCTTCCCGGTCACCATCTACGACGGCGTCGCCCGCGGCCAGAACTTCGGCCAGGTCCGCAACGCCTACATCCGCGTGGTGAACGCGGCCGGCGGCACCGAGATCGCCCGCTACGACCTCTCCGAGGACGCCGCCACCGAGACCGCGATGATCTTCGGCGAGCTCTACCGCAACGGCGCGGAGTGGAAGTTCCGCGCCGTCGGCCAGGGCTACGCCTCCGGCCTGGCCGGCATCGCCCAGGACTTCGGCGTCCAGATCTGACGCACCCGCGGAGAACACCGCGGCGCGGGAAGTCGGTCCGTCCGACTTCCCGCGCCGCGGTTCCTTCGTTTCCGGGCCCGTTTCCGGGGCTCAGCGCGAGGCGCGCAGCTCCGGCAGCTCGATCAGCTCGGTCTCGTCCTCCGGCGTCAGGTCCACCACGGTCGGCACGCCCTGCTCCGCCCGCTCGGCCGGCTCCGCCGTCCGGGCCTCGGCCTCGGCCTTCGCGGCCACCGCCTCGTCGCCCACCACGTCCGCCAGGTCGGCGCGCTCCCCCAGTTCGGCGACGCTGCCCACCGCCGGCGCCGGGGCCGCCGGGCGCACCGCGGCACCCGAGCCGCGGCCGAAGAAGCTGAAGCCCTGCCCGCGCGCCTGCCCGGACTGCGCCGGACGCGGCCGCTGCCGCTCCCCCGACGCGGGCGCCGCGGCGGGCGCCGCCGGCGTCCCGCCGAGCTGACCGACCGTCGCGGTCAGCGCCGGACGCACCGGCGCGGGCCGCACCGGCGACTGGGCCTCCGGAGCCCGCCCGGGGGTGGGCACCGAGGGCGCCACCGGGGCCGGCACGGCCACCGGCGCCGGAGCGGCCACCGGCGCCGGAGCGGCCACCGGCGCGGTGCGCGCCCGCAGGGCGACCTCCGCGCCCGCCGTACGCGCCCGCTGCTCCTCCTGCTCCGCCGCGCGGCGCTCCAGCTGCCGCAGCACGGCCGCCGCCCGCACGTACGCGGCCGGGCTGGCCGGGTGCTTCGGACGGCTCGCGGCGAGCGCCCGCTGGGCCGCCTCGGCCTCCTTGAGCGCCTGCTCGGCCACCGTCACGGCCCGCTCGCGCAGCAGCCGGGCGATCTCCGTCTCGGCCTTCGCCAGCCGCGACTTCTCCGCCGTCAGCCGCCGCCCGAAGCGGGTGGCCCGCTCCTCGGCGACCTCCGCCGCGTACTCGGCCTCGGCCAGCTGCTCCTCGAACCGCTCCTCGGCGCGCAGCCGCTGCGCCGCGGACGTCTCGGCGGCCGCCCGGGCCGCCTTGTCCCGCTGGCGCAGCAGCAGCGCGAAGCCGAGCGTCGCGATCACCGCCGCGGCACCCACCGAGCGCACCAGGACGGTGTCCTGACTGAAGAGCAGCGCGGCCAGTGCGGCGACCAGCAGTACGCCGGCGGCGGTGGGGGGGAAGACCCGGCCGAGGACGGAGGAATGACGGTGGCGTCCGCGAGACATGTCCAAGAAACTAGCGTGCGAATTGGGGCCGTGTCAGCCCAGGGTCCCCTTCAGCCCTTGACAGGGTGCGATTTCCACCGCACGTGCCCGGGCCCTCACGCAAGATCACGAAGGCGCCCCCGCCCAGCGACGGCTCACCGGCGCCGCAGCGGCGCCTCAGCGGTGCGAGGCCGCCTGACCGCCCGGGTCGTCGTGGTTCTCCGGCAGCTTGCACACGTGCTGGATCCAGAGCGCCGCCGCGATCACCGCGGCCCCCGCCAGCACCGCGAGGCCGGCCGTCACGGCCTGGTCCTTGCGAGCCGACACGTCCAGCTCGCCCAGCAGGTAGATCCCGGCCCCCGCGTAGACGCCGGTGACCACCGACGAGACCAGCGCGCTGGCCTGTCCCAGCACCACGGCCCGGGCCGCCAGCAGCGGATCGACGCCCTTCGCCCCGGGCTGCCGCTCGCGCACCGCCTTCAGCCGGGCCCGCAGCGACAGCGCGGTCGCCAGCAGGATCACCGCCACCGCCGCCAGCACCACCGGCGCCGCGGCCGGAACGGCCGGCAGCGTGTCCACGGAGGCCCACAGCTTGGAGCCGGCCCAGGACAGCGCCGTCGTGGCGGCGGTGATGCCGATCAACAGACGGAGGCGAAGCAGCTTCACTCGGAGGAGGTCCTTCCCGGGTTCCAGAACCGGCCGGCCGCCCGGCGGCCCGGCGCGGCGACGCCAGGCCACCGTACCGGGCCCGGCCGGGCGGACACCCGCGCGAACGGCGGACACCTACTCGTACGGGCGGGCCCCCGGCCGAGTTCCCCGGGCGACGGCCCCGGTCACCGGCCCCCGGGGCCCGCCCCGGGGCCTACTCGGGCAGCGTCAGCCGGATGTCCTCGCGGCGCTTCACGCCCTGCGCGTCCGGGCCGCCCAGCGCGGACAGCAGCGCGTCCACCCGCCCGTGGCCGGGCAGCTCGGCCTCCGGCTCGGCGTCCAGCCAGGGGGCGAGCACGAAGGCCCGCTCGTGCGAGCGCGGGTGCGGGAGCAGCAGCTGCGGGTCGTCGCTCAGCACGCCCTCGTAGGCCAGGATGTCGACGTCCAGGGTGCGCGGGCCCCAGTGGACCGTCCGCACCCGCCCGAAGGCGTCCTCGATGGCGTTGCCGCGCTCCAGCAGGTCCCGCGGGGGCAGCGAGGTGCGCAGCAGCACGACCGCGTTGTAGTAGTTCGGCTGCTCCTCGGGCCCGCCGACGGCCTCGGTCTCGTACACCGCGGAGACGGCCTTGATCCGCAGCCCCGGGGTGTCGGCGAGCGCGTCGACGGCGCCCTGGAGGGTCTCCAGCCGGTTGCCCAGGTTGCTGCCGAGCGCGATCACCGCACAGCGCTGGCTGTGCAGTGTGGTGTCGGCCGAGTCCACCCGGCTCTCCAGGTCGAACGCGTTCGGCGTGGCCGTCGGGTCGCTGGTGATCATCGAATAACGTCCTCTGCATCGGATACCGAGCGGCGCGCGGTGGGGGTCATGCGCGGCCCCGGTGGATGGTCACGGTCACGTCGTCGAACGGCACGGTGATCGGGGCGTCCGGCTTGTGCACGGTGACCTCGACCTCCTCGACCGCTTCGTGCTTGAGGCACTGGTCGGCGATGCGCTGGGCCAGCGTCTCGATCAGGTCGACCGGCTCGCCGGCGATGATCGCGGTGACCTCCTCCGCCACCAGGCCGTAGTGCGCGGTGCGGGTGAGGTCGTCTCCGGCCGCGGCGGGGCGGGTGTCCAGGTACAGCACGAGGTCGACCACGAAGGTCTGCCCCTCGGCGCGCTCGCGCTCGAAGACGCCGTGGTGGCCCCGGGCTCGCAGCCCCCGCAGGGTGACGCGGTCCAGCAAACGAATCACTGCTCCCAGTCGGACGGGCCCCACCCGGGGAAAGGCATGGACGGGCAGGGCGAAGGCGGGCAGCACGCCCGCCACTCCGTTTCGAATCTACCCGCGAGCACGGACAACGCCTGACCGTCCTACCCGGCACGAACCGACGCCACGCGCACCAGTACGGCGATTGACGTGAACGTTCGGTGACCACTCGGAATTCCGAACGACGTCTCCGCCGCGGTATTTCCGCGATCGCCGGAATCAGCTCTCCTCGTCGTCGTCCCCGCTGGTCAGAACGGGTGAACCGTGATGCGACCAGAGTTTCCACCCGGCCGGGGTACGACGGAACAGATTCGTCGAGACGACCTTTCCGCCGACCAGTGGTCCGAGCTCCCCCTCCTCCTCCGACTCACCGCCGGAGAGGATGTTCTCGGTGCACGTGACAAGGGCCACATCGCCGTGCACCTCGGCCTCGACATCGGTCAGGAAGAACTGGATGTACTCCGTGTTCATCATGATCAGCATGTACGAGCGGGTCACCTGCGCCCGGCCGCGGAGCACCGGCCAGCCCGGGTGCACGCACACCACGCCGCCCTTGTCGTCGGCGTCCGCGGCGCCCAGCCAGGCGTCCTCGACCGCTTCCAGGTCTCCCCGTTCCAGCGCCTCGTAGAACCCCCGGTTCGCCGCGAGCACGGCCTCCACGTCCGCCTCGCGGGCCCGCCCGGCGGTACCGCCGCTCAACCTGCCGTCACCTGTCACAGACCCTCCCTCACCCCAACCGCTCCGCGTGCTGCCAGGCCGCGACCACCCGGACGGCGTCCGCCGTGCCGGCCACGTCGTGCACCCGTACCGCCCAGGCTCCGGCCCGGGCCGACAGCACCGACACCGCGGCCGTCGCGTCGTCGCGCTCCCGGGCCGGGCGCAGTTCCCCGGTTGCCGGGTCGGCGAGCAGCGTACCCAGGAACCGCTTGCGCGAAGCCGCCACGAGCACGGGACGGCCGAGCGCGGTGAGCGCGTCCAGCCGGCCGAGCAGCGCCCAGTTGTGCTCGGCGGTCTTGGCGAAGCCGAGCCCCGGATCGAGGATCAGCTGGTCCTCCTTGACCCCTGCGGCCAGCAGCGCGTCCACCCGTTCGCCCAGCTCGGCGACCACGTCCCGCACCACGTCGTCGTAGACGGCCAGCCGGTCCATGTCGGCGGACTGCCCGCGCCAGTGCATCACCACGAAGGGCGCGCCGGTCTCGGCGACCACCCGGGCCATCGCCGGGTCGGCGAGCCCGCCGGAGACGTCGTTGACGATCGCGGCGCCGGCCTCGACGGCCCGCTCGGCGACCGAGGCGCGCATGGTGTCCACGGAGACCGTCACCCCGGCGTCGGCCAGCTCGCGCACCACCGGGATCACCCGGCGCAGCTCCTCCGCCTCGGGCACCCGCCGGGAGCCCGGCCGGGTGGACTCACCGCCGACGTCCACCAGGTCCGCGCCGCGGGCCCGCAGCGCGAGGCCGTGCGCGATCGCCTTCGCGGGGTCGTGCCACATCCCGCCGTCCGAGAAGGAGTCGGGCGTGACGTTGACCACGCCCATCACGGCGCAACGCTCCAGCCGCGGCAGGCCGGGCGGCAGGGAGAAGGACGGCGAATCGTTCATGCTTCCCATTATCGAACGGGGCCCCCGCCGAGGATTCTCGGCGGGGGCCCCGTTCCGTACCGGCGCGCTCCGGAGGGCGCCGACGAGCCTCAGGCGGCCTCGGTGACCTCGCGGGTCGACGGGACCGGCATCAGCCCCTCGCGCTGGCGCCGGCGGCCGAAGCGGGGCATGCCGAGCGTGATGAAGGCCTCCGCCTGCATCGCGGCGAAGCCGATCCGCGGCAGGTCCCGGGTGCTCGGGAAGACCAGGAAGCGCGGCTCCCACTCGGGCTGGAACTTGGCGTTGAACTTGTACAGCGACTCGATCTGGAACCAGCGCGACAGGAACACCAGCAGTCCGCGCCAGGCGCGCAGCACCGGGCCGGCGCCGATCCGCTCGCCGCGGGCCAGCGCCGAGCGGAACATCGCGAAGTTGAGCGACACCCGGCGCACGCCCATCGCGGGCACCGCCTGGAGCGCGGCGACGATCAACAGCTCGTTCAGGCCCGGGTCGGCGGCGCGGTCGCGGCGCATCAGCTCCAGCGAGATGCCGTCCGGCCCCCAGGGCACGAAGTGCAGCACGGCCTTCAGGTCGTCGCCCTCCTCGCCCTCCTCCGGGGCCTTGTGGGCGGTGACCACCACGCAGTCGTCGTCCAGCGGGTCGCCGAAGCGGCCGAGGGCCATCGAGAAGCCGCGCTCGGTGTCCGTGCCCCGCCAGCGGGCGGCGGCGTCGGCGATCCGGTGCTTCTCCTCCGCGGTGAGCTCGGCGACCCGGCGCACCTGGCAGGAGTAGCCGTTGCGCTCGATCCGCTTGACCATCTGGCGCACGTTGCGCATGGCCCGCCCGGAGAGCGAGAAGGAGGCGGTGTCGACGATCGCCTCGTCGCCCAGCTCCAGCGCGTCCAGGCCCGCCTCGCGGGTCCAGACCTCGCCGCCGACCTCGCTGCAGCCCATCACGGCCGGCACCCAGGCGTGCTCGCGGGCCTCGGCCATGAACACCTTGATCGCGCCCGGCCAGGCCTCGACGTCGCCGACCGGGTCGCCGGAGGCCAGCATCACGCCGGAGACGACCCGGTAGGAGATCGCGGCCTTGCCGGTGGGCGAGAACAGCACGCTCTTGTCGCGGCGCAGCGCGAAGTAGCCGAGCGAGTCGCGCTCGCCGTGCCGCCTGAGCAGCTCGCGGACCTTCTCCTCGTCCTCCGCCGTCAGCTCGGGCTTCGGCTTGCCCGGCCGCAGCGCCAGGTACGCGGTGGTGAAGGCGGTCAGCAGGCCGAGCCCGCCGAGCAGGTAGGCGACCAGGTCGGACATCCGGACGTTGTTGTACCGGACCGGGCCCTCGAAGCCGAACAGTCCGTACCCGACGTGCTGCAGGCGCGAGGCCAGGCCCGGGTGGCCGATCTCGTACTTGGTCCGGGTGCTCACGATCAGCAGGCCGAGCAGCACGCTGAGGACGCCCATGACGACCAGGTTGACGACCGCCCGCCAGCGGGTGCGCGGGTCGGCCTTGGCGTAGAACTCGCGCTGGTGGACCAGCATCACGGCGAGGAGCACCAGCGAGACGACGGCCGGGCCGATCTGGTGCCAGCGCACGATGTGCAGTCCGGCGCTGACCGGCAGCAGCACGCAGACCGCCCGCCAGGCCCGCCGCTTGCGCCGGCGCAGCGCGTGCGCCAGCGGCACCAGCAGGATGCCGACCATCAGCGCGCCGACCGCCGCCAGGCTGGTGGTGCCGCCCGGCAGCTGCCCCGCGAAGGTGTGCACCTTGGTGTGCCGGAGCTTGGGGAACACCGCGCTGGCGATGTCCACGAGCCCGATCAGCAGACAGGCGTAGCCGACCGCTCCGGGGAGCCAGGCCCTCGGGACGGCGGACGCCTGGGTGCGCAGCGTCTGCAGGCCGCGGCGACGGCGCGACGGCTGCTCGGGGCTCGGCTCAACGGACACGGGACTGCTCATGGGTGCTCAGCGTAGAGGCTGCGGGGCGGTGTCCGGTCACTCCGGGGGAGGACGCGTGATGGACCTTCATGCCTATTCCTTCATCAGGCAATGCGCATACCAAGGACCCGGAAACGGCAGGTAAACCGGGGCCGTGGTCGCGCTGCGGGTTGAGCCGGCGGTGGGAGCCGGGGGCCTGCCGCCGCGTGGCGCGGCAGGACCCTCCGGGACGCGTTACGTACGGTGGACGCCGCATTCTAGGGCGCCGGTTGCCTGCGGCTCTCCCCGCCCTTCCAGCCCGCCCGGGCGTCCGGACAGCCTAGCCGCGGTGGCCCGGCCTGACGGACCGCCAGACGATGAAGCCTGCACCGACAGTGTCCCACCGGAAGGCCGACGGCATGGAACTGACCAGCGACGCGCTGGTGAACTCGCTGCTCGCACTCGGCGTCGCGGCAGTCGTCACGACCCTGTGGATCTGGCCGAGGCTGGCACCGCAGCGCGCGCTGCCGGTGCTCGGCCGGATCGGACTGCTGACGGTCGTTCAACTCTCCGCCCTGGCCGTGCTCGCGCTGTCGGTGAACAACTCCTTCGGGTTCTACACCTCCTGGGACGACCTGCTCAGCCCGGGCGGCGCCAAGCTCGCGCTGACCAGCAACGAGAACCACAAGGGCGGCACCCCGGTCTCCGACGCGCTGGTCCAGCCCACCACCGAGGGCGGCCTGGAGACCATCACCAACCTGCCGAAGGGCCCGCCCGAGGAGGTCGGCAGGGTCGAGTCGGTCCGGGTCAGCGGCAAGGAGACGGGCTTCTCCGACCAGATGTTCGTCTACCTGCCCGCCGCGTACTTCGACCCGAAGCTCGCCCTGGTCCGCTTCCCCGTCCTGCTGGCCATCGCCGGCTACCCGGGGACCACGCTGAACCTGCTGCACGAGATCCCCCTCGCCCAGACCGCGATCGAGCTGCAGCGCTCCGGCAAGATGCCGCCGACCGTCCTGGTGATGGCCCGCCCGGCGGTCGACCCGTCCCGGGACACCGAGTGCGTCGACGTCCCCGGCGGGCCGCGCACCGAGACCTGGTTCGTCAAGGACGTCCCCGAGGCCATCCGCAGCAGCTACCGGGTCGGCCGCACGGCCGGCTCCTGGGGCACCCTCGGCTACTCCACCGGCGGCAGCTGCGCGCTGCGCCTGGCGATGCGCTTCCCGAACGTCTACGGCAACGCGGCGAGCCTGCACGGCGACTTCACCGTGCGCCAGGACAACTACACCGGCGGCGACCTCTTCAACGGCGACAAGGCGCTGGCCCAGCAGCACGACCTCGGCTGGCGGCTGCAGAACCTGCCGGTCCCGGAGCTCAACCTGCTGGCGGTCTCCACCCGCACGGAGGGGGACTACCCGCAGACCGTCCAGTTCGTCGACCAGGCCACCCGGGCCGCGGCGGCCAACCCCCGGTTCACGGTCGACTCGCTCTACCTGGACGACGGCGGGCACAACTTCGACAGCTGGACCAGGGAGATGCCGGCCACGCTCGAATGGCTGGGCGCGCACCTCGGCTAGGACAGGTGGGTGACTACCCGCCGGTCGGCCCGGCCGGCGGGCGCCCGGGGGGAACGTATCTCGACCGCCCGTCGCCCCCGGCGGGCACCGCCCCGGACCCGCAGGAGGCACCGTGCTGAGCACCCGCTCGCTCTTCGACGAGATCTACCGGAACGACCAGGCGTACCAGCTGTTCTGCAGCATCGCGGCCGGCGGCGAGGACCAGGGCGGCTGGGAGAACGAGCGGATCACCGCGCTCACCCGCGATCCGGTCCTCGCCCCGAAGATCGCCCGGCACGGTGCCGACGAACGCAAGCACGGCCGGATCTTCGCCCAGCTGCTGAACAGGCGCGGCCTGCCCAAGGTGCCCGTCCCCGACGAGGTCGACTACTGCATGCTGCTGGAGCGCCAGGGCGTCGGCCTCTCGCACGAGCGGCTGAACAGCGACGTCCCGCTGACCGACCGCGAGATCATCACCTACCTCGCGCACAGCCGGGTCACCGAGCAGCGCGCCGCCGAGCAGATGCGCCAGCTGGTCAAGGCGTACGGGGACAACCCCGCGCTCGGCCGGGCGATGCGGATGATCTCCGCCGACGAGGACAACCACCTCGCGTACTGCCACGAGGAGCTGCTGCGGCTGGTCGCCGAGGGCCACGGACCATACGTCCGGCACGCCCTGGAGGCCAGCGCCCGCGGCGAGATCCGCACCCACCGGGACGTCGGCCTCGCCGTCACCGCCCGGATGGCCCGGATCCTGCGCTGGCCGCGCTGGCAGCTCGCCCTGGTCACCCTCGGGGTGCACGCGCTCTACCTGTACGACCGCGCCTACGGCTGGCGCCGGATGGTCGCGCTGCGGATGCCCGAGCGCCGCAACGCCCTGGGCACCCCGGCTCCGCCGCACGCGGAGCGCGAGGTGCTCTGAGCGCTCCCGCGGGCCGACCGCCACCGGCGGCGGGCCCCTACCGCCCGATGATGAGGCTCATCGCCTCGGCCCGGGTGGCCGGGTCGCGCAGCTGGCCGCGCACGCAGGAGGTGATCGTCTTGGCGCCGGGCTTGCGGATGCCGCGCATCGACATGCACATGTGCTCGCACTCGACCACGACGATGGCCCCGCGCGGCTCCAGGATCCGCATCAGCGCGTCGGCCACCTGGCTGGTCAGCCGCTCCTGCACCTGCGGCCGGCGGGCGTAGACGTCGACCAGCCGGGCGAGCTTGGAAAGCCCGGTGATCTTGCCGTTGGTGGACGGGATGTACCCGACGTGGGCCACGCCGCGGAACGGGACCAGGTGGTGCTCGCAGACCGAGGTCAGCTCGATGTCCTTGACCAGCACCATCTCGTCGTGGCCGAGGTCGAAGGTGGTGGTGAGGACGTCCTCGGGCTCCTGCCACAGGCCCGCGAATATCTCCTTGTAGGCGCGCGCGACCCGGGCCGGGGTCTCCAGCAGGCCCTCGCGGTCCGGGTCCTCCCCCACGGCGAGCAGCAGCTCGCGGATGGCGTTCTCGGCCCGCTTCTGGTCAAAGGTACCGACGGCGGGCGGACCGTCGAACGTCACCGGGTCGATCATGCGGGCCTCGCTTATGTATCGGAAGACTCTGGCAGGACAGCACGGATGCCGCGCCTCCAGGGTACAAACCCTGGTGACGCGGCATCCATTCCCGTCTGGAGTGCGGGGTCAGCCCTCGGTCCGCGGCTCGGCGGCCGGCATCGGCGGGAGCTTCACGACGTCCACCGCCGCGCCCTCGCCGGAGGCGGCGCCGTTGGTGAGCGCCAGCTCCTTCGGGGACTGCACCGGAGGCCGGGTGGACGGCGTGCGGCGGGCGGAGCCCGTCCAGGCCGGCCGGGCCGGGCGCTTGACGATCGGCGCGAAGACCTCGGCGATCTGCTCCTTGTTCAGGGTCTCCTTCTCCAGGAGCTCCAGGACCAGGTTGTCGAGCACGTCGCGGTTCTCGACCAGGATCTCCCAGGCCTCGTTGTGCGCGGTGTCGATGAGCTTCTTGACCTCTTCGTCGACCAGCCCGGCAACCTCTTCCGAGTAGTCGCGCTGGTGGCCCATCTCACGGCCCAGGAACGGCTCCGAGTTGTCGCTGCCGAACTTGATCGCACCGAGGCGCTCGGTCATGCCGTACTGGGTGACCATGGCCCGGGCCGTCGCGGTGGCCTTCTCGATGTCGTTCGAGGCACCGGTGGTCGGGTCGTGGAAGACCAGTTCCTCCGCCGCGCGCCCGCCCATCATGTAGGCGAGCTGGTCGAGCATCTCGTTGCGGGTGGTGGAGTACTTGTCCTCGTCCGGCAGCACCATGGTGTAGCCGAGGGCCCGGCCGCGGGACAGGATGGTGATCTTGTGCACCGGGTCGCTGTACTGGCAGGCCGCCGCGACCAGGGCGTGGCCGCCCTCGTGGTACGCGGTGATCTTCTTCTCCTTGTCGGACATGATCCGCGTGCGCTTCTGCGGACCCGCCACGACGCGGTCGATCGCCTCGTCCAGGATGCCGTTGTCGATCAGCTTCTTGTCCGAGCGGGCGGTCAGCAGCGCCGCCTCGTTGAGGACGTTCGACAGGTCGGCACCGGTGAAGCCGGGGGTGCGCTTGGCGACGGCCGACAGGTCGACGTCGGGCGCGATCGGCTTGCCCTTCTGGTGCACCTTGAGGATGTCCAGCCGGCCCTGGAGGTCGGGGCGCTCCACCGCGATCTGGCGGTCGAAGCGGCCCGGGCGCAGCAGCGCCGGGTCCAGGATGTCGGGGCGGTTGGTCGCGGCGATCAGGATCACGCCGCCCTTGACGTCGAAGCCGTCCATCTCGACCAGCAGCTGGTTGAGGGTCTGCTCGCGCTCGTCGTGGCCGCCGCCGAGGCCCGCGCCGCGGTGCCGGCCGACGGCGTCGATCTCGTCGACGAAGACGATCGCCGGGGCGTTCGCCTTGGCCTGCTCGAAGAGGTCGCGGACGCGGCTGGCGCCGACACCGACGAACATCTCGACGAAGTCCGAGCCGGAGATGGAGTAGAAGGGCACCCCGGCCTCGCCCGCGACGGCGCGCGCCAGCAGGGTCTTGCCGGTACCGGGCGGGCCGTAGAGCAGCACGCCCTTGGGGATCTTGGCGCCGACGGCCTGGAACTTGGCCGGCTCCTGGAGGAACTCCTTGATCTCGTGGAGCTCCTCGACCGCCTCGTCCGCGCCGGCGACGTCGGCGAAGGTGGTCTTGGGGGTGTCCTTGGTGAGCAGCTTGGCCTTGGACTTGCCGAACTGCATGACCCGGGAGCCGCCGCCCTGCATCTGGTTCATCAGGAACAGGAAGACCAGGACGATGATCACGATGGGGAGCATCGACAGCAGCAGGCTGACGAAGGTGCTCTGCTTCTCCGGGCTGATGGTGTAGCCCTCGGCGAGCGTGCTCTGGTCCTTGTCGTTGACCTGGGCCTGGAGCTTGTCGGCGATGGCGACACCCTGGTCGCCGATGTACGAGGCCTGGAACTTGGTGCCGGACGGGGTCTTGCCCGTACCGGCGCTGGGCAGTGTGGCGCCGTCCCTCAGCTGGATCTTGATCGTGTTCGAGTCACCGGTGGTGATCTGCGCCGACTTGACGTTGTGCGCGTCGATCGCCGCGACGACCTGACCGGTGTCCACCGTCTTGTAGCCGTTCGAGTCCGAAACGACCTGCATCAGTACGATGACGGCGAGGACGGCCAGCACGATCCACATGATCGGCGCACGGAAGTATCGCTTGACGTCCATCCATGCGGGGCGTTGCCGCCCCGTCCCTCCTGCCACTCAACGGCGCCGGGAGGCTGTTGGGCCGCGGCGCATCCGATTGGTGCTCATGTGAAGAGCGGTTTATTGGACCGTACCGCAGTCGGACCCGCCCATGGCGGGAGCACGGCGAGACGGCTTTGGTTCTGTGTCTCCCGGGTGCAACGGGCGGGAACCGCCTACTGTTCCCGCCCGTAGCCCGAACGGGCCCTCAGCCGCCGTAGACGTGCGGGGCGAGGGTGCCGATGAAGGGGAGGTTGCGCAGCTTCTCCGCGTAGTCCAGGCCATAGCCGACCACGAACTCGTTGGGGATGTCGAACCCGACGTACTTCACGTCGATCTCGACCTTCGCCGCGTCCGGCTTGCGGAGCAGGGTGCAGACCTCGAGCGACGCCGGGCCGCGCGAGCCCAGGTTGCCCAGCAGCCAGGACAGCGTCAGACCGGAGTCGATGATGTCCTCGACGATCAGGACGTCACGGCCGGCGATGTCGGTGTCCAGGTCCTTCAGGATCCGCACCACGCCCGAGGACTTGGTGCCCATACCGTACGAGGAGACGGCCATCCAGTCCATGGTGACCTGCGAGTGCAGGGCCCGGGCGAGGTCGGCCATGACCATCACGGCCCCCTTGAGGACGCCGACGATCAGCAGGTCCTTGCCTGCGTAGTCCCGGTCGATGCGCTCGGCCAGCTCCAGGAGCTTGGCGTCGATCTCGTCCTTGCTGATGAGCACCTTCGCGAGGTCAGCGCCCATGTCGTTCTGGTCCACCGGGGATACGTCCTCAAACGTTCGGGGTCTGTGTGGCCGGCGGCCGGCTTCCCCCGGGGCATGCCCAGCCCGTCAGTCGCCCTGCCGCCGAAAGACCAGCGTGCCACACCTGCGGGTGGCCTCGACGCCCCCGGGTAGGTGCAGCGGACCCTGTCCGCGCCATCCGGTGACCAGCAGGTCGATCGTCTCCAGGTGCCGGGCGAACAGGTCCCCGGCCGGACAGCCCGCCCGCAGCGCGGCCCGGCGCAGCACCCGGCGGCGCACCGCGGGCGGCAGTTCGGCCAGTTTCACGGCGTCCAGGGCGCCGTCGCCCGTACGGAGGTCGCGTTCGGCCAGCGAGGCCCACTGGTCGAGGGCGTCGGCGTCGTCGCGGAACAGCCGGGCGGTGCGGGCCAGCGCTTCGACCACTCCGCCGCCCAGGTGCTTCTCCAGGACCGGCAGCACCTCGTGGCGGACCCGGGAGCGGGTGTAGGCGGGATCACAGTTGTGGGGGTCGTCCCAGACCGGGATCGACTGGGCGGCGCAGGCCTGCCGGGTGGCGGCCCGGTCCAGCTCCAGCAGCGGGCGGCGGTAGCGGCCCTTCTGGGCGGGCATCCCGGCCAGCGAGCGGGCACCGGAGCCGCGGGCCAGGCCCAGCAGCACGGTCTCGGCCTGGTCGTCCCGGGTGTGCCCGAGCAGCACCGCGATCGCGCCGTGGCGCTCGGCGGCCTCGTCCAGCGCGGCGTAGCGGGCGTCCCGGGCGGCGGCCTCCGGGCCCCCGGCGCGGCCGACCCGCACCGGGACCGCCTCCACCGGGTCGAGGCCGAGCGTGCGCAGCCGGTCGGCCACCTGGTCGGCGCGCTCGGCGGAGCCGGCCTGGAGGCCGTGGTCGACGGTGACGGCGCCGACCCGCAGGCCGATCTTGGGGGCCTCGAAGGCGGCGGCGATGGCCAGCGCCATCGAGTCCGCGCCGCCGCTGACGGCCACCAGGACCAGCGGCGAGCCGGGCGCGGCCGGGGTGCGGGGCAGTCCGGAGGGGTGGCGCGCGGCGTTGCCGATCAGGGTGGTGCCGACCGCGGCACCCACCAGCGGCGCCCCGGCCGGGCGCTCCCGGGGCTCGCGCACGGGCGCGGTGAAGGTGGAACCGGCCTCGGCGGCGAGGTCGGCGAGGGTACGGCGAACGGCCAGGCGTATCGCGGCGACGGCGGGGTGAGGGCCCACGGCGGAAGACTCCTCGACGGAGGGGGAACAGGACTCGCGGCGGACGCGGCGGGGGCCGCGCACCGGCATGAACGCCCGGTTACCGGGCGCTCACAGATGGTGGCAGATAGTGGCCACCCGCTACGCCACCCGCGCCCCCGGTACGACCACCGTCCCACGTTCGGGTGAATGAAGAAACGCTTCTTCACTCGTCGCCTGGCCGATTGGACCACTCGTACGAGCGGGATTGACCGTCGCGCGCCCCTTGCCGCCCGGCTCGCGGCGCGCCGACGTCCACTCGTCCCTCAGCGCGCCACCCGGGCCACCCAGGCGGCCGGATCGTGGATCTCGTCCTTGGTCGGCAGGGTGTTCGGGGAGGTCCACACCCGGTTGAACCCCTCCATGCCGACCTGCTCCACCACGCCGCGCACGAACACCGCGCCGTCCTGGTACTGGCGCAGCTTCGCGTCCATGCCGAGCAGCCGGCGCAGCAGCAGGTCGAGCCGGTTGGCGCCGCGGTCCCGGCGCTGCTGGAACTTCTCCCGGATCTCGGCGACGGTCGGCACCACGGCCGGCCCGACGCCGTCCATCACCACGTCCGCGTGGCCCTCCAGCAGCGACATCACGGCCGTCAGCCGGCCCAGGATCTCGCGCTGCGCGGGCGACTGGACGATCTCCAGCAGGTTCCCGGACGACGTGCCCTCCCGGTTGCCGCCGCCCGACAGGCCGCCGAGCGAACCCGCCGCGTCCCGCAGCCGCTCCAGCAGGGCGCCGGGGTCGACGTCCGTCTCGGCGAGGAAGGACTGCACCTCGGACTGGATGTGGTCGCGCAGCCACGGCACCGCGGTGAACTGCGTCCGGTGCGTCTCCTCGTGCAGGCAGACCCAGAGCCGGAAGTCGGACGGGTCGACGTCCAGCTCCCGCTCGACGTGCACGATGTTCGGCGCCACCAGCAGCAGCCGGCCCGGCCCGGGGCCGTCCGGCCCCAGCCGCGGCTTGTCGAACAGCGCGGCCGGGCTGTCCGGCGCCTCCGGCGGGGGCTCGGCCGGGGCGAAGGTCTCGTACTGGCCCAGCACCTTGGTGGCCAGGAACGCCAGCAGCGCCCCGACCTCGATCCCGGTGGCCTTCTCGCCCACCGCACCGAACATCCCGGCCGCCGCGCTGTTCGCCCGACGCGCCTGGAGCTTCTCCACCAGCGGCTGGACGACCGTGCGGAAGCCCGCCACGTTGGCCCGGACCCACCCGGGACGGTCCACCACCAGCACCGGCGTCGCCGCGGCCTGGGCCAGGCTGGACGAGCGCATGCCGGTGAACGCCCGCACGTGCTCCTCCGCCTCCAGGGCGTGTCGGCGCAACTCGGCGACCACCGCCGCCGCTTCCTCCCGGCTCACTTCCGGCCCCGGCCGCACCAACCTGGTCGCGGTTGCGACCGCGAGGTTCCAGTCGACCATGTCTGCACCGCCACTCGCGCTCGTCATGCCCTCACCGTACGTGCTCCCCACCGCCAACGGCAGCCACCCGCCGCCAACAGCCCTCCCCCGTCCGTCCGCGGCGCCCGGGCCGCCGGCGGCGGATGACCGCCGGCGGGCGCGGCCGGCCGGGAAGCCGTGCGGCGCCCGACCGTTCGCGGGCTCCGGGGCGGACGGGGCGGGTGCGGGTCAGTGGCAGCCGCAGGTGGTGAGGCGGGCGGCGACCCGGTCCATGGCGGCGCGGGCGGTGTCGGCGGGGGCGGGGGTGCGGGTCATGACGGCGAAGGCGAGCAGCCGGCCGTCGGCGTCGACGACGGTGCCCGCAAGGGTGTTGACGCCGCTGAGGGTGCCGGTCTTGGCGCGGATCAGCCCGGCCGCGTCGGCGGCGCCGGACCCGGAGCCGTAGCGCTTGTTGAGGGTGCCGGTGAAGCCGGCGACCGGCAGGCCGGTGAGCACCGGGCGCAGGGCGGGGTGCTGCTCGGAGGCGGCCAGCACGAGGAGTCGGACCAGGACGGCGGGCGGGATCGCGTTGCCCGGGTGCAGCCCGCTGCCGTCGTTGAGGAGCACTCCGCCCATCGGCACGCCGAGCCGGGTGAGCTCCTGGGTGACGGCGGCCGCGGCGCCCTCGAAGCTCGCCGGCTGGTGGGCGGCGAGGGCGACCTGACGGGCGATCGCCTCGGCGAGCTGGTTGTCGGAGGTGGTCAGCAGCCGTTCGACCAATCGGGCGACGGTCGGCGAGAAGACGTCGCCGAGGGGGGCCTGGCCGGTGGCGGCCGGGGTGGGGGCGGGGGCGGCGGCGGGCCTGGCCTTGCCGGTCACGGTGATGCCGCGGGCCCTGAGCAGAGAGGCGAAGGTCTCGGCGGCGGCGGCCGCCGGGTCGGCGACCCGTTCCGGCGCGTCCTCCCGGCTCTTCGGGTCCACCCTGCCCTCGTCCACCATCAGCGGCACCACCAGGGCGATGTTCTGCCCGTCGTGGTTCCTGTGCTGGGGGTTGCCCGCGTACAGCGACAGGTCGTAGTCCAGCTGGACCGTCGTGGCGCCGAGGCTCCTGAGGGTCTCGGCGGTCTGCTGGGCGAGGAGGTCCAGCGAGGCGGGGGCGGTGTCGGCGTCGACCGGCTGGCCGCCGATCTGCACCTGGTCGGCGGGCAGCGCGGTGAGCGTCGGGTCGCCGCCGCCGACCAGGACGATCGTGCCCGGGTCCGCGCCCCGGACCACCCGGGTGTGCAGCCGGGTGTCGCCCGGGATGAGGGACAGCGCCGCGACCGCGGTGGCCAGCTTGGTGGTGGACGCGGGGGTGGCCGCGGTGTTCTCCCCGGAGCCGTACAGGAGTCGGCCGGTGCCGGCGTCCGCGACGGCGAAGGTGACCTCGCCGAGGCTGTGGTCGGCGAGCGCGGGGGCGAGCACCTGCTGGAGGCCCTGCGCGGTGGGGACGGCGGCGCCCGCACCGCCGTCGACGGCGGCCAGGACGGCGCCCGGCGCGGGAGCCGGGCGTGCGCCGGGCGTACCACCGTCGCCGGCGGCGGGAGCGGCGGGCGTGGCGGATGCGGCGGCGGGCCCGGCGGCGGGCGGCGCGGCCGGACGGCCGGGCGGGGCGCCCGGGCTGTCGCCGTCGGCCGGCCGGGGCTTGGCGCCGCCCTTGCCGTGGTCGTCCTTCCGCCCGTCGTGGCCGCCCTGCCCGTCGCGGTCCTCGTCCTCGCCCGGCGCGGCGCTGTGTCCGCCCGGCGGGGGGAAGGGCTGCGCATACGCACCGCCCGAGGTCAGGACCGTTCCGACGACCAGCAGCGCCGCTCCGAACAGCCCCGCGGCCGTCCCCCCGCGGCGGCGAGCCGCCCCTCCCCCTGCTCCCACCGACCGGCCCCTTTCCCGAGCACTCACTCCCGTAGGAGACACTTGGATTCTGTCAGTCCCTACCTTGGAGGAACCGTTGGAGTTCGACGTCCTTATCGAAATCCCGAAGGGCTCTCGTAACAAGTACGAGGTCGACCACGAGACCGGCCGTCTGCGGCTCGACCGGATGCTCTTCACCTCGACCCGCTACCCGGCCGACTACGGCTACGTCGAGGGCACGCTCGGCGAGGACGGCGACCCGCTGGACGCCCTGGTCATCCTGGACGAGCCGACCTTCCCGGGCTGCCTGATCAAGTGCCGCGCCATCGGCATGTTCCACATGACCGACGAGGCCGGCGGCGACGACAAGCTGCTCTGCGTCCCGGCGACCGACCCGCGCTGGGAGCACCTGCGCGACATCCACCACGTGTCGGAGTTCGACCGCCTGGAGATCCAGCACTTCTTCGAGGTCTACAAGGACCTGGAGCCCGGCAAGTCCGTCGAGGGCGCCAACTGGGTCGGCCGCGCCGAGGCCGAGGCCGAGGTCACCGCTTCGATCAAGCGTCTGGCGGAGCAGGGCGGTCACTGAGCCGTCGTTCCGATCTCGTTCGATCGAGGGCGTTCGAGGTAGGTCGGGACAGCCCGGGGCCGGGGTTCGCGGATTCGTCCGCGGGCCCCGGCCTCCGTCGTGTCCGGGGGCGGAACGCACCCTGGGCGGCCGGCCGCCGAACGGCTGCGGCGCCACCGAGGTCGCGGCGGAGGTGGCCGCGGCGACGGCGGCCACCGGGTCCACCGCCCTCGCCGGGCGCCCGTTCACCGTCCCGCGCCGGCGGGCGCCGGGGCCGCGGTGCCCCGGGCCGGTCCGCGCCCCGGGCCGGTCAGTCCTCCAGCCGGTCAGTCCTCCAGCCGGAAGCCGACCTTCATGCACACCTGGTAGTGCTTGATCCGGCCGTCCTCCAGGTGGCCCCGGACCTGCGAGACCTCGAACCAGTCGAGGTTGCGCAGGGTCCGGGAGGCCCGCTCCACCCCGTTGCGGATCGCGGCGTCGACGCTCTCGGTCGAGGACCCGACGATCTCGGTCACCCGGTACACATGGTCGGTCATGGCGGACTCCTCAGCTGTGCGACGGCCCCCGGTCCACCGTGCACCGGCCCGGGTCCGCCCGCACCCCGACGGGCGTCCGCCGGCCCGCGTACCGCGCTCCACGGCGGGCCGACAGGCCCCAGGTGTATCGGCCCTGCGGGCCAGGACCCCCGGCGTCGCGCACCCGGCGGGAATTGGTCAGACACGGCCTAAAAGGCCGCCCGCACCTCGCCGACCGCCACGCCGCCGCCGAGCAGCGGGGCCGCGCCGATCCGCTCGACGGTCCCGTCCGCCCCGGCCACCCCGAGCCGGCGCAGCGCGGCCGCCAGGACCGGGCCGCGGGCCCGCTCGCCGCCGTCCTCGATCTTGAAGGCCAGCGCCCGCCCGTCCGGCAGCGCGACCACCTGGACGGCCTCGGCGCCCATCTTGGACAGCGCGCCCGGCACCGCCCGCATCAGCCAGGTGTCGGCCCGGCGGGTGCCGGCGACGTACTCGGGGTGGGCGCGCATCGCGTCGGCGACGCGGCGCGGCGCGCTGCCCTCGGCGGCCAGCACCAGGCCGCGGTAGCCGCGGGCCAGGCCGGTCAGCGACACGGCCAGCAGCGGCGCACCGCAGCCGTCCACCCCGGCGTGCGCGGCGGTCTCGCCGGTGGCCTCCTCCAGGGCCTCGCGGGCCAGCAGCTGGATCGGGTGGGCCGGGTCGAGGTAGCTCGCGGTGTCCCAGCCGTTGGCGGTGCAGGCGGCCAGCCAGCCGGCGTGCTTGCCGGAGCAGTCCATCAGGATCGGGGCGCGCTCGCCGCCGGCGGCGAGCAGCAGCTCCGCCTCGGTGTCGTCCAGCGGCAGGTCGGCCGGGGTGCGCAGGGCCGACTCGTCGAGCCCGGCGGAGCCGAGGATGCTCCGCACGCCATCGAGGTGAAACGATTCTGCGGAGTGGCTGGAGGCCGCCAGCGCCAGCAGCTCGCCCTCGATCGCCAGCCCGGCCCGCAGGGTGGCCACCGCCTGGAACGGCTTTGCCGTCGACCGCGGGAAGACCGGGGCGTCCGGGTCGCCGAGCGCGAACTCGACCGATCCGTCGGCTGCGAGCAGCACCAGCGAGCCGTGGTGGCGGCCCTCGACGAAACCGGAGCGCACGACCTCGGCGAGAACGGGCGCGGTGGCGGGCAGGGACATGACGGATGAGCCTTCCGGGGCGAGGGTGGTGGCCGGGAGCGAGCCGGGCCCACCGCCCGCGGCGGCTCACCCGGTCAGAGCGGCCCTCCTGCGAGCAGGTCGTCGACCCGTGCTTCCCCATCACGGTACCTGCGGGTGATCTCGGCATTGCAACCGTCCGCCGTGCGCAGCAGCCGCTGGCGCCGTCCGGACACCTCGCGCTCGTGCGCCCGCAGCCGTTCCAGGGCGGCCAGCAGCTCCTCCGCCGGGTGCGCCGCCAGGTCGGCGAGCTGGACGTCGCCCATCAACGCGTCCGCCTCCAGCCGGGACTCCAGGGTGCGCGGCGGGCCGAGGGTGACGTGCCGGGCCGAGCGCCGCACGGTGGAGGGCGTGTCGGTCAGGATGGCCGGCAGCCGGTCCAGCAGGTCACCGGGAACCAGGTCGGAGCCGGAGGGGCCGGAGGGGCCGGAGGGGCCGGAGGGGCCGGCCGCGCGGACCGGGCCCACGCCTGGCCGCCGGTCGAGTTCGGCGCGCAGGATGTCCATCCGCCCGTGCAGCAGCCGCCGCAGGTACGACAGGTCGGCCTCCTGCTCCAGGGTCTCCCGGCGCAGCACCCGCAGCTGCTCCAGGCCAAGCCGTTCCAGGTCGGGCTCGTCCTCCGCGCCCACCGCCGGACCGCACGGCTCCCCTGGGGCCCGCACCACCGGCCCGGACCGGTCCCGCGCCGCGCTGCTCGCGTCCATCACCCAACCACCTGACGTCGTCCGATCCCGCCCGCTCGCGGCACCCCGTCCCTGCCGCCGGTCCGGCCCGTCCCCCGACGGGCCGTGCGTCCCGTCCACCGGCACGCCCGGGAGCCCCCGGAGGCGCCGGTCCCCGGCCGCGACCACCCCACCGGGACGGCACGGCCGGACGCCCGACCTACCGGCTCGACCGCCCGGTCGAACCCCGGCCCGGCGCGGCGGACCTCCTGGCGCCCCGGACCCTTCGTACGGTCCCCCAGCGTGCCACCCCGCCCGGCGCGCGCGCACCGCCCGTGCACCCGAACGGCCCCCTGGCGAACGGGGGTGGCTGATATGACCGGCCCTTTCCCCAGGAAGAATGGCGCCCGATTCGGCGCAGGCGCGCACCCCACGGCGTGCGAGCCCTTCGTGCGCGCCCCTGGTGTGCGCCCTGAGGAGGCCGCTGGGGCACACGGGAAGGTACGGGAACGCGAGCGGCGCGGGCCCGGACGCCCGGCTGCGCGCGGAGGGTTGCGGGGCCCTCCGGGGGGCGTACGGCGCTCCGGCACAATGGCGGCATGCGAGCAGTGGTGCAGCGAGTGAGCGAGGCCCGGGTGACCGTGGCCGGTGAGACCGTCGGCGCGATCGAGGGGCCCGGGCTCTGCGTCCTGGTCGGCGTCACCCACGACGACACTCCCGCCAAGGCCGCCCAACTGGCCCGCAAGCTCTGGACGCTGCGGCTGCTGCCGGCCCCGACCCCCCGAGCCGAAGACCGCGCCGACGCCGAGGGCGAGGGCGAGGGCGAGGAGCGACGAGCGGCCGACGGCGAGCGGGGGAGCCGCGAGGTCGAGCAGAGCTGCTCGGACCTCGGCGCCCCGCTGCTGGTGATCAGCCAGTTCACGCTCTACGGCGACGCCCGCAAGGGCCGCCGCCCCACCTGGAACGCGGCCGCCCCCGGCCCGGTCGCCGAGCCGCTGGTGGACGAGGTGGTGGCACAACTGCGCGCGCTGGGCGCCAAGGTGGAGACGGGCCGGTTCGGCGCCGACATGCGGGTGGCGCTGGTGAACGACGGCCCGTTCACCGTCCTCGTCGAGGTCTGAGCGGCCCCCGCCGCGGGGCGGTCTACTGCGGGACGATCACGTCCTGGGTGCCCGGGACCGTCCCGGCCAGCAGCACGGCGTCCACCGGGACGTTCCGCTTCACGATCGCCAGCGCGATCGGCCCCAGCTCGTGGTGCCGGGCCGAGGAGGTCACGAAGCCCAGCGCCCGCCCGTCCGGGTCGGTGGCCAGCCGCACCTCGGTGCCGTGCGGGGGCAGCGTCTCCTCGGTGCCGTCCAGGTGCAGGAAGACCAGCCGGCGCGGCGGGCGGCCCAGGTTGTGCACCCGGGCGACGGTCTCCTGGCCGCGGTAGCAGCCCTTCTGCAGGTGGACGGCGGTGCGCAGCCAGTCCACCTCGTGCGGGATGGTCCGGTGGTCGGTCTCGAAGCCGAGCCGGGGCCGGTGGTCCTCGATCCGCAGCGCCTCGTAGGCCCAGACCCCGGCCGCCGGGCCGTACCCGGCGGTGAGCCGCTCCAGCTCGCCGCGCGGCACGAACAGGTCGCGCCCGTACGGGAGTTCGCGGACGGCAGCGGCGCCCTCGACGGCCGCGGTGGAGCCGGCCGGCAGGTGGACCACGGCGTACTCGGCGGTCGCGTCGGCGACCTCCACCCGGTAGAAGAACCGCATGCCGTCCAGGTAGGCCACCAGCGCCTGCTGGGTGCCCGGCTCGACGTGCGCCCAGGTGGTGGTGCCGTCGTCCACCAGGTAGAGCGCGTGCTCGACGTGCCCGTTCGGGGAGAGCACCAGCGCCTCGGCGGCCTGCTGCGGCGGCAGCTCGCTGACGTGCTGGGTGAGCAGCAGGTGCAGCCAGGAGAGCCGGTCCGGGCCGGTCACGGTGACCACGCCGCGGTGCGAGAGGTCGACGAAGCCGGCGCCCTGCGACAGGTTGCGTTGCTCGCGGAAGATGTCGCCGTAGTGGGCGGCGACACCGTCGTCGGCCCCCTCGGCGGGGACGGCTCCGGGCAGGGAAAGCAGCGGGCTCTTCACACCGGTCATACCGGCCAGCTTACGGCCGGTCCCCGGCGGGCTCGGCGGCGCAGTCGGCGCAGCGGCCGAAGATGGCGAAGTGCTTGAGGTCGGTGTCGAAGCCGTGCCGCTCGCGCAGGCTGTCGATCAGCGGCTGGGCGATCTCGGTGCCGGTCTCGGTGACCTTCTCGCAGTCCCGGCAGACCAGGTGCAGGTGGTGGTGGCGGCCGGCCAGGTGGTAGGTCGGGGCGCCGTGGCCGAGGTGGGCGTGCGAGACCAGGCCCAGCTCCTCCAGCAGCTCCAGGGTCCGGTAGACGGTGGAGATGTTGATGCCGCTGGCGGTCCGGCGGACGTGGCAGAGGATGTCGTCGGGGGTGGCGTGGTCGAGCTCGTCGACGGCCTCCAGCACGAGCTGCCGCTGCGGGGTGAGCCGGTACCCGCGTTCGCGCAGGTCGGTCTTCCAGTCGCCGGAGAGCTGCCAGTCGGTGGTGCCGGTGTCCGCCACGGTACTGTCCCTGCCAATGGTCGGGGGTCCTGGTGCAAGTGTAGGGACCGGCCGCGGGCCGGTCCCTACCTCGTGCACCGAACTGCCGGTCGCGCGACCGGCCTACTTGAAGAAGGCGATGCCGTCGTCCGGCAGGTCGTTGATGTCCTTGATCAGCTGGGCCGGGCTGAGCACCTTCTTCAGCTGCGCGGACATGTACGGGCGCAGCGGGACGTTCGGGGCGGCCTTCTCGCCGACCCAGAGCAGCTCGCCGTTGACGAAGCCGTACAGCCGCTTGCCGCCCGAGTACTCCGGCGAGCCCTCGATCCGGGCCACCGCGTCGGTGGAGACGTCGACCTGCGGCTTGCCGTCGGCCAGCTCGCCGTACCAGATCTCGACCGTGCCGTCGTCGCGGACGGAGGAGATCTCGATGCCCCGGGCACCGCTGGTGCCGTCGGTGTTGCTGGTGATGCGCCAGAACGCGTGCTCGTTCTCCAGCGGACGGACCTTCTCGCCCTCGCCGTCCAGCACCCAGGTGCGGGAGCGGAACTCCAGGAAGGGGCGGCCGTCGTGGCGGATCACGATCTCCTGGCCGAAGTTGCACTTCTCCGCGCCCGGGAAGTCGAATACGCCCGCGCCCTCCCAGGTGCCGAGGAGGAAGGCGAGCGGGACGACGTCCTTGTGGAGGTCAGAGGGGATCTCGATCATGTTCCTGGTCGCTGTTCTCGTCGGTGTGGGACTGCCTCAACCGTACGGCAGACTCAGCGCTGGCCCTGGTACAGCTTCATCACCGAGAAGATGGCGAACCAGGTGATCAGCACGGCCATGAGGGCCAGCAGACCGTCGAAGAACATTTCCAGACCGGACACGGGGGGCTCCCAGGCGGCGACAGTGTGGTGGATTTTGCTCCGCTCACTCTATCCGCCGGGTTCCGGCCGGTCGCGGTGAGCCCCACCACGTCGCGGTTCGCGCCGTCGCCCCCCGGCTGCCCAAGCTTTGCCCAAGGGTTCCGGCGATGCCGGACGGCGGGGGCGACGGGCGCTCTAAGGTGGCGCCATGTCGAAGAAACTGGTCATCAAGGTCACCGCAGGGGCGGACGCGCCGGAGCGGTGCTCGCAGGCGTTCACGGTGGCGGCGGTGGCCGTCGCCAGCGGGATCGAGGTCTCGCTCTGGCTGACCGGGGAGTCCTCCTGGTTCGCCCTGCCGGGCCGGGCCGCGGAGTTCGAACTGCCGCACGCGGCGCCGCTGCCGGACCTGCTGGAGTCGATCCTGGCGGCCGGTTCGGTGACCCTGTGCACCCAGTGCGCGGCCCGGCGCGGGATCGAGCAGAAGGACACCGTCGACGGTGTCCGGATCGCGGGCGCCCAGGTCTTCGTCAGCGAGATCATGGCGGACGGCGTCCAGGCGCTCGTGTACTAGCTAGTCCCTCTTCCGCGGTTCCCGGTCGGGGCGGTCCCGGTCGTGGCCTGGGTCGTCCCACCTCGGGTCGTCCCAGCGCGGGTCGTCCCACCAGTCGTCCTCGGGGTCCCGCTTGTTGGCGAACACCGCGGCGGCGGGCGGGATGACCATCGCGACCACGCACATGCCGATCGCCGCGCCGACCGAGAAGAACCGCACCACGCCCCAGGCCATGACGAACAGGCCCAGGCACACGCCCATCATGGCGAAGTAGTAGCGACGCCGCCGCCTTGCCCGCATCCCTCCACGGTACGACCGAGGGCCCCTGCACGGCAGGGGCCCTCGGGGTGATCCGGATTCGCTCCGGCTCCGGTCAGACCGCGATCGCGACCTCGACGGCGGCGCCCTGGGAGGCCACCACCTGACGGTCCACGGTCTGGCCCGGCACCAGCGCCCGCAGGGTCCACTTGCCCGGGCGGGCGAAGAACCGGAACTGGCCGGTCGCCGAGGTGGGCACCTCGGCCGTGAACTCGTTGTTCTCGTCCAGCAGCCGGACGTAGCCGTTGACCGGCTCACCGTCGCGGGTCACCGAACCCTGGATGATCGTCTCGTTCGCCACGTCAACTCCTGCCAGGTCCGGGCCGCCGGCCTTCGCACCGCACATGTCTGTGTTCCCTTCTGACTTACGGGTCGAGCCGGAGGCTCAGTTGCTGCCGAGCTCGATCGGCACGCCGACCAGGCTGCCGTACTCGGTCCACGAACCGTCGTAGTTCTTGACGTTCTGCTGGCCGAGCAGCTCGTGCAGCACGAACCAGGTGAGCGCGGAGCGCTCGCCGATGCGGCAGTAGGCGATGGTGTCCTTCGCCAGGTCGATGCCCTCGGCCTCGTACAGCGCCTTGAGCTCGTCGTCGCTCTTGAAGGTGCCGTCGTCGTTGGCGTTCTTGGCCCACGGGATGTTGCGGGCGCTCGGCACGTGGCCGGGGCGCTGCGACTGCTCCTGCGGGAGGTGGGCCGGGGCGAGCAGCTTGCCGGAGAACTCGTCGGGCGAGCGCACGTCGACCAGGTTCAGGGTGCCGATGGCGGCGATCACGTCGTCGCGGAAGGCGCGGATCGAGGAGTCGGCGGCCTGCGCCCTGTACTCGGTGGCGGGACGGGCCGGCACCTCGGCGACCAGGTCGCGGGAGTCCAGCTCCCACTTCTTGCGGCCGCCGTCCAACAGGCGGACGTCACCGTGGCCGTACAGCTTGAAGTACCAGTAGGCGTACGAGGCGAACCAGTTGTTGTTGCCGCCGTACAGGACGACCGTGTCGTCGTTGGCGATGCCCTTGGCGCTGAGCAGCGCCTCGAAGCCGGCCTGGTCGATGAAGTCGCGGCGGACGGGGTCCTGGAGGTCCTGCTTCCAGTCGATCCGGACGGCGTTGCGGATGTGGTTCTTGTCGTACGCGGAGGTGTCCTCGTCGACCTCGACGATGACGACCTTCGGGTCGTCCAGGTGGGCCTGGACCCAGTCGGCGTCGACCAGGACGTCGCTGCGGCTCATGGTGGTGTCTCCATCCGAGGGCGGTTGTGCGGAAGGTGCTGCTCAGGAGGGTGCTGCAGGGGTGCCCGGGTGGGTGCGGTCCGAAAGTCCGTCCGAATACCGGGACGGGGCGCGGAGCGGTGCGGCCGGGCGGGGGACTGCGGAGTACATCGGCGACCGCCCGCTCGCAGAGCCGGGCGCGGTCACCGGGAAGATCGGCGGCGGGCGTCAACTGCCCAGCCGGGGCGCCGAGTCAGCGCATTCGACACAGACAGGCGGACACGCGGCACAGGTCTACCGCCCGCCGCTTCGTGAGGTCCGTCTGTCGCTTCATGCCGACGATGCTAGGGACACCGGAGGCCCGCTGTCATCAGCGTATCGAATAGTGGGATCAAAACGACCGGATGGCGGGATTTGACCCGGGCCGGGCCCGCCGGGCGCCGGCCGGAGGCCTCCGGCCGGCGTGCGCGGGGCGGAAACGACACCGCTCCGCGGTCCGCGCTGGACAGCGCATCTCGCGGAGCGGAACGATTCGGCGGGGCCGGGGACTGCCACACGGAGGCCGGGAATCAGCCCAGGAGCTTGAAGCCCTTGCCGTCGAAGGTCAGCTGGAGGCCCTCCGCCAGCGGCGTCACGCCGCTCCCGCCCTCCTTGTCGGCCAGCTTCAGCCCGGCCGGCAGCGAGTCCAGGGTGAAGCTCATCGGTTCCAGCTGCTGGCCGGTGGCGCCGGCCACCATCCCCGCCAGCGAAGTCAGCCGGAAGCCGTCCACCGTGACGGTGTTCCCCTTGTTGTGCACGGTGCCCTCGCCGATCGCGAGCGGCCCCAGCGAGGCCTTGACCTTGCCCGGACCGGCATACGACAGGCTCAGCCGGGAGTTGCCGCCCACCGGCAGCTTGGCCCCGCGCAGCAGCTGGGAGGCGGGCGGCAGCAGCTGCGCGAGGTCCGGGTAGGAGATCACCCCGCTGCCGGTACCGCTGTCCACCGTGGCGCTGCTCATGCTGTCGCCGACCTTGACGCCGGAGAGCTGCGCCTTGAACGAGTGCAGCGCCACCTGGTGGCCGCCGTCGCCGACGGTCAGGCCGTCGGAGGCGATCCGCACGTCGTCCAGCTTCATCGACAGCACCTGGGTGAGGAACGGGAATCCCTCGATCGAGACGTCCGGGCGCTGGCTCATCCGGCCGCTCTTCACGATCCGGTCGGCGGCCTCGTCCTCGGCCACGCCGACCGCGATCCGGTCAGCGCCCAGCAGCAGGCCCGAGAGCACCGCCAGGCCGATCGTGGTCTTCAGCCATCCGCGCATCGTGTCCCCCGTCGTCGCCGTCGCAGTGGTCGTTCGTCGCTGAAATCGTTCGCAGTGGTTCGTTCCCGGAGGGTCGTTCCCGGTGGGTCGTTCCCGGTGGGTCGTGCACCGTTCGGTGGCGGACGCGGCACACGTCCGCCCCCGCACGACCGTACGACGTCCGGCCCCGGAACATGGTTCCGGAGCCGGAATCCGACCGAAGCGGACCGCGGGCCGGCCGGCGGGTCAGGCCAGCAGGTCGGTGGCGATCCAGACCAGCGGTGCGGCCACCGCCAGCGGCAGCGCCACGCCCGCCGTCATGTGCACGAAGCGGGACGGGAAGTCGTACGCCGCGACCCGGCGGCCGACCAGCGCGCCCAGCCCGGCCAGCGCGCCGAGCGCGGGCGGCGCCCCGACCAGCAGGCCCAGCGCCACCGCCGCGGCCAGGCCCAGCACCGGGCCCAGCTGCTTCGGCCCGGGCAGCGGCGCCGCGGCCAGCAGGGTGGCCAGCGCCACCGCGCCCACCGCGGCCGGCACCCAGTCGGCCACCAGCAGCGCGGTGCACAGCACCGTCACCACGGTGGCCGAGCCGAGCACGGTCAGCGCGTAGAACCGCTCCTTCGGGTCCGACGGACGGAACGTCTGCAGCACCAGGACGAGCAGGAAGAACCCGCCCAGGGTGCCCACCACGGCCGCCGCGCCGCCGCCGGAGTCCGCCAGCAGCACCGCCGCGTCCGCCGTGAGACCGGCCAGCGCGGCGAGCAGGATGCCCTGCCGGGCCGGCCACATGCCGTTCAGCCGGAACCAGCCGGCCGCCGTCAGCAGCTGGAGCAGCGCGACCACCAGGGCCAGCGCGATCTGCCCGAGCGCGGCGCCGCCGGCCAGCAGCGCGGCCGCGCCGGCGGTGATCAGGGCCGGCTGCAGGCCCGGGTCGATGATCGGCGAGCCGGTCCGGCGCGGGCCGGCGGGCGGCACGGCCTGCGGGGGGACGGCCGCGTACGGCCCTGCGACGGGGGCGCCCAGCGGTCCGGGGGCGCCGGCCGGGCCCAGCGGGCCGGGGGCGGTCGGGCGCTTGAGCGTCATGGTCGGCGGGTCGAAGGCCTCCGCCGTCGGCTGCCCGGGGGCGGGCTGCGGCGCCGCGGCGGGGGCCGCGTGCCGGGCCCGCGGCCTCGGCGGCTGCTGGAGCTGGATCGTCGGGTCCGGCTGGGGCTGCACCGGCTGCTCCGGCTGCCGCCGCCGCTGCTGCCGCGACGACTGGGGCTGCGGCTGCGGGTGCTGGGACTGCGGCTGCGGCTGCGGCGGCTGCTGGTACTGCGACTGCTGGAACTGCTGCTGCGGGTGCGGCGGCTGCGGGTGCCGCGGCGGCGCGACCGGCATGGAACCGGACACCACCACCGGCGGCAGCAGCGCCGTCGCCTCGGCGTCGTCCGCCGCCGGCACCGGTGGCAGCAGGGTGGTCGCGGCCGCGTCGTCGAACGCGGGCACCGGCGGCATGACCGTGGTCGCCGCCGCGTCGTCCACCGGGTACCCGTACGGCGACTGGTGGCCCGGCTGCGGCGGCTGCTGCCCCTGGGGCGGGTACGGCTGCCGCTGCTGGTGGGGCTGCTGCGGCTGGTGGGGCTGCTGCGGCCACTCGCCGTAGCCGCCGCGGTTGGGATGGTTCGGGTTGTTCATGTCCGTCACGCCGCTCAGCCTCCCGCGAACGGGGGAAGGACCTCCACCGCCCCGCCCTCGGTCAGGGCGACGGTCGCGTGGTCGCGGCCGCCCACCTGGGCCCCGTCGACCAGGTACGAGCAGTGCCCGAGCAGCTGGACGAACTTCGGCCGGTCGGCGTGCCGCTCCCTGGCCGCCGCCAGCGCCTCCGCCAGGGTCGCCGCCTGGTACGGCTCCTCGGCCAGGCCGGCCTCGGACTTCGCCGCCGCCCAGTAGCGGATCGTCCCGCGCACCCGGGCGCCGCTCGCGGGCTCGGTGGTCGCGCCCATCGGGCCACCCCTTCTCGTCGTCCTCGCCCGGCCCCCGGTACCCCGGTCCGGCTCGCCACCGCGACGGCCCGCCCGACCACCCGAACGATGGACCCGAACAGCGCCTCCGATGTGCGTCCCATGATGGCGCGTCCACCGCCACGAGCGGCAATCGCCCTGGCCGGACGGACCCGGAACGCGCACCGGCCTCCCACCGGACCGCCACCGGGCGGCGCCGGCCCGGCGCTCGAAGCTGTGTCCAGCCTCACCCGGCGCACGCCCGAATTGGGTGAACCGCCGGATTCCCGCACTCCCGGCGGAAGGGGCGGTCGGCTATCCTCGACCACCAAGAGGGATCCGGGCAGAGTCGCCCCCGGGTCCTTTCGTGCTTTCAGGACGCCAGTACGGACGTTCTTGCGATTCGTCGGCCCACCCCCGGCGCGCAGCAGGACCGTCCCGCCTGACGCGGCACAACGAGGTGCCCCGGCCGGCCGGGGCGCCGCCACCCGGCACCGGGCCGCCACCCGCCGCCGGACCAGACCGGAGGGTTCACGGTGATGAACAGGGCAGAAACGGTGCGCCAGGGGTTGCGGGACCCCCGGCCGACCCGCCGTCGCGCCCTGCACGCCGTCCGCTCCCCCGGTTCGCCGCGGGCCGCCGTCGTCCTCCCCACCCCCTCAGCACGTGCGCCATCCGGCTGTGGCGGCAGCCGTCATGCGACCGCGACGACCCGGAAAGGGGACCACCGGGTATGAGTTCTCTCCTCCTCCTCACCAATGCGCTGCAGCCTTCAGCCGAGGTGCTGCCCGCCCTCGGACTTCTGCTGCACAACGTCCGGGTGGCTCCCGCCGAGGGCGCGGCCCTGGTGGACACCCCCAGCGCGGACGTCATCCTGGTGGACGGCCGGCGCGACCTGCCGCAGATCCGCAGCCTCTGCCAGCTGCTGCGCTCCACCGGCATCGGCTGCCCGCTGATCCTGGTGGTCACCGAGGGCGGCCTGGCCGCCGTCACCGCCGAGTGGGGCATCGACGACGTCCTGCTGGACACCGCCGGCCCGGCCGAGGTCGAGGCCCGGCTGCGGCTCGCGCTCGGCCGCCTCCAGGTCGTCTCCGACGACAGCCCGATGGAGATCCGCAACGGCGACCTCTCGGTCGACGAGGCCACCTACTCCGCCAAGCTCAAGGGCCGGGCGCTCGACCTCACCTTCAAGGAGTTCGAGCTGCTCAAGTACCTCGCGCAGCACCCCGGCCGGGTCTTCACCCGGGCGCAGCTGCTCCAGGAGGTCTGGGGCTACGACTACTTCGGCGGCACCCGGACGGTCGACGTGCACGTCCGGCGGCTGCGCGCCAAGCTCGGCGTCGAGCACGAACAGCTGATCGGCACCGTACGCAACGTCGGCTATCGCTTCGTCGTGCCGGAGAAGCCCGAGAAGGGCGAACGGCCGGAGCTCGCCCAGCGCCCCGCCGCCCCCCTGGAGGCCTGAGCCCGGGCCCGTCCGGACACCGGCGCGGAGCCGGGCGGGCACCCCCGCCCGGCTTGTCCGGTTCCTCCCGGACCCGCCGGCCGGCCTGCCGAACGGGGCCCGGATCCCACTGCCGCCCCGGAGACCACACGCGTAGACTCCCCCCGTGGCCAAAGTGACGCGCGACGATGTAGCCCGACTGGCTGGTACCTCGACCGCGGTCGTCAGCTACGTCATCAACAACGGGCCGCGCCCGGTCGCGCCCGCGACCCGCGAGAAGGTGCTCGCCGCGATCGAGCAGCTCGGCTACCGGCCGAACAGCGTCGCCCAGGCGATGGCCTCCCGGCGCACCAACCTGATCGGCATGGTCGTCCCGGACGCCCGCCAGCCCTTCTTCGCCGAGATGGCGCACGCCGTGGAACGGGCCGCCTCCGAGCGCGGCAAGCTCGTGCTGATCGGCAACTCCGACTACGTGGACGACCGCGAGGTGCACTACGTCCGCGCCTTCCTCGGGATGCGGGTCTCCGGCCTGATCCTGGTCAGCCAGGGCCCCTCGCAGCGCGCCGCCGAGGAGTTCGCCGCGATGGAGGGCGCCAAGGTGGTGCTGCTGCACCGCCGTCCCGAGGCGATCGACGACGTCGCGGTGGTCACCGACGACGTGGCGGGCGCCGAGGCGGTCGTGCGCCACCTGCTGGAGGTCCACGGACACCCGTACGTGGCCTGCTTCGGCGGCCCGGTCGAGTCCCCGGCCCCCGGCGACCCGGTCATCGACCACGTCGAGGGCTGGCAGCGCGCCATGGACGCGCACGGCGTCCCCACCGAGCCGCACCTGATCGACGCGCCCTTCCACCGCTACGGCGCCTACGACGTCGCGCTCGACGTGCTGCGCTCGCCGGACCGGCCCCGGGCGATCTTCTGCTCCACCGACGACCAGGCGATCGGCGTGCTGCGGGCCGCCCGCGAGGTCGGCCTGCGGGTCCCGGAGGATCTCGCGGTGGCCGGCTTCGACGACGTGCCGGAGGCCGCGCTCGCCGACCCGCCGCTGACCACCGTCGCCTCCGACCGCGACGCGATGGCCCGGGCCGCCGTGGACCTGGTGCTGGACGACTCGCTGATGGTGCCCGGCTCGGACACCGAGCGGGTCCGCACCTTCCCGTCCCGGCTGGTCATCCGCCGCTCCTGCGGCTGCGCCGGCGACGCCCCCGGCCGGTCCGCGGCGCAGTAGCCGGGGAGTACCGGAGCGGCCGGCTCCGCTCGGCAGGCGTCCTGACCAGGCTTTATGAGAACCCAACGGGCTTCTCTCCCCGTTCTGAGCCGGTTCTCATGCACTCCTCATGCGGCGGGCCGAGCTTGGTCGGCATGACCGAACAGCAGCGCCACCCCAGTGAGCCGTACGACCCGTACGAGACCCGGCAGCAGCACGTCCCGGACCCGGCCCGCCGGCCCCGGGTGATCGAGGGCACCGTGCTCGGCGGCGGCCCGGCCGTCGGCGGCCCCGGCACCACCGGCCCGGACGGGTACGGACCCGGGTACGGGTACCGCGAGGACCACTCCGGCGGCGCCTTCGACGGACCGCCGCCGCCCCCGCCGGTCCCGCCCGAGCCGCCCACGCTCCTCGGACCGGGCTCCCCCGAGGGCCCCGGCGACCGCGGCGGCCGGGCCCGGCGCGGACTGCTGCGCGGCCGGCTCGCCCTGGTCACCGCCGTCGCCGCGGTCGCCGCCCTCCTCGGCGGGGTCACCGGCGGACTGGTCGCCGCCGACCGGCAGAACCCCGACGACCGCGTCGGCACCGTCGCCAGCCCGGTCTCCGCCCGCTCCGACGGCAGCGCCGACGTGGCCGCGGTCGCCGCCGCCGTCTCGCCCAGCACCGTCCAGATCACCGTCCGGACCGGCACCGGCACCGCCACCGGCACCGGCGTCGTCCTGGACACCGACGGACGGATCCTCACCAACTACCACGTGATCGACACCGCGGCCGCCGGCGGCCGGATCACCGTCACCTTCAAGGACGGCTCCACCGCCCAGGCCACCGTCACCGGCACCGACAAGGCCCTCGACGTCGCCGTCATCACCGCGACCGGCGCGAAGGACCTCGTCCCCGCCGTCCTCGGCGACTCCTCCACCGTGGCCGTCGGCGACCCGGTCGTCGCCATCGGCAACCCCGACGGCCTCACCGGCACCGTCACCTCCGGCATCATCAGCGCGGAGAACCGTGACGTCACCGTCCAGCTCGACGAGGGCAGCACCAGCGCCAACGGCGGCTTCGGCCTCCCCTACCTGCCCGGCCTGCGCGGCACCGCCCCGCAGTCCGGCACCAGCACCACCTACAAGGCCTTCCAGACCGACGCCGCGCTCAACCCCGGCAACTCCGGCGGCCCGCTGATCAACGCCGAGGGCCAGGTCATCGCCGTCAACTCGGCGATGTACGCGCCCGGCGGCTCCGGCTCCTCCGGCAGCGGCCCGGCCGGCAGCGTCGGCCTCGGCTTCGCCATCCCGATCAACGACGTCAAGCAGGTGCTGCCGAAACTCGAAGCCGGCCAGAACCTGTGAGCCGCACGCCCTGAGACGGACAATTGCTCCCAGCAGGCCCTCCCCCCGACGAGAAAGGGCACCCGCCCATGACCCCGTCCGCCGACGACCGCACCATCGCCGAGGCCGGCCACCCCTCCGCCCGGCTCCTCGTGGTCGACGACGAACCCGCCCTCCGGGACGCCCTGGAGAGCAGCCTCGCCTTCGAGGGGTACGAGGTCGCCACCGCCACCGACGGCTACGAAGCCCTGGAGTCCGTCGAACGCGACCGGCCCGACCTCGTCCTGCTGGACATCATGATGCCCCGGATGGACGGCCTCACCGCCGTCCGCCGGATGCGCTCGCGCGGCGACACCGTCCCGGTGCTGATGCTGACCGCCCGCGACGCCGTCGGCGACCGCGTCACCGGCCTCGACGTCGGCGCCGACGACTACCTCGCCAAGCCCTTCGAGCTCGACGAACTGCTCGCCCGGGTCCGCGCCCTGCTGCGCCGCAACGCCCTCGCCGCCGAGGCCGCCGCCCGCGCGGCCGTCGAGGACGAGAGCGAGGTGCTCGCCTTCGCCGACCTGCGGATGAACACCGCCACCCGCGAGGTCACCCGGGCCGGCAAGCCGATCGAACTCACCCGCACCGAGTTCATGCTGCTGGAGATGTTCCTCGCCCACCCCCGCCAGGTCCTCACCCGCGAACAGATCCTCAAGGCGGTCTGGGGCTTCGACTTCGAGCCCTCCTCCAACTCCCTGGACGTGTACGTGATGTACCTGCGCCGCAAGACCGAGCAGGGCGGCATGCCCCGGCTGATCCAGACCGTGCGCGGCGTCGGCTACGCCCTGCGCCCGGCCGCCGGCACGAACGCGTGAACGACGTTCCGCCCCCTCCGCTCGCCCCGCCGCTGGTCCCGTCGCGCGCCTCCGACCGCCGGCGGCGCCTCCTCCGCTGGTACCGCTCCCGCTCGCTGCGCAGCCGCCTCACCTTCCTGAGCGCGGCGGCGGTGGCGGTGGCGATCGCGCTGTCGGCGCTGGCGTGCTGGTTCATCGTGGAGAAGCAGCTGTACGGCCAGGTCCGCGCGGACCTCGCCGGGGCGCCGCCGGCCCCGGTCGGCCGGGGGGACCTCGCCTGCTACGACACCCCGGAACACGCGCTGGAACGCCAGCCCGGCGGCAGCCCGCAGGGGATCAGCGCGGCCGCTCCCCGGGACACCCAGTTCCTCGCGCGCGGCACGGGGGTCTGCCTGCCCCCCGGCGCGACCAAGGCGATCGTGACCGTGCCGGAGGACTCAGCCGCCTTCCGGCTCGCGCCCGGCCAGTCGATCATCCGGGAGGGCCGGTACACCAACGGGGAGCCCGCGTTGGTCCGGTTGACCGAGGACCCCCGGTACAGGGTGCCGGTCGTCGTCATGGTCGCGACCTCCACCCAGCCCGTCGAGGAGTCGCTCCGGGGCCTCGCCGTCCTGCTCGGCTCCGTCGCCGCCGGCGGCGTCCTGCTCGCCGCCGTCGCCGGGCGCCTGGTCTCCCACTCCGCCCTCAAGCCGGTCGACCGGCTCACCGACGCCGTCGAGCACATCGCCCGGACCGAGGAGGTCGGCACCACCATCCCGGTCCACGGCCACGACGAGATCGCCCGGCTGTCCACCTCGTTCAACTCCATGAGCACCGCCCTGGCCAACTCCCGCGAGCGGCAGACCCGGCTGATCGCCGACGCCGGGCACGAGCTCCGCACCCCCCTGACCTCCCTGCGCACCAACGTCGACCTGCTGATCCGCAGCGACCAGACCGGCCGCCCGCTGCCCGCCGCGACCAGGACCAAGCTGCTCGGCAACATGAAGGCGCAGATGCGGGAGCTCACCGTCCTGATCGGCGACCTGCTCCAGCTCTCCCGCCCGGACACCCCGAAGAGCGGGCCCGCCCCCACCGTGACCGCCCTGCACGAGATCGCCGCCCGGGCCGTCGAGCGGGCCGAGCTGCGCGGCCCGGGGCTGGTCTTCGAGACCGACACCGAGCCCTGGTACGTGCACGGCGACGCGGCCGGGCTGGAACGGGCCGTGATCAACCTGCTGGACAACGCGGTCAAGTACAGCCCGCCCGGCGGCACCATCGAGGTCCGGCTGCACCAGGGCGTGTTGACCGTCCGGGACCACGGCCCCGGCATCCCGCCGGACGAGCTCCAGTACGTCTTCGACCGGTTCTGGCGCTCGCCCTCCTCGCGGCAGCTGCCGGGCTCCGGCCTCGGACTGTCGATCGTCGCGCAGAGCGTCCGGGAGGCGGGCGGCGAGGTCACCCTCGGCCCGGCCGCGGACGGCGGCCCGGGCGCGCTGGCCACCGTCCGGCTGCCCGGCGGCCCCGCCCCGGAGTGACGGGGCCGCGGCGCCCACGGGGCCCCGGAACGGCGGAGGGGGCGGGCGGGGCGCCCCGACAGCGCCCCACCCGCCCCCTCCTGGGCCGGCTCACGGTCAGTCGATGTCGCCGCCCGGGCCGATGATCTTGATCCGGTCCTGCGCCGGGGCCTGCAGCGGCGCACCCGCGGAGCTGTGGGCGCTCAGGTAGGCCGTGAAGACGTCCAGGTCGGAGGCGCCGACCAGCTTGTCGGTGCCGGCCGCGAAGGCCGGGAAGCCGTCGCCGCCGCCGGCCAGGAACTCGTTGGCCGCGACCCGGTAGGTGGCGGCCGGGTCGACCGGGGCGCCGTTCAGCCGGACCGAGTCCGGGACCACCCGGTCCGCGCCGGACTTGCGCATGTCCAGGGTGTAGTGCAGGTTCGAGGACACCTGGAGGATCTTCGGCGCGGCGGCGTTGGGGCCGCTCACCTGCTGCTGGAGCAGCTGGACCAGCTGGGCGCCGGTCAGCGTCTTGACCTGCATCATGTTGGTGAACGGCTGGACGGTGAAGGCCTCGCTGTAGGTCACCACGCCGTTCAGCTTCGGGTCGCCCGACGGGTCCTTGAAGACCAGGTCGGAGCGGATGCCGCCGGAGTTCATGAACGCGACCTGCGCACCGCCCTTGTCGGCGGGGGCGAGGCCCTCCAGCTGGGCGTCGGCGATCACGTCACCGAGCGGCTTCTCCAGGTCGCTGCTGCCGCGGCCGTTGATGTCCGAGGCGATGTAGCCGACCGGACGGTTGGCGACCGGGGCGGCGAGCTTGGAGTAGTGGTCGACCAGCGCCGTCATGTCGGGCGCCTTCTCGACCGTGCGGCGCACCACGTGGTTCGCGGCCTTGACCGAGGGACGCACGATCGCCCCGGTGGTCTTGTCCAGCTTCATGTCGATCTCGGTGAAGAGCCGGCCGAAGGAGGCGGCGCTGGTCACCGAGCGCGGGACGCCGTCGGGGTCGGGGATGCTGCAGGCGTACGCGTTGTGGGTGTGGCCGGTGACGATGGCGCCGACCGCCGGGTCGATCTTCTGCGCGATGTCGACGATCGGACCGGAGACGCCCTGACCGGGCGCGCCGCAGTCGTAGTTGTAGACGGAGCCGGCCGGGTAGCCGCCCTCGTGGATCAGCGCGACGATCGAGTTGACGCCCTTGGCCTTGAGCTCGGCGGCGTACTTGTTGATCGTGGTGACCTCGTTGGCGAACTTCAGGCCCTTGACGCCCTCGGCGGTCACGATGTTCGGCGTGCCCTCCAGGGTGACGCCGATGAAGCCGACCTTCACGCCCTGGGACTTGGTGATCCAGTACGGGGCCAGCAGCGGCTTGCCGGTCTTCTCGTCGGTGACGTTGGCCGACAGGTAGTTGAAGTTGGCGCCCTTGAAGGTGCGGCCGGGCTCGTAGCAGCCGTCGGTCGGGTGGCAGCCGCCCTCCTGCATGCGCAGCAGCTCCTGCGCGCCCTCGTCGAACTCGTGGTTGCCCACCGAGGTGACGTCCAGGCCGAGCTTGTCCATCGCCTCGATGGTCGGCTCGTCGTGGAAGAGCGCCGAGGTGAGCGGGCTGGCACCGATGATGTCGCCGGCCGCGACGGTGATCGAGTCGTCGGCCGGGATCCGCGCCTTGCGCAGCTCGGTGGCCAGGTACTCGATGCCGCCGGCCGGGGTGGCGACCTCCTTGCCGGTGGCCGGGTCGATCTCCTTGATCGTGCCGGAGTTGCCGACCGGGGGTTCCAGGTTTCCGTGGAAGTCGTTGATCGCCAGCAGCTGGAGGTTGACGGTCTTGTGGCGCTTGGCGTCGGCGCCGGCGGCCTGGGCGGCCGTCGGCACGGCCACCGTGCCGAACAGACCTGCGGCGGCGACGACGGCGAGCGCCGTCCGTCGGGATCTGACGGTGAGCATGAAGGGTTCCCCTGCACCTTGGAAGGAGCACCGGCTGTGGACAGCGTCGGCGTTCGAGATGTGTTGCGACTGCGAAGCCTAGGGTCAACGCGCGTAGCTGTCAGGACGTCGAACGTAACGAGAGGATTACCTACTGGCGAACCGTCGCGGTCGGCAGGGAGCGGAGCCTGCGCGGAGCGCCCCGGGCACCCGCGGCCCGGCGGCCGGCCGCCGGGCCGCGGGTGCCGGCTCAGACCCCCGGCTCGGCCGCCAACTGCCGTTCCGCGCGCACCCGTTCGGCCACCGCGTCCTCGGTCATCGCACGGTCGGTGTAGACCAGCGGGCGCTCGGCCTCGGTGATGATGTGCTTGACCACCTGGACGTTGCCGTTGACGTCCCAGACCGCGATGCCCGGCGAAAGTGTGGGGATGATCTCCACCGCCCAGCGCGGCAGGCCCAGCACCCGGCCGGTGGCCCGTGCCTCCTCCGCCTTCTGCATGTAGATCGTCCGGGTGGAGGCCATCTTCAGGATCGCCGACGCCTCCTTGGCCGCCGCGCCGTCCACCACGTCGGACAGGTGGTGCACCACCGCCACGAAGGACAGGCCCAGCCGGCGGCCGAACTTCAGCAGCCGCTGGAACAGTTGGGCCACGAACGGGCTGTTGATGATGTGCCAGGCCTCCTCGACCAGGAAGATGCGCTTCTTCCGGTCCGGCCTGATCCAGGTGTGCTCCAGCCACACCCCGACGATCGCCATCAGGATCGGCATCGCGATCGAGTTGCGGTCGATGTGCGAAAGGTCGAAGACGATCAGCGGCGCGTCCAGATCGATGCCCTCGGTGGTCGACCCGTCGAACATGCCGCGCAGGTCACCGTCGACCAGCCGGTCCAGCACCAGCGCCACGTCCAGACCCCAGGACTGCACCTCGTCCACCGCCACGCCCAGCGACTCCACCGAGGACGGGTGGGGGCTGCGCAACGTGTCGATGATGTCGTCCAGCACCGGCTGGCGGTCCGTCACCGAGGCCACGACGTGGGCGTGCGCGGCCTTCAGCGCGAAGCCGGCCCGCTCCTCCAGCCCGCGCCCCATCGCCACCTCGACGATGGTGCGCAGCAGCGACAGCTGGCCGGTCTGGGTGATCGCCGGGTCCAGCGGGTTGAGCTTCACCCCGCCGTCCCGGGCTGCCATCGGGTCCAGCCGGATCGACTTTATGCCCAGCGCGTCGGCGATCAGGTTCCACTCGCCCACGCCGTCCTCGCCCTGCGCGTCCAGCACCACCACCTGGCGGTCGCGGAACCTCAGCTGCCGCAGCACGTACGTCTTCTCCAGCGCCGACTTGCCGTTGCCGGACTCGCCGAGCACCAGCCAGTGCGGGGCGGGCAGCTGCTGCCCGTACAGCTGGAAGGGGTCGTACACGTACCCCTTGCCGCTGTACACCTCACGGCCGATGATCACACCGGAGTCGCCCAGCCCGGGCGCGGCGGTCGGCAGGTAGACGGCCTGCGCCTGGCCGGTGGAGGTGCGCACCGGCAGGCGGGTGGTCTCCACCTTGCCGAACATCAGGCTGGTGAACGCCTCGGTGAGGTTGCCGAGGGCCATGGGCGGCCTCCTGACGGGTCAGCGGTGGACGGGGGGTCGGACGGACGGCGGTGGTCAGCGGCGGATGCCGGTGGCGAACGGGAGGGTGTTCACGAAGGCCCGGTGGTGCTCGCGGTCGCACCACTCCAGCTTGAGGTAGCTCTTGCCGGCCGAGGCCCGGATGGTCCGCTTGTCGCGGGCCAGCGCGTCGGGGTTGCGCGAGGAGACCGTGATGTAGCCGACCAGGTTCACCCCGGCCGCGCCGGAGGCCAGGTCGTCACCGCGCTGGTCCACCCGGCCGGTGTGGGCCAGGTCGCGCGGGTCGACCGTGCGGTTCATCTTCGCCGCGCGGCTGGCCTCGGCCTCGTCGTTGGTCTTCTCGGTCAGCATCCGCTCGATCGCGACGTCGGTGGGCTCCAGGTCCATCGTCACCGCGACCGTCCGGATCACGTCCGGGGTGTGCACCAGCAGCGGTGCCAGGAAGTTGACGCCCACCGGGGTGAGCGGCCACTCCTTGATCCACGCGGTGGCGTGGCACCACGGCTCCCGGGTCGCCGACTCCCGGGTCTTCGCCTGCAGGTACTGCGGCTCGGTCGCGTCCAGCTCGGCCGGCCAGGCGTTGCGCCGGGACATCGCCTGGATGTGGTCGATCGGGTGGTCCGGGTCGTACATCGAGTGCAGCAGCGAGGAGAGCCGGGCCTGGCCCAGCGGCTGGCGCACCCGGATGTCCGCCTCGGCCAGCCGGGCGCAGATGTCGGTCAGCTCGCGCGCCATCACGGCCGCCAGCCCCTCGTCGTCCCGCGCCCGCCGCCCGGTGGCCGTCCGGCCCATCGCGTGCGCCTCGGCCGCCAGGTCGCGGGTGTAGTGCATGCAGGCCACCAGGTACGCCCGGTGCTGCTCCGAGGAGGTCGACACCATCGACTGGAGCTGGTCGTACGAGTCCTGCAGCCAGCGCGGCGAGGACGGGTCGCCGCGCCGCTCGACGTCCTTGGCGTGCGCGTCCGGGTCGGCCGGCAGGGTCCGGGCCAGGATCTGCAGCCGGGTCACGAAGCCGTCCCCGTTGGCGACGTGCTTCAGCAGCGTCCCGAACCGGTCGACCAGGGCCTCCTGGTCCTCCGAGTCGCGCAGCCCGACGCCCGGGCCCTCGATCTCGATCGCGGCCGTCACCGTGCGCCGCTCCAGGTGCATCAGCACCCCGACCTCGTCGGGCCCGAACGGCGCCGTCAGCCAGCGCAGCCGCCCCACCCCGGGCGGCGGACCGACCTCCACCTCCCGGCCGTCCAGCCGGGTGCCGGCGTCCATCACGTCCGAGCGCCACACCGCCCGCCCGCTGCGGACCGTCCGGCGGTAGGTGCGGTTGATCTCCACCCACTTGTAGAACGTCCTCTTGCGGTACGGCACGTACACCGCCGCGATGGCGAGCGCCGGCAGACCGACCAGACCACCGATCCGCAGCGGCAGGACCGGCATCAGCAGGCCCCAGAGCATGCCGAGGAAGGCCCCGAAGATGATCAGCATGATCTCGCCGGACTCCCGGTTCCGGCCGATCGGCGCGTTCGGGCGGGCCTTGCCGATCAGGTAGGTGCGGCGCTGGTGCACGTACGGCTGGGCGTACTGGGCGCCGTACTGGCCGAGCGGTTCGCTGCTCACTTACCCGTCACCCCCCCTTCGCTGGATTGCTGTCGCGGATCGGAACCGGAGCCGGCGGCGGTCCGCCCTGCGGCGGCGGGGCCGGCGTCCGGCCGGCGTGGGCGGCGATGCCCGGCGCCACCGAACCACCGCCCGCGCCACCGCCGCCACCCGTGCCGGACGCCTGCGGACCGCGGTCGCCGTGGGTGCTGATGCCCTGCTTCATCAGGTTCGCGGTGCCGTTGATCATCGCCGAACCGGCCTGGACGGCGTTCGCCCGGGCCCCCCGCAGGTTCAGCATCTCGTCGCCGAAGCCCGGCACGAAGCGGTAGACCGACGCGCTCGCGAAGATCGACAGGAACAGGATCGCCAGCCCGGACAGCACCCGGGCGAAGTCGTCGTCGGCCCCGGCCCCGGTCGCCACCGCGCCCGCCAGACCCAGGATGACCACGATGATCGGCTTCGCCAGGTCCACCGCCAGCATCACCCCCGCCCAGCGCCGCACGTGCTTCCACAGCTGCCGGTCCACCAGCCCCGCGTACACCGCCGTGCCCAGCAGCGCGCCCACGTACAGCATCGCCGCCCGGATCAGCAGCTCGACCCAGAGCACCGCCGCCGCCAGCACCGCCACCAGCGACACGATCACCAGGATCAGCGGGCCACCGCCCACGTCGCCCTTCTCCAACGTGTCGGCGAACCCTCCCAGGTACGACCCGGTGTCCGTCTTCGTCCCGACCGCTATCGCCTTGGTCAGCCCGTCCGTCACGCTCACCACGGTGTACAGGATCAACGGCGTGAACGCGGACGCCACCACCGTCAGCCACAGGAACCCGATCGCCTCCGAGAACGCCGTCGCCAGCGGCGCTCCCCGCACCGCCCGCTTCGACACCGCCAGCAGCCACAGCACCAGCGTGATCACCGTCGACACGGCGAACACCACGGCGTACTGCTGCAGGAACGACGCGTTGGTGAAGTCCACCTGCGTCGTCCCGTCGATCGCCCCCGACAGCTTCCGCACCACCCACGCCGCGGCCTGCGCACAGCTCTTGGCCAACGACCCGAGGGGGTCGGTCACGGTGTTGACCGCGCCACTACCGGGAATGACGACAGCTCCCCCAGGAGCACAGCCTGCGTCACTGCCGGGGATCGGAAGATCGACCTTTTGACAGGTCGGAGTGGCTGTCGGCGACGGTTCAGCGAATACCCGCTGAGCCGTCGACAGCGCCGCCACCTGCAAGGTGGCCAGCACACCGACAAGGGTGCCCGCTCGGCGCCGTGCGCCGGAACGGCGTGAGGTCTGATCAACGGGCATAGCGGAACCCCCCGAACTGCTGGACGGCGCCGGTGATCTCATCGGCGGTGGCGGCCTGCTGGTCTGCGGGCACCGGCGCGGGGCCCTGCCTGCTGGTGAAGTCGGTGAGCTTCCAGTCGCTGCCCGTCCAGTGCAGCGAGAGCGTGAGGGTGAACCAGTTGGTGGTCACCGGCTGGACGGAGCGCTCGCCGGCAAGGCCGGTGAGGCCGGTGCACCACACCTCGACCTTGGCGTCGCCGTCGCTGTAGCCCGTCGACTTGGTGCCGACCGGGACGGTGCGGCTGACGAAGGTGAGGCCCTTGGGCGCGTGGCCCTGGGCGTCGAGGCCGTAGCGGGTGGCGGTGTCGCCGCCGAAGCCCTGGTCCAGCCGGCTCTGCAGCCCCGCCAGGGCGCCGGGGTCGGCGATGGTGGTGACGATGCCGTGCCGGCTGTCGGTGCGGAACATGTCCGCGGAGCCGATCGCCACCGCGTAGTTGGTGGCGGCCGACTGGGCGCCCGGCTCGGTGTGCGGGTAGCCGGTCGGGATGCCGTTGACGGTGGTGCCGACGGGCTGGTCGCCGCTGGGGGCCGGGCCGGCGCCGGAGGCGGCACGGTCGGCGGAGGCGCCACCGCCGCCGCTTCCACCGCCCGTGCCGGGTGTGACGCGGTTGGCGACGGCGATGGCCACCACGAGCAGGGTGACGACGACCAGGACGGCCAGCAGGGCGCGCATCGGGCGGGACTGACGGAGGTTCGGCTGGGCGGAGGACTGTTCGCCGACCGGCAGGCGCGTACGGGTGCGCGGCTGGTCGTCGGACAACGGCACGGCGGCCCTCCTGGTGCGGGGAGCCGGGGCGGCTCCGGGGGCCCTCCGCCCGGGGGCGGGCGCGGACGGAGGGTGGGAACGGGGGTGGACTCCTGGCGGGCCTGCCCCGGAGGGGGTCCGGACGGGGATCCGGTCCCGGGCAGGTCGGACTACTGCTGTCCGATCGTCAGATCGCCATTCCGTAGACAATGGTGAACAGGGTGCCGAGTGATCCGATGATGAACACGCCGGTCAGTCCGGCGACGATCAGCCCCTTGCCCTGTTCGGCGCCGAAGCTGTCGCGCATCGCGGTCGCCCCGATCCGCTGCTTGGCCGCGCCCCAGACCGCGATGCCGAGGCAGATGAGGATGGCGACGGCCATGACGACCTCGACCATCACCCGTGCCTCGGAGCCGAGGGTCGCGAACGGGCCCCAGTCCGGGGCGATCCCGCCGATGATGGTGTCGATGTTCGGCTTCTTGGGGGGATCCTCGGCCAGGTGGCTGACCGCATTGGTGTGCACGCTGCTCAGGTTCATTTCCATCTCACCGCCCGATCAGGCAAATTCAAGGGCCCGGACCCGGCCCGCGCGAAGGGTCGGTACCTATTCTTGGCCAGATCTGATGTCGACTTGGCTACTTCTCGCGGATTGGTCGTGAGGCATCGGACACGTACGCGAGGATGTACACCGTACGAAGGATAGCGCTCACTGTTCGTATCTCTGATGATTGCGGTGAGCAACGCCTTCCGGGACACTTCGACTGACGATTCGTCGGGATGGTGCTGATGGTACTCCGGAAGGCCGGGACGGCCGCCGCCGCTGCGGGAGTTGTTGCGTTCGGGTTCATCGGGCTGGTGACGCTGGGGACTTATGCGGCGAGTGGGACGCCGCAGCAGTCGGCGAATCGTTCCGCCCTGTCCCCCGGAACGGTCCCCGCGGCCTATCAGGAACCGATCCAGCGGTGGGGCGGGCTCTGCCCCGAGATCTCCGCGCCGATGCTCGCGGCGCAGCTGTACCAGGAGAGCGGTTTCGACCCCAGGGCGCGATCCGGGGTCGGGGCGCAGGGGATGGCGCAGTTCATGCCGGGCACCTGGATCGAGTACGCCACCGACGGCAGCGGGGACGGCAGGGCGGACGTCTGGGACCCGCTGGACGCCATCGCCTCGGCGGCGACCTACGACTGCGCGATCGCCAAGCGGATCGCGAAGGTCCCGGGCGATCCGCAGGCCAACATGCTGGCCGCCTACAACGCCGGCGAGGGCGCGGTGGAGCGGTACAACGGGGTGCCGCCGTACAGGGAGACCCAGGGCTACGTGCGGAACATCCAGGCGATGGCCCGCAGCTTCACCGCGCCGACCGCGCCGGTGGAGGCGTCCTCGCAGGCGGCGGCCGCGATCTACTTCGCGCAGACCAAGCTCGGCACCCCGTACCTGTGGGGCGGTGAGGGCCTGCCCTCGCAGAACGGGCGGTTCGACTGCTCGGGCCTGACCCAGGCCGCGTTCGCCAGCGTGGGCATCACCCTGCCCCGGGTGGCCAACGACCAGTGGTACGCCGGGCCGCACCCGTCGCGCGACCAACTGCGGCCCGGCGACCTGGTGTTCTGGGCGACGGACCTCGGTGATCCGCGGAGCATCCACCACGTCGGGATCTACGTCGGCGGCGGCTACATGATCAACGCGCCGCACACCGGCGCGGTGATCCGCTACGACAGGATCGACACCAGGGAGTACATCGGCGCGACCCGGGTCACCTCGGACGGCGCCCAGGCGCTGCCGACCCGCAACAACGACGGCGCGGTCAACGCCCCGAGCCGTCCGGGCGGGACGCAGCCCACCACCCCCGCGGCGAGCCAGGGCGGCGCACCGGCGGCCCCCGCCCGGGCGGTCGCCGCCGCCCCGCCCGCGCAGGCCGGACCGAGCCCCGCCGGCCCGGGACGGTAGGCCCGGTGCGGCCGGACGGCCGGGACCTGTGTGCGCACTGTGGACGCTGAGTCAAGTTTCGATAACCGCGCGTTTCCGTGGAACGCTGTGCCCCGGAAATGACGTTTCCTCCGGTGGCCCCTCGTCAGCTACCCGCACCGGGCGGGCCCCGGCCACGACGACCAGCTGCAGCGGACCAGAAGGAGGTGCGGCGTGTCGACGCCGCTTGCCGACACGACCAACCCCGACCTCGACCTGCTCTACGCCGTCAACGGCCTGGCCAAGCGCTCCCCGCAGTGGCTGGACCACATGGTCTCGTGGGTCGGCGAGTACGGCATCCTGATCGGCCTGGCGATGCTCGGTCTGGTCGCCTGGCTCCAGGCCAGGCGCCGTCCGGACGCGCCGGTGGCGATGGCCGGGCTGCTCTGGGTCCCGATCTCGGTGGCCCTCGCCGAGCTGGCCAACCTGCCGATCGCCGCGATCGTCGACCGCCCGCGCCCCTTCGTCGACCATCCCGGGCTGCTGGTGCTGGTGGACGGCAAGGCCGGCACCCACTCCTTCGTCAGCGACCACTCGACCATGACCATGGGCGTCGCGGTGGCGCTGTTCCTGGTGAACCGCAGGCTGGGCTGGATCGCCGGCGGGCTGGCGGTCCTCCAGGGCTTCTGCCGGATGTTCATGGGCGTCCACTACCCGACCGACGTGATCGGCGGCTTCGCGCTCGCCGTCGCCGTGGTGCTGCTGCTGGCGCCGATCGCGATGGCGGTGCTGGTGCCGTTCTGCCACGCGCTGAGCCGGACGGCGGTCGCCCCGCTGATCCGGGCGTCCGAGCGCGGCGGCACGGCGCGTGCCGGGACCGGGGCCGGTCCGCGCGGCCGTCGGCGCGGGCGCGGGGCGGTGCGGGCCGGGGAGCAGCCGCCGGAGTCCGACCTCGCGGCCTGACCTCCCGGCGGCCCCGAGCCCCGCGGCCCGGCAGAAGCCGCCGGGAAACCCGGAAGGAGCCGCAGAGGAGCCCGGGAGGAGCCGTCCGGAGCCCCCCGGGCTCAGTCCGGCTCGGCGCCGTTCTCGCTGAGGTGGCCGGCCCCCTCGCGGCGGGCCAGGTCGCGCGAGCGGCGGGCCGGGGCGTACCAGCCGCAGCTGCAGGTCGCGAAGGCGAAGGAGCCGCGCTCGCTGATCGCGAGGCGGTGTTCGGGCATCCGGGCGGTGCCGGGCGAGACCGGCAGCTCACTGTGCACGTGGTTCACCGTAACGCGCCGGACGCCCGCTGCGCGACGCGCCCGGAGCTCCGGTCCTGCGTAACCCCTGGCGCCCCAACTCGTTTGCCCGGAAAGAGCTCTGCCCACCCGGTGGTGGCCGGCGGGGCAGTCGGGCCCGAGGGGGTTCTCGCGAGGATGAAGATGACCGACCAGCAGCGCGCCGGACGGCCGGCACGCCGTCCGGGTCCGCACCTGCGCTCGGCGGCCGGGGCCGCCCTGCTCGCCGCCGCCCTGGCGGCGGGGGCCGCCGGCTGCTCCGGCGGCGCCGGGGGCGGTTCCTCCGACCAGCAGTCGGGCGCCCCCGACCAGCTCGCCGCGGATCCGCTGACGGCGGTGCGCAACGCCGCCGACATCACCGGCCGCACCGGCTCCGCGCGCACCGCGACCGAACTGGTCACCGAGTCCGCGGAGAAGAAGGCCTCGTTCAGCGGCACCGGCGGCTACGACTACGTCAAGCGGGTCGGCCGGCTGGAGATCCAGGTGCCGCCGGGCGCGGCGACCACCGGGAAGATCGTCGAGGTGGTGCTGCCGGGCACCGTCTACCTCCAGAACAGCGGCGCCAAGGTGCCCGAGGGCAAGTGGGTCAAGCTGGACGTGCGCCAGCTGCCGGACGGCAACCTGGTCAGCAGCGGCGCCACCGACCCGGCCTCGGCGGCGGGGGCGCTGCGCGGGGCGCAGAAGGCGGAGGCGGTGGGCACCGAGACCGTCGACGGGGTCGCGCTGCACCACTACCGGGGCACCCTGGACCTCGCGAAGGCGGCCGACGCGACGGGCGGCCGGGGCGGTGACGGCCTGCGGATGGGCGGGCAGACCTTCACCGTCAAGGAGGTCCCGTACGACGTCTGGCTGGACGACCAGGGCCGGCTGCACAAGGTGGTCGAGGTGTTCACCTTCGCCGGGGTCGCCGGGTCCAAGGAGCCCAAGGACCAGGTGAAGGTGACGTCGACGACCTCGCTACGGGACTTCGGCGGGCCGGTGGAGGCGGCCGAGCCCGCGGCCTCGGACATCTACCAGGTGAAGCCCACGGAGAGCCCGAAGTAGGGCGGGTCCGACAGGCCCTGGACGGCCGGGGCAGCGCCCCGGCGCCGGGGCGAGACGGGGTGCGGCCGGAGCGGGTGGCCGTCCGGGGAGCGACGGCCACCCGTTTCGGCGGCGCCGAGATGGCCCGTCCGTGCCATGTGGACGGGCCCCGAAGTGCCTAGGCTGGACTCCGGGTGGCTGCCGCCCGGGCTGGCGAGGCACTGAAGGGGTGGTGCAGGTGGTGTCGTCCACGGGCGGCCGCAGCGGCGGCCACGACGACGCGGCCCTCGACGAGATCGATCTGGCCGGCGAGCTGATGATCGCCGCGACGGCCAGCTCCGGCGACCGGCTGCCGACCGAGCGGATCGACGAGGTGCTGCTGGACCGGACCGAGCCCGGCCGGGCCGACCGGGAGGCCGACGGCTAGCCGGCCCCCGCGACGACGGCCCCGGCGCGGCGGACGGCCTGGGAGCGGCGGACGGCCGGGGAGCCGCGGACGGCCCGTCGGCTCAGCTGCGCAGCAGGCGGCTGATCGCGGCGGTGGCCTCCGCCACCTTGGCGTCCAGCTCGGCGCCGCCCTCCTCGGCGGCCGCGGCGACGCAGTGCCGCAGGTGCTCCTCCAGCAGGGAGAGCGCGAAGGACTGCAGCGCCTTGGTGCTGGCCGAGACCTGGGTGAGCACGTCGATGCAGTAGACGTCCTCGTCGACCATCCGCTGGAGGCCGCGGACCTGGCCCTCGATCCGGCGCAGCCGCTTGAGGTGGGCGTCCTTCTGCGCGCTGTAGCCGTGCGGGCCGTGGTGCCCCGCCGGAGCGGGGCCGGCGTGGGGGTCGGTCCCCTGCGCGTGCTCCGGCTCGGTGCGCGCTTGCGTCGTGGTCATCGGCCCCGCCTTCGTCTCAGTGCCTGGTGGCTGCGTCGGCCACCAGTGTCCAACACCGGGGCCTTCCGTGGTGTTCCGACGGCCGACCCGGCATGTGCCGCGGGGCCCGGTGGACGGGTGCCCGCCGGTTGAGCCGTCTGAGCGGCGCCCCGCTCTTCCGTGCGCACGACGGGGACAATCCGGGCGAGGTTCCGTCAGACTGGGGTCTCGCGCCCCCACGTGGTGGTGCGCCGGATCACCCGGTGCGGCAGTCGAACGGAAGGGGAGGTTCCGGCTCCTTCCCCGACACCCCGTTTGCGTGATTGCGCTTGGTTGCACCTAGCATCGTTCAGTCCCTACCCCGCACATCGGAGATTTCCGTGCGTTTTAGCCTGACCCCGAAGGAGACGAGCTTCTACGACATGTTCGCCGCCGCGGCGGAGAACCTCGTCGTCGGATCGAAGCTCCTTTTGGAGCTGCTGGGATCAGACGTGTCGGCCCGTGCGGAGATCGTCGAGCGCATGCGCGCCGCCGAGCACGCCGGGGACGACACCACCCACGCCGTCTTCCACCAGCTGAACTCGTCCTTCATCACGCCCTTCGACCGCGAGGACATCTACAGCCTCGCCTCGTCGCTGGACGACATCATGGACTTCATGGAGGAGGCCGTCGACCTGGTCGTCCTCTACGACATCCAGACCCTGCCGAAGGGCATCGAGCAGCAGATCGAGGTACTGGCGCGCGCCGCGGAACTCACCGCCGAGGCGATGCCCAACCTGCGCAGCATGTCCAACCTCACCGAGTACTGGATCGAGGTCAACCGGCTGGAGAACCAGGCCGACCAGATCCACCGCAAGCTGCTCGCCCACCTGTTCTCCGGTCAGTACGACGCCATCGAGGTCCTCAAGCTCAAGCAGGTCGTGGACGTCCTTGAGGAGGCGGCGGACGCCTTCGAGCACGTCGCCAACACGGTGGAGACCATCGCCGTCAAGGAGTCCTGACCCTCGTGGACATGGCAGCACTCATCGCCGTCATCGGCGTTGCGTTCTTCTTCACGTACACCAACGGCTTCCACGACTCGGCGAACGCGATCGCCACCTCGGTCTCCACCCGGGCGCTCACCCCCCGGGCGGCGCTGGCGATGGCCGCGGTGATGAACCTGGCCGGCGCGTTCCTCGGGAGCGGGGTGGCGCACACCGTCTCCAAGGGGATCATCGAGACGCCGAGCGGCAACCAGGGGATGGCGATCCTGTTCGCCGCCCTGGTCGGGGCGATCGCCTGGAACCTGGTCACCTGGTACTTCGGCCTCCCGTCCTCCTCCTCGCACGCGCTGTTCGGCGGCATGGTGGGCGCGGCGCTGGCCGGCGGCGTCGACGTGATCTGGAGCGGGGTCCTCGAGAAGATCGTCATCCCGATGATCGTCTCGCCGGTGGTCGGCCTGGTCGGCGGCTTCCTGGTGATGCTGGCGATCCTGTGGATCTTCCGCCGGGCCAACCCGCACCGGGCCAAGCGCAACTTCCGGGTCGCCCAGACCGCCTCGGCCGCCGCGATGGCCCTGGCGCACGGCCTCCAGGACGCCCAGAAGACCATGGGCATCGTGGTCATGGCCCTGACCATCTCCGGCCACCAGGCCGGCAACGGGATCCCGGTCTGGGTGAAGATCTCCTGCGCGACCATGCTCTCGCTGGGCACCTACGCGGGCGGCTGGCGGATCATGCGGACCCTGGGCCGCAAGATCATCGAGCTGGACCCGCCGCAGGGCTTCGCCGCCGAGGCCACCGCCTCGACCGTCATGTACATCACGTCGTTCGTCTTCAAGGCGCCGATCTCGACCACGCACGTGATCACCTCGGCGATCATGGGCGCGGGCGCGACCAAGCGGATCCGCGCGGTGCGCTGGGGCGTCGCGAAGAACATCGTGCTCGGCTGGTTCATCACGATGCCGGCGGCCGCCATCGTCGCAGCGCTGGTGTACTGGTTCGTCCACCTGTTCTGGGGCTGACGCCCCCGCAGGACCGGCGAACGGGCAGGGCCCGCCCCCACATCTCGGGGGCGGGCCCTTTTCCATGTCCCGCGGCGGCACCGCCATGCAGCACCACGGGACAGCTCGCGGTCCGTCACGCTCCTCGGCGCCCGGGGCGCCGCCCGTGCCGGGGCCGGGTCTAGCCGAAGCGGCCGGAGATGTAGTCCTCGGTCGCCTGGACCTGCGGGTTCGAGAAGATCCGCTGGGTGTCGTCCAGCTCGATCAGCTTGCCCGGCTGGCCGACGCCGGCCAGGTTGAAGAAGGCGGTGCGGTCGCTGACGCGGGCCGCCTGCTGCATGTTGTGGGTCACGATGACGATGGTGAACTGCTCCTTCAGCTCGCCGATCAGGTCCTCGATGGCGAGGGTCGAGATCGGGTCGAGCGCGGAGCAGGGCTCGTCCATCAGCAGGACCTGGGGCTCGACCGCGATGGCGCGGGCGATGCACAGGCGCTGCTGCTGACCGCCGGAGAGGCCGGCCCCGGGCTTGTTCAGCCGGGTGTGGACCTCCTTCCAGAGGTTGGCGCCCTTCAGCGAGCGCTCCACCACCTCGTCCAGCACGGACTTCCTCTTCACGCCGGCGAGCCGCAGACCGGCGATCACGTTGTCGTAGATCGACATGGTCGGGAACGGGTTCGGGCGCTGGAAGACCATGCCGACCGAGCGGCGCACGGCGACCGGGTCGACGTTGGAGGCGTACAGGTTCTCGTCGTCCAGGAGGACCTTGCCCTCGACCCGGGCGCCCGGGATCACCTCGTGCATCCGGTTGAGGGTCCGCAGGAAGGTGGACTTGCCGCAGCCGGAGGGGCCGATGAAGGCCGTGACCGAACGGGGCTCGATGCTCATCGAGATGTCCTCGATGGCCTTGGTGGTGCCGTAGAAGGCCGACAGTCCGCTGACGTCGATGCGCTTGGCCATGATCGTTTGCTTCTCTCGTCTGTCTCGTACGTCAGTCGGTCGCTCAGTGTCCGCCCTTGGGCGAGCGCCAGCGCGCGATGCCCCGGGCGACGAGGTTGAGCCCCATCACGAAGGCGATCAGCACCAGCGCCGCGCCCCAGGCACGGGCGTAGCCGAAGTCGTTGTTGACCTGCGAGTACTGCGTCCAGATGTACATCGGCAGGGACTGCTGCGGTCCGTCGAACGGGTTGTTGTTGATGTAGTCGGCGCCGAACACCAGCATCATCACCGGGGCGGTCTCGCCCGTGATGCGGGCGACCGCGAGCATCACACCGGTGGTGATGCCGCCGATCGCGGTGGGGAGGACGATCCGCAGGATGGTCTTCCACTTCGGCACGCCGAGCGCGTACGAGGCCTCGCGCAGCTCGTTCGGGACGAGCTTCAGCATCTCCTCGGTGGACCGGACCACGACCGGCATCATCAGGATGGCCAGTGCGAGGCTGCCCGAGAAGCCGGAGTAGCCGAAGCCCAGGGCGAGGTTCCAGAGCGAGAGGACGAACAGACCGGCGACGATCGACGGGATGCCCGTCATGACGTCGACGAAGAAGGTGACCGCCTTGGCGAGCCTGCCCCGGCCGTACTCGACCAGGTAGACGGCGGTCAGCAGACCGATCGGGGCGGCCATCGCGGTGGCCAGGCCGACCTGCTCCAGGGTGCCGATCAGCGCGTGGTAGATGCCGCCGCCGGGCCCGGACTGGATCACGCCCTTCATGGAGTGGCCCAGGAAGTTCCCGTCGACCACGTCGATGCCCTGCTGGACGGTGTAGAACGACAGGGCGACCAGCGGGACGACGGCCAGGATGAAGGCGACCCAGACCACCGAGGTGGCGAGCCGGTCCTTGGCCTGCCGGCGGCCCTCGACCCTGGCCGAGAGGGCGTAGCCGACCAGCAGGAAGAGCACGGCCGAGATCAGGCCCCACTGGAGGTGGCTGGCCAGCCCGCCGGCCAGGCCGATCCCGCAGCCGAGCGCGATCGAGCCGGCGGCGACGGCGGCCGGGGCCCACTTGGGCAGGCGGTTGGCGGTCAGCGGACGGCCGACGGGCCGGGCGTCCTCGACGACGGCGGTGACGGTCATGCGTTGGCCCCCGAGTACTCCTTGCGGCGGGCGATGATCATTCGCGCGGCACCGTTCACCAGCAGGGTGATGACGAACAGGACGAGGCCGGAGGCCATCAGCGCGTCGCGGCCGTTGTCACCGGCCTCGTTGAACTTCAGCGCGATGTTCTGCGCGAACGTGCCGCCGCCGGCGTCCAGGATGTGCAGCGACAGGACGTTGCTGGCGGACAGCACCACCGCGACCGCGATGGTCTCGCCGAGCGCGCGGCCGAGGCCGAGCATCGAGGCCGAGATGATGCCGGGGCGGCCGAACGGCAGCACCGCGGTGCGGATCATCTCCCAGCGGGTCGCGCCGAGCGCGAGCGCCGCCTCCTCGTGCATCCGCGGCACCTGGCGGAACACCTCGCGGGAGACCGCGGTGATGATCGGCAGGACCATGATGGCCAGCAGGATGCCGACGGTGAACAGGTTGCGCGGGGTCCCGGTCCTGGTCTGGTCGAAGACGTAGGTCCAGCCCAGGTACTCGTTGAGCCAGCTGTTCAGGCCGTCCAGGTGCGGCACCAGGAAGAGCGCTCCCCAGAGGCCGTAGACGATGCTGGGGACGGCGGCGAGCAGGTCGACCAGGTAGGCGAAGGGCTGGGCGATCCGGCGCGGCGCGTAGTGCGAGATGAACAGCGCGATCCCGATGGCCACCGGAACGGCGATCGCCATCGCGATGACCGCGCTGACGACGGTGCCGAAGGCCAGGACGGCGATGCCGAAGACGGGCTTCGGGGCGTCCGGCGTCCACTCGAAGCTGGTGAGGAAGTTGCCCTCGTTGGTGCTCAGGGCGAGGACCGACCGCCAGGTCAGGAACGCCGCGATGGCGGCCATGATGACCAGCAGCAGGATGCCCGAGCCCCGGGCGAGGTTCATGAAGATCTTGTCGCCGACCCGGCTGTCGCGCGGCCGGCGTTCCCTGCCTCGCGGGGCGGCAGGGGAGGATGAAGTCATTGGTCTACTCCGGTCTGGTGGTGCCGCCCCGGGAAGGGGGACGGCACCATGGCGGCGGTGCCCCGGACGTGGTGCTGGGTGTGGTGCGTTCCGGTGGGGCGGCCCCGGCCCCCCTCGCTCACGGGGCCGCCCCACCGGGGGTCCTGTCGGGTCAGGCCAGGGTGGCGATGACGCCGTTGACCTTGTCGGTCACGGCCTTCGGCAGCGGGACGTAGCCCTTCTCGCCGACGGCCTTCTGGCCCGCGTCGCTGGCCGTGTAGGTCAGGAAGGACTTCAGGGTCTCGAGGGTCTCGGCCTTGTTGCCCTTGTCGCAGACGATCTCGTAGGTGATGAGGACCAGCGGGTAGGAGCCCTCTTCCTTGGTCGCGTAGTCGAGCTTCAGCGCGAGGTCGCTGCCGGTGCCGGCGGCCTGGGCCTTGGCGATCGTGGTGGCGGCGTTCTCGGCGGTGGCCGCGACCGGCTTGGAGGCGCCCGTGTTGATCGCGGCGCTCTTCAGGCTGTTGGTCTGGGCGTAGGCCAGCTCGACGTAGCTGATCGAGTTCTTGACCTGCTTCACCTGGGCCGAGACGCCGGCGCTGCCGTTGGCCGACTGGCCGCCCTTGGCCGCCCAGGCCTTGCCGGCCGGGTAGGTCCAGGCACCGCCGCCGGCGGCGGCGAAGTACTTGGTCAGGTTCTCGGTGGTGCCGGCGTCGTCCGAGCGGTGGAAGGTCTGGATGTCCGCGTCCGGCAGCTTGGCGCCCGGGTTGAGGGCGGCGATCGCCGGGTCGTTCCACTTGGTGATCTGCGAGTCGAAGATCTTGGCGGAGGTCGGGCCGTCCAGGACCAGGTTGTCGACACCGTCGATGTTGTAGACCAGCGAGATCAGGCCGCCGACCATCGGCAGGTCGATGCCCTGGCCGCCGGTGCAGACCGCCTTGGAGGCCTCGATCTCGGCGGGCTTCAGGGCCGAGTCGGAGCCGGCGAACTGGATCTTGCCCTGGTTGAACTGCTGGATGCCGGCGCCGGAGCCGCCACCCTGGTAGTTGATCGTGCTGCCGGAGCAGGCGGCGGCGAAGCTGGTCTTCCAGACGTCCATCGCCGCACCCTGGGCGGTGGAACCGGCGGCGATCAGCGAACCGGCCTTGCCACAGTTGATCGCGGCGCCGGCCGCGGTGGAGCCGTTGGTACCGCCGGTCGCGGTCGTGTTGTTGTTGTTGTCCGATCCGCAGGCGGCGAGCGACAGCGAGCTGACGAGCGCCATGGCACCGATCGCGAGGGCCTTGGAGCGGCCGTTCCGCTGGAGCTTCACAGGGGTGTCCCTTTCTGTGGCATTGCCCTCGCACGGGCCGTACGGGTACGGCCCAGCAGGGGTTTTGCTGTGGTCCGGGGCCCGTGCGGCCCTCCGGTGGTCCCGAAGTTAGGCCGGGCAGGTGACACGACAGCCGGTCGCAAGTGAACGGCGAGTGAACCTCGAACGGATGACAGGAAACTACGTCAGGTAGTAACGGTTGCGTCACGGCAAGGGCGCGGGGAGATCACTTCCACCGTTCCTTCACCGGGGCGGCCCCGGCCGCCCGCACCGGTCGCGCCCCCAGGACCGCCAGCAGCGCGTCGACCAGCAACCGGTCCTGGTCCTGGGTGAGCCGCGCGCGGGCCTTCCCGGCCGGCAGCCACTCCAGCCGGTCCACCTCCCGGTTCGGCCGGAAGGACCCGCTCGACGGAACCGCCGACCAGTAGCGGACCTCCTTCGGGCGGCCCTGCACCCGGTAGTGCTGGGTGGGCAGCTCCGGGCCCAGCAGACAGTGGAAGCCGGTCTCCTCCCGGACCTCGCGCAGCGCCGCGTCGACCGGCCCCTCGCCGGGTTCGAGCTTGCCCTTCGGCAGGCTCCAGTCGTCGTACTTGGGCCGGTGGATCACCGCGATCCGCGGCCGCCCCAGCCGTCCGCCCTTCTTCGGCCGGCCCGGCAGCCACAGCACCGCCCCGGCCGCCAGGATCACCGGGGCGTGCCCCGTCCCGGCGGCGGTCCCCGTCGCCGCCCGGTCGGTGCCCGGGCGCTCGTCCACCTCAGACCGTCCCGGGTGCGGCGGGAAGCCCCCAGGCGTCGGCCGGGACCAGCTCCAGCCAGCCGTCCGGGCCGGACGGCAGCTCGGGCCAGCGGCGGCCGACGGCGTACCGGGCCGACTCCACCTCCAGCCGCTGGTCGGCGTGCACCACGCCCAGCACGTACGCGGTCGCCGGGGTGATCCGCGGGGTCCGCGCCGCGGTGGCGGCGGTGACCGCGGCGTCGGCCGCCTCCTGCTGCCTGGCCAGCACCGCGTCCAGCCCGTCCAGCTCGGAGGACGGGCGGCCGCACACCTCCAGCGCGTACCGGGCCCGTTTCACCAGGATCCGCAGCCGGGCCCAGGGCGCGTCGTCGGCCGCCAGCGCGGTGTCCGCGTCCGTCGCCCCCCGGGACGGCGGCACCGCGCCCAGCCGGCGCAGCCCGTCCCCGCCGTACGGCGTCGCGGCCCGCCGCAGCGGCAGCTGCTGGGCGCCCGCGGACAGCGCGGCGAAGGCGGCGGCGGCCTGCGGCAGCAGCACCGCCGGGGCCCGGCCGCCCGCCGACTCCAGCAGCGGCGCGTCGCCGACCAGCAGGGTCATCCGGTCCGCCAGCGCGTGCAGCCGGGCTGAGCGGAGCTCCTGCAGCACCGTGGAGTGCGCCCTGGTCCGGGCCAGGGTCAGCTGCCGGTCCAGCAGCGCCCGCGCCTTGGGGGCGCCCGCGTGGCCGGCCAGCATGCCGGTCCCGTCCGGGTCGCTGCCGCTCAGCGAGTCCAGCGCGCCCAGCAGCCGGGCCGAGCGGCGGACGTAGCCGGGCTCCAGCGCCAGCAGGTTGAGCAGCCAGCGCAGCTCGGTGCGCGACTCCTGCGCCCAGGTCTGCTCGAAGACCGGGCCGAAGGTGTGCAGCAGCCCGCCGATCCGCCGGACGGCCCGCAGCAGGTCGGAGGTACCGGCCGACGGGACCAGCGCGGCCGTCCCGGGTCTGGCGCCGACCTCGCCCACCGCCAGCGGCAGCGCGCGCAGGAAGGCGCCGGCCTGGGCGGTCAGGTGGCGGGAAAGGATGTCCCCGGCGGTCGCTGTGGCGGCCGCCTGGGCCGTCATCGGCGCTTCGGTCATGGCGTGGTAGATCCCCGTTCCCCCGGGCGGTCCCCGGAGCTGGCGGCCGACCGCCGGAACAGCTGCCCTCGGGAGTCTCGCGGGCAGCTGTCCCGGCGGCTTCGCATCGGTGGACGCGTCAGCGCGAGGTGGCGGCCCGACGGCGCTGGCGCGAGTCGATCAGCAGGTCCTGGACGTGTCGCAGCGGTCGGCCCTCGGCGTCCAGCGAGTGGCGGGTCCACGCGCCGTCCGGCCCCAGGTGCCAGGACTCGGTCTCGTCCGACATCCCGAGGTCGATCAGCCCGGACAGCTCGGCGCGGTGCGCCGGATCGGTGATCCGCAGCAGCGCCTCGATCCGCCGGTCCAGGTTGCGGTGCATCATGTCGGCGCTGCCGATCCAGACCTCCGGATCGCCGCTGTTGCCGAACACGAAGACCCGGGAGTGCTCCAGGAAGCGGCCCAGGATGCTGCGGACCCGGATGTTCTCGCTCAGCCCCGGCACGCCCGGGCGGATCGCGCAGATCCCGCGCACCCAGACGTCCACCGGCACCCCGGCCTGGGAGGCCCGGTACAGCGCGTCGATCACGGCCTCGTCGACGATCGAGTTGACCTTGAGCTTCACGTGGGCCGGACGGCCCGCCCGGTGGTGGGCGATCTCGTTGTGGATCCGCGAGACCAGCCCGTCGCGCAGGCCGCGCGGGGCGGTCAGCAGGCGGCGGTAGGACTCGCGGCGCGAGTAGCCGGAGAGCCGGTTGAACAGGTCCGAGAGGTCCGCGCCGACCTGCGGGTCGGAGGTGAGCAGACCGAGGTCCTCGTACAGCCGGGCCGTCTTCGGGTGGTAGTTGCCGGTGCCGACGTGCGAGTAGCGGCGCAGGGTGTCGCCCTCCTGCCGGACCACCAGCGAGAGCTTGCAGTGCGTCTTCAGCCCGACCAGGCCGTACACCACGTGGCAGCCGGCCTCCTCCAGCTTGCGGGCCCACTTGATGTTGGCCTGCTCGTCGAAGCGCGCCTTGATCTCGACCAGCACCAGCACCTGCTTGCCGGACTCGGCCGCGTCGATCAGCGCGTCGACGATCGGCGAGTCGCCGGAGGTGCGGTACAGGGTCTGCTTGATCGCCAGCACGTCCGGGTCGGCGGCGGCCTGCTCCAGGAAGGCCTGCACCGAGGTGGAGAAGCTGTCGTACGGGTGGTGCAGCAGGACGTCGCGCTCGCGCATCGCGGCGAAGATGTCGGGCTGGGAGGCCGACTCGACGTCGGTCAGCCCGCGGGCCGTGCCGGCCACGAACTTCGGGTACTTGAGCTCCGGACGGTCCAGCTCGGCGATCCCGAACAGCCCGGTCAGGTCCAGCGGCCCGGGCAGCGGGAAGACCTCCGCCTCGGTGATGTTCAGCTCCCGCACCAGCAGGTCCAGGATGTACGGGTCGATCGACTCCTCGACCTCCAGCCGCACCGGCGGGCCGAAGCGCCGCCGCATCAACTCCTTCTCCAGGGCCTTGAGGATGTTCTCGGTGTCGTCCTCCTCCACCTCCAGGTCCTCGTTGCGGGTGACGCGGAAGGCGTGGTGGGCCAGCACCTCCATCCCCGGGAAGAGCTCCTCCAGGTGGGCGCCCATGACGTCCTCCAGCGGGACGTACCGCTGGGGCGAGGCCTCCAGGAAGCGGGCCAGCGACTGCGGCACCTTGACGCGCGCGAAGTGCTTGTGGCCGGAGACCGGGTTGCGCACCACGACGGCCAGGTTGAGCGAGAGCCCCGATATGTACGGGAAGGGGTGCGCCGGATCCACCGCCAGCGGGGTCAGCACGGGGAAGATCTTCTGCCGGAACAGCGTGTGCAGCCGGGCCTGTTCCTTCTCCGCCAGCTCCGACCAGCGGACCACCTCGATGCCCTCGGCGGCCAGGTCGGGCAGCACCTCCTGCTGGAACGCGGCGGCGTGACGGGCCATCAGCTCGCGCGAGCGGGTCCAGATCAGGTCCAGCACCTCGCGCGGCTGGAGGCCCGAGGCGCTGCGCTGGGCGACGCCGGTGGCGATCCGGCGCTTCAGGCCGGCCACCCGGACCATGAAGAACTCGTCCAGGTTGCTCGCGAAGATCGCCAGGAACTTCGCCCGCTCCAGCAGCGGGATGCCCGAGTCCTCGGCCAGCTCCAGCACCCGCTCGTTGAACGCGAGCCAACTGCGCTCGCGGTCCAGGAAGCGGCCCTGCGGCAGCGCTTCGAACTCCTCCTCGTCCGTGGCCGGCAGCTCCGGCGGAATGCCCAGCGCGCTGGACATCCGGGCCGTGGGCGACAGCGGGGCAGAGACGGGGCGGGGGATGCTCATGGGCTCCAGCTCCTCCAGCAGCGGGACGGCGTCCGGACACGTATGGCTCTGCGGGCCGTCGCCCCCGCTCCGGGTCGCCCCCGGGGACAACACCCACCCTCCGGGCGCGGTCCGTACAGGACCGGCCGGTGCGTGGCGGTCGACTCTGCACGAGCGAGACACTACGGACTTCATCCTGTGATCTTCGCGGCAGCAATTGAATCCACGGTAAACACCGCATGGCCAGGAGGAAAGCTGAGTCGGTCGGGGCAAGGGGCGTCGCCGTCCCGTCCCTCGCCCGCGACCGCTCGGGGGCCCTCCCGGCCGCTCCCCGCAGCGGCTAGGACGGCCGGTCGGCCCGGTACCGGGCCCGGTACATGAGGTCCACCTCGTGAACGGTGAACCCCAGTCGTTCATATACCCGCACGGCGGCCGGATTGTCGGCGTCGACGTAGAGAAGAACGGTGTCCAGTCCGCGCTCGCCGGGGCCGGTGCCGGTCAGGTGGCGCAGGCCCGCCGCGGTCAGCGCGCGGCCGAGGCCGCTGCCCTGCTCGGCCGGGTCCACGCCGACCACGTACACCTCGCCGAGTTCGGGCTCGGTGGCGGTGGCCGGATGCACCTTGGTCCAGTGGAAGCCGACCACCCTGCCCTCACGGGTGGCGAGGAAGAAGCCGGCCGGGTCGAACCAGGGCTCGGCGACCCGCTCGGCCAGGTCCTGCCCGGTCCAGCCGCCCTGCTCCGGGTGGTGGGCGAAGGCGAGGGCGTTCAGCCGCAGCCACTCGGCGTCGTCCTCCCCCGGGCGGAAGGTGCGGAGCTCGAAGCCCTCGGGGACGGCCACCGCCTCCGCCTGCCGGCCGGTGCGGCGCATCTGCCGCAGCTCGCGGACCAGCTCGGCGCCGTACGCCCCGGCCAGGTGCCGGGCCGCCGGGTGGCCGCCGTGCACCCAGAAGTCCACCGCGTCACGCCCCGCCCGATGGGCCTGCGCCAGGACGGCGTCCACCAGCGGGCGGGCCAGACCGCGGCCGCGGGCCGCCGGGTCGACCACCAGCTCGGCGGCGGGGTTCGCCGCCGGGTTCTCGGGCACTTCGAGCTGGCCGTAGCCGAGGACGGCGCCGGCTCCGGTCTCGACGAGGTGGCGGACCCCCGGTCGCGGGGTCTCCGCGTTCCGCAGCCGGAGCCGGCCCTGCTCGGACACAGCGGCCCGACCGTCCACGGCTTGGGCCTCCGCCAGAACACGCAGGGCGCCGTCGCGCTGCTCGGGCCGGAGCACATCGTTCGCAGTGACCGCTGTCTGATCGTCCATGATCCGACGATACGACACCGGAAAAGCAAAGAACCCCTGATCCGATGGGACCAGGGGTTCTTCAGCAATGATTGTTCGGCGGCGTCCTACTCTCCCACAGGGTCCCCCCTGCAGTACCATCGGCGCTGTAAGGCTTAGCTTCCGGGTTCGGAATGTAACCGGGCGTTTCCCTCACGCTATGACCACCGAAACACTATGAAACTGTCAACCGCACACCCGTGGACACGGGCGGGTCGTTGTTTCAGAACAACACAGTGGACGCGAGCAACTGAGGACAAGCCCTCGGCCTATTAGTACCGGTCAACTCCACCCCTCACAGGGCTTCCATATCCGGCCTATCAACCCAGTCGTCTACTGGGAGCCTTACCCTCTCAAGGAGGTGGGAGTGCTCATCTCGAAGCAGGCTTCCCGCTTAGATGCTTTCAGCGGTTATCCCTCCCGAACGTAGCCAACCAGCCATGCCCTTGGCAGAACAACTGGCACACCAGAGGTTCGTCCGTCCCGGTCCTCTCGTACTAGGGACAGCCCTTCTCAACACTCCTACGCGCACAGCGGATAGGGACCGAACTGTCTCACGACGTTCTAAACCCAGCTCGCGTACCGCTTTAATGGGCGAACAGCCCAACCCTTGGGACCTACTCCAGCCCCAGGATGCGACGAGCCGACATCGAGGTGCCAAACCATCCCGTCGATATGGACTCTTGGGGAAGATCAGCCTGTTATCCCCGGGGTACCTTTTATCCGTTGAGCGACGGCGCTTCCACAAGCCACCGCCGGATCACTAGTCCCTACTTTCGTACCTGCTCGACCCGTCAGTCTCACAGTCAAGCTCCCTTGTGCACTTACACTCAACACCTGATTGCCAACCAGGCTGAGGGAACCTTTGGGCGCCTCCGTTACCCTTTAGGAGGCAACCGCCCCAGTTAAACTACCCACCAGACACTGTCCCTGATCCGGATCACGGACCCAGGTTAGACATCCAGCACGACCAGAGTGGTATTTCAACGGCGACTCCACAACAACTGGCGTTGCTGCTTCACAGTCTCCCACCTATCCTACACAAGCCGAACCGAACACCAATATCAAGCTATAGTAAAGGTCCCGGGGTCTTTCCGTCCTGCTGCGCGAAACGAGCATCTTTACTCGTAATGCAATTTCACCGGGCCTATGGTTGAGACAGTCGAGAAGTCGTTACGCCATTCGTGCAGGTCGGAACTTACCCGACAAGGAATTTCGCTACCTTAGGATGGTTATAGTTACCACCGCCGTTTACTGGCGCTTAAGTTCTCAGCTTCGCCTGGCCGAAACCAAGCTAACCGGTCCCCTTAACGTTCCAGCACCGGGCAGGCGTCAGTCCGTATACATCGCCTTACGGCTTCGCACGGACCTGTGTTTTTAGTAAACAGTCGCTTCTCGCTGGTCTCTGCGGCCACCCCCAGCTCAAGGTGCAAGACCCATCACCAGGAATGGCCCCCCTTCTCCCGAAGTTACGGGGGCATTTTGCCGAGTTCCTTAACCATAGTTCACCCGAACGCCTCGGTATTCTCTACCTGACCACCTGAGTCGGTTTGGGGTACGGGCCGCCATGAAACTCGCTAGAGGCTTTTCTCGACAGCATAGGATCATCCACTTCACCACAATCGGCTCGGCATCAGGTCTCAGCCTTCATGTGAGGCGGATTTGCCTACCTCACGGCCTACACCCTTACCCCGGGACAACCACCGCCCGGGCTGGACTACCTTCCTGCGTCACCCCATCGCTCACCTACTACCCCGTTGGGTCACCGGCTCCACCACGTCCCTTCGTCCGAAGACTCCAGGCCGGCTTCACGGGCTTAGCATCAAGAGGTTCAGCGTTGGCGCTTCAAAGCGGGTACGGGAATATCAACCCGTTGTCCATCGACTACGCCTGTCGGCCTCGCCTTAGGTCCCGACTTACCCTGGGCAGATCAGCTTGACCCAGGAACCCTTGGTCAATCGGCGCAAGAGTTTCCCACTCTTGTATCGCTACTCATGCCTGCATTCTCACTCGTATACCGTCCACGACTGGTTTCCACCGCCGCTTCACCCGGCACACGACGCTCCCCTACCCATCACAGCAGGCGTTGGCCCTTAATGCTGCAATGACACGACTTCGGTGATGTGCTTGAGCCCCGCTACATTGTCGGCGCGGAATCACTTGACCAGTGAGCTATTACGCACTCTTTCAAGGGTGGCTGCTTCTAAGCCAACCTCCTGGTTGTCTCTGCGACTCCACATCCTTTCCCACTTAGCACACGCTTAGGGACCTTAGTCGGTGTTCTGGGCTGTTTCCCTCTCGACCATGGAGCTTATCCCCCACAGTCTCACTGCCACGCTCTCACTTACCGGCATTCGGAGTTTGGCTAAGGTCAGTAACCCGGTAAGGCCCATCGCCTATCCAGTGCTCTACCTCCGGCAAGAAACACGTGACGCTGCACCTAAATGCATTTCGGGGAGAACCAGCTATCACGGAGTTTGATTGGCCTTTCACCCCTAACCACAGGTCATCCCCCAGGTTTTCAACCCTGGTGGGTTCGGTCCTCCACACGGTCTTACCCGCGCTTCAACCTGCCCATGGCTAGATCACTCCGCTTCGGGTCTTGGGCATGCAACTCAACCGCCCTATTCGGACTCGCTTTCGCTACGGCTACCCCACACGGGTTAACCTCGCTACACACCGCAAACTCGCAGGCTCATTCTTCAAAAGGCACGCAGTCACGGCCCACGTCCGAAGACGTGAACGACGCTCCCACGGCTTGTAGGCACACGGTTTCAGGTACTATTTCACTCCGCTCCCGCGGTACTTTTCACCATTCCCTCACGGTACTATCCGCTATCGGTCACTAGGGAATATTTAGGCTTAGCGGGTGGTCCCGCCAGATTCACACGGGATTTCTCGGGCCCCGTGCTACTTGGGAGTTCTTCAAACGAGCCGTACAGATTTCGTCTACGGGGGTCTTACCCTCTACGCCGGACCTTTCGCATGTCCTTCGACTACCCATACGGTTTCTGACTCGCCGACCGGCCGGCAGACCGGTCAAGAAAAATCCCACGACCCCGAAACGGCAACCCCTGCCGGGTCTCACACCATTCCGGTTTAGCCTCATCCAGTTTCGCTCGCCACTACTCCCGGAATCACGGTTGTTTTCTCTTCCTGCGGGTACTGAGATGTTTCACTTCCCCGCGTTCCCTCCACACTGCCTATGTGTTCAGCAGTGGGTGACAGCCCATGACGGCTGCCGGGTTTCCCCATTCGGAAACCCCCGGATCAAAGCCTGGTTGACGGCTCCCCGGGGACTATCGTGGCCTCCCACGTCCTTCATCGGTTCCTAGTGCCAAGGCATCCACCGTGCGCCCTTAAAAACTTGGCCACAGATGCTCGCGTCCACTGTGCAGTTCTCAAACAACGACCAGTCACCCACCCTCGACGATCCGAAGACCACCTCAAGTGAGGCCAGCTCTGAGACAACGTTTCCGTTCCCTCAGGACCCAACAACGTGCCCGACACAGTCAATCCCAGAACGCGTTCCACGCCGAAGCAGTACTAACATCCGATCTCTTCCTGTGCCGAATAGTCAACGTTCCACCCATGAGCAACCGTGCAGAACATTCGCCTGCAAGCGGCTATGTGCTCCTTAGAAAGGAGGTGATCCAGCCGCACCTTCCGGTACGGCTACCTTGTTACGACTTCGTCCCAATCGCTGGTCCCACCTTCGACGGCTCCTCCCCTTACGGGTTAGGCCACCGGCTTCGGGTGTTACCGACTTTCGTGACGTGACGGGCGGTGTGTACAAGGCCCGGGAACGTATTCACCGCAGCATGCTGATCTGCGATTACTAGCAACTCCAACTTCATGGGGTCGAGTTGCAGACCCCAATCCGAACTGAGGCCGGCTTTTTGGGATTCGCTCCGCCTCACGGCATCGCAGCCCTTTGTACCGACCATTGTAGCACGTGTGCAGCCCAAGACATAAGGGGCATGATGATTTGACGTCGTCCCCACCTTCCTCCGAGTTGACCCCGGCAGTCTCCTGTGAGTCCCCATCACCCCGAAAGGCATGCTGGCAACACAGAACAAGGGTTGCGCTCGTTGCGGGACTTAACCCAACATCTCACGACACGAGCTGACGACAACCATGCACCACCTGTATACCGACCACAAGGGGGCACCTGTCTCCAGGTGTTTCCGGCATATGTCAAGCCTTGGTAAGGTTCTTCGCGTTGCGTCGAATTAAGCCACATGCTCCGCTGCTTGTGCGGGCCCCCGTCAATTCCTTTGAGTTTTAGCCTTGCGGCCGTACTCCCCAGGCGGGGAACTTAATGCGTTAGCTGCGGCACCGACGACGTGGAATGTCGCCAACACCTAGTTCCCAACGTTTACGGCGTGGACTACCAGGGTATCTAATCCTGTTCGCTCCCCACGCTTTCGCTCCTCAGCGTCAGTAATGGCCCAGAGATCCGCCTTCGCCACCGGTGTTCCTCCTGATATCTGCGCATTTCACCGCTACACCAGGAATTCCGATCTCCCCTACCACACTCTAGCCTGCCCGTATCGAATGCAGACCCGGGGTTAAGCCCCGGGCTTTCACATCCGACGCGACAGGCCGCCTACGAGCTCTTTACGCCCAATAATTCCGGACAACGCTCGCACCCTACGTATTACCGCGGCTGCTGGCACGTAGTTAGCCGGTGCTTCTTCTGCAGGTACCGTCACTTGCGCTTCTTCCCTGCTGAAAGAGGTTTACAACCCGAAGGCCGTCATCCCTCACGCGGCGTCGCTGCATCAGGCTTTCGCCCATTGTGCAATATTCCCCACTGCTGCCTCCCGTAGGAGTCTGGGCCGTGTCTCAGTCCCAGTGTGGCCGGTCGCCCTCTCAGGCCGGCTACCCGTCGTCGCCTTGGTAGGCCATTACCCCACCAACAAGCTGATAGGCCGCGGGCTCATCCTGCACCGCCGGAGCTTTCCACCAACCCCCATGCGGAGGAAGGTCGTATCCGGTATTAGACCCCGTTTCCAGGGCTTGTCCCAGAGTGCAGGGCAGATTGCCCACGTGTTACTCACCCGTTCGCCACTGATCCACCCCGAAGGGCTTCACCGTTCGACTTGCATGTGTTAAGCACGCCGCCAGCGTTCGTCCTGAGCCAGGATCAAACTCTCCGTGAATGTTTACCCGTAATCGGGTGCACACCCGCGTTGAGCGGCACGGCAACCACCGGAATAGGGCGGCCCCGCGCACTGCGTCCTCGCTAGTGTTTGTTTCAAAAGGAATCTCCAACCCCGATCAAACGACCGAGGCCGGGGATGTCAACATATCTGGCGTTGACTTTTGGCACGCTGTTGAGTTCTCAAGGAACGGACGCTTCCTTCGAGCCGCCTTCCAGCGGGCCCTCCGGGCTTCGTTCTTTCGTGTTTCCAGCTTATCAGATGTTTTCCGCTCCGTTTCCAGGGCTTCGTTCATCCAACTCGCCGGTGCCTTCCGGGGTTTGACGCCCCGTCCGACGTTTCAAACTCTAGCCGATCCCCGCTCCGAAAAGCGAATCCGGCCGCAAACCGATAAAATGCGCACGCCAAATACGCACCAGGCCGCGACGTGAATACGACGAAGCGACCCGGCCCGAACCGGGAAGTGGTGTTTCAAGGGATTGGCTGCCCCGGGACCGTCCGCGCTGATGCGTGTCCGGTGCTCCCTGCCAGGCAGCTCGAAGAACACTAGACCTCTGGGGTGTCCGAGTCAAGCGGCGCAAGCGGATTTTCCGCGTCCTCCTCCGCCGGCAGCTGGAAGGCCAGGACGGCGACGTCGTCGTCGTGCTCGGAGGTCACGCCCATCGCCCGCAGCAGCCGGGCGCAGATCACCTCGGGGGCGCCGATCGCACCGGTCAGGGTGCGGGCCAGGAGGTCGAGCCCCTGGTCGATGTCCTCGTCGCGGCGCTCCACCAGTCCGTCGGTATAGAGGACGCCGGTCGTGCCGGGGAGCAGCCGCAGGGTGTGGGAGACGTGCAGGCCGCCGCCGGTGCCGAGCGGCGGGCCGTTCTGTTCCTCGCTGCGCAGGATGGTGCCGTCCGGGCAGCGCAGCAGGACGGGGAGGTGTCCGGCGGAGGCGTAGGAGAGGGTGCGGCGCCGCGGGTCCCAGACGGCGTAGGTGCAGGTGGCGATCTGGTTGGCGTCGATCTCCATGGCGAGTCCGTCGAGCAGGCGCATCACCTCGTGCGGGGGCAGGTCGAGGCGGGCGTAGGCGCGGACGGCGGTGCGCAGCTGGCCCATGACGGCTGCGGCGCGCAGGCCCCGGCCCATGACGTCGCCGATGACGAGGGCCGTGCGCCCGCCGTCGATGGCGATGACGTCGTACCAGTCGCCGCCGACCGCGGCCTCGGCGCCGCCCGGCTGGTAGGTGGCGGCGACCCGCAGGCCGGCCGGCTGGTCGAGCTTCTGCGGGAGCAGGCTGCGCTGGAGGGTGACGGCGGCCTCGCGCTGGCGGCGTTCGGCTTCGCGCAGGCGGGCGGCGGCGAGGACCTGGTCGGTGACCTCGGCGGCGAAGATCAGCACACCGGCGGGCGGCCCCTCGGCGGGGGCGTCGCCGTTCTCCCCGGCGCCGAGCGGGACGCAGGAGACGTTGTAGTAGCGGTTGCCGGTGAGGCCGAGGATGCAGCGGGCCTTGACGCTGCGCGGGCGGCCGCCGCGGATGACCTGGTCCATCAGGGGCAGGACGCCCATGGTGGCGAGCTCGGGGAGCGCTTCGGCCGCCGGCAGGCCGGTGTGGCGTTCGCCGAAGAGCTCGCGGTAGGCGCGGTTGGCGTAGCCGAGCTGGTGGAGCGGCCCGTAGGTGACGGCGACCGGGGCGGGGATGCGGTTGAGGACCTCGCGCAGGTTCTGGGGTTTGTGCGGGTCGGGGAGTTCGGCGGTGGCGGCGGGGCTGGTCGGGTCGCGGGGGCTGGGCACGACGACGCCGTCGGGGCAGGGCGCACCGTCCTCGGTGCCGGTCCCGTCGGGCGGGACGGCACGCCAGGGGACTCCGGTGAGCCGGGCGCTCCAGCGCATGAGGTTCAAACGACGGCCGCTTCCTCGTTTTCCAGGCATATCATCACTTTTTGTGTGCACAACAGCACACGGGGTAATGACCAGTCGGGCTGATCCTGTCAGGCGGAGGCCCGGTTCCGGAAGTCGCGCGCCCGGCGTGGCCGTCCGATCCGTCGCCCGTTTCGCCCACCGGTCCGTCGTCCGGTCGGCCGTCGGCCCGGGTCGGAGGGTGCGGTCACGGGGGAGCGTCCGGTCCGGCGTCGGACGACCGTCCGGACCTCGGGTCGAACCCCTTCTCGAAGGCCGAACGCGGGTGCTCCATCGCGCCCAGCGAGACCGCTTCGCGGGAGAACACCCCGCCGAGCATCCAGTCCACCAGCACCCGCACCCGGCGCTCGGTGCTCGGCAGCCGCCGCAGGTGCCGCGCCCGGTGCAGCCACCAGGCGCGGCGGCCGGTGAGCCTGCGGCCGCGCCGGGTGTGCGCGACGGCCCGGCGCGGGCCGAGCGAGGTCGAGCAGGCGGCGGGGCCGGGCCGGTAGTCGGCCAGGCCCGGGGCGTGCGGCCCGCCGTCCAGGGCCACCACGACGTTGCGGGCGAGCAGTTCGGCCTGGGCGAAGGCGTGCTGGGCGTTGGGCGCGCAGGGGGCGCCGTCCGCGTTCGGGTCCGGTACGGCGGCGCAGTCGCCGGCCGCCCAGACGCCGGGCAGGGCGCGCCCGTCCGGTCCGACCGCCTGCAGGGTGGCCAGACATCGCACCCGGCCGAGGGTGTCCAGCGGCAGGTCGGTCTCGCGCAGCAGCGGGGAGGGCCGGACACCCGCCGTCCAGACCAGGGTGCGGGCGCCGAAGCGGCTGCCGTCGGAGAGCGCCACGACCCGGTCGACGGCGGACTCCAGGGTGGTGTCCAGCCGGATGTCGACGCCGCGCTCGCGCAGTTCGCCGAGGGTGTGCGCGGCGAGTTCGGGCGACTCCTCGGCGAGGATCCGGCCGGTCGCCTCGACCAGGACCCAGTGCAGGTCCTCGGCGCGGACGTTGTGGTAGCCGCGCACGGCGGTGCGGGCCATGTCCTCCAGTTCGGCGAGCGCGCCGACGCCCGCGTAGCCGGCGCCGACGAAGACGAAGGTGAGCGCGGACTGCCGCAGGGCCGGGTCGCGGGTGGCGGACGCGAGGTCGAGCTGCTCCAGGACGTGGTTGCGCAGGCCCACCGCCTCGCCGACGGTGGAGAAGCCGAGGCCGTGCTCGGCGAGGCCTGGCACGGGCGCCGTGCGGGAGACCGAGCCGGGGGCCACCACGAGGACGTCGTAGGGCAGTTCGACCGGGGCGGGGGGTTCGCCGGGGGCGGCGGCGTCGGCGAGGGCGAGCCGGGCGGCGTGTTCGATCCGGGTGATCCGGGCGGTGAGCACCCGGCAGTCCGGCAGGACCCGGCGCAGCGGGACGACCACGTGTCTCGGGTCGATCGAGCCGGCCGCCACCTCGGCCAGCAGCGGGTGGTAGGTGAAGTAGGCCTGGGGCTCGACGACGGTGATCTCCACCTCGCCGCGCCGCAGCCGGTCCCGCAGGGCGCGCTGGAGGTGGAGTGCGGCGGCCGTTCCGGCGCAACCGCCGCCGGCGATCAGGATCCTGATGGTGCACCTCCTGCCGAAGCGACGTGTCCTCCCGGCCGCCCCGCGGCCGGGGGTGTGCCCCCGTTCACGCCCCCTATGAAGGACCGGCGGGGGTGGTCTTGTCCACAGTCCGTACGGGGCTGGTTGCGCCTCGGGTGACCCACGGGGCCAGTTGTGCCTACTGGGCGACTTTCTGACGCACTTTCGGCCTCGGAGAGTGGTGAACTATGGTCGGATTGTGTACCGGAGCGGCCGTCGCCATGACAATCGACGACGACGCACCGTGGAGCGGCCACTACGGCCTGTTCCAGCGTTGGCGTGAGAACCCGACTGGGGGACAGTCATCCGGGGAAGGGTAGTTCCCGGACAGGGCCCCGGACGGTGCCGACGCGCCGAGCCGGTCGTGGACCCGGCACGGCGGCACGAACCGTGGTCACCGGAACCGGACGGGCGGCACGAGCAATGGGTCATCGGGTCATTTCTGACGGGCTGAGCTGCACCGGGGGGTGCAGGGGCGGGCGACGACAGGGTCCGGATTCGGACGCCTGCGGGGGAGAGTTGGGATGATGGATCAGGAGCAGGTGTTGGGGCGGGCGGGTGCACCGCAGGCCGGGGCGGGCATGGTCCCCGAGCAGCGCGGCCCGGTGGACCTGCCACCGCAGGGCGGGCTGCCACAGGCCGGAACGGTTCACGCCGCGGTCCCGTACCGGGTCGAGCCCGCACCGGCCGCGCCGGTGCCCGGCGCCCGGCTGCGGGTGGACGCGCGGCGGAACCTGGAGAGCGTGCTGCGGGCGGCCCGCGAGGTGTTCGGCGAGTTCGGCTACGGCGCGCCGATGGAGGAGGTCGCGCGCCGGGCCGGGGTCGGGGTCGGCACCGTCTACCGGCGCTTCCCGAGCAAGGAGGTGCTGGTCCAGCGGATCGCCGCCGAGGAGGTGGCGTGGCTGACCGCGCAGGCGCGGGAGTCGCTGTACGGCGGTGACGGCGCCTGGGAGTCGCTGGCCGGCTACCTGGCCCGTGCGGTGAGCAGCGGCGCCGGGCGGCTGCTGCCGCCGGAGGCGTTCCGGTACGCGGAGGAGCTGGGCCGGGTGCCCGAGCAGCGCGCGCCGGAACCGCCCGCGGCGGTCCGCTTCGACCTGCGCGGCGAGGAGGCCCGCTCGGGCGGGGCGGTCGAGCCGTCGGCGGCCGACGCCGATCCGCGGCTGCTGCTGCAGCTGCTGGCCGCGCTGGTGGCGCGGGCCGGTGCGGCGGGCGAGCTGCGTCCCGGCGTCACGGTGTCGGACGTGGTGCTGGTGCTGACCGCCTCGGTGCCGGTGCACGCGGCCCGTCCGTCGGTCTCCGTACCGGCGGCCGGCGGTTTCTCGCCGGTTTCTCCGCAGTCGGACGGCCAGCCGGTCGCCGGGCCCTCGGATCGGCTGCTGCAGATCCTGCTGGACGGCCTGCGGGCGCGCTGACGTCCGTCGGGTGTCCGGTCCGCCACGCCTGGCGGGCACGGGAGTTGGAGGGATGACCGGCGCGCGGCCGGCGTGCGCGCGCCGGGTGCGGGAGTCGCGCACCCCACCGTCGCACGCTGGGCGAACACCGTCGCGACGGCCCCTCGGAGGGGTGGAAGGCGGCCGGTACGGCTACCGCCGTTCCCTGCGCTATGCCATCCTTTGCCCGTGGTTGGAGCCAATGTCCCGATGCGCGCCGTTCGCGCGCCATCGGCGCCGTACGCCGGGGAACCGTGCGCCCACGCACTCCCGCGCGCCCTGCCACACTGCGGGGGCTGTCGTGGAATCTGGGGTCCGTTGTGAGCGCCGAGGAACAGAACGACTACGGGTACGGCCTCGACTTCGGGGGCCTCTCCGGCGATGCCGCCGAGGGGTCCGCCGCGGGCCCCCGCAGTCTCGGCGGCACCGGCGGGACGGCCCAAGTGCCGGGCGCCGCAGCGGGTTCGGCCGCCGGGCAGGTCCCCGACCAGGCCGGCATGCCCGGCCGCGAGACGCTCTCCGCCTCCGCCGCCGCGCTGCCCCCGGGCCGGGTGCCCGGGCAGGCCCCGGCGGGCCGGGGCGGTGTCGCCCCCGAGGCGTTCGTCGGCGACCCGTTCCCCGGTGACGGCCGGACCGCCCGGCCGACCGTGCCCGCCCCCGCCGACCCGGTGGACGGCGAGCGCCCCGCCTCCGACGCCGAGTTGACCGCCCGGGTGCGGGCCGGCGACGACGCCGCCTACGAGGAGATCTACCGCCGGCACGCCGACTCGGTGCGCCGCTACGCGCGCACCTGCTGCCGGGACAGCTTCACCGCCGAGGACCTCGCGGGCGAGGTCTTCGCCCGCACCCTGCAGGCGCTGCGGGCCGGCAAGGGTCCCGAGTTCGCCGTCCGCGCCTACCTGCTGACCGCCGTGCGCAACGTCGCCGCCGCCTGGCACCGCAGCGAGCGGCGCGAGCAACTCGTGGACGACTTCGCCGTGTTCGCGCAGACCTCGGCCGCCGTCGTCGACTTCGACCTCGCCGACCCGGGCGCCGACGCCTGGGCGATGGCGATGGCCGACCAGCGGATGGTCATGCAGGCCTACGCCGAACTCCCCGAGGACGACCGGGTGGTGCTCTGGCACACCGAGGTCGAGCGGGAGTCCCCGAAGACCGTCGCGGTGATGCTCGGCAAGACCGCCAACGCCACCGCCGTCCAGGCCCACCGGGCCCGCGACCGGCTCGCCGCCGGGTTCCTCCAGGCGCACGTCTCGGGCAGCCAGGACAGCTCGTGCGAGGCGTACGCCAACCGGCTCGGGGCGTACGCGCGCGGCTCGCTGCGCAAGCGGGCCTCGGCGGAGGTCGGCCGGCACCTCCAGGAGTGCGACCGCTGCACGGCCGCCTGCCTGGAACTGACCGAGATCAACACCGGGCTGCGCGCCCTGCTGCCCGGCGGGGTGCTGGTCTGGATCGGCGTCGGCGGGTTCGGCGCCGCCGCGGCCGCCGTGGGCGGTGCCGCGGCCGTCGGCGGTGCGGCAGCGGCCGGGACGGCCGCCGCGACCGCCGGGTCCTCGGGAGCCGCGGCCGGTGCGGCCGGTGCGGCAACCGCCGGCTCGACCGGTGCGGGCTCCGGCGGGGCCGCCGCCGCGGCGGCCGGCGAGGGTCTGGGCACCGCCGCCAAGGCCGGGATCGCCGCCGCCATCGCGGTGGCCGCGGCCGCCGTCGCCGCGTACGCGCTCACCGGCTCGCCCGAGCCGAAGCCCCCGGTGGCCGCTCCCCCGGCCACCAGCGCCCCGGCCGCCGCCTCCCCGGCCCGGCCGGTGGCCCCGCCCGCCGCGGCACCGGTACCGGCCCCGGCGCCGCCCGGCGCCGCCGCTCCGGCCCCCGAGGCGCCCGCGACGAGCCCCGGGGCCAAGCCGGCCCCCAGGCCCACGCCGACTCCCCCGCCCGCCACCACCCGGGCGCCGGAGCCCGTCGCGCCCGCGCCCAGCAGCCCGAAGGTGCCGAGGCCGACCATCGTTCCCCCGGTCGTGACCGTGCCGACCCTGCCGCCGGTGCCCACGCCCGACGTGCCGGTCGTCCCGACGCCCACCCTGCCGCCGGTGCCGACCCCGACCGTCACCACGCCCGCGCCGCCCGTGCTCAGCGACTACTGGGGCAACTCGCTGCCCGTGCTCAAGCCCGGCAACAACCGGGTGCCGCCGTCCGAGCCGAGCATCCGGCAGAAGGGCAGCGACAAGTTCTGGCAGCGCGACGGCGGCTGGATCGGCGGCGGCTACCACCCGCACGCGATCACCGTGCACGCCCCGGCGACCACCGTGATCGACCTCAACCGCGGCTGCACGTCCTTCGACGCGGTGGCCGGGGTGGACGACGCCACGCTCTCGCCGGGCGGGGTCGTCTTCTCCGTCCAGGGCGGCGACGGCACCACCCTGTGGCGCTCCCGCGCGCTGGCCGTCGGAGACGACCCGGTGCCGGTGCACGTGCCGCTGGCCGGGCAGAAGTCGGTCAAGCTGGTGGTCACACCGGTGAACGGGATCTGGTCGGCGATGAACGTGGCGGACTGGGCCCAGGCCCGCTTCCGGTGCTCGTGACCGGGGCGCGCCCCGGGCGGTCGTGACGGAGGCCCGCTCCAGGACTCCTGGAGCGGGCCTCGTCCGCGGGGTGCCGCGGGGCCTGCCGGGGGCGCGGCGGGCCGTCAGATCGCGCAGGAGCCGTCCGCGCAGGCCTCTCCGACCGAGGCGACCTGCACCGGGGCGGGGCGGCGCTCGCCGATCTCCGCGGCGACCTGCTCCAGCACCTTGCCGAAGGTCGCGGCGTCCTGGCCGCCCTGGACGGCCCACTTGCCCTCGAAGACGAAGGTCGGCACGGCGCTGATGCCCAGCTCCCGGCCCTCGGCCAGCTGGGCGTTGACCTCGGCGGTGCCCTCGTCGCCCGCCAGGTAGGCGGCCACCCGGTCCCGGTCCAGCCCGGCCGACACGGCGACGTCGGTCAGCGCGGCGCGGTCGCCGACGTCGACGCCGTCGGTGAAGTGCGCCTTCAGCAGGGCCTCCTTCAGCCGCCCCTGGACGGCCGCGCCGTACTCGGCCTCGGCGAGGTGCAGCAGGCGGTGGCCCAGGAAGGTGTTGGCGTGCAGCGCGGCGTCGAAGTCGTACGTGATGCCCTCGGCGAGGCCCAGCTCGGCCACCCGCGCGTCCATCGCCACCGACTGCGGGCCGTAGCGCTCGGCCAGCCAGGCGCGGTGCGGGCTCGCGGTCGCGGGGGCGTCCGGGACCAGCTGGTACGGGCGGTAGACCACCTCGACCTGCTCCTTGCCCGGGAAGTCCGCCAGGGCCTCCTCGAAGCGGCGCTTGCCGATGTAGCACCAGGGACAAGCGATGTCGCTCCAGATCTCGACCTTCATGCGGGGGCTCCAGGGGCGTGTGGTTCAGACGGTACGAGATAGGTGAACGGTGAACCATCTCGGTACATTCCCGGCACTCCGGCCGGCATCCCAGGCCGGTCAGGCCGCGGGCGGCGCCGGGACCACCAGCACCGGGCAGGCCGCGTGGTGCACCACCGCCGAGCTCACCGAACCCATCAGCAGCCGGGCGAAGCCGCCGTTGCCCCGGGTGCCGATCACCAGCGTGTGCTGCCGGGTCGCCGCCTCCAGCAGCACCTCGATCACATTGCCCAGCACCACGTGCAGCGACAGCTCCCCCGCGTACGGCGCGGGGCGCTGGCGCTGCACGGCGGCCACCGAGCGGCGCAACCCGTCCGCCATGCTCTCCACCAGCGTCTCCACGCTCTCCTGCACCAGCTCCGCCATCCCCGGGGGGTAACCGGTCGGCGCCGGGTTGACGACGGCGAGCACGTACAGCGGCAGCCCGAACAGCTCGGCCTCCGTCATCGCCCGGTCCAGCGCCCACAGCGACCCGTCCGACCCGTCGCACGCCGCCAGCACCCCCGGCGTCCGACCCGCCGGCGGGCGCCCGAGCACCGACAGCACGACCGGCACCTCCCGCTCCGTGCTCCCACCGGCCACCGCACACCCTCCTCACCCCGGATCCACACCCCCGCCATCATCACCGCCCCGGCGACCCGCACCCGGCAACCGCGCCGCAGGGCGGAGAGCGGGGCGGGGCGGCGGACGGGCGGGTCGGCGGAGCGGCCCAGGGAGCGCCTGGACCGGCCGGGGACCGGCGCGGCCTGGCGAGGCCAGCGAGGCGGGGCAGCGGTCACAGATGAGGGGCTGCCCGGCGAAGCGGAACGGCGGCGAGCAGGACTGGACGGGCGGGCCCCGGGAGCGGCGCGCGGAGCGCCCGGACCAGGGCCGGCCAGAGGCCCGAAGGCGACCGAGACAACCGGATGGGGACCGGCGCGGCCTGGCGGCCAGGCGCCAGCACGACGGGACGGGGTGGCCGGCGGGGCGGGGAGCACCCGGAGGGAGCCGGCACGGCGGCGGGCGGGAGGGCGGACGGTGGGAGGCCGCAGGGCGGGCGGGGCGCCAGGCCCGGCGGTCAGGGGGTGAGGGCGGGCTGGCGGGGCCCGGGCAGGCCGGTCCAGCAGGCGCCGTGGCGGCGGGCGCGGATGCGGCGGAGCCAGAGTTCGGTGGAGACGAGGTCGGCGAGGCCGGCCAGGGCGGCGGCGGAGAGGGGCGTGGCGGGGTCGGCGGCGTGGGCGAGGTCGGCGCGGACGGCGGGCAGGTCGATGAGGCCGGCCTCGGCGAGCAGCGGGGCGTCGAAGAGTTCGGCGAGGCCGTCGGCGGCGAGGCGCAGTCCGGCGCGGGCGGGGGCGGTGCGGTCGGGGCGGGGGCCGCGGCCCCAGTCGGGGGGCAGGTCGGTGCGGCCGGCGCCGGTGATGACGGCGTGCAGGAGGGCGTGCCGGGCGCCGGGCTGGAGGCGGACGTCGTCGGGCAGCAGCCGGGCGGCGCGCACCACCTGGTTGTCGAGGAAGGGCGCGTGCAGCCGCTGTCCTGGCTGTTCGGCGGCGTGCACGAGCGTGCGGAAGGAGCGCGCCTGCCGGTAGAGGGCGTGCCGGGCCCGGTGCGCGCCGGGGTGTTCCTCGGGGGCGGGTTTGCGCGCCGCCAGGCGGAGCCGCAGCGCGACCGAGGAGAGCGCCTCGTCCGAGAGCCAGCGGGCAGCCGGGCCGGGCACGCACCAGGCGAGGTCGACGGCCGAGCGGGCCCCCGCCGTACCGGCGTCCTCCTGGACGTGGCGGGCGGTCAGCCTGGCGGCCGCCTCGTCCAGCGCCTCGGCGTAGCGGACCCGGGAGAGCCGGTGGGCGGCCCGGACCACGGTGAGCGGGGTGCGCAGCGCGCCGGTGAGGACGCCCGCGGCGGCCCGGTCGGCGCCGGCCAGCGCGGCGACCGGGGACAGGAGTTCGCGCGGCCGGCCGGCCCGGATGAGGTCGGCGAGCCGGGCCGGGTGCCCGTCCAGCACCTGGCGGGCGCCGTAGCCGGTGAGGTGGTCGGTGCCGCCCGCGTCGAAGCGGGCCTCGGCCCGGGCAGCGGCGACGAGTTCGGGTCCGGGCTCGTCGGTGAGCCGGCCGGCCTGCGGGTCGGCGCCCGGCCCGGCGTACGGGAGGGTGTCCGGGGCGGGGTCGAGCACGGTGTGCCGCAGCCGCGGGGTGTCGGGGGCGAGCGCGAGGCCGGCCGGGGGCCCGGTCTCGCCGAGGGTGACGGCGGCCAGCCGCTCGAGGGCGGCGGGTTCCCGGACGGCGGCGGCGCGGGCCCAGGATCCCTTGACCGCGCCGCTCCTGGCCCCGGCTGTGGCCGCCCGGGCCGCCGCGGCGGCCGTGGGCGCCGGCGGCAACGGGACGGCGGCGGCGAGCAGGGCGACGGTCGCGGAGGCCGTCCCGTACGAGAGGTCGACGCCGAGCCGGGCCCGCCCGGCCGGGTCGAGCACCGGGCCGGTGGTGCGGACCCGGGAGCGGACGGCCTCCAGCAGGGCTCGGGTGAGTTCGCGGACGGCGGGCGCCTCGCCCCGCGGCTGCTCGCCGCCCGGGTCGTCGTAGCCGGACAGGTACGGGCGGCCGCCGCGGACGCCGAGCACGTGGCCGGGCGGCACCCGCTGGACGCCCAGGTACGGGGTGCCGGTGCCGAGCGCCTCCGGGGACTCGGGGCAGGCGAGCCGGGCGGCGAGGTGGCCGGTGTCCAGCGGGGCGCCGACCAGGTCGGCGAGCGGCAGGGCGGCGGTGGCGTACGCGGTGCCGCCGGCCCACGGCGTGTGGAAGACGGGCTGGGCGCCGGCGAGGTCGGTGAGCAGCAGGGTGGAGCGGGTGCCGGAGCGCAGCACGACGGTGTAGCTGCCGGGCCAGGCGGTCAGGTGGCGGACGGCGCCGCCGCGGGCGGCGGCGAGGCCGGCGGCGAGTTCGGCGTCGGTGGCGCCGCAGTGGCCGAGGACGGCGAGCCGGGAGGTGGCGGGGGTGTCCTCGACCTGGTCGGGGGCGGTGGGCCCGGTGCTGACCACGGCGGGGGCACCGGGGCGGAGGGTGACCAGGCGGATCTCGCCGGGGCGCCAGTCGCCCACGGCCCAGAGCGGGTCGGGCCCGGTCCACAGGGGGCGCGCGGCGATCGGCTCGACCCTGCCGAGTGCCTCGTGCGCCGGAGTGCCCGCGCTCGGCACGCCCGTGCTCCAGCCCGTCAGCCACCGCATCGCGCCTCCAGCGGACGAGGACCTGCATCCGTGGGCGCGTTCGCCGTCCGCCGGGCGGCCGGGTGGTGTGCCGTGGCGGCCCGTGCGCGTCCCGGCGTGCCCCCGCAGCTCGACGCGCCGTCAGGAGACATCGTGCCACCGCGGGGCGCCGCCGGGGCCGGTGTTCCGGGTTCCGATTCCGTTCGGACCCGCCGTTCGACGGCCGGGTGCGGGCGTCCGGGCCGGTACGGGCGCGCCCGCGGGCCGGGGGGCGGCCCCGGGACCACCGCGGCACCCGATCGCTGCGGGCGGGCAAGTTCCGTGCACCGGAAGGGAGTTCGATCGTCCCGCCGATCCGGCGGGCGGGCGGGCCGGGCCTCCCCCTCCCCGGCCCGGACCACCGGCGAACGCCTTGACATGGGCATCGCGAGATGGCCGAAAGGCGTCGCCCAGCCCGGGAGGGCATCCGCATGCCCTCCCGGACTTCACCGCCGCCCGCGGGGATTGAGGCGGCGGCATCCCCCGGCCCGCCGGGTCCTCGACGGCAGGCCGACCCACGACCACCAGCGAATCGCCGACCAGCCGGTCGGGCCAGGGGGCACGGCCGGGCGCACGTGAACACGGGACCGGAGCACGACGCTCCGGCGCGCGGTGCGGTCGGCCGGATCCGAGCGGTCCGGACCAACTCCGGTGCGGCACCGCCGAGTGCGCGATCCCGCCATCCGGAATGCGACCTCTTAACCGTCGGAACGCGTCCGACTACGCTAGGTACAGCAGCTACGGCCCGGTGCCGCCCGGGCCCCGCGCACAAGGCCGCAGGAGGTGCCGCCGCCACCATGACCGTCAGCCCACGTGGACCGAACGAACGGCTCGGCACGCTCCTGACCCTCGCCCAGATCAGCAACGCCGGACTGGCCCGCCGGGTCAACGACCTCGGTGCCCAGCGCGGGCTGACCCTGCGGTACGACAAGACCTCGGTGGCCCGCTGGGTCAGCAAGGGCATGGTGCCGCAGGGGCCCGTCCCGCACCTGATCGCCACCGCGATCGGCGGCAAGCTCGGCCGGCCCGTCCCGCTGGAGGAGATCGGCCTGGGCGACACCGACCCGGCGCCCGAACTCGGCCTGGCCTTCCCGCGCGAGGTCGCCGACGCGGTCCGCTCGGCGACCGACCTGTGGCGGGTCGACCTCGACCTGCGCCGGGGCCCCGGCGGCGGACGCTGGAGCGACAGCCTGGCCGGCACCTTCTCGGTCGCCGCCTACGCGACCCCGGTCTCCCGCTGGCTGATCACCCCCGCGGACGGCTCGGTGGCCCGCGAGGTGCCGCGCTCCCCCACCGACACCTCCTCCTACCGGGTCGGCCACTCGGACGCCGCCAAGCTCCGCGAGGCCGCCCAGGAGGCCCGCCGCTGGGACTCCAAGTACGGCGGCGGGGACTGGCGTTCGTCGATGGTGCCGGAATGCCTGCGGGTGGAGGCGGCGCCGCTGCTGCTCGCCTCGTACAGCGACGCGGTCGGCCGGGCGCTGTTCGGCGCGACCGCCGAACTGACCAGGCTGGCCGGCTGGATGGCCTTCGACACCGGACAGCACGAGGCCGCCCAGCGCTATTACATCCAGGCGCTGCGGCTCGCCCGGGCCGCCGCCGACGTGCCGCTCGGCGGCTACGTGCTGGCCTCGATGAGCCTCCAGGCGGGCTACCGCGGCTTCGCCGAGGAGGCGGTCGACCTCGCCCAGGCCGCGCTGGAGCGCAACCGGGGCCTGGCCACCGCCCGCACCATGAGCTTCTTCCACCTGGTGGAGGCCCGGGCCCAGGCCAAGGCCCGCAACGCCGCGGCGTGTGCGACGGCGCTCGGCGCGGCGGAGAGCGCGCTCGAACGGGCGCGCGCCGGGGATCCCGATCCGGCGTGGATGGACTTCTACGCCTACGACCGGCTGGCCGCCGACGCCGCCGAGTGCTTCCGCGACCTCGGAGTGCCCTCCAAGGTCCGGCAGTTCACCCGTGAGGCGCTGGCCACCCCCACCGAGGGCTTCGTCCGCTCGCACGGCCTGCGGCTGGTGGTCTCGGCGATGGCCGAGGCCGAGGCGGGCAACCTGGACGCCGCGGTCGCCGCCGGCGAGCGCGCCGTCGAGGTGGCCGGCCGGATCTCCTCGCAGCGCAGCCGGGAGTACGTGGTGGAGATGCTGCGGCGGCTGGAGCCCTTCCAGGGTGAACGCCGGGTACGGGAGTTGACCGAGCGGGCCCGGGCGGTGATCGTCGCTCCGGCCTGAGCCGCGGCCCCGCACGAGCCGGCGGTAAATGGGGTGCACGCGCGGGAACGGCCTGGCTAAGGTCTCCCTCGTCCAGGTGCGCAGGCAGAGGTTACTTCCAACTCCTCATTGGGCAGGTCGCGGGTTCGAGTCCCGCCACCGGTACTCGTGCCGGTGTAGCTCAGCGGCAGAGCGGCTTCGTCACCTCAGCCGCCTTCGATCTCTGGACACCCATACCTGAATAGTTCGTTCCGCACCTCCCGGTGCGACGGCAGCGGTTACTTCTGGTAGACGCCGGTTCTCCGGCGTAGCGGTTCGAGCCCGCGAAACACCGCCGCCATCCTGATCTCGGGAGGCAGTGCGCTCCGGAGTGCCCGGTGCGCGGGCGGGGGTTACTTCGGATCTTGCGGTTCCGGGTTCGAATCCCGGGCGGCCGTGCGCGAGCGCGGCCGGTAGCTCAATCCGGTAGAGCACAAGGCATACACCTCCGCCGACGCCGGCCGTCCCACGGCCGGCACGATCTCGGGCACGCCGCACCGCAGCACGCCTCCCTCCCACCGACACCAGCAGGCCGAGGGGGGCTTTCGCATGTCCAGGTTCAACTTCCGCGGGGCCAAGGCGGCTCCGACTTCGCCGGTGGCCACCACCGGGCGGCTCACCCGCAACCACAACGGCGGCGTCGGCCACGTCCGGGACGCCAGGTCCGAGCTCTTCCTGCTCGCGATCGCCAACATGGTCGGCCAGGACGCCTTCCACGAGCGCGGCGGCGCGCGCGACGACCGCTACACCGCACTGGTGCGCGAACTCGCCGTCGCCGAGCCTGAGTGGACCCTCGGGCTGCTGCGCTGGCTGCGCCACGGCGCCCAGATGCGCACCGCCGCCCTGGTCGGCGCCGCCGAGTTCACCCGTGCCCGGCTGGACGCCGGCGCCCACGGCCACTCCCGGCAGGCCGTCGCCGCGGTGCTGCGGCGCGCCGACGAGCCCGGCGAGCTGCTCGCCTACTGGACCTCGCGCTACGGCCGGGCGCTGCCCAAGCCGCTCAAGCGCGGCGTCGCGGACGCCGTCCAGCGCCTGTACGACGCCCGCTCGCTGCTCAAGTACGACACCGCGGGCAAGGGCTACCGGTTCGGCGACGTGATCGAGCTGACCCACCCCTCGCCGGCCCCGGACCGGCCCTGGCAGGGTGCGCTGTTCGCGTACGCGCTGGACCGCCGGCACCGGCCGGAGGAGGCCGTCCCGCCGGCCGTCGACCGGATGCTGACCGCCAACCGCGAGCTGCTGGCGCTGCCCGTCGAGGAGCGCCGGGCGGCGGTGACCGCGGAGGGCGGCGCCGAGCGGCTGGCCGCCGCCGGGCTGACCTGGGAGGCGCTGGCGGGCTGGCTGCGGGGACCGCTGGACGCGGCCGTCTGGGAGGCGGTCATCCCGTCGATGGGTCCGATGGCGCTGGTGCGGAACCTGCGCAACTTCGACCGGGCCGGCGTCTCGGACGCCGTCGCGGCCGAGGTCGCCCGGCGGATCTCCGACCGGGGCGAGGTGCGGCGCTCGCGCCAGTTCCCGTTCCGCTACCTGGCCGCGTACCGCAACGCGCCCTCGCTGCGCTGGGGGCACGCGCTGGAGACGGCGCTCGGCCACTCGCTGGCCAACGTGCCGGAGCTGCCCGGCCGGACGCTGGTCCTGGTGGACCGCTCCGGTTCGATGTTCGACCGCTCCGGCGGGCCGACCGAGCTCAACCGGGCGGACTCGGCGGCGATCTTCGGCACCGCGCTGAAGGTCCGGGCCGAGGAGGCGGACCTGGTCGAGTTCGGCACCACCAGCCGGGTGGTCGAGGTCGGCCGGGGCGAGGCGGTGCTGCGGGTACTGGAACGTTTCTCCAGCCTCGGCGGCACCAACACCGCCGACGCCGTCCGCGCCCACTACCGCGGCCACGACCGGGTGGTGATCGTCACCGACGAGCAGACCGGCCCGGGCCACCGGGGCGACCCGCTGGCCGCGGTCCCGGCCCAGGTGCCCGTCTACACCTGGAACCTGGCCGGCTACGCCACGGGCCACGGCCCCGGCGGCGGCGCCCACCGGCACACCTTCGGCGGCCTGAGCGACGCGGCCTTCCGGCTGATCCCCCTCCTGGAGTCCGGGGCGAACGCCCACTGGCCCTGGGAGGGGTAGCGGAGCCCGCGCCGGCCGGGCGGGGAACGGGGGGAGGAGCCATCACGGGGGTGTGGCTCCTCCCCCTTCTCCACCGGCGGCCGGGCTGACCGCGCGGCGGGCCGGGCGGCGGGCCGGGCGGGCGGGCGGCGATCGGGCGGATGAGCCCGGTCACAGGCCCGGCCGACGACCCCCGACAGCCCCGTAGACTCGGGTGATTGTGACTGCCACCGCCCCGATCCCCCAGCCCTCGCCGTCCGCCCGGCTGTCCGCCGCGCCGGCCGCCTACCCCGCGCCGATGTACCCGCACAAGGCCACCGAGGCCCAGCACCGCGAGCGTCGCATCCGCAGCTTCCAGCCGCGCCGGGGCCGGATGACCAACGCCCAGGCGAGCGCCCTGGACCGGAGCTGGGAGACCTACGGCATCCCCATCGACGGCACCCCGCTGGACCTGCCGGAGCTGTTCGGCGGCCTGCCGGTGACGCTGGAGATCGGCTTCGGCATGGGCGAGACCACCGCCGCGATGGCCGCCGCCGACCCGGCCATGGGCATCCTCGCCGCCGACGTGCACACCCCCGGCCACGGCAACCTGCTCGGCCTGCTGGAGCGCGACGGCTCCCGGAACGTCCGGACGGCCGCCGGCGACGCGGTGATCCTGCTGCGCGACATGCTTCCGGACGCCTCGCTGGCCGGTCTGCGGGTCTACTTCGCCGACCCGTGGCCCAAGCCGAAGCACCACAAGCGCCGGCTGGTCCAGCCCTCCTTCCTCGACCTGGTGCTGCCCCGGCTCGCCCCCGGCGCCCTGGTGCACTGCGCCACCGACTGGGAGCCGTACGCGGAGCAGATGCTGGACGTGCTGTCCGCCTCGCCGGAGCTGGAGAACCTGCACCCCGAGGGTGACGGGACCGGCTGGCTGGAGCCCGCGGACCACCCGGACGGCAGCATCCCCGGCTACGCCCCGCGGCCGGACTGGCGACCGGTCACCAAGTTCGAACGGGCCGGGATCGCCAAGGGCCACGTCGTCCACGACCTGCTGTTCCGCCGCCGCTGACCCACCGGCGCCGTTCGAACCGGCGCCCGCGCGGCGGCCGTTCGGGCGGTCCGGGGACGGGCGGTCCGTCCCGGGTCCTCCCGACGGGCCGCCACCGTGGCCTACCCTGTGCCGCATGGGCAGCCCGTCCGGCGGCGGGTTCCGGACGAACGGTCGGACGACGCTCCGGGCCGCCGCCGACGCACCGGAGACGGTCCCGAGCACCGGCGGCACCCGGACCATCCCGGGCCCGCGGAGGCACCGGGCCCGGCGCCTGCTGCCCCGGCCGGGTACCGCCCCCGCCGGGCCGGCCCGGACCGCGGCCCCCGGCCCCCGCCCCGGCCGCAGCCGCTCGGTGGCGCACCCCACGGTCACCACGACCGCCGTGCTGACCCTGATCGGCTGCGGGGTGCTGATCCTGCACCTGGTCCAGCGGCAGACCGGCACGGTCGGGCTGCTGGTCGGCCTGGGCCTGGCGCTGGTGCCGCTGCCGTTCGTGCTCGGCGGCCTGGCCTGGCTCAACCTCACCGCCCGGGTGCCGCTGCGGCACACCGTGTTCTGCCTCGGCTGGGGCGCCTGCGCGGCCACCACCGTCGCCATCCTGGCCAACAACTGGACGGCGAGCTACCTGACCCGGCACCGGGGCGCGTTCGGGGAACTGCTCGGCGCCGGGATCGCCACCCCGGTGATCGAGGAGACCGCCAAGGCCACCGCCCTGCTGGTGCTGCTGCTCCCGTTCGGCCAGCGGCTGCGCTGCCACGGCCGCCGCACCGGGCGCCCCTGCGCGCCGCTGCTGCGCCGGTCGCCCGCGCCGCGGAGCCCCCGCCCGTACCCGCGCCACCCGGCCGGGCCGCACGCCCGCGGCCGGCTGCGGCTGCGCCCCCGCCTGCGGCCACTGCCCTACCTGCGTCCGGCCCCGCCGCCGCACCAGCGCTCCCGGCCGCGCACCCTGGCCGCCGGGGTGGTGCTCGGCGGGATGGCCGCCTGCGGCTTCGCGTTCACCGAGAACGCCCTCTACCTGGGCCGGGCCTTCACCAGCGACCAGCGGCAGCGGCTGGACAGCATCGGCCTCGGCGACCCGCCCAGCCTGCGCGACTTCGACAGCACCGTGCAGACCTTCGTGCTGCGCGCCCTGCTCTCCCCCTTCGCCCACCCGCTGTTCACCGCGCTCACCGGGATCGGCCTGGCCGTCGCCCTCACCACCGGCCGCCGCTGGCTGGCCCGGCTGGCGCTGCCAGCCGGCCTGCTGCTGGCGATGGCCCTGCACGGCACCTGGAACGCCGCCGCCGACCTCGGCACGGACGGCTTCCTGGTGGTGTACGCGGCGCTGATGGTGCCCTGCTTCGCCGCGCTGGTCTGCTTCGCGGCCTGGGCGAGATGCCGGTCGGCGCGGCACGCGGCGCCCGGCCGGCCGCGGGTCGCCAGGGCGCCCTGAGGAACCGATTTCCCATCCCGGCGACTTCCACGTATTGTTGTGTTCACCGACGCGGGGTGGAGCAGCTCGGTAGCTCGCTGGGCTCATAACCCAGAGGTCGCAGGTTCAAATCCTGTCCCCGCTACTCAGTAGCGGAAAGGCCCGGAGGACATGTCCTCCGGGCCTTTCGCACGTCCGGGTACGGGCAGCACGCGGCCTCGCCGCCCGCGGCGGGGCCGAGGACGGCGACGGCGGGTCCGGCGTCGGCGGGCGGGTCTTGGACCGGCTCAGGATCTACCGGGCGGCGGACGCGGGCGCCGCGAAGTAAATCCGTTGCCTCCGCCCGGTGCGCTGCTTAGGCTGGCAGCACACTGAAGGGAGGTGATCCTGAGTTGAGTTCCATCAGGATGCGTGAGGTGGCTGCTCGCTAGAGCCGCCCCTGCCTGCGCAGGGTGAGGCCCCAGGCCTCCGGCAGGCGAAATCCATAGCAGTCACCCGGCCCGCGGGCTCACCGGTACATCCCCGGTGCCTCGGCGCCTGGCCAGTGCACGGGCCGGCGTCGCAGGAGCAGCCCGCGGGCCGTCTGCGTTCCCGGGGAGCTTCCGGCACGGTCCGGAGGCTCCCCGCGGCGCTAGAGTCGGCGCGGGTTCCGGAGCGGAGCGGCGCGGACACAGGGGGCGGGCGATGGCGAAGGCACGACGGCCGGGCGGCGGGGCCGCGCTGCGGACGGCGCGGTGGGGCGCCGCCGGGGTGGCGGCCGGGACGGGGCTGCTCGGGCTGGTGCTGTTCGCACTCGGCCGGAAGCACGCCTGGCAGGCGCTCGGCGGCGGGCTGGTGGTGGTCGGCGCCTCGGTGGTGCTGGGCGGCGGGCTGGGCTTCCTGTTCGGGGTGCCCCGGGTGCGCGGTGGTGCCGGCGCCGGTGAGCCGCCGGGCTCGTACGCGCCGAACACCAACCTGGAGCAGGTCTCGGACTGGCTGACCAAGGTGCTGCTGGGCGTCGGGCTGACCCAGCTCGGCTCGCTCGGCCGGCGGCTGCACGACCTCGGTGCGGCGCTGGCGCCCGCGCTCGGCGGGGGCGAGGGGGTGGCGCCGTTCGCGGCGGCGCTGGTGCTGTACTTCCTGGTCCTCGGCTTCCTGGCCGGCTGGCTGGTGACCCGGCTGGCGCTGCCGCAGGCGCTGACCGAGACCGACCAGGCGCTGGACCTCTTCCTCGCCGGGCAGGACCACGACCGGCACGGCGACAAGGTGGGCGCCGACGACCTGCGGGTCCGCGCGATGCGGCAGCTCGGGCTGCTGGGCGGCAGCGCGGAGCGCCCGGCCGCCCTGGCCGGGCAGCTGCCGCCCTCCTCCGGGTCGCCGACCGGGCCGGCGGGCGTGGTGGCCGAGGTCCGTTCGACCGCGCGGCGTTCGGCGCTGACCGCCGACCAGGTGCGGGACCTCTTCGCGGACGGCTCCGAGGGCCGGCGGATCCAGGCGCTCGCGCTGATGCAGGGCGATCCGGCGCTGGCGGACCTGTCGAGCGTGCTGGACGCGATCGAGCGCCCGCGCTCGGACTTCGAGCAGTACCACGCGCTGCTGGCCGCCCGGGGGTTGCTCTCCCGGCTGCCCGCCGCCGAGGCGCAGCGGGTGCGGGACGCGGTGGCGACCCAGCTGGTCGACCCGCGGGGGATCCCGTACGGGTCGGACCGCAGCTGGCTGGCGGAGAAGATCCTGTCCCGGATCCAGGCGCCGGGCCTCGTGCCGGCGCGGTCGGGGCCGCCCGCCCCGCAGGCCGTACCGCAGGTCGTACCGGTGGTGGTGCCGGTCCAGCCGGGCGCACCGGACGCGCCGTCGGCCGGCGGGAATTCCTAGACGGCGAAGCGCAGTTCGGGCTGTTCCCAGGGCGTCCTGGCCTGCGGGGGCCGGGTGCCGGTGCGTACGGCGCCGACCCGCAGGTAGAAGCGCTCGGCGGGCGGGTGGGACACGACCTTGACCGAGGTGGTGCCCGCCTCCCGCGCACGGTCGAGCATGTCGGCGATCAACTGCCGCCCGACGCCCAGCCCCTGCGCCTCGTCGGCGACGAACATCAGGTCCAGCTCGGCCGGTTCGCGGATCAGGCCGTAGAACCCGAGCAGGCGGTCGTCGGCGGCGTCCACGGCCATCCGCACCAGGTGGCGGGCGATGTAGTCGGGAGTCAGCCGGTAGCCGTCGATCATCGCGTAGTACGCGCCGCGGTAGGCGCCGGAAGCATGGATGAGCGCGGTGAGCCGGTCGGCGTCGGTCGCGTCGGCGTGCCGGATCGTCGTCTCGATCATGCGGACGAGTATAGGGGCAATCCTGCCAAGTGACTATTACAGGCCAGGGAGCCGGTCAGCCGGAAGCGGTCAGCGGTCGGCGGTCAGCGGTCAGCCGAAGCGGTCAGCGGCCGAGCAGGCCCAGGGCGGCGGCCCGGTTGACGTTGGTCAGGCCGCGGACCAGCTGGGTGGTGAGGAAGACCAGCAGCAGCCCGGCGAGCGAGAGCCCGGCGATCTGCCAGGGCGACTGGATCTCGTACAGGTGCCGGATGCCGTCGCTGTCGCGGAAGTCGAACACCCGGTACCCCTTCCAGGAGGTGTACGTCGGGAAGACCCAGTGGTACAGCGGGTAGAGCGTCAGGGCCCAGCCGAGCACCAGGAACACCAGCGTCATCGTGAAGCTGAACAACGCCCAGGGGAGCATCACCACCTGGTACAGCACGGCCTTCCAGCCGGCTCCGTCCCCCAGCCGCGCGGTGATCGCGCCCCAGCTGCCGGGGCGGACCCGGCGCACCGGCTCCGGGCCCGGGACGTCCAGGGCCAGCATGCCGCGCACCCGGGCCCGCTCCAGCCGGCCGAAACCGCGGGCGAGGCTGGTCAGGGCGCCCAGCACGGGCAGGCCGACGACGGTGACGAAGGTGCCGAGGCCGAGGCAGAACATGGTGACCGAGACGGCGAACCCGGCGATCGCCACCGGCAGCCCGGTGAGCGCGTAGCCGACCTCGCGGTAGTAGTACGCCGAGAACGGCGCCCGCCACAGGGCCGGCCGCCGCTCGGTCCGGCGGGCCCCGGCGGGGCGCCGGTCGTCCCCGTGGACGCCCGGGACGTCCCACTCCCGGTCCTCCGTGCTGCGGCTGCTGCTCATGATCCCGGCCCCCGGCCCCTCGTGCTGTCGGTCGTTCGTCCCGCTGACGGTGTCCAGTCTGGTGGATGCGGTGGCCGGTCGGGATCCGGGGGCCTGGCGGATCCGGGGTGGGGTTAACCCCCCTGCGTCCGGGCGGCCGGGCCGGGCCACTCGTCGGCGAGCAGCGAGTAGAGGTACGAGTCGGTCCAGACGCCGTCCTTGAACCCGTCGTGCCGCAGCCGCCCCTCGCGCCGGAAGCCCAGCCGGGTGAGCACCCGGTCGGAGGCCTCGTTGGCCACGGCGACCCGCGCGGCCACCCGGTGCAGGTCCAGGGCCCCGAAGGCGAGGTCGCAGAGCAGGCCGACGGTCTCGCCCGCGTAGCCGCGCCCCCAGGACCCGCGGGCCAGCACGCACCCGAGCTGGGCCGCGCGGTACCCGTCGAGGGTGAGCGAGGCCTGCCCGACCGGCGTGGCGTCCGCCGGGTCCTCGGCGTCGGCGAGCCTGGTGACGGCGAGCCGGTAGGTGTCCCGCTCCCCGGCCATCGCCTCCTCCAGGTAGAGCTCGACCTGGTCGGCGCACTCCTCCCGGTCGCTCGGCCCGAACGGCAGGTGGCGGGTGACCTCCGGGTCGCCGAACAGCGCGTGCAGCGCGTCCACGTCGCGCTCGGTGTGGTGGTACTCGCGGACGGCCAGTCGCGGGCCGGTGAGTCGTACGGGGACCATGGCTGCCGACCCTATCCCCGCCCGGCGGCTACCGTTCGGACTATGAACGACGAAGACCTGCGGCTCGCCCCGCGCACCAAGGCCGCCGACCTGCTCGCCTGGGCGGCCGAGCAGGGCCGCGCGCCGGTGGCCGAGGGGCCGCTGCGCGCGGTGCTGGCGCTGCTGGAGCTGGGCGAGGGCAGGATGCGCGACGGCTGGCCCGAACTGACCTCCGACGCGGTGGAGCACCTGCTGTACGAGCGCCTCCACCTGTACGTCCAACCCGCGCCCGAGGAGGACCCGCTGGCCTACGGCGACGCCGTCCGGCTGCTGATCGACCACCAGCGGGCGGCCCGGCGGCTGAACGCCAAGCGCCAGGAACGGCTGCACGCGGAGGCCGAGTGGCAGGGCGAGGTCGCGGCCGGGCTGCTGCGCCGCGCCGACCTGGTGACCTGGCCCCGGCTGTACGCGCTGCTGCTGCACGCGCACGGGGTGGACGTCACGGACGCGGCGGCGGTGCGGGACTGGCTGGCCGGCTTCGCGGAGCTGTCGGAGGACGAGCGGCTGGCCGCGTACGGGGCGCTGGTGCCGGCCGGCTGGCTGGACGAGCCGGACGAGCAGGGCTGGGGCCCGGGCCGGGTGCTGGCGGTCGGCATGGCCACGGACGGCGCGCGGCGGCTGCTGGAGCAGGGCCTGATGCGGCGCAGCTACCGCAACCTGGCCGAGCTGACCTCGCTGGGACGGCCGATGCCGGACGAACTGGCCGGGGACTTCGGCCGGTTCGAGGAGGCGGCGGTCGACGCGGCGCTCGACCTGTTCGGCGGGTGGACGGTGCCGGGGCTGCCGCGGCTGCTGGTGACGGAGTTCCCGGAGCTGGCGCCGGAGCCGGGCCACGAGGAGATCGAGGCGTACCTGGCGCAGCTGCCCGTCGAGGAATGAGCCGGCGCGCGAAGGCCCCCGGCCCGGGAGCTGCGGCTCCGGGCCGGGGGCCTTCGCGGGTGCGTCAGAGGGTGAGGCCGCGCTGCTCGAGCCAGGGCTCGGGGTCGACCGGGGCGCCGCCGCCGGGGCGGACCTCCATGTGCAGGTGCGGGCCGGTGACGTTGCCGGTCGCGCCGACCTTGCCGATCTGCTGGCCGGAGACGACCTTGCCGGAGCCCTTGGTGATCGAGGAGAGGTGGCAGTACCAGATCTCGGTGCCGTCGGGCAGGGTCTCGACGATCCGGTAGCCGTACGAGCCGGCCCAGCCGGCCGAGGTGATGGTGCCCTGGCCGAGCGCGTAGACCGGGGTGCCGGTGTCGGCGGCGAAGTCCAGGCCGGTGTGCAGGTTGGCCCAGTAGCGGGCGCTCTGGCCGTAGTGGGCGGAGAGCCGGTACTCCTTCACCGGGAGGGTGAGGGCGGCGGCCTTGACCCGCTCGGCCTCCTCGGCGGCGCGCTTGGCCTCGGCCTCCTTGGCGGCGGCCTTGGCCTCCGCCTCCTGCGCGGCCTGCAGCCGGGCGGTCTCCTCGGCGGCGGTGCGCTGGCTGTCGGCCTGGTGCTGGATGCGGGCGGCGAGCGCGAGTCCGGGGTCGGCGGAGAGGGCGACCGGGGTCTCGTCCGGGGCCTCGACGGCGGGGGCGACGGCCGGGGTGGCCGAGGCGAAGCCGGTGGCGCCCAGGGTGGCGGCGACGGCGGTGACGCCGAGCAGCGGGGAGGCTCCGCGGGTCTGACGCGGCATCCGGTGGCGGTTGGTCTCGGCCTCCGGACCGAAGGCCTCGGGGCCGTCCGTGCCGGGGTGGTCGAGAAGCTGGGTGCCGGCTGCGGAGCCGGGGTGTGCCGGGGTGTGCGTCGACGCCACGGGAGGCGCGCTCCTTTCCTTCCTTCGCGCCTACCGGGTTAGCTGACGGGTTCGGAGCAGGAAGGTCTCCTACGGCCGGGCCGGGGCCCCGCCGATTCACCCCAAGGAACGTGGTTCCCCGGCTCCCTGACCTGCCCGGGGGCCGGTCGGCGGGATTAGGCGACGGCGCACGGTGCCGTCTGGGTACGGCGTTGACGACCGCGCTGCGTTATCAAACGTTAATCCTAGGAGGCTCTGATTCCAAGCCATCCGTTCGGAGCAGCTTACGCCCAGGTGATCGAACGTCAACGAACGACCCCTCATGCACGGCCCCATCTGAGTACGCCTACTCATGTGCGCTCCGACCGGGCGGCCGCATCCTGACGCCATGAGCACTCCGATGCAGAGCCGCACCACGGCCGCCTACTACATCCAGGCCGTCCTCTCCTTCGCCGTCTCGGGCACCGCCCTCGCGGCCGGGATCGCCTACCTGCCGGTCGGCGGGTGGACCCGGGCCTTCCTGGGGATCGGCCTCCTCTACACCGTCACCTCCGCGTTCACGCTGGCGAAGGTGATCCGGGACCGGCAGGAGTCCAACGAGATGGTGACCCGGGTGGACCAGGCCCGGCTGGAGAAGCTGCTCAGCGAGCACGACCCGTTCAAGGTGGAGGGGGTCTGACCGCCCCCTGCGCCGATTCGACCGCCGACCGCTTGACGGCTAAGGCTATTAGCCTTAGCTTTATGGCTATCGGCAGCACCGCCGATGCCCCGCACCGGCGGCCCGAGGAGGACCACCATGAACGGCACCACCACCCCGAGCACCCAGTACCTGACCGTTCCCGGCGGCCGGATCGCCTTCGACGACACCCGGCAGGGCGACGGCACCCCCGTCGTCCTGCTGCCGGGCATGCTCGACAGCCGGGCCGCCTACCGGCACCTGCGACCGCTGCTGGTCGCCGCCGGCCACCGGGTCGTCACCATGGACCTGCGGGGCTTCGGCGAGTCCTCCGTCGCCTGGGACGACTACGGCCCGGCCGCCCTCGCCGGCGACGTCCTCGCCCTGCTCGACCACCTCGGCATCGAGCGCGCCGTGCTCGCCGGGAACTCCTACACCGGGGCGACCGTCGTCAGGGCCGCCGGGGACGCGCCCGAGCGGGTCGCCGGGATCGTCCTGCTCGACGCCTTCGTCGAGAACCCGCCGCCGGGCGCCCTGATGCGCGGTGTCATGGGCCTGATGGGCACGGCCCTCGTCCACTGGCCGGCCTCCTGGGGCTTCTACCTGCGCCGGATGGCCTTCCCCGGCGCCAAGCCCGCCGACTTCGACGCGTACGTGGACGGCCTGGTCGCCGCGCTGCGCACCCCGGGCCGCAAGGCCGCCACCCGCGGGTACGTCCGCGGCGACTCGGCGCCGGCCGGCTGGACGGCCGCGGTACGGTGCCCGGCGCTGGTGGTGATGGGCAGCGCGGACCCCGACTTCCCGAAGCCTGAGCTCGTCGCCGACCGGCAGGCCGCCGCCCTGGGCGCGCGGAAGGTGATGATCGAGGGGTCCGGGCACTACCCGATGGCCGACAACCCGGCGGCCACCGCGGACGCCCTGCTGCCGTTCCTCGCCGAACTCGGCTGAGCCCCGTCCCCGCCCGCCGCCACCCGTACGGAGATCCCGAACCCATGCCCCGCGTAGGACTGACCCCCGGCCAGGTCGTCGACCACGCCCTCGCCCTCATCGACGAGCAGGGCGCCGAGGCCCTCACCCTGGCCTCCGTCGCCGCCCGGGCCGGGGTCGCCACCCCCTCGCTGTACAAGCACGTCAGCGGCGGCCTGGCCGAACTGCGGCGGATGATCGCCGTCCGGGTCACCGGAGACCTGGCCGACCGGCTGGCCGAGGCGGCCGTCGGACGCAGCGGGGACGACGCCGTCGCCGCCGTCCTGCGCGCCTACCACGCGTACGCCACCGAGCACCCGCACCGCTACCACGCCCTGCCCCAGGCCCCGCAGCCCGACGACGACCTGACCCGGGCGGCCGCCCGGCTGGTCGGTGTGATCATCGCCGTCCTGCGGGAGTACGGCCTCGACGGCGCCGAGGCGGTCCACGCCGCCCGCACCGTCCGCTCCCTCGCCCACGGCTTCGCGTCCCTCTCCACCGCCGGCGCCTTCCAGCTCGCCGAGGACCTCACCACCACCCACGACCGCCTCATCGCCACCCTCACCGCCGGCCTGCGCGGCTGGCCCGCCTGACCGCCTCGGGCGGCCCGCCCGGACTCGGGGCTCGGGGCCGCCCCTGCACCGGATGGCGCCCCTTCCGCAACACCCTGCACACAGGCCCCACACATCACAGGACGCGATCCGGCCGACCGGCCCGGTCCCGACGCCGGCCGCCGGGGCCGGCCAGGCCGGTGGGACGCCTCGTCAGGCGGTGCGATCGGGGTCGAACGAGCGCCGATTGACGCCGAATTGACTCGATATTGACGAGATCCGGTCACTTGGCGGGATCCGTTCACACCTTCGTAGGATCATCACCCTAGAATTCGCCGCGTGACGATGACTCAGTGGTCCGTAACGGCAACCGGCGTGCTCGCCGTCCTCGCCCTCGTGGCCGCCGCGCGGTACCGCGCCGTGTCCGTCACCCAGCGCCGCCGCGCCGACCGGCTGCACGGCGAACTCCTCGCCCTCCAGGACCAGCTGGCCGTCGAACTCTCCCGCCGCGGCGCCGAACTCGCCGCCGTCCAGCAGGAGCAGGAGCACACCGCCTCCACCCAGCGGGCCTTCCTCAGCGTCGCCCGCCGGATCCTGGTGATGGCCCACGACCAGCAGGCGCTGCTGGACGAGATGGAGCGCACCCACGACGACCCCGCGCTGCTGGAGGGCCTGCTCAAGGCCGACCACGCGGCCGCCCAACAGGCCCGGCTGGCCCAGACCCTGGCCGTGCTGTGCGGTGCCCGGGCCGGCCGGCACTGGCCGGAACCCGTCTCCCTGGAGGACGTCGTCCGCGGCGCCCAGTCGCGCATCCTGCCGTTCCAGCGCGTGGTCGTGCGCAGCCGCACCGAGACCGCCGTGGTCGGCGCCGCCGCCGAGGCGCTGATCCACGCGATCGCCGAGCTGCTGGACAACGCCACCCGCTACTCCCCGCCCAGCACCCAGGTGTTCGTCACGCTGATGCCGGTGCACAACGGCGCCGTCGTCGAGATCGACGACGGCGGCGTCGGCATGCCGGAACAGGCCGTGGCCAAGGCCGCCGCCGCACTGGCCGGCGGCAGCACCCTGGAGGTCTCCCGGCTGGGCGAGGTGCCGCAGCTGGGCCTGGCCGCGGTCGGCCGGCTCGCCGAGCAGTACGGCTTCCGGGTCACGCTCAGCTCGGCGCCCTCGCCGTACGGCGGCGTGCGCGTCGTCCTGCTGCTGCCGAACGCGCTGCTCACCGAGCCGCTGCCGCCCACCGTCCCCGGCCTCGGCCCGGACGACCGGGCGTTCAGCCCCGGTCCCCGACCGGCCTCTCCCGCCGGTCACCCCATGGTGGAGACCCCGCCCACCGGCCGGCACGCCGCCACCGGTGACGCCCCTCCCCCGCTGCCCCGCCGGAGCCACCGGCGCGACCGCACCGGCCGACCCGCCCAGCACGCCGCTCCCCCACCGCCGCCCGCGCCGCCCCACCGCTCGGCCCGGGACGCGCAGGCGTTCATGGCGATGTTCCAGGCCGGGACCGCCAGCGGCCGTTCCGCCGTCCGGGCCCAGGCCCAGTCCGACCGTTCCCTGCCCGCTTCCCCCCGACTTCCCCAGCGCTCCGGAGAGTTCCATGACCACCACCCCTGATCTCGGCTGGCTGCTCGCCGACATCATCGCCGTCCCGCAGGTCCAGCACGCTGTCGTCGTCTCCAACGACGGCCTGGAGATCGGCCGCAGCGCGGGCATCGCGCGCGACGACGCCGAACGGCTCGCCGCCGCCTGCTCCGGACTGCAGTCACTGGCCCGCGGCGTCGCGACGGGCTTCGGCGGCCCCGGCAGCGCCACCCGCCAGATCGTCATCGAGTACGGCGGCGGCTACCTCTTCGTCGTCGCCGCCGGAGCCGGCGCCCACCTGGCCGTGGTGACCGGCGAGGCCGTCGACGCCGGCCTGGTCGCCTACCAGATGCAGGTCCTGGTCGAACGGATCGGCGCCCACCTCACCAGCCCGCCGCGCGTCGACCACGCGGCGGGGGGCCACCGTTGAGCGGCCCGGTCCGGCCGTACGTCATCACCGGCGGGCGCAGCCGCCCCACCCGGGCCGAGCTCGCCGTGGAGAGCCTGGTCAGCGCGTTACCGGAGGCGCCGGACCTGCCCGAGCACGAGCTGCTGAACCGCGAGCACCGGCGCATCCTCGCCCTCTGTCACAGCCTGCTGTCCATCGCCGAGGTGGCGGCCCACCTGGGGCTGCCGCTCGGCGTCGTCAAGGTGCTGGTCGGGGACCTGTGGGACCTCGGCGCCGTGCAGGTGCTCCCGCCCGTACCGCAGGCCGAACGCCTGCCCGCAACCCTTCTGGAAGAGGTGCTCGTTGGCCTCCGCCAACTCCGCTGAAGCCGCCCCCGGGGCCACCGGGTCCGCCGACGGGCCGCAGTACCTGCCCTCCTCGGTGCAGGGCGCGGTCAAGATCCTGGTCACCGGTCCGTTCGGGGTCGGCAAGACCACCCTGGTCGGATCGTTGAGCGAGATCACCCCGCTGCGCACCGAGGAGACGATGACCGCCGCCAGCGCCGGCGTCGACGACCTCACCGGGCTCGCCGGGAAGAGCACCACCACGGTGGCGCTGGACTTCGGCCGGATCACGCTCAACCCGCGGCTCGCGCTGTACCTGTTCGGCACGCCCGGGCAGCAGCGGTTCTGGCCGCTCTGGGACGACCTGTCGCGCGGTGCGCTCGGCGCCATCGCCATGGTCGACCTGCGCCGGCCGGACGAGAGCTTCGACGTGCTCGGCCGGCTGGAGGAGCAGCGCATCCCCTTCGCGGTCGCCGTCAACACCTTCCCGGACACGCCGAGCTACCCGGAGGAGGAGCTGCGGTCGGCGCTGGACCTGCTGCCGGAGGTGCCGATCCTGTACTGCGACGCGCGCGACCGCCGGCAGGCCTACGACCTGCTGATCGACTTCGTCGACCACCTGCACCGCAGCTCGGTCCTGGAGCTCCAGCGATGACCGCCCCCGAACCGCCCGGGCCTCCCAGGTGCCCCGTCGCCCACGGCGGCGGCCGGCCCGGCGGGCTGCCCGTGGGCGTGCCGCTGACCCCGCTGTACGGCCCGGCCGTCGCCGACGATCCGCACGGCCTGTACGCCCGGCTGCGCGAGCGCTACGGGCCGGTCGCACCGATCGAGCTGGAGCCCGGGGTCGAGGCCTGGCTCGTCCTCGGCTATCCCGAACTGCTCGAACTCACCCGCAACGAGGCGCTGTTCTCCAAGGACTCGCGCCGCTGGCGGGTGCCCGCCGAGGGCCGGCTGGCCGCCGACTCCCGGCTGCTGCCGATGACCTCCTGGCGGCCCACCCTGCTCAACCTGGACGGCGCCGAGCACCAGCGGCTGCGCTCCGCCGTCTCGGACACCCTGGCCCAGATCGACCACCGCCAGCTGCGCGGGACCACCGAGGCCGCCGCCAACGGGCTGATCGACAGCTGGGGCCCGGACGGCACCGCCGACCTGATCGCCCAGTACGCCCGCATCCTGCCGCTGCTGGTCTTCACCCAGCTGGTCGGACTGCCGGTGCGGAGCGGGCCCCGGCTGGTCGAGCTGATCAGCCACTTCGTGGACAGCAGCGCGCAGTCGCAGCGCGCCGGCGTGGAGTTCCAGACGCTGCTGGTCGACCTGGTGCGCAGCCGCCGGGCCGCCCCGGGCGCCGACCTCACCTCCTGGCTGCTCGCCCACCCGGCCGAGCTGACCGACGAGGAGGCGGTGCACCACCTGGTGGTGCTGCTGGTCGCGGGCAACGAGACCTCGATCAACTGGACCGGGAACACCCTGCGGCTGCTGCTCACCGACCGGCGCTTCCGGGCCACCCTCACCGGCGGGCGGCTGACCGTCTCCGACGCGCTGGAGGAGGTGCTCTGGCGCGACCCGCCGACGCAGAACTTCCCCGGCCGCTGGGCCACCGGCGACACCGTGCTCGGCGGCCAGTACATCAGCGCCGGCGACATGCTCGTCCTCGGCCTGGCCGCGGCCAACGCCGACCCGGCCGCGCAGGGCGTCTCGGCCGCCGCCCAGGGCTCGCTCGGCGGCAACCGGGCGCACCTCGCGTGGGGCGCGGGCCGGCACGTCTGCCCGGCCCAGCACCCGGCCCGGATCATCGTCGAGACCGCCGTCGAGACCCTGCTGCACCGCCTTCCCGATCTCCAACTGGCCGTACCACCGGGTGAGTTGACCTGGCGCCCGTCCCCGTGGTCACGGGCCCTGACCGCCCTTCCGGTGCTCTACAGCGCCTTCACCCCGCCCCGCCCGCCAGCCCCCGAGAGGCCCGCATGGACACCGTCGACGCCGGAAACCGCGCCGAGCCCGTCAGACTCGACCCCTTCGGCCGTGACCAGCACGGCGAGAACGCCCGACTCCGCGCGGCCGGCCCCGCGGTCCTGGTGGAGCTCCCTGGCGGGGTGGTGGTCTGGGCGGTGACCCACCACGCCACCCTCCAGTCGCTGCTGGCCGACCCCCGGATCGGCAAGGACGCCCGGCTCTGGACGACCTTCCGGGAGGGACGGCTGCCGGAGGGCTGGCCGCTGCTCAACTTCGTGGTCGTCCCCGGCATGGTCACCGCCGACGGCGACGACCACCGGCGGCTGCGCGGGCTGGTCTCGCAGGCCTTCACCCCGCGCCGGATAGCCGACCTGGCGCCCGCGATCGAGGCCCGGACGATCGCGCTGCTGGACGGCGTCGCGAAGCTGGAGGGCGAGTTCGACCTGCGGCGGCACTTCGCCTACCCGCTGCCGATGCAGGTGATCGGCGAACTGCTCGGCCTGGCGCTGGAGCAGCAGGACGAGCTGCACGAGCTGTCCGACACCATGGTCTCCAGCTCGGCCACCCCGGCCGCGGCCCTGGCCGCGCAGCGGGGCCTGAACGCGCTGCTGGCCTCGGTGGTGGCGGCCAAGCGGGCCGAGCCCGGCGACGACCTGACCAGCGACCTGATCGCCGCCCACGACGCCGGCCACCACCTCGACAAGCAGCGGCTCAGCGAGGCCGAGCTGGTCGGCACCCTGCTGCTGATGCTGGTCGCCGGGCACGAGACCACGCTCAACCTGATCACCAACGCCGTCCGCGCCCTGCTGGCGCACCCGGACCAGCTGCGGCTCGTCCTGGACGGGGAGCAGCCGTGGTCGGCGGTGGTCGAGGAGACGCTGCGCTACGACTCCCCGGTCGGGCAGTTCCCGCTGCGCTACGCGATCGAGGACATCGAGGTCGGCGACGTGGTGATCCGGCGCGGCGAGGCCGTGCTGGCCTCGTACGCGGCGGCCGGGCGGGACTCCGGGCACTTCCCGGACGCGGACCGCTTCGACCTCACCCGGCAGCCCGCCAAGCACCTGTCGCTCGGCCACGGCCCGCACTTCTGCCTCGGCTCCGGGCTCGCCCGGCTGGAGGCCGAGACGGCGCTGCGGCACCTGTTCACCCGGTTCCCCGGGCTGGCCCTGGCGGAGGGCCGGACGGACGAGCCGATCGCCTCGTTCGTCAGCAACAGCGTGCGCACCCTGTGGGTGACGGTCTGAGCGATCCGGTGACCTGAGGGCGGTCCGGGTCGTTCGGCAGGGCATGAAGAAACTCGCCACCCTGGCCGCCCTCACCATGGCGGGCCTCGCCCTCGCCGTCCCGGCGGCCTCCGCCACCACCCAGACCGCCTCCTCGCCGGACGTCTCCGGCGGGCTCACCGACGGGCTGGAAGTCTCCCCCGCCGACCTCGCCCTGCGGACCGTGGGCAAGCTCCCGGTCGTCGGCAAGGCCGCCGACCAGGTCGAGGCGCTCGGGACCAACCAGATGAGCCACCCGGGGCTCAGCGGGCAGGTCCTGAACTGACCCGCCGGTCCGGCGGCCGCCGGGCCCGGTGAACCGGCCGTGGCCGGCCGGCCGACCCCCGTACGGCCGGCCGGCCACGGCGTTCGGCCGGCGGCGTTCGGCCGGCGGCACTCAGCCCGCGGCGAGCCGGTTGAGCTCCGGGTAGCTCAGCCCCTCGGCGAGCGCGGTGAACGTGCCGTGCCCGTACACCTCCTCGGCGGCCCGGCGGACCGCCGCGTACGCCACCTCGGCCAGGCCCGGGCCCAGGCTGATCCGGGCCACGCCGAGCGCCGCCAGCTCGGCCACCGCCGGGGAGCCGGGGCCGGCCAGCACGTTCAGCGGCGCAGGGACGGCCGCGACCAGGGCGGCGATGGTCTCCGGGTCGGACACCCCCGGGACGAACACCCCGTCCGCGCCCGCCGCGACGTACGCCCGCAGCCGGCCCACCGCGTCGTCGAACCGGCCCTCGGGGGCGCCGATCCCGCGCAGGAACACGTCGGTGCGGGCGTTGACGAAGAGCGGCACGCCGGCCGCGTCCGCCGCGGCCCGGGCGGCCGCGATCCGCTCGGCGGCCTCCTCCCGGGGCCTGCCCTCGTCCTCCAGGTTCACCCCGACGGCGCCGGTGGCGAGCAGCGCGGCGACCGTCTCGCCGACCCCGGCGGCGGTGTCCGCGTAGCCGGCCTCCAGGTCCGCGGTGACCGGCAGGTCGACCGCGCGGACCACCTGGGCGGTCCGGGCCAGCACCTGCTCGCGGTCGGCGCCGCCGCCGTCCGCGCTGCCGAGCGACCAGGACACGCTCGCGCTGGCCGTCGCCACCGCCCGCGCCCCGGCGGCGGCCACCAGCCGGGCGCTCGGCACGTCCCAGGCGTTCGCCAGCACCAGCGGCCCGCCCGGGCGGTGCAGCTCCCGCAACAGCCGGGCCTTCTCCCGCCGGACGGTGAGGTCGGCGGCGCTCACTTGGCGGCCGGGCTCATGCGGGTGGACACGCCGATCCGGTTCCAGGCGTTGATGGTGGTGATCAGCGCGATCAGCTGGGCCAGCTCGGTCTCGTCGAACTGCGCGGCGGCCTCCGCGTACACGGCGTCCGGCACGTGGCCCTGGGTCAGCAGGGTGACGGACTCGGTCAGGGCCAGGGCGGCGCGCTCGCGGGCGGTGAAGAACGGGGTCTCGCGCCAGGCCGGCAGGGCGAGCAGCCGGTGCTCCCGCTCGCCGTGCTGACGGGCGTCGGTGGCGTGCATGTCGATGCAGAAGGCGCAGCCGTTGATCATCGAGGCGTGCACCTTGACCAGCTCGGCGAGCACCGGGTCGAGGCCCTCCCGGGAGGCCCGGTCCACGGCGATCATCGCCTGGTAGTAGGCGGGGGCGAGCTTGTCCATCCGCAGGCGCTGCTCGGGGGCGGGCACCGGGGCCCCGCCGGTCGCGGTCGTCTCGTTCGTCGTCATGGCCGCCAGCCTAGGGGCGCGGTGGCCTGCCGCCCTGGTGCGTTCGGCCGCCCGTTCCTTGGGCCACTTCCGGCGTACGAACGGCCGTGCGAGGATCGCCGGCAGGAGATCGCCGACAGGACGAGGTCAGGGGGCAGGCCGTGTGCACGGCGTTCGTCAGCATCGAGCCGGGAACGGCCGCCCCGGTGCTGCTGCTGTCCGTCCGGGACGAGTACCTGGGCCGCGCCTGGCTGCCGCCGGACCACCACTGGCCGGACCGGCCCGAACTGCTCGGCGGACTGGACCTCGCGGCGGGCGGCACCTGGCTGGCCGTCGACCCCGACCGGCGCACCGCCGCCTGTCTGCTGAACGGCTTCGGCCCGCCCGCCCCCGCCGGCGCCCGGCTCACCCGCGGCCGACTGCCGCTCACCGCCGTCCGGGAGGGCGGGATCGGCCACCTCGACCTCACGCCGTACGACCCGTTCCACCTCGTCCTGGTCCGGGCCGACGGCGCCCGGGTGTCCAGCTGGGCCGGCGGGCGGCTGGCGGAGCGCGAACTGCCGTCCGGCCTGAGCGTGGTGCTCAACGACGGGCTGGAGGGCGTGGCGGCGGAGCGGACCGCCTCCGAACGGATCCACGCGCTGATGGCCGCGCGGGCCGCCCACTTCCGGGCCCGCCTCGCCGCCGAGCCCCGGCCCGAGCCGACCGCCGCGGGGCCGGCCCCGGCGGCCTGGGGCGGATGGCTGCCGATCGTCGCCGGGGACGGGGTCCGGCCAAGGTGCCTGCAAAACCCACATTGAGATGATCTTGTAGGCCGATCTGCCGTCAGTTGGTCTGGAGGGCGGCGAAGTCGGCCTGGGCCTGGGCGACGGCTTCGGGGTACGCCTGGCGCTTCTCGTGCTCGGCGAGTGCCCGGTAGATGCTGGCCAGGCCGGGGTTGTGGCCCTTGCGTTTGCCGGTGGGGATGATCAGGTCGGGGCGGATCTGCTCGATCGACTCGCCCGCTGCCCGGCGCCGCAGCACGGTGTGCAGCATGTCGTCGGTGATGACGGGCGGCCGGCCGCCGTGCTTGCCCTTGCGGGCGGCGGCGTCGAGTCCTTCGAGGGTGGCTTCGCGGATGCTCTCGCGCTCGGTCTCGGCCATGGCGGCGAAGAACCCGAAGAGCATCCGGCCGGGGCCGGACGGGTCGTAGATGCCGGGCAGGGGGCCGGCCAGCATCTCCAGGACCAGGCCGTGGGCGGTGAGGTGGTCGGCCAGCGCGGTGAGCTCGGCGGCGTCGCGGCCGAGGCGCTTCATCTCGTAGACGGTGAACAGCACGCGGCAGTGCGGCGCGTGGGCCTTGATCTCGCGGGCGAGGGTGAGCGCGGCCTCGAACTGGGGGCGGACCCGGATGCGGGTGCTGATCTTCTCCGAGAAGATCTTGTCGCGCGGGATGCCGTGCGCGCTGAGCGCGTCCAGCTGCGACTGGAGTTCCTGGGTGAGGTGGCTGCACCTCGCGTACCCGATGCGGATGTCAGCGCCGGGGGCGCCGGTCTCGGGCGTGGCCGGCGGCGGAGTGCCGGGTCGCCAGGGCTGGCCGGGTCCGCGGTCGGCCGGGGTCGGCACCCGCAGCAGCTTCGCGAGCCGGGCGACCTTCTTGAAGCGGCCGGTGTGGTAGATCCCGGCGACTGCGCCCGAGCGCGAGCGGCAGGGTGAGCCGGGCTGGACGCCGCAGCGCGGGCAGTCGTGGCGCTCGACGTCGTCGGCGTCGCTGTCGGTGGTGTCCTGAGGGTCCGTCACGCCCGAAATTCTCTCACAAACCATTCCCAGAACAGGGGTCCGCCGTTACTTGAGTGAGAACGAGTTCTGAGAGCCGATCGGACGCCCGGGCCGCTCCTGGTGACCGTTTCCGATCTTGCTCCCGGAAAGGGTCGTTTGTGAGAGGCCGGCGGGGGCTGAGCACGACACTGCGTGGGGCAGGCAGGTCGGTCGCTCCGGACCGGGCCGGTGTTCGTTCGGGCGCCCGGTGTTTTGCCGCTGGGAGCGGTGGCTGTGCGGTCAGGTGGTGAGGCCGGCGTCGCGGGCGAGGAGGGCGGCCTGGACGCGGTTGGTGACGTCGAGGGTGGTCAGGATGCGGCTGACGTGGGCTTTGACGGTGCTTTCGCGCATGGCCAGACGGGTGGCGATGTCGGCGTTGGTCTCGCCTTGGGCGAGGAGGGCGAGGACGTCGCGTTCGCGGGGGGTGAGGCGTTCGATGCGGGCTTGGGCGGAGGCGGCGACGGGTCGGTTGGTGGCGTGGTAGCGGTCGATGACGCGGCGGGCGGCGGCGGGGTGGAGCATGGCGGAGCCGGCGGCGACGAGGTGGACGGCGCGCAGGATCTCGACGGGGTCGGTGTCCTTGAGGAGGAAGCCGTCGGCGCCGGCGGCGAGCGCGTTGTAGACGTACTCGTCGAGGTCGAAGGTGGTCAGGGTGATCACCTTCGGGGGGTGGGGCAGGGCGCGCAGGCGGGCGGTGGCGGTGATGCCGTCCATGCGGGGCATGCGGACGTCGACGAGGGCGACGTCGATGCGGTGGGCGGTGGCCTGTTCGACGGCCTGGAGGCCGTCGGCGGCCTGGGCGACGACCTCGATGCCGGGGTCGCCGTCGAGGAGGTCGGTCAGGCCGAGGCGGACCAGGGCGTCGTCGTCGACGATCATCGCGCGGATCATGGGCGGGGGCCGTTCTGGTCGAGGGTGGTGGGGTGGGGAAGGCGGGCCGCCAGGTGCCAGGCGCCCGCTCCGGCGGGTCCGGTGTCCATGTCGCCGCCCAGGGCGCTGACGCGCTCGCGCAGGCCGACGAGTCCGTAGCCGGAGCCGGAGGAGGCGTTCGCGCCGGGGACGCCGGCGCTGTTGGTGACCTCGACGCGGGTCGCGGGCGGCCGGTAGTCGACGCGCACGGTGACCCGGGCGCCTTCGGCGTGCTTGCGGGCGTTGGTCAGCGCTTCCTGGACGATGCGGTAGACGGCCAGGCGGTGCGTGGTCGGGGCCTGTTCCGGTTGGCCGTCGACCGTCAGCTCGACGGCCTGTCCGGCGGCGCGCGCCTGCTCGACCAGATCGTGAACCTCCCGTATCGCCGGTTCGAGCGCGGCGCCCTCGCCTGCGGTGTCAGGCTCGCGTAGAGCGCCGAGGACCTCGCGCAGGTCGGCCAGCGCCTCGGTGGAGGCGCCGCGCAGCAGGGCGAGGCGTTCGGCGACCGGGGCGGGGAGGTCGGGGCTGCGGGTGACGAGGACGCCGGTGTGCAGGGCGATGAGGCTGAGGCGGTGGGCGAGGACGTCGTGCATCTCGGAGGCGATGTGGGCCCGCTCCGCGGCGCGGGCGGCCTCCTCACGCAGCCGGGCCTCGGTGCGCAGGTGCTCGACCTGGTCGGCGAGCGTCTGGAGCAGGCGCCGGCGGTTGCCCTGCCACAGGCCGACGACCAGCGCGAACAGCAGGACGGTCACCGCCGCCACCCACTGCCGCCCGTTCCACACGGACGTGGCCTCGACGCCGAGCAGGTTGGCGCTCAGGGCGACGGCGATGCAGACCAGCGCGACCCGCGTGCGGCGGGCGAGCGCCAGATCGAACGAGGCGACCGCGAGCAGCGGTGCGAGGGGCCACCCCCACCAGGCCACGGCCGCGGTGGCGACAGCGGGCGCGGCGGGCCACCGCAACGCGGGCACCGTCAGGACCACCGCGCACACCAGCGCCACGGCGAACACCGGGACCGTGTAGCGGCCGCCGGCCACGGTCGAGGCGTTGGCCGTGGCGGCCGTCACCAGGAGCGCCAGGAACACCGCGCGTGTCAGGGCTGCCCAGCCGGGTCTTGATCGTGTGCTCACCCTGCCGATCGTAGGCACCGCCACCGCGGGCACCCCGCGACGATCGGCTACCGCCACACCCCTACTTTCGTAGGGGGTAGGCGTCGCACAACGGCCGAACCGTGGCCCCTTCCCCATTCCTACCGTGGAATCCATGAACCACACCGACAAGCAGGACACGAACCGGGCCACCGCCGCGACACGCACCCGTACGGATGGCTGGGCGTTCCTGCGGGAAGCCGTGCGCGACCTGCGCACCACCGGCGCCATCGCCCCCAGCGGCAAGGCCCTGGCCCGCACCCTGACCGACCCCGTCCGCGTCCGTGCCCCGCGCCCACTGGCCGTTCTGGAGGCCGGTGCCGGCACCGGCGCGGTCACCAGCGCCCTGCTGCCCCAGCTGCCCCGCGGCAGCCGCCTCGACGTCGTCGAGGCCAACCCCCGCTTCACCCCCCGGCTCCGGCACCTCGTCGACACCCGGGCCGCCCGGCACACCCAGGTCACCGTGCACCAGGCCCTGGTCGAGGACCTGGACACCGACCGCCGCTACGACGTCATCGTCTCCGGCCTGCCGCTCACCAACTTCACCCCCGACCAGGTCGAAAAGATCATGGCCCGCTACATGGACCTCCTGCACCCCGGCGGCACCCTCTCCTACTTCGCCTACCTCGGCACCCGCAAGGCCCGCACCCTGTTCTCCTCCCGCGCCGAAACGCGCCGCCACGCCGCCGTCGACGAGATCATGACCGCCTACCAACACCGCTACGCCGCCGGCCGCTGGACGGTCCTCGCCAACCTGCCCCCGGCCCACGTCTGGGAACTGCGGCGCCCCGAGACCCCCGGTGACCGGGAGCGCACGCACAATGTCTCCCTCAGACGAGACAGCCGACGGGCCGGTGTCCGGCGATGAACTTCCTTACCGACGCCCTCGCCCACCTGCCTCCGATCGCCGTGTACGCGGTGCTCGCCCTGGTCGTCTGCGCCGAGTCGGCCCTGCTGCTGGGCGCGTTCACCCCCACCCTCGCCCTGTTGCTGACGGTCGGCGCCATGGCCCGCGCCGGCACCGTCAGCCTTCCCCTCGTCATCGCGGCCGCCGCCGGGGCGGCGGTCGTGGGCGACTACCTCGCCCACCGCACCGGAGATTTCCTGGGCGAGCGCCTGCGCACCGGCCGCATCGGAGCCCGCATCCCCGCCGCCGCCTGGCAGCACGCCGAAACCCTTATGACCCGCCACGCGGGCCGCGCCGTCTTCCTCGGCCGCTTCCTGCCGATGGTCCGCACCCTCACCCCCCACCTCGCCGGCGCCACCCGGCTGCCCTACCGGCGCATCGCCCCTTACAGCGCCGTCGCCGCCGGCCTGTGGGCCGCCGCCGAAGCCGGCACCGGATACCTCGCCGCGACCTCCCTTCAGCGCCTTCTCACCCTCGGCGGTCCCGTCCTTGGCGTCGTCGCCCTCGCGGTCATCGTGGGTGTGGTCCTGTGGCTGAGGAAGCGCAGGTAGCTGCCCGGTCCAGCCCGAATGGTGCCGTCCTGCCCGAAACACCCGGCACGGCATCACACTGTGCGGCTCTGACGTCGGTCGGCCGACCGAGGCCGGCAGCGGGGCGGACCGTCAGGAAGCCTCGGTGTGGTTCTGCGGGTCGAACTTGGTGAAGTCGACGTCCAGGTGCTGCTCGTACGCCTCCGGCGCCAGGTCGAGCTCGTGGGTGGAGTACTCGCCGAACCGCATGATCTTCTCGGTCAGATAGGGCGAGACCTCCGCCAGGTCCTCCGGCTCGACCTTCCAGCCCTCGGCCTGCAGCTCGCGCACCGCCTGGGCGATGTCCAGGGTGTTGTGGAAGATCAGGCAGTTGCTGAGCAGGGCGTTGAACTTGACCGCCTTCTCCTGCTCGACCGGGTCGTTGTCGGTGATGACGCCCCGGTTGCCGAACCGCACCCACTCGGAGAAGCCGTTGTACGCCTCGACCTTGTTGGTCGCGGCCGTCACCCGCCGGCGCATCTGCGGATCGGTCAGGTAGCGCAGCAACTGGATGGTGCGGATCACCCGGCCCACCTCGCGGAACGCCGCGTAGTGGGCGTTCTTGCGCGACCCGGAGCGCAGGCGCCGCAGCAGCAGCACCGAGGAGACGGTGCCCTCGCGCACCGACAGCGCGACCCGCATCAGGTCCTTGAAGTGGTGTTCGATGAGGTCCCAGTCGATGACGTTGCGCCCCGCCTCGCCGAACAGCGCGTCGATGTGGACGTAGGAGGTCTGCCGGGTGGGCCGGAAGAACACCAGGTCCTTCCAGTTCCTGATCCTCGGCATCAGCTCGAACCCCAGCAGGTGTGCCAGGCTGAACACCGGGTAGCTCTGGCCCTGCGTGTCCGCGTGGATCGTGGTCGGCTGGATCTCGGACTCGTTCTTCAGCAGCCCCTCGATGATGTACACCGCCTCCCACACGCCGCAGGGGATGAAGTGGGTGAACAGCGCGATGTAGGTGTCGGCGACGTGGTGGTAGGCGATGCCGCCGGGCCGGCCGTAGCGGATCGAGGTCTCGGCGACCAGGTTGTTCAGGTAGGTGTCCATGTGGGTGCCGTCGGCTGCCACCGCCGTGCCGTCGCCCCAGGCCCGGGACATGTCCAGCTGGCCGTGGGCGTTGACCACGTCCGTGATCGCCTGGTTCAGCTTGGCGACGGTGAAGTGCCGGTTCGCGGTGGCCGACAGCTCGTGCCCGCTCACCCCGCTGATGTGCCGGGCCGCCTCGTAGGGGCCCATGTTGGTGCCGTTGACGAAGGTCGTGATGACGTACCGGCCGAAGGCGTCCTTGAGCTTGGGGTCGTGGCCGGAGGCCGGCCCGAAGCGCCGCCACCACTCGATCCAGTACGCGGTGCGCGCCAGCACCCCGAGTAGCGACCGCTCGGGCAGGCGGGCCTTGATGGCCTGCTCCAGCTTCACCGCGCTCGGGCGCCGCTCGTCCGCCCGATACTTCTCCAGCGTGGGCACCCCGGTCTTCGGGTCGATGAACAGGCCCTCGTTCTCCGGGTAGCCGCAGTCCGCAGCGGCCGCGGCCTCGGTGAGCCGGTCCTGCAGCTGGGCCCGGAACGCGGCGGCGTCGAACGGCGTCCCGTCGCCTGCTTCGCGGAAGCCCACCTCGACCAGGTAGGCCGGCAGCCGCTCCTCCACCTCCCGCCATCCCAGCAGCTGCCGGCTCCAGTCGGCGTACTCCTCCGAGCCGGGGACCGCGATGTCGCCGCACCGCAGCTCCTCGGCGAGGTTGAAGAGCACCATCGCCTCGAAGTGCCGGCGCACGTACGAGTTCGGGCGGGTCCGGTCCCGCACGATCTTCTGCCAGTTCTGGGTGGCGAAGCGGATGTCCACCACCCCGGTGTCGCGGCCCTTGTCGTCCACACCCCGCACCGGGATGTAGTCGCGCGAGTTGCGGAACCGCCGCAGGTGCCTGAAGGCGTCCAGCACACGGCTGTCCTCGCTGGTGGCCACCAGGTCCAGGCTCTCCAGCAGGTTCAGCATCACCGAGCGGTCGGCCTTCAGGTGCCCGTGCATCAGCACCTCCCAGTTGTCGCCGTGGTGGGCGGAGACCTTCTCGATCTGGGCGTACTGGGCGTCGAACCCGCCGAAGCCGTCCACCGCCGAGGTCACGCTGAACAGGCCGTTGGACTGCACCATCAGGCCCTCGGCCAGCTTCAGGAACGCCGCCGCGACCTGCCGCTTCAGGCGCCGGTTCACCTCCGAGGCCCCGGCCGCCTCGTCCAGGCCCTCCAGCGCGTCCAGGGTCTCCTTGGTCAGCGCGCCGGCCTTGGCCCGGGCGGTCTGCGCGGGCCCGTCCGTGTCCACCTGCCGCAGCAGCGTGCGGTAGTTGCCGATCAGGCCCTCCACGATCGCCTGCTGCCGGCTGCGGATCTCCTCCAGCTCGGTGCGGGCCCGCTTCGCCTTGATCGCCACCCGCTTGGCGAACATCGTGGTCAGGTCGTCGCGCACCCGCATCCGGGCCTTGTGGACCAGGCACGCGATCAGCGTGACCCGCTTGACCTCCGCATAGTCCTGCAACACGCCCGCGTCCGCCGCCTCCGCCTCCCCGGCGAAGTCCGCGATCTTCCCGGCCGCCAGGCCCTCCAGCCACACCCCGGTCTCGCCCAGGCCGTCCAGCCACTTGCGGTGGTCCGCCAGCTTCCTCATGTTCGACCAGGTAGCCCGCTGGGCGGACTGCTTGAGCTGGTTGAACACCGTCTTGCGGTCCAGCCCCACCACGGTCAGCAGCCGCAGCAACCTGGCCCGTTCCTCCTCGCCGACCCGCTCGTAGACCCGGGTGAAGATGTCGCTGTTCACCTCCGTGCGGATGCTCATCGCCATCCGGTCCAGCGTGGAGAACGCCGGCAGCTCCAGGCCCTTCTGGACCAGCTGCTCCAGCGCCACGTTGATCAGGTCCGCCGGGTTGTTCTTCGAGCCGGCCTCGGCCCGGATCACCTCGCGCGCCACCTGCCGGGCCTCACCCGCGTCGAACCGGATTCCCTCGACCCGGGCCCGGACCAGGCCGCGGTGGGCCTCCGCCGTCCGCACCGAGGCGTACTGGCCCGGTGCGGTGCCCTCCGGCAGTTCCACCGCCTTGCGGACGAAGTCGACCACCGTGTCCGGTACCTCCTCCCACTTCGGGAAGCGCGCCATCCGCTGGTAGGACTTCAAGAGCAGCAGCAGCGACAGCTGGTGGTCCTCGCTGTCCGCGCGCTCCTGGCACCACGCGACCTCCTCACGGCTCGGCGAGAAGAACAGGTGCAGCTCACGCGCGGTGATCAGCCGCTTGAACCGCGGATACGCCGTCCGCTCGATCGACGTCATGTCCCACTGACCGCCCAACTCCGATGCCAACACGACCACGGGAGCACACCCGCGCGGTGGGCATCGTCATGGAAGATCGACGGGCGGGGACCGGAACGCCCCAAGCCAGGACATGGCAGAACGCCAGATGATATTGATCCGCTCATGGGGACCCGGCCGGCGGATCAAGGCTTCAAGATCATCTCAATGTGGGTTTCGCAGGCACCTTGGCCGGACCCCGGGACGGGCTGGCGCCGGACGCAGACGCCGCGCTGATCCAGCGGCGGGACTTCGGCGACGGGCGGATCTGGGGCTCCTCGTCGATCTCGCTGCTCGCGCTGGGGCCTGAGCTGCTGCGCTACGACTTCGCGGCCGCGCCGGTGGCCGCGGACGGGCCGGGGTGGCGGCGGGTGGCCGCGCGCTGAGCGGCGGCGGCCCGGGGTCGGGCCTCGGCGGCCGCGGATCGGCGGCGGCCAGGGGTCGGGCGGCGGCGGAAAAGGACTTGAACCTGACGCTGCGGGAGGCGGCATCGTGGCGCGGGTCGAGCCCGAAGGAGACCCGCCGTGACCCGCCCGGACGCCCCGCACCGCCCCCGCCGCCTGCTCGCCGTGCTGACCGTCGCCCTGCCGCTGGCGGGCACCCCGGCCGCGGTGACCGCCGTCGTGCTGCTCTGCGACGCGGCGCACCGGGCCGTCCCGACCGCCACCGTGCTGGCCGCCGTGGCGGCGGCGCTGATCGGGCACCTCGGCCCCGGCGTCCCGCAACCGTACGGTGGGTGAACCTCCGACGGCGGGCCGCGCCCGCCGTCGGTGGTCCGCCCTCCTTCCCGCCAGCCCCGGTCCTCCTGGCCGAGGGGCCGCGGCGCGGCCTACCGGTCGCTGCGGGCCGGCCGCGCCGCCCCGGCCAGGACCCGGGCGAGTTCGACCGGCCGGGAGAACATCGGCCAGTGCCCGGTGTCCAGCTCCACCAGCCGCCAGTGGCCGTCCGCGACCAGCCGGGCGACCACCGGCGGCGGCTCCGGCCAGTCCAGCAGGCACTTCACGTACACCGCCGGGAACGCGCTCAACGGGCCTTCCAGGACGGCGGGTTCGGTCAGCGAGCGGCCCGGGTGCGGGGTCGCCCCCGCCGCGATCCGGTTGATCTGCTCGACCGTCAGACCCTGCTCGGCGAACTCGGCCGGCGGCAGCGGCGGCCACCAGCCGTCGTGCGCGGCGAGGTCCGCCCGCAGCGCGGCCGGCTCCGGCATCTGGTCGGCGAACGACTCCCCCGCGACCGGCACGTTGGCGTCCACCAGGACCAGCCCGGCCAGCCGCCCGCCGATCCGTTCGGCGGCCTGGCCCACCGGGATCCCCGAGTAGCTGTGCCCGACCAGCACCACGTCGTGCAGGTCCAGCCGCTCCACCTCGGCGACGACGTCCGCCACGTGCGTCTGCTGACCGGCGGGCGTACCGCGCCTCTCCGCGAGCCCGGAGAGCGTCACGGGGTACGCTCCGTGCCCGGCCGCGCCCAGCTCCGCCACGACCCCGTCCCACGCCCAGGCACCGAGCCAGGCGCCCGCCACCAGTACAAAGTTCGCCATGGGCGGCACGGTAGCGCGTGGCCGTCCGGGCGGCGCGGGAAGCACCGGGAAACACCACGTGGAGGAAACGTGCTGGACGCACCGGGCGGGCCGCGCCCGCTCACCGGCCGGAGCCTCCGCGCCACGGGCGGCCTGGCCTGAGCGCTCCCGCGGGCCGGCCGGGTGCCGGCCGGCCCGGGGGGCGTCGGGGCGGTCAGGGCGTGAGGCCCAGGGCGGCCAGCCGGGTCGGGTCGGTGAGGATGTCCATCGCGGTGACGCGGCCCGCGTGGATGGTGAACGACATGACCGACAGCGGGCGGCCCCCGGCGAAGGACACCACACCGGGCGAGCCGTTGACCAGGACCAGCCGGCCGTCGGCGGCGAAGCGGGCGAAGGCGATCGCCTGCGCGGCGACGTCCGCGGCGCCGCGGGACAGCGCGCTCGGCACCAGCGTGCCGCCGTCCGAACGGGCCACCACGTCCGGGTCGAGCACGGTCAGCAGGGCGTCGAAGTCACCGCCCCGGGCGGCGGACAGGAAGGCCTCCACCACCTCGCGCTTGCGGGCGTTGTCGGAGTCCGCGGCCGGGGTGGCGCCCTGCACCCGGCGGCGGGCCCGGCTGGCCAGCTGCCGGGTGGACGCGGGGGTGCGGCCGAGCACCTCGGCGATCCCGTCGAAGGGCACCTCGAACATGTCGTGCAGCACGAAGGCCACCCGCTCCGCCGGGGAGAGCGTCTCCAGGACCACCATCAGCGCGATCCCGACCGAGTCCGCGACCAGGATCTCGTGCACCGGGTCCAGCGCCGACAGCCCGCTGACCACCGGGTCCGGCAGCCGCACCTGGCCGTCCTGCTCGGGCAGCGGCTCCTCCCGGCGGGAAGCGCGCGAGCGCAGCTGGTCCAGGCAGACCCGTCCGACGACGGTGGTGAGCCAGGCCCCGAGGTTGCGCACCCCGCCCACGTCGCTGCGGCTCAGCTTCAGCCAGGTCTCCTGGACGGCGTCCTCGGCCTCGGCGATCGACCCGAGCATCCGGTAGGCCACCGACCGCAGTTGGGGGCGCTCCGCCTCGAAACGCCGGGCCAGTTCGGCCGGTTGGAGCTCCGCCGAACCGGTCGGAGGGATTTCCTCGCTCACTCTGTCACATCCTCGCGTCGGGATCCGTCGGTCCAGTGACGGACGCTAACCGACGAGGAGGACACCATGAGCACCGCCCACACCGCTCGCATGAGGAACCCCGCCACGGTCCTGCCGGACGCCATGAAGGGCATCCAGACCGTCTACCGGGCCGTGTACCAGGGCGGCGCCGACCCGAAGGTCCTGGAGCTGGTGCACCTGCGGGCCAGCCAGATCAACGGGTGCGGCGCCTGCGTGTTCGCGGGCGTCCAGGGCGCCCGGAAGCACGGCGAGACCGACGAGCGGCTGCACGCGGTGGCCGCCTGGCGCGAGGCGCCGTTCTTCACCGACGAGGAGCGCGCCGCCCTCGCCCTCACCGAGGCCGCCACCCGGATCGCCGACCGCTCGGGCCGGGCCGTGCCGGCCGACGTCTGGGACGCCGCCGCCGACCACTTCACCGAGGAACAGCTCTCCGCGATCATCCTGATGATCGGACTGACCAACCTCTTCAACCGCGTCAACACCACCATCGAGGAGCCCGCCGGCGCCGCCTGGTGACCCCGGCCCGCGGGCGAGAATGGGGCCGTGAGCACCTCCTGGACCACCTTCGGCGGCGACCTGCACCTCGACCTCACCGGGCGGCGGGCCGCCGGCGCCGGACTGCGGGCCGCCCTGGAGGACGCGCTGCGCGAGGCCGTCCAGGACGGGCGGCTCGCCCCCGGCACCCGGCTGCCGTCCTCCCGGGCGCTCGGCGAGGACCTCGGCATCGCCCGCAACACCGTGGTCGAGGCGTACGGCCAGCTCACCGCCGAGGGCTGGCTCAGCTCCCGGCAGGGCTCCGGCACCACCGTCGCCCGGCGAGCGGTGCCCGAGCCGGTCCCGGCCCGACGGCCCGCCGCCCGGCCGGAACCGCGGCGCCGGGCCGCCCGCCACGACCTGATGCCCGGCCGGCCCGACCTCTCGCTCTTCCCGCGCACCGCCTGGCTGGCCGCCGCCCGTCGCGCCCTCGCCACCGCGCCGCACGAGGCCCTCGACTACGGCAGCCCGCTCGGCCGGATCGAACTGCGGCAGGCGCTCACCCACTACCTGGCCCGGGTCCGCGGCGTCCGCACCGACCCCGACCACCTGCTCGTCTGCACCGGCGTCACCCAGGGCCTCGGCCTGCTCTGCGCCGCCCTGCGGGAGCGCGGGGCCCGCGCGCTGGCCGTCGAGGAGTACGGGCTGCCGCCGCAGCACGCGGTCGCCCGGGCCGCCGGGCTCACCGTCACCCCGGTGCCGCTGGACGCCGACGGCGCCCTGGTCGACCGGCTCGACCACCGGGCCGGCGCCGTCCTGCTCACCCCGGCCCACCAGTTCCCCACCGGCGCGGCGCTGGCCGCCGACCGGCGGGCGGCGGCGGTGCGGTGGGCGCGGGAGCAGGACCGGTACGTCGTCGAGGACGACTACGACGGCGAGTTCCGCTACGACCGGCAGCCGCTCGGCGCGATGCAGGCCCTCGACCCGGAGCGGGTGGTGTACGCCGGGACGGCCGCCAAGAGCCTGGCGCCGGGCCTGCGGCTGGCCTGGCTGGCCCTGCCGGACGCGCTGGTCGAGCCGGTCGCCCGGCTGAAGGCGCTGGCCGACACGATGTCCCCGGTGCTGGACCAGCTGACCCTGGCGGAGCTGATCACGTCCGGCACGTACGACCGGCACGTCCGGCGCTGCCGGCTGCACTACCGGCGCCGGCGCGACCACCTGGTGGCGGCGCTCGCCGAACACGCCCCGCGGGTCCGGGTCACCGGCATCGCGGCCGGTCTGCACGCCGTCCTCCGGCTGCCGCCCGGCTCCACCCCCGAAGCCGAACTCCTCGCCCGCGCCCGGCGGGCCGGGCTCTCGCTCGGCGGCCTCGCCTGGAACCGCGCCGCCCCGGCCGCCGCCGAAGCCCCGCCCGCCCTGGTCATCGGCTACGGCACCCCGCCGGAGCACGCCTTCCCGGGGGCCGTGCGGGCCCTGTGCGAACTGCTGCGCGGGGCTTAGGAACAGCGGTCCGCCCGCCCCCTCGGGGGTGGGGCGGGCGGACGGCCGGGGTGCGGACTACTTGTTGCGGCTGCCGAGGGAGAACAGGAGGATGATGAAGCCGGCGAAGGCGTGGCATCCGACGGTGTAGATCAGCAGGCGGAGGTAGATCCGCTTGTTGGCCCACTTGCCGGCGTCCATGGTCTTCGGGCCGGCGGCGGTGTCGGGGGCGACGGTGGTGGTGGGATCGGCCATGGTGATCTCCTCCGGGGTGTTCTGACGGCAGGTCAGTGGACGGCGGCGGGGCCGCCGCCGAGGCAGAGTTCGCCGCCGGGGCTCTGCAGCAGGGTGTGGACGAAGAGCAGTTCGACGCCGCTGTCCGACTCCGCGGCGATGCAGTGCGGGGTCAGCGAGTCGTAGTGGGCGGAGTCGCCCACCCCGAGGTGGTGGACCCGGTCGCCGAGGGTGACCCGCAGGGCGCCCTTCAGCACGTACAGCCACTCCTCGCCCGGGTGCACCCGGACCACCGCGTCCTGCACGCCCGGCGGGACGTGCACCCGCAGCGCCTGCATGGCGCGGCCGGGGGCGCCGGCCCGGCGGTAGCCCCAGCCACCGGCCCGGCCGGGCTCGATGGCGCCGCCCCGGACGATCGGGTCCGGCTCGGCGAGCGTCTCGCCGAGCAGCCCGGAGACCGAGGTGCCGTACGCGCGGGCGAGGCCGAGCAGCACGGGCAGCGAGGGCTGCCGGCGGCCGGTCTCCAGCCGGGACAGATAGGCTGGGGAGAGCCCGACCCTCCCGGCGGCCACCTCCAGGGTGAGCCGGCTGCTGAGCCGGTGCTCACGGAGACGGGCGGCGAGGCCGGCGACCTCCTGGTCGTCGAGCTGTTCGCCGGTGCCTGCGGCACCGGTGGAGCTGCTGGTCATGTGTCCAGTGGACACCCGGCGTGCCGCCCGGGCAAGAATTTTGCCTCAGAGGCAAGGCCCCGGGAGCCCGCGCGCTCACGGCCGCGGAATGTTCCGCAGGTTGCTCCGGGCCAGGTCGATCATCCGCCCGACCCCGCCCGAGAGCACCGTCCGGCCCGCCGCCAGCGCGAAGCCCTTCAGCTGGGCGGCGGTGACGTGCGGCGGGATGGACAGCGCGTTGGGGTCGGTGACCACGTCCACCAGGGCGGGGCCCGGCCGCTCCAGCGCCTCCGCCAGCACCTCCCGGACCCGGCCCGGCTCGGTCACCCGCTTGGCCTGGATGCCCATCGCCCGGGCGATCCCGGCGTAGTCCACGTCCCCGTTGTCGATCTCGGACTCCGGGTAGCCGGAGACCAGCATCTCCAGCTTGATCATGCCGAGCGCGCCGTTGTTGAAGACCACCGTCTTCACCGGCAGCCGGTGCCTGGCCACCGTGAGCAGCTCGCCGAGCAGCATGCCGATCCCGCCGTCGCCCGCCATCGCCACCACCTGCCGCCCCGGGCAGGCGAGCTGGGCGCCGATCGCGTGCGGCAGGGCGTTGGCCATCGAGCCGTGCAGGAAGGAGCCGATCACCCGGCGGCGGCCGTTGGGCTGGAGGTAGCGGGCGGCCCAGACGTTGTTCATGCCGGTGTCCACGGTGAACACCGCGTCCTCGGCGGCCACCTCGTCCAGCACCGAGGCGACGTACTCCGGGTGGATCGGCAGGTGCTTCTCGATGTCCCGGGTGTACGCGCCGACCACGTCCTCCAGCGCCCGGTAGTGCTTGCGAAGCATGCCGTCCAGGAAGGCGCGGTCGGACTTGGCGTCCAGCAGCGGCAGCACGGCCCGCAGGGTGGCGGCCACGTCGCCGTGGACGGCCAGTTCGAGGGCGGTGCGGCGGCCGAGCCGGGTGGCGTCGTGGTCGACCTGGACGGTGTGCGCCTGCGGCAGGAAGGAGTCGTACGGGAAGTCGGTGCCGAGCAGCAGCACCAGGTCGGCGGAGTGCAGCGCCTCGTGGCAGGCCCCGTAGCCGAGCAGGCCGCTCATGCCGACGTCGTACGGGTTGTCGAACTGGATCCACTCCTTGCCGCGCAGGGAGTGGCCGACCGGCGCGTTCAGGGCCCGCGCGGCCGCCATCACCTCGGCGTGCGCCGCGCGCACCCCGGCGCCGCAGAACAGGACCACCTTGCGGGCCGCGTTGAGCAGCCGGGCCAGCTCCTGCACCTGGGACCAGGGCGGCGCCGCGACGGCCTGCTCGGTGAGGAAGTGGCTGGTGCCGGTCGGCCCGGCGGCGGGCAGCGCGGCGACGTCCCCGGGGAAGACGAGCACCGAGACGCCGTGCGAGCCGAGCGCGTGCTGGACGGCGACCCGCAGCAGCCGGGGCAGCTGGGCGGGGGCGGAGAGCATCTCGCACCAGTTGCTGCAGTCGGTGAACACCCGCTCGGGGTGGGTCTCCTGGAAGAAGCCGGTGCCGATCTGCCCGGACGGGATGTGCGAGGCGAGCGCGAGCACCGGCAGGCCGCTGCGCTGGGCGTCGTAGAGGCCCTGGATGAGGTGGGTGTTGCCGGGGCCGCAGGAGCCGGCGCAGACCGCCAGCCGGCCGGAGAGCTCGGCCTCGGCGGCGGCCGCGAAGGCGCCGGCCTCCTCGTTGCGCACGTGCACCCAGCTGATGCCGTCGGCCCGGCGGATCGCGTCCACGACGGGGTTGAGGCTGTCGCCGACGACGCCGTAGACCCGCTCCACCCCGGCCTGCCGGAGCACTTCCACCATCTGTTCGGCCACGCTCGGCACGGTTGCGCTCCTTCGGTCGCCACGGGACACCTGCACCCTCCGCCGGGGCGGTGCCGCGCGCAGCCGGGGTGGGCCGGACGGGTGGGCGGGCCGGCTGGGACCGAGCGGGGCGTGACTGGCGGGACTGGCGGCGGGGCTATTCCGCCGGAAGGTGGTCCTGCTGGCCGAGCTTGCCCGCCGCGAGGCCGGCCTGGGGCTGGCGGCGGGCGGGTTCGCGCCCCGGGGGCTGGGCGACCCGCTCCTGGGCGGGCGGGACGGTGGTCGGCACGGTGACCGGGGCGCCGGACTTGACCTCCACCGCCTCGCCGTCGTGCAACACGTGGAGGACCTCGCCGCGGCGCAGCGTGTACGTCGTCCCCGCGTGGGTGATGTCGACCTTGAGCAGGTGCCCGCGCACCAGCAGGGAGAAGCCCAGCCGCATCAGCCCGGACGGCAGCCGGGGCCGGAACGAGAGCGTCCCGGTGTGGTCGCGCAGCCCGCCGAAGCCCGCCACCAGGGCGATGCACGCCCCGGCGAGCGACGCCATGTGCAGGCCGTCGCGGGTGTTGCCGCCGAGGTCGTGCAGGTCCATCAGGGCGGCTTCGGCGGTGTAGTCGTAGGCGAGGTCGAGCTGGCCGACCTCGGCGGCGATGACCGCCTGGGTGCAGGCGGAGAGCGAGGAGTCCCGGACGGTCAGCCGCTCGTAGTAGGCGAAGTTGCGGGCCTTCTGCTCGTCGGTGAAGGCGTCGCCGCGGACCTGCATGGCGAGCACCAGGTCGGCCTGCTTGACCACCTGCTTGCGGTACAGGTCGAAGTACGGGTAGTGCAGCAGCAGCGGGTAGTTCTCCGGCGGGGTGTGCTCGAAGTCCCAGACCTGGTGGTGGGTGAAGTCGTCGGCCTGGGGGTGGATGCCGAGGTCCTCGTCGTACGGGATGTACATCGCGGCGGCCGCGTCGCGCCAGGCGGCGGTCTCCTCGGTGTCCACGCCGAGCAGCGAGGCCTCGTGCGGGTGGCGGACGGCGGCCTCGGCGGCGGCGCGCAGGTTGCTCTGCGCCATCAGGTTGGTGAAGACGTTGTTGTCCGCGACGGCGCTGTACTCGTCGGGGCCGGTGACGCCCTCGATGCGGAACTTCCCGGCCACGTCGTGGTGGCCGAGCGAGCGCCACATCCGGGCGGTCTCGACGAGCAGTTCGAGCCCGTACTCGCGCTCGAACTCCGCGTCGCCGGTGGCCCGGACGTAGCGGGCGACGGCGGCGGCGATGTCGGCGCCGATGTGGAAGGCCGCGGTGCCGGCCGGCCAGTACCCGGAGCACTCCTCGCCGCGGATCGTCCGCCACGGGAACACCGCGCCGGACAGGCCGAGTTGGACCGCCCGCTCGCGGGCCAGCGGCAGGGTGGTGTGCCGCCAGCGCAGGGCCTGGTTGACGGCGTTGGGCAGGCAGTAGGTGAGCACCGGAAGGACGAAGGTCTCGGTGTCCCAGAAGCTGTGCCCGTCGTAGCCGGGCCCGGTCAGCCCCTTGGCGGGGATGGCCCGCTCCTCGCTGCGGGCGCCGGCCTGCAGGACGTGGAAGACGGCGAACCGGACGGCCTGCTGGAGTTCGACGTCGCCCTCGATCTCGATGTCGCTGGTCTCCCAGAACTCCCGGAGGAACTCGGCCTGTTCGGCGACCAGTCCGTCCCAGCCGGTGTACCGGGCGGCGGTCAGCGCGGCCTCCACCTGGTCCCGGACGGCGGGCAGCGAGCGGGTGCCGGACCAGCCGTAGCTCATGAACTTGGTCAGCCGCAGCCGCTGCCCGGCCTGGAGCACGGTGGTCACGCTGAGCCGGCAGTGGTCGGCCTCGGACTCGGCGACGGTGTCGAACTCCTCCGGGCCCTCGATCACGTGGTCCATCCCGGCCGCGACCCGGATGCCGCTGTAGCGGGTGCGGTGCACCAGGACGGCCTTGGTGCCGCTGGCGTGGTGCGCCTCGGGGTGCAGCGGCGCCTCCAGCACGGCGGCGGCCCGAGGGTCGCCCTCGGGGCCGCCGGGCAGCTGCTCGTTGGCGACCAGCTCGGACTGGAGCACCATCCGCACCGGGCCGTCCACCGCCTCGACGCTGTACTCGACGGCGGCGACGGCGCGCTGGGTGAGCGAGACCAGCCGGGAGGAGCGCACCCGGATCGTCCGCCCGGCCGGGGAGGTCCACTCGGCCTCCCGGTGCAGCAGGCCCTCGCGGAAGTCCAACCAGCGCTTGTGGCTGATGAGTTGGCCGTAGCGCAGGTCGAAGGGTTCGTCGTCCACCAGCAGCCGGATGATCTTGCCGTTGGTCACGTTGATGACGCTCTGGCTGGACTCCGGGTAGCCGTAGCCGCCCTCGCCGTACGGCAGCGGGCGCAGCTCGAAGACGCCGTTGAGGTAGGTGCCGGGCAGGCCGTGCGGCTCGCCCTCGTCGAGGTTGGCGCGCAGGCCGATGTGCCCGTTGGAGAGCGCGAAGATGGACTCGGCGCGGGCCATCGAGGCCAGGTCCAGGCCCTGTTCGGTGATCTGCCAGGGGTCGATGACGAAGTTGTCCGCGGAACTCATGCGCCTGCCCCGCCGCGCTCGGCCCGCTCGCCGAGCTCCTCGGCGAGGAGCTCGGAGAGGTCCCGGACGACCACGGTGGCGCCGTTCCGGCGCAGTTCGGCGGCCTGGCCGGTGCGGTCCACCCCGACCACCGCGCCGAAGCCGCCGGCCCGGCCGGAGGCGACACCGGCGAGCGCGTCCTCGAAGACCGCCGCGTGGGCGGGTTCGACGCCGAGGGCGCGGGCGGCGTACAGGTAGGTGTCGGGGGCGGGCTTGCCGGGCAGACCCTCGGCCTTGGCGACGTTGCCGTCCACGATCACCTCGAACAGCTCCTCGATGCCGGCCGCCCTCAGCACGTCACGGCAGTTGGCGCTGGAGGAGACCACGGCGCCGGGCAGCCCGGCCGCGCGCAGCCGGTGCACGTAGTCGACCGAGCCCTGGTACGGCTGGACGCCCTGCTCCCGGATCAGCCGCAGCACCGTGTCGTTCTTGGCCCGGCTGATCCCTTGCACGGTACGGGAGTTGGGTGGGTCCTCCGGGGTGCCCTCGGGCAGTTCGACGCCCCGGCTGAGCAGGAAGGCGCGGGTGCCGTCCAGCCGCGGGCGGCCGTCCACGTAGGTGTCGTAGTCGGTGACGGAGTCGAAGGGGACGAACGGGCCGCCGGTGCGGGCGGCTTCGGCGCGCAGGAAGGCGTCGAAGGTGTCCTTCCAGGCCGCGGCGTGCACCTTCGCGGTCTGGGTGAGCACCCCGTCGAGGTCGAAGAGGAAAGCGCGGATGTCGTCCGGTAGCCCCAGCATGGGTGCAGTCTTACCCGGGAACGGGGGGAAGCCGCCCATTTCCCGGCGGCGCGTCGCGGGAAGGGGCGGCTTCCGGTGGCCCGGGCCGGGCCCCGGCCGCACCCTGGTCGGGCCCGGCCGGGACGGCTCCGCGGGGTCACGGCGTCACAGGCGTCACAGGCGTCACGGCGAGTCGGGCATCTGCGCCTCGGGCGCCTCGACGACCGCGAAGACCGCGCCCTGCGGGTCCTGGACCACCGCCATCCGGCCGGACTGCATGTCGAAGGCCGGCTGGATCACCGAGCCGCCGGCCTTGACCAGGGCGTCCACCGTGGAGTCGGTGCTGTCCACCGAGAAGTAGGTCATCCAGTGCGAGGGCGTGCCGGGCGACAGGTAGTCGGGCATCGGCTGCATGCCGCCCACCGTGCGGTCGCCGACGTTGAGCGAGAAGTAGCCGTCCATGCCCTGGATGGTGGCCGGGCGCAGCCCGAGGGCCGGCTGGTAGAAGCGGCGGGCCGCGTCGGTGTCCGCGGTGTTGAGCTCGTTCCAGACCAGGGCGCCGGGCTCGTTGACCACGCCCGCGCCGATGAAGTCCATCGCCTGCCAGACCCCGAACACCGCGCCGGTCGGGTCGGCGGCGACCAGCATCCGGCCGATCGTGCCGACGTCCATCGGGTCGTACAGGACCGTGCCGCCGGCCTCGACGATGGCCGTCCGGGCCGCGTCGGCGTCGTCCGAGGCGAGGTAGGTGGTCCAGGCGACGGGCGGCGCCGGCTGCCCCTCGGGCACCATCTGCGCCATGATCCCGGCGACCGGCTTGCCGTTGAGCGTGCACACGGCGTAGCCGCCGAACTCGGCCGGGCCGACCTCGCCCTGCCAGCCGAACAGGTCGCGGTAGAAGTCGAGCGCGGCCTGCTGGTCGCTCGCCATCAGGTCGACCCAGCACGGGGTGCCGGGCTTGTACGGATCGGTGACTACGGGCATCGCGGGGCCTCCCGGAGGCGGTGGTGGGCGGCTGTGGTGGTGGGGACGGTCGGGCCGTCGGGGCGGTCGCGCCGGGCGGGGGTACGGCCCGGCCGGGACGACGGCGGTACACCGCCACCATCGGCCCGCCGCCGCGATCCCGCCACCGGACGGCGCCCTGGCGGGCGACCGGCCGCCGGATCGTCACGGAGCTCCCACCCGGTGTTCACGGGGCGTCGTGGCGGTGCGCGGTGACGAAGTACGGCTGCACCTTGCCGCTCTGCGCGTAGTCCTTGAGCCGGACCAGCAGTTCGGCCCAGGTGCCGGCCACCGCCGGGACGCCCTCCTCGCTGCCCGGCTGCCAGCCGCCGTGCCGGAACAGCAGCCGGGTGCGCTCGGCGGCGGGCTCGTCGGGCTCGTCTGGCCGGTCGGGGGCGGCGGGCGCGCCGGGCCGGTCGGGCTGGTCGGCCAGCTCCCAGCTGATCCAGGTGCCGGCCCAGTGCGGCGGGAAGGAGCCGGCGTTGGTCCACACCACCCGGTCCCGGTCGGCCCGCTCCACCCGCAGCCGGAACGGCTCGGGGACGTCGGGGAAGTCGAACAGCAGCACGTCGCCGTCCCGGTCCACGCCGGTGGTCCACCAGGCGGTCAGCCCGTCGTGCGTGGTGAGCGCGGCGAGCACCACGTCCCGGGGCGCGGCGATGTCGAGCTGGAGGGCGATCTCGGACATGGGGGTCCGCCTTTCGGTGACCGCGCGGCCCCGCCGGGGGCCACGGGCCCACCATGGCACGACCCCCGGGCCCGCGCGCACCGGATGGCGCCGGCCCGGGGGTCGTCCCGGTGCTCGGGTGGTCCCGCGTCCCGCGGCGGGCGGGGTCAGCCGCCGCTGCCGTAGCTGGTGTTCGCGCAGATGTCGTCGTCGGCGGAACGGGCCTCGTTGGTGATGGTGGTCGGCAGCGGCTGCGGGGGCGCCGGGACGGCCGGGGTGGCAGCGGACGGCGCGCCGGCGGCGGGGGCGGTGGCCGCCATCCCCATCGCGGCCGCGAAGTCCTGGCCGGTGATCACCGAGATGCCCCGAGCGCCGCTGGGCTCCAGGCTGGCGCCCGGGAACAGCGCGGCCACCTTCTCGGCGTTCGCCTTCTGCCCGGAGCCGTACTCGATCGTGGTCGTCTTGTACTTGGTGCTCGCCGCCTGGCCCGCTGTGCTGGCGACGAACTTGGCGGCCTTCAGCTGCTCGGTCGCCTTGCCGGCCAGGCCGTTGAAGGTCGTGCCGTTGTAGACCGCCACCCTGATCGACGAGTTGGCGGTGTCCGCTGCCGGGGCGGCCGGCGTGGTGGGCTGCGCGGGCGGCGGCGGGGCCGCGCTGGTGGTGTCCGGGGCGTCCGGCTGCTGGCCGGTGGCGTTCTGGCCGTCGATGGTCTGGTCGGCCTTGAGGGTGTCCCAGAGCTTCTTGGCGTCCGCCTGGACGATGTCGAGGTCCTGGTCCTGGGTGCGGTAACGCCAGGGCACCGTCACGAACTTGAGGTCGTGCATGTCGATGTTCTTCAGCGACAGGCCGAAGGAGAGCAGCTTGTCGGCGGAGTCCAGGCCGGGGTCGACGACCAGGGACTTGGTGGCGGCGTCGGCCAGCGGAAGGAGGGTGGTGGGGTTCATCCCGTCCTTCTTGATCTTGCTGGCGAGCGAGCCGAGGAAGGCCTGCTGGCGCTTCATCCGGCCGATGTCCGAGCCGTCGCCGATGCCGTGCCGCAGCCGGACGTAGTCGAGCGCCTTCTGGCCCTCCACCTTCTGCTTGCCCTGCGGGAGGACGAGGTCGCCCTTCTTCTTCAGGTTGGGGTTGATGTCGCCCTCGTAGATCGGCTTCGGCAGGCAGATGTCCACGCCGTTCACGGCCTGGGTCATCGCGGAGAAGCCGTTGAAGTCGACCACGAGGGTGTGGTCGACGCGGATGCCGGTGAGCTTCTCCACCGTGTTCTGGGTGCAGGCCGGGTTGCCGTCGTCGCTGCCCCCCAGCGAGAAGGCGGAGTTGAACAGGTCGGTGTTGCCGCCCTTGGTCCACTTGCCGTTGGGCAGCTTGCAGGACGGCAGCTCGACCTTGGCGTTGCGCGGGATCGAGATCCCCACGGCGTGCTTGTGGTCGGCGTAGACGTGCAGCAGGATCGTGGTGTCCGAGCGGGCGCCGCCGTCCTCGCCGCCGCCGAGGTCGGCATTGTTCTTGCCGCGGCTGTCCGAACCGATCAGCAGGATGTTGACCGGCTTGTTGCCGTCCGCGTCGGCCTTCGCCTCCGGGGGGCGGTTGCGGGCTATCGCATCGGCGTCGAAGGACTTGATGTTGCCGTTCAGCTTGAGGTAGATCGCACCGCCGACACCGGCGATGACCACCAGCACGCCCGCCGTCGACCAGGCGACGATCTTCTTCACGTCCTTCTTGGGCTTGGCGCTCTTGCGCGCCGCGGCCCGGCCGCCCGTCGTTCCCGCCGCCGCGTCCGTCGTACCGCCACCGCCGCGGCCGCCCCTGCCCTGGGCGGCGCGGCGGGCCTCGGCCCGGCCGCCGGCGCGCGGGGCGGGCACGGAGCCCGCGGGGTCTTCCGTCGCGGGCACGCCTTCACCCCGAGCCGGGCTCTCGCCCCTCCGACCTGACATGCGCGTACCTTTCACCGACGGAAGCGACGCCCCTGACGATCCGGCGCACCGCACACAGAGAGACGGTCCGGACCGTTCCCAGGTTGCACATACGACCGTCACCACTAACCGACGATCGTGGCTTCCGATCATATTTAGGCCCGACACGATCACCGACCCTCGGCCCTCGGACAACCCCGCCGACCTGCGGGCAACACCCCCGCAGAACAACCGAAAACGCCCGATTCCGACGTGACCCATGCCACTTCACCGGCGCCTCGCCGACGCCTCGCCGACGCCGGAATCCGGCCACCGGCACGACCCGTGGGGCACCGCGGGCGCCAGGGCCGACGGCGGCGCCGGAACCGTCCGCGGCCGGCCCCGGGCCGCTCCGCCACCGGACGCCGCACCCCGACGCCGTCGCGGGCACCGGAGTTGAGCACCCGGAGCACCGGCGGCCCGCCTCGGACCGGGCGGTAGCCGTAGTGGTGAAGGTGGCGGTGGCGGTCGCGGTGCGCGACCCCGGGCGGCGGCGGGACACCCGCGCCGGGGAACGACGGAGGCCGGATCGGAGATCGCCTGATCCGGCCTCGGTGCGGTGGGCCACCAGGGGCTCGAACCCTGAACCTACGGATTAAAAGTCCGCAGCTCTGCCAATTGAGCTAGTGGCCCGCGGCCCCCGCGCGCCCGGGGTGCCGGGTGGAAGGACCACGGCGATCCTACCCGGTGGGGCCCAGGGCTCCGCCAGTGGATTGCACGGGCGTGCCGGGGTGGTGGAGCGGGACTTGAGGCGGGGTGTAGTGGGCCGTGCGGACCCGGCGGAGCCAGGCCTCGACGGGGCGCGGGTCGGGGGCGGCGGGCAGCACGCCGGGGCCGGCGAGGCGCTCGGCGGCGTCGGCGAGCAGGCCCTCCGCGAGGGCGGGGCGGTCGGCGATGCGTTCGCCGAGTTCGCGGATGCGTTCGGGGTCGGGCAGCCGGATCAGGTTGTGGCCGGTCCCGTGCAGGCGGACGGCCTGCTCGACCAGCCGGACCAGGTGCCGGGCGTGCTTGGCGGCCCGGCGGCGGGTGGCCGGGTCGGTGGTGTCCCGGGTCAGCAGCTTGCGGAACTGCTGGTCGGCGTAGCCGAGGTAGGCGTTGCGCACGGCCGGCGCGCTGAGGAACGCCGAGCGCAGGCCGACCAGTTCGTCGCCGAGCGGGGTGCGGACCTCGTACAACCCGTCCGGCAGCCAGACCAGCTCGGAGGCGGTCGGGTTGCAGCTCAGCGCCAGCCGGCACCACTTGGCGGCCTCGTGCAGGGTGACGTCGGGCGCGGTGCCGACGTGGGACTCGGCGGGGCGGCGCAGGCCGTGCAACTCCTCGGTGGGGGTGGCGAACAGGCCCAGCCGGTCGACGTCGGAGCCGGCGTGGGCGAAGCCGTACGCGGTGGAGCCGACGATGCCCGAGAGCAGGACCGTGCCGGGCACGCCGGGCAGACAGGGAACAGCGGGGACGGCGGGGACTGCGGACATCGGCGGACTCCTCTCGGACGGACGGGCGGACACCGCGTCCTCGTTCGGGCATCCTCGCCGGAGCGGGCCGCGCCGGACGAGCGAATTCCGGTCCCGGGGCCGCCCGGCCGCCGATACTGGGCCCCATGGAGCAGCAGCACCCTCACCCCGACGACCCCGCGGAGGCCGCCGAGGCCGTGAAGCTGCGCGCCTGGTGGTCGCACCGCCAGTGGCTGGACCACCCGCGCACCGGCGCCTCCGCCGCCGAGGTGCTGGCCGCCACCGGCTGGGCCCGCTCGGTGGGCGGCGCGGCGCCGTACCTGGGCCTGTTCGCCCGGGCCGGGCTCGGCCGGGCCGCGGTGGACGCGGCGGTGGGCCGGCTGGAGGTGCACGAGCTGCCGTCCGCGCGCGGCTGCACGTACGTGCTGCCGGCCGCCGACTTCGCGCTCGGCCTGGCCGCCGGGGCGGCCGCGCCGGCCGGCGAACTGGCCGCCGCGCAGAAGCACCTGGGGGTCGGCCGGGACGAGGTGGAGCAGCTCTGCCTGGCCGTCGAGCGGGTGCTGTCCGAGGACCGCCCGCTGGACCCGGCCGCGATCCGCGAGGCGGTCGGCGACGCCGTCCGGCCGCTCGGCGAGCCGGGGCGCAGGCGCGGCCTCACCACCACCCTGCCGCTCGCCCTCGGGCTGCTGCAGTCCCGCGGCCGGATCCGCCGGGTGCCCGTCAACGGCCGTCTGGACCAGCAGCGTTACGGCTACGTCGGCTGGGACCAGCCGGTCGCCGGGGACGCCGTCGACCTCGCCCGCCGCTACTTCTCCTGGGCCGGCCCGGCCACCCTCCGGCACTTCCGCTGGTTCTCCGGCTTCACCGCCGCCACGGCCCGCCGGGCCGTCGCCGAGGCCGGCCTGGTGCCGCTCGGGCCCGGCTCGGAGCTGCTGGTGCCGCCCGCACTCGCCGAGGAGTACGCCGGGTTCGAGGTGCCGGACGAGCCGCACTACACCCTGCTGGCCGGCATCGACGGCATCCACCTGCTGCACCGCGACCTGCCCCGGCTGCTCGACCCCGCCGACGCGGCCCGCCCGCTGCCCGCCGGCCGGGCCGGGCGCGCCTTCGGCACCGGGGCGGACCCGCAGACCCACGTGGTGCTCGACCGCGGCCGGATCGTCGGCCTCTGGGAGTACGACACCCAGCGCGCCGAGCTCGTCCTGCTGCCCTTCGTCCCGCCCGACGACGCCCTGCGGCGGGCGGCGGCCCGCACCGAGGCCTTCGTCCGGGACGAACTGGGCGACGCCCGCGGCTTCGGCCTGGACTCGCCGAGGAGCCGGGCCCCGAAGATCGCGGCCCTGCGGGAGGCCGCCGCGGGTGCCCCCGGCCGGGCCGCCGGGTAGCGTACGGGCCATGCCGACCACCCTGACCGACGAGGTCCTGATCGTCACCGGCGCGAGCCGCGGCATCGGTGCCGCCACGGCCCTGCTGGCCGCCCGCCGCGGCCACCGGGTCTGCGTCAACTACCGTACGGACGAGGGCGCGGCGGCCACCGTGGTGGACGCGATCCGGGCCGAGGGCGGCACCGCCCTGGCGGTCCGCGCCGACGTCTCCCGCAGCGCCGAGGTGGAGCGGCTGTTCACCACCGTGGACGACGAACTCGGCCCGCTCACCGGGCTGGTGAACAACGCCGGCACGCTGGAGAAGCAGTGCCGGCTGGAGGAGATCGACGAGGACCGGCTGAGCCGGATCTGGGCCGCCAACATCACCGGCCCGTTCCTGTGCGCGGCCCAGGCCGTCCGCCGGATGTCCACCCGGTACGGCGGGCGCGGCGGCGCCATCGTCAACGTCGGCTCGGCCGCCTCCCGGATCGGCTCGCCGAACGAGTACGTCGACTACGCGGCCGCCAAGGGCGCGGTCGACTCGATGACCCGCGGCCTCGCCCTGGAGGTCGCCGCCGAGGGCGTCCGGGTCAACGCGGTGCGGCCGGGGCTGATCCACACCGGGATCCACGCGCTCGGCGGCGAGCCCGGCCGGGTCGACCGGGTCGCGCCCGGTCTGCCGATGCGGCGCGGCGGGCGTCCGGAGGAGGTCGCCGAGGCGATCCTCTTCCTGCTCTCCCCGGCCGCCTCGTACACCACCGGGGCGTTCCTGGAGGTCTCCGGCGGGCGCTGAGCGGCCGGTCGGACACCGGCGCCGGCTGGTTCGGGCCGACGTCGTCCCGCCACCGGGCGGCCCCCTGCGGTTTCCTTCCGCCCGCCCGCGCCCGCCCGTACGGTGGTGCCATGACCGACGTCTTCATCGACATCCCCGGTGTGCGCAACTTCCGCGACGCGGGCGGGATCGGCGCCCTCCGCCGGGGCGTGCTGTACCGCTCCGGGTCCTTCCACGCCCTCACCGAGGACGGCGCCCGGCGGCTCAGGGCGCTCGGCCTGCGGACGGTCTTCGACCTGCGCAGCGCGGTCGAGCTGGAGGTCTGGCCGGACCGGCGGCACGGCCTCGACCACGAGGCGTTCAGCCTGCCGACCCTGCCCGCCGACCGCCAGGACGCCGGGCGGCCCTGGCCCGAGGACCAGGCCGCCCTCTACCCCTTCATGGCGGAGACGGCGGGCCCCTCGCTCGCCGCCGTGGTGCGCCGGCTCGCCGCCCCGGACTCGCTGGCCGCCGTCGTCCACTGCGCCGTCGGCAAGGACCGCACCGGGCTCACCATCGCCGTCGTCCAGTCCCTGCTGGGCGCCTCGGAGGCCGAGATCACCGCCGACTACCTGCTCTCCAACATCGGGCTCGGCCTCGACAAGGGCCCCGTCCCGTACACCGACGAGACCGGCGCCGAGCGCGTCTCCCGCCCGGTCGGCGCCGAACTCCTCGCCTCCTCCCTGGCCTGGATCCACGACCGCCACGGCACCGTCTCCGGCTACCTCCGCCACCACGGCGTGACGGACGCCGAGCTCGACGCCCTGCACGCCAACCTCTCGGCCTGACCGGGCCTCAGCCCTCCCGGCGCTCGAAGCGCCACCACTGGGCCGGGACGTCGGCGTCCTCGCGCTGGTGGACGTCGGCCTCCGGGGTGTCGCCCGCCGTCAGGGGCTTGCCGCTGACGAAGCTGGTGACCGTGTAGGTGCCCGGGGCGTCGGTGTGGGCCTCCAGCAGCCACTCCTGGGCGCCGAAGGCGTTGGCGGACCACTGCTGGATCCGGGCGCCGTCCTCCGTCGAGGCGCCGGTGACGTCCAGGCGCCTGCCGCTGCCGACGTTCTCGATGTGGAACAGCGCGCCGCCCGGGTGGACGGCGGTGAGGCGCCAGAGCTGGGCGTCACCGCCGTCGTCCGCGCCGAGGACGATCCGGGCGCCGAGGCGCCGGGAGGCGTCGGCGACCCGCAGCAGCAGGCCGCTCCCGACGTTGCGGACGAGGTAGCTGCCGTCGGTGATCGCGGAGTCAGTCACGGCCGAAGTCTGCCACCGGGCACCGACAGGCCCCGGACCGACCGGGGCGGGCCGGGCGCGGAGGAGTTTCCGCCGGACCGGCCCGGCCCCCTATGCTGCGGCGAATGTCCACCGAGCAGATACCGCCGCACCGTCAACAGCCCACCTTCACCGAAGCCGTGACCGCCCTGGAGGCCGCGGTCGCGGCCGGGGACGAGGAGCGGTTCGGGCCCGCCCTCGGGCTGGTCGGCGGGCTGTTCGGCGCGGCCGACCCGGCCGAGCGGGTGGCCGCCGGCCCCCGGCTGGCGGCGCTGCTGCCGGACGCCCCGCCGTTCCCCCGCGCCCACCTGGCCATGGTGGTGGGTGCCTGCGTGGAGCACGGCGCCGACCCGGTCGCCTGCTCCGGCCCGGTGCTGGCCGGCCTGCGCGGGGCCCTGACCGGAGCCCAGCTGCTGGTGCGGCGCTGGGTCGCCACCGGCGGCGGGCCGCTGCCCAGCGCGGAGGAGGACGATCCGGCCGAGGCGCACGAGCGGATCGCCGACCCGGCGCACCTGGACGACTGGCACGCCCACCTGGCCGTGGTCGCCTGGTGGACGCTGCACCTGTGGCAGCAGGCCGCCTGGGCGGTGTACACCCACGCCGAGGTCCGGACCGAGGCCCGCGCCTCGGGCGTGACCGAGGTGGTCCTGGAGCTGTTCGACCGCTACCAGGGCGAGCAGCACGACTTCAAGGGTCTGGTCCACCTGGCGCTGATGCTGGACGACGAGCCGCTGCTGGTGCTCGACCGCCCCACCGGCACCGGCTACCTGCTGCGGATGAGCGGCCTGAGCGACACCTTCCAGCTGCACACCCTGCTCGCCGACGTGCTGATCGGCGGCGGCCACCTGCCCGGCACCCCGCAGGACCGCGAGGTGGTGGCGCTGGCCCGGACGGCCTACCTGGACGGCCGCCGGCTGATCGCCACCGGCGCCTTCAACCTGGTCGCGCCGGACGGCTCCTGGATCTGGAACGAGGGGACGCCCAGCGACATCCCGGTGGTGGACGGCGTGCGCACCCTGGTCCTGGAGCCGCTGCCGTACGAGCGGAGCTGGTCGGCCGGGCGGTTCATCCAGGAGGTCCCGGGCGACCTGCGGCTGGAGCGGGTGCTCGACCCGGCGGAGGCGGCACGGCTGCTGGCCGCCACGGTGCCGGGGCAGACGCCCGCCGAGGCGTTCCGATAGGAGGACCGGCGGCAGTCGCGCAAGGCCCGGAGGCGTTCCGCCGGGAGGCCCCGGGCGCTCCGCCCGTTCAGCGGGTTAGGGTCGGAGACCGACACGGCCCAACGCGCCTACGAGTGGAGTCGACGATGGCGAAGGTCCCCAACGTGCTCGCGGCCGCCGCGCCCGCCGCGCTGACCGCGGCGAGCGGCCTGGTCGGCGGTTACGGCGCCGCCCGCTGGAGCGGCCGGCGCGAACTGGGCGGCGCGGTGCTGGCGGTGGCCGGCGCCGGGGCGGCCGCGCAGTGGCGCCGCAGCTCGGGCACGGGCACCGCGGCCGCGCTGACCGGCCTGTACGTGGCGGCCTTCGGCGGCTCGCACCCGCTGGCGAAGCGGATCGGCGCCTGGCCGTCCGTCTTCGCCGTGACCGCCGTGGTCGCGGCGGCCTCGACGGCCGCGACGGCGCTCTCCGCCCGCCGGAGGTAGCCCGCCGTTCCGGGGGCGGCAACGCTGCCGGACGGTCACCTCGCGCCGAACCGGGCCTCGAAGGCGGCCCGGTTGGCCGAGACCGGCGAGCGGTCCCAGACCGCGAAGACCACCGCGTCGAAGGCCGCCCCGTACCGGGCCAGCGCCCCCTCGAACGCCTCGGCGACCTGCGCCGGGTCGTTGCGGAACACCCCGCAGCCCCAGGCGCCGAGCACCAGCGTGCGCACCTCGTGCCGGGCCGCCGCCGCGAGCACCCGGACGGCCCGCTCGGCGAGCACGCCCCGGACGTCCGTCCCGGCCGAACGCCGCTCCAGCTGACCGGCGTTGGGCGCGGGCGAGGTCAGGAAGGTGACCGGGTACGGCTGGGCCAGCAGCTCGCCGCGCCCGTCCCGGATCACCGGCACCGCGGGCGAGACGATCACCCGGTGGCTGTACCGGACGTCGGCGGAGGCCCGGTGCGCCTCGTAGTAGTCCGGCGCCTCCAGCAGGCAGCTGTACAGCAGCGCGCTGCGGCAGAGGTCCTCCTCCTGGGCGCGGGCGCCGCGCAGGTAGCCGCCGCCGGGGTTGCGCGCGGAGGCGAAGTTCAGCACCCCGACCGGGCCGGCCCCGGCCTCGACCAGTCGGCGGGCGGCCTGGACGCTGCCCTCGGCCGTCACCTCGACCCGCCCCTCCGCCGGGCCCGGCCCGCGGTCGCCGGCGGCCAGCAGCGCGGCCAGGCCGTCCGGCGCGTACGACACCGTGCCGGCCTTCGCCGCCGCCAACTCCTCGCCCACCCGCACGAGTTCGCCCCCGGCCGTCCGGTAGCTCCCCCGCGCGGCGATCTCCTCGTTCACCCGTGCCACGTCGTGCAGTCTGCTGCTCATGACGGCGACGCTACGGGACTACCGCGCACGGGCGCCACAGGTTATTCTCACTCCCAGAACAACGCCTCGGGGGGCACGGCGAGGTGTTCGGGGGAACGCGAAGGGCCCGCTCCGGGGGACGGAGCGGGCCCTTCGTACGTTCAGCGCGGCCGGCGGTCGACTACCGCCGGTGCGGCGTCAGTTCTTCCAGCGCGGCTTGCGGTCGTCGCCGCCGAAGGAGCGGCCGCCGCGGTCGTCGCGGTCACGGCCGCCACCGAAGCCGCCGCGGTCACGGTTGAAGCCACCGCGGTCGGACTGCGGACGGCCGCCGGAGCGGTGGTCGTCGCGGCGGGAGAACGGACGGCTGCTGCCGCCGCGCTCGTCGCGGTCCCGGCCGAAGGACGGGCGGTCACCGAAGGAGCGGGCCGGACGGTCGCCGAAGGAGCGGCCGCCGCGGTCGTCGCGGTCGCGGTTGAAGCCACCGCGGTCGCCGCCGCGGTCACGGTCGAAGCCGCCCGAGCGACGGTCGTCGCGGTCACGGCCGCCACCGAAGCCGGCACGGTCGCGGTTGAAGCCGCCGCGGTCGCCGCCGAAGCCGCCCGAACGGCGGTCGTCACGGTCGCGGCCGCCACCGAAGCCACCCGAACGACGGTCGTCGCGGTCGCGGTTGAAGCCACCGCGGTCGCCGCCGCGGTCACGGTCGAAGCCGCCCGAGCGACGGTCGTCGCGGTCGCGGCCGCCACCGAAGCCACCGGAACGGCGGTCGTCGCGGTCGCGGTTGAAGCCGCCCGAACGGCGGTCGTCCCGGTCGCCGCCACGGTCGCGGTCACGGTCACGGCCGAAGGCCGGACGCTCGCTGCGGGCCTCGCGGTAGGACGGGGCGCGCTCCTCGGTCTGCGGCGCGGCGGCCTCGGCGACGGCCGGAGCGGCCTCGGTCGCGGCCGACTCGTCGGACCCGGCCTCGGCGGCCGGCTCCTCGTCCTCGATGCCCAGCTCGGCCCGCTCGCGCGCCGCACGGGCGGCCAGGCGGTCGGCCTCCTCGCGCAGCTCGGCGGCGCGGCGCTGCGCGCGCTCCAGCTGGCGGGTCATGTCGGCGAGCTCGCGCTCGGCGGCACCGGCGATGTTGGCGGCGCTCTCCGCCTGGACCTCGGTCAGCGAACGGGCGCCGGTGATCTTGGCGACCTCGGCGTCGAAGGCGTGGTCCAGGATGTGGCGCGAGGCGTCGACGCCCGCGTCCTCCATCAGGCGGAAGACGCCACGGCGCTGGTGCGGCAGCACCAGGGTGACGACGGCGCCGGAGCGGCCGGCCCGCGCGGTGCGGCCGGAGCGGTGCAGGTAGTCCTTGTGGTCGCCGGCCGGGTCCACGTTCAGGACCAGGTCGATGCCGTCGACGTGGATGCCGCGGGCGGCGACGTCGGTGGCGACGACGACGTTGGTGTAGCCGTCCTTGAAGTCGCCGAGGACGCGGGTACGGGCGCCCTGGGTCATGCCGCCGTGCAGCGCGTCGGCCTTCACGCCGGCCTCGATCAGCTGCTCGGCGACGCGGTCGGCGCCCATCTGGGTGCGGACGAAGATGATCGTGCGGCCCTTGCGGGCGGCGATCGCGTTGGTGATCGGCGCCTTGTCCTTGGGCTTCACCACGAGGATGTGGTGGGTCATGGTGGTGACCGCGCCGGCCGACGGGTCGACCTCGTGGGTGACCGGGTTCTTCAGGTAGCGCTTGACCAGGGTGTCGATCTCGTTCTCCAGGGTGGCGGAGAACAGCAGGCGCTGGCCGCCGGCCGGCACCTGGTCGAGGATCTCGGTGACCTCGGGCAGGAAGCCCATGTCGGCCATCTGGTCGGCCTCGTCGAGCACGACGGTCTGGACGTCGGCCAGCTTGGCGGAGCCGCGGTTCAGCAGGTCGCGCAGACGGCCGGGGGTGGCGACCAGGATGTCGACGCCGCGCTCCAGCGCGTAGATCTGGTTCGACATCGAGGTGCCGCCGCAGACCACCTTGAGGCGCAGGCCGAGCACCGAGCCGAACGGCTCCAGGGCGTCGGCCACCTGCATGGCCAGCTCACGGGTCGGGACCAGGATCAGGCCGCGCGGGTGCTTGGGCTTGGTGCGCTCGCCGTCGGCGAGGCGGGTCAGCAGCGGCAGGCCGAAGCTGAGGGTCTTGCCGGAGCCGGTGCGGCCACGGCCCAGCACGTCCTTGCCGGCCAGGGCGTCCGGGATGGTCGCGGCCTGGATCGGGAACGGGGTGGTGACGCCGCGCTTGGCGAGGGCGCGCACGACGTCGTCGTGCAGGCCCAGGTCGCCGAACGTGATGGTGGGCTCGGCGGCCGCCTCCTCGGGGGCCTCCACGGCCTCGGCGATCACCTCGTCCACGGCGGTGTCGTTGGTGTCGTCGGAGTCGGTGACATCGGCGGCGGCCTCGTTCGCGGGCATGGCGAAGCGGGCGTCGTCAACGAGAGACATGCAAAACCTTCCGGAAGTGGCACGCGCCAAAGTCCGGGGTTCTGTTTCACAACCGCCTCTATGCGGTCAGCCACGGATCGCCGGAACGCGCCAAGGGCGCCAGTGGGATTAGGGCGCCAGTCAAATGGATCAAACGAACGATCTACCACCATAGACGAACCTGAGGATCGGAGGCAAATGCCCTGGTCGATCCGTTATTGCCCGGCCGCCCGGGGAGTCGGGGCCGAGGAACCGGAGCTGCCGGCGGTCGGGTCCGGGGCCGGTGGCACGGTCGCGGCGGGCGAGCTGTGCTCGGGCGCGGGGGTGCTCGACGGGCGGCTGCTCGCGGTCGCCGAGGGCGTCCCGGCCGAACCGCCGCCGGAGCGGCCCTCCCCGGTGCCGCCCGCCCCGCCGGCGCCCCCGGAGGCCGTCGTGCCACCGGACCCGCCCGTGCCCGCGCCCGGATGCGGCACGGGACTCGTGTTCGCACCGCCCGCCGAACCGCCGCCCGGACCGCCGTCGGGCGCGCCCGACCCGGGCACCGGCACCAGCCCGGCCACCGCGCCGTTCGCCCCCGGGGCCGCCCCGCCGGACTGCGCGGCGGCCCCGCCCGGACCGCCTTCGCCCTGGAGGCCCCCCGCCCGCTCCGGGCGCCCCGAGGCCCCGCCCGGGTGCCCGGCGCCCGGCGAGGCAGAGGGCCCGCCGGTCGCCCCCGGCCGCACCGCCGGACCGGCCTGCCCGACCGGCGCCACGCCGTGCTTCTCCTCCGCCGCCGGACCGACCGACATGCACCCGGTCAGCCCGAGCCCGGCCACCGTCAGCAGCGCCGCCGCCCGTACCGCGCGCGAGGGCGGGACCGCCGCCGCCCGCCCCGGGGCCGTACGCGCCGCGGCCAGCCGCACCCGCACCGCCCGTACCGCCCGCACCGTCCGTGCCGCCCGTACCGAAGCCACTGAGGTCCCTCTCTACCGCCCCACCCGGGCCGCCCACTCGCGTGCGGCCGCTTTCGGTGCCCAACGCGCGCCCGGCCCGGCGGGACACGGGCAGCGCCCAAGCTCGCCCGGCGGGGCGGGGGCGGCGGCGGGGGCGTGGCGGGAGCGGCGGGGGGGCTCCGGGCCCGGTCAGCCCCAGAGCGCCGCGGCCAGCTCCGCGCCCGCGTACACCGCGGCCAGCCCGGCCAGCACGCTGCCGGCCGCGTTGGCCAGCGCGTACCGCCCGGCGCCGGTCTCGGCCAGCCGCAGGGTCTCGTACGAGAAGGTCGAGTAGGTGGTCAGCGCCCCGCAGAGCCCCGTCCCCAGCAGCAGTTGGACCTCCGAGGAGGCCGCGCCCGCCGCCACCGCACCGGTCACCAGTCCGAGGACCAGGCAGCCGACCACGTTCACCGTGAACGTGCCCCACGGGAACACCGAGTCGTGCCGGGACTGCACCGCCCGGTCGGTCAGGTACCGCAGCGGCGCGCCGACCACCGCGCCCGCCGCCACCAGCAGCCAGTTCACTCCGCCGTCTCCCCCTGACCCGGCTCCCGGCCCGGCTCCCGCTCCTGACCCTGGCCCTGGCCCTGGCCCTGCTCCTGCTCCTGCCCCCGGCCCGCGTAGGTCACGACCTCGCAGCGGTCCAGCAGCACCAGGCCCTCCGCCGCCATCCCGTCCAGCTGCGGCAGGAACGCCCGCACCCGCTCCTCCCGGTCCACGATCACCACCGCCACCGGCAGGTCCTCGCTCAGCGACAGCAGCCGCGTGGTGTGCACCAGCGACGAGGCCCCGAACCCCTCGATCCCCCGGAACACGCTCGCCCCGGCCAGCCCGGCCGCCCGGGCCCGGTGCACGATCTCGCTGTACAGCGGCCGGTGGTGCCACCGGTCGCTCTCCCCGATCAGCACGGTCAGCCGCAGCGCCGGCCCGCCCAGCCGGCTCACCGCGCGCCCCCGGCCCGGTGGACCAGACGCCGGGTCAGCCCGGCCGCCGCCCACACCGCGAGCAGCGCGCCCAGCAGCGTCAGCCCGAGGTACGCCACGGCCGGGCCGGGCCGTCCGCCCTCCAGCAGACGGCGGACGTCCACCGCGTACGTCGAGAAGGTGGTGAAACCGCCCAGCACGCCGGTGCCGAAGAACGGCCGCACCAGCGGATGCGCCTGGCGCCCCTCGGTGAGCACCACCAGGAACACCCCGATCACCGCACAGCCGACCACGTTGACCAGCAGCGTCGTCCACGGGAAGGCCGTCGGCCCGGTCTGCCAGCCGAGCCCGGCCGCGTACCGCGCGGTCGCCCCGATCGCCCCGCCCGCCGCGACCACCGCCACCGCGGGCCCCTGCCCGCGCAGCACCGGCGGCCGGCCCCGGGCCGGTGCCGCGACCGGCGGCGTCCGGACCGGACCCCCCGCCGCGGGGCCGTCCGCGGCGCCGTCCACCGCGTCCTCCGAGGTCGTCATAGCCCCATCAAACACCGGCCTCCGCCACCTGGCACACCGTCATCCGACACCGGACAATGATCCGGTGGAGATGACCCGGGAAGAGTTCGAGACGCTGGTCGCCGACGCCCTCGACCAGATCCCCCCGCAGCTCGCGGCCATGATGGACAACGTCGCGATCTTCGTCGAGGACGAACCCGATCCGAGCGACCCCGAACTCCTCGGCCTCTACGAGGGCACCCCGCTCACCGAGCGGGGCGAGTGGTACGCGGGCGTCCTGCCCGACCGCATCCTGATCTACCGCGGCCCCACCCTGCGCCACTGCGACACCCGCGAGCAGGTGGTCGAGGAGGTCCGCACCACGGTCATCCACGAGGTCGCCCACCACTTCGGCTTCGACGACCACGAGCTCGACGAGCTCGGCTGGTCCTGACCCCCGGCCCCCGCTCCGACCCGCCCCACCCCCACCCGGCCGAAACCCGTTTTGGCGATCCGCCCCGCATCCCATATGCTTCTCGACGTCCCCGAACGCTGGGAAACAGCGGGACAGGCCACAAGCCCTCATCGTCTAGTGGCCCAGGACGCCGCCCTTTCAAGGCGGTAGCACGGGTTCGAATCCCGTTGGGGGCACGCAGTACCGTAGTAAAGTGCAGTGCGCAAGACCGCAAGACCCTGAGTGGTTCGCCACTTCTAGGTCCCGTGGAGCAGTTGGTTAGCTCGCCACCCTGTCAAGGTGGAGGTCGCGGGTTCAAGTCCCGTCGGGATCGCTCGTCTCGCAAGAGACGGTGCAGTACGGCCAGGTAGCTCAGTTGGTACGAGCGTCCGCCTGAAAAGCGGAAGGTCGCCGGTTCGACCCCGGCCCTGGCCACAACCGGAAGCCCCCGTAGCGAATTCGCTACGGGGGCTTCGTCGTACCACCGGCCGGGCGGCCGACTACGCTGGGTGTCCGGTACCGGTGGATTCGGTTCGTTCGGCTCAGGAGGCTTCGCGCTCATGACCCGGGAACACTTCGAACTCCTCGAGGAAGCCCGCAGGAGCCTGCCCGACGGCTTCAAGGTCGAGCTCTCCGGGGACACCATCACGATGATGGTGAGCCCGTCCGGGATCCACCAGCGCAACCTGCTGGTGGTGCGTCGCCAGTTCGACGCGCACACACCGGCCGGGCTGCTGCCGAGCGAGAACACCGACCTGGTCTCGCCGAACGTCGGCAAGAGCCGCAACCCCGACCTGACGTACCTGCCGGACGAGGCGCTGGCCACGACCGACAACCAGGTGCCCGCCGAGCTGGCGGCGATCGCGGTCGAGCTGGTCTCGCCCTCCAACCCCGAGAACGACTGGGTGGGGAAGCTGCGCGACTATCCGCTGATGGCCATCCCGCTGTACCTCCTGATCGACGCCCGGGAGAAGACCGTCACCCTCTTCAGCAGGCCGGACGCCACCCGGTACCACCGGCGTGAGGACGTCGCCTACGGCGAGACGCTGCACATCCCGGACCCCTTCGACTTCGACCTGGTCACCGACGGGCTTCTGCCGTACTGACGCCGGCTACCCCCGTTTCCCCCCGGAGGGGGAGGGGGTGCCGCCCTCGGGACGATCCGGCGGGGCGGGCCGGCGCGGGACCGTGGGCGGCATGGGGACGACACGGGACACGGGCTGGAACCGGGTGGCGCGGGGCGCCGGGTACGCGGCGGCGGGGTGGGCGGTGGCCTTCGCGCTGGTGCACGTGTACTGGCTGGCGGACGGGCGGCTGGGGCTGCCGGAGGGGCGGTCGGTGTGGAGCAGCACGCCGCTGCTGGTGATCGACGTGCTCGCGATCCCGTTGTGCGCGGTGGCCGCGGCGGTGGCGCTGGCGCCGCTGCGGCGGTGGGGTGCGCGGGTGCCGGCCCGGCTGCTGGGCTTCGCGCTGTGGGGCACCACCGCGCTGCTGGTGCTGCACGCCGCGCCGTCCGTGCCGGACTGGATCGCGCTGGCCGTCGGCAGCCGCTCGGCGGCCGGGTTGGACGCGATGGCCCGGTTCGCGACCTTCGGCTACGAGCCGTTCTTCCTGGCCGGCGGCCTGCTGTTCGCCGTCGCCTCGCTCGGCCGCCGGGCGCTCGGCCGGTCAGTCGGGCGGTGAGCCGGTCGGCCGGTCGGCCGGCGAGCCCGGTCAACCGGTCAGCTTCTCCGTGAGCCAGTCGGCGGTGGCCGGGAGCCAGTCCGGCAGGGCGGTGCCGAGCAGGTGGTTGCCGTGCGGCACGAGCAGCAGTTCGGCGGCCGGGGCGCGCTCGGCCAGGGCGGTGGCGGGGGTGACGCCCGGGATGCGGTCCTCGCCGCCCTCGACCACCAGCAGGGGGACGGTGATCCCCGGCGCGAGGGCGGTCAGGTCGACCCGGTCGGCGAAGGCGCGGGCCGCCTCGTACCCGCCGCAGCGCTGGGCCAGGGTCGCGGTGACGAACGGCACCAGGCCGTCCCAGTCCAGCCGGTACGGGCCGCTGACCACGGCGGCGGCGCGCAGCCGCGGCTCGCGGGCGGCGGACTCGGCCGCGTAGTAGCCGCCCAGGCTGAGGCCGATCACGGCGGCCCGGGCGAGGTCCAGCCCCGGCCGGCCGGCCAGCGCGTCGAGGGCCCGGCCGACCACCCGGTGGTACTCCGGCTCCGGCGCGCCGGCGGCGGCCAGCACGCCCTGCCCGGGCCCGTCGACGGCCAGCACCGCGACGCCCCGGGCGAGCAGGGCCTCGGCGACCGCGTGGAACTCCTCCTTGCCCGAGTCCATCCCCGGCACCACCACGACCACCGGGGCCGCTCCCCCGCCGGCCGCCGGGCGGCGCAGCCAGCCCGCGAAGCCCTCGCCCTCGACCCGCTCCGCTCCCGGGTCGAGCAGCGCCAGCGCCCGCCGCATCGCCTCGTCGGCCTCGCCGGCGGCCTCGGCCGCGGCGGCCCGGTCGGGGTGCGGGAGCAACCCGGCGAAGTGGTACCAGCGGGCCGCGCTGCGGTACGCCTCACCGGCGGTGACGGCACGGCCCTCGGCGGCGGCCCGTGCCGCCGTCGCGGCGTACCGGTGGCCGACGGCCCGGCAGGCGGCCGGCCAGTCGCGCGGCGAGGTCAGCGGGGCGGTCACCCGGTCGTACTCGTACGTGTCCAGGCCGGCGCCGTGGGCGCGCGGGCGGTTCTCCTGGACGAAGGCGGGCAGCAGGCCGGGGGTGTCGAGGAAGGAGAGGTCGGGCACGGCGGGGGTTCCCTTCGGGGCATTGGTCGTCGGGTCGTCGGGTCGTCGGATGGTGCGCAACGGGCGTCAGGCGAGGGTCAGGACGGCCTTGCCGCGGATCCGGCGCTCGCGCAGGTCGGTGAGCACGGCGGCGGTCTCCGCCCAGGGCGCGACCCGGCCGAGCTCCGGGGTCAGCCGCCCCTCCCGGGTGAGGCGCACCAGGGTGGCCAGGTCGGCACCGTCGGGGACGTCCGAGTCCGCGTAGTGGAAGTGCCGGACGACCGCCGACTCCGGGCCCTTGAAGAAGTCGAAGAAGTCGAGCGTGACGGGCGTCCGGGAGGCCTGGCCGAACCAGATCAGGGTGCCGCGCCGGGCCAGCCGGGCCAGCGCGACCGGCAGTGCGGCGCCGCCGGTGGACTCCAGCACCAGGTCGTACGGCCCGCGCGCCGCGGCCGGCTCGTGCACCACCTCGGCCGCTCCCAGCTCGACCAGCCGCCGCCCGCGCTCCGCGGAGGCGGTGACGGCGGTCAGCTCGGCCCCGGCCGCGGCGGCCAGTTCGGTGACGTAGTGCCCGACGCCCCCGGAGGCCCCGGTCAGCAGCACCCGCCGCCCGGCCAGCGGGCCCGCGGCCCGGAGCAGCCGCAGCGCGGTGAGGCCGGCCAGCGGCAGCGCGGCCGCCCGGACGGCGTCCAGGCCGTCGGGCAGCTCGGCGAGGGAGGACGTCGGGACGCACACGTACTCGGCCCACCCACCGGCCGACGGATGCCCCACCACCCGGCGGCACGCCGCCGGCCCCGACCCGTCGGCGGCGGCCTGCACCACCAGCCCGGCCACGTCCTTGCCCGGCCGCCACCCGGCCCGGGGCGCCTCCAGCTGGAAGGTCTCGCCCCGGTTCACCGAGAACGCCTCCACCTTCACCAGCGCCTCCCCCGGCCCCGGCCGCGGCTGCTCCACCTCCGCGAACCGCACCGGCTCCGCCGCCCGCCCCGTCGCCACCAGCGCCTTCATCCCCGCTCCTCCGTCGGCCACCCCCACACTTCACCCCGCCCCGCACCGGCCGGTCCAACAACCGGAGGAGGCCGACGACAACCAGCGGTTGTGCTGCGGGGAGGGGCGCGAGGGGGACGCGGGGAGCGGTGAGTCGGCCCGGCGAGGAGGGATGCGCGCGCCAGGGCGGTCACCGCAACCCGACGAAGGGCAACGGGGCGGGCGCGGCGCCGCCGGCGAGGGTTGTGCTGCGGGGAGGGGCGAGAGGGGATGCGCCAGGGCGGGCACCGCGACCCGGCCCGGCGGGGCGCTTGGCGCGGCGCCCGACCGGAGGGCGCGGCTAGGGTGCCCGGGTGGATCTGGATCTGGCGCAGGTGCGGGCGTTCGTCGTCGCCGCCGAGGAGTCGCACTTCGGGCGGGCGGCCGGGCGGCTGGGGATCAGCCAGCAGGGGCTGTCGAAGCGGGTGGCGCGGCTGGAGGCGGTGCTGGGGGTGCGGCTGCTGGAGCGGGACGCGCGCGGGGTGGCGCTGACCGGGGCCGGGCGGCGGTTCCTGGAGCCGGCCCGGCGGGTGCTGACCCAGGGGGAGCGGGCGGTGGCCGCCGTGGGGTGCGCCGCGCGGCCGCTGCGGATCGACGTGTGGGGGCACCTGTACGCCCCGATGCGTACGCTCGCGCAGGCGGTGGACGCCGCGCCGGGGCTGCAGGTGGAGCCGTCGCCCGGCCGGGACCTGCCGTCCGTCGCGGCGGCCGTGCTGCGCGGGGAGTCGGACGCCGGGTTCGGGCGGGTACACCGACTGCCCGCCCACGACGGCGAGTTGACGCACCGGCTGGTCCGGCTGGAGCCGGTGGACGCGCTGCTGAGCACCGACCATCCGCTGGCCGGCCGGGACGTCCTGCGCCCGGACGAGCTGCGGGGCGGTGTGCTGCGCTACCCGGCGGCGGTGGACCGTCTGGACTTCCTCACCCGCTTCGCCGCCCGGTTCGGGATCTCCCGCCGGGTCGGCTCGACCAACCTGGGCCTGGAGCACTTCGTGGACCAGGTCCGCGCCGACCCGGACTGCTTCTCCCTCGTTCCCGCCGACGGCCCGCTCCCCGCCCGCCCGGGCGTCCGCACCGTCCCGCTGGTGGACCCGACCCCGCTCTACGCCTGGTCGCTCCTCTGGCGCACCGGCCCGGACACCGACCCGCACCCCCGGCTCGACGACCTGCTGAGGGCGTTCACCACCGAGGCGGCCCGCAACCGCTGGCTGGAGTACGACCCGGCCCGCGACTGGCTCCCGGACGCCGACCAGGCCGCGCTCAACCCGTGACGGCCGCCCCGGCAGCCGGCCCCGACGGCCCCGACGGTCCCGCCGGTCCCCGACGGCCGTCGGCTCAGGAGGTCCGGAGCCACTGGTCGAAGGTGCGCACCACCGAGCCGTCCGCCGCGTAGTAGGTGACGGTCCCGGGGTCCGTGCCCGGCTTCGCGAGGACGGAGAAGTAGCGGAACGGGGAGTCCCCGACCGCGACCGGCACCGCCTCGGTGGTGCCACCGGTCTTCCAGGCGATCACGACCTTCGCGACCTCGGCCTGGACGCCCTGGATCACCACCGGCGGCACGCCCGACCCGTCGTCGACGCCGAGCGACGCCCCGCCGACGGCGGCCGGGTACCCGCCCGGGGCGGAGACCGCGTGCAGGGAGTCGTCCACCTGCCGCTTCCCGTCCACGGTGTAGTAGTAGTTCACCCAGTCGAGGCGGGTGTCCCAGTTGTCGTCGATGTCCTTCTGGGTCACCGGCTTCACCTTCGGGTTGGCCTCCTGGCGCTCCGCCTGGATCAGCCGGGCCTGCCTGGCGTAGTCCCCCTTGTCGGGCGTGGTCGGCCACAGCGCGGCCCAGCCCTGCCAGGCGTGGCCGTTGGCCGTGCCCTCGGCGACCTTGACCCGCACGGGGTTGAACGGGTCCCGGGCGGCAGCGGTCGCGCTCGGTGCGGCGGCCGCGGCGGCCGCGGCGCCGGAGGCCGCCACCACCACGGTCGAGCCGGCGGTGCGCCCGTGTTCGCCGAGCACCGCCGTCCCGCCGGCGACGCCCGCGACCAGCGCGGCCGCCACCGCGGCGGTCAGCAGCCGCCGGCGCCGCAGCCGCCGTCGGCCCCCGGCGACCAGCCGGTCGTACGGGGCCGCTCCGACGTCGACGCTCCCGGCCAGTTCGCCCAGGGCCCGTACGGTGGCCGGCTCGTCGCCGTCCACCGCGTCCCCGAACCGGAAATCGTTGCTCATCCTGTCCCTCCGACGCTCGTCAGTCCGATGAGTGAGGAGGCGCCCCGGAGCTTGGCCAGGCCTCTGGCCGCCTGGCTCTTCACCGTGCCGACCGAGCAGCCCATCGCCGCCGCGGTCTGCGTCTCGCTGAGGTCCTCCCAGTACCGCAGCACCACGGCCTGGCGCTGGCGCGGCGGCAGGTTGCCGAGCGCGGCGAGCAGCACGGCCCGGTCGTCCGGGTCGGCGCCGGCCGGCGCCGGGCGGTCCGGGAACGCGGTGACCGGGTACTCGACCAGCCGCCGCCGGAACTTCCTGGCGTGCTCGTTGATCACGATCCGGCGCACGTAGGCGTACGGGTCGTCCGCCGCGCGCACCCGGTTCCAGGCCGCGTACGCCCGTTCCAGCGCCTGCTGGACCAGGTCCTCCGCGCCGTGCCGGTCCCCCGCGAGCAGGTACGCCGTCCTGAACAGCCGTGACCACGCGCTGCCGACGAACGTCCGGAACTCCTCGTCCCGGGCGGTCTTGTGGGCTCCCATGAGCACCTCCTCACACCCCGGAGCCCGGGACGGCCGCGGACCGTTGCCCGTCGTTCGCGATTCGCCGCCGACGGCTGTGACACTGGAGGGGCTCGAAAACCGAGGTGCGCTCCGCCGTGCCTCCTTGCGAACCTAGAGGGATGCCCGCAGTGAGTTCTCCCGCAGTCCAGTCCGCCACCGTACCCGCCGAGGGGCCCGGGATCGGGGAGCTGGCCGCCCGTCTGCCCGAGCTGACCCTGCGCGACCAGGTGCGGATCGGCCGCCGGCTGGAGGGGGCCCGCCGGGTCCGCAAGCCGGAGGCCCGGCAGAAGATCGCCGCCGAGATCGCCGCCGACATCGACCGCGCCGAGCTGCTGGTCGAGCGGCGCCGCGGCGCGGTCCCGACGATCACCTATCCCGCCGAGCTGCCGGTCAGCCAGAAGAAGGACGAGATCCTGGAGGCGATCCGGGACCACCAGGTGGTGATCGTCGCGGGTGAGACCGGCTCCGGCAAGACCACCCAGATCCCGAAGATCTGCCTGGAGCTCGGCCGCGGCGTGCGCGGCCTGGTCGGCCACACCCAGCCGCGCCGGATCGCCGCCCGCACGGTGGCCGAGCGGGTCGCCGAGGAGCTGGACAGCCCGCTCGGCGAGGCGGTCGGCTGGAAGGTCCGGTTCACCGACCAGGTCGGCCAGGACACCCTGGTCAAGCTGATGACGGACGGCATCCTGCTCGCGGAGATCCAGACCGACCGCGACCTGCACCAGTACGACACCCTGATCATCGACGAGGCGCACGAGCGCAGCCTCAACATCGACTTCATCCTCGGCTACGTCAAACAGCTGCTCCCCCGCCGCCCGGACCTCAAGGTCGTGATCACCTCCGCGACCATCGACCCGGAGCGCTTCGCCCGGCACTTCGGCGACGCCCCGATCGTCGAGGTCTCCGGCCGCACCTACCCCGTGGAGGTCCGGTACCGGCCGATCGTCGAGGACGGCGCCGACGAGGCGGACGACGTCGACCGCGACCGGGACCAGGTCCAGGCGATCTGCGACGCCGCCGAGGAGCTCCAGGCCGAGGGCCCGGGCGACATCCTGGTCTTCCTCTCCGGCGAGCGCGAGATCCGCGACACCGCGGACGCCCTCGGCCGGCTGAAGTTGAAGAACACCGAGATCCTCCCGCTGTACGCCCGGCTCAGCTCGGCCGAGCAGCACAGGGTCTTCCAGCGCTCCCGCAGCCGCCGGATCGTGCTGGCCACCAACGTCGCCGAGACCTCGCTGACCGTCCCCGGCATCAAGTACGTGATCGACCCGGGCACCGCCCGGATCTCCCGCTACAGCCACCGCACCAAGGTGCAGCGGCTGCCGATCGAGGCGATCAGCCAGGCCAGCGCCAACCAGCGCAAGGGCCGCTGCGGCCGCACCTCGGACGGCATCTGCATCCGGCTCTACTCGGAGGAGGACTTCCTCTCCCGCCCCGAGTTCACCGACGCCGAGATCCTGCGCACCAACCTGGCCTCGGTGATCCTCCAGATGACCGCGGCCGGCCTCGGCGACATCGCCGCTTTCCCGTTCCTGGACCCGCCGGACTCCCGCAACATCAAGGACGGCGTCCACCTGCTGCACGAGCTGGGCGCGCTCGACCCGGACGAGAAGGACCCGCGCAAGCGCCTGACCCAGCTGGGCCGCAAGCTCGCCCAGCTCCCGGTGGACCCGCGGATGGCCCGCATGGTGCTGGAGGCGGACCGCAACGGCTGCGTCCGCGACGTCATGGTGATCGCCGCCGCGCTCTCCATCCAGGACCCGCGCGAGCGCCCTGCCGAGAAGCGCCAGGCCGCCGACGACCGGCACCGCCGGTTCAACTCGGAGACCTCCGACTTCCTCTCCTACCTGGCGATGTGGCGCTACGTCCGCGAGCAGCAGAAGGAGCTCTCCTCCTCGGCCTTCCGCCGGATGTGCAAGGCGGAGTTCCTCAACTACCTGCGGATACGGGAGTGGCAAGACATCTACACCCAGCTGCGCACCGTGGCCAAGCAGTTGGGCGTGACGATCGAGGAGCCCCACCCGGACGCCGAGCCGGACGCGGACCGGATCCACCAGTCCCTGCTGGCCGGCCTGCTCTCCCACATCGGCCTGTTCGACGTGGAGAAGCGCGAGTACGGCGGCGCGCGCGGCGCCCGCTTCGCGGTCTTCCCGGGCTCCGGCCTGTTCAAGAAGCCGCCGCGCTGGGTGATGTCCGCCGAGCTGGTGGAGACCTCCCGGCTGTGGGCCCGGATCAACGCCAGGATCGAGCCGGAGTGGGTCGAGCCGCTGGCCGGCCACCTGATCAAGCGCAGCTACAGCGAGCCGCACTGGGAGAAGAAGGCCGGCGCCGTCATGGCGTACGAGAAGGTGACCCTCTACGGGATGCCGGTCGTCGCCCAGCGCAAGGTCAACTACGGGCGGATCGACCCGGAGCTCTGCCGCGAGCTGTTCATCCGCAACGCGCTGGTCGAGGGCGACTGGGAGACCCACCACCGGTTCTTCGCGGAGAACCGCAGGCTGCTCGGCGAGGTCGAGGAGCTGGAGAACCGGGCCCGCCGCCGGGACATCCTGGTGGACGACCAGACCCTGTTCGAGTTCTACGACGCCCGGCTGCCCGACGACGTGGTTTCCACCCGGCACTTCGACTCCTGGTGGAAGAAGGCCCGGCACGACCAGCCGGACCTGCTGAACTTCGAGAAGTCGATGCTGATCAACGACGCCGCGGACGGCGTCACCGAGGCCGACTACCCGGACCACTGGCAGCAGGGCAAGCTCCGCTTCAAGCTGACCTACCAGTTCGAGCCGGGCAGCGACGCGGACGGCGTGACGGTGCACATCCCGCTGCCGGTGCTCAACCAGGTCACCTCGGAGGGCTTCGACTGGCAGATCCCCGGTCTGCGGGAGGAGCTGGTCACCGCGTACATCAAGTCGCTGCCGAAGGCGATCCGGCGCAACTTCGTGCCGGCGCCGGACTTCGCCAAGGCGGCGCTGCGCGCGGTGAAGGACCGCCAGGAGCCCCTCCTCCCGGCCCTGGAGCACGCCCTGAAGCGCCTGACGGCGATCACCGTGCCCCCGGAGGCCTGGGACGACGAGCGGGTCCCGGAGCACCTCAAGGTGACCTTCCGGGTGGTGGACGGGCGGCGCCGGCTCGCCGAGTCCAAGGACCTGGAGGAGCTGCGGCTGAAGCTCAAGCCCAAGCTCAAGGAGACGCTCTCCTCGGCCGCCTCCGGCCAGGGCATCGAGCAGAGCGGGCTGACCGCCTGGCCGGCCTCGCTGCCGGTGCTCCAGCGCACCTTCGAGCAGCGCTCGCGCGGCCACTCGATGCGCGCCTACCCGGCCCTGGTGGACGAGGGCCAGTCGGTCGGCGTCCGGCTGTTCGACACCCCGGAGGCGCAGGCCCAGGCGATGTGGGAGGGCACCCGCCGGCTGCTGATGCTGACCACCACGTCCCCGGCCAAGTCGATCCAGGGCCGGCTGGGCAACCAGGCGAAGCTGGCGCTCTCGCACAGCCCGCACGGCTCGATCGGCGCCCTGTTCGAGGACGTCGTGGCGGCCGCGACGGACCGGCTGATGGCCCTGAACGGCGGCCCGGCCTGGGACGAGGCGGCCTTCGGCAAGCTGCACGACAAGGTGCGCGCGGACCTGTACGACCTGTCCGCGGACACCACGCTGAAGACGGCCACCGCGCTGATCGCCTTCCACAAGGCGTCGACCCGGCTGAAGTCGGTGAGCAGCCCGGTGCTGCTGAACGCGGTGAACGACGTCCGGCTGCACCTGGCCTCGCTGGTGCACCCGGGCTTCGTGACGGCCACCGGCTGGCAGCGGCTGCCGGACCTCAAGCGCTACCTGCTGGCGGTGGACCGCCGCCTGGAGGCGCTGCCCAACCACCCGCAGCGGGACGCCCAGCAGCTGCTGAAGGTGCAGCAGGTGCAGCAGGCGTACGGGGAGCTGCTGGCGGCGGTGCCGGCCGGGCGGCAGCCGTCCGCGGAGGTGCGGGCGATCCGCTGGATGATCGAGGAGCTGCGGGTCAGCTTCTTCGCCCAGTCGCTGGGCACGCCGAGCCCGGTCTCGGAGAAGCGGATCATGAAGGCGATGGAGGCGGCGCGGGCGACGCTCTGACCCGGGTACGGCCGTGGCCGGCCCGGGCGGCGCCGTGAGCTGCGGGTGGGCCTTCAGGAGTCAGTTCGACCTGGAGGCCCACCATGGGCTACAGTCTGTCTTGTTCGCAGCGCGGCAAGCGAGTGAACGAGATCAGGAAACTCTGGTCCCGTGGAGCAGTTGGTTAGCTCGCCACCCTGTCAAGGTGGAGGTCGCGGGTTCAAGTCCCGTCGGGATCGCCGCAGTGCGAGAGGCCCGGAACCGTCAGGTTCCGGGCCTCTCGCTTTTGACCGTCCGGCTCCTTACCCCGGCTAGGTCTAGACCACAAGTGACGGATCGTGTGACGGTCGTCACGCACCCCCCTCCGGAACCAGCGCCGCGAAACCCCCTCCGGAACCCCGCTAATTTAATATGTAAAATTGTACAGCTATTCACTGTAAATCCCCCCCACCCCACGCGCATCAAATCGTTATCCGGAGTTCAACATTCCGACCGCTCGGCCGACCCGGAACGCCCTCCGGCGGGTACGACAAAGGGGCCGCTTACCGGACCCGGCGGAGTCCGGTAAGCGGCCCCTTTAAAGAGCCTTTGGCCTATCAGGCCTCAGTGCGCTGGGCGGGAATCCCGGCCAGCAGAGCGCGCACCTCCGCCTCACGGTAACGGCGGTGACCTCCGAGCGTGCGGATCGACGTCAGCTTGCCCGCCTTGGCCCAGCGGGTGACCGTCTTCGGGTCCACGCGGAACATGGTGGCAACCTCTGCCGGCGTCAGCAGCGGCTCAGCATCAGGGGTACGAGCGGTCATGAGCGGCCTCCTCGGGAGAACCGAACCAGGGCGGTTCTATCCTTCAAATTCTGCACCTTGGCCCGCGATGCCCGAAATGGCATAGACGGGCCGAGTCGGTTATAGGACGAACGGCTTGTCCTGGTGTCTACAACTACACCATCCGTCCAGCCCTATCGACCAAACCGCCAAAATTGACCCCTCACGGGTTCAAGGCCGACGGATGGCGATGGACCACCCCATAACGGACAGTCACAAAGCCATGACATCCGGTTACGAGGGGACCAGACCCTCCGTTTCCCCGCAAAGCACGCATCGACTCCAGAACCACCCAAAAGTGGGCACGCTCACGTGAAGTTGGGCTGGTTGTCCCATTTTTGCACATAGGGGTAAGTTCGCGTCAACGGTGAGTAGTGTCACGTTCGACAGCTATTGACCCGAACCAGGACCTTGGTCATCGCGCCCGCGGTCCTTAGGACTCTTACAGTCATACACGCGCGGTCGGACGTCAGTTCGCGTGCCGCAGCGCCAGCACCCGGCGCCACCGCAGCGTCAGCTCCCCGTACACCCGCAGCGCCTCGGCGGTGTCCCCCGCCCGCAGCGCGCGCAACCCCTCCTCCAGCTCCCCCGCCGAACGGTCCGCCAACAGCCGCTCCGGGCCCAGCAGATGCACCAGGCCCCCGTAGTCCAGTTCCACCAGCGAGCGCGGATGGAACTCCTCCAGCCAGCGCCCGACCCGCTCCGCCCCCCGCACCAGCTCCCCGTCCGGCACCGCCTCGCGCAGCGCCCGGAAGGCCCGCGCCACCCGTCGGCGCGCCTGCGCCATCGGCACCAGGTAGAACAGCGCCGCCGGCCGGCCCGCCTGGTCCTCCCCCGTCCCCGCTCCCCCACGCCCGTCCGCGAGCCCCTCGGCGGGGCCGTCCGGCGGCCCGCCCCCGCCCGGCACGAAGCAGCGGTCCTCGTCCCCGAACGGCAGGAACCAGCGCACCGGCACCTCCCACCGGCTGGTCAGGATCCACGGCCGGGCGTCCGGGTGCTCGGCCCGCCAGCGCTCCCGGTCCGCCTCGGCGGCCGCCCGGGTCACCGGCGGCAGTGCGGAGTCCAGCAGCGCCACCGGCAGCCCGGCCCGCAGCTCCTCCAGCGCCTGCCAGCTGCGCAGCCTGGTCGCCCACGGGCAGACGTACAGTACGCCGTCCACCACCCGCAGGTACGCCCGCCCGCTCTCCCGCTCGGGCAGCGCCCGGGGGGTGCGGGCGGCCAGCCCGGCGAGCGCCTCCCGCTGCTCCTCCAACACCGCCGCCGCCACCGCCCCGGCCGGCTCCGCGGCGTCCGGCCCGCGCTCCGCCGCGTAGGCCTGCCAGTGCGCCCGCTCGGGCTCCGGGTAGGCGGCCAGCGGCTCGTAGACCCGCAGGTGGGCGGCGTAGGGCGGTTGTACGGAAGTACGTACGGCGGTCACGTCCTGCATGGTCGCACGGGTCGCGCGGCCCCGGGAGAGCGCGCCCCCGAACGGTTCGCGCCCGTACCCCGCACCCGGTTCCGTCTCACTCCTCGGACGACCGGCCCCAGGTCGGACAAGACGGCCGATCGGCGGCGCACACGCGGCTACGCTTCGCCCTAGGCGCCCGCACCACAGCAGCGGGCCTTCATTACTGGAGTCACCACAGTGACCGACGTACAGACCCCCGCCACGCACCCCGCACCCGGCGTGCTCAGCAGGATCTTCCGTACCGAACAGGACGGCGCCCCCGGCGACGGTCACGAGCAGGTCGTCCTCTGCCACGACCGCAGCTCGGGTCTGAAGGCGATCATCGCCATCCACTCGACCGCCCTGGGCCCGGCCCTCGGCGGCACCCGCTTCTTCCCGTACGCCTCCGAGGAGGCGGCGCTGGAGGACGCGCTCAACCTGTCCCGCGGAATGTCCTACAAGAACGCGCTGGCCGGACTGGACCTCGGCGGCGGCAAGGCCGTCATCATCGGCGACCCGAACAAGGACAAGAACGAGGCGATGCTCCGGGCCTACGGCCGCTTCGTCGAGTCCCTGCGCGGCCGCTACATCACCGCCTGCGACGTGGGCACCTACGTCCAGGACATGGACGTCATCGCCCGCGAGACCGAGTTCGTGACCGGCCGCTCCCCCGAGCACGGCGGCGCCGGCGACTCGTCCATCCTGACCGCCTTCGGCGTCTTCCAGGGCATGCGCGCCACCGCCCAGGCCCGCTGGGGCCAGCCGACCCTGCGCGGCAAGCGGGTCGGCGTCGCCGGCGTCGGCAAGGTCGGCCACTACCTGGTCGGCCACCTGGTCGCGGACGGCGCCACCGTCGTCGTCACCGACCCCTTCGAGGCCGCGGTCAACCGCGTCCGCGCGGCCCACCCCGAGGTGGAGGTGGTGGCCGACACCACCGCCCTGCTCCAGGCCAAGCTGGACGTCTACGCCCCCTGCGCCCTCGGCGGCGCGCTGACCGACTCCGTGGTCGCCGCGCTGGGCGAGTCCGGCACCTCGATCGTCTGCGGCGCGGCCAACAACCAGCTGGCCCACGCCGGCGTCGAGAAGGACCTGGCCGACCGCGGCATCCTCTACGCGCCGGACTACCTGGTGAACTCCGGCGGCGTCATCCAGGTCGCCGACGAGATCGAGGGCTTCAACTTCGAGCGGGCCAAGAACAAGGCCACGAAGATCTTCGACACCACCCTGGAGATCTTCACCCGGGCCACCGCCGACGGCGTCCCGCCGGCGGTCGCCGCGGACCGCCTGGCCGAGAAGCGGATGCGCGAGATCAGCGCCCTGCGCACGGTGCTGCTGCCCGGCGCCCGCCGCTCCTGACCGGACCGGTACCCGACCCCGTGCTGCGCGGGGGGCCGTCACCGCGGCCCCTCGCGCATCACGATGTGGAACCGGATTCTCACTTCTGCGCCCGATCGGGTGATCCCAGGCCCCCCTTGGGGGGATAATCAGTCCTGGAACGACGGACCCGAACCACCTCCGGACAGCGTGCAAACCGCCGCAAAACCTCCCCTGACCTGGGAAGACCTGGTCTCGGGTGCAGTCGGTGCGCGCCACGTCACACTGACGACGTACCGTCCAGCGGCGGAAACAGGTACCGTTAATGCTCCAAGGGACGGTCCTCCCATTCGGGCAGGCCGCTCCTGATCATGAACACGTGTCAGACTCGGGGCCGTGAGCCCCATCGTTGAGGGGGTCGACCCATGGGGCGCGGCCGGGCCAAGGCCAAGCAGACGAAGGTCGCCCGCGAGCTGAAGTACAACAGCGGCGGGTTCGACGCTAACCGTCTGTCCAACGAGCTGGGCGTATCGCCGTCCACCGCTTCGATCGACCCCGAGCCGATCGAGGAGGAGGACGACGACGACCCGTACGCGGAGTACGCAGCCCGGTACGCCGACCTCGACGACGAGGACGACAACGAGCCGGGCACCGGGACGTCGCAGGCCTCCCGCCGCCGCTCGTAGCACAGCAGTCCCGCCGACCGGTCCGGGCGCCCAGGGCGCCGGGCCGGTCTTCGGCGTCCCCTCGTACGGCGGCCGCGGCCCGGTCCGTACGGCGCCGCTCCGCACCGGCCGCCGACGGCCTCCAGCCGTCCCGCCGAAGGCCTCCCCGCATGCGGAAGGGCCCCTCCGGAATCCGGAGGGGCCCTTCCGTCGTCAGGGCCGGGTCAGCTCGCCCGGAATCCCTCGTAGGCGTTGTAGAGGGCCGCGCCGCCCTCGTGCTCGTCGGTGCGCTCGACGATGTCGCCGAGCAGCCAGGACTCCACGCCGCGGTCCTCCAGGATCGACAGCACGACGTCCACCGAGTGCGGCGGGACGACCGCGACCATGCCGACGCCCATGTTCAGCGTCTTCTCGATCTCCAGGGTGGCCACGTTGCCGACCTCGGCGACGGTCCGGAAGACCGGCAGCGGGGTCCAGGTGCCGCGGTCCAGGCGGGCGTGCAGGCCGTCCGGGACGACCCGGGCCAGGTTGGCCGCCAGGCCGCCGCCGGTGACGTGCGAGAAGGCGTGCACCTCGGTGGCGCGGGCGAGCGCCAGGCAGTCCAGCGAGTAGATCCGGGTCGGCTCCAGCAGCTCCTCGCCGAGGGTGCGGCCGAACTCCTCGACCTTGCGGTCCAGCTTCCAGCCGGCCTCGTTCAGCAGCACGTGGCGGACCAGCGAGTAGCCGTTGGAGTGCAGGCCGGAGGCGGCCATCGCGATCACCACGTCGCCGGCCCGGACCCGGTCCGCGCCGAGCAGCGCGTCGGCCTCGACCACGCCGGTGCCGGCGCCCGCGACGTCGTACTCGTCCGGGCCCAGCAGGCCCGGGTGCTCGGCGGTCTCGCCGCCGACCAGGGCGCAGCCGGCCAGCGCACAGCCCTCGGCGATGCCCTTGACGATCGCGGCGACCCGCTCCGGGACGACCTTGCCGACGCAGATGTAGTCGGTCATGAACAGCGGCTCGGCGCCGCACACCACCAGGTCGTCGACGACCATGCCGACCAGGTCGTGGCCGATGGTGTCGTGCTTGTCCATGGCGGCGGCGATGGCCACCTTGGTCCCCACGCCGTCGGTGGCCGAGGCCAGCAGCGGCCGCTCGTAGTTCTTGAAGGCGGACGCGTCGAAGAGGCCGGCGAAACCGCCGAGACCGCCGACCACCTCGGGGCGGTTGGCCTTCTTCACCCACTGCTTCATGAGCTCGACGGCGCGGTCGCCGGCCTCGATGTCGACACCGGCGGCGGCGTAGGTGGCGCCGTCGGAGGGGCGACGCGCAGCGTCACCGTTGTGGGTGGTGGTGGGCGACGGGTGGGAGCTGGTCACTGCGTGCGGCCCTCTCGGGTCAGGTGGGGGTTGGAACAGCGGTGGGGCCCCGGCTTTCGGGACCCCACCGTGCGGACGCTTACGGCCGGCGCAGCGCGTCGGCCGCGCCCGCCCCGCCGAGCAGCGACTGGACGCCGTCCAGGTCGCTGCCGCTGGTCGGCTTGCCGCGGACGGCCGGAGGCTGCTGGCCGCCCTTGATCTCGGCCTCCAGCAGGAGCTTGCCGAGCAGCGCCGGGTCGGGCAGCTCCATCGGGTACTCGCCGTCGAAGCAGGCCCGGCAGAGCCGGTCCTTGGGCTGCTTGGTGGCCTCGATCATGCCGTCGATCGAGATGTAGGAGAGCGAGTCCGCGCCGAGGGTGCGGCCGATCTCCTCGATGGTCATGCCGTTGGCGATCAGCTCCGCGCGGGTGGCGAAGTCGATGCCGAAGAAGCAGGGCCACTTCACCGGCGGGGAGGAGATCCGGATGTGGACCTCGGCCGCCCCGGCCTCGCGCAGCATCTTGACCAGCGCGCGCTGGGTGTTGCCACGGACGATCGAGTCGTCCACGACCACCAGGCGCTTGCCCTGGATGACCTCGCGCAAGGGGTTCAGCTTGAGCCGGATGCCGAGCTGGCGGATGGTCTGGCTGGGCTGGATGAAGGTGCGGCCCACGTAGGCGTTCTTCACCAGGCCGGAGCCGTACGGGATGCCGCTGGCCTCGGCGTAGCCGATCGCGGCGGGGGTGCCGGACTCGGGCGTCGCTATCACCAGGTCGGCCTCGACGGGGGCCTCCTTCGCCAGCCGGCGGCCCATCTCCACGCGGGAGAGGTGCACGTTGCGGCCGGCGATGGAGGTGTCGGGGCGGGCCAGGTAGACGTACTCGAACACGCAGCCCTTGGGCTTGGCCTCGGCGAACCGGGAGCTGCGCATCCCGTTCTCGTCGATGGCGATGAGCTCGCCGGGCTCGACCTCGCGGATGAAGGAGGCGCCGCAGATGTCCAGCGCCGCCGTCTCGGAGGCGACCACCCAGCCGCGCTCCAGCCGGCCGAGCACCAGCGGGCGGATGCCCTGCGGGTCGCGGGCGGCGTAGAGGGTGTGCTCGTCCATGAAGACGAGCGAGAAGGCGCCCTTGACCGCGGGCAGCACGACCTTGGCCGTCTCCTCGATGGAGAGGTCCGGGTGGCCGGCGAGCAGGGCCGTCACCAGGTCGGTGTCGTTGGTCGCGGCGGTCCGGCCGGAGCGCGAGACGTGCTCCTCGCCGGGCAGTTCGGCGACCATGGCCGCCAGTTCGGCGGTGTTCACCAGGTTTCCGTTGTGCCCGAGGGCCAGCGAACCGTGAACGGTCGCCCGGAAGGTCGGCTGGGCGTTCTCCCAGACCGAGGAACCGGTGGTCGAGTAGCGGGCGTGTCCGACGGCGATATGCCCGTGCAACGACCCCAGCGAGGCCTCGTCGAAGACCTGGGAGACGAGCCCCATGTCCTTGAAGACGAGAATCTGGGAGCCGTTGCTCACTGCGATGCCCGCGGATTCCTGACCGCGGTGCTGCAGGGCGTAAAGGCCGAAGAACGTGAGCTTGGCGACCTCCTCGCCGGGAGCCCAGACACCGAAGACGCCACACGCGTCCTGGGGGCCTTTCTCGCCGGGAAGAAGATCGTGGTTGAGTCTTCCGTCACCACGTGGCACGTCTTCGAGTCTAGGGCAGTCGGCTCCGGCTTCCGGACCCCGGGACTGCGGGTTTGTCCGGCGGCCGGGAGTTAACGCGCGTAGACAAAACCCCTTACCGGCCCGGGATTTCGGGTGGGGGGAATTCCGGCGGGTGGCGGTTGGCCTTGTGGTTCGCGCCTGTTGGGGAGTTCCGGGTGCGCAGCGGCGGGACTCCCGGCGCGGGCGAACGTGAGCCTGCTCACCCGGGGTTCCTCCGCCGGCCACCCGCCGGTCGCTCCCCGGTCGGTCGGGCCGCCGGTCGCAGCGGGACGTCGGGCCGTCGGCCGCAGCCGGGGCGGGCCGTCGGCCGCCTCCGGTCAGGCGGCCGGCAGCAGCAGGCCCCAGGCCCCCCGGTGCACCGTCCAGGTGCGGGCCCGGACCGGGCCGACCGGGTGGCCGTCCGCCTCGTAGCCGAAGCCGCGCCCGACCACCGAGACGCTCGCCGCCCGGGCCCGCACCAGGGCGCCGGAGGCGGCGACCACCACGTCCATCTCGCCCGTGCCGTCCGAGGCGCCGGACGGGAGCGTCACCTGCACCAGCCGGACCGGCCGGTGGACGTCCGCGAGCAGCCGGCCGTCGGCCTCGACCCGGACCCGGGAGCCGTGGTCCACGCCGTCCGGGGTGAGTGCGTTCGCCTGCTCGGCCGCTGCCAGTTTCGCCCATAGCGAACGCCAGCCACCCGGACGGCCCACCGGGCGACGGGCGGCCCCGCCGGTGATCCGCACCCCGCCCAGGGCCACCCCGCCGCCGTCGTCCACCAGCAGGTCCAGCCGGCGCGGCGCGCCCGACAGCACCGCCCGCGCGGCCCGGACCGGCTCGCCCGGCACGCCGAGCGCGCGGGCAGCCGCGAGCTCCTCGGAGCGGCCGACCGGAACCATTCCCACCGGTTCGGTGCCCAGCTCACGCTGGCGATGCAGGGCCTGGAGCACCCGCTGCAGCGCGAGGTCGGAACCGATCACCACCGGTCGCCGCCGGCCCCGGTGCGAAAGCACCCGGTCGAGCTCGGAAGGGCTCTCCGGAAAGACCACCTTGACGTCCGCGCCCCCGCAGAGCACGTCCTTCGCGATCCGCACCGACTCGCCGTCGGTCTGCCGGGCCACCGGGTCGAGGAGCAGCAGGAGCGGCTCCGGGCCGCCGGTAGCAGGCGTGGACAGGGACGACACGACCGGTCCTTCCTCAGGTAATCTCTCGGTGCAAGAGCCCCTTGCGCCATTGCGCCAGGGGCTTCGTCTATCTCGGGGCAGACTGCGGCCTACGCAGGATGCCCCAACCGGAAGGGGTGTACGCCTGTGCCGGCACTCGTGCTCGTTGGCGCTCAGTGGGGAGACGAGGGCAAGGGGAAGGCCACCGACCTCCTCGGCGGTTCCGTCGACTACGTGGTCCGCTACCAGGGCGGAAACAACGCCGGTCACACGGTGGTCATCGGCGACCAGAAGTACGCCCTGCACCTGCTCCCTTCCGGAATCCTCAGCCCGAACGTGACGCCGGTGATCGGCAACGGCGTCGTGATCGACCCGGCCGTGCTGCTCTCCGAGCTGGCCGGCCTGAACGAGCGCGGCATCGACACCTCGAAGCTGCTGGTCTCGGGCAACGCCCACCTGATCACGCCGTACCACCGCACCCTGGACAAGGTCACCGAGCGCTTCCTCGGCAAGCGCCGGATCGGCACCACCGGCCGCGGCATCGGCCCGACCTACGCGGACAAGATCAACCGCGTCGGCATCCGGGTCCAGGACCTGTTCGACGAGTCGATCCTCCGCCAGAAGGTCGAGGCGGCGCTGCACGACAAGAACCAGGTCCTGGTCAAGCTGTACAACCGCCGCACCATCCCGGCCGACCTGGTGGTCGAGGAGTACCTGGGCTACGCGGAGAAGATCAAGCCCTTCCTCGCCGACACCACCCTCGTCCTGGACGAGGCGCTGAAGGCGGACAAGGTCGTCCTGCTGGAGGGCGGCCAGGGCACCCTGCTCGACGTCGACCACGGCACGTACCCCTTCGTGACCTCGTCGAACCCGACCGCGGGCGGCGCCTGCACCGGCGCCGGCATCGGCCCGACCAAGATCGACCGGGTCATCGGCATCCTCAAGGCCTACACCACCCGCGTCGGCTCCGGCCCGTTCCCGACCGAGCTGTTCGACGCGGACGGCGAGGCGCTGCGCCGGATCGGCGGCGAGCGCGGTGTCACCACCGGCCGTGACCGCCGCTGCGGCTGGTTCGACGCCGTCATCGCGCGCTACGCGACCCGGGTGAACGGCCTGACCGACTTCTTCCTCACCAAGCTGGACGTGCTGACCGGCTGGGAGCAGATCCCGGTCTGCGTCGCGTACGAGATCGACGGCAAGCGCGTCGAGGAACTCCCCTACAACCAGTCGGACTTCCACCACGCCAAGCCGATCTACGAGACCCTCCCGGGCTGGACCGAGGACATCAGCAAGGCGAAGACCTTCGCCGAGCTGCCGAAGAACGCCCAGGCGTACGTGAAGGCGCTGGAGGAGATGTCCGGCGCGCCGATCTCGGCCATCGGCGTCGGCCCGGGCCGCGACGAGACGATCGAGATCAACTCGTTCATCTGAGCCCGATCCGGCGGCGGCGGCTGACCGCCGGCCGATCGCTTCGAAGGCCCCGCGGGACCCGTCCCGCGGGGCCTTCGCTCTGCCCGGCGCCCCAGTTTTGCACTAGTGCAGATACCTATTGCATCTAGTGCAGCGCGCCGCTACGTTCGGAGCATGACCGCGAAGCTGCCCTCATCCGTCGTCCTCACCGGCCGCCACATCCGCCTGGAGCCGCTGGAGCGCCGCCACCTCGCCGACCTCTGGACCGCCGTCGGCTCCGACCCCGAGGTCTGGCGCTGGACCATGTCCCTGCCGCCGGGCACGGAGGAGGAGTGCGGCGCGATCCTCGACGAGCGCATCGCGGAGTCGGCCGCGGGCGAGTCGGTGAACTTCGCCGTCGTCGACCTCGCCGGCGGCCGGGCCGTCGGCGTCACCGGCTACCACGACTACAGCGAGCGGGACGAGTCCGTGGAGATCGGCGGCACCTGGTACGCCCGCTCGGTCTGGCGCACCGCGGTCAACACCGAGGCCAAGCTGCTGCTGCTCTCCCACGCCTTCGAGGACCTCGGCATGAGCCGCGTCTTCTGGAAGACCGACGCCCGCAACGAGCGCTCCCGCGCGGCGGTCCTGCGCCTCGGCGCCCGCTACGAGGGGACGCTGCGCCGCCACCGGCTGCGCCCCGACGGCAGTTGGCGGGACAGCGTCTACTTCTCGATGCTCGCCGACGAGTGGCCGGCGGCCAAGGCCCGTCTGACGGAACGGCTTTCGCGGGGCTGAGCCGCCGGACCGGCGGGGCGCGACGGGGGCGCGACGGCTACTTCCGCTCGCCGGGGGCGGACCGGCGGGCCGCGAACTCGCGCTTCGCCGGGCGCGGTTCCCAGGCCTGGACGTTCACCAGCCAGACCAGCCAGCCGACGAACAGGACGGCGAGCAGGAGCGCCGACAGGCCGGCGACGAGAAGTGCGTTCACCGGGACGCGGGAAAGCACTGGTGAGGGTGGAGCCGGTGGGGGAGGCCGAGTGGCGGGAAAAGGGGCATGGCTGTCTCCGGTCAGTGATTTCGGGTGCCGCGACCATGCGTCTGGTGTGTCATTACGGCTGATAGACGTCTGCCTGCTGACTGTTTAGGCGACAACAAGTCAGTGAGTGACACGGACGACCATAGGGTTAGGGTGCCAGAGTTGCTACCGAGCGGGGGGACGTTCACTCCATCGTGGGGTATCCCCCGATTCGGTAGCTAGGGCCCGGTGTGCGCGGCACACTTCACCGGAAGCATCGACGCCAGCCGCGACCCGGAGAAGAGAGTCATGCCACCCCGCTTGTCGCCGACCGTGCGCCAGCAGCGCCTCGGAATCGAGTTGCGCAGGATCCGCGAACGCGTGGGCGTCACGCCCAAGAGCCTGGCCGCCACCATCGGCACCGACCTGCCCAAGATCTCCCAGATGGAGAACGGGAAGTCGGGCATCAGCGCCGAGCGGCTCCGGATCTGGGCGCGCACCTGCGGCTGCGAGGACGGGCCGTACCTGGACGCGCTGTTGACGATGACGCAGGACCGGCGCAAGTACTGGTGGGACGCCTACCGCGGCCGGCTGCCGAACGCGATCATCGACATCGCCGAGATGGAGCACCACGCGGCCTCCCTCTCCATCCTGAACAGCACCTTCATCCCCGGACTGCTGCAGACCCCGGAGTACGCCGCCGCGGTGTTCGAGCGGCTGCCCCCGCAGTACCGGCAGGAGGCGGACGTCCGGAAGGCGTTCCGGATCCGGCGCCAGCAGATCTTCGTCGACCACCCCAAGCCGTACAGCGCATTCCTGCACGAGTCCGCGCTGCGCATGCAGTTCGGCGGTCCGGAAGTGCTGCGCGACCAGTGGCGGAGCCTGCTGGAGAATTCCGAACGGCCCGGGGTGGAGATCCGGGTGATCCCGTTCAGCGTGCCCACCTACACCGGCTCGGGAGAGAGCCTGTACCTCGCCCGCGGGCCGGTCCCGGAGCTCGACACCGTCCAGATCGATCTCTCCCACGGGCCGAAATTCGTGCACACCCAGGCCGAATTGGCCTCCTACCGGCGGATCAAGGAGGAGACCGCGGCGATCGCGCTCGGGCCGGACGAGTCCCGGGACTTCATCCGGGCCTTGCTGAAAGACTTCGCATGAGCACCTGGCGCAAGGCGTCGGCGAGCGGAGAGAGCACCGACTGCGTCGAGGTCAGATCCACCGGCGGGCTGGTGGAGATCCGCGAGTCGGACCGGCCCGAGGTCGTCGTGCGGACCACGCCGCGCAAGTGGGCCGCCTTCGTCCGCGGGGTGAAGTCCGGGGAGTTCGACCGCTACGGCGACTTCACCCGGCCGTGAGCCTGCGGCCCGCCGCGGCCGCCGGGGTCTAGGCTGACAGCCCACAGTGGACCCCTGCGCCTGGCACGGCACTCCGGGTGGGGTGCGCGTGCGGGAGAAATCGGAGCATCCGAGGATGGCTCGGCACCTGATCACCAGCGCCCTTCCGTACATCAACGGGATCAAGCACCTGGGCAACATGGTCGGGTCCATGCTCCCGGCGGACGTCTACGCCCGCTACCTGCGCCGACGGGGACACGAGGTGCTGTTCGTCTGCGCCACCGACGAGCACGGCACGCCCGCCGAACTGGCCGCCCAGGAAGCCGGGTTGCCGGTCGCGGAGTTCTGTGCCCGGGCGCACGGGGCGCAGCGGGCGGTGTACGAGGGCTTCGGGCTCTCCTTCGACCACTTCGGCCGCAGCTCCTCGCCGCAGAACCGGGAGATCACCCAGGAGATCGCCCGCGAGCTCCAGCGCAACGGCTTCATCGAGGAGCGCGCGATCCGCCAGGTGTACTCCAACGCCGACGGCCGCTTCCTGCCGGACCGCTACATCGTCGGCACCTGCCCGCACTGCGGCTACGACAAGGCCCGCGGCGACCAGTGCGAGAACTGCACCCGGGTGCTGGACCCGACCGACCTGCTGGAGCCCCGCTCGGCCATCAGCGGCAGCTCCGACCTGGAGGTCCGGGAGACCCGGCACCTGTTCCTGCTCCAGTCCAAGCTCACCGAGGAGGTCGAGGACTGGATCGCCACCCACGCCGACGACTGGCCGGTGCTGGCCTCCTCGATCGCCCGCAAGTGGCTGACCGAGGGGCTCCAGGACCGCTCGATCACCCGCGACCTGGAGTGGGGCGTCCCGGTGCCGGCCGACGTGTGGCCCGAACTGGCCGCCGAGGGGAAGGTGTTCTACGTCTGGTTCGACGCCCCGATCGAGTACATCGGCGCCACCAAGGAGTGGGCGGACGCGGCCCCGGCCGGGCAGCTGCGGGACTGGAAGTCCTGGTGGTACGAGGCCGACGAGAGCGTCCGCTACACCGAGTTCATGGCCAAGGACAACGTCCCGTTCCACACCGTGATGTTCCCGGCCACCCTGCTCGGCTCGCGCCGCCCGTGGAAGAAGGTCGACTACGTCAAGGCCTTCAACTGGCTGACGTACTACGGCGGGAAGTTCTCCACCAGCCAGAAGCGCGGCGTCTTCACCGACGTCGCGCTGGAGCTGCTGCCCGCCGACTACTGGCGCTACTTCCTGATGGCGCACGCGCCCGAGTCGGACGACTCCAGCTTCACCTGGGACCTGTTCGCCTCGGTGGTCAACAAGGACCTCGCCGACACCTTCGGCAACTTCGTCAACCGGGTGCTCTCCTTCAGCCGCAAGCGCTTCGGCGGTGACGTCCCGGGCGGTCACGCGGCGGGCGAGGCCGAGCAGCGCCTCGGCGAGCAGGTCGCCGGCCTGCTCGCCGAGTACGAGGCCCAGTTGGAGGCGCTCAACTTCCGCAAGGCGGCGCAGGCCCTGCGCGCGCTGTGGAGCGCGGGCAACGCGTACCTGGACGAGAAGGCGCCCTGGCTGCAGGTGAAGACCGACCCGGAGGCGGCGGCGCTGACCCTGCGCACCGCGATGAACCTGATCCACCTGTACGCGGTGGTCTCCGAGCCGTTCGTCCCGACCGCGGCGGCGGCCGTGCGCGGGGCCTTCGCCCTGCCCGCGGACTCGCCGGCCGCCACCCGCGACTGGATCTCCCCGGCGGAGGCGCGGGCGCTGGACCTGGTGCCGGCCGGGACGGCGTTCACGGTGCCGCCGGTGCTGTTCGCCAAGATCACGGACGAGGACCTGGCGGCTTGGACGGCGCGCTTCGGGGGCTCGGCGGCCTGAACCCGGCCCGCGTTGAACGCGGCGGGGGCCCGCGCTACTCCGTCGCGCCCGCCGTCTCCCCGGCCACCCAGTCGAGGTAGCCCGGGCTGCCGCCCACCACGGGCACGGCGATCAGTTCGGGCGTCTCGTAGGAGTGCCGCCCGGCCACGAAGGCGGCCAGCCGGTCCATGAGTTCGGCCCTGGTCTTGAGGTCGATCCGCCACTCCCCGGCGTCCTGCACCTCGCCGTCCCACCAGAACACCGACCGTACGGGGTACACCTGGGCGCAGGCCGCCAGCCGCTCCCGCACCACGGCGGACGCCAGGTCCCGGGCCTGCTCCTCGCTCTCGTGGGTCGTGGTCACCACGACGAAGCGCTGCTCGCTCGCTGCTGTCATGACCCGACGGTATCCCGGGCCCGTTCGGCGGATGCCGTTCGGCGGATCGCGTGTCGGTGAGCCTCCTTGCGGTGACCCTCTTGCGGTGAACTCCCTTGCGGCGTCGGCCGTTGCGGATCACATCGTAAATCTGCGATAGTTCGATGCGTTGCGACCGGACCGTGGACGGAAGGGAGCCGTATGAGCGCGATCGACAGCCTGGGGCTGGGCCGGTTCGGGATCTACACCTTCGACTTCGAAGGCCTGGGTGCCGCTCGGATCCGGGACCACGCCCAGGAGTTGGAGGACCTCGGCTGGCCCGCGATCTGGGTCCCCGAGGCCGTCGGGCGCGAGGCGTTCACCCACGCCGGGCTGCTGCTCGCCGCCACCCGGCGGATCCGGATCGCCAACGGCATCGCCCAGATCTGGTCCCGCGAGGCCCGCCGCACCCACGGCGCCGCGCTGCTGCTGGCCGACGCCCACCCCTGCCGCCACCTGCTCGGCCTCGGCTACGGCGGCGTCCCGCGCCCCGGCGTCAAGCCGCTCGCCGCGATGGCCGGCTACCTGGACGAGCTCGACGCCCTCGCCGCGGCCCCGGACAACCCGGCCCCGGCCACCCCGGTCCGCCGGGTGCTCGCCGGGTACGGCCCGAAGATGCTCGAACTCGCCCGCGACCGCTCGCTCGGCGCCCACACGTACCACGTGACCACCGCGCACACCGCGCAGGCCCGGGAGATCCTCGGCCCGGACGCGCTGCTCGCGGTCGAGCACCCCGTGCTGCTCGAAGCCGACCCGGGGCGGGCCCGCGCCCTCGCCCGCGAGCACCTGGCGCCGTACCTCGCCACCCCGTACAACGCCGCCAAGTTCCGCCGCCTCGGCTACACCGACGAGGACTTCGCCGACGGCGGCAGCGACCGGCTGGTGGACGACCTGGTGTACTGGGGCGACCTCGACACCGTCGCCGCCAAGCTGCGCGGCCAGCTGGCGGCCGGCGCGGACCACGTCGCCGTGCAGGTCGTCGGCACCCCGCCCGGCGGCTCCGCCCTCCCGCACTGGCGCCGGCTGGCCGAGGCGCTGCTCTGACCACCGCCGGTACGCTTCCGGCATGGATGCCGACCTGGTCACCGCCCTGCGGGCGATCGCGAACCCGACGCGTCTGCAACTGCTGACCTGGCTGCGCGACCCCGAACACCACTTCCCGCTCGACGGCGCGATCGCCGACCCGCACGAGGTCGGCGTCTGCGTCAGCCACCTCCAGGCCAAGGCGGGCCTCGCCCAGTCCACCGTCTCCGCGTACCTCGCCGAACTGCAGCGCGCCGGCCTGGTCCGCGCCACCCGGATCGGCCGGTGGACCTACTACCGCCGCGACGAGTCGGCCGTGGCCGCCCTGCTCGGCGCCCTCGGGCAGGCGCTCTGACGACCGGAGCGGGACTCGGGCCCCGGCCGATTTCCCGTTGCCCCGGCCGGCCGGCGGTTGCCACGATCACCCGATGACGACCTTCACCGGCCCCGACGGCGCCCGGCTCGGCTACCGCGTGCTCGGCGGGGGCGAGCCGCTGCTCGTCCTGGCCGGCGGCCCGATGCGCGACTCCGCGTACCTCGGCGACCTCGGCGGGCTCTCCGCGCACCGCGCCCTGCACGTCCTCGACCTGCGCGGCACCGGCCGCTCGGAGCACCCGGCCGATCCGGCGGGCTACCGGGTCGACCGGCAGGTCGCGGACGTCGAGTCCTTCCGGGCCCGCCTCGGGCTCGACCGGGTGGACGTCCTCGCCCACTCCGCCGGCTGCTCGCTCGCCGTCCTGTACGCGCTGCGGCACCCCGGGCGCACCGGGCGGCTGGTGCTGGTCACGCCCAGTCTCCGGATCTTCGGCGGTACGGCCACCGAGGACCACTACCGCGAAGCGGCCGAGGCCCGCGGCCCCGCCGACGAGGAGTGGTACCCGGCCGCCCTGGCCGCCGTCCGCACCGCCTTCGCCGGCGGCACCGCCGACCCCGCCGCCGTGGCGCCGCTCTTCCACGGCCGCTGGGACGCCGCCGCCCGCGCCCACGAGGCCGACTGCGCCGCCCAGAGCCACCCGGAGGCCGCCGCGGCGTACCACGGCGGCGGCTTCCGGCCCGCCGAGGTCCGCGCGGCCGTCGCCGAACTCGCTTCCCCCGTCCTCCTGTTGGCGGGGGAGTACGACCCCGACCCGCGGCCGGGGACGGCCCGCGACGCGGCGGCGCTGTTCCGCGACGCCCGCGCCGCCGTCCAGCCCGCCGCCGGGCACTACCCGTGGCTGGACGACCCGGCCGCCTTCAGCCGTACGGCGGCCGCCTTCCTCAGCCACTGACGCCCCGGGCCGCCGCGGGCGCCGGGGGCCCGGCGGGCGGTCAGTCCCGGCGGGCGGTGTGGACGGTCATCGCGGAGAGGTAGAAGGCGTCCGGGCGGCGCAGGATGCCGGTGGGGGCGTCCTCGGCGAGCAGGGCGTCCAGGGTGGCCCGGTCCTCGGCGTCGAGCTGTTCGGCGAGCTGGTCGCGCCGCCGGGTCAGCTGGGTGTGCAGGTAGCCGCGGACGGGGTCGGCGAGCGGGGCGGGGTGGTCGACCAGGAAGGTGCGGGTGCCGGTCGGGGTCAGCCCGGCCCGCCCGAGCATGGCCGGCCAGTCCTCGATCTCCGCGGTGCTGCCGGGCAGTTCGGCCCGCATGGTGCTGAAGCCGTCCTCCTGGGCGGCGTCCATCCGGGCCTGGAAGCCGGGCCGGCCCAGGCCGAAGTCGCGCGGCAGGTAGCGCGCCGGCAGACCGCTCTCGGCGACGGCCAGCAGACCGCCGGGCCGCAGCGCCCCGGCGAGCGAGGTGAGTGCGGCCTGCTGGTCGCCCAGGTGGTGGACGGCGTTGCCGGACCAGATCAGGTCGGCCTCCCCGAGCTTGTCGAACTCGGCGGGCAGGTCGGCCTGTTGAGTGCCGAGCCGGCCGCCGGAGCGGGCCCGGGCCCGCTCCAGCAGCGCGGCCGACTGGTCGACGGCCACCACCTCGGCCGCCGGGAAGACCTCCGCCAGCAGCCCGGCGATCACCCCGGGCCCGCTGCCGACGTCGAGGACCCGGCGGACCGCGCCGTCCCCGTGCAGGCCGAGCAGCCACCGCCCGGCCTCGGTGACGGCGGCGGACCGCAGGTCGGCCTCCAGCTCCAGGTGCGCGGCGAGCGCGTCCCAGTCGAAGTCGGCGGCGGGGACGTGCCCGTGGGAGTGGCCGTGGCCGTGGGCGTGGTGCTGGTGCTGGTGCGCTGACATCCGGATTCTCCGATCGTGGATTGACGAAAGCTTCCCCGCTGGGTTGGTCTCAGACGGGCAGGGCGGCGCCGGACGCGCGGTACCGCTCGACCGCCCGGTCGAGCTCCTCCGCCGCGAGGTCGTGGTCGAGCGCGAAGGCGGCCGCCGCGCCCGCTCCGGCGGCGGTGACCACCTGGGCGCGCGGGTCGGCGACGTTGCCGACCGCCCAGACGCCGGGCAGGCTGGTGCGGCCGGTCCGGTCGGTGGTGACCCAGCCGTCGTCGTCCCGGGCGCAGTCGAGGCCGAAGAGCAGCGCGTCCCGGGGGACCGGCCGCGGGAAGACGAACACCGCCTCGCGCGGGACCACCTGTCCGTCCGCGAGTTCGACGCCGCGCAGCCGCCCGCCGTCGGACACCAGGCGGACGATCCGGCCCTCGACCACCCGGACGCCCCGGGCGGCGAGCCGTTCCCGCTCGGCGTCGGTCGGCACCACGGTGTGCGCGAGCAGCACCACGTCCGCCGACCACTGCCGCAGCAGCAGCGCCTGGCCGACCGCCCCCGGGCCGGTGCCCAGCACCCCGAGCGGGCGGTCGCGGACCTCCCAGCCGTGGCAGTACGGGCAGTGCAGCACGTCGCGGCCCCACCGCTCGGTCAGGCCCGGCAGCTCCGGCAGACCGTCCCGCAGCCCGGTGGCGACGACCACCCGGCGCGCGTGCAGCACCGGTCCGCCGGCCAGGTGGACCACGAAGCCGGGCCGGTCGGAGCCGTCCGACTCGATGTGCTCGACCCGGGCGTCGACCAGGTCCACCCCGTACCGGGCGACCTCCTCCCGCCCGACCGCCAGCAGCGCGGCCGGGGGCATTCCGTCCCGGCTCAGGTAGCCGTGCAGGTGGGCGGCGGGCGCGTTGCGCGGCTCGCCGGCGTCCACCACCGCGACCCGGCGCCGGGCCCGGCCCAGCACCAGCGCGGCGTTCAGTCCCGCCGCTCCGGCGCCGACCACCACCGCGTCGTAGCGCTCGCTCCGCCTCGTCCCGGCAGTTCCCGCCGTTCCGGCAGTCCCGGTCATCCCAGTTGTTCCGGCAGTTCCGGTCGTCTCGCCCATGGCGCTCACCTCCACCGCCAGGCTGCGGCCGGCCCCACCAGATCGGCAAGCTTTGTTGCCGCCTCAGCAAACCCCCGAGCCGGCGGACGTCCGTCCCGGCCTCAGCGGGCCCCCGCGGTTCGTGCCCCCGTCCGCCGCCAGTACGACCAGGCGGCCACCACCAGCGCGACCCCGTACCCGGCGAACCCGCACATCCCGACCCAGGCGATCTCCAACGCGCTCTGCTCACTGGCGAACTCGCCCAGCCGGATCCGCGTCACCCCGGCGGTGCACAGCGTCAGGTAGCCGATCCCGGCCACCCCGTACGGCGCCAGCGTGGCCGCGCCCAGCAGGGCCGGGGTCAGCGGCAGCCAGCGCGGCACCCGGCGGCCGCGCAGCGGCGCGGTCCAGCGCGGGAAGACCTGCCCCCACGGGCGGACCAGCCCCCAGAGCAGGAACACCCCGAGCAGCGCCAGCAGCATGGTGCCGTCGAGCCCCCAGCGCTCCAGGGCCAGCCAGAGCCCGGAGGAGCCGTTGTGCACGTAGCTCGCGTACATCTGGTCGCCGCTGATCCCGGCGAAGCTGCCGCCCACCGCCCAGACCAGCTTCATCAGCACGTACGGGACGAACGCCAGGCTGCCGGCGCAGGCGGCGAGTTGGACGAGCGGCGGCGCCGCAGTGGGAGCCGGTCCGGGCCGCTCCGTCCGGCCGCCCGGGCCACCGGTGGCGCCCAGGCCGGTGCCGCCCGGACCACCGGTGCCGCCGGTGCCGCCGCGGGCAGCGGGCCGCAGGCCCAGGGCGGTCCTCGCGAGCAGCACCGCCCCCACCGCCGCCAGGACGCGTTCCACCGCGTCGGGGACGCTGCCCACCCGCTGGCCGAACAGCAGCGTGACCAGGTCCATCAGCAGGCCCCAGGCCCCCACCGCGGCCGCCCCGCACAGCAGCCACAGCAGCGGGCGCACCGGCCTCCGGCGCACCACCGCCGCACCGGCCGCGGCCGCGACCGCCCCCGTGCCGGCGACCGCCCACCCCGCCCAGTCCGCGCCGAACAGCTCCGTCCCGCTCAGGGCGCACCCCAGCCCGAGCCCGGCGAACCCGAGGCCCCAGCCGGTCACCGCCCACCCGTTCTTCCTCATGCCCCCAGGCTCGCCCGCCCCACCCGCACCGCTCCTCCCCCGCCGCGGTGATCCGGCTCCCCCGCCCGAGGGAGCCCCGTCCGGGCACGGCGCCAGGACGCGGCGCCCCGGGCGGGGCGGGCGGGGGAGGCGGCGGCCGTTCAGCCCCTCGGGGCGGCGAAGCAGTGGACGGTGACGGTGCGTCCGGAGGCCCAGCGCTGGTCGCCGCTGCCGAGGTGGGTCCAGCCGAGGCGGCGGTAGAGGGCCAGCGCGGCCGCGTCGGTGGCGAGGACGTCGAGCACCGGGTGCAGGCCGAGCGCCCGCGCGTGCGCCACGGCGCAGTCCAGCAGCCGGGCGCCGATGAAGTGGCCGCGCGCCGTGGGGGCGACGTACAGCCGGCCGATCACCGTGGCGAGCTCCGGGGGGCCGCCGGTGCGGTGGCTCCACAGCACCGGGGCGAGGTCGCCCGGCGCGCTGCGGGCGAGGCCGACGTGGCCGGCGAGCCGGCCGTCCGACTCGGCGATCCAGGCGGCGAGCAGGCCGTCCGGGGTCAGCCAGGCGGCGGGGCGGTCGGGCCAGTCGGCGGGGTAGCCGTCGGCGGCGTGGACGTCGCCCAGCACCCGGACGCAGTCGGCGAGGTCGGCGGCGCGGCGCGGTCGGACCACCACCTCCGCCCCGGCCGGTCGTGGGTCGGACGCGACGACGGTGGCGCGTTCTTCGAGGTCTGCCATGCCGGTACGTTACCGGCCGGAACTCACCGTCGCAGCAGGTCGACGACCCCGGTCAGGTCCTCCTCACCGTCGCCGGCCTCCAGGCGACGCTCCATCAACCGGAAGTACGGCTCCAGCAGTTCGGCGCTCACCCGCTGCTCCTCCGCGGTGCGCAGCAGCGTCCCCTTGCCGGCCACCTGCATGGCCAGGTTGGACACCACGTCCAGCTTGTAGTCCCCGGCCTCCAGCTGCTCCGCGGTCTTGGCCACCGAGCCGGACATCGCGCCGAGCCACCCGCCCAGCAGCGGCGCCAGCTCGCTCGGCGCCACGGCCTCGCCCCTGATCAGCGCGAAGGCGTGCGCGATCCCGGCGAACATCCCGTACATCCCGCTGAGCAGCGCCACGTCGTGCAGCGCCGCGAACCCGGCGTCCGCGCCCACGTACCGGGTGCCGGCCGGGGCGGCGAGGGTGTCGCCGTGCTCGGCGAACAGCTCGGCGGAGCCGCTGTAGAACACGTACGCCCCGGCCGCCGGGACGCCGATCATCGGCGGGACGGCCATGATCCCGCCGTCCAGGTAGCGGGCGCCGCGCCGCTCGGCCCAGGCGGCGCGGACGCGGGCCTGCCCGGGGGTGCTGGTGACCAGGTTGACGAGGTCCTTGCCGGTCAGGTCGACGCCGTCCAGCGCTTCGAGGACGGAGTCGTCGTCGAGCAGGCAGACGACGACCAGCCGGTTGGCCGCGACGGCCTCCGCGACGCCGGCGGCGACGGCGGCTCCGCGGGCGGCGAGCCCGTCGGCGCGGGCGGCGGTGCGGTTCCAGACGGTCAGCGGGTGCCCGGCGGCGAGCCAGGCCTCGGCCAGCGCGGTGCCCATCGCACCGAGGCCGAGCAGGGTGAGCGGGGTCTTGGTCACGTTCTCAACGGTGTTGGTTGCCATGGCGTCCAGCCTCGGCGCGGCTCCGGAGACGATCAAGTACGCACTTCGAAGTGGGTGGTTACCCTGGGGTGAGCATCGAGCTCGGAGGGGCCGGAAGGGGTGGGCATGGCGATCGTGCCGAGGCCGGGGGCGTACATCTGCGGGACGGACGCCGCGATGGACGTGATCGGCGGCAAGTGGAAGGTGTCGATCCTCTGGGCCCTGGGCGAGCGCCCGCACTGCCGCTTCGGCGAGCTGCGCCGGCTGCTGCCGGGGATCACCGAGAAGGTGCTGGCCGCGCACCTGCGCGAGATGGAGGCGCACGGCATCGTGCACCGGGAGGCGTACGACGAGGTGCCGCCACGCGTCGAGTACGCGCTGACCGAGGCGGGGCACCGCCTCAACACGGCGCTGGGGCCGCTGGGGGACTGGGGGCGGGAGCACGTCCTGGGCAAGGCGCCGTACCCGGCGTAGCGCACCGGCGCCCGATGGCGTCCGGGCCGGACGCCGGGCGGCAGGCGGTGGCCCCGCGGCCGGGAGCCCGTGCCCCGCGTCCCCGCGGCCGGTGCGCCTAGGCGATCGCGGCCGACACCACCGCCGCCACCGCGATGTTGCAGGCGGCGGACACCCACACCGCCGGGTGCGGCTCCGGATCGACCAGGATCGCGCCGAGCTTGCCCGGCGTCAGCAGGTCCACCAGCCAGAACGCGACGGCCATCAGCACCAGACCGAGCAGGCCGTAACAGGCCGTCGAGACCAGGCCCTTGCCGAAGTCGGCGTAGGTGTACATGATCGCGGTGAAGACGATGCCGCCGATGCCGAGCAGCGCCGAGCTGAGCAGCAGGGCGGCGTTGCGGTTGCGCTCGACCCAGATCTGGTGGCCGAGCCGGCCGGGCGTCAGCAGGTCGACCAGGCCGATGCCGAGGAGCAGCAGCACCACGCCGAGGGCGCCGTAGGCCGCCGCCGCACCGAGCCCGTGCAGGATGTCGTTCATCGTGGTTCCAGCCCCCGGTCCGCTCACGCCGTCCCCCTGACCGGCCGGCCAGGGCCCCCGACCCACCTGGTCAAGGGTTGGCAAAAGATACCCCACCCGAGTGAGCGGCGGAGCCTGTCGGCGGGCCGAAACCCCGTCGCACGGCAACCCCCCGATCCCCTTCAATACCTGCCATGCACTCCGACCTGACCACCGCCGAGCTGCGCAGCGAGCGCCTCGACCTGCTGCCGATCGCCCCCGGGCACGCCGAGGAGCTGGCGGCCGCGCTCGCCGACCCGGCGCTGCACGCCTTCACCGGCGGCCGCCCGGCCACCGTTGCGGAGCTGCGCGCCCGCTGCGCCCGGCTCGCCGCCGGCTCCCCCGACCCGGCCGAGGTCTGGGGCAACTGGGTGCTGCGGCTGCGCGCCGACGGCGCCCTCACCGGCTACGTGCAGGCCACGGTCCGCGCCGACGGCGCCGAACTCGCCTGGGTGGTCGGCACCCCGTGGCAGCGCCGCGGCCTGGCCCACGAGGCGGCCCGCACCCTGCTCACCCACCTCGTCACGGCCGGCATCACCACCGCCGTCGCCCACATCCACCCCGACCACCGCGCCTCCGCCCGACTCGCCCGCACCCTCGGCCTCTACCCCACCATGCGCACCCAGGACGGCGAGACCCGCTGGGAGGCCGACCTCGCCCGGCCCGACCTCTTCCCGAACCTCCTCGGCCTGACGGCGGAACGGGCCGCCCGCCTGACCGCGCTGGTCGAGGAGTGCCGCCCGGTGCTCGCCGCCGACGGCATGGAAGCCGTCCAGTCGCTGCTGGCCGAACGCGGGGTGGGCGTGATCCCCGCGATCATGGCCACCAGGGCCCTGCTCGGCTGGACCGGGACCTCCCTCCACACCGCCCGGAAGATCGTCGAGCTGAGCGCCGCCCGCACGCCGGACTGGTGAGCCCGGTCCGCCGGAATGCGGGCAGCCGGCGTGCGGTTTCATTGGGGCATGGCATCTCGTGCACGTGTACGCGCCCCCGAGCTGGTCGGGGCAGGCGGTTGGCTGAACACCGGCGGCAAGGAGCTCACGCTCGCCGACTTCCGGGGCAAGATCACCATCCTGGACTTCTGGACCTTCTGCTGCATCAACTGCCTGCACGTCCTGGACGAACTGCGGGAGCTGGAGGAGAAGCACCGCGACACCGTGGTGATCGTCGGGGTGCACTCGCCGAAGTTCGTGCACGAGGCCGACCACCAGGCCGTCGTCGACGCCGTGGCCCGCTACGAGGTGCACCACCCGGTGCTGGACGACCCGGCGCTGGCCACCTGGAAGCAGTACGCCGTACGGGCATGGCCGACGCTGGTGGTCATCGACCCGGAGGGCTACGTGGTCGCCCAGCACGCCGGCGAGGGCCACGCCCACGCACTGGCCCGGCTGGTCGAGGAGCTGGAGGCCGAGCACGCCGCGAAGGGCACGCTGCGCCGCGGCGACGGCCCGTACGTGGCGCCGGAGCCGACCGCCGGGGACCTCAAGTTCCCCGGCAAGGCGGTCCGGCTGCCGAACGGCCACTTCCTGGTCGCCGACTCCGGCCACCACTCGCTGGTCGAGCTGGCCGAGGACGGCGAGACGGTGGTGCGCCGGATCGGCGACGGGCGGCGCGGCCTGGTGGACGGCGACGGCGCGGACGGCGTCGGCCCGCGGTTCAGCGAGCCGCAGGGCCTCGCGCTGCTGCCGGAGGGCTCGGAGTACGACGTGGTCGTCGCCGACACCGTCAACCACGCGCTGCGCGGCGTCCGCCTCGCCGACGGCCGGGTGACCACCCTGGCCGGCACCGGCCGGCAGTGGTGGCAGGGCTCGGCCACCGGGGGCCCGGCCCGCGAGGTGGACCTCTCCTCGCCGTGGGACGTCGCCTGGTTCGACGGCCGGGTGTGGATCGCGATGGCCGGCGTGCACCAGCTGTGGTCGTACGACCCGGCCACCGACACCGTCGCGGTCGCGGCCGGCACCACCAACGAGGGCCTGGTGGACGGGCCCGCCGCCGAGGCCTGGTTCGCCCAGCCCTCCGGCCTCGCGGTCTCGGCGGACGGCGAGCGGCTCTGGGTCGCCGACTCCGAGACCTCCGCGCTGCGCTCGGTTTCACGTGAAACCAAGACGGTCGAAACCGCCGTCGGCACCGGCCTGTTCGACTTCGGCCACCGCGACGGCGCCGCCGGGCAGGCCCTGTTCCAGCACCCGCTGGGCGTCACCGTGCTGCCGGACGGCTCGGTGGCCGTCGCCGACACCTACAACCACGCGCTGCGCCGCTACGACCCGGCGAGCGGCGAGGTCAGCACGCTGGCCACCGACCTGCGCGAGCCCTCCGGGGCGGTGCTGGTGGACGGCGACATCGTGGTGGTCGAGTCGGCCCGGCACCGGCTGACCAGGCTGCGGCTGCCCGAGGAGGCGGTACGGGTCGAGTCGGTGGCGCACCGCACCCAGCGGGCGGCCACCGAGGTCGCCCCGGGCGCGTTCCGGCTGGACGTGGTCTTCGAGGCGCCGAACGGCCAGAAGCTGGACGAGCGCTACGGCCCGTCCACCCGGCTGCTGGTCAGCGCGACCCCGCCCGAGCTGCTGGTCTCCGGCGCTGGCGCGGACAGCGACCTCTCCCGTGAGCTGGTGCTCTCCGCCGAGGTCGCCGAGGGCGTGCTGCACGTCTCGGCGATGGCCGCGTCCTGCGACGACGACCCGGAGATCGAGTACCCGGCCTGCCACGTGCACCAGCAGGACTGGGGCGTGCCGGTGAAGCTGGTCGCCGACGGCGCCCGCCGCCTGCCGCTGGTGCTGGCCGGGATGGAGTAGCCAGAGGACGCGGCACAGCGCGAAGGGGCCCGGCGAACCGACGCCGGGCCCCTTCCGCCACCGCCGTCAGCCCTCCAGGAAGGCCTTGAGCGCGCTCGCCAGCAGGTACGGGTCCTCCGCGCCACACAGCTCGCGCGCCGAGTGCATGGAGAGCGCCGCGATGCCGCAGTCCACCGTCCTGATGCCCAGCCGCGCCGCCGTGATCGGGCCGATCGTCGTACCGCAGGGCATGGCGTTGTTGGAGACGAAGCTCTGCCACGGCACGCCCGCCTTCTCGCAGGCGGCCGCGAACACCGCCCGGCCGACGCCGTCGGTCGCGTAGCGGTTGTTGACGTTGACCTTGAGGATCGGCCCGCCGTTCGGCATCGGGTGGTGGCCCGGCTCGTGCCGCTCGCTGTAGTTGGGGTGGACGGCGTGGCCCATGTCCGAGGAGAGGCAGACGGTGCCGGCCAGCGCCCGGGCCCGGTCCTCGGTGGCGCCGCCGCGCGCGTGGATCGTCCGGTCCAGCACGTTGCCGAGCAACGGGCTCTGCGCGCCGGTGTCGGACTCGCTGCCGGTCTCCTCGTGGTCGAAGGCGGCCAGCACCGGGATGTACGGCAGGTCGGCGGCGCCGTCGGCGGTGGCGACCGCGGCGAGCGCGGCGGTGGCCGCGTGCACCGAGAGCAGGTTGTCCAGGCGGGGCGCGGCCAGCAGCTCGCGGTCGCGGCCCAGGTAGGAGGCGGGCTGGACGTCGTGGGTCATGAGGTCCCAGCCGACCACGTCGGCGGCGGCCAGACCGGCCCGCTGGGCGACGTAGGAGATCAGCGAGCCCTCGTCGACCGGGCCGAGGCCCCAGATCGGGGTGAGGTGGCGCTGCTTGTCGAGCTTCATGCCCTCGTTGACCTGGCGGTCCAGGTGGATGGCGAGCTGGGGCACCCGCAGCAGCGGCTCGTCCAGCTGGACCAGCCGGACGGTGCCGTCCTTGAGCGCGAGCCGGCCGGAGAGGCCGAGGTCGCGGTCCAGCCAGGTGTTCAGCGGGACGCCGCCGTAGATCTCCACGGCGACCTGCCGCCAGCCCTCCGAGCCGGTGTCCGGCACCGGCTTGACCCGCAGGTTGGGCGAGTCGGTGTGGGTGCCGACGATGCGGAACGGGGTCTCGGGGCCCGCTCCTTCCGGCAGGTACCAGGCGATCAGCGCGCCGCCGCGGATCAGGTAGCGCCCGCCGGCCGCGTGGTCCCAGGCGTCCGTCTCGGCGACCTGCCGGAACCCCGCCTTCTCCAGCCGCTCCGCGGCGCTCGCCACCGCGTGGTACGGGGACGGGGAGGTGCCGAGGAACGCGATCAGGTCGTCGGTGTGCGTCCGGTCGAAGAATGCCTGGCGGGCGGCGGTCGACATGCTGCTCCTGGGTCGAGTGAGGGCCGAAGCCGGATGGGGAGGCGGCTTCGCACCTGAGCATATGCCCGTACACGGACAGGGCATTCGGAACACCGGTCCGGTGCGCAACCTCGGACACAACAGTGAACCACCCCGTGCGACCTGAGGTTTCGCCTCCCCGGACCACGGCCCGGACACACCGAAGGGCCCGGTGGCAGCCGGGCCCTTCGGTGTGAGGGTGTGTCAGGCGGTTCGGGAGGTGCCGAGGCCTAGAAGGCCTCCTCCGCCAGCTCCATGATCTCGTTGTCGATGCCCTCGGCGATCAGGCGCTGCGGGGCGACGGTCGGCAGGACGTTCTTGGCGAAGAAGCGGGCCGCCGCGACCTTGCCCTGGTAGAAGGGGACGTCCTTCTCCGAGGCGCCGGCCTCCAGCTTGGCCAGGGCCACCGCGGCCTGGCGCAGCAGCAGCCAGCCGACCACGACGTCGCCGGAGACCATCAGCAGGCGGGTGGTGTTCAGGCCCACCTTGTACATGTTCTTGACGTCCTGCTCGACCGAGGTGAGGTCGGCCAGCAGCTTGCCGACGATGGCCTCCAGGTCGCCCGCGGCCTTGGCGAGCAGCTCGCGCTCGGCGGCCAGGGCGTCGCCGCCGGCGGCGGAGCCGAGGAACTTCTGGATCTGCTCGGACAGCGCGGTGAGCGCCTGGCCGCCGTCCTTGACGATCTTGCGGAAGAAGAAGTCCTGGCCCTGGATCGCCGTGGTGCCCTCGTAGAGGGTGTCGATCTTGGCGTCACGGATGTACTGCTCGATCGGGTACTCCTGGAGGTACCCGGAGCCGCCGAAGGTCTGCAGCGACTGGGCGAGCTGCTCGTAGGACTTCTCCGAGCCGTAGCCCTTGACGATCGGCAGCAGCAGGTCGTTCAGGCGCTCGGCGGCCTCGTCGCGCTCGCCGCGCAGCTTGGCGGCCATCATGTCGTCCTGGGTGGACGCGGTGAACAGGACCAGCGCGCGCATGCCCTCGGCGTAGGCCTTCTGGGTGAGCAGCGAGCGGCGCACGTCCGGGTGGTGGGTGATGGTGACGCGCGGGGCGGTCTTGTCCATGAACTGCGAGATGTCGGCGCCCTGCACGCGCTCCTTGGCGTACTCCAGGGCGTTCAGGTAACCGGTGGAGAGGGTGGCGATGGCCTTCGTGCCGACCATCATGCGGGCGAACTCGATGATCTTGAACATCTGGCGGATGCCGTCGACCTTCTCGCCGAGCAGCCAGCCCTTGGCCGGGTGCTTGGCGCCGAAGGTCATCTCGCAGGTGTTCGAGGCCTTGAGGCCCATCTTGTGCTCGACGTTGGTGGCGTAGACGCCGTTGCGCTCGCCCAGCTCGCCGGTCTCCCAGTCGAAGTCGAACTTGGGGACGATGAACAGGCCCAGGCCCTTGGTGCCCGGCTTACCGCCCTCGGGGCGGGCCAGCACCATGTGGATGATGTTCTCGGACATGTCGTGCTCGCCCGAGGTGATGAAGCGCTTCACGCCCTCGATGTGCCAGGAGCCGTCCTCCTGCCGGATCGCCTTGGTTCGGCCGGCGCCCACGTCGGAGCCCGCGTCGGGCTCGGTGAGGACCATGGTGGAGCCCCACAGGCGGTCGGTCATCCGCTTGGCGATCTCGAGCTGCTCCTCGGTGCCCTCCTCGGCGATGACGCCGGCGAAGGCCGGGCCGGAGGAGTACATCCAGATGGCCGGGTTGGAGCCCAGGATCTGCTCGGCGAAGGCCCAGATCAGCGAGTTCGGGGTGACCTGGCCACCGATCGACTCCGGGATGCCCAGGCGCCACCACTCGGCGTCCATGAAGGTCTGGTAGCTCTTCTTGAAGGCGGCCGGGATCGGCGCGGTGTTGGTCTCCGGGTCGAAGACCGGCGGGTTGCGGTCGGTGTCGGTGAAGGACGCCGCGAGGTCGTTCTCGGCGAGGCGCGAGATCTCGCTCAGGATGTTCTTCGCGGTCTCGACGTCCATGTCCGCGAACGGTCCGGTGCCGTACACCTGCTCGCGGCCGAACACCTCGAAGAGGTTGAACTCCACGTCGCGCAGGTTGGACTTGTAGTGACCCATGGCCGTTATCTCCGGTTCGTCGCTTCCGGGAGACCGCCGCGTTCCGGCGTCCCGTACCCACCAGTAGGCATCATGATGCTACCCAGCGGTAACTTGGGCAAGCCCCCGCCCGTGAATCGGCTATGAACGTGGTCACGTCCCACAGCCCGGGCGGCCACTCCTTGTCAGGATCGGTGCCAGCGGAGCGGGGTGCGCTGCCGCTAGCCTGTCCGTGTGTACGGATATGACCAGAACACATACCCGGGCGACCCCTACCAGCAGCAGGCGGGACCGCAGCAGGGCATGAACGGCATGCCCGGACCCGACGCCTACGGCGGGCAGGCGCAGCCCCCGCAGCAGTCCCTGTACCCCGAACCGTCCCCGCCCTCACTCGCGGACGCCGTACGGGCCTTCACCACCGGCTCGATGGCGGTCGAGGACTTCCAGGCGATCTTCATCACCTCGAAGGTGCACTGCCCGCGCGGCGACCGCCCCGGGTTCCTGGCGCTGCACAACACCCCGACGCCGGTGATCCCGATGTTCAGCTCACTGAAGGAGCTGCGCCGCTACGCCGGCAAGGACTCCAAGCACTTCACCGTGACCGGCGCCGAGGTCCTGGACCTGCTGCCGACCGGGTACGGCTTCGCGCTGGACATGGAGGGCGAGCACCGGATGGTGTTCGACGCCAAGGCCGTCGAGCAGATGGTCGACTTCACCATGCGCCGGATGTACGGCTGACCCATCCTGGGAGAGGGAGCGCCGCTCCTTCGTCACCACATAGTTCAATTTTCAACTTGCCTGTTGTTGAGGATTGAACTAACCTGGTGCACGTAGGCCAGACCACCCCCGAAGGAGGCCGACATGCCCGCCGTGACCGTCGACAACCCGCTGACCCTCCCGCGCGTCACCACGCCGGACCCCGCCGTCACGAGCGCCCGGCCGGTCCTCACCGTGGCCACCGCTCCCGAGGGCTTCGAAGGCGAGGGCTTCCCCGTCCGCCGCGCCTTCGCCAAGATCAACCAGAAGTACCTCGACCCGTTCATCATGATGGACCAGATGGGTGAGGTGGACTACGCGGCCGGCGAGCCCAAGGGCACCCCCTGGCACCCGCACCGCGGCTTCGAGACCGTCACCTACATCATCGACGGAACGTTCATCCACCAGGACTCGCACGGCGGCGGCGGCACCATCACCGACGGCGACACCCAGTGGATGACGGCCGGCTCCGGCCTGCTGCACATCGAGACCCCGCCGGAGTCGCTGGTGCGGTCCGGCGGCCTGTTCCACGGCCTCCAGCTGTGGGTGAACCTGCCCGCCTCGGACAAGATGATCGCCCCGAAGTACCAGGACATCCGCGGCGGCAGCGTCAAGCTGCTCAGCACCGAGGACGGCGGCGCGCTGCTCCGGGTGATCGCCGGCGAGCTGGGCGGCCACCAGGGCCCCGGCACCACCTTCACCCCGATCACCATGATCCACGCCTCGGTCAGCCCCGGCGCCCAGATCACCCTGCCCTGGCGCACCGACTTCAACGCCCTCGCCTACGGCCTCGCCGGCAACGGCTCGGCCGGCACCGAGCACCGCCCCTTCCACCGCGGCCAGGCCGTCGTCTTCGGCGACGGCGACTCCCTCACCATCCGCGCCGACGAGAAGCAGGACTCCCGCGACACCAACTTCGAGGTCGTCCTCCTCGGCGGCCTCCCGATCCGCGAGCCCGTCGCCCACTACGGCCCGTTCGTGATGAACAGCCACCGCGAACTCCAGCAGGCCATGGAGGACTTCCAGGCCGGCCGGCTCGGCACCATCCCCGCCTCCGGCCGCTGACGGCTCGGAGCCGGTGCGGCGCGGCGGCCGCGGGCGAGACCCGCGGCCGCCGCGCCGTACCCGGTCACAACAGCGCGTAGAGGGCCGAGGCGTCGTCGTGCGTCTTGCCGCGCGGCCAGCGCTCGCACTCGGCGTCCGCCCGCTCCACCGCCCGGACCTGGGCGATCAGCTCGCCCGGCCCCGACTCGTCGAGCAGCCGCAGCACATCGCCCCAACTCCCCAGCCCGAAGCGCTCGGTGTAGCGCGAGGCGCCGTCGGTGAGGGCGGCCAGCGCGCGCAGTCCGTCCAGCGGGACGAAGCCGGTCTCGGCGTGCTCGGCCGCCCGCGGGCTGGCGGCGGCGATCCACGGGCCGTTGCCCCGGTTGCGGGCGGCCCGCACGGCCAGCGCGTACTCCAGGTGCAGCGCGGCGCGTTCGGCCGAGCCGGGGACGGTCTGCCAGACCTTCCGGCGCAGCGCCTCCCCGCCGGGGAAGCGCTGGTTGTCCCCGATCACCCTCGGCGGGCCGTCCTTGGGCTCCAGCACCAGCAGGGAGTCGCCGAGCACCAGGTACTCCAGCGCCCCGCCGTGCCGCCGGGCCGCGACGACCATCGCGGCGGGAGTGTTGGGATGGGCCAGGTCGCAGCGGCCGCCGTGCAGCGCGGCCGTCTCCACGATGGCGTCGGCCAGGCACTCGGCGATCGAGCGGTCCGGCCGGTCGGTGAGCCGGGCGAGCAGGTGCACGCCCAGCCGGCGCACGTACCAGGCGGTGCCGTGCCGGCACCCGGACTCCAGGCCGGTCGGCGAACTCGCGCCGTCCAGCAGGACCAGCGCCTCCGGCGAGGCCGCCGCGAAGTCCTCGCTCTCGCGGTCGGGCCGCCGTGCTTCCCCTGCGAGCTGTAGCTGCATCCCGACAGTGTGGCCGCCGCCCCCGGCCCGCGCCCAGACCCGTGCGCCGGTGCGGCGCCGGCCGGGGCGCGGTGCCCGGTGGCAGCGGGGGTGATTCGGCCATACCGTCGGACAGTGACCGGACGATTCGGCCAATCGGAGCGGGTCGGGTTTGGGATCACCTTCGGGTGTCCGGGCCGCCCGCGACTGACGAGGAGCGGAAGATGTTCTGGCAGTTCATCGTGGTGCTGGCCGCCTCGCTCGGCTTCCCGACCGCCGTACTGCTCTTCCTGATCGGCGGGCCGCGCTTCCCCGACGAGCGGCGCGGCCCCGACACCCGGGGCACCCACACCCGGGGCACCGGGAGCTCCCGGATCGCCTAGGCCTTCCGGGATCCCCTGTGTCCCGGACGCCCCCGACGCCCGCAGCCCCGCCGCCCCGAGTCCGCTGGGCCGCTACGGCTTCCAGGCCGGGTCGCGGCCGAGCAGCGCCAGGGCGCGGGCCGACCGGCCGTCGCCACCGCCGGGTTCGAGCCCCGGACCGAAGGCCCGCCCGGGCGCCCTGGCCTCCGGGGTGCTCGGGACGGCCTGCGCCACCGTCAGCAGCGCGGTGGCCAGCGCGTCGTCGCCGTCCACCGCCGCGACCAGTCCGTCCCGGGTGCCCAGCGCGGCGGCCGCGTCCCAGCCGTGCACCAGGGTGTCCAGCAGGTGGAAGCCCACCGCCGCGGCGAACGGGAACGGCCCGCCGTCGCGGATCTCGGGCAGCCAGAGCGGCCGCTCCGCGGCGGCCGCCGCCCGGAAGGCCGCCGTGAGGTCGGCCCCGCTGCGGCGGAAGGCGCCGGCCGGGTCGGCGCCGAGCGGGGCGTCCGCGAACAGCGCCGGGTCCGGCCCGGCGCCGCGGGCGGCCGCGGTGAAGCCCTGGTGCTGGCCCACGCAGTGCTCCAGCAGTCCGCGCAGCGTCCAGCCGGCGCAGGGGGTCGGCAGGTCCAGCTGGTCCGGCCGCACGCCGTCCACCACCTGGACGGCCAACTCCATGGCCCGCGCGTGCAGTTCGACGATCACGGTGCTCCTCATGCGGCAGCGGCCTCCAGTCCGGCGGAGATGAAGCCGATCACCTGGTCGACGACCGCCGGCTCGGCGATGATCCGGCGGTGGCCGAGCCCCCGGGTGACCACCAGGTCCAGCCGCTCCCCGTACGCCCTGCGCAGCCGGTGCGCCTCGCTCAACGGGACGACGGTGTCGTCCTCGTCGTGCACCACCAGGACCGGGCCGCCGACCGCGTCGACCTGGCGGGCCGCGTCGTAGCGCTCCCAGCCCCCGGCGTCCCCGCCGAACAGCTCCCGTTCGATCCGCGCCCGCAACGCCCGCTCCACGTCGGCGTTCAGCCCGAGCCCGGCGCAGAACGCGGCCGGGAAGAAGCCGACCCGGGACACCCCGGAGACGGCGGCCAGCCGCCCCGCCCGCAGGCCGTCGGCCAGCGCCCCGAAGGCCGCGCAGCCACCGAGCGAGTGCGCCACCACGCCCTCGAACGGCCCGTACCGGTCCTGGAGCCGCAGCGCGAGCTCGCGGTACTCCGGCACGCTGGTGGTCCGGCCGCCGGAGTCGCCGTGCCCCGGCGCGTCGAAGGCGACGGCGCTCAGCCCGAGCGCCCGCAGCCGGGGGACGTACGGGGCGAACCGGGAGGCCCGGGAGCGCCAGCCGTGCAGCAGCAGCACCGGCCGCTCGCCGCTTCCCCAGCGGTAGCCGACCACCGGCTTGCCGCCCACGGAGAGCCGTTCGGTCACCGCCCGCTCGTGCACCTCCCGCTCCGAACCGCGCACCCGGCTGCGCCGCAGCGGGTGCCTGAACAGCTCGAAGGCGGCCCGCCCGGCCAGGCCGGGGGCGATCCGGGCGGTGGGGTTGAGGGTCGTACGGATCAGTCCCTGAGTCGGGTCCATCGGGTCTCCCTGCTCTCCGCGCTCCTTGTCACGCCTCGCTCGGGCGAGATATTAGCACGACCGTTCGTGCAGTTTTCCGAGGATTCCCCGGGCCCGCCCAGGCGCGCGTCCGGGCCCGCCACGGCGCACGCACTACCCTGGGCGGCACCCACGACGAGCAGAACAGGGGCGGACGATGGCCGGACCGACCACGGACGGACGGGTTCTACGCGGCGAGGAGACCCGCCGGGCGGTGCTGCGCCGCGCCGTCGAGATCGCCTCCGTCGAGGGCCTGGACGCGCTCTCCATCGGCCGCCTCGCCACCGACCTCGGCCTCAGCAAGAGCGGCGTCTTCGCCGGCTTCGGTTCCAAGGAGGAACTGCAGCTGGCCACCGTCCGCGCCGCCCGCCGGATCTTCGCCGACGCCGTCGTCACCCCGGTCGCCGACACCCCGCCCGGCCTCGCCCGGGCCCGGGCCCTCTGCGAGGGTTGGCTCGCCTACTCCCGCGCCCGGGTCTTCCCCGGCGGCTGCTTCTTCTACGAGGTCACCGCCGAGTTCGACGCCCGCCCCGGCGCCGTCCGGGACGCCCTGGCCGGCTGCGCCGGCGAGTGGTTCGACACCGTCGTCGAGACCCTCCACGACGCCCGGGCCGCCGGCGCCCTGCGCCCCGACACCGACCTCGGGGACCTCGCCTTCGCCCTGATCGCCGTCCTGGAGACGGCCAACTCCCAGGCCGTGCTGCACGACGAGGACACCCCGTACGAGCGGGCCGGCCGCCTGCTGCTGCGCCTGCTGCGCGCCGAGGCCGCCGACCCGGCCGACCCGGCGCTCGTCTAACCGTCCGCCAGGGCCCGTTCGACCAGGGCGGCCTGGGCCAGCAAGCGCTCGTCGCCGCCCTCCGCCCCGACCACCTGGAGCCCCAGCGGCAACCCCTCCCGGGTCCGCCCGGCCGGCAGGCTCAGCGCCGGCCGCCCGAGGAAGCTCCACGGCAGCGACATCACCGCGTCCCCGGTGCTGTGCAGGCCCTCCGGCGCGCCGCCGGTCGCCGAGGGCGCCAGCCACAGGTCCACCCCGGCCGCCGCGCCCGCCTCCGCCACCCGCTCGCGCAGCCGCTCCCGGAACCGCAGGGCGGCCGCCCGGTCCTCGGCCGTGACGCCCTGGCCGGCCCGGATGCCCGCCACCGTCTCCGGCCGGTAGAGCCCGCCGAAGCGGGCGAACCAGTCGGCGTGGCTCCGGGCCAGCTCGAAGCGGTTGACCGTCTGCAACTGCCGGACGATCCCGGCGAAGTCCGGGAACAGCTCGACCCGGCGCACCGCGAACCCGGCCCGCGCCAGCCGCGCCGCCTGCTCCTCGAAGGCGCGCAGCGCGGCCGGTTCGGCCCGCTCCAGGTACGTCCCGTCCGGCACCCCGAGCACCGGCGCTTCCGACCCGTCCCGCACCGCCCGCCAGCCGTCGCAGAGCAGCGGGGCCGCCAGGGCCGCGCCCGCCAGGTCGGCGGTGAAGATCCCGAGGGTGTCGAAGCTCGGCGCGTTCGGGATCACCCCGGTGGTCGGGATCCGGCCGTACGTCGGACGGAAGCCCACCACCCCGCAGTACGCGGCCGGGCGGACCACCGAGCCGACCGTCTGGGTGCCGACCGCCAGCGGCACCAGCCCGGCCGCTACCGCCGCCGCCGAACCGCTGCTGGAGCCGCCCGGGGTGTGCCCGGGATGGTGCGGGTTGCGGGTCGGGCCGGGGGCGCTCGCGGCGAACTCGGTGGTCACCGTCTTGCCCGCGACCAGCGCCCCCGCCGCCCGCAGCCGGTCCACCACCACGGCCTGCGGCCCGGCCAGCACCCCGGGCGGCAGCGCCGAACCGCCGTGGGTGGGCAGCCCGTCCACGTGCACGACGTCCTTGACGCCCACCGCCACCCCGTACAGCGGCGGCCGCCCGACCGGCTCCGGGTACCGCGCGGCGAGCTCCCGCGCCTGCGCCCGCAGCCGTCCGTGCCGCCCCGGCTCCGGCACGAACGCGCGGACCAGCGGGTCCACCCGCTCGACCAGCGCGCACAACCGGTCGACGTACTCGGGCAGTTCCGGCACACCGGCGCGCAGCCCGGCGGCCTCGTCGGTCAACGGCCGCCACCGGACGAGTGGTTCCTCCATGCCGGTCACGGTAGACCGGCCTCAGGGGCGGTGTTCGCCCGCCAGGTACGGCGCCTCGCGCAGGAAGTACGCCCCGCAGGTGTGGCAGCACAGCTCCGGGGTCCTCCCCCAGTCCACCGCCTCCCGCACCCGCGCCCCCGGATCGAGCTCCCGCCCGCACATCGCGACGCTCTCCTCACCCCGGACCACGTGCCACAGCCGAACCCCCTCGGCCGCACCGCCGGCGCCGTACTCGGCTCGCATCTGGTGCATCATCCCCCCATCGTCCGATCCCCTCCCACCCCCGGCAACCGGGGCCCGCGGCCACCGGGCCGGGCCGGGCGACGGTCAGGACGCGGCCTGGAGCAGCGCTCCGTCCTGCCACTTGAGGATCTTTTGACCCTCGCAAGCCCGTGACCTGCGAGTTTGGCCATGAAAGTGCCGCTGACCAGGCGAAACTACCTTCAGTAGTTCGCACTGGTCAGCGGCACTTTTGGCCCTCATGTGCCCCAGATGTGCCCCCGCGATGGCTGGGGAGACCAGCCGGTTCAGTACGGGAAGCGGTGATCAATCGATGTGCGGTGACCGGTTGTCGGCCTCGCGTGCTTGAGCGGAAATCCCGGCGGGGCGCGTATTGCCGTGGATGGCGTGGACGAGCTGTTCGAGTACGCCTGCGGCGCGAACGGCGGTCGTGGGGTCCTCCAGGACGCGCAAAAGCTCGTCCACCCGGGCCAAGACGACATCCTTCTCGTCTGCAATGAGCTCTCTATGCTCGTGACGCAGGGCGGTTTGCACGCTCCTGAACGCCGTGATCACTGCTTCGGCCTTCACCTTGGGGTCGCCGGCCATGAACATGAGGTCTGCGTACCTGTCGATCCACCATGGCAGACCGAGGGCCTCGTCGACCAGGCGCTCGCGCAGGATGTTGAGTCTGACGGACTCTAGGTGTTCCTCCATAGATCGCTGCCTTTCGGCGAGCTTCTGGCGCTCGACCTCCTCTGCGATGTCCGGCTCCAGCGACAGTCGGACCCGGGCCGTGACCGCGATCCGTGGGTCGGCTTCGAGCTTGTCGGACAGGTAAGCGTTGATCGCATCCTGTGCAGCTTCGACATCCCCCGGCAGGAACTCTCGGCTCACACGTTGGGCCTGGCGACGCAGAAGTGAGCGTGCCACGGCGTGCGGGTGCAGCGGAGGCACCGCGAGGTTCGCGACGACGGTGAACGAGTACTCCACCGTCGCCGCGAACCACAGGGCCCGGCGCGAACTCTCCAAGCGGGCGTCAAACCGGTATGGGAACTCGCCCATCGCATCTGACTGCTCGACCTTCTCGACCGCCAGTGATCGTCCTGGTCGCCGCCACCACCTCACGTCTCGATGCCAGCGGTGCTGGCTTGCGTGGACTTGGCGCTGAGGATGGCCTGTGCGTACTCGAAACGGAGCTCGTTCCGCAGTTCGCTGTCTCCACCGAGGATGCGGTTCAGATCGCTTCCGAGGCAGCCAACCTCCTCCTCAAAGACGACCGAGATGAGATCGCGGACGGCACTGGTCGGGAGCTCCTCCGCTTCGGCTGCGCGGCACCAGCTGTCGACTGCTACGGCGGCCTTGGCGCGGATGGCAGGGTGCCGCCATGCTGCCCGCACACCATCCTTGAGAAGCACCCGTACCGCTCCGCCTTCCGGACCGTCCAACTGCAGAAGGCCCAGGACGAGAGGGGCCCCAGCGCCAACTGCTCCAGGCGCGTGGCCGACACCAGGTTGCCCCACAGCCAGGACGTCGATGAACGCCGAGGCACTACCAACACCAGGGGCGGCATCATGGCCGGGGAGCGGGATCCAGTCCACAAGGGACTTCAGGACCTGCGCGGCGAGCCCTGTGTCGTGGAGAAGGTCCACCAGCGCATCGAGTGCGGCCTGCGTTGCCGATTCGTCACCTGGTTTGTCCAGGACGTACCGAAGCCGGGTGAGCGCGATGTGTGGAAAGTCTCGGCCAAGGCGACGGCTGCAGATCCCGGCGACGGCCAGCTGCCGGTCGACCCGCCGCTTCCCCTCGGCCCAGCCACGGAGCCGCTGCCGAACAGCGGCTCCGACGAGCGGGTGTACCGCGAGATCGTCGAGCACGTCGAGCGCCAGGCTCTTTCGGCTATCCTGCGCGATCCACTTGTCGAGGAGTTCCAGGATCGTCTTCGGCCCTTCGGACTCGGCGAGGGCAGTCAACGAGGCGGCCAAGCGCTCCCGGTAGGGCTCGGCAACCGCCCCCGCCGCGCTGATCTGCTCTAGCCACTTGGTCAACACAGGCACGAGTTGGGGCCGCGTGTACCAGACGTGGCGAAGCAGGGCACGATCGATCCCGGGCCGGTCCTGGCTGATGGAGGCGGTCCCGTCTTCCCGGAACGCGATGTCCGCAGCCTTGCAACGCTGCTCGGCGTCGGGCCCGGCCAGCGGACCACCCGGAGGAGCTGGCCAACCGATCTCCGGTTGGCAAAGCAGACTGTCGGAAGCATCCAGGATCACCCGGGCGGGGCACTCGTCTAGGAACGAGGCGGCGATACGCAAGGCCCGTGGCCGAGGCGCTTCTTCCTCTTCGCCACCGAACCACCGATGGATGACACCTTCCCAGTTCTCGTACTCGCCCCGAGCGTTCGCATCGTCATGACCAGTAGCCCTGGCCATGATTCCGGCCAGGCGCTCCGCCTCACTCGGGGAGGTGTCGGGCGTGAGCAGGTTGTGGAACACACTCTCTTCGACATGGAGCCACTTGGCACGCTCGGCCGTCTCCGGGTCAGCCGACAGCCTGCGTTCCACCACACCCGCGGCACTCGGCCGCTTGGCCTCGCGCACGAGGACGGGCCCACGGTCGTCCCCCTCAGCCACCGGTCCCCATGCCTGCCGGCTCACAAGGACGACCAGGACTGTACCGGTACGAAATGCTTGCCTTGCGTACTCGGCCAGCTGCTCGCGGAACTGGTCGGACAGCAGCTCGCTCTCCCCGGCAAGGTTGAGCAGGTAGCCTGTGTGGCGCTCCTTCGGGATCAGTGCGGCGTCCGGCTTCTCCCAGTCGGCCAAGAGCTCGAACAGCCGGGCTTGCTGGGGCAGGCAGTCGTCCAACAGCCGCATCGCGGTGGTCCGGGCGCCCACGCCTGGCTCCGTCACCAATGCCAGAGCGCTACGGGCCCTCTCGCCCGACGTGACATCGGCTTTGAGTTGTAGCACGGTATCGGCATAACCACCGGGCGCTTCGAAGAGCTCCGGTCGAAGGAGGTCCGTGCGGGAGATCGGGCGCGGCTGAAGGTACGCGAGGCCCTGCATGTACTTGGTGACGTACAGGTCGCGGCCGGCAACGTTGGCGTCGCCGCCGATCTCGTTGTCCGACACAGTGATGGCAGGAGTCTCCAGTTCCTCTTCCTCGCGAGATTCCGTGACGTCCTCCGGGCGCGGTGCCGCACTGTGTGGGTGAGCTTCGGGCGCTACCGGTAGACCGGCAAGCGGCTCATGTGCGGGCCTGTCGGAGTCGTCGGCGTTCACGCCTGCCCTCCGGTGATCCTGTCGCGGCCGGTGAAGTTGAAGTCGCCACCGCCAGTCTTGATACCCGAGAACTTCAGCCCGCTGTTGATCACTACCCCGGACGCCGAGAACCGCGGATCATTGCCCAGCTCCTCAACCAGCCTGTGCAAATCGCTCTCGGCCTCAGCACTCCGGGAGGCCAACGGCTGCAGGTCGCGGGCCACGCTCCTCGTGAAGGCCCGAGCAGCACTCTCACGCTCGGCGTCAGGTGTCTCGAGCAGATCCTGGCGGATTCCGTCCAACCGAACCAGCACCGCGTGATCGTCCGGCGTCCCGTGCCGGCGCACGAACTGAGAAATCCGGTCCTTGGCGAGTTGCCACACGTCCGTGCTCATGGCGCCGACGAAGGCACCGGCCGCTGCCGTGACGATCTCTGCTGGTGTTGTCACAAATCCCCCCTGAGCTTGGATCGCGATCTTTCGGCGTGCTACACGGCACCCCACATCGGAGACTGTGCCACCCCTGCACCCGTTCCGACATCGAAGAGTCGATCACCTGGGCCGGAGATGTCTAGAAGCCTGCGCTTCGCTGCGGATTCAGGATCGCGTGATCAAGCCATTTCCCAACGCTGCAATTCGGAGTGCTTCACTCCGATTGGTGGAGTATCGAGCCAGCACTGCTGACCTCGCAGTATCTGCCAGAGTCGATCCATGCGTTGGCGGGGTGGGATATTCGTTCGATTAGTTCGCTTAACACGAGATGCCAGAATCATCTGGAGTCACAGCAAGCCCAGCGGGCTCGTGCGTTAAGCCTGGCTCACTGGATCCCCTCCGACCAGGGCAATTGCCCGGGTCGCATGACGGGGCCTCGTCGTAGCGTGGGCCAGGATGATTGTCCGTAAAGCGCTGACCACAAGTGGGCTAGTCGTCAAACTGATTTGCGTGAAGGTGACTACTGTTCGCTGGATTCTTGCCCCGATCAGCAGCTGGCGGACCTACCGACTCATGGTCACGTTCGCAGCCGATCTCCCGTACGAAGCCGCATGGCAGATGGTGCGGCTCCGATATCACATCGACGAACTGCCCTACGTGCGCATGGCTGCTGAGCGAGCACGGATGACCGTCCCCCCTCAGTCAGCCGAGGTAGACCCACCTCCGAAATAGTCGAGATCGCTTCCGCTTGGAGCGCTCTGCGTGAACTTGAACGCTTTTCGGACAGCCATCCCGGCGAACCGGCGTTGCTACGAAACCGCCGCAACTCGCCCGAGGTCTTCTGGCCCCTTCCGCGCGAGCATTACTGCCCGCACTCGGGCAGCACCGCTGGTGGCAACTGTGGTACCACGGTCGACCGAGGCCGGACGCCTGCCGAGGCCCGCGCAGGGGCGGCAGATGCCCGGCTGCGGCACGGGGTCGTGGCACTTGGCGCACTCGGCGTACCGGGGCTTGGAGGGCTGCTGCGGGGCCTGCACGGGCGGCATCTTGCGCTTCAGGCGGCTGCGGAGCACGCCGACCGGGGAGTGCAGGGGCGCGGGCAAGCCCGGCAGCAGGGCCTGGGCCAGTTCCTGGGCTGTGCTGCCGCGCGCCAGCCACTGGGCGACGAGTGGCGCCAGCTCGGTGGCCTCGGCCTCGCCCAGCTGCAGGCGCGGCTCCGCGCGGAGCACCCGGAACAGCGTCGCGACCGCCTCGCGGACCTGTTCGTCCGGTACGGCCGGAGTCTCCTGGTCGATGGTGTGGCCCTCCTCCCGCCCATCGGGCCGGTCGACGGCCTCCCGGCCGGTGGCCGACTGCTGGTCGGCCTGCTCGGCGGGGTGGGAGGGTTCTTGGTACCGGTTCTTTACAAGAGGGACGCCAGCACGGCCGGTGGTCGCCTCACCGGAGACCGGACGGGGGACACTCGGCAGCGCCAGCTGCGGGGTGTCGTAGACGTGGGTCTCGGTGATGATCGTGCCGTCCGGCATGCGGATCTTGTCGACCCGGTAGAAGCCCGCCTCGGCCAGCTCCTTCAGAGCCTTGCGGATCGCACCTCGGCCCTGGGGGCTGGTGTCGGCCATGTGCCGGCCGTCCTCGCGCCAGCCGTCCGGGCGGGAAAGGAGGTCGGCGAGCAGGCCGCGGGCGGTGTAGGACAGCCGCCGATCCTGCAGCAGGCCGTTGGGCAGCACGGTGAAGCTACGTACGTGTTCGGTACGATGGACGCGCATCGGGAGGTCGTACTCCTGTTGCCGGACCCCGGAGCGTTGGCGCGCTGCCGGGGTCGCCTATTTTTGGTTGGATCACGGAACGTACCACGTCACCCGCCACACCAAGGCCCTTTTGCCGCAGCGGTCTTGATCACATCAAGGGCTGCCGCTTTTCGGTGGAGCCGTGCGTGGTGGCCGTCGTGGGTTGCGCGCGAATGTCGGGCGGCCGAGCCGACCCGGCCGCCTTCGCGGTCAGCGGGCGGCGAGGAGTTCCCCTCGCTCGACGGCGTCGCGTAGGACGGCCGCGAAGTCCTGGGGCAGGAGGTTGACCGTGTCGAGGGCATCGGTGGTCAGTGGGATCTCTTCGAGGAGGTACTCGCCTCGGCCTTCCTGGCTGAACTCGGGGCCGGTGCGGTCCTCGAAGTTCCACTTGTCGATGGTGGCGAGGTAGAAGTCCTGGCGCTCGTCGTCCGTCTCGATGGTGTGGAGGAGGCTGACGATCTCGGCCTCGCCCGCGATCTCTTCGCGGACCTCGCGCAGCAGGGCGTCATCGGGGCTGGCGTCGGTCGGTTCGATCTTGCCGCCGACGATCACCCAGTACGGGTCGATGCCGGGGCGGATGCGCTTGATCAGAAGCATGGTGTCGTTCGGGGTGAGGAGGACGGCGCGGACGCGGTGCTGCATGGTGATCTCTTCCTTCTCGGTGGTCTCGGTGGTGTGAGGCGGGTCAGTGGAGGAGCCAGCCGCCGTCGACGTGCAACGACTGGCCGGTGATGAAGGACGCGCTGGGGCCAGCGAGGAAGGCGACCGCAGCGGCGACGTCCTCGGGGCGGCCCCGGCGCTGGACGCACTGGCGGCGGATTTGGTCCTCGGGTCGGGCTCGGTGGTGGGCGGGCAGGTCGTTCTCCGCCTCGACCTGGATGGCCCCGGGTACGACAGTGTTCACGCAGATCCCGGCCGGTCCAAGTTCCCTGGCCAGCGACCTGGTGAGGCCGAGGAGGCCGGCCTTGGCGGTGCTGTAGGCGGTGAGTCCGGGGCGGCCGGCGCGGGCGTTGACGCTGCCGATGTTGACGATCCGGCCCCATCGGCGCTCGGTCATGCCCGGGGTGATGGCCCGGCAAGTGCGGTAGTGGATGGTCAAGTTGGACTCGATGGCGAGCACCCAGTCGTCCTCGCCGAGCCTGTCCCACGGGATGCGCGGGTAGGCGCCCGCGTTGTTGACGAGGACGTCGACCGGCCCGAGCTCGGACTCGACCTGACTGACCAGCGAGGCCACGGCGTTCGAGTCAGTCAGGTCGGCGCTGACCTCGATGCCGCTGCGGCCCTCGCGCCGCACGTCGGCGAGCACGGTGCGAGCCTGGCGGATCTGTGCGAGGTGGTTGATGCCGACGGCAGCTCCGGCGGCGGCCAGGGCTCGGCCTATCGCGGCGCCGATCCCGGTGGCTCCGCCGGTGACCAGCGCGACCCGACCTTGGAGCGGCAGGGCGGCGATGGGCAGTTCAAGCGGCGTGGGTGTGGTCATCGTCGGTCCGATCGTCGGGGCCGGTGGCCAGCGCGGGCTGGGTACGGGTGAAGGTCTCGCGGACGGTCTCGGGCTGCTGGGTCTCGGCGAGCTTGGCCAGGAGCAGGAGGAGGTCGTGGCCGGTGAGGCGGCCGGGCGGGATCACGCCGAGGATCCGCAGGGCGAGGAAGTGGCGGATCTGGGCGAGGAAGCGGTCCGGATCCAGCCCGGCTGCGGGCGCGAGGTCGGCGCGAACGCGCTTCAGCAGGCGGTCGATTGCGGCCTGGCGCCCGGCGCCGACCGCCCAGGTGTAGCGGACTTCCAGGCGGCGGTGGCGCTCGTCGTGGTCGACGTGTTCGAGGTGCGGGGTGGTGACCGGCGGCAGGTGCAACGGCAGCGTGCGGGCGTACACGTCGGGCTGGTAGGTCGGTACGAGCCAGCCGCCCATGCCGAGCAAGTACCAGAGGAGGATGGCGATTTCCCCGGCGACCGTGTTGCGGCCGGCGTACTGGAAGTCGAGCCAGCACAGCGGGTCGGCGATGTTCGGTTCGGTCGGGTCGCCCTGGGTGAGCGCGGTGACCCAGGTACGGACGGAGCAGAGCGCTTCGCGGGCTTCCCAGATGATGGCGGGTAGGTCGAGGCGCATCGGGACGCCGTTGACGACGAGGATGTGACCGGTGAGGGAATGCACGGGCAGCCGCTGGTCGGTGCGTGGGGCGGGGACAGTGAGCTGGCCGGACAGGTACCAGGTGTCGATCCGCCCGCCGGGGCGGATGCGGTCCAGGTAGAGGCCGGTCACGCAGTCCGAGAGCGGCGCGGCGCGGACGCTGTCGGCGACTGCGGTGAGCAGGCTGTCGCAGACGGCGTCGATCAGCGCGGTGACCCGGGGCAGCGCGCTCGGGTGCCGGTCCGCGGTGGCGATGACGTCGCCGAGCAGCATGCTGCACCGGCCGGTGGCGAACACGTCCTCGTAGGCCACGACGTGCCTGTCGGCCGCCCGGCTGTGGCCCAGCAGTTGGGGCACCGGCAGCGTGCGTGCGGTGGCTTGCCAGCCCTGGACCTCGGCCTCCGCTGCGGCGGGGACGAGGACCTTGCGGAAGGCAGGGACCGAGGCGACGGGGCCGTTCATGCGCGGCTCGTCGGCAAGGCGATGGTGGCCAGCCAGTGGCCCAGGACGATGTTGGCCAGCTCCACCGCCTTCTCGCGGTCCTCGCGGGCCTGGCGGCGTAGGTCGGCGTCAGCGGCGGGCTCGCGGTCGAGGAAGACGCCCAGCGCGTCGTCGTCCGAGGCGCGTTCGGTGCCCTCGAAGCGGAGCATCACCTTGGCCAGCAGAGCGGTGATCTTGAACAGGGCGCGCAGGTCGGGGGCTCCCTTGAGGAGCTGGCGGCGGATCTCGATGGCGGCCTGCACGCCGGCCTCGACGCTGGCCGCCACGTCGCCGGCCGCGTCCGGGGCGGGCAGGGCCAGGCCGGGGCGGCACCACAGCGGCACGAGGGAGCCGGAGCCGATCAGCATGAGGACGTGCAGCAGGCGGGAGGTGACCGCCCCGGTGCGGCACTCGTCCTGGGTCAGCACGGTTAGGCCAAGCCTGACGCCAGCGAGTTCGGCTTCGAGTTCGGCGAGGGCCTGCCGGAGCCTGGGGAGGCTGTCCTGCTCTGCGACGACGAAGACGTCCAGGTCGGACCACCCGTGCTGGTACTTGCCTCGAGCGCCGCTGCCGGTCACGGCGAGGAGGTCGATGACGGGCGGCACCTGGACGGTGGTGCGGTCGAGCAGCTCGGAGAGGTAGGACTCCAGGTGAACGGGCAGACCGAGCGTGTTCACCGGCGTGGTGGCCGGCCTGCGCAGGGGCCAGCGGTGGGCCAGGGCGATCCCGTCGAGGCGGCGCTCCAGGTGCAGGCGGCTGTGGTTGTTGTCGATGACCTCCTGCGCGAGCGAGACGATCCCGGCCGCACCGCGGCGGGCCTTGACGGTGTCGCGCTCGACCACGTCCTCGGGCCCGGCGGTGCCGCGTTCGGCGCGGACCTCCGGCGTCGCGTCGACGTAGACGACGGTCAGTTGTTCGCCGAGCATCCGTCGCAGTTCGGCGGTTGCGTCCTGGTCGTGCAGGGACTCGATGGTGACGTGGTCGAGGAAGTGGTGGGCCGCGCAGTAGCGGTCGAGGCCGTCGACCAGCAGCTCGGCCCGCACCACGGCCGAGAGCTCGTACGGGTCGGCGATGCCTACGCGTTTGGCGGCGTCCTCGATCAGGTAGCCGATCTTGAGGCGGGCGTACCCGTGCCTCACCCTCAGGTACTCGCCCGCCGTGCTCTTGCCGCTCTCCGACATGCCGCCGAGCGCGACCACCCGCAGGCCGGGCAGGGCGCGGGGCGGCACGAGCGGGGTGATCGGGTGCAGGCGCTGGCGGAGCTCGTCCCGGACGGCCACGACCCGGCGCTCTCCGACCACGATGGTCTCCGCCCACCTGCCTTCGGCGACGAGCCGGTGCATCTGCACGTGGAGGTGCCGCTGGTAGTCCGCGTAGGCCGGGGTGACGTGCCGCTCGTGGGACAGGCTGCGGGAAGTGCCGATCACCGGGTCCTCGTCGTGAAGGAGCACGATGCCGTACTCGGCCGCCTCGGCGGCTCGCACGTCGGCGGCGTACGGATCGAGGAGCTTGCCGGCCCGCTCGGCGGCCTCGTCGGGGTTGAGACGCTCGCGCACCGCGACGGTGGCGGCCAGCGAGGCTCCCAGCATCGGGATGCCCCGGTCCATCAGCCGCACGGGCGCGGCGGCGGGCCTGCGGGAGCGCTCCAGGTAGGAGCTGGCGAGGACGTCGGCGACCTCCTCGATCGGGCCGCGCTCGAACCACCAGGCGCCCATGCCCGTGGCCTTGATGCCGTCCCAGCGCGGGTCGTAGTCGTCCAGCCGTCCGGTGGCGTGGGCGGCGGAGCCGAGGCGGCGAGCCAGAATGCCGATCTGCTTGGTCTTGCCGACGTTGTCGGGACCGCTGATCGCGATCGTCACGGGCTGGGAAGGCGTGGGGTCCTGCTCAGGGGAGATGGACACGATTTCCTCCGAGGGCTGCGCAATGTCTGTGGGGCGGTGGGCGGCCCTCGGCCGGACGCCGCAAGGGCGCCCGGCCGAGGGCCGGATCGGGCTACCGGCCCGGGTACGGCGGCTGCGGGGTCGGCGGGGCCGGGGGCGGAGGCGGCGGGGACGGCGGAGGCTGGGGGGCCTCCAAGATCGGAGCGGCGGTTTGCGGCACGGCGAATCTCCCTTCGGCGTGACGGGTTCCGGCCTGGCGGGTCGCCGAGGCCGGCGAATGTGGGCGGATCCGGCTGCGGGGGTTCACCTGGAGCCGCCGGTCCCGCCTCGGGCCGGTGTGCGGCGGATGCCGAGGCGGGGGTCTTGGGGTCAGGCGGGCGGCGGCGTGGCCAACACCGACGCGGAGGAACCAGCGCGGTCCAGGGCGTCCGCCTCGACGGCGTGCTGGATCGGAATCGACAGCAGTCCGAGGACGACGGCGTGGCCGAGCACCCACAGCCCGGCGAGTACGTCGCTCACCGGGTCGCGGTCCGCGCTGCGGTGCGGCTGCTCACGCCCCGGTCCACGGCGATGTCCGCCCATGTCGTCTTGCCGTACGGCTCCAGGTCGACGCCCCAGACAACGGCCAAGCGGTCGACCAGGGCCAGGCCGCGGCCGGACTCCGCGTCGTGGGCGGCGCCGACCAGGACCGGCAGGGCACGGGATCCGTCCCGTACGGAGATCCGCACGGCCTGGCCGGCACGGTTGGTCACCCGGGCGACGCCGACCCGCATGGTGGTCAGGCAGCCGGTCTTGGCCGCGTTGGAGACCAGCTCCGTGACGACCAGCTCGGCGTCGTCGGCCAGGTGACCCAGCTCCCAGTCCGCGAGCGCGTCGCGGGTCAGTCGACGTGCCGTTGAGGCGGACTGCGGCGCGTACGGCAACTCGACCGTGGTGGGTCGTGCGAGTGGTTCCGTTCTGGTCAGCGTCTCGGTGGTCACGGTCCGCTCCTGGTCGCCAGGGCCGCCTGCTCCGGACAGCGGGGGCTGTCCGGGCGGCAGCGGTCGGAGTCAGCCGCCCGGGGCTTCCCCGGAGTCGGTGTCGACTCGCGACCCAAGCGGCTGACATCAAGTCAACCGTCCTTCCTTCGTCCAAGTCCCTGTCTCGGCGGGTCGGTTGTCTTTACCGTGTTTACCGCCACCCGGCGCCGAGGAAGGGAGTGGTCATGGCACAGCCTGTGACGAATCACCAGCTCGAAGCGGCCATCAACGACGCTGACATGACCTTCGATGCTCTCGCCCGGGGCGTCGTCCGCGTGGCGGCCGAGGTCGGTGTCCACCTGCGGACGAACCCGTCGACGGTCCACAAGTGGCTGCGTGGCGCCGATCCGGAGGGCGACACTCCCGCATTCATCTGTGAAGCCCTGTTCCGTAAGACGGGACGGCTCTACACCCCAGCCGAACTCGGGCTACGGTCGGTGGAAGAATCCGACCCGGGCCTCGGGCTGTCCATCGGCCCCGACCCGGTGGGCGTCCTCGCACGGGTGTGGAGAGCTGACTTGGACCGACGAAAGTTCCTGGCCGCCTCGGCGTACTCCGTCGCCGCGATGCACCTGCCGCTGGACTACGTCCGCGAGAGCGCCGAACGCACCGCAGCCGTCCGAGGCGGCGCCGTCGCCGGAGCCGCCGAGGTCGCTGCCGTCCGCGACATGATCAGCATGTTCACCGAGATCGACGAGCGCCACGGTGGCCAGCACGGCCGCTCCGCCCTGATCCAGTACCTGCGGTCCGACGTCGCCGCCCTGTGCCGGGGCACCTTCCGCACCCACGACGACCGTCAGCAGATGCTCTCCGCCGCAGCGGTCGGCGTGCACCTGGCCGGGTGGAAGGCGTACGACGCCGGCGAGCAGGGCCTCGCCCAGCGCTACTACCACCAGTCGTACGCCATCGCCGTCGAGTCCGGGGTCGTCGGCCACGACGCCTTCGTCCTGCGCACCCTGGCCCAGCAGGGCATGAAGCTCCGCCACCCGTCCAAGACCTTCGCGCTATCGGAGACCGCTCTGTCGCGCGTCGTCGGCCGCGTGGACGCCTCGACGGAGGCTCTGTTCACCATCACCCACGCCCACGGCCTCGCGGCCACCAACCAGCGCCGCCCCGCCGTCCAGGCCGTCCAGCGGGCCCGGGACCTGCTGGAGGCCGCAGGCGGCGACGCGATGCCCTACTGGGCCCTCTCCTGGGGCCCGGCGCGCGCCACGGTCAACTCCCGCAGTGCCAAGGTCTTCTCCCGGCTCGGCGACCGGAAGGGCGCTGCGGAGAACTACGCGGCAGCAGCGGCCAACCGCCCGGCCACGACCTACACGAGGATCCTCGCGCTCGACCTGGTGGCCCAGGCCAAGATGGAACTCGCCGACGGCGGCATTGAGCAGGCGTGCGGCACCTGGAACCGCGCACTCGACGCCATGGCCGGCGTGCAGTCCGTCCGCACCCGTCGTTCGGTGCTGGAGATGCGCAAGAGCCTCGCCCAGTTCAAGAGCCGTGGTGTTTCGGCGGCTCAGGAACTCGACGAACGGGCAGCCGCTTTCCTGACGTGATCAGCCTGGCACAGCCCCTCCCGAAGGCTCGCCCAATCAAATCTCCGGGCGGGCCTCAGGGCTCAAACGTCGCCGCCCGCGGCGACGACCGCGAGCTGCTGCCCGGTCGGCGTGATCGTCTGTGGCCTCGCCGGCCCCGGGGCGGCGCGGGAGGGAGGCTCATGCTCGATCACAGCTCGTTGAATTCCGGCTGCGGCCCCGTGAATCCAGGCCCTACGGTGGGCAGATGACAGCGCCATGGACCCCATTCACCCACCGCGACGGCGCGCCCGCTCCGTTGCTCGTGAGCGTCCCCACTGGGTTGGAGATGCCACTGCGGAAGTGGCTGCACAGTGCTGCCTGGCATCAAGACGGGGACGCGACGCGACGCGTTGCGGTGCGCTGTGACCTTGTGCTGGTCCGGGATGACGATCAGTACAACGACAGGCACGTCGACTACGCCGAGCGCCTCGCCCACTGGACACCTGCGGGACAGCTGCTCGAAGCCGTCGATGCCTTGCTTGACCTGCTGCCTGCCGACCCCGCCCCGAGCCCGTGGCCGAGTATTCCGCCGATGCCTTCCGTATTCGAAGCATTGACCGGCTTGAAGCCCGTGACGCGGCGGGATCTGCAGGTGCTTCTCGACGACGCGCGTTCGCGGTACACGATCCGCGAGGACGGCAAGGCCCTGGTGGCGCGAATCGACCCGGGGGTTGAGCACGCCGTACGCGACGCGGTGGCGAGCGGCAGCCGACCGGAGCGGGGGTCGGCGTCCGAGCATCTCCAGGAGGCGTTCGCCCGGGCCAACGCGGTCACACCGGACCCGGTGGTGGCCTACAGCGAGGCGATCAAGGCGGTCGAGTGCGCGGCGCAAGCGACGCTGCAGCCGGCCCACGCCCGGGCGACGCTGGGCACGATGATCGGCGAACTGCCCAAGCTCAAGGAGAAGCTGCTCTTCGAGATCGAGGGCAGGAACCCGGGGGACGGGATCGAGATGGTGGGATCGATGATGTCGCTGCTGTGGAGCGGGCAGACCAGCCGACACGGCAAGCAACACGCGACGGACCGGGAAACGGTTGCGGAAGCTATAGCGGCGGTGCACATCGCCGCGGCCCTCGTGCAGTTCTTCTCCACCGGGGCGATCCGTCGCAAGTAGGGCCGCCGCGTCGAGAGGGTCAAGGGTCACTGCCTGGGCCTGGCGGGGTAGGCGAGGGAGGACTGGAAGCCGCCGTCGCGGAACCCAAGGCGGTCGTCTCCTATGGTGTGCCCCTTGAGGTCTGCCTGGATCCGCGATCCGGCCGGGCAACGAAGCTGACCTCTGTCTGCTTTCATGACTCGAGTTGGGCACACCGAATTTTTGCGGGAAGGGCAGCGCCGATCGCGCTCCGCCTACCAGCAGAGGGAAAGCTCTGAACTGGATCAAATCCGCCGACACGCTCGGGAGTTACGCCCACACTGTCATCCATGCGGATCTGGAACCGTCTCGCCCCAAAGGCGGGGGCGTACTGGCGGCTCACCCTCTTCCCGGTGGGGACTGTCATCAACACCTGGGGCAACCTCTACTACAACACCCCGTACCGGTATCAGGGCCTGTTCCTGTTCCTCGTCGGCGGTGCCATCGCTTTCTACGGCCTCTGGGGTGTGGACACCCTCCCGCTGTGGGACGTCCTCGCGGTGCGACTTGGGACACCGAAGTGGCGCCACCTACGCGGCAACATCCGGCTTCTCCTCGGCGCGGCTGTGCCATTGATCTTCCTGCACCACGCCAGGTTCTCGATCGGGCGAGTCATTCACGGGGCGGCGCAGCCGGGCGACTTCGAGCTGGCAGCCGGGGTGCTGGTCTGGATCTGGATCATGCTGTCCTGCGGGGTGAGCAGCGTCGAACCGAAGGACGCGCCCTTCGAGAGGCTCCCTGGCCGAATAATGCGCGCGGCTCGTGTCCGCGTTGCCGCCAACTGGGCCGGTGTGGTGGCCGCCGGCCTGTACTTCTACCCGCGGCTACTGAGCGCGTACCCCGCGCAGGCAGTGTCGCTCGGCGTCACCTTCGCGGTCGCCCTCATCGTGATCATGCACAAGGTATACGCGAGGGTGCGGAAGCTCTGCACGCAGGTCCACGCCGCGTCGCAGACCTTGCGCCGGGACCTTGACGAGCTGGCCGCAGCAGACCCCGCGGCCCCCGCGACGAGCCTGCAAAGCGCCGCCCGGCGCAGCTGGGATACCCTCTCCCGTTCCCTTCACACCAGGCTCGACTCCGGGTACCCCCGGTTCGGAGTGCCGTTCCTACGCGAGGAAGTGGTCACCGATCTGGAGGCTCGGGTTCTCGCGGCGATCGATGCGATGCCCGGCGAGCCCGATGCCGGTAAGCAGGTGCACGAGGACCTAGCCGCAATCATCAAAGCATGCGGCGAACGGATCGACGTAGTGGCCTAACTGATCGTTTCAAAATGAGTTGAGCTGCGCTCTTGCGCTCGGGATCTTGGTCGGCAGGCTGTCCGGGTGCGTGTTGATCTTCTACCGGATGACCTATGGGAGCGGGTGGCTCCGCTGCTGCCGCCCGCTCCCGAACGACGCCACCGCCACCCCGGGCGACTACGAGTCCCGGACCGGGCGGCCCTGGCCGGCATCATCTACGTGCTGCGGACCGGTGTCGCCTGGCGCGATGTCCCCGCGCAGGCCGTCGGCTCCGGATCTCGACCTTCCTTCTCCCCCAGAAGCTGCCTCAGCAGCCGTTGAGCTGGGCGAACACCCCCTCGTCCCTGACCCGCGTGTCGAGGACCACGAGTGACGCGGGAGCACGACGGTGCCCGCCACAATGGCAGCACCCAGCTTCTCGTCCCGGTGAGCGAGGTGAACCACCACACCAGCCAGTCTGGTGTCTTTCCCCGCACGGGCGTCGGGCTTCACCAAGATCCCGACTGCCGTGCGTCCGTATCGACCGGTAGCCGCCGGATTGTCTCCTCGATCTCCGAAAAGGGCCGCGCGCCGACCGCAGCGATAACCGTAGGCGGGCGTCGGCGTGGCCCTGTACGGTCGCGACCATGAAGAAGTGGGTGGTCCCTGAGAACTCGAACAAGCGCGTCCAACGCGCGAGCCGGACGATCGGTAAGGGGACGGGCACTCCCGAGGAGATCCGGGAGGCGCGGGACGTCCTGAGCAACTACCGTCTCGCCCACGCATTTCCTCTGAACGCGGTGACCATGACCGTGCGGCAGCGAGCGCTCGATGTGAACCCGAACGCCGTCGTGGCCGAGCGCCGGAAGCGCCTGCCCACGATCCTGGACAAGCTGAAACGCCACCCCACAATGAGCGTGACCACCATGCAGGACTTGGGGGGCTGCCGGGTGGTCTTCGACACCGTCGCCGAGGTGGACGAGTTGGTCAGCGTCCTGGTGGACTTGCCGCGGAGCAAGAACCGCGTCAAGAAGGTCTACAACTACCTACGTGATGACCCGGGGCCACGCGACTCTGGCTACCGGGGCGTTCACCTGGTGTACGAGTACGGAGCCTCAAAAGAGGAATACCACGGCTTGCGGATCGAGCTGCAGGTGCGCACGCTGCTCCAGCACGCCTGGGCGACCGCCGTCGAGACCATGGATTTGTTCTCGGGCAGCGAGCTGAAGTACGGGAAGGGCGACGCGGACGTGCTCAGGTTCTTCGTCCTGGTCGGCTCGCTCATGGCGTACGAGGAAGGCACCATCCCGGTACCCGGCGCAGAGGGGACGCGGGAGGAGTTGGCGGCCGAGTTGGCGCGCCTGGAGGCGAACGTCGGCGTTCTGGAGCGGCTACGGGGCTACGCGGCGATCGTGGGCGAGCACGCCAAGACAGACCGCCGGAACACCCTGACCCTCAACCCAGCGGAATTGCATCGGATGCAGGATGAAAACCGATGGTGCGTCGCTGAGCTGCAAGAAGTCTAGTGCCCTCGCTGCGGCTCCATCTACGCCTCTAAGTTGACCCTGACCTGGGCGTTTGATCGGGATCTCTCGTTAGATGCATGATTCTTCCGCCTGGCGAGAGGGGTGGAAGTGGCTGACGGTGGGTCCGAGATCGCGGGTTCTGCCCGGTTGGAGTTGATCAGCGGCGTACGCCTGCTGCATCCGGAGGACGCGGTGCTGGAGGCGATGCTGAAGGGGTGGGAACGCCAGCAGCTGGGCGGGAAAGGGCTTCAGGACAAGACCCGCGTTCCGCGTAATTCGGGGGGTCTGGAGTTCCTGCCGGGTTGAAGGTGCAGGTCAGTGGGTTGGTGGCTGGTGACGTAGTCGGATTCGCCTAGAGACGCGATTTTGCGGATTCGCCTGCGCCGACCTGGAGTTGGTCCGTAGGGTCTGGAGTCGTGTACGTGAAGACGACGAAGCGGGAGAACAAGTCCGGCACGGTCCGGTACCTGCACCTGGCCCACAACGAGTGGGATCCGGTGAAGGGCCGGGCGGTCCCGAAGGTCCTGTTCACGTTCGGCCGTGAGGACGACCTCGACCGGGACGCGGTCAAGCGCCTGGTCGCGTCTCTATCGAGGCTGCTGGAGCCGGGTGAGGCACTGGCGTCGACGGCGGCGGGTGACCTGGAGTTCGTCTCGTCGGTCCCGTTCGGCGGCACCTACGTCCTCGACCAATTCTGGCGGCGGCTGAGGATCGACAGGATCGTCGGGCAGGTCGGGCAGCCCAAACGGGGCCGGCGCCGGGACATGTCGGTGACCGAGCGGGTGCTGTTCTCCCTGGTCGCGAACCGGGCCCTGGCGCCGTCGTCGAAGCTGGCCGCCGCGGACTGGGTCACGCACGACGTGCACGTCGAGGGCCTGCCGGCCACCGACGACGACGCCTGCTACCGGGCGATGGACTGGCTCCACGAGGTGACCGACGACCTGGAGAAGCGGGTGTTCGACGAGGTCGCGAACCTCCTCAACCTCGAGGTCGACCTGCTGTTCTTCGACACCACCAGCACCTACTTCGAGCTGGAGGAGGCTGACGAACCCGTTGCCCGCGACGCCAAGGGCCGCCTCCTGACGGATGACGGCCCAACCGCCGAAGAGGACGGCGAGTCCGCGGAGCAGGCCGGGTTCCGCACCTTCGGCAAATCGAAGGACTCCCGCGACGACCTGCCGCAGATCGTGATCGGGATGGCCGTCACCAGGGACGGGACCCCGGTCCGCGTCTGGTCCTGGCCCGGCAACACCGGTGACCAGAAGCTGATCCGGCAGGTCAAGGACGACATGCGGGACTGGACCCTGAGCAAGATCGTGTGGGTCACCGACCGGGGATTCTCCAGCGAACGCAACCGCCGCTACCTCCGCCAGGGCGACCACGCCTACATCGTCGGCGAGAAACTCCGCTCCGGCAGCCCGGAGGTGAAGGCCGCCCTGTCCCGCCAGGGCCGCTACAGCGAGATCGCCGGGAACATGCGGGTCAAGGAGGTGCGGATCTCCGACACCGAACGGTTCGTGATCTGCCACAACCCCGAAGCCGCCACCCGTGACCAGCACATACGCGAACAGCTCGTCTCCCAGCTCACGACCCTGATCGAAGGCACCGACAAGCTCAGCGACTTCAAGCGTGGCGAACTCCGCGGCAAGCTCGCCGACAAGCCCGGCCTCAACCGCTACCTCCGCACCACCCCGGCCGGCAAGCTCCGCATCGACACCGCGAAGATCAAGGCCGAGGAGAACCTCGACGGCAAGTACCTGCTGCGATGCTCCGACCCGCAGTTGTCGGCCGAGGACATCGCCCTCGGCTACAAGCAACTCCTTGAAGTCGAGCGGGGCTGGCGGGACATGAAACAGATCATCGACCTGCGGCCCGTCTATCACCGGCTCGAGGAGCGCATACGCGCACACGTCGTCCTCTGCTGGCTCGCCCTGCTGCTGATCCGCATCATCGAGACCACCACCGACGCGACCTGGACGACCGTCCGCCGCGAGCTCGACCGGCTCCACCTTGGCACGTTCACCGGCCCTACCGGCCTGTTCCGACAGGTCACCACCCTCACCAAGCCCCAGGCCGACCTCCTGGCCAAGCTCGGCATCCCCGCACCGAAGCAGATCATCGCCCTCGAACCCGCACCCCGCTGACCAGCACAAACACCAGCGCCTAGAGAAACGACTCTCAGGCGCCCTCACCTATGTCCGCGCAGGTCACACCCCAGATCCGCAACTCTAGGCCGCTGAATTACGCGGAACGCAGGTGGGGGCGATTCCGGTGGCGCGCAGGATGCGCCGGGCGATGGCGGCCCACTCGGTGTCGGAGACGATGCGGTCCTCGGGTGCCGCCCGCACGGAGCAGTGCCATACGGTCGTGGGCGGCCGGTTCTCGGGCCCAAGGGCGTTGACGGGCAGGTCGAGTTGGGCGGCGAGCTTGGCGATGGTGTCCCTGGGGCCGCGCTTGCGGTCTGGGGCGGGGTCGGGGGCGAAGCCGTTCCACGAGGCGATCATGTGTGGGTCCTCGTGCTCGTCGGCCCTGCCCGGCCCGTAGAGGTACTGGATGAGGGCGTAGGTGCCGCCGGGGTTGTGGTCGATGCTGGGGATCAGCTCGCGTTCACCTTCCGATGATCGAGGCGGCGGCCGTGTCGATGCCCTCCAGGGTCTGCACGACGCGGTCGAAGACGTGTTGCAGGTGGGGCGGGGGTGTGCCGCCGACCCACAGGTTGTGGGCGATCTGGTTGAGGTTGTTGCCGATGGCGGCGGCCTGCCGGTCGGCCTCCATCAGCTCCTCCAGGAGGCGGCGGATGTCGGCGACGGCGGCCTCGGGGTTGTCGCTGCGGGCTGCGGCCACGGTGACGGCGGCGGCGTAGCCGCCGGGCTTGAGGCCGCTCGCCGAAGCAGCGGCCTGGACGTCAGCCCATTCCTCGTCGCTGAAGACCGGATGGCAGCGGTTGCGGCGGCGAATCTTCAGGTACTGGCGGTGCCGAATCCCGGGCATGACGCCCGAATCGCGCTCGGCGCGGCTGACGGAACCGACCGGCTGCGGCACATCTTCCACCGGCACCCCTGGGGCGGAAGCGGCGACGGCCGGCGCCCCCTCGGGGGCGGCGGCGCCGTGTGGACTCCACACGGCCCAACTTGCTGCCACGCGGCCCTCGGTTCCTTGCTGCGATGGGGAGTTGACGTCGATGGTCGGGTCGGTGTCTCGGTGCACTCATGGGTCCTTACGAGTCGGGAGGTGGTCGGGGTGCCGCCCCGGGCCCGTTCGGGGGCCAGGGCGGCGGGTACCGGCGGACCGGTTGCACTCGTCGCACTCGTCCCCGGGCAGGCCGGACGGGCGCGAGAGCGCAGAGGGTGGGACGAGTGGGACGGGCTCAGCGGGGCTGGGTCAGGCCGCGCTGTCTCCTTCGGCCTGCGGCAGTGCGGGCTCGGGGCAGTAGCGTCGCCACGGGTCGAGGAAGTCGTTCCGGACGAAGCCCTTGGCCTGCCGGAAGTCGGGGAAGCGGATGTTGGACGAGGAGACGCCGAAGTCCTTGAGCAGGAGCTGAAGTCCGCGCGCGGTCAGACCGCTGACGCCGAACTCCGCCCATGGCGCCTCCTCCAACGCCCGCAGCTGGGCGAGGAGGGTGGCGGTGGCGAGCGCCGGCGGATGACCGAGGGCGGTGAACACGGTCCGGATGTCCTGCAGGATCCGGATCTTGGCGCCGTCCCCGTCGTCGTCCAGACCGGCCTCGTGGGCGCACATCGCCGCGCACGCGGCGCGTGCGGTGGCGGGCCAGTGACCGCCGGCCAGGTCGGCGACGATCACCAGTGGTTCCCACGTGTCGGCGGCGCGGTCGGTCACCGGCATGGCGGGCAGCATCCCCACGGCCTTCGGCAGCAGCGGGCGGAGCCAGTCGGCGACGCGGTCGCGCAGGTCGTGGAGCGGTTTGGTGTCGAGGGCCGAGCGGAACGGCTGCACGGTCTCGCCCGGTGCGCGGCGGCGCATCCGGACGACCACCGAGCGGTCCATGATCGTGTCGGGGAGATCGCCGATCCCCGCCAGGGCGGCCATCGCGAAGGTCGGGAACTTGCCCGGCCTCATGTCCGGTCCGTTGCCGACCATGCGGATCGCCGGACGGTTGCGCTGGTGACCGGCGTTCAGCACCCCACGCAGTTCCTCGTTCCGCTCGGCGGCCTTCGACGTGCCGAACAGCGTGTCGGCCTCGTCCACCAGCAGGGTCGGCGGGTCCTCGGTGATCGAGCGGAAGACCGCGGGCAGGCTGGCGTTCACCGTGATGAGCGGGTCGTGGACCGTCTCGGTGACGATGTCCAGTAGTCGCGACTTGCCGCAGCGCTTCGCCGGACCGACCACCGCCAACCGGGGCGCGTGCTGCCACGCCGGCTGTCCGTGCGTGGCAGCCACCCACAGCGTCACCGCGTCCAGCGCGTGCGGGGACGGCAGCACGACGAACCGGGCGAGCGTGGACCGCAGCTCGTCCAGCAGCACCGCGCCCGGGTCCACACGGACCACCGGGACCGCCTCCGGACCGGACGGAACCACCGGACCGTGATCCGGACCGAACCGGACCACCGGACCGTCGTCCGGACCGGACGGGACCGGACCGTCCGCGACGGCGGTCCCCTTCTGCGGACCGGCGGTCCGGGACGAACCCGCAGGCCGGTCCGCCGGTCCGTCCCCGTCCGGCGGAATGGTCCGGGACCGGTCCCCGTGTTCCGCGACATGCTGCGGACCGTCCCCAGGACTGGTCCCCATGTTCGGACCGTCCGCAGCGGACGGACCATGGCCGTCCCCAGAGTCCGCAGCCGATACCGGTCCCGTCGAAGGTGTAGAAGGCATGCTCTCCAAGGAGTCTCCTAACTGCGGTCCCGGACCGTGGAGTCCTGGACCGCCGAGTTGAGCGGTGATGTGAGGAAGGGCCGTACGGTCCGCCGACGCGCTGGGCGACGGGGACGAAAGCTGACCGTGCAGGCGGTGCTCAGGCGGCGCGGCCTGAGCTCAGGTCGTCCAGCCATGCCTCCACCTCGGTCCAGCGGTAGCGCAGGTGCCGGCCGACCTTGATCGCCTTCGGGCCTTGCCCTCGGTGCTTCCACCCGTAGATGGTGTCGAGCGGCACCTGCAGGTGGTCGGCGAGCTCCTGGGCGGTGGCCAGCGGGCGGCGGTCGGTAGTGGTGGCGCGGAAGGGCTTGGTCACGAATCTCCGATGGGCAGGGAACAAGGGCAGGCCGAAATAGGCGGTCCCTTTCGGGCCGCCTGCTCGGGTGAGCGGTGGAAGTTCAACAGGAGATCGGAGAGTTTCCTAAAAAGGCCGCCAGACCCCCTTGCGAGAGCCTCCTGCGAACGCGATCCGGGCAGTATGCCCGGCCTGCGGCTCGCGACCTAAAAAGGGCCGAGCATCGCCCACCCTGGCTGGGTGCACGAAGTCGCCGCCCGCAGGTGACGGCGCCCATTGAAACCGTAGGAGCCGGAATATCTTCCGTGCAAGGACTTCGGGAAGATCGCGGAAAAGATCTTGCTGAGTGCGCCCGGCCAGCGCGCTTGGGCCACCAGCCCCCCCCCCCCCCCCCCCCCCCCCCCCCCGCGCGAGGGCGCGTGACCCAGGTCACTACCGCATGCCCCTCTCGCGAAGGTTCGCGGATTTCCCGGGACTATCTGACACTATTTGGCACTATCGGGCACTGGCGGGACGATCGAGCACCGTCCATTTGACAAAAGCCCGCCGGTCGATGAATATCCAACACCCGCCCGAAGCCAGCGCTGATCTCGGCTTATCGGATCTGCGGTTCGCCCGCGAGAAAAATCCACCATTGCCCCACCGCCGCCCATCGGCCGCGTATCTCCATGTCTCCGACCGAAGGAGTCGAATGGCCACCGTCTACGACACCTGGCACAAGACCTACCCCCGCCCGACTGACAAGCCCTGCCGCGAGCACAAGGGCAAGTACCCGACCGCCGACCACGGCAAGGGCAAGCGCTGGCAGGTTCGCTACCGCGACCCCGACGACGTCCAGCGCAAGGAGGACTTCGAGCTCAAGACCAAGGCCGATGACCGCGCCGCCGAGCTCAAGGTCACGCTCAAGGACGGCACTTACATCGACCCGAACGCGGGCAAGACGACCGTGGCCGAGTACGCCGAGACGTGGCTGGAGGCCGTCACTCCCGGCCCGACCACCCTGGAGCGCTACGACGGCGTGGTCCGCAACCACATCGTGGCCCGCCTGGGGAACTTGGAGCTTCGGGCGCTCAAGCCGACCACGATCAAGCGCTGGATAAGGCGGCTTCAGGACGAAGGGTTCGCCTCGTCCAGCATCGGCTGGTACGGCTCCGTCCTGATCATGATGCTGGATGCGGCAGTTGACGACGGCGCGATCGCCACCAACCCCTGCCGGGCGAAGTCGGTGAGCTTCCCGAAGGTGGAGAAGGAGCCGGTCGTCCCGTGGTCCGTGGAGCGCGTCCACGCGGTCATCAACGGTCTGCCGGAGCGCTTCCAGGCCGGCGGCTCCGTCGCGTTCGGCTGCGGGCTCCGACAGGGCGAGGTCTTCGCTCTCTCCGTCGACGACATCGACTTCCGCCGCCGCATGGTGACGGTACGTCGGCAGGTGCGCTTCGTGGCGAAGACGATGGTGTTCGCGCTGCCGAAGGGCGGCAAGGTCCGACAGATCCCGCTACCCGATGGGCTGGCAAGGGCCTTGAAGGCCCACATGAAGAAGTTTCCGCCGACTCGGGTCACGCTCCCCTGGCGCCTCGCCGACGGCGACGACCATACGGCGAACCTGCTCTTCACCGACGAGAACGCCAAGCCGTACCACCGCAGCGTCTTCAACGCGGGCGCCTGGAAGCTCGCGCTCGTCGCGGCCGGGGTGATCCCGCCGCGCGAGAAGGGGGCGAAGTACTTCCAGGCGGCCCCGGACGACGGCATGCACGCCCTGCGGCATGCCTACGCCTCGGTGCTGCTGGATGCCGGAGAGACGATCAAGGCGCTCGCGGCCTACCTCGGCCACAGCGACCCGGGCTTCACGCTTCGGACCTACACCCACCTGATGCCGACGAGCGAGTCGCGGACCCGCTCGGCGATCGACAGGGTGCTTCCTGGTGCGAAGGCGGGGCACAGCGCGCCGAAATCCGAGGGCATGTGCCCCACGTGTGCCCTGGCGGCCTGATATCTATCTCATACCTGCTTCGACCCGGGCCCTGATAGTGGCCATTCGTGCAGGTCAGAGGGATACCGACGCTACGACGCCGCCCGCAACAGCGCGCCGTCCTGCCACTTGAGGATCTTGTCGAAGCTGACGATCGCCCCGCGCAGGGGGTGGTTGCGCAGCTGGACGTGGTCGGTGAGGGCGTGGATGAGGAAGAGGCCGCGGCCGGATTCGGCGGTGAGGTCGGGGAGGGCGTCCAGGTCGACCGGGCGCAGGGTGGGGGCGCTGGGGCGGCAGGGCAGGACGTGGGTGTCGTACGGGTGGCCGTCGCGGCGGGGGTGGTGGGCGGCGAGGACGCGGGCCGGGACGGTGGCGCGGCCGCGGCGGGTGCGGCGCGGGGCGCGGCCGGGCAGTGCCGGACGGGCCTGGGCCGGGGCGGCCGGGCGGCGGGCGGGCGCGGCGGCGGGGGCGGGCAGGCCGGGGCCGGAGTCGGTGACCTCGATCCGCAGCCGGTCGCCGCAGATCGAGGCGGTGACCTGGAAGCCGTCGTCGGGCCGCCCGGTGGCGCCGTGCTCGACGGCGTTGGCGCAGGCCTCGGTGAGGGCGACGCCGAGGTCGTCCGCGATCTGCGGGTCGACGCCCGCGGTCGCCATCGCACCGAGCAGGATGCGCCGGGCCAGCGGAACGCTGGCCGGGTCGCGCTTGAGGTGCAGAGTCCACCAGATGTCCACGGGAGGTCCCTCCTGGCTGCGGCTCCACATACAACTAGGTATCTCCGGGCGATTCCCGGGTGAACCGTGCCCGGGGGCCGCTACCGCCCGTTCGGCGGATGGACCGGGGGACGGGGTCTGTGCCGGGCGACGCGTACGCCCCCTCGCACGCCGCGGCCGAAAGGGGCATTCGTAGGGATTTCCCACCCTGCCCGTGTCGGTGGCGTACGCAATGAGAGGATGGCCCGGCCATGACTGCCCTCGCCGCCGCCCCGCTCCCGGGCGCCCCAGGACCGGCCCGGCCGGTGGGGTCCGCCGCCTGGGACCTGCGGCTTGCCCGGGCGGTCCCGTTCGCGCTGGTGTGCACCCTGATCGCGGCCGCCGGGCACGCCCTGGCGGGCGGCGGGAACGTGCCGCCGACCGCGCTGGCGCTGGGCTTCGCCGCGGTGCTGGCGTTCGCGGCGGTCTGCGGCGGGCGGGAGCGTTCGCTGGCGGCCATTGCCGGGGCGCTGGGCGCCGGTCAGCTCGGACTGCACTGCCTCTTCCACGGCTTCGACGGCTCGATGCCGGGCATGCACCACGGCGGCTCCGGTCCGCTGACCGTGCCGCAGGTGGCCGGCCGGCTGATCTGCAACGAGGCCCGGCCCGGCACGCTGGTCGGCCTGGCCGGCGGCCCGTCCCCGGAGCAGCTGGTCTCCTCCGCGGGCCTGGATCCGCACGCGTTCGCCGCCGCGCCCTGGTGGCAGGCCGGCCTGTTCGGCATGACGCCGTCGATGCTGGCCGGGCACCTGGGCGCCGCGCTGGTCGCGGGCTGGTGGCTGCGGCGCGGCGAGGCGGCGCTCTGGCGGCTGCTGCGGGTGGCCGCCACGGCGGCCCGGGAGCACTGGGCGGCGCCGCTGCGTACGGCGTTCGCGCTGGTGGCCGCGCTGCTGCGCGGGCTGTTCGGCGTGGCCGGCCCGGCCCGCCGGTTCGGTGCCCGGGGCGGGGAGAGCCTGTTCCCGGCGGGTGCCGTGCTGCGGCACAGCGTGGTGCGGCGCGGCCCGCCGTGCGGGGCCCTCGCGTACTGACCGGCGTCTCCTGGCGGCCCTCCGGCCGTACCGGGTGCCGGTGTGCGCACCGTCCGGCCGTTCCCCGACCACCGGGGCGGCCCGAGGCTCTGCCCCCCACCTCCCCGCGCGCGGCCCCGCGGCACGGCTCACGTCCGTCGCCCGGCACCGGCCGCCGCCGAGCTCCGATCGGAGACCCGCATCATGCGTTCCCTTCCCACCCGCCGTCTCGCCGCCGTCGCCCTCACCGCCGCCGCCTCCGTGGTGGCGCTGGCCGGCCCCGCCTCCGCGCACGTCACCGTGAACCCGGGCGCCGCCTCCCAGGGCGGCTACACGGCCGTCGACTTCCGGGTGCCGAACGAGAGCGACTCGGCGGGCACGGTGAAGCTGGAGGTCAACCTCCCGCTGGACCACCCGCTGGCCTCGGTCCGGACCCTGCCGCTGCCGGGCTGGACCGCCACGGTCGAGAAGGCCAAGCTCGACAAGCCGATCAAGGTGCACGGCAACGACGTCACCGAGGCCGTCTCCAAGATCACCTGGACCGCCGACACCGGCACCAGGATCGCCCCCGGCCAGTTCCAGGAGTTCCGGGTCTCGCTCGGCCCGCTGCCGACCGACACCGACAACCTGGTCTTCAAGACGCTCCAGACCTACGACAACGGCGACGTCGCCCGCTGGATCGACGAGAGCAAGGACGGCCAGCCCGAGCCGGCCAAGCCCGCGCCCGTCCTGAAGCTCACCAAGGCCGCCGCGGGCGACGGCCACGGCGTCACCGCCTCGCCGGCCGCCGGCGCCCACGGGGACAGCTCCGACCACGCCGCCGCCTCCGGCGACGCCGACTCCGGCGACTCCACCGCCCGCACGCTGGGCGTGGTCGGCATCGTGGTCGGCGTGATCGGCACCGCCGTCGGCGTGCTCGGCCTGCGCCGCAGGAGCGGCGGCTCCGCCTCCTGATCCCCGCGCCGGCGGGGCCGCGTCCCTCCACCGGGCGCGGCCCCGCCGGCGGTCCCACCCCCGCACGATCGGAACTCCCATGCCCCGCACCACCCGCACCACCCGGCTGGCCGGCGCCGCCGCCCTCGCGCTGGCCGCCGCCCTGACGCTCTCCGCCTGCGGCTCCTCCGGCGGCGGCTCCACCGCCGCCAAGGTCACCCGGCAGAAGGAGGACACCCCGTACCAGGGCACCAAGCTCGCCAAGAACTTCGAGAAGCCGGACCTCCAGCTGACCGACACCTCCGGCCAGCCCTTCGACCTGCGCCGGCAGACCAACGGCAAGGCCACCCTGCTGTTCTTCGGCTACACCAGCTGCCCGGACGTCTGCCCGACCACCATGGGCGACATCGGCGTCGCGATGAAGGCGCTCTCCCCCGAGGACCGGCAGAAGGTCAACGTCGTCTTCGTCTCCACCGACCCGCAGCGCGACACCCCGAAGGTGCTGCGCACCTGGCTGGACTCGATGGGCAGCGACTTCATAGGCCTCACCGGGGACCTGGCCAAGGTGAAGACCGCCGCCAAGTCGCTCGGCATCATGATCGAGGACCCGGTGGTCAACGGGGACGGCACGGTCACCTCCACCCACGGCGCGCAGGTGCTGGCCTTCCTCCCCTCGGACGACAAGGCGCACGTGCTCTACATGAGCGGCACCGAGGAGAAGACCTACGAGCACGACCTGCCGCTGCTCGCCAAGGGGGTCGCGGCGTGACCCCGGCGCAGACCGGAACCCGCCGCTTCCGCCGCAGCGCCCTGCTCGGCGCCGTCGTCGCGACGGCCCTGGGCGGCGGCGCCATCCTGGCCGCCTGCGGGACGGACGCCGGCTCCGGCGGCCAGGGCGGTGCCGGCGGCCCGGCCCGGCTCAGCGTCGCCGACAGCTACGTCCCGCTGCCCCCGGCCGGCGGCATGGCGGCCGGCTACCTGACGGTCCGCAACGACGGCGGGCAGGACCAGCTGCTCAAGGTGACCAGCCCGGCCGCCGAATCGGTCACCATGCACCGCTCGACCGAGTCGACGATGAAGCAGGTGGACAGCCTGGACGTGCCCGCGCACGGCGCCCTGCAGCTCGCCCGGGGCGGCAACCACCTCATGATCACGGGGTGGCGGAAGGCCCCGGTCCTCGGCGACGAGCTGGAGCTCGACCTCACCTTCGCCAAGTCCGGCACCATCTCCGTCAAGGTGCCGGTCAAGGAGCTCACCTACCGCCCGAACCAGAGTTAGGGGACCGCCACCATGCAGTCGGTCGGCCTGGAGAAGGCCACCCACCGCCGGACCGCCGGGGTGCTCGGAGTGCTCGGCGCCCTGCTCGCGCTGATGCTCGCGGGCGCCGGGCCGGCCTCCGCGCACGCCGTCCTGGATTCCACCGACCCGCGGCAGAACTCGGTGGTCGCCACCGCCCCGCAGGCGGTGACGCTGACCTTCAGCGAGTCCGTCTCGCTCTCCGGCGACTCCGTCCGGGTGCTCGACCCGGCTGGCAAGGCCGTGGACACCGGCGACCCGGCGCACGCCGACGGCAAGGGCAACACCGCCCGGGTCGGGCTGCGGAGCGGGCTGGCCAACGGCACCTACACGGTGGCCTGGCGGGCCGTCTCGGACGACTCGCACCCGGTCGGCGGGGCGTTCACCTTCTCGATCGGCGCGCCCTCGGACACCTCGGTGTCGGCCACCGCGCTCCAGGACGTCGAGGCCGACGGCCTGGTCGCCGCCCTGTACGGCACCGGCCGCACCGTCGCGTACACCGCCTTCGCCCTGCTGGCCGGCGTCGCCGCCTTCGTGCTGGTCTGCTGGCCGGCCGGCACCGCCCGGCGCCGGGTGCAGCGGCTGCTGATGACCGGCTGGACGGCGCTGCTGGTCTCCACCGTGGCGGTGCTGATGCTGCGCGGCCCGTACGAGCGCGGCTCGGGTGTCGGGCAGGCCTTCGACCTGTCGCTGATCCGCGCCACGCTGGACGAGCGGATCGGCACCGCGCTGGCCGCCCGGCTGCTGCTGCTCGCGGCGGGCGGGGTGTTCCTGTCGCTGCTGGTCGGACAGCTGGGGCAGCCGCCGCGGCCCGTCGTCCCGCAGCCGCGGGACGAGGCGGAGCGCGACTCCGACGGCTCCGACGGCTCCGACGGCTCCGGCAGCCCGGTGGCGTCCGAGGAGGACGCCGAGGCGGCCGAGCTGCGCGAACTGCGCGAGCTGGAGCAGCGGGCCGCCGAACGGCCGCAGCGCGAGGTCCGGCTCGGCCTCGGCGTGGCCGGGCTGGTGCTGGCGGTCGCCCTCTCGGCGACCTGGGTCGGCGCCGACCACGCCTCGGTGGGCATCCAGGTCTGGCTGGCGCTGCCGCTCGGCATCCTGCACCTGCTCGCCATGGCGCTCTGGCTGGGCGGGCTGGCCGCGCTGCTGGTCGCCCTGCGCGAGGGCGTCGGCGCCGAGGTGGTGGACCGCTTCTCGAAGATCGCCTTCGGCTCGGTGGCCGTGCTGGCCGCCACCGGGATCTACCAGTCCTGGCGCGGCCTGGGCAGCTGGGGCGCGCTGACCGGCACCGAGTACGGGCGGCTGCTGCTGGTGAAGAGCGGCTGCGTGGTCGCGATGCTCGGCGTCGCCTGGATGTCCCGTTCCTGGCTGGCCAGGCTGCGCTCGGCCCCGGCCGAGGCGGTGGAGGTCGCCCCGGCCGAACTGCCGGAGCCGGTCGCCGTGGCGGCCCACGGCGAGGACCCGGTCCGGCAGGCCCAGCTGGAGCGCCAGCGGGCCGCCCGGCAGAGCGCCGGACGCGACCGCGGGCTGACTCCGACCCGGGCCGGGCTGCGCCGCTCGGTGCTGGTCGAGGCGCTGGTCGCGGTGGCGGTGCTGGTGGTCACCACGATGCTCACCAACTCCCCGCCCGGGCGGGTGGCGGGCGAGATCAGGGCCGGGGCGGCCGCCGCTCCGGGTGCCGGCGGGGCCGCGGCGGGGGCGGCGCCGCAGACCGAGCCGGGCCGCACCGTCGAGCTCAAGCTCCCGTACGACACCAAGGGCCGGACGCCGAACGCCAAGGGCACCGCGACCGTCACCCTCAACCCGGCCCGGACCGGTCCGAACGAGGTGCGGCTCGCGCTGGACGGCGCGGACGGGCAGCCGGTGGACGTCCCCGAGGTGCAGCTCGCCTTCACCTTGCCGGACCGCGATCTCGGCCCGCTGCCGGTCGCGCTCACCCCGGAGGGCACCGGCCGCTGGACCGGCACCGCGCAGCTGCCGCTGGCGGGCAACTGGGTGGTGTCGGTGCAGGTCCGCTCCTCCGACATCGACCAGACCACCCCGACCCAGCAGTTCAAGATCGGATGAGCGGGGTGACGGACCTCTCGACGGGCCACGGGTCGCCCGACCGCGCCCCGGCGGAGCAGTCGTCGACGGAGCACGCGTCGACGGGCCCCGGGGGCTTCACCCGGCGGGCGCTGCTCGGCACCGCCGGGGCCGGGCTGCTGGCCGGCGCCGGCGCGGGCGTCGCCGGGGCGGTCGCCCTGGAGGGGCGGCCCGGCCCGGCGGCGCTCCCGGCGGGCCCGGCCGGCGGGGCACTGGGCACGGCCCGGGTGCCGTTCCGCGGCGAGCACCAGGCCGGGATCACCGACCCGGCGCAGGCCAGGGTCCAGCTGGCCGCCTTCGACCTGGCCGAGGGCGTCGGCCGGGACGGGCTGCGCACCCTGCTGCAGCGCTGGACGAGGGCGGCCGAGCGGCTGACCGCCGGGGAGCCGGCCGAGGAGTTCGACAACCAGGTCGCGCTGGACGCCGGGCCCTGCTCGCTCACCGTCACGGTCGGCTTCGGGACCGCGCTGTTCGACAAGGCCGGGCTGGCCGACCGCCGCCCGCCCGGGCTCGAACCGCTGCCCGCCTTCCCCGGCGACGCGCTCGACCCGGCCCGCGGCGACGGCGACCTGTTCGTCCAGATCGGCGCGGACGACGCCCTGGTCACGGTGCACGCCCTGCGGGTGCTCCAGCGGCTGGCGGCCGGTACGGCGGCGCAGCGCTGGCAGTCGGCCGGCTTCGCCCGCACCCCCGGCGCCGCCGCCCGGCCGGTGACCGGGCGCAACCTGATGGGCCAGATCGACGGCACCAACAACCCCAGGCCGGACGAGGAGGGCTTCGCCGCCAAGGTGTTCTGCGCCGCCGGCGGCGACCAGCCGGCCTGGCTGGCCGGCGGCTCGTACCTGGTGTTCCGGCGGATCCGGATGCTGCTGGACCACTGGGAGGCGCTGCCGGTGGACCGGCAGGAGCGGGTGATCGGGCGGCGCAAGTCGGACGGCGCCCCGCTCGGCGCGCCGGCGGGGGCCGGCGAGCGGTCCCCGGTCGACCTCTCCGCGCAGGGCCCGGACGGCACCCTGGCGATCCCCGCCGACGCGCACATCCGGGTCGCCGCCCCGGCGGCCAACGGCGGGGCGGCGATGCTGCGGCGCGGCTTCTCGTACCACGACGGGCTGCTGCCGGACGGTTCGCCGGACGCCGGGCTGCTCTTCCTCGCCTTCCAGGCCGACCCGCGCAGGGGCTTCACGCCGGTGCAGCGCAAGCTCTCCCGGGGCGACGGCCTCTCCCGCTTCCTGCGGCACGAGGCCGGCGGCCTGTACGCGCTGCCGCCGGGCGCACCGCCCGGCGGCTACCTCGGCCAGCAGTTGCTGGAGGGGTAGTTCCGCCCGGGTCCGGCGACGGACCCGCGAAGTCCACCGCCGCGGTCCCGGCCACCGGAACGCTTTCCTGCCGGGGCCGCGGACTCGTTATGGTGACTGCTTCGGCACAACCCGCCCGCGCAGCACCCGAGATCCCACGGAGGCGTCATGTCGGCCACCCGCTACACCTACCTCGGACCGGCCGGCACGTTCACCGAGGCCGCCCTGCACACCCTGCCCGAGGCGGCGACCCGGGAGCTGGTGCCGCTGTCCTCGGTGGCGCTGGCGCTGGACGCGGTGCGCGGCGGGGACGCGGCCGGGGCGTTCGTCCCGATCGAGAACTCGGTGGAGGGCGCGGTCACCGCGACCAACGACGAACTCGCCTCCGGCGCACCGCTGATGATCTACCGTGAGGTGCTGCTGCCGATCACCTTCGCGCTGCTGGTGCGGCCGGGCACCGAGCTGTCCGGGATCAAGACGGTGACCAGCCACCCGGTGGCCCAGCCGCAGGTGCGGCGCTGGCTGGCGGCGAACCTGCCGGAGGCGAAGTGGGAGTCGGCCGCCTCCAACGCGGACGGCGCCCGGCTGGTCGCCGAGGGCCGCTACGACGGCGCGTTCGCGGGCGAGTTCGCGGCGCCGATCTACGGGCTGGAGCCGCTGGTCAAGGAGATCGCGGACGCGAAGAGCGCGGCGACCCGCTTCGTGCTGGTCGGCCGCCCTGGGCGGGTCTCCTCGCCGACCGGCGCGGACAAGACCTCGATGGTGGTCTGGCTGCCGGACGACCACCCGGGTGCGCTGCTGGAGCTGCTCCAGGAGTTCGCGGTGCGCGGGGTCAACCTGATGCGGATCGAGTCCCGCCCGACCGGTGAGGGGATGGGCAGCTACTGCTTCCTGATCGACTGCGAGGGCCACCTGTCCGACCGCCGGGTCGGCGAGGCGATGATGGGCCTCAAGCGGATCTGCCCGCAGGTGCGGTACCTCGGCTCCTATCCGCGTGCCGACCGGCAGCCGACCGCCCACCGGCGGCCGGGGACCTCGGACGCGGATTTCACCTCGGCGGCGGACTGGCTCTCCCGCGCACTCGACGGCCGCGCCGACATCTGAGCCACGCCTTTTGTCTTTCGGACCTTTTCCGACCGTTGTGGACCGTTCCGGACCGGGCCGATCAGGGCGGACGGGCCACCTCCCCCGTCGTCCACAGGCCGCCCGGGCCGCGACCCCGCTGTCCACAGGCCCTCCGCTGTCCACAAGCCCGGAGTTATCCACAGGCCTGGGGACGAGTCGACAAACCGGTATAGCCATTGCCCAGAACGGGTCGGATCATCGGTTTGCATCGCAGAGATGACCAATCGGACCAGAGTCACCCGGTTGTCAGCAAATCACCCGTCCGAGTGGTTCAATTCCCTCACTCGAGAAGGTTGATTGAGGTTTGAAACCTCAATCCCCTGGTTCGTTCACGCGGAAGGCGATCCTCCCCTTTGATCCACAGGCCTGGGGCCGAACCTGTGGATAACCCGCCGCCGCGCGGTGGCCCACAGAAGTTATCCACAGGACCGGGGGAGTTATCCCCAGGGGAAAAGCGGTACCGGTGGAGGAACGGTCGCCCGGTACGCTAGGGCCTGTGATTGACCTTCGCCTGCTCCGTGAGGACCCTGACCGAGTGCGCGCCTCGCAGCGCGTCCGTGGCGAGGACGTCGACCTGGTCGACGCCCTCCTCTCCGCCGACGAACGGCGCCGGTCCTCGGGCAGCCGCTTCGACGAACTGCGCAACGAGCAGCGGGTGCTCGGGAAGCAGGTCGCCCAGGCCAAGGGCGACGAGAAGGCCGCCCTGCTCCAGCGCACCAAGGACCTCGCCGCCGAGGTCAAGGCCGCCGACGCCGAGCAGAGCGCGGCCAAGGAGGAGGCCGACCGCCTGCTCCGCTCGCTGGCGAACCTCATCGACCCGGCCGCCCCGGTCGGCGGCGAGGAGGACTTCGTCACCCTCGAGGAGATCGGCACCCCGCGCGACTTCGCCGCCGAGGGCTTCGAGCCCCGCGACCACGTCGAGCTCGGCCAGATCCTCGGCGCGATCGACACCGAGCGCGGCGCCAAGGTCGCCGGAGCCCGGTCCTACTACCTGACCGGCGTCGGCGCGCTGCTGGAGCTCGCCCTGGTCAACATGGCGATCGCCCAGGCCACCGCGGCCGGCTTCATCCCGATGATCACCCCGACCCTGGTCCGCCCGGCCGCCATGGACGGCACCGGCTTCCTCGGCCAGGCCGCCGAGAACGTCTACCACCTGGCCGAGGACGACCGGTACCTGGTCGGCACCAGCGAGGTCCCGCTCGCGGCGTACCACATGGACGAGATCCTGGACGCCGACAAGCTGCCGCTGCGCTACGCCGGCTACTCGTCCTGCTTCCGCCGCGAGGCCGGCACCTACGGCAAGGACACCCGCGGCATCATCCGCGTCCACCAGTTCGAGAAGGTGGAGATGTTCGTCTACACCACTCCCGAGGACGCGGAGAACGAGCACCGCCGCCTGCTCCAATGGGAGAAGGACTTCCTCAACGCGCTGGAGCTGCCGTACCGGGTGATCGACGTCGCCTCCGGCGACCTCGGCGCCTCGGCCGCGCGCAAGTTCGACATCGAGGCGTGGATCCCCACCCAGGGCAAGTACCGCGAGGTCACCTCGACCTCCAACACCACCGAGTACCAGGCCCGCCGACTGTCGATCCGGATGCGCGAGGAGGGCAGGACCCGCCCGCTCGCCACCCTGAACGGCACCCTGGTCGCCATCCCGCGCACCATCGTGGCGATCCTGGAGAACCACCAGCAGGCCGACGGCTCGGTCGTCGTGCCCGAGGCGCTGCGGCCGTACCTCGGCGGGCGGACCGTCCTCCAGCCGGTCAAGTAACCCGGCCGCACCACCCAGCACCACCCGCTACTCCCGGGAGACGTACGGCCCATGAGCACCACCAGCCCCCGCCACGGCTCCCCCGACGGTGGCGACCTGCCCTACCGGCTGGTCGCCACCGACCTCGACGGCACCCTGCTCACCAGCGGGGAGACCGTCTCCGAGCGCACCCGCGCCGCCCTGGCCGCGGCCACCGACGCGGGCGCGCTGCACATCATCGTCACCGGGCGCTCCGCGGTCTGGGCCCGCCCGGTCTTCGACGAGATCGGCTACACGGGCATAGCGGTCTGCGGCCAGGGCGCCCAGGTGTACGACGCCGGCGCGCACAAGCTGCTCACCTCGCTCACCCTGGACCGGCGGCTCGCCGCGCTCGCGATCGAGAAGATCGAGGCCGAGACCGGCCCGCTGGCCGTCGCCGCCAACCAGGACGGCCTCGACGGCCAGGTACTGGCCGGGCCCGGCTACGAGCTGCGGATCGGCTCCGACCTGCCGATCGTCCGGGTCGAGCGCACCGGCCTGTTCGACGCCCCGCTCAGCAAGCTGTACATCCAGCACCACGCCCTCGGCGACGACGCCCTCGCCGAGGCCGCCCGCCGTGCCGCCGGCGACCTGGTCGGCGTGGTGATGGCCGGCGCCGGCGTGGTCGAGCTGCTCCCGCTCGGCCTGTCCAAGGCCACCGGGCTGGCCGTCGCCGCCCGCCGTCTGGGCGTCCGCGGCGCCGACACCATCGCCTTCGGCGACATGCCCAACGACGTCCCGATGTTCGGCTGGGCCGCCCACGGCGTCGCCATGGCCAACGCCCACGAGGAGCTCCTCGCCGTCGCCGACGCCGTCACCGGCAGCAACGACGAGGACGGCGTCGCGGTGGTCCTGGAGGGGCTCTACCCGCCGCGCTGACGCCTCCCGCGAAGGCGCCGGCCCGGCCGTCCGAGCGGGCCGACCGCTGTTCACGGCCTGTTCACGGGTGGGTTGTAGGATGACCGGGCAAGCGGTTGTAGGATGACCGACGACCGGTAGGACGTATGCGGTGGAGAGGGAGGTCCGGCATGAGCGGCGGTTTGCAGGCGGCCGGACGGCGCTCCCTGGTGGACACCGCGATCGAGCAGCTGCGGGAGCAGCTCGCGGGTGGGGCGTGGCCGGTCGGGTCGCGGATCCCCACCGAGCACGAGCTGGCCGAGCAGCTGCAGGTCGGACGGAACACCGTCCGGGAGGCGATCCGGGTGCTGGCGCACGCCGGAATGCTGGTCTCCCGGCAGGGCGAGGGGACGTTCGTCCGCTCCACCAGCGACCCGGCGTCCGTGCTGCGCGGCGTCCAGCGCTCCGGAATCCGGGACGTCCTGGAGGTCCGTGCGGCGCTGGAGACCGAGGGCGCCCGGCTGGCCGCGCTGCGGCACACCCCCGAGGACATCCGGCGGATGCGCGCCGCCCTGGCCCGTGAGGCCGAGGTGTTCGCGGCCCACCCCGAGCGGGCGAGCCGCGAGGCCACCGTCGAGCACGACCTGGAGTTCCACACCGCCGTCGTCGAGGCCGCGCACAACCCGGCGCTGGCCGAGGTGTACCGCTACTTCGGCGCCTCCGTACGCGAGGCGATGACCTCGGCCTTCGGCGACCACGACATGCCCGAGGCGGTCGTCGCCACCCACGAGGCGCTGGTCGACGCGATCGAGAGCGGTGATCCGGACCGGGCGGAGGCGGCGTGTCGTGCGCTGCTCGCCGGCCCGACCGCGGCCGTCGAGCAGCTGCTCGCGGCCATCGCGGCCCGGAAGTAGGACGGCGCGAGCCTCCGTTCCGCCGTCCGCATCCACGCACATTCACGAAAGAACAGCACACCCATGGCCGTCACCCGTGCCCAGCAGCCGGTTGTCACCACTCCCGCCCCGCTCCCCGTCCGCACCCGGCTGGCCCATCCGCTCCTGCTGCTGACCGGCATCGTGCTGGTCGCGCTGAACATGCGCGCCTGCCTGGCCGCGGTCTCGCCGATGGTCGGCGAGATCCAGCGGACCTTCGGCCTGTCCGCCACCGCGGCCGGGCTGATCACCACCGTCCCGGTGCTCTTCCAGGGCGCCGGTGCCCCGCTCACCCCCCGGCTGACCCGCCGCTTCGGCGTCGAGCGGGTGGTGCTCGGCGCGGTGCTGGTGCTGGGCGCGGGCGTGCTGCTGCGGGTGCTGCCCTCGGTGGCGGCCCTGTACGCGGGCTGCGTGGTGATCGGCGTGGCCATCGCGGTGCTGAACGTGTCGATGCCGGGCCTGGTGAAGCGCGAGTTCCCGGACCGCGCGGCCACCATGACCGGCGTCTACTCGACCACCATGCTGGTCGGCGCCACCCTGGCGGCCGGCACCTCCGTCCCGCTGGAGCACGCGCTCGGCGGCGGCTGGCGGGCGTCGCTCGGCGCCTGGTCGCTGCTCGCGCTGGTCGCGGCGGTGGCCTGGCTGCCGCAGGTGCTGCGCTCCCGTCAGGAGCGGCAGGGGACGGCGGCCGCCGCGGCCGGTGCGCCGGGCAAGCCGATCGAGGGCATCTGGAAGTCCCCGCTGGCCTGGCAGATCAGCCTCTTCATGGGCATCTCGTCGCTGCTGGTCTACACCCTGGTCGCGTGGATGCCGACCATCCTGGCCGACCACGGCATGGACCGCGGCGAGGCCGGTCTGGTCTTCGCCTTCTCCAACCTGGTGCAGGTGGCGGGCGCCTTCCTGGTGCCGCTGATGGCCGGCCGGATGACCAGCCAGCGCGCGCTGGCGGTGACCATGGCCGCCCTGAACGGGCTGGGCATCGCGCTGCTGCTGATCGCGCCGGTCTCCGCCGCGTGGGCGTCGGCGACCATCCTCGGGGTGGCCCAGGGCGGTTCGCTGGGCCTGGGGCTGGCGTTCATCGTGCTGCGCACCCGCACCGTGGGCGGCGCCGCCCAGCTGGGCGGGATGTCGCAGGCGATCGGCTACCTGGTCGCGGCGGCCGGTCCGGTCGGCGCCGGGGCGCTGCACCAGCTGACCGGCGGGTGGGAGGCCACCCTGGCGCTGATGCTGGTGCTCGCCCTGGTGGTCGGCGTGGCCGGCTGGGGCGCGGGCCGCAACCGCACGCTCTGAGCCGCTCACCGCGGGAGCACGGCCGTGGGCCCCGGACACCTGAGGGTGTCCGGGGCCCACGGCCGTGGCGGGCTCGGCTCCGTGCGGGGCTCAGCTCCGCCGGGGGCTCGGCGCCGAACCGGGCTCACTCCTCGCCGGCGAGGGTCATCCCGGCCAGCTTCACCGAGGCGAACACCGTCGCCGCGACGGTGACCACCAGCAACAGCGGCACGGCCGCCCCGAGCGAGACGTCGGAGCTGATCGCGTTCTCCCCCGCGACCGCCTCGGCCACCGAGCGGCCCCACTGCTGGATGCTCAGCGTCCGGGCGCCCTCGACGAAGTTGCCGATCGTCGACTCCCAGATCAGGGCGTACGCCAGCCCGGCCACCACCGCGTGCCGGGTGACCACGCCGAGCAGCAGGAACAGCGCGCTGTACGCGGCACCGGCGACCAGCACCGCCACCGTGTAGCCGAGCGCCACGCCGTCCTGGGTGCCGACCAGCAGCAGCCCGGCCAGCAGCGTCGGGACGACCGAGAACAACCAGGTGACGCCGATCGCGACGACCAGCTTGGTGGTGACGATCCGCCACCGGGGCAGCGGCTTGGCGAGCAGGTAGACGATCGAGCCGTCGTCGATCTCGTTGGCGATCACACCGGTGCCGACCACCAGCCCGAGGATCGGGACCAGGGTGCCGAGGCCGAGCGCGCCGAGGACGTTGCCGGCCGTGTCGTGCGGGTCGGCGCTGGACGCGCTCGCGATGGCCGCGACGATCACCAGCAGGGCCGGGACCACCAGCAGCAGCAGGCCGCGGCGGCGGCCCAGCAGCCCGCGCAGGGTCAGCCTGGCGACGGTGGGGTTCATGGTCGGTCGGTCCCTTCCTGGGCGGTTTCCCGGGCGATTTCCCGGACGTGCCGGACGACGGCGGCCCTGGCGGCGGCACTCACGCGGACACCAGGTACGAGAAGACGCTCTCCAGCGATTCGTCCGCCGGGGAGACGGTGTACAGCCGGATGCCGGCCTCCCGGGCGACCCTGGGCAGCAGGGTGGTGAAGCCCTGGAAGTTCACCGCCTCGATCCGCAGCGCCCGGTCCCGCTCGTCCACCTCGATGCCGCTGGTGGAGCCGTCCGCGATGAGCGCGGCGGCGAGCCGGCGGTCGTCGCTGGAACGGACCAGGTAGCGGTGCGGGCGGTCGGTCATCAGCCGGCGGATCCTGCGGAAGTCGCCCGAGGCCGCGTGCCGTCCGGCGACCACCACCTCGATGTGCCGGGCCAGCTGCTCGACCTCCTCCAGGATGTGGGAGGAGAACAGCACGGTCCGGCCGTCCGCGCCGAAGCGGCGCAGCAGGTCCATCAGCTGGAGCCGCTGGCGCGGGTCCATGCCGTTGAAGGGCTCGTCGAGCAGCAGCACGGACGGGTCGTGGACCAGGGCGGAGGCCATCTTGACCCGCTGCTTCATGCCCTTGGAGTAGGTGCCGGTGCGGCGGTCCTTGGCGTAGTCCATCTCCACCAGGTCCAGCGCCCGGCGGGCGGCGGCGCCCGGCTGGGGCAGGCCGTGCAGTTCGGCGTTGGCGAGGACGAACTCCCAGCCGGTCAGGTAGTCGTACATCGACTCCCGCTCGGGCACCAGGCCGATCTGCCGGTACACCTGCTGGTTGCGCCAGATCGGCGCGCCGTCCAGGGTGACCGAGCCGCTGGAGGGGGCCAGGAAGCCGCTCATCATGTGGATGAGCGTGGACTTGCCCGCGCCGTTGGGACCGAGCAGGCCGGTGATGCCGGGGCCGATGGCCATGGAGATGTCGTTGACCGCGACCACGTTCCCGAACCAGCGGGAGACCTTGTCGATGCTGATGGTGGCCATGCTGCGTCCCTCTCTCAGACACTGCGGTTGAATCAGACGCTGCGGTAGCGGCGCAGCAGCAGCCGGTACGAGCCGGCCACCATGGCCACCGCGACGAGCGCGAACACCGCCAGCCCGAGGCCGCCCGGCGCGTGCCGGCGGTCGAAGCCCTCGCCGAGCCCGAACAGCTCGTTGACCAGGGACTCCACCAGGTCGGTGGGCGAGATCAGCGACATCCACTGCGCCGCGTCGGAGCCGGTCGTGCCGGGGTTGCTGATACCGACCGCGGCGGCTCCCAGCGCGGCGCTGACCGCCAGGTAGCCCATGATCGCGGCCACCCCGAAGCCCCGCCGGGGGGTGGCGGCCGCGATCACCAGGGCCACCGAGGTCGGCACCAGGGCGTACAGCACGGCCGCGACCAGCCCGTACAGGAAGTGCCCGGTGTTGTGCGCGAAGTCCATCCCGCCGAGCAGCGCGCCGATGTACAGCACCAGCAACGGGGCCGCCATCAGCAGCAGTTGGGCGCAGAACATGGCGCAGAACTTGGCCCGGACGTAGTCGGTGCGGGTGATCGGGCGGGAGAAGTAGAGCGGGACGGTCTGGTAGCGGAGGTCCCGGGAGAGCAGCACCGGCGCCTGGGAGGCGAGGAAGACCGAGACCACCAGGCTGAGCATCGAGAGGTAGCCGGCGTACTCGACCGGCAGCTCCTCGCGCTTCATCACGACCGAGAGCGCCACCATGACCAGCGCGGGCACGGTGATCACGCCCAGCACCAGCATCGGCAGCACCTTGGACTTGCCCGAGCGGCCGAGGCCGTACGCGGCGCGCAGGCTCTGGGTGAAGAGCGCGCGGGTGGCGTAGGAGCGGCCGAGCCGGGGCCCGGTGTAGCCGCGGTAGCCGATGTCGTGGATGACGCCGGTGTCGGCGGACCTGGTCTCAGGAGGCAGCGGCATCGTTCGTCCCTCCCTTGCTCTGCTCGGTGTCCTGGGAGTCGGTGAAGAGCTCGGCGACCCGGTGGCGGCGCTGCTCCAGCCGGACCAGGCCGAGGCCGAGTCCGGCGACGGCGTCGCGGATGGTGTCGTACGTCGACTCGTCGGCCAGCCGGACCAGCAGCTGGTGCGAGCCCTCGGACTGGACGGACAGGCCGGCCGCGGCGAGCCGCTCGCGGACCGCCGGGCCCGGCTCCGGGAGGTGGTCCTCCGGGTGGTCGCCGACCTCGACCGCGAGGACGGCCGTCGCCTCGGTGAAGGAGGCGGTGGAGGAGGAGCGCAGCAGCTTGCCGCCGTCGATCACGACCAGGTGGTCACAGGTCCGCTCCAGCTCGCCGAGCAGGTGGGTGGTGACCAGCACCGAGATGCCGAAGTCGGTGTGCACCCGGCGGATCAGCGCCAGCATCTCGTCCCGGCCGGCCGGGTCGAGGCCGTTGGTCGGCTCGTCCAGCAGCACCAGCTTCGGGTCGTGCACCAGCGCCTGGGCGAGCTTGACCCGCTGCTTCATGCCGGTCGAGTAGCCGCCCATCGGGCGGTACCGCTCCTCGTACAGGCCGACGTGCCGCAGGGTGTCCGCGGTGCGCTCACGGGCGGCGGTGGCGGGCAGCCCCGCCATCCGGGCCATGTGCACCACGAACTCGGTCGCGGAGACGTCCGGTGGCAGGCAGTCGTGCTCGGGCATGTAGCCGACCTGCGCCCGGATCTCGGAGCCCCGGGTGGCGACGTCCAGGCCGAGGACCTCGCCCCGGCCGGAGGTCGCCGGGGCGAGCCCGAGCAGGATCTTGATCAGGGTGGACTTGCCCGCGCCGTTGGACCCGACCAGACCGACCACGCCCGGCCGCACCTCGACGGTCAGTTGGTCGAGGGCGGTGACACGGGGAAACCTCTTGGTGAGGCCGTCCGTCTTGATGACAGCTGTGGACACGCCCACCAACGTAACGGTCTTGTGCGGTACGGGACATGAGCACGAATGACGAGCCCGTCTGCTGCTGCGGTATGACGCCGGGCCCGCTCACCCCTAGGGGTTCGGCAAAAGCGGAACCCACCTGTACCCTTTGTCGGACTCTTTACGCACTTGCCGAATTCTTTGCCGACGGGGGTGCCGGGACACCGCACCGGCACGGAGGGGATCGATCGACATGTCTGATCGGGCGACCGCGTTCGACCGGATGATGAACCCTTGGGCCTACGACGCGGACGGGAACCTGACCGCCCGGGCCCGCGCCCAGGAGGCGGCCCGCACCCGGATCAACTCGACCTCGGCGTCGGACGGCGGAGGCGGCGGCGCCGGGGGCGGCTTCAGCGCCGACCCCGACGCGCTCACCACCGCGGGGAACAACTCCGACCAGATCCACGCCCGGCTCAACAGCGAGGGCCGGGGCGCCGACGAGGCCACCGCCAAGGTCTCCACCTCGCTCGCCAACTGGAGCACCGGCAAGGCCGCGGCGGGCGCCGCCGGCACCTGGGACCAGTGCGTCGCCGCCCTCGGCGGCACCATCGGGCAGACCACCCAGGCACTGCGCGCCACCGCCGCCAACTACCGGCGGAACGAGTCGGCCGTCCAGCACGACCTCGGCAACTGAGAGGACCACCGCGATGGTCGACTTCCACGAGCTCAGCACCGCCGACTTCGGCGTCCTGGACACCGCCGCCACCGCCTGGACCACCGTGGCCCAGAAGCTCCGGGCGATGGACGGCGACTGGGACACCACGGTGATCGCCAAGGTCGACTCCGCCTGCTGGAGCGGCCCGGCGGCCGACCAGGCCCGCCCCGGACTCCGGCGCGCCAACGAGCAGTTGACCGCCGCCGTCACCGAGGCCGACGCCTTCGCCTCGATCTTCAAGGAGGCGTCGACCGAGTTCAAGGCGGCCAAGGCCAAGCTGGAGAAGGCCGTCGGCGACGCCCGGGCGGCCGGGCTGACCGTCACCGACAACGGCACCGTGAGCTGGCCCCCGGCCGACACCGCCACCCGGCACGACTACGAGGCCCTCCAGAGCTACCAGAAGGAGTGGGGCGACAAGGCGGAGGCCGCCCGCAAGGCGATCGACGCCGCCGTGGCCGAGGCCGCCGCCGCCGACGAGCGGGCCGCCTGGGCGCTGCGCGCCGACAGCATGACGGATGGTCAGAAGTCCTTCAACGGCAAGGCCGTCGGCGGCGGCCCCGAGGCGGACGGCAGGCGCGCCGCCCAGCTCGCCGGCCGGGGCGGGGAGATCACCGAGCCCGAACTCACCGAACTGAACTCGCTGTTGGCCTCGCACGGCAGCGACCCGAAGTTCGCCACCAAGTTCTACCAGGACCTCGGACCGGACGGCCTGATCAAGTCCTGGAACGGCATGGTCGGCGACCCGGCGCACCCGCGCGACGACGGGTCCCCGCGCTGGAAGGCCTACCAGCAGCTCCAGAAGAACCTCGGGCTCAGCCTGGCCGCCGCCACCCGCACCGGCAACGAGCCGCACCTGTCCGACGAGTGGGCCGCCGCGCTGCGCAAGGCCGGCTCCCAGCCGGTCTGGGACAAGCCCTACCGGGCCTCCGGCCTGGACTACGTGCCGTACGGCTACCAGGTGCTCTCCGGCATCCTGATGAACGGCAACTACGACGCCCACTTCCTCAACCCGATAGCCGAGCACGTCACCCAGCTCGACACCCAGGACAAGTACTGGCCGGCCCCGATGCCCGGCTCGCAGATCCAGGGCTTCAACCTGACCGGCGGCGACGGGGCGGGCTCCGGCTTCCGCCCCAGCACGGCCGTCCTGGAGGCGCTCGCGCACAGCCCGGAGGCGGCCAACAGGTTCTTCACCGAGCAGCCGACCGCGTACCACGAGGACGGCACGGTCGACCGGGGCGGCAAGCCCAAGCCCTCGGACTACTTCGACTACTACGCCCACGACAAGGACTGGATCCCGGACACCACCTCGCGGGACTCCAAGGTCTGGGACGCGAGCAAGCAGGCCGGCCCGGCCGCCTTCGGCCGCGCCCTGGAGGCCGCCACCACCGGCCACCCGTACGACGAGCCGGGGCCCACCCCGCCGGCCGGGCACACCACCGAGCAGGCCAACCTGATGAAGCGGGTCGTGGACACCTTCGGCCGGCACGGCGAGGACGGGGGGCTGGAGGACGTCAAGGGCGACGGCAAGCTCGCCGCGATGCGGGGCAGCCTCGGCCACATGACCGCCGAGTACATCGGAGACGTGCAGAACGCGCTCTCCCACGGGCACGACCTGCCGGTCAACGGCTCCCCCGCCGTGCTCGACGCCTCGGCCGTCTCCGGCCTGCTCGACGTCCTCGGACGCGACCCGGACGCGTACGGCGCGGTGGCCAACGCCAACCAGGCCTACACCACCGCGCTCGTCCGCGGCCACCTGGACAGCGGCGAGACCGACTTCGCCCGGCTGCAGTCGGACATCGACCACACCGCGAAGTCCGGCGGGGTCGTCAACGGCTACCTCAACCAGGCCCGCGTCGACGAGGTGCACAACCAGCACGCCGCCTCCGACAAGGAGTTCAACGACGCGCTGGAGAAGAACGTCGGCTACGGCAAGACCGCCTTCGAGGCCGTCATCGGCACCGTGACGGAGAAGGTCCCGATCGCCGGCGAGGTCGCCGGGCAGCTGCTGGACGCGATCGCCGAGAGCGTGATCGAGGCCAACAAGAAGGACACCACCGAGGACGGGCGCCAGGAGAGCCGCGACCACACCGCCGAGGCGGAGCACCGGGTGGCCACCGGGGCCGACCAGGCGGTCAGGGACGCCGCCGCCGGCAGCGGGATCGCGCGCCAGGACGTCGACCGGCTCGCCAACAGCGCCCGCGACAGCGCGCTCCAGGGCATGACGCGCGGGTCGGTGAACAACGTGAGCACCAACGCGAAGGGCGACGCGTGAGCGGGCCCGCGGGCGGCCGGGGCCGGTTCCCGGCGCACCGGTGGGCGGGACGCCTCCAGGATCCGCTGCTGCTGCCCGGCGTCCTGGTCCTGGCGGCGGCCGCCGCCGGGTTCGTCGGCTACCGGGACTGGCAGGGCCACCGGCCCACCGACCCGCCCGGCCGGGCCGCCCGGCTCTGCGACCTGCCCACCGGCCCCGGCACCCCGCTCGGGCGGCTGCTGCCGGACGGCGGCCAGGACGTGGAGGAGTGGACGCGGCCGGTCATCGGTCGGGACCCGAGGACCTGCGCCATCCGGGTCGACGGCCGCACCGCGCTCACCTTCACCTCCGTCGGGCGCCAGGGCGGGATCGCCCTGACCTCCGAGGGCGCCGGGCGTCCGGACGCGCACGCCTTCGACGTCGCCGGCCTCGGCGCCTCGTGGCCGGACGGCGCCGCCGTCGCCGCGGGCTGCCCGGGCAGGAAGGAGTACGACCCGAACGACTACTTCCAGCTCGAGATCACCACCGGCGAGGCCGCCCGCACCGCCGGCGCCGACGGCCGGGCCGACCTCGAACAGCTCGCCCGGGCCGCATTGGTGGAGACCAGGAAGGACCTGTGCCCGTGAAGCATCCCCGGGCCCTGACCGCGGGTGGGACCGCGCTGCTGCTCGGCGGCGGCCTGCTCGGCTGGCACGTGTACCTCGACCGCACCGAGTACCGGCCACCGGCCGTGTCCCTGTCGCACGGGGAGTGCCGGGGGCTGCTGGACGACCCGGGCATCGCCGGACTGCTGGGCCGCGCCCCCCGGGTCCACGCGACCACGGAGTACCGGCCGGCGACGGACGGGACCAAGCCGTCCCTGCGCTGCCGGATCTCCGGGGCCGACGGACGGACCCTCACCGCCGACGCGGAGCCCGGAACCGTGGGGGCCGGCGGCGACGGACTCGGAGCGGCCGCCTTCGGCTGCGCGGTGAACGGCCGGACCGAGCCCTACCGGGCCGTCCTGCGGATCACCGGGAAGGACGGCGCGCCCCTCCCGGACGGGCCCGGCCGGGAGCGGATGGGCCGACTGGCGAGCGGCTTCGCCCAGCGGGCCGCCGAGCGGCAGCTCGGCTGCACGGGCGGCGCCGAACGGCTCGAAGCCGTGTGAGCCGGCCGGCGCCGGACCGGTCACCGCGGGGTGAGCCGGTCGGCGCCGCTCCCGGCGCCGGATCAGCTGTGGGCGCGTTCCCACAGCTCGGTGACCTTGCCGGAGGCGTCGAGCGCCACCTTGTAGTCGCCGACGCCCGAGCAGGGGTAGGAGCCCTTGACGTTGGTCGGTTCGGCGAGGCACTCGTTGACGTGCTTCACCAGGTCGGCCACGTTGACGTCCTTCGGCGGGGCCAGCACCGAGCTCAGGTGGCCCTTGGCGGTCGGCGCGATCGGGGCGCTCTTGTTCGCCCCGACCGGCTCGAAGACCACGTCGTTCACGCCGCAGGCGTCCTTGGTCTCCTGGTAGACCAGGGTCGTCGCGCTGGTGCCCTTCACCGGGTAGACCCACTTCTGCCCGGCGGGCAGCGGCCCGTGGGTGCAGAAGCCCTCCGGCTCGCCGTCGGCGGCCGGCGAGCCCGTCGCGCCGGGCTTCGCGGTGCCCGCGGGCTTGCCGCTCGGCGCGTGGCTCGCGCTGCCCGACGGGGAGGCGGTGGGCGCGGCGGTGGGCGCGGCCGGGGCGGCGCCGGTCGACCCGCTGCCCGCGCCCTGGTCCGAGGAGTTGTCCGGGCCGCAGGCGGCCAGGCCGAGGGCCGCGGCGGCGACCAGGGCGGTGGCGAGCAGTCCGCTGGAGCGGGAAGAAGGCATGACGAAGAACCCCCGTGGTGACGCATGATCAGTTGTCGGTGCGGCGGACAGACTAGCGCCCCGGTCCGACTCCCGCCTCGACCCGGCGCCCACCGCCGCACCCGCCTCGGCACCGGTCCCGGCGCCCGCCCCGGCCCGTCACCCGCCCGCCGACCGCCCGCCGACCGCGGGGCTCAACCCAGCTGGGCGAGGCCCTCGGTGGCGATCCGCTCGAAGACCGCGAGGTCGTTCTCGAAGATCGAGTCGGGGATCGGCCAGTGGATCACCAGCTCGGTGATGCCCAGCTCCCGGTACCTGCCCGCCCAGTCGACGAAGGCGTCCACCGACTGCAGCGGCCTCTCCGCGGTCGAGCCCTGGAGCAGCACCTTCTCCAGCGTCGCCACGTCCCGGCCGACGGCCTCGCAGGCCGCCGTCAGCTTCCCGATCTGCTGGGCGATGACCTCGGGCGCCTGCTCCACCGGCACGTCGCCGGGGCCGCGCGGGTCGCCGTACGTCACCCAGCCCTGCCCGTACTCGGCGGCCAGCTTCAGCCCGCGCGGGCCGGTCGCCGCCACGTAGAACGGCAACCGCGGGGTCTGCACGCAGCCGGGGATGTTCCGCGCCTCGACCGCCGAGTAGTACCGGCCCTCGCGCGTCGTGGCGTCGGTGGTCAGCAGCTCGTCCAGCAGTGGCAGGAACTCCCCGAACCGGTCCGCCCGCTCCTTCGGCGACCACGCCTCCTGGCCCAGTGCCGTCGCGTCGAACCCCGTGCCGCCGGCCCCGATCCCCAGGGTGAACCGCCCGCCGGACACGTCGTCCAGCGTGATCAGCTCCTTCGCCAGTGTCACCGGGCGCCGGAAGTTCGGCGAGGACACCAGCGTGCCCAGCCGCAGCCGCTCGGTGGCGCAGGCCGCCGCGGTCAGCGTCGGCAGCGAGCCGAACCACGGCTGGTCCTGGAAGGAGCGCCAGCTCAGGTGGTCGTAGGTGTACGCGGCGTGGAAGCCGAGGTCCTCGGCCCGCCGCCAGATCTTCTGCCCCTCGCTCCACCGGTGGGTGGGGAGGATCACGGTGCTCAGTCGCATGGCAGCGACCCTACGGCAGCCGTCCTCGTCGACCCGGTTTCAACGCAGCAGCCAGGTCAGCAGGGCCGTCGCCGTGAACACCGCGCCCGACGCCGACCAGACCACGCGCCGGGTCAGCCACCCGGGGCCTGCCGGGGGCCGGGGCCGCGGGACCGGAGCCAGCAGCGCGTCGGCGAAGGCGCGGGCGGTCGGCGGCCGGTCGGCCGGCTCGACGGACATCGCGGCCCGGAGCAGCGCGGCGATGTGCGGTGGCAGCTCCGCTTCGGCCGGGAGCGCCGGCAGCGTCGAGGCGGTCCGCCCGTCGGTCATCAGGGCCGTGGCGCGTCCGCCCGGGCCGAACGGCTTCTGCCCGGTCAGCAGCTCGTAGGCCACCACGGCCAACGCGTACACGTCGGCCCTCCCGTCGAACCCGCCGGTCTGGAAGGCCTGTTCCGGTGCCATGTAGGCGGGCGTGCCCGTGGTCACCGTGAGCCCGGACGCGTCGGCCAGTTGCTTGGCGCTGCCGAGGTCCGCCACCAGCACCGCGGCGGGCGCCGGGCCGGCGGCGAGCAGCAGGTTGGACGGCTTGACGTCGCGGTGCACCACGCCCGCCTCGTGCAGGACCTGGACGGCGTAGCCCGCCTCCGCGGCCAGCCGCAGCGCCTCCTGCGGGTCGCACTGCCCGACCCGGTCCGCCACGGTGCCGCCGCGGACGTGGTCCATGACGAAGTAGGGCCGGTCCTCCTGCACCCCGACGTCGTGCACCCGGACCACCCGCGGGCTGGCGATCCGGCGCAGCAGCCTCGCCTCCGCCAGGAACCGCTCGCGCACGTCCGCGTTGGCGGCCCAGTTCTCGGCCAGCACCTTCACCGCGACCTCGGTGTCGAGCTCCGGGTCGTAGGCCTTCCAGACCGTCGCGAAGGAGCCGGCGCCGAGCCGCTCCAGGAGGAGGTAACGGCCGAGCTTGCGCATGTGGCAGCATTCTGCCGGAGTCGGGGGGAGTGCGGAACTCCCGTTCGACGGGCGCGGTGCCGGCGGGACGGAACGGGGGATCCGGGTGTTCGAGGAAGCCGAGCTGGAACGGCTCGTGGCGGCTGCCCAGGCGGGCGAACCGGGGTCGCTGGAGTACCTGCTGGCCATGCTGCGGCCGCTGGTGCTGCGCCGCTGCTCGCGCTTCCTGCCCCACCACGCCGACGCGGAGGAGGCCGCGCAGGACGCGCTGCTGTCCATCAGCACGCACCTGGGCGGGTACGGCGGCCGCGGCTCCTTCCTGGGCTGGGTGACGGTGATCGCCTCGAACGCCGCCCGGTCCACCTACCGCTCGATGCGCCGGCGCGCCGAGGACAGCCACGCCGACCTCCCCGAGTCCGTCGACCCGCGCACCACCAGCGTCATCGCCGGAACCAGGCTCGACCTGATGGAGGCGCTGGCCGCGCTGGAGCTGCGGCATCCCACCCTGGTGGAGGCCTTCGTGCTGCGCGACCTGGGCGACCTGACCTACGTCCAGGTGGCCGAGGAGCTGGACGTGCCGCTGGGCACGGTCAAGGACCGCATCCACCAGGCCCGCCGCTTCGTGCGCGAGCGCCTGGTCACCGGTCCGTGAGCGACGGTCCCGCGGCGGGCGGCCGCCCCGCCGTCGTCCGGCCCCGGTCCGCCGTCGCCGCCCTGGTGGCCGCGGTCGCGCTCGGGCTGGCGACCGGCCGGTTCGTCCTGCCACCGCCCCCCGGCGCCACCGGGCACCCGGCGGCGCGGCCGGGAGCCGCGGCCGGCGGGGCCTCCCAGGGCGCGCCCGCTCCCGCGACCCCCGGCGCGTCCGGCCCGGCGCCCGCGTCCCCGGCCTCCGGCGCCGGCTCCGCCTCGCCGACCGGTTCGACCGGGCCGGTGACGACCGCGAACCTGCTGGGACCCGCGGCGTTCGGCCCGGACCTCGACAGCGGGCGGATCCACGTCACCGACCGGTACGGCGACGGGTCCTACGCCAACGCGGCCTGCGCCGGCGAGAAGACCCTCGGCCAGACCCTGGGCGGGCCCGGTGCCCGCTTCCGCGGACTGATGACGAGCTCCCGCACCAGTCCGGACGACTCCACGGTGGCCGCCGACATCGGGGGCCAGGTCGCCCGCGAGGTCGCCGCCGACGCCCGGAGCCCTTCCCTCGCGCAGAACTACAGCGAACGCCTGCTGCTGGAGGAGGTGCCCTGCCAGGAGCAGGCGCCGGGGCACTGGGTCTACGGGAGGACCACGACGCTGCAGCTCGCCCCGGACGTCACCGCGCGCTGGATGGGCGTCTACCCGGGATCGCTCAACACCGCCGGCAGCGCGCCCGAGGGCAAGGAGCCCTGCGGCGGCATCGCCGTGCTGCGCAGCGGCACCCACTACGGAGTGCTGGAGGTCCACGCCTGCCTGGGCACTGCGGCGATGGACCGCGTCGTCAGGGCCGCTCTGTCACAGCTGTGAAACAGCGGGTCGGGCCTCCAACTTTCGCTCCTGCGGCGGCATCTCCCCGGTTGTACGAGGACGCAGCAGGCGTCCCGACCAGCAGGGGGACCAGATGACCGAGAACCGGACCGTCCAGCAGAAGTCCGCTCGCCGCAACCGGCTCGCCGCCGCGGCCTGCTTCGCCGCCGCACTGATCACGGTCGGCGTCGTCGGCACCCAGTCGGCCACCGCCGACGGGGCCGCGCCCGCCGCCGCGGCCCGCGCCGCGGTCGCCGCCCAGCCCGTCGCCGCCGCCCGGCCGGCCGCGGTCGCGGGTGCCGCGAGCGGACTCGGCTCCGCCGGCCTCGTCCAGAGCGAGGACTTCCGGCAGGGCCTGAACCCGGTCGGCGCGACCGTCTCGCTGTCCGGGCGCGAGGGGCTGTCCGCGTGCTCCGGCGAGGAGACGATGCGCGGCCTGACCAAGGACCAGGCCACCGCGTACGCGTCGGTGACCTGGACCTTCGACACCGAGGGCCGGCTGACCGAGTCGGCCGCGAGCGCCCCCACCGGGACGGCGGCCGACACCTGGGAGAAGCAGCTCGTCGCGCTCCTCCAGGAGTGCCAGGACGAGCCCGCCGGCCACTGGTACTACGGCGCGGCCCACACCCTGACCGTCCCCGGCGGCACCGCCCGCTGGTACCCGGCCTACAACGGCGACGGCACCGCCGGCGGCGGGGCCGCGGTCCTGCGCAGCGGCACCAGGGTCGCCGTCGTCGAGCTCACCGGCCGGCCCGCCGGCGGGCAGACCGCTGTCGCGGGCATCGTCACCGCGGCGCTGAACCGCCTCCACTCCTGACCCCTGCTCCCGCTCCGCCCGCGCCGGCGGGCGGAGCGGGCCCCGGACGGCGGGGAGGCTCGCCCCCGGGACCGTCCACGCGCGCGTCCACCCCGGACGGGCGCCGCCGGGGGGCGGCGCGCTACGGGTGCGGGCGGGTGCGCTGGGCGGGGAGGGCCGGGGCGCGGGTGCCGCGGGCGAGTTCGGCGAGCGTGTGGAAGAGGACGTCGCCGAGCAGGACCGGGTCGCGCGAGGCGTCGGGCGCCTGCGGGCCGCGGCCGTCGTGGCCGTGGTGGCCGTCGTGGCGGCTGGTCGGGGGCGGCTGGTCACGGAGCTGGCGTGTGGGCATGGCTCTTCCTGCCGACGGGGTGGCCGCGGGAGGTCATGCCCGCCGTGGCCGGCCGGACACCCCGGGTGCGGGCGGATCGGCCGGAAACGGAGCATGAAGGGCTTGATCACGGCGAGGGCGGCTCGCGGCCGCTGCCGCCCGCCGTGGCTCCGGGGCGGTGCCCCGACCGCGCCGATGGGCGAAGATGGAGCGGTGACCGAACCCCGTACCGCGCCCCGCCTCATCGCCACCGACCTGGACGGCACCCTGCTCTGCTCCGGCGGCACCGTCACCGACCGCACCGCCGCGGCGCTGGCGGCGGCCGAGGCGGCCGGGGTGCAGGTGGTGTTCGTGACCGGGCGGCCGCCGCGCTGGATGCAGCAGGTGAGCCCGCACATCGGCGGCCACGGGGTGGCGATCTGCTCGAACGGCGGCGCGGTGGTGGACGTGCGGCGCGGCGAGCTGCTGGAGACCTTCCCGCTGCTGGTGGAGACCACCCTGGCGGTGGTCGACGCGCTGCGGGCCAAGCTGCCCGGCACCGCGTTCGCCTTCGAGCACCCGGGCGGCTGGGCCCGCGAGGCCGGGTACGCGGTGCCCATGTGGGGCGACGAGCTGGAGCACGAGGTCGGCCCGGCGGAGGAGCTGCTGGGGGCCGGCGGGCCGGTCCGGGGCCTGTTCAAGCTGCTGGCCAAGCACCCGGACCTCGACCCGGACAAGTTCCTCGCCGAGGCCCGGGAGGCGGCCGGGCACCTGGCCGAGATCACCCGGTCCGCGGCGATCCCGCTGCTGGAGATCAGCGCGCCCGGCGTCACCAAGGCCAGCACGCTGGCCCGCTGGTGCGCCGCGCGCGGGATCGACCGGAGCGAGGTGGTGGCCTTCGGCGACATGCCGAACGACCTGGAGATGCTGGCCTGGGCCGGCACCGCGTACGCCGTCGCCAACGCGCACCCGCAGGTGCTGGCGGCGGTGCCGCTGCACACCGTGAGCAACGAGCAGGACGGCGTCGCGGCGGTGCTGGAGCGGCTCCTCGGCCGGTAGGAGGAGCCGCCCCCGGCGTCGCCCCGCAGACGCGGGTCCGGAGACGGACCCCTGTTAGCCGAAGCGGCCGTTGACGTAGTCCGAGGTCCGCTGGTCGCGCGGGCTGCCGAAGACCTGCCCGGTCGGCCCGGCCTCGACGATCCGGCCCGGGGTGTCGTGGGTGGCCAGGAAGAACGCGCAGGTCTGCGAGACGCGCTGGGCCTGCTGCATGTTGTGGGTGACGATCACGATGGTGAGCCGCCCGCGCAGTTCGGCGATGGTCTCCTCGACCCTCCGGGTGGAGGTCGGGTCGAGCGCCGAACACGGCTCGTCCATCAGCAGGATGTCCGGCGAGACGGCCAACGACCGTGCGATGCACAGGCGTTGCTGCTGACCGCCGGAGAGCGCCCCGCCCGGGGTGTGCAGCCGGGTGGACACCTCGTCCCAGAGCCCGGCCCGGCGCAGGCTGGTCTCCACCAGGTGGCGGCGCTCCTCCTTGGACACCTTGATCCCGGCCAGCTTGAGCCCGCTGGAGACGTTGTCCTGGATGGACATCGCCGGGAACGGGTTGGGCCGCTGGAACACCATGCCGATCCGGCGCCGCACCTCGGCGGGCCGGCGGCCGGGCCGGTAGACGTCGTCGCCCTCCAGCAGCACCTCGCCGGAGAGCGCGGCGCCGCGCACCATCTCGTGCATCCGGTTGAGGATCCGCAGGTAGGTGGACTTGCCGCAGCCGGACGGGCCGATCAGCGCGGTGACCTCGCCGGCCGGCATCGCCAGCGAGACCCGTTCCAGCACCTTGCGGCTGCCGAACCAGGCGGAGACGTCCCGGGTCTCCAGCCCGGCGAGCGCCTCGCCGCCGGGGTCGGGGCGGGTGGCCGCGGCGTGCCGGCCGGCGTGGGGCGCGGGGGCGGCCGGGGGGAGGGTGAGGGTGTCGGCGGCCGGGTCGGCCGGCGGGGTGTCGGTCAGTGGTGCGTCGGTCATCGGAACGGTCCTCCGGGCGCGCGTCAGTAGAGGTTGGGCAGCAGGGCGGCGGCGTTCTCGTAGACCGCCCAGAGCAGTGCGCCGACCACCGGCGCGAGGCTCAGGTAGGCGGCCGAGCGCCGCCAGTACCGGGCCAGCACCAGGGCGCCGGCCACCGCGCCGAGCAGGCCGAGCGACCACAGCTGGAGCGTGGCCAGCGCGCCCTTGTCCGCGGCCAGCGCCTTGTCGTACGGGACGGTCGCGGGCCGGCCGCCGGGGTTCTGCGCCGGGTCGCCCTCCAGCCGGGCGCCGATCAGCACGGTGGAGCCGGGGATCCAGTCGGAGTCGCCGGTGACCAGCACCATCCGGTTGCGGGCCGGGTCGACGACCGGGTGGTCGCCGTCGCCGTACGCGTTGACGGTGTAGGTGAACTTCCCCTGGCCGGTGGTGGCTTCGATCCGGTCGCCGACCCGCAGCCTGGACAGTCCGGCGAACGGCGCGCCGAAGGTGGCGCCGCGGCCGAAGACCACGGCGACCCCGCGCTGGCCGGGCAGCGCGGTGTCCCGGCGGTGGCCGGGGCCGCGCATCAGGTCCCGGCCGGTGGTGCCCTCGACCACCACGACCTGGTGCAGGCCGATCGCCGGGATGTCCAGCAGCGCCACCGGCTCGCCGTCGGCGGCCGCGCCGGTCGGGGCGACCGCCCGGGCCAGCTGGTCGCGGAAGGTCTTGTGGGCGGTGGACTGGTAGTGCCGCTGCTGGACGTGCGAGAGGGTGAACAGGTACCCGACGAAGCCGAGCACCAGCGCGGCCGCCAGGCTGACCGCCCAGGCGCCCTGGAGGAACCGCCGCCGCCCGGGGGAGACGGCGGGCCGGGCCGGGGCGGTGGGCGCGGCGGGGCCGTCCGGCCGGGCCGGCGCGCTCGTCGCGGCCGGCTTCTCCAGCACCGGGGCGGTCACGAGGTGCCGCCCGAGCCGTTGCGGCGGCGCAGCAGCCGGCGGCCGAGCAGCGGCGGGACGAGCACCACGGCGAGCAGTTCCAGCGCGGTGAGCGAGGACAGCGTCCAGTCCTCGGGCCTGCCGCTGACCTCGACCACGTCGGCCGCCACCTCGGTGGCGACGCCGCCGCGGCCGCGGGCCACCACCTGGCCGGTCTGCGGGTCGACCACCTCCTCGGTGCCGGCGCCGGCGCCGGGCGCGTTCGGGTCACCGGCGGCCGCACCGCCGTCGGCGGCGTTCGGGTCGCCGGCGCCGCCGGCCGCGCCCGAACCGCCCGCTCCGGCGCCGCCCGCACCGCCGCCGGACCCGGTGCCGCCCCCGGCTCCCCCGGAGCCCGCGGGCTTGCCGGTGCCGCCGGAACCGCCCGCCGCACCGCCGGAACCGCCGGCCGCGCCGCCGGAGCCGCCCGCGCCCGAACCGGTCTTGACCGGCTGGCCGTTCTGCACGGTGCAGTCGATCGGGGCGCCCGCCTTGTCGCAGGGGCTGGGCATCGGGGCGTTCTTCAGGACGGTCAGCTCGCCGGCCGAGTTGAAGGTCGGGTTGGCGCAGTTGGCGAGGGTGTTCGGGTCGACCGGGCTGGCGTTGCCGGGGATGTTCCTGGTCTGCAGCAGGCCGCCCTTGACCAGTCCGCGCGGGATCGGCGAGTAGCCGAGGTCGTCCGCCTTGCCCTGGCCCTCGCAGAGCACGTACGAGAGGAAGCGGCTGAGCGCGGAGCCCTTGTCGTTGTTGAAGCGCGGCGGCGGCGGGTTGGCCGCCCCGGCCCGCGGCACGATCAGGTAGCTGTAGCTGGAGATCGGGTAGGCCCGCGGGTCGTCCATGGTGTAGACGCCGTCGAGGTTCTGCTGCAGGTAGTTCGGGTCGTTCGCCGGGGTGGCGTCGTCCACGCCGCGGATCCTGGCGGCGGTGAGCGCCACGGCGACGTTGGAGGCGGTCGGCAGCGCGTAGTAGCCGGCCGCGTTGAGCACCTTCACGACCGGCCAGTTGCTGCGCTTGGCGAAGGCGTACTCGTCGTAGCCGATGGTCCCGACGTTGGTCGGGGACTTGATGTAGCCGGCCACCACGTCGGAGCCGTTCTGCGCGGTCATCCGGCCGGAGGGCGGGAAGAACTCGGTGTAGTCGCCGCAGCTCACGCCGTTGACGGACGTGCAGTAGGCGTCCCACTGGTCCTTGTGGGTGTGCTCCATCCAGCGGGTGAACTGCGCGGTGGCGCCGGAGCCGTCGGAGCGGACGACCGGGGTGATCGGCAGGCTGGGCAGTGCCTTGCCGTAGTCGTTGGTGATCTTAGGGTCGTTCCAGTTGGTGATCTTGTTGGTGAAGATGTCCACGATGGTCTGCGGGGACAGCCGCAGGTCGCGGACCTGCTTGCCGCCGACCACCAGGTTGTACATGAAGGTGGTGCCGCCCGCCGTGATCGGGACGTAGGAGAAGCCCCAGACCGGGTTCTCCGCGCTGCCGGTGCCGGACTCCTTGCCGCCCTGCCCCACGCCGGTGTCCTGCGCGGCGCGGAACGGCACGTCCGAGGCGGTGAAGTCGTCCTGCCCGACCGCCCACTGGGTGCGGCCGGCCGCCGAGCCGACCGGGTTGAAGTTGATCTGGATGCCCTGCGGGGACACGTCCTGCCGCCACTGGTCGATGGCCGGACCGGCCCAGCTGGAGCCGTCCGCGCTCAGCGAGACGGAGGCCGCGAACGCCGGGGTCTGCCCCAGCAGGGGGGAGGCCGCCGCGAGCATCAGGGACATCGCCCCCGCCAGCAGCCGGGCCACGGAGCGACTGAGGCCCCTGGACATGTGAACTCCTCTGGTACGGAGGGTGGTTGGTCTTGACATCAGCGCTCCGGCCGCGCGTGGAGGGCGTTCGGGCGGGCGGTGCCGGCGAGGGCGGCCGCCTCCGTCCGGCGGGCGTCCCGGTCGATCCGGCGCCGCTGGGCGCGGGTCAGCTGTCCGGGTCGGCGGCCGCCGAGCACGCGCGCGGTGACGAAGAGGACCAGCACCACGGCCATCAGGGTCAGGCCGGCCGCGAAACCGCGCGCGATCATCCCGTCGTACGGCTGCTTGACGTAGTTCCAGATGTACAGCGGCAGCGACACCTGGTGCTCGTCGAACGGGTTGGCGTTGAACTGCGAGGTGAAGCCGGAGGTGAGCAGCACCGGGGAGGTCTCGCCGACGCCGCGCGCCATGCCGAGCACCACCGCCGTCACCAGGCCGGGGCGGGCGGTGGGCAGCACCACGTTCCACACCGTGCGCCACTGGCTGCCGCCGAGCGCGTAGGAGGCCTCGCGCAGGGTGCCGGGCACCAGGCGGATGACCACCTCGGCGGCCCGGGTGACGATCGGCATCATCATCACGGTGAGCGCGAGCGAGGCCGCGAAGCCGCTCTTCTCGAAGCCGAAGGTGAGGATCACGACGCCGAGGACGAACAGGCCGGCCACGATGGACGGCAGGGCCGTCATCGCCTCGACCAGGGTGCGCACCGGGCGGGCCATCCGGCCGCCCACCTCGGACATGAAGACCGCCGCCGCGATGCCCAGCGGAACGGCGAACAGCGTCGCCAGGCCGAGCTGTTCGAGCGAGCCGACGACCGCGTTCAGCGCTCCGCCCGAGGTCAGCCCGTCGAGCGGGCCGGTGAACTCCATCGACTCGGTGAAGAAGTTGAGGTGCTGGGCCGCCTCCCAGCCCCGGGCGGCGACGTAGCCGATCTGGTCGGCGACCAGCGCGACCGCCAGCAGCCCGGAGCTCCAGGCGACCACGGCGATCAGCCGGTCCCGCACCATCATCGGGTGCCACTGGAGCCGGCCGAGCAGGTAGTAGCCGGCCAGGAAGAACAGGTACCAGCAGACCAGGAAGCCGAAGGCGCCGCTGAACGGCAGCACCCGCTCGTACAGCACCCAGTCCAGAGCGAGCGAGCCGGCCGCCGCGCCCGTCACGGTGAGGACGTCGTCGCGGGTGACGCCGCCGAGCCGGAGCTTCTTCTCGGGGTGCGGGGCCGCGGCCACGGCGGACCCGGTCGGCCCGGGCTCGCCGGCCGGCCCGGGAGCCGCGACCGGCGGCAGGTCGAGCGTGGTCATCGGATGGTCCCTTCACGGTTCGGACGACTGCGTGCCCCGCACACGGGCTGAGACGCCGTCATGGTCAGTCCGCCGTCGCGGCGCCGGAGCGCGAGCGGTTGATGACGAACCCGGCCAGCACGTTGACCAGCAGGGTGAGGGCGAACAGCACCAGACCGGCGGCCATCAGCGCGGAGAGCGACAGCGCGTCCGACTCGCCGAAGCGCAGCGCGATCAGCGCGGAGATCGAGTTGGCGCCGTTCTCCAGGATGTGGGTGACGGCCTTGAAGTTCGGCGAGATGATCAGCGCGACGGCGATGGTCTCGCCCATCGCGCGGCCGAAGCCCAGCATCACCGCGCCGATCACCCCGCCCCGGCCGAACGGCAGGACGACCGCCCGGACCATCCCCCAGCGGGTCGAGCCGAGCGCGTACGCGCCCTCCCGCTCGCCCTGCGGCGCCTGGGAGAAGACCTCCCGGCTGAGCGAGGTGATGATCGGGATGATCATCAGCGCGACCACAACCCCCGCGATGAAGGTCGACGAGGTGTACGAGGTGCCGATGTCCCCGGTGCGCACCTTGAGGAAGGGGATCGCGTCGCCGAGGTGGTTGGCCAGCCAGCGGACGAAGCCGAGGATCCGCGGCTGGAGGAAGAACAGGCCCCACAGGCCGTAGACGATGCTGGGGATCGCCGCCATCAGGTCGATCAGCGAGACCAGCGCGGCCCGCAGCCGCACCGGCGCGTACTCGGAGATGAAGACCGCGGTGCCCAGCGCCACCGGGACGGCGATGACCAGGGCGATCAGGGCGATCAGCAGGCCGTTGGGCAGGACGGCGCCGATGCCGAAGTTGTGGGCGGCGGTCTGCCACTTCTGCTCGGTCAGGAAGGACCAGCCGACGGCGCGCAGCGCGTCGGTGCCCCGCAGGATCAGGAAGAAGGCGATCAGCCCCATGATCGCGAAGACCGAGAGGCCGGCCAGCCGCAGCACGCCGCGGAAGACCCGGTCGCCCGGGGTCGCGGGGGCGGTGATGGTGCGCGGCACGTCCTGGTCGGGCCCGTGACCGGGAGGTCGGGGCGCCCCGGCGTACGGTGCCGCGGGCTCGGCGGCGGATGTCATGGTGTGCTCTCCGTGCTCGGGAACGGGCGTGCTCGGGAACGGGCGTGCTCGGTGAGGGCCGGGGCGCTGCCCCGGCGGGCGGGAACGCGCTCGGCGGGGCCGGGACGGCGGCCCCGCCGAGCGCGGGTTCCTACCTGCGGCGCAGTCGCGACCACCGGGTGCGGGCGCCGGCCAGCACCTTCGCCCCGGCCGGGGTGCCGCCGAGGAACAGCGCGGCCGGTCCGCCGACCAGCAGCACCAGGCCGGCGATCAGCGCGACCGGCAGCAGCAGCCGGGCGGTGCCGGGCCGGTCGGGCACCGGGGTGCCGACCGGGGCCGCGGCGATCGCGTTGCCGGCGGGCGCGGCGGTCGCGCCGGGCTTGCCGGCGGCCGGGGCGCCGGGCGCCGCGGCACCGCCGGCCGTTCCCGTCCCGGTGGCGCCGGTGGCGCCGGTGGAGCCGGTGCCGGAGAGGCCGCCGCCGGTCAGGCCGTCCGAGGAGCCGAAGCCGGTGCCGCCGGAGCCGCCGTCCGAGGAGCCGAAGCCGGTGCCCACCGGGCCGGTGCCCACCGGGCCGGTGCCGTCGACCGGGCCGGCGGAGCCCGTACCGCCGGAGGCGGAACCGCCGTTGCCGCTCTCCGGGGTGCCCGGTTCGGGGTTCCCGGCCGGCGGGGCGGTCTGGTTGCCGGGCAGCTTGCCGTCCTGGGCGGCGACGTGCCGCACGGCCTCCTGGGCCTGCTGCCGCTGGGCGCCGGTCAGGGCGAGGTAGCCCTGGGCGAGCTGCCCCGGCGCGAGGCCGTAGGTCTGGCCGTCGGTGGTCACGGCCTGGAGGAACCGGGAGATCGCGGCGGCCTTCGCGGCGGGCAGCCCGCCGGTCGGCACCATCGCGTACTGCACCGTGGTCAGCGGGTACGCCCGCTGGTCACGCGAGAACGCGGTGTCCGGTGCGCCGTAGGGCAGCTGCTGGACCCCGGTGGCGGCGTCGGTCGGCATGTCGGCGACGGCGGCCTGGAAGCCGGCCGTGCCGGGCGCCACGAAGGAGCCGGCCGGGTTGAGCAGCGAGGCCTCGGGGAGCGAGAAGGCCTTGGCCTGGGCGGTGTCCATGATGGCGAGCAGGGAGCGTACGCCGGGGATCTGCGCGGCACAGGGCTTGTGGCTGCCGTTGGCCTCGGTGTTCGGCTGCTGGCAGTTCGGCTGGTACTGCATCAGGTTGCGCGCCACCCGCCCGAGCCCGTCGAGGGAGGGGTTCCACTCGTACTGCTTCCAGTGCTGGAAGTCCACGCCGGGGCTGCCCTGCGCGGGCCCGGAGAAGTCCTGGACCTGGAAGGCCTCGGTCGGGTAGCCGGCGAACTTCGGCTTCAGGTAGAAGCTGTCGACGCGCATGCCCCACGGGTCCGGCTCGCCGTCCAGGAAGCGGGCCGCGTCCGGGTCGGCGGCGAACCACGAGGTCAGCTGGTGGGTGAAGTCGGTGGTGCCGCCGGGGACGCCGGGGTAGATCGTCAGCGTCCCGCCGCAACTCGTGGGCCAGTGGATCCCGTTGGCCGCCGTCTCCGGGTTCAGCTGCCTGAACTCGGGGTCGGTGAAGAGGCAGGTCGGGTTGCCGGCCACGGACGGGATGGTGGTGCCCGGCGAGGCGTAGGACTGGGTGAGCAGTTTGGCCACCAGCCGGGCGTTCAGCCTCATGTCGCGGATCTGCCGGCCGGTCTTCGGGTCGTCGACCAGGTACGTGACCGAGATGCCGGTGGTGGCGAGCGGGGCGTAGACGTACGGCCTCGGCGGCGGTGACCGGTCGGGCCGCGCCGTCAGCGCGACCTCGGTGGTGCTGCTGCCCGCCAGGAACGCGGCGCGGGCCTGCGGCTCACCGCCGGCGGGGACGTAGCCCACGGTCATCGGCGAGTCGCCCAGGCACAGGCCGGCCCGCCACTGCTGCACGGCCCGGTTGGCCATCTCCAGGCCGGCGGCGCCGAAGGCCTGGTCGCTCGCCGCGCAGGAGTCCGCCGTGGGCGCGAAGGAGAGCGGGACCACGGTCCGGTGCTGCCAGGCGCACTGCTCGCTGGTCCGGTTGCCGGTCTTCCAGTTCTGGTTGCCGGGCACCATGATCCCGTCGGCGGCGGTGTAGCCGTCCGGGTCGGTGTCCAGGTCGTGGAACTCGCAGTCGGCCTTGCCGTCGAGGACCTGGTAGAGGTCCAGCGGGTCACCGCCGTAGTTCGGCTCGACCACCAGCGAGCAGGGGTGGGTCGCGTCGCAGCCGAGGGTGGCGCTCTCCTTGGCGCTCCACACCTCGATCGAGGCGGAACCCGAGCCGTCCGGGCCGGTCGCGGCGATCACCTGGTTCGTCGGCCACTCCGGCACCTCCGTGCGGGTCGGACGGGGCGGCTGCTCGAAGCCCTTCGAAGGGTCGCCGCCGTAGAGCGTGCTGCCGTAGCAGTCCGTCACCGCCGGGTCGGTGCCGCGGCACTGGTAGATCCGCACCGCGTAGAGGATGTGGGTCGACAGCGGCTGCGCCGTCTGGGCCGGAGCGTTGGAGCCCAGGTAGACCGTCGGGGTGAAGCCGCTCCAGGAGACCTGGAGGACCTGGTTGGTCAGGTTGGCCGTCTGGGAGACGGTCACGCTGCCCGGGGCGCCGTACTGCTTGGCGGCCGGGATCCAGACCTTCGGGCCCGGGACGGTCACCGCCGAGTCGGCGTGCGCCGTCGGAGCCGCGGCCAGCCCGATCGGAATGACGGCGAGCGACGCCACCACGGCCTTGGCGAGGACCAGGGCCGGTAGTCGACGGCGCCACCTCCCTCGGCCTCTCGGGTCGGGTACGCGGTTTCTCATGGCGAGGCCTCCGGGAGGGGCGGGCCGCCGAGGGAGGCGGCACGAGGGCGTCGATCGCGCTGGGGACGGACGATTCCGTGCGTACTATTCGGCCAGTCGGACATGGCGGGATCCGGTCGGCCAGGTGTACGAGACCACAACGCGACGACTCCGTACCGGAGTTGGGGACTCCGCAGGCGAATGGCCCGCGCCGGGGCGCGGGCCCGCCGACCTGCGGTCCGGTGCCGGGCGGTTCGGCACCGGGGCTCGGTACCGGGGGCCCGGTACCGGGTGGTTCAGTGCGCCGGGGTGTAGGACAGCGCGAGCTTGCCGATCTGCTGGCCGGCGGTGAAGTAGCCGGTGCCGAGCGCGGCGTCGAGGTACTGCGCGCCCGCGGCGTCCACCTGGAAGCTGGAGGAGTTCAGGTTCTGGGTGAGGCCGCTGCGGCTGATCACGTTGTCGCCGGCCGGGTCGAGCAGCGGGACCGGGGTCGTCGAGCCGTTCGGCACGGCGGTGAAGTAGCCGTTGTCGACCGAGAAGTCGAGCTGCTTGAAGGTGACGCTCTTACCGGTCCTCAGGTTCAGGAAGAGCAGGCCGCCACCGAACCGCACGTCGCCGTAGAAGGCCGGGATGTCGGCCGCGCCGCCGCTCACCGGAAGGGTCACGGTGAGGCCCGCGGTCTGGTCGTACGCCGCACTGGCGGGCTGGACCGGGATGACCACGATGCCGTTGAGCGCGGCGTTCGTCAGGAAGGCGACGTCGGTGGTGATCACGGCCTGGCCGGCGGCCGGGGTGGTGGCCGGGTCGGCGACGGCGGCACCGCTCACGGCGGTCAGGGAGAGGACGACGGCGGCACCGGTCGCTGCCAGGCGTGCGCTGATGCGGGACATGCTGGACTCCTTGGGAGAGGGAGAGGAGGTGTGCTGGTCGTGCGAGGCGGCGACGTTCAGGCGTGGCTGCACGGCTCCCTCGTCACGTCGTCGTCGAGTGGGCCCGGCGGCCGCGGAGCGAGGCCCCGCGGCCGCCGGTGTGGTGCGGGGTGGCTCAGGAGTGGGTGACGGAACCGCAGGCGAAGGAGGACAGCGGCAGGAAGCCGAAGCTCTTGATGTCGGCGGCGCCGTTGGCGCAGATCCAACCGCCCTTGCCGAAGACGGCACGCAGGGTGGCGTTCGAGGTCCAGTCGGCGTCGCGGAACACGTTGTAGACCACGCGGGCGTAGGGGGTCGCCGCGAAGGCGGAGCTGATCGTTTTGGCGGTGGTGTCCACCGGGCCGCCGGCGACGCCGTCGACGTTGCGGATGGTCAGCGGGCCCTGGACGTCGGCGCCGCTGCCCTGGCCGTAGTAGACCTGGCCGACGTAGTGGGCCACGGAGTAGGGGACCACCGCGTTGGCGTCGGCCAGGGCCGGGTCGCTGCCCTGGTTCTCCTGGGTGCCGCTGGTGACGCAGGCACCGGGGGTGACCGCGACGCCGCCGCCGATCGTGGTCAGGAAGAACGACCGGGTGCCGGAGTTGGTCTGCGGCAGGAAGGGCTTGATGGTGGCGTTCGGCAGCGACGGGTCGATCTGGTTCCAGGTGGTGACCGCGCAGGTGTAGATGTCCTTCAGGTTCGCGGTGCTCAGGTTCGCCGGGGCGTTGCCGGTGGCCGGGGCGGCCCAGGCGACGGCGTCCTTGGCCAGCGCGACGAAGTCGTCGGTGGTCGGGTCGGAGGCCTGCGGACCGCGCGAGGAGCGGGCGAAGTCCACCGTGGTGCTGGTGTAGGTGTTCAGCGCGTTGATGCCGGCGCCGGAGCCGTTCGGCCGGGTGATCGTGGCGGCACCGGTCTTGGGGGTGATGGTGCCGGAGGGGATCGCGTCCCAGCTGTAGACGCGGGGGGCGGTCGTGGTGGTCAGCGACGCGTTGTAGTCGGCGGCGAGCTTGTTGAGCACCGACTGGGTGGTGTCGGAGCCGACACCCACGAAGTCGACGGCGCGCGGAGTCACGCCGGGGGCCGGGTCGGCGACGGCGGTGCCGCCGGCGACGGTCACGACGGAGGTCGCCAGCGCGGCGACGGTGAGCAGCTTGGCAGCGGTCTTACGCATGTTCCTCTTCCTCCGGGGGAGAGACGTACATCGCGTGAACCCTTACTCCGTCGGGGAGTTCGGGGCCGGAGGCCGCGTCCGCTGCGGCCTCGCCGGCAGTGCCGATCCTGTCCGGCGGGCAGGTTCCGCCGGAAGAGCGGTCGAGGCCGGCCGGGGAATGTCGACTCATCGGTTCGGCGAGGTTTAGCCACTGGTCAGCGTGCACGCGACGGGGGCTCCACCGGACCTCCGGATCCGGTCGACGTTCTTCTCCAGGAGGCTGCTCGGGGTGTTGCCGGAAACCTGTCCTTCACCGGAACCGCACGGACCGGGACCGCGGCGCGGGCACGGCGTTCGGGCATGCCGGACGCCGGTCCGCCGCCCGGCGGACCGCCGTCTGCCGGCACGCTCACAACGGCCGGCGGCCGTCCCGTCCGGACCGCCGCGACTCCTGCCCCACCCACCGCAGTCCGGCTAGGAACCCCTCGACCCCGGCCCGGCACTGGTCGCGCCGCAGGTACCCCCGCGCGCTGCGGGCGACCGGAACGGCGTCGGCCGCCCCCGGCCGGGTGCTGCGCACCGGCAGGTAGGCGGTCCAGGCCCACTGGCGCCCCTCGGACTGCCCGACCGAACAGCGCAGTGCGGCCCGCTCGATCAGCAACTCCCGGACCGCTTCGGCGAGTTCCTCCTCGTTGCGGTAGGTGCGCACGCCGACCCCGAGCGGCCGCCCGTTGGCGGCCCGCAGCGCCCAGCCCAGGCAGCGGTCGGCCGCGGGCACGATCAGCAGCCGCGGACCGCGCCGCTCAGCGGCCATCGATGCGTCTCAACGGCACCGCGCCTTCCGGGAGTTCGCGCGGCGGCTGCTTGGAGAGCAGCACCACGAACCGCCGGAAGGCGTTCTGGCAGGTCGCGTACCGCTCGTACGCGCGGCTGGAGCGCACCTCGGGGAGGGAGCGCGAGCCCGGGACGACCCAGATCCAGCCGATGCCCTCCCGGACGTGGGTGATCCGCGCGGTGAGCCCGGCCGCGGTGACGCGCAGGCCGTCGAAGCCCCGTTCGGCCTCGCCGGCCGTCTCGAACGCGGCCGGGGTGATCGCGACCACCCGTCCGTTGGGCGCCTTCAGTTGCCAGCGGTAGCGCCCGTCCGCCGCCCGTTCGGCGCGGAACCCCCCTCGACTTGCCCCTGCTGCGGTGTGTCCGCGGCCGGCAGCGTTCACTGCCCCCTCCGTCCGGTCGCCCTCCGGATTCCCCTCCGAGCGGAGCAAAGCTATGTGTGCACACGGAGCCCCCGAAAGCCCAGAACGTTCACAACTTGCGCTGTTGGTCCGGAAGTTCTCCCTCGTTTAACTTTCACCCGTCCCGGTCGGGAACCGGCCGGACACCGGTCGGGAACCCGGTCACGTGCCGTCGGGAAGCAGCCGGGAACGCTCAGAGCCGGGCCGTCCAGCGCACCATCGTGCCCTTCCGGTACGGCCCGCTCTCGTGCCAGGCGTCACCGCCGAGCGCCTCCGCGCGCCGGGTGAGGTTGAGCAGGCCGCTGCGCCGGCCGCCCGCCGGGATGCCCACCCCGTCGTCGGTCACGGTGAGCAGCACACCGGGCCGCCCGCCCCTGTCCAGCGACTCCGGGTCGCCGCCCACCGGGCGGCCGCCCTCGTCCAGGTGGGTGGTCGCGTCGATCTCCACGCCGACCCGGGAGGCGCGCGCGTGCCGGGCCGTGTTGGAGAGCATCTCCCGTAGCGCGGCGAGCAGTTGACGTCCGGTCTTCTCGCCGACCAGGCTCTCCACCGGCCCGACGAAGCTCACCGAGGGCTTGAAGCCGAGCGCGGCCGCGGCCTGGCTGGCCTCCCGCAGCACCCGGGTGCGCAGGGTGTCCGGCGCGTCGCCGTGGTTGTCGTGCTGGAGGGCGTAGATGGTGGTGCGGACCTCCTGGATGGTGGCGTCCAGCTCGTCCACCGCCTTGCCGATGCCGACCTTCACCTCGGGGACGACGGCCCGCCGGGCGGCGCTCTCCAGCATCATCCCGGTGGCGAACAGCCGCTGGATCACCAGGTCGTGCAGGTCGCGGGCGATCCGGTCGCGGTCCTGGAAGACGGCCAGCCGCTGCTGGTCGCGCTGGCCCTCGGCGAGCCGCAGGGCGAGCGCGGCCTGCGAGGCGAAGGTCTCGGCGAGCTGCTTCTCGCTGTCGGTGAACGGCAGGGCGCCGCAGGGGCGCCAGACGCAGAGCCCGCCGAGCACCCGGCCGGCGGCGACCATCGGCACGGCCATGGACGGGCCGAAGCGCCGGGCCAGCCGGATCACCACGGTCGGGTCGCTGGACATGTCGTCCAGGTAGACGCTCTCCCCCGCGAGCAGCCGGGCCCCGAAGCTGCCCTTGGGCAGCAGTTCGCCGCGGACGTACTCGGCCAGCTCGCCGGAGGCGTGCGCGACCCGCATCTGCCCGTCGCCCTCGCCGCCGCCCTCCGGCCCGGTCGGCAGCAGGATCATGCCGAGCGCGGCGTCCGCCAGCTCCCGCACCTGCTCGGCCGCGACGGTCAGCGCGGTCTCGGCCTGCTCGGCGGAGAGCAGCGCGGTGGCGACGGCGGCGGCGCCGGCGATCCAGCGTTCGCGGCGGCGGCCCTCCTCGTACAGCCGGGAGTTCTCGATGGCCACGCCGGCCGCCGCGGCGAGGGCGTGCACCACCTGCTCGTCCTCGGGGGTGAAGGCGCCGCCGCCCTTCTTCTCGGTGAGGTAGAGGTTGCCGAACACCTCCGCGCGGACCCGGATCGGCACGCCCAGGAAGGTCCTCATGCACGGATGGTGCGCCGGGAATCCGGAGGACCGCGGGTCGGTGCCGAGGTCGGCCAGCCGCAGCGGTTCGGGGCGGTCGATGAGGGCGCCGAGGATGCCGCGGCCGGCGGGCAGTTCGCCGATCTCGGCGGCGGTCTCGTCGTCGATCCCGACGTGGATGAAGTCGGCCAGGCCGGTGCCGCCGGGGGCGATCACGCCGAGCGCCGCGTACCGGGCGTCGACCAGTTCGGCCGCGCCCACGGCGATCCGGTGCAGGGTGGCGTGCAGGTCCAGTCCGGCCCCGATCGAGACCACCGCCTCCAGCAGCCGCTGCATCCGGTCGGTGACCGCGGCGGCCGACTGCAGGCGCTCGGCGACCTCGGTGACCAGGGTGTCCAGCCCCAACGAGGCGATCTCGGGCACCCGGTGGGGTGTCGGCTCGGGCGTGGCCTCGGGGATGTCCGGCGTGGGGTCCATGGAGAAAGCCTAGTTTGTACGCTTTTCAGCCGAAGGGCGGCGCGACTAGCGTGCCGGGACCGGCTCCAGCAGCCCGTCCGCCTCCCGCTCCCGCCGCCACATCGCGTGCAGCCGCCCGTCCGGGTCGGCGACCAGCTCCGACCAGCGGCCGCGCTCGACCACCCGTCCGCCGTCCAGCACCAGCACCTCGTCCACCGTGGCGTCGTCCAGCCCGGCCAGCCGGTGGGTGATCAGCACGGTGCTGCGGCCCTCGGTGGCGGCCAGCAGATCGGCGGTCAGGGCGTCGGCGGTGGGCAGGTCGAGGTGCTCGGCCGGCTCGTCCAGGACCAGTACGGGGAAGTCCGCGAGCAGCGCCCGGGCGAGCGCCAGCCGCTGGCGCTGGCCGCCGGAGAGCCGGGCACCGTGCTCGCCGACCATGGTGTCCAGGCCGTCCGGCAGACCCTCGGTCCACTCCAGCAGCCGGGCGGCGGCCAGGGCGGCGCGCAGCTCGTCCTCCCCCGCGCCGGGCCGGGCCAGCCGCAGGTTCTCCCGCAGCGAGCTGTCGAAGACGTGGGCGTCCTGGGCGCAGAGCCCGATCACCCGGCGGACCGATTCGCCCGTCAGCGCGCGGCTGTCCACAGCCTGTGGACGGCCGTCGGCGAACGTCACCGTCCCGGCGCCCGGTTCCAGGAAGCGCAGCAGTGCCTGGGCGAGGGTGGTCTTGCCGGAGCCGGAGGGGCCGACCACGGCGATCCGGCGGCCGGCCGTGAGGTCGAGGTCCACCCCGGCGAGCGCGTCCACCGGCTGCCCGGGGTGCCGCACGGTCAGCCCGCGCACCGCGACGGGCAGCGGCTGCCCGGGCAGCTCCACCGGCTCGGCGGGCTCGCCGACCGGCGCCGGAGCGTTCAGCACCTCGTCCAGCCGGGCCCGCGCGGCGCGGCTGCGCTGGCGGGCCTGGACGGCGAGCGGCATCCCGGTGACCGCCTCGAAGGCGGCCAGCGGGGTGAGCACCACCAGGGCCAGGCAGACCGGCGCCAGCGCCCCGTCGCGCACCCCCTGGACTCCGACGGCGGCCGCGGCGGTCACGGTCAGCCCGGTGAGCAGCGCGATCAGCCCGGTGCCCAGCGCCGTGGTGGCGGCCGAACGGGCGGCCAGTCCGGTCAGCGCGGCGTCGGCGGTGCGGACGGCGGCCAGCCGGCCGGGCAGCGCGCCGGCCACGGTGAGCTCGGCGGTGCCGGTGAGGGCGTCCACCACGGCGGTGGCCAGGCGCCCGCGCGCCGGGGCCTGGCGCCGCTCGGCGCCGGCCGACCAGCGCGCCGCCAGCGCGGGCACCAGCCCGCCCGCGAGCAGCAGCCCGAGGCCGAGCACCAGCCCGGCGGCGGGCAGGAAGGCGGCCATCGCCGCCGTCGAGGCCAGGGCGACCAGGCCGGCCACCGCGGCCGGCAGCCGCCAGCGCAGGTAGTGGTCCTGGATCGCGTCCACGTCGGCGACCAGCCGGGAGAGCAGGTCGCCGCGCCGGAAGGCGGGCAGTCCGGCCGGGGCGAGCGCGCTCAGCCGCCGGTGGACGGCGGCCCGCAGGGTGCCGAGGGTGCGCAGCACCGCGTCGTGCGAGACCAAGCGCTCGGCGTAGCGGAAGACGCTGCGGCCGATGCCGAAGGCCCGCACCGCGGTGACGGCCATCATCAGGTGGAGCACCGGCGGCATCTGGGAGGCCCGGGAGATCAGGTAGCCGGAGGTGGCCATCAGGGCGACGGCGCAGCCGAGGGCGAGCGCGCCGAGCAGGATCGAGAGCGCCAGCCGGGGGGTGGTGCCGCCTTCGGGCTCGGGCTCCTCGGGCACGGCGGGCGCGGGCGTGGGGAGGCCGCTGTGGGCGAGCGGTACGACCGGATCGGCGATCGGGGCGGCGGCGGGCCCCGCCAGCCGGACCCGCTCGTCCGCGACGGCCAGCAGCGCCGGGCGGTGCGCGACCACCAGCACGGTGCGCGACGGGTCCTCGGCCAGCGTCCGGACGGCCTCCACCACGGCCGCCTCGGAGGCGCCGTCCAGGTTGGCGGTCGGCTCGTCCAGCAGCACCAGCGGGCGGTCGTCGGCGAGCAGCACCCGGGCCAGTGCGAGGCGCTGGCGCTGCCCGGCGGAGAGCCCGGCGCCGTCCTCCCCCAGGACGGCGGCCAGGTCGGTCACGAAGTCGAGCGCGTGCGCGGCCCGCAGCGCGGTCCGGAGCTGCTCGTCGGTGGCCTCCGGCCGGTACAGCCGCAGGTTCTCGGCGACCGTCCCGGCGAACAGGTGCGGGTGCTGCGGCACCCAGGCGATCTGCCGCCGCCAGCTCTCCGGCTCCAGTTCGGCCAGGTCGTACCGGCGGCCGTCGGCGGCGGTGATCCGGACGGTGCCCGCGGCGGGGGCGGTGAGGCCGAGCAGCACGGCCAGCAGGGTGGACTTGCCGGCGCCGCTGGGGCCGGTGAGCGCGGTGCTGGAGCCCGGACGCAGGGTCAGCCCGGCGCCGTCCAGCGCCGGCTCGGTGCGACCGGGGTGCCGGACGACCAGGCCCTCGGCGGCGATCACGGCGCCCGCGAGGTCCGGCGCCGGGGTGGTGCCGGCGGCGGGCAGCGGGGTCTCCAGCACCTGGAACAGTTCGTCGGCGGCGGTCAGCCCCTCGACGCTGGAGTGGTAGAGCGCGCCGACCTGGCGGATCGGGAAGTACACCTCGGGGGCGAGCACCAGGATCAGCAGCCCGGTCTCCAGGTCGAGCGTGCCGTCCACCAGCCGGAAGCCGACGGTGACGGCGACCAGCGCGACGGACAGCGTGGAGAGCAGCTCCAGGGTGAAGGAGGAGATGAAGGCGATCCGCAGGGTGCGCAGGGTGGCCCGGCGGTAGTCGGCGGTGATCCGGGCGATGGTGGCGGCCTGGCTGCGGGCCCGGTTGAACACCTTGAGGGTGGGCAGCCCGGCGACCACGTCGAGGAAGTGGTGGGAGAGCCGGGCGAGGGTGGTCCACTGCCGGTCCATCCGGGACTGGGTGGCCATCCCGATCAGCACCATGAACAGCGGGATCAGCGGCAGCGTCCCGGCGATGATCGCGGCCGAGGTGAAGTCGGCGCCGACGATCCGCAGCAGCACGATCACCGGGACGACCACGGCCAGCACCAGCTGCGGCAGGTAGCGGGCGAAGTAGTCGTCCAGCGCGTCGACGCCGCGGGTGGCGAGGGTGGTGAGCTCGCCGGTGCGCCGGCCCGCCAGGTAGGACGGGCCGAGCGCGGTGGCGTGGTCGAGCAGCCGGCGCCGCAGGGTGGACTTCACCCGGGCGACGGACCGGTGCGCGGTGAGCTCGGTGAGCCAGCCGACCAGCCCGCGCCCGACCGCCGTCAGGGCGAGCAGCAGCAGCGGCGTGGCCAGCTCGCCGGGCGTCGCCCCGCGCTGGAAGGCGCGGACGACGATCTCGGCGATCAGACTCGCCTGGGCGACCACCAGGGCCGCGCCGACCGCGCCGAGCAGCACGGATCCGGCGAGGAAGGCCCTGGTGGTGCGGGCGTACCCGAGGAGTCGGGGGTCGACCGGCTTCACGGCGTCAGGCCTGGTCGAGCGGGGCGGCCGGGTGGTGCCCGGGGATGTGCTGGACGCCGATCCGCTTGCGGAACACCCAGTAGGTCCAGCCCTGGTAGAGCATCACCAGCGGGGTGAAGACCGCCGCCACGACGGTCATCACCTTCAGCGTGTACGGCGAGGAGGCCGCGTTGCCGACGGTCAGGCTCCACTCCGGGTTCAGGGTGGAGGGCATGACGTCCGGGAAGAGCGCCAGGAAGAGCATCCCGACCGCGGCCACCACCGTCACCCCGGAGAGCGCGAACGCCCAGCCCTCCCGTCCGAGCTGGTTGGCCGCCAGGGCGGCGACCAGCGCGACCACCGCGACGACCAGCGCGGCGAGGCTGCGGCCGTTGCCGTGGTCGGCCTGGGTCCAGACCAGGAAGACCAGTGCCAGCACGGCGGTGGCCAGCCCGGTCTGCAGGGCGGCCCGGCGGGCCCGGTCGCGGATCTCGCCGACCGTCTTGAGCGCGGCGAACACCGAGCCGTGGAAGGTGAACAGGGCGAGCGTCACCAGGCCGCCGAGCAGCGCGTACGGGTTCAGCAGGTCCCAGAGGCCGCCGGTGTAGTTCTTCTGGGCGTCGATGTCCACGCCGCGCACGATGTCGGCGAAGACCACGCCCCAGAGGAAGGCCGGGAGCAGCGAGGTCCAGAACAGGGCCTCCTCCCAGTTCCGCTGCCAGCGTTCGCCGTCGCGCTTGTGCCGGTACTCGAAGGCCACGCCGCGGACGATCAGGCAGACCAGGATGACCAGCAGCGGGATGTAGAAGCCGCTGAAGAGCGTCGCGTACCAGTCCGGGAAGGCCGCGAAGGTGGCGCCGCCCGCGGTCAGCAGCCAGACCTCGTTGCCGTCCCAGACCGGGCCGATGGTGTTGATCAGCACCCGGCGTTCGGCGGTGTCGCGGGCCAGCGGCTTGGTGAGCACGCCGATCCCGAAGTCGAAGCCCTCCAGGAAGAAGTAGCCGATCCACAGGACCGCGATCAGCACGAACCAGACGTCGTGGAGTTGCATCTCAGATCCTCAGTTCCCCGGTGTCCCGGCGCCTCAGTAGGCGAAGGCGAGCGGCTTGTCGGCGTCCTCGTCCGAGGACGGCCCGCGCAGCGACGGGTCCTTGGTGGGCGGCTGCTCGGTCACCTCCGGGCCGGCCTTGGCGTACTTGACCAGCAGCCGGACCTCGATGACCGCCAGGACCGCGTACAGCGCGGTGAAGGTGGCCAGCGCGCCGACCTGGGTGCCGATGCCGACGTTGGGGGAGACCGCGCCGGCCGTGGTCATCAGGCCGAAGACGGCCCAGGGCTGACGGCCCATCTCGGTGAAGATCCAGCCGAAGCTGTTGGCGATCAGCGGGAAGCCCATGGTCAGGATGCCGATCCGCCAGCTCCACCTGGTCAGCAGCGGCCCCAGCTCGCGCCCGGGGGTGAGCATCAGCCGGGGCACCTCGCTGTCGCCGGTGCGGAACCCGGGGCGCAGGAAGAGCTTCTTCCGGGTGGTCCACAGGCCGATCAGGCCGGCCAGGAACGAGGTCATCCCGAAGCCGATCATGAGGCGGAAGCCCCAGTAGGTGACGAAGATGCTCGGGATGTAGTCCTTGGGGTCCCCGCCGTGCTGGGCGGCTTCCGCGGCCGCGGTGTCGTTGATGCCGGGGACGGACGAGCTGAAGTCGTTGTGGGCGAGGAAGGAGAGTATCCCCGGGACCTCCAGCGCCACGGAGTTGTGGCCCTTGCCGACGTCACCGACCGCGAAGACCGAGAACGGCGCCGGCGACTGGGTCTCCCAGAGCGCCTCGGCGGCGGCCATCTTCATCGGCTGCTGCTCGAACATGACCTTGCCCAGGGTGTCGCCGCTGAGCGCGGTGCCGGCGCCGAAGACCACCGCGAGCACCAGGCCGAGCCGCAGCGAGGTGCGCATCACGGCGGTCCTCTTCGGGTCGGCGGTCTCCGGCCTGCGCTTGGCCCTCCAGAGGTGGAAGGAGGCGATGCCGACGACGAAGGCCGCGCCGGTGAGGAAGGCGGCGGTCAGGGTGTGGAAGACCACCACCAGGGTGGTGTTCTGGAACAGCACCTGGACGACGTCGGTCAGCCGGGCCTTGCCGGTGACCGGGTCGATCGCGTAGCCGACCGGGTGCTGCATCCAGGAGTTGGCGGCCAGGATGAAGTAGCCGGAGAGCACGGTGCCGAGGGACACCATCCACATGCAGGCGCAGTGGATCTTCCTCGGCAGCTTGTCCCAGCCGAAGATCCACAGGCCGATGAAGGTGGACTCGAAGAAGAAGGCGATCAGCGCCTCCATCGCGAGCGGGGCGCCGAAGACGTCGCCGACGAAGCGGGAGTAGTCGGACCAGTTCATGCCGAACTGGAACTCCTGGACGATGCCCGTGACCACGCCCATCGCGATGTTGATGAGGAAGAGCTTTCCCCAGAACTTGGTCGCGTGGAAGTACTTCTCCTTGTTCGTCCGCACCCAGGCGGTCTCCAGACCGGCCACGATCGCGGCCAGGCTGATCGTGAGCGGGACGAAGAGGAAGTGGTAGACGGTGGTGATCCCGAATTGCCATCGGGCGATGGTCTCGTGAGCGATTGCCAGTTCCACGTCGCCCTCTCTCCCAACCTGCCCGCGCGAGGACGGGCATCTTCCGGACAACTTCATCTGTAGCCGTCGGACCGTTGCCGACCGCGCAGGCTTGTCCGCTTGTGAACGTGAACACGTTCACAAGGGCCAGTATCCATCATCCTTACGAAGGAATCCCAGGCGGGGTGGGGTTGACTCGGCGCGGCGGTGCGTGACGGTGCGCACAGTCTGCGGAGCCCGAGGGCACCGGGACAACGAACGACCGGGCGGACCCGGCGGGCTTCTTGGCCGAACCGGCGCTTGACAGGCCGACGCCCCGCTCGCGTCGGCGGGCGGGGCGTGCTAGCGGGCCGGTGCCCGGCGGGATTGGCGGGCCGGTCCCGGAGACCGTGCCGCTACGCCCGGCCGAGGAGCTCGGCGCCCGGGGCGGAGTCGGCGCGGGCCGTGAAGAACCCGATGAATCCGGCGAGGAACTCCTCCCGGTTGATCCGGCCGTCCCCGTCGGTGTCCAGTCGGCGGAAACCGTGCGACAGCTCCACCGGGTCCACCCGCTCCCCGCCGAACACCACGCGGTACTCGTCGAACTCCAGGAAGCCGCTGCCGTCGGTGTCCGCCGCGGTGAACACCACCCGCAGCGCGGGCAGCAGCCCCCGCTCCAGGTAGGCCTCGTCCCGGTCGCAGCCGGCCAGGGTGGCCGCCACGAACTCCTCCCGGCTCACCCGCCCGTCCCCGTCGGAGTCCATCACCGCGCGCAGCTGCTCCCACCAGGTGTCGAAGGCCTCGTACACCCGGGCCTCGCCGGCCTCGTCCAGCTCCAGCCGCCAGCACACGTTGTGCGCCATCGCCCGCAGGTCGTGCACGGTGACGAACCCGTCGCCGGTCTGGTCCAGCACCCCGCGGAAGAAGCGGTCCACCCGGGGCCCGCGGGAATCCCGGTGCGGACGGCGGCGCTTCGGCCGGGACGGCTCCGGGTCGCGGTAGCGCAGCCGGTCCGGGAGGAGGGGGACGACGGCGCCCGCGCCCCGGTGCAGCACGGCGGACAGCAGCGCGGCCCGCCGGGTGCGCACCAGCCCGAACCGCTCCCGCACCACCGGCGGCAGGTCCGCCACCGTCAGCTCGCGGACCGCCCGGGCCACCACCACCCGCACCACCCGCCACCCCGCGTCGCCGAGGAACCGGAGCCGGCGCGGCCGGGGCGCCTCGCGCAGGAGGTCGTACAGGAGGAAGCGCGCCGCCTCGGTGAACTCCAGCCGCTCCCGCGCGTACCGGGCGAAGTAGGCCGGCAACTCCTCCGCGGTGGCCGGGATCTCGCCCTCGGGAAGGCCGAAGGCGGCGACCGCCTCCCGGAACTCCGCGTACGCCTGTGCCGTTTCCCCCGCGTCGTACGGGTCCCCGCCCAGCCGGCGCATGGCGACCACGCACTCGAAGAGCGTCAGCAGCACCCACGCCCTGGTCGCCGCGTCCCGGGCGTCGTACGGGCGCCCGTCCGGTCCCGTCCCCCGGATCCGCTTGTGCGCCCGGTCCAGCCGGGCGACCTCCCGGCGCAGCGTCTCCGCGTCCTGGTAGAACAGCCGCCGACCGCTGCCCAGCGTGTGCTCCACCCGCCGCCACGGGTGCGCCCGGTACGTCGAGTGCTCCACCATTCCCGCCGACACCACCGGGTCCGCCGCCTGCAGCACCAGCAGCCGCCAGGCGACCAGCGCCACCCGCCACTCCGACAGGTCCCGTCTGAACGACGCGCCGCGGTCAGCCACGGGGCTCGCCGGTGATGCCGGGGCCGACCACGAAGCCCCTGGCGGGACCCTCGGGAATCACGGCCTCCTTGCCGTACGGGGCGCGGGTCGAGGAGGTGCAGTCACGGCGCCCGGCGTCCGGATCGGTGAGGACGGTCACGGCACCGCCGTCGTCGTGGTCGTCGACGATCTCCGCTCGGAAGCCCTCGGGCACGTCCACGGACTCCCACGCCTGCCACAGCGACTGGTCCAGGTTCACGGCGACGGTCCTCTCGGCGACGAGCGCGCTCATGGAGACACCCCACTTCCCGTCCGGTGTGATCAGCCCGCGCGAGTCCGCACGGGCAACGGCTGGACGGTCGCACACGACCGAGGGGCCGGGCGGGTGAACGGCGGTCGGTTCACCCGATCGAGGAGTTTCGGGGCCGGGAACGCCGGAACCGCAGGACGGGCCGTTGGCCTGTCCTGCGGTTCCAGGTGGTCGCGCCCTCCTCCCGAGCGGGCGCGAACGGGGTGGGTCAGGAGCCGGAGCGGGCGGTGGCCGGCTTGCGGCGGGAGACGTAGAGGGCGGCGGCGCCGAGGCTGATCGCGAGGCCGGCGCCCAGGGCCAGGTACGGGGTGGCCGGGTCGGAACCGGTCTCGGCGAGCTCGCTGGCCGAGCCGGTGGTGGCCCGGGTGGTGGTCGGGGCGGCCGAGCCGGTGGTGGCCGAAGTGGCCGAGGTGGACGCCTTGTTGGCGGTGGTGGTGGTCTTGGTCGTGGTGGTGGTGTCGGAGACCGGGGCAACGGCGGCCGGCTTCCCGACGGGCTTCTCGACAGGCTTCTCGACGGGCTTCTCGACGGGCTTCTCCACCGGCTTCTCGGCGGCCGCCCTGGCGTCGGCGAGGGCCTTGTCCGCGGCGGCCTTGGCGGCGGCCGCGGCCTCGGTGCCCTGCTGCGCCGCGTGGACCCGTCGGACCGACTCGACCCTGGCGTCGCTCACGGCGTCGCGCGCGGCGGTCACGGCGGCCTTCGCCTTCTCGTCCGCGGCGGTGGCGGCGTTGGCGGCGGCGAACGCCTTGAGCATCCGCTCCTTGGCCTTGGGCAGGTCCTCCTCCGAGGCGGAACCGTACGCGTCGGCGGCCGCCCTGGCCTCCTTCTCGGCGGTGGCCTTGGCCGCAGCGGCCTGCACCGCGGCGGCCTCGGCCTCCTGGTACCTGCCCAGGTACGGCTGCGAGTTGTTGAGGAAGGCGGAGGTCTCGGCCTGCACCTTGGCCTCGTTGGCGACGGCGGCCGCGTAGGCCTTGGCGGCGTCGGCGGCGGCCCGCTCCAGCTCGGCGATCGAACCGTTGTCGCTCCGGGTCTGCGCCACCCCGGCCGACTCCGCGAAGGCGGGGGCGGCGGAGATCACGGCGGGCGAGACGACGGCGGCGACGACGGCGGCCGAGACCAGCGAACGGCGGAGGTTCACGATGACCCCTTTCGGGCCTGAAGGAATGCAGATGTCCCGGCCGGGCAGGATTCCGACGGCCGGGCAGTGTTGATCATAGGCATACGCTTTCTTGACGCTCCATGCCGGATTCCGGCAATGACCGGGCGCCGCGGTTTCCTGGTCAGCCGGAAGAATTGACGAGTCGACAAATTCGACGGGATCCGCGCCCCGAATGCCCGGATTCCGGACTTTCGGGCTTTCGGGCCTTTCGGGCGGGACTGGCGGGGAAGTCCCGCGCCCGGGAATTCCGGTCAGCGCTGATGGGGCAGTTCGACCCGGAAGGTGGCGCCCTCGCCCGGGGCGGTGCGCAGGGTGAGGGTGCCGCCGTGGGCGCGGGTGAGGGCGGTGGCGATGGCGAGGCCGAGGCCGGCGCCGCCGCCGTTGTCGCGGCTGCGGGAGGGGTCGACCCGGAAGAACCGGTCGAAGACCTGGCGGGCCTGCTCCTCGGTGAGGCCGGGGCCGGAGTCGGCGACCTCCAGCAGGCAGATGCCGCCGGGGCCGGCGCCCACCCCGATCCGGACCGGGGTGCCGGGCGGGGTGTGCTTGACCGCGTTGCCGACCAGGTTGGTGACCACCTGCCGCAGCCGGGCCTCGTCGCCGATGACGGGCGCCGCCCCGGGCGCGCCGGTGCCCGCCGGGCCGGTGAGCGCGACCGGGCGGCTCGGGTCGAGGGCGGTGAGGTCGTGCAGCGCGTCGGCGGCGAGGGTGCGCAGGTCCATCGGGGCGAGGTCGAGCGGGCGTTCCTCGTCCAGCCGGGCGAGCACCAGCAGGTCCTCGACCAGGGCGCCCATCCGGTCGGCCTCGCTCTCGATCCGGGTCATGGTCCGCTTGACGTCGGCGTCGGTGGGCAGCGCGCCCATCCGGTACAGCTCGGCGAAGCCGCGGATGCCGGCCAGCGGGGTGCGCAGCTCGTGCGAGGCGTCGGCGACGAAGCGCCGCATCCGGGCCTCGGACTCGGCGCGGGCCGCGAAGGCGGCCTCGATCTGGGTGAGCATCCCGTTGAGCGCGATCGACAGCCGGCCGACCTCGGTGCCCGGCGACAGCTCCGGCATCCGGTGCGAGAGTTCGCCGGCCGCGATCCGCTCGGCGCCCTCCTCGATCCGGCGCAGCGGCCGCAGGCCGGCTCGTACCGCGAAGAAGCCGAGCCCGGCGATCAGCAGCAGGACGCCGCCGCCGATGGCCAGGAAGGAGGTGCTCAGCTTGCCGATGGTGGCGTCGATGTCCTCGCGGGAGACCGCCACCATGACGTGGGTCGGGGTGACCGTCGGCGAGGCGTACGCGCTGGGGTTGGCGGCCTGCCCGCGGGGGGCCTGGAGCGGCAGCACCAGCACCCGCCAGCTGTGCTGGCCGCGCTGGTCGGGCAGGTCGAAGGGGACGTCCGGGGCGGTCCGGGTCGGGTCGAGTCCGGCCAGCTGGGGCGCCGGGTCGGTGTCGGAGACGGGCTGGCGCATCACCGCCTGGACCTTGCCGTCCGAGGAGAGGTACTCCACCAGGTACTGGCTGGGCAGGCTGACCCGCCGCCCGGCGACGGCGGGCCGCCCGGCGGCCGGCGCGGTCAGCTGGCCGGGGGGCTTGCGGGACAGCGGCGGCCCGTACCGCTGGAGCTGCTCGTCGAGCTGGTGCACCAGCTGGTTCCGTACGGTGCCGAGCACGAAGGCGTCGCTGACCGCGAGCCCGGTGGTGACCAGGGCGAGGGCGAGCACCAGCAGCCGGGCGCGCAGCGACAGCCGGGAGGAGAACCGGGCGAACACGGACGGGCCCGGTCAGCCCTGCGGGGGGCGGCGCAGGGCGTAGCCGATGCCGCGCACGGTGTGGATCAGCTTGGGGCCGTGCACCGGGCCGGAGTCGAGCTTGCGGCGCAGGTAGGAGATGTACGACTCGACGATGGAGAGGTCCCCGCCGAAGTCGTAGGCCCAGACGTGGTCGAGGATCTGCGCCTTGGAGACCACCCGGCCGACGTTGGCCATCAGGTAGTGCAGCAGCTTGAACTCGGTCGGGGAGAGCGAGACCGGGGTGCCGCCGCGGGTGACCTCGTGGGCGACCGGGTCGAGGCTGAGGTCGGCGACGACCAGCCGGCCGTCCTCGGCGGGCCCGCCGGCCCGGCGCAGGATGGCGCGGATCCGGGCGATCAGCTCCTCCAGGCTGAACGGCTTGGTGACGTAGTCGTCCGCACCGGCGGCCAGGCCCTGCACCTTGTCGCCGACGCCGTCCTTGGCGGTGAGGAAGAGCACCGGCAGGTGGTCGCCGGGGTGCCCGTGGGCCGGGCCGGCTATCTGGCCGCGGCTGGTGCGCTCGCGCAGCTTCTCGACGACGGTGAAGCCGTCGAGGTCGGGGAGCATCACGTCGAGCACGACCAGGTCCGGGCGCTCGGCGGCGACCAGTTCGAGCGCCTCGGTGCCGGTGGCGGCGGAGGCGACGCGGAAGCCGGAGAAGCGCAGCGAGGCGGAGAGCAGCTCGCGGATGTTGGGCTCGTCGTCCACGACGAGCAGGAACGCTTCGCCCTGGCCCCCGGCCACCGTGGAGCCGCCTGGTGTGGTGACAGTGCCTTGCACGGGGCTTTCGCCTCCCGGTCGGACGATGACGTTCAGCATGAGGCTAGCCCCCGGAGGCTATGCGGCATGGATGAATGTTGGATTAACACCTTATCGGTCGGTTTTTGGGCGATCGGTGCACAGGGGTGGGCTCGGTGGTGTGCGCACGGGCGTGAACACGACGAACGGGGAGCGCGCGGGGCGTGACGCGCCTCACTCCTGCGCATCGCGCCCCTGCGGCCGCCCTCCCGTCAGAGCCGGAGCCCCTCCCCTGTCCAGGGCCGGAGCTTCTCCGGGTTGCGCACCGCCCAGATGTGGGTGATCAGGCCCTCGGCGATCCGGAACGCGAACACCGTGACGATGACGCCGTCCTTCCGGGCGACCAGACCGGGCAGGCCGTTGACGGTGCACTCCAGCAGCGTGATGCCCGCCGCGAAGCGGTCCGAGTCCAGATGGGCGGCGGCGATCCGCTCGCGCCCGGTCAGCGGGTGCAGCAGCGCGCCGACCAGGCCGCCGCCGTCGGCGATCACGGTGGCCTGCGGGTCCAGGACGTCCATCAGCGACCTGAGGTCCTTGGCCTCCCAGGCCCGTTTGAACTCCCGGACGACGCCGGCCTGGGCGCTCGTCGGCACCGCCGGGGCCTGGGCGGCCCGGATCCGGCGGCGGGCGGAGGTGGCCAGCTGGCGGCAGGCGGCCGGGCTGCGGCCGACGATCGCGGCCACCTCGGCGAAGGGGTAGCGGAAGACGTCGTGGAGGACGAAGGCGACGCGCTCGGCCGGGGTCATGGCCTCCAGGACCACCAGGAACGCCATGCTCACCGACTCGTCCAGGGTGATCCGGTCGGCCGGGTCCGCCGCCGGGTCGGCCGCGGCGTCCGTCCACTCCCGGGGCGCGGGCAGCGGCTCGGGGATCCACTCGCCCACGTAGCGCTCCCGCCGCGCCCGCGCCGAGCCGAGCAGGTTGAGGCAGATCCGGCTGGCCACCGTGGTCAGCCAGCCGCCGGGCGAGGCGATCGCCTCCCGCTCCCGCCGGGGCAGCGCGTACCACCGGGCGTAGGTCTCCTGCACCGCGTCCTCGGCGTCGGCCAGCGAACCGAGCAGCCGGTACGCCAGGTTGATCAGTCGGCGCCGCTCGCTCATGATCGCGCCCAGGCCCGGCTCGGTCGTGGTGTCTCCCTCGTCGTCCCGCACCGTGTCCCCACCCCTTCCACTTCGACTCGACGGTCCTTCCTCCCCCTCATGACATCGCAGCGGCCCGGGATGTGACGTCCTCCTCCCCACCTCACGTTTCGAGCGGCTGTTCTGTCGTACCGATCGCACCGGTCATACGGAACGGGGAAACGGAGAATCCGATGAACGACTTCCAGGCGATCGCCGACCGCGTCGAGATCGCGGCCCTGCAGGCCGAGTTCACCGACGCGGTGATGATGCGCGACCGCGCCCGCCTCGCCCTTCTGTTCACCCCGGACGGCGTGCTGCGGATGCCCGACGTCCCGGTCGAGCTGATCGGTCCGGAGCAGATCCGGATCGGCGGCGAGAAGCTCCAGGAGCACTGGGACTTCTTCATCCAGAACACCCACCCGGGCGCGATCCGGATCGACGGCGACACCGCGGCCGGGCGTGCCCACATGCACGAGATCGTCCGGCTGAAGAACGGCGTCCAGGGCCTCAACTACGCCGTCTACCACGACCGTTACCGGCGCACGGCGGACGGCTGGCGGTTCACCGAGCGGGTCTACGAGACCCGGTACCTGGACACCAGCCCGCTGACCGGCTCGGCTCCGCGCGCCGGCGGGGCCGGGCCGGGCGCGAGCGGCTGGGGGCAGGGCCCCGGCGGCTGGGAGCGGGGCGCGACCGGGTCGGCCCCGTACTCGGACCCGGCGCCCGCCGACCGGCTGGAACGGGCGGCCGCCGCACTGGCGGCGAACGGCTTCACCGTCGAGCTCCTGGACGACACCGCCGCCGCGCGCGCCCGGGTCGCGGAGCTGGTCCCGGCCGGCGCCACCGTCCTCACCGGGGCCAGCGAGACCCTCCGGCTCTCCGGAATCGAGGAGGACGTCAACACCGGCGACCGCTACCGGGCCGTGAAACCCCGGGCGCTGGGCATGGACCGGGTCGCCGAGGCCGACGAGCTGCGCCGGATGGTCGCCACCCCGGACGTGGTGCTCGGCAGCGTCGCCGCCGTCACCGAGACCGGTTCGCTGGTCGTCGCCTCGGCCACCGGCAGCCAGCTGCCCGGGTACGTCGGCGGCGCCGGCCGGGCGATCTGGATCGTCGGCGCCCAGAAGGTCGTACCGGACCTCCCGGCCGCCCTGCGGCGCGTCGAGACCCACGTCCTCCCGCTGGAGTCCGAGCGCGCCCGGGCCGCGTACGGGCGGCCGAGCGCCGTGAACCAGCTCCTGGTGCTCAACGCCCCGGCCCGGCTCTCCCGGGGGACCGTCCTGCTGCTGCGCGAGGCCGTCGGCTTCTGATCGGCCCGGGGGCGACTGCTATGATTCGCGACGAGGCGAAGGCAATGCTTTCGAGCAATTGCCCGGCCCGATCATTTCGGTGGTCATAGCGAGAGGGAAACGCCCGGCTCCATTCCGAACCCGGAAGCTAAGCCTTTCAGCGCCGATGGTACTGCAGGGGGGACCCTGTGGGAGAGTAGGACGCCGCCGAATTCTTCTCAACGGCCCCTGCCGTGTCCGACAGTGACACGGCAGGGGCTTTTTGCATTCCGCCCGCCGCTTCGCCCGCCATTTCACCTCCCGGCAGCCTCCGCCCCCCGAGCGCGCCCGGCGGATCCAGCATGTGAGACGCCGAAGCCCGGAAGAACCGCTTTGCGGGCATCTGAGAGGATGACGGACATCGAAACAGACTTGCGTCTCGCTGACTGAGACTGCAATATCATGGTATGGACAACACTAGCGGCGTCGGCGTTCTCGACAAGGCCGCTCTGGTGCTCAGCGCACTGGAGTCGGGCCCCGCCACGCTGGCGGGGCTGGTCGCCGCCACCGGTCTGGCGCGCCCCACCGCCCACAGACTCGCCGTCGCACTCGAACACCACCGCCTGGTCACCAGGGACATGCAGGGCCGCTTCATCCTCGGCCCCCGCCTGTCCGAGCTCTCCGCCGCCGCCGGTGAGGACCGACTGCTCGCCACCGCGGGCCCCGTCCTCACCCATCTGCGCGACGTCACCGGGGAGAGCGCGCAGCTCTACCGCCGCCAGGGCGAGATGCGCATCTGCGTCGCCGCGGCCGAACGGCTCTCCGGCCTGCGCGACACCGTCCCCGTGGGCAGCACCCTGCCCATGAAGGCCGGCTCCGCCGCCCAGGTGCTGCTCGCCTGGGAGGAGCCCGAGCGCCTCCACCGAGGCCTCCAGGGCGCCCGCTTCACCGCCACCGCGCTCAGCGGCGTCCGCCGCCGCGGCTGGGCCCAGTCCATCGGGGAGCGCGAGCCGGGCGTCGCGTCCGTCTCCGCCCCCGTCCGCGGGCCCTCCAACCGCGTGGTGGCCGCGGTCTCCGTCTCCGGGCCCATCGAGCGGCTGACCCGTCACCCGGGCCGCCTGCACGCCCAGGCCATCATCGAGGCCGCCAACCGGCTCACCGAGGCCCTCCGCCGCAGCTGACCGAGGACGGCCGAAAGACGCGAAAGGGCCGCGCCCGAGGAAACGACCTCCTCGGGCGCGGCCCTTCGCGTGTTCCGGCCCGCCGGTTCCCCCGCGGTTCCGGCCCACCGGTTCCCCGCGGTTCCCGGCAGCCTTTCCCCCGCGGCCTTCCGTCGTTCCCCGCGATTCCCCGTTCTCACGGTTCGAGGCGGTGCGGGCCCCGGAAGAGGAAGGTCGCCTCACGGATCGACGTGCAGCCGCAGCGTGTTCACCCGTCCGTGGACGGTGACCGTCTCCCCGATGCGTGCGTGCGGTTCGGAGACGAGGTGCAACCTTTCGCCCCGCTCACCGCATCCAAGTGATGACAGGACCGCGGGAGGGGAGGCCGCCGCACGCGCGAAGGGCCATATCGAGCACTGGTCGCCGCATTCTTCCGAAACCATTCAATACGTATACGATTTGCCGTGTCGAAACCGATTTTGACCCCCTTTCGGATCTGTTGCACAGCCGTGACAGCCGTGCCCGAAAAACCGCTTGCCCGACCACTCCCAGGAGTTAGCATCCGGGAATGGAATCGAATCGCCCCCCGATATGGAGTTCCTCCGAGGACGCGGACCGCGGGCCGTCCCGCAAGGCGCCGCTCCGGCTGGCCGGCTTCGGTGCGACCTTCCTGGGGGTGAGCGTCGTGTCCGGTGTGCTGCTGGCGGGGCTCGCCCTGCCCGTCGCGGGCGGCATCGGACTGACGGCCAAGAGCACGGCCGAGGGCTTCGAGGACGTCCCCTCCGACTTCAAGACGCCGCCGCTCACCCAGGCGACCCAGATCTTCGACGCCAAGGGCGGGCTGATCGCCAAGGTCTACGAGCGCGACCGCACCGTGCTGACCGCCGATCAGATGTCGCCGTACATGCGGCAGGCCCAGGTCGACATCGAGGACGCCCGCTTCTACGAGCACGGCGCCGTCGACCTCAAGGGCGTCCTGCGCGCCATCAGCAAGAACGCGGAGAGCGGCACCGCCTCGCAGGGCGCCTCGACGCTGACCCAGCAGTACGTGAAGAACGTCAACGTCGAGCAGGCCGGGGAGGACCGGGACGCCGTCCTTGAGGCCCAGCGCAAGACCCTGGGCCGCAAGATCCAGGAGCTCAAGGTCGCCATCAAGCTGGAGGAGGAGCTGCCGAAGGAGCAGATCCTCACCAACTACCTCAACATCACCTTCTACGGGAACGGCGCCTACGGCGTGGAGGCCGCCTCCCAGCGCTACTTCGGCAAGAGCAACAAGGACCTGACCGTCGCCGAGGCCGCGACCCTCGCCGGGCTGGTGCAGAACCCGTCCCAGTACGACCCGAAGCTGCACCCGCAGGCCGCGCAGAACCGCCGCGACACCGTCATCGACAAGATGCTGGAGAACAAGCACCTCACCGCCGACCAGGCGAAGGAGGCGAAGGCCGCCCCGTTGGGCCTCAACTACAGGGCGCCGCAGAACGGTTGCATCAAGGCCCAGGCCGGGATGGGCTTCTTCTGCGACTACGTGCGCCACGTGGTCAAGCAGGACCCGGCCTTCGGCAAGAGCGCCGAGGAGCGCAAGAAGTTCTGGAACACCGGCGGCCTGAACATCCACACCACGCTGGACCCGGACAAGCAGGCCGCCGCCCAGAACGCGGTGAGCTCCAACGTGCGGGTCACCGACAGCGTCTCCGCCGCCGTCTCCATGGTCGAGCCGGGCACCGGCAAGATCCTCGCCATGGCCCAGACCCGCCCGTACGGGCTGCTGGAGGAGAAGAACGAGACCGTCGTCAACCTCAACGTCGACGCGGCGATGGGCGGCGGCAACGGCTTCCAGCCGGGCTCCACGTTCAAGCCGGTCATCGCGGCCGCGGCCCTGGAGGCGGGCCTGCCGGCGACCCAGGAGTACACGTCCGACAACAAGATCGAGTACCCGGCGATGAAGACCTGTACGGGCACCTGGCGGAACGACACCCGCCCCAAGACGGTGGTGCCCAACGAGTCGCCGAACGAGAAGGGCGCCTACCAGCTGAAGCAGGCGATGGCCCTCTCGGTCAACACCTACTTCGTCCTGATGGAGAAGGACATCGGCCTCTGCGCGGTCAAGCAGATGGCCAACAAGCTCGGCATCACCACCAGGGCCAGCGGCAAGCCCCTGGAGGAGGTGCCCTCGATGGCCCTGGGCGTCGCGGAGATGAGCCCGCTGACGATGGCCAACGTCTACGCGACCTTCGCCGCCCAGGGCACCCACTGCGCCCCGCTCGCCATCGACCGGATCACCACCGTGGAGGGCAAGGACGTCCCCGTCCCGGCCGGCCACTGCGAGAAGGCGTTCTCCGAGGAGACGGCGCGGGCGCTGAACACCGTGCTGAACGGCGTGACCGAGAACAACGGCACCGGCGCGGCGCTCAACCTGGAGGACAACCGCCAGATCGCGGGCAAGACCGGCACCTCGGACCGCAAGCGGGCCGCCTGGTTCAACGGCTACACCCCGCAGCTCGCCACCGCGGTCTGGCTCGGCGGCCCCAAGGGCGGCGTCGAGATGCGCAACATCACCATCAACGGGAAGTACCGCACCGAGGTGTTCGGCGCCGACGGCCCCGGCCCGATCTGGCGGGACGCCATGAACCAGGCCCTGCGCGGCACGCCCAAGCAGACCCTGCCGATGGCCGACATCCCCGACCCGGCCCCCAAGCCCGCCCCGAACGCCACCGGCACGCCGACCGGCCCGGCGGCCACCGCCCAGACGCCCGACCAGCCGCGCTGACCGCACCCGCTGCACGTACGCGCCCCGCCGAGCACCGACTCGGCGGGGCGCGTCCCGTGCGGGCGCCTACTTGAGCGCCGTACCGCCCGAGTTGCGGTACGCGGTCGTCTTGTTGACCAGGTTTCCGCCGTCGGTCTCGGGCGTGGTCTGTTCCGACCAGCCGGCGCCGAACAGGAGGGCGCCGACGTGTGCGTTCGCCACCTGGTCCATGTGCGAGAAGAACCAGTCGACCTTGTCGTCCTTGTAGTGGCCGGGGGTGTTGTTCCCCGCCATGTTGCCCAGGGGGATCTGCCACAGGACCACCGGCTTGCCCACCGACTCGGACATCGTCCTGTAGAACGCGAGGGCGGCGAAGCCCTTCTGGTCGTTCCAGAAGGTGTCCTTGCTGCCGTGGGCGGGCAGCGCGTACCAGCCCGCGTCGCGGTCCGTCACGTCGGTGACGAGGAAGTCGGCGTTCTTCGCCCCGAGGTCCGCGTAGTCCTTGACGCACTGCGGGGTGTTCTGCTGCCAGTCGAAGCAGGACAGGTGCAGGCCCACGCCGGTGTTGGGCGCGTACTTGTGGCTCATCGCGATCATGCACTGGGCCAGGCCGGAGGCGCTGTTCTCCTGCGATCCGCAGTCCGCCGGGTTCGCGGCCTTGACCTGGGCGGAGACCTGGTGCGGGTTGCCGAGCGAGCGGACGTAGCCCCAGAAGTCGGGCTCGATGTCGATCATGTCCTGCGCGTTGCCGATCTTCTGGAGGAAGAAGCGGTAGTCGTTCAGGTACTTGGTGAGCAGGTCGGCTCGGTTGATGGCCTGGACCTCGCCGGGACCGTCGCCCTGGCCCGCCATGTCTCCGAGGTCGCGCAGCGAGTACCACGTGAAGAGGTACTTCTGCGGGCGCGGCTTGCCCTGGTACGTCGCCTTGGACGCGCGGTCGTTGTTCAGGGTTATCTGGGTGCCGGGCGCCGTGGTGTCGCCGGTCCAGCAGCCCCACCAGCCCGACCACTCGGCCTTGCAGCGCGAGGCCGTGTAGGCCTCGGACGAGGGCGCGGGCTGGCTGTGGATGTAGGCGTACCGCACGTCGAACGGCGCGGCGTTCGACGTGGCGTCCTCCATCATGCCGCCGAGGAGCACCGTGCTGCTGCCCATGAAGGTCTTCGCCGGGGCGCCGCCACCGCCACTGCCGCCGCCGGGTGCCGGAGATGTCGCCGGCGGGGCCGAGGCCGACGGCGGGCGGGTACCGCTCGGGGCCTGGCCCGTCGGAACGCTGCCGCCCGGCTTGGAGGGCGTGGCGGTGTTGCCGGTGCTCCCGGTGCTGCCCGTGCTCCCGGTGTTCCCGGTGCTCCCGCTGCTGCCGGAGCTCCCCGCGCTCCCGGCGCCGCCGCCGCTCCCGACCGGGACGAGTTGCCACTGCTGGTTGGCGCCACCCCAGTCGTGGTACTGGGCGACGCGGCCCCCGTCGGCCTTGGAGCCGCTCTGGACCTCGACGGCCAGGCCGCTGAAGCGATTGATCAGACGCACGTAGCCGTCCGACGACTTCTCCAGGTGGAACTGCTGGTTGACGCCGTTCAGGTCGCGCCACTGCACCAGCTCGGAGCCGGCGGTCCTCGACCAGTTGTAGTCGTCCAGCACCTTGCCGGAGTTCCGGTTCTGCAGCCGGTAGTTCCCGTCACCCGAGTCGATGAACCGCCACTGCTGGTTGGTCCCGTCGTGACGGGACCACTGCGCCACCGCCGCACCGTCGTGCGTGGCGTAGCCGAGGCCGTCCAGCACCTCGCCGCTGTTGCGGTTGACCAGCGTGTACCAGGCCTTGGTGTCCACGACGCCCGCCGAGGCCGTGTTGACCACGGCCACGGACCCGCCCACGACCGCCAGCGCGACGGCCGCCCAGAGACTCCGACGCTGGTACAGCCGACGGCTGCGGTGCTTCTGCCGTCGCCCCGGAACGGCTGAACCGAACGAGGGGCGGCCACGGCGGGCGCCGCCGCTGGGAGGAGACGCCTCCGACGACGTGGATGGGCGAGGGAACATGTCGATGCTCTCTTTCAGCCGTTGCCTCTTGACCGGACCGCCTGGCCGGACACCACCCAGTTGCCACCGCCCCCGAGAAGGTTGCCGCGGCCGCGAGAGGTCTTCTGGACTCCTGCCGACCGGGACGGCTCATCGTCGCCACGCCCCCTCTGAAGGGATGGACAGCGGCCCGACGTACGCCCTACATGGACCAGCGGCCCCTCGCACGGAGCGAGGGGCCGCCGGAACGGAGACGACAGTGCGGTATCAGGTGAGCGCGAGGCTGATCTGCTCGTTGAAGACGACCCAGTGCTGGCCGCGGTCCGAGCTGTCGCACGGCTTCGTGGAGACGCTCGCGGTGCCCCACGCGTTGGCGAGGCAGTACGCCGGAGCGAAGGTCAGCGAGATCTGCTGGCCCGAGACGGTCCAGTACTGGCCCTGGTCCCTGGGGTCGCAAGGCTTCACGGAGACGTCCGAGGCGTTCCAGGTGTTGGCGAAGCAGTAGGCCCGCGCCTTGGTGAGGGAGATCTGCTGACCCGAGAGGGTCCAGTGCTGCCCGGAGTCGTTGGCGTCGCACGGCTTCGTCGACACGTTCGGGGTGCTCCAGGCGTTGGCCAGGCAGTACAGCCCGGGGGTGCGCGGAGCGCGGTGGGCGCTGTCGGCGGCCCCGGCCCCGCCGGCCGGCAGGAAGGAGGCCGTCAGGGCCAGCGTGGCGACGGCGAGCGTCCTGCGGAGTGCGATTGCCATGAGGCGGGATTCCGTTCTCGCTGGAGGCCGTGCGATTCACGCACGGCCGTGACGTCCATTCCCCGCTCGGGCCCGAGCGCAAGGCAAGTGATAGCAGCGATCGCCGACGAACCAACGGCGTTGCCCAGCACATTCATCCGAACGGGTAACCCCACGCACCGCCGCTGACCGCCCGACCGACCACCACCTCGATCGGCCTTCAGCCCTCAGCCGGACCACCGAAGGGTGCTGCCGTCCGGAGCCGTGTAGCCCGTGAACCGGCCCGCCGGGCCGGCCTCGACGGTGAACCACTCGCGGCGGGGCCGGTTGCGGTCGAGCCAGGAGCGATGGGCCGCTTCGACCACCCTCCAGAGGTCGCGCGGGCCGCCGAGGGCGACGGTGCGGCCCCGCGCGTGGGCGGTCGAACCGTCCACGGTGTCACGGAGCACATGGCCGTCGCGGACGACGGTGGGCCCGAGGTGGAGGTCGGCCCAGAACGCGAACCCCGGGTCGTCCAGCACGTGGGCGCCGGTCTCCGTGGTCCGGCCGTCTCCTCGGCTCGCAGGCACTCCCCGGTCCGCTTCCGTCCCGTCTCGCAGCGGCATGAAGGCGGCCGGACGGTGCAGGTACCGCCCCACCGCGCGTCCGTCCGGCAGCTTGGTGAGCCTGGCTACCGCGCCACCGATCGGCGCGACGAGGAGACCACCCGGCGCGCACTGGTCGAGCCACGCCCGGGGCAGCCGGCGGACACCGCAGGTCGCGATGATCCGGTCGTACGGCGCGCCCGCCGGGTACCCGTCGGCTCCGTCGGCCGCCACGACCGTCGGCCCGAAGCCCGCCTCGCCCAGCCGGGTACGGGCGGTGGCCACCAGATGCTCGGTGCGGTCGACGGTCGTCACGTACCGGTCCCCGGCAAGGTGGCAGAGCAGAGCGGCGTTGTAGCCGGTACCCGTGCCGATCTCCAGCACCCGGTCCCCGGGGCGGACGTCCAGCGCGTCGAGCATCTCGGCCATCAGGCTCGGCAGCGTGGACGAGGACGTCGCCATCCCACGCACCCCCTCCGGGCCGGCCGCCTCCGCGTGCACACCGTCGACCTCGGTCACCAGCACCCGGTCCGCGTACACCTCCCGCAGCCATCCCTCGCCCGCCCGCCAGGGGCGGTGGACGCCGTCCTCCTCCCGGAAGAACACCGGAACGAACGGGTGCCGCGACACATTGAGGAACGCCTCCACCACCCGCGAGGCCAGCACCGCGATCGCCCGCTCGATCTCCGAGGCCAACCCGATCCGGGCCCGGAGCAGTTGGTCGTCGCCGTACGGGACGGTCGTCATACCCGGTCGGCCCCTTCCAGGTAGTCGCAGACGGCGGCCGTGATGGGCAGCCCGGTCGCCTGCTCGATGAACCCGTACTGCCCGTTGGGATTGATCTCCAGAAACGTCCAGTCCCCCGAAGGTGAAACGACGAAGTCGAAGGCACCGTAGGGGAGTCCGAGCCTTCCCAGCATGCGGTGGACCGCGTTCGCCACCGCTGCCGGCGGATCGCAGACCCGATAGGTCAGGCTGTCGTAGTCACTGCGCCAATCTACTTCTGCTGCCGCCGAGTTCGCATGGATCTCCGCGGCGAACATCCGCCCGCCCACCGCGGTGAGACGCACCTCATGGGCCTTGGGCACCCACTCCTGGAACAGGTGCGCCGTGGTGGAGACCGAAGGATGACCGGTCCCGCCCTCCTCCAGCACGCTCGCGTAGACGGCGACCGACTGGCCGCCGATGGTCCCCCGGATCGGCGTGAAGGGCTTGTAGACGACCGGGCCCGCGACGTCGTCCGCGAAGTCCTGTGCGGCTTCAGGTCGGTTGGTGATCAGCGTTCGCGGGACCCGGAGTCCGGACTCGGCCGCCACCCGGAGCTGGAGCGGCTTGTACTCGGCGTCGGCGGCGCGCCCGGGCGGCGGCAGCCACCGGCAGGGCAGCGCCGCCAGCAGCCCGCCGAACCCCCGCCGCGCCTCGGCGGAGGCCACACCGCGACCCGCCGCGGACATCTCGGCGGGGAACTCCGGTGCGGTCGGGCGACGGTAGTAGACCGACCGGACGGTGGAGAGGTCCAGCGTGCGCCGCCCGGTGGCCAGCGTCCCGGCCCAGCCGGACGCCCCGTCGAGGCCGGCCACCACGGCCAGCCTCGACGGGAACCACGCCGTGTCCGCCCGGAAGACGGGAGTTCCGCGCCGGTTCAGTTCCTCGATCACGAGGTCGGCGGTGGGATCGAAGGTCCCCGTCAGCACGAGGACGGCATCGGCGGTCGACATGTCAGTCGTTGCTGCTTCCCGGGTCGTCGGGCGCGTCCATCTGCCCGGAGGGCTGCGTCGGGCCGAAGGTCTTCGGCGGCGTGCTGGTCATGTAGACGCCGGGCGGGAGGCCCTCGTAGGTGCAGGTCTGCGTCTCCTCGTCGTAGCCGATGTCGGCGGGCAGGATCCCACCGGCCCCGGTGACCGGGACGAGGAACCGGAAGGCGAACGGGCTCCCGGGCCCGCCCTCGCCGTCCAGCTCGGGCATGGCCGTCGCCCCGGCCGCGCCCATCGGCAGCCGGGACTCGGCACGGTCGAAGACCGGGACGCCTCCCGGCCCGCTCAGAACGGTGGTGGACATGTGTACCTCCGCGTCGTCGCACTCATGGACGATGGGCACACAGCAGCTGGAATCCGGCATGTGCCGGCCCCCTGTGGCTTACATCATCGGACGAGCACAAATGTAGGGACAGAACGCGATTGGCCGACGCGGATTTCCTGTTCGCTCAAAGTTCGCCCGAACCATGCGTGAATTGTCCGCGTAGGATTATCGCCGGAACCGATCTCCCACTCGCGATGCCGTCAATCCATCCTTCGGCTCTCGCCCAAGTACTCGTCTCGAATCGCCTCGACGAACCGACACATCTCCTCTCCGGCCACGGCTGAGGCCGCGAATCCGTCGAACTTGCGGACGTACAGCTCGACATCCCGCGGATCGGTGACCGTCACCTCGGCGTGCACCGTCTCGACCGTCACCATCCGGTCGTCCCGGATCACGAACGAGTGCGCGGGCACGTCGGTCTGCGGGGCCGCCAGCGGAACGATCCGGATGTCGACATGGGAGAGACGAGAGGCAAAGAGGATGCGGTCCAGTTGCCCCGCCATCATCAGCGGTGGCACCAGACGCCATCGGAGAACGGGTTCGGTGATGACGAACCGCAGTTTCTTCGTGGCGTCGTAGAGGGACTGCTGCCTGACGAGCCTCGCCGCGATGGCCCGCCCGAGCGGCTCCTCTCCGAGTCCCTTCCTCCCGAAGACCGCTCGCACGTACTCCGGGGTCTGCAGGAGCCCCGGGACGAGAGAGGGCTGGAAGACGCGGAGAAACCCGGTGGAGTCGTCCAGTGCCTTGATCTGCTGCTGCTTGCGGTGGTGCCCGAGGCGCCGGACCAGACGCCAGGCGGTCGCCTCCGTCGCCTGCGCCCGCGCAGCAGCCATGTACTCGGACTTGACCTCGTCGGACACCCCTATGGCGGTGAGGATGCGCTCCACGTCCACGACAGTGGGCGGCACCTTGCCAGTTTCGATCTTGCTCAGCTTGCTTGGAGACATGACAGCGCTCCGGGCCACGGCTTTGGCCTCTTTGCCGGAGGCCTGCCGTAGTTCCCGAAGCGCTGGTCCCAGCTCCGTTCTGTTCACTCGCCGTACTCGGCCCACCATTCGGAGAACGGAATCGCTTGAGCCATGACGGCGTCCCGGTACGCCCTGAATTCGGCGGACCGGGCGCCGGTGCGGAAGTCGACGCCGAGGTACTTGCCATCGTCGTAACTCATGGTTGCGACGGTCTCGTCATCGAAGAGCCAGAAGTCCGGGGCTTCGGGAACCGGGTTCCTCCGGTCGGTCACGTCGAGGATGAAGAATTCCTCACCAGCTCCCATGTTGCGGTGGTATCCCCATCCGAGCTCGAAGCGGAGGTAGTCCGTGAGCGGCCGCGAGACGATGTGCACCCGGTACATGCGCTTGCCGGCCCGCGTGGCTTCCGCCACCGTCCTGACCCATCCGGCGTTCTTGTAGTCGTCCGGCTGCTCTTCACCGGCCAGAAAAGCGCGGTAGGCGTCGATTCCGCCGGACTGGCTGTAGTCATCGAGCGTCTCGAGTCGGAACGCCTCCCGCTCGAAGGCCGAGAACCAGTCCCCGAGAGTCCTAGATGAGGTTGCCACGGACGGCCTTTCGAATGAGTTCGACGGGGATCTCGACCAACCCCTCGTGTGCCGGGATCTGAAGTCCGTGCTCGATCACGTGCTCGCCCTGGACGGCGAGCGTGCCCCGGTCCGTCAGATACAGCGTCGGACACTCACCTTCGTCACAGGAACCTACAAGCCGTGTCAGCTTCACAGTCGTCCCCTTGCTCGACGGGTCTCTGAACGATGGTCTCGGGGCTGCACGGGCCGGGGCAAGGATCCTGTGTTGCCGGTACTGGAAAGTGGGCCCGTCTCGAACATCTGCCGCAAAACCGTGCGCGAGCGGTTGGCCGGCGGCTCCTTGTGAGGGCAAGGAGCCGCCGGGAGGAATTCCTCCAGCGCAGGAAGTCGGAACGGCCGACTTCCTGCGTGGAGTTGGGGCCGGGGTTGATCAACCGGGCTTGGGGAAGGCGGCCTTCAGGGCGAGGGCGGAGAGGCCCTGGAAAGCGGCGTACCAGGGCGGGCAGCGGCCGGGGACGAGATCGACCGCGATGACGGCGACCGGCACCACGGAAATTGAGCGGTGTGGCCCTCTGGTCATGGCTATGGTGGCCCGATGACATCGGTCAAGCAGGTCCAGATCACCTTCGACTGCGCTTCGCCCGAGCGCGTCGGCCGCTTCTGGTGCGAGGCCCTGGGGTACCTCCCGCCGCGCATCCCCGAGGGGTTCGACACCTGGGACGAGTACCAGCGCTCGCTGCCGCCCGAGGAGCAGGACGCCTGGTTCGCCGCCAGCGATCCCACGGGCGCGGGCCCGCGCATGTACTTCCAGCGCGTCCCCGAGGGCAAGGTCGTCAAGAACCGGGTCCACCTCGACGTGCGGGTCGGCACCGGACTGGTGGGAGCGGAACGCCTGGCGGCGCTGGAGGCCGAGTGCGCCCGACTGCTCCCGCTGGGCGCGACTCGCGGACAACTGCTGCTCGCCGACGACAAGAACGAGTCGTGCCTCAACATGCAGGACGTCGAGGGCAACGAGTTCTGCCTCGACTGATTACCCCATGACCGGCGGCCCCTTTGCGGAGGAGCAAGGGCCGCCGAGACGGTTCGCCAGGCGGTGGCGGCGGTCAGGTGGTCGAAGTCGCACGCGAAGGCCCCCGCCCGCAGAAGGGGCGAGGGCCTCGCGGTCGTCCGACGGCTGCGGGTCAGCCGCCGGACGGGTTCCTGGGCATCCCCGCACCGGAACCTCCGCCGAAGCCGCCGACCGCACCGGCTCCCTCGACCAGCTGGCCGGCCGTGTAGCCGCCGTCGGCGTCGGGGGTGCCGACGACGGTCACGCTCTGGCCGGGCAGCAGGTCGGCGACCTTGCCCTCCTTGTTGAGCTGGACCTTCGTCGCGTCGCCGGTGGTGACCTTGATGGTGTTGCCGTTGGTGTCGGTCAGGTAGACGGTGGTGCCGTCGACGGCCTTGACCGTGCCCCGCGCGAAACCGGGCTGCCCGCCCTGGCCCTGCCCCTGCCCGCCCTGGCCCCCACGACGGGAGTTGTTCTGCCCGTACCCGCCACCAGCCGCCGCAGCGGCGGCCGCGGGCCGGGCCGAGGCCTTCCCACCGGTGGACCCGTGGTTCTGCTGGAACCAGACCCCGCCCGCGAACGCCCCTGTGGCGATCACGCCGCCCGCCAGCACCAGGCTGAGCCAGGGCAGCTTCCGCCGTGGCGGCGCGGCCAGTTCGGCGCTCACGTCCCGGGCGTCCGGCGGGGTGGCGAGCAGGGCGAGCTGCTCGGCCGGGCCGGCCGGGGTGCCGGCCTCGACCGGCGCACCGGTGGCGACCGTGGCGATCTCTTTGCTCATGACAGTGGAGTCCTACTCGTGCCGGAGGGCGTCGATCGGCCGCAGCGAGGCGGCCCGGTTGGCGGGGTAGCTGCCGAAGAACAGCCCGATGGCGACGGCGATCGCGAACGCGCCGAGCACCGATTCGGGGATCACCACCGGCTTGATGCCGACGATGCTGAAGTGCGAACCGGCGATCCCGGCCGCCACTCCCAATCCCGCGCCGATCACCGACAGCAGTGTCGACTCGGTGAGGAACTGCCCGAGGATCACCGCGCGCGGGGCGCCGAGCGCCTTGCGGATGCCGATCTCCCTGGTCCGCTCGGTGACCGTCACCAGCATGATGTTGGTGATCCCGATCCCGCCGACCAGCAGCGAGATCGCCGCCACCGCGCCGAGCAGCACGGTGAAGGTCTTCGTGGTGCTCTCCCGCGCGGTGAGCAGCGAGGCCTGGCTGGTGATCCGGAAGTCCGCCTTGGCCGGGTCGGCGATCGCGTGGGTGCCGAGCAGGACGCGGCTGATCTCGGACTGGGCCGCCGCCGTGCTGTCCGCGGACGCGGCTTGGACCAGGATCTGGTTGACCGGGCCGAAGCCGGTGAACGCGTTCTGCACCGTCGGGAGCGGGGCGACGACCACGTCGTCCGGGTCGGTGAAGCCGCTGCCGCCCTTGGCCTGGAGCACGCCGACCACGGTGAACGGCGTGCCGCCGAGGACGACCGCCCGGCCGACCGGGTCCTCGGTGTCGAACAGCTGCCTGGCCGTCGTCGCGCCGAGCACCGCGACCTTGCGCGAGGCGAGCACGTCGTCGTCGGTGAAGTACTCGCCGTGGGCGACCTTCTGGTTGGCGGTCTCGAAGTACGACGGGTAGGTGCCGACGACCGAGCCCGGGTTGTACGAGATGTTCCCGTAGAGCGCCGTCGCGCTGGTGGTGACCACCGGGGCGACGGACCTGATGGCGTCGGCCGAGGAGTCGCTCGCCAGCGCCTTGGCGTCGGCGACCGTGAGCCTCTTCACCGAGGAGGTGGCGCGGGAGCCGCCGCTCGCCGAACCGGCGCTGACCGTCAGCGCGTTGGTGCCGAGCGAGGTGATCGACTCCTTCACCGCCACCGACGAGCCGTTGCCGACCGCCAGCAGCAGGATCACCGAGGCCACGCCGATCAGCACCCCGAGCATGGTGAGCGCCGAGCGCACCTTGTTGGCGGCCAGGCCCCCGGCCGCGAAGCGGAGCGTCTGCCAGAGGATCACGCCGGCACCTCCGCCTCGTGGAGGGCGGGCGGCGGGCCCTCCACCGGGGCCTGCCGGAGGTCGCTCACGATCTGCCCGTCCACCAGCCGCAGCACCCGCTTGGCGTGCCGGGCGACCTCGTCCTCGTGGGTGATCAGCACGACCGTGCGGCCGGTGGCGTTGAGCCCGTCGATCAGGGCCAGCACCTCCTCCGTCGAGCGGCTGTCGAGGTTGCCGGTCGGCTCGTCGGCGAGCAGCATCGCGGGCGCCGTCACCAGCGCCCGCGCCACCGCGACGCGCTGCTGCTGGCCGCCGGAGAGCTCGTTGGGCTTGTGGCCGGCCCGGTCGGCGAGCCCGACGAGCGACAGTGCGGCCATCGCCCGGCGGCGCCGTTCGGCGGTGCGCACGCCCGCGTAGGCGAGCGGCAGCTCGACCTGGGCGAGGGCGGTGGTGCGGGGCACCAGGTTGAAGGACTGGAAGACGAAGCCGATCCTGCGGTTGCGCACCAGGGCGAGCTGCCGCTCGTCCAGGTGGCCGACGTCGGTGCCGTCCAGCAGGTAGCGGCCGGAGGTCGGGACGTCCAGGCAGCCGAGGATGTTCATCAGGGTGGACTTGCCGGAGCCCGAGCTGCCCATCACGGCGACGTAGTCGCCCTGTTCGACGTCCAGGTCGACGCCCAGCGGCTCGCCGCTCGCGGGGTCGGACGGGCCGCGCAGCGCGTGCACGGTGGCGTCGCCGTGCCCGTACGCCTTGGTGAGCCGGCGGATCCGGATCACCGGGACGGGACGCGCCGGGACGCGCTTGTCGATGACGTGACGCATGACCGGCCTCAGCCCCTGCCGCCGCGGCCGGCCCCGCCACCACCGGCCGCACCGCCGCCACCGCCACCGCTGCCACCGCCCGGGAGGACGGCGCCGCCACCGGTGCCCCGGTTGCCGCCGAGACCCGGGAAGGAGGCGTTCGGGAAGCCGTTCCCGCCGCTGGTGGTGGGGAGTTCGACCTTGTCACCCTCCTTCAGCCCGGAGACCACCTGCACGGTGCTGTCGCCCTCGACCCCGACGCCGACGGTGACCCGCTCGGAGGCGCCGTCCGGGCGCACCAGGGTCGCGGTGCGCGAGGCGCCGGTGCCGGACAGGGCGGAGGCGGGCAGCGAGAGCGCGTTGTCGGCCTCGCCGGTGATCACCTGGACGGTGGCGCTCAGGCCGGTGCGCAGGGTGCCGGTGTCGCCGGTGATCTGGAGCGTGGCCGCGTACTGGACGGCGGCGGAGCCCGCGTTGCCGCCGCTGCCACCACTGCCGCTGGGCAGCGGACTGACCGACAGGACGGTGGCGTTGAGCTTGGTGTCGGACTGGGCGTTCAGGGTGACGGTGGCCGCCTCGCCCTTCTTCAGCTTGAGCGAGTCGAGCTCGGAGAAGTTCGCGGTGACCTGCATCCCGGTCGGGTTGGTGAGCACGATGAAGCCGCTCGGGGCGGACGTCGGACTCGCGCCGTTCCCGGACGTCTTGGCGGAGGACGAGGAACCGCTCGCGGTGGCCCCGACGGTGTCGCCGACCTTGCCGGCGACCGAGGCGACGGTGCCGTCCACCGAGGCGGTCAGGGTGGTCCCCGCCAGCGCCGCCCGGGCGTTGGCGAGGTTGGTCTGCGCGGTGGCGACCTGCTGCTGGGCCTGGGCCACGGCCGCGTCGTCGACCTTGGTGGTGGTGATCGTGGTGGTCTGCGGGGCGGGCGTACTGCTCCCGCCCGCCCCGCGACCGCCACCGGCGCTGCCGGCTCCGGTCCCGGACGCGGAGGCCCCGGGCCCGGAGGTGGTGCCCGGCAGCGGCTCGGTGGTCGTGGTGGTGACCCCGGCCCGGGCCTTGGTGAGGTTGGCCTCGGCGGTGGTGAGCGCCGCCTCGGCCGCGTCCACCTGCTGCCGGGCCGCCGTGGTGTCGACGGTGGCGAGCACCTGGCCCTTCTTCACGGCGTCCCCGACCGCGACCTTGACCTCGGTGAGCCGGCCGCCGGTGGCGAAGTCCTGGGCCGCGTCGGTCGGTGAGACCAGGGTGCCGGTTCCGGACACGGTGGCCAGGACGGTGCCCTTGGACACCGTCGCGGTACGGGTCGCGGGCCTGGCGGCGGCCGGGCCGGAGCTGCCGCTGACCGTGGCGTACACCAGGGCGGCCCCGCCCAGCAGGGCCACGCCGAGCGCGGAGTTGACGAGGACGGCGCCTCGCCGCCGTGGGAGCACCTTCATGCCGGACAGCTTCCCGGTGGGCTCTTGCGGAGCCCTGGGCACCGGCTGGGAGAAGACTGACCGGCCGGATCCGGGCATTCCGGACGGATGCCCCGTCCTCCGTCGGCGCCTTGGCCGCTCCGTGGCCGGCCGTTGGCCGAACTCCCAGCGGGCTCCCAGTGATCCACAGCCTTCTGGAAGAACGTGCGAGGAGCCGCGCGGAAAGAGGCAGGGGCGCCCCCGCACGGAACGCCGCAGGGGCGCGCCGGAATTCCGACGCGCCCCTGCGGGCCTACGGCCCCGAACGAGAGCCAGAGAAGTCAGAGCGACTTGCGGAAGGCCTCCGCCACCGACAGGAAGATCGTGTTGCCCTCGGCCTCGCCGATCGACACCCGCACGCCCTCCGGGAACGGCCGCACGACCACGCCGGCCTCGGCGCACGCGGCGGCGAACTCCTGCGAGCGCTCGCCCAGCCAGAGCCAGACGAAGTTGGCCTGCGAGTCCGGGATCTCCCAGCCCTGGGCGCGCAGCCCGGCCACCACCCGGGTGCGCTCCTCGACCAGCGCCTCCACCCGCACCAGCAGCGCCTCCTCGGCGCGCAGCGAGGCGACGGCGGCGGCCTGGGCGAGCTGGCTCACGCCGAACGGGGTGGCGACCTTGCGCAGCGCGGTGGCCACCGGCTCGTGCGCGATCGCGAAGCCGACCCGCAGGCCCGCCAGGCCGTAGGCCTTGGAGAAGGTGCGCAGCACGCAGACGTTCGGGCGGTCCCGGTAGAGGTCGATGCCGTTGGGCACCTCGGGGTCGCGGATGAACTCGATGTAGGCCTCGTCGACCACGACCAGGACGTCGCCCGGGACGGCGTCCAGGAAGCGCTCCAGCTCGGCGCGGTGGATCACGTTGCCGGTGGGGTTGTTGGGGTTGCAGACGAAGATCAGCCGGGTGTTCGGGGTGATCGCGGCGAGCATCGCGTCCAGGTCGTGGTCGCCGTTCGCCTTGAGCGGCACCGGGACGGGCGTGGCCCCGGCGACCGTGGCGACGATCGGGTACGCCTCGAAGGAGCGCCAGGCGAAGATCACCTCGTCGCCCGGGCCGGCCGTGACGAGCACCAGCGACTGGGCGATGCCGACCGAGCCGGTGCCGGTGGCGATGTGCTCGGCGGGCACCCCGAAGCGCTCGGCGAGCACCGAGGTCAGCTCGGTGACGCCCATGTCGGGGTAGCGGTTGAACGAACCGGCCGCGGCGACCGCCGTCTCCAGCACGCCGGGCAGCGGCGGGTAGGGGTTCTCGTTCGAGGACAGCTTGTAGGCGTCGGCGCCGGCCGGCTTGCCGGGCTTGTACGTGGGGATGCCGTCGAGGGTCGGCCGCAGCCGCGGGCCCTGCGCTGACGTACCACTGCTCACGGTCGTACTCCGTTTCCAGTTGCGGAACTCTCCGGTGCGCTCGCCCGCCACGGACGGGTTCGCCTCCGTGCCCGGGACCTCGTGTCGCACCCGGACCACCCCGGTCGGGTGCCTTGCACGATACCGACCGCCCTCACCCGTAGGAGTGAGATGCCCGGTCGGGTTACAGGCGCAGATCAGCCATTCTGCCCGGTTCCTTTGGCACATGTCAGAGGTAAGAGTGCTGGTTTCAGGCGGGTATCGAAGGGGCGCACCCCGGCTCACTCTTGGAGAAACGTATCTCCGCGGGCTCCCGATGCGCCGGTCACAGACCCTTGTCAGGAGCCATACGATCGGTCCGCCATGACAGCAGCAGCCAACCAGAGCGGTCGGCGTCCCACCACCTCAAGGCGTCTGGAACGGGCCGGCATCCGGGATGTGGCAGCAGCCGCCGGAGTGTCGATCACCACTGTCTCCGACGCGCTGAACGGAAAGGGCCGCCTGCCCGACGAGACCCGCAGCCGGGTGCGCGAGGTCGCCGAGCGCCTCGGCTACCGCCCCTCCGCGGCCGCCCGCACCCTGCGCACCGGACGGTCCGGCCTGATCGGGCTGACCGTCACGACCTACGGTGAAGAGCCGTTCACCTTCACCGAGTTCGCGTACTTCGCCGAGATGGCCCGGGCCGCCACCAGCGCCGCCCTGGGCCGCGGCTACGCGCTGGTGGTGCTGCCCGCCTCCTCCCGCCACGACGTCTGGGGCAACATCGCCCTGGACGGCACCGTGGTGATCGACCCGCCCGACCAGGACCCCCTGGTCAGCGAGCTGTACCGGTCCGGCGTCCCGGTGGTCAGCGACGGCAAGCCCGGCAACTGCCCGGTCACCGCCTGGGTCGACAACGACCACGAGGCCGCCGTGCTCGGCATCCTCGACCACCTCTCCGAGGCCGGCGCCCGCCGGATCGGCCTGCTCACCGGCACCAGCACCGACACCTACACCCGGCTCTCCACCGAGGCGTACCTCGGCTGGTGCGCCAAGGTCGGGCAGGAGCCGGTGTACGAGACCTACCCGGCGCACGACCCGGCCGCCGGCGCCGTCGCCGCCGACCGGCTGCTCGCCCGCCCCGACCGGCCGGACGCCGTCTACGGACTGTTCGACCCCAACGGCACCGACCTGCTGGCCGCCGCCCGCCGGTACGGCCTGCGGGTGCCGGACGACCTGCTGCTGGTCTGCTGCAGCGAGAGCGACGTCTACGCGGCCACCGAACCGCCGATCACCACGCTCTCGCTCAAGCCGCGCAAGATCGGCACCACGGTGGTCAACCTGCTCATCGACGCGATCGAGGGCGTGGACTCGGGGACGGGCGTCGACATCGCCCGGCTCTTCCCGCCGCGCTTCCGCACCGCCGGCACCGGGCCGCCGCCGGGCACCCTGATGCCGACCGAGCTGATCGTCCGCGCGTCCTCCCAGCGCCGGAGTCCGCGCACCACCGTCAGCCCGCCCCGGGCCCCGGGCGAGGTGTAGACCACTGCGCCCTCCTGGATCGGGACCGGCCCGGGACGGGCCCGCGGAGAGCGGGCCGAGGGCCGTGCCGAGCAGACGACCAGAGCTGATGAGACCGTACCGAGCCGGGACAAAACGGACCTTTCGGGACCGCCCGGCTGACGCTCCGGAGGATTGGATACCCACCAGGTGACGACGCCGGGAGAGTGGTCTTCCTATGATGGGCGAATGACACCCGAGGACCGCTTCCCCGGGCCCGAGCACCCCCACTCGGGCCCCCGCCACCAGCCGGACCTCGACGTGCTGCCGTACGGCACCTATTACGAACCCGATCCCGCGACCGGCTACCCCGCCCCGTCCTACGAGGGGGAGACGTACGACGGGGAGACCTACAGCGGCTACGGCGGAGCCCGCTACCTGGAGCAGCACTGGCCCGCCGACGGCCAGGGCCACACGGTGCACGCCCAGGGGGTCGGCCTGGACCACGGCCCGGCCTTCTCGCAGCAGGGACAGGGCGGCTACGAGGAGGGCCCGGGCTACCGGGACCGCGCCGGGTACGAGGACCGCCCGAACTACGAGTCGCCGGAGCAGAACGGCTACGACGGTCCGGAGCAGGGCGGTTACGACGGCCAGGACCAGGGCGGCTACGACGGCCAGGGGCAGAAGGGCTACGAGCCCACCCTGCCCGACCAGCCGTCCCCGGCGCTCCAGCTCGACGGCCGCGACGACCCGCCGACCATCGAGCTCGGCCCGCCGCTGCCCGACCCCGCCGTGCCCACCTACCCGTACCCGGCCCCCGGCCCCGGCGAGCCCCCCGGCCCGGTCTACGTCGTCGGCGACGTGCACGGCTACCTGGACGAGCTGCGCGCCGCCCTGCACGGCCAGGGCCTGATCGACGCCGACGGCCACTGGTCGGCCGGCCGCGCCCGGATCTGGTTCCTCGGCGACTTCACCGACCGCGGCCCCGACGGCATCGGCGTCATCGACCTGGTCATGCAGCTGGCCGCCGAGGCCGCCGCGGCCGGCGGCTACTGCCGCGCCCTGATGGGCAACCACGAACTGCTCTTCCTCGGCGCCGCCAGGTACGGCGACGAGCCCGTCCAGTCCACCGCCGGCACCGCCTCCTTCCTCGCCGCCTGGCGGCTCAACGGCGGCCAGCAGAACGACCTGGACCGGCTGGAGGCGCACCACATCAGCTGGCTCTCCCGGCTGCCCGCCATCGCGCTGGAGGACGGCCACCTGCTGCTGCACTCCGACACCACCGCGTACCTGGAGTACGGCGAGTCCATCCCCGACGTCAACGACGCGGTGCACGGACTGCTCGCCGACGGCAGCGTGGACGAGTGGTGGGACTGCTTCCGCCGCTTCACCAAGCGGTTCGCCTTCCGCGGCGACGCCGGCCCGCTGGCCGTCCACGAGCTGCTGGACACCTACGGCGGCAGCCGGATCGTGCACGGGCACAGCCCCATCCCGTACCTCACCGGCGCGGTGCACAACGACGACGGCCAGCCGCCGCACATCCCCGGGCCGTACGTGTACGCGGACGACCTCGCGGTGGCGATGGACGGCGGCGTCACCATGGAGGGGCGGCTGCTGGTCGCCCGGCTGCCGATCGACTGAGGCGCCCTCGGGCCGCCGACAGATCGTCAACCGACCATCGTCGTAGAACAGTTGTTCCCGGCGCTCGGTTCGTCGCATGCGCGCGTCCCGGGGCGCGAAATTCCGGAAACCGACTGTCAGCCCGGGCGCGCCCGCCCCTACCATGAGGCACACCACACCCGGCCGCCCGTCCGGCGGCCCGCCTCCGCGCCCGTTCCGGCGCCCTGAGGGCCGCGCGCCCCCGGGGCGGAGCGAACGGGGTCCGCACGAACGGGGTCCCCATGTCCAACCCCCCGCCACTGCTCGCCGAGGACCGCCCGGAGTACGAGCGCCTCCTCACGGAAGCCCTGCGCGACCGCACCGTCCTCACCGCCCTGCGCGCCCCCGGCGCGCTCACCGCCGACCAGCTGCGCATCCGCGCGCTGCGCGACGCCGACCGCGTCAACGCCGCGGCCGCCACCGAGTACACCCACTACGTCCGGCTCCGCGAGAGCCTGCACAGCACGCCCCCGCCGCCGCCCGGCAGCGAACCCGTCGCACCCGGGCTGCTCACCCAGCTGCGCTCCGGCAGCGGCGGGGCCGGGCTGTTCCCCGTCCTCACCGTGCTCACCCCGATCCTGGCCTGGGCCGCCGCCCTGTTCCTGCTGCTGATCGGCTACCTGCTGCGCGCCGCCGACCCCGACCCGGCGCTGGCCGACTCCCTGGTCACGGCCGGCTGGGTGGCGCTCGCCGCCGGGGTCGCCGCGATGGCCATCGGCATCATCGGACTGCTGCTCACCGCCCTGCGCGACGGCCCCGCCAGCGCCCCGGCCGGCACCGACCCGGAGCTCGCCGCCGAACTCGGCGACGCCCACGGTGAGTGGCGCACCGCCCTGCGCGAGCGCGGCCTCGTCCCGTACCTGCTCGACTCGCTGCCGCCGGTGCCCGGCGCGGCGGCCCGACCCGACGCCACCGGCCAGGACGCCCCCGGCCCCGACTTCAGCAGCCCCGGCTACACCTCGCCCGCGTTCACCAGCCCCGGGCCCGACGGGCTCACCGACCCCGAGGGCCGTACCCCGCGCCCGGCCGCCTTCACCCCGCCGGACTTCACCGGTCCCGGGTACACGCCGCCCGACTTCACCGGGCCCGACGAGGTGCGCTGAGCCCGACGCCCTCCGGGGGGCGGCGTTCCCCGGAGCCGGCGTTTCCCGGGGCCGGCGTTCCGCCTGCTCAGCGGGGTTTCCGGGGGACATCCCCACCCCCGGTCCGGGTGCCGCCACCATCGCCCCGGACTCCGCCGTCCGCCAGGCTGGACCCCACAAGAGGAGCGCGACCGGGGGAGACCAGCGATGAGCACCGGACCCGTCCGAGCGTCCCGCACCGGACCGGCGCTGCCGCTGGTCACCGTCTTGCTGGCGGTCCTGCCGGCGGCCCTGTTGGCGGCCCTGCCGGCAGCCCTGCCGGGGCTGCTTCCCACCGCCGGACCGTCCGGCGCCGCGCCGCTGGACGTCGCCGGCCGCGCACTCGACCCGCTCCGCTGGTACGAGTCCCCCTGGTTCGAGGCCGTCGCCACCCTGCTCTGCCTGACCGGCTTCGCGGGCTTCGCACTGACCGGCGCGTTCCGCCGCCGGCTTCGCCCGGGCGCCCCGCCCCGGGCCGCCCGCTGGGCCGCCCTCGCCGGGACGGTCGCCGCCCTGGGCGCCCTCGGCTACCTGCTCTTCCTGGTGCTCACCGCCGCGATGTCCCCCGGCCCGGTCCTGTTCGGCCGCCCGGTGGTCTGGCTGGCCGTCCAGCTGCTCGGGCTGTTCGCCCTCGGGGCGGCCGCCGTCGCCGCGGCCGGCGCCCGGCGGGAGCGGGCCGACCCGGCCGCCGCCACCGCCGACCGGGTCCGGCTGGGCGCCCTGCTGCTGGCCGGGCTGGTGTTCCTGCCCTGGGTCCTGTCCTGGGGGCTGCTGCCCTGACCCCGGCAGCTTCGAACCACCGCCGCCGTCTCAGGCCGCCGCCACCGTCTCGGCCCCCCGCCGCCGTCTCAGGCCGCCGCCATGGCCGGACGCCCAGCCGTGGACGAAGGCCGACCGCCCGTCAGCCGCAGCGCCAGCGCCCGCTGGCCACGGGCGATCCACCGCAGCGGCCAACACAGCAGCAGGTACAGGCACAGGCCCCAGCCCGCCGCGTGCACCGTCCAGACACCGGCCATGGTCGGGCCGCCCCAGGCCTGGTGGTAGTCCGTGCCGAGGTACCAGAGCGGATAACCGAAGTTCCGCACCGAGTTGAACAGCGCGTACCCGACCAGCAGCAGTGCCAGGGCGTCCAGCGGCAGCCCCAGGACGGCCCGGGCCAGCACCCGGCCGCCGGTCCACCCGTGGCCGCCCGACACCCGTGCCTGCCACCGGGCGGCCGCGGCGGGCCGCCCGGTCAGCACCAGGGCGGCCCCCACCGCGCCGGCCGGCAGTGCCAGGCCGGTGCGGAGGGCGGCCGGGACGGCCCTGCTGGACTGACGGTGGTTCGCGGGCATCGTGTCGGCTCCTCCGGCCTCGTTCGGTCGATGTCCCCACCCTCCCGTGCCGGGATACGGCCGGTCGTCACACCGGGGAGCCGGATCCGGCGTCATACCCGGGTACGACGCCGACCGCCGCCGGTGCCGACCGCCGGCGCACCCCCGCTCCCCCGCCCGGGGGAGCGGGTCCGGCCCGGATTCGATCGGGGTGAGGACGCCCCCGCCGGCGTTCTCCGGGAGGGTCGGTACCGGTGGCGGACGGACGGCGTCCGCCCTGGCTGGAGGCGGAAACCATGGGCGCACGGACGATCGCGGCACGACTGCACGGCACCCCCGCACCGGGCGTGCCCCGCTGGGCGGTCCGGACCGGGTACGCGATCACCCTGGCCGTCCTGCCCTCCTGCCTCTGGCGGATCGGCGGCTTCATCCTCGACCTGCCGCTGCTCGAACACGGCCCGACGCCCCCGGACCGGGCCGCCGGCTCGTTCGACGGCGGCTGGGCGTACATCCTCGCGCTGAGCGTGGTCAGCGAGGGGCTGGCCCTGCTCTGCTTCGGCCTGGTCGCCCGCTGGGGCGAGGTCTGGCCGCGCTGGGTCCCCGTCCTCGGCGGCCGCCCCGTCCCGGTGCTCGCCGCCGTGGTTCCCGCCGGACTGGGCTCGGCGGCGCTGATGGTCTTCCCGTACTCGATGGTGATGTTCTCGTTCGGCCTGACCATCCGGGGCGACCGGGACCTGGGGCTGATCACCCACGGCTGGCAGACCGCCGTGTTCTGGGCCAGCTACCTGCCGCTGGCCGCCTGGGGCCCGCTGCTCGCCGCGCTCACCGTGCACTACTACCGCCGGCGCACGGCGGGCTGAGCACGTCGGGTCGTCGCGGTTCGGAAAGCCGGTGGGCAGCCGCGGTTCAGGAACCGTCGAGCCGCCCCGGTTCAGAAGCCGTCGAGCCGTCGCGGTTCAGAAGCCGGTGGGCAGCCGGGGCGTGTACGGGGCCTCCAGGGCCGCCGCCTCGGCGCCGGTGAGGCCGAGGCCGAGGGCGGCCGCCGCGTCGTCCAGGTGGCCCGGCCGGGTCGCACCGACGACCGGGGCGGCCACCACCGGGTTGCGCAGCACCCAGGCGAGCGCCACCTGCGCCATCGGGACGCCGCGGGCCTCCGCGACGCGCTGGACGGCGTCCACGATCGGGCGGTCGACGTCCGCGAAGAACCGCCCGGCCACCGGGTCCCCGGCCGAGCGGGCGGTGCCCTGCCCGTACGGCCGGGCCAGCCGGCCCGAGGCCAGCGGGCACCAGACCAGGCTGGCGATGCCCTGATCGGCGAGGAAGGGGAACATCTCCCGCTCCTCCTCCCGCTGCACCAGGCTGTACTGGTGCTGCATCGACACGAACCGCGGGCCGCCCGCCACGGCCGCCGCGTGCCGCAGCTCCGCGAACCGCCAGGCCCACATCGAGGAGACCCCGACGTACCGGACCTTCCCGGCCTCGACCACCTCGCGCAGGGCCGCCACCGTCTCCTCGACCGGCGTCGCCGGGTCGAAGCGGTGCAGTTGGAAGAGGTCGATGTGGTCCGTGCCGAGCCGGGCCAGCGAGCCGTCCACCTGCTCCAGGACCGCCCGCCGGGACAGCCCGGAGCCGCCCGGGCCGTCGTGCATCGGCAGGCCCGCCTTGGTCGCCAGGACGACGTCCTCACGCCGGGTGAAGCGCCGCACCGCCCGGCCGACCAGTTCCTCCGAGGCGCCGCCGCCGTACACGTTGGCGGTGTCCCAGAGGGTGATGCCGAGCTCGACCGCCCGCCGGAACACCGGCGCCGCGGCCTCCTCGTCCAGCGCCCACGGGTTGTGCCCGGTGCCAGTGCCGCCGAAGCCCATGCAGCCGAGCGCGATCCGGCTGACCTCCAGGTCGGTGCCGGCCAGCTTCAGGTAGTCCATCGTCCTCCTCCTTCTCCGGGCGCTCCGGCTTCTCCAGGTGATTCGGTGCTCTGCCCCCGCGCCTACGCCGGGTACGGCGCGGCGGCCCGTGCGGCCTTCAACGCGCCTGCCCACCATGACAGTTGGTCGAGCAGGACCTTGGCGTAACCGGGCGCCTGCGGGTCGTCCGGGCGGCCGTCCGACCAGGCGGTGAAGTAGTTCGGGAAGGCCAGGCCGTCCCGGATGGTCACCGCGTGCAGCTCGGTCAGCACGTTCTCCAGGTGCAGTACGGCGTGCCGGCCGCCGGCCGCGCCGCCGTAGCTGACGAAGGCGACCGGCTTGGCCGTCCACTGGGTGAAGTGCCAGTCGATCGCGGCCTTCAGCGAGGCCGGGTAGCTGTGGTTGTACTCCGGGGTGACGACGACGAAGGCGTCGGCGCCCTCCAGGGCCTCGGTCAGCTCGGCCATCCCGGCCGGACGCGGGTAGTCGTCGCCGGCGAACTTCGGTGAGGCGGAGGGCAGTTCGAGCGGCAGCTCGACCTCGGCGAGGTCCACCACCTCGACCTCGAAGCCCCCGTGCGCGGCGGCCTGCTCGGCCACCCACGAGGACACCACCGGGCCGAACCGGCCCTCCCGGACGCTGCCGAGGATGATCACCAGCTTGTGCTTGTTCGTCTCCATGGCCACCACTCTCAGCCCGCCATCCACCCGCAACCAGGCCGTGCCCAGGCTGGCCCCCGCAGGGCCACCCTGCGCGCGGCGATCAGCACTACGCTCGCCATATGGGCACACCACTGGGGGACTTCATCCGCGCGAAGCGGGACAGCATCCAGCCCGAGACGCTGGGCCTGCCCGACCACGGCCGCCGCCGCTCACCCGGCCTGCGCCGCGCCGACCTAGCCGTCCGCGCCGGCATCAGCGTCGAGTACCTGACCAGGCTGGAACAGGGCCGCGACCGCAACCCCTCCACCGCCGTGGTCAACGCCCTCGCGGACGCCCTCAGCCTCGACCCCGCCGAGCGCAACCACCTGCGCTACCTCACCAAGATCGCCGGCGGCGCGTGCGCCGGCCATACCCGGCCCGCCCCCGCCCCGCGCGAACTGCGCCCCACCGTCCGCGAGACGCTGCGCCTGCTCGAACCGGGCATCGCCGCCGTCACCAACCGCCTCGGCGACGTCCTCGCCCACACCAGCGGCTACGCGACCGTCCTCGGCGCCGCCGGACTGCTCGACAGCCCGGCGCCCAACCTCACCCGCTACGTCTTCACCGACCCGCGCGCCCGGACCCTGTTCGCCGACTGGGACGACGTCGCCGACGAACAGGCCTTCGACATCTGGCTCGGCCCCTCGGTCGAATCCGCCGAGTGGCTCAGCACCGAACTCGCCCCGCTCGCCGGCCCCGAGTTCACCCGCCGGCTCGGCAACCACCTCGTCCCCCGGCGCGGCCCGCTCCGCCTCCGGCACCCGTCCGGCCCCGAACTCCGGCTGCTGCGCGAGACCCTGGACCTCACCGACGACTCCCAGCAGCTCGTCGTCCTGCTCCCCGCCGACGATGAGACGGCCGCCCACCTCGACCATCTGCTCACGCCGGGGCCGGTCCGGCTGCGCGCGATCTCCTGACCACCGCCTCCGAGGCGGGCCGCACCGGCTACCCGGTCGGCACCGGCCCCGTCGGCACCGGCCACCCCGTCGGCACCGGTTCTCCGGTTGGCCCCGTCACCCCGCCGACGCCACGCACGACGGCGCCGCCCCACCGGCCCCCCGCGCCCCGGCGGCGTCCGTCGCCGCCTGGACGAAGGCGAGGACCCGCGCGGTGGTGTTGCTCTCCAGCCAGACCGGGCCGCGCTCGATCGGCGGCGCGTCGTGGATCGGCACGTACGCGACGTCCGGACGCGGGTAGTAGCGGCGGGAGTGCTCCCCGACCGGAAGCACGCCGCGGCCCATCGCGACCAGGCTGAGCATCTCGGAGAAGGTGCTGCCGGACGGCCCCTTGGGCACCGGGCGGCCCGACGGCGTGCGGTCGGGGGTGCGGTCGCGCTTGAAGCCCACCGAAGTGACGGCCGGGTACTGCACCACCGGGTGGTCGGCGAGCACCTCGACCGACACCGACGGTTCCGCGGCCAGCGGATGCCCGGCGGCCACCGCCAGGACCCGCTGCTCGGTCATCAGCACCGGCCCGCGGGCCATGCCGTCGAACGGGTAGGAGGCGATCAGGACGTCGATCGAGCCGTCCACCAGGCTCGCCCGGGAGTTGGAGAGCTGCACCTCCCGCACGTCCACCCGGCACTCCGGGTGCCGCTCGCCGAACCGCGCGGCCGCCCTGAGCAGCACCGGCGCCGTCCACTCCCCGAGGAACGCCACCCGCAGCTCCCCGCTGACACCCCGGCTGGCGTCCTCCGCCCGGCGCAGCGCCTCCGCCATCGCCGCCACCACCGGGACCAGGTCGTCGGCCAACCGCCTCCCCACGGCGGTGAGTCCGACCGACCGGCTGGTGCGGTCGAAGAGCGGCCCGCCGATCCGGCGCTCCAGCTTCTTCACCACCTGGCTGACCCGCCCGGTGGTCAGGTGTAGCCGCTCGGCGGTCCGGCCGAAGTGCAGCTCCTCGGCGAGCGCGAGGAAGACCTCGACCTCCAACCGTTCCAGCATCCCGCCCCGCCCCTCGATCGTTGAATCCGGCTCAACGATCGTACGGCGATCGCGCATTGATCAAACATCCGGACCAGGGGATCGTTGAACACGTCACCGGCCGAGCGGGAAGCCCGCCCCGCGCCGACCACCCCGCCACTTCCGGAGAACCCCCATGACCAGCACCGACCGCCGGATCACCGCCGGACTCTTCGTCTCGCTGGACGGCGTCGTCGAGGCCCCCGAGACCTGGCACTTCCCGTACCTGAACGAGGAGATGGGCGCCGTCGTCGGCGGGATGGCCGCCGCGTCCGACACCCTGCTGCTCGGCCGGCGGACGTACGAGTCCTTCGCCGCCGTCTGGCCGCACCAGACCGGCGAGATGGCGGACGGCCTCAACGCGATCCGCAAGCTGGTCGTCTCCACCACGCTCGACAAGGCGGAGTGGAACAACTCCACCGTCCTCTCCGGGGACGTCGTCGCCGAACTCACCGCGCTCAAGCGCCGTCCGGGCCGCAACATCAACGTCACCGGCAGCATCATGCTCACCCGCACCCTGCTGCGCGCCGGGCTGATCGACGACCTCCACCTGCTCGTCCACCCGATCGTGCTCGGGCAGGGCATCCGCCTGTTCACCGAGCAGGACCGCACGCCGCTGCGGCTCGCCCACTCCGCCACCTTCAGCACCGGCGTCGTCCACCTGCACTACCAGCAGGCCTGACCGCTCCCCGCGCTCCCCCGCCCGTCCCCCGCCCGTCCCCCGCCGTACCCCAAAGGACCCCACCATGCGCGTCGTAGCCTTCGACCACCTCGTCCTCAACGTCGCCGACGTCGAGCGCTCGCTGGCCTTCTACACCGGCCTCCTCGGCCTGGCCCCCGTCCGGGTCGACGAGTGGCGGGCCGGCCGGGTGTCGTTCCCCTCCGTCCGCGTCGGCCCCGAGACCATCATCGACCTGGCCGAGGGCCCCCGGCACGAGTCCAACGTCGACCACATCTGCCTCACCGTCGAGCCCCTCGACTGGCAGGAGGTCATCGACGCGGGCACCTTCACCGTCCTCGAAGGCCCCGTCCCCCGCTACGGCGCCCGCGGCACCGCCACCTCCGTCTACGTCCAGGACCCGGACGGCAACACCGTCGAACTCCGCTGGTACCCCCAGGACGCCACCGCCTGACCGGACCCCCGCCCCAGCCCCACGGGGGTGGGCAGGGGCGGGCCCACCAACCCCCGCGCACAGCGCCGCCCCGGAAGGCCATACCTCCCGGGGCGGCGCTCGGGTGCCGGGCTCCGGCGTCAGTCGGCGAGCGGGAGGTAGACCCGGTTGCCCTGGGCCGCGAACTCCTCGGACTTGGCCTGCATGCCGGCCAGCGCCTCGGCGTCGAACTCGGTGTCGACGGCGCTGGAACCGTCGCCGTGCTCGTCGCGGATCTTCTGGCTGATCTTCATCGAGCAGAACTTCGGTGAAGGCACCACGGGGACGCGCTGCGCCGGTCAAGGGCGGATCGAGGCGAAGACCTCGATCTCGCACTTGGCCGCACCGCTGCGCTCGATCCTTGCGTCGCTGGTGATCAGCGGTACGCCCAGGGCCTCCGCCAAGGCGACGTACTGGGAGTCGTAGGTGCTGAGGTTCGCGTGCAGGTTCTTGACCCGATCCCAGAAGGGCAACGTTTCCCGCTTGGCAATGGGAAGCATCCGGTACGCGGTGATCGCCCTCTCCACTTCCCTCTCAGTCAGTTTGCCGCCACGTTTCATGCGGAGGAGGGCTGACTGGATCTCGTAGTCCAGGAGGGTGGGCGCGTAGACGTCCCCAGCCTCGGCCACGCGGCCGCGGACGAGCTGCCCGTCGGGACCGTGGGCAGTGAGAACCAGGACCAGCGCGGAGCAGTCAATGACGATCAACGCCCGGCTCGCCCCTCATCAATCGCCGCGAGGACATCGGCGGTACTGACGGTGGCAGTGGTCTCCCGGTTCAGCCTGTCCATCATCTCCGCCATGGTGGGCCTGGATGCCTCCTTGGCAATCAGGTCCTGCATGAACGCCTGGAGCGACTTGCCGGCCTGCGCTGCGCGAACCTTCAAGGTCTGGATCTGATCGTCCGGGACGTCCCGGATTGTGAGGACTGTCATGCCTGCATTCTAGCGCTGATATCTGCAAAATGCAGATATCAGCTGCATCGATCCTCGGGCCTCTGCAGACGAGCAGCGGAACCACGAACGGCGGCCCCGAGAGGCGAAATACTCTCGGAGCCGCTCTCGCACGTGGTGCGGTCAGTCGGCGAGCGGGAGGTAGACCCGGTTGCCCTGGGCCGCGAACTCCTCGGACTTGGCCTGCATGCCGGCCAGCGCCTCGGCGTCGAACTCGGTGTCGACGGCGCTGGAACCGTCGCCGTGCTCGTCGCGGATCTTCTGGCTGATCTTCATCGAGCAGAACTTCGGACCACACATCGAGCAGAAGTGGGCGGTCTTGGCGGGCTCGGCGGGGAGGGTCTCGTCGTGGAACTCGCGGGCGGTCTCCGGGTCGAGGGCCAGGTTGAACTGGTCCTCCCAGCGGAACTCGAAGCGGGCGTCGGAGAGGGCGTCGTCCCAGGCCTGGGCGCCGGGGTGGCCCTTGGCCAGGTCGGCGGCGTGGGCGGCGATCTTGTAGGTGATCACGCCGGTCTTGACGTCGTCCCGGTTGGGCAGGCCCAGGTGCTCCTTGGGGGTCACGTAGCAGAGCATCGCGGTGCCCCACCAGGCGATCATCGCGGCGCCGATGCCCGAGGTGATGTGATCGTAGCCGGGGGCGACGTCCGTGGTCAGCGGGCCGAGGGTGTAGAACGGCGCCTCGTCGCAGATCTCCTTCTGGAGATCCATGTTCTCCTTGATCTTGTGCATCGGGACGTGGCCCGGGCCCTCGATCATCACCTGGACGTCCCGCTCGCGGGCGATCCGGCCGAGCTCCCCGAGGGTCTTCAGCTCGGCGAACTGCGCCTCGTCGTTGGCGTCCGCGATCGAGCCCGGGCGCAGCCCGTCCCCGAGCGAGAAGGTGACGTCGTAGGCGGCGAGGATTTCGCAGAGCTCCTCGAAGTTGGTGTAGAGGAAGTTCTCCTGGTGGTGCGCCAGGCACCAGGCCGCCATGATCGAGCCGCCGCGCGAGACGATGCCGGTCTTGCGGCGCGCGGTGAGCGGGACGTAGCGCAGCAGCACGCCGGCGTGGACGGTCATGTAGTCGACGCCCTGCTCGCACTGCTCGATGACGGTGTCCCGGTAGACCTCCCAGCTCAGCTCCTCGGCCTTGCCGTCCACCTTCTCCAGGGCCTGGTAGAGCGGCACGGTGCCGATCGGCACCGGGGAGTTGCGCAGGATCCACTCACGGGTGGTGTGGATGTTGCGGCCGGTGGAGAGGTCCATGACGGTGTCGGCGCCCCAGCGGGTGGCCCAGGTCATCTTCTCCACCTCCTCCTCGATCGAGGAGGTGACGGCCGAGTTGCCGATGTTGGCGTTGATCTTCACCAGGAAGTTGGTGCCGATGATGGCCGGCTCCACCTCCGGGTGGTTCACGTTGACCGGGATGACGGCCCGGCCGCGCGCCACCTCGGCGCGCACGAACTCCGGCGCGAGGCCCTCCCGCAGCGCCACGAACTCCATCTCCGGCGTCACCACGCCCCGCTTGGCGTAAGCGAGTTGGGTGACGGCGACGCCGTCGCGGCCGCGCAGCGGGCGACGCGGGCGGCCGGGGAAGACGGCGTCCAGGTTGCGCAGGTTCCCGCCGCGCGGCGAGGTGTGCTTGATCCCGTCGTCCTCGGGGCGCGGCTCGCGGCCGTCGTACTCCTCGACGTCGCCGCGCTGGCGGATCCAGGGGTCCCGCAGCGCGGGCAGGCCGCGCCGCACGTCGGGCTCGTAGGACGGGTCGGTGTACGGGCCGGAGGTGTCGTACAGCGGGACGGTCCTGCCGTTGGTGAGCCGCACCTCGCGGTACGGGACGCGCAGGTCGGGGCGCGATCCCTCCCGGTGGGCCTTGCGCCAGGCCGGGGTCGGATAGCCGGTGCGCTCGCTGCTGGGGGCGCCCTGGGCAGACTGCGGCTGTGCTTCGAACGTGGTCATCTGACCTCTACTCCCTACGCCGGCATTACCCGGTCAGGTTCCTGCGGTCGACGCAGCCGTCGGTCCGTCCGTCGACGTCCCGGTCAGCGCCCTCTCAGCCCGGTGCTCCGAGCTCCCGCGTCGCAGGCGGTGTTGCCTGCACACGACGCCCAACACCGTAGCGAGCGGATCGCCGCAGGTCCAGAGCGCCTCCCTGCCCGCCCGCGCGGCCGCCCCCGGCTCGGTCGCGTGGGCCGCCGGAGAACGGCCGAGGCCCGGCGCCCCTCGTGGGAGGGGGCCGGGCCTCAGGGCGGCGTTGCGGGGTGGCGGGTCAGCTCCTGGCGGCCTTCTTCACCAGGACCACCACGGCGGCCGCGATGCCGACCACCACCAGCAGCTTGATCACGATCGAGAGCAGTGCGCCGACGACGCCGAACACGAACGCGACGACGTTCCAGGCCAGTACCAGGACCAGCACCGGGATGACGATGTTGCGCACCCAGGAGGGCAGCGACTTCCAGAGCTCAGCCATGTCGGTTCCTCTTCTCCCCTCGGGTCGGCCGCCGTCCGGTGCCGCATCCCGCTTGCTTTCGGTACTTCGATCGTACGGTGGCGCGCGTGCCGGAACGAGGCCCGGCGGCCCGGAGAGAACCCCGAGATCACCCCTACCCCGGCCCCCCGGGTGACCCCGGAGAATTCGTCCGGCGGAGTACAACCTCCGGCGTTCCGGAGCGTCCAACTGGTGCCGGGCGCAAGGCCGTCCGGCGCCATCGACCAGGGGGAACCTGATCATGCTAGCCAGAACAGCCGTGTCCACAGCCGCTCTCGCGGCGCTCAGCCTGACCGTCGCGGCGCTCGCCGCCGTCCCGGCGACCGCCGCACCCACCGCGGCACCGGCAACCGCGGCGGCGACCGCTGCCGCCGACGTCACCGCACCGGCCGGGTTCGTCGGGATGACTCCGACCCGGGTCCTGGACACCCGCGACTACAACCAGGTCCCGGCGACCCGTACCGCGCGGCCGCTCCATGAGGGCGAGTACTACTCGACCCCGCTCGCCACGTTCTGCCGCAGCCACCCCCCGCAGGACTGCACCAGCGTCGTGCCGTCCGACGTCACGGCCGTGGTGGTCAACGTGACCGTGACCAACCCGACCGCCGACAGCTTCCTCTCGATCAGCCCCACCGCCGGGGCGCCGGGCACCAAGCCCGCCACCTCCAGCCTCAACTTCACGGCCGGCCGGACCGTCTCGAACCTGGTCACGGTCGCGGTCGGCCCGGTCAGCCGCACCTCCCCCTGGCTCGCCCTCTACAACAACGCGGGCGACGTCGACGTCGTGCTCGACGTGGTCGGCTACTACCGGACCGCGGCGACCGACGGGTTCGGTCCGCTGACCCCGACCCGGATCGCCGACAGCCGCAGCGACGGCACCGGCCGGCTCGGTGGCGACGCGGTGCGCACCTACCAGGTCGCCCGCCCCGAGCTGGGGACCGCGGACGCCACCTCGGTGGTCCTCAACGTCACCACCACGGACGGCTCCTGGGACAGCTTCCTGACCGCGTACCCGACCGGGAAGCCGCGGCCCGCCAAGGGCTCCAACGTCAACTTCCCGGTGGGATCGACCGTCGCGAACCAGGTCGTGGTGCCGGTCGGAGCGGACGGGAGCATCGACGTCTACAACCGGGCCGGCTGGGTGCACGTGATCGTCGACGTCGTCGGCTACTACGGGCCGTCCGGGAAGGGCCTGTTCAGCGCGCTCAGGACGCCGGTACGGAACCTCGACACCCGGGTCACCGGCGGCATGCTCCAGCGGGGGGCGACCGCGGCCGTCCAGGCGGTGCCGACGGACGGCTCCGTCCCGAACGTCGTGGGCGTGGAGGCCAACGTCACGGTCACCGACGTCACCGACTTCGGCCACCTCACCGTCTTCCCGGGCGGGGGCCAGCCGCCGAACACCTCCACCGTCAACGTCGAGCCCGGCCGGACCGTCGCCAACTCGGTGTCCACCGCCGTGACGGCCTCGGGCACGTACTCGGTCTACAACCACGGCGCCGCGGCCGACGTCGTCGCCGACCTGACCGGCTACTTCGTCACCGGCTGACCCTGCACCGCGCGCGCCCGCCGTCCGGTGCACGGCCCGGACGGCGGGCGCGCACCCGAATCGGACCGGCCGGCGCACGGCTTGACCGACCGGCGCACGGCTCAGACCGGCCAGCGCTCGCCGCGCCAGGCGGCGTCCCAGAACATCCACTCGTAGCGCGAGGTGGTCACGAAGTGCTCGACCACCCTGCGGCGTTCGGCCGCGGAGAGCTCCTCGCCCAGCCGGTCGGTGAGCGCCAGCACCCGGCGGACGACCGACTGGAAGGCCTCGTCGCCGTAGGTGGAGATCCACTTGGCGTAGAGCGGGTCGGGCGAGCCCTGGGCGAGCAGCGCCTCGCCGACCCGGGCGTAGATCCAGTAGCAGGGCAGCACCGCGCCGACCGCCTCGGCGAAGGAGCCCCCGTAGACGGTGGCCAGCAGGTAGCTGGTGTACGCCCGGGTGGTGGGCAGCACCGGCTCGGCGGCGGCCTGCTCGGCACTGCCGCCGAAGGCGGTCAGGAACTCGGCGTGCATGCCCTGCTCGGCGGCCAGCGCGCCGACCGCGTCGTCGGCGAAGGCCCGGACGTCCTCCTCGCCGGGCGCCTTGGCGGCGCAGACGGCGAGCGCGCGGGCGTAGTCGCGCAGGTAGTGCGAGTCCTGGACGACGAAGTGGCGGAAGGCCTCGCGCGGCAGGGTGCCGTCGGTGAGCCCGGCCAGGAAGGGGTGGGCGAGGATCTCGGCGTACACCGGCTCGATGGCCGCCCAGAGTTCTTCGGTCAGCGTCTTGGTGCTCATGACGCGACCCTAACCGGCGGGCCGCACGCGTCCTCCGACGCCCGGGCGTTCAGTCCTCCGGCGGGGAGAACACCACCAGTACCCGCAGTTCCTCGGTGACGTGGTGGAACCGGTGCGGAGTGCCGGCCGGCACGTACACCACCGTGCCGCGCCCGACCGTCGCGGTCTCGGAGCCGACGGTGAGTTCGGCCCGGCCGCTGATCACCTGGTAGATCTCGTCCTGGTCGTGCGGGGTCTGGGTGTCGGTGTCGCCGGGGGCCAGCGCGTACAGCCCGGCGGACATCCGCGGTTCGCGCAGGAACCGCAGGTACGCGCCGTCGTTGGCCGCCCGTTCGGCGTCCAGTTCGTCCAGCCGGAAGAGCTTCACCGCCGCCGTCCTCCCTCGTTCGCGGACCGGTCCGTCCACCTCCCGGACCAGGGGCATTCAACACCAACCCGCCGTGTGGTGGTTCCGCCGGGACGGGGGTTCCTGCCAGGCTTGGGCGGCATGAAAGGTTTCGTCATCAAGACACTGATCAACGCGGCGGCCATCTGGGTCGCCGCCTGGATCGTCAGCGGCATCCAACTCGCCCAGGGGAACGCGGACTGGCAGCACAAGGCGCTCACGGTGCTCGGCGTCGCCGTCGTCTTCGGCGTCGTGAACTGGCTGATCAAGCCGGTGGTCAAGCTGTTCTCGTTCCCGCTGTTCATCCTCACGCTGGGCCTGATCACCTTCGTGATCAACGCCCTGATGCTCCTGCTCACCTCCTGGGCCTCCGGGAAGCTGAGCCTGGACTTCCACGTGACCAACTTCGTCTCCGCGCTGGTCGGTTCACTGATCATCAGCCTGGTCTCGTGGGGCCTGCACCTGGCCCTGGACGACGACTGAGCGGTGTCGTGCGGGCGGCCGGAAGGGGCCCGCACCCGGGTTGTTCACCGGGTGCGGGCCCCTTCGTCGTGCCTGCGTCGCCTGCCGGACCGCTCACCCCGCGTTCTCACGCCCCTTGAGCAGGTCGGCGAGCTGGGCGTCGATGTCCTGCCCGGTGGACTCCTGGCCCACCGGCACCAGCCGGTCGGTGCGCGCCAGGAAGGCGATCAGCGGCGCGGAGGAGGCGCACAGCAGGGCGTCGCCGTCGGGGGAGCGCAGCACGATGCGGACCTCCGAGAGCTCCTCGCCGACCGGGCGGATGTGCACGTCGCCCTCGCCCGCGGGCCCGCTGAGCCCGTCGAGCAGCAGCTCCCGCGCGAAGTACCAGGTGACCGGGGCGTCGCCGGGCAGGTGGAAGGTGAGCCGGACGGCGTACGGGTCGTCCGCGTCGTACCCCAGGTCCACCAGGAGGCGGAAGGAGAGCTCGTGCGAGACCACGAGGTTCATCACCAGGTGACCCTGGACTGTGCTGTGCTGCATGGCGCCAGTACCTCTCGTTCAGCCCGCGCCGTCGGTTCGCTTGGTCCGATGGCGGCCGGACATGGTTTCGACGGTTTTTGTGACGGTTTAGGCAACCAATCCACGTTCGATCACCATCGTCCATGTTTGCGGATGTCATGGACAAGGTGTGCTTTTTCAAATGGTGAACGAATCGGGAGCGGTCTAGACCAAGTGCGGCCAGAGAATGAACGACGGGCTCACCGCCCCGGCCCTCCTGCGGCCATGGGCGTGCGGCACGCCGGCGCCGTCCCGGGAGGCCGTCGTTCTTCGAAAAGCCGTGCGACTCGATCCGTACCACCCGACCCTCAGCCCGAGTCCCTCGTGCAGGTCCCTGCCCGGCCCGGGCATGCGGAGCGAAGCCTCCCATGTGCCCGGTGGCTGCTCATTGCAGCACAGCGGGGCCCCGAACGGACGCACCCGACCAGGTCGGCGTTTCGACCCGTTCCCGGTGCGTTTCGACCCGTTCCCCGGGTTTCGCCCCCTCCCCGGCGCGGGAGACTCCCGCACAACGCGCCAGTCCCGGAGGTTGCCATGGGCCCCGAGAACCGCACTCCGCCACCGCGCCCGGTCGTCAAGCGCACCGCGCGGGCGATCCTGCTGGACTTGGATCCGGACGATCCGGACGGCCCGGCCTCGATCGTGCTGATCCGGCGGGTCCGGCCCGGTTCGCCGCACCCGTACTGGATCACCCCCGGTGGCGGCGTCGAACGCGAGGACCGGACGGTGGTCGAGGCGCTGCACCGCGAGGTGGACGAGGAGCTCGGCGGCAAGGTCGTGGACGTGGTGCCCGCCTTCGTCGACACCATCAGCCACACCCACCACGACGACGGCACCCCGCTGCACCCCCACGGGGTCAAGGTGCAGCACTTCTTCGTCTGCCGGCTCGCCTCGATGGACCTCAGCCGGCGGCACGGGCCCGAGGTGACCGACCCCAACGGCGAGTACGAGGTGGTCCGGCTGCCGTTCACCCGCGAGGGCGTCACCTCGGTCAACGTGGTCCCGCCCCGGCTGCGGGCGTACCTGGCGGCCAACATCGAGGGCATCCGCGCGCTCCTCGCACCCGATCTCGGCTGATCACCCGCCGGCCAGGTCGCCGGCCAGGTCGTGCCGGATCCGCTCGGCCGGCACCCCGGCGCGCACCAGCACCCCCACGCCCCGGTGCACCATCGCGGGCGGCCCGCTGAGCACCGCCTCGTGGCCGGCCCACGAGCCGAACCGGCCGACCACCTCGGGCAGTTCGCCGGTCAGCACGCCCCCGGCCGGGCCGCCGCCCGACAGCACCGGACGGACCGTCAGCCACCGGTGCAGGGCGGCCAGTTCGCGCAGTGCGGCCAGCTCGTACAGCTCCTCGGCCCGGCGGGCCCCGTAGAACACCTCGACCCGGCGGCCGGACGCCCCGTGCGCGGCGGCCTCCTCGACCAGGGCCCGGATCGGCGCGATGCCGGTGCCGCCGCCGAGGCAGAGCAGGTCCGGCCCGGCCGCGTGGTCGACGGTCATCGAGCCGGTGGCCGGGCCGAGCCGCAGCACGTCCCCGGGTGCGGCCCGGTGGACCAGCGCGTTGCTCACCCAGCCCGCCTGGACGGCCTTGACGTGGAAGGTCAGCAGCCCGTCCGGGCGGGGCGCGGCGGCGAAGGAGTAGTGCCGCCAGACCCGCGGCCACCAGGGCGTCTCCAGGGCGGCGTACTGCCCGGCCCGGAACGGGTACGCCTGGTCCGGCCGGACGGTGATCGCCGCGACGGCCCGGGTGCGGCGCTCGTGCCGGACGATCTCGCCCTGCCACCAGGGCGGCGAGGTGCGGGCGTCCTCCTCGGCGGCCTCGATCATGGTCGAGGCGACCATCCGGTAGGCGCGGCGCCAGGCCGACTCCGCCTCGGCGTCCCAGCGCTCGCCGGCGTACCGGGCCAGCGTCCGCACCAGGCACTCCTCCACCGCGACGTAGTGGCCGGCCAGCGTGCCGTACCGGCGGTGGCTGCGGCCGAGCCCGGCCAGCATGGCGCGCAGGGCCACCGGCCGGTCGATCTCGCGCACGACGGCCAGCAGGGTGCGGAACAGCCGGTCGCGGTGGACGTCCATGGCGGCGGGGAAGAACGAGCGGAGCTCGGGGTGGCGCAGGAACAGCAGCGCGTAGAAGTGCGCGGTGGCGCGGTCCGCGACCGGCTCGACGGCGGCCAGGCCGGCCCGGACCAGCTCGACGTCGCGGGCGGTGAGCGGCAGGTCGGCGGGCCCGACCTGCCCGGCAGCGGGGAGCGCGGCGGCGACGGGCGCGGCCGGGAGCTGCCCGACGGGGGTCGGCACGCCCCAGGCGTCGCTCCACCGGTCGCCCGGCCCGGCCCAGTTGTGGCCGGGCGCGTCGACGAACAGCGGGCGGAAGGCGGCGGGGGCGGCGGGGGCATGAACGGGCGCGGGCGCGAAAGCGGACGCGGGCACGGGAGCGGGCACGGCCGGCGGCTGCACCGGCCGGGCCGGGATCACCGGCCGGACGGGCTCCAGCAGCGGAACCGGCGGCAGTGGAACCGGCGGCAGCACCGCCGTCGGCGCGTCGGCCGCCACCACCGGCGGCCGGTCCGGCGGGTCCAGCGGCATCGGTGGCCGGACGGCCGTCCGCCGCGACGGGGCCCGCTCGGACACGGACTCCCACGGGGACGCGCAGTCCGACGGGGACGCGGGCTCCGACAGGGACACGGACTGGGACAGGCCCGGGACGGAGGCGACCCCCGCCGAGCCGTGCCCGGTGCGGACCAGGACTGTTCCGCGGGACTTCACCGCTACGTTTCGAGTACCCAAGAGAATCGTTTCGCCTCCGGCCGACCTGCGCCACCTGGCTTGTCTCTGCTGACGCCAAGGCAGCGTGGCACGGCCGGACGGCCCGCCCGACGAATCACGCGAAGCCCGGACATCCGGGCCCGGAACGCGCTACTCTCCTCGGTCCGCGGTCGCCCTGGGTGCCCCTCCGCACACCCAGGGCGACCGTGCCGCCCTGCCCGGGAACGACCCTGCTCAGAGCTGCCGCAGCAGCATCCCCGGCTGCTCCACGCAGTCCGCGACGAACCGCAGGAAGCCGCCGGCCGTCCCGCCGTCGCAGACCCGGTGGTCGAAGGTGAACGACAGCTGGGTCACCTCGCGCACCGCCAACTCCCCCTGGTGGACCCAGGGTTTGGCGACGATCCGGCCGACGCCGAGCATCGCCGCCTCCGGGTGGTTGAGGATCGGGGTGGAGCCGTCCACGCCGAACACCCCGTAGTTGTTCAACGTGAAGGTTCCGCCGGTCAGTTCGGCCGGGGTGAGCGCGCCACTGCGCGCAGCCTCGGTCAACCTGCCGAGTTCCTCGCCGAGTTGCTCGGTGCTCCGGCCCTGCGCGTCCCGCACCACCGGGACGACCAGCCCGCGCTCGCCCTGCGCGGCGAAGCCCAGGTGCACCGCCGAGTGCCGGACGATGCCCGAACCGTCCTCGGTCACCGAGGAGTTGAGCTCCGGGAAGCGCGCCAGCGCGACCGTGCAGATCCGCGCCAGCAGCGCCAGCACGCTCACCTTCGGCCCCGGCGTGGCGTTCAACTGCCGTCGCAGTGCCATCAGTTCGGTGGCGTCCGCGTCCACCCAGCAAGTCGCCGCCGGGATCTCCCGGTGGCTGCGGCTGAGCTTCTCGGCCACCGCCTTGCGCAGCCCGCGCAGCGGGACCACACCGTCCCGCACGGCCGGCCCGGCGGGCACCGGCCCGGCAGGCACCTGCGCGGCAGGCACCGGCGCGGCCACCCTGGCCGCGACCGCCCGCTCGACGTCCGCGCGCATGATCAGCCCGTCCGGCCCGCTCCCGGCGAGCGCGGCCAGGTCGACCCCCTGCTCCCGGGCCAGCCGCCGCACCAGCGGCGAGATCACCGGCACCACCGCCGGCCCGGCCGGAGCCACCGGAACCGCCGGAGTCACCGGCCCGACCGGAGCAACCGGCGCAACCGCGCCACCGGCGGCGGCACCCGCCCCGACCCGGCGCCGCCGCCCGCTCCGACCCGGCTCGGCGACCCCGAACCCGACCAGCGGCCGCTCGACCTCCGCCGCCACGGCGGCGGGCCCGTCCGGAGCCTCGGCGACGCCCCCCTCCGACGGCCCCACCGCGACCGTCACCAGCGGCGCGCCCACGGCGATCTCCTCGCCCTCCGCGCCGTACCGCGCGGTGACCACCCCGCCGTACGGGCAGGGCACCTCCACCACGGCCTTGGCGGTCTCCACCTCCACCACCGGCTGGTCGACCGCGATCACCTCGCCGACCTCGACCATCCAGCGCACCACCTCCGCCCCGGTGAGCCCCTCACCGAGGTCGGGCAGCCGGAACTCCCGTACGACGGGCATCATCCTCGGTCCTCCCACTGGAGCCGGGCGACCGCATCCAGGATCCGGTCCACCCCGGGCAGGTGGTGGTGCTCCAGCATCGGCGGCGGGTACGGCACGTCGAAGCCGGTGACCCGCAGCACGGGCGCGGCCAGGTGGTGGAAGCAGCGCTCGGTGACCCGGGCGGCGATCTCCGCGCCGGTGCCGCCGAAGCCGCTGGCCTCGTGCACCACCACGGCCCGGCCGAGCGAGCGCACCACCCGGCAGACCGTCTCGTCGTCGAACGGGACCAGGGTGCGCAGGTCCAGCACCGCGAGGTCCCAGCCCTCGGCCCGCGCCGCCTCCGCCGCCTCCAGGCAGACCGGCAGCGAGGGGCCGTAGGTGATCAGCACGGCGGAGGTGCCGGTGCGCCGCAGCACCGCCCGGCCGATCGGCTCGACCGGCGCCGCCGGGTCGAACCCGGCCTTGCCCCAGTAGAGCCGCTTGGGCTCCAGGAAGACCACCGGGTCGTCGGAGGCGATCGAGGCGCGCAGCAGCCCGTACGCGTCGGCCACCGTCCCCGGCGTGACCACGTGCAGGCCGGGGGTGCTGGTGTAGTACGCCTCGGAGGCGTCGCTGTGGTGCTCGACGCCGCCGATGCCGCCGCCGTACGGGATGCGGACGGTGATCGGCAGCGGGAGCCTGCCCGCCGTGCGGTTGCGCATCTTGGCGACGTGCGAGAACAGCTGCTCCAGCGCCGGGTAGGCGAAGGCGTCGAACTGCATCTCGACCACCGGGCGCAGCCCGTACATCGCCATGCCGATCGCGGTGCCGAGGATGCCGGCCTCGGCCAGCGGGGTGTCCAGGCAGCGCTCCGGGCCGAACTCGGCGGTGAGCCCGTCGGTGATCCGGAAGACGCCGCCGAGCGCGCCGACGTCCTCGCCGAGCACGTGCACCGCCGGGTCCTCGCGCATGGCGTCCCGCAGCGCGGAGTTGAGCGCCTGCGCCATGGACGCGGTGCGCACGGGTGTCGCGGTCGCCATCAGTCCGCCACCTCCGCCTCGGCGGCCAGCTCGGCGGCCAACTGCGCTGCCTGTTCGCGAAGTTGGGGGGTCGGTTCGGCGTAGACGTGGGTGAAGAGCGACATCGGGTCCAGGTCCGGGTCGGCGTGGAACTCGGCCCGCATCCGGGCCGCCAGCGCCTCCGCCTCGTCGGCCGCCTCCCGGACCAGCCGGTCGTCCAGCACGCCGAGGCCGCGCAGCGCGCGCTCCATCAGCAGGATCGGGTCGTGCTCCCGCCAGGCGGCCACCTCGGGCTCGGTGCGGTAGCGGGTGGCGTCGTCGGCGTTGGTGTGGGCCTCGATCCGGTAGGTCAGCGCCTCGACCAGGGTCGGGCCGCCGCCGGCCCGGGCCCGCTCGACCGCCTCGGTCAGCACCGAGTGCACGGCGGGCGCGTCGTTGCCGTCCACCAGCCGGCCCGGCATGCCGTAGCCGACGGCCTTGTGGGCCAGGCTCGGCGCGGCGGACTGGGCGCTGAGCGGGACGGAGATCGCGTAGCCGTTGTTCTGCACCAGGAAGACCACCGGGGCACCCAGCACGGCCGCGAAGTTCAGCGCCTCGTGGAAGTCGCCCTCGCTGGTGCCGCCGTCGCCGAGCATCGCCAGCGCGACCACCGGCTCGCCGCGCAGCCGGGCGGCGTGCGCCAGCCCGACGGCGTGCGGGGCCTGGGTAGCGAGCGGGGTGCAGAGCGGGGCGGTGCGGCTGGCCCGCGGGTCGTAGCCGGTGTGGGCGCTGCCGCGCAGCAGGGTCAGCGCCTCCAGCGGGTCGACGCCCCGGGAGACCACGGCGAGGGTGTCGCGGTAGCTGGGGAAGAGCCAGTCGCGCTCGCCGAGCACCAGCGCGGCGGCGACCTGGCAGGCCTCCTGGCCGGTGGACGCGGGGTAGACGGCGAGCCTGCCCTGCTTGGTCAGGGTGGTGGCCTGCTGGTTGTAGCGGCGGCCGACGACCAGACGGCGGTAGAGCTCGCGCAGCAGGGCCGGGTCGTACTTCTCCAGCGCGGGGGTGCCGAGCGCCCGGACGGGGGAGAGGTCCGGGAGAAGGGGCGCCGGGTCGGTGCGCGGAGCGGTGGCGCCGGGCAGCCAACCGGGCACGCCGGTGTGGTGTCTGTGGTCGAGAACGGTCATCTCGGGGCACCTCCAGGGGTGGCGGGGGCTCCCTACCGATTGTTCGGTCGTCTGTTCATCTTGACCAGAAGCGTGACAAGGTGGTGGACATTCGGCCTGTTCGGCGGTCGACTGGTGGCAGTACGTCCAAACGGTGGGGGTGGGGGGTCATGTCGGCTGAACAGACGTCCAGACTCGATCGGGTCGACCGGTCGATCCTGCGGCTGCTGCAGCAGGACGGTCGCGCTTCCATCCGCTCGGTGGCCGAGCGGGTGCACGTGTCCCGGGCCAACGCGTACGCCCGGATCTCCAGGATGGTCGAGGACGGCATCATCCGCGGCTTCACCGCCAGGGTGGACCACGAACGGGCCGGCCAGGGCGCGTCGGCGTACGTCACCCTGAAGATCGTCCAGAACTCCTGGCGGACGGTGCGCGAGCAGCTGCTGGAGCTGCCCGGGGTGGCCCACATCGCGCTGGTCGGCGGGGACTTCGACGTCCTGCTGCTGGTGCACACCGCCGACAACAAGGCCCTGCGGGAGCTGGTGCTGGGCAGCATCCAGTCCATCCCCCAGGTGCTCGGCACCCGCACCATGCTGGTCTTCGAGGAGACCGACCAGGTGCCGCCGCTCTGAGCGGCTGCACCGACCAGGTACCGCCGCTCTGAGCGGCCGGCTCCGGAGGGTCAGCGCGCCCGCAGCCCGTCGAAGGCCAGGTGCACCACCGCGTCCGCGACCCCGTCGGCGGCCTTGAGCCCGGGCCGGTACCACTCCACGATCGAGTTGATCATCCCGAACAGCAGCCGGGTGGCCAGCCGCGGCTCCACGTCCGCGCGCAGCGAGCCGTCCGCGACCGCCGCCCGCAGCAGCTCGGCGACCTGGTGGTCGAAGTCCCGCCGGCGCTCCAGCGCCCACTGCTCGGTGGCCGTGTTGCCGCGCACCCGCAGCAGCAGCGTCACGTACGGGAGCTCCGCCAGCAGCACCTCGGCGGTGCGCCGCACCACGTGCTCCAGCCGCTCCACCGCCGGCCCCCCGACCGCGGCCGGCTCGGCCAGGATCGCGAACAGCCCGTCCAGCGCCCGCCCGACCGCCAGCCGCAGCAGTTCCTCCTTGCCGCGCACGTGGTGGTAGATGGAGGACTTGGAGATCCCGGCCGCCCGGGACAGGTCCTCCATCGAGGTGCCGTCGTAGCCGCGCTCGTTGAAGACGTCGACGGTCACCGCGAGCAGTGACTCCACGGTGTAGGCGGTGCGCGTGGTGTGATCGGCCATCCTCCGAGTATCCCCGGCCGCCCGCGGCGGTACGCGATCGGGTCCCGCTGGTCCACACCAACCGGAAGGCGCAGGCCCTAGACTCTCCGGACGATCCGTTCACGTCCAGAGCACTGGGGTCCACGGCTGATGAACGCAATACCGGCAGTCGCCTCCGACGCGCCAGAGCAGCGCAGCGGGGAACCGGACGGCGCCGCGCGCAGCTGGCAGGAGCGCGGCCGCGCCCTGGTGGTCCGGTTCGGACCGGCCGTGTGGTGCTACGCGGTGCTGAAGCTGGTCGGCTTCACCGTCTTCATGAAGCTGCTCTCCTTCGCCGGTGACTACGCGAAGAAGCCGGCCCGGTTCGGCGGCGGCGCCAACCCCTGGGACGTGGTGGCCAGCTGGGACGGCTGGTGGTACCAGCAGGTGGCCCAGTTCGGCTACCACCCGGCGCTCGTACCGATCCCCAACGGCCCGCTCGGCTACACCATCGAGCAGAACTCGGCCGCGTTCTTCCCGCTCTACCCGGGCCTGATGCGGCTGGTCTCGGAGGGCACCGGCCTGGGCCTGTACGGCGCCGGGATGCTGGTCTCGGTGGTGGCCTCGCTGTTCGCCGCGGCCGGCATCCACGCCGTGGTGGAGAAGATGACCGGCGACGTCCGGTCGGGCGTGATCGCGGCCGGGCTGTGGGCGATCGTCCCGGGTTCGGGTGCGCAGTGGGCGGTCTACTCGGACTCCCTCTTCGTCGCGCTGGCCGCCTGGGCCTGCTACGCCGTGATGACCAGGCAGTGGCTCACGGCCGGGGCGATCACGCTGGTCGCCGGGCTCAACCGGCCGACCTCGGCGGCCCTGATAGGCGCCGTCGGCCTGGCCGCGATCGTCGACCTGTACCGCCGGGAGAGCGGCGTGGCGCGCCCGCTGGCCGCGATGCTGACGGCCCCGCTCGGCCTGCTCGGCTACGTCGGCTGGGTGGGCTGGCGGACCGGCGAGTGGGGCGGCTACTTCCGGATCCAGCAGGACGCCTGGATGCACTACTTCGACTGGGGCCAGGGCACCTGGCACGCGATCCGCGGGGTGCTGCTGGGCCGCGCCGACTACCCCTACGGCTTCCCGGCGCCGGACCTCCTCGCCACCCTGATCGTGTTCAGCCTGCCGGTGCTGATCGTGCTGCTGTTCCGGCTGCGCCCGCCGCTGGTGCTGACCGCCTACACCCTGGCCACGATCGTCTCGGTGCTCGGCAGCCTGGGCATCTTCGGCAACGTCTCGCGCTACCTGATGCCCGCGTTCCCGCTGTTCATCGCGCTGGCGGTGGGGATGCGCAAGCTCAGCCTGCCGGTGCTGGCCACCGTGCTGGGCACCGGGGCGGTCGCCTCCGGCTGGTACGCGGGGTACCTCATCTTCGAACTGGGCGTGCCGTAGACCCGGATCGTCCGAGCCCACGGGGGCGCGTCCGCGACGGACGCGCCCCTTCGCGCGTTCCCAGGGGATCCGCTCCGCCGCCCCCTCTTGAGCCGACCGATCGTTCGGTTACTCTGTGACGTGTCCCGTCCTGCTTTTCGAGGCCCTCCGAGGAGCGCACAGATGTCCGCAGCGGTCACCCACCCCCTCGTCAGCGAGCTGGTCGAGCGCCACCAGGCCACCCTGGACGCCGCGCTCGCCGCCGCCGCCGAGCGCGACTACTGGTCGCCCTACCCCGAGTTCCCGAAGGCGTACGGCGAGAGCGGCCCGGCGGACGGCAAGGCCGCCTTCGACGCCCTGCTCGGCAAGCCCTTCACCCTCGACGGCCACCCCACCGACGGCGACCAGGTCGGCGGCGAGGCCTCCCCGTACGGCGTCGAGCTGGGCATCACCTACCCGCACGCCGGCCCGGACGCGCTGATCGCCGCGCTCACCGCCGCCCGCCCCGGCTGGGCCGCCGCCACCCCGCTGGAGCGCGCCGCCGTCTGCCTGGAGATCCTGCACCGGATCAACGCCCGCTCCCACGAGTTCGCCCAGGCCGTCATGCACACCACCGGCCAGGCCTACGGCATGGCCTTCCAGGCCGGCGGCCCGCACGCCCAGGACCGCGGCCTGGAGGCCGTCGCCTACGCCTACGCCGAGCAGACCCGGCTGCCGCGGCAGGCCGGCTGGACCAAGCCCCAGGGCAAGCGCGACCCGCTGGTGATGACCAAGGAGTTCACCGTCGTCCCGCGCGGCCTCGCGCTGCTGATCGGCTGCAACACCTTCCCCACCTGGAACGGCTACCCGGGCCTTTTCGCCTCGCTGGCCACCGGCAACCCGGTGCTGGTCAAGCCGCACCCGCGGGCCGTGCTGCCGCTCGCGCTGACCGTCCGGACCGCCCGCGAGGTGCTCGCCGAGGCCGGCTTCGACGCCAACCTGGTCTGCCTGGCCGCCGAGCACGAGGGCGGCACCGTCGCCGCGACCCTCGCGGTCCGCCCGGAGATCAGGATCATCGACTACACCGGCTCCACCGCCTTCGGCGACTGGCTGGAGGAGCACGCCAGGCAGGCCCAGGTGTACACCGAGAAGGCCGGCGTCAACGCGGTCGTGATCGACTCCACCGACGACTACAAGGGCATGCTGGGCAACCTGGCCTTCGCGCTCTCGCTCTACAGCGGCCAGATGTGCACCACTCCGCAGAACGTGCTGATCCCGCGCGGCGGCATCGCCACCGACCAGGGCGACAAGACCTACGACCAGGTGGTCACCGACCTGGCCGGCGCCATCGAGGGCCTGCTCTCGGACGACGCCCGCGCCGCCGCGATCCTCGGCGCCGTGGTCAACCCCGGGGTGCTGCAGCGCTCGGCGGCCGCGGCCGGCGGCGAGTACGGCGAACTCGCGCTCGCCCCGCGCGCGGTGGTCTCGCCGGACTTCCCCGGCGCGACCGTCCGTACTCCGGCGCTGGTCAAGCTGGACGCCGACAAGCCGGACGACCGCGCGGTCTTCCGCAGCGAGTGCTTCGGCCCGGTCTCCTTCGCCGTCGCCGTCGAATCCACCGCCGCCGCCGTCGAGTTGCTGCGCACCACGGTCCGCGAGAAGGGCGCCATGACCGCCTCCGGCTACACCACCTCGCCCGAGGTGGAGGCGCTGCTGGTCGAGGCGGCGCTGGACGCCGGCGTCTCGCTCTCGCTCAACCTGACCGGCGGGGTCTACCCCAACCAGACCGCGGCCTTCTCCGACCTGCACGGCACCGGCGCCAACCCGGCCGCCAACTCGGCCTACTGCGACGGCGCGTTCGTCGCCAACCGGTTCCGCACGGTGGAGGTCCGCCGCCACGCCTGAGCCCGGAAGGAACCGGGCCGATGGTGCCCCCGGGCCCCGGCGGTCACCGACCGCCGGGGCCCGGCGGTTCACAGCTCCGACCGCGCCCGCGATGATGGAGGCTGGGAGGACGCCGGGAACGGCGTCCGACCGCCCTCCGAACAACGGGAGCTGAGTACATGGCCGTGAAGCCGACGACCGAAACCGATGTCCTGATCGTCGGTGCCGGACCGACCGGACTGCTGCTGGCCGGCGACCTCGCCGCCTCCGGAGTCGGCGTCACCGTACTGGAGAAGCGGGCCGCCGGATCCAACCTCACCCGGGCCTTCGCCGTGCACGCCCGCAGCCTGGAGCTGCTGGACGCCCGGGGCCTGGCCGAGGAGCTGATCGCCACCGGCCGGCCGCTCGCCGAGCTGCGGATGTTCGACCGCTTCGGCATCGACCTCGGCTCGCTGCCCACCCGCTTCCCGTTCGTCCTGATCACCCCGCAGTACAACGTCGAACGGCTGCTGCTGGAGCGCGCGCAGGAGGCCGGCGCCACCGTGCTGCGCGGCGCCGAGGTCACCGGACTGCACCAGGATGCCGAGGGCGTGACCGTGGAGACCCGGGACGGGCGGAGCCACCGCGCCGCGTACGCGGTCGCCACCGACGGCGTCCACTCCACCGTCCGCGACCTGCTGGGCATCCCGTTCCCCGGGGAGTCGGTGGTCGACTCGGTGGTGCTGGCCGACGTCCGGCTGGAGCGCGAGCCCACCCAGGCGATCACCGTCGGCGCCAACCAGGCCGGCTTCGCCTTCGTCGCCCCGTTCGGCGACGGCTGGTTCCGGGTCATCGCCTGGGACCGCGAGGAGCGCCACCCGGACGGCACCGCCCCCACGGCCGAGCAGCTCACCGCCCTCCTCGGGGCCATCCTCGGCGAGGACTACGGCCTGCGGGAGGTGCGCTGGAGCTCCACCTTCCACAGCGACGAGCGGCAGGCCCCCAACTACCGCTCCGGCCGGGTCTTCCTGGCCGGCGACGCCGCGCACTGCCACTCGCCGGCCGGCGGCCAGGGCATGAACACCGGCCTCCAGGACGCCGCCAACCTGTCCTGGAAGCTCGCCGCCGCGGTCCGGGGGCACGCCACCGACGCCCTGCTGGACACCTACCAGACCGAGCGGCACCCGGTCGGCCGGACGGTGCTGCGCACCTCCGGCGCGCTGATCCGGCTGGCACTCGCCGAGTCCGCCCCCACCCGCGCCCTGCGCGGGGCGCTCACCGCGCTGGGCGGCCACCTCGACCCGGTCACCGAGCGCGGCGCCAAGCTGGTCTCCGGCATCGGCATCTCCTACCCGGCCCCCAAGGACGCCCACCCGCAGGTCGGCAAGCGCGTCCCGGATCTGCGGCTGACCGCCCTGAGCAAGCCCGTCGACGGCGCCCCGGCCGCCCCCGAGCGGCTCTACGAGGCGCTGCGCGCCGGGAAGTTCGTCCTGGTCAGCAATGACGAGCTGGCCGCCGCCGAGCCCTGGGCCGACCGCATGGTCTCCGCCGCCCCCGCCGACCCGCACGGCAAGCTGCGCGACACCGTGCTGCTGATCCGCCCGGACGGCTACGTCGCCTGGGCCTCCGTCGACCCGGGCCAGGGCGAGCTGCGCGCCGCCCTCACCGACTGGCTCGGCACCCCGGCCTGACCGCCCCTCGGGCGGGTGCGCGGCCCCCCGCGCGCCCGCCCGTCGCCCGGCCCGCGCACCGTCGCCCTGCGTCCGTCCGCGCCCCCGGCACGTCGTCCCCGACCCGCCGCCGCGACCCGCCGACCGAGCGCCCCGCCGACCGGTCGTCGGTCAACCCCGCGCCTTCACGTAGTGCCGCGCCGCCTTCGCCCGGTTCCCGCAGACCGCCATCCGGCACCACCGCCGGCGGCCGTTCTGCGAGGCGTCGAAGAAGTGCAGGATGCACGCCTCGTGGGCGCACTGCTTGATCCGGTGCGCCCCTTGGCCGAGCAGTCCGAGGAAGCCGTCCGCCGCCAGCCAGGGCGCCAGCCACTCCGGCCGGTCGACCTCGATCCGCTCCTCGGCCCCGCCCGGAGCCGCCGTCCGCCGGATCCGTCCGTGCGCCAGTACGGCGTCCAGTCCGTCCCGTGCCGGTGATCCCAACTCGCCCAGCTCGCGGGCGTCCTGGGCGGCCGACCGGATCGCGTCACGGGCCCGGCGGATCGCCGCCAGGCCCGCCTCGTCGGCCGCGCAGCGTCCGCTCAGCCCGGCGGAGGAGAGCCAGACCGCGTACCCCTCGACGCCGGTGAGCAGGTCGTTGACGGGGGTGCCGGCCCAGCGCGTGTTGAGCAGGTCGAGCGCGAGCGGCTCGCCGATCAGCGGCCGCGGGTCCCTCGGGTCCGGCTGCACGTCAGTCATCGTCCTCCCTCGGCTCGGTCCGATTCTACGTCCGGCCCGATCGGCTCGGACTGGTCTGGACCGCCCCCGGATTCCCGGCCATTCACTGAATGGAACCACCGAGTTCCGAGGCCTCCACAGTTGACTGTTTTTTAGCAACGAATTGCCTGGTCATGATCCAATTCGCACACGGGTTCTGTCATGTTCGAGCCAGCGTTCTGGACCCCCTGAACGCCTGGCCCCTTGCCGGCCCCCACAGCCGGCCGGAGGAGGATCCGTTGCGCCCCCGCTCCCTTGCCCTCGCCGCGGCGATAGCCGTGCTGCCGCTGACCGCCGTCTCGCTCGGTGTCTCCACCGCGCAGGCCGCCACCCCCAACGCCTCCCCGCGCGTCGCCCTGCCGAACACCGTGAACCCGGCGGTGGCCCACTCGGAGAAGAAGGGTGAGGTTCCGGCGGCGCAGCAGATCTCGGTGTCCGTCAGCCTGAAGCTGCGCGACACCGACGCCCTGGACCGCTTCCTCACCGCGGTCACCACCCCGGGCACCCCGGAGTACGGCCACTACCTGACGCCGGAGCAGTTCACCGCGCGGTTCGGACCGACCCAGGCCGCCGTCGACCAGGTCCGGACGTACCTGGCCCAGCAGGGCCTGACCGTCACCGACGTGAGCGCCAACCGCCAGGTGGTCAACGCCCACGGCACCACCGCCCAGGTCTCCCAGGCCTTCGGCACGCACGAGAGCGCGTACCTCGACCCGCAGCTCCAGCGCGCCTTCTTCGCCAACGACGCCGCCGCCTCGATCCCGTCCGACCTGGCCGCCGTGGTCCAGGGCGTCAGCGGCCTGGACAACCACGCGGTCCGCAAGAACCGCCTGGCCACGCCGAACGCGGTCACCCCGAACGCGGCCACCGCCACTCCGAGCGGCATGTCCCCGGCCCAGTACACCGGCGCCTACAACCTCACCAGGACCGGCGCGGACGGCACCGGCGTGACGGTCGCGCTCTGGGAGTTCGACGGCTACAAGTCGACGAACCTGACCACCTACGACTCGCAGTTCGGCCTGAGCGGCCCGGCCGTCACCACGGTCGCGGTCGACGGCGCCAACTACGACTCCAAGCCGGGCGAGGGCCAGGGCGAGGTCGAGCTGGACAGCGAGATCGTCCGCGGCGTGGCCCCCAAGGCCACCCAGCTGGTCTACGAGGCGCCCAACAGCGACCAGGGCGAGATCGACATGGCCAACAAGATCGTGACCGACAACCGGGTCTCGGTCATCTCGATCTCCTGGGGCTCCTGCGAGCCCGACACCACCGCCTCCTCGATGACGGCCGTCGACAACGCCTTCAAGCAGGCCGCCGCCCAGGGCATCTCGATCTTCTCCGCCTCCGGCGACGACGGCTCCCGCGACTGCACCCGCTCCACCAGCGGCTCGTCCGTCAAGGCCGTCGACTTCCCGGCCTCCAGCCCGCACCAGACCGGCGTCGGCGGCACCAACCTCAAGGTGTCCAGCGGCAATACCTACTCCTCGGAGAGCGCCTGGAGCACCGCCGGCGGCGGCGTCTCCACCGTGTTCGCCAAGCCGAGCTGGCAGACCGGCACCGGCGTCAGCGGCACCATGCGCACCGTCCCGGACGTCTCCTCCAACGCCGACCCGGCCAGCGGCTTCTCGATCTACACGGTCGGCGGCTGGCAGGTGTACGGCGGCACCAGCGCCGCCGCACCGCTCTGGTCCGGCTACGCGGCCCAGTTCAACCAGAAGGCCAAGGCCGCCGGCCAGCCGGTCCTCGGCGAGGCGAGCCCGCGGCTGTACTCGGTGGCCAACAGCGGCAGCTACGGCAGCACCTTCCACGACGTGACCGCCGGCGCCAACCAGGACTTCTCCACCAAGGCCGGCTATGACCAGGTCACCGGCTGGGGCACCCCGGTCGCCGACGCGCTGACCACCGCCCTGCTCGGCGGCACCACCACCCCGCCGTCCGGCGGCTGCACCGCCGCCCAGCTGGTCGGCAACGGCGGCTTCGAGAGCGGCACCGCCGCCCCGTGGGCCACCTCCACCGGCGTGGTCGACAACAGCTCCTCCCAGGCGGCCCACTCGGGCAGCTGGAAGGCCTGGATGAACGGCTACGGCTCGGCCCACACCGACACCCTGTCGCAGACCGTCTCGATCCCGGCCGGCTGCGCCTCCGCCAAGCTGACCTTCTGGCTGCACGTCGACACCGTGGAGACCGGCACCACCGCGTACGACAAGCTGACCGTCCAGGCCAACGGCACCACCCTGGCGACCTACTCCAACGCGAACGCCGCCGCCGGCTACGCCCAGCGCACCGTGGACCTGACCTCCTTCGCCGGCCAGACCGTGACCGTCAAGTTCACCGGCACCGAGGACGCGTCGCTGCAGACCAGCTTCGTGATCGACGACGTCGCGCTGAACGTCGGCTGACCACCGCCCGACCGCACCACCGCACCACCGCACCACCCGATCCCCGCCGGGGCGGAGCCGTCAGGGCCCGCCCCGGCGGAGGCCGTCCCGGGCCCCACCGCGGCGGTGCGCGGGGCCCGGTCGACGGCCCGTGTTTCCGGACTGTTTCAAGATCGCTAACCCTTCGGTCCACCTGCCGTGACCACTGTCATACGCACGACTGATGACGTAGCCTCTCGACCGTGCATAGGGTTCCCCAAAGCTCGGTGAAGCCGTCGGCGGCGCGCCCCGGCGCCGACCCGGTCCCACCGAACTCACCTGGTGGGGAGGGTCACCGTATGGCCGCACAGCAACCTCAGGACGCCGCGCGGCTGCGGCTGGTCGGATCGCACACGGAGCACCCCGGCCCGCCCGGACCGGTTTCCGCCGCCGTCCCGGCCGCCGTCCCCGCACCGTCCCCCGGCCGGCTCGCCCCGGTCGGCGGTTTCGCGGACACCCTGCACCTGGCCATCGAGGCCAGCGGCCTCAGCCTGGACCGCATCCGCGCCGCCCTGGCCGGCCGCGGCGTCCGGGTCAGCGTCACCACCCTGAGCTACTGGCGGCGCGGCCGCAGCCAGCCCGAGCGGGCCAGCTCGCTGCGCGCCGTCCACCTGCTGGAGGAGCTGCTCGGCCTGCCGCACAGCGCGCTCTCCTCACTGCTCGGCCCGCCGCGCCCGCGCGGCCGCTGGGCCGCCGCCGCCAACACCTGCCACCTCGGGCTGGAGGACGTCTGGCCGGGCGAGCAGGAGATCGCCAACATCTTCGCCGAGCTGAATGCCCCGCCGGCCGGCGAGCTGGAGCGGCTGAGCATCCACGACTCCTACTACGTGGACGCCGAGCGGCGCGGCAACCTGCTGCGGATGCGCCAGGTGGTGCGCGCCACGGTCGGCGGCGTCGGCCGCTGCCTGGTGGTGCACATGGCCGACGAGGAGGCGGCCGGCTGCCCGGAGATCACCTCGGTGCGGCACGGCCGGCTGGGCCGGGTGCGCCGCCGCCCGGAGGCCGGGCTGATCGTCGCCGAGCTGATGCTGGACCGCCCGCTCGGCCTGGGCGACAGCACGGTCTTCGAGTACGAGGTGGAGATCCCGCCCGGCGGCCCGACCATGGAGTACAGCCGCCGCTTCGCCACCCCGGTCCGCGAGTACGTGCTCCAGGTGCACTTCGACCCGGCGGCCGTCCCGGCCCACTGCGAGCGCTACGACCGCGAGCCCGGCGCCGACGTCGACCACCGCCGCGAGCAGCTCTGGATCGGCGCCTCGGCGAGCGCCCACGTCCTGGCCCCGGACCAGCAGCCGGGCCACATCGGCATCCGCTGGGAGTGGGCCTGACCTTCCCTCCCCCACGCCCCGTCGGCCACCGCAGGCCGACGGGGCTTTCGCATGCCCGCCCGCAAACCTAACCATTCACATCTCCAATACTGGTTGACGATGCATCACCTAACTCCTACTCTCATGAGTACCGGTTAGGCAGGAGCCTCGCCGGACACCGAAGCCCCCGGGAGTGACCAGGCATGTCCACCACCCAGCTCCGCACCCTGCAGACCGGCCACGTGGGTCTGAACGTCACCGACCTGGCCCGCTCGATCGCCTTCTACCGCGCCGTGTTCGGCCTCGACGTCACCGCCGAGGGCACCGACCCCGAGCGCCGCTACGCCCTGCTCGGCCGCGACGGCCGCCTGGTGGTGACGCTCTGGCAGCAGAGCACCGGCGCCTTCGCCCCCGCCGCCCCCGGCCTGCACCACCTCTCCTTCGAGGTCGAGAGCCTCGACGAGGTCCGCACCGCCGAGAAGCTGCTGCGCGAACTGGGCGCCGACTTCGCCTACGACGGCGTCGTCCCGCACAGGGAGGGCTCGGCCTCCGGCGGCATCTTCTTCACCGACCCGGACGGCATCCGGCTGGAGATCTACACCCGTACCGGGGTGGACGGCACCGAGGCCGCCGCCCCCACCACGGACGCCCCGACCTGCGGGTTCTTCTAAGCCGACCGTCAGGAGCCGACCATGACCGCCACCGGCACGCCGTACCACCCCGGCGAGCGGGCCGCCCAGGCCCGGGCCGGCCGGACCGAACGGGCCGACCACGCCGGCCGGGCGATCCGCAGCACCGTCCCGGCGGTCGCCGCCCGCTTCCTGGCCGAGCGCCGGATGCTGGTCGTCGGCGCCGCCGACCGGGACGGCCGGGTCTGGGCCACCCAGCTGGCCGGCCCGGCCGGCTTCCTCTCGGCCCCGGACGAACGCACCATGGCCGTGGCCGCCCTCCCGCCCCCGGCCGACCCGCTGGCCGAGGCGCTGGACCGCCCCGCCCGGGTGGGCACCATCGCACTGGACCCGGCCGGCCGGCGCCGGATGCGGCTCAACGGCCGCTCCGCCCCGGACGGCCGGGGCGGGCTGCTGGTGCACGCCGACGAGGTGGTCGCCAACTGCCCGAAGTACATCCAGCGCCGCTCCCCGGCGGACCACCCGGCCGCCGGCCCGCCCCGCACGGTCGCCACCGGTGCGGCCCTGACCACCGCGCAGCGCCTGGCGGTGGCCACCGCGGACACCTTCTTCATCGCCAGCACCGGCCCGGACGGCAGCGTGGACGCCTCCCACCGCGGCGGCTTCCCGGGCTTCCTGGAGCCGGTGGCGCCTGACCGGCTGCGCTGGCCGGAGTACCCCGGCAACAGCATGTTCCTGACGCTCGGGAACCTGGAGCTGGACCCCCGGGCCGGGTTGCTGCTGCCCGACTGGGAGACCGGCGGTTCGCTGCTGGTCACCGGCGAGGCCCGCACCGACTGGTCCGAGGAGGCCCGGCGCGGCGTGCCGGGCGCCGAGCGGATGGTCGAACTGACCGTCACCGGTGTGGTGGAGCTGGCCGACGCCACACCGCTGACCTGGACCGAACCGGAGTACTCGCCCGCGATCCCGCACTGACCGCGCGTCCGCCCTTCCAATGGCCCCCGGCCGCGCCCGGGAGATGAACGGATCTCACCTGTTCGGCCCAACCCACCGTGACGCATCCCGCCCGCTTTGGGACTTTGGTCCGGATGACACGCGGAATAGGCCCGGGAAGGCCACTCCTGTCCCGCCGTCAGGCGGCGATCCGGAGAGACCGCAGGAAAGAGGCGGAGCATGACCCTGACCGACCCCCTGTCCCCGCTCATGGTGTTCGACGACGTCGAGCCGGCGGAGGACTGCATATGCGGGGGCTGCAACGCCCGCCGACGCGCCCGGCTGCACGCCGCACCGGTCCACGAGGGCGGACACGCCGCCGCCCGCAGCGTCCGCCGCCGGGCCGCCGTACTGGTGGCCGCCGTGGGCACCGCGATCGGCGGCGGAGCGGCCGCCGTCGGCTCCGCCACCGCGGCCCCGGCCCCGGCCCCCGGCCCCACGCCCGGCGGCAACAGCGCCAACCGGTCACAGACCCCCCAGGGCGAGGTCAGCGGCCTCTACGGCCAGGCCCCCGGTGCCCGTACCTTCGCCGCCCCGCGCACCGCCGCGGCGCCGGTCACCCGGGCACAGATCATCCAGCGCGCCCAGACCTGGGTCGACCAGGGCGTGCCGTACAGCATGAGCCGCTACTGGTCGGACGGCTACCGCCAGGACTGCTCCGGGTTCGTCTCGATGGCCTGGGGCCTGGGCAGCAGCCAGACCACCTGGACCCTCCCCGACTACGCCGAACGGATCGGCAGGAACGACCTCCAGCCCGGCGACATCCTGATCTACAACAACCCCGCCAGCCCGCAAGCCGGTTCGCACGTGACGATCTTCGGCGGCTGGGCCGACTCCTCGCGCACCAAGTACATCGCCTACGAGCAGACCGGCCCCTCCGCCAAGAAGCGCTCCACCCCGTACGCCTACTGGAACAACTCCGGCAGCTACGTCCCGTACCGCTACACCGGCCTCTCCTCCGGCAGCAACGACGGCGGCGGCACCTCCACCACCGCCTTCCCCGGCGCCGACAGGTTCGGCCCCGGTGCCGACAACGCGTACGTCACCAAGCTGGGCCGGATGCTGGTGCAGCGCGGCGGCGGCCCGTTCTACTCCACCGGTCCCGGCCCGCGCTGGAGCGAGGCCGACCGCAGGGCCACCCAGGCCTTCCAACAGGCCCAGGGCTGGCGCGGCGGCGAGGCCGACGGCATCCCCGGCAAGGCCACCTGGGACTACCTGGTCATGGGCAAGGGCCACGACATCGGCACCGGAGGAGGCACCCCGCCGCCGCCCCCGCCGCCCACCACCGGGAGCCCCGCCTTCCCCGGTGCGCAGTACTTCGGCCCCGGCCGGAGCAACGACCACATCCGCCGGCTGGGCGAACAGCTGGTCCGCAAGGGCTTCGGCTCCTCGTACGGCGTCGGCCCCGGCCCGCGCTGGACGGAGAGCGACCGCCGCGCCGTCCAGGCCTTCCAGCAGGCCCAGGGCTGGCGCGGCGGCGAGGCCGACGGCTACCCCGGCCCCGACACCTGGCGCCGGCTCTTCTCCTGACCCCCTCGCCGAGGCGCGGTGCCCACCCGGGCGCCGCGCCTCAGCGCTTCCCCGACATCCAGTGGAAGAGCCCCATCGCCACACTGGTCGCCAGGTTGAAGCTGGACACCCCCGGCTGCATCGGCACCGCCACCAACCGGTCGGCGCGCGCCTTGAGCTCCGCCGACACCCCGTGCCGCTCGGTGCCGAACACCAGCAGCGCGTCGTCCGGGAACGGCACGTCCCGGATGTCCGCCCCCTCCGGATCCAGCACGAACAACGGCCCGTCCGGCAGCTCCGACAGACCCGACCGCTCCACCGCGGTGGCGAAGTGCAGCCCCGCGCTCCCCCGCAACACGTTCGGGTGCCAGGGATCCAGGTCCCCGGTGGTCACCACCCCGGTGGCACCGAACCCCGCCGCCAACCGGATCACCGCCCCGACGTTCCCCAGGTTGCGCGGATTCTCCAGCACCACCACCGGCGCCCGCCGCGGCCGCCTCCCCAGCACCGCCCGGTTCGCCTCCACCGACGGCCGCACCGCCAACGCCACCACCCCGGTCGGATGCAACCGCGGCACCAGCCCCCGCACCACCGCCTCCGGCGCCTCCACCGCGAGCCCCTCCAACGCCGGAACCACATCCGGCGCCAACTCCCCCGCCAACCCCAGCAAGCCCCCCCGGTCCACGGTCAACACCCACCGCACCTCCCCCCCGAACCGCAGCGCGTGCTTCAACGCGTGAAACCCGTCCAGCAGCACCACCCCCGCCCCCCGCTCAGCCGCCCGCCACGCCCGCACCGCCTCGTCATCCATGCCACTCACTCTGTCACCCCCAACCACGCACGCACCCCTCCCATCCCCCCGGCAGGCATCCCCCCAGCAGGCACCCCAGCAGCAGGCACCCCCACCCCCAGCAGGCGTCCCACCAGCAGGGCATCCCCCACCTCCCCCACCCACCCACGCACCCCTCCCCCCACCCCAGCGAGAGGGACGCGCTGCGGAAGGGGGCGGCGCAGGGGGTGGGTGCGGAGAGGGGCGTGACGGGTGATTTTCAGACTGCCAACGCCGCCCAGCCCCCCACCCCCAGAACCGGCAGTCTGAAAATCATCCAGCCCCCGCAGCACCCACCCCCGGAGCCGCCCCCGGCCCCCCACCCTCCCGAAAGCCACCCTCCCCCGAAGACCCCCGCAAAGCCCGCTCCAAATCCCGCAAAGCCTGCCCCACCAACCGAGTCCCCGCCCGCACCACATCCCGCTGCACCCCCGCCGGCGCCCCCGCCAACGCCTCCTCCAACCGCGCCTGCGCCACCCGCACCGCCCCGAACTCCACCGCCTGCCCGGTCAGCAGCGCCCCCGCCGCCAGCGCCGTCGCCAGCCGCAGCTCCTCCGCGTACTCCCCGGTCCCCGGTACGGGCTCCGCGTCGCCGGCCGGCAGATGGGCCTCCAGCAGCACCGCCGCCCGCCCGAGCGCCCCGACCGCCGCCCGGGCCCGGTCGATCTGGCGCCGGCTCACCCCGGCCAGCCCGGACTCGTGCCGCCCCGGTTCGGCGTCGGCCCGCTGCATCGCCTGGATCAGTTCGGAGCGCGCCTCCCGCGAGTCCAGCAGGGCGCTCCGCACCGCCCGCCCGCCGGTCCCCGCCGGTTCCTCGTAGCAGGCGATGACGGCCCCCGCGTACCGTCCGGCCGCCGCCAGCCACTCGGCGAGCCGTTCGCCGAGCCGGGCGGTCTGCCAGGTCGGGAACAGCGCGTACGTGACGAGCGCGATCGACCCGCCGAGCAGCGTCAGCCCGACCCGTTCGACGGCCGTCACCAGCGGGTTCCCCTCCTGCAGCCCGAGCAGGAACACCACGTACGTGGAGATCCCGACGGTGGTGAGCGCGTACCCGGTCCGGAACGCCAGGTACGACCCGCCGATGCAGACCACCGCCAGCGCGGCCAGCACCCATTCCCCGGGGTGGGCGAGCTGCACCACCAGGGTCGAGACGGCGACCCCGACGACCGTCCCGGCCAGCCGGGCGACGCCCCGGCTGTAGGTCTGGGCGAAGTCCGGCCGCATCACCATCGCGGCGGTCATCGGCGCCCAGTACCCGTGGTGGAACCCGGCGAGCCGGGCCAGCAGGTAGGCGACGGTGACCACCCCGGCGAGCCGGACGGCGTGCTGGAAGATCGCCGAGCGCGGCTGCAGCTGCCGCCGGACGGCCCTCGCCGCGACCGGCAGCATCCGGGCGATGGTCGGCTTGCGCAGCGATCCGCCCGCCCCGACCACGGGCGTGGTGATGGTGTCCTCGTCGTTGCGGTCCAGGGTGTCGGCGGCCTTCCGCAGCAGCCCGCCGAGCCGCCGGGCGGAGCGCCGGGCCGCCCCCTGGAGCCGCGGCCCGTCGTCCGAGCCGACCAGGGTGAGCGAGGGCGCGGAGCGGGGGAGCCGGACCGGGTCGCCGGTGCGGACCGCCCGGGCGAGGGCGTCCATGACCTCGGCGGCGGCCGCCAGCACCTCCCGGGCGCGGTCCCGCTCCGGCCCCTCCTCGGGGGCGCCCACCTTGGGATCGGCGAGTGCGGCGAGGGTGGGCCGGATGCGTTCGGCGATGCCGCGCAGGCCGCGCAGTTCGGGCGGCCGGTGGCGGTCCTGCCAGGGGGTGAGGGCAGCCGCGTGGCGGGCCGTCATGAACGGTTCCGGGTCCACGTGCGCGGTCGGGTCCTGCCGCAACCGCCGTGCGTAGTCGGCGAGTTCGGCGTAGGTGTCGGCGAGGGCCTCGCGCTGGGCGGTCCAGCTGCCGATCGGCCAGACGGTGATGACGGTGGCCTGGACGACCCCGCCGAGGGCGGCGACCAGCCCGTGGCCGAGCGCGGTGATCGCGCTGACCGGGAGCTGGACGACGATCAGCATCACCGAGACGGTGTTGGTGGTGACCACCCCGGCGGTGGGCCCGATCGCCCAGGCCAGTCCGGCGCCGAAGGCCCACACCGCGAGCAGCACCGGGAACAGCCCGGGGACGCCGGCCGCGAGGTAGCCGAGGAAGGTGCTGATGCCGAGTCCGGCCCCGGCCGCGACGGCGAGGCTGGCCCGGGGCCGGAAGCTGCGCTGGAAGGTGGCCGCGCCGGCGATGAACGCGCCCATCGCGGCCGAGGTGGCGAGCGCGACCCCGCCGAGCGCGAGGATGGGGAAGAGCACCAGCGCCACCGCGACCGCCCCGCGCAGCGCCCGCTTGGGGTCGGTGAGCGCCCGGTCCAGGGTGAGCCCGGTCCGCGCGGTGTCACGAAGTGCGGCGAACCAGGACATAGCGACATCCTAGGGCCCCGGGGGCGCGGACCTCCGTCCGATCCGGCTCAGCCGCGCCGCCGCCCACAGCAGTGCCCCGGTCGGCAGGAACACCGTGTCCGCCGCGATCATCGCCAGCGAGAAGACCGGCAGCCCGAGCACCACCGCGATCCCCACGTGCTCCAGCACCATGACGGCCAGCAGGACGTTCTTGACCCGCCGGTTGAGCAGCGTGAACGGGAACGCCACCTGGAGGACCACGGTGCCGTACGAGATCAGGAAGACCGGCAGCAGCGCCGAGCCGACCAGGGCGGACAGCCCGGGCCAGGGGGTGAAGTAGTCCAGGTGCAGCGGGTAGTACAGCGCGGTGCCGTCCTGCCAGCGCGAACCCTGCACCTTGTACCAGCCGGCCGTGGCGTAGATCAGCACCACCTCGACGGCGATCACCAGCATCGCGCAGTTGTGCACCATGTTCGCCAGCGCGTCCAGCACCGCCCGCGGCTCGCCGTCCGGCCGTAGCCGCCCGAGCGTCCACCAGAGTCCGGCCACCGTCCAGAGCCCCCAGAACAGCGGCGACCAGCCGAGGTACGGGAAGGCCCGGTCGGTCCAGGTCAGGCTGTCCCCGGCGAAGCCGCCGAACTGACAGGCCGCCAGGGCGGCGCCGAGCGCCGCCCAGAGCACCACCCCGGCCGGACCGGCCGGTCCGGCCCGCCGGCGCCGGGCGTCCAGCGACCAGACCTCGGCGCAGCGGGTGAAGACCAGGTAGACCGCCATCAGGTGGACGACGTTGTCGCCGCCGTCGCCGAGGAAGACGTCGCGGTTCTGCAGGGACAGCACGGTGACCAGGAACAGCACCGTGCTCGCCCTGGTCCGCCAGCCCAGCAGCACGGCCAGCGCGGCCAGCACCGCCAGGTGGTAGACCAGCTCGAACCAGAGCCGTCCGCCGGACCAGGGCAGCACGGTGAACGCCCCGTTGTCGGCCAGCAGCCGCTCGGCGAGCTCCGCCGACCAGGGGGAGCGGTCGCCGTACAGCACCCGCCGGTGCGGCCACTCGCGCAGCAGGTGGGCGAGCCAGACCAGTCCGAAGCCGATCCGCACCACCGCGGCCTGGTGCCGGCCGAGCGCCCGCCCGGTGAAGGCCTCCGCCGCCCGCCCGAGCGGCGTCCGCGGTCCGCGTGCCGGCGGCGCCGCCCCGGACTCCACCGGCCGCCCGGTCCCGCCCTGCCGCGGCACGGCCCCCTCCGGCGGCACCGTCCCGTCCGGGTGCCCGGCCCGCACCGTCACCTCGTTCATCCGAGCAGTCCCCGGTAGTCCTCGTCCGCCACCGGCCACCACGGCAGCTCCCGCACCCGGGGCACGGGCGGCGCGGGCTCGCCGCTCCAGGACGGCGGCGGGACGGTGGCCGCGGTCGACCGGAACTGGATCTCCAGGACCCGTTCGCCGTCCGCCGTCCGGCCGATCCGCTGCAGGGCGATCCGCTTGAGGTACTGCTCGGCGAGCCTGCCGCGCGGGGAGGCCGGGGTCTCGTCCTGCGGGCTGTGCGTGCCGTCGTAGAAGTCCCAGGCCCGGCGCAGCAGGTTCTGCTCGACGTGGCTGGGTGCCGGGTTGCCCCGGATCGCGGCGAGGTCCTGAGCGGTCAGCCCGATCCAGTCGTGGGTGCGGGCGGCCCCGCCGGGGGCGGCGGTGCGGACCCGGGCGTCCACGCTCACGTTCTGCTGGAGGGGGTTGGGCGCGAACAGCTTCCAGTTCTGCTCGAACTCCGGGTACACCACGCCGTCGACCGCCTCCCGGTACTGCCGGGACACCGAGTTGGCGGGCGCCACGTGCAGGAACACCGCGGCGAGGAACAGCCCGGTGCCCCCGGTCAGCACCGCCCCGGCGAAACCGAGGACCAGCTGCGCGGGCCTGGACCAGGCCCGCCCGGCAGCCGGCCGGTCCGTGGTCTCGGTCATGGCCTCCCCGCCCGGTCGGCGGGCGCCGCCGGCCCGGTGCCGGCGCGCTCGCGCGCGCCCATCCTGCCCTACGGCCGGGCGGCTGCCGGGCCGTCAGAGGACGAAGGCCTCCTGGCCGGTGCTGCTCACCATCGGACGGCCGGCACCCTGCCAGGCGTGCATCCCGCCGTCGACGTTCACCGCGTCCCGGCCCTGCTGCACCAGGTACTGGACGACCTGCGCGGAGCGGCCGCCGACCCGGCAGAGCACGTACAGCTTCTCGTCCGGCAGCTCGCCGAGGCGGGCGATCACCTCGCCGATCGGGATGTGCAGCGCGCCGTCCACGTGGCCGGCGTCCCACTCGTCCTGCTCGCGCACGTCCAGCAGGGCGGCGTCGGCGGGCACGGCGGCGGCGTCGGCGGAGGGGATCTGCGGGAACATCGTGTGGCTCTCCTGGGATTCGCTCGGGTGCGTGCCATTGTCGCCCACCGGCGCGGGGCCGTGGGCACCGGAGGACGGGCCGTCCGCCGGGGCCGGGCCGCCGAGCAGCCGCTGCAGCTCGGCCTGCCGCTCGGCGGCCTTGGCCAGCAGCTCCTCGGCGAGCTGCTCCAGCAGCCGGTCCGGGTCCTGCGGGGCGAGGGCGAGCAGCTGGCCCATCGGGGTCTGCTCCAGCCGGACCTGCTCGGTGGCGGTCTCGGTGATCTTGGCGGTCAGCCAGTCCAGCCGGCGGCGCAGCCAGTCCCCGCGGTCGGGGGCGTCGACGGCGGGCGCGGCCTCCGGCGCGGTGGACCACTCGGCGGCCAGCGCGCCCAGCGCGGCCGCGTCCCCGTACGCGTAGGCCTCGTTGACCCGGACCAGGAAGGCGGCCCGGCGCTGCTGCTCGGCCGGGTCGGTGGTCAGGTCGGGGTGAGCGCGGCGGACCAGTTCGCGGTAGATCCGCTGGGCGTCCTTGCCGGGCCGCACCCGCTCCGGCGCGGCGGGCGGCGGCGGGGCCGCCTCCCCGTCCGGGCCGGACTGCTCCCGCACCGAGTCGAACAGGGCGTCCAGGTCCGGCAGTTCCTCGACCTGTCGGCGCGCCTCGGCGGCCCGGCGCAGGTCCTCCGGCCGGCCGGTGCGGGCCGCCACGGCCTCGGCGACCAGCGCGTCAAGCTCGTCCAGCCGGGCGTAGAGCGGGCCGAGCAGCTGGTGGTGGATCAGCGCGAAGTTGTCGATCTCGACCCGCAGCGTCTGCACGTCCACGTCCATGCTGAGCCAGGCGAGCTCGGCGGCGGCGACCCGCTCCTCCAGCTCCTGCTGCTCCGGGTCCGTCCAGCGGGCGGGGCTCTGCGCGCTCACTTCTCGCCTCTGTCTCGTCCGGCCGGCTGCGTCCTGCGGGCCACCCGCGAGGGCGGTCCGGCCTGCCAGCCTACCGCCGTGGTCGCGGGCCCCGTCCGGGTGAACCGGGGGTACGGACCGGCGTGCGGTGCACGACACGCAACCGATCCTGGGCAATCTCCCCGTTTCGGTGACGGGCCCGGCCCGGTCCGTGCTTCGCTGGTATCCGCACAGCGTGCCCTCCTCGGAAGACACGGCCGCCCCCGGGCGCGGCGGCCAGGCGGGAGCAGAGCGAATCCATGGTGGCCCAGTCCAACTCCACACCGCGGCCGGCGGGTGACGGAACCGCGCCGGGCGACCACCCGGCGGGGGTGGCCGCCCTGGTCCGGCTCGCCCCCGTCCTGGTCGACCGGGCCGGCCGGATCGCCCGGTGGGACCGGGCCGCCGAGGAGCTGTTCGGCCACCGCGCCGACGTCGCCCACGACCGCCCGGCCTCCGGCCTGCTGCCCGCCCTGGAGTCGCGGGTGCTCGAACGCCGCTCCGTCCGCCGCCCCTGCGACGCGTTCGACACGCTCGCCGAGCGGACCGCCGACGGCCGGCCCTGGATCGGCCGGCTGACCGTGACCGACCGCGAGGAGCACCAGCGCGACGTGTTCTGGTGGGCCTACCCGCTACCCGGCCCGTCCGGCGGGCTGCTGGCGCTGGCCGCCGACGCCCGGCCGCTGCGCGCCGGCGGGCCGCGGCTCGCGCTCGGCGAGCGGCTGCTGCCCTTCGCCGCCGCACCCGGCACCCGGGGCGGCTTCCACGCCCTGGCCGCGGCGCTCACCCCGGCCGGCCGGCCGGTGCCCGAGCCGCTGGCCCGGCTGCTGCCGGTCGCCCACCGCCCGGCCCTGCTGGCCGCGCTGGACCGGGGCGGGCTGCCCGCCCTGCGGCTGGACCCGGCCACCGTGCTGCCGGTGCTGCCCGCCGACGCGCAGACCGGTACGGCGCACGCGGCCGCCGGCCTCGGCCGCCGCTACCCGACGCCCCAGCAGCGCGCCGCCCGGGTCGGCCCGGCGCAGTCCGAGCCGGGCGCGCCCGGTCGCCGGCCGCCCGGCCCGCTGCCCGTCCAGCGCGAGGCCGCCGAGCGTCCCGCCGCCCCGTTCCCCGTCCCGACCGCCGTCCCGTTCCCCGTCCCGACCGCCGTCCCGTTCCCCGTCCCGTCCGCCGTCCGGCCGGTGGCCGCCGTCGGCGGTGCCGCGGTCGGCGGCCCGTCCGGCCTTCCCCCCGCCTCCGGCCGGGAGGCGCCCCCGCCCACCGGAGGAGCTGCCGCCATCGAACGCACCGCCGTCGAGCCGTCCGCCGACGGCCACCCGCCACTGCCCGCCGACCGGACCCCGACCACCGTCGTCCCCGTCCCGGTCCCGGTGCCCGCGCCGGCCACCGGCGAGGGCCTGCCCGGCGGACGGCTCAGCCCGTTCCTCACCAACGGGCAGGCCGGCGAGCAGCTGGCCCTGCTGAACGAGGTCGGCGGCAAGGTCGGCACCACGCTGGACCTCGGCTTCACCGCCCACGAGCTGTGCCAGGTGCTGGTCCCCCGGGTCGCCGACTTCGCCTGCGTGGACCTGGTGGACGGGCTGATCTCGGACTCCGAGCTGCCGGCCGTCCGCCCGGACGACGACACCATGCTGCGCCGGGTCGCGCTGGTCTACAACGAGACCGGCGGCGCCTGGGACCACGTGCTCTCCGAGGGCTCGCTGGTCAGCATGCCCCGCCGCACCCCGCCCGGGATGGCCCTGCAGCTGAACCAGCCGGTGCTGGTCCCGGTGATCAGCGCGGACGTCGCGGTGGACTACGCGATCGCGCTCGGCGGCGCCCGGCTGGCCCCGGTGGTCTCCGGCCGCTCGATGCTGGTCGTCCCGCTCTCCGCCCGCGGCACCGTGCTGGGCATCCTCAAGCTGCTCCGGCTGCCGGACCGCGCCCCCTTCGACGAGAGCGACGCCGCGACCCTCAAGGAGCTGGCCGTCCGCGCCGCGCTGTCGCTGGACAACGCCCGGCTGCACCGCGCCGAGGCCCGGGTCGCCACCACCCTGCAGCGCTCGATGATCCCGACCCGCCCGCCGCAGATCCCCGGCGTGCAGATCGCCCACCGCTACCTGCCCGGCGACCCCAAGGCCGAGGTCGGCGGCGACTGGTTCGACGCGATCCAGCTGCCCGGCAGCAGGGTCGCCCTGGTGGTCGGCGACGTGATGGGGCACGGTCTGCACTCGGCGGCCGCGATGGGCCGCTTCCGCACCGCCATGCAGACCCTCGCCGCCCTGGACCTGCCGCCCGGCCAGCTGCTGCGCCACCTGGACAACCTGGCCCACAAGCTCGGCGACGACCACCTCGCGACCTGCCTGTACGCGGTGTACGACCCGATCAACCGGACCTGCGAGCTGGCCAGCGCCGGCCACGTCCCGCCCGTCCTGGTGCACCCGGACGGCACCGGCGAGCTGCTGGAGATCCCGGCCGGCGCCCCGATCGGCGTCGGCGGGGTGCCGTTCGTCGCCAAGACCATCGACGTCTCGGACGGCTCGATGCTGGTGCTCTGCACCGACGGCCTGGTCGAGGTCCGGGGCGGGGACATAGGAGCCGGCCTGGCCGCGCTCTGCGGCAACCTGATCGACCCCCGGCAGAGCCCCGAGCAGGCCTGCGACGAGGTGCTGCGGCGGCTGCACTCGGACGACCGCAAGGACGACGTCGCCCTGCTGGTGGCCCGTTTCGACGGGGTCGCCCCGTCCGAGGTGGCCACCTGGGACCTCAGCGTGGACCACCGCGAGGTCCGCCGGGCCCGCTCGCTGGTCCGCGAGCAGCTGGCCGGCTGGCACCTGGAGGCGCTCAGCGACACCACCGAACTGCTGGTCAGCGAGCTGGTGACGAACGCGGTGCGGGTCGCCCGGGACACCGTGAAGCTCCAGCTGATCCGGGTGGACAAGCTGCTGGTCGAGGTCAGCGACGACAACCACAACCTGCCCTCGCTGGAACCGGCCGAGCAGCTCGGCGAGACCGGCCGCGGCCTCACCCTGGTCACCAAGCTCGCCGAACGCTGGGGCACCGCCCGCAAGGCGGTGGGCAAGGTCGTCTGGTTCGAGCTCCCGTTCCCGCACTCCTGACGGCCGCCCCCGGAGACCGGAAGGCCGCGTACGGGCACCCGTACGCGGCCGGCGGAACGATCGACACCCGTCAGGGGATGACGGCCCCCGCCGGGCGGCGCCGCCGGGCCTCCACCGCGACCTCCATCGAGGCGGCCGCGGCCACCGAGGCGGCGGCGCCGACCCCGGCCAGCACCCTCGGCCAGAAGTCCCCGAAGACCTCGACCGAGACGGCGATCAGCAGTGCGGTGACCACCGCGACCACGTGCTCCAGACCGGCCAGGTTCGGCAGCACGACCGCCTCGCCGATCATCACCGCCACCACCAGGCCGCCGGTGAACCAGGCCCGGCAGCGGAAGGCGATGCAGATCGCCAGGGCCACCACCGCGGCCGAAGGCCCGGTGTCCCGCACGTAGGCGACCCACTTCGGGAAGCCGAACAGGTGGTGCGGCCCGATCGCCACGCCGACCCGGGCGAACAGCGTGCCCGCCAGGGTGCAGGTGTAGGCGACCACCAGGGTCATCCGCCGGCCGAGCACGATCTCGGCGATCGCGAAGACCACGAACACCTGGGCCAGCGCACCCCAGACCGGAAGGTCCAGCGCCGGCACGTACAGGGAGAGCGGGGTCCGCAGCAGCGAGACCTCCAGCGGCAGCGCCGCCCGCACCACCCCGATGTTGTTGACGAAACGCTCGCCGCCCGGCAGGTGCTGGACGATGCTGAACAGCAGGATCAGAAAAGTCGCCGCCGTGGCCAGCGGAACGGCGGCGAACTTCTTGCGCACCACCGCGTCCCGGACCGTCGCGAACAACGTTCCCCACTCGGCGACAGCGGCCGATCCGGCGATTGCCAGCGGCCCCTTTCGCACGCCCCCCGCGTGGGTCCTGTTCATCACAGCCGTTTCTCCGAATCCCCGAACTCTCGACACTCCGACATTAGAAGCCTCTTGACAAAGCCACATCGGCACGGATGTGGAGCCGGGTCATCCTCTGGGGGGAGGCGGTCCCCCCATCAGCCCCCCATTTCGACCGCCCGGCCCCCTCCGCCCCCCGGCGGAGGGCTACCCCTTCCCGTCCCGGGCCGCCACCGGGACCCGGGGCGCCACCACGGCGGCCCGGGCGTGCCGGCGGCGGAACAGGGCGGGCAGGCTGGGCGCGACGATGAAACCCTCGGCGCGGGCGCTCGCGATGCCGATCCTCGGAATCTCGCTGCTCTTCTCGAAGAGCAGGTAACGCGGTTCCCAGATCGGCCGGTACTTGGCGTTCGCGCGGTACAGCGACTCGATCTGCCACCAGCGCGAGAAGAATCCCAGGATCGAGCGCCACAGCCGCAGCACCGGACCGGCACCGAGCCGCGAACCGCGCTCGAAGACCGAGCGGAACATCGCGAAGTTCAGCGACACCCGCTTCAGCCCGACCTCCTCGGCACGCTGCAGCAGCTCGATCACCATGAACTCCATCAGGCCGTTCTCGGTGTCCCGGGCCCGGCGCATCAGGTCCAGCGACAGCCCGTCCGGGCCCCACGGCACGAAGCTCAGCAGCGCCTTGAGCTCACCGTCGCCGTCGTGGCACTCCAGCATCACGCAGCGGCCGTCGCCCGGGTCCCCGAGCCGGCCCAGCGCCATCGAGAAGCCGCGCTCGGTCGCCCCGTCGCGCCACTCGTCGGCCTTGGCCACCAGCTCGGCCATCTCCGCCTCCGAGATGTCCTCGTGGCGGCGGATCCGCACCGTGTACCCGGCCCGCTTGACCCGGTTGTACGCCTGCCGGACCACCCGCATCGCCCGGCCGTCCAACGAGAACTCGTCCAGCTCGACGATCGCCTCGTCGCCCAGCTCCAGCGCGTCCAGCCCGTGCCGGGCGTAGATCACCCCGGCCTCCTCCGAGGCGCCCATCACGGCCGGCGCCCAGGCGTGCTCCCGGGCCTCGGACAGCCAGGCGTCGATCGCGCCCGGCCAGGCCTCCGGATCGCCGATCGGATCGCCCGAGGCCAGCGACACCCCGCCGATCACCCGGTAGGTGACCGCCGCCTTGCCGCTGGGGGAGAAGACCACCGCCTTGTCCCGGCGCAGCGCGAAGTACCCCAGCGAGTCCCGCTCGCCCTGCTTCTCCAGCAGGCCGCGCAGCCTGGCCTCGTCCTCGGCGGTGAGCAGCTCCTTGCCGCGGGGGCTGCGGAAGGCCACGTACAGCACCAGCAGGAAGAGCACCGCGCCCATGAAGTTGATCGCGGCGTTCACCCAGGTCGGCGCGGAGATCACCGAGCGCAGGTGCTCGGACGGGGTGATCGTGATCATCCGGCCGACGGAGTACCGGAACAGGTCCCAGAAGCCGGCCCCGGACAGCTCGTTGGTCAGCCAGACCAGCAACGCGCCGACGCCGCCGCCGAACGCCAGCCCGCCGACGAAGGTGGCCGCCGCGGTCTTCGGGTTGGAGCTGTCGCCCTTGGACGTGAACTCCCGGCGCCCGATCAGCAGCGCCAGCACGAACAGGCAGGTCAGGACGGTGGAGACGTAGTTGAGCGGGTGGGTGTCGAAGCTCTCGCCCGGCACCACCATGGCCGTCAGGTACAGCAGCGCGAACATGCCGCCGAGCGCCGTGTTGAAGATCCACGCGGCCCGCTTGCGCCGCCGCATCGCGATCGCCAGGAACACCGAGAGCACCGCGCTGGCGAGGCCGGCGGTCATCAGGTACGGGGTGAAGTACTCACCCTCGTTGTGCTCGTAGACCTGGTCGCGGAAGGGCACCAGCAGCACCGTCGCCACGTTCAGCAGGGCGATCAGCCGCAGGTACCAGACGGAGGCCGCGGCGGCCCTCGGACGCCAGCGGTCGAGCGCGTCACCGAGCCGGGGGCCGGGGGACGTGGCGGACGGCTCCGACTTCACAGTGGACGACACAGCTCAATTCCAAACGATCAGGTGGTGGGGCGCATCCGCGAGAGGGCCACCGCAGGGCGCCCGCTCGGGCCCGACGGCCTGGTCGGCGACCTCACCCGGCCGACCGCCCGAGGTGGATAAGCGGCCGGAAAAGGGTCAGCCAACTCCATGTTTCCCCACCGAACCTGAGATTTGCGTGAACCGGGTAGCGGATTCCGACCCCCGCCGAACGGCGGGGGTGGACGCCCCCGGCGCCGCGTCCCGATCCGACCGGACCCGGGCCGCAGGCCCTACTCTCGAAACGACCCACGCGGACCGCCCGACCCGGCCGCCCGAACCGAGGAGCCACCATCACCACCACCCGCGTGCTGATCGTCGACGACGAGATCCTGGTCCGCTCCGGCCTGGGCCTGATCGTCGGCTCCGCCACCGACCTGGAGGTGGTCGGCGACTGCTCCGGCGGTCAGGCCGAGGAGCACGTCCAGCGGCTGCGCCCGCACGTGGTGCTGCTCGACATCCGGATGCCCGACCTCGACGGCATCTCGGTGCTGCGCCGCCTGCGCGCCCTTCCCGACCCGCCCGCCGTGGCGATGCTCACCACCTTCGACACCGACGAGTACATCGGCACCGCGCTGCGGGCCGGCGCGGCCGGCTTCCTGCTCAAGGACACCGCCCCCGAGCAGCTGGTGCACGCCGTCCGGGTGCTCGCGGCCGGCGGCAACATCCTCTCCCCGACCGTCACCCGCACGGTGATCGGCGGCTACGTGGACGGCGGCGGCCCGGACGCCGAGGCCACCGCGCTGGCCCGCACCCTCACCGGCCGCGAGCTCGACGTGCTCTCGCTGCTCGGCGAGGGCCTGTCCAACGCCGAGATCGCCGACCGGCTCTTCCTCGGCACCGGCACGGTCAAGGACCACATCAGCGCGATCCTCGGCAAGCTCGGCGCCGCCAACCGGGTCCAGGCCGCCGTCCTGGCCCACCGGGCCGGTCTGGTCCGGCCCAAGCCCGGCGACGGGGCATGACCATCGTCGACCAACTGCCGTCCAGACGGCTGCCGGCCTGGTGCACCGCCCCCTGGCTGATGCTGCTGCTGCCCGTCCTCTACTCCCTGCTGGACGCCGCCCTGGTGGCCCGGGAGGCCGCCTGGTGGCAGGTGGCGCTGTCCACGCTGGCCGCCGTCGCGCTGTTCTGGCGCCGCCGCTTCCCGGTGACGGTCCTGCTGCTCACCATGCCGGGCAGCTGGGTGGACGCGATCTGGCTGGCCCCGATAACGGCCGTCTACTCGGTGGCCGCCGAGCGCCCCCGCCCCCGGGTCGTGGTCCCCGGCGGCATCCTGTTCGCCCTGGTCGAGTTCTTCCACTGGCCGCTGCCCGAGGGCGTCCTCGACCTCAGCCGCGCCACCGCGCTGGACGCCATCCAGGCCGTGATGCTGGCGGCCGGCCCGGCCGCCACCGGTCTGCTCGCCCGCACCCGGCGGGAGCTGGCCGCCCGCCTGGACCAGCTGACCCGGGGCCAGGAGCGGGAGAGCCGGCTGCTGGCCGAGCGGGTGCTGATCAGCGAGCGCGGCCGGCTGGCCCGGGAGATGCACGACGTGGTCTCGCACCAGGTCAGCCTGATCAGCATCCAGGCCGGCGCGCTCCAGGTGAGCAGCAGCGACCCGGCCGCGGTGACCGCCGCCCGCACCATCCGCGAACTGTCCGTACGGACCCTGGACGAGCTGCGCCAGATGGTCGGGGTGCTGCGCGGCACCGGCGGGCTGCCGGACGCCCCGCTCGCCCCCCAGCCCCGGCTGGCCGACCTGCCCCGGCTGATCGAGGAGAGCGGGCTGGCCGCCGACACCGAGCTGGTCCCCGGCGACCGCCCGTGGCCGGAGGCGGTCGAGCGGGCCGCCTACCGCACCGTCCAGGAGGCGCTCACCAACATCACCAAGTACGCCCCGGAGGCGACGGTGCACGTGCGGGTCCGGGCGAAGGGCCGCCGGCTGCGGGTCGAGGTCCGCAACGACGCCCCGCCGGGGCACCCGGAGGAGATCCTGCCGGGCGGCGGCCACGGCCTGGTCGGCCTGCGCGAGCGCGCCCAGCTGCTGGGCGGCACCCTCACCGCCGGGCCGACCCCGGACGGCGGCTTCGCGGTCCGCGCCGAACTCCCCGCCGACCGCGGCTGACCGGGGCTGCCCCGGCCCGGCGGCGAACCGGCGGCCCGGCCGCCCCGGCACCCACCGGGAGCGGACAACGAGAAAGCCCCGCAGATCCGTAGATCTGCGGGGCTTCGCTGTGCGCGAGGGGGGAGTTGAACCCCCACGCCCTTTCGGGCACTGGAACCTGAATCCAGCGCGTCTGCCTATTCCGCCACCCGCGCATGGGTGTTGTCCTCGTTGCCGACCGTTCCTCCGAACTGCTCGGTACCATCGGTACTTCGCACTTCCTTGGTCCGGCCTCCCTTCCGGGCGGCCCTTCCGACGTGGAAAACATTAGCACGACCTGGGGGGCTGCTCCGAATCCGTTGTCCGGGGACGCCGACGGCATCCGAACCGATGCCCGACGAACACCCGTACGACCATCGGAAGGGTGCTCCGACGGGCACACCTGGCGTGCCGTACCCGAAATGCGTCACCCTGTGTGTCCGAGCCCACCCCCGGGCACCACACGGTCCGGGAACCGTACGGAAGGGCCCGGCGTGGATACGATCAGTACGGAAGTACCGCAAGTAGGAGGCGCGACCGGGTCCCGGGCGGGATCCGGCCGGCAGGCAGGCGAACGAACCCTGGAAGGGGGTGCCCCATGGGAGTGCTGAAGAAGTTCGAGCAGCGGCTCGAGGGTCTCGTCAACGGCACCTTCGCCAAGGTGTTCAAGTCCGAGGTCCAGCCCGTGGAGATCGCCGGAGCGCTGCAGCGCGAGTGCGACAACAACGCGAGCATCTGGAACCGCGACCGCACCGTCGTGCCGAACGACTTCATCGTCGAGCTGAGCCCGCACGACCACGAGCGGCTCAGCCCCTACTCCGGGCAGCTGGGCACCGAGCTGGCCGGCATGGTCCGCGAGTACGCGGAGGCCCAGCGGTACACCTTCATGGGCCCGCTCCAGGTGAACCTGGAGAAGGCCGACGACCTGGACACCGGGCTGTACCGGGTGCGCAGCCGCACCCTGGCCGCCGAGGAGCCCCAGCAGCAGCAGTACGCGCCGCAGCAGCCCGGCTACGACCGGCCGCCGGCCGCCCAGGCCCCCGGCGCACCGTGGCAGCAGACCGGCGCCGGCCAGTACAACGCGCCCCCGCCGCCGGCCGCGCCCCCCGCGATGCCCCCCGGCCCGCCCGCGCCCGCCGGCGGCAACGTCCGCGCCTTCCCCGGCGCGGGCCACGGCGGCGCCGGGATGCGCCGCTGGGTCGAGGTGAACGGCGCCCGGCACCAGATCACCGGCTCGGCCTGCGTGCTCGGCCGGTCGACCGAGGCGGACGTGCGGATCGACGACCCCGGGGTCTCCCGCAAGCACGCCGAGATCCGGCCCGGCACCCCTTCGATGGTGCTCGACCTGGGGTCCACCAACGGCATCGTGGTGGACGGACAGCACACCCAGCGCGCTACGCTCCGCGACGGCTCGCGAATCGTCGTGGGCTCCACCACCATCGTCTACCGGCAGGTCGAAGGGTAGTGTCCGAATTGTTCGCGCGCCTCGCTCACCGACTGGCGGGACGGTCATGTCAGAACTGACCCTCACGGTCATGCGGCTGGGCTTCCTGGCCGTGTTGTGGCTGTTCGTCATCGTCGCGGTCCAGGTGATCCGCAGCGACCTGTTCGGCACCAAGGTGAACCCGCGGTCCTCCCGTCGCGGCGCGAGCGCCACGGCGGGCGCCGGCGCGGCCACCGTGGCCGCCGCACGCGCTGCGGCACCCCCGCAGGCCGCCCCCGCGGCGGGCCAGACCCAGGGCGGCGGCGGGCGCCGCCGCGGCGGCCCGACCCAGCTCGTCGTGGTGCAGGGCTCGCTGGCCGGCACCACGGTGGCGCTCCAGGGCCAGACCATCACGCTCGGCCGCGCGCACGACTCCACCATCGTGCTGGACGACGACTACGCGTCCTCCCGGCATGCCAGGATCTATCCGGATCAGACTGGGCAGTGGACGGTCGAGGATCTAGGCTCCACCAACGGCACCTATCTGGACCGGCAGCGCCTGACCGCGCCCACCCCGCTCCAGCCGGGCATGCCGATCCGTATCGGCAGGACCGTCATCGAACTGCGGAAGTAGTAGCGCATGAGGGACAGCATCCCGTCCATGACCCAGAGGGGGGCACAGGTCGCATGACCCTGGTGCTGCGCTTCGCCGCCGGCTCCCACAAGGGACTGATCCGGGAGGGGAACGAGGACTCCGGCTACGCCGGGCCGCGGCTGCTGGCCGTGGCCGACGGCATGGGCGGCGCCGCGGCCGGCGAGGTCGCTTCCTCCGAGGTGCTCGGCTCGATCGTCCGGCTGGACGAGGACGTGCCGGGCGCCGACCTGCTGACCCTGCTGGGCGACGCCGTCCAGGGCGCCAACGACCGGCTCCGGCAGATGGTCGAGGAGGACCCGCAGCTGGAGGGCATGGGCTGCACCCTGACCGCCATGCTGTGGACGGGCCAGCGGATGGGCCTGGTGCACGTCGGCGACTCCCGCGCCTACCTGCTGCGCGACGGGTCCCTGGTGCAGATCACCCAGGACCACACCTGGGTGCAGCGCCTGGTCGACGAGGGCCGGATCACGCCCGAGGAGGCCGAGACCCACCCGCAGCGCTCGCTGCTGATGCGGGCGCTGGACGGCCGCGGCCAGGTCGAGCCCGACCTGTCGATCCGCGAGGTCCGGGCCGGCGACCGCTACCTGATCTGCTCCGACGGCCTCTCCGGCCCGGTCAGCCACCAGACCCTCCAGGACACCCTCGGCAGCTACTACTCGCCCGAGCAGACCGTGCAGGAGCTGATCCAGCTCGCCCTGCGCGGCGGCGGTCCGGACAACATCACCTGCATCGTGGCGGACGTCATCGACGTCGGCGCCACGGACACCATGAGCGGCCAGTTCAACGACGTCCCGGTGGTGGTCGGCGCGGTCGCCGACGCCCCGCCGTCCTCGGCCGCCGCCGACCGCTCGATCGCGGACACCCCGGCCGGCCGCGCCGCCGGCCTCGGCCGCGGCCCGCAGGGCGCCTTCGGCCCGGCCGAGGGCTACGAGGAGGGCTACGGCGCCGCCCAGGGCGGCTTCGGCCCCGCCGAGGGCTACGAGGGCGAGTACGGCTCCGGCGAGCCCTCGGTGTACGGCACCGAGGAGGCCGGCGCGGAGCGCCCCGCCAAGCGCGGGCGCAAGGGCCTGACGGTCTCGCTGGCCGCCCTGGTCACGCTCGGGCTGCTCGGCGGCGCCGGCTGGTTCGGCTACCGGTGGACCCAGGACCAGTACTACGTCGGCACCCAGGACGACCACGTCGCGATCTACCAGGGCATCAACCAGAACCTGGCCGGTCTGAGCCTGTCCTCGGTGCACTCCTCGTACAGCCGGATCCAGCTGAAGTGGCTGCCCGAGGACCAGCAGGCCCACGTGCGGAAGACCATCTCGGTCGGCAGCATGAAGGACGCCCAGTCGACGGTCAACGACCTCGACGGCTGGGTCCAGCTCTGCCAGCGGGCCGCGAAGGCGACCACCCCGGCCACCCCGCCGGCCACGCCGGCCACGCCGGCGGTGCCGGCGGTGCAGGCCGTGTACCCGGCCGCCACACCCACCCCGACCGAGAAGAACCGCGGCCCGGCCGCGGCGGCGCCGACCACCGCACCCGCGGCCACCCCGACGCCGACGCCGACCGCGCCGGCGGCACCCGCCCCGGCGCCGAACGCCACACCTCCGGCGGCCGGCGCGCAGGGCGACCAGGCCCCGCTGTCCGAAGAGGAACTCAGCCGGGCCAACTCCTGCCCGAAGCAGTGACGTCCGTGATCAGCCATGGGCCTGCCCCGAGCGGGCTTGCCGGCCGTCAGGGAGCGGTCACCACGTGAGCAGCTACGACCTGAGCGAAGAGTCCACCCGGCCCGGCCGGCGCCGGGCGGCGGCCGACCGAGCCGTCCCCCGCCGGCGGGGCAACACCACGATCTCCCCCCAGGAGGCGCCCAACCGGCGCAACACCGAGCTGGCCATGCTGGTCTTCGCGGTGGTGCTGCCGGTCCTCGCGTACGCCAACGTCGGCCTCGCGATGGACGGCAAGCTGCCCGTCGGCATGCTCGGCTACGGCCTCGGCATGGGCGCCCTGGCGGTGGTCGCGCACCTGCTGGTGCGCCGCTTCGCGCCGTACGCGGACCCGCTGATGCTGCCGATCGCCACCCTGCTCAACGGGCTGGGGGTGGTGATGATCTGGCGGCTCGACAAGGCGGGCAAGCTGCTCAGGGGCAACTACCCGGCGGCCGAGAACCAGCTGATGTGGTCGGGCCTCGGGATCGCCGGCTTCATCGCGGTGATGGTGCTGCTGAAGGACCACCGGGTGCTCCAGCGCTACACCTACATCTCGATGGTGGTGGCCCTGGTGCTGCTCGCGGCACCGGCCTTCTTCCCGTCCCGGGCGGAGGACTTCGGCGCCAAGATCTGGATCCGGCTGGGCAGCTTCTCCATCCAGCCCGGCGAGTTCGCCAAGATCGTCCTGACGGTGTTCTTCGCCGGCTACCTGATGGTCAAGCGGGACGCCCTGGCGCTGGCCAGCCGCCGGTTCATGGGCCTGTACCTGCCGCGCGGCCGCGACCTCGGCCCGATCATCGTGATCTGGCTGCTCAGCCTGCTGATCCTGATCTTCGAGAACGACCTGGGCACGTCCTTCCTGTTCTTCGGCCTGTTCGTGGTGATGCTCTACGTCGCCACCGAGCGGACCAGCTGGATCCTGTTCGGCCTGCTGATGTCGGTCGGCGGCGCGGTCGCGGTCGCCTCGACGGCCAGCCACGTGAAGGTCCGCATCAACGCCTGGCTCGACCCGATGGCCGCCTTCGGCCCGCACCCGCCGAAGGGCGCCACCGAGCAGATCGGCCAGTCGCTGATGGCGCTCGGCTCCGGCGGGGTCACCGGCTCCGGTCTCGGCCAGGGCCGCTCCTGGCTGATCGCGTTCGCCGCCAAGAGCGACTTCATCCTGGGCTCCTTCGGCGAGGAGCTCGGGCTGACCGGCCTGATGGCGATCTTCCTGCTGTACGCGCTGCTGGTCCAGCGCGGTCTGCGCACCGCGCTCGCCGCCCGCGACCCGTTCGGCAAGCTGTTCGCCGTCGGCCTCTCCTCGGCGATGGCGATCCAGGTGTTCGTCGTGGCCGGCGGTGTCACCGGGCTGATCCCGCTCACCGGTATGACCATGCCGTTCCTCGCGCAGGGCGGTTCGTCCGTGGTCGCCAACTGGGCGCTGGTCGCGATCCTGCTGAAGATCAGCGACAGCGCCCGCCGCCCCGGGGCCGAACCGGCCCCGGCCCCCGAGGGCCAGGGAGGACCCGCCCGATGAACAAGCCGATCCGCCGGGTCTCGATCTTCTGCCTCGTCCTGATCCTGGCCCTGATGGTGCGCACCAACTGGGTGCAGGGCGTCCAGGCCGAGTCCTGGGCGACCAACAAGAACAACAAGCGCCAGCTGTACGACCGGTACGCCCACCCGCGCGGCAACATCATCGTCAGCGGCCAGCCGGTCACGAAGTCCGACTACGTCAACGGCCTGCGCTACAAGTACAAGCGGGCCTGGGTCGACGGCCCGATGTACGCCCCGGTGACCGGCTACTCCTCCCAGGCCTACGGCTCCAACCAGCTGGAGAACCTGGAGGACGGCATCCTCTCCGGCACCGACGACCGGCTGTTCTTCCGCAACACCCTGGACATGCTGACCGGCGAGCAGAAGCGCGGCGGCGACGTCGTCACCACGATCAACGCCAAGGTCCAGAAGGCCGCCTTCGACGCCATGGGCAACAAGAAGGGCGCGGTGGTCGCCCTCGACCCGAAGACCGGCGCGATCCTGGGGCTGGTCTCCACGCCCTCCTACGACCCGGGCACCTTCGCCGGCGGCGACGACGCCGACACCAAGGCCTGGACGGACCTCAACGCGGACCCGAACAAGCCGATGCTCAACCGGGCGCTGAAGGAGACCTATCCGCCCGGCTCGACCTTCAAGCTGGTCACCGCGACCGCGGCGTTCGAGAACGGCCGGTACCAGGGCATCGACGACGCGACGGACACGCCGGAGCCGTACATCCTGCCGTACACCACCACCCAGCTGAAGAACGAGAGCCCCAACGAGCGCTGCGAGAACGCCACCGTCAAGTCCGGGATGGACCAGTCCTGCAACACGGTCTTCGCCAAGATGGGCGCCGACCTGGGCAAGGAGCGGATGCGCGCGCAGGCCGAGAAGTTCGGCTTCAACAGCACGATCGACACCCCGATCCGGTCCGAGAAGAGCGTCTTCCCGGACAGCCCCAGCCTGGACGGCACCGCCCAGGACTCGATCGGCCAGCACGACACCCGCGCCACCCCGCTCCAGATGGCCATGGTCTCCGCCGCGATCGCCAACAACGGCAGCCTGATGCAGCCGTACCTGGTGGACCAGGAGCGCTCGGCCTCGCTGACCACCATCTCCAAGCACACCGAGAAGCAGTTCTCCCAGCCGATGAGCCCGGCCACCGCGCAGAAGATGCAGGACCTGATGGTCTCGGTGGTCGAGAACGGCACCGGCAAGAACGCCCAGATCCCCGGCCTCCAGGTCGGCGGCAAGACCGGCACCGCCCAGCACGGCGAGGACAACGCCGGGCTGCCGTTCGCCTGGTTCACGTCCTGGGCCAAGACCTCGGACGGCCAGTCGGTCGCGGTCGCCGTGGTGGTCGAGGACGGTTCCCAGAACCGCGACGGCATCAGCGGCGGCCGGCTCGCGGCCCCGATCGCCAAGGCGGTGATGCAGGCCGCACTCGGCAAGTAGGAGCGCGATCCGGGGTGAGGGGAATGTCACGATCGACAGCCCCGTCCGGATACCGGTCTGATATCGGCCGACGGCTGACTCCGGCCCGATGCGGTACGACCGGTAGCGTATCCGCCAGCAGCGGGTGTGCCCGTTGCCGCCCGCGAGGCACCGCACGGCCCGGCCGGAGAACCGGTCGCGGACCGCGCGGCGTCACCCAGAGCGTGCGGGGACGCCTACGTCACAACCTCACCGGCGGGTGAGGGAGAGGGTCGGATCTATGGAAGAGCCTCGTCGCCTCGGCGGCAGGTACGAGCTCGGCGGCGTCCTCGGGCGCGGCGGCATGGCCGAGGTGTACCTCGCCCATGACACCCGACTCGGCCGCTCCGTCGCAGTGAAGACGCTCCGGGCCGACATGGCCCGGGATCCGTCGTTCCAGGCCCGCTTCCGCCGCGAGGCACAGTCGGCGGCGTCCCTGAACCACCCCGCGATCGTCGCCGTGTACGACACGGGCGAGGACTACATCGACGGCATCTCCATCCCGTACATCGTGATGGAGTACGTCGAGGGGTCCACGCTGCGCGAGCTGCTGCACTCCGGCCGCCGGCTGCTGCCCGAGCGCGCGCTGGAGATGACCATCGGCATCCTCCAGGCCCTGGAGTACTCGCACCGGGCCGGCATCGTGCACCGCGACATCAAGCCGGCCAACGTGATGCTGACCCGGCAGGGCAACGTCAAGGTCATGGACTTCGGCATCGCCCGTGCGATGGGTGACGCCGGGATGACCATGACGCAGACCTCGGCCGTCATCGGCACCGCCCAGTACCTCTCCCCGGAGCAGGCCAAGGGCGAGCAGGTCGACGCCCGCTCCGACCTCTACTCCACCGGCTGCCTGCTCTACGAGCTGCTGACCGTCCGCCCGCCGTTCGTCGGCGACTCGCCGGTCGCGGTGGCCTACCAGCACGTCCGGGAGGAGCCGCAGCCGCCGTCGGTCTTCGACCCCGAGGTGCGCCCCGAGATCGACGCCATCGTGCTGAAGGCGCTCGCCAAGGAGCGCGACTACCGTTACCAGAGCGCCGACGAGATGCGCGACGACATCGAGCGCTTCCTCGACGGCCTGCCGGTGGCCGCCGCCCAGCAGGCCGCGTACGGCATGGGCGCGGCCGGCTACGGCTACGACCAGAACGGCTACCCGCAGCAGCACGACCCGTACGGCCAGACCAACGTGCTGCCGCAGCAGCCCGGCGGCGGCCCGACCACCGTCCTGCCGCAGGCCCCCGGGCAGCCCGGTTACGGGCAGCAGGGCGGCTACCAGGACGACGGCTACGGCCAGACCTACGCCGGCGCCGCGGGCGGCGGCAACGACGGCTACGACGACGGCTACGGCCGCGGCGGCGGCCGACGGGGCGAGGACCAGCCGAAGAAGAGCAACACCTCGTGGATCGTGCTGGCGGTGGCCGCCGTGCTGGTCCTGGTGGGCACCTTCTTCGTCGCCCAGGCGATGTTCGGCGACAAGGGCGGCAAGGACGCCGCGAAGGTCACCGCGCCGAACCTGGTCGGCAAGACCCTGGCCGAGGCCAAGACGGCCGCCGCCGCGGCCGGTTCGAAGCTCGTGGTGGCCGAGGGCGAGAAGGTCGCCTGCCCGGACGCCAACGTCAAGAAGGACCAGGTCTGCACCCAGAACCCGGGGGCGGGCCTGCAGGTCGCCGAGAACGCCACCATCACGGTGCAGGTCTCCTCCGGCCCGGCCAAGGCGCCGGTCCCCGGCGTGACCGGCAAGACCAAGGACCAGGCCGTCAAGCTGCTCGCGGACGCCGGCTTCGCCAACGTCACCACCGAGTACAAGGACGACGACAACGCCCCGCAGGAAACCGTCACCGGCCAGGACCCGGCGGCCAACGCGGCCGTCGACCCGAGCACCGCGATCAAGCTGACCGTGTCGCAGGGCAAGGCCAAGGTGAACGTCCCGAACGTGGTCGGCTCCCAGAAGGAGGACGCGCAGACCACCCTCCAGGGCCTCGGCTTCCAGGTGGACGCCACGAAGACCGTGGCGGCCCCCGACCCGAGCAAGGTCAACACGGTCGCCTCGCAGTCGGTCCCGGCCAACACCAAGGCGCCGGCCAACACCAAGATCACGCTGACCGTCTACAAGGCGCCGGACAAGGTCCAGGTCCCGCCGCTGGCGAACGTCAAGCTGTCGGACGCCATCAGCACGCTGTCGAAGGCCGGCCTGGGCTACACGGTGGCCAGCGGTCCGCCGGACCCGAACGCGACCGTCCAGCAGACCAACCCGCCGGCCGGCACCATGGTCGACCCGAACACCCAGATCCAGCTCTACACCAAGGCGGCCGAGCCGACCAAAGGGGGCGACCCCACCACCACGCCCCCCAAAGGGGACCACTAAGCCTCCGATATTCCCCTGGTTCGACTGAGCCGGAGGAGAAGCAGTCCGGAGCACGCCCGAGGGCCCGCCGCGACACCAGCGGCGGGCCCTCGGGCATTTCCGTACCCCGGCCCCGTCGGGGGGCCGTACGGCGGCTTCAGGAGTGCCGCAGCTCCGGCGGCGGGGTGCGCTCGGCGTCCATGTCGTCCACCCGCACCAGGCTGCCCCAGACGGCCATCCGGTAGCGCGAGGTGTACACCGGCGTGCAGGTGGTCAGGGTGATGTAGCGGCCGGGGCCGGCGTAGCCGGAGCGGGCCGGGACGGGCGCCACGATGCCGGTGTCGTACTTGGACGTCTCCGCCAGGGTGCTGTCGACCTTGTAGACATACCACTTGTCCTTGGTCTCCACCACGACCGCGTCGCCCTTGCGGACGGCGTCCAGGTCGTGGAACTTCGCACCGTGGCCGTCCCGGTGGGCGGCCAGCGCGAAGTTGCCCTCCTGGTCCCAGGGCATGGCGGCCCGGTACGGCTGCTCGTAGACGCCCGCCACGCCGTCGTCCAGCACCTCGGCGGAGGTGCCCATCCGGATCAGCACCTGGTTGTTCCGGCCCATCGCCGGGACGTGCAGGAAGCCCACGTCGGCCCCCACCGCGAACTGCCCGGGCGCGGGCGCGGCGCCGGAGGCACCGGACGCACCGGCGGTTCCGGTTCCGGGAGCACCGGGAGCACCGGGGGTTCCGGACGCGCCGGGGGACGGGGCGGCGCCGGGCGCGGCCGGGGAGCCGGGGGCCGGGCCCGCGGCCCAGCTGCTGCGCAGCCGGTCGGCGGCGGCCGAGGCGGAGCGGTCCGCCTGGACGTTGGTCCACCACAGCGAGTAGGCCACGAACAGGCCGAGCACCAGGCCCAGGGTGATCAGCAGCTCGCCGAAGACCCCGAGCGCGGCCAGCGCCCCGCTCCGTCCCCGCCCGGCCGTCCGCTCCGGCGGCAAAGAGGCCTCCCGCGCCGGTGCGGCCGACTGCGCGGTCTCGTCCTGCATCTGCGTGCTCCCCCTCCGGGCCGGGCGGCTACCCGCCCGTGATCGCGGCCGGCTTGCCCTGGGCACGCGGCCGTTCCTCGATCATCTTGCCAAAGACGATGAGACGGAACTTCGAGGTGAATTCCGGGGTACAGGTCGTCAGCGTGATGTAGCGGCCGGGACCGGCGTACCCGGCGCCGTTAGGTACCGGCTTGATCACGCTCACGTTGTTGGGGGAGGTCTCCGGGATGCTTCCGGTGACCTCGTAGGTGTAGTAGCCGGTGGCCGTCTCCACCACGATCTTGTCGCCCTTGCCGAGCTGGTTGATGTACCGGAACGGCTCGCCGTGGGTGTTGCGGTGGGCGGCCAGCGCGAAGTTGCCCGCCTTGTCGCCCGGCATCCCGGTGCCGGCGTAGTGGCCGACCAGGCCCTTGTCGAGCACCGCCGACTTGGAGGTGCCCTCGGCGATCGGGAACTTCAGCCCCAGCTTGGGCAGGTGGATGATGGCGAAGCCCTTGTTGGGCTCGAACACCTCGGGCTTGTTCGGGTCCGGGGCCGGCGGCCCGGGCTGTCCCGGCTGGACGGGCGGCGCGACCGCGTCGAACTGCTGCTCCAGCTGGTTGCGGGCGCCGTCGGCGGCCGCGTCGGCCTGCACGTTGGTCCACCAGAGCTGGTACGCGACGAAGAGCAGCATCACCACGCCGAGTGAGATGCACAGCTCGCCGACGCCCCTGGCGGCCACCACCAGCAGGGACTCCTTGGGGCGCACCCGTCCGGCGGCCCGGCCGCCCGCCCGGCGCCGGCCGCTGCCGGAGCGCAGCGAGGTGCGGCCCTGGGCGGCGCGGCGGCGCTCGGCCCGGCCGCCGGTCGGCGCCGGTTCGGCGGCCGGCCCGCCGAGGTCGGCGGGCAGTCGCAGCTGGAGGGTCTGGTCGGGCAGCCAGGGGTACTCGGGCCCGTCCACGATGGGCTCCTGGGCCTGCTCGTACACGCCCCAGGCGTCCTCGGGCGCGGTCTGCGCCGGGTAGCCCTGCTGGTACGGCGCTCCGCCGGTGCCCTCGTCCCGGCCCTGGTACCCGGGCCCGCCGTACTGCTGCACGGTGCCGTACCGGTCCGCCTCCGGCTGGAAGCGCCCCTCCGGACGCAGCGCGGTCACGCCGGTCAGCCCCGGCCGATCACCGGGGCGAGCCCGGCCGACCGGTCGACCGCCTGCGGGAAGCCGCACTCCGCGAGCCAGTTGGCGAGCATCCGGTGACCGCCCTCGGTGAGCACCGACTCGGGGTGGAACTGCACGCCCTCGACCGGCAGTTCACGGTGCCTCAGGCCCATGATCACGCCGCTCGCGGTGCGTGCGGTGACCACCAGCTCGGCCGGCACGGTGGCCGGTTCGACCGCGAGCGAGTGGTAGCGGGTCGCGGTCAGCGGCGAGGGCAGGCCCTCGAAGACCCCGCCGTCCTCGTGCTCGACCGGCGAGGTCTTGCCGTGCAGCAGCTCGGGCGCCCGGCCGACCACCGCGCCGTACGCGGCCGCGATCGACTGGAGGCCCAGGCAGACGCCGAACACCGGCAGCCCGATCCGGGCGCAGTGGTGCACCATCTCGATGCAGACCCCGGCCTCCTCCGGGGCGCCGGGCCCGGGGGAGAGCAGCACCCCGTCGAAGCCCTCCGCGCCGGAGCGGCGGACGGCGTGCTCGACGGTCACCTCGTCGTTGCGCACCACCTCGCAGGTGGCGCCGAGCTGGTACAGGTACTGGACCAGGTTGAAGACGAAGCTGTCGTAGTTGTCCACCACCAGGATGCGGGGCGGGGTCGTCGGCCGGGTCGTCATGCGCGCGTGGTCTCCGTGGGATGCGGTGCTGGAAGGGAGTGCCGGGCCCGCCGGCTCAGCCGGTCGCGGCGCCGTCGCCGCCGTCCACTGTGACGTCGCCGAAGGGGAGCAGCGGTTCCGCCCACGGGAAGACGTAGGTGAAGAGGAGGTAGACGATCCCCAGGACGAGGAGCAGCGAGATGACGGACCGGACCAGGGTGTTCCCCGGGAGGTGACGCCAGATCCAGCCGTACATGGTGCTCCCTCGACGCAGCGGACTGGGTTAAAGAGTAGACCCGCCGTCCACGGCCGCGGGGCAGGTCCGCTACTGCTGCCCGCCCGCCGACCGCAGTTCGGTGGTGCCGGAGTAGCCGGGCAGGGTCAGCTCGCCACTCTCCTGGACCTTCCAGCCCAGCCCGTACGCCTGGACGTACTGGAGGTAGTTGCGGATCGTCGGGTCCGCCTCGACGGCGGAGCGCAGGGCGTCGGTCCGCCCGACCGCCTTGACCACGTACGGCGGGGAGTAGACCCGGCCCTGGAGCAGCAGGGTGTTGCCGACGCAGCGGACGGCGCTGGTGGAGATCAGCCGCTGGTCCATCACCTGCACGCCCTCGGCGCCGCCCCGCCACAGCGCGTTGACCACGGCCTGGATGTCCTGCTGGTGGATCACCAGGTCGTTGACGCCGGGCTCGGGCACCCCGGGGATGCGCGCGGTGGCGTTCGGCGGGGCGTCGTTGAGGGTGACGGTCAGGCCGCCGCCCTGGAGCGGCTCCAGCGCGGCGCCGGTGCGCAGGCCGTCCAGCCGCACGGCGTCGGCGGGGTCGTGGCCCTGCTGCTCGGTGAGCTGCTGGGCGCGGGCCTGGAGGTCGGCGAGCTGGGACTGCGCCTGCTGGTTCTGCGCGCTGCGCTGGCGGACCACGTCGCCGAGGCTCAGCAGCGAGTTGTCGGTCCGCAGGTCGGTGCCGCGGGCGGTCTGCGCGCTGATGTAGAAGAGCAGACCGGCGAGCGCGAAGACGGCGCAGGTCAGGGCACGGCCGACAATTCGGGTGCCGGAGCGGCGGATACGGGCCGGCTCGGGGGGAATCGACAAATTAGTCACCGTACCCTTATCTCCTCAAGACCCGCAGAGCCACTACGCTAACGGACGCCGGTGGCATGTGGCGGAGCGGTCCCCAGGACGTTCTCCACGGCCGGCCCGGCCGATTCCACCCGTTGCACCCCGCGCGGTCTCACAGCGCATCGACAGGAGAGCTCCTCGTGCCGAAGTCTCGACTCCGCAAGAAGTCCGACTACACCCCGCCGACCACGGCCGCGGTGAAGATCAGCTCGGGCCGTGGTTGGGTCGCCCCGCTGATGCTGGCACTGTTCCTGATCGGCCTGGTGTGGATCGTCACCTACTACGTGACCAGCGGCACCTACCCGGTCGAGAGCTGGCGCAACTGGAACATCCTGGTCGGCTTCGGCTTCATCGCCGCGGGGTTCGGCGTCTCCACCCAGTGGAAGTGACGGCCCGCCCGTCCTGAGGCTCGGCTCCGAGCCGTTCTTCCGCCGCTCCGGATCGCTCGTCCCGGGGCGGCGGTCAGGCGTGTCCGGAGCCGGGTAGGGATCCGGCCGGTTATCCCACCATCCGACCACCCGCTTATCCACATGGTTATCCACACTGGGGAAAAGTCTCCCCAGCCTGTGGATAACCTTTCCGGGTGCGGCCGTCCACAGCTGTGCACAACTCCCCGGGAATCGGGAAACCGCACAGCAGGACACGCGTAGAACAGCAGTCCACAACCGCGTGGACGCACAGGCTGTGCACAACCCCGCACCCGCTGTGGACAAACGTCCGAGGGGGCGGGCCCGTCAGCTCCCGTAGAGGGCCATCCCGGCCAGCAGCATCCCCGCCTCGACCGCCACCGCGCCGGCCACCGCCAGCGCCTGCACCGGGCCGCGGCGCTCGCGCGGGGCGTACATCAGGCCGGCCGCGGTCAGCGAGCCGAGCAGCAGGCCGCCGACGTGCGCCCGCCAGTCGATGCCGGGGCGGGAGAAGGTGACGATCAGGTTGAAGACCAGGAACGCCATCGCCGGGCCGAGCGGGCCACGGTTGCGCAGCTGCAGCACGATCGTGGCGCCGATCAGCCCGAAGACCGCCCCCGAGGCGCCCACCGAGTTCATCCAGTCGCCGGCCACCACGAAGGCGAAGGTGCTGCCGCCCAGGGCGGAGACCAGGTAGAGGGCCAGGAAGCGCAGCCGGCCGAGCGCCTCCTCCAGCGGCGGGCCGAGCCAGAACAGCACCAGCATGTTCATCCCGACGTGCCACCACTCCAGGTGGAGGAAGGCGGCGGTCAGCAGCCGGTACCACTGGCCCGGGCCGTCGGCGATGCCCGCCGGGCCGCCGAGGATGTCCCGCCCGGCGCTGAACAGCGACCAGGTCTGGCCCAGCCGCGGGGCGAGCACGTAGGCCGCCAGCACCCAGACCACGACGTTGACCCCGATCAGCACCCGGGTGACCAGCCCGCCGTCGGCGGCCAGGGCGCCGCCGAACCGGGTGGTCGCCTGCCGCGACCCGGCGTGGCCGTCGCCGACGCACTCCGGGCACTGGAAGCCCACCGAGGCGGCCACCATGCAGCGGGGGCAGATCGGCCGCTCGCAGCGGGTGCAGGAGACCCCGGTGGGGGTCTGCGGGTGCCGGTAGCAGCCGGGCGGCCCGGCCTCCGGGGACCGATCGGCCGACGACTGCGGCTCGTCCGGGAGCATCAGCGGGGTCCCCTTCCCGTACACGACCTCCGAAACCGCCAGCCTACTGCCGCACCCCCGCTCCCGGACCTACTCCCCCACAGCCACCCGGTCCGCCCCTACGCCCCCGCTCGTACGGCCCGCCCGGTGTGCCGCCCCCGCCCCCTGCCCGCCCCGCAGGGGCCCCGCGTACGGCCCACCCGGTGTGCCGCCCCCGCCCCCCTCTCCCCGCCGCCCCCTGCCCGCCCCGCAGGGGCCCCGCGTACGGCCCATCCGAAGTGCCTTCGGACAAATCAGGAGGCATGATCAGCATTCAGGTGGATATGTGCATAAAGGACGCCACCCAGGAGGAGAGACTCGTGAGCTTTTCGGATTCGGCCCGAGAAACAGCCACCAGGACCCGGGACACCGCCGCACAGGTCGCGGACGGCGCCAAGCAGCGCCTCGGCCCCGCCTTGGACGCCTTCGGTCCGAAGGCCGCGCTGGCCGCCCACAACCTCCGCAGCCAGTACGACCGGCACCTAGCCCCGCAGTTCGGCCACGCCTTCGCCAGCCTGCCGCCGGACGCCCAGCAGAATGCCCTGAAGGCCCTCCACCGGGCCCAGGAGGCCGCCCTGGCGGCCCGCCTGTCCGCCACCCGGGCCGCAGACCAGGCCCGGGCCACCGTGGGTCCCAGGGTCGCCCAGGCGGTCGAGGAGGCCCGCGCGACCGTCGGCCCGGTCGCCCAGGAGGCCCAGGCCCGCGGCGCGGCCGCGCTGACCGCCCTCCAGGGCAACGTCAGCTCGGCCGAGATCAGCGAGCTGGCCGCCCGGAACGCCCGGAAGGCGCACTGCAACCGGACCGCCACCGGCCTCGCCGTGGCCGGCCTGCTGGCGATCGGCGGCGGCATCGTGGCCTGGCAGTGGTGGCGCCGGCACAGCAACCCGGAGTGGCTGGTCGAGCCCCCCGCCCCGCAGGAGCCCCGGCCGGCCGGTGCGCACGCCGCCTCCGCCCCGGTGAACGGCTCCGGCCCGGACTTCCCCGGCGAGTCCACGGACGGCGTCCCGTCCGCCGAGAACGGCGGCCCGGCCCCCGAGGACGGACCGCAGTCGCGCTGACCGCACGGCGCCCCCGGAAACGCCGATCGGCCGCCGCCCTGGATTCCAGGGCGGCGGCCGGTCGGTTACTGCTGTGAACTGTGGAGCATAGGAGACTCGAACTCCTGACATCTGCCTTGCAAAGGCAGCGCTCTACCAACTGAGCTAATGCCCCTCGACGGCACCGCGCGCGTGCCAACGGGCACTAGCGTACCGGTTTCCGGCGCGATTCCCAGCGCCGTCCCCCTGCGGCAGTGCCGTTCCAGAGGGTCGGCCGGTCCGGTGCGTCGACCGGGCCGGCCGGCCCGCGAGGCGCCGACGGGCGCCTCCGGAGTTCGTCGGTCGTCAGATCGCCGGGTGCTCAGCGACCGGCCGGGACCGGGTCGGTGGCCTCGGTCCACAGGTCCTGCTCGGCGCGGTCCGCCTGGACCTGACGGTAGACAAAGAAGCCGCCGAGGGCGACCAGGGCGACCAGGAGAAGCTTCTTCACCGCGGGACCTCGTCCTTCTTGCGTTGGTGGACTCAAGAGCCGGATCCGGCCGGACTGACCGGGCCGACGAGTCCAGTTGTGTTTCGCTCGCGAAAGGGCGGCCGGGTGCCAGACTGCCCTTGCGGCCGATGATACACACCGGTGTCCCAATCGTGACCAGCCACCGGTGCGGCCAACCCGGCGGTCCGGTCCCAGGATTGACGCCGCACCTCCTGGCGGGCGGTCCGGCCGGCCCCGGACCGCCCCGGCCGCCACCCGGTCAGGCGCGGCCCGCCGGGCCGTCCACGGGTCCGTCCGCCGGGCTGCCCGGCACCACCACCACGGCCCTGCCGCCCGCCAGGTCCACGCTGGTCCGGGGCGGCGCCCCCTCGCCCTCCTCGTCCCGCAGCATCAGGGTGCTGCCGCGTTCGTCGAGCTCGTGCTGCTTGCCCGCGGCGAACTGCGCGTGCAGCTGTTCGAACCCGGTGGCCGAGATCTGCCCCTCCCGCCCGGTCCCCCGCCAGGGCACCCACCGGGCGCGGCCCGCCCGCAGTGCCAGCTGATCGAGCGCCGCCAGCACCACCAGGGCGCAGACCAGTCCGGGGATGCTCATCGCCCACAACATCGCCATGCCGTGTCACCAACCCTCCACCGCCTCTCCCCGGAGAACAGCCGGGACCGGCGGCCGGTTCCCGGCCCGGCGGAGGGAGACACGCCGGGAGACACGCCGGAAGCGTGGCGGGAAACGGAGCGGGAAACGCCGAAGGGCCCGGAGTGGATCACTCCGGGCCCTTCGGGGAGGTGGGCCTAACAGGACTTGAACCTGTGGCCTCTTCCTTATCAGGGAAGCGCTCTAACCGTCTGAGCTATAGGCCCTCACCGAGAAGAGATCGTACCGGATTCCGGCCGGCCCGCGGCCCCGTCCGATCCCAGGACGTGTCGAAGGGCCCGGAGTGGATCACTCCGGGCCCTTCGCGGTGGTGGGCCTAACAGGACTTGAACCTGTGGCCTCTTCCTTATCAGGGAAGCGCTCTAACCGTCTGAGCTATAGGCCCTTGCCGCACTGAAAGATTAGCGGACCGACGGCCGTTCTCCCAAATCCGGATCCCCCGGGGCCGCGGCGGCGCCCCCCGCGACCAGCCGCGCCGCACCCGTGGCGGGGCGCAGCAGCCACTCCTCGCGGGTCGGCGGGAGGCCCGCCGCGCCCTCCTCGGTGCTGCGGACGGCGAGCACCTGGTTGATCCCGATCCGGTTCTGCTCGAAGGCCAGCGCGGAGGCCGCCATGTACAGCCGCCAGACCCGGGCCCGGCCGCGGCCGACCAGCCGGACCGCCTCCGTCCAGTGCGCCTCCAGGTTGGCCACCCACTCGCGCAGGGTCAGCCCGTAGTGCTCGCGCAGCGACTCGACGTCCCGGACCTCGAAGCCGGCCTCCTCCAGCCGGGCCACGGTGGAACCGACCGGGGAGAGCTCGCCGTCCGGGAAGACGTAGCGGTCGATGAAGGGGCTGGTGCGGTGCTGCTCGCCGGGGAGGTCGGGGCGGCGGGCGATCTGGTGGTTGAGCAGCCGGCCGCCGGGCACCAGCAGCCGGTACAGGCCCTCGGCGTACACCCGGTACTGCTCGGAGCCGACGTGCTCGGCCATGCCGACGCTGGAGATCGCGTCGAAGGGCCCGTCGGCGATCTCCCGGTAGTCCTGGAGCCGGATCTCGACCCGGTCGGACAGCCCGGCCTCCTCGACCCGGGCGCGGGCCAGCGCGACCTGCTCCCGGGAGATGGAGACGCCGACCGCGGTGACGCCGTAGTGCTTCGCGGCGTGCAGCAGCAGTGATCCCCAGCCGCAGCCGACGTCCAGCAGGCGCATCCCGGGGCGCAGGCCGAGCTTGCGGCAGATGAGGTCGAGCTTGGCCTCCTGGGCGGCCTCCAGGCTCTTCGCCTCCGGCGTCCAGTAGGCGCACGAGTAGACCATCGAGGAGCCCAGCACGAGCCGGTAGAAGTCGTTCCCGACGTCGTAGTGGTGGCTGATGGCCGCGCGGTCCCGGCTGCGGCTGTGCAGCCGCCCGGCGGCCCTGCGGACCTCCTCGCGCGGCGGTTCGGGTTCGAGGCCGACCGCTCCGGCCCGCACCGCGGCGGCGAGCACCCGGCGGCCCTTGGGGCCGAGCGCGTCGCGCGGCCCGAGGGCCAGGGCGCGGATGTCCGGCCGCTCGGCGAAGCGGGCGACGGCGGAGAGCGTCTCGTACAGGTCGGTGCCGGGGGCGAGTTCGAGGTCCCCCGCGACGTAGGCCCGGGCCAGGCCCAGCTCGTCCGGCTGCCAGATCAGCCGGCGCAGCGCCCGGCGGTTGCGCAGGACCAGGGTGGGCGCGCCCGGCGGCCCGGCGACGCTGCCGTCCCAGGCCTGCACCCGCAGCGGTACCGGGACCCCCAACAGCCCTTCCAGGGCCTCGACCAGTTGACCTGCGAGCTTCGCCACCGCGCGCCTCCGTCCAGTCGTCCTGCGGAAACCTCAGCTGACCCGGTCGGGCGGACCGGGGGCGGCCTGCGGCACTCCCAGGCGCGGGACGGGCGGCACCCAGCTAAGCCCACCGCGGCCGCCCGGTTTCCGGGCGGCGCGCCGCGGGCGGCCGGCTGTCACCCGAAATGCCGACGGGCCCCACCGGCTGCAACAGCCGGTGGGGCCCGCACATTCCGTCCGCGGACGGGAAGCTGACCGAGGGTCAGGATCCGGCCGGGATCAGTCCTCCTCGGCCAGGGTGAGCTCGACGCCGCCGGTGAAGCCGGCCGCCGCGTTGTAGATGAACGCGGAGAGCGTGGACAGGGCGGTCAGCAGGACGACGTCGACCACGGCGATCAGCGTGGTGAAGGTCATCACCTTGCCGAAGCCGACGTAGTCCATCAGGTTGAGGCCGCCGCTGCTGTCCGAGCCGGTGACGTCCTTGAGGGTCTTGGTCAGCGAGTCGAAGACGCCGAGCGAGTCCAGCGTCATCCACAGCACGGCCGCGGCCACGATGATGATGATGCCGACGGCCAGCGACAGCAGGAAGCTGACCTTCATCACGGACCACGGGTCGACCTTGGTCACCCGCAGCCGGGCCTTGCGGGTCCGGCCGAGTCCGGGGCCGCCGGCCACCGCGGCCGGGGCCGGCGCGGGGCGGCGCGCCGCCCCGGCGGCCGGGGCGCCGCCGACCGGGGTCCCGCCGGGCGGGGTGTTGCCGCCGGTCCGGGTGCCCCGGGCCGGGGTCGGCTGCCCCTTGGCGTACGTGGTCGGCTGCGAGAAGCCGCCCGAGCCGGGGGCCGGGCTGCTCGGCGGCACGGGCGGCTGCCCGCCGTAGGTCGCACCGCTCTGGCCCGCTCCGCCGGCCGGTGGCATCAGCGAGGTGGACGCGGCCGAGTGCTCGTTCGGCGGCTGCGGCACACCGTACGAACCCCCGCCCTGCGCGCCCGGACGGCCGCCGGAGGTTCCTCCCGCAGCACCCGTGGCTCCACTCACCTGGTCCTCCCGCACTTCCCACCAGGACGGCGGCGCCGCCCTGCCTGTCACTCGTCATCCAGCGCCCGGCGGGATTGCCCGGAACTGGTCGGCGCCCGGAGCCGCCGCGTCCTTCGGTCGGAACGCGGCGGCACCGGTCTGCGGTTCGGCTCAGGCCTCGACGTCTCCGTCGACCACCGTCGCCGCACCCTCGGCCGTCTCGGTGGACTCGGTACCCGCCACCTCGTCCTCCGCCGTCTCCTCGTCCTCGGCCTCCGCGTTGCGGGCCATGCCCACGACCGCGTCGCGCTTTCCGAGGTTGATCAGTTGGACGCCCATGGTGTCACGTCCGGTTTCACGAACCTCGGAAACCCTCGTGCGGATCACCCCACCCGAGAGGGTGATCGCCATGATCTCGTCGGATTCGTCGACCACGAGCGCGCCGACCAGCGAACCCCGGCCCTCGACGATCTTCGCCGCCTTGGTGCCGTAGCCGCCGCGTCCCTGCACACGGTACTCGTCCACACCGGTTCGCTTGGCGTACCCGCCGTCCGTGGCGGTGAAGACGTACGTGCCCGGACGGACGACGTTCATCGAGAGCAGCTCGTCGTCCTCGCGGAAGGCCATGCCCTTGACGCCGGAGGTGGCGCGGCCGGTGGAGCGCAGGGCGTCGTCGGTCGCGGTGAACCGGATCGACTGGGCCTTCTTGGAGACCAGCAGCAGGTCGTCCTCCGGGGAGACCAGCTCGGCGCCGATCAGCTCGTCGTCCCGGCCCTCCTCGTCCTGGCGCAGGTTGATCGCGATCAGGCCGCCGGAGCGCGGGGAGTCGTAGTCCTTCAGCGGGGACTTCTTCACCAGGCCGGCCCGGGTGGCGAGGACCAGGTACGGCTTGTCCTCGTACGTGCGGACGGCCATCACCTGGGCGATGTGCTCGTCCGGCTGGAAGGCCAGCAGGTTGGCGACGTGCTGGCCGCGGGCGTCGCGCCCGGCGTCCGGCAGCTCGTAGCCCTTGGCGCGGTAGACCCGGCCCTTGTTGGTGAAGAACAGGATCCAGTTGTGGGTCGTCGTCACGAAGAAGTGGTCGACGATGTCGTCCTGCTTCAGCTGGGCGCCGCGCACGCCCTTGCCGCCGCGCTTCTGCGAGCGGTAGAGGTCGGAGCGGGTCCGCTTGACGTAGCCGCCACGGGTGATCGTGACGACGATGTCCTCCTCGGCGATGAGGTCCTCGATGGAGAGGTCGCCGTCGGACGGGATCAGCGTGGAGCGCCGGTCGTCCCCGTACTTCTCGACGAGCGCGGTGAGCTCCTCGGAGATGATCTCCCGCTGGCGGGTCGGCGAGGCCAGGATCGCGTTGTACTCGTCGATCTTGCGCTGGAGCTCGTCGTGCTCGTCCATGATCCGCTGGCGCTCCAGGGCGGCCAGGCGGCGCAGCTGCATCTCCAGGATGGCGTTGGCCTGGAGCTCGTCGATGTCGAGCAGGCCCATCAGGCCGGTGCGGGCGGCGTCGGCACTGGCCGAGGCCCGGATCAGTGCGATGACCTCGTCGATCAGGTCCAGGGCCTTGAGCAGGGCGCGCAGGATGTGGGCGCGCTCCTCGGCCTTGCGCAGGCGGAAGGTGGTGCGCCGGACGATGACCTCGACCTGGTGGTTGACCCAGTGCCGGATGAAGGAGTCCAGCGACAGGGTGCGCGGCACGCCGTCGACCAGGGCCAGCATGTTGGCGCCGAAGTTGGTCTGCAGCTCGGTGTGCTTGTACAGGTTGTTGAGCACGACCTTGGCGACCGCGTCGCGCTTGAGCACCACGACCAGGCGGGTGCCGGTGCGCGACGAGGACTCGTCGCGGACGTCGGCGATGCCGGCGATCTTGCCGTCCTTGACCAGGTCGGCGATCTTCAGCGCGAGGTTGTCCGGGTTGACCTGGAACGGCAGCTCGGTGATCACCAGGCACTGGCGGCCCTGGATCTCCTCGACCTCGACGACGGCGCGCATGGTGACCGAGCCGCGGCCGGTGCGGTAGTAGTCGTCGATGCCGCGGCGGCCGACGATCAGCGCACCGGTGGGGAAGTCGGGGCCCTTGATCCGCTCGATCAGGGCGTCCAGCAGCTCCTCGGCGGAGGCCTCCGGGTTCTCCAGGTACCAGAGCGCGCCGGAGGCGACCTCGCGGAGGTTGTGCGGCGGGATGTTGGTGGCCATGCCGACCGCGATGCCGGTGGCGCCGTTGACCAGCAGGTTGGGGAAGCGGGCCGGCAGGACGGTCGGCTCCTGGGAGCGGCCGTCGTAGTTGGGCGCGAAGTCGACGGTCTCCTCGTCGATGTCGCGCATCATCTCCATGGCCAGCGGCATCAGCTTGCACTCGGTGTAGCGCATGGCCGCCGCCGGGTCGTTGCCCGGGGAGCCGAAGTTGCCGTTGCCGTCCACCAGCGGCATCCGCAGCGACCACGGCTGGGCCAGGCGGACCACGGTGTCGTAGATCGAGGTGTCGCCGTGCGGGTGGTAGTTGCCCATGACGTCGCCGACGACGCGGGCGCACTTGTAGTAGCCCTTCTCGGGGCGGTACCCGCCGTCGTACATCGCGTAGAGCACGCGGCGGTGCACCGGCTTGAGGCCGTCGCGGACCTCGGGCAGCGCACGGCTGACGATCACGCTCATCGCGTAGTCGAGGTACGAGCGCTGCATCTCGGTCTCGAGCTCGACCGGCTCGATCCGCATCGTCGCCTGGGCGGTGGCCTCGGCGGCCTCGGGGGTCTCGGGCTGGTCGCCTTCGGGACGGTTGTCGTCGACCACTGGTGGTCAGTTTCCTTTCACGCGGACTGGAACGTGCGGGGCCTGGGGTGCAGGCGTCACACGTCCAGGAAGCGGACGTCCTTGGCGTTGCGCTGGATGAAGGAGCGGCGGGCCTCGACGTCCTCGCCCATCAGCACGGAGAACAGCTCGTCGGCACGGGCGGCGTCCTCCAGGGTGACCTGCAGCAGCAGGCGGTGCTCGGCGTCCATGGTGGTGACCCGGAGCTCCTCGGCGTTCATCTCGCCGAGACCCTTGAAGCGCTGGATCGCGTCGTCCTTGGGCAGTCGGCGCCCGGCCTCGACCCCGGCGGCGATCAGCGCGTCGCGCTCGCGGTCGGAGTAGGCGTACTCGAAGTCGTCCTTGCCCCACTTGATCTTGTACAGCGGGGGCATGGCGAGGTAGACGTACCCGGACTCGACCAGCGGCCGCATGAAGCGGAACAGCAGGGTGAGCAGCAGGGTGCGGATGTGCTGTCCGTCGACGTCGGCGTCGGCCATCAGGACGATCTTGTGGTACCGCAGCTTGGACTCGTCGTAGTCCTCCTGGATGCCGCAGCCGAAGGCCGAGATGAGCGCCTGGACCTCGGTGTTCTGGAGGACCTTGTCGATCCGGGCCTTCTCGACGTTCAGGATCTTGCCGCGGATCGGCAGGATGGCCTGGGTGCGCGGGTCGCGGCCCTGCTTGGCGGAGCCGCCGGCGGAGTCACCCTCGACGATGAAGATCTCGCACTCGGACGGGTCCTTGGACTGGCAGTCCGAGAGCTTGCCCGGCAGCGAGGCGGACTCCAGCAGGCCCTTGCGGCGGGTCAGGTCGCGGGCCTTGCGGGCGGCGACGCGCGCGGTGGCGGCCTGGATGGACTTGCGGATGATGTCCGCGGCCTCGTTGGGGTTGCGGTCCAGCCAGTCGTTGAGCTGCTCGTGGACGACCTTCTGGACGAAGGTCTTGGCCTCGGTGTTGCCGAGCTTGTCCTTGGTCTGGCCCTCGAACTGCGGCTCGCCGAGCTTGACCGAGATGATCGCGGTCAGACCCTCGCGGATGTCCTCGCCGGAGAGGTTGTCGTCCTTCTCGCGGAGCAGCTTCTTGTCCCGCGCGTAGCGGTTGACCAGGCCGGTCAACGCGGCGCGGAAGCCCTCCTCGTGGGTGCCGCCGCCGTGGGTGTGGATGGTGTTGGCGAAGCTGTAGACCCCCTCGGTGTAGGAGGAGTTCCACTGCATCGCGATCTCCACCGAGATCGCCTTGTCCTTGTCCTCCGCCTCGAAGTCGATCACCGAGGGGTGGATGACCTCGCCCTTGCGGGAGTTGAGGTGGGCGACGAAGTCCGCGATGCCGCCGTCGTACTTGTACGTGACGGTGAGCGGCTTGCCCTCCTCGTCGACGTGCTCGGGGCGCTCGTCGGTCAGCGAGATGGACAGGCCCTTGTTGAGGAAGGCCATCTCCTGGAAGCGCCGGGAGAGCGTCTCGAAGGAGTAGACGGTGGTCTCGAAGATGTCCGGGTCGGCCCAGAAGGTCACCGTGGTGCCGGTGCGGTCGGTCTCCGCGCCCTTCACCAGGGCGGCCGTCGGGGCGCCCATCTTGTAGTCCTGCGTCCAGATGTGGCCGTCCTTGTGGATCTCCACGGAGAGCCTGGTGGACAGCGCGTTCACCACGGAGACGCCGACGCCGTGCAGACCACCGGAGACGGCGTAGCCGCCGCCGCCGAACTTGCCGCCGGCGTGCAGGACGGTGAGCACGACCTCGACGGCCGGCTTGTCCTGGCCGGGGACGATGTCCACCGGGATGCCTCGGCCGTTGTCGACGCAGCGGATCGCTCCGTCCGCCAGGATCGTGACGTCGATGGTGTCGGCGTACCCGGCCATCGCCTCGTCGACGGAGTTGTCCACGACCTCCTGCACCAGGTGGTGCAGGCCGCGCTCGCCCGTCGAACCGATGTACATGCCGGGGCGCTTGCGGACGGCGTCGAGGCCTTCCAGCACCTGGATGTTGCTACCGGTGTAGGAAGCCTGGTCGGACTGGTCTGGGGTCTGGCTGGGGTTGCCGGAATCGGCCACGAAGCGCCCTCTCTGGCACAGCACGGGCCGCATGCCCACCCCGGGCGGGCGGGCGTGCGACCACAGCGTTTCGACTCGGTTGCCACTAGCAACAGTGTTTGGCTTTCAGTCTACCGGTACGACTGACAGAGATGGGCGTTTGGCAGCCCTTGAGGGCAGATACGCCGCCCTGAATCCCCTCTGCACATGTCCCGATACTCGACCCGGGGGCCCAGGGCGCCTGGAAGGGCTGTCAGGGGTTCCGGAAGATCGCCATCCGATCCGCGCCTCCGGCGGCGGTCCGGCGTCCCGGTCAGCCCCAGGTGTCGCCCGGCCCCTTGCTCCCCGGGGCGCGCAGCCGGCCGTAGCCGCGGGCGGGCGCCGCCGGGCCGAGCACCTTGATGGTCCGGACCGTCCCGTGCCCCAGCTCGTGGTTCAGACGTGCCACCAACTGCCGCGCCAGCCAGCGCAGTTGGGTGGCCCAGGCGGTGGAGTCGCACTGCACGGTGAGCACCGCGGCGGCCTCGTCGTAGGAAGAGGGGTGGCAGTGCGCGGCGATGTCCGGGCCGACGATCTGCGGCCAGCGGCCCATCACCCCGCCGACCGCGGCCGAGGACTCCCAGCCGCGCTCGGTCAGCAGCCGGTTGAGCGCCGCTCCCAGCGGGACGGGGTCGCGGCCGTCCGAGCGGGCGCCGCTGCGCAGGCCGTGCCGCTTCGCCTCGCGCTTCTCCCGGACCTGCTCGCCGCGCTGGCGGGCCTGGGCCCGGGCCGCCCGCAGCGCGGAGCGGGCGAGGTCGGCGCCGGTCGGCGCGGGGGCACCGGGCTGGGGGGAGTTCTCCGCCGGCTCGCTCACGGCGATCTCCTTTCCCCAGCCTGTGGACAACGCTGAGCGATCCAGCGTACGGGAGGGCGCGGACGGCGGACGGCCGGGTGCGGTGCGACCGGCCCCGGCGGGAGGAAGTAAGGAGGGGGTCAGACGTCGGTCCGGCGCACCACGCCGTCGGAGACCGAGAACCGGGCTCCGGCCAGCGCCTTCGGCACGTCCTCGGCGACCGCCGCGGTCACCAGCACCTGCTCGCCGCCGGCCACCAGCTCGGCCAGCCGGTCCCGGCGGGCGGCGTCCAGCTCGGCGAACACGTCGTCCAGGATCAGCACCGGTTCGCCGCCGTCGGCGCGCAGCAGCTCGTACGAGGCCAGCCGCAGCGCCAGCGCGAACGACCAGGACTCGCCGTGGCTGGCGTAGCCCTTGGCGGGCAGCGGGCCGAGCTTGAGCACCAGCTCGTCGCGGTGCGGGCCGACCAGGGTGACGCCGCGATCGACCTCCTGCTTGCGGACCGCCTGCAGCGCGTTCAGCAGCTGCTCCTCGGCCTGCTCGCGGCTGGTCGGCAGCTCGCCCTCGAAGGAGCTGCGGTACTCCAGGGCGGTCTCGCCGCCACCAGGGGCCAGCTGCCCGTACGCGGCCGCCACCAGCGGCTGCAGGGCGGCCACCAGCTGGATCCGGAAGGCCGTCAACTCGGCTCCGGCGCGCGCCAGATGGCCGTCCCAGACCTCCAGGGTGGAGAGGTCGGCGCCCTTGCCGCCGCCGGCCCGGCGGGCCATCGCGGCGGTCTTCAGCAGGGCGTTGCGCTGCTTGAGCACCCGCTCGTAGTCCTGCCGGACCCCGGCCAGCCGGGGTGCCCGGGCGGTCAGCAGCTCGTCCAGGAAGCGCCGCCGCTCACCCGGGTCGCCCTTGACCAGGCTGAGGTCCTCGGGGGCGAACAGCACGGTGCGCAGCAGGCCCAGCACGTCGCGCGGGCGGACGTTGTCGGAGCGGTTGATCCGGGCCCGGTTGGCCTTGCCCGGGGTGAGCTCCAGCTCGACCAGGGTGGAGCGGCCGCGGTCCACCACCGAGGTGCGGACCACGGCCCGCTCGGCGCCCAGCCGGATCAGCGGGGCGTCGGTGGCGACCCGGTGGCTGCCCAGGGTGGCGACGTAGCCGATCGCCTCGACCAGGTTGGTCTTGCCCTGGCCGTTGGGCCCCACGAACGCCGTCACGCCCGGGTCGAGGGGAACCTCGGCCCGGGCGTACGACCGGAAGTCGGCGAGCGACAGATGCGCGACGTGCATGGCTGTGGACTGCGCCCGCCTTCTTGTGGAGGACCTGCTGGTTACTTGGACTCGACCGCGTGGCCGCCGAACTGGTTGCGCAGCGCGGCGATCATCTTCATCTGCGGCGAGTCGTCCTGGCGGGACGCGAAGCGGGCGAACAGCGAGGCGGTGATCGCCGGCAGCGGCACGGCGTGGTCGATCGCGGCCTCGACGGTCCAGCGGCCCTCGCCGGAGTCGGCGGCCCAGCCGCGCAGCTTGGCCAGGTGCTCGTCCTCGTCCAGGGCGCGGACGGCCAGGTCCAGCAGCCAGGAGCGGATGACGGTGCCCTCCTGCCAGCTGCGGAAGACCTCGCGCACGTCGGTGACCTCGGGGGCGGCCTCCAGCAGCTCCCAGCCCTCGGCGAAGGCCTGCATCATCGCGTACTCGATGCCGTTGTGGACCATCTTGGCGAAGTGGCCGGCGCCCACCGCGCCCGCGTGCACCGAGCCGAAGTCGCCCTCGGGCTTGAGGGCGTCGAAGACCGGCTGGACCTTCGCGACGTGCTCGGCGTCGCCGCCGTACATCAGCGCGTAGCCGTTCTCCAGGCCCCAGACGCCGCCCGAGACGCCGCAGTCCACGAAGCCGATGCCCTTGGCGGCCAGCGCCTCGGCGTGCTTGATGTCGTCGGTCCAGCGGGAGTTGCCGCCGTCGACCACCACGTCGCCGGGGGAGAGCAGCTCGGCGAGCTCGTCGACGGTCGCCTGGGTGGCGGCGCCCGCCGGCACCATGACCCAGACCACGCGCGGGCCCTGGAGCTTGGTGACGAGCTCCTGGAGGCTCTCGACGTCGGAGATGTCCGGGTTGCGGTCGTAGCCGATGACGGTGTGGCCGGCGCGGCGGATCCGCTCGCGCATGTTGCCGCCCATCTTGCCGAGACCGATGAGGCCGAGCTCCATGACCAAGTCCTTACCTGTGGTGACGTGCCTGCCGGCGGCGCCGTTGCCGCGCTCCTTGAGCCTACGCGCTGGAGCGGGCCCACCCGTCGGCGGTCGGGCCGGACGGGGGAGACGTCCACAGGCTGTGCACAGCGGGTGTGCACAGCCTGTGGACGGTCGGATCCGGGGGATCAGCCGGAGAGGCGGACCGGCATGATCAGGTACTGGTAGGCCTTGTCCTCCTCGGCGTCCACCGAGACCTTGCCGCTGAGCAGCGCCGGCTTGGTCGGGGTGGTGAAGCTGAGCTGGGCGTAGGGGGAGTCGATGGCCTTGAGGCCCTCCTCCAGGTAGCCCGGGTTGAAGGCGATCGAGATGGCGTCGCCCTCCAGGGAGGCCTCGATCCGCTCGGTGGCCTGGGCGTCGTCGCCCGAGCCGGCCTCCAGGGTGAGCACGCCCTCCTCGAAGTTCAGGCGGACCGGGGTGTTGCGCTCGGCGACCAGCGAGACGCGCTTGAGCGCCTCCAGGAAGGGCTGGGTCTGGATCGCGGCGACCGCGTTGAACTCGGTCGGGAACAGGCTGCGGAACTTGGGGAACTCGCCCTCCAGCAGCCGGGTGGTCGTCCGGCGGCCGGCGCCCTCGAAACCGATCAGGCCCTCGCCCGCGCCGCCCGAGGAGAGCGCGATGGAGACGGTGTCGCCGCTGCCCAGGGACTTGGCGATGTCCTGGAGGGTCTTGGCCGGGACCAGCGCGACGGCGGAGATGTCCGACTGCTCGGGCTTCCACAGCAGCTCGCGGACGGCGAAGCGGTAGCGGTCGGTGGCGGCCAGGGTGATCCGGTCGCCCTCGATCTCGACCCGGACGCCGGTGAGCACCGGGAGGGTGTCGTCGCGGCCGGCGGCGACCGCGGCCTGGCTGACGGCCGAGGCGAAGACGTCGCCGGCGACGGTGCCGGTGGCGGTCGGCATCTGGGGGAGCGCGGGGTACTCGTCCACCGGGAGGGTGGGGAGGGTGAAGCGGGAGCTGCCGCAGACCACGCTGACCCGCTGGCCGTCGGTGGAGATCTCCACCGGGCGGTTGGGGAGGTTGCGGGAGATGTCGTTCAGCAGCCGGCCGGAGACCAGGACGGTGCCGGCCTCCTCGACGTCCGCCTCCAGCTCGACCCGGGCCGAGACCTCGTAGTCGAAGCCGGACAGCGCCAGGCTGCCCTCCTGCGCGGTCAGCAGCAGGCCGGCCAGCACCGGCACCGGCGGCCGTGCCGGGAGGCTGCGGGCAGCCCAGGCCACCGCCTCCGCGAGGACGTCACGCTCCACCCGGAACTTCACCGGTAACCGCCTCCTGGATCGAGCGCTCCCGCTCGCACTCTGGTTCGTCTGGTCTTGATCGTCGGTTCGGGCTGTCCGCCGAGCTGGGTCGCTCCGCTTCCAGTCGCAAGGACAGTCTGACGTACTCCGCCGACAGACGGGGCAGACGGGCGGAAGCGACTCGAACGGTTGTCGGAGACCGGTTGTCCACAGATTCGGGGCCCACCCACTTTGAAAGCAAGTCCCGGGTCTAAATGTGTAGTGGTAGTAGTAGGGCCTGTGGAAACCGTGGATAACCCCGTTTCCGCAGGTCAGAGCCCGAATTTTGTCCACAGGGACTGTGGACGGCGGCTGTGGACGGGCAGGCCTCGCTGTGGACAGCCGAGCGTTACCCACAGGGCACGCAGGGTATCCACAGGTTATCCCCAGGGCTGTCCCCAGATCCGGGCCCGGTTATCCACGGGCGCCGGTCAACTTTTCGTGACGCCTTTCACACCAGGGTATGAACGCCAGCCCACGGTTGTCGAACTGTGGACGCCGCTGTGGACAACCTGGGGATAACCGCCCTCCGCCTGGGGACAACCGGTGGACAACCCGGACGGCCCAGTGGCGGCCCGTCAATTGTCCACACCCTGTGGATAACCGTTGTGCACAAGTCCACAGGCACCTGACCTGCGCCGAAGAGCGTAGCGGTGACGGGCCTGTGGACGAATTCTGGATAACTCCGCACTCCCCACCCTGTGGACGGTGGAGAAGGTGCCGGTCCTGTGGACAACGGCCTTGCGCGCCCCCGGGTTTCGAATCACCGGTCAGTTGTTCGGCGCGGGTTGTGGACTGGCGGTCCGTCCGTCGACGGCATCCCTGCCCAGCCGGCGCGCGCCGCACACCTGTGGAGACGCGAAAAGGGCGTCAGGATCGCTCCTGACGCCCTGAAGGGCCTGCCCCGGGGTCGCGCTGTGCGGTGCCGCGGGCTCGACGCGGTCCGCGCGGTGCCGCTAGCTCTTGATGCGGTTGGTGAGTTCGGTGACCTGGTTGTAGATCGATCGCCGCTCGGCCATCAGCGAGCGGATCTTGCGGTCCGCGTGCATCACCGTGGTGTGGTCGCGGCCGCCGAACTGCGCGCCGATCTTCGGCAGCGAGAGGTCGGTGAGCTCCCGGCAGAGGTACATCGCGATCTGCCGGGCCGTCACCAGCACCCGGCTGCGCGAGGATCCGCAGAGGTCGTCCACGCCCAGGCCGAAGTACGCGGCGGTCTGCTGCATGATGACCTGCGCGGTGATCTCCGGGCCGGCGTCCTCGTCCCCGCCCGGGATCAGGTCCTTGAGGACGATCCCGGCCAACTCCAGGTCCACCGGAGCCCGGTTGAGGTTGGCGAAGGCGGTGACCCGGATCAGCGCGCCCTCCAGCTCCCGGATGTTGCGGGTGATCCGGGACGCGATGAACTCCAACACGTCGGCGGGAGCGTTCAGTTGCTCCTGGATCGCCTTCTTGCGCAGGATCGCGATCCGGGTCTCCAGCTCCGGCGGGGTGACGTCGGTGATCAGACCCCACTCGAAGCGGTTGCGCAGCCGGTCCTCCAGCGTGGTCAGCAGCTTGGGCGGCCGGTCCGAGGAGAGGACGATCTGCTTGTTCGCGTTGTGCAGGGTGTTGAAGGTGTGGAAGAACTCCTCCTGGGTGGACTCCTTGCTCGCGAGGAACTGGACGTCGTCCACGAGCAGGATGTCCATGTCCCGGTAGCGGCGGCGGAAGGTGTCCGCCTTGCCGTCCCGGATCGAGTTGATGAACTCGTTGGTGAACTCCTCGGAGGACACGTAGCGCACCCGGGTGCCCGGGAAGAGGCTGCGCGAGTAGTGCCCGATGGCGTGCAGCAGGTGGGTCTTGCCCAGCCCGGACTCGCCGTAGATGAAGAGCGGGTTGTACGCCTTGGCCGGGGCCTCGGCGACCGCCACCGCCGCCGCGTGCGCGAAGCGGTTGCTGGCGCCGATGACGAAGGTGTCGAACAGGTACTTGGGGTTCAGCCGGGCGGCCGGCTCGTCCTTGCGGGAGCCGCCGGCCGGGGGAGCGCCGGGCGGGGCCGGCACCCCGGGGACGCCGGGGCGTTCGGCGGAGCGCTCCGGGGCCGACTTCTCCGCGGGTCGGCCGCCGGAGGGGCGGGAGCCGCCGGTCCGGCGGCCGGCACCGGCGCGGGGCTGCTCGTTCGGGCCGGGGCCGTAGGCGCCGCCGAAGAGGTCACCCTGGGTGGTCGCGGGCGGGCCGGGGACGGGCCGCGGCGCCGGACGGGGCGCGGCCTCCTCCGGATCGCGGTAGCCGGGCGGCTGCTCCTGGTACCCGCTCTGCTCCTGGTACCCGCCCTGTTCCTGGTAGGCCGGCCAGCCCGGTCCGCCGCCGGGGCCGCCGTACGGGGCCTGGCGCTGCTCGTAGCCGCCGGTGTCGTAGCGGGGGCGCTCGTAGTCCTGCTCGTAGGGCCGGCCGTGCTCGTACGGCTGCTGGTAGCCCTGGCCGTTGTAGTCGGGGGCGTCCTCCTCGGCCGGGCCGGGGTAGGGCTCGGCGGGGGCCTGGGCGGCGGCCGCGGGGGTGGTCGGCACCGCGTTGGCGTCGACCATCACGGCGATCCGCACCGGGCGGCTGAGTTCACGGCTGAGGGCGTCGGTCAGCTGTGGCAGCAGCCGGCCCTCCAGCACCTGCTTGGCCCGCTCGTTCGGGGTCGCCAGCAGGGCGGTGTCGTGCATCATCCACATCGGCTGGGTGCGCTGCACCCACTGCTTGTCCATCTCCCCGACATCGGGGTCGCTGACCAGCCGCTCGACGACCCTGGCCCAGACCGGGACGAGGTCGCTGTTGACATCAGCCACTGGTGCACGCTTTCCAAGAACAAACCAGACAAGTTCTGCAACGGTAGTCAGCGAACAGAGCCGGATCAAGTCGTTGTCCACAGGCTGTGGGCAACCGGGGGCCGGGAGGGGCTGGTTTGACCCTCGCGCCCCGTCCCGCGTACCGTAACCAGGTCGAGTTGTCGATGGCCGCTGCCGCATGTCCGCGGGTCCACCCGCTCCATAAGGCGCGCAGCACGGGCGCCGTGGATTGCCTCAGACCCCAGCCGAACTGGGGCGATGGGCCGGATTTCCGAATCAGGGGAGATCACGCGGACGCACGGTGACGGCCAAGCGACCCCCCGTCATCCTACGATTCACCTCAGGAGCCCCCGAGTGAGCAAGCGCACCTTCCAGCCGAACAACCGTCGTCGCGCGAAGACCCACGGCTTCCGGCTGCGTATGCGTACCCGCGCCGGCCGCGCCATCCTGGCCGCCCGCCGTGGCAAGGGCCGCGCCAGCCTGTCCGCCTGATCCGCGCCAGAGTCTGTTGTGCTGCCCTCCGAGAATCGGCTGCGGCGGCGCCAGGACTTCGCGACCGCGGTGAAACGCGGTCGCCGGGCCGGCCGGCCCCTTCTGGTCGTCCATCTCAGCAGAGACGGTGACCCGCAGGGGCAGACCGACGGGACCAGCGACTTCCGCCCGCACGTCGCCGAGGGGACTCCTTCGGCGCGTGCGGGTTTCGTCGTGAGCAAGGCCGTTGGCCCGGCGGTCGTCCGCAACCTGGTCAAGCGCCGGTTGCGCCACCTCGTTCGTGATCGTCTGTCCAGGCTGCCCGCCGGTAGCCTGATAGTGGTGCGTGCGCTGCCCCAGGCCGCGACCGCCTCGTACCAGGACCTCGAACGTGACCTGGACGCGGCACTGAAACGGTTGCTGAGGACGGAGCCCGCCGCCACGGCGCCGACGGGAGCAGGGCGATGAAGTACCTGCTGATGGGCCTGATCAGGGTCTACCAGTGGACGATCAGCCCACTGCTCGGTCCGGTCTGCCGTTATTACCCCTCCTGCTCGCACTACGGCTACGAGGCCGTGAAGGTGCACGGGGCGGTCAAGGGCGGCGGACTGACCGCGTGGCGAATCCTGCGCTGCAATCCGTGGACGCCCGGCGGGGTCGATCACGTCCCGCCGCGCAAGCATCCGGTATGGCACCGGCGGTTGCGAGACTGGCTGAAGAGCCGGTCCGCCACCGGAGACCCGGTGACCGCCACTTCCGCCGGTCCGGACCCCGAGGGCCCGGCGACCATTGGCCCCGTGCGGCCGATCCACCTGTCCAAGGAGCCTGACCGGTGACCTTCTCCTTCCTGAATCCCCTGTACACAGCGGTGTCCTGGATCATCGTCCAGTTCCACTCGCTGTACAGCAACATCTTCGACCCGGACGGTGGCTGGGCCTGGGGTCTCGCCATCGCCTCGATGGTGGTCGTCATCCGGATCTGCCTGATCCCGCTCTTCGTGAAGCAGATCAAGGCGACCCGGGCCATGCAGGCGATCCAGCCGAAGATGAAGGCCATCCAGGAGCGCTACAAGAACGACCGGCAGCGCCAGTCCGAAGAGATGATGAAGCTGTACAAGGAGGCGGGCACCAACCCGTTCTCCAGCTGCCTTCCCATCCTCGTGCAGGCGCCGTTCTTCACCGCCCTCTACGGCGTGCTCGCCAAGGTCGCCAAGGGCGAGGACATCGGCGTCATCCACGGCGACCTGCTGGTGAGCGCCGGCAAGGCGCACATCTTCGGTGCCCCGCTCTCCGCGACCTTCGTCGGCAGCCCCGAGACCAGCGTCAAGATCGTCACCGCGGTGATGATCATCCTGATGTCGCTGTCGCAGTTCATCACCCAGCGCCAGCTGATGACCAAGAACGTCGACCTCACGGTGAAGACGCCGTTCATGCAGCAGCAGAAGATGCTGATGTACGTCTTCCCGATCATGTTCGCCGTGATGGGCATCAACTTCCCGGTCGGTGTCCTGGTCTACTGGCTGACCACCAACGTCTGGTCGATGGGCCAGCAGCTGATCGTCATCCACAACAACCCGACCCCGGGCAGCAAGGCCTTCGAGGAGCGGCAGGCCCGCCTGAAGAAGGCCGGTCGGCTGCGTCCGGACGGTACGGAGATCAAGGGCGCGCTCTGGGGCATGCTGCCCCCGTCCAAGACGGCCGTCAGCGAGGCTGCCAGCGCCGCCGCGGTGGTCGAGGAGTCGGTGCAGACGCGCCGCCAGCAGCCCCGTCGGCAGAGCAAGTCGCAGCGTCAGCAGGGCGGTGCCGGTCAGCCGACCGAGCTGAGCAAGGACGGGGCCCCGGCCGAGGAGCCCGCCGACACCGCTCCGGCCGACTCCGCCCCCGCCGAGTCCACGGGCCGGCCGGCCGCCAAGCAGGCCGCGGCCAAGCCCGCCGCCACCCGCCAGGGCACCAGGCAGCAGCCGAAGCGCGGTGGCCAGCGGCCGAAGAAGAAGTCCTGACCGGTCCCGAGCCCGTTGTGACAGCCGCGAAGAGCTTCGTCCCCGGCCCGACAGACGGGCCCATCTCCGAAGGAGTCCATCAGTGACGGAAGGCACCACCTCCGCCGTCGAGGCCGAGGTCGCCGCCAGCGCCGACGAGAGCCTCATCTCCCGCCTGGAGCAGGAGGGCGACATCGCGGCGGACTACCTGGAGGGTCTGCTCGACATCGCGGACCTCGACGGTGACATCGACATGGACGTCGAGGGCGACCGTGCCCTGGTCTCCATCGTCAGTGACGGCAACGACCGCGCGCTCCAGCGCCTGGTCGGCCAGGACGGCGAGGTGCTGGAGGCGCTCCAGGAGCTGACCCGGTTGGCTGTCCACCGGGAGACCGGCGAGCGCAGCCGCCTCATGCTGGACATTGCCGGCTTCCGGGCCCGCAAGCGCGAGGAACTGGCGGTGCTCGGTGCCAAGGCCGCCGAGCAGGCCAGGAGCACCGGCGAGCAGGTCAAGCTGCGGCCGATGACGCCCTTCGAGCGCAAGGTGGTCCACGACGCGGTCGCCGCGGCCGGTCTGCGCAGCGAGTCCGAGGGCGAAGAGCCCCAGCGGTTCGTGGTCGTGCTGCCGGTCTGAGGCCGACAGGCCGACGACCGGTCGCCGCGGCGGCCGGAGAGCTTCACCGGACGCGACCCCGTCCGCCTCGTGCGGGCGGGGTCGTCGTCCCTTCTGGGTTGTTTCACGTGAAACAGTGCGTTGAGCGGGTCGGTGGATCCGGGGATCGGAGAGGTCGAGATGGACACGGAGAACGCGGCTGCCGGCCGGCCGGGGGCGGACGTGGACCCGGCCGCTGAGGGGCGGGCCGGCGAGCTGGGGCAGCTGCCCGAGGCGCCGGCGGTCGCCCGGGAGGTCTTCGGGGAGCGCTACGACGCAGCGGTCCGCTACACGGAGCTGCTGGCCTCGGCGGGCGTGCAGCGCGGGCTGATCGGGCCCCGCGAGGTGCCCCGGCTCTGGGACCGCCACGTGCTGAACTGCGCGGTGCTGGCCGAGCTGCTGCCCGCCGGGACCACCCTGTGCGACGTCGGCTCCGGGGCCGGCCTGCCGGGCATCCCGGTGGCGCTGGCCCGTCCGGACGTCTCGGTGACGCTGCTGGAGCCGCTGCTGCGCCGGACCACCTTCCTGGAGGAGGTCGTCCGGGAGCTGGGGCTGGACAACGTCACGGTGCTGCGCGGCCGCGCCGAGGAGATGGTCGGCAAGCTCGCGGTGGACGTGGTGACCGCCCGGGCGGTGGCGCCGCTGGACCGGTTGGCGGGCTGGGGCATGCCGCTGCTGCGCCCGCACGGGCAGATGCTGGCGCTCAAGGGGGACAGCGCCGAGCAGGAGCTGGCCGACTCGCGGGCCGGACTGACCAAGCTGGGCGCGGTCGAGTGGACCGTCATCGCCGTCGGCGAGGGCACCCTGGAGACCTCGACCCGGGTGGTCCAGGTGAAGGCGGGGGAGAGCCCCGGCGGGGTGAAGGCGGCCACCCGGCGCGCCAAGGCGGCCCGGGCGGGCCGCAACGCGACCGTCCGCAACGGCGAGCGCGGCCGGGGCGGGCGGCGCCGTAGCCGCTGATCCCGGGTGACACCGGATACCTGACGACGACGGGCGGACGGGCCTCCTGAACGGGAGGAGCGTCCGCCCGCTGTCGTTCAGGTGACGGCCGGGCCGACGGGGGGACACCGGAGTGTCGCAACGTCAGATTTCCGACATAGCGGGCATGGTGTTTCACGTGAAACGTCGCTCATTGCTCCCGGGCATCCTCCGCCGCGACCGGGCGGTGACTGTTGCCGCTCCGGTTTCACGTGAAACACTGACCCCCATGCAGGACTCGGAGACCGTCGACCAGATCGACGACACGCCCATCGCACGGGCTGCCCAGGCCGCGGTCCGGGCGATCGGCCGAGCGGGTGAGGGACTGCCCCGGCCGGCCGCCGCCCGGGTGATCGTGGTCGCCAACCAGAAGGGTGGGGTCGGCAAGACCACCACCACCGTCAACATGGCCGCCTCGCTCGCCATGCACGGCCTGCGCGTCCTGGTCGTCGACCTCGACCCCCAGGGCAACGCCTCCACCGCGCTCGGCATCGACCACCACGCCGAGGTGCCGTCCGTCTACGACGTCCTGGTGGAGGGCAAGCCGCTGGCCGACGTGGTGCAGCCGGTGCGCGACGTCGAGGGGCTGTTCTGCGTCCCCGCCACCATCGACCTGGCCGGCGCCGAGATCGAGCTGGTCTCCCTGGTGGCCCGGGAGAGCCGGCTCCAGCGCGCCATCGCCGCCTACGAGCAGCCGCTCGACTACATCCTGATCGACTGTCCGCCCTCGCTGGGCCTGCTGACGGTCAACGCCCTGGTCGCCGGCCGGGAGGTGCTGATCCCGATCCAGTGCGAGTACTACGCGCTGGAGGGCCTCGGCCAGCTGCTGCGCAACGTCGAGCTGGTGCGCGCGCACCTCAACCCCGAGCTGCACGTGTCGACCATCCTGCTCACCATGTACGACGCCCGGACCAGGCTGGCCGCCCAGGTCGCCGAGGAGGTCCGGACCCACTTCCAGCAAGAGGTGCTGAGCACGGCGATCCCGCGCTCGGTGCGCATCTCGGAGGCGCCCAGTTACGGGCAGACGGTGCTCACCTACGACCCGGGTTCGACCGGGGCGCTCTCCTACCTGGAGGCCGCCCGCGAGCTCGCGCTGCGCGCGGTGGGCCAGAACGGATCGCTGGTGGGTCAGCAGCGGGACGGCCAGCAGGGGCACGGCGCCCAGGCGGCACAGCACGGCACGACGGAGGGTCATCAGTGAGTGGTCGCAGGGGTCTGGGGAAGGGGCTCGGGGCACTGCTCCCGTCGGCCCCGCCGACGGTCGGCGGGGCGGCGGCGCAGCCCGCGACGGCCGCGCCCGCACCGGCCTCGGTGGTGACGACCGGCGCGGTCTCGCCGACCGCGGTACCGGTGCTGCCGAACGGACGGGGGACGGTCGCCGCCCGGGCGTCCCGCGCGGCCGAGGCGGTCGAGGGCACCGGTGCGCGGTTCGCGGAACTGCCGCTGGACGCGATCACGCCCAACCCGCGCCAGCCGCGTGAGGTCTTCGACGAGGACAAGCTGGCCGAGCTGGTCACCTCCATCAAGGAGGTCGGTCTGCTCCAGCCGATCGTGGTGCGCCAGGTCGGCATCGACAGCTTCGAGCTGATCATGGGTGAGCGCCGCTGGCGCGCCTCCCGGGAGGCCGGGCTGGAGCGGATCCCGGCGATCGTCCGGGCCACCGAGGACGACAAGCTGCTGCTGGACGCCCTCCTGGAGAACCTGCACCGCGCCGCGCTGAACCCGCTGGAGGAGGCGGCCGCCTACGACCAGCTGCTGCGCGACTTCTCCTGCACCCACGAGGAGCTGGCCGACCGGATCGGCCGCTCGCGCGAGTACGTCTCCAACACCCTGCGGCTGATGAAGCTCACGCCGTCCGTCCAGCGCCGGCTGGTGGCCGGAACGCTGATGGCCGGCCACGCGCGGGCGCTGCTCGGGGTGCCGGACGCCGACGAGCAGGAGCGGCTTGCCAAGCGGATCATCGCGGAGGGTCTCACGGTGCGCAACATCGAGGAGATCGTCAAGGTGATGAAGCTGGAGGAGAAGCCCAGGCGCCAGGCGCCCAAGGCGGGCAAGCTGAACTCCCCGGCCTTCACCGACCTGGCGAGCCGGCTGTCCGACCGCTTCGACACCCGGGTCAAGGTCGAGGTGTCGCAGCGCGGCGGCAAGCTGGGCAAGGGCAAGGTGGTGCTGGAGTTCGGTTCGGTGGAGGACCTGAACCGGATCCTGGACAGCATGGCGCCCGGCGAGGACGGTCTGCGGCTGTCGCAGGGCTGAGCCGGACCGGCGCGGCCGAGGGCGACGACCCAAGGGTGCGTGTTCCACGTGAGCGCTGTTTCACGTGAAACATGCACCCTTCGGCGTTCGTGGGGGAATGCTCGACCGTGAGAGGGAGGAGGAGGTGCGGCCATGGGACGGCGGATCGCTCCGCTGACGCTGGACAACCTCGGGGACCTGCCGACCGGCTGTCGTTCCTGCGTGTTCTGGGAGCTGGACCCGGTGAGCGCGAAGGAGGCGGTGGAGTCGGGCAAGCCGGAGCTGGAGAAGGAGGGGTGGATCTCCACGGTGCTGCTGGAGTGGGGCTCCTGCGGCCGGATCGTCTACGTGGACGACCGGCCCGCCGGGTTCGTGCTGTACGCACCGCCCGCCTACGTCCCCCGCTCACAGTCCTTCCCGACCAGCCCGGTCTCGCCGGACGCCGTCCAGCTGATGGTCAGCCGGGTGCTGCCGGGCTACCAGCGCCAGGGACTCGGCCGGGTGCTGGTGCAGACCGTGGCCAAGGACCTGATCGGGCGCGGGGTGCGGGCGATCGAGGCCTTCGGCTCGGCCGGGCGGGTGCCGACCGGCTGCGTGCTGCCGGCCGACCACCTGCTCGCGGTCGGCTTCAAGACCGTCCGGCCGCACCCGCGCTATCCGCGGCTGCGGCTGGAGGCCAGGACCACGCTCTCCTGGCGGGGCGACGTGGAGGGGGCGCTGGAGCGGCTGCTGGGCGGCGGGCGCAAGGAGCCGGCGCTGCGGCCCTTCTAGGAGCCGACGGAACGACGACGGCGGCGGGGCTCCCCCTCGATGGGGAGCCCCGCCGCCGTGTGGTCGACGTCCGGAGCGCCTAGATGAACTCGGCCAGCTCGCGCAGCAGCGCGGCCTTCGGACGGGCACCGGTGATGGACTTCACCGGCTCGCCGTCCTTGTAGACGATCAGGGTCGGGATCGAGATGACGTTGTACTGCGCGGCGGTCTGCTGGTTGGCGTCCACGTCGAGCTTGGCGATGGTGATCTTGTCGCCGTGCTCGGCCGCGATGTCCTCCAGGACCGGGGCGACCTGGCGGCACGGGCCGCACCAGGTGGCCCAGAAGTCGACCAGTACGGGCTTCTCGCTCTTCAGGACGTCGTTCTCGAACGTCGCGTCGGTGACGGTGGTGGTGGCGCCGGCCACGGGAACTCCTCGGGATCGGACGGAGGGGGCTGCTGCCAGGAGAACAACGGATGGGCCCGTTCTGTTTCTGCCCGGCCGGGGCGGGGGTGTTTCACGTGGAACACCCCCGCGGGGTGGAGCGGGGAGGGGGCTCAGACCGCGACGGCGGCGGCCTTGGCCTCCAGGTCGTCGAGCGAGGCCAGGTAGCGCTCGGCGTCCAGGGCGGAGGAGCAGCCGGTGCCGGCGGCGGTGATGGCCTGGCGGTAGGTGTGGTCCACGACGTCGCCGGCGCCGAACACGCCGGGGATGTTGGTGCGGGTCGAGGGGGCCTCGACCTTGAGGTAGCCCTCGGCGTCCAGGTCCAGCTGGCCCTTGAAGAGCTCGGTGCGCGGGTCGTGGCCGATCGCGATGAACAGGCCGGTGACGGCCAGCTCGCGGGTCTCGCCGGTGGTGGTGTCGCGCAGGGTGACGCCGCTCAGCTTCGGGTCGCCGTGGATGGCCTCGACCGCGCTGTCCCACTCGAAGCGGATCTTCGGGTCGGCGAAGGCGCGCTCCTGCATCGCCTTGGAGGCGCGCAGGGTGTCCCGGCGGTGGATGATCGTGACGCTCTTGGCGAAGCGGGAGAGGAAGGTCGCCTCCTCCAGGGCGGTGTCGCCGCCGCCGACCACCGCGATGTCCTGGTCGCGGAAGAAGAAGCCGTCGCAGGTGGCGCACCAGGAGACGCCGCGGCCGGAGAGCTTGTCCTCGTTCGGCAGGCCGAGCTTGCGGTGCTGGGAGCCGGTGGTGACGATCACGGCGCGCGCCTTGTGCACGTTGCCCTCGGAGTCGGTGACGGTCTTGATGTCACCGGTGAGGTCGACCGCGACGATGTCGTCGGGGATCAGCTCGGCGCCGAAGCGCTCGGCCTGGGCCCGCATGTTGTCCATCAGCTCGGGGCCCATGATGCCGTCCCGGAAGCCCGGGAAGTTCTCGACCTCGGTGGTGTTCATCAGCGCACCACCGGCGGTGACGGCCCCCTCGAAGACCAGCGGCTTGAGGGAGGCACGGGCCGTGTAGAGCGCTGCCGTGTAGCCGGCGGGGCCGGAACCGATGATGATCACGTTACGGACGTCGCTCACTGCTTCTCCTGGTTCGCATCGCGACCCGCGTTTGCTGCGGGGAGGGCGGTCCTGCTCCGCCGCCCGGGACAACGACTGACCAGTGTCTCGCATTCCCAGGCGGATCAGTACCAGGCGCCCGAACTCCGGAAGCGGCGTGCCGCCGTCGGCGTGGATCGCATGGGAACCGTCGGTCAGTGGCTGGGAACGGCCTGGTGGAGGAGGACCGGACCGCAGCCGGGGGAGCGCAGGTAGACGTCGACGAGACCGGGCCGGCCGGGCAGCGGGTAGACCAGGACGTCGACCGGCGCGCCGTGGTAGCCGCCCCGGTCGGTGGCCAGCGGCGTGCCGGGGGCGGGGGCCGGGCAGTCCGATCCGGTCGGGGAGGGGGACTCGGGCTCCGGCCGGGCGCCGTCGGCGGGCAGGGCGCCCTCGGCCGTGGCGGGCCCGGTGGCCCACAGCCCGGGGGTGTTCTCCGAGCGGGCCAGCAACTGCTGGACCTGGGCCGCGAGCGCGTCCTCGCGGTAGTCGGTGCCGGCGACGGCGGTGTGCGGGGCGCGGGCGTCGTGGCTGTCGGAGGTGGTGGTCGGGGCACCGCCCGCGCTGGCCGTCACGGCGCCGGACCGGTCGTCGGGGTGCTTCAGCAGCAGTCCGCCGAGCCCGAGCGCGGCCAGGGCGGCGGCGGTGCCGAGCAGCAGGGCGAACCGCCGTCGGCGGGCGCGGGCGCGGGCGCGGCCGGGACCGGTCGCGGAGCCGGACCGGCCGGCGGGCCGGTCACCGACGCGGTCGGCGGGGCGGGAGGGGACGGCGGAGGGCGGCGTGGCGGGTGCCGTGGCGGCGGCTGCTGGCCGGGCCGGGGCCTCGGGCCGTCGGTCGGCCGCGGCGGCGGCCTCCTGCGCCCGCTCGGCGGCCTCGGCCAGCGCGGCGTCCAGTCGGGCGGCGACGTCGGCCGGCATCGGCGGCGTCTCGACGTCGCCGAGCAGCGCCTGGACCTCGGCGAGCGCGTCGACCGTCTCCCGGCACTCGGCGCAGCCGTCCAGGTGCCGCCGCAGTACCCCGGCGGTCTCCGGGGAGTCGACCAGCCCCTCGGCGAGGTCGGCCAGGCGCTCGACCGGCGGGTGGTCGTCGGCGGGGTCGGGGAAGGAGGGGTGGGCGTTCATCGGGTGCTCGCGTCTCCTTCCAGGACCGTCCGACCGGTGCTCGTCCCTGTGACGGGGCCGGGGCGCTTCGGGTTCCCCGCGGCGTTCCGGCGTGGCGGGACCGCGCCGGGGGCGGGTGGTGTTTCACGTGGAACACCCGGCTCGCGCAGGTGGCGGACCAGCGGGAGGAGCCGGGCCCGGCCGCGTGCGCAGCGGCTCTTCACGGTGCCCACCGGGACGCCCAGCAGCTCGGCGGCCTCGGCCACCGGGTAGCCCTGCATGTCGACCAGCACCAGCGCGGCCCGCTGCTCGGCGGGCAGTTCGGCGAGCGCGGCGGTCACCTCGCGGTGCAGCTCGGCCCGGACCACCGGGGAGTCGGCCGGCTCGGCGGTGCCGACCAGGGTGTCCAGCCGCTGCGGGTCCTCGTCGAGCGGGGCGGTGCGGCGGGTGGCGGTGCGCCGGGCGCGGTCCAGGCAGGCGTTGACCACGATCCGGTGCAGCCAGGTGGTGACCGCGGAGCGGCCCTGGAAGCCGGCGGCGGCGCGGAAGGCGGAGACCAGGGCGTCCTGGAGGGCGTCGGCGGCCTCCTCGCGGTCGCCCAGGGTGCGCAGGGCGACCGCCCAGAGCCGGTCGCGGTGGCGGTCCACCAGCAGGCCGAAGGCCTCCGGGTCACCCGCGACGTGCCGGGCGAGCAGCGCCGCGTCGTCGTCCGTTCCTGTCACCCCTCGACCCCTCGCCGTCGTGCCGGGTCCGCCGGTGCCGGTCAGCCGGAGACCTTGACCTCCGCGACCTGGCCGACGTAGTGGCCGACGTTATCCTTCGGCAGGGCGGTGAGCCAGATCAAGAGGTAGCGCGTGGTGACCGGGGCGTCGAGGGCGTACTCGACGTTGGTCCCGGTCTGCTTGCCGACCACGGTGAAGCCCTCCGGCCGGGCCTGCGACGGGTTGGCGGCGGCGGCCGCGGTGGGCACCCGCAGTTCCGCGGTGTGCTCGCCGACGAACTGGACGGCCACCGAGGAGACCGTCTGCGACGAGCCGAGGTCGATGATCAGGCCGGTGCCCGACTTGAGGGCGGGCGGCTTGGTACCGAACTGGTCGTTGTACCACTGGGTGTTCCAGGTGGTGCTCGGGTCGTTGTCGACGGCCTTCGCGGCGTTCCCGTCGGACCCCTCGCCCAGCGGGTTGTACGACTGGGCGCCCTTGATCGTGATCGGCGCCGGGTTGTGGGTGCTGGCCTGCGGGCTGGGCGTGCTGCTGCTGCTGACCGACGGGAGCGGTGACGCGGTGGCCGACCCGGTGTGGCGCAGGCTGTCGACGAACTGCCAGGAGGCGACGCCGATGGCGCCCAGGGCGACCGTCCAGGCGGTGGCCTTGACCACCCGGCGCAGCCGCCGCCGGGCGCGCCGGGAGGAGGTCGGGCGGGACGAGGCGGGCAGCGGGGCGACGCTGGTGTCGGCCACCCGGGCCGGGTTGGGCGCGGTGGGCAGCGCGTGGGTGTTGTGCCGGGGCGGGGTCGGGAAGGCGGGCAGCTCCGGCTCGGGCTGGCGGATCCGGGGCATCCGGGCGATCACCCGGACCAGCTCCTCCGGCGTGGTGATCGGCTCGGCGTGGTGCGGCGGCTGGTCGAACAGGGCCCGTGCGGCGAGTTCGGACAGGCCCTTGTGGACGCCGGCGCGGACCTGGTCCGGCGCGGCGTTCTGGAGGCCCTTGGGCAGGCCCTGGAGGTCGTAGCGGTCCTCCGGGTACGGCCAGCGGTGGGTGAGCGCGGCGAACAGCAGTGCGCCGATCGCGCGGGTGTCGGCCCGCTGGGCGTCCTCGGCGTCCTCGGCGGGCAGCCCGCGCAGGGCGGCGTCCACCGCGATGCCGTTGATCCGGTACTGGCCGCTGTCGGTGCGCAGCACGCAGCGCGGGGTGAGCCGCAGGTGGGCCTGGCCGCGCCGGTGGGCGGCCGCGACGGCGTCGGCGACCTGGCGGGCCATCTGGTACGCCTCGTGCGGCTCCATCGGGCCGTTCGCCAGCAGCCTGGCCAGGTCGGAGGAGTGCGGCAGCCACTCCCGCACGACGTAGACCAGCTCGCCCTCGTGGACGGCGTCCAGCACCTGGACGAAGCGCGGGTCGCCGAGCAGGGCGGCGGACTTGGCCGCGGCCAGCACCTTGCGGGCCCGCTGGTGGCCGGAGGCCATCAGGTGGACACCGACCGCCCGGCGCAGCTTCTCGTCGACGGCGCGCCAGCTGCTGAAGGTCTCGGTCTGGGAGATGCACTCCTCCAGCCGGTACCGGTGGCCGATCATGTCGCCGCTGCGGCGCTGCGGGGCGGGGAGGGTGCGCGGGAGGGTGGCGGTGTCGCGCGGGTCGACCGTGGGCTGCGGGTCGGTGGGGCGGCGCGCGGGGCGGGCGGGTTCGGGGGCGGGCTTCTTCCCGGGGGAGCCGGCGGCCAGCTCGGCGCGGAGCTCCTGGACGGAGAGCGGGGCGGTGATCTCCGAGGTCTCCTCGCCGCCGGCGGACCCCTGGCCCGTGTCCGGGGCGCCGTCCTCCTCCTCGTCCGCCTCGGTGCGCCCGGGGGCGGTGGCGTCCTCGCGGGCGTCCGCGGGGGTGCTCCCGGCGGCGTCCTCCGAGCCCGCGAGCTCGTCGATCGCCGCGGCCAGCGCGGCCTCGTCCGTCGCCGCGTCAGCTGCTGACGTGTCGACGACCGCCTTGGTGCCATCAGCCACCGTGGTCCTGCCTCCCCTTGTGTCGCCCCGGCCTGAGAGAGTCGCTGGAGCCGTAGGGTCGGCGGCCCTGTGCTCCAGGACAATTGTGCCCACTCTTCTCCACCGGGTACGACCGCTGAGGCGCCCGCTCGGTTGCATACGGGTGGAGAGATGTGGTGCAGATCCGACACCGGGTCGCCATCCGGCGGTCGGGCGGACCCGAACCGACCGGTGCTCCAGCACTCGGCCGGACGAGCGGAGGAGCGCCGCGCTCCGGTTGACGCCCGGTCAGGGCGCCCGCTCGTCCGGCCGGTGGTCGGACGGTCAGCGGCCCAGTCGGCCGCGGACCATGCCCAGCATGGAGTTGAGCTCCTCGATCCGCAGGCGCTTCGCGACCAGCACGAAGACCGCCAGCTGGAGGCCGCCGGCCACGACCAGGGCGAGGACGTTCCCCGCCCAGCCGCCGAGCACCTGCTGGACGCCCAGGCTGGCGCCGAGGCCGACCAGGGCGGCCGGGACGCAGGCGGCGGCCAGTCGGCTGTACGTCCGGCCGATCCGCTTGGTGTCCAGCCCGCCGATCCGCTTCTTCAGCTTCGGCATCGCGACCATCACCCCGATGGCGTAGGCCAGGCCGTAGCCGAAGGCGATGCCGGTCACCGTCCACTCGGCGGGCAGCACCAGCCAGCACAGCAGCGCGAAGCCCGCCTGGCAGGCCGCGACCCAGACGGTGTTGGAGAACGGCGTGCGGGTGTCCTCGTAGGCGTAGAAGCCGCGGAGCATCACGTACTGGGCGGAGTACGGGATCAGGCCCAGCGCGAACGCGGAGAGCATCAGACCGATGTTGGTGGCGTCGTTCAGGACGGTGTCGTTGCCGCCGACCGCGTAGATCGACCGGCCGACCACCGGGCCGAGCGACAGGAACAGGAAGGCCGCCGGGACGACCGCCACCGCGGTGGTGCGCAGCCCGTGGGAGATGTCGTCGCGCACCGCGCCGGCGTCCTCGTCGGCCGCCGCCCGGGAGAGCCGGGGGAGCACCGCGCTCATGATCGAGACGGTGATCACGGCCTGCGGCAGCTGCCAGATCAGCAGCGCGTTGGAGAACGCGGCCAGGCCGACGCCGCCGTGGCCGGACGCCGACGCGGCGTCGCCCGCCTTGGTGGACAGCTGGGTGATCACCAGGTAGCCGGCCTGGTTGGCGAGCACGAAGAAGAACGTCCACTTGGCCAGCCGGGCGGCCTTGCCCAGGCCGTGTCCGCGCCAGTCGAAGCGGGGCCGGAAGCGGAACTCGGCGGCCCGCAGGTACGGGATCATCGCCAGCGACTGGACGACCAGCCCGATCAGGGTGCCGAGGCCGAGCAGCCGCACGCCCTCGGGGGAGATGCCCTCCGGGGTGACGTGGGTGGTGCCGAACCCGCCGTAGACCCAGATGTAGGCGGAGAAGGTGAAGATCACCACGATGTTGTTCAGGACCGGGGTCCACATCATCGCGCCGAAGCGGCCGCGGGCGTTGAGGATCTGGCCCATCACCACGTGGATGCCCATGAAGAAGATGGTCGGCAGGCAGTAGCGCGCCATCGCCACCGTGGTCTCGGCGCGCTCCGGGTTGGCCATCATCGGGTGGGCGATCAGCTGCACCAGCACGGGTGCGCCGAGCACGGCCAGGAAGACCACGCCGCCGAGCCCGACCATCACCAGGGTGAGCAGCCGGTTGGCGTACGCGGTGCCGCCGTCCTCGTCGTTCTTCATGCTGCGCACCAGCTGCGGCACGAAGACGGCGTTCAGCGCGCCGCCGCCGATCAGGATGTACAGCAGGGTCGGCAGGGTGTTCGCCGCGTTGTACGAGTCGCCCATCACGCCGACGCCGATGGCCGCGGTGATCACCATGGTCCGGACGAAGCCGGTGCCGCGGGAGACCAGCGTGCCGGCCGCCATGATCGCGCTGGAGTTCAGCAGGCTGGAGACCTTGCCGCCGCCGGCCGACTTGGCCGGCCCGGGCGCCTGCCCGGCCGCCCGCTCCTCGGCGGCGACGTCCGCGAGCGGCTCGACCGCCGGGGGCACCGCGACGGCGGCCACCTGCAGGGTGGCCTCCTCCTCGGAGAGCGGCGGGTCGAACTCGATCGGCGGCACGAAGTGGTGCTGCCCGCCCGGAGCGCCGCCGTGCTGCGGCTGCCCCGGGTAGCCGCCCGCCGCCGGGTACGGCGCGGGGCCGGCCCCAGGGGCGGCCGGCGGGCCCGGCTGGGGGGCCGGGGCGGGCGGCGGGACCGGCGGCTGGGCCGCGGCCTGCGCCGGAGCGCCGCCGAACAGCGCGTCCACCCCCACGTACTCGGTGGTCTCGGTGTCCCAGGCGGAGTGCGCCGGGCCCGGCTCCCACTGCGGCCGGGGCTGCTCGACGCCGCCCCAGTGGCCCCCGGCGGCCTGCGCGGGGGCCTGGCCCTGCGGCCAGGCGGCCGGCGCCGGGGCGTCCCAGCCGGGCTGCACCGGCGGCACCGGCGCGGCGAACTGCTCCGGGAACCGCTCCGGGGCCTGGTACGGGGCCGGCGGCACCGGCGTGGGGTAGCCGCCGCCCTGCGGCGGCAGCTGCGGCGGCACGTCGTACGCGGCGGCCGGCGGCTGGGGCGCGGCGGGCCGAGCGGCCCGCAGACCGTACGGGTCCTGGCCGTCCTGCGGGTGCCCGTACGCGTCCGCCGCGTACGGGTCCTGGGCGTAGGTGTCGGCCACGTACCAGTCGCCGGACGGCGACTCGGCACCCGGCCGGCTCTCACCGCGGCCCGGCGGCCGCTCCTCGCTGCGCCCGGTCATGTCACCTCTTCGCTGTCGTGGGGGAGACCGGCCCGGCGGTGCTGGGGGTCGGCGGTGTCAAGGACCAACCTTCTCATCACTGGCGGCCCGATCCCGGCCATCCGGGCTGCTGCCGCGCGGTGTCTGCGCGGGACCGCCACCAGCGGTGTCGTCCGTCCCGCCGGTCCCGTCCGGTGCCGGGGCCCCGGCGGGATCCGCGGCGGACTCCTGCGCGGCGCCCCCCTCGGCACCGTCCGCCGCGGGCCGCGGAGCGCTCCCCGCCGCTCCGCCGTCGCCCGCCGCCGGGCCGTCGCCGACCGGCTGGTCGCCGTCCTCGTGCGGCTGCCCGCCGCGGCGCTTGCGCTGGCGCACGAAGCGCAGCGCGGCCAGCAGCAGCAGGAGGCCGGCGCCCGCGAAGACGTACAGCACGCCGTTGGTCACCGAGGTGACCTCCACCCGGAACTTCTGCGGCTCGCCGTACGGCCTGGAGTCGGGGCCGGTGGTCCACAGCTGGGCGGTCATCGCGACCGGCCCGTTGTTGTGCGCCTCGGCGTTGAAGCGGAGGGTCACGCTCTGCGAGGCCGGGAGGACCAGCTCCTCCTCCTTGCTCACCCGCAGCCTGTTCGGCTGGGCCGAGGTGAGCACCAGCTTCAGGTTGGTGACCGTCTGGGTCAGGTCGTTGCGCACGCTGACCTGGAGCAGACCGGTGTTGCCGGCCAGCGTGACCCTGTTCTTCTTCGGCACCTGGACGGCGTTGGTCAGTTCCTTCAGGTACCCCGTGACACCGGCGCGGTAGGCGCTCCCGGCCGGCGGCCGGCTGCGCCACTCGGTGGACAGCGAGCGGACCATCGCGGCGCTGAACGGGCCGCGCACCCGCTGCGGCAGGGTGAGCACCCGCATCAGGGTGTCCAGGTCGTGCTGGATGTCGTCGGTGCGGCTCAGGTCGGCCGCCGGCAGCTCCGAGGCGCGGGACTGGGTCGGGTAGTCGGTGGGCGCCGGGACGGCGGTGTTGGCCTTCGGGTCGGCCGCGGACTGCACCACCGTGTCCAGCTTGACCGAGGAGATCCACTTGCCGTCCGCCGTCTGCAGGGCGCTCGCCAGCGCCTTGGCGTTGGCGGCGCTCAGCTCCCGCGGCGGCAGCACCAGCAGCCCGCGCTGGTTCTGCGGCTGCTCGTGGGTGATCGCGAAGGTCTCGGCGAGGAAGCGCTGGGTGGCCCGGGTCTGCGCCTGGGGGCTGCTCAGGTCCTGGTAGAACAGCGCGGAGACGGTCTCGTCGGCCACCACGGCGCTCTGCCCGTTGCCGATCGGGCGGACCGCGGTCGGGGTGTAGTTGAGCGAGTCCGGCTCCGGCATGCTCCCGCCGTTGACCAGCACCAGCCCGCTGCCCGACTGCTGGGCGAGGGCCGCGATCTGCTGGTCCACGTGGCCCTGGTACGGCCAGGCGACGTCGGAGCGGGTGTCCACGGCGAGCCGGCCCTCGACGGTCAGCCGGCCGGCGGTGGCCGCCTTGCTCAGGGCGGTGGTCATCCCGGCCAGGTCGGAGCCGTTGTGCGCGATCGAGGCGAGGTCCGGGTCGGCGTACGGCAGCGCGACCACCTGGCTGCCCGGCTTGGCGACGGCGGCCCGCAGCTTGTCCAGCCAGGCGACGGCGGCGGGCGAGCCGCCCTGGACCTGGATGGTGTTGTCGTCCTTGGCGGACTTGCCCGACCCCTCGGTGCCCGGCTTCTGCACCCGGTAGGTCTTGGTCATCGCCAGCGCGGCGTCCAGCAGGTCCGGGTCGACCACCCAGGTCAGGCCGTTCAGCTTGGCGCCGGTGTCGACCAGCTCGTACAGCCGGCCGCCCGGGGCGAACTCGGTGGCCAGGCTGTCGTCGCGCAGCACCGGGACCGGCTGGTCGCTGTCGCTGCCGGCGACGGTCTGGGCGGCCAGCACCGGCGGGTGCACCAGCGGCCAGACCGTGGCGACCTTCGTCGGCTGCGCCTCGGCGGCCGGGTTGTACGGCAGGAAGGTCCGGGCGATGCCCAGGGCGCGGTCGCGCGGGTTGTCGGCCGTCCCGCCCCAGGCGTCCACCGCGAGCTCGTACGCGCCGCCGGCGGAGAGCCCGAGGTCGCTGACCGCGACGCTCAGGGTGTACGGCTGGCTCTGCCCCGGGTTCAGCTCGGGCAGGGCGTACTGCGGGCTGTCCAGCTCCACGCCGTCCTTGCTGTCCGGCGTGCCGCGGTCGGCCACGATGGCCAGGTCGTTGCGCCGGTCCAGCGGCTTGTACGGCTTGCGGACGGCCGCGTGGGCGCCCTTGACGGCCGACTTGCCGGCGTTGGTGACCTGCCCGGTGATGGTCACGATGCCGTTCGGGGTGGCCACCTGCGGGCTCAGTGTGTCGATGGTCATCACCACCGGGAACTCGGCCGTGCCGGAGGAGTCGGCGGCCGGGCGGACGTTGCCGCCGGCGGGCAGCGCACCGGCCGGGGCGGCGGTGAGGAGGGTCAGGGCGGCCGCGCATGCGGCGGCCAGGCGCAGGCCCGCGCGGCGCGCCCGATGGCGCCCCCCGGCGGGGCGCTCGGCCCGTCCAGGCTGTCGGTGCGCCCCCAGGCCCGAGTGCCGTGCCGGCTCGCTCACTCGCTTCGCCCTCGCCGTTCTCGATCGTTCGCTGCTGATGCTGTCCGTCCGGCGCGGTCCGCCCGACGCTCTTCGCTTGACCCTCTTGGAACCGTTCGTCCGGCACCGCCGCCGCCGGAGTTCCGCGGGTGGCGGCGGCACGCGGCACCGCATCCCCTGTCCGGTGCCCGAGACCCGTCCACCGGCATGGTAACGATGCGGCCCGCGGTGCAGTGTTGCGGGCTGTGGGGTGAGACGCCCAGAACGCGCGGGCGGTTGACCTGTCGGGGCACGTACCCTTGTGAGCCGTGTCCACTGCCAATGAGCCCACCGCGCGCACCGACCGTTCCAGCACCGCCGTCCAGGTCGTCCCAGGCCTGAGCGAGGCCCAGACGCTCGGCCTCCAAGAGCTGCTGCGGGTGTCACCGGTCGCCGACGAGATCGCCCGTCGGTTCCAGGCGGCCGGCCACCGGCTCGCGCTGGTCGGCGGCTCCGTCCGGGACGCGCTGCTCGGCCGGCTCGGCAACGACCTGGACTTCACCACCGACGCCCGCCCGCAGCAGGTGCTCAAGCTGGTCAAGGGCTGGGCGGACGCGGTCTGGGACGTCGGCATCGCCTTCGGCACGGTCGGCGCCCGCAAGGACACCCCCGAGGGCTCCTTCCTGATCGAGATCACCACCTACCGCTCCGAGGCGTACGACCGCACCTCGCGCAAGCCCGAGGTCAGCTACGGCGACACCATCGAGGAGGACCTGGTCCGCCGGGACTTCACGGTCAACGCGATGGCCGTCGACCTGCCCGGCCGCGGCTTCGTCGACCCGCACCACGGCCTGGACGACCTGGAGGCCCGGGTGCTGCGCACCCCCGCCACCCCCGAGGAGTCCTTCTCCGACGACCCGCTGCGGATGATGCGGGCCGCCCGCTTCGCCGCCCAGCTGGACTTCGACCCGGCGCCCGAGGTGGTCGCCGCGATGACCGCGATGGCCGAGCGGATCACCATCGTCTCCGCCGAGCGGATCCAGGCCGAGCTGAACAAGCTGCTGCTGGCCAAGCACCCGGTGAAGGGCCTGCGGCTGCTGGTCGACACCGGCCTGGGCGGGTACGTGCTGCCCGAGCTGCCCGCGCTGCGGCTGGAGCGGGACGAGCACCACCGGCACAAGGACGTCTACGAGCACTCGCTGACCGTCCTGGAGCAGGCCATCGACCTGGAGCAGGACGGCCCGGACCTCACCCTGCGGCTGGCCGCGCTGCTGCACGACATCGGCAAGCCGCGCACCCGCCGCTTCGAGCCGGACGGCCGGGTCTCCTTCCACCACCACGAGGTGGTCGGCGCCAAGATGACCCGCAAGCGGATGCGCGAGCTCAAGTACTCCAAGGAGCTCACCGAGGACGTCTCGCGCCTGGTCGAGCTGCACCTGCGCTTCCACGGCTACGGCGGCGGCGAGTGGACCGACTCCGCGGTGCGCCGCTACATCACCGACGCCGGGCCGCTGCTGGAGCGGCTGCACAAGCTGACCCGCTCGGACTGCACCACCCGCAACAAGAAGAAGGCGGCCGCGCTCTCCCGCACCTACGACGGTCTGGAGGCGCGGATCGGCGAGCTGAGGGCGCAGGAGGAGCTGGACGCCGTCCGCCCGGCGCTGGACGGCAACCAGATCATGGAGCTGCTCGGTCTCAGGCCCGGCCCGCTGGTCGGCAAGGCGTACAAGCACATGCTCGAACTCCGGCTGGAGCACGGGCCGATGGAGCACGACGAGGCGGTGGCGGCGCTGCGGGCCTGGTGGGCCGGGCAGCAGGGCTGAGCCCGGCTCCGGAGCCCTGGGGCGGGCTCCGGGGACGACGAAGGGGTGGCCCCGGCCGAGCGCCGGGGCCACCCCTCGTCCGTCCCGGGCTACTTGATCTGCTTGAGGCAGAGCACGTAGTCCAGGGCCGGGAAGTTGGGGTGCTTGCTGGTGTACCAGCTGTCCGACTTCGGCTGCTTCTCGCAGGACTTCTCGTCGGAGGTGGCGAGGTACTTGAAGACGATCTTGTACTGCGCCTTGGCGTCGGTGCAGGGCACCACGGTGATCTTCGGGTTGGTGTCCGTGGTCTCGCTGGTGCCGTTCGCGTTGCGCAGGCAGTCGCCGGGGCCGGCCGAGTCCACCTTGGTGTCCGAGTCGGTCGGGGTGGTGACCGGCGGGAGCGTGAGTGTCGGCACCGGCGCCGTGATGGTCGGCGAGGGGATGACCGGCGGCGTGTAGGTCGGCATCGGCAGCGGCGTGGGCGCGAAGGTCAGCACGGTGGGGGCCGGCTTCGGGTCGGCGACCGGGTCGCCCTTCTTCGGGCCGAGCACCCCGGTGGCGGCCAGGGTGAGGGCGACCGCCAGCGAGACCGGCACCAGCAGCATCGCGATGTGCGGCCGGCTGGTCAGCGGGACGCCCGGGTCGAGCTGCGGGCCGTGGCTGCCCGGGACGGGCGGCACCAGCCGCTTGAACCTGTTGTGCGGGACGAGGTTCAGCAGCAGCGTGATGGGCGTCAACAGCCAGGACACCGGGCTCCACCAGCCCTGGACCAGCGTCCGGGCCGACATGTCGCGCACCGTCGCCGTGCCGCAGGTGCGGCAGAACGGGCCGGTCATCCGCAGCATCCGGTACATGACGATCATGCCCTGGTGGCCGCGGACGGTGGCGTCCACCGCCGGGTACCCGCCGCAGAACCGGCAGGTGGTGCCGTCCGGCGGGGGCGTCGGGTACCCGTAGCCGTAGCCGCCGGGCGCGGGCTGGGCGCCGTACGGCTGCGCGGGCGCGGGCTGGGCGGCGTACGGCTGTGCGGGCGGCGGGGCGCTCGGGTAGCCGTACCCGGGGGGCGGCGGGGGCGGAGCGCCGTAGGAGCCGCCGGAGGCGTACGGGTTGCCGTCGCCCGGGGGAGGGCCGTACGGCATCTGGGGCGGAGGCGGAGCGGACAAGGAGGTCCCCCGGGAAGGAGAGGCGGAAGAGGTCAGGACTTCTTCACCGGCGGGACGCCGGTGGTGGTGGGCGCCAGCGGGCCGAGGCAGAGCACGTACCGCTTCTTGTTCCAGCGGCGGCCGCTCTTGCCCGAGACCACGCTCGTGGTCTGCGGCGTCTGCTTGCAGCGGGTCGTGTCCGTGGTGCCCTCGAACTTCGCGAGCACCCGGTAATTCGCCTTGCTGTCAGTGCACTTGACGATGTCGATGTCGCGGGAGCCGCTCGCCCGCACACAGTCGCCGGGCTTGGCGCTGCTGACGCTCGGCCCGGCCACGAAGTAGCCGACCGCCAGCGCCACGCAGCCGCCGACCACCCCGACGATCCGCAGCTTGGACCGCAGGCCGCGCTTCTTGGCGGCCGGCGCGGGCGGCATCGCCGGGGCCGGCTGCGGCTGGCCGTACGGCCCGGGCGGCGGCTGCTGCCCGTACGGCCCGGGGGCCGGCTGGCCGTAGCCCTGCTGTCCGTACGGCTGCTGCCCGTACTGCTGCGGGCCAGGCGGCTGCTGTCCGTAGCCGGGCGGCGGGCCGTAGCCGGGCGGGGCCTGCGGCGCGGGCTGCCCGTAGGCCGGCGGCGGGCCGTACGGCGCGGCCGGCGGCGGGACGGGCGCCCCGTACGGCGGCGCCGCGGGCGGGCCCATCGGTGCGGATCCGTACGGATTGGGTGGTGTGCTCATCAGTTCGTCCCCCGAGGCAGAGTTCTGTCGTTCCGACAGGTTCGAGTACCTTAGCGAGTCGCTCGGACGCCCTGAGCCCCGAGCCCCCGGGGTCTCCCGGGCGGCCTGGTCACCGGGGGAGCGGGCTCCGGCGGGCGGCGCCCAGGTAGAGGACCGCCGTCAGGGCGTACACCCCGGCGACCCCGAGCACCACCGCGACCGAGCGGCCGGACAGCGGCAGCACCAGCGCCGTGACCAGGGCGGCGGCCACGAAGGCGACGTTGAACAGCACGTCGTAGATGGCGAACACCCGGCCGCGGTACTCGTCCTCGACCGACTCCTGCACCACCGTGTCGGCGCAGATCTTGGTGCCCTGGGTGACCACCCCGAGCAGCAGGGCGGCGATCAGGCAGGGCACCAGGGCGAAGCTCAGGCCCAGCGCCGGGACGAACACCACCGGGGCGGCCAGGCAGGCCGTCATCCACCCGGCCAGGCCGAGCCGGCGGGTGCACCAGGGGCTGACCAGCGCGGCGACGAAGAACCCGGCGGCGGACAGCCCGACCGCCTGGCCGAGGGTGACCAGCCCGGCCGCGCTGTCGGCCGGGTCGTTGAAGGTGTACCGGGCGAGCATCACCACGACCACGATCAGCACGCCGTAGCAGAACCGGGCCGCGGTGACGGCGGCCAGCGCGTGCACGGCCGGCCGGCAGTCCCGGACCAGGTGGCGCACCGCGGCGCCGAGTTCGAGGGCGGCCCGGACCAGCGCCTGGCCGAGCCCGGGGCGGTCCTCGTGCTGCTCGGGGCCGAGCAGGTCGCGGTCCATCCGCCGGGCGGCCAGCGCGGCCGACAGGTAGAGCAGCGCGGCCACCGTGACCAGGGCGGCGTCGGCCCTCGGTCCGGGGGCCATCAGCTGGTGCAGCAGGAAGCCGATGCCCCCGCCCGAGGCGGCGGCGACCGTCCCGAGGGTGGGGGAGAGGGCGTTGGCGGTGACCAGCCGGTCCTGCTCCACCACCCGGGGCAGGGCGGCGGACAGGCCGGCCAGGATGAACCGGTTGAGCGCGGTGACCAGCAGGGCGGAGGCGAAGAACAGCCAGGTCGGCGCCTCCACCAGCAGCAGCACCCCGGTGCCCAGGCCCAGCCCGAACCGGGCCAGGTTGCCGAAGTAGAGCACCTGGCGGCGGCGCCAGCGGTCCAGCAGCACACCGGCGAACGGGCCGATCACCGAGAACGGCAGCAGCATCACGGCCAGCACCGAGGCGATGTCGGCGGGGGAGGACTGCTTCTCGGGGGAGAAGACCACGTACGCGGCCAGCGAGACCTGGAAGACGCCGTCCGAGAGCTGGGAGAGCACCCGGGCGGTCAGCAGCCGCCGGAAGTCGCGGCCCTTCATCAGGTCGAGGACCGTGGCGCGGTGCGCGGACTGGTGGGTGCTGCCGTTCTCGGTGATCGCCACCCGCCCAGGGTGCCACGGAACCGGCCGCCGTTTCACGTGAAACATTGGCTGCGGGAACGTGAAGGGCCCACGATCCGCAGACCGTGGGCCCTTCCTACGCGCTACGAGCGGTCAGCTGCTCAGCGCTCGACCTCGCCGCGGATGAACTTCTCGACGTTCTCGCGGGCCTCGTCGTCGAAGTACTGCACCGGCGGGGACTTCATGAAGTACGAGGAGGCCGACAGGATCGGGCCACCGATGCCGCGGTCCTTGGCGATCTTCGCGGCGCGGACGGCGTCGATGATGACACCGGCGGAGTTCGGGGAGTCCCAGACCTCCAGCTTGTACTCCAGGTTCAGCGGGACGTCGCCGAAGGCCCTGCCCTCGAGGCGGACGTAGGCCCACTTGCGGTCGTCCAGCCAGGCCACGTAGTCCGAGGGGCCGATGTGGACGTTCTTGGAGCCCAGCTCGCGGTCGCGGATCTGCGAGGTGACGGCCTGGGTCTTGGAGATCTTCTTGGACTCCAGGCGCTCGCGCTCGAGCATGTTCTTGAAGTCCATGTTGCCGCCGACGTTCAGCTGCATGGTGCGCTCGAGGATGACACCGCGGTCCTCGAACAGCTTGGCCATCACGCGGTGCGTGATGGTCGCGCCGACCTGGGACTTGATGTCGTCACCGACGATCGGCACGCCGGCCTCGGTGAACTTGTCCGCCCACTCCTTGGTGCCCGCGATGAACACCGGCAGGGCGTTCACGAAGGCGACCTTGGCGTCGATGGCGCACTGGGCGTAGAACTTGGCCGCGTCCTCGGAACCGACGGGCAGGTAGCAGACCAGGACGTCGACCTGCTGGTCCTTGAGGACCTGGACGACGTCGACCGGGGCCTCGTCCGACTCCTCGATGGTCTCCAGGTAGTACTTGCCCAGGCCGTCGAGGGTGTGGCCGCGCTGGACGGTCACGCCGGTCGGCGGCACGTCGCAGATCTTGATGGTGTTGTTCTCGCTGTTGCCGATGGCGTCGGCCAGGTCGAAGCCGACCTTCTTGGCGTCGACGTCGAAGGCGGCGACGAACTCCACGTCACGGACGTGGTAGTCACCGAACTGGACGTGCATCAGGCCGGGGACCTTGCCGGCCGGGTCGGCGTCCTTGTAGTACTCGACACCCTGCACCAGCGACGCGGCGCAGTTGCCCACGCCCACGATGGCTACGCGAACCGAACCCATTCCGGTTGCTCCCTGTGATCTCATGAGGACCGCCGGGGTCGGCGGAACTCGTCCTGCTTCTTCGATGACTGCATGTGCGGGCGCGAGGCGCCCAGTCGTGCCGCGCGGCACAGGGCTGGCGCGGTGTCAGCGCTCCTGGTCGGAGCGCCCCGGGCGGTCGTACGGTTGCCCGGACGGGTCGGGGGACCCGGTCTCCTGGCCACGGCCGTCCGAAGTCCTGCGGGGGCCGGCGGCGGTGCTGCCGCCGGCGTCGGGGCCGGTCCGCCCGGTGCGGTTGGACCGCTCGGTCTCGATCAGCTCGTTGAGCCAGCGGACCTCGCGCTCCACCGACTCCAGTCCGTGCCGCTGGAGTTCGACGGTGTAGTCGTCGAACCGCTCGCGGGCGCGGGCCAGTGAGTTGCGCATCCGCTCCAGCCGCTCCTCCAGCCGGCTGCGGCGGCCCTCCAGGACGCGCATCCGCACGGCCCGGTCGGTCTGGCCGAAGAAGGCGAAGTGCACGCCGAAGTGCTCGTCCTCCCAGGCGTCCGGGCCGGAGTCGGCGAGCAGCTCCTCGAAGCGCTGCTTCCCCTCGGCGGAGAGCCGGTAGACGATCTTGGACCGCTTGCCGTTGAGCGCGGTGGCCGGGACGTACTCGACGTCCGGGTTGTCCTCGACCAGGAAGCCCTGGGCGACCAGGCTCTTCAGACACGGGTAGAGCGTCCCGTAGGAGAGCGCCCGGAACGTCCCGAGCAGGATGTTCAGCCGCTTGCGCAGCTCGTAACCGTGCATCGGGGCGTCGTGGAGCAGTCCGAGGACGGCGAACTCCAGCACTCCTGAGCGTCTGCCCACTGCCGTCGTCCTCCTCCCGCTCGGTGTCCGACCGGCCGCTGCATCCGGCGGTATTCCGCTTCGATGTATCGGCTCGATATATCGAGAACAGTAAACCCGGCCCCCGGAACCGGCAAGGGGGGCACGCGTGAATGTGATCACAAGCCGACGCGCGGGTGGGGTTGGCAACGGGCGTGTAATGATCTGTCGGCGTTTTGTGGGTAGTTGCAACTGATGTCCGATTAGTTGGGTTTCCGTGCTGCGTACGCTGTCGCGTGTGCACGAGGACCACCTCCGGGATCAGGGCGGTTTGCGGGCATCGGACGTGAACCCTGCCTTCAGGCTGGAAACGCCTGGCGAGGAGTGGCTGGAAGATGAGCGAGCGACGGCGAAGGACGCCCAACCCGGGCGGTGAGGGGCAGCAGCCCCCGGGAGGCGGCGGCCGTCGGGGCGACGGGCCGGGGCCCGACGAGCTGCGCTCGGAAGGTGTCGGCCGACGCCGCCCGCCGGGGGTCAGGGAGACCGCACAACAGCCCCGGATGACCCGTGCGGAGATGCGCAAGGCCGCCCAGAAGAAGGGCAAGGGGGGCGGTCGGCGCGGTGCCGCCACGGCCTCCGCCTCCGCCGCGGCCGCCGGCCCCGGCAAGAAGCGCTTCATCGACTACCCGCGGTTCGGCAAGACCGGCGTGCGGCGCTGGCTGCCGTCCTGGCGGCAGTGGCTGAGCGGCTTCGTGCTGGTCTTCGGCTCCTTCGTGGGCCTGGTGTTCTACCTGTACCAGACCACCGAGGTCCCCGAGCTGAACCAGCTGGTGAACAACCAGAACACGATCTACTACTGGGCCGACAACACGGAGATGACCCGCAAGGGCCAGACCAACCGGCAGATCGTCGAGCTCAAGGACATCAGCCCCAACCTCCAGAACGCCGTCATCGCCGCGGAGAACAAGAGCTTCCGCACCGACAAGGGCATCGACCCCAAGGGCATGCTCCGCGCCGTCTACAACATGGCGAAGGGCGGTGAGACCCAGGGCGCCTCGACGATCACCCAGCAGTACGTGAAGAACGCCTACCTGAGCCAGGAGCAGACCCTCAGCCGCAAGGTGAAGGAGTTCTTCATCACGCTGAAGATCAACCAGGACAAGGAGAAGGACGAGATCCTGACGGGCTACCTGAACACCAGCTGGTTCGGCCGCGGTGCGAACGGTGCCCAGGCGGCCGCCCAGGCGTACTACGGGGTGGACGCCAAGGACCTGAACGTCTGCCAGAGCGCCATGCTGGCCGGCCTGCTCAAGGGCGCGACGTACTACGACCCCACCAACCCGAACAACAAGGAACGGGCCCTGGGCCGGTGGAACTGGATCCTGGACCAGATGGTGGACACCAAGGCCATCACCCCGGACGAGCGCGCCAAGTGCACCGCCTTCCCGGACCCGGTCCCGCAGAAGCCCAGCTCCAACATGAACGGTGAGATCAGCTACCTGGTCGACACCGCCAACAAGTACGTGATGGCCACCGACAAGACGATCACCCAGCAGATGATCGACCGGGGCGGCCTGAAGATCTTCACCACCTTCGAGAAGGACAAGGTCGACGCCCTGAAGAAGGCCGTCGACGACGTCAAGGCGGAGAACCTCAACCCGCAGAAGCGGCCGGACAACGACACCAACATCCAGTTCGGCTCCGCCAGCATCCGCCCCGGCGACGGCGCCATCGTCGCCCTCTACGGCGGTGACGGCGTGGAGAACGGCCACTTCGACAACAACGCCGACGCCACCGGCGTCCAGGTCGGTTCGACCTTCAAGCCCTTCGTGCTGGCCACCGCGATGCAGGTCGGCGTGCAGACCGCGAAGGACGACAAGGGCAAGCCGAAGCGGATCAACGCCGACAGCCGCTACCTGGCCGACGACATGTCCGAGATCCGCAAGCCGGACGGCTCGCTGGTGATCGGCGACGACGGCAAGCCGTACCGGCAGAAGAACGAGGACTCCGGCAAGCGCGGCTACGTCTCGCTGCGGCAGTCCATGCAGTACTCGTACAACGTGCCCTTCGTCCAGCTCAACCAGGACGTCGGCGGCCAGAACGTGGCCGACATCGCGGTGCAGATGGGCATCAAGAGGGAGAGCCTCGCCGACCCGAAGACGGCGACCTTCCCGCTCGGCACCTCCACCATCAGCCCGATCCGGATGGCCACCGCCTACGGCACCCTGGCGGCCAGCGGCAAGGAGGCCGAGCCCTACTCGGTCACCAAGGTCGAGGTGAGCGGCGTGGAGCGCCCGGGCTTCGGCAAGAAGGAGGCCAAGGTCGCGCTGGAGCCGGCCGTCGCCGACAACGTCACCGACGTGCTGGTGAACGTGGCGGTGAACGGTACCGGCAAGAAGACGAAGGACCTGGGCCGCCCGGTGGCCGGCAAGACCGGTACCACCGACCAGAACAAGTCGGCCTGGTGGGTCGGCTACACCCCGCAGCTGGTGACCAGCGTCGCGATGTGGCGCGAGGACCCGGCCAAGCACGAGCGGCAGTCGCTCAACGGCACCGGAGGCAAGGAGTCCATCCACGGTGGCGACATCCCGACCGACGTCTTCACCCGGTACATGAAGGCCGCGCTGGCCAACGAGAAGAAGATGGACTTCCCGACCCCGCAGCCGGTCGGCACCGAGGTGGACTCCTCCGGCGCGCCCTCCACGGCCAGCCCGACGGCGGTCCCCACCGCGACCGACACCCCGACGGCCCCGGCGCAGACCCAGACGCAGGCGCCGCAGCCGCCGGTGCAGCCGCAGCCCACCCAGACCTGCGTGCCCGGCGTGGACTGCCCCGGCGACCAGCCGACCAGCACGCCGACCAAGAACCCGCGCCCGTCCAACAGCTGCCTGCCGGTGTTCGGCTGCCCGACACAGCCGCCGGGGCCGACGGACAGCGCGTCGCCCGGCGGTGGCGGCAAGCCGGGCGGCGGTGGCGGCAAGCCGTCGCCGACCAGCACCGGTGGTCTGCAGGGCGGGTCGACCATGCCGTAGCCCGCAGCCCGCAGCCCGCAGCCCGCGGCCCGGCCCGGCCCGGCGGAACCCGGAACGGCGGTGGCGGTCCTCCGAGGAGGACCGCCACCGCCGTTCTCGTGCCAGGACGGCCGCCACCGCCGTTCCGGTCCGGGGAACGCCACCGCCGTTCCCGGCCGGCCCGCCGCGGCCCCGTCACGGCCGCTCCGGGCGGCCGTTTCGCCGTGATCGGCGAGCCCGGCCGCCGTACGGGGGCACGGACCGTTGCGGGGTCCTCCTCGTCCCGGCGGGATCGGTGCGGCAGGATGTCCGGCATGACGTCGAGCGATCGTGACGAAACCGCCGGCCCGGTCGGGGCCGGCGCCGCCGCAGGGCCCCTCCCGGCAGCCGTCGCCACGGCCGCGCCGCCGGCCAACACCGTGGTCGTCCCGGCCGACGAGGACCCGGTGGCGGCGGCCGGCAGCGAGGTGATCGGCGGGCCCCCGGGCCGCCGGGCGCTGCTCGGCGTCTCCTGGTGGATCCCGGCGCGCTTCCTGGCGCTCGCGGTGATCGTGGTGTCGGTGCTCGGCATGGTGCAGAAGCTGCCCTGCTACGAGCAGGCCTGGTTCCAGCCGGGCTCCCCGCAGTACGTCCACGCCTGTTACAGCGACGTCCCGCACCTGTTCTCCGGACGCGGCTTCGCGGCCGGGCTGCACCCGTACGTGGACCGCATCCCGGGTTCTTCGGGGGACCTCCAGTACCTGGAGTACCCGGTGCTGACCGGCCTGTTCATGCAGGTCGCGGCCTGGCTGACGCCCGGCGGCGGGGACCAGCAGAGCCAGGAGCAGTGGTTCTGGGCGATCAACGCCGGGATGCTGATGGCCTGCGCGGTGGTCGCCGTGGTGGCGCTCTCGCGCACCCACCGGCGCCGCCCGTGGGACGCGCTGCTGTTCGCGCTCGCCCCCGTCCTGCTGCTCAACGGCACCGTCAACTGGGACCTGCTCGCGGTCGCCCTGGCCGCCGTGGCGATGGCCTGGTGGTCCGGCGCCCGGCCCGGCTGGGCCGGTGTGTTCATCGGCCTGGCCACCGCGGCCAAGCTCTATCCGCTCCTGCTGATCGGCCCGCTGCTGGTGCTCTGCTGGCGGGCCGGCAGGTGGCGAGACTTCCGGGTGATGCTGGGCGGCGCGGTCGGCTCCTGGTTGCTGGTCAACCTGCCGATCATGCTGGCCAACTGGCGGGGCTGGTCGACCTTCTACGTGTTCAGCAAGCACCGCGGCGAGGACTACGGCTCGTTCTGGCTGATCCTGATGCAGCGCCGCGGCGCCGGGCTGGCCGACCTCGACGTCTACATCGGCGTGCTGATGGTGCTGGGCTGCCTGGCCGTGGCGTGGCTCGGCCTCTCGGCCCCGCGCCGGCCGCGCCTCGCCCAGCTGGCCTTCCTGGTGGTCGCGCTGTTCGTGCTGGTCAACAAGGTGTACTCGCCCCAGTACGCGCTCTGGCTGCTGCCGCTCGCTGTACTGGCCCGGCCGCGCTGGCGGGACTTCCTGGTCTGGCAGGCCTGCGAGGTGCTCTACACCCTGGGCATCTGGTCCCACCTGGGCCTGGTCACCGGCTCCAAGCAGCAGGGGCTCGGCGAGGGCTGGTACCACTTCGCGATCGGGCTGCACCTGCTGGGCACGCTCTACCTGGTCGCCCTGGTGGTCCGGGACGTCCTCCACCCGGACCGCGACCCGGTCCGCTGGGACGGCAGCGACGACCCCTCCGGCGGGGTGCTGGACCACGCCCCGGACGTGTTCGTGCTGGGCACCGCCCGCCGGCTGCGCGAGGAGGAGAGCTACGCCGCGTACGCGCCGGCCGGCCCCGAGCAGTGGCTGGACGAGCCCGATCTGCCGGAGCCGGCCGAGAAGCCGTAGGGCCGCGAGCCGAGCGCCGGAACGCTCAGCGGTCCACCACGCGGTCGAAGTGCGTGGTGGTGTGCCGGACCTGGAGACCGAGCTCCTCGCCGATCGCCGGGGGCTTGGTCTCCCCGTCCAGGAACAGCAGCGAGACCTGCATGTGCGGCGGCTCGGCGAACCACAGCTGCTTGCCGGCCCAGTGGAACGGCGACTTGGTCTTGTTGACGGTCGCCAGGCCGGCCCGGGCGATGCCCTTGGCCCGCGCCCCCATGCTCGCCACGTACTTCGGCGCCTCCAGGCCGATGCCGTGCGCGGTGCCGCCGGCGACCACCAGGATGTGGCCGTCGGAGGGCGCCGGGTGCTGGCGGTAGCCGTAGCGGTCGCCCTTCTGCAGCGGGGTGACGTCCAGGACGGTGGCCCGGACCTCCAGCGCGGCGTGGTCGCCCAGCCAGAGCCGGGTGCCGATCCGGGCCCGGAAGACCGTCCGCGGGTAGCGCTGGGCCAGCTGGTCCATGCCGGCCGCGCCGAGGTGGCTGACGAACACGGTGTGCACCGGGATGCCGGCGGCCTGGGCGGTGTCCACCCAGTACGCGACCTCCTCGACCGGGCTGGAGCCGTCCGGCCGGTCCATCGGCAGGTGCAGCGCCAGGCCCTCGAAGCTGACGCCCTCCAGCTCGGCGGCGGCGGTGCGCAGGTCCGCCGCGCTCACGCCGTGCCGGCGCATGGTGGTCATGCACTCCAGCACCACCCGGGTGCCGTGCAGCGCGCGCAGCGCGTCCACGCCGGCCACCGTCCGGATCACCCGGGCGTGCGGCAGCGGGAGCACCTCCTCGCCGACCCGGTAGGGGGTGAGCACCAGCAGCTCGCCGCCGTACCACTCGGCGGCGTCGGCCGCCTCGTACGCGGTACCGACGGCGAGCACCCCGGTGCCCAGCAGCGTCGCCTCCTCGGCCAGCCGGTGGTTGCCCAGGCCGTAGCCGTTCCCCTTGGCGACCGGCACCAGGCCGGGGAACTCGGCGAGGACGGAGCGCTGGTGGGTGCGCCAGCGTTCGGTGTCGAGGTAGAGCGACAGCGTCATCGGGTCAGCCTCCTCAGCGGCGGGACATGTAGAGGTCGAGGGCCTTGTGCAGCAGCTTGTTGAGCGGGAAGTCCCACTCGCCGAGGTACTCGGCCGCCTGGCCACCGGTGCCGACCTTGAACTGGATCAGCCCGAACAGGTGGTCGTCCTCGTCCAGGGTGTCACTGATGCCGCGCAGGTCGTACACCCCGCCGCCGAGGGCGTAGGAGTCGCGCATCATCCGCCACTGGATGGCGTTGGACGGCTTGACCTCGCGCTTGTGGTTGGCCGAGGCGCCGTAGGAGTACCAGACGTGCTCGCCGACCACCAGCATCGTGGTGGCGGCCAGCGGCTCGCCCTCGTGGTAGGCGATGTAGAGCCGCATGCGGTTCGGGTCCTCGGCGACGAGGGCCTTCCACATCCGCTGGAAGTAGGCCAGCGGGCGCGGGGTGAACTTGTCGCGCTCGGCGGTGACCAGGTAGAGCTGGTGGAAGATCGGCAGCTCGTCGTAGCCGCCCTGGATCACCTCGACGCCGCTCTTCTCGGCCTTCTTGATGTTGCGGCGCCAGAGCTGGTTGAAGCCCTTCTGGATGTCGTCCAGCGAGCGGTTGGCCAGCGGAACCTGGAAGACGTAGCGGGGCTGGACGTCACCGAAGCCGGCGCCGCCGTCCTCGCCCTGGAGCCAGCCGGCCTTGCGCAGCCGGTCGGCCACCTCGAAGGCGCGGGCCTCGTACCAGTCGGCCTCGACGTCGCGCAGCCGCTTGGCCTGCTTGGCGGCGATGGCCTCCTTGATGGTGGGGGCGTTCCAGCGGCGGATGACCACCGGCGGGCCCATCTTCACCGAGAACGCGCCCTGCGACTTGAGGTGCGCCAGCATCGGGGAGAGCCAGCGGTCGAGGTCGCGGTCGAACCAGTCGATGACCGGGCCCTCGGGCAGGTAGGCGAGGTAGCGCTTGAGCTTGGGCAGCTGGCGGTAGAGGACCAGGCCGGCGCCGACGAGCTGGTTGGCGTCGTCGAACCAGCCGATCGACTCCGACCGCCACTCGGCCTTCACGTCGCCCCACGACGGCACCTGCATGTGGCTGGCCGAGGCGCGGCTCCTGATGAAGGCGAGGTGCTCCTCGCGGGTGATCGTCCTCAGGCGCAGGCTCATTGCTCGGTGCTCCTCGTCGGTCGGGCTGCGGTGGCCCCAGGTTCTCGGGCTGACCCTATCGTCCGGGGCCCGGGCGCCCGTCGCGGCGGGCACGGCGGCGCCCCCGTCGGGTACCTGTCTCCTCCTGCAGATACGCGACGGGGGCGGCGAGGGTTCCGGGCGGCCCCTGTGGGCTCGGTCCCAGCGGGCCGGCGGGAGCCGGTCGGGGGTCGGCGCGGGCGGTGGTGGGGCGGTCGGGGACGGTGCGGACGACCGGGGGCGGGTCAGCCCCAGAGGCCGCCGCGGGCGATGCCGAGGTAGAAGCCGAGCGCGGCCGCGCCGAGCGTGACCATCAGGACGAAGCGCTCGGCGGTGGTGACCGACACGAACATGCCCCACAGGCCCGTGACGATGCCGAACAGGCCGGTCCACGAGGTCAGCAGGTGCAGGTTGTGGAAGAACGAGGTGGTGAAGGCGATCACGCCCAGGAGGGCGGTGATGCCCACCAGGGTGTTCTCGCGGGGGTGCGGGTGGCCGTCGGTGTTCAGCGTGAGGGCGGGCATGCGGTGGACGGACTGGGCCATGGGTCCCACCTCCTGGCGTGGAGACGAACGGGCAGGGATCCCGTTCCGTCCAGATTGCGGTGCTTGGGTCGCTCTCACAACCCCTATGCGTTTTGTTCGGCCGTCCGGGTGCAGGTAGGCTGTGCCGTCTGCACTGGTGTAGTTGTGCCCCCTCTGTGTCCTCTTCCGGATGACGTCCCGCCTTCGGGCGGAGCGGGGGCCGACTGTCCGACCCGGCCGTTACGGTGGGCCGGAGTCGTCACCGCACCGGTGCCGACGCTACGCACAACCCTCCTGCCACGGAGAGACCGTGGCCGCTGAGTCCAAAGGAGGTGGGTTACTCATGCGTCACTACGAGCTGATGGTCATCCTCGACCCCTCGGTCGAGGAGCGCGCTGTCTCCCCCCTGATCGAGAGCTTCCTCGCTGTCGTCCGCAACGCCGGCGGCAAGGTGGAGAAGGTCGACACCTGGGGTCGTCGCCGTCTGGCTTACGAGATCAACAAGCAGTCCGAGGGCATCTACTCGGTCATCGACCTCAAGGCCACGCCTGAGGTCGTCAAGGAGCTCGACCGCCAGCTGGGCCTGAGCGAGTCGGTTCTGCGGACCAAGGTCCTGCGCCCGGACACCCACTGAGCCACCTCTGAGGCCTTCGGGTCTCGGGTAGCTCGCGTCCGTTGTTTCACGTGAAACAGCGGTGAACGGACATCTTCCCGAGAGGTCATCACCACCATGGCAGGCGAGACCGTCATCACCCTCGTCGGCAATCTCGTCGACGACCCCGAGCTGCGCTTCACCCCGTCGGGTGCGGCGGTCGCGAAGTTCCGCATCGCGTCCACCCCCCGCACCTTCGACCGTCAGACGAACGAGTGGAAGGACGGCGAGAGCCTCTTCCTCACGTGCAACGTCTGGCGGCAGCCGGCGGAGAACGTGGCCGAGTCGCTGCAGCGCGGCATGCGCGTCATCGTGCAGGGCCGACTGCGCCAGCGGTCTTACGAGACCAAGGAAGGCGAGAAGCGGACGGTCTTCGAGGTCGAGGTCGACGAGGTCGGCCCGAGCCTGCGCTCGGCGACCGCCAAGGTCACCCGGGCCAACCGGTCCGGCGGCCCCGGTGGCGGCTTCGGCGGCCAGCAGGGCGGCGGCCAGGGCGGTGCCGGCTGGGGCGGCGGCGGTGGCGGCCAGCAGGGCGGCGGCAACTGGGGTGGAAACTCCGGTGGCGGCCAGTCCGGCCCCTCCGACGACCCCTGGGCCTCCAGCGCCCCGTCCGGTGGAAACCAGGGCGGCGGCTGGGGTGCCCCGTCCGGTGGCAGCGGCTACTCGGAAGAGCCCCCGTTCTAAGAGCTGACAGATTTCGTGCGGCCCGGCGGCCGGCGTCTCCGGACGCCCGCCGGGCCGTGAACCCCAAATGGAGCACACAATGGCGAAGCCGCCTGCTCGCAAGCCGAAGAAGAAGGTTTGCGTCTTCTGCAAGGACAAGGTCAACTACGTTGACTACAAGGACACGAACCTGCTGCGGAAGTACATCTCCGACCGCGGCAAGATCCGTGCCCGTCGGGTGACCGGCAACTGCACCCAGCACCAGCGCGACGTCGCCACGGCCGTGAAGAACAGCCGTGAGATGGCGCTGCTGCCCTACACCAGCACCGCGCGCTAAGAGAGGGTGACCAAGTAATGAAGATCATCCTCACGCACGAGGTGCCGGGTCTCGGCTCCGCCGGCGAGGTCGTCGAGGTCAAGGACGGCTACGCCCGCAACTACCTGGTCCCGCGTGGCTACGCCATCCGCTGGACCAAGGGCGGTCAGAAGGACGTCGACGCCATCCGTCGCGCCCGCAAGATCCACGAGATCCAGACCCTCGAGGCCGCCAACGAGGTCAAGGGTCAGCTCGAGGGCGTCCAGGTCAAGCTGGCCGTCCGCTCGGGCGAGGCCGGCCGTCTGTTCGGCTCGGTGACCCAGGCCGACGTCGTCGAGGCCATCAAGGCCGCCGGCGGCCCGGCGGTGGACAAGCGCGCCGTCGCGATCGCCTCGCCGATCAAGACCGTGGGCTCCCACAAGGTCTCGGTCAAGCTGCACTCGGACGTCGTGGCCAAGCTCGACGTCGCCGTCGTGGCTGCCTGAGTTCCGTAGCACGGCCCGAGGGCCGGACTCCTCCGGGAGTCCGGCCCTCGGTCTTTTCCGCGCCGGGCGTTCCCGCGCCGGGCGTTGTCTGATCGGCGCGTCCCGAGCCGGCGACCTCCGGGCCGGTCCCTTCCGGACCGGCCCGGAAACGTTTCAGCCGCGCACCGCTCCGGTGACCAGCCACTTGCCGCCGCGGGCGCGCCAGGCCAGGAAGCCGGCCCGCACCAGCATGAACAGGTTCATCGCCCACCACAGCCCGGCCAGACCGGCGCCGGTGGCCGGCACCGCCAGCGCCACCGGGACGAACACCGCCAGGGTCGCCAGCCCGGCCCAGGCCAGGTAGGGGCCGTCCCCGGCGCCCATCAGCACGCCGTCCAGCACGAAGACGAGCCCGGCCACCGGCTGGGTGAGCGCGAGCAGCAGCAGGGCGGTGCCCAGCTGGGCCCGGACGGCCGGATCGGGCGTGAACAGCGGGACGTACAGCGGGCGGGCGACCACCACCAGCAGGCCGAGCACCAGCCCGGAGACGATGCCCCACTCGACCATCCGCCGGGTGGCGGCCCGGGCGCCGGGCGCGTCCGAGGCGCCCAGGTAGCGGCCGATGATGGCCTGGCCGGCGATCGCGATGGCGTCCAGCGCGAAGGCCAGGAAGTTGAACACCGCCATGGTGATCTGGTGGGCGGCCACCTGGTCGTCGCCGAGCCGGGCGGCCACCGCGGTGGCGGTCATCAGCACCGCGCGCAGGCTGATCGTCCGGACCAGCAGCGGGCCGCCGGCCCTGGCGCCGGCCCGGATGCCCGCCGCGTCCGGCCGCAGCGAGGCGTGTTCCCGGCGGGCGCCGCGGACCACCACGACCAGGTAGGCGGCGGCCATCCCGTTCTGCGCGAGCACGGTGCCCCAGGCCGAGCCGGCCACCCCGAACCCGGCGCCGTACACCAGGCCGGCGTTCAGGCCGATGTTGGCGGCGAAGCCCGCGACGGCCACCACCAGCGGCGTCCGGGTGTCCTGGAGGCCGCGCAGCACCCCGGTGGCGGCCAGCACCATGAGCATCGCCGGGATGCCCAGGGAGCTGATCCGCAGGTACGTCACCGCGTGCGGCGCGGCGGTCGCCGAGGCGCCCAGCGCGTCGGCCGCCCAGGGCGCCAGCAGCAGGGTGAGCAGGACCACCGGGACGGCCAGGCCCAGGGCGAGCCAGATGCCGTCGATGCCCTGCTGCACGGCGCCCCGGCGGTCCCCGGCGCCGATCCGGCGGGCGACCGCCGCGGTGGTGGCGTAGGCGAGGAAGACGAACACGCCGGTCGCGGTGGAGAGCGCCGCGGAGGCGACGCCCACCCCGGCCAGCTGGGGGGTGCCGAGGTGGCCGACGATCGCCGAGTCGGCCATCAGGAAGAGCGGTTCGGCGACGAGCGCGCCGAAGGCCGGGACGGCCAGGGCGAGGATCTCCCGGTCGTGCCGGCGTCGAGGGGGCACCGGGGCCGGGGTCGGGGGCGAGGCGGTCATGGGGTCCAGGCTACTCATCCACAGGTAATGGACGTAAGTGGCCATTGCCTATTACTCGAAATCTTGAGCGTCGCTGTTCGCCCGCTCTGTGCCCACAGCCGTTCGGAGGTGTGTGAAGAATTTCTCATGCACAGGCCCGGGAAGAGGTAATCCCAGGTCAACCGGTTGACGGTGGATCGATCGTCCGGTTATCCACAGGAGCGTCCACAGGGGTGTCCACAGCTTTGCGGCAGTTCTCCACAGGACGGGGCGCTTCATCCACACCCCCTGTGGATAACCGCCTTGGCGCAACGGCGTCCGGCGCCTTAGCGTGGGCCCTCCGCCCGACATTCCCGCCGCCCCGGCGTCCGATTTGTCGGAGCTGTGGCGTACAAAGAGGAGCGGATCCGCTCCATCCAGCCACCGGCAAGCCCGCTCCAACTTCGCACCACTCGCTGATCGGGGAACACGCGTGACCGGCCCCCAGTACGACGACCACGACGCCCCGCCGCCGGAGGAGGACTGGCAGCACGCCGAGGACCCGTTCCCGGCCGGCGCCTTCGACGACGCGCCCTTCCCGGACGGCCCCGGCGACCGGCTGCCGGTCTCGCGCGCCCGCGGCGAGGGGCGCCAGGGCGGCGGCCGCGACGGCTTCCAGAAGGACGGCTTCCAGAAGGGCGGCAAGGGCGGCCGGCCGGAGGGCGGCTGGCCGCGCCGGGGCGAGGGCGACGGCGGGGGCGGCGTGGACGGCTTCGAGCGCGTCCCGCCGCAGGACCTGGACGCCGAGAAGTCCGTCCTCGGCGGCATGCTGCTGTCCAAGGACGCCATCGCCGACGTGGTCGAGGTGCTCAAGCCGGCCGACTACTACCGGCCCGCGCACGAGATGGTGCACGGCGCGATCCTCGACCTCTACGCCCGCGGCGAGCCGGCCGACCCGATCACCGTGGCCGGTGAGCTGACCAAGCGCGGCGAGCTCCAGCGGGTCGGCGGCGCCTCCTACCTGCACACCCTGGTCAACTCCGTCCCGACCGCGGCCAACGCCGAGTACTACGCCCAGATCGTCCACGAGCGCGCGGTGCTGCGCCGGCTGGTCGAGGCGGGCACCCGGATCGCCGGCATGGGCTACGCGGCCGAGGGCGACGTGGACGAGATCGTCAACGCGGCCCAGGCGGAGATCTACGCCGTCACCGAGCAGCGCACCAACGAGGACTACGCGCCGCTCGCCGACATCATGGAGGGCGCCCTCGACGAGATCGAGGCGATCGGCTCCCGGCAGGGCCAGATGTCCGGCGTGCCGACCGGCTTCGCCGACTTCGACCAGCTCACCAACGGGCTGCACCCCGGCCAGATGATCGTCATCGCGGCCCGCCCCGCGATGGGCAAGTCCACCCTCGCGCTGGACTTCGCGCGGGCCTGCTCGATCCACCACAAGCTGCCGAGCGTGATCTTCTCGCTCGAAATGGGCCGCAACGAGATCGCCATGCGCCTGCTCTCCGCCGAGGCCCGGGTCGCGCTGCACCACATGCGCTCCGGGAACATGACGGACGACGACTGGACCCGGGTCGCCCGCCGGATGCCCGACGTCAGCGAGGCGCCGCTGTTCATCGACGACTCGCCGAACCTGTCGATGATGGAGATCCGCGCCAAGTGCCGCCGGCTGAAGCAGCGCAACGACATCAAGCTGATCGTCATCGACTACCTCCAGCTGATGCAGTCCGGCGGCTCCCGGCGGGCCGAGAACCGCCAGCAGGAGGTCTCGGACATGTCCCGTAACCTCAAGCTGCTGGCCAAGGAGCTGGAGGTCCCGGTCATCGCGCTCTCCCAGCTGAACCGTGGTCCCGAGCAGCGCACCGACAAGCGGCCGATGGTCTCCGACCTCCGCGAGTCCGGCTCGATCGAGCAGGACGCCGACATGGTCATCCTGCTGCACCGCGAGGACGCCTACGAGAAGGAGTCCCCGCGCGCGGGCGAGGCCGACCTGATCGTCGCCAAGCACCGTAACGGCCCGACCGCGACCATCACGGTGGCGTTCCAGGGCCACTACTCGCGCTTCGTCGACATGACCCGGGACTGAGGCCCGGCCCTGACGTCCCCGCCGGGGGCGTCAGACGGTGACGGTGGCGCGGAAGAGCGTGCTGCCGCTGCCGGAGAGGCGGGTCGGGGTGCCCGTGGCGGGGAGGAAGGCGGACTGGCCGCGGGCCAGGTCCAGGACGGTGCCGTCGGCGGCGGTCAGCCGGGCCGTGCCCTCGGTGCAGAGCAGGATCTGCGGGGTGCGGCCGTCGATCTCGCGCCCGGTGCCGTCCAGCACGAAGCGGGAGAGCCGGAACTCGTCGATCGGGACGGGGTAGAGCTCCTCGCCCGGGGTGTCCCGGACCGGGACCGGCTCCAGCACCTCGGGGGCGCCGGCCGCGAAGACCACGACCTTCAGCAGCTCCGGCACGTCGATGTGCTTCGGGGTGAGACCGGCCCGCAGCACGTTGTCGGAGTTGGCCTGGAGCTCGACGCAGGCGCCGGACAGGTAGGCGTGCGGCACCCCGGCGCCCAGGTAGAGCGCCTGGCCGGCCCGCAGCCGGACGTGGTGGAGCAGCATGCCGGCGATCACGCCGCGGTCGTCCGGGAAGTCCTCGGCGATCCGGGCGTACGGCCCGTACTCCCCGTCGGGGTCGGTCGCCGCCAGCGCCTCGACGGTCCGCCGGACGGTCTCCCCGTCCAGGGCGAGGGCGGCGGTCAGGGCGCCGCGCAGCGCCGCGGACTCCCCCCCGTCCTCCGGCCGGGAGGTGCCCCCGCCGGCGGCCAGCTGATCGATCACCGGGGCGAGCCCGGGCACCGCGAGTCCGGCCAGCAGCCGGGCCGCCCCGGCGGGCGGGCGGAAGCCGCACAGGCCTTCGAAGTCGCCCAGCGCGCAGATCATTTCGGGCTTGTGGTTGGCGTCCCGGTAGCTGCGCTCGGGGGCGTCCAGGGGGATGCCGAGGGCGTTCTCGGCGGCGAAGCCGGCCCGGGCCTGGTCCAGCGTGGGGTGGGCCTGGATGGACAGTGGGATGCCCGCGGCCAGGACCTTGAAGAGGAACGGCAGGGTCGGGCCGAACCTGGCCACGCTCGCGGCGCCCAGTTCGCCCTCGGGGTCGGCCGCGATCAGCTCGTCCAGTCGGCGCGGGCCCCCGCCGCGGTCGGCGCGCGACGGGGCGCCGGGGTGGGCGCCCATCCACAGCTCGGCCTGCGGCTCCCCGGTCGGCTGCTGCCCGAGCAGCTCGGGCAGGGCGGTGAGCGACCCCCAGGCGTACGGGCGGACGGTGTTGACGAGCCTGTCCATGCGCGCGGTCCTACTCCTTCGCAGTCTGGGCGGCCCCGGACGTCCCGAGTCCGGATCGCCGGGGGCCCGGCGGTGCGGGCGGCCCGGGCACGGGCAAGGGAAACGACCCTAGCCGAACGGCGTCACCCAGGGGGAAACGGTGGTCATCGGGTGGGAGTGCCACGGCCGGACCGGCGGTTCCCGGCGCGGTAGTAGGATGCCAGGACGCAGTAGCCTCCGCCCTGCGCGCAGTTCGCCACCGAGGTCCTCCCCGGCGGGCTGCCGGCGGAGCCGCGTTCCAGAGTGCGGGCGCCGGTGTTCCGAGACCCCCCGCCATCGGCCGAGAGGTTTGCACGTGACCGTCAACCAGCAGAGTTTTGCTGATCTCGGCAAGGTCCTGGTGATCATCCCGACCTACAACGAGGCGGAGAACGTCGAGCGGATCGTCGGCCGGGTGCGTGCCGCCGTGCCCGAGGCGCACGTGCTGGTCGCCGACGACAACAGCCCCGACGGCACCGGCGAGCTGGCCGACAAGCTGGCCGTCGCGGACGAGCACGTCCACGTCATGCACCGCAAGGGCAAGGAGGGCTTGGGCGCCGCCTACCTCGCGGGCTTCCGCTGGGGCATCGACCACGGCTACGACGTCCTGGTCGAGATGGACGCGGACGGCTCGCACCAGCCCGAGGAGCTGGACCGGCTGCTGGGCGCGCTGCGCGGCGCCGACCTGGTGCTGGGCTCGCGCTGGGTGCCGGGCGGCCGGGTGGTGAACTGGCCGAAGTCGCGGCTGCTGCTCTCCCGCGGCGGCTCGACCTACTCGCGGCTGATGCTGGGCGTGCCGATCCGGGACGTCACCGGCGGCTACCGGGCGTTCCGCAAGGAGACCCTGCTGGGCCTGGGCATGGACGAGGTCGCCTCGGCCGGGTACTGCTTCCAGGTCGACCTGGCCTGGCGCACGGTGAAGGCCGGGTTCAAGGTCGCCGAGGTGCCGATCACCTTCGTCGAGCGCGAGCTGGGGGCGTCCAAGATGAACCGCGGCATCGTGGTCGAGGCGCTGTGGCGGGTGACCACCTGGGGCGTCACCGACCGGCTGGCCCGGCTGCGCGGGGGCGCCGCCAAGCGCTGACCGTCCGAACTCCTGTCGGCCGGAAGGGCCCGTCCGCCGGAACCGGCGGACGGGCCCTTCCGCATGTCCGGGAGTCCGGAGTCCGCGGGCGGCTCAGCAGCCGTTCCTCAGCGCGGCCTCCGGCAGGTAGCGGTCGGCCCAGACGGCCAGTTCGGTGAGCGCGGGCCGGAGCGCGGCGCCGCCCTCGGTGAGCCGGTAGCTGACCCGCAGCGGCGGGCCGGCGTCGACCTCGCGGACGACCAGCCCGGCCTCGGCCAGCTCGGTCAGCCGGTCGGAGAGCATCCGCTCGCTGATGCCCGGGACGGTGCGGCGCAGCTCGGAGAAGTACGCGGGGCCGCCGGTGTTGAGCACGCCCAGCAGCATGCCGGTCCAGCGCTTGCCGAGCAGGGTGAACACCCGGTTGAGGGCCAGGTCGATGTTCCCGCAGGCGCCCGGGTCCGCCGCGGCGCAGGAGTCGGTGGCGATCGGGACTCCGTCGGTCACTGCCTCGTGCTCGGCCATGGGTCAAGCCTACTCGACCGATCCCTAGTGACTGCAGAAAAGTAAGCTGCTACGGTATTAGCAGTTGCAGCGAAATAGGCAGCTACTAATCCCTTGGAGGCCCTGCCATGCCCACTCTCCTGCACCTCGACTCCTCCGCGGTCGCCGACGGCTCCGTCTCCCGCGAGGTCACCGCCGCCTTCCGCGCCGCCTGGCAGGCCGAGCACCCCGACGGCACGGTGATCTACCGGGACCTCGCCCTCGACCCGGTCCCGCACCTGGACGCGCACGGCATCAGCGCCGGATTCGCCCCCGCCGAGACCCACAGCGCCGAGCAGGCCGCCGCCTACGCGCTGCGCGAGGAGCTGATGGCCGAGCTGGAGCGGGCCGACGCCGTGCTGATCGGCAGCCCGATGTACAACTTCACGATCCCGTCGAGCCTCAAGGCCTGGCTGGACCAGGTGATCCTGATGGGCCGCACCGCCGGCGAGACGCCGTCCGCCAAGGGCACCCCGGTCACCGTGGTCGCCTCGCGCGGCGGCTCGTACGCGCCCGGCGCCCCGCGCGAGCCGTACGAGTTCGTCACCACCTACCTGGAGAAGGTGCTGACCGGCATGCTGGGGCTGGAGGTCGACTTCATCGTCCCGGAGTTCACCCTGGCGAGCGTCGTCCCGGCGATGGCCGAGTTCGTCCCGAACGCCGCCGAGTCCAAGGCCCGGGCGCTGGAGGAGGCCGCCCGCCGGGCCAAGGAACTGGCCGTCCGAGCCGCGGTGTGACGTGCGCCGGAGGCGTGCCCCGCCGGGCGCGCCTTCCGCGCATTCGGCCGCCGGTGCTCCCATGCTGTAGGGCGCAGGGAATCCGACCGCCGACCAGAGGGAGCAGCCCGTGACGACGTCCCCGTCCGAGGAGAGCGCCGGCGCGGAGCGTGCCCAGGCCGGGCCGGCCGTCCCCGGCGGGCCCGGCGAGGCCCCCGGGCCGGGCGCGGGCGCCGAGCCGCCGGAGCCCGGGCAGCCGGCCCGGCCGCTGGAGGTCGCCGTCTTCACCGGCCCCGAGTCGGCCTTCTTCGCCACCTCCACGCTGATCCTCGGCGAGCGGACCGCGATCCTGGTGGACGCCCAGCTGACCCGCAGTGCCGGGCGCGAGCTGGCCGAGTGGGTCGCGGGCAAGGGCAGACGGCTGCTCGCCGTCGTGGTCACCCACCAGCACCCGGACCACTATTTCGGGGCCGAGGAGGTGCTGCGGCTCTTCCCGGACGCGCAGCTGCTGGCCGCCCCGGCCGTGGTCGAGGGCATCCGGCGCACCGTCGCCGCCAAGGTCGCCCAGTGGAAGCCGGTGTACGGCGACGACATCCCGGACCACCCGCTGGTCCCCTCCCCGCTGCTGCCCCAGCCGCTGATGCTGGACCGCCAGGTGATCCCCGTGCTGCTGCTCGGCCAGGCCGACTGCGGGGACTCCACGGTCGTCCACGTGCCGAGCGTGCGCACCGTGATCGCCGGGGACTTCGTCCACAACGGCACCCACGTCTGGACCGCCGACACCACCCCGGCCCAGCGCGTCACCTGGGGGCACAACCTCGGCCGGATCGCCGACCTCGGCGTGGAGCGGGTGATCGCCGGGCACCGGGCCCCGGGCCAGGGCGACGACGCGGCCCGGGTGCTGGCCTTTACCGGCGAGTACCTCCAGGACTTCGACCGGCTGCTGGCCGCGCACCCGGACGACCCGGAGGCGCTGGTCACGGCGATGAACGAGCGGTACGGGGAGCTGACCCTGCCGTCCTTCCTGGCACTGGGCGCGGAAGCCAACACCGCCCGCGCGGCCCGGCCCGACGCGGCGGTCGAGGACGGGCCGGAGCCCGCCGGGAACGGGCGGGGCCCCGCGGAGAACGGGCCGGAGCCTGCCGAGGACGGCCCGGAGCCCGCGGAGAACGGCGGGAGCGCGCCGGAGTAGGCCGGATACTGGCCGTATGACGCCGTACGACGTGATCGTCCCGGCGGGCGGGGCCGCCCGGCGCCTCGGCGGCGCCGACAAACCCGGCCTGACGGTGGGCGAGACCACCCTGCTCGACCGGGTGCTCGCCGCCTGCGCGGGCGCCCGCACCGCCGTCGTGGTCGGCCCGGCCCGGCCGACCGCGCACGGCGGCGTCCGCTGGACCAGGGAGCAGCCGCCCGGCGGCGGACCGGTGGCCGCCGTCGCGGCCGGGCTCGACCTGGTCACCGCGGACACCGTGCTGCTGCTCGCCGCCGACCTGCCCTTCCTGGACCGGCGGACGGTGGAACGGCTGGTCACCGCCCTCGACCGGGCCGGGGCGCGGGCGGACGCCGCCGTACTGGTCGACGCGGGCGGGCGCGAGCAGCCGCTCGCCGCCGCCTACCGCACCGCCCCGCTGCGCGCCGCGCTGGCCGCCCTCGGCGACCCGGCCGGCCGGCCGCTGCGCCGTCTGGTCGGCGGGCTGACCCGGCTGCGGGTGGCCGACACCGACGACGTCGCCCACGACTGCGACACCTGGGAGGACCTGGAGCGGGCCCGCGAGCGCGACCGGGCCTGAACCTCACCGCTGCCGTCACCTGGGTGTGAGCGAAACGACGCGCCCCGCACACGGGGCGAACACCCCGGGGAAACCGCCGATCGGGCAGCATGGGCGCATGGAGCGCACGCTGGATGACTGGATCGCCGAGGTCAAGGCCGACCTGGGCATCGACCTGGACGTCGACGTCCGTGGTCTGCTCGACACGGCCCGGGTGGTCGCGCACGGGGTGGACCGGCCGGCCGCGCCGCTGACCGCCTTCCTGATCGGCTACGCGGCCGCCCAGCGGGGCGGCGGGGCGGAGGCCGTCGCGGAGGCGGCCCGGCGGGCCGAGGCCCTCGTCGAGGGCTGGGGCGCCGCCGCCCGGCCGGGCGAGTCGTGAGTGCGGTCGGACAGACCGTCGTGGCCGCACCGTCCACCGATCCCGGCGTGCTGAGCTGGTCCCGGGCCCGCGAGACCGCGCGCCGGGCCGGGGCGCGCCCGCTGCCCGGGGTCCCCGTCCCGCTGGCCGAGGCGCTCGGCCGCACCCTCGCCGAGCCGCTCGGCGCGCTCACCGACCTGCCCGCCTTCGACACCTCCGCGATGGACGGCTGGGCGGTCGCCGGCCCCGGCCCGTGGCGGGTGGCCGGCCGGGTGCTGGCCGGACGGACGGAGCCGGCGCCGCTGGCCGACGGCACCGCCGTGGAGATCGCCACCGGCGCCCAACTGCCGTCCGGCGCCACCGCCGTCCTGCGCCGTGAGCACGGGCGGACGGACGGCGCGCTGCTGCACGACCGCGGGCCGCAGCCGCTGACCACCGGCCAGGACGTCCGCCCGCGCGGCCAGGAGTGCCGCCGGGGCGAGGAGTTGCTGCCGTCCGGTACGCCGGTGGGGCCGGCCGTGCTCGGCCTGGCCGCCGCCTGCGGCCACGACCGGCTGCCGGTCCACCGCCGCCCCGAGGTCCAGCTGCTGGTGCTGGGCGACGAGTTGCTCACCGCCGGGGTGCCCGGGCCGGGCCTGGTCCGGGACGCGCTGGGGCCGCTGCTGCCGCCCTGGCTGCGGGCCGCCGGCGCCGATCCGGCCGAAGCCGGGTACGTCCGGGACGACTTCGGGCTGCTCCGGGACGCACTGCGGCACTCCACCGCCGATCTCGTGGTCACCACCGGCGGAACGGCCGCCGGACCGGTCGACTTCCTGCACCGGGCGCTCGCCGAGACCGGTGCCCGGCTGCTGGTGGACGGTGTCGCCGTCCGGCCCGGGCACCCGATGCTGCTGGCCGAACTCCCCGGCGGCCGCCACCTGGTGGGCCTGCCGGGCAACCCGCTGGCGGCCGTCGCCGGGATGGTCACCCTGGCGCTGCCGCTGCTCCACGCGCGCAGCGGGCGGACCGTCGGCGCCCCCGCGCTCGCCCCCGCCGCGGCCGCCCTGCCCGGACACCGCACGGACACCCGGCTCCAGCCGGTCCGGCGGACCGCCGGGGGCGTGCTGCCGCTGGCCTTCGACGGACCGGCGATGCTGCGCGGGCTCGCCCGGGCCGAGGCGCTGGCCGTGGTGCCGCCCGGCGGGGCGGCGGCGGGGGAGCCGGTCGAACTCCTGGAGGTGCCGTGAACCGGATCCGACGCAATCCGGCGCCCGGCACCGAGCCGTGGGCGGACGCCGGGGTCGTGCTGCCCGCCCGACGGGCCGCGCCCGCCGTCCGGCAGGTCGGCTCCCGGCTGCTGCTGGCGCTCGCCGTCCTGGTCGCCACCACGTTCATCGTCTACGTCGACCGGGCGGGTTACAACGACAACGCGGGCGGCGGGCTCAGCTTCCTGGACGCGGCGTACTACGCCACCGTGACGCTCTCCACCACCGGGTACGGCGACATCACCCCGTTCAGCGACAGCGCCCGGCTCACCAACATCCTCGTGATCACCCCGCTGCGGGTGCTGTTCCTGATCATCCTGGTCGGCACCACGCTGGAGGTGCTCACCGAACGGACCCGCCTGCAATGGCGGTTGAACCGCTGGAGGTCCACCGTGCGCGAGCACACCGTCGTCATCGGCTACGGGACGAAGGGCCGCAGCGCCGTCGACACCCTGCTCGGGCAGGGGGTGAAGAAGGAGGAGATCGTCGTCGTCGACCCGCAGCGCAAGGTGATCGACCAGGCCGCCCAGCACGGCCTGGTCGGGGTGGTCGGCGACGCCACCCGCACCGACACCCTGGTGCGCGCCGCACTGCCCACCGCCGCGCGGGTGGTGGTCGCGCCGGAGCGGGACGACACCGCCGTACTGATCACACTGACGGCCCGCCAGCTGAACAAGGCCGCCACCGTGGTGGCCGCCGTCCGGGAGGACGAGAACGCGCCGCTGCTGCGGCAGAGCGGCGCCGACGTCGTGGTGACCAGCTCCAGTTCGGCCGGGCGGCTGCTCGGGCTGTCGATGCTCAGCCCGCACGCCGGGGCGGTGATGGAGGACCTGCTGACGTACGGCAACGGGCTGGACGTGGTGGAGCGCCCGGTCACCCGGGCCGAGGCCGGGCACAGCCCGCGCGAGTGCGCGGACCTGGTGGTCGCGGTGGTCCGCGGCCGACGGGTGCTCAACTACACCGAGCCGGAGGCCGCCGTGCTCCAGCTCACCGACCGGGTGATCGTCATCAGGTCCAGCGGAGCCGCGCCGACCGGCTGAGCCGCGCCGCGCAACCGCCCCGGCCCCAGTAGGTTCGGGGCATGCATGCGATGACGATTCCCGTACCCGGCGGTCCCGAGGCACTGGTCTGGGCCGAGGTGCCCGACCCGGTGCCCGCGGAGGGCGAGGTCCTGGTCGAGGTGGCGGCCACCGCCGTCAACCGTGCCGACCTGCTCCAGCGGCAGGGCTTCTACAACCCGCCGCCCGGCGCCTCGCCCTACCCGGGGCTGGAGTGCGCCGGGCGGATCGTCGCGCTCGGGCCCGGGGTGGCCGGCTGGGCGGTCGGCGACGAGGTGTGCGCGCTGCTGGCCGGCGGCGGCTACGCGCAGCGGGTCGCGGTGCCGACCGGGCAGCTGCTGCCGTTGCCCGCGGGGCTGTCCGTCGAGCAGGCCGCGGCGCTGCCCGAGGTCGCCTGCACGGTGTGGTCCAACGTCTTCCTCACCGCGCACCTGCGGCCCGGCGAGACGGTGCTGCTGCACGGCGGCGCGAGCGGGATCGGGACGATGGCGATCCAGCTGGCCAAGGCGGTCGGCGCCCGGGTCGCGGTCACCGCGGGCAGCCCGGAGAAGCTGGCGCGGTGCGCCGAGCTGGGCGCGGACATCCTGATCGACTACCGCGAGCAGGACTTCGTGGAGGCGCTCCGGGAGGCCACCGGCGGGGCCGGGGCGGACGTGATCCTGGACATCATGGGCGCCAAGTACCTCCAGCGGAACGTGGACGCGCTGGCGGTCAACGGGCGGCTGGTGATCATCGGACTCCAGGGCGGGGTGAAGGGCGAGCTCGACCTCAACGCGCTGCTGCGCAAGCGCGGGGCGGTGATCGCCACCAACCTGCGCGGGCGGCCGCTGGCGGAGAAGGCGGCGATCGTGGCGGCGGTGCGGGAGCACGTCTGGCCGCTGGTGGAGTCCGGCGTGGTGAAGCCGGTGGTGGACCGGGTGCTGCCGCTGGCCGACGTGGCCGAGGCGCACCGGGCGCTGGAGCGCGGGGAGCAGGTCGGGAAGATCGTCCTGCGGGCCTGAGCCGGGGGACCGGGCGGCGGGCGACGAGGCGTGACGTCGGGTGGCGGTGGGCGACGGCGGGAGGGCGTGAACCGCCCGAAGTGCCGCAACGGCCGGGGCGTGCGAATCTGGTCCGGAGCTGTCCCGCCGCCGATCCCGCCCCCGGGCGCCGTCGGCCGTCGGAAGGACTCCGACCGTGGCCGCATCACCGCACGTCTCCCTCGGGCCGCTGCCCGTCGCGCCGCACCACCGTCGTGCTTCCCGCCGGTCCCAGGGCCGCCGATCGCCGGGCCGCGCCCAGCGACTGTTCGCGGCGGCCGTGCTGGGGCTCACGCTCCCGCTGGCCGCCGCCTCGGCGGCGGTGGCGCTGCCCTCGTCGGCGGGGACGCCCCCGTCGGGGGCGGAGTCCAAGGCCTGGTCGGGTGCCGGCGCCGACGCCCTGCCGGGCGCCGCCAGGCCGGCGGCCGCGCCGCCCTGGCGGCCGGTGCCGCGTCCGCACCAGGGCGGCGGCTTCCCGCAGGTCCACCGGCACCACCCGGCCTCGCTGCCCGAGCGCCCGGACGCCGCCGTGGAACAGGCCCCCGACCAGGTGCCGGAGCAGGCGCTGGAGCAGTCCGTCGAGCAGACTCCCGAGCAGGTGCCGGAGCAGGCCCCGGAGCAGGGCGTCGAGGCCGAGCCGTCGGAGAGCGACGGAGACGGCGCGCAGGCCGGTGCCCCCGGCGACGCCGCGGGCCCGGCCGCGCCGGACACCGTCACGGCCGCCGGCCGGCCGGTCGCGGCCGTCGCCGCGGTGCCCGCGATCCTCCCGGCCCGCTGGCGGGACGCCTCCACCACCCAGCTCCCGCTGGGCGTCGGCCTGGGCCTGATCGGCTGCGGCCTCGGCCTGGTCGGCCTGCGGCTGCGCAAGGGCTGAGACCGCGCAGGGGCCGAGGCGAAGGGGCCGAGGCGTCGGGCCGGCGCGCAGGGGCCCAGGCACGCCCACGGCCGGCGCGCGGGGCGCGGGGCGCGGGAACCGGGGCGCGGGAACTGAGTATCCGTACGGATACCCGTGCGGCGCCCGGGGGCGTACCTTCGTCGTGGGTGGCGCAGGACGGCGGGACGACCGGGGGCTTCCGCCCGACCAACCCCAGTGAGAGAGAATGTTGTTCATGACGAATCCGATGAACGAGCGCCCGTCGCAGGAGCCCTTCCGGGCCGCCGGCGGGCAGTCGCAGGACGGCCAGAAGGTGCTGATCGTCGGACCGGACGGCCTGCCCGTGGGCCAGGGGTTCGCCGGCGCGGCCGGTGACGGGGACGACGAGGGCGACATGCCGCGCGAGCTCCCGGTGACCGAGATGGTCGAGCAGCCCGCCAAGGTCATGCGCATCGGCAGCATGATCAAGCAGCTGCTGGAGGAGGTCCGGGCGGCTCCCCTCGACGAGGCGAGCCGGGTCCGCCTGAAGGACATCCACGCGAGCTCGATCAAGGAGCTCGAACTGGGGCTGGCCCCGGAGCTGGTCGCCGAGCTGGAGCGGCTGTCGCTGCCGTTCACCGACGACACCATCCCGACCGAGGCCGAGCTGCGGATCGCCCAGGCCCAGCTGGTCGGCTGGCTGGAGGGCCTGTTCCACGGCATCCAGACCGCCCTGTTCGCGCAGCAGATGGCGGCGCGGGCCCAGCTGGAGCAGATGCGGCGGGCGCTGCCGCCCGGTCTGAACAGCGGTGAGCCGGACGAGGACGAGCCGGGCCAGAGCCGCGGCATCCGCTCCGGCCCGTACCTGTAGCCGCACCGGGGCACACCTGGCGGTACCCGCCGGTAGGGGCGTCCGGTCCGTCCCGACCGCCGACGGACCGGACGTACCGCGACGATCCTCCCCGCCCCGGGCCACCGGGTCCGCAGGGCCGCCGGCCCGGGGCCCGTCCCGGCCCTGGGCCGATCACCGTCGGCGGGAGCCGATACCCTGACCCCTGTCGCCGGCCGGTGGAACCGCCGCGGCAGGGGCCCGCCAGGCCAGCGGGCCGGGCCCACCACGCACGGACGAGACCGAACGTCAGGCTGCGGCAGCACGGCCGCGCCGAGGGGGAGCAGAGGACCATGAGCGAGCACGGCAACGCGGTCGAGGGCTTCTCCCTGGGCAACGGCCGCTATGTGCTGCAGCGGCTGCTGGGCGAGGGCGGCATGGCCTCCGTGCACCTCGCCTACGACAGCGTGCTCGACCGGCAGGTCGCGCTGAAGAGCATGCACAGCGAGCTGGGCCGGGACGACTCCTTCAAGGAGCGGTTCCGCCGCGAGGCCCAGGCCGTGGCCCGGCTGGAGCACCCGAACATCGTCACGGTGTACGACAGCGGCGAGGACGTCGCCCCGGACGGCTCCAGCACGCCGTACATCGTCATGCAGCTGATCGACGGCAAGGGCCTGCGCGAGGCGATCAACGAGGCGATCGGCCAGTACGGCGCGATGCCGGCCGAGGAGGCCCTGAAGGTCACCATCGGCGTGCTGAACGCGCTGGAGGCCTCGCACGACATGGGCCTGGTGCACCGCGACATCAAGCCCGGCAACGTCATGTTCGACCGCAAGGGCAACGTCAAGGTCATGGACTTCGGCATCGCCCGCGCGCTGGAGTCCGGCGTCACGTCGATGACCCAGACCGGCATGGTGGTCGGCACCCCCCAGTACCTCTCGCCCGAGCAGGCGCTCGGCAAGCCGGTGGACGCCCGCTCCGACCTGTACTCGGTCGGCGTGATGCTCTTCGAGATGATCACCGGGCAGCTGGTCTTCGACGGCGACTCGGCGTTCTCGATCGCCTACAAGCACGTCCAGGAGGAGCCGCCGGCCCCCTCCACCCTCAACCGCTCGATCACCCCCGAGGTGGACGCCTTCGTCGCCCAGGCGCTGCGCAAGGACCCGGCGCACCGGTTCCAGAGCGCGGCGGCGATGCGGGACGAGGCGGAGCGGCTGATCGAGGCCGCCAAGGGCGGCGCCAACGGGCAGCGGCTGCAGGCCAGCACCCCGCTGGTGATCAACGAGGGCCCGCGCTCGGTGCACGCCGCCCCGCCGGCGCCGCAGGCCCCGCAGACGCCGCAGCCCTTCCAGCCGCAGCCGCCGCAGCAGTACCGGACGCCGCCGCCGGCCTACCAGGCGCCGCAGACCCCGCACCCCTTCCCGCAGCAGCAGTACCAGACCCCGCCGCCGGCCTTCCAGGCCCCGCGGCCGCAGGCGCCGCACACCCCGCACCCCTTCCCGCAGGCGCACACCCCGCCGCCGCAGCCGATGCCGCCGTACCAGCAGCCGAAGGCGCCCACCAGCGGCGGCGGCTGCTCGACGGCCGTGGTCGTGATCGGGATCATCGTCGGCGTGCTGGTGCTCGCGGGCATCATCATCGCGATCGTGGTCAACAAGGCGAACGAGAAGACCGGCGGCAAGTTCAGCACCTCGGAGCGCCCCGCCCACGTCCTGGTCCTCGACCTCCCCGCCGACCGCAATGGCCTGCTCTGACGGGTTCCGGCCGGTTCGGGGGTATCACGGTCGTCCGCCGGAGGCGGTAGCGTTCGGGGATACGTAAGCGACAGGGCACCGCGATCCGAGCGAACGCCCGGGGCGAGGAGCGATGGCACAGACGCAGCAGCCGGACGACGACGCGGGTGTCCGAGCGGTCGGCCGGACCGGCGGAACGCCGAGGGTCCCCGAGCCCGGCGGCCCGCAGACCCCGGGCCGCGGCACCGCCGTGCCGCTGAGCACCGTCGGCGACGGCCGCTACCGGCTGACCCACCGGCTCGGGCGCGGCGGCATGGCCGAGGTGTTCGCCGCCGAGGACGTGCGGCTCGGCCGCACCGTGGCGGTCAAGCTGCTGCGCGGAGAGCTGGCCCAGGACGACGTAGCCCGGCTGCGCTTCACCCGCGAGGCACACGCCGTCGCGGCGCTCAACCACCACTCGATCGTCGCGGTCTACGACACCGGCGAGGAGTACGTCGGGGACGAGTCCACGCCGTACATCGTGATGGAGCTGGTCGAGGGCCGCACCGTCCGCGAGCTGCTGGCGGACGAGGAGGCGCCGCCGGTCGACCAGGCGCTGATCATCATCGCCGGGGTGCTGGAGGCGCTCGCCTACAGCCACCGCAACGGCATCGTCCACCGCGACATCAAGCCCGCCAACGTGATCATCACCAACACCGGCGCGGTCAAGGTGATGGACTTCGGCATCGCCCGGGCGCTGACCGGCGGGGCCACCACGATGACCCAGACCGGCATGGTCATGGGCACCCCGCAGTACCTCTCGCCCGAGCAGGCGCTCGGCAAGCCGGTCGACCACCGCTCCGACCTGTACGCGGCCGGCTGCATGCTCTACGAGCTGCTCACGCTGCGCCCGCCGTTCACCGGCGACACCCCGCTCTCGGTGGTCTACCAGCACGTCCAGGACCCGCCGGTGCCGCCCTCGCAGGCCAACGGCCGGGTGCCGGTCGGCCTCGACCCGCTGGTGCTGCGCTCGCTCGCCAAGAACCCGGACGACCGCTTCCAGGACGCCGACGAGTTCCGCGCCCACGTGCAGCACGCGCTGCGCGAGATGCACGGCGCGGCCGGGCCCGGCTGGGGCGGCGCCGCGGCCGGCGACACCGGCGCGACCCAGGTGATCCGGCCGGACCAGATCGCGGCCACCACGGCCTTCGGAACGGTGGGCCCCGGCGACCAGACCTCCGTGCTGCCGTACCCGACGGGCGGCGCGCACTCCTCCGCCGCGCCCTACCCGGGGGCCGGCGGCCCGTACGGCGGTGACGGCGCGGACGAGGACGGCGACGGCTCCGGTCGGCGGCGCGGGCCGTGGGCCTGGGTGGCCGGCGCGGTCGCCGTGCTGGTCGCGGCCGGTGCGGGCATCGCGTTCGCGCTCAGCGGCGGCGACCACCCCGACTCCAAGGTGCCCCCGACGCAGGCCCCGGTGGTCACCAGCACCGAGACGACCGCGCCGGTCCCGAGCGGTCCGACGACGGCGCCGCCCTCGTCCTCCGGCAGCAAGAAGCCGCAGCAGCCGACCGACCCCGGCACCAGCACCGGGAACAGCACCGGGAACAACACCGGGAACAGCGGCAACAACATGTCGCCGTCGCCGAACACCGGCAAGCACACCCAGGCCCCGACGCCGACCGGGGGCCCGACCCGCACGCCGACGGGGACGTCGTCGGCGACGAACGCGCCGACGACGGCACCGACCGGCGGCGGCTCGGGGCAGCCGGTGCCTCCCCAGACGCCCAAGCCGTCGCTGCCGGTCACCGCACCGGCCACGCCCGGCGGCAACTGACCGGGTCAGTTGGCGAAGGCGTCCAGGACCTGCTCGTACTCCTGGCACCACCACGCCAGCTGCCCCGCGGAGGCGGGGTAGAGCGGGTCGGCCCGGTGGTCGGCCCGCTGGTAGCGCCACTGCAGCATCCAGAAGTCGTTCAGCCGCTCCCACCAGACCCGGTGGACGGCGGCGGCCAGGTGCTCGGCGGTGGCGGCGCCGGAGGCCCGGTAGGCCTGGGAGTAGCGGCGGACCCGGACCAGGTCGAGGACGCCGGACGAGCGGTCGTTGAAGAGCAGCGTGGCGGCCCGGACGGCCTCCTCGGCGCGTGGTTGCGGGCCGAGCTTGTCCCAGTCCAGGACGGCCGCGACCCGGCCGCCCTCCGGGCCGTCGCCGTACAGCAGGTTGAGGCCGTGGAAGTCGCCGTGGGTCCAGCCGGTGGGCGGCGCGACCTCCGGGGCGGGGCGGCGGTGGGCGTGCTCGGCGAGCAGTTCCAGCCTTTCCGTGAGCCGTTCGACCACCAGTGCGTCCAGTTCCCCGGCCGGGTGGTGCGCGCGGGCGCGGCGCCGCAGGTCGCGGGCGAGCGCGGCGCTGTCGACGGGGTCGGCGCTCCGGTAGCCGGCGGGTTGGACGAGGGGGGCGCAGACGTCGTCGAGCGCGCCGTGCAGCTGGCCGAGCAGCGTGCCGAGCGCGTCGCACTGCGACGGGTCGAGCTCGCCGCCGTGCCGGTGCCGGCCGTCGACCCAGGGGAACAGCGCGAACAGCCGGCCGCCCCAGGCGGCCACCGTGCCGGACCGTTCGGCGCAGCTCAGCGGGGGTGCGACGGGCAGCCCGAGGGTGTTCAGCGCGGCCATCGCGCGGTGGTGGGCGAGGATCTTCGGACGGCTGGCGGTGGCGGAGTCGACGTAGCACTTCAGGAAGTACGGACCGGCCTCGGTGGTGACCAGGTACCCCCGGTTCAGCAGGCCCTCGGCGACCGGTTCGGCGGTCAGCAGCCGTCCTGTCCGGTAGCGGGTCAGGACCTCGGCGAGCGCTCCCAGTGGGACGGGTGGACTGAGGGTCCCCATCGGCGGTGCGGAGAGGTCGGGGCGGGCCGGTGCGCAGGCGAGGGTCTGGCTGAAAGTCACGTGAAGAGGTTATGGCCCCCTTGCGGGGGCCCTTGACAAACCGTCAGTTCTGTGAATCCGTCCGTCAGTACTGGTGGTCGACCTGGTGCCGCGCCACGAAGGCGGCCGCCTGGGTGCGCCGCTCCATGCCCATCTTGGCGAGCAGACTGGAGACGTAGTTCTTCACCGTCTTCTCGGCCAGGTGCAACTCGTTGCCGATCTGACGGTTCGTCATCCCCTCGCCGATCAGGTCGAGGATCCGCCGCTCCTGCTTGGTGAGTTGGGCGAGCCGCTCGTCCTCCTTCTCGCCGCCGTCGCGCAGCCGGGCGAGCACCCTGCTGGTGGCGACCGGGTCGAGCAGCGAGCGCCCGGCCGCGACGTCGCGGACGGCGGTGATCAGGTCGCTGCCGCGGATCGCCTTCAGCACGTAGCCGGAGGCGCCGGCCATGATCGAGTCGAACAGCGCCTCGTCGTCCGAGAACGAGGTCAGCATCAGGCACTTGATCTCCGGCAGCCCGGACCGGATCTCGCGGCAGACCTCGACCCCGTTGCCGTCCGGCAGCCGGACGTCGAGCACCGCCACGTCCGGGTGGACCGCCGGGATCCGGGTGAGTGCCTCGGCGGCCGTGCCGGCCTCGCCGACCACCTCGATGTCGCCCTCGACCGAGAGCAGATCGTGCACGCCCCGCCGGACGACCTCGTGGTCGTCGAGCAGGAATACCCTGATTTGTCCGTTATCAGTCACGTCCAAAGCCTCCCATATCACCGTACGAAAGACCTATCACCCGGACCTCCGCAACGACGTGATCCGGCCAGGACCGTCCGAAACCGATACCGAGAACCCCCTTACGTACGGGCGTCCGCCCGGATAACGTGCGCTGGTGTCCTGAAGGCGCTCGAATTGAGAGCTGCGTCACGCCGTCCGTCACCCCCACCCTTCCGACGGCGAGCCGAGCGCGGCACCCTCGGGGTTGTAGACCCTGAACAAGTAGGACGTCCTAGCGCAAGCGCGTCGAGGGCGGACGCTGGGTAACGTTCTCGTGAGGGACGCCGTCGGAACAGGATCACCACCTGCCCCGTAGGGGAAGCGCACACCCACGCGCGCCCCGCGAGGCGGTGACCGGACCGGTCACCGGCGACCCCGGGCGGCCGGACAGACCGAGGAGTGAACGTGACCGTCAAAAGCACGGCGAGGGCCCGCAAGAAGGCGGCCCCCGGCGTCCCTGACACCCTCCGCGCCAAGGGCGAGAACGCCCAGCCGGAGCTCGTCCAGCTGCTCACGCCGGAAGGCGAGCGGGTCGAGCACCCGGACTACCCCCTCACCACCACTCCCGAGGAGCTGCGCGCCCTCTACCGCGACCTGGTGCTGGTGCGCCGGTTCGACAGCGAGGCCACCTCGCTGCAGCGCCAGGGCGAGCTCGGCCTGTGGGCCTCGCTGCTCGGCCAGGAGGCCGCCCAGGTCGGCTCCGGCCGCGCCATGCGCCCCGGCGACTACGCCTTCCCCACGTACCGCGAGCACGGCGTGGCCTGGTGCCGCGACGTCGACCCGCTGAACCTGCTCGGCATGTTCCGCGGCGTGAACCACGGCGGCTGGGACCCGAACGAGAAGAACTTCCACCTGTACACCATCGTGATCGGCGCGCAGGCCCTGCACGCCACCGGCTACGCGATGGGCATCAGCAAGGACGGCGCGGACGACGCGGTGATCGCGTACTTCGGTGACGGCGCCTCCAGCCAGGGCGACGTCAACGAGGCCTTCACCTTCGCCTCGGTCTACAACTCGCCGGTGGTGTTCTTCTGCCAGAACAACCAGTGGGCGATCTCCGAGCCCACCACCACCCAGACCAGGATCCCGCTGTACCGCCGCGCCTCCGGCTTCGGCTTCCCGGGCGTCCGGGTCGACGGCAACGACGTGCTGGCCTGCCTGGCGGTCACCCGCTGGGCGCTCGACCACGCCCGCAGCGGCAACGGCCCGGTGCTGATCGAGGCGTTCACCTACCGGATGGGTGCCCACACCACCTCCGACGACCCCACCCGCTACCGGCACACCGAGGAGACCGAGGCCTGGAAGGCCAAGGACCCGATCAGCCGGCTCCGCGCCCACCTGGAGAAGGAGGGCCTGGCCGACGAGGAGTTCTTCGCCTCCGTCGAAGCCGAGAGCGAGCAGCTGGGGCTGCGGGTGCGCGAGGGCGTGCGCGGCATGCCGGACCCGGACCCGACCCTGATCTTCGACCACGTGTACAGCGAGCCGCACACGCTGGTCGATGAGGAACGGGCCGAGTACATCGAGTACGCGGCCTCCTTCGAGGCGGGGGAGACCCACTGATGGCCGGTCAGCTGAGCATCGCCAAGGCGCTGAACGGAGCGCTGCGCAAGTCGCTGGAGAACGACCCGAAGACCGTCCTGATGGGCGAGGACATCGGCAAGCTCGGCGGCGTCTTCCGGATCACCGACGGCCTGCAGAAGGACTTCGGCGAGGACCGGGTGATCGACACCCCGCTCGCCGAGTCCGGCATCATGGGCACCGCGATCGGCCTCGCGCTGCGCGGCTACCGCCCCGTCGTGGAGATCCAGTTCGACGGCTTCGTCTACCCGGCCTTCGACCAGATCGTCTCCCAGCTGGCCAAGATGCACGCCCGTGCGCTGGGCCACGTCAAGCTGCCGGTCACCGTGCGCATCCCCTACGCGGGTGGCATCGGCGCGGTCGAGCACCACAGCGAGTCGCACGAGGCGTACTTCGCCCACACCGCCGGCCTGCGGGTGGTCACCCCGGCCAGCGCGCACGACGCCCACTGGATGCTGCGGCAGTCGATCGAGTCCGACGACCCGGTCATCTTCCTGGAGCCCAAGCGCCGTTACTGGGACAAGGGCGAGGTCGGCGACGCCGCCGACCTGGGCCTGCACGACGCCCGGATCGTCCGGCCCGGCACCGACGCGACGCTGATCGCGTACGGCCCGATGGTCAAGGTCTGCCTGGAGGCCGCCGCGGCCGCCGAGGAGGACGGCCGCCGGCTGGAGGTCGTCGACCTGCGCTCGCTCTCCCCGGTGGACTTCGCCGCCCTGGAGGAGTCGGTCAGGCGCACCGGCCGCGCCGTGGTGGTGCACGAGGCACCCGTCTTCCTGGGTATGGGCGCCGAGTTGGCCGCCCGGCTCACCGAGAAGTGCTTCTACCACCTGGAGGCGCCGGTCCTGCGGGTCGGCGGCTACCACGCGCCGTACCCGCCGTCCCGCGTCGAGGAGGCATTCCTCCCCGACCTTGACCGCGTGCTCGACGCCGTCGACCGCGCGCTCGCGTACTGATCCAGGGGAGCGAAGATGACCACCGAAGTTCGCTCGCTCCGCGAGTTCAAGATGCCCGACGTGGGCGAGGGCCTCACCGAGGCCGAGATCCTCAGCTGGTACGTCAAGCCCGGTGACACCGTCACCGACGGGCAGGTCGTCTGCGAGGTGGAGACCGCCAAGGCGGCAGTGGAGCTGCCCATCCCGTTCAACGGGGTGGTCGAGAACCTGCACTTCCCCGAGGGCGCGACGGTCGACGTCGGCACCGTGATCATCTCGGTCGCGGTCGCCGGGGAGGCGGGGGCCGCGGCTCCGGCCGCCCCCGCCGCGGCGCCGGCCCAGGCTCCGGCCCCGGCGTCCGACGCGGAGTCCGAGCCCGAGCGGCGCGAGGTGCTGGTCGGGTACGGCCCGCGCACCGGCGCCGCCCAGCGCCGGGCGCGGCGGACGACCACGACCAAGGTCGCCGCCGCCGCTCAGGCCCCGGCCGCCGCGCCGGCGCCCGCGGCTCCCGCGCCGGTGGCCGAAGCACCCGGCGGGGAACGGCCGTTGGCCAAGCCGCCGGTGCGCAAGCTGGCCAAGGACCTCGGCGTCGACCTGCGCGCGGTCACCCCGACCGGCCGGGACGGCGTGGTCACCCGCGAGGACGTGCACGCCCACGCCGCCGCCCAGGCCGCTCCGGCGGCCGCCCCGGCGGTCGCGGTGGCCGAGGCCGCCGTGGCCGAGCCGGCCGCGCCGCAGGCGCCGGTGCCCACCACGGGCGACGTCCGGGTGCCGATCAAGGGCGTCCGCAAGGCGACCGCCCAGGCGATGGTGGCCTCGGCCTTCACCGCCCCGCACGTCACCGAGTTCGTGCAGGTCGACGTGACCCGCACGATGAAGTTCGTCCGCCGGCTCAAGGAGAGCGGCGAGCTGGGCCGGGACGTCCGGGTCAGCCCGCTGCTGATCGTCGCCAAGGCGCTGCTCACCGCGATCAAGCGGCACCCCGGGATCAACGCCCAGTGGGACGAGGCGGCCCAGGAGATCGTCCTCAAGGGCCAGGTGAACCTCGGCATCGCCGCGGCCACCCCGCGCGGCCTGATCGTCCCGAACATCAAGGACGCCGGGTCCAAGACCCTCGCGGGGCTGGCCACTTCGCTCGGCGAGCTGGTCGAGACCGCCCGTCAGGGCAAGACCTCGCCGGCCGACATGCAGGGCGGGACGGTCACCATCACCAACGTCGGCGTCTTCGGCGTCGACACCGGCACCCCGATCCTCAACCCGGGCGAGGCCGCCATCCTGGCCTTCGGCGCGGTCCGGGAACTGCCGTGGGTGCACAAGGGCAAGGTCGTCCCGCGGCAGGTGACCACGCTCGCGCTCTCCTTCGACCACCGCCTGGTGGACGGGGAACTGGGCTCCAGGGTGCTGGCCGACGTGGCCGCCCTGCTGGAGCGCCCGAAGCGCCTGATCACCTGGGGCTGACGGTCCGGCAGCACGTAGAAGGGGCCCTCCCGCGCACCGTGCGCGGGAGGGCCCCTTCGTCATGACCGCCCGATCGACTACCGCCGGGGCCGGAGCCGACGGACGGCGACCAGGACGCCCGCGCCGAGGGCGAGCAGGAAGGCGGAGCCTGCGGCGAGCAGGGTGTTGGTGGCGGAGGAGCCGGTCCGGGCCAGCTCGGGGGTGCCGGCCGGCGCGGTGGTGGCCGGGGCGGCGGACGGGGCCGACGCCTTCGGGGCCTCGGCGGCCGGGGCGGCCGTCTGGCTCCGGTCGGTCGCGGGCTCGGCGGCCTCGGCGGGCGCCTCCTTGGCGGGTGCGGCCTTGGTCGGGGCGGGCTTGGGCTTGGCCGCGGCGGTCGGGGCGGCCGGCTTGGCGGTGGCGGTGCCGGCGTCCTGGGGGTGGGTCACCTTGACCGGCTTGAAGCCCGAGTCGCCGGGCCCCTGGGAGCCGGCCATCTCGGTCGAGGCCAGCAGGTTGATCGAGGTCACCCCGGCCGGGGTGCTGGGGGCCAGCGCGTACCGGAACTTGAAGGTCATCGTGCTGTGGGCGGCCATCCGCTGGCGCTGGGAGCCGGTGACGTCGAGGACGCGGGTGCAGCCGTCCCGCAGCTGGAGGTTCTTCCAGGCGCCGGTGTGGTCCTGGAACTGCACCCTGACGTCCTTGCCGCGGGCCGCGGCGCCCGGGCCCGGGGTGACCAGGCCGAGTACGGGCTCCATGCCGTGGGCGTCCTCGGCGGCCCTGTTGGTGACCTTGAGGGAGACCTCGTTCCAGCTGCCGTCCGCGGCCACCGTGGACCCGGCGGAGACGATGGCGGTGTCGGGAGAGAGGCCGGGCGCGCCGGCCGGGGCCTTGTACGCGCCGGTGACCCGGTAGTCCCCGCAGGCCCAGGCGGTGTCGGTGGCGAGGACCTGCACGCCGCCGGCGAGGACCACGGTGGCGGCGACGGTGGCGATGCGGCGGCGGCCGGAGAGCGCGCGGTCGTTCTTCGCGAATCGGGTGATAACGGACGTGCGCATGGCGTGACTCCCCAGGGCCGTGTGACTGACGGTGTGGTGTGAAGACGACCGGCCTGCTCCGCTCCTGGTGAGCGGAAGCGCCCCCCGGCTCCGCCGGTCTCGCTCTCCGTGCCTTCATCCGTATAGACGCGCGTCCCCGGCGGGGGTTGCAGTCGGGTCCGGAAGTTTTTTCGGGCGCTTCCGAGGCGCCGCTTCGGGATACTGCCGGGATGACGGATGAGCTGACGGTCAGACCGGAAACGACGCCGACCGGGAGCGGGGAGCGTCGGTCGCTGCGGCGGGACGCGTCGGGGCCGGCGCTGCTGGCGGGGCTGGTGTGCGTCGCGGTGTCCTTCTCGGGACCGCTGGTGGTGGTGCTCGCGGCGGCGGCCGCCGGACGGCTGGACGCCGCGCACACGGCGTCCTGGATCTGGGCGGTGGCGATCGGCAGCGGGGTGAGCGGCTTCGCGCTGAGCTGGTGGACCCGCACGCCGGTGATCACCGCCTGGTCCACCCCGGGCGCCGCCTTGCTGGTGACCAGTCTGGGCGACTACCCGTACCGGGAGGCGGTCGGGGCGTTCCTGGTGAGCGCGGCGGTGGTGGCGCTGTTCGGGGTGACCGGCTGGTTCGGCCGGCTGATCGCGGCGGTGCCGGTCGGGATCGTGAACGCGATGCTCGCGGGCATCCTGTTCTCCTTCGGCGCCGGGATCTTCGGCGCCGTGCACAGCGCGCCGGTGCTGGTGCTGGGCAGCTTCGCGGCCTTCCTGCTGGCCAAGCGCCTCGCACCGCGGTACGCCGTGCCGGTCGCGCTGCTGGTCGGCGGGGCGCTGGCGGCGCTGACCGTCGGACTGCCGCTGCACCTGGGCTCTGGCGGGCCGACCGTGCCGGTGCTGACGGTGCCGGCGTTCTCCGGGGCGGCCCTGGTGGGGCTGGCGCTGCCGCTCACGATCGTCGCGCTGGCCTCGCAGAACGCGCCGGGCCTCGGGGTGATGCGGGCGTTCGGCTACCGGGCGGACGACCGGCTGCTGATCGGCTCGACCGGCGCGGTGTCGATGCTGATGGCGCCGTTCGGCTCGCCCGGGGTGAACCTGGCGGCGATCACGGCGGCGATCTGCTCGGGCCCGGAGGCCCATCCGGACCCGCGCCGCCGGTACGTCGCCGGGATGTCCTCGGGCGCGCTGTACGTGCTGGTGGGCAGCTTCGGCGGAGTGCTGGTGAGCCTGTTCACCGGGCTGCCGAAGGAGCTGATCGCGGTGATCGCCGGGGTCGCGCTGCTGGCCTCGCTGCAGGGCAGCCTGGCGGCCGCGGTCGCGGAGGAGCGGGGACGGGACGCGGCGGTGGTGACCTTCCTGGCGAGCGCCTCGGGAATGAGCCTGTTCGGGATCGGCTCGGCCTTCTGGGGGCTGCTCTTCGGGCTCGGCACCCACCTGGTGCTGGGCTTCCGGAGGGGCTGAGCGGCGGTGTGGTTGGTATGACCCGTATGACAGGGGGGATGTGGATCGTTCGGCCAGGTCGGTGACATTTTCGCGCCCGGATAGGCGGACCCCACCCGTCCGGGTACGTCTCCGCTCCACCACCCGGGCGACGCCGGGTGCCGGAGCCCGGAGGACGCACCCGTATGCCGCCTGGCAACCCTGGCCGTCTCGTGCGGAGCATGGCCGCACTCGTGCTGGTGTCCGCCGCCGCCCTCCCGGCCGCCCTGGAGCTGGCCGGCCCCTCGCCGTTCGGCGTGATCGGGCCGGGGGCCCCGGCCGACCGCGCGGTGCCGCCGCACACGGCGCTCCGCGCCGACCAGCGGATATCCGAGGTCGCCCCGACCGTCGACATACGCCGCACCGGCGAACCGGCCAACCGGATCACCCTGGTGCTGCTCGGCGACGGCTACACGGCCGACGAGCAGGACCTCTTCCGGCTGCAGGCGGACAAGGCCTGGCGCGCCCTGATGGACATCGAGCCCTTCCGCACCTACCAGGCCTTCTTCAACATCAGGCGGGTGGAGGTGGTCTCCCCGGTCTCCGGGATCGCCGAGTCCGAGAAGCACGGCCGCAGGACCGCCACCCCGCTCGGCATGCACTTCTGGTGCGAGGGCACCGCCCGGCTGCTCTGCGCCGACGAGGCCGCCACCGCCCGGTACGCGGGGGACGGCGCCGGCCCGCAGTACCTGATCGCGCTGGCCAACTCCACCGAGTACGGCGGCGCCGGCGGCACCGGAGTGACCACCCTGGCGGGCGGCAACCCGGACGCCGGGCGGATCCTCCAGCACGAGATCGGGCACACCGTGGGGGACCTCGGCGACGAGTACGACAGCGCCCCGGACGACGCCGACTACCCGAACCTCGCCACCCTCAACGCCGACGAGATGCGCCGGAAGCAGCTCAAGTGGTGGCGCTGGCTGGGCGCCGAGTCCCCGGACGGGGCCGGCGTGATCGGGGCGTACCGCAGCGCCAACGGCCTCTACCGGCCCACGCCGGACTCGGTGATGCGCACCCTGGGCAGCGCGTACAACCTCCCCTCGCGGGAGGCGATCATCGAGGAGCTGTACCGCAGGGTCCGGCCGACCGACGCCCCGGTGCCGGCCCCCGGCGAGGTGGCCGGTCGGCCCCGGCTCGACGTCCGGCCGCTGCCGCTGACCGGCCCGCGGCGGCTGCAGGTGGAGTGGAAGGTGGACGGCGTCCCGGTGACGCCGCAGTCCCCCGACGGCTCCTGGCTGGACACCGCCGGGCTGGAACTGGCCCCGGGCCGGACGGCCACCGTGACGGCGACCGTCCGGGACACCACCGACTGGGTGCGGGACGAGGCCTTCCGGGACCGCTACATGACCCGCTCGGTGTCCTGGACGCTGACCGGCTGAGGACCCGGTCCGCGCACCCCGGCTCCGGGCATCCGATCATGGGATGACTAATCTGGTCGGACTATGACCGTGGAGCCCGCCCGTCCAGCCCCGTCCCCGTCCGTCCCCGCTCCCCGGTCCACCGCCGAGCCCGTCCCCGTACCGCTGTCCGCGCCCGCGCCCGCCGCGCCGCCCGGTGGCCGGGCGGCCTGGCTGGCGTGGTCCGTCGGGGTGAGCGTCTACGTCCTGGCCGTCATCCACCGCACCAGCCTCGGCGTGGCCGGACTGGACGCCGCCGACCGCTTCGGCATCGGCGCCTCGGCCCTCTCCACCTTCTCGATCCTCCAGGTGCTGGTCTACGCGGCCATGCAGATCCCGGTCGGCCTGCTGGTCGACCGGTTCGGGCCGCGCCGGGTGCTGATGCTCGGCATCGTGCTGCTGAGCACCGGTCAGCTGGCCTTCGCGTTCAGCGCCGACTTCGGCCCCGCGCTGGCCTCCCGCGCGGTGCTCGGCTGCGGTGACGCGATGACCTTCATCAGCGTGCTGCGGATCGCCGCCCGGTGGTTCCCGGCGGCCCGCAACCCCTTCGTGGCCCAGCTGACCGGCCTGGTCGGGATGGGCGGCAACCTGGTCACCACCGTGGTGCTCGCCCGGGCGCTGCACAGCGAGGGCTGGACGCCCACCTTCACCGCGATCGCGCTGCTCGGCGCGGGGGTGTTCGTGCCGGTCGCGTTCCTGCTCCGGGACGCGCCGCCCCGGCAGGGGGCCGGCGCCCGGCCGGAGCCGGTCGGGGCGCGGCCGAAGGTCGGCCGACAGGTCCTCGCCTGCTGGCGGGAGCCGGGCACCCGGCTCGGGCTCTGGATCCACTTCACCACCCAGTTCCCCGGCAACGCCTTCGGCCTGCTCTGGGGCCTGCCCTACCTGGTACAGGCGCAGGGCATGTCCCGGGCCGGGGCCGGCGGGCTGCTGACCCTGCTGGTGCTCAGCAACATGACCTTCGGCTTCGTCTTCGGCCGGCTGCTCTCCGCCACGGCCCGGGCCCGGATGCCGATCGTCCTGACCGTCGTGGCGACCACCGCGCTCGGCTGGGCGCTGGTGCTGGCCTGGCCCGGCGGCCACCCGCCGGCCTGGCTGCTGGTCGGGATCATCCTGGTGATGGGCAGCAACGGCCCGGCCTCGCTGGTCGGCCTCGACTACGCGCGCGCCCGCAATCCCGTGGAGCGGCTCGGCACCGCCTCCGGGATCGTCAACATGGGCGGCTTCATCGGCACGATGATCACCCTGTTCGGCATCGGCGTGCTGCTGGACCTGCTCTCCCCGGACGGCGCCGGGTCCTACTCGGCCGCCGCCTTCCGCTGGGCGTTCTGCTGGCAGTACGTCCCGCTGGCGGTGGGCACGGCGATGATCCTGCGGCTGCGCCGGAAGGTCGCGGCGCAGCCGGGCTGAGCCCCGGGCCCGTGCGGGGCCCGGGGCGGCGGGCGCCGGCCGTCAGATGGTCACCGAGAAGTTGGCCAGCACCCGCTCGGCCAGCTCCTGGTCGCCCTCGACGGAGACCGGGCCGGGCCGGCCGCGCCCGCAGGCGAGCCGCAGGTAGGTCTCCCAGCCCATGGTGAGCTGGACGTCGGGGGCCAGGCTGATCGACTCGTCCACGGTGCAGCGGCCGGCGGCGTCCACCCGGACGGTGCGCAGGAACTCCACCGGGCCGGTGACGTCCAGCACCAGGGCCGTCCCGGCCGGTGCCCCGGCCTTGTCGGCGACGGCCTTGGGCAGCAGCTCCAGCAGCAGGTCCCGGGTGATCAGGGCGGCCGGGGCGTCCAGGTTGCCCGGAGCCTCCAGGGCCCGGCGCAGGTCCTGCTCGTGCACCCAGACGTCGAAGGCCCGCATCCGCAGCAGCTCGTGGTACGGGACGTCCCTGGCCAGCGGTCCGGCCGGCCAGCGCACCGGCTCCTCGGGCGTCTGCTTGGCGTTCCGCAGCGCCCGGGAGCGGCGGATGATCGTGTACTCCAGCTCGCTGGTCATCTCCAGCGCGGTGTGGCAGCGGCGCTTGTCGACCGGGAGTTCGACGTAACGGGCGAACTCCGTGGTGACGTGACGGAGGTCACGCGGCAGCGAGTGGATCGGGCGGGGGTCGCCGAGCAGGTCGGACTCGACCGCGATCACGTGGGACACGACGTCCCGGACGGACCAGCCGGGGCACTCGGTGGCCCGGTTCCAGGAGTCCTCGGGGAGGGGGGCGACCAGCTCCGATATGGACTCGATGGTCTGGGTCCACGCCTCGGTGTAAGCCTGCACGGTCTGGTTGTCCGTCACGGGAATCTCCGGCCCTCCGTCAGCTTCCTTGCCTCTGCGCCCCGCCGTCACGCCGACCGGGATGGTCCGGCTTCCGGGCGCACACGCTAACCGCACGTTACGCTGCCGGGAGACAGCTGGGCAGCGCTTTCGGGTGACGATCGTAGGTCTCTTGCCGTGGACGGTGGTACTGTGCGCGCTTCATTGATCCAACTCGCGGTCTCCGACGCGGAGCCGCCCGCCGAGCGGAGGGCTCGGGCGGCGTCCCTGGTGCGGGCGCAGCAGGGCGCCGACCTGGTGGTGCTCCCGGAGCTGTGGCCGCTCGGCGGCTTCGCCCACGACCTCTGGTCGGACGGCGCGGAGACGCTGGACGGGCCCACCTCCGACGCGATGTCGGCCGCCGCCCGGGCCGCCGGGGCCTGGCTGCACGCCGGTTCGATCGTCGAACGCGATCCGGACGGGCCGATCTACAACACCTCGCTGCTGTTCTCCCCGGACGGCGAGCTGGTGCACACGTACCGCAAGATCCACCGCTTCGGCTTCGACAGCGGCGAGGCGGTGGTGATGGGGGCCGGTCAGGAGATCGTCACGGCGCCCGTCGACTTCGCCACGCTGGGCCTGGCCACCTGCTACGACCTGCGCTTCCCGGAGCTGTTCCGGGCGCTGCTGGACGCCGGCGCGCAGCTGCTGGTGGTCCCGGCGGCCTGGCCGGCCCGGCGGCGCGAGCACTGGACGCTGCTGGCCCGGGCCCGGGCGGTGGAGGAGCAGGCCTTCGTGCTGGCCTGCAACACCGCCGGGACGCACGCCGGGGTCGAGCAGGCCGGGCACAGCATCGTGGTGGACCCGTGGGGCCGGGTGCTGGCCGAGGCGGGGCCGGACGAGGAGGTCCTGACGGTCGAGTTCGACCCGGCCGAGGTGGCCAAGGCGCGGGAGGAGTTCCCGGTGCTGCGGGACCGCCTGCTGGGGATCCCGGCGCCGGTCCAGCGCTGAGCCGGGGCGGGGCCGGGGCGCGGGGACGGCGTTTCGGAGGGTTGGTTCGTACCTGGGCCGGTCGGGTTTGAGAAGATGAGCACTCGTCGTGTTCCCCACCGGCCCGGACGAGGGCCGGCACGGTAGGCCGCCCGAGGAGGTCGCGCCCATGCCTGGCGACGGCGCAGGCGACACCCCCCGCCCCGTCATCCACCGCAACAGCCTGCGCGAGCAGATCGCCGGAGCGCTGCGCGAGGAGATGATGGCCGGCCGGCTCGCGGCCGGCCGCAACTTCACCGTCAAGGAGATCGCCGAGCTGTACGGCGTCTCCGCGACCCCGGCCCGCGAGGCCCTGGTCGACCTCGGTGCGCAGGGCCTGCTGCGGGCCGAGCACCACCGCGGCTTCACCGTGCCCGAGCTGGGGTGGGACGACTTCCTGGAGATCTTCGAGTCCCGGGTGCTGATCACCGACAGCTTCCACCGCCAGTTCGTCGCCCGCCGGTCGCTGCCCGACCTCAGCCGGCTGCCCTCGCTGCACCGCCGGGCGGACGCGGCGGTGCGGGCCGCCCGGGCCGGGAACCTGGACGTGATGGTGGGCTGCGACCGCCGGTTCTGGCAGGAGGTCGGCGGGCTGCTCGGCAACCGCCGGATCGCTGACTACCTGGACTGGCTGCGGGTGCAGTCCTGGATGTTCGCCGCGCGCTACCTGCGGGAACTGCCCGCACTGGGCGGGATCTGCTGGGAGCGCCACCCGGACCTGGTCGGGGCGATCGAGGCCCGCGACTCGGTCGGCGCGCACCGGATCATCTGCGAGTACAACCTGTACACCGTCCGGCTGCTGGCCGGGCTGGCCGGGCAGCCGCTGGAGTCGGTGACCGTCCTGGGGCTGCTCACCGAGTACGTCGGCGAGGAGCTGCCGCCGGTGCCGGTCGAGCCGCCGCCGGCACCGGCCGTCGAGCCCGCCGCCGGTCCCGCCGCCGGGCCCGGTCCGGAGCCCGGCGCGGCCCGCGCCGAGCGGAGCCGCCGCGGCGACGAGGTGGGCCGGGAACTCGGCCGTGAGCTGGGCCTGGGCCTCGGCCTGGTGCCCCAGCCGCGCACGCTGCCGTACGGCCGGTTCGGCCGTCGGCTGGCCGAGCCGGCTCCGGAGGCCGGGCGGGGACGGCCCGACCCGCACGCCGCGCCGGGCCGGTAGGGTGGGCGGGCGTCGGACCGGGCGCCCCGCCGAAGGGCCGTCCGGGCACCGACCCAGCCCCGTCGTCGCCCCGTCCGCGCGGGCGATCCCCGCCTCCGGAGAGGAACTGCCGGCCATGGCCTGCGACCTCTGGCTCGTCCCGCTGGTGGACGTGCTGAGCCACAGCACCGACAACCCCTTCCGGGACGACCTCGCGCTCTACAACTCGGTGCTGGCCTCGCGCGGGCTGCCCGAGGTGCCGGTCTACCGGTTCGTGCCGGGCGTCAGCGGCGCGGTCGAGCCGATAGCCGCCTTCGACTACGACTCGCTGCACTTCCTGCGCCGCGCCTACCTGTTGGGCCTCACCGGGCTGGACATCACCCCGGTCGACGCGCTCGGCGGCGACTACGAGCAGCTGCTGGAGATGTTCGAGAGCAGCGCCGAACAGTCGCACCTGGTCTGGCACTTCGACCACGCCGGCGCGTACGTGCCGGTCGAGTTCCCGGTGCCGCTGGTGGACGACACGCTGCTGGCCTCCGGCGGCCCGCTCGGCTCCAGCCACGGGCTGCTGCGCGAACTCCAGGCCGTCGCACCGGCGCTGGGCATCGACCCGCTCAACCCGCCGGACCCGACCCGGCCGCTCGGCCCGACCGGCCTGGAGCAGCCGTTCGGGCCGCCGATCGACGACGTCCACCCCTTCGCCCGGGAGCGGCACGCCTGGTCGGGGCTGTACGCGGCGGCGACCAGGAGCGTCACCCAGGGCTCGATGATCGTCTTCGCCTGAGCCCCCTCCGCGGCCAGGGCCCGGGCCCTCGCGGCCGGGCCCCGAGTCCTCACGTCCCGGTCCCGAGTCCCGCCGGGGTCCCGGGCGCTACCGCAGCGGACCCTCCGGCGGCCGCTGGCGCGGCATGGTGGGCCGGGTGCCGGGCGGCGGCAGCACCCGCACCTGGGCGCCGACACCGGGCTCGCTGCGCCCGCCCCAGGCTCCGCCGGACTGGGTGGGCAGCTGGGTCATCGAGGCGCGGAACTCCAGCATCCACTCCGAGGTCTCGGTGCGGACCATGTCCGAGACGTCCTCGCAGAACCGGCGCAGCACGCCCAGGCAGCGCTCGGCGGCCTCGCCCGCGGTGCCCTCGGTCGGGCCGAGCACCTCGCGCACGCACTCCGACGCCCAGTCGAACTGGAACGCCTCCAGACGGCGTTGCAGCGCCTGCCCGGTGGAGATGTCCCGCATCCAGCCGGAGGTGAGGCCGAAGACCCGGTCGGCGGCCAGACAGGCGGCGGAGAGCGCGAAGCCGACGTAGCCCCAGCCGGTGCCGTGCGCGAAGGCGCCGGCCAGGCCGACCAGCGGGGCGACGACCCCGCCCACCGCGAAGCCGGCCGCGCCGAACCGCAGCAGGCGCGCCCAGCGGCGCTTCCAGATCCGGTCCCGGCGGTACCACTCGATCGCCTCCACCGCCCGCTCCTCGGACCAGCGGTAGAGCTCCTCCAGCCGCTCGGCGGGCTCGCCCCAGTCCCCGAGGGGGAACTGGCGGGTGCTCAGATCGGTCCGGCGGCTGGTGGAGGCCCGTCGGACGACGGCGGCGACGGGCTGGTCCTCCTCACCGATCTCCTTGCCCCAGGCACTCTCCTCGGGCTGCATTTCCGGCTGGCTCACCTGTGGGGCTCCCTGTGGCGGGCGGACTGCTGGTCTGTCGGCGCAACGGCTGACGTGGTGTCCGCCGGTGGTTCTCCAACAGCACTTCTTACCGCCAAATGGCTGACCGTGGGGGCGCTTCTCCGCTGATCGTTACCGGTTTCGGCCAACGGAACCCGAGGTGGGCGGGTTGCGGGAGGCGGCGAGATTTCACCCGTCCGAGCGAGGGCCCGGTGACCCGACGTCGTGACCCGGCCACCGACCGCCGAATCGGCGCCGTCCGGCTTGGAGGATCCTCCGACGCGCTCGCCCTGCGGAGCCGCCCTCCTGGAGGATCGGACGGGACCGGAGAGCGGCCGGAACCGGCCACCGACTACGCTGCCAGGCGTGAAGGTCCTCGTCATCGGCGGCGGCGCCCGCGAACACGCCCTGTGCCGCTCTCTGTCCCAAGATCCCGCAGTGACCGAACTGCACTGCGCCCCGGGCAACGCCGGGATCGCGCAGGTCGCGACGGTCCACCCGGTCGACCAGCTGGACGGTGCGCAGGTCGCCGCACTGGCCGGCCGGCTCGGCGCCGCCCTGGTCGTGGTCGGCCCGGAGGCCCCGCTGGTCGCCGGCGTCGCGGACGCCGTGCGCGCGGCCGGCGTCCCGGTGTTCGGCCCGTCCGCGGCGGCCGCGCAGCTGGAGGGCTCGAAGGCCTTCGCCAAGGACGTGATGGCCGCGGCCGGCGTCCCCACCGCCCGCTCCTACGTCTGCACCACCGCCGCCGAGGCCGCCGAGGCGCTGGACGCCTTCGGCGCCCCGTACGTGGTGAAGGACGACGGCCTGGCCGCCGGCAAGGGCGTCGTGGTCACCTCCGACCGCGAGGAGGCGCTGGCGCACGCCGCCGCCTGCGAGCGCGTGGTCATCGAGGAGTACCTGGACGGCCCCGAGGTGTCGCTGTTCGCGATCACCGACGGCACCACCGTCGTCCCGCTCCAGCCCGCCCAGGACTTCAAGCGCGCGCTGGACGGCGACGAGGGCCCCAACACCGGCGGCATGGGTGCCTACTCGCCGCTGCCGTGGGCGCCCGCCGGGCTGGTCGAGGAGGTCCTGGAGACCGTCCTCCAGCCGACCGTGGACGAGCTGCGCCGCCGGGGCACCGAGTTCTCCGGCCTGCTGTACGCGGGCCTGGCGCTCACCTCGCGCGGCACCCGGGTGATCGAGTTCAACGCCCGTTTCGGCGACCCGGAGACCCAGGTCGTGCTGGCCCGGCTGCGCACCCCGCTGGCGGGCGTGCTGCTGGCCTCCGCCAACGGCACCCTGGACCAGCTGGAGCCGCTGCGCTGGGACGAGGGCGCGGCCGTCACCGTGGTGGTCGCCTCCGAGGGCTACCCGGCCGCCCCGCGCACCGGCGACCCGATCGAGGGCCTGGCCGAGGCCGAGGCGGACGGCACCGCGTTCGTGCTGCACGCCGGGACGAGGACGGGCGATGACGGCCGGGTGCTGAGCGCCGGCGGCCGCGTCCTGTCGGTCACCGCGACCGGTACCGACCTGGCCGAGGCGCGCGAGCGCGCGTACGCCGCGGTGGACCGGATCTCCCTCAAGGGCGGCCAGCACCGCACCGACATCGCGCTGAAGGCGGCCACCGCCTGAGGCGACCGCGTCCGCGCTGCCCGCGGCCCCCGTGCGAACCGCTCGCACGGGGGCCGCGGTGCGTGTGGCGCCCACGAGCGCGGTGCGTGTAGCGCCCACGAGCACGGGGCGGGGGCGGGTCCCGACGGGAACAGGCGTGGCGTGGGCACGGGCGCGGCACGGGGACGGGCGCGGCGCGGGGACGGCGGACCTCGGCGGGGCGAGCGGGAATCGAACGCCCGAACCCACCGGTCAACCCCCATGGGCGCAGCGTCCCGGGCGTTTCGGGAGCGGAGCGGCCGCAGGGGCGGACGTCCCGTTCGGCCGACGGATTCCAGCCCATCGGGTGACAGCGTCCGCATCCGGCTGACGCAACCGGCCGTGCGGCCTTATGGTGCGCTGGATCGCGGTGCGCGGGGTCCGTGCGCCGGGGTCGCCGCCGGGTAGCGGTGCTCCCACGGGGGGATGCTGGACGGCGTCCGGCCGGGTGGTCGTCCGGGTGCTTCGCACCGGACCGGCCGCCGGAGTCCGGGCGGTGTCACCGGAACGACCGCGTCACCGGAACGACCGGGCGGTGTCACCGGGACGAGTGGAAACCGGGGCGATCCGGAACACCCGCCCGGACCGGGGCGTCGAAAATGTCAGTAGCGCCACGCAGCATGCACTACCGGGGATCGGACGCCTCCGCTTCCCGGTCGGAACTGATCGTTTCGAGTCGGCTCAGGGCCCGAAGCCGGGCGCCCGAGGGCTCCGAAGGGGGTGCCGCACCGTATGGCCGCAGTCGACATCGCGCGCGCTCACGCCCAGGCGGTCCTGCGGGTCCGAGGCCTCGCCCGGGCCGCCGCCGCCCTGCCCGCCGCCGTCGCGGTGGTCCTGCTCGCGGGCCGGTTCACCGGCCGGATCGGCGCGCCCGGGGCCGCCGACGCGGCGGGCTGGGACGCCGCCCGCTGGGTGGTCTGCGCGGTCGCCGCGCTGACCCTGGCGGTGGCCGGGCTGACCGCCCGGGCCGTGCGCCGGGCCGTGCCGCCGCGCACCCCGGCCGTCCCGCTGGACCGCGCCGAGGCCCCCGAGCTGTACCGGCTGATCGACGAGCTGGCGGACCGGCTGGACGTGCCCGCGCCCTCCGCCGTCGCCCTCACCCCGGACTGCGACAGCTGGCTGGAGGACGTCCCGTCGGCGGGGCGGCCGGCGCGGCCGCACCGGCGGGGCCCGGACGACGGGGCACCCGCCCCCGTCCTGGTGATCGGCTCGCCCTTCCTGTGGTGGATGCGGGCGGGGGAGCTGCGCGCCCTGCTCGCCCCGGTGGTGGCCGGCACCGCCGCCTCCGCCGATCCGGAGATCGCCGCCGCCCGGCGCTTCCTGCGCGGCCTGGACGCCTGCCTGGACTCCGGCGGCGGTGCGGCCCCCGGTCTCGGCGGCGGCACCCTGGCCGCCCCGCCCCGGCCTCCCCGGCGCGGTCCGGCCGCGCTCGCGGACCGGATCGTCCGCAGGATCGTCCGCCGTCTGCTCGGCGCCTGCCGGGGCCACTCCGCCGAGCTGGAGCGCTCGGTCGCGGGCTGGGCCTCCGAGCAGGCCAGGGCGGTCGACTACGGCCTGCGGATCGCCGCCCAGGAGCAGGTCGGCCTGGCCTACGCGGGCTGGGACCGGCTGCTCACCCGGGTCGCGCTGCCCGCCTGGCGGCTCGGCCGGCACCCGGTCCACCTCAACGCCGGCGTGGTCTCCGCGCTCACCGAGCTGTCCCGGCGCGACCGGCTGGCCGACGGCTACGGCAGCCGGCTCGGCGACCGCCCCGCCTGCGACCTGCTGGAGGAGCCCGGCGCCGTCGACCGGGCGGTCTCCCGGCTCGCCGCCGAGCTGTTCTTCGGCCGCCCGGCGGCCGGCGCCTGGCACGAGCTGGAGTGGGCCGACTACCCGGCCGAGGTGGTGGACGCCGGCTGGCGGGCGGGCGCCACCACCCTGCAGACCGCGCTGGACCGGCTCGCCCCGCAGTCCCGTCCCGGCGCCCCGACCCTCACCCGGCTGCTCGGCCGGCTCGCCGAGGGCGACGGCGAGCTGTTGGCCGCCGCGCTCGCCGCCCAGCTGGCCCGCACCACCGCCCCGGCCCCGCTGCTCGAACCCGACCGCGGCGGCCGCGACCTGCTGGTCGACCACGTCACCGCGATGGTCTGCTGCGCCGCCGTGGACACCGCGGGCGGCGCCCCCGGCCTGGACTGGCTGGACGGCCCGGTGCTGCTGCTCGGCGGGGTGCGCCGCACCGACCTGGCCGGCCCGGTCGCCCAGGCCGTCGAACAGGGCCAGGACGGTCCGCTGCGCACCTGGCTGGACGCCGCCGACGTCCGCCTCGAGAAACCCGTCCGCCTCTGACGTCCCGTGCGTACCGGAAGGGCGCTCGGCATCCCGCCGCGCGCCCCCAAACCGGCCGACTGCCGGGCGTCTTCGCAGGCCGGAGGCCCTGCCCGGGAGGCGCGCGAGATTCCCTGCACCAATTGCTACCGGAGGGTGACGTTGCGCCAGCACTCTGTGGTGTATTAGACCGCACGCACATCCGGGGGGCACGTGCCAACCGGGCGGAAGTGCACCTGGGAGGGGCGCGTGGGGACCGAACTCAACCGCCGCTGGGAGTCGGGGACGCACGCCTACAGCGTCTCCGACCCCTTCGGGCAGGGCCCGCTGCCCTGGCTGCGCAGCCCGGACCAGTACCTGGCCGGCGCGGAGGGCGCCGTGCCCTGGTACGTCTCGGTGGACGCGCCCGGCCAGCAGTCGCTGACGGCCGGGGTCCGCCGCAAGCCGTCCGTCGGCTCCCCGCAGGGCGCCAACGACGTGGACCAGCAGATCAAGGGCTTCGCCTCGGCGGGGGTGGTCCGCCCCGGCGGCTCGGTGGACTTCCGGGTCACCGTCAACCCGCCCCGCGAGTTCACCGTGAACATCTTCCGGATCGGCCACTACGGCGGCGACGGCGCCCGCCACATGACCTCCAGCCCGCTGATCGCCGGCCTCGCCCAGCCCGCCCCGCTGGTGGTCGACCGGACGGTCTCCTGCCACCACTGGTGGCACTCCTGGCGGCAGCAGATCCCGGCGCACTGGAAGCCCGGCGCGTACGTCGCCGTGCTGACCACCGCCGACATGCTGCACCGCAGCCACATCCCGTTCACCGTCCGGGACTTCGAGGAGCAGGGGCGCACCGCCGAGCTGCTCCTGGTGCTCCCGGACGTCACCTGGCAGGCGTACAACCTGTTCCCGGAGGACGGCCGCACCGGCGCCAGCCTCTACCACGCCTGGGACGGCCGGGGCGGCCTGGTCGGCGAGCCGGAGGCGGCCGTCACCGTCTCCTTCGACCGCCCGCACGCCACCGCCGGACTGCCGCTGCACGTCGGCCACGCGTACGACTTCATCCGCTGGGCCGAGCGCTACGGCTACGACCTCTCCTACGCCACCGCCACCGACCTGCACGCCGGCCTGGTGGACGCCTCCCGGCACCGGGCGCTGGTCTTCCCCGGCCACGACGAGTACTGGTCGGAGCCGATGCGCCGGGCCGCCGAGCGGGCCCGGGACGGCGGCACCTCGCTGGTGTTCCTCTCCGCCAACACGATGTACTGGCGGGTCGAGCTGACCGCCGCCGCCTCCGGCGAGCCCAACCGGCTGCTCAACTGCCGCAAGCGGCAGAAGGTCGGCCCGGGCAGCCCGGCCGCCGGGGCGCCCGGCGCGGCCAGCGCGCTGTGGCGGGACGCCGGGGAGCCCGAGCAGCACCTGCTCGGGGTGCAGTACTCGGGGCGGGTCGCCGCGCCCGTCCCGCTGGTCGCCCGGCACACCGCGCACTGGCTCTGGGACGGCACCGGTCTCCAGGAGGGCGACGAGCTGCCCGGGCTGGTCGCCGGCGAGGCGGACCGCTACTACCCCAAGGTGGCGCTGCCCGAGCACGTCGAGCGGGTGCTGCTGGCGCACTCGCCCTACCAGGACCCGGCCGGCCGCACCCGCTACCAGGAGACCTCGCTGTACCGGGCGCCCAGCGGCGCGTACGTCTTCGCGGCCGGGACGTTCGCCTGGTCGCCCGCGCTGGGCCGCCCGGGCCTGACCGACGAGCGGATCCAACGGGCCACCGCCAACCTGCTGGACCGGCTCTGCAAGAACGAGTGACCGACGGCCGGAGGAGCGGCGTCCGGCGGGCGTGAAAGACTGCGGGGGCAGTGACCTCCCCTTTCGCGGTGCCCCCGCCCGTGAACGACCCCTGAGGACTGAACACCTTGAGCGGATTTGTCACCAAGCCCGAGCCGGTCCAGGTACCCGGCCTGGTCCACCTGCACACCGGCAAGGTGCGCGACCTCTACCGCACCGGGTCGGGTGAGCTGGTCATGGTGGCCAGCGACCGGACGTCCGCGCACGACTGGGTGCTGCCGAACGAGATCCCCGACAAGGGCCGCGTCCTCACCCAGCTGTCGCTGTGGTGGTTCGAGCGGATCGCCGACATCGTGCCCAACCACGTGATCTCCACCGAGGTCCCGGCCGGCGCCCCGGCCGACTGGAAGGGCCGCACGCTGGTCTGCCGCAGCCTGGAGATGGTCCCGGTCGAGGCGGTCGCCCGCGGCTACCTGGCCGGCTCCGGCCTGTCCGAGTACCAGGAGAGCCGTACGGTCTGCGGCATCGCGCTGCCCGAGGGCCTGGAGAACAGCTCCGAGCTGCCCGCCCCGATCTACACCCCGGCCCTCAAGGCCGAGGTCGGCGAGCACGACGAGAACGTCTCCTACGAGGAGACCGCCCGCCGGATCGGCGCCGAGCTGGCCGCCCAGCTGCGGCAGACCACGCTGAACGTCTACGCCCGGGCCCGGGACATCGCCCGCGACCGCGGCATCATCCTGGCCGACACCAAGTTCGAGTTCGGCCTGCTGGACGGCGAGCTGGTGATCGGCGACGAGGTGCTCACCCCGGACTCCTCCCGCTACTGGCCCGCCGACCAGTGGCAGCCGGGCCGCTCGCAGCCGTCCTTCGACAAGCAGCTGATCCGCGACTGGCTGGTCTCCCCGGCCTCCGGCTGGGACCGCTACAGCGAGCAGCCGCCGCCGGCGCTGCCGGCCGAGATCGTCGAGCGGACCCGGGCCAAGTACATCGAGGTCTACGAGCGGCTGACCGGGACCACCTGGGCCTGAGCCGCCCCGGACCGCCCGCGGGCCTGGCCTGGCCCGTCGTCGAACTCGCCGACGCGGACGCGAGTTCGACGACGGGCCTCAGATCCAGCCGTGCTCGCGGGCGATCCGCACCGCCGCGTGGCGGTTCTCCGCGCCCAGCTTGGTGGCCGCCGCGGACAGGTAGTTGCGCACGGTGCCCTGGGAGAGCGAGGCCCGTTCGGCGATCTCGGCGATCGAGGTGCCGTCGGCGGCCAGCTCCAGGACGTCCGTCTCGCGCGGCGTCAGCGGGGTCTCGCCGGCGCTGATCGCGTCCGCCGCCAGCTCCGGGTCCACGTACCGGCCGCCGGAGCGCACGGTGCGGATGATGCCGGCCAGGTCCGCCGCCGAGACGGTCTTCGGCAGGAAGCCGCGCACCCCGACCTCCAGCGCCCGCTTCAGGTAGCCGGGGCGGCCGTGCCCGGTGACGATCATGCAGCGGCAGTCCGGCAGCTGCAGCCGCAGCTGGGCGGCCACCTCGATGCCGTCCCTGCCCGGCATCTGGAGGTCCAGCACCGCGACGTCCGGGCGGTGCGCCTGCGCCATCGCCAACGCCTCCGTACCGGAGCCGGCCTGGGCGACCACCTCGATGTCGTCCTCCAGCGAGAGCAGCGCGGCCAGCGCGCCCCGGATCAGGTGCTCGTCGTCGGCGAGCAGGACGCGGACGGGTGCGGTGTTCTCGGTCATCGGGCGGTCCTTCTTCCTCAGCCGGCGAGCGGGACGGTGGCGAGCATCCGGAAGACGCCCGCCCCGGTGGGGGCCACGGTCAGCTCGCCGTCGTGGGCGGCGAGCCGCTCGCGCAGCCCGCGCAGCCCGGTGCCGCTGCCCTGGGAGGGGAACGGGATCTCGGGCACCCCGTCATTCTCCAGTTCCAGCACGGCCCGTCCGTCCTCGGTCCGCAGCCGGATCAGGCAGCGGTCGGCCTCGCTGTGCCGCAGCACGTTGGTGGTGGCCTCGCGGATCACCCAGCCGAACACCGACTGGACCGCGGCCGGCAGTTCGTCGGCGTCCTCGCCGAGGTCGATCTCGCAGGCGACGTCCGCCGAGCGCAGCACCGCCCGGGCGCCGATCGCCTCGGCGTGCAGGTCGGCGGCGCGGTAGCCGCGGACGACGTCCCTGACCTCGCGCTGCGACTCCTGGGCGATCCTCTGCACCTCGGCCATCTGGTCGGCGGCCTCCGTACGGCCCCGGCGGGCGAGCTGCACGGCGAGTTCGCTCTTCAGCGCGATGGTGGTGAGGTTGCGGCCCATCACGTCGTGCAGGTCGCGGGAGAAGCGCAGCCGCTCCTCGGCGACGGCCAGCCGGGACTGTGCCTCGCGGGCGGCGTCCAGCTCCCAGACGATCGAGGTCAGCCAGGCGAAGCTGCGGCAGCTGGAGCCGAGGAAGGCCATGCCGATGGTGAGCCCGGTCAGGTATCCGGCGGTGCTCGCGGTGTCGAGCCCGGCCAGCGTCGCGGCCGGGACGACGGCCGCCAGGATGCCCAGCCCGACGGCGGTGGCCCAGCGCGGGGTCAAAGCCACGCAGACCTGGCCGTGGGAGAAGAGCAGCAGGCTGCTGGCGACGAACAGGGTGAAGGGCGGCCCCGGGCTCTCCGCGCTGCCGCCGGCGGGCCCGAACAGCAGGACGGTCCAGGAGCCGGCCACCGCGAGGCCGACCGAGAGGGCGGTCCAGACCCGGTGGTCGGCGGGGCGGCCCAGGTAGTGGTCGAGGGCGGCCCGGTAGGCCCGCAGCAGCACCAGGGTGACGGCGAGTCCGATCAGCACGGAGATCCGGACGGCGGGGAGGTTCCCGGGCTGGTCGGCGGCGCTCCCGGCGGCGATCAGGACGCTCGGGAGGACGAACAGCGCCATCAGGTAGAGCGACCAGCGCAGGTACAGCTCGGTGCGCTGGGGTTTGCTCAGGCCCGTCCAGCTGCGAAGCGGTGACCGCATTCTCAATTCTTCCGCCCCAGTTCGATCACGATCTTGCCGGTGTCTTCATATCAGAGGCCCGGAAGGCGCCCATCCATCGGATGAGCGCCTTCCGGGGGGCACGTCCTTCGGGTCAGCGGCGGGGTTCCCAGCGGAAGTAGCGCACCGCGCCCCAGACCGCCAGGCCCAGCCAGATGGTCCCGGTGACCAGGTGCGAGCCGGCCGCGCCCCAGGAGCCGATGAAGTCCGTCGCGGGGGCCGAGCCGTCGGTGCCGAACCAGCCGATCCGGATCAGCTGGAAGGCGGGGGTGGTCGGCAGCAGCCGGCAGACGTCGGCCACCTGGGAGGGCATGACCTCCAGCGGGACGAACAGGCCGGAGCCGAGCTGCATGACCAGCATGACCGGCAGGGTGGTGATGCCCGCGCTCTCCACGGTCCTGGTGAAGGCGCTGGACAGCGCGGCCAGGGCGATCATCGTGGCCAGCGCCAGCAGCAGGCCGACCAGCATCAGCAGCGGGTTGACCGGCACGGCCAGGTGCAGGCCGAGGCTGCCGCCGATCCCGATCAGAGCGGCCATCAGCAGGCCGAGGGCGAGCGAGGGGACGGCGGTGCCGAGCAGGATCTCGACGTCCCGGGCCTCGCCGGTGCGCAGCCGCTTGAGGACCAGCTCGCCGCGCCGCCCGACGTACGCGGCGGTCAGGTTGTAGTACACGACGAAGGCCAGGATCATCCCGACCGAGCCGTAGACCAGCAGCGAGTCGACGTCCAGCCCGGGGTGGGACTCGGCCTGCGCCGACAGCGTGCCCCGCAGGGTGAAGACCAGCACCAGCGGCAGCACCAGGGCGGTGAACAGGGCCGTGCGGTTGCGCAGCAGCAGGGTGGCCTCGGCCCGGCCGAGGGCGAGCAGCCGGCGGACGGCGGTGCTCCGCGGACCGGCGGTGGCGGCGGGGACGGCGGTGGTGGTCATCGGGCGGATCCGATCAGGCGGCGGCGGGCGGGGCGGGTGGCGGCGGGCGCCTGCGGGGAGTTCCGGTGGGCGGCCTCGGAGGCGATCGCGAGGAAGGCCTCCTCCAGCGAGGCGCTGCGGGCGTCCAGGGCGCCGAGCGCGATCCCGTGCTGCCGGGCCCAGCCGAGCAGGTCGGTGAGGGTGTCCTGGAGCCCGAGGGTCTGGACGGTGACCCTGCGGCCGTCGACGCCGACCTCGGCTCCGGCCAGCACGGGCAGCGCGGCCCCGGTGAACGCGGGCAGCTCGAAGGTGATCCGGGAGGGCCGGCCGGCGATCACCTCGGCGACGGTGCCGGTGGTGACGACCTGGCCGCCGTGCATGATGGCCAGCCGGTCGGCCAGCTCCTCGGCCTCCTCCAGGTAGTGCGTGGTGAGCAGCACCGTGGTGCCCTGGGCGCGCAGTTCGCGGACCAGTTGCCAGACGGCGGCGCGCGCCTCCGGGTCCAGGCCGGTGCTGGGCTCGTCCAGGAAGAGCACCTCGGGGCGGCCGAGCAGGGCCATCGCGAGGTCCAGCCGGCGCTTCTCGCCGCCGGACAGCTGCTTGACCCGGACCTTGGCGCGGTGGCCGAGGCCGACCAGCTCCAGCGCCTCCGCCACCGGGCGGGCGCCGCTGGTCATCCCGGCCCAGACGCGGCCGGTCTCGGCGGCGGTGAGCTCGCCGGGGAAGCCGCCCTCCTGGAGCATGATGCCGATCCTCGGGCGGACGGCGGCGCGCTCCCCGAAGGGGTCCCGGCCGAGCACCCGGACGGTGCCGCCGGTGGGGGCGGCCAGGCCCTCGATGACCTCCATGGTGGAGGTCTTGCCGGCCCCGTTGGTGCCGAGCAGCGCGAACAGCTCGCCGCGGCGGACGGTCAGGTCGACGCCGCGCACGGCGTGGTACCCGGAGGTGCCGCCGCCGTATTGGCGGTGCAGGTCGGTGACCTCGATCACGTCTTCGCTGGGGCGGGAGGGCCGGCTCGTTTCCATGCCCCAAGCCTCCCGTCGGCCGGGCCGCGGGGGCAGTGCGCGCCGTCATGACCTCGCGGTGGGGATCCACGGGTCGGCGATGACAAACGTCATGGGCGATATCGCGACAGCCGGGGCGGGTTCCGCGGGCGCCGGGGAGGGAATGCCGAAGGGCCCCCTCATTCGAGGGGGCCCTTCGTATCGGAGCGGACGACGAGATTCGAACTCGCGACCCTCACCTTGGCAAGGTGATGCTCTACCAACTGAGCCACGTCCGCAGGTCAAACTATTGAGTTGTGCTGTGCTCGCGCACTGCGAGCGGACGACGAGATTCGAACTCGCGACCCTCACCTTGGCAAGGTGATGCTCTACCAACTGAGCCACGTCCGCATGGTGCCTGGTGGGGCACCCGCCGCCTCTTCGGATCTCTCCGTTGCGGCGACGAGGAATACTCTACAGCATCGTTCGGGGTGGTCGCCCCACCCTTTCGGTCCGGGCGGGCGGGGCGACCGGGAGCGGGCTCCCGCAGGGCTCAGTTCGCCTCGGCGAACGCCTCGTACACGTGCTTGGGGATGCGGCCGCGGGCCGGCAGCTCCATCCCGCGGGACAGCGCCCAGGCGCGGACGGCGGCCGGGTCGGGGGTGAGGGCGGTGCGGCGGAACGACTTTCCGGTGCGGCTCTGGCGGCGGCCGGCGGCGACGAACGGAGCGAGGGCCTCCCGCAGCTTTTCCGCGTTGTCCACGGACAGGTCGATCTCGTACGACTTCCCGTCGACGCCGAAGTGGACGGTTTCCGCGGCGGCGCCGCCGTCCAGGTCGTCGGAGAGCGTGACAACTACACGCTGAGCCATGGGTGTCAATCCTCTCGGGCAATTCGGCCCCGGTCCGAGGGGGTACCGGGGCCTGATGTGCACCAACTCGCGCAAGCGCGTACGGGCGGGCCGGACGGCTCGCCTGATACGCAGCACTTGCCGCGACAGGTGGCCCTATTCTGCACCCGAAGGGGGCCGAAATCGAAGAGTCCGGCATTCTTTTCCGGATATTCACGTCTCTTCGCGGGACTCCTGGATACCGGCGTGCGGGACGGGCGGATCTGTCCCCAAGTGCCGTATTCGGGTGTTCTCCGGACGGCGCCGTTCCGAGCGCCGAATCCGGGGAAACCGGCCGACCCGGTCCGGTGGGGACCCGCCCGGATCCCTTGCGGCGTAAGGGTCTCGGGTCTACGCGCGTCGCTATCCCCGGCCAGCAATCCTGCCCGAAACCACCGGTAGTCTGGAGTTCCCCCGCCTCACCGAAGACACCACCGGGAGTGCCAGTGGCACGCGTCGTAGTCGACGTCATGCTCAAGCCGGAGATCCTCGACCCCCAGGGACAGGCGGTGCAGCGTGCACTGCCCCGTCTCGGATTCACCGGGATCGCCGACGTCCGCCAGGGCAAGCGTTTCGAGCTGGATGTGGAGGGCCCGGTCGACGACGCGGCGCTCGCCCGTATCCGCGAAGCCGCCGAGACCTTTCTCGCCAACACCGTGATCGAGGACTTCACCGTCCGCGTCGAGGAGGAGGGCAAGTGACCACCCGCGTCGGCGTCGTCACTTTCCCCGGCTCGCTCGACGACCGCGACGCCCAGCGGGCGGTCCGCCTCGCCGGCGCCGAGCCGGTCGCCCTCTGGCACCGTGACAAGGATCTCCACCAGGTCGACGCCGTCGTCCTGCCGGGCGGATTCAGTTACGGCGACTATCTGCGCTGCGGTGCGATCTCCCGCTTCTCGCCGGTGATGGAGACCGTCATCGAGCAGGCGAAGCTCGGAATGCCGGTCCTCGGTATCTGCAACGGCTTCCAGGTGCTCTGCGAATCGCACCTGCTGCCCGGTGCGCTCACCCGGAACGACTCGCTGCACTTCATCTGCCGCGACCAGAAGCTGCGCATCGAGAACGCCGGCACCGCCTGGACCCGGGATTACTCGGCGGGCCAGGAAATCGTCGTGCCGCTGAAGAACGGCGAGGGCCGCTTCGTCGCCGAGGAGCGGGTGCTGGACGAACTGGAGGCGGAGGGCCGGGTGGTCGCCCGTTACCTGGACGTCAACCCGAACGGTTCGTACCGCGACATCGCCGGCATCACCAACGCCGCCGGCAATGTCGTCGGCCTGATGCCGCACCCGGAGCACGCCGTGGAGCCGCTCACCGGTCCGACCACCGAGGGCCTGGGCTTCTTCACTTCCGTCCTGAAGCAGCTGGTGAACGCCTGATGAGCCTCGACACCGTCAAGAACGCCGAGCAGACCCCGGACGCCGCCCAGCCCTGGGCCGAACTCGGCCTCAAGGAGGACGAGTACGCGCGCATCCGGGAGATCCTCGGCCGCCGCCCGACCGGCGCCGAACTCGCGATGTACTCGGTCATGTGGTCGGAGCACTGTTCGTACAAGAGCAGCAAGGTCCACCTGAAGCAGTTCGGTGAGAAGAAGCCCGACTCGGACGCGATGCTCGTCGGCATCGGCGAGAACGCCGGCGTCGTCGACGTCGGCCAGGGCTACGCGGTCACCTTCAAGGTCGAGTCGCACAACCACCCGTCGTACATCGAGCCCTACCAGGGCGCGGCCACCGGCATCGGCGGCATCGTGCGCGACATCCTGGCGATGGGCGCCCGCCCGGTCGCCGTGATGGACCCGCTGCGCTTCGGTGCGGCCGACCACCCGGACACCCGGCGCGTGCTGCCCGGGATCGTCTCGGGCATCGGCGGCTACGGCAACTGCCTGGGCCTGCCGAACATCGGCGGCGAGGTCGTCTTCGACTCCTGCTACCAGGGCAACCCGCTGGTCAACGCGCTGTGCGTGGGCGTCATGAAGCACGAGGACATCCACCTCGCGCAGGCCTCCGGCGCCGGCAACAAGGTCATCCTGTACGGCGCCCGCACCGGTGGCGACGGCATCGGCGGCGTCTCGGTGCTCGCCTCCGAGACCTTCGACGACACCAAGCCGGCCAAGCGCCCGGCCGTCCAGGTCGGCGACCCGTTCCAGGAGAAGCTCCTGATCGAGTGCACCCTGGAGATCTTCCGGGAGAAGCTCGTCAAGGGCATCCAGGACCTCGGCGGCGCCGGCCTGTCCTGCGCCACCAGCGAGCTGGCCTCGGCCGGCTCCGGCGGCATGCGGATCGAGCTCGACACCGTGCACCTGCGCGACCACACGCTCTCGCCCGAGGAGATCCTCATGAGCGAGTCGCAGGAGCGCATGTGCGCGATCGTGGAGCCCGACAAGGTCGACCGCTTCCTGGAGATCTGCGAGAAGTGGGACGTCATCGCCAACGTCATCGGTGAGGTGACCGACGGCGAGCGCCTGGAGATCTTCTGGCACGGCGAGCTCGTGGTGGACGTCCCGCCGCGCACCGTCGCCCACGAGGGCCCGACCTACCAGCGCCCGTACGCCCGCCCGAGCTGGCAGGACGCGCTGCAGGCCGACGCCCCGACCGCCGAGCGGCTGGCCCGCCCGACCACCGGCGAGGGCCTCAAGGCCGACCTGCTGAAGGTCGCGAGCCACCCGAACCAGGCCTCCAAGTCCTGGATCACCGACCAGTACGACCGCTACGTGCTCGGCAACACCGTGCTCTCGGTCGGCGAGGACTCGGGCATGATCCGGATCGACGAGGAGACCAACCTCGGCGTCTCGGTCGCCACCGACGGCAACGGCCGCTTCGCCAAGCTGGACCCGTACACCGGTGCCCAGCTGGCCCTGGCCGAGGCGTACCGCAACGTCGCGGCCGGCGGTGCCAAGCCGCTCGCCGTCTCCGACTGCCTCAACTTCGGCTCCCCCGAGGACCCGGACGTGATGTGGCAGTTCGCCGAGGCCACCCGCGGCCTGGCGGACGCCTGCCTGGTGCTCGGCACCCCGGTCACCGGCGGCAACGTCTCGCTGTACAACCAGACCGGCGACGTCGCCATCCACCCGACCCCGGTGGTCGCGGTGCTCGGCGTCATCGACGACGTCACCCGGCGCACCCCGCTGGCCTTCGCCGAGGAGGGGCAGCTGCTCTACCTGCTCGGCGACACGGCGGACGAGCTCGGCGGCTCGGCCTGGTCGCAGGCCGTCCACGACCACCTCGGCGGCCTGCCGCCCAAGGTGGACCTGGAGCGCGAGCGGCTGCTCGGCGAGATCCTGATCGCCGCCTCGCGCGACGGCATGATCGACGCCGCGCACGACCTGTCCGACGGCGGTCTCGGCCAAGCGCTGGTGGAGAGCTGCCTCAAGGGCGGCCACGGTGCGCGGATCATCGTGCCCGAGGGCCAGGACCCGTTCGTCCTGCTGTTCTCGGAGTCGGCCGGCCGCGCCGTCGTGGCGGTGCCGCGCAGCGAGGAGCTCCGGTTCAACGACATGTGCACCGCGCGCGGCCTGCCGGCCACCCGGATCGGTGTCGTGGACGGCGAAAGCCTGGACGTCCAGGGCCAGTTCAGCGTCTCGCTGGCCGAGCTGAAGGACGCCCACACCGGCGTCATCGAGGCCCTGCTGGCCTGACGTCACGGTTCCCTCCGGGGCGGGTGGTTCTCTGGTGAACCACCCGCCCCTGGGCGTATGTTGACGCCCATGCCTGCCAAGTCCCGTACGTATCAGCCGCAGAAGACGAGCGCCGCGCTGGTGGCGCAGTGCGAGGCGGTGCGCGACGTCGTGCACCAGCTGACCGAGTCCGACCTGGAACGGCCGACCCGCCTCGGCTCCTGGCGGGTGCGGGAGCTGGTGACCCATGTGAGCCTGGCGCTGAGCCAGATGCGGGCCGTGCTGGACGCCGCGGAGGTGGACGGGCCGCCGCTCCCGCTGGCCGACTACGCGGCGCTGGCCGCGTCGATGGCCGAGTTCGTCGACGCCGCGACCACGGAGCACACCGCGATCGGCTTCGCCGGCCCGCCCAAGGAGGTGGCCGCCGCGTTCGACGAGGCGCTCGACACCGTGCGGGCCGTGCTCGGCCGGGCGGCCGCGCTGGAGCCGGACCGGCGGGTCACCTTCCTGAGCGGCCATCCGCTCCACCTGACCGACTACCTGGTGTCCCGGCTGGTCGAGACCGTGGTGCACGCCGACGACCTGGCCGACGCGCTCGGCCTGGACGCCTTCCCGCACGACCGCGAGGCCGTCGCCGCCGTCACCCGGATGCTGGCCGACGCCCTCGCCGGACAGGTGCCCGGCGGCGCGGTCGAGCTGCGGATCCCGCCGTACGCGGTGGTCCAGGCGGTGCCGGGGCCGAAGCACACCCGCGGCACCCCGCCCAACGTGGTGGAGACCGACCCGCTGACCTGGATCCGGCTGGCCACCGGCCGGGCCGACTGGGCGGCGGCGGTGGAGGCGGGCGAGGTGTCCGCCTCGGGCGAGCGCAGCGACCTGAGGGAGTACCTGCCGGTGCTGCGGTAGCCCCCGGCTACCGCAGCTGGCCGGCCAGGGCCTCGGCGGCCCTGCGCAGCGGCTCCCCGGCGAGGGCGCGGTCCAGCTCGGCGCCGGTGCGGTCCTGGGAGACCAGCAGTATGAGGTCGCCGTCGCCCTTGATCGGCACCCGGGCGAGGGCGGCCCCGCCCGTGCCCGGGACCAGCTTGGTCTGACCGGCCGCCGGCTGGTCGGTGGAGATCTGCTGGAGCTGGTCGACCCCGGCACCGGCGGCTCGCTGGATGAGCGGCAGGATCAGGTTGACGGCGACCCCGCGCTGGGTGGTCGCCACCAGCTCGGCCCTCACCGGGGTCCCGTCCACCCGCCAGTCGCAGCCGACCGAGGCGTGCGGGGGCCGGGCCGGGACCGACGGCATCTCCGGCGGGTGGGTGAAACCGGACGGCCACGGCTGCGGTGGCGCGCCGGAGCCCGTGTCGCCGTCCACGGCGCGCCCGTCCCCGGTGTCCGGGGTGGCCGTGCCGGGGATCCCGGCCGCGGTGAGCGCCTTGCCGAGGTCCAGGCCGAAGGGGCAGATGTCCTGCCCGCCCTGGTTCTGCCGGAGCTTCTCGGCGGTCGAGCGGACGGCGTCGTACGAGAGGGCGCCCGAACCGGGCAGGCTCCCGGACGAGGACGTGCAGGCGGCCGTGCCGAGCAGGACCCCGGCGGAGGCGAACAGGGCGGCGAGGGTGCGGCGTCGGGCGGTGGTCATGACCGCAGACTATGGACTGTTCCAGCCGGGTTGGCCAGCCCTGCGGCCGGTTCCGCGGCCCGGTTCACGGGACGGCCGGCCCGCTGAGGTAGGCGCCCTCCGCCGAGTACGGCCAGGCGTTGGGCGCGCAGCCCTTGAGGCCGTAGATCTGCTGCATCATCGCGGGCGCGGGCTTGCCGTCGCCCGGGCAGCCCTCGTGCCCGTGGCCGATCCGGTGGCCCACCTCGTGGTTGACGATCAGCGCCCGGTACTCGTCCAGCGGTCCGCTGAACTGGGGCGAACCGGTGTTCCAGCGCTTGGAGTTGACGAGCACCTGGTTGCCGACGTTGCAGTTGACCTCGCCGTGGGTGTCCAGGCCGGAGGCACCGCAGATCCGGTCCACGGTGGCCGGTGAGGCGATCTTCACGGTGAAGTCGTACGGGCCGTCGGCGACCAGGTGGAAGCCGTTCCTGCGGTCGTTGGTCCAGCCGCGCCGGTCGCCGAGGATGCCGTGGATCTGCGCGGCGGCGGTCGGGGCGTCGATGCCGATGCCGTCCTCGACCTCGACCCGGTAGCGGCGCACGTTGCCGCGCCCGACCGGCTTGGCGGTGGCGGGGGCGACGGCGAAGGTGCCCGCGCCCTTGGTGGGCCCGGGGTCCGGCCCGGCGGGGCCGGGCGGTGCGGCCGGGGGCGCGGTGGGCGGTGCGGCCGGCGGTGCGGCCGGTGTCGGGGGCTGTGCGGGTGACGGGGCTCCCGCCGGTACCGGTGCGGGGGCGGCGGCCGGGGGCGGGGCCTGCTCGGGCGCCGGCGCCGCCGTGGCGGCCTGCTCGGCCGGCGGGGCGACCCTCGCCTGGGTGGTCGTCGGGGCGGCGGCCGGCGTCCCGCCCGGGCGGGTCAGCGCGATCGCGGTGGCGCCCAGCACCAGGACGGAGAACGCCAGTGCCGTGAGCATGCCAGGACCGGGTCCGCGCCGCGGCCGGCGGCGTCGGCGACCGCCCTTCCGGGGCGGTGCGGTGCGCCGGCCGACGGATCGGGCTGCGGACATGATCTTCACACTGGCACGACGAACGGGTGAATGTCCACACACCCCGGACGCGGCCGGCGGTGCGCCGGTGGCGGTGAACCGCACGGGACGGCGGTTGACCCCTGCGTCTCGGGTGGCAGACTTCAGGGCATGGCGATTCACAGGAACCTTCTCGACGGTCCCGAACCGACCCTCCTCCCGGAGGAGGAGCGGCCCTACCGGATGCTGGCGGAGGAGTCGGCCTCCCCGACCCAGGTGGCGGCCGAGTTCCCGGCCTTCTGCCTGGCATGGGCGATGCTCGCCGACGACGCCTACGCGGCCGGCCGCTACGTCGAGTCGTACGCCTACGCCCGTACCGGCTACCACCGTGGCCTGGACGCGCTGCGGCGGAGCGGATGGAAGGGGCACGGCCCGGTGCCGTGGGAGCACCGCGGCAACCGCGGCTTCCTGCGCTGCCTGGCGGCGCTCGCCCGGGCGGCCGGCGCGATCAAGGAGACCGAGGAGGAGACCCGCTGCTGGCAGTTCCTGAAGGACAGCAGCGCTGAGGCGTACGCGGAGCTCAAGCAGTAGACACCCCCCGACACACGGGTGCCCCCGGCGGTCTCCGCCGGGGGCACCCGTGTTCCGCGCTCGGGCGCGGGCCCTACGCCGAGCGCGGCCCTACGCCGGGCGTGTGCCCTGCGCGGGGCGCGGGCCTCACTTCAGGCGCTTGCCCGCCGAACGCAGCTGCTCGGCGGCCTCGACCACGCGGGCGGCCATGCCGGCCTCGGCCAGCTTGCCCCAGGTGCGCGGGTCGTAGGTGTTCTTCTTGCCGACCTCGCCGTCGACCTTCAGCACGCCGTCGTAGTTGGCGAACATGTGGCCGGCCACCGGGCGGGTGAAGGCGTACTGGGTGTCGGTGTCCAGGTTCATCTTCACGACGCCGTTCTCCAGCGCGGTGGCGATCTCCTCGGCGGTCGAGCCCGAGCCGCCGTGGAAGACGAAGTCGAACGGGTCGGTCTTGCCGTACTGCTTGCCGATCGCGTCCTGGAGCTCGCGCAGCAGCTCCGGCTTCAGCACGACGTTGCCCGGCTTGTACACGCCGTGCACGTTGCCGAAGGAGGCGGCCAGCAGGTAGCGGCCCTGCTCGCCCAGGCCGAGCGCCTCGGCGGTGCGCACGGCGTCGTTGACGGTGGTGTACAGCTCGTCGTTGATCTCGTGGGTGACGCCGTCCTCCTCGCCACCGGTCGGGGTGATCTCGACCTCGAGGATGATCCGGGCGGCGGCGGCCTGGGCCAGCAGCTCCTGGGCGATGGCCAGGTTGTCGGCGAGGGTCTCGGCCGAGCCGTCCCACATGTGCGACTGGAACAGCGGGTCCCGGCCGTTGGCCACGCGCTCGGCGGAGATCGCCAGCAGCGGGCGGACGTAGCCGTCCAGCTTGTCCTTCGGGCAGTGGTCGGTGTGCAGCGCGACGGTGACGTCGTACTTGGCGGCCACGATGTGGGCGAACTCGGCGAGCGCGACGGCGCCGGTCACCATGTCCTTGTTGTGCTGGCCGCCCAGGAACTCCGCGCCACCGGTCGAGATCTGGATGATGCCGTCGCTCTCGGCCTCGGCGAAACCACGCAGCGCGGCGTGCAGGGTCTGCGACGACGTGACGTTGATGGCCGGGTAGGCGAACTTGCCCGCCTTGGCCCGGTCCAGCATCTCGTTGTAGACCTCGGGAGTTGCGATGGGCATGCGATCCGCTCCTGTCGGGTTGCGGCGTACGGACGGTGCTGTCCGACGCTGTGTACGCCTTCGTGACGACTCCGTGCCGGCCCGCCGACGCGCGGCGTTGCGGTGTGGCTCTCCGGCACGTTCGAGGCGACCTCCGCGGTACGGCCATGAGGGTGGTGTGCCGTTGCGGACCGGACGCCTGTGCCATCTTCCCAGACTCGTGCCCGCAGGTCAGCAGGAGCCCGCCATGCGGAACGGCGCACGGCACGGGCGCACGGCGGTTCCCGGGCGGCCGGCGGGGGCCGGGAGCGGTCCTGGCCGGGCGCCGCCGGCACGGGACGCCCGCTCCGTCGGCAAGGTGCGCCCGCTATCCTGCGCCCGTGGACTACAACCAGCTGGCCGTCAACCTGCTCGACGCCAAATCCCTGATCTCGTCCCTCGGCGCCATCGGGCTGATCGCGATCATCTTCGCGGAGACCGGCCTGCTGGTCGGCTTCTTCTTCCCGGGTGACTCGCTGCTGATCCTCGCGGGCGTCGCCGCCTCGAACGCCGCCTCGTCGGTGCTCGGCGACGGGGCCAAGCTGCCGATCGCCGTCCTGCTGATCGGCTGCCCGATCGCGGCGATCGCCGGTGCCCAGCTGGGGCACCTGATCGGCGCCAAGGTCGGACCGAAGATGTTCGACAAGCCCGAATCGAAGATCTTCCGCCGCGAGTACGTGGTGAAGGCGGAGGAGTACTTCAACAAGTTCGGCTCCGGCAAGGCGGTGGTGCTGGCCCGCTTCATGCCGATCGTCCGCACCTTCCTGAACCCGGTCGCCGGCACCCTGGAGATGCCCGCCCGGACGTTCTTCCTCTGGAACGTGGTCGGCGGCGTGCTGTGGACCGAGTCCATGCTGCTGATCGGCTACTTCTTCGGTGACGCGCTCGCCCCGGTGATCGACAAGTACCTGATCCCGGCGGTGCTGCTGATCGTCCTGCTGTCGATCTCGCCGATCCTGGTCGAGGTCGTGCGCGAGCGGCGGAAGAAGCGGGCCGGCGGCGTCGAGGCCGCCGACGACAACCAGGTCCAGGCCGGTGGCGGCCGGCACCGGCGCGGCTGAGCGCCCGGCGCCCCGGACACGGCGAGGGCCGGTGCTGTTTCACGTGAAACAGCACCGGCCCTCGGTCGTTCGTCGTGCCGGGCTAGTGCCGGGCTCGTGCCGGGCCGGGTCAGAGGCCCAGGTCGTCCAGGGTGTACGCGGTCACGTACTCCAGGCCCTGGGCCTCCACGGCGGCCGCGCCGCCGCGCTCCACGATCACCGCGACGCCGACCACCTCGGCGCCCGCCTCGCGCAGCGCCTCCACGGCGGTCAGCACCGAGCCGCCGGTGGTGGAGGTGTCCTCGACGGCCAGCACCCGGCGGCCCTTGACCTCGGGGCCCTCGATCCGGCGCTGGAGGCCGTGCGCCTTGCCGGTCTTGCGGACCACGAAGGCGTCCAGCTGCCGCCCGCGCGCGGCGGCGGCGTGCAGCATCGAGGCGGCCACCGGGTCGGCGCCCAGGGTCAGACCGCCGACGGCGTCGTACTCCAGGTGCGAGGTCGCGTCCAGCATCACCCGGCCGACCAGCGGGGCGGCCACGCCGTCCAGCGTGATCCGGCGCAGGTCGACGTAGTAGTCGGCCTCCTTGCCGGAGGAGAGGGTGACCTTGCCGTGCACGACGGCCTTGTCCTTGATCTGTGCCAGCAGGGCGTCGCGGTCGTTGCTCATGAGCGTTCAGTCTAGGCCCTGCGCACGGACGCGGCGCCCCGGCCTCAGCGTCGGCGCAGCGCCCTGACCAGCACCACGGCACCGCCCAGCAGGGCCACCGAGCCGCCGATCACCCACGGCACCGCGTTGCGGCCGCCGGTGCCCGGCACCACGATCCCGCCGGCCTCGCCGCCCCAGCGGGACGCCGCCCGGGCCCGCGCGCTGCGGGCGGGCAGCGCCGGGGCGTACGGGCCGCGTGGCGGGGCGTGGTCCACCTCCTCGGCGGACCGGCCGACGATGCTGCGGCGCACCGGGCCGCTGAGCGCCGGCTCCTCCTCGTACGCGAAGAGCGGCTCGGCGGGGAGTTCCTCGGCGACGCCGTCCTGCTCGGCGGAGACCCCCTCGCCGTCGACGTCGTCCTCGTCGTCGTTGGCGGAGCCGGTGGGCAGGCCGAAGCGCTCGGCGTCGGCGTCGGAGAACGCGATCAGGTCGGAGAGGTCGTCGTCCAGGTCGTCGCCGGGCTGGTCCTGGCGCTCCTCGATGAACACCACCCCGGCCTCGATCCCCTCGGCGGCGGAGTCGGCCGCCGAGGCGTCCTCCTGGTCCTGGTCCTGCGGCTGCTCGCCCTCCGGGGCCACCAGCGCGGCGGCGAACCTGTCCAGCAGGCGGCGGCCGGTGGCGTCGAGGGTCTCCGCGTCGAACTCGGTCAGCCGGCCGGTGGCGCTGAGGTCGCCGGTGAAGCGGATCGCCGCGGTGCCGTCCTCGGCGCCGTCCGCGACGCTGACCCGGACGGTCGCGGTCACCTCGCCGCTGCCCCGGGCCTCCTCACCCTCGGCGAGCACGGTCAGCACGCCCTCCCGGCCCTCGATCAGCGACAGCACACCCTTGTACGTGATCGTGGAGCCGCCGATCCGCAGCTTGAGCCGGCCGCTGATCTCCTCGGCCGCACCGGCCCCGACCGCGGCCGGCTCGGTGCTCAGCCCCGGCACGCTCCGGGCCAACAGCGCCGGATCCTGCAAGGCCTGCCGCACCAGCTCGGCGGACATCGGGACGACAACCTCATGCTCCATGCAACGGAGCCTACCGACTGGGCCCCGCACGGTCCCTACCCACCACCACCAGATTTTCCGGGTCCCCGCTTGTTCCCCCGGCCGTCGCAGCACCGCCGGGCCGTGCCCGGTCGTCGGCGGACGGGCGGACGGACGGGCGGACGGGCAGCGGGGGCGAGGACGCGGGACGGTGGGGCCCTTGGCGGTCGCAGCCCTGCCTCCCCCTCCCAGGCCACCCCTGCACGGCTGGCGCCAGGTCATCGCTTCTGTGGCCTCAGCGGGTGAGGGCAGCCGAGAGGGTGGGGCGCCGTCGCACCACCGCCGGACCTTCCGGCCCATGTGGGGCTGGCGGCGCCGTGCCTTGGCCGTTGGTCCGATGGCGACAGCGGGGCCGCGCGGGTGAAGGCGGCCGGGGGGAGGGGCGCGGTTTCCTGTCGCCGCTGTTTCCTTGGCCGTCGCGATCTCTCCTCCTGAGCCCTGCCGCCGCTCCTGTGGCGTCGGCGGGGGCCGAGGGGCCGGGCGTTTCCTGCCCCCTCTGATTCCCTTGGCGTCGCGACCTCGCCCCCTCCGTCCTGTCGCCGCTCCTGTGGCGTCGGCGGGGGTGCGGGCGGCCGGGCGCTTCCTGCCCCTTCTTGTTCCCTTGCCGTCGCGACCTCGCCCCCTCCGCCCTGCCGCCGCCCCCGCGGCGTCAGCGGGGGCCGAGGAGGGTGAGGGCGGCCGGGGGGTGGGCGGGGCGGAGGGCGGTGAGGCGGGTGGCGGCGGCGTGGAGGGTTTCGGGGGTGAGGGCGCGGGGCGGCGGGGCGTCGGGGGCGAGGGTGAGCGGGGGCGGGGTGGCGGCGGCGAGGAGGAAGTTCTCGGCGCCGTCCGGCGGCCCGGGGCGGCAGCCGGCGGTGGCGCTGCCCGGGACGGCGTACGGGACGGTCCGCAGGCCCGTCGTCCGCAGGCCGGACTCGATCTGCCAGAGCCCGGCCAGGTCGCTGCCGGCGCGGACGGCGAGCCGGCCGCCGGGGGAGAGCAGCCGGCCGGCGAGGCCGTAGAACTCCTGGGAGTGGAACTTGACCGGCCCGCCGTCGGCCGGTGCCGGGAGGTCGGCGAGCACCACGTCGTACGGGCCGTCCCCGCCGGAGGCGTCCGCGCCGCGCAGCCAGGCCATCGGGTCGGCCGCGGTGGTGCGGACCCGGGGGTCGTCCAGCGAGTGGCCGCCGAGGGCGGCGAGCCCGGGGTCGGTGCGGGCGAGCCGGGGGAGGGCCGGGTCGGCGTCGACCAGCCGGACGGTGCGCACGCCCCGGTGCCGCAGCACCTCCCGCAGGGCGAGGCCGTCGCCGCCGCCGAGCAGCAGCACCCGGGCGTCCGGGCCGGCCGCCATGGCGGGGTGGACCAGGCCCTCGTTGCCCCGGTACTCGTCGGGCCCGCAGACCGCGAGCCGGCCGTCCAGGTAGAGCCGCAGCGGGCCCTCGGCGGGGCCGGAGAGCACGATCTCCTGGGAGCGGCCGCGGGTCGCGTAGCGGACCTGGTCGCCGTACAGGGCGTGCCGGGCGGCGCGTTCGACGGCGTCGGAGCCGGCCGCGGCCGCCGCGAGCAGGGCGAGGACGAGCAGGCAGCCGCCCCAGAGCAGCCGTCGTATCCGGGGGGCGGGTTCCTCGCGGAACAGCCAGAGCACCACGGCCGCTCCGGCGACGGCGTTGACGGCGCCGGTGAGCAGGGCGCCGTCGCCCGGTCCGAGGGCGGGCAGGATCAGGAACGGGAAGGCGAGGCCGCCGATCAGCGCGCCCACGTAGTCGGCGGCGAACAGGTCGGCGACGGCCCGTCCGGCGTCCTCGCGCCGGATCCGTTGGATGAGGGTCATCAGCAGCGGGATCTCGGCGCCGATCAGGACGCCGATCAGGCAGGTGAGGCCGACCATGGCGGCCTGGTAGCGGCCGATCCAGGCCCAGCAGGAGTAGAGCGCGAGGACGGAGAGTCCACCGGTGAGCGCGAGCGCGCACTCGACCAGGGCGAAGGCGGTGGCGGGCCGACTGGTGAACCGTTTGGCGAGCAGCGAGCCGAGGCCCATCGCGAACACCATGACGGAGAGCACGACGGAGGTCTGGGTGACGGTGTCCCCGAGCAGGTAGTCGCCGAGCGCCACGAGTTCGAGCTCGTAGACGAGTCCGCAGGCCGCGCAGACGAACGCGGCCAGCAGGACGGTCAGGCGGGCGAGCCGGGGGCTGGAGCGCAGCCGGGACCGACGGCGGGTGGGCGGGAGTGGGGCGAGGCCTCGCCCGGGCCGGAGCGGGGTGCCGTCGTCGAGGTCCACTCGCGGGCGTGCGGGCGGACCGGCCGGATGGTTGATCACGAACAAACGCTAGGGGACGTGCGGGACGGATGGCTGCGCCCATCCGACGGACAGTGGGCGACGTCGGATTGACGAACCGTTCCTGCGTACGATTCGTAGGCCTGTGGTGGGCGGCCTGCGGCCGGAGCGGTGCACCGCTCCGGGCTTCGGGCGGTCATGCCCCGGACACCACCAGCGAGGAGCGGGTGCACACCAGCTGCCCCTCCTGGGGGTAGGCGTGCCAGGTGCGCCAGAGTAGCCGGTCCGCGCCGCCCTGGGTGACCAGCGCGGTGAAGGCGCTCGGGTCGCCCGGGAAGACCCCGGCCAGGCCCCGCGGGTGCCCCTCGACCAGGGCCAGCAGCTCCTGGGCGCGGGCCGCGAAGTCGTGCGGGGGCAGCGCCTCGATCCGGGCGGCGAACTCGTACTCCCAGCCGCCGACCTGCTTGGCCACCCGGGCCGGCAGCGGGGTGCGGCGGCCGGGCAGGCAGGCGACGGTCTCCAGGCACTGGCCCGGGCCCGCGTCGATCACCACCTGGTGCGAGGCGCCCAGCAGGCGCAGTTGGAGGGCGCCGGAGGTGCCCGGGCGGCCGGCTCCGTCGAGTCTCAGGTCGCGGACGGCGAGAGCGGGCAGCGGGTCGCCGCCGAGGCACCAGGCGAGGTCACCGGCGCGGGTGTCCGTGTAGGAGGTCTGCAGTGTGGTGAGCATGCTCGGCTCCGCGTTTCAGCTCCGTGCGCGCCCGTCGGGCAGCAGCGAGTAGGCCTAGGCGATGGCGAGGCTGTTCGTGGCTGTCCGGCCCTGGGCGCGGCCGACCGTGGAAGGAAGGATTCCGGCTGGAGATTCAGCAGCAGAGAAGCACGAATACGCCGGGTCCGCCGGTGATTTACCCAACTTTGTCAAGCATTCACCGTTTCGAGCACACCTGCTTCCCGGGTCTGATCGAGCCCATGTGCGAGTCTGCACAGCGCGCGCCCCTGCCACCGGATCGTGCGCCGTGCGCGCCGGGTGTGCGCCGTTCGGGTGCATCACGCACCGCCGCCCTCCGAACGCGGGGCGCGGAGGGCGGCGGGAAAGTGCCGGCGCGGCGGACGGACTGCCACCGTGGCACCAAAAGGGCAAGCGGATCAAGTGAGTTGGTGATCAATCAGAACTGGTGTCGGATCACCGGCGGTCCTGTTCGATGGGCGCGAAAGGGGGCGTGCGGCCGCTCACAGGCGCTGCAGCCGGGTGACGGCCTCCTGGAGGACCTCGTCCTTTTTGCAGAAAGTGAAGCGGACCAGGCTACGGCCGGCCTCCGGGTCGTCGTAGAACACCGCGTTCGGGATCGCGACGACGCCGCAACGGCCGGGCAGGGCACGGCAGAACCCGATGCCGTCCTGCTCGCCGAGCGGGGTGATGTCGGTGGTGACGAAGTACGTGCCCTCGGGGGTGAACGCCCGGAAGCCGGCCGAGGTGAGGCCGTCGACCAGCAGGTCCCGCTTGCGCAGCAGGTCGGCGCGGAGGGCGTCGAAGTACGCGTCGGGCAGCCGCAGCGCCTCGGCGACGGCGTACTGGAAGGGGCCGGCGCTGACGTAGGTGAGGTACTGCTTCGCGGTGCGCACGGCCGCGACCAGCTCGGGGACCGCGGTCACCCAGCCGACCTTCCAGCCGGTGAAGGAGAAGGTCTTGCCGGCCGAGGAGATGGTGACGGTGCGCTCGCGCATGCCGGGCAGGGCGGCGAGGGGGCGGTGGACGGCGCCGAACACCAGGTGCTCGTAGACCTCGTCGGTGACGACCAGCAGGTCGTGCTCGACGGCGATCGCGCCGACGGCGGCGAGCTCCTCGGCGGTGAGGACGGTGCCGGTCGGGTTGTGCGGGGTGTTGATCAGCAGCAGCCGGGTGCGCGGGGTGACCAGCGCGCGCAGCTCGTCCAGGTCGGGGCGGAAGGACGGGGCCCGCAGGGTGAGCGGGCGGCGGGTGGCGCCGGCCATCGCGATGCAGGCGGCGTAGGAGTCGTAGAAGGGTTCGAGGGCGATCACCTCGTCGCCGGGCTCCAGCAGGGCCAGCAGGGTGGCGGCGATGGCCTCGGTGGCACCGGCGGTGACCAGCACCTCGGTGTCCGGGTCGTACGACAGGCCGTACAGGCGCTGCTGGTGCTCGGCGATCGCGGTGCGCAGCTCGGGGATGCCGGGGCCGGGCGGGTACTGGTTGCCGCGGCCCTCGCGCAGGGCCCGGACGGCCGCCTCGCGGACCTCCTCGGGCCCGTCGGTGTCCGGGAAGCCCTGGCCGAGGTTGATCGAGCCGGTGGCCGTGGCCAGGGCGGACATCTCGGCGAAGACCGTCGTGCCCATCCCGGCCAGTCGGCGGTTCAGCAGTGGCCTGGTACCCATCGGTGGCTCCCTCACGGCTCGTCGTCAGGGCCATCCTGGGTCAGCCGGGAGCCGGGGACAAGAACGGCCCGCCACCGGCGCTGAGGCGGTGGCGGGCCGTACCCGGGGGCGCGGGGCGGGATCAGGCCTCGTCGGTGCCCTCGGTGCCCTCGCCGTCCTCGCCCTCGATCTCGTTCTGGAGGCCGAGGCGCTCGACGATCCACTGCTCGAAGCCGACCGAGGCCTGGGTCCAGTTGGCGGTGGTGGTGACGAAGTAGTCCAGGTTGACGCCGGTGCCGACGATCATCTGGGCCTCGCCGATCAGGCGGACCACGCCGTCCTCGTGGGTGTGGGTGTAGACCTTGGGCCAGAGGGTCTCGCGGTTCCACTCGTCGATCAGGTCGAGGATCTCGCCCTTCTTCTCCAGCGGGTACGAGCGGTCGTAGAAGGCGCGCACCGCGAAGAGCTCCTTCTGCTCGCCGCGGAACATGTAGTAGACGCGGAAGCCCTCCCAGGGGGCGGTGAGGTCGCCCTCCTCGTCCACGACGTGCTTGAGCTGCATCTGGTCCAGCAGCTGGGCGACCAGGGCCTGGTCCGGGACGACGATCGGCGGCGGGCCGGCCGGCCGCCCGCCCTGGCCGCCGGGCTGGCCGCCCTGGGGGACGCCGAAGGACGGGATGGACGACGGGTCGATGCTCATGGGGGTCCTCTTCCTCAGTGCACGTGGTGGCCGGCAATGAGAGGCCGCCCTTTCCACTTCCCATCCTGCCTCATCCGGGGCTCCGCTCACAGGGGCAGCCGAGGGGTGCGTCGATCTTCGTCCGGCGTTCTTTCCGGCGTTCTCCGTTGCCTCCGGCGGGGGCCGAACGGGTGGTGGTCACGCAGGGTGCGCGGCATGGGGGCCGGACCGGGGCGCGGGGCCGCACGGAGGGGTGGGCGGGAGCCGGACACGCAGCCCGGCGCGCTGGTCCGGGTGCCCCGCCGGGCGGTCGGCATCGGCGCGCCGAGGAACACGCGTCGGTCAAACACCGTTACTGCCGGGAGAGTTGAGCCGTCCTGAGGCGGACGGCCCGGAATCAGGGAGGGAACGGGCATGGGTGGAGCGACGGGGGACGGCGCGACGCTCGGGGCGCTGCTGCGGAGCATCCGGCTGGACCGGGGGATGACACAGGAGCAGTTGGGCGAGGCGACCGGGCTGAGCGTGCGGTCGATCCGGGACCTGGAGCGGGAGGTGTCCTGTCCGCGGGTGACCACGCTGCGGCTGCTGACCCAGACCTGGGGGCTGCCGGACGCCCAGGTGGCCGAACTGCACCGGTTGGCGCGCAGCCGCCGGGACCGGGCCCGGCGGCTGCTGCGCTCGGGCGGCGGGGCGACGGCCGAGTGACCGCCGCGGAGTAGCCGAACCGGGCCCCGGGCGCGAACCGGCCCCGAGCGCGGACCGGGCCGAGCGCGGACCGGGCCGAGCGCGGACCGGGCCGCCCCCTTGCCGCCGGAGCGGAGGGGGCGGCCCGTGCGCCGGACGCCCGGCGGTGCTACTTCTCCAGCGGCCCCCGGCCGCGGACGGTGAGGCGGTCGCCCGTCTCGTCCCGGTCGACCACGACGGTGTCCCCGTCGTGCACCGCGCCGGACAGGATCGCCCGGGCCAGCTGGTCGCCGATCGCGGACTGCACCAGCCGGCGCAGCGGGCGGGCGCCGTACGCCGGGTCGTAGCCGGTGAGCGCCAACCAGTCGCGGGCGGCCTCGGAGACCTCCAGGGTGAGCCGCCGCTCCTGCAGCCGCTCGCCCAGCCGGGCCACCTGGAGGTCGACGATCCGGCTCAGCTCGCCGGTGCCCAGAGGCTCGAAGACCACGATGTCGTCCAGCCGGTTGAGGAACTCCGGCTTGAACGCGGACCGGACGGCGCCGAGCACCAGCTCCCGCTTCTCCGCCTCCGGGGTGGTCGGGTCGACCAGGTACTGGCTGCCCAGGTTGGAGGTGAGGATCAGGATGGCGTTGCGGAAGTCCACCGTGCGGCCCTGGCCGTCGGTGAGCCGCCCGTCGTCCAGCACCTGGAGCAGGACGTCGAAGACCTCCGGGTGCGCCTTCTCCACCTCGTCCAGCAGCACCACGCTGTACGGGCGGCGGCGGACCGCCTCGGTGAGCTGGCCGCCCTCCTCGTAGCCGACGTACCCGGGCGGGGCGCCGACCAGCCGGGAGACCGAGTGCTTCTCGCCGTACTCGCTCATGTCGATCCGGACCATCGCCCGCTCGTCGTCGAACAGGAAGTCGGCCAGGGCCTTGGCGAGTTCGGTCTTTCCGACACCGGTCGGGCCGAGGAAGAGGAAGGAGCCGGTCGGGCGGTCCGGGTCGGCGATGCCGGAGCGGGTGCGCCGCACCGCGTCCGAGACGGCCTGCACGGCCTCCGCCTGGCCGATCAGGCGCTTGCCCAACTCCTCCTCCATCCGCAGGAGTTTGGCGCTCTCGCCCTCCAGCAGACGACCGGCCGGGATGCCCGTCCAGGAGGCGACCACGTCGGCCACGTCGTCCGGGCCGACCTCCTCCTTGACCATCGGGGCGGCGGCGGACCCAGGCTCGGTGTCCGCAGTGGCGGCGCGCTCCTGGGCGTCGGCGAGCTCCTTCTCGGCGGCCGGGATCTCGGCGTACATCAGCTTGGACGCCCGCTCGAAGTCCCCGTCGCGCTGGGCGCGTTCGAGCGCGCCCTGCAGGTCGTCCAGCCGCTCCTTGAGCTCGCCGACCCGGTTGAGGCTCTTCTTCTCCTGCTCCCAGCGCGCGGTGAGCACGCTCAACTGCTCGTTCTTGTCGGCGAGGTCGCGCCGCAGCCGGGCCAGCCGGTCGACCGAGGCCGGGTCCGACTCCTTCTCCAGGGCCAGCTCCTCCATCCGCAACCGGTCGACGGCGCGCTGGAGTTCGTCGATCTCGACCGGGGAGGAGTCGATCTCCATCCGCAGCCGGGAGGCCGCCTCGTCGACCAGGTCGATCGCCTTGTCGGGCAGGAAGCGGGAGGTGATGTAGCGGTTGGACAGGGTGGCCGCGGCGACCAGGGCGGCGTCCGAGATCTGCACCTTGTGGTGCGCCTCGTACCGGCCCTTGAGGCCGCGCAGGATGGCGATCGAGTCCTCCACGCTGGGCTCGCCGACCAGCACCTGCTGGAAGCGGCGCTCCAGGGCCGGGTCCTTCTCGATCCGCTCGCGGTACTCGTCCAGCGTGGTGGCGCCGACCATCCGCAGCTCGCCGCGGGCCAGCATCGGCTTGAGCATGTTGCCCGCGTCCATCGCGGAGTCGCCGCCGGCGCCCGCGCCGACCATGGTGTGCAGCTCGTCGATGAAGGTGACGACCTGGCCGTCGGAGGCCTTGATGTCGTTCAGGACGGCCTTCAGCCGCTCCTCGAACTCGCCGCGGAACTTGGCGCCGGCGACCATCGCGCCGAGGTCCAGCGCGACCAGCCGCTTGCCGCGCAGCGACTCCGGCACGTCGCCGGCCACGATGCGCTGGGCCAGGCCCTCGACCACGGCGGTCTTGCCGACGCCGGGCTCGCCGATCAGCACCGGGTTGTTCTTGGTCCGGCGGGAGAGCACCTGGACCACCCGGCGGATCTCGTGGTCGCGGCCGATCACCGGGTCGAGCTTGCCGTCCCGGGCGGCCTGGGTGAGGTCGGTGCCGTACTTCTCCAGCGCCTTGTAGGTGCCCTCCGGGTCCGGCGAGGTGACCCGGCCGCTGCCGCGCACGTCCTTGAACGCGGCGACCAGCGCCTTGGGCGTGGCGCCCTGCTGCACCAGCAGCTCGGCCACCTGCCCGCCCTCGGCGGCCAGGCCGACCATCAGGTGCTCGGTGGAGACGTACTGGTCGTCCAGGTCGTTCGCGCGCCGGCCGGCCTCGGTGAGCACCGCGATGGTGTCCCGGGCGAGCTGCGGCGCGGCGACCGTCGAGCCCATCGCGCTGGGCAGCGCGGCCGCCTGGCGGCGGGCCTCGGCGTCGACCCGGGCGACGTCGGCCCCGACCGCCTCCAGCAGGGGCCGGGCGATGCCCTCGGGCTGCTCCAGCAGGGCGATCAGGATGTGCACCGGCCTGACGTCCGGGTTGCCGGCCGTGCCTGCCTGCCGGATCGCGGCGGACAGCGCGTCCTGCGTCTTGGTGGTGAACTTGCTGGCGTCCACTGCTGGGGGGTCCTCCCTCGTCGTCGTTCACTACTGCCACGTGCGGCGGCTGGCGAGCAGCACTGCCATGTACAGCATGCACTAAGTTGAGTCTATTCCGCTCAACCTTTCCCGACTCCGTTCGTCCCGCGACGTCCCGGTGAACGCTCGGCGGACCGCCGGGTCAGCCCCAGCAGCTCCCGGGCCGGCCCGCCCGGCCGCTGTCCGGCCGGCCAGACCGCGCGCAGCGGCCGCCGCAGGTCCAGCTCCTCCGCCAGCGGGACCTCGACCAGCCGCCGGGTGGCCAGCTCCTCCCGCACCACCAGCTCGCTCAGGCAGACCGGGCCCGCCCCGGTCATCGCCGCCGCCTTCAGCGCGGTGGACGAGGCCAGCTCCATCCGGGGCCGGGCCGCACCCCCGTACGGCCGCAGGGCCGTCTCCAGCACCTCCCGGGTGCCCGAGCCGGGCTCGCGCAGCACCAGCGGGACGGCCGCCAGCTCGGCCCCGGTCAGCGGGGCGCGGCGGCGCGCCCACGGGTGGCCGGGCGCCACCACGACCACCAGCCGGTCCGCCGCCACCACCGTGCAGGCCAGCCCGGGCGGAGCGGACGGGCCCTCGATGAAGCCGAGGTCGGCCTCCCCGGCCAGGACGTGCCCGGCGACGTCCGCCGAGTTCGCCGTCCGCAGCGTCACCGCCGTCCCCGGGCTGGCCTCGGACAGGCCGAGCAGCCAGCCGGGCATCAGGTACTCGGCGACGGTCAGACTGGCCACCACCCGCAGCTTGGCGTCCCGCCGCTCGCGCAGCGCGTCGATCCCGGCGTCCAGCGCCTGCGCCGCCTCCACCACCTGCCGGGCCCACTCGACCACCAGCCGGCCCGCCTCGGTCGGCCGGCTGCCCCGGGGCGAGCGGTCCAGCAGCGGGACGCCGATCTGCCGCTCCATGCCCTTGATCCGGGCGCTGGCGGTCGGCTGGCTGACGCCCAGCTCGGCCGCCGCCCGTCCGACGCTGCCCAGCCGGGCCACCGCGAGCAGCAGTTCCAGGGCGCCGAGTTCGGGGACGTGCGGGGAGAGGGGCATAGGTTCAGGCTATGCCCCCATAGAAGCCCGGGCGCTACCGGCCGCCGGGCCGTCCGGGCGACGGTGGGAGCATGTCCACTCTGGCCGGAATCCGCCCCCTCGCCCGCCCCGCCGTCCGCCCCCGGTTCGACCTCGCCCAGCTCGGCCCCAACTGGTACGCCGCCGTGATGGGCACCGCGATCCTGGCCAACGGCGCCGCCGTCCTGCCGGTGCGGCTGCCCGGGCTGACCGGCTTCGGCGAGGTGATGTGGGCGCTCGCGCTGGCCGCGCTGCTGGTGCTGGCCGGGGCCCGGCTGGTCCACCTGACCCGGCACCGCGAGGCGGCCCGCGCCCAGCTGCTGGACGACCCGGCCACCGCGGTCTTCTACGGCTGCCCGCCGATGGCGCTGCTGGCGGTCGGACTGGGCACCCTGCTGCTCGGCCCCCGGGTGATCGGCACCGGCCCGGCGGTCGCCCTGGACGCGGTGCTGTGGAGCCTCGGCACGCTGTACGCGCTGGCCGTGGCCGGCGGCATCCCGTACCTGATGATCACCCGGCACCCGCTCTCCGCGCTGGAGGCCAACCCGACCTGGCTGCTGCCGGTGGTCGCCCCGCTGGTCGCCTCCGCCTGCGGCCCGGCGCTCGTCCCCCACCTGCCGGCCGGGACGGCCCGGGAGGCGATGCTGTACGGCTGCTGGGCACTGTTCGGGGTCGGCCTGCTGGCCACCCTGGTGCTGCTGCCGGTGGTGTTCACCGGGCTGTTCCACAGCAAGCTGCCCGCCCTGGCGCTCACCCCCTCGCTGTTCCTGGTGCTCGGCCCGCTCGGCCAGTCCGTCACCGCGGTCCACCAGCTCGCCGACGCCGCCCGCCCGGTGCTGCCCGCGCTGGCGCCCGCCATGGCCGACCTCGCCGCGCTGTACGGCGTGGCGGTGATCGGCGTCGCGATGCTCTGGCTGGCCGTCGCGCTCACCGCCAACCTGCGCGCCCGACGGGCCGGGATGCCGTTCGCGATGACCTGGTGGGCGTACACCTTCCCGGTCGGCACCTGCGTCACCGGCGCCTCCGCGCTCGCCCGGCACACCGGCTTCGGGGGCTTCGACGCACTGGCCGTCGGCCTCTACCTGCTGCTGGCGTCCGCCTGGGTGCTCGCCGCGGGCGGCACCGCGACCGGGCTGGCGCGGCGCCGGCTGCTGGCCCGCTGACGGCGGCGGGCGCCCCGGCAGGCGCGGGGACGCAGCCCAGGAGCACGCCGCCGGTGCAGGAACGTGCACGGCCGGAGCGCCGCCGACCGCCGACCGGCGGTGGTGCCCGGGCGGCGCCTACTCCCGGCGCCCGTCCCGGTTCCCATCGGAACCCGCCCCGCCGTCCGAACCGCCGCGTCCGCCCCGGGATGCAGATAGCTGCAATTGCGCGAACCTGCACTCGGGCGGCACTTGTTCACCGGCCGTCACGCTGTGAGGGTGGAGGCACGTCAAGTCGTCCAGGCACCGCAGCCTGATGGTGGCGACTGGCTCTTCGAACGGACCGCGGGTGCGACACGTCTCGCGCCGGCGGAACGGGGGAGCGAAGAGCGCCGGCCGGGGGCCATGTGTGGTGATGGCCTCCTGCCGGACCCGTCGAGGCGTTGCTGCTCCGCCTCGACGGGAGCGCCTTGGCATTGGCGTACGACGGCGGCCCCCGGACGACCCGGTGTGCGACGGCACCCGGACCCGGGGGCCCGCCGTCCCACCCGGTACGGTGACCGCCTGATCCGTGGTCACGCCGTACCGGCCCACCGGTACCGTGCGCCCGCCCGGCCCACCGGTACCGCGGCCCGCGCGGCGGGAAGCACGGGCAGCACCAGGAGAGGCGTCCGGCAGGGAGAGTGCGACGTGACGGCGGAACCGGCGGTCACACCGCATCACGGGCCGTTGGGCGAGGAGCCCGACGAGGCCGCGCGACAGCTCTACCTGGCCATCATCGCCGCGGGCGGCCGCGTCCCCACCGGCGAGGTCGCGGACGCCGACCGGGACGCCCTCCAACAGCTCATCGACATCGGCCTGTTGATGGTCAACCGGATGGACCGCTGCTACACCGCGGTCAGCCCGCGCTCGGTCAGCGACCGCCTCGGCGCCGAACTGCGCAGCGAGGCCACCAGGCTGCTGGTCCGCGCGGAGAACCTCCCGGGCGCCCTGGACGGCCTCACCCGGGCCTACGACGCGATGCCCCGCCCGACCGACCGGGCCGGCGGCGCCGTCCACGTCGAGGGGCACGTCCACATCCGCCAGCGGATCTCCCAACTGGTCTCCGACTGCCGCTCCGAGGTCCTCACCGCGCAGCCCGGCCACCGGCCCGCCGACATGCTCCAGGTCGCCGTGCTCCAGGACGTCCAACTGCTCCAACGCGGCTGCTCGCTGCGCACCATCTACCAGCCGGTGGCCCTCGCCGACCCGCCCGCCCTCGCCTACGCCGAGGAGGTCACCCGGCACGGCTCGCTCATCCGGGTGCTCGACGAGCCCTTCCAGCGGCTGATCGTCTTCGACCGGTCCGTCGCCGTGATCTCCGCCAACGACGACAACAGCACCGCCGCCTTCATCACCGACCCGGCCACCATCACCTACCTGGTCGGCACCTTCGAACGCGACTGGGCCCGGGCCGACACCGCCGAGGCCGCCGCCCCCGGCCAGGCACCCGCCCGCACCGTCCCCGACCGGGTCGGCCGGCTGCTCGCCCGCGGCCTCACCCAGCGCGCCGTCGCCACCCGGCTGGGCCTGAGCGAACGCACCGTCGCCGCCCACATCTCCCGGCTGCGCGACCGCTACGGCGCGCAGACCCTCTTCCAGCTCGGCTGGCTGATGCGGGGCGCCCGCGATGACCGATGAGCCGGGCCCGGCCGAACGGGCCCTCTACCTCGCCGCCGTCCGGAGCGGCGGGCGGCTGCTCCCCGAGGACCTCGCCCCCGCCGACCGCCCCGCCCTGGCCGCCCTCGTCGCCCGCGGCCTGCTCACCCCCACCGCCACCGGCTGGACCGCCGCCAGTCCGCGCGCCGTCGGCGACCGGATCGGGTTCCACCTGCGCACCCGCGCGGTCCGCCTGCTGCGGTACGCCGAACGGCTCCCGGGCACCCTGGGGCCGCTGGCCCGCGCCTACGACGAGGCCCGCCACCCGGGGGCGGGCACGGACCGGCCGTCCGGGGCCGTGGATTCGGGTGCCGTGGACTCCAGGGCCGTCGACTCCGGGGCCGGCACCGTCGCCGACGTCGCCGAGGTGCGCCGCCGGATCGCCGAACTCGTCTCGGAGTGCCGGCAGGAGGTCCTGGCGGCCCAGCCCGGGCCGCGTCCGGTCGAAGGCCTCCGGACTGTCCTCGCCCAGGACCTCTCGCTGCTCCGCCGCGGCTGTTCGCTGCGCACCGTCTACCAGCCGGCCGCCCTCGCCGACCCCGCCGTGCAGAGCCAGGTGGCCCTGCGCACCGGACAGGGCGCCCAGGTCCGGGTCCTCGCCGAACCGTACGAGCGGATGCTGGTCTTCGACCGCGCGGTGGCGGTCATCCCCGCCGACGAGGAGCGCGGCCGGGCGGTCTTCCTCACCGATCCCACCACCGTCGCCTACCTGGCCGCCCAGTTCGAACGCGACTGGGCCCGCGCCACGCCCGCCGGCCGCCACCTCGACCCGCCGTCCGTCACCACCGTGCGGATCGGCCGGCTGCTCGCCCGCGGCCTCACCCAACGGGCCGTCGCCACCCGGCTGGGCGTGAGCGAACGCACCGTCGCGGCCCACATCTCCCGGCTGCGCGACCGCTACGGCGCCCACACGCTGTTCCACCTCGGCTGGCAGCTCCGGGGCGAGCGCCATGACTGACGGACCGGCCGGCGCCAGGGCGATCGGTGGAACCCGGGCCGCCGCTTCCGGAGCCGGCGGCCGGTTCGGCGCGGGCGGTCCCGGGCGGTCGGCGGGCGGACCGGTGCGGTCCTGCGGCGGCGCGCCGTACCAGTGGGCCGGCCGGCCGTTCGTCCGCGGGCTCACGCGGCGGGCGAACGGCCGGCCGGACGGGCTTGAGCGGGCACATGGTGCGGTGGCCGGTCACATCGCCCGGCTGCGGGAGCCGTACGGCGCGGAGGCGCTGTTCCGAGGGGGCCGGTGGACGTCGGGAGTCCGGGCGGGGGAAAGCGGGGCAGGGGAGCCCGGGCGGGGGGAGGCCGGGCGGGGGAGTCCGGTGGGTGGCCGCGGCTCAGCCGGTGGCGGCGCCGGTCGGCCAGTAGCCGGGGACCGGGGGCTGCTGCCGGGGGACGTTGAACTGCTCGCCGGGGGCGGTCCAGAAGCCCTCGCGCAGGGAGAGAGCCATGCCGGCCCAGTCCAGGGCGGTCTCGACCGTGTGGTTGAGCGCCTCCTGCGACCAGGTGTCGTCGAAGACCAGCGGCAGGACGGGGGCGACCTGCTCGATGGTGGCGATCAGCGGGTTGTGGGTGATGGCCTCGTCGACGAGGAGGACGATCGGCTTGCGCAGCGCCGACGCCCAGCCGAGCTCCAGGCTCACACCGGCCGAGAGCGGGGCCCCGACGTAGGCGAACACGAGGTCCGCGGACTGCAGGGCGCGGAAGTCGGAGGGGACGCGGGGCTCCGGAGCGCGGCCGGAGATGGTCCAGGCGTCGCTGTGGTGCGCGCTGTACACGGCGGCACCGCTGCGGAGCAGGGTCGTGCGGAGCGTCGTCAACCGCGTCCGGCTGGCGAGCGTCACCACACTGTCGGCCGGCCCGGTCAGTCGCATCAGCGGGGCGGCCAGGAACACACGTGCACGCCGACCCTCAGGGGCCTGGCTGTCGTGGTGACGCAGGTAGGGCTCGGTCATGTCGACTCCGGGGAAAGGCCGACCGGGTTGCGAAGTGGTGCCGGCGGGCGCTGAGGACGGTGGTTTTCCAGTCCGAGGACTGAAGAGATCTGGCAGGATATTTGACGGTACAGCGGCAAGTTCGCTATCCGTGCTGGACCATTGGGAGCGAATTGATCGTCTATCAGCGCACGCGGCCGCGTCCAGCGTCCCGCCCTGTCATCTGGATGCCTGGCAGAGAGATGACGCTCCGGTCGAGGTGAGGGGGGATGGCACTCTCGCGGAACGTACGGCATCATGTGGACGCTAGTGCTATTGATTCAGTCCACAGTGTTAGAGAGTGGGAGGGTGGGTCCGTGTCTGTGCGTCGACTCGTCTGCAAGGCTGCGCTTCCGATCCTCATCGGTATAGCGGTGGTGACCGGAGTGTCCGTTTCCTCCGACAGCGGGCAGTCCGCTGGTACCACCCGCGCGGTGGAGGCTGTCGCGGACGATCTCCACTGGGGCTGAATCCCGCCGGACGCCCGGTCGGGACGAAGCGGACAGTAGGGGTGAACCCTGTCGCGCCGGGCGGGGCGGGGTTTCGACCGCTGCCCTCAGCCCAGGTCCGGTCTCGCCGACCGGCCGAGCGCGTAGCCCAGCTGGAAGAGGGAGTCGACGTGGTACTCCTCCCGTAGTTCCGCGATGTGGCGGGCGAGGGTCCGCTCACTGATTCCGAGCCGACGGGCGATGACCCGGTGGTTCGTTCCGGCGAGCATCAGGTCGATTATCGTCTGGCGCAGTCTGGACACCACCTGTTGCGGGACGGACCGGTCCCCGTCGAATTCCAGGGCCCGGTTCCAGCTGCGCTCGAACACCTCCTCGATGAGGAAGTTGACGATGGCCGGGTCGTGGATGAACGCGGCCAGGTCGTCGTCCACCACCGGGATCACGGCGAGCTTGCGGTCCACGATGATCAGCCGGGCGTACGGCTCGTCGAGGGTGCGGAACTGCCACCCCGCCTCGGTCAGCTTCGCGACGTAGTCCCGGGTCGGCTGGTGGTAGCGGGTGCTCGCGTTGTAGATGGTCCGCATGGACGCGCCGTGCCGGAGAATCTCCAGGTCGCGCGCCAGGAATGACGTGAGCATTTCCGCCGGCCGGGGGCCGCCGGGCTGCATGGCCAGCCCCTCCGTTACTCCCGCCGCGGCCGACTGCTGAAGTCTCTGATTAATTCGCGCTTTCCCGTGGATGTATTCGATGGCGCCGCCCGTGGTGTCCGGGGCGTGAAATGCCTCGGCGAGTTCGCTGAGATCGGCGGGTAGTGTCACCGCTTTCGAAAGCAGCTCGAGGGCCTGCCGCTGCCAGGTCGAACTCAGACTGTGGGCGAGCTGCGTCGGATCGACGGCGAGCAGTTCGCCCGGTTCGTCGCTGTCGGGTATGAGAAGTCCCAGCTTCAACAATTCTTCGAGGGCGGGGGAGCCGGCGGCCGGGCACGCGCTCTTGGTGAGACGACCGTTCTCGTTCACGGCCTGCAGATAGAGCTTTCGGGCGCCCTCGGACAGGACGCGCGATCCGCTGGATGCAGCTCCCGCGTGCTCTCGCCCACTCATCTCGGCTCCTAGTGTTGACCGGGAAGTAGTCAACGCGACTGTCGTCTTCCGTGGCAAGAATCCTAGGCGGCGCGAACCGGGTGCCCTGCCGCCCGCGGATCGACCGTGCGGGCCCGGCAGAGCACTCTCTCACCACACGGCAGCCGCCGGCACCCCCCGGGAGGAGGGGCCGGCGGCTCGGGTGCGTACGACGGTCAGCGCCGGGGACGCCAGACGACGAGGGCGCTGGACTGCGGGGTGGGGGGCTGGTACGGGACGAGGTCGCGGCGGTAGGAGGCGTGGACGGCGGCCTCGCGCTGCTGGAGCGCGGCGGCGGCGCCCTCCAGGGAGTCGACCAGTTCCGCGACGCGGGACTGGAGGGCGGTGACCTGGTTCTCCAGCTCGATGATCCGCTTGATGCCCGCGAGGTTGATGCCCTCGTCCTGGGAGAGCCGCTGGACCTCGCGCAGCTGCTGGATGTCGCGCGCGGAGTAGCGGCGGCCGCGGCCGGCGGTGCGGTCGGGGCAGACCAGGCCGAGGCGGTCGTACTGGCGCAGGGTCTGCGGGTGCAGGCCGGACAGTTCGGCGGCCACGGAGATGACGTACACCGGGGTGTCCTCGGTGAGGACATACGGCGGCGGGCCCGCGGCGGCCCGGCGGGCGCGGCGGGGGCCGGCTCCGGGCAGGCCCTCGCCGAGGCCGGGACCGATCGCGGTCTCGGGGTCGATCGGGTTCATCGGGGACATCTGGTCGTCACGCTCCCTTCGCCGCCCGGAACAGGGCGGCGCGCGGATCGTCGGAGGCGGTGGCCTCGCGGTACTGCTCCAGGGCGTTCAGCGCGTCACCGGTGACGTGCTGGGGCACCACGACCTCGACGGTGACGAGGAGGTCGCCGCGGGTGCCGTCCTTGCGGGTGGCGCCCTTGCCGCGGGCGCGCATGGTGAGGCCGTTGGCGCTGCCCGGGGGCAGCTTGAGCTTCACGGCCGGGCCGTTCAGGGTCGGCACCTCGATGGTGGCGCCGAGCGCCGCCTCGGGGAAGGCCACGGGGACGGTGACGGTGAGGTTGTCCCCCTTGCGCCCGAAGACCGGGTGCGGGTCGACGTGCACGGTGACGTAGAGGTCGCCGGGCTGCCCGCCGCGCTCGCCCTGGGCGCCCTTGCCCTTGAGCCGGATGCGCTGGTCGGCCTGGACGCCGGCCGGGATCCGGACCTGCATGGTGCGGGCCGAGCTGGCGCGGCCGCTGCCGTGGCAGTCGGGGCACGGGTCGTCGACGATCATGCCCCGGCCGCGGCAGTCCTTGCACGGCTCGGAGAGCGCGAAGGCGCCCTGGCCACGGCTGACGGTGCCGGCGCCGACGCAGGTCGGACAGACCCGCGGGGTGGTGCCGGACTTGGCGCCGGTGCCGTTGCAGCCGCGGCAGGGGGCCTGGCTGGTCATCCGCAGCGGGACGGTCGCGCCGTCCACCGCCTCCTCGAAGGAGAGCGTCACCTCGGTCTCGACGTCGGCGCCGCGCCGGGGCTGGGCCTGCCGGGTGCCGCCGCGGTTGAACAGGCCGCCGAAGACGTCGCCGAGGCCGCCGCCCTGTCCGCCGCCCTGGCTGCCGCTGAAGAGGTCGCCGAAGTCGAAGCTGTAGCTGCCGGTGCCGCCGGGGCCGCCGGCCCGGAAGCCGCCGTTGGCGAAGAGGCTGCGGGCCTCGTCGTACTCCTTGCGGCGCTTCTCGTCGGAGAGGACGTCGTACGCCTCGGAGATGTCCTTGAACCGCTCCTCGGCCTTGGCGTCGCCCTTGTTGGCGTCGGGGTGGAACTCGCGCGCGAGCTTCCGGTAGGTCTTCTTGATCTCGGTGGCGGTGGCGTCCTTGGGCACGCCGAGGACCTTGTAGTAGTCCTTCTCCACGTAGTCCTTGCCACTCATGCGTCCACCTCGCTGCGCTCGCCGGCCGCTGAGCGGTACACGCGCCCTCCAACGGTTCGCTCGCTGCGCTCGTTCACGGCGTCCACCTCGCTGCGCTCGCCGGCCGCTGAGCGGTACACGCGCCCTCCAACGGTTCGCTCGCTGCGCTCGTTCACGGCGTCCACCTCGCTGCGCTGGGCAGCCGCTGAGCGGTACACGCGTCCCCCGATGGTTCGCCCGCTGCGCTCGCTCACGGCTTCCGCCACCTCCCGATGTCCATCGTCACTGCGCTGTCAACAGCCGGTGAAGAAACGGCGGTTGACAACGCGCTGCGGAGCCGGCCGCCGTACTGGCCGGCGTACGACTCCGCAGCGCACTGGTTGTCAGCTGTCACAGGTTGTCAGCTGTCCGAGCCACCGTCGGACTTGTCCGTGTCGGCGGGCTTCGCCTCGGCGCCCGAGGACGCCTGGCTGCCGGGCTGGGGCTCCGCGACGGCCACCATCGCCGGGCGGATGATCCGCTCGCCGATGCGGTAGCCGGGCTGGAGGACCTGCACACAGGTGTCCTCGGTGACGTCCGAGGAGTAGCTGTGCATCAGCGCCTCGTGCATGGTCGGGTCGAAGGGCTCGCCCTCCTTGCCGAACTGCTGCAGGCCCAGCTTGGCGACGACCGTCTCCAGCGACTCGGCGACGGACTTGAAGCCGCCCGTGACCTCGCCGTGCTCGCGGGCGCGGCCGATGTCGTCCAGGACCGGGATCAGCGACTCCAGGATGTTGGAGACGGCGATCTCGCGGACGGTCAGCCGGTCGCGCTCGACCCGCTTGCGGTAGTTCTGGTACTCGGCCTGGAGGCGCTGGAGGTCGCCGGTGCGCTCGGCGAGCTCCCGCTTGGCGGCGGCGAGGTCGTCCGAACCGGACTCCCCGGCGCCGGCCGCGGCGGCCTCCTCGGCGGCCTTGATCACCTCGTCGGCGGCGGAGTCGTCGCCGGGCTTGCCGCCCTGCGGCTTGTCCGTCATGCCGCACCGCCCTTGGGCTTCTCGTCGTCCACGATCTCGGCGTCGACGACGTCGTCGTCCTTGGCCTGGGCGGAGTCACCGGCGGCGGCACCGGCGGGGGCGTCGGCGTTGGCGTACAGCGCCTGGCCGAGCTTCTGCGCGGTGGTGGAGACCTTCTCCGAGGCCTCGCGGATCTTCGCGATGTCCTCGCCCTTCAGGGCCTCCTTGAGCTCGCCGACGGCGGTCTCGACCTCGGTCTTGACGTCGCCCGGCAGCTTGTCGGCGTTGTCGGCGATGAACTTCTCGGTCGAGTAGACGAGCTGCTCGGCGGAGTTGCGCGTCTCCACGGCCTCGCGGCGCTTGTGGTCGTCCTCGGCGTACTGCTCGGCCTCGCGGCGCATGCGGTCGACCTCGTCCTTCGGCAGCGAGGAGCCGCCGGTGACGGTCATCTTCTGCTCCTTGCCGGTGCCGAGGTCCTTGGCGCCGACGTGCATGATGCCGTTGGCGTCGATGTCGAAGGTGACCTCGATCTGCGGCAGGCCGCGCGGCGCCGGCGGCAGGCCGGTCAGCTCGAACATGCCGAGCTTCTTGTTGTACGCGGCGATCTCGCGCTCGCCCTGGTAGACCTGGATCTGCACGGACGGCTGGTTGTCCTCGGCCGTGGTGAAGATCTCGGAGCGCTTGGTCGGGATCGTGGTGTTGCGCTCGATCAGCTTGGTCATGATGCCGCCCTTGGTCTCGATGCCGAGGGACAGCGGGGTGACGTCGAGCAGCAGGACGTCCTTGACCTCGCCCTTGAGGACACCGGCCTGGAGCGCGGCGCCGATGGCGACGACCTCGTCCGGGTTGACGCCCTTGTTGGCGTCCTGGCCGCCGGTCAGCTCCTTGACGAGCTCGGCGACGGCCGGCATGCGGGTCGAGCCGCCGACCAGGACGACGTGGTCGATCTCGGAGAGCGAGATGCCGGCGTCCTTGATGACGTTGTGGAACGGGACCTTGCAGCGCTCCAGCAGGTCCGCGGTCAGCTGCTGGAACTGGGCCCGGGTGAGCTTCTCGTCCAGGTGCAGCGGGCCCTCGGCGGAGGCCGTGATGTACGGCAGGTTGATCGAGGTCTCGGAGGACGAGGACAGCTCGATCTTGGCCTTCTCGGCGGCCTCGCGCAGACGCTGCAGGGCCATCTTGTCCTTGGACAGGTCGACGCCGTGGCCGGCCTGGAAGACCTTGACCAGGTGGTCGACGACGCGCTGGTCCCAGTCGTCACCACCGAGGTGGTTGTCACCGTTGGTGGCCTTCACCTCGACGACCCCGTCGCCGATCTCCAGCAGGGAGACGTCGAAGGTGCCGCCGCCGAGGTCGAAGACCAGGATGGTCTGGTCGTCCTTGTCCAGGCCGTACGCGAGGGCGGCCGCGGTCGGCTCGTTGACGATGCGCAGGACGTTGAGGCCCGCGATCTCACCGGCCTCCTTGGTGGCCTGGCGCTCGGAGTCGTTGAAGTACGCCGGGACGGTGATGACGGCGTCGGTGACGGTCTCGCCCAGGTACGCCTCGGCGTCCCGCTTCAGCTTCTGCAGCACGAAGGCCGAGATCTGCTGGGGGTTGAAGTCCTTGCCGTCGATGTTGATCTTCCACCCGGTGCCCATGTGGCGCTTGACCGAGCGGATGGTGCGGTCGACGTTGGTGACCGCCTGGCGCTTGGCCACCTCGCCGACCAGGACCTCGCCGTTCTTTGCGAAGGCGACGACGGACGGCGTGGTCCGAGCGCCCTCGGCGTTCGTGATGACGGTGGGCTCGCCACCCTCCAGAACGCTGACGACCGAGTTCGTCGTACCGAGGTCGATGCCGACCGCGCGTGCCATCGTAGATACCTCCACGGAAGAGTTGAGCTTTACAGGCTCAAGGATGCACGACCCGAGGGGTGGCGTCAACAGGTATGAGTGCCGGTCGCTCAACTTTGCTGAGTTGGGCGCGCGGCCGGGGCTCCCGGCGCCCGCCACGCCGTGGCGGGGTGCGCCCACGTGACTGCCGCCATAGCTTGGGAATCTTCTGGAGAACTGTTGCCCACCGGTAATGTCCGGGCCGTCGGCCCGGCAAGTTACCGACCAGTACACTCAGTCCGAAGACCGTAGGACCGCAGAGAGCCTGCTCAACCGCAAGCCGCAGGAGACGGAGAGCCGATGCAGCTAGCAGCGATCGTCATCTCGCTGGTCACATTCGTGATCGGCACCGCGCTCGCCGCCCGTGCGGCGCTGTACATCTACAAGGTGGTCCGCACCGGTGCGCCGGACTCCACCCGCTTCGGGCAGCCGGCCCAGCGGGTGAAGACCCTCGCGACCGAGTTCGTCGGCCACACCAGGATGAACCGCTGGGGGATCGTCGGCATCGCCCACTGGTTCGTCGCGGTCGGCTTCTTCAGCCTGGTGCTGACCATCGTCAACGCCTTCGGCCAGCTCTTCGACGCCGACTTCGCGCTGCCGGTCATCGGCCACTGGATGGTCTGGCAGCTCTTCGTCGAGCTGATCGGCACCCTGACCACGCTGGGCATCCTGGTCCTGATCGTGATCCGGCTGATGAGCCTGCCGTCCCGGTCCGGCCGCAAGTCCCGGTTCGCCGGCTCGATCGCCTGGCAGGCCTTCTACGTCGAGTACACGATCCTCGGCATCGGCCTCTGCATCCTGATGCTGCGCGCGCTGGAGGGCGCCCTCAACGGCGTCGACTCGTACGGCCCGGAGCACCTGGTCTCGTACCCGCTGGTCTCCGCGCTGAGCGGGCTGTCGCACGGCACGCTGGAGAACCTGATCTACCTGTTCGCGATGCTGAAGATCTGCATCTCGTTCGCGTGGGCGACCACCATCGGCCTCAACCCCTCGATGGGCGTGGCCTGGCACCGCTTCCTCGGGTTCTTCAACATCTACTTCAAGCGCGAGGAGGACGGCGGCACCGCGCTCGGCGCCCTGCGTCCGATGACCAGCAACGGTCAGCCGATCGACTTCGAGGACCCGGCCGACGACGCCGTGTTCGGCGTCTCCCAGGTCGAGCACTTCTCCTGGAAGGGCATCCTCGACTTCTCCACCTGCACCGAGTGCGGCCGCTGCCAGTCGCAGTGCCCCGCCTGGAACACCGGCAAGCCGCTCTCGCCGAAGCTGCTGATCATGAGCCTGCGCGAGCACGCCTACGGCAAGGCGCCGTACCTGCTGGCCGGCGGCGGCAAGGACATGGAGGGCGAGGAGAAGGCGACCTCCGAGCAGCTGGAGGGCGTCCCGGCGGCCGCCCTGGCCGAGGCCGAGCGCCCGCTGGTCGGCACCGCCGAGGAGAACGGCGTCATCGACCCGGACGTGCTGTGGTCCTGCACCACCTGCGGCGCCTGCGTCGAGCAGTGCCCGGTGGACATCGAGCACATCGACCACATCGTCGACATGCGCCGCTACCAGGTGATGATCGAGTCCTCGTTCCCGACCGAGGCCGGGACGATGCTCAAGAACCTGGAGAACAAGGGCAACCCGTGGGGCATGGCCACCAAGGCCCGCCTGGACTGGGTCAAGGAGCTCAAGAAGGAGACCGGCATCGAGGTGCCGGTGATCGGCGAGGACATCGACCCCGCCGAGGTCGAGTACCTCTACTGGGTCGGCTGCGCCGGCGCCCTGGAGGACCGCGCCAAGAAGACCACCAAGGCCTTCGCCGAGCTGCTGCACACCGCGGGCGTGAAGTTCGCGATCCTCGGCAAGGAGGAGTCCTGCACCGGTGACTCCGCCCGCCGCCTGGGCAACGAGTTCCTGTTCCAGATGCTCGGCGCGCAGAACGTGGAGACGCTCAACGCGGCCCTGGAGGACGCCCCGGTCAAGCGGATCGTGGCCACCTGCCCGCACTGCTTCAACACCATCGCCAACGAGTACCCGCAGCTGGGCGGCCACTTCGAGGTCATCCACCACACCCAGCTGCTCCAGCACCTCATCGACGAGGGCAAGCTGATCCCGGTCAACCCGGTCGAGGGCCTGATCACCTACCACGACCCCTGTTACCTGGGCCGCCACAACAAGGTCTACAGCCCGCCGCGCGAGATCATGGACAAGGTCCCCGGTCTGCGCCAGCAGGAGATGCACCGCCACAAGGAGCGCGGCTTCTGCTGCGGCGCCGGCGGCGCGCGGATGTGGATGGAGGAGCGCATCGGCAAGCGGATCAACACCGAGCGCGTGGACGAGGCGCTGTCGCTCAACCCGGACATCGTCTCCACCGCCTGCCCGTTCTGCCTGGTGATGCTCTCCGACTCGGTCAACGGCAAGAAGAACGAGGGCGCGGCCAAGGAGCACCTGAAGGTGGTCGACGTGGCCCAGCTGCTGCTCGACTCGGTGAAGGCCGTCCCGCCGGCCGACAACGAGGAGCAGCCCGCGACGGTGGACGCGTAACAGCCCTCGCGGAGCCCGCTGTTCGACAGTTCTGCTACAACCGCCCGGCCCGGTGGACGCCGCGAACGCGCCCGCCGGGCCGGGCTTTTGGGCGGCCCGGACGGCCTGCGCCGGTACGGCGGTGCGGACGGCGGGTGACGGCGATCGCACAGGCGCCGGACGGGCATTCGGTCGGAAGCAAATACAGTAGGCCCGGACCGGCTTCGTGCCGGTCCACCCGTTCCGGACGGAAGCCCCGGACGGGTGGCGACCCGCGCCGGCCGGCCGGCCGGGTCCAGACCGACGACGAGGCGTCGGCCCGCCGGGCCGGGGCCGCAGAGACCACAAGGGGAACAGCGCAGACCATGACCGAGGCGATCATGCTGGTCGGTGGTAAGGGCACGCGACTGCGTCCGCTGACCACCCACACCCCCAAGCCGATGCTGCCGGTGGCAGGCGTCCCGTTCATCGCGCACCAGTTGGCCCGCGCGGCAGCCGCCGGCGTCACCCGCGTCGTGCTGGCCACGTCATACCTGGCCGAGGTGTTCGAGGACCACTTCCAGGACGGCACCCCGTACGGCATCGAGCTGGTCTACCTGACCGAGCGCGAGCCGCTGGGCACCGGCGGAGCCATCCGCAACGCCGCCTCCGGCCTGACCTGCGGCCCCGACGAGCCGGTCCTGGTCTTCAACGGCGACATCCTCTCCGGCGTCGACATCGCCGCCCTGCGCGACGGCCACGTGGCCGCCGGGGCCGACGTCACCCTGCACCTGACCCGGGTCGAGGACCCGCGGGCCTTCGGCCTCGTCCCGACCGACGAGGACGGGCGGGTGCTGGAGTTCCTGGAGAAGCCGGAGACCCCGGAGCAGATCGTCACCGACCAGATCAACGCCGGCTGCTACGTCTTCACCCGGTCCGTGATCGACCGCATCCCGGTCGGCCGCGAGGTGTCCGTCGAGCGCGAGACCTTCCCCGAGCTGCTCGCCACCGGCGCGCTGCTGCGCGGCGTCGTCGACACCTCGTACTGGCTGGACCTGGGCACCCCGGCGGCGTTCGTCCGCGGCTCGGCCGACCTGGTGCTCGGCAAGGTCGACTCCCCGGCCGTCCCCGGCCCGACCGGCGACGCCCTGCTGCTGCCCGGCGCCACCGTCCACCCGGGCGCGGTGCTCAGCGGCGGCACCGTGGTCGCCGAGGACGCGGTGGTCGAGGCCGGCGCGATCGTCGAGGGCAGTGTGATCCTGCCGGGCGCGGTGATCGGCCCGGACACCCTGGTCAAGGACTCGATCGTGGGCGCCTTCGCCACCGTCGGCGACCGCTCGGCGCTGGACGGCGCGGTGATCGGCGACGGCGCGATCGTGGAGTCGGACAACGAGCTGCCGACCGGGATCCGGATCGCCTGCGGCACCCTGCTGCCGGTCGGCGCCGTCCGCACCTCGGCCGGCCCGGGCGGCTGCCCGGCCGGCACCAGCGCGGCCGCGGCGGTGCACGCGCCGTCGGTCGGCGCCCAGCGGTAGCGCCTCCGGGCGTCGGGTTCGCGCGGCTTCGCGGGTCTGCGGGTTCGCGGCGCTCCGGGGCCGTTCCGGCGGGTTTTCGGCCCCGTTCGTCTCAGCCTCGCTGCAAACCGGCCCCGGCTCCGTCCGGGGCCGACGCGGGCGGGGCGGGGCGGGTACCTTCGGACCGTGGCTGGTAATCGATACGACAGCGGTCAGGGCGCGGACCGCCCGCACGGCGGGTGGTCGGCCCCTCCGCCGCCGGCGTCGCCCGGGGGGACGGACGGGCCGGAGTACTTCACGGCCCCGCACACGGCACCGCCCGGCGGCCCGGGCGGCACGTCCGGCGGCCCGGGGCACCCGGCGGGGCACGGGTACGACCCGTACGCGGCCGACCGGCCCGGCAACACCCGGGCCTTCCCGGCCGGCGACCCGTACGCGGCCGGCGGTCCGTACGGGCAGCAGCCGCCGTACCAGGGGCACCCCGGCCCGGAGCACGGCTACTACGACGACGGCCACGGGCAGCAGCCGCCGTACGGCGCCGCGCAGGGCTACGGCCCCGACCAGGGCTACGGCCCGGACGGGGGGTACGGCCCCGAGGCGGGCTACGACCAGCAGCCGTACGGCCAGGACAACGTCGCCGTCTACCGGGCCGGCGGCCAGTCCGCCCCGCACGTCGCGGGCCCCCGGCCGCACTGGCGCGAGCTGTTCGCCGGCCTGTTCCGCAGCCCGACCGCGATCTTCGACCGCACCCGCGACCACCAGGTCTGGCTGCCCGCCCTCACCGTCTCGCTGCTGTACGGCGCGCTCGCGGTGCTCGGCATCGGGCTGACCCGCGACGACATCGTCAACTCGACCTTCACCGTGGCGCTGACCGGCCTGCTCGCCGCCGCCGTCGGCTTCACCGTGGCGGGCGCGCTCTTCGGCGGGGTCACCTACGGGCTGGCCCGCCAGCTGGGCGGCGACGGCCCGTGGAAGGCGACCGTCGGCCTGGCCGCCCTGATCGGCTGGCTCACCGACGCGCCCCGGCTGCTGCTCGACCTGGTGCTGCCCTCCGGCAGCGCCGTCGTCCAGGTCGTCGGCTGGGCCACCTGGATGCTCTGCGGGTACCTGCTGACCAGCATGGTCCGGCGGCTGCACGACCTGCCCTGGGGCAAGGCCGCGGCCGCCTCGGCGATACAGCTGGTCGCGCTGCTGGTGCTGATCAAGCTGCCGACGCTGGGCTGAGGGCTCCGACGGGCGAAGGGCAGAATGGGGGCGGGCCGCGGCCGAGCGCCGAGCCCGCCCCACCCTCGTCGTCCCACCTTCACCGGAGCCAGGCATGACCCTCCCCACCACCCACGTCAGCTTCCCGGCCGGGGCGGTGACCGGCGAGTCCCCGGTGCTGGCGGTGCACCCGCTGGCCGACGGCCGGTACGCCGTCGTCACCGAGGCGACCCCGTTCCACCCGCTCGACCACACCTGGCCCGACCAGCCGGCCGACCTCGGCACCCTGACCGTGGACGGCACCGAGCTGGCCGTGGTCGACTGCCTGACCGGCGCCGTCGGCCCGGAGGGCGGGGAGCCGGCGGTCGGCGCCGACATCCCGGTCCGGCGCGGCGACGAGGAGTGGTCCTGGCTGGTCCTGCACGTCCTCGACACCGACCCCGGTGACGTCGTCGGCCGCACCGCCGCGCTCGCCGTCGACGCCCGGCGCCGCGGCGCCCTCAGCGCCTCGCACAGCGGCTGCCACCTGCTCGCCCTCGCCCTGAACGCCGCGCTCGCCCCGCGCTGGCGCAAGGACCCGGGCCGCTCGGACGCCTTCGGCAACCCGGACTTCGACAGCCTCGCGATGGCGAGCTCGGTGATGGACACCGAGGCCAGCACCGACACCTACCGGCTCGGCAAGTCGCTGAAGAAGAAGGGCTTCACGGCGGACGCCACCGAGGAGTTCCCGGCCCTCGCCGACGCCCTGCCGGCCCTCACCGAGGCCGTCAACGCCCGGCTGGCCGCCTGGGTCGCCGCCGACGCCCCGGTCCGCATCGAGGTGCCCGGCCCCGAGCTCACCGCCCGCCGCCAGTGGCACTGCGAGCTGCCCGAGGGCGGCGCGCGGATCTTCTGCGGCGGCACCCACCTGCACCACCTCGGCGAGCTGGCCGAGCTGCGCACCGAGCTGCGGCTGTCCGAGGACGGCACCGAGCTGGTCGCCGTCACCAGCCCCAAGCGGGCCTGAGAACGCCGCGGGCGGCCACCCCCACCGGTGGGTGAGGGGTGGCCGCCCGGCTGCGTGCGGCTCCGCGGGTCTCCGGTCTCCCGGGGTCAGACCTGGCTGCGGTGGAAGTTCAGGAACGAACGGGACGGCGTCGGGCCGCGCTGGCCCTGGTAGCGCGAGCCGTAGCGCTCCGAGCCGTACGGGTGCTCCGACGGCGAGGAGAGCCGGAACAGGCACAGCTGCCCGATCTTCATGCCCGGGTACAGCTTGATCGGCAGCGTCGCGACGTTCGACAGCTCCAGCGTCACGTGGCCGCTGAAGCCGGGGTCGATGAAGCCGGCCGTGGAGTGGGTGAGCAGGCCCAGCCGGCCCAGGCTCGACTTGCCCTCCAGCCGGGACGCGACGTCGTCGGGCAGCGTGATGACCTCGTACGTCGAGGCCAGCACGAACTCGCCGGGGTGCAGGATGAACGCCTCGTCGCCCTCGGGCTCGACCAGCCGGGTCAGGTCCGGCTGCTCCTCCGAGGGGTCGATGTGGGGGTACTTGTGGTTCTCGAACACGCGGAAGAAGCGGTCGAGGCGCACGTCGATACTCGACGGCTGGACCATCGCCGGGTCGAAGGGGTCGATGACGACCCGGCCCAGGTCGATTTCGGTCCGGATGTCCTTGTCAGAGAGCAGCACGCTTCGAGGTTACGTGCAAGAAAGGGCCCCGGACGAATCCGTCCGGGGCCCACCTCCGCGTCCGTCCGCGGTCAGGCCAGGAACTCCGCGGCCTCCAGCCGCATCGCCCGCGCCAGTTGCGGCTCCGACAGCTCCCGCACGTCGGCCAGCACCGAACTCCGCAGCCGTCCGCACTGCGGACAGCGGATCAACCGCCCGGGGCCGAGCCGGCCCGGACCGAGGTTCTGCATCGGGAACGTGGTGGTGCTGAACAGGTGCCCCTCGGCACAACGAACGACGGCGCGCTGCTCCATCGATCCCCTTCCCATCCCTAACCCAGTACTCACCCGTACTCACGCGCCCCGGCGGCCGAGCCCCGGGACAGCGTCACATTAGGGGATGTTCCGGACATTCCTCACCATGGCTCGCCGCCTCGGCCCCCACCCACCGGAGCACTCGCACGCGGCCCAAACAGTACGCCTCCACACCCGCCCCATGGCGCTCCGCCACGTCCGCCGGCCCCCCGTGCAACCACCGTCGCGAATGGGGTACAGTGACACTGGATCGAGCGGTCTCTGACGGCTCATCAGGCGGGCGTAGTTTAATGGTAGAACATGAGCTTCCCAAGCTTAGAGCGCGAGTTCGATTCTCGTCGCCCGCTCCACTACCGAAAGCCGCAGGTCATATGACCTGCGGCTTTCGCGTTGTCCGGGCCGTTCAGGGTGGCCGGTGGTCAGTGCGGGAGGGCCCAGGCGGGGGTCCAGGTTTCGGGGGTGGCGGGGGTGGGGGCGGCGGTGGCGAGGTGGGTGCGGAGGGTGGGCAGGGCGGGGTGGGGGCTGTCGCGGTGCCAGAGGAGTGAGTGGGGGTAGACGGGCGTCGGGTCGGTCACCGGGATGCGGCGCAGGCCGTGGCCGGCCGGCCAGACGAGGCGGGTCTGCTCGCTCATGAAGGTGGCCAGGGCCGGGGTGTCGGCGATGGTGTCGAGGAGGGCGTCGGAGCCGAAGTTGGGGCCGGTGGCCTCGATGGTGAGGCCGAACTCGGCGACCAGGTCGTCGTAGTAGGCGCCCCACTCGCTGCCGGGGAGGATGCCGGGCATCCAGATCCGGTGGCCGACCAGCTCGGCGACGGTCACCGACCGGGCGCCCGCCAGCGCGTGGGCCGGGCCGGTGAGGAGTTGGAGCGGTTCGTCGAGGACCCGGACGGACGCGATGTCCTCGGGCAGGGGCCGGCCGGGCATGGCGACGGCGCGGAAGGACGCGTCGATCGTGCCGGAGCGGAGGGCGGCGACGGCGGTCTCGATCTCCAGCAGCATCAGCACGTCGAGGTCGATCCCGGGGTGGGCGTGGTGGAAGCCGCGCATCAGGCCGGAGGCCGCCCCGCGCGAGGCGATCACGTCGACCCGCAGCGGGCGGCGGCCGGCGCGGACGGACGCGACCGCGCGCTCGGCGACGCGCAGCAGCTCGCGGGCGTGGGGGAGGAACGCCTGCCCGTCGATGGTGAGTTCGGCGCCGCGCGGGGTGCGGGTGAACAGCCGCACGCCGAGGTCGCGCTCCAGTGCGGCGACGCGCTTGGAGACGGCCTGCTGGGTGATCGCCAGGTCGACGGCGGCCCGCTGGAACTGGCCGGCCTCCGCGATGGCGGCGAAGGTGCGCACTGCTTCGAGGTCCACGTCGGCCCACCTTAGGGAACAACCCGTGGTTGTGCGGAGTGGGTGAACCGGTTGTTTGACCCGCCGCCGCGCCGCCCGGTTGGCTCGCCCCGGTCAACCTCGGTTTGTGCGGCCGAGGGCGGGACGGCGAGGGAGGGCACCGGGCATGACGGGCGGGAGACGGCTGGGCAGGCCGTTCGGCCGGCTGTGGGCGGCGTACGCGGTGAGCGCGTACGGGTCGGGGCTGGGGTTCGGGGCGCTGCCGCTGATCGCCGTACTGGTGCTGCACGCCGGCCCCGCGGAGGTGTCCGCGCTGTCCGCGGTGGGGCCCGCGGTGGGCGCGCTGGTGGCGGTGCCGCTCGCGCCGTGGGTGGAGTTCCGGCGCAAGCGTCCGGTCATGGTCGCGATGGACCTGGTCCGGTTCGCGGCCATGGCGACGATCCCGGTCGCCTACGCCTTCGGGCGGCTCGGCTTCGTCCAGCTGCTCGTGGTCTCGACCGTGGTCGCCGCGGCGAAGATCGCGTTCGGCGCGGCCGGTGGTGCCTACCTCAAGGCGATCGTCCGGCCGGAGGACCTGCTCGTGGCCAACGCGCGCTTCGAGTCCACGAACTGGAGCTCCATCGCGATCGGGCCGCCGCTGGGCGGGGCGGCGGTCGGCCGGTTCGGGCCGGTCACCACCGTGGTGGCGGACGCGCTCGGCTACCTGTTCTCCGCGCTGTGCGTCCTCGCGATCCGGGGCCGGGAGGAGGCACCGCGGCGGACGGGCGGGAGCCCGCTCCGGGCCGACGGGAGCCCGTCCCGGGCGGGTGGGGTGCTCGACGGCTGGCGGCACATCGCCGGCGATCCGGGCCTGCGGGCGCTCCACCTCAACAACATGCTCGTCGCCGGCCTGATCATGGCCACCGAGCCGGTGCTCGCCGTGCTGCTGCTGGGCCAACTCCACTTCGCCCCTTGGCAGTACGGCCTCGCCTTCGCCGCCCCCTGCCTCGGCGGACTGGTCGGCTCCCGGCTGGCCCGGCGGGTCGTGGAGCGCCACGGCCGGGACCGGGTGCTCCGGACCGTCGGCACCCTGCGCGCCGTCTGGCTGATCGGCCTGGCCTTCGTCCGCCCCGGCGTGGCCGGCCTCGTCACCGTGATGGCCGTCGAGCTGGCGATCATCGTCAACATGAGCCTGTTCAACCCGGTGCTCGCCACCTACCGGCTCGAACGCACGCCCGCGCACCTCGTCGCCCGCACCCTGACGGCCTGGTCGATCGGGCAGCAGGCGGCCATCGCCGTCTGCACCGCGCTCGGCGGGCTGCTCGCCGCCGTCACCGGCCCGCGCACCGCCCTCGCCGCCGCCGGGCTGCTCGTCCTGGCCACCCCGCTCCTGCTGCCCCGACCGGACCGGGCGCGAGCGGAGGCCGGACCGGGCACACCGGCAGAGCCGCCGCCGGGCCCACCACCAGGCACGTCACCGGGCCCACCACCAGGCACGTCACCCGTACGGAGGACACCCGCATGAACACCGAGCCGGCACTCGACCCCGCGCACACCGCGCTCGTGGTCCTGGACTGCCAACCCGCGGTGCCGGCCGCGCTGCCCGAGGCCGGGGACCGCGAGGCCCTGCTCGACCGGGTGGCGGGAGCCGTCGCCGACGTGCGCGCCGCGGGCGGCACCGTCGCCTACGCCCGGGTCGGCTTCACCGAGACCGACTGGGACGCCGTCCCGGCCGCCAACCGGTCCTTCGCCCCGCTGGCCCGGCACCGCGCCATGCACCACGAGGACCCGGCCGCCGCCGTCCACGAGCGGCTGGCGCCCCGGGCCGGCGACATCGTCGTGCGCAAGACCCGCTACGGCGCCCTGTCCACCACCGGCCTCGACCGGCGGCTGCGCGGGCGCGGCATCACCACCCTGGTCGTCGCCGGGCTCAGCACCGGTGGCGCCGTCCTGTCCACCGTGGTCGACGCGGCCGACCGCGACTACCGGCTGTACGTCCTGTCCGACGGCGTCGCCGACCCGGACCCGGAAGTCCACCACCTCCTGCTGCACCGGGTCCTCCCCTCCCGGGCCGGCGTTGTCGACACCGCCGGGCTGCGGGCCCTGCTGCGGGCCGGCTGACCGGGCGGTGGCGGCGATGGGCCCACCGCGCCCGGATCGGCAGTGTGTTCGAAGTGGCCGAGATCGATCTGGTTCCGGGGCGTCTCCAGCTGGTACCGGGCGTGTACGGCCGGCAGCCGCAGGTCGGTCGACCCGCGGCTGCCGCGCTTCGTTCGGGTGCGCCGGAGGCGGCGCCGGGTTCAGTGGCGGGCGGTGAGGCCCTCCAGGGCGGGGACCAGGGCGGTCGGGGTGGGCAGGGCGGTGTTGTCGGCCTGCAGCCGGCGGGCGGCGTCGCGCAGCTCGGCGTCGGTGACGACGCGGTCGAGCAGCGCGGTGTCGACGGCGTCGGAGGTGGAGCTCAGGGCGGCGCCGGTGGCGGTGATGGCCTCGGCGTTGACGAAGTGGTCCGCGCCCTGCGGCAGCAGCAGCTGGGGCAGACCGGCCTGGAGGGCGGTCAGCATGGTGCCCGCGCCGCCGTGGTGGATCAGCGCGTCGGCGCGGCTGAGCAGCTCGTTGAGCGGGACCCAGGGCAGGCCGCGGACGTTGGCGGGCAGGGCGCCGAGCGGGTCGAGGTCGGCGCCGCCGACCGCGAGCAGGAAGTCGGCGTCGACCTCGCCCGCCGCCTCGACCAGGCGGACCACCGAGCGGACGCCGTCGAGCTCGGCGAGCACGGTGCCCAGGGTGACGACCACCCGCGGGCGCTCGGGCTTGCGCAGGAACTCGGCCGGGACGATGCCGCCGCCGTTGTACGGGACGTAGCGCATCGCGAGGCCGTCCGGGTCGCCGCCGAGCGGGCCGATGTTGAGCACCGCGGCGATGTCCGGGCCGGTCAGGCCGTGCTCCTCGTACAGGTCGGGCACGTGCGAGGCCACCAGCTCGGCCATCGGACGGCCGGGGCTGGCGCCGAAGTTCTGCACCACCGACGGGATCTTGAGCAGGCCGGCGACCACCGGGGCGGCGGCGTGGAAGGAGTCGTGGACGATCAGGTCGGCGCCCCAGGCGGTGGCGGCGGCCAGCAGGCCGTCCAGGTCGTGGCGGGAGGCGCGGGCGAACATGGCGGCCGCCATGTCGAAGATCTCTTCCTGGGTCCGGTCGTGGTTGACGTACTCGACCTTGCCGCCGAGGAGCTCCTCGATGATCTCCCGCAGGGTCCGGCCGTCGCCGATCTCGACGACCGGGAAGCCCGCGGACCGGATCAGGTCGACCGGCTGGCCGACGGCGAACAGCACCTCGTGCCCGGCGGCGCGCAGCGCCTGGGCGGTGGGCACCATCGGGTAGAGGTGACCGGCCGCGGTGGGGCCGGTGAAGAGTATGCGCATGGTCGTCTCCTTGCGAATGTCGCGAACAAGGCAGTCTCACCTTTGGAGTTGACGTTCAGTCAATTTGATTTCGATCACCATGCGCGGTAATCAGCCTTTCTGCGGCAGGGCTTGCCCCGGGGGCGATGGTGTGCTCCGGGAGGCAGCCCGACCGGCGGGTCAGGCGGCCGTCCGCGCGGCGGCGGCGAGGAGGAAGTCCCGGACGGCGCCGGTGAAGGCCTCGGTCTCCTCGGCGAGCACGATGTGGCCGGTGTCGAACTCGGCGTAGGCGCTGCCGGGCAGGGCGGCGTGCAGCCGGCGGGCGTTCTCCACCGGGACGGTGGCGTCCTGGGTGCAGCCGATCACCAGGGCGGGGGCCTGGACGCGGGGGAGCAGCGGGCCGAGGTCCAGGTCGAGGTTGAGGGCGATGTGCCGCAGCGTGCCCGGAGTAGGCCGCATGTAGGCGGTGTTGGCCTGGACGGCGGCGCGTCCGATCCGGTTGAGGAAGCCGCCGCTGAAGGCGGTGAGGGTGGCGTAGCCGCCGAACGCGGCGGGGTCGTCGGCGAGCGAGAGCCAGGTGGCCATGGAGAGCCGCAGGTACTCGTCCTGTTCCGCGCTGATCCAGCCGGCGGCGGCGACCAGGCGGCGGACCCGCTCGGGGTGCAGGGCGGCGGTCGCGGTGGCGACGACGGCGCCGAGCGAGAAGCCGAGGACGTCGGCGGGGCCGCGCCCGGCGTCCTCGATCACGGCGGCGACCTGGGCGGCCATGGCCTCCAGGGTGAGCGGGGCGCCGTCGTCCTCGGCGGCCTCGCTGCCGGAGAGGTCGGGCAGCAGCACGGTGTAGCGGTCGGTGAAGGAGTCCAGCAGGCCGTCCCACATGGCGGAGCCGGGGCCGGTGCCGTGCACCAGGACGAGGGTGTCGGGGCCGTCGCCGACGACGCGGTAGGGGATGCGGGCGGTGCCGACGGTGATGACGGGCATGGCGGCGGGTCCTCTCGATGGCGGGTCAGAAGGCGTGCGGGAAGGGGCCGGTCGGCTGGTTCGGCCCGGCCGGTCGGCACGAGAAGTAAACTACACAGTGCAGAGCAGTCATTCAACTGCACCGTGCAGTGCAATCTGGAGGTGTGGGAACGGTGAGGGACGGAACCGGGAGGGGAACTGCCCGTACCCGCCCGCCGTCCAAGCAGTGACGGAATGCCTGCCCGGGTTGAACACCGGGAGGAGTACGGAGGGGCCCTGTGCAGTCAGGTGGTGCCGAACTGAACGTCGGATGCCCGGGCGGCCCCGGGGGCGCGCGGGTCGCGCCGGGTCGGCGACCGGGGTCCGGGACGGGTGCGGCGACGGTCGATCAACTCGACGCGGCCGAACGCTGCGAGACGCTGCTCCAGGACACCCTGGACGCCGTCCGCCCGGCGCCGGTCTGGCAGGGCGCGCCCGCGCGGGCGGGGGCCCGGCTGTCGTTGCCGGGGCGCGAGTCGGAGCTGCTCTGGTACGTCACCCGGGGCCGGGACCTCCTCACCGTCGTCTCGCTGCCCCGACGGACGGCACTGGTCGGCGTGGTGGAGCGGCACTGGCGGCGGCGCGGCTGGACGATCACCTCGCTGGACGCCGGCCGGGAGCGCCCGAGGGTCACCGCGACCACCCCGGAGGGCTATCGACTGGCCCTGCTCTTCGGCGAGTTGGGCGAGGCCGGACTGACCGCGACCTCGCCGGGAGTGGCCCGTTCGGAGCGGGGCCCGGTGCTGTCCGGGGGCGTCGACCACTGCGCGCCGCCACTGCCGTACGTCAGTTGTCCGTACTGGAGCGCGCTGGTGTAGCCGAAGGGCCCGGGGACCGGGGGAGGCGTGGAGCGAGTCCCCCCGGACTCGCTCCACGCCGCCTCGTCGCGCGGCTTCGGCGCTGCCGCTCCCCCCGACACCCCGGCAAACCCGCCGTTCCCCCCCTGGGCCACACCCTCCGGCGAGAGCGGTCCGCACAGGCCCCGGCGAGCCCCCACCTCCGGGGACGTCGTTGATCTCAAACTAACAAACCGCGTGGTTGGTTTGTCAATAGCGGAATCCACGAAACATTTACATCACGGTGGACCCTCGGCGGCGGCCGGAAAGGCCGCAGGGCCAGGGATTTACGGCCCCGCAGGGGCGGCCGCCGCCCGAACCGCCCGTGCCGGGGCGGGGGCGGGCGGCGGCGGACACCGGCCTGGAATCCGACATTCCAAGCATCATGCCAGCACGCAGTGACACCGGGCGAGCGCCCAGCGCAGCCGGGAGGAAGGGGGAGCCGGCGGGCTCAGCGCAGGCGGGGGGAAGGCGGAACCGGCGGGCTCAGCGCAGCAGTCGGCGCTCCTTGGCCACCGCCACCGCGCCCGCCCGGGTGTCCACGCCCAACTTGTCGTAGATCCGGCCGAGGTGGGTCTTCACCGTGGCCTCGCTGATGAACAGCGCCCGGGCGATCTCCCGGTTGCCCAGCCCCTGCGCCAGCTGTTCGAGGATGTCCTGCTCGCGTTCGGTGAGCTGCGGCGCGGGCGCCCGCATCTGCGCCATCACCCGGGAGGCGACCGGCGGTGAGAGCACCGTGCGGCCCTGTGCGGCCGCGTGCACGGCGGCGAACAGCTCCTCCGGCCGCTCGGCCTTCAGCAGGTAGCCGGTGGCGCCGGCGGCGATCGCCCGGGTGATGTCGGCGTCGGTGTCGTAGGTGGTGAGCACCAGGACGTGCGGCCCGTCCGGAACGGCGGTGATCCGCCGGGTGGCCTCCACCCCGTCGATGCCGTCGCCGAGTTGGAGGTCCATCAGCACGACCTGCGGTGCCAGCCGGGCGGCCAGCGCGACGGCCTCCTCCCCGGTGCTCGCCTCGCCGACCACCTCGATGTCGCCGGCACTCGCCAGCAGCGCCAGCAGTCCGGCCCGCACCACGGCGTGGTCGTCGCAGACCAGCAGCCGGACGGGAGCCGCCGGTACGGGAGTCGTGCTCATCGCTGCTCCAGGGTCATCGCTGCTCCACGGTCATCGCTGCTCCAGGGTCATCGCAGTTCCAGGGTCGTCACGGATTCAGGGGCGTCGCCGGGCTCACCGCTGCTGGAGGGGGATCGCGGCGGAGACCACGGTGCCCTCGCCGGGCGTGCTCTCCACGGTCAGCCTGCCACCCAGCTGCCGCAGCCGGGCCCGCATCGCCGGCAGGCCGTACCCGCGCCCGCCCCCGGTGCCGGCCGCCTCCGGGTCGAAGCCCTGCCCGTCGTCGGCGATGTCCAGCACGGCCTGGTCGCCGAGGAAGGACAGCGTGATCGCGGCGGCCGAGGCCCCGGCGTGCTCGCGGACGTTGGCCAGCGCGCCCTGGGCGATCCGCAGCAGCGCGGCCTGGGCGGCGGCGGGCAGCGGCACCGGCGTGCCGTCCAGGTGGAAGCGGACCGGCAGCCCGCTCTCCGCGGACTCCCGCTCGGCCAGCGCCCGCAGCGCTTGGTCGAGCGTGCGGCCGTCGGAGAGCTCCGCCGGGGCGAGGTCGTGGACGAAGCGGCGGGCCTCGGCCAGGTTCCGGGCGGCCACCTCGGCGGCGGTGCGGACGTGGGTGCGGGCGGTCGCCGGGTGGGTGTCCCAGGTGCGTTCGGCGGCCTGGAGCAGCATCTGCTGGCTGGACAGGCCCTGCGCCAGGGTGTCGTGGATCTCCATCGCCAGCCGCTCGCGCTCGGCCAGGGTGCCCTCCCGCCGCTCGGTGGCGGCGAGTTCGCGCCGGGTGCGGACCAGGTCGGCGATCAGCGCGCGCTGCCGGGCGGCCTGCCGGGCCATGAAGAGGAAGACGCCGGTGGCGAGTCCGGCCACCGCGGGCGGCAGCAGGACGAGCGTGGCGTCGGTGCCGCCCGGCAGCCGGATCTCGGCGATCACCACCAGCAGGGTCAGCGCGCCGACCAGCGGGATGGCGGCCTTCGCCGGCAGCGCCCGCAGCGCGGTGTAGATCAGCGGGACGGCGCACCAGGCGAAGCTCGGCGCGAGCAGCACCAGTACCACCCAGAGCGCCACCACCACCGCCGGCGGCCACCGGCGGTGCCGGCCCGGGGCGGGCGGCCGGCGGTGGTCCAGCCAGGACCCGGCCGGCTGGGCGACCGCGAGGGCCGCGCTCAACCCGATCACCCAGGGCGCCTGGGCGCTGCCGGAGTGGTGGCTGAGGTAGCGGTTGAGCGAGGCGGCGAGCAGCAGCAGGAAGGCGGAGTCCAGCAGCAGCGCCAGTCGGCCCGCGTCCGGGTCGCCGGCGTCGTGGCCGAGGACGCCGGGACGGGCGGCGCCGGTGCGGTCCGCGGCGCGGCGGCCGGCGGTCGGGCGGGGCTGCTGCACGGGTGGCTCCTGGCTGAACGGGGTGGTGCGTGCGCGGTCGGCGCCGGTCCGTTCCGAGCCGCGGCTACCCGCGGCCACCGGCGTCGACCCGCGTCGACCTGCGCCGATCCCTCGATGGTGACCCGTCCGGCCCGGGTCCGCATCAGCCGATCGGTTGACGCCCCCGTCCACCATCGTGCCCGGCCGCCCGCGCCGGACCGCCGATGTGGCGGCCCCTGCCCCGGGCGGAGGATCGAAGCACGCCGCCGGACGATCCCCGCAACGGTCCGGCGGCCCCCCGAACCCCCGCCCCACCCACCCCGCAGATCCGCTGAGGAGCTGGACCATGAAGAAGACCTCCGTGCGCACCCGGGTGCTGACCGGCACCGTCGCCGCCGCCGCGCTCGCCGCCGCCACCGTGGGCGCCGTCTCGGCCAGCGCCGAGTCCACCGACACCCCGGCCGCCCCGGCCGCCGTGAAGGCCGACACCCAGAACAAGAACCTGGCCCAGAGCAGCGGTCTGACCATCGACGCCGCCACCCGCGCCGCCCAGGCCGCCCTGGACGCGGCCACCAAGGCCGGCCAGCACGTGTCGGTCGCGGTCGTCGACCGGGACGGTGTCACCCGGGTGCTGCTGAAGGGCGACGGCGCCGGCCCGCAGGCCCCGGTCTCGGCCGAGCGCAAGGCCTTCACCGCGGTGTCCTGGAACGCCCCGACCTCGGAGCTGGCCAAGCGGCTGGCCCAGGCCCCGAACCTGAAGGACATCCCGGGCACCCTGTTCCTGGCGGGTGGGGCCCCGATCCAGTCGAAGGGCGCGCCGATCGCGGCCGTCGGTGTCGCGGGCGCGCCCAGCGGGGACCTGGACGAGCAGTTCGCGCAGGCGGGCGTCGCCGAGCTGGCGAAGTGACGCCGGGCCCGGCCGGCCGGCCCCTCCCGCAACCCGGGCGGACCGGCCGGCCGGGCCACGGTCTCGTTCGGGTGAACGACAGGAGGGTCGCCGCAGAACACGGGATGACCCTTCGAAAAGCCGGTGCCGCTGTCAGTGGCGCGTGGCAGGCTTCCCGGTATGACGGCGTGGACCCTCAACGACATCGAACGTGCGATCCGCTCCTCCTGGGGTGTTGACACCTGTGCGCCCGAGGATCTGGCCCACTGGCGTCCCGACAACCCCGCCCGCGGCCAGTGCGGGGTGACGGCGATGGTGGTGCACGACCTGCTCGGCGGCGAGCTGATGATGGGCGAGGTGCACGTCGACGGCGTGCGGACGGACCTCCACTGGTGGAACCGCTTCGCCACCGGCTTCGAGATCGACCTCACCCGTGAGCAGTTCGGACCGGACGAGTTGGTCGGCCCCGGCCGACCGGTCGCCCGCCCGGCCCGCCCCGGCCGGCTCCAGGCCCAGTACGAGCTGCTGCGCGACCGGGTGGTCGCCGAACTGCAGCGCGGTGCGGCCGCCGACCGCCCCCGGATGCGGGCCGCCCGCGCCTGCGCGTGAGCCGTGGCCCGGCCGCGGGTGCGCCCGGCCCCGGCCGCGATGCACCGTGCCCCGGCAGCGGTACGCCGACCGGTCCACCCACGGGGCCGCCGCCTCCCTGACGTACAGTCGGTCGCACACGAGCGGCGGTGACGAGGGGAGCGGGCGGATGACGGGGCGGACGATCGGCTTCGTGGGGCTCGGAGCGATGGGGCGCGGCATGGCCGGCAGCCTGCTCCGGGCCGGCCACACCGTACGGGTCTGGAACCGCTCGCCCGAGCCGGTGGCCGCCGTGGTGGCCGAGGGCGCGGAGGCGGCCGGCTCGCTCGCCGAGGTGTTCGCCGCCGACACCGTGGTCTCCATGCTGGCCAACGACACGGCGGTCGAGCAGCTGCTGCTCGACCCCGCGCTGCTGGCCGGCGCCTCGGCGACCCTGCACGTCAACATGGCCACCGTCTCGCTCGCCCTCGCCGAGCGGGCCGAGGCGCTGCACGCCGAGCACGGCATCGGCTACGTGGCCGCCCCCGTCCTCGGCCGGCCGCCGGTCGCGGCGGCGGGGCGGTTGAACCTCCTGGTCGCGGGCGCGCCCGAGCTGCTGGAGCGGGCCGATCCGCTGTTCGCCGCGATGGGCGAGCGCACCTGGCACTTCGGCGAGAGCCCCCGGCAGGCCAACACGGCCAAGATCAGCACCAACTTCCTGATCGCCTGCGCGATCGAGTCGATGGCCGAGGCGTGCAGCCTCGCCGAGGCCAACGGCGTCCGGCCGACCGACCTGGTCGAGATGCTCACCGGCACGCTCTTCCCGGGGCCGATCCACAGCGGCTACGGCGCGATGGTGGCCGAGCGCCGCTACGAGCCGGCCGGGTTCCGGCTGCCGCTGGGGCTCAAGGACGTCGGCCTCGCGCTGGAGGCGGGCGCCGCGCGCAACGTCCCGCTGCCGTTCGGCAGCATCCTGCGGGACGCCTTCCTGGACGCGCTGGCCCACGGCGACGGGGACAAGGACTGGGCGGCCGTCGCCGCCGTCGCCCGCCGCCGGGCCGGACTGCCCGACTGACCGACCGGCCGCCGGCCCGGCCGCTCCCGGGTGCCGCCCGGCTCCGGACCGCCACCGCCACCGGCGCGGAATAAACCGGCGTTCGACGGCTGCTCACCCCTGCGTCCGCACCGTACGTACGACGGAGGAGTCCTGATGGCCGATCAGCCGTCCGGCGCCGAGGCGCCGCGCCGTTTCCTGTTCCTCGACGCCAGCGCGCGCACCGACGGCAACTCGGCCCGGCTCGCCCGGCTGGCCGCCGAGTCGAGCCTGCCGGCCGGTGCCGAGCAGCGCTGGCTGCGGCTGGACGAGCACCCGCTGCCGCCCTTCCGGGACCTGCGGCACACCGGTGACGGCAGCTACCCGGAGCCGGCCGGCCACGAGCGGACGCTGCTGGACGCCACCCTGGCGGCCACCGACCTGGTCTTCGTCGCGCCGCTGTACTGGTACTCGCTGCCGACCAGCGCCAAGCTCTACCTCGACTACTGGTCGGCCTGGTTCCGGGTGCCCGGGGTGGGGTTCCGCGACGCGATGCGCGGCGGCACCGTCTGGGGCGTCACCGCCCTCGCCACCGAGGACGACAAGGCCGAGCCGCTGATCGGCACGCTCCGGCTGACCGCCGACTACATGGGGATGCGCTGGGGCGGGGTGCTGCTCGGCACCGGCACCCGGCCGGGCGACGTGCTGGCCGACGAGCGGGCGGTGATCGCGGCCAAGTCCTTCTTCGCGGGCTGATCCTCCAGGGGGCGCGGGGGTACCGCCCGCCGGGCGTGTACCCGTCACCCGCCGGACGCCGTCGGCGGTCACCCGTCGGCGGTCCTCCGGTGCGGAGCAAAAGCCGTACGGGGTGCCAGAGTTGGACGATTCGGACAGGCCTGCCCCGGGTCCGGGGCGAAGCGTGCCACCCGCCTTCCGGACCGGTCCGATCGTTCGGTACTCTCCGTCGGACTTTCAGCTTCGCGGGGGGTACGCGGCGTCTGCGGCCGCCCCCTCGCGCCCGGGCCTCGCCCGGACTCTTCCGTGAGGTCTCCCTTGTCCATACGTCGCAGTCTCTCCCTTGCCGGAGCCGCCGCGCTCGCGTCCTCGCTCGTGCTGGCCGGCGCCCAGGGCGCCATGGCCGTCGGCGCCACCGGCACCCCGTCCGCCGTCGCGTCCCAGGCCGACAAGGCGTCGCACGCCGGCCTCGACCTCTCGCTGAACGGCGTGCCCGGCACCTTCATCGCCGGCGGTGACGCCCGCGAGTTCACCTTCAAGATCGACAATCGGACGAAGCACGACTTCGTCTTCATCCCGCTGCTCAAGTTCAAGAACAAGGCGGGCTCGCTCCAGGCCAAGGACCTCAAGGTCCAGTACCGGCTCCCCGGCGGCGAGTGGCAGACCGCGGTGGTCGCCCCCGACCAGAGCGGGGAGAAGAACAACTCCGTCCTGATGATGCTCGGCACCCTCGACGCGAGCGGCAACCCGGTCGCCGACGACCTGCTCGGGGTGAACCGCGGCAAGAACGTCCCGATCAAGGTCCGGGCGTCCTTCACCGACGGTGCCCCGCTCGGCCGGGCCGGCGTCGTCCCGGTCGTCTTCGCCGCCCAGCTCGACGACTCCAGCCACCAGCCGGTCGACAACGGCCACCTCAGCTGCGACGGCGGCGTGGGCTTCGTCATCAAGGCGGCCGGCGGCAAGCCGACCCCGACGCCCACCTCGTCGCACACCGGCAAGCCCAGCCCCACGCCGACCCCGACCCAGACGGGCAAGCCGTCCCCGACCGCGAGCGGCTCCCCGTCGGCCACCGCGACCGCGACCGCCACCCCGACCGGGCAGCCGACCGGCACCCCGACCGAGAAGCCCACCGAGAAGCCGACCACCCCGGCCACCGGTGAGCCCTCCGGCTCGGCCACCGCCCCGGCCCCGGCCGAGAGCAGCGGCGACACCGCGGGCCCGATCGACTTCCCGGTGGAGCCCCCGGTCATCACCCCGCCGCCGCTGACCCCGGCCGCCGTCGACAAGGCCAAGGCCGCCGCGGACGGCAGCGACAAGGCGCTGGCCCAGACCGGTGGCGGTGACAACACCACCGCCATCGCGGCCACCGGTGCCGCCGTGCTGGTGGCCGGTGTCGGCACCCTCGTGGTGCTGCGCCGCCGCAAGTCCGCCCAGCAGGGCTGAGCCGAAGCGCGCCGCCCCGGGGCGCGCCGAGCGTGAGACGCGCCCGCTGAGGAGCGCGCCGATCGTGAAGCGCGCCCGCTGAGGAGCGCGCCGACTCCGGGGACGCCGCCCGGGAGGGCCGGGCCACGGCTGCCGCCGACCCGGCCCGGGCGGCGTTCCCGAGCGTTCCCGAGCGTTCCCAGGCGTCCCCGGCGCCGCCCCGAAGCGTCTCCGAAGCGACTCCGGAGCCGTCCCCGGCGGCTTCCCCGTGCCGCCCGCACCGTCCCGTCGGGCGGATCCGCGGGCGGCACGGCCGGTTCTCCTCCGTCACATAGGATGTCCGGCCGGAGGGGGCGGAACGGCGGGGAGAGGACAGGTGCGGACAGCGCGCACGGCACGGGCCACCACCGACTACGAGGCGTCGACCGGGCGGATCGCCGGACTGCCGCTGCGCAGGCACCACGTCCTGCTGGCCGCCTGGACGGTGCTCTGGTTCCTCCTGGTCGAGCCCAGCGGCGGCTTCTCCTGGCACTACCTGCGCCAGGGCGAGCAGCTGCTCTTCAGCGGCCAGTCCGACGGCGGCCTGTCGCTCTACGCCCACCACCCGGAGCTCCAGATCGGCCCGGTGAGCCTGGCCGCGGCCCGGCTCACCGCCCCGTTCGCCCCGCACACCGGCGAGCTGATCGCCGAGGCGGTGAGCGCCGGGCTGGGCCTGGTGATGCTGGTCCTGGTCGGCCGCACCGCCGCCCTGTACTACCTCGGCACCGGGACCAACCACCGACGGCTCCAGCAGCGGCTGCTGATCGCCGGGCTGGCGTTCATCCCGATGTGGGTCGAGGTCTCGGTCCGCTTCGCGCACCTGGACGACGTCCTCGCGCTGTTCTTCACCACCCTCGCCGCGCACGCCCTGGCCCGCGGCAAGCCCGTCCAGGTCGCGGTCTTCCTGGCGCTGGCGGTGGACTCCAAGCCCTGGGCGATCGCCTTCGCCCCGCTGGTCCTGGCGCTGCCCCGGCCCGCCTGGCTGCGCACCGCGCTCTGGTTCTGCGCCCTGGTGGCGATCGCCTGGCTGCCGTTCTACCTGGGCAACCTGGACACCATGGCGGCCGCCAAGTTCACCATCCCGAACCAGCCCGCCTCCGCGCTGCGCTGGTTCGGGGTCACCGACCCGGCCACCCCCTGGTGGGACCGGCCGGCCCAGTTCGCGCTCGGCATCGGGCTCGGCTGCGCCGCCGTGTGGCGCGGCCGCTGGCCGGCCGTGGTGCTGCTGGGCGCGGACGCCCGCATCCTGCTCGACCCGAGCGTCTACACCTACTACACGGCCTCGATCCTGCTCGGCACCCTGCTCTGGGACGCGGTCGGGCAGAAGCGGCTCGTCCCGTGGTGGAGCTGGATCGCGCTGGCCTCGCTGTACGGCGGCACGCTGTTCCTGCCGTCCGACGCGGCCCGGGGCTTCGTCCGGCTCGCCTTCGTGGTGCTCTCCGCCGGGTACGTGCTGTTCTGGCCCACCCGGCGGTCCCGGCGGCGGCGGCCCGGCGCCCCGGGTGACGGCGACGGCGGTGGCGGTGGCGGTGGCCGGCGGGACGCCCGGGCCGCCAGGGCCGGCCGGCGGCGCGAGCGGACGCCGGCCGGCGCCGGGGTCTGAGGCGGGCGCGCGCCCGTTCCCGTTTCACCGCTTGACCCTCACGCGACGTGAGAGCCGAGGGTGGTGGTCAGCACCAGGGAGGAACTCCGATGACCAGTGAGGGCTACTCGGTCGGCGCCGTGGCGAAGATCGCCAAGGTGACCGTCCGCACCCTGCACCACTACGACGAGATCGGCCTGCTGTCCCCGGCCGGCCGTACCCGGTCCGGCTACCGCCGGTACGTGGACGCCGACCTCGACCGGCTGCAGCAGATCCTCTTCTACCGCGAACTCGGGTTCCCCCTGGACGAGATCGCGGCGATCCTGGACGACGACTCGGTCAGCCCGACCGAGCACCTCCGGCGGCAGCACCGGCTGCTGACCGACCGGATCAGTCACCTCCAGGAACTCGCCTCAGCCGTCGAACACGCCATGGAGGCACGGAGAATGGGCATTCAGCTGACCCCGGAGGAGAAGTTCGAGATCTTCGGCGCGGACTACCAGGAGGAGTGGGAGCAGGAGGCCGAGCAGCGCTGGGGCGACACCGAGGCCTGGGCCGAGTCGCAGCGCCGCACCGGCGGCTACTCCAAGGCCGACTGGCAGCGCATCCAGGTCGAGACGACGGAGCTCAACGACCGTCTGGCCGCGGCGGTCACCGCCGGTGAGCCCGCCGACGGCACGGTGGCCGCGGACCTGGCCGAGGAGCACCGGCAGCACATCTGCCGGAACTTCTACGACTGCACGTTCACCATCCACCGCGGCCTGGCCTCCCTGTACGTCTCGGACGCGCGCTGGACCGACACCTACGAGAAGATCGCGCCGGGCCTGGCCCAGTGGCTGCACGACGCCATCGTCGCCAACGCGGACCGGCGCGAGGAGAAGAGCGAGGGGCAGTAGGCCCCGCGCTCGGGCCACCCGCGCTCGGGGCCCGTGCTCAAGCCACCCGCGCTCAGGCCACCCCGCGCCCGAACGAGCGCCGGTAGGCGGTCGGGGAGGTGCGCATCACCCGGCCGAAGTGGTGGCGGAAGGTCGCCGCGCTCTCGAAGCCGACCGCCGCGGCGATCTCCTCCACCGACCCCTCCGGCGACTCCAGCAGCGCCAGACTGGCCGCGATGCGCTGGGTGACCACCCAGCGCATCGGGCTGGTCCCGTTGCGGGCGGTGAAGTGCCGCAGGTACGAGCGGTCCGACATCCGGGCCGCACCGGCCAGTTGCGAGATGGTCAGCGGGGACGACAGGTGGTCCAGCGCCCACTGCATGCTGCGGGCGACCCCGTCGTCCTCCTCCTCGACCGGGCGGACCGCCGCCTCGACGAACTGGGCCTGCCCGCCGTCCCGGTGCGGGGCCACCACGAAGCGGCGGGCCACCGTGTTGGCCACCCTGGCGCCGTGGTCCCGGCGGACCAGGTGCAGGCAGAGGTCGATGCCGGCCGCGCTGCCCGCGCTGGTCAGCACGTCGCCGTTGTCCACGTACAGCACGTCCGGGTTGACCAGCACCGCCGGGTAGCGCTGCTGGAGCAGCTCGGCGTACCGCCAGTGGGTGGTCGCCTCCCGGCCGTCCAGCAGCCCGGCGGCGGCCAGTGCGAAGGCGCCCGAGCAGATCGACACGATCCGGGCGCCGCGTCCGTGCGCGGTGCGCAGCGCCTGGACCAGGGCGGGGGAGACGCCCGCCCCCACACCGCCGAACGCGTTCGGCACCCCGGGGACCACCACGGTGTCGGCCGCCGCCAGCTCGTCCAGCCCGTGCCGGGCGGTCAGCGCGAAGCCGCCCACCGCCTCCAGTTCCGTCCCGGGCCGGTCGGCGCACACCTTCAGCCCGTACCAGGGCGCCGCCAGCAGGCCGGTCAGCTCCGGCCGGGCCAGCCCGAACACCTCGACCACCACGCCGAGTTCGAACGGTGCCATGCCCGGGAAGGCGTACACCGCGACGTCGTGCACGGGCTCCGGGCGCCGGCCGATGGCGACGGCCACCGGCCGCGACCCGACGGCGGTGCCGCCGGCCGCGACCCTGCCCGCGGCCTGGACGGTCGGAGCCGTACCGGCGTCCGTACCGGTCGGAGCCGGCCCGGCGGCCGGACCGGTGCCGGCCCCGACCGGACCGTCGACGTTCTGCTCGGCCATGCGAACCCCCTGCTCACGGGTGGCGGAATGCCGGTGAGTGTAGCCGTCCCGGCCACCTCGGAACTTTCCTCGAACCCGCCCGCAACCTCCACCGCCGTCAGACGTCCTCGGTACGGGGGCGGAGGGAGCCCGGCAGCGGACGGCTGGGATGATCCCCCCGATCACGATCTTGATCAGGTGACCTGACGGAACGGCGGCAGCCGTCACCGTCCCGGGGGAAAGCGGAAACGCAGATGTCCATGGCCATCGGGCCGACCGCCGCGCAGTCAGGGGCTCGCGGCTTCTCCATCCGAGGAGTGGTCGCCGCGCTGTTCGGTGCGCGGGAGGCGGGCGAACCGCTCGCCGCCGTCGTCACCGAGCAGGAGGCGAAGCAGCGCCGCTCCGGGTTCCGGCTGCTGCGCGGCGGCCGCAAGCCGGCCGAGGACCGGCCCACCCTGACCGACCTCTACCACGCCCACCGGCTCGGCCTGGTCCGGATGGCGGTCCTGCTGGTCGACCACCAGGACCTGGCCGAGGACGTCGTCCAGGACGCCTTCACCCAGCTTTACCAGCGCCACGGCGAGGAGCTGGACGACCTCGACAACGCGCTCGGCTACCTGCGCACCTCGGTGGTCAACGGCGCCCGTTCGATGCTGCGCCGCCGCAGGACCGCCCGCGAGTACGTGCCGCCGCACGTGGCCGACGCCCCGTCCGCCGAGGACCACGCGGTGCTCAACGACGAGCACCGCCGGGTGCTGGCGGCCCTGCAGGAGTTGACCCCCCGCCAGCGCGAGGTGCTGGTGCTGCGCTACTGGTCCGACATGTCGGAGGCGCAGATAGCCGAGACCCTGGGACTGTCCCGGGGTGCCGTGAAGTCCACCGCCAGCCGCGCTCTGGACGCCTTGGAAAAGCACCTGGAGAAGGTTCGATGACCGACAAGCTCCCCGGCCGCACCGGCGGCGACGGCGACGGACCGGCCGAGACACCGACCGAACGGCTGCTCCGCGAGGCGATGACGGCCCGGGCCTCCCTGGTCACGGCGACCGGGCTGCGTCCGGCCGCGCCCCCGAAGAGCCGGGTCCGCCGGCTGCGCCCGGTGTACGCCGTCACCCTGCCGCTCGGCCTGGCCGCGGCCGTGGCGGTCGGCGTGCTCACCTTCCACGGCGATCCGGTCGCCCAGGACGAGGTACCGCCCCCGGCGGCCACCCTGACCACCTCGCCGAGCCCGACGCCCGAGCCGACCGGCACCCCCAGCGCGACGGCCGCCCCGACCGACCCGGGCACCCCCACCGGCGAGGCCCCTCGGACCGAGGCCCCGCTCGCCGACGGCGGCAGCCCGTCGTCCACCCCCACCGGCGGCGCGGCGGGTTCGTCCGGCCTCCGGGGCGTCAGGTTCAAGGTCCCGGCGGGCTGGAAGGCCGTGCCGGTCTCGGCCGACCGGGTCTGCGTCCTGAGCCCGGGCACGCCGACGGACCCGCAGCAGGGCTGGTCGCAGTCGACCTGCGAGCCGTACGGCGTCCTGGTCGTGGCCTACGACAGCCCGGCCGAACTCGAAGGCGGGGCCTGGCCGACGATGACCGACGTGACCGGCTCCGGGAGCTGGGGCCGCCAGTCGAACTGCCCGCTCTGGGGCCGTCCCTACGTCGCCGAGAACGGCTACGCCTCGGTCGGCGACCCCGCGCGGACCAAGTCCACGGTGGCCGGCAAGGCGGTCGACAAGGTCCAGTGGAACGTCACCTGCAAGCCCGGCGACACCTTCACGGCCCAGCTGTGGGGGATGGGCGGGGAGCAGGTCTTCGTGTCGGCGAACGGGCTGAAGAGCGACTACCAGTCGGGCCTGACGGCGATCGTCAACAGCCTGGACGTGAGCGGCCACCGGTCGCCGGGCCTGTCCTCGGCCGAGCAGGCCGCGAAGGACCTCTCCATCACGGTCGAGGGAGGCATCGGAGCCGGGCAGAAGGTGTCCAACGACGGCACCCCGGTGACCTTCACGGTGACGTACCGGAACACCGGCCAGAAGACCTACCCGCAGCTCCAGCCGCTGGTCTACACGACGGAGTACGCCGGAACGCCGCCGAACGTCGTGCTCCCGATGAACAAGGGCAAGCTGGAGCGCCAGGACGGCGGCGGCTGGACGGAGATCCCGCTCTCGATGGGCGGCGGCATGGACTACGCGATGGTGAGCGGCAAGGCCCGGTTCCCGCTCGCGCCGGGTGAGACCAGGAAGGTGACGTACCGGATGGCCCTCGACCCGGTGGACGGGCCGGGGACGATGCCGGTGGCCGTCCAGCTGACGCTGCCGTACGACGGCACCGCGCCGCTGGCCGCGCTGAAGGGGCTGACCGTCCCGGTGACGGTCGTGAAGTAGTCGTCCCAGGCGGGCCTTCGGGGCGCCGTGGCCGGGGTTTCCCCTGGTCACGGCGCCTTTCGGCGTTCCGGGGGAAGTCCGCGGAAAAAACTTCGGACCCACCTGCAACCCCCCGGTGGGATGGACGTCTATCAGGGTGAGAGGCGGGGAGAGCGAGCCGGCGGAGCCGGGGGGCTCGGGCCGGCTCCTCGGGGCGCGACAGCAGGCGCCCGACCACTCCGATCACCATCACCGTGTCCTTGGGGGACTGTCACATGAACGCGTCCGTTATCGCCCGTATTGCGAAGATCGTCCCGCTGGCCGTCGTGGCCGCCGTCGGTGCCGCGGCCTGCGGCCCGACGAACGGCGGGGCGTCCGTCGCCGCCTCGGCTCCCACCGCCACCCCCGCGGCCACCTCGTCGGCCACCCCCGGCGCGGGCTCCGTCCCGACCTCCCCGGTCACGACCGCCCCGGCCGCGCCCACCACCGAGGCGGCGCCGTCCGCCGCCGCGCCGTCCGCCGCCGCACCGGTCACCGCCGCACCCGCCGCGAAGAGCGCGGCCGGGCCCGCCGCCAAGGCCGGGGCCAAGCCGGCCACCGACAGCACCGCCAGGCCCGGCGGCATCGGGATCACCTTCAACGGCCTGCGGGAGGGCCAGCGGATCCAGGTGGGCGACAAGGTCTCGTTCTCGGTGACCTGGAGGAACGACGACGCCTCCGGCAGCCGCGCGGTGGCGCCGGTGGTGGCGACGCGGCAGTACGAGGGCGCGCCGTGCCGGCTGGTGCTCTCGACGGCGCGGGGCACGCTGGAGCGCAAGGACGCCTCCGGCTGGAAGACCCTGCCCGGGCTGAGCCAGGGCGGCGGGATGGACTACGCGGGCAGCGGCGACGACGCGGCCTTCACCCTGGCCGCGGGCGAGAGCCGGACCGTCGAGTACCGGATGGCACTCGACGTGGCCGACCGCCCGGGCAGCCTCGCCGTCGAGGCGGACGCCCCGACCCCGTACGACAAGTCCTACCGGGACATGGCGAAGAGCGTGGTGACCACGAAGGTCGTCGACGCCCACCGCCCGGTGGTGAGCGCGGTCTCCGAGCCGTCCCTCCTGGTCTACGGCGGCGCCCCGACCGAGTTCTCCTACACGCTCTCCTCGCCGGACGGCGTCACCCGGATGCACCCGTCGGTGTTCCTGTCCGCCCGGAACAGCGAGGGGCTGTCCGAGTCGGACGTCACGGTGCAGACGAAGGTCGGCGGCGAGTGGAAGACCCTCACGACGGTCCAGGACTGCAACGGCCGGGTCGGGGTGGAGCCGACCGGGCTGGCGGACCTCCTCCCGGGCAGCTCGGTCCGGTACACCTTCCGGGTCGCGGTGGCGCGGCACGCCGGACCGATGGCCATCGAGGTCGGCGGGGTGGCCGCCGGCCACCACGGCGTGGACGCCCTGGTCCAGCCCTACAGCCAGGGCTGAGCCCGGGGCGGAGCCGAAGGGCCCGGCCTCCCACCGCTCGGGAGGCCGGGCCCTGCGCGGTGCCGTGGCTCAGGCGAGCGAGGCCATCCAGGCCTCGACGTCCTCGGCGCGGCGGGGCAGGCCGGCCGAGAGGTTCTCGTTGCCGTCGGCGGTGACCAGGATGTCGTCCTCGATCCGGACGCCGATGCCGCGGTACTCCTCCGGCACGGTCAGGTCGTCCAGCTGGAAGTACAGGCCGGGCTCGACGGTCAGCACCATGCCGGGGACCAGCAGCGCGTCGACGTGCTCCTCGCGGCGCGAGTGGGCGCAGTCGTGGACGTCCAGGCCGAGCATGTGGCCGGTGCCGTGCAGGGTCCACCGGCGCTGGAGGCCGAGCTCCAGGACCTTCTCGACGTCGTACACCGAGGCGTCCAGCAGGCCCCAGGCGAGCAGCCGCTCGGCGAGGACCCGCTGCGAGGCCTCGTGGAAGTCGCGGAACCGGGCGCCGGGCTTCACCGCGGCGATGCCGGCCTCCTGGGCCTCGTAGACCGCGTCGTAGATCCGGCGCTGGATCCCGGTGAACCGGCCGTCGATCGGCAGGCTGCGGGTGACGTCGGCGGTGTACAGGGTGCTGGTCTCGACGCCCGCGTCCAGCAGCAGCAGCTCGCCGGGGCGCACGTCGCCGTCGTTGCGCACCCAGTGCAGGGTGGTGGCGTGCGGGCCGGCCGCGGCGATGGTGCCGTAGCCGACGTCGTTGCCCTCGACCCGGGCGCGGCGCCAGAAGGTGCCCTCGATCCAGCGCTCCGAGGTGGCGACGGCCTGGCCCAGCTCGCGGACCACGTCGGTGAAGCCCTTGACGGTGGCGTCGCAGGCGGCGCGCAGCTCGCCGATCTCCCACTCGTCCTTGACCAGCCGCAGGCCGCTCAGGAACTCCTTGAACTCGGCGTCCTTGTCGGCGTCCAGGGCGTCGGCGAGCGCGGCCTCCAGGCCGGCGTCGTAGCCGCGGACGATCCGGGTCGGCACGGCGGAGTCCGCGGCCTTGGCGGCCAGCTCCTCGGCGGCCTTGCGCACGTCGCGGGCGGGCAGGCCGAGCAGCTGCTCCTGCTCGCTCAGGCTGTGCCGGCGGCCGACCCACAGCTCGCCGTAGCCGTCGAGCCAGAACTCGCCGTTCTCGCGGTTCGAGCGGGGCAGCAGGTAGAGCGTGAACTCGTGGCCGGCCGCGCTGGTCGGCTCGCCGACCAGCACCGCGTCCTCGGTCCGGTCGCCGGTGAGGTGGACGTACTCGCTGGAGGCGCGGAAGGCGTAGTCGGTGTCGTTGGAGCGCACCCGCAGGTTGCCCGCCGGGACGACCAGGCGCTCGCCGGGGAAGGCGGCGGAGAGCTTGGCGCGGCGCTCGGCCGCGTACGGGGCCTGGGCGACCGGGGTGAGGCCGTGCAACTCGGTGTCGGCCCAGCCGGACTTCATCGAGGCGGCCAGCTCGTCGGAGATCTCGCCGTAGAGACCGTTCTTGCGGCCCTTGAACTGCTCAGGCTCCTCGCCGCCCTCGGCCTCGGGGTTCTCGGCCACCGCGGGGGTACGGTCCTCGGTCACGTGCAACGCCTCCTTGGGGGGTGGTACCGCCGCCCCTCGGGGGAGGTGTCGGATCGCGACACGCGCGGGCGGCCGTGCGTCCATGGTACGGACGACCGGCCGCCCGGTTGTTCCGGGATCGAACCGTCACTCGAAGCGGGCCGCCAGCAGCATCAGGTCGTCGGTGGCCGCGCCCCCGGCCTCCGGGTCCGGGCAGACGGCCAGCAGGTGGGCGCAGAGCCGGTCCGGGTCGATCCGCACGTCGCGCGGGGCGTCGGCGGCGGCCCGGCGCAGGTTGGCCTGGCCGGCGTGCAGGGTCGGGCCGCAGCGGCGGGCCAGGCCCTCGGTGTACAGCAGCAGGGTGTCGCCGCGCTCGGCGGTGAACTCCACCCCGGGGGCCTCCCAGCAGGCCAGCATGCCGAGCGGGGCGGAGAGCGAGGTCTCCACGAACTCGGCGCCGTGCCGGCCGACCAGGACGGGCGGGCAGTGCCCGGCGCCGGCCAGGGTGATCCGGCGCTCCTCGGGTTCGAGCCAGGCGTAGACGGCGGTGGCGGTGCGGGTCGGCTCGGTGGTCTTGAGCAGCAGTTCCAGGTCCCCCAGGACGGAGACCGGGTCCTCGCCCTCCAGCACCGCGTACGCCCGCAGCGCGGCCCGGATCCGGCCCATCGCGGCGGCCGCGCCGGGGGCGGAGCCGGGGCCCGCGCCGGGGCCGTCGCCGGAGACGGAGCCGACGGTGAGGCCGATGGTGCCGTCCGGCAGCGGGATCGCGTCGTACCAGTCGCTGCCGCAGGAGCGCTCCAGGCCGGCCGGGACGAGCCGGGCGGCCAGCCGCAGCCCGGCGGCCCGGGGGAGCCGGTCCGGCAGCAGGCCGCGGCGCAGCGCCTCGGTGGTGCGCGAGATCCGGTCCGCCTCCAGCTGCTTGGCGAGCAGCGGGGCGGCGATCTCGCAGTAGTGGCGGGCCAGGTCGCGCCGGCAGGCGGTCGGTTCGGCGGGCTCGTCGTAGAACCAGAGGGCGGCGGCGAGCGGGCCGTCCTCGACGGTGGCGAGCGGCAGGCCGTAGGCGCCGCCGAGGCCGAGGTGGACGGCGAGTTCGCGCAGCCGGGCGCCGGTGGCCGGATCCTCGGCGAGGTCGCGGGAGTGCAGTTGGGCGGGCCGGTCCCGTTCGCGCAGCAGCCGGGCCAGCATGCTCTGCTCGGTCGGGACGGTCTCCAGGGCGCCGAGGCTGGCGCGGTCGAGGCCGAAGCCGACCGGCTGTCCGGGCCCGCCGCCGGGCTGCCTGGTGACCAGGACGCCGCGCCGGGCGCCGAGCAGGGCGGCGCCGGAGGCGAGGACGGTGTCCAGGACGGCGGCCAGTCCGCGGGCGCGGACGAGCCGCTCGGTGTGCTCGTGCAGGCTGGTGATATCGGACAGGCGTCCGGCCAAACGGTCCTGCACCGCGGTGGACGGCTCCGCGCGGGCGTCCGGCGTGCCGTCCGGGGCGTCGACGGGGCCGGGCAGGCCCGGCGGGTCGAGGACGGTGAGCCCGCCGGCGCAGCCGGGTTCGCCCGGCTCGGCGGTCGTCGTCGGGGGGAGGGCCGCCGACGGGTGGGACTCGTTCATGCCGTCACTCCTGACGCGGTGCTACGTGCCATGCGAAACCCCCAGATGCGGCCAATGTGGAGCGAGCACGGCCTAAGGGCGTGTTTCGCCTCGATTCGCTACTACTCGTCATTGATCGACAGCAATGCCACCACTTCTACACAGGCCATTCGGGGCATGTCCAGATCCAGGACGACGCGGTGGCCGGTTCCACATCGCTCGCGCCCCGGTCAGGGGGCGTGCGGGGTCCGTGCGCGCGCCGGGTGGGCGGGAGGCATGGAGCGGGCCGCGAACGGGCAGAACCGGGAGGACGGACCGGGCGGCCGTCCGGATCGTATGTCCGTGCCGCCCGCGAGCCGCGCCGGCCGGAACACTCTCACTCGTACGGTGGAACCAAGCGCGCCCGGGCGGCGTCCATCCGGTCGCGTACGGGATTCTCGTTCCAAGGGCTGGGCCGGTGTTCGGCCCTTTCATGTCGTGCTCCACACCTGCTCCACGTCGTAGCCGCGCCGCCCGTCCTGCCGCCCGCCCCGCTTCGCGCAGTCCGGGGCCCCGCCGCGGCGGGCCCGCACGGAGGATCCCGACGGACGCCGGCGGAGCGGAGCGAACCGAGCGGTCAGGGAAAGGAACGAGCGCCATGCGTGAGAACCCGAAGGACCGGTCGGAGGAGCGTTCCGCCCGGCTGACCGCGGCCCTGGCGGCCGCCGTGGACCACCGCTGGCCCGTGGTGCCCGGCACCGTGCTGCGCGACGGCCGCTGCTCCTGCGGCGACCCGGACTGCACCGTCCCCGGCGCGCACCCGCACGACCCCTCGCTGCTGGCCGCCACCACGGACGCCCGGATGGTGCGCTGGTGGTGGGAGCGGCAGAGTCCGGACGCGCCGGTGCTGGCCGCCACCGGCTCCACGGTCTCGGCGGTCAGCCTGCCCGCGGCGGCCGGCGCCCGGGCGCTGGGCTACCTGGGCGCGCTGCGGCTGCCGCTCGGGCCGGTGCTGGCGATGCCGGGCCGCTACGCGCTGCTGGTGGCCCCGTACTCGCTGGACGTGCTCGGCGAGATGCTCGCCCAACTCCCCTGGGTGCCGGGATCGTTGCGCTACCACGGGGCGGGCGGCTTCCTGCCGCTGCCGCCCGGCGGCGCGGCCGGTCGGGTGCGCTGGGTGATGGCGCCGCGACCGGGCGTCGGCGGCGGGGTCTGGCTGCCGCAGGTCGGGCCGCTGCTGGGGGAGTTGGTGGAGGCGACGGTCCGGCTCGATCGCGGACGTCCGGCCTACTGAGGATCACCGGAACGGGGCGGACGCCGGAGCGGTTCACCGGGGCGCCCCGGAAAAACAAAAGATCCGACCGCTGGCGACGGGGGATGCACCAGCGGCCGGACTCTTTAGACAGTAACAAGGATCTGCGCCCGCGCCAATTTCCAAGACGCCCTCCACGCCCGGAAATTGCGCGTTCACCGCGACAATGTGACGCGTATCACGCGGATCCCGCGCGCTTTAGTTCAAGGTGACCTGACGGTTCACCAGGTTCGCGCGGGCGCGCCGCTCTTCGGCGCTCAGCGGCGTTCCGTCGGCGAGCACCGCGGCGAGCCGCTCGGCGAACTCGGCGGCCGGCTTCTCGCAGTCGGCGGCGGTCATCGCGAGCGGCAGGTCCCACACCGGGACGGTCAGGCCGTGGGCGCGGAAGGAGCCCACCAGGCGGGTGTCCGTGCCGAGCGAGGCCTCGCCGGCCGCGTTCAGCCGGGCCAGCGCGTCCAGCAGCCGCTCCTCGGGCACGGTCATCACCCAGCGCAGGTGGTTCTTGTCCGGGGTGCCGCACCAGTAGGCGGCGTCCACGCCGGCGAGCTTCTCGGTCGGGATGGCCGAGGCGTTGGCGCGCTCCAGGGAGGCGGCGACCTCACCGGTGGCGGCCTCGGCGTCCTCCAGCCAGAACTCGAAGCCGGTGTGCACGGTGGGCGCGAACGCCGCGGTGGTGTCCAGCAGGTCCTGCAGGCGGCGTCCGCCCGGGACGGTCCGGCGGGCCGGCACCGGGCTGCCCGGCTCGGTGGCCAGGGCCAGCTCCAGGGCGTCCGCGAGGTCGCGGCTGAGGTCGCCGGAGGCGGACTGGGTCTGCAGGCCGAGCAGGATCGAGCCGTCCTGGCGGCGCAGGGCCGGCCAGGCCAGCGGCAGCACGGTGGCCAGGGTCACCGACGGGACGTCACCGGTCGCGCCCTCGGCCACCCCGGCGGCCAGCGTCAGCGGCGCCGTGGCGGCGGGCACCAGCTCGCGCAGGGCCACCCAGTCCGCCTCGCCCGGCAGGCCCTCGAACGGGCGGTGCACCAGCTCCTGCACCGCGTGCGAGGCCTCCCGGCCGTGACACGCCTTGTACCGGCGGCCCGAGCCGCAGGGGCAGTCCTCGCGGGCCCCGACCACGGGGACCTCGCCCGTGACGGCGGTGGTGGACTGGCGCTGCGGCGCCTTCTTGGCGGCCTTCTTGCCCATGCTGCGGCTCTCCCGGGAACGGTGGTCCTGTGTCCCGGGAAGCCTAACGACACATTCCCCGAGCCCGGCTCACGCGCTACGGGCATCGCCTCCGGTGCGCCGGGCGTGCCGGGCCCGGGCGGGCAGCGCCGCCCAGACCGTGACCTCGCCGGGGGCGTCGCGCACGCCCCAGTCGCTGGCCAGCTGGTCGACGATGCTCAGGCCGCGGCCGCCGCGCGAGGTCAGCGAGGGACTGGCGGGCAGCGGCCGGGTGGCCGCCCCGCCGTCCGTGACCTCCAGGGTGAGCACCCCGTCGGCGTGCATCTGCCAGCGGACCAGCACCCCGCCGTCCGGCTCGTCCGAGCCCTCGGCGGGCTTCCGGCCGCCCTGCGCGGAGTGCGGCCCGGACGGGACGCCGACCAGCACCTGCCCGAGCACCTCGGCCCGGGCGCTGCGGCCCAGGGCCGACAGCGGGCCGAGCGGGCGGGCGTACCGACAGGCGTTGCTCAACAGCTCGGAAAGGATCAGAACAGCATCATCGATGACCGGTTCCGGTATCTGCCGGTCACCCAGATCTCGACGCAGTCGGCGCCGTGCGACCCCGACACTCGCTGGGCCGTGCGGCACTGCCATGGTCGATGAAGTCGGCACTTCACGCGCCACCATCAACGCCACCCCCGGACCTCCTTCAGCGTATGCCGAGGGAGAGATGCCCCTTGGTAATGCGTCGGAAACGAGCACCGGACGATCCCGCGGGCCCATTTCGGGCGGGACGCCCGACCGTCGACATCAGGTCATTCCGCGCTCACCCTGCGTCGCCCGGGCGCAAGAATTCCGGCAATATCGCGCGAGGAAGGTTTGACTGCCGACCAGAGTGATCGGATCGGCGGGGTACCGCGATCGGTGCGTCGGCGGATCACCGGCCGAGCTGCGCCAACACCTCCGCGGGCCGGTTGGTGATGATCGCGGACACCCCGAGTTCCAGGCAGAGCTCGACGTCGGCCGGCTCGTCCACCGTCCACACGTGCACCTCGTGCCCCAGCTCGCGCAGCCGGGTCACCAGCTGCGGGCGGGCCCGCACCAGCTCGATGCCCGGGCCTGCGATCCGCGCCCCGCCCGGCAGCGGCGAGCCCGGCCGCAGCCGTCCGAGCAGCGGCACGGTCCGCTCGAACAGGAAGACCCGCCGGTACTCCGGTGCGGTGGCGGCCACCCGGCTCAGGGCGACCGAGGAGAAGCTCATGATCCGGGCGGACGGGCGGTCGCCGTCCCGGGTCGCGCCGATCTTGAAGCGCTCCAGCGTCCGCAGCAGCTCGGTCTCCACCCGGCCGCGGAAGCGCACCGGGTGCTTGGTCTCGATCGCCAGGTCCACCGGGCGGCCGCACTCCACCACCAGCTCCAGCAGCCGCTCCAGCCGCAGCACGCCGCGCAGCTCCGGGTCGGTGCTGGGGCGGCCGGTCTTCCAGGCGCCGAAGTCGTACGCCTCTAGCTCGGCGAGGGTCATGGCCGAGACGGTGCCCCGGCCGTTGGAGACTCGGCCGATCCGGCGGTCGTGGACGCAGACCAGCGCGCCGTCGGCGGTGACCCGGACGTCGCACTCCAGCGCGTCCGCGCCCTCGTCGAGCGCGCGCCGGTAGGCCGCGAGGGTGTGCTCGGGCAGGGCGTGGGAGGAACCGCGGTGGGCGATCACCTGGACGGGCGGCACGGTGCGCGCCGCCGTCGAGGACAGGTCTGGGCTGGTCACGGGCCCAACGATAGGCGGCGGAGGTGAAGCGCGGACGAAGACGGCCCCAACCTGTGGGGCCGCCTCCGTCCGCTCGGTGCCCGGCGGTTCCCGTTCAGCGCCCGGCGGCTCCCGTTCAGCGCCCGGCGGTGCGGCGGCCGAGCGGGGTGAGCGCCCAGGTGACCAGCGCCGGCACCACGAAGGCGAACAGCGAGGCCGAGGTCCACTCCTGCGGGCTGAAGTGCAGCGCCTGCCGGGCGGAGGTCCAGAATTCCGTCCACCAGTCGGCCACCCCGGTCGGCGCGATGAGCTGGTAGACCGCGAAGCCCAGTGCCCACGGCAGCAGCATCAGCCAGCGGGACGGCGCGTCGGCGGAGAGGTTCCAGCCGCGCCGGCCGGCGCCGAGGAAGTAGTCCACCGCGAGCACCGCCAGCAGAGGTACGAACACCGAGCCGATCAGGCCGAGGAAGCCGTAGTAGGTGTCGGTGAACTCGTCGATCTGCAGCGCCAGCACGGTGGTCAGCGCGCCGATCGCCCCGGAGAGCACCCGGCGGTCGACCTTCGGCAGCAGGTTCTGCACCGACATCGCGGTCGAGTACACGTTGGCGAAGGACTGGTCGGTCTCGCGCAGCACCAGCACCAGCAGGAACAGCCAGCCGGCCCAGACCCCGAGGAAGGAGTCGAAGATCCGGTTCGGGTCGCCGTCCGACTGCAGCAGCGCCATCAGGCCGAGCACGTAGCACCAGACCTGGGCGATCGTGTAGCCGGAGAAGCTGCCCCAGAACGCCGAGCGCGGGGTGCGCGAGTGCCGTGTGTAGTCGGCGGCCAGCGGGACGAACGAGACCGACACCGCGATCATCGCGTCGGTGGCGCCCAGGAAGCCGTGCCAGTTGCCCGCGCCCGGGTCCGGCACGCCCTGGCGGCCCAGCTGGACGGTGAAGTACACCATCGCCACCGCGACCGCCCCGGCCACGAAGCGGCGCAGCACCGCGATCGAGCCCAGCGGCCAGATGGTCAGCGCGGTGGTCAGCGCGCCCGCGAGCAGGACGAACAGCCAGCGGTAGCCGGTGGTGTGCGCGACGGTCTGGGCGCCCGCCGAGATGGTCAGCAGCTCGAACACGCCCCAGCCGACGCACTGGACGATGTTCAGCACCGTCGGCAGGTACGACAGCCGGGTGCCGAACAGCCCGCGCAGGTTCGCCATCGCGGGGGCGCCGGTCCGGGCGCCGATCAGCGAGGCCACGCCCAGCATCGCGGTGCCGACCGCCGTGCCGACCGTGATCGCGGTCACCGCGGCGGCCAGCGACAGCTCGCTGCCGGGGGCGCCGAGCACGGTGGCGGCGGTGGAGAAGCCGATCAGGCTGACGCCCAGGTTCATCCAGAGCGCGAAGTGGTCCCGGAAGCGCAGCGTGCGCGGCGGCTCGGTGTCCAGGACCAGGGGCGCTTCGACGTGGTCGGGGCGCTCCAGGACGGCGGTCGCGCCCGGAGGCGGGGCGTCCGGACCGGAAGCGGGGGCGTTCGCGCCCGAAGAAGAGGATGGCGAAGCAGGCGGCATGGCCGATACTCCCTACGCCGGCATTACCCGGACAGGTTCCGGCGGTCAGCGCCCCCTCGAACGGCCGTCACTCGTGTGGCGTACGGTCGACATGCGCACTCTCAGCCTGGTGGGTCCAAGCTCCCGCGTGTCAGTTTGGAGCGACAGGCTAACCGGCGCGGGGGCGAACACCCAAGGCCGAGGGCGTGCGGTCCGCATCGCGGGACGCCCGGCGGGGAGGGGAGCCTCGGCCGTCGGTACCGGCGTCGGTGCTGGTGCCGGTGTCCGTACCGGGCCCGTACCGGGTCGGTGTCGGTGCGGGCTAAGGATTCTTATGAGTTCTTCAGAGGGGTCCTTACGGCAAACGAATCGACAGTGCGAAAAACTATGGTCCTTGGTTCTGCCAGCTATGGAGGTCGTCCGTGAGCACCGAGCGCGAGGTTGGGCCCACCGGGCCGCAGGGGGAGCAGCCCGCAGGCCTGGGGGCGGCCGAGTCCGCTTCCGAGGGCCCCGCTCAGGGCGGGCACAAGCCGACCATGGCCTTCCGGCGGGTGCCGGAGCCGGAGGCGGGCGCGGCCGGGGCCGCTGCCGTCGAGGCGGCTCCGCCCGTCGACGCCGGGTCGGCCGAGGGCGTCCCGGCGCCGGGTGTTCCGGCGGACGGGGTCCAGGCGGAGGGCGGCCACAAGCCCACCGTCGCCTTCACCAAGGTGTCCGCGCCGCAGGCCCCGGCCGCGCCCGTGGCCGCCGCCGGGGAGCCGGCCGTCGACCCGGCCACCGGGTACATCGACGCGCCGCCGCCCGTTCTGCCGCCCGCCCCGCAGGCTCCGGCGGCCCCGGCCGCCGCCGCGCCCGCCGCCCCGGCGCTGCCGCCGGCCGGCAACCCGTACGCCACCCCGACCCACGGTGTCCCCGCCGCCGGTCCGCACGAGGGGTACGGCGCCGCCCCGGCCGTTCCCGCCGCCCCCGCCGCGCACGGCCACCACCCCTTCGGGGCCGGCCAGCCGCTCGGCGGCTGGGGGCCCCACGACTCCGCCTCCGGCGGCGCGGGCTACCCCGGCGGCCCGGCGGGCCCGCTCGGCTACCCGGCGGAGCACCCCGGCGGCCCGCGCAAGAAGCGCGGCGGCCTGGTCGCGCTGATGACGGCCGTCGCGCTGGTCGCCGGTGTGGCCGGCGGCGTGCTCGGCGTGACCGTCGCCGACCGCTCCGACAGCGCCGGCTCCGCGAACGACCACCGCAGCACCACCGTCCAGGCCAGCGACACCCAGAAGAACGAGCCCGCCCCCGGCTCGATCGCCGCCATCGCGCAGAAGGCGCTGCCCAGCGTCGTCACCATCAAGGCGCAGGGCAACGGCGAGTCGGGCACCGGCACCGGCTTCGTCTTCGACACCGAGGGCCACATCCTCACCAACAACCACGTGGTCGCGCCGACTCTCAACGGCGGCAAACTGACCGTCAAGTTCGCCGACGGCAGCTCCTACGGCGCCTCCGTGCTGGGCCACGCCGAGGGCTACGACGTCGCCGTGATCAAGATCGACAACCCGCCCAAGAGCAAGCTGGCACCGCTGCCGCTGGCCGACTCCGACAAGGTCAACGTCGGCGACGCCACCGTCGCGATCGGCGCGCCGTACGGCCTGGAGTCCACCGTCACCAGCGGCATCATCAGCGCCAAGGACCGCCCGGTGGCCTCCGGCGACGAGACCGGCTCGCAGGCCTCGTACATGAACGCCCTCCAGACCGACGCCTCGATCAACCCCGGCAACTCCGGCGGCCCGCTGCTCGACTCCGGCGGCGCGGTGATCGGCATCAACTCGGCGATCCAGTCCAACGCCTCGTCCAACGGCCGGGCCGGCAGCATCGGCCTCGGCTTCGCCATCCCGATCAACCAGGCCAAGTGGGTCGCGGACACCCTGATCAAGACCGGCAAGCCGGTCTACGCCAAGCTCGACGTGCTGCGCAACGACGACTACAAGGGCGACGGCGCGCAGATCCAGACCAAGGACATCCAGGGCCAGCCCGCCGTCACCCCCGGCGGCGCGGCGGACAAGGCGGGGCTCAAGCCGGGCGACGTCATCACCAAGCTCGGCGGCGTCCCGATCGACAACGGCCCCGCCCTGGTCAGCCGGATCTGGACGCACAAGCCCGGCGAGACCGTCGACGTCGAGTACACCCGCAACGGCCAGAGCTTCAACACCAAGGTCACGCTGGCCGAGCGGGTCGGCGACCAGCCGTGACCCCCGCCCGTGCCCAAACGTGTGCGCCGAACCCCGCCGGACCCGTTAGGCTGACCTCCGCCTGGAGAGCTGCCCGAGCGGCCTAAGGGAACAGTCTTGAAAACTGTCGTGGCGTGACCCGTCACCGTGGGTTCGAATCCCACGCTCTCCGCTGCTGAGGAACACGCAGCTCAGGGCGGGTATCGGCAACAAGCCGATACCCGCCCTTCTGCATTCCGTCCCGGGTTGTCCCACCCGGGTCCCGGTGGTTTCCAGTGCGTGTGGAACATCCGTGGAACGGATCGGCGCCTACTCCTCGCCGTACTCCTGGTCGAGGAAGCGCTCGATCAGGGTGTTGGACCGGTCCTTCCGGCCGTCGAGGACCTTGGCGTAGAACTTGAACAGCACGGTGATGCTGTGCCCGGCGCGGTGAGCGACCTCCGCCGGGTCGACGCCGGCCGCGAGCCACCCGGACACGCAGGTGGCCCGCAGGTCGTACGGCACGTCGGCGAACGGGGTCTTCACCTGCTCGGGCGTGAGCGCCAACTCCCGGGCCCTCTTCCAGACTTCCGAGGTCTCCTTCGTGCTGAGCAGTCCGCCCTCGGCGGCCTGGAACAGCCGCCCGTCGAGGCCTAGTCCGAACTCGTCCACGTGCTCGCGCAGCATCCGGACGAACACCGGGGGGATCGGGATGTCCCGGGTCGCCGTGCGGGCGCGGTGCTTCAGTCCGCGCTCCTCATGAGACTGCCCGTCGTCGGTCCACCGCGACCCGACCCGGGGCGAGCTGCCGGGCGCCACGATGAGGCCCCATCCCGTCTTCGGGAGGGTGCAGTCCGCCAGCCGGAGGTGCGTGACCTCGGCCGGGCGAGTGGCGGCCCAGTTGATGCAGCCGTAGTACGTGGCCAGGTGGCGCCCGCGTGAGCCGAGCGTCCGGACTGCTTCGATCAGGTCCCGCGCCTGGCGCGGCGCCGGAACATACCGGAAGTCGATCTCGTCATCGGTTTCCGGCGGGTCCCACTTCACGGACTTCAGAGGGTTCGCCGTGAGGAGCTTCCGCTCGATGGCGTACCCGATTGCGCCGCTGAGGGTGGAGTACTTGCGCTTGATGGTGTTGTCCGCCGCACGCTTCCCGTCCAACTTCAAGGTGATGGCCGTCAGAGCCTCCCGGAGGGTGTCCGAGTCGTCCAACTGCGAGACAGGAACCGACTTTTGGGCGAGCCAGCCGAGCGCCTCCGCGAACTTCGCCGGGATCTCGCCCCGGTGCTTGGAGAAGTTGAACGCCCAGCACGAGAGGGCCGTCCGCAGCACGCGTGCCGGCGGAGCCCCACGATGATCGGTGACGAGCGCCGGGGTGATCGTGGCAAGTCCGTCCGCCAGCGCGGCACGTTCCTTGGCGGACAGGTCCGGCCACGTGACCTCGGCGTACTTCTTCGCGTGCTCGAACCACGACACCTGAGCCTGCTGCTGCATCAGCGCCCGCAGCTCCGAGGCCGGCAGGCCCGTGTCGGTGTCGAACTGCTCGCCGTTGTTGATCGCGGTCAGCAGTTTGGCCCGCCGACCGTCCGCGAGAGTCTTCGTGGCGAAGGTGCGGGAGTGCGGACTCTTCCCGACCCGCCACCGGAGCTGGTGGGGCTTCCGTCCCCGCTTCAGGTCGCGGAGCTTGTAGATCTGCACATCGAACGTGAGCACGTGATCTCCAGATGATGGGCCCCGGCGGCGCCGGGGCCCAGGTGAGATGGGGTTGGTCAGGCGGCGGCGGACTGCTCCTGGGCGGCCCACCAGGCGTCGAGGTCGCTCCGGCGGACGCGGATCTGGCCGTTGGGCAGCTTCAGGAGCTTCGGCGCCGCTCCCCGAGCGACCATCCGGTAGAAGGCGGAGCGGGACATGTCCAGCTCTTCGAGCACGGCGGCGAGCTTCAGCTTCTGGTCCTGTGTAGCCACGGTGGCGCCTCCATTGGCGGTTGCGAGAGTTGCGCCGCACGGCTGTGACTGTGAGACAGGGGTGAGGGGCATTCGGGCTGTTCGGAGCAAGCAGCGCTGCCGGGCGGACAGAGCCACGGGAGCGGGGTGGAAAGGGTGGAAAGGGGTGCTAAGCCCGGTGACCTGGGCTTTTGCGGAGAGGGGAGGGGGTGGAAAGGAGGTGGAAAGGGGGGTGGAAAGGGTCGGGTGACCGACTGGCGGCGGGAGGGGACGGGGCTTTCCACCCCTTTTCACCCCCCTTTCCACCCCATCCGCGCCACGGGTTTCCGCAGGTGGGAGGGCTTAGCACCCCTTTCCACCCTTTCCACCCCTCAGGCGGCGGGCGGGGCGTAGAGCAGGACGGTGGTGTGGCGGCCGGCGCCGGGGACCTGGGCGCTGCCGTAGCCCTCGATCTGGAGGAGGGCGGCGACCAGACGGTCACGTTCGTCCTTGCTGGACTTCTTGAAGAGCCGGTAGACCTCGTCACCGGTCAGGCCGCGGGGCCCGACGGTGCGCACGGCGGCGGCGAGCTTGTCGAGCTTGGGGTCTCCGGTGGTGTCAGCGGCCATGCCGAGGACGTGAGCCGCGGAGGCCCGGGAGTAGTTCACGAGCGCGTGGGCGGCCCGCAGGTGGTCCTCCTCGATCTGGCGGCGGCGGTCGAGCAGGGCGTAGACCATGGCCAGGCGCAGGGTGTACGGGGCGGCGCGGGCGGTGAACTCAGCGAGCGGGCCGTCTCCGTCCTCGTCCCCGCACAGCGCCGGGTAGATGTCGTCGCGCCAGAGCTTGCGGGCGGGCTCGGCGAGGGTGACCTCTCCGGCCTGGCTGGCGTCGGCGAGGGCGGCGCGCCAGGAGGCGCCGAGGCTTTCCACAAGCTCCGGGTCGGCGCCGCGGGACTCCGCCAGGATCAGGTTGCGGTGGACGAAGACCGGCAGGTAACGGTTGTAGGTGCCGCCGGCCATCTCGGAGTCCTGCATCTTGGCGCGCAGTTCGCGGGGGCTGATGTGGCCGATGATCGCGATGTGCGGGGCGGTGGCCTTGAGGGCCTCACGGTTCATGACGCCGAGGTCTTCGCCGTTCCAGGCCTGGCGCAGAACGCCACCGAGCGAGGAGCCCTCGCGGCGGGCGCGGGCCATGGTGATGCCGTACTCGGACTCCACGATCCAGCGCCGCTTGTCGATGTGGCCGGGGTCGTCCTTCTTGGTCGGGTCGCCGTCGCGCACGGCCTCGATCAGGCCTTCGCCGGAGGACAGGCCGGACAGGCAGTTGTCCTTGGCGAAGCCGGGGGCGGCGGCGGAGAGGATCAGGCGGGCGGTATTGGTGCCAGCGCCCTTGCGGCCGGCCGCGGTCGCGCCGATCGTCAGGCCCCAGATCAGGGCGGGGTGACGGTCGTTGCCGATCCGCAGGTGCGGGCAGGAGTCGGCCCGGCCCGCGCCGCTGGGGCCGAGCAGGGCCCCGGCACCGGAGAGCAGGTTGACCAGCACGCCGACCGGATCGGCCTCCGTGGTCGGGTCCAGAGCCCGAACGGTGTGACCGACCAGGCCCTGGAACACGGCCATGTCCGGGACCGGCCCGGGGCGGGCGGGCCGCTCAAGGCCCTCCAAGTCGTCGTAGAACGGGTTCTTGGACGTCGCCTGGCGGGGTTCGGCGGTCATCAGGTCGGGGGCGCTCACTCGGCCTCCCGCCTGTATCGACCCCTGCCGGAGAAGCGCTTCTCCTGGCGGGGCCAGGGGTGACGGTTGCTCATGCGGCCCGCCCGACGCCGCCGGCGCCCCGGGCCAGGCCCTTGGCGATGGTGCGGCGGCACTCCGCCTCACCGAGCCCGGCCTTCTGTCCGGCCGCGAGCAGGGCGTCCGTGGCGTCGTGCTCGGGGAGGGTGCCGGCGGCGACCAGACGGCCGAGCGCGGCACTGGAGGCGAACAAGGTGTGGTTCCTGACGCCCTCTCCGGCGGACGAGACCTTCTCGGTCTCGCCGCGGACGGCGGCCTGCACGTAGGCCTGCAGGCGCCCGATCCTGGCCCGCATCGCAGCCGTGTCCAGCGTGGCGACGGGCGGCGACTTGGGGGTGAGGAGGGTGGCGAGCCAGGCGGGCAGGGGCATCGGCGGGACGTCGAGGGCGAGCGTGTAGAGGCGTCCGGTGACGGTGCTGCCAGCGGCGACGACGTAGCCGCCGTGGGCGCGGGTGTCGACCTTCCAGCCGAGCCCGAGCCCCTTGTCGCCGGTCGTGTTGCGCAGGACGAGCCCGGGCGGGGCGGTGAAGTAGAGGTGGGTGCCGCCGCGGCCGGTGCGCACGGTGAACGTGTCGTAGTGGACGGGCTGTCCGTGCTCCTCGCAGAGGGCGGCGAACACGTCGTGCCCGTCGGTGATGCCCTGCCCGGCCCACCGTGCGGGCGGGAGGTCACCGGGGTGCTTGGGGGTGTCGAGGTCGACCGCGACCAAGCCGGAGGGGCCACAGGCCACGCCAGCGTTGTAGGGGCCGTGGGACCAGGCCCGGCGGATGACGTTCGAGTCGGTGGTGGCCCGGCGCTCCCACCCGAGGTGCCCGGAGACACAGGGGCCGGTGCGCGGGCACCGCTCCTCGCTGTGCAGGGCCGGGGGCTTGGCGTTCGGGGCGAGCGGGAAGACATGCCAGCCGCGGTCGGCGGCGGCCAGGGCGGCGGAGAGCGGGTCCGGGGACGGCCGATCGGTCATGCGGGAGTCCTCTCGGGTACAGCGGTCCGGGGCCCGAGAGGACGGGCCCCGGCCCGCGAAGGGTCAGAGGTCGAAGAGGCCGTCCGGCTCGGCGGACGGGGCGGCGGCCTGGCGGGCCTTGTCTGCGGCGCGACGGGTGGCGTCGTGGCAGTCCGGGCACCACGCCGCAAGCTCCGCCTTGGGCAGGGCGGCGGCCTGGTGCGCGGGGAGGAGCAGGCTGTCCGGTTCGGCCGGGGCGGCGAGCAGGTGGACGGGGCCGGTGCCGTGGCGGCGGCCGTAGCCGCCGTGGACGGTGGGGCAGCGTCCGCCGTCCTTGTCGTGGTTCTTGCCGCAGGTGCCGCGGCACTGGCAGCGGCCCGCGGCGGCGGCAAGGACGGCCTGCCACAGGCCCTGCTGGTCGCCGAGCGGCGGGGTCCGGGTCACGCAGCCACCCCCAGCTCGGTGCCCGTGGTGGCGCGGTCGAGCAGCGAGTGCAGGGCGGCGGCGGCCTGGTCGGGCAGGACTCCGTTGCCCAGCGCCCGGAGCTGGGCGGTGCGGGACAGGCCGGGCACGGCGGTGACGTGCCCGGGCGGCAGGCCCATCAGCCACTCGACGAAGACGGGGTTCAGACGTCCCCGATCGTCAGTTGGTCGGGGTGCGGGTCGGCCGAGGACCGTTTCCCACCGGTGGACGGCCGGGCCGTACGGGCCCCAATCCGGGCCGCCGCCGAGGGCAGCGTCAGGTCCCCCCGGCTCCCGCGCTGGTTCGGCCCGCCCTTCGTCCCATCGGTCGCCCTCGGGGTCGGCAGCAGGGAGATCGTGTGCCGCAGGTTCGCCCCGCCCCGGCCGGTGTGCCCGGTCCCGGTCGACTCCGACACGGTCGGCGTCGGCAGCAGCTCCACCACGTTCGGCAGACCGTCCGCGAAGCCCCGGCCACGCGAGTCGCGGGCCCTGGGGGTGGGCAGGCCAGGCGAGGAGGAAGACCCTGTTGCGCTGGTGGGCGGCGCCGACGTCGGACGCTCGCACGCTCGTCCATTCCGCATCGAACCCGAGGCCGGCCAGGTCTCCCAGAACGGCGCCGAGAGCGCGAAGAGCGAGGGGCCGTCCGGTCGCCTGGTCCAGATCCGGCGCGCCGGATCCCACTCCAGCACCGCTGCGGTCGGCTTTCGCCGAGAGGAGGCCTTGGACATTCTCGATCACCACCAGGGAGGGCCGGAGTTCACGGACGGCGCGGGCGACCTCGGTCCACAGACCGGAGGCGGCGCCGGGGACGATCCCGGCGCCCTTGCCCGCGAGGCTGACGGACTGGCAGGGGAAACCGGCGGCCAGCACGTTCACCGGCTCGGCCTCGTACCAGTTCACGGTGGTGATGTCGCCGAGGTTCGGCACGTGCGGGTGGTGGTGGGCGAGGATCGCCGACGCCCCCGGGTCGGGGTCGGCGACCCACGCCAACTCCCCGCCCAGCACCTGCCGGACGGCCATGTCCAGGCCGCCGTACCCGCTGCACAGCGACCCGATGCGCGGCCCACTCACGACGCGTCTCCGAGCAGGGCGGCCAGGGCCGGACCGCCGAGCCGGTTGACGTGCTCGGCGATCACGGCGACGGCGGCCTTGGCCTGGCGCGTCAGCTCGGAGCCGGGCCGGTTGGTGGTCGGGACGACCAGCGTGTCGGCGGGGACGGGCAGGCAGAGGTAGGTGGAGAGGAGCATCACGGGCCGCCGCCCGGGGATCGGCTCGACCGTGGGCGACCAGGGTCCGCGGTCGTAGCAGTCCCGCTCCCAGTCCAGCCACCGCCCCGGCCCCGGGCGGGCGGCGAGGGCGTGGTGCGGGACGGGGGCGGTAACGCGCAGGACCAGGCCGCTGGGGTCGTCCTCGGCCAGGTGGGCGGTGACGGCGAGCAAGTCCGGGCGCAGGTGCACGTAGCCGGGGGACATCACCGGGGTGGTGGCGATGCCCCACGCGACGACGGCGAACTCGGCGCCGGTGTAGAGCGGTTCGTCGTCGCCGGGCAGGCCGGCGTACCGGTCGAGGTAGACGCCGAAGCGACTGTGGCCGTCGGAGGCGTGGCCTCGGTCGTAGTCGTCGTCCACGGCGGCGAGCGTGAAGTGGTCGAACTCGGGCATGCTGGTTCCCATCTCTGTGAAGGGACGCACGACCCCGCGGCAACCGGCTCTCTGCCAGGAAATGACGGTTGCCGTGGGGCTTCGTGCTGTCCGGGTGGTGGGTCGGCGGGGCGCCGGGCGGGCGCCCGGCGCGGTCAGTCCTCGGTGCGGTGGGCGCCCGCGAGCAGGTCGGCGAGGGGGCGGGTGGTGCCGTCGTTGTGGCGCCAGATCTCCCCGCCCGGGGCCGAGGGGCTGCGGGAGTGGAAGCGCCACCCCTCCAGGACGAGGGCAGTGAGGCGCTTGGCGTGGTCGAGGCGGGTACCGAGGTACGCGAGGGCGGGCTCCAGCACGCCCGGAGCGGACGGCCAGGGGTACAGGCGCCAGGACAACCGGCCGAGCCGGCCCTTGTCGTCGGCCCGGCCGGGGTGCTTGATCAGGAGGTAGCTGGCGCCGTCGTACGTGACCTCGTACGTCGTGGGTCCGGTGCGCTTCAGCGTGAGCTCGGGCAAGTGGCCCTCCGGGGCGATCAGTGGGATCGGGCTGTCCGTCCCCCGCACCACCCGGGGCCCGCCGCTGGCTGCGACGGTGGTCCGGGCGGCACGGTCGGTCGGGCAGAGCAGATCGGAGACCGGCTAGAACGGCGCCTCCGTGGAGTACCACGTGGCCTGGTCGGAGCGGTCGAGGCGGCGGGCGATCCAGTGCGGGACGGGCAGCAGGTGGCGGGTGCGGTCGGGGTCCCAGCAGTCGCAGCGGATGTACTCGGTGCCGGCGTACTCGCCGGTGTCGTAGTCGCCGTAGTCCTCGGCCCAGCTGCCAGCGCCCTCGCAGCGGGGGCAGTTCGGGTTGGGGGTGTCGGTCAGGTGGATCGCGGGGCGGGGCCAGGTGGCGTACTTCAGGCGCAGGCGGGCCATGCGGTTCCTTCGGGTCGATGGTTGCCGTGGGCGGCGCGGATCCGCCCACGATGCGTCAGATCGGTTGCTACTCGGCCGGCTTGGGGAGGGGCAGGCCGTACTCGCCGGAGGACTCCGGGTTGCGGACGAGGGTGCCCTTCTTGGTGAGGCGGGAGCAGGTGTTCTCGACGGTCTTGCGGTTGACGCCGGTCATGTCGGTGATCTGGTCGAGGTGCAGGTAGCCGACTTCGAGGCCCATGGGGTCGCGGCGCTCGTCCAGGACGGTGAGGATCTTCTCCTCGGCGGTCAGCTCCTTGGCCGGTGCCGGGGCGGCGGAGGAGGGCGTCCAGCCGGTGCTGGTGTCGGCGTCCTCGGCGGCGGGGCCGACCGGGGTCGCGGCGATGGCGTCGCGCTCGCCCCATCCGGGGAAGTCGCCCGGGATGGCGATGTTCGCCGGGTCGAAGTGGCCGGCGGCGGATTCGAGGATCCAGGCGCGCATCATCTCGGCGCGCTCGTCGGGGCCGACGACGTAGCCGACACCGAACGTCCTGCGCGGGTCGTCCTCCGGCACCGACGGGTCGTAGATGAGGTTCTCCTCGTCGCCCTTCCAGTAGGCGGGGATCTGGGAGGGGTCGATGCCGTCGAACGCCCGCGGCAGGTCGACCCGGCCAGCCTGCGCGCTGTCGGAGCGCAGGAGGATCAACGCCCCGCCGTAGAACACGTTGTCGCGGATGGCGGTGTTGGAGCCCATCTGGTCGAGGTTCATGATCTGGCCGCACAGCACCAGCGGCATGCCCATGGAGCGGCCCAGGGTGGCGAGGGCCAGCACGATGAACGCGGCCTCCGCGCGGTGCGGGCTCTTGTCGCCGAGGAGCTGGGCCATCTCGTCCACGATGGTGACGACGTAGGGCCGCTCCGGGGTGGCGACGAAGTTCTTGGCCCTCAGCTCCCGGGACTCCTCGATCCGGTGGCACAGGAGGGCGTAGGCCACGCGCAGGGCGCCCATCGCCCCGTCCAGGCCGCAGCCGGCGTAGGCGGCCATGTCCTCCACGTCCGGGTTGCTGGAGCCCTTGGGGTCGGCGTAGATGATCGCGGCCCCGTTGACGTGGTAGCTCAAGGCCAGGAGCTGAATGACGCCGCCCTTGCCGGAACCGGTGACACCCACGATGACGACGTGGCGGGCGCCGCCCTCCGGGTCGAAGACCTGCACGCGGCTCGGCTTGCCGCTCACCCCCGTGCCGAGCTGGACGAACCCGCCCTTGTTGGCGAGCAGGGTCTCCGGGCCGGGCAGCGGGCGGCCTTCCTCCAGCGGGGAGCGGTCCATCATCCGGAAGACGGCCTTGCGCGGGTTGCCGGTGCGCTCGACCGAGACCAGCAGCGGCGTCGTGCGCAGGGCCCCGGCGATCGTGTACAGGTCGGGCACGGCGAGGGCGTCGGTGTCCTCGTCCGCCATGACCCACGCCGCCACGCCGCCGGTCGCCGGATCCGGGGTGACGCCTTCGAGGTGGGTGCCGGGCATGCACCCGCCGCGGCGGGCGACGCGCTGCAGCCACAGCGCTTCCAGGGCGGAGTACTGCGGGCCGTCCTGCTCGGCGGGGGCGGTCAGGCGCACGTGGATACGGCGGGAGCTGTCGTGGGGGCCTTCGGTGATGTCGACCCACGCGGCGGGGACGCGGTAGACGCCGGAGACGGTCGCCGCGGTGACGGTCACCGGCCGACCGGGCGCGGCTTCGATCACGCCCTCCCACGCCACCAGGCTGTGGCCGGTGAGGATGAGGTGCTGGCCGGGGCAGGCCCCGTACTCGCCGGAGATGTGCGCGTCCCACAGCTGCAGCACCTTGTCGACGGGGCTCTCGGGAGCGGGCCCGGCCGGTGCCGCCGGGGCCGTGGCCTTGCCGGGCTTGGCCGAGCTGAGGACCCGGCGCAGGGAGAAGGCGACCAGGCCGGTGGTGCCCCACCACGCGGTGGAGACCAGTCCGGCGAGGGAGGGCATGGTCATCCATCCGGCGAGCAGGGCGTCGATCCCGGGCATGCCGTTGAGCGTGGCGGTGGCGGCGGCGGTGGCCGTCGCCACCGTGGACATCAGGAAGGGGCGGCGGTGGGCGCGCAGGACGTCGCCGCCGGGCAGGTCGTCCAGGAGCCGGTCGGAGAGCATCCCGGCGGCGTTGGCGCCGGCGACCAGGACCGGGGCGGCGAGGAAGGTGGCGAGGGTGCCGGCGGCCTGCGAGTCGAGGAACGGCGTCACACCGGCGGCGACCAGCGGGGCGGCGATCTCGGCGACGGCGAACCGCCGTTCGGTGGCGGGGTTCGCGGCGGCGGGCGTGGCGGTGTGGGCGGCCTGCGGGGTGGTCATCGCGTCTACTCCTGGGTGTACCACGTGCGGTCGGCCATGGGGACGGACGAGGAGTCGACGGCCTGCTGGATGCCGTCGTGGTCGGTGTGCGCCTGGCTCTCGGTGTCGGCGGCGGTGCGGCCGGTCTCCTCCGCCGCGCTCGCGTAGGCGATCGCGGCATCCGACAGGCCCTTCATGACCTTGGCGACCTCGTGGGTCTCGGCCACGGTCGCGGCGTCGACCTTGAGCGCGGCGATCTGCTCGGCGATCCGGCCGGTGTCCTCGGCCTCCGCCTTCTGGGCCTGGGCGAGCGTGCGGTAGGCGGCGGTGTCACGCCGCACCTCCCGGGCCAACTGCCTTACTTGGCGAACGAGTTCGCGGTAGGAGAGATCGGATGCCATGTCAGCCTCCCTGCTGGTCGCGGTAGAACTGCCGCTCGGCCGGGGTGGTGAGCGGGCTGTCCTGGACGGCCCGGTAGATCCCGCCGTGGCGCGTCCGGGCGTTGGAGGCCAAGGCCTTGACGGCCTCCGCGCCGCGCTTGGCGTGACGCTCGGCCAGCTCCGCGTCGACGCGAAGCTTCTGGGCCTGCTCGGCCAGGCGCCGCAGCTTGTTGACCAGGGCGACACCGCCCCGCACGGTCTTCGCCTCCTCGGCGAGCTGCTGGGCGCGCAGCGCGTGGGCGACGGCGTGCTCACGGGCGGTCTTGCTGTCCTCCGCGACCCGGGCGAGCACCGAGACCTTGGCTTCCATGCGCTTCTCGAACTGGAACAACGTGCGTACCTCACCCCGGGAGAGGCGAATGCCGTTGAAGTCGACCGCGTGCGGAGTGACCTCCCGGACCGTCACCGGCTCCGCCGACGGCCGCCCGCCGGGCGCGGTTTGAGGCGGCACGTTCGAGCGGGCAGGCGCCGGGGCCGGACCCCCGCCGGGCGGGTTCTTGGCCAGCTCCGCGGTCGACTTGCGGACCGGCCGCATCGTCGGGGCGGGAATCCTGGGTCGGCGGGGCCGACCGGGCGGCGTGAGGGCATGCCCCAGGGCGGTGGCCGCGGCGGCGGCCTCCGTCGGCGACACGGGGGGCTTCGCCGGCGGGTTCGCGGTGGATCCGCCGGCCGGGACCATTCCTCCGGCGGCGGTGTTCGGTTCGTTCATCGTCGTCCTTCCGTCCCGCGTGGCGGGACCGTTCACAGAGACGGGGTCCGCCTTCGCCGCGGCGCTCGCCCGCACGCCCGCACCTGCGGGCGCGGGCGGCACCGCAGGCGGGGTCTTCGAACCGCCCTTGGCCCCGGGCGGCCGGTCCGGCGGCGGGGGCGGAGTCTTGGCCGGCTCACGGCGGGACCCGTCCGCACCGGCGGGGCGGGTCCCGCCGAACTTGCTGTCCAGGCCGCCCTTGTCCTTCATGCCGCCCGCACCCAGGAACGGCTTCGGGGCACCCTTCGGAGCGTCCGCGGGCTTCGGCCCGGGCTTCCTGTCGCCCGCGCCGTCCCGGGCGGGGTCCTTGCGGTCCGCCTTGGGCTTGCCGCGCTCGGCCTTGCCTTCCGGGCCGGCGGGCGCGGTCTTGCCGGGCGGGTTGTCCGGGCGGGGGGCCTTCGGGGTCTTCGTCCCGCCGGCGGGCGGGGTGTCGGGCTTGGGGTTGCTGCCCCCGGTCTTGGCGGGGGTGTCCTTCGAGACGGAGGCCTTGGAGGACTTGGTGTCGCGGTGGTCCTTGTCGTCGCTGCCAGTCCGGGCCGACTTGTCGTCCTTGGCGGCCTTGGTGTCGGAGGTCTTGCGGTCCGCGCTGTCGCGGCTGTCCTTGCCCGTCCGCGACGCCGAGGAGGTGTCGGCCTTGGCGGTCTTCGTGTCCGCGGACTTGGCGTCGGTGTCGGCCTTGCTGCGGTGGTCGCGGTTGGCGTGGTTCTTCGCGTCCGTGGCGTCGTTCTTCTTGACGTCGCGCTGGTCACGGCCCTGGTGCTGGTGCTGGCTGGTCTTGTTGTTCAGGTCCGCGGTCTTGGCGTCGCGCTGGGAGCGGTGCTGGGCGGAGTGCTCGTGCTTGGCCTGGCGGTCGGCCTTGTTGGTGTTCGTGGTGGTGGTCGAGTTCCCGGAGACCCGGTTCTCGGTGATGCTGTGCTGGCGCTTGATGTTGGTGGTGGTGCCGGTGCGCTTCAGCCGCTCCGCGAGTGCCCGCACCAGGGCCGCGATGGCCCCGTCCCGCTCGCCGCCCTGTGCGGCGTTCTGAGCGGCGCCGCCGTCACGGCCCGCGGTGGTGTCGGGCCCGCCCTTGTGGTCGGGGCGGTCGGGGTTCTGGGCGAGGGTGGTCGTGGTGCCCAGCAGTTCGTCGGGGCGGGCCGGCGCGACCGGGGCGAGGATCTGAGCGAGCGCCCCGGGCGGGGCGGGGGCGACGGTGCCCGGCCCCTTCGTGGCCCCCTCCGGAGAAGCCGGGGCGGGGTCCACGGTCGGCGGGGCGGGCGGGTGCGGCGGGGGGAGCGGGACGCCGGAAGCGGCGGTGACGGTCATCGCGATTCCTCACTCTCTGCGACCTCCCACCCACCCCCCACCCGACGCGAAACACACCTCCCACCCACCTATGCGGGCGGGAAGAGCGCTTCTCCGGATGGGGGGTGGGTGGGGGGAGGTCACAATCGGTTACGGACGGGAGAACTTCCGCTTCACCCAGCCGACGGCCACCGCCGACCCGGCGACGCCGAGCACGACCAGGCCGACGCCCGCGTTCGGGCCGTCGCCGCCGTCGCCGCCGTCGTCGGAGGCGACGTTGCGGGAGGTGTTGACCATCCCCGGCGCGTCCCCCGCCGGGAAGGCCTTGCCGCAGTCCGCGATGGCGCCGTAGCCGCCACCGACCTTGGCCACGCACGCCTGGACCGCCTCCCGGCGGGCCTTCTGCGCCGGGGTCTCCTGCTCGCCGGTCTTCGCCAGGTCGGCGGCCTGCTTCTGCTTCTCCAGCTCCAGGCGGGAGTTGTCGAGGGCGATCTGGGCCTTGCGGACGTCCGCCTCGGCCGAGGCGGAGGCGTAGTTGGAGTAGGCCACCATCCCGGCCGCGGCCAGCACCACCGCGCCGGCGCCGATACCGGCCAGGACACGGGGGGACAGCTTCGCGTTCGGGGCGTAGGCGCCGTGAAGCGGCGGCGTCTTCCACGACGGGACGGAGGTGATGTCGTAGGCGGGGTCGTTGTAGACCGAGTCACGGTCGGCCATGGTGACGTGCTCCTCTTCTTGAACCAGGCGGGGAAGGGTCGGATTCGTGCGGGTCAGAGCCGGTAGGGCTCCAGCGAGAAGAAGACGAGGTGCGCGTTCCTCTCGTGCAGCTCCGGCTCGTGCCGCGCGAGCCAGGCCCGGATGGACTGGTAGGCGTGTTCGCGGGAGCTGCCCGGCTCGAACATGGAGCTGCCGTGGCGGGTGGCGACGGCGAAGCCGCCGTTGCCGTGCGGGAACTGCAGGGTGATCAGCCACGTGTGCGTGGGCTCGGCGGCGGAGGTCACCGGGCGACCTCCGTGTCGAGGCAGGGGCGCTCGATCGGGAAGCGGGGGACGTGGTAGCCGATCAGCTTCAGCGGGGCGCTGGCGTAGGTGGTGGTGACGGTGAGCCAGCCGAGGGTGCCGGACGTGGTGGTGTCGTAGTCGACGGTGGCCGGGTCGATGCCGAGGGCCTGGCGCCACTGCTCGAAGTGGTCAAGGTCACGGTGCAGGGCGACGTTCAGCCCCCACGCGTAGTCGTACGTGCCGGGGACCTTCAGCTGTTCCAGCTGGACCGCCGGGGCGGGCAGGGTGGCGTGGGCGGTCAGGAGGGACATCAGCGCTCCGGCCGCGTTGATCTGGGTGCCGGCGATGGCGGTGGTCTCGGTGGTGGTCACGATGCCTGCTCCTCAAAGGGGTTGTAGCCGGAGGCGATCAGTTCGGCGGCCTCGGCGCGACGTCCGGAGGCGGTGGCGAGGGAGACGTCGAGGGTCTCGGCGATGGACTGGAGGGTGACGGCCTCGGGGTTGCCGCCGGCGGCGAGGATCATCCGGGCGACGCGGCGGGTGGCGCGGGCGGCGGGGGTCAGCTTCGCCGCGTCCTCCGCTTCGACCGCGCGCAGTTCCGTTTCAGCGGCACGCTCGCGGGCTTCAGCGGCACGGGCCCGGGCAGCTTGCTCGTTCTCCTCGTGCTCGGCCTGGGCACACTTGGCGGCGGCCGTGTCGCGGTCGGCTTCGGCCTTGCGCTTGGCCGTTTCAGCGGCGGCCTCCTCGGCTTCAGCGGCGAGCTTGGCCGTTTCAGCCGTGCGCAGACGCGCGGCCTGGGTGGCCTCTTCGTTCTCGGTCTTGGCCGTCTCGTCGGCGGTCGCGCGGCGCTCGGTTTCAGCGGTGCGGGCGCGCGTTTCAGCGGCGGCCTTCTCCGTTTCAGCGGCGGCCTGGTCGGTTTCAGCGGCGCGCAGGCGGGCGTCGGCGGCTGCCTGCTCGGCCGCCGCTGCCGCCAGTTCCTCCGTCGCCTGGTCGATCCGCTCGGCGGCCTCGGCTTCCCGGCCGGCGGCCACGGTCCGGGCGTGGGCGTGGGCCTTGGCGGTCGCGGTCTCGGCGCCGACCTCGTACCTGGTGGCCTCGACCCGGCCCGCCGTGCGGAGCCTGGAGATCTCCAGCTCGGCGGCGCGTGCCGCGGCGCGGGCGGTGACCTCGGCCGCGAAGGCGGCCTTGCGCTCATCCCGCAGCCGGGCCTGCTCCTCGGCCCGCGCGGGCAGGGCGAGGGCCTCGTCCACGCTCAGCCCGAAGCGTTCCATGGTGAGCGGAAGCAGCTGGTCAGCGGGCGCCTTGCGCCAGTCGCCGTCGTGGTCGCGTTCCAGCATCACCTGGTAGACGAGCCGTTCGCGCTCCAGCTCGACCGCCCGGTCGTAGGAGGGGATGCCGTTCAGGCGCATCCGCCGGAACATCCGGAAGGACGGCCAGGGGGCGAGGATCCAGCGGTGCAGCGGGACCCCGTCCCGTTGGTGGCCGGCCTCGATCCGGGTGATCCGGATGACCAGGCGCCGCCCGGCCTCCACGACCGCCACGAACATGATCGGGATCACGGCGTGCATCGCGGTGCCGGTCGGGTTCGCCGTCAGCGGCCCGGCCGAGGCGGCGTTGAAGTAGATCGTGGCGGCGGTGAAAGTGTGGGCCAGCAGCCGCAGCCACGGCGCCGGGGCACCCTTGCGGATCAGGTGCAGATCCATGGCCAGCAGGGCCACGATCCCGGCATCCACACCGACCGGGAACGCGTAGCTGAAGTCCCCGAAGCCGTGCCTGAAACCGAGCTGCTGCAGCGCGGTGTACGAGCCGCTGAAGCCGATCCCGGCGAGCACCGCACCGCCGACGGCGGCGAGGATCGCCACCCCCAGCATGAGGTGGTCCGACGCCTTCGCCCGCGCGGTTGAAGCGGCGGGCCGTGTGGTCGAAGCGGTGGCGGCCGGGGTTGAAACGCCCGTCGGGGCGGCCATCGTCGTCACGCGGCACCCCCGGAGGCGCGACGCTCACGAGCCGCAGCCCGCAGGCGGCGCTGGTGCAGCGCGTCCCGCTCGGCGGCGGTCATACCGCCGAGGATCCCGTGCTTTTCGCGGCGCTCCAACGCCAGCTCCAGGCACATCAGCCGGACCGGGCAGCCAGCGCAGATCATCTTGGCGCGCCTTTCGGCCCACCAGGCCGCGGCGGCGGCGTCGTCCGTGAGGTCGGTGTCCTCGTCGGGCTCCGGGTAGAACAGGTCGGGGTCGGCGCCGACGCAGGCCGCGCCGGGCAAGGCTCCGTCCGGGGAGGGCTGGTACTCGGCGAGCCGGGCGGCCAACGGCCGACCGGGCCGGTGCGGGGCGCGGGTGCCGGTGAGGACCAGGATGCGGCGAACGCTCATCAGGCGGCCGCCTTCCAGGCCTGCACCCGGCGGCGCTCGGCGTTGCGCATCAGCGCCGAGGCGAAGCGGGCGGCCGGCGGGTCCAGGTCTCGCAGGACCTCCCGCGCGACGTCGAGCCGGGCCAGCTGGTCCTCGGCGGTCTCGTCCTCGGTGCCGGTGAACAGCTCGGCGTCGATGCCGAAGCCGAAGGCGAGTTCCGCGAACTCGGCTCGGGTCATGGCCCTCTGGCCTGCGACAATCAGATTCATGGGTCGTGTCCTTTGCTCGGACGGCCCTGAGCGGTCCCGGTGTTGCAGCACCGGGGCCGCAGCCGTGTTGGGGCCGGACGATCGACGAGCGTCCGCGCGGACCCGACGTACCTCCGCCGAGGCGGCGGGACGCCGGGAACCGTGATCGCTGGTCGAGGCCTCACCGGCAGATGGCCCGGCGAGGCGACCTATGTCTCTTGCGGTCGATCGGGTTCATCGGGCACCTCCTTCGGTTGAGCGGGCAGGGAAACTCACTGCAAGGGGGGCCACGCCCCCACTCTCCGGCCGTTGCTCGCGGTCGCCGGGCCACCTCGCCAGTCAGGGCCGGACCTTGCCGGACCCCTGTCCCCTGGCCTTTGCGGAGATTGCAGCGTCCTCCGCCTCTGCTTGCGCCACCTGTCTAGGCAGCTTCCGCCCCATGCCGCAGGGCGAATTTGTGCAGCTCAGAGCAGCCCAAAGAAGGCCCCTCTGTGTCACCCCTGTCTCACTTGGTGCGACACTCACAACATAGAGAACCTGCTTAGGCAGGTCAAGAGAGTTGGGTTTCTCGCGTCTGTTGGGCACCTGCCCTAGCATTGGCGTATGGCCCTAGACCCGGATGACTCTCGCCCCCCGTATCAGCAGGTCAGCAGCCGTCTGCGGGCCTCGATCCTGACGAAGCAGCCCGGCTTTGAGACCGGCGACAAACTTCCGTCCGGCCCCGAGCTGGCCAAGCACTTCGGCGTGGCGCGCGGCACCGTCGACAAAGCGCTCGACCTGCTCCGGGCCGAGGGGCTGATCGTGACTCGCCAGGGAAGCGGCTCGTTCGTCCGGGAGCGCACAGCCCGGCCGGTCGGCCTCCGGCCGCACCTCGAAGCGGCCTTCGAGCAGAAGCAGGTCACGCTCGACTTCGCCGGCTTCTCCAGCGAGACGCTGCACAACGCGCTTCAGGAGCCGCTGGACAAGGTCCGCTCCGGCCGGCTGACCCCCGAATCCATCACGGTGCGGCTGCTGCTGCCGGACACCTCGGAGCCGATGGCCGTTCCCGTGCTGGTCGACGGACTCAAGGACGAGATTGCGCTCCGCGAGCGTGCACGGAACATCGCGCTGACGAACGCCGGCGGCATCGCCCACTCTGTGGAGGTGCTGGCTGAACTGGGGCTCGTGCAGACGGCGAGCGTCGAGGTCAAGGTGCACCGGGCATCGAGCCTGTTCAAGCTCTACATCTTGAACCGTGCGGAAGCCTTCTTCGGCTTCTACCCGCTGCGCGAGCGGACCATCAAGGTGGACGACACCGCCCACACCTTCTACGACGTGACCGGCAAGGACACCACTCTGTTCCACCACGCGGCTGGGCCGGACGACGCCTCGCTCGGGTCGCAGTACGTCCAGCAGGCCCAGCTGTGGTTCGACAGCGTGTGGTCCAGCATCGCCTACGAGCGCCAGCCGTGAGCGCCGCCCGGCAGCAACTCGCGGACCTGCTCCGCCCGGTGAAGCACGTACTGCTCGACTTCGACGGGCCGGTGTGCTCGGTGTTCGCCGGTCTGCCTGCTCCTGAAGTGGCACGACGCCTCCGCGAGGCCCTGCTGGCCGGCCGAGAGCAGGGCCCGGCCGCGGGCGAGAACGACCCGCTCGCGCTGCTGCGTCTCATCGCCGACGCCGAGCCGGACCTCGCGGCCAGCGCCGATGCGACGCTGGCCGCGCTGGAGACGGAGGCCGTGCGGATCGGCAAGCCGAACCCCGGCGGCGAATCGGTTCTGCGGGCCTGCGCGCGCTCCGGCCGATCCGTGTCGGTGGTCAGCAACAACGCCGGCGCGGCGATCGAGGCATACCTGACGGACCACGGGCTGAGCGGCTACGTGACCGGCGTCTTCGGGCGAGTCCCCGGTGATCCGTCGTCCATGAAGCCGAACCCGCGCCTCCTTCTGGACGCCATGGAAGCCGTGAGTGCCAAGCCGGCGGAGTGCGTGTTCATCGGCGATGCGGCCCGGGACGTGGAAGCCGGTGATGCTGCTGGCGTGCCGACGATCGGCTACGCGAACAAGCCTGGGAAGGATGCCAAGTTGGCAGCCGCCGGCGCGGCGGTCATCGTGGACTCGATGCAGTACATCGCGGACGCACTGCTCTGATCAAGAGTCAGGCTGGCCAGCGGAAGGGTGCTCCCACTCCGCTGACCAGCCTGATTGTCGCCATCGGATGTCAACCTTGGTCGAGTCCGACAGGGGTTGTGCGGTCCAGCGACAGGCCCGAGGCCTACGCGTCAGGGTGTCGCTGGTGGAGGATCAGCCCTTCGGCGGGTAGGGGTCGTTCCCGGGGGCTATGGTCCGCTGGTCACGGATCACGCCGTTCGTGCCGTGGATCCGCAGCTCGCCGCCGCCATCCCGCCCGAGGATCTCCCTGCCCCGGGCGACAGCAGCCGCCTGAGTGTCGGCGACGGCGCTGGCCCGGCTGTTCTCGGGCCGAGTGAACTGCCACCTGCCGTCAGCTCGCTGGGTAATGTCGCCCGACTTCGGCTTTCCTGCCACCTTTACTCCGTTTCCAGAGGCGTGGCCCAACCGACACCTTCGATCCCTTGGTGGATGGCCATCAGGGAGGTTACGGTCCTAGGGCGCGACCAACGCACTAGGCCCCACGGCTCGGCGGGCACGACTCAATGTCGACCCCGAGTGGTGGGGCCTGCTCACTTTGAGCAGTCATAAGTAGAGCAGGGCGGGGTGACACTCGCAAACACTCTGGACTCCAAGATGTTGTGCACAGGTAATGGCATGGCCACTAGATATGGTGTCCACAAGGTCTGACCTGGCCAATCCGCAGTGCGGGAGGCTCTGTCCACAGCTTGATCCACAGCCCCCTGTGGATGCAGAGTGTCACGACTTCAGGGCGCCGAAGCCTGGCCCGAACGCAAAAAGGCCCGGGTCGGGCAGCCGAAGCTGCCCGACCCGGGCCTTGGAACATGCGCGGAACGCTGGGTACGATCGCGCGGTCGGCTTGGCGCTCCGCCGCAGGTAGAAGGGACCCTGAGGAGAAGTGCCTTAATGTTCTTGAAAACTGTCGTGCGGTGACCCCGTACCGTGGGTTCGAATCCCACGCTCTCCGCCGGTAGGGAACCACCTGCTCAGGGCGGGTGCCGACATCGTTCGGCACCCGCCCTCGGTGTTTCCCGGGGGTGGCGGGCGGTCGGGGTTGACCCTGACACGGTGGCAGGGGGTGGAGTGGTCGCACCATGTTGAACATCGGAGACTTCGCCAGCCACGGCCGGGTGTCGGTGCGGATGCTGCGCCACTACGACGCGATCGGGCTGCTGCGGCCCGCCCGGGTGGACCCGGTCAGCGGGTACCGCTCGTACGAGGCGTCCCAACTCGCCCGGCTCAACCGGGTGATCGCGCTCAAGGAGCTCGGCTTCACCCTCCAGCAGGTCCGGGACGTCCTGGACGAGCGGGTGGACGCGGCCGAACTGCGCGGGATGCTGCGGCTGCGGCGGGCCCAGCTCGCCGAGGCGATCGCGGCCGACGAGCTGCGGCTGGCCCGGGTGGAGGCGAGGCTCCGGACGATCGAGAGCGAGGGGACCATGTCCGCGCACGATGTCGTGGTGAAGCCGGTGCCGTCCGTCCGGGTGGCCCAACTGACCGGTGTGGCCGCGAGTTACGAGCCGGAGGACATCGGACCGGTGATCGGGCCGCTGTTCGCCGAGCTGTGCCGGCGGCTGGCCGCGGCCGGGGTCGAGGCGGCCGGCCCGTCCGTCGCCCACTACCGGGACGCGCCGGAGGGGGGCGGCTCGGTGCTGGTGCTGGCCGCCGTCCCGGTCGGCCCGGCGGTGCGGCCGGACGGGCACGACTTCGAGGTGCTCGACCTGCCGCCGATCGAGGCGGCGGCGACCATCGTGCACCGCGGCGCGATGGACGAAGTGCTGGGCACCGTCCAGGAGTTGGCCCGCTTCATCGACGAGAACGGCTACCGCTCGGCCGGCTACGCCCGGGAGCTGTACCTGGAGTGCCCGGACGACCCGGCGGGCTGGGTCACCGAGATCCAGGAGCCGGTGGCCCGGCGGTAGCCGCGTTTTGCCCTCGACCTGGTCGAGGGCCCTAGCGTCGCCCGGCATGACCACCGGCACCGCCTCCCGTTCCAGCACCGCCACCGGTACCACCGCCGGTTCCGGCGCCCCGACCCCGGCGGCGCTGCCCCGGACGTACCTGTGCTGGCTGGCCGGCGTCCAGGCCGGACTGCTGGGCGACGCCGCGCTGTACTTCGCCCTCGGCTGGGCCGCCTCCGCGCACGGCGGCGGCGCGGCCGGGCTGGTCCTGACGGCGGTCACGGTGCCGCGCACCGCGCTGGTCCTGCTGGGCGGCGCGGTCGCGGACCGGTTCGGCGCCCGGCGGGTGATGCTCGTCGGGGACACGGTGATGCTGGTCGCGACCGTCGCGCTGGCACTGGTGGCGGCCGACCGGGGGACGCCGCTGTGGCTGCTGGTCGCGGCGGCGGCCGTGATTGGCACGGTCGACGCCTTCCACCTCCCGGCGAGCGGTTCGATGCCGCGCCGGCTGGTGCCCGCCGACCGGCTGCCCCGGGCGCTCGCCCTGCGGCAGGCCGGCGGGCAGGGCGCCGTCCTGCTCGGGGCGCCGCTGGGCGGCCTGCTGGTCGCGGCCGGCGGGCTGTCCGGCGCGGCGCTGGCGGACGCGGTGAGCTTCGGGGTCGTACTGCTGGTCCTGCTGCGGGTGCGGCCCCGGGAGGACGGGCCGTCCGGTCCGTCGGCCGGCCTGCTGCGCGAGGCGGCCTCCGGCGTCCGGCTCGCCCTCGCCGACCCGCTGCTGCGGGCCGCGCTGCTGCTCACCGGCGCGGCGGCCGGGGCGCTGCTGCCGGTGGTGTCGCTGCTCGGCCCGCTGCTCGCCCGGTCCCACGGCTGGACGGCCGGGACGGCGGGGCTGGTCGGCGGCGGGCAGGCGGCCGGGGTGCTGGTGGTGGCCGCCCTGGTCGCCCGGTGCGGTGCGCCGGCCCGGGCCGGCGTGGGGGCGGCGGCCGGGCTCTGTACGGCGTCGGCGGGGACCGCAGTGCTCGCGCTGGCCGCGGGACCGGTGGCGGCGGTGGCCGGCAGTGCGGTGGCGGGCCTCGGCTCGGGGCTCTTCGCCTGCCACCTCGGCCCGCTGGTGCTGAGCGGCGCGCCGGCGACCCATCTCTCCCGGGTTCAGGCCCTGTTGACACTGGTGCAGAGCCTGGCCCTGGTGCTCTCGAACACCCTGCTGGGGCTGCTCGCGGACACGGCGGGCGCCACCCTGCCCACCCTGCTCTGCGCCCTCGCCACCGCCGCCGCCGGCCTCACCGCCCTGGCCACCCCGACCCTCCGCCGCGCCTGAGCCCACCCGGGCATCCCGCTCGGGCGGCAGCGCCCAGGGCCCGTCCGCCGTACGGCTCCGCCCTGCCCGTCCTGGCGGTGCCGCCTCCTCCACCCCGTCCGCCCCTCCCTCCCCGCGCCCAGTCCGTCCGCCTCCCTTACCCCGGCCGGCCCGGGGCCCTCTTGCCGGGCTCGCTGCCCTGGCTCCTCCCTGCCGCTCTGGCGGTGCCGCCTCCTCCAGCCCGTCCGCCTCCCTTACCCCGCTCGCCCCGGGGCCCACTTGCCCGCCCCCTCCCGTCCGGGCAGAGTGCGGAGGTGGAGGCGGTCGGGGCGGCGAGTGGAGGCGGCGATGAGTGATCTGACGGACCGACTGGCGCAGGGCCTCCCGGACGGGGCCGTCGTGGTGGACCCGGACGTGACCGCCGCGTACCGCCGCGACATGGCGGGCTTCTGCGCGGCCGGGCAGCCCGCGGTGGTGGTGTTCCCGGAGACGGTCGAGCAGGTGCAGCACGTGCTGCGCACCGCGACCGAGCTGCGCGTCCCCGTGGTGCCGCAGGGCGCCCGGACCGGGTTGTCGGGTGCGGCGAACGCGGTGGACGGATGCGTCGTGCTGTCGCTGGTGAGGCTGAACCGGATCCTGGAGATCGACCCGGTGAACCGGATCGCGGTGGTCGAGCCCGGCGTGGTGAACGCCGAACTCTCCCGTGCGGTCGAGGAGTCGGGCCTCTCGTACCCGCCGGACCCGTCGAGCTGGGAGTCCTGCACGATCGGCGGCAACATCGGCACCGGCGCGGGCGGGCTCTGCTGCGTGAAGTACGGCGTCACCAGCGAGTACGTGCTCGGGCTGGACGTGGTGCTGGCGGACGGACGGCTGCTGTCCACCGGCCGCCGGACGGCGAAGGGCGTGGCCGGGTACGACCTCACCAGGCTGTTCGTCGGCTCGGAGGGGACGCTCGGCGTGGTGGTCCGGGCGGTGCTGGCGCTGCGGCCGGCGCCCGCTCCGCAGCTGGCGCTGGCGGCGGAGTTCCCGAGCGCGGACACGGCGGGGGCGGCGGTCTGCGAGGTGATGGCGCGCGGCCTGACCCCGTCGTTGATGGAGCTGATGGACGCCGTCTCGGTGCGGGCCGTCAACGAGTTCGGGCGGATGGGCCTGCCGGAGTCCACCCAGGCGCTGCTGCTGGTGGCCTTCGACGGACCGGACCGGGTGGCCGAGCTGGCGCGGGTCGCGCGGCTGTGCCGGGAGGCCGGGGCGACCGAGGTGGTGCCGGCCGAGGACCAGGCGGAGTCCGATCTGCTGCTGGCCGCCCGGCGGATGGCGCTGCCCGCGCTGGACCGGCTGGGCACCACGATGATCGACGACGTCGCGGTGCCGCGCTCCCGGCTGGCGGAGATGCTGAACGGCGTCGCGGTGATCGCCGAGCGGCACGGGCTGACCATCGGGGTGGTCAGCCACGCCGGGGACGGCAACACCCACCCGATCGTCATCTTCGACGCGGCGGACGAGGAGCAGACGGCCCGCGCCCAGCGCTCCTTCGACGAGATCATGGCGCTCGGACTGGAGCTGGGCGGCACGATCACCGGGGAGCACGGGGTGGGGCTGCTGAAGCGGGACTGGCTGGCCCGCGAGCTGGGCCCGGTGGCGTTGGACCTGCAGCGACAGCTGAAGGCGGTCTTCGATCCGCTGGGAATCCTGAATCCCGGCAAGATGATCTGATTTTCCCGACCCGCTGTGAACGGCCGGAAAAGTCGATACGGAAGGGTGACCGAACTTTTCAGGGGCGCGTTCACGGTTCGCATGCGCCGGGGTGGTGCGCCCAGCGGATCGTGTGACGCCGCCGCGCTGCCGTCCGGGGCGTCCTGGCCGACAGCCGTCCGGGCAAAGCCGCAGCTCAGCCGGTATGGACGTGCGCCCTGACCGCTTTCCGAGCCGTTATGCGCGGCCCGAACGGATATCACGCAAACGGGCGAAATGCGCTGTGGGAGCTGGCGCTTTGTCGATTTGTTGCGGAAGGCTTTCCTCCGGCGTCGCAGCCCGCAGGTTTTCGTCTGGCCGACGAACCGTGCAGACCTTGATCGACCGTTGCCCGAAAAAGCTCCCTGGAGGCATCCATGGCACGCATCCACACCCGCCGATTGGCCGGACTCCTCCTCGCCGGCCCACTAGCGGCCGGACTGCTGCTGGTCGGTTCCGGTGCTGCCGCCGCGGACGAGGGCGCGGGCGCCGAGCCCTCCGCCAACGCCGGTGTGGTCTCCGACTCCGGGACCGGCAACGTGTTCGGCGGGGTCGACGGCAACCACGTCTCCACCCAGCAGACCGCCACCGGTTCCGGTGCCTCGAACCAGGACAACACCCTCGCGGTGAAGGACAACGCGGGCACCGTCCAGGGAGGTCAGGACAGCAAGAACGTCAACGTCGTCTTCGCTCCGACCTTCAACTGACCGACCGCCCGGCCGGGTGACGGCACCGGGCACCACACCACCACGGAAGGCGGGGGCGCCGGACGTGGGTGGCCGCGGGTGAGCTGAGCAGCCGCGGAAGGGCCCGGAGCGGATCGCGAAGGCCGGAACGGACACCGGGGTACCGACGCATCACACCAGAGGGAACAGCGCATTCGACCGGTCGGCGGAAAGGGTCACCGCGAAACCGGCCTCGTTGGGCGGTGCCGCCATCGGCACCGCCCACGAGCGTGTCCGGCGCCGGCAAGCCCTGCCACCGCCCGGCACCCGCCTCCGCCTGACCTCCCGCGCCCCGGCCCGGCCCCCCGCCCGGCCACCCGGAATCCCCGTCCGACCACCCCGGAATCCCCCGCCGACCGGCCCGGATCCGCCCACCGAGGGCCCGCGCCCGGAGCCGTCGGTGTACGGCGGTACGGTTGCGCTCCGACAGCGCACCCACGTGCCCGGGCCCGGATGGACCGGCCCGGCCGGGGCGGCGACCGCGGCAATCGGAAGGAAGGGCGCGCGATGGCGGCGGAGGAGGAGGGCCTGAGCGGCCCGGACGAGACCAGGCCTGCACCGGAGCCCCGGTCCGAGCCCGGTTCACCGTCGGCGGCGGAGGCACGCCCGGAGCCGCCGGCCGAGCCGGTCCGCGAGCGCCGGTCCGGCCCCCGGTCCGTCCCCGAGCTGCTGCTCGGCCGCCCGCCGATGGCCCGCCCGCTGCCGTCGTTCGACCACGAGGCCGCCCCCGCCGAGCCCGGCCCGCTGTTCGTGGACTGGCTCGCCACCGCGCTGCACGCCGGGGTGCTGGACCCGCAGGCCTTCACCCTCTCCACCGTCGACGCCGACGGCATGCCGGACGCCCGGGTGCTGGTGCTGCGGGACGTCGACGCGGCCGGCACCGGCTGGAACTTCTCCGCGGACGCCGACAGCCCCAAGGGCCGTCAGCTCGCCGACCACCCGGCCGCCGCGCTGACCGTCTACTGGCCGCAGCTGGGCCGCCAGGTCCGGGTGCGCGGCACCGTCGAGCAGGCCGCCGACGTGGTCGCCGCCGCCGAGTTCGCCACCCGCTCGCCCGCCGCCCGGGTCGGCGCGCTGGTCGGGCGGCAGAGCGAGCCACTGGGCTCGTTCGACGAGTACGACGAGGCGGTGGCGGTCGCCCGCCGCCGGCTGGAGACGCACCCGGACGCGGTCGCGTCCGGGCACGCGGTCTACACCCTGTGGGCGCACGAGGTCGAGTTCTGGCAGGGCGACGCCCAGCGCCGGCACATCCGGCTGCGCTACACCCGCACCGGCCCGGTCAGCTCCCCGGAGTGGTCGCGCACCCTGCTCTGGCCGTGAGGCGTGACACCGGTGGGGCCGGGACGACGGTGACGCCGTGACACCGGTGGGGCCGTGACGCCGGTGCAGCTGGTGACGCCGTAGAGCCGCGTAGGCCGTACGGCCCGCGCCGCGCGGCTACCGCCGCCCGGTCAGCGTGGCACCCACGCTGGCCGCGACCACGCAGCCGATCCCGGCCAGCTGCGGCACGCCCAGCAGCTGCCCCAGCACCACCAGCCCGACCAGCGCGCTGACCGCCGGCTCCAGGCTGACCAGCACGCTGAACACCCGCTGCGGCATCCGTCGCAGCGCGGTCATCTCCAGCGCGTACGGGATCACCGGCAGCAGCAGCGACACCCCGGCGACGGCGGCGAGCAGCCCGAGCGGCGAGGCGCCGGGCGCGGTCAGCCCGTCCCAGGCCTGGCCGAGCCCGAACGGCGCCAGCGTCAGCGCGCCGACCGTCATCGACACCGCCAGGCCCTGGAACCCCTGGAAGGCCGCGCCGACCTTGTCGGTGAACAGGATGTACGCGGCGTAGCAGGCCGCCGCCCCGAAGGCGTACAGCAGACCGACCGGGTCGAGCGACCCGCCGCCGTCCCCCTCGCCGAGCAGGGTCAGCAGCACCACGCCCGCGGCCGCGAGCAGCGCCCAGAGCAGGTGGCTGGCGCGCCGGGCGAAGACCAGCGCGACCGCGAGCGGGCCGAGGAACTCGATGGTCGCGGCGGTGCCCATCGGCAGCCGGTCGATCGCCCCGGCGAACAGGAAGGTCATCCCGGCCGAGGCCATGCCGAGCAGCGCGGCCGCGGCGAGGTCGCGCGGGCGCTTGTCGCGCAGCTTGGGCCGGGTGACGGCGAGCAGGATGACGGCGGCGAAGCCGAGCCGCAGGAAGGTCGTGCCGCTGACCCCGAGCGGGCCGAACAGCGGCTTGGACAGCGCGATGCCGGTCTGCACCAGGAACATCGCGGTCAGACAGAGAAGCGGCGCCGGGATCCGCTCCGGGCGCCGCAGGACCTTGCCGAACCGGCCGGTGGACCGACCGGGCCGGCCGTCGGGTGGCGCCGCGGAGCCGGACGCCCCACCTCGTCGCCAGCTTCCCCGCTCACCGGCAGGCTCGCCCTTGGGGGCGGGCGGCATGGCGAGGGCCTCGGCGACGGCGGCGGCCGACGACGAGGCGGAGGGGGTTTCGCTGGTATGGGAGGTGGGCATGTTCGTGAGTTTGCCGTAAGGAGTGATGAACGGGCAAGCTCGTTACAAAAATCGGGACGGATACGGACGGGTGCGTCCGAAAGGGTGGACCCGCGAGGGGGCTGCGGCGTGGTTGCCGCCGTCGTCCGACGGTCCGTCAGTATCAAGGCGGGATGCGCCATCTCCGCCCCGCCGCCCTCCTCGCAGCCACCCTCGTGCTCCTGCTGGCCACCGACGGGACGGGCGCGAACGCCGCGGCCGCCGCCCCGGCCGCCGCCGCCACCCCCCGCATCCGGGCCGTCACGCTGCCCGACCGGCCCGGCCCGCCCCGGGCCCGCGACATCTGGAGCGGCCCCGCCTTCGACGCCTGCACCGCCCCGCCGCTCGACACCCTGGCGGCCTGGCGCGGCACCTCCCCGTACGGGGCGGTCGGCATCTACACCAGCGGCTCCCAGCGCGGCTGCGCCCAGCCGCTGCTCACCGCCGAGTGGGTGCGCCAGGCGCGGGCGACGGGCTGGCGGTTCCTGCCGGTGCACGTCGGACGGCAGGCGCCGTGTGCGGACCCGAGCCGCAAGCCCGAGCGGATCGACCCGGCGAAGGCCGCCGACCAGGGCCGGGAGGAGGCGGGCGAGGCCGCCCGGGCCCTGCGCTCGCTCGGACTCGTCAAGGGCAGCCCGGTCTACCTGGACATCGAGGCCTACCCGGCGCACGACCCGGCCTGCGGCCAGGCCGTGGTCGACTTCACCCTCGGCTGGACCGCCGGCCTGCACGCCGCCGGCTACCGCTCGGGCTTCTACTCCAGCCTCGACTCCGGCATCGCGGACCTCGCCGCCGCCGCCCGGGCCGGCAGCTCCCCGATGCCCGACGCGCTCTGGTACGCCCGCTGGGACGGCCGGGCCGACACCGACGGCTCCGGCGGCCTCGCCCCCGACCTCTGGAGCTTCCACCAGCGCGTCCACCAGTACCACGGCAACGTCGAGGAGACCTTCGGCGGCGCCACCCTCACCGTCGACCGCAACCAGGTGGACGGCCCGACCGCCCGCTGAGCCCCGCCGGTAGGGTGGCCCCCGATCGAAGCACGGGGGGAACGGCATGGCGAACGGCCAGGGACACGGCGGCACCGGCGGGTACGGCGCGCCGCCGCCGCAGAACCCGTACGGACCGGCGCCCTACGGGCAGAACCCGTACGCGGCGCAGAACCCGTACGCGCAGCCGGTACCGCCGCCGCAGGCGTACCAGCCCCAGCAGCCGTACCCGGGCCAGCAGGCCCATCCGGTCCCGCAGCCCCGCCCGGTCCCGCAGCCCCAGCCCGCCGCCCGGTTCGGCGCCCCGCCGGCGTCCGGCCCGGGCGGGACCGGCGGCTTCCCCGGCCCGGCGCCTCGCCGCAACCGCCTCGCCGTGCTGCTCCAGTTCCTCCTCCAGTGGATCTACGCGCCGCTCTGGGTGCTCGGCCTGGTGCTCCTCTTCGTCGTCCTGATCCTCGCGGACTACAACGGCGGAGGCCCCAGCTCCGACGGCTGGCTGAAGGTCAACCGCGGCTTCATCCCGCCGCGCCGGCTGCGGGCCGAGCTCACCGGCCGGCCGGAGCACTGGGAGCGCTACGTCGCCCCGGTCCTGGAGCGCCGGATCGCCGCCGCCGAGGCGTCGTACGCGGCCGGCGGCGGCGAGGTGCAGCCCGACCTCGGCCGGGTGGTGGGGGTGCGGCTCGCCCTGCGGCTCTACCGCGGCCTCGGCGCGGCCGGCGTGGTCCGGCTCGCGGAGTCGCGCGGCTGGCACGGGGTGGCGTCCGGGACCGACGCCGGGCACGTCCGGCTCGCCCGCCACTTCCCGGCCCCGGCCACCCTGAACGCCCCCTCCCCGCACGACCCGCCGGCCGCCCCCGGCACCCCGTGGGGCCCGCAGCCGGTCCGCCCCGCACCGCTGCTGCCGTTCGTCTTCCTGCTGCAGATCGTCTACGCCCCGGTGTACGGCCTGCTCACCTGCTGGGTGAAGCGCCCCGAGCCCGACTACTGGGACCGCTGGGGCGCCCGCTGGACCGTCGGCCCGCGCGCCTTCCGCGCCGAGTTCACCAACAGCCCCGCCGCCTGGGACCGCCACATCCGCCGCATCCTCGAACGCGACTCCAACCGCACCCGCCCCACCACCACCCGCACCCCCGACGGCACCCTGGCCCTGCGCATCCACCTCAAGCGCGCCACCTACCGCGGCGCCGGCGCCCACCAGGCCCTCCGCATCGCCGCCGCCCAGGGCTGGACCCTCGACCCCGCCTACACCCCCGACCCCACCAACTCCCTCCGCCTCACCCGCCCCGCCGCCCCCACCCAGCCCTGACCGCCCCACCCGGGCGCGGGACGGAGGGCGGGCCCGGGGCGGAGCCGTGATCCGTGCAACGGGGACGGGATGCTGACAGCGGGGGGCGGGGGCGGCACAATCGGGCACGTCGGCGCGCATTACCGCCCGGTAGGTGCCGCAGGCGCAGCCGCCAGTGCCGCCAGGTCAAGGAGGACCCGTGTTCAGCACGATGCAGGACGTACCGCTCACCGTCGCCCGAATCCTGGAGCACGGGTCCACGATCCACGGGCGGTCGACCGTGACCACCTGGGACGGCACGGGGCCGGTGGTCCGGACCTACGCAGAGGTCGGCGCACGCGCCGCGCAGCTGGCCTGCGCGCTGCGCGACGAGCTGGGGGTGACGGCGGACGACCGGGTCGCCACCCTGATGTGGAACAACACCGAACACCTGGAGGCGTACCTCGCCGTCCCCTCGATGGGGTCCGTGCTGCACACGCTGAACCTCCGCCTGCCCTCCCAGCAGCTGTCGTTCATCGTCAACCACGCCGCCGACCGCGTGATCCTCGTCAACGGCTCCGTCCTGCCGCTGCTCGCCGCCGTCCTCCCGGACCTCGCGCCGACCCTCAGGCACATCGTGGTGAGCGGCCCCGGCGACCGCTCGCTGCTGGCCGGCTTCGCGGGCGGTGTGCACGACTACGAGGAGCTGATCGCCGGCCGGCCCACCGAGTACCCGTGGCAGCAGGACATCGACGAGCGGCAGGCGGCCGTGCTCTGCTACACCTCCGGCACCACCGGGGACCCGAAGGGCGTGCTGTACAGCCACCGCTCGGTCTACCTGCACTGCCTCCAGGTCAACACCGGCGACAACTTCGCCTTCACCCCGCGCGACACCGCGATGCCGGTGGTGCCGATGTTCCACGTCCAGGCCTGGGGCATCCCGCACGCGGCCTTCATGTCCGGCGCCAACCTGCTGATGCCGGATCGTTTCCTCCAGCCCAAGCCGATGGCCGAGATGATCGCCGCCGTCCGTCCGACCGTCAGCGCCGCCGTCCCCACCATCTGGGCCGGCCTGCTCGACGAACTCGACGCGGGCGACTACGACACCTCCAGCCTGCGCATGGTGGTCATCGGCGGCAGCGCCTGCCCGCCGTCCCTGATGAAGGCCTACGAGGAGCGCCACGGCATCCGGGTGCTGCACGCCTGGGGCATGACCGAGACCTCCCCGCTCGGCTGCTTCGCCCAGCCGCCGGGCGGTCTCACCCCCGAGCAGGAGTGGCCGTACCGGATCACCCAGGGCGTCTTCCCGGCCTCCGTCGAGGCCCGGCTGATCGGCCCGGGCGGCGAGCGGATGCCGCACGACGGCGTCTCGGCGGGCGAGCTGGAGGTGCGCGGCCCGTGGATCGCCGGGGCGTACTACGGCGGCGCCGGCCAGGACCCGGTCCGCCCGGACGACAAGTTCTCCGAGGACGGCTGGCTGCGCACCGGCGACGTGGGCACCATCACCGCCGACGGCTACCTGACCCTCACCGACCGGGCCAAGGACGTCATCAAGTCCGGTGGCGAGTGGATCTCCTCGGTCGAGCTGGAGAACGCCCTGATGGCGCACCCGGACGTGGCCGAGGCCGCCGTGGTCGCCGTCCCGGACGAGAAGTGGGGCGAGCGCCCGCTGGCCACCGTGGTGCTGCGGCCGGGCGCGACCGTCGGGCTGAAGGAGCTGCGGGCCTTCCTGGGCGAGCGGATCGCCTCCTGGCAGCTGCCGGAGCGCTGGTCGATCGTGCAGTCGGTGCCGAAGACCTCGGTCGGCAAGTTCGACAAGAAGGTGATCCGGGCCAGCTACGCGGCGGAGGAGCTGGACGTCACGGTCCTCGGCAAGGAATGACGGCCGAGGCGTGATCGCCGAGGAGTGACCGCCGAGGCGTGATCGAGGAGAAGGGCCGGCCGCCCCCGTTCCGGACAGGGGCGGCCGGCCCTCCGGCGTGCCGGGGTCAGCCCGCGGCGGCGACACCCGCCTCGCCCATCGCGCCGATCCGCCCTAGCAGGTCGACGATCCGGGACTGGACGTCCTCGCTGGTCGAGCGCTCGGCGAGGAACAGCACCGTCTCGCCGGTGCGCAGCCGGGGCAGTTCGCGGGGGTCGAGGTCCACCGAGGTGTAGACCACCAGCGGGGTGCGGTGCAGCCGGTCGTTGGCGCGCAGCCAGTCCAGCAGGCCGACCCGGCGGCGGCGGATCTGCAGCAGGTCCATCACCACCAGGTTGGGCTGGACGCTGCTGGCCCGGGCCACCGCGTCGTTCTCGTCCACCGCGTGCTCGACGTGCATGCCGCGCCGCTCCAGGCTGCTGATCATGGCGGCGGCGATGTCCGGGTCCCCCTCGACCAGCAGCACCCGCGGGGCGTGGTGCTCGCCGTCGCGCGGCGCGAGGGCGCGCAGCAGCACGGCCGGGTCGGCCCCGTACGCGGCGTCCCGGGTGGCCTGGCCGAGGCCGGCGGTGACCAGCACCGGGACCCGGCGGTTGAGCGCCGCGGTGCGCAGCGACTGCAGCGCGGTGCGGGTGATCGGACCGGTCAGCGGGTCGACGAAGAGGGCGGCCGGGAAGCCGGCGGCCTGGGCGTCCACCTCCTCGCGCGAGCGGACGATCACCGGCAGGTAGCCGCGCGACTGGAGGGCCTGCTTGGTGGCCGGGTCGGGCTCGGGCCAGACCAGCAGCCGACGGGTGTTGGCCAGTTCGCCGGTCGGGGCCGACGGCTGCTCGGCGGCGGGCCGCTCCTCGGCGGCCGGGAGCTCGGCGACCGGGCGCGGCGCGATCCGGGCGGCCTCGGCCGGTACGGGCGGCTGCGGCGCGGCGGCGGGCACCGGCGCCGGGCCGAGGGCGCGCGGCGGGGCCAGTTCGCCCAGGCCGGTGCCGACCGGGCGGGGGGCGGACGGCTCCTCGGCGGCGGGCAGCGCGGCCCGGGCGGGCGCCAGGGCGGTGCCGGGCGCGGGCTGGCCCTGGCCGGCCGGAGCCGAGGCGTTCACCAGGGCGTCCGGGCCGGGGCCCGGGGGGACGGCCAGCCGGCGGCGGCGTCCGGTCGGCGCGGCGGCGGCCGGCTCGGGCGGCGCGGGCGCGGGGCCGGCCGGCAGGGCGTGCTCCAGGCCGGGGTAGACCGGGGCGTCGGCCACTCCGGGCAGGGCGAAGCCGCCGGAGGAGTCCTCGGCGGAGGGCAGCGCGCGGCGGCGCCGGGGCTTGGTCTCGCCCGGGGCCTGCTCCTGGTCACCCTCGGCGGTCGGGGTGCCGCCGGTCGGGGTGCCGCCGGGCGGGGTGCCGTCCGGGACGGCGGGTGCGGGGGCCGGGCCGAGCGCGAGCGGCTCGCGCCCGGCGGGGCGGGTCGGCGGCTGCGCCCGGTCGCCGTCGACGGGCACGGCGTAGGCGGGGCCGGAGCGGCCGTCGTCCTTGCCCCACGGGTCGCTCTGGACGCCGTCCGGTCCGGCCAGGCCCTGGCGGCCGTACGCGGGGTCGTTGCCGGTGCCGTTCCACTGCTCGGGGACGGCCCGCTCGACCCGGGCGGGGGCGTTCGGCCACTGGTCGGCCGGAAGGTGGGGAGCACCGGGAGCACCGGGAGCGCCAGGGGCACCAAGAGCGCCGGGGGCGCCGGGAGCACCGGGGGCACCGGGGACGCCGGTGGCTTCGGGGGTGCCGGCGGAGCCCGGGGCCTCGGCGGCCGGGCGGCCACGGCGGCCGCGTCGCTCGGCGGGGGGCTCCTCGGCGGGCGCCTGCTCCGCCGCGGCGGCTTCCGGGGCCTCGGGTGCGGGCTGCTCGCCGGCCGTCGCGGGCTCGGCGGTCCCGTCGGTCCCGCCGCTGCTGGGCAGCTGCGGAATGCCCGGGAGCTCGGGCAGGACGGCGCTGTCGGTCTCCTTCGGCCGGTCGGAGCGGCCCCCGGCGGCGGCGCGCTCGGCGGCGGCCTTCGCGGCGGCCGGGTCCAGCGGCAGCTCGACGACGTACGTGGTGCCGGCCTTGCCGGGCAGCTCGTGCGGCTGGAGCACGCCGCCGTGGCGCTCGACCACCGTGCGGGCTATCGGCAGGTGGACGGGGCTGCCGCCGACACCGGGGCCGCGGATCTCGACCCGGGCGACCTCGCCCCGCTGGGCGGCGGCCAGCACGACGGTCGGCGGCTCGGGGGCGGGCGGCAGCACGGGCGCGGCGGCGCCGCTCAGCCCGGGCACGGCCAGGCCGGGGGAGGGGGCGGCGGGGGGGTCCAGCACCACTCCGACGCCGCTGACGTCGGCGACCAGGTGGGCCAGCGCCTGGGCCAGCCGCCGCTCGTCGGCGATCACCTCGACCGCGGCGGCGTGCACCGAGAACCGCACCCGGCCGGGGCCGACCAGCTCGCCGGCCTCCTCGACGGCCCGGCGGACCACCGCGTCCAGGCCCACCGGCACCCGCGGCGCGGCCTTCCGCACGCCCTTGCCGTCCTTGTCGTCCTTGGCGTCCTTTCCGGACTTGGACTCCTTGCCGTCCTTGGCCTCCGCGCCGCTCTCGCCGGCCTCGCAGCGCTGGTGGTCCAGCACGCCGTCGATCAGCTTCCCGAACCGGCGGCACTCGGCGGCCAGCCGGCGCAGCGTCCAGTTGGCCTCCGGCCAGAGCTGGCCGGCCGGGTCGGCGGCGAGCGCGTCGAGCCGCTGGTTCAGCGCGTTCAGCGCGCCGCCCAGCTCGCTCTCCAGGACGGCGGTGAGGTGCTCGTTGCGGGCGATCAGGGCGAGTTCGCGGCTGCGGTCGGTGAAGGTCATCACCGCGCCGACCAGCTGGTCGCCGTCCCGGACCGGGGCGGTGGTGAGGTCGACGGTGACCGGCCGGCCGTCCTTGCGCCACAGCACGGTGCCGCGCACCCGGTGCTTGCGCCCGGAGGTCAGGGTGTCCAGCAGCGCCGACTCCTCCAGCGCCAGCGGGGTGCCGTCGGCCCGGGAGTGCTGGATCAGCGGGTGGAGTTCGCGCCCGCCGAGCTCGCTCGCCCGGTACTCCAGGATGTGCGCGGCGGCCGGGTTGACCAGCACGCAGCGGCCTTCGAGGTCCACGCCGAGCACGCCCTCGGCGGCGGCGCGCAGGATCATCTCGGTCTGCTTGTGCTGGCGGCGCAGTTCGGCCTCGACGCCGAGCCGGCCGGAGAGGTCGCGGACCAGCAGCAGGAGCAGGTCGGAGGAGGAGGGCGAGTTCTCGCGGTACGAGTCGTACGGGGAGCGCGCGTAGCCGCGGCCGTCGCCGTCGTCGGCGAAGTCGTTGCCGGAGACCTCGACCGGGAACGTGGTGCCGTCGGTGCGGTGGGCGGTCATCCGGACCGGGCGGTCGAGGGCCTCGCCGTCGCGGGTGGCCGGGCGCATCGAGCCGGGGATGCGACTGGGGTCGAACTCGGGCAGCAGACCCAGCACGCCCATGCCGACCAGTGAGGTGCCCGGCGCCTGCAACGCCTGGACCGCCGCGCTGTTGGCGTCCACGACGGTGCCGTTGCTGTTCACCAGCAGCAACGCGTCGGGCAGGGCGTCGAGTATGGCGGCGAGGCGAGCAGCGCCTCGGATCGGCCTGCTGCTCACGTCGACAGGTCTCCTCGGCTCGGGGCAGCTCCTCCGGAGACGGCAGTATCTCATTCTTCTTTGCGGCGGGGACGACCCGCCTAGTAACGTTGGCGGTGGTTGGTGCCGAGCCCCACGGTTGTGGCATCATCACTGACACACGGAACGGGTCCGCTCGCGCGGGCATGGTCCATGTGGGGAGGCTTCGCCTAGTCCGGTCTATGGCGCCGCACTGCTAATGCGGTTTCGGGGTTATTCCTGATCGAGGGTTCAAATCCCTCAGCCTCCGCCAGTCGGGAGCCCCCGTCGACGATCTCGTCGGCGGGGGCTCTTCGCGTTCCCGGGCAGGATCCGGGGCGGCCCGGCGGATGGTCGCGGGCGGGCCGGCGGGTGGGCCCGGGGTGCGGGCCGGGGGCACCGGGGAGGGCTCCGGAGGGGGCCGGAGGGGGCCGGGCGGGGCCCGGATCAACCGATTTCGTCCTACGCCGCAGGTCATGTAATGTTGTCCCCGCAACGCCCCGGAGACAACGTTCACCAGGGCGAGCGCTCATAGCTCAACGGATAGAGCACTTGACTACGGATCAAGAGGTTGCAGGTTCGAATCCTGCTGAGCGCACCAAACTCCGCAAGATCGGGTTCGCCCGTTCCTTGCGCTCATAGCTCAACGGATAGAGCACTTGACTACGGATCAAGAGGTTGCAGGTTCGAATCCTGCTGAGCGCACCATAGAGAAGCCCCCGGCCACCGGCCGGGGGCTTCTCCCTTTTCCCGGGATGCCCGGCCGGCGATTCGAACAGCGCCCTGCGGTGGATGGGCCCGTCCCGGGAGCAGGGGTCGCCCGGATGGGTCCGGAGGACCCGATCCCGCGTCCGTTCGGGTGGTGCCGATTGCCGCCTAATGGATGAAATGCAGCTGTTTCGGGTACATCCCGTCCTGCCGCCCGGAAGCCCGCCGAACGGGTGGGACACGGCCATAACCACAGGTGTCGCAGTATGACCGGCTCAGGATCGTGATTCCTTTTTGTCGGATCTTGTGCAGACTGCCCACCACCCGGCAGCCGACCGCGAAGGAGAGCCGGATGAGCCGACAGTTTTCCCGTACGGCTGCCGCCCTGGCCGTCCTCGCGACCGGGCTGCTGACCACGTGGAACACCCCCCTCGCGGCGGGGCTCCCCGCTGCCGGCCCCGCCGGCGGCACGCGGCCGGGAGCCCCCGCGCGGTCCTCCGGTCCCGCGTCCGACCGCCCCCGGCCGGAGATCACCGGGCCGGTCGACGGTGCCGTCCTCGCCGACGCCCGGCCGCGGATCCGCGGCCGGGGCACGGCGTCCGGCGCCACCGTGGAAGTCCGGGAGGGCGGCACCGCGCTCTGCACGGCCGCGGCGGGGCGCGGCGGCGACTGGTCCTGCCGCCCCGACAAGGAGCTGGCCGCCGGTCCGCACGTCCTCACGCCGGTGGAGACCACCGGCGGAGGCGTGGTGCTGCGCGGCGAACCGGTCAAGGTCAGCGTGAAGACCGTGCCGCCGAGCGCCCCCACGCTCACCGTCCCCGCCCACACCAACGACCCGGGGCTGCGGCTCACCGGCACCGGCGAGCCGGGCAGCACCGTCATGGTGGTCGACCAGGGCTCGGCCGACGACCTGTGCATCACGGGGGTGCCGGCGGACGGCCGGTGGTCCTGCCTGCCGGTCGAGAACCTGACGGACGGGAAGCACCTGCTCACCCCGGTCGCGGTCGACGCGGCGGGGAACCGGACGGCCGGACCGTCGGTCGCGCTGGTCGTCGACACCGCCCTGCCGGCCGGGCCGGTGCTCACCTCGCCGGCCTCCGGGGAGACGGTGCGGGTCAGTCGGCCGAAGCTGGCCGGCCGGGCGGATCCGGGCGTGGACGTGCTGGTCACGGCGCGGGCGGTGGCGGGCTCGGAGCAGCAACGGCGGACGGTGCTGTGCGGGGCGACGGCGGCGTTCGACGGGAGTTGGACCTGCACGGCCAACCGGGACCTGGCGGACGGGGAGCAGTGGCTGACCGTCACGGCGACCGACCGGGCGGGGAACGGGGTCTCGGGGGAGGCGGTGCTGGTGCGGGTCGCCGCGGCGAAGGCGGTTCCCGCGCCGGTGGCTCCGAGTGCGGTGGCCTCGTCGGCGCCGAGCCCGGTGGCCGCGAGCCCGACGCGGTCGGCCTCGGCCCGGCCCAGCCCGTCGGCGGCGCCTTCGGAGTCCGCGAAGGCCGGTCCGAGCGCCGCGGCCTCCCCGGCGGCCGTCGCGACCACCGTGCCCGCCGCGTCCGCCGCCTCCACCCGGCCCGTCGGCCCCTCCCCTTCGACCGCCGCGGTCGTCTCCGCGACCCCGGCCACCGCTGCCGGCGCCTCGCCGACGGCCGTCGCCGCGGTGGAGCCCGTGCCCGAGCCGGCCGGAGCCGTCGGCCTCGTCGGACTCGCCGGGTCGGCCGGGGGCGCGGGCCGGCCGTTGGCGGCGCCGCCGGCGCAGGCCGCGCAGGGTGCGTCCGGACGGCCCGGGGAGGCCGGCTGGCGCGGTGGACTCGCCGGAGTCCTGCTGGTGCTCACCGGTCTCGGCCTGATCACCCGTCGGGTGGTCGCCCGCAGGCCCGGTGCTCCTCGGCGCTGAACCGCGCCGAACTGTCCCGACCATCCGTTCATGTGCCTGCGCGTCAGGTCAGCTTTGGATGATTCGTCAGTAAATGTCGACACACCTCGGTCAAATGTCGCATTTGATGACCTATGAACTTAGCCTGACCCTGGCACTGCCCGTCAGATCCGGGCCGCCCGTTGCGCGACACACCGACCCAGAGGACCCGTGCATGGACGTCACCCGCGATTCTTCGCAGCGACCCGACAACCCGCCCAAGGCGCTCCCGCCGGCCCTGCCGGAACGCTCCGGTTCCAGCCCCCTGGCCAGAGCCACGGCCGTCAGGACCGTCAAGCCCGGCGGCCCGGCCGACAGCGGACCGGCGACCACCCCGCTGGCCGTCGTCCCGAACCCCTCGCCGGGTGCCCCGGCCGACCTGCCCGATCCGCTGGAGACCGGCGCCCCGGAGACCGTCGAACTCCTGGACGCGACGACGGTCGGCGCCCCGGCCGCGACCACCTCCCGGCGCCCGCCGCGCGCCGACCAGGCGCTGCGCGAGCAGCGCGCCAACGCGGTGCCCGGCTGGATCGCCCTGCTGGCGGTGCTGATCGGCGTGGCCGGCGTGCTGTTCGTCCTGCTGCGCACCGGCGTCATCCCGTACTGGGACGCGCTGCCCGACCTGCGCGGCGCCGCCGCGAGGAGGAGCGGTCTGGTCGAGGTGGACGCGCAGTGGATCGCGTCGGCGGCCGCGGCCGGCCTGCTGGCGGTGTTCGCGCTCGCCGGGCTGCTGGCCAACGCGGGCGGCGAGACCCGGGTGCTGACCCGCTGGGGCCGCTACCGGGGCACCGTCCGCCGGACCGGCCTGGTCTGGGTCAACCCGCTGCTGCGCCGCCGCCGGGTGGACGTGCGGCTGCGGCACTGGCGCAGCGAGCCGGTCAAGGTGGTGGACCGCACCGGCACGCCGATCGTGGTCCGGCTGCTGATCGTCTGGCGGGTCAAGGACACCGCGCGGGCGCTGCTGGCGATCGCGGACCACGAGAGCTACCTGCGCGAGCAGGTCCAGGCCGTGCTCACCCGCACCGCGTCCATCCTGCCCTGTGACAGCAACGCGGCGCCCGGCCCCGCGCTGCGCGACGGGCAGTGGTTCGCCGACGAGTTGACCAGGGCGCTGGCAGCCGAGGTCGTCCCGGCCGGCCTGGAGGTCTACTCGGTGCAGCCGCTGGCCCTGGACTACGCGCCCGAGGTGGCCGAGTCGATGCGCCGGCGCCGGCTGGCCGACCTGGACGCGGGCCTGCGCACGGTGCTGGTGGACGACGCGGTGGAGGCGGCGGCGCTCGCCGTCCGCCGTCTGGAGCGGGCGACCGCGCACGAACTGGACGAGGCCGCCCGCAGCGCGCTGATGGAACAGCTGCTGGTCGCCTTCGTCGCCCCGGCCGGAGTGACCGCCTCGGTACCGCCCCCGGCCGTCCGTGCCGGACGGAAGGAAGGACGATCCGCATGAGGACAGCCACCGGCGCGTACGCCGAACCCGCCGTCACCGGCGGCGCGCTCGGGACCGGGGACGACGATCCCGGTCTGATCGGCTTCGAGGAGAGCCTCGGCAGTGCCCCCGCGATCGCGGGCTGCGGCTGCCCCGACTGCGTCGTCCGGCCGCGCACCGCCCGCTCGGCGCCGGCGGCCGGCGGCGGCCGAATACACCGGGCCGTGCGGAGCACCTGTCTGGCCACCACCGTGCTGGCGGGCGCCGGCGTCGTCGGCCTGACGGCCGGTGCCGGATCCGCGCACGCCGCGGCCGGGAAGCAGGGCTGGGACGGGTCGAAGTACTGGTTCAAGAACGGCTCCGGCGAGTGGCGGTGGACCAGCCACCACGACGTCTACGCGAGCCGCACCGGGCAGTCCGGCGGCTCGGCCGGCCCCACCGCCCGGACCGTCTCCAACGGCTCGGCCTCCTCCGCCGGGATGCGCCAGGGCTGGGACGGGTCGAAGTACTGGTTCAAGAACGGCAGCGGCGAGTGGCGCTGGACCAGCCACTACGACGTCTACGCGAGCCGCACCGGGCGGAGCGGCGGCGGTCCGGCCCAGGCCCCCGCGCCCCCCGCGAGCCGTCCGTCGTCGAACTCCGCCCCGGCCTCCGGGAGCACGGAGTCGGCCGTCGACTACGCGCTCGCCCAGCTCGGCAAGCCGTACGTCTGGGGCGGCAACGGCCCGTCCGGCTACGACTGTTCGGGGCTGGTCCAGCAGGCCTACCGGCGCGCGGGGATCAGCCTGCCGCGGGTGGCCGACGACCAGTACGCGGCGACCACGCCGATCAGCGCCGGGCAGCTGCGCCGCGGCGACCTGGTGTTCTGGTCCGACAGCGGCCGGGCGTCGGGCATCCACCACGTGGGGATCTACCTGGGCGGCGGCAAGTTCGTGGAGGCGCCGCGGCCGGGCACGACCGTCCGGGTCTCGACGCTCAGCGCGGGCTACTACCCGACCCACTTCGGGCGGCCGTAGCCGCGGGAACGTGACGGGCCCCCGGCGGCGCGATGCCGCCGGGGGCCCGTGCCGCGGCCTCAGGGCAGTTGCGGCGCCGAGCAGCCGTGGCGCTGGGCGGAGCGGGTGGCGAAGGTGCGCAGGGCGTCCTTCTCCAGCGCCGGGTCGGGCGCGGCGGCCCGGTTCCCGTCGAACACGGTGTCCACCGTGAAGAGGGCGGTGCCGCCGCCGGGGCAGGCGGCGGTGGCCCAGGCCAGGCCGTCCCTGCCGCCGGCCGGGCCGGTGACCGGGTAGTCGGCGACGGCGGGGAGGCGGTTCGCGAACGGCGGGTAGTACGCGCCGAGGCGGAAGCGCGGGGCGTCCTGGCCGGCGTACAGGAAGCAGTCCTCGACGGGGGCGTCCGGATCGGCCGGCGACTCGTTGACGGTGCCGGACAGCCCGGCGCAGGTGCCGCTCGCCGCGCCGTCCGGGACCTTGACGTACCGGGTGTCCGCGGGGACGTCGGTGATCTCCGGGCCGGAGGGGGCGGTGCAGCCCCAGACCCGGGCGGCACCGTCCGCGGCGCGGGCGGCGATCCGGGCGAACCGGGCGCGCTGGGCCGGGTCGTCGAGGAGGCGGTCGCCGCCGGCGGGGACGGTGTGGACGGTGACCAGCAGTCCTTCCTTGCCCTGGCCCGGGCAGTCCAGGGCGGTCACGGCGGTCGCGCCGGCCCGGCCCTGGAGGTCCAGCACGCCCCGGCGGCCGTGGCCGAGCGGCATCACCATGCTGGTGGCGAGGCTCGGGCGGTCCCGGCCCAGCGTGTGCAGCGCCGTGCCGACCCCCTCCGCGCCCCGGTCGATCCGGACGTCCAGGTAGCCGTTGCCGGGACTCCCGGCGTCGTCCACGGAGCAGGCGGCCAGGCCCTCGGGCGCCCCGGCGTCCTTGCCGCGCACCCGGTCCGCCCCGAGCAGGGCCCTGACCTCGGCGGTGTCCACGCTGCCGTGGCAGAGCCCGGCCAGCGAGCGGCCGTCCTGCCAGCGGTCGTACCCGCCGCCCAGGTAGAACACCGCGCCGGCGGCGAGGACCAGCCCGACGGCGGCGGCGACCGGGAGCCGCCACCGCCGACGGGCCCCGCGCGGTTCCGCGGGCTCGGGCGTCACTTGTTCTCGCCGCCGCGGCCGAGGGCGGAGGCGGCGTCGCTGCGACCGGTGTTGTAGATCGTCCGCATCTGCTGCTCGTCCCAGTCGACGGCGGGGGCGTCCGGGTTGAGGCCGGCCCGCTGCTGCTGCCACTTCTCGACCATGGCGCTGATCCCCTCGTGTCCGCTGCGGCCGTTGGCACCGGTGAGGGTGTTCTCCTCGATCTTGCCGGCCGCGGTCGCGTTGATCTCCTCGGTGGCGTTCATCTGCCACCCCATGATCCCGCTGCCGAGCAGGCTCTGTGCCACGTCCGCCACGCCGGGGACCGGGACCAGCTTCAGGGGGGTGCCGATGCCCTGGTACATGCCCTTGGCCCGCCAGGCCGCGACCTTGGTGTCGTCGTCGCGCTGGTCGAGGATGGCGTCCGCCTGGACGGCGTCGTACACGCCGAGGGCGACCGAGGAGTTGGCCATCACGCCCTTCCACTCCTTCTCGCTCACGTTCGGCGGGAGCTCGGCGAGCTGCTGGGCGACGTGCACCATCTCGGCCTGCTGGACGATGTGGTGGGACTCGGGGTCGTCGGCGACGCCGCGCAGGACCCGGATCAGGGAGCCCTTGTCGGTGGCCATCCTGGTCTCCCCGGTGACCGGGTCGACCCAGACGCCGCTGGCGTCCTCGCCCGAGTGGTCCTTGGCGGCGCGGTTGGAGCCGGACAGGATGTCGTGGGTGTCGGCGGCGTAGTCGGCGAGCGCGTTGGCGATCGGGCGCTGCATGCCGGCCGGGAGCCCCTCGTCCTTGATGCCGCCGTCCAGCATGTTGATGGAGTCGCGCATCACCCGGGCCTGGGCCTCGGTGTGGTGCCGGACGCCGTCCTCCTGGCCCGCCCGGTCGCCGGTGGCGGCGGCCTCGATGGCCAGGCCCAGCGAGTGCTTGTCCTGGACGTACTTGGCGTGGCGGTCGATCTCCTCCGGCCAACGGCGGTCGTCCACCAGGTACTTCAGGTTGTCGTTGGTCCGGGGGTCGCCCGGGTCCAGGAAGCGGGTGGAGGCCTGCGGGTTGTGGCTGAGGGACTCCAGGAAGCCGCCCACGGCATCGCCGCCGCGGCCCTCGGAGAGGTAGTCCCACCTCGGCTGGGTGGAGTCGGGCGACCAGAGCCCCTGCGGGGTCGTCTGGGCGCTGCGCTCGAACTTGAGCAGACTGTCGCCGTAGGAGTTGAGGAAGTCGGTGTCGTACTCGCCGGAGCGCATCAGGCTGCTCATCAGCTGGTAGCCCCGCGGCAGCGGGCCGCCGTGCTCGCGCGCCACGAGCTGGGGACCGAGCTTGATCATCTCGTTCTCCCAGTCCTGCATGGCCTTGGAGTGGCTCTGGGTGGCGGTGCCCAGGGTCACGCCCAGCGAGGTCTGGAGCTTCTTCATGGCCTCGTTGCGTTCCTTGCTGTACCCCCCGGGGAACTTCGTCGGGTCGTTGACGTCCCGCCAGAAGTCCAGGGTGCCGCGCGGGCCGAGCGTGGTGGCGAACTGCTCGGCGAACGCCGGATCGCTCTTGCGCTTCTCCAGCAGGGAGTTGAGCCTGGTCAGCTCCTCGACCGAGAGGTCGCCGCCCTTTCCGGCCAGGGCGAGCGCGTCGGAGAGGTCCTTGCGGGCCTCGGTGGCCTCCTTGAGGCTGTGGTAGCCGTTGGCGTTGAACGAGTGGTCGTTCGCGCCGTTCGGGTCCGAGCGCAGCGCCCAGGCGGCGGCCTGGTCCGCGTCGGCGGCCTGCTGGAGCGCCGCTTCGAGGCTGTGGACCAGGTTCTCCACCGCGCGCTTGCGCTGGGGCAGGAAGACCGTCTGGTAGTCCGGGTCGTGCTGGGCGGTCCTGTCGGTGAGCAGCGGGTGGACGTCGGTGACCTTTCCGGTGCCGTCCACCTTGAGGTGGTCGGCCGGGCCGTCCTCGTCGGCGATCTTCTTGAGCAGGTTCTGCGCGGCGGTGAACTGCTGGGCGGCGTCGGCGAGAAGCCCGGCGATGTCGGCGGACTCCTTGCCCGCGGCGTCGAGCTGCTCGGCGGCCTTCTGGATCTGGGTACGGGCCTGGGTGGCGGCCTCGCCCTCCCAGCCGGCGGCCAGCTTGTTGGCGACCTCGCTGGTCAGCCGGTCCTTCAGGCCGACGTAGCGGGCCTGGAGCGTCTTCCACTCCTCGGCGGCCGCGTGCAGCGGCTCGATCTTGGCGTTGCGGACGATCTCGTAGCTCAGCACGGTGGTGGCCCCCTCAGTTCCCGCCGGACAGGTTCTGCTTGTTGGCGTTCTCGGTCGCCGTGTACTGGTCGGCGGTCTTCCGCAGCCGCTCGGCGATGTCGTAGAGGAGGTTGCCGAGCGTGGAGACCTGGCTGTCCCAGCGGATGGAGCGGTTGCGCAGTTCCGGGCCGGTCTGCCAGCTGGTCAGCGCGCCGTAGGCGGCGGTGGTCTTCTCGTCGGCGGTGTCGTCGACGGTGTGGAAGTTGCCCTTGATCTCGTCGACGGTGCCGGCGCGCGCCTTGAGGTCGGCGGGGCTGACGGTCACCTTGCCGCCGCCCCCGCTGCCGCCCGCGGAGTTGAGTTGCAGGCCCGCGTACCGTTTCCGGTCCTCGTCGTCGAACAGACCGTCCCAGGCAGGATTGTCGGCCAAAGCGTCCCCCGTGTCGGCGTTGTGCGAGTGAAGTCTTGATGCGTGCTTGATGGTTCATTGACCATGACTTGTCACCGTGCCCGATGGTTCCCGGACGGGCGGACGCGTCCGGACCGCCGCAGGCCGCGAACCGGGCCCCGGGCGGGGCGGGTTCGCGGCCTGCGGTGCACGGCACGGTGTGGTGCCGGTCGGGCTCAGGCGGAGGCGGCGTCCAGCAGGGCGGTCTGCTCCGGGGTGAGCTCCAGGGTGGCGCCGGCCAGCAGCGGCGGGAGCTGCTCGACGGTGCGGGCGCTGGCGATCGGGGCGGCGACCGTCGGCCGGGCGGCGAGCCAGGCCAGGGCGACGGAGGCGGGCTCCACCTCCAGCTCGGCGGCGACGGTGTCCAGCGCCTCCAGCACCTTGGGCCCGCGCGGCTCGGCCAGGTAGCGGGCGGCGCCCTCGGCGCGGGCGCTGTCCACGCCCTCGGCGCCCGGGCGGTACTTGCCGGTCAGGAAGCCGGACGCCAGCGCGTAGTACGGGACGGTGGCCAGGCCGTGCTCGGCGACCACGTCCGCCAGCGGGCCCTCGAAGGTGTCGCGGGAGACCAGGTTGTAGTGCGGCTGGACGGCGACGTACTTCGCCAGGCCCTCGCGCTCGGCGAAGGCCAGCGCCTCGGTGAGCCGCTCGGCGGAGATGTTGGAGGCGGCGACCGCCCGGACCTTGCCCTCGCGGACCAGCTCGTCCAGCGCGGTGACGAACTCCTCGACCGGGGTGTCGTCGTCCCGGTGGGTGTAGTAGAGGTCGATCCGCTCGACGCCCAGGCGGCGCAGCGAGTCCTCGGCCGCGGCCTTGATGTTGGCCGCGCCCAGGCCGCTGCGCCCGGCGAGCATGCCGACCTTGGTGGCGATCACGACGTCCTCGCGGTTGCCGCGGCTGCGCAGCCAGTTGCCGAGGACCGTCTCGGACTCGCCGCCGGTGTTGCCCGGGGCCCAGGAGGAGTAGACGTCGGCGGTGTCGACGAAGTTGCCGCCGGCCGCCGCGTAGGCGTCCAGGACGGCGAAGGACTGCTGCTCGTCGGCCGTCCAGCCGAAGACGTTCCCGCCGAGGGAGAGCGGGAAGACGGACAGGTCGGAGGTGCCGAGGCTCACCCGGCTGTGGGTTCCGGTCATGGTGGCAGTCAACCCGATCGCGCGGCCGGGCATTCCGTGAACCGCGAGGTCTTCACGAGGCTGTCGTACCGCTGTCGCACGTGGGGGTGGTGTGTCCCGCGCGACGGGGGTCCGGGGTGTGCCCGAGGTGGGCCGATTCGTTAGAGTCCGTGCCATGGCTGACAACGACTACGACCCCGCCGGCAGCACCCAGATGTTCCGGGCGTTCGTCGACGAGAGCCCGGCGCCCCAGGCACCGGGCTCCGTCTCCACCTACGGCAGCAGCAAGGGCGGCAGCCGCACCGGCGTGATCGCGCTGGTCGCCGTCGTCGCGCTGGTCGTCCTGGGCGGCGTCATCTGGCTGGCGGTCAAGTGACCCTCGCGCGGGTGACCCGGACGAGGGTCACCCGCGCGACGGACGCGCGGCGCGTCAGCAGGGCTTGCGCCAGGCGTTCAGTTCGAGCTTCTTCTGCATCGAACTGAAGCCCAGCGACTTGGCCTTGCCGCAGAACTGGCCCGTGTCGAGCTTGTACTCGACGTGGAAGACCGCCTTGCCCGCCTTCACGAAGGGGGCGACCCGCTCGCACTCGTCGAACTGCGCGCACTCCTCGTTGACCGCGAAGTCGAAGTCCGCGAGCAGCGCCGGGATCTGGTCCAGGTCGTTCTTCAGGCCGATGGCCAGGCCGCGTTCGTGGGCGAGCTGGGCCAGCATCCGGTTGTACCTGAGCTGGTCGTCCGGGGTCAGCGGGAAGCCGCTGTTCTGGTTGTAGGCCTCGATGGTGTCCGGCTCGACGGCGTCGAAGCCCTTGCTCCTGCACATGTCGAAGCGGGCGGCCATCAGCGGCCTCAGCTGGTCGAGCTTGCGGATGTCGAACCACTTCTCGCCCTTCCAGCCGGTGTCCGAGCCCTGGAGGGACTTGGCGAAGGCGGCGGAGTCGGGGCGGAAGTCCTCCCAGGAGCCGGCGTTGATGTAGCAGATCACCTTGCGGCCCTTGGCGTGCAGCGCGGCCACCACCGAGGCGTCGTTCTCGAAGCCGTCGATGTCGTAGACCGGGACGTCCACCGACTGGTCGACGCCGCCGCCGAGCTGCCACTGCCAGGCCAGGCCCGGGGTGGGCTGCCAGCGGGCGCCGGCCGGCGGCGGTGCCGGGTTGCCCGGCGGGGTGCCGGTTCCCGGCGGGGTGGCGGGCGGCGGGCCGCCGCCGGGCGTGCCCGGGGCGGTGGTGCCCGGGGTGGCGGGCGCGGGGGCCGGGGTGCCCGGGGCGGCGGTGGTCGCGTCCGGGGTGCCGGGGGTGCTCGGCGCGGTGGCCGCGGGGGAGTTGCTCGGGGTGCCGTCGGCCGGGTCCTGGTCGTCCTCCGATCCCGAGCTGCTGCACGAGCTGACCAGCAGGGCGGTGGCGGTGGCGAGGGCCAGGGCGGCCGGAAGTAGCCGGTTGCGGCGGTTCACGGTAGTCGGACTCCGGATCGGGTCAGGTCAGTTCGGCGGCGTTCAGGCCGTACGGCAGGGTGCGCCAGGGGTTCTCCCCGGCTCCCGGTACGGCGCAGCCGACGCCGGCTCGCCGGGCGGCGATCAGGGCGGCGGCGTCCGGGGCGTGCTCGGCGGGGACGTCGTAGACCAGGTGGCAGAAGCGGGAGGCCGCGTGCCGACCGGTCCACAGCGGCAGCGTCATGGTGCGGTAGGCGTCCCAGTCGCCCTCGAAGGTGACCAGCAGGTCGGCCAGGCCGACCTCGGCGTAGCCCGGGTCCGGGTGCTCGCCGTGGCCGAACACCACGGTGCCGCAGCCGGCCGCGCGGGCGGCCGTGGCCAGCCGCCGGTAGTGCGCCAACGCGCCCGGGTGGGTGCTGACCTGGTCGAGGTAGACGCCGGTGATGCCGTGCCGCTGGCGGTACGTCAGGATGTCCGCCACCACGGCCGCGTGCGGTCTGCGGCCGTAGTCGGTGTCGGTGTAGCCGACCAACGGCAGGCCGGCGGCGCGGAGTTCGTCCGCCGCCTCGGCGAAGACGTGGTCCGGGACCTCGCCCGGGCCGTCGGCGAGGTTGAGCACGACGGCGGCGATCCGGGCGGGGTCGGCGGCGGCGACCGCCCGCCAGGCCGCCGGGTCCACCGCGGGGTGGACGTACAGCGGCACCAGCAGGCGGCCGTCGGGGGTCTGCCCGGCGGTCATGCGACCACCGGGTCGGGGGTGGGGGCGGCGGTGCCGAGCCACAGGTCGCGCAGGGTGTCGGCGAGGTCCGTCTCCGGCCGCCAGCCGAGCTCCCGGGCGGCGGCCGACACGTCGGCCTGCTGCCAGGAGACCGCGGCCGAGCGTTCGGAGCCCGCCCCGCTCTCGTCGATCCGGCCGGTGAAGCCGGCCGCGGCGACCAGCCCGTCGGCGATCGCCCGGACCTGCCGGGCGTGCCCGGAGGCCAGGTTGAGCACCCGGGGGAGCGGACGGTCGGCGGTGACGGCCAGGCCGACCGCCTTCGCCACGTCCCGGGCGTCGACGAAGTCGCGGTAGGCGGAGAGGTCGCCGACCGTGACCACGCCGTCGGCGCCCTCGGGCGCCACCCGGCGCAGCTCGGCGGCCAGCCGGCCGGGCAGCGAGCCCGCCGGGGCGCCGGGGCCGACCGGGTTGAACACCCGCAGCACCACGGCGTCCAGCGGCGAGCCGGCCACCGCGAGCGAGCCGGCCAGCTTGGTCGCGCCGTACACGCCGACCGGGCGGGCGTCGGCGTCCTCGGAGAGCGACTCGCCCTGCGCGCAGACGCCGTACTCGCCGGCCGAACCGATGTGCACCAGACGGGCCTTCGGGGCGCCGAGGGAGAGCGCCTCGCAGAGCACCGCCGGGCCGCGGGCATTGACCTCGGCGAGCTTCACCGCGCTGCCGGCCACCGCGCCGGCGAAGTTGACCACCGCGTCGGGGGCCAGCGCGGACAGTTCCTCGCCGAGCGGGCCGGCCTGGGTGGTGGCCAGGTCCAGCCGGAGGTCGTGGGCGGGCCGCCGGCCCGCGGTCAGCACGGTGGCACCGGGCAGTGACCGCAGGACGGCGGCGGCGTGACGGCCGAGGAAGCCGTCGCCGCCGAGGAGCAGTATTCTCACGCGGCCCGTCCGTCGCTCTCGACGCCCGCGGCGGCGGGCTCGGCGTCCTGGTCGTCCGGCGCGGTGCGGGCGGCCGGGATCGGCAGCTCCGCGACGCCGGACGTGATGCCGGTCGACTCGAAGGGCATCAGGACCGGGCGGATGGTGTTGAACTCGGCGTTGGCCCGGTCGTAGTCGTCGGGCCGGCCGATGTCCAGCCAGTAGCCGCCGAACTCGTACGCGGACGGCGGGGTCCCGGCGGCCAGCAGGTCCAGCACCAGCTCGTCGAAGCCCAGTGGCAGGCCGGGGGTGTACTTGGCGAGCGCCGAGCGGGAGACGCCGTACACGCCCATCGAGACGCGGTAGTCGATGCTGGGCTTCTCCTGGAAGCCGGTGATGCTGCCCTCGGCGGTGGTCAGCACACCGAAGTCGATCTTGACCTGCCGGGCGTAGGTGGCGATGGTCAGCGGTGCGTCGGACGCCTCGTGGTGCTTGAGCACCCCGGCGAAGTCCAGGTCGGTCAGGATGTCGCCGTTCATCACCAGGAAGTGCTCGGGCAGGCGGTCCTGCATGGTGAGCAACGGGCCCATGGTGCCCAGCGGGCTGTCCTCGACGGCGTAGCCGACCCGCAGGCCCCACTGGGAGCCGTTGCCGACGTAGGCGCGGATGATGTGGCCGAGGTGGCCGATGGCCAGGGTGACGCTCTGGAAGCCCGCGGCGGCGAGCTGGCGCATCACGATCTCCAGGATCGCGTGCTGGTCGCCGATCGGGACGAGCGGCTTGGGAAGCGCGGTGGTGTACGGGCGGAGACGGACGCCCTTACCGCCGGCCAGGATCACTGCGTGCATGGTGTTTCCCCCACGGAAAGGATGTGCAGGACACGAACCTTGGTTACCAGGACGAGCAAGCTCGGTCGCGGCGGATCAGACGTTGTAGATGTCGGTCTTGTACCGGGCCAGGTTGGCCGGGTCGCGGAAGAACTCGATGGTCTGCTCCAGGCCCTGCTCCAGGCTGAAGGCGGGGGCCCAGCCGGTGGCCCCGCGCAGCCGGGTCGCGTCCGCGACCAGGCGCATGACCTCGGAGTTGGTCGGACGGATGCGCTGCTCGTCCTCCTTCACCACCAGGTCGACGCCCATCAGCTTGCCGACCAGGGTGACCAGGTCGCCGACCGAGATCTCGCCGCCGGTGCCGGCGTTGAAGGTCCGGCCGACCACGGCCTCGGCGGGCGCGGTGCCCACCGTGCGGAAGGCGTTGGCGGTGTCCTTGACGAACATGAAGTCGCGGGTCGGGCGCAGGTCGCCGAGGGTGATCTCGGTCTGGCCGGCCGCGACCTGGGCGATCACGGTCGGGATGACGGCGCGCATCGACTGGCGCGGGCCGAAGGTGTTGAACGGGCGCAGGGTGACGACCGGGGTCTCGAAGCTGGCGTGGTAGCTGTCGGCCAGCCGGTCCCCGCCGGCCTTGGAGGCCGCGTACGGGGACTGGGTGTTGATCGGGTGGTCCTCGGTGATCGGCACGGTCTGCGCGGTGCCGTAGGTCTCACTGGTGGAGGTGTGCACCAGGCGGGGGATCTCCAGGTGGCGCACCGCCTCCAGCACGTTCAGGGTGCCGGTGACGTTGGTGTCCACGTACGAGTGGGGGGCGCGGTAGGAGTAGGGGATCGCGATCAGGGCGGCCAGGTGGTAGACCGCCTCGGTGCCCTTGACCAGGCCGTTGACCGAGCCCGGGTCCCGGACGTCGCCGAGGACGATCTCGACCGAGTCCAGCACGTCCTCGGACAGGGTCTCCAGCCAGCCGAAGGACGAGAACGAGTTGTACTGGACCATCGCGCGGACGTGGTGCCCGTCGGCGACCAGGGTCTCGACGAGGTGGGAGCCGATGAAGCCCTCGGCTCCGGTAACCGCGACGCTGCTCATGCGGATTTCGCTTTCTCGATCTGCCGGGGCGGTCCGACGCGCTGTGGTGCGGCCGGCCGCCGTGGCCCGGTGGGTGTCTCAGGTGGAGCGGGTACGACGGTGCACGCGAAAGGAGGCGTGCGGGACATTCGTTGTGTTCAGCGGTGCTGGGTGGTGCGGCCGAGCGCGGGCCCGGCGAGTGCGGTGAGGACGACGGCGGCCGTCCCGCAGCCGATCAGCTGCAGGACGATCGGGTCCGCACCTGCCAGCAGCCCGGCGCTCTCGGCGACCGCGGCGGCCAGACAGACGAGGGCGGTGCTCCAGCTGAACCCGAAGGCGTTCAGCAGCAGCGCCAGCCAGAGCGAGCCGCCGAGGAGCAGCATCGCGCCGAGCTGCGGCACGCCGAGCGCGGGGGCGCCGGGCCACAGCACGGTCGCGGCGGCGTCCAGCGCGGCCACGGTGGTGAGGTAGATGAACAGGCAGCCGAGCAGGATCGCGCCGGTGCGGCGGGAGAACTGGCCGCTGGTGTGGCTGGTGCGCAGGGCGGCCACCGCCAGGGCCCGGTAGCGGAAGAGCAGCCACTCGGCGAGGCCCAGGCTGAGCGTCAGCGCGATCATGGCCGGGCCGGTCGGGGTGGTCGAGGTCTCCTGCGCGGGGTGGCCGCCGGTCTGCACGGCCTGGTGGATGGTCCCGCCGAGGCCGGCGATCAGCGTGAGCGCGCCGCAGGCCAGGCCGAACAGCAGGTGCGGGACCTCCTGGCGGGCCGGCAGCCTCATCACCACGGACTCGCGTTCGCCGCCGCGGATGCAGACCAGCAGTTCGCGGACGGCCAGTCCGACCGCCAGCGCCAGCGAGGCGAGCAGCACGACCGTACGGACCACCTGCGGGACGTCCACCGCCAGCACCACGCCCGCGCCGACCGAGGCCGGGGCCAGCGCCAGCAGCAGGAACTTCTCCCGCCCCAGGACCAGCAGCACGGTGGCCGCGCCCAGGTAGCAGGACTGCCCGGCGGCGAAGGACAGCGCGCCGAGCGGCCCGCCGACCAGGTAGGCGGAGGCTGCCGCGACCAGCGCGCCGAGCGGGGCGCCGACGGCCAGGCAGACCGCCGCCTCGCGGCGGCGCAGCCGGCCCAGCCAGCGGTAGGAGCGGTGCGCCAGCGCCTGGTTGAAGCCCCAGCTGACCAGCGTGGCGACGGACAGCGCGAGCATGCCCGAGGGCAGGCCGAAGCGCATCCGGGTGGTCGCGAACAGGTTGGCGCCGAGCAGGTAGCCGAGCCCCGGCAGGGCGAACACCAGGCCGCGCACCACGCAGCGCCAGGGGTCGGCCCGCCAGGGGTTGGCGAACTCGGAGCTCGGTCCGGGGTAGCGGCGCTCGACCTTCTCGAACAGCTCCTCGGCGACGGTGAACGCGTCGGGGCGGCCGTACAGCAGGGCGGCCTGCTCGTCCGAGAGGCCGTCGGACTCCAGGAAGGCCGCGATCTCGTACGGGTGGACGGCGTCGGCGCAGACGTCGCGCAGGCGCTCGGCGAGTTCGTCCAGCGGGTCCGCGGGGAGGTAGAGCGACTCCTCGGGCTCCGGCTCCGGCGGGGCGGGGCGACGGCGCTTGAGCGGCAGCGTGCGCAGCTGCATGGTGTGCTCGGGGCCGCCTTCGCCCGGGACCAGACGCAGAGGACCGCTCATGCGTCCACCTCGCTGTGCTCGGCGGCCGCCTCTCGGCGGACGCGCCCTTCGACGGTTCGCTCTTCCCCGGCCTCCGGCAGGGGGTACCCCCGACGCCCGTTCACGCCCCGACCTCGCTCGGCTCGGGACGGGCGGCGGCCGGCCGCTGGCTCCAGTCGGGGCTGGGGACCTGGTCGGTGACGGCGACCACGCCGCCGGGCATCCAGCGGGCGGTGCCCAGGAGTTCGGTGTAGATGCCGCGGAAGCCGTCGATGTTCTGGCGGAGGGTGAACTGCTCGATCACCCGCAGCCGGGCGCCCTCGCCGAGCCGGGCGCGCCGTTCGGCGTCGCGCAGCAGCTCGATCGCGGCGGCCGCCATCGGTTCGGGTTCGCGCGGGGGGACGACCAGTCCGGTGTCGCCGACGGCCTCCCGGACGCCGCCGACGTCGGTGGAGACGGTCGCGCGGCCGCAGGACATCGCCTCGATCAGGGTGAACGGGAAGCCCTCGCTGATGCTGGAGAGCATGACCACGTTGCCCGCCGCGTAGGCGTCGGTGATGTCGGCGACGCGGCCCTCGAAGGCCACCGAGTCGGCTATGCCGAGCTCGGCGGCCAGGGCTATGCAGCCGTCCCGGTACGCCTCGCCGCCCTTGGGCGTGCCGCCGAAGAGCCGCAGCCGCGCCTCGGGTATCTCGCGCCGGACGATGGCGAAGGCCCGGATCAGCGTCTCCAGGTCCTTGATCGGGTCGACCCGGCCGGCCCAGCTGAGGGTGGGCGTCTCGGGTTCGGGGCCGGCCGGCGGGAAGGCCGCCGGGTCCACCCCGTTGTAGACGGTGCGGATGTGCGAGGACGGCGTGCCGCCGCGCTCCTCCCAGCGCCGGTTGTACCGGTTGCCGGGGGTGACCAGCGCGGCCTGCCGGTAGCTCTCCTCGGCGAGCATCCGGTAGAAGCCGAGCAGCAGCGCCTTGACCGGCCAGCGGTACGGGCCGGTGCGGTAGCCGAGGTAGCGCTCGCGCAGGTAGATGCCGTGCTCGGTGAGCAGAAACGGTACGCCGTACTGCTGGGCGGCGATCAGCCCGGGCAGGGTGGCGAGCCCGCCGCTGGCCGCGTGGGCGACGCCGTCCTTGGGCGGCTCGACCGAGAGCGGCCGCAGGGCGTGCTCCAGCAGGTCGGTGGCGTTCAGGGCGTCGTGCAGGGTGGGCCGGGACACGGCGGTCGGCAGGTAGTCGCGGGTCCAGACCTGCTGGAGGGTGCGCAGCGCCCGCTCGCTGCGCAGCGCCGGGCTGAGCAGCCCGCGCCGGGCGAGGTCGGCGAAGCCGTACAGCTCGGTGCCGAAGTGGGTGGTGTAGACCGGGTCGAGGATGGAGTGCAGGAAGCGCTCGTACGCGTTGAGGAAGCGCCGCATCTCCTTGCCGCGGGGCGGCCGGCCTTCCGAGGCCGGCCCCCACAGCGGTGCGGTGGTGACCGACCGCACGTTGGCGGGCAGCTCCCATGCCAGTGGTTCGTGGCCGGTTCCGGTGACGGCGATGACGTCGAACTCGACGTCCGGCATGCCTTGAACGAGCTGGTCGCACCAGACGCTCACGCCGCCGTGCTGGTGCGGATACGTCCCCTCGGTGAGCAGGGTGACGCGCATTCCTGTCCCCCCTCCTGTTCTTGCGTCGGTTCCGGTCTGGATGACCGGAACGGGAGCCGTGGCGGGGCCGGGCCGGGCGCCCGGCCCGACCCCACCAGCGGGTGGTACCGGTTACCGGTTGCCGGGGCGTCCGGTGGTGCTGCTCGGCGTGGCCGTCCCCCCGGAGGCCTTGCCGTTCTTCGCCGCGGCCTTGTCGCCGTGGTGGCCGTTGCCGCCCTGCCCGATGTTGCCAGCGGCGACGTCCTTACCGGGCACCGGGGTTCCGCTACCGGGGACCAGGGACGGAGCGGGCTGGCGGGTGGTGTCGCTCGGGCCCGCCGGGACCGGGATGGCGACGCCCTGCGGGACGACCGTCTTGTCCGCCGGCGCCGGGGCCGGGACGGACTTGGCCGCGACGCTCGGCGCGACGGCGGCCGGGGCGGTCGGCGCGGACGGCAGCTGCAGGGTGACGCTGCTCTGCAGCGCGCCCGGGGCCACCCAACCCGAGAGGGTACCGGCGTAGGACGAACCGAACCCGGTCGTTCCGATGGCCAGCTTCTGAGCGGTTCCGGTCGGCATGGTGGCCTGGACCTGAACGCCGGACGGCGCGTTCACGGTGACGGTGTTGCCGACCCGGTAGGCGGTGACCTGGCCGGAGGCGAGCGCCGTGTTCCAGGCCGCGCGGCGCTGGAACTCCAGACCGATCTCGCGCTGGCTCAGGTTCACGATCGGGGCGCTGTCCGCGTGCAGCGAGCGGTAGGTGCCGAGGATCTTCTCCAGCACCGGGTACAGGATGCCGTCCTCGGCGAGGTTCGACTGGTGCACGAAGTGCGGCCGGGGGTCGTTGCTCAGCACGTGGCCGAGGTCGATCCGGGCCTCCAGCGGCACGATGTACGACTGGTAGCCGGTGTTGACGTCCAGCGGCTGCGGCAGGCAGGTCGAGTTGGCGTTGTTCTCGCAGACGCCGCTGCCGCCGTTGGCCTTGCTGGTGTAGATCCAGTTGTACTCGTCGGTCTCCTCCTTCGCCGTGCCGGCGTTGTAGAAGACGTTCATCGGGTACCGCGGCACGGTCAGCGTGGAGGTGCCGACGGCGCGCTGGGCGGCCTCGCGGGAGGCGTCGCTGGCGGTGAACTTGATGCCGTTGGCGGCCAGCGCCGGCGCCAGGTTCGGGTTGTCGCTGGTCTCCTGCGGCGCGGTCAGCAGCCCGGAGTGCTCGCCGGTGACCAGGGTCTGCGGGTCGAACCGGAGGCCGCGGGCGGTGGCCCAGTCCGAGTTGTTCCTGATCTGGGTGGAGACGGTGTTCTGGTCGACCCAGACCGTCTTGCCGGCGGCGTCCTTGGAGCAGCGCCACGGCACCACCGAGACGTCCTGGACGCAGCCCAGGTACGGGTGGGTGTAGGTGTGGTTGATCCAGCGGTAGCTGTTCTGGTCGGTGATCAGCTGGTCCGCCGCGGCGTCCACGGTGGTCTCGTGGTCGGCCTTCCAGTCCTCGCTGCCGCCACCGTTGAACACCATGTCCAGGGTGAAGCCGTTGGCGGTCTGCCACTGCTTGAGGCGCTGGCCCTCGGCCTGGGTCATCCGGATCGGGTTGGCGGAGTCCGGGGTGCCGGGCGGGCAGGTGACGTCGCCGGGGGTGCACTTGAGGACGGTGTCCCAGCGGTCGTCGGCCAGGAAGACGTCGTCCACGTGGGTGGCGAAGTAGTTGCGGTCGTAGCCGAGGTGGACGCCCTGGGTGAGCCAGTCGACCATGCCGCGGGCCAGCAGCCGGTACTGCTGCTGGTACTGGTTGTAGACGAACGTGACGACCAGTTCCTTGCGGCCGTCGTGGGTGTACTCGCCGACCAGTGAACCGCGGGCGGTCGCGCCGGGTATCGGCGCGTCGACGAGCGGGACGAAGGAGGCGCCGGCCGGCAGAGCGGCGAGCGGGGTGGCCAGGTAGCCGTAGCTCTCGCTGACGTTCGCGTCGTTGTCCTCGAAGGGGACGCTGCCCTTGAGGTACCCGAACGGTCCCGAAGTTCCGGCCGCGGTGGTGGCGCCCTGGAATCCGTCGAGGGTGCCCGCGAATCCGGGATTCTGGGCGTAGTTCAGCCCCACCGCGGGACTGGCCCACGTGTACGCGTCGATCTGGCGGACGTTGAATGCGGCTTCGTAGCTCGCGATCGCCGTCATCTCGGCGGCACTGTTGGGGAAGGGGTTTTCGTTGGGCAGCACGATGCCCTGGAACTTCCCCCGGGACTGGCCGTTCACCGTGTCGCTCAGGAAAGCGGAGTTGATGACGGGGCGGTTGGGGTCATTGAGGCTGACGACCTTGTAAGGCGTGCCCTGGCTCTTCAGCTCGGCGGTGATGGCCGCGACGGACGGGCCGCCGTCGTCGATGACCAGGACGGTGAGGTCGATCCTGGGCGGCGCGGTGTCGCCGTGGGCCAGGGTGGTCTGCAAGCCGCTGGCCAGCAGGACTGCCGCCGCGCACGCGGCGACTCTTCGGGTCGCTCGACCCATGGTGATCCTCCCCTTGGTACAGGCGTCGCGCTGCTCCGCGCTCGCCTGCCCGTGTAGCTGTTCGCGGGCAGCAGGCTGCCCGGGCCCATCCTGGTCGAGGGACGGCAGTGCGAGGGACCAATCGGGCGAGAGTGCAGCGAACCTGTTACCAACGTTCATGGCGAAGCCATGAAGGCGCTGATTGTGACCGGAACCGTACCGGCGGCGCAAATAATGAATTGAAAATGAAAAACCGGAAGCTGAGTGCTACAAGCGGTAACCGACGGTGTGGCTCGGCGGGTCGGGCGGGACACCTACACTGTCGTCGTTGCGCATGACACTCTTGCACATCCCACCGCCCGGTCGGGCAGGTTCATGCAATATCGGGCACCGCTGTGCCATGTGACAGTCCGAATATGCAATGGAGGCGCTCGCGTGGTCGATCAGCATACCGAGCCGGCGGGATTCCGGAGCGTACGGAATGCGTCACCGGAGCCGTACGGAACGCCGCTGGTCGGGCGCAGTCTCGGTTTGCGGGGTGCGCTGAATGCCCGCGATCTGGGCGGCTACCGGGCGGCTGACGGGCGGATTCTCCGGCGCGGGGTGGCACTGCGCAGCGATGGCCTGAACCATGTCACCGCCGAGGACATCGGCCCGCTCGGCGCGCTCGGCCTGCGCAGCGTGGTGGACCTGCGGAGCATGGGCGAGGTCCGCGAGGCCGGCCTGGACCGCCTGCCGGCCGGCGTGACCCTCCACCACCTCCCGCTGCTGCCAACGGACTTCGACGTCTTCGTGCTGGTCCGCGACGCGCTGGCCGACCACAGTCCGCAGCGCCAGCGGGCGCTGCTCGGCGACGGCCGGGCGGCCGCGCTGATGACCGGCCTCTACCGCTGGTTCGTCACGGAGCGGGTGGCGCGCGAGCGCTTCGCGGCCCTGCTGCGCCTGCTGGCGGCCCCGGAGGGCCCGCCGCTGCTGTTCCACTGCACCGCGGGCAAGGACCGCACCGGCTGGGCCGCCGCGCTGCTGCTGACCGCCCTCGGGGTGGACCGCGGGACCGTCCGGACGGACTACCTGCTCACCAACGAGCGCTCCGCCCCAGTGGTGCGGCGGGTGCTGGACGACCTCGGCGGCCGCGGCCTGATGCGCGAGCCCGAGCTGCTGCTGCCGGTCTTCCGGGCCGACGGCGGCTACCTGGACGCGGCTTTCGCCGAGGTCGAGGCCGGCTGGGGCGGCTTCGACGCGTTCTGGCGGGACGGGCTCGGGCTGGACGACGAGGTGCTGGCCGGGCTGCGCGCCAACCTGCTGGACGACCCGGTGGCGGACCCGGTGGCCGGGCCGGGCGGCGGCCCGGCCACCGGCGGCCGGCTCAGCCCTCGTTGATCAGCCCCTCGCGCAGCTGGGTGAGCGTCCGGGTGAGCAGCCGGGAGACGTGCATCTGGGAGATCCCGATCTCCTCGCCGATCTGCGACTGGGTCAGGTTGCCGAAGAACCGCAGCATGATGATCCGGCGCTCGCGCGGCGGCAGCTTGGCCAGCAGCGGCTTGAGCGACTCCCGGTACTCGACGCCCTCCAGCGCGAGGTCCTCGTAGCCGAGCCGGTCGGCCAGCGGCCCGTCGCTGTCCTCCTCGCCGGTGCTGGAGTCGAGCGAGCTGGCGGTGTACGCGTTGCCGACGGCGAGGCCCTCGACCACGTCCTCCTCGCTGACGCCCAGGCAGACCGCCAGCTCGGCGACGGTGGGGGAGCGGTCCAGTCGCTGGGAGAGATCGTCACCGGCCTTGGTGAGCGCCAGCCGCAGCTCCTGGAGCCGCCGGGGCACCCGGACCGACCAGCTGGTGTCCCGGAAGAAGCGCTTGATCTCGCCCACCACGGTGGGCATCGCGAAGGTGGGGAACTCCACCCCGCGCTCCGGGTCGAACCGGTCGATCGCCTTGATCAGGCCGATGGTGCCGACCTGGACGATGTCCTCCATCGGCTCGTTGCGGCTGCGGAAGCGCGCCGAGGCGTACCGGACCAGCGGCAGGTTGAGCTCGATCAGGGTGTCGCGGACGTAGGTGTGCTCGGCGCTGCCGGGCTCCAGCGCGGCCAGCCGCAGGAACAGCGAGCGGGAGAGCGTCCGGGTGTCCAGCGCGGAGCCGGGCGGCGTCTCCGGCGCCGCCTCGGGGCCGGGCGGCCGGACCGGTTCGACCCGCTGCCGCGGGACCAGGTCCTCGACGACGGCCGTGCCGTTGGCCTGTCCAGCGTGGATCTCCGCAGTGGCCGGCTCTCCGGACATGCACCCACCCCCTTGTGACTGTCAGCTGAACGGGGGCCGTCGCGCGGAGGTTCCCGGCGAGGGCCTTCCCCCTCCATACCGGAACACGGTCTACGGCAAACCCGAACGTCGCAAGATGTCACGTCGGGGTAACTGGCTGCAATGTCACTCTTCCCAGGAGTTGCCGGTCCGAAGCCTGGTCAGGATCCGGGAGAGCAGCCGGGACACGTGCATCTGGGACATCCCCAGCTCGGTGCTGATCTGGGACTGGGTCAGGTTGGCGAAGAACCGCAGCATCACGATCCGCCGCTCCCGCTCGGGGAGCTGGACCAGCAGGTGGCGGACCATGTCCCGGTGCTCGACCTCGGCCAGCGCGGAGTCCTCGTAGCCGAGCCGGTCGAGCAGCGCCAGCCCGCCCTCGTGCTCCTGCGCGGCCTCCAGGGACGCCGCGTTGTAGGCCCGTCCGGCGTCCAGGCAGGCCCGTACGTCCTCCTCGGGGATCCGCAGGCTGGCGGCGATCTCGGGCACCTTGGGGGCCCGCCCGTGCAGCACCGTCAGCTCCTCCATGGCGCCGCTGACCTGGACCCAGAGCTCCTGGAGCCGGCGCGGGACGTGCATGGTGCGGACGTTGTCCCGGAAGTAGCGCTTGATCTCGCCCAGGATGGTCGGCAGCGCGTAGGTGGGGAACTGGACGCCGCGGCCGGGGTCGAAGCGGTCGATCGCGTTGATCAGGCCGATGGTGCCGACCTGGACGACGTCCTCCATCGGCTCGCTGCGGCTGCGGAAGCGGGTGGCCGCGTAGCGGACCAGCGGGATGTTCACCTCGATCAGGGCGGCCCGGACCCGTTCCCGCTCGGGGGCGTCCGGGGGCAGCTCGGCGAGCCGCTCGAACAGCACCCGGGTCAGCGTCCGGACGTCCACGGCGGGGCGGCCGCCGGGGCCGCGCAGCCGGTCCGGGCGGAGCTCGCCGGCCGGGCTGGTGATCGCGGCCAGCACTTCGTCCACGGACATCTCACCCCTCCCAAAGTCGTCAACGGCGGTCCCTGCGGAGCGGGTGTCGCGGCTGGTTCACTACCTCGCCATGTCCGGCAAAACCGGTCATAGCATCACAAGGTGGGCACACGTCGGGCAAGCACCCGACGGAGGTGTGTTGGTGGGGCGTTCAACCTTTCCCGGGCCGGCCGGCGAAGCGCCGCAAGGGTCGTTCCGGGGCAGAGCGAGGCGCCCCGTCCGGAGGCCGGACGGGGCGCCGCGGTCCGTCCGGGGGAAGGGCGCTGGGGCTGGCTCCGGACGGGCTGGGTCGGACGGGGTGGAGCCGGACGGCCGCTCAGACCTCGACGTCGGCGATCACCCAGGTGGCGAACTCGCGCCAGAGGCCGGCCGCGGCCTGGTGGTCCGGGTGGGTGAGGTAGGCCTGGAGGGCGTCGCGGTCCTCGACCAGGCTGTTGATCGCGTAGTCGTACGCGATGTCGCGCTCGGTGGTGTTCCAGCCGCACTCCCACTCGCGCAGCTCGGGGATCACCGCGCCGAGCGCGTCGAAGGCCTTGGCGCCGGCGAGCACGCGCTCTTCGTCCTTGCTGACGCCTTCGTTGAGCTTGAACAGGACCAGGTGCCGGATCACGATTGCCGCTCCTCGCGGACGGGGACAGAGGGTCGCGCTCACCGTAGCCGGTGCGCGGGGCCGGCCGTCATCCGGAGGAGGCCGTCCGTCACTTGATCAGACCGGTCATGAAGGTGCCGACCGCCTTGGCCGCGTTCGAGATCCCCTCGAACCCGAGCTGGACCAGCTCGGCGGACCGGGAGGGCGAGGTGATGATCGAGTAGAGCACGAAGACGAGCAGGAGGACCATGCCGATCTTCTTCGCCTGCGCCATCGGGTGACCTTCCTCCGAGCTGTGCGCCGCCGTCATCCGGTCCCCGAGCGGCCTGCAGGGGCAGCTTATCCACCCGGACGGGCTATCAAGTGTGCGACGCGTTCGGCCGCCGGGACGAAGGTCCCCGCGAGTGGGGCCTTTCTCCGGGTGCCCGGCCGAGGCCCGGGCGGCAGGATGGAGGACGTGCCGGGGATCTGGCAGGAATCCCCCGGTACGTGGATCCGGAGCTCCCCGCTGTGGGACCGGTCGCCGCGGCTCCCCCCGACGCGGCGCCGGTTGTGGGACTCCGTCGGGGGAGCGGTCAGTCCCCCCGAGCCGCTCCCCCTCCAGGCTCCGTACGGACCGGGCACCGGTGGTCATCGGCCCGGGGTGCGGAGCCGCTCCTCGTGCCCGCGCGGGCCTGCTCCCCGGCACCGGACGGCAGGCCCGCGCCGGACGAACGCCGAGGGCCCGTCCGGATCGGACGGGCCCTCGGGCTTTCGAGCGGTAGCGGTGGGATTCGAACCCACGGTGGAGTTGCCCCCACACACGCTTTCGAGGCGTGCTCCTTTGGCCGCTCGGACACGCTACCGAGAGGAACTCTACCGGAGGTGTGGCGCAGTCACGAAATCCGTATCGCCACCGCGGTCGGCGGGCCTCAGCGGTGGGTGTCGAAGAAGGCGCGCAGCTGCTCGCCGCACTCGTCGGCGAGCACGCCCCAGATCACCTCGGGGCGGTGGTTGAGCCGGCGGTCGCGCATCACGTCGAAGAGCGAGCCGGCCGCGCCGGCCTTCTCGTCGAGGGCGCCGTAGACCACCCGGTCGATCCGGGACAGCACGATGGCGCCGGCGCACATGGTGCACGGCTCCAGCGTGACGACCAGCGTGCAGCCGCTCAGCCGCCACTCCCCGGTCTTCTCGGCCGCCTGCCGGATCGCGACCACCTCGGCGTGCCCGGTCGGGTCGCCGACCGCCTCGCGCTCGTTGTGGCCGCGTCCGATCACCTCGCCGTGCCGGTCCAGGACGAGCGCCCCGACCGGTACGTCGCCGGTGGCCGGCGCCAGCGCGGCCTCGGCCATCGCGAGGCGCATCGGCGCCGCCCAGCGGTCGCGGACCGGGTCGGGGCGGACGGGGGCGGGCAGCGGGGGGACGAGCGGGACGGTGAGCGGGGTGGATGCGGGCTGCATGGCATCCAGTGTCGGGTATCCGGTGGCGGACACCGGCATGACCGACCCCGCTACCGGACGGCCTCCAGGACCTCGCCGCAGCCCAGGGCCTCGGCGATCTCCTCCAGGGCGTCGCCCGGCACCGCGCCCTCGCCGCTGAGCGCGAGCAGCGCGTCGGAGGCGAGGCCGAACTCGGTGAGCAGGTGGGCGTCGCCGAGCGGGCCGACCGGGACGCCGCCGCGGGCGTCGGCGTCCTCCTCGTCCTGCTCCTCGGCCTCCTCGGCCTCGTCCAGCAGGTGGTCCAGGTCGCCGAACTCGCTCTCGCCGGCCTGGTCGACCAACTCGTCGGTGAGGACGGCGCCGTAGGAGCTGCGGGCGGCCGCGGCACCGTCCGACACGAAGATCCGCGGGTCCTCCTCGCCGTCCACGCGGACGACGGCGAACCAGGCGTCCTCCTGTTCGATGAAGATCAGGACGCTGTCGTCGTCCTGGGCGGAGTCGCGGGCCAGATCGGTCAGATCGGCCAGGGTTTCGACGTCGTCGAGCTCCGTCTCGCTCACATCCCACCCGTCCTCGGTGCGAGCAAGCACTGCAGCGAAGTACGCCACCAGGGACACTCCCAAGATCATCGGTCTCGGCTGTCGGCGCGCACGGGCGACGCGGAATTCTGGCCGCCCCCGCGCCAGAGGCGGTCCGCTTGTTCGGACCGTCCCATCGGAATCGTGACAGAAAGCCCGCCCTCGCGGGGGGTGTTCGGCAGCGCGTCTTCGCAGGTCGTGTCGGAAGGACCGGGTGGCGGGCGGTGAAGTCGGGCCGGGGCGGTCCGGGGCCGGTCGAAAATTGCTCCGAACGCCCGTCGGGATCGGGGCGGGCCGTTTCGCGGGCCGTCCGGGGGCGGGCGGGGCCTGCGGCAGGGGCCTGCCAGGGCGGTGCGGGGGCCGTGTCCGGGCGTCGTCCGGGCCGGTCAGATCCGGAAGGTCCGCATCCGCATCGCCTCGCGCATCCGCCGCTCCTTGGTCCGTCGGGGCTGCACCCGCTCCCGCAGCTCGCGGGCCTCGGTGAGCTCGCGCAGGAAGACGGCCCGCCGCTTGCGGCGCTCCGCCTCGGTCTCCGGATGGTCGTACGGCGGGCCCGGGCTGCGGCCCGCCCCGTCGACGGGCTCGTCCTTCGAGCCGTCCCCGGCGTTCGGGTTGCTCGTCATAAGACGTGACATTCCCCGAACGGCCCGGTTGATACCACAGGGGGCAGTTCCGTCCGGACATCCGCGGCGGGTCACGGCGTGTCACCGGAACGTCACCCGGTCCGGCACGCGGGTGGGGCACGGCGGTCGTACACCCGTCCAGGACCGGGCTAACCTCGGTACATGCGTCTCCACGTCGTCGACCACCCCCTGGTCGCCCACAAGCTCTCCACCCTGCGCGACGAGCGCACCGACTCGCCGACCTTCCGTCGCCTGACGGACGAACTGGTGACCCTCCTCGCCTACGAGGCCACCCGGGACGTCCGCACCGACGAGGTGGAGATCACCACCCCCGTGGCGGTCACGACGGGTACCCGGCTCAGCTACCCGCGACCGCTGGTGGTCCCGATCCTGCGGGCCGGCCTCGGCATGCTGGACGGGATGACCCGCCTGCTGCCGACCGCCGAGGTGGGCTTCCTCGGCATGGTCCGCAACGAGGAGACCCTGGAGGCCTCCACCTACGCCACCCGGATGCCGGACGACCTCTCCGGCCGCCAGGTCTACGTGCTCGACCCGATGCTGGCCACCGGCGGCACCCTGGTCGCCGCGCTCAGGATGCTGATCGAGCGCGGGGCCACCGACGTCACCGCCGTGGTGCTGCTGGCGTCCCCCGAGGGCGTCGAGGTGATGCAGCGGGAGCTGGCGGGCCTGCCGGTCACCGTGGTCACCGCCGCCCTGGACGAGCGGCTCAACGAGAACGGCTACATCGTCCCCGGCCTCGGCGACGCGGGCGACCGCCTGTACGGCACGGCCGGCTGAGCCTCCCCACCCGAACCACCGAACACCGAGAGCCCCCGGCACTGTGTCTGCCGGGGGCTCTCGGTGTTCGGCGCCTCAGCAGCTGCCGGTGGCGGTCGGGGTGGGGGAGGGCTTGGTGGCCAGCGCGAGGGCGGCGGCGGCCTGGGTCTCGTCCAGCAGGGCGTTGTAGCTGTCGCCGATCACGAAGTCCACGGTGGCGTCGGTGCGGGCGTCGGCGGTGACGGCGGCCCCGGCGATCTGCGAGCCGACCAGGGTGCCCGCGCCGGCGCCGGCCGGCCCGGCGATCACCTGGGCGGTGCCGGGCACCTTCTTGTCCAGCTCGGCCGGGGCGTTGCCGACCTTGCCGATGACGAAGCCGCGCTTCTTGAACTCCTCGGCCGTCCGGCCGGCCAGACCGGCCTTGGTGGTGGCGTTGTAGATGTTCACGGTGACGGCGGCGGGCTGCGGGACGGCGTGCGGGTCGCCCTGCGCGGCGGCGGGCGCGCCGGAGGCGCCCGGGGTGGCCCCCGGGGTCGGGGCGGCCAGCGCCTTGCCGGACGGGGTCGCGCAGGCCTGGGCCGAGGCGCTCTTGTTCCTGCCGGTGAAGATGTCGTACAGCTGCAGGCCGCCCAGGCCGATCAGGGCCAGGGCGAGCAGGCCCGCGAGCGCGGCGATCACCTTGCGGCTCTTCTTCGGGGGGCGGCCCAACCGCGGGTAGGTGTTGCCGGTGACCCGGTACTGCTTCCCCTTGAGGCCTCGGGGAGTCAACATGCTCACGGTTTGTCTCCCCCTCGTGCCGGGGCGGGGTCGGGATGACGGATCGGCCGGGTGGGGACTTCCCCCGCTGCGGGCGGAATCCCCTGGTCGCGGCCGTAGTCAGCAGCGTAGTGCCGTACGGCCTCGAAGGTACTAAACGATCATCATCTGGCGTACCCCGGTACCCGAACGGGGGTACCGGGGTACGCGCGGACCGCCCTCCGCCGGGTGGCGAGGGGGCGGTCCGGAAGAGCCCGTGGCGGCCCGGCGGTCCCCGTGGCGGGGGCCGTCACTCCATCTCGAGGACGCGGGCGTGCAGCACCTGGCGCTGCTGCAACGCGGCCCGGACGGCCCGGTGCAGGCCGTCCTCCAGGTAGAGGTCGCCGTGCCACTTCACCACGTGGGCGAAGAGGTCCCCGTAGAACGTCGAGTCCTCGGCCAGGAGGGTTTCGAGGTCGAGTTGCCCCTTGGTGGTCACCAGCTGGTCGAGTCGCACCGGGCGCGGGGCGACGTCAGCCCACTGGCGGGTGCTCGTCCGGCCGTGATCCGGGTACGGCCGCCCATTGCCGATGCGCTTGAAGATCACACGGAAAGCCTACCGTTTGGGCGGCGGATGGCGCAGCAGCCGCGGCGCCGCCGCGCGCGCCGGTGTGAACTGCGCGTGGACGAATGCGGCTGTTTGATGGGAAATGTCGCGAACATCGCCCGGTGCCGATCGGGTTCCGAGTCGATGAAAGCCGATGCCGAAGCGTTCCGAAGCGTTCCGATCCGCTCAGGAGTGTGCACCGATGTCCTCCGACCCCACCCCGCAGGCCGTCCGGGAGATCGCCGACGGGTACGCCTTCACCGGCCCCGCGCTCGACCTCGGCGCGGTGCTGCTGGACGGCACCGCGTACCCGGACGCCCGGGTGCGCGTCCCGCTGGGCGTGCTCAACCGGCACGGGCTGGTCGCCGGGGCCACCGGCACCGGGAAGACCAAGACCCTCCAGCTGATCGCCGAACAGCTCTCCGGGCAGGGCGTGCCGGTGTTCCTGGCCGACGTCAAGGGGGACGTCTCCGGCGTCGCCGCGCCCGGGACGCCGAGCGAGCGGACCACCGCCCGGGCCGCCGAGGTGGGGCAGCAGTGGACGCCCCGGGGCTGCCCGGCCGAGTTCTACTCACTCGGCGGGCAGGGCGCGGGCATCCCGATCCGGGCCACCGTCACCAGCTTCGGGCCGCTGCTGCTTGCCAAGGTGCTCGACCTGAACGAGACCCAGGAGTCCTCGCTCAGCCTGGTGTTCCACTACGCCGACGGCAAGGGCCTGGAGCTCTACGACCTCAAGGACCTCACCGCGGTGATCGCCTTCCTCGCCTCGCCGGAGGGCAGGGAGGAACTGCGGACCATCGGCGGGCTCTCGGCGGCCACCGCCGGGGTGATCCTGCGGGCGCTCACCGTGCTGGAGAACGAGGGCGCCGGGGCGTTCTTCGGCGAGCCCGAGTTCGACACCGCCGAGCTGCTGCGGACCACCCCGGACGGCGGGGGCGTGGTCTCGGTGCTGGAGCTGCCCGCGGTGCAGGACCGGCCGCGGCTGTTCTCCACCTTCCTGATGTGGCTGCTCGCCGACCTCTACCAGGAGCTGCCCGAGGTGGGCGACCTGGACCGGCCCAAGCTGGTGTTCTTCTTCGACGAGGCGCACCTGCTGTTCAAGGGTGCCTCCAAGGCGTTCCTGGAGGCGATCACCCAGACCGTGCGGCTGATCCGCTCCAAGGGCGTCGGCATCTTCTTCGTGACCCAGACACCGCGGGACGTCCCGTCCGACGTGCTGGCGCAGTTGGGCAACCGGGTGCAGCACGCGCTGCGCGCCTTCACCCCGGACGACGCCAAGGCGCTGAAGGCCACCGTCTCGACCTTCCCACGGTCCTCGTACGACCTCGGCGCGGTGCTGACCTCGCTGGGCACCGGCGAGGCGGTGGTCACCGTCCTCTCCGAGAAGGGCGCGCCGACGCCGGTCGCGGCGACCAGGCTGCGGGCGCCGCAGTCGCTGATGGGGCCGCTCGGGGCGGCGGACCTGCGGGCGGTGGTGGACGCCTCGCCGCTGACGGCGCGCTACCGGGACGCCGTCGACCGGGAGTCGGCGTACGAGAAGCTGGCGGCGCGCGCGCCCCGGCCGGAGGCGGCGCCGGCCGGGCAGCCCGAGCAGCCCGCGCCGCGGCGGGAGGAGCGGGGGGAGTCGGGGGAGCGGGCGAGGGAGCACTCGGGTGCGGGCGGGCTGCTCGGCTCGCTGCTGAACAACCCGGCCGTGAAGTCCTTCGCGCGCTCGGCCGGGCGGCAGCTCGGGCAGGAGATCTCGCGCAGCCTGTTCGGGACGTCCAAGCGGCGGCGCTGACGGGGGGTCGGCGAGTGCGGCGCCGGCCGGTCGGCCGGTGGGGCGGTGAGGCGGTGGGGCGCGGCGCCGGCCGGTCAGCCGGCGAGCGCGGCGCCGATCCGGTCCAGGGAGGACAGCCGCATCAGGCCGTAGTTGTAGAACTCCACCTCGGGGACGCCGAGTCGGCGCAGCACGGCGATCTTGGCGGCGAGGTTCTCCGGGCCGTCGCAGTCGGAGGACATCGGGCGCAGGATCACCGCCATGGACCGCGGGTGGACGCCGTGCAGGGCGAAGGCGGCGATCTTCTCCCGGACCGCCTCCGGGGTCTTCGCGTAGCCGAGGGTCTCGATCTGGTCGGTGGCCTGCGCGAGGGCCGGGAGGTCGATGCCGGAGAGCCAGCCGGTGCCCGGGCCGCCGCCGTCCATGAAGCTCAGCCGCATGCCGTGCCGGCGGGCCTGTTCGGTGAGTTCGGCGGCGAGCGAGGTGACCGTGGCGGCGGAGGCGTCCACGTAGGCGGCGAAGGCGCCGTCGGCGAGGGCGCTCAGGTCGGCGGGCTCGGCGGCCGCGGACTCGTCGGCCAGCCGGCGGCGCAGCTCGGTGCGGACCGCCTCGGCCACCTCGTTGGCCGGGACGCCGGCGCCGGTGGCGGCGGCGCGGCAGTGCGGGCAGAAGCAGACCCCGAGCAGCGCCTCGGCGCTCGGGCCCAGCTCCTCGAAGTAGCGCTCGTGGTGGTAGCCGTGGCGCAGGCCGTGGAAGTGCAGGGACTCGGCGCGGATCGCGTCCACGCCGTACCGGGCCAGTTCGGCGACCAGGGTCAGCGCGTACTCCCGGACCTCCGGGTTCGCCGGGCAGAGCTCGGTGAGGTGGCGGTCGCCGAAGGCGTTGGCCGGGGCGCAGTCGGGGTGGGCGAAGCCGAGCCGGTCGTTGTGGCAGAAGACCGTCCAGGCGTGCAGCTTCAGGCCGCGGCGGCGGGTCTCCTCGGCGGCCTCGGCGAAGGGGTCGCGCCCGTCCAGCGCGGTGGACGGGACGGGGGCCAGGCGGCGGCCCGCCCAGCGGGTCGGGTCGGGGCGGAAGTAGGCCGCGCCCGGCTCCAGGTAGCGGACCACCCGGCGGGGGTTGTGCGGGAAGACGTCGCGGGCCTGGTGGTAGACCGAGGCGAGGGTGACGCCGCCGACCCCGGCGCGGTCGGCGAGGTTGCCGAAGAAGGTGTCGGCGCCCTCGTCGAGCAGGTCAGTGGCGAAGGCGAGGACGGACGACTGCACGGTGCGGCTCCGGAGCTGGGGAGGTGAGCGGTCCACGCTAGCCCCAGCGGTGGGATTGGTCTATACCTGATGCCCCGGGCGGCGTACGCCGCCCGGCCTCACAGGCCGAGCTCGTCCAGCTGCTTGAGCAGGGCGGATCCGGGGCTGTTCGGCGCCGTCCCCTGCGCTGCGGTCCCCTGCGGTGCGGCCGACTGCCGGGCCTGCCGGGCGGCCGGTCGCTCGCGCAGCAGCACGGCGGCGGCCAGTCCGCCGATCAGCCCGCCGAGGTGGCCCAGCCAGCTGACGCCCGGGGTGACCGGCAGCACCCCGATCAGGATGGTCGAGTAGACCGCCGCGATGACGATGCCGACCGCCGCGTCCAGCACGTTGCGGTCCAGGACGCCGCGCAGCACCACGTAGCCCAGATAGCCGTAGACCATGCCGCTCGCCCCGGCGGTCACCGTGTTCGGGCCCTCCAGCAGCCAGACCAGCAGCCCGCCGGACACCAGGATCACCAGGCTGGCCAGCAGGAACTTCTTCATGCCGCGGTACGCGGACAGGAAGCCGAGCACGAACAGCGGCCAGGAGTTGGCCTCGATGTGGCTCCAACTGAAATGCAGGAACGGCATGGTGAACATCTCGGGGAGGTCCCCGACCTGCTCGGTGCGCAGGCCGAAGTCCCGCGACAGCCCGTAGTCGTCCAGCCAGTTGACCACCTGCACCGACCAGATGACGGCCTGGATGCCGAGCATGGTGAACAGCGCGCGACGCGAGTCGGCGAACAACTGGGCGAATTTGGCGGCCATGCCCCGACTGTAGGGGCGCCGGGATCGGACGTGCACCCCATTACAGTGACTCGTGTCATTCCGACCGTGAGAGGTGACCACCCATGAGTGTTCGTCCGCCGCTGCCGTACGAGTTCCTGCCGCAGGTGCCGTCCTTCCGGCTCAGCAGCCAGGACCTCACCGAAGGCGGCACGCTGGGCCAGGAGTTCGTCCACGCGGGCGGCAACCTCTCGCCGCAGCTGGCCTGGTCGGGCCTGCCGGAGGGCACCCGGAGCATCGCGGTCACCTGCTACGACCCGGACGCGCCGACCGGCTCCGGCTGGTGGCACTGGCTCGCCCTCAACCTGCCCGCCGACACCACCGAACTGCCGCGCGGCGCCGGGTCCTCGGACGCCGACCTGCCCGGCGAGGCCTCCTTCCACGGCCGCAACGACTTCCCGGGCAACCGGTACGACGGTGCCGCCCCGCCGCCCGGCGCCCCGCACCGCTACGTCTTCGCCGTGCACGCGCTGGACGTGGAGAAGCTGGACGTCGCCGCCGACACCCCGCCGGCCCAGGTGGGCTTCAACCTCACCTTCCACACCCTGGGCCGGGCGCTGCTGACCGCCGAGTACGGGGTCTGAGCAATGGCGATGCCCGACCGTCCGGTCGAGGTCTGGCGGCTGCCCGAGGAGGACGTACGGGCCGGCCGCCGGGCCCCGGCCTGGACGGTCGGGCCGCAGGGGGAACTCGCCGTCCTGCTGGTGCCGGAGCGGTGCCTGGCGCCGGCCGGCTCGTGGCCGGCCGCCCGGCTGCCGTTCGACGGCGAAGTGGTGGTGCACGGCCCGCACGGCGGGTGGCGGGTGCCGATCGCCGGGGCCGGGGTGTCGCCGGACCTGCTGGCGCTGCTGCCGGGCGGGCGGGTGCTGCTGGCCGGGGGCCGGGCCGAGGAGACGGCGGACGGCCGGGAGCACAACGGCCAGGTGTTCGGCCCGGACGGCCGACCGGCCCGGGAGCTGCGACTCGGCGACGACATCCAGGCGTTGATCACCGACCGGGACGGCCGGATCTGGCTGGCCTTCGGCGACGAGGGCAACCACGGCGACGACCCGCTCGGCCGGTGCGGCCTGCTCGGGCTGGACACCGCCGGGCGGACCGTCTGGCGGCCGGACTTCGAGGCGCTGGGCGACGAACCCCTGGAGGGTCTCGCCGCCGCCACCGAGGGACGGCGGGCCTGGCTCGCCTGGTACGGGGACCGGAGCCACCTCACCGGGATCGACCCCGCCGGGGGCGAGCCGGTCGTCCTGCGGCTGCCGGCCCGGCAGCCGGTCGGCTTCGCGATCGCCGGGGATCGGGCCGTGTTCCTCCAGCCCGACGGTCAGCTGGTCCGGTGCGAGCGGGAGAGCCGGAAGGGCTGGCGGGAGGTGCGCCGTGAGCGGGTGGACGTCCCCGGGGAGCTCGACCGGCGCTGCGCCTACGGGCGGGACGGGGTGCTGTGGTTCCGCTCCGGCGACGGCTGGTTCCGGGTGGCGGCCTGACCCTCGGCCGTTCCGGCGTCCTGGCCTTCCTAGCCCTCCGGGCCCGCCGCGTGCCGGGCGCGGGCGGCGAGCCGGCGCAGGTGGTCGCGGAGTGCCGGCGGCTCGTGCACCTCGAAGGCGCAGTCCAGCGACAGCAGCCGCATCGCCGTCCACTCCAGCGAGTCCGAGTGCGAGCGCAGCCGGCAGCTGTGCCCGTCGATCGGCTCGACCTCGGAGTCGCCCGACCGGAGGATGTGCCGGACCCGGTCGGCCGGGGCGTGCACGGTGGCGACCACGGTGCCGCTCGGTGACGGGCGGTGCAGTTTGCCCGCCACGTAGGCGGCGGCGTCCTCGGCGGGGAGCTGGCGCGGGGTGAAGCGGACGCCGGTGGCGGCCGGGCCGGTCAGCCGGTCGACCCGGAAGAGCCGCCAGTCCGCGCGGTCCAGGTCGTAGCCGACCAGGTACCAGCGCCGGCCGACCGAGACCAGCCGCTCGGGCTCGACCTGCCGCCTGGTCTCGGCGCCGTCGTACGCCCGGTAGCCGAAGCGCAGCCGCTCCCGGGCGGTGACGGCCCGGGCGAGCACGGTGAGGTCCTCCGGGTCGACGGTCGGGCCGTCCCCGGTGAGCAGCGGCACGGTCGCGGAGTTGAGCGTCCCGACCCGCTGCCGCAGCCGGCCCGGCAGCACCTGGAGCAGCTTGCCGAGCGCCCGCACCGAGGCCTCCTCGATGCCCACCACGGCGTGCCCGGCCGCCGCGCGGAGCCCGACCGCGATGGCCACCGCCTCCTCGTCGTCCAGCAGCAGCGGGGGCATCGCGGTGCCCGCGACCAGCCGGTAGCCGCCGACCGCGCCCATGCTGGCCCGCACCGGGTAGCCGAGTTCGCGCAGCCGGTCGATGTCGCGCCGGATCGTGCGGGGGCTGACGCCGAGCCGCTCGGCCAGCTCGCTGCCCGGCCACTCGCGCGGGGTCTGGAGCAGGGACAGCAGGTTCAGCAGCCGGGCCGGGGTATCGCTCATGTTCTTCAGCATGCCGTAACGACTAGGACAGGTTCTGACCTACATGGTCGTTACCGTCACGGACGTGAAAAAGGCGGACGTGAGGAAAGAGGACGGCGGAATGAGCACCGCGGCAGCGGATCGGCGGAGGTGGATCGCGCTGACGATCGTGATGGTCGCCTCCTTCATGGACCTGGTGGACGTCACCATCGTCAACATCGCCATCCCGAGCATCCAGCAGGACACCGGTGCCTCCTTCAGCACCCTCCAGTGGGTCACCGGCGGCTACGCGCTGGCCTTCGCGATCGGGCTGATCACCGGCGGCCGGCTGGGCGACATCCACGGCCGCAAGCGGGTGTTCCTGATCGGGATCGGCGGATTCACGCTGGCCTCGGCGCTGTGCGGGCTGGCGGCCAACCCGGAGATGCTGGTCGCGACCCGGCTGCTGCAGGGCGGGACGGCGGCGCTGATGGTCCCGCAGGTGCTGTCGATCATCCACGCGACCTTCCCGGCGGAGGAGCGCGGCAAGGTGTTCGGCCTGTTCGGCGCGGTGGTCGGGCTGGGCGCGGTCTCCGGTCCGATGATCGGCGCGCTGCTCACCGAGTGGGACCTGTTCGGCCTGGCCTGGCGGCCGATCTTCCTGATCAACCTGCCGGTCGGCATCGCCGGGCTGCTGCTCGGCCGCCGCTTCATCGACGAGTCGAAGGCCGACCAGGCGCTGAAGCTGGACCTGGTGGGCGTGGCGCTGGCCAGCCTCGGTCTGCTGATGCTGATCTACCCGCTGACGCACGGCCGGGAGGCCGGCTGGCCGCTGTGGGGCTACCTGTCGATGGCCGGGAGCCTGCCGGTGTTCGTCCTGTTCGTGGTGTACGAGAAGGTCAAGACGCGGCGGGACGGCTCGCCGCTGGTGGAGCTGGCGCTGTTCCGGGTGAAGTCCTTCGCGGCCGGGATCTGCGTGCAGCTGGCCTTCGGGGTGGCGCTCGGCATCTTCTTCCTGGTCTGGACCCTCTACATGCAGGTGGGGCTGGGCTGGAGCCCGCTCAAGGCCGGTGCGACCGGCATCCCGTTCTCGATCGCGGTCTCCACGGCGGCGGGCCTGTCGGTGCAGAAGCTGGTGCCGCGGTTCGGGCGCAAGGTGCTGCAGACCGGCGCGCTGGTGATGGCGGCGGGCGTGCTCGTCTACATCTGGGAGGCGGACCGGTACGGGACGGCGATCGCGGCCTGGCAGATGGCGCTGCCGCTGGTGGTGATGGGCCTCGGGATGGGGCTGATCGTCGCGCCGATCACCGACGCGGTGCTGGCGGAGGTGCCGCGCGAGCACGCCGGTTCGGCGTCCGGGCTGATCAACACCGTGCAGCAGGTCGGCAACGCGCTCGGGCTCGGCCTGGTGTCGGTGGCCTTCTTCGGGGCGATGGACGACGTGGTCGTGCCGGAGGCGGTCGGTACGGCGTTCGGTGGGGCCTTCGTGCACGCCATGTGGTGGGTCGCCGGGGTGCTGCTCGCCGTGTTCCTGCTGATGTTCGCGCTGCCGCGGCGGCGCAAGGCGGTCGGGCCGGTGGCCGGTTCCTCCGCGGAGGAGCGCGAGCCCGTCCCGGCCTGACGGAGCACTCCCGTTCGCGGGCCCCGGTCGCGCGGCGCGGCCGGGGCCCGCGTCGCGCTCTGGGAAGGCCCGGCCGCGGTGCCGCCGGGCGGGCGGGCCGACCGTCGGTCAGCGCGCACCGGACGGGGCGGGGGCGGCGGCCGTACGGGTGGTGGTGCGCGGCTTGGCGGCGGCCTTGGCCTCCTTCGCGGCGCGCTTCGTCTCCTGCTTGAACTCCCGTACCAGGGTCAGGGATTCGGGGCCGGTGATGTCGGCCACCGAGCGGTGCGCGCCCTCCTCGCCGTACGCCCCGGCCGCCTCCCGCCAGCCCTCGGGCCGCACCCCGTACTGCTTGCCGAGCAGGGCCAGGAAGATCTGCGACTTCTGCTTGCCGAAGCCGGGCAGGGCGTTGAGCCGGCTGAGCAGCTCCTTGCCGGTGCGGACGTCCTTCCACAGCGCGGCGGCGTCGCCGTCGTACTGGGCGACGAGGAACTGGCAGAGCTGCTGCACCCGCTTGGCCATCGCGGCCGGGTAGCGGTGGACCGCGGGCTTCGCGGAGAGGAGCGCGACGAACTCCTCCGGGTTGTAGGTGGCGATCTCGTGGGCGTCCAGGTCGTCGTGGCCGAGGCGCTGGGCGATGGTCAGCGGGCCGGTGAACGCCCACTCCATCGGGACCTGCTGGTCCAGCAGCATGCCGACGAGCGCGGCGAGCGCACTGCGTCCGAGCAGCTCGTCGGCCTCGGGCTGCTGTGCGAGCCGGACGGTGACGTTCATGGGCTTGCCCTCCTCGGAGTTGACGTCGGGTCGGCGCCCAGTCTGGTGGAAGCGGCGTTGGCGTACGCGGTCAACACGCCCGTATCCGGGGAAGTCTTGTCTGTTCAAGGCCTTGTCAGAGCGGCATTGTTCGTTGGCGGAGCGGTTTCCGGGCAGGGCATGGGGGTGGTGCGGACAATTTTTTGCCCGCCTCTGTCACATCCGTCGGGTGCCCCGGGTCAGGGGAGTGTCGAACCGAACAGCCGTCGAATGGGGAGCCCTCCGATGTCCATCGCCCACACCGTCGTCACCGTCCTCGGCGCCCTCATGGTCGGCTTCTCGGCCTACTCCGTCTTCGCCGGCGCCGAGTACGTAGTGAAGCCCCTCGCCGACTACGGCGTCCCGCGCGCCTGGTGGACCTGGCTCGGCGTCGCCAAGGCGGCCGGCGCCCTCGGCCTGCTGGTCGGCCTCGCCGTCCCGGCCGTCGGCTACGCGGCCGCGGTCGGCGTCGTCCTCTACTTCCTCGGCGCCGTCGTCACCGTCCTCCGCGCCCGCGCCTACGCCCACGTCCCCTTCCCCCTCGTCTACATGGCGCCCGTCGCCGCCTCCCTCGTCCTCGCCCTCGCGGCCTGAGCCGGAGGGCCCCTGCCCGCGCCCCCGCCTCCGCCCCGCCGGGGCGGGCCGACCACGGCCCGCCCCGGCGGATCGTGGCGTACGGGGGGTGTGTGGGGGATCGGGGAGCGCTCGGCCGGGGGAGTGGATTTGCGTGGGGGGAGCGAGTCATTTCATATGACTGTTTCTGTTGTGCCGGTGCGGTGAGCTGACGGCGGGTCATCCTTGGTCCACTCGACGTGTCCAGAAAGGCTCGCAGCCGTGACCCAGCCGTTCGAACTGCCGTCCTTCTACGTGCCACACCCGGCACGTCTCAATCCCCATCTGGAGGAGGCGCGGTCCCATTCCACCGGCTGGGCCCGGGAGATGGGGATGCTGGAGGGCTCCGGGATCTGGGACCAGGCCGATCTGGAGGCCCACGACTACGGCCTGCTCTGCGCGTACACCCATCCCGACGCCTCCGCCGAGGCGCTGTCGCTGGTCACCGACTGGTACGTGTGGGTCTTCTTCTTCGACGACCACTTCCTCGACATGTACAAGCGCACCAACGACCGCGAGGCGGGCAAGGCCCACCTCGACCGGCTGCCGCTGTTCATGCCGACCGATCCGGCCGCCGCGCTGCCCGAGCCGGAGAACCCGGTCGAGGCGGGGCTGGCCGACCTGTGGCGGCGCACCGTGCCGGCGATGGGCGAGGACTGGCGGATCCGGTTCGCGGAGAGCACCCGCAACCTGCTCGACGAGTCCCTGTGGGAGCTCGCCAACATCAACGAGGGCCGGGTGGCCAACCCGGTCGAGTACATCGAGATGCGCCGCAAGGTCGGCGGCGCCCCCTGGTCGGCGCAGCTGGTCGAGTACGCGGCCGGTGCCGAGGTGCCCGCGGAGGTGTCGGGCTCGCGGTCGCTGCGGGTGCTGATGGACGCCTTCTCCGACGGGGTGCACCTGCGCAACGACATCTTCTCGTACCAGCGGGAGGTGGAGGACGAGGGGGAGCTGAGCAACGGCATCCTGGTGCTGGAGCGGTTCCTGGAGTGCTCCACCCAGGAGGCCGCCGACGCGGTCAACGACCTGCTCACCTCGCGGCTCCAGCAGTTCGAGAGCACCGTGTTCACCGAACTGCCGGTGCTGTTCGCGGAGACCGGGCTCGATCCGGCGGGCCGTGCCCGGGTGATGGCGTACGTCAAGGGCCTCCAGGACTGGCAGTCCGGCGGGCACGAGTGGCACCTGCGGTCCAGCCGGTACATGAACGGCGGTGGGGCGGCGGCGCGTTCGGGCGGGTCGGGCGAGGTGGCGCCGGGCTCGGGTGGTGGGCCGGCCGGGCTGCCGGGCGGGCCGTCCGGCGGCAACTGGTGGGACCAGTACGCGATCGGTGGCATCGGCACCTCGGCGCTGGACATCCTGCGCAGCACGGCCGCGGGGGCGCCGACGGCCCAGGCGGCCTCCGCGAAGGAGGGCGCGGCCTCGGCGGCCCGGGGGGCGGCGGGCCCGGCCCGGCGGCGGGCGCGGTCGTACGGCCACGTGCCGTACCAGGCCATCGGGCCGTCCCTGCTGCCCGAGTTCAGGCTGCCGTACGACCTCCGGCTGAGCCCCCACCTGGACGGCGCCCGGGAGCGGGTGATCGAGTGGGCCGAGCGGATGGGGCTGCTGGCGGCGGAGCCGGGCGTCCCCGCATCCGGCATCTGGGACGCCGAGTCGATGCGCGACTACGACCTCCCGCTCTGCGCGGCCGGCATCCATCCGGACGCCACGGCCGACCAACTCGACATCGCCTCCGCCTGGTTGGCCTGGGGCACCTGGGCCGACGACTACTACCCCCGGGCCTTCGGGCACACCCGCGACCTGGGCGGCGCCAAGGCCGCCAACGCGCGGCTGTCGCTGTTCATGCCGGTGGACGGCACCCCCGCGCCGGAGCCGGGCAACGCGCTGGAGCGCAGCCTCGCCGACCTCTGGGAGCGCACCGCCGGTCCGATGACCGTCGAGGCCAGGGGCCGGTTTCGGGTGGCGGTCGAGGCCATGCTGGACAGCTGGATCTGGGAGCTGGCCAACCAGATCCAGAACCGGATCCCGGACCCGGTGGACTACCTGGAGATGCGCCGCTCCACGTTCGGCTCCGAGCTCACCACGAGCCTCTCCCGGCTCGGCCACGGGAAGGCCGTCCCGCAGGAGGTGTACGACCACGGCTCGATGCGCGCGCTGGAGAACTCCGCGATGGACTACGCGTGCATGATGAACGACCTCTTCTCGTACCAGAAGGAGGTCGAGTACGAGGGCGAGCTGCACAACGTCGTCCTGGTGGTGCAGAACTTCTTCGACTGCGGCTACGAGTCGGCGGTCCGGATCGTCGACGACCTGATGCACTCGCGGCTGGACCAGTTCCAGCACGTCGCGCAGAAGGAACTCCCGGTCGTCTACGAGGACTTCGGGCTGACGCAGGAGGCCAGGGAGCTGCTCGACGGGTATGTGGGAGAGCTGGAGAACTGGCTCGCGGGGATCCTGAGCTGGCACGAGGGCTGTCTCCGCTACGGCACGGCCGACCTGGAGCGGCACTTCGGTGCCGAGCGGGACCTGGCGGAGGCCTCGCAGGCCCGGCGGGCGGCCACGGCGGCCGCGGCCGAGGCGCCGACGCCGCCCACGGCCTCGACGGCTCGCACGGTTCCGACGGCTCCCGCGGCGGTGCCGGCGCCCGCGCTGCCGCTCGGGCCGACCGGGCTGGGCACGTCCTCGCTGCGCCTGGGCGCGTCCTCACCGCGCTCGGGGGCGGGCGTGCCGCGCCCGTGAGCCGCTGAGGCCCCCCACCGGGGCGGCGCGACCCGCGCGGAGCCCAGCCCGCGCGGGCGCGCCGCCCCGTGGCTAGGCTGGCCAACCGGGGGCCGGCGCGCGTCCTCCGGCGCGCGCACTTCGCCACACACGAGGGCAGAGAGATGGCTGCGCTACCTGAGGGCACACCCTGTTGGGCCGACGCGATGTTCACCGACGTGGAGGGCGCGAAGGCCTTCTACGGCGACGTGCTCGGCTGGACGTTCGGCGAGAGCTCGTCGGAGTTCGGCAGCTACACCCAGGCGTACTCGGACGGCAAGGCGGTCGCCGCGGTCGTGCCGCCGATGCCCGGTGCGGAGGCCGAGTCCGCCTGGTGCCTGTACCTGGCGTCGCCGGACGCCGGAGCCACCGCGGCGCGGATCCGCGCCAACGGCGGCGAGGTGGTCATGGGGCCGATGCAGATCGGCGACTTCGGCACGATGGTGATCGCCAAGGACCCGGGCGGGGTGGTGTTCGGCGTCTGGGAGGCCGGGCGGCACGAGGGCTTCGAGAAGCAGGGCGAGCCCGGCGCGTACAGCTGGGCCGAACTGGTGACCCGCGAACCGGCCAAGGCGGACGCCTTCTTCCCGGCGGTCTTCCCGTACGGCGTGGCGAAGATGGACTCCGAGGAGTTCGACTACCGGATGTTCCAGGTCGGCGACCGGCCGGTGCTGGGCCGGATGGGAGCGGAGGGCGACTTCCTGCCGCCGCAGGCCCCCTCGTACATCAGCGTCTACTTCGCGGTGGACGACACCGACGCCGCGATCGAGCGGCTGACGGCGCGCGGCGGCAAGGTGTACGTCGGGCCGACGGACAGCCCGTTCGGCCGGTTCGCGGCGGTCGGCGACCCGCAGGGTGCGGCCTTCGGGCTGATCGACCTCGGGCGGACGGTCGGCGAGCCGCCGAAGACGGTGGACGTCTGATGGGGCGGCCTGCGGGGCGGTGGGCCGCGGGGCGGCGGTCTGCCGAGCGACGGATCGCGGTGGGCCGTGGGTGAGCGCGAGGAGCTCGCCGAGACGCTGGACAAGCACCGCGACCTGCTGCGACGTACTGTCCGGGACCTCACCGACGCGCAGGCGGCCGAGCGCACCACGGTCAGCGAGCTGTGCCTCGGCGGCCTGCTCAAGCACGTGGCGGCGGTCGAGGCGCGCTGGGCGCGGTTCATGACCGGCGGCGCGGAGGCGATGCGGGGCCGGAACGGGGAGCACGGCCCCGACGACGCGGACACCTGGGCGGCCCAGTTCCGGATGGTGGAGGGCGACACGCTGGCCGGGCTGCTCGCCGAGTACGAGCGGGTGGCGCGCGGGACGGACGAGCTGATCCGGACCCTGCCCGACCTCGGCCTCGCCCACGAGCTGCCGCCCGCGCCCTGGTTCCCGCCGGGCACGGCCTGGTCGGCCCGGCGGGTGCTGCTGCACCTGATCGCCGAGACCGCGCAGCACGCGGGGCACGCGGACATCATCCGGGAGTCGCTGGATGGGGCGAAGTCGATGGGCTGAGTGGGCTCCGGTGGTGGTCGGCCGGCCGGCCGGGCAGCTCTCGCCGGTGGTGGTCGGCCGGCCGGTCGGACAGCTCTCCGCCGCCCGGACGACCGTCAAGGCAGCTCCACGCCCAGGAGTTCGCGCAGCGCCCGGCCGCCGTCCGGGGTGACCCGCAGGGCCCGGCCGGAGCCGATCCGCTCCACCCAGGCCCGGTCCAGCGCGGCCCGGCAGAGCGCCGCGCCCAGCGCCCCGCCCAGGTGGGTGCGGCGTTCCGTCCAGTCCAGGCAGCCGCGCACCACCGGGCGTCCGCCCCGGCGGCCCGCGCGCGGCGGCAGCTCGATCGCCTGCGCGGCCAGCCAGTCCCGGCCGCGCTCGGTGACGGCCAGCCCGCCCACCTCGGTGACCAGGCCGTGGGCGAGCAGCGCGTCCGACACGGCCACGCCGAGGCGCCCGGCCAGGTGGTCGTAGCAGGTACGGGCGCGGGCCTCGGCGCTCAGCCGGGTGGCCTCGCCCAGGCTGCGGGGCGCGGCCGCGGGGCGGGGGCCGGACTCGGCGAAGACGGTGAGGTCCTCGATCAGCGTGGCCACCGTGGGCGTGGCCAGCCGGACGTACCGGTGCCGGCCCTGCCGTTCCTCGGCCAGCAGCCCGCCCGCGATCAGCCGGGACAGGTGCTCGCTGGCCGTGGACGGCGCGACGCTCGCGTGCCGGGCCAGTTCGCCGGCGGTCCAGGCACGGCCGTCGAGCAGTGCGGTGCAGAAGGCGGCGCGGGTGGGGTCGGCGAGCAGGGCGGCGAAGGCGGCGAGCGTCATGCCTCCATGGTCGGGGCACGGGGACGTTTCGGGGGACGGGTGGAGGGGCGGACGAGGAGGCGGATGAGGGGCCGCGTGGGGGAGCGGAGCCGGGGACATGCCTCCAGGGTCGCCCCGGCACGGTTCGGCCGGCGCCGAAACGACCCGGGGCCACGATGACGGCATGAGCGAACCCACGGTGGTCTCCGACCCCGCGACCATGACCTTCTCCCGCTACGAGGACGTGACGGCGGCCCTGGCCGACCCGGCGCTGGTCCCGCTGCCCGCCGCGCCCCTCGCGCCCGGCGCCGGCCCCGGCACGGTGGCCTGGCTGCGGTCCGCCGTCGCCCGGTTCAGCTCCGGCGAACCGCACGCCCGGCGCCGGGCGCTGGTGCTGGCCGACCTGGAGCGGCTGGACCCGGCCCGGCTGCGGGTGGCCGCCGCCGGGGGCTTCGAGCCCGACGTGCGGCTGCGGGTGGTCCGGGTGCTCGCGGCGGAGCTCGGCCTGGCCGACCCGGAGGCCGTGGCCCGGGACGTCGCGGCGGTGTCCCGGGCGTACTTCGCCGACACCCCGGCCGGCCCGGCGGGGGGCCCGGCGGCGGACCCTTCGGCGGACGCGGCGGTGGCCCGGCTGCTGCCCGCGATGGGGGACGGGGACGAGGAGTCGGCCGCGAACCGGATCGGCCTGCTCGTCCAGGCCTGCGACGCCACCGCCGCGCTGGTCGAGGCCGCCCGCCGGCACGGTGACGGGCCGGCCGGCGTGCTGCGCTCGGACCCGCCGGTCCGGGCGATGCGGCGGCTCGCCGCCCGGGCGACCGAGGTCGGCGGGGTCGCGGTACCGGCCGGGACGCTGGTCCTGCTGGACATCGCGGCCGCCCAGGCCGGTGCGCCGGAGGGCGTCGCGCTCACCTTCGGCGCCCCGCCCCGGAGCTGCCCGGGCCGCTCGCAGGCCCTGGCGATCGCCGAGGGCATCCAGTACGGCGCCTCCGATCCGGCGGACACCGAAACGCCTCCGGCGCCGGACCTTGGCAAGGCCGAACTCGCCGCCCTGGTACCGGAGATGGTCGACCACGTGCTCGCTCGGGCGGCCGGCTGGACGGCCTGGGACGGCCGCCCGACCGTCAACGGCGACGGCCGGACCTACGCGCCGCACAAGGCACTTCGCCGCATCACCGACCATCTCATCGACCACCTCGCCGAGTTCGAGGCCCGGCTGGCCGGCGAGCCGACCGAGCCGGACCGCTGGCACGCCTCCGGCATCACCACCCCGGCCGACCTCGCCCCGTTCACCATCGCCGACCTGGACGAGGCCCGCAGCCGGCTGACCCGACTGGCCGGGATCTGGTCCCGGCGGGTCGCCGCGCTGCCGGACGAGCGGCTGGACGACTCGCCGGGGACGGGCTGGAGCTTCCGGCAGATCGTCTGCCACGTCTCCGAGGCCGGGTACTACTACGCGGACTCCCTCGGGCACCTGGCCGACCAGGCAGGCGGCGCGACTGAACCGACCGAAAGCGCGACTGAACCGGCCGAAGGCGCGGCGAACACGACCGGCGGCGCGGCGAACACGACCGGCGGCCCGACGGACGTTACGCGCGGCCCGCTCGGCGCGACCGGAGACCTCGCGAACGACCCGGTGGAGACGGTCCGATGACCCCCTTCGCCGCCCTGCACCACCGCCCCGGCCGGCCGCTGCTGCTCCCCAACGCCTGGGACCACGCCTCGGCCGTCGCCCTCGCCGCCCAGGGCCACCCCGCGATCGGCACCACCAGCCTGGGCGTGGCGGCCGTCGCCGGTCTGCCCGACGGTGCCGCCGCGACCCGTGCGGAGACCGTACGGCTGGCGCGCAGGCTCGGCCGCCGCGGCTTCCTGCTCAGCGTCGACGTGGAGTCCGGGTTCAGCGACGACCCGGACGAAGTTGCCGAACTGGCCGTGGAGTTGGCGAGGGCCGGAGCGGTCGGCATCAACCTGGAGGACGGCCGGGCGGACGGCACGCTGACCGCGTCCGCCCGGCACGCCGCGAAGGTCGCGGCGGTGAAGGCGGCCGTACCGGAGCTGTTCGTGAACGCCCGCACCGACGCCTACTGGTGCGGCCGGGACGCCCCCGAAGCGGAGGCGCTCCGGCGCCTGGACGCCTACCAGCAGGCGGGCGCGGACGGTGTGTTCGTCCCCGGCCTGGCCGATCCGGCGGTCATCGGCCGGCTGGTCGGCGCGGTCGCCGTCCCGCTCAACATCCTCTGGACGCCGGGCGGCCCGGGCCTCGCCGAGCTGGCCGCGCTCGGGGTGGCCCGGGTCAGCCTGGGCTCGCTGCTGTACCGCGCGGCGCTGGCGGCGGCGGTGGCCACGGCGGCAGCCGTCGCGGCGGGCGAGCCGGTCGGGCCGGTGCCGGGCTACGCGGAGGTGCAGGCGCTCAGCGGGAGTTGAGCGGGTCCGCCCCGGGGCGACGCCGCCCTGCCGGTCGAGAGCGAACCGGAGCGCCAGTACGGCGTCGCCCCGGACGGCCGCACTCGACGGAGCCGGGTGCGGCCGCTCAGCCCCGGCGCCGGACGGCCAGGGACGCCTCGACCCCGTCCAGGATGACGTTGATCCCGCGGGCGAAGCCCTGGTCCCGGCCCGCGGCGACCTCGTCCGGCACCTCGGTGGTGTACAGCCGGTGCAGTCGCGGGAACTCCTTGGTGGCCTCGATGACGGCGGGCAGGAGCCGGTTCATCCACTCCTGCTCGTCCTGGCCGCTGCGGGCCAGCGCGCGCACCCAGGAGGCCTCCACGCAGGCGGTCCCGATGGTGTAGCCCATCACCGCGCTCATCGCGTCGTTGGCCTCGCCGGTGTCGAAGCCGGCCGTCTCCATCACGGCCAGGAAGGTCTCGGAGAGCCGCATCCAGTTGGGGCCGAGGTAGATCATCCCGACGTCGCCGATCACCGAGACCATCCAGGGGTGGCGCATGACGGCCGCGCGCATGCCCTCGGCCAGCTCCATGACCTTCGCGCGCCAGACCTCGGACGCCTCGCAGCCCTCGGCGTTGGGCTGGGGAAGGCCGCCGAAGATCTGGTCGACGACCAGGGCGAGCAGCTCGTCCTTGTTGGCGACGTGGGTGTACAGCGAGGTCGCGCCGGCGTTCAGGCGGGCGGCGAGCTTGCGCATGCTCAGCGCCTCGATGCCGTCCGAGTCCAGCAGCGCGAAGGCCTCGGAGACGATCTGCTCGCGGCTGAGGGCGGGCTGTTCCCGCCGTCGCTGCGGGCGGTTCCACGGCGTGGGGATGCCGGGGGGCGTTCCGTCCTCTGATTTGGCCGTCATCGGACTCTCCTCACCAGTCGTCCGGACCGGGTCCGGTCCGTGGCGCCGCTCGCCACAGGTTCATGCGAACAGTGTACGGCGGAGCGAACGCTGTGCGGAGATCGAACGGCGTACGGCATTGCGAACAGTGTGCGGTGTCCGTACAGTGTTCGGAGCGGCGCACACCGTTCCCCTGGGGACGGAGGGCGGTGTGCCCGCACCGAATCCGTAGTCCGAAGGGGGAAACGCCGTGGAACGGCATCCGCAGCGCTGGCTCATCCTGGTCGTGCTCTGCCTCAGCAGCCTGGTGCTGGTGATCGACAACATGGTGCTCACGGTGTCCATCCCGCCGATCGCGGAGGACCTCAAGGCCGGGGCGCAGGACATCCAGTGGATCATCGACTCGTACATCCTGGTCTTCGCCGGCCTGCTGCTCACCTCGGGCAGCCTCTCCGACCGCTTCGGCCGGCGGAAGGTGATGATCGTCGGACTGGTGCTGTTCGGTGCCGCCTCACTGGTCGCCGCGTACGCCGGCAGCCCCGGTGAGCTGATCGCCGGGCGCGTCCTGATGGGCGTCGGCGGCGCGCTGGTCATGCCGAGCACGCTCTCCATCCTGATCACCGTCTTCGACGACGAGGAGCGCCCGAAGGCGATCGCCGCCTGGAGCGCGGTGGCCATGATCGGCCTGGTCGGCGGTCCGGTACTGGGCGGCGCGCTGATCGCGCACTTCTGGTGGGGCGCGGTCTTCCTGCTCAACGTGCCGATCGCGGCGGTCGCCATCGTCGCCGCGATGCTGCTGATGCCGGAGTCCAAGGGACCGTGGCGCCGCCCCGACCTGCCGGGCATGGTGCTGTCGATGGTCGGCATGACGGCGCTGGTCTGGTCGATCATCGTGCTGCCCCGGGACGGCTTCACCAGCGCGAGCACCCTCGGCGCGCTCCTGCTCGCGGTGGCCTCGCTGGCCGGCTTCGCCGTCCGGCAGGTCCGCACCGACTCGCCGATGGTCCCGATCAAGCTCTTCCGCAACCGGGTCTTCACCGGCGCCAGCTTCTCGCTCGTCCTGCTGACCTTCGCCACCGGCGGGCTGATGCTGGTCCTCACCCAGTACCTCCAGTTCGTGCTGGAGTTCTCGCCCACCGACACCGGCCTCGCCTTCATCCCGCTGGCCGTCGCCTCGCTGGTGTTCAACGCGCTCGGCGCGGTGCTCGGCAAGAAGGTCCCGGCGCGGGCGCTCACCTCGATCGGCATGCTGATCATCGCGGGCGGCTTCGGCCTGCTGGCCACCCTCTCGGTGGGCGACGGCTTCACCAAGGTCGCCACGGCCATGCTGGTGCTCGGCGTCGGCTCCGGCCTCGGCATGCCGGCCGCCGCCAACGCCCTGATGGGCGCCATCCCCAGCGAGCACGCCGGCGTCGGCTCCGCGCTCAACGACACCATCCAGCAGTCCGGCGCGGCGCTCGGCGTGGCCATCCTCGGCACCGTGCTCTCCAGCACCTACACCGGCGCGATGCCCGACGCCGCCCCCGACGCCGCCCGCCACGACATCACCGGTGCGCTCGCGGTGGCCGGCTCCACCGGGGACGGCGGACTGGTCGCCGCCGCCCGGGAGGCGTTCAACACCGCCACCTCCACCACCTTCACGGTGGGCGGCATCGCGGTCGTCGCGGCCGCGGCGCTCACCCTGGTGCTGATGCGCGACGGACGGAAGACCGCCGCCGCGGAGGCCGGGGTGCCGGCGGAGCCCACGGCCGAGCCGGTCGGCTGAGCCCGGCGCTTACGGCTTACGGCTGCGGCGCTCGTGCCCCGACTGTCCCGCCCCGGCTGCCTCGTGCGGCCGGGGCCGTCGGCGTCCCCGCTCCCGCCCCGCCCTGCCCCGCGCACCGCCTCCGGGCGCTACCCCGCCGCCCAGCGGCGCAGCGTGGCCGTCGCCACCGCGGCGTCGGCGGCGGGCAGTTGGGCGATGCGTGCCGCGTGGGTGCCGCCCGGCACCTGGTACAGGTAGGAGTCCCGGGTGCCCTGTCCCAACCGGAACGGCTCGGCCACCGACGGGTCGGCGGCGCCGTTGACGAACATCAGCCGGTCACCGCGGGTGCGGACCCAGCGGTCCACGTCGCGCATCGCCTGCGGCCGATAGCGCAGCGGGACGTCGCGGGGGACGAAGGTGCGCGGCTCGGTGGCGCCGGGGTGTCGGAGCAGGTCGGCCAGGTGGGCCGTCTCGACCGGGAAGTACCCCAGCTGGGTGCCCAGCTGGTAGAAGTACGGGACGAACTGGTTCGCCACCGAGTCGGCGTAGACCGGGAGTTGGGCGACGTCGGAGAGCCAGGCGTACAGCGCGTCGTCGGTGGCGTCCGGGGCCGGTACGGCCGGGCAGGCGGCCTGGCCGCGGCCCTGCCAGAACATGAACGGGGCCCGCAGCACGGCGATCTCGAAGGCCTTGTCGGCGCTGCCGACCAGCTGGAAGCCGTCGCCCCGGGAGTCCGCCCAGGCCTGGTACCCGGCGACCAGGGCGGTGCGGCGTTCCAGCAGGGCCCGCTGCGCGGCCTGGAGGGCGTCACGGCACTCGGGGGTGCCGACGGTGCGCAGGAAGTCGAGGTAGGCGGAGTCCTCGTGGTCGTCGACGTTGTTCGGCGCGGAGTAGGCGACCGAGCCGGCCACGTCCTGCGGGTAGAAGCGGCGGTGGTAGACGGTGGTCATGCCGCCCTTGCTGCCGCCGGTGGAGATCCAGGCCGCCCGGTAGACCCGGCGCAGGGCCTCCACCACGTGATGGTGGTCGGCCGCGGCCTGCCGGATGTCGAGGTCGGTCCAGTCCGCGGGCTCGGGCCGGGAGGCGCCGAAGAACCGCTGCTCGGTGCTCACCTGGTTGGCGTCCAGCAACTCGGTGGGCTCCGAGCGGAACTGCGTGCCGGGGACGGTGTATCCGCTGGTGAACAGCACGGTGGGCCGGTCGGTGCCCCGGTGCAGGAGCGTGAGGCGCTGCTCGAAGCCGCCCTTCTCCGGGTGGTCGTGGTCGGCGGGCTGGTGCAGGGCCAGGACGAAGAACCGGAATCCGGGCGCGGCCGGCTTCTCCTCCACGACGCGCAGGCCCGGCACCGCCTCGATGGCCGCCCGGATGTCGGCCGGCCCCGTCCCCTCCGCGGCCCCGGCGGGCACCGCGGCCGTGCAGGCCAGCAGGACCGCCACCCCGGCCTGAGCCAGCACCCGTCCGATTCGCCTGCGCAGCATGTTCGCCTCCCCGGTCGTCGATGCCTCGAGTCAACCGGAACGGCGGACGCCGCGGATCCCGCCGGGGCGGGGCCGTGCCTCCCTCCCGGGAGGGAGGCACGACGGCCTGCCTCGGCCGCTGCTGGACGACCCCGCCCGGCCCGCGTGCGGAGCTGTGGGGCGTCAGCCGGTGGACGGGGCGGCGAGGTCGGGCGCCGTCCAGTTGCTCAGGAGCTGCAGTGCCCGGGCGGTGTCGGAGCCGGGTTCCACGTTGTAGACGCACAGGGTCTGCTCGGTGTCGCCGGGGACCTGGAACGACTCGTAGGAGAAGTGGAGTTCGCCCGCGACCTGGTGGACGTAGTGCTTGGCGCCGTGGGTGCGGCGCAGCACCTTGTGGTCGTTCCACCAGGTCGAGAACTCCGGGCAGCCCAGGGTGAGTTCGCCGACCAGGTCGGCGAGCCGGCGGTCGCCCGGGTAGCGGCCGGCCTCCAGCCGCAGGATGGCCACCGTCTCCGCGGCGATCCGTTCCCAGTCGCCGACGCGTTCGCGGGCCTGCGGGTCCAGGAGGTAGTAGCGGGCGAGGTTGCGCCGGGTGGCCGGCAGGGCTTCGAAGTCGGTGAGGACGGCCCTGGCGAGGTGGTTGGCGGCCAGCACGTCGGTGCGGCGACCGAGGATGAACGCCGGTACGCGGCTCAGCGTCTCCAGCATCAGGTACAGGCCGGGCCGGACCCGCTGGGGCCGGTTCGGGGTGCGGCGTGCCGCCTGCGGGTCGGGCAGCAGCAGGTCGGCGAGGTGCTCGCGTTCGGACGCGTCGAGTTGCAGGGCCTGGGCCAGGGCCGCGACGACCTCGGCGGAGGGGTTGCGGGCGCGCCCTTGTTCCAGCCGGGTGTAGTACTCGGTGCTGACCCCCGCCAGACGTGCGACTTCGTCCCGGCGCAGGCCCGGGACGCGGCGGACCCGCCCGTCGGCGGGAAGCCCGGCGAGGTCCGGCCTGATCGCGGCGCGACGGCTCCGGAGGAAGTCGGCGATCTCCTTGCTGCGGTCCATGGTCCCAGTGTGGATCGTCGGTGTCGCTCCGGGGAGCCCCAGGGTGGCCCTGCCAGTACCTGCCTGGCCAGGGCCTGTTGTGGCGCCCCGGCGGGGGCGGCGGGCTGGTGTGCTTGAGCTGTGCCCGGGAGCAGCCCGACGGCACCGACCCTCACCCCGTCTGCTTCGTCCGGAAGGTACCCGCACCATGTCCACGCTGAACAACACCAAGGCACTTCAGGGCCGCGTCGCCGTCGTCACCGGAGCCTCCAGCGGCATCGGCGAGGCGTCCGCCGAGAGGCTGGCCGAACTCGGGGCCCGCGTCGTCGTGCTGGCCCGCCGGGCCGAGCGGCTCGGGGAACTGGTCGCCCGGATCGAGAAGAACGGCGGCAGCGCCGTGGCCATCGCCGCCGACGTGACCGACAAGGCGGCCGTCCAGGCGGCGGCCGACCGGGTCGAGGCCGAACTGGGCGGCGCCGACCTGCTGTTCAACAACGCCGGCGTGATGCTGCCCGCCCCCGTCGAGGAGCTGGCGACCGACCAGTGGCAGCACCAGATCGACCTGAACATCGCCGGTCTGATGAACGTCACCGGCGCGTTCGTCCCGCAGCTGGTGCGAACCGCCGGGGAGCGCGGCGTGGCCGACCTGATCAACACCTCGTCGATCGCGGCGCAGAACATCTTCCCCAACTTCGCCGTCTACTCCGCCACGAAGGCGTACGTCACCCACTTCTCCCGCCACCTGCGCGCGGAGCTGGGCCCGAAGAACGTGCGGGTGGCCGCGATCGAGCCGGGCATCGTCGGCACCGAGCTGCAGAGCCACGTCACCGACCAGGGTGCGCGGGACTGGCTGGCCGGTTCGAAGGCGACCATGGAGTGGCTCACCGCGCAGGACGTCGCCGAGACCATCGGCTTCCTGGCCTCGCTGCCGCCGCGGGTGAACCTCCAGCAGGTCACCGTCATGCCCACCGGCCAGCTCAGCTGACCCGCACCAGGCGCGGGCCTGCCGGCCTACCGGCAGGCCCGCGTCCGCGGCGGTCGCCCCGGGGCCCGCTGCGATCGAATCCGGTATCGACCGAAATTGGAGGAGCGATCATGCGTACCCGCACCCTGGGTCCGGGCGGGCCGGAGGTGGGCGGCCTGGGACTCGGCTGCATGGGAATGAGCGAGTTCTACGGCCCCGGCGACGAGGGCGAGGCCGTCGCCACGATCAGGCGGGCCCTGGAACTGGGCGTCACCATGTTCGACACCGCGGACATGTACGCCTGCGGAGGCAACGAGAAGCTGCTCGCCGCGGCACTCTCCGGCCGCCGGGAGCAGGCCTTCATCGCCACCAAGTTCGGCTTCGTCCGGGACGAGGACGGCGCCGTGCGGGGCGTCGACGGAAGTCCGGCCCACGTCCGTCGGGCCGCGGACGCCTCGTTGCGGCGACTCGGCGTCGAACACATCGACCTGTACTACCTGCACCGTGTCGACCCGGACGTACCGATCGAGGACACCGTCGGCGCCATGGCCGAGCTGGTGGCCGCCGGCAAGGTGCGCCATCTCGGTCTCAGTGAGGTGGCGGCCGACACGATCCGCCGCGCGCACGCCGTGCACCCGATCACCGCGGTGCAGACCGAGTACAGCGTGTGGGAGCGCGGCGTGGAGGACACCGTCCTGCCGGTGCTGCGCGAGCTGGGCATCGCGCTGGTCCCCTACAGCCCCCTCGGCCGTGGAGTCCTCACCGGTCGGCTGAGCGACCCCGCCCAGCTCGCCCCCGACGACTTCCGCCGCAGCGGACACGTGCCCCGACTCACCGGCGACGCCTTCACCGCGAACCTGCGCCTGGTCGACGAACTCAGGCGGCTGGCCGCCACGACCGGCAGCACTCCGGCCCAGCTCGCCCTGGCCTGGCTGCTGGCCCAGGGCGACGACGTCGTGCCCGTCCCCGGCACCCGGCACCGCCGCCGGCTGGAGGAGAACGCCGCCGCGGACGACCTGCGCCTGAGCAGCGCCGACCTGGAGCAGCTGAACGCGGTCGCCCGACGGGTGACCGGTGCCCGCTACGACACCGCGGAGATGCGACTCATCGACTCCTGACCAGCCGCCGCCACCTGCCGACGCCCAGTCCGCCGACGCGCGCACCCACGGAACGACGAAGGGTGCGACCGCCGTGCGGTCGGGCCCTTCGCCCGCCCTGGTGGACAGAGGCGGAGGAGACGGGATCCGAACTCGTGAGGGGGTGCCTCCGACACGCCCTCCGCCTGTTCGTCCGGCTGTCCGGAGAGGCCCGTGTCCGCCCTGGCCTGCGGCGGAGCGATCCGTCGGCCGATCTCGGAACGGGGCTGGACGGGAGTGACCGCAGCCGGACCCGCGACCGGGGTCGGCCGTGCTCCGCGGCGGCCCGAGATCGTGACCGGGGGGCGCAACGCGCTGCCGTCGGGCGTAATGGAAGTACCGGTCCGGCGAACCGCACCGGGCTGTTCGGGGTTGATCGCGGCCGCGTCGACGGGCGCGAGGCAGGGAGGACGCGGCGGTGAGCAGCGGTGGCGAGTGCCGACCTGGCCGGGCGGAGGGATTCGGCGAGCACCTGCTGGGCGCGCTGCTCGATCAGGCCCATGAGCTGCCGCCGTGGCTCATCGGTCCGTTGGTCGCCGAAGCGGTGACGAGGGCCGGCGGCCGTGCCCCGGCCGTCCTGCTGCAGGACTACGGCCAGCTGGCGCTGGTGCCGTTGCCCGGCCGGGGACTGGCTGGCGGTGAGCCGGTGCCGATCGACGGCTCGCCTGCGGGCGCGGCCTTCCTGCGTGGTGTACCCGTCGAGGAACCGCTGGCCGACGGGGTGCGGGTGTACCTGCCGCTGCTGGACGGTGGCGACGAGGTGGGGGTGCTGGCCCTCACGCTGGACGGCGTCGATGACGACGACCGGCGGCTCCTTCGCCGGTTCGCCTGCTTGGTCGCGGACCTGCTGGTGACCAAGGCCGGCTACACCGACCGGATCTTCCAGGCCAGGCGCCTCCAGCCGATGAGCGTCGCCGCGGAGATCCAGTGGTCGCTGCTGCCACCGCTGTCGATGACCGTCCCCCGGGTCGCGGTGGCGGGCATCCTCGAACCCGCCTACCAGGTGGCCGGGGACAGCTTCGACTACGCGCTCAACGACGAGGTGCTGTACGTGGCCACGATCGACGCGATGGGCCACGGGCTGGACGCCGCGACCATGGCGACCGTGGCCATCGGCGCGTACCGGCACGCCCGGCGCGCCGACATCGGGCTGGCCGAGATCTACGCGTTCATGGACCGGGCCGTCGCGGAGCAGTTCGGGCCGGACCACTTCGTCACCGCGCAGATGATGCGCCTGGACACTGTTACCGGCCACCTGCAGTGGGTCAACGCCGGTCATCCCCAGCCGTTGCTGATCCGCGACCACGTCGTCGTCGAGCGGCTGGAGAGCGCCACCACCCTGCCGGTCGGGTTCGGCGGCGAGCAGCCGGTGATCAGCGAACGGGTGCTGCGGCACGGTGACCGGGTCCTGTGCTTCACCGACGGCCTGGTCGAGGAGCGCGAGCCCGGCGGGGAGCAGTTCGGGGAGGAGCAGCTCATCGACTGGGTCAACCGCGTCGAGCGTTCGCAGGGCGCGGTGCGGGCCGTGGTGCGCGCGCTCTCCCACGTCCTGAAGGAGAAGCGGGGCGGTCGCACGAGCGACGACGCCACCCTGTTCCTGATCGAGTGGCGCTGAGAGGGCCGGTACCCCGCGCGGGCTCTCGTGACCGGCCGGGTCGGCGAAGCGCGGGCGGAGTACCGTGGGGATATCGGGGCGGCCCGACGGCCGTTCCCCGATGGTCGGCCCTCGCCCCGTGGGGTCGGTCCGCGTCCACGGAACAGGTGGCGAGTCATGTCGGACGAACCCGGCGCCGCGCTCCCGGGACTCCTGCCGGGCCGGTTCCGGCAGGCCGCGAAGCCGGGGACGGTGCTGCTGCGCCTGGAGACCACACAGTCGCGCGAGGGTGCGCTCGACGGTGCGTGGTGGCCGCGTTCACGCGACGTCGGCGCCGAACTCCCCGGTCTGGTCAGGGCGTTGGCCGAACACCTCGGCCCCGTGGCGAGCGTCGGCCTGGATACGGATGCCTGGGACGACGTGCCGGCCCGGCTGGTCGTCGACGGCCGGTCGGTGCACATCGACCGGTATCCGGTCGGTGACGACACGGTGATCGTCACGCGGGGTGACCGCGATCACTTCAGCCTGCTCGTCGTACCCCCGCAGGCGAGCCGGGAGGCGGCCCTGGCCGCGATGGCACGCGCGGTCGAGGCCGGCGGAACCGACTCGGCAGGGCAGATCCTCGTCGCCACCGGCATCGGTCCCGAGCCGTCGGCCGAAGCGTCCTGAGGGACGGCCCCGCAAGCCGGGTTCCTCGGGCAGACAGGAAAGGCGGGACGGAGAGATGTCCGTCTACGTGAAACTCTCGGCCGAGGCCCGGGCGCCGGCGGAGCCGTCGAAGGGGCCGTTGGACATGCAGTACGAGGACGGTGCGGACGGCGTCACCTTCGAGTACGACCTGCACCCGAGCGGTGCGCTGCGCGTCCTGCGCGTCTTCGAGGACACGCCGTACCGGATCGAGGTCTGCTTCGGCCCGGGGGCGTGGCTCCAGGTCGTGGGCAGCTACCTGCGACGCGGCGCCGAGTACTGACGGTGCCGAGCACCGAAGGTACTGACGGCGAGCCGCCGGGAGCGAGTCGGCGAACGATCGGGAGCGGCGTCACCGGTGGTCGGCGGCACCGGTGGCCGGTCGGGGGCCAGTGCCGGAGCGCCCGGGCGGGGACGACGGCCCGCCCCACCGGGCGGAGCCCCAGGCCGAGACCAAGGGGTCGCGTACCGGCCAGACGATCCCCCGCCGGTCGGGCATCTTCGCGGACGGCTCGTCGGCGAGCAGTTCGCTCGCGGTCCTGGTGTTCCCGGGATCGGCGGCCTCGGCCATCAGCCAGGCTGCAGCGACGGCTCCCGTCCGCGGCGGGACGACCAGCAGGGTCAGCCGACGGGCAGGGTGCGAGCGGACCGAGATCGTGTGCTGGTCCTGCACGGCGGTGAACCAGCTCGCGTGGACGGTGTGGCTCGCATGGACGGTGTGGCCCGCGACCGGGATCCGTCGGGGGACGGTCAACCACTGGGCGGGGTTCACGGCGATTCCGGCGATCCGACCCCATCGCTCGTCCAGTTCGGCGGCCAGGGCAGGGAGTTCGGAAGGAAGGTCATGCGATCGGGGCCACCAGGCCCCGTCCAGCCGTCCGGCTCGCGGGCCGTCCGGTGCCAGGGAGAGCCGCAGGGCGGGTTCGGGGGTGGCAAGCGTCGCGCCGTCGATCACAGTCATGATCAAGGACCCGTCTCCGAGCCTGGCCGGTGCCAAGTCCGGGATTGCCGTTCGCCGGAGACGACGCCAGTGTCCGGTGCCGGCATGCGGGGTGCCTTCGGTGATGTCCAGGCTACTCCCGGTCCGGCCCGGACCCGGCACGGTACTCAGCGGTTCACAGACCGGCCACCGCGCCGGAACCGGACGGCGGAGAGTATCAGCGCGACGATCAGTACGGCGATGCCGATGAACAGCAGGTACTTCAGGCCCTCGGCGACGACACCGACCAGTCCGAGCACGATCGCCACGATGACGAGGAACAGTACCAGGGCCATCGTCGGCCTCCTTCATGGTCCGGAGGGCTCCTAGCGGCGGGCCAGGCGGCGCTCCCCGCCCGTGCCCGGTGCGTAGTCCAGCCCGTAGTGGGCGAAGACGGCTGCCTCGTCCTCGGCGGGGAGTTCGCCGTCGGTGTCGATGGCCGGGGCGTGTTTCACCTGGCTCCTGGGCCGGGGGACCTTCAGGTAACCGGGACCTACCGTCGCGTCGGACAGCGGGACGAACACCAGGCGGCGGCGGGTGGGCAGGCCGACCATGACCGTCGCGAAGAACGGCTGATCGGTCGCGGTGTCCACGTAGACGGACTCCAGCGTGCCGATCTTGTGTCCGTCGGCGTCGACCACGTCATGGCCGCGCCACTCCCGGATGTCGCCTGCCTCGAACATCGGCCACCTCCTCCGCTCCTGGTTCCATTGTGGTACCGGGGCTGCCGGTCGACATCCCCGGTCGCCCTCCGCCCGCTCGCCTCGTACGGTCGTGTCAGGGCAGGAGGGTTGTCACAGGAGGGCACGATGCAGCGCTACCGGTGGATTCTGGAGACCCAGGACGACGACGGCCGCTGGTCCCGGCAGGACGACACGACGATGTCGAATCCGCTGGAGTACGACGGTCCGCCGCAGCGGGCGGCCAACCATCTCCGGGACGTGTTCGTTCGCACCCTCTCCCGACCCGCGCCGGGCCCTCGGGCAGTCAGGGTCCGGCTCTGGGAAGGGACTGGTACCGACGGTGAACCCCAGGCCGAGACCGAGTGGTCACGCGAGTGAGACAGCCCGACCCCGGCCCGGGCAGCTCCCGCCGGCCGCCTACGCGGATGCCGGCCAGGAGGCGGCCCGGCTCCGGGCGAGATCGGCTCGCCGGTCGGCCTCGCCAAGCCCGGTGGAGGGTGTGACGGCCGACGGCAGGAAATCGGAACCGAGTTCCGGCCCGGTCGCACCGGTGCTCGGCTCGGCGCTGAGTAGTTCGCTCGCGGTCCTGGTGTTCGCGGGATCGGCGGCCTCGGCCATCAGCCGGGCGGCCTCGACGGCGTCCGTCTGGGGCGGCACGACCAGCAGGCTCAGCCGGCGGGGGGCATAGGAACAGACCATGATCGTGTGCTGGTCCTGTTCGATGGTGAACCAGCCCGCGTGGACGGTGTGACCCGTGACCGGGATCCGCCGGGGGATGACAGGCCACTGCGCGGGGTTCACGGTGATCCGGGTGATCCGGCCCCACCGCTCGTCGATCTCGGCGGCCAGGGCGGGGAGTTCGAGAAGAAGATCGCGCGAGCGCGGCCACCAGGCTCCGTCCAGACGGCCGGGCCGCACGCCACCGGGCGTGAGGGAGAGCCGTGCCGTGGAATCCGTGGCGGCGGGCGTCGTCGCACGATCGAGGGTCGTGGTCATGATCAGAGACCTGTCCCCGGGCCCGGCCGAGAGACCGGGTCCGGCATTGCCGTTCGCCGGAGACGACGCCAGTATCCGGTGCCGGCATGCGAAGTGCCTTCGGTGATGTCCAGGCTACTCCGGTCCGGTCCGGTCCGGTCCGGTCCGGTCTGGACGCGGCGTCGGCTGCCGCCTTCTCGAAGCGGCAGCCGAGACCGGGACCGTGCCCGGGCCGCTCAGCCGAGCAGGAGTTCTGCCGCCGGGGTGTGGTTGCCGGTCGCCGAGGCGCCGGCCATCGCCGAGGCGGCCGTTGCCGACTTGGTGCCGGGCGGTACCACCAGCAGCAGGAAGTGGTCCTGGAACCCCCGGGTGACGCTGATCGTCGCGTCGCTGCCGGTGCACCAGTTGATTCTGACCGTCAGGCCGTTCGCCGCCACGGACCGGGGCACGCCGTCCCAGGCCGAGGTGTCGAGGCCGACCCGGACGATGCGCCCGACGTGGGCACCGAGCGCGGTGATCAGGTCCGGCAGTTCGGCGAGGACGTGGTTCGAGCGGGGCCACCAGGCGCCGTCGAAGACGCCCTCCCGTGACATCGTCGGTTCCAGCACCAGGCGAGGCAGCAGCGGGGCGCCGGGTGCCGTCCACGGCCCAGGAGAGGAAGAGGTGGGGAAAGGAATCGGCATCATGCGAAGCCGCCCGTCCGGTCCGCGAGGGACCCGTCATGACCCAGGGCGACGTCGACGCTGATGCCGGTGTGCGATATGTCCTCGGTTGTCTCCCAAGCTACTCCGCAGCGGGCTGCTCCGGGCCGCTCGCCACCGGAGTAGGGTCGTAGGCATCCAGGGCATCACGCATTCCGGTAACCGTTCCGGCCTCGTTCTGGGTGAAGGAAAGCTCGGCAGCCCCCAGGGGGCGGCCGGAGACGGGAACGGTGAGCACCGTGACCACCCACTCCCCGCAGTCGGTGCGGCCCGGCCACGGCCTCACGGTCGCCGACGCCATGGACCCCTGCGACTACCAGATAGCCGACGACAGCACCGTTGACCAGGCCGACGACGTCCTCCGCGGCGCCCACCTCGACTACCTGCTGGTCCGCGACCACGACGGCCGGTGCGAGGGGCTGGTCACCCGCACCGGACTCCATCCGTTCCTGAACCGCTCCTGGTACACCGGACGGACCGCGATCAGCGCCACCACCCACCAGCGCGGCCCGTTCGCCTGGCCGACCATGGGCCTGGCCCTGGCCGCGATCGCCATGCGGGTCAAGCGCCTGGCGGTCTGGCCCGTCGTCGACGAGGACGGCTACATCCTCGGTGTCCTCATGGCCGACCGTGTCACCAGCCTCCTTGCGGGCAAGGCTGCCTGAGGCGGAGTGCCCGCGGTCGAGAGTCCTGGGCTGTTTGCGCCCGCCGGGAATCGAGCACGGTGGCAGGTCGGGCCACGCCCGGAACGAAACTGCGGCGAGGTCAGGGCAGCGGGGTGGCGTGCAGGCAGGTGTGCCGTCCCTGTCCGGTCGGCTCGGCGAGCGGTCGGGCCGTCTCCTCGATGATCCCTACGCGGAAGGTCCCGGCCTTGTCCGCGTAACCAGGGCCCCGTCCGCGGTCACCTCGTCCGTGGCATGAACGACGACGACCTCGATCGGACTGTGCCTGCCGGGTACACCCGGAGGGGTCACCGCGTAGCGAGACGGAGTGTCCGTCCGGAGCTCCTCACCCGATCTCCCTGGCACCTGCCAGGGCGACGCGCACATCGCTCCGAACGGTGAAGAGTTCGTCGGTGCCGGTGATCTCCAGCAATCGCATGGTCTGGGGCGGCGGGGCTGCCAGCACCATCTCCACCCCTGCGGCCCTCGCGTCCATACGGGCGGCGAGCAGGGCGTTGAGGCACACGGAGTAGCAGAAGGTCTGGCCGGCCAGGTCGATGACCAGCCGGGGTGGGCGGTCCTGGAGAGCGCGGGAGAGGGCGTCGTCCAGCTTGCGGCGGTCTTCCTGGTCCGCTTCGCCGTCGAGGCGGACGATCACGGCCGTCCCAGGGAGCTTCGCAGTGGTGATCCGCAGGTGCGGGGTGGGAACGCGCGGGGGGGGGGGGGGGGGGGGGGGGGGGGGGGGGCAGTCGTGCCGGGTGGATCCGCTGGGGTCGGGCACTGGACTCACCGCCTCAACGGGAGGGGTGGTGGCAGAGCGGCCGGGACGCGCACAAGGTGCGGCGGGGTACGGGGGACGGGTTGGCGCGGGGTCACGGATGCTCATCATGATGATCACCGGTGGTGGTCGCAGGCTGGTGGCCGGCGTCGGGGGCGGGATCGGCGAACAGGGCCAGCAGCCCGGCGATCTCGTGGTGGCCCTCGGCGGGATGACGGAAGTACGTGCCGCGGACCACCTGGTAGCGGTTGCGGCGTCCGTGCCGGGAGTGGGTCAGGTAGCCGGCCTTCTCCAGGTCCGTGACGATCGCCCGCGCGGCCCGTTCGGTCATGCCGCACATCGCGGCCAGGTCCCGCAAGCGGACGTCCGCATCCCGCGAGATCATCAACAGCACACGCGCGTGCTGGGTCAGGAACGTCCAGCTCGTTCGCGGCTCTCGCTCATCCGACACACCTCAAGTATGAACCCGGATTCCGCTTTTGCCATGCCTGACTTGATGATCCGCTGATGGGCCACACCGTGGAACGCGGGGTCGAGTTTTCGCCCGCGGATCCGTGTCACGGCGCAGGTTTCAAGGCGATGGCGGTGGTTGTTCGGAGGGGACGAGGAGTTCGACCCATACGGCCTTGCCGCCGTCGTTCGGGAGGGCGCCCCAGCAGAGGGCGAGGCGGTCGACGATGAACAGGCCATGGCCGCCGACCCGGGACGGTTGGTGCGTGCCGGGGTCGGGCAGCGTGCTGCCGGATTGGGGGTCGGTCACGGTGATGCGCAGGCACGGGCCGTTCTGGTCCAGATCCAGTGCGAGTGGGCCCGCCGTGTACCTGGCGGCGTTGGTGAGCAGTTCCGAAACGATGAGCTGGACGTCGTCGCCGAGAACGGATGGGGCGAGATGCCAACCGGACAGGGTTCGGCGGGTGAACGCCCTACCTTCGCTGACGGGGGACGCCCCACTTCCGGCAGTGAAATCCAGGTGGCAGTGATGGAGGACTGCTGCTGGGCCGAGGTGACTCTCCACGGCGGTTCGCCTGCTTCCCGTTGCAGCTCCTCGAACCACGCGGCTACCCGTTCAGGCGGGGATCATGTGCGTGGCAGCGGTCGGGCCTCCGGGACTGCGGTGCCGCCGGGGTGGTCCGGAGCAGTTGCTCACCCGGCGCCGACGAACTGAGACCAAAACTGAGACCACGACACGAAGAAGGCCCCGACCGGAAACCCGGTCAGGGCCTTCAACTGCCTTGCTAGGCAAAGGCGGAGGATACGAGATTCGAACTCGTGAGGGGTTGCCCCCAACACGCTTTCCAAGCGTGCGCCCTAGGCCTCTAGGCGAATCCTCCGTGGGAGAGCTTAGTACATGTTTCGGGGTGCTCGCGACCACCGATCCCGCAGGCGGGAGGGCGGGGGTGCCTGTGGATCCTCGGGGCGGGGATCCGGTAGTGTGGGTGTCAGCCCCTCGTGTGGCGTTATCTCTCTGAACCCCCCCAGGGCCGGAAGGCAGCAAGGGTAGGAGGGCTCTGACGGGTGCACGAGGGGTCTTCGCGTTCCCGGGGCCCGGTGGGAGCGAGGGGCGACGCGTTTGTCGGTCCGTCCCGATATCGTCGGGGGTGTGTCCCTAGCCCTGTACCGCCGCTACCGCCCCGAGACCTTCGCGGAGGTCATCGGGCAGGAGCACGTGACCGCTCCGCTCCAGCAGGCCCTGCGCAACAACAGGGTCAACCACGCGTACCTGTTCAGCGGGCCGCGCGGCTGTGGCAAGACGACGAGCGCGCGCATCCTGGCCCGTTGCCTCAACTGTGAGCAGGGGCCGACGCCGACGCCCTGCGGGGAGTGCCAGTCCTGCCGTGACCTCGCGACCGGCGGCCCCGGGTCGATCGACGTGATCGAGATCGACGCCGCCTCGCACGGTGGTGTGGACGACGCGCGCGAGCTGCGCGAGCGGGCGTTCTTCGCGCCGGTGCACAGTCGGTACAAGATCTTCATCCTGGACGAGGCGCACATGGTGACCTCGGCCGGCTTCAACGCGCTGCTCAAGGTGGTGGAGGAGCCGCCGGAGCACCTCAAGTTCATCTTCGCGACCACCGAACCGGAGAAGGTGATCGGGACGATCCGGTCCCGGACGCACCACTACCCGTTCCGGCTGGTCCCGCCCGGCACGCTGCGCGACTACCTGGCGGAGGTGTGCGGCCGGGAGGGGATCCAGGTCGAGGACGCCGTGTTCCCGCTGGTGGTGCGGGCGGGCGCCGGGTCGGTGCGTGACTCGATGTCGGTCATGGACCAGCTGCTGGCCGGGGCCGGCGAGGGCGGCGTCACGTACCAGATGGCCACGGCGCTGCTCGGGTACACCGACTCCGCGCTGCTGGACGAGGTGGTGGACGCCTTCGCCGCGCACGACGGGGCGACGGTGTTCCAGGCCGTCGACCGGGTGGTCGAGGGCGGGCACGACCCGCGCCGCTTCGTCACCGACCTGCTGGAGCGGCTGCGCGACCTGGTGATCCTGGCCACCGTGCCGGACGCGGGGGAGAAGGGGCTGATCGACGCCCCGGCCGACCGGGTCGCGGTGATGCAGGCGCAGGCGGACGCGTTCGGCGCGGCCGAGCTGAGCCGGGCCGCCGACATCGTCAACACCGGGCTGACCGAGATGCGCGGCAACGCGGCGCCCCGGCTGCAGCTGGAGCTGATCTGCGCCCGGGTGATGCTGCCGGGCGCGTACAGCGACGAGCTGTCGTTGCAGGCGCGGCTGGACAAGCTGGAGCGGCGGGCGTCCGCGGGCGGGTTCGCCGCGCCGATGGCCGTCCCCGGGGGGATGCCGATGGCGGCCCCGGCGGCGGCTCCGACGGCGGTCGTACCGGCGGCGGTCGCCCCGGCCGGGGTGGCTCCGGCGGCCGAAGCGCCGGTGGCGCCCGCTCCCGTAGCGGCCGCGCAGGCCGTGCAGGCCGCCGCCCAGCCCGTGCAGGCCCCGCCGCCCGCTGCCGCGCCCGCCGGGCCGGCCGCGCCGGCGCCGGGTGCCTGGCCGATCCCGCGCAGCTTCCCGCCCGCCGGTGGTGTCCCCGCAGGCGGTGCCCCCGCCGCGCCCCCCGCGGCGCAGCCGCAGGCGGCCCCCGTCCCGGCCCCCGCGCCCGCCCCGGCGGCTCCCGGCGGGCAGCCGTCGGCGTCCGCGCAGCAGGGTGCCGCGCAGGTGCGGCAGCTGTGGCCGCAGATCCTGGAGGCGGTGAAGAACCGCCGCCGCTTCACCTGGATCCTGCTCAGCCAGAACGGCCAGGTGGCCGGGTTCGACGGCAGCGTGCTCCAGGTGTCCTTCATCAACGCCGGCGCCCGGGACAGCTTCGTCGGCAGCAACAGCGACGACGTGCTGCGCGCCGCGCTGGCCGACGCGCTGGGCGTGGACTGGCGGATCGAGTGCATCGTCGACCCGTCCGGCGGCACCGCCGGCCCGTCCGGCGGCGCTCCGGGTGGCGGCGCTCCGGGCGCCCAGGGCGGCGGGGGCTGGGGAGCCCCGGCGCGTCCGGCGGCCGCCGCGCCGCCGATGCCCGCCCCCGCCCCGGCCCCCGTACAGGCTCCGCCGGTCCAGGCGGCGCCCGCCCCCGTCCAGGCCCCGCCGGTGCGGTCCGCGCCGGTGCAGGCCCCGCCGCCGGTGGCGGCGCCGGCCCGTCCGGTGCGGTCGGTGGCGCCGGAGGACGACATCCCGGAGGAGGACGACCCGGACCTCAAGGAGGACGTGTTCTCCGGCCAGGAGCTGATCATCCGCGAGCTGGGGGCGACGGTGCTGGAGGAGATCCACCACCAGGGTTCCTGACCCGCGCCCCGTCCCCCGGAACGACGGGCCCCTGAGGCGACCCTGAACCGGCCCCGGTCCGGGGCCCGGAGCGGCGGGCAGCACGTAGGCTCGGCGGTGACGAACGAAGCACCGCACGACAGCCGTGACAGCAAGGAGACAGCCGTGTTCCCCGGTGGTGGCCAGCCCAACATGCAGCAGCTGATGAAGCAGGCGCAGAAGATGCAGCAGGAGTTCGCGAAGGCCCAGCAGGAGCTGGCCGACACGAAGGTGAACGGGACGGCGGGCGGCGGCCTGGTCGAGGCGACGGTGACCGGTGCCGGTGAGCTGGTGGCGCTGACCATCGCCCCGGCGGCCGTGGATCCGGAGGACACCGAGACCCTGGCCGACCTGATCCTGGCGGCCGTCCGGGACGCCAACCAGACCGCGCAGAAGATGCAGGCCGAGCGGATGGGCCCGCTGACCCAGGGCCTGGGCGGCGGCATCCCCGGTCTGCCGTTCTGACGTCGGGCTTCCCGGCATAAAGGTCTGAAGTTCAGACGACAGACCCATGTGATTTATGTGGGAGTCGGGCGTCGGGCGCTGTGTCCGACGCCCGATTCGTTGGATGATGGCACCGGAACACCACCGGCCGTCCGGTGCCACCGGCCGCTCAGCACGACCGGCCACCGGCCCGACCGGCCACCCGGCACCACCGACCATCCGAAGGAAGGCGCGACGTTGTACGAGGGCGTGGTTCAGGACCTGATCGACGAACTGGGCAGGCTGCCCGGCGTCGGGCCCAAGAGCGCCCAGCGGATCGCCTTCCACGTGTTGCAGGCCGACCCGACCGACGTGCGCCGGCTGGCGCACGCCCTGCTGGAGGTCAAGGACAAGGTCCGCTTCTGCGTGGTCTGCGGCAACGTTGCGGAGGCCGAGCAGTGCCGGGTCTGCCTGGACCCGCGCCGCGACCTCGCCGTCATCTGCGTGGTCGAGGAGTCCAAGGACGTCGTCGCCATCGAGCGAACCCGTGAGTTCCGCGGCCGCTACCACGTGCTGGGCGGCGCGATCAGCCCCATCGAGGGCGTCGGCCCGGACGACCTGCGGATCCGCGAGCTGCTGGCGCGCCTCGCGGACGGCACGGTCACCGAGCTGATCCTGGCCACCGACCCCAACCTGGAGGGGGAGGCGACCGCCACCTACCTGGCCCGGCTCTGCAAGCCGATGGGCCTGAAGGTGACCCGTCTGGCGAGCGGCCTGCCCGTCGGCGGGGATCTGGAGTACGCGGACGAGGTCACCCTCGGCCGCGCCTTCGAAGGGAGACGACTGCTCGATGTCTGACCGGACGATCAACCAGCAGCCCCACACCCCCCACCAGCAGTCCCACGGGGCCCCGGGGGCACACGCCCCGCACATCCACGGCCACGGTTCGGAGCCGGACGACTTCGCCGTGCAGATCGCCGACTCGGTGGAGAGCTTCGTGCTCGCCGTCACCGAGGTCGCCAAGGGCGACGAGCCCGGCAGCGCGGTCTCGCTGCTGCTCCTGGAGGTCTCGCAGCTGCTGCTGGCCGGCGGCCGGCTGGGCGCGATCGAGGACGTCGTCCCGGAGGACCGGTTCGAGCCGGACGCCGGTCCCGAGCCGGACGGCGAGCAGCTGCGCGAGCGCCTCGCCGAGCTGCTCGCGCCGATCGACGTCTATCACGAGGTCTTCGACCCGTACGGTCCGCCGGAGAAGCCCAACGCCTTCCGGATCTCGGACGATCTGGCCGGCGTGGTCGGCGAGCTCCAGCACGGCCTGACCCACTACCGCGAGGGCCGGGTCAGCGAGGCGCTGTGGTGGTGGCAGTTCTCGTACCTCTCCAACTGGGGCACGACCTGTACGGCGGTGCTGCGGGCCCTGCAGTCGCTGATCGCCCACGTCCGGCTGGACAGCCCGATCGGCGCGGTGCCGGACGGCGCGGACACCGACGACGACGGGCTCACCGACGAGCAGCTGGAGCAGCAGGCGGGCGACCTGATGGCGGCCGAGCTGGGCCTCGGGCGGTAGTCCCGTCGGGCGCGCGGCCCGTCCGGGCACGGGCTGATCAGGAAGCCGGAGGCGGTATTCCGCGACGGCGTCCACGGATTGTGACGAATGCCTCAGCGGCCCGGCCGGAAAAGAAATCCGATCGGATCGCCGCCCCCCGGTCCGCCGATTCTTCGGAGCCGTACCGGATCCCCCGCAGACCTGACGGCGGAGCCGCCCGGACCGCCGTTCACGTGCTGAAACCACCATCTCACCATATGGAAAGCGCCGGTCGGAGCACCCCTGCTCGGTAGACTGACGAGGACCGCACCCCCCTCTCCCCAGGGGGGTACGGGGGCCCGCGGCCCCCGGAAGAGACTTCGAGTCGAGGAGCGCACGTGGGCCTTGTCGTGCAGAAGTACGGCGGCTCATCCGTTGCGGATGCCGAAGGCATCAAGCGCGTGGCCCGCCGAATCGTTGACGCCAAGAAGGCCGGCCATGAGGTCGTCGTCGTGGTGTCCGCGATGGGCGACACGACGGACGAGCTCATCGAACTCGCGGAGCAGGTGTCACCGCTGCCTGCCGGCCGTGAGTTCGACATGCTGCTGACCGCTGGAGAGCGCATCTCCATGGCGCTGCTGGCCATGGCGATCAAATCGCTGGGGCACGAGGCGCAGTCCTTCACGGGCAGCCAGGCCGGCGTCATCACCGACTCCGTCCACAACAAGGCGCGCATCATCGACGTGACGCCCGGTCGCATCCGCACCGCCCTGGACGAGGGCAACATCGCGATCGTGGCCGGCTTCCAGGGCGTCTCCCAGACCAGCAAGGACATCACCACGCTGGGCCGGGGCGGCTCGGACACCACCGCGGTGGCGCTCGCCGCCGCGCTCAAGGCCGAGGTCTGCGAGATCTACACCGACGTGGACGGCGTGTTCACCGCCGACCCGCGCGTGGTGAAGAAGGCCCGCAAGATCGACTGGATCGCCTACGAGGACATGCTGGAGCTGGCCTCGTCGGGGTCCAAGGTGCTGCTCGACCGGTGCGTCGAGTACGCCCGTCGCTACAACATCCCGATTCACGTACGCTCGTCCTTCTCGGGTCTTCCCGGGACGATCGTCAGCAACGACAACCCGAACCAGCCCGAAGGGGGCGAGATGGAGCAGGCCATCATCTCCGGAGTCGCCCACGACACCTCCGAGGCCAAGGTCACCGTCGTCGGCGTGCCCGACAAGCCGGGCGAGGCGGCGCGCATCTTCCGCGCCATCGCCGACGCCGAGGTCAACATCGACATGGTGGTGCAGAACGTCTCCGCCGCGTCGACCGGCCTGACCGACATCTCCTTCACCCTGCCCAAGACCGAGGGCCAGAAGGCCATCGACGCGCTGGGCCGGGTCAGGGAGGGCATCGGCTTCGAGTCGCTGCGCTACGACGACGCGATCGGCAAGATCTCGCTGGTCGGCGCCGGGATGCGCTCCAACCCGGGCGTCACGGCGACCTTCTTCGAGGCGCTGTCCGCCGCGGGCGTCAACATCGAGCTGATCTCCACCTCGGAGATCCGGATCTCGGTGGTCACCCGTGCCGAGGACGTGCCGGAGGCCGTCCGCGCCGTGCACAGCGCCTTCGGCCTGGACAGCGAGAGCGACGAGGCCGTCGTCTACGGCGGCACCGGGCGATGACCCGCGGGCGGAACGGCGGCACCGGGCGATGATCCGGGCACCGGGCCGGGACGCCGGGCGATGACCCGGCGTCCGAACCTCGCCGTCGTCGGCGCCACCGGCGCGGTCGGCGAGGTGCTGCTCGGACTGCTCTCGCTCCGCCAGGACGTCTGGGGCGGGATCCGCCTCGTCACCTCCCCGCGCTCGGCCGGCCGCGAGGCGGTGGTGCGCGGGGAGACCGTCGAGGTCGTCCCGCTGGCCGAGGAGGCCTTCACGGGGATCGACGTCGCGGTGTTCGCCGTGCCCGACCCGGTCTCCGCCCGGTGGGCGCCGGTCGCGGCGGCCAAGGGCGTCGTGGTGATCGACGACTCGGCCGCCTTCCGCACCGCCGGGGACGTGCCGCTGGTCGTCCCGGAGGTCAACGCGGCCGCGCTGCGGATCCGCCCGCGCGGCATCGTCGCCAGCCCGGCCGGCACCACCCTCGCGATGATCGCCGCGGTGGGCGCGCTGCACGCCGAGTACGGGCTGGCGCAGCTCGTGGTCGCCTCCTACCAGGCCGCCGACGGCGAGGGTCGGGCCGGCGAGGCGGCGCTGCGCGCCCAGTCCGCGCTGGTGGCGGGCACCGGGGCCGGCCGGCAGACCGGCGACCTGCGCGCCCTGATCGCCGATCAGGGGCCGTTCGCCGCCCCGCTGGCGCTCAACGCGGTGCCCTGGACCGGCGGGCTGCGCGAGGGCGGCTGGTCCGCCGAGGAGATGGGCATCCGCGACGAGTCCCGCAAGGTCCTCGGCCTGCCCGCCCTGAAGGTCTCGGCGACCTGCGTCCACATCCCGGTGGTCCGCACCCACGCGCTGGCCGTCCACGCGCGGTTCGAACGCGAGGTCACCCAGGAGCACGCGCAGGACATCCTGCGGGACGCGCCGGGCGTGGTCCTCTACGACGACCCGGCGGCGGGCGAGTTCCCGACGCCGAACGACGTGGTCGGGACGGACCCGGTCTGGGTCGGGCGGGTCCGGCGGGCGCTGGACGAGCCGGAGGCGCTGGACCTCTTCCTGTGCGGGGACAACCTGCGCAAGGGGGCGGCGCTCAACCTGGTGCAGCTGGCCGAACTGGTGGCGGCGGAGCTGGCGGCGGGCCGGCCGGCGGAGCCGGAGGAGTAGCGTTCCGGGGCCCGCGCGCGTCCCGATGTGCCCGGTTGTGTCCACAAGTGTGTCCATACCTGTGTCCGCTCCTCGACACAATCTGTCCGGAATCCCGTGGGAATCCCCTGGAGGCCCCTTTCGCCCATGCGGAAGAATGGGCCCCGGGCCGGGCAACCATGACAGGGGATCGAGTGTCCAACGTGCGTGGCGAACGTGATGGTGGGGGCAAGGGCGGGCATCCCGGCGAGATCCGCGGTGTCCTTCCCGTCGCGCGCCCCGTGGCCTGCGAGTAGGCCGGAAGAAGACCAGATGACGGCGGCCGCACGCGGTGCGGCGGACTCCGGTGCCGGTACCGACGCGGGTACCAGCGAGGACCTGCTCACCGAGACCTACCAGGCGCACTACCGCTCGCTGCTGCGGCTCGCGGCGCTGCTCCTCGACGACCTCTCGACCTGCGAGGACGTCGTCCAGGAGGCGTTCATCCGGGTGCACGCCGCCCGGCGCCGGGTGCGCGAGCCCGAGAAGACCCTGGCGTACCTGCGGCAGACGGTCGTCAACCTGTCCCGCTCCACGCTGCGCCGGCGCATCCTCGGGCTGCGACTGCTGCCGAAGCCCATGCCTGACATGGCCAGTGCAGAAGAAGGTGCCTACGATGCCCTGGAGCGCGACCAGTTGAAGGCCGCGCTGCGTGGTCTGCAACGCCGTCAGCGGGAGGTTCTGGTGCTGCGTTACTTCGTGGACATGACGGAGGCGCAGGTCGCCGAGACCCTGGGCATCTCGCTCGGCTCGGTGAAGGCCTACGGCTCGCGCGGACTCGCCGCCCTCCGGATCCAGATGGAGGCCGGACATGGCTGAGGCGGACGGCGGCCGACGGCGACCGGAGGACGGGGTTCCGAGTGCGGGGGCGCCCGGTGCGGACGGTCCCGCCGGCGAGGTCCCGGAGCTCCTGGACCTGTCCACCGAGGAACGGGCGCTGCGCGAGCTGCTGCACGGCGCCGTCTCCGGCATCCAGCCCGCGGCCGGCGGGCTGCCGCGGATCCGGCGCGCGGTACCCCGCCGCCGGGCCGCCCGGCGCGGCGCCTGGACCGGGGCGGCCGCGCTCGCCTTCGTCGTCGCGGTCGGCCTGCCCGTCCTGCACGAGGGGGAGCACCTCGGGCTCTCCGGCGGCCCCGGCTCGGCGGACACCAGGAGCCCGGCCGCCGCCTCCCCCAGCGGCACCGCCGGAACGGTCGGCGGCTCCGGTACGGCCTCGCACGCCGACCCGGGCGGCACCGGCGGCGCCACCCCGCCGCCCGGAACGGCCTCGGCCCCGCACACCCCCGGCGGCGGGCTGGCCCACACCGACGGCGGCGTCGCGCCCACCGGGACCTCCGGCGCCGGCGACGGCGGCATCGTCCTGCTCTGCACCCGCGCGGACCTCGGCGAGGGCGTCGCACAGGTCGGCCCGGCCGACGGGACCGGGCGGATCTACGGCTCGTTCACCGTCCACAACGTCTCCGACCACAGCTGCCGGCTCGGCGGGCCGGGCTCGGTGGCGGTCACCGCCGTCAGCGGCGGGGACCGCGGCCGCGTCCGCACCGCCGACCACACCCCGGGCGACCCGGCGGCCGGGCTGCCCGCGATGGACGGGGAGCCGCCGGTGCTCGCGCCGCGGGCCGGGTACCGGGTGCCGTTCGCCTGGGTCCCCGACCAGACCTGCACCGGATCCGGCACGCTGACCGCCACGTCGAACGGGGTCAACCAGGCGGCCCTGCGCTCGAACGTCCCCGCCGTCGAGTCCGGCGCCCCGGCCGCCGCCCCCACCGACGCGCCCAGCGCCAACCCGCCGGCCTCCTCGTCCCCGTCGGCCGGCCCCACCACGGCCCCCAGCCCGACCGCGACCCCGACCGGCAACCCGACCACCGCGCCGGCCGCGGTGACGATCGCCCACACCCCCGCCCCCGGCAGCCCGGCGGCCGCCACGGCGACGCTGCCGGTGTCGTGCGGCGGCACGGTCTACCGCGGCGGGGTCGAGGGCCCGGGCGGCCCGGCGCCGCAGCCGTCGGGCTCGCCGACGGCGGGGTGACCGCGGGGTGACCGCGGCCGGCGCGCCCCGCCGCCCGTGGCTCGGGCCGGACGCCGCGGCGGGACCGGTTGGCCGCCGTGCCCGGTACCTCGTGTCCCGGGGCCCGGGGGCCGGGCGGGTGTGAGGAGTGGTTACCGTGGGGGTGTGTACCGGTTCCTCCTGACTCCGCGCTGGCTCGGCGGCACCGTCGTGGCCGTGGCGGCCGTGGCGGTGTGCCTGTGGCTGGGCTCCTGGCAGCTCGGCCGGTTCGAGGACCGGGTGTCCACGCACCAGGACGCCAAACAGGCGGTCACCGCTTCGGGTGACGCCCGGCCGATCGACGAGCTGCTCAACCAGGCGGCCCCGCAGGTGAGCACGGAGACCGTCGGCAAGGCCGTCACGGTGACCGGAAGCTACGACACCGAACACCAACTGCTCGTCCCCAACCGGGTGGTGGACGGCAAGCAGGGCTACTACCTGCTCACCCCGCTGCGCACCGCCGACGGCCACGCCGTCGCCGTGGTGCGCGGCTGGGCGGCCGGGGACCCGGCCGCCGCCGGGCCGCCGCCGGGCGGTCAGGTGACGGTGACCGGGCGCCTGCAGGCCAACGAGTCGGTGGGCAGCAACGGCGCGGTGGCGGGCGGTCTGCCCGCCGGGCAGCTCGGCATGATCAACCGGGCGTCGCTGCTGAACGTGCTGGAGTACGACGGCTGGTACGACGGCTGGGTGGCCGCCGACGACGCGCCCGCCGGCCTGGCCCCCGTACCGACCGTGCAGCCGCAGGGCGGCGACGGGCTCACCCTGCGCGCGTTCCAGAACCTGGGCTACACCCTGGAGTGGTTCGTCTTCGGCGGGTTCGTGGTCTTCATGTGGTACCGCCTGGTGCGCCGCGAGGCGGAGGCGGAGCAGGACCGGGCCCTCGGGCTGGACCCGGTCCTGGACTGACGCTCCCGAGCGGCCCCGGGCCTCAGCGCTTGGCCGACGGGACCACCGGTACGGGCACCGCCGGCTTCGGCGGTGCGGTCGGCACCGGCGTCGCGGCCGCCGGCGCGGTCGGCAGGGGTGCCGCCGGTGTACCGCTGGGCGCCGGCGTCGGGACGCCGACGCAGTTGCGGCCGTTCCCGCTGCCGTTGCTGGAGTTGTAGTTGTCGGTGTGGTGGTGCACGGTGCGGCCGCTCTTGGAGCCCTTGGACCCCGAGCCCTTCGAACCGGACGAGCCGCTCTTGCCGCCGCCTCCCTTGGCGAGCTGGACCGGTTCGTCCCCGTCGACCGACGCGTACGCCGCCCGCAGGACGGTCGCGCCCGCGCCCCCGGCGCCCGGTGCGCTCGCCCTGGTCGCGGTGGCGAGTGGTGCCGGGGCCGCGAGCGGCGTGCCGGTGGCGAGCGGTGCCGCGGCGCCGGGGGCCGTGGTGGGCGCGGCCGGCGTCGGCACGACGGCCGAGGAGCTCGGCGCCGGCGGAGCGGCGGGCGGCGGGCAGGAGGCGTTGTTCTGCTGGGATCCCGAGCAGCCGGTGAGCACCAGGGCCCCGGCCACCGTCGCCCCCGCGAGTATCAGCAGACGTCTCACGCGGTACCCCCGGCGCCGCCCGCGCCGGCCGTGCCGTCCGCGCCGGTCTCCGCCGACGCCGTGCCCAGGTGCCGTCGGACGAAGTCGATCTCCAGCCGCAGCTGCCTGATCCGCTCCTCCACCACCAGCGATCCGTGCCCGGCGTCGTAGCGGTACACCTCGTGCGGCTTGCCGAGCTGCTCCAGCCGCTCGACGTAGTTCTCGATCTGCCGGATCGGGCAGCGCGGGTCGTTGACCCCGGCGCTGATGTACACCGGCACCCGCACCTGCTCGACGTAGGTCAGCGGCGAGGAGGCGGTGAAGCGCTCCGGGACCTCCTCCGGGGTGCCGCCGAAGAGCGTGCGGTCCAGCGACTTCAGCGCCTCCATCTCGTCGGCGTACGCGGTGTGGTAGTCCGCGACCGGCACGGCGGCGATGCCCAGCGCCCAGCTGTCGGGCTGGACGCCGAGGCCGAGCAGGGTCAGGTAGCCGCCCCAGCTGCCGCCGGCGAGCACCAGCCGGGCCGGGTCGGCGAGGCCGCTGTCGACCGCCCAGGCGCGGACCGCCGCGATGTCCTCCAGCTCGATCAGGCCGACCCGCTCGTGCAGCGCGTCCGTCCAGGCCTGGCCGTAGCCGGTCGAGCCGCGGTAGTTGACCCGGACCACCGCGAAGCCGTGGTCCAGCCAGGCGGCCGGACCGGCCGCGAAGGAGTCGCTGTCGTGGTGGGTCGGGCCGCCGTGGATCTCGAACACGGTCGGGTACGGGCCCTGCGCGGGCGCCGCCGGCCGCTGCACCAGGGCGTGCACCCGCCCGCCGGGCCCGTCCACCCAGACGTCCTCGACCGGCACCGAGCCGGGCGGCACCGAACCGGGCGCCCGCAGCACGACCGTCCCGGCGGTGGAGCGGACGGCGGAGGGCTCGGCGGCGGAGGACCACAGGTACTCCACGGTGCCGTCCGGACGGGCGGTGGCGCCGCCGACGGTGCCGCGCGGGGTGTCCAGGCGGGTCAGCCGGCCGTCGGCGAGCCGGTACGAGAACAGCTCGCTGCGCGCCTCGTACTCGTGCTCCACCAGCAGCTCCCGGGCGCCGGGGCGCCACTGGGCGGAGACGTCGCCGGGCAGCTCGCGGCCCTGCTCGTCGCGCAGCGGCAGGGCGGTCTCGGCGCCGGTGGCGACGTCCCAGATCATCGGCTCCCAGCGGCCGGTGCGCTGGTGCGCGACCAGCAGGCGGGTGTCGCCCTCGACCGGGGCGAAGCCCAGGCAGGCGACGCCGCGCGGCTCGTCCCGGCCGGTGACCTCGTCCAGTTCGGCGACGGTCTCGACGCCGCCGTCCCCGTCCAGGCGCACCACCCGGATCGCGGAGTGCATCGCGTCGCCGTGCTCGGTGTGGTCGATGGCGAGCAGCGTGGAGTCGTGGCTGAGGTCGCCGATGCCGCCGTACTCCTCGTGCCGGTAGATCTCGACCGGCTCGGTGGCGCCGGGGCGGCGCAGGTGCAGGGTGGTGCCGTCCTCGTCGGTGGAGCGGCCGACGACCACGGTGCCGTCGCGGCCGAGGGCCAGGCCGGCCGAGTAGGAGGCGGCGAGGCCGGGAACGGCCTCCTCGTCGGGGCCGCCCGCGAACGGCTGGCGGCGCCAGACGCCGAACTCGTCGCCGTCGTGGTCGTCGAACCACCAGATCCAGTCACCGTCGGGGGACAGCTCGGCGTCGGTGGTGCCGTTCGGACGGTCGGTGACCTGGCGGTGGGCGCCGGTGGCGCGGTCCCAGGCGTAGACCTCGTAGGTGCCGGTCGCGTTGGACACGTACAGCGCCCGGTCGGGGGCGTCCTCGGCCCAGTCCGGCAGTGACACCCGGGCCGCCCTGAACCGCTGCTCCCACGCCGGTACGGCGCTCTTCTCCTCGCTCATCCGACCATCCAACCCGATCGGGGCGAGGGAAGGGAACGGGCGGGCGGGCTTCGGCACACCCGCCCCGGGCGCCGGGGCCCCGCGGGGCCGCGCCGTGACTCCCCGGGGACCCCTCGGGGCCGCTCGGAGACTCCGCCCGGGCCGCTCGGGGACCCCGCCCCGGGCCCGTTCGGGGACTCAGCCCCCGGCCGCTCGGGTATCACCCCCGGCGCGGCGCTCCGGGCGGCAGGAACCGGACCAGGCCCACCAGCAGCAGCTCCAGTACCGCCAGGGCGAGGACGCTGTGGCCGAAGGCGGCGGTCGGATCGCCGGCGCCGTAGTAGACCAGGCCGATCAGCGCGATCCCGAGCGCCCCGCCGACTTGCTGCACGGTGGACACCACCCCGGCCGCGGAGCCGGCCAGCCGCGGCTCGACGCCCGCCAGGACCACCGAGGTCACCGGGGCGATCACCAGGCCCATGCCGAGCCCGTCCACGAACAGCCCGGGCGCCAGCCACCACACGCCGCCGTCCGCGGCCGCGTAGCCGGCGAGGGCCAGCAGGCCGAGCCCCAGGGCCATCAGCAGCCCGCCGAACGCGATGGTGCGGCGGTCGCCGAGGCGGGCGGTGACCCGGTGGGTGGTGTTGGAGGTGATCAGGTAGCCGAGGCCGATCGCGGTGAAGACCAGTCCGGCGCCGAGGGCGTCCAGGCCGCGGCCGAGCTGGAGGTGCAGGGCGAGCACCAGGAAGAACGAGCCCTGGCCGAGCCAGAAGGCGAGTTGGGCGAGCAGGCCGGCGCTGAAGGAGCGGCTGCGGAACAGCCGGGTGTCGACCAGCGGGGTGGCGGTGGCCGACCCGGTGGCCCGGTGCTGGTGCACGGCGAAGACGGCCAGCAGGGCGACGGAGGCGCCCAGGCAGAGCCCGGTCCACAGCGGCCAGTCCAGCTGGGGGCCCTGGATCAGCGGCAGCACCAGACCGGTCAGCGCGGTGGTGACCAGCAGCACGCCGACCGGGTCCAGGCCGGGCCGCTGCGGGGCGCGGGACTCCGGCAGGCTGCGGCGGACCAGTAGGAGGGCGGCCAGGCCGATCGGCAGGTTGATCAGGAAGCAGCTGCGCCAGCCGAGGCCGAAGAGGTCCGCGCGGATCAGCAGGCCGCCGATCAACTGGCCGAACACCGCGCCGACGCCCATGGTCAGCCCGTACCGGGCGAAGGCCCGGGCCTGGGCGGCGCCGCTGAACGCGGTCCGCAGGATCGCCAGCACTTGCGGGCCCATCAGCGCCGCCGACAGGCCCTGCAGCACCCGGGCGCCGACCAGCGTGGCCGCGGTCGGGGCGAGGCCGCAGGCGGCGGAGGCGAGGGTGAAGAGGGCCAGGCCGAGGCCGAACACCCGGCGGCGGCCGTAGCGGTCGCCGAGACGGCCGGCGGTGACCAGACCGGCCGCGAGAGCCAGGCTGAAGCCGGCCATCACCCACTGGACGGCGGCCGGGCCGGCGCCGAGGTCGCTCTGGAGGGAGGGGAGGGCGACGTTGACGACGAAGATGTCGAGGGCGGTCATGAAGGTGGCGGTCAGGACGACCGGCAGCAGGCCCTTGGGGACCGGTGCCGGTGCGGCCGGGACGGCCGGTGCGGCCGGGGCGGGCCGCCGGGCGTTCAGGGCGGTGCTCATCTCGGGCTCTCCTCAAGGGTGGGGCCGGTGGGTCCGGTGGGTCCGGTGGGGTCGGTGACGGGGGGCGGGACGCGGTGGGGCGCGGCCCGCCCCTCGGGAGTGGCGGCGTTGACGGCGGCGGTGGCGGTGGCGGTACGGCGGTGGCGGCAGCGGGGGCTCAGGCGCCCGGCACGCGGTCGAGGAAGCCGTACACCGCGCCGATCCGGCCGTCCGGGGTGGCCGTCAGCACGTCGAAGCCGATCACCACCGGCTCCGCGCCGGCCGGGCCGAGGTTCCAGGTGAAGCGGGCGATGTCGTGGTGCGCGTCGACCGGTCCGAGGGTGAACTCCAGCCCCGGGAACTGGGCCTGGGCGGCGCCGATCAGCGCGTCGATCGCGTCCCGGCCGGCGACGGCGGCCAGCGGGTCGGTGTAGCGGCCGTCCTCCGCCCACACCTCGTCGACCAGCTTGCGACGGGCCGCCGGGTCGGTCTCGTTCCACACCGCGAGGTAGCGCTCGGCGAGCTGCTGGAGGGTGGCGGCGGTGATCTCGGTCATGGTCATCTCCCGTGTTCCGGTGGGTGTTTGGCCGGGTCCTTCCCGGTGCTCACCAAGGTAGGGAGGGGCGGCCGGCGGCGAATCCGTCACGTATGGGCATGGGGGTACGTAGCCTGCGCGGGGGTGTACCGGCGCCTCCGTCGTCGGCGGCGCGCGGCCCGGGTCGGTAGGGTCGGTCCATGCTGTACGGGAGGGAAGGCGAACAGGCCGCCGTCGACGGCCTGTTGGACGGGGCGCGGGCCGGCCGCAGCGGGGTGCTGCTGCTGCGGGGCGAGGCCGGCATCGGCAAGACCGCGCTGCTGGACGACGCCGTCGCGCGGGCGGGGGAGTCGTTCCGGGTGATCCGGGCGGCCGGCGTCGAGTACGAGGCCGAGCTGCCGTACGCCGGACTGAGCCTGCTGCTGGCGCCCGGCCTGGACCGGCTGGACGCCCTGCCCGGACCGCAACGGCGGTCGCTGGAGGCGGCGTTCGGCCTCTCCGACGGCCGCACCTCCGGCGGCGGTATCGCCGGGGACGGCCCCGCCGGTGACGGGCTCCCCGGCGGAGGGCGTGCCGACCGGCTGCTGGTCGGCCTCGCCACCCTCGGACTGCTCGCCGAACTCGCCGCCGACCGCCCGCTGTTGTGTGTCGTGGACGACGTGCAGTGGCTGGACCGGGCCTCACTGGACGCACTGCTGCTGGCCGCCCGGCGGCTCCAGGCCGAGGGGGTGGCCCTGCTGCTCGCCGCCCGCACCGGCGGCCCGAACGGGCCCGGCGACGGCCCGGCGGAGCGCCCGCTGGGCCTGCCCGAACGGGAGGTGGCCGGCCTGTCCGAGGCCGACGCCACCCGGCTGCTGACCCGGCGGGTCGGCCCCGACCTGCCCGCCGCCATCCGCGACCGGCTGCTCGCCGAGGCGGCCGGCAACCCGCTCGCCCTCACCGAACTCCCGGTCGCCACCGGCGTGCGGACACCGGCGCCGGGCGGCCTGCCGCTCACCAGCCGGCTGCTGATCGCCTTCCACGGCCAGGTCACCGGCCTGCCGGCGGCCACCCAGACGCTGCTGCTGGTCGCCGCCACCGAGGAGAGCGGGGCGCTGGACGTCGTCCTGCCCGCCGCGGCCGCCCTCGGCGTCACCGCCGAACACCTCACGCCCGCCGAGGAGTCCGGACTGGTGACGGTCACGGCCGACCGCCGGATCGCCTTCCGGCACCCCCTGCTGCGCTCCGCGATCCTCCAGCGGGCTCCGCACCACCAGAAGGTGACGGCCCACCGGGCGGTCGCGCGGTCGCTGCCGGACGGCGACCGCCGCACCTGGCACCTCGCCCTCGCCGCCACCGGCCCCGACGCCGCACTCGCCGACGCGCTGGAACGCACCGCCGTCCGCGCCGAACGCCGCGGCGGCCACGGCGGCGCCGCCGCGTACGAGCGCGCCGCCCGGCTCACCCCGGACCGCGACAGCGCCACCCGCCGGCTCGTCCTGGCCGCCGAAGCGGCCACCGAGGAAGGTGAGTTGGCCCGGGCCGAGGTGCTCGCCGACGAGGCCGCCGGCCGTACCGACGACGTCCTGGCGCACGCCCTGCTCGACCAGGTCCGGGCCACCGCGCACTTCTGGCGCGGCGCGTACCCGACCGCCCACCGGCTGCTGCTCGACGCCGCGGGCACCGACATCGACCCGATGCACGCCGCCCGGATGCTGCTCCAGGCCTTCCACGCCGCCTGGTACGCGGGGGAGGAGCCGGTGGTCGCCGTCCTGGACCGCCTGGCCGTCCTGCCGCTCGCCGACGACGACCCCCTCGCCCCGCTCGCCCGCCACCTGCCCGCGGCCGTCCTGCCCGCGCTCGGCCGGCCCGCCGGGCCGCTGCCGCCCGTCCGGGAGGCCGTCGAGGCCGCCCGCCGGGCCGGCGCCGAGAGCCCGGTCGACCTGGTCCAGCTGTGCGGCGCCACCCTGGTCCTCGGACGCGACGAGGAGACCGCCGAACTCGCCGCCGAACTGGTCGCCGAGGCCCGCGCCAAGGGCACCGTCGGCGTGATGCCCACCCTGCAGTTCTTCCTCGCCGAGGCCGAACTCTTCCACGGCCGCCACCGGGACGCCGAACTCACCGCCACCGAGGGCCTCGGCCTCGCCCGGGACACCGGCCAGCACCAGTGGGTCAGCCAACTCACCGCGCTGCTCGCCTGCCTGGCCGCCCTCGACGGCCGCACCGACCGCTGCGCCGAACTCGCCGCCGCCTCCCTCGCCACCACCGGCCCGCGGACCGCCGCCCCTGCGGCCGGGCAGGCCTGGGTGCAGTGGGCGCTCGCCCTGCTCGACCTCGGCCAGGGCCGCGCCGGCGACGCCGCCGACCGGCTGCACGCCCTCACCACCGGCCCGCACCGGCACCACATCAGCGCCACCCGGGCCGTCCCCGACCTGGTCGAGGCCGCCGTCCGGCTCGGCACCCCCGAGCGCGCCACCGAACCCTACGAACGCTTCGCCCGCTGGGCGGCCGCCGCCGACCGCCCCTGGGCCGAGGCCCTGCGCCTGCGCTGCCAGGCCCTGCTCGGCCCCGACGAACTCGCCGAAGCCGCCTACCGCGAGGCCCTCTCCCGGCACGCAACGGCCCACCGCCCCTTCGAACAGGCCCGCACCGCCCTCCTCTACGGCGAATGGCTGCGCCGCACCCGCCGCCGCACCGACGCCCGCCCCCACCTGCGCGCCGCCCTGGAGACCTTCGACCGTCTCGGCGCCCACCCCTGGGCCGCCCGCGCCCGCACCGAACTCTCCGCCACCGGCACCCCGGCCCCCACCCCGGCCACCCCCGCCGGCTCCCCGCAGTCCCCCCTCACCCCCCAGGAACTCCAGATCGCCCGCCTCGCCGCCCAGGGCCTCACCAACCGCGACATCGCCGCCCAGCTCTTCCTCAGCCCGAGGACCGTCGCCCACCACCTCTACAAGGCCTACCCCAAGCTCAACATCACCTCGCGCACCGAACTCACCACCGTCCTCTGACGGGACGGCCGCCGGACGCAGAGCGGATCGAGGAGAACACCGAACGGGGCGACGGCCGCGGGGGCATCAGGCCGCGGCCACGGCAGCCGGGGTGAAGCCGGCCCACCGCCGGACCGGCTGAGGCACGGTCACCCGGCCGGTCGGACACAACGACAGAGGCCCTGCCGGATCTCTCCGGCAGGGCCTCTGCATTGGGTCGGGGTGGCGGGATTTGAACCCACGGCCTCTTCGTCCCGAACGAAGCGCGCTACCAAGCTGCGCCACACCCCGGTCTTTCTGTTTGTCGCTCCGTCTCCTTCGCGACGAGTAGAACTCTACCGGACGCTCGCCGAGACACGAAATCCGGTTTCGAGCGGGCGTCCGGTGGGGGTCAGCGGGGGGCCGGGGTGAGGGTGAGGAGGGTGGCCTCGGGCGGGCAGGCGAAGCGGACGGGGGTGTAGCGGTTGGTGCCGCAGCCGGCCGAGACGTGGAGGTAGGAGCGGTGGCCGCCGGCGGTGTGGGTGGAGAGGCCCTTGACCCGGCGGGTGTCGATGTCGCAGTTGGTGACCAGGGCGCCGTAGAAGGGGATGCAGAGCTGGCCGCCGTGGGTGTGGCCGGCCAGGATCAGCGGGTAGCGGTCGGCGGTGAAGGCGTCGAGGACGCGCAGGTAGGGCGCGTGGACGACGGCGAGGGAGAGGTCGGCGTCGGCGGAGGGGCCGCCGGTGACCTCGCTGTAGCGGTCGCGGCGGATGTGCGGGTCGTCGAGGCCGGTGAACTCCAGGTCGAGCCCGTTCACGGTGAGCCGGCCGCGGGTGTTGGTGAGGTCGAGCCAGCCGGCCCCGTCGAAGCCGTCGCGGAGCTTCTCCCAGGGGTTGTGGACGGCGCCGGTGATGCCGCGGCGGGCGGTGCCGTCGGGGTTGTTCATGCCGTGGGCGCCGCTGCGCATGGCCTGGAGGTAGCGCGCCGGGTTCTTGCGGGCCGGGCCGTAGTAGTCGTTGGAGCCGAAGACGTAGACGCCCGGGAACTCCATGAGCGGCCCGAGCGCGTCGAGGGTGGCCGGGACGCCGAGCGGGTCGGAGAGGTTGTCGCCGGTGTTGACCACCAGGTCGGGGCGCAGGCCGGCCAGGCTCTTCAGCCAGCGCTGCTTCTTGCCCTGCCCGCTCACCATGTGGATGTCGGACACCTGGAGGACCCGGATCGGGCGGGCGCCGCGCGGGAGGACGGGGACCTCGATCCGGCGGAGGCGGAAGGCCCGGACCTCGTACCCGACGGAGTAGGCGAGACAGGCGGCGCCGGCGGCGGCGATGCCGAGGGGAACGGAGTACAGCGGTCGCATCAGCCCATGCTCTCAGACGGTGGATCAGCCGGCGCACGCCCGGAGTCGGCGGGGAGAGCGGCGGGAAGGACAGTGGGGAGGACGGCCTGGAGGGCGGTGGCCGGGGAGGGCTCCTCGGACTCGCGGCGGGCGCGCAGGGCGCGGACCTTGTGGCGGTTGCCGCAGCGCTCCATCGAGCACCAGCGCCGCCGGCCGGGCCGCGAGGTGTCGACGAAGATCAGCTGGCAGTCGTGGGCACCGCACTCCCGGACCCGGTCCGCGTACGGGCCGGTGAGCAGGGCGATGGCGTCCCGGGCGAGGGTGGAGGCCAGCTGCGCGCCGTCGGCGGGCAGCGGGGCGGTCGCGGCGCCGTCCGGGGCGATCCTGGGGACCATCGGCGGGTGCTCGGCGGTCCGGTTGAGGACGGCGTAGTCCCCGGGTTCGCCCGGCGTGTCGTGGGCGCGGGCGGCGGCGAGGCGCCACAGCGCGTCGCGCAGGGTGCGGGTGGCGGCGAGTTCGGCGGGGGAGACCCGGACGGCGTCGGCGGGCAGCCGCAGCCGGGACAGCGGGAGCCAGGCGGCGAGGTCGGCGGGCCGGTGCAGCACCTCGTACCGGGCGTAGGGGCCGGGGCCGCCGGTGGTGAGCAGTTCCAGGCAGAGGGCGCCGGGATCGAAGTGGAAGCTCCCGCCCGTGGCCGTGGTGAGGACCAGCCCGGGCGGGGTGCTCCGGTCGGCGGTGTCGGCTGCGTTCCGGGTGGCTGGGTCGGCTCCGTCGGTCATACGGCCCAGGATAGGCGTAACCAGGAAGAGGGGTTACGGGAGCGGGGGGCCCATCGGCCCCGACGCCGACGCCGGCGCACAGCACCCCGCTACCCCCGCCGGGCCAGGAGCGGGGACTCCGGGCCCGGCGGGGTGGCGGGCCGGCCTCACGCCGGAATGGCGTTGACGTACTCGCGCATCATCCGGGGGACCCGGTACGCGTAGTGGTGGCCGCGTTTCACCTGGACGACGGAGAGGTCGACCAGCTCGGCCAGGACGTCGAGGTTGCGGGAGCTCTCCCGGCCGCCGTCGACCGGCTCCCGCCGGACGTCCTCGATGGAGAACTCCTCGGGGAACCGGGAGAGCCGTCTGAGCGCCCGGCGCTGCCGCTCGTCGAGCAGCCCGTACGCCCAGGCGAGGCTGCGGTGCAGCGAGCGGTGGTGGGAGAGCCCGCCGACCTCCTCCTGGCCGAGGATCGGCAGCACCCGGTACTCCTCCATCAGGACGTGCAGGGGCACCGAGCGCATCCGGACGGCGGCGTTCTCGATCGCGAGCGCCAGACCGCCGAGCCGCCGGCAGAGCTCGACCACCTGGGGCATCTGGTCGCCGAGGTCCAGCGTCGGAACGACCGAGTGCACCCGGCGGCAGAACAGCTCGGCGGCGGGCGGGCAGCCGTACGGGCCGTCCGGGTGGTCGACCGACAGCGGCGAGACCTCCCACAGGTCGGCGGGCACCCCGGCGGGTGCCCGCAGCGAGGTGATCACGATGTGGAGCGCCGGGTGCCGGGCCAGCAGCGCCCTGACCAGCCGGGCCACCGTGTCGATGACGTGTTCGGCGTTGTCGACGACCAGCAGCATCTGCAGCTCGGGGTTGGTCCGCGGGTCGCGGTCGAAGCCCTGGAAGAGCGCGTCGAGCGCGCGCTGGGTCTGGGCCGCGGCGGCTGCCGGGTCGACGCCCTCGGGGGTGACCGAGCCGAGCTCCAGGACCACGACGCCGTCCCGGAAGCGGTCCAGCAGGTGGGCGGCCGAGTCCAGCGCCAGGCGGGTCTTGCCGACCCCGGCCGGCCCGGTGAGCACCAGCGGACGGCCCGGACGCAGGGCGGTCACGACGTGCAGCAGGTCGGCCTGGCGTCCGACGGTGATGTCCGTCTTGGGGCGGAGCCCCTGCCACCGTGCGTTGTCCGGGAGTTCGGAGACGTGGGCCGGCGCTCCGGGCCCCGGCCGGGCGGGCAGCGGTCCGGCCGGGACGCCCGACCGGACGGTCTGGGAGAGCAGGGCGTCGTCCCGGCCGGTCGCCGCGGAGAACAGCGCGCCCACCAGCAGTTCCACGGAACTGCGCCGCGGATTCTTGATGGCCCCGGTTTCCAGATTGCGAATGGTGCGGACGCTGACCGTGGAGTGCTCGGCTAATTGCTCCTGGCTCCAGCCGACCATCTTCCGTTGGGTTACCAACATCGAGCGAAGCTGATTGTTGTCCATTCCCCCGCGCTTCCTGCTGTCGTGAGCAGAATAAAAGTCAGAACTCAACGCGCCGTGCTGCGGCGTGCAATCACTCGGAAAACGATCACTGCTGGGCCGGGCGGTCGGGCAGCCGGGTGGAGCGCGGCCCCGAGTGCTCGTGCCGGCATGGGGCACACAGTGCCCGGGCCGCAGGGTGTCAGGGCTGCAGGGGGCCTGGGCGGCAGTGTGTCAATGCCGTGGAATAATGAATCAGGGACGTGGTGACGGTTTGTCTCAGTTGTTCATGGCGGCCTTCGAGGGCGGTCCGGCGATGATTCGAGGCGATTCGGCGATGATTCGGCGGTGAGGTGATCGCCGCCATCGGACTGCTCAAGCGACGCGCGAACGAGTGTACTACGCCGATTATTTTCGGCGAAGCGGTCACAACGTTCGATTTGCCCCTTCAGGACCGGCAACTTCGCTCCGGGGCAGGCAATTTTCGGCATTTCGGCCGAGATTGTGCGAGCGTTGTCGGCCACCTTGGCCGGATCCCTTCGCTCGTTCCCGGCCTGGATCGTCGATTGTTCACGGACTCGACCACCGCCCGTTCCCGGTCCGGATCGCCGCGGCCCGGCGCACCGTCGGCGGGCGGCTGGTGACGGCGCGTCGGGATTGTCGGGGGATACTCGTTCAACTGCGGAAACCCCGGTGGACGCCCGCGGGAAACCTGGTTGAGCCCACCCACAGCCGAAGGATAAGAAGAGGAAATGACAACGCTCAAGGAGCAACTGCAAGAAGACCTCACGGCTGCCATCAGGGACCGGGACGAGCTGCGCTCGTCCACCATCCGGCTCACGCTGGCCGCCGTCACCAGCGAGGAGGTGGCGGGCAAGCAGAAGCGCGAGCTGTCCGACGCCGACGTGCTGAAGGTGATCGGCCGCGAGGCGAAGAAGCGCCGGGAGGCCGCCGAGGCCTTCGGCACCGCCGGTCGGACGGAGCAGGCGGCCCGGGAGCTGGCGGAGGGCGAGGTGCTGGCGACCTACCTGCCCAAGCAGCTCTCCGACGAGGAGCTGGCCGCGATCGTGGCGGCCGCCGTGGCCGAGAGCGGCGCGAGCGGCCCGCAGGCGATGGGCGCCGTCATGAAGCTGGTGAAGCCCAAGGTCGACGGCCTGGCCGAGGGCAGCCGGGTCGCCGCCGCCGTGAAGGCCGCCCTGGCCTGACCGGGGGCCGGGGTGCCGGGGTGCCGCTGGGCGGCGCCCGGCCGCCCGGTGCCGGCTCCGCGAGCCCCGGTGACACGCCGAAGGGGCGCCCTCCGCACTGGAGGGCGCCCCTTCGGATGTTCCTGGCCGGTGCACCTGACCCGGCCCGGGAGCCGCGTCAGCCGTTCCCGTTGCCGCCGCCGTGCCGGCCGCCGTTCCCGTTGCCGGGGAGGGGCGGGAAGGTGAACCCGCCGGGGAAGCCGCCGGGCAGCCCCCCGGGCAGACCGCCGACCTGGCCGGGGTTGCCGCCGGGCTGCGGCGGCGGGGGGTTGCCGCCGGGCGGCGGGGTGTTCGGGTCGGCGGCCGGCGGGGTGGCGCCCGCGGGGGGAGTGGCCGGCAGCGGGTCGGGGATGTTCGCGGTCTGGATCGGCTCCAGCGGCGTGCCCTTGAGCGCCTGGTTCATCGCCAGCGCCCAGATCGGGCCGGGGCCGGTCGCGCCGAACACGTCGTCGAAGTGCTTGCCGCCGATGTTGATGTTCTTCATCTTGACGCCGCCGGCCGGGCCGCCGAGCCAGACCGCGGTGGCCAGCGACGGGGTGTAACCGCTGAACCAGGCGGCCTTCTTCTCGTCGGTGGTACCGGTCTTGCCGGCGATCTTGCGGCCGTCGTCCATGGTCAGGGCGGCGGCGGTGCCCTTCTCCGTCACGTTCAGCAGGACGGCGTTGAGCGAGTCCGCGGTGCTGTCGGAGAAGGCCTGGCTGCACTGGGCCTGCGGGACCTGGACGTCCTTGCCGTCCACCGTGGTGATCTTGTTGATCGCGATCGGGGTGCAGTACTTGCCGCGGGCGGCGAAGGTCGCGTAGACGTTCGCCATGGTCAGCGGGGAGAGCTCCAGGGTGCCGAGGACCATCGAGGGCACCTCCTGGAAGGCGTCGCCCTTGGCGGACTGGGTGATGCCCAGCTTGTTCGCCATCTGCTTCATCGCGCAGAGGCCGACCTGCTGCTCCATCTGCACGAAGTAGGTGTTGATCGAGCGGGCCATCGCCTCCTTCAGCTGGTACGGCCCGACCTCGCTGTCCTGCTCGTTCTTCACCGTGGCCTTGGGCTTCTCGGTGTTCTTCCAGGTGCCCGAGCAGGTGGACATCTGGGGGTACTCGATCTTGTTCTCGGACGGGAACGCCTGGGTGTTCGACATCCCCGACTCCAGCGCCGCCGCGGCCAGGATCGGCTTGAAGGTCGAACCGGTCTGGAAGCCGTTGCCGCCGCCCATCGCGGCGTCCACGTTGAGGTTGACGACGGTCTGGTTCTTGTTCGGGTCCAGGCCGTACGGGCGGGTCTGGGCCATCGCGAGGATCTTGCCGGTGCCCGGCTCCATCATGGTCGCGGCCGCCGACACCTGGTCGGTCACGTTGACCTTGGTGGTGACGGCGTTCTGCGCGGCGGCCTGCTTGTCCGGGTCCAGCGTGGTGTAGATGTTCAGGCCGCCGGTGTTCCAGAGCTTCTTGCGCTCGTCGGAGCTCTTGCCGAAGGCCGGGTCCTGCTTGACCACGTGGCGCACGTAGTCGCAGAAGAAGCCCATGCCGGCCTGGGCGGTGATGCAGCCGTTCTGCGGGTCCTTGTACTTCAGGCCCAGCGGGGCGGCCTTCGCCTCCTTCGCCTGGTCGGCGGTGATGTGCTTGTTCTCCAGCATCTTGTCGATCACGACGTTGCGGCGCTTGACCGTGTTCTCGGGGTAGCGCACCGGGTCGTAGGACGACGGGTTCTGCACCATGCCGGCCAGGGTGGCGGCCTCGGCGATGGTCAGGTCCTTGTTGCTCTTGCTGAAGTAGCGCTGGGAGGCGGCCTCCACCCCGTACGCCTGGTGGCCGTAGAAGGTGATGTTGAGGTAGTTGGTGAGGATCTGGTCCTTGGACAGGTCCTCCTCCAGCTTGATGGCGACCTTGAGCTCCTGGATCTTGCGGCCCAGGGTCTTGCGCTGGGCCTCCAGGACGGCCGCCTGGTCGTCGCCGGCCTTCTCCACGTTGACGTTCTTCACGTACTGCTGGGTCAGCGTCGAGGCGCCCTGGGAGGCGGTGCCGCTCTCCGCGTTCTTGCTGACCGCGCGGAGGATGCCCTTGAGGTCGACGGCGCCGTGCTCGTAGAAGCGCGCGTCCTCGATGTCCACCTGGGCGTGCCGCATGAACGGCGACATCTGATCGGCGGTCAGGACGGTGCGGTCGCGCTCGTAGACCTTGGCGATCAGTCCGCCCTTGGCGTCGAAGATCTGGGTCGCCTGGGTGAGCGGCGGCGTCTTGAAGTCGTCGGAGATGTTGTCGAAGCTCTCCGCCGTGTCCTTGGCCGTCAGCCCGATGGCGCCGACGGCGGGCAGGGCGAGCCCAGCCAGCAGGACTCCGGACAGCACGCTGACACCCAGGAACTTCACGCCGTTGCCGGCGTGCTCCAACGGTGATCCGCCGGTCCTGCCGCGCGGAGCTCCGGTGTTGCCTGGGGCCTGGGATGCCTGTGGGCGCTTCGGTGCCATGAGGAGAACCCTACGTCGCGGATTCCCGCACACGGCGGCAGGTGTTCGCCTAGGCTTGTCACAAGCTTGCGACAGCTTCGGTGCGTCAACATCATTCACTCTTGTGGGCGAGGAGACTTGCCCGGATTGTCCGCCGATGACCGGGTTTTGAGGCAGCTGTGGCCTGCTGTACCCGTGTGACTGGTTACGCTACGTGACGACACCTGTGGCGAGAGTACCGGTTCCGCTTTTGGCAAGGTGTGCCACCTGCGATCACTCCAACGAGTGAGCTGATCGATACCCATAGTCCAATCGGGTCATTCGAGATTGAGCCCGAAGGGGCTGTTGCAAGCTGTCGTTCTTCCGTAACGTCCTCAACTGGCAACGGTGAATATGCCGTTGCCGCCGTGGGGGAGCCTCGATATGGGAGAGGACGGCGCCGGCATGGGCTGGGTAGACGACTGGAGTGCGCAGGCCGCCTGCCGCACGAGTGATCCGGACGAACTGTTCGTCCAGGGGGCGGCACAGAACCGGGCGAAGGCGGTGTGCAGCGGCTGCCCCGTCCGGACGGAGTGCCTCGCGGACGCCCTGGACAACCGGGTGGAGTTCGGGGTCTGGGGCGGGATGACGGAGCGCGAGCGCCGGGCGCTGCTGCGCCGCCGCCCGACGGTCATCTCGTGGCGGCGGCTGCTGGAGACGGCGCGCACCGAGTACGAGGAGTCCCTCGCGACCGGCGTGATACTGACGGACTACGCCCAGGCGGGCTGAGCCCGGCCGCACCGCGGCGGTCCGGGCCGGTCGGCCCCAGGGTGCGGGCTACGCCGCGCCGTTGAGCCGGTCCCCGATGGCCCGCAGTCCGTCCAGGTCGTGCACGTCGCCCGGCAGCGCCGGCACCTCCACGATCGGCACGTCCGGGTACACCGAGACGAAGCGGTCGCGGGTACGGCGTTCGCGCCCCATGATCTGCATCCGCTCGGCGTGCAGCCGGAGCAGCCCGGCCGCGAGCTGTTCCGCCTCGGGCGAGGCGTGCTCCGAACCGTTCTCCTCCAGGGCCTCGGCGGCCGCCAGCGCCCGCTCCGCGGTGAGCTGCGGCGCGCCCGTACCGTGCACCCGGTTGAGCACCAGCCCGGCCAGCGGCATCCGGTCCGCGGCCAGCCGGTCGACGAAGTACGCCGCCTCCCGCAGCGCGTCCCGCTCCGGCGCGGCCACCACCAGGAACGCCGTGCCCGGCGCCTTGAGCAGCTGGTACGTGCGGTCCGCGCGCTCCCGGAAGCCGCCGAACATCGAGTCCATCGCGCTGACGAAGGTCTGCACGTCGGTGAGCAGCTGGGCGCCGAAGATCTTGCCCAGGGTGCCGGTGAGCAGGCCCATCCCGACGTTCAGGAAGCGCATCGCGCTGCGTCCGCCGACCTTGGCCGGGGCGGTGAGGATCCGGATCACCCGGCCGTCCAGGAAGGATCCGAGCCGGTTGGGCGCGTCCAGGAAGTCCAGCGCCGAGCGGGACGGCGGGGTGTCGACGACGATCAGGTCCCACTCCTCGGCGGCCCGCAGCTGCCCGAGCTTCTCCATCGCCATGTACTCCTGCGTGCCCGCGAAGCCGGCCGACAGGGACTGGTAGAAGGGGTTCTCCATGATCGCCCGGGCCCGTTCGGGCTCGGCGTGGGCCAGCACGACCTCGTCGAAGGTCCGCTTCATGTCCAGCATCATGGCCTGGAGTTCGCCGGTGCCGGTGACCCCCTTGACCACCCGGGGGGTGTTGTCGAGCTCGGTCAGGCCCATCGACTGGGCGAGCCGGCGGGCCGGGTCGATGGTCAGCACCACGACCTTGCGGCCGCGTTCGGCCGCCCGCAGGCCGAGGGCCGCGGCGGTGGTGGTCTTGCCGACGCCGCCGGAGCCGCAGCAGACGATGATCCTGGTCTTCGGGTCGTCGATCAGCTCGTCCACCGCGAGCCGCCGCCCGGTGCTCCGGACCCCGTTTCCGACCGCGCCGTTTCCGACCGCGCCGTGGCCGGTCGTGCGGCCGGAGGTCGGGCCCTGGCCGGTCGTGCCGCCGGAGGTCGCGCCGGGGCCGGCCGGGCCCTTGGAGGTCGTGCCGTCGGTGGTCATGCCGCCCCCTGCCGCTTCAGTTCGCCCGCCAGCCGGTACAGCCCGCCGAGGTCCACGCCCTCGCCCAGCAGCGGCAGTTCGTACGTCGGGAGCCGCAGCTGCTGGATGTCGGCGCGCTGCGCGCGCTCCAGCTCGACCCGCTCGGCGTGCTCCCTGGCCTGCTCCAGCAGCGGGTCGAGCAGCGACTCCACCGCCGCCCGGACCTTCTCCGCGGCCCGGGTGCGGCCGCCGAGCCCGGCCTCCCCGAGCGCCCGGGCGACCTCCTCCCGGTGGTCCCCGTCCACCGCGGCCACCGCCGCCGCGTCCAGCAGCGGCGGCCGGACCATGTTGACCATCACCCCGCCCACCGGGAGCTTCGCCTCGCGCAGCTCCTCGATGCCGTCGACCGTCTCCTGCACCGGCATCTCCTCCAGCAGGGTGACCAGGTGCACCGCGGTCTCCGGCGACTTCAGCACCCGCATCACGGCCTGCGCCTGGGTGTGTATCGGGCCGATCCGGGCCAGCCCGGCGACCTCGGCGTTGACGTTCAGGAAGCGGGTCAGCCGCCCGGTCGGCGGGGCGTCCATCACCACCGCGTCGTAGCGCCGCCGGCCGTCCGGGTCCTTGCGCCTGGTCGCCTCGCAGGCCTTGCCGGTGAGCAGGACGTCCCGCACGCCGGGGGCGATGGTGGTGGCGAAGTCGACGAAGCCCACCTTCTGGAGCGCCTTCCCGGCCCGGCCGAGCTTGTAGAACATCTCCAGGTACTCCAGCAGCGCCAGCTCGGTGTCGATCGCCAGCGCGAAGACCTCGCCGGGCCCGCCCGGCCCGGCGGGCAGCGCCAGCTGGGCGCGCGAGACCGAGGCGATCCGGCGCTCCTCGTACGGGAGCGCGGCGATCCCGAACAGCTCGGCGACGCCCTGCCGGCCCTCGACCTCGATCAGCAGCACCCGTCCGCCGTCGGCGGCGAGCGCCAGGGCCAGCGCGGCGGCCAGCGTGGTCTTCCCGGTGCCGCCCTTGCCGCTGACCACGTGCAGCCGGACGCCCTCCCAGTCGGGGTCGCGCCGGGCCGTCTGGCCGGGGGTGCGTGCCACGCTCCGTCTCCGTCCGTCTCCGTCCTACGGGCGTCCCCTCCTGACGAGGGTGCCCCTCCTCAGGGTGCCCTCTCGCGAGGGTAACCAGGGAGCGCACCGGATGCCCGGAGCACCTGGGCCGTCAGGCCCGATCATGCCCTGTTTGTGCCCCACCTCACACACCCCGGGGTCGGCGGCGCCGATCGTCGCGACGGCTCGTCTAGAGTCTGGCCATGACCAAGTGGGAATACATGACGGCGCCCCTGCTGGTGCACGCCACCAAGCAGATCCTGGACAACTTCGGCGAGGACGGCTGGGAGCTCGTCCAGGTCGTGCCCGGCCCCAACCCGGAGCAGCTGGTGGCCTACTTCAAGCGGGAGAAGAACGCATGAGCAAGGTCGAGGAGAAGCTCGCCGAGCTGGGTCTGACCCTGCCGCCGGTGGCCGCCCCGGTCGCCGCCTACGTCCCGGCCCTGCGGACCGGCGACCTCGTGTTCACCTCCGGCCAGCTCCCGGTGGTGGGCGGCAAGCTGCCGACCACCGGCAAGGTCGGCGCCGAGGTCTCCCCGGAGGAGGCCAAGGAGCTCGCGCAGATCTGCGCGCTGAACGCCCTGGCCGCCGTGAAGTCGGCGATCGGCGACCTCGACCAGGTCGAGCAGGTCGTCAAGGTCGTCGGCTTCGTCGCCGCCGCCCCCGACTTCATCGGTGTCCCGGCCGTCGTGAACGGTGCCAGCGAGCTGCTCGGCGCGGTGCTGGGCGACGCGGGCAAGCACGCCCGCAGCGCCGTCGGCGTCGCGGTGCTGCCGCTGGACGCCCCGGTCGAGGTCGAGATCCTGGTGAAGGTCAAGTCCGCCTGAGCATGACCGCGGCGGCGGGGCCGGAGGTCCTCCGGTCCCGCCCCGGTGTTGCCGGAGGGTGTCCGATCGATCCGTGAGCCTGGCGGGAATCGTCGGCCACGCCCTAGCATCCGGGCATGGACCATCGAGCGACGACGCTCCCGATGCCGCCCGGTTGGCCCGCCCGGATCCGGGCGGTCGAATCCGGCGCGGTGACCCCGCCGGTGCCCAGGCCCGCCGCCACCGTCGTGCTGCTGCGCGACGCCGCCGACGGGCCGGAGGCCTACCTGCTGCGCAGACGCACCTCGATGGCCTTCGCGGCCGGGATGTACGCCTACCCCGGCGGCGGGGTGGACCCGCGGGACGCCGAGGTCGAGCCGGGCTGGGCCGGGCCGGCGCCCGAGGAGTGGGCGCGGCGGCTCGGGGTGGACGCGCGGACGGCGCGGGCGGTGGTCTGCGCGGCCGTCCGCGAGACCTTCGAGGAGGCCGGCGTGCTGCTGGCCGGCCCGGACGCCGAGAGCGTCGTCGCGCCGCGCGACTGGTCCGCCGAGCGGGCCGCGCTGGAGGCGCACGAGCTGTCCTTCGCCGAGTTCCTCCGGGACCACGGCCTGGTGCTGCGCAGCGACCTGCTGGGCGGCTGGGCCCGCTGGATCACCCCGGAGTTCGAGGAACGGCGCTACGACACCTGGTTCTTCGTCGCCGTGCTGCCGGCCGGCCAGCGCGCCGCCCTGGAGGTCGGCGAGGCCGACCGGGTCGCCTGGCTGACCCCGGCCGAGGCGGTGCGGGGCCACCGGGAGGGCCGGTTCGGCATGCTGCCGCCGACCGTGACGGTGCTTCGCGAGCTGTCCTCGGCCCGGACCGCCGCCGAGGCCCTGGCCGCGGCCGCCGACCGTAGGCTGACGCCGGTCCTGGGCCGGGCCGAGGTCCGCGGGGACCGGCTGACGGTCCGCTGGCCCGGCTACGAGGAGCTGACGATCGACGGGGAGTTCCCCGAGGGGGCCTGACCGTTGCTCCCTTTCGGGACCACCCGTACGAGCCGCACGATCCGCACCGCCCGTGCTTCCGGTACGACTCGCACGATCCGCCCCACCCGCACGAGACGACCTTCCCGTACCGCCGCAGAGAAAGGACCGACGCCCGATGACCCACAACGACGTGGCTCGCCGGACGGCGCCCCGGATGCCCGCCCGCCGCGTGATCCCCCGTGACCCCGCCTGCGAGAGCCAGGTCCCGTTCGTCGAGGTGGCGCAGCGCGCCCTCGTCCGGGCGCTGCCGCTGCGGGCCCTGCACCGAGACGTGGGAGGCGGCCGGTGAGCGGACTCCTGCCGGGCGACCCCGCCGCCGCCGTCGGCGGCGAGGCCACCCCTCGGGCGCTGTGCGTGCTGGCACCGAACCCGTCGCCGATGACGCTGGACGGCACCAACACCTGGCTGCTCTCCGAGCCGGGCTCGGACCTCGCGGTGGTGATCGACCCGGGCCCGCTGCACGAGGGCCATCTGCGCCGGGTGATCGATCTCGCGCAGGAGCGGGGCAAGCGGATCGCGCTGACCCTGCTCACCCACGGCCACGCCGACCACTCCGAGGGCGCGGCCCGCTTCGCCGAGCTGACCGGCACCGAGGTACGGGCCCTGGACCCGGCGCACCGGCTGGGCTCCGAGGGCCTGGTCGGCGGCCAGCGCCTCGACGTCGGCGGACTGGACCTGCGGGTGGTGGCCACCCCGGGGCACACCTCGGACTCGCTGACCTTCCACCTGCCGGACGACGGCGCGGTGCTCACCGGCGACACCGTGCTCGGCCGCGGCACCACGATGGTCGCGCACCCCGACGGCCGGCTCGGCGACTACCTGGACTCGCTGCGCCGGCTGCACACCATGGCCTCCCACCAGGGCGTGCGGACCGTGCTGCCCGGCCACGGCCCGGTGCTCGCGGACGCGCTCGGCGCCGTCGACTACTACCTGGCCCACCGGGCCGCCCGGCTCGCCCAGGTGGAGACCGCGGTCGAGGCGGGCTGCCAGACGGCGTCCGACGTGGTGGCCCGGGTCTACGCCGACGTGGACCGGGCGCTCTGGCCGGCCGCCGAGCTGTCGGTGCGGGCCCAGCTGGACTACCTGGAGGAGCACGGGCTGATCCCGGGCGCCGAGGACTGACCGGGGAGACCGGGGGAGACGCGGAAGGGCCCGTCCGATCCGGACGGGCCCTTCCGCGTGCGCGGGCGTCAGCGCGAGCGGCGCGACAGCCGCTCGACGTCCAGCAGGACCACGGCGCGGGCCTCCAGCTTCAGCCAGCCGCGGCCGGCGAAGTCGGCGAGCGCCTTGTTGACCGTCTCGCGGGAGGCGCCGACCAGCTGGGCCAGCTCCTCCTGGGTGAGGTCGTGGGCGACGTGGATGCCCTCCTCGGACTGCACGCCGAACCGGCGGGAGAGGTCCAGCAGGGCCTTGGCGACGCGGCCGGGCACGTCGGAGAAGACCAGGTCGGACATCACGTCGTTGGTGCGGCGCAGTCGGCGGGCGATGGCCCGGAGCAGCGCGATGGAGACCTCGGGGCGGGCGTGCAGCCAGGGCTGGAGGTCGCCGTGGCCGAGGCCGAGCAGCTTGACCTCGGTCAGCGCGCTGGCGGTCGCGGTGCGCGGGCCCGGGTCGAACAGCGACAGCTCGCCGATCATCTCGCTGGGGCCGAGCACGGCGAGCATGTTCTCGCGGCCGTCCGGGGAGGCGCGGTGCAGCTTGACCTTGCCCTCCGCCACGACGTACAGGCGGTCGCCCGGGTCGCCCTCGTGGAACAGCGACTCACCACGGGCGAGGGTGACCTCGGTCATGGAAGCGCGCAGCTCGCCGGCCTGTTCGTCGTCGAGTGCCGCGAAGAGTGCGGCGCGCCGCAGAACGTCGTCCACGTGCTTCCTCCTTCTCGGCCGTACGGCGGGTGGGCCGTCCGGCGCAAGTTCCGTTCAGTGTTCTGCGTCACCAAGCATGGCGCATGTCGCTCCGATCATATGAGGAGGGGGTGTGCCGAGGTGTGCCGTGCGGGGCCATTCGTACCGGACGGTCACCGGGCGGGCCCGGCGACGGGAGCCCGCGGGCGGTCATCGGTGGAACGCCTGTCCGTCCTGCTCGAACAGGGAATCGCCCACCGCCGTACGGGCGTACAGGACGGCGTGCCCGGCGCGGTGGGCGCTGGTCAGACCCGCGGTGCGCAGGGCGGTGAGGTGCTGCGACACGCCGGCCGCGGACAGTCCGGTGCGGCGGGCCAGCTCGGTGGTCGAGGCCGGGGCGTCCAGCTCGGCCAGCAGCCGGGCGCGGGAGCGGCCGAGGACGCCGGCCAGCGCCTCGGCGCGGTCCGTCGGGTCCGGCCGCCGCTCCCACAGCGTCGCCGCGCCGCGCGCCGGGTAGCTCAGCTGCGGCGGGTCGGGCGGCAGCACCCGGGTCAGCACCCGCGGCCAGGCGAAGGCCGAGGGCACGAGCAGCAGCCCGGCCCCGGCGTTCAGCCGGGTGACCGCGCAGTGCCGCCGCTCCAGCCGCAGCGCGGCGCCGTCCCAGCGGACCGTCCCGTGCAGCTCGTCCAGCATCCGCGCGGTGCCGTGCTCGGCGGCCTGCCGGGAGCGGTGGAAGACGTCCGCCGCGAGCAGCGCGCGGATCCGGGCCCAGTACGGGGCGAGCGCCCGCTCCCAGTACACCTCGATCTCGGCGGCCAGCCCGGGCAGTTGCCCGGCCGGGTCCCGGTGCAGCGGCTCCAGGACGGCGGGCAGCCGGCCGCCCGCCTCGGCGGCCAGGATGTCGAGGTCGGCCCGGACCTGCCCGGGGGAGGTGGCGGTGATCGCGGCCAGCTCCTCGGCGAGGGAGGGGGAGAAGCCGGCCGGGGCGGGGTTGAGGAAGTCCGGCAGGTGGCCGTCGGGCGGTACCAGGGCGGCCAGCCGTTCCGTCACCGGCCCGGCGGCGTTCCGCTCGCGGACCTGCCCGGCCCAGCGGCGGTACAGCGCCGGGACGGGCGAGTGGGCGAGGGCGCGCAGGCTGGTCACCACCTCCTGCATCGGGGAGACGGCGAACCGGGTCAGCGCCAAGTCGTTGGCGGAGAAGTGCAGTTCGGTGCGCATGCGGGCCCCTCCCCGGTGGGGGCGGGGCCCCTGGCTGCCAGGATTCGGCCCCAGCTTAATCACTGGTCGGGGCCGTCGGCCGGGCCGCAGGATGCCCGTGACCCCACCGATCCGTACGAAAGCCGGTGCCTCCATGTCCACCACGCCTGCCATCTCCGTCACCCGCGGCCGGGCGCTGCGGCTGCGCGAGCTGATCGCGGACGGCGTGCTCGTCCTGCCCAACGCCTGGGACGCGGGCAGCGCCGCGGTGATCGCCTCGGCCGGCGCCCGGGCGGTCGCCACCACCAGCGGCGGCGTCTCCTGGTCGCTCGGGCACGGCGACGGCCAGCGGCTCGACCGGGCGGCGGCGGTTGAGGCGGCCCGGCGGATCGCCGCGGCGGTGGACCTGCCGGTCACCGTGGACGCCGAGGGCGGCTACGGGCCGGGGCCCGCCGACGTGGCGCGGACGGTGGCGGCCCTGGTCGACGCCGGTGCGGCGGGCGTCAACCTGGAGGACTCGACGGCCGTCGGCGGACCGCTCTTCCCGGTGGCCGAGCAGGCCGAGCGGCTGCGCGCGGCCCGTACCGCGGCGGCGGACGCCGGGCTGCCCGAGCTGGTGGTCAACGCCCGCACCGACGTCTTCCTGTTCGGGCTGGGCGGGCTCGACGACGTGCTGGTCCGGGCCGAGGCCTACGCCGGGGCGGGCGCCGACGGCCTGTTCGTGCCCGGGCTGCTGGACCTCGACGCCCTCGCCGACCTGTGCGCCCGCTCCCCGCTGCCGGTCAACGCGATGGCCGTCGCGGGCGGACCGGGCGTCGCCGAGCTCGCCGCCGCGGGGGTGCGGCGAGTCAGCGTCGGCACCGGGCTCGCCCAGCTCGCGTACACCGCGGCCCGCCGCGCGGCCGCCGAACTGCTCGGCGCCGGAACGCTGACGGAGTTCGACGGGTCGCTCGGCTTCGGGGAGCTGAACGGCCTGTACCGAGGCTGACGGGCCGTCCTCGAACGCGCGTCCGCGGGGTGACGCGGGCGTCAGGCGTAGAACTTCAGCAGCTCCGGCGCCAGCACCTCGGGCGCCACCTCGTGGGTCTGGCCCTCCAGGGTCCGGTACTCGGCGCCCGGCAGGGCCGCCGCCACCGCGCGGGCCGGGGCACGCAGTTGCTCCGGGCTGGCGCCGCCGTCCAGGACCAGGACCGGCAGGTCGAGCGCGGCCAGCAGGCCGGCCGGGACGGCCGCGCCGGTCTCGACCGCGAGCGCCGCCGCGTCGTACGCCAGCGTCGGCGCGACCGTCTCGAACAGCGGCCACACCGGGGCGCCGCGCATGCCGTCCACCATCTCCGCCGGCATCCCGACGTAGCCCATGAAGGCCGCGACGGCGTCCCCGCGGCGTCCCTCGGCGAGCGTCGCCGTCAGTTCGTCGACGTACCGGCCGAAGCGCTCGCGCTGCTCCTCCCCGGTGCTGAACGGCGGCTCGTAGACGGCGAGCCGGGTGATGCCGATGTCCGCGGCGGCGGCCCGCAGGGCGAGCGCGGCGCCCGAGGAGAGGGCGAGGACGCGAGCCGAACCGCCCGCCGCCGCGATGACGGCGGCCAGGTCCTCGATCTCGCGCTCCACCGCGAACGGGGCGGTGTCCCCACTGGTGCCGCGCCCGCGCCGGTCGTACGTCCACACGGTGTGGTGGCCCGCCAGCTGCTCGGCGATCGCGGCGCCCGGCCCGAAGCCGCGGTGGCACATCGCGCCGTCGACCAGCACGACCGCCGGGCCGGAGCCGGTGACGGAGCAGGCGAGGACGGTGCCGTCGGTGGAGACCACGGGGTTCATGGGGTTTTCCTTCTGTCGTACGGGTCGGTCATGGAGGTAGACCGGGGTGCGCCGCGGAACTCATCGCTCCGGCCGGGACTTTTTCCGGCGGTCCGGCCGAGCATATATTTCACGGATAAATTATCTGCTAACCTTTTTTGCATGGTCACAACCGCCCAGTTCCGTCAGGCACTTCGGGTCGGTCCGGCCGGGGACGGCTGGCACAAGCCCGCGCTCAGCGCCGTGGTCACCCTCGGCGCGCTCAACCTCGCCCTGCTCGGCCTCGGCCGGCTCGACCTCGCCCTCTACACCTCGGCCGGTGGCCTCGGCGCGCTGTACGGGCACGGGCTGCCGTACCGGGCCCGGGCCCGGATGCTGGCCGGCGTGCTGCTCGGCACCGTGCTCAGCACCGGCGCCGCCCTCACCGCCGCCGCGCTGACCCGCGACGCCGTCGTCCTGGTCGCGGTGGCCGCGGTGCTCGCCGCCCTGCACAGACTGCTCTGTGACGCGGCCCGGGTCGGCCCGCCCGGCAGTCTGATCATCACCTTCACCTCCGCCAGCTGTGCCTTCGTCCCGCAGCGGATGTCCGAGGTCCCCCCGCACCTGGCGCTCACCGCGCTCGGCGCCGTACTGGCCTGGCTGGTCTGCATGGCCCCGGCCGTGGCGCGCCCGTACGGGCCGGAGCGGATCGCCACCGCCCGCGCCCTGGAAGCCGCCGCCAGGCTGCTGCGGACCGGGCCCGGCCGGCCGGACGCCGTAGCCCGTACCGCCCTGGTCGGCGCGGTCGAGGCGGCCTGGCAGAGCCTCGCGCTCTCCACCCCCGCCCGGCGGCGCGCCCTCGGCGACGCGCCCGAGCGGCTGCTGGTGCGGGCGGAGACCGCGCTGGCCGACTCGGCCCGGCCCGAGGACGCCGCGCGGTACCTCGGCTGGGCCCGCGACCTTCGGCGCGGCCGCCGGCTGCCGTCGCTCGACCTCGCCGAGGCGGAGGCGGCCGAACCGGCCGCCCGCCGTCCCGGCCCCCGGCCGCCGCTGCGCCGGGCACTGCGGCCCGGCTCGGCACTGCTGCCGATCGCCCTGCGGGTCGCGGTCGGCTGTGCCACCGCCGGGTGGCTCTCGCTGGCGCTCGGCGTCGGCCGGCCGTACTGGGCGGTCGTCACCGCGGCCTCGGTGTTCCAGGCCAACAGCACGCTGTCCTGGCAACGCGCGCTGCAGCGGGTGCTGGGCAACCTGCTCGGTCTGCTGCTGTTCACCGCCGCGCTGCCGGTCGCGCACTCGGGCCCGGTGGCACTGATCGGGCTCGGGCTGCTCTGCCAGTTCGGCGCGGAGGCGACGATCGCCCGCAGCTACTGGCTGGCGACGGTCTTCGTCACCCCGCTGGCACTGCTGATGACCGAGTTCGCCGGCCCGCAGCGGGCCGGGCTGCTGATCGGCGACCGCTGGCTGGACACCTGCGTCGGCGCGGTCACCGGCCTCGCGGCCTGCCTGCTGGTCACCAACCGCCGCACCGCCGCCCGGCTGACCCGTGCCCTGGCCGGAGCCGAGGCCGCCGGCCACCGGGCGCTGGCCGCCGTCGCCGCCGCGAACGCTCCGGAGGCCCACGCCGCCCGCACCGGCCTCGCCGCCGCCCTGCTGGAACTGCGCGAGGCCACCGACGCCGCCGCCGGCGAGTGGCGCCGCCCAGCCCTCCCGCACCAGCGCGCCACCGCCACCGAGCAGCAGGCCCACCTGCTGCTGGCCGCCCTGCTGGAACGCCGTACCCACGGGGCCCTGCCGGACACGCCCTAGGATTCAGACGACCGGCAGGCCGCAGAACGGGAGCAGCACGCGTGGAGGACGTCGTCGCAGGTGTGCTGCGCCAGTGGGAACGGGCCTACCCGGGGCTGGACACCGGCCCGATCGCCGTCCTCGGCCGGATCAACCGCTGCGCCGCACTGCTCCAGCAGACCCCCGACCCGCTCACCCGGGCCGGCCTCACCCGTGCGGAGTTCGACATCCTCGGCGCCCTGCGCCGCCTCGACCGCGAACTGACCCCCACCCAACTGGCCCGGGAGAGCTTCGCCTCGGGTGCCGCCGTCACCAAGCGCCTGCGGCTGCTGGAGGAGCGTGGCCTGGTCAGGCGGCGCACCGACGACCGGGACCGCCGGGTCGCCCACCTCGCGCTCACCGAGGAGGGCCGGACCCTGGTGGACGGCCTGATCCAGGAACTCGTCGCCTACGACCGGGCCCTGCTGGCCGGTCTCACCCCCGCCGAGCAGGACCGCCTCGCCGAGTCCCTCAGCGGCCTGCTGAACAGCCTCGAGGGAACGATCGGCCGCACCCTCGGCTGAGCCGCCGGCCGGTGGCACGGCATCGGGAACGCCGCTCCGACGGAGAACCGTGCTCTTGACGTCATCGCGAGCCCCGCTCCGGGCGGATCGGCCGGAAATCCGTTCGTTGGCGAAGGAAGGCTCCGGCGGACCTCGTTTCGGGCCGCCCACGGACGGATCCGGGCAAACGCGCGGCCCGTCAACCCGATGGCGCGGGGTCACCGGAACGGGGCGGAGCCAGGGCAGCCGGCCCATCCCCTCGGCGATCGACCCACCACCTGTCAGGTGACGGCCACGGGCGGAGTTCATCGGACAACAGCCCATGCCAGGGCGGGTTTCCGTGCTTGATCGGCCCCAAGCGGTCCGCCGGTCGGCGTAGCCTTCGTGCATGGCAGAGAGCAAGGTCCGGAAGGCCGCGGCGCAGAGGCCGGTGGCGAAGAAGGCGGCGGCGAGGCCGAGGAAACCGGAATCGCGCCTGGCGATGGTGCGGCGGGCCCGGCGGATCAACCGTGAGCTGGCGGAGCTGTACCCGTACGCGCACCCGGAGCTGGACTTCGAGAACCCGTTCCAGCTGCTGGTGGCCACCGTGCTGTCGGCGCAGACCACCGACCTGCGGGTGAACCAGACCACCCCGGCGCTGTTCGCGAAGTACCCGACGCCGGAGGACATGGCGGCGGCGAACCCGGAGGAGCTGGAGGAGATCATCCGCCCGACCGGCTTCTTCCGGAACAAGGCGAAGTCGCTCCTCGGCCTCTCGGCGGCGCTGCGCGACGAGTTCGGCGGCGAGGTCCCCGGGCGGCTGGCCGACCTGGTGACCCTGCCCGGCGTCGGCCGCAAGACCGCCAACGTCGTCCTCGGCAACGCCTTCGGTGTCCCCGGCATCACCGTGGACACCCACTTCGGGCGGCTGGCCCGGCGGTTCGGCTGGACCACCGAGGAGGACCCGGTGAAGGTCGAGGCGGCCGTCGCCGAGATCTTCCCGAAGTCGGAGTGGACGATGCTCTCGCACCGGGTGGTCTTCCACGGCCGCCGGATCTGCCACTCCCAGCGGCCCGCCTGCGGCGCCTGCCCGATCGCGCCGCTCTGCCCCTCGTACGGCGAGGGGGAGACCGACCCGGAGAAGGCCCGCAAGCTGTTGAAGTACGAGATGGGCGGCCATCCCGGGCAGCGGCTGCGGCCGCCGGCCGACTTCCCCGGTGAGGCGGCCGCCCGAGCGGACGCCGCCGTCCACCACGGCCGGGTCGCGGACCTGGCGGTGGACGCGTGAGCGGGCGGTGGGGGCACCCCGGGCCGGACGCCGGGGGAGTCGTGCGGGGCATCGAGCCGGACGGGCTGCCGTCCTGGCTGCAACCGGTCCGGGAGGCGGCCGAGCGGGTGCTGCCGGAGCAGCTGAGCCGCTTCCTGCCGCCGGTCGAGGGCGGCCGGCCGGCGGCCGTGCTGATGCTCTTCGGCGAGGGGCCGCAGGGGCCGGACCTGCTGCTGATCGAGCGGGCCCGCTCGCTGCGCTCGCACGCCGGGCAGCCGTCCTTCCCGGGCGGGGTGCTGGACCCGGAGGACGGCGATCCGAACGGCCCGGGCCCGATCGCGGCGGCGCTGCGCGAGGCCTGGGAGGAGACCGGTCTGGACCCGGCCGGGGTGCAGGTGTTCGCGGAACTGCCCCGGCTGTTCATCCCGGTCAGCAGCTTCGTGGTGACCCCGGTGCTCGGCTGGTGGCGCGAGGAGACTCCGGTGCGCCCGGTGGACACGGCCGAGACCGGCGCGGTGTTCCGGGTCACCATCGCGGAGCTGGCCGACCCGGCGAACCGGGTGCGGCTGCGCCACCCGTCCGGGCACATCGGGCCGGCCTTCGCGGTCGCCGGGCGGCTGGTCTGGGGCTTCACCGCCGGGGTGATCGACCGGGTGCTGCACCACAGCGGCCTGGAGCTGCCCTGGGACCCGTCCCGGATCGTCGACCTCTCGGACGAGGCGCTGGCGCTGGTCCAGGGGGACCTCGAACACTCCCGGGTGCTGCCGGGCGGCGACGCCGACGCTTCGTGACCGCTCGTCGGCGCGTCCGGCGCGCGGCCCGTGGGAGGGTGTCCGAGTGAACGTCCTGGATGTGCTGTTGATCGCCGCGGCCGTGGCATTCGCCGTGTCGGGCTACCGGCAGGGCTTCGTGGTCGGCGTGCTCTCGCTGATCGGCTTCCTCGGCGGCGGCCTGATCGCCGTCGAGCTGCTGCCGCTGCTGCTGCTCGACCACATCGGCCCGGGCACCACGGCCTCGGTGGTGGCCGTCGTGGTGGTGATCGTCCTCGCCGCGGTCGGCCAGGCGATCACCGCCCACTTCGGCTGGAAGCTGCGCGGGCACATCGGTCGCCGCCCCGCCCGGGTGCTGGACGCGAGCGGCGGCGCGGTGGTGAACGTCGTCTCGATGCTGCTGGTGGCCTGGCTGATCGGGTCCGCGCTGGCCGGGGCGTCGCTCCCGACGGTCTCCAAGCAGGTCCGTTCCTCGGCCGTCCTCGGCGGGGTGCAGAACGCGCTGCCCAGCGACGCGCCGAACTGGTTCTCGGACTTCTCCAAGGTGCTCGCTCGCAACGGCTTCCCGCAGGTCTTCAACCCCTTCGAGCACGAGCCGATCACCCAGGTCGACAGCCCCGACCCGGCGCTGGCCGCCAGCCCCGCGGTGGCACGGGCCCGGCAGAGCCTGGTCAAGGTGGTCGGCACGGCGACCTCCTGCGGCAAGACCCTGGAGGGCAGCGGCTTCGTGTTCGCCCCGCACCGGGTGATGACCAACGCCCACGTGGTCGGCGGGGTCAACGAGCCGACCGTGCAGGTCGGCGGCGTCGGCCAGCTGTACGACGCGACGGTGGTCCGCTACGACTGGCAGCGCGACATCGCCGTCCTGGACGTGCCCAAGCTGAACGCGCCCGCCCTGGCCTTCGCGGGCGAGGCGAAGACCAACGACAGCGCGATCGTGGCCGGCTTCCCGGAGAACGGCGCCTTCAACGTCCAGCCGGCCCGCATCCGCGGCCGGATCCAGGCCAACGGCCCGGACATCTACCACCGCGGCCAGGTGGTCCGGGACGTCTACTCGGTGCGCTCGGTGGTCCGCCAGGGCAACAGCGGCGGCCCGCTGCTCACCCCGGACGGCGAGGTGTACGGCGTGGTCTTCGCCAAGTCCCTGGACAGCGCGGACACCGGCTACGTGCTGACCGCGGCCGAGGTGCGCCAGGACGCCGAGCAGGGCGGCGCCGCGACCGCCCGGGTGGACACCCAGGGCTGCGCGCTCTGACCGCGGGGGCCGGGAACGGCGTGGATCACCGTCGTCGGCCTGGCCGCGCTCGGCACCTTCGGGATGAACGGACCAAGGTGCCGGTGCCGATCATGTCGGTGGCGACCTTCGTCCCGCTCTGGTTCACCGCGCTGTAGCCGACGGTCGTGAACTGAGCGCCGCTGCCGAGCGCCGTCTCAGGTCTCGCGCCGCAGCCGAGCGCCCACCCAGCGGGCGCGTCGACCGAGGATGCGGGGGATGCCGAGCTGCCGCCGCTCCGTGCGCTGACGGCCGTCCGGGCCGTCGAAACCGAGGTCGTCCGCCCGGTCGGGCCGGTGGGCGGAGCGCTGAGGGCTGTTGTGACGTCGGCCGCGCGGGGCGCCGCCGCTTTCGGGCATCCAACTCATACCGGAAGGGATGCCCCTGGGCCGGTGGAGGTAACCGCCCGGCCCTCGCCGAAATTGGCCTATGCGGTTGTCATATGAGCATCAAAATAAGGGAGTTGGGTCCGAAGGCCCTTCCGGTCGACCGCACGTACGGCCGTGTCCGGCACCGTCTCCGGTCACTCCTTGTGACGGCCGATCCAGTCCAGCAGCTCGGCGGTGAACTCCTCCGGCGCCTCCTCGTGCGGGAAGTGCCCGACCCCGGGCATCAGCCGCCAGCGGTACGGTGCCGCCACGTACTCGCCGCCGCCGAGCGCGGTGTGCGACAGCAGCACCGGGTCCGCGGCGCCCTGGACGTGCAGAGTCGGCGCGGTGATCGGCTTCTTCATCCGCCGGGCGAACTGGATGCCGTCCGGCCGGGCCATCGAGCGCAGCAGCCAGCGGTACGGCTCGATCGAGCAGTGCGCCGTGCTGGGGATCTGGATCGCCTGCCGGTACGCGTGCACGGCGGCCTCGTCGAGGCCGTTCGGGCCGGTCCAGGAGTTCAGGTACTGGCCGACCAGCTCGGCGTCGTCGGCCACCAGGCGGCGTTCCGGTATCCACGGCCGCTGGAAGCCCAGCACGTGCTCGAAGGCGGCGAACTGCCGGCGGTCGGTCAGCAGTGCCCGGCGCAGGTCCCTCGGGTGCGCGGCGGAGACCGCGGTCAGGCTCTGGATGACGGACGGTCGCATCACCGCCGCCACCCAGGACAGGGTGCCGCCGGAGGCGTGCCCGACCAGGTGCGCCCGGCGTTCGCCCAGCGAGCGGATCACCCCGGTGATGTCCAGGGCGAGGTTGCCCGGGTCGTACCCGCGCGGGGTGCGGTCGCTGCCGCCGATGCCGCGCAGGTCGAGCGCCACCGCCCGGTAGCCGGCCTCGGCGAGGGCGGTCAGCTGGTGGCGCCAGGCCCACCAGTACTCGGGCCAGCCGTGCACCAGCAGCACCAGCGGGCCGGAGCCCAGCTCGGCGATGTGGAAGCGGGCGCCGTTGGCCGCGAGGTCGCGGTGCGTCCACGGGCCGGGCTGCCGGATGCTCCAGGCCTCGCCGCCCGCCGCCGGGGCCCCGGCGGAGGCCGCTTCGCGGGGCTCGCCCGCGGGCTCCCGCGCGGGTGCCAGGCCGGTGCCCTCGGGGGCGGCGCCGGGGCCTTCGGGGCCGGCGGGGCCTTCGGGGGTGAGTCCGGCGCCGGAGTCGGGGCCGGGGTCGGCGGACGGCTGCGCGGGCACGGGCTTCTGGTCAAGCGGCATACCGAGAGCGTGTCACATCCGCGCGCCGGACACGTGCCCGGCACTCGTTGTCGGCGGGTCCGGCGCCCGCCGACGCCGGTCGCGGGCGCCGGTCGCGGGCGCCGGTCGCGGGATCGGGTTGTGGAAGCCCGTGAATGGGTCGCCGGTTACGGAACGCCGGTTAGCGGAACGCCGGTTACGGGATGCGGCCGAGGGCCCGGTCGATCTCCTCCTGGGTGGCCGGACGCGGCCGGGCGTTCTTCAGCACGTCGGCGGTCTTCTGGGCGCCCTCGATGGTGCGGACCGGCTTCTCGATCTTCTTGAACGAGCGCCAGGCCAGCATCCCGAGCAGGACCGCGAGCAGCAGGTAGGCGCCCGCCACGATCAGGAAGGACCAGCCCAGCGACAGGCCCAGGGCGTGGATGCCGAAGGCCGCCGCGGCGCTCAGCATCGGGATGGAGAACAGCGCCACCACGCCGGCGACGATCAGTGAGACGCCGCCGGAGACGCCGCGCTTGACGTCCGCCCGGATCTCGGCCTTGGCGAGCGCGATCTCGTCGTGGACCAGCGCGGACAGGTCGGCGGTGGCCGCCGCGAACAGCTGCCCCACCGAACGCTCGCCCTCGTAGGGCGCCCGGCCGTTGCTGGACGGGTCTGCGGCTCCTGCGGGCATCAGCGGTTCTCCTCTGCGGCTGTACGGCGTGACGCCGCCGCGGGTCTGCGGTTCCGGGGCCGGTGGGGGGTCCGGAGGCGTCTGTGGGTTGTCGACAGTTCAGAATCATGCCCCTACCGGTCAGTCGGACACCACTCCGGGGCCCCGGCGGAGGGACGTGTCCCGGCGGCCGGAAGGCACCCGGACGCCTCCGGTGGGGCCGCCGACCGCTGTTGTCGGGGTGTTCCGGACGTTCCTTCCGGTGCCCTCAGGGTGCCTTCCGGAGGGCCGCTCCGGAGTTTTCGGCCGGGGTGCCTCGGCCCGGGTGCCTCGGTCGTGGTGCCTCGGCCGGGCCATGGCGGCCCGGCCGTCCCGCCGCCTCAGCCGGACTGTCCGGGCCGGCCCTGGTGACCGGTGCCGGTGCCGGGGCCGGGGCCGGTGCTGAGGTCGGGGCCGGTGCTGAGGTCGGGGCTGGTGCCGAGGTCGGGGTCGAGACCACTGCCGGGGTCGGCTGCCCCGCCGGCCGCCGGGCGGGCCGACTCGCCGACCCTCGCCCGCCAAGCCGGGTCGTCCTCCTGGTACACGTCCGGGATGCCGTCCCCGTCCACGTCCCGGTCCTCCTCCTCGCACAGCGCGCGGTAGTGCCGGTTGCGCAGCTTCAGCAGCACCGTGGCGACCACCGCGGAGATCACCGAGCCGACCAGCACGGCCGTCTTGGCCCGGGCGGCGAGCGCCGGGTCGTCCGGGAAGGCGAGTTCGCTGATCAGCAGCGAGACGGTGAAACCTATGCCCGCGAGCACCGAGACGGCGAACATGTCGGCCCACTTGAGCCGCGGGTTCAGCTCGGCCCTGGTGAACCGGGCGGTCAGCCAGGCGCCGCCGAACACGCCCACCGACTTGCCGACCAGCAGACCGATCACGATGCCGATCGGGGCGGCCTGGGTGAACACCTCGCGCAGCTTCGGACCGGAGACGGCCACCCCGGCCGAGAACAGTGCGAACAGCGGGACGGCCAGGCCGGCCGAGAGCGGGCGGACCAGGTGCTCGATGTGCTCGCCGGGGGAGTGCTGCTCGTCGCCCTCCCGGTGGCAGCGCAGCATCAGGCCCATCGCGACGCCCGCGACCGTGGCGTGGACGCCGCTCTCGTGCATCAGCGCCCAGGTCACCACGGCCAGCGGTACGAAGAGGTACCAGCCGTGGACGCCGCGCCGGTGCAGGAACCAGAACAGCACCAGCCCGGCGAAGGCCAGGCCGAGCGCCCAGAACTTGATGCCGTGGCTGTAGAAGATCGCGATGATCAGGATCGCGATCAGGTCGTCGACCACCGCCAGGGTCAGCAGGAAGGCGCGCAGCGCGGACGGCAGGTGGCTGCCGACCACGGCCAGCACACCGAGCGCGAAGGCGATGTCGGTGGCGGTCGGGATCGCCCAGCCGCCGGGGTGTCCGCCGCTGCCGGAGTTCACCAGGGCGAAGAGGATCGCGGGCAGCGCCACCCCGCAGACGGCGGCCGCCACGGGCAGCAGTGCCGCACTGGGCGTACGCAGCTCACCGGCGACGAACTCGCGCTTGAGCTCGATCCCGGCGACGAAGAAGAAGATCGTCAGCAGGCCGTCCTTGGCCCAGGTGGCCAGGGAGAGGTCGAGGTGGAGCGGGGCGGAGGGGCCGACGGTGTAGTCGAGCGCGCTCTGGTAGGAGTGCGGCCAGGCGTTGGCCCAGATCAGCGCGATGACGGCGGCGCCCAGCAGCAGCATGCCGCCGACCGTCTCGGTGCGCAGGGCGTCGGTGACGAAGGTGCGCTCGGGCAGTGAGAGCCGACCGAGGAATTGCCGGCGGCGGGTCGTCGGCTCGTGGACGGGCGGCTGGTCGGTCACGGGGGACCTCCTGGGGCTGGGAGCGGCAACGGATGCACGGGTGGTGCAGTTGCCGACCAGACTTCCCGGCGCGCCCTGTGACGCCCGCGATGCCCGTCGAGGGATCTTGATGCGTCCTTAATAGTTTAGCGGGACGTTCAGGTGACATCCGGATTGTCCTATTCAAGGACTTAAGCCCTGCCAGCCGGTTCTGCACTCCGGAGGAGTAGCGGCTGGTCCGATCGGTGGTCCGGTGTCCCTCGGGAGCTGACGAGACGGCTGTGCCCCGCGCGGTGGTCACCGCTCGGGGCACAGCCGTTGTCTCAGTGGCGCTCGGCCGTTACCGGCCTGTGGCGGCTGCCCGCCGGCCGTTACCGGCTCGGTGGTCTTCAGCCGTTGCCGTTGTCCGAGGCCGGCAGCTGGGCCTGGATCTGGCTCATCACCGTGCTGTCGGCCAGGGTGGTGGTGTCACCGACCTCGCGGCCCTCGGCGATGTCGCGCAGCAGCCGGCGCATGATCTTGCCGGAGCGGGTCTTCGGCAGCTCGCCGACCACCTTGATCTGCTTCGGCTTGGCGATCGGGCCGAGCGTGCGGCCGACGTGCGCCCGCAGCTCCTCGACCAGCTCGGGGCTCTCGGTGGCGCCGCCGCGCAGGATCACGAAGGCGACGATGGCCTGACCGGTGGTGGCGTCGGTCGCGCCGACCACGGCGGACTCGGCCACGGACGGGTGGCCGACCAGGGCCGACTCGACCTCGGTGGTGGAGATGTTGTGGCCCGAGACGAGCATGACGTCGTCCACCCGGCCGAGCAGCCAGATGTCCCCGTCCTCGTCCTTCTTGGCGCCGTCACCGGCGAAGTAGCGGCCCTCGAAGCGCGACCAGTAGGTGTCGACGTAGCGCTGGTCGTCACCCCAGATGGTGCGGAGCATGGACGGCCACGGCTCGGTGAGCACCAGGTACCCGCCGGAGCCGTTCGGCACCTCGGCGGCGTTGTCGTCCACCACGGTGGCCGCGATGCCCGGCAGGGCGCGCTGGGCCGAGCCCGGCTTGGTCTCGGTGACGCCCGGCAGCGGGCTGATCATGATGGCGCCGGTCTCGGTCTGCCACCAGGTGTCCACGATGGGGCACTTGCCGCCGCCGATGTGCTCGCGGTACCAGACCCACGCCTCGGGGTTGATCGGCTCGCCGACGCTGCCCAGCACCCGCAGCGAGGACAGGTCGAACTTCGCGGGGATGTCGTCGCCCCACTTCATGAAGGTGCGGATCGCGGTCGGCGCGGTGTAGAGGATGGTCACGCCGTACTTCTGGACGATCTCCCAGAACCGGCCCTGGTGCGGGGTGTCCGGGGTGCCCTCGTAGATGACCTGGGTGGCGCCGTTGGAGAGCGGGCCGTAGACGATGTACGAGTGGCCGGTGACCCAGCCGATGTCGGCGGTGCACCAGTAGACGTCGGTCTCCGGCTTGAGGTCGAAGACGGCGTGGTGGGTGTAGCTGGCCTGGGTGAGGTAGCCGCCGGAGGTGTGCAGGATGCCCTTGGGCTTACCGGTGGTGCCCGAGGTGTAGAGGATGAACAGCGGGTGCTCGGCGTCGTGCGCCTCGGGGGTGTGCTCGGTGGACTGGCGCGCGGTGACCTCGTGCCACCAGACGTCGCGGCCCTCGGTCCACGGGATGTCCTGCCCGGTGCGGCGGACCACCAGGACGTGCTCGACGCCGTCGGCCTTGGTGAGCGCCTCGTCGATGGCCGGCTTCAGGGCGGAGGGCTTGCCCCGGCGGTAGCCGCCGTCTGCGGTGATGACGATCTTGGCCTGGGCGTCCTGGATGCGGGAGGCGACGGCGTCGGAGGAGAAGCCGCCGAAGACCACCGAGTGGGTGGCGCCGATCCGGGCGCAGGCGAGCATCGCGACGACCGCCTCGGCGATCATCGGCAGGTAGACGGCGACCCGGTCGCCCTTGCGGACACCGAGCTCCAGCAGCGCGTTGGCCGCCTGCGAGACCTCGTTCTTGAGCTGGGCGTAGGTGATCGAACGGCCGTCGCCGGGCTCGCCCTCGAAGTGGATGGCGACCCGGTCGCCCAGGCCGTTCTCCACGTGGCGGTCGACGCAGTTGTACGCGACATTGAGCTTGCCGTCGGCGAACCACTTGGCGAAGGGCGGGTTGGACCAGTCGAGCGTCTCGGTCGGCTCGACGGCCCAGGTGAGGCGGCGGGCCTGCTCGGCCCAGAATCCCAGACGGTCCTCGGAGGCCTGCGCGTACGCGGCCGCGGTGACGTTGGCGGCTGCGGCGAGCTCTGCCGGCGGGGCGAATCGCCGCTCCTCCTTGAGCAGGTTGGCCAGGCTCTCGTTGCTCAACGCGCACTCCTCATCGAGTCATGATCGGGGGCGTTCCCGTGCGTGGGGATTGTCCCGTGTGTCCCAGCGCACAGCTCACCAGGCGAACGGGGCAGTTGACAAGAGGCTCCTGTGAATTGGTGTAGACCTTTGACCGGTGGCCGGTCGGCCTCCCGCACGGTTCGCCACGGCGGACCGGACGACCGTGCGGGGGTGGGTGGGCCCGTGCCCCGGCCCGCCCGGCGGGGACACGGACCCGGCTCTCAGGCAGCCAGTCGAGGGCCCTCCCCACTGCCCCCGACCGGGGCCCGATCGTCCTCATTCACCCGTTCGGCCGATGCTGTGTTCGGCCGGACACCGGGGTCGGCCCCGATCGGGTCCTCGGCGTGGTGTTCGATTTCGTTCGCCCGCTTCCCTGCGCGGGCCTCGACCGGGCTGAACGCCCCGGTGGCCCGGTCCAGGACGTAGGCCTGGGCCGTCGCGAAGTCGAAGTACATCCCGACCAGCCGCAGGGTGCCCTCCTCGACCCGGCGTTCCACCGCCGGGTTCGCCATCAACTGGTCCAACTGCTGGACCACGTTGGTGATGCAGAGCTGCTCCGCGACGTCCGCCGCGGTCCGGGCGGCGAACTCCGCCGGGGCCCGTCGGAGCCGGTCCAGCGAGCCGCGGCCGTTGCGCAACCAGCGGGCCAGCGGGGTGGGCGGCCCGGGTCGCTCGTGCACTCCGTCCAGCAGGGCCTGCATCGCGCCGCAGCCGGAGTGTCCGCAGACCGTGATCGAGCGCACCTCCAGCACCTCGACCGCGTACTGCACCGCGGCGGCCACCGAGTCGTCCGCTGCTCCGGGTTCGTGCGGGGCCGGCACCAGGTTGCCCACGTTGCGCACGGTGAACAGGTCGCCCGGACCACTGTTTGTGATCATGCTGGTGACCATCCGGGAGTCCGCGCAGGTCAGGAAGAGCTGGGAGGGCGTCTGGCCCTCGCGGGCCAGCCGGGCGAGTTCCGGCCGGATCAGCGGGGCGGTGTGCAGCTGGAACACCCGGACGCCGTCCAGCAGCCGGCCGTGCGGGTCCTCCTGCTGCTCGATGCAGTGGTGGCCGACCCAGGGCGTCCAGGCCCGGCAGCGGTGCTGGCCCGGGGAGCTGCCCGCGCGCACGGTGCCGTCCGGGTCGAGCACCTCGTCGTCCTGGCGCCGCGTCACCATCGAGACGCGGCCGCCCGCGTCCTGGTGCCCGGCCCGCCAGCTGTGCAGCGTCTCGTAGGCGGCGTGGTCCAGGAAGGAACCGTCGTGGACCACGGTGACCCCGGCCCCGGCCGGGATGCCGGCCAGCGCCCGGCTGAGCCGGGGCACGGTGGTGAACGTGAGCGGGCCGTGCGTCTGGACGGTGACCGTGCCGTCGGGGCCGGTCTCGACGTCCACGTGGGCGCGGGTCAGCCGGTAGAGGGCGAGCAGCATGGCGGTGACGGCGCCGATCGCGACGCCCCACAGCACGCCGGCGGCGACCACGCCGAGCACGGTGACCAGGTAGACGGGGAACTCGCGGTGCCGGTGCACGTTGCGGATGTGCGCGAAGCTCACCATCTGCAGTCCGACCACCAGCACCAGCGCGGCGAGCGCGGCCAGCGGGATCCGGCGCAGCCCGCCGGCCAGTGCCAGCGCGGCGGCCAGCGCCCAGACGCCGTGCAGCACCGAGGCCCACCTGGTCTGGCCGCCGGCCCGCACGTTGGCGGTGCTGCGCACCGCGCCACCGGCGACCGGCAGGCCGCCGACCAGCCCGCTCACCAGGTTGGCGAGGCCCTGGCCGCGCAGTTCGCGGTCGAGGTCGCCGGTGCGGCGGGACATCCGGTCGATCGCGACGGCGGACAGCAGCGACTCCACGCTGGCCACCGCGGTGACGGTGAGGACGGCGGCGAGCAGGCCGAGGACCGGTCCGTGCGGCAGCTCGGGCAGGAGCGCCTGCGGCCGCCAGGCGGGGAGCTCGATGTGGGCGAGCCGCAGGTCCAGGGCGAACACGAGGGCGGTGGCCAGCGCGACACCGGCCAGCGGGGCGGGCACCTTGGCCAGCCGGGCGCCGAACTCACCCGCGCGGCCGGGGAGTCGGCCGAGCCGTGGCCAGCCGACCAGGACGGCCACGGTCACCGCGCCGGCCAGCAGTGCGGGTGGGTGCGGGCCGGCCAACTGGCCGGGGAGGGCCAGGATGTCGGCGATCGCGGAGCTCTGCGGCGAGCCGCCGAGGACGACGTGCAGCTGTGCGATGGCGATGGTGATGCCGACCCCGGCCAGCATGCCGTGCACGATCGCGGGCGAGACGGCGAGCGCGGTCCGGGCCACCCGGCGTGCGCCGAGCAGGAGTTGGAGCAGTCCGGCGGCGACGGTGATGGCGCAGGTGGCCCGCCAGCCGTACTGGGTGATCAGCCCGGCGGTGACCACCGTCAGCGCCGCCGAGGGGCCGCTGACCTGGAGCGCTGTGCCGCCGCACAGCCCGACCACGATGCCGCCCACGGCGGCGGCGGCCAGTCCGGCGGTGAGCGGGGCGCCGGTGGCGAGCGCGATGCCGAGGGAGAAGGGCACGGCGATCAGGAAGACCACGAGGGACGCGGAGAGGTCGTGGGCCCAGCGGGCGCGCGGGCCCGGGCCGGGTGGTGCGTGGTCGGTGGTGTCGGAGGCGATGGGGGCACTGGAGATGTCGAGGGTCATGGTCTTCCCGTCTGTCCGGGGGAGCGAACGCAGTCAGGTCCGGTGGTGGGTCCGGCGTGGGGCTCCGGGGCGGATCGGCTGTCGTGGGCGCGACGGTGTGGCGGGATGGCGTGGGCGCGGCGGGGGAGTGCGGGTGTCACCGGCCGGCGTCGACCATCAGGCCCGCCAGGGCTCCGGGCGAGGTGCGGGACGTCTCACCGGGGACCGCCGGGCGAACCATCAAGACTCGGTAAACCGAGGGTAATGAAAGCTTTGCACAGCGTGGTTCCGGGAGGGAAGCGGAAAACCCCCTGATTCACCCCAATGGGTGGTGGCCGAACGGTCGGGAATCTGCTGGTGGCGGCGGCCGTGGGCCCTGCGGCCGGGCGGGCGGCACGCGAACGGGCCGTGGCCTCCCGGAATGGGGAGGTCACGGCCCGTTCGGTCGCGGTGGTGCTGGTCAGACGTGGGCGCCCGCCGGGGCCGTGCGCTCGCCGCCGTCCGCGTACTCGCCCAGGACGAAGTCCCCGTCCACCTGGCTCGCGAGGTCGATGCCGACCTTGGCGTTGGCCCAACTCTCCGCGTTGCGGCGGTGGAAGAGGACCGCCTGCTCGGTGTAGCGGCGCGCGTCCCGCCGCCCGTACGCCGTGTCGGTCTCGATCCGCAGCTCCTCCAGCACGGCCCGGTTGGCCGACTCCAGGGCCCTCAGCGGCGGCTCGGCCCCCTGCTCCAGGCGGCGCACCCAGTCGGACTGGCCGAAGGTGGTGAGCAGGTCGTCGCCGACCTCGCGGCGCAGGAAGGCCAGGTCGTCCGGGCCCTGCACCTTGTTGCCGACCACTCGCAGCTGCACGCCGAAGTCTCGGGCGTAGTCCCGGTACTGGCGGTAGACGGAGACGCCCTTGCGGGTCGGCTCGGCGACCAGGAAGGTCAGGTCGAAGCGGGTGAACAGGCCGGAGGCGAAGGAGTCCGAGCCGGCGGTCATGTCGGTCACCAGGTACTCGCCCGGGCCGTCCACCAGGTGGTTGAGCAGCAGTTCCACCGCACCGACCTTGGAGTGGTAGCAGGCCACCCCGAGGTCCTCCTCGGTGAACGCGCCGGTCGCCAGCAGTCGGACCGAGCCCTCGTCCAGGGCGATCGGGCGGGCGCAGGCGGCGTAGACCGGGTTCTCCTCGACGATCCGCAGCAGTCGCGAACCGCGGCCGGGCGGTGTGGTTTTGATCATCTCGTCGGAGGAGCGGATCAGCGGGTTGCTGCCGCGCAGGTACTCCTTGATCTCCGGCAGGTGTCCGCCCAGCGGGGGCAGTTCGGCCGCCTGCGCGTCCGTCAGCCCCAGGGCGGGGCCCAGGTGCTGGTTGATGTCGGCGTCCACGGCGATGACCGGTCGGCCCATGGCTGCCAGGTGGCGGATGAACAGGGCGGACAGCGTGGTCTTCCCGCTGCCGCCCTTGCCGACGAAGGCGATCTTCATCTGGGGACTCCGGCTCTCGCTCAGGGCCCTCGCTACGGGCCGCTTGCCCAGGGGTCGCGTGGGGGCGGATCCCCTAGTTGGAAATCGTTATCGTCTCCGATAGCGGCCATGCTAGCCGGGGTTTCGGGTTCGCCGGGGGCGGGAAGTGAGGATTGCCTCTAACGGGTGATGCGGGGTTGCTGTTCCGGGAGGGGCGGCCCGTTCATTACTCTCGGGTAGGTGAGCACTGGAACTGATCCCCTCGCCCCGCTGGCCCAGCTCCCCGGGGTGCCCGACGCGGTGGCCGAGGTGCGCAAGGCCGTCGACCGGCTCTACGGCCACCGGGTGATGCGCCGCCGGGCGGCCGAGGTCACCTCGGAGTCCGCGCTGCGCGGCGCCCGCGCGTCGGCGGCCCTGGCCGGGGCCGACTGGCCGCTGGAGGAGGTCCGCCGACGCAGCGACTTCGGCGCGGACCCCGAAGCCCGGGCGGTCGGCGCGGCCCTGCGGATCGCCGCCGAGGCCGGCCAGCTGCTCAGCATCTGGCGGCACTCGCCGCTCCAGGTGCTGGCCCGGCTGCACCTGCTCGCGGTCGGCGACGCCGATCCGGCCGCCGGCCGCCCGCGGCGGGCCGGGGAGGGCGCCGAGGAGCTGTTCCCGCTGGAGCTGGAGCCGGTGGAGAGCGTCGAGGTCGACGCCGTGGACGATCCGCTCCCGGTGCTGCCGCCCGCCCCGGGCACGGAGGAGGTCGCGGCCCGGCTCGACCAGCTGTCCCGGCTCCTGGTGGCGCGCGCGGAGGGCCAGGGCGTGGGCACGCCGGCCCTGGTCGTGGCCTCGGTGGTGCACGGCGAACTGCTCGCGCTGCGGCCGTTCGGCACCCACAACGGGGTGATCGCGCGGGCCGCCCAGCGGATCGTGCTGATCGCCGAGGGGCTCGACCCGAAGTCGATCTGCCCGGCCGAGGTCGGTCTGGCGGAACTCGGCACCGCCGCCTACCGGCGGGCCCTGGCCGGCTACCTGGCGGGCACCCCCGAGGGGATGGCGGCCTGGATCGCGCACTGCGGACGGGCGCTGCGGCTCGGCGTCCGGGAGAGCACGGCGGTCTGCGAGGCGATGCAGCGCGGGATGGTCTGAGCGGCCGGACCGGAACGGCGCACGCGCCCCCTGGGGCGCGCGGAGAAAGAGATGCGGCGGCACCTGATCCTGCTGGGTGCCGCCGCTGGTGCAGATACCGGGTGACCATGCATGCACCGGAAGTGCCGATCAGACGGGGATCCTGCCCGTTCGCCTGGTCCGGCGGCCCGACAGCGGGTCGGCTGCATGTGGGTGCCCGGATATCTGTACGTGCGGTCCGTGGGCCTGAACTGCGTTGTCGGTTTGACCTCTTAGGTCCTGACCGGGTCTCGCGGGCCGTGCTTCATTTGTATCGCGTTTCGGGCGAAAGGGGAACCCGAAACGAGAAGTCTGTCCCGATTGCCCGTTTTGGCCAAAGACGGCCGGCGGCGCGGCCTCAGGCCGCGGGGCGCCGCCTCCGGGCCAGGTACCAGATCACCCCGGCGGTCACCACGGCCGTCCCGACCGCCACGGCGGTCAGCACCGAGCCGCTCGGAGCGGAGAACTCGGGCAGCCGGCGCCGCAGTTCCACCGGCTTCTCGAAGACCAGCACCGGCCACTCCCGGGCCTGCGCCTCCTTCCGCAGCGCGCGGTCGGGGTTGACCGCCGACGGGTGGCCGACCGCCTCCAGCAGCGGCAGGTCGGTGGAGGAGTCGCTGTAGGCGTAGGACGCGGCCAGGTCGTACCCCTCGGTCCCGGCCAACTCCCGGATGGCGGCGGCCTTGTTCTCGGCGTAGGCGTAGTACTCGATCTCGCCGGTGTAGCAGCCGTCCTCGACCTTGAGCCGGGTGGCGATCACGTGGTCCGCGCCGAGCAGCCGGCCGATCGGCTCGACCACCTCGGAGCCGGAGCTGCTGACGATCACCACGTCCCGGCCGGCCGCGTGGTGCTGCTCGATCAGCGAGGCCGCCTCGTCGTAGATGATCGGGTCGATCAGGTTGTGCAGGGTCTCGGCGACGATCTCGCGGACTTGCTGGACGTTCCAGCCCCGGGTGAGCGCGGAGAGGTACTCGCGCATCTTCTCCATCTGGTCGTGGTCCGCGCCCCCGACCAGGAAGACGAACTGGGCGTACGCACTGCGCAGTACGGCCCGACGGTTGATCAGACCCCCCTGGTAGAAGGGGCGGCTGAAGGCCAGCGCGCTCGACTTGGCGATGATGGTCTTGTCGAGGTCGAAGAAGGCCGCCGTGCGCGGTCCGCCGGGCCGGGGGCGAACGGGCGGGCGGAGCTCTTCGGGTCCGGTGGTGTCGTCCGGGGACTCGTCGGCGCGGTCGTCGGCGTTCTCGGTGGTGTCCACGGGAACCGAGGATAGAGGGAGCCGCAAAACACCCCGCCATTCGGCGTACTCGCGGGCGTGCGGGTTTGTGTTTCTGGCCGCTCGGGTACACCATGGAAGTCACGGATCGTTCGCGACCGTGCTAACCCGGTCCGGCTCCTCCCCCCCCGAGCCGGGCTGTGGATAGACGACCCCCGCTCTCCCCCCCGGCGGGGGTCGTCGCACGTCCGGGGCCATTTTCAGGGCTCGAACGCCTCTCGCGGCGCATTCGCCGCCGCCGCGTCGACGGCTTACAGGGAGTGTCGCCACCTCGGCCTGCCGATCGACTTTCGTCACTCTGCGTCGTCAGTTGCTCATGTCCGTCGAGGATCGAACGGCCGGTTCCGAGCGGTCGTGCGGGTCCGTTCGGAAACGGTGCCGGGAAGACGGCGGGGAGCGGTCCGGAGAGGGGGCGAACGGGATGCGGCGGGCCGCCGGTTCATCTCGGTGACCCCCTTTCGTCAATTCTTCGCCGATTAGCCCCCCGCCCGGGTGAACGTTTTCATCCACAGCCCATGAGTTATCCACAGGCAATCGGAACCCGGATGACGGAATCCGGGATCTCCCCCCACCGTGATGACCGGCGGCGGTCGCCGGGCAGGGCCTCACTCCTTCCTCCCTGAGGTCTGTCGGACGGCCGTCCGTTGGAACCGTCCGACGTGCGCCGCCGGCCACCACTCCGGTGGTCGGCGGCGCGGAGGGGAGACACCGTGTCGACGCCTATCGCCGACCACATCACCGCCGAGGGCCCCGCGGTCGCCGGGCCGCTCGTCGTCACCGAGGACGAGGGCCTGGCCGAGCACCTGCTGCGGATCTGCGCGGCCGCGGGCACCGAGCCGAGGCTGGTCCGGGGCGCCCCGCCGACGCGGGAGCTCTGGGAAGGCGCCTCGCTGGTCCTGGTCGGGGACGACCAGGCCGCCCGCTGCTCCGGGCTGGGGCGGCGCGGCGGGGTGCTGCTGCTCGGGCTGGACCTGGACGATCCCGGGGTGTGGGTCCGGGCCGTCCAACTCGGTGCCGAGCACGTGCTGTTCCTGCCCGACGCCGAGGCCTGGCTGCTCGACCGGGTGGCCGACGCGGCCGAGGGGGTCGGCTGCCCGGCGGTCACCGTGGCGGTGCTCGGCGGGTCCGGCGGGGCCGGGGCCTCGACCCTGGCCTGCGCGCTGGCGGTCACCGCCGCGCGGGCGGGCCGGCGGACGATGCTCCTGGACGGCGATCCGCTGGGCGGGGGTCTCGACATCCTGCTCGGCGGCGAGCGGGTCAGCGGGTTGCGCTGGCCCGACCTGGCCGGCTCCCGCGGGCGGGTCAGCGGGGCCGAGCTGGCCAGGGCGCTGCCGGCGCTCAAGCGGCTCTCCGCGCTGTCCTGCCTGTCCTGGGACCGCGGCGACACGCTGACCGTCCCGCCGGAGGCCATGCGCAGCGTGCTGGCCGCCTCCAGGCGGCGCGGCGGGCTGGTGGTGGTCGACGTGCCCCGCCACCTCGACGCGGCCGCCGGGCAGGCGCTGGAGCAGTCCGACCTGGCGCTCCTGGTGGTGTCGGCCGAACTGCGCGCGGTGGCCGCCGCCGACCGGGTCGCGGCGGCCGCCCGGATGCGGCTCGGGGACGTCCGGGCCGTGGTGCGGCCGGTGCGGGCCGGCGGTCTCCCGGCCGGGCAGATCGTCCGCGGGCTGCGGTTGCCGCTGGCGGGAGAGCTGGAACCGGAGCCGGGCCTGGCACAGGACGTCGTGAAGGGCGTCCCGCCCGGGAGCCGGGAGAACGGCCCGCTCGCACGCTTCTGTGCGGGCTTCCTGAACGAGGTGCTGCCGCCGGTGCCGGCGGTCGGAGGAGGGGTGTACTGATGGTCCGTCTGCGCAGAACAGTCCTTCGGAGTGGCTCGCCCGGCCCGGGCGGCGGGGGTGCGCGGGAGCACCGGCCGCTGCGGAGCGTGCCGTCGTCCGGCGGGCCGCCGGAGCCGGGGCCCGGTCACGGTCCCTGCCCGTACGGCCGGACGGCCCGCGAGCAGCGGACGGCGGCCCTGGTGGACGCGGTGCGGCTGCGGCTGGCCGAGTCGGGCGCCGCCCCGACGGCGGGCTCGGTCGCGGCCGCACTGCGGGCCACCCGCCCGCCGCTCGGCGGCGACGAGGTCCTGGACACCGTGCGCTCGCTGCGCGCCGAGCTGGTGGGTGCGGGCCCGCTGGACCGGCTGCTGGCGGCGCCCGATGTCACGGACGTCCTGGTGAACGGCCCGGACGAGGTGTGGGTCGACCGTGGCGGCGGCCTGCGGCGAGCCACCGGAGTCCGGTTCGCCGACGCCGAGGCGGTGCGGCGGCTGGCCCACCGGCTGGCCACCGCGGCCGGCCGGCGGTTGGACGACGCCCGCCCGTGGGTGGACGCCCGCCTGCCGGACGGCACCCGGCTGCACGCCGTGCTGCCGCCGATCGCGGCCGGCTGCACGCACATCTCGCTGCGGGTCTGCCGCCCCCGGCCGTTCACGCTCGACGAGTTGGTGGCGGGCGGGTCGCTGCCACCGGAGGGTGCCGAGCTGCTCGCGGGCATCGTGCGGGCCCGGCTCTCGCTGCTCGTGTCCGGCGGGACGGGCTCGGGGAAGACCACGCTCCTGTCGGCCCTGCTCGGCCTGGTCGGGCCGGACGAGCGGATCGTGGTCGCCGAGGACTCCGCCGAACTGCAACCGGCCCACCCGCACGTCGTCCGGCTGCAGGGCCGGCCGCCCAATCAGGAGGGGCTGGGCGAGCTCACCCTGCGGGACCTGGTCCGCCAGGCGCTGCGGATGCGCCCGGACCGGCTGGTGATCGGCGAGGTGCGCGGGGCCGAGGTGTCGGACCTGCTGGCCGCGCTGAACACCGGGCACGAGGGCGGCTGCGGCACCGTCCACGCCAACACGGCGGCGGACGTGCCGGTCCGGCTGGAGGCCCTGGGCTCGCTCGCCGGTCTCGACCGGCCGACACTGCACAGCCAGCTGCGGGCCGCGATCGACGTGGTGGTGCACCTGGCCCGCGATCCGGGCTCGGGGCTGCGCCGGGTGGCGGAGATCCACACGCTGGCCGGAGCCGGCGACGGATCGGCCGTGACCACACCCGCGGTGGCCTTCCCGGCGTCCGGCGGCCTGCGTCCCGGTGCGGGCTGGGAGCGGCTGGTCGGACTGTTGGCGGCGCGCGGGGTGCCGCTCGGATCGGGGCGGTCGTGATCGCGGTGACGGTGGCCGGGTCGGGAGGAGCGGACGTGCGGGTGGTGGAACTCGCCTTCGCCCTGCTGCTGGGCGGGTGCGCTGCGGGTGCCCTGGTGCTGCTCGGTGGCGCGGGTCGGAAGGACGGAGGACGACGGAGGTGAACGACTTGGCGCAGAGTCAGATCGCGCTCGGCTGGACGGTGGTGCTGTGCCTGGTGGCCGTCGCCGCGTGGCGCTCGGTGCAGGAGCAGTTGCCGGGCGGGCGGCGCTCCAGGCTGGTGCTGGCGGGCAGCGGGCCCCCGGTGCCGGTTCCGGTGCCGGGGCTGGGGCCAGGACCGGGCACGGAGATCCTGGCGCGGGCCCGGGGCCGGCTGCCGGAGCTCCTGGCGCCCGAACTGCTGCTCCTGCCGCTCGGATTGGCCGCCGGACGGACCGTCGCCTCGCCGGTGCCGGTGCTCGTGGCCGCCCTGGCCGTGCTGCCGCTGCGCAGGTGGCGGCTGCGGCGACGCCTGGCGGCGGAGGCCCGGCACCGGGCGGCGGCCGTGGTGGAGTTCTGTGCCGGCCTGGCGGGGGAGTTGCGCGGCGGGGCGACACCGGAGCAGGCGCTGCACCTGGCCACCGCGAGGCTCGCCGCCGACCCGGAGGCGCTGCGCAGGCTCGGCGAGGAGCCGGTGGCGCGGCTGGCGGCCGGCCGTTACGGCGGGGACGTGCCCGCTGCCCTGCACCTGCTGGCCGAACAGCCGGGCGGCAGCGGGGCGGCGGCCGTCGCGGCCTGCTGGCGGGTGGCCGCGGACAGCGGCGCGGGGCTGGCCGACGCGCTGGAGCGGGTCGCGGAGGCGCTGCGCGGCGAGCGGGCGCTCGCGGAGGAGATCGCCGGGGAGCTGGCGGGTCCCCGCGCGACCATCGCCGTCCTGGCCGCGTTGCCGGCCGTCGGACTGCTCCTCGGCACGGCGCTCGGCGCACGTCCGCTGGAGGTCCTGCTGCACACCCCGGCCGGGCTGGGCTGCCTCGTGGCGGGAGCGGTCCTGGAGGGGCTGGGGGTGCTCTGGACGGCGCGCATCGTGCGGGCGGCGGCCCACGGCGGGCTGGGGGCGCCTTCGCGGCGGGGTGAGCCGCGTCGAACCCGTGGCCGTGCGGCGCCCGCTCCTCGGGCGAGCGAGCGGAACTGCGGGCTGTCGCGGGTGCGCGCACGGGTGCTCGGGGCGGAAGCGGGGGCGAGGTGATGCGAGGCGCCGAGTGGCTGGCGGTCGCCCTTCCAGCGGTGGCGGTTGCCGTGGGGTGGACGTCGGTGCGTGGCCGGGCGAGGCGTCGGAGGGTGTTCGCCCGGGCCGCAGGACGGGAGGAGAGGGGGCGAAGAACGCGGCTGGAGGCCCTGGCAGTCGGGCGCCGACGGCGGGCGGTGACGGCGGCCGTGGCCGGGCTGGCGGCGATGGTGCTGCTCGGTGGCGGTACCGGACTGGTCGCCGGGGCGCTGCTGGCGGGGGGCGTCCACCGGTGGTCGGCCCGGGCACGACCGCCGGCGGACCGCCGGGCGGCCCGCGAGGACGAGCTGCTGACCAGGCAACTCCCACTGGGCGCCGAGCTCCTGGCGGCCTGCCTCGGCTCCGCGGCGCTGCCTTCGGAGGCCGTGTCGGCGGTGGGTCGGAGCGTGGGAGCGCCACTGGGGCCCCGGCTGGTGGCGATCGGGGCCGAACTGGCCCTGGGCGCACCGCCGGAGCTGTGCTGGAGCCGGCTGGGCGAGCAGCACCCGCCGCTGGCACCGCTGGCGCGCTGCCTGGAGCGCAGCAGCCTCGGTGGTGTCCCGGCAGCCGGCCCGCTGATCGGCCTGGCCCAGGGGCAGCGCACGGCGGCGGCCCGCGCGGCCCACGCACGGGTGCGCCGGGCCGCGGTGCTCGCCACCGCGCCGCTGGGGCTCTGCTTCCTCCCGGCCTTCGTCCTGATCGGAGTGGTGCCGGTGGTGATCGGCCTCACCAGCCGCTTCGCCCAGGCGATGTGAACAAGGGTCGAGTGCACGGTCATCGACCATCAACGGAAGACAAGCGACAGGAGAGTTTCATGACCGCAGTGATCGCGATCGGGCCCGGTGCCGGGCGTCCGCTCCGCCCGTCGGCCGCGGCATGGCGGCGCAGGAGCCGCCGAGCAGCCTGCCGGGTGCGCAGGGTGGTCCGGCTCCGGGGCCGCTCGGACGCCGGGATGACCACGGCCGAGTACGCCGTCGGGACCACCGTTATCTAGTGCTGTCAAGCACTGTGCGCTGGTCACCGCAGGTCGGGTTCATTCAGGCACGTAAGGCAAGTGCCCGCTTTGGCGCGCCGTCGCCTGGTGCACCCTGAGCCAAGCCCTGGCGATCGCGGTTGGTCTGTGCCTCTGTCGTGGCTTGCCTCTGCCGCACGGACGCTGGCCTTCGACGGCAGCGGCTAGGATCGCGCCATGCCAGGTGAGGCCATGCACCAGAAGGGCGCCGACGGGGCGCGACGCGCCAAGCGCTACCTCGACGCCACTACCCGTGTCAGGTCTTCATGGACGAATGAGGACGCCGTCGCCGCGGGCCGACTTGAGTTCAACTGGCCTCATGGCGAACGACAGCCCTACTCATATGACCTGGGTGGAATTCTATCCGGCGACGAGTTCGAGGGGCGATTCTTCCTCTCTGAATGCAAAAACTATGCGACGGCCGCAGATCAGGGATATCACTTCGATGACTTCCTAGCCAAATGCTACCTGACTCGCCGGGATCATCATCGCCTTGCGGATGACTTCATGTGGATCACCTGGCACCCATTCCGGGTCACAACATGGTCCTCGCTCTATTCCCCCGAGAAGATCGCCGAATCCTTGCTGCTGGAGCGGAACCTCGAAAGGGTTTTCGGCACGGCGGACAATGCCGAGGCGGAAGCTCTGATCGATGACGATCTAGCCAAAGACGTCTCGGATCGTATCTGGGTGATCGTACTCTCCGAAAAGCAGGAGAAGCTGGTAATCACCCCAAAAAATAGAGGCCTGATCATCGCGAATCAGGTCGAGAGGGGTGAAGGGTAATGGATGACTTTGAAGCCTTCATCTATAATCTGACCTCCGAAAATCCGTCACAGAACGTGGCTTCAATTAAGAATGCCGTCATCTCAAGGCTTGAAGCCTCAGACTCTGACGTGACGGTGGAGTCGACGGATTACTTCAACCATACCTATGCCCCGGACTTGGTTCTTCGCTGGCATGGCGACCATTCCATCAGGCCCGTTTTCCTTCGAACGAGCGACAATCCCGAGTACATTCGCGAAGATGTTTCGGTCATCGCTAACCAGCGCCCCATCATCATGCCACTAACTGTTCTACGCGATAGCCAAAATGCGGAAGCACTTAAGGTGGAATCGGCGCAGGCCAGTACGCTTGTGGCAACGCCCTCTACCATCAGCACGTTTGCTGATACGCAGGGCGACAAGCCCGTTTTGGGCTTGCTGTCCAAGGCGGTCTTGCAGGGCGGTCGGGGCTTCGTCGACCAAGACCGGGCGCGCTCCGCGACCGCCACGGTCGATGCGGGATTCACCGCTGCCCAGCACGCTGAGGTCAAGTCGACACGCGACGCGCTTACGACTGCTGAGGACCTCCTAGACGCGACTCGGGCCGGGATTCTAACAAGGCTATTGCATGCAGTATGGCTCGGCTCTGGAGCGCCGGCATCGACGTTTCCCGGCGCAGGTGGCATCGCTACTAGTCTCGACGCAGCCGGCCTGAAGTTGCTGCTGGATGTCGTTACCTCCTCTGACGCTGAGTTCTGGAGGAGGATTGGCGCAGGGCTGACGCTTGAGCGACTCTGCGAAATTGACGCTTCTCAAGAATCTGAGAACCTCCAGCACCTAGTAAATTCCAACCTTGACAGGTTCCGCGCCAAGTCGCTTCAGCTGTCAGATGTCACTACATCTCCAGTGGCTGCTCCCGAGGCTCTGCGATGGTTTCTGCACTCCGGCATGCTTGGGCTCAAGGATGAATCATTCGTTTCCCACTTCTCCCCTGGCCCAGTCTCCTCGCTGGGATCGTCGACTGGCTCTCCTAGTCGACAGGTTCGACTCAGGGAACTGGTCGATCGAGCAGCGCTGGCCCGTGTAACTATCGACGAGCTTGTAATCGAGGCAGAGAATGGCAGGCGGCTTGAGTATCGACTTCCAGCCAACACATACATCTGGGACGACCCGGTGCTTGAGGAGTTCTCCTTGGCCCTCGGGAAGGGCTCATTCGTGACGTCGGCAACAGTTCCACTGGAGGGACGAACTCGACACTTGAAGTGCGATCTCCAAAAACACTCTGCCGCAGGTCGAACTGCCGCCAAGTTCACCCTGCGAGAGCTTTTGAACTACGCGCTCCCCGTCCTAGGTGACCTATCGCCAGCCACTAATAGGAAGCTAGCTGAGCTGACGACGCAGCACGATGGATGAGTGTTAATTCGTTGTCGCCATCCATGCAGCCAGTAGTTCATGTGTTGACCGTCGAATCCACATGGACCACTGGCTGCCATCTGCCCATTGGTGCCCAGAAAAAGCGTCAGGCGGGTGGGCTCGCTGCCTGCATGCTCATGTCACTGCGGCCGTAGCCGTTTGCTCTGCGGTAGCCCCGCCATGTCCACAGCTACCCATGCGCGCCACTGATGCCGAGCCGAGCCACAGACTGCCGGCCGAGGGCAGAGGTGAGCCCCCAGCCGGACCCGCGCGGTGCCATACCTGAACCGCGGGACATTCACCGCATGAGACGCCCACCGGGCTCGAGCTCAGCCGCGAACAGGGCAGCAGCGGACCTTAGGATCGCGTTGATACGACGCAGATCTGCGTTTTCCTCCTCAAGCTGACGAAGTCGTTCGGAGGAACTGTCGTCATGTTTTTGCTGCCCAGCCGTACAATTCGCCTTATTGACCCAGTGCCTCAAGACCTCCGGGTGAACGCCAAGTTGTTCGCCCACTTCCCTCACCACGCTCGATCGCCCCGGGTCCTGTCGCCTCATCTTGATCACCATCTGGACCCCGCGCTCGATCAGCTCTGGTGAGTACTTCCTCGGCGCAGGCATGGTGCTCCCTCTCGAAGGGCCAGCTTCACCGACCTGGTCGGCGCGGCATGTCTGAAGCGGCAATCAGCGCCGATTATGCACAGCTGTTCATGGCAGTCAAACGGCCCTCGATGTTCGAGTCGGATCCGTGTCGCCATCAGATCTTCCGGACCCCCAGCTTCATGCCTTCGGCATGCACCTGAGGCGACTTCGCGAGGGTCGCGGACTCACTCTTGAGGAGCTGGCGGCGCGAAGCGGCCTTAGCTTCCGGGGCGTGGCCTACATCGAGCACGGGCGCCGGAACCCAAGCTTGACCACTCTGCTGAACCTTGCGCGAGGCCTTCAGGCTGAACCATCTAGTCTTCTTAGCGTTTTTGATGAGGGATAACTTTGCCCACGCCTGAGCCTGGTTGGCTGCGCATCAGGCTCTTCCTCTTGATAGCCCTTGCTGAAATTTGAGAGTCGAGCGGCTAAAGCTTGGACGTCAAGCGGAGACGAGGATGGATGTGCGCCGCAGCCACGCTTGACTGCGTGGCCAAGTTTGGCTGGCGCTCCCACGTTGAGGTGGTCGCACGATGGACTGAGGACTCAGTGGCTCCGGCGAGGGACACGCGGGGCTCGCCACATGGCCAACGGCGAGCACACCTCTGCGGCAGGGCCCACTCAAGGGGAGCTGTCAGCGTCACGACCATCAGGTGACTGGAGATGGGCCCCAGAGGGCTGACAGGCGAAGGCGTACAGGTCGTCAAGCGACAGCCCCAGCTCTGTGGCCAGAGCGGCGACGGTGAAGAACTCCGGTGTGGACGTTCGGCCCTTTTCGATGCTTCGCACGGTCTCAACCGAGATGCCTGCACTCCGGGCAACCACCTCCGCCGAACGGCCAGATGCGCGGCGGGCCTGCGTCAAACGGGATGCCAGAATCTGCCCCCGGCGCTGGGCGGCAGGATCAAGGCTCCTTCGTGACATGGGTGTAACTATACCTGTATGGTTACACCCATGATGGCAACTGCTGCGGCCCTTACACCTAGCTGGCCTGAAGATGCGCTGCGCCTTAATGCCGTCTGCCCGTACTACACGATGTTCCCGCTGGACTTTCCACTTCAGCAGCTTGCCGCTCGCCCCGATGCGACCCGAGTTCTCGACCCGTTCTGCGGACGGGGGACCACTCTGTATGCGGCTCGGCTGGCGGGTCTGCCTTCCGTCGGTATTGACATCAACCCGGTAGCCGCGGCCATTGCCCAGGCGAAGCTCACCCGTGTCACACCTCGCGCCGTGGTCCGCCTCGCTCGGGCGATCCTTAGTGGCGGCGCACGGGACACGGTGCCCCAAGGCGAGTTCTGGCAGTGGTGCTTCGAACAGGAGACTCTACGCGAGCTTGTGACGCTGCGTCATGCTCTGCTGGGCATGACCACTCCGACTGCGGCCATGCTCCGGGCGATCCTGCTTGGCATCTTGCACGGTCCACGCAACAAGCACCTTCCGTCCTACTTGTCGAACCAGATGCCGCGCACCTATGCATCCAAGCCTGCTTACGCGGTGAAGTTCTGGAAGACGCGCGACATGGAGCCGGTGCGGATCCCGGCCTTGGAGGTCATCGAGCGGCGGGCCAATCGCCTCCTTGACGCGGCTCCGCTTGCCCACGGTGGTCGGATCTATCTTGGCGACTCGGTTCAGACGCTCAACGGCCTGCGGCAGAAGTTCGACCTGGTGGTCACCTCGCCGCCGTACTACGGCATGCGCACCTACGTGGCCGATCAGTGGCTGCGTTCGTGGTTCCTCGGCGGCCCCGAGGAAGTCCTTTACGGCACCAAGGGCCAGATCGCGCGCCAGCCGAATCAGGAGGCGTTCATCCAGGCGCTCGCCGACGTGTGGGCTGCTACTGCCCGCCGCTGCCACCCGGGGGCGCGACTCGCCATCCGCTTTGGCGCGCTGCCTTCGGCCCTCACCAATCCGGAGCAGATGCTGCTGGCGTCCGTGACGGAAGCAAAGGCCGGATGGGTAGTCAAGGAAGTCCGCCAAGCCGGCACTCCACCCAAGAAGACCCGACAGGCCGAACAGTTTGGCAAGGCCGGCACTGCCGTGGAAGAGATCGACCTGGTGGCGGAGTTGGTCGGCCTTCCACGCTGACAGAGTTACTCGGTTACTTTCCACAACTCCATAACGGATCGTCAGTGCGCCGTGGCATGCTGTCGGGGCCAGACGAGTGAACCGCTCGCCTTGCGACGTCGTGATCGAGGTGTGGGGAGATGCATGTTCGACGCGGACCAGATCAAGCAGCTCAGGCAGCTGATCGGTGACCAGGTCGAGGCTGGCCGCGGGGAGCTGGACAAGCTAGTCGAGCAGGCCCGCGCCATCCGCTCCGAGGTCAAGGTCATCAAGCCACGTGCAGCGACATCGGTGGCGCTGATGGCCTCTGACGGCGGTAACAACAAGGTCGCCTTCAATCCCTTCTACGGGCCCTGACCCCGGATGTTGGACACCAGAGACACTTGGATCTTGATGGTCCGGGTGGACAGGAGTCCTGCACAGATGGTGATGAAGCACTACCCGCCGCAGTTCAAGGTGGACGCGGTCGCGTTGTACCGGTCCCGGCCGGGGGCGACGATCAAGTCGGTCGCCGAGGACCTCGGGGTGAACACCGAGACCCTGCGCAACTGGATTCGGACCGCCGACGGACGCCGTCCCGCCTCGCACTCGGCGGCCGGGGCTCTCGCGGCGGTTCCGGCCGCTGACGCGGTGCAGGCCGAGCTGGCGGCCGCGCGCAAGAGGATCCGCGAGCTGGAGGAGGAGCGCGACATCCTGCGCAAGGCCGCCCGGTATTTCGCAGGGGAGACGCGCTGGTGAACCGCTGCCAGTTCGTTGCCGACCACCAGCGCCGCTACGGCGTCAAGCGGTTGTGCCAGGTCCTGGGCATCGCCCGGTCCAGCTTCTACTACTGGCAGACCACCGCCCCCGACCGCGCCGCCCGGCAGGCCGCGGACGCCGAGGTCACCGCGCGGATACGCGCGGTCCACGCCGCCTCGGACGGCACCTACGGCGTCCCGCGCGTCACGGCCGAGCTCCGCGACCAGGGCGACGTCGTGAACCACAAGAAGGTCGCCCGGCTGATGAACGCCGCCCAGATCGCCGGGCTGCGGCTGCGGCGCAAGCACCGCACCACCATCGCGGACCCCGCCGCGGCGAAGGCCCCGGACCTGGTCGGCCGCGACTTCACCGCCGAGCAGCCCAACCGGAAGTACGTCGGCGACATCACGTATCTGCCGGTCGGCGGCGGCAAGTTCTGCTATCTCGCGACCGTGATCGACCTGTGCTCGCGCCGGCTGGCCGGCTGGGCAATCGCCGACCACATGCGCGCCGAGCTGGTCATCGACGCCCTGGCCGCGGCCGAGCGGACCCGCGGCAGCCTGCACGGGGCGGTGATGCACACCGATCACGGCTCCCAGTACAGCAGCAGGGTCTTCGCCGAGGCCTGCCGCCGGGCCGGCGTCCGGCAGTCGATGAGCGCGGTCGGGTCCAGCGCTGACAACGCGCTCGCGGAGAGCTTCAACGCGACGGCGAAACGCGAGACCCTCCAAGGCCGAAAGAGCTGGTCAAGCGAGCGCGAGGCCCGCCTGGAGCTCTTCCGCTGGCTCCACCGCTACAACACAGTCCGCCGCCACAGCAGCCTCGGATACCGCAGCCCGATCGCCTACGAGACCGCCCTCAGCACAACATCAACTACACTCGCCCAAGCCGCATAACCCCGTGTCCAACATCCGGGGTCAGGGCCCTACCTCCAAGTGGTCCGGGTCGTGGACTCCAGCGGCAAGGAACTATGCATGGAGGTGGTCTCCCCGATCTCCGACATCGAGGCACTGGGCCGACGTCAGTTCAACGAGGACGGAACTCCACGAACTGCGCTGGGGAGGCTGATGTGCGGCCTGGGTGTGCAGACGCTCCGGCAGCTGTCACCGATGATGTCCGGCAAGTCACCAAGCTGGGTGTTGGTCTTTCGTGACCTGTGCGAGTGGGCCACCCTGTACGACCTGATCTGTCACCGCGACTACGCGGTCGACACGCTCATCGTCCGCGATGGCCTGCTCCGCAGCAAGATCTTCCAGGGCGAGCTGTTCGTGAAGATGGGCGAGCAGATGTTCGAGGCCATGGAGCGCATTCGACGGCGAGACAAGCGCAAGGTGTGGCTCGTGGGGCTGGCGAAGAAGACCCAGGTCCTGGAGTACTACCGGCTGGCAATGTCTCTGTCCGCGGTGTTCGACAACGGCGCCGCCAGCTTCGTGAAGGTTCCCGCCGACATGCTGGAGAAGGCGTACTTGTGGGACGAGTACACCCGCAACGTGGACGACGAATCCCCCGGCGAAAAACCAAAGTTCAACTTCGGCTCGATGTACTTCGTCCGCTTCGGCCCGTACTCGGGCGACCCGATCTGGACGGTCGACCTTATGTCGCGTCAGGATACGGAAGCCCAGGCGATCTTCGGCTACCTCCAGGCCGACGCAGTGGCCGGTTTCCCCATCCCGCTCTATCCCAACTGCATCCAGGCGGCTGACAGCTACTCCCGCGTCGCCGATCTCGACATGGACATCGTCGAAGACCAGCTCGTCGACGCTGTCCGTGAACAGGTCGGCAAGGACAAGGCCCCTGTCATCGACGCCCTGCGGCTGGCCTCTGACGTCGCCGCCCGGCGCTACGAGTAACACCTCCTCACTGTCTCCTCCCCGCATCCAGTGGAGTAAGAACCGTCATGAGCCTGTTCGAGCGCGAAAAAGTCGTCGGCACCTTCCGCGGCTTCTCCGAGAGCGGCATGGAGTTTCACGCCGACCTCGTCCTGCCGCACCACGACGACTTCCAGACCACTGCCATGCACGGCCAGTTCGTTCTCGTGCAGCTCGAGCACGAGCGCGAGGCCATCCTCGGGCGGATCACGACCATCGCATCCCAAGGGCGTCTGGTGTCTCCGATCGGCGAGGACTACGCCACTCGTGCGGTGCGCGACCAGCGGCCCATCCCCGACGAGCTTCGCGAGCGCTACCTGAAGTACAAGGTCGACATCCGTATTCTCGGCGTGCTCCGCCTTGAAGACGGCAAGCACATCTTCGTGCCTAGCCACCGACGTCTACCGCAAGTCGGCGCTCAGGTAGCCCTCCTGTCCGACGACCTGCTTGCCGAGGTCGTCAACGCCAACGACACCACCAAAGGCGCGGTACCTATCGGCTACCTCGCCTTCGGCGAGTTCGTCTACGCCGGCAACGACAAGCGGGTGGGCGATGACACATCCTGGATGAGGATCCAGCATCCGACGATCATGCCGACTTTCCAGGTCGACAAGCTCGTGGCCCGCCGGAGCTTCGTCTTCGCTCGTGCCGGCTTCGGCAAGTCCAACCTGGTCAAGCTGCTGTTCTCCGCGCTCTATGAGACTCAGCCGACCGTGCCGCGCCGCAACGGCGAGGTGCCGGTGGGCACGGTGATCTTCGATCCCGACGGAGAGTACTTCTGGCCGGACTTCAAGGGCCGCCCCGCTCTGTGCGATGTGCCTCACCTGCGCGACAAGCTCGTCGTCTTCACCAACCGCAAGGGCCCGAGCGACTTCTACGACTCTTTCGTCGTCAACGGGGTCAAGCTCAACATCAAGGAGCTGAGCCCGGCCCGCGTACTCGGCATCGCGTTGCCTCCCGAACGGCAGGATCAGCAGAACGTCATTAAGCTCAAGGCCCTCGATCCGCCCCGTTGGGGAAAGCTGGTTGACCTCGTCTACCGTCACAAGGGTGGAACGGACGGCGCCGAGTTTCAGAAGATCCTCAACGTCAAGGGGATGTCGGAGATGGAGGTCAACGCGGCGATCAGCAACATGACGCGCGTGATCAACGCCCTCCACGACCCCAAGAGCCAGCTGCTGACCGTACTCAAGGACTGCTTGAGCAAGGGCAAGCTCTGCGTGGTCGACATCTCGCAGATGCGCGGTGCCCAGGGGCTTCAGCTGGCCGGCGTGCTCCTCAGCGACATCTTCGAGCACAACCAGAACCAGTTCACCGAGGCCGATCCGAAGTCCATTCCCACCATCGCCGTCATCGAGGAGGCCCAGTCCGTCCTCGGAGGCTCCAACCAGCGTGAGGATGGCCCCTTTGTCTCTTGGGTCAAGGAAGGTCGCAAATACGACCTCGGCGCCCTGCTGATCACCCAGCAGCCGGGCAGCCTCCCCCACGAACTCCTCAGCCAGGGCGATAACTTCTTCGTCTTCCACCTGCTGTCACAGGGCGACCTCGTGTCTCTGAAGAAGGCGAACGCCCACTTCTCCGACGACCTCTTGGCCACGCTCCTCAACGAGCCTCTCGTCGGCAACGGCATCTACTGGTCCAGCGCGCCCGGCACCGACCGAAGCTCGCGCCCCTACCCCATCTCCGTACGCGTACTTAGCTTCGAGGGCGCCCACGAGAGCGCGGATCCGGAGTACAACCTTCCGGCTCCCGATCACTTCGCGGCCCAAATCCGTGCCGGGGTAGATGCCCGACGCCAGGAGACCAACGAAGCAGCCGCCATCCTGGCTGCCCGCCACTCCGCCGACGGCGATGGCGGCAGCGACATGGACGACTCCGAGGCGGCTGCCGATGACAGCGCCATCGCCATTCTGCATCTCGACAACACCTCAAAGTTCCACGAGCTCATCGAGAGCGAGCGCGGCATCAAGTGGTCGCACATCGCCAACCTTCTTAAGGCGAAGGCACCCGCGCACGAGCGGGACACGGATGGAGGCTGGCAGTGGGGTTTCAACCTCGTGGTGAGAGCACTCGATGAGCTCTACCCCGGTCAGTGGACGCGCGACCGCCGTGACGATGAGAAGGGGAAGCCCACAACATTCGTCGTGCTCAAGAAGAACACCCCGAAGGCCCAGCCGGAGGTGGATGAGAGTCCTACCGGCACGCTGTTCGACACCGACCAGGCCGAAGAGGAACCCCCCTTCTAAGCTGGCGCCACCACGGTTATAGGAGGGCCATGACGGCTGATAACCGCCGCGCCGCGCTGACCCGGGCCGAGAGTGATCTCGTCGAGACCCTCTCGGCCCGGTGGACAATGCACATCCTGCTGGCGCTCCACACCGCTGAAGAGTGCCGGTTCGGCGAGCTCCAGGAATCCGTGGTCGGGATCTCCAACCGAGTGCTCTCGGGCCGCCTCGCCGAATTGGAAGGCAGTGGATTGGTGTCTCGGAATGTCACCGCAACCCGGCCCGTGACCATCACCTACCGACTTACCTCTCACGGCCGACAAGTTTCCGACGTCCTCTCCGGCTTGCGTGACGTTGCAGGCGCCCATCTCGATTAGTGACGGTTGCCTATGCAGGTCAGTGTGTTCATACCTCATCTAGCTGGCTCGATGTGACTGCGGCCCGCCTCTCGAAGCGCCGAGAGGCGGGCCGCATGGCTGGAGGGGTGCAGCCGCCAGGCTCAGGGTGCGATCAGGTTGCGGACCGCGTCGCTGACCTCGGGCAGCTCACTTGGGAGTGCCCACTGGTGGGCGTCGTGTTCGGTGAGGACGACCGGTTCGGTCTTCTCCACCGTAACGGCGAAGTTGAACTGGCGGGTCGTACCGCCGCGGCTGTTCTGGTAATCGAAGTGCCCGACGTAGCTGGTGACCTGGTCGATGGCCAGGCCCGTTTCCTCGGCGGTCTCGCGGTGCAGGGCATCCAGGATGGTCTCGCCAGTCTCGACCGTTCCGGAGGGGATCTCCCACATCCCGCCCATGTAGTCGTCGGGGTTGCGCCGTACGAGCAGGACCCGACCGTCGTGGTTGATCACGGCCGCGGCGACGAAGCCGGTGATGCCGGCGGCGTCGGCGTCGGCCGCCAGGCTGGCCACGAACTCGGGGGAGGTGACAGTCACTGCAGCTCCTTGTGATGGTCGCTGATCTTGGTGGCCGCGCGGACATACTGCTCGGCCACTTCCAGATCCTGCTCACGATGCCAGACCGGGAGCTTGATCGTGTGGGCGTGGGCGTGCTCGGCGACGGGGAAGTCCCCTGGCTTGTACCGGCGGTGGGAGTGCGGGTGACCGGGGAACAGCATGCTGGGCTGCTGGTACAGCGGCAGCTGGTTCATCGGGCAGGTGGAGCCGGGCCGGTCGAACTCGGTGGCGCCCTCGGCGATCAGCGCCTGGTGGAAGCGCTCGATCGGCAGGCCGCCGAGCTCATCCGGCTTGTAGGTGAGCGTCAACCCGTACCAGGACGGGATCACCCCCTCAGGCATCTCGGTGACCTCCAGGCCGGGTATCCGGGCGAGCTGGCCGGTGAGGTAGCGAGCGACCTCGGCCCGTCCGGCGAGGTAGCAGTCGAGGCGGGCGAGCTGGTCGTGGGCGATGGCGGCGGCGAGGGGGTGGATGCGGAGCTTGAGGCCGGCCCCGGTGACCGCGTACCGCGCGAGCGGATGGCCTTCCGGGATCTCGGTCTTGGCCCGCTTGTTGTAGTGCGCGAGCGTGATGACCCGGTGGTAGATGTCGTCGTCGTCCGTGAGGACGAAGCCGCCCTCACCGCCGGACAGCGGCTTGGGGCCGTTGAGGGAGAAGGCCGAAGCGGGGCCGAACGTGCCGATCTTCTGCCCGGCGATGCTGGCGCCGTGGGCGTGGGAGCCGTCCTCCAGCACCGCCAGGTCGTGGGCGTTCGCCACGGCGACGAGGTCGGTCATGTCGGCGGGCTTGCCCCACAGGTGGGTGACCATGATGGCCCGGGTGCGGGGGGTGATTAGCTCCTCGATGCGGTTCGGGTCGATGTTGCCGTCCGGCCGGGTCTCGCACAGCACGGGCACCGCGCGGAGGTGGAAAAGCGGGGAGGCGGTGGCGTGGAAGGTCCAGGCCGGGACGATGACCTCGTCGCCGGGCTTGATCCGCGCGGCCCAGTAGGTGGCGTGCAGGGCGGCGGTGCCGGAGCTGGTGGTGACCGCGTGCCGGACGCCGAAGTACTCCTGCAGGCCGTCCTCCAGCTCGGCGACGATGCCGGACCGGCCGGGGACGGAGATCGACTCGTCCAGCTGGGCGGCGACCTTGGCGCGGGTGGTGTCGTCGATCGGCGGCCAGCTGAAGTGCGGGCCGTCGGCGGTGACGGCGGGCTTGCCGCCGAGCAGGGCAAGGACGCTGGTCACAGCATCTCCTTCGGGTCGATGTAACGCCCCGCTGCCTTGGACTGGTAGCAGGAGGCGATGAAGGCGGCGTGCGCGAGGTGCTGGTCGGGGCCGGAGGTGTTGGGCCGCTCGCCATCCAGGACCCGGCAGAAGTAGTCGATCTGCGCGGTCGCCGCCGAGGCCGGGGCGTGGGGGCGAGTCAGCTCCTCCACCACGGCGCCGTGCAGGTCGAGGCGCTGGACCGTGCCCTTGGTCAGCAGCACCGAGCCGCGGGTGCCGACCACGTGCAGGCGCTCGGTCTTCGGAGCCACCCACCTCGACAGCAGCACCGAGCCGTACAGGTCGGTGTCGTAGCCGAGCTGGATGACGGCGGTGTCCTCCGCGTCGTAGCCGCCGCCGGGGAGGGCGGTGGTGGAGAACTCGGCGATGACCCGGCTGGGCAGGCCGAAGTACCACAGCAGCAGGTCGATGAGGTGGTAGCCCATGTCGATGATGCAGCCGCCGCCGGCCTGCCGGATGTCCCCGCGCCAGCCGGCGCCGGGGTCGTCGGTGTGGAAGGTGTACTGGCCGTCGATCAGGAACGGGGTGCCGATCTGGTCCAGCATCCCGGCGACGCTCGCGTGGATCGGGTTGAAGCGCCGCTGGAGGGTGACCATCAGCTCGACCTGCCCGGCCTGGCAGACCTGGGCGAGATCCCGGGCCTCCCACACGGAGGTGGCGAACGGCTTCTCCTTGAGGACGTGGACGCCCCGGGCGGCGCATTCCTGGACGACCTCCCGGCCGGCGTGGTGCGGGACGGCGACGACCACGAAGTCCGGGGCCACGGCGTCCAGCAGCTCACTGGCGCGGGTGAATCCGGGAACCTGGAGCTGTTCCTGTCGTTGCCGCAGGGTGTCGGGGTTGCTGTCGCAGACGGCGACGAGCTCGGCCCTGCAGGATGCGAGCAGGCCGGGCAGGTGGTCTTCGATCGCCTGGTGGCCGAGGCCGATGACCGCAGCGCGTCGTTTCATGCGCGGACTCCTTCCGCTTCGTGAAGGAACTTGTCGGTGCACGACGAGTAGAGCCCAACTCATGGTCACCATCCAGGCGTTGTCTGTAGTCCCGGGGTTGTCCCGCCATCGCTCGCAGTAGGCTCACGGTCACCGTCGATGATGGGATTGGCCCCGTGGACGACCAGATCCGGCACCCCCTCGCGTACGCCCGCGCGCTTCGCGGCTGGTCCCAGACCGACCTCGCGGCCCGCATCCACCACGCCGCCAGGAACAGGCCCGAGGGCCTTCGCTCGGGCACCGACAAGGCGGCCGTCAGCAAGTGGGAGAACTGGCGCAAGACGCCCAGCATCGAATCCCAGCTCCTGATCGCCGAAGCCTTCGATGTCCCAATCGCCGACCTGGAAGCCGTCGAGTGGCCTCACTGGCTGCCGGGGCAGGAACAGCCGGTGCCGCTCGGATCGGCGTTCACCGTCCTCGCCCTTCGAGATGCACAGAGAGCCGCCATGGACCACCGCCGCCGCACCTTCATGACCTTCAGCGCGCTCGCGCTGGCCGGGCTCTCCACCCAGTGGGCCGCCCTCGAACCCGACCGGCTCACCACCGCCCTGAACGGCAAGCACGTCGACGGCGAACTGGTCGACTGGCTGGAGGACACCAGCGCCAAGCTGACCGCCCTGCCCACCGAACAGCGACAGCACACCGCCAAGCTGATGGACGCCCAGCTGGACACGGTGACCGACCTGCTGGAACAAGGCCGTTACACCGAACCCGTCGGCCGACGGCTTCACCTGCTGGCGGCCTCCTTGGCCAGCACCTGCGGCTGGCACCGCTTCGACCAGGGCCACCACCACGCGGCGGGCAAGCTCTGGAACGCGGCCCTCACCAACGCGCATGCCGCCCGGGACCGCGACCTCGGCGCTGGCATCCTCTCCGACTTCGCCTACCAGTCGATCTGGCTCACTCAGCCCGACGCCGCCGTCGAACCGCTCAGCCAGGCCCTCATCCACACCCAGCACCCCACCGCCCGCTCCCTGCTTCACCTCCGCCGGGCCCGCGCGCACGCCGCCCTCGGCGCCGCCTCCGACTGCCACCGGGACCTGGCCGCCGCCGAGGCCGCCCTGCTGACCGACAGCCCCGACCCGGCCCCGGCTTGGTGCCGGTGGATGAGCACGGCGGACCTAGCCGTCGACTCCGGTCAGTGCATGCTCGACCTCGGCCGCAGCGAGGAGGCCCACGCCCGGATCGACGAGGGCATGAGCCTGCTGCCGCGATCCCGCGACAAGACCCGCGGAATCTTCCTGACCTACGAGGCCCGCAGCCTTCTGCAGGCGCGCGAGGTCGAACAGGCCCTCACCGTCACGAACCAGTCGCTCGACCTCGCCACCCGGATCGGTGCCGAACGGTGCGTCACCCTGATCCGCGAGCTCGCGCCGGCGTTCAAGCCCTACCGGCAGGTCGACGGCGTCGCCGACCTCATGGACCGCCTCAAGACCACCCCGATCCCGGCATAGCCCGCCCCGGCCGGACTTTCCAGGACGCTCCTCCCGGACCCCCATCACAGGTTCACCCGTAAGAGTGAACCTGTGATGGGGGTCCGCGTTTGACGCCCCAGATCAGTGCTGATGATCCGTCAACTAATCGAATCATTATGGTGTTTGAGCGCGCCCGCATGGTGCGTTCATATGATTACGATGCGTGCCCGTCGAGTTGATCTCTGATGGGAAGCCCATATGACATACACCGACGAGGATGTCCGCGAAGGCCGCCGCCTGATGGACGAAGGCCGAGAGAATCGGCTGGCGATCGGCGACAAGCTGCTGGCTGTTGCCGGGCTGAACAGCGACAGCGTGTTCGAGGAGTTCTGCGGCCGGATCGGGCTCACGCCCTTCACTGGGCGCGAGTACCGCCACACCGCCCGGATGGCCACCCCGGCGATCCGGAAGCTGATCGCCGAGAGCAACGTGCACGTCAGCTACAGCACACTGCGTGAGGGCGCCCGGTCCAGGCTGGGCGGTATTCCGGCAGACGAGAACTGGACCAAGCTCCGCGCCCTGCTGAAAGAGGCCCGCGAGGTGGGCCGCGACCGCGTCACCCTCGCGTCCTACCAGCAGGTCCTGGGCACCGCGCCGGCCCTCAAGGACCTGGTCGACCCCGCCTCCGGGGATTCCACCAAGCTCATGTCGTACCTGGGCGGCCTGAGCGGGAGCGAGCGGGAGAAGATCGTCTGCTCGCTCCTGGAGGACGACACGAACCTGCGGACGTCCGTGCGCCGGACCATCGACGCCCAGCGCCGCCGGGAGCGCGACCGTGAGCAGTTGGACGGCCGCGAGCCGGTCGAGCAGTGGATGCCGCTCGCCCGGGCCCTCGTGACCCTGGGCGACCAGGCCGGCTCCTTCGTGAACCGCCACCCTTCGGCCCAACTGGTCGAGCAGCAGATCCCGGCCGCCCGGGAGGCCCTGGTCAAGCTGGAACTGGCCGCCGGCTGGGTCAAGATGCGGCTCGACAGCGCGGCCAAGCCCGCACACGCTGGGCCCCGCGCGGTGAAGGTCGCGGTGGCGGTGTGACGCCGCCGACCGTGGAGGAGACGGACGAGGGCCTGGAAGCCGACATCGCGGAGTTCGCCCGGCACAACCGGGGCGGGGGCTGGGCCCTGGCCCTGCTGGTCGCCCGCCGCGTCGAGCCGGGCATCGGACACGGCCTCAGCTTCGAGCAGCAGGACAAACTTTTCGGCCGAAAAGTTTGCCGCCAGGTCCCTGCGGTCGAGTTCGCCCGTAAGGCCAAGACCGCGACCAAGCGGGTGCTGGCCCTGCACGAAGCGTGGGTCAGGGCTGCGGCGGCCGGCAAGGTCCCCACGCTGGAGCAGATCGCTGCGGGCGAGTACGTGGAGCTTCCCGACGAGGCCGAGGTGCCCTTCTACGGCGAGCACGGCTTCTACAAAAGCTACGAGGCGCGGATGGGCAAGGGCGACCGCCGGGACGCCCTGGAGGCAGAGGCCGAACGGGTCGGGGTGAGCCCGGCCAGCACGGTCGATGTCGCCCGGCACCCGAAGGCGGTGAAGGCCGCGGTCATCGCCGACCAGACGACCCGGGTGGCCGCCATCGAAGGCATCGCCGAGCACACGCGCCGCGAGACGGAGGCCCAGGATCAGGCCGCCAGGCAGGCCGCGCAGTCGGTTGCGGACCAGCACGCGCGGGAGCTCGACGGCCGCTCCGACAGTTGGTCGCCGGAGGGCGACGGCGAGGTGATGGACTCCAGTGCGGCGGTCGCCGCGGTGCGGGCCGCGGCCGGGCCGGGCGAGGCGGACGCCGCCTTGCAGGTCTTCAACGAGCTGGCCCAGGTGCGGCTGGGGACCCTGCGGGTGCTGTCCCTGCTGCAGCAGCACCCGATCGAGTTCACGGCCGACCGTGGCAGGACCCTGTCCGAGCTGTGCGAGTCGGCGGCGGCGGCCCTCGACTTCGTGAAGGACCTGGTGGCCAGCCCGTACGCGGTCCTGGACGACGCCGCGTTGCGGGCGTTCATCGAAGAGAGCGAGAAGCTGGGGTGAGCCACAGCGAGGACAGGCCGCCGACCAGGGCGGAGCAGGACACGGTCGACGTGCTGCTGTGGCTGTACGCACGGGCCGGGCACGAGGTCTCCTACGCGGACATCTCCGCGGGCGTCGGCCTGCCGGTGGCCAGCCGTCTCAGGACGGCGGTCCGCCGGGCCCGCGTGGCCGCAGCCGTCGACGGCCACCGGCTGGAACAGTTCATGCGCTCCAGGGACCCGCTGCGGCGCGGGGCGACGGTCACCCGCTTCCACCGCGCGGGACAGGGTGACGAGTTCGGCGCCCAGGACGCGCTGCTGGCCTGCCGCAAGAGCGTGGCCGCCATGGCCGAGATGCACCGCGCGTGCGCGTTCCAGGCGACTGTCCAAAGCAGCGTGGACGCCGACGCGTTCTCGAAGATGGCCGAGGTCGCCGACGGGGCGATGCGCATGGTCAGCGGTGTCGAAAAGCTCGGCAGCAAGGCGATGAAGACCCAGCGGACCGTGAACAGGATGGCGGAGCGTATCGCCGACCTGGAGGCCGAGGTCATCGAGTTGAGGAACCGCCCGCCGGCGGCGAGTGCCTGACGGTGCCCGGGGCGCCGATGGCGCCCCGGGCACCCGGCTACGGGGTATGGCCGGTGTTGACGGACTTGAAGATCCGCCGGTTGGCCTCCCGGACGGAGGTGAGCTGGTCCTGCGTCTCGGCGAGCTCGGCCCGCAGGTGGTCACGCTCGGCGCGGGCCTGGTCGCGTTCGTTCGCCATCCGCTCCAGGGCCGCGTGGAGCTCGCGGACCCGCTCGGTGAGCTCCTTCGTGCCGCCGTTCTCCAACTGGGCACCGATCCCGCGCCGCACGGCCGCCTTGAGGCTGTCCCGCTCCTCGCGCAGGGCCTTGTTCTCCGCGCGCAGGAGTTCAAGGTCGGTGGCCACGCTCGCCGCCGAGGCACCCGCTCCGGCCTGCTTGCGGCGGCGCTCGGTCCTCGCCTGGCCCTGCATCGCCGACTCGACGTACTCGCGCAGGCCCTCGGAGTAGACCAGCGTGTGGGACACCCCGGCCGCGCGGGCGACCGCACGGAAGGTGATCGGCTCGCCTCGGCCCTTCATCGCGTCGACCGCCGCCAGGACCTTGGCCCGCTTGACCTGGCTGTCGCGGTGGCGGAGCTCGCGTAGGACGTCGCCGGGCTTGCGGGCCGCCTTCCCGGTCATGCCCCGGCCCCGTCCCGCACGCCGGGGAAGCTGGGCATCGGCAGCGCGACGGCCCCCCGCCCGGCCGTGCCCGCCCGGGCCTTCCTCAGCACCGTGGACATCTCCTCGATCTGGGCCCGCTCCTCCTCGTTCATGCCGGCAAGTTGATCACGAATCTTGGCGGTCACCTCCTTGTAGGCCCCGATCTGGTTGTCGAAGCCCGCGATGACCCACTCGGCCGCGTCCATTGCCAGCGCGACCTCGCGGTCGGTCATCAGGGAGCGGATCTGGTCCTCGATGGCGTGCAGGTAGGACGGGTCGGGCCGGTAGTGGCTGCACCCGGCGCACTGGAACCGGATCGGGCAGTGCTGGCCGCCGGCCTTCACGTTGGACGCCTCGGTGCAGTTGCCGAACGGCACCGACACCGACCGGGCCTCGTAGGCCATCGCCGACGACAGCGGCGCGGACTGGCCCCACCGGTCCATGGTGTGCAGGCGCATGACGTTGACGGCCTCGCGCTTGCGCCTCTCAGTAATGCGATAATAACCCTGAGTAGTTGCCAGCGAACGGTGATCCATCAACTTTCGCAGCACGTCAGGGTGGATGCCCTGGTCCGCGTGCCGCTGGGCGTACGAGTGCCGGAAGGCGTACGGGAAGATCAGGGAGCGCGCGAAGGGCAGCAGGGTGCCGTCCTTACCGATCTCCTCGCCCTCGATGACCTCGATGCTGTCGGCCCACCTGCGGATGATGTTCGCGATGTGTTCGGGCAGCAGGTGCCGCAGGAGGCCGTTCTCCCCGGTCGGGGGGAACAGGAACCGCCCGCTGCCGGTCGGCAGGTCGATGGTCTCGCGGACCTCCAGCCACCTGTGAATGGTCTGCGCGGTCTCACTCGCGATCGGCAGGCTGCGACGCAGGCGCTTGGCCTTGCGGTTGTCCCAGATCAGGGCCCAGTCGCCCTTGCTCTGCTTGAGGCAGTCGACTCGCAGCTCGGCGATCTCGTAGGGGCGGCGCCCGGTGTCGCGCAGGAGCTCGTAGACCGCGGTGCACATCGCCTTCACCTGGTCGGGGGTCATCCGGCCGTGGGTGACGCCCTCGCCGAGGAGGTGGATGTTGGCGTTGAGCTGGCGGATCACCGTGTCCGGCAGGGACTTGCCGGCCTCGTCCTCCTCGGCGTCCTCGACGGCGATCACGTGGGTGCTGTGGCGGGCGAAGTAGGCGGACATGCCGTCGAGGTAGCCGGCCGCGCGGCTGTGATCGAGCACCCTGTAGAAGAACGAGAGCAGGGCACTGCGGGCCTTGTTGCTCATCGGTTCGCCGTCCAGCTTCGGCAGGACCCGGAAGGCGTCGACCACCGCGTTCATGTCGGCGAAGCCCAGCTCGGCCACGTCCGTCCCGCCGCCGGGCCGCAGGTCCAGCGCGCGGGCAGCGGTGCAGTACGCCCGGTAGGCCCGGCGGACCTCCCCGGTGTTCGGCTTGGTGTCGTCGATCCAGGAGACCAGGACCTGCCGCAGCCACGGCTGCTTGAGCTCGGTCAGGTCGAGGTTCCCGCTGCGGCTGGTCCGGCCGCCGCGCTTGCCCCGAACCCCGAGTTCGGCCAGGTCCAGCACCGGCAGCTCGGCCGGGTCGACGCCCTGAAAGCGCGCGAACGCGGCCGTCACCACCCGGTGGGTCTCGCGGATCAGTGCGTCCACGTTGGAGTGCGAGGGCCCCGGCAACGCGTCGGCGCCGACCGTGGTCAGGCTGTCGAAGGACTCCGCCACGAAGGCGATCACCCGTCGCACCGCCAGCGGGTCGATCTTCTGCCCCCGCTCGTCGCGCTGCTGGAGCGCGTACAGCACCTCCAGCCGGGCGACGGGGTGAAGCGGTGCCAGCGAGAACTGGTGGACGCGCAGGTAGGGGGCCTGGTGCTCCAGCCAGGAGGGCGGCACCGGGGCGCCGGTGTTCGAGGCGGGGTGCTGCCGGTAGCGCCGGCCGTGCTGGAAGCACAGTCCGTACTGGCCGCGGCCGTCGTAGCGGCACCCGCGAACCCGGCACGTCGGCACCGGATCGTACGGCCGTTGCCGCGCCACCCAGTCGTCCAGCGGGGACGACGGGTTACGGGCGATGTCCTTCTGCCGCAGCGAGGAGTGCGAGCTGCACAGATTCCACAGGTGCGAATCGCGGGGGCAGTCCTGCACCCGGCACCGCAGCTGGACGCCGGTGACCGTCCGGTCGCGCACCGGGACGAAGGTCTCCTTGAACTCCTTGACCAGCATCCCGCTGGCCTTGTGGGCCTTCCCGCACGCCGTGCACAGGCTCCGCGCGCTGGCCAGCTGGTCGCAGGCCGCCACCCCGCAGCGGAACACCACCGTGCGGGGGTTGTCGATGTCGCCCGTGAACACCAGCGTGGACGGATTCCACTCCAGCAGCCGCCAGTTGTCGGCGGTGTTCTCGCGCAACCACGCCATCCAGCTGTCGGCACCGGGCGGCACGCTGCCGGGCCTCGGGGCCTCCGGCGCGGCCCCAGGCCGCTGGAGGGGGACGACGTTGCCGGTCACGGTCACGCTGTGGCCTCCCTGAACCTGGCGGCCACCTTCTCGACCGCATCGCGTTTGTCCTGGTCAGTGGCATGGGTGTAGCGGTCCATCGAGGCCGGGGACTGATGCCCGGCCATGTTCTGGGCCACGTCCCGGTCCACTCCCTTGCGCACCCAGCGGGTGATCGCCGAGTGCCTGAGCATGTGCGGCCGGGCCCGGAACCCGGCACGGGCGGCCAGCCGCTTGAACAGCTCGTAGGCGTTCGCGTACTTCATCGCGTGGCCCAGCGGCGCACGGAACAGGTTCACGAACACCATGTCGCTGTCCAGGGCCTCCGCCACCTCGTCCCGCTCGTAGCGGTAGTCGGTGTAGAGCGCGATCGACTCGTCATCCACCGGAATCCACCGCGGCTGCACGGACTTCGCGTACGCCCCGTTGCTGTTCACGCGGCGGCGCACGTGGACGTGCGGACCCTTGACCTTGCAGCCCAGCGAGGACGAGTTCGGAAGGAAGTGCATGTCCTCGCGCCGCAGCCCCAGGGCCTCGCCGATCCGCATCCCGGTGACCGCCAGCAGCACCACCAGGAAGCGGTCCCGAGCGTGAGTGGTGGCGGCCACGATCTGGCTGATCTCGTCGTCGGTCAGCCACTCGTAGCCCGGCACCGCAACGCGGAACTTGATCCGTCGCCCGTCGATGTGACGGCGCTGACCGTCCTCGCCCGGGTCGAAGCCCGCCGGGGTGAACCGCAGGTACTTCGGCTGCACCAGCTGGCTGACGACCGTGACCGGCACCCAGCCCTGCAACGACGACCAGGTCAGGAACTCGCCGATCGTGCCGACGATCGCGTTCGCCGTGCCCTCGTCCCGGTACCTCGGCTCTACCTCAGGGCGCCGGCCGCGCGGCGGAAGCGAAACGTCGACCAACCACCTTAGCAGAGCGTGCAGTTGAGCAAGGGAGGGCCGCGTCCAGTCGACACCGAACTCATGGCAGTACGACAAGTACAGGGCGATCCGGCCCGAGTAGGTCTTCCCGGTGTTCCACGACCGGCCCCCGTTGCGCAGGGCGGCCAGGTACACGGACGCCTCGACATGAAGCTCGAAGGAGTCGTTGACGACCACCCAGAACGTACTGCTGTCAGCGGAAGTCGCCCGCTCGGCCCGGTAGTGACGATGCAACATCGCTGACGTAGCCAACTTGCTTTAACACCCCCCGGATATCTGTAAATCAAGTAGAGATCACCCTACTTGACTTACTTGCCTTACGGCTTGCTTCTGCACAAGATAACGCTGGGCGCGTGCGCCCTCGCGGCCGGGCTGTACAAGGTGGTGACCAGCGAGGCCATCACGGGTGCGCTGACCGACATGCTGGTGCGGGCGCTCCATGCGACCTAGCGCCGGTCGACGAACCCGCCTCTGCGGCGCGCCGCGCCCCCAGTCTTCGGCCGGGAGGTCCGCCCGGCGGATGCCCGGCCAGGGGGCAGGGGCAGGCCCTCGCCGGGCGGGGGAGCGGTGTGTCGGCCGGGCCTGGTCGCTGCGGCCGGGGCGGCGCGGTGACGCGGGTTTCGTGACGGCGGAGACGGCGGTGGCGCTGCCGGCGCTCGTCCTGCTCGTGGCGATGCTGATCTGGGGCGTGCTCGCGGCGGCCGCGCAGATCCGCTGCGTGGACGCCGCCCGGGTCGGTGCCAGGGCGGCAGCGCGCGGGGAGGCGGACGCGGCCGAACTCGCCCGTGCGGCGGCCCCGCCGGGCGCGCAGGTCCGGGTGGCCCTGGCGGCCGACACGGTGCGGGTCGACGTGGAGGCGCCGTGCGCGGGGCCGGGCAGGCTCGGCGGGCTGCTCGCCGTCCGGCTCACCGCGGCGGCCGTGGCGGCGCGGGAGGACGCCCTGGTGGCGGTTACGGAGGGAGGCGGTGGCCCATGGCCGTCCTGAGCCGGCTGCGGGCGTCGGCGGGCCTGGTGGCGAGTGCCCGTGCCGCCCGAGCGGTCGCGGCGGGCGGGCGGGGGCCGGACGCCGGCTCGGCGACGGTCTGGCTGGTCGCCCTGGCGATGCTGGGCACGGCGGTGTTCGCCGCGACGATCGCGGTGGGCTCGGCGGTCGCCGCCCGGCACCGGGCCGAGTCCGCCGCCGACCTCGCGGCCCTGGCCGCGGCGGACCGACTGCTGCTGGACCCGGACGGGGGCTGCGCGCGGGCCGCCGAACTCGCCGCCGTACAGGGCGCCGGGCTGGTGTCCTGTGCGGTCGACCGGTCGGCGGACGCCGTCGAGGTGGTGGCCGAGGTGGGGGTCCGCGGGCTCCCGGCCCGGCTGCCGGTCGGCCCGGCGCGGGCGAGGGCACGGGCAGGGCCGGTACGGGCCCCGGTCACCGTTCCCGAGGACGTTCCGGGGGGCGGGTCGGGCGAGGGGCCGGGCGGGGGTCGGGGCGAGGGGCCGGGCGGTGCTCCGAGCGGAGCCCCGAGCACCGCGGCGGCGGTCTCATGAACCGTCCGGCGTTCCACCGTTTGGCGCTCCACCGTCCAGCTCCGAGGCCGCCTCCGCCGTCTCCGGGCCGCCCTGCCTGCCCCGCCCGCCCGCCTCGTCTGTTCGGTCCTGCCGGTCCGGCTCCTGCTGCCGGTCCGGCTCCCCCGCGCCTCCGGGTGCCCCGGCCAGCAGGACGTCCAGGAGCCGGACGGCGGCGGCCTTGTCCAGCGGGTCGTTCCCGTTGCCGCACTTGGGTGACTGGACGCAGGACGGGCAGCCGCGCTCGCACTCGCAGGAGGCGATCGCCGTCCGGGTGGCCGACAGCCACTGGACCGCCCGCTGGAAGCCGCGTTCGGCGAAGCCGGCCCCGCCCGGGTGGCCGTCGTAGACGAACACGGTCGGCAGCCCGGTGTCCGGGTGCAGCGGGACGGAGACGCCGCCGATGTCCCACCGGTCGCAGGTGGCGAACAGCGGCAGCAGGCCGATCGAGGCGTGCTCGGCGGCGTGGGCGGCGCCGGGCAACTGGTCGGGCGGGATGTCCGCGTCGAGCAGCTGGTCCTCGGTGACGGTCCACCAGACCGCGCGGGTGCGCAGCGTGCGGGGCGGCAGGTCGAGCTTGGTCTCGCCCATGATCTCCCCGGTGGAGATCCGCTTCCGGAGGTAGCCGACCACCTGGTTGACCACCTCCACCGAGCCGAAGCTGAGCCGCCCCTCGCCCCACTCCACGGTGGTGTCGGTGTCGAGGACGGAGACGGAGGTGATGTCGCGGGCGGCCGTGGTGTACGGCGGGTCGGCCGGTTCGACCAGGGCCACGGAGCTCTCCAGGTCGAACTCCCGGACCAGGTAGGTGCGGCCCTGGTGCAGGTGGACGGCCCCGGTGTGGACGGTGGTGTGCGCGGCGGCGGCGTCCACCGTGCCGAGCAGTCGGCCGGTGTCGGCCTCGACGATCTGCACCGGGCTGCCGCCGCTGCCGCGCAGGTCCACCGCGTCGGCGGCGCGCTCGCGTCGGGTCCAGTACCAGGAGCCGTCGCTGCGCCGGCGCAGCAGGCCGCGCCGCTCCAGGACCGGCAGCAGCGGCGCGGTGGACGGCCCGAACAGCTCCAGGTCGGCATCGGTGAGCGGGAGTTCGGCGGCGGCCGCGCACAGGTGCGGGGCGAGTACGTGGGGGTTGTCGGGGTCGAGCACGGTGGCCTCGACGGGGGCCGCGAACAGCGCCTCCGGGTGGTGCACCAGGTAGGTGTCCAGCGGGTCGTCCCGGGCGATCAGGACGGCCAGCGCGCCCTGGGCCTCCCGGCCGGCCCGGCCGGCCTGCTGCCAGAGCGAGGCCCGGGTGCCGGGGTAGCCGGCCATCAGGACGGCGTCGAGGCCGGAGATGTCGACGCCGAGTTCCAGAGCGGAGGTGGAGGCGAGGCCGAGCAGTCGGCCGGTGTGCAAGTCGCGCTCCAGGGCGCGGCGTTCGTCGGCGAGGTAGCCGCCGCGGTAGGCGGCGACCCGTCCGGCGAGCGCGCGGTCGAGCTGGTCCTGGGTCTGGAGCGCGACGAGCTCGGCGGCGCGCCGGGAGCGGACGAAGACGACGGTGCGGGTCTCCCGCTCGACCAGGTCGGTCAGCAGGTGCGCGGCCTCGGCGGTCGCGGTGCGGCGCACGGGCGCGCCGTGCTCGCCGACGTTCTCGGTCAGCGGCGGCTCCCAGAGCCCGAAGACCATCGGCCCGCGCGGAGAGGCGTCCTCGGTGACGGCCGCGGCGGGCAGCCCGGTCAGCCGCCGGGCGGTCGCGGCCGGGTCGGCGGTGGTGGCGGAGGCCAGCAGGAAGGCGGGTGACGAACCGTAACGGGCGCAGACGCGGCGCAGCCGCCGCAGCACCTGGGCGACGTGCGAGCCGAACACGCCACGGTAGCTGTGGCACTCGTCGACGACCACGTAGCGCAGCGCCTTGAGGAAGGAGGACCACCGGGCGTGGCCGGGCAGGATGCCCCGGTGCAGCATGTCCGGGTTGGTGAGCACGTAGGAGGCGTACTGGCGGACCCACTCGCGTTCCTCGGGCGGGGTGTCGCCGTCGTACAGCGCGGCGCGGACCCTCGGCGGGGCGAGTTCGGCGGCCCGGCGGCGCTGGTCGGCGGCGAGCGCCTTGGTGGGCGCCAGGTAGAGCGCGGTGGCGCCACGGCCGTTGCGGGCCTCGGTGCCGTCCAGCAGATCGCTGAGTACCGGGGCCAGATAGCCCAGCGACTTGCCCGAGGCGGTGCCTGTGGCGATCACCACAGTCTGGCCGCTTTTGGCCAGATTCATCGCTTCTGCCTGGTGCGCCCACGGCTGTTCCACCCCGACGGCGCGCGCCGCGGCCACGATCTCCGGACGGATCGAGTCGGGCCACGGTGAATAACGCGCAGGTCGGGCGGGAAGGTGCTCCGTATGGGTGAGCCGGTCGGACCGTCCCCGGACGGTGGCCAGGGTCGTGAGCAGTGCCTCGGGCGGGCTGTGTCGGGGCGGCATGGGGACCCAGTGTGTCACCGGCGTGACGGAGAATCGTCGTAAGCCATCGTGCGGGCATGGTCGCAGGTGGTTGAATGTGGCCGTGACGGCCGTATGGCCGTGGGTCGCAGCGCTGAGGCTTGCCACGCGTTGGCTGGGCGCGCCCGGGCTCGCGACCATGCGGTGGCGGCCGTCCGGCCGAGGATCGCACATGACGTAGCAAGGCAAGGTGCTGGAGGTTCCGTGGACCTGTCCCTGTCGACCCGTTCAGTCGGCGATCGTACGGTCGTCGAGGTTGGCGGCGAGATCGATGTGTACACCGCCCCGAAGCTGCGGGAGCAGTTGGTCGAGCTCGTCAACGACGGCAAGTACCACCTCGTCGTCGACATGGAGGGCGTTGACTTCCTCGACTCGACCGGCCTCGGTGTGCTGGTGGGCGGTCTGAAGCGGGTGCGCGCTCACGAGGGCTCGCTGCGCCTCGTCTGCAACCAGGAGCGCATCCTGAAGATCTTCCGCATCACCGGCCTGACCAAGGTCTTCCCGATTCACACCTCGGTGGACGACGCGGTCAGCGCGACCGACTGACGCGACCGGGCCGGCCCGTGCGGCCGGCCCGCTCGTTCATCGCGTCCGGGTGCCGGGGCCCGCGTGGCCCGGCGCGTCCCCCGGGCGCTTCTGGGCCGGTTCCGCCGGTCCGCAGGGGCCGGACGTCCGGCCCCGGTCGAAGCACCCCGAGGGGGAGAGATGGCAACCGTCGAACTTCGATTCAGCGCGCTTCCCGAGCATGTGCGGACGGCCCGACTGGTCGCCGCGGCCGTCGCCAGACGGGCCGGGGTCGACGAGTCGGTGCTCGACGAGGTACGGCTCGCGGTCGGCGAGGCGTGCTCCCGCGCGGTCGGACTGCACCAGCGCGGCGGCCTCGGCGGCACCGTCCGAGTGGCGCTGACCGACCAGGAGAAGCGTTTCCTCATCGAGGTCGAGGACGAGGCCGGCCCTGCCGCCGTCCCGGCCTCCGGCGCCGCCGAGGGCGGCGAGCCGGACGAGGACACCCTGGGCCTCGCCGTGATCACCGGCCTGGTCGAGGACCTGGAGGTCACCAACGGCGCGGACGGTGGCCTGATCCGGATGAGCTGGCCGGTTTCGGTCCCATCCGTCGCGGTCTGAGGCTCCGCCTCCGCGTTTCCGCCCGTCCCCGTTTCCCGTGCGCCCGCGCCCCAAGCCGGAGGCCGGCACCTCGTCATGCGCCCGGGCGGACCATCCCGCACTGGCGGCTGCCCCGTCACCGCGGACGCGTCGGGCCGCCCTGCCGCCCTGCCGCCCTGCCGCACGGCTCTTCGGCCGGCGCCCGGGGGAGGGCGCCGACTTCGCCACGGCCGCCGACCGGCCGCCGACCGGCCGTCGATCCGACCGGCCGATCAGTCAGCCGGCCCGTCAGCATGCCGTGCGAGGACCGGGTCCGGCGGGGCCCTGGAGCCGGCGCGCGGGTGCCTTCCGGGCGACGGGCGGGGACGCCCGGGGGCCGGGAACGGTCCGGTCGGGGGTGTCGAGACGGGTGCCCCATGCGTGAACGGGCAGCGGGGACCGGGGAGCCGGGGGACGGGCACCGGCCGTGTAGGTTCGACGACCGATGACGACCGCAACCGAAAGGCTTCTCCCGGTGAACAAGCGACTGCTGGCCGTACCCGCCCTCGGCGTGCTGCTCGCGTTCGGTGCCGTCGGCTGCGGCGATGACGGCAAGCAGAACAGCAAGCAGCTGGACTCCTGGGCGTCGACCGTCTGCGGCGCGGCCAAGGCCCCGATCACCCAGGCGCAGAGCGCGCTCGCCGACACCGGCCAGGTGAAGACCGGCGAGGCTCCGGCCGACCTGCAGAAGCGGCTCTCCACGGACATCGGCCGGCTGGCCAAGACCAACCAGGACATAGCCGCCGCGATCGACTCGGCCGGGGCGCCCAAGGTGAAGGACGGCGCGACCCTCCAGAAGGACACCGTCGACGAGCTGAAGAAGGCGGCCGACGGCTACGTGGAGGTCCAGAAGAAGCTGGACGCGCTGCCCAACAACGACCAGGCCAAGTTCGCCGACGGGCTGCGCAGCGTGGCCGACCAGGTGCAGCAGCTGGCCTCGCTCTCCACCCAGGCGCAGAGCAAGCTCCAGCGCGGCGAGCTCGGCGCGGCGATGGCCAAGCAGGAGGGCTGCAAGCCGTCCCCGACCACGGCCCCGACCAGCGGTACCACCGGTGGCGCGGGTGCCGGTGCCAGCGGTACCCCGGCCCCCGGCGGCGCGGGCACGACCCCGGCCCCCGGTGCCACCGACACCCCGGGTGCCCCGGCGGCCACCCCGGCGCCCGGTGCGACCGACGGCGCGAGCCCGGCCGCGGCCGGCTCGACCACCGCTCCGGCCGCCCCGCCCGCCGCCCCGGAGACCCCCGCCCCCAGCGCGAGCTGAGCCCGGCGGACCGGACGATCCGCGCGCCCGCCCCTGACACCGGCCCCGGTAGCCGTCAGCGGCGGGCGACGCGCGCCGCCCGACAACCGGCCGTGCGGGCCTGCGTCCGCGGAGCCGCTGTCCCCGGGAGCCGGTGCCCGCGGGAGCCGGTGCGGTGTCCCGCGGCCCGCCGAACGACTCGGCGCGCCCGCCAGGGCGGCGCACGGCGGCTTCCGGGGGCGCGCGGTGCGGCGCGGGCTTCCGTCCGATGGGCGCGGGGCGCAGCGGCGGCCGCGGGCTGGGCGGCGGGGGACAATGGCGGGGTGATCAGTAGCCCCGTTCTCGACCCCACCCGCCTCGCCAAGTTCCGCGAGGCGCTGCTCGCCGCCTCGTTCACCGCCGACGGATGCCTGGACTTGCTCGGGCCCATCGGCTATTCGGCGTTGGCCCGCAGCGAGGCGGTCCCGGCGCTGCGGGCGACCCGCGGTGGCAGTCCGCTGGAGACGCTGGTGCGGCTGTTCCTGCTGCAGCAGCCGGTCCCGTACCGGGCGGCCGCCGCCGCGCTGCCGGTGGAGGACTGCCTGGCGGACGGCTGGCTGCGCCCCGACGGCGATCTGGTGCGCGCCACCGTCGACGTCCGGCCGTACGCCAACGAGGTCGCCGGGATGCCCAGTTCGGACGCCTGGGTGGTCTCCGACCTGGGCTGCGCGGTGGGCGGCGCGGGCGGCATCGGCTCCGGCGAGACCGCGCACGGGGTGGCCCGCAAGGACCTGGTGCTGGGCGTCGGCGGCGCCTCCACCACGCTGGCCAACATCACCGTGCGCCGCCCCGTCCGGGCCGCGCTGGACCTGGGTTCGGGCTCCGGCGTACAGGCGCTGCACGCGGCCCGGCACGCCGGTACCGTCACCGCCACCGACCTCAACCCGCGCGCGCTGCGCTTCACCGAGCTGACGCTGGCGCTGTCCGGTTTCGACAACACCGAGGTGGCCGCCGGAAGCCTGTTCGAGCCGGTCGGGGAGCGGAAGTTCGACCTGATCGTCTCCAACCCGCCGTTCGTCATCTCGCCGGGTGGCCGGTTCACGTACCGCGACGGCGGCATGGCCGGCGACGACCTGTGCCGCAGCCTGGTCCGTTCGGCCGCCGACCACCTGGAGCCCGGCGGTTACTGCCAGCTGCTCGCCAACTGGCAGCACGTCAAGGGCGAGGACTGGCACGAGCGGCTGGCCGGCTGGGTCGCGGGCACCGGCCTGGACGCCTGGGTCGTCCAGCGCGAGGTCCAGGACGTGGCCCAGTACGCCGAGTTGTGGCTGCGCGACGGCGGCGACCACCGCGGCCCCGGCGGGGACTACCAGGCCCGGTACGGCGAGTGGCTGGACGCCTTCGAAGCGGGCCGGGTCGAGAGCATCGGCATGGGCTGGATCACCCTGCGGGCGAGCGGCGCCGAGCGTCCGACCGTCCGGGCGGAGGAGTGGCCGCACCCGGTGGAGCAGCCGCTCGGCCCGCACATCGAGGCCTGGTTCGACCGGCAGGACTTCCTCCGCTCGCACGACGACGCGGGCCTGCTCGCGGCCCGCTACGTGCTGGCCGACGAGGTGGTCCAGGAGCAGGTCGGCGCGCCGGGCGCGGAGGACCCCGAGCACGTGATCCTGCGTCACAACCGCGGCATGCGAAGGGCCACGAAGGTGGACACGGTGGGCGCCGGCTTCGTCGGGGTCTGCGACGGGACGCTGTCGGCGGGCGAGATCGTGGACGCCATCGCGCAGCTGCTCGGCGAGGACCGGGTGGTCCTGCGGGACCGGGTGCCGGAGTCGCTGCGCCTGCTGACCGAGCAGGGCTTCATCGACCCGGTCCGCTGAGACCGGTTTGTCGGAGCCGGTCCGCTGAGACCCGTCTGTCGAAGCCGGTCTTGTCGAAGCCGGCCGGTCGAAACCGGTCAGTCGTGACCGGTCTGGTCTGACCGGACGCCCGGACCCCGTCGGGATCCGGGCCCGGTTCACCCGCCCGTACCCCCTGGTTCGTCCGGCCGCCGCCGGACGGCTGTCTCCCGTTGGCTCTCCGCTGTGAAGCTCTGTCCACAGGCTGTGGACAGAGCTGGGGAGCCGGGGGCCAGGGGTGGACACGACGACGGCGATGGTGGGCGGGTCGGTGCTCGCCCTCTTCGGTGGCGTGCTGCTGCTCTGGTGCGCCGCGGAAGTGAGCCTGCGCCTGCGGGTGCGCCACCGGGGGGTGCCGACGGTGGCCACCGTGGTGGCCGAGGACGACGTGCACGGCCAGCTGGACAGCGCGCCGCTGCTCTCCTTCTCGGTGCCGCCCTCGGTCGGCGGCCCCGGCGCGTGCGGGATAGCGGGGCTCGTGATCGCCCGCCCGCGCGGGCACACTCCGCTGCGCCGGCCGGACCGTTTCGCGCCAGGTGTCCCGGTGCGGATCTGTTACGACCCGCGGCATCCGAGCCGGGTGGTGCTGGCGGCCGGGGAGGTCGGCCGGGCGGCCGTCGTCGACCTGCTGTGGAGCGTCCTGGGCGTGGGCTGCCTGGCGGCGGGCGCAGGCCTGCTGGCCGTGGCCGGCGCCTGAGCCCCACGCCCGCCCACCGCCGCCCGCGGACCACCGCCCGCCGACCACCCGACGAGCGAGCGCCGAGCGAGCGCCGCGCGGACACCGAGCGTCCCGCCGCCGAACGCGCCCCCGGGCGAATTCGCGCCACCCCGCGCCCGCCCGTCGATTTTTCGTTGACAGATCTTGAAATCCGTCATTCCATCCTCCGGAACCTGCCGAAGGCCCCCCTCCGCGGGGCGCGAACCTCCGTCATCGGGTTACCGTTCGAGTGGCGTCGGTGAGCCCGGCAAGTGAAAAAGCGGGATCAGTCCGTTTGACAAGGGTGGCCGGGGTACGGTCACACTCCGCTGGTGGGGGTGTCGTGCCGCGGCAGCCCTGGGACGGTGGAGGGGTCGGGCGGAGCGCAGCCCGTGCTGCCGGCGCCGACCAGCCACATAAGGACCGGGAGAGAAGAGCGAAGGTGTCCCCGAGCAGCGAGACCGCGCACGGACAGCGACTCGTCATTGTCGAGTCGCCGGCCAAGGCGAAGACGATCAAGGGCTACCTGGGCCCCGGCTACATCGTCGAGGCGAGCGTCGGGCACATCCGCGACCTCCCCAGCACCGCGGCCGAGGTGCCGGACAAGTACACCGGCGAGGTACGCCGTCTCGGGGTGGACGTCGATCACGACTTCGCGCCGATCTACGTGGTCAACGCGGACAAGAAGTCCCAGGTCAGCAAGTTGAAGTCGCTGCTCGCGGAGTCCGACGAGCTCTTCCTCGCCACCGATGAGGACCGCGAGGGCGAGGCCATCGCGTGGCACCTCCAGCAGGTGCTCAAGCCCAAGGTGCCGGTGCACCGCATGGTGTTCCACGAGATCACCAAGTCGGCGATCCAGGAGGCCGTGGCCAACCCGCGCGAGCTCAACCAGCGCCTGGTCGACGCCCAGGAGACCCGCCGCATCCTCGACCGGCTGTACGGCTTCGAGGTCTCGCCGGTGCTGTGGAAGAAGGTCATGCCGAAGCTGTCGGCGGGCCGCGTGCAGTCCGTCGCGACCCGGCTGGTGGTCGAGCGCGAGCGCGAGCGGATGGCCTTCCGCACCGCCTCGTACTGGGACCTGGTCGGCACCTTCGGCACCGGCCGCACCCCGGCCGACGCCGCGAACCCGGAGACCTTCGGCGCCCGGCTGGCCTCCGTCGACGGCAAGCGGATCGCCAGCGGCCGCGACTTCGGCCAGGACGGCCGGCTGAAGGCCGCCAGCGCGAACACCCTGCACCTGGACGAGCAGGCGGCCCGTCAGCTGGCCGCCGCCCTGGAGCAGACGGCGTTCGCGGTCCGCAGCGTCGAGTCCAAGCCGTACCGCCGCTCGCCGTACGCGCCGTTCCGCACCACCACGCTCCAGCAGGAGGCCAGCCGCAAGCTGGGCTTCGGCGCCAAGCGGACCATGCAGGTGGCCCAGAAGCTGTACGAGAACGGCTTCATCACCTATATGCGCACCGACTCCACCACGCTGTCGGACACCGCGGTCTCCGCCGCCCGGGCCCAGGTCACCCAGCTGTACGGCGCCGACTACCTGCCGGACGCGCCGCGCACCTACGCCAGCAAGGTCAAGAACGCGCAGGAGGCGCACGAGGCCGTCCGCCCGTCCGGCGACCGCTTCCGCACCCCCGCCGAGACCGGTCTGACCGGTGACGACTTCCGGCTGTACGAGCTGATCTGGATGCGCACCGTCGCCTCCCAGATGAAGGACGCGGTCGGCCAGTCCGTCACCGTCCGGGTCGGCGGCACCTCCGCCGACGGCCGGGACGTCGAGTTCTCCGCCTCCGGCAAGATCATCACCTTCCACGGCTTCCTCAAGGCCTACGTCGAGGGCGCCGACGACCCGAACGCCGAGCTCGACGACCGCGAGCGCCGGCTGCCGCAGGTCGCCCAGGGCGACCCGCTGGCCGCCGAGCGGATCACCCCGGAGGGCCACGCCACCAAGCCGCCGGCCCGCTACACCGAGGCCTCGCTGGTCAAGGAGCTGGAGGACCGGGAGATCGGCCGCCCCTCCACCTACGCGTCGATCATCGACACGATCATCCAGCGCCGGTACGTCTTCAAGAAGGGGACGGCGCTCGTCCCGTCGTTCCTCTCCTTCGCCGTGGTCAACCTGCTGGAGAAGCACTTCGGCCGGCTGGTCGACTACGACTTCACCGCCAAGATGGAGGACGACCTCGACCGGATCGCCGCCGGTGAGGCGCAGTCCGTGCCGTGGCTGAAGCGCTTCTACTTCGGCGAGGGCGAGGGCCACGCCGCGGGCGGTGCCGCCGAGGCCGGCAACGGCGACGGCGACCACCTGGGCGGCCTGAAGGAACTGGTCACCGACCTCGGCGCGATCGACGCCCGCGAGATCAGCTCGTTCAGGGTCAGCGACGACATCACCCTGCGGGTCGGCCGCTACGGCCCGTACGTCGAGCGCGCCTCGGCGGTCGAGGGCGAGCCCGGCCAGCGCGCCGACATCCCGGACGAGCTGCCGCCGGACGAGCTCACCGTCGAGCTGGCCGAGGAACTGCTGGCCAAGCCCAGCGGCGACTTCGAGCTCGGCCAGGACCCGGTCAGCGGCAACATGCTGGTCGCCAAGGACGGCCGCTACGGCCCGTACGTGACCGAGATCCTGCCCGAGGGCACGCCGAAGACCGGCAAGAACGCGGTCAAGCCGCGCACCGCCTCGCTGTTCAAGACGATGTCGCTGGACACCGTCACGCTGGAGGACGCGCTGCGGCTGCTCTCGCTGCCGCGGGTGGTCGGCACCGACCCCGAGGGCGCGGAGATCACCGCGCAGAACGGCCGCTACGGCCCGTACCTCAAGCGCGGCACCGACTCCCGTTCGCTCACCAGTGAGGACCAGCTCTTCACGATCACCCTCGACGAGGCGCTGGCGATCTACGCCCAGCCCAAGCAGCGCGGCCGGGCCGCCGCCGCCCCGCCGCTCAAGGAGCTGGGCAACGACCCGGTCAGCGAGCGCCCGGTGGTGGTCAAGGACGGCCGCTTCGGCCCGTACGTGACCGACGGCGAGACGAACGCCACGCTCCGCAAGGACGACGACGTCGAGACCATCACGCCGGAGCGCGGGTACGAGCTGCTCGCCGAGAAGCGGGCGCGCGGGCCGGTGAAGAAGGCCGCGAAGAAGGCCCCGGCCAAGAAGGCCGCGGCCAAGAAGACGACCACGGCCAAGACCGCGGCGACCAAGACCGCGGCCGCGAAGAAGACCGCGGCCAAGAAGACCACCACCACCAAGACGGCGGCGGCGAAGAAGACGGCCGCCAAGAAGACGGCCGCGAGCAAGACCACGGCCACCGACGAGGGCTGATCCCCGGCGGTGACAGCGGGCCCGCACCCCGATCCCGGGGTGCGGGCCCGAGCGCTGCCCGGGGTGGGACGGGGGTCTTGCCGGGATGCGCATGAGGATGTGGGCCGGACGTGCCGGGACGCGTGCGCGGATGCGCACGGTGATGCGTGCCGGGATGCGCGCGGGGATCTGTGCGGGGAACGTCACAACCCGGTGATGAGCGGGATCCGGAAGCCCGTTCGCCGCAATCCGGCCAAGCCCCGCCCGCTACGCTGACCGTATGACGAGCGAGGAGCAGCCCACCCCCAGCGCCGCCCCGGCCGCCAGAGCCTGGGCGTCCGACCTGCCCGAGGTCGCGCCCGCCGGGACTCCGATGGACCGGGCCCGGGCGCTGCTGCGGACACGTGCCTACCGGCGCCTGTGGACCACCCAGCTGATCGGCGGCACCGCCGACCGGCTCGGCCTGCTGGTGCTGCTCGCGCTCACCGTGATCGCCGCCGCCGAGGGCGGCCGGTTCGGCAGCCCGCCGCGCAGCCTCGCCTTCGCCCTCGCCGCGGTCCTCGCCGTCCGGGTGCTGGCCACCGGCCTGGTCGGCGTGGCGCTGCTCGGACCGGTGCACCGGCTGGTGGCCGGCAAGCTGGACCGGCGCTGGACGCTGTTCGGCGCCGACGTGCTGCGCGCCCTGCTGATCGGCCTCGCGCCCTGGTGGAGCGTCTGGCTGGGCTCCACCGCCAGGCCCTCCGGGGCCGCCGCCTACGTCCTGCTCGCCACCGTGTTCCTGACCGGTGCCGCCGAGCGGGTCTGGGGGATCGCCGAGGCCGCCGCCGTCCCGGGCCTGCTGCCGCCGGCCGACCCGTACGCCCCGGCCGCCGAGCAGCGTCCGGCCGCGGCCAACCTGGAGAGCGTCCGGGGCATCGACCGCTTCACCGGCTGGGTCACCGTGCCGCTCGGCGCCGTCTGCCTGGTGGCCTTCACCCTGCTCAACAACATCGCCGCGGCCCTCGGCTCCGACTGGCTCCGCGCCCACCAGCTCACCTTCGCGGCGCTCGGCGCGGCCGGGCTGTTCGCCGCCTCGGCGGTCCGCGGCTACCTCCAGCAGCTGCCCGGGGGCCCGGTGTCCGTCGCCCCGGTCTCCCCGTTCCAGGGCCTGCGCGCCCCGACCGACGCCGCCCCCGGCCCCGCGCTGGGCAAGGGCCGCACCGGCAGCGCTCCGTACTTCACCTTCGCCGTCGCGGCCGGCTACGCCGCGATGGCGGGCGTCGCCGCGCTCGCGCTGCTCACCGCCGCCGAGCACCGCGCCGGGCCGATCGGCTACGGCCTGCTGGTGCTCGCCGCCACCGGGGCGCCCGCCCTGGGCGCCCGGCTCACCCGGGCCACGCTGCCCTCGCTGTCCCGCCGCCGGCTGCTCGCGCTGGCCCTGCTCACCCAGGGCGTCGCGCTGATCCTGGCCGGGCTGGTGCTGGACTTCGTGCTGGTCCTGCTGCTCACCGTGCTGGCCGGCCTGGCCGCCGGGATCGTGGTCTCGGCCGGGCGCACGCTGCTCGCCCAGGAGGTCGAGGAGGCCCGGCTGCCGAAGGTCACCGAGCACCTGTTCGCGGTGCTCCGGGCCGTGGTCGCCGCCGCGCTGGTCGCCGTCCCGCTGATCGCCGCCGGCTACGGGGACGTCGAGTACGGCACCGTCGAGCCCGGCTCCTTCACCTTCATCCACGGCGGCGCGGCCCTGGCCGTCGCGACCTCCGGGCTGCTCACGCTGGTGCTCGCCGCGGTCGTGCTGCTGCGCACCGACGACCGGCGCGGCACCGCGCCGTTCGTCCGGGACCTGGTGGACTCGGTGCGCGGCCCGGGCGGCCCGGCGCCGCACCGGGGCGCGGGCACCGGCTTCTTCATCGCCCTGGAGGGCGGCGACGGCGCCGGCAAGTCCACCCAGGCCCAGGCGCTCGCCGAGTGGATCCGCGGCAAGGGGCACGAGGTCGTGCTCACCCGCGAGCCCGGCGGCAGCCCGGTCGGCCAGCGGCTGCGCGGCCTCGTCCTGGACGTCGGCAACACCGGCCTGTCGCACCGCGCCGAGGCGCTGATCTACGCCGCCGACCGCGCCGAGCACGTCGAGAACGTCATCCGCCCGGCCCTCGCCCGTGGCGCGGTGGTGATCACCGACCGGTACATGGACTCCTCCATCGCCTACCAGGGCGCCGGGCGCGACCTGGCCGCGACCGAGGTCGCCCGGATCTCCCGCTGGGCCACCGGCGGGCTGCTGCCCGACCTGACCGTCGTCCTGGACGTCGACCCGACCAGGGCCCGCGAGCGCTTCACCGAGGCGCTGGACCGGCTGGAGTCCGAGCCCACCGAGTTCCACCAGCGGGTCCGGGCCGGCTTCCTCGCCCTCGCCGCCGCCGACCCGGCGCGCTACCTGGTCGTGGACGGCAGCCAGGCCCCCGGTTTCGTCACCACCGCCATCCGGCACCGGCTCGACCGCGAGCTGCCGCTCTCCGAGCAGGAGAAGGCCGCCCGCGCCGAGCAGGAGCGGCTGGCCAAGGAGGAGGCCGAGCGCCGCGCAGCCGAGGAGGCCCGCAGGAAGGCCGTGGAGGAGGCCGCCGAGCGCAAGCGGCAGGAGGTGCTGGCGCAGCTGCGGGCCGAGCAGGAGGAGAAGGAGCGGCTGGCCAAGGAGGAGGCCGAGCGGGCCGCCGCCGAGGCCCGGCGCAAGGCCGAGGAGGAAGCCCGCCGCCGGGCGGAGGAGGAGGCGAAGCGCCGCGCCGAGCAGGAGGCCGAGCGCCGCGCCGCCGAGGAGGCCCGGCTGGCCGCGGAGGCCGCCGAGCGCAAGCGGATCGCCGACGAGGCGGCTGCCCAGGCCGAGCTCCAGCGGCAGCGCGAGCTCGCCCGCGAGGAGCAGCGCCGCCGGGCGGAGGAGGCGCTCCAGCGGGCCGAGGAGGCGCGGCTGGCGCAGGCCGCCGCGCTCGCGGCCGCGGCTGCGGCGGCGGAGTCGGCGGAGGACCGGGCCGAGGGGCGGCCGGGTGCTGCTCCGGGTTCTGCTCCGGGTACGGGTTCGGGCCCGGCTTCCGGGGGGACGGCCGGGGATGCCGTGACCACGGAGCTGCGGGCGGTCCGGGACGCTTCTCCGGCGGACGCTCCGCGGGATGCCTCGCAGGCGCCGTCGCGGCCGTCGGGGCCGTCGGCACAGGCGGCGGGGCAGGCTTCTTCGGGCGGGCTCGGGGACGAGGCGACGCGCGAGCTGTCGCCGCGGGACCGTCAGGCGGCCGTCCGGGCCGCGGAGGCCGTCGAGGCACGAAAGGCCGCTGAGGCGCGCCGGGCCGCCGGCGGGGCTGCCGGATCGGTCGACGAGACCGCCAAGCTGCCGGTGGTACCGGCCTCGGCGGTGGACGAGACGGCCGTGCTGCCGACGATTCCGGCGGAGACCGACCGGACCGAGGTGCTGCCTCGGATCGAGCCGGGTCGTGCCGACTCTCGTACCGAGGGCCGTGCCCAGAGCCGTACCGAGGGCCGACCGGCCCAGGGCCCGCGGCGGGCGGAGCCGGTGGACAGCACCCGCGAGCTGCCGGTGGTCGGCGCGGAGCCGGCTGCCGAGCCGGAGCCCAAGACGCAGTCGGGCACCGAGCGGCCGCGGCCGGAGTGGGCCGAGGAGACGCCGCTGGACGACCTGCCGAGCCTCACCGACACCCTGCTCGGCTCGCACGACGAGTGGACGCACTGGGAGCGCGGCGGCCAGGGCCAGTCGGGTCCGTACGGCGGCCCGCAGGCCGGCGCGGAGCGTCCCGAGGGACGCGGGGACGCCCAGGACAAGGGCGACGGCAAGGGCAAGGGCCGTCGCTGGGGCCGCCGGGGCTGACCGGACACGCGTGTGCGGCGCCGTCGGGGCAGGTCCCCGGCGGCGCCGCCGCGTTTCGTCGGGTGGGCCGTCCGTCGGGGAAGGCCGGTCGGCGGAGGTCCGTCGCCTCGGGGCGGGAGCCTCGGGCCTGGGCCTGGGCCTGGGACGTCGCGGCCAGGGCCTGGGGACCGGGCCGCCCCGTTCGCCGTGACCCGGACGGAGCAGTGGGTGTCGGAGCGGCGACGTATGCTCGACGGCGGGGAAGAGGCGCCGGGAGCGCTGCCGTACGGAGCTTGGGAGCAGCAGTGGCCGTCTGGGACGACCTGGTGGGCCAGGAGCGGGTGGTCGAGCAGCTGACCGCCGCCGCCCGGGCGGCCGGGGCGACGGTCGAGGCCGGTCGCGGGGCCGTCCCGGTCGAGGGCGCGAACGCCTCCCTGATGACGCACGCCTGGCTGTTCACCGGCCCGCCCGGCGCCGGGCAGGTCACCGCCGCCCGCGCCTTCGCCGCCGCCCTCCAGTGCACCAGCCCCGACCTCGCGCTCGGCGGCACGCCCGGCTGCGGGTTCTGCGACGGCTGCCACACCGTGCTGGCCGGCAGCCACGCCGACGTGAAGTACGTCCGGACCGACGGCCTCTCCATCGGCGTCGGCGACATGCGCGACCTGGTGATGCGCGCCTCCAGCTACCCGACCGGCGGCCGCTGGTCGGTGATCCTGGTGGACGCCGCCCACCGGCTCACCGAGGCCGCCGCGAACGCGCTGCTCAAGGGCGTGGAGGAGCCCTCCCCGCGCACCGTCTGGCTGCTCTGCGCCCCCTCCGTCCAGGACGTGCTGCCGACCATCCGCTCGCGCTGCCGCCTGCTGGTGCTGCGCACACCGGCGGCCGAGGCGGTCGCCGACACCCTGGTCCGCCGCGACGGGGTGGACCCGGAGACGGCCCGACTGGCCGCGCTCGCCGGGCAGGGCGACATCGAGCGCTCGCGCCGCCTCGCCGTCGACGAGCAGGCCCGGACGCGGCGGACGGAGGTGCTGCGCATCCCGCTGGAGATCGGCGACATCGGCGGCTGCCTGACCGCCGCCCAGCGCCTGGTCGACACCGCCAAGGCCGACGCCGAGGCGCTCGCCGAGACCCAGGACGCCAAGGAGACCGACGACCTCAAGGCCGCCTACGGCGCCGCCGAGGGCAGCAAGGCACCGCGCGGCATGGCCGGCGCGGTCAAGGAGCTGGAGAAGCGGCAGAAGAGCCGCGCCACCCGCACCCGCCGGGAGACCCTCGGCGTCGCCCTGCTCGACCTGCTGGGCTTCTACCGGGACGTGCTCGCCATCCAGCTCGGCTCCACCGGCGCGCTCGCCAACGAGGACCAGCGGCAGGCGCTGAACCGGGTGGCCCAGGCCGGTCCGGCGGAGAGCACGCTGCGCCGGATCGAGGCGGTGCTGGCGTGCCGCCAGGCGCTGGACCGCAACGTGGACCCGCTGCTGGCGGTCGAGGCCATGACGGTGGCGCTGCGCGCGGGCTGAGTGCCGGACGGTCCGGGCCTCGGGCCGGGGCGTCCTGGCGTCGGGCCGGGGCGTCTGTCCGAGGGCTGTTCCGTCGCTCGCTCGGTCGCCCGCTCGTCATGCGTTCCGAGGGCCGGCCCGCTGTGCCGGGCGCGGTTCCACCGGGGGCTCCACCAAGCGGTGCGCTCCACCGGGCGGTGCGCTTCAGCGGGCGAGCCCGTAGGCCCCCCGGAGCGAGGGACGTCCCCCCTTCGAGTGAACGGGCGACACTCGCCGGGCACACCGTCGTGTGACCGCGCGCCCGGTGTGCACGCTGGGGGCCGACTGCGCCCGCTATGGGGGCGGTCGCCTCCCGCACGCGCCGGTTCCGGTTCGGCGCGGCCCCCTCCAGAGGTGGTGCGTCCCGTGGTTCGTTCGCTCCTCGTCATCCCCCTGCTGGCCGCCGCCCTCGGCGGGGTCTGGCTGGCCCGGGGGGCCCGCCAGCGCTGGCGCGATCTGCGCGCCGCCGAGACCTACGAGCTGGCCGGCGACCGCTGGCCGATGCTGCTGCGGGCGGGCGGCGCGATGGTCTGCGGGGTGTGCGTCACCGCGCTGACCGTGCTCACCGCGTTCGGCGCCTTCGGCGGCCTCGGCCGGGACGCCCAGGAGCCGGACCGGGCGGAGCCGGTCGTGGACTCGGCCGCGGGCGCCGGGGCCGATTCGGGGGAGGCGGCCCGCCAGCAGCAGGCGGCGCCGCCCGCAGGCGCCGAATCGGCAGCCGCTGCAGCCGCAGCCGCTGCTCCCGCCGTTGTGTCCGCTCCCACCAGCGCTCCGGTCGTGGCCAGCCGCTTCGACAGCGTCGGCCACCCCGGGGGTGGTGAGCTGCTCCAGTCCGCCGTGCTCGGCCCCGACGGCCGCCCCCGCAACATCCGGGTCTGGCTCCCGCCCCAGTACTCCAAGGAGCCGAACGCCCGCTTCCCGGTCGTCGTGATGCAGGCCGCCACGCCTCAGAAGACCGCCGACTCCGAGGTCCCCGACGTCTTCGAGGGCATCGGTTCGGCTCTCCAGACCGGCAAGACCCGACCCTTCATCCTGGTCGCCCCCGAGGCGCCGAACGGCACCGCGCACCCCTGCGAGCTGGTCGCCGCAGCCCCGGCCGCCGTCGCCGACGACGCGACGCTGCGCGCCACCATCGCGGCCTCCTTCCGCGCCCTGCCGCCCGGCCCGGCCTCCTGGGGCACCCTCGGCGTCGACGGCGGTGCGCCCTGTGCGGCGGCCGCCGGGCTGTCCCGGCCGGACCTGTACGGGGCGGCCGCGGCGGTCTCCGGCCGGTACGACGCCACCGCGCTCACCCAGACCGGCGCCGAGGCCCCGGCCGGCAGCGCGGCCAGGCTGCTGCTGGCGGCCGCCAGGTCGGACTCCGCCGGGCTGGACGCGGCCCGCAAACTCCAGGCCGCGCTGAAGGCCGGGCCCGGAGCGGCGGCCAAGGCCGACGTGCGGATCTCGGACAACGTGCAGGACTACACCCCCGACCGGGAGCGGCTGCGGCTGGTCCGGCAGGCGGCGCAGTACCTGGCCGAGGCACTGGCCAAGGCGTCCTGAGCGCCGCTCCGGCGGCGCTACGCTGCCCGGTACCCCGGGGCGGGTGCCGGGCAGCGGCGTTTCCTCCGGGTGCTCTCGGGAGTTGATCCACCGGTTGTCCCCCTGGTCGTTCCTCCGGTTGTTCACGTGCTGGTCGATTGCGGAGAGGTGACGGATGAGGGCCGTCGGGCGGGCACAGACACAGGCACGGACTCGGGCGCAGGCACGCGCGCTGGCCGCGGCGCTGGTCGTCGCGGGGCTGCTGGCGGGCGGCTGCAGCGCCGATCCGTCCGGGGCGGCGAAGGCGTCCTCCTCGCCCTCGGCCGCTCCCGTCGCGCCCTCGGCCCCGGCGGCAGCCACCCCGCTGGAGCCGCTGCCCGCCGCCGTCCCGGCCGCGCTCGCGCCGTACTACGCGCAACGCCTGGCCTGGCAGCCGTGCGACGGCGGGTTCGAGTGCACGACGTTCCGGGTTCCGCTGGACTACGACCACCCGGGGGACGGCGACCTCACCCTGGCGGCCGCCCGCGCGACGGCGGAGCCGTCCGTCCCCGACTCCTCCGCCTCCCCCGCCTCCTCCGCCTCCTCCGCCTTCCCTGCCGACGCCGCATCCCCTCCCACCTCCGCCTCCCCGGGCACACGGCTAGGCTCCCTGCTGCTCAACCCGGGCGGGCCCGGCGGCTCGGCGATCGAGTACCTGGAGGCCGCCGCCCGGACGTACGACCGCGGGGTGCGGGCCGGTTACGACCTGGTCGGCCTGGACCCGCGCGGGGTGGGCCGCAGCAACCCCGTCAACTGCCTGACCGGCGACCGGATGGACGCCTACACCACCGTCGACCTGACCCCCGGCGACCAGCGCGGCATCGACGCGCTGATCGCGGCCGACAAGGAGTTCGCCGAGGGCTGCCGGAAGCAGGCCGGGGCGGCGCTCGGCCACCTCAGCACCGTCGAGGGCGCCCGCGACATGGACGTGCTGCGGGCCCTGCTCGGCGACGAGAAGCTGAACTACGTCGGCAAGTCCTACGGCACCTTCCTCGGCGCCACCTACGCCGGGCTGTTCCCCGGCCGGGTCGGACGACTGGTGCTGGACGGCGCGATGGACCCGGCGCTCGACTCCGTCACCGGCAACCGGACTCAGGCGGGCGGCTTCGAGACCGCCTGGACCGCCTTCGCCCAGGACTGCGCCACGCGCGAGGACTGCCCGCTCGGCCGCACCGAGCAGCAGGTCGGCGAGCAGCTCACCGCCCTGTTCGCGGGCGTCCGCACCGCCCCGCTGCCCACCACCGACGGCGGCCGCCGGCTCACCGAGTCCCAGGCGACCACCGGCGTCATCCAGGCCATGTACGCCGACTTCCTGTGGCCCGAGCTGCGCACCGCGCTCGCCGCCGCCGAGGCCGGCGACGGCACCGGCCTGCTGAAGCTCTCCGACGACTACTACGGGCGCGAGGCGGACGGCTCGTACCCCAACCTGATGTTCGCCAACACCGCGGTGAACTGCCTCGACCTGCCCGCTCCGTTCACCGGGCCGGAGGACGTCCAGCGAGCGGTGCCGGAGTTCGAGCGGGTCTCGCCGCACTTCGGGCGCGACATGGCCTGGATGGCCCTGACCTGCGCCTACTGGCCGGTCCGCGCCACCGGCGCGGCGCACACCATCCGGGCCGCCGGGGCCGCCCCGATCGTCGTCATCGGCACCACCCGCGACCCGGCCACCCCGTACGCCTGGGCCCGGTCGCTGGCCGGTCAGCTGGAGTCCGGCCGTCTGCTCACCTTCGACGGGGACGGCCACACCGCGTACGGCCGCCACAACCCCTGCGTGGACGGCGCGGTGAACCGCTTCCTGCTGACCGGGGAGGCCCCGGAGCAGGGCAAGCGCTGCGAGCGGTAGGGCGGCCTGGAGCCGGGTGTCCGACAGGTGGTTTTCACTTCAACCGATCACCGGTGCGACGTTACGATGAGCGCCCCCTGCCACCCTCCCCTGCACCGGAGCGCATCGTGCTCGGAGTCAACGACCTGGCGACGTACGTCCTCGGCGCCCTCGTCATCATCCTGCTGCCCGGCCCCAACTCCCTGTACGTCCTGTCCGTCGCGGCCCGCAAGGGCATCCGCACCGGCTACCGGGCGGCGGCCGGCGTCTTCATCGGCGACCTCACCCTGATCAGCCTCACCTCGCTGGGCGCGGCCTCCCTGCTCAAGGCCAACCCGGCGGTCTTCGCGGTGGTCAAGTTCGGCGGCGCCGCCTACCTGCTCTGGATCGGCTACGGCATGCTCCGCGCCGCCCGCCAGCTCTGGCGCGAACGCCGCGCCGCGGCCGACCCCACCGCCGAAGCGGCCGCCGAATCCACCGAGAACCCCTTCCGCCGCGCCCTGGTGATCAGCCTGCTCAACCCGAAGGCGATCCTCTTCCTGCTCTCCTTCTTCACCCAGTTCGTCGACCCCTCCTACGGTCAGCCCGCCCTGTCCTTCGCCCTCCTCGGCGGCATCCTCCAGACCTTCAGCTTCCTCTACCTCTCCCTCCTGATCTTCGCGGGCACCACCCTCGCCACCGCCTTCCGCCGCCGCAAGCGCCTCTCCGCCACCCTCACCAGCGGCGTCGCCGTCCTCTTCGCCGGCTTCGCCGCCAAACTCGCCGTCTCCTCCGCCTGACCACCGCCCCCACCACCCCGTTACGGATCACCCGCGAACCTGTGTAGACTGGCCCGCGTTGCCACCACACATGGCAGCGGTGCCGCCTTAGCTCAGTTGGCCAGAGCAACGCACTCGTAATGCGTAGGTCGCGGGTTCGAATCCCGCAGGCGGCTCAGAAACCAAAAGGCCCGGTCAGTACTCTGACCGGGCCTTTTGTCGTCTACATCATGCGTCGGCGGCGCCGGGCGCGGGCCGCTCGCGTGTTCGTGGTCTCAGTTGTGGTCTCACTTCCGGCCGGTTGGGGCCAGAGCGCGTTGCCCATCCTTCGGGCCGCCTCGCGGGTCGTCGGGGTGGTCGTCTTGACGTAGCGGCGGGTCATGCTGATCTGCGAGTGGCCGAGGATCTCCATGATGGTGAACGGGTCCACCCCCAGCTCGTTGAGGATCGTCCCGGCGGAGTGCCGGCTGCCGTCGTGCTGGCGCCGGTCCTCGATCCCGGCCTCGGCCAGCAGCTCCTTGAACTCCTCCCAGTCGGCGTGAGGATCGATCGGCTGCCCGTCGGGACGGCAGGTCACGAGGCCGTAGTCCTGCCACTCCTCGCCGGCCGCCGCCTTCCACTCCTCCTGCTGCTGGCGCTGCTCGCGGAGGAGCGGGATCAGCGGCGGGAGCAAGGGGGTCGTGCGGCGGCTGCCCTTGGTCTTCGGGCGGGTGAAGGCGAGGCCGCCGCCGTGTCGCTTCGGGCAGGTACTGGCGTGCCGGTCGCACTTCGGAGGGCAGGGCTTTGGGCACCCACGTGTGTAGCGGCGGTGCTTGGCGCACCCGGGCTCGCACGCGTCCCGGTGCAGCCGCTCGCCGCACGCGTGCGGGTCGTCGCACCCATGGCGCCACTTCAGCCGCTGGAGCTGCCAGGACGTGTCCATCTGCCCGGCTTCCTCGTCGACATACTTCCAGCGCAGGCCCAGCGCCTCGCCCTGGCGCAGGCCCTGCCCAACGCCGACCACCCACCGGACCCAGGTCGGGCGCTTCATTGCGGCGACCAGGAAACGGCGGGCCTCGTCCTGGGTGAACGGGTTCGCGTCCGTCTCCTCCACCGTGGGGGAGTCCACCAACGTGGCGACGTTGCGGGCGACCTTCCCCCGGCGGTGGGCGATCTTCAGCGCGCGGGAGATGATCCGGTGCACCTTGAGGATGTGCGATCCGGCCCGGCCCTCGGCGCGCATCTGCCCGTACAGCTCGTCCAGGTGCTCCGGCAGCAACCGGTCCAGCCGGTGCTTGCCGATGCCCGGGATGATGTGGTTCCGGGTCTTCGACCAGTAGTCGTCCAGGCTGCGCGGCTTCAGCCGCTGGTTCGCGATGGTGGTCAGGTAGGTGGTCATCCACTGCTCGACCGTCGGCGCCCGGCCGGCCGCCGCCACCTGTCCTGCGTCGCGATCGGCCTCCAACTTCTTGACCTTGCGCCGGACTTCGGGCTCGGTCTTGGCGCTTCGGTGGCGTCGGTCGGGGCTGCCGTCCGCCTTCACGCCCATGGTCACGCGGCCGTGCCAACGGCCGTCCGCGCCCTGGTAGATGGTCGACTCCATGTTGGGCATGCGGGACTTACGCTCGCTCAAGTGGTGCTCCTGAAAAGGGCCGAGGGCACCCGGCGTGCTGCTGGATGCCCTCGACAGGCGGTTGTTGTGGGTCAGGCGGCGTTGGCGGCCTGGCGCTCGATGTATGCCTCGATGTCGGCGGGCCGGATACGGCGGGAGCGCCCGATCTTGATGGACGTCAACTCCTTCTCCGCCAGGAGCTGGTAGAGCGTCGAGCGTCCGATTCGGAGCATCTTCGCGGCTTCCTCGGCGGTCAGTAGAACCGGGCGAATCGTGGTGACGGTCACTGCGGCTACTCCTTGGCGAAGGGGCGGCGGTCCGCGTGGTGGAGGGCGGGCCAGGGTGCGGGGTGCCACGGAAACCACGGAATACACAGAAACCCTCTGCGTGGTGTCTGAACTGCGGTGATGTGGTTGGGCGGGGTTCTCCACAGAAGTCCGCACTTATTCCGCAGAAATAGGCGGACGTGCCTCGGGCCGCCGCCGGGGTGGGTTCCGGCGGCGGCCCGAGGGTGGGTACGCCTGGGTTTTTGTGGAATTCCGGTTGGTTTGTGTGGCGGGCGGGTGCGCTGGGCGTTGGTGCTGGTCAGGGCGGGTGGTGGGCGGTTTCGTGGATTTTGTGGATTCTGCGGGCGGCCTTGTGCCGTGGATCAGTTGGGGTGGAGCTGCGGGTGGGTGGCGTACCGGGGGGCGGGCGGGCGGCCCCGGGTGCCGGGTTCGCGCAGAGGTGCCGGTTCGTGGCGGAGCCAGCCGTGTTCTTCGAGCAGGCCGAGGGCGGTCTCCAGGACGGTGACGGTGGGGAACTCGGCGCGGGAGAGCTTGGCCATGAGGTCGCGCCGGGAGAACGACGGGGTCGGGTAGGCGGTGAGGTGCTTGAGGACGGTGCGGGCGCCGGCGAGGGCCTTGTCCGCGCCCATGGCCTCGAAGACGTTCAGGGCGTGGACGGTGAAGTACTCGCCCAGGCGGATCGCGCGTTCGACGGTGTCGGCGGTGATGGGGTGCTTGTAGGCGTCGCCGCCGTGCTCGGCGAGGTGGAGCAGGCCGGCGATGCGCACGGTGGCGCCGACGAGCTTGCCGGCCCACTCGCTGATGTGGCCGAGGGCGCCGCATGGGGCCAGGCGCGGTTCGATGTGGTCCTGGAAGGCGACGAGCGCGGCCCCGGCCTCGGGGGTGGTGGTGAGGACAGCCGGGTCGGTCCAGTCGGCCATGGCGAGGGTGAGCGCGGCCACGCGCTTCTCGTACTCGTCCGTGACCTCGTCGGGGATCAGGTCGGGCAGGGTCTTGCGTCGGCCGACGAGGGATTCGGGCATGGAGTACAGGAAGCGGGCGAGCAGGCCCCGGCCGTCGAACTGGCGGTTGCGGCCGATGTCCTCCAGCACGCAGGGCTGGACGGCGAGGGCCATGGTCAGGGCGGGGTTGTCGATGTACTGCTTGTCGCGGGACTGCCGGTTGACCTTGAGCAGGTCCCCGGCGTGGCCCTTGAGGAAGACCTCCATGTCTGCGGTGCCGCCGGAGTAGCGGCCGGCGATGGTGTCGAAGATGCCGCCCTCGGCGGACATGACGGCCAGGCGCCCGCCCTGCTCGGCGAGGAGGCTGGTGATGGCGGCGGGGGTGCCGTCGTCGGCGATGAGCTGCGGTTCGGCCGGGACGGTGATCTCCGAGGCGGTGTGGGCCAGGTCGAGCGCGAGGCGGTTCAGCTCCTCGCGCTCGTCCTCGCTCGCGGTGGCGGCCTTGGCGGCGGCCTTGTCGGCGGCGGCGCGGGCGAGGCTGGCGGTGGTGTTGGCCTCCACGATCGCGCTCGCGCTCTGCTCGACCAGGGCCCGTTCCACCTTCACGAGCGGGCGGGTCATGGCCGCGAAGACGGCGCTCTTGCGGTTGGCCGGGGGCAGGGCGACGACGACGTAGAGGTTCACCGGCTCACGCCACCTGCCGCGCACGACCACCACGGCCCGCCCGCCGCCGGCGGCGGCCAGCACCGCCAGCGCCAGGCTTCCGGCGAGGTCGGCCGGGGTCTGCGTCTCCTCCGCGACGGCGTCGACCATGGCGCCGAGCCACTTGGGCAGGGCGTCGGAGGGGAATGCGGGCAGGGTGCGGGCCTCGCCGAGGGGGATCGGGTCCTCCCACCCGGGCGGGCCCGGGTCGATCCCGGGCGGGGCGGTGTCCTCCCAGCCCTCGGTGAACAGCGACTCGGACGGCGCGGCGGGGGCGTTCACTCGGCCCACCGCCTCGGGCGATGCCCCGAGGAGAAGCGCTTTTCCTTGGCGCAGGACGGGTGACGGTTGCTCATGCGGCACGCCCCACCGTACCGGCGCCCCGGGCGAGGCCGTTGGCGATCGTGCGCCTGCACTCCGCCTCCCCGAGACCGGCCTCCAGGCCCGCGCTCAGGAGGGCGTCGGTGGCGTCCGCCCCGGGCAGCGCGCCGGAGCCGACGAGGCGGCCGAGGGCGGCGGCGGAGGCGAACAGCCGGTCGTTGCGCCCGCCCTCGCGCATCTCCCGGACCTTGGCTGTCTCCCGCGCGACGGCGGTGTCCACGTACGGGCCGAGGCGCCCGATCCGGGCCCGCACCGCGCTCGCGTCCACCACGAGGGCCGGGGCGGGCTTGGGGGTGAGCAGGCCGAGCAGCCATTCGGGGAGCGGGATCGGGTCGGTGTCGTTGACGACGGTGTAGGGGCGGCGGTTGACGATGCTGCCGGGGGCGACGACGTAGCCGCCGTGGGCCCGGGTGTCGACCTTCCAGCCGAGCCCGTTGCCCTTCTCCCCGCAGGTGTTGCGCAGGACCACGCCCGCCGGGGCAGCGAAGTACAGGTGGGCGCCGCCCCGGCCGGTGCGGACCTCGTACGTCTGCGGCCACGGCTGGTCGTGCTGCTCGCACAGCGCGGCGAACACGTCCCGGCCGTCCGTGATGCCCTGCTCGGCCCAGCGGGCGGGCGGGGTGTCGCGGCGGTGCTTGGGCGTGTCCAGGTCGACCACCAGCAGGCCGGAGGGCCCGCAGGCGAGGCCGATGTTGTACGGGGCCACCTGCCAGGCCCGGCGGATCACGCCGGGGTCGGTGGTGGCGCGGTGCTCCCACCCGAGGTGCCCGCCCTCACACGGCCCGGTGCCGGGGCAGTCCTCCTTGCTGTGCAGCGCCGGGTACTTCGAGTCGGGGGCCAGCGGGAACACTCGCCGTCCCCGTTCGGCCGCCGCGAGCGCGGCCGTCATCTGCGGGTTGCTGTTCATCGGGTCCTTCCAGTTCGGCGGCGTGCTGCTCGGCGCAGACCTTGTGTGAGGGCCTGCGCTGCTCGTCGCGAAGCGGGGTGGGGCGGCGGCACCAGCGGCAGGGACGCGGGCCGGTGCGGTCGAAGTGGGAGGCGTCGCGCCAGTCCAGGACGGCGGACACGGCGGGCCTAGCCGCCGAGGGCGGCGGAGAGCAGGACGGCGCCGAGTCGGGGCGGGACGGCGTTGCCGATCTGCTGGCCGATGTCCCGCCCGGACCACGGGTGATCGACGGGGAACGACTGGAGGGCGCCCGCCTCGGACCAGGTGAACCGGGACTCGGTGCCGTCGTCGGCGAGCACGCGGACGCGGCTGATCTTCCCGGTGATGGTCGCGGACGGCTCGTTGCTGCCACGCCGTCCTCGGGCCTTGGGGTCGCCGCCGGTGCCGTAGTTGGAGACGACCGTGAACCGGCCGCGCTCGGGCAGAACGTCGCTCATGGCCGTCCACGGCAGCAGGCCCGGATCACCTGCCGTGCGGAGCACGCCCTTGGCGTAGGCCCGGTGGGTGGGCGCAGGCAGGGCGGCGGTGCCGGTGCGACGGGCGATGAGGACGGCTCGCCTGCGGGTCTGCGGGACGCCGTGCTGCTCGGCCCGCACGGTGCCCGCGACGGCGCTGTAGCCCTCGGCCCGCAGGATCGCGGCGTAGGTCTGCCAGACGGGCAGGACGGCGGGGACCTGCTCCAGGACGACCGCCCCGAAGGGCCGTCCGGCGTCCGTGGCGTCCAGGGCCCACCGCAGGGGTTCCAGGACGAGCCGGATCAGGTCGTCCACCGGGGTGTGGCCGTGGCGGGCGACGGTCTGTCGCTCGGAGAGCCGGTGGGCGAGGGCGACGATATCGCCGAGCGCGCGGCGACCGGCGCCGGTGCCGGCGGCGGAGAACGGCTGGCACGGCGGGCCGCCGAGCAGCAGTTCGGCGTCGGGGAAGTCGCCGGGGCCGTAGCGGCGTACGTCGTCCTCGATCGTGGTCAATCCGGCCGCTCGGCGGGTGGCGCACGCGTCCGGGCTCCACTCGATCCCGGTCACGTGAACACCCAACTCGCGGGCGGGGAGGTCGAGTCCGCCGACACCGGCGAACAGGTCGACGGCCCGGTACCGGGCGGGTGGTGTGGTCTGCAAGGGAGAGGGCATGCTGATCCCGTCTCGTTGGAGGGACGCACGGCCCCGCAGCCACCGGCTCTCTGCCAAGAAGTCCCGATAGCTGTGGGGCGTCGTGCTGTGTGGGAGCGGTCCGTCCGTCCCCCGCGCCACCCGGACCCGGCCGCCGGTTGGGGCGGCGGTAGTCCGGGTAGCACGGCCGGTCGGCACGGGCCGGTCAGTGGTGCGGGCCCTCGCAGTACGCGTCAGGGCAGGAACAGCCGGAGCACTCGGGGCAGACGTCGTCCTCGCACTCCTCGCACAGCCAGTGGCCAGTGCAGTACTCGGACGCGCACTCGTCGCAGTAGGACACGGGGTTCTCCAAGGTCAGCGGTTGCGGTTGGTGACGTTGACGCTCACGTTCACGGCGCCCTGCCCACCCCGGCCGCCCCCGCCGCCGTTCTTGAGCAGGTAGAGGACGCCGAGTGCGCCGACGAGCAGGCCGAGACCGGTGGTGGCGGCGGCGAGGGTCTGGAGCAGGAAGCCGAGGCCGAGGCCGCCGGCGCCGACGCCGATGCCACCGGCGAGCAGGCGGGCGGGCCACGGGTCCCTCACCGGAACGGGGACCGGCGCGGGGGCGGAGGTGTGCGGGACGGGCAGGTAGGAGAGGGCCGGGCTGGGCTGGTGGACAGGAGCCAGGAGCGGGGCGGTCGGGTGGTAGAGGGCGATCGGGGCCGGAGCGGGCTGGTTGGCGTAGTAGGGGGTGCCGTCCTGGGTGTAGAGCACCGGGGCGGCGAACGGCGGCTGCGGGTTGGCGGTGTGGTCCACGGTGCTTCTCCAGTCGGCGAGTTGGGGCGGTCTCAGTGGAGGGTGGCGACGTAGTGGGCGATGGAGTCGAGGGCGCTGTTGACGGGTCCGGCGAGGCCGGTGCCGGCGATGGTGAAGCCGGACAGCCAGATGAGGACGGCGCTTCCGGCGCTGACGCGCTGGGAGCGGACGAGGACGACGGTGATGATCGCGAACAGCAGGGCGGAGGAGACGGTGACGATCACGGCGGAGGGTCCTTCCGGGCGCCCCGGGGCTGCCCCGGGGCGTAGTCGAGCGGTGGCGGAGGGGGTGTCAGGCCACGGCGAGCGAGGGGCGTCAGGCGCGTCAGAGGCGTCAGAAACGGGGCGTCAGACGCGTCAGAAGCCCCTCGCGCGCACGCGTTACCTGGGGAAATCGGCCCGTTCGGCGTCAGAGCCGTCAGACGCGTCAGACGCGTCAGGGCCGTCAGGAACGGTCCGGGCGGTGGTTCAGGCGGCGGCCCGGTCGAGTGGGACGATCTCGTAGCGGCCGGCCTCGTCGGTCTCCCGCAGGCGGCCGGCGTCGACCATCTCGGAGACCTGTCCGGACACCCAGCCGCGGGAGCGGCGGAAGCGGTCGCAGTGCTCCATGAAGTCGGCCGGGGCGATCTCGGTGCGGCCCTCGGCCGCGAACTGGGCCAGCAGTTCGGCCATGATCTTCCGGGCCTCGTTCGTGCCGACCCGGGTGCGCGGCGGGACCTCGGGCGGGGCGATCTCCACCACCCGCTCAACGGGCGGGAGTTCGGCGTCCGGGTCGATCCACCCGTCGTCCTCGCCGTCCTCGTCGGTGGTCAGGTCGTAGTCGAAGTCCACCGGGGCGTTCTCCTCGTAGATGCCGCCGTCCTCGTCGCCGTCCCGGCCGTCGTCGGCCGTGGGCAGGGCGGGGAGGGGGTAGCGGGTGCGCTGGGTGAAGGCGGGGCCGGCGGCCTTGGCGGCGGCTGCGGCGGTGACCGGGTCGCACTCGGCGCGGACGTCGGCGAACTCGACGACGTTGCGCGTGATGGCGTCGACCGGGGTGAGGTAGGCGCGGCCCGGAGTGGCCCAGAACGTCTCCGGGATGCCGTTCGCGGTCAGGTAGCAGTAGCCGGGGCGCTTGTCCTTCCATGCCTGCGGGGAGGCGCCGGCGTCCATGGCCTCGTCGGGCAGCGCGAACATGGCGTCGCGGTCGTCGCGCAGGCCGAACACCCAGGACGAGCCGAGGGAGGCGCGGGTGTCGGTGCTCATCTGGGCACCGGAAGCGCGCTGGAGCGAGACGACCAGGGAGATCCCGGCGGAGCGGGCTTCCTGGGCGATGCCGGTCAGGGCGTCCTCATCGATCTCCCGCAGGGTCTTGGCGGCCTCCTCGAACCAGGCGATCAGGTAGGGCATGCCCGGGGAGCCGTCGGCTTGGACCCCGGCGCAGGCGGGGACCCACTGCTTGTAGCCGTACTTGGCCAGCCAGGACGTGCGGGCCGGGATCACGGCCTTCAGCGCGTTGACCATGGCCTTGGTGGACTTGATGTCGAGCGCGGCCCAGTCGATCGCGGGCAGCAGCGGGCCGAGGGTCTGCTCCGCCTTGGCGGGGTCGGACGCCCACACGATCACGTCGCGGCGGGTGATGACCTCGTCCAGCGCGGTGATGCATCCCTCGGACTTGCCGCTGCCGGTCATTCCCATGCCGAGCAGGTGCATGGCGTTGCGGCCAGCCTCGGGGTCGCCGGGGAAGAACATCGCCATGTCGGCGCCGTCCTCGTAGATCCCGACGTGGACCGGGTCGGCGATGGAGCCGCCCGGGTAGGACGGGCCCGGGTAGGGGGCGCCGGCCTTGAGCAGGTCGTTGGGCACCACGGTGAGCACGGCCTTGGACGAGTCGTCGGCGTCCGGGGTCATCCGCACGGCGTTCTTGGCGACCCGCAGCGCGCTGGCGAGCTTGGGCAGGGCCTTGGACACGTCGTCCGGGGTCAGTTCGCCGCCGGGGAGCTGGAGGCCGAACGTCGCCTTGTTCGGCTGCACCGTGGCCGAGGTGACCATGGTCTTGGCCAGCCCGACCTTCTCCAGCAGCCCCTTGTCCGCGCCCTCGCCGGCGCCCTCGGGGTTGACCCGCAGCAACTGGCGGATGTTCCAGGTTGCGGCGAGTGCCGATCCCCCTATCAGGTAGAGGCTGGGTAGGGGCCCGGCGGCGGGTCCGGCGAGGGCTGCGGCGGTGAACCAGGACGTCCCGGCGGCGACGGTGATGGCGGAGTGGAGGCGGCGCTGCTGGCTGGTGGGCTTGCCCGCCCACCAGGTGGCGACGGTGAGGCCGAGCGAGGCAAGGGTGAGCCCGACCGCAGCGGCGGCGGACTCGTCCCACATCAGGTTCGCCGGGAGAGAGAGGATGCCGGTTCCGGCGGCGACGATCCACGGTGGCAGGTAGGGCTTCATGCGGTGGAGCAGGTACTCGCCGACGCCGCCGGCGTGCTGGTTGGGGTCGAGGTGCAGGTAGCCGGTCTGGCCGGTGTCGAGGTGGGCGAGGGTCTGGGGCTGGTGGCGGCGCACGGGCGGCCTCCCTGGGCAGCGTGGGAAGTGGGGAAGCTGGGAGAGGGCCCGGCCCGGGGCAGCGCGCGGCACAGCTCACCCGACCGGATGGGGGTGAGGGCTGTGCGCGCCCTGCCCCGGCCGGGGATCAGGGACGGGTCAGCCGCCGAACTCGAACTTGCGGTGGGGCTGACGGCGGGGCTGGGCCACGCGGGAGATCTCGGGGTCGTACTCGCGCTGGAACGCGGCGTAGGTGCGGGCGATCTCGGCGGCGCAGTCCTTCGCGTCGTCGGCGGCCTTCTTGAGGTGCTTGGCCACCCGGCGGGCGCGGGTCAGGGAGCCGAACGGGCGGCCGTCCGCGTCGGGGACCTCCTTGAGCACGGCGTTCAGCAGCTCGTAGGCCATGGCCAGGTCGAAGGAGACCCGGGACATGGCGGAGCGGCCCTGCTCGCAGTAGTTGCGCACGTCGGCGTTGGTGAAGAACTCCGGGTCGCCGAGCGGGGAGTAGGCGGACCCGCCGCCCGCGCCCCGGCCGCCGGACGGCTGGCCGATCCCGCCCGCCGCCGGACCCGGACCACCGGGGCCCCGGCCGCCGTACGCGGCCCCGCCACCGCCGCCGGTCGTGTTGCGGGTGTAGTTGAAGTGGTAGCTCGGGCCGACGCGGGTGCGGGAGTTGCCGCCGTTCGGCGGCGGGGTCTTGCCGCCGCCCGCGCCGCCGCCGTTGCCGGAGCGGCGCGGGGGCGGGAAGGGGCTGCTCGGGTTGCCGGGGGGGGTGCTCATCTGTGCTGCCTCCAAGGGGAGTTCAGGACTGCGGGGCGTCGAGCGGGGTGGTGGCGAGCGTGCGGCGGGTCCGCCACCAGAGCGTCTGGGCGGTGGCGGTGCCGACCAGCCACAGCAGGGCGAGCAGGCCGTTCGTCGGGCCGAACCAGACCGCGAGCGCCGACCAGGCGAGGCCGGCCGACCAGGCGGCGACGGCCCGGGTGCGGGCGCGGGCCTTGCGCCGCACGGCGGAACGCGGGTGCCGGTGGACGATCAGCGTCCACCCGCCCGGCAGCAGCACAGCCGGGACGGCGAAGACGAGCGCGATGGGCGTCCCGGCGACGGACAGCACGCCGGCCGCCGCGAAGACGCCGATCCCGAACCAGGTGGGCGCCCACGCGACCCGCCGACGCCACAGGGCGCGACCGGTCGCGAGCGCCAACCGCCCGGCGAGGGAGGGCTGTTGCGGGACGACGAGGACGACCGGGGCGGTGCCCCGGCCGAGGTTGACCACGTGCGCGGCGGGCGCTCCCCGCCGGCCGCGCTGAGCGGGTATCTGCAACTTGGTGGTGCGGATGCGGGCCATGGCGGACCTCCGAGGCGGTCAGATGGAAGCGATGACGGCGGCGGCCGTCTCGAAGGCGTGGTGCCACGCCTGGTCCAGCGCGTAGGCGCCGTTCATGCCGTGGTCGGCGAGGCGCACGAACCGCCCCTTGCCGGTGGCGTCGGCCAGCTTGTGCAGGGGCTCGCGCCGGTCGGCGACGTAGTGCGTGGTCGCCGAGAGGGCGAGCGCGGCGGCGACCGGGGCGGGCCGCAGCCGCAGGCCCAGCAGCCGGGCGCCGCCGAGCAGCACGCCGGCCTGAACGGCGGTGTAGGAGGCGACGTGCGTCGCGCAGGCCCGGCGACCGGCCGCCCCGCTCTGTCCCTTGGTGGTGGCCTGGTGGTCCGACTGGACCCAGTGGTCCGCCACGTCCGCCGCCGACCGCAGCAGGGCGTAGGCGGCGGCGAAGCGGACCGCGCGGACGCTGGTCATGCTGGCTCCGTTCATGGTCAGCGGGTCTGCTGGATGAGGGAGCCGAGCAGCTCCGGGCGGTTGGTGGAGCCGAGCGAGCGGCCGGCGGTGGTGAACAGGTGCCACCAGTGGGCGGTGCCGTCGTCGTTGCTGGTGTGGGCGCAGGTGAAGCCGTGGAGCGGGAAGACGTCGATGACGCGGGTCTGGGCGAACTCCGGCGGCGGGGCCGGGATGTGGTCGGTGTTCATGGCGGTCTCCCTGGAGTTCAAGCTGCGAGGGCGGTGTGGTCGGCGCAGGTCAGGCAGGTGCCGAGGTGCGCGGGGAGGACGTAGCCGGCGTCCCGCCCGCAGGTGGGGCAGGTGCGGCGGGCGGCGTTCGCCTTGGCGAGCGCGGCGGCCTTCGCGGGGGTCATCGGCCGCACGGGCTTGGCCCGGTCGAGCCGGTAGAGGTAGGCGGGGCGGGTGCCGCCGAAGCGGGAGCGCCACATGATCTGAGCGGCGACGTCCTGCCCGCCGGGGCGCAGGCCCTTGGCGCGGAGCTGACGGCGGGTGAAGTAGCCCACCGGGGCCATGCGCCACGGATAGGTGGGCGTTCCGCCGTGGCGGGCACCCTCGGGGTCCCAGTGACGGGGGCGGCCCATGGCTACTCCCCGGGGGCGTCGGCGGGCTCGGGCAGCGTGTAGTAGCCGACCAGCTCGACCGGGACGCCGTGCAGCAGGCCGGGGACGATGAGCCAGGCCAGGGTGGTGCCGCGACGGTGCTTGTGGTCGACGGCGGCCGGGTCCAGGCCGAGGGCGGTGCGCCACTGCTCGAACGCGGCGAGGTCGTTGTGCAGGGCGATGCGCACGCCCCACTCCCAGCAGCCCGGGCCGGAGACAGCCACCTCCCGCAGCTCAACGGCCGGGGAGGGCAGGGCATGGTGGGTGGTGAGGATGGCGAGCAGGGCGCCGGCGGCGTTGATCTGGTTGCCGGCGGCGGGGGTGGTCTCGGTGGTGGTGATCACGCGAGGGTCCTTCCGGGGTTGTAGCCGGAGGCGAGCAGTTCGGCGGCCTCGGCCCGCCGCCCGGAGGCGGTGGCGAGGGAGACCCCGAGCGTCTCGGCGATGGTCTGGAGATCGACGGCGTCCGGGTTGCCGGCGCCATCGGCGAGGATCATCCGGGCGACGCGGCGGGTGGCCCGGGCGGAGGGCGTCAGCTTCGCCTCGTCCTCCGCTTCAACCGCGTGCAGCTCGACTTCAGCCGCGCGGTGGCGGGCTTCAGCGGCACGCAGCCGGGCCGCTTCGGTGGCCTCTTCGGTGTCCGCCTGGGCGCGCTTGGCGGCGGCCGTGTCGCGCTCGGCTTCAGCCGCGCGGCGGCCCGCTTCAGCGGCGGCCTCCTCCGTTTCAGCGGCGGCCTTGGCCGTTTCAGCCGCGCTCAGACGGGCGGCCTGCGCGGCCTGCTCGTCCTCGGCCCGGGCCCGCTCGACAGCCGCCGCCTCGCGGTCCGTTTCAGCGGCACGGCGCCGCGTTTCAGCGGCGACCTGTTCCGTTTCAGCGGCGGTGCGGTCGGTTTCAGCGGCGCGTCGGCGAGCCTCGGCGGCCTCCTGCTCGGCGGCGGCGGCCTTCAGCTCCTCCTCGGCCTGGTCGAGCCGTTCGGCGGCCTCGGCCTCCCGGCCGGCGGCCAGCGTCCGGGCCTGCGCCTGCGCCCGGGCGGCGGCGGTCTCGGCGCCGACCTCGTACCCGGCCGCCTCGACCCGGCCCGCCGTGCGCAGGCTGGAGATCCGGGCGTCGGCGTCCCGGGCCTCGGCGCGGGCGGTGACCTCGGCCTCGAACGCGGCCTGCCGGTCGGCCCGCAGCCGGGCGCTCTCCTCGGCCTCCATGGGCAGGGCCAGCGCCTCGTCCACGGACAGCCCAAAGCGCTCCATCGTGAGCGGGAGTCGCTGGTCAGCGGGTGCCTTGCGCCAGTCGCCGCCGTACTCGCGCTCCAGCATCACCCGGTAGACGAGCCGTTCGCGCTCCAGCTCGACCGCCCGGTCGTAGGAGGCGATGCCGTTCAGGCGCATCCGCCGGTACATCCGGAAGGACGGCCACGGGGCGAGCAGCCAGCGGTGCAGCGGCACCCCGTCGTGCTGGTGGCCGGCCTCGATCCGGGTGATGCGGATGACCAGGCGGCGCCCGGCCTCCACCACCGCGACGAACATGATCGGGATCACGGCGTGCATCGCCGTGCCGGTCGGGTTCTTCAGCAGCGGCCCGGCGGAGGCGGCGTTGAAGTAGATCGTCGCGGCGGTGAAACCGTGGGCCAACAGGCGGAGCATCGGCCACGGGGTGCCCTTGCGGATCAGGTGCAGATCCATCGCCAGCAGGGCCACGATCCCGGCGTCCACACCGACCGGGAACGCGTAGCTGAAGTCCCCGAACCCGTGCCTGAAACCGAGGTCCCGCAGCGCCGAGTAGGAACCGCTGAACCCGATGCCGGCGAGCACCGCGCCGCCGACCGCAGCCAGGATCGTCAGACCCAGCATCAGCGCACCCGAGGCACTGTCCCGCGCGGTTGAAGCGGTCGGCCGCGCCGTTGAAGCAGCGGCGGCCGTGGTTGAAACGCCCCCGGGGGCGGCCATCGTCGTCACCCGGCACCCCCGGTGTTCGCCCGGGCCCGGGAGCGGGCCGCCCGCCGCAGCAGGCTGTTGCGCTCGCGCTCGTTCAGGCCGCCGAAGATGCCGTGCGGCTCCTTGCGCTCCAAGGCGTCGGCCAGGCACATCGACTTCACCGGGCAGCCCGCGCACATCATCTTGGCGCGGCGCTCGGCCCACTCGGCGGTCTCGGGCCCCATCTCCTCGGGGTCCGGGTAGAACAGGTTCGTGTCGCTGCCCGCGCAGGCGGCGCCGCGCAGGTCGCCGTCTCCGTCCGGGCGGTACTCGGCGAGCACGGTGGCCGCCGGGCGGGCGGTGCGGTGCGGGGTGCGGGTCGCGCCGCTGATGATCGTGTGGAGCTGAGTCATCACGCCGCCGCCTTCCAGGTCCGCGCCCGGCAGCGCTCGGCGGTGTACATGAGCGCGGACCCGAAGCCGGCCGCCGGGCCGTCCAGGTCCCGCAGGATGTCCCGCGCGGCGTCGAGCCGGACCAGCCGGTCCTCGGCGGTCTCGTCCTCGCTGCCGATGAACAGCTCGACGTCGATGCCGACGCCGAGCGCCAGCTCCGCGAACTCCAGGGGCGTCAACGCCTCCTGGCCTCCGACGTACAGTTTCATGGGTTCACCTCGTCCAATCGGGGGGTGAGCCCGCAGGGTCGCCGCGCGCCCGGCCAAGGAATGCGCGGCGACCCGATGCATGCGGGCCCAGCTACTCGTGGTGCACGAGCAGCCATGGCCTCGGTCCGCCCGCAGGGCGGATGGACCGGGCCAAAGTCACTCGTTCACGCGCACGGGCCCGCCCCGCCGCAGCGGTGCAGGCCCGTGATGCCGTCCTCTCGGGGAGCGCGCTCCCGTTCAGGCGTGGACGGCGTGATCTTTCGATCTCTGCCCTCCGGACTGACCAGGCGCCGGGTACCTCGGCCCGATTTGTCCCGGGCCCCTTCGCCCTGGGCGCGGCAGTAGCCGGCCATTCACGGGCGCGTTTGTGCAGCTCAGAGCAACCCAAAGAAGGGCTGTCAGTTCGTCCGCCTCGCGATGCGAGACATGTTGAACATGTCTCTTACGATGCCGAGAAGCCGACGCTGCGTCAAGTCCTTCGTTTGGTTCGGTCGGAGATTCCCGACCGCGCATCACTAGATTCGGCTCTCCAGCCCTGTCGGAACACGGCGTGCCTGGACGGCTGCGGTTCGACTTCGCTACCGTCAAAGTCGTCCCAGAACGTCCAAGCGCCGCAACATCGTCCAGGGGAGGGCGAGATGGCCAACGAGAGGCTGCGAGGGGCGATCCTCGCCAGCGAGTTGACGATCGAGCAGATCGCGGAACGGCTAGGAACGAGCCCCCGGACGGTGGAGCGCTGGGTGGAGGCCAAGGACGGCCGACGTCCATATCGGCGTTTCCAGTACGCGCTCGCGAACCTCTTGCAGCGCGATCTGTCAGAGCTCTGGTCGGACGAACAGACCAGCAGCGCGACAGCCGAGGCTGGCCGCGCGGAACTGGTGAAGCTCTACCCGCACCGCGCTGTCGTGCCGAAGGAGCTGTGGACCTCCCTCTACGCGAAGGCCACGCACCACTTCGACTTGGTGGTGTACGCCGGCTTCTGGCTCTCGGAGGATCCGCTGTTCTTCCGGCTGATCCGGGAGAAGGCGCAGGCTGGCGTGCCCGTGCGGCTCATGTTGGGCGATCCGGACTGCCCCGGAGTGGCCCAGCGAGGCGAAGACGAGGGGATCGGGCCCGCCATGGCAGGCAAGATCCGAAATGCGCTGGCCAACTATGGGCCGCTGTTCAGCGTCCCCGGGGTCGAGTTCCGGCTCCACTCGACCACGCTCTACAACTCGCTCTACCGGGCTGATGACGATCTGCTCGTCAACGGGCACGTCTTTGGCGTCGGGGCCTACCTGGCCCCGGTCCTGCATCTGTCCCAGGTGCCTGGCGGTGAGCTGTTCAGCACGTACGCGGCGAGCATCGAACGGATCTGGGAGAACGCCCGGACCATCACCTCGCCCCAGCTCGAAAGTGAGGCCGCAGCATGAGTCGGACCGACTACTTCCACGACCCGGCTGCTCCGCCGGCGAACTCCGTTGTTCCGTCTGTCACCGCCGTGGTGACGGACGACGTGGGGCGGCTGCTGTTGATCCACAAGACGGATAACGACCTGTGGGCGCTTCCCGGAGGCGGGCACGACATCGGGGAGTCCGTGGCGGACACGGTTGTTCGCGAGGTGCGCGAGGAAACCGGGATCGACGTAGAGGTCGCCTCGGTCGTCGGCCTGTACACCGACCCGGCGCACGTCATGGCGTACGACGACGGAGAGGTCCGGCAGCAGTTCTCCATCTGCTTCAAGGCCCTGCCGGTCGGCGGCGCGCTGCGGACGAGTTCGGAGTCGAAAGAGGTCCGCTGGGTGGACCCAGCGGACCTCGATGACCTGGACATTCACCCGTCCATGCGACTGCGGATCAAGCACGGCCTGGAGCCTGACCGAGTGCAGCCGTACATCGGTTAGGCCGTGGTGTCGACCTGGACCAAACGACCTTCGACCCGGCGTGCGGCAGCGTCGATCTCCGGCTCGGCGCGGCGAATGAACCGCCCGACGATGCTGTCCGGTCCGTACCGACCCACGATCTCCGCGATCCGGTCCGGCGTCGTCGTCGGGGTGCCGTCCGGCGTGGTGGTCATGTCGCAGTAGATCAGCGCGTCGACCAGGTGCGGCTCCTCCAGCGGGAACTCCTCTTCCAGCTCTCGCCGCAGACCGCGTTCCTCCGCTTCGAGCAGCGCACACGAGTGGTGGGCGACCAGCCGCACGATGCGCTCGTCCACGTTCTCCGCGCGGAGGAACCGGGCGCCGTCGAGCGGGTGGAACCCGGTGTCGACGATCTGCGGCGAGTAACCGACGTCATGCAGAACGGCTGCGGACTCCAGCAGCTCGGCGTCCGGGCCGAGGATTCCGGCCAGGGCGCGCGCCCTGCCCGCTACCCCCTTGGAGTGGGCCCAGCGGCGGGGCAGATCGGTGGACAGCAGGGACTCGGCAAGGTCGTAGGCCCACACGGGCATCTGCTCCTAGGTGTGATTGGCGGGCAGGGCGCGGATGGTTCGGCCCTTTCCGTGGCGCACTTCGAGAACCCCGGCGCCCTCCAACTGCGCGAGGGCGCGTCGGACGGTACCTCTCGCTGCACCGGTGGTCTCGGTGAGTTCCTTCTCTGATGGGAAGTCGGCCCCGACGTCGAGCTTTCGAGCAAGAGCGGTGAGCTGGTCGAGCACCGGGATCTTGGGCTTGGCGCGTCCGACAACCCATCCGACGCCGGGCTGTGACCGAATCAGGCCCTCGGCCGCGAGGACATCGAGAGCGCGCTTCACCGTGGTGCGGGCGACGCCGTGTTCCTCCATCAGCTCCGCCTCGGAGGGAAGCGACGTCACTGTGGAATCTCCACTGATCTTGGTTCGCAGCGCATCGGCGATCCGCAGGTAGGTACCGCGCGGGCTCCGCTCGGGCACTGGCCGCTCCCTTCTCTAGGTCGATACCTAGACAGGATGAACGATTCCAGGGGAGGGCTGCCAGCTTCCGGGCTGTCCGCCCTCGCGGTGGTCCTGCGGGAGGCCGAGGCCGGTCAGGCGTCCGGTCTCAGTCCTGGTCTCAGTCCACCGCGTCTGTGACGGTCCGCGACCGTGCTACGTAGTCCACTGACCAGCGGTGCGGACGAGCGCGGACGGTCACGGACAGTGATTGGGCAAACTCGTAATGCGTAGGTCGCGGGTTCGAATCCCGCAGGCGGCTCCATGTGAAACCCCAGGTCAGGCCTCTGACCTGGGGTTTCTTGTTTTGGTCGGCCTTGGATCCCGAGCCGGGGAGCGGCGTGCTCGGCGTCGGAGCGGCAGGGGCGAAATTCTTCCGGCGCGCGGCAACCTTTGCGGCGTCGGCGACCACTGGGGAGCAGGTCCGGGCGGTACCGGGCCCACGCCTCTCTCGTGATCAGTCGCAAGGAGAACGCCTACCCATGAGCAACCCCACGAGCGGTGGGCGCCGCGGGCGCCACCGCCGTCGCTGGAGCGCCAGTGCTCTGCTGCTCGCCGTGCCCCTCGCCGCCGGGGCGTACCTGTTGACGCAGGAGGACTCCCGGGCCGCGGTGGTCGAGGACGGCGCCTTCTACCGGCTGGTCTCGGTCCGCAGCGGTCAGGTGCTGGACGTCAACGGCTTCTCCACCGCCGACGGCACCCGCATCCAGCAGTGGACCGATCAGAACACCGCCAACCAGCAGTGGCGGCTGCGGTCCACCGGGGGCGGCTACTACGAGCTGGTCAACCGCAACAGCGGCAAGGTGCTGGGCATAGCGGGCGACTCGACCGCCCGGGGCGCGGTGGCCGAGCAGCAGACGGACAGCTCCGCCGCCTCCCAGGAGTGGCGGGTCGACACCGTGAGCGGCTCCGACACGGTCACCTTCACCTCCCGCCGGAGCGGTCAGGCGCTGGACGTCTCCGGGTACTCCACGGCCCGGGGCGCGCAGGTCATCCAGTGGCCGGGCACGGGCGGGGCCAACCAGCAGTGGAAGCTGGTGAAGTCGGGGGACGCCCCGGCCGCCGGGAACGGCTCGTACACGTGGCGCAACGCCCCGGTGGCGGGCGGCGGTTACGTCACCGGCCTGGTCTTCAACCAGAAGGAGAAGGGCCTGCTGTACGCGCGCACCGACATGGGCGGCGCGTACCGCTGGGATCCCGGGGCCGAGCAGTGGATCCCGCTCACCGACTGGGTCGGCGAGAAGGACTGGAACCTGCTGGGCATCGAGTCGCTGGCCACCGACCCGGTCGACCCCGACCGGCTCTACCTGGCGGCGGGCACCTACACCAACGACTGGGCCGGTAACGGTTCGATCCTGCGCTCCACCGACCGCGGCCGCACGTTCCAGCGCACCGACCTGCCGTTCAAGCTGGGCGGCAACGAGGACGCCCGCGGGGCGGGCGAGCGCCTGGTGATCGACCCCGCGAACCACGACAACCTGCTGCTGGGCACCCGCAAGAACGGCCTGTGGCGCAGCACCGACCACGGTCAGACCTGGAACCAGGTCTCCTCGTTCCCGGTCAAGGACGGCGCGAGCTTCGGCACCGGCATCTCCTTCGTGACGTACGGCCCGGCCGGCAGCAACACGGTCTACGTCGGCGTCGCCGACAGGTCCGCCAACCTGTACCGGTCCACCGACGGCGGCAACTCCTGGCACGCGGTCTCCGGGCAGCCCACCGGCCAGGTTCCGCAGCACGGTGTGCTCTCCGGTGACGGCTCGCTGTACCTGACGTACTCCGACAAGCCGGGGCCGAACGACGTGACGGCGGGTTCGGTGTGGAAGTACACCACCTCCGGCGGGGCGTGGAAGAACATCTCGCCGTCCCAGGGCGGCTACGGGTTCTCCGGTCTGGCCGTCGACCCGCAGAAGCCGTCCACGGTGATGGTCACCACCCTGGACCGCTGGTGGCCGCAGGACGAGCTCTACCGCTCCACCGACGGCGGTGCGTCCTGGAAGACCCAGTCCGACCGGTCCGAGCGGGACGCCTCCCTCGCCCCTTACCTCGGCACCGGCATCGGGCACTGGATGACCGCCCTGAGCATCGACCCGTTCGACTCCGGGCACGTGATGTACGGCACCGGCAACGGCATCTGGGCCAGTAGGGACGCCAACGCGACCGACAACGGCGGCACCAGCCACTGGACCGTCGGAGCCCGCGGGCTGGAGGAGACGGCGCTGTACGACGCGGTCTCCCCGCCCGGCGCCGTCGCCCTCGTCACCTCCATGGGCGACCAGGGCGGCTTCGTGTACGACGACCTGACGAAGCAGCCCACCGGGCGGCTGGTCAACCCGACGATCCACAACAGCACCTCCGTCGACTTCGCCCAGTCCAACCCCTCGCTGGTGGTGCGGGTCGGCAGGGGCGGCGAGCAGGACGGCGCCCTCTCCACCGACGGCGGCCACACCTGGAGCGGCTTCAAGGGCGAGCCGGTGCCCAGCGCGGACAGCGGCCGCATCGCGATCGCGGCGGACGGCTCCAGCTTCGTCTGGACCGAGGCCGGCCAGGCCCCGTACCGCTCGACCGACCGGGGCGCGAGCTGGACGAAGGTCAGCGGCCTGGGCAACGACGCCGAGGTCGTCGCCGACCGGTCGACCGGCAGCACCTTCTACTCGCTGTCCAACGGCACGCTGTACGCCAGCACCGACAGCGGCGCGACCTTCTCCGCCCGCGCCCACAACCTGCCCACCGGCAAGCTCAGTGCCGTCCCCGGCATCGCGGGCGACCTGTGGATCTCCGGCGGCGGCAAGGGCCTGCTGCACTCCACCGACGGCGGCCGCACCTTCACCACGCTGAGCTCGGTGCAGTCCGCCTCCGGTCTCGGGTTCGGCAAGGCCGCACCCGGCGCCTCCTACCAGGCCCTGTACCTGATCGGCACGGTCAAGAACGTCGCCGGGGTCTTCCGCTCCACCGACCAGGGCGCCACCTGGGTCCGCGTCAACGACGACGCCCACCAGTGGGGCAACTTCGCGGGCATGGGCATCATCACCGGCGACCCCGACACCTACGGCCGCGTCTACATCGGGACCAACGGACGGGGCCTCCAGGTCGGCGACCCCTCCTGACACCCGCTCACCAGCGGGGCCACGGGTGCGCACCTGCCCGCGGCCCCGCCGTGCCGGCCGGCCTTCACGATCACCGCGAATCATTTCCTCGGCCGCGGCAACCTTTTCCCAACCGACGGCAACTGACGGATGATCTGGGCCCCGAACGGGGCCCATCGCCGGAGGGACAATCCGTTGGCAGAACAGAACCGCGCTCACCGCCGCCGCAAGCCGACCCGTCGGGTGGTCGCCATCGCCCTGGCCGTCGCCGCCGTGGGCGCCGCCGTACCGCTGGTCGCCCAGGCCGCGCTCACCCCGGACGCCGCCTCGCCGACCACGCTGGGCGAGGCGGCGTCCGCCGCGGGCGGCCGCTACTTCGGCACGGCCGTGGCCGCGGGCCGGCTCGGCGACCAGACGTACACCGGCATCCTCGACCGGGAATTCAAGATGATCACCCCGGAGAACGAGATGAAGTGGGACGCCGTCGAGCCGTCCCGCGGCTCGTTCACCTTCCGTGGCGCCGACGCGATAGCCGACCGTGCCGCCGCGCACGGCCAGCGGCTGCGCGGCCACACCCTGGTCTGGCACTCCCAACTGCCCGGCTGGGTCGGCGCCGTCAAGGACGCCGGCACCCTGCGCGGGGTGATGAACCAGCACATCACCCAGACCATGAGCCACTTCAAGGGCAGGATCTACGCCTGGGACGTGGTCAACGAGGCCTTCGCCGACGGCGGCAGCGGCCGGCACCGCAGCTCGGTGTTCCAGGACGTGCTGGGCGACGGCTTCATCGAGGAGGCCTTCCGCACCGCGCGGAGCGTCGACCCCGCTCCGAAGCTCTGCTACAACGACTACAACATCGAGAACTGGAACGACGCCAAGACCCAGGGCGTCTACCGCATGGTCAAGGACTTCAAGTCCCGCGGCGTGCCCATCGACTGCGTCGGCTTCCAGAGCCACTTCGGCAACGGCGGCCCGCCCGCCGGCTTCCAGACCACGCTGGCCAACTTCGCCGCGCTCGGCGTCGACGTCCAGATCACCGAGCTCGACATCGCCCAGGCCTCCACCACCGCGTACTCCAGTGCCGTCCAGGCCTGCCTCAACGTCGCCCGCTGCACCGGCATCACGGTGTGGGGCATCCGCGACAGCGACTCCTGGCGCACCGGTGAGAACGCGCTGCTGTTCGACGACAAGGGCAACCGGAAGCCCGCCCACGCCGCCGTCCTCGCCGCCCTCGGCGTCGCCGGGGGAGGCGGCAAGCCGGGCTCCGAGATCAACTCCGGCACCGTCTACACGCTCTCCGCGGTGGCGGCCGAGGGACGCGTCCTCGACCAGCCCGCCGGGTACAACGGCAACGGCACCCCGCTCCAGGTGTGGGACGCCAGCGGCGCCGCCAACCAGCAGTGGAAGGCCACCAGGAACGGCGACGGCTCGTTCACACTGACCAACGTCGCCAGCGGCCGGGTGCTGGACGAGCCGGGCAACCGGACCGCCAACGGCACCAAGCCGCAGATCTGGGACTCCAACGGCGGCAGCAACCAGCACTGGAAGGCGAGCCGGAACAGCGACGGCTCGTACACGCTGACCAACGTCGCCAGCGGCCGGGTCCTGGAGACCCCCGGCAACCAGACCGCCAACGGCACCCCGGTCCAGATCTGGGACTCCTGGGGCGCGGCCAATCAGCACTGGAACCTGAAGCCGACCGGCTCGGCGGCCCCGACGCCCGCGCCGACCCCGACGGCCCCTGCGCCGGGCGGCACCTGCGCCCTCCCGTCCACGTACCAGTGGAGCTCGACGGGTGCGCTGGCGCAGCCCGCCAACGGGTGGACCTCGGTGAAGGACTTCACCAGTGTGACGGTGAACGGCAAGCACCTGGTCTACGCCTCGAACGCGAACGGGTCCTCGTACGGCTCGATGGCGTTCAGCCCGTTCGCCAACTGGTCCGACATGGCCTCCGCCAAGCAGACCGGGATGAGCCAGTCCGCGGTGGCGCCCACCCTGTTCTACTTCGCGCCCAAGAAGATCTGGGTGCTGGCGTACCAGTGGGGCCAGTGGCCGTTCGTCTACCGCACCTCGAGCGACCCGACCAACCCCAACGGCTGGTCGGAGCCGCAGCCGCTGTTCACCGGCAGCATCCCCAAGTCGAGCACCGGGCCGATCGACCAGACCCTGATCGCCGACGACCAGAACATGTACCTGTTCTTCGCCGGCGACAACGGCAGCATCTACCGGGCCAGCATGCCGATCGGGAACTTCCCGAGCAGCTTCGGCTCCTCCTACACGACCGTCATGAGCGACACCACGGCCAACCTCTTCGAGGCCCCGCAGGTCTACAAGGTCAAGGACCAGAACCAGTACCTGATGATCGTCGAGGCGATGGGGGCCGGCGGCCGCTACTTCCGCTCCTTCACGGCCACCAGCCTGAACGGCTCCTGGACCCCGCAGGCCGCCTCCGAGGCGAACCCGTTCGCGGGCAAGGCCAACAGCGGAGCCACCTGGACCAACGACATCAGCCACGGCGACCTCGTCCGCGAGAACCCCGACCAGACCATGACCATCGATCCCTGCAACCTGCAGTTCCTCTACCAGGGCAAGTCCCGCGACGCGGGCGGTGCCTACGACCAGCTGCCGTACCGCCCGGGTGTCCTCACCCTGAAGCGCTGAAGCACCGCAGACACACGGGCGGCCGTCCAGCCCGCGGGCCGGGCGGCCGTCCGCCGTCGACCTGTCGGAGGCCCGGGTCATCTGTCGATGACCCGGGCCTCTTGCGTTGGCGGGGTTGCCGGTCGAGGTGGGTCGGGGCGGCTGGGCCGGGGCTGGCGGGGTTGGGCGGGGCGAAACTCTGTCCTTGGTCCAACGGGATATCTGCCGAACGGCAGATGGCAGGAGGCCGGGGATCGGTGAGGCTACCGGTGGGCCCGAGGGGCGGGCCCGGTTGCAGCCTTCCGGAGGGTGCGGTGGTTCGGTGAGTTGGGGCGGGGAGACGGGGAGCATGCTCGAACTGGTGGGTGTCACCAAGGTCTACAAGGGCGGCAAGCGGGCCGTCGACGGCATCACGATGCGGCTCGGGCCGGGGATGGTGGGGCTGCTGGGGCCGAACGGGGCGGGGAAGTCGTCGTTGATGCGGATCGTGGCGACGGTCACCCGGCCCACGGGCGGGCAGGTCCGGTACGAGGGTGTCGACGTGGTGGCGGAGCCGGACCGGTTGCGTCGGGAACTCGGGTACCTGCCGCAGGACTTCGGGGTCTACCCGAACCTGACCTCGCGGGAGTTCCTGTCCTACCTGGCGGCGGCCAAGGGGATCGGTGCCCGGTCCGCGAAGGCCCGGATCGACGAGCTGATCGAGTTGGTCAACCTGACCGAGGCGATCAAGCGCCCGCTCGGCGCGTACTCGGGCGGCATGCTCCGGCGGGTCGGCATCGCGCAGGCGCTGCTGGCCGACCCCAGGGTGATCGTGGTCGACGAGCCGACCGCCGGGTTGGACCCGGAGGAGCGGGTGCGCTTCCGCAACCTGCTCAGCGAGCTCGCGGCCGAGCGGGTCGTGCTGCTGTCGACCCACATCGTCTCCGACGTGGAGTCGGTCGCCTCCGACATCGCGGTGGTCGCCCAGGGGCGGCTGCTGCGCCGGGGCGCGCCGGAGGAGCTGCTCGGGGAGATCGACGGGCAGGTGTGGGAGGCCGTGGTCGATCCGGGCGAGGTGCCGGCCGCGCAGGCCCGCCACGTGGTCAGCCGGATGGTGCGGACGGGGAACGGCGTACGGCTGCGGGTGATCGCCGCCGGGCGGCCGTGGGCGGACGCCGTCCCGGTGACACCCGATCTGGAGGACGCCTACCTGGGCGTCATCCGGGGAGCGGGGGAGCGGGGCCAGGCCGGGCAGCGGGCGGTGAGCCGGTGATCGGGGGGCTGGTGATCGGCGACTTCCGGGACCGGGTGCGCCGGCCGGTGTACGCGGTGACGCTGCTCGCCGCGGTCGGGCTCGGCTACCTGGCCGTGCCGGACGCGGGCGGCCATTGGACGATCATGGACGTGGGCGGTAACCGGGGCGTCTACAACAGCGCCTACGTCGGCGCGGTCACCGCGCTCGCCGGTGCGCTCTGGCTCACCTTCGGCGGCTTCTACGTGGTGCGCAGCGGCATCGCGCGGGACGTGACGACCGGGGTCGGGCAGATCCTCGCCGCCGCCCCGCTGTCCACCTCGCGCTACCTGGTGGGCAAGTTCCTGAGCAACCTGCTGGTGCTCGCCTCGATGGTCGGCACGCTGGCCGGCACGGCGCTGCTGATGCAGCTCGCCCGCGGTGAGGACCGCGCGGTCGATCCGCTCGCCCTGGTGGAGCCGTTCCTGCTGCTCTCGCTGCCCGTGATGGCGCTCGTCGCGGCGGCGGCGCTCCTGTTCGAGACGGTGCCGCCGCTGCGGGGCGGTTTCGGGAACGTCGTGTGGTTCGTGCTGGCCATGGTGCTCGCGATCGGCGGGCAGTCGGCCTCCGCGCCGCTGGACGGCCTCGGCGTGCACCAGGTCGCGCGGTCGATGGGCACGGCGCTGGAGGCCCAGCGCGGGACGGCCGACCTCGGGCAGTTCAGCCTCGGCCTGACGAAGGTCGACAGCCCGCTGGGCACCTTCCGGTGGGACGGTCTCGAGGTGTCCTCCGGGTTCGTCCTCGCCCGGCTGGCGCTGTTCCTGGCGGCGTTCGCGGTGGCGTTGCTGCCGGCCCTGTGGTTCGGCAGGTTCGACCCCGCGCGTGGCTCCGGTGCCGAGGCGGTGGCCGAAGCGCCGTACGGGTCGGACGGGGCCGAGCCCGCCGGGGCGCGCTGGGCGACCGCGCCGGGCGCACTGCCGCGGACCACACTGCCGCGGACCGTACCGCGGCGGGCCGGGGCGTTCGGCCGGCTGCTGGCGGGCGAGGTCCGGATCCTGGTGCAGGGCGTCTCCCGCTGGTGGTGGCCGACCGCGGCCGCGCTGACGGTGGCCGGGTTCGTGCTGCCGATGAACGCCGTCACCGGCCTGCTGCTGCCCCTGGTCTGGCTGTGGCCGGTCCTGGTCTGGTCCAGGCTCGGCAGCCAGCAGGTCGAGAACGGCCTGGAGGTGCTGCTCGGCGCCTACCCGTCGGCCCGGCGCCGGCTGCTCGCCGAGTGGGCGTCGGGGCTGGTGCTCACGGCGGTGACGGGCGTCGCCCCGCTGATACGCATGCTGGTGGCGGGGGACGGCGCGGGGACGGCCAGTTGGGTCGGCGGCGCGCTGTTCGTCCCCTCGTTGGCCATGGTGCTCGGTGTGGTGAGCCGGAGCCACCGGCTCTTCCAGGCGGTCTACCTGCCGCTCTGGTGGGTGCTCGTCAACAACGTCGCCGCGGTCGACTTCATGGGGGCGGTGCGCGTGGGCGGCAGCCCGGCCGGTCCAGGGCCGCTTCTGGTCGGAGCGCTGTCCGCGGCGATGCTCGCGGTGGTGTTCCTGGTCGGCGCCGCCCGACGGAACGTCAAGGACTGAGTGGGGAGGGGGCCGAGGGCGGAGTCGAGGGGGAGTCGGCCGAGGAGGAGTTGGCCGAGGGCGCGGTCGCGGGCCGAGCCACGCGAGCCGAGCACGGGGCCGGCGTCACGGGCTGGTCGAAGCCGGGAGCCCGAAGCCGGGAGCCCGGGTCATCGGCGGACGACCCGGGCTCCCGTGGAGACAGAGGAGGTGCTACTCGTCGTCGCCGAGGTCGCCCGAAAGGTCGCCCGCGAGGTCGCCGTCCGGGGTGCCGCTGATCGCGTAGCCCTGCCGGCGCGCCTCGTAGCAGGCCACCGTCGCGGCCGCCGAGACGTTCAGCGAGCCGACCCGGCCCAGCTGCGGCACGAACACCACCTGGTCGCACAGGGCCAGCGCCTCGGGCGTGATCCCGCGGTCCTCGTGGCCGAGCACGAAGGCCACCGCCGGGGTCAGTCCGGCGGCGAACATCGGCACCGCCTCGTCCGCCAGCTCCAGGCCGACGACCTTGAAGCCGTCCGCCTTGGCCGCCGCGACCGCCTCGGCGACGGTCGGGAAGTGCTCCACCTTCAGGTACTTGTCGGTGCCCATCGCGGCCTTCTGCGCACCGGAGGAGCGCACCGACGGGGTGTCCCCGGTCAGGTACAGCTTCTCCGCGCCCATCGCCGCGCCGGTGCGGACCACCGAGCCGACGTTGAACGGCGACTGGAGGTTCTCCAGGATCATCGCGAGCCGGAACTCGTTGCTGCGCCGCCACGAGCGGTGCAGACGCTTCAGTTCGGTCCCGCGCAGCTGCTTCACGTCGTCGTACCTCGTCCACTCTCGGAGCCCTCGCCCACCTCGGGGCGGGGCCGCGCTTCCAGAATCCGCACCCCGTTGACCGACGTGACCCGGGTGGTCGGGTAGCCCTGCTCGTTCAGCCACTTCTGGAGCGAGTCCGAACCCAGGTGCTTCTGCACGACCAGGAACGCCGAGCCGTCCGGGGTCAGCCGGTCGAGCCAGTGCGTGAGCAGGCGGCGCAGCGCGGCCTTGCCGATCCGGATCGGAGGGTTGGAGTAGATGGTGGCGAAGCGGACGTCCTCGGGGACGTCGTCGGGCAGGGCGGCCTGGACGTTGCCGAGCCCCAGCGCCTCGGCGTTCAGCCGGACCAGCTCCAGGGCGCGCTCGTTGACGTCCACCGCCCAGACCGGGAGGCGCTTGCGACGGCTCGCCCAGGTCAGCGCGATCGGACCGTAGCCGCAGCCGATGTCCAGGATCGGGCCGCGCACCCGCGGCTGCGGGGCGTGCTCCAGCAGGATCCGGGTGCACGGGTCGAGCCGGCTGCGGGAGAACACCCCGGTGTCGGTGGTCAGTTCCAGGGTGAGGTCCGGCAGGGAGACCGTGATCGGCCGGCGGTCGCTGGCGACCTCGGGTGCACCGGTGAAGTAGTGCGAGCCGGACATGATTTCCCCGTCGTTCGTATGGGCCTCGGGGCCACCGGGTGGGTGTGGGTTAGCCCTTCGTACGGCACCGATCGTACCCCGGTGGCCTGGACGGCGGTCCGGGCGCCGATCCGGGCGCCGGCGGAGCCGGCGCTGCCCGGCGGCGACCCGGACGGGGCGCGATCAGGCAGTGCCGGGGGTCTTGCGGGTGGCCACGTTGATCCGGTTCCAGGCGTTGATGGTGAAGCAGACCGAGATCAGCTGTGCCAGCTCGGCCTCCGCGAAGTGCGCGGCGGCCCGGGCGTACACCGCGTCCGAGACGCCGCCGCCGATCCGGGTGATCTCCTCGGCCAGCGCCAGGGCGGCCCGCTCGCGCTCGGTGTACACCCCCACCGGGGCCTCCGGCCAGACCGGCAGCAGGTAGATCCGCTCGTCGGTCTCGCCGGCCTTGCGGGCGTCCTTGGCGTGCATGTCCAGGCAGTACGCGCAGCCGTTCAGCTGCGAGGTGCGCATCTGGACGAGCTCGACCAGGGCAGGGTCCAGGCCGTCCCGGGCGGCGGCGTCCAGGGCGATCATCGCGCGGAACACCTTGGGGGCGGTGCGGGCGTAGTCGAGGCGGGCGGGAGCCGCGACGGCGTCGGCGGTCCGAGCGGCCTCGGCGGTCTGCGGGAACTCGGTGGTCCGGGTGTTCTCGTTCGTCGTCATGGCTATGACCCTAGGCGCGGAATGCACCCCGTCCATGGGTCATTGAGGGTGCTGTTTCACGGGTCAATCGAGCGGGCATGCGAGGCACCGGCCAGGGTATCCGCAGGAGGCCCGGCAACACGCCGGAGCGCCGTCGGCACTTCGCGTCCCGGCGCCGGGCGGCGGATACTGCCAGTACGCCAGCCGGGCCCGTGAAGGCCTCCGAACAGTGAGGACGGATGCCATGCCGCAGGAACAGCACGAGGAATACCTGATCGAGGAGACCGCCGAGACCGTCGAGCCCGACGAGAAGGCGGCCGAGGGCGACACGTACGACGTGGTGGCCGAACGCCGGGCCGTCGGTGCGGACCCCGCGACCGACGTCGCGGACGTCGTGGAGCAGACCCGGGCGGTCCGCCACGACGAGGAGGAGTACCGGGAGTAGCCGGTGGGCGTCGGGTCCGGTCCACGCCCCGGGCCCCACGCCCGGGGCCCCGACGCCCCGGCCACCCGGCCCCCGGCCCCCCGCAGTCCGACCCCCCGCAGTCCGACCCCCCGGGGTCCGAGCGCGGGGGGTCGGGGGCCGCCCCGGCTACAGGGCCCGGCGGCGTTGCAGCCAGACGAAGGCCGCCCAGCCCGGCAGCACCGGCAGGATCAGCGTCAGCAGACGGTACAGCGCCACCGCGGCCAGCGCGCCGCCCCGCTCCATCGAGGCGGTCTGCTGGAGCAGCGTGATCAGCATCCCGTCCACCGCGCCGGCCCCGCCCGGGGTCGGCGCCGCGCTGCCCACCGCGTTGCCCACCAGGAACACCACCGCGACCGAGGCGAAGGACGGTTCCCGGCCGATCGCCCGGGCACAGCAGTACAGACAGGCGATCAGGCAGATCGACACCAGCAGCTGCCCGGTCACCCCGACCGCCAGCCGGGCCGGGCTGCGCAGCAGGTCCAGCAGCCGCGGCAGCACCTCGGCCGTCAGCGGCCGCAGCCGCGTGGCCAGCCACCGCCGGGCCACCGGGATCGCCGACACCGCCGCCAGCAGCGCCGCCGCCCCCGCCAGGCCGCCGACCACCGCGGGCAGCGCGTCCAGCTCGGAGCCGCCGGGCTCGAAGCCCAGCAGGTAGACGAAGGCCCCCAGCTGCAGCAGGTGCAGCACCAGGCCGATCAGCGTCCCCACGCCGACGCTGGACAGCGCCTGCGCGGTGGGGATGCCGGCCCGCTGCAACAGGCGGGTGTTCAGCGCGACGCCGCCGACGCCGCCGGGCGAGACCAGCTTCACGAACGACCCGGCCACCTGGGCCAGCACCGCGTTGCGGAAGTTCAGCCGCTCCGGCACGAAGCCGACGAAGCCCATCGCCGCCGCGACGTGGCTCGCCGCCGCCGCGGCCAGTGCCAGCAGCAGCCACCACGGGTCGGCGTCCGCCAGGGCGGAGACCGGGTTGTCCTCCGCCGCGAACAGCTGCGGGATCAGCAGCCACCCGGCCACCACCCCGCCCACGACGACCAGCAGGGTCCGCGGTCGCAGCCGCTCCAGCCGCACCGGCCGGCCCACCGCCTGCGGGCGGGCGCGCAGGACCTCCGCGCGGATCTCGTCGAGCAGCCCGCCGGGGGCGGGGACGTCGTGCCCGGGGTCCGCGCCGGTGGCGGGTCCGTCGCCACCGCCCGGCGCGCCCGGGTCGACGGTGGGCCGGGAGTCCGCCGCGGGGCGAGCACCGGCGTCGCCTCCGGACCCGGGCCCGGGCTCGGCCCCGCCTCCGGACCCGGCCCCGCCGGAGCCCCCGCCGCCGTTCCCGGCCGGCCCGGCGGCCCGCGGAGCGGTGCGCTTCGCGTGCTGCTTGAGGGCGCGGCGGGTGGTGTGGGTCAGGGCGATGGGCTGGAGCAGCGGGAGGGCGGCGTCGATGGGGTCGGGGCCGAGGACGGCGGTGGCCGTGCGGACGGAGCGGGCGGCCCCGGCGCGCAGGGCGAGGGTGGTGAGGAGCTGGGCGAGGTCGCAGCAGAGGACGAGCTCGGTGGCGGCGATGTCGCCGTCGGCGAAGTCGACCAGGTGCACCGCGCCCGAGTCGTCGATCAGCAGGGAGGAGGGGACGAGGGCGCGGTGGGCGATCTCGCGGCGCTGGAGCAGGGCGAACTGCCGCCAGGCGTCGGTGAGCAGCTCGTCGGTGATCTCCTCGTCGGCGAGTTCGTCCAGGGTGCGTCCGGCGAGCCGCTCGTACGCGATGAGGGCGGTGTCCTGGCCGATGCCGGCGGTGGCGGCGATGCGGCGGGTGCGGACGCCGGCCGCGAGGGCCGCGTAGGTGACCAGGGCCTCGTGCTCCAGCCCGGTGCGGGGGGAGCGCAGGACGCGCGGGTCGGGGGCGGTGCGCAGCCGCAGCCGGCGCCAGGCGCGCTGGACGGCGGCGGCGGTGACGGCCTGCCGGTCGAGGAGCTGGACGTCGAGGTCGGGGCGACCGTCGGCCTGTCGGACCCGGTAGCGGTCGGGGCCGGCCGGCCGGGCCTCGACCGGGTGCAGGCCGCTGTCGCGCAGGGCGCGCAGGACCTCGCCGGGCCGGGGGCAGGGGTCGGGGGTGCCGACGGCGTACAGGGTGCCGTGGGCGCCGGTCCAGCCGATCAGCAGCCCGAGCAGGAGCGCGGTGGGGGTGGCGTACCCGCCGGTCAGTCCGGCGAGGCCGGAGAGGGCGAGGACGGTCCAGGACAGGCGGCGTTCCCGGCTGCCGGAGGCGGTCATGAAGGCGAGGACCGGCGCGAGGTACCCGTACACGGGTTCGGTGTGCCCCAGCCCGCCGCCGGGCAGCGGCTGGGTGAGCGCGGTGAGCAGCGAGAGCGGGGCCAGGCCGTCGGCCCACAGGTCCAGTCCGAGGGTGGCGCCGTACGCGAGGACGGCGGCGAGCAGCCCGTCGGAGACCTGCTGGAGGGCGCGCCGCCGGTCGGGGCCCAGCAGCCGGCGGACGGCGAGGCCGACCGGGAGCAGCAGGACGGCGGCGGTGGTGAGCCCGCCGGCCAGGCCGCCCAGCGGGCGGGGTACCAGCGCGGCGGCCTCGGCGACGTCGGCGGCGATGCCGCCCACGGTGGCCCGGGCGTAGTCGGCGAGCAGCAGGGTGAGGGCGATGGCGAACAGTCCGCCGAGCAGCCGGATCAGGGCGACCGGCTGCCGGACCCGGTCGGTGGCGGGCAGCGGGCGGGCCCGGAACCGACCGGGGCCGGCCTGCCCGGGTATCCGGGCGGCGGCCGCCACCGCCTCACGGTCGGCCGTCGCCGCCTCACGGTCGGCCGTCACCGCCTCACGGTCGTCCGGTGCCCCGCCGCGGTCGGCCGGTGCCCCGCCGCCGGTGTCGCTGCCTCTGCCGCCTTCACTGCCGTTCCCGCCGCCACTGTCCCGCGTCCCCGCGCCGCGTTCCCGCCGCGCGGGCGCACCGCCGGGGTCGCCCCCGTCGGTGTCGCCGTTCGTTCTCCCCGTCACGATCGCCACGGGTGGCATGCTCCCATGCCGCCCGTGGGCGCGGAGCGGGGATTCGGCCGTGCCGGTACGACGCGGCGACCGCCCCTACGCCTGCCGGGTGGGCAGGACGACCTGGTGGCGCAGGTTGACGTGCCGGGGGCGGCTGACGGTGTACGCGATGAGGTCGGCGACGTCCTCGGCCCCGAGTGCCGGGATGGCGTCGAACATGCCGCCGAGCTGTTCGCGCAGCACCGGGTTGTCGATGTGCCCGCCGAGTTCGGTGTCGGTCAGGCCGGGCTCGATCGCGCTGACCCGGACGTCGCGCGGGCCGAACTCGCTGCGCAGGGCGGCGGACAGCTGGGTGAGCGCGGCCTTGGTGGCCCCGTACACCGCGTAGTCGGGGAAGACCACGTGCGAGGCGATCGAGGAGACGTTGACCAGGTCGGCGGTGCGGCCCTCGGCGGCGGCCGCGGTGAGGTCGGAGCCGAAGGCGCGGACGATCCGCAGCGCGCCGGTGAGGTTGGTGTCCACCATGCGGGTCCACTCGTCGATCCGGCCGTCGGCGAGCGGGTTGGGCAGCATCACCCCGGCGTTGTTGACCACCAGGTCGACCTGGCCGTACGTCCCGTGGACGGTCTTCGCGGCGGCGTCCACCGAGGCCTGGTCGGTGATGTCGGCGGTGACGGCGAGGGCCTGTCCGCCCGTGGCGGCGATCTCGGCGGCGAGGGCGTCCAGCCGCTCGGTGCGGCGGGCGAGCAGGGCGACCCGGGCGCCGGAGGCGGCGAGCAGCCGGGCGGTGGCGGCACCCATGCCGCTGGCGGCTCCGGTGACGACGGCGGTGCGGGCGGCGAGGGACGGGTAGCTCATCGGGGGCTCCAGACGGTGCGGTCGGGCTGACGTCGACCACTCTGCGCGGGCCGCGGGCGGCTACCCAGGGCTGCGCGTCTCCCGGGAACCGCGTTCCCGGGACGGCCCTTCCCGGGACGGCGGAGCCTGGGAACGGCAGTACCACCCTCGGCGCACCAGCCCGGGGCTAACCTGCCGGGCATGGAGAACACCCTGGGGGACTTCCTCCGTTCGCGCCGGGCCCGGATCCTGCCGGAGGAGGTGGGCCTGCCCTCGCACGGCCGCCGCCGGGTGCAGGGGCTGCGCCGGGAGGAGGTGGCGCAGCTCGCGGGCGTCAGCGTCGACTACTACGTCCGGCTGGAGCAGGGCCGGGGCGGCAGCGCCTCGGACGCCGTGCTGGAGGCGGTGGCCCGGGTGCTGCGGCTCGACGGCGTGGAGGCCGCGCACCTGCGCTCGCTGGTCCGTCCGCCCAAGGCCCCGGCGGCCCCGGCGGCCTCCACAGCCAGGGGGCGGGGGCGGCAGCCGGTCCGCCCGGGGACGCGGCTGCTGCTGGACCTGATGACCGAGGTGCCGGCCTTCGTGCTCGGCCGCAGGATGGACGTGCTCGCCTGGAACGCGCTGGGCGACGCGGTGAACGGTTTCTCGACGCGTTCCGACGCCGGCCCGGACGGCCTGCCCAACCAGGCCCGGCACGCCTTCCTCGACCCGTCCGCCCGGGAATACTACCGGCAGTGGGACGCGGTCGCCGCCGAGACCGTCTCCTTCCTGCGCCGGGACGCCGGGCTGCACCCGGAGGATCCCGCGCTGGGCGCCCTGGTGGGCGAACTGTCGCTGCGCAGCGTGGAGTTCGGCCGGCTCTGGGCGGACCACCTGGTGCGGGAGAAGACCCACGGGGTCAAGCTGGTGAACCACCCGCTGGTCGGCGAACTCGACTTCGGCTACGAGACCCTGGGCGTCAACGGCTCGCCGGACCAGCTGCTGGTCGTCTACACCGCCCCGGCGGGTTCGCCCACCGCCCAGAAGCTGGCGCTGCTGGCGAGTTGGACGGCGCCGGGGGCGGTGGCACAGGAGGCGGCGGCGGGCGGAGCGGCGGCGGCGGACGGGGTGGCGGCCGGAGGGGCGGCAGGCGGAGCGGCGGCCGCCGAGGGGGCGGAAGCGTCCTGAGCGGGCGCTCCGCGCCGGGGCGGCATAGCCTTTCAGTCATGAGCGCCTGCGAAGACCTCGCTCTGGCTCCTCAGGAGATCGAGCCCCGGCCGCCCGCCGACGGCTGCGCCGACTGCCTGGCGCAGGGCCGCCGGGACTGGATGCACCTGCGGATCTGCCTGGACTGCGGCCACATCGGCTGCTGCGACTTCTCCCCGCAGCGGCACGCCACCGCGCACTTCCACAACACCTCCCACCCGGTGATCCGCTCGTACGAGCCGGGGGAGGACTGGCGCTGGTGCTTCGTCCACGAGGTCATGGGCTGAGACGGTCCCCCCGGGGAGGCCACCTGCGGCGGCGACCCGCGGAGGCGACCGCGGACGCGCCCTGCGCAGCCGACCCGCGTAGGCCGTCCGCGGAGGCCTTCCGCGATGCGGCCCGCCCGCAAACGGGTGGCCTTCCCGCGGTGGCGCGAGCCCGCAGCCCGGATAAAATCCGGACATAACGCCCGTGCGGCCCCTCCGGTCGGCATCCGTCCGGCCGGCGGTCGACGAAGGGAGGCCGACGATGACCAAGCGAACGCCCGGCAGCACCGCCAAGCTCCGCCAGGGCACCCAGGAACTGCTCGAGCGCCGGGGCATGGCGAGCCCGCCCACCCGGCTCGCGCCGATGCCGAGCGCCCGTGCGATGTCCAGCGCCTCCGCCGGGTACGGCACCGGGGAGGCCTTCCGGCACGGCGGACGGGACGCGCCGGGCACCACGATGCACGCGGCCCCGGCGATGCACGCCGAGCTCAAGGGGCACCGGCACCGCGGCGCGGAGAAGCACTCCGCCCACTGAGCCGCGGCGCGCGGGGCGGGCGGCCGGATCGCGGCCGCCCGCCCCTGACGTGCGGTCAGGGCCTTTCTCGGGGGCGGTTCGGGGGCGCTCCCGGATGCCGTGGCGCGGCCCGGACCCGAAGACTCTCTCCTGTCAGAGCCGCCGACCCGGCGGGCCGCCCACCGGGGCGTCCCCACTGCCGCCGGTCGGGCCGACGTTGGAGGGACTCCGCATGAACACCCGTATCCGCCCCGGTCGTTGGCCCGCCCTCGCGGCGGCCGGCGCACTGCTCGCCGCCGCCACGGTCGGTGTCGCGACCCCGGCCCTGGCCGCGGAAGCCTCCCCGGCCGCCGCCGTGACCCTCTCGACCGAGCCCGCCGAGCCCGCCGCGCCCCACGTGCCCGCCGCGTCCGCCGCGGCCCAACCCGGCCCGCTGGACCGGGAAGCGCTCGCCGAGACCCTCCGCTCCCTGCCCGCCGACATCACCGGCGCACTGGTCCGGGCCGACGGTCCGGACGCCCGGTGGCGCGGCACCTCGGGGGAGGACGTGCCGGCCAACGCCCGGTTCCGGATCGGCAGCGTCACCAAGGTGTTCACCGCCACCGTGCTGCTCCAGCTCGCCGCCGAGGGCCGGGTCGACCTGGACGGCACCGTCCAGCAGTACCTGCCCGGACTGCTGCCGGCCGGCTACCCGCCGGTCACCGTGCGGCAGTTGCTCAACCACACCAGCGGCCTGCCCGGGGGCGGCGGGATGACCTCGGGGGACGGCAGCACGGCGTGGTTCGCCGCGCACCGGGCGACGTACTTCAGCCCCCGGCAGGTGGTGGCGGACATGCTCACCCAGCCGATGAACTTCGCGCCCGGCACGGCACAGCAGTACAACGGCAACAACTACTTCGTCGCCGCGCTGGTGATCGAGGAGGTCACCGGCGACGACTACGCCGACCAGGTGCGGCGGCGCATCACCGGCCCGCTGGGCCTGCGCGCCACCTACGTCCCGGCCGCCGACGACCTGACCATCCGCGGCCCGCACGCCGCCGGCTACGTGGACGTCCGGAACGCCGACGGCAGCACCGCCCGGGTGGACGTCACCGAGCAGAGCCCGTACCCGTGGGGCGAGGGCGGCATGGTCTCCTCCGCCGCCGACCTGGAGCGCTTCTTCGGCGCGCTCTACCGCGGCCGGCTGCTGCCACCCGCCCAGCAGGCCGAGGTGTTCGCCGTCCCGGACCTGCCGAACGACCACAACAAGAACTGCGAGATCGGCCCGACCGCCGGGCACGCCTGCTACAGCACCGCCGGCCTGCTGCGCACCGTCCTGCCGAACGGCACCGAGGTGTGGGGCAAGAACGGCTCCCGGCCCGGCTACACCACCGGCGTCTTCGCCACCCGGGACTTCTCCCGCAGCGCGGTCGTGGGGCTCAACCCGACCGGCATCACCGGCGAGGAGTTCCCCACCCTGTGGAAGCTGGTGACCGCCGCCTTCGGCTCCGGCCAGGTGTACGGACAGCACTGAGCCGACCGCCCCCGGCCGGCTGTCAGTGGCGTGCGCTAGGTTCGTGCCGTTCACCAGGGCATTCGGCAGGACGACGGGGGCGGGCGCAGCATGGCCGACGTGATCACGGAGGAGCCGGTCGAGCTCCAGCTGGAGCGGTACCGCACCGAGTTGACGGGGTACTGCTACCGCATGCTCGGCTCGGTCTTCGAGGCCGAGGACGCGGTGCAGGAGACGATGGTCCGCGCCTGGCGGGGGCACAAGGGCTTCGAGGGGCGGGCCGCGCTGCGCTCCTGGCTGTACCGGATCGCCACCAACGTCTGCCTGGACGCGCTGAACGGCCGCAACGGCCGGGCCCGGCCGATGGACCTCGCGGGCCCGGTGACGGTGGCCGCCGCGCACGACACCCAGCTGCCCGAGGTGACGTGGATCGGTCCGGCGCCGGACGGCCGGGTGCTGCCCGAGACGGCGGACCCGGCCGAGGTGGCCGCGCAGCGCGAGTCGGTGAAGCTGGCGTTCGTCGCCGTGCTCCAGCGCCTCGCCCCCCGGCAGCGGGCGGTGCTGATCCTGCGTGAGGTGCTCGGCTGGAAGGCCGCCGAGGTGGCCGAACTGCTCGGCGCCACGGTGGCCTCGGTCAACAGCGCGCTCCAGCGTGCCCGGGCGGTGCTCGCCGCCGACGCCCCGGACGCCGGGCCGGCCTCGGAACTGGACGAGGACCACCGCGCGCTGCTGGACCGCTACGTCCGCGCCTTCGAGGCGTACGACATGGCGGGCCTCGCCGCGCTGCTGCACGAGGACGTCACGCTCAACATGCCGCCGTTCGCGATGTGGCTGCGCGGGCGGGACGAGATCCGCGCGTGGATGCTGGGCCCCGGACACGGCTGTCGCGGCTCCCGGCTGCTTCCGGTGACGGCCAACGGCGGCCCGGCCTTCGGGCAGTACCGGCCGAGCCCGGCCGGCGGGCACGAGCCGTGGGCGCTGATCGTCCCGGAGGTGTCAGGGGGCCGGTTCACCGGCTTCACCAACTTCCTGGACACCGACGTGCTCTTCCCGCTCTTCGGCCTCCCGCCCCGGCTGGAGGCCGAGGCCGAGGCCGCGTCCGGGGCCGAAGCCGAGTCGGGGGCCGAGCCCCACGCCGCGCCGGTCACGGGCTTCGTCTCCGTCGCCGAGTAACTCGGCGAGGCCCAGGGGGTCGGTCGCCCCCGGCAGCAGTGCCGAGAGGCCGCTGAACGCCAGCAGTTCGCGCAGCGGACCGCCGGCGTTCAGCAGCACCACGGCCACCCCCTGCCGGGCGGCGGCCAGCCGCAGCCGGGCGAGCGCGTCGACGACGGCCAGGTCGGGGGCGGTGAGCGCGCCCAGGTCGCAGGTCAGTACGGGGCCGCCCGGTGTGGTCTCCACAGTGTCCATACCGATAGGACCGCCGGGGCGGCTCCGACTCATCGGTCGGGCGGCTGAGCGGGTGGCCGGGCGGACGGCTGAGCAGGTGGCCGGGCGGGTGGCAGAGTGGGGGCGACCGAACCGACCTGCCCAGGAGGAGCACCGTGACCGCTGAGCCCCTGAAGTCCCGCGAGGAGTGGCTGGCCTCCCTGCCCCGGATCTACGCGGCGGCGGGCTGCCTGCTGCGGGACGAGTCGGGCCGGATCCTGATCGTGAAGGCCGGGTACCGCGAGCACTGGCAGTTCCCGGGCGGCACGATCGACCTCGGGGAGGGCCCGGTCGAGTGCGCCGCGCGGGAGCTGACGGAGGAGACCGGCATCGTCCAGGCGGCCGGCGCGCTGCTGGCCATCTCCTGGACCCACGCCTCGGCCGAACTCGACCACCCCGCGCAGCACTTCATGTTCGACTTCGGCACCGTCCCGGACGGCACCCCCGTGACCGTCCCGGCCGGTGAACTGGACGACTACCGCTGGGCGTCGATCGAGGACGCCCTGGAACTGCTCGGCCCGGCCCGGTCGGCCCGGCTGCGGGCGGCACTGGAGGCGCTGGACCCGACCGGGGACGGTCGGGTCCGGATCGTCACCACCCACGTCTCCGGGTTCTGAGCGGGGGAGATCCGTGTCGGCGCGCCCTGCGCCGAGGCGTTCCGCACGGCGGTCGCGGGCGGAAGTGCCCTGCTCCGGACGGGGGTTCCGTCCGGAGCAGGGTGTCGGGCCTCACTGCGGGGGCTCGGACTCCGGGTTCCGGGCGGCGATGATGGCGGCGATCGTCTCGGCGACGAAGGTCTCCGTCTCGGCCTTGTCCACGTTCAGCCCGGCCAGCACGCCCTGGCCGTTCTCCAGCTCCAGCAGCGCGAGCAGGATGTGCTCGGTGCCGACGTAGTTGTGCCCGAGCTTGAGCGCCTCCCGGAAGGACAGCTCCACGACCTTCTTGCCCTGGGCGTCGTACGGGATCAGGGCGGGCACCGTCTGCTCGACGGCGGTCGGCAGCGCGGCGGTGGCCGCCGTGCGGATGGCCTGCGGGGTGACGCCCTGGGCGGCGAGCGCCTTGACCGCGATGCCCTCGGGCTCGGCGAGCAGGCCGAGCAGCAGGTGTTCCGCGGTGATCTCGGCGTTGTTCGCCTTGCGGGCCTCCTCCTGCGAGGCCACCACGACCTTGCGGGCCCGGGGCGTGAACCGGCTGAAGCCCTGGCTCACGTCGAGGTCGTTCGGGGTGCCCGGGTCCTTGGGGACGAAGCGCTTCTGGGCGGCCTGCTTGCTGACGCCCATGCTGCGGCCGATGTCGGTCCAGGACGCGCCGGAGCGGCGGGCCTGGTCGACGAAGTGGCCGATGAGGTGGTCGGCGAGGTCGCCGAGGTGGTCGGCGGCGATGACCGCGTCGGAGAGCTGGTCGAGCGCGTCGACGTGGACCTTCTTGATCGCGGCGATCAGGTCGTCGAGGCGCAACGGAGTGGTGTTGGGAACAACGGGATTCTCCATGCGTCAACCGTAGGTTGTCGACCCGGAGGTCGTCAACCATCAGTTGACGATGATCGCGGAGAACTCGGCGGCCCGTGCTACCCGGCGGGCAGCAGCCGCTCCCGGACGGCGGCGATCGATTCGGGCGCGACGCCCGCCGCGAGCAGGTAGCCGACCGGGTCGAACCCGTCGAGCGCGTCGGCCAGGGCGGCCTCGGCGGTGGTCCCGGCCTCGGCGAGCACCGCGTCGATCCGGCGGTACGGGTCCGGCAGGCCCAGCATCCCGTACAGCGGGCGGATGTTGGGGCCGCTCAGCAGGTAGTCCTCGGCGATCGAGGCCCGTTCGACCCCGGCCAGGGCGAGCAGCAGTACGGCGGCCAGGCCGGTGCGGTCACGGCCGGCGCCGCAGTGCACGACCACGCCGCCGGGGCGGGCTCCGGCGATCGCGGAGACCAGCGCGGCGGCGGCGTGCGGGCAGTGGTCCAGGTACGGGCGGAGCGCGAGCGGGGTGCCGTCCAGCCGGCCGTGGGCCTCCCACCAGTCGGGGCCGGCCAGTTCGTCCAGCGGGACGCGGAGCAGTTCGACGTCCTCGGGGAGCGGGAGGAGCGGCCGGTACTCCTCGGTGTTGCGCAGGTCGACGACGGTGCGGACCCCGTGGTCGAGGAGGGCGTCCCAGCCCTCGGCGGTGAGGCGGTCCAGGTTGTCCGCCCGGACTATCGCACTGCGGGCGGTGGGCCGGCCGGAGGCGGTGGGCAGCCCGCCCAGGTCGCGGACGTTCAGGCAGCCGTCCCAGACGAGCGTGCGGTCCTCGGTCCTGCTCGGCGCGTGCGTCGTCCGGTTCATGGGGCTCCCCGTTTCCTCGTCAGGGGTCCCGTTACCCCGTCGTTATGTAACGACTCCCGGGAGATCCGGATGGTTCCTCGCCGTTCGAGCCCTGGGAACCGGCTGTTCAGGGCGTGGCGGCCCGGCCGTTCAGGGGTGGCGGCCCGGATGGGGGCGGCGGGCCGGTGGCCGGGGCGGGTGGTCGGGCCGGATGGGCGGGCCGGGGTGGGGCGAACCGGGTGGTCAGGCGGCGGTCGGGGCCTCGGCCTCGGCGCGGACCAGCCGCTCCATCGGGTCGGTCGCGATCCGGCCGAACACCGAGCCGGCCACGATCGCGCCGATCAGCAGGACGGTGGACAGCCAGGCCATGGTCGACACCGGCAGGGTGAAGGCGCCGACCACCCGGGCCACGCACTCGGCCAGCAGGGCGGTGCCCCAGACGCCCGCGAACAGGCGCTCGTGGCGGCGGAAGGCCCGCGAGCCGGCCGCCCGGCCCTCGACCAGCCGGTGCCAGGCGGCGGTGCGCTCTCGCCGGCCCTTGGTGAGGAAGGGCATCAGCATCGGGGTCATCACCGACCGGCCGATCAGGCCGGAGACCAGGATCGCCAGCGCCACGGTGCCGCTCAGTCCGCCGTCCTTGGCGATCATCAGCCGGGCGTCGCCGGTGACGAAGGTCAGTGCCAGGCCCGCCAGGTTGACGGTCAGCATCAGGGCGGCCCACAGGTTGAGCCTGCGCTCGCCCAGCAGGCCGAGGATCGTCCGGGCGGCCGGGAAGGCGCTGCTCCAGGCCAGCGCGGCGAACTCGCTCAGGCCGAAGGCCGAGTGCAGCAGGTAGTAGCCGGCCAGCGGGGCGGCCACGTCGAGGGCGAGCGGGCGGAGCCCGGAGGCCATCGGGCTGGGCGCCCCGGCGTGAGCGGCGCCCGCGGTGGCGGTGCTGGTGGCGGCGGTGCTGGTGGCAGCGGCGCTGACGGTCTGGCTCACGGTGGTTCCTCCCCGACTGGTGGCCGCGGGCCGCTGCCCGCGTCGTGCCTCCAGTCTTTCCGTCCGACCCTCCGTCAGAGCAGTGCCGTCCGTTGCCTCATCCGCGTGACAGTTGTCATGGTGCGCGCCGTGACACCGGCTCCGACCTGCGGTTCCTTGCCTCTCGGCGGGGGGCTACTCCCAGTCGGGGAAGGCCCACAGCTCGCGGCCCAGGGTGTCCAGGCAGCGGACGGTGCCGAAGCGCTCGTCCCCGGCGGACAGGAAGCCCCGCGCGACGCCGTCCAGGACGGTCCGGGCGACGCGGTCGCCCCGGGTCCAGGCGCCGGTCAGCACCAGCGCCTTGTCGGCCAGCTCGGCCCGCTGCACCCGGGCCACCGCGGCGGTCAGCAGCGCGGCGTTGACCGCCTCCAGTTCGGCGGGGAGGAGGTAGGTCTCCCCGGCGGGGGCGCGGTCCGCCTCGGCCCGGCGCCGCAGTTCCGGCAGGCCGTAGTGGCGGACGGCGGCGACGGCGTCGTCCAGCGGGAGCCACCGGCGCGGCCCGGGCAGCACCTCCCACCAGACGTCCTCCCCGACCGGCAGCACCTCGCCGATCCGGGCCCGCCAGGTCTCGATGCCGTAGCGGGTGCGCGGATCGGGCCGGTGGCCGGGGAGGTCCATGACGGTCCAGTCGGTGCGGCGGACCACGCTGAGGTCGAAGGTGAAGGACACCCGGTCGGCGGCGGGGCGCTCGACCACGCCGAGCAGCAGCCAGTGGGACTCGTCCGGCAGGCTGAAGGTCCGGCGCCACCCGGTGAGGCCCAGGGCGCGCAGCGCGGGCGCGAGGTGCTCGCGCAGGCCCTCCGCGTGGAGCTCGTGGGCGGTCGTCATCGTGCTCTTTCCCTGCCGGTCGGTCGTGTGGGTTCGTGCATGCGGGTCGTGCCGGTCGGTCGGGTCGGTCGTTCGTACGGTCCGGTCGTTCGTACGGCCGGTCGTGGGTGCCGGTCCTCCCGCTGATCGGGCCGCCGGTGGTGGCCCCCGTCGTAGACGGCCCCCGGTCGGTGCTGGTCCCCGGCGGGACGGCTCAAACCAGGCAGGGTCGTGCGTCCGGGGCCCACAGGGGTCGTGCGTGTGCCATCGGTCACGGCGGGAGTGCGGCGGCGGGCCGGACGCGGCGGCGGACCCGGCGTCCGGCGCACATCGGCGGCCGGACTGCTTCGCCTACCGACAACCTAGGCGGGGCGGGTCCCGCCGGGCCGTGGGCGAACGGCAGCAGTCCCCGGGACCTTGGCCCCGGCCGGGCCGGTCCTTCGGCCGGCGCCGAAGTGGTCGCCGAATGGCGCATCATGTGGGGGGTGCAGAGTGCAGAGCGCCCCGGAGCGGGCACCGACCGCCCCGTCGGCCGGTCCGGACCAGTACCACCCGCCGACCCGCCACCGGGCCCGGCCCCCGTTCCCCCCGACCTGACCGAGGCGGTCCGGAACGCGCAGGGCGGGGACGAGGAGGCGTTCCGGCTGCTGTTCCGGACCGTCCAGCCGGCCCTCCTGCGCTACCTGCGGGTCCTGGTCGGCGGCCGGCCGGAGGACGTGCAGGACGCCGAGGACATCGCCTCCGAGACCTGGCTGCAGATCGCCCGCGACCTGCACGGCTTCTCCGGCGACGGGGACGGCTTCCGCGGCTGGGCCGCCACCATCGCCCGCCACCGCGCCCTCGACCACCTGCGCGCCCGCCGCCGCCGTCCGGTCACCGACCTGCCCTTCGAGCAGCTGGTCGAACTGGCGGCGGGCGACGACACCGCGCGGGCGGCGCTGACCACGGTCGGCACCGCGGACGCGCTGGCCCTGATCTCCCGGCTGCCGCGCGACCAGGCCGAGGCCGTGCTGCTCCGGGTGGTCATGGAACTGGACGCGGAGAGCGCCGCCCGGGTGCTCGGCAAGCGGGCCGGCACCGTCCGGATGGCCGCCCACCGGGGGTTGCGGCGGCTGGCCAAGCTGGTCGAACCGCTGGGGTCCGGGGTCGGCATCCCGGCCGCCCGGGGTGGCGCGGCGGCGGCCGGAACCGGGGTCGGACCGGGCCCCGGAGCCTGCGGAGACGCCACCGGAGCGAGCGGGGGAGAGGCCGCCGGGCGACCCGCGGGGAAACCCGCGAAAAAAAGTTCTCCGCAGGGTGTGACAGAACACCGGGCCGCGACGCTGAAGGACATGAGATGAGCACCAACCGATCCCGTCGGATCGACCGTGATGCCGCCGAGCAGCTGCTCGGCGGTGCCGTGGGCGGCCCGTCGGCCGGGCAGGACGCCTCGCTCACCGGACCGGACGGCGGTCCCGGGCAGCTCGCCCGGGTGCTCGCCGCGGCCGCCGCCCCCGCGACGGCCGAGGAACTGGCTGGGGAGGAGGCCGCCCTGGCCGCGTTCCGGAAGGCGAGTCTCGCGCCCGAACCGACACCGACCCCCGTCCGGAGACGACCGATGGCAACCGCCGCGCTGGCCAGGGCCTTCAGCACGAAGGCCACCGCCGTCGTGCTCGGCACCACCGCGCTGTGCGGTGTGGCCGTCGCCGCCGGCACCGGCAACCTGCCGTCCGCGCTGGGCGGCGGTCCGTCCGCGCCGGAGCGCAGGCTCTCGGGCCAGGGCGCGGCCACCGGCTCCGCGTCGGGCCCGGCGGCCGCCGGCCCGTCCGTCGGCGTGGCCCCGTTCGGTGCCGTGGCGTCCGGCTCCGCCAGTCCGTCCGGCACCGCCTCCGCCGGACCGCAGGCGGTCGTCCCGTCCGACCCCGCGACGCCCGGCACCCCGTCGGCCGAGGGGCGCGGTGGCCGGTCGGCCGTCCCGCCCGCGCTGCTCGGCCTCTGCACCGGCTTCGCCGACCGTACGGCCAAGGGCGAGCGCCCGGCCCGGCTGACCGGCGAGGCGCTGTACGGCCCGCTGGTCGCGGCGGCCGGCGGCGCGGACCGGGTGGCGGACTACTGCGCGGCCGCGATCGGTGACGGGGACGGCGACCACCAGGGCGCCACCACCCCGGGCCGCGACCCGGCCCGAACCGGCACCGGTGCCGGTTCCGGAGCGAACGCCGGAGCCGGCAAGGGGAACACCGACGGCGGCCGGAACGGCGGCGGCAACGGGAGCGGCAACGGGAGCGGCAACACCGGCGGCGGTGGCAACGGCGGCGGTGGCAACGGCGACGACACGGGCGGCACCGGTGCCAGGCCGGGCGGCAAGACCGGCGTGACCGTCGCGCCCGTACCGACCGCTCCCGCCACCCAGGACGTCCACCCGAGCAAGTCCGACCGGTCCGACGACGAACAGTCGGCCGCGAGGTAACCCCCAGAACTCCGGGTGGGCGGCGGGCGACTCCCCCCGGGCTCGGCGCCCACCCGGAACAGCACCACCCGCACCACCAGCGGGTAGCAGTACCACCCGAAGACCCCGGGTGGCCGGTCGGCTCCCCCGTGCCCGCCGACCACCCGGCCGGCCCCGGCCGGACCGCTGGGCGCACCCCGGACGCGCCCGCCGGTCCGGCCGGCCCGGAAACGTGCGGCCCGCCCTCCCGCAGTCAGGGCGGGCCGCACCCCCGTGCCGGCGGCCGGGGGACCGCTGCCCGGTCCCCCGACCGCCACCCTCCGCGCCCTCCGCCCCGGTCGGCCCGTTCGGCAGTGCGGCTATCGTGCACAGGTGCACGAGGCGGCCCGGAACCCCGGGCAGGGCACGTGAGGGGAGCTCCAGGTGATCGGACGGGCGCTGAACGGGCGTTACGAACTCGTCGGCATGCTGGGCGTCGGCGGCATGGCCACCGTCTGGCGCGGGGTGGACCGGGTGCTGGGACGCCAGGTGGCCGTCAAGGTCCTGAACGGCGGCCTCGCCGACGACCCCCGCTTCGCCGAGCGCTTCAGCCGGGAGGCCCAGCACGCGGCCATGCTGGTGCACCCGAGGATCGTCATGGTCTTCGATTCGGGCGTGGACCAGGGCACCCCGTTCATCGTCATGGAGCTGGTCAGCGGCCGTTCGCTGGCCGCACTGCTGGCGGAGCAGCGGACGCTGCCGGTGGAGCGCGCCGTCGGCATCGCGGCGGCGGTCTGCGAGGCGCTGTCGGTCGCGCACGCGGCCGGGCTGGTGCACCGGGACATCAAGCCCGGGAACATCATGATCACCGACGACGGCGGGGTGAAGGTCGTCGACTTCGGCATCGCCCGGGCTGGCTCCTCCAGCAACCTGACCCAGACCGCGAGCGTGCTCGGTACGGCCGCCTACCTCTCGCCCGAACAGGCCACCGCCTCGGCGCTGGACGGGCGGACGGACCTGTACGCGGTCGGCTGCGTGCTGACCGAGATGCTCACCGGCGCGACCCCGTTCACCGCCGATACCCCGGTGGCGATCGCCTTCAAGCACGTCAGCGAACAGCCGTTGCCGCCGTCCGTCCACCGCCCGGGCCTGCCGCCCGCGCTGGACGCGGCGGTGCTGCGGCTGCTGGCCAAGAACCCGGCCGACCGCCCGGCCGACGCGGCCGCCGCCCGGGCCGAACTCCTCGGCACCGTACCGGGCTTGATGGTCGGTGACCCGACGGCGGAGCTGCTCGCGAGCGCGGCCGGGGCGGCTACCCGGCTGCTGCCGCCGGTGCCCCACGCGGCGGTGCCGAACCAGCAGCACACCACCGTCTTGCCGCCCCAGCCGCCGGCCGCCGCCACCTCGGTGATGGCGCCGGTCCCCGTCGCGGCGCCGGCTCCCGGTCCCGCGTCGGCATCCGCGCCGGCTCCCGCCCGGAGCCGCCGAAAGCCGCTGGTGCTCGGGGCGTTGGGCGTGGTGGGCCTGGCCGGCGTCGCCGCGCTGGCCCTCACCGCCTTCGACGAACCGGCCGGCCAGGCGGCCACCGCAAAGCCGGCCGCGGCCACCGCCCCGGCCTCCACGGCCGCCACCGCTCCGACGCCGACCGCCACCGCGTCCTCCGCGGTGACCTCCGCCGCGCCCACCACCCCCTCGGCGGCCCCGGCGTCGACCCAGCCCGTCCCGCGCAACCAGCCCGCCGCGCTCCAGATCCAGTCCTTCCGCCAGGCGGTGGCCCAGGCGCACGTCGGCAAGGAGCGGGACAAGCAGACGGACCTGCTGAAGATCCTCGACACCGCAGCGGCACGCGTCAACGAGGGCAACCCGGACGACGCCGCCCAGGAACTCAGGAGCGCCCAGAAGGTGGTCAGGGACCTGGGCAAGAAGCACGCCGTCGACGTCGCGACGTACGCCAACTGGAACGCCAGGCTGTCGGCCCTGTTCGCCACCCTGCACACCGCCGCCGACCTCCAGGACGACTGACGGAGGGCCTGTTCCGGGGCGTTCCGGGTCCGTGCGCGCCCCTCGAAGGCCACAATGGCGCCATGCTGACGATCGGTTCCCTCGTCCTCGGTGTCTCCGACATGCGCCGCGCCGTCGCCTTCTGGAGGGCCGCCCTCGACTGCGTCCCGCGCGGCGGCCTGGTCGAGGACGACTGGACGGTCCTCGTTCCCGCCGCGGGCCGCGGCGGCGTGCAACTCGCCCTGGGGCTCAGCGAGTCGCCCGTCCAGGAGCACCCGCGCGTCCACCTCGACCTCTACGCGGGGGACGCCGCCGACCAGGCCGCCGAGGTCGAGCGCCTGCTCGCCCTCGGTGCGGAGCGGGTCGACTGGGACCGCTACCCCGAGGACCCGGACTTCGTGGTCCTCGCCGACACCGAGGGCAACCGCTTCTGCGTCATCGACACCAGCCGCTCCTGAACGCACAGCGCTGTCCACAGCCTGTGGACAGCACTGTGGGGTGGCCCGGCGTCCGGACGCGGGACGCGGGCGCCGGCCGGGTCGGCCCCTCGGGGGTCGGAGCGGTGCGGGCGCACGCCAAACGGCCCCTCGCGAGACGAGGGGCCGTTGGAGCGCGACGGAGCGCGATGCGGCGCGAGGCGGAACGCGGCAGGGCGGCGTCCCCACGCGGCGGCGCCTGCTACTTGGCGGCCGTGAGGGGCTTGCGGGCCCGGGTCAGCAGGGAGACGCCGGGCAGCTTCTTGACCGGCAGGTAGCGCTCGGCGGCGATCACCGTGCTCAGCGCCTTGTTGACGAGGGGCGGAACGTCGTCCAGGTCGCTGCCGGTGCTCTTCTTCCGGCGCCAGGCGGCGGCCGGGCGCAGCAGCACGTTCCAGCTGTCCAGGGTCTCCATGGTGAAGCCGCTGTCGACGACCACCTCGCGCAGGGTGCTGCGGGTGTAGCGGCGGACGTGGCCGACCGCGACGTCGTGCGCCGACCAGAGCTTCATGTCGCTCGGCACCGCGATGAGGGCGACCCCGCCCGGGCGCAGCACCCGGTGGATCTCGGCCATCGCCGCGTCGTCCTCCTCGATGTGCTCCAGCACGTCGAAGGCGACCACCAGGTCGACCGCGCCGTCGGCGACGGGGAGCTTGCGGGCGTCGGCCCGCATCACGGCGAGTCCGCGGTCGCGGGCCACCTCGGCGCCCTCCGCCCCGTACTCGACCGCGATCGGCTTCCAACCGTGCGCCCGCAGGACCCGGGTGTTGCCCCCGCCCGCGGCGCCGATGTCCAGGGCGGTGCCCGCCTTGCTGAACTTGGCGAGCTCCCGCGCCAGCAGTATCCGCCGCTCCTTGTACCACCAGTGCCGGTCCTCGAGCTCGGCGAGCTTGCGCACCTCGTGGCCTTCCACGGATCCTCCCGGACTTCTTGGTCTCCCTGGCCGCCCGCGGAACGCATCGTCCGATCGACCGAGCACATGAGAATTTCGTGAGGCCACTCTACGGGTACCGCGTCGCCGCGGATCAGAACGGCCCGGGCGGCCGTACCGCGGTGCGGGCCGGGTGCCGGCGGCCGGCCCGGAGCCCTCGGCCGTGCGCCGGGCCGTCCGCCAACTCGCTGTCGAGCAAAACCCTTTGATGGCGGGCTGGCGAAGAATGTGGCCGAGCTGCTCCGGTCGGGTGGCGCTCAGTCCTGCCCGCGGATCCTCCGCTCGACGTTCCCGCGGATCGCCCGGGACGCCGTCCCGGCGGCCGCCGCCAGGAACACGAAGTTGTACCCGATCTGGAGCGTCACCACGAGCCGCGCCGTCTGCCCCTCCGGGGTGATGTCCCCGTACCCCACCGTCGCCATCGTCACGACCGTGAAGTACAGCGCGTCCAGCCGGGTCTCCAGCCCGGCGAACTCCGCCCTGTGCGCGCCCAGTACGTAGTACGTGCCCGCGAAGACGGTCAGCGCCAGGATGATCAGGAAGACCAGCCAGACCACCGGCCGCCTGGCGGTGCCCCGCAGCACTCCGACGATCTTGGCCAGCATCAGCCAGCTCATCCCGACCAGCGCCCCCGCGAAGACCAGCCAGCTCACCAGCGGCCGGCGCTCGCCCAGCCATTCCAGCGGCAGCGTGAAGTACCCGGCCATCAGCAGCGCGGACGCGCCGATCAGCCAGAACCAGGCCCTCAGGTCGGCCGGCGGCAGCGGTTTCCCGGACATCCCGCCCAGCCTGCCCGCCGCTGCCGCCGCCCGCCCGTCGAACTGCTCCGCTCAGGCCGGCCCGCGCTGGACGTCCGGTACCGCCGGCCGTATCCGGTTCGGGGCCCGCTCCTGGTCGTCAGGCCGGACACGTGGGTCTTCACCGAATGTCACCCCAGGTGTCTCCGCCCGGCGATCTCCGCGTTGGACGACCCGTCGGCGAGGTGCCCCAGCACCTCTCCCTCCCGCTCGGTGGAGGGCACTCGGCCCGGCCCGCCCAGCAGCTCCGGCGCCGTCGGCGGGCAAAGCGGCTGACGGAGCGATGGACGGTGCGGTCGACGGGAGCGGTCACGGAGGGCGCCGGAACGCGGGAGAGCCCCTGGTGGTTCACCAGGGGCTCTCCGGAGAAGACGGGGACTCAGGCGGTCGTCTCGGGCCGCTTGGTCTCGGTGGCCTTGGTCACGTTGGTCGGCGTGACAGCGGCCGGGCGGTCGGCGCTCTGCTGCGGAGCGGCGGTGCTCTGCGCGGTGCCCGCCGCGGCGTCCGCCGGAGTGTCGTCCTCGCGCATGGCCTTCGTCTCGGCCTTCAGGATGCGCATGGACTTGCCCAGACCACGGGCCATCTCGGGCAGCTTCTTCGATCCGAACAGCAGGATGACGACCGCCAGCACCACGAGAATGTGCCAGGGCTCAAGACCGTTACGCAGCATCCCTGGCCACCGGTCCCTTCTTGTCTCTAGGGTCATGGCGGGCGTTGGCGCCCGTGCTGGCCAGTATGCCTGGCCCTTACGGCGAACGGATACACCAGCCGGGAAACGCTGGCCAAAAACCAGGTGCCGTTCGGGCGGATCGCGAGCAACGCGACGTCCGAACGGCCGAATCCGGGTGCCGAAGCTCACACCCGCCGACCGTGGCCCGTGCGCTCGGTGGACGAACGGCGCGGGCCCGGGCGCTCAGCGGGGCCGGCGCGCCAGCAGGTAGCCGCGGCGGGTGGCGGCCTCCTCGGGCAGGCTCTCCCGTTCCAGCCGGGCCTCGACGGTGAACCCGGCCCCGGTGAGGTGGGCGGCGACGGTGTCGGCCTCCAGGAAGTGGAAGTCCACGTCGACCGGGTGGCCCCACCACTCCTCCATCCGCCGCACCTCGGAACCCAGGTGGAAGGAGACCAGCAGCACCCCGCCGGGCCGCAGCACCCGGCGCATCTCGGCGAAGGCGGGGGTCAGCTCCGCCGGCTCCAGGTGGATCACCGAATAGAGCGCCACGGCGGCGGCGAACTCCCCGTCGGCGGCGGGCAGCGCCAGCAGGTCCCCGGCGCGGAAGACGGCCCCGGGCTGCTCGCGCCGGGCCAGCTCGACCATCCGGGGCGAGAGGTCGATCCCGACGACCCGCGCGCCCTGCTCGGCCAGCCACCCGGCCACGTGCCCGGGGCCGCACCCCAGGTCCGCCACCGGCCCGCCGGCCGCCTCCTCGACGACCACCCGGAGCAGCGCCCGGTCGACCGGCTTGTGCGCCAGCTCGCCCCCGATCCGCCCCAGGTACTCCTCGGCCACCGTGTCGTAACTCCCGCGTACCCGCCCGTGGTCAGCACCCATGCCGCCACCCTGGCACGCCGGACCGCCCCGGTGCCCGCCGTTCCGGGCCCGCACACCGCATGTGCGCCAGGCCCACCCACTCCCGCCGCGCGGCCGGCCACTCCACGGCCCGCCGCGCTGCCGCCCGGCCGGGGACGGCGGAGAGCCCCGGCCGGGGACGGCGGAGAGCCCCCGCCCGGGGTGGACGGGGGCTCTCGATGACTCGCGTGGATCGGGCCGGGACGGGTCAGGCCGCGACGGTCTCCGGGGCGGGAGCGGGTGCGGGGGCGGCGGCCGGGAGGTGGCGCATCAGGCGGTAGGCCAAGACCGCGGCGCCCAGGGTGGCGACCAGCCCGACCACGGCCGCGACGTGCAGGCCGTCGGTGAAGGCCGTGCGGGCGGTCTCCAGCAGCTCGGTGCCGAGCCGGCCGGGCAGCTGGGCGGCGACGGTGACCGCGCCGCCGAGGGTGTCCTGGGCGGCCGTGGCGGCCTCGCCGTCGACCCCGGCCGGCAGGGCGCCGTCCAGCCGGTGGCGGTAGACCGCGGCGCCGGCCGCGCCGAGCAGGGCGATGCCGAGCGAGCTGCCGAGCTCGACGGCCGTCTCGGAGGTGGCGGAGGCGGCGCCGGCCTGCTCGACCGGAGCGGCGGAGACGACCATCTCGGCGGTCATCGTCATGGTGCCGACCGTCCCGGCGGCCAGCACGCCGGCCGCGGTGAGGACGAGCGGCAGCGGGGAGTGCGCGCCGACCCGGGTCATCATCGCGAAGCCCACCGAGCCGACCAGGAAGCCGCCGCCCATCAGCACCGCCGGGCGGACCTTCCCGGCCAGCGCCGAGCTGATCCCGACCGCCGCGCCGACGCCCACGCTCGGCACCAGCGACCAGAGCGAGGCGGTCAGCGGGCTCATGCCCTTGACCAGCTGGAGGTACTGCGAGGTGAAGAGGGTGAAGCCCATCATCGCGAACATCGCGACGGTGTTGACGCTGATCGCGCCGCTGAAGGTGCGGATCCGGAACAGGCCCAGGTCGATCAGCGGGTTCGCGGCGGTGCGCTGGCGCCGCACGAAGGCGCCGGCCAGCAGCAGTCCGGTGGCGACGGCGACTACGGGCAGCGGGCTCCAGCCCTCGACGGAGACCGTCTTGACGCCGTAGACCAGCGGCAGGACCGCGGCCAGCGAGAGCGCGGCGCCGAGCAGGTCGAAGCGGCCGGCGCGGGCGGCGGAGCGGTACTCGGGGAGCAGGACGGGCGCGGTCAGCAGCACCAGGGCCATCACCGGGACGGCGAGCAGGAAGGCCGAGCCCCACCAGTAGTGCTCCAGCAGCAGGCCGCCGGCGACCGGGCCGAGGGTGGCCCCGGCGGTGAGGATGCCGCCCCAGGCGCCGAGCGCGATCTGCCGCTGCTTGGGGTCGTGGAACATGGTGCGGATCAGCGCGAGGGTCGAGGGCATCACGGTGGCCCCGGCGGCGCCGAGGGCGGCCCGGGCCGCGATCAGCTGCCCGGCGTCGTGCGACCAGGCGGCCAGCAGCGAGGCGCCCGCGAACCCGGCGGCGCCGATCATCAGCAGTCGGCGGCGGCCGATCCGGTCGCCCAGCGCGCCCATCGTGATGAGCAGTCCGGCCAGGACGAACGAGTACATGTCCATGATCCACAGCTGTTGGGTGCCGCTCGGCGCCAGCGTGGTGGAGATGTAGGGGACGGCGAAGAAGAGCACGCCCATGTCCATGGTGAGGACGAGGGTCGGGAGCAGGAGGACGGCCAGGCCGATCCATTCGCGACGGCCTGCGCGGCCGGTGGTTGCGGTCATGGGCAAGACCGTACGGATGAGTCAGACGCTTGTCTAGTACATATGTGTAAATCGCTCGTGCAAGACGAAAGCATCAGACGGTCGTGCGAGACATTCGTCCAGTACTTCCGTAGGATCGGGGCATGGGAAACCGCGAAGACCTGATGGCCGGTGCCAAGACCTGCCTGTACGAGAAGGGCTACGGGCGCACCACCGCCCGTGACATCGCGACCGCCTCCGGGGTGAGCCTGGCCGCGATCGGCTACCACTTCGGCTCGAAGGAGGCGCTGCTCAACGCGGCGATGATCGAGGCGATCGGGGAGATGGGGGACGCCCTGGGCGCGGTGGTGATCGCCGCCAACCAGGTGTCGGACGACCCGGAGGTGCGCTTCGCGGCCGTCTGGGACGGCCTGCGGGACGTCTTCGTCACGCACCGCGGGCTCTGGGCGGCCCAGTTCGAGGCGCTCGCCCAGGCCGGGCACGCCCCCGACCTGGCGCAGGCCTTCGCGGCGGCCCAGAAGGAGGGCCGGCTCGGGCTGGCCGCGCTGTTCCAGGGGCTGCCGGAGGTGCCGGACACCGCGGAGGAGGTCGCCCGCGGGTCCTTCTACCAGACCCTGCTGGCCGGGTACTGCGCCCAGTGGCTGGCCGCACCCGAACTCGCGCCCAGCGGGCAGGAGTTCCTGCGCGGACTGCGGCTGGTCTGCGACAGCGTCCTCAACCCCGTGGAGGCCGCGCCCGCTACGCGGTGACCGCGGTCAGCAGCACCACCGAGTCGACGTGCGCCAGCAGCCCGTGCCGCTCCTGTGGGACGGGCTCCAGGCGGCCGGCCGCCAGCTCCAGCCGCCGGCCGGCGATGGTCAGCGAGACCCGGCCGCGCAGCACCTGGACGCTGCCCGCGGTGGGCGGGTTGTGCTCGTCCAGCGCGGTGCCCGCGGTCAGCGCGATCACGGTCTGCCGCAGGATCCCGTCGTGCAGGACCAGATGGGCGCTGCGCCCGTGCGGGCTCTCGGCCGCCAGGGCGGCGTGCTCCACGGCGAGCTGTTCGAGATCGGGCATCGCGCCTCCTCCTCGCTCCGCGGGCGCTCCGTGTGCCCAGGGTCGCGGACGCCCGGGCGCCCCGCACCCGGAGGCGCCGGAGCCGTCCGGCGCGTGCGTGACTCCGGGGTGAGGTCGCCGGCGCGGGCGGGGAGCCGTGCGACGTGGGCCGGGCCGTCCCATCCGAGCAGCCCGAGGTGCAGGCCCCGCCGACTGCCCGCATCGTGGAGGCATGGCGACCAACCAGAGAATCTTCAGCGGGTTCCAGGTCAACCGCTCGCTGCTGGCCGGCGGCGCGGTGCTCACCGCGATCGGCACGGCGCTCAGTGCGGCCGGGGCGACGATGGTCTGCGTGGCGCTGGTCACCGCGGGCCGCGGCTGGCTGCGCGGCCTGGAGACCCCGCCGACCGCCCTCGCCCAACGGGCCCTGCACGAGGCGCGGGTGGCGTCCACGGCCGGCTGGGAGGCCTGGCGCACCGAGCACGGCTCGCCCAACTAGGCGGGCCCGACAGGGCCGGGCCCGACACGGCCGGGCCCGACCGGGCGGCCCCGGCAGGGCGGGCCCAAGGGCTCGCCCCGCCGTCTCCCCGGCGACCCGAACGGGCCTACAGCCCGAGCGACTTGGCGATGATGCTGCGCATGACCTCGCTGGTGCCGCCGTAGATCCGGAACACCCGGTTGTCGGTGTAGAGCCGGGCGATCGGGTACTCCAGGATGTAGCCGTAACCACCGTGCAGCTGCAGGCACTTGTCGATCACGGTGGAGGCCGACTCGGTGCAGAACAGCTTCGCCGCGGCGGCGTCCGCGACGGTCAGCTCGCCGTCCTGGTACAGCTCCAGCGCCCGGTCCACCATCGACTGCTGCGCCACCACCTGGGCCTCGCAGTCGGCCAGGGTGAACTTGGTGTTCTGGAACTCGGCCACCGCCTTGCCGAACACCTTGCGGTCCTTGACGTACTGCACCGCGAACCGCACCGCCGCCGCGGCCGCCGCGTACGCGCCGACGGCGATCGCCAGCCGCTCCTGCACCAGGTTGTGGGTCAGGTAGGAGAAGGCCCGGCCCTCCTCGCCGAGCAGGTTCTCCACCGGCACCCGGACGTCGCTGAACGCCAGCTCGGCGGTGTCCGAGGTGCGCAGGCCGATCTTCTGGAGCTTGCGGCCGACGGTGTAGCCCTCGGAGGTGGTGTCCACGCAGAGGATGGACAGCCCGGCCCGGCGGTTGTCCGGGTCGTAGGGGGCGGTGCGGCAGACCACCAGGACCAGGTCGGCCAGCACGCCGCCGGTGATGAAGGTCTTGGCGCCGTTCAGGACGTAGTGGGTGCCGTCCTCGGAGAGCCGCGCGGTGGTGGTGATGCCCGCGAGGTCGGAGCCGGCGCCCGGCTCGGTCATCGCGATCGCGGTCATGATGTCGCCGGAGACGAAGCCGGGCAGCCAGCGACGCTTCTGCTCCTCGTTCGCGTACTCCAGCAGGTACGGCAGCACCAGGCCGGTGTGCACGCCGGAGGACCCGAAGCTCACGCCCGCCCGGGCGGTCTCCTCGGCGATCACCGCCTGGTACTTGAACCCGCTCTCGCCCGCGCCGCCGTACTCCTCCGGCACCTCGATGCCGTAGACGCCGAGCGCGCCGAGCTGCCGGTAGAAGTCGCGCGGCGGGTGGCCGTCGGCCTCCCAGCTCTCGTAGACCGGGACGACCTCGTTGGCGATGAAGTCCCGGATGGTCTCCCGGAAGGCCTCGTGGTCCTCGTTGAACACGGTGCGGCGCACGGCGGCGCTCCCTTCGACGGCACCGGCCGGGGCTGCCGGCCGGGGCGGAACATGCCTGGTGATGGCCCCACAAGTTAATCCGGGGTAGCTTCGGCTGTCCAGAGTCGGCCAGGGGCAAGAACGCCGTGCGGAGTACGGCCGGCGGGGGTGCGAAGTGAATCCTTGCTAGCCTTCCGTCGACGCCGGCCCAGGCCGGTCCCGGCGTCGCTCCGGTGCCGGCCCGGTACCGGCGCCCGGTACCGGCCAGGCACCCGGCCGAAGGGGAGGGAGGCTCGTCATGGTGGTCCGACGGCCGCCCGGGCGGCGCGCCCAGATCCTGGCCGTGGCCGCCGACCGCTTCCACCGGAGCGGCTACCACCAGGTCTCGATGACCGAGGTCGCCGCCGGCGTCGGCATCACCGCGCCCGCGCTCTACCGGCACTTCCGGGGCAAGCCCGAACTGCTCGACCGCGCCGTCCGGTTGGGCCTGGACGCGCTCGCCGAAGGCCTGCGTCCGGCCCGCACCACCGCCGACCTCGGTGCCGCGCTGGCCGCCGTCGCGGTCGGCCACCGCCCGCTCGGCACCCTGGTGCAGCGCGACGCCCGGCTGCTGCCGCCGGCCCGGCGGGCGGCGCTGCGCCGCGAACTGCGCGCCGACGTCGCCCTGATGGTCGCGGTGCTGCGCGCGGAACGGCCGGAACTCGCGGACCGGGACGCCGAATTGCTGTGCTGGTCGGCGCTGTCGGCCTGCGCCGGTCTCTCCTACCAGTCGGCGGCGCCGCAGCCCCGACGGGCCGAGGCGCTGCTGCGCGAGCTGGTCGCGGCCGTCCTCGCGGTCTCCCTGGACGGTACGGCCGCGGGGCCAGTCGTCGTACCGGCGCCGGGGGCCAGGCCGCGGGCGCGCCGGGAGGAACTGCTCGCGGCGGCCGTGCGGCTGTTCCACCAACGCGGTTTCGACAACGTCAGCACCGACCAGCTCGGCGCCGCCGTCGGCATCTCCGGGCCCAGTGTGTACCGGCACTTCGACAGCAAGGCCGAGCTGCTCGCCGCCTCGCTGGTGCGCAGCCGGGAGCGGCTCTGGCACGAGGTGGACGGCGCGATCGCGGCCGCCGCCGGGCCCGGGGCGGCGCTCGGGGCCGGGCTGGGCGCGTACGTCGGCTTCGCGCTGCGCAACGGGGACTACCTGGGCGCGATGCTCAGCGAGACGGAGCGGCTGGCCCCGCCCGACCGCCGGGCCGCGGTGGACTTCCGGCGGGACTTCCTGCGCACCTGGGTCGGGCTGCTGCGGCAGGTGCACCCGGACTGCGACCCGGCGGCCGCCCGGATCCGGGTGCACGCGCTGTTCGCGCTGGTCAACGACGGGGTGCGGAACCGCCCGCACAGCGCCCGGCCGGACCTGGGGGACTGCCTGCTGCGGCTCGGCCGGGCGGTGCTGGGGATCCCCGGGGACGGGCCCGGCTAGCGGACCGGGCGGGGGGCCTGGGCGCCGGCGTCGCCGTTGCCGTTGCCCTGGAGGACGCCGACGTTCCCGCTGTTGCCCGTCACCGCGACGCCGTTGTGCTGGTTGCTAGCGCCCGAACCGGTGGCCGTCTGCTGGGTGCCGACCACGTTGCCGTGGACGTCGCCGATGATGTTGCCGGAGCCGGCGTTGTTCACCGCGCTGCCGTTGGAGCGGTCGATCGCACCGGCGCCGTCGTCGGCGTGCGCGGTGGCGGCACCGAGACCGGCGAGGAGGAACGCCCCGAGGGCGGTGACGGCGGCGGCTGTGCGAATACGGGACACGCTGGTCTCCTGAACTGGACGTGCGAATGGTGGCGTCGTCCGGAGTGGCCGCTCCGGGGCGCCAAGGCCTGACGTCGCGGCTTCAGCATTCACCAGTGGGGTGGACGAACTCCACCGGACGGATGGCAATTCCCCCGATGGTGGAGGGCTGGTCAATGAGGAGCTGACCGCATTCCGTCATTCCCCGTCGTTCCCCGTCATTCGCCGGGGCGAGGTCCGGAAGAAAGAAATGGTCGCCGGATAGTCGCACTGGCACACTGGGGCCCCATGTCTGACGGTGCCCCGCCCGAGCCCACCCCCGCCGAGGAACTGCGCACGACCGAGGTCGATCTCGGCGGCCTGGTGAACGTCCTCGCCACCCACCTCTACTCCACCCCGCTGGTCGCCCTGCGCGAACTCGTCCAGAACGCGCACGACTCGCACACCCGCCGGCTCCTGGAGGACCCGGACGGCGACCACGACCCGCTGATCCGGGTGCGCGCCGACGCCGCCCGGCGGACCGTCGCCATCGAGGACACCGGCGCCGGCCTCACCGAGCCCGAGATCCACTCCTACCTGGCCACCGTCGGCACCGGCTACACCCGGATGCTGCGCGAGCTGACCGGCAACCAGGAGCTGATCGGCGCCTTCGGCCTGGGCTTCCTCTCCGCCTTCTCGGTCGCCGACGAGGTCACCGTCACCACCACCTCGCACCGCGAACCGCGGCTCGGCCACCGCTACCGCAGCCGCGGCGGCGAGCAGTACCGGGTCGAGCCGGTGCCCGCCCGGCCCCGCCCGGGCACGGTGGTCGAGCTGGCGCTCAAGGCCGAGCACGGCCACCTCGCCGACGAGGACGTCCTGCGCGACGTGCTCGGCCGCTACTGCGTGCTGCTGCCGATCCCGGTCTACGTCGGCGAGGACGACCAGCCGGTCAACTCCGTCGAGGTGCCCTGGCGGCAGGCCGTGGAGGGGGACCAGTACGCCGCCCGGATGCGCTTCGCCACCGCCTTCGGCCGCCGCTTCGAGCCGCTCACCGCCTTCCCGGTGCTGCCCGTCGAGGCGAAGGCCGAGGGGGAGGGGGCCGTCGGGGGCGGCACCGACGCGGTCGGCCTGCTCTGGGTCCAGGACGGCGGCACCTACGGCAGCAGCGACAACCGCGACCTCGCCGTCTACCTGCGCGGCATGCTGCTCGCCGAGGACGCCCGCGACCTGCTGCCCCGCTGGGCCGGGTTCATCGGCGGCGTGGTCGAGTCCAACCGGCTCACCCCCACCGCCAGCCGCGAGGACCTCCAGCGCGACGAGCACTACCACGCGCTCCGGCAGGCCCTCACCGACGCCATCGTGGACGGCCTGTACGAGACCGCCCGGATGCGGCCCGCCGCCTGGCGCCGCATTCTCACCCGGCACGGCAACGACCTGCTCGGAGCCGCGCTCTGCGACGAGCGGCTGTTCACCCTGCTCGCCGACGACGTCCCGGTGCCCACCTCGCAGGGCGACCTCACGGCCGGCGCGCTGCGCGCGGCGGGCGGCGGCGCGGTGCACGTCGCGCTCGGCAGCGGCGGCGGTTTCGAGGAGATGCTGTACCGGGCGATGCGGGTGCCGATCGCCCGCGGCGACCGCTACGCCGTCCTGCCGTTCCTGCGCCGCTACGCCCAGCTGCGCGGCTGCCGGGTGGTCGAGCTGGGCAGCGAGCAGGGCGACCGCGAGCTGTTCCGCGACCCGGAGCGCCCGCTGCCGGCGCACGAGTCGGCCTGGCTGGCCGGCGCCCTCGCCGACCCGGGCGAGCAGCTCGTCCCGGCCCGCTTCGACCCGCCCGGCCTGCCGCTGGTGCTGGTGCCGGACCGCGAGGCCGAGCTGAAGGCCCGGATCGAGGATGACCAGGCGGACGCCCGGATACCGTCCGCCGCCCTGCGGCTGGCCCGCGCCTTCACCGCCCGCACCGACGGCGGGGTCCGGGCCCGGCTGTACCTCAACCTGGCCAGTCCGGCGGTGCAGGACCTGCTGGCCGCCTACCGTGCCGGGCACACCGGCAGCGCGACCGCGGCCGGGCTGCTCCGCTCGATCAAGGTGATCATGGCCGCGGCCTCGTCCGGCCCGGCCGAGGGCGACCTCACCGCCGCGCTGGCCGGCATCGGCACCGCGGTCTCCGCCCTGACCGCCGCCGTCCCGGCCGGCCTGCCGGAGGTCCCGGACAGCCCCGGCGCCCTCTCGGAGGAGCCGTGACCGGCGGATTGTCAGTGGGGTGCGGTAGACAACTCATCAGCACGACGCAGGGGGAACGGACATGACCGCCGACATCTGGGCCTGGGTGCGCGACACCCACCGGCAGCTGGCCGAGGCCGGCCACCACCGGCTGGCCGACGCCATCGTCGAGCTGCCCGAGCACGCCACCGCGGGGCGCAACGAGCAGCTGGACGCGCTCTACCCGGAGGCGGTGGCCGCCGCCCGGGCCCTCGGGCTGCCCTGGGTCGAGGTCTACCTGCGGCACTGGCGGATGCAGAACCTGCTGAACAAGCGCCAGCAGGGCGAGGCGGTGCTTCCCGAGGCGGTCGACCTGCTGGACTTCGCGCACCGGGAGGAGACGGCGGGCTGCCCGCAGTCCGTCTGCGTGGTGCAGGACTTCGCCATCTGCCACGCCCGGGTCGACGGGCCGGGGTACGTGGCCGAGCGCCTCGCCGTGGTCGGCGAGACGCTGGACCGGATCGAGCCCGCCCGGGCCTGCTACGACTGCCTCTCCCGCGAGTACTCCGACGCGCTGGAGGACGACGGCCGGGCGGCCGAGGCGCTGGACTACCTGGACTCCGCGGCCAACCGGATGCGGGCGGCCGGCCAGCAGGTCTCGCTCCGCTTCCACCACGCCCGGGCCGGCACCCTGCACCTGCTGGGCCGGCACGAGGAGGTGCTGGAGCTGCTCGCGACGGCCGAGCGGGCCGAGCAGGCGCAGGGCCGCCGGCTGGACGAGCGCGACCAGCGCTGGGGCGCCCTGCTGAGGGCCCGCGCCCTCGCCTCGCTCGGCCGCACCGAGGAGGCGCTCGCCCTGCTGCCCGAGCGGGCCGAGGCCGACCGGCACGCGGACCTGCGCGGAGCCTGGACGCAGACGGTCGAGCTGCTGGTCGCGGCCGGCGTCCAGGAGAACGACGCCGAGCTGGGCGCCGTCCTGGCCGGCTGGGTCGGGTACCTGGACGGCGTCGGCGCACACCGCCCGTGCGTCGACCTGCTGCTGGCGGCGGGTCGGCTCGCGCTCGCCCGCGGCGCCCGCACGGTGGCGCTGACCCTCGCCGCGACCGGGGAGCGCAAGCTCACCCGGCTGCGGCGCACCGACGGCGTGTCGGAGCAGGTCGCGGCCCTGCGCGCGGCCGCCGAGGCACTGCCGGAGCCCGAGCTGCCCGTCCCGCCGGGCAGGCTGGCGGCGCACTTGGCCGAGCTCCGGGTGCCCTACGAGACCGGCGCCGACCTGCTCTCCGTCGCCCTGGACCGGTACCAGGGCGTGCAGGCCGGCGCCACCGAACTGGCGGTGCTCCTGGCGACGGTGCTGGGCGGCCTCGGCCACGCCCGGGCCGCGGCCGACGTGCTGTGGCGGTACCTGGAGGACGACCCGGAGGACCGCGAGCTGACCGGCGCGCTCGGCGAGATGCTGATCGACGCCCGGGACGCCGAGGGCATCCGCCGCCTCGCCGACCGGGTGGCCGTCTCCGCCCCGGCCGACGGGCACTGGATACGCGCCCGCTGGGCCGCCGCCGAGGGCCGCTGGGCCGAGGCGCTGGAGCAGTGCCGGGCGATCCTGGCGCTGGACGACGAGGTGCTCAACACCCGCCGCCTCGCCGCCCACGCCGCCACCGAGCTGGGCGACCACGCCACCGCGCAGAGGATGTACCAGGAGCTGCTGGAGCGCGCGGCACCGGCCGGCGCCGCCGAGGAGGAGGGCGAGGAGGAGGACGGCCACCGGACGGTCCAGGAGCCGGACCTGTGGCACCTGATCACCGCGGCCACCGCCAACCGGGACTGGGCCGTGGTCCGCTCCACCGGCGCGCTGCTCGACATCGAGTTCGACGAACCGGAGGGCCCGGTCGACGAGGAGTGGCAGCTGGTCACCGTCCGCGCCACCCGCACCAACGGCGCGACGTCCGACCTGCCCGCCCTGCGGACCGGTCCGGCCACCGCGCGCATCCTGCCGGTGCTCGGCGACGACCTGACGCTCAACCACGGCGACGTCGTGGTCTTCGCCCCGGCCCTGCTGGAGCGCCCGCCGGCCGAGGACGCCCCGGAGGAGGAGCGGCACCGCTGGCGCCCGGTCTTCGAACTGCTCACCCTGCTCGACCCGGCCGGGTACACCACCTACTGGATCGACGGCGGCTGGCCCGGCGACGAGGCGTGGTCGGCACTGCGCGAGGAGCTGCACGACGCCGGGTACGCGGTCTGGGTGTACAGCGGGGACGAGTACCGGATCACCGACCCGGCGGACGGCGGCGACACCCTGCCCGGCGTCTACGCCGCCCTCGGCGTCCCGCCGACCGCCTCGGCCGCCGAGGCCGACGCCCTGCTGCGGCGGCTGACCGACGGCTGGGCGCACCCGCTCGCCTGGCCGGAGCTGGCCAAGGCGGCCGGCGCGGACCTCGCCCGGCACGAGGAGACCGTCGAGCGCTACGGGCTCTGACCGACCGACGACCGCACGGCCCCGGCGGGCTCCCGGCCCCGCCGGGGCCGTGCGCGCGTACGCGGCCCGGGACCCGCCGGCCTCCCGCCCCTGGCCGCCCGCACGTCCGGCCGGGAACCATCCAGCCCCGAGCCGAGTCTTTGTCAATGCTTTACTGTCTCATTGCCAAGACTCGACCTCCCGGAGTGCCCGCACCGTGACCAGCCTCGCCCTCGGCCCGTCCTGGCTCGATCCGACCACCCTGATCTCCACCTTCGGCCCGATCGGCATCCTGGCCATCGTCTTCGCCGAGTCCGGTCTGCTGATCGGCTTCTTCCTGCCGGGTGACTCGCTGCTGTTCACCACCGGCCTGCTGGTGGCCGGCGGCACCTACCTGCACCAGCCGCTCTGGCTGATCTGCGTGCTGATCGTGGCCGCCGCGGTGGCCGGGGACCAGGTCGGCTACCTCTTCGGCCGCAAGGTCGGCCCCAGCCTCTTCCGCCGTCCCGACTCCCGGGTCTTCAAGCAGGAGAACGTCGAGAAGGCCGCCGCCTTCTTCGACCGGCACGGCCCCAAGGCGATCGTGCTGGCCCGCTTCGTGCCGATCGTCCGCACCTTCACCCCGATCGTCGCCGGGGTGAGCAGGATGAACTACCGCACCTTCGTGCTGTTCAACGTGATCGGCGGCGTGCTCTGGGGCGGCGGCGTCACCGTGCTCGGCTACTTCCTGGGGCAGATCCCGTTCGTCCGGGACAACATCGAGGCCATCCTGGTCGGCATCGTGCTGGTCTCGGTGATCCCGGTGGCGATCGAGCTGCTGCGGGCCCGCCGTTCCGGCGCGGCCGGCACCGCCCGCCACCGCGCCGGGTAGGCGTCCGCCGCTCCGGCCACGTGACGCCGCGTACATGTGCGTCCGGCTGTTCGATCAGGCAAGGTGTAACCCGAGATCGAGCGGTGGCCGGCGGCCACCAGGGGCGGCAAGGAGCGGAAGTGCCTAAGCGGGGCCGACCGGGTGCGGGCAAGCGGGCGAGGGGAGGCCGGGCGGTCCGACAGGCGCGGCAGGCACCCCCGAAGCCGGTGCACCCTGCCGACGCCCCGCCCACCGAGGGCCTGCTCGGCCACCCCGCCCCGCCGGTCGAACCCACCGTCGTCGTCCCGCTCGCCCCGCCCGTCCCGGAGACCAAGGGCCTGCTGGCCCCCGAGCCGCAGCGGACTCCCGAGCCGGTGCCCGCGTCGTCGGCCCGGCTCGACACCGGCCGGGCCGACACCGGACGCGTCGACACCGGGCGGGCCGACGCTGGACGGCTCGACACCGGGCGGGCCGAGGCCGAGCGCCCGGTGCGCCGCCGTTCGGTCGCCGAGGACACCCTCACCCCCGAGGAGTGGCGGGCGGCCGGCTACACCCCGCCCACCGGCATCCCCGTCCCGGACCTGACCGCCGGCGCCCCCGGCGAGGTCCCCTGGCCGGACCGGATGCGCACCCTGCTGCGCACCCCGATGTCCGAGCGGCCCGCCTTCGAGCGCACCGCCCGGGAGATGCACCCCTCCGCGTCCGTCACCCGCAACGTCCCGCGCATCCTCGACCTGACGCTGCGCATCGGCGAGCTGCTGCTGGCCAGCGGCGAGGCGGCCGAGGACGTCGAGGCGGCGATGCTCGGCATCGCCCACGCCTACCGGCTGGACCGCTGCGAGCCCCAGGTCACCTTCACCCTGATCGGCATCTCGTACCAGCCGTCGCTGGTCGAGCCGCCGGTCACCGCCGACCGCGTGGTGCGCCGTCGCACCTCCGACTACACCCGGCTCGACGCGGTGTACGAGCTGGTCGCGGACATCACCGCGGAGAAGGTGACGGTCAACGACGCCTACCGCCGGCTCGCGGCGATCCGCCGCAACCGGCACCCGTACCCGGCCTGGTTCCTCGCCCTGACCACCGGCCTGCTGGCCGGCGCGGCCACCTTCCTGGTCGGCGGGCGGATGGACGACAAGGCCTGGCTGGTGTTCGCGAGCGCCTTCGTCGCGGCCGTCCTCGGCGACCGGCTGGCCTCGGCGCTGGCCCGGCGCCGGCTGCCGGAGTTCTACCAGTTCGTGGCGGCGGCGATGCCGGCCGCCGCGTCCGGCATCGTCCTGTCGCTCAACGACTGGGGCCTGCGCGGGTCGGTCGTGATCACCGGCGGGCTGTTCGCCCTGCTGCCGGGGCGCGCCCTGGTCGCCGCCGTGCAGGACGGTCTGACCGGCTTCTACATCACCGCCGCGGCCCGTCTGCTGGAGGTGGTCTACCTGGTCGCGGGCATCGTGATCGGGGTGATGGTGATCCTCTACCTGGGGGTCGGCTTCGAGGCGAACCTGCGCCCGGACGAGAGCCTCGCGGGCGTCAGCTACCCGCCGGTCCAGATGGTCGCCGCGATGCTGCTGACCCTGGCCTTCGCGACGCTGCTGCAGACCGACCGCCGCACGCTGGCCCTGGTCACCGTCAACAGCGGCATCGGCTGGGCCAGCTACGGCGCGCTGGTGTACAACGCGGGGGTCAACCCGATCGCGGCCACCGGCGTGGCGGCCGGACTGGTCGGCCTGTTCGGCCAGCTGATGGCGCGCTACCGCAACGGCTCGGCGCTGCCGTACGTGACCGCGGCGATCGGCCCGCTGATGCCCGGTTCGGCGCTCTACCTCGGGATGCTCGCCTTCGCCCAGGGGCACTCCAGTGCCGGCCTGGTGTCGGTCTTCCGGGCGGCGGCGATCGCGATGGCGCTGGCCGTCGGGGTGAACCTGGGCGGGGAGATAGCCCGGCTGTTCCTGAAGCTGCCGGTCGGCGCCGAGCGCCCGTCGCTCTACCCGGTGATGCCGCGCCGGGCGGCCAAGCGCACCCGGGGCTTCTGACCGGACGCCGGCCCGCCGCCGGGGGCGATCCGGGCCCGGGCCACGTCACGGCAGCCAGCACGCAGCACCAGGAACGAAGGTAAGACCCATGACGACACTGCTGGACGGCTACCGCGACCACATCGTCGCCGCCCACAAGCAACCGCTGTTCCTGCTGCTGGTCGGATTCATCACCTCCTTCGTCTTCATCCGCTTCAGCGTCCGGATGATCCGCGCCCAGGTGCGCTGGTGGCCGGGCAACGTGACCCCGGGCGGCCTGCACATCCACCACATGGTGTTCGGCCTGGGCTTCCTGCTGCTCGGCGGCATCGGGGTGTTCGCCACCTACGGCGGGCACCCGTGGATCGACTGGTTCGGGCTGGCCTTCGGCATCGGCTGCGGCCTGGTGCTGGACGAGTTCGCGCTGATCCTGCACCTGGACGACGTGTACTGGAGCGAACAGGGCCGCAAGTCGGTGGACGCGGTGATCTTCGGCATCCTGTTCACCTCCCTGCTGCTGGTCGGGTACGTGCCGCTCGGCGTGGTGCCGGGCGAGGAGACCAGGTGGGGCCTGATCACGGTCATCTCGGTGAACGCGCTGGCCTCGGTGATCACCCTGCTCAAGGGCAAGGTGTGGACCGGCCTGCTCGGGATCATGGTCCCCGGCCTGTCCTGGATCGGTGCGATCCGGCTGGGCCGCCCGAGCAGCCCGTGGGCCCGCTGGCGGTACGCCGCGCGCCCCCGCCGCCGGGCGCGTGCGCTGCGGCGCGAGCGCCTGCTGCACCGGCGCGCGGACCGGGCCCGCACCTGGCTCTTCGACCTGATCGCCGGGGCGCCCGACAAGGTCCCGGCCAACCACCCGGCCGCGCACCGGGTGGCCGAGCGGATGGCCGCCCGGGCCACCGCCCACCTCGACGCGCACGCCGCCCGGGCGCTGGCCCGCCGTCAGGCCCGGCTGGCCGACCGCCGCTCGGCCGCCGCCGCGGGGGCGGTCGGAAGGGCCGGGGGTGCGGCGGACCCGGCGTCCGGAGTGGTCGAGGCCGCTCCGGTCCGCTCCCGGCTGGCGCAGCAGCGCCGCCGTACCGTTCGGGCCGGGCGCAGCCGGGCCGTCGCCGTCGCTCCGACCGGGCTGGAGAGCCGGCCCGCGCGGCACCCCCGGTTGCGGACGCACACCCGCCGGACAGGGCGGTAGCCCGCCGCTCCGCCTGCTCCTGCACTTGCTCCTGCTCCCGCGCCCGACCTGGGGTGCGGGCCACGGTCGAGGATGGGTCGGATCATCCGATGGTCACCCGACCGGCGGAGCGCTTTCCAGGCATGGAGCCAGCCGGAATTGAGAACATGATCCTCATGTGACCGTTCTGTCACGTGATGGGATGATTCATCGGACCCCGCCGATCCCCGGGCCGCCGCCCGCCCGGACGCCGCGCACCGTCCGACGCCGTCCCCTCCGGACCCGTCAGAAGGGATGTCGCGTGGCGCGCAGGCTCCTGCCGACCGTCCTGTTCTCCCTCACCGTCCTGCTCGGGCTGCTCCCCGCCGCCCAGGCCGTGCCGACGCCCGGCGAACCGGTGGCCGTCGACCCGGCGACCGGCCGGGCCGTCGATCCGGCGACCGGCCGGGCCGGGGGAGAGGAGGCGTACCCGACCACCGAGGAGATCGACCGGGCCCGGGCCGACGCCGAGCGCAAGGCCTCCTCGGCCGACACCCTGGAGGACGCGCTCACCGCCGCCCGGACCGAGCTGGACCGGGCCGCGCGCACCACCGAACAGGCTGTCGAGGCCTACAACGGCGCCCAGCTCGCCCTCACCCGGGCCCGCGCCGAGGAGGACGCCGCCGCGCAGCGCGCCGCCGCCGCCGAGGCCGAGCGGGCGGCCGCCGCCGAGGACGCGGCCCGGCTCGCGGCCGAGACGTACCGGCAGGGCGCGGGCGCCGAGCTGTCCGCCCTCGACGCGCTGCTCGGCGCCCACGGCCCGCGCGAGGCGGGCGACCGGGCCGCCGCGGTCGGCCAGGTCGGCGAGCGCACCCGGCAGATCCTGGACGCGGCCACCTCCACGGCCGCCGCCGCCCGCAGTGCCTCCGCCGCCACCCGGGCCGCCACCGAGGCCGCCGGGAGGGCCGCCGCCGAGGTCGGCGCGGCCCGGGGCCGCGCCGAACAGCGGCTCGCCGCCCAGCAGGTGGAGGTGGCCGCCGCCGCCCGTCGCCGCGAGCAACTGCTCGTCGAACTGGCTGCCGCCCGCAACACCACCGTCGAGCTGGAGCGCCGACGCCGCGAGGCGCTGGAGGCGATCGCCGCCCGCGAGGCCGAGGCCGCCGCCCGGGCCGCCGCCGCGGCGGAGAGAGCCGCGAAGGCCCAGGCCGCGCCGCCCCCCGTCCGCCCGTGGTCGGCCGAGGGCGCGGCCGCCGCCGTCGCCTTCGCCAGGTCCAGGATCGGCCTGCCCTACGTCTGGGGCGGCGAGGGCCCGGGCGGCTACGACTGCTCCGGGCTGACCATGATGGCCTGGCGCGAGGGGGGCCGGCAGCTCAACCACTTCGCCGCCGACCAGTACGCCCGGAGCACCCCGATCGGCTACCGCCAACTGCGGCTGGGCGACCTCGTCTTCTGGAGCACCACCGGCCGCGCCGCCGACATCCACCACGTCGGGCTCTACGTCGGCGACGACCAGATGATCGAGGCCCCGCGGGCCGGCATGCCGGTCAAGCAGGCCAGCCTCTGGATCATGGGCACCCCGGACTTCTACGCCAGGCCGTAGCCGGCACCCGCCGCCCGCCCGCTCTCGCCGGGCCCGACGTCCGACGGCCCGCCCTCGCCGGGGCCCGGCGGGCGGCACCGGCTACCGGCCGGACAGCGCGGCCGCCTCCCGGCGGCTGTCGCGCAGCCGCACCACGGTCCAGGCCCAGAGCGCGGCGAGCGGGAGCGACACCAGGAGGACGGCGAACGCGCTGCCGATCCGGCCGATCATCTCGGAGTCGCAGGCCTCCGCCATGTGGAAGCCGGTCGGCTCGTAGGAGGCCGGGGAGCCGCACAGCCCGTCGCCCGGGAGGAAGACCAGCCAGAGCGCCCAGAGCCAGCCCGCGACCGTCAGCCCGCCGACGAGCTTCGCCGCCAGCGCCCGGCCCTCGTACTTCTCCAGCTCGCGGACGTACCGGTCCTCCATGGTTCCCCCGAAGCAGATCGTCTGTGCCTGAACCGGCACGAGGATGCCAGCCCGGGCTGCCCGGGCGCCACTGTCGGTGGGCCGCGTTAACGTGGCCGCCCGGACCGGCACTGAGGAGGCGTCATGCGACTGCGGGATGTTCGGGCGGAGGACGTCGAGGCGTACGTCCGGATGCGCTGCGACCCGGTGATGATGGCCGAGCTGGGCGGCCCGCTGCCCCGGGAGGCGGTGGAGGAGCGGCTGCGCAAGGACCTCGCCCTGACGGCCGCCGACGGCCCCTGGGTCAGGATGATCGTGCCGGACGGCGCCGAGAACGACGAGGCGGTGGGCACCGTCACGCTCTGGTCGGACGAGGAGGACGGCGTGACGGTCTCCGAGATCGGCTGGATGGTGCTGCCCGAGCACCAGGGCCGCGGCCTCGCCAAGGCGGCCGTCCGCCAGGTGCTGGACGCCGCCGCGAACGGTCACTGGGGCGAGATCCACGCCAACCCGGGGGTCACCAACGGGCCGTCCAACGGGATCTGCCGGGCGCTCGGCTTCCGGCTGCTCGGCGAGCGGGACATCGACTTCGCGGGCCGCGTCCTGCGCGCCAACCACTGGGTGGTGGTGCCGGGCGAGCACGTCGGGTCGGGCACGGAATAATCGGATGCCGCCACCCGGAGGGCCGCCGTACGGTGGCCCCATGGGCAGCAGCATCGATCACACGACCGTCGACACCGTGAACGGGCTCCAGGTCCGGGCGGTCTCCGAGGACGAGGTGGAGGCCTGGGGCCGCGCGCTCGACCTCGGCTTCCTGCGCCCTGACCTGGGCAGTGCGGCGGACCTGCGCCGTCGGCAGTGGGTGCCGGGCCGGATGCTGGCCGGCCTCGACGGCGACCGCCAGATCGCGACCTTCCGCAGCTTCGACGCGGAGCTGACCGTTCCGGGCGGGGCCGTCGTCCCGGCCGACGCGATCACCAACGTCACGGTGAGCGCCACCCACCGCCGCCGGGGCCTGCTCAGCGCGATGATGCGCCGGGACCTCGCGGCGGCGGCCGACCGCGGCAGCGCGGTCGCCATCCTGATGGCCGCCGAGTACAACATCTACGGCCGGTTCGGCTTCGGCCCGGCCACCCGTGGCGGCGGCTGGAACATCGAGCTGCGCCGCACCCGGGGGCTGCGCGACGGGCTGCCGGGCGTCCCCGGCGGCCGGATCGACTTCGTGACCATGCCGGAGCTGCGCGAGCTGGGGGCCGCGCTGTACGAGCGCTGGCGGCACACCCAGCCGGGCGCGATCGACCGCGACGCGCTCTGGTGGGAGCGCACCGTCGGGGAGGTCCGTACGCCGGGCAACGAGTTCAAGGAGCCGTTCGCCGCCGTCCACCGGGACGCCGACGGCGCTGTCACCGGTCTGGTGGTCTACCGGATCGGCGACAAGTGGGACGGCGCCTACCCCGACTGCAAGCTCACCGTGGAGGAGTTCCTCGCCCACGACCTGCCCACCTCCGTCGAGCTGTGGCGCCTGGTGCTCTCGGTCGACTGGGTGGCCCGGGTCGAGGTGCCCAACCTCGGCCCCGACGACCCGCTGCCGCTGCTCCTCCAGGACCCGCGCGCGGCCACCCCGCACGAGGACAACGCGGACCTGATGTGGCTGCGGGTGCTGGACGTCGAGTCGGCGTTCGCCGCCAGGACGTACGGCGCCCCGGGCCGGGTGGTGCTGGAGGTCGACGACAAGCTGGGCTACGCCTCGGGCCGTTGGGCGCTGGAGGTGTCCGAGGACGGCACCGGTCGGTGCGCCCGCACCACGGACGACGCCGACCTCGCGCTCGGCGCCTCGGAGTTGGGCTCGCTCTACCTGGGCGCCGAGACGGCGTCGAGGCTGGCCTCGGCCGCGCTGGTCACCGAGCTGCGCCCGGGCGCGGCGTTCGCCGCCGACCTGCTGCTGCGCACCCCGGTGCGGGCCTGGTCGCCGACCGAGTTCTGAGGCCGTCCACGTGGAGGAGGCCGGCCCGCGCTCGTCGCGGGCCGGCCTCCTCCGTCGTCGGGTGCTGCTCGTCCGGGTGCTACTTGACCGCCGTCTTGCCGATGGTGGGGAGGATGAAGTCCTGGATCAGGCCCTTGGCGTCACGGACGATCGGCCGGAAGACCCGGTAGCGGGACAGGTTGATCACCCGGGCCGCGAGCGGCGTCGAGCGGCGGACGAACTCCCTGGTCCGCTCGGTGTCCGGGGTGCGGTCGAAGACCCAGTAGAGCACCACGATCATCAGGTGCAGCCAGAGCACGTCCGGCAGCAGCTCGACCAGTTCGGCATCCAGCTTGGGCGCCAGCTCGGAGCCCTGGAGCACCTCGCGGAACAGCTCCACGGCGGTCGCCCGGGCCGGGTGGGACTCGTTGGAGAACGGGCTCAGCGAGCTGGTCGGGTCGGCGGCGGTGCGGAAGAACTGCGCGGAGAACTCGTGGTACGGCGCGGCCGTGTCGAGCCAGGAGGCCAGCGCGATCTGCAACCGCTCGGAGAAGTCCCGGGTGTGGGCCATGCGGCGCTTGGCGTCGGCCGCGTGCTCGTAGGTCATCCGGTCGTAGAACCCCTGGATCAGGAATTCCTTCGCCGAGAAGTAGTAGTACGCGTTGCCCACCGAGACACCGGCCTCGGTGGCGATCGCGCGCATGGTGGTCTTCTCGTAGCCCCGCTCCTGGAACAGCCGCATGGCCGTCTCCAGGATCAGCGCCCGGGTCGCCTCACTCTTGTCGGTCTTCGGCTGTGCCCGGCCGCCGGGCAGGGGCCCGGTCTCCGGCCCGGGCCCGCCCTCCGGTCCGGGCACGGCCGGAGCCCCGGCCGTGCCGTTCTCGCCGTCCGTTCGGTTCGTCGCTGCCAGGTCGTCCACGAGCACGAGCCTAGCCGGAGACGACGTTCCACCCGGTGTCGGTGCTCGTGGTACCGGATGCCCCCTCCGCATCCGGTACCACGACGACCCCCCTCATTTCGAACGCGTTCAAAAACCCAGCAGAACTGTAGTCGTATCGGTTGAACATGTTCAACTCCTTCTCTGTGGGAGGCTGGTCACATGATCAGTTCAGGTCAGACCCTCATCCGGCGCGGCGGACCGCAGGACGCCGATTCCGTCGCCGAACTGCACGCCCTGAGCTGGCGCACCGCCTACCGGGGGATCGTCCCGGAGGAGGGGTTGGGCGACGGAATGGTCGCCCAGCGGCGCGAGCTGTGGAGACTCCGCCTGGACGCCGACTACGGGGAGCCGGAGAACACCCCGGAGCTCCTGGTGGCCGAACGGGCCGGTGCGACGGTCGGGTTCATCTACCTCGTCCCGCAGCCGGACGGCGCGGTGCTGATCGACAACCTGCACGTGCGCCCCGGCCTGAACGGTGGCGGCATCGGCCGCGAGCTGCTGACCGCGGCCCGCGCCCGGGTGGCCGAGCGGCACCCCGGGGCCGGACTCTTCCTGGAGGTGCTGCGGGACAACACCCGCGCGATCGCCTTCTACGAGCGCGAGGGCGCCGAGCGGGTGCGGGAGCAGGAGGGCGAGTTCCCCGGCGGATTCCTGCTGCCCGAGTACGTGTACGCCTGGCCGGCCGCTCGCGTGGCGGTCGGGGCCGGTCGGCCGGAGCCGACGGACCGGTAGGAAACGGACCGGGGGAGTCGATCGGTGGGAACGGACCGATGGAGACGGTCGGTGGAAAGGGATCGGTGGAGGGACCGCCGGATCGTTCCGGTCAGTCGAAGTCGTAGACGGTCACCGGGACGCCCCGGGCCGTCAGCCGGGCGGTGACCAGCGGTTCGACCCGCTCCCACCGCCCGCCCGCCAGGCCGCAGCCGATCCGCGGCATGTGGACGGAGGCGCCGAGCCGGAGCGCGTGGCCGCCGAGCGCGGCCAGCCCGGTGTCGATCGCCTCGTAGCGCACCGGCACTCCGGTGGAGCGCCCCGTCCGGATGCCGCGCTGGCCGACCAGGTTGGCCACCCAGAGGTACGGACCGACCGGCACCAACTGGACGGCGCCCAGGCCGAAGCCGTTCTTCGCCCGCTCCCGGTGCCAGCGTCGGTACGCCGCCTCGGGCTCGGGCCAGCGTCTGGAGAGCGCGAGCACGAAGCCCTTGCCCCAGCCGCCGAGGTCGTTGCAGACGTGCGCGATCACCTTCACGCCCTTGCCCTGGGGCGTGGTGGCATCGCCTCGGACGTAGGTGATTTCCCCCATGCCTCGACGTTAGAGGGTGCCACTGACAATCGGCTCGGCATTTTCCGCCGCCCCGCTCCGGCCCCCGTCCGCCGCCCCGCTCCGGCCGCCGTCCAGCGCCGTGCCCTGGCCGCCCTCGACCGCCTCGCCCGCCGCCGTGCCCGCCGCGCCGTCCGCGGCCGGCGCCTTGCGCACCGTCAGGTGCCGCCGCCCCGCCAGCGCGATCAGCAGCGCGGCCCCGGCGGCCACGGCGGGCAGGGCGTAGCCGGTGCCCGGCGCGGCCTGCTCGGCGACCGTCCCGGCGAGCGCCGCCCCGGCCGAGATGCCGACCACGATGCCGGACACCGCCATCGCCATCCCCTCGTTGAACTGCCGCTGCGGCAGCAGTTCCTGGACCAGCGTCATCCCGGTCACCATGGTCGGAGCGGTGGCGGTGCCGGCCGCGAACAGCGTCACCCCCAGCAGCCCCAGCCCGGCCCCGCCCAGCCCGGCGGCGAGCGGCAGCAGCAGCACCGCGGCCATCGCCGTGGCGCCGAGCAGGAAGCGCGCACCCGGTGCCCGGCGCGGGGTCAGCAGCCCGAACAGCAGCCCCGCCACGCAGGAACCGGCCGCGACCAGGGCCAGCAGCAGGCCGGCCGAGGCCTTGTGGCCGAGCGCGTCGGCGTACGCCACGGTGGTGATCTCGGTGGCGCCGAAGACCATGCCGGTCGCCAGGAAGGTCAGCACCAGCACCCGCAGTCCGGGCACCCGCAGCGGGGAGCCGTGCCGCCGGCCGGCCGCCTCCCGCCCCTGCGCCGGGGCGGCGGGCAGCGGGGGTTCGGTGCGCCGCTGGGCGGCGAACAGCAGGGCGCCGGCGGTGCCGAGGGTGCCGGCGGTGATCAGCCCGGCCTCCGGCGCGAGCGTGGTGCAGAGCAGCATCGCGAGCACCGGCCCGGCCATGAAGCAGAGTTCGTCCAGCGCCTGTTCGAAGGAGTTGGCCAGGTGCCGGGCGGCCGGGTCGTCCCGGTACAGGTGGGCCCAGCGGGAGCGGGCCATGCCGCCGAGGTTGGGGGCCGCCGAGCAGGCCGCGGAGCAGAGCGGGAGCGTCCAGTCGGGTGCGCCGAGCCGGACGCAGAGCAGCAGTCCGGTCAGCGGAACGGCGTTGTACAGCGCGGCCGGTACCGTCACCCGCGCCTGCCCGTAACGGTCCACCAGCCGTCCGATCAGCGGCATCCCGACGGCGCCGGCGACCAGCCCGGCCGCCGAGACCGCGCCGGCCAGCCCGTAGGAGCCGCGCCGCTCGGAGAGCAGCACCACCAGTGCGACGCCGTTCATCGACAGCGCCAGCCGGCCGAGCAGCCCGGCCAGGGTGAAGGCGGCGGCGCCGGGGGCCGCGAACAGCCGCCGGTAGGAGGTGAGGAGGGCGCGCGGGGGCATCGGGCTCCTGTGAGCAGGGGGAAGGGGTGTGCACCCAGCCTGGCGCCGGCGGCGGGCGGCCGTCCAACACCTGTTCCGCCGTACTCACAACACGCTGTTGTTAATCTTCCGCCCATGCCCCGTGACCTGCACCCCCGTCTGCTCCGCGGCTTCGTCGCGACCGCCGAGACCCTGCACTTCGGCCGGGCCGCCGAGCGGCTGCACATCGCCCAGCAGGCGCTCAGCCGGGACGTCCGGGCGCTGGAGGGGCTGCTCGGCGAGGCGCTGTTCACCCGCACCACCCGCAGCGTCGAACTCACCCCGGCCGGGGAGCGGTTGCTGCCCCGGGCGCGCCGCTTCCTCGCCCTGCACGACGAGATCCTCGCCGGGGCGCTGACCGGGGCCGCCGCCCGGCCGCTGCTGCTCGACCTCAACAGCGACGTCACCGGCCCGGACCTCACCGCCGACCGGGTGCTCGAACGGGCCCGCGCCGCCTGGCCGGAGGGCGAACTGCTGGCCCGCTTCCACGGCGGACTGGCCGCGGCCGCCGCCGAACTGCTGGCCCACCGGCTGGACGCCTCCTTCGGCCGCTTCGCCGGGCTGCCGGCCCCGGTGCGCGGCCGGCTCGTCCAGCTGCCGGTGCGGTTGGAGCGGGTCTCGGTGATGATGGCGGACACCCACCCGCTGGCCGACCGCCCGGTGCTGCGGGTGGCCGAGCTGGCCGGGCACCCGGTGGACGTCTGCGCGGGCAATCCGGCCACCACCGAGTGGACCGACCTGGGCACCCGGCTGCTGCGCGAGCACGGCCTGACGGCGGCCGCGCCCTACGTGCCGCCGGTGGGCGTGGACGAGACCGCCCGCTACCTCGTCCGGCACGGCGATCCGATGCTGACCACCGTCGGCGGCCCGCGGATCCCGGGGACGGTTCACGTCCCGCTGGTGGAGCCGGTGCCGCTGAGCCTGGTCAGCCTGGTGCACCGGCCCGGCGAGCGTCACCCGGGGCTGCGAGCGCTGGCCGCCGCGGCGAGCGCGCTCGGCGCGGCGGAGGGCTGGCTGCGCCGCCCGGCGGGCAGCTGGCTGCCCGAGGCGGACGCCGCGCTGCTGCCGTAGCCGCCCCGCCGGGGGAGGGAAGGAAACCGCCCCTGCCCCGGGGGGAAGGGCAGGGGCGGTGCTCAGGGGGGAGGTCGGCTCAGGCCGCCTTGACGGCGGAGATGTCGAAGCTGAGCTTGACCTTCTCACCGATCAGGACGCCGCCGGTCTCCAGGGCCGCGTTGTAGGTCAGCCCGAACTCGGTGCGGTCGACGACGGCCTTGCCCTCGAAGCCGACCCGCTCGGCGCCGTACGCGTCGGTGGCGCTGCCGGTGTACTCCAGGTCCAGCACGACCGGGCGGGTGGTGCCCTTGATGGTGAGGTCGCCGGTCATCCGGTACGAGTCGCCGCCGAGCAGCTGCGCGGAGGTGCTGCGGAAGTGGATCTCCGGGTGGGTCTCGACGGCGAAGAAGTCGCCGGTGCGCAGGTGCTCGTCGCGCTGGGCCTGGTTGGTGTCGACGCTGCCGACCTTGATCACCAGCTCGGCCGAGGAGTTGCCGGGGTGGGACCCGTCCAGGTGCAGCCTGCCGTCGTACTCGGTGAAGCGGCCCTTGACGTTGGTGACCATCGCGTGGCGGACCGAGAAGCCGATCTCGCTGTGCGTGCTGTCGATCGTCCAGTCGCCGGTCAGGTGGGCGAGGTCCGGGCCGGCCGGGGTCCGGACGGTGGTCGCGGCGAGGGCGGTGACGGTCTTGGTGCGGTTGAACAGGCCCATGGCTTCCTCCTTGGTTCGAAGCCAGTTGTTTAGGCTTCAACTTGTTGGCTCCAGCGTAGGACAATTTCGTTCAACTTTCAACCATGCGGGGGCGGCTTCCCCCGGACGGCTCAACGGACCGGCCCTGTCGGCCCTCCCGGTTAGGCTGCGAGGAACGGTTCCACCCCTGCGAGGAACGGTTCCACCCCGCCCGGAAGGCCTCCGATGTTCGTCCTGCACGCGCTCTGGCGGGCGGACGGGCAGCTGGCGCTCTGGGCCGAGGACGCCCGCGCCCACCCCGGCGCCACCGAGCCGCCCCCCGGCCGGCCCGCCCCGCGCGCCCACCCCTACGCCTGCCCGGCCGGCGAGCTGGCCGCCGTGCTCGGCGGCATCGGCCCGGGCCTCGGCTGGCTCGCCGGGCAGGCCCCCGAGCGCTGGGCCACCCTGCTGCTGCCCACCGTCGGCACCGTCCCCGCCCCCTCTCCCGACCTGCCGGTCACCCCGCCGCGCGGCGGCGCCGTCCTCACCCCCTGGCGGGTGCCGGCGCTGCTCTTCGACACCGCGGCCGCCGCCCAGCTGCTCGGCGAGGTCTTCGACCCGGTCTGGGCCGTCACCGGCACCGACCTGCCCGGTGCCGGCCGGGTCGAGGTGGTCCACGGCCCCTCGCTGCGCTGGCTCACCGGCGTGCACGACCTCGCCTGGCGGACGGTCGGCCGCGGCCGGGTGCTGCCGCTGCCGGTCGGGGCCGCCGACGGCCGCCCGCGGGCCCGGTGGCGGCCCGACCTCGCCCCGGCCGGCCGCCGCGAGGCCGCCGCCCTGGCGGCGGGCTGCCCGCCCGTCCTGCTGGGGGAGTGGCCGCACGGGCCCGGCGGCGGCGACGCGCTGCTGGGTGCCGCCCTGGGCGCCCTGGTGGACGCCGAGGCCCGCGCCGCACTGGCGGACACGCCCTTCCCACCGCCCGGCGCGGCCGGGGCCGTCGCCGAACGCTGGCTGCACGCCCTCGCCACCCCCGACGGGGGGTTCGACGGCGCCCCGCCCGGGGAGGTCGCCGAACTGCGCCGCCGGCTCGGCGCCTGGTACGCCGCCGCCGAGCCAGTCGACCCGGCGGTGCGGCTCTGCTTCCGCCTGGTCGAGCCGCTCGGCCCCGACCAGGACGACCCCGAGGGCCGCCCCTCCGACGACGCCTGGCAGCTGGAGTTCCTGCTCCAGGCCGTGGACGAGCCCTCCCTGCTGGTCCGCGCCGCCGACCTGCACGAGGGCGGCGCCGCCCACGCCGCGCTGGCCCGCAGGACGGCCGACCCGGTCGACGTCCTGGTCGCCGAACTCGCCCGCGCCGCCCACCGCTGGCCCGCCCTGGACGGGCTGCGCCACCGCGCCCGTCCGTCCGCCCTGCCGCTCGACCGGGCCGGCGCGCTGGACTTCCTGCGCACCGCCGCGCCCGCCCTCGCCGAGGGCGGCTTCGGGGTGCTGCTTCCCGCCTGGTGGCGCCGCCGCCCCCGGCTCGGGCTCGCCCTGCGCGCCACCACCCGGCCCGCGCCCGGCTCGCTCGCGGTCAGCGGCCAGGTGGACCGGGACGCCGTCGTCGCGTTCCGCTGGCAGGCCGCGCTCGGCCCGGACGGGGACCCGCTCAGCGAGCGGGAACTGGCCGAACTCGCCGCCGCCAAACAGGGGTTGGTCCGGGTGCGCGGCACCTGGCTGGAGGCCGATCCGGCCCAGATCGCCGCCGCGCTCGCCTTCCTCGCCGACCGGCGCGACGGCGTGCTCGCCGCCCCCGAGCTGCTGCGGCTCGCCCTCGACCCGGACGCGACGGTCGCCGGGCTGCCGGTCACCTCGGTGCGCGCGGACGGCCCGCTCGGCGAACTGCTCGCCGGGCGGGCCGGCGCCGCCCCCGCGCCGGAGCTGCCGCCGGACTTCCGGGCCGTGCTGCGCCCGTACCAGGAGCGCGGACTGGCCTGGCTGTGGACCATGTCCGGGCTCGGCCTCGGCGCCGTGCTGGCGGACGACATGGGTCTCGGCAAGACCGTCCAGACCCTCGCCCTGCTCGCCTCCGAGAAGGCCGCCGAGCGGCCCGAGGGCGCCGCCGCCCCCACCCTGCTGGTCTGCCCGATGTCCCTGGTCGGCAACTGGCAGCGCGAGGCCGAGCGCTTCGCCCCCGGCCTGCGGCGGTACGTCCACCACGGCGCCGACCGCCTCGGCGCCGAGCGACTGGCCGAGGCCGTACGGGGCGTGGACCTGGTCATCACCACCTACGGGCTGGTCCAGCGCGACCTCGCCGCCCTGCGCGCGATCCGCTGGCGCCGGGTGGTCGCCGACGAGGCCCAGCACATCAAGAACACCGGCACCGCGCAGTCCCGGGCGATCCGCGCGCTGCCCGTCACCCGGCACCGGATCGCGCTGACCGGCACCCCGGTGGAGAACCGGCTCGCCGAACTGCACGCCGTCCTGGACTTCGCCAACCCCGGCCTGCTCGGCCCCGCCGAGCGCTTCAAGGAGCGCTACGCGATCCCGGTCGAACTGCACCGCAGCCCCGAGCGCACCGCCGAACTCCGGCGCCGCACCGCCCCGTTCGTGCTGCGCCGGGTCAAGTCCGACCCGGCGGTGGCGGCCGAGCTGCCCGCCAAGCAGGAGATGACCGTCTGGTGCAACCTCACCGCCGAGCAGGCCGGCCTCTACCAGGCCGTGGTCGCCGACCTGCTGCGGCGGGTCGAGGGCATCCGGGGCGTGGAGCGGCGCGGCACGGTGCTGGCCGCGATCGGCAAGCTCAAGCAGGTCTGCAACCACCCGGCCCAACTGCTGCACGACGGCTCGGCGGTGGGCGGCCGCTCGGGCAAGGTCGCCCGGCTGGCCGAACTGCTGGAGGAGGCGCTGGCCGAGGGCGACCGCACGCTGGTCTTCACCCAGTACGCCGAGTTCGGCACGATGCTCCGCCCGTACCTGGCGCGCCGGCTCGGCGAGGAGGTGCTCCACCTGCACGGCGGGGTGTCCCGGGCGCGCCGCGAGGAGCTGGTCGAGCGCTTCCAGTCCCCGGACGGGCCACGGGTGTTCCTGCTCTCGCTGCGGGCCGGCGGCACGGGCCTCAACCTGACCGCCGCCAACCAGGTGATCCACCTGGACCGCTGGTGGAACCCGGCGGTCGAGGCGCAGGCCACCGACCGCGCCTTCCGGATCGGCCAGCGCCGGGACGTCCAGGTCCGCCGACTGGTCTGCGTCGGCACCGTCGAGGAGCGGATCGACGAACTCCTCGCCGCCAAGAGGTCGTTGGCCGAGGCGGTGGTGGGGGAGGGCGAGCACTGGCTCACCGACCTCTCGGCCGAGGCACTGCGCGAACTGGTCGCCCTCACCCGGGAGGACGCCGTGGCCGAGGAGGACGCGTGACCGACGACCCCCGACCGCCCGCGGTCAACGTCGCCGCCTACTGGCGCGGCGACTTCACCCTGCGTCCCGTCCCCGCCGAGGAGGAGGACGGCCCCGACGAACCCTCGCTGCGCCGCCTCGGCCGCTCCGGCATCACCGTGCACGGCCGCGACCTCGCCGTCCTGCTCGCCCCCGCCTACGAGGCCTTCCGGGGCTGAGCGCGGCGGCTACCGTGCGGTAGCGTCGCGCGGGTGACCGACACCCACGACACCGGGCCGGCCCGCGTGGCCGGGCCGACGGGAGACCCCGGCCCGGCCGGCGGAGCCCGGCCCGCCGACCCCCGGCTGGCGGCCTTCGAGCAGCACCGGCGGATGGTCTTCGGCATCGCCTACCGGATGCTCGGCAGCGTCGCCGACGCCGAGGACCTGGTCCAGGACACCTGGCTGCGCTGGAGCGGCGTCACCGGCCCGGTCGCCAGCCCCGGCGGCTTCCTGGCCCGTACGGTCACCAACCTCGCGCTCAACAAGCTGGACTCGGCCGCCGTCCGCCGCGAGTCCTACGTCGGCCCCTGGCTGCCCGAGCCGCTGGTCACCGAGCCGGACGCGACCGACGGCGTCGAGCGGGCCGAGACCGTCTCGGTCGCCCTGCTGGTGGTGCTGGAGAGCCTGTCCCCGCTGGAGCGGGCGGTGTTCGTGCTCAAGGAGGCCTTCGGCTTCTCCTACCAGGAGATCGCCGGGGCCCTGGACCGCACCGAGGCGGCCTGCCGCCAGGTCGGCAGCCGGGCCCGCGCGCACGTGCGCGCCCGCCGGCCGCGCTACGACGCCCCGCCCGAGCTGCGCCGCCGGGCCACCGACGAGTTCCTGGCGGCCTGCGTCGGCGGCGACCTCAACCGGATGCTGGACCTGCTCGCCCCCGACGTCGTCAGCTGGACGGACGGCGGCGGGGTGATCCGGGCGGCGCTGCGCCCGGTCACCGGCGCCGAGAACGTCGCCCGCTTCATCCTCGGCGTGCTCCAGCGGCTCGGCGAGGGGGCCGGCGCCCGTCCGGTCCTGGTCAACGGCGAGCCCGGCGTGCTGGTCACCGTGGACGGAGCGGTCGACTCCGTCTCGGTGTTCGAGTTCGCCGAGCAGCCCGACGGCGCCGTGCGGATCTCGGAGATCCGCGGCGTCCGCAACCCGCACAAGCTGGCCCACCTGGCCGGCCTCGGCCCCGCTCCCGCCCCCGGTGACGGCCCCGGCCGGCCCGGCCCGGCTTGACCCTCGACCAGGTCGAGCCCGCAGAGTCACCGGCATGGAGAGCGAGCTGCACAGCATCGGCGAACTGGCCCGCGCCAGCGGACTGGGCGTCGGCACCCTGCGCTACTACGACGGCGCCGAGGTGCTCACGCCCGCCTGGGTCGATCCGCAGACCGGCTACCGCTGGTACCGGCCCGGCCAGCTCGCCGACGCCCGGCTGCTGGCCCGGCTGCGCCGGGTCGGCCTGCCGCTGGCCGGCATCCGCGCCGTGCTCGGCGCCCGACCCGGCGGCGGCGAGGCCCGGCAGGTGCTCGACGCGCACCTGCGCCGGCTGGAGGACGGCCTCGCCGACGCCCGCCGCGAGCTCTCCCTGATCCACGCGATGATCGACCAGAGGGAGCAGCCGATGACCACCACCCCCGCCGGACTCCGGTTCACCGTCCCGGCCGACGGCCTCGCGGCCGCCCTGGACGCGGTCCGCTTCGCGGTCTGCGGGGACCCGGAGCTGCCCTCGCTCGCCGGCGTGCTCTTCGAACCGGACGGTCCGGTGCTGCGCCTGGTCGCCACCGACCGCTACCGGATGGCCTTCGCCGAGGTGCCCGCCACGGGCGACTCGCCCGAGGGGCCGGTGGCCGGCACGGTCGTCCCCGTCGCGCTGGTGGACGCGCTGCGCGCGCTGCTCGGCGCGGGGGCGGCCGAGGTGGCGCTCACCCTCGGCGGCGGGTTGGTCCGGGCCGAGGCCGGGGAGCACCGGATCGAGGGCGCCGCTCTCGACTTCGACTATCCCGACCACCGGGCCGTCGCCCGGCTGGAGCCCGAGCACCGGATCACCCTGTCCGCCGCCGACCTGCGCGCCGCCGTGGAGAGCGGCGCCACCCGGACCCTGCCCTCCGGCCCGGGCGGCGCCGACTGCGAGGTCACCGTCCTGACCCTGGGCGGGGACGGCCGGCTGGCGGTCGCCGACGACCCGGCCCCCGAGGGCTACCGGCTGGCCGTCAACCGGGACTTCCTGCTCGACGCCCTCGACGCCGGGCGGCCCGGGCAGCTGCTCCTCGAACTCGGCGGCCCGATCGCCCCGCTGGCCGTCCGCAACCCCGGGCGGGCGGGCACCTTCTCCGTCCTGATGCCGATCCGGCTGCCCGAGTCCGGCTGACCGGCGGGGCCGGCCGGCCCCGCCGGTCAGCCGGTCAGCCGGCGGGAATCCGGAAGGACTCCGGAGGGACTCCGGAAGTGCTCTGGAAGGATCACCGCATGAGCCCGCACCCCGATCCCCCCGCCTCCGAACTCCACGTCCCCGCCCCCGGCGGCGGCCGGCTGTGGGCGGAGCGCCGCGGCACCGGCAGCCCGGTGGTGCTGCTGCACGGCGCCGGCATGGACTCCCGGCTGTGGGACGCCGTCGCCCCGGCGCTCTCCCGGCACCACGACGTGATCCGCTACGACGCCCGCGGCCTCGGCCGCTCCAGCTCGCCGGAGCGGGCCTTCGACGACGTCGCGGACCTGGGCGCCGTGCTGGACCACGCCGGTCTGCGCAGCGCAGCCCTGGTCGGCCTGAGCATGGGCGGGGAGACCGCGCTGGACTTCGCCCTCGCCCACCCCGGCCGGGTCACCGCGCTCGGCCTGGTCGGCGCCTCGGTCAGCGGCCACGACTGGCCGCCGTCCCCGGAGACCACGGCCTACGCCGAGGCCCGGCGGCGCGGCGACGCGGCCGCGCTGGCCGAGCTGGAGCTCTCGGTCTGGGCCGCGATGGGCCCCGGCGCGCCGGGCGGCGAGCTGATCGCGGCGATGGTCCAGGAGAACGCGGCCCGTCGGATCGTCAGTGAGCACCACCTCGCGGGCGCCCCGGCCCGGGCGGCCGAGCCGCTCCTCGGCACCGTCACCGCCCCCACCCTGGTCGTCCACGGCGACCGCGACCACCCGGAGATCGCGGCGATCGCCGAGCGGCTCTCCGCCGAGATCCCCGGCGCCCGCGGCCACCTCGTCCCGGACGCCGACCACTACCTCCCGCTGCGCACCCCCGAACGGCTCACCGCACTCCTCCTCGCCCACCTGGCCTGACCGGCGACCGGCCCGCCCGCGCCCGCCTCCCGCCGCCGTCCCCGTCTTCCCGCCTGCCGCCCGGGCCGCCTCGCGCCCGGCGCGTTTGCTGCCGCTAGCACCCTGCTTGCATTTGCAAGCGGGGTGTTGCAGGCTGTCCGCATGGCCTCACTGAACGTCGGCTCGCTGGGCGAGTACATCCGCGAGCAGCGCCGCAACGCCCAGTACTCGCTGCGCCAGCTGGCGGAGGCCGCCGGCGTGTCCAACCCGTACCTCAGCCAGATCGAGCGCGGGCTGCGCAAGCCGAGCGCGGAGATCCTCCAGCAGATCGCCAAGGCGCTGCGGATCTCGGCGGAGACGCTGTACGTCCAGGCCGGGATCCTGGAGGAGCGGCGGGGAGAGGGCCTGGAACTGCGGGCCTCGATCCTGGCCGATCCGCTGATCAACGAGCAGCAGAAGCAGGCGCTGCTCGCGGTCTACGACGCCTTCCTCAAGGAGAACGCCGCGTCGGCCCCCACCGCGCCGACCGACGGCCCAGCCACCCAGAACACCCACCGGGAGGACCGGTAACCATGCCCATCACCGACGAGATCAAGAAGACCCTCAGCGACCCGACCCCGCTGTACGCCCTGGCCGGCGCCGGGGACCTCGCGTACGAGAAGCTGCGCGAAGTGCCGGGCCGGGTCGAGGCGCTGGCGGCGGACCGCAAGGGCGCGCAGGAGAAGGCCACGGCCACGCTCCACGAGGCGCAGTCGCTGCTGACCGGGGCGCAGGCCAAGGTCGCCGAGACCGTCACCACCCTGCCGACCGACTTCAAGGCGCTGCAGGAGCGGGCCCAGGGCTTCGCGCTGCAGCAGGTGGCCCGTGCGGTCGAGCTGGCGGTGAAGGCCAGGGAGACGTACGACGAGCTGGCCGAGCGCGGCAAGGTCGTGGTGGACAAGGCCCGCCCGGCCGCGCCGGAGGAGCCCGGGCGGCCCGAGGTGGTGGTGGAGCGGATCGAGGCCGAGCCGGTGACGGACGGCGCCGCCGAGCCCGCGCCGAAGAAGTCCGCCCGGGCCCGCAAGAACGCCGCCGACGCCGCGGAGTGACCTCGCGCCCCGTGGGGCACGACAGGTGACCGTGGGACGTTGACCCCGTCGCGGACGGTCGTCGTGCCAGGATGGACGGCGGTCGCAGCGCCGGAGTCGAGAGCAGAGGAGATCGAAATGGTCGGAGTGTTTCAGATTCTGGCCTTTTCCTACCTGAACCCGGTCTGGTGGGCGACCGTCGCCATCCTCGCCTACAAGCTGTTCGCCCTGGTCGACGCGGCCACCCGCCGGGAGGACGCCTACCGGGCGGCCGACAAGAAGACCAAGGGCTTCTGGGTGGCGATCCTGGCGGTCTCCTTCGGCTGGGACCTCCTGTTCGGGGTGAACTTCTTCACCGGCATCGGCACGCTGGCCGGCCTGGTCGCCTCGATCGTCTACGTGGTGGACGTCCGCCCGGCGATCCGGGCGCTGACCGGCGGCGGCGGGCAGGGAGGCCGGAGCAACACCGGGCCGTACGGCCCCTGGTAGGCGCGGCAGCGGACAACGCGACGGCCCGGACGGGGAGTTCACCCGCCCGGGCCGTCGTCTGCTCCGCCGCCGCTTGACCGACCGTCCGGCTACCGGACCGCCCGGCCGCCGGACCGCCGGCTGCCGGACCACTCGCCTGGCGGGCCGTCAGCCGAGGATCAGCTGCACCGGGTTGCGCTCCAGCAGCAGCACCGCGACGTCGTCGGTCAGCGCGCCGCCGTTCAGCTCCTCGACCTCGGCGATGGCGCTGTCGACCAGCCGCCCCCTGGTCAGTCCGGCGGCCTGGTGGTCGCCGACCAGGTCCGCGAGCCCGTCCTGGCCCAGCCGGCGGGACCCGGCCCCGACCCGGCCCTCGATCAGCCCGTCGGTGTAGAGCAACAGCCGCCAGCCGGGCCGCAGTTCGACCTCGTGGGCGGGCCAGGCGGCCTGCCCGTCGTGGCACGGCAGCAGGCCGAGCGCGGGCCCGGCGAGGTCGGCGGGCAGGCTGACCGGCTCGTGGTCCCGGCCGAGCAGCAGCGGCGCCGGGTGCCCGGCGAGGTAGAGCCGGGCCCGCTCGCCGGCGCCGAGCGAGTCGAGGTCGCTGCCGGTGCCGCCGGGCTCGATGACGAGCATGCAGAGCGTCGCGAAGATCTCGTCGCTGCGCCGCTCGTGCTCCAGCACGTGCTGGAGGGTGGTGAGCAGGGCCTCGCCGGTGAGGCCGGCGAAGACCAGGGTGCGCCACGCTATCCGGAGCGCCACGCCGAGCGCGGCCTCGTCCGGGCCGTGGCCGCAGACGTCGCCGATCACCACGTGGACGGCGCCGTCGTCGGTGCGTACGGCGTCGTAGAAGTCGCCGCCGAGCAGCGCGCGCCGGCGGCCGGGGCGGTAGCGCCGGGTGAAGGAGAGCCCGGCGCCGTCGAGCAGCGGGGTGGGCAGCAGGTGGCGCTGGAGACGGGCGTTCTCCTGGCCGCGCAACTCGGCCTCGACCAGGCGCCGCTGGGACTCGTCGGCGCGCTTGCGCTCGACGGCGTAGCGCAGGGCGCGGGCGAGCAGCGGGCCGTCCGTCTCGTGCTTGAGCAGGAAGTCCTGGGCGCCGGCCGCGACGGCGGCCGCGCCGAGTTCGGCCCCGGCAGCGTCGGTGAGCACCACGACCGGGGTGTGCGGGGCGCGGCGGAGCAGCTCGTGCAGGCCCTCCAGCCCGTCCGAGGCGTCGGAGGGGTGTGGCAGGTCGGCGGGCGCGGCGAGGTCGAGCAGCACGCAGCCGAACTCGGGGGTGCGGGAGCGCCCGCGCCGGGCCCAGGGGGCGGGCGGGGAGAGCAGTTCGGTGGCCTGGTCCAGGCCGCGGGCCCAGTGGATCTCGATCGAGGCGCCGCTGTCGGCCACCGCGGCCTTGATCAGCTGGGCGTCCGAGGCGTCGTCCTCGATGACCAGCAGCCGCAGCGGCCCGTCGTCGGCCGGCCCGTCCGCCGCCGGAGGGCCGGCCGGGTCGGGGACGTGGGACGGGTGGGAGGCGTGCGCGGCCCGCGAGCGGGGGTGGGGTATCGGGGGAGTCGCCGTGGCCGGTCCGGTCGTGGCGTGGCTGCGGGCATGGCCGACGCGGGCGCCGTCGTGGGCGCCCGGCAGGTCCGCGGCACCAGGTGCCCGCCCGTCTCCCGTTGCGGGCATCGATCGTTCCTCCCTTTCCCCGACTGCGTAACGGTCGACGTCCGTCCGCGGTGCCCGCCTGGCACCGCGCGTCGGGGAACTTCTCGCGACCATAACGTGATCTCCGGGGATTTCTCTGGCCGACCGGCGCCGTTGTGGTTATTGCCACGCCGGTGGCGGTGTGGTGTCTGGACTCGGACGACGACTCGGCTCCCGTCCCGGCGGCTGCCGGGCGGCCCGGGGGAGGAACGGGAGATGGTGGCACGGATCACCCTGGTGAAGGGTGACATCACGGAACAGGCGGTGGACGCGGTGGTGAACGCCGCCAACTCGTCCCTGCTGGGCGGCGGCGGGGTGGACGGCGCGATCCACCGCAAGGGCGGGCCGCGGATCCTGGAGGAGTGCCGCCGACTGCGCGCCTCGCACTGGGGCAAGGGGCTGCCCACCGGCCGGGCGGTGGCGACGGCCGCCGGACGGCTGCCGGCCCGGTGGGTGGTGCACACCGTCGGGCCGGTGTACCGGGCGGAGGAGTACGAGGAGCGGGCGGAGCTGCTGGCCTCCTGCTATCGCGAGTCGCTGCGCACCGCGGCGGAGCTCGGCGCGCGCACGGTGGCCTTCCCGGCGGTGTCGGCCGGGATCTACGGCTGGCCGCCGGCGGACGCGGCCCGGATCGCGCTGGGCACCGTCGCCGAGGTGCTGGGCGGCGGTGACGCGGAGGCGGGCGCGGAGCTGACGGAGGTGCGGTTCGTGCTGTTCGGGTCGGAGATGTACGAGGTGTTCGAACGGGCCTGGCGGGAGCTGTCCGAGCGGGACGGCTGACGGCGCGGCGGGGTCGTGGTGTGCGGGGTCGTGGTGCGGGCCGGGCGGTGTGGGGTGCCGCCGCTCGGTCGGTCCATCGTGGCGTGCCGGGGCGTCAACACGCCATAGATATTCGATAACTCGTTCGAGTGAATGTATCGGGTCGCTCACCAGCTCCGGCGCGCACCGGCCCCCGCGCGCTCCCCTGCCCGCTACGGGGCGAGCGCCGACCAGGGCACCGTGACCTCGCCCTGCCACCACCGGCCGCGCGCGTCCACCAGCGGCCAGCTGCCCGCGAGCGCCGTGCAGGCCGCCACCCAGCGCTGCCGCGCCCCGAACGCCCCGTACGGCGCGGCCGCCGCCCAGGCCCGGTCGAAGTCGGTCAGGAAGCGGTGCACCGGCCGACCCGGCACGTTGTGGTGGATCAGTGCCTTCGGCAGCCGCTCGGCCAGGTCGGAGGGCTGGCCCAGGCCGCCCAGCCGGGCCGCGAAGGTCACCGTCCGGGGCCCCTCCGGGCCGAGCGCGACCCAGACGTGCCGCCGCCCGATCTCGTCGCAGGTGCCCTCGACCAGCAGCCCGTCCGGGGCGAGTCGCGCGCACAGCCGCTCCCACACCCCGGCCACCGCCGACTCGTCGTACTGCCGCAGCACGTTGGCCGCCCGGATCAGCTGGGCCGGCGCACCGCCGTCCAGCGGCACCTCGAAGCCGCCGCGCCGGAAGGTGAGCAGCGGCGGCTCGGCGTACGGCAGCGCGGCGGCGACCCGCTCCGGCTCGATCTCGATCCCGACCACCCGGACGTCCGGCCGCACCGTGCGCAGCCGCCCGGCCAGCTCGACGGCGGTCCACGGCGCGGCGCCGTAGCCGAGGTCCACCGCGACCGGCGGGCGCTCGGCGGCGCGCAGCGCACGGCCGAGGGCGTGGGCGATCCAGCGGTCCATCCGGCGCAGCCGGTTGGTGTTGGTGGTGCCCCGGGTGACCGTCCCCACCGGGCGCCCGGTCCGTCCGCGGGCGGGCGCGGCGGGAGCGGGGTCGAAGGAGGCAGCCATGCCCAGAAGGGTAGTCGGACCTTCGGCGGCACCGCGCTGACCTGGGGCGATGGCGGCCGCTCGGGCCGGGGGCCGGGGCGGGAATGCCGGACACGGTCCGTGTGGTTGGCACACTGGTGGTGATGTGTGCCCGGACGGGGCAGCGCACACCGGACAACGGGCGGCCCGGACGGACCGCCTCGACGGGCCGCACAGAGGAGGCTTCAGCCAGGTGATCCAGCACCCCGTCCGTTCGGTACGCCGTGTCCAGCCCGCCGCCCCCGCGCGCGGCCGGCTCCAGTCGCTCGTCCCCGGCCGCCGTCGCCCGCGCCGGATCGCGATGCTGAGCGTCCACACCTCGCCGCTGCACCAGCCCGGCACCGGGGACGCCGGCGGGATGAACGTGTACATCGTCGAGCTGGCCAAGCGCCTGGCCGACCTCAACATCGAGGTCGAGGTGTTCACCCGGTCGATCAGCTCGGACGACGCGCCGACGGTCGAGCTGGCCCCGGGCGTGCTGGTGCGCCACGTCACCGCCGGGCCGTACGAGGGCCTGGTGAAGGAGGACCTGCCGGCCCAGCTGTGCGCCTTCACCCACGCGGTGCTGCGGACGGAGGCGGGCCACCGCCCCGGCCACTACGACCTGGTGCACTCGCACTACTGGCTCTCCGGGCAGGTCGGCTGGCTGGCCGCGCAGCGCTGGGGGGTGCCGCTGGTGCACACCATGCACACCATGGCGAAGGTCAAGAACGCCGCGCTGGCCGAGGGCGACACGCCCGAGCCCGCGGCCCGGGTGATCGGGGAGACCCAGGTGGTGGAGGCGGCCGACCGGCTGATCGCCAACACCACCGAGGAGGCCGCCGAGCTGGCGCTGCACTACGCCGCCCGGCCGGACCAGCTGGCCGTCGTCCACCCCGGGGTCAACCTGGACGTCTTCCGCCCCGGCGCCCCGTCGGCGCCCGCCGCCGCGCGCGCCCGGCTGGGCCTGCCGCAGGACGCCGCGGTGCTGCTGTTCGCCGGCCGGATCCAGCCGCTGAAGGCCCCGGACGTGCTGCTGCGGGCGGTCGCCGCACTGCTGGACCGCCGCCCCGAGCTGCGCGAGAACCTGGTGGTGCCGGTGGTCGGCGGGCCGTCCGGCACCGGGCTGGCCCGGCCGGAGAGCCTGCACAAGCTCGCCGCCCAGCTGGGCATCTGCGACGTGGTGCGGTTCCACCCGCCGGTCGGCCAGCCGCAGCTCGCGGACTGGTACCGGGCGGCGACGGCGCTGGTGACGCCCTCGTACAGCGAGTCCTTCGGGCTGGTCGCGCTGGAGGCTCAGGCCTGCGGCACCCCGGTGGTGGCGGCCGCGGTCGGCGGCCTGCCGGTCGCGGTGCGGGACGGCGAGACCGGCACCCTGGTGCAGGGCCACGACCCGGTGGACTGGTCGTACGCGCTGGAGCCGTACGTCACCGACCGGGCCCTGGTCGCCCGGCGCGGTGAGGCGGCGGCCAGGCACGCGGCCCGCTTCGGCTGGGACACCGCCGCGGCGACCACCGCCGAGGTGTACGCCGGCAGCATGGCCCGCCCGGCCGGCCGGCCGGCCGCGGCCCGCCGCCGACTGGCCTGAGCGCCGGGCGGCTCGGGCTGCGCCCGCCCGGTACCGGCGAGTAACGTCACCTCCATGGCAATCCGCACCAAGGACGAGGCCCTGACCCTCCTGCGCACCGCCCTGGACGACGCCGGGGTGGCCTGGGAGCCGGCCGCCGCCGACCCGTTCACGCTGGTGGCGGCCCTCCCGGGCACCCGGAAGCTGAGCACCGCCTGCGCCCTGCGGGTCGGCGACCACACCCTGTCGGTGAACGCCTTCGTGATCCGCCGTCCGGACGAGAACCACGAGGCCGTCTACCGCTGGCTGCTGGAGCGCAACACCCGGATGTACGGCGTCGGGTACGCGGTCGACGCGCTCGGCGACGTCTACCTGGCCGGCCGGCTGCCGCTGGAGGCGCTCACCCCGCAGTCGGTGGACCGGCTGCTCGGGACGGTGCTGGAGAACGCGGACGAGCCGTTCAACACCCTGCTCGAGCTGGGCTTCGCCACGGCGATCCGGCGCGAGTGGGAGTGGCGGACCAAGCGCGGGGAGTCCACCCGCAACCTGGCCGCCTTCGCCCACCTGGCCGCGCCGCAGGCCCCGCCTGCGGGTGCCCAGGACAGCCGGGAGGCCCCGGGCACCCCGGACGCCGGCTGACCCGTCCGGTCAGGCGCCCGTCGGAGCCTTCGCGGGCCGTGCGACCGGCTCCGCGACGGGTTTCGGCTTCGCAAGGGCCTCCGCCGCGGGCGCCGGAACCGCCACGACCTCGTCGGTCCCGGTGCCCTTCGCGGCGCCGGTCCGCCCGCCCAGCAGCACGTAGCCGACCGCGGCGACCGTGCCGCAGACCCCGCACGCGCCCCACAGCACCACGCTGCCGGCCCGCTCCAGCAGCACGCCGCCCACGGCCGGACCGAGGAACGAGGCGAGCGACCAGGACAGCGAGTAGACGCCCTGGTAGCGCCCGCGGGCGTGGGTCGGCGACAGCTCGGCGATCAGACCCATCAGGGTCGGGGTGTAGAGGATCTCCCCGATCGTCCAGACCGTCACGGTGAAGGCGTAGAACCACGCGGACGATCCGGCCAGGGCCGTCACCCCGAACCCCCAGCCGATGAACAGCGCGGCCGCCGCCAGCATGGCCGAGCGGCTGCGGTTCTCGACCCACCGGGTGAGCGGGATCTGCAGCAGCACGATCAGCAGCCCGTTCAGGCCGATGACCAGGCCGTACTCGGTGGACGTGATCCCCCGGCGGCCCATGTCGACCGCGAGGGTGGTGGCTCCCTGCTGCAGCACCAGGGCGAGCAGCAGGGTGAGGCCGACCACGGCCATGAAGCGGCTGTCCCGGAACACGGTGCCGAGACCGACCGCCGGCCCGTCGGCCTTCGCGCCCGCCGGGGCGTCGGGCCTGGTCTCCGGGATCCTGATGAAGATCACCACCGCGCAGAGCACGGTGGACAGGGCGTCCAGCAGGAAGAGCGTCAGGTACCCGTGGGTGGCGATCAGACCGGCGACGGCCGAGGAGAGGCCGAAGCCCAGGTTGATCGCCCAGAAGTTCAGCGAGTAGGCGCGGACCCGGTCGGCGGCCGGGACGATGTCCGCGATGATCGCCGAGATGGCGGGCCGGGTGGCGTTGTTGCAGAACCCCACCAGGAAGGCCACCACGGCGATCGCCACCTGCCCGTCCGTGAAGCCGAGCACGGCGGTGAACAGGGCGGTGCCGAGCTGGGCGGCGAGCAGGGTCGGACGGCGTCCGACCCGGTCGGTGAGCACCCCGGCGATGATCGAGGAGACCGCCGAGCCGAGGCCGAACAGGGCGGCGACCAGGCCCGCGTAGGTTGCCGAGTACCCGCGGCTGCTGGTGAGGTAGAGCGCCAGGAAGGTGACCACGAAGGCGCCGAGCCGGTTGACCAGGGTGGAGACCCAGAGCCACCAGAACTGGCGCGGCAGCCCGCCCGCCGTTTCCTGGACCATTCTTCGGAACCGGGCGGTGACGAGCATGTGGGGGCTCCCGAGGGCAGGCGTCCGCTGAGCGGTACGGCAGGCCCGGTCAGCCGACGCATGTAAGTGGCAGATGCGCGCGGCACACATTACCCAGAGGTCGAAGGTCCCCACCAGGGGTTTTCCCGCCCCCACTAAGCTGGGGGCCATGGCTGACACGACGTACCGACTCATCCTGCTCCGCCACGGCGAGAGCCAGTGGAACCAGAAGAACCTGTTCACCGGTTGGGTCGATGTCGACCTCAACGAGAAGGGCGAGAAGGAGGCCGCCCGCGGTGGCGAGCTCCTGGCCGCCGAGGGTCTGCTCCCCGACGTGCTGCACACCTCGCTGCTGCGCCGCGCCATCCGCACCTCGCAGATCGCCCTGGACAAGGCCGACCGGCACTGGATCCCGGTCAGCCGCAGCTGGCGGCTGAACGAGCGCCACTACGGCGCGCTCCAGGGCAAGGACAAGGCCCAGACCCTGGCCGAGTTCGGCGAGGAGCAGTTCCAGCTGTGGCGCCGCTCGTACGACACCCCGCCGCCGGTGCTGGCCGACGACGCCGAGTACTCGCAGGCCGGCGACGCCCGCTACGCCGACATCCCGAGCGAGCTGCGTCCGCGCACCGAGTGCCTGAAGGACGTCGTCGAGCGGATGCTCCCGTACTGGTACGACGCCATCGTCCCGGACCTCGCCGCCGGCAAGACCGTCCTGGTCACCGCCCACGGCAACAGCCTGCGCGCGCTGGTCAAGCACCTCGACGGCATCTCCGACGAGGCCATCGCCGGCCTGAACATCCCGACCGGCATCCCGCTGGTGTACGAGCTGGACGCCGACTTCAAGCCCGTCGTCCAGGGCGGCCGCTACCTCGACCCGGACGCCGCCGCGGCCGCCATCGAGGCCGTCAAGAACCAGGGCAAGAAGTAAGCCGCTTGCCGAAACGGCCCCTCACCTGTGCGTTTGGCGCTGGTGAGGGGCCGTTGTCATTCCCGGGCCGTCTGTGGGCCGTCAGCCTTCGTGATCTTGGGGTGCGAAGACCCCTTCGATCGCCTTCCGTGCCCGGTGCCGGCTGTCCGGCATGAGGTGGGCGTAGACCCGCAGCGTCAGCCCCGGGTCGGCGTGGCCCAGGTACTCGCTCACCGCCTTGATGCTCTCTCCGGCGTCCAGCAGCACCGACGCGAAGAAGTGCCGGAGCGCGTGCATTCCGTGCTCCCGGGCGGACGCGTAGGACTCGCCCTTGCCCGGCTTCGGGATGACCCCGGCGGCGGCCAGCGCGGGCTTCCAGTGGTCCTCGTTCAGCACACCGCGCCAGACGATCGACTCGGACAGGCTGGTGAAGATCAGTCGCTTCGTGACCGGCGGCCCGCCGACCCGCATCCACGGCAGCGTGACCTCCACCGGCGGGAACCGCTCCATGTGGGCCCTGAGCGTGTCGGCCACCGGCCGGGGGAGCGGCACGCTCCGCAGCGTCCCGCCCTTCGGCGGCGCGAAGACCGGCTTGCTCCGGCTCAGCTTGAGCTGCTGGGTGACGTGCATCGTGCTGGCGTCGAAGTCCAGCGCGTCCACGGCCAAGCCCAGGATCTCGCCCTGCCGCAGCCCGCAGCCGGCGCCCACGTCGACCGTGGCCCGGTACCGCTCCGTCATGCCCGCCCGGACGGCGAACACCCGTTCCGGCTCCCACGGGACGACCCGCCGGGAGCCGACGACCGGCGGACGCACGGTCTGCGCGGCGCACGGGTTCCGGAGCAGGAACCCGTCGTCCACGGCCGCGCTCAGCACGGCCCGGACGTTGGAGAAGATGACCCGGGCGTACGAGCCGGACATGCCGGAGGTCTCCAGCTCGGCCACGAACTCCCGGATGTGGCTCGGCTGGAACGACGCGAGCGGCCGGGCCCCGATCCGCGGGAAGGCGTGCCTCCGGAGCTGGGACTGCATCGAGGCCTGCGTGTTCGGATCGCTGGTCTGACTCCTCAGCCAGTGCTCGGCGAACTCCTGGAACGTGGTCTTCGCCGTCGTCGGGTCGAGGTACTGCCCGCGCGACATGTCCGCCTCGATCCGGGCCAGCCACTCCTCCGCCAGCCGCTTCTGGCGGTCGGGGAAGCTCTTGCTCTTCTCGGTGCCGTCCGGGGCGACGTAGCGGGCCCGGTAGCGCTTGCCCGTGCCGTAGCGGTCGGTGCGGACGCGGCGGGGCTTGCCGTCGGGGCCGGTCTCGGTCTTGTACCAGCGGTCTTGGATGTGTCCGGCCATGGGCCGCTCCTCGGGTTCGAAGGGGGGTGTGGTGGGGCAGGGAGGGAGGCGCCCGGGGCGGTGATGGGTGCTGGATCCGGGTGTTCGGCGGGACGTCGGGGCGCCTCCCTGCCTCCCTGAGGTGGCGTTGCCGCTGATCAGGGGCTATGTGGTCGCCAGGGAGGCGGGGAGGGAGTTCTCCCTGATTCCCTGGCGGCTCCCTGGTGGTTCAGGCGGCGTCTCGGGTCTGGTCGGTGACCCATTGGGCGACGGCGTCGGGGTGGTAGCGGAGGTGTCGGCCGGCGCGGAAGGCGGGCGGGCCGGTGCGCTTGCGGCGCCACTGATAGACGGTCTCCAGCGGGACGCCGAACATCGCGGCGATGTCCTCGGGGGTGAGGAAGCGGGCGGGGAGGGCGACTACGGCGGGTCGAGTGTCGGCACGGGTGCTGCGGTCGGTCACAGGCCTCTCCTCGGGGCGATTGCGGCGGGTGTCAGGGGTGGGTGTCAGGCGGTGTCAGGGGCCGGTGTCAGGGCTCCTGACACCCGCGTTTGCCTAGGGGAATGGGTGTCAGCGGGTGTCAGCCGTCAGGGGGTGTCAGAGCGGCTGGCGACGGCCGGAGGGGGTGCCCAGGGGTTGCCTGGCGTCTAGCGACCGGCGGGGGGGTGCCGGGGGCGTGTTGGGGCGTTTTCGGGCTGACGCGGCGGGGTGCTGTTGGCCGCTAGGTGGCTGGTCGGGGCCGGTTTGCTCGCTAGCGGTCTCGCTAGGTCTAGCGAGGGCCGACGCTAGGTCTGGCGCCCGGCTCAGGACCGGTCGGGGCGTGATGGGCAGGGGTCCGGGCTTCTCAGGGCCGGGCGTGTTTGTCCGAGGTGCGGATTTCTGCGTCACCGCGTCACCTGCGACACCCGGGCCCCTGACCTGGGGCTTTGGGTGACGCGGCGGCCGGGGTCTGCGTCACCGCTGCGTCACGGGCTGCGTCACCGCATGACGCACGCGGCTCCTCAGGGGCCGGAAGTTGTCCGAGGTGGGGATTTCTGCGTCATTGCGACATCAGCGTCATGCGGGCCTGTGACCTGCGGCTTTGCATGACGCAGCGGTCGGGGTCTGCGTCATCGGTGCGTCATGGGCTGCGTCATGGCATGACGTACATGTCGCAGCATGACGCAGCGGCCGTCCTCTGCGTCATGGTCGTTGTCGCAGGTCAGGGGCCGTTTTTCGGCTCGCATGACGTACATGTCGCAGCGTTTCCTACTTAGGAAAAAAAAGAGGGGTTGATCTTGTAGTTAGGGCGGTGTCGTGCGGCCCGGGCCCGGTGGGTGACGCAGGCGGGTGCCGTTGGGTGACGCTGTGACGCAGCGGTGACGCAGCGGCCGTCCTCTGCGTCACGCCCTTTCCCGCAGGTCAGAGGCCGTTTTCTGGCTCCCGGTGACGCGGTGACGCAGAGCTTCCCTACTTAGGAAAAAAGATGGGGCTGTTCTTGTAGTTGGCGCTCGCCTCAGGGAGTGATGAAGGAGCCGCTGCGCGGCACGACCTTCAAGCGGCTTCGCCGAACAGCAAGAGGAGCACCCGTGCTCGGGCGGCCCGGTGCTCTTCTTGCTTGTCCGGCGGCGCCGGGGCGCCGGGGCTGGACGCGACGGCCGCTCCCAAGTGGCGGAGGGGGTGGGTCAGGTGCGGGGCTTGGTCCAGGGGGAGCGCTCGCGGCTGCTGGCCGGGGCGGAGGCGGCGACGGCGGACAGGCCGGCGGGCAGTCCGGTGGCGGCCAGGTAGGCGCGGAAGGCGTTGCGGGGGATGCGGACCTGTCCCCGGCCGTTGCCGACCCGGTAGGCGTCCAGACGGCCGCTGCGTGCCATGCGCCAGACGGTCTCCTGGGACAGCTTCAGCGCGTAGGCGACCTGGGGCACGGTCAGGTAGTCGGTCGGGTCCGCGAGCGGGGCCGGGTCGGTGGTCGGCGTGGGCGTGGGCGTGGTGTTCATGCGGGGTCTCCTCAGTCGGGGGATGGGACGGGGTGGGGTTGGGTCGAGTGCCTGCCGACGCTCACCGGTGCTCACGGCGCCGTGTTCACCATTCGCGGTGGGGCCCGTTTCAGGTCGGGGCGGCGGCGGTCCGGGGGCGCGGGAGTCGGGCTGGAAGTCGGGGTGTTCACCGGTGAACGGCCGGGAGGTTCACCGGTGAACGGGTCGGGCGTCGGTCGGGTTGTTCCCGCTGGTCAGTGGGCGACCGATGCTTGGGGGTAAAGGGCGGGTAGCGCTTCCCGTGACCGCGGGAATGGTCGGCGGTAGCGCCGGGAACGGTTCCGTGAGCGCCGGTGAACAGTCGGGTGTTCACCGCCTCGCGGGTGCCCCTGAAAGTCGGCCGACCGGGGCTGAAGCGGGCGCCGCCGGTCGTCGGGGTGAGCGGGTCGTGAGCGCTCGTGAGCGTCGGTGAGCGCTCACCCCGGGCGGCGTCAGGCGGCGGCGAACAGTCGGGTGTTCACCACCGGGGCGGCGGGCGGCTGCGGGGCGGTGATGCCGAACGTGCGGGTGACGGCTTCGGCGACGAGCTTGGTGTAGGCGTAGACCGGCTGGCGCGGGCTCGACAGCGCGGTGCGGGCCAGCTCCGCGTACCCCTCGATCTGAGAGGCGTCGGCGTCCACGATCGCGAACCGCAGGGCTTCGGCCAGCGCGTCGGAGCGCTGGAGGTCCGAGGTGGTGAGCATCAGCCCCGGGTGGAAGCCCAGCAGGCCCACCATGTCGAAGAACCGCAGCGACAGCGACACCCGCACCGACAGACGCGGCTCGTCCTGGCCCTGCTCCGTCTCGCCGAACAGCGAGACGTTCTCCTCCACTGCGTCGACGGACAGGGACGGCTGAGTGGTGAGCGAAGCGTGCATGATGGAACTCCCTTCGTGGGGCGTGGAGCGGCGACTTGTCTTGGCGGATGGGCGCCGCTCCCCGCATTTTGCTGGGGCGTTCTTGCAAGACCTAGAGTGCTCTAGGTCAACCTAGTATGTCAAGCCATCGACCTAGGTGTATTGGCACGCTTGGGGAGGTAGCCTGGCGGCATGACTCTGGTGCAGGACGAGAGACCGCCGTATGTACAGGTAGCCGACACTCTCCGGACCGAGATCGCCTCGGGGGAGTATCAGCCAGGGGCCAAACTGCCCTCGGTGAAGAAGCTGGCGGAGCGGTTCGGCATTGCCGATATGACCGTGCAGTCCGGGCTCCGCGTGCTGCGGGAGGAAGGGCTCATCGTGTCCAGCCCTGGGCGAGGGACCTTCGTTCGCAGCGACGTTGACCTGTCGGCCATTGGCGACGGAGCGGCGCTGGCCGACGATGATGTCCGTGCTCGGGTGGAGCATCTCACCTCCCAGGTGGAGCAGTTGGCGGCCCGGATTGAAGAGCTTGAGCGGCGTGTAGTTGCGCCGCCCGTTCCTGACTAACCATCGGATAGCGGCGACTGCGCAACCAGTGACACCCGCAGGGGGTCACCGGTGACAGGTCTGGTGTCACTGCCCTGTCACCCCCTGCTGTCCAGGGCTTTTCCAGTGCAAGACTCAGTGCAGGCACCACCCCAGAGGGAGGGCACCATGAGCTTGGACAGGCCCGCATGGGCGCGACGCATGACGGCGGAGCGGGAAGCGCGGGAGTGGTCGCAGACGGACGCGATCAAGGCGCTTCGGGCTCACGCTTCCGAGGAGTTGCCGGCCAACGCGAGCTTGCTCCGGCAGTGGAAGCGCTGGGAGTCGGGCGAGGTCACGCCAAGCGACTTCTATCAGCCGATCATTGCCGCCACGTTTGGCACCGTGACGCACGCGCTGTTCCCGGTGGGCGGCAGGCGGGATGGCAATGCCGAAATCGTCGTGGCCAGCGGCATGGAGACGCTGGACATCATCAGCCGACTGCAAGCGTCGGACGTGGACAACGCCACCTTGGACGCGCTCCGGATCACGACCGACCGACTCTGCTCCGAGTACGCCCAGCTTCCGCCGGATCAGCTGGCAATCGAAGGTCGGCAGTGGCTCAAGCGGGTAGCGGCGCTGCAGTCCCAGCGGCTGACGCTGGCTCAGCACCGAGAGGTGTTGGCGCAGGCGGGATGGCTTGCGCTGCTGGTGGGCTGCGTCGAGTACGACATGGGCGACCGCCGTGCGGCCGAATCCACCCGACGGGCGGCGCTGTCCCTTGGGGCCGAAGCCGAGCACGGCGGGATCCAGGGGTGGGCGCACGAGATGCGGGCCTGGTTCTCTGTCACTGCCGGGGACTATCGCGGCGTGCTGGCGGCGGCGAACGCGGGCACCGAAGTGGCTGCCCGCCAGGGTGTCGCCGTGCAACTGGCCGCCCAGGAAGCGAAGGCGTGGGCGCGGCTGGGTGACCGCAGGCAGGCCGAAGTCGCGTTGGACCGTGGTCGGCGGCTGCTGGAGGGGCTGCCTTACCCCGAGAACCTGGACAACCATTTCGTGGTGGACCCAGCGAAGTACGACTTCTACGCCATGGACTGCTATCGGCTACTCGGGGAGAACAAGTTGGCGCGGGCCCTGGCCGAGGAGGTGATCCGGGCCAGTACCGACTACGACGGCACCGAGCGGTCCCCCATGAGGATCGCCGAAGCCCGGCTGACGCTCGGCGTCGTTGCGGCCCGAGAGGGGGATCTCGAAGGTGCGGTGAACTACGGCGAGTGGGCGCTTCGGGGGGAGCGCCAGTCGTTGCCGTCCATTCTGGCAGTTAGCCGCGAGCTGGCAGCCCTGGTCGGCAGGGAGTACAGCGATGCCCCCGAGACGCACGCGTACCTGGACCACCTGAACGCCCTGGCAGGGGTCGGCGTGTAGGTGTGATTCGGGCCGTGCCTGGGCCGTCTAAGGATCCTCAATGCCGACCAATGATGACAACTGTCGACGACTCAGGCCCACGTCAGAGCCCATTGGCCAGGCCTGAAAAAACGACAGGCCAGACCCAGGGCAAGAAGTAGGCCCAGGAGCGCAGAGGCCCCGCCGCCGGGTTGGACCGGGGGTGGGGCCTTCGTTCGTTTCCGGCCGGTTCCGGGTCAACCCGCTTGCCAGGCAGGGGAGTTGGGTAGACGGAAAATGGTTCAGACCATTGACGGTCCAGTCGGCGACTCCTACCGTGAGGGCACCGGACCGGCGCAGGCATGCCAGGAACTCCCGTCCGGGCCGCCGCGCCCCCACGCGCGCGTCTGCGCCCCCGGCGCACACTCCATCCACCCCCACGGAGGAGCACCATGCGCACACGCCACATCGTCGGGGCGGCCGTCGCCGCGCTGGCGATCCCGTTGACCCTCGCCTTCCCGGCCTCGTCCCACGGCTGGATCTCGACCCCGCCCAGCCGGGCCGCGCTCTGCGACAGCCACGTGGACGCGGTGCCGTGGGACTGCGGCGCCATCCAGTGGGAGCCGCAGAGCGTCGAGGGCGGCAAGGGCTTCCCGGCCCTCGGCCCCTCGGACGGCACCATCTGTGCCGGCGGCAACTCGCGCTTCGCCGAGTTGGACGACCCGCACGGGGGCGCCTGGCCGACCACGCCGGTGACGGCGGGCCGGCCGCTCACCTTCACCTGGACGTTCACCGCCCGGCACGCGACCACCGACTTCCGGTACTACCTGACCAAGCCGGGCTACGACGCCAGCCAGCCGGTCACCCGGGCCAACCTGGAGCTGACGCCCTTCCTGACCGTCCCGTACGGCGGCAAGCAGGTGCCGAGCACGCTCAGCCACACCGCGACCATGCCGAGCGGCCGGACCGGTCATCAGGTGGTCGTCGCGGTCTGGACGATCTCCGACACCCCGAACGCCTTCTACTCCTGCTCCGACGTCCGGTTCTGACACCGGCGGCAACGCGCGAGGTGCACGGCCGCGGCCGGCCGTGCACCTCGGGAACCCGGCGGACGACGGCCCGCTCAGTGGCCGCCGCAGCAGCCGCCGTCCGCGCCGCCGCACTGGCAGGGCGCGCCGGACTGGCAGCCGCAGCCGCAGCCGGGGCCGCAGCCGCAGCCGGCCGCGACGACGGGGAGGAACTTCGGGGCGGGCGGCTCGACGGTGTCGTGGGCGGTCGCCGGTCGGGTCGGGTTGGCCTTCATCGAGCTTCCCTCCTAGTGACGGGCACAGTCCTGTGCCCCCACTGTCGAGTGAAGCCGCCGGACGGAGGGAGCGTCAACGGGCGCGCAGTGGTGGGGCGCACGGAGTCCGTGCGCCCGCACCACCCTCGTCACAGGTTTACCCACCCCTCGGGGCGGGCCGGACCGGCGGTCCGGCCCGCGGCGGTCAGTCGACCGGCGAGGCCTCGGCGGCCTCGCCGGCGGCCACGAACTCGGCCACGTGCTCGCCCGTCACCAGGTACACCACGCGCTTGGCGACCGACACCGCGTGGTCCGCGAAGCGCTCGTAGTAGCGGCCGACCAGGGTGATGTCGACGGCGGTCTCGATGCCGTGGCGCCAGCGCTCGTCGATCAGGTGCGACAGCAGCTCGCGGTGCAGGGTGTCGATCGCGTCGTCGTCCTGCTCCATCTCCAGCGCCTTGTCGACGTCCTTGGTGGCGATGACCAGACCGGCCTTGGCCACCAGGCGCTGGGCGAGCTGGCCCATCTCCAGGACGGTGGAGTGCAGGTCGCGCGGCACGGCGGTGTCGGGGTAGCGCATCCGCGCGACCTTGGCGACGTGCCGCGCCAGGTCGCCGCAGCGCTCCAGGTCGGCGCTCATCCGCAGCGAGGTGACGACGATGCGCAGGTCCGTGGCGACCGGCTGCTGGCGGGCCAGCAGGTCGATGGCCCGGTTCTCCAGCTCGTGGTGCAGATCGTTGATCTTCGCGTCGGCGGCGATCACGCTCTCCGCCAGCGCCAGGTCCGCGTCGAGGAGGGCGGTGGTGGCGCGGCCCAGGGCAGAGCCGACCAGCCGGGCCATCTCGACCAGGCTGTCGCCGATCGCATCGAGTTCCTCGTGGTACGCGTCGCGCATGTTCTCTCCTCAGTAGCTGTGTCGGTGGCGGTGCCGACCGGTCAGCCCGTCCGACCGTCGTTCCGGTGTCCGGGTGACCGCTGCTGGTGGCGCGCATCGTACGCGCACACCCGAGCCGGTGGCCGCTGTTCGGCGCACCGATCTCTCCCACACGGGCTGCCTGGCCAACTTTCGGCCGTCAGGGCGACGGTGCACGGCCGCCACGGTGAATCGGCGGCTTCCTGAAGGTGAATTCTCGGCAACGCGTGGTCGATGCCTTGATCCAACGCTTGGGGAGTGCCCTGGCCGTGCGCTTACGCTGGCCACATGGACGTGAACGTGGCCGCCGCCGCTGCCTGTGCCATAGCCGGGCTCGGCGTCGGCCTCACCGCCTCCATCGCCTTCCGCTGGAGCGAGCGCGAGCAGGCCAAGGGCAGGTACGGCGGAACCGGCGGCAGGAACCCCGGCCGGCACCAGTCGCTCGGCACCGGCAACCCCGAGCCGCCGCTGCCGCCCGGGGTCGACACCGTGCTCTCCGTGCTCCGCTCCTGCGCGATCGTGCTGGGCGAGGGCGACGAGGTGGTCAAGGCCAGCTCGGCGGCGTACGCGATGGGCCTGGTGCGCGGCGGCGCGGTCGCCGTGGACCAGATGCTCGCGCTGGCCCGCTCCACCCGCCGGGACGGCGAGATCCGCCAGGTCGAGCTGGAGGTGCCCCGGCCGGGCGCGGCCCGCGCGGCGGAGCCGCTCGCGGTCTCCGTCCGGGTGGCCCCGCTGGGCTCCCGCCTGGTGCTGGTGCTGGTCGAGGACCAGACCGAGCGGCGCCGGGTGGAGGCCGTCCGCCGGGACTTCGTGGCCAACGTCAGCCATGAGCTCAAGACCCCGGTCGGCGCCCTGTCGCTGCTGTCCGAGGCGGTCGTCGACGCGTCCGACGACCCGGAGGCGGTGCAGCGCTTCGCCGGCCGGATGCAGGTCGAGGCGGCCCGGCTGGCCAGCCTGGTCCAGGAGATCATCGACCTGTCCCGGGTCCAGGACGACCGGCTGATGGTCGATCCGGAGCCGGTCGCGGTGGACGAGCTGATCGCCGAGGCGATCGACCGCTGCCGCCAGCAGGCCGCCGCCAAGCAGATCCTGATCGCGGCGGGCGGCATCGCCGGCCTCTACCTGCACGGCAACCGCGGCCAGCTCGCCGCCGCGCTCGGCAACCTGGTCGAGAACGCCGTCAACTACAGCCCGCCCCGCACCCGGGTGGCCATCGCCACCCGCCGGATCTCCAGCGCCGCGGCGCTCGGGGAGGCGGACGGCGAGCTCATCGAGATCTCGGTCACCGACCAGGGCATCGGCATCTCCGAGAAGGACCGCGAGCGGGTCTTCGAGCGGTTCTACCGCGTCGACCCCGCCCGCTCCCGGGCGACCGGCGGCACCGGCCTGGGCCTGTCCATCGTCAAGCACGTCGCGGCCTCGCACGGCGGCACCGTCTCGGTGTGGAGCGTCGAGGGCCAGGGTTCGACCTTCACCGTGCGCCTGCCCGCCGGGCAGGAACCCGCGGAGGACGGGCCCGACGACGGATTCGACGACGGGCCCGACCACGGTCCGGACCACGGGCCGGACGGCGACCCCGCCGGACCCGCCGCCGCACCCCGAACCCTCACCACGGACCGTACGGCCCGTCCGCTCCCCGCCGGGGAGCGGGAACAACACCTGTCAGACACAACCCCGCAGCTTGCCCCGGAGGCCTGATCGTGACCCGAGTACTGGTGGTAGAGGACGAGGAGTCGTTCAGCGACGCCCTCTCGTACATGCTCCGCAAGGAGGGCTTCGAGGTGGCCGTCGCCGCCACCGGCCCGGACGCCCTGGAGCAGTTCGAACGCAACGGCGCCGACCTCGTCCTGCTCGACCTGATGCTGCCGGGCCTGCCCGGCACCGAGGTCTGCCGCCAGCTCCGGGTGCGCTCCAACGTCCCGGTGATCATGGTGACCGCCAAGGACAGCGAGATCGACAAGGTCGTCGGCCTGGAGATAGGCGCTGACGACTACGTCACCAAGCCGTACTCCACCCGCGAGCTGGTCGCGCGGATCCGCGCGGTGCTGCGCCGCCGCGGCGAGGACGGCGGCGCGGGCGACAACGGCGGCGGCCCGGGCGCCCTGGAGGCGGGCCCGGTCCGGATGGACGTGGACCGCCACGTGGTGACCGTGGACGGCGCCAAGGTCGACCTGCCGCTCAAGGAGTTCGACCTGCTGGAGATGCTGCTGCGCAACGCGGGCCGGGTGCTCACCCGGATGCAGCTGATCGACCGGGTGTGGGGCGCGGACTACGTCGGCGACACCAAGACCCTGGACGTCCACGTGAAGCGCCTGCGGGCCAAGATCGAGCCGGACCCGGGCGCGCCGCGCTACCTCGTCACGGTCCGCGGCCTGGGCTACAAGTTCGAGCCGTAAACCGCCCCGACCACGCGGAAGGCCCCCGCCGGCAGCAGCCGGAGGGGGCCTTCGCGTCGCTCCGGCGGGCCCGGGCGGGCCCGCCGGCGGCGGGGCGGGGCGTCAGTGCGCGGGCGGGGCGGCCGGAGTGGTGGCCGTGCCGGTGGGGGTGGCGGCGCCGGTGGCCGGGGCGGTGGCCCCCGGGGTGGCGGACTTGGAGGGGGTGGCGGTCGGGGACGAGGTCGGCCCGAAGCCCTTGTAGAGGCCGCGGCCGTGCTCGCCCGAGTCCGGGCTGACGCCGGCCTGGGCCTCGACCTTCCGGCCGTCCTTGAAGGTGAAGACGGTCGGGACGAAGCCGCCGACGTGGACGGTCGCCGAGGCGACGTAGGCGGACGGGTTGTCCTGGCCGCCGATCACCACCGACCCGCCGGCCGGGACGACGACGCCGGACAGCGGGGCGCCGGCGGCGTCCTTGAAGGTCGCGGCGGCACCGCCGACGGTGACGGACTGGAGCTCGGTCGCGGTGTCCGCGGAGTTCGCGATGTTCACGACCACGTTGGCGGCACCGGTGTGGTCGCCCGCGGCGCCCTCCTCGGTGACGACCACGATGTTGTTCAGCCGGATGTTCGTGCCGAGGGTCGCCGCGGCGTTGTCGGGCCTGATCTGCAGGGTGTCCGGCGTGTTGCCGGCGGCGCAGGAGGACAGCGAGGCGATGGCGATGGCGGCGATGGCGGCGATGCTGCCGCGTCGAAGGCTGCGGCTCACGGCGGCGGCTTCTCCCTAGGTCACGTGTCGGTCGGTCAGGTCTCAGATTATCGACCTCGCTTATGCGCTCCTCACGGGGTGGTCCCCGTGTCGCACTCCCGGGGGCCGCCGAGGGCCGTCCGGCGGTACCTCCGGCGCCGCGTCCGGCACGTCCGGGTCACTCGACGGACAAGGTTCGACCAAGATCGAATAACGATTGCGTCGCGACCCGGAAAGGGGTGAAAGCTCAAGATCCAATCATGGTTGCGGGGGTGTTGCGCAAGGGTTTCGCCGAACCCCGGAACCGCCTCCGACCTGCGGGAAGCCCCTCTCGAACACCGGTCGCAGCACGTCATGGGGGTCCTTGTCAAGCCCCGAGACCGGCCCTGACCTGCGAAAACGCCCTTCGGGTGGGCCGAGAAGCGTGTTATTCTGGAAAGCCACGGAAGGGGTCCTGTCACATGACGTTCAAGGTTGGCGACACGGTGGTCTACCCCCATCACGGGGCCGCGCTGATCGAGGCCATCGAAACTCGCCAGATCAAAGGTGTGGACAAGACCTACCTGGTGCTCAAGGTGCAGCAGGGAGACCTGACGCTCCGCGTGCCCGCCGAGAACGCGGAGTTCGTCGGTGTGCGCGATGTAGTCGGCCAGGAGGGTCTGGACCGGGTCTTCGAGGTGCTGCGGGCACCGTACACGGAAGAGCCGACCAACTGGTCCCGTCGCTACAAGGCGAACCTGGAGAAGCTCGCCTCCGGCGATGTCATCAAGGTCGCCGAGGTCGTCCGCGACCTCTGGCGCCGCGAGCGCGAGCGCGGCCTCTCGGCCGGCGAGAAGCGGATGCTCGCGAAGGCGCGCCAGATCCTCGTCAGCGAGCTCGCGCTGGCGGAGAACACCAACGAGGACAAGGCGGAGACGCTGCTCGACGAGGTCCTCGCCTCGTAGCGCACGCCACCGCAGTGCGGTCGGGCTGCCGCCCAACGCTCACAGCGCCCGGTGCCGGCGCGCCACTCCTCGGACGGACCGTCCGGGAGTGGTGCAGTGGCACGTCGGGCGCTGAGGCATGTCCGGACCACGCCACCCGCTCCGGCCGACCGAGGCCGACAAGACCGTTTCTGCACCCGCTGTCGTGCGGAGTTCGCGGAGCCGTGCGGCGGGCGGTGGACCGTGGTTCTTCGGAAGGGGCCCGGTGCGCCCGCCGGGCACGCCATGGCCATACCCACTTCGCCGAAGGAGTGAAACCTGAACGCGTCAGGAGCAGTCGCAGCAGCAGTGGTGCCCGCCGCCGGACGCGGTGAGCGGCTGGGGCCCGGAGCCCCGAAGGCCCTGCGGGAACTGGGGGGCGTGCCGCTCCTGGTGCACGCCGTCCGGGCCCTGGCCCGCAGCCGGGCGGTCGGCCTGGTCGTGGTCGCCGCACCCGCCGACGGGGTGGCCGAGGTGGTCGCCCTGCTGGACAGCCACGGGCTGGACGGCAAGGACATCCGGGTGGTGGCCGGCGGGGCGACCCGCCAGGAGTCGGTCCGGCTCGGCCTGGCCGCCATCCCGGACGAGGTCGGGATCGTGCTGGTGCACGACGCGGCCCGTCCGCTGGTCCCGGTCGAGGTGGTGGACGCCGTCGCGGCCGCCGTCCGGGCCGGGGCGCGGGCCGTGGTGCCGGCGGTGCCGCTGGCCGACACGGTGAAGCGGGTCGAGCCGAACCCGGGCGGCCCCGAGCCGGTGCTCGACACGCCCGAGCGCGCCACCCTGCGCGCGGTGCAGACCCCGCAGGGCTTCGACCGAGCCGCCCTGGTCGAGGTGCACGCCAAGGCGCTGGCCGAGGAGGGTGCGGGCACCGCCGACGCGCCGCCGGTCACCGACGACGCGGGCCTGGTCGAGCGCTACGGCGGCCGGGTCGTCGTGGTGCCCGGCCACGAGGAGGCGTTCAAGGTCACCCGTCCACTGGACCTCGTGCTCGCCGAGGCCGTACTCGCCCGCCGGAGGGCCGCCGATGCCTACTGACCCGCAGACCCCCGTGATCCCCCGGATCGGGATCGGCACCGACGTGCACGCCTTCGAGGCCGGCCGCCCGCTCTGGGTGGCCGGGCTGGAGTGGCCGGACGCCGAGGCCGGGCTCTCCGGCCACTCGGACGCCGACGTCGCCGCGCACGCCGCCTGCGACGCGCTGTTCTCGGCCGCCGGGATCGGCGACCTGGGCGCCCACTTCGGCACCGACCGCCCGGAGTGGGCCGGCGCGTCCGGGGTGAAGCTGCTCGGGGAGGCGGCCCGGCTGGTCCGCGAGGCCGGCTTCGAGATCGGCAACGTCGCGGTCCAGGTGATCGGCGTGCGGCCGAAGATCGGCAAGCGCCGGGCCGAGGCGCAGGCCGCGCTGTCCGGGGCGGCCGGCGCCCCGGTGTCCGTCTCCGGCACCACCACCGACGGGCTGGGGCTGACCGGCCGGGCCGAGGGCCTGGCCGCGATCGCCACCGCGCTGGTGTACGAGCGGCGTTGAGCCGTACGCGGTGAGCGGGCCGGAAGATCCCGCGCCTGACGGGTGTTCACCGGGTGTCCCCGGGGCCCGAGTCGCTAGTGTTCGACTCGGGCCCGTGCGGGGCTTCCGCTCGGGCCGCGCGCCGCGACGAGAAGAGGTTTCCGATGGGTGTCGAACTCGCCGACAAGGTCAAGGATCTGCTCGACAGCAAGAGCTTCGCCGTGGTCTCCACGATCCAGCCCGACGGGAGCCCGCAGGCTTCGGTGGTCTGGGTCAAGCGGGACGGCGACGACATCCTGTTCTCCACCGTCCAGGGCCGCCGCAAGCACCTCAACCTGGTCAGGGACCCCCGGGTGTCGCTGGTCATCAACTCGAAGGACAACCCGTACGAGTACTTCGAGGCGCGCGGCGAGGCCACGCTGACCACCGAGGGCGGGCGGGAGCTGATCGACGAGCTGTCCCACAAGTACATGGGCAAGGACTACGGCTGGGACGGGCCGGAGGACGTCCGGGTGGTCGTGCGGATCTCCCCGCGCAAGGTGGTCGGCAACATCTGATCCACCCGCCCGCGCCGCACCGTTTCCCCGGGACCGCGCCCCCGTTGTCCCGGGGAATGTGGCGGGGCACCCCCCGGTGCCCACTACGCTTGACGCTGTGAGCATTCGTCTGTACGACACCAGCACCCGCCAGGTACGCGACTTCGTCCCGCTTGTACCGGGTTGTGTCTCGATCTACCTGTGCGGCGCTACCGTCCAGTCGGCGCCACACATCGGGCACATCCGGTCGTACCTCAACTTCGACCTCATGCAGCGGTGGTTCGCCTACCGCGGCTACCAGGTGACCTTCGCCCGCAACGTCACCGACATCGACGACAAGATCATCGCCAAGGAGCGCGAGCTCGGCACGCCGTGGTGGCAGATCGCCTACGAGAACGAGCGCGCCTTCAACGACGGCTACGACGCCCTCGGCTGCCTGCGGCCGACCGTCGAACCGCGGGCCACCGGGCACATCCCCGAGATGATCGAGATGATGCGGGGGCTCATCGCCGAGGGCCACGCCTACGCGGCCGACGGCAACGTCTACTTCGACGTGCGCTCGTACCCCGACTACCTGGCGCTCTCCAACCAGAAGCTGGACGACCTGCGCCAGCCGGAGGGCGAGGGCGAGACCGGCAAGCGGGACCAGCGCGACTTCGCGATGTGGAAGGCCGCCAAGCCGGGCGAGCCGAGCTGGGAGACCCCGTGGGGCCGCGGCCGTCCGGGCTGGCACCTGGAGTGCTCGGCGATGGCCCACAAGTACCTGGGCACGGCCTTCGACATCCACGGCGGCGGGCTGGACCTGATCTTCCCGCACCACGAGAACGAGATCGCCCAGTCCAAGGCCTACGGCGACGACTTCGCCAACTTCTGGGTGCACAACGCCTGGGTCACCATGGCCGGCGAGAAGATGAGCAAGTCGCTGGGCAACTCGGTGCTGGTCTCCGAGATGGTCCGGGCGTGGCGGCCGATCGTGCTCCGCTACTACCTGGCCGCCCCGCACTACCGCTCCATGATCGAGTACAGCGAGGAGTCGCTGCGCGAGGCCGAGGCCGGCTTCGGCCGGATCGAGGGCTTCGTCCAGCGCGCCGTCGAGCGCTGCGGCTCGGTCGACGCGGCGCCCGAGGTGCCGCCGGCCTTCGCCGAGGCGATGGACGACGACTTCGGTGTGCCGCAGGCGCTGGCCGTCGTGCACACCGCCGTCCGCCAGGGCAACAGCGCCCTGAACGCGGACGACAAGGAGAGCGTGGTGGCGCGACTGGCCGAGGTCCGTGCGATGCTCGGTGTACTGGGACTCGACCCGCTCGACCCGCACTGGGCCGGGACGGAGCGCGGCGAGGACCTCCACGGCGTGGTCGACTCGCTGGTCCGCCTGGTCCTGGACCAGCGGCAGGCGGCGCGCGAGCGCAAGGACTTCGCCACCGCGGATGCCATCCGCGACCAGCTCGGCCTGGCCGGGCTGGCGATCGAGGACACCCCGTCCGGCCCGCGCTGGACGATCAACAGCCAGTAGCCCCATCCGACGATCGGGGTGATGGGTGGGCCGTACCGGACCGGTGCGGCCCTCCCGCATGACGTAGCGCATGCCGTCGGCCGCCACCGGGCAGACCGGGACGGCCGGGGCATGCCGGACAGACAGGAAGTACAGCCATGGCCGGCAACAGCCAGCGCAGGAACCGCCGCAACCCCGGATCGAAGAAGGGCGCGTCTGTCGGTACCGGCGGGCACAGCCGGAAGGCCCTCCAGGGCAAGGGCCCGACCCCGCCCGGCGCCGAGCGCAAGGGCCACCCCAAGCAGCGCGCCGCCAACGCCGCGCTCAAGCGCGAGCGGGACGCCAAGGCCCGCGCCGGCATGCGCCGGGCCGGCGGCGGCGGTCGTGGCGGCCGCGGCGGCGCGGGCAGTGCCGAGCTGGTCTTCGGCCGCAACTCGGTGGTCGAGGCCCTGCAGGGCGACGTGCCGGCCAACGCGCTGTACGTCCAGCAGTTCATCGACACCGACGACCGCGTCCGCGACGCCTTCCAGGCCGCCAACGACCGCGGCATCCCGCTGATGGAGGCCCCCCGGGCCCAGCTGGACCAGATGACCGGCGGGATGAACCACCAGGGCCTGGTGCTCCAGGTGCCGCCGTACGAGTACGCGCACCCCGAGGACCTCCTGGAGGAGGCCTCCGACGCCGGCCAGGACGCGCTGATCATCGCGCTGGACGGCGTGACCGACTCGCGCAACCTGGGTGCCGTGGTCCGCTCCGCCGCCGCCTTCGGCGCGCACGGCGTGGTCATCCCCGAGCGCCGCGCGGCCGGCATGACCGCCGGTGCCTGGAAGACCTCCTCCGGCGCCGCGGCCCGGCTGCCCGTCGCCCGGGCCACCAACCTGACCCGCACCCTGGAGGCCTACCAGAAGGCCGGCCTGATGGTGGTCGGCCTGGCCGCCGACGGCGAGGCCGAGATCGGCGACCTGGAGCTGCTGACCGGCCCGGTGGTGATCGTCGCGGGCAGCGAGGGCAAGGGCCTGTCCCGGCTGGTCTCGGAGACCTGCGACATGCGGGTCCGGATCCCGATGTCCGGCCTGACCGAGTCGCTGAACGCCGGTGTCGCGGCGGGCATCGTGCTGTACGAGGCCGCTCGGCTGCGCGCCAAGCGCTGAGGTTCTCAGGGGCACGGCCGAACTCTGCCGGGTGCCCTGAGACCGGCCGGGCGCCGAGCACGGCCGGGACGCGGAGCGCAGGCGATCTCCTGAATTCCCCGCAATCCGAGTGAAAGGCGATCGGGCCCGACCGGGCCCGATCGCTTTTTTCATGATCACTTCAATGGTGCGCCGGACATCCACCCGGGAGAGTGTCCAAAGCGGCGGTCACCCGGTTAGACGGGCGTGGACACCAGAACACCTCGGCGCCCCCTGTTCGGCGACGGCAGCACCGGGATAGACGCGGGCCCCGGCCTCAACACCGTCAAGGTGGAGTCGGACCCTTCGCGGCTCAGCAGCACCCAGGCGAGCTTCCGGCTCCGGCTCGGCGCCCCGGTGGCGCCGCTGATCGAGGCCCCGGCCGGACTGCTGTCCACCGGCGCCGCGTTCGGCGACCCGTACGCCAACCAGGGCCTGATCCGTCGTCCGCTGGTCACCCCGCAGGTCGTCGTGCCGGCCTCCACCGTCCCGGTGCTGGCCGGGGTCGGGGCCGGGGCCGGCGCCGGCGGCGCACCGCGTCGCAAGGGCCGGGTCACCGCCGTCACCTGGACCGGCCAGGCACCCCCCGGGGACCTCGCGGCCACCCAGCTGCTGGAGGCGGTGCGCCAGGGCGGCACCCCGGCCGGCGGCGTCCGCCTGGTCGACGCGGACACCCAGCTGCTCCCGTCCCTCGCGGGTGCCCGGGCCCTGCCGCGCCAGCCCCGCGAGGGCACCGGCACCGCCACCGACGCGGGCGTCGGCCCGGTCGGCGAGCCGCACGGCTGGACCCCGAGCGGCGAGCTGCCCGAGGTCTCCGCCGTCGACGCCGAGGGCAAGCAGCCCTGGTACCCGGGCCGCCGGGTCGACCTCGGCCTGGTGCTGCTGCCGCTGCGCGCCGTCCTCGGCTCGCTCTCGGTCTACGCCGGGTTCAGCAAGCTCTGCGACCCGGTGTACTTCGACGGCGGCGAGCGCGGCTCGATGATGCGCTGGCTCTCCTCGCTGCATCCCTGGAAGGTCGCCGAACCGCTGCTGGCCTTCGCCATGGCGCACCCGGTGGGCGCCGGACTGGTGGTGTCGTTCACCCAGATCGTGGTCGGCGTGCTGACCGTCCTCGGCCTCTGGCAGCGGTTCGCCGCCGGCGCGGCGATGGCGCTCTCCGCCGCGCTGCTGTTCACCGTCAGCTGGCGGGCCGTCCCGGTCTACGACACCCCGGACCTGATCTTCCTCGCGGCGTGGAGCCCGCTGCTGATCGCCGGGGCGCCGTTCGCCTCGCTGGACGGGCGGCTCAGCCTGGAGGCCTGGCGCCGGTTCGGCGCGGACGCGCCCGGGGCGCTGCGCCGCCGGGTGCTGCGCCGCGGCACCGTCGTCACCACCGTCGTGGTCGGCCTGACCCTGCTGCTCGGCTCGATGCTCGGCGCCGCCGTCCGCACCGGTGCCCGGGCGCACCAGGCGCCGGACCGCCCCGCCACCGACTACGGAACCCCGGTCTGGCCGTCCGGCAGCCCGTCGGGCGCCCCCGGCGGCAAGGGCACGTCCACCACGCCCCCGCCCGCCACCCCGCGCCCGGCCACCCCGACGCCGAGCGCGCCCGCCCCGTCCACCACGCCGTCCGCCAAGCCGGCCACCCCGACGCCGAGCGGCAAGGGGCACTCGGCCAAGGCGGAGGCCGGGTCGGGCGCCTCCCCGGCCGCGTCCGCGCCGTCCGGCGGCTCGGGCGGCACCGCTCCCGCGTCGCGCAGCACCCCGGCCGCCGGCGGCGCGGGATCGGCGCCCAAGTCCAGTCCCACCTCCGGCGGACTGCTCGGCGGGGTGCTGGGCAGCGCGCCGCTGACCGACCTGTCCGGCGGTCGGGCCACCCACCCGGGGGCGCCGACCGCGACCTGAGGCCCCCGGGGACGACGATCGGCCGGGTGCTCCGTGGGGGAGCACCCGGCCGACGTGCGTCCGCGTGCGGTGGGCCGGTCGCCGGTGGGCCGGTTACCGGGGTGCCCGGCCCGCGCCGGAGGCGAGCTCCTTGGCGGCCTCGGTGAGGTCCTTGGCGGTGTCGATGGCCCGCCAGTACACGCCCTGCGGCAGCTGGTAGCCCGCCAGCCGCTTGCCGCGGGCGAGTTGGGGGAAGGTGGTGCGCTCGTGGTCGCCCACGTCCGGCAGCAGCCCGGCGAACTCCGGGCTGAACACGTACAGGCCGGCGTTGATCAGGAAGGGCGAGGGCGGGGCCTCGATGAAGTCCAGCACGTTGCCGAACTGGTCGGTCTCCACCGCGCCCCAGGGGATCCGCGGCCGGGCCAGCGCGAGCGTCGCGACGGCGTCCCGCTCGTGGTGGAAGGCGGCCATCTCGCGCAGGCTGAAGCGGGTCCAGATGTCGCCGTTGGTGGCGTACCAGGGCTCGTCCGGGCGGGGCAGCGCCTTGGCCGCGTACTTGAGCCCGCCACCGCGTCCGAGCGGCTCCGCCTCGACCACCGTGCGCACCCGCAGCGGCAGGTCCGCCTTGTCCAGCCACTCCTCCAGCACGCCGGCGAGGTGGCCGCAGGAGACCACGGCGTCGGTGACGCCCTCCTCGGCCAGCCAGGCCAGCTGGTGGCCGAGGATCGGCGTGCCCGTCCCGGGGATCTCGACCAGCGGCTTCGGGCGGTCGTCCGTGTAGGGGCGCAGCCGGGAGCCCTGACCGCCGGCCAGGATGACGGCCTGGGTGACGGGCGTCGTGGTCGGCCGCGGCGGGCGGGGCCGGGGGTGCGGGGCGGCGGACGGGAGGTCGGCGGCGGGGCCGGAGTCAGCGGTCATGCCTGAACAATAAGGCGGCGGACGAAGGCGTCCGCCGCCTCGGGGGCTTCCGTTGCCGCGGCCCGCTCAGGGGCCGTGGCACTCCCGACTCCCCGACCATCTCCGGCCTTCCTCAGCCGTGTCCGGCCTTCCCCGGCCCGGCTCGGGGCCTCTCCGGCTCCTCAGCCGACGACGCCGGCCGCGAACGACCCGTCGCAGACCGGGCGGGCGAAGGAGCGGGCCCGCTGGACGTCGCCCTGGTACTTGCGCACCGCCGCCTTGCCCAGCTCACCGGCCAGCGAGGTGCAGTACGGCGTCAGCGACGGCTGCTCGCGCATCGAGCGCTCCAGCAGGTCCAGCGCGGCGGAGGGGTTCTTCGCGCGCAGCTCGTCCAGCAGCGCCACCCGCAGCGACTCCTGCGGGGCGAGCCCGTCCGAGCCCTTGGCCGCGGCGCCGGCCGCGTTGTTGGAACGCCCGATCCCGGCGCCGTCGCCGCTGGAGGCCGCCACGACCTGCTGGTCGAGCCCGGTCGGCGGGGCCCACGGGACCCGGGTCACGGCGAGGGTGCCGGTGGTCACCAGGACGACCGGCAGGGTCAGGGCGACGGTCTGGCCGATACGGCGCACTAGCTGCTTCACCCTCAGGAGAGTAGCGGTGCGTGCGGGCCGGATCGCCCTCCGTTACACCATCGAGTGACACGGTGTCCGGTTTTGTCCCCTTGCCGGGTTGACGGGGGGTGTACGGACGGAGCCCGCCGGACCGCGGGGGTCCGACGGGCTCCGGTGTCGCGCGGAGGCTGCGTCAGTTGCTCAGGCGCAGGCCGGAGCTGGTGGAGAAGACGTGGGTCTCGTTGGCGATCGGCACGACGTGGATGGTCTCGCCGCGGGCCGGAATCTGGCGGCCGGGCACGCGCACGACCAGGTCGTGGTCCTGGCCGCCGATCTGGGTGGTGCCGTAGACGAAGCCGTCCGAGCCGAGCTCCTCGACCACGTTGACGGTCACCGCGACGCCCTCGATGCCGCCCGACGGGACGATCTCGAAGTGCTCGGGGCGCACGCCGACGGTCACCGTCTTGTCGGTGCCGGCGCCGGCCAGGTCCTCGCGGGAGATGTTGACGACCGAGCCGCCGAACTTCACGCCGCCGTCCACCAGCGGCACCTCGACCAGGTTCATGGCCGGCGAACCGATGAAGCCGGCCACGAAGAGGTTGGCGGGCTTGTCGTACATGGTGCGCGGGGTGTCGACCTGCTGGAGCAGACCGTCCTTGAGCACCGCGACCCGGTCGCCCATGGTGAGCGCCTCGGTCTGGTCGTGGGTGACGTACACCGTGGTGATGCCCAGGCGGCGCTGGAGGCCGGCGATCTGGGTGCGGGTCGAGACGCGGAGCTTGGCGTCCAGGTTCGACAGCGGCTCGTCCATCAGGAAGACCTGCGGCTGGCGGACGATCGCGCGGCCCATCGCGACGCGCTGGCGCTGACCGCCGGAGAGCGCCTTCGGCTTGCGGTCCAGCAGCGCGGTGAGGTCGAGGATCTTCGCGGCCTCCTCGACCTTGGTGCGGATCTCCGCCTTGTTCACGCCGGCGATCTTGAGCGCGAAGCCCATGTTGTCGGCGACGGTCATGTGCGGGTAGAGCGCGTAGTTCTGGAACACCATGGCGATGTCCCGGTCCTTCGGCGGCAGGTGGGTGACGTCGCGGTCGCCGATCCGGATCGCCCCGGTGTTGACGTCCTCCAGGCCGGCCAGCATGCGCAGGCTGGTCGACTTGCCGCAGCCCGAGGGGCCGACCAGCACGAGGAACTCGCCGTCCGCGATCTCCAGGTCCAGCGCGTCCACCGAGGGCTTGTCCGCCCCGGGGTAGACGCGGGTCGCCTTGTCGTACGTGACAGAAGCCATGGTCGTTGCTCTCCTTCACCGGCAGGAACGTGCCGGACGATCCGAGTAAAGGGGTCCGATGTACTCCGCCGGCCACCAGTGGTCTGGACCACTGAACGAACCGGCTCCCGGCGACGCTACCTGCGCTCCCGCCGCTTGTCAGCCCCCACCCCACCCGATTTCGGCATCGGTTCCATCACGCCCACCCGTCCCACCAACCCCCGGATATCCCCCCACCTCGCCACCCGGGCCCGGTAGACTGCCCCCCGGTGCCGCCGTGATCCCTCGCGGACGGCCACCGTGCCTCCTTAGCTCAGCTGGCCAGAGCGACGCTCTTGTAAAGCGTAGGTCGTCGGTTCGAACCCGACAGGGGGCTCCGCGCAGCAGTGGGAAGGGCCGGTCCGACGGGTGTCGGGTCGGCCCTTCGGCGTTGCCGGGGTCAGTCCGGGGGGAGGGTGAGGGTGGCGAGGGCGCCGCCCTCGGGGTGGTTGGCGAAGGTCAGGGTGGCGCCGATGACGCGGGCGTGGCCGGTGGCGATGGTGAGGCCGAGGCCGTGGCCGCGGCCGCGTTCGGGGGCGTTGGTGCGGAAGCGCTGGGGGCCGTGCCGCAGGAGGTCCTCGGGGTAGCCGGGGCCGTGGTCGCGGACGGTGATCCGCGGGCCGTCGACGTGCAGGTGGACCGGGCCGGCGCCGTGGCGGTGGGCGTTGAGGAGGAGGTTGCCGAGGATGCGGTCCAGCCGGCGCAGGTCGGTGCGGACCCGCCGGTCGGCGGTGACGTCGACGGTGACGTCCAGGCCGGTGAGGGTGACGGTGCGGCGGGCCGCGCGTTCCAGGGGGACGGCGGAGAGGTCGGGGGACTCGGCGTCCGCGTCCAGGCGGGACACCTCCAGCAGGTCCTCGACCAGGCCGCGCAGCGCCTGGACCCGGTTCTGCACGAGCTGGGTGGGGCGGCCCGGCGGCAGCAGTTCGGCGGCGGTGACCAGCCCGGTGAGCGGGGTGCGCAACTCGTGGGCGACGTCCGCGGTGAAGCGCTGCTCGTCCTCCAGCCGCCGGTGCAGGGTGCGGGACATCAGGTCGACGGCGGCGGCGAGGTCGGCCACCTCGTCCTTGCCGTCGACGAGTTCGCCGATCCGGGTGTCCGTCCCGCCGGCCGCGATGCCCCGGGCGGCGGTGGCCGCGGTGCGCAGCCGGCGGCTGATCCGGTCGGCGACGAGCACGCCGGCCAGCACGGTGGTGAAGACCGCGGCGACGACGGTGAGCAGGATGATCCGGTCCAGGTCCGCGATGGCCCGCCGGTCCTGGGCGAAGTCCACCCGGACGGACAGCACCCCGTTCTGCACCGGGCCGGCCGCCCACATCGACTCTCCGCTGCCGTCGGCGGCGAGCAGCGAGCCGTGCCGGCCGCTCGCGGCGAGGGCGCGCAGCCGCTCGGGCAGGGCCGGGTCGTTCACGGCGGCGCCCCGGCCGGCCGGGGCGCCGCCGCGGCCGTAGTCGTCCAGGGCGGAGTCGAGGACGGCGAGTGCGGAGGCACGGGCCTGGTCGACGTGCTGACGGATCATCGCCTGGTGGACCAGCAGGCCGACGGCCACCGCGACCAGGACGGCGATGGCGGCGACGGCGGTGGCGATCTGGCGGCGCAGGGTCATGCCGGGCGCCGCAGCTTGTAGCCGAACCCGCGGACGGTCTCGATCCGGCCGGAGCCGATCTTGGCGCGCAGCCGCTGCACGTGGACGTCCACGACCCGGGTGTCGGCGCCCCACTCGTAGTCCCAGACGCGTTCGAGCAGTGTGGAGCGCTCCAGCACGATCCCGGGCGCGGCGGTGAACTCCAGCAGCAGCCGCAGTTCGGTGGGGGTGAGCGGGACGAGGCGGCCGTCCACCCGGACCTCCATGCTGTCGGTGTCCACCTGGAGGCCGTCGAAGCTGCGCACGGCGGGGGAGGGGGCGGGGGAGGGGGCGGGGGCCTCCGGCGGCTGCGGAGTCCCGGGGACGACCGGCGGTGGCGGCGGTGGCGGGGTGTCGGCCGCCGGGACGACCCGGACGCGGCGCAGCACGGTACGGATCCGGGCGACCAGGACGGCGCTCTCGAAGGGCTTGACCACGTAGTCGTCGGCGCCGGCCTCCAGCCCGGAGACCACGTCCACCGGATCGGTGCGGGCGGACATCATCAGGATCGGCAGCTGGCTCTCCTCGCGGATCCGGCGGCAGAGGCCGACCCCGTCGAGCAGCGGCAGCATGACGTCGAGCAGGAGCAGGTCGGGCCGGACGGCGTGGAAGGCCTCCAGACCCTCCAGGCCGTCGGCCGCCGTGGTGACCGGGAAGCCGTAGCGTTCCAGGGCCATCCGGGTGGCCTCGCGGATCACCTCGTCGTCCTCGACCAGGAGGATGTGCGGGTGGGCGGGGGTGCCGGCGGCGCCGGCGCGGGTGGGGTCGGTGCCTGCGGGGGTGGTCATCGCTTCGCTTCCGGGAGCACGGCGGGGGCGGAGGGCGCGGTGGACGGCCGGGCGCCGCGCGGGGACGGGACGGCGGCCCCCGGGGCCGCGGGCTGCGGCGCGACGGGGGTGCGGCGCACCGGTCCCGGGCTGGCTTCGGGCGTGGCGGTGGCCGCCCGGCCGGTGTCCGGGCCGGTGGCCGGGCCCGTGGGCGGGCCGGTGGGCGGCAGCACGCCGACGCCCTCGTCCCGGCGTTCCTTCAGGGCGAGCCTGGCCCCGTCCCACTGGTAGTGGCTGCTGGTCTGGACGTAGGCGCTGGTCGGCTCGTACAGCCAGAGGTCGGGCCCGATGGTCGCGGCGCTGAACGCCGGCTGGACCGGCACCTGGAGGACGGGCAGCAGGCGGTCCCCGACGAGGGTGTAGACGTGCAGCACGACCCGCCCGGGGGTGACGACGACGGAGATCAGCTCGGGCTGCCCGTCCCCGGTGACGTCGCGGAACTCGGGGGGGCGGACCTCGCAGTCGGCGCAGGTGCCGAGCGCCCGCCGCTCCTCCGGGCCCACCAGCGGGTCCTTGGCGAGGACGGTGCGGACGTCGACCGCGGTGATGTCGCGCCCGGGGACGGTCAGGTCCGGCACGGGCTGCGGCGGCTCCTGGGTGGCACCGGCCGCGGGCGTGGCCGGCGGCGGGGAGGCGGGCAGCTGCGGCCAGAGCGGCCGGGGCACCGGCGGCGGGGTGACGGCCTCGGCCGGGCCCTGGTCGCGCAGCTCGCCGGGGGTGGCGGGGCCGAAGGCCAGGGCGGCGAGGGCGAGGACGACGACCAGGCCGGCCAGGGTGGCCACCGGGACGGCGCCGGGTCGGCGGCGGGATGGCGGGGTTGCTGCCACGGTCGGTGTCGTCCTCCTGATCTGCGGCGACGTTTCGGCCGTCGCTCCCGTCACCGCCCCGGTGGTAGGTCGCGCGAACGGCGGCCGGCGGTTCCGCGGCGGGGCCCGTGCCCCGCCGTCGGGGCGGCGTCGGCGCCGGATCCGGCGTCAGGCCAGGTCCGCCAGCACGATGATGTTGTCCGTCCAGTGGCCGTCCGAGCCGATCCGTCCGCCGCAGGTGATCAGCCGCAGTGCGGGCGCGGGCGTGTCACCGTACACCTGCTCGGTCGGGAAGCGGTCCTTGGCGGCCTGGAGCAGGGTGCGGACCTTGAAGTCCACGGTGGCGCCGTCCGCGCGCCGGATCCGGATCAGCTCGCCGGGCCGGAGCTTCGGCAGCTGCTTGAAGACCGCCGGGCCGTGCGCGGTGTCGTAGTGCCCGATGAGCACGGCGGGGCCGGTCTCGCCGGGGGTGGGGCCGTTGCGGTACCAGCCGACCTCGTCGCCCCGGTCGGCCGGCGGCACCTCGACGGTGCCGTCGGGGTTCAGGCCGAGTTCGGCCACCGGGGCGTCCACCCCGACGGAGGGGACCAGCAGCCGGGTCGGCGGCGAGGGCGGGTACGGCTTGGGAGCGGCGGGTGCGGCGGGCGCGGTGCCGGTCGTGGCCCCGGCGCCCTGGGCCGCCGCCGGGGCGTCGGTCCCCCCGCTGCCGTGCCCGGAGGTCTCGACCCGTACCACCGGGGTCTCCCGTCCGGACAGGGCGAGCGAGGTGCCGAGCACCAGGCAGAGCAGGCCCGCGGTGCCGAAGGCGGTACGGCTCAGCGGGCCCGGGCCGGGCCGGGCGGCGCGTCGGCGCCCCCGCCGGCGGCCCTTGGCGCGTCGGCGGCTGTCGGTCCCCGCCACCGGGGCGGCCCCGGCGCCGCTTCCCCGACTGGCCGGGTACGGGGAAGCGGCGCCGGGGTGCCCGGCGGACTCGGGACCGGTGTCAGCCGCGCGCACCGGAGCGGCGGCGCAGGAGGGCGAAGCCCAGGCCCGCGGCGCCGACGGCCGCGACGGTGCCGCCGCCGGCGAGCATCAGGCCGGAGCCGTCGGAGGCGGCGGAGCCGTCACCGGCCTGCGCGGCGCCCTTGGGCACCTCGCGGACCTGCGCCGGCTGGGCGCCGCCGGGCGCGGCCGGGGCGGGAGAGGCGGCGTTCCTGGGAACGGCCACGGCGGGCGAGGCCTCGGGCTTCGGGGCCTCGGCCCTCGGGGCGGCCGGTGCGGGCGCGGAGGTCTTCGCCGCCGCGTCGACGTTCGGGCTGGCGACGCTGGGGGCGGCGGGCTTCGGCGCGCTGTCGGCCCAGGCCTGCCCGCCGGTGACGGTGGCCAGCAGCGCGGCGCCGGTCAGGGCGCAGGCCGCCAGGACGCGGCGGGCGGGCGAACGGTGGGTACGGCTCATGCGGGGTGTCTCCCTCTGCATCGGTCGGTGCGTGGTGGACGCCGCTCCGCGGTGCGGTTCGCGGGGTCCGCCGTGCTGGTGTCGCGGGACGTCCGTCGTCGGCGCCGGACGCGTACGTCCTCGTCGTGGACGCTCTCCCGGCCGGTTCGAAGGGGTCGGCCGGTGGCGTCGTGGACGACGGTAGGAGGGCCGTGTCGCGGTCCTCGGCCGGTCGTGTCACGGCCGCCCATCGGCTGCGTAACGGCGGCGCGGAGCCGCTGACGCCTCCGGCCGATGGCCGCGCGGCTACCGCGCCGACCGGAGCCGGCGGAGGGTCCAGTCCGGGCCGAGCGGCCGGGTGTGGGCGGTGAAGAGTTCGGCGGCGCGCCGGTAGGAGAGGCGGGCGTGGCCGGTGTGGGGGCAGCGGTCGCGGGCGGGGGTGCCGGCGGGGGCGCGTCGGTCGGTGAGGAAGAGCGGGCCGGCGGCGCGGCCGGCCATGAGGAGGGGGAGCAGCCGGGCGGTGCCGGACTGCCAGTGGACGGCGGGGTATCCGTGACGGGTGCGGCGGCGGGGCAGGTCGAGGTGGTCGGTGTCCAGGGCGAGGACGGTCTCGATCGGGGCGCCGGACTCGTGCAGCAGGTGCCAGAGCGTCTGTTCGCGCAGTGGCGCGCGGAGGGCGAAGAGGGTGCGCAACTGTTCGGCGTCCAGGGCGGGTTCGGCGGGTTCGGGCAGCCGGTGGGGGCGGAGGTCGGCGGTCGGGTCGTCGTCGAGCCAGCCCCTGGCCCGCCACCAGGCCACGGCCGCGCGCAGGGTGGAGAGTTCCCGGTTGAGGGTGCGCGGGTCGGTGTCTGCGCCGCGCCGGGCGGCCGCGGCGCGGAGCCGCGCGGCGGCGTCGGGATGGTCGAGCAGGGCGAGCGGCAGGACGGGCGGCCGGGCGCGCCGCCGTTCGTGGCCGGTGGGGGCGGGCCGGTCGGCGAGTGCCCACGCCCAGGTGTCCAGCGCGATCCGGTAGATCCGGCGGGAGCCGTCGGAGAGCCCGGAGGCGGCCAGGTAGCGCTCGACGGCGACGGCGTACTCGACCGGGGGGAGCTCTGCCACGGTCCGACCTCTTTCCGCAGTAAACGGCATTCCGGCGACATTCTCGAAGGCGCTCGATGTTACCCGCGTTTCGCGGTAAACGGCTAGCAAGTGGCAGGTGAGAGGCCTTTCGACGGGGTATTTACTGCGGTTGTCGCCAGCCTCGGTGAAATTGATGCGAAAAGACTCAGGTTTTCTCCCGGAAACCCTTGAACCGCACTCCCGTCGAACCCCAGACTGGCTGCCCATGGCAGTGGACACAGACCGGATCCCGGCCCGCCGAAGGCGCCCGGGAGACCGTCTCGCTGTGCTGGGCGAGCGCGATTTCACCCGTTTCTTCATCGGGTACACGACCTCCCTCGTCGGCTCCTCGATGGCGCCGGTCGCGGTGGCCTTCGCGGTGCTCGACACCGGGGGAGACGGGACCGCGGGAAGCGGCACCGACCTGGGGTGGGTGATGGCGGCCCGGATCCTCCCGGTGGTGCTGGTGCTGCTGGCCGGCGGGGTGATCGCGGACCGGCTCGGCAGCCGCCGGGTGATGCTGGGCTCGGACGTGGTGCGCGGCCTGGTCCAGGCGCTGTTCGCCGGGCTGCTGGCGGCCGGGCACGCGCCGGTCTGGGCGATGGTCGCGCTGGTGGCGGTCTGGGGGGTCGGCGAGGGGCTGTTCATGCCGGCCTTCGGCGCGATCGTGCCCGACCTGGTGCGCCGCAAGGAACTGATGGCGGACGCCAACACCCTGCTGGGGCTGGCCCGTTCGGTGTCCACCGTGGCCGGCCCCGCCACCGCCGGCCTGGTCACCGCCGCCTGGGGCCCGGCGGCGGTGCTGCTGGCCGACGCGGTGACGTACGGCGTCGGCGCGGTCGCGCTGGCCGGGCTGCGGCTGCCGGCGCGGCCGGCGGCGGCCGGCGGGGAGTCGATGGTCCGGGACGTCCGGGCCGGCTGGTCGGAGTTCGCCGCCCGCCCGTGGCTGTGGATCACCACCGTGCAGACCGGCCTGTTCAACCTGCTGGTGTGGGCCCCCTTCCTGGTGCTCGGCCCGCTGCTCGCGCAGCGGGACCTCGGCGGCGCCCGGGCCTGGGGCCTGGTGATGGGCGGGTATGGCGCCGGCGCGGTGCTGGGCGGCCTGTTGATGCTCGGCCGCGCGCCCGCCCGTCCGCTCGCGGTGGCGTCCGTGGCGGCGCTGGCCTGGGCGGTGCCCTCCGGGGTGCTCGCGGCCGGGGCCGGGCTGCCCTGGGTGGCCGCGGGCGCGGTGGTGGCCGGGGTCGGTTCGGCGGTCTGCGGGACGCTCTACAGCACCACCACGCAGAAGTGGGTGCCGGTCGAACTGCTCGGCCGGATGACGGCCTTCGGCGTGCTGGGCTCCTTCGCCCTCGGCCCGCTCGGGCTGGCGGCGGCCGGTCCGCTGGCGGGCCGGTTCGGCGCGGACACCGTGTTGCTGATCGGGGCTGTCTGGCAACTGGCGGCCGGGGCCGTAGTGTTGGCCGTACCGGCGGTACGGAACCGCCGCTGGGAGGAGGGCCCGGACAGCTGACCAACCCCTCGGACGGCTCCGGGGCGCACCCCCGGCCCACCGCGCACCGCGCCCGGCCGGCCCCGGAGCGCAACCGGCTGCCCCTCCCGCGCACGTACGCCTCCGCGGCGGGCGGGGCGGCCGACCCGGTCGTACGGTGGAGGGCGGGGGTGACGGAGGAGGTCGATCATGCCCGGCTCGCTCACCATCAGCCACCACGAGTCCGCGGTCACCCTGGACCACGCGGACGCGGAGCGGCTTGCCACCGTCCTGGCGGAACTGGCGTACCTGCTGGAGATCCCGGGGCCCAACCGGATCAACGACGAACAGCTCGCCGTGCTGTGCGAGGGCCGCGCCCCGGTCCGCGCCGAACTGGTGCACTGGTGCGCGTCGAACGCCCGCGCGCTGAAGGGGCAGCTCTGACCGGAGCCGCCCGTGCCGCCGGCCGCCCGCCGTACGATGGCGCGCGGGGCGGGGACGCCCCCCGGGTGCCGGGGTGGCCGGCGGCCGGTCCGGCGGAGGGTGGGGGCCCGAGCGTGCCGCAGTCCTGGTCGATGTCCTGGCTGACCGTGCCCACGCCGCTGCCCAGCGGGCCGATGCACATCGCGGTGACCCCGCTCGGCGTGGCCTCGGCCGGGTACACCGGGCCGCGCGAGGGCGAGGCGCCGGCGTGCACCGACGCGTCGAAGGTCGCCGTCGTCACCGAGCGGATCGGCGCCTACCTGGCGGGCCGCACCCGCGAGTTGGGCCTGCCGATCGACTGGAGCCTGAGCTCCGGCCCGCACCGCGCGGTGCTGCGGACCCTCTGGCGCGAGGTGCCGTACGGCCGGACCGTCACCTACGGCGAACTGGCCGCCCGCAGCGGGGTGTTCGAGGACGTCGCGGAGCCCGGCCTGGCCGCCCGCACGGTCGGGCAGATGATGGCGGCCAACCCCGTCCCCCTGCTGGTGCCCTGCCACCGGGTGGTGGCGGCGGACGGGCTCGGCGGCTTCGGCGGCGGCCGGGTCGGGATCGAGGTGAAGCGCTGGCTGCTCACCCTGGAGGGCGTGCTGGAGCCGACCCTGGACTGGAACGGCCCGCTGTAGCGACGGCGGGGCCGCCGACGGCGACGGGCCGGCCGTGCCCGGCGGCCGGCGAGGCGCGCTGAGCGTGTCGGAGGGTGGCGCGGGCCGGGGCCCGCATGGGGGAGGATGGGGCCGGTCGAGGCGCGGACGACGCGTGGCCGGCGCCCGGCCGAGGCCGGGCCGGGACCCGGCTGACGTGCGGAACCCCGATATGTTCGAATAAATAGTCGAACGAATATCGATCGGGTGATCTATTCGTACTATTTGTTCGGGCATTCTGAACCACTCGAACGAGTGATTGCGGGTCGCCCTCGAATGGGCCCACCATGAAGCTGCAACACGCATGTGCAAGGCGACACTTCATCGGGATATGCGAAGGGCTCCCCCATGTCGACCGAAACCAATGCCGGTATTCCCGCGCCCGGTGCGCAGTCGGAACTCCGGCAGCAGCAGAGTCTGAGCACGGCGGGCGCGCGGAACCTCGCGACGACCACCAAGTCCGCCCCGCAGATGCAGGGCATCAGCCCGCGCTGGCTGCTCAGGAAGCTGCCCTGGGTGCAGGTGTCCGGCGGCACCTACCGGGTGAACCGCCGCCTGCGCCACTCGGTCGGCCGCGGCCGGGTGAGTTTCGTCAAGACCGGGGCCGAGGTGCGGATCGTCCCGCCCACGCTGGTCGAGGTGCCGGTGCTGCGCGGTTTCCAGGACGAGGCCCTGCTGGAGGAGTTGGCCGCGCGCTTCGTGCAGCGGGACTTCGACGCGGGCGACGTCCTGGTCCAGGCCGGGGCGCCGATCACCGAGGTCTTCCTGATCGCGCACGGCAAGCTCGACCGGCTGGGCACCGGCAAGTACGGCGAGGAGACGGTGGTCGGCTCCCTCGCCGACGGCGACCACCTCGGCGACGAGGCGATCCGGCAGGACGGCGGCGACTGGCCGTACACCGTCCGCGCCGCGACCTCCGGCACGGTGCTGACGCTGCCCTGGCCCGCCTTCCAGGAGCTGCACGACCGCTCCGAGGCGCTCCAGCTCCAGGTCATCGAGTACCTCAACGGCTTCCAGCAGGCGCAGAACAAGCACGGCGAGGCCGCGATCGACCTCTCCGCCGGCCACGAGGGCGAGTACGAGCTGCCCGGCGCCTTCGTGGACTACGAGCTCAAGCCGCGCGAGTACGAGCTGAGCGTCGCGCAGACCATCCTCAAGGTGCACACCCGGGTCGCCGACCTCTACAACCAGCCGATGAACCAGACCGAGCACCAGCTCCGGCTGACCATCGAGGCCCTGCGCGAGCGCCAGGAGCACGAGCTCGTCAACAACCCCGAGTTCGGCCTGCTCGGCAACGCCGCGTACGACCAGCGGTTCCAGACCCACTCCGGCCCGCCCACCCCGGACGACATGGACGAGCTGCTCAGCCGCCGCCGCGGCACCAGGATGTTCCTGGCCCACCCCCGGGCCATCGCCGCCTTCGGCCGGGAGCTCAACAAGCGCGGCCTCTACCCGGGGACGGTCGAGGTCGAGGGCAAGCAGCTCATGTCCTGGCGCGGGGTCCCGGTCTTCCCGTGCAACAAGATCCCGATCGTCGGGAGCACCAGCTCGATCATCGCGATGCGAACCGGCGAGGACAACCAGGGCGTCATCGGTCTGCACCAGACCGGAATTCCGGACGAATACCAGCCGAGCCTTTCGGTGCGGTTCATGGGAATCGACGAGAAGGCCATCATTTCCTACCTGGTGAGCGCCTACTACTCCGCCGCGATCCTGGTGCCGGACGCGGTCGGCGTCCTGGAGAACGTGGAGATCGCGCAGTACTGACGGTCCGCGGGGCCGGTCGCCGAGCCGCGCCGTCCGCCGGAGGCCGTTGGGCGGCTCCGGCGGACGGCGCGCCCCGGTGCAATACGGGCCCGGCCCGAGGCGGCCGGGGCGCGTACGACCGTGCCCGCCCCGCGGCGCAACTCCGGCCCGCCGTCGGCGGGCCGTCCCACGACAGGCGCCCGACAGGGGGAGACACCCATGACGAGTCCCATGCTGGAGCGGGACCACAAAGAGGGGCACGAGGCGGCGGACATCCTCGCCCGCACCCGCGCCCTGGTCGATCCGGTCCTGCGGGCCGCCGTCGACTCGCTGCCCGGCACCATGCGCAAGGTGGCCGGCTACCACTTCGGCTGGTGGGAGGCGGACGGCACCCCGGCCGAGGCCTCCGCCGGCAAGGCGATCCGGCCGGCCATGGTCCTGGCCGCCACCCAGGCGCTGGGCGGCAAGCCCGGCGAGGCCGTCGCCGCGGCAGCAGCGGTGGAGCTGGTGCACAACTTCACCCTGCTCCACGACGACGTCATCGACCGGGACGACACCCGGCGCCACCGGCCCACCGCCTGGCGGGTGTTCGGCACCACCGAGGCCATCCTGGCCGGGGACGCCATGCACTCCCTCGCGCTGCGCCTGCTCGCCGAGGACGGCCACCCGGCCGCCCAGGGCTCGATCCGCCGGCTCGCGGACTGCGTGGTCGAGCTCTGCGAGGGCCAGCAGATCGACTGCGCCTTCGAGCGGCGCAACGACGTCTCGCTGTCCGAGTGCCTGGCCATGGCGGAGGCCAAGACCGGGGCCCTGCTCGGCGCGGCCTGCGCGATGGGCGCCCTGTACGGGGGCGCCTCCGAGGAGGCGGCGCAGGCGCTGGACGGCTTCGGGCGGGAGATCGGCCTGGCCTTCCAGCTGATCGACGACCTGATCGGCATCTGGGGTGACCCCGCTGTCACCGGCAAGCCGGTCGGTGCGGACCTGGTCGCCCGGAAGAAGTCGCTGCCGGTGGTCGCGGCGCTGGGGTCCGGCACCGTCGAGGGCAAGACGCTGGCTGAGCTGTACGCGCTGGAGCGCCCGCTGACCGCTGAGGAGTTGGCGCAGTGCGCGGCGGCCGTCGAGGCGGCCGGCGGGCGCGGCTGGGCACAGGGCGAGTCCTGCGAGCGGATGGCCACGGCGATGGCGCAGCTGGCCGCCGCCGTCCCGGAGCCGGCCGCGGCCGACGAACTGCTGGCGCTCGCCGAGCTGGTCACCCGCCGCACGCACTGAGCGGGGTCGTCGGCCTCCAGCGCGGCCGGTCGCACGCACTGAGCGGGGCCGCCGGCGTCCAACGCGCCCACCGGAATGGGAAGTCGGCCCGGTCGACTTCCCACTCCTGCTGTCCGGGGCGGCCGAGCGGTCGACCGACGGGGGCAGCCGCTGCCGGCGGTCAGCCGAAGGCGGCCAACAGCCGCTGCTCCTTGGCGGGTTCGATGCCCTGCCGGACCGCCGCCCCCGGCCTCCCCTTGCGTCCCTCGGCGTCGGTGTCCTCGGCCGGTCCGCGCGTCCGCAGCCACTCCCAGGTGTCCCGGGCCGTCTCGGCGAACGGCCGGCAGCGCAGCCCGGCCGCCTCCGCCCGACCGGTGTCGGCCAGCCAGGCGCCCGCCAGCTGGGGCAGGTCCGGTGCCCAGAAGGGGAGTTCGACCCACGCGCCGACCTGGTCCGGCCCCTCGGCGAGCAGCGGCCCGTCCGGTACCCAGACCAGCTCGGTGTCCGCGGCGCCCGCGACCTCCCGGCAGGTCTCCAGCCACGCGCCGAAGGTGAGCCGGCCGGGCGGCGCGGTGGTGACGAACCGCCCCGCCGTTCCGGCTGTCAGCAGGTCCAGCCCGAAGCCGGCGAAGTCCCGGACGTCGATCACCTGCATGGTCCGCCGGGGATCCCCCGGCGCGAGCACCCGGCCGCCGCGGGCCATCCGCTCCAGCCACCAGGGCAGCCGACCGCCGAACTCGTACGGTCCGACGAGCAGCCCGCTGTTCAGCACCAGCGTGCGCCCGACGCCGAACCCCTCCAGCACGGCGCGTTCGCAGCCCGCCTTCAGGGCGTTGCCGGGCGGCTGGTCGGGCGGGGTGTCGGCGGGGCAGGGGTGCGGTGCGGAGTCCTCGTCGACCACCCGGGCGGGCCAGTCGGCGAAGGCGTGCACGGACGAGACGAAGGTGTAGTGGCCGGCCCGCCCGCGCAGCAGCCGGGCGCTGAGCGCCGCCTGGGCGGGCTGCTGGGCGGAGGTGTCGACGACGGCGTCCCAGCTGCGCCCCTCGACCAGCCGGGCGAGGTCCTCGGTGCTGTCGCGGTCGCCCCGGACGGCCTCGACGCCGGGCAGATCCGCGGCGCTGCGGCCGCGGTTGAAGGTGGTGACCCGGTGGCCCCGGGCGAGGGCCTCGGCGGCGTAGGCCCGCCCCAGGAAGGACGAGCCGCCCAGCAGAAGGATCTTCATGCCGACGAGCCTCTCCCGGCCGCCCCGCCCGTACGCCCGGATTCGCGGTCAGCAGACAGCGGCCCACCGGATGCCGCGCGGCGTCCGGTCCGACGTGCCGCCCCACCCGGCCCCGCTTAGCATCCGATGTGTACCGCGCTCGGCGACCGCACCCCGGCCCGGTGCACGACCCGGACGGCGGACCCACCCGCCGCAGCCGGCCCGAACGGCCGCGGGACGCCGAGCGGTTCCGCCGCCCGGCCGCCCGCCCCGGACGAAGGACCCGCGATGAACCAGCCCGAGCTGGAGGCCCTGGCCGCCGACGCGTACGTCTACGGCTACCCGCTGGTCGCCGGCCTCACCATGGTCGAGCGCTTCGCCCGGGGCGGCCTGGGCACCCTCCCGGCGGCGCCGTTCAACCAGGTCAGCCACGCCACCCGGCTGGCGGGCCCGGCCGACGACTTCGTCTCGGTCAACAACGACACCGTCTACTCGATCGCCCAGCTCGACCTCTCCGAGGGCCCGCAGGTGCTGAGCGTCCCGGACACCGCGGGCGCCTACTACGTGCTGCAGTTCATCGACGCCTGGACGGAGAACGTCGCCTACCTCGGCCGCCGGGCCACCGGCACCGGCGCGCAGACCTGGCTGATCGTCCCGCCCGGCTGGCACGGCACCCCGCCGGACCCCAACCGGGTGATCGAGCTGCCGACCACCGTCGGCACCCTCGTCGGCCGCTTCGCCTGCACCGGCCCGGACGACCTGCCCCGGGTCCGGGCCCTGCAGGCCGGCCTGGAGCTGCAGCCGCTGGAACCCGGCGGCCTGGTCGCCGGACTGCCCGAGCCGGACGGGGACGTCCCCGAGCGGCTGGCCTTCTTCGAGCGGATGCGGGTCTGGATGCAGGCCTTCCCACCCGCCACCACGGACATCGAGTACCAGCGCCGCTTCGCCCCGCTCGGCCTGCTGGACGACGGCGCCTCGCCGTACCGCGCGGCCGCCCCCGAATGGACGCTCGCGCTGGCCAAGGGCCTGGCCGCCGGCCGGGAACGCGTCGAGGACGCCACCCGCCCGCCCGAGGACCACCCGCCCGGCGAGTGGCGCAGCGCGCTCCACCTCTTCGACTACAACACCGACCACCTGGGCCCCGGCACCCTGGACGACCCCGAGTGGCGCATCCCCGACCGCCGGGCCGCCTACCTCAGCCGGGCCGCCGCCGCCCGGGCCGGCCTCTGGGGCAACCACGCCTACGAGGCCTCGTACGCGATGACCTACGACGACTCCGACGGGCGGCCGCTGACCGGCGCGCACCGCTACACCCTGCGCTTCGACCAGCCGCCCCCGGCCGGGGCGTTCTGGTCCGTCACGATGTACTCCGTCCCGGACTACTACCTGGTGGAGAACCCGATCGACCGCTACTCGATCGGCGACCGCACCCCCGGCCTCGTTTACGGCGAGGACGGCTCCCTCACCCTGACCCTCCAGCACGACCAGCCCGAGGACCCGGCGGCGGCCGCCAACTGGCTCCCCACCCCGCCCGGCGAGTTCCGCCCCATCCTCCGCATCTACCAGCCCGAGCCCGCCGTCCTGGACGGCACCTACCAGGTCCCGCCGATCCACCGGCTCTGAACACCCCGCGCCCACCGAGGCGCCCGCGCGAGAAGTCGGCCGGGCCGACTTCCTGTGCGGGAGTGTCATGAATCAGGTGGACACTCTGATCAAGGGAGATACTGATGAGCTCGCGGACGGATCACCGGATCGGGTCGGTTCCTGACGGGTCGGTTTTGTCGGAGTCGGGAACTGCCGATGCCTTGGGCATGGGTCCGAGGAAGAACACTGGCGGGTCGGACGTGGTGGCGTCGGTCGCGGAGCCGGCGGCCGAGCAGGCCAGGGCCGGCGGGATGCAGCTGCTCGGTGAGGGCGGGCTGCTGCAGCAGCTGACCCGGCACCTGCTCCAGGAGGCATTGGAGGCCGAGATGGACGAGCACCTGGCGTCCAGTGCGGAGCCGGGCCGATCGGTGCGCAAGGGCGGCAACGCGCGCAACGGCTACCGGATGAAGACCGTGATGACCGAGGCCGGCCCGGTCACGCTCGAGGTGCCCAGGGACCGGGCCGGCACGTTCGAGCCGAAGGTCGTGCCCCGGCACGCGCGCCGTACCGAGGGCCTGGACAACCTCGTGGTCTCGTTGACCGCGAAGGGCCTGACCAGCGGTGAGATCGTCGCGCACCTGGCCGAGGTCTACGGCATGGCCACCAGCAAGGAGACCGTCTCCACGATCACCGACCGGGTGCTGGAGGGCATGGCCGACTGGCGCACGCGTCCTCTCGACGCGGTCTACCCGGTCCTGTTCGTGGACGCGGTGAACGTCAAGGTCCGCGATGGCCAGGTCGCCAACCGGCCCGTCTACGTGGTCCTCGGTGTCACCGCGGACGGCTACCGCGACATCCTGGGCCTGTGGACCTCCAGTGGTGGCGAGGGCGCCAAGTACTGGCAGTCCGTCCTGACCGAGATCAAGAACCGCGGAGTGAAGGACTGCCTGATCCTCATCTGCGACGGCCTGGCCGGCCTGCCCGACGCCGTCGCCCAGGTCTGGCCCCAGACTGTGGTGCAGACGTGCATCGTCCACCTGCTGCGGAACTCCTTCCGCTACACCTCCAAGCGGGACTGGGCAGCCGTGGCCCGCGACCTCAAGCCCGTCTACACCGCGCCGAACGAGGCCGCGGCCCTGGAGCGGTTCGCGGACTTCGCCGCCGCGTGGGAGGCGACCTACCCGGCCGTGGTGAAACTCTGGGAGAAGGCATGGCCCGAGATGGTGCCCTTCCTCGCCTTCGACGCCGAGATCCGGAAGATCATCTGTACCACCAACGCCATCGAGAGTCTCAACTCCCGCTACCGCAGGGCCGCCGGTGCGTGCGGTCACTTTCCCAACGAGCAGGCCGCCCTCAAACGGCTCTACCTGGCCACCCTCGCGCTCGACCCCACCGGACGCGGCCGGCAACGCTGGAGCAACCGCTGGATGGCCGCCCTCAACGCCTTCGACATCGCCTTCGACGGGCGCCTGTCAGCCGGACGGGCGTAGGCCACCCGGCCCACACCCACCAGAACATCAACACCTAGGCCAACCGGGTGTCGTACACCTAGATCGTGATAGTCCCTCCTGTGCACCGCCCGGTGCCCGCTATTTGCCATGTCCGAGGGGTGTGGCGAGGTGTTCGGGGTGGGCGTTGCCGTGGCCGTGCCCGCATGAGAAGTCGGCGGGTCCGACTTCTCACGCGCTTCGCGGGGACGGAGGGGCCGAAGCACGATTCGGCGTGCACGAGAAGTCGGCCGGGTCGACCTCTCACGCGCGCTTCGCCGGGAGCTGGGTGGCCGACCCATCCGGTCGGCCGAAGCGTGGGCTTGTCGTGCGTGAGAAGTCGGCCGGGTCGACTTCCTGTGCACCGCCCGGTGGGCTGTGCCCGCTGTTGCCGTATCTGAGGGGTGTGGCGAGGTGTTCGGGGTGGGCGTTGCCGTGGTCGTGCCTGCATGAGAAGTCGGCGGGCCCGACTTCCTGTGCAGTCTCTGCGGCTGTGCCCGCTGTTACTGCCCCGAGGGGGAGGCTGTTGCCGTGCCCGAGGTGTCCGACGTGGGGGCCGCCGTGGTCGTGCCCGAGGGGGACGGGGAGCCGGACGAAGACGGCGACGGGGACGACGTCGGTGAGCCGGAGGCGGTGGGGGACGTGGTGGGCGAGGCGGTGGCGGACCCGGTCGGCACCGGTGTGGTGGGCGGTGTCGAGGGGGGAGTCGAGGAGGGCGACGGATCGACCGGGGAAGTGGCCGATCCGCCGCGGTTGTGCGGCCCGCCCTCCAGGGTGACCACCGCCTGCGAGGGCGGCAGCGCGATCCGGGCGGTCCAGGGAGTCGTCGGCGCCCGGTCCTCGTCCACGGTGACGATCACGGTGATCCGCTGGCCGGGCGCCAGGGTGCCGGAGTCGCGGCTGAGCCGGAGCCAGTCGGCCTCCGTCACCGCGTGCCAACGGATCTCCGTGGTGCCGGAGTTGGTGAGGGTGAGGACGGTCCGGTTGCCGTACTCGCCGGCCTCGACGGTGAGCAGCCCGGCCGGGGCCGGATCGCCCGTGCCCGTCGCGGAGGCCCGGTCGACCGACGGGGCCGGTGCGGCGACCAGGCCGGGGCCGTCGAGCGGGGTGGCGCCGTGGGTCGGGACGGGGATCACCGCGCCTTGGAAGAGGAGCCGCGGAAACTCGGGAAGCAACGTTTCTGCACCGCCCGCACCGGCGCCGCCCCCTGCCATCCCGGCCCCGGCTCCCGCCAGCTCCATCCCCGGCATCCGGGACGCACCCGGCCCCGCCGGACCGTCCACCGCGGGCCGCGGCCGCTGCCCCGTGGGCCGCCCGGTCTCGTCCACCCGCACCGCCGACACCGCGGCCGCCGACCCGGCCCCGCCACCGCCCCGGTGCCCGGCCCAGAGCGCGACCACCGGCGCTGCCAGGACGGCCGCGAGCACCCCGGTGGTCACCACCCGCCGGCGCACCGCCAGCCCGCGCCCCGCGTCCGGCGCCCGGTGCCGGGGGAAGCCGCCCTGGTCGAACCGCGGCCCCGGCTCCGCCCCCCGGGCCGCCGCCGCGCCGGTGACCGAGCCGGTGACCGCGGCCGCCCCGGATAGGTCCGCCGGAGCCCGCAGCAGCGCCAGGCCCGACAGCCCCGCCGCACCCTCCGCCGCCTCGCTCGCGGCCACCCGCTCCGCCGTCCCCCGGCAGGTCGGGCAGTCCACCACGTGCTGCACCAGCTCCCGCCGCAGCGCCGGGCCGAGCACCCAGTCCCGCCAGGACTCCGCCCCGGCCCCGCCGAGCCGGTCCAGTTCCGGGCAGCTGCCCACGCCGAGCACCAGCAGCGCCGCCCGAGTCCTGGCCACCTCGGCCTCGGCCCCGGCCAGCAGCGCGCGGGTCCGCTCGAACGGCAGGCCCAGCACCGCCGCGACCTCCAGCGGGGTCAGCCGGTGCCGGACGGACAGCTCCAGCGCCTCGCGCTGTTCCGGGTCGGTGCCGGCCGCCTCCGGCCAGGCGAGCGAGGACAGCTCGCGCCGTCGCCGGGCCGCCTCGGTCTCGTCCGGCTCGGCCCCGGGCGCCCGCCCGGCCCCGGTGCCGGTCACGTCCGGGCCGTCGCCCGCGAGCCGGCGCAGGCAGCAGTACCGGGCCAGCGAGAACAGCCAGGCGCGCAGCAGCCCGGGTTCGGCCAGCCGGGCGCCGTGCCGCCGCGCCAGCTCGCGGACCTCGCGCAGGGCGTCGGCGGCCGCGTCGTGCTCGCAGAGCACCGAGAGGCAGTAGGTGAACAGGCCGTCCACCTGCCGGTCGTACGCCGCGAGCGCGGCGGCGGCCCGCGGCCCGGCCGTCCGGGCCGTCCCGGTCGCACCGGCCGCCCCGGCCGCCCCGGCCGTCGGAGCCTGGGCGCCCGTCCCACCCGACCGGCCCGACCGGCCCGCCCCACCCGACCTACCCGACCAGGTCGGACCAACAGTTCTCGTCGTCACCCGTCCGACGGTAGAGAACGCGGACGGCTGATCCCGGCCATTCGCCGCGTATGTACTTCTTTCGGGTAACAACATCGCCCATCTGTGTGGACGCGCGGCGAGCCGCCGGGCGAGCCGGACGGCCCGTCGCTGTCGGACCCAGGCGCTACGGTGGGCCGCATGCCTCCGCGTTCCAAGACCACCGCCAAGCCCCGCCCGGCGTACCGCTGCACCGAGTGCGGCAACCAGTTGCCCAAGTGGGTCGGCCGCTGCCCGGAGTGCAACGCCTGGGGCACGGTCGAGGAGTACGGCGCGGTGCCGATCCGCACCACGGCCGCCGGCCCGGTCAGCGCGCCCGCCCGCCCGATCGCCCAGGTGGACGGCCAGGTCGCGACGGCCCGCTCGACGGGCGTGCCGGAGCTGGACCGGGTGCTCGGCGGCGGCCTGGTGCCCGGCGCGGTGGTGCTGCTGGCCGGCGAGCCCGGCGTCGGCAAGTCCACCCTGCTGCTGGACGTCGCCGCCAAGGCGGCCACCGCGCAGCACCGCACGCTCTACGTCACCGGCGAGGAGTCGGCGAGCCAGGTCCGGCTGCGCGCGGACCGGATCAACGCCCTCTCCGACCACCTCTACCTCGCCGCCGAGTCCGACCTCGGCGCGGTGCTCGGCCACATCGAGGCGGTCAACCCGGGCCTGCTGATCCTGGACTCGGTGCAGACCATCGCCTCCGCCGAGCTGGACGGCGCCCCCGGCGGCCCGGCCCAGGTCCGCGAGGTGGCGGGCGCGCTGATCCGGGCGTCCAAGGAGCGCGGCATGGCCACCCTGCTGGTCGGCCACGTCACCAAGGACGGCCAGATCGCCGGCCCGCGCCTGCTGGAGCACCTGGTGGACGTGGTGCTGAGCTTCGAGGGGGACCGGCACGCCCGGCTGCGGCTCATCCGCGGGGTCAAGAACCGCTACGGCGCGACCGACGAGGTGGGCTGCTTCGAGCTGCACGACGAGGGCATCGTCGGCCTGGCCGACCCGTCCGGCCTCTTCCTGACCAGGCGTGACAAGCCCGTCCCCGGCACCTGCCTCACCGTCACCCTGGAGGGCAAGCGCCCGCTGGTGGCCGAGGTGCAGGCGCTGATGGTGGATTCGCAGATCCCCTCCCCGCGGCGCACCACCTCGGGCCTGGAGTCCCCCCGGATCGCGATGATCCTGGCCGTGGTCGAGCGGCACGGCGGGGTGAAGCTCGGCAAGCAGGACATCTACACCGCGACGGTCGGCGGGGTGAAGCTGACCGAGCCCTCCGCGGACCTCGCGGTGGCGCTCGCGGTGGCCAGCTCCTCCACCGACACCCCGCTGCCCAGCAACCTGGTGGCGATCGGCGAGGTCGGTCTGGCGGGCGAGGTGCGGCGGGTGACGGGCGTGCAGCGGCGGCTCGCCGAGGCGCACCGGCTGGGCTTCACCCACGCCCTGGTCCCGCCGGACCCGGGCAAGGTGCCGCCGGGCATGAAGGTGGTCGAGGTGGCCGACATCGGCGAGGCGCTGCGGGCCATCCCGGGCCGTCGCCGCTCCGCCGCCAAGCCGCGCACCGAGGCCCGCGGTGAGGCACCGTCGGCGCCGCCGGCCCCGCGCTCCGCCCGGGCCGCGGCCGGCCCGGCGGCGTACCCCGAGGAGCTGATGGAGGGCTGGGAGCCGCTCGACTCCGACGAACTGCGCTGACCCAAGCCCTGCCGAAGCCACACACAGTTAGACTTCCCCCAGTCTCATTGGCCAGAAGGCAGTACCGAGCGGTACTGAGCGACAGAGCAACAGACCGCGGACCGGCGCACGGCGCGAGGCGCGCGGCACGGGTCGACCGGAGGAGTCACGTGGCAGCCAGCGACCGGGGGGCGGACAAGGCCTCCCGCGAGGAGGCCCTGCTGCGGGCCTCCCTCACCGCCATCGCGCCCGGTACCGCGCTTCGTGACGGCCTGGAGCGGGTCCTGCGGGCCAACACCGGCGGTCTGATCGTGCTGGGCTTCGACAAGGCCGTCGAGTCCCTGTGCACCGGCGGCTTCGTGCTGGACGTCGAGTTCAGCGCCACCCGGCTGCGCGAGCTGTGCAAGCTCGACGGCGCGGTGGTGCTCGACAAGGACATCACCAAGATCGTCCGGGCCGGCGTGCACCTGATGCCGGACTCGACCATCCCCACCGACGAGACCGGCACCCGCCACCGCACCGCCGAGCGGGTCAACCGGCAGACCGGCTACCCGGTGGTCGCGGTCTCGCACTCGATGCGGCTGATCGCGATGTACGTCAACGGCACCCGCCGGGTGCTGGAGGACTCCACCACGGTCCTGTCCCGCGCCAACCAGGCACTGGCGACGCTGGAGCGCTACAAGCTGCGCCTGGACGAGGTGGCCGGCACGCTCTCCGCGCTGGAGATCGAGGACCTGGTGACGGTCCGGGACGTCACCGCCGTGGCCCAGCGCCTGGAGATGGTCCGGCTGATCGCCACCGAGATCGCCGGCTACGTGCTGGAGCTCGGCATCGACGGCCGGCTGCTCTCGCTCCAGCTGGACGAGCTGATCGCGGGCGTGGAGCCGGAGCGCGAGCTGGTCGCCCGGGACTACTTCCCGGAGCGGGCCGCCAAGAAGGGCCGGACGGTCACCGAGGTGCTGGCCGACCTGGAGGCGCTCACCCACGCCGAGCTGCTGGACCTCCAGACCGTCGCCAAGGCGCTCGGCTACTCGGGCACCCCGGAGTCGCTGGACTCCGCCGTCTCGCCGCGCGGCTACCGCCTGCTGGCGAAGATCCCGCGCCTGCCGAACACCGTCATAGAGCGTCTGGTCGAGCACTTCGGCGGCCTCCAGAAGCTGCTCGCCGCGAGCATCGACGACCTGCAGACCGTCGAGGGCGTCGGCGAGACCCGCGCGCGCTCGGTCCGCGAGGGCCTGTCCCGCCTTGCCGAATCGTCCATCCTGGAGCGCTACGTCTGACCGGACGCGCCCCCGTACGGACGCCGGAACCCGGCGATGGCCCCCGGAGAAACGCTTCTCCGGGGGCCGCCGCATGTCCGCCAGGCTCGTTCCCAGGCAAAGACGAAACCCCCGGACACGACGGAGCCCCGGACACGACGGAGCCCCGGCCGCTCGGCGGCCGGGGGCTCCGGGGGAAGTTGACCGGTTCTCAGCTGTCCAGCCGGATCGAGGCCCGCGCCGAGACCTTGTCCCCGGAGAGCCCGGTGAGCTCCGCGAGCACCACGTAGGTGCCGCTCGGCGGCGGCGTCTGGTCGGCGGTCGCGCACTGCGGCTTGCTGCGGCTGCGGTCCCAGGTGAAGGTCTCGGTCTGGCTGCCGCCCGCACCGAGCTGCACCCAGATGCTGCCCTTGTCGGCCGGGCAGTCGCCGGAGGACCAGACCCGGTCGTTGTTGCTGCCGCTCACCGTGATCACGGAGGCGGTGCGGCCCAGGTCCACCCGGCAGTTGGTGCCGGAGGAGTTCTTGACCGTCAGGGCCAGCCGCGGCTTGTCCTTGGGCTGGTACGAGTTCTGGGTGCCGGCCAGCTCCAGCGCCACCTGGGAGGAGGCGCAGACCGGCAGCGCCATGATCTCGGGGGTGTTCACCGCCGGGGCGCCGCCGCCCGGGCCGCCGGAGCCGCCCGTACCGCCACCGCCACCGGCGCCGCCGGCGGCCGGCGCCGCGCCGCCCCCGGGGGCCGGGTTGGCACCGGCGCCGGTGCCCCCGCTGAGGTTCACCTCGGTGCCGCCGCCGCCCGCGACCGGGCCGCCCCCGGCACCGCCGCCACCCGGGCGCGCCGCGGGGCCGCTCGGGGAGGCGCCGGGCGTGATGGCCTGGGCCGGGGTCTGGTTCTGGGACGGAACGGCCTGTGCGGCCTTGCCCGATGAGCCGCCGTCACCGCCCCCGCCCTGATCGATCATCAGCCAGGCGATCAGCGCGACGACCGCCGCGACGGCGACGAGCACGACGACGCGCCGACGCCAGTAGATCGAGGCCGGCAGTGGTCCGACGGGTTGACGCAGAGAAGGCACGACCAAACTCTACGAGACTGTGTGTGGCGATTGACTCACCAACACCGCACAGTCACCCCTTCCTTCACATGATCCGCCATTTGATCCGTTCGAGCGAGCGCCAATCGGACGATTTCCGGGGAGTTTCCCGGGAGGATCCGGAGCGGTCTGATCCACTTCGGCCCGGTCGGCGGGCATGGGAGGATCGAAGGGCCATGATTGCCATCACCGCCCCCGCCACCGCCGCCGACGCCGTTCCCGCCCCCGCCGGCGCCGTCCGGCCGCCGCTGCCCCTGCCGCTGTTCCACTCGACCGTCCTGGACTGGTACGAGGCGAGCAAGCGCGACCTGCCCTGGCGGGCCCCCGACGCGACGCCCTGGGCCGTCATGGTGAGCGAGTTCATGCTCCAGCAGACCCCGGTCAAGCGGGTGCTGCCCGCCTGGGAGGCCTGGCTCACCCGCTGGCCGACCCCGGCCCACCTCGCCGCCGAGGCGCCCGGCGAGGCGGTCCGGATGTGGGGCCGGCTGGGCTACCCGCGCCGGGCGCTGCGCCTGCACGCGGCCGCGGTGGCGATCACCGAGGAGCACGAGGGAGAGGTCCCGGACGACCACGCCACCCTGCTCTCGCTGCCCGGGGTGGGGGAGTACACCGCCGCCGCCGTCGCGTCCTTCGCCTTCCGCCAGCGGCACGTGGTGCTGGACACCAACGTCCGCCGGGTCTTCGCCCGCGCGGTGACCGGGGTCGAGTACCCGGCCCAGGCCACCACCGCCGCCGAGCGCCGCACCGCCACCGCGCTGCTGCCGGACGACGCCGAGACGGCCGCCACCTGGGCGGTCGGCGTGATGGAGCTGGGCGCGCTGGTCTGCACCGCGCGCGGCCCGGAGTGCGGGGACTGCCCGCTGTTCACGGCCTGCGCCTGGCAGCGGGCCGGACGCCCGCCGTACGAGGGCCCGGCCCGGCGCGGCCAGTCCTACGAGGGGACGGACCGCCAGGTGCGCGGCAAGCTGCTCGCGGTGCTGCGCGACTCGCACGGGACGGTGCCGCAGGCCCGGCTGGACGCGGTCTGGCCGGACGCGGTGCAGCGGGCCCGGGCACTGGACGGCCTGGTGGCGGACGGCCTGGTCGAGCCGGTCGAGCAGGGCGTCTACCGGCTGCCCCAGTAGGCGCCACGCACGAACGGAAGGCGCCCCCGGGCGGACGAACCTCCCGGGGGCGCGTACGGGGCGGAGCCGTCAGACGGCCGCCGCCTCCAGCGAGGACTCGGCCGGCTTCTCGTCCTTGCCGGCCCCGCGCAGCGGCACCTCGCGCAGGAAGAACGCGGCGGCGATCGCGATCACGGCCACCCCGGCGCCCCACAGGAAGACGGTGTGCATGCCGTTGGACACCGCGTGGTGGTAGGCGTCCTGGACGTTCTCGGGCAGCTTGCGCAGGTCGGCCATGCTCATCTGGCTCGGGTCCTGCACGCCGCCGCCGGCGGTGGCCTGCCCGCCGAGCTTCTCCGTCATGGTGTCGGTCACCCGGCTGTTGAACAGGGCGCCGAACAGCGCGACGCCGAAGGAGCCGCCGATGGTGCGGAACAGGGTGGCGGTGGAGCTGGCCACGCCCATGTCCTTGAGCTCGACGCTGTTCTGCGCGACCAGCATGGTGATCTGCATCAGGAAGCCCATGCCGGCGCCGAGCACGACCATCCAGCAGGCCGAGGTGAAGCTGCTGGTCCCGGTGCCCATGGTGGAGAGCAGGAGCAGGCCGGCGGTCATCACGAGGGTGCCGATGATCGGGTAGATCCGGTACTTGCCGGTCTTGGTGACGGCCTGGCCGACCACCAGGGAGATCACCAGCATGCCGAACATCATCGGCATCAGCAGCAGGCCGGAGTTGGTCGCCGAGGCGCCCTGGACCGTCTGCTGGTAGAGCGGCAGGAAGACGGTCGAGCCGAACATCACGAAGCCGACGATGAAGCCGATGATCGAGACCAGGGTGAAGTTCAGGTTCGTGAACAGGCCCAGCGGCAGCATCGGCTCCTGCGCCCGCTGTTCCACGTAGCAGAAGGCGATCAGCGAGGCGGCGGCGAGCGCGGCCAAGCCGAGGACCTCCTTGGAGCCCCAGGCGTACTCCTGGCCGCCCCAGGTGGTGATCAGCACGAGCGAGGTGATGCCGACCGTGAGCAGGACCGCGCCCGGGTAGTCGATCTTCGCGGTGCTGCGGACCTTCGGCAGCTTCAGGGTGACGACGACCACGGCCAGCGCGACCACGCCGAGCGGCAGGTTGATGTAGAAGGTCCAGTGCCAGCTGAGGTGGTCGGTGATGAAGCCGCCGGCCAGCGGGCCGCCGATGGTGGCGAGGGCCATCACCGCGGCGAACATGCCCTGGTACTTGCCGCGGTCGCGCGGCGGGACGAGCGCACCCATGATCGACATGACGCCGACCATCAGACCGCCGGCGCCCAGGCCCTGGACGGCGCGGAAGCCGATCAGCTCGTTCATGTTCTGCGACAGGCCGGACAGCGCCGAGCCCACCAGGAAGACCACGATCGAGGTGAGGAAGGTGCCCTTGCGGCCGTAGAGGTCGCCGAGCTTGCCCCAGATCGGGGTGGAGGCGGCGGTGGCCAGGGTGTAGGCGGTGACCACCCAGGACAGGTGCTCGGCGCCGCCGAGGTCGTGGACGATGGTCGGCATCGCGGTGCCGACGATCAGGTTGTCGAGCATGGCCAGCAGCATGGTGACGACCAGGCCGACCATCACGAGGCGGATCTCGCGCGGTGACCGCGGTTGCTCCTCCTCGGCCGTCCTGTCCTCCGGCACCGGGCCGGCGGTCTTGGGCTGTGACATGAGGTGGGTCTCCCGGAGGGTGGTGCGGACGGAGCGTCGTGCCGTGCGGCGGCTCACTTACTTGTCGCCCGGCTAGTTTATCGACCGTCGGCACGGTAGGTTGTTCCCTAGCCGGTCGTCAAGCCAGTTTCTCGACCGACCGTCTGGGCAGGGAGAATGAGCCCGGGGCGGACCACCACCCCGGGGTCCGCAGTAGTCACCGACGCAGTCATGAGGCAGGCCATGGGCACTCCGCACAGCCCCCGCAGCGACACCCGGGCTCGCATCATCGAGGTGTCACTGGAGCTCTTCGCGGAGCAGGGCTACGAGCAGACCTCGCTGCGCGAGATCGCCGACCGCCTGGGCGTCACCAAGGCCGCGCTCTACTACCACTTCAAGACCAAGGACGACATCGTCCTCGGCATCGTCGAGCGGATGGCCGCGCCGATCGACGAGACCATCGCGTGGGGCCGCAAGCAGGCCTGGAGCCCGACGACGCGCGACGAGCTGATCCGCCGCTTCGCGGACGGGATGGCCGAGCGGGCCCCGCTGCTGCGCTTCTTCCACGAGAACCAGCCCGCGCTGCGCGAGTCCCCGGCCGGGCTGGCCTTCAAGGACCGCATGATCACCATGATGCAGCTGGTGCACGGGCCGGAGGCGGACTTCCACGACCGGCTGCGGGCCGCGATGGCGCTGTTCACCGTCCACTCGTCGCTGTTCCTGCTCAAGCAGGACAGCGCGGACTGCGGCGAGGCCCGGAACGTGTGGGGCGAGCAGCCGCCCCCGGCCGGCCTGGACGAGGCGATCGGGGCGGCCCGGGACATCGCGCTGGAGATCGGCGCCGGGATCCGCCACTCCGCCCCCGGCCACCCCGCGTCCAGCGCGGGCTGAGGGTCGCCAAGGGCGCTCAGTGGAGCACCCGGGGCGGCTCAGAAGTTCGTGACGCCGTGCCCCGCGAGGTACGCGATCGGGTTGACCACCGCGCCGTAGCGGTTGCTGGTGCGGATCTCGAAGTGCAGGTGCGGGCCGGTCGAGTTGCCGGTGCTCCCGGAATACCCGATCCGCTCGCCCGCCGGCACCCACTGGCCCGCGGAGACGCTGACCGAGGACATGTGGGCGTACTGCGCGAAGTGGCCGTCCGCCAGCCGCAGCACGACCTCCTTGCCGTACGCGCCGTCCCAGCCGGCCGAGACCACGGTCGCGTCGCCGACCGCCAGCAGCGGCGTGCCCGGGGAGACCGCGAAGTCCACCCCGGTGTGGTACCCGGCCGCGTAGCTGCGGTTGGGCTTCCCGTACGGGTTGCTGGTCGGCGCGTTCGGCACCGGCGCCGACCACCCGGGAGCCGGGGCGGGCTCGGGCTCGGGCTCGGGTGCAGGGGCGGGCTCGGGGGCCGGCTCGGGGGCGGGTTCCGGCTCGGGCGCCGGAGCCGGCGGTTCGAGCGGCAGCAGGTTGGCCGCCACCGCCACGAACTCCTGCGCGGAGTCGCCGTCGTCGGGCAGCTTGTACGGGCTGGGCCCGGCCACCTGGACCAGCCCCGCGCTGGGCACCTCCGCCCTGGGCACGGTGAAGGCCGAGCTGCCCGGCGTGGTGGGCAGCACGGTCTGCGCCGAGGCGGTGCCCGGGGTGGCCACCAGCAGCACCCCGGCGAGCAGCACGGCGGCCGCTCCGGCCGAGACCAGGGCGTGGTCGTGCTCGGCCCGCTGCCGGCTGCCCGGCAGCGTGGTGTGCCGGGGCGACGCGAGCGAGCGCAGCGGTGCGGCCTGGGTGCGGACGGCGTGGCCGATCCGGGGCAGCCAGACGGCGGCCTGGGCCGCCGTGCGGGCGGCGAGCCGGCGCAGGGCCGGCCCCACGGGCGGGACGGTGGACATCGCTTGCCGTACCTCACGGTCGAACGAGGGCAGCACGAGGAGCCCGTTCGGGCGCGTGCTGAGCGGGGGACCACTCAGGTGTAACGGTCACCGAGCGGAGTCCCAAACGGTGTGACGTACTACGGCGTGTAGTCATCGTGGCGCCGGAGATTCAAACCGACGGAGTAATGATCATGTGATCGGATCGTCGGTGCCCGCCTCGCGGCGTCCGCCGGTTCCCCGGCCCCCGCTACTACCGTCGGTCGTACCGCGCCGGAGGCCTGTGACCAGCACCACGCGCGGCCGGCGTTTGGCGGGCTCGAACCGCTTTCGGTCCGCACCGCTGACCGGCCAGGCCCGCTGCGGGACCATCGAGCCATGTACGGCAACAGGAGTGAAGTCCCCGACGCCAGTGGCCGGCCGGCCCTGCCGGACCGCCGCTTCGCCGCCCTGCGCGGCTGCGAGCGGCTGCTGTCCGGCGTCCGGCCGCAGACCATCCGCGAACGCCTCGCCGACCTGGCCGGGCCGCCGCCGGACGCCGCCCCCGGCCCGTACGGCGGCGCCGACCTGGACGGCCGCCCGGACCAGTACGGCGACGGCGTGGTCCGCACCCTGGAGCAGCGGGTCGCCGAGCTGCTCGGCACCGAGGACGCGGCCTTCTTCCCGACCGGCACGATGGCCCAGCAGATCGCCCTGCGGATCCACGCCGAGGCGGCCGGGACGCGCACCGTGGTCACCCACCCGCTGGCCCACACCGACCGGCACGAGCGGCATGCCCTCGGCGTCCTGTCCGGCCTGCGCAGCCTCTGGCCCACGACCGCGCCGCGCCAGCCCACCGCCGAGGAGCTGCGCGCCCTGGACGAGCCGTACGCCGCGCTGAGCCTGGAGCTGCCGCTGCGCGACGCCGGGTTCGTGCTGCCCGGCTGGGCGGAGCTGGTGGAGCTGGCCGCGGTGGTGCGCGAGGAGCACGGTGCGGCGCTGCACCTGGACGGCGCCCGGCTCTGGGAGTCCGCGGTCGCCCTCGGCCGGCCGCTGCCGGAGGTCGCCGCCCTGGCCGACTCGGTCTACGTGTCCTTCTACAAGACGCTCGGCGGGATCAGCGGCGCCGCGCTGGCCGGCCCGGGCGGCCTCGTCCGCACCGCCCGGGCCTGGCGGCACCGCTACGGCGGGCAGCTCTACCAGCAGTGGCCGTCCGCGCTGGCCGCGCTGACCGGGCTGGAGCGCGAACTGCCGCGGCTGGCCGGGTACGTGGCGCACGCCCGGACCGTCGCCGGGGCGCTGGAGCGGGCGTTCGCCGCCGTCCCCGGCGCCCGGGTGCACCCGTCCCCGCCGCACACCCACCAGTTCCAGCTCTGGCTGCCGTACCCGGCGGGGGAGTTGGAGGAGGCCGGGCTCGGGCTGGCCGAGGGCACCGGGACCGGGCTGTTCGGCGCCTGGCGCGAGGACGGGCCGCCGGGGCTCTCGATGACCGAGGTCACGGTCGCCGCGCCCGCCCTCGACTGGACCGGCGCCGACGTCGCGGTGGCGGCCGCCGCCTTCCTGGACCGGCTGCCGGCCGTCCGGTCCTGACAAAGCGTCCGGCCCGCCCCCGCGCACTGCGGGGACGGGCCGGACGTGGAGGTGTCAGAGCTGCCTGGTCACAGGCCGATCGCTACCGGAGCGACGATCAGTTGTCGACCGGGCGGACCCGGATCCAGGTCTCCAGGTAGTTCGAGGACTCGTTCTCGACCTCGATGCTGGTGCCCGTCTTCGGGACGTCGACACCGGCGTACTGGTCGTCCTTGCTCCACCACGACTTCAGGTCGTTGAACTCGTCGACGCCCTTGGCCTTCGGGATGACGGTCTCGACGCCCTTGTTGTGCAGGGTGAGCGCGGGGACGCGGCGGGAGCCGAAGGTGGAGTCGAAGCCCTGGACGCGCGGCTTCATCAGGCTGCCGTCGGTCCACTTCAGCACGTTCGGGTGCGAGTCGACCGGCAGGACCAGGCCGTGGCCCGGGTGGGCGCTGACGTTGTTGTCGGTCTGCGACTCGTCCCAGAACCAGATCAGCAGACCGGGCTGGTAGGAGTAGTGCTCGACCCAGCTCGGCTTGTCGGCGAAGCCGAAGTTGTACGGGCCGGTCTTCAGGGTCTGGTCGAAGGACACGTACTGCCGGTTCTCCGCGATGTAGTACTGCGCGTAGTCCTTGGTGTACGAGCCGCCGAAGCGGGAGAACCCGTCGGCCACCCAGCCGTTGTCACCGTTCTCGACGTCGTCGCTGAACACGGCGGCGCCGTCGGCGACGACCGCGATGTTGTCCAGCGTCAGGCCGCGGAAGTGCAGGCCGCCGTCGGTGGTCTGGTGGTAGCGGAACTTGACCTTCTGGCCCGCGTAGGCGTCCAGGTTGAACGACAGGTCGCCCCAGGCGGCAACCTGGCCGCTGAGGGCCGGACGGTCGTTCTCGCGCGGCAGCGCGGTGCCGTTCCAGGTGCCGTCGATGACGGTCCAGGACTTGCCGCCGTCGGTGGAGACCTCGCCGAACGCGTAGTCGAAGTCCTGCTCCAGCTCGTACCAGGCCTTGGCGTTGATGCTGGCCTTGGTCTTGCCGGTCAGGTCGACGTCGCGGGTGAGCGTGACGTTCAGGTTGTCGGCGCTGCCGCTCCACCACTCACCGGCGCCGGCGAACGGCTTGTTGATCTCGGTGGTGATGCTCTTCTTCGGCAGGTCGACGATCAGGGCCTGCGGCAGCTTGCTGTTGTACTCCGCCGGGCCGATGTGGTGGGTCGACTCGGTGCCCGCCTTGGCGCGGTCGACCTTCAGCCAGCCGAGCTGGTACTTGCTCCAGGCGTCGAGGTCGTTCGGCATGTCGCCGATCGCGTCCTTGCCCTCGCCGAGCCAGGAACCGGAGGACATCAGCGACCAGAAGCCGACCGAGTTGTCGATGCCCTTGCCGGCGGTGTCGTAGAGGTCCGGCAGACCGAGGTCGTGGCCGTACTCGTGGGCGAAGACGCCGAGGCCGCCGTTCTCCGGCTGCATCGTGTAGTCGCCGACCCAGATGCCGCTGCTGCCGACCTGGACGCCACCGAGCTTGTTGCCCTCGGGGCCGGCCGTGCCCTGCAGGTTGCCGTAGACGTACGAGCGGTGCGCCCACAGGGCCTTCTTGCCCTGCTTGCCGCCACCGGCCGACTTGTCCTCGCCGGCGTGCACGATCTGGAAGTGGTCCAGGTACCCGTCGGGCTGGTTGAAGTTCCCGTCGTGGTGCGAACCGTAACGGTCCCACTGGTCGTACTGGGCCAGGGTCGCCTTGATCTGGGCGTCGGTCTGACCCTTGGCCAGCTGGTCCTTGTACCAGATGTCCACGGCGTCGCGGATCAGGTCCTGGGCGCTGGCGCAGACGTTGGAGCCGCAGTAGTCGGAGCCGTAACGGGCCTCGTTCCACGGGACGCGGACCCAGTCCGTGACCACGCCGTCGACCGAGTAGCGGCCCGAGGACTGCTTCTCGTAGTAGGTCTTCAGCGAGGGCTTGTCCTTGTTGAAGTACAGGTCCTGGTAGTGCTGCTGGTTGTAGTCGGCCTGCCACTCGGTCGAGTTGTCGGTGGCGCGGTCCGGCTTCTCGATCTCGTTGTGCTTCGGGCCGGGCTCACCGCCGTACTTGACCTTGCCGTCCGGCGTCGTGGTGGTGTTGTCCACCTGGTCACCGAAGTCGACCAGGATGGTGAAGATCTTGTCCGTGCGCTCGCGGGCGAGCTCGACGTACTTGTCCTTGCCGAGCTTCACGCTGGTGCTGCCGTTGTGCTGCTCGACCTCGGCGGTGCCGTTGAGCAGCTTCTCGGTGGCGGCCTTCTGCTCCGCCTCCACCTTCGCGGTCAGCGGGCCCGGAAGGTTGTGCTCGGTGTTCTGGACGGCCTCGGCCGGGTCCTTCGGGACCGGGGCGGAGCCGGCGGCGACGGCGGTGCCCGGAAGCAGGCCCGCGCCGAGCGTGACTATGACCGCTGCGGCTGTGGCGACCGCAGCGGTTCTCCTGGTGTTCTTCAACGTTGTGACGTCCTCCCCGACCGGGGCCAGCTCATGGCCAAAGCCCGGCAAACCAAAATGAAAGACAGGTGGACGTCATTTGATACAAGCGTGCACAGAAAAGATAGACCTTGACCGTGACATGGTCACGGCGCTATGCTCCGCGACCCCCCATCATCTGACCGCATGTCAACCGTATGTTCGTTAAAGCTTGCTGAGAAACCGAGCGCACCCGTACCAGCCAGTGGGGGAGCCGGACATTCCGGTCCGTACCCCCGCCGGCGTCGGCGGGGCGGAACGCACCGAGCCCCCGGCGTGAACGCCGGGGGCTCGGTGGCTGTGAAGTTGTCTGTTAAAAGTTGGGTTACTTCGTCAGGTCGGGACCGGACGAGGCGACCGCGGCCGGGGTGTCCGCGACGGCCGACTTCTCCTCGCCGCGGAAGGTGAACTTGGCGTCCTTGCCCTCGCCCTCGACGTCGACGACGACGATGTGGCCGGCCCGCAGCTCACCGAAGAGGATCTTCTCGGAGAGGTGGTCCTCGATCTCGCGCTGGATGGTGCGGCGCAGCGGACGGGCACCCAGGATCGGGTCGTAGCCGCGCTTGGCCAGCAGCTTCTTGGCCTCGACGCTGAGCTCCAGGCCCATGTCCTTGTCCTTGAGCCGCTCGTCCACCTTGGCGATCATGAGGTCGACGATCTGGATGATGTCGTCCTCGGACAGCTGGTGGAACACCACGATGTCGTCGACGCGGTTCAGGAACTCGGGGCGGAAGTGCTGCTTGAGCTCCTCGCCGACCTTCGCCTTCATCCGCTCGTACCCGGTCTGGGTGTCACCCGTGGCCGCGAAGCCGAGGTTGAAGCCCTTCGAGATGTCCCGGGTGCCGAGGTTGGTCGTCATGATGATGACGGTGTTCTTGAAGTCGACCACGCGGCCCTGGGAGTCGGTCAGGCGACCGTCCTCCAGGATCTGCAGCAGCGAGTTGAAGATGTCCGGGTGGGCCTTCTCGACCTCGTCGAAGAGGACGACCGAGAACGGCTTGCGGCGGACCTTCTCGGTCAGCTGGCCGCCCTCCTCGTAGCCGACGTAGCCGGGCGGGGAGCCGAACAGCCGGGAGACGGTGTGCTTCTCGGAGAACTCGGACATGTCGAGCGCGATCAGCGCGTCCTCGTCGCCGAACAGGAACTCCGCCAGCGTCTTGGACAGCTCGGTCTTACCGACGCCGGACGGGCCGGCGAAGATGAACGAACCGCCGGGGCGCTTCGGGTCCTTGAGGCCCGCACGGGTGCGCCGGATGGCCTGGGAGAGCGCCTTGATGGCGTCCTTCTGGCCGATGACGCGCTTGTGCAGCTCGTCCTCCATGCGCAGCAGGCGGGAGGTCTCCTCCTCGGTCAGCTTGAAGACCGGGATGCCGGTGGCGGTGGCCAGGACCTCGGCGATGAGCTCCTCGTTGACCTCCGCGACGACGTCCATGTCGCCGGCCTTCCACTCCTTCTCGCGCTTGGCCTTGGCCTGCAGGAGCTGCTTCTCGTCGTCGCGCAGGGACGCGGCCTTCTCGAAGTCCTGCGCGTCGATCGCGCTCTCCTTCTCGCGGCGCACGTCGGCGATCTTCTCGTCGAACTCGCGCAGGTCCGGCGGCGCGGTCATCCGGCGGATGCGCATCCGGGAGCCGGCCTCGTCGATCAGGTCGATCGCCTTGTCCGGCAGGAAGCGGTCCGAGATGTACCGGTCGGCCAGGGTGGCGGCGGCGACCAGGGCGGAGTCCGTGATGGAGACCCGGTGGTGGGCCTCGTAGCGGTCGCGCAGACCCTTGAGGATCTCGATGGTGTGCGGCAGCGACGGCTCGGCGACCTGGATCGGCTGGAAGCGGCGCTCCAGCGCGGCGTCCTTCTCCAGGTGCTTGCGGTACTCGTCCAGGGTGGTGGCACCGATGGTCTGCAGCTCGCCGCGGGCCAGCATCGGCTTGAGGATGCTGGCGGCGTCGATGGCGCCCTCGGCGGCGCCCGCGCCGACCAGGGTGTGCAGCTCGTCGATGAACAGGATGATATCGCCGCGGGTGCGGATCTCCTTGAGCACCTTCTTCAGGCGCTCCTCGAAGTCACCGCGGTAGCGCGAGCCGGCCACCAGGGCGCCCAGGTCCAGCGTGTAGAGCTGCTTGTCCTTGAGCGTCTCCGGGACCTCGCCCTTGACGATCGCCTGGGCCAGGCCCTCGACCACGGCGGTCTTGCCGACGCCGGGCTCACCGATCAGCACCGGGTTGTTCTTGGTGCGGCGGGACAGCACCTGCATGACCCGCTCGATCTCCTTCTCGCGCCCGATGACCGGGTCGAGCTTGGCCTCGCGGGCGGCCTGGGTGAGGTTGCGGCCGAACTGGTCCAGGACCAGCGAGGTCGACGGGGTGCCCTCGGCGGGCCCGCCGGCCGTGGCCGACTCCTTGCTGCCGCCGGTCTGGTAGCCGGAGAGCAGCTGGATGACCTGCTGGCGCACCCGGTTGAGGTCGGCGCCCAGCTTCACCAGGACCTGGGCGGCGACGCCCTCGCCCTCGCGGATCAGGCCGAGCAGGATGTGCTCGGTGCCGATGTAGTTGTGGCCGAGCTGCAGGGCCTCCCGGAGCGACAGCTCCAGGACCTTCTTCGCCCGGGGGGTGAAGGGAATGTGGCCGGACGGGGCCTGCTGGCCCTGGCCGATGATCTCCTCGACCTGCTGGCGAACGGCCTCAAGAGAAATCCCGAGGCTCTCCAGGGCCTTGGCGGCGACGCCCTCGCCCTCGTGGATCAGACCCAGGAGGATGTGCTCGGTGCCGATGTAGTTGTGGTTGAGCATCCGGGCTTCTTCCTGAGCCAGGACGACAACCCGCCGCGCGCGGTCGGTGAACCTCTCGAACATCGTTTATCGCTCCTCAGAGCGGTCGGGCAGTTCGGGGTCCGTCCCCGCCCTGTCCTTCCGCATGCTAGTCCCGCTCAGCGGCGCGGCCCACGGATTCACTCCCCGGTAGAGGAGCGAGATGCTGCGCGACCAGCCGACACCAATCCCAACCTGATGCTGGGAAACGGTGTTCCCACAGGTGGGCCGGATGCACCGGATTCCGCTACGCCATCGGCGAACACGTGCCGCCGGGGGCGCGGGCCGGAACACTCCGGCCGGTCGCGCATACTGCCCCTGGACGGGCCGAAGAACCCGTCCACCTGCATTCATACCCGGTATCGGGGCGGTTCTCGCGCAGTTTCCGCGGTGGCGGTGTTCGCCTGGCGAGAAGTCGGGCCGTGGCGACGGCGGTTCAACGGCGGCCGGGGCCCGGGTGCGTGCCCCGGTGGTGTCCGCTTACCGCTTCGCCCTTACAGCGTTGCACAGCCCGCGATTGTTCCGCCGCCCGGGCCGGTGCCCGGACCGGTGCCCGACCGGGTGCCCGGGCCGCCGCCCGGACCGGTGCCCCGCCCGGCCCCGGTGCCCGCGGCGGCACGGCCCTGCGGGCACGCGCCGCGGGGCGCGGAGGAGACTCCTCCGCGCCCCGTGCGTGTACTGGCGGCGCCGTCTCCGGCCGCCGGGGCCCCGCGCCCGCACCGGCGGGCCGACGGCGCCGGGATCAGGACGCGTTGGCCTTCTCGTAGGCCTCGCGGACGTTGCTCGGAACGCGGCCGCGGTCGTTGACCTCCAGGCCCTGCTCCTTGGCCCACGCGCGGATCTTGGCCGTGTCGGGCGCACCGCCGCCGGCCGGACGCGCCGCACCGCCGCGGCCCGGACGACGGGTGCCGGCGAGCCGGCCGCTCTGCTTGCGGCCCTTCTCCACGTACGGCGCCAGCAGGCCGCGGAGCTTGTCCGCGTTGGCGCTCTTCAGGTCGATCTCGTAGGCAACGCCGTCGAGGGCGAACGTCACCGTCTCGTCCGCCGAACCGCCGTCGAGATCGTCTTCAAGAATGACCTGCACCCTCTGTGCCACGGGCTTCCCTTTCCGCTAAACGACCCATTGCCTGAGGAAAGGAAAGCGCCTTTCTCCGGAAAACACAAACCCTTGACCCGGGTGGAGCGCCTCAGAGGTGCAGCAGCATGCGCGAGTTGCCCAGTGTGTTGGGCTTCACCCGCTCCAGGTCGAGGAACTCGGCGACGCCTTCATCGTACGAGCGGAGGAGTTCTTCATAGACATCCGTAGCGATCGCCGCCGGGTCTGTCGTACCATCATCGGTTTCCTGGAGCTCCCCGATCTCGACGAAACCGTGTTTCGCGAAGAACGCGACCTCGAACGTCAAGCAGAAAATCCGACGGACGCCCAGCCAGCGCGCCGTCTGCACCAGCTTCTCCAGCAGCAGGTGCCCGATCCCGAAGCCGCGGACGGCCGGATCCACCGCGAGCGTGCGGACCTCGGCGAGGTCCTCCCACATCACGTGCAGTGCGCCGCAGGCCACGACCGCGCCGTCGTCGTCGCGTTCCGCGACCCAGAACTCCTGGACGGATTCGAACAGTGTGACTGTGGGCTTGTCCAGCAGAATGCCGTCGCGCGCGTAGGCGTCGATGAGCCCGCGCACTGCCCGCACGTCCGTGGTCCGCGCCCGGCGGATGGTGACCTCCATGGTCGGGACGTTATCGCGCCGCTCCCGGTTCCGTCCCACCGGTATCCGGTCCGTCGTCCGGGGAATCCGCGCCGGGCGGATCGGACGGGAACAGCGCGGCCACCCGCAAGGCGTCCCGGAGCGCTTCGCGTTGCTCGGGCGACATCAGGCCGAAGAAGTGCACCAGGGCCGCCGCCGGATTGTCACTGGTGGCCCAGGCGTCGTTCATCAGGGCCGCCGTGTACGCCTCGCGCGAGGAGACCGGTTCATATCGATAGGCCCGGCCGACCCGCTCGCGGCGCAGCCAGCCCTTTCTGTGGAGCTTGTCCAGGACGGTCATCACCGTGGTGTACGCGATTTCGCGTTCCGACCGCAGATCCAGGAGAACCTCGCGAACCGTGACCGGTCGGTTCCACTGCCACACCCGGGTCATGATGGCGTTCTCAAGTTCGCCGAGTTGCCGGACCATAGTGCGGCCAGGATAGGGAGTGAATGGGGCAAATCTTGTGAAGTGCGCCAAACCGGCGCGCCGCCACCCCCGGGAATCGGGAATGGCGGCGCGCCGGTCGTTCGGGACGGCTGACGGCGTCAGTCGACGTCTTCCTTGGCCCGCTGGGCCCCGCCCTGGCTGCGGACGATGGCCCGCACCAGGAAGCCGAAGCCGATCGCCATGACCAGCGGCGGCACGATCGCGCTGACGTAGTCCATCAGGTCACTCCTCCTCGGTCTTCTCCGCCGTCGCGGCGGAAGCCTTCGGCTCCGGCTTCACCAGCGGGAAGAGCACCGTCTCCCGGATGTTCTTGCCGGTCAGCAGCATGATCAGGCGGTCCACGCCGAGGCCGAGGCCGCCGGTCGGGGGCATCGCGTACTCCAGGGCGCGCAGGAAGTCCTCGTCCACCTGCATCGCCTCGACGTCGCCGCCGGCCGCCAGCAGCGACTGGGCGGTGAGGCGGGCGCGCTGCTCGACCGGGTCGACCAGCTCGGAGTAGGCGGTGCCGATCTCGGTCCCGAAGATCACCAGGTCCCACTTCTCGGCCACACCGGGCCGCGAGCGGTGCTGGCGGGTCAGCGGGGAGACCTCGGTCGGGTAGTCCTTGATGAAGGTCGGCCGGACGGCGTTCTCCTCCAGCAGGCGCTCGACCATCTCCAGCACGATCTGGCCGTGGCCCCACTCCTTCTCGAACGGGATGCCGTGCTCGGCGGCCAGCTTGCGCAGCTCCTCGACGCCCGTCTCCGGGGTGACCTCGACGCCCAGGCGGGCCGAGATGCCCGGGTAGACGGAGACCTCCTCCCACGGCTCGGCCAGGTCGATCTCGTGCTCGACGCCGTGCGCGTCCACGCCCTTGATCACGGTGGTGCCCAGCGCGTCCCGGGCCGCGTTGACGATCGTCTCGCGGATCAGCTCGGCCTGGGTGTCGTAGTCGCCGTACGCCTCGTACGACTCCAGCGAGGTGAACTCCGGGTTGTGGGTGGAGTCCGCGCCCTCGTTGCGGAAGTTGCGGTTGATCTCGAAGACCTTCTCGGCGCCGCCGACCACCAGCCGCTTGAGGTACAGCTCGGGGGCGATGCGCATGTAGAGGTCGATGTCGTACGCGTTGATGTGCGTCTTGAACGGACGCGCGTTGGCGCCGCCGTGCACCGGCTGGAGCATCGGGGTCTCGACCTCGATGTAGCCGCGGTCCTCGTAGGTGCGGCGGATCGAGCGGACGACCTTGCTGCGCAGGTGCAGGATCTCCCGGGCCTCGGGGTTGACGATCAGGTCCAGGTAGCGCTGGCGGACCCGTGCCTCCGGGTCGGTGAGGCCCTTGTGCTTGTCCGGCAGCGGGCGCAGGCACTTGGCGGTGAGCTCCCAGCGGTCCACCATCACGGACAGCTCGCCGCGCTTGGAGGTGATCACCTCGCCCTCGACGCCGACCTGGTCGCCGAGGTCGATGTCGGCCTTCCAGGCCGCCAGCCGCTCGGCGCCCAGCTTGTCCAGGGAGAACATCACCTGGAGGTCGCCGGTGCCGTCGCGCAGGGTGGCGAAGCAGAGCTTGCCGCCGGTGCGGGAGAGGATCACGCGGCCGGTGACGCCGGCCCGCTCGCCGGTCGCGGTGTCCGGCTCCAGATCGGGGTGCTTGGCGCGGAGGTCCGCGATGGTGGTGGTGCGGGGGAATCCGACCGGGTACGGGTCGACGCCGGCCGCCCGGAGCCGGTCCAGCTTCTCGCGCCGGACGCGCATCTGCTCGGGAAGGTCGTCGGTCGCGGGAAAAAGGCTCTGATCGCTCACCCCACAAGGGTAGCCAGCCACACACGGTGCTCCGCGCCGGGATTGCCGCGGGGGAGGCCGTGACGGCGGCCTGCCCCGCGGACCGGACGGGCCCGGGTCAGCCGGCGCGGCGGGCCCGGGGGCGGCCGAGTCCCTGCCGTGATCGACGGCGGCCGGCCGGAACGCGGCACTGTCGGCACCTGGACCGGGGCGCGGCGGAGGGGGGACCGCGACGGCGGTCCCCCCTCCGGGGCGTGTCGTCCGGCTCAGCCGGTGCCGGTGGCCAGTTCGACGTCCTCGATGTCCTCGGGGGTCTGGTCGGCGGGCGGGGCGGGACGGGTGGGGGGCTTGGGGCGGCGGCCGAAGAGCTCGGCGGGGGTGGGCATCCGGTGCGGACGGGGCGGGGTCGTCGCGGCGGCGGGCTGCTCGGGGCGGGACTCGGTGCTGCTCATGATGGTCCGTCCTCCTACGGGGATGGGGTGACTGTGCGGCGGTGCGGCGGGGCTCGGTACGGCCACCAGGTGGCGGGGGCCGGTGTGGAGGGCGAGCCGTTCGCGGACGGCGGCCTCGGCCAGTGCGTGGCAGCGCCCGGCCAGTCGGGAGCGGCGGGCCCGCTCGCCCTGGCCGCAGGGCTGGCGGGACAGCCCGCGCAGCGCGGTGAGGTCCTCCGGCCCGGGCAGGTACCCGTCGGACACCGCCTCCTCCAGCCGCTCCAGGTAGCCGGGGGCGCTGCCGGGCAGGGCGGAGCGGTAGCGTCCGAGGTCGGCGAGCAGGAAGGCGCGCAGCCGGCCGCCCTCCTGGACCGCCTCGTCGATCGCCTCGGTCAGGCGCAGGGCGTCCTGGACGTCCTCCGCCCAGAGCTCGGCGCCGGGCCAGGCGAAGACCGGGCGGTCGGGCTTCTGGAGGTGGACGGGAACGGCGGGGTGCAGGGCTTGGGCGAGGGCTCGGCGCAGCACGCGGACTTCGTCGGCGCTGAAGGCCATGCCGCCGCGCGATCCGTGTGGCGTAGGCATGGATTGACACTACGTGAGGAATATCCGATTTGTCGGTAACGTCGCGCCGAACGACCCCCGTTCGGCGCGGTGAAGAAGCCTTTCGCCACCACCTGTAACGCCGCCCGGGGTGCACCTGGTCATCCAGGTGTCAGGGGAGAACGAGCGAGGGGGCCGGGCAGGATGCAACCGGACGGTCAGGGGAAGGCGGCCCGGGGCGGGCGCCGGGACGAGGACTTCCAGGCCTTCGCGGCCGCCCGGGCCAGACCGCTCTACCGGTCGGCCTGCCTGCTCACCGGCGGGGACACCCACCTCGCCGAGGACCTGGTGCAGGAGGCGCTCGGGCGGATCTACGCCCAGTGGCACCGCACCGCCTGGTTCGGGGCCAAGCGGCGGATCGACAACCCGGCCGGGTACGCCCACACCGTGCTGGTGCGGGCCTTCCTCTCGCACCGCGGCCGCCGCTCCAGCGGTGAGCGGCCGGTCGACGCGGTGCCGGACGGCGCGGCCCCGCAGGGCGACCCGGAGCTGCGGCTGACCCTGGTGGACGCGCTCGGCCGGCTCGCGCCGCGCGACCGGGCGGTGCTGGTGCTGCGCTACTGGGAGGACCGCAGCGTCGAGGAGACCGCCGCGATCCTGCAGAGCACCCCGGGCGCCGTCCGGACCCAGTCCTTCCGCGCGCTCGGCCGGATCCGCGCGGTGCTCGGCGGCAGCCTCGACGAGCTGGCCGGGCGCTGAGCCGGCCGTAGCGCGCTCGGCGGGTCCACCGCACTGATCACGTCAACTCATTTGGTAGAGAGGTTGGTCCAGCATGTCCGCAGAGCACGACGGGCCCGACGAGCGGTTCGAGCAGGCCTTCACCGAGGCCATCGGCCGGGCCGGCGGGGCCTACGACACCGACGCCACCCGGCTGGTCGACACCGGCTGGGCGTACGGCCGCCGGCTGCGCCGCAGGCGGCGGGCCGGCACCGTGGCGGGCGCCGCCGCACTGGCCCTGATCGGGGTGGGCGGAGCCGCGCTCGGCGGCCTGCTGCCCGGGCAGGGTGCGGCGGTGGCCGGCGCGGCCTCGGACGGGGCGTCGACCGCGTCCGCTCCTCCGGTCACCGGGCCGGAGTTCCTGCGGATGCTCACCGAACTCCTGCCGCAGGGGGAGGTGACGGTGGGCGAGGCCAGGGGCACCGAGAGCGACATCCCGCAGCTGCGGCTGGTGCTGGACGACGGGAACGGCGCGGTCCAGTACCTGTTCTCGGTCACGCTCATGGTCGGCGACGCCGACTGCCCCGCCACGACGGTCCCGGGTGACGCCTGCACCGAGGCCGACCTCCCGGGCGGCGAGCACGTGCGCGTCTACCAGGCCGGGACGCGCGGCGACGAGCCGGCCGGCTCGAAGACGTGGTCCGCCAAGCTGACCGGGAGCGGCTACCAGCTCCTGCTCCAGGAGTGGAACCGCAAGCCGCTGGAGAACGGCTCGCCGATCACCCGGACCGACCCGCCGCTGACGCCGGACCAGCTGACCGCGGTGGTGAAGGACCCGCGCTGGAAGAAGGTCGTGGCGGCCGTTCCGGACCGGAACGCGGGCAAGCCGGCCCAGCTGGCGGGAACGGCCACGGTCACCGTTCCGCCGCCGGTGCCGCCCGACCCGACGACCCTGCCGGCCGTGGCGACGCCGGTGCCGTCCGGTCCGGCCACCCCGTCGGCGACCCCGCCGCCCGGCAACTGAGCGCCGCTCAGGCCGTGGGGCGGTTGCGCTCGTACACCAGGCGCAGGCCGATCAGGGTCAGCCAGGGCTCGTGCACGTCGATGGTGGTGGCCTCGCCGAGGACGAGGGTGGCGAGGCCGCCGGTGGCGATCACCTGGACGTCGTCCGGGTCCTTGGCGAGCTCCCGGGCCATCCGCTCGACCAGGCCGTCGACCTGGCCGGCGAAGCCGTAGAGGATGCCGGACTGCATCCCCTCGACGGTGTTCTTGCCGATCACGTTGCGCGGGCGGGCCAGCTCGATCTTGCGCAGCTGGGCACCGCGGACGCCGAGCGCCTCGACCGAGATCTCGATGCCCGGCGCGATCGCGCCGCCGACGTAGTCGCCGCGCGCGTTGACCGCGTCGAAGGTGGTCGCGGTGCCGAAGTCGACCACGATGCACGGGCCGCCGTACAGGTGGTTGGCGGCCAGCGCGTTGACGATCCGGTCCGCGCCGACCTCCTTGGGGTTGTCCATCAGGACGTGCACCCCGGTCTTCACGCCGGGCTCCACGATCACCGCGGGGACGTCGCCGTAGTAGCGGCGGGTCACCTCGCGGAGCTCGTGGAGCACGGCGGGGACGGACGAACAGATCGCCAGGCCCTCCACCGCGGCCTCCCGGACCGCGGTGTGGTTGCCCATCAACCCTTGCAGGAGCACCGCCAGTTCATCGGCCGTGCGGCGCGGATCGGTGGAGATCCGCCAGTGTTCCACCACGTCCTCGCCGTCGAACAGGCCGAGCGTGGTCTGGGTGTTGCCGACGTCGATGGTGAGGAGCACGGGGACGCTTTCTGCGAGTCGGGACAGGTCTGTTCTCGCCCTGACGGTCAGGCGCGCAGGTCCAGGCCGATGTCCAGGATCGGCGAGGAGTGGGTGAGCGCGCCCACGGCCAGGTAGTCGACACCAGTCTGGGCGACCTCGCGCGCGCTGGCCAGGGTCAGTCCGCCGGAGGCCTCCAGCTTCGCCCGGCCGGCCACCAGCGAGACGGCCTCCTTCAGCTGCCCGACGGTGAAGTTGTCCAGCAGGATCAGGTCCGCCCCGGCCTCCAGCACCGGCGGGATCTGCTCCAGGGTGTCCACCTCGACCTCGACCGGCAGCTCCGGGTACGCGGCCCGGACGGCCCGGAAGGCCTCGGCCACGCCACCGGCCGCGACCACGTGGTTGTCCTTCACCAGCGCGGCGTCCGAGAGCGCCATCCGGTGGTTGGCGCCGCCGCCGCAGCGCACCGCGAACTTCTCCAGCGCGCGCAGGCCCGGGGTGGTCTTGCGGGTGTCCCGCACGACCGCGCCGGTGCCCTCCAGGGCGTCCGCCCAGGCACGGGTCGCGGTGGCGATGCCGGACAGGTGGCAGAGCAGGTTGAGCGCGCTGCGCTCGGCGGTCAGCAGGTCGCGGGTGCGGGAGCGGACCGAGAGCAGCACCTGGCCGGCTTCCACCCGGTCGCCGTCCTCGACGTGCCGCTCGACCTCGAACTCCTCCTCGCAGACCAGCGAGACGACCGCCTCGGCGACCCGCAGGCCGGCCACCACGCCGGCCTGGCGGGCGGTGAAGTCGGCGGTCGCGACGGCCTCGGCGGGCACGGTCGCCACCGAGGTGACGTCCTCGCCGCCGGCCAGGTCCTCGGCCAGCGCCAGGGTGGCGATGTCCTCGACCTCGACCGGGTCCAGCCCGGAGCGCTCCAGCAGCTCGGCCAGCTGCGGGTCCAGGCCGGTCTCGTAGCCCTCGCCGTCCCCGCAGGCGCAGCCGTCGCCGCAGCCGCCGGCCATCGGGAGTTCCTCGTGGGAGTGGGTCATGGTTCTATTGCTCCTCAGGGGTGCTGACCGGGCCGCCGGTGGCGGCGAGGGTGGTGATCAGGTGGCGCCGCCAGTGGGCGTCGTCGCGCTCGGGGAAGTCCTCGCGCCAGTGGCAGCCGCGGGTCTCCGCGCGCTGCGCGGCGGCCGCGACCAGGGCGGTGGCGACCAGCAGCAGGTTGGCGGCCTCCCAGGTCTCCACCCGGGGGTCGGCCGGCTTCTCCTCGGCCACGTGCGCGTACGCCTGCTCGGCGACCAGGCCGAGCCCGGCCGCGGTGTCGGCCATCGAGTCGGCCGAGCGCAGCACGCCGGCGCCGCGCGACATCAGCCGCTGGATCTCGGCGCGCGCCTCGGAGGCCGGCAGCGGGACGGGGTGCGCGGCCCGGGCGGCCTCGACGTCCACGGTGCGCTCGGGCAGCTCGCCGGCCAGGTGCCGTCCGGCCAGGTCGGCGGCGATCCGCTCGGCGAAGACCAGGCCCTCCAACAGGGAGTTCGAGGCCAGCCGGTTGGCGCCGTGCACCCCGGTGCAGGCGACCTCGCCGCAGGCGTACAGACCGGGCACGGAGGTGCGGCCGCGGGGGTCGGTGCGCACGCCGCCGGAGGCGTAGTGCGCGGCCGGGGCGACCGGGATCGGCTCGGTGACCGGGTCGATGCCGTGCGCGCGGCAGGAGGCCAGGATGGTCGGGAAGCGGTGCGCCCACATCTCGGCGCCGAAGTGCCGCCCGTCCAGGTACATGTGCTCGGCGCCCTGCTCCAGCATCCGCCGGGTGATCGCCTTGGCGACGATGTCGCGCGGGGCCAGTTCGGCCAGCTCGTGCTGCCCGACCATGAACCGGACGCCGTCCGCGTCCACCAGGTGGGCGCCCTCGCCGCGCACGGCCTCGGAGACCAGCGGCAGCTGGCCCTCGGCCTCCGGGCCGAGCCAGAGCACGGTCGGGTGGAACTGGACGAACTCCAGGTCGGTCACCTCGGCGCCGGCCCGCAGCGCGAGCGCCACGCCGTCGCCGGTGGAGACCGCCGGGTTGGTGGTGGCCGAGAAGACCTGGCCCATGCCGCCGGTGGCGAGCACCACCGCGCGGGCCCGGACGGCGCCGACGCCGTCGCGCTGGCCCTCGCCCATCACGTGCAGGGTGAGGCCGGCCGCGTGGCCCTCGGCGTCGGTCAGCAGGTCGAGGACCAGCGCGTGCTCGATCAGCTCGATCTCGGGGTCGTGGCGGACGGCGGCGACCAGCGCGCGGGATATCTCGGCGCCGGTGGCGTCCCCGCCGGCGTGCACGATCCGGTTGCGGTGGTGGCCGCCCTCGCGGGTCAGCAGGATCTCGCCGTCCGCGCCGCGGTCGAAGGCGGCGCCGGTGGCGATCAGCCGGCGGACGGCGTCCGGGCCCTCGGTGACCAGGGTGCGCACGGCCTCCTCGTCACAGAGCCCGGCGCCGGCCACCAGGGTGTCGTCCAGGTGCTGCCCGGGGGTGTCCCCCTCGCCCAGCGCGGCCGCGACGCCGCCCTGGGCCCAGCGGGTGGAGCCGTCGTCCAGCATCGCCTTGGTGACCACCATGGCCCGCAGGCCGGCCTTGCGGACGTTGAGCGCGACGGTGAGGCCGGCCACCCCGGAGCCGACCACGACCACGTCGGTGGTCGCGGTCCAGCCGGGGGCCGGGGCGGTGAGGCGGTGCGTGGACATGGGTCAGTGGCTCCTTCAGCGCGAGGCGGCGTCGGCCGCGCCGTTGCCGCCACCGTACGCCGCGTCCCCGCGCAGCAGTCCGGTGCCCTCCTGCGCCTCGGCCGGGTCCCCGCCCAGGCCGGTGATCCGGTTGTGCCCGTCCACGAAGACGACCTTCGGCTGGTAGCCCTTGGCCTCGGCCGTGTCCATCTGCCCGTAGGCGATGAGGATGACCAGGTCGCCGGGGTGGACCAGGCGGGCGGCGGCGCCGTTGATGCCGATCACGCCGGAGCCGCGCGGGCCGGCGATGGTGTAGGTCTCCAGCCGGGCGCCGTTGTTGATGTCGACGATGTGGACCAGCTCGCCGGGGAGCAGGTCGGCGGCGTCGAGCAGGTCCTCGTCCACCGTGACGGATCCCACGTAGTGCAGGTCGGCCTGGGTCACGGTGGCCCGGTGGATCTTGGACTTGAGCATGGTGCGGAGCATTGCGGGTCACGCCTCCTGTGAGTGCATGCCGGAAGGGGGTTCCTGCTGTCGGTACTACCGAACGTTTCCGTGCCTGACGGTCATCCGCCCGGGGCCCGTCTCCCGGACCCGGCGAGGATCCGGGAGACGGGCGCTAGCGGCAGATGAGGTGGACGTTGTCGATCAGGCGGGTCTCGCCCACCTTCGCGGCGACGGCCAGCACCGCCTCGCCCTGGAAGTCGTCCGCCGCCTCCGAGAAGTCGTGCGGGTCGACCAGGGCGAGGTAGTCCAGGGTGACGCCCTCGGCGCCGTCCAGGACGGCCGAGGCGGCCTCGCGGACGGCCTTCGGGCCCTGCGCGGCGGCGTCCCGGCCGGCGAACAGGGCCTTGGACAGGACGAGCGCCCGGGCGCGCTCCTGCGCCGAGAGGTAGCGGTTGCGCGAGGACAGCGCCAGGCCGTCCTCCTCGCGGACGGTCGGCACGCCGACGATCTCCACGTCGAAGTCCAGGTCGGCGACCATCCGCCGGATGACCGCCAGCTGCTGGGCGTCCTTCTCGCCGAAGAAGGCGAAGTCCGGGTCGGTGATGTGCAGCAGCTTGGCGACCACGGTCAGCACGCCGTCGAAGTGGCCGGGGCGGGTGGCGCCCTCGAAGCGCTCGCCCATCGGGCCGGCCACCATGCGCACCTGCGGCTCGCCGTTCGGGTAGACCTCGTCGACGGACGGCGCGAAGACCACGTCGGCGCCGTTCTCCTCGGCCAGCCGCACGTCCTCGTCGAGGGTGCGCGGGTAGCGCTCCAGGTCCTCGGCCGGGCCGAACTGGAGCGGGTTGACGAAGACCGTCACCGCGACCCGGCCCTCCCGGCCGACCTGCTTGCGGGCGGCCCGGATCAGCGCGGCGTGGCCCTCGTGCAGCGCGCCCATGGTCATCACGACGGCGTTGTCCACCGGCCGCTCGTCCGGCCAGAAAGCGGCCTCGAAGTCGTCCACGGTGCGGGTGACGACGGCCCGGTGGACCTTCGGCGTCCGCTGGGCCTTGTTCGGCTGCTTGCCGCGTGCCATCAGTGCTTCTCCTCGTTCAGTACGTCCAGCAGCGCCGCCGCCGACGTTTCGTCGATCGCTCCGTTGGCGAGCGCCCGCTGCGCGGTGGCGCGGGCCATCGCCCGGTACGCCGCCGGGATGTCCGGGGACACCGTACTGAGCTGCGCCAGGTGGCGCCGTACGGTGCCCGCGTCGCCCCGGGCGACCGGGCCGGTGAGGGCGGCGTCGCCGGAGCGCAGGCTGTTGTCCAGGGCGGCGCCCAGCAGCGGGCCGAGCATCCGGCCGGGCTCGGCGACGCCGGCCGTGCGCAGCAGGTCCATCGCCTGCGCGACCAGGGTGACCAGGTGGTTCGCGCCGTGCGCGAGGGCGGTGTGGTAGAGCGGGCGGACGTCCTCGGGCACCCACTCGGGCTCGCCGCCCATCTCCACCACCAGCGCCTCGGCGACCGGCCGCAGCTCCTCGGGCGAGGTCACGCCGAACGGGCAGCCGGCCAGCCGGGCCAGGTCCACCGAGGTGCCGGTGAAGGTCATCGCCGGGTGCAGGGCCAGCGGCAGCGCCCCCGCCCGGGTGGCGGGCTCCAGGACGGCGACGCCGTGCGCGCCGGAGGTGTGCACCACCAGCTGGCCGGGGCGGACCGCGCCGGTGGCGGCCAGCCCGGCCACCAGGTCGGCCAGCGCGTCGTCCGGCACGGTCAGCAGCACCAGGTCGGCGGCGGCCAGCACCTGCGGCGGGGTGACGATCCGCACGCCCGGCAGCAGCGCCTCGGCGCGGCGGCGGGAGGTGGCGGACACCCCGGACGCGGCGACCACGGTGTGCCCGGCGAGCTGGAGCGCGGCGCCCAGCGCGGGGCCGACCCGGCCGGTGCCGACCACGCCGACGGCGAGCCGGGCCGGGCGGTTGCCCGGGTCTCCGGGATCGCCGAAGGCCTGGCCGCCGAGACCGTCGGCGAGCGGGGCGAACTCGCCGAAGTCGGCGAAGTCGGACGGATTCACGTCCACCCTTGTCCTGCCTTGTCCTGAATGACCGTTCCAGTCCGCTCGACGGGTACCGGACGTACCGCCCCAGTCTACGGGGGAGACCGAACACCGAAGCGGATCAGTCGGTGGCCCGGGCCCGGATCAGTCGGTGGCCCCGGCCCGGATCAGCCCGGCCTCGTACGCCAGCACCACGGCCTGGACCCGGTCGCGCAGTCCCAGCTTGGCCAGGATCCGGCCGACGTGGGTCTTCACGGTGGCCTCGGAGAGCACCAGCCGGGCCGCGATCTCGCCGTTCGACAGCCCCTGGGCGACCAGCAGGAACACCTCCCGCTCGCGCTCGGTCAGCGGGCCCAGGGCGTCCGAGCCCGGCGCGCTGTGCGGGGTGGGCAGCACCTCGGCGAAGCGGTCGATCATCCGGCGGGTGGTGGTCGGGGCGACCACCGCGTCGCCGCCGTGCACCGCGCGGATCGCGGCCACCAGCTCGGTCGGCGGGACGTCCTTGAGCAGGAAGCCGCTGGCGCCGGCCTTGAGCGCGGCGAAGGCGTACTCGTCCAGGTCGAAGGTGGTGAGGATGAGCACGTGCGGGGCGTTCGGCAGCGGGCTGCCGTCCTCGGCGAGGCAGATCCGGCGGGTCGCCTGCACGCCGTCCAGCCGCGGCATCCGGACGTCCATCAGGATCACGTCCACCTCGGTGTGCCGCAGCAGCTCCAGGGCTCGCGCGCCGTCGCCCGCCTCGGCGGCGATCTCGATGTCGCCCTGCGACTGGAGGATCATCCGGAAGCCGGTGCGCAGCAGTTCCTGGTCGTCGACGAGCATCACGCGGATGGTCAAGGTGGGACTCCTTGGAGGGGGTGGACGGCGGACGGGGCTAGTGGGCCGCCTTGAGCGGCAGGACGGCGCGGATCCGGAAGCCGCCACCGGGGCGGGGGCCCACGTCGAGGCTGCCGCTGACCATGCCGACGCGTTCGCGCATGCCGATCAGGCCGTGGCCGAGGCCGTCCGTGCCGCCGGCGGCCAACTGCTCGTCGGTGCTGCCGCGCCCGTCGTCCTCCACCAGGACGGCCAGCTCGCGTTCGCCGAAGTCGACCGCGACCCGGGCGTGCACGTCGGGGCCGCCGTGCTTGCGGACGTTGGTGAGCGCCTCCTGGACGATCCGGTAGACGGTCAGCTCGACGCCGCGCGGCAGCTCGCGCGGGTGCCCGGAGGTGGCGTAGTCCACGTCGAGCCCGGCCGTGCGGACCTGCTCCAGCAGCTCCGGCAGCTCCTCGACGCCCGGCTGCGGCACGTACTCCTCGGCGGTGGTGTCGGAGGTGCGCAGCACGCCCAGCAGGCGGCGCATCTCGACCAGCGCCTGGCGGCCGGTGGAGGCGATCGTGCTCAGCGCCTCCTTCGCCTGCTGCGGGGAGTTGTCCAGGACGTACGCGGCGCCGTCGGCCTGGACGATCATCACCGAGACGTTGTGCGCGACAACGTCGTGCAGCTCGCGGGCGATCCGGGCCCGCTCGGCGGCGACCGCCACCTTGGACTGGGCGTCCCGCTCGCGCTCCAGACGGGCGGCGCGGTCCTCCAGCTCGGTGAGGTAGGCGCGGCGCACCCTGGTCAGCCGGCCCCAGGCCCAGCAGAGGATGAACGGCGTGCTCATCAGCAGCGTGATCAGCGCCGCCTCGCCGAAGGTGTACGGGCGGCTGTGCGCGTCGCCGGCCCTGTCGAAGACCGTCTTCACCGGCTTCATCTGCCAGAACACCAGCGGCCCGGCGGACAGGCCGGCCGCCAGGGCCAGCCGGGAGGTCCACTTCTGGCCGAAGGCGGCGCCGGTGTAGGCGAAGACCAGGTAGGCGATCGAGGAGCCGCCCGGCGGCACGTTCGCGACCACCTGGCCGACGCCGATGCAGGTGGCGGCGGCCACCGTGAGATCGGGTTGGCGCCGCCGGAAGACCATCAGCAGCGGCAGCAGCACCGCGACCAGGATCGAGGCGTCGAAGCGCCAGCCCTCGTCGACGTAGCCGTCGTTCGGCAGCAGGCCGAAGAACAGCACGATCGACGCCCAGGCGGCGTCGACCACCATGGGGTGACGGCGGAGCCAGGCGTTGAGTCGATGCACGTGTCCAGCGTAGGCAGTCGCTTCGCATGCCCAGGTCCGCCGGTAGGGCGATCCGTCCTACTCCGTAGGTCGGAGAGCACCTGATCCGATTGGGTGGGGCCACCGGGCGCCGGGTAGCGTCCGGCCCCATGACTTGGATGCGGTGGGCGCCCGCCATGGAACAGGCCCTGTACGACCCCGAGCGGGGTTTCTACCGCAGGCCGGAGGGCCCCGCCGGGCACTTCCGCACCTCCGTGCACGCCTCGCCGAGGTTCGCCCGTGCGGTGGCACGGCTGCTGCTGGAGGTTGACGCGGCCCTCGGTCGTCCGGAGGAGCTGGCCCTGGTCGACGTCGGGGCCGGGCGGGGCGAACTGCTCACCGGGGTCCTCGCCGAGCTGCCCGCGGAGGTGCTGGCACGGCTGCGGCCGTACGGCGTGGAGATCGCCGGGCGGCCGCACGGCCTGCCGTCCACAGCCCTGTGGACGGACGAGCCGCCGCGCGGCGTCACCGGGCTGCTGTTCGCCAACGAGTGGCTGGACAACGTGCCGCTGGACGCCGGCGAGGTGGACGGGGACGGGGTGCTGCGCTACCTCGAGGTGGACACCGCCACCGGCGAGCAGCGCCTCGGCGAGCCGGTCTCGGCGGCCGACGCGGCCTGGGCCGAGCGCTGGTGGCCGGTCGCGGAGCCCGGCGAGGTGGTGGAGTTCGGCGGCCCCCGGGACGCCGCCTGGGCGCGGGTCGTGGCCGGGCTGGAGCGCGGCCTGGCCGTGGCCGTCGACTACGGGCACACGGCGGACCGGCGGCCGCCGTTCGGCACCCACGCCGGCTTCCGGGACGGCCGGGAGGTCGCCCCGGTGCCGGACGGCTCCTGCGACGTCACCGCGCACGTCGCGCTGGACTCGATCGCCGCTCCCGGTCTCCACAGCCTGTGGACGACGCAGCGGGAGGCGCTGCGGGCGCTCGGCGTGAGCGGCGAGCGCCCGGCGCTCGCGCTGGCGTCCAGCGACCCGGCCGGCTACCTGCGGGCGCTGAGCGGCGCGGGGGAGGCGGCCGAGCTGACCGACCCGGGCGGGCTGGGCGGGTTCGGGTGGCTGGTGCAGGCCGTCCGGATGTCGGGACCGAGGAGTCTGGCGGACCTGCCGGGATGGCAGACTCTGACCTCATGAGGGAGACCACGGTCGGCATCGGGGCGGGCGCCGAGAACTTCACGGGCACGGCGGGCACCACCGACATGGTGCTCAACATCGGCCCGCAGCACCCGGCCACGCACGGCGTGCTGCGCCTGCGGCTGGTGCTGGACGGCGAGCGCATCGTGAGCGCCGAGCCGGTGATCGGCTACATGCACCGGGGCGCCGAGAAGCTGTTCGAGGCCCGTGACTACCGGCAGATCATCATGCTGGCCAACCGGCACGACTGGCTCTCCGCCTTCTCCAACGAACTCGGCGTCGTGATGGGCGTCGAGCGGATGCTCGGCATGGAGGTCCCGGAGCGGGCGGTGTGGGTCCGCACCCTGCTCGCCGAGCTCAACCGGGTGCTCAACCACCTGATGTTCCTCGGCTCGTACCCGCTGGAACTCGGTGGGATCACCCCCGTCTTCCACGCCTTCAACGGCCGCGAGGACCTCCAGCACGTGCTGGAGGAGGCCTCCGGCGGGCGGATGCACTACATGTTCAACCGGGTCGGCGGCCTCAAGGAGGACCTGCCGGCCGGCTGGCTCGGCCGGGTCCGCACCGCCGTCGCCACCGTGCGCTCGCAGCTGCCGGTCTTCGAGGACCTCGTCCTCGGCAACGAGATCTTCCGCGCCCGCACCGCCGGCGTCGGCGTCCTCACCCGGGCGCAGGCCGAGGCGTACGGCGTCAGCGGGCCGATCGCCCGGGCCAGCGGCCTCGACCTCGACCTGCGCCGCGACGAGCCGTACCTGGCGTACGGCTCCGAGGAACTGCGGCAGGTGCTCACCGTGGTCACCCGCGAGGAGGGCGACTGCCTGGCCCGCTTCGAGTGCCTGCTGGAGCAGACCCTCAACTCGCTCGACCTCGCCGACGCCTGCCTCGACAAGCTCGCCGCGCTGCCGCCCGGCCCGGTCAACCAGCGGCTGCCCAAGGTGCTCAAGGCGCCGGAGGGCAGCACCTACGCGTGGACCGAGAACCCGCTCGGGATCAACGGCTACTACCTGGTCTCGCGGGGCGACAAGACGCCGTGGCGGCTCAAGCTGCGGTCGGCGTCCTTCAACAACATCCAGGCGCTGACCGAGCTGCTGCCGGGGACGCTGGTCGCGGACATGGTGGCGATCCTGGGGTCGATGTTCTTCGTGGTCGGCGACATCGACAAGTAGGACCGCCGGGGGTCGGTGGGCGGGCGGGGCGGTCAGTCCTGCTTGGGGGGCTTGACCTTGGCCTTGGCGTTGTCCTTGGCCTTGGCGTCGGCCTTGGCCTGATTGGTCGGCTTCGGGGGCTTGACCGGGTCGGCGGGGTGGGGAGCCACCTTGCGGTCGCCCTTGGTGGCGATCCGCTCCTCGCACAGCCGGGCCAGCACCTCGTACGCCTCGCGGCCCATCAGCTCGGTGAGCTCGGGGCGGTAGCTGACGTACACCGGCTCCGCGCCCTGGTGGGCCGCCGGGGCGCCGGTGCACCACCAGTGCAGGTCGTGGCCGCCGGGGCCCCAGCCGCGCCGGTCGTACTCGCCGATCGAGACCTGGAGGTAGCGGGTGTCGTCGGGGCGGTCGATCCAGTCGTAGGTGCGGCGGACCGGCAGCTGCCAGCAGACGTCCGGCTTGGTCTCCAGCGGCTCGCGGCCCTCCTTGAGGGCGAGCGCGTGCAGGGCGCAGCCGGCGCCGCCCGCGAAGTCCGGGCTGTTCACGAAGATGCAGGCGCCGTTGACCCGGCGGGTCTGGCGGTCGCCGTCCTCGTCCAGCATGGTGATGCCGCCGTCGGCGACGATCCGGCCCTTGGCGTCGGTGCCCTCGGCGAAGTTCTCCCACAGCTCGGGGGTCAGCCGGGCCGCGTGCGACCGGACGCGCTTCTCGTCGTCCTCGTCCGAGTAGTGGGCGCCCAGCGTGCAGCAGCCGTCCGACTCGCCGCGGCCCTCGCGGATGCCGTGGCAGCCCTGGCCGAAGACGCAGGACCAGCGGGAGGTCAGCCAGGTGAGGTCGCAGCGGAAGACCTGCTCCTCGTCCGCCGGGTCGGCGAACTCGACCCAGGCGCGCGGGAAGTCGAGCGGGACCTCGTCGCGCGGGATCTCGCGACGCAGGGTCGGCATAGCGAGGTCGACGGGGGCGGAGGAGGCCTTGGGCTTCGCCTTGGCCTTCTTCTCGGACGTTTCTGCTGGGGACGCTTCTGCTGGTGCCACCCGGCAAGGGTAGAGCTTTCGGGGGCGGAAGCGCGGTGGCGGGACCGGTGGTCGCGGCCCGTGGCGGTGGGGGCGCCGGGAGTGAGGGCGGGGTGGGGCACCAGGAGTGGCGGCCCGGAGTGAAGGCGTGGTGGCACCGGGAGTGAAGGCGGGGTGAAGAGGTCTGTCGGGCCCTGCGGGCGGCCCCGGCGGCGTGCCTAGGATGGCGGCCGGCCCGCTGCGGGTCCGCACGGGCCCGCAGGGTCCGCTACGGGGAGGTACGGGGATGGCAGGCGGCAGCACCGGGGCGTCCGGTCCGGCGGGCGGGGAGTTCGTCCTCAAGCCGTGGGAACTGCACGGTGAGGGGCGGGAGTTCGAGAAGCTCGGGGGCGAGCTGACGAAGGCCGTCGCCGCCCTGGAGCAGGGCCTCGCGGCGCTCGGCGCCCCCTGGGGGACGGACCAGCCGGGCAGCGGCTTCGCCGCCGTGTACGGGCAGGCGCGCGGTGAACTCGTCGGCGGGCTGCGGGGGTTGGCCGGGCGGGTGGCCGGGGTCGGGGCGGGGCTGCACACGATGGCGGGGCGGACGGCGGACGCGGACAGCTCGGCGGCGAGCGGGTTCGGGGCGACGGCGGTGCCGGGGGGTTCGGGAGTGCCGGGGGTGCCTGGGGTGCCTGGGGTGCCTGGGCCGGTCGGGGTTTCGGGGGTGACCGGGGTTCCGGGGGCAACCCAGGGGGCGGCTCCCGTCGTCCCCAAGGACATGTCGGTCTGACAGGCCCGGCTCGACATACCGGCTCGACGTACCGGATCGACACAGCCGGTACGACAGACCCGGCTCGACAGGGGGAGAAGCGCGTGTCCCGGAAACTGCCCGAGGAACTGGTCCCGGTGCTGGCCCGGACCGGCCAGCAGTGGCCGCAGGCCGACGAGGAGGGCCTGCGCAAGGCCGCCGGAGTCTGGCGCGAGTTCGGCAAGGAGGCCGACCGGCTCACCCGCCGCTGCGGCGAGTCCGTCCGGCGGGTCACCGCCGACAACTCCGGCCACGCGGTCGAGGCCTTCGGCGCGTACTGGCAGGCGTTCAGTGGCGGCGGCAAGGGCCACCTGGACGACGCGCACAGCGCGGTCGGGCTGGTCGCCGGGGCCTTCGACACGGCCGCGCGGGCCGTGGACATCTGCAAGGCCGAGGTCATCGCGACCCTGCAACAGCTCGCCGCCGACCTCGAGCAGGCCGAGGAACAGGCGGCCGAGGCCAAGGAGGCGGCCGGCCGGATCGCCGCGGCGGCCGACGGCGACCCGGCGAAGAACGGGGTGGTCGGCGGACTGGAGAAGGCCGTCGGCGGCGTCGCGGCCAAGGTGCGGAACGCCGCCACCGAACAGGTCGCGGCGGGCGTGGCGGCCGTCGCCGTCGAAGCCGCCGCGCTGAAGATCGGCGGACTGCTCGCCGAACTCGGCCGGGCCATGAAGGACGCCCTGTCCGGCGTGCTCAAGGAGCCGGCCGCCGTCGCCCTGCTGAAGCTCGGCACCGCGCAGGGGACGGGGATCACCGCGGCCTCGTACCGCGGCGGCGCGTTCGACCCGCTCGCCGCCGGGCTGCCCGCCGCCCTCGGCGAACCGGGGGTGCTCGGCGCGGACGGCTCCGGGCTGGTCCTGCTCGCGGGGAAGGACGGCAGGCCGCTGGTCGGCGTGCCCGGGCTGATGGTCAAGGTGGACGAGCACGGCAAACCCGTCCTCGGCCCGGACGGGCAGCCGGTCATCCTGCGCGCCGACGGCACGGAGGTGGCCGACGCCACCGGGCTGCTGGTCGTCCCGGGGCCGGACGGCAAGCCGGTCGTCGGGGTCGCGGACCTGGCCGTCCGGCTGGACGAGCACGGGCAGCCGGTGCTCACCGACGAGGAGGCCAAGGCGGTCCACGGGGTGCCGCTCGCCGGGCTGACGCCGGGGGCGGACGGGCCGGGCGGTGACAGGCCGGGGGCCGAGAGGCCGGGCGCGGGTGTGACGCCCGAGGGGCCGGGGGATCCGAAGGCGCCGGGTGTCGTGACGGTGGCCTCGGTGGCGGTGGACCCGGGTGCGGTCGTCGGCGGGCCGGACGCGGTGGTCGCGGCGAGCGCGCCGGGGGGTGCGGCGGGGGGCGCGTCGGCCGGAGGCTCGCCGGGGCACCACCGGGCGACGGGTGGTGGCGGTGCAGGCGCTGGCGGTGTCTGGGCGCCGGCGGCGGCCGCTGCCGCGCCGTTCGGCAGCGGCGTCGGGTCCGTCGGGCCGGTGGGCTCGGCGGACGGGGACTACCCGCTCCAGGCGCCCGCGGCCTCCTCGCACGGCGGTGGCGGTCGTGGCGGTGGTGCGGGTGTCGGTGGCGGCGGTGGTGGTGCGGTGACCGTACGGACGGACTCGGTGATTGCGCCGGCCGATCCGGTCACCGCGCCCGTCACCACGCCGTCCACCGGCGGCCCCGCCCACGTCCCGGCGCACGGTCCGGCACCGGACGCCCCGCCGGCGATCCGGCCGGTCGGGGTGCCCGGGCAGTTCGGCACCCCGGTGTACGGCGGCGGGTACGGCGGGTACCCGGCGGCCGGTCCGGTGGGCACCGTCGGACCCGGGCCGCTGGCCGGCCCCGGTGGCGGGCCGGTGAACGTCGCGGCGCCGTTCGGCAGTGGCGTCGGGGCGGGTGCGTCCGGCAGTCCCGGCGGCGCGGCCGTCGGCGGTCCTGCCGTCGGCGGACCTGCTCCCGGGGGACCTGCTCCCGGCGGGCCGCAGCCGGGTGCGCCGGTGACCAAGGCACCGGTCGGCGCGGCGCCGAACCCGGTCGTCGGACCGCCGCCCGTCCACGCCGTACCGCCGCCTCCGGCCGCACCGCCGATCGTCGGGACCACCCCGGTCATCGGGAGGCCCGAACCGCACCCGGTGGACGCCCGGCGACGGGAGAACGCGGCCGGCCTCGCCGACCCGACCCTCGCCTGGGGCGCGGTCCCGGTCGCGACCGCCCACGCGATGGCCCTCCAACTCGCCCTGCGCGCACGGCGCGGAGCCCAGCCGGAGGGTCCGGCGGTCCGGGTGCGCAGCATCGCCGACAGCCGTCCGTACGGCCTGCCGGGCGGGCTCGCGCCGGTCGACCCGGAGCACCAGGCCGAACTCGAACGCCGCGCGCCCCGGGACGAGGACGGCTTGCCCGTCCGCCACCCCGACCCGGCCACCGGCGGCTGGGCGGAGGCCGTCAACGACGGCGGCTACCGCGAACCGGGCCGGGCCAACAACAGCCTGGAGATCGCCCTCTCGGCGGTCGAGTGCTACGCCGGCCGCCCGACCTGCGCGGCCCCGCGCATCCCCACCGAGGGCGACGCCGGCGAACGCGGTGGCCGGGACCGCGCCGAACGCGAACTCGGCGCCCCCTTCCGGGACCTGGGCGACGGTGGGCGGGCCTTCGACCGCCTCGCCGAGGACCTCCGCCGCGCCGGCCACGGCTCCCAGGCGGTGCTCCTCACCCTCGACGCCTACGGCCGCCCGCACGCCTGGAACGCCGTCAACCACCAGGACACCGTCACCTATCTAGACCACCAACTCGCCCTCCAGGCCCCCACCCCCCTCCACCCCGCCACCCATGGCCTCTGGGCCATCGCCCTCACCCCCGAAGGCCGCCCCCTACCCCTCACCCCCGCCGCCTGACCCCGCCCTGCCCCCCAGCGCGCAGGAAGTCGGCCCCGCCGACTTCCTGCGCATCCCCGGGCGGGGTGGCGTCGGTATGGGGTTGGGCTCGCCCGAACTTTCCTCTTCCAGCGAATATGTAGACCGACCGTCATATTTTCCAGGATTCTGCGGAGAAGTCGGCCGGGTCGACTTCCTGTGCACGCACGGCGCGATGCCTGGGTGGGCGTTGAGCTTGCGCCAGAAGTCGGCCCCTCCGACTTCCTGTGCGGTTCGAGCTGCCAGATCTTGCCCGCCTTTTTTCGGAAAGAATATGTAGGCCGACCGTCATATTCGTTGGCTTTGCATGCCCCGCTACTCCGACTTCCGGCACAAGCGGCGAAGAATAGGACGCTCGGTCTACATATTTCTGCCCGCCACCCCAGCCCGACACCTCGAACGTGCACAGGAAGTCGGCCCCGCCGACTTCCTGTGCGACCCAACCTCCAGGAATGCCCCCGCGTCGGGCGGCGCGAGAAGTCGAACGGGCCGACTTTCTGCGCGGGCCCAGCATCTCCCGGCGAGAGCCATCAGATCAGCTGCGCAGGAAGTCGATCCTGCCGACTTCCAATGACAGCCCGGCGCGATGGCGTCGGCGGAGAGGGTCTGCGCGCGAGAAGTCGGGCGGGTCGACTTCCTGTGCCGCATTTTGAGGCGGCCGGGGTTGGGGGCGCGAGGCAATATGTAGGCCGACCGTCATATTCGCCAGAGGCGATGCGCGAGAAGTCGGCCCCGCCGACTTCTCGCGCTTGCATAGGGGGCGTGAGGTGGAAAGATATGTAGACCAGTCTGCATATTCGCCCACGTCCGGAAGAACGGACGCGAGTCGCACTAGAAGTCGGCGGGGCCGACTTCCTATGCGTGAGGGGGTGGGAGGGGCAGGGTGTGCGGGCCGCACTAGAAGTCGGCGGGGCCGACTTCCTGTGCGTGAGGGGGTGTGAGGGGCAGGGTGTGCGGGCCGCACTAGGCCGTGTCTCGTAATTGATCTTGGTGGGGGCTATTGCTCCTCGGCTCGCAGCCACAGGATCAGCGAAGCGAGGACGACGCCGGCCCGGTAGCGCTTGGCCAGCTTGTCGAACCTGGTGGCCACGGCCCGAAATTGCTTCAGCCTGGCGAAGCAGCGCTCAACGACGTTGCGACCCTTGTAGGCGGTCATGTCGAAGGCCGGCGGGCGCCCGCCGCGGCTTGCGCGGCGGGCGCGGCCGGCGATCTGGTCCCGGCGTTCGGGGATGGTCGCCCTGATCCGCCGGCGCCGCAGCAGCCGGCGGATCGTCCGGGAGGAGTACGCCTTGTCGGCCACGACCCGGTCGGGTCTGGTCCTCGGCCGCCCGGCCCCTGTGCGCGGAACACGGATCGCGTCGAGGACGGCGGGCAGCATCGTGCAGTCGGCCGTGTTGCCCGTGCTCAGCACGATCGACAGCGGCAGGCCCCGGCCGTCGACCGCCAGGTGGATCTTGGTGGTCAGCCCGCCCCGGGACCGGCCAAGCGCCTCGCGGCACGCAACTGCTGCCGGATCATCCGATTCGTCCTCGGGCTGATCCCCTTTTTGCGGGCCCCGGCCGCGTGCTGGTGGGCCCGCGCGACCGTGGAGTCGATCGAGACCGTCCACTCCACGGACCCCACCGCGTCGTTGCGGACCTGGACCTCACGCAGAAGCGCGGCCCAGGTGCCGTCCTTCTCCCACTGGGCGAAGCGCCGGTAGACGGTCTGCCACGGACCGTACCGCTCGGGCAGATCACGCCAGGGGGCTCCCGTCCGCAGCCGCCACAGCACCCCGTTGACCACCTGGCGATGATCCCGCCATGGACGCCCGGCCCCGTCCCGCTGCGGCAACAACGGCTCTATCCGAGCCCACGCGGCATCCGTTATCTCTCCTCGACCCACCACAAGATCAATTATGAGACACGGCCTAGAAGTCGGCGGGGCCGACTTCCTGTGCGTGAGGGGGTGTGAGGGGCAGGGTGCGCGAGGGGGCGGGAGGAGCGGGGTGTGCGGGGGTTGGGTGGGGAGTCGGCGGGGGTGGTTGTCGGTGCTTGGTGTGGGGTCGGTGTGGGGGCGTAGGGTCGCGGGTCGGGTTGGGATGGGTGTCGGGGTGTGGACGGGAACGGGGGTGGCCGGGTGATTTCGCGGGCGCAGGCGGTGGAGGCGGGGCACCGGTGGATCAACGGGGATCTGCCACAGGGCGCCGGTGCGGTGCGGCGGGTGTGCACCCATGAGTTCGAGCTCGGCTGGGTGGTGTGGGCCGAGCCCGCCCGGCTGGTGGTGGACCCGCGGACGGCAGAACGGCGGGCGCCCGAGGAGGTGGGCGCGGCCTGCGCCGTGGTGGACCGGGAGAGCGGACGGTTCACGGTGTGGCCCTCGGTGCCGGTGGACGAAGTGGTCGGGCTGTACCGGGACTTCGTCGGCGCCGGCGGCTACGACCCGACCCTCCCGCCCGCGACCGGCCGGGGCGCCCGGGCCGAGCTGATCTACCGGGACGTCACCGGCGAGGAACGGTCGCTGGCCCTGCGCTCCGCCGCGGGCCTGCCGCACCCCGCGCTGCGCGGCTGGTGGTGGCTGCGCGAGCAGGGCGTCGCCGCCGAGGACGTGCTCGCCGTCCGGACCGACCTGCGGCCGAGCGCCCTGCCCGGCGGCTACTGGTCCTACGCCCTGGCCGCCGAACTGCCCACCGCCCGGATCGACTTCGAGCTCCCGTACGGCCCGCGCTTCGACCACCGGGCCGCCGCCGTACGGGCGCTGCCCGCGCCGCCGGGCGGCCCGGCCCGCAACCGGGTGCCCTTCCCCCGAGCGGTGCGCCCCGCGCCCGACGAACCCGACGCGGCGCTCGCCGCCCGGCTCGCCGAGCGGTTCGGCCCGGCGGGCGTGCAGCGCTTCGATCCGGCCGACGTCGCCCGCGCCGAACTGCCCGGGGACGCGGCCGCGTTGCTGCTGACGGTGGGCGTACCGGTCTCCGTGCCGGGGTTCTTCGGGCTGCACCACCCGGGTACCGAGGCGATCGCCGACGGCACCCGCCAGGGCACCGCCCTGCCCCCGCTCGCCGCGCACCTGGCCGAGCTCGGCCGCGGCACCCGGGTGGCCGAGCGGGAGCGTCTGGCGCTCGCCGGGCAGTTGGTGCTGGGGACGGACGGCTGGGCGCTGCTGGCCCTCGACCCGGTGGGCGGGGCGGTCCGGGCCGTCGACCCGGACTACGCGACCGCCCGCCACTGCAACGCGAGCCTGCGCGCCTTCGTCCGCTGCCTGGAGGTGTTCGCCGGCTGGTGGCCCGCGCTGCGCGGGCTCGACCCGGTGGCCGCGGGCGGAGCGGTGGACGCCCTGCAGCGCGCGCTGGCGGAGGTGGACGGCACGGTCTTCGCCGACCCGGAGAACTGGTGGGCCGTCATCGTCGAGCAGCTGTGGGACGGCCTGCTGTGACGGCCGGTCGGTTGCGCCGGAAGCCCCGGCGCGGCCACCCTCGCGCCGACAACCCCCGCGCCGACAACCCCCGCGCCGGACGCCGCAAGGGCGGCCGCCCCCGATGCGGCGACCCCCGGGCGGCCACTGGCCACCCGGGCGGTACGGGTGCGGACGGCCGGAACCGCCGGTTCACCGGCCCGCCCGCCGGCCGGTCCCGGACCAGCACGAGTACCGCCGCACCCCCTCTCACCAGGACCTGGATCGCGTAGCGTGGAGAGTTATGCGACTCGGTGTGCTCGACGTAGGTTCCAACACGGTCCACTTCCTCGTGGTGGACGCCCACCCGGGTGCTGCCCCGCTGCCCGCGTACTCGCACAAGGCCGAGCTGCGCCTGGCCGAACTGCTGGACGCGGACGGGGCGATAAGCGAGGCCGGCGTCGAGCGGCTGGTCGGCCACGTCGCCTCCTCGCTGCGGGTCGCCGAGGACAAGGGCGTGGTCGACATCCTCCCGTTCGCCACCTCCGCGGTGCGCGAGGCCGCCAACGGCGAGGAGGTGCTGCGCCGGGTGACCGACGAGACCGGTGTCGAGCTGCGCGTCCTCTCCGGGCAGGACGAGGCCCGGCTCACCTTCCTGGCCGTCCGCCGCTGGTTCGGCTGGTCCTCGGGCCGGCTGCTCAACCTGGACATCGGCGGCGGCTCGCTGGAGATCGCCTGCGGCCTCGACGAGCAACCGGACGTCGCCTGCTCGCTGCCGCTGGGCGCCGGCCGGCTGACCGCCCGCTGGCTGCCGGGGGACGTCGCCGACCCGGACGGGCTGCGCGAGCTGCGCCGCCACATCCGGGCGGAGCTGGCCACGGTGGTCGCCGAGATCACCCGGCTCGGGCCGCCGCGGCACGCGGTCGCCACCTCCAAGACCTTCAAGCAGCTGGCCCGGATGACCGGCGCCGCGCCCGCCGACGCCGGCCCGTACGCCGACCGGCGGCTCACCCGCAGCGGCCTGGCCGCCTGGCTGCCCCGGCTGTCCGCGATGACCGTCGCCGAGCGCGCCCGGATCCCCGGCGTCTCCGAGGGCCGGGCCAAGCAGCTGCTGGCCGGCGCGCTGGTCGCCGACGCCGCGATGGACCTGTTCGGCCTGGAGGAGCTGGACGTCTGCCCGTGGGCGCTGCGCGAGGGCATCATCCTGCGCCGCCTGGACGCCATGGACAGCCCCGCCGACCGCCGCCGCCCGGCACTCACCCCGTAACCCCGGCCGGCCGCACCGGCACCCCGGCCACGCCCGCAGCCCTGGCCGCGCCAAGACACCCGGCACCCGCCGGTCGACCACCGCCCCACGGCCGGTAGGAGTCGCCCCGCCGCAACGTGCCGATGGTCACTGCGCCGGTCATCCCACCCCGTTCGCCGCGTGCTCCGCTTACGCTGTCTCCCGTGGTGCAACCAGCGGACGAGGACGGAACGCAGGAGGGCCGCACTCCCGGGAACGGGCAGTCGCGGCCGGACGGCCCGCGCCGCCGGCTCGGCAAGGCGGTGACCGGCGCCACCGCCGCCCAGGCCGCCAAGCAGGCCGCGAAGGCGGTCAAGGCCGCCCATCGCACCGCGAAGACGGCAGCCGCGAAGACGGCCTCGGTGAAGACGACCTCGGCGAAGACGACCTCGGCGAAGACCGCCAAGACGGCGAAGGCCGCGAAGCCGGCGGAGACCGCCGAGACGGCGAAGCCGAAGCCCGCGAGGACCACGAAGCCCGCGAAGCAGACCACCACCGGCAAAGCCGTCCCCAAGGAGACCCGCACCGCCCGGGCCGCCGGCGCCGCCAAGGCCGCCGTCCAGTCCGTCCGCTCGGTCAAGGCCGCCAAGCGCGACGCCGCCCGCCCCCCGCTGCTGCGCACCACCGACCGGCTGGTGCTGCCCCGGCACCCGGCCCTGCACATCCCCGACACCAAGGTGGTGCTGTCCACCGCCTCGGTGTACCCGGCGAGCACCGCCGTGGCCTTCGAGCTGGCCGCCAAGCTCGGCTACGACGGGGTCGAGGTGATGGTCTGGAACGACCCGGTCAGCCAGGACGTCGACGCCCTACGCCGGCTCTCCGATGCCCACCAGCTCCCCATCCTGGCCGTGCACGCGCCCTGCCTGCTGATCACCCAGCGGGTGTGGAGCACCGACCCGTGGACCAAGCTGGTCCGGGCCCGGGCGGCCGCCGAGAAGCTCGGCGCGAGCGCCGTGGTCGTCCACCCGCCGTTCCGCTGGCAGCGCCAGTACGCCCGGGAGTTCGTCGAGGGCATCAACCGGATGGCGGGGGAGACCGACGTCCGCTTCGCCGTCGAGAACATGTACCCGTGGCGCTACCGCGACCGGGAGATGCTCGCGTACGCCCCCGGCTGGGACGTCACGGACGAGGAGTACCGGCACTTCACCATCGACCTCTCGCACGCCGCCACCTCCCGGATCGACACCTTCGCCATGGTCGAGCGGATGGGCGACCGGCTGGCCCATGTCCACCTGGCCGACGGCAGCGGCTCCGGCAAGGACGAGCACCTGATCCCCGGCCGCGGCAAGCAGCCCTGCGCGGAGCTGCTGGAGCACCTCGCCCGCACCGGCTTCGACGGCCACGTGGTGCTGGAGGTCAACACCAGGCGCTCCGCGTCCCCCGCCGAACGCGAGGCCGACCTGGCCGAGGCCCTCGCCTTCACCCGCTTGCACCTGGCCACCCCCTCGCGCGTACGCTGAGCCGTCCGGCCGGATCGGGCGCGAACCGCCCTACGCAGGAGGCGAAATGGCGACGGGTCAGGAGTTCCGCGAACTGCCCGGCTTCCGTGAGCTGGCCGGGAGCTTCGGCGCGGTGGCCGCCGAGTACGACCGCGGCCGGCCCGGCTACCCGGAGGAGCTGTTCGACGAGCTGGAGCGGCTCTGGGGCCGCGGGCTCAAGGGCGCCAGGGTCCTGGACGTCGGTGCCGGGACCGGCATCGCCACCCGTCTGCTGGCCGCCCGCGGCGCGGACGTCGTCGCCGTCGAGCCCTCCGCCGGGATGGCCGCGCGGTTCCAGGCCGTCTCGCCGCAGCTCCCGCTGGTCCGCGGCGTCGGTGACGAGCTGCCGTTCCACGACCGCTCCGCCGACCTGATCGGCTACGCCCAGGCGTTCCACTGGACGGATCCCGGGCGGTCCGTCCCGGAGGCGATCCGGGTGCTGCGGCCGGGCGGCGCGCTGGCCGCCTGGTGGAACCTCTTCGACGAGACCGTCCCCTGGGTGCGCGCCCGGGACGAGCGGCTGTCCGCCGCGCTGTCCGGCCGCTACCACGGCTACGGCCGGGTCGACGACCTGACCGCCCCCCTGGCCGCCGCCGGGCTGGAGGTCCTCCGCACCCAGCTGCGCTGGCAGCGGCAGGTGTCCGTCGAGCAGGTGGTCGACAACCTCACCTCGCGCTCCTTCCTCGCCTCGCTGACCCCCGAGCGGCGCGAACCGCTGCTCGCCACCGAGCGCGCGGCGCTGCTGGCCGAGTTCCCGGACGGACGGGTGGTCGAGCCGTACGTCCTCGACCTCACCGTGGCCGTCAAGCGGCACTGACGCCCGTCGGCACCGTGCCCGACCCGCCCCGCCGCCTGCCCGCATCGCGGACGGACCGTCCGCCCGCCGGACCGCGGGCGTAGGCTCGGTACCCACAGCGGCCCCCGAACCCTCCCAGCAGCGGGGCGCCGGCGAGAGCCCCGAAGGAGTGGAGCACAGTGCCCGAGCTGAGGTCCCGTACGGTCACCCACGGTCGCAACATGGCAGGCGCCCGGGCGCTTCTCCGGGCGGCCGGCGTAGCCCGCGAGGACTTCGGCAAGCCGATCATCGCGGTCGCCAACTCCTTCACCGAGTTCGTCCCCGGCCACACCCACCTCCAGCCGGTCGGCCGGATCGTCTCCGAGGCGATCAAGCAGGCGGGCGGCATCCCGCGCGAGTTCAACACCATCGCCGTGGACGACGGCATCGCGATGGGCCACGGCGGCATGCTCTACTCGCTGCCCTCGCGCGACCTGATCGCCGACTCGGTCGAGTACATGGTCAACGCCCACTGCGCGGACGCCCTGATCTGCATCTCCAACTGCGACAAGATCACCCCGGGCATGCTGATGGCCGCGCTGCGCCTGAACATCCCGACCGTCTTCGTCTCCGGCGGCCCGATGGAGGCCGGCAAGGCCACCCTGGTCGACGGCACCGTGCGCAAGCTCGACCTGGTCGACGCGATCTCCCAGGCGGTCAACGAGAACGTCTCCGACGAGGACATCGCGATCATCGAGGAGAACGCCTGTCCCACCTGCGGCTCGTGCTCCGGCATGTTCACCGCCAACTCGATGAACTGCCTGACCGAGGCGATCGGCCTCTCGCTGCCCGGCAACGGCTCGGTGCTCGCCACCCACACCGCCCGCCGCGCCCTCTACGAGAACGCCGGCCGGACCGTCGTCGAGATCGCGAACCGCCACTACGGCCAGGACGACGACTCCGTCCTCCCGCGCTCGATCGCCACCCGCGCCGCCTTCGAGAACGCCATGGCCCTGGACATCGCCATGGGCGGCTCGACCAACACCATCCTGCACCTGCTCGCCGCCGCCCAGGAGGCCGAGCTGGACTTCGACATGCGGGCCATCGACGCGGTCTCCCGCAAGGTGCCCTGCCTGTCCAAGGTCGCGCCGAACGGCTCGTACTACATGGAGGACGTGCACCGGGCCGGCGGCATCCCGGCCATCCTCGGCGAGCTGTACCGGGGCGGGCTGCTCAACGAGGACGTCCACACCGTGCACGCCGACTCGCTCGCCGAGTGGCTCAAGACCTGGGACGTGCGCGGCGGTTCGCCCTCCGCCGAGGCCGTCGAGCTGTGGCACGCCGCCCCCGGCTGCGTCCGCTCGGCCGAGGCCTTCTCGCAGTCCGAGCGCTGGGAGTCGCTGGACACCGACGCCGCCAGGGGCTGCATCCGTGCTGTCGAGCACGCCTACTCGGTCGAGGGCGGCCTGGCCGTGCTGTACGGCAACCTCGCCGAGGACGGCTGCATCGTGAAGACCGCCGGCGTGGACGAGTCGATCTGGACCTTCAGCGGCCCGGCCGTCGTGGTGGAGTCCCAGGAGGACGCGGTCGAGGCGATCCTCGCCAAGCGGGTCAAGGAGGGCGACGTCGTCGTCATCCGCTACGAGGGCCCCAAGGGCGGCCCGGGCATGCAGGAGATGCTCTACCCGACCTCCTTCCTGAAGGGCCGGGGCCTGGGCAAGGCCTGCGCGCTGGTCACCGACGGCCGCTTCTCCGGCGGAACCTCGGGCCTGTCGATCGGCCACGCCTCCCCGGAGGCGGCCTCCGGCGGCACCATCGCGCTGGTCGAGGACGGCGACACCATCGCCATCGACATCCCCGGCCGCCGGATCTCCCTGGAGGTCCCGGACGAGGTGCTGGCCGAGCGCCGCCGCGCGCTGGAGGCCGTGGGCGGCTACCGGCCGAAGAACCGCGACCGCCAGGTCAGCCAGGCCCTGCGGGCGTACGCCGCGATGGCCACCTCCGCCGACAAGGGCGCCGTCCGCGACGTGTCCAAGCTCGGCTGAGCCCGCACCGGCCGAGCCCGAGCCAGTACCCGATCCGGCCGAGCCCGAGCCCGCACCGGGCCCGAACGACGCAGGAGCCGTCCCGCAGCGCGCGGGACGGCTCCTCCGTCGTTCGGGCCGGTCGGGTGATAATCGACGGCGTGAGCGAGCAGCCCCCCACCCCCGCCCCCACTCCCGCCGGCGCCCCCGAGCCGGAGCCCCTGCGCTGGTTCGGCACCAGCTGGCTGAACCGGGACAACGGCTACTGGCCGCGCCGGGTCGCCGTGTCGGTCGGCGCCCTGGTCGCGGCGGCCGCCGCGGTGCTGCTGCTGCGCTTCGGCGTCGAGGGCATCGCCCTCTCCGACAACGGCACCTTCCTCAACGGGCTGCTGACCGCCGCCATCGCGGTCTGCTCGATGATGGCCGTGCGGCGCACCTGGAAGGTGCTCACCGAGGGCAAGGACCAGCTGACCGGCTGGATGGCCGAGGACAGGTCGCTCGGCGCGGTCTGGCTGATCGGCGGGGCCGGCTCGCTGCTCGCCTACTTCGCCCGCAGCCTGGTCGAGGCCCCCGGCGAGGCGGTCAAGCGGGCCGCCTACGAGCGGGCCGTCGCCCAGTACGAGAAGCGCCAGGCGGGCCGCAGCCGCCGGCCCGACGCCAAGGCGCCGGGCCGGGCCGGGCGCAAGCGCTGACGCCTGCTCCCGGACACGACACCTCCTACGTACGGCTGACGATGCCGCACTGCCCGGTCGGCGCGAGGTCCTTGCTCCGGTCGTACGGGTCGCTGGTCGGCCCGGTGGGCGCGGGGCCGTGGGCGGGGAACTGCTCGAACCGCGGGTGCAGGAAGCCGTCGTAGACGTCGCAGGCGCTGTTGCCGGCGTCCCACTGGGTCTTGGCGAACACCAGCTTCTTCGCCTCGACCTTGTAGCGCTGCGGGTCGTGGAAGCGGAAGTCGTCGACCTTGCGGATGATCGTGCGGGTCGTCCAGGTGCTCCCGGTGTCGCCGGAGGCCGGGGCGGTCAGGCCGACCGGCCTGGCGGTGCCGCCCGGCGCGGTGTCCGGCGTGCCGCGGCGGGACGAGGCCAGCTTCTCCGCGTCCGGGCCCGGCTGCAGCGGGTAGACGAAGGTGAAGTCGGTGTGCACCAGCACGCCCCGGTCGCCGTCCTCCTCGAAGCCGATCCGGCCCTGGACCTTGACGGCGCCGCCGACCAGGGCCGCCTCGCGCGGGTCGAAACGGGCGAACCAGCTGGTCGGGTCGGTGCCCTTGCCGGGGTGGTCGAGGGCGGCCACGGCGGAGGCCCGCTCCTGGGAGTCGAGCATCGCCAGGGCGGCCTCCGGCCGGGCGCCGGCGATCACCCCGGGGTCGAGGTTGGCGGCGGTCAGGTAGGCCTTGACCGACTGGAGCTGGGCGGCGACCTCCTCGGCCGAGAAGACGCCGACGGCCTTGGCCGGGGGCAGCTCGAAGGACTCCAGGCTGGTCGGCCAGCCCTCGGCGGGGGAGCCCTTCCAGGGGTGGTCGACGGTCGGCTGGTCGGCCGGGGTGGCCGGCGGTGCCGCGGTCGGCCTGGCCGTCTCCGGGGCGACGGTCGGTACGGCGGCGCCCGAGGGGGAGGAGGATCCCCTGCCGTAGTGGTCCTCGTACCAGCCGCGCAGCCCGCCGAGGTTCAGTGCGGCGAGCACCAGGACGACGGTCAGCGTCACGAACAGCGGTGCGCGCCACTCGCGGCGGCGCGGGTGCGGGGCGCCCCACGCGTCGACCGCCGGGGGCTTGGGCCCGCGGCCGAACCGGCGCTTGGGCCGGGGGCCGTCGTTGACCGAGCGGCGGCCGCCCGGATCGACCGGCGGGGTGTGCTTCCACCGGGCGGACAGCATGCGGGTGCGCCCGCTCTGCTCCTTGACGGTGGCGCTGCGGATGAACTCCTCGTCCAGGACGAGGTCGGCGAACGGGTCCTTCTCGCCCGTCCCGGACGGGTCGGACCCGTCCGGCTCGTCGCCCCGGCGGGGGCGCGGTTCCGGATCTTCGGCAATCGGCATCGCGCCAGTATGACGACGGGGGGTGACGATGCGCGGATCGGGGGCGCATCGGGTGGTGGACTCGTGCGGGTGGGTCGACGGTTCACCCCGTTTCGTCCGGAACCGCGCCGCCGCCCGGCCCGCTCCGAACCGTTCAGCCCTTGCCGCGGGCCTGCTTGACCGAGCCTACCACCCCGGCGATCGCCAGCAGCAGGCCGGCCGGCAGCAGCGAGAGGAAGAAGGCGCCGAACAGGCCCTCGTCGCCGAGGAACAGCTGGGCCAGGGTGTTCAGCGCCAGCAGGCCCCCGGCCGCCGGGAGGGAGGCCTGCCACGGGTGCTCGTCCGCCCAGCGGCGCAGCCGCCGGTCGGCGGTGTCGCGCCGCAGCCGGCCGCCGACGGTGCCGACCAGGAAGAAGAAGAACAGGCCCCAGCCGGCCGGTGAGGCCAGCATGCTCAGGGACCAGTCCCCGGAGATCGCCTCGATCCCCAGGGTCGTCGCGCCCACCACCGCACCGACCCCCGCGGCGGTCCGCCACGGGCCCACGGTCGCCGAGGCGATGGCGAGTTGCCGGTTCTCACGTCGGGACATCTCGTCGTGTGCCATGGCTCCACGGTGCGCCCGCCGGAGCGCGGAGGCCATAGGGGAAACCCCCGAGATTCTCCCAGGACGGACCCTAAGGGCCCGTCACCCGGGGCGGGCCGGGCCGGCCGGGCAGGGCCGTTCGGGGCCGTTCGGGCGCGGGGCGACCACGGAGCGGACGGTCCCCGCGCACGCCACCGGGCGGTGCGAGGATGGCCGCAGTACCGAGGCAAGGAGCGGACCATGGGCAGCAGCGCAGCACACGGACAGAAGATCGCCTTCCTGGGCACCGGCAAGATCGGCGAGGCCCTGCTCTCCGGTCTGCTGCGGGCCGGCAAGGACCCGGCCGACGTCCTGGTGACCGCCCGCCGCCCCGAGCGCGCGGTCGAACTCGCCGCCCGCTACGGCGTGGTGGCCGTCTCCAACGCCGAGGCCGCCAAGCTCGCCGACACCCTGATCCTCGCCGTCAAGCCGCAGGACATGGGCACCCTGCTGGAGGAACTGGCCCCGCACGTCGGCGCGGACCGGCTGGTGATCTCGGCGGCGGCCGGCGTCCCCACCGCCTGGTTCGAGGAGCGGCTGGCGGCGGGCACCCCGGTGGTCCGGGTGATGCCCAACACCCCGGTCCTGGTGGACGAGGGGATGAGCGTCATCTCGGCCGGCTCGCACGCGGGCGAGGAGCACCTGGTGCGCGCCGAGGAGATCTTCAGCTCGGTCGGCAAGGCGCTGCGGCTGCCCGAGTCCCAGCAGGACGCGGCCACCGCGCTGTCCGGCTCCGGCCCGGCCTACTTCTACTTCCTGGTCGAGGCGATGACCGACGCCGGGATCCTGCTCGGGCTGCCCCGGCAGGTGGCGCACGACCTGATCGTGCAGTCCGCGATCGGCGCCTCGGTGATGCTGCGCGACTCCGGCGAGCACCCGGTGAAGTTGCGCGAGGCGGTGACCTCCCCGGCCGGCACCACCATCGCGGCGATCCGCGAGCTGGAGAACCACGGGGTGCGGGCCGCGCTGCTCGGCGCCCTGGAAGCGGCCCGGGACCGCTCCCGGGAGCTGGCCTGCGGCGGGAAATGACCCCTGCGCGACCCCTCCCGGAATCGCGGCGCAGCCCCTACGCTCTCGCCAACATCGTCCTACCGGTCGGTAGCGGGGTGGTGAGGTCCGTCCGGAGTCCGCGTGGAGGTCCGCTTGAGTGCCGCACCGTCCCGGATCCCGCCCGGCCTGCGCGCCGGGCGGGCCGCGCTGGCCGTCAGCTTCCTGCTCCAGGGCACCGCCTTCGCCCTGCTGGTCACCTGCATCCCGGAGATCCAGCACCGGTACGGGCTGGGCGACGGGCTGCTGCCGGTCTTCCTGGCCGCGGTGCCGGTCCTGGCCGGGGTCGGTTCGATCGCCTCCGAGCGGCTGGTGAGGCGCACCGGCGCGCGGGCCGTGCTGCGGGTGGTCCAGCCCGCCGTCTGCCTCGGCCTGGCGGCCGTCGGCATGGGCGGCACACTGTGGCAACTCGCCCTGTCGCTGGGGGCGTTCGGGCTGCTGGTGGGGGCACTGGACGCCAGTATGAACATGCTCGGGGTGGGGCTCCAGCACCGCTACGGCCGCTCGATCATGATCGGCTTCCACGCCGCGTTCAGCCTCGGCGCGATCCTCGGCGCTGCCCTGGCGGGCCTCGGCTCGCACTACGGCCTCGGGCTGCCGGTGCTGTTCGGCACGGCCGCCGCGGTGATCGCCCCGCTCGCCCTGCTGGCCGGCACCTTCCCCCGGCCCCCGGCCGGGGGCATCCCGACCGCCGGTCCGGCCGAACCCGGCGACGCCGTCCGGGAGGCGGCCGAGGCGGCGGCCCGGCCCGTCCCCTGGCGTCCGCTGCTGCCGCTCTGCCTGGCGATGGCCTTCGCGTACATCGCGGACGCCTCGGTCTCCAACTACAGCGTCAAGTACCTCACCGACGGGCTGGGCAGCCGGGAGGACGTCGCCAAGCTCTCCTACCTGGGCTACATGGTCGCGATGCTGCTCGGCCGCGCGCTGGGCGACCGCGCGGTGCAGCGCTTCGGCGCCGTCCCGGTGGTCCGCGCCGGTGCCGCGCTGGCCGCGCTCGGCTTCGGGGCGGCCGCGGTGGCGCCCGCCGCCTGGGCGGGCATCGCCGGCTTCACCGTGCTGGGCTTCGGCATCTGCGCGATCATCCCGCAGGTGTTCGCGGCCGGCGGCCGGCTCTTCCCGGCCGACTCGGACGCCGCGGTGGCCCGGCTCAACCTCTTCAACTACGTGGGGTTCCTGGTCGGTTCGCCGCTGGTCGGGGCGATCGCGGACGCGAGCTCGTACCGCTGGGCGCTGCTCGCCCCGATGCTGCTGGTGCTCGCCGTGCTGCCGCTGGCCCACCGCTTCGCCCCGGCTCCGGCCACGGTCCCGGCACCGGCCGAGGCCCCCGCCGTCGGGTGACGGCGGGGGCGGTCGACGGGGCGCGGGGTCAGGGTCAGCTGATCACGGTCTGGAGCTCGGGCACCCCGTAGGTCCAGCCCTGGTCCTTGGCCGTGGTGGTGCCGCCCACCTGGCCGAACTCGTAGTAGACGTACGGTGCCCAGTTCAGCGTGTACGGCGCGGTGCCCCACGACGGGGTGTCGGTGATCTTGACGGTGAGCGTGACGCTCTTCGTCGCCCCCGGCGCGATCGGCGCGTTGAAGTGGAAGTTGGCGCTGTTCCCGTTGAACGCGCAGTCGGAGGTGTCACCGGTGCAGCCGGTGATGGTGAACGCTCCGGCCTGCGAGTTGGCCGGCCAGGTCGGCTGGACGGCCTCGTAGGCGAAGTAGATGGGGCTGTCCTCGGAGTTGGTGAGGGACAGCGTCAGGGTCAACTGGTCTCCCGCCTTCGCCGTCGGCTTGTCGACCGCGAAGGCGGTGCCGCTGACCGCGGCGGAGGCCGGCTGGGCGGCGAAGAACACGCCAAATCCCAGTATTGCAGCGAGAATTACCCCAAGGCGTTGCACGCTGAATGGCTTCATGGCGGAGAGGATATGGAGTCGCGGGGCGTTTGTCTGCACCGCCTCGACACCCGTCTCCACAGCTGCCCCACAACCTCGTGGCCCCGTCGCGCACCGGTTGACCGACCGTTCCCGGGAGCGCCGCCCCGGCCCGCCCTGGCGGCCGCCCGGCCGCCGCCACCCGCTACGGTGGAGGCCATGCCCGAAGCCGAGCGTGACACCCCCTGCGGTCTGCACCTCTTCTGGGACGAGGCCGTCACCGCCTACGACTTCGGCCCCGGCCACCCGATGGACCCGGACCGGCTGGCCCTCACCATGCGCCTGGTCGAGTCGCTCGGGCTGAGCACCGGGCCCGGGGTGACCGTCCGCTCCGCGCCGCCCGCCGGGGACTCCACCCTCCGACTGGTGCACACCCGGGAGTACGTCGAGGCCGTCCGGAGCGCGGCCGCCCACCCCGAGCGCTCCGACCCGCTGCACGGCCTCGGCACCGACGACACCTGGTCCTTCCCGGCCATCCACTCGGCCTCCGCGCTGATCGCCGGCCAGTCCGTGGCCGCCGCCGAGGCGGTCTGGCGCGGCGAGACCCCGCACGCCGTCAACTTCACCGGCGGACTGCACCACGCGATGCCCGGCAAGGCCTCCGGCTTCTGCGTCTACAACGACCCGGCGCTGGCCATCGCCCGGCTGCTCGAACTCGGCGCCGAGCGGATCGCCTACGTCGACGTGGACGTCCACCACGGCGACGGCGTCCAGGCGGCGTTCTGGAACGACCCCCGGGTGCTCACCGTCTCGCTGCACGAGCACCCCGCGACGCTCTTCCCGCAGACCGGCTGGTCGATCGAGACCGGCGGCGAGGACGCCCCCGGCTCCGCCGCCAACCTGCCGCTGCCCGCGGGCACCGGCGACTCCGGCTGGCTGCGCGCCTTCCACGCCCTGGTGCCCGAACTGCTCGACGCGTTCCGGCCACAGGTCCTGGTCACCCAGCACGGCGCCGACACCCACCTGGAGGACCCGCTCGCCCACTTCGCCGTCACCGTGGACGCCCAGCGGCTGATCGCCGAGGCGCTGCACGACCTCGCCCACCGGTACACCGGCGGCCGCTGGCTGGCCACCGGCGGGGGCGGCTACGCGGTGGTCGACGTCGTCCCGCGCACCTGGACCCACCTGGTCGCCACCGCCGCCGGCCGGCCCGTCGACCCGGCCACCGAGACCCCCGAGTCCTGGCGCGCCGAGGTCTACCGCCGCACCCGCCGCCCGGCCCCGCTGCGGATGACCGACGGCGCCCGCCCGGCCTGGCGCGACTTCGAATCGGGTTACGATCCGGCCGACCGGCTCGATCAGGCCATCCTCGCCACCCGCCGGGCGGTGTTCCCCCAGCACGGACTGCTGGCCTGAATCCGCCGCCCGGCCCCGCCCCGCCGGGGCCGTGCGTACGCCGGGCGGTGCCATCCGCCGATCGGCTACGTACTGCAACAGTCCTATCTCTCACCGTACGAGGACTGCACTTCCCCTCTTCCCACTGGTACCACCCATAACTACTCTGGGGATACACGTGTGCCGGTGGAGTCACCGGAGGGGAAGCCGGTGCCTTGCACACGGGTAAGGGTCGGGTGATGGTCATGAGTTCCGTCGAGCGCCCCCTTCAGGAAGTCGTCTTCCTGACCGTGGCGGAGGTCGCCGCGGTCATGCGGGTGTCCAAGATGACGGTGTACCGCCTGGTGCACAGCGGAGAGCTGCCGGCCATCCGGGTCGGACGGTCCTTCCGGGTGCCCCAGCAGGCGGTGCACGAGTACCTCAAGGAGTCCTACGTGCGGCTTGAGAGCGCGTAGCGGCGGCGCGCGGGTGCGGGGTCCACACCGGTGGGCCCCACACCCGTTCGCCGGGGATTTCCCCCGAGTTCTCCGGCTGCCGGGGGCGCGATTTACAGCCCCGGGCAACCGGAAGGTAGGCTAGGCCCTCACGTCAGTCGTATGGACTCCGTCTCTCACGGGCGAGAGTCTCAGTGAGCGAGGGTTGTTCCGTGGGCTCTGTCATCAAGAAGCGTCGCAAGCGTATGGCCAAGAAGAAGCACCGCAAGCTTCTGAAGCGCACGAGGGTCCAGCGTCGCAACAAGAAGTAACGCCTGAGCCTGCGTCTCAGCCCCCGCGTTCGCGGGGGTCGGCCGCGGACTCGCGCACAGCGGCGCAGGAAGAACTCGTAGGCCCCGCCCTCGCGGGGTTTCGGCGTTCCACCGCCCGCCCAGGCCCGTCGCGGCCTGGGCGGGCGGTGTCGTTTCACGGCCCGGCGGGGCGGCGCGGTACGGTGCACGCAGGCCGCTCGGGTCGAGGGAATGGGGTGCAGCACCGTGGGTGTGGTCGTGCTCGTCACCGGCGTGGCCCGCCATCTCGGTGCCCGGTTCGTCGCCGAGGTCCGCCGCCGGCCGGGCGTGGACCTGGTGGTCGGCGTGGACGTGCAGCCGCCCCGGCTGCCGCCCGAGGAGCCGGCCGGACCGGCCGCCCCGTACCGCTTCCACCAGCTCGACCTGCGCCGTCCGGCGCTCTCCCGGGTGCTCGCCGAGCACCAGGTGGACACCGTCGTGCACCTCAGCGTCAGCGCCACCGGCCTGGGCTCCACCAACCGCTCCGCGGTGAAGGAGTCCAACGTGATCGGCACCATGCAGCTGCTCGGCGCCTGCCAGAAGGCCCCCGCGGTGCGCCGGCTGGTGGTGAAGTCCACCACCGGCGTGTACGGCTCCGCGCCCCGCGACCCGGCGGTGTTCAGCGAGCGGATGCAGCCCAAGGACCCGCCCGGCGGCGGCTTCGCCAAGGACGCGGCGGAGGTCGAGGGCTACGTGCGCGGCTTCGCCCGGCGCCGCCCGGACGTCGCGGTGACGGTGCTGCGCTTCGCCAACATCGTCGGCCCGCACGCGGACACCCCGCTCAGCGAGTACTTCGCGCTGCCGGTGCTGCCGACCGTCCTCGGCTACGACCCGCGGCTGCAGTTCGTGCACGAGGACGACGCCGTCGCGGTGCTCTGCCGGGCCGCCGACGAGCCCGTGCCGGGCACCGTCAACACCGGGACCTTCAACGTGGCGGGGGAGGGCGTCCTGCTGCTCTCCCAGTGCGCCCGCCGGCTCGGCCGGCCGACCCTGCCGCTGCTGCTGCCCGCGGTCAGCTGGATGGCCGTGCTGGCCCGGCAGACCCGGCTGGTGGACGTCTCGCCCGAGCAGCTGCGGCTGCTCACCCACGGCCGGGTGGTGGACACCGCGCGGCTGCGCGAGACCTTCGGCTACCGCCCGGTGTTCAGCACCCCGGAGGCCTTCGCCGACTTCGCCGCCGCCGAGGGCCCGGGTCTGCTGCCGCCCGAGCGGCTGGCCGCCGTCACCGACCGGCTGACCGCCCTGCTCGGCCCGGAGGGCGCCGCACCCGCCGGGCCGCCCGCCGGACCTGACGCCGGGCCGCCCGCCGGGCCGGGCACCGTACCGAACCGCCCCCGCCGACCGAGGAGCTGAACCCGCGATGAGTGCCGCAGCCGAGAACGCGCCGGGCGAGGCCAAGGTCATCCCGATCGAGTCCGCCCCCAGCTGGACCTCGCCCGAGGGGCCGAAACTGGCCGACCGGCTCGCCGAGGCCGTCGGCGGGGCGCTGTCCGGGCCGCTCGGCCCGGCCGCCACCCGGCTGTTCGGCAAGGGCTGGGAGGGCCGCGCCGCCGAGGGCCTGGCCTTCCTGCGCCGCCGGGTCACCGGCGACTACGAGGTGGACGAGTTCGGCTTCGACCGGGAGCTCACCGAGGAGGTGCTGCTCTCGCTGCTGCGCCCGCTGGCCGAGAAGTACTTCCGGATCGACGTCCAGGGCGTGGAGAACATCCCGGCCGAGGGCGGTGCGCTGGTCGTCGCCAACCACTCCGGGACGATCCCGCTGGACGCCCTGATGACCCAGGTGGTCATCCACGACCACCACCCCGCCCGGCGGCACCTGCGGATGCTCGCCGCCGACCTGGTCTTCGTCCTGCCCGGCGTCAACGAGCTGGCCCGCAAGGCCGGCCACACGCTGGCCTGCAACGAGGACGCCCAGGCCCTGCTGGAGCGCGGGGAGGTGGTCGGGGTCTGGCCGGAGGGCTTCAAGGGGATCGGCAAGCCGTTCTCCGAGCGCTACAAGCTCCAGCGCTTCGGCCGCGGCGGCTTCGTCTCCTCGGCGCTGCGGGCGGGGGTGCCGATCGTGCCCTGCTCGATCGTCGGGGCCGAGGAGACCTACCCGATGATCGGCAACGTGAAGACGCTGGCCCGGCTGCTGGGCCTGCCGTACGTTCCGGTCACCCCGACCTTCCCCTGGCTGGGCCCGCTCGGGATGCTGCCGCTGCCGACCAAGTGGACGATCCGCTTCGGCGAGCCGATCGCCACCGACAGCTACCCGGCGGAGGCGGCGGACGACCCGATGCTGGTGTTCGACCTGGCCGACGAGGTGCGCGAGACCATCCAGCACACCCTCTACCAGCTGCTGGTGCAGCGGCGTTCGGTGTTCTTCTGACGGTGCGCCTCCTGACGGCGCGTTCCCGAGCGCGGTGTCCTGCCGGGCGCCGTGCTCCTCGCCGTGCCCCGGGTACAGCGGGCGCCCCCGGGCACAGCGAGGGCCCGGCGGATATCGCACTCCGCCGGGCCCTCGCGGTCCTCGGGGTCAGCCGCCCAGGATGCGCAGCCCGGGCAGCAGGTCCGGGAGCAGCGGGGGCACCTCGACGCCCTGCGGCTGGGCCGCGTCGGGGGCGCTGGGCGCGGCCGACTGGGGGGCCTGCGGCGGGGCCGCGTCGGCGCTCGGCGAGGGCTTGGTGCCGGTGAGCCCGTTGGTGAGGCCGCCGACCAGGCCGTTGACGGCGTCCGGGGCGCTGCTGGGCAGGGCGTCCGGCAGGACGCCGCCCTTGCCGGAGGCGCCGGAGCCGGGGTTGGCCGGGGCGTGCTCGGTGGCACCCGGGTGGTTGCCGGCGGCGCCGGAGCCCGGGGCCTGGCCGGTGCCGGCGGTGGTGCCGGATCCGGCCGCGGGGGCGCCGGCGGAGGGGCCGCCGGTCGAGACGGACGAGCCGCCGACCGCTCCGGAGCCGGCCGTGCCACCGCTCTGGGCGGGGGGCAGGACCAGGCGCAGGGGCGCGACGTCCTCGCTTATGTCGTCGAAGAGCCGGTTCACCAGGTCGGCCTGCCGGGTGAGCTGGACGGGCAGCCTGCCCTGCAGCTCGCTCCACCGGCCGTCCTCGTCGTGGGCGAAGCCGGCCAGTGCCCGCATCGGGTCGAGCGAGCCGTTGCTGCGGTAGACCGACCGCAGCAGCTCGCGGCCCTTGAGGGCGTCGGCGTGCATGTCGTCCAGGGCGCGGCGGACCTGGTCGACGGTGGCCGGGCTGAGGGCGCCGGCCGGGCCGGTGCGGCCGACCAGGGTCTTCGCCTCGCCGAGCCGGGTGGCCGCGTTGTCCAGCAGCAGTTCGCCGCGTTCCGAGTCGGACCCCGCGAAGTCGAGCCGGAGCCCCTCCAGTCCGCGTTTGAGGCCGTACAGGCCGTCCCCGGGGACGGCGTTGGAGCTGGCCGCGGCGGCGCCGGCCAGGCTGCCGACGGCGAGCCCGGCGACCAGTCCGCCGATCGCGAACCGGCGGCTCCAACGGCCGCGCGGCGCCGTCCGGATCGCCCGATGGCGGCGCTGACGGGGCACCTGGGCGCCCGTCCCGCCGGCGAAGGCCTGCTCGAACGCGGCCGTCAGCTGGGCGCGTTGGACCATGCGGACCTCCCGGTCCAGCGCCGGCCCGGGCAGCGCCCCCAGCGCGTCGGCCAGACCGACCAGTTCGGCCATCGCGACCGGACCGGCGCCGGTGGCGGCGGTGTTGTCCGGTTGGCCGTCGGCCGCAGCGCGTTGCTCCGCCTGGTGGGCCTCCAGCGCCTCGGCGAAGGCCTTCGCCCGCCGGTGCTCCAGCACGTTTGCCGTCACGGGCCACACCTCCCTTCGTCGTTGTCGACACCCCGGCCTGCCGGACGGTTGCCCCGGCTGGCCAAAGCCACTCCATCGGGTGATAGGCCACAATTCGACTTGACCGTGGGCCCGGTGGGGACTTGCACGCTGGCCAACGAGCGGTACGGGCGGTCGGTTACGCACGGCTGATCATCGGACCGTCCGTTCACCCTGACGTGTCGGCCGGGCGCGAACGGTGACGGGCCGCCGGGGCGTATGGCACCGGGGCGTATGCAACCGGCGCCGTCGTCGGCCCGGCTCATCGCGCGTCGGGCGGGAGCAGCCGGGCCAGGGTGCGGACGGCGCGGTACTGGAGGGTCTTGATGGCGCCCTCGTTCTTGCCCATGATCCGGGCCGTCTCGGCCACCGAGAGCCCCTGCAGGAAGCGCAGGGTGACGCACTCCTGCTGCTGGGGGTTGAGCCGGCGCACCGCCTCCAGCAGGGCCGCGTTGGAGAGCGACTCCAGCACCGACTCCTCCGGGCTGCGCTCGCACTCGTTGGAGTCGAGCATCTCGCCGGTGGTGACCTCCAGCCGGAAGCGGCTGGACTTGAAGTGGTCGGCGACCAGGTTGCGGGCGATGGTGACCAGCCAGGCGCCGAAGTCCCGGCCCTGCCAGGTGAAGGTGCCGATCCGGCGCAGAGCGCGCAGGAAGGTCTCGCTGGTGAGGTCCTCGGCGGTGGCCCGGCTGCCGACCCGGTAGTAGATGTAGCGGTAGACGGTGTCCGCGTAGTGGTCGTAGAGCCGGCCGAAGGCCTCGCTCTCGCCGGCCTGGGCCCGCTCGACCAGCTCCATGATCGGGTTGTGCTCGGACTCGTAGCCGGGGCTGGGCGCGGTCCGGGTGCGGCCCCGGCCGGTGCCGGTGCTGCCGGTGCGGCCGCGCGAGCCGGTGCCGGCCGAGCCGGCGGCGGTGGTGCGCAGCGCCGGTCCGAGCGGTTGCGGCTGGCCGAACGATCCTCCGGCCGGCGCGAGTTGGGGGGAGGCGGGGAGCTGGCTGCGGAGCAGCGTGCGCAACAGGTCCAGGCCGGTGGAGATCTGCCGCTCGGCGGTCGGCCGGCCGCGGAGGCCGGTGCGGGGGCGCAGGGGCGCGGACGACGGGCGGGAGGGTGCAGGCGCGTCGTTCCGGACGGGTGGGTACACGGGACTCCCAGAGGCAGAACTGTGGACGGATCACCTCCGCCTGCGCGGAGAGCACTCGCCGAAGCGTCCGTTCGAGCGGGACGCGTCGTGACGTGCATCCAGGAGAGAATAACGCTTTGTGCAATGACAGCTACACCGTGTGGTCGAAGTGGTCGTTTGGGATCCATTTGTTGTGCATATTCGGCTGACACTGACCGGAGCTGTCATCGTTCATCCGGCTCAACGTGATCGAACGGGTGCCCAGGGTGACCAATTCGGCGGCCTGAGGGGCGGTTTCCCAGCCTTGGGGCCCGGCAACCCCTGACTTTCCCGGCCTGGCGAACGATCAGAACCGGTCACTGGGCGACAAGTTCGCACAGATGGCCCGGACTTCCGTGCGGAGCGGGGGAGTTCGCCCGTAAGAGGGGCCAGGTCAGAGGCCTTGTTGACGCGGACTCACCCTTCGGGGCGAGCCCGCCCGGACGGCCTCCGGACGGCCTCCGGGCGCCCTTCGGAGCCGTCCGACCGCCCGGCGCGGGAGGTTCAGGCGCGGCGGCGGCGCCGGTTCAGCGCCACTCCGGCCGCCGCCGCGCCGGCCAGCACGCCGACCGCGGCCGCCGCCGGCAGCCCCACCCGGGCCGCCTTGCGCCCGGTCCGGAAGTCCCGCACCCGCCAGCCCTGGGCCCGGGCGTGGCGCCGCAGCGCGCCGTCCGGGTTCACCACGTACGGGTGGCCGACCAGCGAGAGCATCGGGATGTCGTTGGCCGAGTCGCTGTAGGCGGCGCAGCGGTCGAGGTCGAGGCGCTCGCGCCGGGCCAGCGCGCGGACGGCGGCGGCCTTGGCCGGGCCGTGCAGCAGGTCGCCGACCAGCCGGCCGGTGTACCGGCCGTCCCGGGCCTCGGCGACGGTGCCCAGCGCGCCGGTCATGCCGAGCCGCCGGGCGATGATCCGGGCCACCTCCAGCGGGGCGGCGGTGACCAGCCAGACCCGCTGGCCGGCGTCCAGGTGCATCTGGACCAGGGCGCGGGTGCCCGGCCAGATCTTGTCCGCCACCACGATCTCGAAGATCTCCTCGCAGATCGCCTCCAGGTCGGCGGTGGGCTTTCCGGCCACGATGCCGAGGGCGGACTGCTTGGCGTCCGAGATGTGCTCCGGGTCCTCGGCGCCGTGCAGCCGGAACCAGGCCTGCTGCCAGGCGAAGCGGGCGATGTCGCGGCGGGTGAGGAAGCCGCGGCGGTAGAGGCCGACGCCGAGGTAGAAGATCGCGGCGCCGCGCAGGATGGTGTTGTCGCAGTCGAAGAAGGCGGCGGCGCGGGGGTCGTCCGGGTCCGGGGTGTGGTTCTCGGCCGGGGCCTTGGGGGCCTTGCCGGGCCTGGCCGCGGCCGGTGCGTCCGCGGCCGGTGCGTCGGCGGCCGGGGCGTCCTCGGCGGCGTCCTCCGGCTCGGCGGCGGGGACCGGCCCGGGCTCGGCCCGCAGCGCGGCCTCGGCGGCCTCGGCCGCGGCTTCGCCGGCCAGGGCGCTCCGCTCGCTGCTGGAACGCCTTGCCTGGGTGAGCCTTCTGAGCACGGCCATGTCATCGAGGATAGCCAGCCGGGTGCGCGGCGACCGTGACGGAGCCGTGCCCGCGGGGTGAACAGCTCCACCGGGTGCCGGGGGCCCGGGGCGGGCGGGTGCGATGGCGGAGAATGGGGCGGTGAGCCCACTGCTGCGACGTAAGAGCCCCAAGCCCGCGGACCGGACCGTGACCCTGGTCGGCAAGCCCGGCTGCCACCTGTGCGACGAGGCCCGCGAGGTGATCCTCCGGGTGACGGGCGACCTGGGGGCGTCCTTCGAGGAGCGGGACATCACCCAGGACGAGGAGCTGTACCGCCGCTACTGGGAGCAGATCCCGGTCACCCTGGTCGACGGCCGCCAGCACGACTTCTGGCGGGTCGACGAGCGCCGGCTGCGCACCGCCCTCGGCGGCTGAGCCGGTCCTGACCGGGTGTCCGGCCGTGCGCCGCCCCCCGCCGATCGGCGGGGGCGGTTCGCCGAATCGTTGCCAAAGACACTCCGTTCCGGCTTGGGGCGGTGCGGGTTGGTCGGCTTACGATCGAACGCGTTTGCGCCCATGGGGGGCTGAGCACACGAGGAGTGCGCCATGCTTCCCGGCCCGACCCCCGCGACGCCCCGAGCCCCGGAGGGGACCGGCGGCTTCGCCGTGGTGGACGTGGAGGCGACCGGCCGCAGTCCGTGGCGGCACCGGGTGGTCGAGGTCGCGGTGGTGCTGCTGGACGAGCGGCTCCGCCCCGAGGGGGAGTTCGCCACCCTGCTGGATCCGCTGGGCCCGGTCGGCCCGACCCACGTGCACCGGATACGCCAGTGCGACGTCGAGGGCGCCCCGCGCTTCCGCGAGATCGCCCCGCGGCTGCTGGAGCTGCTGGCCGGCCGGGTGCTGGTCGGTCACCACGTCAGCTGCGACCACGCCTTCCTGGACCGCGAGTTCGCCCGGATCGGGGTGCCGCTGCCCCCGGTCCCGCTGCTGTGCACGATGCGGCTGGCCCGCGCCCACCTGCCGGAGGCCCGCGGCCACGGCCTGGCGGCCTGCGTGGAGGCGGCGGGCCTGGGCTGGTACCCGGCGCACACCGCGCTGGGCGACGCCCGGGTGACCGCCGAGCTGCTGCGGCACTGCCTGGACGCCCCGTCCTGCCCGCCGGACGACTGGACCGGCCCGCTGCGGGAGGCCGCCCGGGTGCCCTGGCCCCGGCTGGGCCGGGCCCGCTCCCGCCCGTCCGGCGCCGCCGTCCCGCTGCTGCGCCGGGAGGCTCCGTACGGCCCCTGGCTGCCCGGTTCCCAGGCCCCGGAGGTGGTACTGACCCCGTCCGGTGCTATGGGTTCGACGGCGTGATGCGCATCACTGTGCCGGGACAAAACGGACACCATCTTTGTGCACACGTTCACAAACGCATAGCCTGGCTGTCAAAGCCCAGCTTCACCCACAGGAGCACCGTGGCAATCGGCCGATCACCACAGAGCAGTTCGCAGACGCCCGACCAGGGCGCCACGCGCCGACCCTCGCGTGCCCGGGGCATCCCGGAGGCGACGGTCGCCCGCCTGCCCCTCTATCTGCGGGCCCTCACCGCGCTCTCCGAGCGCTCGGTGCCGACCGTCTCCTCCGAGGAGCTGGCCGCCGCGGCCGGCGTGAACTCGGCCAAGCTGCGCAAGGACTTCTCCTACCTCGGTTCGTACGGCACCCGCGGTGTCGGCTACGACGTCGAGTACCTCGTCTACCAGATCTCCCGCGAGCTCGGCCTGACCCAGGACTGGCCGGTCGTCATCGTCGGGATCGGGAACCTCGGCCACGCGCTCGCCAACTACGGCGGGTTCGCCTCCCGCGGCTTCCGGGTCGCCGCCCTGTTGGACGCCGACCCCAACGTGGTCGGTTCCACCGCGGCCGGACTGCCGGTGCGGCACATGGACGAGCTGGAGTCGATCGTCGAGAGCCAGCACGTCTCCATCGGTGTGATCACCACCCCGCCCGGCGCCGCCCAGCAGGTGTGCGACCGGCTGGTCGAGGCCGGCGTCACCAGCATCCTGAACTTCGCCCCGACCGTGCTGACCGTCCCGGACGGCGTGGACGTGCGCAAGGTGGACCTCTCCATCGAGCTCCAGATCCTGGCCTTCCACGAGCAGCGCAAGGCCGGCGAGGAGCCGGACGACCGCGCCGAGTCGGTGCTGGACCGCGCCCCCGGTCCGGTCCGGGCGGCCGCCGCCAAGCTGCGCCGCGCGGCCGGCGGCACCGGCAAGGGCCGGGGCGCCGTCGAGTCGGCGGCCAAGGACCAGGCCGAGCAGGCCAAGGGAAAGTCCGCCAAGGGCGGCGACGGGGATCTCTCCGCGGTGATGCCCGCATGAACACCGAGAGCTGTGGGGGGCGGGCATGAGCCTTCTCGTCGTAGGGCTGAGCCATCGCACGGCCCCGGTCGGGGTGCTGGAACGCGCGGCGCTGACCGGTGACGTGCCGACCCGGCTGCTGCACGACGCGGCCGCCACCGCCACCGTCGGCGAGGCCGCGCTGCTGAACACCTGCAACCGGATCGAGCTGTACGCGGACGTGGACAAGTTCCACGCCGGCGTCGCCGAGCTGTCGCTGCTGCTGGCCCACCACAGCGGGGTGGACCTGGAGGAACTGACCTCCCACCTGTACGTCCACTACGAGGACCGCGCCGTCCACCACCTCTTCTCGGTGGCCTGCGGCCTGGACTCGATGGTCGTCGGCGAGGGCCAGATCCTCGGCCAGCTGCGCGACGCGCTGGCCAAGGCCCAGGAGGAGCACACCGCCGGGCGCGGCCTGAACGAGCTGTTCCAGCAGGCGCTGCGGGTCGGCAAGCGGGCGCACAGCGAGACCGGCATCGACAAGGCCGGCCAGTCGCTGGTCACCTTCGGCCTGGAGCAGGTCGCGGCGGGCGCGGGCGAGATCGCCGGCAAGCGCGCGCTGGTGGTCGGGGCCGGCTCGATGAGCTCGCTGGCCGCCGCCACCCTGGTCCGCTCCGGCGTGACCGACCTGCTGATCGCCAACCGGACCCCGGCCCGCGCCGAGCGGCTGGTCGAGATCCTCGGCCCGGACGTGGCCCGGGTCCTGGACCTCGGCAAGGTGCCGGAGGCGCTCGCCGAGGTGGACCTGGTGATCTCCTGCACCGGCGCGGCCGGCGTGGTGGTCAAGGCCGAGGACGTGGCCGCCGCGGTCGCCTCCCGCCGGTCCGCCGAGCCGCTCGCCCTGCTCGACCTGGCCATGCCGCGCGACGTCGACCACGCCGTGCACGAGCTGCCCGGCGCCCTGCTGGTCGACCTGGAGAGCCTCTCCCACGCGCACGCCGCCAGCCCCGGCGCCGGCGACGTCGACCAGGTCACCCGGATCGTCTCCGACGAGGTGACCGCCTTCGGCGCCGCCCAGCGGGCCGCCCGGATCGCGCCGACCGTGGTCGCGCTGCGCTCGATGGCCTCCGACGTGGTCGCCGCCGAGCTCGGCCGGCTGGAGTCCCGGCTGCCGGACCTGGACGAGCGCTCGCGCGCCGAGATCACCCAGACCGTCCGCCGCGTCGTCGACAAGCTGCTGCACGCCCCGACCGTCCGGGTGAAGCAGCTGGCCGCCGAGCCCGGCGGCGCCTCCTACGCGGAGGCACTGCGCGAACTGTTCGACCTCGACCCGGCGGCCGTGCACGCCGTGTCGGGCACGCCCGTCGGCGGCGCGCCCCAGCCCTCGGCCGGGGGCCCCAGATGAACCGTCAGCCATCCCACGAGTACCACCGGGACGATCACCTCATGAATGGTCAACCGATCACGGAGCAGCCCGCGGCCACCACGGCCCTGCGGCTCGGCACCCGGCGCAGCGCCCTCGCCATGGCGCAGTCGGGCATGGTGGCCCGCGAGGTGACCAGGGTCACCGGGCGCCCCGTCGAGCTGGTCGAGATCACCACCTACGGAGACACCTCCCGGGAGTCGCTGGCGCAGATCGGCGGCACCGGGGTGTTCGTCTCCGCGCTGCGCGACGCGCTGCTGGAGGGCCGGATCGACTTCGCCGTGCACTCGCTCAAGGACCTGCCCACCGCCGCCCCCGCGGGCCTGGCGCTGGCCGCCGTCCCCGAGCGCGAGGACGTCCGGGACGCCCTGGTCGCGGTCGAGGGCCTGGGCCTGGAGGAGCTGGTGGAGAAGCTGGCCGGGGCCGGCCGGCCGGCCCGGATCGGCACCGGCTCGCCCCGCCGGATGGCGCAGCTGAACGCCTGGGCCACCGCCCGCGGCGCCCAGCTGGAGACCGTCGCGATCCGCGGCAACGTGGACACCCGGATCGGCTTCGTGACCGGCGGCGAGCTGGACGCGGTGGTGCTGGCGACGGCCGGCCTGAACCGGCTCGGCCGCAGCGCCGAGATATCCGAGCACCTCGGCACCGAGGTGATGGTCCCGGCCCCCGGCCAGGGCGCGCTCGCGATCGAGTGCACCAGCGCCGACACGGACCTGACCGCCGCGCTCGCGGCCCTGGACCACGCCCCCACCCGGGTCGCCGTGGCCGCCGAGCGCGCCCTGCTGGCCACCCTGGAGGCCGGCTGCTCGGCGCCGGTGGCCGCGCTGGCCACCTGGGGCCGGGAGAACGAACTGCGGCTGGACGGCGTGGTCGGCGACCCCGACGGAACCGCCCTGCTGAAGATGTCCGCCAACGGTCCGATCGTCCTCGACGAGTCCGCCGAGCAGCAGGCGGCGGCCCTCGGCCGCGCGCTGGCTGACCGGCTGCTCGCCGGGGGCGCGGCCACCCTGATGGGGGAGCGAGCCCGATGAGCCCCACCACCGCCACCGACGCCCTGTTCCCGGCGGGACAGCCCGCCACCGGACGGTGCACCTTCCTGGGCGCGGGCCCCGGGGACCCGGGCCTGCTGACCCTGCGCGCGGTCGAGGTGCTGTCCACCGCCGACGTGCTGGTCACCGACCCGCTGACCGCCGCCGCCGTGCGCAGCCACTGCCCGGCCGGCGTGCAGGTGCACGCCCCGGCCGCCGAGGGCGCCGACTTCGACCTGGCCAAGCTGGTCGCCGAGGCCGTCCGCTCCGGCAAGCACGTGGTCCGCACCGTCGACGGCGACCCCGGGCTGGACGGCTGCGCCGCCGAGGAGATGCTCCGCTGCGCGGGCGACGGGATCCCGTTCGAGGTGATCCCGGGCGTCGCCCAGTCGGTCGGCGTCCCGGCGTACGCGGGCGTCCCGCTGCGGGCCGGCTCCGGCACCGACGTGCGGTTCGTGGACGGCGCCGCGCTGCTGGCCGGCGGCCCGGTGGACCTGGGCGTGCCGGAGACCACCCTGGTGGTCCGCACCACGCTGGGCCAGCTGCCCGCCACCGCCGCCGCGCTGGTCGCCGGCGGCCGCAAGCCGGAGTCGGCGCTGAGCGCCACGCTCTCCGGCACCACCACCCGCCAGCGGACCTTCACCTCCACCCTGTCCGGCATCGCGGCCGACCTGAAGGCCGCCCGGGTGCTGCCGTCGCCGGTCTCCGCGCCGGTCGACCCGGCCACCTCGGTGATAGCCGTGGTCGGCGAGCAGGTCGCCCACCGGGCCTCGCACTCGTGGTTCGAGACCAAGCCGCTGTTCGGCTGGAACGTCCTCGTGCCGCGCACCAAGGAGCAGGCCACCGGCCTGTCCGAGCAGCTGCGCTCGTACGGCGCGGTGCCGCAGGAGGTGCCGACCATCGCGGTCGAGCCGCCGCGCACCCCGCAGCAGATGGAGCGGGCCATCAAGGGCCTGGTCACCGGCCGCTACGAGTGGATCGCCTTCACCTCGGTGAACGCGGTGCGCGCCGTCCGGGAGAAGTTCGAGGAGTACGGCCTGGACGCCCGCGCGTTCGCCGGGATCAAGGTCGCGGCGGTCGGCGAGACCACCGCGCAGGCCCTGGTGGACTTCGGCGTGAAGCCGGACCTGGTGCCCTCCGGCGAGCAGTCCGCGGCCGGGCTGCTGGAGGACTGGCCGCCGTACGACCCGGTCTTCGACCCGATCGACCGGGTGCTGCTGCCGCGCGCCGACATCGCCACCGAGACCCTGGTGGCCGGCCTGGTCGAGCTGGGCTGGGAGGTCGACGACGTGACGGCGTACCGGACGGTGCGCGCCTCGCCGCCGCCGGCCGAGACCCGCGAGGCGATCAAGGGCGGCGGCTTCGACGCGGTGCTGTTCACCTCGTCCTCGACCGTCCGGAACCTGGTCGGCATCGCGGGCAAGCCGCACAACGTGACGGTCATCGCCTGCATCGGCCCGGCCACCGCCAAGACCGCCGAGGAGCACGGCCTGCGGGTCGACGTGATGGCCCCGGCGCCGTCGGCGGCCGCGCTGGCCCAGGCGCTGGCAGACTTCGGGGCCAAGCGCCGCGACACCGCGACGGCCGCCGGCGAGCCGGTCTACCGGCCCAGCGAGCGCCGTCCCGGCTCGCGCCGCAAGGCCCGCTGACACCCCTCACGGCCGGGGGCGGCCGACCGTCGCCCCCGGCACTGCACAACCGTTCGGAGAGAGAAGCCGTGACCGCTGAATTCCCGTACGTACGCCCCCGCCGGCTGCGGCAGAGCCCGGCGATGCGCCGCCTGGTGGCCGAGACCCGGCTGCACCCGGCGGAGCTGATCCTGCCGCTGTTCGTCCGCGAGGGCGTCAGCGAGCCCGTCCCGGTGACGTCGATGCCGGGCGTGGTCCAGCACACCCGGGACACCCTGCGCAAGGCCGCGGTGGAGGCGGCCGAGGCGGGCCTGGGCGGCCTCATGCTGTTCGGCGTCCCGCAGGTGCAGGACGCCGTCGGCAGCGAGGGCACCAACCCGGACGGCATCCTCCAGCAGGCGATCCGGGACGTGGTCTCCGAGGTCGGCGACTCCCTGGTGGTCATGTCGGACCTCTGCCTGGACGAGTACACCGACCACGGCCACTGCGGCGTGCTGGCCGCCGACGGCAGCGTCGACAACGACGCCACCCTGGAGCGCTACGCCGAGATGGCCCGGGTGCAGGCCGACGCCGGCGTCCACCTGGTCGGCCCGTCCGGCATGATGGACGGCCAGATCGGCGTGGTCCGGCGGGCGCTGGACGAGGCCGGGCACCAGGACGTGGGCATCCTCGCCTACACCGCCAAGTACGCCTCGGCCTTCTACGGCCCGTTCCGCGAGGCCGTCGGCTCCTCGCTCAAGGGCGACCGCAAGACCTACCAGCAGGACCCGGCCAACGCCCGGGAGTCGCTGCGCGAGCTGGCGCAGGACCTCGCCGAGGGCGCGGACATGGTGATGGTGAAGCCCGCCATGGCCTACCTGGACATCCTGCGCCAGGTCGCCGACGCCTCCTCGGTGCCGGTCTCCGCGTACCAGGTGTCCGGCGAGTACGCGATGGTCGAGGCGGCCGCCGCGAACGGCTGGATCGACCGGGAGCGGATGATCATGGAGACGCTCACCTCCATCCGCCGCGCGGGCGCCGAGCAGATCCTCACCTACTGGGCCCTGGAAGCCGCCGCGATGCTCGAGTAGCGGGCGCCGCACGGCGGAAGGCCGGGCCGGTCCCCCAGGGGAGCGGCCCGGCCTTCCGGGTTCCTGCTAGATGCCCACGCCCCCGGCGTGCGCGAAGCCCGCGCCGCCGCCGACCAGGTCGGTGGAGGTCGCGGCGCCGCCGCCGAAGCCACCGGCGGCGACGTCGCCGGCGTGGGCGACGCCGAAGCCCCCGCCGGCCAGGAACGGCTCGTCGGCCGAGGCGACGAACTCGCCGCCGCCGATCAGGCCGACGTGGGCGAAGGCCGGGGTGGCGCCACCCGCGAGCGCCAGCGCGGCGACGGCGGTCAGCGCGGCCTTGGCCAGCTTGTTCTTCATGGAACTGCCCTCTCTCTGGGAGCGCCCCCGCGGGCGCTCTGACACGTGATCACATCCGGCGGCCCGGTCCGGCACCCCACGCGCCGGGCCGGGCCGCCGCTCACCCGTCCGGACCGCGCCGCGGTCCGGACGGACACTCTCGTCCGCGAAGCCCGGAGGGCCCGGGGAGGTGTTCCTCCCCGGGCCCTCCGTCCGTGCCAGGCCCCTCGATCAGCCGATCAGGTGCGAGATGCCCGCGTCGCCGGTGGACTGGGTGTTCTGGCCGACGTTGCAGATCTGCTTCGGCTGGTTGTTCAGGACCGGAACCTCGACCGGCACCGCGACGCCGATGACGGCGACGGCGATGTTGTGGATCTCCGGCAGGCAGATGTTCGGGTTGTCCAGAACGTGGCTGTTCGGGCTGCCGTTGCCGGTGGTGCCGGTGTGGTTGGTGCCGCCGTTGCCCTGGACGGAGGTGGCGGCGCCGTCCGAGTCGACGATGGCGGAGGCCGAGCCCGCGGACATCGCGAGGGCGGCGGCGGCCAGGCCGGCGGCGGCGAGGGTCTTCTTGATCATTTCCGGTTTTCCTCTCGGGGTGAATCGGGGAGCGATTCGAAGGTGGATCGAACGGTGGTGCAGGACGAACGGAGCGGCGACCGATCAGCCGATCAGGTGGGACACGCCGCCGTCGCCCTGGCTCTGGGTGCCCTGGCCGACGGTGCAGTACTGCCTGCCGCCGTTGTTGGCGATCGGGACCTCGACCGGGACGGCCACGCCGAGCACGCCGACGGCGATGTTGTGGATCTCCGGCAGGCAGATGTTCGGGTTGTCCAGGAAGTGGAAGTTCGGGCTGTTGTTCCCGACCGTGCCCGTGAAGTTGGTGCCGCCGTTGCCTTCGATGGAGGCGGCGGCGCCGTCCGCGTCACCGATGGCGGAGGCGGGCGCGGCGGCACCGGCCAGCGCGGCGACGGCCAGGCCGGCGGCGGCGAAGGACTTCTGGATCATGGCGAGATCCCTCTCTGAAATGCTCTTTGGATTCCGTGCGTACAACGCTGAGAACGCTCAGACCCGGTCTGCAGTCACTGACGTCCAGATCAAAGAACGACGGCACGGAAGGTTACGGGGATTTTTGAAAAGAGTCCCGCAGACACGGCGGCGAAGGGATTCCGATCGGATTATTAGCCCGAATCGGTTAACCGCCGCATTCCGTGGTCCCGGTCACTCGTTGAGCAGACTGCTTTCCGGCTGCGGCCCCCGCAGCCCTTCCCCCGTGATCCAGTTCGGACAGCAGAACGGTGAATAGCATGAAGTTCTCCAAGCGGGCCGGCGCGATGCTGCTGGCGGTCGGTGCCGGCGTGCTCGCCTCCCAGGGGTCGGCCTCCGCCGCCGCCCCGACCGGTCTCGATCAGGTCGGCGCACTGGAGGACGCGCTGGCCACCCAGCAGGTCCCGGCGGACATCCCGCTCGCCCCGCTGGGCAGCCGCCTCACGGCCGGCATCCCGACCTCGCTGGTGATGCCGCCGGTGCCCGGCCGGACCACCAGCTCCGACGGCGCGCTGCTCCCGGAGCAGATCCTCCCGCAGCTGGCCACCGGCAAGGTCGGCCCGAGCGCCAAGGCCGACCTGCCGCTCCCGCTGGTCGACCGGAGCGCCGACCTCGGCGAGGTGCTGCTGGACGCCCCGGCCGCGCCGCTGAACGCCCGGACCCCCGGGCTCACCCTCGGCAAGCCGCTCGCGCTCGCCCAGGACGGCGCCGGCCAGCTCGCCGGCGGCCGGCTGAAGGTGGACGAGATCGACCCGCACCTGGTCACCGGCGCGGTGCAGGTGATCCCCGGGGCGAAGGCCAGCCTCGGCGGCGATGACAGCCGGCTCTCCCTGACCGACACGGCGGGCGCCCTGGCCGACACCGCCACCACGACGACCACCACCGTGGTGGGGCAGACCGGCCTGACCGACCTCACCCGGCTCTGAGGCCCGTCCGGCGCGAGAGCCCGGCACCCGCGCGGCGGGATGCCGGGCTCTCGCGCTCCCGGGCGCTCAGCCCGGCAGCAGGCCGGTCAGCCCGCCGACCACCGGGAGGTCCTTGACGCCGCCGCCGGCGCTCAGCGGGCCGGTCAGCGTCCCGGTGCCGACCGCGGGCAGGCCCTGGTCCGGCTGGAGGGCCGCGCCGTTGTTGAGGAAGTCGGCCGAGGAGTTCGCCCACGGGTCCAGCCGCAGGCTCTTGATCGGCGCGATGCCGTAGCCGAGGCCGGTGGTCGTCCCGCCCAGCGCCTGGCCGAGGTCGGTCTTGGTGAGCGTGGCCGGGCCGGCCGGGGCCTCGCCCGGGGCGGTGGCGGCCTGCGCCGAACCGGCGCCGAGCAGCACCGCGGCACCCACGGCGGCGGCCAGGCCGGCCGCGCTCTTCTTGGAAAGCATCGTGATCACCCTTCGGAGGATCGGGGGTCCCGGACGGCTGTCCGGATACGCCGAACTGCCCCCCGGCCGACTGGTCGGGGGGCAGGACGGCCGGATCGCGTGCCGATCGGGGATCAGCAGTCGTCGTCTTCGTGCTGCGGCGGGGCCTCCACGTTGGCGCAGGTGTTGCCGAACGCCGGGTTCAGCAGGCCGACGATGTTGATCGTGTTGCCGCACAGGTTGATCGGGATGTGGATCGGCACCTGGAGCTGGTTGCCGGAGACGACACCGGGGGAGTTGGCGGCCACGCCCTCGGCGCCCGCGCTGGCGGCGGCGGAGCCCGCCGCGCCCAGCACCAGGCCGGCAGCGGCGGCGGACAGGACGGCGGCCTTCTTCATGTTCTGCATGGGGGTTGATCTCCTCGATCACACACGGGTTGAGCGTGCCGCCCCGGCGTCGCGGGGCGTGGCACGGGCTCGGTGAACCAGCTGTCGCCGGTGCGGCGACCGCGGGTTCAGCCGGCGTTGACGCAGGTGTTGCCGAACGCCGGGTTCAGCAGGGCGATGATGTCGATGGTGTTGCCGCACAGGTTGATCGGGATGTGGATCGGCACCTGGATCTGGTTGCCGGAGAGCACGCCCGGGGAGCCGGCGGCGACACCCTCGGCGCCGGCGCTGGCGAACGCGCCACCGGCGGCACCGAGCACCAGGCCGCTGGCGGCCAGCGACAGGGCGGCGGCCTTCTTGAAGTTACGCATGTCATTCCTCCGATTTCTGCCCGACGGAAGCGAGATGTCGGGAAGCCGGGCGAGCACGAATACTCACCCGATGACTTCAGGGATTGCCGTGATTGTCACTCGGTCGGCGCACATCGGCGTGTTCCGCCCATGGCTCGGGCGCGACCGCGGCAGCCGGGTCACGGCGCCTTTCGAAGCGATTCCCGCACGGCCGGGAAAAGCCTGACGAAGGCGTGACCGGGTGGAATTCCGGTCGGTGTTCCGGCACGGGTTGCCGGACACCGGGTACGGGAGGCCCGCTGCGTGGGGGCCGTGGAGACCGGGTTCCGTCAGGGAGAACGAGGCACCGCGCGCGGGGAAACGGTCCGACCCTCCGATCACCCGAATGCCCGGTCTCCCGGCGCCGTTGCGCCGGACGGGTGACAGTGCGGGGACCGTCGCAACCGGGCCGGTGGGGTCTCGTTCTAGATGTCGCACTCCCCGTGCACATCTGTCGAACAGTCAGGAGGCTCACATGAGCATCAAGAAGACCGCCGCCGTCGGCGCGGCCGTGGTGGGCATCGTGGCCACCGGTGCCGGCACCGCGATGGCCAGCTCCGGCGCCCAGGGCGTTGCCGCCGGTTCCCCCGGTGTCATCTCGGGCAACCAGATCCAGATCCCGGTGCACGTGCCGGTCAACGTGTGCGGCAACACCATCGACATCATCGGTCTGCTGAACCCGGCGTTCGGCAACAAGTGCCTCAACGCGGGCTGAGTCCGCACCCCCGGTTCGGCCGGTGAGAGCCGCCGTTCCGCGCTTCCCTCCTGGGGCGCGGGGCGGCGGCTCTCCGCTGTGCCCGGAATGCGCCGGACCGTCAGTTCTCCAGGTGTCACGAGCCTTGTTGTGTTACTTGTCAGTTCCTAGAATGCGAGACCTGCTCACCTTTCCTGCTCCTCTCTTGCTCCGCGCCGCTCGGCGGCCCCGCCAGGGCGGTCCACCCACCCCGCAAGGAGTCGCGTGTGATCAGGTCCCCTCTGTCGGCGGCGCGGCGGACGCGTACGGGTGCGCCCCGGTGCGCCGCACTGCTCGCCACCGGAGCCCTCCTCGCCACCCTGGGCCTGGCCGGCGCCCCCGCCGCGCTGGCCGACCCCGCCCCGGCCGCGCCCGCGGCCGCCCGTCCGGCCGCGATCGTCGCCCTCGGCGACAGCGCCATCTCCGGGGAGGGCGCCGGCACCGACACCAACGACGGCTACTTCCCGGAGACGGACAGCCCCACCAACTACTGCCACCGCCACCCCAAGTCGGAGATCTTCGTCACCGACATCCCCGGGGTCACCCCGATCGACCTCGCCTGCTCCGGCGCCCAGACCGGCGACCTGGTCAGCGATCCGGAACTGGCGAAGATCACCGGCCCCGGCAGCGGCGACTTCGGCGAGCCCAAGCAGGACGTCAAACTGGCCGACACGGCGGCGAAGTACGACGTCAAGATGGTCGTCGTCACCATCGGCGCCAACGACGACTTCGACTTCAGCGGCATCATGATGCACTGCCTCGCGCAGTACTTCCCGATCCCCAAGGACCAGGGCTGCCGGGACACCATCGGCAGCGACGAGATCCGCCGGCGGGCCAAGGGCGTCCAGCCCAAGGTGGTCGCGGCGCTCCAGAACATCCGCCAGACCATGCGCAGGGCCGGCTACGCCGACTCCTCGTACCAGCTGGTCTACCAGTCGTACTTCAACCCGATCACCCCGGACATCCGGCGCAACGACTACCTCGGCAAGGTCGCCGACGGCTGCCCGGCGTTCCCCGAGGACCTCGCCTGGGGCCACAACTGGGTGGTGCCGACCCTCAGCGACGCGCTGCGCGGCGCGGCCGAGCAGGTGCCCGGCGTCCGGTACCTGGACCAGCGGCGGGTCGCCTTCGGGCACGAGGTCTGCGCGGAGTGGACGAGCTCCCCGTACGAGTACACCAACGGGGACGTCATCAACCTCGCCGAGTGGGTGCGCAACGGCTGCGACTCGCAGATCGGCATCCCGGGGCTGTGCATGAACATGGTCCGCCAGTCGTACCACCTGCGGGTGGCCGGCTACCGCGGCGAGGGCGTCTGCCTCGGCCAGTTCTACGCCCGGCCCGAGCTGGCGCAGGCGTACTGCACGCTCAACCAGCAGAACACCACCTCGATCCAGCCGCTCTCTCCCGGACAGCCGTTCGGCGACGTCCCCGAGGACGGCTCCTGGTACCAGCTGACCAACGCGGCCGGCGGCAACGTGCTCGACCTCGCCGGCGGCGGCAGCTACGGCGACTCCACCAACGGCCGGCCCGCGATCACCTATCCGGCCGGTGGCGGCCTCAACCAGTCCTTCGTCCTGGAGGCCAAGGCCGGCGGCAGCTACGAGCTCGACTTCAGCGGCAACCGGGACATGTGCCTGGACGCCGACGCGGCCTCCACCGCCCCCGGCACCCGGATCCAGCAGTGGCGCTGCAACGGCGGCGGCAACCAGCACTGGGTGTTCAAGCCGGCCGGCGGCGGCCGCTACAAGATCGCCGACTCCCAGGACCAGACCAAGGTCCTGGCCGCCGGCAGCACCCTCGACGCCAAGGGCAACCCGTACGTCGAACTCGCCGCCGACACCGGCGCCGCCAACCAGCTCTGGCAGCTCACCAAGCTGGGCATCGTCTACGTCCACGGCTGATCCACCCCGCACCACCCCGGGCCGTCGCCGCCCGACCGGGCGGCGACGGCCGCGTCCCCGGGCACCCCGGGCGGGGGTCCAGGGGCGCCAGGGGGCCTCGGTTCGGGGGCGTGCCGTAGGCTCACGGGAAAATCGTTGCGCCGGAGCCGCGCGGGACCACGAGCGGGGCGGGGAGTCCAGACCAGATGAGCACGGCATCGAGCACCGAGTCGTCCAGCACCCAGCCCGGAGCGGCGGCGCCGGTGGAGGCCCCCGAGGAGCGCACGGGCCGCGTGCCCCGGCGGTTCGGGGCGCTGGTGGACCGCTTCGCGCCCGCGCTGGGCGCGTACGCGGTGGTGAAGGCGATCGGCATGACCGTCTTCCTGCTGCTGCTCTCGCACACCGGCGACTACCTGACGAAGCAGCCGGGCCGCGGTGGCGCCGCCACCCCGTGGGACGTCCTGGGCACCTGGGACGGCGTCTGGTACCAGCGGATCGCCGAGGACGGGTACGACCCGCAGCTGATCCCGCTGCACGGCTTCCCGCTGGCCACCTACTACGAGAACTCGGCCGCCTTCTTCCCGCTCTACCCCTGGCTGATGCGGCTGGTCGGCGCGGTCACCGGGCTCGGTACGTACGGCTCCGGGATGGTCGTCTCGGTGCTGGCCTCGCTGGTCGCCGCGGCGGGGATCTTCGCGATCGCCGAGCGGCTCGGCGGCTTCCGGGCGGGCGTGATCGCGGCGGTGCTCTGGGGGCTGTTCCCGGGCTCCGGCGTGGAGTGGGCGGTCTACTCGGACTCGCTGTTCGTCGCGCTGTCCGCCTGGGCCTGCTACTGCGTGATGACCCGTCGCTGGATCGCGGCCGGCCTGCTGACGCTGGTGGCGGGCCTCAACCGGCCGACCGCCGCCGTACTGATCGCCGCCGTCTCGATCGCCGCGCTGGTCGCGCTGGTCCGCCGCACCGACGGGGTGGCCCGTCCGCTGACCGCGATGCTGGTCACCCCCTGGGGCCTGCTCGGCTACGTGGCCTGGGTCGGCTGGAAGATGGGCGACTGGACCGGCTACTTCAAGCTCCAGCAGGGCGCCTGGAACCGCTACTTCGACGGCGGCGTGTCCACCGTGCGCACGATCAGGGACGTGCTCGCCGGCCACTGGGTCTACTGGCAGGCCAACCCCGTCCCGGACCTGATCGCGATCGTCCTGCTGATCGCCCTGCCCGGGCTGCTGGTGCTGCTCTGGCGCACCCGGCCGCCGCTGGTGCTGTGGGTCTACACCGGGCTCACCCTCTTCACCGCGCTGAGCACCAACCAGATCTTCGGCAACATCTCGCGCTACCTGCTGCCCGCCTTCCCGCTCTGCATCGGCCTGGCGGTGGCGCTGCGCCGGGTGCGGACCTCCTCGCTGGCCGGGCTGCTGGCGACGCCGGTCCTCGCGGCGGGCTGGTACGCGGGCTATGCGCTGTTCGAGTTGGGCATCCCGTAGACCGCTGTTGGTTGGCTACGGGATCATCCGGCAGCAGACGGGCCGTTGCTAACCTCGGACGTATGACGACGCCCCCGCCGCCCGCGCGCCAGATCCGCGACATCTCCGGGCTGATGGACCACGCGAGCCACGTGCTGGCCACCCGGATGGCGGCCGCCTTCACCGAGCTCGGGATCACCCCGCGCGCCTACTGCGTGCTGTTCCACGCCCAGGAGGCCGAGCGCACCCAGATCCAGCTGGCCGAGCTGACGGACCTGGACAAGACGACCATGGTGGTCACCGTCGACGAGCTGGAGAAGGCGGGCCTGGCCGAGCGCCGTCCGTCCGCGACCGACCGGCGGGCCCGGATCGTCTCGGTCACCGAGGCGGGCGCGCGGGCCGTGGTGCAGGGCACCGCGATCGCCGACCGGGTGCACCGCGAGCTGCTGGAGTCGCTGCCGCGGCCCGAGCGCGAGGTGTTCGTCTCCGCCCTGACGCACCTGGTGGACGGCCATCTCGCGGAGCCGGTCGAGGTCGAGCGCACCGTCCGCCGGGCCCGCCGTTCCCGGGGCTGAGGGCGAGCCGGGGGCTCCACCCGCCGTACCCGAGAGCCCGGACCGTCCGCCGCGCATGTACTCCCGAGATAGATAGTCCCGAACAAAACAATCTGATAGCGTCCTACCCGGTACTCGACGAACCGGGAGAACCGCCATGACCACGCACGCCCCGGCCGCCACCAGGCCGGCTTCCGCAGCCCCCGCCCGCTCCCGCACCCTCGCCCTCGTGGTGCTCTGCGCGGGAATGCTGATGATCATCCTGGACGGCTCGATCGTCACCGTGGCCCTGCCCGCCATCCAGCAGGACCTCGGCTTCTCGCCGTCCGGACTGACCTGGACGGTCAACGCCTACCTGATCGCCTTCGGCGGCCTGCTCCTGCTGGCCGGCCGGCTCGGCGACCTGATCGGCCGCAAGCGGGTGTTCGTCGCCGGGCTCGCCGTCTTCACCGCCGCCTCGCTGCTCTGCGCCGTCGCCACCAGCCCCGGGCTGCTGATCGGCGCCCGCTTCCTCCAGGGCGTCGGCGGCGCGCTGGCCTCCTCGGTCAGCCTCGGCATGATCGTCACGCTCTTCCCCGAACCGCGCGAACGCGGCCGCGCGATCGGCGCGTTCAGCTTCGTCGGCGCGGCCGGCGCCTCCATCGGCCAGGTGCTCGGCGGCGTCCTCACCGAAGCCCTCGACTGGCACTGGATCTTCCTGATCAACCTGCCGCTCGGCATCGCCGCCGCGCTGCTCGCCCTCCGGGTGCTGGAGCCCGAGCGCGGCCCCGGCCTGCGGGCCGGCGCCGACGCCCCCGGCGCCGTGCTGATCACCGCCGCCCTGATGCTCGGCGTCTACACCATCGTCGGCACCGGCGAGCACGGCTGGAGCTCCGTCCGCACCCTCGGCCTGGGCGCCCTCGCCGTCGCCATGCTGGCCGCCTTCCTGCGGCACGAGGGGCGGGCCGCCCACCCGCTGCTGCCCCTGCGGATGTTCCGCTCGCGCAGCGTCTCCGGCGCCAACCTCGTCCAGGTCCTGACCATCTCCGGGATGTTCGGGTTCCAGATCCTGGTCGCCCTCCACATGCAGAACGTGCTCGGTTACGGGGCCGCCGCCACCGGCCTCGCGATGCTTCCGGCCGCCGTCGCCATCGGCGCGGTGTCCCTGCTGCTCTCCGCCCGGCTGAGCGCGCGCTTCGGCGAGCGCCGCGTCCTGCTCGCCGGCCTCGCCCTGCTGGTCGGCGCGCTCGGCCTGCTCACCCGGCTGCCCGCCGACGCCGACTACGCCGTGCACCTGCTGCCGACCATGCTGCTGATCGGCGGTGGCGGCCTGGTGCTCTCCACCCTCGCCGTGCTCGGCATGTCGGGCGCCGGACCGGCCGACGCGGGCACCGCCTCCGGGCTCTTCAACACCACCCAGCAGATCGGCGGCGCGCTCGGGGTCGCCGTCCTCACCACCCTCGCCGACGGCCGCACCGCGGCCCTCTCGGCCGCCGGGCAGCCCGCCACCGAGGCGCTCGCGGACGGCTTCCGGCTCGCCTTCGCGGTGGCCGCGGGCCTGCTGGCGACGGCTCTGCTGCTCGCCGCCACCGTACTGCGGCCCGCCGGTCGCCAGGACTGACGAACCGTCAACCAGCCCCACCCCGGCCCGCGTTCGGCGGAGTCGGGGCGGCGGGCGTCACGGCCAGACCAGGCAGTACAGCTGGTGCCCGGCGTCGTGCAGCCGGTTGGCGAAGTCCTGCCACTCGTGCAGCATGCTGTAGATCACGAACGCGTCCCGCGGCCCGCGCCGGTCCGGCACGGTGGACCAGATGAAGGCGGCGGCGCCGAGCTCGGTCTCGTCGGCCTTGCGCAGCGGCTCGACGACGTTGTGGGGGAGCTGGACGACGGCGTAGTCGGGGTGCAGCACGACCAGTTCCAGCGGCGGCACCTGGTGCAGCGGGACGCCCTGGATGCCGGTGAGCACCATGGCGCTCATCGTCTCCGGTTTGATCTTGGTGGAGAGGTGGCCGGTGGGGGAGCCGCTGGTCTCCATCAGGTCGCCGAGCCGCCCCAGCGAGCCGAGCTCGCCGGCGTCCAGGCCGAGCCCCCCCGGGCCGAGGGCGGTGGGGACCCTGGCGGCGGTCGCGCGGTCCGGGGCGCCGAAGTACTTGTAGGTCACCCCCACGCGTCCCTCACCCCGCCTCTCACCGCCGCGACGACCACGGCCCGTACCCGCTCCCGTACCCCCGCGTGCGGCCTCGGTGGGCCGGCGGGAGCCCCCCGCGGCCTCGTCGTAGCCGTCCTGCGCCTCGGACACTCGGACCATCCTCACCGGAATTCGCCGGAATCGACAGACCCCCGCACGTCCGGCGTCCCACCGGACGTGCTCCTTACCCGTCATGCGCCGCCGTACCCATTCGCGGTACGCGGCAGTCCTCTCCACACCCCTGCACACAGACCGGAGCGCCTGCGCACTCTGTGTACACAGTCTGACTGGTCCCCGGTCCGGTGCAGTCAGCGGCCCCTGCTGTACGGACAACCGTACAGACAACGGTGCCCGGATCATCGTTCCAGATGATCGGGTCGGACATGCAGAGCGCGAGGACACGATTTGAGACCATGTCTTTTGTGAGCTACCCCTACGAAGCCCCCCAGTCCCAGTCGCTGTTCGACCGCGCCTCCGTGGTGACGCCCGGCGGCGTGAACTCCCCGGTGCGCGCCTTCCGCGCGGTCGGCGGCACGCCGCGCTTCATGGTGTCCGGCACCGGCCCCTACCTCACCGACGCCGACGGCCGCGAGTACGTCGACCTGGTGTGCTCGTGGGGGCCGATGATCCTCGGCCACGCGCACCCCCCGGTGATCGAGGCCGTCCAGCGGGCCGTCTCCAACGGCACCTCCTTCGGCACCCCCGGCGAGGGCGAGGTCGAGCTGGCCGAGGAGATCGTCTCCCGGGTCGCCCCGGTCGAGCAGGTCCGCCTGGTCTCCTCCGGCACCGAGGCCACCATGTCCGCGATCCGGCTGGCCCGCGGGTTCACCGGCCGGGCGAAGGTGGTCAAGTTCGCCGGCTGCTACCACGGCCACGTGGACGCGCTGCTGGCCGCCGCCGGTTCCGGCGTGGCCACCTTCGGCCTGCCGGACACCCCGGGCGTCACCGGCGCCCAGGCCGGCGACACCATCGTGCTGCCGTACAACGACCTGGCCGCCGTCGAGCGGGCCTTCGCCGCCCACCCGGGCGAGATCGCCTGCGTGATCACCGAGGCCTCGCCCGGCAACATGGGCGTCGTCCCGCCGCTGCCCGGCTTCAACGGCGGCCTGGCCCGGCTCTGCCGGGAGAACGGCGCGCTGTTCATCTCCGACGAGGTGATGACCGGCTTCCGCGTCTCCAAGGCCGGCTGGTACGGCCTGGAGGCGGCGAACGAGGGCTGGGCGCCGGACCTGCTGACCTTCGGCAAGGTCATGGGCGGCGGCTTCCCGGCCGCGGCCTTCGGCGGCCGCGCCGACGTGATGGCGCACCTGGCCCCGGCCGGCCCGGTCTACCAGGCGGGCACCCTGTCCGGGAACCCGGTCGCCACCGCGGCCGGCCTGGCCCAGCTGCGCGGCTGCACCGACGAGGTGTACGCGACGGTGGACAAGGTCGCCGCCGAGATCTCCGGCCTGGTCACCGACGCGCTCGCCAAGGAGGGCGTGACGCACCGGCTGCAGACCGCCGGGAACATGTTCTCGGTGTTCTTCACCGAGGCCCCGGTCACCGACTACGACGAGGCCAGGACCCAGGAGGCGTACCGTTTCACCGCCTTCTTCCACGCGATGCTGGCCGAGGGCGTCTACCTGCCGCCGTCCGCCTTCGAGTCCTGGTTCGTCTCGGCGTCCCACGACGAGCGGGCGATCGAGCGGATCGCCGCCGCCCTGCCGGCCGCCGCGCGCGCCGCTGCCGCCGCCACGGCCTGACCCGCCGCGGCCCGAACCCGATTCCCCAGGAGCAGTCGAGAAGTGAGCGCCAAAGAGATCACCGTCGTCCACGTGATGCGGCACGGCGAGGTGCACAACCCGGAGGGCGTCCTGTACGGGCGCCTGCCGGACTACCACCTGTCCGAGCTGGGCCGGAAGATGGCCGAGCGGGTCGCCGAGGACCTGGCCGACCGGGACGTCACCCACGTGGTGGCCTCCCCGCTGGAGCGGGCCCAGGAGACGGCCGAGCCGATCGCCGAGGCGCACGGCCTGGCCGTCGCGGAGGACGAGCGGCTGATCGAGGCGGAGAACGTCTTCGAGGGCAAGACCTTCGGGGTCGGCGACGGTTCGCTGCGCAACCCGGGCTACTGGAAGTACCTCACCAACCCGTTCAAGCCCTCCTGGGGCGAGCCGTACCTCGACCAGGCGGTGCGGATGATGGGGGCGATCGGTGCCGCCCGGGACGCCGCGCGCGGGCACGAGGCGGTCTGCGTCAGCCACCAGCTGCCGATCTGGATCCTGCGCTCCTTCGTGGAGCGCCGCCGGCTCTGGCACGACCCGCGCAACCGGCAGTGCTCGCTGGCCTCGCTGACCAGCTTCACCTTCGAGGACGACCGGATCGTCTCGGTCGGCTACCGCGAGCCGGCCCGCGACCTGCTGCCCGCGCACCTGGTGGGCAAGGGCCGCAAGGGGGACAAGCCGGTGGGCAAGAGCTTCGGCGCCTAGCCTTCCGCCCCTCCCGTAAGCGGTGCGTAAGTATGACTTCGGGTCACCTGGCACGTGCCGGGTGACCCGAAGTCGTCGCAGGTCAGACGGGGTGCGACGCGCAAGGCAGGACCCCGGCGAACCTGCCCGGAACTCCATGCGAAACTTTTCACATGTCTGCCATGACGCGCCCCCGTCCCCGTGTCGCCGCAGCAGCCGTCGTCACCGTCGCCGCTGCCGCGCTCGCCCTCACCGGCTGCTCCTCCTCGGGCTCGTCGGGCGGCGGCGAGGGCCAGGTCGGCTTCGTCACGGTCAAGGGCACCAACCTGTCGAAGGCGGAGGCGGGCAAGCGCGGCGACGCGCCGGACATCTCCGGGGAGACCCTGGAGGGCACCCCGGCCAAGCTCTCCGACTACCGGGGCAAGGTCGTCGTGCTGAACGTCTGGGGCTCCTGGTGCGGCCCGTGCCGGGCCGAGGCCAAGAGCCTCCAGAACGTCTCGGAGAAGTACAGGGACCAGGGCGTCCAGTTCCTCGGCATCAACACCCGGGACACCGAGAAGCAGAACGCCGTCCGCTTCGAGCAGGAGCAGGGCGTCACCTACCCGAGCCTCTTCGACCCGGCCGGCACCCAGCTGCTCAAGTTCCCCAAGGGCAGCCTCAACCCGCAGTCCATCCCGACCACCCTGATCGTCGACCGGGACGGCAGGCTGGCCGCCCGCGCCGTCGGCGGCACCACCGAGGACGCGCTGGAGTCGATCCTCCAGCCGGTGGTCGCGGAGCAGAAGCAGTGAGCCTGCCGCAGCAGCTCGCCGACAACACCGGAACGCTCCAGAGCGGGGCGCTGCTGGTGGCCGCGCCGATCGCGCTGGTGGCCGGGCTGGTGTCGTTCTTCTCGCCCTGCGTGCTGCCGCTCGTCCCGGGCTACCTGTCGTACGTGACCGGCTTCTCCGCCGCCGACCTCGCGGACGCGCGCGGCGCCCGGCGCGGCCGGATGCTGCTCGGGGCGACGCTGTTCATCCTCGGCTTCACCGCCGTGTTCGTCTCGGGCGGTGCGCTGTTCGGGCAGTTCGGCGACACCCTCCAGGAGCACAAGCGGGTCATCTCGATCGTGCTCGGGGCGGTGACGATCGTGATGGGCCTCGCCTTCATGGGCCTCGTCCCCGGCCTGAGCATGCGCGAGATGCGCTCCCACCGCCGTCCGGCGGTCGGCCTGCTCGGCGCCCCCCTGCTGGGCGTGGTCTTCGGCGTCGGCTGGACGCCGTGCATCGGCCCGACCCTGGCGACCGTCCAGAACCTGGCGCTGAACCAGGCCGACGCCGCGCGCGGCGCCATGCTGATGACCTTCTACTGCCTGGGCCTCGGCGTACCGTTCATCGTGGCCGCGGTGGCCTTCCGCCGGGCGCTGGGCGCCTTCGGCTGGGTCAAGCGGCACTACCCGCTCGTCATGAGGATCGGCGGCGGCATGCTCGTCGCGGTCGGTCTGCTGCTCGTCACCGGGATCTGGGACTCGATGATGAGCCAGCTGCAGTCCTGGACCGCCGACTTCCAGATCGGAATCTGACCGTGAGCAACACCACGACCGAGACCGAGCAGCCCCCGGCGCCGGACGACGGCGCGGCCGAGCGGCTCAGCACCGCGCCGGTCGAGTCCGAAGGCCCGACCGGCATAGGGACGTTCGGCTGGGCGCGCTGGATGTGGCGCCAGCTGACGTCCATGCGGGTCGCCCTGATCCTGCTCTTCCTGCTGTCGCTGGCGGCCATCCCCGGCTCGCTGATCCCGCAGTACCAGAACGGCCAGGGCCAGTTGAAGGTCGAGGCCTGGAAGGCGCAGCACGCCACCGTCGCCCCGGTCTACGAGAAGCTCCAGCTGTTCGACGTCTACAGCTCGGTCTGGTTCTCCGCGATCTACATCCTGCTGTTCGTCTCGCTGGCCGGCTGCATCGTCCCGCGCACCTGGCAGTTCGTCGGCGTGCTGCGCTCCCAGCCGCCGGCCGCGCCGCGCAACCTGACCCGGATGCCGGTGCACGCCGCCTGGCGCACCGACGCGGAAGCCGACCGGGTGAACGCCGCCGCGCACCGGTTGCTGCGCCGGCGCGGCTTCCGCGCGCACCTGTCCGGCGGTTCGGTCGCGGCCGAGAAGGGCTACCTGCGCGAGGTCGGCAACCTGCTGTTCCACCTGTCGCTGTTCGCGCTGCTCGGCGGTTTCGCCTGGTCCAGCCTGGCCGCCGGCACCGGCGGCAAGCTGATGATCGAGGGCGAGGGCTACTCCAACACCATCACCCAGCTCGACGACTTCAACGGCACCCGGTTCTACGGCAGCCAGGACCTCGACCCCTTCTACCTGAAGCTGAACGGCTTCACCTCGAAGTTCCAGGAGAAGGGCGACCAGATCGGCGCCGCCCGGCAGTTCACCGCGAACGTCGAGTACTACGCGGGCAGCGACGAGTCCAAGCTGAAGAAGTCGACGATCGAGGTCAACCACCCGCTGGAGGTCGGCGGCAGCAAGGTCTACCTGATCGGCCACGGCTACGCCCCGGTCATCACCGTCAAGAACGGCAAGGGCGACGTCGTCTACCGGGGCGCCGTCCCGTTCCTGCCGCAGGACGGCAACCTCACCTCCACCGGTGTCGTGAAGGTCTCCGACTACGGCACCGGCCCCGACGGCAACAAGACCCAGCTGGGCTTCTCCGGCTTCTTCCTGCCGACCGCCCCGCTGAGCTTCGAGGGCACCGGCCCGGTCTCGCTGTTCCCCGGTGACGCCGCCCCCGAGCTGGTGCTGAACGCCTTCGCGGGCGACCTCGGCACCGACTCCGGCCTGCCGCAGAACGTCTACCAGCTCAACACCCGCAAGCTCACCCAGCTCACCCGGGACGGCGAGCCGGCCAAGGCCCGGCTCAAGCCCGGCCAGGGCTGGGAGCTCCCCGACGGCTACGGCTCGGTGACCTTCGAGGGCTACAAGCAGTGGGCCAGCTTCAACGTCACGCACCGCCCGGGCAACTCGATCGCCCTGGCCGGCGGGGTGCTGGCGATCCTCGGTCTGATCGGCTCGCTGTTCATCCAGCGCCGCCGGATCTGGGTGCGGGCGGTCGCCCTGCCGGGCGGCGGCACCCAGGTGGAGCTGGCCGGCCTGGCCCGCAGCGAGTCGGCGAAGATCGCCGAGGAGCTGGCGGAGCTGGCGGTCGACCTCCAGGACGACGCCCCGGCCTCCGAGGAGGACGACGCCCCGGCCTCCACGAAGGAGGACGCCCCGGCCTCCGCGGAGGAGGACGGGGACGGCACCGAGCGCTCCGCCGCCGCTCCCGACGCGGTGTCCGACGACCCCGAGGCCGAGGCCTCAGCCCCCGCAGTCCCTGCCGACCAGAACTCCAAGGAGTAGACGGTGCAACTCGCCTCGGCGGTCGACCCCCAGCTGGCCGACCTCTCCAACAAGCTGATCTATTCGGCGATGGTGGTCTACACGCTCGCCATGTTCGCCCACATGATCGAGTGGACCTTCGGCAGCAAGGGCGCCGTCGCCGTCCGCTCGAAGGAGCAGGCCGTCAGCCTCGGCGAGACCGTCGCCACGGCCGGGCCGAAGGCCAGGAAGGTCACCGTCACCGTGGCGGGGGCCGGCGGCGGCACCACCACGCTCACCCGCACCGCGGTCGCGGGCGAGGGCGCGACGGTGGTCACCAGCGGGCGCGGCGCGGACGAGGAGGACGGCCCGGGCGCGGCCGGCACCAGCGAGCGGGCCGACCTGGCCGGCCGGATCGCCGTCTCGCTCACCGTGCTCGCCGCCCTGCTGCACGCGGGCGGGATCGTCACCCGCGGCCTCTCGGTCTCCCGCTGGCCGTGGGGCAACATGTACGAGTTCTCCTGCGCCTTCGCCTTCGCGATGACGGCGGCGTACCTGGTGCTGCTGGCCACGAGGAAGAACGTCCGCTGGCTGGGTCTGCCGGTCGTCCTCGCGGGGCTGCTGACCCTCGGCATCGCCACCACGGTGCTCTACACCGACTCCGAGCAGCTCGTCCCGGCGCTGCACTCGCCGTGGCTGGCGATCCACGTCTCCACCGCGATCTTCTGCGGCGGCGCCTTCTACGCGGCGTTCATCGCCACGCTGCTCTACCTCGGCAAGGACTCCTTCGACAAGCGGACGGCGGCCGGCCTCACCACCGGCCCGCTGGGCACCTCGGCCTCGATCTGGCGCCGGCTGCCCGCCGCGTCGACCTTCGACAAGCTGTCGTACCGGATCAACGCCCTGGTCTTCCCGCTGTGGACGTTCACCATCATCGCGGGCGCGATCTGGGCCGAGGCGGCCTGGGGCAAGTACTGGGAGTGGGACCCGAAGGAGACCTGGTCGTTCATCACCTGGGTCGCCTACGCCTGCTACCTGCACGCCCGGGCGACGGCCGGCTGGAAGGGCCGCAAGGCCGCCTACCTGGCGCTGGCGGCGTTCGCCTGCTGGCTCTTCAACTACTACGGCGTGAACATCTTCGTCACCGGAAAGCACTCCTACGCGGGGATCTGACCGGGACACACGACCACCCACCGGCCCGGCCCTCTCCCACAGGTAGCCGGGCCGAGGTGCAACAGGGGTAGTGCGCGCCGGCCGCCGGTCGGTGCGAGAGGGAACTGAGGAGGAAATCGCGCAATGGAGTGCGACGAGGTCATGTTGACCGTCCGAATCACCGCCGCCGAGCGCATGCTGCTCCGCCGGCTCGCCCAGGGACACCGGAGCGACGTGTCCGAGGTGGTGTCCGACGCGCTGCTGGACATCATCCCCACGCTCAGCGCGCCGGGGGACGCCTACCGGCTGCTGGGGGCGCTGGCGGTGCCCGCGCCGTGCGCCCTGACGGTGTGGCTGCCGACCCCGCTGGCCGACCTGCTGGTGCCCGGCGCGGCCCGGATCGCGCAGATCACCGACGTCCGGATCGAGTCGGCCAGCGCCGCCCTGGGCGCGGCGCTGCGGCTCTGGCTGGCCCAGGACCCGGTCCGGCTGGCGACCAACCTCAGCGTGATGCACGCGGGCCGGCCGGCCGCCCTGGTGGCCGCCTGACGGGGGTCAGCTCGCCAGCGGCAGCCGGGTGCCGCCGAGGCCCGGCGCGGCGGGGCGGCCGTCGTAGGCGTCCCGCTGGGCCGGTACCGCCGGGCCCTCGGCCGGGCCGTCCAGCGGCGCGGTGAGCAGCAGGCACTCGGCCGCCGTCAGGCCGTCCTGGAGCAGTTGGACCCGTACCGGCTGCCGGGCGCCCGCCGCGGCGGGCGCGGCAGTCGGTCCGGCGGCCGGCCCGGAGGTCGGTCCGGCGATGGGTTCGGGGACCGCCCGGACGAGGCAGGGACGGTCCAGCTCGATGTACCTCTCGAAGGAGGTCACCAGCTCGACCGGCACCACCGGCTCGGGGTGGCGCAGCCGCTGGGCGGCCTGCCGGGCGGCCTCCAGCACCAGCATCCCGGGCACGTGGTCCAGCTCGTGGTCGAACAGCACCGGGTGGGTGGCGTCGGCGCGCAGCAGCCAGGTGTCCGGGGCGAGGGTCGGGCTGAGCACCACGTCGGCGGGCTGGGCGCGGCCGACCAGTTCGGGGGCGGCGGGCGCCGGCGGCCGTGGCGCGGCGGTGCGCCGCCCGGGGCCGCGCAGCCGGGCGTACGAGGCGGGGGAGACCACCCGCAGCCGGCCGGTGCCCCGGCCGATCGGCCGGCCGTCCCGGGTGACGTCGACGCACACCCGCAGCGAGACCAGCTCGCCGTGCCGCATCCGGACGTCCTCGCAGTCGACGGCCAGCATCAGCGAGGCGGGGCCGGTGGTGACGGCCAGGCCCGGCAGCCCGGATCCGTCGAGCGCGTAGGAGAGGTCCTCCATCACGAAGTGGTGGCCGCGCGGCACCCCGAATCCGGCGTGGCCGATCAGCAGCCCGGCCTGCCGGATCGTTTCGGCGAGCAGCACCGGGTCGTGGTAGCGGTCCCCGGGGAGCCGGTAGAAGCCGTGCAGCCGGGGCCACTGGGCGCCGAGCAGGAAACCGTACGGGCCGGTGGACCGCCAGCCGGTGAGGAACACCTCGGAGACCGCGGTGCGGTGCACCAGGTGCCGGGAGACGGTCCGGTCGTGGAAGTCGTAGCCGGTCGCGGGGCCGTCGTGGAAGTCGAGGCCGCCACCGCTGCCCGGGCCGGGGTGGGCGTACGGGCCGCGCGGGTCCGGCTCTACGATCGATGGCATGACTGGCCCCCGCCTCAGGGTGTCGGTCGGAGCGGCCGCCACGGCCGTCCGAGCAAAACATACATACCACCCGGTTTGTCTTTGCCGACCGGGGTGCCCGGGCCGCACTCGCCGGTACCACCACGCTACCTGGCCCGTGCGCTGGGGGAATGCCCGTTCGGCGGACCTCGGACCATCGGTGGGGGGCCGTCCCCGCTGGACGGCGGGGGCGAAGCAGGCGCTAGATTAGATACCAACCATGCGGTTTCGGGCGTCCCGTCCGCATGCGGCGCCGCCTCGCGGGGCGCGCCGACAGCAGCCGGGTGGGGCGGGGATCGCGCCCGGTCGAGTCCGGAGGGGGCCAGTGGTCAAGCAGGAACGGGCCGGGCGGACCCGGCAGGCCGTACTGCTCGCGGCCGCGGAGACCTTCGCGCGGGTGGGCTTCGAGGCCGCCAGCCTGGTCGACATCAGCCGTCGGGCCGGGGTGAGCAAGGGGGCCCTCTACTTCCACTTCGTGTCCAAGCAGGCCCTCGCCGACGGGGTGCGCCGCGCCTCCGGGCGGGAGGTCGGCTCGGCCGCGCTGCGCGCGCTGCGGGCCGACGGCCCGGCGCTCCAGGGCCTGATCGACTTCTCCCACGAGCTGGCCCGGATGCTGCGGGAGGACGTGGTGGTGCGGGCCGGTGTCCGGCTGGTCCAGCAGGGCCGGCGCCGGGACGGCGTCCTGGAGGGGCCGTCCGGCCGGTCCGCCCCGGTGGCCGCCGACGTCGCCTGGCGCAGCCTCACCGCCGTCGTCCACCGGCTGCTGGACCGCGCCGCCGAGGCCGGTGAGCTGGGCCCCGGGGTGGACCGGCGGGCCGCCGCCGAACTGCTCACCGCGGTGGCGGCGGGCCAGGTGCTGCTCGGGGACGAGGAGGCCGGCGCGCCCGGGCCGGAGAAGGTGAGCCGGCTCTGGACGGCCGCGCTGCCGGCCCTGGTGGCGGCGGAGCACCGGGCGGGCTACCGGGTCTGATCCGGCGCGGTCGCGGGGCCGTCCGGTGACCCGGCCTGCCCGGTGGCCCGGGGTGCGTCGGACGGCCCGGGCGCATCGGACGGGCTCAGGCGCGCCCGACGGCTCAGGCGCGCTCGGCGACGCTCAGCCGGGCGAGCGCGTGCGGCTGGACCAGGCCGGGCAGCAGCAGCGTCCAGAGGTCGGACATCCGCTGGACCAGGTCCTGCCGGTCGGCCAGCACCTGGGAGCTCAGCTGGATGCCGGTGACGGCCCCGGTGATCACCCCGGAGGCCGCGGTCAGGTCGACCCCCGGGTGGAGGTCGCCGGCCTCCCGGGCGCGCTCCAGCAGCGCGCCGACCGTGTCCATCCAGCCCTGGTAGGCCGCGATCTGCGGCTGGGTGAAGCTGCCGTGCTCGATCGTCAGCCGGATGCTGCCGCGCACCAGCGGGTCGGTCTGGAGCGCGCGGGCGAAGGCGTACCCGAGGTCGATGAGGTTCTGCACCGGGCTGTCCGAGGACGGTGCCCACCCGGAGATCCAGGCGCCCTGCCCCTCGATGACGGCGAGCGCCAGGTCCTCCTTGGAGTGGAAGTGGAAGTACAGCGCGCCCTTGGTGACGCCGGCCCGGTCCAGGATCTCGGCCATCGTGGCGGCGGCGTAGCCCCGCTCGTCGAACACCTCGGCCGCCGCGACGAGTACCGCCTGGCGGGTCGCCAGCGCGCGGGCCTGCCTGGCCATCGCAGCCTCCCTGGAAGGTTCTGGTCCCGGCAGCGGCCGGTCCCGTGGGGGCGGACGGGGCGGCGGACGCGTACCGCCCAGCAGGTATCCTACCGAGCCCTCCGCGGCCCCCTCCGGCCCCGGCCGACCGGGCGGGGGCCCGGCCGGCGCGGCTCCCGGGAAAAGCCCGACGGCCGGCCACCCCGTTCGGGTGGCCGGCCGTCGGCTCGGGCGGTCAGGCCGCCTGCTGCCAGCTGAACGGCGAGTAGTACGCCGGCCGGCGCTCCAGGCGCTGCCAGTTGGCGATCGGCTCCATCGGCGCGGCGGCGGCGGCCTGCTGCGCGGCGGCGGCGCGCGCGGCGAGGACGGCGGTCAGGGCGGCGAGTTCCTCGTCGGTGAGAGTGCCGCGGACGATGCGGACGAGGGGTTCGGCGGAAGCGGTCATGTCCTGGTTTCTCCCCCGGTGGCTGTGGTCTGAGTGGGTGCCCGGTGCGGGCTGCTGCTGTGGAGCGGGTGCGCTGGGAGGCGCCGCTACATCGGCGGGTTGCCGTGCTTGCGGCTGGGCAGGTCGGCGTGCTTGGTGCGGAGCATGGCGAGGGCGGCGGAGATCACCCGACGGGTCTCGGCCGGGTCGATGACGTCGTCCACGAGGCCGCGCTCGGCCGCGTAGTACGGGTGCATCAGCTCGCTCTTGTACTCCTTGATCTTCTGGGCGCGCATGGCGTCCGGGTCCTCGGCGGCGTTGATCTCGCGCCGGAAGATGACGTTGGCCGCGCCCTCGGCGCCCATCACGGCGATCTCGTTGGTCGGCCAGGCGTAGGACAGGTCGGCGCCGATGGAGCGGGAGTCCATCACGATGTAGGCGCCGCCGTAGGCCTTGCGCAGGATCAGCGAGATGCGCGGCACGGTGGCGTTGCAGTACGCGTAGAGCAGCTTGGCGCCGTGCCGGATGATGCCGCCGTGCTCCTGGTCGACGCCGGGCAGGAAGCCGGGGACGTCGAGCAGGGTGACCAGCGGGATGTTGAAGGCGTCGCACATCTGGACGAAGCGGGCGGCCTTCTCGCTCGCGTCGATGTCCAGCACGCCGGCCAGCGACTGCGGCTGGTTGGCGATGATGCCGACGACGTGGCCGTCGATCCGGGCGAGCACGCAGAGCACGTTGGTGGCCCAGCGCTCGTGGACCTCCAGGTACTCGCCGTGGTCGACGATCTCCTCGATCACCTTGCGCATGTCGTACGGGCGGTTGCCGTCGGCGGGCACCAGGTCCAGCAGGCTGTCGTTGCGCCGCTCGACCGGGTCGTCGCTCATCACGGACGGCGGCATCTCGCGGTTGTTCTGCGGCAGCAGCGACAGGAGGTAGCGGACCTCCTCGATGCAGGACTGCTCGTCGTCGTAGATGAAGTGGGCGACGCCGGAGACGCCGGCGTGCACGTCCGCGCCGCCGAGGCCGTTCTGGGTGATCTTCTCGCCGGTCACCGCCTGGACCACGTCCGGGCCGGTGATGAACATCTGCGAGGTCTCGCGGACCATGAAGACGAAGTCGGTCAGCGCGGGGGAGTACGCGGCGCCGCCGGCGCACGGGCCGAGCATCACCGAGATCTGCGGGATGACGCCGGAGGCCTTGGTGTTGCGCTGGAAGATGCCGCCGTACCCGGCCAGGGCGGTGACGCCCTCCTGGATGCGGGCGCCGGCGCCGTCGTTCAGCGAGACCAGCGGGGCGCCGGCCGCGATGGCCATGTCCATGATCTTGTGGATCTTCTGCGCGTGGGCCTCGCCCAGCGCGCCGCCGAAGATCCGGAAGTCGTGCGCGTACGTGAAGACGGTGCGCCCGTGGACGGTGCCCCAGCCGACGACCACGCCGTCGGTGTGCGGCTTCTTGGCCTCCAGGCCGAAGCCCTGGGCGCGGTGCCGGCGGAACGGCTCGACCTCCTGGAAGGAGCCCTCGTCCAGCAGCAGCTCGATGCGCTCGCGGGCGGTCAGCTTGCCCTTGGCGTGCTGGGCCTCGGTGGCCTTGTCGCTGGGGCCGCGGCGGACCTTCTCACGGAGCTCGTGCAGCTCGGCGACCCGCCCGTGGGCGTCAGCCGGGACCTCCGGGACCTCGCCGTCGACCGGCGCCTCATGCACAACCGTCATCTCGAACCACTCCAAGGGTGAGGGAACTGTCCGACAGCCAACGTCTGCTGTGCCCCCGGCTGCGAATCACTTTCTTCACTTATGACTGTACGAGGGGCCGTGCGCTGGTTTCGGCGTCGATTCCGTACAAGGTCGGGTTCGTTTAGCTGTCAGGCCCTTACAGAAGCGGTCGACCCGATCACCGTGCGCTCGGTGTTCATCCGGATACCGGGGGTTGTCGAACAGATGATGGTCCGATGATCTGAGCATGAAGAAAAGTGCAGGTCAGGACCGTCTGCCGGTGCCCCGGGCCGGTCCTCTCGGGGGCCGCTCAAGGTCCACTCCAGCCCGGTGGCCAGGGGTTCGCCGACCGGCCGAGGGATTGAGCAATCGTAGAGAAGCACCAAAAACACCGAAGCCCACCCCGCGCGGTGGGGGTGGGCTGTCCGAGCGAGCGGGCGGACCCGCTCCGATCAGCTCTTCCTGCCGTCCTCGGGTTCGTCGCGGTCGCGCAGCTCCCGCTCGCGGCGGCGCAGGTCGGCCTCCCACTGCTTGAGCATGTCCTCGTGGTCTTTGTCGCTCTTCTTCAACGAGGCGAGGAACTCGGGGTCGTCGTCCGGCGCCATCGGGCGCCCGCCGCGCGGGGCCGGGCGGCCCGGACGGTCGTCGGCCGGGTACCCCGGGTCGGCCGCCCCGGCGGCCGCGGTCCGCAGGAAGCCGCGCTGCTTGCCGGCGATCAGCCAGGCGATCGGGCCCAGCGGCGGGAAGAGCAGCACGATCAGCACCCAGACCACCTTGGGCAGGTGCTTCACCTCGTCCTCGGGCGTGGTCAGGCAGTCCACGAACGCCCAGACCCAGAGCGCGAGCGGAAGGATGATGGTCAGAAGAATCCTCGGCACGGCTGGGATCTCCCCCCGGGCGACGACGGTGGCGGGCGCCTTCCAGGGGCCCTTGACCCGGCCAGGCTATCGGGTGGCGGATACTGACAGGCATGGCATACGACGATCTCCGCTCGTTTCTCCGCGCCCTCGACCGCGAGGGCGACCTCAAGCGCATCAAGGCGGAGGTGGACCCGCACCTGGAGATCGGCGAGATCGTCGACCGGGTGCAGAAGGCCAAGGGCCCGGCGCTGCTCTTCGAGAACGTCAAGGGTTCGTCGATGCCGCTGGCCATGAACGTCTTCGGCACCGAACGGCGGCTGGCCAAGTCGCTGGGCCTCAAGGGCCCGGAGGACATCTCAGAGAAGATCGCCGGCCTGCTCAAGCCGGAGCTGCCGCAGGGCTTCACCGGCTTCCGCGACGCCTTCGGCAAGCTCGCATCGATGGCGCACGTCCCGCCCCGGCACGTGAAGTCCGGCGACGCCCCGGTGCAGGAGGTCGTGCTCACCGGTGACGACGTCGATCTGGACGCGCTGCCCGCCCTCTTCACCTGGCCGCTGGACGGCGGCTCGTTCTTCAACCTGGGCCTGACCCACACCAAGGACCCGGACACCGGCATCCGCAACCTGGGCCTCTACCGCCTCCAGCGGCACGACCGCCGCACCATCGGCATGCACTGGCAGATCCACAAGGACAGCCGCAACCACTACGCGGTGGCGGCCAGGCGCGGCGAGCGCCTCCCGGTCGCGATCGCCTTCGGCTGCCCGCCGGCCGTCACCTACGCGGCCACCGCGCCGCTGCCCGGGGACATCGACGAGTACCTCTTCGCCGGCTTCGTCGCCGGGGAGCGGGTCCGGATGGTCGACTGCAAGACCGTGCCGCTCCAGGTCCCGGCCGACGCGGAGGTCGTGCTGGAGGGCTGGCTGGAGCCCGGCGAGATGCTGCCCGAGGGCCCGTTCGGCGACCACACCGGCTTCTACACCCCGCAGGAGCCGTTCCCGGCACTGAAGATCGACTGCGTGACGATGCGCCGCCGCCCGATCCTCCAGTCCATCGTGGTCGGCCGCCCGCCGACGGAGGACGGCCCGCTCGGCAAGTTCACCGAGCGGTTCTTCCTGCCGCTGCTGAAGATCATCATCCCGGACATCGTCGACTACGACCTGCCCGAGGCCGGCGGCTTCCACAACTGCGTGATCGTCTCGATCGACAAGAAGTACCCCAAGCACGCCCAGAAGACGATGCACGCGATCTGGGGCGCGCACATGATGTCGCTGACCAAGCTGATCATCGTGGTGGACTCCGACTGCGACGTGCACGACTACCAGGAAGTCGCCTGGCGCGCCTTCGGCAACGTCGACTACAGCCGCGACCTCACCGTGGTCGAAGGCCCGGTGGACCACCTGGACCACGCCTCGTACCAGCAGTTCTGGGGCGGCAAGGCCGGCATCGACGCGACCCGCAAGCTGCCCGAGGAGGGCTACACCCGGGACGGCGGCTGGCCGGAGATGGTGTCCTCGGACCCGGCGACGGCCGCCCTGGTCTCGCGCCGCTGGAAGGAGTACGGACTGTGAGCACGGCTGCCGTCGAGACCCCCGGGCGCACGAAGGCCTTCCTGCGCCTGGTGATGATCGAGCACTCGGTCTTCGCCCTGCCCTTCGCGTACATCGCCGCGCTGACGGCGATGTTCCTCGCCGACCGGCGGGTGCACTGGGGCGAGCTGTTCGTCGTCACCGTCTGCATGGTCGGGCTGCGCACCTTCGCGATGGCGGCCAACCGGATCATCGACCGCGAGATCGACGCCCGCAACCCGCGCACCGCCACCCGCGAACTGGTCACCGGCGCGGTGTCGTTGAAGACCGCGTACGTCGGCTCGGCCGTCGCCCTGGTGGTCTTCCTCGGCGCGGCCGCGATGCTCAACCCGCTCTGCCTGGCGCTCGCGCCGGTCGCCGTGGTGCCGATGGTGGTCTACCCGTACGGCAAGCGGTTCACCGACTTCCCGCAGGCGATCCTGGGCCTGGCCCAGGCGATGGGGCCGGTCGGCGCCTGGCTCGCGGTGACGGGCACGTGGTCCTGGGACGCGGTCGTGCTGGGCGTCGCGGTCGGCATCTGGATCGGCGGCTTCGACCTGATCTACGCCTGCCAGGACGTCGAGTCCGACCGCGAGAACGGCGTGCGTTCGGTGCCGGCGCGCTACGGCGTACCGGCGGCCGTCCGGGGCGCGCGGGTCTGCCACCTCCTGACGACGCTCCTGCTGGGCTGGTTCGCGCTCCGCACGGACGCCGGACCGGCGTTCTGGATCGGCCTGGTGGTCGTCGCGGGCGCGTTCGTGTACGAGCACACCATCGTGAAGCCGAACGACCTGTCGAAGCTCAACCGGGCGTTCTTCCAGACCAACAGCTTCGTGGGGATCTCGCTGTTCTTCTTCGCCCTGGTGGACCTGGTCGTCCGCGGGCTCGGGATCTGACGCCCGCCCCCGCCCGGAACCCCGGCCGGTCGGCCTGCGCTCAGTGGTGCAGGAAGCCCTCCAGCGACACCGCCAGGGCCACCGGGGCCTCGTACATCGGGAAGTGCCCGCTGCCGCCGAGCTCCTCCAGTTCGGCGTGGGGGTAGTGGCTGAGGAAGGTGCCGCGCATCACGTCGGCGGTGAGGACGAGGTCGTGCTCGCCGACGATCACCTTGACCGGCACCGGGTTGCCGCTGATCCGGCGCTCCAGGTCGGCCGTAGCCCAGTCGCGGACGTAGCCGCCGAAGGCCTCGGGGGTGGACAGCCGCAGCGACTGGTCGACCATGCGGTCGAGCCAGACCCGGCCGGCCCGTCGGCCGGTGACCAGGTCCAGGATGGCGAGGCGCTTCCCGCGGTCCTCGGCGGCGCCGTAGAACAGCGCCTCCCCGGCCGCGTCCAGCGGGTACGCCCCGGCCGGCACCGGCGCCAGGCCGACCAGCTTGCGCACCCGCAGCGGAGCCTCGGCGAGCACCTGCTGGGCCGCCTTGCCGCCCATCGAGTGGCCGACGAGGGAGAAGCGGTCCCAGCCGAGCTGGTCGGCCAGGGCGAGCGCGTCGGAGGCGATCTCGGCGAGCGTGTACGCGCCGGGGACGTCCTTGCGCTGCCCGTAGCCGCGGTAGTCGAGGAAGGCGTAGCTGAAGGCGTCGCCGTCGAGGTAGTCGAGGAACGGGCCCCAGCCCGCGCTGGTGCCGAACCAGTCGTGCAGGACCAGGACGTGGTGGTCGCCGGTTCCGGTCGAGCGGTGAGGGATCGTCATGCCAGCCGTCGTTCCCCGCGAGCCGCCCGCCCGAACGGACGGTTCGGGGGGAGGGGGAAGCGGGGAGCGGCGTACGGGCCGTGGCGGCTCAGGCGTCGCGGCGGGCGAACGCCGGGGCGTGCTCGGGGAGCGGGCCCAGGGCGATCAGGCGGGAGACCAGCTGCCGGAAGCCGGGCGCGAAGCGGGCCAGCAGCACCAGCCGCCGCGGCGGGCCGACCCGGCGGCCGCTGAGCACCGGCTCGAACATGACGTCGTGCAGGACCCGCTGCATCCGCTGGGTGATCACCGTCGGCCGCCACCGGCGCCGCTGCACCCGGGCGAGCGCGGCGGTGGTCGGCCGGCCGTGGCGCAGCGGTTCGGCGAGCAGGGTGGCGGCCGCGACGGCGTCCTGGATCGCGAGGTTGATGCCCACCCCGCCGGCCGGGGACATCGCGTGGGCGGCATCGCCGATCAGCAGCAGCCCGTCGGCGTACCAGCGGTGCAGCCGGTCGAGCCGGACGTCGAGCAGGTGGACGTCGTCCAGGCCGGCCAGCTGGTCGACCCGGTCGGCGTACCGGGGCAGCAGTTCGGCGATCCGGGCGCGGAACCGTTCGATGCCCTCGGCGCGCAGCAGCGGGTCGGCGCCCTTGGTCCGGAAGTAGGCGATCTGGAAGTAGTCGTCCCGGGTGAGGCTCAGGGCGATGTCGCGGTGCCCGAAGCCGGGGACGACGCTGGGCGGTGCGGACCGCTCGTGGGGGTGCCGGGGCAGCCGGAACCACCAGACGTCGAAGGGCACCGGGAACTCCTCGGGCGTCAGTCCGGCGGCCCGGCGCAGGGCGGAGTGCCGGCCGTCGGCGGCGACGGTGAGGTCGGCGCGCAGTTCGCCCTCCTCGCCGTCCCGGGTGCGGTACCGGACGCCGACCACCCGGCCGCCGTCCCGGAGCAGGCCGGTGGCCTCGGTGTTCATCCGCAGGGTGAAGGTGGGCTCCCGCCGGGCCTCCGAGGCCAGGAAGTTCAGCAGGTCCCACTGCGGGATCATCGCGATGTAGTTGTACGGGGGCCGCAGCCGTTCGTAGGCGCTCAGCGCGACGGGCGCGGCGCCGGGCACCCGCACGACCAGGTCGCCGAGGCGGCTCTGCGGCAGGGCGGCGAACTTCCGGCCGAGGCCGAGTTCGTCCATCAGCCGCACGGTGGAGGCGTGGACGGTGTCGCCGCGGAAGTCGCGCAGGAAGTCCCCGTGCTTCTCCAGCACGGTCACCTCGACGCCGGCGCGTGCCAGCAGCAGACCCAGCATCATTCCGGCCGGACCGCCCCCGGAGATCACGACGCTCATGGCTCTCCCCTCTCAGTGTTCGATCGACCACTGTCCGTATGGAACTTGCCTATACAGACTCTCTGGAACCGTCCCAGGTGTCAAGTAGTACGATGCTCCACATGAAGGAGCTGGTGACGGCCGCCCTCGCGGCCGCGAAGGAACGGGGCCAGGACGTCGCCGACGTCCCGCTGACGGCGATCGCCGCGGCGGCCGGGATCTCCCGCAGCACGCTGCTGCGCCGGCTCGGCGGCTCCCGGGCGGCACTGGACGAGGCGGTCCGCGAGTCGGGGGTGGATCCGGGCGGGCGGCCGCCGGTGCGCGAGCGGGCGATCGAGGCGGCCGCGCTGCTGGTGGCCGAGCGCGGCCTGGCCGGGGTCACCCTGGACGCGGTGGCGGACCGGGCCGACTGCTCGCTGCCCAGCCTGCACACGGTGTTCGAGGGGCGGGACGGCCTGCTCTCCGCCGTCTTCGCGCGGCACTCCGCGCTGCCCGGCCTGGAGGCCCTCGCGGCCGACCCGCCGGAGCGCCTGGAGGACACCGTCCGGGCGCTGCACGCCGCCTTCCTCGCGGCCTTCGCGCACGAGCCGCGGATCGTCCCCGCCGTCTTCGCCGACCTCTTCGGCCGCCCGGACGGCCCCGCCGCCAGGGTGATGGCCGGCAGCCTGCCGCGGGTGCTCGACAGCCTCGACCGGCTGCTGCGGCCGCACGTGCGGGCCGGCCGGCTGCGGCCGCTGCCCACCCCGGTGCTGGTCCAGCTGCTGCTCGGTCCGCTGCTCAACCACGTCCTGATGCGGCCGGTGCTGGAGTCCGTCCCGGGCGGCGCCGGGATGCCCCCGATGGACGAGGCCGTCGAGATCTTCGTCGACGCCTACCTGCGGGCGGTGGCCCTCCCGGCGGCGGAGGCGGCGGAATCCGGGCGCGACGTCGACGCCCCCTGAGGAAGGCCGTGGCCGCCCTGAGGGGGGCCGTGACCGGCACCCGGCCGGGCCCTTCTTCCGCCTGGTCCGCAGCCGCGGGGGTGGAACCCGCGGGCCGGTCAATCCCCTGGCGCCGCAGGCGGAGTGACGAATGGTCAGCCGCTCGCGAGGAGGGTGATCAGTCCAGGACCAGCCGGTCGCCGACCCGCAGCCGGCCCGGGGCGGCGACCTCGGCGAGGGCGTCGAGCCGGCCGTCGTGGGCGTGCACCACGGCCTTGAGGATCTCGGGCGCGTGCGGCAGCCCCGGCTGCGGGGCGCCGGTCATCGCGCAGCGCTCGCTGGAGGCGACGAAGGAGAGCCGGGGGCTGCCGGGGGCCTCGCCGGACGCCCGGCGGCCGAGCCAGGCGTCCTCGACGAACGGCGGGGTGCCCGGCGGGGTGCGCAGCACGATGTTGGGGCGGAACCGGCGCTCGTCGATCACGGCGAAGGGGACGGCGTCGCGGACCCAGTCCAGGGTGGCGGTGCTGAGCACGCTGACCGGCAGCTGGTCGAAGTGCGACACCGCGTCCTCGCGGGCGAGTTCGACGTCCGCGCGCTGGAGGTAGGCGCGCAGGAAGGCGTTCGGCCGGTCGACCGGGCGGCCGAGCGGGTCGACCAGCTCGGGGCCGTCGATCCGGTGGCCGAGCCGGGCGGAGAGGCGGAGCAGGCCGTCCATCCGGTGGAAGCGGCGGGTGTTCTTGCCCGAGCCGAGCCGCCCGGCCGCGTCGCGGACGGCGTAGAGGCGGTCGCCGGCCAGGCCGCGCTCGTCCACCTCGACGGAGTCGAGCCGCTCGCCGCCGGTGGATTTCACGGGGTAGCGCCAGAGTCGCTCGATCACTCCGATGATCTCTGCCATGGCCGGAAAGCGTACTGGCGCTGACGGGGGATGGTCTAGACCAAGTCTCCGGGGTGCCTCAGCCCAGCCGGGCCACCGCCCGCACCGGAGCGCCGTCCGCCGCGACCAGCCGCAGCGGGAACAGCGAGACCTCCACCGGCAGACCGGCCTCCTGGGCGGCCAGCAGCGGCCGGAGGTCGGTCAGGTTCTCGGCGATCACCCCGCCGCCGGACGCCCCCAGCAGCACCCGGTGGGCGGCGAGCGACGGCTCGTCGGCGGTGTCCGGGTCGTGCTCGTCGGTGAGGTCGGCGAGCAGGGCGGCCACCGCCGGGTCGCCCGGGCCCGGGTCCGGGGTCGGGTCGACGCTGAGCGCGTCCACCCCCACCGTCCGCACCCCGGCGGCGACGATCGCCTCGGCGGCGGCCGGGGTCAGGCTGGGGTGGGCGAGGTAGGTGTCGGTGCCCCAGTGCCGGGCCCAGCCGGTGGCCAGCAGCAGCACGGTGCCCTCGGCGGCCCGTTCCAGCGCGGGCGCCAGCAGTTCGGGGGTGACGGCCGTCCGGGGCTCCAGTCCGCGCAGGTCGGCGACCACGGCGGGGCCGGTGAACCGCTCCAGCGGCAGCCCGTCCAGGGTCGGCCAGGTGACGTCCACGTGGTAGGGCGCGTCCACGTGGGTCCCGGACTGCGAGCCCAGGTGCAGGGCCAGCACGTTCACCCCGGCGGTGGCCGTGGTGAGCGCGGGCTCCAGCAGGACGGCCGGGTCGCCGGGGTAGACCGGCATCGCGGTGGTCACCTGATGGGTGAGGTCGACGAGGGTCGCTGCCATGCGCCCATCCTCCCAGGGGCCGGGCGCTTCCGGGCCCCTCCCGGCCCGCCCGGGCCGAACGCGCTGGTGCGGCCGGGACAGAATTGCCCCATGGGAACTGCGAAGCGTCAACCGTGGGTGGTCGGGGTCTCGGGGGCGTCGGGGACGCCGTACGCGGCCTCGGTGATCCGCGCGCTGCTGGCCGCCGGCGAGGCGGTGGACCTGATCGTCAGCCGCGCCGCCCGGCTCACCATCCTGGACGAGACCGGCATCTCCTTCCGGGACGCCCACTGGCGCGCCGACCTCGCCGCTTGGCTCGGGAGCGACGAAGGCCTGGACGCCGTCCGCTACTGGCCCGCCGGGGACTTCGCGGCCGGCCCGTCCAGTGGCTCGTACCCGGCCAAGGGCATGCTCGTGGTGCCCGCGACCACCGGCGCGGTGGCCGGGATCGCGCTCGGCCTGAGCAAGGACCTGCTGCAGCGCGTGGCCAGCGTCACCCTCAAGGAGCGCCGTCCGCTCGTCGTCTGCGTGCGCGAGACACCACTCAACGGGGTGACGTTGAAGCACTTGGTGGAGCTCGACGCACAGGGGGCGGTCGTCCTGCCCGCCTCACCCGGTTTCTACGCCGGCGGCTCCACCGTGCGCGAACTCGTGGATTTCGTGGCCGGACGGGTGCTGGACGCCGTCGACGTGCCGCATTCCCTGTACCTGCGCTGGGAAGGGGAGTTGGGGGCGGCCGCCCGCAAACCGGCGGCCGGCGGGGGCCCACGGCCTGAGGGGGAGTAAGCGGACCGAGGGCGGGAGAGTATCTTCTCTGCGATATCCGGGTCGGTCGGCGCACAGCGCCTTTGAATCCGGATAATGATCTGTGGGTCTGGTGAGGTTCGGAAGGACGCGGACGGTATATGGACACGGTGGACAGACAGCTCATCCAGGCGCTCCGGGAGAACGGCCGCGCGTCCTACGCCGAGTTGGGCCGCCTGGTCGGGCTCTCCGGCCCGAGCGTCACGGACCGGATCAACCGCCTGGAGCAGGCCGGGGTCATCACCGGCTACCGGGCGACGGTCAACCCGGCGTCGCTCGGCTTCGGCGTCACGGCCCTGATCGGCCTTCAGCTCACCGACGCGGCGGACCACGAGGACGTCGCGTTCCGGCTGAAGGACCTCAACGAGGTGGAGGACTGCTGGTTCATCGCCGGCGACGACTCCTACATGCTGAAGGTGCGGGTGGCCGACGTGGCCGGCCTGGAGTCGGTGGTCAAGCGGATCTCGGGCACGAAAGGCGTGGCCCGGACCCGCACCACCGTCGTACTCTCCACCAAGTGGGAGAACCGGGTGAGTGAACTTCCTCCTGTAGGAGAGTGACGTATGGCACTGGTCGGTCTGGAGGAGCTGCGCGCGGCTCGGCAGCGGATCGCGGGGGTCGCCGTGCGCACCCCGCTCGTTCCCGCCCCCTGGGCGGCCGAGGGGGAGCGGCGGCTCTGGCTGAAGCCCGAGAACCTCCAGCCGACCGGGGCCTTCAAGACCCGCGGCGCCTACAACCGGCTGGCCGCGCTCACCGAGGAGGAGCGCTCCCGGGGCGTGGTCGCCCAGTCCAGCGGCAACCACGCGCAGGCGGTGGCGTACGCGGCCCGGACGCTCGGCATCAAGGCCGTGATCGTGATGCCGGACACCTCGCCCGCGGTGAAGGTGGAGGCCACCCGCTCGTTCGGCGCCGAGGTGATCCTGGTCGCCCCGGCGGAGCGGGACGCCCTGCCCGCCGAGCTGGCCGAGAAGCACGGCTACGTGTGGGTGCCCCCGTACGACGACCCGTTCATCATCGCGGGCCAGGGCACGGTCGGGCTGGAGATCGCCGAGGACGCCCCGGCCGAGCTGGACACCGTCCTGGTGCCGGTCAGCGGCGGCGGCCTGATCGGCGGGACGGCGGCCGCGCTCAAGCTCACCCGCCCGGGCATCCGGGTGATCGGGGTGGAGCCCGAGCTGGCCGCCGACGCCCGGGCCAGCCTGCGGGCCGGCCGCCGGGTCGAGTGGCCGGTCGCCGACACCTACCGGACCATCGCGGACGGGCTGCGCACCCCCTCGCTCGGCGTGCTGCCGTTCGAGCACGTCACCGCCTACGTGGACGACATCGTCACCGTCACCGAGGACGAGATCCGCGCCACCGTGGCCGTGCTGGCCCGCCGCGGACGCCTCGTCGCCGAGCCCTCCGGGGCGGTCGCCCCGGCCGCCTACTTCCACCGCGCCGCCGAAACCGGCGGCCAGGCGGTGGCGGCCGTGGTCAGCGGTGGCAACATCGACCCGACACTGCTCGCCGAGCTGCTCTCGGCATAGGCGTACGCTCGTTCCGGCAAGGAATCGAAGTCGGAGGAGGCGGGGCACCGCATGGACGCAGGGCTCAAGCGCGAGCTGGAGGCGAAGGTCTACGCGGGTGAGCGGCTGACCCGCGAGGACGGGATCGCGCTCTACGAGAGCGACGACCTGGCCTGGCTGGGCGGGCTGGCCCACCACGTGCGGACGCGGAAGAACGGCGACGTCGTCCACTTCAACGTCAACCGCCACCTCAACATGACCAACGTGTGCAACGCGTCCTGCGCGTACTGCTCGTTCCAGCGCAAGCCGGGCGAGAAGGACGCGTACACGATGCGCATCGAGGAGGCCGTCCGCCTCGCCAAGGCGATGGAGGTCGAGTCCCTCACCGAGCTGCACATCGTCAACGGCCTGCACCCGACCCTGCCGTGGCGCTACTACCCGCGTTCGCTGCGGGAGCTGAAGGCCGCTCTGCCGAACGTCTCGCTGAAGGCCTTCACCGCCACCGAGATCCACTGGTTCGAGAAGATCAGCGGCCTGTCCGCCGACGAGATCATGGACGAGCTGATCGACGCCGGCCTGGAGTCGCTGACCGGCGGCGGCGCGGAGATCTTCGACTGGGAGGTCCGTCAGCACATCGTCGACCACGACACCCACTGGGAGGACTGGTCGCGGATCCACCGCCTCGCGCACAGCAAGGGCCTCAAGACGCCGGCGACCATGCTGTACGGCCACATCGAGGAGCCCCGCCACCGGGTGGACCACGTGCTGCGGCTGCGCGAGCTCCAGGACGAGACCGGCGGCTTCCAGGTCTTCATCCCGCTGCGCTACCAGCACGACTTCCACGACTCCAAGGACGGCGTCGTGCGCAACAAGCTGATGGCCCGTACCGAGATGGCCACCGGCGCCGAGGCGCTGAAGACCTTCGCGGTCTCCCGGCTGCTCTTCGACAACGTCCCGCACGTCAAGGTCTTCTGGGTGATGCACGGCGTCGCCACCGCCCAGCTGGCGCTCAGCCACGGCGCGGACGACATGGACGGCTCGGTGGTCGAGTACAAGATCACCCATGACGCGGACAACTTCGGCACCCCGAACAAGCTCGGCCGCGACGACCTGCTCGGGCTGATCCGCGACGCCGGCTTCCGCCCGGTGGAGCGCAACACCCGCTACGAGGTCATCCGCGAGTACGACGGGCCGGACCCGATGCGCCGTGAGTCCCCGCAGGCGATGCGCCTCTGACCTGCGAAGCTCCCCGCCGCCCCGGCCGCCCCACGGCCCGGGCGGCGGTTGTCTTCACGGCCTCCGCACGAGGCCCGGGTTTACCAACGGGTAGGGCGTTTGGCAGGATCGACAGCATGTCCGGTTCTGATCGCGCCACCGCGTACCCGCCGCACCAGCCGATGCAGGAGCCGGTCGACCTGATGCCGCAGCAGCGGTACGAGGGCTTCCAGCCGTACCAGCAGCCGGTCCGGCAGGACCACCCGTACGACCGGTACCAGCCGTACGAGCAGGCTCCTGACGGGTACTACGCGGCGTACGACCAGCCGTTCCAGCCGTACGAGGCCGAGCCGGTCCGGTACGGCGCCGAGGCCGGCTACGAGCCCGCCTCGGTCTACGAGGCCGGGCCCGTGCACGAGCCGTTCCCCGGAGCCGCTCACGAGCCGTTCCCCGGAGCCGGCCACGAGCCGTTCCCCGGAGCCGGCCACGAGCCCCTTCCCGGAACCGGGTACGAGCCCGAGCCCGTCGTGCTCGCCGCGGCGCCCACCGCACCGGTCGCGGGCGCCCGGACGGCGGCCCGGGGACGGCGGCGCAAGGCCAAGCAGAAACGTCACGGCAAGGCCGTGATGGCCGGCACCGCGCTGCTGGTCGCCGCCACCGCCGGCTGGTACGCCGTCGGCCAGGACGGCGCCAAGCCCGGCATCACCACCGCCGACGGCCCCGGCCCGGAGGGCGTCAGCAAGCCCGACCAGCCCGCCCCGGACCCCGCGGCCGCCCAGGCCGCCGCCGACCGGCAGGCCGCGGTCCCGGCCGCCGACCGCAGCCAGACCCGCCCGGACGGCTCGGTCGCCGCGATACCCGGCCTCGGCGCGGCCTTCACCGCGAAGATCCCCGCCGCGACCACCCAGGTCGTGGTCGCCTCCGGCCAGGACAAGAACACCGACAAGAACAGCGTCACCCTCTGGACCCGCACCCCCGAGGGCCGCTGGCTGGCCGGCGAGACCTGGCAGGGCCACAACGGCAAGAACGGCTGGACCACCGACCACAACGAGGGCGACCTGCGCAGCCCGATCGGCGTGTTCGAGCTCACCGACGCGGGCGGCCGCAAGGCGGACCCGGGCAGCAGGCTCCCGTACGACAAGGACCCGAGCTTCGTGGTCTCCGGCACGGGCTTCTTCGGCGACCAGCTGGCCGGCTCCTTCGACTACGTGGTCGCGATCAACTACAACCGCGTCGCCGGCAACTCCCCGCTCGACCCGCGCCGCCCGATGGGCGCCAAGAAGGGCGGCGGCATCTGGCTCCACGTGGACCACGACGGCCCGACGCACGGCTGCGTGTCGATCCCCGAGGACAAGATGGCCCAGCTGATCCGCACCCTGGACCCGGCCGCCCACCCGGTCATCGTGATGGGCGACGCGGCCGCACTGGCCGCCTGACCTCGGCGTACGCGGACCCGGGCCCCGCAAGGGGCCTTGTCCACCTCCTACAGAACGAGGGGGCGGATCCTGTCACCGGTCATACCATGCTGACCAGCGGGTAACCCGGTTCCATGGCAGTATGAGCGGTTCGCGCATTGTGGCACTCGGCCACTACCAGCCCCCCAAGGTCCTCACCAACGACGACCTGGCGGCACTCGTCGACACCGACGACGAATGGATCCGCTCCCGCGTGGGCATCCGCACCCGGCACATCGCCGAGGACGAGAGCCTGGTCGACCTCGCCACCGAGGCCGCGCAGAAGGCGCTCGCCAACAGCGGCCGGGACGCCGCGGAGATCGACCTCGTCGTGGTCGCCACCTGCACCGCGATCGAGCGCAGCCCCAACACCGCCGCCGCCGTGGCCGCCCGGCTGGGCGTGCGCTCGCCCGCCGCGTACGACATCAACACGGTCTGCTCGGGCTTCTCGTACGCGCTGGCGACCGCTGACCACGCGATCCGGGCCGGCTCGGCCCGCCGCGCCCTGGTGATCGGCGCCGAGCGGATGTCCGACACGCTCGACTGGACCGACCGCTCCACCTGCGTGATCTTCGGCGACGGCGCCGGCGCCGCGGTGGTCGAGGCCCAGGAGGACGGCGCCGAGCCCGGCATCGGGCCGGTGGTCTGGGGCTCCGAGCCGGAGAAGGGCGACGCCGTGGTGATCACCGGCTGGGACCCGGTGATCAGCCAGCAGGGCCAGTCGGTCTTCCGCTGGGCCACCACCCAGCTCGCCCCGCTGGCCCGTCAGGCCTGCGAACGGGCCGGGATCGATCCGGCCGAGCTGAAGGGCTTCGTCCCGCACCAGGCCAACCTGCGGATCATCGACGCGATCGCCCGGAAGCTGGGCCTCGGCGAGGACGCGGTGGTGGCCCGGGACGTGGTGCACTCCGGCAACACCTCGGCCGCCTCCATCCCGCTGGCCTTCTCCAAGCTGGTCGAGCGCGGCGAGCTCTCGCCCGGCGATCCGGTCCTGCTCTTCGGCTTCGGCGGCGGTCTGGCCTACGCCGGCCAGGTCGTGCGCTGCCCCTGACCCGACGGCGCCCCGGGGCCGCCTGACGGCGCCGCGGGGCCGCCCGAGGGCACCGCACGCCGTGCGGACGCGAACATGCCGGTGGGCGGGCACCCTGTCGCGGGTGCCCGCCCACCGGCATGTCTGGCGCGCGAGCGGTACGTCGGCGGACCTCCCCCGAGGACACGGCCGCCGTCCGTCGGTCCCCGGACAGGAGGCCGGGGCTGCGCGCGGAGCGGATGGTGGGTCGGAGGACGGTCCTACTTGGGCGCCTTCTTGCCGGTGACGCCCAGGTACACCAGGGGAGCGAGGTTGGGTTTGAGGTCCTTGACCTTGACGCCCCAGGAGGTGAAGGCCTTCTGGTGCTCGGCCGCCGAGGCGAGCAGCGAGACCAGGGCCCCGGCCACGGCGTTCGCGTCGAGCGCCTTGTCGGCCTGACCCTTCGACTGGAGTTCCTTGACGGCCTCCGCGAGCGGCTTGGCGACCGCGTTGAGGACCGTCATGCGGATCTTGAAGAACCGCTTGTCCCCTTCGGCGGCACCGAGCGTGACCACTCGGAGAATGGCGTCGTTCTTGCGCCAGAAGGCGAGGAATCCGTCGACCAGTTCTTCCGAAGTGGTCGGTCCGGACTTCCCTGCCCAGGACTTTCCGGCCACCAGCTCTTTGAGCTGGTCGGCGTCCTTGGCCATTTCCTCGGCGATTTCGAGGACAGCGCCCTCGACATCCGGGAAGTACTGGTAGAAGGTCGCGGGGGAGGTACCCGCCATACGGGCGACGTCGATGACCTTGACGTCCCGATAGGGCGACGTGCTGAGCATCTCGCGGAGGCAATCGAGCAGCTTCTGCCGCGTCTCCTGTCCGCGTCGCCCGGCGACGCGACCGTCGACGGTGCGAACTTGTCCTGTCATGCCGTCAGCTTACCGTGGCACGATCTTGGCGCGATTCGGTGATGCGACTATTACTCCGCACGGGGGTTGGTATAGCGGCATGAACCACTTCGGACGGATATTCACCGGGCTTCGACGCCCCTGTTGAAGCCCCCCCGTGTGCCTTTGACCTCACAGCGTGACGGCGAGTCCGCTGAGGGGTGATCGGGTGACAGAGCGTGACGGTTCGGCGGTGGACGGTCCGGGGCTCCGCGCGCAAGCCGCCTGCGGAGCGGGCGTCAGGATCCAGCCGTTCCGTCCGCGCTGGTCAGAGGGCCGTCCGGGGTGCCGTCCGGGCCCGGACGGCGGGCTCCGGCGGGTGGGGGAGGTTGGATATGCGCGGGGCGGCATTGGAGAATCGGGTCCGGCACCACGCGGCGGGTGCGGACAACGGGGAGGTGGCAGCGGAGTGGACCAGCTGACGGCGCACGATCCGAGGCGGATCGGGCCCTTCGAGGTGCTGGGGCGGCTCGGCGCGGGTGGGATGGGGCTGGTCTACCTGGCGCGTTCCGCGTCGGGGCGACGGGTGGCCATCAAGACCGTGCGGGGTGAGCTGGCCGAGGACGAGCTGTTCCGGGTCCGCTTCGCCCGGGAGATCGCGGCGGCCAAGACGGTCGGCGGCTTCTACACGGCGGCCGTGGTGGACGCGGACGCGGACGCCCGGGTGCCCTGGCTGGCCACCGCGTACATCCCGGCGCCCTCGCTGGAGGACCTGGTCGAGGAGTGCGGCCCGCTGCCGGTGGAGGCCACCCGCTGGCTGGTCGCCGGCATCGCGGAGGCCCTCCAGTCCATCCACGCGGCCGGGCTGATCCACCGCGACCTCAAGCCCTCCAACGTCCTGGTGGTCGAGGACGGCCCGAAGGTGATCGACTTCGGCATCGCGGCCGGGGTGTCCAGCACCCGGCTCACCATGACCAACGTCGCGGTCGGCACTCCCGCCTACATGTCCCCCGAGCAGGCCAGGGACAGCCGGACCGTCCGCGGCGCCAGCGACGTCTTCTCGCTCGGCTCGCTGATGGTCTTCTGCGCCACCGGGCACCCGCCCTACCGGGGCTCCAACCCGGTCGAGACGGTGTTCCAGCTGCTGCGCGAGGAGCCGGACCTGACCGGCATGGCGCCCGAGCTGATGGACCTGGTGCGCGCCTGCATGCAGCAGGCCCCCGAGCGCCGGCCCACCCCGGCGCAGATCCAGACCGAGCTGGCCCCGCACCTCTTCTCCCGGGACGACGCCTCCGGCGAGGCCGGGGACTGGCTGCCGGCCAACGCGCTGGAGCTGATCGAGCGCAAGCGGGGCCGCCGGCCGGCCGCCCCGCCGTCGCGCCCGCCGGCCGGCCCGGCCCAGCCGCCGCAGCCGCCCGCGCACCCGCAGGCGCCGCCCTCGCACGTCCCGTCGCAGCACCTCGGACCGGCCGACCCGCGCACCAACCCGGGCGGGCGGCACGCGCAGCCGCCGGCCGGTCCGGTGCACGCCGCGCCGCTGCCGGGCCACGGCTCCGACACCGAGATCCCGACCGCGAAGCTCGCCGCCCCGAACAGGCACCGCGCGCCGACCGGCGGCGGCGCCGTCGAGGTGCAGCTGTCCGGTGCCTCGGTGCGGATAGGCCCGGGGCCGCGGGCCGAGCACGAGCAGCCCGGTCCGAGCACCGCCCCGGCCGCGACCGACTGGGTCCGCCGGGCGGCCCCCACCCCGCCGCCCCCGCCGGTCCCGGCCGCCCGCTGGCGCCCCTGGCGGTTCCGGATGTCCAACGACGTCTGGGGCACCCCGGTGGTCGCCGACGGCACGCTCTTCGTCTCCAGCTTCGAGGTGCACGCGCTGGACATCGGCTCCGGCGAGCGCCGCTACAAGACCCGGGACGTCGCCTGGGCGCTCGCGGTGGACTCCGGCCGGGTGCACGCCGCGGACGGCCCGCACCTGTACACCGTCGACTCCGCTGACGGCACCGAGCGCTGGCGCACCTCGCTGGACGGCTGGGTCTACTCGCTCTCCGCCGCCGACGGCGTGCTCTGCTGCGGCATCAGGGGCGGCGGCGTCCAGCTCCGCTCGGCCGCCAACGGCGCCGAGCTGTGGCGCGCCGACGACGCCCAGCAGGACTACGAGAACCCGCAGTCCGGCCCGGTCCTGGTGGGCGGCGCCGCCTACTACTACGGCGGCGGGCGGCTGCGCTGCGTCGACCCGCGCGGCGCGGGCCTGCGCTGGTCCTTCCCGGTCGGCGAGGACGTGCCCTCGCACCCGGTCGAGCGCGGCGGCGTGCTGTACGTGTCGGCCGGCACCCGGGTGTACGCGCTGGACGCGGCCAGCGGGGCCGAGCGCTGGCGCTTCGAGGCCCCGGTCGTGCTGTTCACCCCGCCCGCCCTGGACGCCGACGCGGTCTACGTGGCGGACTACCTGGGCACGGTCTACGCGCTGGACGCGGCCACCGGACTGGACCGCTGGCGCGGGGTCACCGGCCGCCGCCAGGGCGCCGACCCGGTGGTGGTCTCGGACGGCATGGTGCTGGTCGGCAACGGCGAGGTGCTGTACGCCTTCGAGGCGGCCACCGGCCGGGAGCGCTGGCGCTACACCGCCCGCGGCGAGATCGTCGGCTCCCCGGCGGTCGCCGACGGCCTGGTCCACCTGGGCAGCCGGGACCACTCGCTGCACACCCTGGACCTGGCGAGCGGTCAGCTGCGCTGGGAGCTCGGCACCAAGGGCGAGCTCACCGGCTCCCCGGTGGCGGTCGGCGGCCGGGTCTTCGTCGGCTCCAAGGACCGCTGCGTGTACGCGCTGGACGCCTTCTACGGCACGGCGGTGCCCGCCCGCTGAACCGCGGGGCGGACACCGCCGGACCGGCGCCGTCGGATCAGGCCCTGCGGGCCCCGGGGTGGCGGCTGCACCAGCCGTCCCACGCGGAGGAGACCATCTCCGTCACGTCGTGCCGGGCGGTCCAGCCCAGCTCGCGGTGGATCAGGTCGGCGGAGGCCACCACCCGGGCCGGGTCGCCGGCCCGGCGCGGGGTCACCTCGGCGGTGGTGTCGTAGCCGGTGACCTTGCCGATCACCTCCAGCATCTCCTTGACGCTGACGCCCTCGCCGCGGCCGATGTTCAGCACCAGGGAGGTCGCGCCGGCCGGATCGGCGGCCATCCGCTTGGCGGCCGCCACGTGCGCCGAGGCGATGTCGGAGACGTGGATGAAGTCACGGACGCAGGTGCCGTCCGGGGTCGGGTAGTCGTCGCCGAAGATCCGCGGCGCCTGGCCGGCGGTGAGCCGCTCGAAGACCATCGGGATCAGGTTGAACACCCCGGCGTCGGAGAGCTCGGGGGAGGCGGCGCCGGCCACGTTGAAGTAGCGCAGGGCCACGGTGGACATGCCGTAGGCCTTGCCGGCCGCGGCGACCAGCCACTCGCCGGCCAGCTTGGTCTCGCCGTACGGGCTCATCGGGTCGCAGGGCGTGGACTCGGTGACCAGGTCGACGTCCGGCATGCCGTAGACCGCGGCGGAGGAGGAGAAGAGGAAGCGCTTCACCCCGCCCTCGGCGGCGGCCTCCAGGACGGTCTGGAGGCCGATCACGTTCTCGCGGTAGTACAGGAAGGGCTGCTCGACGGACTCGCCGACCTGCTTCTTGGCGGCGAAGTGCAGGACGCCCTCGACGCCGTGCTCGCGGATCGCGGCGTCCAGGACGGCGCGGTCCAGGGTGGAGCCCTCGATCAGGGGGACGCCGGCCGGCAGCCGGGAGGCGTCGCCGGTGCTGAGGTCGTCCAGGACGGCGACGCGCTCCCCGGCGTCGAGCAGCTGTCGGACGACATGTCCGCCGATGTATCCGGCACCGCCGGTGATCAACCAAGTCATGTGGCAGATCCTAGGCGGTCGGATTCGATCGTCACGTTCGGGCGAGTCGGGGCCGCGAAGCGGACAAAACGGTGGAAAGCTGACAACGATTTCCGTGTACTCATGCCCGCGCCCGCCCGGCGTGGTGACGAACCGGAGGCAGCCAGGTGAGCCGTCGCAAGGAACACACCCGCACCCTGCCCGCCGGCCCGCGGCGGCCCCGGCCGAGGGCGTCGTACGGGCGGCTGCCGGGGGCGGTCGCGGTCGCGGCGGCGGCCGCGCTGGCGCTGGCCGGCTGCAGCAGCGGCTCCTCCTCCCCGGCCGCCGTCGCCGCCACCACCTCGTCCTCGGCCCCCGGCGCCACCCAGGCCGCGCCCGGCCAGTCGAACGGCGCGACGCAGCTGCAGGAGGCCTACCAGAGGGTGATCGCCGACGTGCTGCCCTCCGTGGTGCAGATCACCACCGGCGACAGCCTCGGCTCCGGGATCGTCTACGACGACAAGGGCGACATCGTCACCAACGCCCACGTGATCGGCTCCGCGAAGACCTTCACGGTGACCCTCGCCAACAGCACCACCACGCTGGACGCCGAGCTGGTCGGCAGCTACCCCGACTCCGACCTCGCGGTGATCCGGCTGAGCAAGCCGCCGAGCGGGCTGCGGCCGGCCAGCTTCGGCGACTCGGGCAAGGTCCAGCTCGGCCAGATCACCCTCGCCATGGGCAGCCCGCTGGGGCTCTCCAGCAGCGTCACCCAGGGCATCGTCTCGGCCACCGGGCGGACCGTCACCGAGCCCCAGGGCCCCGGCTCGCCGGGCGCCACCATCGGCAACATGGTGCAGACCTCGGCGGCGATCAACCCGGGCAACAGCGGCGGCGCGCTGGTGGACCTGGACAGCAAGGTGATCGGCATCAACACGCTCGCCGCGACCGAGCCGCAGACCAACGGCTCGGCCGCCCCCGGCATCGGCTTCGCCATCCCGGCCAGCACCATCACCAACATCGCCGACCAGCTGATCAAGCAGGGCAAGGTCACCAACTCCGGCCGGGCCGCGCTCGGCGTCACCGCCCGGACCAGCTTCAACCAGCAGTTCCAGCCGGCCGGCGCGGTCATCGTGGCGGTCACCGCGGGCGGCGCGGCCGCCTCGGCGGGGCTCCAGGCCGGTGACGTGATCACCAGGATCGACGACACCCAGGTGGACTCGCTGAACGCGCTCACCACCGCGCTCGCCTCGCTCACCCCGGGCAGCAAGGTCACCGTCACCTACACCCGGGACGGCGCCACCAAGACCGCCGAGGTCACCCTCGGCGAACTGCGGGCCCCCTAGCCGGCACCACTCCGACCCCGGTACGGGGACGCCGGGCCGCACGCCGCGCAAGGGTTCAGCGGGTCGGGTGTCGTACCGGAACGGCGCCGGGACCTCGTCCCAGTCCCGACGAGGTCCCGGCGCCCTGCCGTCCGTCACCGGTCGTCCGGTGCGGTGCCGTCCGGTGCGGTGCCCTGCGCGGGCGGGGTCAGCGGCGGGCGGTGCGGGTGCGCCAGGGCAGCTCGACGGTGACGGTGGTCGGCCCGCCCTCGGGGCTGTCCACCAGGAAGACCCCGTCCACCGCGCGGATCCGCTCGGCCAGTCCGCCCAGCCCGCTGCCCGGGTAGGGGGCCGCGCCGCCCTTGCCGTCGTCCTGGACCAGCACCATCAGCTGGTCCTCCGAGCGCCAGACCTCGACCGAGGCGGAGCGGGCGCCGGCGTGCTTGGAGACGTTGGTCAGCAGCTCGCTGACGGTGAAGTAGGCGATGCCCTCGACCGCCGAGTCCGGGCGCTCGGGCTGCCCGTCCGGGCCGGCCAGGTCGACGTTCACCCGGACCCCGCCGGGCACGGTGCAGCGGGCGGCGACCGAGGACAGCGCGGCGTCCAGGCCGCGGTCGGTGAGCACCGCCGGGTGGATGCCGCGGGCCAGGTCGCGCAGCTCCTGGAGGGCCAGCTTCACCTCGCCGTGGGCGTTGTCGACCATCCGGGTGGCGGCCGCCATGTCGTCCTCGCTCTCCACCTCGCGCAGGCGCTCCTTGGCCATGCCGAGGTCCATCGCCAGCGCGACCAGCCGGGCCTGGGCCCCGTCGTGCAGGTCGCGCTCGATCCGGCGCAGGTCGGCGGCGGCGGTGTCGACCACCATGCCGCGGTCGTCCTCCAGCTCGCGCACCCGCTCGGCCAGGGCGCCCGGGAAGAGCAGCGACTCGATCAGGATGCGGTCGACCGCGGCGAGCCCGCGGACCACCCACGGCAGCACCGGCCAGAGCGCGATCACCGAGACCAGGGTCAGCGCGAAGCTGAGCACGCCCCAGGGCAGCATCAGCACGTTGTAGAGCGCCGAACGCCAGTTCAGCAGGTCGGTGAGCTGGGCGATGGTGTAGCCGACCACGCCCGGGCGGCGCGGCTTCACCGGCTCCGGCTCGTCGATCTCGGAGCCGTACGCCGCCCGCGCCCGCTGCCGGCCCAGCGCGCCCAGGGAGCGCGAGGCGGCCAGCCCGCCGGCCAGCAGCGGCAGGCCGATCACGGTGATCGACAGGCCCAGGCCGACCGACAGCGTGCTGACGGCCACCAGGAAGCCGAACATGCCGAGCGGCAGGTTGAACAGCAGTCGGCCGGCCTGGTGCCACATCCTCGTGCCGTACAGCGGCGGGCGCTCCATCCGAGCGTCCTGCTCCTTGATGGCGTCCACGGCGCGGTGCAGCGGCTTCATCCGGATCTACCGTCCCTACTTCGTCGTGCGGCTGGACCAAGCTTCCCGAACCGGGGGCGGTGGATGCCATGGGGGTGATACATCTTCCCGGCCGGGGGTTAACCCCACCCCCGGGCCCGGCCGCCGGACGTCCGACAGGGTGTCCACCGGTCGTCTTGCGGATCGGGCAGGGTTCGGGCGGAGCGGAGCGGTCCCCTTAGACTCACGCTTTGGCCGGCGTTAGGCCTGTGAGAGTAAACGTCGTAGAACTGTCCTGAGGGTGGGTTCACGGCCGAGGTGGAGGCGAAGGCATGGAGGGGAAGCACGCGGCGGTGGCCGCGGCCGACCCGGCGGTCGGCAGCGGCTACTTCGACGCGTACGCCGCGATGGGCCTGCTGGCCGTCGTCGGGGTGCTCTTCGTCGCCGTGGCGTTCACCGCCAACCGGCTGCTGCGGCCCGTGGTGTACTCGCCCGAGAAACTCCTCGCCTACGAGTGCGGGGTGGACCCGGTGGGCGAGGACTGGGCGCACACCCAGATCCGCTACTACGTGTACGCCTTCCTGTACGTGATCTTCGCGGTCGACGCGATCTACCTGTTCCCCTGGGCGACCGTCTTCGCCTCCGCCGGGTACGGCGCCGGAACGCTGATCGAGATGTTCCTGTTCATCGGCTTCCTCGCGGTCGGGTTGCTCTACGCCTGGAAGAAGGGCGTTCTGGAATGGACGTGACGCACTCCCACTCGCACGACGGTGCTCAGGGCGGCCCCGTCCCGCTCGGCCTGCCGGACCCGGCGCGCCCCGGCGCCGTCGAGCGCCGCGGCATCGGCCCGCTGGCCCGGCTCGCGCCGGACCCGGTCAAGGTGGTGCTCAACTGGGGCCGCCGCTACAGCCTCTGGTGCTTCAACTTCGGCCTGGCCTGCTGCGCGATCGAGTTCATCGCCGCGTCCATGGCCAAGCACGACTTCATCCGGATGGGTGTGATCCCGTTCGCCCCCGGACCCCGTCAGGCTGATCTGATGATCGTCTCCGGGACGGTCACCGACAAGATGGCGCCCGCCGTGAAGCGCCTCTACGAGCAGATGCCCGAGCCGAAGTACGTCATCTCCTTCGGCGCCTGCTCCAACTCGGGCGGCCCGTACTGGGACTCGTACTCGGTCACCAAGGGCGTGGACCAGATCATCCCGGTGGACGTCTACGTGCCCGGCTGCCCGCCGCGGCCGGAGGCGCTGCTCCAGGGCATCCTCAAGCTCCAGGAGAAGATCGCCGCCGAGTCCCTGCCGGACCGCTACACCGCGCCCGCGGCTGCCCTGCGCCGCCCGCTGGTGGCCGGGCCGTCGAACGGCGCCCGGACCGAGGGAGGGGCCTCGTGACGTCCGCCGAGCAGTACGCGGCGTCGGTCGGGGAGTGGGCGACCGGCGCCGAGGCGTACGGGCTGATCACCGTCGACGTCCCGGCCGAGCACTGGACCGAGGCGCTCACCAACGCCCGGGACGTCCTGGGCCTGGGCTTCTTCGACTGGCTGAGCGCCGTCGACGAACTCGCCGAGGGCTTCTCCGTGGTCGCCCACCTGGCCGCCGTCGAGGCGCCGGGCGTGCGGCACCTCGCGCTGCGCACCCGGGTGCCGCGCGACGGGGCCGCGCTGCCGACCGCCGTCCCGGTGTACGCGGGGGCCGCCTGGCACGAGCGCGAGACCCACGAGATGTTCGGCATCGACTTCCCCGGGCACCCCTACCTGGCCACCCTGCTGCTGCCGGACGGCTTCGAGGGGCACCCGCTGCGCAAGGAGTTCGTGCTCGCGGCCCGGGTCGCCAAGGACTGGCCGGGCGCCAAGGAGCCGGGCGAGTCCGACCACGGCGGCGGGCCGGCCCGGCGCAAGATGCAGCCGGCCGGTGTGCCGGACCCGAACGAGTGGGGGCCGCTCAAGGGCACCCTGCCGCCGGTCGCCGAGCGGCCCGCGCGCGGTGCGCGGGCGGCGGGTGCGGCGGCGCGGACGCCCCGGGCGGCAGCGGCCGCCGGTGCGGCTGCCGCCGGCGAGGGCGGTGCCCCGGTGCGGGCGGACCGGCCGCGGCGGACCCGGTCGGTGTCGGAGGGATCGGCGAGCCAGGCGGGTGCCGAGGCGCCCGCCGCTCCGGCCGCTCCCGCGGCCGAGGGTGCCCCGCCGGTGCGGGCGGACCGGCCGCGGCGGACCCGGTCGGTGTCCGAGGGCTCGGCCAGCCAGACGGCCGGCCATGCGGCCGGAGAGCCGTCGGCCGAGCCCGCGGCCCCCGTACGGCCCCGGCCCGCCGACGCGCCCCGCTCCTCCGACGCGCCCTGGCACAACCCGGTGCCCGCCCACGACGAGGAGCCGTCGGACGGCCGCCCGGGCGAGCCGAAGCCGGGCGAGCAGAAGGACGAGACCCCGGCCGGACCGGCCGACCAGGACGGAGAGGGCGCGTGAACCTGCTCGACACGGTGCTGCGCTGCGTCGCCACCCTCGTCGTCTTCCTGGTCTTCCCGCTGGTCATCGGCCAGACCGAGCACAAGGTCATGGCGCACATGCAGGGCCGGCTCGGCCCGATGTACGCGGGCGGCTTCCACGGCTGGGCGCAGCTCGTCGCGGACGGCGTGAAGTTCGCGCAGAAGGAGGACATCGTCCCGGCCGGGGCGGACCGCCGGATCTTCCAGCTGGCGCCCGCCGTCTCGCTGCTGCCGTACCTCTTCGTGCTGCTGGCGATCCCGGTCGGGCCGAACGGCTTCGTCGGCCAGGCGGTCGACGCCGGCCTGTTCTTCGTGCTGGCCGTGATGGGCGTCGGCGTGATCGGCAAGCTGATGGCCGGCTGGGCCTCCGCGAACAAGTTCTCGCTGCTCGGCGGCCTGCGCACGGCCGCGCAGCTGATGTCGTACGAGCTGCCGATGGTGCTGGCGGCGGCCTCGGTGGCGATGGCCGCCGGCACCCTGTCGCTGCCCGGGATCGTGGACGCCTGGGAGTGGTACTGGCTGCCCTGGCAGATCATCGGCGCGTTCGTCTTCTTCACGGCCGGTCTGGCGGAGCTCCAGCGCCCGCCCTTCGACATGCCGATCGCCGACTCGGAGATCATCTTCGGCGCGTACACCGAGTACACCGGTCTGCGGTTCGCCCTGTTCCTGCTGTCCGAGTACGTGGGCATCCTGGTGGTGTCCGCGCTGACCGCGGTGCTCTTCCTGGGCGGCTGGCACGGACCGCTGCCGGACCAGCTCGGCTGGCTCTGGATGATCCTCAAGACCTTCGCGCTGGCCTTCGTGGTCATCTGGCTGCGGGTCACCTACCCGCGGCTGCGCGAGGACCAGCTGATGCGCTTCGCGTGGACGGTGCTGATCCCGCTCGCGCTGGTCCAGCTGGCCCTCACCGGCATCATCAAGGTGGCGATCTCATGAGCGGGCGAAGCGAGCGGATCATCGTCAGGCGGGTACGGGCGAACGCCCCCGCCGAGCACAGCGAGGTGGGCGCATGAGTTTCCCCGGTGCCGGCCTGGCCAAGGGCCTGGCGGTGACGCTGCGGACGATGACGAGGAAGAGCGTCACCGCGCAGTACCCCGACGTGCAGCCGGTGCTGCCGCCGCGTTCGCGCGGCGTCATCGCGCTGCTGGAGGAGAACTGCACGGTGTGCATGCTCTGCGCGCGCGAGTGCCCGGACTGGTGCATCTACATCGACTCCCACAAGGAGACGCTGCCGGCCGCCGAGCCGAACGCCCGGGCCCGCACCCGCAACGTGCTGGACCGGTTCGCCATCGACTTCTCGCTCTGCATGTACTGCGGGATCTGCATCGAGGTCTGCCCCTTCGACGCGCTGTTCTGGTCGCCGGAGTTCGAGTACGCGGAGACCGACATCCACGAGCTGACCCACGAGCGGGAGAAGCTCCGCGAGTGGATGTGGACCGTCCCGGCGCCGCCGGCGCTGGACCCGGCGGCCGAGGAGCCCAAGGAGATCGCCACCGCGCGCAAGGCGGCGGACAAGCTGGTGGCCGCCGCGGCGGCCGCTGCCGAGGCCGCTGCCGCTGAGACTGCCGCCGCTGAGACCGCCGCTGCCGAGGCCGCTGCCGTCGAGGAGAAGGGCGACGACGCATGAGTTCCGCAGCCACGCTCCTCGCGGCGACCGGTTCGTTGGAGCCGGCCGCCCGTTCGTTCCTCTCCCCGACCGGGCAGGAGATCGTCTTCCTGCTGGTCGGCATCGCCGTGCTCGGCTCGGCCGTGGTCTCCGTGACCACCCGGCAGCTGGTGCACGCGGCGCTCTGGCTGGTGGTCGCGCTCGGCGGGCTGGCGGTGGAGTTCCTGCTGCTCACGGCCGAGTTCATCGCCTGGGTGCAGGTGCTGATCTACCTCGGCTCGGTGGTCGTCCTGGTGCTGTTCGGGCTGATGCTCACCAAGGCGCCGATCGGGCGCTCGCCGGACGCCGACTCCAAGAACCGCTGGGTGGCCCTGGTCGTGGCGCTGGCCTCGGCCGGGACGCTGGTCACGCTGGTGGTCGACGCCTTCCGGACCTCCTGGATCGACCTCGGGCAGGGCGGCGGCTCGGCCGCCGTCACCGGGGCCAGCCTGTTCCGGCACTGGGTGCTGCCCTTCGAGGCGCTGTCGGTGCTGCTGCTGGCGGCGCTGGTCGGCGCGATCGTGCTGTCGCGCGGCTCCAAGCGGCGGGTGCCGGCGCCCCGGGCGGGCAGGCTGCGCGCCGGGCGGCCGGTCGGCTCCAACGGGACGGTCGCCGCGTCCGCGCCCAAGCCGTCCACGCCTGCGCCCGAGCCGTCCGCGCCCGCGTCGTCCACGACCGCGTCCGAGCCGACCGCGCCGTCCACGCCCGTGACGGAGGAGAGCTGATGCACCTCGCCTACCCCGCCGTCCTCGCCGCGCTGCTGTTCAGCGTCGGCGTGTACGGCGTGCTCGCCCGGCGCAACGCCGTCCTGGTGCTGATGTCCGTCGAGCTGATGCTCAACGCCGTCAACCTCAACCTGGTCGCCTTCGACGCCTGGCTGCGGGACTCGCTGCACGCCGGGCAGGCGCTCACCCTGTTCACCATCACCGTCGCCGCCGCCGAGATCGGCCTGGGGCTCGCCATCGTCCTGCTGCTGTTCCGGGCCCGGGGGACCGCGGACATCGACCGGGCCACCGCGCTCGGCGACCCGGCCGAGGCGCTCGCCGTGGAGGAGCCGCCGGTCGACGCCGAGGCACCGGCCGGAGCCGGGGCACTGAAGGGCCGGGCCACCGCATGAACCTCGCCCTGCCCGTACTCGTCCCGACGCTGCCCGCGCTCGGCGCCGCCGCGACCCTGGCCGTCGGCAGGAAGGCGCCCGGGCTGGCCCGACCGCTGGCGATCGTCCCGGTGGCCGTCTCGGCGGTGCTCGCCCTGGTGGTCGCCCTCCAGCTGGGCACCGGCCAGACCCTGGACGCCGCCACCCGGCTCACCCCGACCGGCGGACCGGACATCGCGCTCGCCCTCCACCTGGACGGCTTCAGCTCGCTGATCTCGGTGCTGGTCGGCCTGGTCGCCACCTGCGTCCAGGTCTACTCGACGGCGTACCTCAAGGAGGACCCGCGCTACCCCTCGTACGCGGCGCTGGTCTCGCTGTTCACCGCGGCGATGTTCCTGGTGGTCTACTCGGGCGACCTGATCGTGCTGCTGGTCGGCTGGGAGGTGATGGGCCTGTGCTCGTACTTCCTGATCGGCCACCACTGGGAGACCGCGGACGCCCGTTCGGCCTCGCTGAAGGCCTTCCTGGTCACCAAGCTCGGTGACGTGCCGTTCCTGTTCGGGATCTTCCTGCTCGGCGCGGACGCCGGCAGCTTCCGCGTCCCGGACGTGCTGGCGGCCGCGGCCGACGGCCGGCTCGGGCACCCGACGCTGACCGCGCTGCTGCTGCTCGCCGGCGTGGCCGGCAAGAGCGCGCAGTTCCCGCTGCACACCTGGCTCCCCGACGCGATGGCCGGCCCGACCCCGGTCTCCGCGCTGATCCACGCCGCCACCATGGTCGCGGCCGGCATCTACCTGGTCGCCCGGCTGCTGCCGGTGTTCCTGCTGTCGGGCGCGGCGCTGGTCGTGCTCGCGGTGATGGCCGCCGTGACGATGATCGGCTCGGCGCTCTGCGCGCTCGCCCAGGACGACCTCAAGCGGGTGCTCGCCTACTCCACCGTCGGCCAGCTCGGCTACATGGCCGGAGCGCTGGCGAGCGGGGACCGCGAGGCCTCGGTCTTCCACCTGGTCAGCCACGGCGCGTTCAAGGCGCTGCTGTTCCTGGCCGCCGGTGTGGTGATCCACGCCGCCCACACCAACTCGATCTCCGCGATGTCCCGCATCCCGGGGCTGCGCCGGCGGGTGCCGGACGCCTACTGGACGATGGGCATCGCACTGGTCGCCCTGGTCGGGCTGCCGCCGTTCGCCGGCTTCTTCAGCAAGGAGGCGGTGCTGACCGCCGCCGAGCACGCCGCCAACGGCGAGGCGCTGACCAACGGCCTCGGCCCGGCCTCGGCGGTGCCGCAGGCGGCCGGGTGGATCGTGCTGATCTCCGCCGGGCTGACCGCGCTGCTCACCGCCGCGTACGCGACCCGGCTCTTCCTGCTGGCCTTCCACAGCCCGGCCGGTGCCGCCGCGGCCGCACCCAAGGTGCTGCCCGCCGCCGACCGGGGCACCGTCGTGGCCGACCACGAGGCCGGGGCGCCGTACTCGCCCGAGCTCGACGAGGCCGACCCGGCCGCCGCCGAGCCGCCCGCGATGCGCTGGCCGCTGTGGGTGCTGGCCGTGCCGACCATGGGCTTCGGCGTCGCCGGCCTGCGCTCGGACTGGCTGCCCGCGCTGCTGGACGGCGGCTCGCTGCGGCCCTCCGCGGTCACCGCCGTCACCGGGACCGGGCTCGCCGTGGTCGGCGTGCTCGCCGCGTACGGCGCCTGGCGCTCGGCGACCGCCCGGCTGGGCACCGGCCGTCCGGACCCGGCCGGCACGGGCCGGGTGCCCGGGCAGGCCGGGAGCCCGGCCGCCGAGGTGATCGTCGCCGACCCCGGGCGCACCCTGCTCGGCCCGCTGTTCGGCCCGGCCCGGCACGGCTTCGGCGTCGACCGGCTGTACCACGCGCTGTTCGTCCGCCCGGTGGCCGCCGCCGCCAAGCTGGTCCGCTTCCTCGACCGCGAGGTCGTCGAGACCTACGTGCGCGGCAGCGGAGCGGGCGCCAACCTGCTCGGCCGGGCCGTCCGGCTGGCGCAGACCGGAAACGCGCAGACGTACCTCAGCGCCCTGCTGGCCGTCGTCGTCCTGCTGGCCGTCCTGGTGGCGGTGTAGCCGGTGCTGCTGTCCTCCACCTCCGTCCCCTCGACCGCTGCTGGGAGCCCCCGATGAACGCAGTCCTCATCGCCCTCCTGGTGCTTCCGCTGCTCGGCGCCGCGCTCACCCTGGCGCCGGTGTTCGGGCCGGACCGGGCCGTGGCCGGCCGGCGGGCACTGCGGCTGAACACCGTCGTCACCGGTGCGGTGTTCCTGCTCGCCGTCGCCCTCGCGGCCGGCTTCGACCACGACGAGCCCGCCCGGATGCAGGCCACCACCGACGTGTCCTGGATCCCGGCCCTGGACGTGCGCCTCCACCTCGGGGTGGACGGCGTCTCGCTGCCGCTGGTCGTGCTGACCGCGCTGCTCACCTTCCTCTGCGCGCTGTACTCGGAGAAGCGGCTGCCGGACGGGGCGGACGTGCCCTCCGCGCAGGCCTTCGTCGGGCTGTTCCTCCTGCTCGAAGTCGGCATGCTCGCCACCTTCGCGGTGCTGGACCTCCTGCTCTTCTTCGTGGCCTTCGAGATCGTTCTGATCCCGATGTACTTCCTGATCGCCCGCTGGGGCAGCGGCGCCAAGGTGCCGGCCGCCAACCGGTTCATCCTCTACACGCTGCTCGGCTCGGCGGTGATGCTGCTCGGTTTCCTGCTGATCGGCGGCAAGGCCGGCACCTTCGACATGCAGGCCCTGGCCACCGCGCACGGCGGCGGCCTGAGCCACACCACCCAGGTGGTCGCCGCGCTGGCGATCCTGGTCGGGCTCGCGGTCAAGGCCCCCGCCTGGCCGCTGCACAGCTGGCTCCCCGACGCCCACACCGCCGCCCCGACGGTGGGCTCGGTGCTGCTCGCCGGCGTGCTGCTGAAGATGGGCACCTACGGCCTGGTCCGCGTCCTCCTCCCGGTCGTGCCGGACGGCGCCGCCACCCTGGCGCCCTACCTGGGCGCCTTCGCGGCCGTCGGCATCGTCTACGGCTCACTGGCCTGCCTGGCGCTGGCCCGCCCCGGCGCCAAGGGCGACCTCAAGCGCCTGATCGCCTACTCGTCCGTCGGCCACATGGGCTTCGTGCTGCTCGGCATCGCCTCCCTCACCCCGGTGGGCGTCAACGGCGCGCTGTTCGCCAACATCGCCCACGGTCTGATCACCGGTCTGCTGTTCTTCGTCGTCGGCGCGCTCAAGGACCGCTACGGCACGGCCGACCTCGACACCCTCTCCGGCGCCACCGGCGCCGCCCTGTACGGCCGGGCCCCGCGGCTCGGCGTGCTGCTCGCCTTCGCCGCCGTCGCCAGCCTCGGCCTGCCCGGCCTGGCCGGCTTCTGGGGCGAGCTGCTCGCCATGTTCGGCGCGTTCGACCCGGCCGACGGCCTGTCGCGCCCCGCGTTCGTCACCTACATGGTCCTGGCCGGCCTCGGCACCCTCCTCACCGCCGCGTACCTCCTGATCGTGGTCAGGCGCGTCTGCATGGGGGACCCCACGCAGCCCGCACCGGTGGCCGAGCTCACCGACCTGCGCCCGTACGAGGCCGTCAGCTGGACGCCGCTGGCCGCGCTCACCCTGCTCGCCGGCCTCTGGCCCGCGCTGCTGCTCGGCCTCTCCGACCCCGCCGTCAAGCACCTCCTCGGGGGTGGCTGACCGTGCTCGCAGCCCAGACCGCCGCACTCGGACCTCACTCCACGGGGCAGCACACTGTGACCTCCCTCGCCGTAGCCAACCCGGGCAGCCTGATCCAGTCCGTGGACTGGGTGGCGATCGCGCCCCCGCTGATCGCCGCCGTGGCCGCCCTCGTCGTGCTGCTCACGGACCTCTTCCTGCCCGAGCGGCACAGGAAGTGGCTCGGCCGCCTCACCGCGGCCGGACTCGCCCTCGCCCTCATCGCGCTCCTTCCCCTCACCGGTGGATCACCCCGAGCGACATTCTGTGCGCAGAACGTAGCAGGGGGGTCTGACACTCCATCCATCAGCGGCCCCGCCGCGGGCGGCTGCTCGTACGTCGCCGACCACTTCGCCCTGGTGTTCCAGCTGCTCGCCCTCGGCGGCGCGCTGATCGCGGCGCTGCTGTCGGCGCACACCGTGGAGAGCGAGAAGCTGCCGCGCGGCGAGTACTGGTTCCTGCTGCTCTCCAGCGCCACCGGCGCCGCCCTGCTGCCGGCCTCCCGCGACCTCGCCACCATGGTGATCGCCCTGGAGGTCGCCTCGCTGCCCGCCTTCGCCCTGGTCGCGCTGCGCCGGGACGGCCGGGGCGCGGAGGCCGCGTTCAAGTTCTTCGTCTCCTCGGTGACCGCGACCGCCGTGATGCTGCTCGGCGTCGGCTTCGTCTACGCGGCGAGCGGCAGCCTGCACCTCGACGCCGTCGCCCAGGGCCTGGAGCACGCCCCCGGCCGGCTCAGGCCGCTGGCCGAGGCGGGCGCGGTGCTGACCCTGGTCGGCTTCGCCTTCAAGGTCGCCGCCGTGCCGTTCCACTTCTGGGTGCCCGACACCTACACCGGCGCGCCGCTGCCGGTGGCCGGCTACCTCTCGGTGGTCGGCAAGGCGGCCGGCCTGTCCGGGCTCGCGCTCGCCACCACCGTCGCCTTCCGCCCGTACGCCCACACCTGGGGCCTGGTGCTCGCGGTGCTGGCCGCCGTCACCATGACCGTCGGCAACGTCGGCGCGCTGCGGCAGCGCTTCGACACCCGGTACAGCGCGGTGCGGCTGCTCGCCTGGTCCTCGGTCGGCCAGGCCGGGTACCTGCTGGTGCCGCTCGCCGCGGCCGGCTACGCGCCCGACGGCGTGGACCCGCTCGGCGCCACCGCCGCGTACGCGCTGATCTACGGCGTGGTGAACCTCGGCGCCTTCGGGGTGGTCGCCGCCGTCGGCCGCCGGGCCGGGACCAGCGTGGACGAGTTCCGCGGCCTGTTCGCCCGCAACCGCTGGACGGCGCTGGCGCTCGCCTTCTTCCTGCTCTGCCTGGCCGGGCTGCCGCCGGGCGTGGTCGGCCTGTTCGGCAAGGTCGTGGTGTTCCGCGCGGCGGTCGACGCCGGGCTCGGCTGGCTGGCCGTGGTGATGGCCGTCAACGTGGTCGTCGCCCTGTACTACTACCTGCTGTGGACGGCCCGGCTGTTCGCCCCGGCGGGCGAGGAGCCCCTCGGGGAGGCCGCCACCGGGCACCGCCTGCCGGCAAGCCTCACCGCGACGCTGGGGCTCACCGCCTCGGCGGCCGTGGTCCTCTCGGTGGCGCCGCAGCTGGTCCTCCAGGTCGCGGGCGGCTCGCTGTTCTGAGCCCGGGCACGCCGGGCCCGGGCCGGGGTGTGCCGTGGCCGGGGCGGGCTGGGCCGGGGGGTACCGGCCCGGCGGTTCCCCGTCGGTCCCGCTGCCGGTTCCCCGGCGGTTCCACGGCGGTGTCGCGTCGGTGTCGCGTCGGTCACAAGGGAACAAGGTCCCCGGCCCCACCCGTTGACCGGGCAAGAGGGACGAGGCAGAAAGGGCTTCCCCACCGCACCACTGGAGGGCCTGACGTGCACAGCCGGCACAACGGACTGAGGACCGCCGTCCTGCTCGGGGGCCTCTCGGCGCTGATCCTGGTGATCGGCGGACTCTTCGGACGCACCGGCTTCGTGATCGCCCTGCTGGTCGCCCTCGGAACCAACGCCTACGCCTACTGGAACAGCGACAGGATCGCGCTGCGGGCCATGCGGGCCCGGCCGGTCAGCGAGTTCGAGGCACCCGGGCTGTACCGGATCGTCCGCGAGCTCTCCACCTCGGCCCGCCAGCCGATGCCCCGCCTCTACATCTCCCCGACCCCGGCCCCCAACGCCTTCGCCACCGGCCGCAACCCGCGCAACGCGGCGGTCTGCTGCACCGAGGGCATCCTGCGGATCCTGGACGAGCGCGAGCTGCGGGGCGTGCTCGGGCACGAGCTGAGCCACGTCTACAACCGGGACATCCTGATCTCCTCGGTGGCCGGGGCGCTCGCCTCGGTGGTGATGTTCCTGGTGAACTTCGCCTGGCTGATCCCGTTCGGGCGCGACGAGGACGACGACGGCCCGGGGCTGTTCGGAATGCTCGCGATCATGATCCTCGGCCCGCTGGCGGCCGGGCTGATTCAGCTGGCGGTCAGCCGCTCCCGCGAGTACCAGGCCGACGCCGACGGCGCCCGGATCACCGGCGACCCGCTGGCCCTCGCCGGCGCCCTGCGGAAGCTCGACGCCGGCACCCGTCAGCTGCCCCTCCCGCCCGAGCCGCAGCTCCAGACGGCGAGCCACATGATGATCGCCAGCCCGTTCCGGCCCGGCGAGGCCGGTGCCAGGCTCTTCTCCACCCACCCGCCGATGGCCGAACGCATCGCCCGCCTGGAGCGGATGGCCGGCGGCCGGGGCTAGACGAGTAGTTCCGAAGTCGGTCAGTGGTCGTAGGCGATCAGTGAGCGGGTGACGGGTTGGCCGGTGGTCCGGTTGTGCCAGATCGCGCAGGTCATCGCCAGCAGCCGCTGGCCGACCCGGGCGCCGACGCCTTCGATGGTGCGGCCGCCGTGTTGTTCGAGTCCGAGTTGGCCTTTGAGCGTGTCGTTGACGGACTCGATGAGCTGGCGGACCGACTTCAGCAGTCCCTCGCCCGGGCGAGGGGCGAGGTTGCGGTACGACGGTCGCAGCAGCTGGATGCCGTACTGGTCGAGGAAGCGGTCGAGTTCGGCGGAGACGTAGCCCTTGTCGGCGAGGATCAGCAGGCCGGGCCGCTCGCGCACGAGACCGGGCTCGGTCTCGACGAGCGCGGCCAGGACCTCGCGCTCGTCGACCTTGGGGTTGGCGAGGGCCCAGGTGACGGGCAGGCCGGCCGGGGTGCACACCAGGTGCAGCTTCAGGCCCCAGAACCAGCGCGAGTGGGAGCGGCTGTAGCCGTAGCCGGCCCAGCCGGCCAGCGCCGAGCGGCGGACGGTGTCGCGGGAGCGGCCGCACTCCACGGGCGTCGAGTCGGTGATCCACACCGGGTCGCCCCACAGGTCGGTCGCCCGGGCCAGGTCGCGCACGGCCTGCTGGAGCAGCGGCCGTGCCGCGCGCAGGCGCTTGTTGTAGCCGGGCCTGCCGGGCAGGTTCGGGAACATGCCGCGCAGATGGGCCTGGGCGAAGCGGATCCAGCGGGCCTCTGAGTGGAAGCCGAGCAGCACCTGGGCCACGGCCAGGCAGACCAGTTCGGAGTCCGTCAGCAACGGCGGGCGGCCCAACCACCGCGTTCGGGGCAGGTGATCATCGATCTGCACGTAGAGTGCCGTCAGGAGGGTGTCCAGCTCTTCGGTCGTCACAACCCGATGCTGGACACCCTTCCTGCATGCCCGGAGCAGAACCGGCAAACCCAGCCCACTTCGGAACTACTCGTCTAGGCGTCCGCACGGCCGGAGCCGGGCACCCCCAGGGCGTCAGCCCGCCGCCTCCTCGAACGCCAGGCGCAGGCGGTGGACGCCCTCGACGACTTGGGCGGCGCTCTCGGCCGCCGCGTAGCTGAGGCGCAGGTGGGGGGCCGGGGGCTCGGCGGGGTGGTAGGGGCGGCCGGGGGAGAGCTGGACGCCGGCGCGCAGGGCGGCCGCGGCGAGGGCGGTGTCGTCGACGCCGTCCGGGAGCCGCAGCCACAGGTGGTAGCCGCCGGGGCGGTGGGCGCCGAGGACGCCGGGCAGTTCGCGGTGCAGGGCGGCGACGGCGGCGGTGCGGCGGTCGCGCAGTTCGGCGCCGAGGGCACGCAGGTGGCGGGCCCAGGCGGGGTCGGCGACCAGTTCCAGGGTGGCCTCCTGGAGCGGCCGGGGCACGAAGAAGCTGTCCACCACCTGGGTGGCCCGCAGCCGGGCCAGCGCCGGGCCGCGCGCGGTGAGGGCGCCGACCCGCAGGTTGGGGGAGGCCGCCTTGGTCAGCGAGCGCAGGTGGACCACGACCCCGTCGCGGTCTTCGGCGGCGAGCGGGCGCGGCAGCGCGGGGGCGTCCGCGTGGACCAGCAGCCGGGCGAAGTCGTCCTCGACCACGAAGGCCCCGGCCGCCCGGGCGATCCGCAGCACCTCCGCCCGCCGCCCGGGCGACAGCACCGCGCCGGTGGGGTTCTGGAACAGCGGCTGGCAGACGAAGACCCGTGCCCGGGTGGCCTCGAAGGCGTCCGCCAGCAGGTCGGTGCGCACGCCGTCGGAGTCCACCGGGACGGGGACGGGCCGCAGCCCGGCCGCCCGGACGACCGCCAGGATGCCCGAGTACGTCGGCGACTCCACCAGCACCGGCGCGCCGGGCGCGGCGAGCGCCCGCATGGCGACGGTCAGCCCGCTCTGCCCGCCGGAGGTGACCAGGACGTCCCCGGCGCCGACCGGTCCGCCGTGGCCGCCGATGTCGCGGGCGAACCAGCCGCGCAGCTCGGTGAGGCCGTCGGTGGGCGGGCGGTTCCAGGCGCCCGGCCTCCGGCCGGCCCGGGCGAGGGCGGCGGCGAGCAGCCGCTCGGGCAGCAGCGAGGCGTGCGGGTAGCCGCTGTTGAGGTCGATGACGTCCGGCGGGGGCACCCGCAGGGTGGCGAACACCGGGGCGGCGAGCAGGTCGCGCGGGCCGGAGTCGGCGCTGAGCGCGATCTGCTGCCAGGAGAGGTCGCCGGTCCGGCCGGCCGGTGCGGCGGGGACGGCCGGGGCCGCGGCGAAGGCCGCCGCCCGGAACACCCCGGAGCCCGGCCGGGAGACCACCAGCCCCTCGGCCACGAGCACCGCGATGGCCCGGGAGACCGTCACCGGGCTGACCTGGTGGCGCTCCACCAGCGCCCGGCTGGAGGGCAGCTTCCGTCCCTCCGGATAGCGCTCGACCTCCCGCCGCAGGGTGTCGGCGAGTTCGGCCACACTGCTACGCTCGTTCATGACGGCACAAGATAGCGCTACCCGCCCCCCGGCGGTAGCACCTCGAACGGCCCCCGCCTCCGGCACCGCCCTCGCGGCCCTCGGGGTGGCCTCCTTCTCGCTCAGCTTCCCCGCCACCGCGTGGTCCCTGACCGGCTTCGGCCCGTGGTCCGCGACCGGTCTGCGCGGCGCCCTGGCCGGCCTGCTGGCCGTGCTCTACCTGGCGGCCGTCCGCGCCCCGCTGCCGCGGCGCCGGCACTGGCCCGCACTGCTGGTGGTCTCCGGCGGCTGCGTCCTCGGCTTCCCGCTGCTGACCACGCTCGCCCTGCGCACCTCCTCGACCGCCCACTCGGCGGTCGTCATCGGCGTGCTGCCGCTGGCCACGGCGGCGGTCGCGGCGCTGCGCACCGGCCGCCGGCCGTCCGGGGCGTTCTGGGCGGCGGCGCTCGCCGGGGCCGCCGCCGTCCTCGCGTTCACCCTGGTGCAGAGCCACGGCCGGCCGACCACCGCAGACCTCTACCTGTTCGTGGCGCTGCTGCTCTGCGCCGCCGGGTACGCCGAGGGCGGGCGGCTCTCCCGGGAGCTGCCGGGCGCCCAGGTGATCGCCTGGGCGGTGGTGGCCGCGCTGCCCGCGACGCTGCTGACCACCGCGCTCGGGCTGGGCGCCGAGCCGGTCCGGCTCGGGGCGGAGGCGCTGGTCGGGCTGGCGTACACGGCGGCGGTCTCGCAGCTCGGCGGGTTCGTGCTCTGGTACCGGGGGATGGCCGGGATCGGGGTGCCGAGGGCCAGTCAGCTCCAGCTCGCGCAGCCGCTGCTGACCCTGGTCTGGTCGGTGCTGCTGCTCGGCGAGCGGCTGCCGGCGGCGGCGCCGGTCACCGCGGTGGTGGTGCTGGTCTGCATCGCCGTCACCCAGCGGGCCCGGACCTGACCCGCGGGCGCCGCGGCGGCGTGGCCGGGCACTGCCGGGCCACCGTCGATCCCGGCACCGTGGGCGCGGAGCGCGGGGTCGCACACGTGAGACAAGACCCAAGATCGTCCCCGGCACCGTGCGCGCGCGGAACGCGGTGCCGTGCGGACGCCCGCCGTACGCCCGGCGACCCGGCTCCGACCGGCCCGGGCGGCCCCTCGCTCGTTAGGATGATCCCGCGCCCGATGGTCCGGGCGCGGCATCCGGAGGGAGTGGGCCGCCATGGCAGACGAGAGGAACGCCCCGGCGGCCGGGGACGCGCCGGCCCGCCGCCGCGGTCAGGGCGAGCTGGAGGCCCAGGTGCTCGCGGTGCTCCAGCAGGCGCCCGGCCCGGCCGCCGCGGGATGGGTCCAGGAACGCCTGGAGGGCGACCTGGCGTACACCACGGTGATGACCATCCTGTCCCGGCTGCACGCCAAGAACGCCGTGACCCGGACCCGCTCCGGCCGTTCCTACCTGTGGCAGGCCTCCTCGGACGCCGCCGGGCTGGCCGCGCTGCGGATGCGCCGGATGCTCGACGGCGAGGCGGACCGGGACGCCGTCCTGGCCAGCTTCGTCACCGCGCTGCTGCCGCACGACGAGGAACTGCTCCGGACGCTGCTGGACGCCGCGTCCGCCGATCCGGCGGCGACCGACCGTGAGAGCTGAGCCGTGGGCGTCTTCGTCTTCCTCCCGCTCGTCCTGCCGCTCACCGCGGTCCCGATCGCGCGGCTGACCGAGCAGCACCTGCACCCGCGCGGGGCGGCCCGGCTGATGACCGTGATCAGCGCGGTGCTGGCGCTGTGCAGCGTGCTCTGCCTCGGGCTGATCGGCGTGGTGGGCACCGCACAGATCCCCGGCAACCCGCTGCCGGACAGCTGGTCCGACCCGGAGGTGCGGGCCGCGCTGCCGTACCACGAGACGGTCGGCACCGTGGTGATGTGGCTGCTGGCCCTGGTGGGCTTCGCCTGCGCCCGGACGGTCGTCCGGCACCTGCGGGTGCGGACCCGGGCCCGCCGGGCGCTGAGCGGGCTGCCCGCCGGGCCGGGGGAGTCCGGCGACCTCGCGGTGCTGCCGGACCGCAGCCCGTACGCCTACGCCCTGCCCGGCTCGCCCGGCCGGGTGGTGGTCTCCACCGGGATGCTGGCCGGGTTGGCCGCCGACGAGCGCGAGGCGCTGCTCGCCCACGAGCGGGCGCACCTGCGCCACCGGCACCACCGGTACCTGCTGGCCACCCAGCTCGCCGCCTGCGTCAACCCGTTCCTGCGGCCGCTGCAGCACGCGGTGGCGTACAGCGCGGAGCGGTGGGCGGACGAGGACTCGGCGCAGGCTGTCGGGGACCGCCGGATCACCGCGCGGGCGGTGGCCCGGGCGGCGCTGGTCTCGCACGCCGCCCCGGTCCCCGGCTTCGCGGCCTTCGCCTCCCCGGCCGCGGCGGCCGGGCCGGTGCCGCGCCGGGTCGCCGCACTGCTCGGCCCGGTGCCGACCTCCCGCAACTGGCCGCCGGCCAAGACCCCGGCGGGCCTGGCGGCGATGGTCGCGGCGATCGGTACGGCGGCGTCGGCGCTGTGCGCGCTCAACGCCGCCGTGGCCCTGCTGGTGGTGCTCAAGGCCGTCACCCCGCTGTAGGGCCTGTCGCCCCGTGGGCGGGGCGGGCTCGGAGCGCCGTGCCGGGCTCGGAGCGGTGGGCCGGGCGGGCTCAGAGCGCCGCGGCCAGGTCGTCGAGGGCGGCCCCGGCCGCCGCCAGCGACTCGACGGCGAGCGGCTGGAGGGCGTTCAGCGCCGGGACGTCCGCGGCCCTGGTGAGTTCCGCGGTGACCACGTGCAGGTGCTCCGCCGCGATCCCGATCCGGTCGAAGTACGCCCGCAGGTACGGGACCTGGAAGTCGCAGTGGGCGCGCGGGGTGTCCGGCGCGTAGCCGCCGCCGCGGACCGCGACGACCACCACGCGGCTCTCGCGCAGCAGCGGCTCGCCGCTCTCCGGGTCGTGGTGGACACCGGGGAGGGTGACCCGGTCGATCCAGGCCTTGAGGCCGGTCGAGACGGTGTAGTTGTACATCGGGCTGCCGATCAGCAGGACGTCGGCGGCCCGCAGTTCCTCGATCAACGGGCGGCTGAGCGCCCACTCGCGCGCTTCGTCCGGCCCCTCGGCGAGGCGGCCGATGTCGTCCAGCGGGAGTGTCCCCCTACGCTCGGTGCGGCGGCCGAGGGCGTCGAAGGGGGCGCCCACCGCGGGCACCGGGTCGGCGGCGAGGTCGCGGTGCCGGTGCCGGGCGGCGGCGCCGTGCCGGGCGCGCCAGGCGTCGGCGAAGCGGGCGGTCAGGGCGCGGCTGACCGAGCCGGACGGGCTGATGCTGGAGTCCAGGTGGAGCAGCGTGGCGGAGGTCATGGGGGTCTCCTGGTCACCTCGGAGGGGGACGGATCGTCATAGCGGTGACGAGCCCCGCCGAGGAAAGGTGACCGATGGACCGCGACGCGATGCCGGGAACGGCGGCCGGAGCACCGGGGGCCGGAGCACCTGCGGCTGGAGCATCGGCGGCTGGAGCGCCGGCGGCCCCGGTACGGGACGCCGGGGCGACGGGCGAGCGGTTCGAGGCCGAGCGTGGCCGGCTGCGGGCGATCGCCCAGCGGATGCTCGGTTCGACCGGCGAGGCCGAGGACGCCGTGCAGGAGGCCTGGCTGCGGCTGGCCCGCACCGATCCGGCGGAGATCGGCAACCTGCCCGGCTGGCTGACCACGGTGGTCTCCCGGATCTGCCTGGACCTGCTGCGGGCCCGCGCGGCGCGTCGCGAGGAGTCGACCGGCGAGGCGCTGCCGGACCCGGCGGCCGGCGGCCCGGAGCCGGAGCGGGAGGCGCTGCTGATCGAGTCGGTGGGCCGGGCGCTGCTCGTGGTGCTGGACCGGCTGGGCCCGGCCGAGCGGGTCGCCTTCGTGCTGCACGACGGCTTCGCGGTGCCCTTCGAGCAGATCGCGCCGATCGTCGGGCGGACCCCGGTGGCCGCCAAGAAGCTGGCCAGCCGGGCCCGGCAGCGGGTCCGCGGGACGGCCGCGCTGCCCCCGGAGCCGCTGGCCGGGCACCGGCGGGTGGTGGAGGCCTTCGTGGCCGCCGCCCGGGGCGGGGACCTGGCCGACCTGCTGGCCGTGCTGGCCCCGGACGTGGTGCGCCGGGCCGATCCGGCGGCGCTGGGGCCCGGCCTCGCGCCGGTGGCCCGGGGCGCGCGGGCCGTCGCCCGGGAGACCACGGTCTTCGGCCGCCGGGCCCGCTACGGCGCGGTGGCCCTGGTGGACGGGCTTCCCGGCATCCTGATCGCCCCGGACGGGCGGCTGCGGCTGGTGCTGAGGATGGCGGTCGCGGACGGCCGGGTGGCCGGTTACGAGGTGGTGGCGGACCCGGCCCGGCTCGCCGCGCTCGACCTGGCCGTCCTGCCTGTCCTGCCCGTCCTGGCGGGGTGAGCACGGCGAGCCGTGCGGGCGCGCGGTGTGGGGCTTGCGGTCGGGCGGGCGCGCGCGGTGGGGCCGGGGCCGGTCAGTCGGCGATCCGGACCAGCATCTTGCCCGTGTTGGCACCGCGCAGCATGCCGAGGAAGGCGTCCACCACCCGGTCGAAGCCGTCCACGACGGTCTCGTCCGGGACGACGGCGCCCGAGCGCAGGTGCGGGACCAGGAAGTCGTACAGCTCCGGCCGGGCGTCGAGGTGGTTGCGGACCAGGAAGCCCTCCAGCCGCAGGCTCTTGCCGACCACGTCGTACAGGTTGCGCGGCGCGGCCGGCGGGTCGCCGAGCCGGTCGTACTGGGCGACCGCGCCGCACCAGGCGATCCGGCCGTGCTCGCGCAGGGCGCCGATCGCCGCCTCCAGGTGGTCGCCGCCGACGTTGTCCAGGTAGGCGTGCAGCCCCTCGGGGGCGGCCTCGCGCAGGCGGTCCGCGATCGGGCCGTCGTGGTAGTCGAAGGCGGCGTCGAAGCCGAGCCGCTCGACGAGGCGGGCGGCCTTGGCGGCGGAGCCGGTGCTGCCGACGATCCGTCCGGCGCCGAGCAGGCGGGCGAGCTGCCCGGCGGCGGTGCCGACGCCGCCGGCGGCCGCCGAGACGAAGAGCGTCTCGCCGGGCTGGAGCCGGGCGATCCTGGTCAGGGCGACCCAGGCGGACAGGCCGGTGCCGCCGAGCACCGACAGGTGGGCGCTGAGCGGGACGCCGGCGAAGTCGGGCAGCGGGCTCGCTCCTTCGGCGGTGACCACCGAGTGGGTGCGCCAGGCCCGGCGGTGCTGGACCAGCGCGCCGACCGGCAGGGCGTCGGCCCGGGACTCCACCACCCGGCCGAGGGTGCGGCCCTCCAGCGGGGCGTGCAGCGCCCAGCCGCCCTCGTCCATCTCCTCGCGCATGTACGGGTCGACGGACTGGTAGAGGTTCTCGACCAGGACCTCGCCCGCCGCGAGGGCCGGGACGGTCTCCTCGACGAAGGCGAAGTTCGCGGCGGTAGGCGCGCCGTCGGGGCGGGAGATCAGGTGGACGGCGCGGGCGGTGGGACGGGACATCGGGTGCTGCTCCAGGTGGGCGGTGGCCGGCGGGACGTGATCACCGTAGGAAGCGCGGGAGCGGCCGGGCAGGGGTGCCGGTCGATGGAACGGCGGCATCCATGAGCGGAGTCGATGGATCGCGGGTTAGATTCGGGCGCATGATCGCTCCCGCCCCGCGTCCCGGCCCGCGTCCCGGCCCGGATTCCGCCCCGGATTCCGCCGCGCTTCCCGGCCCGGACTCCGGCCGGCACCTCGCCCCGCACGAGCTGCGGATCCTGGTCACGGTCGAGGAGGAGCAGAGCTTCACGGCGGCCGCCGCACGCCTGGGCACCACCCAGTCCGCCGTCTCGCACGCCGTGCGCGCCTGCGAGCGGAAGCTCGGCACGGTGCTCTTCGACCGCGGGCGCCACGGCGCACGCCCCACCGAGGGCGGCGCGCGGGCGGTGGCGTACGCCCGTCGGATCCTGCGGCTGCTGGACGCGATGGGCCCCGAGGTGCGCGGCGCGGGGGCCGCGGACGGGCCGCTGACCGGCACGCTGCGGATCGCCGCCTTCCGCAGCGCCGCCGCCCAGTTGCTCCCGCCCGTCCTGGCCCGGCTCGCCGAGCGCCACCCCGGGCTCGGCACCCGGGTCCGGATCGTCCGGGAGATCGGCCGCGGCACCGCCGGGGAGGTCGCCGACGGGCGCGCCGACCTCGGGCTGGCGACGCTCGACGCGGGCGGTCCGCCGCCGGTACCGGGCCTGGTCGCGGTGCCGCTGTACGAGGAGTCGTACGCGCTGGCGCACCCGCAGGGCCACCCGGCGCCGCGCGAACTCCCGCTGGTCGACTGGGACGAGAACTGCGGCTCGTACACCCGGGACTGGTGGCAGCGGCAGGACTGGATCCCGCCCGCGACCGTGGACGTGGAGGACGACACGGTGGCGCTCTCGCTGGTCGCCCAGGGCCTCGGCATGGCGATCATGCCCCGGACTGCGCTGCTCGGCGCCCCGTCCGGCCTCGCCGTCACCGACCTCGGGCCCCAGCCGCCCAGCCGTTCCGTCGGGTACGTCACCACGCCCGAGCTGGCCGGGGCGGCCGCCGTCCGGGCGCTGATCCGCGAACTGCGCGAACTGCCGCTCCCGGCCGGGCTGTCGGCGGCCCGGCCCTCGGCCGGTCAGGCCTCGGGGGTCTGACCGCGACGGTTCAGTCCCCGGCCGGCCGGTCCTCGGCCGTCTCGTCCTCGACGGATCGGTCCTCCTCGGATCGGTCCTCCTCGGACCGGTCTTCGTCGGTGCGGCCGTCGACGGCCTCCCGGAGCCTGCGGAACTCCTCGGCCAGTCCGTTCAGGGTGTAGTGGGCGTTGAGGCCGCTGGGGTTCGGCAGCACCCACACCTCGGTGTCGCCGATGCGCTCCGGCTGCCGGCCGAGCGCGGCCCGGCGCTGCCCGAACGCCGTCCGGTAGGCGCCGATCCCGAGCACCGCCAGGACGCGCGGACGCAGCCGCAGCACCCGTTCGCGCAGCGCGGCGCCGCCCTCGCGCAGCTCCTCGGCGGTCAGCTCGTCCGCCTTGGCGGTGGTGCGCGGGGCGACGTTGGTGATGCCCAGGCCGAGCGCGAGCAACTCCCGCTGCTCGTCCGGGCGGTACTGGCGCTCGGTGAAGCCGGAGCGGTACAGGGCGGGCCAGAAGCGGTTGCCCGGGCGGGCGAAGTGGTGCCCGGTGGCGCCGGACCACAGGCCCGGGTTGATGCCGCAGAACAGCACCCGCAGCCCGGGGCCGGAGACGTCCGGGATGGTGGTGTCCTTGGCGGCCAGCAGTTGCTCGGCGGTGGGCTTCATCGGTGGGCTCGGATTCACCCGGCCAAGTCTGCCGTGCCCTTCGCGGTGTCCTTCGCCGCGCCCTTGGCCGTGCTCTCCGTCGGGGCCGTCGGGGTCGTCGAAGTCGTCACGCCCGAAGCCGTCGCAGCCGAAGCCGAAGTCGCGGCCGCCGCCCGGCGGTTGCGCAGCCGGCGCAGGCCGAACACCACCGCGGCCGCGTAGGCCCAGCCGACGAAGACGTCGATGATGAAGTGCTCCGCGCCGTAGACCAGGGTGAAGGTCATCGCGAGCGGGTAGGCGACCAGGACCGCCCGCAGCCGGCGCCCGGCGGTGGGCCAGAAGAAGAACAGCAGCATCGCCGGGTAGGCGGAGTGCAGCGAGGGCATCGCGGCGACGTCGTTGGCGAACTGACTGCCGTTCTCCAGCAGGGAGTCGGCCTGCGGCAGCCCGCTCACCGAGATCACCTCCCAGACCACCCGGGACAGGTGCGGCAGGTTGCCCTCCTGGGAGACCAGCCACGGCGGGTCGGCCGGATAGAGGATGTAGGTGGCGAAGCCCGCGAAGGTGAGCGCCAGGTAGGCGGCGAGCAGCTGCCGGAACCGGTGGTGGGCACGCCGCCAGAGCACCGCGAGCAGCAGGTAGACGACGAAGAAGTGCGAGAGGTAGACGGCCACCGCGGCGTAGTCGTACCAGTGCGGCGAGCCGGAGTCGTAGAGGGCGTGCTGGAGCCGGACGGTCCAGGTCTCGCCGAAGCCGAGCACCTCGTCGAAGCGCAGCTGCGGCAGCCAGTGCGGGGCCCACGGGGTGTGTGCGCCGTAGCCGCGCAGCAGCGAGTACGTCCACACCACGGCCATCACCGGCACCCAGTCGCGCAGGACCAGGAGGAAGCCGCGGGGGCCGTGTCCGCTGTGCACGGCGGCGGTCAGCAGGGCGGTGATCAGCCAGAGGAACAGCACGTCGTTGGCCGCGGGGATGCCCTCGGTCCGGAGGAACCAGAGGAGGCACGTCAGGTAGAGCGGCCAGGCCAGCCAGCGGAGTCTCGACCAGCCCGTCACGCGTGGGCGGGGCGGAGGCACCGGGCGCGGCTGCCCGGCCCGCACGTCGTGCGGGGCCGGGGGGAGGGTCTTGGTCATGCGCACCGAAACTAGCAATCCAAACTTGGAGGACTCTGGGTGAAATATGACCGGATCGTAAGAACATCCGATTCGGTCGGCACCCGGTTGGACGGTCGGTCAGGGACGGTCAGGCCACGATGCCCAACTCGTGCGGGGTGTTGTTGAAGCGGCGGCCACCGGCCTCGGTGACGGTGACGATGTCCTCGATCCGGACACCGAACCGGCCGGGCAGGTAGATCCCGGGCTCGATCGAGAAGCACATGCCCGGCACCAGCGGCCGCTCCTCGCCCTCGACCAGGTACGGAGGTTCGTGCGTGGTGGTGCCGATGCCGTGGCCGGTGCGGTGGACGAAGTACTCGCCGTACCCGCCCTCGGTGATCACCCGGCGGGCGATCCGGTCGATCTCCTGGCACGCGATCCCGGGGCGGACCGCCTCGAACGCGGTCTGCTGGGCCAGCCGGACCAGGCCGTGCACCTTCCGCACCTCGTCCGGGACGTCCGGGCCGACGTGCACCGTACGGGTGGTGTCGGAGCCGTACCCGTCCTTCAGACCGCCGAAGTCCAGCACCACGGTGTCACCCGTACGGATGACCCGGTCACCGGCCTCATGGTGCGGATCGGCGCCGTTCGGGCCGGAGCCGACCACGGTGAAGTCGACCTGGCTGTGCCCGTACTGGATGAGCAGCGCGCCGAGGTCGGCGGCCACGTCGGACTCCCGGCGGCCGGCGAAGCGGACCTCCAGGATGCGCCGGTAGGCGGCGTCCGCCGCGCCGCCGGCCGCGGCCAGGCGGTCCAGCTCCTCGGTGTCCTTGACGGCACGCAGCATCGGCAGGCTGTCGGTGAACGAGGTGAAGGAGGCGCCGGGCAGCGCGGCCTGGAAGCCGAGCAGGTGCAGCGCCCAGGTGTTGTCGGAGACGCCGTACCGTCCGGCCGGGTCGAGCAGCGGGCCGACGGTGGCGAACGGGTCCGCGCCGTCGGACCAGTCGAGCAGCCGGACGGCCGGGGCGCCGACCGCCTTCTCGGCGTCCGGACGCTCCAACCTGGGGACCACCAGGGCGGGTTCGCGCCCGGCGGTGAGGACGAGGGCGGTCAACCGCTCGGTGGTCGCGGTGGGCGAGTAGCCGCACAGGTAGACCAGGTCGGGGCCGGGGGCGACGACCAGGCCGGCCAGCCCGGCGGCGGTCGCCTCGGCGGTGGCGCGGGCCATCCGGGCGGTGTGGTCCTCGACGGTGAAGGGGCGGGGCACGGCGGGTCCTCCTCTGGGCCGGACGGGCTCGGCTGAGCCTTCGTCAGGTCAACTCCATCACTTCCCGGTCCAGTTGGCGAAGCCCTCGGGGAGGCGCCGGTGCGGTCCGGGCGGCGGGTCGGCGGCTCCCCGTCGGGCCGGCAGCGCGCCGGCGGGCCCGTCGGTGCCGGGGCGGGGCGGGGGCGGGCGCGGACCGGGCCGGGGGACGCGGCGGCCGGGGCGAGGCGCAGGCCGGCCAGCGCGGCCGTGGCCAGCAGGACGAGCGCCGGCCAGGACGGCCGACGGGCGGCGGCCGCCCAGCCGGGCCGCCGGGGTCCGCCGCCGGGGGTGCCGGGGGCGTCAGGCGTGCCGGGACGGGCGCGTCCGGTGCGGCCGGGCGGGGGCGCGTCCGTGGAACTCATCCGGTCCTCCTCCGGTGCGGCGCCGCCGTGGCTCGGCCGGTCGGCCGGGGCCGGACCCGCGTCGGTTGCCGGACACGGCTGAACGGGCCGGCGGGCCGGACGGATCGCACGGGTGGCGCGGGGTCTCCGGTGCGACGGGGCCGCGGCCGCTCCGGGAAGGCCCCCGGGCGGGCGGTACGCGGTCAGTTCACCCGTCTGCCGGGCCCGCCGCATGCGGCGAGCGGCCGTGCGGGTGACCGGCGGCCGGGCCCGGGTGCTGGTTCCTGGCCGGACGACGGTCCGCCCCGGTGAAGGTCCTGCCCGGGCGAGAGTCCTGCCCGGGCACCGGTCACGCCCGGGGTCAGTCCTGCGGGGCGCCCGATCCCTCGGCGGGCCAGGCGGCGCGGCGCAGCGTGCGGCTCGCGGTCGCGACCAGCAGGGCGGCGGCGAGCAGGGCGCTGATCGCGACCAGTACGGCGGCGGGGGAGGAGCGGTCCAGCAGCAGACCGGTGAGGAAGGTCCCGGCGGGCATGCCGGCGGTGAGCAGCGTCATGGTCGCGGCGATCACCCGGCCGCGCAGCGCGTCCGGCACCTGGCGGAAGACCAGCAGGTCGAGCATCACCCGCATGGCCGGCACGCCCGCGCCGAACACGAACAGGGCGGCGAAGACGGTCGGCGTCCCGCCGGGCAGCAGCGGCGCCAGCGGGACCAGGACGGTGATCCAGCCCATTGCCAGCAGCAGCATGCCGGGGCCGGCCAGCCGGTGCAGCCGGGCGACCAGGGTGGCGCCGGCCAGCGCCCCGACCGCCTCGCCGGCGAGGGCCAGGCCGATCCCGGCGCTGCCGGTGCCGTGCTCGCGCAGCAGCACCATGACGGGCAGCAGCAGCGCGGCCCCGGTCAGGTTGATCACCAGCAGGACGGCCAGGGCGGCCCGCAGCAGCGGGGAGGCGGCGAGGACGCGGAAGCCGTCCAGGGCGCCGCCCCCGGCACGCCGGCCGGGAGCCCCGGACTCGTGCGGGCTGGGGAAGCGCACCGCGAGGGCGGCCGCCAGCGCGAGCAGTGAGGCGAGCGCGGCCCCGAGGAAGGGGACCGCCCGGCCGAGCCCGAACAGGAACCCGGCCAGCGGCGGTCCGGCCAGCGCCGCCCCGCTCATCCGGGCCTCGTCCTGGGCCAGCGCCTGGGACAGCTGCTCCGGCGGGACCACCGAGCGCAGTGCGAGCAGCCGGACCGGGCCGCTGTAGGCGACGGTCGCGCCGATCACGGCGGCGACGAGCAGCAGGTGGGCCAGGTGCGGCGGGCCGAACGCCAGGGCCGCCGGGACGCTGGCGAGGGCGAGCAGCCGGGCGCCGTCGGCGGTGATCAGCACCCGGCGGCGGTCCACCCGGTCGGCGACCAGGCCGCCGTGGACGCCCAGCACCAGGGTGGTGGCCATCTGCACGGCGCCGAAGGCCCCGGCGGCGGCGGAGGAGCCGGTGAGCGCGAGGACCAGCAGGGGGAAGGCGGTGTCGCCGATCACCATGCCGAGGGTCGCGGAGGCCTGGCCGGCCCAGAGGGCCTGGAACCGCAGGTTGCGCCGCAGCGGTACGGGCGGCGGTGGTACGGACGGTGTCGGTTCGGTCGGCGGCGGCTCGGACGGTGTCGGCTCGGAGCGAGAGAGTGCGGCTGGCGGTGCGTCGTCCGGTCGGAGTCGCGTCGGTGCCGTCGTCGTCGGCTGGTCCGTCATGTCCTGCCTCCATCGTTCGCGATCGCCGCAGTCATTCACGTTCATGTGAATGATCTCTGAATCGTGATTGCTTGCGCAAGGGTGATCGATAGCTCGATGGTGAGCGCTCACCGGGGCGTGATTGCGGACGGAGCGGCCGATCTGGAAGGGTGGCCCCGTGGTCGAGCACGCACCGGAAGCCGCCGACAGCGGCGAGCAGCAGCCCGTCACCTGGGTCAAGGAACGCCAGGTGTCCGACGTCGCGGTGCTCAAGGCGCTGGCCGACCCGCTGCGCCTGGCCATCCTCGGCGCCCTGCAGTCCTCCGAGGACCGCCCGCTGACGGCCAAGGAGCTCGCCGCCGCGCTGGACGAGCCGCAGACCAAGCTCTACCGGCACATCAAGCAGTTGGAGAAGGCCGGGCTGGTCCTGGTGGCCGGCACCCGGCTGGTCTCCGGCATCGTGGAGAGCCGCTACCGGGCCGCCCAGGGGGCGATCCGGCTGGCCCCGGGGATGTTCACCGCCGGCTCCCCGACCCGCTCCGAGGCGTACGACGCCGTCCTGGCCGCGATGGATCGGGTGCGGTCCGACTTCCGCGCCAGGATCGCCGAGGGCCGGCTGGACTTCGGCCGGGCGCCGGGTGACCCGGGCCCGCCGTCCGGGCTGTTCGCGGACTTCGCGCTGCGGCTCAGCCCCGACCGGCTGGACCGGTTGCGTTCCCAACTGGCCGAAATCTTCGACGAACTGAACGAGGAAGGGCCGAGTTCGGCCGAGGACGCGCTGGACGTGACCGTCTTCACCCTGCTCTACGGTCTCCGACCGGGCACGGAATCATAAATTCCGGGCCGACTGTCGGTGCGGTGGGACACCATGGCGGCCATGTCCTATGAACTCCAGGCGCTGATAGGAACTCGGGAGCTGCTGACGCTGGCTGCGGCGGAGGTTCCGGCGGCCCGGGTGGTGCCCCTGGCGCAGGGGCTGGCGCTGATTCCGGTCACCTCCGCCGTCCTCGCCGCGCTCCAGGGAGACGGCGGGGTGCGCGGGTCAGGCGGCGGGGCCGGGTTCGGGTGGCACTCGGACGGCTTCGAACTCCGGCTGGCCGCCTGGTCGAAGGCCGGCCCGATCGCCTGCGTCGAGGCGGACTACTTCGGCGGCAGCGGCACCCAGCGGGCCGCCGTCTGGGCGGACGGCGGGATCGCCCTCGGCCCGCTCACCATCGGCGAGTTCGAGCCCTCCCCGGCCGAGGGCACCCCGATCTCCCGCGCCCTGCGGCGGATCGGCGCGCGCACCGAGGAGGGCCGGGTGGACGAGTTCGAGTCGGTCGGCCTGGGCCGGCACCGCAGCACCGGCGGCTGGGCGGAGCCGACCGGCTGACCTCGCGGCCCCGGCCCCGGCCCCGGCCCGCACCCGTACCCGTGCCGCTCCCGCGCCCTTGCCCGTACCCCGCCCGCGCTCAGCGCGAGCCGGGGGTGTCGGCGCGCCAGCGCTGACCGATGGAGCGGAGGAGGGCGGGGTAGACGCCGAGGTGGCGGAACGGCTTGATGGCGGCCATGTAGAGCCGGCCGAAGGGGCCGTTGGGCTTGACCAGGACGGCCATCTGGGCGTGGTAGGTGCCGCTGCCGGGGGAGGTCTCGACCCAGCCGAGGTGGAGGACCCCGTGGACGGTGCGGTTGGCCATCTCGGCGGTCCACTCGTCGTGGAGCCGGTAGACGGAGCGGAACGGCGCCGAACGGGTGTCGGGGCCGCGCGGGGCGTCGCGGAGGTCGGCGGGGAGGCGGTCGCGGAGGGTGGGGACGCGGGCGCCGAGGCCGGTGTCGGGCTTGTCCCAGCCGAGCAGGCCGCCGAGCTTCCAGCGGATCGCGAAGAGGAGGCGGACGACGGGGGAGTCGGACATCGGGGCACCGGCACCGTTGGCGAACTGGTCGACCAGCCGGTCGAGGTCGTCGGGGCCGCCGGGGGTCGGCAGGGCCCAGACGTCCTCCAGGTGGAAGTCGAGGGCGATCTCGTGGATCCGCCACGGGCGGGAGGTGTGGGCCGTGCTGGGGAGTCTCATCTGCGGTGCCCCTGTCTGTACGGTGCCGTATAGAAGCAGGCTAGACCCGTGTGTACGGTGGCGTATACGCAAGGGTGCGAGCGTGAGGAGCGACACAGTGGAACGAGACGCGGCGAGGAGCCCGGCATGGGTGTGACGCGGACGCCGCGCGCCCGGTGGATCGAGGAGGGCCTGCGGGCGCTCGCGGCCGGCGGCCCGGACGCGGTGCGGGTGGAGCCGTTGGCGCAGGCGCTCGGCGTCACCAAGGGCGGCTTCTACGGGTACTTCCGCAACCGCGGCGCGCTGCTCGACGAGATGCTCGACACCTGGGAGCGGGAGGTCACCGAGGGCGTGATCGCCCAGGTCGAGGACGAGGGCGGCGACGCCCGCACCCGGCTCGGGCGGCTCTTCGCGATCGCCGCCACCAGTGGCGACGGACCGGTGACCGGCACCACCGTCGACCTGGCGATCCGCGACTGGGCGCGGCGCGACGAGGCGGTCGCCGAGCGCCTGCGCCGGGTGGACAACCGCCGGATGGCGTACCTGCGTTCGCTCTACTCGTCGTTCTGCCCCGACCCGGACGACGTCGAGGTCCGCAGCCTGGTCAGCTTCTCGCTCCGGATCGGCCACCACCTCGTCGCCGTCGACCACGAGGGCCGCAGCCGCGCCGAGGTGATGGAACTGACCCGCGACTGGCTCCTGCGCTGAGCCCGCCCCGGGTTCGCACCCCGCGGCCGAACGCGACGGGCGCGACAGGGGCGCGGTGCCGAAGACGTCTTCGGCACCGCGCCCCCGCCGCGCCCGGTGGCCGCTCGCAGCTCGCGTCCCCGCGGACCGGGGCCGGTCCTAGCGGTAGTTCACGTACTGGATCGCGAAGTCCAGGTCCTTGCCCTTGAGCAGGGCCTGCACGGCCTGGAGGTCGTCGCGGCTCTTCGAGCTGACGCGCAGCTCGTCGCCCTGGACCTGCGCCTTGACGCCCTTCGGGCCCTCGTCACGGATGATCTTCGCGACCTTCTTCGCGTCCTCCGTGGTGATGCCCTCCTTGACGTTGGCGAAGATCTTGTACTCCTTGCCGGACAGCTGGGGCTCGTTGGCGTCCAGGGCCTTCAGCGACAGGCCGCGCTTGACGAACTTGGTCTGGAGGATGTCCAGAACGGCGCGCACGCGCTCCTCGCCGTTCGCCTTCATCTCGATCTTCTCGCCGGTGCGGCTGATCTCGGCGCCCACGTTCTTGAAGTCGAAGCGCGTCGCGATCTCGCGGGAGGTCTGGTTGATCGCGTTGTCGACCTCCTGCCACTCGACCTTCGAGACGATGTCGAAACTGGAGTCGGCCATGGGTGTTGGTCTCCTTGATGCTCTGGCTTCACTGGCGCGGCCCGCCCACCGGGCGTCCGCGGTCCCAGCCTATCCAGCGCCACACCGGCCCCGCCCGTAGCGGTCGCCCGAGGTTTCCTGATCGTCGCGTGACCTATCGAGTGGCGGAGCACCCCCCGGCATCGGGTATGGTTTACCACGTCGAACGGGGTGAACGCCCCGGGAAACGAAGATCCTGGCTGGTTGCCCGAGCGGCCAAAGGGAGCAGACTGTAAATCTGTCGCGCAAGCTACGCAGGTTCGAACCCTGCACCAGCCACAGGATGGAAACAGCCCCCGATCTGCGGAAACGCAGATCGGGGGCTGTTTCGTCTGTCCGGGGCCGTTCCGCGGGGGCGGGGCTCCGGGCGGACTTATTGCACATTGCTTGCAATTACGTGTTGCAGGCAGCAGAGTGGGGTGCCGGGGGTGGGAGTCCTTCGACAGAGCTGATCGTCTTCCCAGCCGGCGACCGCCGGGACAACGGCTCGCCCCACCCCCGCCAACAGCCACCGGACAGGGCCCGCACGGCATGGCGGCCGTGTCGAGGACGCCGCGTCAAGGGCGCGTCAGGGCCGCTCGTGGCGGCGTCAGGAAGGTGTAGAGGCCCGTCGGGCGACGGGCGGGCGGACCGCAGGATCGGACCAACTACCGACTGCGGAGGTCCCGTCCGATGTCCAGCGCCACCACCCCGGCCGTCGCGGCCGACCCCCAGCCTCCGGACACCGGCGCCGGTGCCGACGACGAGCGGCACCGGCTCAGCGCGCTCGGCGGGCTGGCCGCGCTCTCCCTGGACGCCATGGCCTCGGTCGCGTACGGGCCGGAGTCGATCGTGCTTGTGCTGGCCGCCGCCGGGTCGTTCGGGCTGGGCTTCACGCTGCCGGTCACCGCGGCGATCGCGGTGCTGCTGGCGGTGCTGGTCGCCTCCTACCGGCAGGTGATCGCGGCGTTCCCGGACGGCGGCGGCTCCTACGCGGTGGCCAAGGCGCACCTGGGCCGCCGGACCGCGCTCACCGCGGCCGCCTCGCTGGTGATCGACTACGTGCTGAACGTCGCGGTCTCCGTCACCGCCGGCGTGGCCGCGCTCACCTCGGCCGTGCCGGGCCTGTACGGCGACCGGGTCTGGCTCTGCCTGGGCGTGCTGGCGCTGGTCACCGCGGTGAACCTGCGCGGGATCGCCGAGTCGGCCCGCTGGTTCCTGGCGCCGACGGCCGTCTTCGTGCTCTCCGTCCTGGCGATCGTCGTGGCCGGACTGCTCCGGGACGGCCCGGCCAGCACCGCGGCCGCCGCCGGCCACGCCTCCACCCTCGCCGGGAACGCCACCACCGTCGGCGCGCTGCTGCTGCTCAAGGCCTTCGCGGCCGGCTGCGCCGCGCTGACCGGCGTGGAGGCGGTGGCCAACGCCGTCCCCTCCTTCCGTACCCCGCGGGTCCGGCGCGCGCAGCACACCGAGGTCGCGCTCGGCGCCCTGCTCGGCGTGATGCTGATCGGGCTGGCCGTGCTGATCGGCCGCTTCCACCTCGAGCCGGTCGAGGGCGTCACCGTGCTCGCCCAGCTCGCCGACGCCTCGCTCGGCCACGGCTTCGGCTTCTACGTCGTCCAGTCCGCCACCGTGGTGCTGCTCGGACTGGCCGCCAACACCTCCTTCGGCGGCCTGCCGGTGCTGCTCGACCTGCTCGCCCGCGACAACCACCTCCCGCACCTGTTCGCGCTGCGCGCCGACCGCCAGGTGTACCGGTACGGCGTGCTCTTCCTGGCCGCCGTGTCGGCCGCGCTGCTGGCCGGCTCCGGCGGGGACGTCAACAGCCTGGTGCCGCTGTTCTCCATCGGCGTCTTCGTCGGCTTCACCGTCTGCCAGGTCGGGATGGTCCGGCACTGGCTGCTGCACCGGCCCGCCGGCTGGCGGGCCAGGGCCGCGCTGAACGGCCTCGGGGCGCTGCTCACCGGCATCGCCGCGCTGGTCGTCACCGGCACGAAGTTCACCGAGGGCGCCTGGGGCATCGTGGTGGCGCTCCCGCTGCTGGTGGTGCTGTTCGAGGCCGTCCACCGCAGCTACGCGCGGATCGGCGAGCGGCTGGAACTGGGCCGGGTGCCCGGCCCGGTGACCCGGCAGCGCAGCCTGGTCGTCGTCCCGGTGACCGCGATCACCCGGCTGACCAGGGACGGCCTGTCGGCGGCGCTCTCGCTCGGCGACGAGGTGATGGCGGTGACCGTGGTGCACGAGCCGGCCGCCGCCGAGGCGCTGCGCCGGGACTGGGAGCTGTGGCGGCCGGGCGTGCCGCTGGTGGAGCTCCCGGACGTCCACCGCCGGCTGGGCCGGCCGATCGCCGACTTCGTCAACGAGCTGCGAGCGGAGCACGCCTACGACCGGCTGACGGTCCTGATCCCCGAGGTGGAGCCGGCCCGCTGGTGGCAGCGGGCGCTGCAGAACCGGCGCGGGGCGGTGATCGACCGCGCCCTGCGCCGGCACGCCGACGCGGTGGTCTGCAGGCTGCGCATGCGGATGTGACCGGGGCCGTCCAGTCCCCCGTTCCCGCGGGACGGTCGCCACTGCCGCCGGACCAGCCTCCGTAACCGCCGCCGGACCAGCCTCCGTAACCGCTGTCGGACCCGCTGCCGGACCCGCCGGGCCGGCCGCGGATCAGCCTCCGTGACCGCTGTCGGACCGCCGCCGGAGCAGCCGCCAGGATCTCGGCCCGATCACGACGGTCTCGGTCCGGTGAAGCGCCCGTCAAAGCCGCGTCAACGTCGCGCTATCACCCGTATGGACGGCGTCAGGGCCCTCATGACGCGCCCCTGACGGCTGGTTTGCTGCATCTGCCGGTCGTCCACCGGCGCCGCGCGAGCCCCTCCGGCCAGGTCGCGGCCTCTCCCGAACCACTCTGGTGGAGCCCATGTCCGATCTCATCTACGTCGGTGTCACGGTCGCCGTGTTCGCCGTCATCGCCCTGGTCGCGCGGGGGGTGGAGAGGCTGTGAGTGCGGAGAACATCGCTGGTCTGGTCGTGGCCGTCGCACTCGTCGGCTACCTCGTCGTGGCGCTGATCTTCCCGGAGAAGTTCTGACATGGGATCCACTCTCGCGGGCTGGCTCCAGGTCCTCGCCCTCGTCGGCGCGCTGGCTCTGTGCTACCGCCCACTCGGCGACTACATCGCCAAGCTCCTCACCTCCGCCAAGCACCTCAGAGCCGAGCGCGGCGTCTACAAGCTGATCGGCGTCGACGGCGACGCCGACCAGCGCTGGCCGGTCTACCTCCGCTCGGTGCTGGCCTTCTCCGCGGTGTCCGTGCTCTTCCTCTACGCCCTGATCCGCCTCCAGGGCCACCTGCTGCTGAGCCTGGGCGTTCCGCAGATGGAGGGCCACCAGGCCTGGAACACCGCCATCTCGTTCGTCGCCAACACCAACTGGCAGTCCTACGGCGGCGAGTCCGCGATGGGCCACCTGGTGCAGATGGCGGGCCTGGCGGTGCAGAACTTCGTCTCCGCGGCCGTCGGCATCGCCGTCGTCGCCGCGCTGGTACGGGGCTTCACCCGCAACCGGACGGACCGGGTCGGCAACTTCTGGGTGGACCTCACCCGGATCAACCTGCGCCTGCTGCTGCCGATCTCGATCGTCTTCGCCCTGGTCCTGGCCGCCAACGGCGTGATCCAGAACTTCCACGGCTTCCACGAGGTCACCACCCTCGCGGGCGGGGTGCAGAAGATACCCGGCGGCCCGGTGGCGTCCCAGGAGGTCATCAAGCTGCTCGGCACCAACGGCGGCGGCTTCTTCAACGCCAACTCGGCGCACCCGTTCGAGAACCCGACCGGCTTCACCAACCTGGTCGAGGTCTTCCTGATCCTGCTGATCCCGTTCGCGCTGCCGCGGGCCTTCGGCCGGATGGTCGGGGACGACCGCCAGGGCTACGCGATCGTCGCGGTGATGGGCCTGTTCTGGGCCGCCTCCACCGCCCTGATGACCCTCGCCGAGTCGCAGCACTCCGGCACGGCCCTGCAGGCCGCGGGCGCCGCGATGGAGGGCAAGGAGCAGCGCTTCGGCATCGCCGCCGGCTCGCTGTTCGCCGCCTCGACCACGCTGACCTCGACCGGTGCGGTGAACTCCTTCCACGACTCGTACACGCCGTTCGGCGGCGGGCTGGCGGTCTTCGACATGATGCTGGGCGAGATCGCGCCCGGCGGTGTGGGCTCCGGCCTGTACGGCATGCTGGTGCTGGCCGTCGTGGCGGTGTTCGTCGCCGGCCTGATGGTCGGGCGCACCCCCGAGTACCTGGGCAAGAAGCTCGGTGGCCGGGAGATGAAGTTCGCCTCGCTGTACATCCTCACCACGCCGACGATCGTGCTGGTCGGCACGGGTGTGGCGATGGCCCTGCCGGGTGAGCGCGCCGGGATGCTCAACTCGGGTGCCCACGGATTCTCCGAGGTGCTGTACGCCTTCACCTCCGCGAGCAACAACAACGGCTCGGCCTTCGGCGGCATCACCGTCAACACCGACTGGTACGACACCGCGCTCGGCCTGGCGATGATCTTCGGCCGTCTGCTGCCGATCGTCTTCGTCCTGGCGCTGGCGGGTTCGCTCGCCCAGCAGCAGCCGGTCCCGGCCACCCCGGGCACCCTGCCCACCCACAAGCCGCTGTTCGTGGGTTTGCTGTCGGGCGTGATCCTGATCGTCGTCGGCCTCACCTACTTCCCGGCCCTGGCTCTCGGGCCGATCGCGGAAGGTCTGTCCTCCTGATGTCCACCCCAACGCTCAACCCCGCACCGGCCGAGACCCACGCCGAGCCCGCCGCCCCGCACAGAGCGGCCGGCGGCCTGCTCGACCCGAAGCTGATCCTCGCGTCCCTGCCGGACGCGGTGAGGAAGCTCGACCCCCGGGTGATGGTCAAGAACCCGGTGATGTTCGTGGTCGAGGTCGGCTCGGTGGTCACCACCGTCGCCGCGATCGCGGACCCGTCCGTCTTCGCCTGGGCCATCACCGTCTGGCTCTGGCTGACCACGGTCTTCGCCAACCTGGCCGAGGCCGTCGCCGAGGGCCGCGGCAAGGCCCAGGCCGACACCCTGCGCAGGACCAAGACCGAGAGCGTCGCCCGCCGGCTGACGAACTGGCCCGCCACCCGGGACGAGGAGGAGGTGCCCGGCACCGCGCTGAGGCTCGGCGACCACGTGGTGGTCGAGGCCGGGCAGGTCATCCCCGGGGACGGCGACGTCGTCGAGGGCGTCGCGAGCGTCGACGAGTCGGCGATCACCGGCGAGTCCGCGCCCGTCATCCGCGAGTCCGGCGGCGACCGCAGCGCCGTCACCGGCGGCACCAAGGTGCTGTCCGACCGGATCGTGGTGAAGATCGCCTCGGAGCCCGGCAAGTCCTTCATCGACCGGATGATCGCCCTGGTCGAGGGCGCCGCCCGGCAGAAGACGCCGAACGAGATCGCGCTCAACATCCTGCTGGCCTCGCTGACCATCGTCTTCCTCGTCGCCGTGGTCACGCTCCAGCCGATGGCCACCTACGCGGGCGCCCCGCAGTCGATGATCGTGCTGGTCGCCCTGATCGTGGCGCTCATCCCGACCACCATCGGCGCGCTGCTCTCCGCGATCGGCATCGCCGGCATGGACCGCCTGGTGCAGCGCAACGTGCTGGCGATGTCCGGCCGCGCCGTCGAGGCCGCCGGCGACGTCAACACCCTGCTGCTCGACAAGACCGGCACCATCACCCTGGGCAACCGCCAGGCCGCCGAGTTCGTCCCGGCACCCGGCGTCGGCCAGGACGAACTGGCCAGTGCCGCGCAGCTGTCCTCCCTCGCGGACGAGACCCCCGAGGGCCGCTCGATCGTGGTCCTCGCCAAGACCGGGTACGGCCTGCGGGCCCGCGCCCAGGGCGAGCTGACCCACGCCACCTGGGTCCCGTTCACCGCCCAGACCCGGATGTCGGGCGTGGACCTGGACGAGGCCGACGGCGTCCACCAGGTCCGCAAGGGCGCGGCCGGCGCGGTCACCAACTGGGTCGCCGAGAACGGCGGCCGGGTCACCGACGAGGTGTCGACGCTGGTCGACGGCATCTCGGCGGCCGGCGGCACCCCGCTGGTGGTGGCGACCAAGGTCGGCTCGGCCCCGGCCAGGGTCCTGGGGGTCGTCCACCTCAAGGACGTGGTCAAGGAGGGCATGCGGGAGCGGTTCGACGAGCTGCGCCGGATGGGCATCAAGACCATCATGATCACGGGCGACAACCCGCTGACCGCCAAGGCGATCGCGGAGGAGGCCGGCGTGGACGACTTCCTCGCCGAGGCCACGCCCGAGGACAAGATGGCCCTGATCAAGAAGGAGCAGGAGGGCGGCAAGCTGGTCGCGATGACCGGCGACGGCACCAACGACGCCCCCGCGCTCGCCCAGGCCGACGTCGGCGTCGCGATGAACACCGGGACCATGGCGGCCAAGGAGGCCGGCAACATGGTCGACCTGGACTCCAACCCGACCAAGCTGATCGAGATCGTGGAGATCGGCAAGCAGCTGCTGATCACCCGCGGTGCGCTGACCACCTTCTCGATCGCCAACGACGTGGCCAAGTACTTCGCGATCATCCCCGCGATGTTCGCCGGGGTCTACCCGGGCCTGAGCCACCTCAACATCATGGGCCTGCACAGCCCGCAGTCCGCGATCACCTCGGCGATCGTCTTCAACGCCCTGGTCATCATCGGCCTCATCCCGCTCGCCCTGCGCGGCGTGAAGTACCGGCCCGCCGACGCGAGTTCGCTGCTGCGCCGCAACATCGGGCTCTACGGCTTCGGCGGCCTGGTGGTGCCCTTCGTCGGCATCAAACTGATCGACCTGATCGTCCAGTTCATCCCCGGCCTCAGCTGACGCGGGGAAGGAGAGGAAAACCATGTCCAAGCCCCTGCCGACGATCCTCCGCACCCACTTCACGGCCCTGCGGGCACTCCTCGTGCTCACCGTGGTCCTCGGGATCGTCTACCCGCTGCTGGTCACCGGCATCTCGCAGGTCGCCTTCGACGACCGGGCGAACGGCTCGCCGGTGAAGTCCGACGGCAGGGAGGTCGGCTCCAGCCTGATCGGCCAGAGCTTCGACCTCCCGAAGAAGAACCCCGCCGACCCGGACGAGGAGGCCCAGCCGGACCCGCAGTGGTTCCAGCCCCGCCCCTCGGCCGCCGGGACCGGCTACGACGCCTCCTCGTCCGCCGCCTCGAACCAGGGCCCGAACAGCGAGGACCTGCTGAAGGCCGTCGACGACCGCCGCGCCGCCGTCGCCGCGTTCGACGGCGTCGACCCGGCGAGCGTTCCGGCCGACGCGCTGACCGCCTCCGGCTCCGGCCTCGACCCGCACATCTCCGTCGCGTACGCCGAGGAGCAGGTCAACCGGGTCGCCAAGGCGCGCAACCTGCCGGTGGAGACGGTGGACAAGCTGGTCGAGAAGTACACCGAGGGCCGCTCGCTCGGCTTCCTCGGCGACGAGGGGGTCAACGTCCTGCTGCTCAACAAGGCGCTCGGCGAGCAGAAGTGACACCGCCCCAGACAGTCGGGTGACCGGGCCGGCCCGGGTGCGGGAGCACGCCTCCCGCGCCCGGGCCGGCCGGCCCGCGTCCGCAGACGTGCACCACCTCCCGATGGAAAGAGCAGTGCCCATGGCCCGCGACCTCACCACCGGCACCGGCAACCGCGGTGGCCGGCTGAGGGTGTACCTCGGCTCCGCGCCGGGCGTCGGCAAGACCTACCGGATGCTGGACGAGGCCCGGCGCAGACAGCAGCGCGGGGCCGACGTCGTGGTCGGGTACGTCGAGTGCCACGGCAGACGCCACACCGAGGCCATGCTGGCCGGCCTGGAGGTCCTGCCGCGGGTCCACCGCTCCTACCGGGACGCCGAGTTCGAGGAGATGGACCTCGACGGCCTGCTCGCCCGCCGCCCGTCCGTCGTGCTGGTGGACGAGCTGGCGCACACCAACATCCCCGGCGGCCGGCACGCCAAGCGCTGGCAGGACGTCGAGGAACTGCTCGCCGCCGGGATCGACGTCATCACCACCGTCAACATCCAGCACCTGGAGTCGCTGAACGACGTCGTCCGGAAGATCACCGGCATCCCGCAGCGCGAGACCGTCCCGGACGAGCTGGTCCGCCGGGCCGACCAGCTCGAACTCGTCGACATGGCCCCGCAGGCGCTGCGCCGCCGGATGGCCCACGGCAACGTCTACCGGGCGGAGAAGGTGGACGCCGCGCTCTCCAACTACTTCCGGGTCGGCAACCTCACCGCCCTGCGCGAACTCGCCCTGCTCTGGGTGGCCGGGCGGGTGGACGAGGGCCTGCGCGACTACCGGGCCAGCCACGACATCGACCGGGTCTGGGAGACCCGCGAACGGGTCGTGGTCGCCCTCACCGGCGGCCCCGAGGGCGAGACCCTGATCCGCCGCGCCGCCCGGATCGCCGACCGCACGGCCGGCGGCGACCTGCTGGCCGTCCACGTCTCCCGCAGCGACGGTCTGGCCGGCGCCTCCTCCGGCGCGCTCGCCCAGCAGCGGCGGCTGGTGGAGACCCTCGGCGGCAGCTACCACGTGGTGGTCGGCGACGACGTCCCCACCGCGCTGCTCAGCTTCGCCCGCGCCCACGACGCCACCCAGCTGGTGCTCGGCACCAGCCGCCGCGGCCGGATCAACCGCTTCCTCACCGGCCCCGGCACCGGACAGACCACCGTGGACGCCTCCGAGGACATCGACGTCCACATGGTCACCCACGAGTTCACCGGCCGCGGCCGGCTGCCCTCGCTCGGCCGCCGCCACTCCCGGCGCCGCACCGTCGCCGGCTACCTGGCCGGCCTGGTGCTGCCCTGGCTGCTCACCGTGCTGCTGCCGCGGGCGGACCACGGCATCAACCTGACCACCGACGCGCTGATCTTCCAGTTGGGCGTGGTCGTCGTCGCCCTGCTCGGCGGCGCGGTGTCGGCCCTGCTGGCCTCGGTCGTCGCCTCGGTGCTGCTCAACTACTACTTCATCCCGCCGATCCACAGCCTGACCATCGGCGAGACCAACAACATCGTCGCCCTGGTGGTGTTCGCCGCCATCGCGCTCACCGTCTCCACCGTGGTCGACCACGCCGGCCGGCTCACCAGCCGGGCCGCCCGCGCCACCGCCGAGGCCGAGACCCTCTCCACCCTGGCCGGCAGCGTGCTGCGCGGCGCCGACGCGCTGCCCGCCCTGCTGGAGAAGTCCCGGACGGCCTTCGGCATGCGGGCCGTCGCCCTGCTCTCCCGGGTCGACGGCGAGGTGCTCGCGCACTGCGAGGGGGACCACCAGGGCGACGGCGAGGGACCGTACGAGACCACCGAGGTCCCGGTCGGCCCGGACGCCGTGCTGGTGCTCACCGGCCGCCGGCTGCCCGCCGCCGACCAGCGGGTGCTGACCGCCTTCGCCGCCCACGTCGCCGCCGCGCTGGAGCGCGACCGGTTGGCCGTGGTCGCCGCCGAGGTCGAGCCGATCAAGGCCGCCGACCGGATGCGCACCGCCCTGCTCGCCGCCGTCAGCCACGACCTGCGCACCCCGCTGGCCGCCGCCCGCGCCTCGGTCGGCTCGCTGCGCAGCCCCGACGTCGAGTTCTCCTCCGAGGACCAGGCCGAACTCCTCGCCACCGCCGACGAGTCGCTGGTCAAGCTCACCCGGCTGGTCGACAACCTGCTCGACATGAGCCGCCTCCAGGCCGGCGCGCTCACCCTGCACCTCACCGAGACCCACCTGGACGAGATCCTGCCCCGGGCGCTCGACAGCCTCCCGGACCCGTACGCGCCGATCCAGCCGCTGGACCTCGACACCACCCCGCCGGTGCTCGCCGACCCCCCGCTGCTGGAGCGGGTGCTCGCCAACGTGATCACCAACGCGCTGCGCCACAACGCCCCCGGCGCGCCCGTCCTGGTCACCGCCAGCCACCACGCCGCCCAGGTCGAGATCCGGGTGATCGACCGCGGACCCGGCATCGCCCCCGAGGACCGCGACCGGGTCTTCCTGCCCTTCCAGCGCCTCGGCGACACCGACAACACCACCGGCGTCGGCCTCGGACTCGCCCTCTCCCGCGGCCTCGCCGAGGCGATGGGCGGCAGCCTGGAGGTCGAGGACACCCCGGGCGGCGGCACCACCATGCTGCTCACCCTGCCCGCCGCCGGGCCCGACGCCCCTGGGGAGGAACCGCCGCATGAGTGAACGGAGTGAACGGATCACCGGGAGGTCCGTGTCCCGCGAAGCGAGGGAGATCCTGGTCGTCGACGACGAGCCGGCCCTCCTGCGCACCCTGCGGATCAACCTCAGCGCCCGGCAGTACGCCGTCCGCACCGCCGCCAGCGGCGGAGAGGCGCTCGACCGCGCCGCGCACTCCTCCCCGGACGCCGTCCTGCTCGACCTCGGCCTGCCCGACCTCGACGGGATGGACGTGCTGCGCGGCCTGCGCACCCACAGCGCGGTGCCGGTCATCGTGCTCTCCGGCCGGACGGACGCCGCCGACAAGGTGGGCGCCCTGGACGCGGGCGCCGACGACTACCTCACCAAGCCGTTCCTGATGGACGAGCTGCTGGCCCGGCTGCGCGCCGTGCTGCGCCGACCGCCGGGTGACGTGCTGCCGGGCGGCGTGCCGCCGGGCCGGCCGGTGATCGGCGACCACACCGTGGACCTCGTGGCCACCGCGGTGAACGGCCCGCACGGCCCGGTCCGGCTCACCCCGACCGAGTGGCGCATCCTCACCCTGCTGCTCGCCAACCCCGGCCGGCTGGTGCCCGGGCGGCAGATCCTGCGCGAGGTGTGGGGCCCGGCCCAGGAGGGGCGCGGCAACTACCTGCGGGTCTACTTCGCCGGGCTGCGCCGCAAGCTGGAACGCGACCCGGCCCGGCCGCGGCACCTGATCACCGAGCCGGGGATCGGGTACCGGTACGTGCCGTGACCGCTGTGACCGTCCGAGCTGCCCGGGCCGCCGCCGCGCCCCGTCAACGTGCCGTCAAGAGCGGCCCGGTGGGCGACAGGAGGGCGTCAAGGCCGCCCGGCGGCGGCGCTCCGCGGACGTAGTGTCGGTGCCGAGGGGGCGGGCCCCGCTCCGTGTGGGGGAGGTCTGGGGCCGCTCCGGACGCCGTCCACGGACGGCCGGCAGGTGGGGGAGGGGCGCGCGACACCCGTCGCGCGCCCCCAAGGCCTTTCCGGCTCCGGCCCCAGCCGTCTTCGCCCCGGTTCAGCCGTCCTCGCCCCCGCACTGCCGGGGCAGCGCCAGCGCCACGGTGTCCGCGAACTCCCGGACCGCGCTGGTCCGGCTGACCACCCGGCCGCTGTGCACCACCAGCCGGCTGTGCCCGCCCGCGAGCGCCCCGGCCAGGCTGTCCCCGCGCACCGCCAGCAGTTCCGCGGGGAACCCGGCGTCCACCCGGACCGGCGCCAGGCCGAGCGCCGCCCGGGCCTGGTTCGCCACCGCGTCGTACGCCGCCTCCGGGCCCAACTCCCCACCGGCCGCCAGCAGATAGGCCGACTCCAGCGGATCCGCCCGGCCGACCGGGTTGGACGGATCGCGCAGCGCCCCGCTGCCCGCCGCCAGCGGCACCCGGGCGGCCGCCAACTCACGTACCAGGCCCGGCCGCAGGCCCGTCGCCCGGCCCTCCAGCCCGGTGCAGCAGCCGTTCTGCGGCAGGCAGACCACCCGGATCCCGCTGGTCGCCAGCACCGTCGACGCGCCCCGGGGTAGCGCCCCGCACGGGCCCAGCGTCACCCGCGGCCGAAGCGGCGCCAACGCCCCGGCCATCCGGGCGAGTTGGGCGGCGTCGGCGGCGCTGGTGTGCAGGTCCACCGAGCAGTCCGCCTCCCGGGCGGCCTCCAGCAGCAGCTGCACGTACCCGGCCGGGTCGGGGTCCAGCTCCGGGCAGCCGCCGGCCGCCGTGGCGCCCAGCTTGAGCGCCTCGCGCAGCTGCGCCCGGCTGTCCGCCCCGGCCCGCCCGGTGAGCAGCCGGGGCATCGCCACCGCCTGGAGCTCGGCCAGCCCGCTCAGCGCCTGCCGGGCGGTGAGCACCGCCTCCAGCCGGCGCAGCCCGTGCACGTCGCCGATCCGGACGTGGGTGCGCTGGGCGGTGGCGCCGTAGCCGAGCGAGGTCAGCGCGGCCTCGGTGATCCGCCGGGTGAGGTCGGCCGGGGTGTCCGGCGGCGGGGTGGAGAGGGCGGCGGAGAAGGCGGCGTCGTAGTGGGCGTGCGCCTCGGCGGGGGCCGGGAGCAGCAGGTAGCCGCGCAGGTCGATCCGGGCGCCGGTGGTGACGGTGGGCGCGCCGGGCAGGGCGGGCAGCGGGCCGAGGCTGCCGACGGTGCCGACCGCCTGGATCCGGTCGCCGCTGATCCGGACGTCCACCACCCGCCCGTCGGCCAGTCTGGCGCCGGTGAGCAGGAGGACCGGGCCGTGCCCGAGCGGGTTGGCCGCCGGGCCGGGCCCGGAGTGCGGCCCGTCGGCGGCTGCGCTGTCCATCGCCGGCTCCTTCTCGGGCCGGCCCGTGCGGTCGGCCCCGTACGGCCGGCCCGTCCAGCCGGCCAGCCCTCCCGATCAATGAGCGTCGAGCCTATGGGCCCGGGGGGCGGGGCGCCGGGAGGCGGGCAATAGTCGTATCGGGTCGGGCCGTGCGGCTCGGAGGCCGATCGAACGCCGGGCCTTGGATCGTCCGTCCGTACCCCTCGCCCACCTGCGGTCTTCGCCGCGGGATACGGATTTCACCTCCGGCCGCGAAACGTGTAATCTCTTCCTCGTTCGCCCCTATAGCTCAGTCGGTAGAGCGTCTCCATGGTAAGGAGAAGGTCTGCGGTTCGATTCCGCATGGGGGCTCGGGTGAGAAGCAGTCAGCTCCGGCTGTGCTGCGGATCACTGTGGCGGTGTAGCTCAGTTGGTAGAGCAAGCGGCTCATAATCGCTGTGTCACCGGTTCAAGTCCGGTCACCGCTACCCCGCGTAGTCGGTCGGGAGATCGCACTCCCGGTCGGCTACTCTTGTTGTGTTCTTATTCGTTGTCCAAGGAAGGCACTCCCGTGGCTGCCACCGATGTCCGCCCGAAGATCACGCTGGCCTGCGTGGAGTGCAAGGAGCGGAACTACATCACCAAGAAGAACCGGCGTAACGACCCGGACCGTCTTGAGATGAAGAAGCACTGCCCCCGCTGCAACTCGCACACCGCGCACCGCGAGACCCGCTGACCCTGTTGCAGGGCGCCGGGCCTGTGTGAATTCAGGTCTGCTACTCCGGGCCGCATCCCTCATGGGGGTGCGGCCCGGAGTTTTTTCGTATCCACCCGCGTTCCGAGGAGCTGCCATGGCGCTCGACCCCTCCTTCATCGGGCGTAGTTACCCGCCCACCGAGCCGTACGAGGTCGGCCGGGAGAAGATCCGCGAGTTCGCGACCGCGATCGGCGACGCCAACCCCGCGTACACCGACCCGGAGGCGGCGAAGGCGCTGGGCCACCCCGACGTGATCGCCCCGCCGACCTTCCCGTTCGTGATCACCTACCGCGCGGCGGCCCAGGTGGTCGAGGACCCGGAACTGGGCCTGGACTTCACCCGGGTGGTGCACGGCGACCAGAAGTTCGCCTACAGCCGCCCGGTGCGGGCCGGCGACCGGCTCTCGGTCGCGGTGACCATCGACAACATCAAGTCACTGGCGGGCAACGACGTGCTCACCGTGCGTGGCGAGGTGACGGACGCGACCGGCGAGCACGTTGTGACGTCGGTCATGACCCTGGTGGCCCGGGCCGCCGACGAGGCGGGGGAGTGAGCGCGATGGCGATCAGCTACGACGAGGTCGAGGTCGGCACCGAGCTGCCAGCGCAGTCCTTCCCGGTGACCCGCGACACACTGGTGCGCTACGCGGGCGCCTCGGGCGACTTCAACCCGATCCACTGGAACGAGAGGTTCGCCCTGGAGGTCGGCCTGCCGGACGTCATCGCGCACGGCATGTTCACCATGGCCGAGGCGATCCGGGTGGTCACCGACTGGGTCGGCGACCCGGCCGCGGTGGTCGAGTACGGCGTGCGCTTCACCCGCCCGGTGCCGGTGCCGAACGACGGCGTCGGCGCGGTGGTCGAGGTCTCTGCGAAGGTCGCCAAGAAGCTGGACGACCGCAGGGTGCAGGTCGACCTGCTGGCCACCACGGGCGGCCAGAAGGTGCTCGGCATGTCCCGGGCCGTCGTCCGGCTCGGCTGAGCCGCTCCCGCCGACGGCGGCCGCGGCCGGAGCCCGTACCGCACGGGAGTTCCGGCCGCGGCCGCGGGCCTTGTTCGGCGCCGCGCCGGCGCGGGTCTGAGCCGCCGGAGCGCGGGCCGAGCCGGAGCGCCGGAACGCCTGGCGACGGGTGGCAGGCGTGCCGGGGGGCATCCCGGCCACCCGTACGCTGGTGGGCGTGCTGGTAGAAAACGACGCCCCCCTCGCCCCGCTGACCACGCTCCGGCTCGGCGGCCCGGCCCGCCGGCTGGTGACCGCCCACACCGACGACGAGGTGATCGCCGCCGTCCGCGAGGCCGACGCGGCCGGCGAGCCGCTGCTGGTCCTCGGCGGCGGCTCCAACCTGGTGATCGGCGACGCCGGCTTCCCCGGCACCGTGCTGCGGATCGCCACCGAGGGCTTCGCCCTGGACGGCACCGGCCTGGAGGTCGCGGCCGGCGAGACCTGGTCCGAGGTGGTCCGCCGGACCGTGCTCGACCACCGCCTGGCGGGCATCGAGTTCCTGGCCGGCATCCCCGGCTCGGCGGGTGCCACCCCGGTGCAGAACGTGGGCGCGTACGGCCAGGAGGTCGCGCAGGCGATCACCGAGGTGGTCGCGTACGACCGCGCCGCCGACGAGGTGGTCGTGCTCTCGAACGCCGAGTGCGCCTTCTCCTACCGGCACAGCCGCTTCAAGGCCGATCCGGACCGCTACGTGGTGCTGCGGGTGCGGTTCCGCCTGGAGGACAACGGCGGGCTCTCCACCCCCGTCCGCTACGCCGAGACCGCCCGGCACCTGGGCGTCGGGCAGGGCGACCGGGTGGCGGTCGACACCGCGTGGAACGCGGTGCTGCTGCTGCGCGCCGGCAAGGGCATGGTGCTGGACCCGGCGGACCACGACACCTGGTCGGCCGGCTCCTTCTTCACCAACCCGGTGCTCACGGCCGCGCAGTACGAGTCCTTCCGCACCCGCCCCGGCGCCGAGGACGCCCCCGCCTACCCGGCCCCGGAGGGCTGCACCAAGACCTCGGCGGCCTGGCTGATCGACCGCTCGGGCTTCGGCAAGGGCTACGGCAGCGGCCCGGCGACGCTCTCCACCAAGCACACCCTGGCCCTCACCAACCGCGGCTCGGCCACCGCCGACGACCTGCTGGCGCTGGCCCGGGAGATCCGGGACGGGGTCCGCGAGGCCTTCGGGGTGGAGCTGGTGAACGAGCCGGTGATGGTGGGCGTCAAGCTCTGACCAGGGCCGGGGCCCGGGGCGGACCCCGGACGGCCGCCGGCTAGGCGGGCACCGCCGCCCGGTCCGCGGGGGCGCGGCCGTCCGCCAGCCAGGCGTCGATGTCCGCCAGCAGCTCCTTGCGGACGGCCTCCGGCGCGACCGAGCCGCGCACCGACTGCCGCGCCAGCTCGGCGAGTTCGGTGTCGGAGAAGCCCAGCACGTCCCGGACCAGCTCGTACTGGGCGACCAGCCGGCTGCCGAACAGCAGCGGGTCGTCGGCACCCAGCGCGAGCGGCACCCCGGCGTCGAAGAGCCGGCGCAGCGGGACATCCTCGGGGTGCTCGTAGACGCCGAGCGAGACGTTGGAGGAGGGGCAGACCTCGCAGGTGACCTGGCGGTCCGCCAGCCGCTCCATCAGCCGGGGGTCCTCGGCGGCCCGCACGCCGTGGCCGATCCGGCCGGCGCCCAGGTCGTCCAGGCAGTCCCGGACGGACTCCGGGCCGGACAGCTCGCCGCCGTGCGGGGCCGCCAGCAGCCCGCCCTTGCGGGCGATCGCGAAGGCCCGGTCGAAGTCCCGGGCCAAGCCCCGGCGTTCGTCGTTGGAGAGGCCGAAGCCGACCACCCCGTGGTCCGCGTAGCGGACGGCCAGCCGGGCCAGCGTCCGGGCGTCCATCGGGGACTTCATCCGGTTGGCCGCGACCAGGACCCGGATGCCCACCCCGGTGGCCGCGGCGGCGTGCTCCACCGCGTCCAGGATCAGCTCCAGCGCGGGGATCAGCCCGCCCAGCCGGGGCGCGTACGAGGTCGGGTCGACCTGGATCTCCAGCCAGCGGGAGCCGTCCCGCTTCTCGTCCTCGGCGGTCTCCAGGACCAGCCGGCGGATGTCCGCCTCGTCCCGCAGCACCGAGCGGGCGGTGTCGTACAGCCGCTGGAAGCGGAACCAGCCCCGCTCGTCGGTGGCCCGCAGCCGGGGCGGCTCGCCGGAGCTGAGCGCCTCCGGCAGCCGGACGCCGTGCTTGTCGGCCAGCTCCAGGAGGGTGGCGGGCCGCATCGAGCCGGTGAAGTGCAGGTGCAGGTGGGCCTTCGGGAGGCCCCTGACGTCTCGCGGGTTCAACAGGCGTTCCATTCACCGATACTGCCGTATGAGGCCCCCGAACGGGAACCGCCTCCTTCGCATCCCCCGAAGGGGTGAAAGGAGGCGGTGTGCCGGGTGAATCCCGTATGTCGGATTGACGTCAGTGCCGGACCGGCGTCAGTCGCGGGCCTCGCCGAGCAGCTTCTGGACCCGGCTGACGCCCTCGATCAGGTCGGCGTCGCCGAGCGCGTAGGAGAGCCGCAGGTAGCCCGGGGTGCCGAAGGCCTCGCCCGGGACGACCGCGACCTCGGCCTCGTCCAGGATCAGGGCGGCCAGCTCGCCGGAGGTCTGCGGGCGCTTGCCGCGGATCTCCTTGCCCAGCAGGCCCTTGACCGACGGGTAGGCGTAGAAGGCGCCCTCGGGCTCGGGGCAGAACACGCCGTCGATCTCGTTGAGCATCCGCACGATGGTCCGGCGGCGGCGGTCGAAGGCCTCGCGCATCTCGGCGACCGCGTCCAGGTCGCCGGCCACGGCGGCCAGGGCGGCGCGCTGGGCGACGTTGGAGACGTTCGAGGTGGCGTGCGACTGGAGGTTGGTCGCGGCCTTGATCACGTCCTTGGGGCCGATCACCCAGCCCACCCGCCAGCCGGTCATCGCGTAGGTCTTGGCGACACCGTTGACCACGATGCACTTGTCGGCCAGCTCGGGCAGCAGGGCCGGCAGCGAGGTGAAGGTGGCGTCGCCGTACACCAGGTGCTCGTAGATCTCGTCGGTGAGCACCCACAGGCCGTGCTCCAGCGCCCAGCGGCCGATCGCCTCGGCCTCGGCCTCGGTGTACACCGCGCCGGTCGGGTTGGACGGCGAGACGAACAGCACCACCTTGGTGTTCTCGGTGCGCGCGGCCTCCAGCTGCTCGACCGAGACCTTGTAGCCGGTGGTCTCGTCGGAGACGACCTCCACCGGGACGCCGCCGGCCAGCTGGACCGACTCCGGGTAGGTGGTCCAGTACGGGGCCGGGATGATGACCTCGTCGCCCGGGTCCAGGATCGCCGCGAAGGCCTCGTAGATCGCCTGCTTACCGCCGTTGGTGACCAGCACCTGGGAGGCGTCCACCTGGTAGCCCGAGTCGCGCAGCGTCTTGGCGGCGATCGCGGCCTTCAGCTCGGGCAGGCCACCCGCCGGGGTGTAGCGGTGGTTCTTCGGGTCGCGGCAGGCCTCGACGGCCGCCTCGACGATGTAGTCCGGGGTGGGGAAGTCGGGCTCGCCGGCGCCGAAGCCGATGACCGGACGGCCGGCGGCCTTGAGGGCCTTGGCCTTGGCGTCCACGGCGAGGGTCGCGGACTCGGCGATCGCGCCGATCCGGGCGGAGACCCGGCGGTCGGCGGGGCGGATGGACTGGTCGGGCTGCGGGGTGGAAGCGCTCATGTCTGCATCGTCGCAGAACCCGGACCTACCGGGCATCGGGGTATCGGCATCCGTACGTCCCCGTCCGGATCGCGGCCCCGGCGATCCGTCGGCGGGGCCCCGGCCGGGCCGGACATCCGCCGGGGGACCGGCCGGTCCGGAAGAAGACGTTCGACCAAACGCCCCTCGACCACGTACACTCGCTGCTCGACGGCCCGCCGAAAAGACCGGAGCTTTCACCGCCTGTGCAGACAGCGGGGGGAGATGCGGTAGGTTGGTCGCCACCGGAGCCGCGAGGCACCGTAGGGCAATAGCTCAATTGGTAGAGCACCGGTCTCCAAAACCGGCGGTTGGGGGTTCGAGTCCCTCTTGCCCTGCTGCTAGATCCGTTTTCAGCCCGTTCGCTCCACAGGAGTGAGCGGGCTTGATGCGGAGATGGCACCGATCAGCACCGCTAGCCGGCTGGTCGTGCCCCACCTGGTGCGCGGCGAAGTCGGCAGGACCCGGATTCAGGTGAGGACGAGTGACGGAGACCACGGGCTCCACCGCAACGCCTGAGAGCGGCAACCCCGAGGGTGCCGACGGCGCTGCCGAGACCACGCCCGCCGACGACAAGTCGGGCAAGCGCGGCAACCGCGAGAAGAAGTCCGGCAAGCGCGCCAAGAAGGGCCTGTTTGCCCGGATGGCGCTGTTCTACCGCCAGATCATCGCGGAACTGCGCAAGGTCGTCTGGCCGACCCGCAGCGAACTCACCAACTACACCGCCGTCGTGGTCACCTTCGTCGTGGTCGTGATGGCCTTCGTGGCCGGCCTGGACTACGGCTTCTCCAAGCTGAGCCTCCTGGTCTTCGGCTGACCGGCCGCCCCACCTCTCGAACAGCCTCCCGACCCGGGCCGAACCCTCGGCCCGGGTCGAGCTGTCGGCGCCGGACGTACGCGCGGTTACCGTGGACTCGGTACTGTTGAAGTCTCCGAGACCTCATCTGGCGCCCGCGCGAGCGGTCGTCCGCCGGGCCGGTCGAGGAGCGCGCCACCTTCACCATCTCCAGGAAAGAAGCCGCCACCGTGTCTGAGTCCCCCCTGTACGACGCCGACGAGACCGTCCGCGAGGCGGATGTCGCCGCCGAGCCGGACGCGACCGAGCTGGCTGTCGACACCGAGTCCGCCGAGCAGATCGTGGACGCCGCGGACAGCGACGAGGACGAGGTCGAGGCGTACGACGAGGCCGAGGCCGGCGAGCCCGCCGAGGAGGCCGCGCTGCACGTGGAGGGCGCCGCCGAGGAAGCCGAGGAGGCCGAGGAGGAGCCGGCCGAGGAGGTCGACCCGGTCGCCAAGTTCCGCGAGGACCTGCGCTTCATGCCGGGCGAGTGGTACGTGATCCACACCTACGCCGGCTACGAGAACCGGGTGAAGCAGAACCTGGAGCAGCGCGCCGTCTCGCTGAACGTCGAGGAGTACATCTTCCAGGCCGAGGTGCCGCAGGAGGAGGTCGTCCAGATCAAGAACGGCGACCGCAAGACCATCCGCCAGAACAAGCTCCCCGGCTACGTCCTGGTGCGCATGGACCTCACCCCCGAGTCCTGGGGCGTCGTGCGCAACACCCCGGGTGTCACCGGCTTCGTCGGCAACGCCTACGACCCGTACCCGCTGACCCTGGACGAGGTCGTCAAGATGCTCGCCCCCGACGTCGAGCGCCAGGCCGCCAAGGAGGCCGGCAAGGCTTCGCCGGTCCGCCCGGTCGAGGTCCAGGTGCTGGACTTCGAGGTCGGCGACTCGGTCACCGTCACCGACGGCCCGTTCGCGACCCTCCAGGCGACCATCAACGAGATCAACCCGGACTCGAAGAAGGTCAAGGGCCTGGTCGAGATCTTCGGCCGGGAGACCCCGGTCGAGCTCTCCTTCGACCAGATCCAGAAGAACTAGTCGTACGGTCTTCGGATCCGGGCGGGCCCGCGGGCCCGCCCGGATCCGTTTTGGTCCAGCGGCGCGAACGCGTTAGCCTGGTCCGATGTGTGTGCTGGCGGCCGGGTGTCGCCCCGGTTCCGCACGCACCAGCAATCACCTCTCGGAAGGACCCGGAGAGACATGCCTCCCAAGAAGAAGAAGGTCACGGGGCTTATCAAGCTCCAGATCAACGCCGGCGCGGCCAACCCGGCGCCGCCGGTCGGCCCCGCGCTGGGCCAGCACGGCGTCAACATCATGGAGTTCTGCAAGGCCTACAACGCTGCGACCGAGTCGCAGCGCGGCATGATCGTGCCGGTGGAGATCACGGTCTACGAGGACCGTTCCTTCACCTTCATCACGAAGACGCCGCCGGCCGCGCGCCTCATCCTGAAGGCCGCCGGTGTCGAGAAGGGCTCCAGCGAGCCGCACAAGACCAAGGTCGCCAAGCTCACCAGCGCCCAGGTCCGCGAGATCGCCACGACCAAGATGCCCGACCTGAACGCCAACGACCTGGACGCCGCGGCGAAGATCATCGCCGGCACCGCCCGGTCGATGGGCATCACCGTCGAGGGCTGAGAACCCCTCTCGTCCTCTGTGGTAGGGCCCGCGCAGGCCCGTGACACCACAACTCCATTCACCATTCAGGAGCAGCTATGAAGCGCAGCAAGGCCCTGAAGGCCGCGGACGCCCAGGTCGACCGCGAGCGCCTTTACGCCCCCCTCGAGGCCGTCCGCCTCGCCAAGGCGACCAGCACCACCAAGTTCGACGGCACCGTCGAGGTCGCCATGCGTCTGGGCGTCGACCCGCGCAAGGCCGACCAGATGGTCCGCAGCACCGTGATCCTCCCGCACGGCACCGGTAAGACCGCTCGGGTCCTGGTCTTCGCGACCGGCGAGCGTGCCGAGGCCGCGCGTGCTGCGGGCGCCGACATCGTCGGTGCCGACGAGCTGATCGACGAGGTCGCGAAGGGCAAGCTGGACTTCGACGCCGTCGTCGCCACCCCGGACCTCATGGGCAAGGTCGGCCGCCTCGGCCGCGTGCTCGGCCCCCGTGGTCTGATGCCGAACCCGAAGACCGGCACCGTGACCCCGGACGTCGCCAAGGCTGTCAACGACATCAAGGGCGGCAAGATCGAGTTCCGCGTCGACAAGCACTCGAACCTGCACTTCATCATCGGTAAGGCCTCCTTCACCGACGAGCAGCTGGTCGAGAACTACGCCGCCGCGCTGGACGAGGTGCTCCGCGCCAAGCCGTCCGCCGCCAAGGGCCGCTACATCAAGAAGACCGCGTTCTCGACCACCATGGGCCCCGGCATCCAGGTGGACCCGAACCGCACCCGCAACCTCCTCGTCGAGGAGGACCCGGCCGCGGTCTGAGCCCCAGTGCTCTAGAGCAGTCCGTACGACGGGCCCGTACCCCCTTCACCGGGGGTGCGGGCCCGCCGTCGTTCCCGGGCGGTGACCGGGGGACCCGACCGGGCGGGGGAGGGCACGCCGGCGGGCCGCAACGGTTGCCGGATCGGGACACCGGCGGATGGGAACGGCGGGCCGAACCGTCGTACGCTCTGCCGGTCAGACCATGTGGAGAACCTGTGACCGCCGGAGTGTGCCGTGCCGCCCGCCCCTCGCCCCACCGTTCTCGCGGCGGCCCTGCTGCTGCTCGCCACCACCGGGTGCAGCCTGCTGGCCGCCCCGACCACCGCCACCCCGGGGGGCCCCGCGCCGGTGCCGCCCAAGCAGGTGGTGCTGGCGGCCGCGCAGGCGCTGGACGACGCCGGCGGCGCCCGGATCGACGTGGTCCAGGAGGGCGCGGCCGGCCGGCGCACCGCGAGCGGCTCGCTGGTCTGGGGCGCCTCGGACGAGGCGGCCCTCACCGTCACCGACGAACTGGGCAGCGGGCGGCTGACCCTGAAGGACGGCGCGCTCGACCTCGTGTACCAGGGCGGTGCGGCCAAGCACGCGGAGCGGAGCACCGCCGAGGCGGTCGACCCCGGGGCGGGCCCCGATCCGGAGGGCTTCGCGGGCGGCTGGACGACCGCGCTGATCACCGGCCCGGGCAGCCGGGCGTACGAGGTCGCCCAGGGCGTCAAGCTCGTCTCGCTCGGCGGCGAGCAGCTGGCCGGGGTGACCGTGGCGCACTACCAGGGCTCCGCGTCGGTGGCCGAACTGTTCGGCAAGGACGACGAGTTGACCCCGAAGCGGCGCGCCGCCACGCTGGACTGGTACCGGGTGCACGGGGTGACGTCGATCGGCTACGAGGTCTGGGTCGGGCCCGGCATGCAGTTGCTGCGGCTGCGCGAGACGATCCGGGGGAGTGCGGGAACCACGGTCACCACGACCGATGTCTCGGCTCCCGGGGGCGTGGACGCGACGCCCGCCGCGGGCGGGTGACGGGGAGGGGGATATCCAGTGCGTGGGGGTTTCGGCGATCGGTTAGAGTCCGCGTGAAAAGAACATGAGAAGAGCCGACGATCGGATCTTCCATGGATTGACCAGATCCCACGGGGGTAGCTTCATGCGCGCTCTGCGCCTCGCCTCGGCCGTCGCGACGACGGCCGTCCTGCTCGGTGCGGCTACGGCCTGTGGCGGTGACACCAAGAGCAATGACGCCAAGGCCGGCGACACCAAGACCGCCGAGGCCAAGGGCGGCGAGACCAAGGCCGCCGACGCCAAGGCCGCGGACCCGCTCGCGGCGGTGCTGGCCGGGGACCCGAAGGCCGCGCTGGCCGCGTCCGCGCTGGTGATGCAGAAGGCCGGCAACGGCAAGGTCACCATGATCCCGGCCGAGCCCGACAGCCCCGGCGGCACCGGCGACGCGGACTGGAAGGAGCCGGCCAAGACCTCCGTGGACCTGCTCGGCGACATGGGCGGCAAGAAGCTCAAGATCCGGGTGGTCGGCGTGGACGCCTACCTCGGCGGCGACGAGGCGGCCCCGGCCCTCGGGGGCAAGCACTGGGTCAGGTTGTCCACGGACGAGACCGGCGCCACCTTCCGGGCGGCGGGCCAGATGATGAACCCGGTCACCCTGCTCACCATGGCGGCCCAGAGCGGCAAGCTCACCAAGGTCGGCCAGGAGGCCGTGGACGGCGCCCAGACCGTCCACCTGCGGGCGGAGCAGGACACCGCCGCGCTGGTGGCCGGAATGACGGGGCTCCCGGCGGAGCGGCGGCCCGCCGTCCAGAAGGTGCTGGAGGAGGACGGCAAGTCCCTCACCATCGACTTCTGGCTGAACGCCAAGCAGGAACTCGTCCAGTACCAGGAGTACGGCGAGAAGAAGGGCAGCAAGGAAGCCGTCACCGTCAAGTACTCGGACCTCGGCAAGGCCGCCCCGATCACGGTGCCGGCCGCCGACGACCTCGGCGCCGAGACCGACCTGCTCAAGCTGCTCGGCTGATCCGGCCGTCCGGACTCCGAGCCCTCCGGCTACAACCGGCTACCGCCCCGGGCGCATCCCGCGCCCGGGGATCCTCAAGGGGGGAACCATGGCTGGAACCCGCAACACCGCCGTCGCTGTCGTCCTCGCCGCCCTGGCGCTGACCGCGACCGCGTGCAACGACAACGACGACAAGAGCGCCGCCCCGGCCGCGCCGACCACGGCCGCCGCCACCTCGGCCGCCCCGTCGTCCGCCGCCCCGGCCACCGGCGCGAAGCCGGAGAAGGTCAGCCCGGCGGTCTACCTGGAGCAGGTCACCCAGAAGACCGGCGCGGCCAAGTCGGCGAAGGTCGACGAGCTGATCCAGGTCGGCGAGATCACCATGAAGGGCAAGGGGGCGGTGTCCTGGGCCGACGGCCTGGAGGCCGACCTCACGATGGACCTGTCGGGCTCCCCGATGGCCAAGCTCCTGGAGCCGCTGACCGGCGGCCCGAACGTGCACTACCTGTACACCAAGGACGCCATGTACATGGGCCTGGGCGGGAAGCTGCTGGAGAGCGGCGGCCCGAAGTGGGTGCGCTACAGCAAGGCCGACATGGCCAAGGCCTCCGGCGGCACGACCGACCAGCTCCAGAGCGCGGACCCGGTGCAGGGCGTCCGGACGCTGATCGCCAGCGGCAAGGTCACCGAGGTCGGCCCGGAGACGGTGAACGGCAAGGCCACCACCCACTACTCCGGCGTGCTCAGCGCGGCCGACGTGGCCAAGGCCACCAGCCAGGGCATGACCCAGGAGCAGGCCGACCGGCTGAAGCAGAACCTGGACGCGGCCGGCGTCACCAGCGACCGGATCGACGTCTGGGTCGACGCCGACAAGCTGGTCGTCAAGCGGACCGAGCAGGCCGAGACCAAGGCCGGCGCGATGAACGTCACCGTCAGCTACTCGGACTACGGCACCCCGGTGATCGCCGCCACCCCGTCGGCCTCGGAGGCCGTCGACCTCGCCGACCTGCAGAAGGCCGCGGCCGGCAGCTGATCCGCGCGGTCGGGGGCGGTGGGGTGCCGACCGGCTCCCCACCGCCCCCGACCGGTGTCCCGGCCCGGCCCGGCTCGGCCGACCCGGTGGATCCGCCCGGCCGCGGGCGGGTCCGGAGGGGGCCGCGACCGGGCGGGCGGGGGACGGGTGGCAAGGTGGCCGGAGCGAAGCCGCCGTCGGGCGGGGGCCGGCGAGAGGGGAACGGACCATGGCGGGACGGCAGCGGTTGGCGGCAGGGGCCGTCGTCGTCCTGCTGGCGAGCGGGCTGAGCGGGTGCGGCGGGGGCGGCGACACGACCGCCACGCCGTCCGACGGCCCGAGCACGGCCAGCGCCACGCCGTCCACCGCCTCGCCGAGCGCCCAGGCCAAGCCGACCGACCGCTCCCCGCACGGGGTGCTGCTCTCCGCCCAGCTGGCCGCGCAGACCGCCCGCCGGGCCAAGGTCAGCTACCGGCTCGGCGCGGACGCCGGCTCCGGCCCGCTGTTCTGGCAGCCCAAGACCGCGCTCCAGATCAAGCGCTCCACGCCGGCCGAGGCGGAGCAGCTGATCGTCGTGGACACCGTCGCCTACCAGGGCGGCGACGCCGCCACCGCGGCCCGGCAGGGCGGGAAGCACTGGGAGCGCTTCACCGTCCCGCCGGCCGCGGACGGCCGCAAGGAGATCCCGTACGCCGGGCTGATCGACCTGCTGAACCCGGTCGAGGCGCTGACCGCGGCCACCGCCGAGGGGACGGAGCCGGTCTTCGTCGGCGAGGAGAAGTTCGACGACTCGACCGTGGGGCACTACCGGGTCACCACCACCGCCGAGAGGTACGCGGCCGCCCAGACCCAGCTGACCCAGTCCCGCCGGGACGGCCTGCGGGCCGCGCTCGCGCCCGGCGGCTCGCTCTCGCTCACCCTGGACCTCTGGCTCAACGACAAGGACCAGCTGGTCCGGCTCCAGCGCACCGGCAACGGGGACAGCGGCCGGGCGGACGACGCGGTGCTCTACACCGACCTCGCCGGGGCGCTGCTCTCGGCGCAGGCGCCGGCCGAGACGGACACCGTGGACACCGGCGTCCGGACGGTCTCCCCGCTGGCCCGCTGAACCGCGGCCCGCCGGACCCACCCCGGCGGACCCCACCCCGCCGTCCCGCCCCCGTCGGGCCGCCGGGCCGAACCGGAGGGCGATTTGCTCCCGGCCGACGGCTCCGGTTACTGTTGCCGAAGCCAAAGACCGCTGGTTGTCATCACGCGCCCGTCAGGGAGCAGATGGCCGAAGGATCTGCGCTTCGTCGCAGGCAGCCCGCGCAGGTGTGTCTGGAGCTTCGACTTCCGGGTCCGCGTTCGCGCGGCTGCCCGTCGAGGTCGTTCCGAGCCCCGTGCCCCTGCGCACCGGGGCTCGTTGCATTTCGCAGGAGCTTTCCTTCCGTCCGGTCGGTCCACGGCGACCTAGGTCGACTTTCGCGGTCGGCCCGACTTCGACATCACGGAAGGAGGCGTAAGCCTATGGCCAGGCCCGACAAGGCTGCTGCCGTTGCCGAGATCACGGACAAGTTCCGTGGCTCCTCCGCGGCGCTGCTGACCGAGTACCGCGGTCTCTCGGTGAAGCAGGTCAAGACCCTGCGTCGCTCGCTCGGCGACAACGCCGAGTACGCCGTGGTGAAGAACACGCTGACCAAGATCGCGGCCAATGAGGTCGGGATCACGGAGCTCGACGACCTGTTCAACGGTCCGACGGCTGTCGCCTTCGTCACCGGTGACCCGGTGGAGTCGGCGAAGGCTCTGCGTGACTTCGCCAAGGAGAACCCCGCTCTCATCATCAAGGGCGGTGTCCTTGACGGCAAGGCGCTGTCCGCCGATGAGATCAAGAAGCTCGCGGACCTCGAGTCCCGCGAGGTGCTGCTCGCCAAGCTGGCGGGTGCCCTGAAGGCCAAGCAGTCCCAGGCTGCCGCGCTCTTCCAGGCCCTGCCGTCGAAGCTCGTCCGCACTGTGGACGCGCTGCGCGACAAGGTCGAGCAGGGCGGTGCCGGTACGCCGGCTCCCGCCGCCGAGGACGCCGCCGCCGAGTAGTCGGCAGGCTAACGCCTCGCTGCGGGCCCGTGCCCGCCCAACCCGTACATACGGCACCACCTGCCGATTTAGTGGAAGGACGCCATCATGGCGAAGCTGACCCAGGACGAGCTGCTCGCGCAGTTCGAGGAGCTCACCCTCATCGAGCTCGCTGCCTTCGTGAAGGCCTTCGAGGAGAAGTTCGACGTCACCGCTGCCGCCCCGGCCGCCGCCGTCGTCGTTGCCGGTGGCACCGGTGGCGCCGAGGCCGCTGCCGAGGAGCAGGACGAGTTCGACGTCATCCTCGAGGCCGCTGGCGACAAGAAGATCCAGGTCATCAAGGAGGTGCGCACCCTGACCTCCCTCGGCCTGAAGGAGGCCAAGGACCTCGTTGACACCGCTGGTGCCAAGGTCCTGGAGAAGGTTGCCAAGGACGTTGCCGAGAAGGCCAAGGCCGCCCTCGAGGGTGCCGGCGCCAAGGTCACCGTCAAGTGATCCCGCGCCCCCTCTGAGGGGGCGTACGGCCGGGCCGATCACCCTTGCGGGTGGTCGGCCCGGCCTTTTCGCGTTCCCGGCCCGGGGCGGCCCGCGGGGCCGTTGCGCCGACCGGCCGGTACGGCCCCCGGTGTGGCCGACGGTGCACTCGGCACCGTCGGTGCCGGGGGGTATGGTGATCACCGTCGTCGAGGGCGGCCCGACCACGGCTTCTGTAACGCCGAGCGGGTCCGGGCCGATAGACGGGTCGAGGTCCGCGCCGCCGGCGGGCCCTTGACGAACCTGGCGCGGCGCGCGATTCTCGAGGCGCGAGTCCGCCCGGTTGGTTCGCCGCTGGATGCATAACCAGTGGCCCGGCGGGAAATGACTCCACGTGAGTTAGAGCAGTACCCGGTGGGCGCCCGCGCCCGCCGGCTACCGGGAGGAGTCTCCGATTCGGTCTCCGAATCAGAGCTGGACAGCAGTGTCGCCATTGGCTACACTGTCCCTTTGCGCTGCCTGTTAGCTGCTCCGTGACTCGTCGCCCGGAGTTTGCGTTGCCCTGAAGGGGTCTGGCACCGCCTCCGCAAAGCGGCTCTGACCTGGGGTTCCGACCCCGGCGGAGGCCAGTGGCGAGGGAGGCGGCACCAAGCCCAAGCAGGCCCGGCTGGTACGCGCGTAGTGAGCTCCGAGCCCTCGGAAGGACCCCCCTCTTGGCCGCGCCGCGCAACGCCTCGAACAATTCCGCCGCATCCACCGCCCCGCTCCGCGTCTCCTTCGCGAAGATCAAGGAGCCCCTCGAGGTCCCCAACCTCCTGGCCCTGCAGACCGAGAGCTTTGACTGGCTGCTCGGCAACGCGGCCTGGAAGACCCGGGTCGAGCAGGCGCTGGAGTCTGGTCAGGACGTCCCCACCAAGTCCGGTCTGGAGGAGATCTTCGAGGAGATCTCCCCGATCGAGGACTTCAGTGGGTCGATGTCGCTGACCTTCCGCGACCACCGTTTCGAGCCGCCGAAGAACTCCATTGACGAGTGCAAGGACCGCGACTTCACGTTCGCGGCCCCGCTCTTCGTCACGGCCGAGTTCACCAACAACGAGACCGGTGAGATCAAGTCTCAGACGGTCTTCATGGGCGACTTCCCGCTCATGACCCACAAGGGCACGTTCGTGATCAACGGCACCGAGCGTGTCGTCGTGTCGCAGCTCGTCCGCTCCCCGGGTGTGTACTTCGACTCCACCCTGGACAAGGTGTCCGACAAGGACATCTACTCCTGCAAGGTCATCCCCTCGCGTGGTGCCTGGCTGGAGATGGAGATCGACAAGCGCGACATGGTCGGCGTCCGCATCGACCGCAAGCGCAAGCAGTCCGTCACCGTGCTGCTCAAGGCGCTCGGCTGGACCAACGAGATGATTCTCGAGGAGTTCGGCGAGTACGAGTCGATGCGCGCCACCCTGGAGAAGGACCACACCCAGGGCCAGGACGACGCGCTGCTGGACATCTACCGCAAGCTGCGCCCGGGCGAGCCGCCCACGCGCGAGGCCGCACAGACGCTTCTGGAGAACCTCTACTTCAACCCGAAGCGCTACGACCTCGCGAAGGTCGGCCGTTACAAGGTCAACCGCAAGCTGGGCAACGCCGAGTCGCTGGACTCCGGCGTGCTCACCGAGCCCGACATCATCGGTGCGATCAAGTACCTGGTGAAGCTGCACGCGGGCGAGACCGAGTGGCGTGACGACGAGGGCCGCGACATCGTGGTCGAGGTCGACGACATCGACCACTTCGGCAACCGCCGCCTGCGCAACGTCGGCGAGCTCATCCAGAACCAGGTCCGTACGGGTCTGGCCCGCATGGAGCGCGTCGTGCGCGAGCGCATGACCACCCAGGACGTCGAGGCGATCACGCCGCAGACCCTGATCAACATCCGGCCGGTCGTCGCCTCCATCAAGGAGTTCTTCGGCACCAGCCAGCTGTCGCAGTTCATGGACCAGACGAACCCGCTGTCGGGCCTGACCCACAAGCGCCGTCTGTCCGCGCTGGGCCCCGGTGGTCTGTCCCGTGAGCGGGCCGGCTTCGAGGTCCGTGACGTGCACCCCTCGCACTACGGCCGCATGTGTCCGATCGAGACCCCCGAAGGCCCGAACATCGGTCTGATCGGCTCGCTGGCCTCGTACGGCCGGGTCAACGCGTTCGGCTTCATCGAGACGCCGTACCGCAAGGTCGTCGACGGTGTGGTCACCGAGAAGGTGGACTACCTCACCGCCGACGAGGAGGACCGCTACGTCATCGCCCAGGCGAACGCGCCGCTGACCGCGGACCTGCACTTCGCCGAGCCGCGCGTCCTGGTCCGCCGCCGTGGTGGCGAGATCGACTACATCCCCGGCACCGAGATCGACTACATGGACGTCTCGCCGCGCCAGATGGTGTCGGTCGCGACCGCCATGATCCCGTTCCTCGAGCACGACGACGCCAACCGCGCGCTCATGGGCTCGAACATGATGCGCCAGGCGGTGCCGCTGCTGAAGAGCGAGGCTCCGCTGGTCGGCACCGGCATGGAGTACCGCTGCGCCGTCGACGCCGCGGACGTCATCACCGCCGAGAAGGCCGGTGTCGTCCAGGAGGTCTCGGCCGACTACGTCACCGTGGCCAACGACGACGGCACGTACACCACGTACCGCGCCGCCAAGTTCACCCGCTCCAACCAGGGCACCGCCTTCAACCAGAAGGTGCTCGTGGACGAGGGCGCCCGGGTCGAGGCCGGCCAGGTGCTGGCCGACGGCCCGTGCACCGACGAGGGCGAGATGGCCCTCGGCAAGAACCTGCTCGTGGCGTTCATGTCGTGGGAGGGTCACAACTACGAGGACGCGATCATCCTGTCGCAGCGCCTCGTCCAGGACGACGTCCTCTCCTCGATCCACATCGAGGAGCACGAGGTCGACGCCCGTGACACCAAGCTCGGCCCCGAGGAGATCACCCGGGACATCCCGAACGTCTCCGAGGAGGTCCTCGCCGACCTCGACGAGCGCGGCATCATCCGCATCGGCGCCGACGTCGTCACCGGCGACATCCTGGTCGGCAAGGTCACGCCCAAGGGCGAGACCGAGCTGACCCCGGAGGAGCGCCTGCTCCGCGCGATCTTCGGCGAGAAGGCCCGTGAGGTCCGCGACACCTCGCTGAAGGTGCCGCACGGTGAGTCCGGCAAGGTCATCGGCGTCCGCGTCTTCGACCGCGAAGAGGGCGACGAGCTGCCCCCGGGCGTGAACCAGCTGGTCCGCGTCTACGTGGCCCAGAAGCGCAAGATCACCAACGGTGACAAGCTCGCCGGCCGCCACGGCAACAAGGGTGTCATCTCCAAGATCCTCCCGGTCGAGGACATGCCGTTCCTCGAGGACGGCACCCCGGTCGACATCATCCTCAACCCGCTGGGTGTCCCGTCCCGAATGAACCCGGGACAGGTCCTGGAGATCCACCTCGGGTGGCTCGCCAAGCAGGGCTGGGACGTCTCCGGCCTCGCCGACGAGTGGGCCCAGCGCCTGCAGGCGATCGGCGCCGACACGGTCCAGGGCGGCACCAACCTCGCCACCCCGGTCTTCGACGGCGCCCGCGAGGACGAGATCACCGGTCTGCTGGACAACACCACCCTCACCCGTGACGGTGAGCGCCTGGTGAACTCCACGGGCAAGGCCCGACTGTTCGACGGCCGCTCCGGCGAGCCGTTCCCGATGCCGGTCTCGGTCGGCTACATGTACATCCTCAAGCTGCACCACCTGGTCGACGACAAGCTGCACGCCCGTTCGACCGGTCCGTACTCGATGATCACCCAGCAGCCGCTCGGTGGTAAGGCGCAGTTCGGTGGTCAGCGCTTCGGTGAGATGGAGGTGTGGGCCCTCGAGGCGTACGGCGCTGCCTACGCGCTCCAGGAGCTGCTCACCATCAAGTCCGACGACGTCCTCGGCCGGGTCAAGGTCTACGAGGCCATCGTCAAGGGCGAGAACATCCCCGAGCCCGGCATTCCCGAGTCCTTCAAGGTCCTCATCAAGGAAATGCAGTCGCTCTGCCTCAACGTGGAGGTGCTGTCCTCGGACGGCCAGTCCATCGAGATGCGGGACTCCGACGAGGACGTGTTCCGCGCCGCCGAGGAGCTCGGCATCGACCTGTCCCGGCGCGAGCCGAGCAGCGTCGAAGAGGTCTGACGGAGGTTGGGCCGGCCGCACCCGCGGCCGGCCCGCCCCCAGGCCCCCCTCAGACCACATGAACGACTCTCGACTTACGAAAGAGGGCTTGACGACCAGTGCTTGACGTCAACTTCTTCGACGAGCTCCGCATCGGCCTGGCCACCGCCGACGACATCCGCCAGTGGTCGCACGGCGAGGTCAAGAAGCCGGAGACCATCAACTACCGCACCCTGAAGCCCGAAAAGGACGGACTCTTCTGCGAGAAGATCTTCGGCCCCACCCGGGACTGGGAGTGCTACTGCGGTAAGTACAAGCGCGTCCGCTTCAAGGGCATCATCTGCGAGCGCTGCGGCGTCGAGGTGACCCGTGCCAAGGTGCGCCGCGAGCGGATGGGCCACATCGAGCTGGCCGCCCCGGTCACCCACATCTGGTACTTCAAGGGCGTGCCGTCCCGTCTGGGCTACCTGCTCGACCTGGCGCCGAAGGACCTCGAGAAGGTCATCTACTTCGCCGCCTACATGATCACCTGGGTCGACGACGAGCGCCGCCAGCGCGACCTGCCGTCCCTGGAGGCGCACGTCTCGGTCGAGCGCCAGCAGATCGAGAACCGCCGCGACTCCGACCTCGAGGCCCGCGCCAAGAAGGCCGAGACCGACCTGGCCGAGCTGGAGGCCGAGGGCGCCAAGGCCGACGTGCGCCGCAAGGTGCGCGAGGGCGCCGAGCGCGAGATGAAGCAGCTGCGCGACCGCGCGCAGCGCGAGCTCGACCGCCTCGACGAGGTGTGGGCCCGCTTCAAGAACCTCAAGGTCCAGGACCTCGAGGGCGACGAGCTGCTCTACCGCGAGCTGCGCGACCGCTTCGGCACCTACTTCTCCGGCTCGATGGGCGCGGCGGCCCTCAAGGACCGCCTCGAGACCTTCGACCTGGCGGAGGAGTCCGAGCGCCTGCGCGAGATCATCCGCACCGGCAAGGGCCAGAAGAAGACCCGTGCGCTCAAGCGCCTCAAGGTCGTCTCCGCGTTCCTGCAGACCACCAACAAGCCCAACGGCATGGTGCTGGACTGCGTCCCGGTCATCCCGCCGGACCTGCGTCCGATGGTGCAGCTGGACGGTGGCCGCTTCGCGACCTCCGACCTGAACGACCTGTACCGCCGCGTCATCAACCGCAACAACCGCCTGAAGCGCCTGCTCGACCTCGGTGCCCCCGAGATCATCGTGAACAACGAGAAGCGCATGCTCCAGGAGGCCGTCGACGCGCTGTTCGACAACGGCCGCCGCGGCCGTCCGGTCACCGGCCCGGGCAACCGCCCGCTGAAGTCCCTCAGCGACATGCTGAAGGGCAAGCAGGGTCGTTTCCGTCAGAACCTGCTCGGCAAGCGAGTCGACTACTCGGCCCGTTCGGTCATCGTCGTCGGCCCGCAGCTCAAGCTGCACCAGTGCGGTCTGCCGAAGGCCATGGCGCTGGAGCTCTTCAAGCCGTTCGTGATGAAGCGCCTGGTCGACCTGAACCACGCGCAGAACATCAAGTCGGCCAAGCGCATGGTCGAGCGCGCCCGTCCGGTCGTGTGGGACGTCCTCGAAGAGGTCATCGCCGAGCACCCGGTCCTGCTGAACCGTGCGCCCACCCTGCACCGCCTCGGCATCCAGGCCTTCGAGCCGCAGCTGGTCGAGGGCAAGGCCATCCAGATCCACCCGCTCGTCTGCACCGCGTTCAACGCGGACTTCGACGGTGACCAGATGGCCGTCCACCTGCCGCTCTCCGCGGAGGCGCAGGCCGAGGCCCGCATCCTGATGCTGTCCTCGAACAACATCCTGAAGCCGGCCGACGGTCGTCCCGTCACCATGCCGACCCAGGACATGGTGCTCGGTCTGTTCTTCCTGACCTCGGACCGCGACAACGTGAAGGGCGCCGGCCGCACCTTCTCGTCGACCGCCGAGGCGATCATGGCCTTCGACGCCCGCGACCTGGACGTCCAGGCCCCGATCGAGCTGCGCCTGCCGGCCGGCACCGTCCCGCCGCGCGGCTGGACCCCGCCGGTGGACGAGGAGGGCCAGTCGACCTGGTTCGACGGCGAGCCCTTCCGCCTGACCACCACCCTGGGCCGCGCGCTCTTCAACGAGCTGCTGCCCGAGGACTACCCGTTCGTCGACTACGAGGTGGGCAAGAAGCAGCTCTCCGCGATCGTCAACGACCTGGCGGAGCGCTACCCCAAGGTCGTCGTCGCGGCGACCCTGGACAACCTGAAGGCGGCCGGCTTCCACTGGTCGACCCGCTCGGGTGTCACCGTCTCGATCTCGGACGTCATCGTCCCGCCGAGCAAGCCCCAGATCCTGGAGGGCTTCGAGGCCAAGGCGGAGAAGGTCCAGAAGCAGTACGAGCGCGGTCTGATCACCAACGACGAGCGCAAGCAGGAGCTCGTCGGCATCTGGACCCAGGCGACCAACGAGGTCGCGGACGCCATGGCCGCGAACTTCCCGAAGACGAACCCCATCTTCATGATGGTCGACTCGGGTGCTCGTGGAAACATGATGCAGATGCGCCAGATCGCCGGTATGCGTGGTCTGGTGTCGAACGCCAAGAACGAGACCATCCCGCGACCCATCAAGGCGTCGTTCCGTGAGGGTCTGTCCGTGCTGGAGTACTTCATCTCCACCCACGGTGCCCGTAAGGGTCTGGCCGACACCGCCCTGCGTACCGCCGACTCCGGTTACCTCACCCGTCGTCTGGTCGACGTCTCCCAGGACGTCATCATCCGCGAGGAGGACTGCGGCACCGAGCGCGGCCTGAAGCTGTCGATCGGCTCCGTGGGCGCGGACGGCGTGCTGCGCAAGGCCGACGACGTCGAGACCAGCGTCTACGCCCGCATGCTCGCCGAGGACATCACCGTCGACGGCAAGCTGCTGGCCACCGCCAACACGGACCTCGGCGACGTCCTGATCGACGAGCTGATCCGCCACGGCATCGGCGAGGTCAAGACCCGCTCGATCCTGACCTGTGAGTCGGCCGTCGGCACCTGCGCCATGTGCTACGGGCGCTCGCTGGCCACCGGCAAGCTGGTCGACATCGGTGAGGCGGTCGGCATCATCGCCGCCCAGTCCATCGGTGAGCCCGGTACCCAGCTGACCATGCGTACCTTCCACACCGGTGGTGTGGCCGGTGACGACATCACCCAGGGTCTGCCGCGTGTCGTCGAGCTCTTCGAGGCCCGTACCCCCAAGGGTGTGGCCCCGATCTCGGAGGCCCAGGGCCGGGTCCGCATCGAGGACACCGAGAAGACCCGCAAGCTGGTCGTCACCCCCGACGACGGCACCGACGAGATCGCCTACCCGGTCTCGAAGCGTGTGAAGCTGCTGGTCAGCGAGGGCGAGGCGGTCGAGGTCGGCCAGAAGCTGACCATGGGTGCCACCAACCCGCACGACGTCCTGCGCATCATGGGCCAGCGTGCCGTCCAGGTCCACCTGGTCGCCGAGGTCCAGAAGGTCTACAACTCGCAGGGTGTGTCGATCCACGACAAGCACATCGAGATCATCATCCGGCAGATGCTCCGCCGCGTGACGATCATCGAGTCGGGCGACGCCGAGCTGCTGCCCGGCGAGCTGGTCGAGCGCGGCCGCTTCGAGCAGGAGAACCGCCGCGTCGTCGCCGAGGGCGGCCACCCCGCCTCCGGCCGTCCGCAGCTGATGGGTATCACCAAGGCCTCGCTGGCCACCGAGTCCTGGCTGTCGGCCGCCTCCTTCCAGGAGACGACCCGGGTCCTCACCGACGCGGCGATCCACGCCAAGTCGGACCCGCTGCTGGGCCTCAAGGAGAACGTCATCCTCGGTAAGCTCATCCCGGCCGGTACGGGTCTGCCCCGCTACCGCAACATCCGGGTCGAGCCGACCGAGGAGGCCAAGGCCGCGATGTACTCGGCCGTCGGCTACGACGACTACGACCTGTCGCCCTTCGGCGCCGGCTCCGGCCAGGCGGTCCCGCTGGACGACTACGACTACGGCCCGTACACCGGCTGAGTCGCGCGTCACCGACCGCAGGGCGGTCACCCTCACGGGGTGGCCGCCCTGCGGCGTTCCCGGGCCTCCTCCGGGGGCGCCGGGGCGCGGCCGCGGGCCGGTCGGCAGAACCCGGTTAGGACATTCGGCCGAAGTCGCGTAGAGTCGTGTTCACCGACGCGGGGTGGAGCAGCTCGGTAGCTCGCTGGGCTCATAACCCAGAGGTCGCAGGTTCAAATCCTGTCCCCGCTACTAGTTCGAAGGGCCCGGAGGCATCTAGCCTCCGGGCCCTTCGGCGTTCCCGGGCCCTTCGGTGTTCCGGAGGGCCCGGCCCGCGCGGTCGGATTTTCGGTGGCCGCGGCCGGGCCGGCGGCCGTACCGTCCGGGCTATGAACGCGAAGCGGCCCCTGATCGCCGTCCTCACCGGTGCGGGCATCTCGACGGACTCCGGCATCCCCGACTACCGCGGCCCGAACGGGGTGTGGCAGAAGGACCCGTCGGCGCAGGAGCTGGTCACCATCGGGCCGTACCTGGAGGATCCGGAGGTCCGGCGGCGCGCCTGGCGGATGCGGTTGGAGACGGACGCGGTGGCCGCCGAGCCGAACGCCGGGCACCGGGCGCTGGTCGACCTGGAGCGCTCCGGGCTGCCGCTGCGGGTGCTCACCCAGAACATCGACGGGCTGCACCAGAGGTCCGGGCTGACCGCCCGCAAGGTGCTCGAACTGCACGGCAACACGCGGGAGACGCAGTGCCTGCGCTGCCGGGTGGTCGGGTCGATGGCGGACGCGCTGGCGCGGGTCGGGGCGGGGGAGCCGGACCCGGCGTGCCGGGAGTGCGGGGGGATCCTCAAGCCCCGCATCGTGATGTTCGGCGAGAACCTGGACCCGGAGGTGCTCGGGCAGGCCGACTCGATCGTCCGGGCCTGCGACGTCTTCATCGCGGTCGGCACCAGCCTCCAGGTGTTCCCGGTGGCGGCGCTGCCGTACGACGCGGTGAGGACGGGGGCGGAGCTGATCATCGTGAACGCCGAGCCGACGCCGTACGACGAGGCCGCGGCCGAGGTGATCCGGGAGCCGATCTCGCGGGCGCTGCCGGAGCTGGTCCGGCGGCTGGTGCTGGAGCGGGCCTGAGCAGGGCCGGAAGGATCGGCTTCCCGTACGCACCGCATGCGTACGATGATCCTTCCGGCTTTCCCCCTCATGGCCTGGAGTGATCGACCGATGACGACGACGGCGAAGTTCGACCCCTGGTCGGCGGCGTTCGTGGCCCACCCGTACGACGCGTACGCCGAACTGCGCGAACACGCGCCGGTGACGTACTTCGAGCCGACGAACCAGTGGCTGGTCTCGCGCCACGACGACGTCAGCGCCCTGCTGCGGGACCGGCGGCTGGGCCGCACCTACACCCACCGCTTCAGCCACGCGGAGTTCGGCCGCCCCGAGCCCGACCCGGCGCACGAGCCCTTCCACACCCTGAACGACCACGGGCTGCTGGACCTCGAAGGGCCGGACCACACCCGGCTGCGCCGGCTGGTCTCCAAGGCCTTCACCCCGCGCATGGTCGAGGGACTGCGCCCCACCGTGCGGCGGCTGGCCGGCGACCTGGTCGACGAGCTGCTCGCGGCCGGCGGCGGCGACCTGGTCGCCACCGTCGCCGAGCCGCTGCCGGTCGCCGTGATCGCGGAGATGCTCGGCGTGCCGGAGGGCGACCGGCACCTGCTGCGGCCGTGGTCCTCCGACATCACCGGGATGTTCGAGCTCAACCCGACCGACGAGGCCGCCCGCCGGGCCGTCACCGCGAGCACCGAGTTCTCCGACTACCTGCGCGCCCTGATCCGCGAGCGCCGGGCGAATCCGGGCGACGACCTGATCAGCGCGCTCGTCCAGGCCCAGGAGGGCGCCGACGCGCTCAGCGAGCAGGAGATGGTCTCCACCTGCGTGCTGCTGCTCAACGCCGGCCACGAGGCGACCGTCAACACCACCGGCAACGGCTGGTGGGCGCTGTTCCGCAACCCCGGGGAACTCGCCCGGCTGCGCGGCTCGGTGGACGAACTGCTGCCCACCGCCGTCGAGGAGCTGATGCGCTGGGACACCCCGCTGCAGATGTTCGAGCGCTGGGTACTGGAGGACATCGAGGTCCGCGGCGTCACCATCCCGCGCGGCGCCGAGATCGCCCTGCTCTTCGGCTCCGCCAACCGCGACCCCGAGCGCTTCGCCGACCCGGACCGCCTCGACCTCGGCCGCACCGACAACCCGCACATCACCTTCGGCGCCGGAATCCACTTCTGCCTCGGCGCCCCGCTTGCCAGACTGGAGCTCACCGAGTCCTACGGCACCCTGCTGCGCCGGGCCCCGGGCCTGCGGCTGGTCCGCGAGCCCGAGTGGAACCCGGGCTACGTGATCCGCGGGCTCAAGGAACTGGTGGTCGAGGTCTGACGGAGCAGAGGGGGGAACGGCCGTGGGCAAGGCGACGGGGACACTGCTGGGGCTGGCGATCGGGGACGCGCTCGGCCGGCTGACGGAGTTCAGGACCGTCGAGGCGATCGCGGCCGACCATCCGGACTGGCGGCGGCTCCCGCTGCCCGGCAGGGCGCTGGTCACCGACGACACCCAGATGACGCTCGCCCTGGCCCGCGGTCTGCGCACCGCCCTGGCTCGCGGCCCGCTCACGCCGCTGCGGCTGGAGCGGCCGGTCCGGGAGGAGTTCGTCGACTGGTGGCGCTCCCCGGAGAACAACCGCGCCCCCGGCATGACGTGCCTGCGCTCCTGCGAGCGGCTCAGCCGGCAGGAGTACCGCTGGCAGCAGGCCTCCGACGTCGGCTCCAAGGGCTGCGGCGCCAACATGCGGGTCGCCCCGGTCGGGCTGGTCCGCGAACTGGACGCCCGGCAGCTCTCGGGCGCCGCCCAGCTGCAGTCCGGGCTCACCCACGGCCACCCCACCGCGCTCGCCGCCGCCGACCTCACTGCGTACGCCGTCCGCAGGCTCGCCGAGGGCCTGCCGCCGGCCGGAGTGCCCGCGGTGCTCCGGGCCCACGCCCTGGCGAGCCGGGAGCGGTACGACGAGTTCTGGCTCGGCGACCTCGCCGACCACTGGTACGGCGCCTCGCCGCAGGCGGTCCTCGCCCGCGGCTGGGACGACTGCCTCAAGGTGCTCGACCGCCTGGACGCGGCGCTCGCCGCACCCGATGTCGAGGCGGACCCCTGCCTGGCCACCGGTGAGGGCTGGGTCGCCGAGGAGGCCCTCGGCACCGGCCTGCTCTGCTTCCTGCTGCTCCCGGACGACCCGGTGGCGGCCGTCCGCCGGGCCGCGTACTCCAGCGGCGACTCCGACTCGCTGGCCTGCCTGACCGGTGCCTTCGCGGGTGCCCACCACGGCGAGGCGGCCTGGCCGGCCGACTGGGTGGAGCGGATCGAGCACCGCGACGAACTGCTGGAGTTCGGGGCGCTCTGGGACTGAGCCGGCGCCGGGGGCGGGCGGAACCGGGTGGCGGGGCGGTGCGTCGAAGGGCCATGACGAACCGCAGCACCGCAACCCGTCGTACCCTCCGCCGGCCGGCGGCGCTCCTGCTCGCGGCCGCGCTCGCCACGCCGCTGCTGGCCGGCTGCGGCAGCACCGCCCCCGCGCCCGTGGAGCTCCGGGCCTCCCCGCCCACCGGCCGGCCGACCGTCGACCCGGCCCAGGTGGCCGCCACCGCGGCCGCCACCGACGCCTTCGGCCTGGACCTCCTGCACGTCCTCACCGCCGAGCCGGACGCCGCCGGGAGCAACCTCGTGGTCTCCCCGTCCGGCCTGGCCACCGTGCTCGCCATGCTGCTGCCCGGCGCCCGCGGCGCCACCGCCGAGGAGCTGGCCAAGGCCCTGCACACCGGGCTCGACCCGCAGCAGTACGCGTTCGCCACCGGCGCGCTGAACCGGCCGGTCCCGGCCACCGACAAGCTCACCCTGCGCCGCAGCGACGACGTCTGGACGCAGCGGGGCCTGGCCGTCGAGCCGGACTACCTGGCCACCCTGGCCGGCGCCTTCGGCACCGGGGTGCACCAGGCCGACTTCGCCAAGGACCCGGACGGGGCCCGCAAGTCCGTCAACGCGGCCGTGGAGAAGGCCACCGACGGCCGGATCAAGGACCTGTTCGGCCGGGAGGCGATCAACCCGAGCACCCGGCTGGTGCTCACCGACGCGCTCTACCTCAAGGCCAGGTGGGCCTCCGCCTTCAAGCCCTCGCACACCGCCGACCGCCCGTTCCACAAGCTCGACGGCTCCGCCCCGGCCGTCCCCACGATGGGGCAGACCGGGGACTTCAAGTACGCCGACGGCTCCGGCGGGATCGTCGGCGAGCCCTGGCAGGCCGTCGAACTGCCGTACGCGGACGGCGGGTTGGTGATGGACCTGATCGTCCCCGCGCAGGGCGGCTTCGCGGCCTTCGCCAAGGGCCTGGACCAGGCGCAGCTGGACTTCATCCTCGGCGCCCTCGCCGAGCGGCCGGTCGACCTCCAGCTGCCGCGCTTCCGCTTCGACACCTCGAAGGAGCTCGGCTCCGCGCTGCGCTCGCTCGGCGTGCGGGCGGCCTTCGGCGCGGCCGACTTCAGCGGCATCGCCAAGGACCCGCTGGCCGTCGGCACGGTGGTGCAGAAGGCCACCATCGAGGTCGGCGAGGACGGCACGGTCGCGGCGGCCGGCAGCGGTGTCGGAATGGACGTGGCGGCGGCGCCGAACGCCGAACGGCCGGTCCAGGTGCACCTGGACCGGCCGTTCCTGTTCCTGATCCGGGACACCCGGGGCGGAGCGCCGCTGTTCCTCGGCCAGGTCACCGACCCGCAGGCCGGGTAGCGCCGGCTCGCCAGACCGGGCCGCCCCGGCTCACCAGGCCGGGTAGCGCCCGCCGAGCCCCGGGTGCAGCGGGTCGCGGCTGCCGAAGAGCACCAGCAGGTCGTCCGCGACCTGCCGCAGCTCCGTCCGGCCCTCGACCGCCCCGGCCCACTCGGCGGGCAGCGCCGCGGCGCCGTACGCGGCCCCGACCAGGTTGCCGCAGACCGCGCCGGTCGAGTCGCTGTCCCCGGAGTGGTTCACCGACAGCAGCAGCGCGGTGCGGACCGGGTCGGGGTCCAGGGTGGCCGCCAGCAGCGAGTACACCGCGATGGCCAGGCACTCCTCGGCGATCCAGCCGAGCCCGACTCGCTCCACAGTCTCGGCCGCCGGCTCGGCCTCCTGGGCGAGCCGCACCGCCCGGGCCAGTGCCTGGACGGTCTCCTTGGAGCTCGGCAGCTCGCGGATCTGCTCCACCGTCTCGCCGACCGCCGCCCACGGCTCGGTGCCGTCCACGAGCCGTTCGACCAGCGCCGCGAAGGCGCCCGCCGCGAGGTAGCCGGTCGGGTGGCCGTGGGTGAGCTGGGCGCACTGCACCGCCAGCCCGAAGGACTGCTCGACGCCCAGCCGGGCCAGCCCGAACGGCGCCGAGCGCATCACCGTGCCGCAGCCCTTGGAACCCGGGTTGATCGGCCCGTTCAGCCCGATCGCGGACGGCGCCTCGAACACCGGGTGCTCGGACACCCCGCTCAGGCAGGCGTTGCCGGGCGCGCGCCGCGCGTACAGGAAGGGCCGGCTCAGCAGCCAGCCGTCGTACGGGCGGGGCTGCGGCCCGGCGTCCGGCGCGCCCTGGTACTGGGTCCGCAGCCAGCGCCGGTAGGCACCGTGGACGGCCTCCGGCACCGAGCCGCCGCCGCCCGTCCAGCCGCGGACGAAGCCGCGGATCAGGCCCTCGGCGGTGAACAGCGTCATCTGGGTGTCGTCGGTCACCTCGACCGGCCCGGGCCCGGCCGGCAGCGAGGTGACGCCCTGCGGCCCGTACCGGTCCTGGATCTGGTGGAGCTGCTGGAACTCCACCGGCCAGCCCAGCGCATCGCCGATCGCTCCGCCGAGCAGCGCTCCGCGCACCCGGTCCCGGTATCCCGACTCCGCCGCCGGCTCCGTCACGTCGAGTCCCCCTTCGTTCGTGGCGGACTACGTTCTATCAGGTCCCCCAGGGAGCCGGGCGGCTCATGTGGATCTTGCGCGGGTCGGGCGGGGGATCGGTGCGGACGGCCCCGGGCGCCGTCCGACCCGCCCTCAGCGGCGGATCGCCCCGGCGCGTCCGTGCAGCGCGGCCCGGTCGGCGGCGGCGCGGCCGGCCGCCCAGCCCACGCCGTCGCTGACCCGCACCCGCTGCGAGACCAGCTTCGGGAAGAGCCGGCCGACCTCCTCGTCCACCGCCTCGGAGCGGGCGGCCAGCGCGGGCAGCAGCCGCTCGTCGGGCAGCAGCTGCTCCTCGGTGCCGTCCTCGCGCAGGTGCCGCCCGGCCGCGGCGGCGCTGGTGGCGCGCTCGGTCGCGGCCGTCAGCCGCTCCCGGATCCGCGCCGCGTACGCGACCAGGAAGGACTGCCGGAACGCCTTGCTGCGCGAGTCCTTGCGGGAGCCCGCCTTGTTGAGCGCGTGGGTGGCCTGCACCAGCAGCGAGGTGTAGAGCAGTTCGACGCCGTCCAGGTCGCCGTCGAAGCCGACCACGGTGCAGAAGCCGAACTCCTTCGCCCACACCACCCGGCACCGGTTGGCCGCCGCGACCGCGTCCAGCAGCATCGTCTTGGGGCCCTCGTACGGGTTGTCCACCCCGATCCGCAGCGCCGCCGGGGTGTCGCGGTCGGCGCCGGCCGCGGCCAGCAGCGCGTCGTCGATGCTGTGCTGGGCCATCAGCTGCTGGGCCTTGGCGGTCAGCGCCTCGGCCTCCTCCGGGTACTCGGTGGACTCGGCCTTGGCCAGCAGCGCCCGGATCCGCGCCAGCATCCGCGGCTCGCCGGCCGCCGGCGCCGGGTGCCGCTGCCGCACGGCCTGCCCGGGGGCGGGCCCCACCGGGGCGATCGGCGGCAGCCGGCCCCAGGTGCGCAGCAGTTCCAGGGCCGCGGTGGCGAGCGCGAAGCGGTCCAGCCGGTGCCGGTGGGCGAAGGCCCCCAGGTACTCCTCGTCGCCGGACCACCACACCTCGGCCTCCAGCTCGCGCAGCTGCTCCCGCCAGCGCCGGTCCAGGGCGGCCGCGGGGTGGCGGCGGCCCTCGGCGGCGATCAGGTCCACCGCGAGGGCCAGGTGGACGGGCTTCAGCTCGCGCCGCACCACCCGGACCAGGTCGGCCGGGCGCCATCCGGCGGACCAGCAGCGGCCGACGGCGGTGTCCGCGTGGCCGAGCAGCGCCCGGCCGACGTCGGGCCACTGCCCGGCCGAGGCGGCCAGCAGCGAGGCCCCGGTGTCCAGGGCGAGGTCCAGTGCGTCGTCGGGGGCCGTCAGCACCGACCGCACCGCCTGCTCCAGCAGCGGCCCGGCGGTCCCGGCCTGCTGCGCGCGCTCGCCCACGGTGTGTCCCTGCTCTCCTCGACGGTCCGGCCTCCTGCCCATGATGCCGGAGCGGTGGCGCGAACCGTCCGGAGAGCGGGCCGGTGAACCGTTTCTCCGGGCGGGTGGGCGGGAGCCGCCCCGACGCCTGGCGAGACGGTTCGGGCCTCGCCCGGCGGGATCAGCGCTCGATGGCCTTGGCCAGGATCTCCGGCGTGCGCTCCAGCAGCCGGCCGGCCGCCAGCCGCACGCCCAGCGTCGCGACCAGCGCGCCGTACAGCGGGCCGACCAGCAGCACCGGCCAGCTCGGCCCGTCCGCGACCAGCGCCCAGGCGAGGTAGCCGCCGACCGGCAGCGCCAGCACCGTGACGCCGACCATCGAGCCGAACTGGTTGAGCAGGATCAGCCCGCCCTGCCCCGGGGCGGCGTTGCGCATCGGATTGCTGTCGGCCGGCATGGTGTACGGCGCCAGCACGCTGAACACCGATCCCAGCGCGATCCCGCAGCCGAGCAGCGTCAGCGCCAGGCCGAGCGCGGGCGGCAGCTCGCTCCACCGGCCGGTGACGGCCGCCAGCACCAGCCCGAGCACCACCGTCACCGGAACGGCGTACGAGAGCACCGCGTACGCCCGTCCGCGCAGCTCCGACCGGGCGTCGGCGGGGGTGCGCAGGGTGGCGGCGACCATCCAGAACGCCGAGCCGTCCATGCCGAACAGGTTGAGCATCTGCAGCCCGAGGAACACCCCGGTCATCGCCAGCAGGTAGACGCTCGCCCAGCCCTGGACCATCGACAGCACGCAGATCACCAGCGTCATCCCGATGCTGGTGAACAGCGCCGCCTTGGCCCGCGGCTCGCGCCAGGCGTACCGCAGGTGCCGCTGCATCACCGCCCCGGTCCGGCCCTGGGGCAGGAAGCCCCAGCCGCGCGAGCCCTCTACGCCGCGCGCCACCTCCAGAGTGGAGGAGTCGGCGGTCACCATCAGCTCCTGCAGGCTCCGCCGCCACCAGCGCAGCAGCAGCGCCAGCAGCGCGGCCGCCGCGGCGAGCTGGAGCAGTGCCAGCCCGTACCGGCCCTCGCCGGCGGTGCGCGGCGCGTCGGCGGCGCTGATCGGCGGGATCCAGCGCAGCACCGAGGCGATCGGCTTCAGCGGGGAGAGGTCGATCGGCCCGCCCCGGCGGCCGAGGATGCTCTGCGAGCCCACGTTGGCGACCTGCACCAGCAGCGCGAAGGCCAGCCCGCCGAAGATCGCGAAGTCCTTGCCGCGCCGGCTGGAGAGCATCCGGGCGTTGCCCGCCGCGACCGCCCGGGAGAGCGTGACCAGGCAGAGCACCGCGAGCGGCACACCGGCCACCGCGACCGCGGCCGAGGCGCCGCCGGCCGCGCCGGCCAGCACCGCGCCGGTCACCAGCACCAGGCTGATCAGCGGCCCCGGCCCGATCAGCGCGGCCAGCAGCGAGCCGCGCAGCAGCGGGCCGGGCCGCAGCGGCAGCATGGTCAGCCGGGTCGGGTCGGCGCTCTCGTCGCTGGAGAAGAGGAACAGCGGCAGTGCGGCCCAGCTCAGCGTCAGCACGCCGAGCAGCATCGTCCCGGCGTCCCCGGAGCCCGGGTAGCGGCCGTTCAGGGCGGCCATGGCGACGGCGATGCCGGTCGCGAAGGCCAGGCCCACGACACCGCCGATCACGTAGACGGTGGTCCGGCCGGGGCTGCGCCGCAGCCCGTTGCGCAGCAGCCGCAGCTTGAGCGCCACCAGGGCGCGGACCACCGTCCGGCCGTCGGGCACGGCGGGTGTCGTCGCGCCGCTCATGCGCCCGCCTCGCTGCGCTCGGCAGGGGCATTCGCCCACGCGTACCTCTCGACGGTTCGCTCGCTCCGCTCGCTCATGCGCCCGCCTCGCTGCGCTCGACGGCGACCTCGCTCCGCTCGTTCACCGGTCGCCCCCGGCCGCTCCGCCGCCGAGCCAGCCGAGCGCCTGCCCGTCGTCCTCGCGCACGCCGATCAGCTCCAGGAAGGCCTCGTGCAGGCTGCGCCCGCCGCGGACGGAGTCCAGTGGGCCCTGGGCGATCACCCGGCCGGCGTTGACCACCGCGACCCAGTCGCACAGCTGCTCGACCAGCTCCATCACATGGCTGGAGAAGACCACCGTGGACCCGGCCGCCGCGTACCGCTTGAGCACCCCGCGGATGGTCTGGGCGGACACCGGGTCGACGCCCTCGAAGGGCTCGTCCAGGAAGAGCACGTCCGGGTTGTGCAGCAGCGCGGCGGCCAGGCCGATCTTCTTGCGCATGCCGGTGGAGTAGTCGGCGACCAGCTTGTCGGCGTCCCGGCCGAGGTCCAGGACGGCCAGCAGCTCCTCGGCCCGCCGGTCCACCTCGGCGCCGGGCAGGCCGCGCAGCCGCCCGGTGTACTGGAGCAGCTCGCGCCCGCTGAGCCGCTCGAACATCCGCAGGCCCTCGGGCAGGATCCCGATCCGGGCCTTGACCGTGACCGGGTCGGCCCACACGTCGGTGCCGTGCACCAGAACGGTGCCCTGGTCGGGCCGGAGCAGCCCGGTGACCATCGACAGCGTGGTGGTCTTGCCGGCGCCGTTCGGCCCGACCAGGCCGATGAACGCCCCGGCCGGCAGCTCCAGGCTCAGCCCGGCCACGGCGGCCTGGGTGCCGAAGTGCTTCCAGAGCCCCTGGATGCTGACGGCGGACGGGGTTCCCGGCCCGGGGAGGTCGGAGGACGGCGGCGCTGACGCCTGCATGGCGGCCTTCTCTGCTCGTGGAGGTGGACGGGAGGAGACCGTGGTGCGAGGCCCCCGCGGCTCAGCCTGGCACTCCTCGAACGGGCTGTCGCCCGAGTTGAGCATCCTCTGAGTACATCCGCCGACCGGGTAAGGCCGGCCGGCAGCGCCTCCGGGTGACTACTGGGCCGATTCGGCAACTACTCAGTTCGTTCGTTCGTCCTGCACTATGAGGGAGCAGTGACGTGCGCGGGGGTGCCGCGCTACCGGGAGGTGGCGGATGTCCGTACAGCCATGGGGCGAGCCGGGTTCCGGCTACCCGCCCGGCAAGCGGCCGGCGGGGGGCTGGCAACCAGCGCCCGCGGTCTCGTCGCAGGCCGCGATGCGGGCAGGCCACGCCGACCGGGACCGGACGATCGACGTGCTCAAGGCCGCGTTCGCCGAGGGCCGGCTCTCCGTCCAGGAGTACGAGCAGCGCCACGAGGCCGTGGCCGCGGCACAGACCTACGGCCAGCTGGCCGCGCTGGTGGCCGACCTGCCCTCCGGGCCGATGACGGCGCCGCCGGTCACCGCGCCGCAGCCGATCCCGGCGACCTTCCTCCTGGCGCCTCCGCCTCCGCCTCCGCTCCGTACCACCAGCGCGCTGGCGGTCACGTCGTTGGCGCTCAGCCTGATCGGCTTCTCCCTGCCCGCCGTGGTCACCGGCCACATCGCGCGGTCACAGATCCGGCAGCGCGGCATGGACGGCGACTGGGCGGCCGTCCTCGGCCTGGTCATCGGATACCTCGGCACCGCGTTCTGGACCTTGATGATCCTGCTGGGTACCGTCTGATCCTGCTGGGCACCGCCTCCGTAGGCGGCGGAGCACACCGGCCGACCGGGTCCACGGGCCGCCATCGGGAGGGTGCCGTTAGTCCCTCAGGGCTCGGTTCGGTACGGTCTTCTCGTCCATGGCTGACCGTTGCCTGTTACATCTCGTCGATGCGAGCACCCACCGCCCCCGGCCGTGGGCGCCGCACGCCGAGTTCGGACCGACCCCGAAGGCCCATTTCCAGATGATGATCACTGCCGTCAAGAGCATCGCCGAGCGGCTTGCGTCCACGCCCCGGCGGCTGTGGGCGGTCGCGTTCGCGATCCTGTTCGCGCTGAGCGCGTCCTGGTCGCTGGCGACTCCGATCGGCGGCTCGCCGGACGAACCCGCGCACCTCATCCGGGCGGGCGCCGTCGCCCGAGGACAGGTCAACGGTGAGGAAATCATGATCCCGCACACGGTCGGCGGGATCAAAGGCTACTGGGCCGAGAGCGGGGTGGAGCTCCCGCGGATCTACGAGGACGTGGCGGACACCCACTCGTGCTACGCCTTCAAGCCCTGGCAGTCGGCCGACTGCGCACCCTCGCTCAAGCAGCGCTCCGGGACGACCGAGGTGACCACGTCGGCGGGCCGCTACCACCCGGCGTACTACTTCGCCGTCGGCTGGCCCAGCCTGCTGCTCCCGGGCAAGACGGCCTTCTACCTGATGCGCCTGATCTCGGCCGTGATCTGCTCCGCCCTGGTGGCGAGCGCGGTGGTCTCCGCGGCGGAGTGGCGGCGACGTTCCCTCGGCCTCCTCGGAGTGGTGGCGGCCGCCACCCCGATGTCGCTGTTCATGTTCGGCGTGGTCAACCCGAGCGGTCCGGAGATCGCCGCGGGCATCCTGGTCTGGAGCGCCGCCGTCGCGCTGCTGATGAACCCGGACCCACAGCTCCTGAGCCGCCGTGTCGCCCGGCTCGGCATCGGCGCGATAGTGCTGATCAGCATCCGGCCGCTCGGCCTGATCTGGTTCAGTGGCGCGGTCTTCTTCGCTCTGCTGCTCGGGCGCAAGGACGCACTGGCTTCGATCCTGCGGCACAGGGCGACCTGGGCCTGGAGCGCTCTGACCGCGGTCTCGGCCGGCGTGGCCCTCGTCTGGTCCTCGGCCCACCCCGACCACTCGGTCATCAACGCCCCGAGCGGTTTCACTCCGTTGTCCGCGGCCCGTCAGACCTTCGACAACGGTCTGCTGTACATGAAGCAGATGATCGGCTACTTCGGCTGGCTGGACGCCGAACCCCCGGCGGCGACGCTGCTGCTGTGGTGCGGCGTGGCGATCGCCCTGGTGCTGCTCGCGCTCTGCTACGCGCGGCTCAGGGACGCCCTGGCCGTCCTGGGCATCCTGGCCGGGATCGTGGCCATACCGCTGGTGGCCCAGGCCATGCAGGCGCGGGAGGTCGGCATGATCTGGCAGGGCCGCTACCTGCTGCCGTTCGCCGTCGGGCTGCCGATCGTGTGCGTCGCGATCTGCCATGAGCGGCTGCCGGGAGGCGGTTTCTCCTGGCGCCGGCTGATGGTGCTCTGCTCCGGCGCGCTGGCCCTGGCCGACTTCGCGGCGTTCGTCTGGGCGCTGCGCCGCATGGCGGTCGGTACCGGCGGGTCGTTCTTCATCAGCCCGGCCCACTGGGCGCCGCCGTTCGTGGGCTGGCAGCCCTGCGTGCTGGTGTACGGGATGGCCGCGGTGGCACTGGGGCTGCTCGTCGTCCTGTCGGACCGGAAGGGGACCGACCAGGAGCAGGACGAGTCGTCGTCCGCCGGGACGTCCGGGGACGGCGCCGGCGACGGGAACACCCCGCTCGCCGCCGTCCGCGCAGAGGCGTAGGGTTTCGCCGTGCGGGGGGTCTCGGTCGTGGTATGGGGGCCGCCCGCGCCGTTTCCCGTTCCGTTTCGAGGCCTGGCCCCGCGACCTGCGGCGTTGCATTTGTTTTGACCGCGCCCGATGCGCTAGGTACGCTCTGACCTTGTGCCTGGGGTGTCCCCGGGTCCTTGTGCGTGCATGCACACCGGTCGCCGCGCCGAGCCGGAGCGCTTCCCAGCGCGCCGCGCGTAGAGCGCCGTCGCTGTACATCAGCTCATGGGATTCCGTGTCGTAACAAGCCCAACACACCCGACCGCGTGGGTCGACCACGGGGCCGTGTGCGAGGGAGACACCGCAGGTTAGTTCCACCAAGCCTTGGCACACAGAAAACGGAGAAACGGTGCCTACGATCCAGCAGCTGGTCCGAAAGGGCCGGCAGGACAAGGTCGAGAAGAACAAGACTCCCGCGCTGAAGGGTTCCCCGCAGCGCCGTGGGGTCTGCACGCGTGTGTACACGACCACCCCGAAGAAGCCGAACTCGGCTCTCCGCAAGGTCGCCCGTGTGCGCCTCACCAGCGGGATCGAGGTCACCGCTTACATCCCGGGCGAGGGCCACAACCTGCAGGAGCACTCCATCGTGCTGGTGCGCGGTGGTCGTGTGAAGGACCTTCCTGGTGTCCGCTACAAGATCATCCGCGGTTCGCTCGACACCCAGGGTGTCAAGAACCGCAAGCAGGCCCGCAGCCGCTACGGCGCCAAGAAGGAGAAGTAAGAATGCCTCGTAAGGGCCCCGCCCCGAAGCGCCCGGTCATCATCGACCCGGTTTACGGCTCCCCGGTCGTCACCCAGCTGGTCAACAAGATCCTGCTGCACGGCAAGCGCTCCACCGCCGAGCGGATCGTCTACGGCGCCCTCGAGGGCGTCCGTGAGAAGACCGGCTCTGACCCGGTCGTGACGCTGAAGCGCGCGCTGGAGAACGTCAAGCCGGCCCTCGAGGTCAAGTCCCGCCGTGTCGGTGGCGCGACCTACCAGGTTCCGGTCGAGGTCCGTCCGGGCCGCGCCAGCACCCTGGCGCTGCGCTGGATGGTCGGTTACTCCCGCGCCCGTCGCGAGAAGACCATGACCGAGCGCCTGATGAACGAGATCCTCGACGCCAGCAACGGTCTGGGCGCTTCCGTGAAGCGTCGCGAGGACACCCACAAGATGGCCGAGTCCAACAAGGCCTTCGCGCACTACCGCTGGTAGTCCGTACCCCGTCACTAGACAGAGAGAGAACGAGCCACCATGGCTGCAACCTCCCTTGACCTCGCCAGGGTCCGCAACATCGGGATCATGGCGCACATCGACGCGGGCAAGACCACCACCACCGAGCGGATCCTGTTCTACACCGGTGTCTCGTACAAGATCGGTGAGGTCCACGATGGCGCTGCCACCATGGACTGGATGGAGCAGGAGCAGGAGCGCGGCATCACGATCACGTCGGCCGCGACGACCTGTCACTGGACCGTCGACGGCGTCGACAACACCATCAACATCATCGACACCCCGGGTCACGTCGACTTCACCGTCGAGGTGGAGCGTTCGCTGCGCGTCCTCGACGGTGCCGTGACGGTGTTCGACGGTGTCGCCGGTGTCGAGCCCCAGTCCGAGACCGTGTGGCGGCAGGCTGACCGCTACGGCGTCCCGCGCATCTGCTTCATCAACAAGCTGGACCGCACGGGCGCGAACTTCTTCTTCTGCGTCCAGACCATCGTGGACCGCCTCGGCGCCACCCCGCTGGTCATGCAGCTCCCGATCGGTGCCGAGTCGGACTTCCAGGGCGTTGTCGACCTGGTCCGCATGAAGGCTCTGGTCTGGTCCGCCGAGGCCGCCAAGGGCGAGATGTACGACGTCGTCGACATCCCGGCCGACCTGCAGGAGCAGGCCGACGAGTACCGCGAGGCGCTCATCGACACGGTCTCGAACGTCAGCGACGAGATCATGGAGCTCGCCCTCGAGGGCGAGGAGATCCCGGTCGAGCTGCTGCAGGACGCGATCCGCAAGGGCACCCTGAACTCGGACTTCACCCCGATCTTCTGCGGTACCGCCTTCAAGAACAAGGGCGTCCAGCCCCTGCTCGACGCGGTCGTCAAGTACCTGCCGTCCCCGCTGGACATCGAGTCCATCGAGGGCACCAAGCCGGGCGACGACACCGTCAAGATCTCCCGCAAGGCCTCGGACGACGAGCCGCTCGCCGCGCTCGCGTTCAAGATCATGTCGGACCCGCACCTCGGCAAGCTCACCTTCGTCCGGGTCTACTCGGGCCGCCTGGAGTCCGGCACCTCGGTGCTGAACGCCGTGAAGGGCAAGAAGGAGCGCATCGGCAAGATCTACCGCATGCACGCGAACAAGCGTGAGGAGATCGACTCGGTGGGCGCCGGCGACATCATCGCCGTCATGGGCCTGAAGCAGACCACCACCGGTGAGACGCTGTCCGACGAGAAGAACCCGGTCATCCTGGAGTCCATGGACTTCCCGGCCCCGGTCATCCGCGTCGCGATCGAGCCCAAGTCCAAGGGTGACCAGGAGAAGCTGGGTGTCGCCATCCAGCGTCTCGCCGAGGAGGACCCGTCCTTCCAGGTCAACACGGACGAGGAGACCGGCCAGACCATCATCGCGGGTATGGGCGAGCTGCACCTCGAGGTGCTGGTCGACCGTATGCGCCGTGAGTTCAAGGTCGAGGCCAACGTCGGCAAGCCGCAGGTCGCGTACCGCGAGACCATCCGCCAGGCGGTCGAGCGCATCGACTACACCCACAAGAAGCAGACCGGTGGTTCCGGTCAGTTCGCCAAGGTGCAGATCGCGATCGAGCCGCTCGAGCAGGCCGAGGGCTACGAGTTCGTCAACCAGGTCACCGGTGGCCGCGTTCCGCGCGAGTACATCCCGTCGGTCGACGCCGGTTGCCAGGAGGCCATGGAGTTCGGCATCCTCGCCGGCTACCCGCTGCAGGGTGTCCGCGTGAAGCTGCTGGACGGCCAGGCGCACGACGTCGACTCCTCCGAGCTCGCGTTCAAGATCGCCGGTTCGATGGCCTTCAAGGAAGGCGCGAAGAAGGCCAAGCCGGTCCTCCTCGAGCCGATGATGGCCGTCGAGGTCACCACGCCCGAGGACTACATGGGCGACGTGATCGGCGACATCAACTCTCGCCGTGGCCAGATCCGGTCCATGGACGAGCGTCACGGTGCCCGCGTCGTCTCGGCGCTGGTGCCCCTCTCCGAGATGTTCGGCTACGTCGGTGACCTGCGCAGCAAGACCTCTGGTCGCGCGAGCTACTCGATGCAGTTCGACTCGTACGCCGAGGTTCCGAAGAACGTGGCGGACGACATCATCGCCAAGGCCAAGGGCGAGTGACGTCCCGATAATCGGGACGATAACGAAGCCTTAGGCTATTAGGAGGCAACCCGGGAGGATCCGGTCGGATCCTCCCGGGGCCTCCGGCCCCCCCACCAGCGGGACGGCACGGGATGTCCTCCGGACAACCCGCACCAAAACCGATTTCAGACCAACTGACGTCAGCACGGCGTACAGGAACTGTCCTCAGGAGGACTCAGTGGCGAAGGCGAAGTTCGAGCGGACGAAGCCCCACGTCAACATCGGCACCATCGGTCACATCGACCACGGTAAGACCACGCTGACCGCGGCCATCACCAAGGTGCTGCACGACGCGTACCCGGAGATCAACCCCTTCACGCCGTTCGACCAGATCGACAAGGCGCCGGAGGAGCGGCAGCGCGGTATCACCATCTCCATCGCGCACGTCGAGTACCAGACCGAGGCGCGCCACTACGCCCACGTCGACTGCCCGGGTCACGCCGACTACATCAAGAACATGATCACCGGTGCCGCCCAGATGGACGGCGCCATCCTGGTGGTCGCCGCCACCGACGGCCCGATGCCGCAGACCAAGGAGCACGTCCTCCTGGCCCGCCAGGTCGGCGTCCCCTACATCGTCGTCGCCCTGAACAAGGCCGACATGGTGGACGACGAGGAGATCCTGGAGCTCGTCGAGCTCGAGGTCCGCGAGCTGCTCTCCGAGTACGAGTTCCCGGGCGACGACCTGCCGGTCGTCCGCGTCTCCGCGCTGAAGGCGCTGGAGGGCGACAAGGAGTGGGGCGAGAAGCTCCTCGGCCTGATGCACGCCGTCGACGAGGCCATCCCGACCCCGGCCCGCGCCGTCGACCAGCCGTTCCTGATGCCGATCGAGGACGTCTTCACGATCACCGGTCGTGGCACCGTCGTCACCGGTCGTATCGAGCGTGGCATCCTCAAGGTCAACGAGACTGTCGACATCATCGGCATCAAGGAGACCAAGACCACCACCACGGTCACCGGCATCGAGATGTTCCGCAAGCTGCTCGACGAGGGCCAGGCCGGTGAGAACGTCGGTCTGCTGCTCCGCGGCATCAAGCGCGAGGACGTCGAGCGCGGCCAGGTCATCATCAAGCCGGGTTCGGTTACCCCGCACACCGACTTCGAGGCCCAGGCCTACATCCTGTCGAAGGACGAGGGTGGCCGCCACACCCCGTTCTTCAACAACTACCGCCCGCAGTTCTACTTCCGTACCACGGACGTGACCGGCGTCGTGACCCTCCCCGAGGGCACCGAGATGGTCATGCCGGGCGACAACACCGCCATGACCGTCGCGCTGATCCAGCCCGTCGCCATGGAGGAGGGCCTCAAGTTCGCCATCCGTGAGGGTGGCCGCACCGTCGGCGCCGGCCAGGTCACCAAGATCGTCAAGTAATCTGACGTTCTGACCTGCCTGCCTCGTACAGGCTCAGTCCGCAGGGCCCCGCGCACTCCTGGTGCGCGAGGCCCTGCGGCGTGTCAGGGTATCGAATCGACGGAGATCAGGTACTAGGTCCGTTGAGAGTGCCCTTAGAATGGGCTGCTATCCTGCCGCTCATTGGCTCTCCCCCGCCGCCGTCCGCGATGCTCAGGGTACGGAGGGGGAAGGATTCCGGCCGGTGGGACGACCCGGCGGTCCATGCCTCCCAACCGCTTTCGGATTACATGGGGACAGGCGAAAAGGATGCTCAACGCAGTGGAGCAGGGAGTCGGGCGGACCGGGGAGCCGGCGCCGCTGTTGTCGGTCGTCATGCCGATCTACAACGAGCAGGAGGCGCTGCCGCTGACCGTGCGGCGCCTGCGCCCGATCCTCGACGGCCTCGGGATCACGTACGAAGTGGTCGGCATCGACGACGGCAGCACGGACGCCACCCCGGTGCTGATGCAGAAGATCCACCAGGACTGGCCGGAGTTCCGGATCGTCCGGTTCGCCCGCAACTCCGGGCACCAGGCCGCCCTCACCGCCGGCATCCACCGCGCCTTCGGCGACTACGTCGTCTCCATCGACGCCGACCTCCAGGACCCGCCGGAGAAGATCCCCGAGATGCTCTCGCTCGCGCGGGAGCGGGACCTCGACATCGTCTACGGCGTGCGCGGCGACCGCGGCACCGACACGATCTTCAAGCGCCGCACCGCCGGCGCCTACTACTGGCTGATGCGCAAGCTCGTCGGCAAGAAGATGCCCAACCAGGCCGGCGACTTCCGGTTGCTCAGCCGTGCGGCGGTGAACGCCCTCAAGGCGATGCCCGAGCACCAGCCGGTCTACCGGTTGCTGGTACCGTGGCTCGGCTTCCCGAGCGGCGAGGTCGTCTACGTGCGCGAGGAGCGGGTCGCGGGCGCGACCCACTACCCGCTGTCCAAGATGGTCCGCCTCGCCGTCGACAGCGTCACCAACTTCTCCGCGAGTCCGCTGCGGCTCGCCACCTGGCTCGGGCTGCTGAGCTTCCTGCTCTGCTTCGCCCTCGGCGTCTACACCGTGGTCATGTACGCATTGGACAAGACCGTCCCCGGCTGGTCTTCACTGTTCATGGGCATGCTGTTCCTCGGCGCGGTGCAGCTCGTCTGCATGGGCCTCCTGGGCGAGTACGTCGGCCGCATCTACTCGGCGGCCCAGGCCAGGCCGGCCTACTTCGTCGGCTACGACTCGGCGGAGGGGCCCGACCCCGCGACGGCTCGTCGCAGCGCGTCCTGCACGGGCTGACCGGAGTCGTTCCGCCGCCGGTCGACAGACCGCCGCCGGCCTCCGGGCCGTGCCGCGGGCTGTGAGCTTGGACGAGAGAACGGACACCATGCATACGAACAGCACTGCGACTGGAGCGCCGGCCACCGGAGAACGTCCGGGTGTCCCGGCGCCGTCCGGCGGCGCGGCGGACGGGGGACCCGGGGCCCGCGCCTTCTGGCGGTTCCTCCCCGCAGTCTGCGCGTACCTGTTCCTGGTGGGACTGCTGCTGGCCGCGGACACCAGGATCGGCGACGTCGCCCGGTACACCTTCTACGCGGGCTGGGGCGTGGTGCTTCCGGGCACCCTGGTCTTCCGGGCCCTGCGCAGGCGTCCGCACACCCTGCTGGAGGACCTCGTCTTCGGCGCGGTGACCGGGCTGGTGCTGGAGCTGGCGGCGTGGGCGGTCCTCGTCGGCGCGGGCCTCCAGTCGGTGGCGGTCGGGTGGCCGCTCGCCGTGGTCGTCCCGTTCGCGCTCGTCCCGGCCCTGCGCCGGCACTGGCGCGTCGGCGGTTACCGGCGGCAGTCCCTCGGCCTCTCCTGGTCGATGGCCGGGCTGGTGGGCCTCACCAGCCTGTACTACTACCTGGTCTTCCTGTCGAAGTTCCCGGTCCTGGCGACGGACGAGAAGTCACGGCTGTTCGGTGACATGCCGTACATGCTGTCGCTGGCGGCCAACGCAAAGCAGCACGTGCCGCTGACCTTGCCGCAGGTGGCGGGGGAACCGCTCCACTACCACTGGTTCACGTTCGCGCACATGGCGATGACCGACATGGTCGGCCACATCGACCTGCCGGTGGTCGAGACCAGGCTGCTCGTCCCCGCGTTCGTCGCGCTCGGCGCGCTGATGACGGCCGTGGTGGCCCAGCGGATCACCGGTCGGGCGTGGGCCGGTCCGCTCGCCGCGCTGCTGCTCTTCGCGGTCGGGGAGTTCACCGCGGTCTACCCGAACACCGTGATGAGCTGGACCTTCGGCGCGCCGGCCATCCGGTTGATGTCCTGGTCGAGCATGTCGCTGACGTACAGCCAGCCACTGCTGATCGCGCTGGTCGGCGTGGTCGCCGACAGGCTCCGCAGGGTCGGTCCGGGCGACGCGGACGGGCCGTCCAGCGCCCCGGAGTTCGGGCGGGGAGCCTTCGTCCTGACGGCGATGTTCGCGACCGCCTCCAGCGCGGCCAAGGCGAGCACCCTCCCGGTGGCACTCGCGGGCCTGGCCGTCGCCGGCCTGGCGGTCCTGATCAGGACCCGGCGCATCCCCTGGACGGTCGTCGGGCTGGGTGCGGTCATCGCGGGGGCCCAGCTGTTCGCGACGGCGGTGATCTTCGACTTCGAGAGTTACGGCCTCGAGGTCCTCCCCTTCGGCAACATCCAGAAGTACTGGACCGAACCCCTGGAAGGGCGGCCGGTGCTGCTTCAGAGCGGTCTGGTCGCGCTCGTCCTGATCGCCTTCTTCCTGAACCACCAGATCAAGCTGCTGGGCGCGGTGCCGCTGCTGTGGCGGCGCAGGCTCCGGCTGAACGCGGAGCAGTGGTTCCTGATCGGCGCGGTGGTCGCCGGTCCGGCGGCCTACCTGATGGTCAACGGCTACAACGCCAGCTACTTCACCATCTCCGCGATGCCCTTCGGGGCGGTGCTGTCCGCCTGGGGGTACTGTGAGGCCTTCGAACGGGCCACGCTGCCCAGGGCCGCCAAGTCCGCCCTGGCCGTCGGCGCGGTGGCCCTGACCGGGCTGTTCACGTGGCTCTCGTACCGGTACTCGGCGGACTGGGAGGCCTTCCTGCGCGAGCACACCGGGGACGGCACCGGCACCGAGTCGTACACGCCGCTGCTGCCGGCGCTGAGCGTGGCGGCCGCGTTCGCGGTACTGGCGGTGCTCCTGGGGCTGCTCTGGCGCCTGTTCTCCAGGGCGGCGCGCGGCCTGCGGCGCCGGGGCGGGATCGTCCTGCTCACCGCCGGACTGACGCTCGGCACCCCGGGCCTCGCCCTCGACGCCATCCAGGCCCACGAGTCCCCGTGGGACGGCAGTTGGGTGATGCCCGCGAGCCAGGTGAACGCCGCGCGCTGGATTCGCTCGCACAGCGCGCCCTCGGACATCCTGGCGACGAACAGCCACTGCTGGCAGTACGAGGACTACGCGGACGGTCTGCCGTGCGCCAACTACCGTTCGCACTGGCTCGGCGCCTACTCGGAGCGCTCGGTCCTCATCGAGGGCTGGGCGTACGCACCGAGACTGATGTCCAGCTCGAACGGGTCGTCGGCCTCCGGTTCGCCGTTCTGGGACACTGAGTTGTTCCAGCTCAACGAAGCCGCGTTCTACGCGCCGACGCCGGACGTCCTGAACCGGCTGCACCGTGAGCACAAGGTCCGCTACCTCGTGGTCCAGCGGATGGCGGGCGCCGAGTCGCCACAGCTGAAGAACCTCGCCAAGCCGGTGTTCGACAATGACCGGGTGGCTGTGTACGAGCTCTCCTGACCCGACGAACGAAGCAGCGGACCATGATCTCCACCGACAACGCGCCGGCGCCGGCACCCGACGGCCCGAAGGCCGCGACGGCCGGCACCACCAAGCGGCAGCTGCCGTCGTTCATGGTCATCGGCGTGCTCAGCACGCTCTTCTGCCTCGGCCTGTACGTGGTGGCCCGCCATGTCGTCGACCCGCAGGCGGCCAACCTGATCGCCATGGCGGTGAGCGCGGTCGCCAACACCACGGCCAACCGGCGCTTCACCTTCGGCATCACCGGCTCGCAGGGCGCGGTGCGCCAGCAGCTCCAGGGCGCCGTCGCGTTCATGATCGGCCTGGGCCTGAGCAGCGGCGCGCTCGCGCTGCTGGCCCACTTCGCGCCGCACGCCTCGCGGATGGTCGAGGTCGCCGGCCTGGTCGTGGCGAACGGCCTCGCGACGGTGGCCCGGTTCGTCCTCCTCAAGGTGTGGGTCTTCAGGACCCCTTGAGGGCGAACCGGGCCACCTGGGCCTGACGTCCGTGCGGGGTCAGGGCGCGGGGACCGCGGCCCGGACGGATTCCGCGGCCTGCTCGGCCGAGGTCGGGACGACGACCTTGGAGGCCCGGCGTGCGGCCAGCGCGCGCACCGGCCGCGGCGTCCAGTCCTTCGCCTTCAGCGCGGGCTTCTCGACCAGGTACCAGGAGAGCGCGGCGAGGACGACCGTCCCGGCGAGGGACAGCAGGAGGTAGACCTTCATGCCGTACGCGTTGCCGCCGAGTGCGGCGACGGCCTGCTCCACGGTGAAGCCGTACACGTAGATGCCGTAGGAGAAGTCCCGCTTGACGCCGATCCGTTGGAACGGCCCGGGCAGCCGGACCGCCAGCCAGAAGAGCAGGTACGCGAAGGCCGGGTAGCCGAACGCGAACAGACCGCCGTAGCGCATGCTGGCGACCAGCACGACGACCGACAGCAGCGCGAGCCCGGCGTTGATCGGGATCCGCTCCTTGTACAGCTGCACCGTGGCGCCGAGCAGGAAGACGAACGACAAGTAGACGAAGTACTGCGTGTAGACCTGGCCGAAGACCGGCACGTGGAGGTAGAAGCCCATGCTGTGCGGGTTGTTGACGAAGCCGGGGGTCGTCCGCCAGTCCTCGAAGATCAGGATCCAGCCGACCAGGGCCAGCAGCGGCACCGTCTTCCTCGCGCGCAGCAGCACACCGCCGGCGGCCAGCAGGCCCATCATGACGTAGCAGAGCATCTCGTAGTCGAGCGACCAGAGGGAGCCGTTGATCCCGGGGTCGTGGTTGGTGCCGGCCCGCATGCCGTCGTCGATGACGTTCGAGATGTCGAACCCGGTCGAGAGCGAGGCGTTCCAGGCGCCCGCCAGGTAGTTCAGCGGCCCGTGCGGGTGCGACCAGTAGCCGGTGAGCGAGTCGTGGGTCCGGTAGTACAGGGCGGGCGCCACCAGCAGGACGCAGACCAGGAGGGAGGCCCAGAGCCCGGGCAGGATGCGCAGGGCGCGGTGCCAGGAGTACCGGCCGGCCGTGCTGCGCAGGGCACTTCCGGTGATCATGAACCCGGACAGCGCGAAGAAGCCGACCACCGCGAGCCGCCCGAGGTCGATCTGGCCACCGCTGAAGTGGGAGAGCGGAGCGGGCCGGCCGAATCCGAGCGGGTAGGCGTGCGAGTAGACGACGGCTACCGCGAGGGTCGTCCGGATCGCGCCGAAGCTGTTCACCCGGCCGGACAGACTGCCTCCCCTCAGCCACGCAGGGCGTCGGATGTCGACGCCCTCGCGTATGCCGTGTGAGCGTCCCGCATGGTGGGTCATGGTCCGTCCGTTCCGGCCGGCTGGGGAGCGGCCTGGGAATGGGCCTGTGATGGGGGCAGGGAGAACGGCCGAGGGGACGGATTCGCCTGCGCTCGCCCCCTCGGCCGACCGGGCCGCGCTGCTACTGCTTGAGCGAGTCCGTGTAGGCCTTGCAGGCCTGGTAGTCCGGCAGCAGGCCGTCGGCGAGCGCCTCCGCGAGGGAGGGCGCGACCGCGTCGCGGGCCGACAGCTGCGGGGCGTCGGTCGGCCACTCGATCCCGAGCTCCGGGTCCAGCGGGTGCACGCCGTGCTCGCCGGTCGGGTTGTACGTCGCCGAGCAGAGGTAGGTCAGCGTGGCGTCGTCGGTCAGGGCGCAGAAGCCGTGGCCGAGGCCCTCGGGGATGTAGACGGCCTTGCGCTCGGTGTCGTCCAGCCGGACGAACTCCCACTTGCCGAAGTTCGGCGAGCCGACCCGCAGGTCGACGATGACGTCCAGCACCGCGCCGCGGGTGCAGGCCACGTACTTGGCCTGGCCGGGCGGGACGTCGGCGAAGTGGATGCCGCGGACGACGTCCTTGGCGGAGAGCGACAGGTTCGCCTGGGCCAGGTTCAGCGGGTGGCCGACGACCTCGGCGAGGCGGTCGAAGCGGTACCACTCGGTGAAGTGGCCCCGGGCGTCGCCGTGCACCTGCGGGGTGATCTCGAAGGCGCCCTCGATGGAGAGCTCGCGGAACTTCACCGGGCGGCCTCCTCTTCGAGCAGGCCCAGCAGGTACTGGCCGTAGCCGCTCTTCAGCAGCGGCTCGGCGAGCTCGCGCAGCTGGACGTCGTCGATCAGCCCGGCCCGCCAGACGGCCTCCTCGATGCAGCCGATCTTGAAGCCCTGGCGCTCCTCGATGACCCGGACGAACTCCGAGGCCTGGACCATCGACACGAACGTGCCGGTGTCCAGCCAGGCGGTGCCGCGGTCGAGGATCGTCACGTGCAGGTCGCCGGTCTGCAGGTAGGCGTCGTTGACGGCGGTGATCTCCAGCTCGCCGCGGGCGCTCGGCTGCAGGTTGCGGGCGATCTCGACGACCCGGTTGTCGTAGAAGTACAGGCCGGGGACGGCGTAACGGGACTTGGGCTCGGCCGGCTTCTCCTCGATGGAGAGGACCTGGCCGTTCCCGTCGAACTCGACCACGCCGTACGCGGTCGGGTCGGCCACCGGGTACGCGAAGACCCGGCCGCCCTTGATGTCGGAGTGCTCGGTGAGCGCGGTGCCCAGGCCGGTGCCGTGGAAGATGTTGTCGCCGAGGATCAGGGCCACCGGCTCGTCGCCGATGAAGTCCGCGCCGAGCACGAAGGCCTGGGCGATGCCCTCGGGCTTCTCCTGGACGGCGTACTGGAGCTTCAGGCCGAACTGGGAACCGTCGCCCAGCAGCCGTTCGAACTGGTCCCGGTCGTTCGGGGTGGTGATGATCAGGATTTCGCTTATCCCGGCCATCACCAGGGTCGAGAGGGGGTAGTAGATCATCGGCTTGTCGAAGACCGGGAGGAGCTGCTTCGACACCGCACGGGTCAGGGGCCACAGCCGCGAGCCGGTGCCGCCGGCCAGGAGGATTCCACGCATGGGTGCACCTTATTCGAGAACCGTGAACGCGGGAGGGGCCGGGTCGGGAGGGCGTTCGGGCGGCGGTAGACTACGCGCATTATGCGCATCCTCGTGACCGGCGGCGCCGGATTCATCGGTTCGGAGTTCGTCCGTCAGCTCCTGGGAGCTGACGAGAACGCCCGGATCACGGTCTTTGACAAGCTCACCTACTCGGGTGTCCTGGAGAACCTGGCCCCGGTGGCAGACCACAAGGGCTACGCCTTCGTCCAGGGCGACATCTGCGACGCGGACGCCGTCGACCAGGTCATGCCCGGCCACGACGTGGTGGTGCACTTCGCCGCCGAGTCCCACGTGGACCGGTCGATCGCCGGTGCGGGCCCGTTCGTGCTGACCAACGTCGTGGGCACCCAGGTGCTGCTCGACGCGGCCCGCAAGCACGGCGTCGGCCGCTTCGTGCACATCTCCACCGACGAGGTGTACGGCTCGATCAACGAGGGCTCCTGGACCGAGACCTGGCCGCTGGAGCCGAACTCCCCGTACTCGGCCTCCAAGGCCTCCTCCGACCTGCTGGCGCTGGCCTACCACCGCACCCACGGCATGGACGTCGTGGTGACCCGCTGCTCCAACAACTACGGGCACTACCAGTTCCCGGAGAAGGTCATCCCGCTGTTCACCACCAACCTGATCGACGGCAAGAAGGTGCCGCTGTACGGCGACGGTGGCAACATCCGCGACTGGCTGCACGTCTCGGACCACTGCCGGGGCATCGAGCTGGTCATGCGCGGCGGCCGGGCCGGCGAGGTCTACAACATCGGCGGCGGCACCGAGGCCACCAACAAGGAGCTGACCGGCCTGCTGCTCGAGGCCGCCGGCGCCGGCTGGGACATGGTCGAGCACGTCGAGGACCGCAAGGGCCACGACCTCCGCTACTCGATCGACATCAGCAAGATCCGTGAGGAGCTCGGCTACGAGCCGCAGGTCCGCTTCGAGGACGGCCTCGCCGCGACCATCGCGTGGTACCGCGAGAACCGCGCCTGGTGGGAGCCGCTGAAGCAGAAGGCGGCCCTGGCCAAGTGACCGCGAACGCCGCCGCGCCCGTGCGCTGGCTGGTCACCGGCGCGGCCGGGATGCTCGGTCGGGACCTGCTGTCGGTGCTGGGCGCCGACGCGACCGCCGAGGTCACCGCGCTGCGCCGGGCGGACCTCGACATCACCGACGCGGCGGCCGTCCAGGCCGCCGTCGAGGGCCACGACATCGTGGTCAACTGCGCCGCGTGGACGAACGTCGACGCGGCGGAGACCGAGGAGGACGCCGCCACCGCCGTCAACGGCACCGGTGTGCGCCACCTGGCCGCGGCCTGCGCCAAGAGCGGCGCACGGCTGCTGCACGTCTCCACCGACTACGTCCTGCCGGGCGACGCCACCGAGCCCTGCCCGGAGGACGCCCCGACCGCGCCGGTGAACGCGTACGGCCGCGGCAAGCTGGTGGGGGAGCGGGCGGTCGCCGAACTGCTCCCCGAGCACGGCTACGTCGTGCGCACCGCCTGGCTGTACGGCGAGCACGGCCCGAACTTCGTGGCCACCATGCTCAAGCTCGCCGCCCAGCGGGACACCCTGGACGTGGTGGACGACCAGCACGGCCAGCCGACCTGGTCGTACGCGCTGGCCGGCCGCCTGGTCGAGCTCGGCCGGGCCGCGCTCGCCGGGCGGGCCCCGGCCGGGGTCTACCACGGCACCGCGAGCGGCCGCACCACCTGGTGCGGACTGGCCCGCGAGAGCTACGCGCTGAGCGGGCTGGACCCGGAGCGGATCCGCCCGACCACGTCGGAGGCCTTCGTCCGCCCGGCCGCCCGTCCGGCCTTCAGCGTGCTGGCCCACGACCGCTGGGCCGCCGCCGGACTGGCGCCGCTGCCCGAGTGGCGGGCCATGCTGGCCGAGGCCCTCGCCCGGCCCGTCTTCGCCGAACTGGCCGCCACGGCCCGGAGCACCGAGAGCGACAGACCTCAGTGAAGAAAGCACTGACGAAGGTGGCTGCCGCGCTACCGCCGGGAACCCTGGCGGTGGCCGGCGGCACCGTCGTCCTGGGCGCCGCCTCCTACATCCACCTCGGGGTGGCGGGCCACAGCCTGTCCGTCGACGACATGGCGAACGTCTCCCTGCTGTGGACGATCGTGATGTCCGTCGGCATCGGCGTCTTCTTCCCGATCGAGCAGGAGCTCACCCGGATCGTCGCCGCCCGCGCCGCGCTCGGCCACGGCGCCGCGCCGGTGCTGCGCCGGGCGACCCTGCTCACCGGCGGGATCCTCGCGGCGACCCTGGCCGTCCTCGGCGCCGCCTCCGGCCCGATCGCCCGGTCGATGTTCCACGGCGACCGCTCGCTGGTGCTGGCCCTCGGCGGGGCCTTCACCGGCATGGCCGTCTGCTACCTCACCCGCGGCGTGCTGGCCGGCCTCGGCCGCTTCGGCGCGTACGGTACCCAGCTCGGCCTGGACGGCGGCCTGCGGATCGGCCTGGCCTTCGCCTTCGGCGTGGCCGGGGTGCACTCGGCGCTCGCGTTCAGCCTGATCCTGGCCGTCTCGCCGATCCTCGCCACGATCGTCACCCTGCCGCCGCTGCTGCGCGCGGTGAAGCCCGGCGAGCAGGTCGGCTGGTCCGAACTCTGCTCCGGGCTGGGCCTGTTGATCTGCTCGACGCTGCTCTCGCAGGTCGTGGTGAACGCGGCCGTGGTGAGCACCAAGCTGCTCGCGCCCTCCGACTCCGCGCTGATCGCCGCCCTGCTCAACGCGCTGGTCCTGGCCCGGGTGCCGCTGTTCGTCTTCGGTTCGCTCCAGGCCTCGCTGCTCAACGGCCTCTCCGCCGCGATCGCGGTCGGGGACCGGGCCGCCTTCACCGGGATGCTCAAGAAGATCGGCGCCGTGGTGGGCGCGCTGGGCCTGCTCGGCGGGATCCCGGCGGTCGCCCTCGGCCCGTGGCTGATCCAGGTACTGTTCGGCGCCAAGCCGGTGCTCGGCTGCCTCGACTTCTTCTGGCTGTCCGCCGGAACCGTGGCGTACATGTTCGCGATGGTGCTCGGCCAGGCGCTGATGGTATTCAAGCGGCACAACCTGCAGCTGCTCTGCTGGGCGGTCGGCACCGCGGTCCTCGCCGGGGTGACCTTCCTGCCCGGCGAGGTGTCCACCCGCGTGATCCTTGCGTACACGGCGGGTTCCGTGGCCACCGTCCTCGGTATGCTGGCGGTCCTGAGGCAGAGTTTCGCCCGTTCGGCGACGATTTCCGCGGGCCCCCTCCAGCAGTCGGGGGACCCGGACGCCGCGGTGTTGAGCAGCCGGACGGCCGGTGACTGACCGTGTCCGCCCCTCATCTTCAGATCGCCGCGCAGCAGCGCGGGCCAGACCCCATTCATGGAGCCTCCGTGTCCCAGTACGACGATGTTTGGCTGGTGATCCCGGCCTACAACGAGGGCCAGGTGATCGCCGACGTTGTGGAGGGGGCGCGAAAGACGTTCCCGAACATCGTGGTGGTCGATGACGGCAGCGGCGACGACTCGGCCAAGCACATCATGGAGACGGGCGCGCACCTGGTGCGCCACCCGGTCAACCTCGGCCAGGGTGCCGCCCTCCAGACCGGCCTCGCCTACGCCCTGGCCCAGCCGGGCGCCAAGTACTTCGCCACCTTCGACGCGGACGGTCAGCACCAGACCGCCGACGTCGAGAAGATGGTCGCCCTGCTGCGGGAGGGCGACGTGGACGTGGTCCTGGGCTCGCGCTTCATCGAGCAGAACGGGCAGGTGCCGTGGATCAAGCGGGTCGTCCTGCGCACCGCGGCGACCGTCAGCCCGACCGCTCGCAAGCTCAAGCTGACCGACGCCCACAACGGCCTGCGGGTGCTGAACCGCGAGGCCGCGGCCCGGCTGCGGATCACCATGAACGGCATGGCGCACGCGTCGGAGATCGTCAGCTACCTCGCCGGCTCGGACCTCCGGGTCGCCGAACTCCCGGTGGACATCCTGTACACCGACTACTCACGCGCCAAGGGTCAGTCCCTGATCAACGGCGTCAACATCATCTTCGACATCTCGCTGCGGGAGCGTAGCCGCCGATGAAATTCTTCTGGATCCAGCTGGTTCTCATTCTCGGCTCGGTCACTCTCGCCTTCATGTTCATCCGGCGTTGGGACCGTGCCAACACCCGCGCCTGGAAGCGCATCGCGTTCTCGGTCTTCGTGCTCGTGAACATCTACGCGGTGCTGCGTCCCACCGACGTGACCTGGCTGGCCCACCAGCTCGGCGTCGGCCGCGGCACCGACCTGGTGCTGTACGTGATGGTGCTGGCGATGGGCTTCCTGACCCTGAACACCTTCCTGCGCTTCCGCTCGCTGGAGAAGAAGCTCACCGACCTGGCGCGCACCGTGGCGATCAACGAGGGCGCCCGCCTGAACGAGGAGCGCTTCGACCTGGACCTGCCGGTCTCGGCGCCGGTCGACCGCAGCAAGGCCTGATCCCGTGGCGACCTTCGAGTTCATGCTGCCGTACTACGGCGACGTGGCACTGATGCAGGCCGCGGTGCGGAGCATCCTCGCGCAGACCGACCGGGACTTCCGGCTGACCGTCATCGACGACGGCAAGGAGCCGGACGTCCCGGGCTGGTTCGCCGAGCTCGGCGACGACCGGGTGAGCTACCTGCGCAACGAGCGGAACCTCGGCATCACCAAGAACTTCCAGAAGTGCGTGGAGCTGTCGACGGCCGACCACGTGGTCATCATGGGCTGCGACGACCTGCTGCACCCGCACTACCTGGAGACCGTCCGGGCGATCGTCAAGGACAACCCGGACCTGGGCATGGTGCAGCCGGGCGTCGAGGTCATCGACGGCAACGGCGAGGTCAGCCGGTCCGGCCTGGCGGACAACGTCAAGGAGAAGATCTACGCGCCGACCGTCAAGGGCCGGCGGCTGATGGGCGGCGAGGAGCTGGCCGCGAGCGTGCTGCGCGGCAACTGGCTCTACTTCCCGTCGATCTGCTGGCGGGGCGAGGCGCTGCGCGCGGTCAACTTCCGCGACGAGTACTCGGTGATCCAGGACCTGGCCCTGGTGGTCGACCTGCTGGAGCGCGGCGAGCAGATGATGGTGGACAACACCACCGTCGTCTTCCAGTACCGCCGGCACGCCGTCAGCGAGTCCTCGGTGCAGGCCTTCTCCGGTACCCGGTTCACCGAGGCGGAGCGGTACTTCAACGCGGTGGCCGAGCGGATGGACGCCCGCGGCTGGCCGAAGGCCGCCCGTGCGGCCCGGTTCCGCAGCGCCTCCCGCCTGCACGCGCTGACCATGCTGCCGGGCGCGCTGAAGCGCGGCCAGCGGGCCGGCGCCAAGGTCCTGGTCCGCCACGCGCTGACCGGGGGAGAGCGGCACTGACCGCTCGGAAGTCCTGATACGGCACTGGGCCGGTAGTCCGAACTCGGACTACCGGCCCAGTGCCGTTCGTGGTTCGGCGAGGATCACTCGGGCAGGTCCGCGGAGAACCCGGGGAGCAGTCCGTTCTTGCGCGGGTAGGGGTTGACCTTCGGGCAGATCAGTTTCCCGAGGTCGACCTTCGGGTCCGAAGGGTTCAGAAGTCCCGGGGCGTCGACGCACTTGGGCGCGTAGCGGGAGCAGTGCCCCTTGGTGTCGGCGGTGGTCTGCGAGATCCAGGCCAGCATGCCGGTGCCCTCGTGCGGGTCGGGCATGTACTTGCTGGCGGTGGCGGAGCCGGCCATGCCGAAGAGCAGGCCCAGGGCGCAGACGGCGCCGATGGCCACTGCGCGCGGGTTGAGGCGCAGCGGGAGGCGGCGGCCGGACTCCTCGGCCGGCTCGGCGGCGGGGGCCGGGACGGCGTTCCGGCGGCGGGCGATCAGGTAGCACGCCAGGCCGACCAGCACCAGCAGGCAGTAGAACAGTTGCGCGCTGGTGCGCGGATAGAGCATGACCGCCTGGTCGCGCTCCATGTGGGAGGCGTACCAGTAGCGCATCAGCAGGGCGCTCGCGGTGCAGGCGGCGGCGGTCAGGACGACGGCCCGGCCGATCCCGAGGGCCAGCGCCACGCCCAGACCCACCAGCAGCAGGATCGTGAAGAGGCCGACCCCGCCGAGCTCGCCGGGGACCGGCCAGGTGCTCTGGCCGTCGGTGCCGGGGAGGTCGTCGCGCCACATCGTGAAGTAGGTCGGCTCGGTGTAGGTGTCGAAGTAGCAGTAGCGGTCGACCGTGCTACCCGCGGACCCGAGCAGTCGGACCAGGTAGAGGGAGGAGACGGCCAGGAAGACCCCGGCGGCGGCGCCGATCGCGGACAGGGCGTTGAGCAGGCCGGACGTCCCGCCGGCGCGGCGCGCACGCAGCAGCAGTACCACGGTGAGCACCACCACGCCGGCCGCGGACCACACGAACCAGCCGGAGTAGAGGAGGAACAGCAGCCCGATCCCGAGGCCGAGCACGGCCCCGCGGACGGCGGCGGTGCGGCGCGGGAGCTCCGGGGCGCGCTGGAGGAGCTGCATCAGCTTCGCCAGCACGGGGAGGAAGGCGACGAGCACGAAGGTGGTGTACGGCTTGTACGGCTGTGCCATCGGCAGCGCGGCGGTGACGCCGATGCCGAGCGCCCACAGCGGCGGCAGCAGCAGCCGCCAGGACAGGTAGGCGAGCGGGCCGAGCAGCGCGACGAACAGCAGGTCGGCGAGCTTGAGCGCATAGCCGATGTCCCCGTGGGTGACGTGCTCGGCGACGAAGGCGACGATGTGCGGGAACATGGGCGGGTAGGCGCCGTCGAGGGGCTTGCCCTCCATCAGGGCGTTGACCCAGGCCTGGAGGCTGCCGGAGTCACCCGACTGGGCGTACAGCGGCCAGTTGGTGTCGCGCAGGGCGAGCGAGACGCCGGCCGCCAGGACGCCGGAGGACAGGCCCGCGACCGCCGCGGCGGCGAACCGGACCGGGGTGTCCGCCCAGCGGCGCATCGCCGGCACCAGGACCAGGACGACGACGCCGAGCAGCAGCAGGAGCCGGAGCTGGAGCGCCGCGAGGCCGCTGACCTGGCCGATCCTTGACATCGGGTTCAGCTCGATGGACGTCGCCAGGCCCGTCATCAGCAGGGCCGCCGCGACCGCGGTCAGGATCTCCGCCGTCCAGAGGACGGCGGAGAGGCGCAGAGCGGCTGCCCGTCTCTTTCGGCTGGACGGTATGTCCTGCTGCATGCCCGGGGTGGAGGCGGGCTGCACGCTCGTCGTCACTGTTCGGTCCTTCTGCTCTTCCGCAGCGATCCGGTGCGGAGGCGGTGTGTGTTTCGGTGGCCGGACACTGCGATTCTGCCAGCACCCCGGTCGGCGGATCCGCAGGGGCTGAACCGCCGTTCCCGAGCCGGTCGTTGTCGTCCGCAGGGAAAGGAGCGCGTTGGCTCCGGCCGATCACCGCGTGGCACACTGCCGATGCGCTTCGACGAGCGGTGGACAGGAACCGTGGCGCGCCCGTCCGGAGCCCCATGGCGGGATCGTCCACTCACACAAGTAGGGAAGTGTCTCGGTGCAGCCGCTGATCGACTCTGCCCACACGTCCGACGGGCCGGGCCGGGGTGAGGACGGCGGCAGGAGCGCGCCGGACACCTGGGCCCCGGCCCTGCCGCCCCGGCTGCGGGCGCTGGCCGCCCACCGCTGGTTCTGGCCGGTGGCGCTGCTGCTCGGGTACGGCGGGCAGGTGGCGTTCCGCCTGCTGCTGTCCGTCCACAACTACTTCCCGTCGGTGCACGCCGACGAGGACTCCTACCTGGTGATCGCGCGGGTGCTGGCCGGCCGGCCGCCCACCGAGATGCCGGTCGGCGTGGTGATCCCCGGCGGGTACCCGCTGCTGATCGCGCCGGCGCTGCGGATCGCCGACAACCCGGCCACCGCGTACCACCTGGTGATGGGCATCAACGCGCTGCTCAACGCGCTGGTGTTCCCGCTCGCCGTGGCGGCGGCGCGCCGGGTGGGCCTGTCCCGGCCGCAGGCGTACCTGGTGGGCACCGCCGTGGCGCTGGTGCCGCCGGTGGTCTTCTATTCCCAGTTCGTCATGTCGGACACCGTGCTCCCGGTGCTGCTGCTGGCCTGGCTGCTCGCGATGCACGGCTGGCTGTCGCCCGGGTCGGCGCGCCGCCGGGCGCTGTACGCGGCGGGGATGGGCCTGGCGGCCGGCTACACCATGGCCACCCACGACCGCGGCGGCGTGGTCGTGGCGCTGACCGCGCTGGCGCTGGTGGTGGCGCTGGCCGTCGGCTGGGCGCCGCGGCTCGCCTCGCTGGCCGGCGTCGGCACGCTTGGGGCGTCGTACCTGGGCGCCAAGCTGCTGGCGGGCTTCGTCGAGAGCCGGTTCAAGGACGTGCCGCCGAGCACCGTCGGCAACAAGGTCTTCGAGAACCTCGAGAACAGCGACTACCTCGGCACGATCGTCGCCCGCACCTTCGGGCAGCTGTGGTACTTCATGGTCTCCACGTACGGCTTCGGGGCGGTCGCCTTCGTGCTGTGCGTGGTGGTGGTGTTCCGCCGCCGGTACTCGGTGCCCGAGCGGGTGGTGGCCTTCACCATGCTGGCCCTGCTGTTCGGCACCGCGCTGGCCTCCGCGGCCGCCCTGGCGGACAGCGGTCGGACCGACAACTGGGTGTACGCCCGGTACTGCGCGGTGCTGGTGCCGATGTTCCTGGTGGTCGGCCTGGCCGCGCTGTGGCGGGCCGGGGTGCGTGCGCTGCTGTGGCTGGCGCTGGCCGGCACGGTGGTGATCGGGATCATCCAGCTGTCCGTGGGCGCGTACGCGGGCGCCGTGCTCAAGCTCTGGGTCAGCCCGTGGACCGTGCCGGACGCGATGTTCCTGGCGTCGACCTGGGACGGCCTGCACATGGCCCGGACGAGCTTCGGCGCGCTGGCGGTGCTGGGCGCGTGCCTGCTGCTGCGGGTGGCCGGCGGGCGCCGGGTGGTCGCCGCGGTGGTGGCCTGCGTGACGCTGTTCGCCGCCTACGCGACCATCGCCGTCACCGACAACGTCTCCGAGCCGCACGCCAAGGAGCGCAAGTACCAGGCGGTCGGCGTGGCCAAGGAGGCCGGGCTGCGCAAGGGCGACAACGTCGTCCTGGACCTGGACCTCGACTGGGACACCCGGATGGCGATGGCCTACGAGGTCTACTGGGGCCGGGTCTGGTCGGACGACCTGAAGGACGGCTCCACCCCGCCGGAGAAGGCCACCGCGTACCTGGCGGCGACGTCCTCCCGCAAGGACGCCCCGCCGGAGGCCAGCTGGCCGGAGCCGAAGCCGGGCTGGCACATCGCGAAGCACAACAAGGAGCGCGGCTGGGTGCTCTGGCGCAAGGGCTGACCAGGGCTTCACCCGATCGGGGCCGGTGGGGAACACCTCACCGGCCCCGATTGGCATCCGGGCTGCTCCATGTGGCAGTATGTCCAAGTTGCTCGGTTGAGTGCCGATGCTGCGCGCCTCCCGCCGGGAGGACCGGAAGCGAGTCCCATGTACTCGTCGTTCCCGTGATGGCCGTCAAGCGTGAGTTCTACGCCACGGCAGCTGCGGGGCGAAAGTACGGGAATCTTCCGGGAAGCGTGTGCGGGGTCTCGACCCGGCACCCCCCACCCCGAAAGTTTGAAACCGACGAAGTACTTCGCCGGTTTTTTGCAAGCGCGAGTGCGACACGCCCGAGCGCGGGGGTCGGAGGGGCAGTCGTGAAGTAACTAAGGACAAAGGACTACTGAGTAGCCATGGCGGGACAGAAGATCCGCATCCGGCTCAAGGCCTACGACCACGAGGTCATCGACTCCTCGGCGAAGAAGATCGTCGAGACGGTGATCCGTACTGGTGCGCAGGTCGCAGGCCCGGTGCCGCTGCCCACTGAGAAGAACGTGTACTGCGTCATCCGCTCGCCGCACAAGTACAAGGACTCGCGCGAGCACTTCGAGATGCGTACTCACAAGCGTCTGATCGACATCCTCGACCCCACGCCGAAGACGGTTGACTCGCTGATGCGTCTCGACCTGCCGGCGGGCGTCGACATCGAGATCAAGCTCTGAGAGGCGCACCGAAGATGGCTAAGCAGATTAAGGGCATCCTGGGCGAGAAGCTCGGCATGACCCAGGTCTGGGACGAGAACAACCGGGTCGTTCCGGTGACCGTCGTCAAGGCTGGGCCGAATGTCGTGACCCAGGTCCACACCGCCGACAGCCCGGCCGGCTACGACGCCGTCCAGATCGGCTTCGGCGAGATCGACCCCCGCAAGGTGAACAAGCCCCTCGCGGGCCACTTCGCCAAGGCCGGTGTCACCCCGCGCCGTCACCTGGTCGAGCTCCGTACCTCGGACGCGTCCGAGTACACCCTGGGCCAGGAGATCACCGCCGAGCTGTTCGAGGCGGGTGTCAAGGTCGACGTGACCGGCACCTCCAAGGGCAAGGGCTTCGCCGGTGTCATGAAGCGCCACAACTTCCGTGGTCTCGGCGCCGGTCACGGCACCCAGCGCAAGCACCGCTCGCCCGGTTCCATCGGTGGCTGCGCCACCCCGGGCCGTGTGTTCAAGGGCCTGCGCATGGCTGGTCGGATGGGCCACGAGCGTGTGACCACCCAGAACCTGACCGTGCACGCGGTCGACGCGGAGAAGGGTCTGCTGCTCATCAAGGGCGCCGTCCCGGGCCCGAACGGCGGCCTCGTCCTCGTCCGCACCGCGGCGAAGGGGCTGTGAAGGATATGAGCACCATTGACATCCTGTCGCCGGCTGGCGACAAGACCGGCAGCATCGAGCTGCCGGCCGAGATCTTCGACGCGAAGGTCAGCGTTCCGCTGATGCACCAGGTCGTCGTGGCGCAGCTCGCTGCGGCCCGTCAGGGCACCCACAAGACCAAGACTCGTGGCGAGGTCCGCGGCGGCGGCAAGAAGCCGTACCGCCAGAAGGGCACCGGCCGCGCCCGTCAGGGCTCGACCCGTGCGCCGCAGTTCGCCGGCGGTGGCGTCGTGCACGGTCCCGTGCCGCGCGACTACTCGCAGCGGACCCCGAAGAAGATGATCGCCGCCGCCCTGCGCGGTGCGCTCACCGACCGGGCCCGCCACAACCGCATTCACGTCGTCACCGGCGTGACCGCGACCGAGGCGCCGTCGACCAAGGCCGCCAAGAGCCTGTTCGGCAAGATCACCGAGCGCAAGAACGTCCTCCTGGTCGTCGAGCGCGAGGACGAGCTGGGCCTGAAGTCCGCTCGCAACCTGCCGCACGTGCACATCCTGGACGCCGGTCAGCTGAACACCTACGACGTGCTCGTCTCCGACGATGTGGTCTTCACCCAGGCCGCCTTCGAGCGTTTCGTGGCCGGTCCGGCCGCGTCCGCCAAGGCCGTTGCCGCTGAGGGCGAGCTCGAAGGGAGCGCCGCCTGATGAGCGACGTTACGAGCAAGACGTTCACGGACCCCCGTGACGTCCTGGTGAAGCCGGTCATCTCCGAGAAGAGCTACAGCCTTCTCGACGAGAACAAGTACACGTTCATCGTGTCGCCGGGCGCCAACAAGACCCAGATCAAGCAGGCCGTCGAGGCGGTCTTCTCGGTCAAGGTCGAGGCTGTCAACACGATCAACCGTCAGGGCAAGCGCAAGCGCTCCAAGACGGGCTTTGGCAAGCGCAAGGACACCAAGCGCGCCATCGTGACGCTGGCCGAGGGCAACCGCATCGACATCTTCGGTGGTCCGGTCTCCTGAATAGGGAGATCGTGATCGTCGATTAGGACGAGGACGAGAGAGCCAAATGGGCATCCGCAAGTACAAGCCGACTACGCCGGGCCGTCGTGGCTCCAGCGTGGCCGACTTCGTAGAAATCACGCGGTCCACTCCGGAGAAGTCGCTGGTTCGCCCGCTGCACAGCAAGGGCGGCCGTAACAACGCCGGTCGTGTCACCGCTCGCCACCAGGGTGGCGGTCACAAGCGCGCCTACCGCGTGATCGACTTCCGTCGTCACGACAAGGACGGCGTGCCGGCCAAGGTCGCGCACATCGAGTACGACCCGAACCGCACCGCGCGCATCGCGCTCCTGCACTACGCGGACGGCGAGAAGCGCTACATCATCGCGCCGCGCGGCATCGCGCAGGGTGACCGGATCGAGAACGGCGCTGGCGCCGACATCAAGCCGGGCAACAACCTGCCGCTGCGCAACATCCCGGTCGGTACCACCATCCACGCGGTGGAGCTGCGTCCCGGTGGCGGTGCCAAGCTGGCCCGCTCGGCCGGTTCCGGCATCCAGCTGCTGGCGCGTGAGGGCAAGATGGCGCACCTGCGCATGCCCTCCGGTGAGATCCGCCTGGTCGACGCGCGCTGCCGCGCCACCGTCGGCGAGGTCGGCAACGCCGAGCAGTCGAACATCAACTGGGGCAAGGCCGGCCGCATGCGCTGGAAGGGCGTCCGCCCGACCGTGCGTGGTGTCGCCATGAACCCGATCGACCACCCGCACGGTGGTGGTGAGGGTAAGACCTCCGGTGGTCGCCACCCGGTCTCGCCGTGGGGTAAGCCCGAGGGCCGTACCCGTCGCCCGAACAAGGCGTCGGACAAGCTCATCGTGCGCCGCCGCAAGACCAACAAGAAGCGCTAGGAGCAGGTCAGATGCCGCGCAGTCTTAAGAAGGGCCCCTTCATCGACGGCCACCTCATCAAGAAGGTGGACGCTCAGAACGAGGCGGGTACCCAGAACGTCATCAAGACCTGGTCCCGTCGTTCCGTGATCTCCCCGAGCATGCTCGGCCACACGATCGCGGTTCACGATGGCCGTAAGCACGTCCCGGTGTTCGTCACCGAGTCGATGGTCGGCCACAAGCTCGGCGAGTTCGCTCCGACCCGCACCTTCCGTGGCCACGTGAAGGAAGACCGGAAGTCGAAGCGTCGCTAGAAGGCCCATCTGTGGCCACTGGCCACGGGCTGAGCTTGCGCGCCAAAAAGACTCAATGACTTACTCCATTAAGGGGACAACCATGGAAGCCAGGGCACAGGCGCGGTACATCCGCGTGACGCCCATGAAGGCCCGCCGCGTGGTGGACCTCATCCGTGGCATGAATGCCACGGAGGCCCAGGCCGTCCTGCGTTTCGCTCCGCAGGCCGCCACCGTGCCGGTTGGCAAGGTGCTCGACAGCGCCATCGCCAACGCCGCGCACAACTACAACCACTCCAACGTGGACGACCTCTACATCTCCGAGGCGTACGTTGACGAGGGCCCGACCCTGAAGCGGTTCCGTCCGCGTGCCCAGGGCCGCGCCTACCGGATCCGCAAGCGGACCAGCCACATCACCGTGGTCGTCAGCAGCAAGGAAGGGACCCGGTAATGGGCCAGAAGGTTAACCCGCACGGGTTCCGCCTCGGCATCAGCACGGACTTCAAGTCCCGCTGGTACGCCGACAAGCTGTACAAGGACTACGTCAAGGAAGACGTCGCCATTCGTCGCATGATGACGAAGGGCATGGAGCGCGCCGGCATCTCCAAGGTCGAGATCGAGCGCACCCGCGACCGCGTCCGCGTCGACATCCACACCGCCCGCCCCGGCATCGTCATCGGTCGCCGTGGCACCGAGGCCGACCGCATCCGCGGCGACCTCGAGAAGCTGACCGGCAAGCAGGTCCAGCTGAACATCCTCGAGGTCAAGAACCCCGAGCTGGACGCCCAGCTCGTGGCTCAGGGCGTCGCGGAGCAGCTGTCCTCCCGCGTCTCCTTCCGCCGTGCCATGCGCAAGTCGATGCAGGGCACCATGAAGTCCGGCGCCAAGGGCATCAAGGTCCAGTGCTCCGGTCGTCTCGGCGGCGCCGAGATGAGCCGTTCGGAGTTCTACCGCGAGGGTCGCGTGCCGCTGCACACCCTGCGTGCGAACGTCGACTACGGCTTCTTCGAGGCCAAGACCACCTTCGGCCGCATCGGCGTGAAGGTCTGGATCTACAAGGGCGACGTCAAGAACATCGCCGAGGTCCGCGCTGAGAACGCCGCTGCCCGCTCCGGCAACCGCCCGGCCCGTCCCGAGGGTGGTCGTCCCGCCCGCGGTGGCGACCGTCGCGGTGGCGAGCGCGGTGGCCGTGGCCGTCGTCCCGCCGCTGCCGAGGCCCCCGCGGCCCCGGCCGTCGAGGCTCCGGCTGCCGAGAACACCGGAACGGAGGCCTGACCCAAATGCTGATCCCCCGTCGGGTCAAGCACCGCAAGCAGCACCACCCGAAGCGCCGTGGCGCTGCCAAGGGTGGCACCGAGCTGGCGTTCGGCCAGTTCGGCATCCAGGCCGTCACCCCGGCCTACGTGACGAACCGTCAGATCGAGTCCGCTCGTATCGCGATCACCCGTCACATCCGCCGTGGCGGCAAGGTCTGGATCAACATCTACCCGGACCGTCCGCTCACCAAGAAGCCGGCCGAGACCCGCATGGGTTCCGGTAAGGGTTCGCCGGAGTGGTGGATCGCGAACGTGCACCCGGGTCGGGTCATGTTCGAGCTGTCGTACCCGAACGAGAAGGTTGCTCGCGAGGCGCTCACCCGCGCCGCGCACAAGCTGCCGATGAAGTGCCGGATCGTCCGGCGCGAGGACGGTGAGAGCTGATGTCGGCCGCTACCAAGGCTGCTGAGCTTCGTCAGCTGGACAACGAGGGTCTCGTTGCCAAGCTCCGCGAGGCCAAGGAGGAGCTGTTCAACCTCCGCTTCCAGGCGGCGACCGGGCAGCTCGACAACCACGGCCGGCTCAAGCTGGTCCGTAAGGACATCGCGCGGATCTACACCCTGATGCGCGAGCGCGAGCTGGGCATCGAGACGGTGGAGAACGCCTGATGACTGAGAACACCAACGAGACGCGCGGTTTCCGCAAGACCCGTGAGGGTCTCGTCGTCAGCGACAAGATGGACAAGACCGTCGTCGTCGCCGTCGAGGACCGCGTCAAGCACGCTCTGTACGGCAAGGTCATCCGCCGTACGAACAAGCTGAAGGCGCACGACGAGGCGAACGCCTGCGGCATCGGCGACCGGGTCCTCCTCGCGGAGACCCGCCCGCTGTCCGCGACGAAGCGCTGGCGCGTCGTCGAGATCCTCGAGAAGGCCAAGTAACGAAGCCGATGTGGTACGGCCGTATGTGCAGCGGGTCCCTCCGGGGCGCCGATGTGAGCAGCGGCCGGCCCGTCGACTCTCGTTGACGATCAGGAGAAAGCTGTGATCCAGCAGGAGTCGCGACTGCGTGTTGCCGACAACACTGGTGCCAAGGAGATCCTTTGCATCCGTGTTCTCGGTGGCTCCGGTCGCCGCTACGCCGGAATCGGGGACGTCATCGTCGCGACCGTCAAGGACGCGATCCCCGGTGGCTCGGTGAAGAAGGGTGACGTGGTCAAGGCCGTCGTCGTCCGTACCGTGAAGGAGCGCCGTCGTCCGGACGGTTCCTACATCCGGTTCGACGAGAACGCCGCCGTCGTCCTCAAGAACACCGAGGGTGACCCCCGCGGTACCCGCATCTTCGGCCCGGTGGGCCGCGAGCTGCGCGACAAGAAGTTCATGAAGATCATCTCGCTGGCGCCGGAGGTGCTCTGACCCATGGCGAACAGCATGAAGATCAAGAAGGGTGACCTGGTTCAGGTCATCACCGGCAAGGACAAGGGCAAGCAGGGCAAGGTCATCCAGGCCATGCCGGCTGAGAACAAGGTCCTCGTCGAGGGTGTCAACCGGGTCAAGAAGCACACCAAGCCGGGTCCGGGTACCCAGGGTGGCATCGTGACCGTCGAGGCCCCGGTGCACGTCTCCAACGTCCAGCTGGTCGTGGAGAAGGACGGCAAGAAGGTCGTCACCCGCGTCGGCTACCGCTTCGACGACCAGGGCAACAAGATCCGCGTTGCCAAGCGAACCGGTGAGGACATCTGATGTCTGAGACGTCTGTTGAGAAGGTGGCCCCCCGCCTCAAGGAGCGTTACAACTCCGAGATCAAGGGCCAGCTGCACGAGCAGTTCAAGTACGAGAACGTCATGCTGATCCCCGGCCTGGTCAAGGTCGTGGTCAACATGGGTGTCGGCGAGGCCGCCCGTGACAGCAAGCTGATCGAGGGCGCGATCCGCGACCTGACCGCCATCACCGGTCAGAAGCCGGCCGTGACCAAGGCTCGCAAGTCCATCGCGCAGTTCAAGCTGCGCGAGGGCCAGCCGATCGGCACCCACGTCACCCTCCGCGGTGACCGCATGTGGGAGTTCCTGGACCGTCTGGTTTCGCTGGCCCTGCCGCGTATCCGTGACTTCCGTGGTCTCTCCCCGAAGCAGTTCGACGGCCGTGGCAACTACACCTTCGGTCTGACCGAGCAGGTTATGTTCCACGAGATCGACCAGGACAAGGTCGACCGTCAGCGCGGTATGGACATCACCGTCGTGACCACCGCTCAGACCGACGACGAGGGCCGGGCGCTCCTGCGCGCTCTGGGCTTCCCGTTCAAGGAGGCGTGAGCCAATGGCGAAGAAGTCCCTCATCGCGAAGTCCGAGCGCAAGCCGAAGTTCGGCGTCCGGGCCTACACCCGGTGCCAGCGCTGCGGCCGTCCGCACTCGGTGTACCGCAAGTTCGGCCTGTGCCGTGTCTGCCTCCGTGAGATGGCGCACCGCGGCGAGCTGCCGGGCGTGACCAAGAGCTCCTGGTAATCCAGGCGCTTTAGGCACACAGCGACGCAGAGGTGCCCGACCCCACCTGGCCCGCCGATCTCACAGTGCTGAGGTTTGGGCTGCCGTACGGATTCCCGTAAGGTAGTGGGGTCGGGCCCCCTGCCACGGCTTCCCCATGGACGACCGTGGCCCTTTCAAGGGCTCGCACCCAGTCTTACTACGTCGTAGGTCCCCTGCGCTTGTGCCCCTGACGAACTCGGAAGAGTGCGGAAGGGGGACCTGGTGCGGAGAAACCACGGCGAGAGAGGCCTGAGGCCATCATGACCATGACCGACCCCATCGCAGACATGCTCACGCGTCTGCGTAACGCGAACTCGGCGTACCACGACTCCGTGGCGATGCCGGCCAGCAAGATCAAGGCGCACGTCGCCGAGATCCTGCAGCAGGAGGGGTACATCTCCTCCTACAAGGTTGAGGAGCCGGCTGAGGGCGAGGTCGGCAAGAAGCTGACCATCGAGCTCAAGTTCGGCCCCAACCGTGAGCGCTCCATCGCCGGCATCAAGCGCATCAGCAAGCCGGGTCTGCGCGTTTACGCAAAGTCCACCAACCTGCCGAAGGTTCTCGGCGGCCTGGGCGTGGCGATCATCTCCACGTCGTCCGGCCTCCTGACCGACAAGCAGGCCGCCAAGAAGGGCGTAGGCGGAGAAGTTCTCGCCTACGTCTGGTAATTCGGGAAACGGAGGTACAGCAATGTCGCGCATTGGACGGCTGCCCATCCAGGTCCCCGCTGGCGTGGACGTCACCATCGATGGCCAGGCGGTCTCGGTGAAGGGCCCGAAGGGCTCGCTCACCCACGTCGTCGCCGAGCCGATCGAGATCGGCAAGGGCGAGGACGGCACCGTGCTCGTCACCCGCCCCAACGACGAGCGTCGCTCGAAGGCCCTGCACGGCCTGACCCGCACGCTGGTGGCGAACATGATCACCGGTGTGACCCAGGGCTACCGCAAGTCGCTGGAGATCAGCGGTGTTGGTTACCGTGTGACCGCGAAGGGCTCCGACATGGAGTTCGCGCTCGGTTACAGCCACCCGATCCTGATCGCCGCGCCGGAGGGCATCTCCTTCGTCGTCGAGTCGCCCACCAAGTTCCACGTGGACGGCATCGACAAGCAGAAGGTCGGCGAGGTCGCCGCGAACATCCGCAAGCTGCGCAAGCCCGACCCGTACAAGGCCAAGGGCGTCAAGTACGCGGGCGAGGTCATCCGCCGCAAGGTCGGAAAGAGTGGTAAGTAAGCGATGAGTGTCTCTGTCAAGATCGGCAAGGGCAACGCCTACAAGAGCGCCGCTCGCAAGCGCCGCGCGATCCGCGTTCGCAAGCGCGTCGTCGGCACCGAGGTGCGTCCGCGCCTCGTCGTGACGCGCTCGAACCGCCACATGGTCGCCCAGGTCATCGATGACGCCAAGGGTCACACCCTGGCGTCGGCGTCCACCCTCGACGTGTCCATCAAGGGCACCGAGGGCGACAAGACCGAGCTGGCCAAGAAGGTCGGGAGCCTGGTCGCCGAGCGCGCCAAGGCCGCCGGCATCGAGTCGGTCGTCTTCGACCGCGCGGGCAACCGGTACGCCGGCCGCATCGCCGCCCTGGCGGACGCGGCCCGCGAGGCCGGGCTCGACTTCTAAGCCGCTCGTCGACTCTGTCGACGGACGTAAACGAGAGAGGTAATTCCAATGGCTGGACCCCAGCGCCGCGAAGGCGGCGCCGGTCGCGGCACGGGTGGCGAGCGGCGCGACCGTAAGCGTGACGGTCAGGGCAACGCCCCGGCTGTCGAGAAGACCGCTTACGTCGAGCGCGTCGTCGCGATCAACCGTGTCGCCAAGGTTGTCAAGGGTGGCCGTCGCTTCAGCTTCACCGCGCTCGTCGTGGTGGGCGATGGCGAGGGCACCGTGGGTGTCGGTTACGGCAAGGCGAAGGAGGTTCCGGCCGCCATCGCCAAGGGTGTTGAGGAGGCCAAGAAGAACTTCTTCAAGGTCCCCCGTATCCAGGGCACCATCCCCCACCCCATCCAGGGTGAGAAGGCCGCCGGCGTCGTGCTGCTGAAGCCCGCCGCCCCCGGTACCGGTGTTATCGCCGGTGGTCCGGTGCGCGCCGTCCTGGAGTGCGCCGGCATCCACGACATCCTGTCGAAGTCGCTCGGCTCGGACAACGCGATCAACATCGTGCACGCCACCGTGGTGGCTCTGAAGGGCCTCGTCCGCCCCGAGGAGATCGCCGCCCGTCGTGGCCTGCCGCTGGAGGACGTGGCCCCCGCCGCTCTGCTGCGGGCGCGTGCTGCTGGGGTGAGCGCCTGATGGCTCGCCTGAAGATCACGCAGACCAAGTCGTACATCGGCAGCAAGCAGAACCACCGTGACACCCTGCGTTCGCTTGGTCTCAAGCGCATGCACGACGTCGTGGTGAAGGAGGACCGTCCCGAGATCCGCGGGATGGCCCACACGGTCCGTCACCTGGTGACGGTTGAGGAGGTGGACTGATCATGGGCGACAACCCGATCAAGATCCACAACCTGCGTCCCGCCCCGGGTGCCAAGACCGACAAGATCCGCGTGGGTCGTGGTGAGGGCTCCAAGGGTAAGACCGCTGGTCGTGGTACCAAGGGCACCAAGGCCCGCTACCAGGTTCCGCAGCGCTTCGAGGGTGGCCAGATGCCGCTCCACATGCGCCTGCCGAAGCTGAAGGGCTTCAAGAACCCGTTCAAGATCACCTTCCAGGTGGTGAACCTGGACAAGCTGGCCGAGCTCTACCCGCAGGGTGGCGAGGTCACGGTCGAGGACCTGGTCGCCAAGGGCGCGGTTCGCAAGAACTCGCTCGTCAAGGTGCTCGGCACCGGCGAGGTCTCGGTCGCCCTCCAGGTGACGGTCGACGCCGTCTCCGGTTCGGCCGCCGAGAAGATCAAGGCCGCGGGCGGCACGGTCACCGAGCTCGTCTGAGTTCGCTGACCCGGCCCCACGAGCCCCGCACCTCCTTCGGGAGGTGCGGGGCTCGTGCCGTTTCCCGGTGACATCGCGCCGGACGGTGCTCGTTCTTTTGTGTGGCAAACCCGGGCATCCCGTACCCCGTGAGTGGGGGAGCGGGCGTACGCGCTTCTTCGGAATGGCCGCGCACTGTTAGAGTCCGTGGAGTTCCCTTGTAGGCTGCGCGTAGGCTCGCCTGTGCCGTCTGTACGGGGGCCCGTACCGCAAACTCCCCATTCAGGACCGACCCTCCCGCCGACGACGCGCGGGAGGCGCAGGAGGCACCGTGCTCAGTGCGTTCGCGCGGGCGTTCCAGACGCCCGACCTGCGCAAGAAGCTGCTGTTCACGCTGGGCATCATGGTGCTGTTCCGGCTGGGCTCGCACATCCCGATTCCGGGCGTGAGTTTCACGGCCGTGAACGAGTGCGTGAAGGAGACCAAGAACAGTGGCCTCTTCGGACTCGTCAACCTGTTCAGCGGTGGCGCGCTCCTCCAGCTGACGATCTTCGCCCTCGGCATCATGCCGTACATCACGGCGAGCATCATCCTCCAGCTCCTCACCGTCGTGATCCCGCGACTGGAGATGCTGAAGAAGGAGGGACAGGCCGGCCAGGCGAAGATCACCCAGTACACCCGTTACCTGACCATCGCGCTCGCGGTGCTCCAGGGCACCGGCATCGTGGCGACGGCCTCCAGCGGCGCGCTGTTCTCCGGCTGCGTCTACGCGAACCAGATCGTCCCGGACACCAGCGTGTTCCGGATCACCGTCATGGTGCTCACCATGACCGCCGGCACCACGGTCATCATGTGGCTCGGCGAGCTGATCACGGACCGCGGCATCGGCAACGGCATGTCGCTGCTGATCTTCACCTCGATCGCGGCCCAGTTCCCGTCCTCGATGTGGGCGATCAAGCAGTCCGGCACCATCGGCGGCGGCTGGGTCGAGTTCCTCTCCGTGGTCGCGGTCGGCGTCATCGTCGTGATGCTGGTCATCTTCGTCGAGCAGGCCCAGCGCCGGATCCCGGTCCAGTACGCGAAGCGGATGATCGGCCGCCGGGCGTTCGGCGGCACCTCGACCTACATCCCGCTCAAGGTGAACCAGGCCGGTGTCATCCCGGTCATCTTCGCCTCGTCGCTGCTGTACATCCCCGCGCTGGTGGTCCAGCTGACCAACAGCCAGGCCGGCTGGGCCACGTGGATCCGGACGAACTTCGTCAAGGGTGACCACCCGATCTACATGGCCACCTACTTCCTGCTGATCGTCTTCTTCGCGTTCTTCTACGTCGCCATCTCCTTCAACCCCGAAGAAGTTGCCGACAACATGAAGAAGTATGGTGGGTTCATCCCGGGCATCCGGGCCGGCCGCCCGACGGCCGAGTACCTGAACTACGTGCTGACCCGAATCACGTGGCCGGGTTCGCTCTACCTGGGCCTGATCGCGTTGATCCCGATGATCGCCCTGGTCGCCTTCGGACAGCAGACCAACTTCCCGTTCGGCGGCACCAGCGTGCTCATCGTCGTCGGCGTCGGACTCGAAACTGTGAAGCAGATCGAGAGCCAGCTCCAGCAGCGCAATTACGAAGGGTTCCTCCGCTGATGCGTATCGTCCTCGTTGGTCCTCCCGGGGCCGGGAAGGGTACTCAGGCGCACCTGCTCGCCAAGACCCTGTCCATCCCCCACATCTCCACCGGCGACCTGTTCCGTGCGAACATCAGCCAGGGCACCCCCTTGGGGCTCGAGGCCAAGAGCTACATGGACGCGGGACACCTGGTGCCGGACGAGGTCACCATCGGGATGGCCAAGGACCGGATGCTCCAGCCGGACGCCGCCAAGGGCTTCCTGCTCGACGGCTTCCCGCGCAACCTGGGCCAGGCGAAGGCGCTCGACGAGTTCCTCGCCGAGCAGGGCATCAAGCTGGACGGCGTGCTGGACCTGGAGGTCCCCGAGGACGAGGTCGTCCGCCGGATCGCCGGCCGGCGCCTGTGCCGCAACGACGGCGGCCACGTCTTCCACGTGGACTACAACCCGCCGAAGACCGAGGGCGTCTGCGACGAGTGCGGCGGCGAGCTGTACCAGCGCTCGGACGACACCGAGGAGAAGGTGCGCACGCGCCTGGAGGTCTACCACACCGAGACCGAGCCGATCATCGACTACTACGTCCAGCAGGGCCTGGTGGCGACCATCTCGGCCCTCGGCAAGGTGGACGAGGTCACCGCCCGCTCGATCGAGGCGCTGAAGCAGGACAGCTGAGTCTCTCGGCGAACGTACGACGGTACGGCCGGGCCGCCCGCCCCAGCGCGGGTGGCCCGGCCGTTTCGGCGTCGTACGGTGGTAGCAGTGGTAATCCGGACTTGGAAGGCGTGACCAGATGGTGGAGATCAAGACCCCCGAGCAGATCGCGAAGATGCGAGCGGCCGGGCTGGTCGTCGCCGAGGCCCTGAAGGCCTGCCGCGAGGCGGTCGTCCCCGGGGTGACCACCCAGGAGCTCAACGACATCGCGGACAAGGTCATCACCGACCACGGTGCCACCTCGAACTTCCGCGCCCACCACGGCGGGCTCTGGTTCCCGGGCGTGATCTGCGCCTCGGTGAACAACGAGGTCGTGCACGGCATCCCCGGCGACCGGGTGCTCCAGGAGGGCGACGTCATCTCGATCGACTGCGGCGCCATCCTGGACGGCTGGCACGGCGACTCGGCCATCACCGTGGCGGTCGGCGAGGTCCGCCCGGAGGTCGAGATGCTGAGCCGGGTCACCGAGGGCTCGATGTGGGCCGGCATCGCCCAGATGAAGAAGAACAACCGCCTGGTGGACGTCTCCAAGGCGATCGAGGGCTACATCCGCCGCCAGCCGCTGCCGCCGAAGGGCAAGTGGGGCATCACCGAGGGGTACGGCGGCCACGGCATCGGCACCGCGATGCACATGGAGCCGCACGTGCTGAACTACGTCGAGCGCGGCCGCGGCAAGGGCCCGAAGCTGGTCCCCGGCACCGTGCTGGCGATCGAGCCGATGGTCTCGCTCGGCACCCCGCACACCACCGTGCTGGAGGACGACTGGACGGTCGTCACCAACGACGGCACCTGGGCCTCGCACTGGGAGCACTCGGTGGCCGTCACCGAGCAGGGCCCGCTGGTGCTGACCGCCTTCGACGGCGGCAAGGCGGAGCTGGCCAAGCTGGGCGTCACCGCGGCTCCGGACCCGCTCGCGTAGTCGGGGCGGCGCCGACTGCCGCCGCTGACGGGGGACCAGGGCCCTGGAGGTTTGGACCTCCAGGGCTTTTGTCCTATTTTTATCGGCTGGTAGTGGTCCGCTGCCGCCTGACTGGTTTACGAGCGATGCAGGAGACAGCACGTGCTCAAGGGATTCCGCGACTTCATGATGCGCGGCAACGTCGTCGACATGGCCGTCGGTGTGGTCATCGGCGCCGCGTTCACCGCGGTGGTGACCGGCTTCGTGTCGGCGTTCCTCACCCCGCTGGTGGGTGTGGTGGTCGGCGCGGCCGGCGACTTCAGCTCGTACAAGGCGCACGTCGCCGGGGTGACCTTCCCGTACGGGCAGTTCCTCAACGTGCTGATCGCGTTCTTCATGACCGCCGCGGTGCTGTACTTCTGCGTGGTGCTGCCGATCACCAAGGCGACCGCGCGCTACATGCCGAAGAAGCCGAAGACTCCGAAGCGCCCCTGCCCGGAGTGCCTGACCGAGATCCCCGAGGCCGCCCGCCGCTGCTCGGCCTGCACCGCGCACGTCGAGCCGCTGACCGTCACCGCCCGGATCTGACCCGGTGGTGTGACGGCGACCGCTTTCCGGGGCCCCGGTTTTGGTCCCCCGGACGCGCTGGCGTAGGATGGACCGTCGGCTCACTCGTAGCGTGCTTCAGCACGCCCTCTTCCCCTCGGGGGCGGGGTGAACCCAGGTTCGCACGAGCGTTCCGCATACGGTAGCCGGTCCCGGAAGGTGGATCTCGCAGTTCATGGCTAAGAAGCAAGGCGCCATTGAGATCGAGGGCACCGTGATCGAGTCTCTTCCGAACGCGATGTTCAAGGTCGAGCTGCAGAACGGTCACAAGGTCCTCGCGCACATCAGTGGCAAGATGCGCATGCACTACATCCGCATCCTGCCGGACGACCGGGTCGTGGTGGAGCTCAGCCCCTACGACCTCACGCGCGGGCGGATCGTCTACCGCTACAAGTAAGAACGTCAGATCTAGACCCGGAGAACCTGAACATGAAGGTCAAGCCGAGCGTCAAGAAGATCTGCGACAAGTGCAAGGTGATCCGCCGTCACGGCCGGGTCATGGTGATCTGCGACAACCTGCGCCACAAGCAGCGCCAGGGCTGATCGCTCTCCAGCATTTCTCGTAGTACTTCGCGCGACGCGAAAACGTCATAAGCGGGCTACCCGATCCGTCCGTTCGCGGTCGGACTGCCGCCCCCGGTCAGAGGCCGGGGCTCCATCGTCGAGAGGCGAAGGAGTAGGTAGCACGCAAGACCTCTGAAGAACCACAGGAGCCTTGAATGGCACGCCTCGCCGGCGTTGATCTCCCCCGTGAGAAGCGGATCGAGATCGCCCTCACCTACGTGTACGGCATCGGCCGTACCCGCGCCCAGCAGACCCTGGCCGAGACCGGTGTCAACCCGGATGTCCGCGTTCGCGACATCTCCGAGGACGACCTCGTCAAGCTGAGCCAGTACATCGACGCCAACTACACGGTCGAGGGTGACCTCCGCCGTGAGGTGGCCGCCGACATCCGCCGCAAGGTCGAGATCGGCTGCTACGAGGGTCTGCGTCACCGCCGCGGCCTGCCGGTCCGCGGCCAGCGCACCCACACCAACGCGCGTACCCGCAAGGGCCCGCGTCGCGCGATCGCCGGTAAGAAGAAGCCGGGCAAGAAGTAGTCCGTCCCGTCACCGGACATCCCTCCGGCCCGCGGGTCAGCGGACCGACCACCTCAGTAGGAGAACAGACTTATGCCCCCCAAGGGTCGTCAGGCTGCCGGCGCGAAGAAGATCCGCCGCAAGGAAAAGAAGAACGTCGCTCACGGCCACGCGCACATCAAGAGCACGTTCAACAACACCATCGTTTCGATCACCGACCCCTCGGGCAACGTGATCTCCTGGGCCTCCGCCGGCCACGTCGGCTTCAAGGGCTCGCGCAAGTCCACCCCGTTCGCCGCGCAGATGGCCGCTGAGGCCGCTGCCCGTCGCGCGCAGGAGCACGGCATGCGCAAGGTCGACGTCTTCGTGAAGGGTCCGGGCTCCGGCCGCGAGACCGCGATCCGTTCGCTCCAGGCCACCGGCCTGGAGGTCGGCTCGATCCAGGACGTCACCCCCACCCCGCACAACGGCTGCCGTCCGCCGAAGCGCCGCCGCGTCTGACGCAGCGCCTTCGGGCACGCGGTCCTGCTTTAACCACGTACGGGCTCCCACGCGGTGAGTGTCACTGCTCACGGGAGCCCGTACGCTTGGTCCTGTCGGCATCAAATAGTGGGTGCCGAAGACAACCGGAGGATTTCCCCCATGCTTATCGCTCAGCGTCCCTCGCTGACCGAAGAGGTCGTCGACGAGTTCCGCTCGCGGTTCGTGATCGAGCCGCTGGAGCCGGGCTTCGGCTACACCCTCGGCAACTCCCTGCGCCGCACGCTCCTGTCGTCGATCCCGGGTGCCGCTGTCACCAGCATCCGCATCGACGGCGTCCTGCACGAGTTCACCACCGTGCCGGGCGTCAAGGAGGACGTGACCGACCTCATCCTCAACATCAAGCAGCTGGTCGTCTCCTCGGAGCACGACGAGCCGGTCGTGATGTACCTGCGCAAGCAGGGCCCGGGTGTCGTCACCGCCGCCGACATCGCCCCGCCGGCGGGTGTCGAGGTGCACAACCCCGAGCTGGTCCTCGCCACCCTGAACGGCAAGGGCAAGCTGGAGATGGAGCTGACCGTCGAGCGCGGTCGCGGCTACGTCTCCGCCGTCCAGAACAAGGCCTCCGGCCAGGAGATCGGCCGCATCCCGGTCGACTCGATCTACAGCCCCGTGCTGAAGGTCACCTACAAGGTCGAGGCCACCCGTGTCGAGCAGCGGACCGACTTCGACAAGCTGATCGTCGACGTCGAGACCAAGCCCGCCATGCGTCCGCGCGACGCCATGGCCTCGGCCGGCAAGACCCTGGTGGAGCTGTTCGGCCTCGCCCGCGAGCTGAACATCGACGCCGAGGGCATCGACATGGGCCCGTCCCCGACGGACGCCGCCCTGGCCGCCGACCTGGCGCTGCCGATCGAGGAGCTGGAGCTCACCGTCCGCTCCTACAACTGCCTCAAGCGCGAGGGCATCCACACCGTGGGTGAGCTCGTCGCCCGCTCCGAGGCGGACCTGCTCGACATCCGCAACTTCGGCGCCAAGTCGATCGACGAGGTCAAGGCGAAGCTGGCCGGCATGGGCCTGGCCCTCAAGGACAGCCCGCCCGGGTTCGACCCGACCGCCGCCGCCGACGCCTTCGGCGCCGACGACCTCGACGACTCGCACTTCGCCGAGACCGAGCAGTACTAAGAGACCTGGCCGCGGGGGCGGTTCCACGGAGCCGCCCCCGTCGTCGTGAAAGTCGTACGGGCACCGTGCCCGTACGCCCGCTGCGGTACCTGGTACGGCCGTAGTCGGAGATTCAAGGAGTAATTCCATGCCGCGTCCCACCAAGGGTGCCCGCCTCGGCGGTGGCCCCCACCACGAGCCGCTGCTGCTCGCCGGTCTGGCCCGTGAGCTGTTCCAGTACGGCCGCATCACCACCACCGAGGCCAAGGCCCGCCGCCTGCGCCCGCTGGCGGAGAAGCTGATCACCAAGGCGAAGAAGGGCGACATCCACAACCGTCGCCTGGTGCGCAAGACCATCACCGACGTCTCGGTGCTGCACACCCTCTTCACCGAGATCGCGCCGCGCTACGAGAACCGCCCGGGTGGCTACACCCGCATCACCAAGGTCGGTCCCCGTCGTGGCGACAACGCCCCGATGGCCGTGATCGAGCTGGTCGAGGCGCTGACCGTCGCGCAGACCGCCGTCGGCGAGGCCGAGGCCGCCACCAAGCGTGCCGTCAAGGAGGCCGACGCCAAGGTCGAGGCCACCGAGACCGAGGCCGCCGAGCAGGCCTGACGCCGCCAGGTGTGTTGCGGGCCCGCCCTCCCATCCGTGGGGGAGCGGGCCCGTTCCTCATGTCCAGGGAGTGGAGAGCAGTGGTCAACGATTGCGCCGAGCGGCCGCCGGTGAAGGACGGCCCGGCGGAGGGGTACGTCCGGGTCCGGCTCGACCTCGCCTACCAGGGCGCCGAGTTCTCCGGCTGGGCCCGCCAGAAGGGCGGCCGCCGGACGGTCCAGGAGGAGATCGAGACCGCGCTCCAGGTCGTCACCCGCAGCTCCGAACCGTTCCCGCTGACCGTGGCCGGCCGCACCGACGCCGGGGTGCACGCCCGCGGCCAGGTCGCCCACGTCGACCTGCCCGTCGAGCTGTGGGCGGATCACCGGGAGAAGCTGCTGCGCCGGCTGGCCGGCCGACTCCCCGGGGACGTCCGGATCTACCGGGTCGGCGAGGCGCCGGCCGGGTTCGACGCCCGCTTCTCGGCGATCTGGCGCCGGTACGCGTACCGGGTCGCCGACCACTCCGGCGGGGTGGACCCGCTGCTGCGCGGCCACGTGCTCTGGCACGACCGCCCGCTGGACGTCGACCGGATGAACGCGGCCGCCGAGCTGCTGCTCGGCGAGCACGACTTCGCCGCGTACTGCAAGAAGCGCGAGGGCGCCACGACCATCCGCACCCTGCTGGAGTTGCGCTGGGACCGCGTCCCGGTGGACTCCTACGCCGCCCAGGAGGGCTCGCTGGCGGTCGCCACCGTCCGGGCGGACGCCTTCTGCCACAACATGGTCCGGGCGCTGGTCGGCGCGATGCTGCTGGTCGGCGACGGACACCGGCCGGTGGAGTTCCCCGGCGAGGTGCTGGCCGGCGGGGTGCGCAACTCGGCCGTCAACGTGATCCGGCCGTACGGGCTCACGCTGGAGGAGGTCGGCTACCCGCCGGACGACCAGCTGGCCGAGCGCAACCGGGCGGCCCGGCGGATGCGCACCCTGCCCGGGCAGAGCGCGCTGTGAGGTAATCCGTTTTGGCCCGGCGCGTCCGCTTGGGAGAATCGCTCCCATGGGACACGTCGAGATTTCGCACCTGGAGTACTACCTGCCGGACGGGCGCGTCTTGTTCGACGACGCGTCCTTCCGGGTCGGCGAGGGCGCCGCGGTCGCCCTGGTCGGCGCCAACGGGGCCGGCAAGACCACCCTGCTGAGGATGATCGCGGGGGACCTCCAGCCGCACGGCGGCTCGGTGACGATCAGCGGCGGGCTCGGCGTGATGCGCCAGTTCGTCGGCACCACCGGCCGCGAGGACCAGCAGGCCACCCCCGGCGCGCTGCCCGCCGACGCCTCGGTGCGGGACCTGCTGGTGTCGGTCGCCCCGGAGCGGATCGCCAGGGCGGCCCGCGCGGTGGACGCCGCCGAGCTGGCGATGATCGCCCAGGACGACGAGAAGACGCAGATGGCCTACGCCCAGTCGCTCTCCGACTGGGCCGACGTCGGCGGCTACGACTACGAGACCGACTGGGACGTCTGCACCATGGCGGCCCTCGGGATGCCCTTCGACAAGGCCCAGTGGCGCGGCCTGAACACCCTCTCCGGCGGCGAGCAGAAGCGGCTGGTGCTGGAGGCGCTGCTGCGCGGCCCGGAGGAGGTGCTCCTGCTCGACGAGCCCGACAACTACCTGGACGTCCCGGCCAAGCGCTGGCTGGAGGAGGCCATCAAGGCCACCCCGAAGACCGTCCTGTTCATCTCGCACGACCGCGAGCTGCTCTCGAAGACCGCCGACAAGATCATCAGCGTCGAGTCCGGCGCGGCCGGCAGCAGCGTCTGGGTGCACGGCGGCGGCTTCGACACCTTCCACGAGGCCCGCAAGGCCCGCTTCGAGCGCTTCGAGGAGCTGCGCCGCCGCTGGGACGAGGAGCACGCCAAGCTCAAGAAGCTGGTCGTCACCCTGCGCCAGGCCGCCTCCGTCAGCCACGACATGGCCTCCCGCTACTCCGCCGCCCAGACCCGGCTCAAGAAGTTCGAGGAGGTCGGCCCGCCGGAGGCGCCGCCGCGCGAGCAGAGCATCAGCATGCGGCTCAAGGGCGGGCGCACCGGCGTGCGCGCCTTCACCATGGAGCGGCTGGAGCTCACCGGCCTGATGCAGCCCTTCGACCTGGAGGTCTTCTACGGCGAGCGGGTCGGCGTGCTGGGCGCCAACGGCGCCGGCAAGTCGCACCTGCTGCGGCTGCTCGCGGGGGACGAAACCGTCGCGCACACCGGTGACTGGAAGCTCGGCGCCCGGGTCGTCCCCGGCCACTTCCGGCAGACCCACGCCCACCCGGAGCTGTTCGGCCGCACCGTGCGGTCGATCGTCGAGGAGGAGCACGCGCTCAGCCGCGGCGCCGCGATGGGCGCGCTGCGCCGGTACGAGCTGGACCGCCAGGAGGAGCAGAAGTTCGAGTCGCTGTCCGGTGGGCAGCAGGCCCGGCTGATGATCCTCAAGCTCGAACTCTCGGGCGTCACGGCCCTGTTGCTCGACGAGCCGACCGACAACCTGGACCTGGAGAGCGCCGAGGCGCTGCAGGCCGGCCTGGAGGCGTTCGACGGCACGGTGCTGTGCGTCACCCACGACCGCTGGTTCGCCAAGACCTTCGACCGCTTCCTGGTGTTCGGGGCGGACGGCCGGGTCTACGAAGCGCCCGAGCCGGTCTGGGACGTGACCCGGGTGGAGCGCGAACGCTGAGTGACGGCGGGGGCCGGTCCCGGGCATTTTTGACCGGGTCCGGCCCTGCCGGTAACCTGGACGCTTGATGTGCGTATTGGCTCGCTCTATCTCACGTGAGAGGTCGGTACGCCGGAGACATCAGGTCGTCGACCAGCGGTCCCCCCTTGAATTGCGTCCAAGGGTGGCCAGGCTGCTCTTCCGTCCGGGTGCTCCTGTCAGGACTCACTCACTGAAAAGCGAAGGCTACGACCGTGCGTACGTACAGCCCCAAGCCCGGCGACGTCCAGCGTCAGTGGCACGTCATCGACGCGACCGACGTCGTGCTCGGCCGCCTGGCCTCCCAGGCCGCCAACCTCCTCCGGGGCAAGCACAAGGCGATCTACGCGCCGCACGTTGACACTGGTGACTTCGTCATCATCATCAACGCCGACAAGGTGCACCTGTCCGGTAACAAGAAGACCCAGAAGCTGGCCTACCGCCACTCGGGCTTCCCGGGCGGTCTGCGCTCGGTGCGCTACGACGACCTGCTGGCGAACAACCCGGAGAAGGCCGTCGAGAAGGCCATCAAGGGCATGATCCCCAAGAACAGCCTGGGCCGTCAGATGCTCTCGAAGCTCAAGGTCTACTCGGGCGACCAGCACCCCCACGCTGCCCAGCAGCCGGTGCCGTTCGAGATCACCCAGGTCGCGCAGTAATTCGGCCACCAAGCCCCCCAACACTGAAAAGAGCTGAGGAACACCGTGGCCGAGACCACTGAAACCCTTGAGGTCGACTTCGACGAGGCCGCCGAGGCCGTCGAGGGCGAGTACACCTCCGAGGAGAGCTACACCTCCGAGTCCCTGGCCGGCCGCTTCGGCGAGGCCGTTCCGGGTGCCGGCCTGGGCCGTCGCAAGGAGGCGATCGCCCGCGTGCGCATCGTCCCCGGCACGGGCCAGTGGAAGATCAACGGTCGCACCCTCGAGGACTACTTCCCGAACAAGGTGCACCAGCAGACCGTGAACGAGCCCTTCAAGCTCCTGGAGCTGGACGGCCGTTACGACGTCGTCGCCCGCATCAGCGGTGGCGGCGTCTCCGGCCAGGCCTACGCGCTGCGCCTCGGCGTCGCCCGTGCCCTGAACGAGGCCGACGTGGACAACAACCGCGGCGCCCTCAAGAAGGCCGGCTTCCTGACCCGTGACGCCCGCGCCGTCGAGCGCAAGAAGGCCGGTCTGAAGAAGGCCCGCAAGGCGCCGCAGTACAGCAAGCGCTAATCGCCTCCCCGGGGGTGCGGTCCGCCCTGGCGGCGCACCCCCTGGTTGCGCGAAACCGTCGCCCCGGAGTACCCCGTGTACTCCGGGGCGACGTGTTCCCCGGCTACTGTGCGGCGGCCGGGATCATCGGTTGGGTTCCGAGCAGTGGTGATGGAGGACGGGACAGTGGGACGACTCTTCGGTACGGACGGCGTGCGCGGGGTGGCCAACGAGGGCCTGACGGCGGAGCTGGCGCTCGGTCTGTCGGTCGCGGCGGCCCATGTGCTCGGCGAGGCCGGCGCCTTCGACGGCCACCGGCCGGTCGCGGTGGTCGGCCGTGACCCGCGCGCCTCGGGCGAGTTCCTGGAGGCCGCCGTCATCGCCGGTCTGGCGAGTGCCGGAGTCGACGTCCTGCGGGTCGGTGTGCTGCCCACCCCGGCCGTGGCGTACCTCACCGGCGCGCTCGGCGCCGACTTCGGCGTGATGCTGTCCGCCAGCCACAACGCCATGCCGGACAACGGCATCAAGTTCCTCGCCCGCGGCGGCCACAAGCTGGACGACCGGATCGAGGACGCGATCGAGTCCCACTACCGCAGGCACACGCTCGGCGACGAGGACTGGAACCGTCCGACCGGCGCGGCCGTCGGCCGGGTGCGCGAGTACACCGAGGGCTTCGACAAGTACGTCGCCCACCTGATCGGCGTGCTGCCCAACCGCCTGGACGGCATCAAGGTCGTCATCGACGGCGCCCACGGCGCGGCCGCCTACGTCGCCCCCGAGGCCTTCGCCCGGGCCGGCGCCGAGGTGGTCCACACCCTGGGGGCCGAGCCCACCGGCCTGAACATCAACGACGGCGTCGGCTCCACCCACCTGGACCGGCTGCGGGTCGCGATGAAGGAGCACCAGGCCGACCTGGGCATCGCCCTGGACGGCGACGCCGACCGCTGCCTGGCCGCCGACGCCGAGGGCAACGAGGTGGACGGCGACCAGATCATCGCCATCCTCGCGGTCGCCATGAAGGAGGCCGGCACCCTGCGCGGCAACACCGCGGTGGCCACCGTGATGTCCAACCTCGGCTTCAAGCTGGCGATGGAGCGCGAGGGCATCGAGCTGGTGGAGACCGCCGTCGGCGACCGCTACGTGCTGGAGGCGATGAAGGAGCACGGCTTCGCGCTGGGCGGCGAGCAGTCCGGCCACGTGATCCTGCTGGACCACGCCACCACCGGTGACGGCACCCTGACCGGTCTGATGCTGGGCGCCCGACTGGCCGCCACCAAGCAGCCGCTGGCCGACCTGGCCGCCGTGATGACCCGGCTGCCGCAGGTGCTGATCAACGTCAAGGGCGTCGACAAGAGCCGGGTGCGGACCAGCACCGAGCTGGCCGCGGCGGTCGCCGGGGCCGAGGCCGAACTGGGCTCCACCGGCCGGGTGCTGCTGCGCCCGTCGGGCACCGAGCCGCTGGTCCGGGTGATGGTCGAGGCCGCCGACCCGGCGCAGGCCGAGACGGTCGCGCAGCGGCTCGCCGAGGCGGTGCGCGCCCACCTGGGCTGAGCCCGCGGCCGCCGGGCCGGGGCCGGAGACGACGAAGGGCCCCCGCGCGCCGCGGGGGCCCTTCCCGTCGTGCCCGACGGGCGGTCAGAGCTTGCGCAGCAGCGCCCGGCGGACCTTGTGGTCGGCGCCCTTCTGGAGGATCAGGGTGGCCCGGCCGCGGGTCGGCAGCACGTTCTCCAGCAGGTTGGGCTTGTTGATGGTGCGCCAGACCTGTCGGCCGTACTCCATCGCCTCCTCCTCCGGCACCTCGGTGAAGCGGCGGAAGTAGGAGTTCGGGTCCTGGAAGGCGGTCTGCCGCAGCTTGCGGAAGCGGTCCAGGTACCAGTGCTCGATGTCGTCGGTCCGGGCGTCGACGTAGATCGAGAAGTCGAAGTAGTCGGCCACCGCGAGCCGGGTGCGGCCGTCGGAGCCGGGCAGGGCCGGCTGGAGCACGTTCAGGCCCTCGACGATCAGGATGTCCGGGCGCTCCACGGTGAGCCGCTCGCCCTGCACGATGTCGTACACCAGGTGCGAGTACACCGGCGCGCTGACCCGCTCCTTGCCCGCCTTCACGTCTGCGACGAAGCGCATCAGCGCCCGGCGGTCGTAGGACTCCGGGAAGCCCTTGCGGGCCATCAGGCCGCGGCGGCGCAGCTCGGCGTTGGGGAGCAGGAAGCCGTCGGTGGTGACCAGTTCGACCCGGGGGTGCTCGGGCCAGCGGGCGAGCAGCGCCTGGAGCAGGCGGGCCGTGGTGGACTTGCCGACCGCGACGGAGCCGGCCACGCCGATGATGAACGGGGTGCGGGTGCGCTCGGTGTCCGGGGTGTCCAGGAACGTGCCCAGCGTGCCCCGCAGTTCGTGCGTGGCGTGGATGTACAGGTTCAGCAGGCGCGACAGCGGCAGGTAGACGTCGCGGACCTCGTCCAGGTCGAGCGCGGTACCGAGGCCGCGGAGCCGCTCCACCTCCTCGGCGGTCAGCGGCAGCGGCGTACGCTCGCGCAGCGCGCTCCACTCGGCCCGGCTGAGGTCCACGTAGGGGGACGGTGACGGGCCGGGCGTGGCGGCGCCCCGCGTACAGAGTTCGGTCAGCACATGCTCCATTGTGAGCCGTAGCGACGTTCGCGGTGGCTGTGGTGTCGGTCACGCAGCGTTCGCGCGCGGCGGGAAAATGGCCGCAGAACCGCCCTTATGCTGGCACGCATGTGCGGAATTGTTGGATACGTGGGCGCTCAGGCCGCCCTCGACGTAGTAATCGCAGGCCTGCAGCGCCTGGAGTACCGGGGTTACGACTCGGCCGGTGTCGCGGTGCAGGTCCAGGACTCCGAGGGCCGGTGGAGCCTGGCCACGGACAAGCGGGCGGGCAAGCTCGCCAACCTCCAGAAGTCGCTCGCCGAGACCCCCCTGCCCGGCGGCACCACCGGCATCGGCCACACCCGCTGGGCCACCCACGGCGGCCCGACGGACGCCAACGCCCACCCCCACCTGGACGACCACCAGCGGGTGGCCGTGGTGCACAACGGCATCATCGAGAACTTCGCCCAGCTGCGCGCCGACATCGCCGGGCGCGGCCACACCCTCCGGTCCGAGACCGACACCGAGGTCGTCGCCCACCTGCTGGGCGAGGCCTACGCGGGCGACCTCGCCGAGGCCATGCGGGTGGTCTGCCGTCAGCTGGAGGGCGCCTTCACCCTGGTCGCCGTGCACGCGGACGCGCCGGACGTCGTCGTCGGCGCCCGCCGCAACTCGCCGCTGGTGGTCGGGCGCGGCGAGGGCGAGAACTTCCTCGCCTCGGACGTCGCCGCCTTCATCGCCCACACCCGTGAGGCGATCGAGCTGGGCCAGGACCAGGTGGTCGAGCTGCGCCGGGAGGGCGTGACCGTCACCAACTTCGACGGCACCCCCGCCGACGTGCGCGAGTACCACGTCGACTGGGACGCCTCCGCCGCCGAGAAGGGCGGCTACGACTACTTCATGCTCAAGGAGATCGCCGAGCAGCCGAAGGCGGTCGCCGATACCCTGCTCGGCCGGATCGGCACCGACGGCCGGCTGACCCTGGACGAGCTGCGGATCTCCGACGCCGACCTGCGCTCGGTCGACAAGGTCGTCATCGTGGCCTGCGGCACGGCCTTCCACGCCGGCATGATCGCCAAGTACGCGATCGAGCACTGGACCCGCATCCCCTGCGAGGTCGAGGTCGCCTCCGAGTTCCGCTACCGCGACCCGATCATGGGCCCGGGCACGCTGGTCATCGCCATCTCGCAGTCCGGCGAGACCATGGACACCCTGATGGCGCTGCGGCACGCCCGCGAGCAGGGTGCCAAGGTGCTGGCGATCTGCAACACCAACGGCTCCACCATCCCGCGCGAGTCGGACGCGGTGCTGTACACCCACGCCGGCCCGGAGGTCGCGGTCGCCTCGACCAAGGCGTTCCTGACCCAGCTCGTCGCCTGCTACCTGGTCGCCCTGTACCTGGGCCAGGTGCGCGGCACCAAGTGGGGCGACGAGATCTTCGCCGTCATCAAGGAGCTCGGCGACGCGCCGAAGCAGGTCGAGCAGGTCCTGGAGACCATGGAGCCGGTGCGCGAGCTGGCCCGCTCGCTGGCCGACGCCCGCTCGGTGCTGTTCCTCGGCCGCCACGTCGGCTTCCCGGTGGCCCTGGAGGGCGCGCTCAAGCTCAAGGAGCTGGCGTACATGCACGCCGAGGGCTTCGCGGCGGGCGAGCTCAAGCACGGCCCGATCGCGCTGATCGAGGAGGGGCTGCCGGTCGTGGTGGTCGTTCCGTCGCCGCGCGGCCGGTCGATCCTGCACGACAAGATCGTCTCCAACATCCAGGAGATCCGGGCCCGCGGCGCCCGCACGATCGTGATCGCCGAGGAGGGCGACGAGGCCGTCGTCCCGTACGCGGACCACCTGATCCGCATCCCGGTCACCCCGACCCTGCTCCAGCCGCTGGTCTCCACCGTCCCGCTGCAGGTCTTCGCCTGCGAGCTGGCCACGGCCAAGGGCCACGAGGTCGACCAGCCGCGCAACCTGGCGAAGTCGGTCACCGTCGAGTAGTCGCTCGGCCTTCCACGGCGCCCCTGCGGTGGCTGCGTCCTACCGCAGGGGCGCCGTGTCGAGCGTGAAGGAGAACGGGGCGGGGAGCTTGATGCGCCTGCCGAACTCGGTTTCGTGAAGGGTGCCGTAATCACCGTTCTTCGGGTCGGTGAACAGCGTCACCGTTCCTTCGCTGCGGTCGATGAGCAGGTAGCAGGGAACGCCGGCGGCGGCGTAGCCGAGGCGCTTGGACTCGCGGTCCTTGACCGGGTTGGTCGACGTGACTTCGAGGACCAGCTCGACTCCCACAGCGGACGACCACGAGTCCTGGGCGCGGAAGTGGCCGACGGGAGCAACGGTGGCGTCCGGGATGAACCGGCCCTTGGGGGTGATCAGCCCTTTCCCGCCGCTGACGTACAGCTCCTCGGCGGCCTCGCGCGCAACGGCCCGGGCGAACCGGGCGATGGCGTCCTCGTGATCACCGTCCGGTGGTGGCGTCACAACGATCTCCCCTTCGATGAGCTCGGCCTTGAAACCGGGAGGCGTGTCCAGCTCCAGGAACGCCTGGAGGACGTCGTCCTGGCCCAGCGGGTGCTCGACTGCCGGCATGGCGACCATGGCCCTTCTCCCTCCTGTGGGTCCGTGTCGAGCCACAAGGTAGGCGTACGGACCGACACCGGTGGGGGGTCGAAGTGGGGTGTCACTCGAAAGTGTGCCGCAGGGGCGGCTCCCGCGGGGCGGGGACGCGGGCTAGCGTCGGCGGTAGCCGACCGCTGAAGGAGTTCCCGCATGCGTCATGCACACCCTGTGGAAACCGTCCGGGCCGCCGAGGCCGCGCTGATGGCGCGGCTGCCGGAGGGCACCCTGATGCAGCGGGCGGCCGTCGGGCTCGCCGCGACCTGTGCGCGGCTGCTGACCCGGCGTCGGGGGCGGGTGTACGGCAGCCGGGTGGCGGTGCTCGCGGGCAGCGGGGACAACGGGGGTGACGCCCTGTACGCCGGGGCCGCGCTGGCCCGGCGCGGGGCGCGGGTGACGGCGGTGCTGCTGGCGCCGGAGAAGGCGCACCCGGGCGGGCTGGCCGCGCTGCGGGCCGCCGGCGGGCGGGTGACGGTGGAGCGGGAAGCCGGCCTGGCCGACTTCTCGCGCGCGGACCTGGTGCTGGACGGCGTCGTCGGCATCGGCGGCCGGGGCGGGCTGCGCCCGGAGGCCCGGCCGTACGCGCGGGCGGCGCGGACCGGGATCGTGGTGGCGGTGGACCTGCCCAGCGGGGTGGACGCCGACACCGGCGAGGTGCCCGGCGAGGCGCTGCGCGCGGACGTCACGGTCTGCTTCGGCACGTACAAGCCCGGCCTGCTGGTCGACCCGGGGGCCGAGTACGCGGGCGTGGTGCAGCTGGTCGGCATCGGGCTGGAGCTGCCGGCGGCGGACGTGACGGCCCTGCAGCACGCGGACGTGGCGGCGCTGCTGCCGGTGCCGGGCGCGGAGAGCGACAAGTACCGGCGCGGCGTCGTCGGGGTGGCGGCCGGCTCGGCGACCTACCCGGGCGCGGCGCTGCTGGCGGTGGCCGGGGCGCTGCACGGCGGCGCGGGCGCCGTCCGCTACGTGGGCGCCGCCGCCGAGGAGGTGGTGCGGCGCTTCCCGGAGACGCTGGTCACCGAGGGCGGTCCGGCCGGGGCCGGGCGGGTGCAGGCCTGGGTGGTCGGCCCGGGCGGCGGCGAGGGGGCGCGGCAGGCGCTGACCGAGGCGCTGGCGAGCGACGTCCCGGTGCTGGTGGACGCGGACGGGCTGACCGAGCTGGGCCGGCTCGGCCCGGACGCGCTGGCCGGCCGCACCGCCCCCACCCTGCTCACCCCGCACACCGGCGAGGCCGCCCGGCTGCTCGCGGGCGCCGGGGGCGGCACACCGCCGGCCGCCGGCGACCTGGCCGCGACCCGGCTGGCCACTGCCCGCCGACTGGCGGCGGCCTACCGCGCGACGGTGCTGCTGAAGGGCTCCACCACGGTGGTCGCCGACCCGGGCGGGGCCGTGCGGGTGAACCCGACCGGCACCTCCTGGCTGGCCACCGCCGGCAGCGGCGACGTGCTGTCCGGGCTGGCCGGCTCCCTGCTGGCGGCCGGCCTCGCGCCGTTGGACGCCGGGTCGGTGGCCGCCTACCTGCACGGCCTGGCCGGCCGCGAGGCGGCGGGCCGGCCGGGCGCCCCGACGACGGCGCTCGCCGTGGCGGGGGCGCTGCCGGCGGTGTGGCGGGCGGTCCGCGAGGGGGCGCCGACGGAACCGGGGCATCCGGTCACGGCGTCCTGAGCGGGGGAACGGGCGGTCCGCGGCAGGTCGGCGGGCCGTGGGGGGCCGCCGCGCCGACGGGCCGTTCGGCGAGGACTCCGGGACGTCTGGGAGACTGACCCTGATGACAACTGCGAACACGACCGGCACAGCCACCCTCACCGACGGCGTACGGGCCGAGGCGACCATCGATCTCGCCGCCCTGCGCGGCAACCTCGCGGCGCTGCGCGAGCGCGTCGGCGGCCCGGCGGTGATGCTCGCGGTCAAGGCGGACGCCTACGGCCACGGGGCGGTCGAGTGTGCCCGGGAAGCGGTCGCGAACGGGGTCGGCTGGCTCGGCTGCGCGACGCCGGACGAGGCGCTGGCGCTGCGGGCCGCGGGCATCCGCCCCGAGCTGGCCCGCATCCTGTGCTGGCTGTGGACGCCGGGCGGCCCCTGGCGCGAGGCGCTGCGCGCGGACCTGGACATCTCGGTCAGCGGCCAGTGGGCGCTCGACGAGCTGCTGCCCGCCGTGCGCGAGACCGGCATCCCGGCCCGGGTGCACCTGAAGGCCGACACCGGCCTCGGCCGCAACGGCTGCCAGCCGCGCGACTGGCCGCGGCTGGTGGCCGCCGCCCGCGAGGCCGAGGCCGAGGGCCTGCTGACGGTCGTCGGCGTCTGGTCGCACTTCGCCGCCGCGGACGAGCCCGGCCACCCCTCGATCCAGGCCCAGCTGGACTCCTACCGGGCCGCGCTGGCCACGGCCGGGGCCGCCGGGCTGCGCCCCGAGGTCCGGCACCTGGCGAACTCCCCGGCCACCTTGCTGCTGCCCGAGTCGCACTTCGACCTGGTCCGCACCGGCCTGGCCGCGTACGGGCTGTCGCCGGTGCCCGAGGTGGGCTCGCCGGCCGACTTCGGGCTGCGCCCGGTGATGGCGCTGACCGCGCGGCTGGCGCTGGTCAAGCAGGTCCCCGGCGGGCACGGGGTCAGCTACGGCCACCACTACACGACGCCGGGCGAGACCACCCTGGGCCTGGTCCCGGTCGGCTACGGCGACGGCGTCCCCCGGCACGCCAGCGGCACCGGCCCGGTGCTGATCGACGGCAAGTGGCGCACGGTGGCCGGCCGGGTCGCGATGGACCAGTTCGTGGTGGACCTCGGCGGCGACACCCCGGCGGTCGGCGACGAGGTGCTGCTGTTCGGCAACGGCGAGCGCGGCGAGCCCACCGCGGAGGACTGGGCCCGCGCCTGCGGCACCATCTCGTACGAGATCATCACCCGGATCGGCGCCCGGGTGCCCCGCCGCTACCTGGGCGGCAGCCACGCCGAGGGCCCGGCGGCATGACCGACGCGCCGGCCGAGGCCACTCCGGTCGCGGTGGTCGCCAAGGCGGCCGGCGCCGCCTCCGGGGTGAGCCGGGCGGGTGTGATCGGGATCTCGGTCGGCGTGCTGGCGGCCGGGGCGGCCGCGGGCGTCGCGCTGGAGCGGCTGACCGTCGGCCGGGCGATGCGCCGCCGGGCCCGGGCCGAGCTCGACGCGAACGCCCCGTACGGCTCGCTGCGCGGCCGCCCGCGGACGGTGGCCGCGCCGGACGGCACCGAGCTGTACGTCGAGCTGGACGGCACCGGCTGGAGCGGGCCGGACGGCGACGGCTCCGACGGCGAGCCGCTGACCGTGGTGTTCTGCCACGGGTACTGCCTCAACCAGGACAGCTGGCACTTCCAGCGGGCCGCGCTGCGCGAGGGCATGCGGCTGGTCTTCTGGGACCAGCGCAGCCACGGCCGCTCCGAGCGCTCCCGCTCGTACCTGGCGGGCGAGCCGGCCGGCATCGACCAGCTGGGCGGCGACCTCAAGGCGGTGATCGACGCCGTCGCCCCGACCGGGCCGCTGGTGCTGGTGGGCCACTCGATGGGCGGCATGACGGTGATGGCGCTGGCCGACCAGCACCCGGAGCTGTTCCGCGAACGGGTGGCCGGGGTGGCGCTGGTCGGCACCCTCGCCGGGGACTGGAACGACGTCAGCCTCGGTCTGCCGAAGGCCGGCGCCAAGCTGTTCCGGAAGGTCGCGCCCGGGATGGTGAGGCTGCTGGGCCGGCAGGTCGACCTGGTCGAGGCGACCAGGCGGCTGGGCTCGGACCTGTCCGCCGTGTTCTACCGGCGGTTCTCCTTCGGCGGCCGGGACGTCGAGCCCGGGGTGGTGCGCTTCGCCGAGCAGCTGCTGGACGCCACCCCGATCGACGTGGTGGCCGAGTTCTACCCGGTGTTCGGCGTGCACGAGAAGTACGAGGCGCTGGCCGCCCTGCGCGGTCTGCCCGCGCTGGTGCTGGCCGGGACGAAGGACCTGCTGACGCCCTCGACGCACAGCGAGGCGATCGCCGAGCGGCTGCCGGGTGCCGAGCTGGTCCTGGCCGAGGGCGCCGGGCACCTGGTGATGCTGGAGCGCCCGGGGCCGGTCGGCCGCGAGCTGGCCCGGCTGCTGCGCCGGGCCGCCGACTTCGCCGGGGCCGCGCCGCTGCCCGCGGCCGTCCTCGACCTGGCCCGGGAGCGGGCCGCGGAGGCCGTCGCCGACCCCACGTGAGGACGGGGGCCGGTCCTCGGGCCCCCGCCGGCCGCACCGGGGCCCGCCGATGTGGGACGGTAGCGGTGGCGGCCGGTGGTCGGTGCGCCGGTACGGATCGAAGGGCAAGACACGCGCATGGGCTCGCACGCCACTCTCACCGTCCCCACCCCGGAGCGGATGGGCCGGCTCGGCCGGGAGCTGGCCGCGCTGCTGCGGCCGGGTGACCTGGTGCTGCTCTCCGGCGAGCTGGGGGCGGGGAAGACCACGCTGACCCGGGGGCTGGGGGAGGGGCTGCGGGTCCGCGGGGCGGTGACCTCGCCGACCTTCGTGATCGCCCGGGTGCACCCCTCGCTGGTCGGCGGCCCGGCGCTGGTGCACGTGGACGCGTACCGGCTGGGCGGGGACCTGGACGAGATGGAGGACCTCGACCTGGACGTCTCGCTGCCCGAGTCGGTGGTCGTGGTCGAGTGGGGCGAGGGCAAGGTCGAGCGGCTGTCCGAGGACCGGCTGGAGGTCCGGATCGAACGCGCCATCGGCGACACCCCGGACGGCGACGACCAGGACCCGCGCCGGGTGGTGCTGACCGGCATCGGCCCGCGCTGGGCGGACGTGGCGCTGGCGGAGCTCGGATAGCCGACCGGCCGCCGACACCTTGCCGACAGGCTGTCGGCAAGGTGTTGCGGGCGGGGCGCCGGGCGTGGTGGGATGGGTGCTGCGGTTAGGTCTGCCTAACTAGGGAGGCGCCATGTCGAGCACCACCCCCGCCCCGCAGCGCGCGGTCCCCGCCGCCGGGGTCGGAGACTCCGCCCGCCGGGCTCCGGGAGAGCCGATGCGGGCGCTGCTGGCCGCCTGCGCGGCCGCCGAGGCGGTGTCCACGCCGCCCGAACCGGGGGCGGTACCGGACGAACCGGGGGCCGTACCGGACGGAGGACCGTCCGGGCACGGCGAACGGCCCGAGGCGCGGACGCCCCGGGCCGCGTGAGTCCGGTCCTCCCGGGCGCGGGCGGGCCTGGTCGCTCCCGGCCGCCCGGGATCAGGCGATCACGACCACCTTGGTCTCCTTCGGCGCGAAGTCCCAGAGCAGCTGCCCCTCGGCGCGGCCGCTGCGGATGCCGCCGGTCTTGGTGCCCGGGTCGGTGGTCGGCGTCGCGCCGTCCACGGCCGCGCTGAAGCCGAACACCACGCCGTTCTGCTGCGCGAAGCGCACCACGTGCTCGATCTGCCGGCCGTCCGTCCCGGTGGCGGTCGGGGTGCGGCTGTACACGGCGTAGTTGCCCGGGGCCGGCTCGACCGAGCCCGGGGTGACCGGGAAGGCGGCCGTGACCTGCGGGGTCTTCTTCGGGTCGACCAGCCAGACGTAGTGGCTGCCGACCGAGTACACGACCCGGATGCCGGTGCCCGAGGTGGTCGGCAGCGCGGGGACGGTCGGGGTGGCCGCCGGGGTCGGCGCCGCGGCGGTGGCCGTCCCGGTCGCCGTGGTGGTGGCGGTGGGCCTGGCGCCGCCCGCCCGCTCCTGGGCGCCGTTGGCCTGGAAGGCCAGCAGGCTCACCACCACCAGGGCCCCCACGGTCAACCCCGTGACCACCACTCCAGGACCCATCTTCGCCACGTTGCCGCTCCCGCCGCCGTCCCTTTACGTACGGCCCCATCGTGCCAGGTTCATCCGCGCGGGTCGCAGCGCCTCGGATGTGTGTTCCCGGGTAGTACGCCTTGCCGATCGGCCGGTCGGCCCAACGTCGGTCTAACCTTGACCCGTGCTGCTGCTCGCGTTCGACACCGCTACCCCCGCCGTCACCGCCGCCGTCCACGACGGCACGGCCGTCCTCGCCGAGACCCACCAGGTCGACGCCAGGCGCCACGGCGAACTGCTGCTGCCCGCGATCGACCAGGTACTGCGGGCCGCCGGGGTGGACAAGCACCGGCTGACCGGCATCGCGGTCGGCGTCGGCCCCGGCCCGTACACCGGCCTGCGGGTCGGTCTGGTCACCGCCGCCGCGCTCGGCCACGCGCTCGGGCTGCCGGTCCACGGCGTCTGCACCCTGGACGCGATCGCCTTCCAGGCCCGCGCCGAGGGCCTGGCCGGGGAGCCGTTCACGGTCGCCACCGACGCGCGCCGCAAGGAGGTCTACTGGGCCTCGTACGACGCGGAGGGCCGCCGCACCGAGGGCCCCGACGTCGACCGCCCGGCCGAGCTGACCCCGCGGGAGCGCTCCGTCGGCGCCGGCGCGCTGCTCTACCCCGACGCCTTCCCGGGCGCGCACGGCCCCGCGCACGTCTCGGCCGGCGCCCTGGCCGGCTTCGCCGCCGCCGAGCTGGCCGCCGGGCGCGAGCTGCTGCCGAACCACCCGCTGTACCTGCGCCGCCCGGACGCCCAGGTCCCGGCCGGCTACAAGGCGGTGCTCCCGGCGTGAACCACGGCACCACCCTGCGCCCGATGCGCTGGTGGGACATCGCGCCGGTGCTGGAACTGGAGCTGCGGCTCTTCCCCGAGGACGCCTGGTCCGCCGGGATGTTCTGGTCCGAGCTGGCCGACGCCCACCCCGGCGGCACCCGCCACTACACCGTCGCGGCCGCCCCGGACGGCACCGTCGTCGGCTACGCCGGGCTGATGGCGATCGCCGGCGAGGGCGACGTCCAGACCATCGCCGTCGACGAGCGCCACCAGGGCGCCGGCCTCGGCGCGGCGCTGCTCACCGACCTGATCCGGGAGGCCGCCCGGCGCGAGTGCGCCGAGCTGCTGCTGGAGGTGCGGGTGGACAACCCGCGCGCCCAGCGGCTGTACGAGCGGCACGGCTTCGAACCGGTGGGCATCCGGCGCGGCTACTACCAGCCCGCCAACGTCGACGCGCTGGTGATGCGCCTCGACCGCCCGGGTCTCGACCACTCGAGTCCCGACCGCCCGGGCCTCGACCGCCCGAGCACTGACAGCACCGACCCGAAGGACATTGAGGACACCCGCCATGGCTGACGAACCGCTCGTCCTCGGCATCGAGACCTCCTGCGACGAGACCGGCGTCGGCATCGTGCGCGGCACCACGCTGCTGGCCGACGCGGTCGCCTCCAGCGTCAACGACCACGCCCGCTTCGGCGGCGTCGTGCCGGAGATCGCCAGCCGCGCGCACCTGGAGGCGATGGTCCCGACCATCCAGCGCGCTCTGGACACCGCCGGCATCAAGGCGAGCGACCTGGACGGCATCGCCGTCACCGCAGGCCCCGGCCTGGCCGGCGCGCTGCTGGTCGGCGTCAGCGCCGCGAAGGCGTACGCCTGGGCGCTGGACAAGCCGCTGTACGGGGTCAACCACCTCGCCTCGCACATCTGCGTCGACCAGCTGGAGCACGGCCGGCTGCCCTCGCCGACGATGGCCCTGCTGGTCTCCGGCGGGCACTCCTCGCTGCTGCTCAGCGAGGACATCACCAGCGACGTCCGCCCGCTCGGCGCGACCATCGACGACGCCGCCGGCGAGGCCTTCGACAAGGTCGCCCGGGTGCTCGGCCTCGGCTTCCCCGGCGGCCCGATCGTCGACCGCACCGCCCGCGACGGCGACCCCGGGGCGATCGCCTTCCCGCGCGGCCTGTCCGGCAGGAACGACCCGGCGTACGACTTCTCGTTCTCCGGTCTGAAGACCGCCGTCGCCCGCTGGGTGGAGGCCAAGCGCCGGGCCGGCGAGGAGGTGCCGATCGCCGACGTGGCGGCGTCCTTCCAGGAGGCCGTCACCGACGTGCTCACCCGCAAGGCCGTCAAGGCGTGCCGGGACAACGGCGTCGACCACCTGATGATCGGCGGCGGCGTGGCGGCCAACTCGCGGCTGCGCGAGATGGCCCAGCAGCGCTGCGACCGGGCCGGCATCCGACTGCGGGTTCCCCGGCCGGGCCTGTGCACCGACAACGGCGCGATGGTCGCGGCGCTCGGCGCCGAGATGGTGTGGCGCGACCGCACGCCGTCCGCCTTCGACCTGTCCGCCGACTCCTCGCTGCCGGTGACCGACGTCCACGTGCCCCACACGGACTTCCACGGTCAGGCCTACGACGCCCTCGGCGGCGGCGCGGCATGACCGTCGCCGCGATGTGGGAGGCCCGGGCGGCGACCGGCCGGGCCGGCGAACTCGCCGCCTGGGTGCGGGAGTCGGCGCTGCCCGCGCTGCGCGGCTCGGCCGGGCTGGAGCGCCTCGAACTGCTCTCCGCCCCGGGCGAGAGGGTGCTGCTGATCGCCTGGTGGAGCGGCGAGCCGGTGCCCGTCGCCGACCCGCCGGCCGAGCTGTTGGGCCGCCCGGTGCACCGCTGGTCCTTCACCAGCGAGCACATCGAATAACTGATCGGGAACCGCTGACCTGTTCGCTACCGTGCTAGCTGAGAGAAAGCTGGACGGGAGCCGGGAGCGCGCAGCGGTGATCAGGGACGGGCGGAGCAGGGCCAGGACGTACGCGGCGGGGGCGGTGGCCCTGCTGGCCTTCGCCACCGCGTGCGGTGACGGCGGAGGCGGCGGTGGGGCCGCCCCGGCCGCCGCGGCCACGTCCGCCGCGGCCCGGCCCACCGGCGCCGCGCCGACCACCGGGGCCGCGACCGCCACCCCGTCCGGCGCCCCGGCGGGAGCGGGCGCCGCGGCCTGGGCCAAGTGGGGCCTCACCCCGCTCGCCCCCGCCCCGGCGCCGCCCGCCGACAAGCCCGTCAAGCTCCAACGGACCGGCCCGGTACCGGTGTTCAGCGACGTGAAGACGAGCGACAAGGTCGTCTTCATCACCATCGACGACGGCGCCGAGAAGGACCCGAAGTTCGTCGAGATGCTGACCGACCTCAAGGTGCCGGTCTCGATGTTCCTGACCCGGGACATCGTCAGGAACGACTACGCGTACTTCAAGCCGCTCCAGGCGCTGGGCAACCACGTCCAGAACCACACCGTGGACCACCCGGTGATGAGCAAGCTCCCGGTGGACAGGCAGAAGGCCGAGATCTGCGACGCGCAGTCCGCGCTCACCCAGCAGTACGGCACCGCCCCGCTGCTGTTCCGTCCGCCGTTCGGCGACGGCGCCAACACCCCGGTGCTCAACACCTCGGTCCAGGAGTGCGGCCCGCGCGCCATAGTGCTGTGGCGCGAGTCGATGCAGATCCACGACATGCAGTACCAGTCCGGGGACAAGAAGCTGAAGCCCGGCGACATCATCCTGGCGCACTTCCGCGGCCCCAAGGAGCTCAAGGGCGCCACGATGACCCAGATGTTCGGCGACCTGCTGGCCCGGATCCAGGAGCAGGGCTTCTCGGTGGCCCGGCTGGAGGACTACATCCAGGCGCCCGCCTCGTAGCTCAGACCGGCCGTCCCAGCATCATCAGCGGCCCGTGGTCGGTGCGGCTGAGGATCACCGTGACGGTGTTCGGCCCGGAGGGCTTGAGCTGGCGGCGCAGCTCCTCCGGGGTGATCGCCATCCCGCGCTTCTTGATCACCACCGTGCCGACCGCCCGCTCGCGCAGCAGCGCCTTCAGCTTCTTGATGTTGAACGGCAGCACGTCGGTGAGCTCGAAGGCGTGCGCGTACGGGGTGGCGACCAGTTCGTCCGAGGTCAGGTAGGCGATCTTCGGGTCGATCAGCCGGCCGCCCACCTGCTCGGCCACCTCGGCCACCAGGTGGGCCCGGATCACCGCGCCGTCCGGCTCGTACAGGTAGCGCCCGACCGGGCCGGCCGGCGGGTCGGGCAGGTCGCCGCCGGTCAGGCTGGCGCCCTGCGGCAGCAGGGTGGCGCGGTGCGGGCTCGCGGCCCGGGTGCCGAACCAGAGCACCGCCTCCTTGACGTCGCCGTGGTCGGACACCCACTCGGCCTCGGCGTCCTGCGGCACCGCCTCGTGCGGGATGCCCGGCGCCACCTTCAGTGCGCCGACCGGGGTCCGCCGGCCGGCCTCGACGGCCCAGGAGAGCGGCGGGGCGTACGCCTCCGGGTCGAACACCCGGCCGCGCGAGGTGCGCCGGGCCGGGTCGGTGAACACCGCGTCGAAGCCGGTGACGTCCACCTCGGCGACGTCCGCGCAGCGCACCTCGACCAGGTCGGCCAGGCCCAGCGCGGCGGCGTTGGCCGCGGTGGCGGCGCAGGCCGCCGGGTCCCGGTCGACGGCCAGCACCTCGATGCCCGCCCGGGCCAGCGCCAGCACGTCCCCGCCGATGCCGCAGCAGAGGTCCGCCAGCCGCCGTACGCCCAGGGCGGCGAACCGCCGTGCCCGCCACTCGGCCACGCTGCGCCGGGTGGACTGCTCCACCCCGTTGGGCGTGAAGTACATCAGGTCGGCGTCGGCCCCGAACTTCGCCCGGGCCCGCTGGCGCAGCCGCGCCTGCCCGAACGCCGCCGACACCAGCTCCGCCGGGTGCTCCCGGCGCAGCCGGGTCGCCAGCGCCAGCTCCTCCTCGGGGGTGAACTCGCGCAACTCGGCGAGCAGGGCCTGGCCCTCGGGGGTCAGCAGCGGCTGGAGGTTCTCGGTGTCCACGGGGCCATTCTCGCCGGTCGGGCGCCCCCGCTCCGCGTGCCCGCCGGTTCCGGCGGGCCGGACGGCGTCAGCGCCACAGGACGCCCGAGGACAGGACCGCCGGCAGCACGAAGGGGGAGAGCACCGCGGCGACCGGGAGGTACTGGTAGCCGGACCGCCGGCTGCGGAAGGCGACCACCAGGCCCGCCGTCAGGGCGGCGACCGGGGCGGCCAGCATCCCGATGCCCAGGAAGGCCCATTCGAGGCCGTCCCCGTCGTCCCCGTGGCCGGGGCCGCTGCCGAGGGAGGCGACGACGAAGAAGACCACGAACGGCAGCGCGGCTCCCAGCAGGGGCAGCGACAGCAGGGCGAGGGCGGCGTCCGTGGTCCGGGACGGGCCGACGCGCACCGGGATCGATGTCATGACGAGGAGTCTGCCGACGGCGGGAGCGTCGCACATGAGTACGGCTACTCATCCGCGAATCCGGGTTCCCAGGGCGCGTCGTTGGCACTCTGGTTGACTGAGTGCTAACACGGCCCTATGGTCGTCCTTGGCACTCCCCACTAGGAGAGTGCTAACGCGACGACGTGTGTCTGACCCCCGCGACGGCAGACCCGCAGGATCGCCCCTACCCGTTAGAAAACCCCGTAATCTCCGAAGGGGAGCTCGGACGTGACCACCAGCAGCAAGGTTGCCATCAAGCCGCTCGAGGACCGCATCGTGGTCCAGCCGCTCGACGCCGAGACCACCACGGCCTCCGGCCTGGTTATCCCGGACACCGCCAAGGAGAAGCCCCAGGAGGGTGTCGTCCTGGCCGTCGGCCCGGGCCGCTTCGAGGACGGCCAGCGTCTGCCGCTCGACGTCGCCGTGGGTGACATCGTCCTGTACTCGAAGTACGGCGGCACCGAGGTGAAGTACCAGGGCGAGGAGTACCTGGTGCTCTCCGCTCGCGACGTTCTCGCCATCATCGAGAAGTAAGTCGTCCCGACCCGCCCCGGATCCGTGTCCTCCGTGACAGTGGCCCGGGGCGTGGTTGTTGGTTCACGTAGTTCGGCGGCCGGTCGGCCGGCCGCAGCCCCGAGGGAATAGGGAACATGGCGAAGATCCTGCAGTTCGACGAGGACGCCCGCCGCTCGCTGGAGCGCGGTGTCAACAAGCTGGCCGACACCGTCAAGGTGACCATCGGCCCCAAGGGCCGCAACGTCGTCATCGACAAGAAGTTCGGCGCCCCGACCATCACCAACGACGGTGTCACCATCGCCCGCGAGGTCGAGCTGGACGACCCGTACGAGAACCTTGGCGCGCAGCTCGTCAAGGAGGTCGCCACCAAGACCAACGACGTCGCGGGTGACGGCACCACCACCGCCACCGTGCTGGCCCAGGCCCTGGTCAACGAGGGTCTGCGCAACGTCGCCGCCGGTGCCGGCCCGGCCGCCCTGAAGAAGGGCATCGACAAGGCCGTCGCCGCCGTCTCCGAGCACCTGCTCTCCATCGCCCGCGAGATCGAGGGCAAGGACGACGTCGCCGCCGTCGCGTCCCTCTCCGCCCAGGACACCCAGGTCGGCGAGCTGATCGCCGAGGCGATCGACAAGGTCGGCAAGGACGGTGTCATCACCGTCGAGGAGTCGAACACCTTCGGCGTGGAGCTGGACTTCACCGAGGGCATGCAGTTCGACAAGGGCTACCTGTCGCCGTACTTCGTCACCGACGCGGAGCGGCAGGAGGCGGTCCTGGAGGACCCGTACATCCTGATCAACCAGGGCAAGATCTCCTCCATCCAGGAGCTGCTGCCGCTGCTGGAGAAGATCCTCCAGGGCGGTGCCTCCAAGCCGCTGCTGATCATCGCCGAGGACGTCGACGGCGAGGCGCTGTCGACCCTGGTCGTGAACAAGATCCGCGGCACCTTCAACGCCGTCGCCGTCAAGGCCCCGGGCTTCGGCGACCGCCGCAAGGCGATCCTCGGCGACCTGGCCGTCCTGACCGGTGGCCAGGTCATCTCCGAGGAGGTCGGCCTCAAGCTCGACCAGGTCGGCCTGGACGTGCTGGGCACCGCCCGCCGGGTGACCATCACCAAGGACGAGACCACGGTCGTCGACGGCGCCGGTGACGCCGAGGCCGTCGCCGGCCGCGTCGCCCAGATCAAGGGCGAGATCGCCGCGACCGACTCCGACTGGGACCGCGAGAAGCTGCAGGAGCGCCTGGCCAAGCTGGCCGGCGGCGTCTGCGTCATCAAGGTCGGCGCCGCCACCGAGGTGGAGCTGAAGGAGCGCAAGCACCGCCTGGAGGACGCCATCTCGGCGACCCGCGCCGCGGTCGAGGAGGGCATCGTCGCCGGTGGTGGCGCCTCCCTGGTCCACGCCGCCAAGGTGCTGAACGACGGCCTGGGCCTGTCGGGCGACGAGGCCACCGGTGTCGCGGTCGTCCGCAAGGCGCTGCACGAGCCGCTGCGCTGGATCGCCCAGAACGCCGGCCTGGAGGGCTACGTCATCACCTCCAAGGTCTCCGAGCTGGAGGCCGGCCAGGGCTACAACGCCGCCACCGGCGAGTACGGCGACCTGGTGAAGGCCGGCGTCATCGACCCGGTCAAGGTCACCCGCTCCGCCCTGGAGAACGCCGCCTCGATCGCCTCCCTGCTCCTCACCACCGAGACCCTCGTGGTGGAGAAGAAGGAGGAGGAGGCCGACAACGGTCACGGCCACTCGCACGGCCACGGCCACTCGCACTGAGGCTCCGACGCCTGACCGGAGGCCCGGTCCGCGCCCCGCGAGGGGAGCGGGCCGGGCCTCCGGCGTTCGCCCGCGCTTCAACTATCAGTAGAATTTTGCAGATTCCAAAGATTGCCTTATAAATAAGGCATGATCGAGGCCCGCCATCTGCGCGTCCTGCGTGCCGTCGCCCGCACCGGCTCCTTCTCCGCCGCCGCCCGCGAGCTGGGCTGTACGCAGCCCGCCATCAGCCAGCAGATGAAGGCCCTGGAGAAGTCGGTGGACACCCCGCTGGTGGTCCGCTCGGGCCGCGGGATGCAGCTCAGCGAGGCCGGCCGGGTCCTGCTCAAGCATGCCACCGGAATCCTGGCCGGGCTCTCCGCCGCCGAGGAGGAGGTCGCCGCGATCGCCGGGCTGCGGGCCGGGCGGGTGCGGCTGGTCTCCTTCCCGACCGCGAGCTCCACCCTGGTGCCGCCCGCCGTCGCCCGCCTGCGGGACGGCCATCCCGGGGTGCGCGTGTCGCTGGTCGAGGCGGAGCCGCCGGAGTCGCTGGCGATGCTGCGCGGCGGCGAGTGCGAGATCGCGCTGGCCTTCCGCTACCCGCAGTCCGACGGCGCCGCCGCGGCCCCGGCGCCCGCCCACGGCACGCCGCGCGAGGCCCGGGCCGAGGCCAACCTGGAGGCGCAGCAGCTGACCGCCGGGACCGACTGGTCCGATCTGGTGGTCACCCCGCTGCTGGACGACCCGCTGGTGGGCCTGCTGCCCGCCGACCACCCGCTGGGCGGGCGCGGCGGGGCGGTGGAGCTGGCCGAGCTGGCGGGGGAGCAGTGGATCGCCGGCTGCCCGCAGTGCCGGGGTCACCTGGTGGAGCTGTGCGCCGGCGCGGGCTTCGAGCCCCGGATCGACTTCGCGACGGACGACTACCCGGCGGTGGTCGGCCTGGTGGCGGCCGGGCTGGGGGTGGCGGTGCTGCCCCGGCTGGCGCTCCAGTCGGTGCGTCCTGACGGCGTGTCGACGGTGCCGGTGCGGACGGCCTCCGGGGCGCCCGCGGTGCGCCAGGTGGTCGCGCTGACCCTGCCGGACCTGGCCGAGGTGCCGGCCGTGGCGCTGATGCTGGAGCGGCTGGCGGGGGCGGCCGCCACGCGCTGACGGTGGGTGACGGGGCCGTCGTGGTTCTGTACGTACAGTGAGCCGACAGGCTGAAGCGCCGCGAGGAAACGTTTCTTCACGGCGCTCATGGAGACGGGTCTAGCGCCGGGCGACCGCCGGCGGGGTCAGCGGGACCTCGACCAGCCGGTGCCGCGAGCGTCCCAGCATCTCCTCGCGCTCGTCCTCGGTCATCCCACCCCAGACGCCGTACGGCTCACGGACCGCCAGCGCGTGCGCCGCGCACTCGGCGATCACCGGGCAGCGCATGCACACCTCCTTGGCGCTGGCCTCGCGCGAACTGCGCGCGGCCCCGCGCTCGCCCTCGGGGTGGAAGAAGAGCGAGCTGTCCACGCCACGGCAGGCTGCGGAGAGCTGCCAGTCCCAGAGGTCCGCGTTGGGACCGGGGAGGCGGGAGAAATCTGCCATGGCTCATTCCCTTCAGAGGCTGTCGGCCGTCGGCCGGGCGTTCGGCGGGGCTGGCTGCCGAGCGGTGCGGCGGGGCTTCGATGCACTGGTGTGGACACCTGGAAATATGACTTAAGGCAACTCCATGGACAAGTCACCCACACACTGGCACAACAGTCAATGACCATACGAAAGCTATAAAAAAGGGCATAGTGGGCAAGGGGTCCGCCGGGCGCGGGCGTGGCAATCGGGTGGCCCGAGGGGCGCGCGGCGTGCCGGGCCGGTGTGCGGGTCGTACGCCGACCGCGCGCGAGCTGCGCAAAAGAGCGGCGTGTGCACCGCGATGCGGCTGATCGGTAACGGGTCGGCCACGTACAGTGGTGGAGATGGCCCCGAAGGCCGTAACTCATTCGAGTGACGGTCGTTGGAAGTGCGGAGGCGGTTAGCGGGCGCCGGACGTCGGGAACGATCGCGGGCAGGTTGGGGCGATCAGCACGGAGTCTGTCGCCGATCGGCCGTGTCGGAGAGGTTCGTACCAGCCAGGAGGCTCAACGTGACGCGGATCAGCTGCGGAGGACGACGGTCATGACTTCCGTTCTCGTTTGCGACGATTCCCCGCTCGCCCGCGAGGCGCTTCGCCGCGCGGTCGCGACCGTACCCGGTGTGGACCGGGTCACCACCGCGACGAACGGGGAGGAGGTCCTCCGCCGCTGGGTGGCCGACCGCTCCGATCTCGTTCTGATGGACGTCCGGATGCCCGGCCTCGGCGGGGTCGAGACGGTCCGGCGGCTGCTGTCCGCCGACCCGGGCGCGCGGATCATCATGCTCACCGTCGCCGAGGACCTCGACGGTGTCGCGCTCGCGGTGGCCGCGGGCGCCCGCGGATACCTGCACAAGGACGCCTCGCGCGCCGAGCTGCGGGCCACCGTCACCCAGGCCCTCGCCGACCCGACCTGGCGGCTCGCCCCGCGCCGGCTGCGCAGCCCCGACATGGGCGCGGCGCCCACGTTGACGGCGCGTGAGATCCAGGTGCTGGAGGGCATGAGCCACGGCCGCAGCAACGCCGAGATCGGCCGCGAGCTGTTCCTCTCCGAGGACACCGTCAAGACCCACGCCCGACGGCTCTTCAAGAAGCTCGGGGCCTCCGACCGGGCGCACGCGGTGGCGCTGGGCTTCCGCTGGGGCCTGGTCCGCTGACCACCGGCGGCGCCGCCGGTTGCGGCGTGCCGCCGGTGGTTCCCGGAGCGGACACCGCACAGGCGTGTGACGTTACGGTCCCGAGGTTGCACCATGGAGGAGTGGAGCACCTCGGGGACCAGCGGACAGGCACTGCGGCGAACCACGCAGCCGCAGGACACTCGGCGGACGGCGCGACGGACGGTACCAGCGACTGCGGCGGGGCGGGAGGCGGCACGGTGCAGGAGGGGCCGGTGGTGCACGGCATGCCGCACGGTGCCGCAGCGCATAACGTTCCGGTGCACAACTCCGGACGCGGTGCCGCGTTTTCCCGCTCGACCAGGCACCATGGACCGATGCGCGACGACGTCGCCGGTACGGCCGGCCAGGCGGACCCGGTGGAGGCCGAGCCCTCCGGTCCGGGTCACGATCCGTCGTACGCCGAACCCGGCGGTTCCGCCGGTGCGACCGGGCCGGACCGCCCGCCGGTGCTCGGCAGGGGCGGCTCCCCGTTGGTGGGCGAGCTGGTCGCGGCCGCTGTGCGCGGCGAGGGCCCGGCGATCGACGCGCTGCTCGCCTACGTCCACCCGCTGGCCCTGCGGTACTGCCGCGCCAGGCTGGTCCGGCTGCCCGGCGGGGCCCGGCACCACGTGGACGACGTCGCCCAGGAGGTCTGCGTCGCGGTGCTCTGCGCGCTGCCCCGGTACAAGGACCAGGGGCGCCCGTTCGAGGCCTTCGTCTACGGGATCGCCGCGCACAAGATCGCCGATCTCCAGCGGGCCGCGATGCGCGGGCCCGGCTCGACCGTGGTGCCCCAGGACGACCTGCCGGAGGTGCCGGACGAGGCGCTCGGCCCGGAGGAGCAGGCGCTGCTGAGCAGCGACGCGGCCTGGGCGAAGGAACTGCTCTCCAACCTGCCGGCCCGTCAGCGCGAGCTGGTGCTGCTCCGGGTGGCCGCCGGACTGTCGGCGGAGGAGACCGGCGAGGTGCTCGGGATGTCGCCCGGTGCCGTCCGGGTGGCCCAGCACCGGGCGCTCAGCCGGCTGCGGGCGCTCGCGGAGGAGTCCTCCTGACCTGTGCCGTCCCCGCCGCTCGCGGTGGAATGGCCCATGGTGCGGGGTTGTTGTCAAGGGCACACGAGGACACATTCGCGGTGCCAGTACCATGGGGTATCGGCGCCTGGGCGGGTTGCCAAAGTTTGACGGGTGCGCGCGGGGTCCCCTTGGAGGATCCTCCCATTGCACCCGGCTTCGGCGGTCTGCGCGAGTGAGCGATGAATGCGCCCCCACCCTCAGGGCGTGAGCGGATAAGGCCGGCCACGGAAGGTACCCCCCAAATGTCTTACAACGCCGCAGGCGTACCCGAGAAGTTCGCCATGCTCGGGCTCACGTACGACGACGTCCTGCTGCTGCCCGGGGCCTCCGAGGTGCTGCCGAACCAGGTGGACACCTCCTCGCGGGTCTCCCGGAACGTGCGCGTCAACATTCCGCTGCTCTCCGCGGCGATGGACAAGGTCACCGAGTCGCGGATGGCCATCGCGATGGCGCGCCAGGGCGGCGTCGGCGTGCTGCACCGCAACCTGTCCGTCGAGGACCAGGCCAACCAGGTCGACCTGGTGAAGCGGTCCGAGTCCGGCATGGTCACCGACCCGATCACGGTCGGCCCGGAGACCACCCTGGGCGAGGCCGACGCGCTGTGCGCCAAGTTCCGCATCTCCGGCGTGCCGATCGCCGACGAGGCGGGCAAGCTGCTCGGCATCGTCACCAACCGCGACATGGCCTTCGAGTCGGACCGCAGCCGCCAGGTCCGCGAGATCATGACCCCGATGCCGCTGATCACCGGCAAGGTCGGCATCTCCGGGGTGGACGCGATGGCCCTGCTGCGCCGCCACAAGATCGAGAAGCTTCCGCTGGTCGACGACGAGGGCCGGATCAAGGGCCTGATCACCGTCAAGGACTTCGTCAAGGCCGAGCAGTACCCGAACGCCGCCAAGGACGCCGAGGGCCGGCTGCTGGTCGGTGCCGCCGTCGGCGCCAGCGCCGAGGCGTTCGACCGGGCCCAGGCCCTGGTCGAGGCCGGTGCGGACTTCCTGGTGGTGGACACCTCGCACGGCCACAGCCACAACGCGCTGGCCTGGATCGCGAAGATCAAGTCGGCCGTCAAGATCGACGTGGTCGGCGGCAACGTCGCCACCCGCGACGGCGCCCAGGCGCTGATCGACGCCGGCGTGGACGGCGTCAAGGTCGGCGTCGGCCCCGGCTCCATCTGCACCACCCGCGTGGTCGCCGGCATCGGCGTGCCGCAGATCACCGCCATCTACGAGGCCGCGGTGGCCTGCCAGGCGGCCGGCGTGCCGGTCATCGGCGACGGCGGCCTGCAGTACTCGGGCGACATCGGCAAGGCGCTCGCCGCCGGTGCCGACACCGTGATGCTCGGCTCGCTGCTGGCCGGCTGCGAGGAGTCGCCGGGCGAGCTGATGTTCATCAACGGCAAGCAGTTCAAGTCCTACCGCGGCATGGGCTCGCTGGGCGCCATGCAGTCCCGCGGCCAGGGGCGCTCCTACTCCAAGGACCGCTACTTCCAGGCCGAGGTGGCCTCGGACGACAAGCTCGTCCCCGAGGGCATCGAGGGCCAGGTGCCCTACCGCGGCCCGCTGTCGGCCGTGCTGCACCAGCTGGTCGGCGGTCTGCGCCAGACCATGGGCTACGTCGGCGCCGCCACCGTCGCCGAGATGGAGAGCAAGGGCCGGTTCGTCCGGATCACCTCGGCGGGCCTCAAGGAGAGCCACCCGCACGACATCCAGATGACCGTCGAGGCGCCGAACTACTCGGCCCGCTGACGCCGCCGGACCACCGAGGGGCCCGCTGCCGCACCGCGGCGGCGGGCCCCTCGGGGCGTCCGGGCGTCCGGGCGCGGCTGTCGGGCGTTCGGGCGTGGGCCGTCGGGGCGGGACCAGCGGCCGTACGGGATACTGGGGTGCGGTCGGGGTGACCCGGCAGGCATGAGCAACAAAGCAGAAGGGCTCGAAGTGACTGAGATCGAGATCGGGCGAGGCAAGCGCGGCCGACGGGCGTACGCCTTCGACGACATCGCCGTCGTCCCCAGCCGCCGTACCCGGGACCCGAAGGAGGTCTCGATCGCCTGGCAGATCGACGCCTACCGCTTCGAGCTGCCGTTCCTGGCCGCCCCGATGGACAGCGTGGTCTCGCCGCAGCAGGCCATCCAGATCGGCCGCCTCGGCGGTCTGGGCGTGCTGAACCTCGAAGGCCTGTGGACCCGCTACGAGGACCCGCAGCCGCTGCTGGACGAGATCGCCTCGATCACCGACGAGTCCACCGCGACCCGCCGGCTCCAGGAGATCTACTCCGCGCCGATCCGCGCCGAGCTGATCAAGCAGCGGATCCAGGAGGTCCGCGACTCCGGCGTGGTCACCGCCGCGGCCCTGTCGCCGCAGCGCACCGCCGAGTTCTCCAAGGCCGTCGTGGACGCCGGCGTCGACGTCTTCGTCATCCGCGGCACCACCGTCTCGGCCGAGCACGTCTCCGGTGCCGCCGAGCCGCTCAACCTCAAGCAGTTCATCTACGAGCTGGACGTCCCGGTGATCGTCGGCGGGTGCGCCACGTACACCGCGGCGCTGCACCTGATGCGGACCGGCGCCGCCGGGGTGCTGGTCGGGTTCGGTGGGGGCGCGGCCCACACCACCCGGAACGTGCTGGGCATCCAGGTGCCGATGGCGACCGCCGTCGCCGACGTGGCGGCCGCCCGTCGCGACTACATGGACGAGTCCGGTGGGCGCTACGTGCACGTCATCGCGGACGGCGGGGTCGGGTACAGCGGGGACATCCCGAAGGCGGTCGCCTGCGGCGCCGACGCGGTGATGATCGGGGCCGCGCTGGCGCGGGCCACCGACGCTCCGGGCAAGGGGATCCACTGGGGGATGGAGGCCGTCCACGAGGAGCTGCCGCGGGGCAAGCGGGTGGACCTCGGGACGGTCGGCACCACCGAGGAGATCCTGACCGGGCCGTCGCACACTCCGGACGGGACGATGAACCTGTTCGGTGCGCTGCGGCGGGCGATGGCCACGACGGGGTACACGGAGCTCAAGGAGTTCCAGCGGGTCGAGGTGACGGTGAATCCGGCGCTGGATCACCGCTGAGGTTTGTCGATGGGGGCCCCTGCCGGGTGACGGTGGGGGCCTTCGGGGTTTGTGGGGGGTTTCTGTTCGGGGGGTGGCTTTCGGGAGGGTGGGGGGCCGGGGGCGGCTCCGGGGGTGGGTGCTGCGGGGGCTGGATGATTTTCAGACTGCCGGTCCTGTGCCTGCGGGCTGGGGAGCGTTGGCAGTCTGAAAATCACCCGTCACGCCCCTCTCCGCACCCACCCCCTGCGCCGCCCCCTTCCGCAGCGCGTCCCTCTCGCTGGGGTGGGGGAGGGGCGGGTGGGTGGGGCGGTGGGTGGGGGGATGCCTGCTGGGGGTGAGGGCGGGGGTGCTGCTGGTGGGGTGTGGGTGTTGCGGGCGCGCGGGCTTCGCCTTGCGCGCCCGCTGGGGTGTTGGGGGTGTGTGGGTAGGTCAGGTGCGGGTGGCGGTGCGGCGGGTGAGGAGGAAGCCGCCGATGAGGGCGATGGCGTAGAAGGCGGCGTCGAGGGGGCGTAGGTCGGCGCGCCAGGTGGTGAGGGTGTCGTGGAGGAGGTTGTGGGGGGTGGGGCCTTCGGTGTGGAGGCGGCGGAGGTGTTCGATCAGTTGGCCGAGGAGGAGGGCGCCGGCGGCCAGGAGGGCGCCGAGTGGGGGGAGGAGGCGGCCGGGGCCGCCGAGGCGGCCCAGGGGGAGGGCGACCAGGCCGGCGGGGGCGATGGCCAGCCAGCCGAGGCTGTCGGCGGCGCGCAGGGGGGCGCTGCCGTAGGCGAGGCCGCCGAGGAGCATGGCGAGCAGGGCCAGGGTGACGGCCAGGGCGGTGCGGTGGCGGGGGGCGGGCCGGGGTTCGGGTTCGGTGGGGTCGAAGCCGGTGATGGCGCCGGGCATGCCGGGGGCGACGTAGCCCTCGGGGGCGGCCGGGGGAGGTGCGACCGAGTAGTGCTGGGCGGTGCGCGGCCGGGGCGACGGGCCGTCAGTGCCCGGTACGGGTGCGGTCATGGGCGTCGAATCCCCCCGGAAAGACGATGAGCTGCCGAACGGTAGCAGTGACTCGGACAGATCTTGGCGAGTTTTCGATCACAGATCGGGCACGGAGCGCCGCATCCGTTCAGGTCCGTCCCAGGTTGGGGCGGGGGCCGGGTGGTCGAGGGCCCTCGGGACAGGGGATGATGGAGGCTTGGGCGTTCGGGACCCAGGTCGGGCCGACGCGCCGTCACCACGACCGCCGGCAGCACATGGGGGAACGTTCCGAATGACCCAGGCGCAGGGTTCCACCGGCCGCCTCCTGGCCGGCCGCTACCGCCTGAACGGCGTGCTCGGGCGCGGCGGCATGGGCACGGTCTGGCGCGCCGAGGACGAGATGCTGGGCCGGACCGTCGCGGTCAAGGAACTGCGGATGAACGCCAGCGTCGACGAGGAGGAGAAGCACCGGCTGATCACCCGGACGCTGCGCGAGGCCAAGGCCACCGCGCGGATCCGGCACAACTCGGCGGTGACGGTCTTCGACGTGGTCGACGAGGACGACCGGCCGTGGATCGTGATGGAGCTGGTCGAGTCCCGCTCGCTGGCCGACGTGGTGCGGGAGGACGGGCCGCTGGAGCCCGCCCGGGCGGCGGAGATCGCGCTGGACGTGCTGGGCGTGCTCAGCGCGGCGCACGCGCTGGGGATCCTGCACCGGGACGTCAAGCCGTCCAACGTGCTGATCGGCGACGACGGCCGGGTGGTGCTCACCGACTTCGGCATCGCCAGCGTGGAGGGCGACGCCTCGGTCACCTCGACCGGGATGCTGGTCGGCGCCCCCTCGTACATCTCGCCGGAGCGGGCCCGCGGGCAGAAGCCCGGGCCGCCGGCCGACCTGTGGTCGCTGGGCGGCACGCTGTACGCCATGGTCGAGGGCCGGCCGCCGTACGACCGGGGCTCGGCGCTGGCCACGCTGACCGCGGTGATGACCGAGGACCTGGTCGCGCCGGTGAACGCCGGGCCGCTGCTGCCGGTGATCGAGGGGCTGCTGGCGAAGGACCCGGCCGAGCGGCTGGACGCTTCGCAGACCCGGTCGATGCTCAAGCGGGTGGTCGCGGAGTCGACCGCCCGGGCCGAGTCGACCACCGAGCACGCGGTGCCGGTGAAGAAGGCGGCCGCGGCGGAGCCGGAGGCCGAGGCCGGGCCGGCGAAGGTGGCGGCGGTGGAGCCGGAGCAGGCCGAGGACGGCCGCAAGCGGGCCGTGGGCGGGCTGCTGGGGACGGTTCGGGTCGGTAGCCGGGCCCAGGGCGCGGAGCCCGCCGGGAAGCCGTCGGGGGAGCCGGAGGCGGAGTCGATCCGGCCGGTCACCAGCGAGTGGACGTTGGGCGCGACCCAGGCGGCCGGGGCCGATCCGCGCACCGGCCGGCGGCGGCTGGCCATCGCCACCGTGATCGTGGTGCTGCTGCTGATCGCGGGCGTGGTGGCGGTGGTCCAGGCGGTCGGCGGGGACGGCGGTCCGGGCGGCGGGGCCACCCGGAGCGCGGGTGCCACCGGGCCGGTGACGGCCAGTACGCAGCCGGAGCCGGTGTCGAGCCCGAGTGCGGCGGCGTCGCCGGCGCCCGCCCAGCCGACCGGTGACCCGGCGGCGGTGCCGGACGCGCCGGCGCAGTCCGCCGGTGCGCCCGCGGCTCCCGTGCAGACCCCGGCGCCGGTGCAGACCCCGGCTCCCGTGCAGACCCCGGCGGCGCCCGCGCCGGCCGCCGTGCCGGCCGGCTACCACGAGTACAAGGACCCGAGCGGCTTCTCGGTCGTGCTCCCGGACGGTCTGCAGCCGGCCGGGTCGGACGCCAACCGGCGGATCTTCAAGAACGCGGCCGACGGCAGCCAGCTGCGGATCGAGTGGACCACGTCGCCCGGGGCGAGCGCGGTCGCGGACTGGCAGGAGTCGGAGCCGAACGTCCGCGGTCAGGTCAGCAACTACCAGCGGCTGAACCTGGCGGCGATCACCTACCGGCAGTGGACCAACGCGGCGGACTGGGAGTGGACCAACGGCACGCCCAGGATGCACTCGCTCAACCGCGGCTTCGTGACCGGGACTCCGGCCAAGTACGGGTACTCGATCTACTGGATCGTCCCGGACGCGGAGTGGGCCGCCCAGGCCCCCGTCCGGGACGTCGTCTTCAACAGCTTCCAGCCGGCGCCGTAGGGCGACAGGCCCTAACCGATCAGGCGTTGCTTGGCGCGGGTGAACTCGTCCTCGGTGAGGGCGCCGGAGGCGCGCAGGGCGGCCAGCCGTTCGAGCTGGCCGATGAGCTGGTCGCCGGTGGCGGCCTCGGCCGGGGCGGCGGGTACGGCCTTCGGGGCGTTGCGGGCGGTGCGGGCGGCGGTCCGGAGCTGTTCGGCGAAGAAGTCGGCCTTGACCACGTCCTCGAAGCGGTGCGAGCCGGTGAGCGCCACCACCAGGAGCACTTCGCCGTTGAGCTTGGTGCGGGTCACGGTGACGTCGGTGACGGCGGCGAGCGGAACCGGTACCGGAGGCTTCCCGTCCTTCAGGAAGAGCAGCCGATGGGTGGTCAGCACGAGCATGCCCTTGCGGAAGTGGTCGGGGTGGCGCCCGGCGGTCGAGGCTACCGGCTTCTCACCGTCGATGATGGTTCCCTCGACGGTGCGGAGGGCCTCGGCCTGGTTGGCCTTGCCGCTGTTTCCGGACGCCTCGAGGGCGGTGTCGATCAGATCGGTCCAGTCCATGGGATCGAGCCTAAGGGAGCCGCTCAGTAGGCTGCTCGGAGAGCGAGAGGAACTGGCATGCGAGGCGCCCCCGGGCAGTTGCTGGCGGGGCGGTACCGGCTGACGGACCGTCCTGAACCGCTGCGTGCCCACGCGGTGGACGAGCGGACCGGCGAATCGGTGCTGCTGAGCGCCCTGGAGCTGCCGGAGTTGCTGACGTCGGGTCAGGACCCGGAGGAGGCCGCCGCGGCGCAGGCGGACCGGTTGGTGCGGCGGGTGGCGGCGGTCGGTTCGGCCGCGCCGGTCGCGCACCCGAGGTTGCTGCGCGGGGTCGGCGCGTTCGTCGAGGGCGAGCTGTTGTGGACGGTGGAGGAGCGGCCGGCCGGGCGGACGGTGGCCGAGCTGCTCGCCGAGGGGCCGCTGCCGCCGTACCGGGCGGCCGAGCTGGCGGCGGACGTGGCCGGCGCGCTGCGGGCGCTGCACGCGGCCGGGCTGACCCACGGCGCCCTGACCGCGGAGTCGGTGCTGGTCTGCGAGGACGGCGCGGCGATGCTCGGCGGGCTGCTCGCCGGGGTGGCGGAGGAGGCGCTGGCCGAGGAGCTCGGCGGGCCGGGCGGGCGGCGCCGGTACGAGGTGCGGGCCACCCTGGTCGGGCCGGTGGCGGAGCGCTGGCCGCTGGACGGCGGCCCGGCGGGCGACTGCTGGGCGCTCGGGGTGCTGCTGCAGCGGCTGGTCACCGGCCGTGCGCCGTACCCGGAGCGGGACGTGCCGGAGCTGGTGACGGCCGTACGGGACGGGCGGCGCGAGCCCGCGGTGGTGTGCGGGCCGCTCGCGCCGCTGGTGGAGCGGCTGTTGCGGCCCGATCCGGTGCTGCGGCCGACGGCGGAGGCGGTCCGCGGCGAGCTGGCGGCGCTGCTGGCGGGGGCGCCGGAGCCGGTCGACGAGGAGCGGGCGGCGGGGGTCCCGGTGCTGAAGCCGGAGGCGCCGCTGGTGCCGCGCCCGCGCGGCGGGAGGGCCGGGAGGAGTGCCCGGAAGGGCGGGAACGGTGGGGACTTCGGGCCGGGGAACGGGGCGAAGCCGCCCCGGATACCCCCCGCCCTGTTGGGCCCGCTGCTGGTGGGTGGAGTGTTCGTGCTGCTCGCGCTGGGAATCGCCGCGGTGGTCCTGTTCGCAGGCTGACGGCCCGCCGGGGTTCCGGCCTGCCGGTCCGGGGAGCGGGCGAGATTACCCGGGGAGGCAAGGTGCGCCTAATGTGTGCCTGGGATTTGTTCGAACAGTGGTCTGCACCAGGCCCTCCGTCGCGGTGACGGCAGGCGGAATGTGTGGGGGAGCGGGCGCAGATGGGCGTGCAGGACCGGCCGGAGTCGGCCGAGGCGGAGCGGTTGCTGGCCGGGCGGTACGAGCTCGGCGAGCGGCTCGGCCGCGGCGGCATGGGCACTGTCTGGCGGGCCTGGGACCGGATGCTCGACCGCGAGGTCGCGGTCAAGGAGCTGACCGTCAACCACCTGCCCGAGGAGGACCTCCAGATCCTGCACGCCCGGATGAAGCGCGAGGCCAGCGCGGCCGCGCGGATCAAGCACCCCGGCGTGATCACCGTGCACGACGTGCTGGAGCAGGACGGCCGGCCCTGGATCGTGATGGAGCTGGTCGACGGCCGCTCGCTGGCCGACGTGATCAGCCAGGACGGCACCCTGCAGCCGCGCGCCGCCGCCGAGGTCGGCAGCCAGGTGCTGGCCGCGCTGCACCGCGGCCACCAGCTGGGCGTGCTGCACCGGGACGTGAAGCCGGCCAACGTGCTGCTGGAGCGCGGCACCGGGCGGGTGGTGCTGCTGGACTTCGGCATCGCGAAGTACGAGGGCTCGACCGAGCTGACCCGGCCCGGCGACCTGGTCGGCTCGCCGGACTACCTGGCGCCGGAGCGCGCCCAGGGCGAGCGGCCCGGGCCGGCCTCGGACCTGTGGGGCCTCGGGGCGACGCTGTACGCGGCGGTCGAGGGCCAGTCGCCGTTCCGGCGGGACTCGCCGATCACCACGCTCGCCGCGGTGGTCGACGAGCCGCTGCCGGAGTCGCGGCGGGCCGGGCCGCTGGGGCCGGTGCTGGCCGCGCTGATGGCCAAGGACCCGGCCGAGCGGCCCACCGCGGACGAGGCGGCCCGGATGCTGGCCGAGGTGCAGGCCGGGCACACGATGGGCCTGAAGTCGGTCGCGTCGGTGCGCACGCCCACCCAGTCGGTGCCGGTGGTGGACCGCAGTGAGGGCCGGGCGTCCGCGGCGGAGCCGGTCGAGGGCTCCGAGGAGCCGACCGAGCCGAAGGCCGCCGCGCCCGCCGTCCCCCTCGTCCCCGTCGGACCGGACACCGCCGGGGGCGCGCAGGCCGCGGCGATGGCGTACACCGGGCCCGTCGCGCCGGTGCCGCACTCCGTCACGCCCGCGCGCGGTCCGGCCAGGCGCCGCAACCTACTGAAGATCGTCGGCATCGCGGTGGCCGTCGGCCTGCTGGCCGCCGCCGGCACCTTCCTCGTCACCCGGCACATGGTGGGCGGCGACGGCCCGGTGGACCCGACGCCGACCGCCGCCGAGTCCACCGGCCCCGAGCCCACCAGCGACGCCACCCCGGCGGTGGCGCCGCCCAGCGGCTACCACTGGGTCGACGACCCGGCCGGCTTCCGCTTCCCGCTGCCGAACGGGACCCCGTCCTGGCAGCGGATCAGCGCCGGGGACAACCAGATCTTCTACAGCCCCGACGGCAAGGTGCACTACCTCCAGTTCGCCGTCACCGTCGGCCAGTCGGTCAAGCCGCTGGACCACATGCGGCAGATGGAGGGCAACGTTTCCAAGTCGCTCAAGGACTACAAGCAGCACCGGATGGCCGGCACGGCGGTGAAGGGTCAGGAGGCGGCGGTCTGGGAGTTCAGCTACCTGGCCAAGGAGGGCGGCCGCCGGCGCGCGATCGAGACCGAGTTCATCAGCCAGGACGGCACCAGCTACGCGATCTACTCGTCCAGCCCGGAGAAGGGCAACGAGTGGAACGAGGCCGAGCAGCGCTTCTACGCGGTGCTCAACAACTTCACCCCGACCCGCTGACCGGGCGCGGGCGGAGCGCCCGCTTTCGCCCGACTGCGGCAGATTCTTGTTACCGACGGGTACCGGACCGGCCGCCGAGCGCCTAGGCTGCGCCGTATGTCGGACCTCACAGCAGATGCAGTGGCCACCGAACACCCCGGCACCGGCAATCCGGCGGCCCCCGGCGGCGGCCGGACGGTCGCCGCGGCCGTCCCGCCGTCCCTGGTCGCCAGGCTGGCCGCCGGCGTCACCGCCACCGGCGAGCCCGACCTGGTGGAGACCGTCGCCCCGCTGACCGGCGAACGGCTGGCCAGTCTGCCGCAGTCCACCCCGGCCGACGTCGAGGTCGCCTTCCAGCTGGCCCGCCGCGCCCAGGCGGCCTGGGCCGCGCTGCCGGTGCGCCGCCGGGCCGCCGTCCTGCTGCGCTTCCACGACCTGCTGCTCAGGCGGCAGGACGAGGTGCTGGACCTCGTCCAGGCGGAGACCGGCAAGGCCCGGCTGCACGCCTTCGAGGAGGTGCTGGCCGTCGCCATGGCCGCCCGGCACTACGGGCGGGCCGCGCACGCGTACCTCAGGGACAAGCGGCACGGCGGCGCGCTGCCGGTGCTCACCCGCGCCGTCGAGGCCCGCCGTCCCAAGGGCGTGGTCGGCCACATCTCGCCGTGGAACTACCCGCTGGAGCTGTCCGTCGGCGACGCCCTGCCCGCCTTCGTGGCCGGCAACGCGGTGGTCAACAAGCCCGACACCCAGACCGCGCTGACCGCGCTGTGGGCCCGCGAGCTGCTGGTCGAGGCCGGGCTCCCGGCCGACCTGTGGCAGATCGTGATCGGCGACGGCCCGGTGATCGGCCCCGCCGTGGTGGAGCACGCCGACTACGTCTCGTTCACCGGCTCCACCCGCACCGGCCGCGACGTCGCCCAGCGCGCCGCCGCCCGCCTGGTCGGCGCCTCGCTCGAACTCGGCGGCAAGAACGCCATGCTGGTGCTCGCCGACGCCGACCTCGACGCGGCCGCCGCGGGTGCCGTACGGGCCTGCTTCTCCTCCGCCGGGCAGCTGTGCATCTCGATCGAGCGGCTGCTGGTGCACCGCTCGGTGGCCGACGAGTTCCTGGAGCGCTTCGCCGCCCGCACCCGGGCGCTGCGCCTCGGCGGCGGCCTCGCGTACGGCGCGGACATGGGCTCGCTGGTCTCCGTCCGCCAGCTGGAGACCACCACCCGGCACGTGGACGAGGCGGTCAAGGCGGGCGCCACCGTGGTGGCCGGCGGGCGCGCCCGGCCGGACCTCGGCCCGTTCTTCTTCGAGCCGACCATCCTCGACGGCGTCACCCCGGACATGGCGGTCTGCGCCGAGGAGACCTTCGGCCCGGTCGTCTCCCTCTACCGCTTCGACACCGACGAGGAGGCGGTGGCCGCCGCCAACTCCACGCCGTACGGCCTGAACTCCAGCGTCTGGACCAGGGACCAGCGGCGCGGCCGGGCGGTCGCGGCCCGGCTGCGCACCGGCACGGTCAACGTCAACGAGGCGTACGCCGCCGCGTACGGCTCGGTCGGCTCGCCGATGGGCGGCATGGGCGACTCCGGGCTCGGCCGCCGGCACGGCGCGGAGGGCATCCTGCGCTTCACCGAGGCGCAGACCATCGCGACCCAGCGGCTGATGCCGATCGCGCCCGCGTTCGGGCTGGACGACAAGCAGTTCGCCGCCGTGATGACCGGCGGGCTGCGGGCGCTCAAGGCGCTGCGCTTCAAGTAGGCCCCGAAGGCCCGTGGGCCCCCGGACGGAGGCGGGCCCCGGAGGCACGCGGGCCCCGCGCGTCCGCCGGGGCCCGGTTCGCGGTACCCACAGGCAGGTTCACCCGGCGAAGGAGCGGTGGCAGATGGTGCAGTCCGGCGGTGCGGCGGAGTTCGACTACGACGTGGTGGTGGTCGGCTCCGGCTTCGGCGGTTCGGTCGCGGCCCTGCGGCTGACCGAGAAGGGCTACCGGGTCGCCGTCCTGGAGGCCGGGCGGCGCTTCGACCGGGACGAACTGCCCCGGAACTCCTGGGACCTGCCGAACTACCTGTGGGCGCCGCAGCTCGGGCTGTACGGCATCCAGCGCATCCACCTGCTGGCCAACGTGCTGATCCTGGCCGGCGCCGGGGTCGGCGGCGGCTCGCTGAACTACGCCAACACCCTGTACGTGCCGCCGAAGGCCTTCTTCGAGGACCGCCAGTGGCGCCACATCACCGACTGGCAGCAGGAGCTGGCGCCGTTCTACGACCAGGCGCAGCGGATGCTCGGGGTCCGGCTCAACCCGACCCTCACCCCCTCCGACGTCCACCTCAAGGCGGCCGCCGAGCGGATGGGCGTCGGTGACACCTTCCACATGGCGCCGGTCGGGGTCTTCTTCGGCGACGGCGGGGACACCGACGGCAGCGCCAAGGCGGCGCCCGGCGGCGAGGTGGCCGACCCGTACTTCGGCGGCGCCGGCCCGGCCCGCAAGGCCTGCGTGGAGTGCGGCGAGTGCATGACCGGCTGCCGGCACGGCGCCAAGAACATGCTCACCGAGAACTACCTCCACCTGGCGGAGCGGGGCGGTGCGGAGATCCACCCGCTGACCACGGTGGCCCGGATCCGCGAGTACGGCGCCGGCTACGCGGTGGACGTGCGCCGCACCGACTCCCGGTCGAGGACGGACCGGGTGAAGGCGGGCGCGCGGACGATCACCGCGGCCCGGGTGGTCGTGGCGGCCGGCACCTACGGCACCCAGTCGCTGCTGCACCGGATGCGCGACGGCGGCCACCTGCCCCGGATCTCGGATCGGCTGGGCGAGCTGACCCGCACCAACTCCGAGGCGCTGGTGGGCGCGCAGACCACCGACCGGCGCTACGGCGCCAGGGCGGACTTCACCAAGGGCGTGGCGATCACCTCGTCGATCCACCCGGACGCCAACACCCACATCGAGCCGGTCCGCTACGGCAAGGGCTCCAACGCGATGGGCGCGCTGTCCATCGCCCAGGTCCGGGGCGGCGGGGCGGTCCCGCGCTGGCTGCGCTACCTGGCCAACTCGGCGCTCCACCCGGTGACCTTCGCCCGCTCGATGAACCAGCGCTGCTGGTCCGAGAAGACGATCATCGGCCTGGTGATGCAGTCGCTGGACAACTCGATCACCGTCTCGCTGCGGAAGGGGCCGCTCGGCAAGGCCCGGCTCACCTCCTCCCAGGGCCACGGCGAGCCCAACCCGACCTGGATCCCGGCCGCCGAGAAGGGCGCCCAGGCGCTGGCCGACGAGATCAACGGCTTCCCGGGCAGCACCGTCGGCGAGATCTTCGACATCCCGATGACGGCGCACTTCCTGGGCGGCTGCCCGATCGGCGACGCCCCCGAGACCGGCGTGGTGGACCCGTACCACCGGCTGTACGGCTACCCCGGGATCAGCGTGGTGGACGGCTCGGCCGTCTCCGCCAACCTGGGCGTCAACCCCTCGCTCACCATCACCGCCCAGGCCGAGCGCGCCATGTCGATGTGGCCGAACAAGGGCGAGGCGGACCCGCGCCCGGCCCAGGGCGAGGAGTACCGGCGGGTCGCCGCGGTGGCCCCGGCGCGGCCGGCCGTCCCCGAGGGCGCGTTCGGCGCGCTGCGGCTGCCGCTGCTGCCCGTCCCGGAGGTCCCGAAGAAGCGCGGCTGACCCGGCCGGGACGTCCAACCGGCCTGCCTCCTTTCCCGGTTGACATCCGTTCGGGTCCGATGGGATAAACGGGCTCCCTGGGGCGCCCAGGGACTCGTCGAGCGGGGGGAACGCGGGCCATGGCCGACTGCACGTCGTGCGGGGCGACTTCGGAGGAGGGGGCCTCCACCTGCGGGTCGTGCGGCCGGCCGTTCGCGCCGCCGCCCCCGCCGGCCGCCGCTCCGCCCGTCCCGCCGCCCCCGCCGGGTGCGGCTCCGCCCGTCCCGCCGCCCGGGTACGGGCCGCGGCCGGAGTACGCGCCGGCCGTGGCCCCGCCCGCGCTGGCCAGCTGGGGAGCCGGGCAGCAGTACGACCGGCAGCCCGGGTTCCAGCGCCTGCTGACCGCCGCGGACTGGCGCCCGGCGGCCAGGGCGGCCGTCGCACCGACCCTCGTCCTGCTGGCCGTGGCGCTGGTCGCGGCGATCCCGAGCGACTACCAGTACCAGTACCGGTTCGAGGCGCCCGGCTTCGGCGAGCGCTACCTCGCGATGCTGTCGATGACCCTGAACGCGCTCGGCGCGCCGTTCCGGATCGGCTTCGAGAGCTCGGCGAGCCGGGGCACGGCCGGCTGGACGGAGTCCGTCCGGGTGCTGCCGATGACCGTCACCGCCCTGTGGTGCCTGGCGCTCTGGCTCGGCCTGCGGGCCGGGCTGCGCCGTCGCAAGGCGGTGGAGGGCCAGCTGACCAGGGGCCGGGCCGCCGCCGAGGCGGTGCGCACCGCGGCCGTCCTCGCGGCGGTGAGCCTGGTGCTCGGCCTGGCCGGCGGTACGGACTGGAACCCGGACGGCCGCCGGGTCGGGGCCGACTACCCCGGCTCCGGCCGGAAGTCGGCGGAGTCGCTGATCACCGCGGACTCCGGCTGGCTGGAGGCGGTCGCCTGGACCGCCGTGGCGGCCGCCCTGCTGGCCTTCCTGGTGTACGGCACCGACGCGCTGCGCTGGGCCGCCTGGCGCAGCCGGGCGGTGCGCGGCTGGGCGGTGGCCGCGCTGACCGCCGGCCAGGCGCTCGCGATCTCGGTGGGGCTGTCCTCGGTGGCGGCCTTCGTGCTGGTCGCGGCGAACGGCGACAGCGGGGCGCTGACCGGGATCTCGCTGGCCTTCCTGCCCAACCTGGGCCTCGGTCTGCTCGGCTTCGGCTCGGGGGCGAGCCTGCGGTCGCACACCAACCTGTCCGGCGACGGCGAGTCCTCGTGGCGGGATCGCGGCAGCGACACCGAGTTCTCCTTCTTCGACCTGCGGGACGTCAGCGCCGACTGGCGCTGGGCCGGCCTCGCGGCGCTCGTCGCGGCGGGTGTGCTCGGCTGGACGGCCTACCGGCGGCGCCTGGACGCCACCGACCGGCTGCGGCTGGCGGCCCTGTACGCCGGGGCGCTCACCCTGCTGATGACGGTCTCCGGGGCGGTGCTGGTGGAGACCAGCTCCATGACCGGCTGGGTCGACGAGGCCAAGCGGATGGAGTTCTCCCAGGAGTCCTCGGTCGGGCTGGTGTTCCTGACCGTGCTGGTGGCCAACGCGGTCTGGGCGCTGGCCGGCGTGTTGCTGGTGCCGGCGCTGCTGGCGGCCGTCCGCGGCCGGGGCGAGGGTGCGCCGGGCGGCGCCGTGCCGTACGCCGAGTCCCCGTTCGCGCCGGGCGGGGGCGCCGCGTCGTACCCGCCGGAGGTGCCGTACGCGACGCCTTCGTACGGTGTCCCGGCGCAGCAGGGCGGCCCGGTGCCGGGGGCCGGGGTGCCGCCGCAGGCCGCCGGTCCGCAGGACGCGCCGTACGCCGCCGGGAGCGGGGTGAGCGAGGTGCTCGCCTCGCACGAGGTGCCGTCCGCGCCGTCCGCGCCGTCCGCGCCGCCCGCCCCGGCCGGCGGGGCGCCGGTGCCGCCGCGCCCGGCCGAGGAGCCGGTCGACCCGAGCGTCTGGCGCGAGCACCCCTGAGTCGGAGCGCCCCTGAGCCGGAGCGGCCCTGAGCCGGGGCGCCCCTGAGCCGGAGCGGCCCTGAGCCGGGGCGCCCCTGAGCCGGGGCGGCCCGGACAGGGCAAAGGGCCCCGCGGGGGAACGGGGCCCTTTGTCGTTCAGCACTCGGCGTCAGGGCCGCGCCGGTGCTGGGGTGACGGCGCCGGGGGAGGAGCGCCGTCGTGTCGGTTGGCTTCGGGGCGCGCCGTGCGGCTCCGGCGTGGGTGGCCGGCCGCGCGGGGCGCGCAGACCCGTGGGCGAGGGGTCGGCGCGCAGGTCTGCGCCGGTCCTGTGCTCACGGAGCGTGAACTGACGACCGCTGCCACCTCCCTGCGGCGCGGCTGCGGAGAACGCCCTTGGCGGGCCTCCTCGGCGAGCCGTGAGGCGCCGGGAGAACCGCTTACAAGGAGCATCGTGCTGGACGAGGGGCTCGCTCTGCAACCGGTTCGGCGCAGTTCGGCCCAGAGCAATTCCCGCCGCGACCGCCATCGATGATCACGGTGCGTAGTGGCTCGGGTGGTGGTGGCGCACGGGGACGCGCGTAGCGGCGCGGTGTGGAAGGGGGCGTGCGCCCGGGCGCGCACCGGATCGGACCGGGGGTGCGACGGCCGGCCCGGGCGTCCCCGGATTCCGGCCGTCCCACCTCTCGGCCCAGTCGCGGCCGGGGTCGCTGTCCCCTGCTGGCCGGCCGCGGCACCCGCGCACGGTCCCACGGAGCCGCGCGCCCGGCGGGCCGGGCGGCGGCACCACGTGCGCCGGTGGACTGGGTGGAACTCCACGCGTGGTCCTGCTGCCGTACGGCGGTGCCCCCGCGGGGACGGGCGGCGCGTCTGGCGGACGCGGCGCGGCCGTACGTTCGTCAGAAGCAACGAACCGCCGCCCCGCCCGGTCACGGTTCGTTGGACGGGCAGACGAGTGAAACCGGACAGCCCGGTAGAATCGGTGTCCAGACACCCCACACCGTCCGCAGCCGCAGCCCCCGCCGGGGAAGCGGGCCCGCGCGACACCTCGATACCGCTGCCGGAAGGCCGTCTGTGTCCTCTGCAATTCCCGTCCAGTCCGCGCCGGACAACGACCCCGTCCTGGTGGTCGACTTCGGCGCCCAGTACGCCCAGCTCATCGCCCGTCGGGTGCGTGAGGCGCGGGTCTACAGCGAGATCGTGCCGAGCAGCATGCCGGTCGCCGAGATGCTCGCCAAGAACCCCAAGGCGATCATCCTCTCCGGCGGCCCGTCGTCGGTCTACGAAGAGGGCGCGCCGCAGATCGACCGCGCGATCTTCGAGGCCGGTGTCCCGGTCTTCGGCATGTGCTACGGCTTCCAGCTGATGGCCAAGAGCCTCGGCGGCACCGTCGACAACAACGGCGCCCGCGAGTACGGCCGCACCCCGCTGACCGTCTCCCGCACCGGCTCCACCCTGTTCGAGGGCGTCCCGGCGCAGCACTCGGTGTGGATGTCGCACGGCGACGCCTGCTCCGCCGCCCCGGAGGGCTTCGAGGTCACCGCCTCCACCGACCTGGTCCCGGTCGCGGCCTTCGAGAACGACGAGGCCCGGCTGTACGGCGTCCAGTACCACCCCGAGGTGCTGCACTCCGACCACGGCCAGCTGGTCCTGGAGCACTTCCTCTACCGCGGCGCCGGCATCGCCCCGACCTGGACCACCGGCAGCGTGGTCGACGAGCAGATCGCCCTGATCCGCGAGCAGGTCGGCGACAAGCGCGCGATCTGCGGCCTGTCCGGCGGCGTGGACTCCGCGGTCGCGGCCGCCCTGGTCAACAAGGCCATCGGCGACCGGCTGACCTGCGTCTACGTCGACCACGGCCTGATGCGCAAGGGCGAGACCGAGCAGGTCGAGAAGGACTTCGTGGCCGCCACCGGCGTCCAGCTGAAGGTCGTCGACGCCTCCGAGCGCTTCCTGAACGCGCTGAAGGGGGTCACCGACCCCGAGGAGAAGCGCAAGATCATCGGCCGTGAGTTCATCCGGGTCTTCGAGCAGGCCCAGGCCGAGATCATCGCCGAGGCCGGCGAGCACGGCGAGTCGGTCGACTTCCTGGTCCAGGGCACCCTGTACCCGGACGTGGTGGAGTCCGGCGGCGGCACCGGCACCGCCAACATCAAGTCCCACCACAACGTCGGCGGCCTGCCCGAGGACCTCCAGTTCCAGCTGGTCGAGCCGCTGCGCAAGCTGTTCAAGGACGAGGTCCGGATGGTCGGCCAGGAGCTGGGCCTGCCGGAGGAGATCGTCCAGCGCCAGCCGTTCCCGGGCCCGGGCCTGGGCATCCGGATCGTCGGCGAGGTCACCAAGGAGCGCCTGGACCTGCTCCGCGACGCCGACGCGATCGCCCGCGAGGAGCTGACCGCGGCCGGCCTGGACCGTGAGATCTGGCAGTGCCCGGTCGTGCTGCTCGCCGACGTCCGCAGCGTGGGCGTGCAGGGCGACGGCCGCACCTACGGCCACCCGATCGTGCTGCGCCCGGTCTCGTCCGAGGACGCCATGACCGCCGACTGGTCGCGCCTGCCGTACGACGTGCTGGCGAAGATCTCCACCCGGATCACCAACGAGGTCCGCGACGTGAACCGCGTCGTCGTCGACGTCACCAGCAAGCCGCCGGGCACCATCGAGTGGGAGTGAGCACTCCCGCCGGCCGGCGGGGCGGGACTCCGTCTCCGTCCTGAGGCCGGTGCCTGAACGGCCGCGCCGTCGTTCCCGTACTGGAGGGAGCGACGGCGCGGCCGTTTGCCGTGCGGGTGCCGCTCTCCGGGAGGGACCTCCCACCGAAAGCGGTCGGGAACGGGCAGAATGCGGACCGGACCTGTCAGGGAGTGGCAGGCGGCGAGGGAAGGTGTGAGGGATGTCGGAGGCCAGCAACGCGGTGCCGGCCGGTGGGGGAGCGGCCGGTCGGGCCGACCGGGTGGCGCGGTGGCGGGCGCTCGCGTCCGGGCACGCGCTGCTGCCGCTGCGGCTCTTCCTCGGCGTCACGTTCGTCTACGCCGCCCTCGACAAGCTCTCCGACGCCCACTTCCTGGCCGGGGCGGGCGACCCGGCCTCCTTCGTCTCGCAGACCCGGGCCGCCAAGGCGGGCGGCAGCCCGATCTCCTTCCTGCTCGGCCCCGCCCTCGACCACCCGACCCTGTTCGCGCTCGCCGTCGCCTTCGGCGAGCTGGCGGTCGGCCTCGGCACCCTGCTCGGCCTCTGGGGCCGGGCCGCCGCGCTCGGCGGCGCGCTGCTCAGCCTCAGCCTGTGGCTGACCGTGAGCTGGAGCGTCGCGCCGTACTACCTCGGCAACGACCTGGCATACCTGATGGCCTGGACCCCGCTGGTGCTGGCCGGCACGCCGTACCTGTCGGTGGACGGCTACCTGGCCCGCCGGGCCGGGCGGGACCGCGCGCGCGGGCTCGGCGAGGACCACGTCAGGCGCCGGGCCCTGGTGGACGGCGGGATCGCGGCCGTCGCGATCGGCGGGGCCGGGCTGCTGGCCGGCTCGCTGACCCGCACCTTCGGCCGGGACCGGTCCGCCGCGCCCGAGCAGTCGGCCGCCCCGGTCTCCGCCGCCCCGGCCCAGGCCCCCGCGGTGCCCGCCGCGAGCGTGCCGGTCGGCGGCTCGGCCCAGGTCAAGGACCCGGCCACCGGGGACGCCGTCTACATCGTCCAGCCCAAGGCCGGCCAGTACTGCGCCTTCTCCGCGGTGTGCACCCACTCCGGCTGCGCCGTGGACGCGCCGAAGAACGGCCAGCTGTACTGCCCCTGCCACGGCTCCCGGTTCGACGCCGCGACCGGTGCGGTGGTCAACGGCCCGGCGGTCAAGCCGCTGCCCAAGTACGCCGTCCGCAAGGACGGCGACCAGTTGACCCTGGGCCCCCAGCAGATCTGAGGGCCCGGAGGGCCGTCGGCGGGGTCACTCCTCGCGGTCGGGCCGGCCGCGCCGGGCCACCGCCGCGACCGCGCCGGCCAGGCCGCCGACGCCGAGCACGATGAAGGTGACCGGGATGACGATCCGCCCGTTCACCGACTGGTCGTTGAGCGCCGCGACCAGGTAGAGCACCGCGATCACGGTGAACAGCGCGCCCGCGATCAGCGAGAACAGGTCGAGCCGGTGCTTCCTCACTGCTGGACCACCTTGATGTTGCCGAGCCCGATTCCGAGTTCGAGATTGAGGGTGCCCTTGGCCGGCTGCCCGTTGGCAGGGCCGATCAGGTAGGTGTGCCGCCCGGTGCCGTCGCTGCGGTCACCGGGCACGGTGACGTTGCCCAGGCCGACCCGGACCACCAGGTTCACCGTCACGTCGTCCGGCACGGTGACGGTCATGTCGCCGGTGCCGAGGTCGGCCTTGGTGGCCAGGGTGGCCCCGGCCGGGTCGACCGCGGAGAGGTCCAGCCTGATCGTCCCGGCGCCCAGGTTGTACCGGTCGTGCAGGTCCGTCGCCGAGGCGACGGTCCACTCGCGATCGCCGACCGCGTCGCGCACGGAGTCCGGCGAGTGGCCGACGAAGGCCAGCGCCAGGGTGAGCAGCAGACCGGTCACCGCCAGCCGGCGGGCCCGGCCGAACTTCGCTCCGACCAGCAGCGTCAGGCCCACCACCAGCAGCGCGGAGGCCAGCACCGTCGCGCCGCGGACGGTGGGGTCGTGGTGGCCGGCGGAGGCGGTCCACACCGCGGTGCCCGCGCCGACCGCCAGCAGGAAGCCGAAGAAGCCGAGCGCCGAGCGCTCCCGGGGGCGCCGGACGGCGGCGGGTTCGGGACGGCGCTCCGCGCGCTCCTTGCGCAGCGGATCGCCCTCCGGCAGGTCGGTGCGCCGCCACCAGGGCTGGGCCGGGGTGCCGACCGGCGGCACCGGGGTGCCGAACGGCGGGGTGGGAGTGCCGTACGGCGGCGTCGGGGTGCCGTACGGCGGGGTCGGGGTGCCCGGGGCGGCGCTGCCGTACGGGTTGCGCTCGGGGTGGCGCGGGTCCCACAGGTAGCCGCCGGCGCCGGGGGCCGGGCCGTCGGCGGGGGCCTTCCCGGCCGACTCGGCCTGCTCCGGCCGCGGCCAGCGGTAGGCCCCGGTGCCGCCGGTGATCCCGGAGCCGCCGGTGCCCTCGCCGTCGGGGAAGTGGCGGTCGTACGGGCCGCCGCGGCGGCGCTCGCGCCCCCGCCCGCGCCCCCGGCGGCGCTCCGGGTCGTAGCGCACCGCCAGGAAGACCAGGGCGGCGAGCAGCAGCAGCGGGAACATCTGGTCCCCGTCGCCCATCGAGGAGAAGAACACCCCGGTGCCGATCACGGTCAGCAGCACCGCGCCGACCGACTGGCCGTCCACCCGCCCGGTGAGCACCCGCTGGAGCTCGGTGCGCCCGCCGCGGCCCTTGGCGTCGTCGTCGGTCGGGACGATCAGCCAGGCCAGGCCGTACAGGAACAGCCCGAGGCCGCCGGAGAGGCAGAGCACCACCGTGACGATCCGGAAGACCACCGGGTCGATGTCCAGGTGCCGGCCGAGGCCGCCGCAGACGCCGGCCACCACGCGGTGGTGCTCGGCCCGGGTCAGTGGCGGGCGATCCGGTTCCGGCGGGGCGGCGGGCCCGGCCTCCTCGATGCGGGGGTCCTCGGTCATGGACACCATCCTTCCGGCAGGGGACGGTCCGGCCCAACCGGGTCGACCCCTGTCCGTACCCTGACTTGTCCCTGATACGGGATGGGGACACACCCTGATGCGCCCGCGGGTGCCCGCGTGGAACCATCGGTGGCGTGGCAGCCCCCGGTACCGATCCCCGATCCATCGCCCCCGACACCGCGCCGTCGGCCGGCGCCGACCCGAGCACGCCCGACGGCGGGCGGCCGCCCTACCGGCGGCTCTACCGCAGCCCGCAGGGGCGGATGCTGGGCGGCGTCGCGCACGGCCTGGCGGTGCACCTCGGGCTGCCGGTGCGGTGGGTGCGGCTGGCCTTCGTCGTGCTGTTCTTCGCCCAGGGGATCGGCGCGCTGCTGTACGCCGCGTTCTGGTTCGTGGTGCCGATCGGCATCGGCGAGCCCTCGCAGCGCGGCGGCGCCCAGTGGGTGTACCTCAACGGGGTGTTCGTCCCGGCCACGCCCGGGCTCCAGGGCGGCCTGCTGAGCAAGGGCGGCGAGAGCGGCGGCTGGGTGGGCCGGATGCGCCGGCTGCTCCAGCACACCCTCCAGGGCGAGCCGGTGGCCGCGCCCGCCGAGGGCGAGGAGGCGACCGGCAAGGGCGGGCAGGGCGGCATCGGCCAGCTCGCCGCCCTGGTGATGACGGTGATCGGCCTGATCGCCCTGCTCAACGTGCTCGGCTGGCAGACCGCCAAGCCGTACACCTGGCCGCTGCTGGCGATCGGCGTCGGCGTGGCGCTGGTCTGGCGGCAGGCCGACGACTCGCGCTGGCAACGCTGGTTCGGCATCGAGGAGGGCGAGAAGCGGCGCGGCGCCTACACCCGGGTCGGCGCGGGCGTGCTGCTCGCGGTGGCCGGCACCATCGCGCTGCTCGCCATGCAGGGCAGCGGCTCCACGCTCGGCTCGGTGATCGAGGCCTCGCTCGCGGTGCTGGCCGGCGTGCTGGTGCTGCTCGGCCCGTACGGCCTGCGGCTCTGGCAGGACCTCGGGGCCGAGCGCACGGCCCGCATCCGCGCCCAGGAGCGGGCCGAGATCGCCGCGCACATCCACGACTCCGTGCTGCACACCCTGACCCTGATCCAGCGCCGGGCCGAGGACCCCAAGGAGGTGCTGCGGCTGGCCCGCTCGCAGGAGCGCGAGCTGCGGCTGTGGCTGTACCGCCCGGAGGCCGCCGCCGAGGCCGCGCCGGACACCATGGCGGAGACCCTGCGGGCCGCCGTCGCCGAGGTAGAGGACCGGCACGGCGTCCAGGTCGAGCTGGTGATCGTCGGCGACTGCCCGATGGACGAGAGGATCGCGGCGCAGATGCAGGCCGCGAGGGAGGCGACCGTCAACGCGGCCAAGTACGGTGGCGGGGGACCGGTCCAGGTCTACGCCGAGGTCGAGGGGAGGACGGTGTCGGTGTTCGTGCGCGACCACGGCCCCGGCTTCGATCCCGACACGGTGCCCGAGGACCGGATGGGCGTACGGGAGTCGATCATCGGCCGGATGAAGCGCAACGGCGGCACCGCTCGGGTGCGGCCGGCTGCGGGCGGCGGCACCGAGGTCGAGCTGGAGATGGAGAGAACTGATGACTGAGGCAGCTCCGGAGCGTACGGCGCGGGTCGTGCTGGTCGACGACCACCGGATGTTCCGGACGGGGGTCAGGGCCGAGATCGGCCGCACCGAGGTGACCGGCATCGACGTGGTCGGCGAGGCCGACGACGTGGACTCGGCGGTCCGCGTGGTCGCCGAGACCAGGCCGGACGTGGTGCTGCTCGACGTCCACCTGCCGGGCGGCGGCGGCGTCGAGGTGCTGCGCCGCTCGGCCGGGGTGATGGGCGAGCAGGGAGGGGTGAAGTTCCTGGCGCTGTCGGTGTCGGACGCCGCCGAGGACGTCATCGGCGTCATCCGCGGCGGCGCGCGCGGCTACGTCACCAAGACCATCACCGGCACCGACCTGGTGAACGCGGTGTTCCGGATCGCCGACGGCGACGCGGTGTTCTCGCCCCGGCTGGCCGGCTTCGTGCTGGACGCCTTCGCCGCCACCGACACCCCGCCGGTGGACGAGGACCTGGACCGCCTCACCCAGCGCGAGCGCGAGGTGCTGCGCCTGATCGCCCGCGGCTACGCCTACAAGGAGATCGCCAAGCAGCTCTTCATCTCGGTGAAGACCGTCGAGAGCCACGTCTCCGCCGTCCTGCGCAAGCTGCAGCTGAGCAACCGCCACGAGCTGACCCGCTGGGCCACCGCCCGCCGCCTGGTCTGAGCCCGAGCCCACCGACAAGCCCGTCCGCCCCGGGATCTCCCGGGGCGGACGGGCTTGTCGGTGGGTGGCCATAGACTCGATGTGCCATGAGTAGCCTCTTTGACGACCTTCCGCTCCCCGGTTTCGAGGCACCCGCCGCCGGGTCGAAGCAGCCCGCCGCTCCCGCCGACGAGGAGCCCCCGCCGTACGAGGAGGAGGTCCCGTACGACGCGTACGAGGAGGCCATCCCGGACGGGCTGTTCCACACCGACCACGCCGCCGAGGCGGAGCGGGACGCCTGGTACCGCAACGGCGCCGCCCGCACGGTGATCGATCCGGCGCAGCTGCTGGAGGGGATGAACGACCCGCAGCGGGAGGCGGTGCTGCACGCGGGCTCGCCGCTGCTGATCGTGGCCGGCGCCGGCTCCGGCAAGACCCGGGTGCTGACCCACCGGATCGCCCACCTGCTGGGCGCCCGCGGGGTGCAGCCGGGCGAGATCCTGGCGATCACCTTCACCAACAAGGCGGCCGGCGAGATGCGCGAGCGCGTCGAGGCGCTGGTCGGCCCGCGCGCCCGGGCGATGTGGGTCTCCACCTTCCACAGCGCCTGCGTGCGCATCCTGCGCCGCGAGTCCAAGCAGCTGGGCTTCACCTCCAGCTTCTCGATCTACGACTCGGCCGACTCGCAGCGGCTGATGTCGCTGGTCTGCCGGGACCTCGACCTGGACCCGAAGCAGTTCCCGCCGAAGTCCTTCACGGCGAAGATCAGCAACCTCAAGAACGAGCTGATCGACGAGGAGACCTTCGCCGACCAGGCCGCCAACCCGATGGAGAAGAAGCTCGCCGAGGCGTACGCGCTCTACCAGCGGCGGCTGCGCGAGGCCAACGCGCTGGACTTCGACGACATCATCATGACGACGGTGAACCTGCTGCAGGCCTTCCCCGACGTCGCCGAGCACTACCGGCGCCGGTTCCGGCACATCCTGGTCGACGAGTACCAGGACACCAACCACGCCCAGTACATGCTGGTCCGGGAGCTGAGCGGGGGCTCCGTCGCGGCCGCGCCGAAGCGCACCGCGGACGGGGACTTCGTGAACCCGGCGGCCGGGCGGCTGGCCGAGGTGCCGCCGGCCGAGCTGTGCGTGGTCGGTGACGCGGACCAGTCGATCTACGCCTTCCGCGGCGCCACCATCCGCAACATCCTCCAGTTCGAGGAGGACTACCCGAACGCGACCACGATCCTGCTGGAGCAGAACTACCGCTCCACCCAGACCATCCTGAGCGCCGCCAACGCCGTCATCGAGCGCAACGCCAACCGCCGCGAGAAGAAGCTGTGGACGGCCGGCGAGCACGGCGAGAAGGTCATCGGCTACGTCGCGGACGACGAGCACGGCGAGGCCCAGTTCATCGCCGACGAGATCGACCGGCTCACCGACAAGGGCGAGGCCAAGCCCGGCGACGTCGCGATCTTCTACCGGACCAACGCCCAGTCCCGGGTGTTCGAGGAGGTGTTCATCCGGGTCGGCCTGCCGTACAAGGTGGTCGGCGGGGTGCGCTTCTACGAGCGCAAGGAGGTCCGGGACGTCCTGGCGTACCTGCGGGTGCTCTCCAACCCGGAGGACACCGTGCCGCTGCGCCGGATCCTCAACGTGCCCAAGCGCGGCATCGGCGAGCGGGCCGAGGCGATGATCGACGCGCTGGCCGCGCGGGAACGGATCTCCTTCGCCCAGGCGCTGGTCCGGGTGGACGAGGCGTACGGGATGGCCGCGCGCTCGGCCAACGCCGTCAAGAAGTTCAACACCCTGATGGCCGGGCTGCGCCAGGTCGTCGAGTCGGGCGCGGGCCCGGCGGCGGTGCTGGAGGCCGTCCTGGAGGAGACCGGCTACCTGGCCGAGCTCCAGGCCTCCACCGACCCGCAGGACGAGACCCGGGTGGAGAACCTCCAGGAGCTGGCCTCCGTCGCCCTGGAGTACGAGCAGGACCCGGGCGAGCGGCCGGACGCGGGGGAGGAGGGCACCCCGCCGGTCGGCTCGCTGGCCGACTTCCTGGAGCGGGTGGCGCTGGTCGCCGACTCGGACCAGATCCCGGACGAGGACGAGGACGGGCAGGGCGTCATCACGATGATGACCCTGCACACCGCCAAGGGCCTGGAGTTCCCGGTGGTCTTCCTGACCGGCATGGAGGACGGGATCTTCCCGCACATGCGGGCGCTCAACCAGGTCAAGGAGCTGGAGGAGGAGCGCCGGCTCGCGTACGTCGGGCTCACCCGGGCCCGCGAGCGGCTGTACCTGACCCGCTCGGTGCTGCGCAGCGCCTGGGGGCAGCCGGCCTACAACCCGGCCTCCCGGTTCCTGGAGGAGATCCCGGAGGCGCTCGTGGAGTGGAAGCGCACCGGGGCGGCGCAGGCGCCGGTCCAGCGCGGCTACTCCTCGGGCTCGTCCTGGGGCAAGTCCTCGTCCGGGGGCGGGAGTTCGCGCGCCTCGTCGTCGGCGTCGCCGAAGGCCGGCTGGGGGCAGTCGGTGCGGCGCGGCGGCCAGGTGGTGGAGCGCGAGGTCGCCTCGCTCGCGGTCGGCGACCGGGTCACCCACGACAGCTTCGGGCTGGGCACGGTGGTGGCCGTCACGGGCGCCGGCGACCGGGCGCAGGCCACCGTCGACTTCGGCACCGAGGGGCGCAAGCAGCTGCTGCTGCGCTACGCGCCGGTCGAGAAGCTGTAGGGGCCGGCGGCTCGGCCCGGGGCTGCGGGGCCCCGGCGGCTCAGCGCGGGTCCAGCCCGTGGGAGAGGAACCAGGGCAGCGGGTCGATCGGTCCGCTGCCCTGCGGCCGGATCTCGAAGTGCAGGTGCGGGCCGGTGCTGTTGCCGCTGCTGCCGACGAAGGCGATCACGTCGCCCTGCTTCACCGGGCCCTTGCGGACCTTGTACGCCCGCAGGTGGCAGTACCAGGCCTCGGTGCCGTCGGGCGTCCTGAGGATCGTCATGTAGCCGTAGAACGGGTTCCACTGGGTGCGGACGGTGCCGTCGGTCACGGCGTAGACCTCGGAACCGCCGTCCACCGGGAAGTCGATGCCGGTGTGCCGGTTGGCCCAGCGGGTGCCGGCCTCGCCGAACAGTTCGCCGAGGCCGTGCCGGGCGACCGGCATGACCACCTCGGGCCTGACCGGCTCGGGCGCCGGTTCGGCGGTGGGCTGCGCGGTCGGGGCCTCGGTGGGCCGGGCGCCGGCCAGCGGCTGGCGGGCGTCGCCGCGGGAGGCCTGGGCCGGTGCGCCGGCCGCGACCGCCTGGGCGGCGGCCGCCTGCGCGGCCGTGGTGCCCGGGTCGGCCTCCACCGCGGACTGCGGGGCCCGTCCGGAGGCCTGGGCGCGCTGCTGGTCGGCCTCCCCCTGCACGGTGACCGCGGCCGCCGCGGCCACTCCGAGCGCGGCCATCGACGGCAGCGCGACCCGCAGCAGCGCCGTCCGGGTGGCCGCCCTGGCGGCGCCGCGGCGCTGGGCGCGGGACTGTTCGCGGGCGGCGAGGCGCAGCTCCGCACGGGTCGGACGGGCGGCTGCATCGGGAGCCATCGGGGGCTGCCTCCTCGGTGGGCCTCGGACGTCGTCGGACGAGGGAAAACAGCCGTGACTGTAGCTCCAAGGCCGACGCCCCGGAAAAACCCCCGGATGTCAAGGGGTCGGCCGGGGGGTCTGTGCGGAGGTTGCGGGAAGGACGGGTATACCCGCTGGTAGCAAGGCCTGGAGCTGTGACTTTGCCCTCCTCTTCGGGGGCGGCACGGTCAACCGGGCCGGGTGGCGCTAACCTCCCCTCAGGTTGGTTATTGACCGTTAACCGCGCCGGCGGCCCACGAGGCCCGGTCGGATGGTGGACGACGACGTCCAGGAGGCAGTCATGAGTGTGTCGGGGCCGATCCGTGTGGTGGTCGCCAAGCCCGGGCTCGACGGTCACGACCGTGGTGCCAAGGTCATCGCGCGCGCCCTGCGCGACGCCGGTATGGAGGTCATCTACACCGGACTGCACCAGACGCCCGAGCAGGTCGTCGACACCGCGATCCAGGAGGACGCGGACGGCATCGGGCTGTCGATCCTCTCCGGTGCCCACATGACGCTGTGCGCGCGGGTGCTGGAGCTGCTGAAGGAGCGCGACGCGGAGGACATCAAGGTCTTCTGCGGCGGGATCATCCCGGACGAGGACATCGCCGAGCTCAAGGCGCTGGGCGTCGCGGACATCTTCACCCCGGGCACGCCGACCCGGGACGTGGTCGCCTGGGTCGAGTCGAACCTGCGGGCCGGCTGAACCACGGCGCGTCGAGCGGGCCGGCCCTTCCCGGGGCCGGCCCGCTCCGTCGTTCCGGGGCGCCCCGGGGGCGTGCGGGAGCCGTGGGCTCAGCCCGCCAGCTCCGCGAGCATCGCCGCCCGGAAGCGCAGGGTGCCGGCCAGCCGGGCGAAGGTCTCGGACCAGGCGGAGTCCGGAGCGGCCCCGGCGGCCAGCTCCTCCACCGCGGCGGCCGTCTCCGGGGCGAGCGCGCGCTCCGTCATCCCGAGCACCCCGCTGTGGCTCCACGGGTACGCCCCGGAGGCCGCCGCCCGGGCCAGCGCGGCCACCACGGCGGTGGACAGCGGCGGCGTCCACGGGGTGGCGCAGGCGCCGAGCAGCTGGAAGGCCTCGCCCAGCCCGTGCACCCCGATGAAGGCGGCCGTCCAGACCGCCCGTTCCTCCGGCGGCAGGACGGCCAGCAGCTTGGCCGGGGAACCGGTGGTGCGCGGCGAGCGGGCCCGCGCACCGCGCTCGGCGACGGGTGCCGGGCCGAGCAGCGCCCGGGCCCAGTCGGCGTCCTGCTGGCGGACGGCGGCCCGCGCCCAGGCCTCCCGCAGGTCGTCGGCCCAGCTGCTGGTGGTCTCGTCGATGCTGTCGCCGACCCGCAGGGCGAGCAGCTGTTCGGGCGTCAGCCCGGTGGTCCGCGGCCACAGCGACAGCGGCGCGGCGGCCACCACCTCGCCGAACCACCAGGCCCGTTCGCCGCGCCCGGTGGGCGACTTGGGCGCGATCCCGTCGCGCTGCATCTGCGCGTCGCACTCGGCGGGCGGGGTGACCAGCAGGTGGGTGCCGGTGTCGGCGAGCCGGACGGCGGCCCGCGCCCGCTCGGCCATCCGGCGGGCCAGCGCCGAGCCGGGCAGGGTGGAGAGCAGCTCGGCGGCGGTGGCCCGGACGTTCTTGCTGCGGTCGCCGAGGGCGGCCTCCAGGAAGGGTTCGTCGTCGGCGGAGAGACCGTCCTGCAGGGCGTCCAGGAAGAGCAGGCGGTCCTCGGCGCGCTCGGTGGACCAGGTGCCGCGCAGCAGCTCCAGGCCGGCCGCCGGGTCGCGGCGGCGCAGCAGCGTGAGGTGGGTGACCCGCTCGGCGAACAGGCCCTCGTGCCAGAGCCGGTCGTCCGTGGGCTGCCGCGGCAGCTCGGGGGTGGCGGTGCGCAGCACGAACCGCCAGTCGGGGTTCCGCTCGGCCAGCCAGCGGCCCAGCGGACCGGCCAACGCCACGGCGTCGGGCCGCAGTTCGCTGCGGGCCCGGGCGGCGTCGAGCAGACCGGGTACCAGTGCGGCGGGCGGGCGCAGGCCGCGCTCCCGGGCGGTGTCGAGCCACTGCGGCAGCAGCTCGGCCAGGTTGGCCAGGGTGCCGCCGCCGCTGCCGGTCCGCCCCGAGAGCAGGACGGCCAGCCGGCGGGCGGCCGGCTCGGGCAGCTCCGGCCGCGGGTCCTCGGCCGCGGGCGGGCCGGGCGGCTCGGTGGCCGGTACCGGCAGTGCGCCGGCCCGGCGGCGGACGGTGGCCAGCGCGGCCAGCTCCAACAGGGCGGTGGCCGGATCGCCCTGGTCCACGGCGTCGGCGAACGGCAGGGCGGTGGCCGGGAGCGGGCGGCGGTCGGTGCCGAGCAGGGCGGTGGTGTGCAGCGTCTCCCACGGGTCCTGGGTGATCGTCATGCCGGGTTCTCCTAAGCGTTGGTGAGGCCGACCGGGCGTCGGTCGGCGGCCCAGGCCGTGACCGGGGCGAAGCCCTGGTGGCCGTACTCGCCGAAGACCGTCAGCGGGCGGCCGGTGGAGACCGCGGCCAGCCGCCACAGCGCGGCCTCCGGGACGGACGGGGTGCGGACCGGCACGGTGTGGTGGCCGTCCGTCAGGAACCAGCCGTCCGGGGTGTGCACCGGGACGACGCCGTCGAGCACGGTCGGGCTGCTCTCCAGCCACGGGTCGTCGGCGACGGCCGTGCCGTAGCCGGCCACCGCCTCGGCGACGGTGAGCCCGGCGGGCGGGTCGGCGGGGCCCGGCTCGGGGGCGCCGTAGCGCTCGCCGAGGGTGGCGCGCAGCGGGTGGGCGCCGGGGTGGTAGGCGAGGTCGGCCTCCACCAGGTGGCCGGTGGGCAGGGCGAGGGCGGGCGCCTGGCCGGGGCGGCCGAAGGAGAGCAGCAGCGCCGGGCGGCCGGTCTTGGCGCCGCGCAGCCAGATCCGGCGGCTGACGAGCCGCTCGTCGGCGCCCCCTTCCAGTGGTGCCGTCCGGCTGCCGAGCACCAGCCAGCGGTCGCGGACGGTGGGGCCGGCCAGCACCTCGGTGGACTCCACGGTGTAGCCGACCCGGGTGCGGACGGTGGCGGCCAGCTCGGCCGGCAGTTCGTCCGTCCGGGTGGCGGCGGTGGCGAGCAGGTGCAGCATCGCGTACTCCTCCAGCAGCCGCTCCTGCGGCAGCGCGTCCAGCTCCCGGACCCGGGTGGCCAGGCCGGGGGCCTGCGCGTCGACCATCCGGGCGGCGACCTCCTCCCAGGGCCCGGCGGTGGACTGGTCGGCCAGGCCGTGCCGGACCCGGTCCGCCAGCCGCAGCCGCAGTTCGGCGGCCCCGGCCGCGACCCGGGCGCCGCGCTTCTCGGCCCGGCGCCGGGCGGCCTCCGGATCGACCGCCTCCTTCGCGCGCTTCTCGGCGCGGTCCCGGCGGGACGTGAGCCACTCGGCCACCCAGTCGGCGGGCTCGCCGGCCGGGACGGCCTGAGGGGTGCCGCTCCACAGCAGGAGGAGCCCGAGCGCGTGCTTGCACGGGAACTTCCGGCTGGGGCAGCTGCACTGGTAGGCGGGCGTGGCGAGCTCGATCGCGGTGCGGTACGGCGTGCGGCCGCTGCCCTTGCACTCGCCCCACAGCGCGGTGCCGTCGGTGCCGGTGCCGGACCACGGCGCGGGCGCGGAGAGCTTGCCCGCCGCCTTCCGCGAGGCGGCGTCAGGCGCCAGGGACAGGACGTGTTCGGTGCTCCAGCGTTCCTCCATGCGACCGACCGTAGGCGGCGCCACTGACAGCGGCTGACGGGTCGTCCGGAACCCCGCCGGGGCGGCGGCCGATGTCAGTGGCTCGGTGCAGGGTGGTTCCCACAGGCCGGGACGCCGACCTGGCTCCCCCCGCGATCACCCTGCCGTCCAGGGCACCCGTGTGCCCGGCGGCCGACCCGAAGGAGCCCCCATGACAGACGTTCTGCGGCAGCACGCCGAGGACGCCTTCGCCGGTGAACTGGCCGCGCTGGCCGCGCAGGACGACCGTCCGCGCCCCGAGCGCTGGAAGCTCTCGCCGTGGGCCGTGGCGACGTACCTGCTCGGCGGCGAACTGCCCGACGGCACCCGGATCACCCCCAAGTACATCGGCCCGCGCCGGGTCGTCGAGGTCGCCGTGACGACCCTGGCGACGGACCGCGCGCTGCTGCTGCTCGGTGTGCCCGGCACCGCGAAGACCTGGGTGTCCGAGCACCTCGCCGCGGCGATCAGCGGCGACTCCACGATGCTGGTGCAGGGCACCGCCGGCACCCCCGAGGAGGCCGTCCGGTACGGCTGGAACTACGCCCAGCTGCTGACCCACGGGCCCAGCCGGGACGCCCTGGTGCCCTCGCCGCTGATGCGGGCGATGGCCGAGGGCAGGATCGCCCGGGTCGAGGAGCTCACCCGCATCCCGGCCGACGTGCAGGACAGCCTGATCACCATCCTGTCCGAGAAGACGCTCCCGATACCGGAGTTGGGCACCGAGACCCAGGCGGTGCGCGGCTTCAACGTGATCGCCACCGCCAACGACCGCGACCGCGGCGTCAACGAGCTGTCCAGCGCGCTGCGCCGCCGCTTCAACACCGTGGTGCTGCCGCTGCCGTCCTCGCTGGACGAGGAGGTCGACATCGTCACCCGCCGGGTCAACCAGCTCGGCCGCTCCCTGGACCTGCCCGAACTCCCGGGCGGCGCCGACGAGATCAGGCGGGTGGTCACCGTCTTCCGCGAGCTGCGGGCCGGGATCACGGTGGACGGCCGGACGAAGGTCAAGACCCCGAGCGGCACCCTTTCCACCGCCGAGGCGATCTCGGTGGTGACCAACGGGCTCGCCCTGGCCACCCACTTCGGCGACGGCGTGCTGCGCGCCGGGGACGTGACGGCCGGCATCCTCGGCGCCGTCGTCCGCGACCCGGTGGCGGACCGGGCGGTCTGGCGCGAGTACGTCGAAGGGGTGGTGCGCGAGCGCGACGGCTGGAAGGACTTCTACCGCGCCGCCCGCGAGGTGACGGCACCGTGAGCGGGCGGAGCGTGCGGACCGTCAGGAGGCGCGGGTTGCGCGAAGCGCCCGCCGTACGAAGCGAGGTGGGAGCATGAGCGCCGAGGTCGCCCTCCTCGGCATCCGCCACCACGGCCCCGGCTCGGCCCGGGCGGTGGCCGCCGCGCTGGCGCGGTGGCGGCCGGACGCGGTGCTGGTCGAGGGCCCGCCGGAGGCCGACGGAATCGTCCACCTGGCAGCCGGGAAGGACCTGGTCCCGCCGGTGGCGCTGCTCGCCCACGCGGTGGACGACCCGGCCAGGGCCGCCTTCTGGCCGTACGCCGAGTTCTCCCCGGAGTGGGTGGCGATCCGGCACGCCGTGGAGCACGACCTGCCGGTCCGCTTCATCGACCTGCCCGCCGGGTACGGCTTCGCGCCGGCCCCGGAGGACGCCGCCGCCGAGGACACCGGGGAGGACGGCGCCGGGCCGGTCGCCGACCCGCTGGCGCTGCTCGCCGAGGCGGCCGGGCACGACGACGCGGAGCGCTGGTGGGAGGACGTGGTCGAGCATCGCGCGCCCGGCGGCGACGCGCTGGCGCCGTTCGCCGCCGTCGCCGAGGCGATGGGCGCGCTGCGCGCCGAGGGCCTCGGCGAGTCCCGCCGGGACCAGCTGCGCGAGGCGTACATGCGCCAGCAGATCCGCGCCGCCCGCCGCGCCGGGCACCAGCGGATCGCCGTGGTCTGCGGGGCCTTCCACGTCCCCGCGCTGGAGACGATGCCCACCGTCGCCCACGACCGGGCGCTGCTCGCCGGGCTGCCGAAGAAGGTACGCACGGACATCACCTGGGTGCCGTGGACGCACCGCCGGCTCTCCCAGAGCACCGGCTACGGCGCGGGCGTGCAGTCGCCCGGCTGGTACCACCACCTGTTCACCACCGACGGGGACCCGGTGCCGCGCTGGCTCACCCGGGCCGCCGAGCTGCTGCGCGCCGAGGACCACCCGGTCTCCTCCGCGCACGTGATCGAGGCCGTCCGGCTCGCCGAGAGCCTGGCCGTGCTGCGCGGCCGCCCGCTCGCGGGGCTGACCGAGACCCTGGACGCCGTGCGCGCGGTGCTCTGCGAGGGCTCCGACGTCGCCCTGGAACTGGTCCGGGACCGCCTGGTGGTCGGCGACGCGCTCGGCGAGGTCCCGGACGCCGCACCGGCGGTGCCGCTCCAGCGCGACCTGACCCGGCTGCAGCGCTCGCTGCGGCTCAAGCCCGAGGCCGCGCCGAAGGACGTCGACCTCGACCTGCGCAAGGACACCGACGCGGCCCGCTCCCGGCTGCTGCACCGGCTGCGGCTGCTGGGCGTGGACTGGGGCGTGCCCGCGCGCTCCTCGGTGAACTCGACCGGGACGTTCCGGGAGAGTTGGCGGCTCTGCTGGCAGCCCGAGTTCGCGGTGCGGATCGCCGAGGCAGCCCAGTGGGGCACCACGGTCGAGGAGGCGGCGGCCAACAAGGCCGTCGGCACCGCGCGCGCCGCCGAAGAGCTCGCCGAGCTGACCGGCCTGGTGGAGACCTGCCTGCTGGCCGGGCTGTCCGGCGCGCTGCCCGCGGTGATGCGGGTGCTGGCCGACTGCGCGGCCCTGGACACCGACGTCGCCCACCTCGCGGGCGCGCTGCCGGCGCTGGTCCGCGCGCTGCGCTACGGCGACGTGCGCGGCACCGACCACGGCGCGCTCGCCGAGGCCGCCTCGGGCCTGGCCGAGCGGATCTGCGTCGGGCTGCCGCCCGCCTGCGTCGGCCTGGACGCGGACAGCGCGGCGGCGATGCGCGGCCGCCTCGACGAGGTGCACGGCGCGATCGGCCTGCTGGCCGCCGGTCCCGCCGCCGAGGCCACCACCACCGACACCGCCGCCGCCGGCACAGACACCGATACCGACACCGCCGGCACCGCCGGCACCGCGCCGGACCCCGACGGCCTGGCCGGCCTGGCGGACCGCTGGGCCGCCGCCCTGGGCTCGCTGGCCCGCCGCGAACCGGCCGGCGGACCGGCCACCGGCGCCCCCGGGCTGCTGCGCGGCCGGGCCGTACGGCTGCTGCTGGACGACGGCCGGCTCGACTCCGAGGAGGCGGGACGGCGGCTCCGGCTGGTGCTCTCCGTCGCCAGCGCCCCGGCGGACGCGGCCGGTTGGGTCGAGGGCTTCCTGACCGGTGGCGGAGCCCTGCTGCTGCACGACCCGAGGCTGCTCGCCCTGCTGGACGAGTGGCTGACCGGAGTGAGCGGCGAGGTCTTCACCGACGTCCTGCCGCTGCTGCGCCGCACCTTCGCCGGACTGGAGGCGGGCGTGCGCACCACCATCGGCGGCCGGGTCGCGGCCGGCCCGCTCGGCGAGTCCCCGACCGCCCGGTCCGAGGCCGGCGAACTGGACCGGGCCCGCGCCGACGCCGCCGTCCCGGTGGTGGCCCTGCTGCTCGGCATCCGGCCGAGGATCCCCCGGCAGGCTGCCGGCCGCGACACCTGACACCCGGCACCGCCGCAGTGCCGTACCCCGCCGCGACGCACCGCCGCGGCCCGCACCGCCCCGGACGCCTGCCCCGCCGCAGGACCCGCTGAAGGAGGAGGACGAGATGGCAGCGCCCACGACCGACGAACGGCTGCGCCGCTGGCGGCTGGTGCTCGGCGGCGAGGCCGACGGCACCGGCTGCACCCTGCGCGGCCGTGACGCCGCGATGGACGGCGCCCTCGCCGCGCTCTACCGCGGCGCCCCCGACGAGGGCGCCCGAACCGGCCGCGGCGGCCGCCGCAGCGCCGGGCTGGGCGGCTCGGCCCCGCAGGTGGCCCGCTGGCTGGGCGACATCCGCGAGTACTTCCCGTCCACCGTCGTGCAGCTGATGCAGCAGGACGCGATCAGCCGGCTCGGCCTGGACCGGCTGCTGCTGGAGCCGGAGATGCTGGAGGCCGTCGAGCCGGACGTGCACCTGGTCGGCACCCTGCTGTCGCTCAAGCACGCGCTGCCCGAGACCACCCGGGAGACCGCCCGGGCGGTGGTCGGCAAGGTGGTCGCGGACCTGGAGCGCCGGCTCGCCGACCGCACCCGGGCCACCCTCGGCGGCGCCCTCGACCGCAGCGCCAAGGTCAACCGTCCCCGCCACCGCGACATCGACTGGGACCGCACCATCCGGGCCAACCTGAAGAACTACCTGCCCGAGCACGGCACCGTCGTCCCGGAGCGGCTGGTCGGCTACGCCCGCGCCCAGCGCGCGGTGAAGAAGGACGTCATCCTCTGCATCGACCAGTCCGGCTCGATGGCGCCGTCGGTCGTCCACTCGGCGGTGTTCGGCGCGGTGCTCGCCTCGATGCGCACCCTGGACACCCGGCTGGTCGTCTTCGACACCTCGGTGGTCGACCTCACCGAACAGCTCACCGACCCGGTCGACGTCCTGTTCGCCACCCGGCTCGGCGGCGGCACCGACATCAACCGCGCGCTCGCCTACTGCCAGTCGAAGATCACCCGGCCGTCCGAGACCGTCGTGGTGTTGATCAGCGACCTGTACGAGGGCGGCATCCGGGACGGCATGCTCAAGCGGGTCGCCGCGATGAAGGCGGCCGGCGTCCAGTTCATCGCCCTGCTCGCGCTCTCCGACGAGGGGGCCCCGGCGTACGACCACGCGCACGCCGCCGCCCTGGCCTCGCTCGGCGTGCCGGCCTTCGCCTGCACCCCGGACGCGTTCCCGGAGATCATGGCCGCGGCCATCGAGAAGCGCCCGATCCCGGTCCCGCCGCAGGGCGGGTGAGGCGTTCACCCGAACGCGTCAATCCGCTCGATCGGTGGACCGGCCGCCGACCCCGTCCCGCCGGGCATTCTGTGACGGTTCTCACCCGTGCCGGGCAGGCCCCGGGCGGAACAGGCCCGTCCCACGGGGATAACCTGCCAGACGGACGTGACGCGCGTGTTGATTGACGTGTGCGCCCGTGGCTGTGTGGGCCGCAAGGCCGTACCTCTGCGTACCCGCACAAGCCCCGACGACCCGCAGCGAAGATCCTGCCGTGGCACGCTCGTAGAGACACAATCCGCGACCACGAACAAGGACAAACACGTGGACCTGTTCGAGTACCAGGCGAGGGACCTCTTCGCCAAGCACGGCGTGCCCGTGCTTGACGGCGATGTCATCGAGACCGCCGCAGACGCTGCCGCCATCGCGGAGCGCTTCGGCGGCCGCGCCGTCGTCAAGGCTCAGGTGAAGGTGGGCGGCCGAGGCAAGGCCGGCGGCGTCAAGCTCGCCGCCGACCCGGCGGACGCCGTCGCCAAGGCCGAGCAGATCCTCGGCATGGACATCAAGGGCCACACCGTTCACAAGGTGATGCTGGCCCAGACCGCGGACATCAAGGACGAGTACTACGTCTCGTTCCTGCTGGACCGCACCAACCGCACCTTCCTGGCCATGGCCAGCGTCGAGGGCGGCGTGGAGATCGAGGTCGTCGCCGAGCAGAACCCCGACGCGCTCGCCAAGATCCCGGTCGACGCCAACGAGGGCTGCACCCCGGAGAAGGCCGCCGAGATCGTCGCCGCGGCGAAGTTCCCGGCCGAGGTCGCCGACCAGGTCGCCGAGGTCCTCCAGAAGCTGTGGACCGTCTTCATCAAGGAGGACGCCCTCCTCGTCGAGGTCAACCCGCTGATCAAGTCCGGCGAGGGCAAGATCATCGCGCTCGACGGCAAGGTCTCCCTGGACGAGAACGCCGAGTTCCGCCAGCCGGAGCACGAGGCGCTCGAGGACAAGGCCGCGGCCAACCCGCTCGAGGCGGCCGCCAAGGCCAAGGGCCTGAACTACGTCAAGCTCGACGGCCAGGTCGGCATCATCGGCAACGGCGCGGGCCTCGTCATGAGCACCCTCGACGTGGTCGCCTACGCCGGTGAGAACCACGGCGGCGTCAAGCCCGCCAACTTCCTCGACATCGGCGGCGGCGCCTCCGCCGAGGTGATGGCGAACGGCCTGGAGATCATCCTGGGCGACCCCGACGTCAAGTCGGTCTTCGTCAACGTCTTCGGCGGCATCACCGCGTGCGACGCGGTCGCCAACGGCATCGTGCAGGCCCTGGCACTCCTCGAGGGCAAGGGCGAGAACGTCACCAAGCCGCTGGTCGTCCGTCTGGACGGCAACAACGCGGAGCTGGGTCGCAAGATCCTCGACGACGCCAACCACCCGCTGGTCCAGCGCGTGGACACCATGGACGGCGCCGCTGACCGCGCCGCCGAGCTGGCCAACAAGTAAGGAAGGGGACTTAACACCATGGCTATCTTCCTTACCAAGGACAGCAAGGTCATCGTCCAGGGCATGACCGGCGCCGAGGGCATGAAGCACACCCGCCGCATGCTCGCCTCCGGCACCCGGATCGTCGGCGGCGTGAACCCGCGCAAGGCCGGCACCACGGTCGACGTCGACGGCACCGAGATCCCGGTCTTCGGCTCCGTCGCCGAGGCCATGAAGGAGACCGGCGCCGACGTCTCCGTCCTCTTCGTGCCGCCGGCCTTCACCAAGGCCGCCGTCGTCGAGGCCATCGACGCCGAGATCCCGCTGGCCGTCGTCATCACCGAGGGCGTCCCGGTGCACGACACCGCCGCCTTCTGGGCGCACGCCGGTGCCAAGGGCAACAAGACCCGCATCATCGGCCCGAACTGCCCCGGCCTGATCAGCCCCGGACAGTCGAACGCCGGCATCATCCCGGCCGACATCACCAAGGCCGGCAAGATCGGCCTGGTCTCGAAGTCCGGCACCCTGACCTACCAGCTCATGTACGAGCTGCGGGACATCGGCTTCACCTCGGCCGTCGGCATCGGTGGCGACCCGGTCATCGGCACCACCCACATCGACGCGCTCAAGGCCTTCCAGGAGGACCCGGAGACCGAGCTCATCGTCATGATCGGTGAGATCGGTGGCGACGCCGAGGAGCGTGCCGCGGACTTCATCAAGGCGAACGTGACCAAGCCGGTCGTCGGCTACGTCGCGGGCTTCACCGCCCCCGAGGGCAAGACCATGGGCCACGCCGGCGCCATCGTCTCCGGCTCCTCGGGCACCGCCCAGGCGAAGAAGGAGGCCCTCGAGGCCGCCGGTGTCAAGGTCGGCAAGACGCCGTCCGAGACCGCCCGCCTGGCCCGCGAGATCATCGCCGCCCAGGGCTGATCCCGCCCCGCGCGTGACGAGCGCCCCCGCCCTTCCCGGGCGGGGGCGCTCGCCGTTGGCGGCTCAGGGCCCCGTCGGCCCCGTCGGCCCCGTCGTGCACGGCTGCGGCGACCACAGCCGGCAGGCCGCCGGGCCCTGCGGCGGCGGAGCGGCGCCCCGGCCCGCCGACGGCAGTTCCCAGCGCGCGACCGCCTGCGCCCGCGGCGCCACCAGGACGGCCTCCAGACCGGGCGCCGGGCTGCACCAGATGCTGGTGACGCCGCTCGGCGGGCCGCCGGGCACCAGCGGCACGCCCGGCTCCGCCCCCGCCCCGTCGGCGGGCAGGCACAGCGCGGGCGCCGGCGGGGCGACCGGCCGGAACAGCTCCGCCGGGCGCACCCCCGCCAGGGTGGCCAGCGTGGCCCCGCCCACCGCGACCGTCAGCAGCGCCGCCGCGCCCGTCCGGCTCGCCGTCCGGAGCCGGTGCCGGGCCCGCAGCGCCGGAACCGGCATCCGGTGCGGCTCCGGGCAGCCGCGCACCGCGGCCCGGTGCAGCAGCCCGCTCAGCCCGTCCGCGAAGCCGGGTGCCGCCGGATCCGGCCCGACCAGATCCGGCACCCACCGCGCCAGCGCCGCCCTGGCAGCCCACACCCGCCCCTCGGCCGCCGCCAGGGTGGACTCCACCTCCACCGCGACCGCCGTGGCCGGCAGCCCCAGCCCGTCGTGCAGCACCAGCGCCCGGCGCTGCGGCCGGGACAGCCGCCTGAGGGCCTTCAGCAGCGCCCGGTCCCGGTCGGTCAGCCGGTCGTGGTCCGGCAGTACCGCCTGGGCCTCGTCGGCCGGCCGCACCTTGATCCGCCGGTGCGGCAGCCCCCACGCGTGCGAGCGCCGGGGCCCGCCCCGGTGCCACGGGGACAGCGCCAGCTCGCAGGCCCGCACCCGGACCCACCCCTCCGGGCTCCCCGAACCGGCCACCGCCTCCCAGTGCCGCCGGGCCTCCCCGAACGCCCGCCGCACGCAGTGCACCGCCCGGTGGCGGCAGGCGGTCAGCAGGAACATCTGCTGCACCAGCCGGGTGTGCGCGGTCTCGTACAGCTCCTCGAAGCCCATCGCCGGGGCGGCCGGGGGCTCCGCGTCGAGGTCGTCGTCCGCGTCCGAGGGAGCGGCGGCGGCCAGCGCCGCCCACCCGGGGCCGGCGGCGGGCTCGGCCGGGGACTGGGCGCGGGCCGCGGGGGAGGGGGCGGCGTCGTGCTCCTCCTGCTCCGCCTTCCGGGCCCGGTCGGGCGGCCGCGCTCCGGCCGCTTCCGGCGTGGTCGGGGCCCGGTGCGGAGTGCCGACGTGGCCTGCCCCGGGCGCCGGGCCGGGGTCGCGGCCCTCCCGCTCGGCCTCCCGCTCGGCCTGCCGGGTACGGCCGGGGTCGCCGGATGCGGCCGCGGCGGTCGCCGACCCCGCGTTCGCGGCTCGGACGTCCCCGGCCCGGGCGTCCCCGGCCCGGGCGGGCCTGGCGGCGGGAGGGCCGCCGGGCCGACCGGGGGCCGTAGCAGGTGCCGGTTCGCTTCCCGTGTCGGACGGCCGGTGCAGGCCGTCGCGCGTCGCCGGTGCGGCCGGGCGCGCCGGCCCGGTGGCGGCGCCTGCCGCTCGGGCCTCGGGCGTGCACTCCTCCTGCGCGTGCCCGGGGGCGGCGCCCTTCGGGCCGGGCGACGGCCTCCCGGTTCGGGAGCGGCGCCGCTTGCCGTCCGCTTCCCCGCCCGGCGCGGCGCCGGACCGCGCGCGGTCGGCTGCCGGAGCCGGTCCCGGGCCGGCTGCCGAGGCCGGTCCCAGATCGGCCGGGTTGCGGCCGGCGAAGCTCACCGGTTGCCCGGTCGGGCCTGGGCCCGGGGGGTGCGGCAGGGCGCCGGCCAGCAGGGCGAGGGCCTCCGCCTCGGTGCGGGCGCCGAGCTTGCGCAGGGCGCGCTGGAGGTAGCTGCGGACGGTGGTGGGGGTGACCCCGAGGGCGGCGGCGGTGCGGGGGAGGTCGTGGCCGGCCGCGAGGTGGGCCAGGGTCTGGGCCTCACGGGGGGTCAGTTTCCGCAGCAGCCGACCCGCGTCGGTGTCGGCGCGGGCCGGCTTGCGGTGGCGCTCCGGGGTGGGGGAGTCGGCCGTGGGTGGCGTGGTCATCAGACGCTCCGGGCCGGGGCGCCGGCGGCTTGGGGGCAAGGTCTGAAAATGCGCATAAGCCAATAATCTGGGACACGGCGGCGGTTTGGCGCTTCACGGAGCATGGCGAGTCGCCTTGGCACCATGTGGCCCATGACGCAGCTGATGGGCCGTCCGATCCTGGAGTCGCCCGGTGGATTGGGCGTACGCCCCGCGCTGGCCGACCTGTTGGCGGGAGTGCGGACGGCGCTGGTCGGCCTCGCGGTGGTCGGGGCGCCGGTGCTCGGGTGCTGGGTGGTGTCGCCGTACGCGGACGACGGCGCGGCCGCTGTCACCCGGTTGGCGGGAGTGCTCTGGCTGCTCGCGCACGGCGCGCCGGTGCTGCGCGGGCCGGCGGACGCCCCGCTGACCGTCACTCCGCTGCTGCTCGGCGTCCTGGCCGTGGTCCGGCTCCACCGGGCGGCCGCCGGGGTGGCGGCACGGCGCGGGCTGCGTTCGCGCTGGGGAGGTCCGGTGGCGGTGTGGGCGGGCTACTGCGCGGTGGCCGTCGGGGTGGCGCTGCACTGCGCGGGAGCCGGGCCGTTCCGCAGCCGGGTGCTGCTGGACGTCCTGGTGGTGGCGCTGGTGGCGGGACTGGCGACGGCCGCCGGGGCCCGCTCGGTGACCGCCCTCGGCCTGCCGGCCGACTCCCCGCTGGACCGCCTCCCCCCGCGCTGCCGCCCGGCCGACGGCGCGCCGGTGGTGCGGGCCGCGGCGCTGGCGGGCGGGGCCGGGCTGGTCGCGGCGGGCGGCCTGCTGGTGGCGTGCTCGGCGGTGCTGGACGCGGTGGCCGGCGGCGGCCGGGGGATGGCGCTGCTGGGCGGCGGGCCCGCCGCGGTGTTGGGACTGCTGCTGCTCGCGCTGGCCGTGCTGCCGAACGCGGTGCTGTGGGGCGCCGCGTACGCGCTGGGTCCGGGCTTCGCGGTGGGCGCCGGGACGGTGGTGGCGCCGGGTGGTACGGCGCTGGGCCCCGTGCCCGAGTTCCCGCTGTTCGCCCTGCTGCCGGCGGACGGCCCGGGCGGCTGGCGGCTCGTGGTGTCGGCGCTGCCGCTGCTGGCCGGCGTGGTGCCGGCGGTGCTGCTGGGCCGCGCGGCGGCGGGGCGGCGGCCCGCCGTGGCCGGGGCCGGCGAGCGCCCCCGGCCCTGGCCGGCGGCGGCGACGGCGGTGGCCGCGCTGGCGGCGGCGCTGACGGTCGGGGCCGGGGCGGCGGTGCTGGGCTGGCTCTCCGGCGGGGCGCTGGCGGGGGAGCGGCTGGCCTGGGTGGGCCCGGTGCCGTGGACGGGCCCGGCGGCGGCGGGCTGGATCGCGCTGGTCGCCGTTCCGGGCGCGCTGCTGGTCCGGTACCGCGTGCTGGGCCCGGCGCACGGCGTGGGCGTGTCCGCCCGGCTCGCGCGGCGGGCCCGCCGGGGTGCGCTGAGGCTGCGCGCCCGTACGTACGCCCTGGTGCTGCGGCTCTCCGCGCCGGGCACGAGGAAGGCCGGCGGCCCTGGCCCCGATGACCGGGACCCGGTCGACCGCGTGGACCCGGTCGACCGCGTGGACCTGGACGCCTGACCGGACCCGGAACGCCTGACCGGACTCGGACGCTCGGGCCGGACGGCCGAGCGGATCCGGAGATCCGACTACTCGGTGTTCCCGGTGAAGTCCACGTACCACCGCGGCGCGTACCGGTCGCAGTTCTGGGCGCCGACGCTGGTCAGCGAGTCCTGGACGCAGGTGACGTAGTCGCGGTAGTGGTACCCGAGGCCGATCACCGAGGTGGCGACCACGACGGTCATCGCACCGGTCAGGATGCCGGCGAGCGCGGCCGGGGTGAGCGGGTTCGACGCCGGGGCCACCGGCACCGGGCCGCCCGGTCCGGCGACCGCGGCGGCGGCCGGACCGGTCCGCCGGGCGCGCAGCGCGCCGACGCCCCAGACGATGCCGAGCACCCCGACCAGCAGGGCGATCCAGTGGAACCCCGCGAACAGGCAGACCAGGGCGAACGGCCCGGCCAGCGCGGCGTTGCGGGCCTTGCGGTGGGCCGGATCGGCGAGGTCGAGCCGGGGCGGCTGCGGGGCCGGCGGCCGCTGGCCGGGGCGGCCGTCGCCGCCGGGGCCCCACGGCGGCGGCAGCTGGGGGCGCTGGCCGCCCTGCCCGTCGGAGCCGCCCCGGCTGTCCTGGCCGCCCTGCCCGTCGGAGCCGTGGCCCCCGCCGCCCCAGGGGCTGCGCGGCTGCCACGGCTGGTCCGGGGCATCCGCCGGCGGCGGTGCGAAGGGGTTGCGCTCGCCGGTGTCGTCGCCGCTGCTCATGGGTTCAGCCATTCCTTCTCGGTCGGGGCTCGTTCGGAGGTTCTCGCGTCGGAGCGGTCTCCCGCGCCCCCAATGATCCCGCAGCCGTCCGCCGGCCCACCGGCGGCCCGTGCCGCGGGGCCGGTGCGCGACCGCCGGTGGGCCGCCGCGGGCCGGGCAACTGCGGTGCGGCGGGCCGGAGGAGATCCCCGTCTCAACTACGCGCGTAGCGCCGCCGGGAGGGTGCGGAGGCCGTCCGACCAGCCGTTATCGTGGTGACGGTCAGCAGCCCACAGAGGTTCCCCGGGCCCGCGTCGCGGCGGGTTTCCCCGGAGTTCCCCCTCGCTCGACCTGCCGTTCGTAGTGGCCCCACCGCCGGTGGACGTACCAGCGGACGGCGCCCGACCTACGGAGAAACGCGCAGTGGCCGCCGCCCCCGCCCAGCACTTCCCGCCCCGTACGCCCGGACCGGCCCGACTGGTGGTGCTGGTCTCCGGTTCCGGCACCAACCTGCAGGCGCTGATCGACGCCGCGGCCGATCCGGCGTACGGCGCCGAGATCCTCGCCGTGGGCGCGGACCGGGACGGGATCGTCGGCCTGGAGCGCGCCGGGAAGGCCGGCCTGCCGACCTTCGTCCACCGGGTGAAGGACTTCCCCGACCGGGCCGCCTGGGACCGCGCGCTGACCGCCTCCACCGCCGAGTACCAGCCGGACCTGGTGGTCACGGCCGGTTTCATGAAGATCCTCGGCCCCGAGTTCATCGCCGCCTTCGCCGGGCGGATCGTCAACACCCACCCCGCACTGCTGCCCGCCTTCCCCGGCGCCCACGGCGTCACCGACGCGCTCGCGTACGGGGTGAAGGTCACCGGCTGCACCGTCCACCTGGTCGACGCCGGCGTGGACACCGGGCCGATCATCGCGCAGGGCGTCGTCGAGGTCGTCGACGCCGACCACGCCGATGGCGGCGACGCGCTGCACGAGCGCATCAAGACTGTCGAGCGCAAGCTGCTCGTCGACGTCGTGGGCCGGCTGGCCCGCGAGGGTCACCGCATCGAGGACCGAAAGGTATGGATTCCGGCATGAGTGCCAGCTCCACCACCACGCCCGTTTCGGAGAACGTTCGTCCGATCCGTCGCGCGCTGATCAGCGTGTACGACAAGACCGGTCTGGAGGAGCTGGCCCAGGGCCTGCACGCCGCCGGGGTCGCCATCGTCTCCACCGGCTCCACCGCCGGCCGGATCGCCGCCGCCGGCGTCCCGGTGACCGAGGTCTCCGAGCTGACCGGTTTCCCGGAGTGCCTGGACGGGCGCGTGAAGACGCTGCACCCCCGCGTGCACGCCGGCGTGCTGGCCGACCTGCGGCTGGAGTCGCACCGCGCGCAGCTGGCCGAGCTGGGCGTCGAGCCCTTCGACCTGGTCGTGGTGAACCTCTACCCGTTCAAGGCCACCGTCGCCTCCGGCGCCACCCCGGACGAGTGCGTCGAGCAGATCGACATCGGCGGCCCGAGCATGGTCCGCGCCGCCGCCAAGAACCACCCCTCGGTGGCCGTGGTGGTCGACCCGGCCCGCTACGGCGACGTGCTGGAGGCGGCCCGGGAGGGCGGCTTCGACCTGGCCACCCGCAAGCGCCTGGCCGGTGCCGCGTTCGCCCACACCGCCGCCTACGACGTGGCCGTCGCCTCCTGGTTCGAGGACGGCTACGCGCCCAGCGACGAGCGGTTCCCCGAGTTCCTCGGCTCGACCTGGGAGCGGCAGAACGTGCTGCGCTACGGCGAGAACCCGCACCAGGGCGCCGCGCTGTACAGCGACGGCACCGGCGGCCTGGCCGGCGCGCGGCAGCTGCACGGCAAGGAGATGTCGTACAACAACTACGTCGACACCGACGCCGCCCGGCGCGCCGCCTACGACCACGCCGAGCCGGCCGTCGCGATCATCAAGCACGCCAACCCGTGCGGCATCGCGACCGGCGCCGACGTCGCCGAGGCGCACCGCAAGGCGCACGAGTGCGACCCGGTCTCCGCGTACGGCGGTGTGATCGCCGTCAACCGCCCGGTCACCGTCGCGCTGGCCGAGCAGATCGCCCCGATCTTCACCGAGGTCGTCGTGGCCCCCGGCTACGAGGAGGGCGCCCTGGAGGTGCTCACCCGCAAGAAGAACCTGCGGGTGCTGCTCGCCCCCGAGGCTCCGGCCAACCGCCGGGAGGTGCGCCCGGTCTCCGGTGGCGTGCTGCTCCAGGACGCCGACCGGGTGCACGCCGAGGGCGACGACCCGGCGAACTGGACCCTCGCCACCGGTGAGGCGCTGTCCGCGGCCGAGCTGGCCGAGCTCGCGTTCGCCTGGCGGGCCTGCCGGGCCGTCAAGTCCAACGCGATCCTGCTGGCCAAGGACGGCGCCTCGGTCGGCGTCGGCATGGGCCAGGTCAACCGGGTGGACTCCTGCAAGCTCGCGGTCGAGCGGGCCGGTGAGCGCGCCAAGGGCGCCTACGCGGCCTCGGACGCCTTCTTCCCGTTCGCGGACGGCCCGGCGATCCTGATCGCGGCCGGCGTCAGGGCGATCGTCCAGCCCGGTGGCTCGATCCGGGACGAGGAGGTCGTCGCGGCGGCCGCCGAGGCCGGCGTGACCATGTACTTCACCGGCGCGCGGCACTTCTTCCACTGATCCCGCCCACGGCGTGACGGCATGACAGAGCGGCCCGGCCCCCTCCGAGGAGGGAGCCGGGCCGCTCGGTCGTGCGGGCCGGTCAGTACCGCGGCCGGTTGAACCAGTTGACGCCGTCCTGGACGCACATGGCGGTGATCCAGATGATGCTGACCGCCAGCCAGAGCAGGGCCATCACCAGGCCGACGGCGGTGCCGCCGGAGATGGCGCCGAGCAGGATCAGCAGGCCGACCAGGCCGCCGAGCGAGCCGTACACGATGGTGGTGACGCGGACGGCGTTGCCGCCCTTGCCGAACTTCGCGCCCAGCGTGATGGAGAGCGCGGCGAACAGCCCGAACACCACGGCGACGACGATCAGGACACCGGCGGCGGCGTCGCCCAGCGCGGTGATCGGGTTGTCGTTGGTCGCGGCCCGGCCGGCGTTGGTGACGTCCTTGGCGGCCGCACCGATGATCATGTAGGCGATCGCGGCGAGCGTCTGCACGCCGCCGACGATGAACAGCAGCACGCGGGCGGTCGTCACCAGGCCCGGCATGGTCGGCGGGGCCACCGGCGCGTACCCGTAGGCCGGGGCCTGCTGCGGGTAGCCGTACGCGGCGGCCGGCGGCGGGGCCTGCTGCGGGTAGCCGTAGCCCGGGGCGGCCGGCGGCTGGCCGTACGGGTTGTTCGGGTCGGGCGGGTAACTCATGGATGCCTCCGGGCGGTTACGGGGACGCGGGGACGGGACACGGACGGCCCGGTGCCGGCCGGTGAGTCGGTTCACCGGCCGAAGGGGACGTCAGCGGAGCGGGGTGACAGCCCGGCGGCGGTGACGGGCGCCGCGGCTCGGCAGCGTGGTGAGCATCAGTGGCGCGAGGCGGCCGACGGGTGCGGCGCGGGGCGGACGGTGCCCGCGCGGTCGGACGGCTCGTTCTGCTGTGGTCGGCTCACTGGCTCTTTCCCCCGGGTACGCCCGCCGCGGGGTCCGTCGGCCCGTCACCGGGCCGGTATCGCGGCGGGAATGCGCGCTTATCGTCATCCGGACGACGGCGCCCTGTCCAGCCGGTTCCGCGCGCCGCGTCAAGACTGTGGCGCAACCGCAACGTGCGGCGGACCTTCGTGTCCGTCCGTTCACCCGGCGGTCCACCCGTTCGCCCACCCGCCCGTCGGCTCGCCCCGGGCCACCGGGGCCGTGGGACGCCCTCGGTACGGAGTCTGCCCGCGATCCGGGAGAATGGGGTCATGACTGCCCAGATTCTCGATGGCAAGGCCACCGCCGCCGCGATCAAGTCCGAACTCGCCGCCCGCGTGGCGGCCCTCAAGGCGAAGGGCGTCACGCCCGGCCTCGGCACCGTCCTGGTCGGCGACGACCCGGGCAGCCGCTGGTACGTGAACGGGAAGCACAAGGACTGCGCCGAGGTCGGCATCGCCTCGATCCAGCGCGAGCTGCCCGCCACCGCCACCCAGGAGGACGTCGAGAACGTCGTCCGCGAGCTCAACGCCGACCCGTCCTGCACCGGCTACATCGTCCAGCTGCCGCTGCCCAAGGGCCTGGACCAGAACCCGGTCCTGGAGCTGATGGACCCGGACAAGGACGCCGACGGCCTGCACCCGACCTCGCTCGGCCGGCTCGCCCTGGGCATCGAGGGCCCGCTGCCGTGCACCCCGCTCGGCATCGTCGAGCTGCTGCGCCGCCACGACGTCGAGATCGACGGCGCCGAGGTGGTCGTGGTCGGCCGCGGCATCACCGTCGGCCGCTCGATCGGCCTGCTGCTGACCCGCCGCAGCGAGAACGCCACCGTCACCCTGTGCCACACCGGCACCCGGGACCTCGGCGCCCACCTGCGCAAGGCCGACATCATCGTGGCCGCCGCCGGTGTGCCGCACCTGGTCAAGCCGGAGGACGTCAAGCCGGGCGCGGCGGTGCTGGACGTGGGCGTCAGCCGCAGCGAGGGCAAGATCGTCGGCGACGTGCACCCGGGCGTGGCCGAGGTGGCCGGCTGGATCTCCCCGAACCCCGGCGGCGTGGGCCCGATGACCCGCGCGATGCTGCTCAACAACATCGTCGAGGCGGCCGAGCGCCGCGCCGGCATCTGACACCCCAGGGACGGCGAGCATGACTGAACCGCGACCGGCACGGACCCGCCGCAGGCCGGTCAGGACCACCGGCACCCTGCCCCCCGAGGGCTCGGCCGCGGCCCTCGGGCGCGCTCACGCCCTGCCGGTGCGGCAGTGGCCGATCACGCTGGTCCTGCTGGTCGTCGGCGCCGGCCTCGCGGTCACCTGGTTCGCCGACTTCAAGGACGGTTTCAAGTACGGGCTGCTGATCCTCGGCGGCGGCGTGCTGCTCGGCGCGGTGCTGCGGCTGGTGCTGCCCGAGGTCGGGATGCTGGCGGTGCGCAGCCGTTTCACCGACGTGATCGTGCTGAGCTTCCTGGGCATCTCGATCGTGCTGCTGACCCTGGTGGCGCAGCCGAACCCGTGGGTGCAGATCCCGCTGCTCGACAACATCGGCCAGCTGATGGGCCGGCCCAGGCACTGACCCGACGTCCGAGGCGGCCCCCGCCCGGCCCATGGAAACCCAGGGCCGGGGCGGGGGCCGCCTTTCTTCTGTGACGCATCAGCCACGCCGGGACACCCGGCGTACGCTTCCCTTTGCGATAACCTGACGCCGGTCTCTCGACGTCGAGAGAGATCATCCTGGCTCCAGTGCCGGTGTGCCTGGGGCGCCTGGCGATTTGCTGGAGAAGGTAGAAATGACCCGCACCCCCGTCAACGTCACCATCACCGGAGCGGCCGGCCAGATCGGCTACGCGCTGCTCTTCCGCATCGCCTCGGGCCACCTGCTCGGTGCCGACGTGCCGGTGAACCTGCGCCTCCTGGAGATCCCGCAGGGCCTGAAGGCCGCCGAGGGCACCGCCATGGAGCTCGTCGACTGCGCCTTCCCGCTGCTGCGCGACATCACGATCACCGACAACCCGAACGAGGCCTTCGACGGCGCCAACGTCGCGCTGCTGGTCGGCGCCCGTCCGCGCACCGCGGGCATGGAGCGCGGCGACCTGCTCCAGGCCAACGGCGGCATCTTCGGCCCGCAGGGCAAGGCCATCAACGACCACGCCGCGGACGACATCAAGGTCCTGGTCGTCGGCAACCCGGCCAACACCAACGCCCTGATCGCCCAGCGCAACGCCCCGGACGTCCCGGCCGAGCGCTTCACCGCGATGACCCGCCTGGACCACAACCGCGCCGTCGGCCAGCTGTCCGCCAAGACCGGCGCCCTGGTCTCCGACATCAAGCGCGTCACCATCTGGGGCAACCACTCCGCGACCCAGTACCCGGACGTCTTCCAGGCCGAGATCGCCGGCAAGCCGGCCTTCGAGGCCGTCGGCAGCGACCTGGCCTGGCTGGAGAACGACTTCATCCCGACCGTCGCCAAGCGCGGCGCCGCCATCATCGAGGCCCGTGGCGCCTCCTCGGCCGCCTCGGCCGCCAACGCCGCCATCGACCACGTCCACACCTGGGTCAACGGCACCGCCGAGGGCGACTGGACCTCCATGGGCGTCGTCTCCGACGGCTCGTACGGCGTTCCGGCGGGTCTGATCTCGTCCTTCCCGGTCACCACCAAGGACGGCAGGTTCGAGATCGTCCAGGGCCTGGAGATCTCCGACTTCTCGCGCGCCCGCATCGACGCCTCGGTCAAGGAGCTGACCGAGGAGCGCGACGCGGTCCAGGAGCTGGGCCTCATCTGAGCCCGCCCCGCACGGTTCCACCGGCGGCCCGCCGCTTCCCTCCCGGAAGCGGCGGGCCGCCGCCGTGTCCGGCCTCCGGGCCCGCCGCCGTGTCCGGCCCCGGCGGGGACCGGCCGCCCTACACTGGCCCGCTGTGAACGAAACACTCGGGGACGCCGCGCTCGTCCTCGTCTTCATCCTGCTGGGCGGGCTGTTCAACGTCGCCGAGATCTCGCTGATCTCGCTGCGCGAGGGCCAGATCCGGGCGCTGGAGGGGCGCGGCACCCGGCGCGCGGCGCGGGCCGCGCACCTGGCCGCCGACCCCAACCGCTTCCTGGCCGCCGTCCAGGTCGGGGTGACCTGCATGGGCTTCCTGTCCGCCGCCTTCGGCGCGGACACCCTGTCCGGCAAGGTCGCCCCGCTGTTCGTCCGGGCCGGGCTCTCCGAGGGCGTGTCCGACGCGGTGGCGCTGGTCGGCCTCACCCTGGTGATCAGTTACGCCTCGCTGGTGCTGGGCGAGCTGACCCCCAAGCGGATCGGCCTGCAGCGCGCCGAGTCGATCTCGGTCGTCGCCGCCCCGGTGGTGGACGTGATGTCGGTGGTGCTGCGGCCGGCGATCTGGCTGCTCGGCCACTCCACCGACCTGATGGTCCGGCTGCTCGGCGGCGACCCGACGGCGGGCCGCGGCTCGATGAGCTCCGAGGAGCTGCGCGGCCTGGTCGCCACCAACACCGAACTCGGAAGCGACGAACGGGCGTTGATCGCCGACGTGTTCGCCGCCGGGGAGCGCCAGCTGCGCGAGGTGATGGTCCCGCGCACCGAGGTGACCTTCCTGGACGCCGAGCGCCCGCTGGCCGCCGTCCGGCACCAGGCCGACACCTCGCCGCACTCGCGCTACCCGGTGGTCGAGGGCAGCGCCGACGCGGTGGTCGGCTTCGTCCACGTCCGCGACCTGTACGGCGCGCGCGGCGAGCAGGCCGCCAAGGTCCGCGACCTGGCCCGCCCGGTCAAGCTGCTGCCCGGCACCAAGCGGGTGCTGGAGGCGATGGGCGAGATGCGCCGCGAGGGCCACCACCTGGCCATCGTGGTGGACGAGTACGGCGGCACCGCCGGGATCGTCACCCTGGAGGACCTGGTCGAGGAGGTGATCGGCGAGATCCGGGACGAGTACGACCGCCCGGAGGCCGCCCCCACCCGCCGGCTGGCCGGCGGCGGCATGGAGCTGGACGGTCTGCTCAACCTCGGCGACTTCACCGAGGAGACCGGCGTCACGCTGCCGGAGGGCCCGTACGAGACGGTGGCGGGCTGCCTGGTCGCCGCGCTCGGCCGGCTGCCCCGGGACGGCGACCAGGTGCGGGTCCCGGTCGAGGGCGGCGGCGGGGTGCTGCTGACGGTGGCCAAGGTCGAGGGCCGGCGGATCGCCCGGGTGGGGGTGAGTGCGGTCACACTGGCCGACCCCGCGGGGGCGGAGGTTTCCTGAGCGAGCGGTGGAACTGGAACAATGGCCCGCATGGTCAACGCAGCGGTCACTGGTCCGGTCAAGGACCGTCCCCGGGTGCTCTCCGGCATCCAGCCCACCTCCGGCTCGTTCCACCTCGGCAACTACCTGGGCGCGGTGCGCCAGTGGGTCGACCTCCAGGAGGCCAACGACGCCTTCTACATGGTCGTCGACCTGCACGCGATCACGGTGCCGCAGGACCCGGCGACGCTGCGCCAGAACACCAGGGTCTCCGCCGCCCAGCTGCTCGGCGCCGGCCTGGACCCGGACGACTGCACGCTGTTCGTCCAGTCGCACGTGCCCGAGCACGCGCAGCTCGCCTGGGTGATGAACTGCCTCACCGGTTTCGGCGAGGCCTCCCGGATGACGCAGTTCAAGGACAAGTCCTCCCGGTACGGCGCCGAGGGCACCACCGTCGGCCTGTTCACCTACCCGATCCTGCAGATCGCGGACATCCTGCTCTACCAGGCGGACGCCGTCCCGGTCGGCGAGGACCAGCGCCAGCACGTGGAGATCACCCGCGACATCGCCGAGCGCTTCAACACCCGCTACAGCCCGACCTTCACCGTCCCGAAGCCGTACATCCTCAAGGAGACGGCGAAGATCCAGGACCTCCAGGACCCGGGCGTGAAGATGAGCAAGTCGGCCTCCTCGCCCAAGGGCCTGGTGAGCCTGCTGGACGAGCCGAAGGTCAGCGCCAAGAAGTTCAAGAGCGCCGTCACCGACACCGGCACCGTCGTCTCCTACGACGAGCAGGAGAAGGCCGGCGTCTCCAACCTGCTGCGCATCCACTCCGCGCTCAGCGGCCAGACGATCGACCAGCTGGTCGCGCACTTCGAGGGCCGGATGTACGGCGCCCTGAAGACCGAGCTGGCCGAGCTGTTCACCGAGTGGGTGACGCCGTTCCAGGAGCGCACCCGGATGTTCCTGGACGACCCGGCCGAGCTGGACCGGGTGCTGGCGATCGGCGCCCACAAGGCCCGTGAGGTGGCGTCGGTGACGCTGGAGACGGTGTACGACCGGATCGGCTTCCTCCCGGCCGCCAAGCGGTGACTCCGCTCACGCGCCTGCCCGGTGGTGGCGACCTCCCCGAGGTCGTCACCATCGGCGTGTCCGTGAGCGTCCCGGATCCGTACGGCGCGGCGATCCAGGACGCCCGGGCCGGGCACGGCGATCCGCTGGCCCGGTCGATACCCACGCACGTCACCCTGCTGCCGCCGACCGAGGTGCCCGCGGAGCTGCTGCCGAAGGTCGAGGAGCACCTGGCGGCGGTGGCGGCCGCGCACCGGCCGTTCCGGATGCTGCTGCGCGGCGGCGGGACCTTCCGCCCGGTCTCCCCGGTGGTGTACGTCCGGGTCGAGGAGGGCGCGCAGGAGTGCCGGCTGCTGGAGGCGGACATCCGCTCCGGCCCGCTGGCCCGCGAGCTGGCCTTCCCGTACCACCCGCACGTGACGGTCGCCCACGGCCTGTCCGACGACGTGCTGGACCAGGCGTACGAGCAGGCGCGCGGCTTCCGGGCGGACTTCCCGGTGCCGGGCTTCGGCCTCTCCCGCTTCGACGCGGACGAGGTCTGGCGCCCCTGGCGGAGCTACCCGTTCGGGTGACCCGGCGAGCGTGACGCGGCGGCGGTGTCCCGGCAACGGCGACCCGGCGCCGGTGTTCCGCCCCGGCGCGGGCTCGACCCGCTCCGACCGGCCACCGCACGGCGCCCGCGGACGCGCGGGCGCCCGGCACCGAGGGTGCCGGGCGCCTTCCGGATCGCGCGCGGGGGCTATTCCTTGCGGAGCATCGCGTCGACCACCCGGGCCGAGGCCTTGCCGTCGTCCAGGTCGCAGTACGCCTCGCGGAACGCGGCCGCCCGGTCCGCGTACTCCTCGGTGACCTCGTCCAGCCGGCCGAGCACCGAGACGAGCTCCTCGGAGGTGGCCGGCATCGGGCCGGGCGCCTCCGCCTCGAAGTTCAGGCTGAAGCCGCGCAGGTTGTCCCGGTAGTGCTCCAGGTCGTAGGTGAAGAACACGATCGGCTTGCCGGTCGCCGCGAAGTCGAACACGCTCGCCGAGTAGTCCGTCACCAGGACGTCGGCGATCAGCAGCAGCTCCGCCATGTCGGGGTAGCTGCCGACGTCCCAGACGTAGCCGTTGCCGGCGCCCGGGATCTGGCCGCACATCAGGTGGTGCCGGCGCACCAGCAGCACCTGGTCGTCGCCGAGCGCGGCCCTGGCCGCCGCCAGGTCGATACGCAGGTCGATCTGGTAGCCGCCCTGCGGCCGACGCCGGTCCTCGCGCCAGGTCGGCGCGTAGAGCACGACCTTCTTGCCCTCGGGCAGGCCGAGCCGCTCCCGGACCTGCTCGGCGGTCTTCTCCCGGTCGGCCGCGAACAGCAGGTCGTTCCGCGGCGAACCGCTCTCCAGGATCTCGCCCTTGAAGTCGAAGGCGCGCCGCAGCACCGGGGCCGACCAGCGGTTGCCGGCCACCAGCAGGCTCCAGTTCGGGACCTCCCGGGCCAGGCTCTTGAGGTACTTGGAGTCGGTGAACCAGACCTTCTCGAAGTCGAGGCCGATCTGCTTCAGCGGGGTGCCGTGCCAGGTCTGGAGGACCACCTGGTCGGGACGGCGGACGAAGAAGTCGGGCAGGTGGGTGCTGGCCACCACGTACTTGGCGGTGGCCAGCGCCTCGTACCACTCCGGGCTGCGGTAGCGGAGCGCGGTCACGCTCTGCGGCAGCTCGGCCTGCATGTCGTCGTTGCCCCACAGGTGCTCCAGCGGCAGGCCGCGGCGGACCAGCTCCTCGTGGACCGCCCGCGGCGAGCCGGAGTAGGTGCCGTACTTGCCGGTGTGGTAGACCACCGTGTCGCGCACCGGCAGCCGGCGGGCGGCCGGGTAGTCCACGCTCTGCAGCTGGCGCTGGCGGAAGCCGGCCCGCTCCTCGGGCAGCAGCACCGAGTCCGACTCCAGCGACAGCCCGTCGTGGTTGCGGCGCTCCAGCAGTATCCGCTTGCCGCGGGACTCCACCACGACCGGCAGGACGTCGAAGCAGTCCGGGGTCACCAGCGCGGCGGCGTCCGGCAGTTCCGGCACCGGCACCCCGACCGGCCGGAAGACGACGTTCCAGGTGCCCCGGGAGAGCGGCACCCGGCCGGCGAAGGAGGCCGTCGGGACGGCGGGCAGCGCGGTGCGGAACCGGCCGTCCGAGATCTCCACCGGGTAGGCGTGCTCCTCCTCGCGCCACTTGTGACGGACCACCAGCTCCCAGCGGTGCGCGCCGGGCAGCGGGAACGAGCCGCTGAGCAGGAAGCCGTCGGCGCCGCGCGAGGACACCTCGTCCACCATCGGCTGGAGCACCTGGTCGGTGAACTGGAGGCGCCCCTCGGGGGAGGGCTTGGAGTAGAGCGCCCGGCGCTCGGCGACCGGGGCCTGCGGGTTCAGCGCCAGGTGCAGCCGCTCCGGCGCGTTGCGGTCGTCCCAGGCCAGCGGGACGGTGCTGCCGTCGGCCAGCAGCAGCGCGCCGTCCCAGTGGTCGCGGCTGCGCTCGGCGGCCATCGGGTCCAGCTCGGCCCAGGCCTCGCGGACGGCGGTCAGCTCGGCGACCGGGAACGCCGCGGTGAACGGCTGGAGCGAGCCGACCGGGGTGCCCAGCTCCAGCGGGAAGCTCACGTGGCGGTCCGACTCGGCGTGGGTGAGCCGCAGCCGCGCCCCGGCGAAGCTCGGGCCGGAGCGGGCCGCGCCCGAGACCTCCAGCCGGTCGCCGTGCGCGGCCAGGCCGGTCACCCGGGCCCTGACCGTCTCCACCCGGAGGTAGACGAAGTTGTCCCGGACCCACGGCACGATCCGCACGTCCGGCTCGACCCAGTGCGACGGGAGGAACTGGGCGCTGTCGCTCCACCCGGCCGAGATCCGGCCCTTGTAGACCCCGCCCTTGCCCGCGCCGGCCACCAGGACGCGCCAGTTGCCGTCCTTCCACTGGCCGCGGTACCGGAGCTTCCTCGGGTCGACGGCGACGGTGAAGCCGGACCAGTCGCAGCTGTACAGGTCGTGGCGGCAGCTCGCGGTGGCCTCGGGGCTGTACGTCGTCCGCATCGGCACCGCGATGACCCGGCGGCCCTTGGCCTCGCGCAGCACCAGGGTGCGGACCATGTCGTGCTTGCCGGCCGCGCCCAGCTGCTCCGGGTACGCGTGCCCGGTCATCCGGAGCTTGCCGCCCTCCCAGGAGCTGCTGTACAGCCGGCTGCGGATGACCAGCGAGTTGTCCAGCTTGAGCACCCCGGCCGGCACGCTCCGGCGCCCGCCGCGCAGGAACGGGTAGTCGGCGTACGGGCGCAGCAGACCGCGGGCCTGGACGCCGCCGCCGCTCTCGCGCTCGTACGTGATCTGCTCGACCAGCTCGTCCATCCGGCCCGACAGGGTCAGGTGGTACTTCAGCCGCAGCGGCGCGCGCAGCCGGGCGACCTGGTCGGCGCCGATCGCCCGGAGCAGCCGGCCGACGTGCAGGAGATAGGCGTCCCGGTACTCCTTGTCGCCCTCCACGAGGGAGGAGAAGAACATCGGGATCTCCTCGACGAGGGTGTTCTCGTCGTAGGAGCGCAGGTACTCGGCGAAGCGCGGCTCGGTCTGCTTCATCAGCCAGGCGCGGACCAGCTCGACCGAGGCGACCCGGTCGATCAGGCCCTTGGGGTTGGTGCGCATCTGGGTGATCGACATCTCGCCGACCTCGCGCTCGCGCCAGTGGTAGATCGGCTCGGAGAGCACGTCCACGCTCTTGGCCAGGTAGTGGTGCGGCACGCTGACCGGGGCGTCCTCGTACAGGATGCCCTCGGGGTAGAGCAGGCCGGCCGCGTCGAAGAACGAGCGGCGGTACACCTTGTTCCACGCGGTGCGGTCGGTGACCAGCGCCGGGATCTCGGTGATGTGGGTCTTGAGCCTGGTCTCCTTGAACGGCTTCAGGTGGCCGCCGGACGGGTAGTAGCCCACGGCGCGGAAGCGCAGCACGTTGCCGGTGCAGAAGTCCGAGCCGGTCTCGTCCAGCGTGTTGATCATCAGCTCGTACGCGCTCGGCGGCATCGAGTCGTCGCTGTCCACGAAGCACAGGAACTCGGAGTCCGGGTCGATGTGCCGGATGCCGGTGTTGCGGGCCGCGCCGAGGCCCTTGTTCACCTGCCGGACCAGCCGGAACCGGGAGTCCCCGGCCGCGTAGGCCTCGGCGAGCGCCGCGCTGCCGTCCTTCGAACCGTCGTCGACCATGACGCACTCGAAGTCCGTGAAGGTCTGGGCGGCGATCGAGTCGAGGCATTCGACGAGGTAGCGCTCGACGTTGTAGATCGGGACGACGATGGAGAGGCGGGGAGCCATCGGCTACGCAGGCCTTTCTCTGGAGGAGCGTGGCAGCCCGTACGGGGCCTGGCCGCACTTGTGATCGGTGCGTACGTGCGCCCCGATCCTACCTCCGGGGACCTCGCCCGCCCGGGGGCCACTACGCTGGGGCCGTGTCCCGTTTCAGCGTGATCGTCCCCGTGTACCAGGTCCAGGACTACCTCGCCGAGTGCCTCGAATCGGTGCTCGGCCAGGACGGCCCGGACTTCGAGCTGATCGCGGTGGACGACCGCTCCCCGGACCGCTGCGGCGCGATGCTGGACGAGGCCGCCGCCGCCGACGCCCGGATCCGGGTGCTGCACCTGCCGGAGAACGTCGGCCTCGGCCGGGCCCGCAACGCCGGCCTGGAGGTCGCCACCGGGGACTACGTGATCTTCCTCGACAGCGACGACACGCTGACGCCCGGATTGCTGAAGGCCGTCGACGAGCGGCTCACCGCCACGGGTGAACCGGACGTCCTGGTCTACGACTACGCCCGTACCTACGCCGACGGCCGGATCACCCGGGCCGCCTCCGCGCACGTCTTCGGCGCCGCCTCCCCGGACGTCTTCGACCTCGACGCCCGCCCCGACCTGCTCGACCTGCTGCAGGTCGTCTGGAACAAGGCCTACCGCCGCGGGTTCGTCACCGAGCAGCGGCTGGTCTTCCCGGCCGGCTACTACGAGGACACCCCCTGGACGTACCCGGCGCTGCTCGCCGCCGCCCGGATCACCCTGCTCGACCAGGTCGGCGTGCACTACCGCCAGCGCCAGGAGGGCGGCAACATCCTGGCCACCGCCAGCCGCAAGCACTTCGACGTGTTCGCCCAGTACGACCTGGTCTTCGCCTTCCTCGACCGCCGCCCCGACCTGGACCGCTGGCGCCCGGTCGTCTACGGCCGGATGCTGCACCACCTCAACACCGTGGTCTCCAAGCCCGGCCGGGTCCCGCCCGGCGACCGCCGCGAGTACTTCCGCCGGGCCGCCGGGCACTGCGCCCGGCTGCGGCCGGCCGGCTACCGGCCGCCGGCCGGGGTGGACGGCGTGCGCACCGAGCTGCTCAGCCACGGCCGCTACGGCGCCTACCAGGCCGTCCGGGCCCTCGCCAAGGCCCGCCGACTCGTCAAGCGGTAGCCGGCCGGTCCCGCCGCGCTCCCGGGCCGCGGCGGCCGACGGACCGGTTCCTGGGCCCGCCTGACGCCCATTCGGGGGACAGGCCGGTATAACCGGTGGGTGGACTTCCTGACCCGACTTCCGGTCGTCGGCCCCTTCGTGGCCCGGGTACTGCGCAGCCGCCCGTACCGGGTGTACGAGTACCTCTCCGCCGCCCGGGGCAACCGGCTGGCCGGCGCCGTCACCTTCTTCGGCTTCCTCGCCCTCTTCCCGCTGCTCACGGTGGGCCTGGCGATCGCCGCCGCGGCGCTGAGCGACAGCCGGGTGCACGAGCTGCAGGAGCACATCTCCGACCAGCTGCCGGGGATCTCGGACGCGCTCGACCTGCCCGCCCTGGTGGCCAACGCGGGCACCGTCGGACTGGTCGGCGGGGCGCTGCTGCTGGTCTCCGGCCTCGGCTGGGTGGACACCATGCGCACCTCGATCCGCGACCTGTGGCAGCTGCCCCAGGAGGACGGCAACCCGGTGCTGCGCAAGGCCTGGGACGTGGTGGTGCTGGCCGGCCTCGGCCTGGTGTCGCTGTTCTCGCTGGGCGTCTCCGCCGTCGGGACCACGCTGGCCGGCCGGATCGCCGGCGCGGCCGGCCTGGGCAGCGGCTACCTGCTGACGGCGGTGGGCGTGCTGATCGCCATAGCGTGCGACATGCTGCTCTTCGCCTACCTGCTGGCGCCCTTCCCGGGGATCACCGAGCAGCGCCGCCGGGACCTCGTGCAGGGCGCGCTGATCGGCTCGGTCGGCTTCGAACTGCTGAAGCTCCTGCTCGCCTCCTACCTGAGCTCGGTCGCGGGACGGAGCCTGTACGGGGCGTTCGCCACCCCGGTGGCGCTGCTGCTGTGGATCAACTTCGTCTCCCGGCTGCTGATGTACTGCGTGGCCTGGACCGCGACGGCCGACCCGGTGGCCGCCCGGGAGCGGACCAGGGCGCACGGCCGGACGCTGCTGGAGGCGGCCGACAAGGCGGAGGCGGCGGCCGGGCGGGTGGAGACGGCGGTGGAGAAGGGCGGGGCCCGGCCCCCGGACTGAGGCCGAACCCCGCCGACGACCGGTGGGTCAGCCGGCGGAGCGCCGCCGCCGCAGCACCACCGCGCCGTACCCGGCCGCGGCCCCGGCCAGCACCACGGCCGACCAGCCGCCGAGCCCGAGCCCGCCGCCGTCGGTGGCCGCGGCGGGCGCCGACGCGGCCGCGGTGGCCGGCGCGGCGGTGGCCGAGGGGTGCGGCGGCGGGGCGGGCGGGCCGCCGGTGCCGCCGGCCTGGCCGGTCGGCTCGGCGCCGCCGGGCGGGAGCTCGTCGACCAGCCTGCCGACCGGCTGGACCTTGCCGGCCGCGGCGAAGCCCCAGTCCAGCAGGGCGGCCGTCTCGTCGTACACCTTCTGGTAGTTGGCCGGGTGCATCACCGTCACCAGCAGGGTGCGGCCGTCGCGCTCGGCGGCCCCGACGAAGGTCGAGCCGGCGTTGGTGGTGGTGCCGTTCTTCACGCCGATCAGCCCCGGGTACCTGCCCAGCAGCCGGTCGGTGTTGGCGATCCCGAAGCTGCCGCGCTGGCCGGTGTTCCGGTCGACGGCGCCCGGGAACATCGCGTCCCGGGTGGCGCAGTACGTCCGGAAGTCCGCGTTGCGCAGGCCGGCCCGGGCGAACAGCGACAGGTCGTAGGCCGAGGAGACCTGGCCGTCCATGTCGTAGCCGTCCGGGGAGACCACCCTGGTGTCCCTCGCCTGGAGCGCGTCGGCGCGCGCCTGCATCTCGTCGACGGTCCGCTGGACGCCGCCGTTCATGTGCGCCAGGACGTGCACCGCGTCGTTGCCGGAGCTCAGGAACACCCCGCGCCACAGGTCCTCGACCCGGTAGTCCAGGTTCTCCTTGATGCCGACCAGGCTGCTGCCGGGGCCGATCCCCTGGATCTCCTCGTCGGCCACCCGGTGCACCGCGTCGCGGTCGAACTTGGGCAGCACGGTGTCCGCGAAGAGGATCTTCAGGGTGCTCGCCGGGGGCAGCCGCAGATGCGGGTTGCTGGCCGCCAGCACCTCTCCCGACGCCGCGTCGGAGACTATCCAGGACTGGCCGGTCAGGTCGGTGGGCAGGGGCGGGGCGCCCGCCATCGGGGCGACCTGCACCCCGGGGAGCCCGAGCCGCTCGCCGCCGATCGCGACCGACGGGGGCGGCTGCTGCGGGGCCGCGCCCGCCGGGGCGGCGAGCAGTACCGGTAGGGCCGCGGTGAGCGCGCCGCACAGGCGCGCGAGCGTGTGACGGGGTGTGGGCACCAGCCGACCGTACCCACTCCCGGCTCCCCGCGTCCTCCCCCCGGGGCCCGTCCACTCCGCAGGAGGGGCCCGCCCTACGCCGATCGGAGGCCGCGCATACTGGGGACGCACACCGTCTTCACACGCCGAGGAACCCCCATGAAGCTCAGCCGCCGCACCTCCTGGTTCCTGACCGCCTTCGGGGTCTGGTCGGTCATCATCTGGACGACCTTCGTCAAGAACCTCTGGAAGGACTCCGGCGGCCAGGCCTTCACCGGCGGCGACCACTCCCAGCCCACCGCCTTCTTCTGGGTCCACCTCCTCCTCGCCGTCACCTCCTTCGCCCTCGGCATCGCCGTCGGCGCCGTCGGCGTCCGCGGCCTGCGCGCCACCCGCCGCACCCCGGCCGCCGACTGACCCGGCGGGCGGGAACGCGAAGGCCCCCGGCCCGATCGGTGGATCGGGCCGGGGGCCTTCGGGCCGTCAGGCGGGGATCAGAAGCGGCGGGTGACCAGCGCCCGCTTCACTTCCTGGATCGCCTTGGTGACCTCGATGCCGCGCGGGCAGGCCTCGGAGCAGTTGAAGGTGGTGCGGCAGCGCCACACGCCCTCACGGTCGTTGAGGATCTCCAGGCGCTGCTCGCCACCCTCGTCGCGCGAGTCGAAGATGAAGCGGTGCGCGTTGACGATGGCGGCCGGGCCGAAGTACTGGCCGTCGTTCCAGAACACCGGGCAGGACGACGTGCACGCGGCGCACAGGATGCACTTGGTGGTGTCGTCGAAGCGCTCGCGGTCCTCGGCGGACTGCAGGCGCTCGCGGGTCGGCTCGTTCCCCTTGGTGATGAGGAACGGCATGACGTCCTTGTACGCCTGGAAGAACGGGTCCATGTCCACGACCAGGTCCTTGAGGACCGTCAGGCCCTTGATGGCCTCGATCGTGATCGGCTTCTCCGGGTTGACGTCCTTGATCAGCGTCTTGCACGCCAGCCGGTTGCGGCCGTTGATCCGCATGGCGTCGGAACCGCAGATGCCGTGCGCGCAGGAACGGCGGTAGGTGAGGGTGCCGTCCTGCTCCCACTTGATCTTGTTGAGCGCGTCCAGGACGCGCTCCTTCGGGTCCATCTCCAGCTGGTAGTCGACCCACACCGGGTCCGGGTGCTCCTCCGGGTTGAACCGGCGGATCCGGAAGGTGACGGTGATCAGCTGGACGGCACCCGCCTCGGCCGCGTCCAGAGCGGCCGAGTGCTTCTCCACGGTCGGAGTGCTCATCAGTACTTACGCTCCATCGGCTGGTAGCGGGTCGTGACGACCGGCTTGTAGTCGAGGCGGATGGAGGTGGTGCCGTCCTCGGCAACCTCCTGGTACGCCATGGTGTGCTGCATGAACTTCACGTCGTCACGCGTCGGGAAGTCCTCGCGGTAGTGGCCGCCGCGGGACTCCTCGCGGGCGAGCGCGGAGACCGCCAGCACCTCGGCCAGGTCGAGCAGGTTGCCCAGCTCGACGGCCTCCAGCAGGTCCGTGTTGTACCGGAAGCCCTTGTCCTGGATCGCCACGTTCTTGTAGCGCTCCTTCAGCGCGGCGATGTCCTCGACCGCCTGCTTCAGGGTGGCGCCGGTGCGGTAGACCATGGCGTTGGTGTCCATGGTCTCCTGCAGCTCCTTGCGGATCTGCGCCACGGACTCGGTGCCGGTGGACTCGCGCAGGCCGTCGACCAGGGCCTGGACCTTCTCGGCCGGGTTCTCGGGCAGCTCGGTGAAGTCGACCGTCTGCGCGTAGTCGGCGGCGGCGATGCCCGCGCGCTTGCCGAACACGTTGATGTCCAGCAGCGAGTTGGTGCCCAGGCGGTTGGCGCCGTGCACGGACACGCAGGCGACCTCGCCGGCCGCGTACAGGCCGGGGACGATGTCGGTGTTGTTGCGCAGCACCTCGCCCTCGACGTTGGTCGGGATGCCGCCCATGGCGTAGTGCGCGGTGGGCTGGATCGGGATCGGGTCCGTGTAGGGCTCGATGCCGAGGTAGGTGCGCGCGAACTCGGTGATGTCCGGCAGCTTGGCGTCCAGCTGCTCCGGCGGCAGGTGGGTCAGGTCCAGGTAGACGTGGTCGCCGTCCGGACCGCAGCCGCGACCCTCGCGGATCTCGGTGTAGATCGCGCGGGAGCAGACGTCACGGGACGCGAGGTCCTTCATGACGGGGGCGTAGCGCTCCATGAAGCGCTCGCCGTCCTTGTTGCGCAGGATGCCGCCCTCGCCGCGGGCGCCCTCGGTGAGCAGGATGCCCATGCGCCAGATGCCCGTCGGGTGGAACTGGAAGAACTCCATGTCCTCCAGCGGCAGGCCGCGGCGGTAGACCAGGGCCTGGCCGTCACCGGTGAGGGTGTGGGCGTTGGAGGAGACCTTGAAGAACTTGCCGGTGCCGCCGGAGGCGAACACGACCGACTTGGCCTGGAAGACGTGGATCTCGCCGGTGGCCAGCTCGTACGCGACGACGCCGGCCGTCTTGCCCTCGTTGATCAGCAGGTCGAGGACGTAGAACTCGTTGAAGAACTCGACGCCGTGCTTGACGCAGTTCTGGAACAGCGTCTGGAGGATCATGTGGCCGGTGCGGTCGGCCGCGTAGCACGAGCGGCGGACCGGGGCCTCGCCGTGGTTGCGGGAGTGGCCGCCGAAGCGGCGCTGGTCGATCCGGCCCTGCTCGGTGCGGGAGAAGGGCAGACCCATCTTCTCCAGGTCGAGGACGGCGTCGATGGCCTCCTTGCACATGATCTCGGCGGCGTCCTGGTCGACCAGGTAGTCACCACCCTTGACCGTGTCGAAGGTGTGCCACTCCCAGTTGTCCTCCTCGACGTTGGCCAGGGCGGCGCACATGCCGCCCTGGGCCGCGCCGGTGTGGGACCGGGTCGGGTAGAGCTTGGTCAGGACGGCGGTGCGGCTGCGCTGCGTCGATTCGATGGCCGCGCGCATGCCGGCGCCGCCGGCGCCGACGATGACGGTGTCGTACTGGTGAATCTGCATGGGGGGTTAACTCGCCTCTGGCCTCTGCCGGTGGTCGATGGTGCTCGCGGCTCAGATGTTGGGGTCGAAGGTGAAGATCACCAGGGTGCCCAGCAGCACGGTGAAGACCGTGGCGGTACCCATGAGCCCCTTGAGCCAGAGCCGGGTCGAGTCCTTCTCGGCGTAGTCGTTGATGACCTGACGCATGCCGTTGGCGCCGTGCAGCATGGCGAGCCAGAGCATCAGCAGGTCCCAGCCCTGCCAGAACGGCGAGGCCCAGCGGCCGGCCACGAAGGCGAAACCGATCTTGGAGACGCCGCCGTCGAGCACCAGCATGATCAGCAGGTGGCCGAGGATCAGCACGACCAGGACGATGCCGGACAGGCGCATGAAGAGCCAGGCCAGCATCTCGAAGTTGGTGCGGGTGCGACGCGGGGTCTTCTTGGTCCGCTTGCGCGGAGGCTCGATGACGAACGCGTCGGCCGGGTTGCCGGTGCCCAGTCCCTTGCCGGTGTGCGCCTGCTTCGACGGGACGACGATGGCGTCGGAGATTTCCGTGGACATGTCTCGGCTCACTTCCCGAACCAGGAGATCAGCGTGTGCTGGAGGATCCCGTAGAAGGAACCGGCCATCATGACGACCCAGACGCCGACGACGGTCCAGAGCATCTGCTTCTGGTACTTCGGGCCCTTGGACCAGAAGTCCACCGCGACGACGCGCAGGCCGTTGAGGGCGTGGAACAGGATGGCGGCCACCAGGCCGTACTCCATCAGGTTCACGAGCGGAGTCTTGTACGTCTGGATGACGGTGTCGTAGGACTCCGGCGACACTCGCACGAGGGCGGTGTCCAGGACGTGGGCGAACAGGAAGAAGAAGATGAGGACGCCGGTGACTCGATGAGCCACCCAGCTCCACATGCCTTCCCGGCCGCGGTACAGCGTTCCAGCCGGCACGGAAAAACCCTCCGGAAGCGATTGGGGGCTCGGCCGGCTTCGGTGTCGGTCAGCCCGGCCGGGTACGGTCCACCGGCCGCCAGCATCCTATCGACGCCTTCTCGGGAACCGCCTCCGGGGGCCCCAGGTGTGATCAATCAGGCACTTCTGGCCTAGCGGGGCGGGAACCGGACCGGTTGTCGCCACGGCGGGTGAGGGCGCGCTCACGCCCCGCACCGGAGGGTGCGGGGCGCGGCGGTCGCGGACCCGGGCCGGTTCGGCTCCGGTGGTGCCCCGGATTCACCCGTCCGGGCGGATTCGCGGATGGAGTCACCCGCACAGGTGAAGCCGGGGTGCGGTGGCGGGCTCAGTGCGCCGCGGCCCCCGTGGGGGTGGCGACCAGGTGCTCCAGTCGGGTGAGGGCGATCCGGCGGAGTTCGTCGGCCGCGATCAGCCGCTCCTCGTCCGGGTCGTTGGCGAGCCGGGTGCGGATGGAGGAGAGCACGGTGTCGAGCATCTCCTCCGGGGCGACCCGCTCCAGGCAGACCACGAAGACGTGCCCGAACCGGGCCTCGTACGCGGCGTGCGCCGCCCGCAGCGCGGTGTGGGCGGCCTGGCTGCCGGGGGCCCGCATGCCGAGCAGCGGCTGCGGCATCCAGCTCTCGTCCGCCAACGCCTCGGCGAGGTCGGCCGGGCGGAGGTCGTAGGAGGCCTCGCTGGCGGCGGCCAGCAGGGACTCGATGTCGGGGTAGGGCCGGTGCGCGGTGAGGCGCAGGGCCCAGCGGTGGCTGCCGCAGCAGGCCAGCAGGGCCTCCTCGGCAGCGCCGGCGTCGGCTTCGTTGAAGCGGTGCAACCCGAGGAGGGTCGGCTCTGTTCTGACGTCGAGCCGCTGTGACGGGATGTCGCTGGCCAGCGGGTCCTCCTCGTGAGGGCGGGAAGGTGCCGGTGAAGGGGGGGGTGAGCGGGTGGAAGAGGGGCTGCCGAGGGGCGCGCGGGCGCCGGTCGGGCTGCGCCTCAAAGGTAGTTGAGCCGTCATCAGTTGGGGAGGGCGCGCGCCGAATTCATCCGGACGAGCTATCAAGTTGTGACGTTGACACCCGCACGTCAGCGCCCTCCCCGCGGTCGTCGGCCCGCCGCTCGGGGCGGGCCCCGGCTCAGCCGCGGTGGACCTTGTGGTTGGCGGCCTGCGCCCGGGGGCGGACCACCAGCAGGTCGATGTTCACGTGCGAGGGCCGGGTGACCGCCCACGCCACGGTGTCCGCGACGTCCTCCGAGGTGAGCGGCTCGGCCACGCCCGCGTAGACCGCGGCGGCCTTCTCCTCGTCGCCGCGGAAGCGGGTGACCGCGAAGCCCTCGGACTTCACCATGCCGGGCGCGATCTCGATCACCCGGATCGGCTCCCCGCACAGCTCCAGCCGCAGCGTGGCGGCGATGGTGTGCGCGGCGTGCTTGGCGGCGACGTACCCGCCGCCGCCCTCGTACGCGGCCAGCGCGGCGGTCGAGGAGAGCACCAGGACCGTGCCGTCGCCGGTGGCCCGCAGGGCCGGCAGCAGGGCCTGGGTCACGTGCAGCACGCCGAGCACGTTCACCTCGTACATGGCCCGCCAGTCGGCCGGGTCGCCGTGCTCGACGGTCTCGGCGCCGATCGCGCCGCCGGCGTTGTTCACCAGGACGTCCACCCGGCCCACCGCGGCCGCGAAGGCGTCCACCGCGGCCCGGTCGGTGACGTCCAGGGTGACCGCCCGGGCGGAGCCGCCCCCGTCGGCGATCTCCTTGGCCAGCGCCTCGACGCGGTCGGTCCGGCGGGCGGTCAGCACCACGTCGAAACCCTCGGCGGCCAGCCGGCGGGCGGTCGCCGCGCCGATCCCGCTGCTGGCACCGGTGACCACGGCCACCTTCTGCTCGGTCATTGCCACTCCCTGGGGCTCATCGGTCGTTCACCCGATCATCTCAACCGCGTCGCCGCCCCGGCGGGCCGGTCAGGCCCTACATTGCGAGACACCGCGAGGACCCCGCTCCCAGTTCCGCAGGAGGCACCCATGGCAGCCGAGCCGCGCCGCGCCGAGTCGGGCTTCGGGATCGAGCCGCTGTACGGGCCCGAGTCCCTGGCGGGCTGGGACGCCGGCGCCCGGCTGGGCCGGCCGGGGGAGTACCCGTACACCCGGGGCGTCTACCCGACGATGTACACCGGCCGCCCCTGGACGATGCGCCAGTACGCGGGCTTCGGCACCGCCGCCGAGTCCAACGCCCGCTACCGGCAGCTGATCGCCGGCGGCGGCACCGGCCTCTCGGTCGCCTTCGACCTGCCCACCCAGATGGGCTACGACTCGGACGCGCCGCTCGCCGCCGGGGAGGTCGGCAGGGTGGGCGTTGCCGTGGACAGCGTCGACGACATGGCGGAGCTGTTCGACGGCATCCCGCTCGGCGACGTGTCCACCTCGATGACCATCAACGCGCCCGCCGCCCTGCTCCTGCTCCTCTACCGGCTGGTGGCCGAGGCCCAGGGGGTGGCGCCGGCGGCGCTCACCGGCACGGTCCAGAACGACGTGCTGAAGGAGTACATCGCCCGCGGCACGTACATCTTCCCGCCGCAGCCCTCGCTGCGGCTGGTCGCCGACGTCTTCCGGTACTGCCGCGCGGAGATCCCGCGCTGGAACACCATCTCCATCTCCGGCTACCACATGGCCGAGGCCGGCGCCGACCCCGCGCAGGAGGTCGCCTTCACCCTGGCCAACGGCATCGCCTACGTCCGTACCGCGCTCGCCGCCGGGATGGCCGTGGACGACTTCGCGCCCCGGCTCTCGTTCTTCTTCGTTGCCCGCACGACCCTGCTGGAGGAAGTGGCCAAGTTCCGCGCGGCGCGCAGGATCTGGGCCGGGATCATGCGGGACGGATTCGGCGCCCGGGACCCGCGCTCGCAGATGCTGCGCTTCCACACCCAGACCGCGGGAGTGCAGCTCACCGCCCAGCAGCCCGAGGTCAACCTGGCCCGGGTCACCGTCCAGGCGCTCGCCGCGGTGCTCGGCGGCACCCAGTCGCTGCACACCAACGGATTCGACGAGGCGATCGCGCTGCCCACCGAGAAGGCCGCCCGGCTCGCCCTGCGCACCCAGCAGGTGCTCGCGTACGAGACCGACGTGACCGCCACCGTGGACCCGTTCGCCGGCTCCTACGCCGTGGAGTCGCTCACCGACCAGCTGGAGGACGCCGCGCGGGCGCTGATGGACCGGATCGAGGAGCAGGGCGGCGCGGTGGCCGCGATCGAACGCGGGTTCCAGAAGGGCGAGATCGAGCGCACCGCCTACCGGCTCCAGCAGGAGACCGACTCCGGTGAGCGGACCGTGGTCGGCGTCAACCGCTTCCGGTCGGACACGGAGGAGCCGTACCAGCCGCTGCGGGTGGACCCGGCGATCGAGCTGCGGCAGGCGCGGCGGCTGGCCCGGCTGCGGGCCGAGCGCTCGGCCGGCGCCGTCACCCGGACGCTGGACGCGCTGCGCCGCACCGCCGAGGGGACGGGGAACGTGCTGTACCCGATGAAGGAGGCGCTGGCCGCCCGGGCCACCGTCGGCGAGGTGTGCGACGCGCTGCGCGAGGTGTGGGGGACGTACGCCCCGGTGGAGCGCTTCTGACCTCCCGCTGAACGGCCGTCAACCCGCGGGTCGCGTCCTGGCGGTGGCGGCCGTGACCGCCGGCCGGAGGGATCGTTGCACAGGGCACGCAACCCGGGGAAGGCGGCTGAAACAAGATGTCATACCCACGTGTCCGGCCGGTATGCACCCATCCGGAGACTAATTTTCCGGAAGTCGGGCCAAATCCCCCCAACAGGCCTACGATTGGCGAGATGAACCGTCCTGAGCCCGCTCAGTCGGGCGCCACCACTCTCGCCGTCGCACGTCCCGCCGCCGATCTGCGCGACCGGGTACGGGCGCTGGAGCCCGAGCTGATCGCCTTCCGCCGTGATCTGCACCGGCACCCGGAGCTGGGCCGCCAGGAGTTCCGAACCACCGGGCTGCTGCGCGACCGGCTGGTGGCGGCCGGCCTCGAACCCCGGGTGCTGCCGGGCGGCACCGGCATGCTCGTCGACATCGTCCCGCCCGGCACCGCCCCGGGCACGGAGTTCCTGGCCTTCCGCGCCGACATCGACGCGCTGCCGATCGACGACGCCAAGACCGACGTGCCGTACCGCTCCTCCGTCCCCGGCCGGGCCCACGCCTGCGGCCACGACGTGCACACCTCGGTGGTGCTCGGCACCGGCCTGGTGCTGGCCGAGGCCGCCCGCACCGGCGAACTGCGCCGCCCCGTCCGGCTGGTGTTCCAGCCCGCCGAGGAGGTCATGCCGGGCGGCGCGCTGGACGTGATCAAGGCCGGCGGGATGGCGGGCGTCGGGCGGATCTTCGCGGTGCACTGCGACCCGAAGGTGGAGGTCGGCCGGATCGCGCTGCGGGTCGGGGCGATCACTTCGGCCTGCGACCGCCTGGTGCTCCACCTGGACGGTCCCGGCGGGCACACCGCCCGTCCGCACCTGACCACCGATCTGGTCACCGCCGTCGCCCGGACGGCCGCCGACCTCCCGGGCGCGCTGGCCCGCCGGATGGACCCGCGCTGGGGCGTCAGCCTGGTCTGGGGGCGGATCGCCTCCGGCTCCGCGGCCAACGTCATCCCGCAGCACGCCGAGCTGGAGGGCACCGTCCGCTGCCTGGAGCTGGACGGCTGGCGCGAGGCGCCGGACCTGCTGCACGAGCTGATCGCCAAGCTGGCCGAGACCCACCGGGCCAAGTGGACGCTGGACTACCACCGCGGGGTGCCGCCGGTGGTCAACGAGGCGGTCTCGGTCGCCCGGTTGGACGAGGTGATGAACGACCGTTTCGGCCGGGACGGCGCCGTGGTCGTGGAGGGCACCGAACAGAGCCTGGGCGGCGAGGACTTCTCCTGGTACCTGGAGCACGCCCCGGGCGCCCTGGCCCGGCTGGGCGTCCGCGCCCCCGGCGACGCCACCGTCCGGGACCTGCACCAGGGCCGCTTCGACGTGGACGAACGGTCGATCGGCATCGGCGTGGAGCTGTTCTCGGCGCTGGCCCTGGAGGCGGACGGCAGCTGACGGCGCGGCGACAGCCGGCGACGGACCCGGGGCGGTGCGGCCGACACGGGCGGAGCGCGCGGACCCGGGGGTTCCGGAACCGTTCCGTAGACTGGCCGGACCGACCTCGGACCACCGTCCGCGCAGGGGACAGAGCCTCGGGGCGAGCATCAGACCACGGTTTGATAACAACCCGAATGCTCCGGCACCCCGTAACACAACCGTGTTCTACGCGCGTTACGGTGGCGTCCGACCACGCCAAACGGTTGCGTGTAGAAGGAGATATCCCCTTGCGCCGTTCAATGAAGCTCGCCGCGGTTGTGCTCTCGGGTTCCCTGGGCATGGCCTCGCTCGCCGCTTGCGGCGCAAAGAGCACCGACACCTCCTCCTCTTCCGGCTCGGGCGACGGCTCGATCAAGGTCGGCATGGCCTACGACATCGGCGGCCGCGGCGACCAGTCGTTCAACGACTCCGCCGCCCGTGGCCTCGACAAGGCCAAGTCCGAGCTGGGCGTCTCCGTGACCGAGGCCGAGGCCAAGCAGGGCGAGGCCGAGGCCGACAAGGAGACCCGCCTCAAGAACCTGATCGACGGTGGCTACAAGACCATCGTCGCGGTCGGCTTCGTCTACCAGCAGGCGGTCAACAAGGTCGCCAAGGACAACCCGGGCGTCAAGTTCGCGATCATCGACTCGAACGACAAGGACCAGCCGGCCAACGTCACCTCGCTGCTCTTCGCCGAGCAGGAGGGCTCGTACCTGGCCGGCGTCGCCGCCGCGAACAAGTCGAAGGCCAAGCACGTCGGCTTCATCGGCGGCGTGCAGTCCGAGCTGATCAAGAAGTTCGAGGCCGGCTACACCGCGGGTGTGAAGTCCGTCGACCCGAACATCACGGTCGAGACCACCTACCTGACCACCCCGCCGGACTTCACCGGCTTCGCCTCGCCCGACAAGGGCAAGGAGGCCGCCCAGGGCCAGCTCGACAAGGGCGCGGACGTCATCTACACCGCCGCCGGCTCCTCCGGCAACGGTGCCATCGAGGCCGTCGCCAACAAGTCGGGCGCGCTGGCCATCGGCGTCGACTCCGACCAGGCCAGCCAGCCGGCCCTGGCGAAGTACAAGAACAGCATCCTGACCTCGATGGTCAAGAACGTCGACACCGCGGTGTTCTCGTACGTCCAGTCGGTCAAGCAGGGCCAGAGCCCGACCGGCGTCAAGCTGTTCGACCTGAAGGCCGAGGGTGTCTCGCTCGCCACCACCGGCGGCAAGATCGACGACATCCAGGACAAGCTGAAGGCCGCCGCCGACGCGATCAAGTCCGGCGCCACCACCATCCCGACCGCGCCGGTCAAGTAAGCACCGCGCGTCCCGGACGCCGCGGCGCCTGCCGCCTGCCCGGCAGCGCGACGCGTCCACACAGTTCACGGGAGGGGCCCGGCAGGGTGCGCTCAACGCGTACCCCCGGGCCCCGTTCCGTCTCCCACGTTCCCCCTTGGCCCTCCGAGCGCAACGTCGCGCCTCCAGACCACCAGGAGATCGCCATCACCGCATCCGACCCCGTCCCCCTGCGCGAGGACGGCACCCCCAGCGCGGGGACGGCGACACTGGCCGTCGAACTGCGCGGCATCACCAAGCGCTTCCCCGGTGTCGTGGCCAACCACGACATCAACCTCACCGTCCGCACCGGCACCGTGCACGCCCTGATGGGTGAGAACGGCGCCGGCAAGTCGACGCTGATGAAGATCCTCTACGGCATGCAGAAGCCGGACGAGGGCACCATCGCGATCAACGGCGAACTGTGCGAGTTCAACACCCCGGGCGACGCCATCTCCCGCGGCATCGGCATGGTGCACCAGCACTTCATGCTCGCCGACAACCTCACGGTGTGGGAGAACGTCGTCCTCGGCGGCGAGAAGATCCACGGCATCGGCGCCAAGGCCAAGGCGAAGATCAAGGAGATCTCCGACCAGTACGGCCTGGGCGTGCGCCCGGACGCCCTGGTCGAGGACCTCGGCGTCGCCGACCGCCAGCGCGTCGAGATCCTCAAGGTGCTGTACCGCGGCGCCAAGATCCTGATCCTCGACGAGCCCACGGCCGTGCTCGTGCCGCAGGAGGTCGACGCGCTGTTCGACAACCTGCGCGAGCTCAAGTCCGAGGGCGTCACCGTCATCTTCATCTCGCACAAGCTGCACGAGGTGCTCGCGGTGGCCGACGCGATCAGCGTCATCCGGCGCGGCACCACGGTCGGCGACGCCGACCCGAAGGCCGTCACCGCCCGCCAGCTCGCCGAGCTGATGGTCGGCGCCGAGCTGCCCTCCCCGGAGAGCCGCGAGTCGACCGTCACCGACGCCGTGATGCTCGACGTCGACGGCCTGCGGATCGCCAAGACCGACGCCGAGGGCGTCGAGCGCGTCGTCCTGGACGACGTCTCGCTGCGCATCCACAAGGGCGAGATCCTCGGCATCGCCGGTGTCGAGGGCAACGGCCAGGCCGAGCTGGTCGAGGCCGTGATGGGCATGCTGCCGCTGAACGCCGGCACCGTCACCCTGGACGGCAAGGACCTCTCCGGCGTCCAGACCCGGGCCCGCCGCGAGGCCGGCATCGGCTACATCCCCGAGGACCGCCACCGGCACGGCCTGCTGCTGGAGGCTCCGCTCTGGGAGAACCGCATGCTCGGGCACGTCACCGAGGCGCCCAACTCCAAGGGCGTGCTGCTCGACCCGGCCGCCGCCCGGGTGGACACCCAGCGGATCGTCGAGGAGTACGACGTCCGCACCCCCGGCATCGAGGTCACCGCGGCCTCGCTCTCCGGCGGCAACCAGCAGAAGCTGATCATCGGCCGCGAGATGAGCCACCAGCCCAAGCTGCTGATCGCCGCCCACCCCACCCGCGGTGTGGACGTCGGCGCGCAGGCGCAGATCTGGGAGCACATCCGGGTCGCCCAGCGGGCCGGCCTGGCCGTCCTGCTGATCTCCGCGGACCTGGACGAACTGATCGGCCTGTCCGACACCATCCGGGTGATCTACCGCGGCCGCCTGGTCGCCGACGCCGACCCGGCCACCGTCACCGCCGAGGACCTCGGCACCGCGATGACCGGTGCCGCCAGCGGCCACCTGGAGTCCGAGCCGGAGGCCGTCGCCGAGGCGCAGGCCGTCGCCGCCGAGGGCACCGAGGCCGAGGGCCAGCACTCGCACACCGACACCGCCGACGACCCGCAGGCGGGGGAGTAACCCATGACCAGTCCCAACCCCGCCGCCGCGAAGCCCGGCCTGGCGCAGCGGTTCAGCGGCGAGCGGATCGTGCTCGCCCTGGCGGCGCCGGTGCTCGCGATCGTGCTCTCCGTCGCCATCTGCTCGGTGCTGCTGGCGACCTCGGGCAAGAACCCGTTCGACGCGTGGAACGTGATGATCACGTACGCCACCAAGTCGGACGGCCAGGTGAACATCATCAACCGGACCACCACGTACTACCTGGCCGCCGCGGCCGCGGCGTTCGGGTTCCGGATGAACCTGTTCAACATCGGCGTCGAGGGCCAGTACAAGGTCGCGGCGCTGTTCGCGGCCTTCGTCGGCAGCCGGCTCGACCTGCCGGCCTTCATCCAGATCCCGCTGCTGCTGATCACCGCCATGCTGGTCGGTGGCCTGTACGCGAGCATCGCCGGTCTGCTGAAGGTCTACCGCGGCGTCAGCGAGGTCATCTCGACCATCATGCTGAACGCGATCGCCACCGCGATCGTCGGCGTGCTGCTCGTCCCGGGCATCTTCGCGCCCAAGGTGAGCGGCACCAGCAACTCGATCCAGACCGAGAAGATCTCGGAGTCCAGCCACTTCTTCTCGATCGAGACGGACGGCGGCAGGCTCTGGGGCTTCCTGGTCGTCGCCGTCCTGGTCGGCGTGGTCTTCCAGTTCGTGCTGACCCGCACCCGCTTCGGCTTCGACCTGCGGGCCACCGGCCGCTCGGAGTCCGCCGCGACCGCGTCCGGCGTGAACGTCAAGAAGATGGTCGTCATCTCGATGATCGTCTCCGGTGCGATCGCCGGTCTGATCGGTCTGCCCGAACTGCTGCAGAACTCGTACTACTTCGGCCAGACCTTCCAGCAGAACCTGGGCTTCCTGGGCATCTCGATCGCCCTGCTCGGCCGGAACAGCCCGATCGGCATCGCCTTCGCGGCGCTGCTGTTCGCCTTCCTGGACGCGTCCGGCTCGGTGCTCCCGCTGCCCCTGAACGGCGAGTTCCCGTTCGAGATCGTCGACGTCATGAAGGGCACCATCGTCATCTGCGTCGTCGTCGCGTACGAGCTGGTGCGCCGCTACGGCCTGAAGCGCCAGCAGCAGAAGGTCGGCGCCCAGCTCGCCGCCCAGCTCGCGGCCACTGAGAAGAAGGAGGTGTCGGCATGAGTACCGCCACCGCTGCTCGTCCGAAGGCGCCGGGCGCGCCCGCGAAGAAGCGCAAGCTGTCCTGGCCGGTCGTCCTGCTCCTGATCGCGGGCGCCCTGGTCCTGTTCTCCGCCGTGGGCCTGGCCACCGGCAACCACTCGCTGACCTCCTCCGGGCAGGTCACCGCCGCGCTGGGCGCGGCCGTGCCGATCGGCATGGCCGGTCTCGGCGGCCTCTGGTCCGAGCGGGCCGGTGTGGTCAACATCGGTCTCGAAGGCATGATGGTCGCCGGCACCTTCTGCGGCGCCTGGGCGGGCTACCTGGTCAACCCGTGGGTCGGCCTGCTGGCCGGAATGGCCGGCGGCGCGCTCGGCGGCCTGCTGCACGCGGTCGTCACCGTCACCTTCGGCGTCGACCACATCGTCTCCGGCGTCGGCATCAACCTGCTGATCCCCGGCATCTGCGCGTACGTCAACCGGATCTACTACAAGGACTACGTCTCGGCCGGTGCCGGCCAGAACCAGTCCCCGCCGGCGGACCCGCTGCCGTACATCACCATCCCGGGCCTGTCCTCCGGGCTGAAGGACATCGAGAGCCACCACTGGTTCTTCGTCTCGGACCTCGCCGGGGTGCTCGGCGGCATGGTCACCAAGCTCTCGGTGGTCGTGGTGCTCGCCGCCGTGCTGATCGTGGTCAGCTACTTCGCGCTCTGGCGCACGGTGTTCGGCCTGCGGCTGCGCTCCTGCGGTGAGAACCCCACCGCCGCCGAGTCGCTGGGCGTCAACGTCTACAAGTACAAGTACCTCGCGGTCGTCGCCTCCGGCGCGTTCGCGGGCCTCGGCGGTGCCTACCTCTCGCTGGTCGCCGCGCACTTCTACAAGGACGGCCAGACGGCCGGCCGCGGCTTCATCGGCCTGGCCGCGATGATCTTCGGCAACTGGATGCCCGGCGGCCTCGCCATGGGCGCCGGCCTGTTCGGCTTCACCGACAGCCTCCAGCTGCGCGACCCGGAGTCGGTGCACGTGCTGATCCTGATCGTCGGCATCGCGATGGTCCTGCTGGCGCTCTGGAACCTGTACCGCCGCAAGTACGTCTCGACGGCGGTCACCATCGCGGCGGCCGCGGGCCTGATCTGCTGGTACGCGTTCACCGAGCAGGTGCAGCGCCCGCTGATCGTCGCCACGCCGTACCTGATCACCCTGGTGGTGCTCTCGCTGGCCTCGCAACGGCTGCGGATGCCGAAGGCGGACGGCCAGATCTACCGCAAGGGCCAGGGCAAGTGACGGCCCCGGCCGCCGGCCCGGTCGACTGGGAGCTGCTGCGGACGGCGGCGCGCGAGGCGATGGGCCACGCGTACGCGCCGTACAGCAGGTTCCCGGTCGGCGCGGCCGCGCTGGTGGACGACGGCCGGGTGGTCACCGGCTGCAACGTCGAGAACGCCTCGTACGGGCTGGGGCTGTGCGCCGAGTGCGGGCTGGTGTCCGCGCTGCACTCCTCCGGCGGCGGCCGGCTGGTCGCCTTCACCTGCGTGGACGGCGCCGGCGACCTGCTGATGCCGTGCGGGCGCTGCCGCCAGCTGCTGTACGAGCACGGCGGGCCGGAGCTGCTGATCGAACTGGCCTCGGGCGTGAAGCCGATGAGCGAGGTCCTGCCCGACGCGTTCGGGCCGGAGCGGCTCTAGCATCCTTTTCTGTTACGCGCGTAGAGTGTCGCGAGTGGGCCGGAACCGGGTCATCTCGCGGCACTCTTCGCTTTTGACGCTTTTTTGAAACCCTCTTGGAGCACGCATGGACGTCATCTCCGTCATCAGGACCAAGCGCGACCGCGGAGAGCTGAGCGACGCTCAGATCGACTGGGTCATCGACGCCTACACCCGCGGCGAGGTCGCCGACGAGCAGATGTCCGCCCTGGCGATGGCGATCCTGCTGAACGGGATGGGGCCGCGCGAGATCAGCCGCTGGACCGACGCCATGATCCGCTCCGGCGTCCGGATGGACTTCTCCTCGCTGCCGCTGCCCACCAGCGACAAGCACTCCACCGGCGGCGTCGGCGACAAGATCACCCTGCCGCTCGCCCCGCTGGTCGCCGCCTGCGGCGCCGCCGTCCCGCAGCTGTCCGGCCGCGGCCTCGGCCACACCGGCGGCACCCTGGACAAGCTGGAGTCCATCCCCGGCTGGCGCGCCCTGCTCTCCAACGAGGAGATGATGGACGTGCTGCGCGACGCCGGCGCGGTCATCTGCGCCGCCGGCGACGGCCTCGCGCCGGCCGACAAGAAGCTGTACGCGCTGCGCGACGTCACCGGCACCGTCGAGGCCATCCCGCTGATCGCCTCCTCGATCATGTCCAAGAAGATCGCCGAGGGCACCGGCGCGCTCGTCCTGGACGTCAAGGTCGGCTCCGGCGCGTTCATGAAGAACCTGGACGACGCCCGCGAGCTCGCCCGCACCATGGTCGGCCTGGGCACCACCGCCGGGGTCAACACCGTCGCCCTGCTCACCGACATGTCCACCCCGCTCGGCCTCACCGCGGGCAACGCGCTGGAGGTCCGGGAGTCCATGGAGGTACTCGCGGGCGGCGGCCCGGCCGACGTCGTGGAGCTGACCCTGGCGCTCGCCCGCGAGATGCTCGCCGCGGCCGGCGTGCACGGCAAGGACCCGGCGGACGCGCTGCGGGACGGCTCCGCGATGGACCACTGGCGCCGCATGATCGCCGCCCAGGGCGGCGACGTCGACGCCCCGCTCCCGGTCGCCCGCGAGCAGCACGTCATCCCGGCGCCCGCCTCCGGCGTGCTCACCGCGCTGGACGCCTACGCCGTCGGCGTCTGCGCCTGGCGCCTGGGCGCCGGCCGCGCCCGCAAGGAGGACCCGGTCCAGGCCGGCGCCGGCGTCGAGATGCACGCCAAGCCCGGCGACACGGTGGTGGCCGGCCAGCCCCTGCTGACCCTGCACACCGACACCCCGGAGCGCTTCGACTACGCGGTCGAGGCCCTGGCCGGCGGCATCGAGGTCGCCCCGGCGGGCACCGCCTTCACCCCGAACCCGATCGTGCTGGACCGCATCGCCTGACGGTCCCGGGGTCTGCTCGCGTACGCCGGATCAGGCGTACGTGAGCAGGCCGCTGGTGTCGAGCGTCCAGGGGCCCACGGCGACGTGGTCGCCGAACACGAACTTCTCCCGGGCCTCGTAACCGGGTTCCGAGTGCACGATTCCGGTGCCCGTGCGGGGATCGACGAGCAGGTAGAACGGAATCCCCATCGCCGAGTAGTCGCGAACCTTGTCGTGGTAGTCGTTCTCGGGGTTGGACTTCGAGACGATCTCCACGACGAGCAGCACCTCGTGCGGCAGGACCGCCCGCTGCTCGCCCTCCAGGGTCGCCTCGGGGAACACCATCAGGTCGGGGTTGCGCAGTCGGCCGAGCCCCGCGTCCTGGAGATCCGCACCGTGGTACGCGATGTGGCCCGGGTGGGTGGCCGACAACTGGGCGTTGAGCTGTCGGGAAAGGCGCAGCACCGCGAGTTCGTGGCGCTTCACGGGCGACATCATCATGACGATCTGGCCGTCGGCGATCTCGATCTTCCCTATCCCCGGCACCTTCGGCAGCTGATCCGCGATTTCGAGCAGCCGGGCGTACACAGCAGGATCGATGCTCATGTTCCGGAGTTTATCGGCGGTGGCTGTCAAGCGTCCGCGACCGTCCGCCGGGCCGCGTGGGCCTGGCGGGTGGCGTAGAGGGTGACGGCGGCGGCGAGGGCCATGGCGGCGAGGCCGACGGTGGCGGCGCCGGGCCAGCCGGTGGCGTGGTAGGCGTCGGCGCCGAGGGTGCCGCCCAGGCTGTTGCCCAGGTAGTAGGCGATCAGGTAGAGGGCGGAGGCCTGGGCGCGGCCCTCGGTGGCGGTGCGGCCCACCGAGGAGGAGGCGGTGGCGTGGCCGGCGAAGAAGCCGGCGGTGATCAGGACCAGGCCGAGCAGGGCGCAGACCAGGGACTGGGCGAGGGAGAGCAGCAGGCCGGCCGCGGTCACGCCGATGGAGACGTAGAGGGCGCCGCGCCGGCCGAGGCGGCCGGAGAGCCGGCCGGCCGCGGCGGAGGTGCCGGTGCCGACCAGGTAGACCACGAAGATCGAGGCGGCGACCGACTCCGGCAGGTGGAACGGCGAGCCGATCAGCCGGTAGCCGACGGTGTTGTAGACCGCGCCGAACACCGCCATGAACAGCATCCCGAGCAGGTACAGCCGCACCAGCAGCGGGTTGCGCAGGTGCCGCCCGACGGTCCGGGCGAGCGCGCGGGCGTCCACCGGGGCCGGGGTGAAGTGCCGGGCGGCGGGGATCAGCAGCCGGAAGGCGAGGGTGGCGAGCAGCGCGAGGACGGCGGAGGCGGCGAGGCCCCAGCGCCAGCCGAGCCCGGCGGCGGTCCAGCCGGAGAGCAGCCGGCCGCCCATCCCGCCGATGCTGTTGCCGGCCACGTACAGGCCCATCGCGGAGGGCAGCGCGCTGGGGTGGACCTCCTCGGCGAGGTAGGCCATGGCGGTGGCCGGGAGCCCGGCGAGGGCGGCGCCCTGGAGGGCCCGCAGCGCGACGAGGGTGGTGAGGTCCGGCGCGAAGGGCAGCGCGAGGGCGAGCACGGAGGCGGCGAGGGTGGAGGCGGTCATCACCGCGGTGCGGCCGTACCGGTCGGAGAGCGCGCTGGCCGGGAGCAGCCCGAGGGCGAGGCCGAGGGTGGCGGCGGAGGCCGTCCAGCTGGCCTGGCCGGGGGTGAGGTCGAGGTCGGCCGAGAGGACCGGCAGCAGGCCCTGGGTGGAGTAGAGCAGGACGAAGGTCGCGACCCCGGCGGCGAACAGGGCGAGGTTGGCGCGGCGGAAGGCGCGCCCGCCGGGGCGGTGGCGGTCGTCTCCGGAGATGGCGGCGGAGGAGGGGGCGGTGGCGGGGGCATCCGGGGCGGCCACGGATGCCCTGGTACTGGAGGGCTGCATGTCCTCGACCGTAGGACCGGCGCGCTTGATGCGTCCAATGCATGAAGCATGGATGATCGATGCACTGTCGTATGAGTCGAGGTGGTGGCGGGATGTCCGGTCCGGAACCGGTGGACGGCGGCGATCAGCGGTACCGGGAGGCCGAGTTGGGGCCGGAGGAGCCGGCCGTGCTGCTGGCGCCCCGGCTGGCGCAGTTCGCCGCGGTGGCCCGGCTGGAGCACGTGACCCGGGCGGCCGCGCTGCTCGGGGTGCCGCAGCCGACGCTGTCGCGCGCGGTGGCCCGGCTGGAGGAGGAGCTGGGGGTGGACCTGCTGGCCCGGCAGGGCCGTACGGTGCGGCTGACCAGGGCGGGTCGGCTGCTGCTGGCCTCGGTGGAGCGGGCGCTGGCCGAGGTCGAGCGCGGTGCGGCGGCGGCCCGGGCGGAGGCGGACCCGGCGGGGGGCCTGGTGGCCTTCGGGTTCCTGCACACGATGGGGCCGGACGCGGTGCCGGCGCTGCTGCGCGGCTTCCGCGCGGAGCACCCGCGGGTGCGCTTCCAGCTGGTGCAGGACTACGGCGCGGCGATGCTGGAGCGGCTGCGGGCTGGGGAGTTGGACCTCTGCCTGGTCGCGCCGCTGCCGGACGACCCGGCGTTCGCCGCCCGCCCGCTGGACGAGCAGCGGCTGCACCTGGTCGTCCCGGCGGACCACCGGCTGGCCGGGCGGCGGCGGATCCGGCTGGCGGAGGTGGCCGAGGAGCCGTTCGTCGGGCTGGAGCAGGGGTACGGGCTGCGGGTGATCACGGACGGCTTCTGCGCGCAGGCCGGGTTCGTCCCGCGGCTGGCGTTCGAGGGGGAGGAGGCGGAGACGCTGCGCGGGCTGGTGGCGGCCGGGCTGGGGGTGGCGCTGCTGCCGCCGGCCCTGGTGGCGCGGCCGGGGGTGGTGGAGCTGGAGGTGACGGCACCGCGCACCCGGCGGGCGGTCGGGCTGGCCTGGGCGGCGGGGCGGCCGCTGACGCCGCCGGCGCGGGCGTTCCGGGATTTCGTGCTGTCCCGGCGCGGGCGGCTGCTGCACCACGACTGAGGCCGTCGCCGGGGGCGGGCGGCGCTTTGGCGGATCGTATGGACCGGGCGGTGGAATTCCGGGACGGGTTTGGACCATCCGGCGGTGCGCGCGGTGGTCGGTCTACGCGCGTAGGGGCTATATTTCCGCAATGGAACAGCAGATCCCCGTCACCACCGCGGGCACCGGCCCGCGCATCCCCACCCCCGACCAGATCCTCCGCGCGCCGAAGGTCCTCCTGCACGACCACCTGGACGGCGGGCTGCGCCCGGAGACCGTGGTCGAGCTGGCCGCCGCCTGCGGCTACCAGGGCCTGCCCACCACCGACCCCAAGGAGCTCGGCGAGTGGTTCCGCGAGGCCGCCGACTCCGGCTCGCTGGTCCGCTACCTGGAGACCTTCGCACACACCTGCGCCGTGATGCAGACCCGTGAGGCGCTGGTCAAGGTCGCCGCGGACTGCGCCGAGGACCTGGCCGCCGACGGCGTCGTGTACGCCGAGGTCCGCTACGCCCCCGAGCAGCACCTGGAGGCCGGACTGAGCCTGGACGAGGTCGTCGAGGCCGTCCAGGAGGGCTTCCGCCTCGGCGAGGCCAACGCCCGCGAGGCCGGCCACCGTATCCGCGTCGGCACCCTGCTGACCGCGATGCGGCACGCCGCCCGCTCCACCGAGATCGCCGAACTGGCCAACCGCTACCGGGACCGCGGCGTGGTCGGCTTCGACATCGCCGGTGCCGAGGCCGGCTACCCGCCCACCCGCCACCAGGCCGCCTTCGACTACCTCAAGGGCGAGAACAACCACTTCACCATCCACGCGGGCGAGGCCTTCGGCCTGCCGTCGATCTGGGAGGCCCTGCAGTGCTGCGGCGCCGACCGGCTCGGCCACGGCGTGCGGATCGTCGACGACATCACGGTGGGCGAGGACGGCACGGTCGAACTCGGCCGACTGGCCGCGTACGTGCGCGACAAGCGCGTCCCGCTGGAGATGTGCCCGACCTCCAACATCCAGACCGGCGCCGCCGCCTCGTACGCCGAGCACCCGATCGGGCTGCTCAGCCGGCTGAAGTTCCGGGTCACCGTGAACACCGACAACCGGCTGATGAGCGGCACCAGCATGAGCCGGGAGTTCGGCCACGTGGTGGACGCCTTCGGCTACACCCTGGGCGACCTGGAGTGGTTCACGGTGAACGCGATGAAGTCCGCGTTCCTGCCCTTCGACGAGCGGCTGGCGATGATCAACGACGTGATCAAGCCGGGCTACGCCGAGCTGAAGGCGGAGTGGCTGTTCAGCGGGGGTGTCGGCGGCAACTGAGCCGCCGGCGCGGTGTGCCCGCCCCGCCCGTCGGATGAACACCGCTCTCCTGGAGGGGAGTTGGTGTTCATCCGACTAGTCACTCGGGTGAGTGAACGCCCTTTGGTCGCCGCGCGACCTGCTCACTACGGTGTGCCCGTCATTGCCGACACGTCGCGGCGGGCGGTCGCACGTCCGCCGGTCCCGTGCGTGAACCCGGCCACCGACGAGGATCCAAAGGGGACCAACCATGAAGCAGGCTCTCAAGGCCGCCGGCACCGCGGCGCTCGGCATCGCCATCGCGGCGGTCGGCGCCGGTACCGCGTCCGCGGCTGACGGCCAGGCGGCCGGCGGCCTCGGGCTGCCCACCGGCGTGTTGACGAACCCGGCGGTGACCGGTGCGGTCACCGACACCGCCGGCAAGCTGCCCGCCACCGGCAAGGTGACCGACACCCTGGGCACCCTCGCCCCGAGCGTCGGCAAGGCCGTCCCCGCCGGTGACACCCCGCTGGCCGGTGTCACCCAGCAGCGCGCCGCCGTCCCGTCCATCCCCGGACTGGACAAGACCCCGATCGGCGGGCTGACCGGCCTGCTCCCGGGCCTGGGCGGCTGAGCCGGAGCCCACGGCACGGCGACGGGCCGCCCACTCCCGGAGACCCCGGGAGTGGGCGGCCCGTCGCTCTGTGCGCGGGGCCGCCGGGCTCACGGTTCCTGGGGGAGCAGCAGCCAGAGGGCCAGGTAGAGGAGGAACTGGGGGCCGGGGAGCAGGCAGGAGAGCAGGAAGATCAGCCGGACGGTCCACGGGGTCAGGCCGAAGCGTTCGGCGATCCCGGCGCAGACGCCGGCGATCACGCGGTTGTGGCGGGGACGGGCGAGGCGCGCGCTCATGATTTCTCCGTACGGTGGCGGCCCGGTCCGGCCGGTCCGGCGGGCTGCTTCCATACTCCGCCGCCACCCGCCCCCAGTCCTCCGTCCGGCAGGTGATTCCGGGCCCCGAAGGGTCACCGGGGAGGCGTAGCCGAATGTCGGGGTCCTCCTCAGGGTGACCCTGAGGGACGGGGGCCGGAAGTCCGGCCGGGCCCGTCCGAACGTCCGGAGGCGGCTCGGTAGGATGCTGCCGATCGCGGTCGGCCGGGGGGCGGACGGAAGAGCCCGACTTCGTCGTGGAAACGACCTCTCGTGCAAGCGATTTCACGTCCTGATGGGTTCTGTCCCGAATTCTCTCGTGGGGTTGAATTGCACATTCGGCATCGCAGATTCCTGACCGCGACCGCCGCCGTCACGCTGGCCTCCGGCCTGGCCGCCGCCGGGGCCCTGGCCGTCCTCGCCGCGCCGGAGGCCGTCGCGGCGGCCCCGGGCTCCCAGTCCCGCCCCTCGCCGGTCACGATCACCTTCAGCGGCCTTCCCGGCACCGTCCAGGCCGGTGGCGCGCCGGTGGAGTTCACCGCGACGCTCCGGAACACCGCCGACCACCGGCTGGACGTCCCCTCCTCGGCCTTCGTGGTCGCCGGCACCGGCGCCGGCGCCGGGCAGGGCCACTTCCGGCTGGAGTACCGGCCGCCCGGCGGCACCCAGTGGCTGGACGCCAGGGTGAGCGCGGGGGGCGTCGGCGCCTTCTGGACGCTCGACCAGCCCGCCGTGCTGTCGCTGCCTGCCGGTGCCGAGGCGGGCTACCGGCTGCGGCTCACCGTCACCGCCGACGCCCCGGCCGGGCGGGTGGCGCCGGGCTTCAACTCCGTGGTCTCGGACCCGGCCCTGCCGCCGGAGCAGCGCGCCGCCGAGGCGGGCAGCGGCTACCCGGACCTGCTCATCGCCCCGGCGGCGGCGCCGAGCACCCCACCGAGCGCCACGCCGGCCGCCCCGGCGGCCACCGCCCGGGTCGGGTTCGACGGTGTGCCGACCGCGTTCACGGTGGGCGGGGAGGCGAAGCCGTTCCGGCTGGTCCTCACCAACCGGAGCGGCCGGGGCTTGCGGGTGGTGCCCGCGGTGGTGTTCCAGGGGGTGGACGAACTCCCCCCGCAGACCGTCGTGTTGGAGTTCCGCACCGCCGACGGCCAGTGGCGGGAAGCCACCCCGGGCGGCAGCCCGGAGCACCCGACCTGGCTGTACTTCGGGCTGCGGACCGGGGATCGGAACGCCGACGTCGTCGCGCTGGCGAAGGGCGAGAGCCGCACCGTCGACCTCCGGCTGGCCTTCACCAAGGACGCGCCGATCCTCTTCGAGTCCCTGGTCGCCGTCTCGGGCACCCTGCCGGAGCCGGGCGAGAGCGCGGCCGAGGCGGACGGCCCGGCGGCCGACTTCATCACCGTGCCCGCGACGCGCGCCACCGCGGTGCCCGCTCGCGCCGTCCCGGACCCCGACCCGGCCCCGGAGGCGGCGGAGTCGCCCACCGCCCCGGTCGGCCCCGCGACGGCCTCCTCGGGGGTGCCGAGCCCGGCGGTGGGCGGCGTGCGGACGGCCGCCGTCGCGGCCCCGGCCGCCGACCCCCGGCTGGCCTCCACCGGTGGCGGGACGGCGGCGGAGCCGATGGCGGTCACCGGTGCGGCCGCGATCGCCCTCGGCGTCGGCACCCTGGTGGTGGCGCGGCGCCGCGACCGCGTGCGGCGCGGCGCCGGGAACTGACCCCGGAGGACGGCGAGGCCCGCCCGTCCCCGCCGGGTGGCGGGGTCGGACGGGCCTCGGTCGGTTCCGTGACGGCCGTACGGCGCGGTCAGCCGACCGGGTGCTGCGGCGGCTGCGGCTGCGCGTACGGGTTGTCCGCGACCGGCTGCGGCGGGAGACCCGGCTGGTACGGTGCGGCGCCCTGCGGCGGGGCCGGCGGAGCGACCGGCGGGACGGGGGCACCGGCCGGCGGCGGGACGGGAGCGCCCGGCTGCGGGGCGTACGGCGCCTGCGGGGCGTTGGGGTTGAACGGCGCCTGCGGGGCCTGGGCGGCGTTGGGGTTGAACGGCGCCTGCGGGGCGTTGGGGTTGAACGGCGCGTTCGGGTTGAACGCGGCGGCCGCCTGGGCGGCCTGCTGCTGCTTGGCGTTGCCGCGCTCGACCAGCGCCTTCACCGAGGCGACGATCATCAGGACCGGCAGGATGAACACCTTGAAGAAGATGGTGTACGTGCCGCCCTCGAAGACGAACGCCAGGTAGTAGGCGTACCCCAGGAACGCGAGGCCGATGACGACGTTGAGGATGCGCAGGCCGACCTTCATCCCGCCGGCGACGGCCCCGAGGACCACCATGATGACGCCGCTGACCGCCAGTGCGACGACGTACCAGGAGAAAAGCGGTTCGGCGTTGAAGTCGAGATTGTTCAAGGAGATTTCCTGGGAAGGGGAAGACGAAAACGGCGGGCACCGTTCGGGGACGAGAGCGCACAGTACTGGAGGCGGCCGACATCCGTCTCCGCCTTTGCGTCACGGTGTCATTGCGCTGTGCCGCAGCGGAAGTCGACGAGGTGGGAAATGACGGAGTTTGAGGTGCTGCGGGTCTTTTGCGGGCCCGACGGGAGCCAGGGGAACGCGCTCGGTGTGGTGCGCGACGGCGCCGCCGTGCCGGAGCGCGCGGACCGGCAGCGGATCGCACGCGGACTCGGCTTCAGCGAGACGGTGTTCGTCGACGATCCGGAGCGCGGCGAGATCGACATCTACACCCCGTCGGTGCGCCTGCCGTTCGCCGGCCATCCGTGCGTGGGCGCCGCCTGGCTGCTCGGGGTGGACCGGCTGGTCACGGCCGCCGGAGAGGTGGCGGTGCGGCGCGAGGACGGGCTGACCCGGATCGCGGCCCGGCCGGAGTGGGCCCCGGGGCGCACGCTGCGGCAGTACGGTTCGGCGGCCGAGGTGGAGACGCTGGAGGTGCCGCCGCCGGGGGAGTGGGTCTACGCCTGGGCCTGGCAGGACGAGGCGGCCGGCACCGTACGGGCCCGGGCCTTCCCCGGGCGGGGCGACGGGATCGACGAGGACGAGGCCACCGGCGCGGCCGCGCTGCTGCTGGCCGCGAGCCTCGGCCGGGCGCTGACCGTCACCCAGGGGCGGGGATCGCTGCTGCTGGCCGGTCCGCGCCCGGGCGGGCTGGTCGAGGTCGGCGGCCGGGTGGTCCGCGACCGGGGGCCTCAGCCGGTCGGCGGCGTCGGCTCGGCGTAGGCCCGCCGCCGGGCGGCGGGTGCGACGGCCGTGACGGCCGTGACGGAGGCGACGGCCGCGACGGCGGCGATGGAGCCGACGGCCGGGACGGAGCCGGCGGTGGGTACCGGCGGCACGGAGCGCACCGCCCGCCGGGGCGCCCGGGGCCGCCGGTCCCGCAGCAGGAGCCGCAGGCCGGGGACGAGCGCGAGGTGGGCGACGGCCACGCCGGCCGCGGCGAACAGGATGTGGTCCACGTTGAGGACGTGCCCGGGAGCCCAGGAGGAGAGGAACTCCAGCGCGGTCGCCAGCAGCGCGGAGACGCCGGTGGTGCGCAGGAAGGACGGCAGCCAGGGGGCCCGGAGCCGGCCGCCGGCCAGCGGCAGCAGGACGCCGAGCGGGGCCAGCAGCAGGAGCTCGCCGAGCACCTGCCAGGCGCTGGAGGAGCGGAGCGAGGCGAGCGGCGTCAGGTTGGCGTCGTACACCCAGGCCACCGGCAGCGGTCTCAGGACCAGCCAGAGCACCAGCGCCAGGTGGCCGGTGAGGCCCGCCAGCCCGGCCAACCGCAGGGGACGGTGGACGGCCGCCGCCGGGCTGCTCTCGGTCCCCGCGCCGGAACGCTCGTCGCGTGTCCTGGTGCCATCTCGCTGCACGGGGGGAAGGACGTGGGCCGACGCCACGTCGGTTCCACGCCGGGCGTGAACATTCCAGGACGCGCCCCCCGCCGCCCTTCCCGCCCCCTTCCCGGCGGCCTACTTGCAGGGCGAGGCCGTCGGCACCGCGCCGAACACGTTGTCCGGCGGCGGACTGCCCGGCGCCACCGGGGTGGGCGACGGGCTCGGGCTCGCGGCCGCCTTGCCGCCGCGGGCCGGCGTCGTGGTCGGGGCCGGTCCCGGCGGGGTGGCCAGGGCCGGCGGTATGTGCGGGGTGGTCGGGCAGGCCGTCCGGCTGGCGGGCGCGCCGGCGTCGACCGGTACGGCGGTCGGCCGGATGCCGCAGCCGGAGGCCAGCGCGAGCAGCAGCAGCACGCCCGCGCCGCGGCGCAGGACGGTGCGGGGGACGGCGGTGTCGGTGCGGGGGGTCACGTGGCGTCCTTGTCCTCGGCGGCGTCGCCGGCGGGGCCGCCCTCGGCCCCGCCCGCGGACGGCGGAGGCGGCGGGGCCAGCGGCAGGGTCAGGGTGAACACCGCGCCGACCTCCCCGTTCGCCGCCGTGATCGTCCCCCCGTGTATCTGCGCGTTGGCCATCGCGATCGACAGGCCGAGACCGCTGCCCTCCGAGCGCGCCCGCCCCCGGTCCGCCTTGTAGAACCGGTCGAAGACGTGCGGCAGCACGTCCTCCGGGATGCCCGGCCCGCTGTCGGAGACCTCGACCACGACCGACTCCCCGTCCTGCCGGACCTTCACCCGCACCGGCGAGCCGCCGTGCTTCAGCGCGTTGCCGATCAGGTTGGCGAAGACCACGTCGAGCCGGCGCGGGTCGACCACCGCCAGGATGCCGCGCGGGGCGTCCAGTTCGACCGCGTCGTACCAGGCCCGCCCGTCGATGCAGGACATGATCAGGTCGGCGACGTCCACCTCGTCGGCGACCAGCTTGGCGGTGCCGGCGTCGAAGCGGGTCACCTCCATCAGGTTCTCCACCAGGTCGGACAGCCGCCGGGTCTCGCTGACCACGAGCCGGACGGCCGGCTCGATCATCGGGTCCAGCGACTCGGCCTCGTCCTCCAGGATGTCGGTCACGGCGGTCATCGCGGTCAGCGGGGTGCGCAGCTCGTGCGACATGTCGGCGACGAACCGCCGGCTCTGCGCCTCGCGCGCGCTCAGCTCCTCGACCTGCTCGTGCAGGGACTCCGCGGCCCGGTTGAACGTCCTCGCCAGGTCGGCGAGTTCGTCCGAGCCCTCGACCTCCAGCCGGGTGTCCAGGCGCCCCTCGCCGAGCCGCCGGGCGGCGTCCCCGAGCCGCTTGACCGGCCGCAGCACGGTCGCCGAGGCGGCCTGGGCGAGCAGCGCCGAGCCGATCAGCGCGAGCAGCGTGGCGATGGCCAGCGACCAGCCCAGCGTGTTGAGGTCGGCCCGCTCGTTCTCCAGCGACTTGAACATGTACGCCGTCGGGCCGCTCGGCACCACCTTGGTGCCGCCGATCACGAACGGCCGGCCCTCCAGGTTCTGCCGCTGCCAGTACAGGTGGTACGGGAACGGGTTGTTCTCGGTGACCTCGCGCGGCCTGGCGACGGTGGCCTGCAGGGCGGTCGGGACGTCGGCGAGCGTGAAGTTCGCCGGGTCGGAGGAGGCCGTGCACTCCGGGTGCGCCGGGTCGACCACCACCACGTCGTAGGTCAGGCCGGAGCTGGCCACGGTGGACGCCAGCGAGGCCAGCTCCGGGCAGCTCGCGTTCAGCGGCAGCTCGGAGACGTTGCGGGTGAGCGACACCCGGAAGTCGTTCAGCGCGGTGTCCTGGGCGCGCTTGAGCACCGCGTCGCGGTTCAGCCAGTACGCGATGCCGGAGGCCGAGACGGCGGCGAGCAGCGCGACGGCCGCGAACACCGCGATCAGCCGCACCCGCAGGGAGCGCAGCCGACGCCACCGGCCCGTCGAGAACCGCCGGGCAGTCGTCTGATGGTCAGTCACAAGAGCCTGTCGTGATACGGGAGTTCAGGGGACGGGTGGGGGCTGGTCGGGAGGCGTTCGGGATCAGGCCGGCGGGTCCAGCCGGTAGCCCACCCCCCGGACGGTGCGGATCAGCGTCGGCGCGGACGGCACGTCCTCGACCTTGGCCCGCAGCCGCTGCACGCAGGCGTCCACCAGCCGGGAGTCGCCGAGGTAGTCGTGCTCCCAGACCAGCCGCAGCAGCTGCTGGCGGGAGAGCGCCTGGCCGGGGCGGCGGCTGAGCTCCAGCAGCAGCCGCAGCTCGGTCGGGGTGAGCTGGAGGTCCTGTCCGTCCTTGGTGACGGTCATCGCCGCGCGGTCGATCACCACGCTGCCGTAGGCCGAGGAGTCCGAGCTCTCCCGCTCGCCGCGCCGCAGCACCGCGCGGATCCGGGCGTCCAGCACGCGGGGCTGGACCGGCTTCACCACGTAGTCGTCGGCTCCGGACTCCAGACCCACCACCACGTCGATGTCGTCGGAGCGGGCGGTCAGCAGGATGATCGGCAGCTGGTCGGTGCGGCGGATCCGGCGGCAGACTTCGAAGCCGTCGATTCCGGGCAGCATCACGTCCAGCACGATCAGGTCGGGTCGCTGCTCCTTGAAGAGCCTCAGACCGTCCTCGCCGGAGGCGGCGGTGGCCACGCGGTGGCCCTGGCGGGTGAGAGCGAGTTCGAGGCCGGTCCGGATGGCGTCGTCGTCCTCGATCAGTAGGAGGAAAGGCACGGCCCCATTTTGGCCCACCCGCAGCCCCGAATCACCCCCCGGACCGATCACCGGCCCCCCGGGAACCGGAACGGGCGCCACCGGCGTCCGCTACGGAGGGAGGCGGACCGGGACGTTCGACCCGCTCCTGTGACACCCCTGTGACAGTCGGCGGACAGCGCCATCACAACCGGCGGGCAGGATTTTCCATGTCGCCGCAGGACAGCGGGCCGCAAGGCCGGCTGGAGGGCGGCTACCGGAACCGCTCGTACCGACCCAGGGGGCGCACGATGAACGCCATGCTTCAGACCCGGACCAACCCGGCTGTCCGCACCGCGCGTTCGTCAGCCGCGTCCCACCGGACCCGGTACGAGGTCAGGACCGACGAGAACTCCGGTGCCGTGACCGTGCGGGGGTGCGCGCACAGCACCGGTGGAAACCCTGTCGCCCGCCGGGTGAGCGGCGGCGGCAGGACGGGGGAGCTGTACGGGATCGGCCGTCTGGGGAGTTCGGTCGACTCCGCCAACACCCTCACGCTGCGGGGGATCCTCCCCGTCCGCGTCGAGGGCAAGGACGCCCCGGGGGGCAACCGGGGGACCGGGGGGAACGGTCTGCGGACGGTCGGTTCGGGGGAGCCGACCGGTCGCGAGGCCGCCGGTGCGACGCTGCTGCGGTTGAACCCCGCGGCGGCCCGCACCACCGAGGCGGGACAGGGAGGCGCGCAGGGGGAGCACTCGGCCGTCGCGGAGGACCACATCACGGAGTTCACCGCGTACGTGCGCGAGCGCCGCGCCTCCCTGTACGCCACGGCCTACCACCTGACCGGTGACCGCTACGAGGCCGAGGACCTGCTGCAGAGCGCGCTCTTCAGCACGTACCGGGCCTGGGGCCGGATCACCGACAAGGCCGCGGTCGGCGGGTACCTCCGCCGCACCATGACCAACCTGCACATCTCCGCCTGGCGGCGCCGCAAGGTCAACGAGTACCCGACCGAGGAGCTGCCGGAGACGGCCGGCGACACCGACGCGATGGGCGGCACCGAGCTGCGCACCGTGCTCTGGCAGGCGCTGGCGAAGCTGCCGGAGAACCAGCGCACCATGCTGGTGCTGCGGTACTACGAGGGCAAGACCGACCCGGAGATCGCCGACGTGCTGGGGATCAGCGTCGGCACGGTCAAGAGCAGCATCTGGCGCGCCCTGCGCCGGCTGCGCGAGGACGAGCACCTGAACAAGTCCGGCGACACCGTCCGGGCGTTCGGCGAGCTGGTCGCGTAACAGAGGACTCCCGTCGGGGGACGGGAAGCGGACGGTCACGGTCCGGGGGCAGCGGCTCGGGGGAGCATGCCCGTGGGGGAGCCGAGGACCGTTCGGGGAAGGCGACGGCCCGGTGCGGGGGAGACGCACCGGGCCTTCGTCGTGCCGTGGGCAGGGCGGGGCAGGGCAGGGCCGGTCTCGGACACGGGCGCGGTCCCGGACGCGGGCCCCCACGGTCGGCCCCGACGGTCGGCTCAGACGGCGGAGAGCTCGGTGGCCAGGGCCGCGGCGCGGATCCGCCGCTCGGCCTCCGGGCCGGCGCACGCGTACGAGCCGAGCGCGACCTGCCGGCCGACGATGGACCGCTCGGCCCGCATCAGCCGCAGGCCCCGGCGCAGCAGCACCGGCAGCGACTTGCGGCCCTCCCGGACGTCCCGGCGCAGCCGGCGCCAGGCCGTGGTGAGCGCGCCGTTGCGCAGGCACAGGGCGTCGCCGAGCAGGCCCTGTCCGGCGCACTCGGCGGTGATCTCGGCGGCGAAGATGCCCTCCGCGATGAACGCGCCCGCCCCGTCCAGCTCCAGGCCGCGGGTGCCGACCCGGCCGTTGTCCGGGATCGAGTACACCGGGACGTCCGCGCGGCCGTGCTCGTGCAGGGCGCGGATCGCGGCGACGGCCTGGTCGCGGTGCCAGGCCAGCGGGGAGTCCCAGTCGACGGCGCCGTCCGGCAGCCGCGGCAGGGTCGGGTCGTCCCCGTCCTTGTAGAAGTCGTCGAGCTGGAGCACCGGCAGGCCGCTGCGCTCGGCGAGCGAGGACTTCCCCGACCCGGAGGGCCCGGAGAGCAGGATCACCCGGGCGTGCGCGGCCGGTGCGGGGTTCATGGGGGAGTCACTCACGGGACACCAGTCTGACGCATCCCGGCCGGTTGCCGAAACCGGTCGGCACGGGTCTTCTGCCGTCAGGCGGTCCGCTGCGACCGCGGGTCGGCGAGGGCGACGTGCACCATCGGCAGGTAGCGGCTGTCCACCTGGAGGTAGACCAGTTCCCCGGTGCCGGGCGGCAGGTAGCCGGTGGCGGCCCAGTCCTGGCTGTGCCAGGTGTCGGGCTCGGGCTCGTGGAAGGTGCCCCCGGCGGGCAGGTCGAGGCGTCCGTCGTCGCGGGAGACCAGGGCCACGCTGTCGGCGCCGGGCGTGATGTGGAGGGTGCCGTTGGTGTACCCGGCCTGTCGCTCGGACCGGGCCGAGCAGGGCACCCGGACCGGGCGGCCGGCGGCCAGCCGCCGCGTGGTGCGGGCCACGTGCCACCGGCGGTAGAAGCCGTCCGCGAACAGTGCCATCAGCTCGCCGATGAACTCGCCCATCCGTCCCCCTCGATCGTTTCCGTCTCCGGTGATTCTGGCCCGGCCGCAGGGGTGTGCGGGAGCGTCGAAAGTCGGCGGTGGGCAGTGACGAAAGTCGCCGGAACGCCGGCGGCGGGCGGCCGGAACGGCGACGGACCCGCGCCAGGGGGGGAGAGGCGCGGGTCCGTCCAATGACCGTCCGGGCCCTGGGGGGGTGAGGGCACTGGGGACGGCCAGTCTGTGGAGTTGTTCGCTCGGAGCGACGAGGTCAGATCCCCATCGGGTGCCAGACCGTCTTCGTCTCCAGGAACGAGAGTAGCCGGTCCGTACCGGGCGCATTGGTCCAGTCCTGGGCGAACGGGTCCAGCACCGGACGGACCACCCTCTTCAGGGTATCCGCGGCGGCCGCCTCCAGCGCCTGCGGCGCGCCGGGGCCGTCGGAGGCGATCGCCCCGGTGAGGTCCAGCGCGTTGACGTCCTGGTGCGAGGCCAGGGTGGGGGCGATGTCCGCGGTCCGGCCCGAGATGATGTTGACCACGCCGCCCGGGACGTCCGAGGTGGCCAGCACCTCGCCCAGCGACAGCGCGGGCAGCGGGGCGTCCGCGGCGGCCGCGACCACGACCGTGTTGCCGGTGGCGATCGCCGGGGCGATCACCGAGACCAGGCCGAGCAGCGAGTGCCCGTACCCGGCCTGCGGGGCGACGATCCCGACCACGCCGGTCGGCTCCGGGGTGGAGAGGTTGAAGAACGGCCCGGCGACCGGGTTGGCGCCGCCCGCGATCTGGGCGACCTTGTCGGTCCAGCCCGCGTACCAGACCCAGCGGTCGATCGCGGCGTCCACCAGCGCGGCGGCCTTCTTCGGGCCGACGCCCTCGGAGACGGACACCTCGGCGGCGAACTGCTCGCGGCGGCCCTGGAGCATCTCGGCCACCCGGTACAGCACCTGGCCGCGGTTGTACGCGGTGGTGCCGGCCCAGCCCTTGACCGCCTTGCGGGCGGCCAGGACGGCGTCGCGGGTGTCCTTGCGGGTGCCCAGCGGGGCGTTGGCGAGCCACTCGCCCTTCGAGTCGGTCACCTCGTACACCCGTCCGCTCTCGGAGCGCGGGAACTTCCCGCCGACGTACAGCTTGTAGGTCTTGAGGACGTCAAGACGCGTTGCGACATCAGACATCTCGGGCCTCGACATTCAGGTAGGGCTCCAGACCGTGGCGGCCACCCTCGCGGCCGTAGCCCGACTCCTTGTAGCCGCCGAACGGCGAGGTCGGGTCGAACTTGTTGAAGGTGTTGGCCCAGACCACGCCGGCCCTGAGCTGGTTCGCCATCCAGAGGATGCGCGAGCCCTTCTCCGTCCAGATGCCGGCGGAGAGGCCGTACGGGGTGTTGTTGGCCTTCTCGACCGCCTCGGCGGGGGTGCGGAAGGTCAGCACCGACAGGACCGGGCCGAAGATCTCCTCCTGGGCGATCCGGTGGGCCTGGCTCACGCCGGTGAACAGGGTCGGCTTGAACCAGAAGCCGGTGCCCGGGAGTTCGCACGCGGGCGACCAGCGCTCGGCGCCCTCGGCCTCGCCGGCGTCGGTCAGCGCGGTGATCCGGGCCAGCTGCTCGGCCGAGTTGATGGCGCCGATGTCGGTGTTCTTGTCCAGCGGGTCGCCGACCCGCAGGGTGGCCATCCGGCGCTTCAGGGCGTCCAGCAGCTCGTCCTGCACCGACTCCTGGACCAGCAGGCGCGAGCCCGCGCAGCAGACGTGGCCCTGGTTGAAGAAGATGCCGTTGACGATGCCCTCGACCGCCTGGTCGATCGGCGCGTCGTCGAAGACGATGTTCGCGGCCTTGCCGCCCAGCTCCAGCGAGAGCTTCTTGCGGGTGCCGGCCAGCTGCTTGGCGATGGCCCGGCCGACCGGGGTGGAGCCGGTGAAGGCGACCTTGTTGACGTCCGGGTGGGAGGTCAGCGCGGCGCCGGTGCGGCCGTCACCGGTGACGATGTTGACGACGCCCTTCGGCAGACCGGCCTGGCGGCAGATCTCGGCGAAGCGCAGCGCGGTCAGCGGGGTGGTCTCGGCCGGCTTCAGGACGACCGTGTTGCCGGTCGCCAGCGCGGGCGCGATCTTCCATGCCAGCATCAGCAGCGGGAAGTTCCACGGGATGACCTGGCCGGCCACGCCCAGCGGCTTCGGGTTCGGGCCGAAGCCGGCGAAGTCCAGCTTGTCCGCCCAGCCCGCGTAGTAGAAGAAGTGCGCGGCGACCAGCGGCAGGTCGACGTCGCGGGTCTCGCGGATCGGCTTGCCGTTGTCGATCGACTCCAGCACGGCCAGCTCGCGGCTGCGCTCCTGGATGATCCGGGCGATCCGGAACAGGTACTTGGCGCGCTCGCTGCCGGGCAGCGCCGACCAGTCGGCGAAGGCCTTGCGGGCGGCGGCGACCGCGCGGTCCACGTCCTGCTCGGTGCCCTGGGCGAACTCGGCGAGCACCTGCTCGGTGGCCGGGTTGACCGTCTTCAGGGCCTCGTTGCCGGAGGAGTCGACGAACTCGCCGCCGATGAAGTGGCCGTAGGAGGTGGCGATGTCACCCGCGGCGGCCGGGGACTCCGGGGCCGGGGCGTAGGCGAAGAGGCCGCCGGCGGGCTCGGCCACGGGCTCCTCGGTGTTCTTCTTCTTGGCCATGGTGATCAGTCCACCGTCACGTAGTCGGGGCCGGAGTAGCGGCCGGTGGCCAGCTTCTGGCGCTGCATCAGCAGGTCGTTGAGCAGGCTGGAGGCGCCGAAGCGGAACCAGTGCGGGGTCAGCCAGTCGTCGCCGAGGGTCTCGTTGACCATCACCAGGTACTTCATGGCGTCCTTGGTGGTGCGGATCCCGCCGGCGGGCTTGACGCCGACCTGGACGCCGGTGGCCGCGCGGAAGTCGCGGACCGCCTCCAGCATCAGCAGGGTGACCGGCGGGGTCGCGTTGACGGCGACCTTGCCGGTGGAGGTCTTGATGAAGTCGGCGCCGGCCAGCATCGCCAGCCAGGAGACCCGGCGGACGTTGTCGTAGGTCTGGAGCTCGCCGGTCTCGAAGATCACCTTGAGGTGGGCGGAGCTGCCGTCGGGGCGCTTGCACGCCTCCTTGACGGCGACGATCTCGTTGAAGACGTCGAGGTAGCGGCCGGAGAGGAAGGCGCCGCGGTCGATCACCATGTCGATCTCGTCGGCGCCCGCGGCCACCGCGTCGGCGGTGTCGGCGAGCTTGACCGGCAGGGCGGCGCGGCCGGCCGGGAAGGCGGTGGCGACCGAGGCGACCTGGATGCCGGTGCCCTTCAGGGCGTCCTTGGCGGTGGCGACCATGTCCGGGTAGACGCAGATGGCGGCGACGCGGGGGGTGGTCGGGTCGGTCGGGTCGGGGGTCCTGCCCTTGGCGCACAGCGCGCGCACCTTGCCGACCGTGTCCGCGCCCTCCAGCGTGGTCAGGTCGATCATCGAGATCGCCAGGTCGATGGCGTACGCCTTCGCCGTGGTCTTGATCGAGCGGGTACCGAGAGCGGCGGCGCGCGCCTCCAGGCCGACCTGGTCGACGCCGGGCAGGCCGTGCAGGAAGCGGCGGAGCGAGGCCTCGGACGCCGCAACGTCCTGAAGGCCGCTGCCCGCAACGCCGGGGGCATTGGCTGCAACAGTGGACATAGTCACCAGACCAGCATATCTACGCGCGTAGTCGACCGCTAGGCCGCCGACCCATCGTGGCCGGACCGAGACCTCCGCAGGTGGGGGGCATGGGGCAGAATCGACGCCATGACCGATTCCGACGGCAAGCCCGACCAGGGCCCCGCCGCCCCCGACGGGGAGCCCGAGTACGCCGACCGGGTGTACCGCTCTGTCCCCGGTGTGATCTCCGGAGTGCTGCTGCTGGTCGTCGCGGCCTGGCTGGTCGGCGACGCGGTGGCCAGTGGCACCGGGAAGACCCCGTACGTCTCGCTCGCGGCGGTGCCGGTGTTCGCCTTCCCGGTGATCGCGTACACGCTGCGCCCGGCCGTGCGGGCCGGCCGCGACCGGCTGGTGGTGCGCAACCCGTGGCGGACCGTCGTCGCGCCGTGGGCCTCGGTGGACGCGCTGCGCGCCGGGTACTCGGTCGAACTGCTCGCGGGCGGCAGGAAGTACCAGGTCTGGGCGGTGCCGGTGTCGCTGCGCCAGCGCAAGCGGGCCACCCGGGCGCAGAGCCCCAGCGCCGCCGAGCACGCCTCCCGGACCGGCCTGGGCATGGGACTGGCCAAGCGCACCAACCCGGTCGTCCAGGGCTCGCCCGACCCCACCCGCGCCTGGTCCGACCAGGTCACCGCCGTCCTCCAGGAGATGGCCGAACGCAACGCCGCCCGCCCCGCCGCGGCCGGCCCGGTGCGGGTCCGCTGGTGCTGGTGGGTCATCGCGCCCACCCTGCTCGGCCTGATCGCCCTGGTCACCGTCATCGCGGTCTGACACCGCACCCGCGCGCAGGGGCCCGCCGGTCGCGACCGGCGGGCCCCTTCGCGCGTTCCGTGGCGTCAGGCGGTGATGCCGGCGGCCAGGGCGAGGTCCTGCTTGACGGTGGCGAGGAGGGCGGCGGCGCGCTCGCGGGCGGGGCCGAGGTCGGCCGCGGAGGCGACCGGGAGGACGACCTCCAGGTAGCACTTGAGCTTGGGCTCGGTGCCGGAGGGGCGCACCACGATGCGGGCGGAGCGGACGCCCTCGCCGGCCAGGTAGTAGCGCAGGCCGTCGGTGGGCGGCAGGTCGGCGGAGCCGGCCGACAGGTCGTCGGCGCGGGTCACCTGGAGGCCGGCCAGGACGGTCGGCGGCCGCTCGCGCAGACGGCGCATGGCGTCGGCGATCAGCGTGAGGTCCTGGACCCGGACGGAGAGCTGGTCGGTGGCGTGCAGCCCGTGCTCCAGCGCCAGGTCGTCCAGCAGGTCGGACAGGGTGCGGCCGGACTTCTTGAGGGTGGCGGCGAGCTCGGCGACCAGCAGGGCGGCGGTGATGCCGTCCTTGTCGCGGACGCCCTGCGGGTCGACGCAGTAGCCGAGCGCCTCCTCGTAGCCGTAGCGCAGGCCCTCGGCGCGGGAGATCCACTTGAAGCCGGTCAGCGTCTCGGCGTAGCCCAGGCCCGCCGCCTCGGCGATCCGGCCGAGCAGGGTGGCGGAGACGATGGTGGTGGCGAAGGTGCCCTCGGCCTTCTTCGCGACCAGGGCCGAGCCGAGCAGCGCGCCGACCTCGTCGCCGCGCAGCATCCGCCAGCCGGCGCCGCCGCCGCTGCCGGCCGCGTTGCCGTTGGCGGGGACGGCCACCGCGCAGCGGTCGGCGTCCGGGTCGTTGGCGATCACGATGTCCGGCCCGACGGAGGCGGCGGTGCGGAAGGCGAGGTCCATCGCCCCCGGCTCCTCCGGGTTGGGGAAGGCCACGGTCGGGAAGTCCGGGTCGGGCTCGGCCTGCTCGGCGACCACGGTGGGCGCGGGGAAGCCGGCCCGGCGGAACGCGGCGACCAGGGTGTCGCGGCCGACGCCGTGCATCGGGGTGTAGACCACCTCCAGGTCGCGCGGGCCGTGCTCGTCGACGATGGAGACGGCCCGGGCCAGGTACGCCTCGACGACGTCCTCGCCGAGCACCTCCCAGCCCTCCTCGACGCGCGGGACCTCGTCCAGCGAGCCGATCGCGTCGATCTCGGCGGCGATCCCGGCGTCGGCCGGCGGGACGATCTGCGAGCCGTCGCCCAGGTAGACCTTGTAGCCGTTGTCCTGCGGCGGGTTGTGGCTGGCGGTGACGGTGACGCCGGCGGCCGCGCCCAGGTGGCGGACGGCGAAGGCGAGCACCGGGGTCGGCAGCGGGCGCGGCAGCAGCGCGGCGCGCAGGCCGGCGCCGACCACCACGGCGGCGGTGTCGCGGGCGAAGTCGTACGACTTGTGGCGGGCGTCGTAGCCGATGACGACCAGGTCGCCCAGGCCCTGCTGCCGGACGTACGAGACCAGGCCGGCCGCGGCCCGGATCACCACGGCGCGGTTCATCCGCATCGGGCCGGCGCCGAGTTCGCCGCGCAGGCCGGCGGTGCCGAACTGGAGGCGGTCGGAGAAGCGCTCGGCGAGCTCCGCCCAGGCGAGCTTGCTGTCGGTCTCGGCCTCCGGGCCCTCGGCCCGGGCCAGCAGGGCGGCGAGCTCCTCGCGGGTCCGCGGGTCGGGGTCCTCGGCCAGCCAGGTCCGGGCCCGGGCGAGGAGGTCGGTGGTGGGTGCCTGCGTCATGCCAGCTCCATCGGGAAGTGCGTCGGTGTGTCGGCCGGAGGTTCCGCCGTGGGTCGGGAGGGTTCCGCTGTGACCGGAGGGTTCCGCACAGAAGGGGGTCGCGCACGCGGACGGGGCCCACGGGATGGTGTGATCAGCGGATCACACCGCCCGTGGGCCCCGTCAGTCATGATTCTGCGCCCCGCGGGGGTCAGATCCGCTCAAGGACCTTCGCCAGCAGCTCGCCCATGCGCTCGGCGGAGGCCTTGCCGGCCTCCAGCACCTCTTCGTGGTTGAGCGGCTCGCCGGTCATGCCGGCGGCCAGGTTGGTGACCAGGGAGATGCCGAGCACCTCGGAGCCGGCCTCGCGGGCGGCGATGGCCTCCAGGGTGGTGGACATGCCGACCAGCTCGCCGCCGATCACCCGGGCCATGTTGACCTCGGCCGGGGTCTCGTAGTGCGGGCCGCGGAACTGGACGTAGACGGCCTCGTCCAGGGTCGGGTCGACCTCGTGGCACAGGGCGCGCAGGCGCTTGGAGTACAGGTCGGTGAGGTCGACGAAGTTGGCGCCGACGATCGGGGAGTCCCCGGTCAGGTTGATGTGGTCGCTGATCAGCACCGGCTGGCCCGGGGTCCAGCCCTGGCGCAGGCCGCCGCAGCCGTTGGTCAGCACGACGATGCCGCAGCCGGCCGCGGCGGCGGTGCGCACGCCGTGGACGACGGTGGCCACGCCGTGGCCCTCGTAGTAGTGGTTGCGGCCGAGGAAGATCAGGGCGCGCTTGTCGCCGATCTTCACCGAACGGATCTTGCCGGCGTGGCCGGCGACGGCGGGGGCGGGGAAGCCCGGGAGGTCGGTGACCGGGAACTCGGCCACGGTCTCGCCCAGGGCGTCGGCGGCCGGCACCCAGCCGGAGCCCATCACCAGGGCGACGTCGTGCCGCTCGGCACCGGTCAGCTCGCGCAGGCGCTCGGCGGCGGCCTGGGCGGCGGCGTAGGGGTCGGCGGAGACGACCGACTGAGGAGAAGCGTTCACGGGTCAGAGGATAGACGGGTTTCGGCTACGCGCGTAGAAATTCGGTCCCGGCGTGCCGGATCGTTACCCGGATGACCCGAAGGCACAGCTCGGCGGCGTTCTCCGGGCACCCGGCTCGTCGGTTCCCACACCCGGCGGGAAGCGTCGGACACGCCTCAGCAGGGGCGGCGGCGCAGGTCCATCACGTAGTCGTGCGGGGCGCCGGCGCTCTCCGCGGCGTCGGCGACCAGCCCGAGGTAGCGGGCCGCGGGCAGGCCGCCCTCGTAGTCGTTCAGCACGTACGTCCAGACCGGGATGTCGCCGTCCAGGGTCTGCGCGCGCAGCTTGATCTTGCGGTAGATGCCGAGCTGGACGCCCTCCCAGCGGTCCAGGCCCTCCTCGTCCATCGGCGCGACGTCGTACAGCGAGACGAAGACCTGGTCCTTCTCGTCCTCGACCACGGTCGCCAGCGAGCCCTCCCAACCGAGCTGCTCGCCACCGAAGGTGAGCCGCCAGCCGGCTAGCCACCCCGTGCCGCGCAGCGGGGAGTGCGGGGCTCGGCGGGTCATCTGCCGAGCATCGAGGTTGGTGGCATACGCGGCGTAAAGGGGCATGGGGGCCAGCGTAGCCCGGGCGGCGGGCGGGCCGCGGCGACTGGACGAAGGTACCGAGCCCGGACCCCGCCGTGGCGGCGCTCCCGGCGTGCGGGACAATGGGGAGCGTGACTCGGATCGTGATCATCGGTGGCGGACCCGGCGGCTACGAGGCGGCCCTGGTCGCCGCACAGCTCGGCGCGGAGGTGACCGTCGTCGACCGCGACGGTCTGGGCGGATCGGCGGTGCTCACGGACTGCGTTCCGTCGAAGACCCTGATCGCGACCGCGGAGGTGATGACCACCTTCGACAGCTCGTACGAGGAACTGGGCATCCTGGTCGCGGACGACACCCCGCCGATCGAGCAGGCGGCCCGGGTGATCGGCGTGGACCTGGGGAAGGTCAACCGCCGGGTGAAGCGCCTGGCCATCGCGCAGTCCCACGACATCACCCAGTCCGTCACCCGGGCCGGCGTCACCGTGCTGCGCGGCCGCGGCCGGCTCGGCACCGGCGGGCAGGCCGTGGACGGCTCCCGCGAGGTCCTGGTGGACGCGCCCGACGGCACCGTGCAGTCGCTGCGCGCCGACGCCGTGCTGATCGCCACCGGCGCCCACCCGCGCGAGCTGCCGGACGCCCAGCCGGACGGCGAGCGGATCCTCACCTGGACCCAGGTGTACGACCTGGAGGAGCTGCCCCGCGAGCTGATCGTGGTCGGCTCCGGCGTGACCGGCGCCGAGTTCGCCGGCGCGTACCAGGCGCTCGGCTCCAAGGTCACCCTGGTGTCCAGCCGCGACCGGGTGCTGCCCGGCGAGGACCCGGACGCCGCCGAGGTGCTGGAGGACGTCTTCCGCCGCCGCGGCATGAACGTGATGGGCCGCTCGCGCGCCGAGAGCGTCAAGCGGATCGGCGACCGGGTCGAGGTCATGCTGGCCGACGGCCGGGTGATCGAGGGCAGCCACTGCCTGATGGCGGTCGGCTCGATCCCCAACACGTCCGAGATGGGCCTGGAGGAGGCCGGGGTCAAGCTCAACGACTGGGGCCAGATCCAGGTCGACCGGGTCTCCCGCACCACCGCCCCCGGCGTCTACGCGGCGGGCGACTGCACCGGCGTCTTCATGCTCGCCTCGGTGGCGGCCATGCAGGGCCGGATCGCGATGTACCACGCGCTCGGTGACGCGGTGCAGCCGCTGAACCTCAAGACCGTGGCCTCCAACGTCTTCACCGACCCGGAGATCGCCACCGTCGGCTACACGGCGGCCGACGTGGAGTGCGGCAAGATGGACGCCGTCGTGGTCAAGCTCCCGCTGCGCGGCAACCCGCGGGCGAAGATGCAGGGCATCCGGGACGGCTTCGTGAAGCTGTTCTGCCGCCCGGGCACCGGCATCGTGGTGGGCGGCGTGGTCGTCGCCCCGCGGGCCAGCGAGCTGATCCACCCGATCTCGCTCGCGGTGGACGCCAATCTGACGGTCGAACAGGTGGCCAGCGCCTTCACCGTCTACCCGTCCGTCTCCGGCTCGACCGCCGAGGCCGCCCGGCAGCTGCACATCCGCAAGCGGGCCGACGGCGAATCCTGAGCGTCCGGCGCACAGTTGAGGGCGGCTGCCGATCGGCGGCCGCCCTTCGCGCGGGCATGCCCGTCACCCGGACGGCGGGCGCAGTCCCGGGCCGTCGACGGCGCGTATTGTACGGTCACGCGCCGCTCGTGCGTGAGCAATTCCCGCTACTAGCTGCAAACGCCTGAAAGCAGACGGTCACGCAGGTTACCGTCGGTTCTGTGTTTGCAGCAGAACGTCGCCAGTTGATCCTCGAAATGGTGCGCGCCAACGGAGCCGTCTCGCTCCGGGAGTTGGCCCGCGTCGTCCAGACCTCCGAAGTGACCGTGCGTCGTGACGTGCGGGCGCTGGAGGCAGAAGGGCTCCTCGACCGCCGGCACGGCGGCGCGGTGCTCCCCGGCGGCTTCAGCCGCGAACCCGGATACCCGCAGAAGACCCACCTCTCCGCGGCGGAGAAGAGCGCCATCGCGGACCTCGCCGCCGGCCTGGTGGAGGAGGGCGACGCGGTGGTGGTCGGCGCCGGCACCACCACCCAGGAGCTGGCCCGCCGACTGGCCCGGGTGCCCGGGCTGACGGTGGTCACCAACTCGCTGCTGGTCGCCCAGGCCCTGGCGCACGCCAACCGGGTCGAGGTGGTGATGACCGGCGGCACCCTGCGCGGCTCCAACTACGCGTTGGTGGGCAGCGGCGCGGAGCAGTCGCTGCAGGGGCTGAGGGTCAACAAGGCCTTCATCTCCGGCAGCGGGCTGACGGCCGAGCGTGGGCTGTCGACGGCGAACATGCTGTCCGCGAGCGTGGACCGGGCCATGGTGCTGGCGGCCGCCGAGGTGATCGTCCTCGCCGACCACACCAAGCTCGGCGCGGCCGGCATGTTCCAGACCGTCGCCACCGAGACCATCACCCGGCTGGTCACCGACGAGCAGGCCACCGCGGACGACGGCACCGCCCGCGAGCTGGACGCGCTCGCCGACTGCGGGGTGCAGGTCGACCTGGCCCCGCTGGGCGCGGGCCCGAGCGGTGACGCCCCGGTGCACGGCACCGGCAGCGGCCCGGTGCACCAGACCCAGCCCGGCCCGATGGCCCGCCGCGGCGGCCCGCCCCCCGGCGGCGCCCCGCTGCCCGGCCAGCGCCGCCCCGGCGCGCACGGCGGGCCGGTCGGCCCGGGCGGCATGCCGGCCCGGCTGGCCGAGCTGGGCCTGCCGCGCGGGCGCTGAGCCCGTACCGGCCTCGGAAACGGGACCGGTCCGCACACCCCGGAGGGCGTACGGACCGGTCCGAGGACGGGGACGGTGTCAGTCCTTGATCTCGCAGAGCGCCGCGCCGCTGCTGACGCTCGCGCCCACCTCGGCCTTGAGGCCGGAGACGGTGCCCGCCTTGTGGGCGTTCAGCGGCTGCTCCATCTTCATCGCCTCCAGGACCACGATCAGCTCGCCCTCGGCGACGACCTGGCCCTCCTCCACGGCGACCTTGACGATGGTGCCCTGCATCGGCGAGGCCAGGGTGTCACCGCTGACGGCCGAGCCGGCCTTCTTGGCGCCCACCCGGCGCTTGGCCTTGGCGGCACCCGCCGCACCGGCCGCCGGGGCCGCCGCGACGCCCAGCGAGGACGGCAGCGAGACCTCGATCCGCTTGCCGCCGACCTCGACCACCACGGTCTCCCGGGTCTCGGCCTCCTCGCCGTCACCGGCCGTGCCGGCGAACGGCGGGATGGTGTTGTCGAACTCGGTCTCGATCCACCGGGTGAAGACCGTGAACGGTCCCTCGCCGCCGTGCACCTCGGGCGCGAACGCCGGGTCGGTGACGACCGCCCGGTGGAACGGGATGGCGGTGGCCATGCCCTCCACCTTGAACTCGGCCAGGGCGCGGCGGGCCCGCTCCAGGGCCTGCTTGCGGTCGCGGCCGGAGACGACCAGCTTGGCCAGCAGCGAGTCCCAGGCCGGGCCGATGACCGAGCCGCTCTCCACGCCGGAGTCCAGGCGCACGCCCGGGCCGGACGGCGGGGCGAACAGCGTCACGGTGCCGGGCGCGGGCAGGAAGTTGCGGCCCGGGTCCTCGCCGTTGATGCGGAACTCGAAGGAGTGGCCGCGCACCTCGGGGTCGCCGTAGCCGAGCTCCTCGCCGTCGGCGATCCGGAACATCTCGCGGACCAGGTCGAGGCCGGTGACCTCCTCGGTGACCGGGTGCTCCACCTGGAGGCGGGTGTTGACCTCCAGGAAGGAGATCGTGCCGTCCAGCGCGACCAGGAACTCACAGGTCCCGGCGCCCTCGTAGCCGGCCTCCTTCAGGATGGCCTTGGACGCCCGGTACAGCTCGGCGTTCTGCTCCTCGGTCAGGAACGGCGCGGGCGCCTCCTCGACGAGCTTCTGGTGGCGGCGCTGGAGCGAGCAGTCACGGGTGGAGACGACCACCACGTTGCCGTGCTTGTCGGCCAGGCACTGGGTCTCCACGTGCCGCGGGTTGTCCAGGTAGCGCTCGACGAAGCACTCGCCGCGGCCGAAGGCGGCGACGGCCTCGCGCACCGCGGAGTCGTACAGCTCCGGGATCTCCTCCAGGGTGCGGGCGACCTTGAGGCCGCGGCCGCCGCCGCCGAAGGCCGCCTTGATGGCGACCGGGAGGCCGTGCTCCCGGGCGAACGTGACGACCTCGTCGGCACCCGAGACCGGGTCCGGGGTGCCGGCCACCAGCGGGGCACCGGCCCGCTGGGCGACGTGCCGGGCGGTGACCTTGTCACCGAGGTCGCGGATGGCCTGCGGCGGCGGGCCGATCCAGATCAGACCCGCGTCGAGGACGGCCTGGGCGAAGTCGGCGTTCTCCGACAGGAACCCGTAACCGGGGTGGACGGCGTCCGCGCCGGAGTCGGCGGCCGCCTTCAGGACCTTGGCGATGTCCAGGTAGCTGGTAGCGGGGGTGTCACCGCCCAGCGCGTAAGCCTCGTCGGCCGCGCGGACGTGCAGCGCATCCCGGTCCGGCTCGGCGTAGACGGCGACGCTGGCGATACCGGCGTCCGAGCAGGCCCGGGCGACGCGGACGGCGATTTCCCCGCGGTTGGCGATGAGCACCTTGCGCACTGTGGCTCCCTTCTTGAACCTCGATGAGTTTATGGATTCCCGGGCAGTACCGGCGAGTAGCCCCGGGTTGTGAACTATCCCACACGCTCGGTGATGGCTCTCCCGGGCCCCTGGACGGGCTCCCGCACGACACCGCAGGTCGGCGCGGGTCCGCCCGGACCGGCGGGGGCCACAGCGGGTGACCGGCCGGCGGCGTGGCGGGAGGTGGCATCGGCCACAGTCTCGCGCGGACCGCTCAAGCGGCGCCTGAGCGGGCCTCGGGCCGCCGCAGCGCCTCGGCCGTCACGTCGGCCGCCACCTCGACCATGTCCGGCCCGTACGCCTCCGGGTTGACCGCCCGCAGGACGAGCGCGAAGGTGCCGTCCTGGCCGTACTTCCGGGCGAGCTCGCGGTGCCGGGCGACCAGGAAGCGCACCCCGGCCTGGTTGGCGATGCCGGTCTGGCCCGCGACCAGGAACACCGGGCGGCCGCCGTCCGGGGTGGCGATCCGGGCGAGCAGGGCGTGCGTCCGGTCGGGACCGGCGGCGAAGTCGCGCTCGCCCACCACGATCACGTTGCTGCCCGGCCCCGGGCCCGAGGTGACCAGCACGCCCGGCAGGCCCCAGGCGAGGTGGGCGGCCGTCCGCTCGTTGCTGACCGGCCCGCCCAGGCACAGCTCGGTCTTGGCGCCCAGGCCGCGGTGCGCGGCGTCGTGGGCGACCAGCTCGGGCCGCGCCCCGCACTCCTCGACCAGTCCGGCCAGCCACATCAGCGCGTAGGCGTCGCGCCGGGTCACGGTGTGGGCGTGCGAGCCCGTCCCGATGCTGCGCGGCACCACGACCAGGCACTCGCTGCCGTTCGGCAGTCCGAGGAAGGACCGCACCCGCTCGACCCTGCGGCGGCGCCGCAGCGCCTGCGCCAGCCAGCCGAGGCAGGCGCTGATCGCGCTGGCCACCAGGCCCAGCACCACGTTGAGCACGCTGTCGGTCATCTGCCGCGTCCCCTCCCCGTCCGGACGCCGGTCAGCTTAGGGGCACCACCGCCGGGTGCGGCAGGTCAGTCGGTCCACAGATCGGTGATGCGCAGGTCCAGGTCGGCGAGCAGCCGGCGCAGCAGCGGCAGGGAGAGGCCGATGACGTTGCCCGGGTCGCCGTCGATGCCGTCGACGAACGGCGCCGAGCGGCCGTCCAGGGTGAACGCCCCGGCCACGTGCAGCGGTTCGCCGGAGGCCACGTACGCGGCGATCTCCGCGTCGTCCGGGGTGCCGAAGCGGACGGTGGTGGAGGCGGTGGCCGAGGACTGCCGGCCGGTCGCGGTGTCGATCACGCAGTGGCCGGTGCGCAGCACGCCGGCCCGTCCGCGCATCGACCGCCAGCGGGCCAGCGCCTCGGCGGCGTCGGCGGGCTTGCCGAGGGCCCGGCCGTCCAGTTCCAGGACGGAGTCGCACCCGATCACCAGCTCGCCGTCGGAGAGTCCGGCGGCGACGGCCTTCGCCTTGGCCTCGGCCAGGACGAGGGCGAGCTCGGCGGGGGTGGCGGCGGTGATCGCGTCCTCGTCGACGCCGCTGACCACCACGCGGGGGTCGAGCCCCGCCTGGCGCAGCAGCCCGAGGCGGGCGGGGGAGGCGGAGGCGAGGACGAGGGGGCGCTGGTCGGTCATGCCCACCAGCGTAGGGGGTGCCCGTGTCCGCCGTTCGGGTGAACGGCTCAGGTGAAGGAGCGGGAGAGCATCATCAGCACGGCGCCGACCAGCACCAGGGCGGCGAGCACCTTGCCGGCCCGCTGCATCCGCTCCTGCATCCGACGGGCCTCGGGCGAGGGCTCGTCACGGGGGTCTGACCAGAGCACCCGTCCAGAGTGCGCCGGGCGGGGCTGCGGGCGCCTGAGTATCCGTACTCAGGTTTCGGGCGGAGCCCCTCGGCGGGGCGGGCGGGGGAGCCGGGTGGAGCGGGTCGCCGGCGCGGCCGGACTCCCGCTCCACCCGGGGGACTTCAGTGCGCCCAGCCCGAGGTCCGCCAGGCGTTCACGCCCGGGTGGACGGCCGGGCGGAGCAGGCGGGAGCGGTCGTTCCAGGGGGAGGCCGGGCCGGCACCGGCCGGCCGCGCCGTCTCGGCGGCGGCCTGCGCGGCGGCGGCCCGGGCCTGGACCACCGCCAGGACGGTGGCCAGCTCCTCGGGGGTCGGCTGCCCGTGCAGCACGTGGATCGGGGACATGGCTGGTTCTCTCCCGACAGGGACGGGGCCTACAGGGGGATGTTGCCGTGCTTCTTGGGCGGCAGCACCTCGCGCTTGCCGCGCAGCGCCCGCAGGCCGCGGACGATGTGCCGGCGCGTCTCGCTCGGCGCGATCACCGCGTCCACGTAGCCGCGCTCGGCGGCCAGGTACGGGTTCAGCAGGGTGTCCTCGTACGAGGCGATCAGCTCGGCCCGCTTCTCCTCGGCGGTGCCGGCCGCCTCGGCCTCGGCGATCTCCCGGCGGTGCAGGATGTTGACCGCGCCCTGCGCGCCCATCACCGCGATCTGCGCGGTCGGCCAGGCCAGGTTGAGGTCGGCGCCCAGGTGCTTGGAGCCCATGACGTCGTACGCGCCGCCGAAGGCCTTGCGGGTGATTACGGTGATCAGCGGGACGGTGGCCTCGGCGTAGGCGTAGATCAGCTTGGCGCCGCGCCGGATGATGCCGTCCCACTCCTGCTCGGTGCCGGGCAGGAAGCCGGGCACGTCCACGAAGGTCAGCACCGGGACGTTGAAGGAGTCGCAGGTGCGGATGAAGCGGGCGGCCTTCTCGCTGGCGTTGATGTCCAGGCAGCCGGCCAGGTCCATCGGCTGGCTGCCGACGATGCCGACGGACTGGCCCTCGACCCGGCCGAAGCCGGTGATGATGTTGCCCGCGTACAGCGGCTGGGTCTCCAGGAACTCGCCGTCGTCGACGATGTGCTCGATCACCTTGCGCATGTCGTACGGCTGGTTCGCCGAGTCCGGCACGATGGTGTCGAGTTCGAGGTCCTCCTCGGTGACCGTGAGGTCGGCCTGCTCGGGGTAGGACGGCGGGTCGGACAGGTTGTTGGAGGGCAGGTACGAGAGCAGGCTCTTGACGTACTCGATCGCCTCCTTCTCGTCCGCGGCCAGGTAGTGCGCGTTGCCCGACTTGGTGTTGTGGGTGCGCGCGCCGCCCAGCTCCTCCATCGCGACGTCCTCGCCGGTGACGGTCTTGATCACGTCCGGGCCGGTGATGAACATGTGCGAGGTCTGGTCGGCCATCACCACGAAGTCGGTGATCGCGGGGGAGTACACCGCGCCGCCCGCGCAGGGGCCCATGATCAGCGAGATCTGCGGGATGACGCCGGAGGCGTGCACGTTGCGGCGGAAGATCTCGCCGTACAGGCCGAGCGAGACCACGCCCTCCTGGATCCGGGCGCCGCCGGAGTCGTTGATGCCGATGACCGGGCAGCCGGTCTTCAGCGCGAAGTCCATCACCTTGACGATCTTCTCGCCGAAGACCTCGCCGAGCGAGCCGCCGAAGACGGTGAAGTCCTGGGCGAAGACGGCGACCTGGCGGCCGTCCACGGTGCCGTAGCCGGTCACCACGCCGTCGCCGTACGGGCGGTTCCTCTCCTGGCCGAAGTTGGTCGAGCGGTGCCGGGCGAACTCGTCGAACTCCACGAAGGAGTCCTCGTCCAGCAGTTCCACGACCCGTTCGCGGGCGGTCAGCTTGCCCTTGGCGTGCTGCTTCTCCACGGCCTTCGCGGAGCCGGAGTGCACCGCCTCGTCCAGCCTGCGCCGCAGGTCGGCGAGCTTGCCCGCGGTGGTGTGGGGGTCGTACGGCGCCTCGGTCATCCGGTGGCTCTCCCTGATCCATGGCCGCGACCTGTTCGAGTGCGCGCGGAACCGGGGGGTGGGCCCGCGCATGAGGGCAGGGCGGCGCTACGAACTACCGCTGGGTAGCGTAGCCAGCGCGGAGGGCGATGCGTCATGTCCTGGCGTTATGGCCATCGACACAGTTTTGCCGAGGGGCGTTCTGCGGGACGATGGGGCGGCCTGGCTCCCCGGGCCGATCTAGGGTTTCCCCCATGACCGAACCACGGACCCCCCGCCGCAGCGGACTGCGCGGCTTCGGCCACGCCGGACCGTCGCCCTGGACCGACCTGGACCGTCCGCCGCTGGACGAGGAGGCGCTGCGCCACGACCTGCTCGTCCCGGGCGGGCTGTGGACCTCCCTGGACGTCGTCGCGGAGACCGGCTCCACCAACAGCGACCTCGCCGCCCGGGCCGCGGCGGGCGCCGGGCAGGGCGCGGTGCTGGTGGCCGAGGCGCAGAGCGCCGCCCGCGGCCGGATGGACCGGCAGTGGACCGCCCCGCCGCGCTCCGGGCTGTTCCTGTCGGTGCTGCTGCGCCCCGAGGAGGTGCCGGTCGAGCGGTACGGCTGGCTGCCGATCCTGGTCGGGGTGGCCGCGGCCAGTACGCTGGGCCGGGTCGCCGGGGTCGAGGTCGGGCTGAAGTGGCCCAACGACCTCCAGGTGGAGGTCGACGGCGCGGAGCGCAAGCTCGGCGGCATCCTCACCGAGCTGGCCGGCGGTGCGGTGGTGGTCGGCATGGGCCTCAACGTGTCGCTGCGGGCGCAGGAGCTGCCCGTCCCGACCGCGGCCTCGCTCGCGCTGGCCGGCGCCTCGACCACCGACCGGGGCACCCTGCTGCGTGCCCTGCTGCGCGAGTTCGCCGAGCTGTACCGGGACTGGACGGCCGCCGCGGGCGACCCGCACGCCAGCGACCTGATGCGCGCCTACGTGGACCGCTGCACCACGCTGGGCCGCCAGGTGAAGGTGCACCTGCCGGGCGACCGCGAGCTGGTCGGCGAGGCGGTGGCGGTGGACGGCGACGGGCGGCTGGTGGTCCGCACGCCCGACGGCGTGCGCCGGGCGGTCGGTGCGGGGGACGTCGTCCACGTGCGCCCCGAGCCCCGCTGAACGGCAGTCTTCACCTCCCCTTGACCCGGGCTGATGCCCCGGATCCGACGATTCCGTGCGAATATTCCACCTGGCAGCGGTGTGAGGCGCGCCACTGCCCGCCCGGGTGGCGGGCGGCGCGCCCGGACAGGTGGGACACGAGGCGAGTGCGGCGATCGCACGGGGACGGACCGGTGGCAGAGGACGGCGGCAGCGGCGCGACGGCGGGCGGCAACGACCCCACGGTGGCGCTCGAACTGGAACGCCTGATCCTGGACGCGCCGCGCCGCTACACCCCGTACCAGGCCGCGCGCGCCGCCGACGTCCCGATGGAGCTGGCCACCCGCTTCTGGCGCGCCATGGGCTTCCCCGACATCGGCCAGTCCCGGGCGCTCACCGACGGCGACGTGATCGCGCTGCGGCGGCTGGCCGGCCTGGTCGAGTCCGGGCTGCTCAGCGAGTCGATGGCGATCCAGGTGGCCCGCTCCACCGGCCAGACCACGGCCCGGCTGGCCGGCTGGCAGATGGACACCTTCCTGGAGAACCTCACCCAGTCCGTCGAGCCCGGGCTGACCCGCGCCGACGTCGCGTACCCGCTGGTCGAGCTGCTGTTGCCGGAGCTGGAGCAGTTCCTGGTGTACGTCTGGCGGCGCCAGCTGGCGGCCGTCACCGGCCGGGTGGTGCAGGCCGCCGAGGACCACGAGATCACCAGCGGGCGGCTCGCCGTCGGCTTCGCCGACCTGGTCGGCTTCACCCGGCTGTCCCGGCGGCTGGAGGAGGAGGAGCTCGGCGAGCTGGTCGAGACCTTCGAGAACACCTGTTCGGACCTGATCGCCGGCCAGGGTGGCCGGGTGATCAAGACGCTCGGTGACGAGATCCTCTACGTCTCCGAGGATCCGACGACCGCCGCCGAGATCGCGCTGAGCCTGATCGAGGCGCTGGCCGGGGACGACACCATCCCGCCGCTGCGGGTCGGGATGGCCTTCGGCACGGTCACCTCGCGGATGGGCGACGTCTTCGGCACCACCGTCAACCTGGCCAGCCGGCTCACCTCCATCGCGCCCAAGGACGCGGTGCTGATCGACGGCGAGTTCGCGGCCGCGCTGGAGCAGAACGGCAGCGTCGCCCCGGTCGACTCGGAGGGGCCGGGCCTGGCCGAGGCGCTGTCGGCCGCGGCCGGGATGCCCGCCTCCGGGCTGCCGATGCCGGGCCCGGACGCGGGGGCGCGGTTCCACCTGCAGCCGATGTGGCGGCGGCCGGTGCGGGGGCTCGGGCTGGTCGAGCCGTGGCTGCTCACCCGGCGGCTGACGGCCGACTAGCGCCGTGGCCGAACGGCCGAGTGGCGGCCGACCCGCGGGGAAGACGCCCGGTGGAGGAACCACAGGCGGTGCGGGGGCTCCGCGGGGTGTTCGCGGGAGCGCTACCCCGCGGTGCGCGGGCCTTCGCGGGTGCCGAACGGTTGAAACCCGTACGTTCTGTCGCGGGTTCGCCCGGGCAAACGGGGCATAACCGATCGAAACCGCCCTAGTCTTGGTGCAAGCGGCTGATCGGGTGCGGTGCGGCCGGTCGACGGGGGTCCGGCAGGACCGAGCACAGGGAGCGAGGCGAGCCGGTGAGCAGCGAGGCGATCATGACGGACCGCGACTGCGACTGCGGTGGCTCGCGGCGTCCCGACCCGCTGCCCGACCTGAGACTGCAGTCCGTGGTCGAGCTGGCCCAGGACATGGCCGCCGCGCTCACCCCGCTGGAGGCGGTCCGCGCCGCCGCCGCCCGGGCCACCGAGGCGCTCGGCGCCGCCATGGCCGCCGTCTCGGTCTGGGACCGCGAGTCCGGTCGGCTGCGGGTGCTGGTCAACCACGGCGACCTCGCCCCGGGCGAGGAGGAGCTGCCCGAGGACGAGTCGTACCCGGTCGCCGACTTCCCCGAGATCGTCACATACCTGGAGGAGCGCTGGAGCACCGGGCGGCTGCCGCGGGCCTGGCTGCAGAGCGCCGAGAGCAGTGAGTCGCACGCCGGGCACGCCCACCCGACCGCCGGCGCGTACTGCCAGGAGCGCGCCGCCGCGCTGCGCCGGCGCGGGCGGGCCTGCTGCGTGGTGGCGCCGATCGTGCTGCACGGCCAGGCCTGGGGCGAGCTGTACCTCGCCCGTTCGGCCGGGATGCCGGAGTTCACCGAGGCCGACGCCGACTACGCGACGCTGCTCGCCGCCCAGGTCTCGGCCGGCCTGGCGCAGACCGAGCGCCTCGCCGACCTGCGCAAGCTGGCCTTCTCCGACCCGCTCACCGGCCTGGCCAACCGGCGCGCCGTGGACGCCCGGCTGGAGAGCGCGCTGGAGGCGCACAACCGGGACAACACCGTGGTCTCGCTGGTGGTCTGCGACGTCAACGGGCTGAAGCGGGTCAACGACCAGCTCGGCCACGAGATGGGCGACCGGCTGCTGGAGCGGTTCGCCCACCAGCTCTCGCTGGCCGCCGCCAAGCTCCCCGGCAGCCTCGCCGCCCGGCTCGGCGGCGACGAGTTCTGTCTGCTGGTGGAGGGGCAGAAGGCCGACGAGGTGGTCGCCGTCGCCGAGGAGCTGTGCGCCCGGGCCCTCGCGCTCTCCGAGGGCGAGGGCGTGGCCTGCGGCGTCGCCTCCACCGGCGACTCGATCGGGCCGGTCACCACCCCCGACCGGCTGTTCCGGCTCGCCGACGCGGCCCAGTACCGGGCCAAGGCGGCCCGGGCCGCCCACCCGGTGGTCGCCGGGCGCAGCCACGGCCCCGGCTTCTCGCCCGACCCCACCGTGCTGCTCGCCGACGCCGCCGACCCGCACCACCGGGCGGACGGTCGGCGCGGGCCGAGCGGCCGGGCCGGGGCGGGCGACCGGCGGCGGTTCCGCGGCGCCGCCCACAGCGCCGACCCGGGGCAGCTGCTCACCGCGGTGCTCGCCTCCCTCGACCAGGCCGCCACCACCCGGGCCGTCCACCCGGCGGACACCCTGGGCAAGCTGGTCGTGGTCGCCGAGGCCTCCGCCCGGCTGCTGGACGCGGTCGGCTGGTGGGTCTCGTACGTCCCGCCCGGCTCCCACCTGATGCGCACCGCCCAGCACGCCGTCTACCGGATGACCAGCGGGCCCAGCAGCGCCCGCGCCGAGACCCAGCGGGCCCAGATCGAGGCCCCCGACGCGGTCTTCGACCTCCGGCACTACCCGATGACCCGCCGTGCGGTGCGCGGCGGCGCCTTCGCCCTGCGGGCGGGCGCGGCCGGGAACGACCCGGCGGAGGAGGCGATGCTCGTGGTCTCCGGCTACCGGGGCATGGTCGCGGCGGGCGGCCAGAACCCGGCCGGCGGCTGGCTGGTGGAGCTCTTCGCCGACGACGCCACCCTGCCGCTGGGGCAGGCGGCCTGCGCGATGCGCGCCCTGGTCTCGGTCGCCCTGGCGGGGCCGGCCTCGCCGCCGGTGGTCTGAGCGTTCGCCGCGGCCGGCCGCCCCGGCCGACCGCCCGGCTTCACGGCCGCCCGCGCCGGGTGGGGATGCGGCGACCGGCGTGTCCCTCGCAGGTCGCGGCACGGGTCCCACGGCGGCCTCGGCTGGCCGTCCGCGTGGGTCGCCGTCGGCCTGCTGGTCCGCGTGCCGGCCGCGGTGCCGGCCGCGGTCCGGGTCAGGCGCCGGAACCGCCGGTGGCGGCAGGCGGGTTGAGGGCCCGGAGGGCGGCGTCGACCAGCCGGTCGGCGTGCTCGTGGGTGAGCGGGCCGAGCCGGTACTGCCAGCGGTACTGGAGCGGGCCGTAGAAGAGTTCGATCGCGAGGTCGAGGTCGGTGTCGGGGGCGATCTGGCCGGCCTCGCGGGCGCTGCGCAGGCGGTCACGGGTGACCTCCAGCAGCGGGTCCAGCAGGCGGGTGCGGTACTCGGTGTACAGCGCGGGGTCGTTGATGATCTCGGCGATGATCGCGCGGTAGGTGCGGTCGGCGCCCGGGTCGGCGAACTCGTCGCTGGTGGGGCGCAGCACCGCGCGGAGGTCGGCGGCGAGGTCGCCGGTGTCCGGGAGGGCGAGGCTGCCCTCGTGCTCGTTGGCGGCGAGGAAGGCGTCGAAGACGACCGCCCCCTTGGAGGGCCACCACCGGTAGATGGTCTGCTTGCCGACGCCGGCCCGGGCGGCGATCGCCTCGACGGTGACCTTGGCGTAGCCGACTTCGGCGACGAGTTCGATGGCGGCGCCGAGGACGGCGGCGCGTGCGCGTTCGCTGCGGCGGGCGGGGTCCGGAGCGGTTCTGGATGTCATGGGAAAAAAGTCTATGCGAAACGGCGAGACGAGACGTATTGTCTTCTCAAGACGCAGCGAGACGGACCGTCTCGTCTCATCCGCTACCCCGGAGGTGCCCATGACCCGCTCCGCCCACATCCTGATGGTCTCCATTCCTGCCCACGGCCACGTCAACCCCAGCCTCGCCGTGATCACCGAGCTGGTCGCCCGGGGCCACCGGGTCAGCTACGTCAACGACGCCTCCTTCCGGGAGACCGTCGAGTCCACCGGCGCCGCCTTCGTCCCGTACCCGACGACGCTGCCGCTCGGCGACGACCCGAACAGCTGGACGGACGACCCGGTGGGGCTCCAGGAGCTGTTCCTGGAGGACGCGCTCGCGATGTGGCCCGTCCTGCTGGCGGCCTTCGCCGACGACCGGCCCGACCTGGTGCTCACCGACATCGCGGGCTTCGCCGGCCGGGCGCTGGGCGAGCGGCTGGGGGTGCCGGTGGTGCAGCTGTCGCCCACCTACGTGGGCTGGGAGGGCTTCGAGGAGGACTTGGCGGAGGTCTTCGAGGCGATCCGCAACGGGAAGGGCGGCGCCGAGTACTACCGCCGGTTCGCTGACTGGCTGGCCGAGGCCGGCGCGACCGAGCGGGACGTGGACGCCTTCAAGGCCCGCCCGCAGCGGGCGATCGCGCTCATCCCGCGCGCCCTGCAGCCCAATGCCGACCGGGTCGACGAGCAGCGGATCACCTTCGTCGGGCCCTGCTTCGGCGACCGCGGCCACCAGGGCGAGTGGCGGCGGCCGGAGGGCGCCGAGAAGGTGCTGCTGGTCTCGCTGGGCTCGGCCTACACCAACCAGCCCGCTTTCTACCGGGCCTGCGTGCAGGCCTTCGGCGACCTGCCGGGCTGGCACACCGTGCTGCAGGTCGGCAAGCACACCGACCTCGCCGACCTCGGCGAGGTGCCGGACACCGTCGAGGTGCACCGGTGGGTGCCGCAGCTGTCGGTGCTCGCCCAGGCGGACGCCTTCGTCACCCACGCGGGCATGGGCGGCTCCAGCGAGGGGCTGTTCCACGCCGTGCCGATGATCGCGGTGCCGCAGGGTGTCGACCAGTTCGCCAACGCGGACGCCCTGGTGGCGCACGGCGTCGCCCGTCGGCTGGACACCGACCAGGCCACCCCGGAGGCGCTGCGCGCGGCGCTGCTGGAGCTGGTCGGCGACCCCGCGGTGGCCGAGCGGCTGCGGGAGCTGTCCGCCGCCGGCCGGGCCGAGGGCGGCACGGCCAGGGCGGCCGACCTGATCGAGGCGGAGCTCGCGAAGTAGCGGGGGGATCGGCCGGGGGGCCACCGTGTGCGGCGCCGATCCGGAGGACGGAGAATCCGGATGGTGAGCACCTGTTGTCATATCTTCATTCACCTGATGTGATGGTGTATATGGATATGCACAGTGCTGTGGCCCCCGACGCTCCGCTGGTCCTGGTCGGCAAGGCCGACGTCAGCGCCGAGGACGTCCTGGCCGTCGCCCGGGGCAACGCCCGGGTCGAGATCGGTCCCGACGCGCTCGCCGAGATGGCGGCCGCCCGCGCGCGGATCGACGCCCTCGCGGCCGAGCCGCGTCCCGTCTACGGCGTGTCGACCGGCTTCGGCGCGCTCGCCGTGCGCCACATCAGCCCCGAGCTGCGCGCCCAGCTGCAGCGGTCGCTGGTGCGCTCGCACGCCGCCGGCATGGGGCCGGCGGTCGAGCGCGAGGTGGTCCGCGCGCTGATGTTCCTGCGGATGAAGACGCTGGCCTCCGGCCGCACCGGCGTGCGGCCGCTGGTCGCGCAGACCATGGCCGCCCTGCTCAACGCCGGCATCACCCCGGTGGTGCGGGAGTTCGGCTCGCTCGGCTGCTCCGGGGACCTCGCGCCGCTGTCGCACTGCGCGCTGGTCCTGATGGGCGAGGGCACCGCCACCGGCCCGGACGGCGTGGAGAAGCCCGTCGCCGAGCTGCTCGCCGCCGCCGGCATCGAGCCGGTCGAGCTGCTGGAGAAGGAGGGCCTCGCCCTCATCAACGGCACCGACGGCATGCTCGGCATGCTGGTGATGGCCATCGCCGACCTCCAGCGGCTGTTCACCACCGCCGACATCACCGCCGCGATGAGCCTGGAGGCGCTGCTCGGCACCGACAAGGTGCTCGCCCCCGAGCTGCACGCCCCGATCCGCCCGCACCCGGGCCAGGCGCTGAGCGCCGCCAACATGCTCGCCGTCCTCAAGGGCTCCGGCCTCACCGGCCACCACCAGGACGACGCCCCGCGCGTCCAGGACGCCTACTCGATCCGCTGCGCCCCGCAGGTGGCCGGCGCCGGCCGGGACACCCTGGCGCACGCCCGGCTGGTCGCCTCGCGCGAGCTGGCCGCCTCGGTCGACAACCCGGTGGTGCTGCCGGACGGCCGGGTGGAGTCCAACGGCAACTTCCACGGCGCGCCGGTCGCGTACGTGCTGGACTTCCTCGCCATCGCCGCCGCCGACCTCGGCTCGATCTCCGAGCGCCGCACCGACCGGCTGCTCGACAAGGCCCGCTCGCACGGCCTGCCGGCCTTCCTGGCCGACGACCCGGGCGTGGACTCCGGCCTGATGATCGCCCAGTACACCCAGGCGGCGCTGGTCAGCGAGAACAAGCGGCTCGCCGTCCCTGCCTCGGTCGACTCGATCCCGTCCTCCGCGATGCAGGAGGACCACGTGTCGATGGGCTGGTCGGCCGCGCGCAAGCTGCGCCAGGCGGTGGCCAACCTCGGCCGGATCCTGGCCGTCGAACTCACCGCCTCCGCCCGCGCGCTGGAGATCCGTCAGCAGACCGACGGGTCCGGCGGGCTCGCCCCGGCCACCGCGGCCGCGCTGGCCGCCGCCCGGGAGGCGGGGGTCGGCGGCGCCGGCCGCGACCGCTTCCTCTCGCCGGACCTGGAGGCGGCCGCCGAGCTGGTGGCCTCCGGCGAGCTGGTGCGCGCGGTCGAGCGGGTCACCGGCCCGCTGGCCTGAGCGGGAGCCGCCGCGGGGTGACGGGGGCTCAGTCCCAGTCGCTCCGCGGCCCGCGCTCGCCGCGGTTCCCGCGGTTGCGCAGCTCGCCCAGGGCGGCGGCCAGGTTGACCCCGACGATGCCCGCCCAGCAGACCACCAGGCCGGCGAAGCCGCCGCTCTCGGGGCTGCCGGCGATCGCCGTCAGCGGGACGCCGATGACCAGCGAGGTCACCGCGAGCCCGGTGCCGGAGCGCTTGCCGAAGCCCGAACGGCGCGGGTGGCCCCGGTCGTGGCGGGACCGCGGCTTGTAGTCGTCGATCCGCTCGGCCACCGAGCGCTCGACCCGGGCGTTGATCCGGGCGTCGAGCCGCTTCATGAAGGAGTCGACCAGGGCGTCCTCGTACTCCGGGCCGAGCTCCTTGCGGGCCTGGAGGGTGGCGTCGAGGTCGCGCCGCAGTTCGTCCTGACGAGTGTCCATGGAACCAGAGTGGGGCCGACGGGGCCGCCGGTCCATCCGTTCGCCGGAGGAATCCGGGCGGGCTCAGGGACAAATCAGGGTTACCCCGACCCGGCGGCGCCCCGGACCCCGCCCTCCTCGGGACGTCCCACCGGGCGTTCCGCCGTACGAGACGTCTTTGCCAGGTGCGGCCCGCTCCTGCACAGTCGTCGTCCGAACCCCTCGCACCCGGAGGTACCGCTGATGACCGCCACCGACGAGACCGGCAGCGTCGGCCCCTCCGCCCGGCTGCTCCAGCTGTTCGAGGGGCACCGGCTGACGCCCACCCAGCGCCGGATCGCCCACTCGCTGGTGCGGCACGCCACCGAGGCGCCGTTCCTGTCCAGCGTGGAGGTCGCCGAACTCGCGGGTGTCAGCCAGCCGTCCGTCACCCGCTTCGCGGTCGCGCTCGGGTACGACGGCTACCCGGCGCTGCGCAAGCAGCTGCGCGAGCTCGGCGGCGGCGAACCGGCCGCGCCGGAGAGCCCGGACGAGGCGGTGCGCAACGAGCACCAGCAGGCCGTGCTGGCCGAGATCGCGCACCTGCGCCACCTCGCCGAACTCCTCGCCGACCCGGAGCCGATCATCCGGGCCGCCCGGCTGCTCGCCGCCTCCCGCCCGCTGCCGGTGCTCGGGCTGCGGGCCGCCTCGGCGCAGGCCCGCGGCTTCGCCTACTTCGCGTCCAAGGTGCACCCGGACGTCCGGCTGCTGGACGAGGGCGGCAGCATGCTCGCCGACCGGCTGGAGCAGGCCCGGGCGGCCGGGGCCGACGCGCTGCTCTGCTTCGCGCTGCCGCGCTACCCGCGGGAGTTGATGGACGCGCTGACGGTGGCCCGCGAGTGCGGGCTGACGGTGCTCACCGTGGCCGACAGCGCCTTCGCGCCGGTCGCCAAGCTGTCCGACCTGATGCTGCCGGCCGCCGTCGGCACCGGGCTGGTCTTCGACACCGCCTGCGCGCCGATGATGCTCGGCCGGGTGCTGCTGCAGTCCATGTGCGACGAAATCCCGGGCGCGGAGGCCAGGTTGGAGGCGATCGAGCAGTCGGCGGCGGCGCGCGGGCTGTTCCTGGAGTAGTTCCGGGAACGGGCGCGGCCGGCAGCGGCGGCGGGGGAGTACTCGACACGAACCCGGGCATCCCCTACGGCAGGGGGTGCCGCCCATGCACGTGATCCACGAGATGAAGTTCGTCGCCCGGCTGTCCTCGGGCGCCGACGAATGGTCCTGCCCCGCCTGCGGACGCCGCGTCACCCTGCGGCGGCTGCCCGAACCCGAACTGACCGTCCTCGACCCGGGCGACGAGTCGGCCGTCCACGTCGGCGTCATCGAACCCGACGCCGCCGCCGCGGCCGCCGAGAAGTACGGCCTCGGCCCGGTCCAGAACGTCCCCCGCCCGCCGTCCCCGCCCGCCCCGGACGCCGAGGACCGCCGCTGGCTGGCCGAGATCGGCATCGACTGGGACGGCGGCGCGGCGGCCTGAGGGCTGTCCGCACCCGTCCGCACCAGCCCGTTCCGGCCGTGCCGGGCGGGCGCTTCGGCGTGCCCGGGGCCCGGTTCCGGCCAGGGCTGTTCCGATGGGTTCCGGGTCTGGTCGGGAGCTGAATGTTTGGATATATTCAGCCGAACCGAGCTTGAATGAATCCATCCGCAGAGAGGCCGGGACTATGGTGCAGCAGGCGAGTGGGCCGCGCGAGGTGCGAGCGGCGCGTGGCACGGGGCTCACGACGCAGGGCTGGCAGCAGGAGGCCGCGCTGCGGATGCTGATGAACAACCTCGACCCCGAGGTGGCCGAGCACCCGTCGAAGCTGGTGGTCTACGGCGGCACCGGCAAGGCGGCGCGCGACTGGCGGTCCTTCGACGCCATGGTGAAGACGCTGCAGGGCCTCAAGCAGGACGAGACCATGCTGGTCCAGTCCGGCCGCCCGGTCGGCGTGATGCAGACCCACGAGTGGGCGCCGCGCGTGCTGATCGCCAACTCCAACCTGGTCGGCGACTGGGCCAACTGGGAGGAGTTCCGCCGGCTGGAGAGCCTCGGGCTCACCATGTACGGCCAGATGACCGCCGGCTCCTGGATCTACATCGGCACCCAGGGCATCCTCCAGGGCACCTACGAGACCTTCGCCGCCGTCGCCAACAAGCGCTACAACGGCTCGCTGGAGGGCACCATCACCCTCACCGCCGGCCTCGGCGGGATGGGCGGCGCCCAGCCGCTGGCCGTCACCATGAACGGCGGCGTGGCGATCTGCATCGACTGCGACCCGTCCCGGATCAGCCGCCGGATCGAGCACCGCTACCTGGACGTCGAGGCCAAGAACCTCGACCACGCCCTGCAGCTCGCCACCGAGGCCCGCGACAGGAAGCAGCCGCTCTCCATCGGCCTGCTGGGCAACGCCGCGGACCTGTTCCCGCAGCTGCTCGCGATGGACGCGCCGATCGACATCGTCACCGACCAGACCAGCGCCCACGACCCGCTGAGCTACCTGCCGGTCGGCGTCGCCTTCGACGACATGGCCGCCTACGCGGCCGAGAAGCCCGCCGAGTTCACCCAGCGCTCCCGCGAGTCGATGGCCCGGCACGTCGAGGCGATGGTCGGCTTCCAGGACCGCGGCGCCGAGGTCTTCGACTACGGCAACTCGATCCGCGGCGAGGCCCAACTGGCCGGCTACGACCGCGCCTTCGCCTTCCCCGGCTTCGTCCCGGCGTACATCCGACCGCTGTTCTGCGAGGGCAAGGGCCCGTTCCGCTGGGCGGCGCTGTCCGGCGACCCGCAGGACATCCACAAGACCGACAAGGCCGTGCTCGACCTCTTCCCGGAGAACGAGTCGCTGCACCGCTGGATCAAGATGGCCCAGGAGAAGGTGCACTTCCAGGGCCTGCCCGCGCGGATCTGCTGGCTCGGCTACGGCGAGCGCGACAAGGCCGGCGAGCGCTTCAACGACATGGTCGCCTCCGGCGAGCTGTCCGCCCCGATCGTGATCGGCCGCGACCACCTGGACTGCGGCTCGGTCGCCTCCCCGTACCGGGAGACCGAGGCGATGCTGGACGGCTCCGACGCGATCGCCGACTGGCCGCTGCTCAACGCCATGGTCAACGTCGCCTCCGGCGCCTCCTGGGTCTCCATCCACCACGGCGGCGGCGTCGGCATCGGCCGCTCGATCCACGCCGGCCAGGTCACCGTCGCCGACGGCACCGCGCTGGCCGGCGAGAAGATCCGCCGGGTGCTCACCAACGACCCGGGCATGGGCGTCATCCGGCACGTGGACGCCGGCTACGACCGGGCCACCGAGGTCGCCGCCGAGCGCGGGGTGCGCGTCCCGATGGGTGAGCTGTGAGCCCGTCGTTCGAGGAGATGTGGGCGGAGCTGCTCCCCGTGGGCCGCTCCGCCTCCTCCGGCGGCTACCGCCGGTTCGCCTGGAACTCCGCCGACGCCGAGTGCCGCGCCTGGTTCGAGCAGCAGGCGCGCGGCCGCGGCCTGACGTACGAGCTGGACCGCAACGGCAACCAGTGGGCCTGGCTGGGCGACCCGAACGGGCAGGGGGCCGTCGTCACCGGCTCGCACCTGGACTCCGTCCCGGACGGCGGCGCCTTCGACGGCCCGCTCGGGGTGGTGTCCTCCTTCGCCGCGCTGGACGAACTGCGCGCCCGCGGCGCCGCGTTCACCAAGCCCCTGGCGATCGTCAACTTCGGCGACGAGGAGGGCGCCCGGTTCGGCGTGGCCTGCATCGGCTCCCGGCTCACCGCCGGGGTGCTGTCGCCGGAGCAGGCGTACGAGCTGCGCGACGCCGACGGCGTCCGGCTGCCCGACGCGATGGAGCGGGCCGGCTACGACCCCACCGCGATCGGCGCGGACGACGACCGGCTGGCCCGGATCGGCGCCTTCGTCGAGCTCCACGTCGAGCAGGGCCGCTGCCTCGCCGAGGGGCAGCCGGTCGGCGTGGCCGGCGCGATCTGGCCGCACGGCCGCTGGCGGTTCGACTTCCACGGCGAGGCCAACCACGCCGGCACCACCCGGATCGAGGACCGCCGCGACCCGATGCTGACCTACGCCAACACCGTGCTCGCCGCCCGCAAGAAGGCCAAGCTGGCGGGCGCGCTGGCCACCTTCGGCAAGGTCGCGGTCGAGCCCAACGGCACCAACGCGATCGCCTCGCTGGTGCGCGGCTGGCTGGACTCCCGGGCGGCCGACGAGCGCACCCTCACCGAGCTGGTCGCCGAGATCGAGCGGGCGGCGGCCGAGCGCGGCGGGCGCGACGGCGTCCGGGTCGAGCTGACCCGCGAGTCCTACACCCCGGTGGTGGACTTCGACGGGCCGCTGCGCGACCGGCTGGCCAAGCTGTTGGACGCCCCGGTGCTGCCCACCGGCGCGGGACACGACGCCGGGATCCTGGCCTCCGCCATCCCGACCGCCATGCTGTTCGTGCGCAACCCCACCGGCGTCTCGCACTCCCCGTCCGAGCACGCCGAGCAGGCCGACTGCCTGGCCGGGGTCGCCGCCCTCGCCGACGTACTGGAGGACCTGGCGTGTCAGTGACCACGACGAGGTACTGGGCGCAGTACGCCTGGCTGCCGCACGACAACGGGCCGGTGGTCGAGCAGGACGTGCTGATCACCACCGGCCCCGGCGGGACGATCGCCGCCGTCACCCCGGACAGCGGCCCCTGCCCGCCGGACGCCGTCCGGCTCGACGGGCTGCTGCTGCCCGGGCAGGCCAACGCCCACTCGCACGCCTTCCACCGGGCGCTGCGCGGGCACGTCCAGGTCGGCTCCGGCACCTTCTGGACGTGGCGCGACACCATGTACCGGTTCGCCGGCGCGCTGGACCCGGACCGCTACCTCGACCTCGCCACCGCCGTCTACGCCGAGATGGCGCTGGCCGGCATCACCGCCGTCGGCGAGTTCCACTACCTGCACCACGCGCCCGGCGGCGCCCGGTACGCCGATCCCAACGCGATGGGCGAGGCGCTGATCGAGGCCGCCGCCCGGGCCGGCATCCGGATCACCCTGCTGGACACCTGCTACCTCTCCTCCGGCTTCGGCGCCGAGCCGACCAAGCCGCAGCAGCGGTTCAGCGACGGCGACGCGGACGCCTGGGCGGCCCGGGCGGACGCGCTCAAGCCGCGCGAGCACGCCCGGATCGGCGCCGCCGTGCACTCGGTGCGGGCCGTCCCGGCCGAGCAGCTGGGCACCGTCGCGCACTGGGCGGCGATGCGCAAGGCACCGCTGCACGTCCACCTGTCCGAGCAGACCGCCGAGAACGACGCCTGCCTGGCCGCGCACGGCGTCACCCCGACCCGGCTGCTCGCCGACCACGGCGCGCTCGGCCCGCGCACCTCGGCCGTGCACGCCACCCACCTGACCGACGAGGACGTCCGGCTGCTCACCGACTCCTCCACCACGGTCTGCATGTGCCCCACCACCGAGCGGGACCTCGCGGACGGCATCGGCCCGGCCCGCCGGCTCGCCTCGGCGGGCTCCCCGATCACCCTGGGCAGCGACAGCCACGCGGTGATCGACCCGTTCGAGGAGGCCCGGGCGCTGGAGCTGGACGAGCGGCTGCGCACCCGCACCCGGGGCCACTGGACGGCGAACTCGTTGCTGCGGGCCGGAACCGAGGACGGGCACGCCTCGCTCGGCTGGCCGGAGGCGGGACGGGTCGAGGCCGGGGCGCTCGCCGACTTCACGGTGATCGCGCTGGACACCGTCCGCACGGCGGGACCGCCGCCCCGGCTCGGCGCCGAGATCGCGGTCTTCGCGGCCTCGGCGGCGGACGTACGGCACGTGGTGGTCGGCGGCCGGCACGTCGTCCGGGACGGCGCGCACCTGCTGGTGGCCGACGTGCCGGGCGCGCTGCGCTCCGCGATCGGCGCGCTGGACTGCTGACTCCTCTGTTCGACTCTCTTCGGAAGGCCTTGTCTTGAGCACCAGGACCACCTTGATCACGGGCATCGGCAGCCTGGTCACCAACGACCCCGGGCAGGGTGCCGGGCCGCTCGGCCTGCTGACCGACGCGGCCGTGGTGGTCGACGGCGACACCGTCGCCTGGGTCGGCCCGGCGGCCGGGGCACCGGCGGCGGACGAGCGCTTCGACGCGGAGGGCCGGGCCCTGCTGCCCGGCTTCGTCGACTCGCACGCGCACCTGGTGTTCGCGGGCGACCGCACCGCCGAGTTCAACGCCCGGATGTCCGGGCAGGCGTACTCGGCGGGCGGCATCCGGACGACGGTGGCGGCCACCCGGGCGGCGAGCGACGGCGAACTGGACGCCAACCTGGCCCGGTTCGTCCGGGAGGCGGTGCGCCAGGGCACCACCACCATCGAGTGCAAGTCCGGCTACGGGCTGACGGTCGAGGACGAGGCGCGGGCGCTGCGGATCGCCTCCCGGCACACCCCGGAGACGACGTACCTGGGTGCCCACGTGGTCGCCCCCGAGTACGCCGAGGACCCGGCCGGGTACGTCGACCTGGTCACCGGCGAGATGCTGGACGCCTGTGCCCCGCACGCTCGTTGGGTGGACGTGTTCTGCGAGAAGGGCGCCTTCGACGGGGACCAGGCGCGGGCCGTCCTGACGGCGGGGATCGAGCGCGGCCTCACCCCCCGGGTGCACGCCAACCAGCTCACGTACGGGCCCGGCGTGCAGCTCGCGGTGGAGCTGGGGGCCGCCTCGGCGGACCACTGCACCCACCTGACGGACGAGGACGTGGCGGCGCTGGCCGGCTCGGCGACGGTGGCGACCCTGCTGCCGGGGGCGGAGTTCTCCACGAGGGCCGAGTACCCGAGCGGGCGCCGGCTGCTGGACGCGGGGGCGGTGGTGGCGCTTTCGACGGACTGCAACCCGGGCTCCAGCTTCACCAGTTCCATGGCGTTCTGCATCGCCGTGGCGGTGCGGGAGATGGGCATGACCCCGGACGAGGCGGTCTGGGCGGCCACGGCCGGCGGCGCCCGCGCCCTGCGGCGCACGGACGTCGGCGTGGTCGCCCCCGGCGCTCGCGCGGACCTGCTCCTCCTGGACGCGCCGTCCCACGTCCACCTCGCCTACCGCCCGGGCGTGCCCCTCACGGCCGCCGTCTGGCGCGCGGGCGTCCGCGAGGCCTGACGACGGTCGCTGGAAGGCCCCCGCGCTCCGGGCGCGGGGGCCTTTCGCTCAGGGGGTGGCGGTGAGGTGGTCGAACTCGCCTGCCTTGGCGCCCTGGAGGAAGGCGGCGAACCTGAGGGGTGTGGTGCGGACGATGACACCCGCGTCATCGGACTCACGGAGTTCGACCGCCCCTTCGACGGTCCGCACCTCAACGCAGTCGGAGTTTGCGCCCGAGTAACTGGACTTCTTCCAGCTAGAGTTAGGCATACTTGCTTTCCACGTCCTTCTTGATGGATTGAATGAACCCTCGGGAGTCGCCTTCCGAGATGGCGGCCGATTCAAGCCGGGCGAGCAGAGAGCGGAACCTGGCAAGGTGGGCCGGTGCATCGAAGAGCACATTGCCGACGCTGGAGTCTGTCTGCACGGTGTCCAGTTCCGGGATCGGCCCTTCGACATAGGTGAAGTTCTCGTAGTTGAGCGGAAGCGCATCGACGTCGAAGGGCACGACTCGGATCGAGATGGTCGGACGCTCGGAGTCTTCAATGAGGCTGTGAAGCTGCTCGGCCTGGATCGCGGGCCCACTGAACTGCATGCGTAGAGCAGCTTCATGGACGTAGGCGGAGTACGGCGTTGCGCCGGAGCGGACGATTTCCTGTCGTCGCATTCGAAAGGCCGTCCTCTGCTCGACCTCGTGGTGTGGAAGCGGTGTCAGGGAGCGATCAAAGACAGCACCGGCATATGCGTTGGTCTGGAGAAGTCCGGGGATGAAGGCCATCGTGTAGGTCGAGAGTCTGCGCGCATAGCCTTCAACCTCAGCGACCTCCAGGAAGTCGTCTGAGAGGGCCCCGCGATATTCCTCCCACCAAGCGCCCTTGCCCCGGTCCGTGATGATCTCCGCCAGGGCTTCGATCAGCGGCTCGTTGACGCACATGCACAACGCGGCGACCGTCCGCAGCCGCTCGACGCTGATGCCGGTCCGGCCACTCTCCATCTGCGTCACGTGGGCGGGATTGATGCCGAGCGCACGGGCGAGTTGACTGCCGCCAAGCCCTGCCTGCTCACGCATCCGTCGCAGCTCCGCCCCCAGGCGCCGTTGACGGAGAGTTGGGTTCGATCGAAGCGCCATGGTGTCCTCTCTGCTGGCCGTGGGACCAGTCTGCCGCAGAGGTGCTGCCACGTTAGAGGGAACTTCTTGCGGTCCGCCACAAATCTGTGGCGGACCGCGCTATCGTCAGTCTCAGCTCGATCAGACGGATCGTCAGTAATGCCCGCATTCACGGCAGTAGGCGCCTGCTGCCCGCGCGCCGCAGAGCAGCCGCGCCCCGGCCTGGCTCACGGCGACGTCCGTCACCATCCCTCCCCACACCACAGCCTCACGGAGGTTCCCGTGTGCACCCGTAACACCCCCTCGCTCACCCTCACCCGACAGGCCCTGCGGGACGCCATGACCCGCAGCGCCTGGGACGCCGAGGCCATCTTCAACGCCGAACTCGCCCTCTGCGAGCTCATCGTCAACGCCTGGCGGCACGGTGAGACCCCCGCGCCCGTCGTCTGGTTCTCCATCCGCGACCGCACCCTCCGGGTCACCGTCTCCGACGAGAGCGACGCCCTCCCCCGGCTGCGAACGTCCTCCGACCTCGCCGAGACCGGTCGGGGCCTCCAGCTCGTGGAGGGCCTCGCCCACCGCTGGGGCGTCGACCCGCAGAAGCGCGGCAAGACCACCTGGTACGAGCTGGACTCCCTCGCGTGACCCGCGACCCCGTCGCGCCGGACGACCCCCGGATGAGCGACTACACCGCGCCCCAGATCACCTCTCTCCTCGGCGAGCTGCACCGGCGCGGCATGCCGCACGGGCTCCTCTGGGGCTCCGCCTCGGCCGGCGAGACCACCCTCGACGGCCGCATCCTGGTCGACTTCGGCAACGCGCCGGTCAGCACTCTGCTCAACCTTCTCCACCTGCTCCGCGACCTGGAGCGGGACGAGGCGTGGCACCGGTGAGGTTCGCCGCCGACGCGGTCCTTGTCACCCTCCTCGCCCTCGCGACCCTCGGGACCCCCCGCCCCGAGGCACGCGACGAGTGGCACTGAAACACGCGAAGGCCCTCGCCCACCCCGGGCGAGGGCCTCGCAGGCGCCCGTGCGCTCTACCGCGAAACGGGCTGAACCAGCTGCGGTTCCATGGCGCCGGGAAATGGCCCGGGTCGGCGCGCCACTGGTGGCGATAGTCGTGCAGCCGAGCGCAATCGGATTGACACGGCGAGAGGTCGTGAGGTTGCGTTTCCTGGGGATCATCCCGAACACTCCCGTCGATGACTCGCCGACGATCTGGCTGGACGAGGACACGGGGGATCTGCTGATCCAGTCCTACAAGGCCACGGAAGAAGAGGTGGCGGCTTGCCAGGAGATCGGGTCGATTCCTGCTCACAGCACGGATGTTCCGGATCACGAGACGATCGTTCGACTCACCGCCGTGATGCGGCAGTTCATTCCGCCTCTGGAGGACGGAACCGGTGAAGTTCCCCGTACGTGAGGGCTTGGCTGGGGCGCAGCGCTCCGCCGTGCACCTGGAGATGCGCGACAGCTACACGCCGGATGATCCGGAGTTCACCCGCTGGCGTGCCGGCCATCGGTATGACAGGGATCCGGCCAAGCTGCCCGACTGGTGGGGGCCTTGGGCTGATCTGGTGGCTGAGACAACCGGGCGCGGCGTGGTCATGCGGCGGGCCCGGGTCGTCTCGGAGCCTGTGACGGACTACATCCGGTTCGAGCACGACCTCACGTTCGCGAACGTCGCAGCGGGTGAGTTGGTCCGCTGGTTGCCCCGGCGGAGGGCTGCCGACATCGCGCTGCCGGGAACGGACCTGTGGATGTTCGATGGGTCGGCCGTGCTGTTCACGTACTTCTCCGGGGCCGGCGAGGTCGTGGACAGGGAATGGCGGACGGATCATGCCGTTGTGGATCTGGTCAGTGCCGCCTTTGAGGCCGTGTGGGAGCGCGCAACTCCGCACGAGGACTACAAGCTGGTCTGATCCGTCATGCCCGCCTCGGAGTCGTCTCACGTCCAAGCAGCCAGGAAAGTCCTTGCAGATCGCCTTCGGGAGATGTGCGAGGACGCTGGCTTGGACGGCAAGCAGCTTGCGGCCCTGTGCGGCTGGCACCCGTCCAAGGTGTCTCGGATCTCCACCGCCAGAACGTCGCTGTGCCCTCCGGATGGCCCCTCCCCAGGGGGCGACGACCGGCGCGGAAACGTGCGGAGGCCCTTGCCCACCTGTGGCGAGGGCCTCGCGGGCGCCCTCTGTCAGCCGAGATACGGGATCGCCCTGCGCTCCAGGAAGTGCTGAAGTCGGAGGCGCTGAGTGTGGTGCATTGGCAACTCTTCGATGTCGCTCGGAGCGATGAACCGAAGGTCGGTGGACTCGCCCGAGATCCGCAGGTCCCCGCCCGTGATGCGCGCGGTGAAGCAGACGTTGAACTGCTGTCGGACTTCACCGTCCGAGTAGGCGATCACGTGCCGGGGGTCGGTGTACGTGCCGACGAGTCCGGTGATCTCGACATCGAGGCCGGTCTCCTCACGGACCTCCCGTACGGCCGTGTCCGGAAGCGATTCGCCGAGATCCATCGTTCCACCCGGCAGCGCATACAGGCCGTTGTCGGTGCGTCGCTGGAGCAGGATGCGCCCGTCGGGATCCGTCACCACTGCGGATGCTGCCACGACCAGCCGATTCGGCTCGGGCGCGTTGGGATCGTCGTAGAACTCCGTCCTTGCCACGTGATCAGCTCTCCTCAGCCGGTAGTGCGGCGTTCCATACCGCTTCGAAGCTCGCAGCATAGGTGTCGAACAGCGCTCCTGCGCCGGTTTGGCGCAGGTGCCAGACGGGTGCTGCGAAGGCATTGACCCCCCACACGTGTGCATTCACCAGGACTTCGCCATCTGCCCGGTAGAGGCTGTTGTAGAGGGTGGTCCCGTGAGTGCGGATCTCAATGCCCGGTGTGCCGAGCAGTGGGCGGTAATGCATGAGAGCAAGGTGGCACCGAGATTCGATGCCGTGACCGAACCTCTCCTCCTCTCCGCGCTGCCTGACGTTCGCGCTGTCAGGGTCGCCGAGCGCGATCCGGACCGCGCAGCCATCGGCGGCGCGTTCCCGAAGCAGATCGTTGAGGCGTGGGTACGCCTCGTGGAGGAACACAGCTGCGTAGACCAGCACGTCGATGCGCTCTGCAGCTTTCCCGAACAGGTCCACGAAGACGGACACTGGTAGGTCAGCGCGCTGCTCGTGGAGGGCCACCAGCTCGGGACTTATCGCTCTTGCGGCGCGTGGCTGCCGCAGGCTCGGCCACAGTGCGAACATGTCTTCTCCCAGCGCTTCTGCGGCCAGACGGGCCGTCCCCAGCCGGGGCGTCCGGTTCTGATTGGCCCATCGCTCAACCGACTTGGTGTCCACTCCGGCCTTGTCTGCCAGGGCGGCGCACGTCCAACCACCCGACGCCATAACGCCTTTCAGCTTTTCGTTCGGCATCTCGCCTGTCTCTCCGCGAAGCCCGGACTCTTATAGGGACGTTGTACCGCGTGAGGGACGTTCTGAAGTGTCCTTTGCGTGAGGTTTCACCGTCCCGGGCGCTGTCGGAGATTGGTGATTGCTCAGCGGGAGGAGGCCAATGGGTGGTGAAGATGCGGGGCGCGCGGACGTGCGACCGAGCACCGGCCCCTTCGGCTCACCATCCCCACAAGTTCCGCCCCAATTGGGGTGGGTAGCACCACCCAACAGGCAGCCGCCCGTTGGGTCCGATCGGCACGGAGGTATCGAGATGGCCAAGCACGGAGGCGGGACCGGCGACGGCAAGGGCGGCGGGCAGCAGGACGACAGCAACAAGGGCGCCGGGCACGGCGGCGGAGGGTCCGACGAGGGCGGCAACACCTCCGACGGCTCGTCCCCGGCGGGCGGCAAGTGACCGGCGAGACGCACCGGGAGGCGGGCCCCCAGGGGCTCGCCTCCGCGCTTGTGGCCGGCGGCGCGCTCTCCTCGGACTGGCTCCCTTCCTTCGAAGCCGTACCCCGTGAACTGTTCGTCCCGGACCGCATCTGGCCGGGTATCGCGGACGGCACCGAACAGAACCCGGTGGTGTACCGGGCGCAGGACCCCGAAGCGTGGCGGCGGGCGGTCTACTCGGACATCCCCCTGACCACGCAGTGGGACGACGGGGACCATGTGGGGGACGGGCTCGGCACGACGCCGACGTCCTCCAACTCCATGCCCACGATGGTGTTCTCCATGCTCCGGGACCTCGACGTGCGCCCGGGTGACAGGGTGCTGGAGGTCGGCACCGGCACGGGCTGGAACGCGGGCCTCCTCGCCCACCGCCTGGGCAGCCCCAACGTCGTAACTGTCGAGTACGACCCGGACGTCGCTCTCGGCGCCCGGGCGAACCTGGCCCGGGCGGGACTCACACCGACCGTCATCGAGGGCGACGGACGCTCGGGCTGGCCGGACGGCGCTCCCTACGACCGGATCATCGCCACCTGTTCCCTGCTGGAGATTCCTTCAGCATGGCTGGCCCAGTCAGCCCCCGGCGGGATCATCGTGGCGCCCTTCGGCACCGAGTACGGCGGCGAGCAGATCGTCCGGCTGACCGTGAACGACGACGGCACCAGCGCGAGCGGCAGGTTCACCCGGAGCTCCGCGTTCATGCGGCTGCGCCAGCAGCGCACGGACCGGCCGCCCTTCGAGGACTACCTGCGCGGGCAGAACTGGCCCGCCGACGGGAGGAGAATCACCACCGCACTCGCCCCGCCGGACACGGGCGGGTGGTTGGAGCAGTTCGTCATCGGGGCGGCCGTGCCGGGCGTGTTCTGGCGGGCGGAGCGCTACGGCAACGGCGCGTACACCCTCTGGCTCTACAGCCGGGACAAGCGGTCCTGGGCGTCCGCGGACTACGAGCGCGGCCGCAGGGAGTACGAGGTGTACCAGTCCGGCCCCCGGAACCTCTGGGACGAGGTGGAGGCCGCCTGGCACTGGTGGGACGACCAGGGCCGCCCCGGCTTCGACCGGTTCGGCCTCACGGCCGGGCCCGACGGGCACACCGTGTGGCTGGACGGTCCGGAGAACCCGGTGCCGCTCCGGGGCTGAGTCGTTCCGTCGGCTCGACGGGGCGAAGGCCTGGCCGTACCCGGCGATGCCCTCGTGGGGGCCCAGCGCGGCCGGGTCGGCGATCAGCCGCTCCGCGCCGGTGGCCGGAAAGACGACCGGGGCCGCCGTGGATCTCAGGAATCCACGGCGGCCCCGGAGTCGGGAGCCGGAGGCCGGTCCGTCAGCGCACGTCGCCCATGAGGGCCTGGACCTTCTTGCGGTACGTGAAGACGGCGAACCCGGCGAGGGCCGCGAGCGCGGCCTGCATCGCGATGATCCCGGTGCCGTTGAGGTCGACGCCGGCCAGCGAGAGCAGCCCGGTGGTGCAGTCACCGGCGGTGACGGCGAGGAACCAGACGCCCATCATCTGGGAGGCGTACTTCTGCGGCGCCATCTTGGTGGTGACCGAGAGGCCGACCGGGGAGAGGCACAGCTCGCCGATGGTCTGGATCATGTAGATCGAGACGAGCCACATCGGGGAGACCTTGTCGCCGCCGTCCGCCATGTTCATCGGGACGATGAAGATGAAGAACGAGGCGCCGACCAGGAGCAGGCCCATCGAGAACTTCACGATGGTGTTCGGCTCCTTGTTCCGGCGGGAGAGCCAGATCCACAGCCAGGCGAAGACCGGCGCCAGCGCCATCACGAACAGCGGGTTCAGCGACTGGTACCAGGTGGCCGAGAAGCCGAAGCCGAACAGGGTGTCCGCGGTCTTCTTGTCCGCGAACAGGGAGAGCGTCGACCCGCCCTGGTCGTAGATCATCCAGAAGGCGGCGGCCGCGGCGAAGAACCAGATGTACGCGGACATCTTGGACTGCTCGGCGGCGCTCAGCTCCTTGTCGCGCTTGATCCGGACCAGCACGGCGACGGGGATGAGCAGCCCGGCCAGGGTCAGCGGGACCAGGGCCCAGTTCAGCGTGTAGACGCCCATCGCGACGATGGCGCCGTAGAACGCGGCGGCGGCGAGGACCGTGACGCCGACCTTCACCAGCAGGCTCTTGCGCTCCGCCGGCAGCAGCGGGTTCGGGACCTCGCTGCTCTTCTCGCTCAGGTGGCGGCTGCCCAGCAGGAACTGCACCAGGCCGAGGGCCATGCCGACCGCGGCCAGGCCGAAGCCCAGGTGCCAGTTGTGCTCCTTGCCGATCGTCCCGATGACGAACGGGGCGACGAAGGCACCGAGGTTGATGCTCATGTAGAAGACGGTGAAGCCACCGTCGCGGCGCGGGTCCTCGGGGCCGTTGTAGAGGTGGCCGACCATCGTGGAGATGTTGGCCTTCAGCAGCCCGGAGCCGACCGCGACCAGGAGCAGACCGGCGAAGAACGCCGCCTGGCCCGGGACGGCCAGCGCGATGTGGCCGGCCACGATCACGGACCCGGCGATGGCGACGGTCTTGCGGGCGCCCCAGACCCGGTCGCCGAACCAGCCGCCCGGGTAGGCCATGAGGTAGACCATCGAGACGTAGACGGAGTAGATCGCCGTCGCCATCGTGGCCGTCATGGCGAGGCCGCCGCCCTGGCTGCCGACAGCGGCGTCGGCGCCTCCGGAGACCAGGTAGTAGATCAGCAGGGCGCGCATGCCGTAGTAGGAGAAGCGCTCCCACATCTCGGTCATGAACAGGGTGGCGAGACCTCGGGGGTGCCCGAGGAAGGTCTTGCCGCTGGGAGAGGCCGACGAGATGTCGGCTTCCAGGGTCTTAGACGCCATGAGTACTGGTTCCTTGCCTGACAGCGTCCGCCTAGGGGGGTGGCGGCGGACGTGGACGAAACCACTCTACGTGGCGACATTTGGCTTTATCAGATGACAAAAGCCTTGAATCAGGTACGGGAATGGCAAAGTTGGCGACAGATCTGCCCGATCTATCGATGGTAGACGGGCGTGTCTTCCTTCGGTTTCAAGATCCAAACGAAGAATCTTCGCCGAACAGCCGGTCCGTCACCCCGGGTTGAGCCCCTTTGTGGGCTTGTATAACGATCACGCTCTGTGAACTACCTCACAGGGCATCCGGGCTCACCCCGGCGGACTACCATCACCCCATGACCTGTGTGCTGCTCGCCGAGGACGATCCGGCGATCTCCGAACCGCTCGCCCGGGCCCTGCGACGCGAGGGCTACGAGGTGCTCGTCCGCGAGGACGGTCCGACCGCACTGGCCGCCGGCCTCACCGAGGAGGTCGATCTCGTCGTCCTGGACCTCGGCCTGCCCGAGATGGACGGCCTGGAGGTCTGTCGCCGCCTGCGCGCCGACGGCAAGAGCTGCCCGGTCCTGGTGCTCACCGCCCGCGCGGACGAGGTGGACACCGTGGTCGGCCTGGACGCCGGCGCCGACGACTACGTCACCAAGCCGTTCCGCCTGGCCGAGCTGCTCGCCCGGGTCCGGGCCCTGCTCCGGCGCGGCAACGTCGACCAGCTCACCACCGGCGCGCACGGTGTGAAGATCGACATCGAGTCCCACCGGGCCTGGCTCGGCGACGAGGAACTCACCCTCTCCGCCAAGGAGTTCGAGCTGCTGCGGGTCCTGGTCCGGGACGCCGGCCGGGTGGTCACCCGCGAGGAGATCATGCGGCAGGTCTGGGACACCACCTGGTGGACCTCCACCAAGACGCTGGACATGCACATCTCCTGGCTCCGCAAGAAGCTCGGCGACGACGCGGCCAACCCGCGCTACATCGCCACCGTGCGCGGCGTCGGGTTCCGGTTCGAGAAGAATTAGCCCCCTGACCAGGCCCTCGGCCGACAGCGGCGGACCACCCAGGGGAGCGGCGGCGTGAAGCGCAGGATGATCAACTCGCTGCTGGGCGTCGTCCTGGTGGTGGTCGTGGTGTTCTGCGTGCCGATCGCCCTGGTCGAGAAGCGGACCATCGTCAACTCGGCCCAGGACCGGGTGGACGCGGCCGCCGTCCGGGTGCTCGCCCTGGTCGAGAGCCGGCTCGCCGCGGGGGAGCCGGTCACCGGGCGGGCCTTCCAGAGCCAGGTCACCGAGGGCAGCTACGTCGAGGTGCAGGTGCCCGGCCAGCCGGTGGTCTCCGCGGGCGAGCGCCCGGCCGGGAGCCACCTGCTGAAGGCCGTCGAACGTGGCAACAGCGGCGAGACCGTCACCGTCGAGCAGTCCCGCGAGGACGTCGACCACGAGATCGCCAACAACCTCCTGCTGCTCGGCGTCGTCGCCCTGCTCGCCGTCCAGGCCGCGGTGGCGCTCGCCGTCTGGCAGGCCAAGCGGCTCGCCCGGCCGCTCACCGACCTCGCCGAGACCGCCGAGCGGCTCGGCTCCGGCGACCCCCGCCCGCGCGACCGCCGCTACGGGGTGCCCGAGCTGGACCGGGTCGCCGAGGTGCTGGACACCAGCGCCGAGCGGATCGCCCGGATGCTCACCGCCGAGCGCCGGCTCGCCGCCGACGCCTCGCACCAGCTGCGCACCCCGCTCACCGCGCTCTCCATGCGGCTGGAGGAGATCACCGCCCTCGCCGAGGACCCGCGGACGGTCCGGGAGGAGGCGACCATCGCCCTCCAGCAGGTCGAGCGGCTCACCGACGTGGTGCAGCGGCTGCTCACCACCCAGCGCGACCCGCGCAGCCCGACCGCCGTCGCCTTCGACCTGGACGACGTGATCAAGCAGCAGGTGGAGGAGTGGGGCCCGACGCTGCGCGAGCAGGGCCGGGTGCTCTCCCTGGAGGGGCTGCACGGGGTCACCGTGGTCGGCACCCCGGGGACGGTGGCCCAGGTGCTGGCCACCCTGATCGAGAACTCGCTGATGCACGGCGCCGGGACGATCACCCTGCGGGTCCGGCCGTCCGGCACCTCGGTGGTGGTCGAGGTCCAGGACGAGGGCGCCGGCGTGCCGGCGGACCTCGGCAACCGGGTGTTCGAACGCGCGGTCAGCGGGCGCAACTCCACCGGCATCGGGCTGGCCGTCGCCCGCGACCTCGCGGAGGCGGACGGCGGGCGGCTCGAACTGCTCTCGCTGAAGCCGGCGGTCTTCGCGCTCTTCCTCGGACGCGGCCACCGGGACTGAGCGGCCCGCACGAGGCGGGGGTGGGGGTGGGGACCTACTCGGCCTTGGCGAAGCGGATCCGCTCGGCGGCCAGCATCAGCTCGGCCTGGGCGGCCAGCTCCTGTCCGCCGGCGCTGTCCGCCGCCTGCTGGGCGGGCAGCTCGACGGGCTCCGGTACGGCCTTGAACACCCAGGTGCGGTACGAGACGAAGCGGAACACGGTGGCGACGGCGAGGCCGATCACCTTGGCGCCGATCTGCTCGTAGTGCGAACGCAGGTCGAGCACGTACACCGAGAAGCCGAGCACCCCGGTCTCGATCAGCATGCCGATGCCGCTGTAGACCAGGAAGAGGGTGATCTCGCGCTTGCGGGAGGCGGCGTCGCGGTCCCGGTACAGCCAGTAGCGGTAGCCCAGGTAGTTGGTCGCGATGGCGATCACCGTCGCGACGATGTTCGACCGGACCGAGGCCAGGCCCATGCCGTTGATGCAGACCCAGAAGACGGCGAAGTTGACCACCACGCCGCTCAGGCCGACGATGCCGAACTTCACGACCTCGCCCGTGAGCCCGCGCAGTTTCTGCGCGAGCGGGGGTTTCGAAGCTGCGGTCGTCGCCATACCGGACTGCCTCCATGTGCCTGCGGGACGAAAGGGCCGGCCGCGACGGAGCGGCGACCCCTTGAGCCCTGCGTGCACGCACATGATCGGACCGCGCAGACCAGGACCTAGCCGACCAGGCTACCCGCTTCCACCGAACGGCTCAGCCCTCAGGGCGGCAGGTTGACATCTACGCGCGTCCGCTCCGAAGGCCCCACCTGCGGCTCCACCGCCCCCCACCGGCCCGGATATCCTGGGCCGCGTGACTTCCCCGGGCAATGTGAATTTTCCAGTGGTCGGCATGATCGGTGGCGGGCAGTTGGCCCGCATGGCACACCAGGCGGGCATCCCGCTCGGGGTCAGGTTCAAACTCCTCGCCGACACGCCCCAGGACTCCGCCGCGCAGGTGGTCTCCGAGGTCGTCCTCGGTGACTACCGCGACCTCGACACCCTGCGCGCCTTCGCCGCCGGCTGCGACGTGATCACCTTCGACCACGAGCACGTCCCCACCGAGCACCTGCGGGCCCTGGAGGCCGACGGCATCGCCGTCCGCCCCGGCCCGGAGGCGCTGGTCAACGCCCAGGACAAGGGCGTGATGCGGGCCAGGCTGGACTCCATCGGCGTCCCCTGCCCCCGGCACCGGATCGTCGCCGACCCGGCCGACGTGACCGCCTTCGCCGAGGAGGGCGCCGGCTACCCCGTCGTCCTGAAGACCGTCCGCGGCGGCTACGACGGCAAGGGCGTCTGGGTCGTCGACGACGAGGAGCAGGCGCACGCCCCGTTCCTGGCCGGCGTCGCGGTGCTGGCCGAGGAGAAGGTCGACTTCGTCCGCGAGCTGGCCGCCAACGTGGTCCGCTCGCCCAGCGGCCAGGCCGTCGCCTACCCGGTGGTGGAGAGCGTCCAGGAGAACGGCGTCTGCGCCGAGGTCACCGCCCCCGCACCGGACCTCGACCCGGCCCTGTCCGACGAGGCCCAGCAGCTCGCCCTGCGGATCGCCGGCGAACTCGGCATCGTCGGCCACCTCGCCGTCGAGCTGTTCCAGACCCGGGACGGCCGCATCCTGGTCAACGAGCTGGCCATGCGCCCGCACAACTCCGGGCACTGGACCCAGGACGGCGCGGTCACCTCGCAGTTCGAGAACCACCTGCGGGCCGTCCTCGACCTCCCGCTCGGCGACCCCCGCCCGCGCGCCGCGTGGACCGTCATGGTCAACGTCCTCGGCGGCGACTACCCGGACATGTACCGCCCCTTCCTGCACTGCATGGCCCGCGACCCCGGGCTGCGGATCCACATGTACGGGAAGGACGTGAAGCCCGGCCGCAAGGTCGGCCACGTCAACGTCTTCGGGGACGACCTCGAAGACGTCCGCGAGCGCGCCCGCCACGCGGCCGCCTACCTGCGAGGAACGATCACCGAATGACCTCCGCCGCTCCTGTTGTTGGCATCGTGATGGGCTCCGACTCCGACTGGCCGGTCATGGAGGCCGCCGCCCAGGCGCTCGACGAGTTCGAGGTCCCCTACGAGGTGGACGTCGTCTCCGCCCACCGGATGCCCCGCGAGATGGTCGAGTACGGCGAGCGGGCCCACCAGCGCGGCCTGAAGGCGATCATCGCGGGCGCCGGCGGCGCGGCCCACCTGCCGGGCATGCTCGCCTCCGTCACCCCGCTGCCGGTCATCGGCGTGCCGGTGCCGCTGCGCTACCTGGACGGCATGGACAGCCTGCTGTCGATCGTCCAGATGCCGGCCGGCGTCCCGGTGGCGACCGTCTCGGTGGCCGGCGCGCGCAACGCCGGCCTGCTCGCGGTGCGGATGCTCGCCGCCTTCGACCCCGAGCTGACCGAGAAGATGACCGACTTCCAGGCCGAACTGAACAACCAGGCCACCGAGAAGGGCAAGAAGCTGCGCGCCAAGGTGGCCGGCTCCTCGTCCTTCGGCTTCGGCAAGTAATCCCGCTGGTGGGGGTGGGGTAGAACAGCCCGTATGACTTCTCGGACGGACTCCCCCACCCCGCTGGACCGCGCCCGCGCCCTGCTGCGCACCGCCCCCGTGGTGGACGGCCACAACGACCTCCCGTGGGCGATGCGCGAGCAGGCCGGGTACGACCTCGGCGCGCTCGACCTCGCCGCCGACCAGAGCGACCGGCTGCACACCGACCTCGACCGCCTGGCGCGGGGCGGGGTCGGCGCGCAGTTCTGGTCCGTCTACGTCCCCTCCTCGCTGGCCGGCGACCACGCGGTGAGCGCCACCCTGGAGCAGGTCGACTTCGTCCACGCCCTGGTCGATCGCTACCCGGACCGGCTGCGGCTGGCCCGTACCGCCGCCGACATGGAGGCCGCCCGCGCCGAGGGCCGGATCGCCTCGCTGATGGGCGCCGAGGGCGGCCACTCCATCGACTGCTCGCTGGCCACCCTGCGCGCCCTGTACGAGCTGGGCGTGCGGTACCTGACGCTCACCCACAACGACAACGTGCCGTGGGCGGACTCCGCGACCGACGAGCCGGCGGCCGGCGGGCTGACCCGGTTCGGCGAGGAGGTCGTCCGGGAGATGAACCGGCTCGGCATGCTGGTCGACCTCTCGCACGTCTCCGCCGACACCATGCGCGACGCCCTGCGGGTGAGCGAGGCGCCGGTGGTCTTCTCGCACTCCTCCTCGCGCGCGGTCTGCGACCACCCGCGCAACGTCCCGGACGACGTGCTCGCCCAGCTGCCCGCCAACGGCGGGGTGGCGATGGCCACCTTCGTGCCGAAGTTCATCCTGCCCGCCGCCATCGAGTGGACCCGGGCCGCCGACGAGAACATGCGCGCCCACGGCTTCGACCCGCTGGACACCACCCCGCCGGCCATGGAGCGCCAGCGCGCCTTCGAGGCCGCCAACCCGCGCCCGATCGCCACCCCGGCCACCGTCGCCGACCACCTCGACCACATGCGCGAGGTGGCCGGCATCGACCACATCGGCATCGGCGGCGACTTCGACGGCACCGCCTTCCTGCCGGACGGCCTGGAATCGGTGGCCGGCTACCCCAACCTGGTCGCCGAACTCCTCGGACGGCACTGGTCGGAGGCCGACCTGGCCAAGCTGACCTGGCACAACGCCGTCCGCGTCCTGCGCGACGCCGAGTCGGTGGCCGCCGGGCTGCGCGGCAGCCGCCGCCCGTCCATCGCCACCATCGACCGCCTGGACGGCCCGGGCTCCCAGCGGGGCTAGGGACCGTCTCCGGGATTCCGGCGGACCCGGTGAGGATCCGAGGGACGGGCTCCTAGCCGAGCCGCGGGATCTCGATCGCCGGGCACCTGTCCATCACCATGGCCGGCCCGGCCGCCCGGGTCCGTTCGTAGGCGGCCTCGTCCACCACGCCCAGCTGGAACCAGACCGCCTTCGCCCCGGCCGCCACCGCCTGGTCGGCCACCTCCCCGGCGAGTTCGGAGCGGACGAACACGTCCACCACGTCCACCGGGAACGGGATCTCGGCGAGCGAGGCGTAGCCCTGCTCGCCGAGGACCGTCTCGGCCTTCGGGTGCACGGGCACGATCCGCTTGCCGTACTTCTGGAGGACCCGGGCCACCCCGTACGCCGCCCGGGCGGTGTTGTTCGACAGGCCCACCACGGCCCAGGTGTCGCCCGCGCCGGTGAGGATCCCGCGGACCGTCGCGTCGTCGCCGTAGTTCGTCATGCCGGTACCAACGACGGCCGGGGGCTCGGGATTCCGGCCCCGGGCGCCGCGGGCGGGGGCGTCAGCTCGGGCGGCCGAGGGCGCGGTAGGTCCAGCCGGCGGCGCGCCAGGCGTCGGCGTCCAGGACGTTGCGGCCGTCGAGGAGGCGGCGTTCGGCGACCACGGCGCCGAGCACGGCCGGGTCCAGCTCGCGGAACTCGGACCACTCGGTGAGGTGGAGGACGACGTGGGCGCCCTCGGCGGCCTCCAGGGCGGAGTGGGCGTAGGCGAGGGAGGGGAACATCTTGCGGGCGTTGTCCACGGCCTTCGGGTCGTAGACGGTGACCTGGGCGCCCTGGAGCTGGATCTGGGCGGCCACGTTGAGGGCGGGGGAGTCCCGGATGTCGTCCGAGTTGGGCTTGAAGGCGGCGCCGAGGACGGCGACCCGGCGGCCCAGGAAGCCGTCGCCGCACTGCTCGCGGGCCAGCTCGACCATCCGGGAGCGGCGCCGCATGTTGATCGAGTCGACCTCGCGCAGGAAGGTCAGCGCCTGGTCGGCGCCCAGCTCGCCGGCCCGGGCCATGAACGCGCGGATGTCCTTGGGCAGGCAGCCGCCGCCGAAGCCCAGGCCGGAGTTGAGGAACCTGCCGCCGATCCGCTCGTCGTAGGCGAGCGCCTTGCTGAGCTGGGTGACGTCCGCGCCGGCCGCCTCGCAGACCTCGGCCATCGCGTTGATGAAGGAGATCTTGGTGGCCAGGAAGGAGTTGGCGGCCGCCTTGACCAGCTCGGCGGTCGCGTAGTCGGTGACCATGAACGGCACCCCGGCCGCGATCGGCTCCGCGTACACCTCGCGCAGCAGCCGCTCGGCCCGCTCGCTCTGGGCGCCGACCACGATCCGGTCCGGCCGCAGGGTGTCCTGGACGGCGAAGCCCTCGCGCAGGAACTCGGGGTTCCAGGCGAGTTCGGCGCCCTCGCCGACCGGCGCCAGCGCGGCCAGCCGCTCGGCCAGCCGGGCCGCCGAGCCGACCGGGACGGTGGACTTGCCGACCACCAGGGCGGGGCGGGTCAGGTGCGGCGCCAACTCGTCGAGCGCGGTGTCGACGTACGACATGTCGGCGGCGAACTCGCCCTTGCGCTGCGGGGTGTTGACGCAGATGAAGTGCACGTCGCCGAACTCGGCGGCCTCCTGGGCGGAGGTGGTGAAGCGCAGCCGCCCGGTCGAACCCTCGTGCCCGGCCACGTGCTTGAGCAGCAGTTCGGACAGCCCGGGCTCGTACATCGGGACGCGGCCGGCGGTCAGCATGGCGATCTTGTCGGGGTCGATGTCCAGACCCAGCACCTCGAAGCCGAACTCGGCCATCGCGGCGGCGTGCGTGGCGCCGAGGTAGCCGGTGCCGATCACGGAGATGCGGAGGGTCACGGGTTCTCCTTGGATGCGGACGCGACCAGTACGAATGCCCTGATGCTATCCGTCCGCGACGGGCGCACCGGGATCACCCGGGACGCTAGGCAGCCGCAGGTCGGCGCCCTAGGATCTCTACTGAACGGTAGTTAACCGCGGATTCACTCGCACCGGGCACCGATCGGACCTCGATCGGGCGCCGGTCACCGAACGACGAGGCAGGCATCATGGCGGGCAGCGCAGGGGCGGCTGACTTCGATCTCTTCCGTATCTCCGAGGAGCACGGGATGCTCCGTGAGGCGGTGCGTTCGCTGGCCGAGGCGAAGATCGCTCCGTTCGCGGCGGAGGTGGACGAGCTGGGGCGGTTCCCGCAGGAGGCGCTGGACGCGCTGCAGGGTGCTGATCTGCACGCGGTGCACGTGCCGGAGGAGTACGGCGGTGCGGGGGCGGACGCGCTGGCGACGGTGATCGTGATCGAGGAGGTCGCGCGGGTGTGCGCGTCGTCGTCGTTGATCCCGGCGGTGAACAAGCTCGGTTCGCTGCCGGTGCAGCTGTCGGGTTCGGAGGAGTTGAAGGCGAGGTACCTGGGGGCGCTGGCCCGTGGGGAGGGGATGTTCTCGTACTGCCTGTCGGAGCCGGAGGCGGGTTCGGACGCGGCGGGGATGCGGACCCGGGCGGTGCGGGACGGTGACTTCTGGGTGCTGAACGGTGTGAAGCGGTGGATCACCAACGCGGGGGTGTCGGAGTTCTACACGGTGATGGCGGTGACGGACCCGGAGAAGCGGTCGAAGGGCATCTCGGCGTTCGTGGTGGAGAAGGGCGACGAGGGGGTGTCGTTCGGTGCGCCGGAGAAGAAGCTGGGGATCAAGGGGTCGCCGACGCGTGAGGTGTACTTCGACAACGTGCGGATTCCGGCGGACCGGATGATCGGTGCGGAGGGTACGGGTTTCGCGACGGCGATGCGGACGCTGGACCACACGCGGGTGACGATCGCGGCGCAGGCGGTGGGGATCGCGCAGGGGGCGCTGGACTACGCCAAGGGGTACGTGAAGGAGCGCAGGCAGTTCGGGAAGGCGATCGCGGAGTTCCAGGGTGTGCAGTTCATGCTGGCGGACATGGCGATGAAGCTGGAGGCGGCGCGGCAGATGACGTACGTCGCGGCGGCGAAGTCGCAGCGCGGGGACGCGGACCTGACGTTCTTCGGTGCGGCGGCGAAGTGCTACGCGTCGGACGCGGCGATGGAGATCACGACGGACGCGGTGCAGTTGCTGGGCGGGTACGGGTACACGCGGGACTACCCGGTGGAGCGGATGATGCGGGACGCGAAGATCACGCAGATCTACGAGGGCACCAACCAGGTCCAGCGGATCGTGATGGCCCGCAACCTCCCGTAGTCCGTCACCTGCGACGACGTACGTCCACGGCCCCCGACCGCCCTTCCGCGGTCGGGGGCCGTATGTCGTCCGGCGTCGAACCGTCCTGGACGCGGCGCCCGCGCCGGTGTCATAAATGATCGTCAATTCGTTGCCGAGGCACGACGATTGCGGGAGATCGACGATCATGGGAAACACCTCCGAGCAGCACCCCGCCGGCCGGGTCTGGCTGATCACCGGCGCCAACTCCGGCTTCGGCCGGGCGATCGCCGAGGCCGCGCTGGCGGCCGGCGACACCGTGGTGGCCGCCGCCCGGCGCCCCGGGACGCTGGCGGACCTGGCCGCCGCGCACCCGGACCGGCTGTTCCCGGTCGAGCTGGACGTCACCGACCAGGAGCGGATCCCGGCCGTCGTCGAGGAGACGGTGCGACGGCACGGCCGGATCGACGTCCTGGTGAACAACGCCGGGCGCGGACTGATCGGCGCCGTCGAGGAGTCCACCGACCGCGAACTGCGGGACCTGATGGAGCTGCACTTCTTCGGCCCGGCCGCGCTCACCCGGGCCGTGCTGCCGCACCTGCGGGCCCAGGGCTCGGGCGCGGTGGTGCAGATGAGCAGCATGGGCGGCCGCTTCAGCTTCCCCGGGGTGGGCGCCTACTCGGCCACCAAGTTCGCCCTGGAGGGGCTGTCCGAGGCGCTGGCCAAGGAGGTGGCCGGCTTCGGGATCAAGGTGCTGATCGTCGAGCCCGGCGCGTTCCGGACCGGCTTCGCGGGCGGCGGCGCGCTCGCCCACTCCACCCCGATCGAGGCGTACGAGCCGGTGGTCTCCCCGGTCCGCACCGGGCTGCCGGACACCGACGGCAAGCAGCCCGGGGACCCGGCGCGGGCCGCCGGGGCGATCCTGGCCGCGCTGGCCGCCGAGCGGACCCCGCTGCGGCTGGCGCTCGGCAGCGACGCGGTGGACGGCGTCCTCGGCACCCTCGAAGCGGCGCGGCAGGAGGCCGAGGAGTGGGCGGAGGTCGGCCGCGGCACCGACTTCCCGGCCGGCGAGTAGCGGCCTCCCGGCGGGGCGGCCCGCCGTCGGGGCGACCCCCGGGCCCGCCGCCGGGCGGAAAAGCACGCGACGGCGGGCGGCCGTGCTCCGTAGGCTGCCCGCCATGTCGATCACGCCCGCCGAGCTCAGCCTGGCCCCCGTCACCCCCGAGAACGTCGATGCCGCCCTCGCCCTGCGGGTCCGCCCCGACCAGGAGGGCCTGGTCGCGCCGGTGGTGAAGTCGCTGGCCGAGGCGTACGCGTACGGGGAGACCGCCTGGCCCCGGCTGATCCTGGACGGCGAGCGGCCGGTCGGCTTCGTGATGGCCTTCTTCGACATCACCTTCTACCCGGACCGCCCCGGCGACCGCCCGCGCTCCGGCCTGTGGCGGCTGCTGATCGACGCCGGGCAGCAGCGCGGCGGCTACGGCCGCTTCGCCGTCGAGCAGGTCTGCGAGGAGGTCCGCCGCCGCGGCGGCACCCGTGCGACGGTCAGCTACGTCCCCGGCCCGGACGGCCCGGAGGGGTTCTACGCCCGTCTGGGCTTCCGTCCGACCGGGGAGCTGAGCGGGGACCAGACCGTCGCCGAGCTGGACCTCCCGCCGCTCGGCTGAGCGGCGGCGCCGCCCGTCTCCCGCCCCCGGGCCGGTCCGCGCGACCGGTGCCGCCGGCGGCGGCCGCCGGGTAGGGTCCCGGACCATGACCGAGCCGGACTTCCTCGCCGAGACCAGGGTGTTCTACGACGCCATCGCCGCCGAGTACGCCGACCGCTACCGGGACGCGCTGGGCGGGATGCCGATGGACCGGGCGATGCTGGCGCTCTTCGCCGACCTGGTCCGCGCCGAGCGGCCGGACGCCAGGACGGCCGAAGTCGGCTGCGGTCCGGGCCGGATGACCGGCCCGCTGCACCGGCTCGGCCTGGACGTGCACGGGATCGACCTCTCCCCGCGGATGGTCGAGCTGGCCCGGCAGGCCCACCCGGAGGTGCCGTTCAGCGTCGGCTCGATGTTCGATCTCCCCTTCGGGGACGGGGAGTTGACCGGTGTGGTGGCCTGGTACTCGATCATCCACACCCCGCCGGAGCGGCTCCCCGAGGTGTTCGCCGAGTTCGCCCGGGTGCTCGCCCCCGGCGGCCACCTGATGCTCGCCTTCCAGGTCGGCGAACGGCCCCTGCACCTGGAGCGGCCGTTCGGCCGCCCGGTGTCGCTGGACTTCCGCCGGCTGCGGCCGGAGCAGGTCGAGGAGCTGGCCCGGGAGGCCGGTCTGCCGGTCACCTCCCGTACGGTCCGCGAGCCGGAGGGGGACGAGAAGACCCCGCAGGCCTACCTGCTGGCCCGCAAGCCGAAGGGCTGAGCCCCCGGCGGGCCCCGAGCGGCCCTCGGGCGGCCCTCAGGCGGCCTCGGAGGCGGCCGGCGGCTGCCCGGAGGCGGCCGCGATCACCTCGTCCAGCACCTCGCGGGAGCGCAGCAGGTCGCTGATCGTCCGGTCGATCCGCTCGCGCTCGGCGGTGAGCTCGTCGACCAGCAGCGGGGTGGCGATCTCGCTCGGGCTGCCGTCGGAGTCCCGCATGCAGGGGAGGATCTTGTAGATGGTGCGGCTGTGCAGGCCGGCCGCGAACAGCTCCTGGATGTGCACGACCCGGTCGACGGCGGCCTCCGGGTACTCCCGGTGGCCGCCCTCGGTGCGGCGGGCGGCCAGCAGGCCCTGCTGCTCGTAGTAGCGCAGCGAGCGCTCGCTCACGCCCGTCCGCCGGGCCAGTTCGCCGATCCGCATGCCGTCCACCCCACCGTCCCGGTCATCCTGGTCGTCCCGCGCCAAGGCCTGAAGCCGGCATCGATGGTAGCTTCCCCGGCCCCGCTCGGGGGTGTGAACCGGACGACATGCCCGGGCCGAGCGGCCGGATAACACAGCCGCGTCCGAACTCGCCCGACCGGGGGTACCGAGCGTCGGGCAGATGATCGTGCCATCATCCCTGCATGTCTTCCAACGTTTTCTTCGACATCACGGTCAACGACGAGCCGGCCGGCCGGATCGTCTTCAAGCTGTACGACGACGTCGTTCCGCAGACCGCCCGCAACTTCCGCGAGCTGGCCACCGGCCAGAACGGCTTCGGCTACGAGGGCTCCGGCTTCCACCGCGTGATCCCCGCCTTCATGCTCCAGGGCGGTGACTTCACCAACCACAACGGCACCGGCGGCAAGAGCATCTACGGCGAGAAGTTCGCGGACGAGAACTTCCAGATCAAGCACACCCGCCCGGGCCTGCTGTCGATGGCCAACGCCGGCCGCAACACCAACGGCTCGCAGTTCTTCATCACCACCATCGTCACCGACTGGCTGGACGGCAAGCACGTCGTCTTCGGCGAGGTCGTCGAGGGCATGGACGTCGTGAAGAAGATCGAGGGCCTCGGCTCGCAGAGCGGCCGCACCTCGGCCAAGGTCACCATCGCCAAGTCCGGCGTGGTCGAGTAGTCACCGCCGCCACCTGGCACACACCGCCCCGGAGCGGGACGTCGGATCTTCCGGCCTCCCGCTCCGGGGCGGTTTCGTACCCGTTCGCTCCCGCTTCTGCTCCCGCTCCGGCTTCGGCGACCGGGCGCGGTGCGGTGCGGTGCGGTGCGGCGGGCAGGGTATCCCGGAGCGCCGCCCTCCGGGCCGGAACCGGGCAATCCTGTCGCCCTGCTTCGCCGGGGCCCTACGCTCGACTTCGGACGCGGCCCGACCGCGGCCGAACTCGACTCTGCGGCAAGGTGGTTGACCGATGATGGAGCAGGGCGCCGACGACGGCGAGGTGACCTACGAACAGGTGACGGTGGTCTCCCTGGTCGGCTGCGAGCCGGTCGCCCCGGCGCGGTTCGCCGTCCGGGTCGTCCGCGAGGGCATGACCGTCAAGCGCGTGGCGGGCTACTGGGTGCGCTGGGACGAGCGGTGGGGCCCGGAGGAGGTCCGCCACCACGCCCGCTGGGTCGCGGACGAGGAGTACGTGCGGCCGGAGACCGGCAGCCTGGACGGCACCCTCGCGGTGATGGTCGCCGCGTACTGGACGGACCCGGCGGGCGGCTTCCCGCGCCGCCCCGGCACCGAGACCGTGGTGACCTTCCGGCCCGGCGAGACCGAGCACGAACTGGTGCTGGAGCAGCCCGCCCCGCCCGTCCCGGCCGTCGCCCCGCACCGCCCGGCCTCGCTGTCGGTGCAGCTGACCCACGCGCGGTGGCTGAGCGGCGAGGAGCAGCCGATCCACTACGGTTTCTCGGGTGCCACCGAGGCGGCCGGCGGTGAGGGGGAGTGGCTGGTCCGCTTCCCGGAGTGCGGTACCGGCCTTCTGCCGTACGTCTAGCCGTACCCGCCCGGCGGTACCTCACAGCGGTACGCCACGGCCGTACGTCCGGTCCCGCGGCCGGCCGTGGGGGCGGTTCAGGAGGGGCTCGCGGCCGGCTGGGCCGGCACCGGCGAGGGCCGCCCCCAGTCGCCCGCCCGCAGGCCCACCCTGCGGGCCGGAACGCCGGCCCAGATCTCGCCGGGCCCGGTCGAGCGGGTGAGCACCGCGTTGGCCCCGACGATGGTGCCCGCGCCGACGGTCAGCACGCCCTCCTTGCACACCACCTTGGCGCCCGCGCACAGCACCGCGCCGTCCTCGACCACCACCCGCCGCATCGCGCTCTCCTCCTGCGGCACCCAGGGGTCGGCCCGGCCGATGGTCACGCCGTTGTAGAGCGTCACGCCGGCGCCCAGGGTGGTGTACGGGTGCAGCACGGTGCCGAAGCCGCGGTGGAAGACGAGCAGCCCGGGCCCGATCTCGCAGGCGGCGGGCACCTCCATCCCGTAGAGCGCGAGCGCCTCCTGGACCAGGCGGCCCAGGAGGCGGTGGCGACGGTGGCGGATCAGCGCGGCGACGAGGGACATCCACCCATTGTGGTGGAGCGGTCACGGGAAGTGGCGGACTACTTGGACTCCGGCACCGGGGTGTCGTTCCGGAAGGCGTCGAAGAGCTGCTTGGACTGCTTGGCGTCCCACAGCACGGCGGACTCGCCGGTCTTGGTCCGGAAGTCCGGGTTGCCGATCGGCACGGTCACCGACTTGCCGCTGCCGCCGTTGACGTCCTTCATGGCGAGGAAGAGCGAGCCGAGGTCGGTCAGTCCGCAGTCCTCGTCGACGATCAGGGTGCCGAGCCCCGCGTCGACCAGCGGGTAGAAGGTGAACGGGTTCAGCAGGTTGCCCGGGGAGGCGGCCTGGTGGGCCAGGGCGCCGAGGAACTTCTGCTGGTTGCGCATCCGGCCGAGGTCCTGGTCGGCCATCTGGTGGCGCTGGCGGACGAAGGCCAGGGCCTGCTTGCCGCTGAGGGTCTGGTCGCCGGCCTTGAGGTCGAGGCCGGAGTCCTTGTCCTTGATGTCCTGGTCGATGTGCATCTCGACGCCGCCGATCGAGTCGACGATGCCGACGAAGCCGCCGAAGCCGATCTCGGCGTAGTGGTCGATCCGCAGGCCGGTGTTCTGCTCGACGGTCTGGACCAGCAGCCGGCCGCCGCCGTTGCCGAAGGCCGAGTTGATCTTCGCGGTGGTGCCCTTGACCGGCTTGCCGTTGGCGCCCGGGTGCTCGGGGATCGGCACCCAGGAGTCGCGCGGGATGCTCATCAGGGTGTTCCCGTTGTCCCCGACGTGCAGGATCATCATCGAGTCGCTGCGCTTGCCCTCGGTGTCGTGCCCGGTGTGCAGGTCGTCCTGCTCGGCGTCGGTGAGGCCCTGGCGGCTGTCGGAGCCGACGATCAGCCAGTTGGTGCCCTTGCCCGCGGCCGGGCGGCCGGGGTAGTCGGCGAGCACGTTCTCGTGGTTGATCTTGGAGTCCGCCCAGAACCAGGTGGAGACGGCGGTCACCATGACGGCGATCAGCACGCCGAAGACCGACCACTTCACGATCCGCCGGCGCGGCCAGCGCCGGGCCGCCGGGGGACCGGCCGGGCGGGAGCCGCCGGGACCACCAGGGCCACCGGGACCGCCGGGGCGGGCACCGGGGGCGCCGGGCCCCTGCGGCGGGACGCCGCCGAGCCGGGACGGCCCCGGCTGTCCCGGGTGTCCGGACTGCCCGGGGTACCCCTGGTGCCCCGGCTGCGCCGGGTGGTGCGGCTGCCGTGGCGCGGGTGCCCCCGGCCCGCGCGGGTTCAGCGAGGACGGCAGCGGCGGCTCGGCCGAGCCGCCTCCACCGTTGCCGCCGTACGGGTTCCCGCCGCCCCCCGGGCGGCCCTCCTGCCACGTGTTCATGCCGACGAGGATGCCCGACCCCGGTCGGGCTGACTCCCCCCGGGGTGCCCGCCGGGCCTCTTGTAGCAGTTTTGATGCACGTACCGGATCGTTCCGCCGCAACGTCCGGACATCCGGTGTTCCAGCTGCTGAAACGTTTCTTGACCAGCTCGAACGCCGCGTGCTTGCATTCCGGGCATGGACCAGCGTTGGGCACTCACGCGTCGGCGGCACGTCGACCTGCGGCGCGGTGTGGCCTGTTCGCTCTGTCGCGGCTGACGCGCGCCGCCCGTCGAGTCCCCGCACTCCCCGCACGTCCGCCGACGTAGTGCCCCCGGTGCCGCCCCCCGGCACCGCTCCCGGTACCGGCCTCCCCACCGCGGCTCCCTCCCCGCCGCCGCACCGCGCCGCCCCGCTTCCAGCCAGAGGTGAACCCATGGCCGTCGTCCTGTCCGTTTCCGGCTCCCCGTCCGCCACCTCCCGCACCACCCGCCTGCTGCGCCACGTCGACGCGCGGCTGGCGGAGCGCGGCCACCAGGTCGTCCCCTTCGAGGCCCGCGGCCTGCCCGCGCACGCGCTGCTGTCGGGCGACTTCGACCACCCCGGCATCGTCGCCGTCACCGAGCTGTTCGCCCGCGCCGACGGCGTGGTCATCGGCACCCCCGTCTACAAGGCCGCCTACTCGGGCCTGCTGAAGGCCCTGCTGGACGTGCTCCCGCAGCACGCGCTGGCCGGCAAGACCGTGCTGCCGCTCGCCACCGGCGGCTCGCCCGCGCACGTCCTCGCGGTGGACTACGCGCTGCGCCCGGTGCTCAGCTCGATGGGCGCCGGCCACATCACCCAGGGCTGGTTCGTGCTCGACCGCCACATCACCGTCCGGGAGGACGGGACGACCCTGGTGGAGCGCGCGACCGAAGCGCTGCTGGCCCCGGTCGTGGAGGGCTTCGCCACGGCCCTGGAGCGGCGGGCCGCACCCGCGCTGGCCGGTTGACGGACCGTCGCCGCGGCCCGTACGGGGCGTCCCCGAGACGGGCCGCGGCGACCCCTAGGGGGAGCCGCCCGGTGCCCCGTAGAACCCTGGTTGGGCGGCTTCATTCCGGCGGATGACGAGCCCTCCGCCGACGACTCCTAACGTGGTTCACACATCCCCACCCGCCAGGAAGCGGCCCGGTTCCGTCGGGTCCGGTGGCCAGGTCCACCGGGAGGGTGGAGACAACTCCCGGTCGAGGACTACCGCCCGCGCCATGTCGCGCGGCGGGCGGGCCCGTGAGGCTGGGGGCCAACGGGTGAGCGCATCTTCCTTAGGAGAGTCCTGTGACGACGGCAGCAGCCGTGTACGACCCCCAGCTTCCCGGCGGCGCGTCCGCCGTCGCCGCGTCGGCCCGTCAGGTCACCAAGGCGTACGGTGCGGGCGAGACCAGGGTGACCGCGCTGGACGCGGTCGACGTCGACATCCAGCGCGGCCGGTTCACCGCGATCATGGGCCCCTCGGGCTCGGGCAAGTCCACCCTGATGCACTGCCTGGCGGGCCTCGACACGGTCAGCTCCGGGCGGATCTGGATTGGCGACACCGAGATCACCGGCCTCAGGGACAAGCAGCTCACCAGGCTCCGGCGGGACAAGATCGGCTTCATCTTCCAGGCGTTCAACCTGCTCCCGACCCTGACCGCGCTGGAGAACATCACGCTGCCGATGGACATCGCCGGGCGCAGGCCCGACCGGGCCTGGCTGGACCAGGTGGTGGAGACCGTCGGCCTGTCCGGCCGGCTCCGGCACCGCCCCGCCCAGCTCTCCGGCGGCCAGCAGCAGCGCGTCGCGGTGGCCCGGGCGCTGGCCGCCCGCCCCGAGATCATCTTCGGCGACGAGCCCACCGGGAACCTGGACTCCCGCTCCGGCGCCGAGGTGCTGACCTTCCTGCGCCGCTCGGTGGACGAGCTGGGCCAGACCATCGTGATGGTGACCCACGACCCGGTCGCCGCCGGCTACGCGGACCGCGTGCTCTTCCTCGCCGACGGCGTGATCGTCGACGAGATGCACGCGCCCACCGCCGACTCCGTCCTCGAACGCATGCGCCGCTTCGACGGCAAGCGCACCAGCTGAGCGGCGGGCCGACACCACCATGCTGCTCAAGACCTCACTGCGGAGCTTCTTCGCCCACAAGGGCCGGATGGCGCTCTCGCTCATCGCCGTCGTGCTGTCGGTGGCCTTCGTCTCCGGCACCCTCGTCTTCTCGAACACCGCCACCGGCACCTTCGACAAGCTCTTCGCCGCGACCGCCTCGGACGTCTCGGTCCAGCCGCCCAAGCCGACCGAGGACCAGGAGCAGCAGGCCGCCGTCAAGCCGCCGACCGTCCCGGTCGCGCTGGAGCGGCAGCTCGCCGCGCTGCCCGGGGTGAGGAACGCGGTCGGCCAGGTCATGGTCGAGAACGCCGTCCTGGTCAACCCGGCCACCAACAAGCTGGTCGGCCCGACCACCGGCGCGCCCACCCTGGCCGGCAACTGGACCGACACCCCGAGCAACCCGGTGAAGATCACCTCCGGTCACGCCCCGCGGGGCCCGACCGAGCTGGTGCTGGACGCCGACACCGTGAAGAAGGCCAAGCTGGGCCTCGGCGACCGGCTCCGGGTCGAGAACCCGCTCGGCAGGCACGACTTCACCATCGTCGGCATCGGCACCTTCACCACCACCAATCCGGGAGCGGCGCTCGCCTTCCTGGACACCCCGACCGCCCAGCGGGTGCTGCTCGGCGAGGAGGCCTTCAGCACCGTCGAGGCGTACGGCGACGGCAGCCGGGGCAACGACCGGCTCAAGGCGGACGCGCTGGCCGCGCTCGGCGGCGGGTACCAGGTGAAGACGGCGGCCGAGCAGAAGGCCGACCGCAGCGAGCAGGTCGGCAAGGGCCTCGGCTTCATGAAGTACGCGATGCTCGGCTTCGCCTTCGTCTCGGCGATCGTCGGCGCCTTCCTGATCGTCAACACCTTCTCGATGCTGGTCGCCCAGCGCACCCGGGAGATCGGCCTGCTGCGCGCCGTCGGCGGCAGCCGGCGGCAGGTCAACCGCTCGGTGCTGGTCGAGGCGCTGATCCTGGGCGTGCTCGGCTCGACCCTCGGGGTCGCGGCCGGCCTGGGCGTGGCGGTCGGCCTGATCAGGCTGATGAGCGCGATCGGCATGGACCTCAAGGCGGCCGACCTGCGGATCGGGCCGGACGTGTTCGTCGCCGGGTACGCGCTGGGCATCGTGGTCACCCTGCTCGCGGCCTGGTTCCCGGCCCGCCGGGCGAGCCGGATCTCGCCGATGGCCGCGCTGCGCGACCACGGCACCCCGGCGGAGTCGCGGGCCAACCTCGTCCGCACCGTTCTCGGCCTGCTGCTGACGGCGGGCGGCGGCGCGCTGCTGGTGCTCGGCGCGGACGCGGAGAAGGCGGCCACCGGCGGCCGGTACCTCGGACTCGGCGTGGTGGTCACCCTGGTCGGCTTCGTGGTGCTCGGCCCGCTGCTGGTCTCGGCCGTCGTCCGGGTGCTCGGCGCGCTGCTGCCGGCGCTGTTCGGCCCGTCCGGCAGGCTGGCCCAGCGCAACGCGATGCGCAACCCGCGCCGCACCGGCGCCACCGCCGCCGCGCTGATGATCGGCCTGGCGCTGGTGATCGCCTCCGCGGTGTTCAGCTCCTCGGCCGTCACCTCGACCAGCGCCCAGATCGACAAGTCGGTGGGCGCGGACTACATCGTCTCCGGCGGCCGCACCGCCGTCACCCCGGAGATGATCGACGCGGTCCGGCGGACCCCGGGCATCGACCACGTCACCACCCAGCGGTTCTTCGCCGCCAAGGTCCGGCTGCCGGACGGGCGGACGGCCAGGACCGACCTGACCGCCGTGCCGCCGACCTTCTTCGGCAGCGACTTCCGGCCGACCGTCGACTCCGGGGCGGCGGACTCGATCCAGCGCGGCTCGCTGGGGATCGGCGCCGCCTTCGCCAAGGACCACGGCCTGAAGGTCGGCGACCAGGTCACTGTCGAGTACGGCCAGGGCCGCACCCAGGCGGTGCCGGTGGGCGCGGTCTTCGGCCGGGGCGGGCTGTTCGGCGACGCCTCCTTCGTGGCCGTGGACACCATGGAGAAGGCCGTCCCGGCCGCCGAGCAGCCGCCGGTGTGGACCTTCTTCGCCAAGGCGGCCCGGGGCGCCGACGTCGAGCGGACGCTGGCCGCGATCGAGGACGCGCTGAAGGAGTACCCGCAGCTGACCATCAAGGACCGGGCCGGCTACAAGGAGCTCGCCCAGTCCCAGATCAACACCCTGCTGTACCTGATCTACGGGCTGGTCGCGCTGTCCATCACGGTCGCGGTGCTCGGCGTGGTCAACACCCTGGCGCTGTCGGTGGTCGAGCGGACCCGCGAGATCGGCCTGCTGCGGGCGATCGGGCTCTCCCGCCGCCAGCTGCGCCGGATGATCCGGCTGGAGTCCGTGGTGATCGCGGTGTTCGGCGCGGTCCTCGGCACCGGGCTGGGCCTGGCCTGGGGTGTCACCGCCCAGCGGGTGCTGCGGGAGCAGGGCCTCGGGACGCTCTCCGTCCCGACCGTCACGGTGGCGGTCACGCTGGCCGCCTCGGTGCTGATCGGCCTGTTCGCCGCGCTCGTCCCGGCCTTCCGGGCCGGACGGATGAACGTCCTCGCGGCCATCGCGACGGACTGACCCGGCGTCGGGGGGCGTCGGGCAGGGGGGAACGGGGGACAGGGGCCGGGTGCGCACAGCACCCGGCCCCTGCGCCTTTCCGCACCGCCGCCGGAGGCCTCCGCCGGGGACCTCCGCCGGGCAGGCGCTCCGTTTCCGGGGTGCTGAGATGATCGTCCGATGTTCCCCTCGGACGCCCCGCCCCTGCCCAGCGCCGCGCCCCTCACCAGCGCCGCCGCCGCCCGCTGGCGCGCCGCCCGGACCGCCTGGCGGCTGGACGGCCGCCGGCTCGCACTGGTCCCGCTCGGGTTCGTGCTCCTGGCCGGTGCGGTGGAGCCGGACGTGAGCCGCTGCAACGTCCAGAACGTCTGCCGGGACACCTGGGGCTCGGGGCTGGCCGGCTGGTCGGTGCTGGCCGAGATCGTCCTGCTGGCCACCAGGGCCCGCGTCCGGGTGCTCGTCCCGCCGGTCGTCCTGGCGCTGCTCTGGTACCTGCCCGGAGGCCTGGTCACCCCGGTCGCCCGCTGGTCGGCGGTGCTGGTCCACGGCCTGCTCACCGCCGTCCTGCTCGGCGCCGAGGCCGGCCGCCGCCGCGCCCGCCAGCAGCTGGACGAGCTGATGGCCCCGCCCGTCCCCTACCCGTGGACCGCCGCCGACGCGCCCTCGCCCGTCCACCGGGACGGCCCGCCCGTGCTGCGCCGCGCCCTCGGCGTCCTGCTGCTGGTGGTCGCCGCGGCCTTCCCGGTGTACGGCCTCTGGGCGCAGGCCCGGGCCTCCTCCGCCGCCGAGCGGGCCACCCGGGTGACCGGCACCGCCGAGGGGAGCGACCGGGACGGCGTGCTGACCGTCCGCTTCCAGCCGCCCGGCGGCGGCCCCGAGCGCACCGCCGCCCTGGACGTCCGGTGGCAGCGCCGCCCCCAGCCCGGCGAGCCCGTCCCGCTGCTGGTGGACGGCGACGCGGTGCGCGCCCTGGGCGACGACTACGACGTCTCCGGCCAGCTGAGCGCCGGCGGTCTGATCGCCCTGCCCGGCCTGGTGCTGCTCGGCTCGGCCGCCGTCGCGAGCGCCCGCCGGACCGGGCCCGCCTTCGTCGGCGCCGCCCCCGCGCTCGCCGTACGGGTGCGCGCCGACGCCCGCGGCGACCTGCTGGTGCTGCCGCTGGACGGTCCGCCGGACGGTCCGCCGGACGGCCCCGGGCTCTGGCGGCTGGTCGAGCGCGACCGCTACCGCTGGGCCCGGCACGCCGCCCCGGACGGCGAGGCCGCCGCCTGGGTACCCGAACACCTGGCGACCGAGGACGAGGACGCCGACTACCCCGAACCGCCGCTCGACCACGACGAGGACGAGCCGGAGGACGAGGAGCCGTACGACCGCGTGACCCCGGCCGAGGCCGCCGAGCGGCTGGCCCGGGCCGGCCGCAGCGTGCCCGCCGTGCTGTACGTCGGCCCGGACGGCCCCGACCGCCAGCTCCTCGTCCGCCCCGGCGTGCTGGACGGCGACCCGCACTGGGTGGCGGCCGTCGTCGCCCCCGCCGCCCGGGCCCCGCGCTTCGGCCGGCGCTCGGGGCGCTACCGGGAGCGCGACCAGGCCGTCGCCGCGCTGACCGCCGAGGTCGTCGCCGCCGCCCCCGAGGCCGGGCCGGAGGCCGAGCCGCTGGCCGCCCGCCGCTGGGAGATGCCGCTGCCGCTGCGGGCGGCGGCCGGACCGCTGGCGGCGCTGGTGGTCGCCGCCGCCGTCGTGCTGCTCGACGACGACGGCTGGTGGGAGGGGCTGCTGCGCCCGCTGTGGATCGGCTCGCTGGCCATCCTCGCCTGCGCCCAGACGCTGTCCTGGCAGCTGGTGGCCGACCGCGACGGCCTGCGGGTGGCCACCGCGCTGCGCACCCGCAGCTACCGGTGGGCGGAGATCTCCGCGGCGGCGGTGCACCGCGACCTGCTCACCATCCGGCTGCACGGCGGCCGGGAGTTCTCCTTCTTCAGCCGTCCGACGGTCCGGCTGGCCGCCTTCTTCGGCGGCCGGTACGACCCGGTGGCGCTGGCCCGGACCGTCGCCACCGCCGCCCACCGGCCCGACCTGCGTCCGGCGCAGGCCCTGCCGGACCGACTGGGCGGCCCCCAGCACCTGGTGAACCGGCTCGCGCTGACCGGGTACGCGGTCTTCACCGTGGCCCACTACGCACTCTGAATCCGCCCCGGACCGGCACCGGATCCACACCGCTTCCGGCCTGCGCGTAAGGGGTAGTACGGTGTCCTTGATCACAGGACCGGTGCCGCGCCGCGAGGCGCCCCGGGCCGCCCAGACCGGGACAAGACGGGGACACGTCCGCACCGGTACGGTTGGCCCCGATGAACACCAAGGCTGCTGAGGAGCTGCCGGCTGTTTCCGTGATCATGCCGGTGCTCAACGAGGAACGTCACCTGCGCACGGCGGTCCGGCGCATCCTGGACCAGGAGTACCCCGGGCCGATGGAGGTGGTGATCGCCCTCGGTCCCTCCACCGACCGCACCGCGGAGATCGCGGCCGAGCTGGTGGCGGAGGACCCGCGGGTGCGGACGGTGGCGAACCCCACCGGCCGGACGCCGGCCGGGCTGAACGCCGCGATCCGGGGCTCCCGGCACCCCATAATCGTGCGCGTGGACGGCCACGGCCTGCTCACTCCCGGCTACATCACCACGGCGGTCCGGCTGCTCGGCGAGATGGACGCGGCCAACGTCGGCGGCATCATGTACGCCGAGGGCGAGACCGAGTGGGAGAACGCGGTCGCCGCCGCGATGACCTCCAAGATCGGCGTCGGGAACGCGGCCTTCCACACCGGCGGCCTGGCCGGCCCGGCGGACACCGTCTACCTCGGGGTGTTCCGGCGCGAGGTGCTGGAGAAGCTCGGCGGCTACAACGAGGAGTTCATCCGCGCCCAGGACTGGGAGCTGAACTACCGGATCCGCCAGGACGGCGGCCTGGTCTGGTTCACCCCGCAGCTCAAGGTGACGTACCGGCCCCGCCCCTCGGTGCGGGCGCTCGCCAAGCAGTACAAGGACTACGGCCGCTGGCGCCGGGTGGTCACCCGCTACCACCGCGGCTCGGTCAACCTGCGCTACCTCGCCCCGCCGGCCGCGCTGGCGGCGGTCACCGTCGGGCTGGTGCTCGGCGCCGCCGTCCACCCGGCCTTCCTCGCGGTGCCCGGCGCCTACCTGCTGGGCATCCTCGGCGGCGCGGCGGTCGAGGGCCGCGGCCTGTCGTTCAGGGCCAGGGTGCTGCTGCCGGTGGCCCTCGCGACCATGCACCTCAGCTGGGGCTTCGGCTTCCTGACCTCACCGCGCTCGCTGGCCCGAAGAGTGATCGCCAGTGTCGGCCCGTCCTCCAAGGACGTGCTCTCGAAGGCCGGCTGATTCGTTTCCGCACCGCTGCCGGCGGTGCGCGCGGCGGCAGTTGACGGCGGGTCGGGTGCGCCCCGGATCGGGCCTGTCGCGAACTCCTGCGAACGGGCCGCGGCCGGCGCCGGGCCGGCGAACGGGCCGCGGCCCGCCGGGGACGGCCGCCGGCCGTGCTCCCGGACCGTCGGGCGGTACGCGAGGAGGGCGGAACCCTCCTGCCCCCGCGGCTACTTGGCGCAGACGTCGGTGTCGTCCGCCTGCACCCGCTGGAGGTCCTCGGGCGCCTCGGTGGGCACCGCCGGCGCGGTGGTGGGGGCGGCGTCCAGCACGTCCTTGCCGAGCACCAGCAGCAGCCCGCCCTTCGGGTCCGACTTCGCGGCCGGGCGGAGGGCGTCACCGGGCAGGCCGAGGGCGGCCGCCAGCGCGTTCGCCTCGGCCTCCAGGCCGGCCGGGTAGGCCACCGTGGTGGTCGCGGCGGGCGTGGCGTCGCTGCCCACCGCTGCCTTGGCGAAGCCCTTCGCCCGGAGCTTATCCACGGTCGGCCCGGACTGCCCGCGCTTGCCGCTGCCGTTGCGCACCGTCAGCTGGACGCCCTTGGTGTCGGCGGCCTCGGCGGTGGCGGCCGGGGTGGTCGGGGCGGTGGCGGCCGGGGCCGGCGGCGCGGCCGCGGCTCCGGTGGCCGGCGCCTCGGGGGCGGGCGGGGCGGCGGTCTCGGTCAGCGAGCGGTCGGCCGCGACCATCGCGAACAGCTGTCCGGCGTCCGGCTGCTTGAGGATCACCCGGTTCTCGTCCTTGGGGTCGTCCAGGACGGGCGCGGTGGTGAAGGTGATGTTCTTGGTGTCCACCTTGCTGATGTCCAGCGCGAGGTCCTTGAGCTTGTCCACGCTGCCGATGCCGGAGTCCACGGTCAGCGCCTTGGTGGCGGCGTCCGCGAGCTTGTAGAGCTTGGTGGGGCTGGTCAGGGTGTCGTCGCTCTTGATCTTGCGGATCATCGAGCTGATGAACTGCTGCTGGAGCGGGATCCGGGTGAGGTCGCCGCCCTGGCCGACCGCGTGCCGGGTGCGGACGAAGGCCAGCGCCTCGTCGCCCTGCACGACGTGCCGCCCCTTGGTCATCTTCAGGTGGGACCCGGAGTCGTTGATGTCCTTGGCCGCGCAGACCTCGACCCCGCCGACCGCGGTGGAAAGGGTCTTCACCGCCTCGAAGTTGACCTGGACGAAGTGGTCGACCCGGATCCCGGTGGTCTTCTCGACGGTCTTCCAGGTGCAGCCCGCGTCGCGCCCCTCCTGGCCGAGGCTGTTGTTGAACTCGGACCGCGCCGAGCCCGGGATCCTCTTCCCCTGGGCGTTCTGGCACTCCGGGATCGGCACCATCAGGTCGCGCGGGAGGCTGACCACGGTCGCGTTGGAGCGGTCCTTGGCGATGTGGAACAGCAGCGTGGTGTCGGCGTGCCCGGTACTGCCCTCGTCGCCGTACTCCCGCCCGAGGCCCTCCCGGCTGTCCGTGCCGATCACCAGGATGTTCAGCGCGTCCCCGGCGGCCGGGGGCCGCTCGGACTCGTCGCCGAGCTGGACCTTGACCGAGGTCAGGTTGTCGTTGAAGTGCCGGTACAGGTAGTACGCCCCGCCGCAGCCCGCCACCATCACCAGGGCGCCCGCCCCGGCCGTCCACTTGAGGGCCCGCCGGCGCCGGCTGCGCCTGGCGATCGCGGCCGCCCGCCGCCGGCTGTCCCGGCGGCCCTCCGGGGCCGGTGCCGCGGGCGTCTCGGCAGCCCGGCGGCGCTGCCGGGGGACGCCCGGCGCGGGCTCCACCCGGTACCGGCCGGCTTCCGGTTGCTCCTCGTGCACGGGGGTCCCCTAGCTTCGACCGGTCACGGCTGCGGACCACCCGTACGGACGGACCGATCCGGACACACTAGACGAGCCGCGCGGGGCAGTCGTTCCCGGTGTGATCTCCGCCATGTTCCGGCAGCGCGGAGGCAAATACCGCTCGTGGCCGAGCAATTGCGGAAACGACCGGAGCGGCCGGCGGCGACCGCGCGGGTCGGCCGGGGTGGTCGGGGAGACCGGCTCAGTGCGGGGCGCAGGCGTCCACGTCGGCGGTGCGTCCCTCGAAGGTGGGAGAGGCGCCCGCCGAGGGCGACGCCTTCGCCACCGCCGCCACCCCGCCCGTCGGGGCGGTCCCGGCACCCGGCCGGGGGCCCGCCGACGCGGTGGGGATCGCGCCGGGCCCGCGGCCCGGCGAGGGCGCGGACCCGGGCGGCCGGACGGCGACCGGCCGGTCGTCCCGCAGCGCCGCGAACAGCTGGCCGGTCTGCGGCTGCACGAACTCGTCCCGGTCCGAGTCGTAGCGGTACGGGCGGCGGGGCGCGGTCAGCAGGACCACGTCCGCCGAGGGGACGCCGCGCAGGTCCTGGGTGAGGTCGTACAGCGCGCCGAGCGAGGACAGCGCGCCGTCGGCCCGGACGGAGGACGTCGCGGCGTCCAGCACCGGCCACAGCTTCGCCGGGTTCAGCAGCACACCCTGCGACTGCACCTTGCGGACCAGCGCGGCCAGGAACTGCTGCTGGCGGCCCATGCGCTGGGTGTCGCTGCCGTCGCCCAGGCTCTCCCGGGCCCGGACGTAGCCGAGCGCCTGCTCGCCGTGCAGGGTCTGCCGGCCGGCGGGCAGGTCGAGCTTGGCGTCCTTGTCGTGGATCGGCTGCGGCACGCACACCTCGACCCCGCCGATGGTGTCCACCATCCGCTTGAAGCCGCTGAAGTCGAGGATCACGTAGTGGTCGATCCGGATGCCGCTCAGCTGCTCGACGGTCCGGATCGAGCAGGCCGGGCCGCCCGTCTCGAAGGCCCGGTTGAACTGCATCAGCGCCGGCCGGCTGCGGGAGCCGTCCGGCTGCTCGCAGGCGGGCACGGTGACCATGACGTCGCGCGGGACGGAGACCGCCGTCGCGTGCTTCCGGTCGGCGGCCAGGTGCAGCAGGATCGTGGTGTCCGAGCGCTGGGTGCCCGCCTCACCGCCGTACGAGCCGTTCGCGCCGGAGCGGTCGTCGCTGCCGATCAGCAGGATGTTCTGGGCGCCCCGGGCCCCGGCGGTGCGGCTCGGGCGCTCGGCCTCCAGTTTGGCGAGCAGCCGGTCGGTGGCCGAGTCGGTGCGGATGTTGCCGTCCAGCGTGCGGTAGGCGATCCAGAGCAGGGCCCCGGTGGCGACCAGCAGGAACGCGACGGCGCCGGCGGTGATCATCAGCCACCGCCGGCGCCTGCGCGGGCGTCCGGTCCCGCCCGGAGGCGGGCCCGTGGGCGGACCGTCCCGCCCGGGGTCGTTCGTCGGGGGAGTGGCGGTCGGGGGGTGCTCGGTGTCGTCCTCGGCCATGGCCGGGATCCCTACCCGCCGGGGCCGCCCCGGGGGTCAGCCGAGGCGCAGTGTCACCCGTTCGGATTCCACCCGCTTCTCCCACTGCCCGGCGTCCAGCGCCTGCGAGTTGCGGCAGAGCACCACCGAGGCGCCGGCCGCCAGCGGCGCCAGCAGACCGGCCTCCAGACCGGTCCAGTCGTCGTACGAGAGGGTGGACAGGACGCGGTCACCGGGCTTCAGGCCGAGCCGCGCCGCGCCCTCCCGGGCCAGCGCCACGGTCTGCTCGCCCGTCAGCTTCAGCGGCAGCCCGTCCACCACGGTCTCCAGCGCCTGCCCGTCCGGGGCGACGGGGGAGTACGGCGCGAAGCGGTCGCCCTGGCCGGGCACCTCGGCGGCGTAGTCGAGGAAGCCGTCCGGACGCTGCGGGAAGCGGCCGCCGAGCGGCCGCAGGGCGAGCGCGACCCGCTCGCCCTCGCAGGCCTGGGCGGACTCCAGCCCGTCCGGGCCGCTGACCACCAGGTCGGCGGCGGCCGGGTCGCCGCCCGGCACCGCCGCCACCCCGACCGACCAGCAGGCCAGCAGCCAGACGGCGCTCTGCCAGTGGGCGGGCAGCAGCAGCGCCGCCCGGTCGCCGGGGCCGGCGTTCAGCTCGTCCTGGAGGAGGTTGGCGGTCTTGGCCACCCAGTTGTCGAAGGTCCGGGCGGACAGCTCCACCCGTTCGCCGGTGGCGTCGTCGTAGAAGGTGACCATCGGGGCCGCGGGATCGACCGAAGGGGTGCCGCCGCGCAGGAATGCGTGCAGCAGCTCGACGGGGGTGCGGGCATCGGCAGCGAAAGGCGCAGTCATGGTGCGCCCCAGCCTACGGCCTTCGGGTGGGCGGCCGGGAGGGGCGGCCGAACGGGCGCGCAGCGGCGTGGCGGGCGGGCGGGTTTGCGGCGACGATCCGGACTATGCGCCTCTCAACCACGGCCGCGCGCCGCTCGCTCCCGGCCGCCCTGCTCGCCGGCTGCACCGCCGCCCTGCTCCTCCAGCCCGCCGCCACCGCGACCCCCTCGCCGGCCCCGCAGCGCCAAGACTTCGCCGGTGGCGGCTCGACCACCACGCTGCCGCTGCCCGCCGGGGCCGTCCTCGCGCCGCGCGGCACCGAACCCTTCGAACTCCTCGGCCTCGGCTGGGACGGCCCGACGCGGGCGCTCGCCGACGCGGTGGTCCGGGTCCGCACCCGGGACGCGGCCACCGGCCGCTGGAGCGGCTGGCACCGCCTGGAGACCGAGGCCTCGGACGGCCCCGACGACGCGGCGCACGGCGCCACCGCCCCGCTGTGGACCGGCCGCAGCGACGGCGTCGCGGTCGAGGTCAGGCCCGGGCCCGCCGGAGTGCCGCCCGGGCTGCGGCTCGACCTGGTCGACCCGGGGCGGGGCGCACCCTCGACCGCCGTACGGACCCTGCCCGCGGAACCGCCCGTCGAGCCGCCGTCCGGTGGGCCGACGACGCCGCCGTCCGTCGAGCCGCCGAAGCCGCCGTCCGGTGGGCCGACGACGCCGCCGTCCGTCGAGCCGCCGTCGAGGCCGACCGCCGGGTCGGCCGGCGGCCAGGCCCCGCGCCCGGGGATCGTCACCCGGGCCGGCTGGGGCGCCGACGAGTCACTGCGCGACCAGGAGTTCGAGTACACCGGCCCGGTCCGCGAGGTCTTCGTCCACCACACCGCCACCGCCACCGACTACGCCTGCGCCGACGCACCCCGGGTGATCCGGGCGATCTACGTCTACCACGTGAAGACCAACGGCTGGCGGGACATCGGCTACAACTTCCTGGTCGACCGCTGCGGCACCGTCTACGAGGGCCGGGCCGGCGGCGTCGACCTGCCCGTCCACGGCGCCCACACCCTCGGCTTCAACACCGACTCCACCGGGGTCGCCGCGATCGGCACCTACGACGGCGACCAGCCGCCCGGCCCCCTCCTCGACGGCCTCGCCGCCCTCGCCGCCTGGAAGCTCGGCCTCACCGGCCAGCCCGCCGACGGCCGGACCCAGCTCACCTCCGGCTCGGACGCCAGCCGCTACCCCAAGGGCACCGTCGTCGACTTCGACGCCGTCTCCGGCCACCGCGACGGCGTCGCCACCGAATGCCCCGGCGCCGCCCTCTACGCCCGCCTCCCCGACCTGCGAGCCGCCGCGGCCGCCCTCCAGACCGGCTGACCCCGTGCCCGTCCGCCGTCCACCCGGCCTGTCCGGCCTCCCGCGTATCGTTCATATCCGGAGGCGACGCGGGAGGCGACGGCAGTGGAAGCAGTACGGCGCTGGCGTCCGGGCTTCCCGCTGGACGTCGCCCGCACCCTGCTCCCGCTGCGCCGCGGCCCGGCCGACCCGGCCTACCGCAGCACCGGGGACGGCGCCGTCTGGCGGGCCTCCCGCACCCCGGCCGGCATCGGCACCCTGCGGGTGCTGCCGCGCCCGGCCGCCGGCGAGGTAGAGGCGAGCGCCTGGGGCCCGGGCGCGGACTGGCTGCTCGACCGCCTCCCCACCCTGCTCGGCGCCCAGGACGCCCCGGAGTCGCTGGTGCTGCCGCCCGGCCCGCTGCGGGACGCCCAGCGCCGTACCGCCGGGGTCCGGCTGGCCAGGACGGGGCTGGTGCTGGAGTCGCTGGTCCCGGCGATCCTGGAGCAGAAGGTCACCACCGACGAGGCCTACCGCGCCTGGCGCACCCTGCTGCGGGACTTCGGCACCCCGGCACCGGGCCCGGCCGAGGGCATGCGGGTGGCGCCGTCCGCCCGCGAGTGGGCGCTGGTGCCGAGCTGGGAGTGGCACCGGGCGGGCGTGGACCCGAAGCGCTCCGCGACGGTCATGCGCGCCGTCCGGCTGGCGCCGCGGCTGGAGGAGGCCTCGGCGATGGGCCACGAGGAGTCCTTCGCCCGCCTCACCGCCGTCCCGGGCATCGGGGTCTGGACGGCCGCCGAAACCCTGCAGCGCAGCAACGGCGACGCGGACGCGGTCTCGGTCGGGGACTTCCACCTCCCCAACCTCGTCGGCTGGGCCCTGGCCGGCCGCCCCCGCAGCGACGACGCCCAGATGCTCGCCCTGCTGGAGCCCTACCGCCCCCAACGCCACCGCGTCTGCCGCCTCCTCCTGGCCACCGGCACCCACGCCCCCCGCTACGGCCCCCGCCTGACCCCCAACGACCACCGCCACCGCTGACCGCGAACCCCCGCGCGGTGTACACATCCCTGTGTACGCTCGAGGCATGACTGACGCACTGAGCATCCGTGAAGCCCGCGCCCACCTCGCCGAGGTCGTCAGCCGGGCCGAGGCCGGCGAGATCACCGTGATCACGCGCAAGGGCGAGCGTGTCGGAGCGGTCGTGCCGATCGAGATCCTCGATGCCATAGAGGAGGCAGAGGACGAACTCCTGGCCCGTGAGGCGCGGAAGCACCTGGACGAGCCGACCGTCACCATGGCCGAGCTGCTGGTGGACCTGTTCGGCCCGCCGACGGACTCCGCCGGGAGCGCCGCGTGAAGTACGCCTTCGGATTCACCTCGCACGCCCGACGCCAGCTGCGCGCGATCGGCCGGCTCGAGGCGATGCGCATCCTCACGGCACTCACCGCGCTGGGGGACGACCCGTTCGCCGTGGGGCCCGACGTCAAGAAGCTGACCGGCAACGACGGCCTGTACCGGCTCCGCGTGGGTGACTTCCGCGTGGTCTACCAGATCCGCGGCGATGAGCTGCTGATCCTCGTCGTCCACGTCGGCAACCGCCGGGACATCTACCGCGGCCTCTGACCCCTACCGCACCACGACGAACGCGTCGGCCCCCCGCTCCCCCCGAGCCTTCGCCGGCTCCGCGGGCCGGCCCACCGCGACGGCCCCCATCGGGTCCCAGCCCGCCGGGAGGTCGAGCACCTCCCGCACCGTGTCGCGGCAGAACATGGTGGACGAGACCCAGGCGGAGCCGTAGCCCTCGCCGGTGAGCGCGACCAGCAGGTTCTGCACGGCGGCGCCGGCGGCGACGGTGAACATCTCCCGTTCGGCGGCGGCCCGGCGCGGGTCCGGGTAGTCGTGCGAGCCGTCCATCACCAGGCAGGGCACCACCAGGTACGGGGCGTCCCGCAGGACGTTGCCGCGGGCGGTGCGCCGGGCGATCCTCGCCTCGTCCCAGCCGTCGAGTTCGCGCAGGTCGCGCTGCCAGGCGGCGAGCATCGCGTCGAGCAGCCGCACCCGGGTGTCGGCGGACTCCAGCAGCACGAACCGCCACGGCGTGGTGTGGTGCGGGGCGGGCGCGGTGACGGCGGCGGCGACGGCGCGCCGGACGGCGGCCGGGTCGACCGGCTCGGCGGTGAAGGAGCGGACGGTGCGCCGCAGGGTGACGGCCTGCCGCAGCGCCTCGGAGGTGCCGAGCCGGAACATGTCGTCCACCGAGGGCCGGACCAGCGGCCGCACGCCCTCGCCGTCCTCGGCGGTGACCAGGTGGCCGAGTCCGCGCACGACCGCCACCGGGACGCCGGTGGCCTTGCCCTTGACCAGGTCGGCGGCGGCGGCGAGTTCGTCGGCGGTCGCGGTGACCGTCATCTCCAGCGCGTTGCCGTGGCTGTCGGTGCGGCCCCGGTGGTCCTCCAGGACGGAGAGGCCGGCGGCGCCGATCGCCACGTCGGTCAGCCCGTTGCGCCAGGGCCGTCCGAAGGTGTCGGTGACGACGACGGCGAGCCGGACGCCGGTGAGCTGCTGGAGCCGGGCCCGCAGTGCCCGGGCGGAGGCGTCCGGGTCCTCGGGCAGCAGCAGCACGGTACCGGGGGCGGTGTTGGACGCGTCGACCCCGGCGGCGGCCATGACGAAGCCGTTGCGGTTCTCCACGATCCGGATCGGCCCGCGCCGGGCGACCAGTCGGACGGTCTCGGCGTCGATCGCGGCCTCGCGGTCGGCGGCGTGCAGCAGCCGGCCCTCGGCCTTGCTGACGATCTTCGAGGTGACCAGCAGGATGTCGCCGTCCCGGTACGTCCCCGCCTTGGCGACGAGTTCGCCGAGGTCCGCCCCGGCCGCGACCTCGGGCAGCCCGTCGACGCCGATGACCTCCAGCGTCACTTCCGCACCTGCTCCACCAGCGCGAGCGCCGTACGCGCCATCTCGGCGGTGGCCTCGACGTCGGTCATCAGCAGCGGGACGGCCCGGCAGGCGATCCCGGCGGCCTCGACGGCGGCCACCGAGGCCTCGTCGACGGTGTCCACCAGCCAGCCGTCGATCAGTTCCGAGCCGTAGTTCAGCGCGACCGCCTCGGCCGTGGCCTCGACGCCGACGGCGGCGAGCACCTTGTCGGCCATGCCGCGCACCGGCGCCCCGCCGATGATCGGGGAGAGCCCGACCACCGGAGCGGGCGCGGCGGCGACCGCCTCCCGGATGCCGGGGACGGCGAGGATGGTGCCGATCGAGACCACCGGGTTGGACGGCGGGAACAGGATGACGTCCGCCTCGGCGATCGCCTCCAGCACGCCCGGCGCGGGCTTGGCGGTGTCCGCGCCGACCGGGACGATCGCCTCGGCGTCCACGGCGGCGTGCAGCCTGACCCAGTACTCCTGGAAGTGGATCGCCCGGCTGCCCTGCTCGTCGGTGATCCGCACGTGGGTCTCGACCCGGTCGTCACTCATCGGCAGCAGCCGCACGCCCGGCTTCCAGCGCACGCACAGCGCCTCGGTGACCTGGCTGAGGCTGTACCCGGCGGTGAGCATCTGGCTGCGCACCAGGTGGGTGGCGAAGTCCCGGTCGCCGAGCCCGAACCACTCGGGGCCGACGCCGTACTCCTTCATCTCCGCCTTGATGGACCAGGTCTCGTCGGTCCGGCCCCAGCCCTGCTCCTCGTGGATGCCGCCGCCGAGGGTGTACATCACGGTGTCGAGGTCGGGGCAGACCTTGAGGCCGTAGAGGTGGATGTCGTCACCGGTGTTGCCGATGACGGTGATCTCGTCCTGCGGTCCGACCGCCGCCCGGAGTCCGCGCAGGAAGCGCGCTCCGCCGATTCCGCCTGCCAGTGCCACGATGCGCATGGGGCTCATCCTGCCACGGTCGGACTGCCCGTCAGCCCGTGGTCAGTGCGACCCGGCCGGCGCCTGCCGCCCGGGGTGCTGCTCCGGGTGCTGCTCGGGGACGGCGGGGGCGCCGTACTGGTTCATCTCGGTCAGGCCGGGGGCGTAGAGGTGAATGGAGACGGCGGGTTCGAGGGCGCCGTTGACGACCTCGTGCAGGTAGCCGGAGGAGAACACCCTCTGCCCGCCGGGCCGCAGCACCCGGGCCCCGTCGCCGGCGTGGGTGAGGGAGCGCTCGATCAGCTCGCCCCGGACGACGCTCATCACGCCGGAGGACTCGCCGTGGTCGTGGAAGCCGCTGCCCTGGCCGGGCAGCCAGCTGAGCAGCCAGACCTCGTAGCCGGGGCCGGTCTCCAGCCGGGCGTACCAGCGGGTCAGCGCGTCGTAGCGGACCAGCGGCTCCCAGCGGTCGCGGTCGGCGGCGATCTCGCGCACCAGCCGGGCGTACCCGGCGACGGTGGTGGGGTGGGCGGGCAGGTCGGTGCGGGCCAGGTGCGGGAAGGCGAGCGGGTCGCCCGCGATGGAGACGTCGCTGAGGCCGTCGGCCCACCGGGGGGTCCGGGTGTCGGCGGTGGTGCCGGTACGGGCGGTCGCGGTACGGACGGTGGCGGGGCCACGGCGGGCGAGCTTGTTGCGGTCGCGGTTCCGCTCGCGGATGCGGATCATGCGCACGGGAGTCGTCCTCGGAGGAGTCGGCCGGGTTCGTCGGGATCGGCCGGATCCGGGATGTCCTGGGACGGGAGTCGCGGGCGGCCTCTGTGCTTCCTGGGGGCGGCGCGCGGTGGGACGCGGGCGCCTAGATACAGCAGGAACAGAGGCGACAACAGAAGTTCACGGCACGGCGGAGGGTGGAACCGCTCCGAGGGCTGGCGAACTCTGACATAGGGAAAAGGAGACCGCATCCGCGGGGGCGGTGTCAAACCGCAGGATGCGGCATTCGGGTGGGTTAAGTCCGGATCTTGCCCTGATGGGGTGATTCATCACTCTCTATGTTTCGATGGGAAGATCGCCGGGAAGGCAGGCCGATGACCGGCCTGTGGCGGTGACCCTGCGTCACCTGGTGAATGGTTGCGGATGGTTCGGCGCTGTTCAGGACCTTGAGGCAGAAGGTCCGATGTGTCCGGATATGTACACTATTCGTAACGGCTTGGTGCCAGGGAGTGAATCCCGGCCCCAATACCAGAGCTCGGCTTGACTGGGCCAGAGTGACGCAACTGTAATTTCACTCGTGTCGTCAGCCGCACGAGGCAACGGCAACCACGGGGACGCCAAGTAGGGGCAGAGGAGGCGCGCCACATGAGCGAGCTCTTTGAGCTGTTGATCGGGGACGGCATCGCGGAGGACGAGGAGGAACTCGGTTGGCAGGAGCGCGCGTTGTGTGCCCAGACCGACCCGGAGTCCTTCTTCCCCGAGAAGGGCGGCTCGACCCGCGAGGCCAAGAAGGTCTGCCTCGCCTGCGAGGTCCGTTCGGAATGCCTGGAGTACGCGCTCGCCAATGACGAGCGCTTCGGCATCTGGGGCGGCCTCTCCGAGCGCGAGCGCCGTCGGCTCAAGAAGAGCGCGGTCTGACCGGGCGGCCCCCTGCCCCCGCTGACCGACCGACAACGACGGACAGCCGCACAGCTGTACGGGCGCCTCACCGCGACGGTGGGGCGCTTTCGTGTTCCCGGGGCCCCCTTCACCGTCTCCGCACGCACACCCCGGACGAACCGGCCACCCGGAGCCGTTAGTGTGGTGCGCCATCCGGTTGCCGTTCACCGGCTGTGTCCACCGAGAACTGGGGCCCGCGCACTCGATGACCGTCTACAGCCACCAGAGCGGCTTCACCGCTTCCCGGCCGCCCGCCTATCCGCGCCACCTGGTCACCGCCGTGGTCGTCTCGCACGACGGCGCCCGCTGGCTCCCGCAGGCCCTGGCCGGCCTGCTCGGTCAGGACCGCCAGGTCCAGCGGATCCTCGCCGTGGACACCGGATCCACCGACAACTCCCCGCAACTGCTCGCCGACACCCTCGCCGACTGGCTGCCCGACAGCGGTCCGCTGGTCCTCGGCCGCCGGGCCGGCTTCGGCACCGCCGTCGCCGAGGCCGTGTCGGGCAGCGCGCCGCTGCGCGCGGAGGACCTGCCGTACCGGCTCGACCCCTCCGGCTACGACCCGGTCACCGGCGGCTGGGACGACTTCGGCGACCCGCTCGCCCAGGAGGACGACCTCGGCCGCGGCGGCCCGCGCGAGACCCGGCCGGTCGAGTGGCTCTGGCTGCTGCACGACGACTGCGAGCCGCAGACCGACGCGCTGCGCCGACTGCTCCAGGTCGCCGACTCCACCCCCAGCGCCGCCGTGGTCGGCCCCAAGCTGCGCAGCTGGTACGACCGCCGCCAGCTCCTGGAGGTCGGCGTCACCATCGCCCGCTCCGGCCGCCGCTGGACCGGCCTCGACCGCCGCGAGCAGGACCAGGGACAGCACGACCAGGTCCGTCCGGTGCTCGCCGTCTCCAGCGCCGGCATGCTGGTGCGCCGGGACGTCTTCGAGGAGCTCGGCGGTTTCGACCGGGCCCTCCCGCTGATGCGGGACGACACCGACTTCTGCTGGCGGGTCAACGCCGCCGGCCACCGGGTGGTGGTCGCCCCCGACGCCGTGCTGCGGCACGCCGAGGCGTCCGCCCGCGAGCGCCGCCCGATCGACTGCGGCCCCTCCCACCCGCACCGGGTGGACAAGGCCGGTGCCGTCTACACCCTGCTCGCCAACTGCAAGGGCGCGCTCTTCCCCTACGTCCTGCTGCGGCTGGTGCTCGGCACCCTGGTACGGGCCGTCACCAACCTGCTCGGCAAGGACCCGCGCCAGGCGTTCGACGAACTCGCCGGCCTCGGCCACGAACTCGTCCGCTTCCCTAGGCTGCTGGCCGCGCGCAAGCGCCGCGCCCGGTCCCGGGCGGCGGACGCCCTGGACGACCGCACGCTCTTCCCGGCCCCCGGCGCCACCACCCGGCTGGCGGTCGAGGGCGTGGTCGGCTCGCTCGGGATAGGGGGCGGCGACGACACCGGCGGCCGGCACGGCTCGGCCGAGGCCGGCGGCGACGAGGACGCCGAGGACCTGGTCGTCGAGCAGTTCGCGCTGCTCAAGAAGCTCGCCCGGCGCCCGGCGCCGGTTCTGTTCGCCGCCCTGCTGGTGTTCGCGCTGGTCGCCTGTCGCGGCCTGCTCGGCAGCGGCGGGCTGTTCGGCGGCGCCCTGCTGCCCGCGGCCGACGGCGCCGGCGGCCTCTGGTCGATGTACGCCGACGCCTGGCACCCGGTCGGCACCGGCTCCACCGCCGCCGCACCGCCGTACCTCGGCGTGCTCGCGGTGCTCTCCTGGCTGCTGTTCGACCACGCCGACCTCGCGCTCACCCTGATCGTGGTGCTCGCCGTCCCGCTGTCCGCGGTCAGCGCCTACCTGGTGTCCCGGCCGCTGCTGGACTCCAAGATGGTCCGCGCCTGGGCCAGCGCCGCCTACGCGCTGCTGCCCGCGGCGACCGGCGCGCTCGCCCAGGGCCGGATCGGCACCGCCGTGCTCGCCGTGCTGCTGCCGCCGCTGGCCCGCGCCGCCGCCATCGCGGCCGGCCTCGGCATCCGCGCGGAGAGCGCCGCCCAGGGCGCCCGCCCGGGCTGGCGCCCGGTCTGGATGACCGTCCTGCTGCTCACCCTGGCCACCGCCTTCGTCCCGATAACGTGGGCGCTCGCGGTGCCGCTCTGCCTGGCGATGCTGGTCGTCGCGGTGCTGCGCGGCGGCGCCTTCGGCTCCGGCGGCAGCGCGCTGCGGCTGCTCGGCCTGCGCGTCCTGGTGATCCTGGCGGTGCCGGTCGCGGTGCTGGCCCCGTGGTCGCTCACGGTGCTGTCGCACCCGCAGTGGCTGCTGCTGGAGGCCGGGCTGCCCGGACTGCACGGCGCCGGCGCGAGCGCGGCCGGCCTGCTGCTGGTCAACCCGGGCGGCGCCGGGGTGCCGCCGATCTGGCTCTCGGCGGGCGTCGTGCTGGCCGCGCTGGCCGCGCTGCTGCGCGCCGACCGCCGCCGCGCGGTGCTCGCGGCCTGGGGCGCGGCCGGCGCCGGACTGGTCTTCTCGGTCGTGGTGGCGGGCACCTCCGTCACCCCGGCCTCCGGCGGCCCGGCGGTGCCCGCCTGGGCCGGCCCGGCCACCCTGATCGCCGGGCTCGCCCTGCTGGCCGCCGCCGCGATCGGCGCCGACGGCGCCAACGCCCGCGTGGCCGGGATCGCCTTCGGCTGGCGCCAGCCGGTGGCCGCCCTGGTGGTGGCCGCGGCCGTGCTGGCCCCGCTGGGCACCGGCCTGTGGTGGGCGCTGACCGGCGCCGGCGGTCCGCTGCACCGCGGCCAGTCGGACCAGGTCCCGGCGTTCATCGCCGAGGAGGCCGGCACCACCGACCGGGCCCGCACCCTGGTCGTCACCGGGGAGCCGGGCGGCGGCGCGGTCCGCTACACCGTGCTGCGCGGCGCCGGTCTGACGCTCGGCCAGGCCGAGTCCACCGTCGATCCGGCGACCGGCACCCAGGACGGCCTGAACAAGATGGTCGGCAGCCTGCTGGCCGGCTCCGGCGCCGACCAGGCGAGCGCCCTGGCCGGCTACGGCATCGCCTACGTGCTGGTCCAGCAGCCGGTGATCGACGTCTTCAAGGACGTCCTGGACACCACCCCCGGCCTGGTCAAGGCCAACCAGGACGGCGCCGCCGCGCTCTGGCAGGTCAACGGCACCCCCGCAGTCCGCGCGGTGATCACCGCCCCGGGCGCCAACCCGGTGGTCGTCCCGTCCGGGGCCCGCGACCTGTCCGCCACCGTCCCGGCCGGTCCGGACGGCCGGGTGCTGCGGCTCGCCGAGTCCGCCGCCCCGGAGTGGAAGGCCACCGTGGACGGCACCGCGCTGGAGCCCACCACGGTCGACGGCTGGGCGCAGGGCTTCAAGCTCCCGGCCGCCGGCGGGAAGCTGAGCGTCACCCGGGAGGGCGGCGCCGCCCACACCGGCTGGATCTGGGCCCAGGTGCTGCTCGGCCTCACCATCCTGGTGCTGGCCCTGCCCGGCCGCCGCAGCCACAAGGACGACGACCTGCCCGAGGAGGTGGTCGCCGCCGCCGCGCTGGCCGCCGCCGCCCAGGCGCAGGCCCCCGCCCCCGGCAGCCGCCGGGCCCGCCGGATGGCCGAGCGCGGCGAGGGTGCCGAGGGCACCGAGGGCGGTGCCGACGAGTCCGGGGTGTACGACCGGCCGGGCGCGATTCCGGCGCAGCCGATCGGCGAGCCGGTGATCGGGGCCGTCCAGGCGGCCGCCGCCGTCCAGGACGCCGAGCAGTACACCGACCCGTACCAGGCGTACCAGCAGGCCGACCCGTACAGCTACGACCAGTACGCGGCCCAGCAGCCGGTCGCCGCGCCGTACGGCGGCCAGGGGTACGACGGCCAGGGCTACGACGCGCACCGGCAGCAGGGCTACGAGCAGCCGTACCAGCCCGCCGAGCAGCAGCCGTACGGCTACGACGCCCACGGGTACGACGGCGGCCGGCAGCCGGAGCAGCAGCCCTGGGAGCCCGGCCGGCAGGGCGAGCCCTACTACGACCCGAACGACCCCAACGGCCCCGGCCGGTACCCGCACCAGCACGGATCGGGGAGCTGACCCGCGATGAAGAAGCCCGCATTCAGGAAGAAGTCCGGCGCCGGCGAGGCCGCCGAACCGGCCGGGACCGCCTTCGCGGCGGAGCCGTCCGGCCCGGCCGAGGCCGCCCGCTCCGGTCGCGGCCCGTTCCGCGGAGGGGCCGGCGGCGCGGCCAGGACCACCCAGTCCCTGCTCGCCGCGGCCGTGGTGCTCGCGGCGGTGTTCGGCATCGCCCAGCTGCGCGCGCCGGCCGTCCCGGCCAAGGCGGCCACCGGCGCCGCCCCGACCACCGCGCAGGTCGAGCGGACGTCGGCGGTCTGCCCCCAGCCGGTCCAGGGCCTGACCGGCTCGACCACGCTCACCGCCTACACCCCGCCCGGGACGGGCGCCGCCACCGGCGGGGCCGGCTGGCTCTCCGACGCGGCCGCGCCCGCCGTGCCCGCCGCCCAGCCGACCGCCGCGCCGGCGGCCCCGGCTCTGCCCGCCGCCCCGGCGCCGACCGGCTCGGCCGCCCCGAGCGCCCCGGTCCAGGACAAGAACGCGGCGCCCGCCGACGCCCGGCTGACCGTGCCCAAGCCCGGCACCCCCGCCACCGGCCCGGCCGCCAACGGCGACACCGCGCCCGGCACCGGGGCCGTCGCCACCGGCGCCCTGGCCCCCGGCTTCACCGTCACCCAGACCACGGTGGTCACCGAGCAGCGCGGCCTGGGCCTGTCCGGCCTGACCTGCACCCCGGCCGGGACGAGCTTCTGGTTCGCCGGGGCCAGCACCGCCGGCGACCGGGTCGACTACGTCAGCCTGGTCAACCCCGAGTCCTCCGCCGCGGTGGTGGACATCAAGCTGTACGGCGACAAGGGCCTGATCGACAACGACGCCGCCAACGGCATCACCGTCTCGCCCGGCAGCTCCCAGGCCGTCCTGCTGTCGACCCTCAGCAAGGGCGCCGTCGCCGACCTCGCGGTGCACGTGGTGGTGCGCTCCGGACGGGTCGGCGCCGCACTGCACGCCGCCGACGCCGGCAAGGGTGCCGACTGGATCCCGGCCTCGGCCGACCCGGCACCCGTCCAGGTGCTGCCCGGCCTGCCCGCCGACACCGCCTCCGCCCGCCTGGTGGTCTGGGCGCCGCCGGAGGACGACGCCGACCTGAAGGTCCAACTGTCCGGCAAGAACGGCTGGTTCAGCCCGGCCGGCAACGAGTCGATCCACGTCAAGGCGGGCATGGTGGCCGCCGTCGACCTCGGCAAGGTCACCCGGGACGAGGTCGCCGGGCTGCGGCTGTCGCCCAGCGACGACAAGCACCGCACCCCGGTGGTGGCCGGGCTGCGGATCGACCGGGCGGCGGCCAACGGCAAGAGCGACGCGGCCTGGCTGGCCGGCAGCAACCCGGTCGGCGCCCGCGCCACCGTCGCCGACAACCGGGCCGGCGCCTCCACGCTCTACCTGACCTCCAGCGGCGAGGCCGCCACCGTCCGGGTCACCGCCTCGGCCGGCAGCGGCGGCGGCACCCCGGCCACCAAGGAGGTCCAGCTCCCGGCCGGCGGCACGGTCGCCCTCCCGGCGCCCGAGCCGGCCGGGCTGAACGGCGTCTTCGCGCTCACCGTGGAGACCGTCTCCGGCGGCCCGGTCACGGCGGCCCGGATGCTGTCGCTGCCGGCCAAGGACGTGCCGATGTTCACTGTCCAGGCGCTGCGCGACGACCACAGCACCGTCAAGGTCCCGCAGGCCGGGCAGGACCCGGGCGTCGTGCTGCGCTGAGCGGCGGACGGGGCGGCACCTCCGGGTGCCGCCCCGTCGGGCTCGGTCCTCGTCGGGCTCAGTCCTCGTCGTAGCGCGGGTCGATGGCGTCCGGGGAGAGCCCCAGCAGCTCGGCGACCTGCTCGATCAGGATCTCGTGCACCAGCGCCGCGCGGTCCTCCCGGGTCTTCGCCCGGATCTCCACCGGCCGCCGGTACACCACGATCTGGCTCTTGCGCCCCTGCTGGCCCGGCGAGACCCGCCCCAGCGGCACGCCGTCCTCGGCGTCGGCGCCGTCCGGCTCGTGCAGCGGCACCTCCTGGACGGCGAACTCCACCTCGATCAGCTGCGGCCAACGCCGTTCGAGACGCTCCACCGACTCGCGCACGTAGTCGTCGAACAGTTCGGAGCGGGTGAGCGAGATCGGCACCTGGGGCGGCGCCAGCGGGCCGCGCAGGCCCCTGCCGTGCCGGTCGCGGTGCCGGGGGCGGCGCGCTGGGCCTGTCGATGACTGCGGTGCGGAGCTGTCCATATCACTGCCGAGGGTAGTCCTTGGACGGTCGGAAGTGGACCACTCCGACGGGGAATCGCACGGGGCGGCGGATACACGCCCCCGGCGCCCGGACGGCGACACGGCACCCCCTCCGGGCAGGCGGTCTTCGCTCCCCGGCGGGGAGTGCGGTACCGTCCACCCTCGTGAGCTCTGTACGTCGTTGTTCGCGGACCGCGTGCGGCCGGCCGGCCGTCGCGACGCTGACGTACGTCTACGCGGACTCCACCGCCGTCCTCGGGCCGCTCGCCACCTACGCCGAGCCGCACTGCTACGACCTGTGCGCCGAGCACGCCGAGCGCCTCACCGCCCCGCGCGGCTGGGAGGTCGTCCGGCTCGCCGCCGAGGCCGGGCCGCTGCGCCGCAGCAGCGACGACCTGGAGGCGCTGGCCAACGCCGTGCGCGAGGCCGCCCGCCCGCAGACCCCCCGTCAGGGCCGCGCCCCCGAGGGCGAGTCCACCGAGGGCGGCCGCCGCGGCCACCTCCGGGTCCTGCGCTCGCCCGACAACTGAGGACTCACCCGGCACGGGGCGTTCGTCCGGCCCGGGTACGCTGCCCGTCTACCGTCACCGCGCCCGTCGACCGGACGCGCGGTGGCCCAGACGTTCCGTGATCAGTCCTAAGACCAGGGTGGAGCCGCAGTGCGCGACCTCAAGCAGCTCGTGAAGGCGTACGACGTCCGGGGCGTCGTCCCGGACCAGTGGGACGAGAGCCTGTCCCGGGCCTTCGGCGCCGCGTTCGTGCAGGTCACCGGCGCGACCGCGATCGTGGTCGGGCACGACATGCGGCCCTCCTCCCCGTCGCTGAGCCTGGCCTTCGCCGAGGGCGCCGCGGCCTACGGCGCCGACGTGGTGCAGATCGGGCTGTGCTCCACCGACCAGCTGTACTACGCCAGCGGCAGCCTCGACCTGCCCGGCGCGATGTTCACCGCCAGCCACAACCCGGCCCAGTACAACGGCATCAAGCTGTGCCGGGCCGGCGCCGCCCCGGTCGGCCAGGACACCGGCCTGTCCGAGATCCGCGAGCTGGTCGAGTCCTGGACCGCCGAGGACGACACCGTCACCGTCCCGGTCAGGGACGTGGAGCCGGGCTCGCTCTCCGCCCAGGACACCCTGCGCGGCTACGCCGACCACCTGCTGGGCCTGGTCGACCTCACCGCGATCCGTCCGCTGAAGGTCGCCGTGGACGCCGGCAACGGCATGGGCGGCCACACCGTTCCGACCGTCTTCGACGGCCTGCCGATCGAGCTCGTCCCGATGTACTTCGAGCTGGACGGCACCTTCCCGAACCACGAGGCCAACCCGCTCGACCCGAAGAACCTGGTCGACCTCCAGGCCAAGGTCCGCGAGGTCGGCGCCGACCTGGGCCTGGCCTTCGACGGCGACGCCGACCGCTGCTTCGTCGTGGACGAGCGCGGCGAGCCGGTCTCCCCGTCCGCGATCACCGCCCTGGTCGCCGCCCGCGAGATCGCCCGCGCCCGGGCCACCGGCGAGGCCGAGCCGACGATCATCCACAACCTGATCACCTCCTGGACCGTCCCCGAGGTGGTCCGCGAGCTCGGCGCCAAGCCGGTGCGCACCCGGGTCGGCCACTCCTTCATCAAGCAGGAGATGGCCGAGACCGACGCCGTCTTCGGCGGCGAGCACTCCGCGCACTACTACTTCCGCGACTTCTGGCGCGCCGACACCGGCATGCTGGCCGCGCTGCACGTGCTGGCCGCGCTCGGCGGGCAGCCGGGCACGCTGTCCGAGCTCACCGCGGAGTACGACCGCTACGCCGCCTCCGGCGAGATCAACAGCACCGTGGCCGACCAGGCCGCCAGCACCGCCGCCGTCCGCGCCGCCTACGCGGGCGCGGAGGGCGTCACGGTGGACGAGCTGGACGGCCTGACCGTGGCCGGCCCGGACTGGTGGTTCAACCTGCGCGCCTCCAACACCGAGCCGCTGCTGCGCCTGAACGTCGAGGCCAAGGACCCGGCGAGGATGGCCGAACTGCGCGACGGCGTGCTCGCCGTCGTCCGCGGCTGACCCCGCACCCGAGCACCGCGACCGGGGCCCGCGCCTGATCACGGGCCCCGGTGCCCCGGCCGGTAGGGTTTCCTATCGGCCGGGGCACCTCCGTGCCACCCACGAACCCTGGAGAGCCCCATGAAGCTCGAATCCTTCCTGCTGGAGATCCTGCTCTGCCCGCAGTGCCGGGCCACGCTCGTCGAGGGCGGCACCGAGGAGCAGCCCGAGCTGGTCTGCACCGGAACGGACTGCGGCCTCGCGTACCCGGTCCGCGAGGGCATTCCGGTCCTCCTGGTGGACGAGGCCCGCCGCCCGGCCTGATCCTGGGGGCGAAGCCCCGAGTCCGACGTTCCACCGCAGGTCGCGAAAGGCTTCCCCGCACCCGCGGGGTCAGCCGCCCACCGCAGGTCGCGAAAGGCCCTCCCCGCAGCCGCGGGGGCCGGCCGCCCCGCCCCGACCGCCCGGCGCGCAACGGAACGCGCGCCCAGGACCGCAGCCGGAGGTTTGCCGCATGCTCGACGACACCCTGCTCGACGATCCGGCCGCCCTCCGGCGCGCCGACCGCGACCGCGCCCTGCTGGCCCTGGCCGGCGCCGGCGCGCGGGTCCGCACCGCGCTGCGGCAGGCCGAGGCGGCCGGCCTGGACCGGCTGCGTCCGGACGGCCGCCCGCGCGCCGTCCTGGTCGCCGGGCACGGCAGCGCGCTGACCGCCGCCGAGATGCTGTCCGCGCTGGCCGGCACGGCCTCCCTGGTCACCCCGCTGCCGCCGACCGAGGCGGCCGCCCCGCGCGCCGACCGGGCCGGCGCCCCGCCCGCCCTCACCGCCGGGCTCGGCTGGCAGCTGCCCGGCTGGGCGGGCCCGCTGGACCTACTGGTGATCAGCTCCGCCGACGGCGGCGAGCAGGGCCTGGTCGGCCTCGCCGAGCAGGCGTACGCGCGCGGCTGCGCGATCGTCGTCACCGCCCCGCCCGGCAGCGCGCTGGCCGAGGCCGCGCTGCAGGTGCGCGCGCTGCCGCTGCCGTTCGTGGCCTCGGTGGCGCCGGAGGACCTCGCCCCCGTCCCGGCCGCCGAGCCGGACCTGCCGCCCGAGGACCCGGCGGCGCTCTGGTCCCACCTCACCCCGCTGCTGGCGCTCGCCCAGAAGATCGGCCTCACCCAGCTCCCGTACGACGCGCTGCCGGCCGTCGCCGACCTGCTGGACGCCACCGCCGTGCGCTGCCGCCCGGACGCCGCCGCGTACACCAACCCGGCGAAGGGCCTGGCCGCCCGGCTGGCCGGGACGGTCCCGCTGCTGTGGGCCGAGGGCCCGATCGCCGGGGCGGCCGTCGCCCGGTTCGCCGCCCAGCTGGCCGACCGGGCCGGCCGCCCGGCGCTGGCCGGGCCGCTGCCGCAGGTGCTCACCGCCCACCGGGGCATGTTCACCGGGCAGTTGGGCGGGGGCGCCGACCCGGACGACTTCTTCCGCGACCGCGTCGAGGAGCCGGACCCGCTGCACCTCCAGGTGCTGCTGCTGCGGCACGCCCCGGGCGCGGCCGGTACGGCGCAGGACGGGCAGGACGGGCAGGACGGCCCGGCCGAGGTGCCGGAGGACGACCCCGGGCCGCGCGGCTTCGGGGTGACCAGGGCGCACCGGCTGGCCGCCGCGCACGACGTCCGGCTGACCGAGTACGCGAGCGCCCGGCCGGACGCGCTGCACGCGCTGGCCGACCTGGTCGCGTTGACCGACTTCGCCGCCGTCTACCTGGGGCTCGCCGCCGCGCAGGCCTGAGACGTCGGCCGGTCTGGGCCCCCCGGCCGGTACGGTAAGCGCTCGACGAGCAGATCGCCCCGTCGAGCAGATCGACCCGTGAGGATTGCGAAGGCATGAGTACCGAAGGCGGCACCAAGGCACTGATCGCGGCGCTGTCCGCGAACCTGGCGATCGCGGCGGCCAAGTTCACCGCCTTCGGCTTCACCGGCTCCTCCTCGATGCTGGCCGAGGGCGTGCACTCGGTGGCCGACTCCGGCAACCAGGTGCTGCTGCTGATCGGCGGCAAGCGGGCGCGCCGGGCGGCCGACGAGGAGCACCCCTTCGGGTACGGCCGCGAGCGCTACGTGTACGGCTTCCTGGTGGCCATCGTGCTGTTCAGCGTCGGTGGCTTGTTCGCGGTCTACGAGGGCTGGCACAAGATCAGCCACCCGGAGACGCTGGACGCCTGGGGCTGGGCCGTCGGCGTGCTGGTCTTCGCCATCGCCATGGAGGGCTGGTCCTTCCTGACCGCGATGCGGGAGTCCAGCAAGGCCAAGGGCCGGCAGGGCTGGGTGCAGTTCATCCGCACCGCCAAGGCGCCGGAGCTGCCGGTGGTGCTGCTGGAGGACACCGGCGCGCTGATCGGCCTGGTGCTCGCGCTGTTCGGCGTCGGGCTCACCGTGATCACCGGGGACGGCGTCTGGGACGGCGTCGGCACCCTGTGCATCGGCGTGCTGCTGGTGGTGATCGCCGTGGTGCTCGCCCTGGAGACCAAGTCGCTGCTGCTCGGCGAGTCGGCCGACAAGGAGTCGGTGCACCGGATCCGCGAGGCGCTGGTGGACGGCGAGACGGTCACCCGGGTGATCCACATGCGCACCCTGCACCTCGGCCCGGAGGAGCTGCTGGTCGCCGCCAAGGTGGCCGTCAACGCGGAGGACAGCGCGGCCCGGGTGGCGGAGGCGATCGACGCCGCCGAGGAGCGGGTCCGCGCGGCCGTCCCGATTGCCCGGGCGATCTACCTGGAGCCCGACGTCTACAGCGCCGAGAAGGCCGCGGCGGGCGACGACCCGGCCGCCACGCCGGGCGGTCCCGGCCCGGGCGGGGCGCACTGACCCCGGTCCGCGGCCAGGCCCGGGAGCGGGTCGGGGCGGGGGCCGAAATCGGTCATCGGCGGACGACCGGCAGGGCCGTCGGTGTAGATTCGTCACCAGAGCCAGAACGTCGCTGCTGATGGCGGTCGATCGGCGGTCGGCATCCCGTGGGGTGTGCGCCGGTCGAGGGAGAGAGGTCCTCCGACGGTTTGTGCTGCGCAACGGAAGCCGGTCCACCACGGACCCGGCCCTTCCGGCGTGGCCGTGCACCCGTACGGCCGACGCGCGCGACGCACGCCCGGACCTATGGCCCCACCCCCCTCAGCGAGGAGCAGACGCATGTCGACCGACATCACCGGTGACTTCAAGGTCGCCGACCTTTCCCTGGCGCCGTTCGGCCGCAAGGAGATCCAGCTGGCCGAGCACGAGATGCCCGGTCTGATGGCGATCCGCGCCGAGTACGCCGAGGCGCAGCCGCTGGCCGGCGCCCGGATCACCGGCTCGCTGCACATGACCGTGCAGACCGCCGTCCTGATCGAGACCCTGACGGCGCTCGGTGCCGAGGTCCGCTGGTGCTCCTGCAACATCTTCTCCACCCAGGACCACGCGGCCGCGGCCATCGCCGTCGGCCCGGAGGGCACCCCGGAGAACCCGCAGGGCGTGCCGGTCTTCGCCTGGAAGGGCGAGACCCTGGAGGAGTACTGGTGGTGCACCGAGCAGGCCCTGACCTGGCCTGACGGCAAGACCCCGAACATGATCCTGGACGACGGCGGCGACGCCACCCTGCTGATCCACAAGGGCGTCGAGTTCGAGAAGGCCGGTGCCGCGCCGGACCCGTCCACGGCGGACAACGACGAGTTCCGGATCATCCTGGAGCTGCTCAACCGCACCCTCAAGGACACCCCGAACAAGTGGACCGAGGTCGCCGCCACGATCAAGGGCGTGACCGAGGAGACCACCACCGGTGTCCACCGCCTGTACGAGATGCACCGTGACGGCAAGCTGCTGTTCCCGGCCATCAACGTCAACGACGCCGTCACCAAGTCGAAGTTCGACAACAAGTACGGCTGCCGCCACTCGCTGATCGACGGCATCAACCGCGCCACCGACGTCCTGATCGGCGGCAAGGTCGCCGTCGTCGCCGGCTACGGCGACGTGGGCAAGGGCTGCGCCGAGTCGCTGCGCGGCCAGGGCGCCCGCGTGATCATCACCGAGATCGACCCGATCTGCGCGCTCCAGGCCGCGATGGACGGCTACCAGGTCACCACCCTGGAGGAGGTCGTCTCGATCGCCGACATCTTCATCACCACCACGGGCAACAAGGACATCATCCTTGCCTCGCACATGGAGAAGATGAAGCACCAGGCGATCGTCGGCAACATCGGCCACTTCGACAACGAGATCGACATCGCGGGCCTGTCGAAGCTCCCCGGCATCGTGAAGACCGAGGTCAAGCCGCAGGTCCACGAGTGGCGCTTCGCGGACGGCCACACCATCATCATGCTGTCCGAGGGCCGCCTGCTGAACCTGGGCAACGCGACCGGCCACCCGTCCTTCGTGATGTCCAACTCCTTCGCCAACCAGACGATCGCCCAGATCGAGCTGTTCACGAAGACCGAGCAGTACCCGATCGGCGTCTACGTGCTGCCGAAGCACCTGGACGAGAAGGTCGCCCGCCTGCACCTCGACGCGCTGGGCGTGAAGCTGACCACCCTGACCCAGGAGCAGGCCGACTACATCGGCGTTCCGGTCGAGGGCCCGTACAAGGCGGAGCAGTACCGCTACTGATCGCATCGCCCGACGGTCCGACGGCCGGCGCCCTTCCTCCGGGGGCGCCGGCCGTCGGCGTCGGCGGGCCCGGTCAGCGGCCGGTGGTCCAGGACCCCTCGTCCGCGCCGAGCACGGTGAACCGTTCGAGCAGGCCCGCGAGCCCGCCGGTCCGCTGCACCGCCGGGATCGTCGCCGCGCTGCCGTTGGCGCAGAGCTGGACGCCCTTCTCGACCCGGCACACCGGGGTGCCGCCGTCCGGCCGGCCGTCCGCGAACACCCCGAAGCCGTCCGGCTGGACCGTGACGCTCAGCCACTTCCCGTCGACGGTGTACGACAGCATGGCGCTCCACGGGGGCTCGGAGCCCTTGGTGGGCCGGTGGAGCTCGACGTTCCGGGGCTCCAGCTCGGCGGGCACGCCGGTCGGCCGCACCGGGAACGGGACGTCCCGGCCGCCGAACTCGACGCCGGCCGCGACCCGGAGCAGGTCCTCCTTGACCTTCGCCCCGATCCACAGCGTGGCGCTCAGCTGGGCCCAGCGACCGGAAGCGGTCATCCAGCGCAGGCCGACCGGGGTCCCCGACGCGTCGGTGACCAGCCACCGGGCCTCCCGGCCGGCGACCGCGGGCGCGGCGACCGTGTGCACCCCGGGGGCGACGGACTCGCCGGGGTCGCGCAGCAGTTCGAGCCTCAGGGCGGGGACGGCGTTCTCGACGGCGGTCGTGGTGGCCGCGGTGACGACGGACCGGCCGTCGCTGTTCGCGTAGCCGACGGCCGGCCGGGCCAGCCACGGCGGCAGCCAGCCGAAGCGGGCCTCGGCGCCCAGCGGACCGGTGATCACGGCCGGCGTCGGCGTGGCGGTCGGGGACGGGACGAACGAGGTCGGGGCGGTGGGCGCGGGGACAGCCGGGACGGGCGGCCCGCCGGACGGGCGCAGCAGCAGGACGCCGGCCAGCACGGCGGCGGTCGACCCGGCCACCACGCCGACCAGGGCCTGCCGGCGTCGGCGTAGCCGGACCCGCCCGCGGGCGATCACCGCCGAGGCGTCGAGTGCGGCGGGCGGCGCCGGGGCCTCGGCGAGGGCGCTCAGCCGGGCGGTCAGCTCATGCTGTTCGTGCGACCTCATGACGTCCTCTCGGCGGTGGTGGGACGAGGGGCGAGCGTCGTCCGGAGGGTGGCGAGGGCGCGCGAGGTCTGGCTCTTCACATTGCCCGATGAGCAGCGCATCGCATCGGCGGTCTGGTCGACCGTGAGGTCGCAGTAGTACCGGAGCACCACGGTGGCCCGCTGTTTGGGCGGCAGCGCGGTCAGTGCCCTGCGCAGGTCGAGCCGGACGTCGAGGTCGGCGGCCACCGACGCGACCTCCGCCGGCGTCGCGGTCCGCGTCGTCCGCCGCCACCAGGACGTGCGCTGCTCGGCGAGGAAGGTGTTGACCAGCACCCTGCGGGCGTAGCCGTCCAGGTTCTCCACCCGGCCGGCCCGTGACCAGTTGACGTACAGCTTGGTCGCGCACTCCTGCACCAGGTCGTCGGCCCGGTGCCAGTCCCCGCACAGCAGATAGGCGACCTTGCGCAGCCAGCCGCTCCTGGACGCCAGGTACTCGGTGAACTCCACGTCGCGCGCCTGCTCCGCCATCCGCACCCCCTCTCGTCGTGGCGGCGGCGCCTTGTCGCGGCGTCCGCCGCTCTCATGCGGGTACCGGGCGGAAGGTTGCACGCGGACGCGCACGTAGGCTTTCCGGTATGCCTAACGGCCGGTACTCGCTCCACGACAGCCACGACCACCTGCTGCTCGGGGAGGAACGCTTCAGCTGCGCCCCCGGCGCGGCCGGGTGGCGGTACGTCTCCAAGACCTACGCGCCGGACGGCCGGGTGCTCGGCAGCACCGACCTCACGCTGGACTCGCGCGCCCGGCCGCTGCGGATGGAACTGCGGGCCGGCGGCTGGCAGGTGCGCGGCGGGGCGGTGGACGGGGTGGCCTGGGTCCGTACCGACGCCGCCGACCCCGGCGGCGAGCACGCGACGGAGGGCCACGACCGGGCGCACGCCTTCACCGGCCGCTCGCCGGGCTTCCTGGTCGCCACCGCCCGGCTGCTGCGGCTGCGGGAGGGGGCGAGCGCGCGGGTGCGGCTGGTGGCGTTCACCGAGCCGGTGCTGGCGCCGCGCACCCTCGACCAGGGATGGCTGCTGGAGGGCGTCGACACCCACGAGACGGACGAGGGGCCGCTGCTGGTGGAGCGCTACCAGGTGGCGGACCTGGAGACGGGCGAGCAGCAGGTCGTGCACCTGGCGGGCGACGTGGTGCTGGCGGCGGAGGGGATCGAGCTGGAGGAGCTGGAGTCGGCGCCGAACGCCTGGCGGGTGGGGGCGGAGGAGGAGTAGCGGGCCGTACGGCCGGGGCGGCCCGGCTCGGGCGTACCACCCGGTCCGGGGCGGACCGGTTCAGGCGGGCGGGGCGAAGCCGGTGTCCGCGGCGGGCTTGTCGAAGGACGGAGCCGGCGGTGCGGCGGGTGCGGCGGGCGGGGCCGGAGCCACGGGCGCGGGCTGCTGCGCCGGCAGGCCGAGGACCCGGGCGGGCCGTCCGCCGGCCGGGCCCGTCGGAACCGGCGCGGGGAACGGACCGGAGGCCGGGCGGGGAGCGGGCACCTGGGCGGCGGCCGGCGGGGCGAAGGGCGGCCTGCCCGCCCACAGTTGCTCCTGGGCCCGCGTCCACTCCCGCCGCTGGCGCTCGGTGAGCACCGCGCCCAGGTACGCCGCCGGGTGCAGCCCCGGGGCGATCGGGTGGCCGATCCGGTCGGACAGGTCCTCGGCCAGCCGGGTGGACATCCGGAGCATCACCGCCGGGTCCAACTGGCGGATCCGGCCCAGCAGTTGGCGGATGGCGAGCCAGAGCGGCTCCGGCACGGCGGACAGGTCCATCGCGACCAGCTCGTGGCCCATCGCCTGCAGCAGGTGCGGGTGGACCGGCGGCAGCGGGGAGGCGGAGCCGCCCGCGCCCGGGGTGCGCTCGCGGACGACCACCGTCCCGGCGAAGATGTCGCCCAGCCGCTTGCCGTCCGAGTGCACCGCCGACGTGATCACGGCCGGGGCACCGGTCAGCACGATCATCTCGAAGAAGCCGACCAGCCCGCGCACCAGCGAGTGCCGGAACCGCACCGGCCCGCCGTCGGTGCGCACCACCCGCAGGCCGAGCGCGGCCTTGCCGAGCGAGCGGCCGCGGGTGAGGGTCTCGACCATCACGGGGACGGCCACCAGGAAGAAGACGGTCAGGCCGATCATCGTGGCGGCCAGCGCCGCGCCGTCCAGACCGATCAGGGCGATGCTCAGCGCCAGCGTGAACACCAGCAGGGCGGCGAACTCCACCAGCAGGTCGATCACGATCGCCAGGGCCCGGCTCGGAAGCTTCGCCGTCTGGAGGCCGAGGACGACCGCCTCACCCGTCACCAGGTCGCTCAAGACACCCGTCCGTTCACGTTCTTGGAGCCCGTACGGCTCGCGCATGGAGATCCGGCCCCGGGGAGGGCGGCGGTGCCGGGGGAGGGAACCACCCCGGATCGGCTCCCCGTGACCCGCTCCCCGCCGTCTGATCCGCAGCCGCAAACATACGGGGCCCGGTGGGCGCACGGGAAGTGAGATCCCGACGGCCGGGGCGACGGCCGCTGCTGGCATGCTGGGCCGCACGTGTCCGCCGGCACCCGCCCGCCCGGACCGACCCGCCCGCGCACGCACGTCCGCGCCCGCCGCCGATCAGGGAGCCGCCGAAATGGACCTGGACGTCTTCGTCGCCACCCACCAGGGGGAGTGGGCCCGACTGGACGCCCTCGCCCGTCGGCGCCGGCTCAGCGGGGAGGAGGCCGACGAACTGGTCACCCTCTACCAGCGCGCCACCGGACACCTCGCCAAGGTCCAGGCCGCCGCGCCGGACCCGGCCCTGGTGAGCCGGCTGACCGGCCTGGTCTCCCGCGCCCGCAGCGCGGTGACCGGCGCCCGGACCAACGGCTGGCAGGACGTCGCCCGCTACTACGCGGTGAGCTTCCCGGCCGCGCTCTACCGGGCGCGCCGCTGGTGGATCCCGGTGGCGGTCGTCTCGATGGCCGCCACCGCACTGCTCGCGTGGTGGATGGCCAGCCACCCCGAGGTCCGCAACAGCCTGATCGCCCCCGAGCACCTCCAGGAGCTGACCCGCCCCGGTGGCCAGTACGAGTCGTACTACTCGGACCGGCCGGCCAGTTCCTTCGCCGCACAGGTGTGGACGAACAACGCCTGGATCGCCGTGCAGTGCCTGCTGTTCGGGATCGCGCTGGGCATCCCGGTGCTCTACGTGATGTGGACCAACGTGCTCAACCTCGGCATCGGCGTCGGGCTGATGGCCTCCGCCGGGCGCCTCGACGTCTTCCTCGGCCTGCTCATCCCGCACGGCCTGCTGGAGCTGACCGCGGTCTTCGTGGCCGGCGGCCTCGGCCTGCGCCTCGGCTGGACCGTCATCGACCCCGGTCCGCGCACCCGGTCGGTCGCGCTGGCGGAACAGGGCCGCTCGATCATCGGCATGTCGATCGGCCTGGCGACGGTCCTGGCGGTCTCCGGCGTCCTCGAAGCCTTCGTGACCCCGTCCGGCCTGCCGACCTGGGCCCGCATCTCCATCGGCGTGCTCGCGGAGGCGGCTTTCCTCCTCTACGCCCTGGTGCTGGGCCGCCGGGCCGCCGAGGCCGGGGAGTTCGGCGATCTGGACGAGTCCGACCGGGCGGACCTCCAGCCCGTCGCCGCCTGAGCCGATGTGATCGACAGGCCCCTGACCTGCTAGTCTTCCTCTCAGCCCGGTCAAACCATTGACGTGGTGAGGGTGGGCTAGTAGGTTTGAACGGTTGGGACTGACTGGACAACGGTCGGGCCCGGGCGCTAGTGTCTACGACACCGCCGAATCGAGGCGAGCGCGTTTCACGAAATGCGCGCCCTCCGACGAAGCAAATCCCGCGGACTGAACACTCCGAAAGCCTTTGATAGGCTTGGGAACGAAGTCGCAGGAAATCCCGCCAGCGGGAATCGGATGAATTGAAACTCCGGAAAACGGAGCGGAAAACGTCTGGTAAGCTGGAAACACGGAAGAACGAAGCCCGGAGGGCCTGCTGGAAGGCGGCTCGAAGGAAGCGTCCGTTCCTTGAGAACTCAACAGCGTGCCAAAAGTCAACGCCAGATATGTTGACATCCCCGGCCTCAGGATTCCTGGGGTTGGAGATTCCTTTTGAAACAAACACTAGCGAGGACGCAGTGCGCGGGGCCGCCCTATTCCGGTGGTTGCCGTGCCGCTCAACGCGGGTGTGCACCCGATTACGGGTAAACATTCACGGAGAGTTTGATCCTGGCTCAGGACGAACGCTGGCGGCGTGCTTAACACATGCAAGTCGAACGGTGAAGCCCTTCGGGGTGGATCAGTGGCGAACGGGTGAGTAACACGTGGGCAATCTGCCCTGCACTCTGGGACAAGCCCTGGAAACGGGGTCTAATACCGGATACGACCTTCCTCCGCATGGGGGTTGGTGGAAAGCTCCGGCGGTGCAGGATGAGCCCGCGGCCTATCAGCTTGTTGGTGGGGTAATGGCCTACCAAGGCGACGACGGGTAGCCGGCCTGAGAGGGCGACCGGCCACACTGGGACTGAGACACGGCCCAGACTCCTACGGGAGGCAGCAGTGGGGAATATTGCACAATGGGCGAAAGCCTGATGCAGCGACGCCGCGTGAGGGATGACGGCCTTCGGGTTGTAAACCTCTTTCAGCAGGGAAGAAGCGCAAGTGACGGTACCTGCAGAAGAAGCACCGGCTAACTACGTGCCAGCAGCCGCGGTAATACGTAGGGTGCGAGCGTTGTCCGGAATTATTGGGCGTAAAGAGCTCGTAGGCGGCCTGTCGCGTCGGATGTGAAAGCCCGGGGCTTAACCCCGGGTCTGCATTCGATACGGGCAGGCTAGAGTGTGGTAGGGGAGATCGGAATTCCTGGTGTAGCGGTGAAATGCGCAGATATCAGGAGGAACACCGGTGGCGAAGGCGGATCTCTGGGCCATTACTGACGCTGAGGAGCGAAAGCGTGGGGAGCGAACAGGATTAGATACCCTGGTAGTCCACGCCGTAAACGTTGGGAACTAGGTGTTGGCGACATTCCACGTCGTCGGTGCCGCAGCTAACGCATTAAGTTCCCCGCCTGGGGAGTACGGCCGCAAGGCTAAAACTCAAAGGAATTGACGGGGGCCCGCACAAGCAGCGGAGCATGTGGCTTAATTCGACGCAACGCGAAGAACCTTACCAAGGCTTGACATATGCCGGAAACACCTGGAGACAGGTGCCCCCTTGTGGTCGGTATACAGGTGGTGCATGGTTGTCGTCAGCTCGTGTCGTGAGATGTTGGGTTAAGTCCCGCAACGAGCGCAACCCTTGTTCTGTGTTGCCAGCATGCCTTTCGGGGTGATGGGGACTCACAGGAGACTGCCGGGGTCAACTCGGAGGAAGGTGGGGACGACGTCAAATCATCATGCCCCTTATGCCTTGGGCTGCACACGTGCTACAATGGTCGGTACAAAGGGCTGCGATGCCGTGAGGTGGAGCGAATCCCAAAAAGCCGGCCTCAGTTCGGATTGGGGTCTGCAACTCGACCCCATGAAGTTGGAGTTGCTAGTAATCGCAGATCAGCATGCTGCGGTGAATACGTTCCCGGGCCTTGTACACACCGCCCGTCACGTCACGAAAGTCGGTAACACCCGAAGCCGGTGGCCTAACCCGTAAGGGGAGGAGCCGTCGAAGGTGGGACCAGCGATTGGGACGAAGTCGTAACAAGGTAGCCGTACCGGAAGGTGCGGCTGGATCACCTCCTTTCTAAGGAGCACATAGCCGCTTGCAGGCGAATGTCCTGCACGGTTGCTCATGGGTGGAACGTTGACTATTCGGCACAGTGGAGAACGGACTGCCAGTACTGCCCTTCGGGGCGTGGAAGACAGGTCCTGTATCGACTGTGTCGGGCACGTTGTTGGGTCCTGAGGGAACGGAAACGTTGTCTCAGAGCCGGCCTCACTTGAGGTGGTCTTCGGATCGTCGAGGGTGGGTGACTGGTCGTTGTTTGAGAACTGCACAGTGGACGCGAGCATCTGTGGCCAAGTTTTTAAGGGCGCACGGTGGATGCCTTGGCACTAGGAACCGATGAAGGACGTGGGAGGCCACGATAGTCCCCGGGGAGCCGTCAACCAGGCTTTGATCCGGGGGTTTCCGAATGGGGAAACCCGGCAGTCGTCATGGGCTGTCACCCGCTGCTGAACACATAGGCAGTGTGGAGGGAACGCGGGGAAGTGAAACATCTCAGTACCCGCAGGAAGAGAAAACAACCGTGATTCCGGGAGTAGTGGCGAGCGAAACTGGATGAGGCTAAACCGGAATGGTGTGAGACCCGGCAGGGGTTGCCGTTTCGGGGTCGTGGGATTTTTCTTGACCGGTCTGCCGGCCGGTCGGCGAGTCAGAAACCGTATGGGTAGTCGAAGGACATGCGAAAGGTCCGGCGTAGAGGGTAAGACCCCCGTAGACGAAATCTGTACGGCTCGTTTGAAGAACTCCCAAGTAGCACGGGGCCCGAGAAATCCCGTGTGAATCTGGCGGGACCACCCGCTAAGCCTAAATATTCCCTAGTGACCGATAGCGGATAGTACCGTGAGGGAATGGTGAAAAGTACCGCGGGAGCGGAGTGAAATAGTACCTGAAACCGTGTGCCTACAAGCCGTGGGAGCGTCGTTCGCCAGCTTGCTGGTGGGCCGTGACTGCGTGCCTTTTGAAGAATGAGCCTGCGAGTTTGCGGTGTGTAGCGAGGTTAACCCGTGTGGGGTAGCCGTAGCGAAAGCGAGTCCGAATAGGGCGGTTGAGTTGCATGCCCAAGACCCGAAGCGGAGTGATCTAGCCATGGGCAGGTTGAAGCGCGGGTAAGACCGTGTGGAGGACCGAACCCACCAGGGTTGAAAACCTGGGGGATGACCTGTGGTTAGGGGTGAAAGGCCAATCAAACTCCGTGATAGCTGGTTCTCCCCGAAATGCATTTAGGTGCAGCGTCACGTGTTTCTTGCCGGAGGTAGAGCACTGGATAGGCGATGGGCCTTACCGGGTTACTGACCTTAGCCAAACTCCGAATGCCGGTAAGTGAGAGCGTGGCAGTGAGACTGTGGGGGATAAGCTCCATGGTCGAGAGGGAAACAGCCCAGAACACCGACTAAGGTCCCTAAGCGTGTGCTAAGTGGGAAAGGATGTGGAGTCGCAGAGACAACCAGGAGGTTGGCTTAGAAGCAGCCACCCTTGAAAGAGTGCGTAATAGCTCACTGGTCAAGTGATTCCGCGCCGACAATGTAGCGGGGCTCAAGCACATCACCGAAGTCGTGTCATTGCAGCAATAGGGCCAACGCCTGCTGTGATGGGTAGGGGAGCGTCGTGTGCCGGGTGAAGCGGCGGTGGAAACCAGTCGTGGACGGTATACGAGTGAGAATGCAGGCATGAGTAGCGATACAAGAGTGGGAAACTCTTGCGCCGATTGACCAAGGGTTCCTGGGTCAAGCTGATCTGCCCAGGGTAAGTCGGGACCTAAGGCGAGGCCGACAGGCGTAGTCGATGGACAACGGGTTGATATTCCCGTACCCGCTTTGAAGCGCCAACGCTGAACCAGGTGATGCTAAAGCCGTGAAGCCGGCCTGGAGTCTTCGGACGAAGGGACGTGGTGGAGCCGCTGAACCAAGTCTGCAGTAGGTGAGCGATGGGGTGACGCAGGAAGGTAGTCCAGCCCGGGCGGTGGTTGTCCCGGGGTAAGGGTGTAGGCCGTGAGGTAGGCAAATCCGCCTCACATATGGGCTGAGACCTGATGCCGAGCCGATTGTGGTGAAGTGGATGATCCTATGCTGTCGAGAAAAGCCTCTAGCGAGTTTCATGGCGGCCCGTACCCCAAACCGACTCAGGTGGTCAGGTAGAGAATACCGAGGCGTTCGGGTGAACTATGGTTAAGGAACTCGGCAAAATGCCCCCGTAACTTCGGGAGAAGGGGGGCCATTCCTGGTGATGGGTCTTGCACCTTGAGCTGGGGGTGGCCGCAGAGACCAGCGAGAAGCGACTGTTTACTAAAAACACAGGTCCGTGCGAAGCCGTAAGGCGATGTATACGGACTGACGCCTGCCCGGTGCTGGAACGTTAAGGGGACCGGTTAGCTTGGTTTCGACCAGGCGAAGCTGAGAACTTAAGCGCCAGTAAACGGCGGTGGTAACTATAACCATCCTAAGGTAGCGAAATTCCTTGTCGGGTAAGTTCCGACCTGCACGAATGGCGTAACGACTTCTCGACTGTCTCAACCATAGGCCCGGTGAAATTGCATTACGAGTAAAGATGCTCGTTTCGCGCAGCAGGACGGAAAGACCCCGGGACCTTTACTATAGCTTGATATTGGTGTTCGGTTCGGCTTGTGTAGGATAGGTGGGAGACTGTGAAGCAGCAACGCCAGTTGTTGTGGAGTCGCCGTTGAAATACCACTCTGGTCGTGCTGGATGTCTAACCTGGGTCCGTGATCCGGATCAGGGACAGTGTCTGGTGGGTAGTTTAACTGGGGCGGTTGCCTCCTAAAGGGTAACGGAGGCGCCCAAAGGTTCCCTCAGCCTGGTTGGCAATCAGGTGTTGAGTGTAAGTGCACAAGGGAGCTTGACTGTGAGACTGACGGGTCGAGCAGGTACGAAAGTAGGGACTAGTGATCCGGCGGTGGCTTGTGGAAGCGCCGTCGCTCAACGGATAAAAGGTACCCCGGGGATAACAGGCTGATCTTCCCCAAGAGTCCATATCGACGGGATGGTTTGGCACCTCGATGTCGGCTCGTCGCATCCTGGGGCTGGAGTAGGTCCCAAGGGTTGGGCTGTTCGCCCATTAAAGCGGTACGCGAGCTGGGTTTAGAACGTCGTGAGACAGTTCGGTCCCTATCCGCTGTGCGCGTAGGAGTGTTGAGAAGGGCTGTCCCTAGTACGAGAGGACCGGGACGGACGAACCTCTGGTGTGCCAGTTGTTCTGCCAAGGGCATGGCTGGTTGGCTACGTTCGGGAGGGATAACCGCTGAAAGCATCTAAGCGGGAAGCCTGCTTCGAGATGAGCACTCCCACCTCCTTGAGAGGGTAAGGCTCCCAGTAGACGACTGGGTTGATAGGCCGGATATGGAAGCCCTGTGAGGGGTGGAGTTGACCGGTACTAATAGGCCGAGGGCTTGTCCTCAGTTGCTCGCGTCCACTGTGTTGTTCTGAAACAACGACCCGCCCGTGTCCACGGGTGTGCGGTTGACAGTTTCATAGTGTTTCGGTGGTCATAGCGTGAGGGAAACGCCCGGTTACATTCCGAACCCGGAAGCTAAGCCTTACAGCGCCGATGGTACTGCAGGGGGGACCCTGTGGGAGAGTAGGACGCCGCCGAACAATCATTGCTGAAGAACCCCCATCCGGGATCCGGGTGGGGGTTCTTCGCGTTTCCGGGCCGGTGCGGTCCGGGAGGGTCGCCAGAAAAAATCTTGGTCAGTCGTGTCGAGAACCCGTGACCGGCGTCGTCCCCGGGGTGGACGCGGCCACAATGGGTCGCACCAGGCTCCGAGGAGAAGACGATGGCCAAGTACCTGCTGCTGAAGCACTACCGGGGCGCCCCGGAAGCGGTCAACTGCGTGCCGATGGACCAGTGGACGCCGGAGGAGGTCACGGCGCACATCGCGTATATGCAGGAGTTCGCGGCCCGGCTGGAGAAGACCGGCGAGTTCGTCGACGGCCAGGCGCTCGCGCCGGAGGGGACCTGGGTCCGGTACGACGGTGAGGGGCGTCCGCCGGTCACCGACGGTCCGTTCGCCGAGACCAAGGACCTGATCGCCGGCTGGATGGTGATCGACGTCGACAGCTACGAGCGCGCCGTCGAGCTGGCCGGGGAACTGTCGGCGGCCCCCGGCGCCGGGGGGAAGCCGATCCACGAGTGGCTGGAGCTGCGGCCGTTCCTGGCGATGCCGCCGACCGTCACGGAGTGACCTCGCCGATGAACGAGGCCCTGCTGAGGAGCCTCACGCCGAGCGTCATCGGCGTCCTCGTCCGCCGCGGAGCAGACTTCGCGGCGGCCGAGGACGCCGTTCAGGAGGCGCTGGTCGAGGCGATCCGGGTCTGGCCGGCCGACCAGCCGCGCGATCCCAAGGGCTGGCTGATCACCGTGGCCTGGCGCAAGTTCCTGGACGCGACCCGGTCGGACGCCGCCCGCCGGCGCCGTGAGGACGCGGCCGACCAGGAGCCGGAGCCGGGGCCCGCGGCCGCCGTGGACGACACGCTCCAGCTCTACTTCCTGTGCGCCCACCCGTCGTTGACGCCCTCGTCGGCGGTCGCGCTGACCCTGCGCGCGGTGGGCGGGCTGACCACCCGCCAGATCGCCCGGGCCTACCTGGTGCCCGAGGCGACCATGGCGCAGCGGATCAGCCGGGCCAAGCGCACCGTCTCGGCCGTCCGGTTCGATCAGCCGGGGGACGTCGCCACCGTGCTCCGGGTGCTCTACCTGGTCTTCAACGAGGGCTACTCCGGTGACGTCGACCTGGCGGCGGAGGCCGTCCGGCTGACCCGGCAGCTCGCGGCGGTGATCGACCATCCCGAGGTGGCGGGGCTGCTGGCCCTGATGCTGCTGCACCACGCCCGGCGGGCCGGCCGGACCGGGCCGGACGGCGCGCTGGTGCCGCTGGCCGAGCAGGACCGCGGTCGGTGGGACACCGCGATGATCGCCGAGGGCATCGGGATCCTCCAGGCGGCCCTGGCCCGGGACCGGCTGGGGGAGTTCCAGGCGCAGGCGGCCGTGGCGGCGCTGCACGCCGACGCGCCCACCGCCGGGGAGACGGACTGGACGCAGATCGTCGAGTGGTACGACGAGCTCGTCCGGCTGACCGGGAGCCCGGTGGTGCGGCTGAACCGGGCGGTGGCGGTCGGCGAGGCCGACGGTCCGCGCGCCGGGCTGGCGGCGCTCGCGGAGCTGGACGACACCCTGCCCAGGTACGCGGCGGTGGCGGCCTACCTCCACGAGCGTGACGGGGACCTGGCGGCGGCGGCCCGGCTGTACGCGCAGGCGGCGCACCGCGCGCCGAACCTCGCCGAGCGCGAGCATCTGACCCGTCAGGCCGCCCGGCTCAACACGTTGCTGAAGCGCCGTCGGCCGACGTGACGCCTCGGCTCAGAGCCGGCCGGCCGCCTTCAGCGCCAGGTAGGTGTCGGCCAGGGCGGGGGCGATCCGGGTCGGCGGGGCGTCCAGGACGGTGACGCCGTGGCGGGTGAGGCGCTCGGCGGTGGCCCGGCGGTCGGCCCGGGTCTGCTCGGCGGCCGCCGCGCCGTAGACCGCCTCCACGGTGCCCCGCCCGGTGGCGAGGACGTCCAGCCGGGGGTCGGCGACCGAGGCGAGGACGACCTCGTGGCGCTTGGTGAGCATCGGCAGCAGCGGGCGCAGGCCGTCCTCGACCGGGGCCGCGTCGAGGCCGGTGAGCAGCACGATCAGCGAGCGCTGCGGCGCCATCTTGAGGGCCGTGGCGACCAGCGAGCGCATGTCGGTCTCGTGCAGCGCGGGTTCCAGGCCCGCCATCGCGTGGGTGAAGGCGGGCAGCACCTCGTGGGCCGAGCTGCCGGCCACCGCGACCCGCTTGCGGGAGTCGTGGGCGAGCAGGTCGACCCGGTCGCCGGCCCGGGTGGCGAGGGCGGTGAGCAGCAGTGCGGCGTCGAGGGCGGCGTCCAGGCGGGGCGCGTCGCCGACCCGGCCGGCCGAGGTGCGGCCGGTGTCGAGGACGACGAGAATGTGCCGGTCGCGTTCGGGGCGCCAGGTGCGGACGGCGACGGTGTTCCGGCGGGCGCTGGCGCGCCAGTCGATGGAGCGGACGTCGTCGCCGGGCAGGTACTCGCGCAGGGAGTCGAACTCGGTTCCCTGGCCGCGGGTCAGGACCGAGGTGCGGCCGTCGAGTTCGCGCAGCCGGGCGAGCCGGGAGGGCAGGTGCTTGCGGCTGGCGAACGGGGGCAGCGCGCGGACCGTCCAGGGGACGAGGTGGGAGCCCTGGCGGCCGGCCAGGCCGAGCGGGCCGAGGGAGCGGACCGTCACCCGGTGGGCGTGGTGGTCGCCGCGGCGGGTGGGGGTGAGCACGGTGGTGATCCGGCGCCGTTCGCCGCCGGGGAGGGCCAGGGTGTGGCGGGAGGCGGTCTCGGCGGTGCCGGGGCGCCAGGCGGACGGGGCCCAGGCGTCGCGGACCAGGCCCCGGAGCGGTCGGGCGGACGGGTTGGTGACGGTCAGCTCGACCGTGGCGGGTTCGCCGAGCCGGACCGTGGTGTCGCCGCCGCGCGCGAACCGCAGGCCGCGGACCGGGGCGGCGAGCACCAGGTCGACCGCGACGGCGACCAGCACCGCACCGGTGACCAGGCCGATCCCGGTCCGGGACGGCAGCAGCAGGCCCACGACGAGCGCGCCGAGTGCGGCGAGCAGGGCGGTTCGCCCGGTGAGGGCCATGCGGTGCGCTCCTTCGGAAGCCCGTGAGTCGGAGACCGGTGGGTCGGAAGCCCGTGGGCCGGAGGGCCGAACGGGGGCGGTGCGGTGCGGGTGACGGTGCGGTGGGCCGGGTCAGCGGGGGGCGGGCGTCTGGGCCAGGACGGCCTGGATGACGGAGTCGGCGGTGACGCCCTCCATCTCCGCCTCGGCGCGCAGCGCGACCCGGTGCCGCAGGGTGGGCAGGGCCAGCGCCTTGACGTCGTCCGGGGTGACGTAGTCGCGGCCGGCCAGCCAGGCCCAGGCCCGGGAGGCGGCCAGCAGGGCGGTGGCGCCGCGCGGGGAGACGCCGATCGACAGCGACGGGGACTGCCGGGTGGCCCGGCAGAGGTCGACGATGTAGGCGAGGACCTCGGGGGCGACGGTCAGCCGGGCGATCTGCTCGCGGGCGGCGGCGAGGTGCTCGGGCCCGGCGACCGGGCGGACGCCGGCCGCGCCGAGGTCGCGCGGGTCGAAGCCGGCGGCGTGCCGGGAGAGCACCTGGAACTCCTGGTCGCGGTCGGGCAGCGGCAGGATCAGCTTGAGCAGGAAGCGGTCCAGCTGGGCCTCGGGCAGCGGGTAGGTGCCCTCGTACTCGACCGGGTTCTGGGTCGCGGCGACCAGGAACGGGACGGGCAGCGCGCGCGGCTCGCCGTCCACGGTGACCTGGTGCTCCTCCATGGCCTCCAGCAGGGCCGCCTGGGTCTTCGGCGGGGTGCGGTTGATCTCGTCGGCGAGCAGCAGGTTGGTGAAGACCGGGCCGGGCTGGAAGGAGAACTCGGCGGTGCGGGCGTCGTAGACGAGCGAGCCGGTGACGTCGCCGGGCATCAGGTCGGGGGTGAACTGGATGCGCTTGGTCTCCAGGCTCAGGGCGGTGGAGAGGGTGCGCACCAGCAGGGTCTTGGCGACGCCGGGGACGCCCTCCAGCAGCACGTGGCCGCCGCAGAGCAGGGCGACGACCAGGCCGGTGACGGCGGCGTCCTGGCCGACCACGGCCTTGCCGATCTCGGCGCGCAGGGCGGTGAGCGCGGTGCGCGGGTCGGTGGCGGGGGTAGCGGGTGCCGTGCCGGGGACGGGGCGGAGCTGGGCGGTTGCCTGGTCGGTCACGGGTTCCGTACCTGCCTTTCGAGGGCGTCGAGGTCGTCGGCGAGCCGCAGCAGTGCGGCGTCGTCGGTGGGGGGCGGGCCGTACAGCAGGGCCCGGACGTCCCCGGCGGGCCGTTCGGGCAGTCGGCCGGCCACGGCGACGCAGAGCGCGTCGGGGTCGGGGGCGCCGGCCTGGAGCGGGACGCCCAGGGCGGGGGCGAGGCGGTGGGCGGTGGCGCCGCGCAGCGCCTCGGCGGCGCGGCCGCGGGCCCTGGCCCGCCGGTAGAGCCGGGCGCGGCCCTCGGTGGTCTCGGCGGCGCGGACCACCACCGGCAGGTTCTCGCTGACCACCGGGCCGAGCCGGCGTCCGCGCCAGAGGGCGGCGAGCACGGCGGCGACGGCGAGCTGGTAGCCGGCCCAGTGCCAGCCGCTCGGCAGGTAGTCGCCGAAGGTCTTGGTGCGGGCGCCCTCGGGGGCGGGGACGGAGTAGTCGGGCAGGTGCCAGCTGAGGCGGGGCTGCGAGCCGAGCAGGCCGAGCGCCAGGGAGGCGTTGCCATCCTTGGCCAGCTCGCCGTTGTGCAGGAAGGTGCCGCTGCCGAGCACGATGACGTCGCGGCCGCCGTCGCCGACCGGGAGGCTGACCAGCGGGTAGCCGTGGCCGCGCGGGTAGCAGCCCTGGCCGCGGCTGCCGCTGGTGTAGAGCATGCCGCCCTGCTGGGCGCTGCCGGCCCGGACGGCCTCGGTGAGCGAGCACTCCGCCGTGGTGGAGCGGACGGCGGCGTACGGCAGCCCGCCCGCGTCGTCGGACAGCCGGATGCCGGGGGCGAGCGCGGTGAGCGCGGCCGGGCCGGGGGCGACCAGCACCAGCCGGCGGTGCCGGGCGGCGGCGACGGCGCGCAGCTGGTCGGGGCTGAGCAGGTCGGGTTCGGGCAGCACGAGGGTGTCCGGGCCGTCCGGGGCGGCGGCCGGATCGGTGCTGAACCCGGTCTTCAGGCCCTGGCGTTCGAGCAGGGCGACGACGGCGTGGGTGCCGTCGCGGTCGTACGAGCGCGGGTCGAGCGCCGGGTAGCGGCGGTCCTGGCCGAGCGCGGAGACGGCGGCGGCGCCGATCAGCAGGGCGGCGAGGACGGCCAGGTACCAGCGGGCCCGGCGCCACAGGCCGCGCGTGGTGGGGGCGAGGCTGGTCGGGACGGCGGGCGCGGTCGCGGGTGCCCCGGCGTCGGGCGGGGTCGCGGGGGCGGGGACGGTACCGGTCATGCCGCTCCTCCCGGGGTCGGGGCCGGGACGGGGGCTTCGGCGGCGTCGGGCGCGAGGACCGGGCGGGTGCGCTCCAGCGTCCGGTCGAGTTCGTGCAGCAGCCGGTAGGCGTCCTGGTCGGCGGTGCGCTCGCCGTACGCGATGTCGTCGAAGGTCCGGGCGGCCGCGGCCAGGGCGGCGGCGTGCTCGGGCAGGGCCCGGCCGGCCTCGGCGGCGGCCTCGTCGGCGGTGCGGCCGGGGCGGGTGTCGAGCAGGGTGCGCTCCTCCAGGCTGCGCACCAGGGCGCGCATCTGCTCGCGGACGGCCTCGGTCCAGCGTCCGGCGGCGGCGTGCCCGGCGGCGTCCGCCCGGTACTGGTCGGCGCTGCGCGGGCCCTCGGTGCCGTACACGTCCTGGACGGTGCGGGCGGCGCGGCGGGGCGCGCCGAGGCGCCACCAGAGCGCGGCGCCGATCAGCACCGCGACGATGACGAAGAGGACCAGCCCGGTGGTACCGGTGGTGCCGTCGCCCGAGATGCTGTCGAGCGCGCCGGCGATGCGGTCGTAGAACCAGTCCGTGATCCGCTGCAGCACGGACGGGTCGTGCTTGTGGTACTCCGCGTCGAGCAGCTCGTCGCGGGCGGCCTCGCGTGCCGGGTCACGTGGCACGGTGACCGGTGCTCCGCCCGCGGCGAGGAGCCTGTCCCCCCAGTCAGACATCCGGCTCAGCGCCTCGCCGCGGTCGGGTCGCCCGGCCCGGCCGGGCCGGTGCCGCCGTGTTCGGGCAGGCCGGCCGCGCGGGCGAGCTCGATGTCCAGGGCCTCGCGGCGGATCCGCTGGTCGATGTAGACCAGCACGCCGACGGCGGCGATGAACGGGGTGGTGAAGGTGCCGGCGATGATCCCGGCGACCGCCAGCAGGAGCAGCATGGCGACGCCCCGGTCGGCGGAGTCGGGCAGGCCCTGGCTGTCGAGGCTCTCGAAGCCCAGCGCCAGGCCGATGAACTGGGCCGGGACGGCGATGACCAGCGCGACGACGAGCGCCAGCACGTGGCCCAGCAGGGTGATGCCGAGGATCCGCCACCAGGCGCCGCGGGCCAGGCGCCGCGCGCGCGACAGCGCCGTCAGCACGCCCTGCTTCTCCAGCATCAGGGCGGGGGCGGCGAGGCTGAAGCGGATCCACAGCCAGACGGCGACCGGCACGATCAGCAGGGCGACCAGCGCCAGCAGGCCCTTGATCGCGGGTGAGCCCGCGCCGCCGGCCTCGTAGCCGAGCAGCGGGACGAAGCCGAGCAGCACCACCCCGGGGCCCATCAGGGCGGTGATCAGGGTCAGCCCGAGCAGCTGCAGCAGCCGGGGGCGGGCGTCGCGCCAGGCCTCCCCGGCGGTCGCCGACCGGCCGAGGACGGCGCGGCTGACCACGATGGTGAGCAGGGCGGTGGCGAACACGTTGAGCAGCAGGTCCAGCGGCAGGCCGGCCAGCAGCCGCAGGACCTGGGTGGCCTCGCCGGTCCTGCCCTTGACCGTCAGGTCGACCAGGACGGTGCCGGCCTGGGAGAGCACGGCGAGACCGAGCGAGAGGGCGAGCACGGTGCGCCAGTTCCGGCGGACGGTGGTGACGGCACCGTCCAGCAGTTCACCGGTGTTCAGCGGCCGCAGCGGGATGACGCCGGGCTTGGGGCTCGCGGGGGCGCCCCAGCCGTACGGGCGGTGCCCGCCGGAGGGCTGTCCCCACTGCTGTCCGCCGCGGGGGGCGCCGGCCGGGCCGGTCCAGCCGGGGGCGGCCTGCGGTGGTGCCGACGGCCCGGGCGCGGCGGCGGTCGCGTCGGCCGGGGGCCGGGCGTCGTCGCGGGGCGGCTCGGACGAGCTGGGCGAGGCCCAGCCCGGGGTGTCGGTCATCACTGCTCCTCGGAGGGCGTCACGGGCGCGACTGCGAACGGATCTTCCGCCCGCGCGCAGCGCCCATCGTGCCATGGGCCGGAAACCGGCCCCAGCGCGATCCGGTTGCTGATCGGCAACGGGCGTCCGCAGCGGGGCGGGTGGTGGTCCGCGGTGGGGCGGGAGGGAGTCCGGAGGTGTCCCCGGCGGGGGTATTCGCCCGGTATGGCCGGAATGCACCGGTGGGGGAGTTGGCCGTTCTGGAGCAATGGCACTGCTGTGCGGCAGGTCACAATCCGGTAATGAGAAGATGGACGCATGAAGGGACGCGTCCTCGTCGTTGATGACGACTCCGCACTGGCCGAGATGCTCGGCATCGTGCTGCGTGGTGAGGGTTTTGAGCCGTTTTTCGTCGCGGATGGGGACAGGGCGCTAGCCGCGTTCCGGGAGACCAAGCCCGACCTGGTCCTGCTCGACCTGATGCTGCCCGGCCGGGACGGCATCGACGTGTGCCGGCAGATCCGGGCGGAGTCCGGCATCCCGATCGTCATGCTGACCGCGAAGACCGACACGGTCGACGTCGTGGTGGGCCTGGAGTCGGGTGCCGACGACTACGTCACCAAGCCGTTCAAGCCCAAGGAGCTGGTGGCCCGGGTGCGTGCCCGGCTGCGCCGTGCCGAGGAGCCCACGCCCGAGCAGCTGACCATCGGCGACCTGGTGATCGACGTGGCCGGCCACTCCGTGAAGCGGGACGGGCGGGGCATCCCGCTGACCCCGCTGGAGTTCGACCTGCTGGTCGCGCTGGCCCGCAAGCCCTGGCAGGTGTTCACCCGCGAGGTGCTGCTGGAGCAGGTCTGGGGCTACCGCCACGCGGCGGACACCCGCCTGGTCAACGTCCACGTGCAGCGCCTGCGTTCCAAGATCGAGAAGGACCCGGAGCGCCCCGAGATCGTGGTGACCGTCCGCGGCGTCGGCTACAAGGCCGGACCCAGCTGACGTGACGGACCGGGCAGACGACACCCCGTCGGGTACCGCGACCGACGGGGCCGGGGCCGTGCGCGGCGACGTGCTCAGCTCGACGACCCGCCGCCGGCGCCCGTCCGGCGTGGTCGCGCTGGTGAAGCGTCAGCTGCGCCGCCCCGTGCACCGGACGGCCGCGCTGTACCGCCGGTCGATCCAGCTGCGCGTGGTCGCGGTGTCGCTGCTGGCGTCCATCGCCGTCGTCCTGGTGCTCGGCGTGGTCGTGGTGGCCCAGGTGCGCAACGGCCTGCTCGACACCAAGATGGACGCCGCCCGGGCGCAGGCCAGGATCGGCTTCCAGGTCGAGCAGAAGAAGATCGACGAGGCCCGGGACCAGAAGCTGCGGGGCACCGCGGACCCGACCCTCGACGAGACCGGCACCTGGCTGCTGCGGCAGGTCAACGACCTGGCCGGGAGCGGGCAGACCGTCTACTCGGTGATCGCGATGGCCCCCGGCACCGGCGCCGTCGTCCCGGACACCGCCGGCTTCGCGCCGCGCTACTCGGGCGACATCCAGCCCAGCAGCATCCCCGACTCCCTGCGGGCCAAGCTGCTCGCCGAGCCCAACCAGATGTTCGACCAGCCGACCCGGATCCACCGCTCGCCCGAGAGCAGCGGGAAGTCCGAGCCCGGGCTGGCCCTCGGCATGCAGTTCATGGGCCCGGCCGACAAGAGCTACCAGCTGTTCTACGTGTTCTCCTTCGGGCAGGAGACCGACACCCTCAACCTGGTCACCGGCACCCTGGCGACCGCCGGCGTGTTCGTGGTGATCCTGATGGGCGGCATCGCCTGGGTCGTGGTGCGCCAGGTGGTCACCCCGGTCCGGATGGCCGCCGGGATCTCCGAGCGGCTCGCCGACGGGCACCTGGAAGAGCGGATGAAGGTCACCGGGACGGACGACATCGCCCGCCTCGGGGAGTCCTTCAACCGGATGGCCAACGCCCTCCAGGCGCAGATCCGCCAGCTGGAGGAGCTGTCCCGGGTGCAGCGCCGCTTCGTCTCGGACGTCTCGCACGAGCTGCGCACCCCGCTGACCACGGTCCGGATGGCCGCCGACCTCATCTACGACAGCCGCGAGGACCTGGACCCGATGGCGGCCCGCTCGGCGGAACTGCTCCAGGGCCAGCTGGACCGCTTCGAGTCGCTGCTCGCCGACCTGCTGGAGATCAGCCGCTTCGACGCCGGCGCCGCGATCCTGGACGCCGAGCCGGTCGACCTTCGCGAGATCGTCGCCCGCGTGGTGGAGGCCGCCGAGCCGCTCGCCGAGGCCAAGGGCAGCACCGTGCTGATCCGCGGCGACGGCGAGCCGGTGCTCGCCGAGGTGGACTCCCGCCGGATCGAGCGCATCCTGCGCAACCTGGTGGTCAACGCGCTGGAGCACGGCGAGGGCCGCGACGTGGTGGTCCGGCTGGGCTCCGCGGACGGCGCCGTCGCGGTCGGCGTGCGCGACTACGGCATCGGCCTCAAGCCGGGCGAGGCGTCCCGGGTCTTCCACCGCTTCTGGCGGGCCGACCCGTCCCGGGTGCGGACCACCGGCGGCACCGGCCTCGGCCTGTCCATCGCGGTCGAGGACGCCCATCTGCACGGCGGCTGGCTCCAGGCCTGGGGCGAGCCCGGCGGCGGCTCGCACTTCCGGCTGACCCTGCCGCGCACCCGTGGCGGCGAGATCACCCGGGCGCCGTTCCGGCTGGAGCCGGAGGACTCCCGGAACAACCGGGGCCTGGGCGCGCAGGGCACGCCGTACCGGCGGGCGATCAGCCCGGCCGGCGCGACGGCGACGGCCGCCGTCGACGACCAGGCGGAGACGCCGGAGGCCGTGGGCAACGGCCTCGGCAGCGGGCTCGGCGGAGTGCTGAACATCGGCCCCGGGCTGGGCCGGCGCCGGCTGCCCGAGGGGCCGCGCGCGGACCCCTCGGACGTGTGGACGGCCGCCGGGTACGGGACCACCGGCGCCCAGGTCATGGTGGACCCGACGCCGGGACGGCCGTCGGTGGCACAGCGGACGGCGGAGCCGGACGTGACGGGTGGGACGACGGCGGAGGGGCCGCAGCGTGCGAAGGACGAGCAACAGGACTGAGCCGCGGCTCCTCGCGGCGGTCGGCGGGCTGCTCGGCGCCCTGGTGGCGAGCGGCTGCGCGGCCATGCCGGATTCCGGCGGCATCACCAAGGTGGAGCTGTCCCAGGGCTCGGCCGACAAGAACCTGCAGGCCCGGGTCTACCCGATGGCGCCCGGCCGGGGCGCCAAGCCGCGCGAGCTGCTGACCGGGTTCCTGGACGCGGTGACCGCCGACGAGGGGTACGACACCGCGCGCAAGTACCTCACCGAGAGCGCTGCCGCCACCTGGAACCCGGACGCCGGGACCCAGGTGCTCACCGCCACCGCCACCACGGCCGGCCAGGACGTCACCGACACGGACACCGTGGTCTCCGCGACGGTGACCGGGCAGCTGGTCGCCACCGTCGACGAGCGGCACTCGTACCTGCTGGTGGCCGGGCAGAACAACGTCTCCTCCGACTTCACCTTCGTCCGGGAGGGCGGCGAGTGGCGGATCGACAAGCTGCCGCCCGGCGTGATCATGAACGAGACCAACTTCCGGAACAGCTTCCGGCAGGTCGAGCGGTTCTTCTACACCGCGCCGGACCCGTCCTCGGCGGTCGCCGGGAACACCGGCCAGGAGGTGCTGGTCGCCGACCCGATCTACCTGCGGCGCCGGATAGACCCGCTCGCCTCGGCCGCCCGGGCGCTCGTCCAGGGCCCGTCCACCTGGCTCTCGCCGGTGGTCGGCACGGCGTTCCCGTCCGGCACCACGGTCGAGGAGGTCGGCATCGACGACAACCGGGGCGCCCACGTGCGGCTCGGCGGGGCGGACACCGGCGAGCCGACGGGCTGCCGGCGGATGGCGACCCAGCTCTTCTACACCCTCGCCGACCAGGGCAAGGGGCTCGACCGCCTGGAGCTGAAGGGGCGGCACGGCACCTGCACGGCCAGCCGGAACGACGGACCGGCCACCGGGCCAGGTTCGCTGGCCGGGAGCGCCTCCACCCAGCAGTACTACCAGCGCGCCGACAACGGCGTGCTGATGAAGATCGACGAGGGGCGCACCGGCGACCCGGTCCGCGGCCCCCTCGGCAAGCCGCAGCCGAACGGCACCCCGCCGCTGGGCACCGTCGCCGTCAGCCGGGACGGCGGCTGGGCCGCCGCGGTCAGCGGGGACGGCCGCCAGGTCTTCTCGGTGCCGCTGTCGGACAGCACGGCGAGCATGGGCGAGCCGGTGCTCAGCGCGCCGGCCAAGGGCGGCGACAAGGACGACGGCTTCGCCTCGCCCAGCTGGGACGGCCGCGGCGACCTCTGGGTGGTGGACCGCGGCAAGCAGAACCCGCGGGTGGTGATGGTGCGCGGCAACAAGTCGTACACCGTGCCGGTCGAGGGGCTGACCGGGCAGACCGTGGAGTCGCTCAAGATCGCCTCGGACGGCGCCCGGGTCGCCCTGGTGGTCAAGACCCCGGGCGTGGCCACCAGCTCGCTGGTGTTCGGTCTGGTGGTGCACGGCGGCACCAAGGAGGCGCCGACCGCGAAGATCACCGGGATCCGCCGGGCGGCCCCCACCATCACCGACGTCGCCTCGGTGTCCTGGGTGGAGACCGACCAGCTGCTGGTGCTCGGCAAGGAGGTCGACCGGACCCAGCAGCTGCACTACATCAGCACCGACGGCTCGCAGAGCTCGGACACCCGGCTGGGGATCGGCGAGAGCATGCGGACCGTCTCCGCCTCGGAGTCCCGCGGGGACGTGCTGACCCAGGCGCCGCCGGTGCTCGCGGTGTCGGACACCAAGGTCTACCGGCTGCTCAACAACCAGTGGCGGGAAGCCCAGTTGATCGACAAGCCGCGCTCGTTCTTCTACCCGGGCTGACCGGCGGCCGGTTGACGGCCCGGTGGGTCGGCGCGCGCGCCGGGCTCAGCGGGCCGGGTGCGCCGTGGCCGCGACCGTGGCGCCGGCACGGGCCGGCAGGCCGGCGTCGGCCAGTGCCCGGGCGGCCTCGGCGAGGCTGGCCCCGGTGGTCACCAGGTCGTCCACCAGCACCGGGTGACGGCCCGCCAGGCCTGCCAGGCCCGCCAGACCCGCGAGGCCCGCCCGTCCGGTGCGGGCGCGCGGCAGCACGGTGAGCGCGCCGTGCAGGTTGCGGCGCCGCTCGGCCGCGTTCAGCCCGGTCTGGTCGGCCACCGGCCGGGCGTGCCGCAGCAGCGGCGCGGCCCGGACGTCCAGGCCGGCCCGGCGCAGCGAGCGGGCGGCCGCCCCGGCCAGCCGAAGCGTCGGGTCGTGCCCGCGGGCGCGGACGGCCGGGCGTGCCGAGGGCATCGGGACCAGCAGCAGCGGCGCCGCCCCGGCCCGCGCCCCCAGGGCGGAGCGCACCGCCCGGCCGAGGGCCTCGCCGAGCGGCCCGGCCAGCCGCAGCGCGCCGCGCTCCTTGTGGGCGAGCAGCAGCTGCCGGACCGGACCGGTGTACGGCGCGGCGGCGTGCGCCCAGGGCAGCGGGGTGGGGGCCGGCCGGGCGGTGGCCAGCACGTGCCGGCAGGCCGGGCAGAGCTGGGTGCGTTCGCTGCCGCAGCCCGCGCAGTCGGCGGGCAGCAGGACGTCCAGCAGCCCGGCCAGTGCGTGGCCGAACGGCCCTTGGGCGGACGGCGGAGGAGCGGGGGAGAGGGAGGGCGGCACGGCTGCTCCTGGCGGCGGCAGGCACGGAGAGTCAGCAAAGGATGCGCCGTATGGGGGGCGTTGTCCAGGTATTTACCCTTACTTCACTCGCGGGAGGGTAGACAGGGTGCACCAGCTTGACCGCCCGGTCGCAGTATCGGGTCATACCCTCCTTGTCGCCTGAGGAGGCGAAAAACCCGTGTGAGGTGTTCGATAAGGCCCAGGGGGTTTCAACCGTCCCTGGTGGGGAGGAAGTGAGGTGAGGGCCAGTCGTTTCCCGCCGCTGGCGGCGGGGGCGGGGGGCCGGCAGTGGATGGGCTGGTCCAGCTGGGTCTCAGTCCGGTCCGGTAGCACCCGGATCGGCGTCAGCACGAGGGATCGGAGTTCTGCGTGGACATCGTCGTCAAGGGCCGCAAGACCGAGGTGCCCAAGAGGTTCCGCGAGCACGTGGCCGAGAAGCTGGAGAAGGTCCAGAAGTTCGACGCCAAGGCCATCAGCCTCGACGTCGAGGTGTCCAAGGAGCACAACCCGCGGCAGGCCGACCGGTCCGATCGGGTGGAGATCACTCTCCGCAGCCGCGGTCCCGTGATCCGGGCCGAAGCCGCCGCCGGCGACCCGTACGCGGCGCTCGACCTGGCTTCGGCGAAGCTCGACGCGCAGCTGCGCAAGTCCGCGGACCGGCGTCGGGTGCACAAGGGCGGCGCGAACGGCCGCACCCCGATCAGCGTCGCCGAGGCGACCGCGGCCCTGGCCGCGCTGCCGGACACGACGGCGCCCGAGGGCGAGACGAACGGCGCCGTCCGCAAGACCATGATGGGCTCCCTGGAAGTGGAGGGCGAAGGCCCGCTGGTGGTCCGGGAGAAGACGCACCCGGCCGCCCCCATGGCGCTGGACCAGGCGCTCTACGAGATGGAGCTGGTCGGCCACGACTTCTACCTCTTCGTGGAGAAGGACAGCGGCCTGCCGAGCGTGGTCTACCGCCGGCACGGCTACCACTACGGCGTCATCCACCTGCAGACCGACCTCGCGGCCGGGCCGGGCGGCGGGGCGGGCGGCGCGATCGGCGGGGCCGACGACGAGGACTGACCGTCCGAGCAGCGATGGAGGGGTGACCCCGGCGGCCCGTGGCCGCCGGGGTCACCGGCGTTCGGGGGAAGGGCGGTTCGAACGCGTCGCGTCCCGGGCGAGGGGTCACCCGATGCGGGGGAATCGGCATCGGAGGGTGACCGTGGCGGGGTCGGAGCGTGGAATGATTGGCGTACGACGACCCGCGAAGGGGGAGGAGCGGATGGGGGATCACTTCGGGCTGGGGCCCGGGGCAGGGCCCGGGCTGCCGTTGGGGGCGGAGGACGAGCCCGCGTACGAGCCGCACCGGGGTGAGCCGATCCGCGTGTTGGTGGTGGACGACCACGCGCTGTTCCGCCGGGGGCTGGAGATCGTCCTCGCGGAGGAGCCGGACATCAAGGTCGTCGGCGAGGCGGGGGACGGCGCAGAGGCCGTGCTGAAGGCCGCCGACCTGCTGCCCGACATCATCCTCATGGATGTCCGGATGCCGCGCCGCAGCGGGATCGAGGCCTGTACGGCGATCAAGGACGTGGCGCCCAGCACCAAGATCATCATGTTGACGATAAGCGACGAGGAGGCCGACCTCTACGAGGCGATCAAGGCGGGGGCCACCGGCTACCTGCTCAAGGAGATCTCCACCGACGAGGTCGCCACCGCGATCCGCGCGGTCGCCGACGGGCAGTCCCAGATCAGCCCGTCGATGGCCTCCAAGCTGCTCACCGAGTTCAAGTCGATGATCCAGCGCCGCTCCGACGACCGGGACCTGGTGCCCGCGCCCCGGCTCACCGACCGGGAACTGGAGGTGCTCAAGCTGGTGGCGACCGGGATGAACAACCGGGAGATCGCCAAGGAGCTGTTCATCAGCGAGAACACCGTGAAGAACCACGTGCGCAACATCCTGGAGAAGCTCCAGCTGCACTCCCGGATGGAGGCCGTGGTGTACGCGATGCGCGAGAAGATCCTCGAAATAGGCTGAGTCTTACGGGACTTGGGCCGGCCGCTAGCGGCCGGCCAGCAGCTTCTCCAGGGCCGGGCGCAGCCGCTCGTCGTGCAGCGTCCCGACCCGCACCTCCTCGCAGCCGACCCAGGCGGCCGCCTCGCGCAGGGCCGTCGCCAGGGCCTCCACGTGCCGGGCACCGCCGGCCCGGCCGCCGTCCAGCGAGACCTGCCGGGCGACCAGGGTGCGGCCCTCGCGGGCCGGGTCGACCCGGCCGACCAGCCGGCCGCCGGCCAGCAGCGGCATCGCGAAGTAGCCGTGCACCCGCTTGTGCTTGGGGGTGTAGGCCTCCAGCCGGTGCGTCATGCCGAAGATCCGCTCGGTGCGGGCGCGGTCCCAGATCAGCGAGTCGAACGGCGAGAGCAGCGTGGTGCGGTGGCGCCCGCGCGGGGCGGTGGCGAGGGCCGACGGGTCCGCCCAGGCGGGGGCCGGGGCGCCGTCCGGGCCCCAGCCGGCCACCTCGACCGGGACGAGCCCGCAGTCGGCGAGCACCGGGTCCAACTGCTCGGCGCGCAACCGGTGGTAGTCCAGCAGGTCGGCCCGGGTGGCCACGCCGAGCGCGGCTCCGGCCTGGGCGACCAGGGTGCGCACGCACTCCTCGTCCGGCAGGTCCTGGCCGAACAGGGCGTCCGGGACGGCCTGTTCGGCCAGCGCGTAGACCCGCTTCCAGCTCCGGCGCTCGGTGCAGACCACGTCGCCGAAGGCCAGCGCCCGCTCGACCGCGATCTTGGTGTCGGACCAGTCCCACCACTCGGCGGTCCGCTTGGCGCCGCCCAGCTCGGTGGAGGTCAACGGCCCCTCGGCGCGCAGCTTGTCGAGCACGGCGCGGTAGGTCTCGGGCGCGACCTGGTGGCCCCAGAGGTGGCCGCGGTCGCGGTAGCGGCGGCGCCGGAAGGCGAACAGCGGCCACTCCTCGACCGGCAGGACGCAGGCCGCGTGCGACCAGTACTCGAAGCTCGTGCCGCCGCCCCAGTACGCCGCCTCGACGGCCGGGCGGCCGACCGCGCCGAGGCGGGCGTACGGCACCAGCTCGTGCGAGCGGGCGAGCACCGAGATGGTGTCCAGCTGGACGGCGCCCAGGTGCCGCAGCACCCCGCGCACCCCGCCCCGGCGGTCCGGCGCACCCAGCAGGCCCTGGGCGCGCAGGGCGATCCGGCGGGCGTCGTCCGCGCTGAGGACGGCGACGGGGGCGGGGCGGGCGGCAGCGGCGGTCATGCCGGCGAGCGTAGCCGGGGGCACCGACAGCGCGGACTCAGCCCAGGTCGGAGGGCAGCAGGGAGGCGACCCAGGCGTCGTGGAAGACGCCGCGCTGCTCCGCGTACGAGCGCAGGGTGCCCTCGAAGCGGTAGCCCGCCTTCTCGGCGACCGCGCGGGAGCCCGCGTTGCCGACGTAGGCCAGCCACTCCAGGCGGCGCAGGCCGAGGTCGCGCAGGCCGTAGTGGGAGACGGCGCGGGCGGCCTCGGTGGTGTAGCCGCGGCCGCGGAACTCCTTCACGGCCCACCAGCCGATCTCGGCGGCGCCCGGGTCGTGGGCGCGCAGGACGAGCCCCTGGCTGCCGACCAGGGCGCCGGAATCGCGCTCGAAAACGCACCAGATCCGGTTCGCCCCGGTACGCCAGCCCTCAATCGCGAGATCGCGTACGAAGAACTCCGCGTCCTCGCGCCGGTACGGGGACGGGACGACCGTCCAGCGCTGGATCTCCGGGTCCTGGCAGGCGGCGAAGACCGCGTCGATGTCGGATTCCCGCGGAGCGCGCAGCACGAGCCGCTCGGTGGTGAGGACGACCGGTTCGGGGGTTTCTTCCATGAACGGATTATTTCGCCGGACGAGGAAAGCGGGCACCCGATTATTCCGCCGGTCCACCGGTTCCGCGGACGGCCAACTCTCGGGCCCGCCGACCGTTTTGTCCCGGTGGACGGTGCTATCGGGCCATGTGCTCGCGCGGGTGACACGGGAATACCGTGCTGACGCACCTCCCGGGGGGTTGGACTCCTCGCATACGATGGCCCGTGCGGTGGGGTGGACCCCCCGTGCAGTCGTCCAGTGCCAATACAGGCAAGGAGCCCGCTCACGTGTCCGTCTTCGACAAGATCTTGCGCGCAGGCGAGGGCAAGATCCTTCGCAAGCTGCAGCGGATTGCTGCCCAGGTCAACTCCATCGAAGAGGACTTCGTCAACCTCACCGACGCCGAGCTGCGCGCACTGACCGACGAGTACAAGCAGCGGCTCGCCGACGGCGAGACCCTGGACGACATCCTCCCCGAGGCGTTCGCCACCGTCCGCGAGGCCGCCAAGCGCGTCCTCGGCCAGCGGCACTACGACGTCCAGCTGATGGGCGGCGCCGCGCTGCACCACGGCTACGTCGCGGAGATGCGCACCGGTGAGGGCAAGACCCTCGTCGGCACCCTGCCGGCGTACCTGAACGCGCTCACCGGCAAGGGCGTCCACCTGATCACCGTCAACGACTACCTCGCCGAGCGCGACTCGGAGTGGATGGGCCGGGTGCACCGCTTCCTCGGCCTCGAAGTCGGCGTGATCCTGGCCAACATGACGCCGGCCGAGCGCAAGCGCCAGTACGCGATGGACATCACGTACGGCACCAACAACGAGTTCGGCTTCGACTACCTGCGCGACAACATGGCCTGGTCGCAGGACGAACTCGTCCAGCGCGGCCACTACTTCGCGGTCGTCGACGAGGTCGACTCGATCCTCATCGACGAGGCCCGCACCCCGCTGATCATCTCCGGCCCGGCCGACCAGGCGACCAAGTGGTACGCCGACTTCGCCAAGCTGGTGCTGCGCCTGAAGATCGACCGCGACTACGAGGTCGACGAGAAGAAGCGCACCGTCGGCATCCTGGAGGAGGGCGTCACCCGGGTCGAGGACTACCTGGGCATCGACAACCTCTACGAGTCGGTGAACACCCCGCTGGTCGGCTTCCTGAACAACGCCATCAAGGCGAAGGAGCTGTACAAGCGGGACAAGGACTACGTCGTGATGAACGGCGAGGTCATGATCGTCGACGAGCACACCGGCCGCATCCTGGCCGGCCGCCGCTACAACGAGGGCATGCACCAGGCGATCGAGGCCAAGGAGGGGGTGGAGGTCCAGAACGAGAACCAGACCCTGGCCACCATCACCCTGCAGAACTTCTTCCGCCTGTACGACAAGCTCGCGGGCATGACCGGTACCGGCACCACCGAGGCCGCCGAGTTCCACCAGATCTACAAGCTCGGCGTGGTGCCGATCCCGACCAACAAGACGCCGCTGCGCATCGACCAGCCCGACCTGATCTACAAGTCGGAGCCGGCCAAGTTCGCCGCCGTGGTCGAGGACATCGCCGAGAAGCACGAGAAGGGCCAGCCGGTGCTGGTCGGCACCGTGTCGGTCGAGAAGTCCGAGTACCTGTCGCAGGAGCTGCGCAAGCGCGGCATCCCGCACGAGGTGCTGAACGCCAAGCACCACGAGCGCGAGGCGCAGATCGTCGCGCAGGCCGGCCGCAAGGGCGCCGTCACCGTCGCCACCAACATGGCCGGCCGCGGCACCGACATCATGCTGGGCGGCAACGCCGACCACCTGGCCGCCGCCGAGCTGGCGCAGCGCGGGCTGACCCCGACGGACACCCCGGAGGAGTACGAGGCCGCCTTCCCGGCCGCGCTGGAGAAGGCCAAGGCCTCGGTGAAGGCCGAGCAGGACGAGGTCAAGGAGGCCGGCGGCCTCTACGTCCTCGGCACCGAGCGGCACGAGTCCCGCCGGATCGACAACCAGCTGCGCGGCCGCTCCGGCCGTCAGGGCGACCCGGGCGAGTCCCGCTTCTACCTGTCGCTGGGCGACGACCTGATGCGCCTGTTCAAGGCCGGCATGGTCGAGCGCGTGCTCTCGATGGCCAACGTGCCCGAGGACGTGCCGATCGAGTCCAAGATGGTCACCCGCGCCATCGCCTCCGCGCAGACCCAGGTCGAGCAGCAGAACTTCGAGATCCGCAAGAACGTCCTCAAGTACGACGAGGTGCTCAACCGCCAGCGCGAGGTCATCTACGGCGAGCGCCGCCGGGTGCTGGAGGGCGAGGACCTCCAGGAGCAGGTCGGCCACTTCATGGACGACACCGTCGAGGCGTACGTCCGGGCGGCCACCGGCGAGGGCTTCGAGGACGACTGGGACCTGGAGAAGCTCTGGACGGCGCTCAAGCAGCTCTACCCGATCACCCTGGACCTGGAGGAGCTGGAGGAGGAGGCCGGCGGCCAGGCCGGGCTGACCCCCGAGTTCCTGATCAAGGTCATCCAGGAGGACATCCAGGCGCAGTACGGCGCCCGTGAGGACCAGCTGGGCGCGGAGATCATGCGCGAGCTGGAGCGCCGGGTCGTGCTGTCGGTGCTGGACCGCCGCTGGCGCGAGCACCTCTACGAGATGGACTACCTCCAGGAGGGCATCGGCCTGCGGGCCATGGCGCAGCGCGACCCGCTGGTCGAGTACCAGCGCGAGGGCTTCGACATGTTCACCGCGATGATGGAGGGCATCAAGGAGGAGTCCGTCGGCTACCTGTTCAACCTGGAGGTCCAGGTCGAGCAGCAGGTCGAGGAGGTCCCGGTCGAGGACGCCCAGGTGGTGCTCGACAAGCTGGAGAAGGACTCCGCCCGCCCGGAGATCAAGGCCAAGGGCCTGGAGGCCCCGAAGCCGCAGCGGCTGCACTACACGGCCCCCTCGGACGAGGTCGGCGGCGGTGTCATCGAGGGCGACTTCGAGGACCTCGCGCCGGAGGACGAGGGCGACGGGCTGACCCGCGCCGAGCGCCGCAAGGCCGCGAAGTCGGCCAAGGGCCGCCGCCGCAAGGCCTGAGCCCGCCGCTGGAGACCAGCCAGGACGCCTCGCAGGGCGCCGTTCCCGGACCGGGGCGGCGCCCTGCGCCGTGGTGTGCCGCCGGGGGCGCGGCAGGGAGTTCACCGGGCCTCCACGGCGGTGCACTGCCACTGCCCGGCCGGGCCGCGCTGCTCCAGCCGGAAGGCCACCATGTGGTGCCGTCGGCCGAGGTCGACCCGGACGCAGGCCTCGACCGCGTCCGGTGAGGGCGAGCGTTCGTGCACCGGGCCGAGCCTGGGCCGGTCGGCGGGGCCGCCGCGGCGCAGCGCGCCGGCCCGGACCAGCGAGGCGAGCTGCCCGTAGCCGTCCAGACTGGTGTGCCGCATCAGCTGGCCGGAGGGCCGTGCACCGGTGAGCACCTCGACCAGCTGGCGGGCGAACCGGCCGGCCAGTGCCCCGGCGTCGGGCCGGGAGCCGGCCCCGGGCCCGACGCCGGGGGCGGCGGTGCAGGCGGCGCGCGGGTGGCGCGGGCGGCGCCCGGCCGGGTCGCAGCCGCCGGCGGCGCGCGGACGGCGGTGCGGGCGGACGGTGGGGTGGGCGCTGCAGCGGACGGTCACGGCGGGGCTCCTCGAGCTGGTGGTGCGGGTACGGACGGGTCCAGGCTGGGGGCGTCCCGCGCAGGGCGGCAACGGGTTTCCGGGGTGGTCCGGACGGGCTGCCGAGTTCACCTATCCGGGTGAACCGGCCAGTGCGGCGCCGGGCCCCAGGGGTCGGGCGAAGGCGTCCGGTTGACGTGTGGGGACGGGCCGTACGGTCCTAAAGGGGACGTTCGGGCTGGGCGGACCGGGTGGCGGCGCCCGCCCGCCGCATTGCGCCGTACCGGCCCGGCGCGCACCATCGGGAGCCTGGTCGGGAGCGGACGGCGGGGCTCCCACGACGAGGGGTGGCCGGTATGACCACACGGGCGGCGCGGGCCGCGGGCGGCGCCCCGCCCGCCGCGGGTGCGCCCCGGCGCGGCCTGGTGCTGGGCGGCGGCGGGATGCTCGGCGCGGCCTGGACGGTCGGCGCGCTGTGCGCCGTCGAGGAGGTGACCGGGCGGCCGCCGGGCGAGGCCGACGTGCTGCTCGGCACCTCGGCCGGCGCGATCCTCGCCGCGATGCTGGCCGGCGGCGTCCGCCCCGACCAGCTGCGCGACCACCAGCGCGGCCTGCCGGTCACCGAGGGGCCGCTGGCCGGGGCGGCCTTCGACTACGACACCGCCGTCGGCGGCGCGCTGCCGCCCCGCCCCCGGGCCGGCATCGGGTCGCCCGGCCTGCTGCGCGACGCCGTCCGGCACCCGCGCGCGTACCCGCTGCTGACCATGGTCTCGGCGATCGCGCCGCACGGCCGCGGGTCGCTGACGCCGGTCGGCGAGCTGGTCCGCGGCCTGCTCGGCCCCGGTGCGACGTCCGGCTCCGGCACGGCGTCAGGTCCCGGCGCGGCGTCAGGTTTCGGCGCGACGTCCGGCCCCGGTGGGCCGCCCGGTGGCGGGGGATCGCCGTTGCGGGTGGTGGCCGTGGACTACCGCAGCGGCCGCCGGGTGGTGTTCGGCGACCCGGACGCCCCGGCCGTCCCGGTGCCCGACGCGGTGATGGCCTCCTGCGCGATCCCCGGATGGTTCGCCCCGGTGCGGCTGGGCGGCTCGGCGTACGTGGACGGCGGCTGCTGGTCCGCCACCAACGCCGACCTGATGCTCGGCCGGGGGCTGGACGAGGTGTACGTGCTCGCCCCGATGGCGCTGCGGCTGGACCCCCGGCCGGGGCGGGCCGGGGGCGGGGGCCGGCTCCGGCACGGCGGCGACATCCTGGCCGCCCTGCGCGAGTGGCGTGCCCGGGACCGTCCGCGCGGCGTCCTCGCCCAGCTGGTGAGCCGCTACCGCCGCGCCGTCACCCGGCAGCTGCTGCGCGAGGCCGCGCTGCTGCGGGCGGAGGGCGTCCGGGTGCGGCTGCTGGCGCCGACCCCGGCGGACCTCGCCGTGATGGGCCCGAACATGATGGACCCGGCCCGCCGGGGCGCCGTCCTGGAGAGCGCCCTGCGCACCAGCCGGGAGGCGCTCGGCGCCGGGCGGTGAGCGCCCGGCCCCGCACGGAGGTGATCACGGCCGGTCCGGCGGCGCTTATTCTTGGGGCGCTGGAGAAGCTGTGCCGCTGGACGAACCCCGCTGGACGAACCGGAGAGTGCCACCGATGCGCGTGTACCTGCCCACCACCCTGACCGGCCTGGCGGCGGCGCACGAGGGCGGCTCCCTGGAGCAGTCCGCCGCGTACGCCGTGACCCCCGCGCTGCGCGAGTGGTACGTCAGCGACGACCTCGAGGAACTGGAGTACGCGGCGCTGAACCGGGCCGCGCAGGCCTCGCTGCGGCAGCTGGCCGCCGACCCGGGCGCCCCGCGCCGCCGGGTCGTGGTGGCGCTGGACGTGGCCGACGCCTCGGTGCGGCCCTTCCCCGGCGACGAGTACCAGGACCAGGCCTCGCTCGGCCGGGTGGTGCTGGCCGGCCCGGTGCGGCTGGCCAAGGCGGCCGCGGTGCACGCCGACGTGGCCGACGACGAGGTGGTCACGGACGTCGCGGCGGCGGTGGCGGCGGTCGCCGCGGCCGACGCGGGCGACCAGGACGCCCAGTTCACCGTGGACGGCGCCGAGGACCACGACCTGCTCTGGTACGCGACCCAGGAGATCCCCGCCCTGCTGGCCTGAGCCCCGGTCCGCGTGAGTTCCGTCCTACCGGCGTGTCACCCGGCCGGGTTACCGTTTCACCCTGTGCGCACTCACATCGTTTGGGACTGGAACGGCACGCTCTTCCACGACATGGAGGCCGTGCTGGGGGCGAGCAACGCCGCCTTCGCGACCATCGGCGTCGGGCCGATGACCCTCCAGGAGTACCGCGAGCAGTACGAGATCCCGATTCCCCGCTTCTACCAGCGCCTGCTCGGCCGGATGCCCTCCACGGAGGAGTGGCTGAGGCTCGACGACGCGTTCCACGACCGCTACCGGGAGCTCAGCCCGTCCTGCGGGCTGGCCGAGGGCGTGCGCGAGCTGATGGACGGCTGGCGGGAGGCCGGGAACAGCCAGTCGCTGCTGTCGATGTACGAGCACGACCGGCTGGTGCCGCTGGTCGACACCTTCGGCCTGACCGACGGCTTCCTGCGGGTGGACGGCCGCAGCGGCCCGGCCGGCGGCCAGAAGGCGGAGCACCTGGTCAGGCACCTGGCCGCGCTCGGTGAGCTGGTGGACCCGGCCCGTACGGTGCTGATCGGCGACGCCGCGGACGACGCCCTGGCGGCGCTGGGGGCGGGGGCCCACGCGGTGCTCTACACCGGCGGTTCGCACACCAGGGAGAAGCTGGAGCCGGTCGGCGTCCCGGTGGTGGACACCCTGGCCGAGGCGGTCGAGCTGGCCGGCCGGATCGCGGGCTGAACCACGCCCAGGACCGGCCCGACGCGGCGCGGTGAACCACCCCGGGACCAGGCGGTCGGCGCGGGCTGAACCACGCCCCGGACCGGCCGGACGTGGCGGGCGCCACGTCCGCCGTCCGCGTGTCTGAACGGGCGGATCGCGCCCCGGCTGGTCAGGCTGGTGTCACACCCGACCAGCCGCCAGGACGGAGCCGCCATGCCCATCGACGCAGTCACCGAGGTGCCGGTGCCGGTCAACGAGCCGGTGCGCTCGTACGCGCCCGGCACCCCGGAGCGGGACCGGCTGGTCCGGCGGCTGGACGAACTGGCGGCCGAGCAGGTCCCGCTGCCGATGACCATCGGCGGCGAGCAGCGGTTCGGCGGCGGTGAGCGGATCGAGGTGGTCCAGCCGCACCACCACGCCGCCAAGCTGGGCGTGCTCGGCAACGCGACCCGGGAGGACGCCCGGGCGGCGGTGGACGCGGCGCTGGCCGCCGGGCGGCAGTGGCGCTCGCTCTCCTTCGACGACCGCGCGGCGGTCTTCCTGCGCGCCGCCGACCTGCTGGCCGGCCCCTGGCGGGAGACGCTCAACGCGGCCACCATGCTCGGCCAGTCCAAGACCGCGCAGCAGGCCGAGATCGACTCCGCCTGCGAGCTGGTCGACTTCTGGCGGTTCAACGTCCGGTTCGCCCGGCAGATCCTGGCCGACCAGCCGATCTCCTCGCCCGGCGTGTGGAACCGCACCGACCACCGCCCGCTGGAAGGTTTCGTCTACGCGGTCACCCCGTTCAACTTCACCGCGATCGCCGGCAACCTGCCCACCGCCCCCGCGCTGATGGGCAACACCGTGGTCTGGAAGCCCGCGCCGACCCAGACCCTGGCCGCGTACCACCTGATGCGGCTGCTGGAGGCGGCCGGCCTGCCGCCCGGGGTGATCAACCTGGTGACCGGCGACGGCCTGCAGGTCTCCCCGGTGGTGCTGGCCGACCCGGCGTTCGCCGGGCTGCACTTCACCGGCTCCACCGCCACCTTCCAGTCGCTGTGGCAGACCATCGGCGCCAACATCGGCGGCTACCGCGCGTACCCGAGGATCGTCGGCGAGACCGGCGGCAAGGACTTCCTGCTGGCCCACCGCTCGGCCGACCCGGACGTCCTGCGGACCGCGCTGGTCCGCGGCGCCTTCGAGTACCAGGGCCAGAAGTGCTCGGCGCTCTCCCGGGCCTACCTGCCGCGCAGCCTCTGGCAGCGGATCAAGGACGACTTCCTGGCCGAGGTGGACGCGCTCCCGGTGGGCGACGTGACCGACCTGTCCAACTTCATGGGCGCCCTGATCGACCGGCGGGCCTTCGAGAAGAACCGGGACGCCATCGACCGGGCGAAGGCCGATCCGACGATCGAACTGGCGGCCGGCGGGCAGTACGACGACGCGATCGGCTGGTTCGTCCGGCCGACGGTGCTGGTCTCCTCCGACCACCGGGGCGACATCTTCCGGACCGAGTACTTCGGCCCGATCCTCGCCGTCCACGTCTACGAGGACTCCCGCTGGGACGACGTGCTCCGAAGGGTCGACGGCGGCGCCCCGTACGGCCTGACCGGCTCGGTGGTCGCGCAGGATCGTTACGCCATCGCCCAGGCCGTCGAGGAGCTGCGCTTCGCCGCGGGGAACTTCTACATCAACGACAAGCCGACCGGCGCCGTCGTCGGCCAGCAGCCCTTCGGCGGCGGCCGGGCCTCCGGCACCAACGACAAGGCGGGCGCCGCGCAGAACCTGCTCCGCTGGACCTCGGCCCGGTCGATCAAGGAGACCTTCGTCCCGCCGACCCACCACGGATACCCGCACATGGGCTGAGAGTGAACACCGGGCTCCGGTTTGGACATGCTGTCCAGGACGGAGCCGACTTCCTGCGGGTTTGCGCCTACCTGTCCCTGTGCACCTTCGATTGATCCGGTTAGGCTGGCTGGCGTCGTCGGGTGGCTGCAGGACGAACGAGTCGTCCTACCCGCTGGGAGGACGTTTCATGCGTGCCATGAGCCCCTTTCAGTCGGATGGTGCGGCAGGATTGCGGTGACCCGTCGGTGTACATCCACACACCACCGAGTCACGCAACGGCGCGCGACAGGAGCCAAGAAGTCATGCAGACCAAGCTGGACGCAGCCAAGGCCGAACTGCTCAAGAAGGCAGCCGCAGCCGCTGAGAACAGCCAGGTGGGGGGAGCGGCGCCGGGGGAGGGTCTGAGCAACGGCGCTCTGACCGCGTACCTGCACCACTACTACCTCCACACCGCGCCCGAGGACCTGGTCGACCTCGACCCGGTCGACGTCTACGGCGCGGCCGCCTCCCACTACCGCCTGGGGCTCAAGCGCCCGCAGGGCACCGCCGAGGTGCGGGTCCACACCCCCTCGGTCGAGGAGAACGGCTGGTCCTGCGGCCACACCGTGGTCGAGGTCGTCACCGACGACATGCCCTTCCTGGTCGACTCCGTCACCAACGAGCTGTCCCGCCAGGACCGCGCGATCCACATCGTGATCCACCCCCAGCTGGTCGTCCGCCGTGACATCACCGGCAAGCTGCTGGAGATCCTGGACGTCGACGCCTGCTCCCGCAGCCAGGCCGCCGGCACCGAGTGGCCCGCCGACGCGACCGTCGAGTCGTGGATGCACATCGAGATCGACCGCGAGACCGACCGCGAGGACCTGCGCTCCATCGAGGCCGACCTGCGCCGGGTGCTCGGCGACGTCCGCGAGGTCGTCGAGGACTGGGGCAAGATGCGCGAGAGCGCCCTGCGCCTGGCCGACGAGCTGGCCGAGGAGCCCCCGACCGGCCTGCCCGAGCAGGAGGTCGGCGAGGCCTGGGAGCTGATGCGCTGGCTCGCCGACGACCACTTCACCTTCCTCGGCTACCGCGAGTACGACCTGGTCGAGCACGAGGGCGAGGAGGTCCTCAAGGCCGTCGCCGGGACCGGCCTCGGCATCCTGCGCTCCGACCCGCACAGCCACGACGACCACCACCACGCGGTCAGCGAGGCCTTCGGCCGGCTCTCCGCGCCGGTGCGCGCCAAGGCCCACGAGAAGAAGCTGCTCGTCCTCACCAAGGCCAACAGCCGTGCCACCGTGCACCGCCCGGCCTACCTGGACTACGTCGGCGTGAAGAAGTTCGACGCCGCCGGCGAGCCGGTCGGCGAGCGCCGCTTCCTCGGCCTGTTCTCCTCCGCCGCCTACACCGAGTCGGTCACCCGCATCCCGGTCGTGCGCCGCAAGGTCCAGGAGGTCCTGGAGGAGTCCGGCTTCTCCAGCGAGAGCCACGACGGCCGCGACCTGCTCCAGATCATGGAGACCTTCCCGCGGGACGAGATCTTCCAGACCCCGGCCTCCGAGCTGCTCTCCATCGCGACGAGCGTGCTCTACCTCCAGGAGCGCCGCAAGCTGCGGCTGTTCCTGCGCCAGGACGAGTACGGGCGCTACTTCTCGGCGTTCATCTACCTGCCGCGCGACCGCTACACCACGCGCATCCGGCTGCTGATCACCGACATCCTCAAGGAGGAGTTGAACGGCGCCACCATCGACTACACGGTGTACGCCACCGAGTCGGTGCTGACCCGTCTGCACTTCGTGGTCCGGGTCGCCCCGGGCACCGAGCTGCCGCAGCTCTCCGAGACGGACATCGAGCGGATCGAGAACCGCCTGGCGGAGGCCGCCCGGTTCTGGATGGACGGCTTCCACGACCAGCTGCACACCGAGCTGGGCGAGGAGAAGGCCGCCGAGCTCGGCCACAAGTACGCCAACGCCTTCCCCGACGGCTACCGCGCCGACTTCCCGCCGCGCACCGCCGTCGCCGACATCAAGCAGATCGAGTCGCTGCACGGCGAGGGCGACTTCCGCCTGAACCTGTACCAGCCGGTCGGCGCCGGCGACGACGAGCGCCGCTTCAAGATCTACCGGGTCGGCGGCCCGATCTCGCTCACCGAGGTCCTGCCGGTGCTCCAGCGCCTGGGCGTCGAGGTGCTGGACGAGCACCCGTACGCGCTGCGCCGCTCCGACGGCACCACCGCGTGGGTCTACGACTTCGGCCTGAAGCTGCGCGAGGCCACCGAGCTCACCGACGAGGCCCGCGAGAGGTTCCAGGAGACCTTCGCCGCCACCTGGACCGGCCGGGCCGAGAACGACGGCTTCAACGAGCTGGTCCTCACCGCCGGGCTGACCTGGCGCCAGGCGATGATGCTGCGCGCGTACGCCAAGTACCTGCGCCAGGCGGGCTCCACGTTCTCCCAGGACTACATGGAGGACGCGCTCCGCAACAACACCCACACCACCCGGCTGCTGGTCAACCTGTTCGAGGCCCGGCTGAGCCCGAGCCACCGTTCGGGCGCCCTGGAGCTGACCGAGGGCATCCTGGAGGAGCTGGCCGGCGCCCTGGACGAGGTCGTCTCGCTGGACGAGGACCGCATCCTGCGCTCCTTCCTGAACCTCATCAGGGCCACCCTGCGGACCAACTTCTTCCAGCGCTCCGGCTCCGGCGAGTGGCACTCCTACGTGTCGATGAAGTTCGACCCGAAGGCCATCCCGGACCTGCCGGCCCCGCGCCCGGCGTTCGAGATCTGGGTCTACTCGCCGCAGGTCGAGGGCGTCCACCTGCGCTTCGGCAAGGTCGCCCGCGGCGGTCTGCGCTGGTCCGACCGGCGCGAGGACTTCCGCACCGAGATCCTGGGCCTGGTCAAGGCCCAGATGGTCAAGAACACCGTCATCGTCCCGGTCGGCGCCAAGGGCGGCTTCGTCGCCAAGCAGCTGCCGGACCCGGCGGTCGACCGCGACGCCTGGCTGGCCGAGGGCGTCTCCTCGTACAAGACCTTCATCTCGGCGCTGCTCGACATCACCGACAACCTGGTCGGCGGCGAGGTCGTGCACCCGGCCGACGTGGTCCGCCACGACGAGGACGACACCTACCTGGTCGTCGCCGCCGACAAGGGCACCGCGACCTTCTCGGACATCGCCAACGGCGTCGCCGAGTCCTACGGCTTCTGGCTGGGCGACGCGTTCGCCTCCGGCGGCTCGGCCGGCTACGACCACAAGGGCATGGGCATCACCGCCCGCGGCGCCTGGGAGTCGGTCAAGCGCAACTTCCGCGAGCTCGGCGTCGACACCCAGACCGAGGACTTCACCGTCATCGGCATCGGCGACATGTCCGGCGACGTCTTCGGCAACGGCATGCTGCTCAGCGAGCACATCCGCCTGGTCGCCGCCTTCGACCACCGCCACATCTTCCTCGACCCGAACCCGGACGCGGCCACCTCGTACGCCGAGCGCCGCCGTCTGTTCGAGCTGCCGCGCAGCTCCTGGGACGACTACGACAAGTCGCTGATCTCGGCCGGCGGCGGGGTGCACCCCCGCTCGGCGAAGTCGATCCAGCTGACCCCGCAGGTCCGGGCCGCCCTCGGCGTCGAGGAGACCCGCCTGACCCCGGCCGAGCTGATGAAGGCGATCCTGCAGGCGCCCGTCGACCTGTTCTGGAACGGCGGCATCGGCACCTACGTCAAGGCCTCCACCGAGACCAACGCCGAGGTCGGCGACAAGTCCAACGACGCCATCCGGGTCAACGGCGAGCAGGTCCGGGCCCGGGTCATCGGCGAGGGCGGCAACCTCGGCTGCACCCAGCTCGGCCGCATCGAGTACGCGGCCACCGGCGGCCCGGAGGGCTCCGGCGGCTGGATCGACACCGACGCGATCGACAACTCGGCCGGTGTGGACACCTCGGACCACGAGGTCAACATCAAGATCCTGCTCAACCAGGTCGTCGCCGAGGGCGACATGACGGTCAAGCAGCGCAACGCCCTGCTGGCCGAGATGACCGACGAGGTCGGCCACCTGGTGCTGCGCAACAACTACGCGCAGAACGTGGTGCTGGCCAACGCCGTCGCCCAGGCGCACAGCATGGTCAACGTGCACGCCCGGATGATCAGCCGCTTCGAGTCGGCCGGCCGGCTGGACCGGGGGCTGGAGTTCCTGCCCACCGAGCGCCAGATCCGTGAGCGCCAGCAGGGCGGCCGCGGACTCTCGCAGCCCGAGATGTCCGTCCTGCTCGCGTACACCAAGATCATCCTCGCTGAGGAGCTGCTGGCCACCGACCTGCCGGACGACCCGTTCTTCCGCACCGCGCTGCACGAGTACTTCCCGAGCGCGCTGCGGGCGGGGTTCGCCGACGCCATCGACAACCACGCGCTGCGCCGCGAGATCATCACCACGCTGATCGTCAACGACACGATCAACCGGGGTGGCTGCACCTTCGCCTTCCGCCTGAAGGAGGAGACCGGCGCGACCTACGAGGAGATCGCCCGGACGCACACCGCCGCGCGGGCCGTCTTCGACCTGGAGCCGATCTGGGCCGAGATCGAGGACCTGGACAACAAGGTCCCGGCCCGGGTGCAGACCAAGATGCGGCTGCACTCGCGGCGCCTGGTCGAGCGCGCCACCCGGTGGATGCTCAACAACCGCCGCCAGCCGCTCGACATCGCCGGCACCATCGAGTTCTTCCACGACCGCGTCAACCAGGTCTGGGCCTCGCTGCCCAAGCCGCTGCGCGGCGAGGACCTCACCTGGTTCGAGTCGGTGTACGGCGAGCTCGCCGCGGCCGGGGTGCCGGAGGAGCTGGCCACCCGGATCGCCGGCCTCTCCTCGGTCTTCCCGACCCTGGACATCGTCGAGGTCGCCGACCGCTCCGGGAAGGACGTCGCCGAGGTCGCCGACCTCTACTACGACCTGGGCGACCGGCTCCAGATCTCGCACCTGCTCGACCGCATCATCGAGCTGCCCCGCACCGACCGCTGGTCGTCGATGGCCCGGGCCGCGATCCGCGAGGACCTCTTCGCGGCGCACGCGGCGCTGACCGCCGACATCCTGGCCTGCGGGCCCGAGGCGGCCACCCCGGAGGAGCGGTACACCGCCTGGGCCGAGCTCAACTCGACCCTGCTGAACCGCGCCAAGAGCACCCTCGACGACATAAGGGGTTCGGACAACTACGAGCTGTCCAGCCTCTCGGTCGCGATGCGCGTCATCCGCACCCTGCTGCGCACCGGTTCGATGCGCTGACGGACGGCCGCACCGGAAGGGGCCCGCGTCTTCGGACGCGGGCCCCTTCCGCGTTCCCGGACGCCGCCCGGATTCCGGAGCGTGACGGCCGGATCACGCTGCGCGTGAACCGGGACGGGCTCCGGATGTGTCCCTGCGGTTAACGCGGCATCACAAACTCCGCCAATTGCCGTCAGAGTTCCCGGCGGGTCGCGGAATTTCGCCCCAACTGCCCTTTTTGACAGCTGTTCTGACAAGGCATGAGTTGCAGTAGGCTGACTCCGCGATAGGCGTCGCCGCAGGTCTCGTGCCGCAAAGCACTTCGATGTGATGTGACATCAGGTGCCTTTCGGAGAGGCTCGGGCCGCCAGTCCCATTCGCGCTTCGGGGCCCGGACCGGCTCCACGCGATGCCACCTGAAGAGAGTTTCATGACGTCATTTGTGCAGGAACCCTTTTTCTGGGTCTTCATCGTGGTGATGTTCGTGGCCGTCGGAGCGGCCCTCCAAGCACGCAGAACCAACCTCGCCCTGCGGCGGCGCAACGCCGCGCTGGAGGAGGAGAGCGCCCTGGCACAGCGGCAGCGCGACGAGGCCGCCGCGCTGCACGACCACCTGCGGGGGCAGCACGCGTCCGAACTGACCGCCGTCCGCCGGGACGCCGAGGAGGACACCAAGGCCGTCCTCAAGGCGGCGATGCGGACGCTGCAGGGCCTGGCCGACGAGCAGCAGGTCGTCATCGACAAGGTGCAGCGGAAGTACGGCGACAGCCCGCAGATCCTCGCCGACCTGATGACGATCGACCACACCAACAGCCAGTTCGGCCGGCGCGCCCAGGGCATCGCGGTGCTCTGCGGCGGCTGGCTGGGCCGCCGCGAGAGCGTCGCCTCGGTCTACGACGTGGCCCGCAGCGCCCAGGGCCGGATCCGGCACTTCGACCGGGTGCGGATCCACTCCCGGGTCAGCGTCTCGCTCGCCAGCAAGGTCGTCGAGCCGGTCGCCGTCGTGCTGTCCGAGCTGCTCGCCAACGCGACCAACTACTCCGCCCCGGACACCCCGGTGGAGGTCAGCGTCCAGGCCGTCCCGACCGGCGTCTGCCTGATCATCGACGACGCCGGCCTCGGCATGGGCCAGGAGGAGAAGGACCGCGCGGCGCAGCTCCTCAACCCGGGCGCGCCGATCAGCCTCGCCAGCCTGGGCAACCCCCCGAAGTTCGGCTTCGCCGTCTCCGGCATGCTGGCCGCCCGCTACGGCTTCCGGGTCTCCGTCGACTCGGTCTCCCCGTACGGCGGCGTGCGGGCCGTGGTGCTGCTGCCGGCCGAGCTGCTCAGCAGCGAGGTCGCGGCCCCGCCCGTCGCCGAGCGCGCAGACTACCAGCCCGTGCCGGTGGAGCAGCCCGCCCAGGCCTGGGCGCCCGCCGCCGGCCAGCGGCTGGTGTCGCTGTCCGAGCCGGCCGCGCCGCTGGCCCCGGTGCCGGCGCCGCAGCCGGCGCCGACGGCGGCGGCGGAGACGACCGCGGACGGACTGCTGCCCCGGCGGCGCCGCCAGCGCCCCGTGTCCGTCGTCCCCGCCCCGCAGGACCCCGTCCGGGCCGAGGAACCGGTGCGGAGCACCGGCCAGCACACGCCGTCCCGCCTCGGCGCGTTCCAGCGCGGCACGCTGTCCGGGCGCAACACCATGACCACGGAAGGAACCGAGATCCAGTGAGCCGCGATCTTTCCTGGGTGCTCAACGACGTACTCCAGGTACCGGGCGCCCGGCACGCTATCCTCGTCTCCGCCGACGGCCTCCTGCTCGAACGGTCCAGCGAGATCGGCCGCGACGAGGCGGAGACCAACGCCGCCGCGATGAGCTCCATGCAGTCGCTGAGCCGCGCGGTCGCCCCGTTCGTCGGCGGAGGCGGCGGGGCCTGGCGCCAGACCCTCCTGGAGTACGACCATGGCTGGATCTTCCTGATCGCGGCCGGCAGCGGCGCGTACCTGGCCGCCTCCACCGCCCCCGACGTCGACATGGAGGCGATGTCCTTCCGGATGCAGCAGCAGGTGGGCGCACTCGGCCGGGCGATGTCGGCGGCGCCGCGCCAGAGCACGCTCAGCGGCTCATGACGGCCGGCGGCGAGGAACAGTGGGTCACCGGTGGCTTCATCCGCTCCTACGTCATCACCGGTGGACGCGAGTTACCGAACGCGGACGACCTGTCTCTGATCACCCTGGTCACCGTCGCGCCCGAGCAGGGCATGCCCGTCCTGCCGAGCCCGGAGACCCGGGCGATCTGGGAGCTGTGCTCCGGCGGCTACCTCTCGGTGGCCGAGGTCGCGGCACGGCTGGAGCTTCCGGTGGGGGTCGTCAGGCTGCTGCTGACGGACCTGATCCGGGAGGGACGGCTGCTGCGCCGGTCGGCCCCGCCTCCGGCCCAGGCTCCGGACCCGAGACTTCTAGAGAAGGTACTGCATGGACTTCAACGCCGGTTCGCCTGAGGACATCTACGTCCCGGGCGCGGTGACGACCGCCGTCAAGATCCTGGTCGTGGGGCACTTCGCGGTCGGCAAGACGACGCTCATCGGGGCCCTGTCGGAGATCGCCCCGCTGAGCACCGAGGAGAGCATGACGCAGGCGTCCGTCCGCGTCGACGACCTCCGCGGCGTACCGGACAAGAAGACCACGACCGTCGCCCTGGACTTCGGCCGGCTGACGCTCGGCGACGACCTGGTGCTGTACCTGTTCGGCACCCCGGGGCAGCAGCGGTTCATGCAGCTCTGGGAGGACATGGCGAGGGGCGCGCTGGGAGCGCTGCTGCTGGCCGACCCCACCCGCCTGGCGGACACCTTCCCCGTCATCGACCTGATCGAGCAGTACGGCCTGGAGTACGCGGTGGCGGTCAACAGCTTCGACCGGCAGAGCGACTACACCGAGGACCAGCTGCGCGAGGCGCTCGACCTGCTGCCGCACACCCCGGTGGTGTTCTGCGACGCGCGGGACCAGCGCTCCTCGGCCAACGCCCTGCTGACGCTCGTCCGGCACCTGCTCGACCGCGCCTCCTGACCTCCCCCACGCCTTCCTCCCCTCACACCTCCCGGGTCCGCATCCGCCCGGGGCCACCTCCAAGGAACGACCCATGGAATCTCTGCCGCGACCCGTCCCGTCGCCTCCGCCGGGCTGCCCGATGCACGCCGGCGTGAGCACCCCGCTCTACGGGGAGATGTTCTCGGCCGACCCCGGCGCGGTCTACGACAAGCTGCGCGTCCACGGCCCCGCCGCGCCGGTGGAGTTGGCCCCCGGGGTGGACGCCACCCTGGTCACCTCGCACGAGGCCGCGCTGCGGGTGCTGCAGAACCCGGGGATGTTCGCCCGGGACTCGCGGCGCTGGGCGGCGCTGAACGAGGGCCGGGTGCCGATGGACAGCCCCGTCCTGCCGATGATGTTCTACCGGCCCAACTGCCTCTTCACGGACGGCGCCGAGCACCTGCGGCTGCGCAAGGCGGTCACCGAGAGCCTGGAGCGGCTCAACGACAGCCGGCTCAACCGGCACGTCGAGCGGATAGCCGGCTACCTGATCGACCAGTTCAGCCCGCTGGGCCGGGCCGACCTGCTCAACGACTACGCCAGGCTGCTGCCGCTGCTGCTGTTCAACCAGCTGTTCGGCTGCCCGGCCGACATCGGCGACCGGCTGACCCGCAGCATGTCCGCGCTCTTCGACGGCATCGACGTCATCCAGGCCAACGAGGAGCTGACCTCCTGCCTGATGGACCTGGTCGCGCTGAAGCGCCGCCAGCCCGGCGACGACATCACCTCCTGGCTCATCCAGCACCCGGCCGGCCTGCGCGACGAGGAGCTCAAGGACCAGCTGGTCATGCTGATGGGCGCCGGCGTCGAGCCCGAGCGCAACCTGATCGGCAACGCGCTGCTCCTGCTGCTCTCCGGCGAGGGCGGCTCCGGGCTGCGCATCGAGGACGCCCTCGACGACGTGCTGTGGAACAACCCGCCGATCGCCAACTACGCGACGCACTACCCGATGCAGGACCTCAACCTGGGCGGCGTCCCGATGGACGCCGGCAGCCCCGTGGTGATCAGCTTCGCCGCCGCCAACAGCGACCCCGCGCTGACCGACGCCCGGCTGACCCTCAGCAAGGGGGCGCACCTGGCCTGGGGCGCCGGCCCGCACGCCTGCCCGGCCAAGTCCCCGGCCCAGCTGATCGCCCTGAGCGCGATCGAGTGCCTGCTCAACGCGCTGCCGGACGTCACGCTCGCGGTGCCCGCGGAGAGCGTGGAGTGGCGGCCGGGTCCGTTCCAGCGCGGCCTGGTCTCGCTGCCGGTGCGGTTCAGCCCGGCGCCCGCCCGGACCACCGGGCCGGCCGCTGGGGCGGACGCCGCACCGGCCCCGTCGGCGGCGCCGGCCGGCTCCGAGCCGGCGCAGGCGTACCCGCAGGCCACCGCCCCGGCGGCGGGCCGGGCTCCGCAGAAGAAGGGGTGGTGGAGCTCCTTCCTGGACGTCTTCCGGCTCTGAGGCGTCCTCGGGCCCCGGGGTGGCCCGGGGCCCGGGTGTTCGGGGGCCCGAGGTGTCCCGGGCTGGCCCGGGCCCTGGGGTGTCCTGGGGCCCGGCCTCCGGTCGGGGGCGTCGACGGAGGGGCCGTCAAGGGCCCTTCGGTCACCGCGAGGTGAACGGCGTGCGACGCCGGTGCGGTACGTGACGGGGGCAACACTGATCGACGCTTGAGCGCGCTGTTGCTGGGTAGTACGCCGCCGTACTGCCCGCCCGCGCGTTAAGGAGCCCCGTGTGACCGCTGTGTTGGAAGCCCGCCCCGCGCCGGAGCGACCAGACGGGAGGGCCGACCGCCGCGCCGCCGTGCCGCTGCTGCGGAGGCTTCGCTCGCCCGAGGGGCTCGCCGACCCGAGCCCGGTCTACGACGAGCTGCGGGCGCTTGGCGACCTCGTCCCGGCGCCCTGGGGCGGCTACCTGGTCACCGGCTACGAGGCGTGCGACCAGGTCCTGCGCGGCAGGAACTGGCTCGTCCCCGACTTCGCCTGGCAGGAGCGGCAGACCGGCACGGAGCGCTGGGAGGCCGTCGCCACCCAGGAGATGAGCCGGACGCTCTCCCGGCTCAACGCCCCCGAGCACACCCGGCAACGGCGCAGCCTCGGGAGCCTCTTCGACCGCAACACCCTCCGGGACATGGTGCCGGCCGTCGAGGCCGACGCCGCCGGGCTGCTGGACCACCTCGCCGAGCGAATACGGGCGGACGGCGAGGCGGACTTCGCGGCCGTGGTCAGCGAGCAGCTGCCGATCGGCACCGTCGGGCGCTGGCTGGGCATCCGGCCCGCGGACTACCCGCACATCCTGGCGATGACCCACGACCAGGTGCACGCCCAGGAGCTGCTGCCCACCAAGAGCCAGCTGGCGGTCTCCGAGCAGGCCACCATGGAGCTGCGCCGGTACTTCACCCGCCTCGTCCAGGAGCGCCGCGACGGGGACGGCGACGACGTGATCGCCGGCTGGATCCGCACCTGGGACGCGCTGGAGTCCGACCGCGAGACCACCGACCGGATGGTCTACCAGCTCACCATGTTCGTCACCATCGCCTCGCTGGAGACCACGGCGACGATGCTCTCCTCGATGGTGTGGCAGCTGCTGCGGTCGCCCGGCCGGTGGCAGTGGCTGCGGGAGCGGCCCGAGCACGTCGACGGGGTGATCGACGAGGCACTGCGCTACGACCCGCCGATCCGCGTCAACAGCCGCATCGCGGGCGAGGACACCGAGCTGTCCGGGGTGTTCCTGCCCAAGGACACCATGGTCCACGTGATGTACGGCGCCGCCAACCGCGATCCGCGCCGCAACCCCGACCCGCACACCTTCGACCCGCTCCGCCGGGGCGCCCACCTCACCTTCGGCGGCGGCGCCCACTACTGCCTCGGCGCGGGCCTGGCGCGGCTGGAGGCGCGCGCCCTGCTCGGCCAACTGCTGGAGCGCTTCCCGACGTTGCGGGCGGTGAGCCCGCCGGAGCACGCGCCCCGGATGGTCTTCCACCGGGTGACGTCCCTGAGAGTCGCCGCATGAGCGTCACCCCGCGGGCTCCCCAGTACCCCCCGTACGCGATGCAACCCCCGTACATCGCGCACCCCTCGACGCCCGCCGACTGGTACCCGCGGCCCGCTCCCGAACCCGTGGCGGTCCCCGTGCCCGCGCCGGCCCGTACCGTCCGCTCCGAGCTCCGGGGCGCGGTGCTCCACGTCGAGCTGGACAGCCCGGAGACCGGGAACGCCGTCACCATGGCGATGCTGGACGAACTCCTCGCCGTCCTCGCCGTACCCGACCCGGCCGTGCGCGTGATCGTGCTGTCCGCGGCCGGCCGGGACTTCTGCCTCGGCGGCGACCGCGACGAACTCCTCGCGGGCCTGGACGAGGACCCGACCGGCGGCCGGATCCGGGCCTACGGGGACAGGGCGCGTCGGGTCTGCGACGCCCTCACCAACAGTCCCGCCGTCACCGTCGCCCGGGTCCAGGGCCGGGCGACCGGCGCCGGCTTCGCCCTGGCGCTCGCCTGCGACCTGCGGGTCGGCGCCGACAACGCCGTCTTCCGGCTGCCCGAGCTGGCCCTGGGCCTGCCGGTCGCCTGGGGCGGGCTGCTGCCCCGGCTGCTCCACGAGGTCGGCGCGGCCCGGGTCCGCGAGATCATCCTCACCGGCCGTCCGGTCGGCGCGGTGGAGGCGCGGGAGCTGGCCATCCTGCAGCGCGTCGTCGCCGAGGAGGACCTGGACGGGGCGGTGGCCGAGTGGGCCCGGCCCGTCACCCGCCGCCCCGAGGCCGCCCTGCGGGTCACCAAGACCCTGCTCGCCTCCCACGCGTCGGCCACCCGGCTGGCCGACGCCTCGGTGCTGGACTCCGAGCTGATGGCCTCCGTCCTCGCCGCCGCCCACTACTCCCGCGGCCTCGCCGCCCAGCACCCGGCCGACTGACCGGCGGTGCGGAGGAGGGGCCCGGGTCCCTCCTCCGCACGCGCGCGGAAACCGGTTATGGGCCGTGCCCGCGCCCTCGGTACGGTAGCCCTCGAACGATCAAGTGGGGGTTGTGACATGGGGGAGAACCGGGCCTCGGTCCGCGCGGTGGGCGTGGGCATCTCGGTGGTACTGCTGGTCGTCGGAGCGGCGGCCTGCTCGTCCGACGACAAGAAGGACACGGCGAAGGCGGCCCCGGCCGCCACCGGCGCGGCCGCGACCGCGACCGCCACGAAGGGCCCGGAGGCCTTCGCGGCAGCCGGGTACCGGGGGCTGAAGCCCGGGATGGCCAAGGACGCGGGGCTGGCCACCGGCGCCCTGGAGAGCTCGCCGGTCTCGCTGCTCGACGGCTGCACGGACTTCGTCTACAAGGGCGGCCCGGCGCCGGACCAGGCCCGGATGGCCGCAGAGGCGGCCACCGAGGCCCGCTACAAGGACCTGAACGCCCAGGCCGACGCGGCCTCGGGGAAGGCGCCCGCCCCGGGCGGCACCCTGCCGCCGAACGCCTCCGCCAAGGACGCGGCGGCCGCCGCCGCGGGATCGGCCGCCGCGGCCGCGGACTCGGCCGCCTCCGCGAAGCTGATCGCGGACGCCACGCAGGCCCTGGTCGCCATGAGGTTCGCCCAGGAGGCCAAGGACCAGGCGTACCTGGCCACCGGCCGGGTCTCCTTCGCCGCGACGGGCCTGCGCGAGCTGGCCGCCCCGGCGGACGCGCGGACGGCCGAGGGCATCGGCGCCGGCTCCACCGTGGAGGCGCTCCAGCAGGCGTACGGGGCCAAGGGCCTCCAGCTCGACAAGAGGGGCAGGTACGTGATGCCGGCCGAGGGACAGCAGGGCTGGCAGTACGAGTTCACCGTGGACGGCGGCAAGGTCACCGGGATGGCCGCGGTGAACCGCGACATCAAGTGCAGCTGACGGCCTGACGGTTCGGCAGGGGCAGCCCGCGCAGCGCCGCGCGGGCGCGGGCCGCGCCGCCGGGGGTGGCCCCGGCCCCGGTGCCGACGGCGACGGTTCTCGTGCCGAGGCCCGCGCAGGCGCGGCAGATGCCGGGGCGGGGCACCGGATCGTGGCAGCGGCCGCACTCGGCTCGGGGCGTGGGTGGTGGGGCTTCGGGGCGTTCCGGGGGGAGCTTGCGCCGCAGCCGGTCCCGGAGGACCGCCGCCGGGCAGTGCATCGGCTGCGGCAGCCCGGGGAGCAGGGCGTGGGCCAACCCGGCCTCGTCGCATCCCCGTTCCAGCCACTGCGCGACGAGCGGCGCCAGCGTCCGCGCCTCGGCCTCGCCGATGCGCAGACGCGGCTCGGGCCGGATCACCCGGAACAGGGTGGCCACGGCCGCCCGTGTCCGTTCATCCGGGAGGGTGGGTTCTTGCTCCGGGTTCTTTACGGGAGGGGTGACAGCGCCGCCGGTCCCTCCTCCACCGGAAGCCGGACGGGGGACAGCCGGTGCGCGGTGCGGGGTGTCGTAGACGTGGGCCTCGGAGCGGACCGTCCCGTCGGCCATCCGGACGGTGTCGACCCGGTAGTACCCGGCGTCCTTGAGTTCTTTGAGCGCCCGCCGCACAGCGCCCCGCCCCTGCGGGCTGCTGTCCGCCATCTGCCGCCCGTCCTCCCGCCAGCCGTCCGGGCGGGAGAGGAGATCGGCGAGCAGGCCGCGAGCGGTGTAGGAAAGCCGACGGTCCTGCAACAGGCCGTTGGGAAGCACGGTGAACGCGCGTGTGTGAACGCTACGATGAATCTGCATCTGGAGTTGCTGCTCCTGGTGCCCGACCCCGGGGTGTGTCACCACCGCCGGGGTCTCCTATGTTCTGTTGATGATGCGGAAAGTAGCACATCGGCTACACAGGGTGCGAACCGTTTGCGGACATCCCCCGCCCGCCAGGGGTGCCGTAGAGGAGGAGGAATCGCCCGGCGGCTAACGCACCACGGGAATCGCTCCGGAGCGCCAGTCGGCCAGCCGCTTGCGGATGCTCGACACCATCGGCAGCCCGTCCGTTTCGGCCGGGGTGAACCAGGCCACCTCGTGGGACTCGTCGGACACCCTCAGTTCCCCGCCGAGCGGGCGGCCGAGTAGGCAGATGGAGAACTCCTGGTGGACCTCGCCGTCGTCGTAGGCGAAGACGTGCCGAGGGTCGGTGTATGTGCCGACGATTCCGGTGATCTCGACCTCGATGCCGGTCTCCTCGCGCGTCTCGCGGATGCCGCACCCGGCGAGCGACTCACCGATCTCCATCTTTCCGCCGGGCAGTGCCCACATCCCGTTGTCGGTACGCCGCTGGAGCAGGACACGGCCCGCGCCGTCGACTGCGACCACCGACGCGGCCGGGACCAGCGAGTTTGCCTCGGGGGCGTTCGGGTCGTCCTTGTAGTCACGCCTGGACATGATCCACCACCTCGATCGAACACGGCGCTACGCCTCGGGCGGCACGCTGTAGCGGCTCAAGACGTCGTCGGTGGTGGCCCTGTCCAGCAGGCGCAGCTCCCAGGGCCCGGTGTTGACGTCGAACTCCTTGCCGAAGCCGACCCACTTGCCGGCCATCCGGCGCCCGGTCGGATCGACCAGCAGCTGAAGGGCGCCGTGGTACCTGGCCCCCTGGTAGTAGCCGTCCTGCGCGGTCTGCTCCACCCATGAGCCCGTCACGACGTTCCGGTCGACGGTGAGGTCGAACGACAGCGGTGAGTCGGGGTTGGACGACGCGCCGGGGAGGGAGCGGCCGGTGATCCGGTTTCCGCTCTGGGACAGCACGACGTGGTGCAGGCCTGTGAACGAGTTCTCCCGGCTGCTGCTGAAGAACTCGTAGTGGCTGATCCAGATCCCCGAGTAGTCCTCACCCGGGGAGGTGGATGCGGCCTGCACGGGCACGCCCGGTTCATCGCTGGTCATGTCATGGCCTCCCGTACCGTCCACGCTGACCCTCGGCGGTAGCTGTGGTGATTCGAAGCCGAGGCGGTCCACGGAGAGTTTGGTGACAGCCTCAAGGGCTCGAACGTACACCGGGCGGGGAAACCTGACCTCCCCTGACTCCCAGCGCTGTACGAGACGCTTGCTCGCGTCATTGGGTTCTCCCTGGGTCACCCCGACTGCCCTCAGGCGCTTCGCGAACTCGTCCTGGCTGAGGCGAAGTCCAAGGCGCACGGCCCTCAGAGTTTCGTTCGGCGTCGTCATGAACCCAACGATAGAGGTCAGCCGCCGCTGAAAGACGCCGAAATGACGCCTTGTCGGACACCGGAAAGACGTCTGAGCGGCGTCGCAATGGATTGACCTCGCAGGGCACCATCAAGCCCTCCGGTGATGACTGCTCGCTATCGGATGATCACCAACGGTGGTGCAACCGGCCTCCTCTTTCCTCCCCTTCGAGGTGCTCCCCCATGCTCACGTTCCGTCGCCCCCGCATGTTCGTCGCGCGTCTCGACTCCCGTGTCGAATCCACGCCCCTGGCACGCTACTTGCTCCGGGCCTACCTCTCCGGCCTCCCCACCGGTGACCGCTACCGCGACACTGCCGAGCTGCTCCTCGGCGAGCTCTTCGCCAACGCCGTCCAGCACTCCGCCGCGCCCGACGACCGGCACATCGAGGTCCGCTTCACTCTCACCCCCGACGACCTCCTGCGCCTCGAAGTGCACGATGCCGACACCACCCGCCCCCTCCTCCGTACCGCCACTCCCGACGACGAGCACGGACGCGGCCTGCTCCTCGTCGGCGAACTGGCCGAACGCCGGGGCTGCGCCTCCCGCCCGTGCGGCATCGGCAAGTACGTCTGGGCCCTCATCGCCCCCGCCACCACCCCCTGAAAGCCCGATTCCCCATGCACCTCGCCACCCTCGCCCGGCACACCCTCTCCCGTGGCGCCACCCCGGCCGCGACCTACGCCCTGATCGCCCGCCTCGGTCACAAGCCCCTGCCCACGGCCCGCGCCGTCTGCCTCGCCCTCGGCATCCCCCTCGCCGAGACCGTCCGCCGCCTCGCCGACTGCCATGACGCGCTGCTCGCCGACCCCCGTCCCGACTCGGAACACGACACCGGCGAACTCCTCGAAGCCCTCGGCGTCTTCGACGTCCCCAAGTCCCTCACCGACACCGAACTCGCCGTCGTCGACCACTTCCTGGTCGCCATCGAGGCCATGGGCGGCATCCGGCCCGGCCACCAGCACGGCCTCCAGCGCTGGTTCGCCACCGGCAACCTCACAGCCGCCTACCTCTCCCTGGCCGCTGCCCGCCCCCTGCCCCGCACCGGCGACCCCACCCGCTACTGGGCCAGCCTCGTCACCGCCGGCGAACTCCTCGCCACCACCCTCCCCTCCGACCGCCGCATCAGGTACGCCCTCACTCACTGCCGCACCCGTGTGACCTGCCTGTGCACGCAGGAAGTCGGCCAGGCCGACTTCCTGCGCAGAAGACCGGACAACGCAGTCTCGCCGCTTCGGCTCACCGAAGCGGCGACGGGGAGAAGGAGGAGTCGGGGCGGGCTTCCCAATCGTCCCGAGGCGTCGTGAGAATGGCGGAGAAGCCTGCTCTCGCCCCGCACTCACGAATCCTCCGGAGCTGCCACAGTGACGAGCAACACCGCACAGCAGGACGCCGCCGTCGCCGACAAGGCGATCCTCGCGAACAGCGCCTACGCCGACGGCCGCCACCTGGCCGCCCGGCAGTCCCTCTACCAGTGGCAGCGGCCGCGGTACGACCTGCCGGGGATCGTCGTCGAAGAGCTGGCCGGCACCAGCGGCACCGTGATCGACATCGGCTGCGGCAACGGAACGTACGTCAATCGCCTGCACCGGGACCGACCGGACCTCCAGGTCGTGGGAGTGGACATCTCGGCGGGCATCCTCGCCGACGTCCCGAAGCCGGTCCTGGTGGCCGACGCCCAAGCCCTGCCGTTCGGCGACGGCAGCGCCGACGCGGTGCTGGCCCTGCACATGCTGTACCACGTGGGCGACATCGAGGCCACGATCAAGGAACTGGCCCGCGTCCTCCGGCCTGGCGGTGTGCTCATCGCCTCGACCAACAGCGACACCGACAAGCAGGAGCTCGACCGGCTCTGGGCCAGGGCCGCAGGGGACGTCCTCGGGGTTCCCGAGGGCCCGGGGAGGGTCACCCTGAGCTCCCGGTTCTCGTTGGAGAAGGCCTCCGGCTACCTCGGTGCGGTGTTCGAGGACATCAGGGTGCGGGAACTGCCCGGCGTCATCGAGGTCACCGACCCCGCGCCGGTCGTCGCCCACCTGGCCTCCTACGAGGCCTGGGCCGACCGGAGCGGCGTCCCGTTCCACGAGACGGTCGGCCGGGCAGCGGAGATCGTCGCCGCGGCGATCGCCACCGAGGGGGTCTTCGAGATCAACAGCCTCGGCGGCATCCTGATCTGCCGCCGCTGAGGGGAGGTCGGTTGTGCGTTCGGCGGCCCCAGCCACTCATGGCCGGGGCCGCCGTGACTCTCTCTTCGGGGCGGGGCCGCGTGCGTTCACGCGGCCCCGCCGCCGGCTTCGGCGTGGTACGCCCACCTGCCGCACGGGAAGTCGGACTGGCCGACTTCTCGTGCGGGACGGCCGGTCAGCGGGCGGCGGCGCGCTGGAGGGCGCTGGCGAGGAGGGCGAGGTCGGTGGGGCCGTTGCCGAGCTCGCGGACCGGGCGGCGGGCCGGTGGGGCGCCGAGCTGGAGCGGGTCTATGGCGACGACGGTGGGCCGCAGCGTGGCGGTGCGCGGGATGCGGCCGCTGATCCGGGCGGTCTGGAAGGCGGTGACGCCGCCGTCCGGGAGCCGGAGGTAGCCGCGGCCGGGGGTGTCCTCGGGGAGGGCGGCCGCGTCGCCGAGATGGATCAGCAGGTCGGAGTCGGCCGGGTCGTCGGTGCGCAGCGCGATCCTCAGCAGCGCGGCCTCGTCCACCTCGGTGCCGGCGCTCTCCTCCGGGCGGCCGGTGGCGACGGCGAGGTGGATGCCGAGCGGCCCGCCGCGGCGGGCGACGGCGGCCAGCGCGCGGGCGAGCGGGCGGCCGGCGGCGGAGGTGGGGGAGAGCAGGGCGTCGTAGTCGTCGACGACGACGACCAGCCGGGCGGGGGGAGCGGCCGGTCCGGTCGGGCGGGGGCCTTCCGCGCTGCGCGGCGGGATGATCCGGGGGGTGGTGGCCGCTCCGCCGCCGACGGCGGCGGGCACCGGGACCTTGGCGTGCTCCGCGTCCTCCTCCGGCCCGTCCAGGCTCTGCTCGTCCAGGATGCGGGCGGCGTGCCAGGAGGCGAAGTCCAGCCCGTCGAACAGCCGCTCCCGGATGGTGAGTTCGTCCTCCAGCGCCTCGGCGGCGAGCAGGGCGGCGCGCGGGTCGGCGGCGGCGTTCACCCGGCCGGTGACGTGCGGCAGCTCGGTGCAGCCGTCCAGCCCGTCCTGCCCGTCCGACACGGCCCGGCCCTCGATGATCGTGACGGCCAGCCGCTCGGGCCGCTCGGAGACGGCGAGCGAGGCGACCAGGGTGCGCAGCAGCTCGGTCTTGCCGGAGCCGCGGGCGCCGCCGATCAGCAGGTGCGGGCCGCCCGGGTCGGGGGAGGGGAGGGTGAGCTCGGGGTCGGCCAGGTCGAGCGTGCAGAGCTCGTCCCGGGTGGTGCCGAGCAGGGCGGTGGCGGCGCCGATGCCGCCGGCGTGGGCGTCCCAGCGGGCGGAGAGCTTGGCCGGGGTGACGGTGTCGAGCTGGAGCAGGTCGAGCAGCCGCAGGACGTCGGGCAGCGGGCCGCGGGCGGCCGGGGTGGCCTCGCGCAGCGGGGCGAGGAGCCGGGCGAGGCGTTCGGCCCAGGCGTCCGAGACGGCGTCCAGCGAGACCTCGTGCAGGGCCTCCCGGCCGCGGGCGACCGGGCGGTCCAGCGAGAACTGGGTGCCGACCTCGCCGGTGATCACGGCGGTGGCGCCGAGGCCCCGGGGGAGCAGTTCGGGCTGTTCGGCGAGGCAGATCGGGAAGATGCCGACGGCGGGGCCCTGGCGCAGCAGCAGGTCGAGCGCCTGCCGGGCGGCCTCGGTGGCCGGGCGGCCGTCCACCACGACCACGGTGGCGGGGTGGCCGCCGAGGCCGCTGGGGCCGCTGAGCCGGGCGGTGAGCTCGGTCAGCCGGGCGGTGGCCTGTTCGTCGTCGAGGCCGATCAGCAGTCGGCAGTCCTGGCCGTCGACCGGGCGCAGGTGGGGCAGCCACAGGGCCCAGGCCCAGGTGTCGGCGCGGTCCTCGGCGGCGCGGGCCGGGTCGGCGTCGACCACGACAAGGCTGAGCCCGGTCGGCGGGTGCAGCGCGGCGAGCTGGGCGACGACGGCGCGGGCGAGCGCGTCCAGGCGCTCGCGCGGGCCGCTGAGGCCGAGGCTGCCGGCGGTCTGGAGGTCGAGGGTGATCGGGACGGCGGGCAGCGTGGTGCCCGGCGTGGTGCCGGGGCCGCCGGGGCGGTCGGCGGTGCCGAGGCGCAGGGTGAGCGCGTCGGGGTGGCCGGGGCCGCGTTCCCAGAGCCGGGGGCCGGGGCCGACGGCGTTGAGCAGCAGGGTGGCGAGGTCGGGCCAGCGTTCGCGCTGGGCGGCGGTCTGGCGCAGCCGTACCGCGGCGTGGTGGCGTTCGGCGCTCTCCTGGCCGGGCGGCTCGGCGGCGCGGCCGGGCAGCAGGGAGAACAGCCCGCGGCCGCGGCCCTGGGCGGGTTCGGGGGCGGCGGGCGGTTCGACCACGGGCGGCGCGGGCCGGACCGGGCCGGGGGCGGCGAGCTGGAGGTGGCCGTGGCCGTCCGGCAGGGCGGCGCGGACGGCTCCGGTGGCTTCGGCCGGTTCGGGGGCGGTCACCTGGAGGGTGGACTCGCCGATCCGCAGCAGGGCGCCGGGCTCCAGCGGGACGGCGGCCTCCGGCGGGCCGGGCGGGACGAGCCGGCCGTCCAGGGCGGTGCCGTTGGTGGAGCCGAGGTCGCGGACGGAGACCCGGCCGTCCTCGGCGAGGTGCAGGGACAGGTGCAGCCGCGAGACGTCCGGGTCGTCGAGCGGGACGTCGGCCTCGGCGGAGCGGCCGACCCGGATCTCCCGGCCGTGCAGCCGGTGCACGCCGCCGGCGTCGGGGCCGCCGACCACCCGCAGTTCGGCGGCGGGGGCGTCGTCGGGGTCGTCGGCGGTGGGGTCGGGCTCGTTCAGGCTGAGCACGGCGCCGTCGAGCAGAGGGGGGTGGCCGAGCAGGGTGTGCTCGTCGACCCGGTGCGCCCCGGCGTAGAGGTGCACGTGGGTGGCGGCCCGCGGCCCGCGGACGCCCACGGCCCCGGCGAGCGCGCCCGCGATGGCGCCGAGTGCGGTGCCGACGGGCGCGGTGACCAGCACGTCCACGTAGGGAATGGCGGAGCCGGCGGCGGACGGGCCGCTGCGCGGTCGGAGGACGGTCAGCCGGATCTGCATCTCGCCCGCGGGTCCCTTCTGCTGATGTGAAGCCTGGTGCCGCTGCCCGGTGCCGTGGGCACCGTTGGGCCACACGAGTGGCGAGTGTCCATCCTGCCATCCGTCGAGGACGGTCCGCGCACCGTACCGGATTTGACGATCTTGCGATCATCGCCGTGGCGCGGGCGACGGAGGGTCAGGTCGACCGGCCCCTCGCGGGGTGCCCGGGACCTTCCCTAGGGGATGTCCCCCAACCCTTCCCCAGACCCTGCGGATGGCCTACCGGCCACCTCAAAAACCCGAACGGACACCGTTAGAGTGGCCGCAGACACGGGCCCGGCAGGCTCACCGCACCAGCGGAGGAGCGCCCCGCGCGGGCGGCACGGCGAGGAGTGCGACAGGTGCGGCCAGTCGGCAGCAAATATCTGCTGGATGAGACCCTCGGGCGGGGTGCGACCGGGACCGTCTGGCGCGGCGTGGTGCGCGAGGACGTCCAGGTGCCGGGCTGCGCGCCCGGCCAGCGGGTGGCGATCAAGGTGCTGCGCGAGGAGCTGGCCGCCGACCCGGACGTGGTGATGCGCTTCCTGCGCGAGCGCTCGCTGCTGCTGCGGCTGACCCACCCCAACATCGTCCGGGTCCGCGACCTGGTCGTCGAGGGCGAGCTGCTGGCCCTGGTGATGGACCTGGTGGAGGGCCCCGACCTGGCCCGCTACCTGCGCGCCAACGGCCCCTTCAGCCCGATCGCGGGCGCCCTGCTGATGGCCCAGGTCGCGGACGCGCTGGCGGCCAGCCACGCGGACGGGATCGTCCACCGCGACCTCAAGCCGGCCAACGTGCTGCTCGCCTCCACCCTGGTGGACGGCGTCGAGCGGATGCACCCGCTGCTGACCGACTTCGGCATCGCCCGGCTGGCCGACTCCCCGGGCGTCACCCGCACCCACGAGTTCGTCGGCACCCCCGCCTACGTCGCGCCGGAGTCCGCCGAGGGCCGTCCGCAGACCTCCGCGGTGGACGTGTACGGCGCCGGGATCATGCTGTACGAGCTGGTCACCGGCCGCCAGCCGTTCCAGGGCGACAGCGCGCTCGCCGTGCTCCAGGCCCACCTGGCCCAGGAGCCGCAGCGGCCCAGCACCATGCCCGAGCCGCTCTGGACGGTGATCGAGCGCTGCCTGCGCAAGGACCCGGCCCAGCGGCCCGGCGCCACCTCGCTGGCCCACGCGCTGCGGGTGGTCGCGGCCGGCGTCGGCGTGCACGCCTCCCCGGCGGCGGTGGACGAGGCGCTGGCGGTCGGCGCCCTGCTGCTGCCGGACCCGCAGCCGACCGCCGTCCCCGCCACCGCGTCGCCGCTGCCGCCCGCGACGGTGCCGGGCGCGATGGGCCCGGGTGCGACGGCCCTGGGCGCCGACGACCGCACCCAGGTGCTGCCGCCGCCCCCGGCCGGACCGCAGTACGACCCGGCCGGGGCGACCCGGGTGATGGGCACCCAGCCGCCGCCGGCGCCCCCGCAGGGCGCCGAGGACCGCACCCGGGTGATGCCGCCCGCCGCCGTGCCGCCGCCCCCGCCCGCCGCGCCGCCCCAGGAGGAGGCGCCGCACCCGTGGCAGACCCAGCTGCGCGCGGCGCGGGACCGCAACCAGCAGACCCAGGTCGGCTACTTCGGCCCGGAGGACTACGAGGACTACCCGGACCCGCAGGTCGCCCCGCCGCCCTACCAGGCCGGCCAGGGCGGCCACCCCGGCCAGGGCCGTCGGCCGGGCCAGGGGGCCCCGGGCGGCCGCCCCGGGCCGCAGCAGCCCGGCGGCTACCGCCAGTCCCCGCCCCCGCCCGGCTACGCCCAGCGCCCGCCGGTGGCCCCGCCGCCGTACCAGGCGGGCCAGGGCGGCCACGGCGGTCCGCAGGGCCAGGGTGGTCAGCGGGGCCAGGGCGGCCAGGGCGGCCGCCCCGGGCCGCAGCAGCCCGGCGGCTACCGGCAGGCCCCGTCCGGGTACGGGCAGCCGCAGGGCGGCTACCCGCCGCCGCCCGCGCCCACCCCGGTGCCGCGCCGGGCCGAGCCGCCCGCGCCGCAGTACCGGGAGGCCCCGCCGCAGCGCCGTGAGGAGCCGCCGGCCCCGGCCCGCCGCGAGCCCGCGCCGGCCCGCGAGCCGCGCCCGCGCAGCCGCAACCGGATGTACATCCCGGGGCTCGGCTGCCTCAAGGGCTGCCTGATGGTCCTGCTGGTGCTGGCCGTGGCCGGGGTGGCGCTGTGGAACTTCACGCCGCTGCCGCAGTACTGGGACAACGTGGTGGGCTGGTTCGACTCGGCGCGCGGCTGGGTGAACAGCGTCCTCGGCAGGTAGCGCCCCGGGAGGGCGCCCGTGCCAGGCCGACTGGGCCGGTGCCCGTGCCGGCTCGGCATCGGGGGCCGGGCCGATCCGGCCCCGGCCCGCCCGGGCGGCGATATTGACGCTATGTCGACAATTCGCGAGATTTCTCGGCCGGGAGTCCCGCCCAGGGCCCCTCAGGCGGCCCGCGCGGGGCCTCCGGGCGCGTAGGTTGGTCGCTGTTGTCCCGCCCCACCGAGCGCGCCGGACCCCCGGAGCGCTCCCGCGCCGCCCACGGAGCAGCATTGGCACGCAAGATCGGCAGCCGGTACACCGTCCACCAGGTGATCGGCCGGGGTTCGGCCGGGACGGTCTGGCTCGGTGAGGGGCCGGACGGCCCGGTGGCGGTCAAGCTGCTGCGCGAGGACCTCGCCGCCGACCAGGTGCTGGTCGGCCGCTTCGTCCAGGAGCGCACCGCGCTGACCAGCCTCGACCACCCCCGGGTGGTCGGCGTGCGCGACATGGTGGTGGACGGCAGCGACCTCGCCCTGGTGATGGAGCTGGTCCAGGGCACCGACCTGCGCTCCCGGCTGGAGCGGGACGGCGCGCTGCCCCCGCAGACCGCCGCCTCGGTCATCGCCGACGTCGCCGACGGCCTGGCCGCCGCGCACACGGCCGGGATCGTCCACCGCGACGTCAAGCCGGAGAACGTCCTGCTCGACCTCGCCGCCGCCCCCGGCCCGGGCGGCGCCCCGCGCGCCAAGCTCACCGACTTCGGCGTGGCCCGCCTGGTCGACGCCCCCCGCCGCACCCGGGCCACCCGGATCATCGGCACCCCCGACTACCTCGCCCCCGAGATCATCGAGGGCCTGGAGCCGCGCGCCGCCGTCGACATCTACGCCCTCGCCACCGTGCTGTACGAGTTGCTGGCCGGCTCCACCCCGTTCGGCGGCGGCCACACCGGCGCGGTGCTGCGCCGGCACGTCACCGAGCAGGTGCCGCCGATCCCCGGTCTGCCGGACGGGCTGTGGCGGATCATCTCCGAGTGCCTGGCCAAGGCCCCGGCCTCCCGGCTGCGCGCCGCCGAGCTGGCCTCCCGGCTGCGCGAGCAGCTGCCCTCGCTGGCCGGCCTGCCGGTGCTCGCCGTGCCCGTCCAGGGCCGGGCCCCGGCCGAGGAGCAGCTGACTCCCGGCGAGGCCGTCTACGCCGAGGTCGACGCCGGCCCCGGCACCCACAAGCGCCGCCGCGGCCCGGCCGTGCCGCTGGTGCCCGGCGCCGCCCCGGACTCCACCCGGGACACCCACACCAGCCTGCGCCGCCCGTCCGCCGAGGAGCTGGCCGCCTACGCGGTCGAGTCCCGCGCCCAGCGCGTCGCCCCCGGCCACCGCCGGGACCGCCAGGCGCTGCTGCGCCGCCGCCGGCTGCTGGCCGTCCTGATCGCCACCGTGCTGCTGCTGGCGGGCGCCGCCGCGGCCTGGACGGCCTTCGCGGCCACCGTCCCGGACGGCGGCCGCCCCACCCGCCCGGCGGTGTCGGACACGGCCCCGCGGGCGCCCTGACCGCCGTTGTGACGCCTGGGGAACCGGGGGTGTCGTCATGACCACCCCCGGAACCATTACCCTGGGGGGCGTGGCAGCCGTCGATCCTTCCGAAGAGCTCAAGAACCTCGATACGACCATGGGGTCGATCGAGGCCGTCATCGACCTGGACAAGATCCGGGCCGACATCGCGGTCCTGGAGGAGGAGGCAGCCGCCCCCACCCTGTGGGACGACGTCGCGAACGCGCAGAAGGTGACCAGCCGGCTCTCCTTCCTGCAGGGCGAACTGCGCCGCGTCGAGGGCCTGCGCGGCCGCATCGACGACCTGGGCGTGATGTTCGAACTGGCCGAGTCCGAGGACGACGCGGACACCCGCGCCGAGGCCGAGGCCGAGCTGGTCGCCCTGCAGAAGGCGGTCGAGGAGCTGGAGGTCCGCACCCTCCTGTCCGGCGAGTACGACGCCCGCGAGGCGCTGATCAACATCCGTGCCGAGGCCGGTGGCGTGGACGCCGCCGACTTCGCCGAGCAGCTCATGCGCATGTACCTGCGCTGGGCCGAGCGGCACGGGTACCCCACCGAGGTGTACGACACCTCGTACGCCGAAGAGGCCGGCATCAAGTCCGCGACCTTCACCGTGAAGGCGCCGTACGCCTACGGCACCCTCTCGGTCGAGCAGGGCACCCACCGCCTGGTCCGCATCTCGCCGTTCGACAACCAGGGCCGCCGGCAGACCTCCTTCGCCGGCGTCGAGGTCCTCCCGGTCGTCGAGCAGTCCGACCACGTCGACATCGACGAGGGCGACCTGCGGGTGGACGTCTACCGCGCGTCCGGCCCCGGCGGCCAGGGCGTCAACACCACCGACTCGGCGGTGCGCATCACCCACCTCCCGACCGGCATCGTGGTCTCCTGCCAGAACGAGCGCTCGCAGATCCAGAACAAGGCGTCCGCGATGAACGTCCTCCAGGCCAAGCTGCTGGAGCGGCGCCGCCAGGAGGAGAAGGCGGCGATGGACGCGCTCAAGGACAGCGGCAGCTCCTGGGGCAACCAGATGCGCTCCTACGTGCTGCACCCGTACCAGATGGTGAAGGACGTCCGCACCGCGTACGAGGCCGGCAACCCGCAGGCCGTGCTGGACGGCGACATCGACGGCTTCATCGAGGCCGGGATCCGCTGGCGCAAGCAGCGCGAGACCAGCGCCGAGTAGGCACCGACACGACGCAGAAGGCCCCCGACCGCAGTGGTCGGGGGCCTTCTCGTACGTCTCGTGGGGTCAGGCCAGTGCCTGCCGGGCGATCAGCGCCACCGCGAGCAGCCCGGCCACCAAAGCCAGCAGCATCGCGGGGGAGAGCGCGGCGAACGGCCCCTGCTGCTCCTGCATCCGGGCCCGGTTGGCCCGGCACACCGGGCAACGCCCGTCGCTGACGCGGCCGTTGCAGTTGGCGCACACCAGATGGTCGCAGGTCATGCGATCTCCTCCTTGCTGCTACAGCCAACGCACCGGACGGGGCTTTGGTTCCACGCACTGCCCTGTACGGGGGAGCGGCCGTGACACGGTCGCCCCCTCCACTCTGCCAGGTTCCGGCGGTTCCGGCTCCCGGGCTGTGAGATGCCTCCCAATATTCGGGGCATAAGCGGACATTCTCTCCCAAGGGGTGGCCGTTGTCACGGGCGGTCCCTGCGGGCCCGTTCCCGATTCGCGTATGGTCCCAGTCCGGGAGCGGCCCTCTGCGTTCCCGTCGCCCGCCCATGGACCGGGCCTCCGGGGCGGACCGACCGAGGACTGGCGCCGCCTAGGATGGCCTCCGTGATGCAGCCGTGATCAGATTCGACAACGTCTCCAAGACCTATCCCAAGCAGAATCGTCCCGCCCTGGACAACGTCTCGCTGGAGATCGAGAAGGGCGAGTTCGTCTTCCTGGTCGGCTCGTCCGGCTCGGGGAAGTCCACCTTCCTGCGCCTGTGCCTGCGCGAGGAGCGCCCCTCCACGGGCGCCGTGCACGTGCTGGGCAAGGACCTCGGCAAGCTGTCCAACTGGAAGGTGCCGCACATGCGCCGCCAGCTGGGCACCGTCTTCCAGGACTTCCGCCTGCTGCCGAACAAGACGGTCGCGCAGAACGTCGCCTTCGCCCTGGAGGTGATCGGCAAGCCCAAGAGCGCCATCGGCAAGGTGGTGCCCGAGGTGCTGGAGCTGGTCGGCCTCGGCGGCAAGGAGGACCGCATGCCGGGCGAGCTGTCCGGTGGTGAGCAGCAGCGCGTGGCGATCGCCCGCGCCTTCGTGAACCGTCCGATGCTGCTCATCGCGGACGAGCCCACCGGCAACCTCGACCCGCAGAACTCGGTCGGCATCATGAAGCTGCTCGACCGGATCAACCGCACCGGCACCACGGTGCTGATGGCCACCCACGACCAGGCCATCGTCGACCAGATGCGCAAGCGCGTCATCGAGCTCGACAAGGGGCTGCTCGTCCGCGACCAGGCCCGCGGCGTCTACGGGTACCAGCACTGACCGACCAGCGCTGACCCGTAGGGCCGTCGGCCCGAACCGCCAGTCCCGGAGCAGTACCGACCCTGGAGTTGTTTCCCGCATGCGTGCCCAGTTCGTCCTGTCGGAGATCGGTGTGGGTCTCCGACGCAACCTGACCATGACCATCGCGGTCGTGGTCAGCGTCGCGCTCTCCCTCGCCCTCGCCGGTTCCTCGCTCCTGGTCCGCGACCAGGTGAACTCCATGAAGGGGTACTGGTACGACAAGGTCGAGGTGAGCATCTACTTCTGCACCAAGGCGGACGCCCGCAACTCGCCCCAGTGCGACAAGGGCGCGGCCACCGACCAGCAGGTCCAGGACATCAAGGACCAGCTGGACAAGATGACGTCGGTGGTCCAGTCGTCCACCTACGAGAGCTCCCCCGAGGCGTACAAGCACTGGAAGGAGATGAACCCGGACAACCCGCTCATCTCCGTCCTGGGCCCGGACGCCATGCCGCAGTCCTGGCGGGTCAAGCTCAACGACCCGACCAAGTACGACGTGATCCAGAGCGCCTTCGCCGGCAAGCCCGGCGTCAAGTCGGTCGAGGACCAGCGGAAGATCCTGGAGAACCTGTTCGGCCTGCTCAACGGCCTCCAGACGGCAGCCTTCGTGATCATGGTGCTGATGCTGTTCGTCGCGCTGCTGCTGATCGTCAACACCGTCCGGGTGTCGGCGTACAGCCGACGGCGCGAAACCGGGATCATGCGCCTGGTCGGTGCCTCGAACTTCTACGTCCAGATGCCCTTCATCGCCGAGGCGGCCTTCTCGGCGCTGCTCGGCGCGATGATGGCCTCCGGACTGCTGATCGGCGGGCACTTCTTCGTCCAGAACTGGCTGGCCGACCGGGTGCAGTTCATCCACTTCATCGGCCTCGGGTCGGTGCTCGCGGTGATACCGCTGCTGATCGTGGTGGGTATGGGCATGGCCGGCGTCGCGGCGTTCTTCACGCTGCGCAAGTACCTCAAGGTCTGATCCCCGGACGCCCCGACGGCCCCGGACGGCACTGCGCCGTCCGGGGCCGTCGGCCTTCCGCGGTCCACCGTTCCGGCCCGCCCCGCGCGGAGCGGTGTCTACACTCCGATGCCATGCTGCAAACTCCGCGCAGGGGCCGCCAGGTGGCCGCCCTCAGCCTGGTGTTCGGCGCCGTGCTGCTGACCGGCGCGGCGACCGGCGCCTGGGGCGACCCGGCCGACCCGCCGCACCGGCCCTCCGCCGACACCGTCCGGGCCGCCGCCGGGCTCCCGGCCGACCCGGCCGGCGCCGCCCTGTCCGAGCAGCAGGCCGAGCACCTGCTGGCGGCCGGCGGCGACCGCTGGGGCGCGTACTACAGCGCCCAGGAGTACGCCGAGTTCAGCCAGGGCCTGGACGGCCGGTACCCGGGCGTCGGCGTGTCGGTCGGCCGCGGCCAGGACGGCGTCACCGAGGTCTCCCAGGTCGCGCCGGGCGGACCGGCCGCCGAGGCCGGGATCGCCCCCGGCGACCGGCTGGTGCGGATCGGCCGGGACCAGGCCGACCACCTGCCGGTCACCGAGGTGGTCGCGCGGCTGCGCGGCCAGGGCGAGGAGCGCCGGGCGGGGTCCGAGGTCACCGTGGCGGTCCGGCGCGGCGGGGGCGACGAACGCGAACTGCGGCTGCGGCGCGTGCTGCTGGACAGCCGCCAGGTCACCGCCGAGCAGCTGGGCAAGGGCGTGCTGCGGGTGACCGTGCGCGCCTTCACCAGCGGCGTGGCCGACCAGGTGCGCGCCGCGCTGCGCGCCCCGCACACCGGCGTGGTGCTCGATCTGCGCGGCAACTCCGGCGGGTTGGTCGACGAGGCGGCCGGCACCGCCGGGATCTTCCTGGACGGCGGACCGGTCGGCTCGTACCAGGAGCGCGGCGGGACCAGGGAGTTGACCGCCCCGCCCGGCGGGGACCAGCGCACCCCGCTGGTGCTGCTGGTGGACGGCGGCACGATGAGCGCCGCCGAACTGCTCGCCGGAGCCCTCCAGGACCGCAGCCGCGCCGTGGTGGTGGGTTCGCGGACCTTCGGCAAGGGCACCGTCCAGCAGCCCAGCCGGCTCGCCGACGGCGCCGTGCTGGAACTGACCGTCGGCCGCTACTACACCCCGGCCGGACGCTCCCCCGACGGCACCGGCCTGGCCCCCGACGTCCAGGCCGGCTCGGGCGAGGAGGCCGACGAGCTCGCCCTGCGGGTCCTCGCGGGGCTCGGCACCCGCGCCTAAAGCAGCTGCCCCGCCGGGCGTCGAAGTGCGAGAATGACCGGGCTATGGCAAAGGAAACCGGACAGAAGCTGATCGCGCAGAACAAGAAGGCGCGACACGAGTACACGATCCTCGACACCTACGAGTGCGGCCTCGTACTCACCGGCACCGAGGTCAAGTCGCTGCGCGAGGGGAGGGCCAACCTGGTCGACGGCTACGCGTACATCCAGAACCACGAGGCGTGGATCGACAACGTCTTCATCCCCGAGTACACCCAGGGGACGTGGACCAACCACGCGGCCCGGCGCAAGCGCAAGCTGCTGCTACACAAGCTGGAGATCCGCAAGATCGAGACCAAGGTCCGCGACGCGGGCCACACCCTGGTCCCGCTCTCGCTGTACTTCAAGGACGGCCGGGTGAAGCTCGAACTGGCGCTGGCCGTCGGCAAGAAGCTGTACGACAAGCGCCAGACGCTGCGCGAGAAGCAGGACACCCGCGAGACGGCCCGCGCGGTGGCGGCGGCCCGCCGACGCCAGGGCTAATCCGCTGGACCCTCGCCCGTCGCCTCGCGTACTATGGCGCAAGCAACACGGACGATGACCGTCCGAGCTGTTTCTCAACAAAACATGGGGATGATCGGTTTCGACAGGGGATGTTGAAACAGGGGAAGCGAGCCGAGGAACGCGGCAATGATCTCGTAAACCACGTGTCGCAAAAAAATAATCGCCAACTCTAAGCGCGATTCCCAGCAGTTCGCTCTCGCTGCCTAATAAGCACCGATAGCGCTTGGGTGTCAGACCGGGGAGTTCCCGACCCGGACCCTGGCATAATCTAGGGAACTCAACCGTCCGCCCGGGCTGCGAGGGCGGATGGGAAACCAAACAGCAGCTGGGCCTGTTGGCGGCTTGTCCGCGTGACCGCCAGGGCCGAGAAAAGCACAGCGGACTGCGCTCGGAGAAGCCCTGAATTGACTCCACTGGACCCGGGTTCGATTCCCGGCATCTCCACCACCCCATGTTGACTCGAAGGCCGTCCTCCGCTCCGCGGAGGGCGGCCTTCGATTTTTGTGCGTTCCGGAGCAGCGCGGCCGGGGGGTCGCGGCGTAGGATCATCCGTCCGCTCGTTTTCCGGAGCCGGATTCCGTCGCTACCACCGAGGCCATGCAGAGCAACACGCCCACCACCCCCGCCACCGACCACGAGACCGTCCGCACGCGCGAGATCGCCGGTGAGCAGCAGCACCTCGACACCGTCTACCACCGGTTGGAGGAGAAGCTCGCCGAGGCCGAGTACATCCTGGAGGACGCCGCCAAGCGGGTCCAGGTCGGCACTCCCGGCGCGCTCGCCGAACGCGACGCGCAGGTCTACCGGGCCGGCGCCCACCTCCAGCGTCTGAACAGCGAGTTCGAGGACTTCCTGTTCGGCCGGATCGACCTCCAGCGGGCGGACGCCCCGGAGGAGCACGGGATCCCGTCGAACACCCCGCTCGACCCGGCCGACCCGGCCGTCGCCGAGACCCTCCACATCGGCCGGCTGGGCGTGCTGGACGCCGAGTACGGCCCGCTGGTGATCGACTGGCGCGCGCCCGCCGCCGCCCCGTTCTACCGCGCCACCCCGGTCGAGCCGGGCCGGGTGATCCGCCGCCGCGTCATCCGGTCCAAGGGCCGCAAGGTGATCGGCGTCGAGGACGACCTGCTGCGCCCGGACCTCACCCCGACCCTGGACGGCGAGGAGCTGGCGGTGGTCGGCGACGGCGCGCTGATGGCCTCGCTGGGCCGCGCCCGCAGCCACTCGATGCGCGACATCGTCTCCTCCATCCAGCGGGAGCAGGACGAGGTGATCCGCGCCGCCGCCGCGGGCGCCACCCTGGTCACCGGCGGCCCCGGCACCGGCAAGACCGCCGTCGCCCTGCACCGCGCCGCCTACCTGCTCTACCAGGACCGCCGCCGCTACGCCGGGGGCATCCTGGTGGTCTCGCCGACCCCGCTGCTGGTCTCCTACACCGAGGGCGTGCTGCCCGCGCTGGGGGAGGAGGGCCAGGTCGCCATCCGGGCGATCGGCTCGCTGGTGGACGGCATCGAGGCGGACACCTACGACACCCCCGAGGCGGCCCGGGTCAAGGGCTCGGCCCGGATGGTGCAGCTGCTGCGCCGGGCCGCCCGCGCGGCCCTGGAGCTGGGCGCGCCGCAGGAGCTGAAGGTGGTCGCCCGCGGCGAGGTGCTGAAGCTGGACGCCTCCCGGCTGAAGGCCGTGCGCGGCAACGTGGTGGGCTCCGGCGGCACCCCGCTGAACCTGCTGCGCCCGCGCGCCCGCCGGCTGCTGCTGGACGCCCTGTGGCAGCAGGCCACCAGGGACCTGCCGAAGCCCGCCGACCACTACGCCCGCGAGCAGCGCCAGGAGGAGAAGGAGTCCTTCGACGAGTACGTCTCGGACGAGGCGTCCTTCCTGGACTTCCTGGACGCCTGGTGGCCGGCGCTGACCCCGCGCCGGGTGCTCGCCACGCTGCGCCAGCACCGGCACACCAACCGGATCGCCCGCCGCGCCGTCACCCCGGACGAGGCCAGGCTGCTGGCCGCCTCCTGGCGCCACCTGTCGGCGGAGGGCGAGGGCGCGCTGTCCGCGCACGACGTCGCGCTGATCGACGAGCTCCAGGTGCTGCTCGGCGAGCCGGCCCGCCCGAAGGTCCGCGAGGTGGACGCGGTGGACCTGCTGAGCGGCCTGGACGAGGTCACCACCTTCGCCGACCGCAGCGCCCGCCAGCGCGACCGCCGGCCGGTGGAGCGCACGGAGTACGCCCACGTCATCGTGGACGAAGCGCAGGACCTCACCCCGATGCAGTGGCGGATGATCGGCCGCCGGTCCCGGACGGCCACCTGGACGATCGTCGGGGACCCGGCGCAGTCCTCCTGGCCGTTCCCGCTGGAGGCCCAGGCTGCGATGGACGAGGTGCTCTCCGGCAAGCCGCGCCGCCGCTTCACGCTGACCGTGAACTACCGCAACCCGGCCGAGATCGCCGAGGTCGCGGCCAAGGTGCTGGCGCTGGCCGCGCCGGGTACCCCGTCGCCGAGCGCGGTGCGCCACGTCGGTGTGGAGCCGCGCTTCGCGGCCACCGCCGACCCCTCGCCGGAGGCCTTCGGCAAGGCCGCCCGGGCCGAGCTGGAGCGGCTGCTGGCCGAGGTGGACGGCACCGTGGCGATCGTGGTGCCGATGGACCGCCGGGACGAGGCGGCCGGCTGGGCCGAGGGCCTGGGCGAGCGCGTGGTGGCGCTGGGCAGCCTGGAGGCCAAGGGCCTGGAGTACGACGCGACCGTGGTCGCCGACCCGACCGGCATCGCCGGCGAGTCGGAGGCGGGCCTGCGGGTGCTGTACGTGGCGCTGACCCGCGCGACCCAGCGGCTGACGGTGCTCTCCGGCCCGGACGACCTGCCGGACGCGGACGGCGTGCCCGCGCTGCTGCACGGCTGACGGTCCGTACGGAAGAAGGCCCCCCACCGGATGGTGAGGGGCCTTCAGACGTTGACGACACCGACCCGCCATGCTCGCCTCGCGGCAAGTGGTCCCTCGAAGGGACGAAGGTTGGGCCCGGGGGCTTGGATCGAGCCGGTGTCCCGTCCAATGTAACGCATCGGCCGGGAGAGGCAAGGAGTGAGCGTCGGGGACCGGTGCCGTCGGGCGGGTTTGTCGGGTCCGCACACTCAATGAACGTTATTTCTGGCTTGCCCTTGGAAGGTGCGACGATCGAGGTCTAGCATGCGCAGGCGATGCCTTCAACAAAATGTTGAGCCTGCGGGACAGACGGAAGAAGGAAGCGTCGATGGCGACGGTGCCCAGTGTCTCCAACTCGATCACGGTGCGGCTGGAGGTCCCGGCCCAAAGCAACGCCGTCAGTGCGATCACCACGGCCGTGGAGTCCTCCGGCGGGTCGGTGACCGGCCTCGACGTCACCGCCTCCGGCCTGGAGGCCCTGCGGATCGACGTCACGGTGGCGGCCTCCTCGGTCGCGCACGGCGAGGAGATCGTCGAGAAGCTGCGCGCGATCGACGGCGTGTCGATCGGCAAGGTCTCGGACCGCACCTTCCTGATGCACCTCGGCGGCAAGATCGAGATGTCGTCCAAGCTGCCGATCCGCAACCGTGACGACCTCAGCATGATCTACACCCCGGGTGTCGCCCGGGTCTGCATGGCGATCGCGGAGAACCCCGAGGACGCCCGCCGCCTGACCATCAAGCGCAACAGCGTCGCCGTGGTCACCGACGGCTCGGCGGTGCTGGGCCTGGGCAACATCGGCCCGGAGGCCGCGCTGCCGGTCATGGAGGGCAAGGCCGCCCTGTTCAAGCGCTTCGCCGGGATCGACGCCTGGCCGATCTGCCTGGACACCCAGGACACCGACGAGATCGTCGCCATCGTCAAGGCGATCGCCCCGGGCTTCGCCGGGATCAACCTGGAGGACATCTCCGCGCCGCGCTGCTTCGAGATCGAGGCCCGGCTGCGCGAGGCCCTGGACATCCCGGTCTTCCACGACGACCAGCACGGCACCGCGATCGTGGTGCTGGCCGCCCTCACCAACGCGCTGAAGGTGGTCGGCAAGCGGATCGGCGACATCCGCGTGGTGATGTCGGGCGCCGGCGCCGCCGGCACCGCGATCCTCAAGCTGCTGATGGCGGCCGGTGTCGAGCACGCCACCGTGGCGGACGTCCGCGGCGTGGTCCACCTGGGCCGCGAGGACCTCAACGACAGCCTGCGCTGGATCGCCGAGCACACCAACCGCTCGGGCCGCACCGGCACCCTCAAGGAGGCCGTGGCGGGCGCCGACGTCTTCATCGGCGTCTCGGCCCCGAACGTCCTGGACGGCGACGACCTGGCCACCATGGCCGAGGACTCGATCGTCTTCGCGCTGGCCAACCCGGACCCGGAGGTCGACCCGGCCATCGCCCGGCAGACCGCCGCCGTGGTCGCCACCGGCCGCAGCGACTTCCCGAACCAGATCAACAACGTGCTGGTCTTCCCGGGCGTCTTCCGCGGTCTGCTGGACGCCCAGAGCCGCACCGTCAACACCGAGATGATGATCGCCGCCGCCCGGGCGCTGGCCACCACCGTGGCCGACGACGAGCTGAACGCGAACTACATCATCCCGAGCGTGTTCCACAAGGACGTCGCCAAGACCGTCGCCTCCGCGGTGCGCGAGGCGGCCCTGGCGGGCGCGCAGGACGACCGCGCGCCGTCCCGTCCGACCCCGGGCATCGTCGGCACCCTCGACACCGCCGCGTTCCCCACCGTCAAGCTCTGACGGCCGGATCGGGCGACGTGTCGCAGATCGCTCAAATGTGCGAATAGTGGTCATACCCTCCAAGTCCGCCCCGAACCCTTGCGACACAAGGGCGAGGGGCGTGTTTGGGCTTGTCAGTCCTAGGGCGTACCGTAGCTCTGCACGGGGCAGGCGTGTCCGACAAGTACGGAACGTCCCCCTGGTCTTCCGGCGTGTCGTCCCGACCGCCGCCCGCTCCCGGTCCGCCGGAGCCGACGGGGCGTCACACCTCCGACGGGCGGGCGATGTTCGGGTGGCTCAGCCGGGGCCCGATTGGCTTTCTCGGGGCCGGTCGGGGCAGGATTCGTATCCAGGCGGGCGGGTGGGCCTTCGACGGCCCGGGCGCGCGGCATCGGGTACGGACCCGGCCCGCGACCACGCATTGCCTGCATGAGCACAGTGTGCGGACCTGCGGCCTATCCGGGTGCCCCCCGGTGGGAGCACCGATGGGCCCCCGCGCACCGCAAGCGAACAGACCACAGGAGTACACATGAACCGCAGTGAGCTGGTGGCCGCGCTGTCCGAGCGCGCCGAGGTGACCCGCAAGGACGCCGACGCCGTTCTGGCCGCCTTCGCCGAGATCGTCGGCGAGGTCGTCGCCAAGGGCGACGAGAAGGTCACCATCCCCGGTTTCCTGACCTTCGAGCGCACCCACCGCGCTGCCCGCACCGCCCGCAACCCGCAGACCGGCGAGCCGATCCAGATCGCCGCGGGCTACAGCGCCAAGGTGAGCGCCGGCTCCAAGCTGAAGGAAGCCGCCAAGGGCGCTGCCTGAGCCACCCCTTGAACGCCCGAGAGGCCGGGCTCCCCGCTGGGGAGCCCGGCCTCTCGCCGTCGTGCCGGTCCGTCAGGCGTCGACGAGCTGCTCCTCCGGCAGCTCGACGTGGGCGCCGAGGTCGCGCAGCTTGTCCATGAAGTTCTCGTAGCCGCGGTTGATCAGGTCGATGCCGTGCACGGTCGAGGTGCCCTCGGCCGCCAGCGCCGCGATCAGGTACGAGAAGCCGCCGCGCAGGTCCGGGATGACCAGCTCGGAGCCGATCAGCTTGGACGGGCCGGAGACGACCGCGGAGTGCAGGAAGTTGCGGGCGCCGAAGCGGCACGGGGTGCCGCCCAGGCACTCGCGGTAGAGCTGGATGTGCGCGCCCATCTGGTTCAGCGCGCCGGTGAAGCCGAGCCGCGACTCGTACACCGTCTCGTGGACGATGGACAGGCCGGTGGCCTGGGTCAGCGCGACCACCAGCGGCTGCTGCCAGTCGGTCTGGAAGCCCGGGTGCACGTCGGTCTCCAGGGCGATCGCCTTGAGCTCGCCGCCCGGGTGCCAGAAGCGGATGCCCTCGTCGTCCACCTCGAAGGCGCCGCCGACCTTCCGGAAGGTGTTCAGGAAGGTCATCATCTCCAGCTGGCGGGCGCCGCGGACGTAGATGTCGCCCTTGGTGGCCAGCGCCGCGCAGGCCCAGGAGGCGGCCTCCAGCCGGTCCGGGATCGCGCGGTGGTTGTAGCCGTTCAGCTCGTCCACGCCGGTGATCAGGATCGTCCGGTCGGTGCCCAGGGTGATGATCGCGCCCATCTTCTGCAGCACGCAGATCAGGTCGACGATCTCCGGCTCGATGGCCGCGTTGCGCAGCTCGGTGACGCCCTCGGCGAGGACGGCGGTGAGCAGCACCTGCTCGGTCGCGCCGACCGAGGGGTACGGCAGCTCGATCTTGGTGCCGCGCAGCCGCTGCGGGGCGACCAGGTAGGTGCCCTGCGGGTGCTTCTCGATGGTGGCGCCGAACTGGCGCAGCACCTCGAAGTGGAAGTCGACCGGGCGGCCGCCGATGTCGCAGCCGCCGAGGCCGGGGATGAAGGCGTGGCCGAGGCGGTGCAGCAGCGGGCCGCAGAACAGGATCGGGATCCGCGAGGAGCCGGCGTGCGCGTCGATGTCGGCGACGTTGGCGCTCTCGACGTGCGAGGGGTCGAGGATCAGCTCGCCGTCCTCGTCACCGGTGCGCACGGTCACGCCGTGCAGCTGCAGCAGGCCGCGGACCACCTTGACGTCGCGGATGTCCGGGACGTTGCGCAGTCTGCTGGGGCCCTGCCCGAGGAGGGCGGCGACCATGGCCTTGGGCACCAGGTTCTTCGCTCCGCGGACGCGGATCTCGCCTTCGAGCGGGTTTCCGCCGTGGACCAGCAGGACGTCGTCGGTCATCGTTCTCGCAATCCGGGGTGCCAGAGGAGTCGGGGGGAAGGGGGCTCCGGGAGAGAGCCGGTGGTGGACCGGTCGTCTACGGGCGCGTTCGGGCCCCCGGCGAAACCGAGCCGGCACCGTACGAAGGCGTCCACCAGACGTAGATGGTAGTGGGCGTGCCGATGGTTCCCGTGAGCCTCTCCCGTGATGGTGCTCTCTCCGGGCCCGCGCCCGCCCTCCGGTGCGGCCGTACGGGTGTTCGTCCGGCGTGGCGGGTTTCGGCATGTTGCGGTGTCCGAGCGGGGCCGTTCTGCGGGATCATGTGGGCATGACGGCGGCCCATTCGCACGGAGGCCGGTCCCAGACCGGCCGTCTGCTCGTCGCGACGCCCCTGCTCACCGACCCGAACTTCGCGCGGGCGGTGGTGCTGCTCCTCGACCACGACGCCGAGGGGGCGCTCGGCGTGGTCCTCAACCGGCCGACGCCGGTCGAGGTGGGCAGTGTGCTGGACGGCTGGAACAGACTCGTCGGACAGCCGGCCGTGGTGTTCCAGGGCGGCCCGGTGGCGCTGGACTCGGCGCTCGGCCTCGCGGTGGCGCCGGGGGAGCCGGGCACCGGGGAGCCGCTCGGCTGGCGGCGGGTGCACGGCGCGATCGGCCTGGTGGACCTGGAGGCGCCGCCCGAGGTGATGGCCGGCGAGCTGGGCAGCTTGCGGATCTTCGCCGGGTACGCCGGCTGGTCGCCGGGGCAGCTGGAGGCGGAGCTGGAGACCGGCGCCTGGTACCTGGTGGACTGCGAGCCCGGGGACGTCTCCAGCCCCGAGCCGGAGCGGCTGTGGCGCGCGGTGCTGCGCCGCCAGCGCGGGCCGGTCGCCCTGCTGGCGACCTACCCGGACGACCCGACGATGAACTGAGCCGACCGGCCGGGCGCCGCGACACTGGCCCGGTTTCCGCAGGCCCCCATAGACTTGGCACCCATGAGCACTCTTGAGCCCGAGCGCGGCCTCGGCACCGGCACCCTGGTCGAGCCCGTCCCGCAGGTGTCCAACGGGGACGGCGACCACGAGCGCTTCGCGCACTACGTCCAGAAGGACAAGATCATGGAGAGCGCGCTCTCCGGGTCCCCCGTGGTGGCGCTCTGCGGCAAGGTGTGGGTGCCCGGGCGCGACCCGAAGAAGTACCCGGTCTGCCCGATGTGCAAGGAGATCTACGACGGCATCGGCAAGCCGCAGGGCGGCGACGGCGACAACAAGTAGCCGGGTGTCCGCCGGGGGTCCGGGGCGTTCCGCACGACGCCGTTTTGCATAGCACCCGGTTTCCCGGGTGGTCTATGCCAATCATCCGGGGCGTGGGCAGGATGTCGGAATGGACCTCATTCCCGCACCTTCGAGTGCCGCCCGCCACCCGGACGAGGACTATCCGCTCGACGCCGCCACCACGCTGACCGCACCCCCCGCGCTGGCCGACGCCGAGCGCTGGCTGCGGGCCACCCTGTCCGCCGCCACCGGGCTGCCACTCGGCCCGGGCCGGCCGGGTGCGGGCATCGAACTGGTCCAGGACGGGACGCTCGCCGCCGAGGCGTACCGGATCACGGTGCGCCCCGGCCACGCGCTGGTCGCCGCGGGCGGCCCGGCCGGCGCGCTGTGGGGCGCGCAGACCCTGCGGCAGCTGCTCGGACCGGACGCCTACCGCCGCTCGCCGCTGCGCCGCGAGGGCTGGGTGCTGCCCGGCGCCGACATCGCGGACGCCCCCCGGTTCGGCTGGCGCGGCGCGCTGCTCGACGTAGCCCGGCACTTCCTGCCCAAGTCGGACGTGCTGCGCTTCGTCGACCTGCTGGCCGCGCACAAGCTGAACGTGCTGCACCTGCACCTGACCGACGACCAGGGCTGGCGGGTCGAGATCAAGCGCTACCCGAGGCTGACCGAGCGCGGCGCCTGGCGGGAGCGCTCGATGGTCGGCTACCGGGCCGGTCAGCGCCGCGACGACCGCCCGCACGGCGGCTACTACACCCAGGACGACCTGCGCGAGATCGTCGCCTACGCGGCCGCCCGCGGGGTCACCGTCGTCCCGGAGGTCGACCTGCCCGGCCACACCCAGGCCGCCGTCGCCGCCTACCCCGAGCTGGGCAACACCGACGTGGTGGACACCGGTGCGCTCGGGGTCTGGACCGACTGGGGGGTGAGCCACAACGTGCTCAACGCCTCCGAGGAGACCCTGCGCTTCTTCGAGGGCGTGCTGGAGGAGGTCCTGGAGCTCTTCCCGTCCGAGTTCATCCACCTCGGCGGCGACGAGTGCCCCAAGGAGCAGTGGAAGGACAGCGCCGCCGCCCAGGCCCGGATCCGCGAACTGGGCCTGGCCAACGAGGACGAGCTGCAGAGCCACCTCATCCGGCACTTCGACCGCTGGCTGGCCGAGCGCGGGCGCCGGCTGATCGGCTGGGACGAGATCCTGGAGGGCGGGCTCGCCCCGGGCGCCGCGGTCTCCTCCTGGCGCGGCTTCGGCGGCGGGATCGCCGCCGCGAAGGCCGGGCACGACGTGGTGATGTGCCCCGAGCAGCACGTCTACTTCGACCACCGGCAGGCGGACGGGCCGGACGAGCCGATCCCGGTCGGCTTCGTGCGCACGCTGGAGGACGTCTACCGGTTCGAGCCGGTCCCGAAGCAGCTGGACGAGGCCGCCGCCCGGCGCGTGATCGGCACCCAGGCCAACCTGTGGAGCGAGTTCATGGACAGCGCCCGGGACCTCGACTACCGGGCCTTCCCCCGATTGGTCGCCTTCGCCGAGGTCGCCTGGTCCGAACTGCCCGCCGAGCCGGCCGAGCGGGACTTCGCCGGCTTCGAGCGGCGGCTCACGACGCACCTGCGGGCGCTGGACGCGCTCGGCGTCGAGTACCGCCCGGCCGACGGGCCGCACCCGTGGCAGCGCCGGCCCGGGGTGGCCGGCCGGCCGATCGAGGGCCCGCCGCCGGTGCGCTAGACACGCCCCGGTGCTCCTCACCGGGAACTTCTGAACGGTCGTCCGACGTCAAGAACTGATGAACATCTGCCCTGACCCGGAGCGGGTCGGGGCAGATACCGCCCGGTATCAGTCCCAATCGGGCAGCCCCGTTCACCGGCCCAGAAGTGATCATCGAGCATTGTGTGCCAGAGTTGCCCAACCCGGCCCGATCGCCCGTACCCTACGGGCCAGGCCGGGCTGCTGACGCAGGACAGCACGGCCGAAGGCCGGCGGGCGGCAGGCGATCGATGAGCAAGTGGAGCACGGTGGGACCCAGGTGAACCGGACGATCATGCTGCCGGCCTCCCTCGACGAGGCCGTCGACGCGCTGGCCGCCGCCCCGGCCGCGGTACCGGTGGCCGGAGCCACCGACCTGATGGAGGCCGTCAACGCCGGCCGACTGCGCCCCGCCGCCCTGGTCGGCCTCGGCCGGATCACCGAACTGCGCGGCTGGCGCTACGAGGACGGCGGCACCGCCGTGCTCGGCGCCGGACTCACCCACGCCCGGATGGACCGCCCCGACTTCGCCGCGCTCATCCCCGCGCTCGCCGACGCGGCCCGCACCGCCGGCCCGCCGCAGGTCCGCAACGTCGGCACCCTCGGCGGGAACATCGTCACCGCCGCCCCGGCCGGCGACACCCTCCCGGTGCTCACCGCGCTGGAGGCCAGCGTCACCCTGGCCCGGGCGGGGGGCACCCGCGAGGTGCCGGTCAGTCACCTGCTCACCGGGCTCGACCCGGTGCGCCCCGGCGAACTGCTCACCTGGGTGCGCGTCCCGCTGCTGCACGCCCCGCAGGTCTTCCTCAAGGCCACCGGCCGCAGCGGCCCGGCCCGCGCCACCGCCTCCGTCGCCCTCGTCCTCGACCCGGCCCGGCGCTCGGTGCGCTGCGCCGTCGGAGCCGTCGCGCCGGTCCCGCTGCGCCCGCTGGAGGCCGAGGCCTGGGTGGCCGGCTGCATCGACTGGGACGGCAGCCGGGAGATCGACCCGGCCGCGACTGCCGCCTTCGGCGAGTACGTGGCCTCCGCCTGCGTCCCCGACGACTACGGCGCCGAGGGCGCCTGGGAGGCCGTGACCGAGGGGCCGACCGCGGCCGCCGTCCGGTTGCGGCGTACCGTATCGGTGCTGGCCCGACGGGCACTGGGAAGGGCGCTGAAGTGACCACAGACCCCATCGAGACCCTGGACGCCGACCCGCTCGGCCTCTCCCCGCAGGTCAGCCGCGAGCTGCGCCCGTGCGCCTCGTACACGTTGCGGGTCAACGGTTTCGAACGGCCCGTCACCGACGCCTGGATCGGCGAGAGCCTGCTCTACGTGCTGCGCGAGCGGCTCGGCCTGGCCGGCGCCAAGGACGGCTGCGAGCAGGGCGAGTGCGGAGCCTGCTCGGTGCAGGTGGACGGCCAGCTGGTGGCCGGCTGCCTGGTCCCGGCCGCGCTGGCCGCCGACAGCGAGATCAACACCGTCGAGGGCCTGTCGGCCGCCGGCGGCGCGAGCGACGTCCAGCAGGCGCTGGCCGCCTCCGGCGCCGTCCAGTGCGGCTACTGCACCCCCGGCATGGCGATGGCCGTGCACGACCTGCTCCAGCGCAACCACCGGCCCACCGAGGTGGAGGCCCGTCAGGCCCTGTGCGGCAACCTCTGCCGCTGCACCGGCTACCGGGGCGTGCTGGCCGCCGTCCAGACCGTCGCGGACGCCCGCGCGCTGGAGGCCGAGGAGGCGGAGGAGGCGGCGGTGCCCGCCGAGGCCGCCGCCGAGCCTCCGGCGGAGGCGCCCGCGGAGCCCGGGCGGGCGGCCGAGGCGCCCGGGGAGCCGCCCGTGGAGCCCGGGCAGGCCGTCGAGCCGCCGGTCTACACCGACGCCGAGGCCTGGATCGAGCACGTCCCGCAGCAGCCCGTCCAGCCCCACCCGGCGGCCCACCCGGCGCCCCACCCGCTCGACAACCCCGCGGAGCAGCGGCACGCCGCCGGGCCGTCGGGCGTCGAGCAGGCCCCGGCCGGGCTGCCGTACGGCGACCCCCACGGCTACGACAGCGGCGTGTACGACACCACCGTGCTGGCCCCGATCCGGGACGCCGTCCCCGCGCAGGCCGCCGACGACCAGGTGTACTACCCGCCCCAGGGCTACCCCGAGCAGCCGTACCAGGCCACGCCCGAGCAGCCGTACCAGGCCACCCCCGCGCACGGCACCTACGTGCCCTACCCGGACGGCCACCCGCAGCAGAACGGCTACGACACCGGGTACGACGCCCCGGTCTACGAACCGACCCCCGCGCACGGAACCCCGCTGCCCGGCGCCGCCTACGACGGCACGCCGCCGCACGGCACCCCGTACGCCGCCCCGCACCCGCACGGTGCCCCGGCCGAGGGCGGCGCCCCGGCCGGTGTCCCGTACGGCGCCACCCCCGCCCACGGCATCCGGCTCCCCGAGGACGACCACGCATCATGACGTCGCCTACCGACATCGGCGCAGCACTCCAGCAGGACGGCGGCGAGGGCGGCGCACCGGAGCCGATCGGCCTGGGCAGCTCCCCGCTGCGCAGCGACGCGCTGCCCAAGGCGCTCGGCATCTACCCGTACGCGGCCGACCTGTGGGCCGAGGGCCTGCTGTGGGGCGCCGTGCTGCGCTCGCCGCACCCGCACGCCCGGATCCTCGGCATCGACACCTCGGCCGCGCTGGCGCTGCCCGGGGTGCACGCCGTGGTCACCGCCGCGGACCTGCCGCCCGGCCCGGACGGCACCGCCGACGGCGCCCCGGCCGGGCCGATCGTCGCCGACCGGCCGGTGCTGGCCTCCGGCGTGGTGCGCCACCACGGCGAGCCGATCGCCGCGGTCGCCGCCGACCACCCGGACACCGCCCGGCTGGCGGTCGGTCTGATCACGGTCGACTACGAGCCGCTGGAGGCCGTCACCGACCCCGAGCAGGCCTTCACCGCGCCGCCGCTGCACCCGGACGGCAACCTGTTCCGCCACCTGCCGCTGCGCACCGGGGACCCGGACGCGGTCGGCGAGGTCGTCGTCGAGGGCCTCTACCAGGTCGGCCGGCAGGACCCGGCCCCGCTCGGCGCCGAGGCCGGGCTGGCCGTGCCGCGCCCGGACGGCGGCGTCGAGCTGCACCTGTCCTCCACCGACCCGCACGGGGACCGCGACCGCACCGCCGCCTGCCTCGGCCTGGAGCCGGACCGGGTCCGGCTGGTGGTCACCGGCGTGCCCGGCGCGACCACCGACCGCGAGGACATCTCGTTCCAGGTCACCCTGGCCCTGCTGGCGCTGCGCACCGGCCGCCCGGTGAAGATGACGCTCACCCGCGAGGAGTCCTTCCACACCCACACCTCGCGCCACCCCGCGCTCCTGCGCTACCGCCACCACGCGGACGCCGAGGGCACCCTGGTGAAGGTCGAGGCACAGATCCTGCTGGACGGCGGCGCCTACGCGGACGTCTCCGCCGAGGCGCTGGCCGCCGCGACGGCCTTCTCGGCCGGCCCGTACGTCTGCCCGAACGTCTTCGTGGACGCCTGGGCGGTGCGCACCAACAACCCGCCGGCCGGCCGGATGCGCGGCGAGGGCGCCCTGCAGGCCTGCTTCGCCTACGAGTCGCAGCTGGACCAGCTGGCCGCCCGGATCGGCGTGGACCCGGTGGAGATCCGGCGCCGCAACGCGATGTCCACCGGCGACCCGCTGCCCACCGGACAGGCCGTCACCTGCCCGGCGCCGGTGCGCGCCCTGCTGGACGCGGTCGCCGCGGAGCCGCTGCCGGCCCTGCCGGTGGACGACCCGGACGCCGAGTGGCTGCTGCCCGGCGGGCCCGGCGGCGCGGGCGACCCGGCGGCGGTGCGGCGCGGCATCGGCTACGCCGTCGGCATGGTGCACATGCTGGGCGCCGAGGGCGAGGACGAGGTCTCCACCGCGACCGTGCGGGTCAGCGGCGACCACGCCACGGTGATCTGCGCGGCGGTCGACGCCGGGCAGGGCTTCGCCACGCTGGCCCGGCAGATCGTGCAGACCGTGCTGGGCGTCAGCGAGGTCTACATCGCGCCGGCCGACAGCGACCAGTCGATCGCCGGGCCGTCCGCCCGCGGCCGGCACACCTGGGTCTCCGGCGGCGCCGTCGAGCGGGCCGCGCTGATGGTCCGCCACCAGCTGCTGCAGCCGATCGCGGCGAACTTCGGGATGTCGGCGGAGCTGCTCCAGATCTCCGACGGCAAGATCACCTCGTACGACGGGGTGCTCGGCATGCCGGTCGCCGAGGCGCTGGAGGGCAAGGAGCTGTGGGCCACCGCGCAGTGCCGCCCGCACCCCACGGAGCCGCTGGACGACGCCGGTCAGGGCGACGCCTTCGTCTCCATCTCGTTCTGCGCCATGCGCGCGGTGGTGGACGTGGACATCGAGCTGGGCTCGGTGCGGGTGGTCGAGATGACGGTCGCCCAGGACGTCGGCCGGGCGCTGAACCCGCGCCAGATCGAGGACCGGATCGAGGCGGGGGTGGCCCAGGGCGTGGGCCTGGCCCTGCTGGAGGACCTGCGGACGGAGGGCGGGGTGCTGCAGAACCCGTCGCTCACCGGCTACCGGCTGCCCACCGCGCTGGACACCCCGGAGGTGCGGATCGCCGCGCTGCTGGAGGAGCGCGACGTGGTGGCCCCGTTCGGTGCCAAGGCGGTCGGCGCCGTCCCCGCGGTGGTCGCCCCGGCGGCCGTCGCCGCGGCGGTGCGCGCCGCCACCGGCCTGCCGGTCGGCCGGCTGCCCATCCGGGCGGAGGACGCCGTCACGGCCTGACCGGATGATCTCCCGGGAGAATCCGGAAAAGCGAAAGGGAATTGCCGGCCGACTTCTCGGAGTCGACCGGCAATTCCCTTTCCGGGGAGGCCATGGCGGGAATCGAACCCGCGTGTACCGCTTTGCAGACGGTTCCCTAAGCCACTCGGGCACACGGCCAGTGAATTCATAGTGGCCGGTCCGGGGGAGCGGGGTCAATGCTCCTTTGTAAATTCTGCGTGGCAGTGTGCTACCGTCGGAGACAGGTGGCGTGCTTTTCCGCCACCCCGGACGAGCGCGTCGTACCCGGTGACGACAAGACGGCGCAGTTCAGCGGCAATCCGGCCGCTGCGGACTGCGGAGGTAGCACCGTCATGGCCTGGCTCGTTCTGATCGTCTCGGGTTTCCTGGAGACCGTGTGGGCGGTCGCCCTGGAATCGTCCAAGGGCTTCACCCGGCTCGTTCCCAGCCTCGTCTTCGGCGTCGCACTGCTGTTCAGCATGGGCGGTCTGGCGTACGCGATGCGCACCATTCCGATCGGCACCGGCTACGCCGTCTGGGTGGGTATCGGCGCGGTCGGCACCGCGGTCTACGGGATGGCCGTCCTGGGGGACGCGGTGACTGCGGCCCGGGTCGCCTGCCTGCTGCTGATCGTCTCCGGAGTGGTGGGTCTCAAGGTGCTGCACTGAGCCCCGAGGGGCGTCCGGGACCCCTGGTCCTACGTCCACGGACCCAGTCGATCAGCGACCGGGGTCAGGGGTCACCGAGGCGGACGGCTCTTACGATGTTACGTATGACCACAGCCTCCTCCACCACGGTCGACTCCGTACCGATACCCCTCGACGACGACCCCGGTGGCGGGGTGCTCGGCGGCCGCTACCGCGCCCTGACGCTGGGGATCGTCTCGGTGGTCCTGGTGATCGCCTTCGAGGCGACGGCCGTCAACACCGCGATGCCGACCGCGGCCCGCCAGCTGGACGGCCTCGGGCTGTACGCCTTCGCCTTCTCCGGCTACTTCACCAGCACGCTGTTCGCCCTGGTCGTCTCCGGCCAGTGGTGCGACCGGCGCGGCCCGCTGCAGCCGCTGTTCACCGGCATCGCGGTGTTCGGCGTCGGCCTGGTGGTGGCCGGGACGGCGCCCGGGATGTGGGTGTTCGTGGCCGGGCGGTCGATCCAGGGCCTCGGCGGCGGGCTGGTGATCGTCGCGCTGTACGTGGTGGTCGGACGGGCCTATCCGGAGCGGCTGCGGCCGTCGGTGTTCGCGGCCTTCTCCTCGGCCTGGGTGCTGCCCTCGATCGTCGGCCCGCTGGTCGCCGGGGCCGTCACCCAGCACCTGGGCTGGCGCTGGGTGTTCCTGGCGGTACCGGCGCTGATCCTGCTGCCGCTGGCCGTGATGGGCCCGGCGCTGGCCCGCTCCGAGCGCGAGCACCCGCTGCCCAAGGGCGCCGCCTTCGACCGCCGGCGCACCCTGCTGGCCGCGATGGCGGCGCTCGGCGCCGGCCTGCTGCAGTACGCGGGCCAGCGCCTCGACCTGCCCGGCCTGCTCCCCGGGATCGCCGGGGCGGCGCTGCTGGTGCCGGCCGTCCTCGGGCTGCTGCCGAAGCGGACCCTGCGGGCCGGGCGCGGGCTGCCGACGGTGATCCTGCTGCGCGGCGTCGCGGCCGGGGCGTTCTTCGCGGCCGAGGCCTTCATCCCGCTGATGATGACCACCCAGCGCGGCCTGTCGCCGACGCTGGCCGGGCTCACCCTGACCAGCGGCGGGCTCTCGTGGGCCCTGGGTTCCTGGCTGCAGGGCCGGCCGGGGGCGGAGCGCTACCGCGCGGCCATGATCCGGGGCGGCTTCCTGCTGACCGCGCTGGCGATCGCGGGCGCCGCGCTGGTGCTGGTTCCGGCGGTGCCGGCCTGGGCGGCCTCGGTGGCCTGGGGGTTCGGCGGCGTCGGGATGGGGCTGTCCATCGCGAGCGTCAGCGTGCTGATGATGAAGCTCTCCGCGCCGGAGGACGCCGGGGCCAACTCGGCCGCGCTGCAGATGAGCGACGCGCTGGGCAACGTGCTGCTCACGGGACTGGCCGGGGTGCTGTTCGCGGCCCTGGGCGGCGGCTCCCCGGCAGCGGCCGGCCACGGAGCGGCCGAAGGCGCCGGTTCGCCCGGCGCCTTCGCGGTGATCCTGCTGGTGATGGCCGGGGTGTCGCTGCTGGGAGCGCTGCTCGCCGGCCGGGTGCGCCCCCGGACCTGACGGTCAGCCGACGGCCCCGGCGGGGGCCGCCGCCCCCGCCGGGGCGCCGAGGAAGGCCTCCCAGCCGCCGGCCGGGGACTGGCCCGGGGCGAGGGTCTGGAGCTTGCGCAGCACCGCCGGGTCCTGGGCGTCCAGCCAGTCGACCAGCTGCCGGAAGGAGACCAGCCGGACCTCCGGCCTGCCCGCGATGGCCTTGAGGGCGTCCTCGACGGCGTTCATGTAGATGCCGCCGTTCCACTCCTCGAAGTGGTTGCCGATCACGTACGGCGCCCGGTTGCCGTTGTAGGCGCGGTCGAAGCCCATCAGGTAGGCGTCGCGGGCCTGGGCCTGGAAGCCGGGGTGGAGCGCCGGGTCGGCCTTGGTGTTGGGGCCGCACTGGTTGTACATGATGTTGTAGTCCATCGAGAGCACCTGGAAGGTGTGCCCGGGGAACGGGATGGACTGCAGCGGGAGGTCCCACAGCGCGCCGCCCTGGATCTTCTGCGGCCACACCTGGGTGCCGTTGCCGCTGCTGTCGTAGCGCCAGCCGCGCTTCACCGCGGTGGGCAGCAGGTTGCGCTGGCCCTCCAGGCAGGGGGTGCGGCTGCCGATCAGCTCCTTGCGGTAGTCGAAGGGCAGTGCCGGCAGGTCGGTGAAGCCGGTGTTGGTGCGCCAGTTCGTGACGAAGTCCATCGCCTGCTGGATCTCGCTGTCCCACTCCTCCGGGGACCACTTGCCGACGCCGGTGGAGCCGCAGAAGTGGCCGTTGAAGTGGGTCCCGATCTCGTGGCCCTCCAGCCAGGCCGCGTGCACGTTCTCCAGGGTGTCGCGGATGTGCTGGTCGCTGAGGTAGCCGATGTCGGAGGCGCCGACCTTGTGCTGCGGCGGGCGGTAGAGGTCCTTCCTGGACTCGGGCAGCAGGTAGAGGCCGCTGAGGAAGAAGGTCATCTTCGCGTCGTGCTCCTGGGCCAGCCGGCGGAAGCGCGCGAACAGGCCGTTGTCGAGCTCCCCGGCGCCGTCCCAGGAGAAGACCACGAACTGCGGCGGGCGCCGACCGGGCTCCAGCCTCTCGGGGACGGGCTGGTGCGGCTGGGCGCCGGTGTCCGAGGTGGAGCCGTCGCCGATCAGCACGGCCTGCGGCTTGGGCGCCGGGGCCGGGGTGGGGGTGGCGAGCTGCTCGTCGACCGTGCCCGTGGCCGGGACGGCGGTGCCCGTCGCCCGCTCCCCGCCGGTGGCGTGGTTGCTGCCGCAGCCGGCCGCCAGGGCGGCGGCGGTGGCGGCGCCGGCCGTCAGCAGGGTTCGGCGGGAGAGGGCTTCCATGGTCACTCCGTTCGTGGGGCGGTGGCGGCGTGCGGGAGTGCGGAGTCCGGTCGGGCGCGGGGATGACGGAACCCGTAACCGGGTCAGCATGGCACGGAGGCGGAGCCGGTCGGAGAGGCACAGCGCGCGGTCGGGAGTGATCGCTCGAACGACGCAACCGATCGGGTCCGTTGAACCGTCGGTAGGTCGTGTCGGGTGTGCACCCGCGGCGATCGTATGCGGGAGGCCGCCGTCGCGCTCAGCGACCGGACGCCCACGGCGTGCAGGGAAGAGGCCATCAGCCCTGCCGATCGGCGGGTGCCGGTACGACCGTCGTGTGGACGTGCCCTACAGTCCGTTCCGGTTGAATTGTTCCCAGGAAACTCCCAGGAAGCGGGATTCCGTCGGCAGAGGGGAGCGCCCGTGGGCGTCCAGCAGGGCAGGGGTCCGTGGCCGGGCACCCTGGCGGCCGGAGCCGCGCTGGTGCTCGGCGCCTGGCTGCTGCACGACGGGGGCCGGTCGCTGCCGCCCGCCCCGCAGGCCGGCCAGGCCCAGGCCGGGATCGCGCCGGTCTCGGTGGTCCCGCCGCTGGGTCCGTCCGCGCCGACCCGGATCCGCATCCCGGCGGTGCGGCTGGACGCCCCGGTGACCGCGCTGGGGCTCGACGCCGACGGCCGTCTCCAGACCCCGCCGGAGGCGGACCGCAACCTCGCGGGCTGGTACCGCGGCGGGGCGAGCCCCGGTCAGCGCGGCACCGCGATCCTCGCGGGGCACGTCGACAACAAGGCCGGCCCCGCGGTCTTCTATCATCTGGGCGCGCTCCGTCGGGGGGATCGGATCGAGATCGCCCGGGCGGACGGCGCCACCGCCGTCTACCAGCTCTACGCCATCGAAGTGCACGACCGAAAGGACTTCCCGGACGACCGGGTCTACCGCCAGGCCGCTGACGCACAGCTGCGGGTGATCACCTGCGGCGGTTCGTACAGCGCGGAACACGGCTACGACGGCAACGTCGTCGCCTACGGCTTCCTGGCCGACACCACCCCGCCGGGCAAAGCCGCATGAGCACGCTGACCCTTGCCACCCGCTGGAACCCGATCGACTGGCCGCTCACCGAGGGCCTGATCCCGCACGCCGTGCTCGCGGCCGGCTGGGCGGCGCTGTTCGCCCTCGCCGTCGGCCGCGGCCGGAGCTGGTGGCGGGTCCGCCTGCCCGCCGCCCTGCTGACGGCGGCGGCGCTCAGCTGGCTGCTGGACGCCGTGGTCGACGGGTGGTGGCACCCCTTCCCGGAGGGCACGCCCCGGTACGTCACCCGGTGGATAACCATCGCCCTGCTGGGCTTCTGCCTGGCGGGCTACCGGATGCGCCGGCTCACCTGGCGGCGGCGGGGGATCGCACTGGGCCTGACCGGCCTGGTGGTGCTGATGGCCTCCTCCGAGGTCAACATCGGCTTCGGCCAGTTCCCCAGCGGGCGGGTGATGCTGGCGCCGTGGCTGACCAAGACCGACGGGCTGGTCGCCACCAAGGCCGGCCAGGTCGTGGCCGCCCCGCCGGGCAAGTCGCTGGAGGAGGTCTGGAAGCCCCCGGCGGACCTGCCCGAGAAGGGCACCGTCTCGGTGGTGCCGATACCCGGCACCAAGTCGGGCTTCAAGGCCCGCGACGCGTACGTCTACCTGCCGCCCGCCTACCAGGCCACCCCGCGGCCGCTGCTGCCGGTGGTGGTGATGATCACCGGTCAGCCCGGCATCCCGGGGGACTGGGTGCTCTCCGCGCAGATCAACGAGGCCCTCGACGCCTACGCCGCGGAGCACAACGGCCTCGCGCCGATCGTGGTGATGCCCGATCAGCTCGGCTCCACCTGGGCCAACACGCTCTGCCTCGACTCCCGGATCGCCAAGACCCAGACCTACCTGGCCGCGGACGTCCCCGACTGGGTCCACCAGAACCTCCAGGCCGCGACCGGCCGGAACGCCTGGGCGATCGGCGGCGCCTCGATGGGTGGAACCTGCGCGCTCCAGCTCGGCGTCAACGCTCCCGAGGTGTACGGCACCGTCCTCGACATGTCCGGGCAGGAGGAACCGACCCTGGGCAGCCGGGAACAGACCGTCAAGGCCGCGTTCGGCGGCGACGAGAAGAAGTTCGACGCGGTCGATCCGCTGCAGGTGATGGCCCGCAAGAAGTTCCCGGACACCAACGTCGCGTTGGTCGTCGGCGAGACCGACGAGGAGTTCAGACCGCAGATGGAGAAGGTCTACCAGGCCGCGCAGGCGGCCGGAATGAAGGCCAAGTTCGACCTGATGCCGGGCGGCCACGGCTGGGTCGTCTTCCGCCCCGGCATAGCCGAGCAGCTCCCGTGGCTCGCCCAGCAGACCGGGCTGACCCGGTGACCGGCGCGGGGACCGCGCTGGCCACCGTCGGGGAGCGGCGCGGGCCCGGGCCGGACGCGGAGCGCGCGGCCGAGCGCGGCGCCGACCGGGCCCCGGTCACCCGCACCGCGGAGCCGCGCCCGCAGCGGGTCCGGCGGGCGGCCCGGGTGCTCGGCTCCCGGCTGCGCTCGGCGCCGCTGACGCTGGCCCTGCTGGCCGGGCTCTGGCTGCTCGGCGCGGCCACCGGCAGCCTGGGCCACGGCCCGTCCGACCGGCTGCTGGAACGGGCCGGGGTCGGCCCGTCCACGCTGGCCGAGGGCCACTGGTGGACGCCGGTCACCTCGATGTTCTGGTGCTCGGGCAGCGGCTCGTACGTGTTCACCAGCCTGCTGCTGCTCCTGGTCGGCCCGGCCGCCGAGCACCGGCTCGGGCGGCCGCGCACCCTCGCGGTGCTGGTCGGCGGGCAGGTGGTCGGCACCCTGCTGGGCACCGCGCTGGTCGCGTTCGGCTCCAGGGTGGGGGAGCCGTGGACCGTCTCGGTGGCCGACCAGATCGCGGTCGGACCCGGCGTCGGCGTGTTCGCGCTGGCCGGGGTGCTCGGGTACCGGCTCACCGTGCTCTGGCGCCGCCGGCTGCACCTGCTGGTGCTGCTCGTCCCGCTGGTGATGACGCTGTACGTGGGCCACCTGCAGAGCGTCCAGCGCTGCGCCGCCGCGCTGGCCGGGCTCGGCCTGGGCGCGCTGCTCAGCGGGGGCCGCCCGCACCTGCGCACGCACCGCTCCTCGCACTCCGAGACCCGGGTGCTGGTCGCGCTCTGCCTGGTCGCCGCCGCCTTCGGGCCGCTGCTCGCCTCGCTGTACGACAACGCCAGCGGGCCGTTCAACACCTTCTCCGAGCTGTACCTCTCGCACCGGCTCAGCCCGGAGGAGGTGGCCGACTTCTGCGCGGTGTCGGCGCACGACTGCGCCCGGGCGCACGCCGTCGTCCGGATCTTCGACACCCCGGGCCGGCTGATGGCCGCGCTGTTCCCGGCGCTGCTGCTGGTGCTGGCCGAGGGGCTGCGCCGGGGGCTGCGGTTCGCCTGGCTGGTCACCGTGGCCACCGAGCTGCTCTGGGCGGCGCTGCTGTGCTGGCTGTACCTGGAGGCCGGGCCGGTCGGCCGGGACGTGGTGCAGTACTTCGTCGAGGCGCTGCTGCTGCCGCTGCTGACCACCGTCCTGCTGCTGGCCACCCGCAAGCGGTTCCCGCTGCGGCTGTCCGGCCGCTCGATGCGCCGGCTGGCCCTGGTGCTCGGCGGTGCGGCGCTGGCCTCCGCGGCCGTCTACGTGGGGGTCGGGCGGCTGGTGGCCGGGGAGTTCGAGCCGGGGGCGACCGCCCGCCGACTGGTGGCCGGGCTGCCGGCGCAGTTCCTGCCGCCCGCGTACAACGACCTGCTGCCGGACTACCCGGTCGCGGTCGGGCCGGTGGCGCGCCTGCTGGAGACGTACTGCGGGCTGGTGTTCTGGGTGGTCGCGCTGGCCGTGCTGCTGTCCGTCTTCCGCCGCCCGGTGCTGCACACCGACGCGGCGGCGGCCGCCCGGGCGCGGGCGCTGCTGACCGAGCACGGCGGCGGGACGCTCTCGTTCATCGCCACCTGGGACGGCAACCACTACTGGTTCGACGAGGGCGGCCGGGCGGCCGTCGCCTACCGGGTGGTGGGCACCGTCGCGCTGACCACCGGCGACCCGTTCGGCGCGCCGGAGGACCGGGCCCGGGCGGTGGCCGGCTTCGCCCGGTACTGCGACGCGCGCGGCTGGACGCCGTGCTTCTACAGCGTCTGCGGCGAGACCAGGGCCGCCGCCGCGCGGCTCGGCTGGCGCTCGGTGCAGGTCGCCGAGGACACCGTGGTTCCGCTGCCCGAACTGGCCTTCACCGGCCGCAAGTGGCAGGACATCCGCACCGCCCTCAACAAGGCCGGCAAGCAGGGCATCTCCGCGGAGTGGTGGGCGTACCACGAGGCGCCGCTCGCGCTGCGCGAGCAGATCCGGGCGATCTCCGAGGAGTGGGTCTCCGAGAAGGGCCTGCCGGAGATGGGCTTCACGCTCGGCGGGCTGGAGGAACTGGACGACCCGGACGTGCGGGTGCTGATCGCGGTGGACGAGCAGCGGGTGGTGCACGGGCTGACCAGCTGGATGCCGGTCTACGAGGACGGCGTGCCGGTCGGCTGGACGCTGGACTTCATGCGCCGGCGCTCGGACGGCTTCCGCGGCGTCAGCGAGTTCCTGATCGCCTCGGCCGCGCTCGGCTTCAAGGAGGAGGGCGCGCGCTTCCTGTCGCTGTCGGGCGCGCCGCTGGCCCGCACCGGGCAGGACGAGGAGCCCACCGGGCTGCAGCGGATGCTGGACTGGATGGGCAAGGTGCTGGAGCCGGTGTACGGCTTCCGCTCGCTGCTGGCGTTCAAGGCGAAGTTCCAGCCGGAGTACCGGCCGATGTACATGGCGTACCCCGACCCGGCCGCGCTGCCCGGCATCACCAGGGCGATCGGCAAGGCGTACCTGCCGCACCTGACGGCGGCCCAGGGCGTCCGGCTGATGCGCAGGCTGTCGGGCTGATCCGCCCGGGGGCGGACGGCCGTACGGGCTTCCCGGGCCCCGGACCCGGGTTGCCGGCGGCGGACGTCGCGTTCCCCGGCGCCGGGGCCCGTCAGCCGAACAGCTGGGCGAGCGCGCGGTCGGCGTCCAGGTGCAGGTGCTCCTCGCCCTCGGGGACGACCAGCCGGCTGCGCCACAGGAAGCGGCGCAGGTCGGCGGTGTCGAACCGGAGCAGCGCGGTGCCCTCGGGGGCCCGCAGCTCGACCATGGTGCGCCGGCCGGCCGCGGGCCGGACGTGCACGTCGCCGACGCCGGCGGGCACCTCGACGCCGGCCGAGAGCAGCTGGCGGGCGAAGATCCAGACGATGTCGGCGCTGTCCCGGCGCTCGGCGGGGTCGTCCAGGGAGAACTCGGAGGGGAAGGCCATCCGCACGGCCAGCGGGTCCTCGGGCCGGTAGGCGAGCACCACCCGCAGCCGGACGGACCGGTGGGTGGACAGGATCAGGCGGGCCTGGACGGTCTCTTCGACGGTGCGCACGGACGGGTCCCTTCGGTCGGGTGCGGGGCCGCGCTAGGGCAGTGGGGTTGGTGCGGCCTCACCCTGGTGAGAGTCCCGGGACCCGTGGTGCTTACCCGGTTCCACGAGGTATTCGACGTGATCCGGGTCACATCGATTTCCGGCCGCCCGGGCCCGGCGCGGAGCCTCGCCTGGAGGCCCGAACGGCGCCGGGCCGGTACGCTGGGCGGGTTGTCCGATTGCCTCCCGACCGCGGGGCGAGGCCGCAAAACCGCCTCTGACCTGCGATGATCCCCCTCGGAGACCGTGAGTACTGCCGCCGCCTCCTCGATGCCGCTGTTCTCCGACGTACCGGAGGCGCAGGCGCCCCCCCGGCCCGTCGGCCATGCCGCGCCCGCCGGTTCGCACCACCTCTCGCCGGCCTTCCCCGGCCGCGCCCCCTGGGGCACCGCGGGCAAGCTGCGGGCCTGGCAGCAGGGTGCGCTGGACAAGTACATCGAGACGCAGCCGCGCGACTTCCTCGCGGTCGCGACCCCGGGCGCGGGCAAGACCACCTTCGCGCTCACCCTGGCCTCGTACCTGCTGCACAACCACCTGGTGCAGCAGGTGACCGTGGTCGCGCCGACCGAGCACCTGAAGAAGCAGTGGGCCGAGGCCGCCGCGCGGATAGGCATCAAGCTCGACCCGGCGTACTCCTCCGGGCCGCTGTCCCGGGAGTACCACGGCATCGTGGTCACCTACGCGGGCGTCGGCGTGAACCCGATGCTGCACCGCAACCGGACCGAGGCCCGCAAGACCCTCGTGATCATGGACGAGATCCACCACGCCGGTGACTCCAAGTCCTGGGGCGAGGCCTGCTTCGAGGCCTTCGAGCCGGCCACCCGCCGGCTGGCGCTGACCGGTACGCCGTTCCGCTCCGACACCAACCCGATCCCCTTCGTGGCGTACGAGGCCGGCGGCGACGGCATCCGCAAGTCCGTCGCCGACTACACCTACGGCTACGGGCACGCCCTGGCCGACCACGTCGTCCGCCCGGTGATCTTCCTCAGCTACAGCGGCAACATGCGCTGGCGCACCAAGTCCGGCGACGAGCTGGAGGCACGGCTCGGCGAGCCGATGACCAAGGACCTGATCGCCCAGGCCTGGCGCACCGCGCTGTCCCCGCAGGGCGAGTGGATCCCGGCCGTCCTCCAGGCCGCCGACCGGCGCCTCACCGAGGTCCGCAAGGCCATCCCGGACGCCGGGGGCCTGGTCATCGCCACCGACCAGAACGTGGCCCGCGCCTACGCCAAGATGCTGCGCGAGATCAGCGGCGAGAAGGTCACCCTGGTGCTCTCGGACGAGGCCGAGGCGTCCAAGCGGATCTCCGACTACGCGGAGGGCACCTCGCGCTGGATGGTCGCGGTCCGCATGGTGTCCGAGGGCGTCGACGTCCCCCGGCTCTGCGTCGGCGTGTACGCGACCTCGATCTCCACCCCGCTGTTCTTCGCCCAGGCCGTCGGCCGCTTCGTGCGCGCCCGCAAGCGCGGCGAGACCGCCTCGGTGTTCCTGCCGACCATCCCGCTGCTGCTGGGCTTCGCCAACGAGATGGAGCTCCAGCGCGACCACGTGCTGGACCGCCCGAAGAAGGAGGGCGAGGGCCTCTTCGACGAGGAGGACCGGCTGCTCGCCGAGGCGGAGCGGGCCAACGACGGGCCGGACGGCGCGGGCGGCGAGGAGTTCTCCTACGAGGCGCTGGGCTCCGACGCGGTCTTCGACCGGGTGCTGTACAACGCCATGGAGTTCGGCATGCAGGCCCACCCGGGGAGCGAGGAGGAGGAGGACTACCTCGGCATCCCGGGCCTGCTGGAGCCGGACCAGGTGCAGATGCTGCTGCAGAAGCGCCAGCACCGGCAGATCCAGCGCAGCAGGACCAAGCCCGCCGAGGAGGCCGACCTGCTGGAGCTTCCGGCCGAGCAGCGGCCGGTGGTCACCCACCAGGAGCTGCGGGAGCTGCGCAAGGAGCTGAACGCGCTGGTGGCCGCCTGGCACCACCGCACCAGCCAGCCGCACGGCACCATCCACAACGAGCTGCGCCGCCAGTGCGGCGGGCCGCTCACCGCGCAGGCCACCGCGAACCAGCTCAGGGCGCGGATCGCGAAGATCCGGGAGTGGGCCAAGTAGCGGAGCCGGAGGCGGGCGGAGGAACGGTTCGGCGGGCGGACCGAAGACTCCGCCGGACGGCGCGCCCCGGCCGGGGCCGGGCGCCCCGTCCGCCCCGGCGCGTCCGGACATCGGACCGGGGGCGCGTCCGCACCCCGACGCACCCGGCGAATCGCGGGGGTTCGTCCTGATTTCGACGCGGTGTTGAAGTTGATCACGCCCGAATTTTGGACAACCACTTCCGCCGCGTCATTTCCTTCACTACCTTTCCCCCACGCTCTTCCGCCGGGCAACCCGCGCGGGACGGCGCCGCGGGGCCGTGCGCGTCAAGGACGACGCCGTGCGGTCCGAGCGCGGCCACCCCCACCTGCGCGCGACACCGGTCTTGGAACGGCGCCGCCGCCCCGCGAGCGCCGCGGAAAGGATTGCCCGCCGTGACTGCCGAGACCTCCCAGACCCTGGACCGCGGCGTCCGGGTCCTCAAGCTCCTCGCCGACTCCGAACGAGGGCTCACCGTGACCGAGCTGGCCGCCCGGCTGGCCGTCAACCGGACCGTGGTCTACCGGCTGCTGGCCACCCTGGAACAGCACGGCCTGGTCCGCCGGGACATCGGCGGACGCGCCCGGGTGGGCCTCGGCGTGCTGCGCCTCGCGCACCGGGTCCACCCGCTGCTGCGCGAGGCCGCCCTCCCGGCCCTGCGCAGCCTCGCCGAGGACCTCGGCGCCACCGCCCACCTGACCCTGGTGGACGGCAACGAGGCGCTGGCCGTCGCCGTGGTCGAACCCAGCTGGACCGACTTCCACGTCGCCTACCGGACCGGCCTGCGCCACCCGCTCACCGAGAGCGCGGCCGGCCGGGCGATCCTGGAGGCGCGCACCTTCCCCAGCCAGCGCCGGCCCGAACAGGGCTTCGTCATCACCCGCGCGGAGGAGCAGTCCGGCGCGAGCGGGGCGGCCGCCGCGCTGGTCGGCCTGAGCGGCATCGAGGGCAGCGTCGGCGTGGTGATGCTGAACGGCCTGGTGCCCGAGCGGGTCGGCCCCCGGGTGGTGGAGGCGGCGACCGAGGTGGCCGACGCCCTGAGGTAGCGCCCGCGCACCGGGTCGGGTGTGTTTGGATTCCCCTTGTGTCCGACACCAAGCTCTCCAAGGCCCTCACCTCCCCGCGGACCCGCGCGCTCACGCTGTGCGGGGTGCTGGTCGCCGCGCTGTTCGGCGTGGCCGCCTTCGTCCCGCTGCCGTACACCATCACCTGGCCGGGCCTGACCGCGGACACCCTGGGCTCGTACCAGGACAGGCCGGTGCTCACCATCACCGGGGCGCCGCTGCGCACCACCGAGGGCGAGCTGCGGATGGTCACCATCACCGCGACCAACGCCGGGCAGCGCAACACCTTCTGGCGCTCGATGCAGGCCTGGTTCGACCCGCGGGAGGCGGTCCGCCCGACCGAGACGGTCTACCCGGAGACCGACCCGGTGAAGGCCGACGAGGCGACCGCCCAGCAGATGGCCGAGTCGCAGGACGCGGCCACCGCGGCCGCGCTGAACCACCTCCACCTGTCGCCGGACCAGGTGAAGGTCAAGATCGACCTGGGCGCGGTCGGCGGCCCGAGCGCCGGCCAGATGCTGGCGCTGGGCATCGTCGACAAGCTGGCCGGCGACGGCAGGGGCGGCGACCTCACCGGCGGGCTCACCATCGCCGGCACCGGCACCATCGACAAGGACGGCACCGTCGGCCCGGTCGGCGGCGTCCCCCTGAAGACGCAGGCGGCCGCCCGGGACGGCGCGACGGTGTTCCTGCTGCCCAAGGACGAGTGCGCGGACGCCAGGGTGAACACCCCGAAGTCGCTGCGCCTGGTGCCGGTCGGCACCCTCGACGAGGCGGTCTCCGCGCTCCAGGCGCTGAGGAGCGGCGGCACCGTCCCCTCCTGCTGACCGGGCGTCGCCCCGCCCGCACGTGGGTCGGCCCGGTCCCGGAGGGCTCGGGCCCCGTCCGGGAGGGCTCGGGCTCCGTCCGGGAGGGCTCGGGCTCAGATCCCGAAGGCCACCGCGGCGAAGTCGTCGCCCAGCCGGGTGTGCAGCCGGGCGGCGATCCCGGCCAGCCGGTGGGCCTGGGCCATCGGCAGGGAGACCGAGATCGCGCCGATGCCGTTGCCCGCGACGATCGGTACGGCCGCACCCGCCACGTCGATCGCGTACTCCTGGAACTGGGTGATCGGGACGACCCGCCGCGGGCCCTGGCGCGGCAGCAGCGGCAGGCAGGCCGGGTCCCGCAGGGTGTACGGGGTGAACGCCACCATCGGGTGGCGGGCCAGGTGGTCCCGGCGCTCGTCGGCGGTCATCAGGGCCAGCACCGTCTTGCCGGCCGCGGTGGCGTGCGCGCCCGTCCGGAAGCAGGCCCGGTCGACCAGCGGCGCGCCGGGGGCCTCGGCGGCTTCGACCAGCTCCACCTCGCCGTGCCGGTACCAGGTGAAGTAGACGGCGGCGGAGAGCTCGTCGGCGAGCATGCCCAGCAGCGCCCTGAGCCGGGCCCGCCCTGTGGCCGGACCGTCGTACCGGATCAGCCCGGCGACCGCGGGGCCGGTCAGGTAGACGCCGCTGCGGCGTTCCAGGTAGTGGTCGTGCACCAGGGTGCGGAGCAGGTGGTAGGCGGTGCCCAGGGCGAGGTCGGTGTCCCGGGCGAGCTGTTTGGCGGTGGCGCCCTTGGGGTAGCGGGCGGCCGCCTCCAGCAGGCGCAGGGCGCGCTGGGCGGAGGCGATGAGGGTGGGGGCGGTACCGTCGGCCGCGACGGCGTTCGTCATGCCGGGGCCGGCCCGGGCAGGGACGCGGCTGCCGCGGGTGTCAGCGGGCCGCGGGGCGACACGAGGGACAGTAGAACGTTCATATGTGAATCTTGGGGCCATCGGCGCCGCCTGCCTATGCCGGATCGGCGCGTCGCGCCGCCCGGACCCTCCTACTCGGCGGCGGCCTGGTCCACCAGCGGCAGGATCCGGTACGGCACCGGGTTCTCCAGCACTATCGCGGTGGACGAGCGGACGATCCCGTCGAAGCCCAGCACCCGGTCGATCACCCGCTGCAGATCGGCGTTGGACCGGGCCACGATCCGCACCAGCATGTCCCCGATCCCGGTGATGGTGTGCAGCTCCAGCACCTCCGGAACGCTCGCCAGGTGCGCCCGCACGTCCGCGCCCTGGCCCTGGGAGATCTCCAGGGTGGCGAAGGCCGTCACCGGGTAGCCGATCGCCGCCGGGTCCACCTCCGGGCCGAAGCCGCCGATCACGCCCTTGGCCTGGAGCCGGTCCAGCCGGGCCTGCACGGTGCCCCGGGCGACCTGCAGCCGGCGCGAGCACTCCAGCACCCCGATCCGGGGCTCCTCGGCGAGCAGCCGGATCAGCCGGCCGTCCAGGGTGTCGATGGTGTCGTTCGTGCTGGCCGCCGGTGCGGCGGAAACGCCGTGCGGGGCGGCGGAGTTGGGCGAGCCGGGCGAGCTCGGGGCGTGGGCGGGGGGCATCGCGGCACCGTCCTGTGGTGGGCATTCTGTACAGCGGCGCGGTCGATTCTCCCGCTCCGGGGCACAGCTTGACCAGGAGGAAACGGAACAGTTGCGCGCAGGTCGCCCCGGCGCCACCCTCCAGCCACACCCCCGTGCGCAGGGCCCCACCCCCCGGTGCCGGGGGCGGCCAGGATGGTCCGTACGCCTACCGGGAGGGCAGTCATGACCGACACCACCGCCGAACCCGCCCTGTTCGGGGCGGGCCTCGTACCGGACCCGGCGGAGGCGGGGCCGCTGCCGGCGGGCCGCGCCGACGCGGTGGTCTTCGCGGTCGCCGACGCCGAGCGGGCGGCCCGCCGCTACTGCGCCGCGCTCGGGCTGCGCTGCACCGCGTACGCCGGGCCGGAGACCGGCGAGCCGGAGACGCTCTCGTACGTGCTGACCGCGCCGGGCACGCGGATCGTGCTCTCCTCGCCGGTGCGGACCACCGGCCCGCGCGGCCGGGAGCTGGCCGCGTACCTGGACCGGTACGGGGACGGGGTGCTGGACCTCGCGGTGAGCGTGCCGGACGTCCCCTACGCCTACGACTACGCGGTGGACCGCGGCGCGCTGTCGCTGGCCGAGCCGTACGAGGCGCGGGACGACTACGGCGCGGTGCTGCTGGCCACCATCGGGGTGCCGGGCGGGACCAGGCACACGCTGGTCGACCGGGCGGGCTACGTGGGGCCGTACCTGCCGGGGTACGTGCCGTGCGACGGCTTCTGACGGAGCGCCCGGCGGGAATCGTCGGACCCGCCCTAGCGGATCGCGGTCTCCACGATCGGCGGGTGGCCGTTCCAGGAGGCGAAGACCGAGTTGGCCTCGTCGCCCCGGGTGAAGTCGACCCGCAGCCACTGGCCGTTGGTCCACACCTGCATCTGCCAGCCCGGGTCCGGGGTGGCGGAGACCAGGGTGGCCCGGTCCGGCTTCAGGTCCAGCGCGACCTTGCCGCCCGGGATCGGGTAGCTCCTCACCGTGGATGTCGCGGTGGCGGCGGGGGCGGGCCTGCGGGTGGGCGGCGCGGCGGCGGTGGCAGTGGTGGCGGTCGCGGCGGGGGCCGGGCCGTGCGGCGCGGTGGTGGCGGCGGTGGTGGCGGTCCGGGAGGCCGCCGGGGAAGGGGCCGTGGACTGGGCGGCGGAGCGCGGCTGGTCCGGGGTGGCGGGCGCGGAGTGCGGCGTGCCGCCGGCCTTCGGGGAGGGCAGCGGCAGCGCCGTCGGCTGCTCGAACGCGGCGCCGGTCAGCACCGCGTGCACGCCCAGCCAGGAGAGCGCCACCGCCGCCCCGGTGGCCGCCGCCCAGGCGCCGAGTTGTACCAGTCCGTTCCGCATCGTTCGCACATCCTGCCGTATTTCCAAACGGATGGAGACCGGCACCCCCGGTATTCAGCAGGGCAGTTGCACAATGTCCGGACCGGCACCCGAGGTACAGACCACTGACCGGCGATGGCGTACCGTGCAGGGCCATGGCAACAGTGCTCGTGGTCGAGGACGACCCCTTCGTACGTTCCGCCCTCATCCGCCACCTGACCGACACCGGTCACGCGGTCCGCAGCGTGGGCACGGCTCTGGAGGCGCTGCGGGAGGTCGCCCAGATCGGCTGTGACCTGGTGATCCTCGACCTGGGCCTGCCCGACCTGGACGGCAGCGAGGCGCTCAAGATGATCCGGGGCCTGACCGACGTGCCGGTGATCATCTCCACCGCCCGGGACGACGAGGCCGAGATCATCCGACTGCTCAACGACGGCGCCGACGACTACTTGGTGAAACCTTTCTCCGGGGAGCACCTCAGCGCCCGGATGACCGCCGTACTGCGCCGGTTCGGCGGAGGCGCGGCCCCCGTCGCCCAGGTGCTGCGGGTCGGCGGACTGGCCATCGACCTCCAGCGGCGGGAGGCCGCGCTGGACGGACGGCCGCTCGACCTGACCCGCCGTGAGTTCGACCTGCTGGCCTTCCTGGCCGCCCGGCCGGGCGTGGTGGTGCCGCGCAAGGAGATCCTCGCCGAGGTCTGGCAGCAGACCTACGGCGGCGACCAGACCATCGACGTCCACCTCTCCTGGCTGCGCCGCAAGCTCGGCGAGACCGCCTCCAACCCCCGCTACCTGCACACCGTCCGGGGCGTCGGGGTCCGGCTGGAGGCCGCCGGGGGCCTCGCGGAGCACCGGACGTGAGGCGGTTCGGGCGCTCGCTGCGCTGGGCCCTGATCAAGGCCGCCGTGGCCGGGACGACCATGGTCGCGCTGGCCTTCCTGATCCCGCTCGGGATGATGGTCCAGCAGACCGCCCGGGACCGGGCCTTCACCGCCGCCGAGCGGCAGGCCGCGGCGCTCGGGCCGGCCCTGGCGATCACCACCGACGAGGACGCGGTCAACCGGGCGCTGGCCAGTACGGACGCCGGCGGTCAGGGGCGGATGGCGGTGCACCTTCCGGCGGCCGGGCAGCCCGCCGGGGCGGGGGCAGCCGGGGTGGGGGGCGGCGAGGCGGGTGCGGCCGGGCCGGGGGTCGGTGAGGCGGTTCGCGGTGGCGGGGGCGGCGAGCCCGGGGGCCCGGTGCTGGGGGAGGGGCGCGCCACCACGGCCGACGTGGCCACCGCCGGCGGGCAGGGCCGCTCCTTCACCGTGAAGGTGCCCGGCGGGTACGCCCTGCTCCAGCCGGTCGCGGTGGACACCGGGCGGACCGCGGTGGTCGAGGTGTTCGTGGCCGAGAGCGACCTCACCGGCGGCGTCGCCACGGCCTGGCAGGTGCTCTCCGCCGTGGCGCTCGGCCTGGTCGCCGTCTCGGTGCTGGTCGCCGACCGGATGGGCGGCCGCATCGTCGCCTCCGCGCGCAGCCTCGCCGGCGCCGCCCGCTCGCTCGGCGCCGGGAACCTCTCGGTGCGGGTCCCGGTGGAGGGCAAGCAGGTCGAGGGCAGCCCCGAGGAACTGCGCGAGGCCGGGCAGGCGTTCAACACCATGGCCGACCGGGTGGTCCAACTCCTCGCCGCCGAAAGGGAACTGGCCGCCGACCTGTCGCACCGGCTGCGCACCCCGCTGACCGTGCTGCGGCTCAACGCCGCCTCGCTCGGCGAGGGCGACGCGGCCGACGCCACCCGGCACGCGGTCGCCCAACTGGAGCGCGAGGTCGACCAGATCATCCGCTCGGCCCGCCGCGCCCCCGAGGACGCGCCCGCCGTCGCGGTCGGCTGCGACGCCGCCGAGGTGATCCGGGAGCGGGTCGGCTTCTGGTCGGCGCTGGCCGAGGACGAGGGGCGCCGGTGGCAGCTGGCCGGAGCCGAGCGGTCGGCGCCGGTGCCCGTCCAGCGCGGGGACCTCGCGGCCGCCGTCGACGCGCTGCTCGGCAACGTCTTCCGGCACACCGCCGTCGGCACCGCCTTCTCGGTGGACGTGCTGGCCACCGACAGCTCGGTGATCGTCCTGGTCGGCGACGCCGGACCGGGGTACAGCGACCCGGCCGCCGCCCTCAGACGCGGCGAGGGCCACGGCGGCGAGGGCTCCACCGGCCTCGGCCTGGACATCGTCCGCAAGCTCGCCGAGTCCACCGGCGGGGACCTCGCGCTCGGCCGCTCCGCGGTGCTCGGCGGCGCCGAGACCCGGCTGCGGCTGCGCACCCGGCCGGCGGCGGCGGAGCCCGCCCGGGGCGGACGGCGGCGGACCCGGGGCGCGCTGTTCCAGAAGTGACGGCCGCCCGGGGCGGCGCGCCGGGGGCGACCGGCGGCGGCCTCCGGGACTCCTTCGACGGCGCCGTGCTCCACCCGCGAGGAAGGAGGGCCGGTCAGAGCCGCTTTGTCACGCTTCGTAGTCGATCGTGTCCGATTCCACCCGGGCGGCATCCGGTATCGTCGCTGGTTGGCCGAGCCGTGGACGGAGTGGACAGTGACAGCGGTGCAAGACGAGCGCAGCCCGGTGCGGACCGCACCCGACCCCTCGCCCGCCCCCCTGTCGGACCGGCTGCGCCGGGCCCTCGGCGCCCCCGTCCGGGCGCTGCGCGAGGCCCCCCGCCGTCCGCTGCTGGCCGCCTCCGCCGTGGCGCTGCTGTCCCTGCTGGTGTACGCGGTGGTCCGCCACTTCGTCCACACCTCGATGGTGGACATGATCGTCTACCGGGCCGAGGGCGCCGCCGTGGCCAACGGCACCGACCTGTACGAGCTGCGCGTCACCGAGTGGAACCTGCCCGCGACCTATCCGCCGTTCGCGGCGATGCTGTTCGTCCCGACCACCTGGTTCCCGGTCCCCTTCCTCCGGGTGGCGATCACTCTCGGCAACCTCGGGCTGCTCGCCCTGCTGACCCACCTGTCCTTCAAGCTGGCCGGCTGGCCGCGCCGCGAGCTGCGGCCGATCGGCGTGGTCCTGGTGACCGGCCTCGGGGTCTGGCTCGAACCGGTCTTCACCACGCTCCGCTACGGCCAGATCAACCTCGCGCTGGCCTGCCTGGTCCTCTGGGACCTCACCCGCGCGGACGGGCGGCGGAGCAAGGGCATGGCGATCGGCATCGCCGCCGGCATCAAGCTCACCCCCGGCCTGTTCGCGGTCTACCTGCTGATCACCGGCCGGGTCCGGGCCGCCTTCGTGGCGGGCCTCACCTTCCTCGGCACCTTCCTGCTGGGCGCCGTGGTCCTGCCCGACGCCACCTGGGGCTTCTGGACCAAGTACCTCTACGACTCCTCCCGGGTCGGCAAGACCTGGATCGTCGACAACCAGTCGATGCGCGGCGCCTTCGCCCGCCTGCTGCACGCCGCCGACCCCGGCACCGTCGCCACCCTCGGGGCGGGCCTGGTCGCGCTGGCCGGCCTCGCCGTCGCCGCCTGGGCCGCCCGCAGCGGCCGCTGGCTGCCCCGGGCCGAGGCCTGGGGCGTCTGCTGCGCGGCCGTCACCGCCGTGCTGATCTCGCCGATCAGCTGGACCCACCACTGGGTCTGGTGCGTGCCGGTGCTCGTCCTGCTCGCCGCCGAGGCCTCGGTCGAGCACGCCCGTCCGGCCGGTGTCCGCCGGCTGCGCTGGCGGGCCGTCTTCTGGGGCACCCTGGTCGCCTTCCTGTCCTTCGCGATGTGGGCCGCGAAGCCGGTCGGCCTGGCCGTCCTCGACATGTCACCGTGGCGCCAGCTGCCGACCTCGGTCTATCCGTGGGTCGGACTCTGCTTCCTGCTCGCCGCCGCCGTCCGGATAAGGGCCCGACGGCGTTCGGCCGGCGCGCCGCTGGTCCGGCTGCCCGGGCAGCGGGACGTCGGCGGCCCGGACGCCGCCCGCGGCCGTCAGCAGGCCCCCGCAGCCCGCTGAACCGGCGGGGGTGCCGCTGCCGCGCCCCTGCTTCCGGGCCTTGCGGTCCTTCCGGTCCTCGCGTTCCCGGTCCTTGTGGTCCTCGCGGTCCCGGTCCTTCCCTTCGTTCGCTTGCTTCCGCTTCCGCCGCCGAGCCCGCTGCTCGTCCGCGGGATCCCGCGGGTGCTCGTACTCGTGCTGCTGTACGTGCCAGTGCACGCTGCGGCGCATGCCTAGGCGAGCAGTTCGGCGAGCGAGCCGTCCATGTCCAGCGCGGCCAGCTCGCTGCCCGGCGGGACCAGTCGGTGCGCCCGCTCCAGCCAGGCCGCGACGGCCGGCAGCGGGGCCTCCAGCAGCGCGTCGCCGGCGGGCGAGCTGAGCGCCAGGCAGAGCACGCTGCGGCGGCCCGAACGGGTCGGCCAGATCCGCACGTCGCCCTGGCCGCACGGGCGGAAGGTGCCCTCGACCAGCAGCTCGCGGGCGAACACCCAGGTCACCGGGGAACCGGTGTCCAGGTGGAAGGTGATGTACACCGCGTACGGGTCGTGGCTGCCGTACGACAGTCGGGCCGGGACCGGGACGCTGTGCTCGGGCGAGAGCACCAGGTTGAGCTCCAGCTCGTGCTCGACGACGCTGACGGGACGCTCCATGATCGTCTTCCTCTCTGCCTTCGGGCGGTGCCCGGTTCCGGGCCCCTGTGACCTTTGAGAGGGCGGTCCGCAGCGGCTCTTACACACGTTTCCGGGATTTCTTCGGGAAGTTCGGTGAGGGGTGGTGAACGGCGGGTGGCGCGGCGCGCGAGCAAATGTCGTGCGCTGGGTTCCCTACCTTGAGCGACCCCCCGCTGTCCGGGGAATCGCGAACTTCCCGTCCTGGCTTCGCCGAGGTACTACCCTTTGTGACTGCCCGGCGACTGTCCGCCCATCGGTGGTGCCCCCACGCGCGCCGAGCGCCGGGCGTGCGCCGGATCGTGCGCGCGGGTGGACGCGTCTGCGGTGGTCGGGCCCGGTCGGCCGCACCGTCCTCGTCAGGCCCTGCCAGGAAAGAAGACGCCCATGACGGACCGCCCCTTCGCCGGCGCCGGCGACCCGGCCGTCGCGCCCGGGCCCGGCTACTACCCCGACCCCTCCGTCCCCGGCTTCGTCCGGTACTGGGGCGGCTCGGCCTGGGTGCCGGGCACCAGTCGGCCCGCTCCCGCCGTCGGCGAGGTGCTGGCCCCGCCCCGGTACGCGACCCGGCGGCCCGCCCCGGAGGGGGTGCCGGCGCGGGCGGTGCCGCCGCCGGTGGTGCCGGAGGCGGTCGCGCCCGAGGTGGCGGTCGTGCGGGCGGCGGCTCCGCAGCAGGTGGCTGCGGAGGGGCTGGTCCCGGACGCGCTGGTTCCGGACGTGCTGGTCCCGGAGCCGGGCGGGCCGGCGCAGGTCGGGACGCCGGCGGGCGGCGGCGACACCGGGCCGGTGTACTTCGACCAGACGTCCGGCGGGGCGTCCTTCGTGCTCGGGCCACGGCTGGCGGAGGTGATCGGCGGGCCGGTGTTCCGGACGGTCGACGGGCCGGGGACGCCGCCCGGGATGCCGTCGTCGGGGCCGGCGTCGTCGGAGCCGGCATCGTCGGGCTCCGGCGGTGCCGGACGGCCGCGGGGCGTGGAGGAGGCCGACGGCGTTGGTGCGGTGCCCGAGGCGGTCCCGGCGTCCGGTCCGTCCCCGGCCCCGGTTGCCGGGGAGTCCGGCTGGCAGGCCGATCCGCGGGCGCAGCGGGGCCTGATGGAGACGGGCGGCGCACAGCACTGGGTCTCCTGGGGGGTGCTTTCGGAGGCGCCCGATGCGGACGAGGGGCGCGCGGAGCAGGAGCGCGCTCCGGCTGCCGTGGAACTGGCCGCCGCCGGCGCTCCTGTCGGCGCTCCCACTGGCGCTCCCACTGGCGCTCCCGTCGGGGCGAAGGCGGTGCGGGAGGCGCCGGTGCCGGCCGTCCTGGCGTCGGGCCCGGTGCCGGTGGTCGGCGACGCGGCGCTCGCGGCCCCGGCCTCGGTGGCGGTCGCCACGAAGACCGTGGCCGCGACCGCCGCCACCGCCGTCGCTCCCGCCGCCCCGCTGCCCACCGTACGGACGGTCCGCGAGACCGCCGTCCAGCCCCGGCCGGCCGCCACCCCCACCGCCCCCGCGTCTCCCCGGGCCGCCCGGACCACCAGGGTCGTCCGTCCGGCCGGCCTCGGCCGCCGACTGGCGGCACGGACGGTGGACACCGCCGTCCTGCTGGTGGTCGCGGTCGCCGCCGGGATCCCGCTCGCCCGCTCGGTGACCGACCACCTCCGGCTGAAGGTCGACCAGGCTCGGATGGCCAGCGCCCTCGCCCGCCGACAGGTCCAGGTCTGGCTGGTGGACGACGTGGTGCTGGGCAAGATCGCCGTACTGATCGGCATCCTGCTGTTCGTCAGCCTGCTCTACGAGGTGCTGCCGGTCGCCCGCACCGGCCAGACCTTCGGCAAGCGACTGGCCCGGATCCGGGTGGTGGACGCCGCCGCCCCGGCCGCCCGGACCAGACTGGGGCTCGGCCGCTCGCTGCTCCGGTGGGCCGTGCGGCAACTGGGCACCGTGCTGCTGCTCGGCCTGGTCTGGCCGGTGTTCGACCGGGTGGCGCGGCGGGGCTGGCAGGACCGCGCGGCCCGTACCCGGGTGGTGCGGGGCTGAGGCCAGCGGGGGCCCGGAGCAAAACGGACAAAATATACCGAACATCAAGAATCCGCGATGTTCTACTCGGGGACATGAGCACCCACGACCCCTCAGGCCCCCAGCCGGAGGGGGGCGGCAAGCCCTCCTTCGACAAGCAGCCCCCGCAGCCGGGCGGCGGCACGCCGGAAAGCGAGCCGTCGGGCCCGACCCCGTCCCCGTCGACCGACCCGTCCCACGGCCCGTCCAGCGGCCCCGGCGCCTACCAGGGCACGTACGGCGGGAGCCCGTACGGCGAGCCGACCCCCGGTCAGAACCCGTACGGCGACGACCCGTACGGTCAGCCGCCCCCCGGCTACGGCACCGGCTACGGCCCCGGCGCGTACGGCACCCCCGGCGCCGGCCCCGTCCCCGGCATGCCGCCGATCGGCAGCTGGCCCAAGCGGATCCTCGCCCGGCTGATCGACTACGTCCTGATGCAGGTCATCGGCGTGATCGTGGTGGGGCCCTTCAGCGACCTCAGCACGCGCAACGGCTCCACCGAGGCGTTCTGGCTCGGCTGCGCCCTCTACCTCGTCTACGAGGCCCTGATGCTCAGCCGGGACGGCCAGACCCTCGGCAGGAAGGCGATGAGGATCCGCGTCGCCATGCTGATCGACGGGAGCACGCCCACCCCGTCCGCCGCCTGGACCCGCACCGCCGTCTTCATCCTCCCGGCCGTGGTCTGCTGCGCCGCGCTCTGGTGGATCGTCGACGGGACCTTCGGCGTCTTCGACAAGCCGTACCGGCAGTGCCTGCACGACAAGGCCGCGAAGACCGTGGTGGTCACCACGGAGGTCTGAGCGGCGGAGCGGGACGCGTCCGCGCCCGGCGGCGGATCAGCGCTGCCGGGCGTACGCCTGCCCGGCCGGGGCGGCGGCAGCGGCCGCAGCGGGGCGGGACGCCGCCGGGTCCGCGGGGCCCGCGGGCGCGGTGGCGGCCCTGGCGGCGACCACGGACATCCGGAGCACCGTCACCACGGTGCCGAGCGCCAGCGCGAACCCCACCAGCACCGAGACCGCGAGGACGCCCGAAGCGCCCGAAACGGCCAGCAGTGCCACCGTGGTGGCGGCGACGGTGAACGAGCCGAGGCAGGCCTGGGCGACGGAGGGGCGCGGCATGGCGGAGGTCCTTCGCACGTCGGGGGGAACGGGCGGAAACGGAGCCGGTTCCCGGGGTCCTACCCCGCAGGGGAGACGGGTACGTCCAGGCTAGCCCCCGAGCCCGGGGGCACGGGGGGCGCACGGGCTCACCCCGGGGTCGTCCGAACCGATCGGTACGGTGAACCGCGACCGGTCGACCGCGCACCACCGTCTATCGCACCGCACCGCACCGCACTCCACATCACGCACCACCGCACCCGGGGGAACCGACCATGCCCATCCCCGCCGACTGGCCCACCACCGAGGCCGAGGCTCTCGCCGAACGGAAGCGGCTGCGCCCGCTCGTCCAGGCCCACGACGACCCCGGCCGTGACGACACGGGCCGGGACGACACGGGCCCCGGCGAACTGGTCGCCGGCGTCGACGTCGCCTACGACGACGACCGCGACCTCGTCGCCGCCGCGGCCGTCCTGCTCCACCGGGACACCCTCGAAGTCGTGGAACAGGCCACCGCCGTCGGCCGGATCGCCTTCCCCTACGTCCCCGGACTGCTCGCCTTCCGCGAACTCCCCGCCGTCCTCGACGCGTTGGCCGCCCTCACCCGCACCCCCGACACCGTCGTCTGCGACGGCTACGGCCTCGCCCACCCCCGCCGCCTCGGCCTCGCCAGCCACCTCGGCGTCCTCACCGGCCTGCGCACCCTCGGCGTCGCCAAGTCCCCCTTCACCTTCGACCACCACGAACCCGGCGCGCCCCGCGGCTCCTGGACCCCGCTCACCGACCCCGCCACCGGCGAGGAGGTCGGCCGCGCCGTCCGCACCAGGGCCGGCGTGAAACCCGTCTTCGTCTCCATCGGCCACCGGACCGGCCTCGACACCGCCGTCCGCACCACCCTCGACCTCGCCCGCCACTACCGCCTCCCCGAAACCACCCGGCACGCCGACTCGCTCTGCCGACGCGCCCTCGCCGACGCCCAGCGGACCGGGACGAGCGCGAACTGACCGTGCCCCGGGCGGGATTCGGGCCCGGTGTGTTAGACATGTGACACCGGGGCCCGGCCCCGACCGCCAGGGACGGACGCACGGGGGAGGCGCCGAAAATGGGAGCAGGAACCACCGGTACCGGTTCTACCGGCGGAGCCGGACAGGGCTACCGCGTCGAGGTCGAACAGCTCCGCGCCTTCGCCGGCCAAGTCCGGCTGCTGCTCGCCGACTTCCAGAAGCACGCCGACGGCACCGACGCCCACGGCCGCAGCGCCATCGGCAAGAACGCCTTCGGGACCTTCGCCGAGGCCACCGAGATCCACGGCCGCTACGGCACCATGCGGGACGCGCTGCGCGACGTCCTCAACCAGCTCCAGGAAGCCGTGAACGAGGCCCAGCGGAAGGCCGACCTCACCGCCACCAACTACGAGGAGCAGGACCACCACACCGCCGCGAAGCTCAAGCTCGGCGACGACGGTTGGTCCGTCGCGCACCCCTCCGCGAGCAGCCGGGCCGCGGCCGAGCAGAACCGCACCCCGTCCACCCGCGGCAACGCCACCGTCTGACCGCCGCCCGCCCGGACCGAACGGAGGCCGACCGCCCGTGGTCTACACCGACTTCACCAAGTACAGCCACGCCCAGCTCCGCACCATGGCCCAGGCCCTCGACCCCGGCGCGGTGATGGCCGCCGGCGACCCCTGGCGCAGGGCCGCCGACACCCTCAAGCAGATCCGCCTGACCCTCACCAAGGCCAGCACCGAAGCCGCCACCTCCTGGGAAGGCACCACCAGCGACGCCTTCCACACCCGCATGCTCACCCTGGCCGCCAGCATCAACAACGCCGCCGCCTACGCCAACGACGCGGCCAACATCCTCCACAACACCTCCGAGGCCATGGCCAAGGCCAAGCGCGACATGCCCGAGGAACCCGGCAACTGGGACAAGGTCAAGGACACCGTCGGCGACGCCCTCTTCGGTGACGAGGACGAACACATCCCCCTCGCCGACCGCAAGAAGGCCGAAGCTGCCGCCATCATGCAAACCCTCGCCATGCACTACCGCATCGCCACCCCGGCCCTGAAGCCCCCGCCGTCGTACGACCCGAAGAAGCCGCCGGTGAACCCCGGGGGACGGGACGACTTCTCCGACCAGACTGCCAGTGATCAGAGTGCGTTCGTCGCGGCGGGCGGAGTGATGACCGGAATGGGCGCCGGCAACCTGCAATCGGCCGGGAGTCCCTACGGCAAGACCGCAGATGCCCCGCCGACGCCCCGGAGCCGTAGCGTGAGCAGCGGCGGTGTCGCTCCCAAGTCGTCGACAGCCTCCGGAGGCGCACCGATTCCGTCCGAACCCGGGATCAAGGGCGGAACAGCCAAGGCCTCGGGAAAGCCCGTGGTGGTGGCCAACAGCGGTGCGGGAACCGTAGTCGACGGCGTGAACACTGTTTCGAAGCCCACGGTGCCCGGGCCGTCGCCTGTCGGTGTCACGGGTACTCCGGCTCCCACCACGCCTGGACCGCAGACCGGTCCTGGGCCCTCGTGGCTCGGCTCCGGCAAGGGAGAACCGACACCCGGACCGTTCTCCGGCGGACGGGAGAAGCAGGCACTCGTCGAGCGGGGGACGACTGGCCGGAATGACCAGCGGGGAGGGCCGGGCGAAGTTCGCGGCGGCCCTGCACGGAGTGCCGAGGGTATCCACGGAGGCAGCCCCGGTCCGGTCGGCCCAGGAGCGGGCCGAACAGGCGGCACCGTGGTGGGCGACGGTCGGCGACCGGCACCTGGCGGCAAGGCGCCTGCGGGTGAAGCGACCCCCGGCGGCAGGCGGCCCTTCACGGAGGGCGGTTCCGGTCTGGGGCAGCGCAACCGGCCTCGGGCGGAGGCGTCCGGCGCCGCTGGAACGTCCTCGGGGACGGCAGTCCCGTTCGGCGGGACTCACGGCCGTACCAAGGACAAGGAGAAGGCTCGCAAGCGGCCGGATTATCTGGTCGAGGACGAGGAGACCTGGGCGTCGGGGGAGTCCGCCAATTCGAACGTGGTGAAATGACCCTGGTCCTTCTGGAGACCGGGTGATTCGATCGGGGCCCTCGTGGTTCGTGGACCACAGGAGCTACCGCTGTGCTGAGTGGGGTGACCAGCCTTGGGACACTGGCGGCTTCGGCGAGGGGCGGCTGCGCTGACGGTTGGCGGCCTGGTCGCTGCGCTGGGGGCGGGGCCGGTCTCTGCGGACGGTATCCGTGACGCGCAGTGGGTGCTGGTCGGCTACCAGGCCGACAGCGCGCTGTGGCCGGTGTCGCAGGGCAGCGGCGTCACCGTCGCGGTCATCGACAGCGGAGTGATGAAGGACCATCAGGACCTGGTCGGCCAGATCCTGCCGGGCGCCGATTTCACCGGCGAGGGTAGCGACGGCACGGTCGACAAGGATGGCCACGGAACCGGGATGGCCAGCCTCATCGCAGGCCACGGACACGGTGGCAACGCGGGGATCATGGGCCTGGCGCCCAAGGCGAAGATCCTTCCGGTGCGGGTGAGTTGGACCTCCGCGGACACCGTGGCGCAGAGCGGCCTGGCGAAGGGGATCCAGTTCGCAGTGGACCACGGTGCCAAAGTGATCAACATGTCGATCGGCGGCTACTCGGGGACCGATCAGGAGACCAGGTCAGCCGTCAAGTACGCCGTCGACCATGATGTGGTCCTCGTCGCGTCCAACGGGAACAGCGGACAGCCGGCCGTGCCGGTGGAGTACCCGGCTGCGTTCCCGGGTGTGGTGGCGGTCGGCGCGGTGGACCGGCAGGGACACCTGTGGGAGAAGTCGACGTACGGACCGGAGACCACGCTGACAGCGCCCGGAGCGGAGGTCTACCGGGCGAGCGCGAAGTCCTCGGCAGGGTACGGGGTTGCCAACGGCACCTCGGACTCCGCCGCCTACGTGTCCGCCACTGCGGCGTTGATCAGGGCGAAGTACCCGAGCCTGTCGGCCGGGCAGGTGGTCAATCGGATGATCAAGACGGCCACTCCTCCGGCTGACGGGTCTGCGGTGCCCAGTGACCGGTACGGATACGGGGTTCTGGCGCCGGCGAAGGCGTTGGAGGCGAATCCGGCCGTGGACGGTGGGCCTCGGGAGAATCCGTTGGTGGGGCGGAAGGAGTCGCAGGGGGCGCCGCCGGTGGACGGGCCGACGGACGGGGCGTCGGAGGAGGCTGTCGCCCCGGGGGCCGAGGGCGGCGGCAGCCGCGGGAACGGGGTGGGGGGCATCATCGGGGCGGCGGCCGGGGGTGTGGTGCTGGTGGTCGGGCTCGTCGTGGGGCTCGTGGTGCGGGGGCGGCGGAGGCGGGGGGACGGGCGGCCGCCGTACGGGGCGCCGTATCAGTGAGTGGCGAGCCATTCGTCGCGTAGGGCGGCCATCTGGAGGACGTCCCAGTAGCGGCCGTCCCACTGGTGGGCCTGGCGGGAGCGGCCTTCGAGGGCGAAGCCGGACTTGCGGTAGGAGTGGGCGGCGCGTTCGTTGTACTCGAAGACTTCGAGGTGGACGCGGTGGAGGCGGATGGTCTCGAAGGCGTGGCGCAGGACCAGGAGGGTGGTCTCGGTGCCGATGCCGCGGCCGGTGCTGTCCGGGGTGAGGGCGATCCGGAAGCCGGCGGAGGAGTTGTCGGGGGCGACGTCGGTGAGGGCGGTCTCGCCGAGGAAGCGGCCGGTGGCGGGGTCCTCGACGGCGAGGTCGAGGCGGTCGGGCTGCTCGGCGCGGGTGGTGCACCACCGGTGGATCTGGTCGCGGGTGAAGGCGGTGCGGGTGCCGGTGAGCCGGTTGGTCGCCTCGTCGGTGCAGAGTTTCCACATCGGGTCGGTGTGGCGTCCGTCGAGGGGGACGAGCCGGACGGTGGGGCCGTGCAGGGTGGGCTTCACGGCGAGGGCGGCAAGATCGGCGGGATCGGCGGCGTCGGCGGTCATGGTCCTCAGGATGGACGGTCGGGTTCGGTTCGTCCACGTGTTTTGTCCGGGCGGCGGGTGCGCACCGGGCTGGAGCGCACGGGGGGAAGGGGGCGGGCGGCGGGGGAACGCGCCGGATGAGTGCGCCGGGGGTGGCAGCATTTCGGCGACCGCTGGCGTCATTGCCGCTGGTGGAGGCACACCGGTGGCGGGGATGCTGGGCGCATGAGTACTCCTGAGAGCACGCCGATCGCCGTGGACGCCGCCGACGACGGGATCGTCCCGGATACCAAGGACTGGACCTGGGTGCTGGAACGCCCCTGCGCCGACTGCGGGTTGGACACCCCGCGGGTGGTCCGGGAGGACGTCGCCGGGATGGTCCGGGCTAATGCGCAGGGCTGGCTGACGGTGCTGGCGGGGGACGTGGACGGACTGCGCCGGCGGCCGGCCCCGGGGGTGTGGTCGGACCTGGAGTACGCGTGCCACGTCCGGGACGTCTTCCGGCTGTTCGACGTCCGGCTGAACCTGATGCTGGACCAGGACGGTCCGCTGTTCCCCAACTGGGACCAGGACGGGACGGCCGTGGCCGAGCGCTACGGGGAGCAGGACCCGCGGGTGGTGGCCGGAGAGTTGGCGGCGGCCGCGGAGACGCTGGCGGCGGCCTTCGAGCGGGTGGCCGGCGAGCAGTGGGAGCGGACCGGGAGCCGCAGTGACGGGGCGCGGTTCACGGTCGAGTCGTTCTCCCGGTACCTGATCCACGACCCGGTGCACCATCTGTTCGACGTGACGGGCGAGCGGGTCTGAGGCCGGTCCGGGGACGTCCGGTCCGGAGGCGTCCGGGCCGGGCCCGGCGGGGGCGCGGGGTCACCAGCCGGAGGCCTCGCGCAGCATGGTGCGGCGCAGCCGTCCGGCCACGCTGGCGGCGTCGGTGCCGATGACGTCGGCGATCTCGGGGGCGGCGAGGCCGACGACGTAGTGCAGGATCGCCAGGTCGTCGTCGGCCGGGTGCCGGTCCGGGTCGGGGGTCGCCTGGCGGGTGTGGTGCGCGACGGTGCCGCGCAGGATCTCCCAGGCGTGCGCGGTCGGGTTGGAGCTGCCCATCAACTCCCGCCAGCAGGCCGCGATTTCCGCGAAGGCCTGCTGGACGGCGGTGGCCGCGGCACTGTGCTCGGTCAGCCACACGCGCGCGTAGCTGAGGTACCGGGGGCGGTGGAGTTCGCAGAACGCGGTGAACTCCAGTGGTACGTCCGCCGGCTCGCCGGGCCCCGGGGGAGGTTCGGCGGAACTCTCGTGACGGTTGGTCATCTCGGCTTCTCGAAAAGGGAGATGGACTTCTGACGGTCGATCATCTGTGCTCACTCTACGGTAGGCCCTCGGTGCGCTGGGTGACCAATCCGATGGAATGCCCGGAACCCGCCGCCGCCAGGCCGGTTCCGGTGGCGACCGGGTGCGGTGTGGCGGCGGGACGGCTGGGCTGGAGGCCGGCGACGGCCGGCCGGGCAGTACTGCGCAGTGGCGTGGGGATCGTAGGTGCGAGCGTGTCGAAGCTGGTCAGATGGTGTAGGACGGCTGTGACTGCTAGGCAGTTGATGTGCCACCGTAGGCCCTGAGGCGGCTGGCGTCCACGCTCAGGGCGCGAACCTGCGGTCGCACAACCACCCGCACAACCGCGCTCACGATCATTGCGAAGATCACCACGGACGGAGGCACGGTCGTCACCGCGATGACGCCCGTACGCGTGGCGGTCGGCGGGCGGGGGAGGCGGGCCCGGAAGGCGCGCGGGAGGGGCGTGCGTGAAGGCGTGCGCGAGGGAGCGCGCCGCAGGTGCCGTCGGTGTGGTGTGTCGACCGCGCCCCGGCGGTCTGGACGGGACCGGCCGGGGCGGGAGGGCGGGCGGAGCGGCCGCCGCCCGTTCAGGAGGTCGTCCGGGCCTCCCGGGGGGAGATCCGGTCGGCGGCGGTGTCCCGCTCGATCTGGGTCGGGAAGGCCTCGACGGCCCGTCGCCGGGCCGCCTGCGCGGCTGCGGCGGCAGCGGCAGCGGCAGCGGCAGCCGCGGCCGCAGCCGCCGTGGCTGCTCCGGCGGCGGCCTCCTCGTGGTCGCACCGGTGCGCCGCGCCCGCGGCCTGCCCGCCGCCGGAGGGCCCGCCACCGGAGGGCCCGCCACCGGCAAGGGCGCCGGAGGCGTGCCCGCCCCCGGTGAGCGCCCCGCCCGCGAGGGCTCCGGCGGGGTGCCCCCCGGCGGGCTGTTCCGGGTCGCGTCGCCGGCGGCCGAGCGCGGCCCGGGCGGCGTGGTCCTCGGCGGCCTGTCTAGCGGCCAGGTAGGCCTGTACGGCGGCCATGCCGTAGACGGGTTGGATGAGCTGGTGGCCCTTGAAGAAGGGCCTGGCCGGGGCGAACCCGGCGGCGACCACGAGGTCGCGGATCTCTGCTATCTCGGCCTCACTGCGGGCGGTGAAGCGGACCTCCCAGCCCTTCTTGTACGTATGGCCCTTCTCGCCGCTGCGACGGGCGGGGTCCGGGCGGCGGACGTATCCGGGCAGACGGCCGAGGCGGAGCTGGGCCGCGCGGAGGCCGGCGGTCTCGTCACGTGACATGACGTAAGCCTAGGCAATCCCCGGGGCGGGATTGACGCCTCGGGGGTCCCTCGCCGTATGCCCTTGGTCACGCTGGGTCAGACGACCAGGTCGGCGATCGTTTTCGATCACATATGACAACCTGATGAGCGTCAATTACTCCAAATGAGTGAGGGTATGAGGACTTTAGTGCGAGCTGATCCCGGTTTCGCGACGGTTGGGTAACAGTGCGTCAGGCGGCCGGTCGCGAGTCCGAACGGTTGGGGATGGTGTCGGCATGAGCTACCGGATTCCGACGCCGCCGCCGTCCCTGGAGGAGCTGGCGAAGCGTCAGCAGAACGTCGTCACCGCGAGCCAGTTGCGCGCCCGGGGCGTGCCGGCCCGGATCATCACCGAGCACTGCCGCCGGGGCGGCCCCTGGCAGCGGATGCTGCCCCGGGTCTACCTGTTGCAGGCCGCCGGCCCCACCCCGGAGCAGCGGATGTGGGCCGCGCTGCTGTACGCCGCGCAGAACGGCCGCGAGGAGGGCCGCCGGGAGGGCGCGGTGATCACCGGCGCGGCGGCGCTGGCGCTGTACGGCTTCGCCGTCGCGCCCCGGCTGCCCGCGGTGACCGGGGTGGACGTCCTGGTGCCCCGGCAGCGCCGGCTGAAGGACGTCGGCGAGGTGCGGATCCGGCGCACCGAACGGGAGTTGGAGGCCCGCTCGGTGCACGGCCTGGCCTGTGCGCCGGTGGCCCGGGCGGTGGCCGACGCGCTGGTGGAGTGGACCGCGGAGCCGGGCGACTCGGCGCCGGTGCGCGAGGTGCTGCGGGAGGCCGTCGCCCGGCCCGCGAACGGCTGCACGGCGCGGGAGTTGGTGGTCGAGCTGGCCGACGCCGGGCTGACCGACGAGCCCCGGGTACGCGCGGCGCTGGACGAACTCCTGGCCACCGAGCGGGACTTGGCGCTGGAGCGGCTCGGCCGCCTGGCGGCCGAGTGGCTGCTGCCGACCCCGCTGAACGCCCCCGAGCTGCGGATGCGCGGCGGCACGTACATCGCCGTGCCGGACCTCTACTGGCCGGAGCGGGGCGTCGCGGTGGAGGTGGACTCGGAGCTGCGCTGCGTGAGCGAGGGGGAGGCCGCCTGGGTGCGCGGCGGCCAGCACCGGATGGAGTACCTGGGCATCCGCGTGGTGTACGTCTCCGGGGCCCGGTTGGCGGCCGACCCGGACGCGGTCGGCGGCGAACTGCGCGAGGCGTACCGGGTCGGCGGGACGGACGTGGTGCAACTGCTGGTGGTCTGAGCGGCCGACGTGCGGCCACCCGAACCCCACGTCATCCGGCATCCGCTACGAACGGACCACCGGGGTGCCGACCAGCTCGACCCCGGCCGCCCGCAGCTCCTCCAGCGCGGCGGCGGTGGTCTCCGGGGCGACCCCGGCGGTGAGGTCCAGCAGCACGCGGGTGGTGAAGCCGGCCCGGGCCGCGTCCAGCGCGGTCGCCCGGACGCAGTGGTCGGTGGCGATGCCGACCACGTCGACCTCGTCGACCTGCCGCTCGCTCAGCCACTCCACCGGACCGCGGTTGTTCTCGTCCAGCCCTTCGAAGCCGCTGTACGCCGCCGAGTAGGCGCCCTTGTCGAAGACCGCCTCGACCGCGCCGGAGATGACGGCCGGTGCGAAGTTGGGGTGGAAACCCACGCCCTCGGTGCCGGCCACGCAGTGCGGCGGCCAGCTGTCGACGTAGTCCGGCTCGGCGGAGAAGTGGTCGCCCGGGTCGATGTGGTGGTCGCGGGTGGCGAGGATGTGCTGGTAGCCGGGGGTGGCCTCGGCGATCAGGTCGGTGATGGCGGCGGCCACCTCGGCGCCGCCGGCGACGGCCAGGCTGCCGCCCTCGCAGAAGTCGTTCTGCACGTCGACGACGATCAGTGCCCGGTGCATGGCTCGCATCCTCGGATCTCGGGGGCCCGCGGGAGGCGGCGCCCCGGTGGGGGAGCCCTCGGGAGTACGCGGCCCGGCCGTGCCGGGCGCGGGGGGTTCTCGGGGAGCTCCGGGGGAACTCGGGAACTCTACGGCTGACTCTAGGGAGTGGTGCGCGGGGGCGGAAGCCCCGCGGCCGTCTTCGGACTCGCGTCCGCGGGGCGAACGACGGGAGCGCGAAGACGGGCCCCTGGGGCCGGTCCGGCGGACCGGCCCCAGGCTCCGGTCAGAGGGCCGGCCCGGCGGGCAGGACCAGTTCGGTCGGCAGCACCGGGTCGCCCTTGGACAGCTGGGTGGCCGACAGCGGCAGCGCGGCGCGGGCGCGCACGTGCCGGTCGCGGGCGGCGCTCAGCGGCTCCCGGCCGACGGTCTCGCCGCCCCGCACCAGCGGCACCTGCACCAGGTGCGGCCGCAGCTCGTCCGGGACGGGCCCGGTGCCGACCACCTCGGCCTCGGCCACGCCGTCGGCGTCGGGCCGGCGGGCCGCCCACTTGCGGCCGCCGATGCTGGTCTTGCCGCCGGCCGCGCGCTTGGCCACCGGCACCATCGGCCCGCCGTCGGTCTCGGCCCGGGCGACGAGCTTGTAGACCATCGCGCAGGTCGGGTGCCCGCTGCCGGTGACCAGGCTGGTCCCGACGCCGTAGCCGTCCACCGGGGCGGCGGCCAGGGCGGCGATCGCGTACTCGTCCAGGTCCGAGGTGACGATGATCCTGGTCCGGTCGGCGCCGAGCTCGTCCAGTTGGCGGCGGACCCGGTGGGCCAGCAGGGTGAGGTCGCCGGAGTCGATCCGGACCGCGCCCAGTTCGGGGCCGGCCACCTCGACCGCGGTGCGCACGGCCTCGCGCAGGTCGAAGGTGTCGACCAGCAGCGTGGTGCCCTTCCCCATGGAGGCGATCTGCGCCTTGAAGGCGTCCCGCTCGCTGTCGTGCACCAGGGTGAAGGCGTGGGCGGCGGTGCCGGTGGTCGGGATGTCGTGGGTGAAGCCGGCCTCCAGGTCGGAGGTGGCGGCGAAGCCGGCCACGTAGGCCGCCCGGGCGGCGGCGACGGCGGCCTGCTCGTGGGCCCGTCGGGCGCCCATCTCGATCACCGGGCGGCCACCGGCGGCGGCGGTCATCCGGGAGGCGGCGGCCGCGATGGCCGAGTCGTGGTTGAGGATCGAGAGGATCACCGTCTCCAGGATCACCGCCTCGGCGAAGCTGCCCTCGACGGTGAGCAGCGGCGAGCCGGGGAAGTAGACCTCGCCCTCGGGGTAGCCGTGGATGTCGCCGCGGAAGCGGTAGTCGGCGAGGAACCGCAGGGTGTCCTCGTCGACGACGTCCTGGTCGGCCAGCCAGTCCAGCTGGGCGGTGCTGAAGCGGAAGTCCTCGACGGCGTCCAGCACCCGGCCGGTGCCGGCCATGACGCCGTAGCGGCGGCCGCTCGGCAGGCGGCGGGTGAACACCTCGAAGACGGAGCGGCGGTGCGCGGCCCCGCTGCGCAGGGCGGCCTGCAGCATGGTGAGCTCGTAGCGGTCGGTGAGCAGCGCGGTCGAGCCGGCCGCTCGCACGGAAGTGGCGTCCATACGGATGATGCTACTACCACTTAGCGTCAGATTGACGATTTCTCCTCGAGCGCGCCGGGTCGGAATCGCCCGGGTGTCCCCCGGATGGCAGCATGGGGCATGAGGGGTTACGGACGACTGTGCAGCGAGGAGGACCGGGGTGAGCGTCGCGCCCGTGGAGATCGAGCGCCCGGAGGTCGAGGGGGTGCCGGTGACCGAGCCGGACACGCCCTGGGTGACCATCGTGCACAACGACCCGGTCAACCTGATGAGCTACGTCCAGTACGTCTTCCAGGCCTACTTCGGCTACCCGAAGGACAAGGCCCGGAAGCTGATGATGGACGTCCACACCAAGGGCCGGGCGGTGGTCTCCAGCGGTTCCCGCGAGGAGATGGAGCGCGACGTCCAGGCGATGCACGGCTACGGCCTCTGGGCGACGCTGCAGCACGACTGACGCCGGGCCGACCGGCGCCGGCGGGACGGGAGCCGACCCGACCGGTGCGGTGGCGGCCGGCTCCGGTGCGACCGGTGCCGGACCTCCGGCCGTACGACCGACGACGACGAAGACGGGCTGACCGATACAGATGGCTGGGTTGTTCGAGAGCACCGGCGGTGGTGGCGCGGCGATCGCGCTGGACGAGTGGGAGGCCTCCATCCTGCGCTCGCTGGAAGTGCAGTTGCTGGAGCTGATCGGCCCCGGCCCCGGCGCGGAGGGCGACGACCCGCTGGCCGCGCTGTTCGCCGAGGGCCCGACCGAGGCACCCGCCGACCCGGTGCTGGCCCGGTTCTTCCCGGACGCCTACGGCGACCCGGAGAAGCCGGAGGACGAGGAGGCCAGGGTCGCGTCGGGCGAGTTCCGCCGCTTCACCGAGCTGGACCTGAGGGCCCGCAAGCGGGACGACGCGCTGTTCGTCGTCCGGGCGCTGGACGGCCTCGGCGACGGCGGGGTGCTCAAGCTGGCGGCGCCCGACTGCCGGCGCTGGCTGGGCGCGCTGAACGACCTGCGGCTGGCGGTCGGTGTCCGGCTGGAGGTCACCGAGGACGACGAGGACGGCCTCTACGACCTGCCGGACGGCGACGAGCGCAAGCCGCTGGTGATGGCGTACCTGTGGCTGGGCGCCCTGCAGGAGTCGCTGCTGGAGGCGATGGCGGACTGACCTCGGGGGAGTGATCCTGCCCGATTCCGGGCAAGCCCCGGCCGTTTCGTCCAGAATGTGGACGATTGGCCGGGGCATTTCTTATGAAAATCGGACAAACCATACCAGGTTATGCTCAAATAACGCTCAGATGGACACCGCTATCCGAACTTCGCGTGGTACGACTTCTCCACCCCCGAGACCGACCAGGACGGTGCGCATTGGCCGAGAAGTTGTACGACGAAATGGTCGACAGCCCAGAGAACGCGGAGGGCTACGAGCGCGGGCTCGGCAGCCGCCAGATCCAGATGATCGCGATCGGCGGCGCGATCGGCACCGGCCTGTTCCTCGGCGCCGGCACGGCGATCTCCCGCTCCGGCCCCAGCCTGATCCTCTCCTACGCCGTCGCCGGCCTGGTGATCTTCGTGATCATGCGGGCGCTCGGCGAACTGCTCACCTACCGCGCGGTCTCCGGCAGCTTCGCCGAGTACGCCCGGGAGTTCCTCGGCCCCTTCGCCGGTTACGTGACCGGCTGGACGTACTGGCTGTTCTGGGTCGTCACCGGCATGGCGGAGACCACCGCCGCCGCCGTCTACGTGCGGTTCTGGGCGCCCGACATACCGCAGTGGATCAGCGCGCTGACCTTCCTGGTCCTGCTCTACGCGGCCAACCTGATCTCGGTGAAGCTGTTCGGCGAGATCGAGTTCTGGTTCTCCATGGTCAAGGTCACCGCCATCATCGGCATGATCCTGATCGGCGTCGGAGTGCTGACCCTCGGCTTCAGCAAGGCCGGTGACACCGCGTCGCTCGGCCACCTCTGGCAGGACGGCGGATTCTTCCCGCAGGGCATCGGCTCCACCGTGATGACCCTTCAGATCGTCATGTTCGCCTACCTGGGCGTCGAACTCGTCGGCGTCACCGCGGGCGAGAGCGAGAACCCCGAGAAGACCCTGCCGCGCGCCATCAACACCCTGCCCTGGCGGATCGCGCTGTTCTACATCGGCGCCCTGGTGGTCATCCTCTCGCTCGTGCCGTGGACCGAGTTCCAGCCCGGCGTCAGCCCGTTCGTCGCCGCCTTCGGCAAGATCGGCATCCCGGCGGCAGCCGGCATCATCAACTTCGTGGTGCTCACCGCGGCGCTCTCCTCCTGCAACTCCGGGATGTACTCCACCGGCCGCATGCTGCGCGACCTCGCGCTGAGCGGCCAGGCCCCGGGCCGGCTCACCCGGCTCAACGCCCGCCGCACCCCGGCCTTCGCGATCACCGTCTCCAGCCTGCTGATGGGCGTCGGGGTGGTGCTCAACTACCTCGTCCCGGCACGGGCGTTCGAGTACATCACCTCGGTCGCCACGGTCTGCGGCCTGTGGACCTGGGCGATGATCCTGATCTCCCAGATCCGCTACCGCCGGGCCTGGCGGGCCGGCCGCCTGCCGGCGCCCACCTTCAAGGCGCCCGGCGGCTCCTGGGTCAGCTGGGCCGCGCTCGCCTTCCTCGCCCTGGTCGTGGTGCTGATCGGCCTGGACCGGGACAACCGGATCTCGCTGTTCGTCTTCCCGGGCTGGGCCCTGCTGCTGGTGGTCGGCTACCAGGTGCTCAAGCGCCGCGCCCCGCAGGCCGTCCACGGCGCCGCCGTGGCCCCGGTGCCCGCCGGCGACGGGAACGTGGACACCCGCTGACCGCGCCTCGGACGCCCCGGCGGACCCGCGCCGGGGCGTGGCTATCCTGGCCCGCATGCTGACCATCACCCGAGAACTCCGCGACCGGATCGTGGCCCACGCCCGCGCCGACCACCCGGACGAGGCCTGCGGCGTGGTCGCCGGACCGGCCGGCAGCGGACGGCCCGAGCGGTTCATCCCGATGCTCAACGCCGCCCGCTCGCCCACCTTCTACGAGTTCGACTCGGGCGACCTGCTCAAGCTCTACCGCGAGATGGACGACCGGGACGAGGAGCCGGTGATCGTCTACCACTCGCACACCGCCACCGAGGCCTACCCCTCGCGCACCGACGTGAGCTACGCCTCCGAGCCGTTCGCCCACTACGTCCTGGTCTCCACCGCCGACGGCAACGGCGAGGAGGACCCGTACCAGTTCCGCTCGTTCCGCATCGTGGACGGCGAGATCACGGAGGAAGACGTGCAGGTCGTCGAGGCCTACCCGGCCTGACCGGCACACCCGCCGAAGCGGCCCGCCGACCCCCTGCAAGGGGCCGGCGGGCCGCCGTCGTCTCAACCCGGGAAACACGAACATCCGGATCCCGAGACGGGCATGTCTAAGCGGGGCCGGGAATCTATACGATGAGTCCATGCGTTCCGTCGATGTGAGCAACCAGGCCCCGGGCACCCGCCTCGTGGCGCGCCTGCACATCGACCTGTGCCGGCACGCCGGCGCGATCTGTCCCGGCACGCCCGCGCGCTCGCGCTGAGAGCCGCGTCACCACCTCACCCGGGCCCGCCGCCCCCGGCGACGCCGATCCCCGGGGCGCCCGCCCTGCCGCGTCCGCTGCGGCCCACCCACTTCACGACTCGCACAGGAGCGCACTCATGGCCATCGAGGTCCGCATCCCGACCATCCTCCGCACCTACACCGACGGCGCCAAGGCCGTCGAGGGCAACGGCAGCAACCTCGGGGAGCTCTTCACCGACCTCGACGCCCGGCACCCGGGCATCGCCGCCCGCCTGGTCGAGGGCGGCGAGCTGCGCCGCTTCGTGAACGTCTACCTGAACGACGAGGACGTCCGCTTCCTGGAGGGCATCTCCACCGCCCTGGCCGACGGCGACAGCGTGACCATCCTGCCCGCCGTGGCCGGCGGCACCCGCTGACCTCCCGGCTCCCCCCGCCACCGCAGCGGCGGGGGGAGCCGCCCCCTCCACCCCCACCGCCCCGGCCGGAGGCCCCCTTGCGTTACGACAGCCCGCTCGAAGCCGTCGGCAACACCCCGCTGGTCCGCCTGCCGCGGCTGTCCGCCGCCGTCCCCGGCAACGCCGAGGGCCTGGTGAGCCTCTGGGCCAAGCTGGAGGACCGCAACCCCACCGGCTCGATCAAGGACCGCCCGGCCCTGCACATGATCGAGCGCGCCGAGGCCGCCGGCCGGCTCACCCCCGGCTGCACCATCCTGGAGCCCACCAGCGGCAACACCGGCATCTCGCTGGCCATGGCCGCCAAGCTCAAGGGCTACCGGATGGTCTGCGTGATGCCCGAGAACACCAGCGAGGAGCGGCGCGAGCTGCTCCGCATGTGGGGCGCCGAGATCATCCCCTCCCCGGCCGCCGGCGGCTCCAACACCGCCGTCCGGATGGCCAAGGAGATCGCCGCCGAGCACCCCGACTGGGTGATGCTCTACCAGTACGGCAACCCCGACAACGCGGGCGCCCACTACACCGGCACCGGCCCCGAGATCCTCGCCGACCTGCCGACCGTCACCCACTTCGTGGCCGGCCTCGGCACCACCGGCACCCTGATGGGCGTCGGCCGCTACCTGCGCGAGAAGGTCCCCGGCGTGAAGATCGTCGCCGCCGAACCGCGCTACGACGACCTGGTGTACGGGCTGCGCAACCTGGACGAGGGCTTCGTCCCCGAGCTGTACGACGCCGAGGTGCTCACCACCCGCTTCTCGGTCGGCTCCGCGGACGCCGTCCGACGCACCCGCGAACTCCTCCGGCACGAGGGCATCTTCGCGGGCGTCTCGACCGGCGCCATCCTGCACGCGGCGATCGGCGTCGGCCGCAAGGCGGCGGCCGCGGGGGAGCGCGCGGACATCGTCTTCGTGGTCGCCGACGGCGGCTGGAAGTACCTGTCCACCGGCATCTACACCGCCGAGTCCACCGAGGCCGCGGTCGAGGCGCTGCAGGGCCAGCTCTGGGCGTGACGCCCGTCAGCGCCGCGGGGACGGCTCCGCGCTGACGCCCGTCAGCGCTGCATCGCCCGCCGGGCCCGGGCCCAGACCTGCCCGTCCACCGTGCCGGACCGGCGGCGGAACGCCGACAGCGGCACCTCGCGCAGCTCGTCCGTCTCCAGCCAGCTGGTCCGGCCCTGCCGGTCGCCCACCGACCCGGGCGGCAGCGGCAGCACGCCAGGACGCTCGGCGCGGTGCCTGCTGGTGATCTTCGCGACGGTGGCCGTCCGGCCGTGCACCCGCAGCACCAGGCACGGGCGGTCCTTGGAGCCGGGCCCGTCCTCGAACGGCACCTCCGCCCACCAGATCTCCCGCGGCTGCGGGGCGCCCCCGGTCCGCGGACCGGTCGGCCCGGCCGGGCGCGGGGCCGGGCGCGGGGCCGGACGGGTGCGCCGGACCAGCGCCGCCGCGGCGGCGGCCAGCAGCGCGACGCCCAGCAGCGCCAGGACGAGCCAGGTGGCGGTCATGCCGTTCATGCGGCGAACCGTACCGGGCCGGGGGCGAAGGCCACCAGCGGGCCGACCGGACCGGAGGCGAACGCCACCAGCGCGCAGACCGCGCCGGCCGGTCCTTTGTCCGCACGTTGCTCCCGGTTCGTCACGGAACTGCCACACCGCCCGTTCCGCGCCCGGAGGCCCGGCCGTTCCCGGCGAGGCTGCGTCACGAACGTCCGCCCCCGTCCCCCCGGAGGTGCCCCCGTGACCCCTGGCCCCGAGCTGTGGTCCTACGCCGAGATCGCCCGCCACCTCAACGTCCGGCGCGAGACCGTCCGCAGCTACCGCAGGCACCGGCTGCTGCCCGACCCGGACGTCGTCGACGGCAGCGGACACCCGCGCTGGTACCCGTTCACCATCCGCACCTGGGCCCGCAACCGCCCCCGGCGCCGCTGATCCCCGGCCCGTCAACCGCCCGCGCCCCCGCCCCGGGCGTTCTGGTGATTCCGCCCACAGCCCGGCACGGGGACGGGGGCAAAGTGCCGCTCCGCCCTTACCCTCGACACACCAACGCAGTGCCACCGGCCGGTCCACCGGGCCCGGCCTGCCGTTTTCCATGCTGTTTTCCACCGGTGCCGGTGGAGGACGGCGATGCCGTTTTCCAGCAGCAGCCAGGATGTGTCGGGGCGGAGGGGCTCGGATGAAACTGACCGTGGTGGGGTGCTCGGGGAGCTTCCCGTCCGCCGACTCGCCCTGCTCCAGCTACCTGGTCGAGGCCGACGGCTACCGCGTCGTCCTCGACCTCGGCAACGGAGCCCTCGGCGCCCTCCAGAACTACACCGGCCTCTACGACGTCGACGCCGTCCTGCTCAGCCACCTGCACGCCGACCACTGCGTCGACCTGTGCGCCTACTGGGTGGCCCGCAACTACCGCGCCGAGGGCTGCCCCGAACTGCTGCCCGTGTACGGCCCGGCCGGCACCGCCGAGCGGCTCGCCCGCGCCTACGACATGCCGGAGAACCCCGGGATGAAGGAGGTGTTCGAGTTCCGCGCCCTCACCCCCGGCAGCTTCGAGCTCGGCCCGTTCCGGGTCGGCGTCGCCCAGGTCAACCACCCCGTCGACGCCTTCGCCTTCCGGCTGGAGCACGACGGCCGCTCGCTGGTCTACAGCGGGGACACCGGCGAGAGCGCCGAACTCGTCGAACTCGCCCGCGACACCGACCTCTTCCTCTGCGAGGCTGCCTACATCGACGGCCGCGACACCTACCGGGCCGTCCACCTCAACGGCCGCGAGGCGGGCGAGCACGCCGCCGCGGCCGGCGCCCGCCGCCTCGTCCTCACCCACATCCCCCCGTGGACCGACGCCGAGCACAACCGCCGGGACGCCGCAGCCGCCTACCCCGGGCCGGTCGAGATCGCCCGGGCCGGCGCGGTGTACGAGATCTGAGCACCCCCGCGGGGCCCGGGCGCCGGTGCGACCGGGCGGATCGCGCACCGGTCACCCCACCGGCGTCAGCCAGTGCCGGTAGCGCGGATCGACGCCGGACACGGCCGCCCGGTAGGCCTCCCGCAGCCGCCCGGTCACCGGGCCGGGCGATTCGGGCAGGGCACGGTCGTCCAGCGCGCGGACCGGGATGACACCGGCCGCCGTACCGCAGACGAACAGCTCGTCCGCCGCGTAGAGGTCCGAGCGCAGCAGGCCCTCCACCCGCACCTCGACACCCAGGTCACGGGCCAGGGTGAGCAGGGTGTCCTGGGTGATGCCCTCCAGGGCGCCCGCGCTCGACGGGGGAGTGCGCAGCACCCCGTCCCGGACGGCGAACACGTTCTCCCCGGTGCACTCGCTCACCGCGCCGTCCGGCCCGAGCAGCAACGCCTCGTCGTAGCCCGCGTCGTTGGCCTCCCGGCGGGCGAGCACCGAGTTCAGGTACGGGCCGGTGGCCTTCGCGGCGGGCGGCACCGCGTTCGGGTCGTTCCGCCGCCAGCTGCTCGTCTTCAGCGTGATCCCGCCCTCCCCCTGCGGGAGTTGGCCCCGCCACTCCCAGCTCGCGATCGACACGTCGACCGGCGAGTGGCGCATGTCGATGCCCATCGTGCCGTAGCCGAGGAAGGCGAAGTGCCGCAGGTAGCAGTCCTGGTGGCCGTTGGCGCGCACCAGCTCCACCGTCGCCCTGGTCAGGTCGGCGACGCCGTACGGGAGGTCCATCCGGATCATCCGGGCGCTGCGGTGCAGCCGGCGCAGGTGCTCGGGCAGCCGGAACACCGCCGGGCCGTCCGCCGTGGCGAACACCCGGGTGCCCTCCAGCACTCCCGTGCCGTAGTGCAGGCCGTGGGCGAGGACGTGCACCCGGGCCTCCTGCCAGGGCACCAGGGCGCCGTTCCACCAGATCGTCGAAGCTTCGGGGATAGCCATGCCGGACATCCTGCGCGCAGCCGGCCCGCGGGTCAGCCCGTCGGAGCCGACCGGAACCGGTCATGACCGGGAGCGGAAACGCCGTACCGCGACACGGACTTCACCCCCCGCCACGGCCCGGCCCGCCGCCGTCTCGCGGAGCGGAAACCCCCGACCGCCCCCGCCCCGTCCTCACTAGGCTGCGCCGATGGAGAGCCCCACCGGCACCGACGCCACCCAGCTCTACGCCCGGCTGCTCGCCGAACCCGGCCGGGCGCCCGAGTCCCTCCGCCCCGACTGGGCCGCCCCACGGCTGGCCGCCGCCACCGCCGAACTGCGCGCGCTCGGCCTGCTCCAGCCGGCCGCCGGCCCCGGGGGCGCGGACGACGCCCCGGCGGACACCGCGGTCTCCGTGGACACCGCCGTACGCCAACTCCTGCTCGACGCCGACGCCCGGGTCACCGACCTGGTCGGCGCACTGCGCCGGGCCCGCGACTCCGTCGACCGGCTGCACACCGGCTACCTGCCCCTCCAGCAGCGCCACCGCGCCGACACCGGCCTCGAACTCGTCCGCGGCGCCGACCGGATCGCCGCCCTGCTGGAGGACGCCGCCCGCGGCGCCCGCACCGAAGCCCTCTCGCTGCGCCCCGGCCAGGACCTCTCCGGCCCCGCCCTGGCCGGCAAACTCGCCCGCGAACGCCTCGCCCTCGCCCACGGCGCCGCCCTGCGCACCATCTACCCGGCCGCCGCGCTGCGCCGCCCCGCCGTGCTGGCGCACGTCCGGGAGCTGACCGGGGCCGGTGCCCGGATCAGGGCGGCGCACTCGCTGCCGCTCTGGCTGATCGTGGTGGACGCCCGGCTGGCGATCCTGCCCGCGCCCGGCGCCGGGCCGGACGGCTGCCCCCAGGGTGCCGGGGCGGCGGTGGTGGTCCGCGAACCGGCCCTGGTGGCGCTGGTCGCGGAGCTGTTCGAGTACTTCTGGTCCGCCGCCTGGACGCCGCCCGAACTGGGGCCGGGCGAAACGGAGATGACGGATCGTCAACTCGCCGTGCTGCGCCTGCTGGCGGCCGGTCTGACGGACGCGGCGATCGCCCGCAAGCTGGAGGTGTCGGAGCGTACGGTGCGCCGGCTGGTCGCCGAACTGACCGCCGGCCTGGGCGCGGAGAGCCGCTTCCAGGCCGGCGTGCACGCCGCTCGGCGCGGCTGGATCTGAGGCCCGCCCGCTCAGCGCCGCCCGGGGACGGGCAGCCCGAGGTGGTCCCGCAGGGTGGGGCCGGTGTAGTCGGTGCGGAACACCCCGCGCTCCTGGAGCAGCGGCACCACCCGGTCGACGAACTCGTCCAAGCCGCCCGGGGTGAGGTGCGGGACGAGGATGAAGCCGTCGGCCGCGTCGTTCTGCACGAAGTGGTCGATCCGCGCGGCGACGGTGGCGGGCGAGCCGATGAAGGACTGCCGCCCGGTCACCTCGATCACCAGTTCGCGGCTGGTCAGCTTCTTCTCCGCGGCCACCGCCCGCCACCGTTCGGCGACGGCGACCGGGTCGGCGTGCCGCACCCGGCCCTGGACCAGGGCGCTGTCCGGGTCGGGGTCGACGGCCGGCAGCGGTCCGTCCGGGTCGTGGTCGGAGAGGTCGACGCCCCAGACCTGCTCCAGGAAGGCGATCGCGGTCTGCGGGCTCACCTGGGCCCGGCGGACCTCCCGAGCCCGCTCGGCCGCCTCGGCGTCGGTGTCGCCGAGGACGAAGGTGGCCCCGGGCATGATCTTCAGCTCGTCCGGCTTGCGCCCGTACGCGGCGAGCCGGCGCTTGACGTCGGCGTGGAAGGCCTGGCCGTCGGCGAGGGTGGAGTGCCGGGAGAAGACCACGTCGGCGGTGGCGGCGGCGAACTCGCGCCCCTCGTCGGAGTCCCCGGCCTGGATCACCACCGGGTGGCCCTGCGGCGGCCGGGGCAGCGAGAGCCGGCCCTCGACCTCGAACTGCGGCCCCGAGTGCCGGACGGGCTCCTCCCCGGCGTCCCAGAACTCCCGTGCCAGCTGGACGAATTCGGCGGCCCGGGTGTAACGGTCGGCGCGGTCCAGGTAGCCGCCGCGGCGGAAGTTCTCCCCGGTGAAGGCGTCCGAGGAGGTGACCACGTTCCAGGCCGCGCGGCCGCCGGAGAGGTGGTCCAGCGAGGCGAAGCGGCGGGCCAGTTCGTACGGCTCGTTGAAGGTCGCGTTGACGGTGGCGGCCAGGCCGAGCCGCTCGGTGACGGCGGCCAGCGCGTTCAGCACGGTGATCGACTCGGGGCGGCCGACCACGTCGAGGTCGTGGATGAGGCCCTTGGTCTCGCGCAGCCGCAGGCCCTCGGCGAGGAAGAGGAAGTCGAACCTGCCGCGCTCGGCGGTCTGCGCGAGGTGGCGGAAGGAGGAGAACTCGATGTGGCTGCCGGCCGCCGGGTCGCTCCACACCGTGGTGTTGTTGACGCCGGGGAAGTGCGCGGCGAGGTGGATCCGCTTGAGCGGTCGGTCCGTCATCGGGTCACCTCGGCGAGGGCGGGGGACGCGGTGGAGGCGTCGGCGGGACGGGCGGCGTAGCGGCTGGCCGGGCGGGCCAGGCCGAGGTGGTCGCGCAGGGTGCGGCCGGTGTACCCGGCGCGCAGCAGTCCGGCGGAGCGCAGTGCGGGGGCGATCCGGTCGGCCAGCGCGGCCAGGTCGCGCGGCGGGTCGGCGGGGGAGAGGTGGAATCCGTCGACGCCGGTGCCGGTCGCGGTGAGTTCGGCGAGCAGCCGTTCGTCGGCGGCCCGGTCGGGCAGGGCGGACACGGCGGTGCCGAGCCGGGCGAGGATGCGCAGGCCCTCGCCGGCCCGCAGCCGCAGTTCGGTGGCGGCGCCCAACCGGGTGGCGCGGTCGGGGGCGTCGAGCAGCACCACGTCGGCGTGCCGGATCGCGGCGGCGACCCGGGCGCGGCCGCCCGGGGAGGCGTCCGGCGCGAGGTCGGCGGCGTCGACCGGCACCGCGACCACCGGGCGGCCCTGCGGCGGGCGCGGGGTGATGGACGGGCCGCGGACCGAGAACCGCGGGCCCGCGAAGTCGATGTGGTGCAGCTTGCCGCGGTCGACGAACCGGCCGGTGGCGGTGTCGCGGATCTCCGCGTCGTCCTCCCAGCTGTCCCAGAGCCGGGCGGCCACCTCGACGGCGTCGGCGGCCTCGGCCCACAGCTCGTCCCCGGTGGCGACCGGCCGGCGGCCGAAGGCCCGCGCCTCGGCCTCGGTCGTGGAGACGCCGACCAGCCAGCCGGCCCGGCCCTCGCTCGCCCAGTCCAGGGTGTTGACCGAGATCGAGGTGTGGAAGGGCTCGGTGTGGGTGGTGGTGACGGTCGGCACCAGCCCCACCCGGTCGGTCAGCGGGGCGATCCGGGCGAGGGCGGCGAGCGCGTCGGGACGGCTCGGCGCGGCGGCGAAGGAGTCGTCGAGGGTGACGAAGTCCAGGGTGGCCCGCTCGGCGAGGCGGGCGAGGTAGGCGTAGTGCCCGGCGTCGAAGCGGCCGGGGCTGTCGAGGGCGGCGGACAGGTGCAACTGGCGGGGCATGGTGAGCCTGACTTCCTCGTGCGGACGCGTGCGGGCACCGGCGCGGCCGTGCGGGGACACGGGGGCGCGGGTGCGCGCGGGACGCGCCGGAGCGCGGTGGCGGCCCGCGGGCGGAGCCCGTACGGGCGGGGAGGGGAAGGACCGGCGCCGGGCGGGACGTCAGCCGGGCGGCGGTGGGGGAACGGTCAGCTCAGCCGCGACATGCCGCGGACCACACGCGACCGAAGTCGATGTGGCTGCGGGTGACCAGCGGGCACGAGGCGTTCACCGCTTCAGTTGACCAGGGCGTCCGTCGGTTCGTCAACCGCCGTTCCCACGCGTGGCACGGGCCCGGGGTACGCCGAAGGCCCCGCGCCGCCGCTGGGGGAGCGGCGGGGCGGGGCCTTCGGAGCGAGGTCTTCGAGGCGGGCGGTGACGCGGGCGTCAGGCCTTGGTGACGTCCTCGATCTCGTCGTCGTCCTCGCGACCGGGGGTCTTGAGGTTGAACTTGGTGATCGCGAAGCGGAACAGGAAGTAGTAGACCGCGGCGAAGACCAGGCCGAGCGGGATGATCATCCACGGGTCGGTGGCCTTGTTCCAGGCCAGCGCGTAGTCGATCAGGCCGCCGGAGAAGGTGAAGCCGTCGTGCACGCCGAGCGCCCAGGTGACGGTCATCGAGACGGCGGTGAGCAGCGCGTGGATGACGTACAGGACCGGGGCGATGAAGACGAAGGCGAACTCGATCGGCTCGGTGACACCGGTGACGAAGGAGGTCAGGGCCAGCGACACCATCATGCCGGTGACGGCCTTGCGGCGGTGCGGCTTGGCGGCGTGGGCGATGGCCAGCGCGGCGGCGGGCAGCGCGAACATCATGATCGGGTAGAAGCCCGACATGAACTGCCCGGCGGTCGGGTCGCCCGCGAAGAAGCGGGTCAGGTCGCCGTGCACGACGGTGCCGTCGGGCTTGGTGAAGTCGCCGGTCTGGAACCAGGCGAAGGAGTTCACGAACTGGTGCATGCCGACCGGCAGCAGACCGCGGTTGACCAGGCCGAACGCACCCGCGCCGAACGCGCCGGCGCCGATCAGGGAGTCGTTCAGGCTCTTGACGGCGTCACCGATCGGGCCCCAGGCCAGACCGAAGAAGACGCCGACGCCGGTGCCGACGAAGGCCATCATGATCGGGACCAGGCGGCGGCCGTTGAAGAAGCCGAGCCAGTCGACCAGCTTGGTGCGGTGGTACTTCTGCCACAGCACCGCGGCCAGCAGGCCGATCACGATGCCGCCGAGCACGCCCGGGTCCTGGTAGACGGGCTTGACCCACTTGGTGCCGTCGACGTGGCCCTCGGAGACCGGGAACGCGGTGAGGACGTTCTTGTAGACCAGGAAGCCGACCAGCGCGGCCAGGGCGGTGGAGCCGTCCGCCTTCTTGGCGAAGCCGATCGCGATGCCCACCGCGAAGAGCAGCGGCAGGTTGGCGAAGACGCCGTCACCGGCGGTGGCGAAGACCGAGGCGACCTTGTTCCAGCCGAGGCCGTCCTTGCCGAACACGTCGTCCTGGCCGAGACGCATCAGCAGACCGGCGGCGGGGAGCACCGCGATGGGCAGCTGGAGGCTGCGGCCGATCTTCTGCAGACCCTGGAGGAGGTTCTGGCCGAACTTCTTGGCGGGGCTTGGCGAAGCCGGAGCCGTGGCGGGCGCCGGTGCCTGCGCAGACTGACTCATGGGGGTGGGTTCCTAACGGCATGGCGGTCGGTCGGGGGGAGGCACAGGGGGCCAACCGCGAACTGGTCTACACCACACGTGGTGTAGACCAGTTTTGTAGCACGGGTGGAGAAGTCGAGGAACCCCGGAAAGCGCTGTCACCGGGAAGCGCTATGAAATCGAAACCTACTTACCGAATGGCGATCATGGTAGTCGGCCGCGATTGGGACTTTGGCCGATTGCGCAACAAAATCGATTTTGGCTAATCGCGCAACAAAAGCACACGGTGCCCTGCCAGCGGCGTTGGGCGCGTCGGACCGGGGCGGCCGGGCTTTCCGAAATGCCGAAGGCCCCCGGACCGGGGCGGGTCCGGGGGCCAATGCGGGGATAACGCCGGGGCGGCCCGGTTTCAGGCCTTGGTGACGTCCTCGACCTCGGCCTCGTCCTCCCGGCCGGGTGTTTTCAGGTTGAATTTGACGATGATGAACCGGAAGAGCGCGTAGTACACGGCGGCGAAGCCGAGGCCGATCGGGATGATCAGCCACGGCTTGGTGGCGAGCCCCCAGTTGATGACGTAGTCGATCAGGCCGGCCGAGAAGCTGAACCCGTCGTGCACCCCGAGCCCCCAGGTCACCGCCATCGAGGCGCCGGTCAGCAGCGCGTGCACGGCGTACAGGGCCGGGGCGATGTAGGCGAAGGAGTACTCGATCGGCTCGGTGACGCCCGTGACGAAGGAGGTCAGGCCGACCGAGAGCATCAGGCCGTAGATCTCCTTGCGGCGGTGCGGCTTCGCCGAGTGCGCGATCGCCAGCGCGGCGGCCGGCAGCGCGAACATCATGATCGGGAAGAAACCGGACTGGAACTGGCCGGCCGTCGGGTCGCCGGCCAGGAAGCGCGGGATGTCGCCGTGCACGATCGTGCCGTCCGGCTTGACGAACTCACCGAACTGGAACCAGACGAAGGTGTTCAGCAGCTGGTGCATGCCGATCAGCAGCAGCGCGCGGTTGAAGACGCCGAAGATGCCGGCGCCGCCCGCGCCGAGGTCGGAGAGGTTCTGCGAGAAGTCGTTCAGCCCGCGCCCGATCGGCGGCCAGACCCAGAGCGCCAGCACGGCGACGACCAGGCCCACCAGGGCGGTGATCATCGGCACCAGGCGGCGGCCGTTGAAGAAGCCGAGCCAGTCCACCAGCCGGGTGCGGTGGAACCGGACCCACAGCCAGGCCGACAGCAGGCCGATCAGGATGCCGCCCAGCACGCCCGGGTTCTGGTACGTCGCGGCCGCCGCCTTCGCCGACGAGTAGCTCACGCACTGGCCGGTCCAGGCGTCCGGCACCAGGGCCGTCCCCGCCGGGCAGCTCTCCGGGAAGGCGTGCAGGACCTTGTAGTAGACCAGGAAGCCGACCACGGCGGCCAGCGCCGTCGAGCCGTCGGCCTTCTTGGCCATGCCGATCGCGACGCCGATGCAGAACAGCAGCGGCAGGCCGAAGGAGGAGTCGAGCAGCGCCCCGCCCGCGGAGGCGAAGACCTTGGCGACGTCGTTCCAGCCGAGGCCGTCCTTGCCGAACACGTCCGGCTGGCCGAGGCGGTTGAGGATGCCTGCGGCGGGGAGCACCGCGACCGGCAGCTGCAGGGAACGGCCCATCTTCTGGAGGCCGCCGTAGAAGGTGTGCCACCTCGTGGTCCGCGGGGCCGCGGCGCCTGCCGAACTCATCCTTCGCCCTCCGAGAGCAGTTGCCGGCCGGAGGCCCCTGCGGGACCCTCGGGCAGGGCTCGGGAACACCCGGGGCCGTTCCTGCGTTCCTCGGAGTACACATATATTGGTGTAGACCACTTGGACGCAGGCCCCACTCCGGAGGCGCGAGCCCCGCTGATCGTCATCCTCGGACGACGATCGGGAGCCTGCCCGCCGGAATGGGCCGAAAGTGGACTAACGTGGCGGACCGGACCGGCGCGGGTGATGCTGGTCGCGCTGTTCGCCGGCCCGACCGCAGCCGAACCCGCGTCAGCCACCGGCACGGACCTCACCGCCAGACGGTCGAGGGACACCCCAGCACCAGCGCAGGACGGCACCCGGCAGAGCCGCCGAAGGGCCGAGACAGAGGGAGAAACCAGATGGCCAGCAAGGCTGAGAAGATCGTCGCCGGTCTGGGCGGCATCGAGAACATCGAAGAGGTCGAGGGCTGCATCACCCGCCTGCGCACCGAGGTCAAGGACGCCAGCCTGGTCGACGAGGCCGCCCTCAAGGCCGCCGGCGCCCACGGCGTCGTGAAGATGGGCACCGCGATCCAGGTCGTCATCGGCACCGACGCCGACCCGATCGCCGCCGACATCGAGGACATGATGTGAGCTGAGCCACCAGGGCTCAGGCCGCCCGGCCCGCCGACCCGCTCAGGGGGACGGCGGGCCGCGGCGCATCCGGAGCCGGGCGCTGTGACATCGGGAGCAGGGAGCGGGGAACCGGCGGCCGGGAGCGGGCCCGCGGCGCGGCACCGACGCTTCGGGAAGCGGACCCCGGACCGACTACGCTCAGTGCCTATGTCACGCATCGACGGCCGCACCCCCGAACAGCTCCGCCCGATCACCATCGAACGGGGCTGGAGCAAGCACGCCGAAGGCTCCGTCCTCATCTCCTACGGCGACACCAAGGTGCTGTGCACCGCCAGCGTCACCGAGGGCGTGCCCCGCTGGCGCAAGGGCAGCGGCGAGGGCTGGGTCACCGCCGAGTACTCCATGCTCCCGCGCGCCACCAACACCCGCGGCGACCGCGAAGCCGTCAAGGGCCGCATCGGCGGCCGCACCCACGAGATCAGCCGGCTCATCGGCCGCTCGCTGCGCGCCGTGGTCGACCACCGCGCGCTCGCCGAGAACACCATCGTCCTCGACTGCGACGTCCTCCAGGCCGACGGCGGCACCCGCACCGCCGCCATCACCGGCGCCTACGTCGCCCTGGTCGACGCCGTCGCCTGGGCCCGCGACAAGAAGCTGCTGCGCGCCAAGGGCCAGCCGATCACCGGCGGCGTCAGCGCCGTCAGCGTCGGCATCATCGACGGCGTCCCGATGCTCGACCTCCAGTACGAGGAGGACGTGCGCGCCGAGACCGACATGAACATCGTCTGCACCTCCGACGGCCGCTTCGTCGAGGTCCAGGGCACCGCCGAGGGCGCCCCGTTCGACCGCGACCTGCTCGACCGGCTGCTCGACCTCGGCAGCCTCGGCTGCGCGGAGCTGGACGAGATCCAGCGCAAGGCCCTGCAGGGTTGAACCGGGGACGGGCTGTACCGGGGTGGATTGAACCGGGGACGGGCTGTGCCGGGGCAGGCTGTACCGGCGCGGGTTGAACCCGCGCGGGCCCCGCAGCCGTGGACCGGAGCAGACGCACGGTCAGCCCACCCGCGCGGACGGCCGTTCGGCCGCGGCACGGACACCCGTGCCGGCCACGGACGAACGGCCCGCCGAACGGTCGGCCTGCTGTACAGGCCGGGCCCGGAGACCGTACGGTTCCCGCAGCACTCCCGCTGCGGGAACCGCGCACCCCCCGGCGCGCGTCCCACCCCACGGAACCCGCGCCCCCCAGGAGGATCGGATGCCGTCGAGCATCGCCCGCCCCGCCGCCCTCGCCGTGGCCGGACTCATCGCGATCCTTCCGCTCAGCATGGTGAGCTGCTCCGCCGCCCAGAAGGCGCTCGACTGCGGCAACACCGCGGTGAAGATCACCGGCGACCTCGCCGACGTCACCAAGGCCTACGACAACGCGAGCAACGACTCGGCCGCCGCCGGCCGGGCCCTGCAGAAGCTCAAGAACGACCTCGACCAGGTCGGGAAGAACTCCAAGAACACCGACGTCGCCAAGGCCGTGACCGACCTGCAGAAGCAGGTCGAGAACGTGCAGCGGGCCGCGGACCGGAACGAGGTCCCGGACCTCAAGCCGCTCGGCGACGCGGCCGGCAACCTCACCTCGGTCTGCACCGGCTGACCGTTCCCGGACTCTCGGTAGGGTGGGCGATATGTCCACCCGCCTGATCCTCGCCACCCGCAACCAGCACAAGGTCACCGAGCTCCGCGCCATCCTGGCGGACGCCGGCCTGGACGTCGAACTCGTCGGCGCCGACGCCTACCCGGAGATCCCGGACGTCCCCGAGACCGGTGTCACCTTCGCCGAGAACGCCCTGCTCAAGGCGCACGCCCTGGCCCGCGCCACCGGCCTGCCCGCCGTCGCCGACGACTCCGGCCTCTGCGTGGACGTGCTGAACGGCGCGCCCGGCATCTTCTCCGCCCGCTGGTCCGGCAGGCACGGCGACGACCGCGCCAACCTCGACCTGCTGCTCGCCCAGCTCTCCGACATCGCCGAACCGCACCGCGGCGCCCACTTCTTCTGCGCCGCCGCCCTCGCCCTCCCCGACGGCACCGAGCGCGTCGTCGAGGGCCGCCTCCTCGGCACGCTGCGCACCGCCCCGGCCGGCGACGGCGGCTTCGGCTACGACCCGATCCTCCAGCCCCTCGGCGAGACCCGCACCTGCGCCGAGCTCACCGCCGACGAGAAGAACGCCATCAGCCACCGCGGCCAGGCGTTCAGGGCCCTCGCCCCGGTGGTCAAGGCCCTCCTGAGCTGACGCCCCGCCGGAACGCCGAAGGCCCGCCCCGGGATCACTCGGGGCGGGCCTTCGATTCTTAGGCTAGTGCGGCCTGAGGGACTCGAACCCTCACGGGATTTCTCCCACGGGCACCTAAAACCCGCGCGGCTGCCTGTTACGCCAAGGCCGCATGGGCTTCAGTCTAGGGCTTTGGCCGAGGCGGGGACAGCGCGATTCAACGCGGCGGCACGGACGCCTTCTTCCTCCTGCAGGAGGTCGGAGTGACGGAGTGGCAGTCGGGCAGAGCCGCCCGAAAGTGTCCGGACGATTGTCCGACCGGTCGCCGTTGATGTGGTCGACTTCCAAGGTCATCGGCTGTCCGCGCCCACTGGGGGTCGGTGCCGCAGTCCTCGCGCTGCTCGGGTCGGCCGAGCTCTGCCGGCGCGCTGCGGATTCGCGAGCCAGAAAGGTCTGTTGGCAGTCCGAGGCGCGCCGTGGGGGCCGGTGAGATCCCCTTCCCTCGGAAGGCCAACGAAGGGCGTTTCGATCGGTTGCGGCTGGTGGATGTTTGGCTGTTGATTACCAATTGGTACAGACCTATTGACCTATGTGGTTCAGACCACATAGCTTCTGCGCCAATCGCAATCCCCCACGTGCGTGCTCCCCCACAGGCACGTGCCGACACTCTCTCCTGGAGGACCGAGTGTTGATCCGAAACACGGCGGAGCGGCGTCCCACCGCCGCGCACCGCCGGAAGAGCCCGGCGGCGCGGGCCGGTGTGGCCTCGCTGGCCGCGGCCTCGTTGGCCGGGCTGCTGATGGCGACGCTGGGTGCGGCGCCCTCGCAGGCGTCGGCGGCGGTCGACAACGCGGCCTGCCGGCCGGACGGGCTGTACCAGACGGCCGGGGTGGACGTCCCGTACTGCTCCGTCTACGACACCGGCGGGCGCGAGAAGATGGGCGCGGACCACCAGCGCCGCATCATCGGCTACTTCACCGGCTGGCGCACCGGCAAGAACGGCGACGCGCCGTACCTGGTGAGCGACGTCCCCTGGGACAAGGTCACCCACCTCAACTACGCCTTCGGCCACGTCGGCGGCGACAACAAGCTCTCGGTCGGCACCGACGGTCCGACCAACGAGGCCACCGGGATCTCCTTCCCCGGCGTCCCCGGTGCCGAGTTGGACCCGAGCCTGCCGTACAAGGGCCACTTCAACCTGCTGACGAAGTACAAGAAGCAGTACCCGAACGTCAAGACCCTGATCTCGGTGGGCGGTTGGACCGAGACCGGCGGCTACTTCGGGGACGACGGCAAGCGCGTCAACTCCGGCGGCTTCTACTCGATGACCGTCAACGCGGACGGCAGCGTCAACCAGGCCGGCATCGACACCTTCGCCGCCTCCTCGGTCGACTTCATCCGCAAGTACGGCTTCAACGGCGTCGACATCGACTACGAGTACCCGACCTCGATGAAGGACGCCGGCAACCCGCTGGACTGGCAGCTCGCCAACGGCAAGCGCGGTTCGCTGGCCAAGGGCTACGCGGCGCTGATGAAGACCCTGCGCGAGAGCCTGGACAAGGCCGGCGCCGCCGACGGCAAGCACTACCTGCTGTCGGTCGCGGCCCCGTCCTCCGGCTACCTGCTGCGCGGCATGGAGACCTTCCAGGTGGCCAAGTACCTGGACTACGTCAACATCATGTCGTACGACCTGCACGGCGCCTGGAACAAGTACGTCGGCCCGAACGCCTCGCTGTTCGACGACGGAAAGGACGGCGAGCTGGCCGCCGCCAACGTCTACGGCACCGCGCAGTACGGCGGCATCGGCTACCTGAACGCCGACTGGTCGTACCACTACTTCCGCGGCTCGATGCCCGGCGGCCGGATCAACGTCGGCCTGCCGTACTACACCCGGGGCTTCAAGAACGTCCAGGGCGGCACCAACGGCCTCTGGGGCACCGCCCCGGCGACCACCTGTCCGGCGGGCTCCGGCCTGACGGCCTGCGGTGACGGCGCGGTCGGCATCGACAACATCTGGAACGACAAGGACGACGCGGGCAAGGAGTCCCCGGCCGGGTCGAACCCGATGTGGCACGCCAAGAACCTGGAGAAGGGCATCCTGCCCGACTACCTGGCCAAGTACGGCGTCTCCGACACCGCGCTGCAGGGCACCTACACCCGCAACTACAGCTCCGCCCTGGTGGCGCCGTGGCTGTGGAACGACACCAAGAAGGTGTTCCTCTCCACCGAGGACGAGCAGTCGGTGGGCGCCAAGGCGGACTACATCGTCAACCAGGGCGCCGGCGGCGCGATGATCTGGGAGCTCGCGGGCGACTACCGGTGGGACGCCACCGCCAACGGCGGCAAGGGCCAGTACGTGCCCGGCAACACGCTGACCACGCTGATGTACGACAAGTTCAAGTCGGCGAGCCCGTACGGCGCGATCCGCTCGACGACCACGCTGCCGCAGCAGACCCTGCCGGTCGACGTGTCGTTCACCAACTTCGCGCTGGGCGACTCGAACTATCCGATCAACCCGAAGCTGCACATCGTCAACAACTCGACGCTGACCCTGCCGGGCGGCACCGAGTTCCAGTTCGACTACGGCAACTCGGCCCCGGGCAACGCCAAGGACCAGTCCGGCTTCGGCCTCCAGGTCATCAAGCAGGACAACCCGGGCCCGGGCAACGTGGGCGGTCTGAAGGGCAACTACAACCGGGTGTCGGTGAAGCTGCCGGGCTGGCAGTCGCTGGCGCCGGGGGCCTCGATCGACATGGACTTCGTCTACTACCTGCCGGTGTCCACGCCGTCGAACTGGACGGTCAACGTGGGCGGCACGCTGTACGGGATCAAGGGCGACCTGACCCGCGGTGCGGTGGACGGCGGCACGCCGACCCCGACCCCGTCGCAGACGGCCACCCCGACGCCGACCCCCACGGGCACGGCCACGCCGACCCCAACCGCGACGCCGACCGCGACCCCGACCTCGGGCGCCTGCACGGCGGCCCCGAGCTGGGACGCGGGCACCACCTACGCGACCCCCACCAAGGTCTCGTGGAAGGGCCACTACTACCAGAACAAGTGGTGGACCAAGGGCGACGACCCCGCGACCAGCGGTGCGTGGGGCGTCTGGAGCGACCTCGGGGCCTGCTGATCAGCTGATCGGCCCGGCCCGTCGAGGTGACGGACGGCGGTGGCGGTGCACCCGGTCGGGGGGTGTGCCGCCACCGCTTCTTCGCTTCCCCGGCACGCGGGCCCCGGCGGGCTCAGGGCGCCGAAGGGCTCAGGCCCCGACCTTGAGGTCGCGCAGCAGCTTGGCGACGTGGCCGGTGGCCCGCACGTTGTAGAAGGCGTGCTCGACCTTGCCCTGCTCGTCCACGACGATCGTGGAGCGGATCACGCCGAGGTAGGTGCGGCCGTAGTTCTGCTTCTCGCCGAAGGCGCCGTACGCCTCCAGCGCGGTCTTGTCCGGGTCGGACAGCAGGGTGACCTTGAGGTTCTCGGCCTCGCGGAACTTGCCGAGCTTCTCCGGCTTGTCCGGGGAGATGCCGATGACGTCGTAGCCGGCGTCCGCGAGGACCTCCAGGTTGTCGGTGAAGTCGCAGGCCTGCTTGGTGCAGCCGGGGGTCAGCGCGGCGGGGTAGAAGTAGACGATGACCTTGCGGCCGGCGTGGTCGGCGAGGGAGACCTGGTTGCCGTCGGCGTCGGACAGGCTGAAGGCGGGCGCGGTGTCGCCGGGCTGGAGGCGCTCAGTCACGGTCGTACTCTCCTGGAGGCTGGGACGGACGGTCGTACCACGGCAAACTTACCTCCGATGGTGGGTGGGGCCGCGCGACCGTGTGCGGCAGCTGACACACTGGGTCAGTCACACCGATCGCACGGATCGGCGGAACGACATCGGCGAGTGAATGGGGTGGCCCGAGTGGGCGAGGCGAGGACGCAGGACAAGTCGGCGCGGACGACCGCCCAGATCGAGGCGGACATCGAGCGGACGCGTGACCGGCTGGCGGGGACCCTCGACGAGCTGGCCGTCCGTGTCCACCCGAGCACCGTCTCCGCCCAGGTGAAGGCGAAGGCGGTGGCCGCGGTCGAGGAGAAGACCGCCCGGGCGTACGTGGCCGCCAGCGGCATGGTGGAGAAGGTCAAGGCGCAGTTCGTGGACGAGCAGGGGCAGCCGCGCCGCGAGCGGGTCGTGCCGGCCGCGCTGGTCGGCGTGGGCCTGGTGCTGCTGATCGCCTCGGCCCGCAAGCGCCGCAAGGGCTGAGCGCGACGGGACGGCGGGGCCGGGCGGCATCGGGCGCCCGGCCTTCCGCATGCCGGGGCAGCGTCACGCGCCGCGCCCGGGGGAGGTACCTTCGGGACCGTGAGTACCAACGACGAACCGATCCGTTCCGACGACGCGCAGGAGCCCGCCCGCCACGACCGGCTCGGCGAGAAGCTGCCGATCCGGATGCTGCACGACCGCGTGCTGGTGCGCACCGAGGGCAGTGAGGGCGAGCGCCGCTCGACCGGCGGCATCCTGATCCCGGCCACGGCGGAGCTGTCCAAGCGCTGCACCTGGGCGGAGGCCGTCGCGGTGGGCCAGAGCGTGCGCTCGGTGGAGCCCGGCGACCGGGTGCTGTACGACCCGGAGGACAAGCTGGAGGTCGAGGTCCGCGGCGCCACCTACGTGCTGCTGCGCGAGCGCGACCTGCACGCCGTCGCGGCGACCCGCTTCGGCGACACGGAGGGCTCGACCGGGCTCTACCTGTGACGGCCTGACACCTGCCCCCCACGGTGCCCCCGACCCGCGTCGGGGGCACCGTGCTTCCGCCGTGCGTTCCCGTCGGCCTTCCGCGGGCCTTCCGCCGCGCGTCCGCCGGCTTTCCGCCGGGGTGCCCGTCGTGGGCCGGAGGGGTTGTCGGTGGTGCGCGCTAGGGTCCCGGCATGAGTGTGCCGGTGATCGTTGATGCGGAGCGTCGGGCCCGGTTGGGGCGGCGGCAGTTGCTGGCGCCGTCGGTGCGGGCGGCGCGGGTGGAGGACGTGGCCGACGCGGTGGTCGGGCTGCACGCGACGGACGCGGCGACGGTGTACCTGTCGGCCTGTGCGCGGCTGGCGGAGCCCTCGGCCGCGGAGGTGGACCGGGCGCTGTACGAGGACGTCTCGCTGGTGAAGCTGCTGTCGATGCGGCGGACGATCTTCGCGGTGACGGAGGACTTCGCCCCGTACGTGAGCTCGGCGGCGGCGCGGGCGATCGCGGCGAAGGAGCGGGCGACGCTGCTGAAGCACCTGCGGGACCACGCCGAGGGCTGGGACGAGGCCCGGTTGGCGGAGACGGAGCGCGAGGTGCTGGCCGCGCTGGCCGGGCGCGGCCAGGCGACGACCGGGGAACTGGCCGAGGACGTGCCGCAGTTGCGCGAGACGATGCTGATGTCGGCGGGCAAGGCGTACGAGGCGCGGCAGAGCGTGGGCAGTCGGCTGTTGCGGCTGCTGGCCTCGGACGGGCACGTGCGCCGGTGCCGTCCGCGCGGTTCGTGGCTGAGCAGCAGCTACCCGTGGGCGCCGGTGCCGCAGTGGCCGGAGGTGCCGGTGCGGGAGGCGAAGGCCGAGGTGGTGCGGCGCTGGCTGGCGGCGTACGGGCCGGCGACGGTCGAGGACGTGAAGTGGTGGACGGGCTGGACGCTGGGGGACGTCCGCAGGGCGCTGGCGGACCTCGGGGTGCTGGACGTGGCGCTGGCCGGCGGGGTGCCCGCGGTGGTGCTGCCGGGGGACGAGGGGCCGGCGGCGGAGCCGGTGCCGTGGGCGGCGCTGCTGCCCGCGCTGGACCCGGCGGTGATGGGCTGGCGCGGGCGGGACTGGTACCTGCGGCCGGAGGACGTGCCGGCGCTGTTCGACCGGGCGGGCAACGCCGGGCCGACGGTGTGGTGGTGCGGCGAGGTGGTGGGCGGCTGGGCGCAGCGTGCCGACGGCGAGGTGGTGTGGCGGTTGTTCCGTGGCGTCGGCGCGGAGGCGGAGCGGGCCGTGGCGGCGGAGGCGGAGCGGTTGGCGGGCTGGCTGGGGGACGTGCGGGTGACGCCGCGGTTCCGTACCTCGTTGGAGAAGGAGCTGAGGGGCTAGGGCGTGTCTGACAATGCGCGTCGGATCAGGGCGCGGCGTTGGGGTGCGTGCATCGCAAGGCGGAGGAGGGAGCCACTGCGGAGCATTGGCGACCGACGACAACGCGGCGAGGTGCGTGCCCCGGCGTCGCGAACCCGGCGGGAATTGTCAGACACGCCCTATAGGAAGCAGCGGGTTCTAGGGCGCCGCGCCGGGCGGTGTCGCCAGGTTGGTGGCGGGGCCGCCGGTGGCGCTGGGCAGGGCGGTGGGCCTGGTGGGCTGCGACTGGGTGGGTATCGGGGCCGGGGTGGGCTGTTCCGGGTCCGCCGTGGGCCTGGGGGCCTGCGGGCTGGGGGTGGTGCCGGTGGTGGCGGTGGGCCGGGGGGTGGTGGCGGGGGTGCTGGGGGCGTGGCCGGGGGGTGTGCCGGGGGCCGGGTCGGCGCTGGCGGGTCCGCCGCCGGTCGGGGTGGTGGTGGCGCTGGGGGTGGTCCCGGCGGCGGCGGTGGCCGTGGGCCAGGGGGTGGCGTCGGGGGTGCCGCGTCCGGTCCGGAGGTCGAAGTCCTGGGTGGGGGTGCCGTCGAGGGCGGCGGCCGTGTAGGCGGTCCAGATCCGGGTGGGGAAGGCGCCGCCGTTGATCCGGGTGAGCCCGGCGGTGCCGGCCAGCGGTTCCTTGGCGTGGGTCTTCGGGTTCTCGCGGAACAGGCCGACGGTGGTGGCGAGTTCGGGGGTGTAGCCGGCGAACCAGGCGGAGAGGTTGGAGTCGGTGGTGCCGGTCTTGCCGGCGGCCGGGCGGCCGAGGTCGAGGGCGGCGGCGCCGGTGCCGCGCGGGCTGATGACGTCGCGCAGCACGTCGGTGACGGAGTCGGCGATCTCCCGGTCGAGTGCCTCGGTGGGGTTGTGTTCGGGCATCTTGGGGACGTCGACGGAGCCGCCGGGGTTGACGCGTTCGAGTTCGAGGACGGACCAGGGGGTGTGTGCCCGGCCGTGGTCGGCGAGGGCGGCGTAGGCGCCGGCCAGGTCGAGGGCGCTGGGGGTGGCGGTGCCGAGGGTCATCGAGGTGTTGGCCGGGTCCATGCCGCGGACGTCGTCGGGGATGCCCAGTCTGACGGCGGTCTCGCGGACGCGGGCGAGTCCGGCGTCCACGCCCTCCTGGGCGTAGACGGAGTTGACGGATTTCACCATGGCGTAGCGCAGGGTGATGTCGCCGTAGTCGATGTCGTCCTCGTTGGGCGGGGCGTACGGGGTGGGGCCGCCGGTGACGGGGCGTTCGCTGGTGCCGTCGTAGCGGGATTCGGTGGTGATCGGGCGGCCGTCGGGGGCGTGTTGGGCGACGAGGCCGGCGGCGAGGTCGATCGGTTTGAAGGTGGAGCCGATCTGGTTGTCCTGGCGCAGGGCGTCGTTGTAGGGCTGTTTGGCGTAGTCGGGGCCGCCGTAGACGGCGACGACCCGGCCGGTGGCGGGTTCGACGGAGGCGCCGGCGACCCGGACGTCGGTGTCGGTGTCGGGGCGGGCCCTGGGGTCGAGTTCGCCGGTGAGCTGTTCCTGGACGGCCTTGACGAAGGCGTCCTGCCGGGGTTTGTCGAAGGTGGTGGTGATGCGCCAGCCGCCGGCCTTGAGGGTGGCGGCGTCGAGGGTGCCGGAGGAGACGAGGTAGTCGTCGGCGACGCCGACCAGGTAGCCGGCCTGGCCGGCGAGGCCGGTGGCGGGCTGGGGGTCGACGGGTTCGGGGAAGGCGGTGGCGGCGCGGTCGGCGGGGGTGACGAAGCCGAGTTGGACCATGCCGTCGAGGGCGTAGTTCCAGCGGGCGACGGCCTTCTCACGGTTGGCGGGGGTGGCGGTCCTGACGTCGTAGCGGCTGGGGGCCTGGAGCAGGGAGGCGAGGTAGGCGCCCTGGCCGAGGGTGAGCCGGGAGACGTCGACGCCGTAGTAGGCGTGGGCGGCGCTCTGGATGCCGTAGGCGCCGCGGCCGAAGTAGCTGCTGTTGAGGTAGCCGGCGAGGATCTCGCGCTTGTCGCGCTGCTGGTCGACCTTGAGGGCGATGAGCAGTTCGCGGCCCTTGCGCTCGATGGTGCGGTCCTGGGTGAGGTAGTAGTTCTTGACGTACTGCTGGGTGATGGTGGAGCCGCCCTGCATGCCCTTGCCGGTCAGGGTGTTCCAGCCGGCCCGGAGCATGCCCTTCAGGTCGATGCCGCGGTTCTGGTAGAAGGTGCGGTCCTCGGCGGAGACGACGGCCTGCTGGGTCTGGAGCGGGATCTGGTCGATGGTGACGTCGGTGCGGTTGACGGCGCCGGTGCGGGCGATCTCGGTGGTGCCGTCGGCGTAGAGGTAGATGTTGTTCTGGGCGACGGCGTGGGCGTTGGGGTCGGGCACCGGGACGATGACGTAGAGCACGGCGAAGCCGCCGACGGCGAGCAGGAGCAGTGCGGTGAGGGTGCCGAGGGTGACCCGCCAGGTGGGCAGGAGCCGGCGCCAGAGCGGGAGGGCGCGACGGGCCTCGCGGCGGGCGGCCCGTTTGGCCTGGCGGCGGGTGCTCAAGGTCATGCCGGGATTATCTGCTATTTGACGCCGGATCAGGCTGGAAAAACCGGGTGCGAGTGGTGTGGGCCGGAGGTACGGTGAAAGGTGAAAACCGCATAGCGCACCCACTTCAGCAGCTCCGCCCGCCAGGCCCGGCACCCCCCGGGTACGGCCGGTCGGGGCCGCTGGGGCGTGCGCGCCGGGTGCCCGCGGGCATCCGTCTGCCCGCATTTGTCGACAAGGAGACAATATGCTGAACACCGTCCCCGCCGGAGCGCGTCCCCCTGAACCCCCGGCGGCCCAGGCCGCCTCCCCCGGGCGCCACGCCCTCCTCCGGTTCCACGCCTCCCTCGGGCTCTACGCCGCCGTCGCCCGCGGCGCCTTCCGCCGCCACTCGACCTACCGGGCCGCCACCCTCGCCGGTGTCTTCACCAACACCGTCTTCGGCTGCATCCTCGCCTACACCTTCGTCGCGCTCTGGCAGGCCCGCCCCGGCCTCGGCGGCTACGACGTGAGCCAGGCCGTCACCTTCATCTGGGTCTGCCAGGGCCTGATGCCCACCACCGCGATCTTCGGCGGCGGATTCGAGGACGACCTCCAGACGCGGTTCCGCAACGGGGACATCGCCGTCGACCTGTACCGGCCGGTGGACTTCCTGGGCTGGTGGCTGGCGAGCGACCTCGGCCGGGCCGGCTACCACCTGCTGGTCCGCGGCGGTGCGCCGCTGCTGATCGGCTCGCTGCTCTTCCACTTCAGGCTGCCCGAGCGGCCGCTGACCTGGCTGGTCTTCCTGCTCTCCGCGCTGCTCGCCGAGCTGGTCAGCTTCGGGCTGCGGTTCCTGGTCGCGCTCACCGGCTTCTGGCTGCACGACTCCGAGGGGGTGCGCTCGGTGACGCTGGTGGTGACGATGTTCCTCTCCGGCATGCTGCTGCCGCTCACGCTCTTCCCCGGCGGGCTCGCCGACCTCGCCCGGGTACTCCCGTGGGCGACGCTGGCGCAGGTGCCCGCCGACCTGTTCCTGGAGCACACGACCGGCGCCGCCGTGCTCGGGCCGCTCGGCCTCCAACTCGGCTGGGCCGCCGTGCTGCTGGCCGCCGGGCGCGGCGTGCAGGCGCTCGCGACCCGCAAGGTGGTGGTCCAGGGTGGCTGAGACCGGCTCCGACGCCCGTAGCCTCGGCTCCGACGCCCCTGCCGCGGGCTTCGACGCCGGCTTCGACCTCCCGGCCGACCGGCTCCTCGCCCGTACCCGCTGGGCCGTGCGCTCCTGGTGGCTGTGCGCCGCCATGTGGACCCGCTCGATCATGTCCTACCGGGCCTCGTTCGCGATGATGCTCACCGCCAACGCGGTGATCACCTTCCTCGACTTCGCCGTGATCATCCTGATGTTCCGGCACACCGCCACGCTCGGTGGCTGGACCCTGCCCGAACTCGGCTTCCTCTACGGCACCTCCGGCTTCGCGCTCGGCATGGCCAACCTGCTGGTCGGCAGCAGCGACGCGCTCGGCGAGCGGATCCGGACCGGCACCCTGGACGTGATGCTGATCCGGCCCGCGCCGGCCCTCGCCCAGGTCTGCGCCGAGCGCTTCTCGCTGCGCCGGATCGGCCGTCCGGTCCAGTCGGGGGCGGTGCTGGCCTGGTCGCTCGCCGTCCTGGACGTGGCCTGGACCTGGGACCGGGTGCTGCTGGTGGCCGTCCTGCTGCTCAGCGGCACGACCATCTTCTGCGCGGTCTGGATCGGCTTCGCCTGCCTGCAGTTCTGGTGGGGCGAGGCCGAGGAGCTCCAGAACTCCTTCACCTATGGCGGCGGCGTCATGCTGCAGTACCCGCCGACCGTCTTCGCCAAGGAACTGGTCGCCGGGGTGGTCTTCGGCGTCCCGCTGGCCTTCGTCAACTGGCTGCCCGCCCTGTACGTCCTCGGCCGGCCCGACCCGCTCGGCCTGCCCACCGCCTTCCAGTTCGCCTCCCCGGCCGTCGCCGCGCTCTGCGTCCTCGCCGCCGGGCTCGCCTGGCGGGCCGGGCTGCGCGCCTACCGCGGCACCGGCAGCTGAACCCCCACCCCTGAAGGAGCGACCATGGCACTGATCGAACTCCACGACGTCCGCCGCAGTTTCACCGTACGGACCCGCACCGGCCGGTTCGGCCGGGCCAGGCGCGAGGTCCGGGCGGTGGACGGGCTCGACTTCACCGTCGAGGCCGGCGAGTGCGTCGGCTACATCGGGCCCAACGGGTCCGGCAAGTCCACCACCGTCAAGATGCTCACCGGCATCCTGGTCCCCAGCTCCGGGCGGCTGCGGGTGGCCGGCGTCGACCCGGCCCGCGAACGCGTCGCGCTGGCCCGCCGGATCGGGGTCGTCTTCGGCCAGCGCACCACCCTCTGGTGGGACCTGCCGCTGCGCGACTCCTTCGAACTCGCCCGCCGGATCTACCGCGTCCCCGACGCCCGGTTCCGCGAGAACCTCGACCGCTGCGTCGAACTGCTCGACCTCGGCGGCCTGCTGGACACCCCGGTGCGCCAGCTCTCGCTCGGCCAGCGGATGCGCGGCGACCTCGCGGCGGCGCTGCTGCACGACCCCCGGGTGCTCTACCTGGACGAGCCGACCATCGGCCTGGACGTGGTCAGCAAGGGCCGGGTGCGCGAGTTCCTGCGCGAGGTCAACCGGGACCGGGGCACCACGGTGCTGCTCACCACCCACGACCTGACCGACATCGAGCAGCTCTGCGGCCGGGTGATGGTGATCGACCACGGCCGGGTGGTGTACGACGGCGGGCTGGAGGGCCTGCACGCCACCGGCCGCAGCGAGCGGACGCTGGTGGTGGACCTCGCACAGGAGCTCGCGCACCCGGTCGAGGTGCCCGGGGCGCGGGTCACCAGGGTCGAGGGGCCGCGCCAGTGGCTGGCCTTCCCGGCCCAGGAGAGCGCCGCGCCGATCGTGGCGGCGGTCGCCGCGCGCTACCCGCTGGTGGACCTGTCGGTGCGCGAGCCGGCCATCGAGGACGTGATCGCCCGGATGTACGCGGAGGCCGCGATCGGCTGACGGGACGGCCGGGGCTCGCCTCCGGACTCCCGGCCACCGCGCGTACGTGCGGTGGCCGGGAGTGTGTTCCGTTCCCGTCGCCCGTGCGGATGATCATCGTGACCCCGGACCCCCGGCACGAGTTGACCCGGCAACACTCGCCGATGCCGGAACCGGAGGCCCTCCGTCCGATGGCCGTTCCCGACGTGACCGCGGTGGTCGCGGTCCACGACACCGCGCCCTACCTCACCGCCTGCCTGGACTCACTGGTCGGGCAGTCCCTGGCGCCGGGGCGGCTGGAGGTGGTGGCCGTGGACGACGGCTCCGCGGACGGCGGCGGGGAGCTGCTGGACGGGTACGCCGCCCGCCACCCCGGGCTGTTCACGGTGGTGCGCCGGCCCCGCTCGGGCGGCCCGGCGGGCCCCGCCAACCGCGGCCTGGAGCTGGCCCGCGGCCGCTACGTGCTGTTCCTCGATGCCGACGACCGGCTCGGCGAGGAGGCACTGGAGCGGCTGGTCGCGGCCGCCGACGCCTGGGGCTCGGACGTCGTGGTGCCCAAGCAGGCTGGGGTGGACGGGCGGCCGGTGCCGCCGGGGGCCTTCCACACCGACGCCGCGTCCGTGGGCTTCGCCGACTCCGCGCTGGCCTGGGCGCTGGGCGGCACCAAGCTGTTCCGGCGCGACCTCCTGCGGCACCACGGGCTGCGCCGTGACGAGCGGTTGAAGGCCTTCTCGGAGCAACTGTTCACCCTGGAGCCGTGCCTGCGGGCGGCCCGGGTGTCCGTCCTCGCCTCCTACGACTGCTGCTTCCCGGGGCCGCGCGGGGCCGGGGGCGACGCCACCGGGCGGGCCGGGGTGCTGGACCGGCTGCGCGGGATCGCCGCGCTCCAGCAGGTGGGCGCCGACCTGGCCGGGCCGGGCGCGGAGCTGGACGCCATCCGGGTGCGCGGCTTCGGCCGGGACGTGCCGCGGCTGCTGCAGGACGGCTTCCTGCTGCTGGCCGCGGACGTCCAGGAGCGGGTGTGCGTCGAGGTCACCCGGCTGGTCGAGCGGTTCGGCGCCCGCGAGGTGTACCACCGGCTGCCGGTCGCCGACCGGGTGCGGCTCGAACTCGCCTGCACCGTACGGCCCCAGGCGCTGCGCAACCAGATCCGCTTCGAGGCGGCGCACGGCGATCCGCCGGTGGTGGCGGACGGGCGGCGGCGGTACGCGGGCTACCCGGCGTTCCGGGACGACCGGCTCTGCCTGCCGGACGAGCTGTTCCTGCTGCAGGAGGAAGCGGCCGAGGGGGCGGTCGAGAAGTCGGCCGAGAAGTCGGTCAACGGGTCGGCCGGGGAGTGGGTCGGGGCGGCGGTCGGGGAGGACGCCCCGCCGCTCGACCTCGCGCGCCGGCTGTGGCGCGGGCTCGTCCCGGCGCAGGTGCGGCGCGGGCTGCGGCGCCACCCGGCGTGGCGCCGGCCGGCCGACTCGGTGAACGGAGGACGGGGATGAGCCAGGACGTCTGCGTGGTCGGGCTGGGCCGGCTGGGCCTGCCGCTGGCGGTGCAGTTCGCGCTGAAGGGCCACCGGGTGACCGGCGCGGACATCGCGCCCGGCGTGGTGGACGGCGTCAACCGGGGCGTGCCGCCGTTCCCCCGGGAGGCGGGCCTGGACCAGGCGCTCAAGCGGGTCGTCGCCGAGGGCCGGCTGCGGGCCACCACCGACACCACGGCCGCGGCGGCCGGGGCCGAGGTCGTGGTGCTGGTCGTCCCGCTGGTCACCGCCGCCGACGGCACCCCGGACTTCGCCCCGCTCGACGCGGCCACCGACGCCGTCGCGGCCGGGCTGCGCCGGGGCGCCCTGGTCAGCTACGAGACCACCCTGCCGGTCGGCACCACCCGGGAGCGCTGGGCGCCCCGGCTGGCGGCCGGGTCGGGGCTCGCGGCCGGGACGGACTTCGCGCTGGTGTTCAGCCCGGAACGGGTCCGCATCGGACGGGTCCTCGCCGACCTGCGGCGCTACCCCAAGCTGGTCGGCGGCCTGGACGCGTCCTCCACCCGGCGCGGCGGCGAGTTCTACCGGGCGGTGCTGGACTTCGACCCGCGCCCGGACCTGCCCCGGCCCAACGGCGTCTGGGAGCTGGCCTCGGTGGAGGCGGCCGAGTTCAGCAAGCTCGCGGAGACCACGTACCGGGACGTCAACATCGCGCTGGCCAACCAGTTCGCCCGGTACGCGGACGAGGTCGGGGTGGACTTCGCGGAGGTCGTCGACGCCTGCAACTCCCAGCCGTACAGCCACCTGCACCGGCCGGGCATCGCGGTCGGCGGGCGCTGCATCCCGGTCTACCCGCGGCTGTACCTGTGGAACGACCCGGGCGCGACGGTGGTCCGGGCGGCGCGCGAGGCCAACCTGGCGGTGCCGGAGTACGCGGTGGGCATGCTCGCGGGGGCGGTGCCGGGCGGGATCGCCGGGCAGGGCGTGCTGGTGCTCGGCGCCTCCTACCGGGGCGGGGTCAAGGAGACGGCGTACTCCGGGGTGTTCCCGCTGGTCGAGGCGGTGCGCTCGGCGGGCGCGCGGCCGTACGTCAGCGATCCGCTGTACGAGGCGGAGGAGTTGGCGGCGCTGGGGCTGCCGCCGCACGTCGGGGAGCCGGTGGTGGCGGCGGTGCTGCAGGCGGACCACCCGGAGTACCGGGACTTGACGCCGGTGGACCTGCCGGGGGTGCGGGTGCTGCTGGACGGGCGGCGGTGCACGGACCCGAAGCGCTGGGCGGGCACGGACGTGCGGCGGATGGTGCTGGGCGGGGGGTGAGTCCCCGTCCGGTGCCGGGCCTGAACCCCCGTCGGTCCGGTGCGCGGTGCCTGCCCGGGGCGCGTGATCGCGAGGCGCGCCCCCGTCCGCGCCGGGCACCGGGCAGACTGGCGGGGTGAGTGACGATGCCTTCAGCGGGACCGGCCCCGGAGTCCGGTTCACCGCGGCCGACGAGGAGAAGAGACGCGGCGTCCGCCGGATGAAGACCATCGCGACCGGCCTGCTGGCCTTCGCGACCCTGGTCTTCGCCCTGGCCACCTGGGCAGAGGCGGCCGGCGCCGGACCCTGGGCGGGGTACGTGGCGGCCGCCGCCGAGGCGGGCATGGTCGGCGCGCTGGCCGACTGGTTCGCGGTGACCGCGCTGTTCCGCAGGCCGTTCGGCCTGCCGATCCCGCACACCGCGATCATCCCGACCAAGAAGGACGCCTTCGGCCGTTCGCTCGGCGACTTCGTCGGCGAGAACTTCCTCTCCGGGCACGTGGTGCGCGGCCGCCTGGCGGCGCTCGGCATCGGCCGCCGGCTGGGGGAGTGGCTGGCCGCGCCGGGCAGCGCCGAGCGGGTCACCAAGGAGGCCTCGGCGGCGCTGCGCGGCCTGCTCGCGGTGCTCCGCGACGACGACGTGCGGGCGGTGGTCGCCGAGGCGGTGACCAGGCGGGCCGCCGCCACCTCGGTGGCCGAGCCGATGGGCCGGATGCTCGGCAAGGTGGTCGCCGACGGCGGGCACCACGGAGTGGTGGACCTGGTCGCGGTCCGGGCTCACGGCTGGCTGACCGCCAACCACGAGGAGGTGGTCCAGAAGGTCACCCAGAAGACTCCGGGCTGGACGCCCCGGTTCATCGACCACCAGGTTGGCGAGCGGGTCTACAAGGAGCTGCTGCGCTTCGTCACCGACATCCGGGACGACCCCGACCACCCGGCCCGCGGCGCGGTCGACAAGTTCCTCGCCGACTTCGCGACCGAGCTGCAGACCGACCCGGAGACCATCGCCCGGGTCGAGCGGGCCAAGGGCGAGCTGCTGACTCGCCCCGAGGTGCAGGACCTGATCAATTCCACCTGGGCGGCCGTGCGCACCCTGGTGATGGGCGCCGCCGAGGACGAGGACAGCGAACTGCGCCGGCGCATCCGCGACGGCGTGCGCCGCTTCGGCGAGCGCCTGGCCACCGACTCCAAGCTCCAGGCCAAGGCGGACGGCTGGCTCCAGGACGCCGCCCAGTACCTGGTCGACACCTACCGCACCGAGATCACCTCGCTGATCTCCGAGACGGTGGCGGGCTGGGACGCCGACGACGCCTCCCGCAAGATCGAGGCCAACGTCGGCCGCGACCTCCAGTTCATCCGGATCAACGGCACCGTGGTCGGCGCCCTGGCCGGGCTGCTGATCCACACCGTGGCGGTCGCGCTCGGGGGGTGATCGCCCGGCGGCGGTCGCGATCGGGATGATCACCCGTTGGCGGTTCCGGGCACGGCCTATCCTTGGCGGCACTGTCGTCGGTGCGCGTGACGCGTGACGTCGCGCGTGAAGAAACGTGAAGAAGGAAGAAGGGAACGACCGTGGTCCAGCCGGACGGAAGTCGGATCGGGAACCCCACAGAGCGGAGCATCGAGGCGTTCATCGCCGGGATGCCCAAGGCGGAGCTGCACGTCCACCACGTCGGCTCGGCCTCGCCGCGCGTCGTCGCCGAGCTGGCCGCGCGCCACGCCGGCAACTCCAAGGTGCCGACCGACCCGGCGGCGCTCGCCGAGTACTTCACCTTCACCGACTTCGCGCACTTCGTCGAGGTCTACCTGAGCGTCGTGGACCTGGTCCGGGACGCCGAGGACGTCCGCGCGCTCACCTACGGCGTGGCCGAGGACATGGCCCGGCAGAACATCCGGTACGCCGAGCTGACCATCACCCCGTACTCCTCGGTCCGCCGGGGCATCCCCGAGGTCGCCTTCATGGAGGCGATCGAGGACGCCCGGCTGCGCGCCGAGAAGGAACTCGGCGTGGTGCTGCGCTGGTGCTTCGACATCCCGGGCGAGGCGGGGCTGGAGTCGGCCGAGGTGACCGCCCGGCTGGCCACCGAGCGGGCCCCCGAGGGCCTGGTCAGCTTCGGCCTGGGCGGCCCGGAGATCGGCGTGCCGCGCCCCCAGTTCAAGCCGTACTTCGACCGGGCCCGGGCGGCCGGCCTGCGCAGCGTCCCGCACGCGGGCGAGACCACCGGGCCGGAGACGGTCTGGGACGCGATCCGGGTGCTCGGCGCCGAGCGCATCGGGCACGGCACCCAGGCGGTGAAGGACCCCGCGCTGATCGACCACCTGGGCGAGCACCGGATCCCGCTGGAGGTCTGCCCGACCTCCAACATCGCGACCCGGGCCGTGGAGCGGATCGAGGACCACCCGATCAAGCGGATGGTGGACGCCGGGCTGCTGGTGACGGTCAACAGCGACGACCCGCCGATGTTCGGCACCGACCTCAACACCGAGTACGCGGTGGCGGCGCGGCTGCTGGACCTGGACGAGGCCGGGGTGGCGGGGCTGGCCCGCAACGCCGTCGAGGCCTCCTTCCTGGACCGGGCGGGCAAGACCCGGCTGGCCGGGGAGATCGACGCCTACCTGGCGGGCTGGCTGCAGCCGTAGCCCCCGGCTCCCCGCGTTGCACCACGGTGCACCGCGTTCCCCTGCGTTCCCTCGCGTTTCCCCTGGTGAACCGCCCCGTCGACCCCGGTCGGCGAGGCGGTTCCGTTGTCGGCGCCAGGGCCGTTCGGGTGATGGTGCCAAAGTGGTGCCACCAATGACTCGACATGGCGCCACGGCTGTGCCAAGCTATCGGACATGGACCTCACGCCGTATGTGGAAAACCTCCGGAACGAGCTCGCGGTGGCCGCCGCCACCGGCGGGGACGAAGCCCGCGCGCTGGCCGAGCGGCTGACGCTCCCGCTGGAGTCGGCCGTGCGGCTCACCCTGCTCAACGCGCTCTCGGCCGCCATGGGCGAAGTCACCCGTGACCTCGCCCCCGGCTCGGTGGACGTGCGTCTGCGTGGCCTCGACCCGGAGTTCGTGGTGACGGCGCCGCCCGGGTCGGACGCCTTCCACGGCGATCTGCCGCCGGTGGTGCCGCCGGTGGCACCGGTGGTGCCACCCGTCGTGCCGGTGGCGCCGCCGGTGGTGCCCTCGGGGGCGGCGGAGCCGGACGAGACGGGCACCGCCCGGATCAACCTCCGCCTGCCCGCCCACCTGAAGGCCCGGGCGGAGGAGGCCGCCGCCGAGGCCGGCCTCTCGCTCAACGCCTGGCTGGTCCGGGCCCTGGCCGGCGCGCTGGAAGGCGGCGAGCCGGCCCGCCGTCCGGTGGTCGACCCGCCCGGCCGGGTCGCTCGCAGCGTCGGCGGCCAGGGCTTCACCGGCTGGGTCCACTAGTACCTCCGTAGTACCAGGAACGTCTGCACCACCTTCTGCACCTTCGACGTCACCCCCGCTCCCACCAGCGGGAACACCCACACGAGTCAAGAGGACGGGACAACCATGCCTACGTACGAGATCGACGGTCCGATTTCCGCCATCCTCGAGTTCGACATCGGCTCGGTCTGGATCAAGGCGGGCAAGCGCACCGACGCCGTGGTCGAGGTCCGGCCGGCCAACCCGGCCAAGGAGGCGGACGTCAAGGCCGCCGAGCAGACCCAGGTCGACTTCTCCGGCGGCCGGCTCGGGATCAAGGCCCCCAAGCAGCGCTCCGTGTTCACCAGCAAGAAGGGCGGGATCGAGATCCTGGTCGAGCTGCCGGCCGGCTCCGACGTCCACAGCGAGTCGCCGATGGCCGAGTTCGTCACCGAGGGGCCGCTCGGCGACTGCCGCCTGAAGACCTCGCTCGGCCGGATCCAGGTCGAGAGCGCCGAGAACGCCCGGCTGGACAGCGGCTTCGGGGACGTCCGGCTCGGGGCGACGACCGGGGACGCCGAGGTGTCCGGCGCCGGCCGGATCGAGATCGGCTCCGTCGGGGGCCGGCTGACGGTCAAGAACAGCATCGGCGACACCGAGATCGACGAGGTGCACGGCGAGCTGCACGCCAACGCCTCCAACGGCCGCATCCACATCGGCGTGGCCGAGGGGAACGTGGACGCCAAGTCGGCGCACGGCCACATCCGGGTCGGCCGGGTGGTCCGCGGCCAGGTCACCCTGCAGACCAGCCTGGGGGACGTGGAGGTCGGCATCGCGGAGGGCACCGCGGCCTGGCTGGACGTGCACAGCAAGGTCGGCGGCGTCCGCAACGACCTCGGCCCCACCCAGGGCCCGGGCGACGCGATGGAGACGGTCGAGGTCCGCGGCCGCACCCAGGTCGGCAACGTCGTCGTCCGGAGGGCCTGATGGCGGCCGTCTCGGCAGTCCCGGTGAGGCCGGTGGTCCCGGCCGGCCCGGCGATCTCGGCCGTCGGGCTCACCAAGTCCTACGGGGACAAGGCGGTCCTGAAGGGCGTCGACCTGGAGATCCCGGCGGGCAGCGTGTTCGCGCTGCTCGGGCCCAACGGCGCGGGCAAGACCACCACCGTGGAGATCCTCTCCACCCTGATCCCCGCCGACGGCGGCTCGGCCCGGGTGGCCGGGCACGACGTGGAGCACGGGGCCGACGGGGTGCGCCGGGCGATCGGGGTGACGGGCCAGTTCTCGGCGGTGGACAACCTGCTCACCGCCGAGGAGAACCTCATGCTGATGGCCGACCTCAACCACCTCCGCCGTCGGGAGGGGCGGAGGCGGACGGAGGACCTGCTGCGGCGCTTCGACCTCACCGAGGCCTCCCGCAAACCCGTCGCCACCTTCTCCGGCGGCATGCGGCGCAAGCTCGACCTGGCGATGACCCTGGTCGGGGACCCGAAGGTGATCTTCCTGGACGAGCCGACCACCGGGCTCGACCCGCGCAGCCGGCGCACCATGTGGGAGATCATCCGGGGCCTGGTCGCCGACCACGGGGTGACGATCTTCCTCACCACCCAGTACCTGGACGAGGCCGACCAACTCGCCGACCGGATAGCCGTCCTGGACGGCGGCCGGATCGTCGCCGAGGGCACGGCCGAGGAGCTGAAGCGGCTCGCCCCCGGCGGGCGGATCCGGCTCCAGTTCGCGGACGCCGCCCGACTGACCGCCGCGGCCGCGCTGTTCGAGTACGCCAGGGCCGACGCCGAGGCGCTGCGGCTGGAGATCCCGGGGGACAACTCCGTCCTCACCGTGAAGGCCGTGCTGGACGCGCTCGACAACGCGTCCGTACCGGCCGAGTCGCTGGTCGTGGAGACGGCCGACCTGGACGACGTGTTCCTGCAGCTCACCGGGGAGGGTGTGCGATGAGTACGGCCACGGGGACGGCCGGCTACGTGCTCAGCGACTCGCTGACCATGCTGCGCCGCAACCTCAAGCACGCGCTGCGGTACCCGTCCCTGACCTTCGCGGTCGTGGTGATGCCGGTCATGATGCTGCTGCTCTTCAACTACGCCTACGGCAGCACGCTGGGCGCCGGCATCGGCGGCGGCGACTACATCGACTACGTGACGCCCGGCATCGTGCTGATGGCGGCCACCTCCGGGTCGCTGGTCACCGCGATCGGCATCTGCACCGACATGACCGAGGGCATCGTCAACCGCTTCCGCACGATGGCCATATCGCGGTCCGCCTTCCTGGCGGGGCACGTCGTCGGCAGCGTCATCCAGACCATGATCGGGCTGGTGCTGGTGATCGGCGCGGCCCTGGCGATGGGCTTCCGGCCGAACGCCGGGCCGGTGGAGTGGCTGGCCGCGACGGGCCTGCTGCTCTTCCTCACCGTCGCCCTGACCTGGATATCGGCCGGCATCGGCCTGGTGGCCAAGACGGTTGAGAGCGCCAGCAACATGCCGATGCCGCTGCAGTTCCTGCCCTTCATCGGCAGTGCCATCGTGCCGACCGACTCCATGCCGACGGCACTGCGCTGGTTCGCCGAGTACCAGCCCTTCACGCCCATGATCGAGACCCTGCGCGGGCTGCTGCTCGGCACCGGGATCGGCACCAGCGGCTGGAGCGCCCTGGCCTGGTGCACCGTGCTGACGCTGATCGGCTTCTTCTGGTCGAGGAGCGTCTTCTACCGGCGGTGACGGGGGTACGGCCGGTAGCCGGAGCGGCCCGGACGACGGAGCACCCGTCGTCCGGGCCGTCAGGTGTCCCCGTAGTAAAGTCCCGGCAAAGGACGACTCCGGGGGGAGCAAATGACAGGCACGCGCCGCACGCAGGTCGTGTGGTGGCTCAGAGGCGCGGCGCTGGTGGCCTTCCTGGTGTACCTGCCGGGCTACTTCTCCTCCCGTCAGGGCGGGTTGGTCGAGGTCGAGCGCTGGCTGAACCACCCCGTGCTGCTGCTCGGGACGGCGGTCGCGCTGGCCATGGCCTCGGCGGTGGCCCAGTTCGAGTTCCGCACCCGATGGGCGCAGATCGGCTGCGCGGCCGTCCTGTCACCGCTCCTCGTCGTCGGCGCGGCGGTCGGGGCCCTGGCGTACTTCTTCGGGGGCGACGGCCGACTGGTCGACCGCAAGCCCGCCCCGGACCGCTCCGACCACGTGCTGAGCATCACCGACATCGCCTTCTCGATCGACCCGGTCTACCGGGTGGAGCTGGTGTCCGGCACCGGCTGGTCGGCCCGCCACTGGAGCCTCGGCACCTGGGGCGAGGAGGAGGGCTTCCTCCGGGCCGACTGGTCCGGCCCGGGCGAGATCACGGTGACGCTGGAGCACGAGACCAGGGTCTTCACCGTCGCCAAGGGCGGGACGCTGGGCGAGCCTTCGGTGACGCCCAGGCCCCGGCGGTCCCTGTAGTAGGGTCCGCGCCGAAGGTCGGTCGAGCAACGCCGGGGGGGCGGGGATGACAGCGGCACGCCGCAGACGGATCGCATGGGGGCTCAGAGGCGTGGTGGTCGCGGCGCTGCTGGCGTACGCGGCGGGTCGGCACGCGTCCCGGTCGGGCGGGCTGGTGGTGGTCGAGCGCTGGCTGAACCGTTCGGTCCTGCTGGTCGGGTCGGCGGTCCTGCTGATCGTGGTCTCGCTGGTCATCGAGTTGGAGTTCCGCACCTGGCTGTCGCAGGTCGGCTGTGCCGTCGGCCTGGTGGCGCTGATCTTCGGCGGGGTGCCGATCGCGTTCCTGGCCATCGTCCTGAGCCGTGACGGCTGGACCGAGCGGACGGCCGCCCCGGGCCACCCTGACCGGGTACTCACCGTCACCGACATCGCGTTCTCGATCGACCCGGTCTACCGGGTGGAGCTGGTGTCCGGCACCGGATGGTCCGCCCGCCACTGGAGCATGGGTATCTGGGACACCGAGCGGACCGACTTCGTCCGCGTCGACTGGTCCGGGCCGGACCGGATCACGATCACCAGGGACGCGAAGGTCACGGTCTTCGACGTCCGCCCGGACGGGAGCCTGAGCGCTCCTCGGGAAGCACCCCGACCCCAAGGCCCGTTCATGCCTCGTTGAGGCTTCGCCGGGGCCGGCCCTCCTCGCGTTGCCGGGGGGAGGGCCCGGCCGCCGGCCCCGGCGGTAAGGCGTCACCAGCGGTCGATGCCCATGGTGGCGGCCGCGCTGTGGACGGCGTTGTAGTGCGGGATCGACATGTCGGACTTCTTCTGGTTGACCGGCAGGTTGCGGTCGGCGGCGCGGAACTCGTCGCGGGCCTCCGCGAGCAGGCTGGTGCCGTGGGAGACCGGGACGTCCTTGGTGCCGTGCGCCGGGTGCGACTTGGCGGCCGTCTTGCTGCCGGCGTTGATCAGGGTGCCGCGCGCCTGGTTGTAGTCGGCGACCTTGATCGTCTTCGGGTTGCGGACTTCCGCCTGGGCCTCGGCCGTCGACGGTGCCTGCTCGGCGGCCACGGCGGCGGGAGCGGCGGTGAGCGCACCCGTCACGAGGACGGTCGCGAGGGCGTTCCGAAGGGTCCTGTGCATGAGGGTGTCCTTCCGATGGGAAGTCGTCGGGGATTCGCCCCCGTCCGTGAGCACCGGAACAGTCGGGATGCGAACGTCTCGGCCCTACCCGGGGCTCCGGTGTCGGAAAACCGGCTTCCGCTCGGGAAGTTCGCCGACGATGAGATCAGGCCTTTTCACGATTTTTCTTCCATAGCACTGATGGAGTGACGAGATGGAGACCGATCAGCCCGGTCCCGGCGACATCGAGCGGTGGTTCGAGGCCGTCGCGGACGGCCGGGCGAGCCGGGACGAGGCCGACCGCTGGGCGGCGCGGTGGTTCCTCGACGACGACCTGCGGTGGGACGAGGTGTCGCTGTGGGCCCTGGATCTGCTGCACGGCATCGATCTGCGGGCCGGCCCCGGCGGCCCGTACCTGCACGACGAGGGGCAGGTGCGGGAGTGGCTCGCCGAGTTGAGGCGCCGTCGCGGCGTCCACGAGTCCGGTGGCGGCCCGACTCGGCTCGGCGGGTGAGGTGCCCGGCGGGGCGAGGGGGCGGCGGGGCGGGAGAGCGGCGGGGCGGGGCTGCGCCGTCGGGTGCGGGTCAGGCCGACTGGTCCAGCGCGGCGAGCAGCTGACCCGCGCGTCCGTCCGCCACGGCGAAGGCGAGGTGGTCGTGGTAGTCGCGGGTCTCGACGATCAGGCCGTCCCGGACGCGCAGGACCTGGATGTTGGGGGTTCGGAAGGTGCGGCCGGTGGCGGGGTGCAGGGCCTCGTAGTCGAACTCGGCGATCACCACCTCGGGGTCGTCGGTCCCGTGGACGTGGATGTTCTCCGCGCGCAGCCGGATGGCGTCGGCGGCCGCCAGGGCGGCGAAGCGCTGACGGAGTTCGTCCCGGCCCTGGATACGGCGCGGGGGAGTGGGCGAGAAGACGATCTCCACCACGGCGTCCTCGGCGTAGAGGGCGGGGAGTTCACTCCACCTGCCCGCCGAGATGAGGTCCAACAGCTGTGCGTGGACCTCGCGGGGCGTGGCTGGTGCGGACATGGCTGACCTCCGGGATCTCGCCGCCTACAATCGGATAGGCGACTCCGTTTCCGACGATACGGATACGCCACTCCGTTTGTCCAGGGATGGTGAGGTCCTCATGACGTCCGATCAGACTCCGTCCAGTGGCGACGCGAAGCCCCTGCGCGCCGACGCGAGGCGCAACCGTGCGCGACTGCTGGAGGTCGCCGAGGCGGTCTTCACCGAGCGGGGCACCGGCGCGTCCACGGAGGAGATCGCCCGCGAGGCGAAGGTCGGCATCGCCACCGTGTTCCGGCACTTCCCGACGAAGGAAGCGCTGCTGGAGGCGGTGCTCGTCCGGCGGCTGGAGCGGCTGGGGGAGGAGGGGCGGCGCCTGGCGGAGGAGGCCGGGCCGGGGGATGCCCTCTTCGCCTTCTTCGACCTGGTGCTGGACCAGTCGCCGGCCAAGAACGCCTTCGCCGCGGCCCTCGCGGATGCCGGGGTCGACGTCAGGGCGGCGACGTCGGAGGCCGGTCGCGCCCTGCGCGAGGTGCTCACCGCACTGCTCGACGACGCCCAGCGGGCCGGCGCGGTGCGGCGGGACCTGGAGGTGCCGGAGCTGACGGCGATCCTGGTCGGCACCTGCCGCATGCTGGAGCACCTGGATGGCCACCCGGAGGCCGCCGGACGCGCCCGCGCGGTCGTCCGCGACGGCCTGAAGGCGGGGGCGGGGGCGTGAGTGGAGTGGAAAGTCGGACTCCCCGACTTTCCACTCCCGGTGAGGACGCGCTGGGGGCGGGGAACGCGGAAGGGTCCGGCATCCTGGTGGATGCCGGACCCTTCCGACTGTGGAGCGCCAGGCCCGGGTTGCACGGACTCTTCCTACTGAAAGTAGGACGTGCTCTGGTAGCACCGCTGACGCCTGACGAGGAATCATCTCCCTCGCGACATCAGGAATATTAGCAGCTCAGCGCCGGTGCGACGAATCGGGGCCGTGGAGCGCTCTCGTCATGAAGGTGCTGTTCGGGTCGGGTCGGTAGTCCGCGAAGGGTTCGCAGGGGACGAACCCGAACTTTTCGTACAGCTTCCTGGCCGGCAGGAAGAAGTCGGTCGAGCCGGTCTCCAGGCTCAGCCTGGTGAAGCCCATGCGGGTGGCCTCGGTGATGATGTGCTCCAGCAGCAGGGAGGCGACGCCGCTCCGCTTGCGCAGGGGCGCGGTGCGCATCGACTTGAGTTCGGCGTGGTGGGCGTCCAGGCGCTTGATCGCGCCGCAGCCGACCAGGACGCCGCCGTCCCGCACCGACCAGAACGTGATCCCGGGCCCGCGGAGGGCGTCGAGATCGAGGGCGTGGGTGCTCTCCGGCGGGGAGGTGGCCCGCATCTGCCGGACGTGGTCGGCGAGGAAGTCGGCGATCTCGGGACCGGAGAGGTCGTCCGCCGCGATCTGCATGGTTGCTCCTGTCCCGAGCCGTGAACGCGGAAGGGTCCGGCACCCTGGTGGATGCCGGACCCTTCCGACTGTGGAGCGCCAGGCCCGGGTTGCACGGACTCTTCCTACTGAAAGTAGGACGTGCTCTGGTAGCACCGCTGACGCCTGACGAGGGATCGTCTCCCTCGCGACGTCAGGAATATTAGCAGTTCAGCGCGCGTGCTTCGAATCGCGGCCCGGGGGTCACGAACGCGGAAGGGTCCGGCACCCTGGTGGATGCCGGACCCTTCCGACTGTGGAGCGCCAGGCCCGGGTTGCACGGACTCTTCCTACTGAAAGTAGGACGTGCTCTGGTAGTACCGCTGACGCCTGACGAGAGATCATCTCTCTCGCGACGTCAGGAACAGTAGCAGGTCAGAGCCCGTGTGCCGAATCGGTGGAGTCAGGCGTCGAACTCGCCGGCGCGGATGGCAGAGACGAGGTCGCGCCACTCGCTGACATCAAGTTGGGCGATGGCGTCCGGCCGAAGGCTGCTGCGGACATAGACGGCATCGGGGCCTATGGCAACCTCAGGACAATTGTTGCCATCGCCGCAGGCACGGGGCCTGTGCCAAGCGAGTTCTTCCATAAGGGCCTCACAGGCTATTCATGATGCTGGAGATCGCGTCGCGGGAGGCCGATGGATTGAGCGCACGGTCACGCATCGCCCCGAGGATGCTCCGGTAGTTCTCCAGCTGGTTCATCTCGGTCAGAAACGCTGGCGATCCTACGGAGTCCAGTTGCACCGTATCGAGGCGAGGTACGGGCCCACTCGCGTACAGCACGGCTTGACCCGCTCCCTTGAAACCGCCGGCCTTGAACTCAAGCAGTCGCAAGGTCACGTTGGGAGCCTCGGAGAGTGCAAGCAAGTGCTTCAGCTGTGATCTGGCGACAGCTGTTCCTCCGAACTCCATGCGAAGCGCGGCCTCGTGCACGATCGCTTCGTAGTTGAGGGGGTCACTTCGCGTTAGCAACTCGGCTCGGCGCATCCGGTTCTCGACTCGTGCTTCGATGTTCAGTGGCCGCAGCGGAGGGTAGACCTCGCGAAAGATCGCCCGCGCTGTCTCCTCGGTCTGCATGAGCCCAGGCGTGTGACAGATCTGGTAGGTCACCAGTGCGCTGGCGTAGTGCTCGACCTCGGAAATCTCAAGGATCCCGGCAGGGACCAAGCCTCTGTGCTCCTCCCACCACCCCTTGACGCGGTCGGCGGCCATCGCGGCGACGGCGTCGACGTACTCGGAGTCGGCTTCCTCGTACTCGGCGGCGAGCGCGAGGACCCGCTCGGCGCTGATCGGGTAGGTGCCCTGCTCGATCAGCGTGACCTTGCTGCGGTCCAGCCCAAGGACGGAAGCAGCATCTCCGGCCGTGCGTCCGGCGGCCTCTCGCATCTTCCGCAGCTCGATGCCGACGCGCTTCCGACGGGCGGTTGGGGTAGGTGGCATCTGCCCAGCATCCACCGCGCGTGCGGGATGAGTCCAGCGAGCAGATAGGCACAACTTCCTGAGCACGCTAGCAAATTTGCTATCCGATGCTCTACAGTCTGTGATGCACCGATCACCGAGCGGAGCGTCAGTAACGCTGCTCGGGCACCGAAGAACACCCATGTCCAGTGGGTTCGTTCACGGCGACGCATCCGCCGGTCTCACCCTTCCCCTCCGGGAGACGCTGTGCGTGACCTCAACTCCCCCTCCCTCACCCTCTCCCGCGGCGCCCTGCGCGACGGTATGACCAGTGCCGGTTGGCCGCCCTCCCTCATCGCGGACGCCGAACTCGCCATGGTCGAACTCATCGTCAACGCCTGGCGCCACGGCGAGACGGCCTCGCCCGTCATCCTGATCCACCACCGCGCCAACACCCTGCGCGTCGCGGTCTCCGACCGCAGTCCGCTCCCCCCGGAGGTGGGCCCCCTCGCCCTCCTCTCCGAGACCGGCCGGGGCCTCCAGCTCGTCGCCGGCCTCACCCACCGCTGGGGTGTCGACCCCCAACACCTCGGCAAGACCGTCTGGTTCGAGCTGGACGGTGTCGCGTGAGCGCCCACCACCCCATCCACCCCGCCGACCCGGCCCTGCTCCACCTCACCTCGCGCCAGGTCGCCGAGCTGATCGTCGAACTCCGCACCGAAGGCCGCGAGTTCGGCCTCCTCTGGCCGTCCGCGATCCCCGGTGACATCAACCTCCGGGGTCATCGCCTGGTCGACGTCGGCAACATCCCGGCCAGCACCCTGATCAACCTCCTCGCGCTCATCCGCGAGTTCAGGCGTAGCCGGGACGTGTGCCACTGCCGCTTCGAGGGTCCTTAGGGATGCTCCGCCGCCCGGTCGGGTGGGAGACTCCCTGGGTCACGACGACCCAAGGAGCCCCACGGCATGGCAACCGGTGCCACCGACGAGCCGGAGTCGGCAACGTCCATACCCGGCCGACGAATTCTCGATCTCCTGGACAAGGCCATCGAGCTCCAGACCCCGCTGGTGCGCAAGAACATCGCCCGCGCCCGGCAGCGGAACCCGGAGGCGACCCCGGAGCAGGTGATCCGCAACCTGGAACGCATGTACGTCAGTGCCCTGGCCGGGACGGGAGCCGCGGTCGGCGGAGTCGCCGCCGCTCCCCGTGTCGGCACGGGAGTGGCGCTGGCCCTGTCAGCGGGCGAGTTCCTCTCCTCCTTCGAGCTGAGCGCCCTCTTCGCGCTCTCGGTGGCCGAGGTCCACGGCGTCCCCATCGACGAACTCGAACGCCGCCGGACGATCGTCATGGGCGTCATGCTCGGCGGGAGCGGCGCCGGCACCATCACGAAGGTCGCCGAGCGTACCGGGCAGCACTGGGGCCGCCAGGTCGTCGCCAAAGTGCCCATGGAGACACTGCGTCGGATCAACAAGATCCTCGGGAGGCACTTCGTCACGAAGTACGGGACCAAGCAGGGCATCATCGTTCTCGGCCGGGTGGCGCCGTTCGGCATCGGCGCCGTGATCGGCGGCGGCGCCAACGCGGGCCTCGCCGCTCTGACGGTGCGGGCCTGCCGCCGCGCTTTCGGCCCAGCTCCGACCTCGTGGCCGGAGCGCGACGCTCCCTCCACGCCGCCGGAGTGGGCTACCGAGGAGGACGGGAAGTCCGACCGGGAGATCCCGGCGCCGTGATGGATCAGCTCCCTGGCTGTCCCGTCCCGGGAGCTTGTGGACTGGCGAGTCAGGTGACCTGCTGAGCGCCCGACGCGGTCGGGGATCTCGGCGATGACGGTCGGCCATGCCCTCGGCATCCGAGCCCCCCGAGATCCCCGACTTCGTCACCCGCGATCAGCTCTGCGTCTCCTCGCGGCGTCCCAGAGCGGCCGCATCGGGTATGACGAGCAGCTTGCCGGTGGTACGCCGAGCCTCCAGATCACTGTGGGCCTGGGCGGCCTCGGACAATGCGTAGCGGCCCGTCACGGTGACCTCAAGTGCCTTGGAGCGCACCCACTCGAACACATCGGCGGCCCGTCGGAGCAGTTCGGACCGATCGGCGATGTAGTCCCCGAGGCTGGGCCGGATCAGGGTCAGCGAACCGCCGTGGGCGAGCCGAATCGGGTCGAACGGCGGCACGGCACCACTTGCCGCGCCGAAGAGCACGAGATGACCACGGGTTCGCAGGCTGGCGAGGCTCGCATCGAAGGTGTGCGCGCCGACGCCGTCGAAGACCACCGGCAGTCCCTGGCCGCCGTTGAGCCGCCTCACCTCGGCTGCGAGGTCGTCGACCGCGGACGAGAGGATCACCTCGGCGGCCCCGGCGCGCTTCGCCAGGCCGGCCTTCGCCGCAGTCGACGTCGTGCCGATCACCCTGCCGCCGAGATGGGTGATGAGCTGGGTCAGAAGCAGCCCCATGCCACCGGCAGCCGCATGCACGAGCACCGTGTCGCCTTCCTGGACCGGGTAGGCGTCCTTGACGAGATAGTGCGCGGTCATGCCTTGGAGGAGCACGGCGGCGGCTGTCTCGAAGCCGATGTCGTCGGGCAGCGGCACCAGCCGGGAGGAGTCCACGACGGCCCGCTCGGCATACGTGCCGGGAGTCTCCACCCAACCGACCCGGTCCCCCACTGCGACGTCCGCGACGCCGGGGCCGACTTCGACGACCGTGCCGGCGCCCTCGGCGCCCGGGGTGAAGGGCAGCGGGAGGCTGTACCTGCCCTCGCGGTGGTAGACATCGAGGAAGTTGACCCCGGATGCGGCGACCTCCACGACCGCCTCGCCCGGACCGGGCCGCGGCTGGTCCACCTCGGCCTCCTGCAGCACCTCGGGACCGCCCACTTCGTACACCTGAATCGCTCGCATGACCCCTCCAATAACGGCTCGTGCCCCACCAACCCCGTTGACGGCGATCCGATTCCCGACAAGGGGCAATACACCCGGGCCGGGGCGGGAGGCGATGATGTGCGCCATCCGTCAGGCAGGCGTGGTCACCGGCGCTGGCGCGGGGCCGGGGGACGCGAGGCCCACTGTGGTCATGCGCCGATGTCGGGTCAGCCCTCGGCCTGCGTGTAGGCGTTGAAGCGCAGGTACAGCCCGATGTGTGCCGGAACACCCGGTGCGATGGTCCGGTAGCTGCACAGCTCCTGCACGCCGGTGTCGCCCTCCGGCAGCCCGGCCGTCAGGCGGCTGAGGACCTCGGCGTGCGGGCGCGGGTCGACTCCCTCGATCCGCATCAGCTCCGCGACGCGCGCGGCGGCCTCGGCGTCGCTGCGGGCGTTGCCGGGCAGCCGCAGGTAGACGTTGGCCTCCTCGGGGCCGACCGCGCCCTCGCGGAACGCCAGGCAGGTCATCGGCTCGTTGTCCACGATCCCGCCGTCGATCCCGCCGTCCCGCCCGTAGATCACGGCCCGTGCGCGGGCCGCCCGCACCGAGTCGTGGCGGTGCGCCAGGGCGGCCACCGTGTCCAACTCGTCCATCGACATGGGGAGATGGCGGAAGTAGACCTTCACCCGCGAGGCGCTTCCGCCGTCCAGGTCGAGGGCGAAGAACTCCACCTCGTGCCCCCGCCGGGCGAGTTCGTCGCAGCGCCGTCCCACCGGTTCCCAGGCCGCAGCCAGTCCCAGTCGGTGCATGGCCTCCGCCATCACCTCGTGGGTGCGGGCCAGGCCGTGCGCCTGCGGGTTGAGGTAGACCTTGTAGTGCGGACGTTCGCCGGGCTGCCAGGCCAGGGAGTGCCAGACGGTGGGCCGGTTGCGGTCGGGATCGGGCGTGACGAACAGGTCCTCGACGTCGAGGTACCGCGCGATGCTCGCTCCCGGCCGATCGGCGAGCCGGCGCGTCAACTGCCGCCCGGCCTCCTGGCATCCGAGCGGCGTGCGGTCGGCGCTCAGCGACTCGAACAGGATGCGGACCTCCGGCCGGCCCGCCTTCCAGCTGACGGAGAGCTCGGCGGGGAAGCCGTCGGAGGACACGAACGAGGGCGGAGTGCACTGCGTCCCGATGGGCTGGGCGCCCCACGGGCTGAGCACGTCCCGCAGGTCCCGCAGTACGCGGGTGGTCTCCGGCTCGCCCGTCCCCAGGCCCCGGCAGACGGCTGTCCACTGCTCTTCCAGGAACTGCCCGAAGCTCTTGTCCGGGGCCTGGAAGGGGGCCAGGGCGGGTGGGGCGTAGCGCAGCTGCGGGGCGGTCACCGGCCCGACGGGACAGGCTCGTTCAGCTGCGGGGCCACACCCTGGTTGGGCTCGTTGCGCTGGCCGATGACTGTCTGGTTGGGCTCGTTGCGCTGGCCGATGACTGTCTGGTTGGGCTCGTTGCGCTGGCCGATGACTGTCTGGTTGGGCTCGTTGAGCTGCACCACGTCGCCCTGGTTCGGTTCGTTGAGCTGGCCGGCGACGGCGGTGGCCGACATGCCGCCGAGCACGGCGGCACCCGTCACGACTCCAACTGCCAGCGTTGCCAATACCTTGCGCATCGTTGCTCCTCCCCCTGATCGATGATCAGATTGATCATAGCCATAGGGCTGGTTCCAAAGGTATGAATCTTTCGAACGCATCTCTGGTTCAGTCCGCCTCTGCCCACTCGTCGCCGCAGCCCCGGGAGTCGCCATGTCCGCACCACAGCAGTCCACCGACCCGTACGCGGCGACCGGCGTCGTCGGCCCGGCCCCGGAGGGGGTGACCCTGCCGCTGCCGCCGGTCTTCGACTCGGTGGAGGAGGAGCGCCAGTACCGCAAGGAGCAACTGGCGGCCGGGTTCCGGCTGTTCGGCCGGTTCGGCTTCTCGGAGGGCGTCGCCGGGCACATCACCGTCCGCGACCCGGAGAACCCGAGCTGGTTCTGGGTGAACCCGTTCGGCATGAGCTTCAACCAGATCAAGGCCTCCGACCTGATCCTGGTCGACCACGAGGGCACCCTGCTGCACGGCAACCGGCCGGTGAACCGGGCCGCGTTCGCGATCCACTCCCAGGTGCACGCCGCCCGCCCGGACGCCGTCGCCGCCGCGCACTCGCACTCCCTCTACGGCAAGGCCTTCTCCAGCCTCGGCATCCCGCTCGACCCGATCACCCAGGACGCCTGCGTCTTCTTCGAGGACCACGGCCTGTACAGCGACTACCGGGGCGTCGTCACCGAGACCGAGGAGGGCAAGCGGGTGGCCGCCGCGCTGGCGAGCCACAAGGCGGTGATCCTGCAGAACCACGGCCTGCTCACGGTCGGGCAGTCGGTGGCCGAGGCGGTCTGGTGGTTCGTCACCATGGAGCGCTCCTGCCAGGCGCAGCTGCTCGCGATGGCGGCCGGCACCCCCAAGCTGATCGACCGCGAGACCGCGCTGATCACCCGCGACCAGATCGGGACCTCGCTGGCCGGCTGGTTCCAGGCCCGGCCGCTGTGGGACCAGATCACCCTCTCCGACCCCGACCTCTTCGACTGACCGGCTTCCCCGGTCCCGTCCCCGCCCTTCCGAGCCCCGCCCCGACCACGCCGCCGTCCTCGCCCAGCCCTGGAGCAGCCCCGTGTCCACCGCCCCCGCCCAGCGCAGGCTCCGGATCGCCGTGTTCGGTGCCGGTTCCATCGGCTGCCACCTCGGCGGCATGCTCGCCTCGACCGCCGAGGTCGCCCTGATCGGCCGCCCGGCGGCGATGGCGGCGATCGACGCGGAGGGGCTGACCCTCACCGGCCCGGGCGAGGCCCGACGCGAGGTGCGGGAGCTGACCGTCGCCACCGACCCCCGGGCCGCGTCCGGCGCCGACTACGTCCTGGTGACGGTGAAGTCGGCCGACACCGCGACCGCCGCCCGGGAGCTGGCCCCGCACCTCGGCCCCGACACGGTGGTGGTGAGCTTCCAGAACGGCCTGCGCAACGCGGACGCGCTCGCGGCCGCGCTGCCGTCCCATCGGGTGCTGGCCGGCATGGTGCCGTACAACGTGGTGCGGACCGGCGCCGCCGCCTTCCACCAGGGCAGTGCCGGGTCGCTGATGCTGGCCGACGAGGACGGGGCGAACGCGCTCGCCGAGGCGGCCCGGGCGAGCGGTCTGCAGCTGGAGCTGCGGGCGGACATGCCGGCCGTCCAGGCGGCGAAGCTGCTGATGAACCTGAACAACGCGGTCAACGCGCTCTCCGGCCTGCCGCTGCGCGACCAGGTCGGGCAGCTGGCGTACCGGCAGTGCGTGGCGCGCTGCCAGCTGGAGGCGCTTGCGGTGTTCCGGGCCGCCGGGGTGGTGCCGGCCCAGCTCGGGCCGGTGCCGCCGGAGGTGATGCCGCAGGTGCTCGAACTGCCGGACGCGCGGTTCCACGAGCTGGCCGGGGCCAGCCTGCAGATCGACGCCACCGCCCGCTCCTCGATGTGGGAGGACTTCCAGCGGGGCCGCCCCACCGAGATCGACTCGCTCCAGGGCGAGATCGTCGCCCTGGCGGAGCGCCATGGCCTCACCGCCCCCGCCAACTCCCGGCTGATCGCCCTCGTCCGCGAGGCCGAGGCCGCCGCCCCGGGCACCGCCCCGCAGTGGTCCGGCCCCGCCCTCCTCGCCGAACTCGCCCCGGCCGGCTAGCGCGGCGCCGGCGCCGCTCGCAGGGTGGCCGATCGTGCTCGGCCGGGGGAGTTCGGCAGAGCCGCGCTCCCACCCGCTGCGAAGGAAGTCGGCCCGGCCGACTTCCTTCGCGCGGATCGGCAGCCGCTTGTCAGGCGGGTGCCCGGCCGCGTCGTGCGGGGCATGTCGGGCCTGCCCGTACCGGAGGCCCCGCCAGGCCACGACCAGGCCGGTTCACCTCAGGTCACATCAGGTCAGCGGGCGGTAGAAGGGGCCGTCCGGGGCGAAGTTGTGGGAGTGCACAGTGACGTCCTCGCCCCGGAGGTACGCCAGCAGCCAGTCGCCGAAGGCCAGTTCGTCGTAGGGGACGTACTCCAGGGTGTCCGTCTCCAGCACGCCCACGCTCCACGGCGCCGACGGTTCGTCCGGCACCCGCAGGAAGACGAACTCCCCGGTGGTGGCGGTGGCGACCGGCAGCAGCTCGCCGGGGCCCGAGCCGGCCGGGGCGGGGAGGAACTCCGCGTCGTCCTCGTCGCTCCAGTGCTCGATCCAGCCCGCGATCTTCTCGCCCAGGTCCCGGACCGGGTGGCCGGGGTGGTCCAGGTACAGCTGCTCGTTGATCTCCACCGGGCCGTAGGCGTCGGTGAACTCCCGGAAGTCGGCGGGCAGGGAGACCCCGAGCTCCCGCTCCAGCCGCGCCCATGGGGCCGGGTCGGACCAGTGGAAGCCGGGCTCTCCCAGCAGCGCCCTGATCTCGTCGAGTGTCGCCATTCCGCTCTCCCTCTCTGTGGGTCCGAGCGAAGGGTACGGGCCGTCTCCTACATCCCCGGGGCCGGTCGCCCCTCTCAACTCCGGGGCCAGGGACGGCCGTCGAGGCGTTCGATGCCGGTGTTGAAGCGGCGCAGGTACTCCGCGAAGCCGGCGATGTCCTCCACCGGCCAGTCGGCCATCACCAGGTTCAACGCCCGGACGTGCGCCTCCCGTTCGCTGTCCAGACGGCGCCGGCCCTCCTCGGTCAGGCGGAACTTGCGGGCGATGCCGCCGTCCGGGTCCGGGATGCGTTCGAGGAGGCCCGCGCTCTTCAGCGCCGCCGTCTGGCGGTTGAGGGTGGAGACGTCCAGGCCGAAGGCGTCGCTGAGCTGGCCGATCGACATGGGCCCCTGGGCCTCGACCCGGCTGAGCAGGATGTAGGCGCCGCGTTCGAGCTGGCTGCCCTCGGGGCGGCGGTCGTCGACCTGGTTGAGGTCGCGGTGCCGGGCGAACACCAGGAATTCGAGGGCGACCTCGTGCGTGGGGCTGGCCATGTCGAAGTCCCTTCATCACCGCGTTGACCTGCGGGTTCTTCGTCGATCACGTCCAGTATGCCAGACATGTGCGCAACCCACACGATGTGCATGACGCACATCATGTGTAGCCTGATAAGCCTGTGCTGTCTGCACATGATGTGCGAAGTGCACACTCCTGCTCCCCCCGACCGCCCGAGGAGGCCCGTCATCAACGGCCCCGCCCCCACCGCCCGCACCGGTCCGATCGTGGCGACGCTCGCCTTCACCGGCACCGTCGCCGCGATCATGCAGACCCTGGTCACCCCGCTGATCAGCGAACTCCCGCAACTCCTGCACACCACCGCGTCCAACGCCTCCTGGGTCATCACCGCGACCCTGCTCTCCGCCGCCGTCTTCGTTCCGATCAGCGGCCGCCTCGGCGACCTCCTGGGCAAGCGGACGATGCTCATCGCCTCCTGCGTCCCGCTGCTGCTCGGCTCGGTGCTGTGCGCGGTGGCCGACTCGGTGGTGCCGATGATCGCCGGCCGGGCGCTGCAGGGGATGGGCATGGGCCTGGTGCCGATCGGCATCAGCCTGCTGCGCGACGTGCTGCCGCCCGAGCGGCTCGGCTCGGCGATCGCGCTGGTCAGCGCCTCCATGGGAATCGGCGGCGGCCTCGGCCTGCCGATCGCGGCCGGCGTCGCCGACTACGCCAGCTGGCGGGTGCTGTTCTGGGGTACCGCCGTGCTGGCCGTCGTCATCATCGGCATGCTCTGGAGCGTCGTCCCGGCTCCCGCCGCCACCGGCCACCGCCCCACCGGCGGCCGGTTCGACTTCGTCGGCGCGCTCGGTCTGAGCGTCGGGCTGGTCTGCCTGCTGCTGCCCGTCTCCAAGGGCGGCGACTGGGGCTGGGGCAGCACCCGGACCCTCGGCCTGTTCACCGCCTCCGCCGCGATCCTGATGCTCTGGGCCCGCTGGGAGCTGCGGGTCGGCGACCCGCTGGTGGACCTGCGGGTCACCGCGCGCCCGCGGGTGCTGCTGACCAACGCCGCCTCCGTCCTGGTCGGCTTCGGCATGTACGCCCAGGCCCTGATCGTGCCGCAGCTGCTCCAGCTGCCGGAGGCCACCGGCTACGGGCTGGGGCAGTCCATGCTGGCGATGGGCCTGTGGATGGCGCCCGGCGGGCTGATGATGATGGTGGTCTCCCCGCTGGGCGGCAAGCTGTCGACCGCGCGGGGACCGAAGTTCACCCTGGTCGCCGGGGCGCTGACGATCGCCGTCGGGTACGGGCTGGCGCTGCCGCTGATGGGCTCCACCTGGGGCGTGCTGATCGTGACGATCGTCTGCAACAGCGGTGTGGGCCTGGCCTACGGCGCGATGCCCGCACTGATCATGAGCGCGGTGCCGCTGTCCGCCACGGCCTCGGCGAACAGCTTCAACACCCTGATGCGCTCGCTGGGCACCTCGGTGTCCGCCGCCGTGATGGGTGTGGTGCTGTCGCAGATGACCATCTCCCTGGGCGGGCACGCCCTGCCGTCGGAGGGCGGCTTCCGGGTCGGCCTGGTGATCGGCTGCGTCGTCGCGCTGATCGCGGCCGCCGTCGCCGCCGTCATCCCCGTGCCGCCGGCTCCCCGGCTGCGGGCCGTCCCCGCCCCGGCGGGCGCGGAGGCGGCGGAAACCGGGACGGCGGGCGCGGAGGTGGCGAAGCCCACCACCGGCTGAGTCCTGCCGAGCCCCGCCCCGGGCGTGCGCCGCGCTGCGTGCGCCTGGCGCGCGCCCGGGGTGCCGGCCGGCACTACCGGAACGCCGGCAGGTTGCGCTCGACCCAGGCCCGGAAGGGCGCGGCCGGGCGGCGCAGCACGGTCGCCACGTCGGGGCTGACCGCCTGCTCGGCCGGGAGCGGGGCGCCGAGGACGTCCAGCGTCCCGGGGATCACCTGCTCGGGCATGAACCGCGCCAGGTGCGCGTGGGCCTGCTCGCGGGACAGCTCCACGAAGGCCACCTCCTCGCCCAGGGCCTCGGCGATGACCTCGGCCTGCCGGCGCGGCCCGATCGCCTCGGGCCCGGTCAGGTCGTACGTGCGGCCGCCGTGCCCGTCCTCGAGCAGGGCGGCCGCGGCCACCGCCGCGATGTCCGCCGGGTCGACGACGGGCAGCCCCACGCCGCCGAACGGCGCGTAGACCGTCCGCTCCGTGCGGACCGTCCCGGCCCAGGCGAAGGCGTTGGAGGCGAAGGCGCCGGGGCGCAGGACGGTGAACTCCCGTCCGGAGGCTCGGACGGCGGCGTCGAACTCGCGCAGCCGGACGTGCGAGGGCAGGTCCGGCCGGGTGGTGTTGGCCTGCGAGGAGACCAGCACGATCCGGCCCACCCCGGCCTCCGCGACCGCCGAGAGCAGGGCGTCCGGGCCCTCGCCGTGGCTGTTGAGCTCGCCGCCCAGGACGACGAACAGCGCGCGGGCCCCTTCGAGTGCGGGGCGCAGGCTCGCGACGTCGTCGAGCCCGCCCCGGGCCCAGCGGACCCCGGCCGCCGGGTGGGCGGGCTGCGGCTGCCGGGACACGGCCACCACCTGCTCGCCCGCCCCGGCCAGCAGGTCCACCAGCGTCCGCCCGATGTTTCCGGTCGCGCCCGTCACCGTGATCATTTCCGCCCCTGAGGTTGAGTGAGTTAGTTGGCTGACTGAGAAGGACCGTAGCCGTCCGGGCGGGCGGCTGTCTATAGTCAGTCGGGTGGCTGACTCAGTGAACCGGCGCGCGGCGGCGTCGCAGAAGCGCCGGCGGCTCACCGCGGCGGCGGTCCGGGTCCTGTACGTGCAGGGCGTCGAGCGCACCACCCTCGCCGACATCGCGCGCGAGGCGGACGTCCCGGTCGGGAACGTCTACTACTACTTCAAGACCAAGGACGACCTGGTCCGCGCCGCGCTCTCCGAGCACAGCGCGCGCCTGGGCGAACTCACCGACCGGCTGGAGCGGTTGCCCGACCCGGTCGACCGGCTCAGGGCGCTGGTCGAGGCCTGGATCGACCTGCGCGACGACGCCGCCCGGTACGGCTGCCCGACCGGCACCCTGGCCGTCGAGCTCGACAAGCGGGCCGACGGGGACCTCGACGTGGAGGTCGGTGTGGTGGTGCGGCGGCTGCTCGACTGGGTCGCGGGCCAGTTCCGCGAGCTGGGGCAGCCCGATCCGGACGGAATGGCCCTCACCCTGGTGTCCGGCTACCAGGGCATGTCCCTCCTGGCCAACGCGCTGCGCGACCCGGAGGTCGTGACCCGCGAAGGGGCCCGGCTGCTGCGCTGGCTCGACTCCCTGCGGGCCGCGTAGGCGTCTCGTCCGGAGGCGGCGGGCTGGCGGGGCGGCGGCGCGGCGGGCTGGCCGGCGGGCTGACGGGCGGGCCCGGGCCTCAGTCGCCGAGCATCCGGTGGGCGAGCAGGCGGAGCCCCGCCTCGATGCGTTCGGGCGAGACGCCCCGGTCGCGGTGGTGGCGGTACAGCTCCGGGGCGAGCGGTGCCAGCAGCTGGTCGGCGAGCACGTCCGGGTCCTCGGCCCGGGCCGCCGCGGCCAGCATCCGGACGTGTGCGCGCCAGAAGCCGTAGGCGCCGGTGGCCAGTCGGGCCGGGCCGGTCTCGGCGCCGAGTAGCAGGTGGGAGTGGCGCTCCAGCAGGTGGACCATCGCCGAGTAGAAGGCGCTCAGCCGCTCGGCCGGGGTGGCCGCCGACTCCGGGCCCAACGGGCCCTCCCCGCGCAGGAGTTGCTCCTGGATCTCGTGCTCGTGGGCGTCCAGCAGGGCACGGGCGATCGAGGCGCGGTCCGGATAGCGGCGGTAGAGCGTGCCGCGGCCGACGCCCGCCGCCCGGGCGATGTCCTCCATGGTCACCGTGGACGGGTCGCGGGTCGTGAACAGCTGCTCGGCCGCCCGGAGCACCTTGAGGCGGTTGCGGGCGGCATCGGCGCGTTCGGTGGGTGGCATGGGCCCCATCCTAACAAGTGGACGCTGCGTCCACTTTGCGGCTAGCATCGGCATCAGTCAAGTGGACGCCGTGTCCGCTTATGGCTTTCCCGGGGGTACCGTCATGCCACAGCTCCTCCACCTCGACGCCAGCGCCCGCCGAGGCTCGTTCTCCCGCCGGATCGGCGCGGCCTTCGCCGAGGCCTGGCGCGCCGAAGCGCCGCAGGGCGGCTACACCTACCGCGACCTCGCGGCCCAGCCGGTGCCGCCGATCGGCGAGGCCTGGACGACGATCTGCGACACCATGCTCCGCGAGGGCATCGTCGAACCCGACCGCTACCACGAGGCGGTCCGCACCGACGCCGAGCGCGCGGCCTGGGCCGTCCTCGAACCGCTGCTCGCCGAACTGCTCGCCGCCGACGTCGTCCTGATCGGCTCGCCGATGTACAACTTCGGCGTCCCGGCCCAGCTCAAGCTCTGGATCGACCAGGTCACCTTCCCGAAGATGAACCTGCGGCCGCGGCGCTTCGTGGTCGCCTCCGCCCAGGGCGGCTCCTACCGGCCGGGCATGCCGCGCGCGCCCTTCGACCACCAGACGCGCTACCTGGTGGACTTCTTCCAGGGGCACTACGCGGTCGAGGACACCCTGGTCATCGGCGCCGAACTGGCGAACGCGACGGTGGACCCGGCGCTGGCCGAACGGCTGCCGCTGCACGAGGAGTCGCTGGCCACCGCCCTGGCCGGGGCCGCCGAGGCCGGGCGGCGGCTGGCGCGCGAGGCATCCGGAGCGGGCGAGGCGTCCGGGGCCCGGGAGGCGTCCGGGGCGGGCGGGGTGCGCGCCGGCGGGCGGGGGTGAGGCGGCCGTGTCCTGGCTCGTCCTGCTCGCCGCCGGGCTGGTCGAGGTCGTCTGGTCGCAGAGCATCAAGCCGACCGACGGCTTCACCCGCCCCGGCCCCACCGCACTGTGCGTCCTGCTCGGCGCGCTCTCCGTCTACCTGCTCTCGCGGGCCATGCGCGACCTCCCGGCCGGGCTCGCCTACGCGATGTTCACCGGCATCGGTACGGTCGGGGCGATCACGCTCGGGACCGTGCTGCGGCACGAGTCGCTCGGCGCGGGCCGGGCGGCCGCGCTGGCGCTGATCGTCGCCGGGCTCGTCCTCGCCCGGCTCACCGCCGCGGACTGAGAACCGCGCCGAGCCCCGCCGCTGCCCTGCCGGGCCGCTCACCCCGCCGCCCTGCGGCCGGGCCGGGCTCAACCCCCGCCGCCCTGCCGGGTCGCGCTCAGCCCCGCCGCGGTTCGACCGTCGCCGCGAGCGCGCCCGGCAGTTCGGCGCAGGCCGCCCGGAGCCGCCGTACCAGGTCCGCGCGGGTGTGCCCGGACGGCTGCGCCACCCAGCCGTCCATCGCCTGGTGGAACGCGGCGACCAGCATGTCCACCGCCAGCCGGGTGCGCAGCGCGGCGCCCGATCCGGGGCCGTCGAGGGCGAACCGGCGGTCGACCGCCGACACCGCCTCCCGGGTCGTCCGTTCGCAGAAGGCCAGCCCGTGGGCGTCCATCGAGGGCGTCCGGGCGGCCAGCCGGCGGCTCGCCAGGGCACGTTCGGCCCAGCCGTCGGCCGGCATCCGGTCGATCGCCTCGGCGAGGGTCCGCTCCAGGACGGTCATCAGCCGGCCGTCGTCCGGCGGGCGGCTCTCCAGCACCTCCAGGAACGTCGTCCACAGGTCCTGGGTGGGCGCCATCGCGACGTCTTCCTTGCTGGTGAACGCGCGGAAGAAGGTCCGCTTGGAGACCTCGACGGCCTCGCAGAGCCGGTCCAGCGTCACCCCGTCGAAGCCGTGCTCGCCGAACAGCTCCAGGGCGGTGTCGATCAGCGCCTGACGGGTGCGCAGCTTCTTGCGCTCGCGCAGCGGGAGCTTGGCGTCCGCGGACTCGGGGGCCTGTTCGGCGCCCCGCTGCGGTGCCGTGGCGGTGGCCTTCTCGGGAGTCATCGCGGTCAGTCTAGTGGGATTCGGCATGCCACCTGTAGGCTTATGCCACTCAGTGGCAGAATCTATGGGGAGGATCCTCCATGCGCGCACTCCTGGTAGACCGCTCGGCCCCCGGCGGCCTGCGCCTCGGCACGGCCCCGGACCCCGAACCGGCGCCCCACCAGGCGTTGGTGCGGGTCACCGCGACCTCGCTCAACTACGGCGAGGTCGCCTTCGGCCTCGACATGGCCCCCGAGGGCACCGTCCTCGGCTGGGACGCCGCCGGAATCGTGGAACGCGCCGCCGCCGACGGCTCGGGCCCCGCCGCGGGGACCCCGGTGGTCACCCTGATGCCCGCCGGTGGCTGGGCCGAACTGCGGGCGGTGGACACCGGGTTGATCGGCGCCGCGCCCGCCGGGGCCGACCTGGCCGCCCTCGCCACCATTCCGGTCGCCGCCGCCAGCGCCCTGCGCGCGCTGCACCGTATCGGCCCGCTGCTCGGCCGCAGCGTCCTGGTCACCGGCGCCACCGGCGGCGTCGGTCGCTACGCCGTCCAGCTCGCCCGGGCGGCGGGCGCCCACGTCGTGGCGTCCACCGGCTCGCCCGACCGGAACGGCGAGCTGCTGCACCGGCTCGGCGCCCACGAGGTGGTCGCCTCGCCGAAGGAGACCGCCGGGCCGGTCGACGGCGTGGTCGACGTCGTCGGCGGCCCCCAACTGGTCGAGGCCTACCAGGCGTTGGGGCCGGGCGGCACCCTGGTCGCCACCGGTCACAGCTCCGGGCAGGGGGAGGACTTCGCGTTCGGCACCCTCTTCGGCGACGCGGACCGGCACGACCGCTCGGTGGTCTCCTTCTACCTCCTCGGCTGCACCGGCCTCGGCCGCGACCTCGGCTGGCTCGCCCACCGGGTGGCGGCGGGCGAGCTGGACCCGGGCATCACCTGGCGCGGCGACTGGGACGACGCGGCCGAGGCGGTCGACGCCCTGCTCGGACGGCGGCTGCACGGCAAGGCGGTGCTGACCATCGGCGGCTGAGGGCGCCTCGGCCCCCTTCCGGGCGCGGGCCCGCCCACCCGGACGGGTCACGCGCTGTCGCTGCGGAGCGGGATGCCGCCAAGCATGGGGACGTACGGGCCCCTCGGCCCCGACTTCCGACCAGGACAGGGATCCCCGGTGCGTGAACTCCACAGTCTCCCCGGCCGCGGCCGGCCTCGCCTCTCGTTGTCCGGCCGCTCGCCGGGTGGGGACCGGTGCCCGGGCCGGAGGTGGACGCCGCAGCGCACGATCGCGCTGATCGCGGCCGCCTCCGGCGTCGCCGTGCTCGCGGCCTGCGGCAGCGGTTCGTCGGGCACGGCCGCCGGCTCGCCCGCGGCCACCGCGCCCGAGGCGGGCGCCTTCTCCGGCGAGCCGCCCTCCGCGATCGCCTCCGCCGCCGAGTCGCTGCTGGCCTCGGCGTCGGCCGCGATCGCCTCGGCCTCGGAAGCCTCCGCCTCTGCCTCCGCCGCCGAGGCCGCCAGGGCCTCCGCCTTCGAGGCGTCCGTCTCGGCGCAGCAGGCGATGACCAGGGAGAAGGCCGCCTCGGTGCTCGGCGGGGTGACGGACGGCGGCAACGCGCTGGGCGACGTCACCGTCACCGGCGTCGCGCGGCAGAACACCGGCGGCCTGCACGCCGTGGTCGTCACCATCCGGAACCGGGGGACCCTCCCGGCCTCCTACGCCGTCCAGGTCGACTTCACCGACGCCGGCGGCAGGACCGTGGACAGCTCCGTCGTCGGTGCCGGGGACATCCCGCCGAACGGCACGGCCGAGCCGATCGCCTTCAGCCGGCAGCCGGCGGACATGACCCTGCTGCCCGTGGTGGTCAAGGCCGTCCGCTACTGACGACGCCCGCAGCGCCCGGGCGCACCCTCCGCGGCCTACCGTCCACGGCCTGAGGCCCTAGCGGAAGTCCGCCGCGTGATCCCGCACCCAGCTGCGGACGTCGCGCGGCGGACGCCCGAGCACCTGGCGCACGGTGTCGGTCACCCGCTCCGGCTCGCGCGTGAACGACTCCCAGGCGCGCAGCCGGGCCGCCACGAACTCCGCGTTCCCCCAGGCGGCCGTCAGCTGCTCGCGGGCCGTCTCCACCGGCAGTTCCTCCCAGCGCACCGCGATGCCCAGCTCCTCGCCGATGATCCCGGCCAGCTCGGCGTGCGAGAGCGACTCCGGGCCGGTGACCACGTACCTGGCCCCGTCGTGCCCGTCCTCGGTGAGCGCCCGCACCACGACGTCCGCGATGTCCCGCTCGTGCACCAGCGAGCGCCGCGCCCGCCCGTACGGCCAGCGGACCACGCCCTCCCGCACCTGGTCCGCCCAGGCCAGCAGGTTGCCCGCGAAGTCGATCGCCCGGACGAAGGTCCAGCCCAGGCCCGACCGCCGGATCAGCCGCTCGATCTCCTGGTGGAAGATCACGGCGGGCTCGTCGTCGGCGAGGTCCGCCACGTCCGCCGACAGGTAGACGACGCGCTCGGCGTGCCGGGCGATCAGCTCCACCACCCGGGGCTGAACGGGCAGCCCAGGCCACATCAGGTACACCGCCTCCACCCCGCCGGCCAGCGCCGGTTCCAGACTCCCGGGCACCGTCAGGTCGCCCTGGACGGCCTCGACCCCGGCGGGCAGCCGGGCCTCCGCCTCGTCCCGCACCAACGCCCGCACCTCGTGGCGGCCTTCGGCCAGCGAGGACGCAACGTGCCTGCCCACACTTCCGGTTGCGCCGATCAGCAGAATCCTGGTCATGCCCGGCCCAACGCCGGCCGATCGGTGGCTATGCCCGGGCGGCTACCAGCCCTGCTCCACCGGGCCGACGGGGGCCAGCCCCACGTACCGGGCCAACCACTCGGCGCGCCGGACGTCGCCCGCACGGAAGTGTAGGAACACCGTGTGGTCGTCCGATGGCCGGTCGTAGTCGACGTTGCGGCTGTTGAGGGCGATCTGGACCCCGGCGTTCTTGGCGCGGAGGTCCAGGCCGAGTTCGGGGACGGCGGGCCAGGCGAAGCCGCTCCAGGACAGTGCGGCGGGCGAGGAGCCGAGGAGGCCGAGGAACCGGTCCTCGATCGATCCGACCGGCCGGTCGTCGAACTGGAAGGAGAACGGGGCCAGTTCGTCCACCCGGGGATCGCCCGCGGCCAGCAGCCGCCGGGCCTCGTCGTACCCGACGCCGTGGCCGGTGGCGCCCGGGTGCACCTGGTCGGGGAAGGCCTCGAACAGGCGCCGGGCCTCCGCCGCCGTCAGCTCCTCCGCGTAGGCGTGCGCCTCCGTCGAGCGGTGGTGCACGGTGATCCCCAGAAGCCGCTGGGCGGCCTCGTAGGCGACCCACCGGTTGGGGGTCCGCAGGACCGGCAGGGCGTTCGAGGTGCTCATGGCGGGGAGTCAAGCAGACCGGGTGCGGAGGGTCATCCGGGTTTCCGCTGCGCCGGCGCCGGTGGGTTACGTCACGCCGGAGCCGGGTTACGTGACGCCGTCGGCCCGTTCCCGCTGGCGGCTCCGGTAGGCGCGGGAGCGGCAGCGCGGTGAGCAGTAGCGGGGCGGGCGGCCGCCCGGGCGCCGGCCGGCGGGGGAGGGGGCGGACGCCGTCAGCGGGCCGCCGCACGCGGGGCAGGCCTCCGCCGGAGCGGGCTCCCCGGCCTCGGCGGCGGACTCCCCGGCTTCGGCGGGTGCCGGGTGCGAGGTCAGGCCCAGCCGTTCCGCGACCACGCCGGCCTGGAAGCGGCTGTGGGCGCCGAGGCTGTCCAGCAGCTCGGAGACGTGGCGGCGGCAGGTGCGCAGGGAGATGCCCAGGCGGCGGGCGATGGACTCGTCCTTGAGGCCCTTCGCGAGCAGCACCAGGATGCTCTGCTTCATCGTCTTGGTGACGTCGTGCGCGGCCTGCGGGCCGGTGGCGAACGGGGTCGCGTTCTCCCAGTCCCGCTCGAAGACCGTCAGCAGGTAGGAGAGCAGGTCCGGCTCCCGGATGATCAGCGCGCCGCCGGAGCTGGCGGGCAGCAGGGCCAGCGAGCCGTCCACGATGATCAGCTGCGGCAGCACCTCCGGCAGCGTCCGGATCTCGGCGCCCGCCCCGATGAGCTGCTCCGCGTGCACCCGGGTGGGCTGGTCGAAGCGGGTCGCGTGCTGGTAGAGGCTCCGCATCCGGATCCCCCGGTCGAGCAGCGCGAGGTCGCGCGGGAGCGCCTCGCGCAGCGCGGCCGGGGGGAACGACCCGCCGTGCTTGGAGACCAGCACCTCGCTGCGGCAGGAGTCGATCACGTCGGCGAGCAGCGAGCGCACCGCGAACTTGTCCGGCAGGCGGTCGATGGTGCCCTGGGGGAAGGCGTGCTGGCGGGCCTGGAGGTAGACGGGCACCAGCGCCGCGAGGCCGTCGCGCTGCCGCTGGATGAGCCGCCGCTGCTCGCGCAGGGCCTCCTCCCGGGCGCGCAGGGCGGTGTCGCGCGCGGAGAGCAGCTGCGCGGTCGCGGCCTGGGGGCTGACGGGCTGCCAGGCGATGGTGGCGCCGGCCGGCGCGGAGCCGGCGAGCGGGGAGCCGGCGAGCGGGAAGCCGGCGAGCGGCGCGTCGGCCGTGGGGGTTTCGGGTGCCGGGCCGTCGGGTAGCGGGGCTCCGGGTGCCGGGCCGTCGGGGGCGCGCAGTTCCTGGAAGAGGCAGGCGCCGGTGAGCTGCCGGACGGCCGCCTCGCACTCCGGCAGGCTCAGGCCGGTCTCCGACGCGGCCTGGGCGAGGGTCCCCGGGGTGAGGCGCTCGTGCACGACCGTCCACCGGTAGAGCGTGACGGCTGCGCTGTCGAGCGCGGGTACGTCGGCGGTCGCGTCGGGGCCGGTCCCGGAGTCCATCGCATGCCTCCTCAAGCTGCCAGGCAGGCTCATGATCCCTTGTGGGGGATGCCGTGGCCATCCGCCGACTGGCAGGGTGGCGATCACGGGCCGGGCGATGCCGCGGGAACTGCGGAAACGTCCGAAACGTGTGGAACTGTCCCCGAAGTCATGGGAGTTGTCATCATGCGAGGAATCGTGGCGCGGACACTGGCCGCGGTCGCGCTGGGTGCCGCCGCCTGGTTGGGCGGGGTGGCCCCGGCCGGTGCCTCCGTGTCCGACGACGCGACGCTGACGGACTCCACCGTCGCCACCGGTCACAACTGCGTCCAGACGACGGCCTGGGGCGACGCCTGGTGCCCGGGCGGGCCGCTGAGCTGACGCGTCGTCGCCGGTGACGCCCGACCCTCATCCCTCGTCGAAAGGTAGCCTGTCATGCACATGGCACTGAAGCGTTCGGTCCGTACCGCTCCCACCGCCACCGGCCGCGCGGGCTCCGTCGCTGCCGCCTCCGCCGCCAGGGCGGCGAGCCCGGCCGGCCGCTGAGTCCCGGCGAGTAGCGCGCCCTGCCCGGGAAGTCGGCGGATTCGACTTCCCGGGCAGGGCGCGCTGCCGTTCCGGGCACGCTCGCGCGGCAGGCGGCAGGCGGCAGGCGGCAGGCGGCAGGAGCCTGGCCTCGGGCGTCGGGTTCAGCCGCCGACGCGCACCACGTACTTGCCGGTCGCCCGGCCCTCCTGCATGGCGTCGTGGGCGGCCGGAACGGCGTCCAGGTCGAGCAGTTCGGTGACCGGCAGCTCCAGGCCGCCGTCCGCGACGAGGTCGAGGACCCGGCGGATGGCGCGGGCCAGGCGCTCCGGGGCCGTCGCGGCCAGGCCGCGGTGGCTGAATCCGGTGAGGGTCAGGTTGCCCGCCATCAGGCGGCTGAGCGGGGGCAGGTCGGCGACGGCGCCGCCGCTCGCGTTGCCGAACAGCACGATCCGCGCGCCGGGCGCCGCCACGGCCAGATCGAGGTCGAGGGCCGCGGTGCCCAGCGGGTCGAGCACCAGGTCGACGCCCCGGCCGCCGGTGGCGGCGCGCACGGCCTCGGCCGTGTCGTCGCCCCGGGCGAAGGCGTGCTGGTAGCCGGAGGCGATCGCGGCCGCGGCCTTCTCCGCCCGGCCGACCGTGCCGATCAGTCGGCCGCCGCCGAGCAGCGGGACCAGCCGGGCGACGGCGTTGCCGATCCCGCCGCCCGCCGAGTGGACCAGCACGGTGTCCCCGGCGGTGAAGCGGCCGGCGTCGGTCAGCAGCAGGAGCGAGGTGGCCAGGCCCAGCGGGACGGCGGCGGCCTCGCGCAGCGCCACCCCGTCGGGGAGCGGCACCGTGAGGGCGGCCTCCGCGAGCACCACCTCGGCCAGTCCGGCACCGACCGGCGCGGCGACCACGCGGTCGCCCACCGCCAGGCCGGTGACGCCCGCGCCGACCTCGCGGACCGTGCCGGACACCTCCTTGCCGGGCCGGTACGGCCACTCGGCGGCGTACGCGGCGTCGCCGCGGCGGGTCATCACGTCCACGAAGTTCAGCCCGGCGTGGGCGACGTCGATCGCCACCTGCCCCGGTCCGGGGTGCGGTGCGGCGATCTCCTGGACCTGCGAGTTCTCGGATCCACCGGGTGCGGTCATCACCAGTGCGCGCATGTCGGGCCCCCTCGACTACGATGTTCGACGAACGACGAAATTGGTGCGGGAGAAGTGGTACCACGCCGTTTCCATGGATGTCGAACATCGCAGACCAGGGAGGTCGACACGTGCCCCGCAGCACCCGCCGCCGACCGGCGCTCGCGCACCCGGAGACCGAGGAGATCGACCTCTTCGACATCCTGCACGCGCTCTCCGACCCCACCCGGATGACCATCGTCCGCATCCTGCGCACCGAGTCCGAGCGGGCCTGCGGCACCTTCCCGGTGGACGTCGCGCCCTCCACGCTGAGCCACCACTTCAAGGTGCTGCGCGAGTCCGGCCTGATCAGCCAGCGCGAGGAGGCCAACCGGCGCTTCTCCGCCCTGCGCACGGTCGACCTGGAGCGGCGCTTCCCCGGCCTGCTCGACACCGTCCTCGCCGCCCACGCCCGGACGGTGGGCGAGTAGGACCGCGGCTCCGTGGTCCCGGACGGGCTGGGCGGCGCCGGTGGCGGTGTCGGCCGGTGGGCCGGGACTGGCTCGGCGGCGGTGTCGGCCGGTGGGCCGGGACTGGCTCGGCGGCGGCGCCGGCCGGTTTGCCGAGGAGAGCTCAACGCCGGTGCCAGACCGCCCAGTTCTGCTGGGCGTCGAACCGTTCGACGTACCAGTCGGCGGGGTGGTCGGGCCAGTACGCCTCCGGCGGCCGGCCCGCCTCGGGCAGCGGGAGGACCATGACGTTCGCCTCCGCCGGGACGGGCTGCCAACGCGGGTCGCGGAACCACACCCGCCCCCGGTAGACCTCGAAGGTCTGGGCGGCCCGCAGCGACCAGTCGACGTCCCACGCGAACACCACGTCGTCGTCCTGGTCGATCCCGGAGGAGCGGGTGAAGCCCGTGGCCAGGCCCTCCCGCCCCACCGAATGCGGCTGGGCGACCTGCGCGGTGATCGTCACGGTCGCGAAGGCGGCGAACAGCGCCAGCGAGACCCCGAGGGCCCCGAGCACCCGGCGGCCCCCGGCGCCGCGCAGCAGGACCACCCCGCCGAGCACGACCAGCGCGGCGGCGGAGGCGCGGGGCATGTCCAGCCGGCCCCAGTCGGAGGCCAGGAACGAGACGTCGGGCAGGCTCCAGGGGATGAAGTTCGACGTGCGCAGCTCCGCGCCGGCCGCCAGCGTCACGGTCACCGCGAGCAGCAGGACGAGCCCGGCCGTCACCGCCGCCGCCCGGCGCAGCGCGCGGCGCCGGTACCCGGCGAGCACCGCGACGCCCGTCACGAAGGCCGCCGGGACGAGGCAGGAGGTGTAGCGGGCGTACACCCAGTCGTCGACCCGGCCGTCCGGCGGCAGCGCGGCGGCGGAGGCCAGCGCGGTGCCGAACAGCAGCGCCACCAGGGCGCCGCCGGTGATCCGCGATGCCCGCGGCAGGCGGCGGTCGAACAGCGCGTACAGGCAGGCGACGACGGCGAGTCCGCCGATGCCCCAGGTGGAGGTGATGAAGTACCAGGTCTGGCCGGCGGTCCGGGCGAGGGTCCGCCCGGCGAGCGCCGGGTCGGCCAGGCCCTGCCAGAGGAGGCTGCCGACCGCGCTCTCCTGGACGGTGAACCGCGCGTGCAGCCAGGCGGCCAGCAGTTCGGCGCCGAGCACGCCGAGGCCGAGCGTCGCGAGCCCCGCCGCGGTGGCGCGCCACGGCGCCCGGCGCAGCACCAGCACGCCGAGCAGGACGGCGGCGGTCAGCGCGACCACCACGCCGCCGCGGTCGTGCACCGCCATCGCGTAGCCGGCCGAGGCTCCCGCCCCGGCGGCGTGCCAGGCGCGGCGGCGCGGCGGGCCGTCGGCGAGCCAGCCGTGCAGGCAGAGCAGCCAGGCGAGCACCAGGACGGGCAGGACGGCGTCGGTCATCGCGAACTGCGAGTAGAAGACCACCGGCGGCAGCAGCGCGGTCGCGGCGGCGAAGAGGTATCCGGGCCGGCGGTCCAGGCCGAGGCGGCGCAGCGCGACGTAGGCGAGCGGGAGGACCAGCGCGTTGACGGCGGCGTTGACGCCCATGACCAGGCGGTAGGCGGTCACCGGATCGTCGGCCAGCCGCAGCGCGGGGGAGATCAGCAGCGGGTACCCGCCGGGGACGACCACGCCGACCGGGATCTCGGTCGCCGAGCCGCCGGCCAGTACCCGGGCCAGGGCGAGGTAGGAGTCCTCGTCGGGGTGGACGGACGGGAAGCTCATCTGCCGGACGAGGGCGAGCCGGAACAGCAGCTCGGCGAGGTACCCGGCGAGCAGGACGGCGGCGGGCCGGGTGGCGGCCGTCCGGATCGTCGTGCGGGGCGGCATGGAGGTGCCCCCTTCGGTCGGAACAGTCGGGCGACTGTATATGTCGTTGGACTGAATATGTAGTCCAACTGGTTCCGAGGAGGGAGCGTTCCCGGCGGTTTCCGGCGGTTTCCGGTGGTTCCCTGCGGCCCTACGGCCCTACGGCTTCGCGCGGCGCGGCTGCCCCGCGCCCGGGCCGCTCAGCGCAGCCGCGAGGAGGACAGGATCGACGCCAGGTGGGCGACCACCATGCCCCAGGTGATCACCGTGATGCCCGCGAGGGACCATCGCGTCGCGTCCAGGTTGCCGAGCCCGGCGTCCACCGCAGCCGCCGCCAGCAGCACCAGCGAGGCCTCGATGCCGTTCGTCACCCGGTGGATCTTGAACACCGAGGCGACCCTGCGGGCCGTCGCGATGCCCTGGGAGCGCGGCTGCGTCGACTCCTCGGTCGCCGGGAGCTGCCCGCTGCGGGCCCGGGCGACGTCCACCAGGTCCGTCGAGGCCTTGAGCAGCACCACGCCCAGCGCGGCCGCCAGCCCCGCCGACACCCACAGCTCCGAGCCGCCGCGCGCCGCCCGTACGCCCGCACCGATCATCAGCGCGGCATCCGCCAGGTAGGCGCCGAGCCGGTCCACGTACACCCCGGCCATGCTGAACCGGCGCTTCCAGCGCGCCACTTCGCCGTCCACGCAGTCGAACAGCAGGAACAGCTGGAACAGCACGACGGCCAGCACCGCACCGGTCAGGCCGGGGATCAGCAGGGCCGCGCCGCCGCCGACCCCGCACGCCACCATCACCCAGGTGAGGGTGTTCGGCGACACCGGGGTGCGCACCAGCTGCCGGGTGGTCCGCAGCGAGATCCGCCGCATGTAGAGCCGGCCCGCCCAGTGCTCGCCGTTGCGGCTCTGAAGCTTGGCCTGCGGCTGGCACACCTCGCGCAGCTCGGCGAGCGCCGGAGCAGCCACCATGACGACATCCCTCCACCTGTCCCGAAACGATCACCACAGGCTACGGCCTCCGGGGAGACGCCCGGACCAGCCGGTACGCCGCCGTCCGTACCGGAAGTGTCCGCCGGTGGAAGGCCCGTGGAAGGCCCGTCGAACGCGCAGTGGACCCGGCCGCGGCCCGGCCCGGGCCCGTCCGCTCGGGCGTCCCGGGCCCCGCGCCCGTCGGTGAAAACCGGTGGGCCGCCCGAACGCCCCCGGGCTAGGCTGTGCGGGTTCGCCGGAACCCGAAGCCCGAAGCCCGGGGCCCGACCGCCCCCTTCCGCACGCCGGTCGACGCGGTCCGCGCCGCCCCGGAGCGGAACGAGGAGCACAGAACCATGGTGACCACGGGAAGCCCGTCCCAGAGCCCCGACCTGGCCTTACTGCTGGACGACCACCGCCCGCAGGGCCCGGTCGAGAGTGCCGACCACGAGCGGGCCCGCGGCCTCCTCGGCGTCGCCGACGCCTGGAACCGGAGCACCTTCCCGCTCCACTTCACCGCCTCCGCGCTGATCGTCCACCCGCCGACCCGCCGCGTCCTGCTGCGCTGGCACGTCCGTCAGCAGGCCTGGCTGCACGTCGGCGGCCACGGCGACCCGGGGGAGACCCGGCCGTTGGACATCGCCCTGCGCGAGGGCCTGGAGGAGACCGGCCTGACCGACCTCACCCCCTGGCCCGGCCCCGCCCTCGTCCACCTCGCCGTGGTGCCCGTCCCCGCGTCGCCCACCGAACCCGCGCACGAGCACGCCGACCTGCGCTTCCTGCTGGCCACCGGTACCCCGGAGCAGGCCCGGCCGGAGAACCCGGCGTCCCCGCTGGAGTGGCTCACCGTCGAGGAGGCCAGGCGGCGGACCACCGAGGAGAACCTCCGGGAGACCCTCGACCGCGCCGCCCGCCTGCTGCCGGCCGTCTGACCCGCTGCCGCTGCCGCTGTCGGCCGTCTGACCCACTGCTGCTGCCGCTCGACCGACTCCTGCCGCTGCCCGACCGACTCCTGCCGCCGCCCGACCGAATTCCTCCTGGAGACCACCGGATGCACACCGACCAGATCCTGATCTTCGACGCCGACGACACGCTCTGGGAGAACAACGTCCTCTTCGAGCGCGTCATCGACGGCTTCCTGGACTGGGTCGCCGCCCCCGCCGAGCACGAGCGCACCAGGGCCCTGTTCGACGAGATCGAGGCCGTCAACTCCGCCACCCTCGGCTACGGCGCCACCGTCTTCCGGCAGAGCCTCACCGACTGCCTGCAGCGGCTCAACGGCCGCACCCCCACCGCCGACGAGCTGGCCCGGATCGAGGCCCTGCTCACCCCGCTGACCAGCCGGAACGTCGAACTGATCGCCGGCGTCGCGGACACCCTGGCCACCCTCGCCGACCGCCACCACCTGCTGCTGCTCACCAAGGGCGACCAGGGCGAACAGCAGCGCAAGGTCACCGAGTCCACCATCGACCACCACTTCCGCGGCGTCCACATCGTCGCCGAGAAGTCGGTCGACACCTACCGGCGGCTCACCGCCGACCTCGGCCTCGACCCCGACCGGACCTGGATGATCGGCAACTCGCCCAAGTCCGACATCGCCCCCGCCCGCCGGGCCGGCCTGCGCACCGTCTTCATCCCGCACCAGCACACCTGGGTGCTGGAGCACGCGGAACTCGGCCCGGACGAGGCGACGCTGCAGCTCGGGACCTTCCCCGAGCTGCTGCGCCACTTCTGACCGCGGCTTGTCGACTGCCGGCCGTCGTGGCTGATCAGGCGACCAGCGCGGCCGCCGGCACGGGCGTCCCGTCCCGGTACAGCCAGGCCCGCTCGGCGGCCGACCAGACGCCGGCCGTCAGCAGGTAGAGCACGGCGGCCACCGGCACCAGCGCCGCGAACAGCACCGACCCGAACGACAGGTACGGCAGCAGTCCCGCCCCCGGCTGCGGGGCGGACTGCGCCGCCACCGTCGCCGCGGCCGCGCGCCGGGCCCGGCGGAAGTTGACGTACCCGACCGCCGCCAGCCCGGCGAACAGCACCCCGAACACCGCCCACTGCCCGGCGCCGTGCGCGCCCGTGACGTGCAGTCCCAGCGGAACGCCGAACAGGGTGTCGTCCAGCAGGTCGTTCGGGGTGGTGAACAGGCGGTACATCACCGAGAAGAACGGAACCTGCACCAGCAGCGGCAGGCACCCCGCGAACGGCGACACCTGCTCCTTCCGGTACATCTCGGCCAGCGCCTCCCGCAGCCGCTCCGGCCGGTCCCCGTGCTTGCGCCGCAGCGCGGCGACCTTCGGCGCCAGCCGCGCCCTGGCCTTCTCCCCGCGCGCCGCCGCCCGCGCCAGCGGATGCAGCGCCAGCCGGACGGCGACGGTGAACAGGACGATGGCCAGCGCGGTCGGCACCAGGTGGGCGACGGCGGCGACGACGGCGTGCGCCAGGGCGACGGCAGGATCGAGAACAGCGAGTACGGACATGGTGGAGCGAGCCCTCCGGGGTCTCATGACATGAGTGGTCGGCGGAGGACGGCCGTGCGGAACTGCCTACGGAACGAGGGGTTTCACGCGGCCGCCAGGGCCGCTCCCGGCGCCCTGGGGCGTCGCCTGCCCCGGGCGTCCGGATCACGCTGCGGAAGGAACGCCGTACCGAACGCCCGACGCCGCAGCACCCCGCTGCGCACCGCCGCCGGCGCCCGCGCTCCCGAGAGCCGCGCCCCGGCCAGCGCCCCGGCGACCGCCCCGGCCACCAGCACCACGGCCGCGACGGCGGCAACCGACGCGAGCGTCCCGCTGTCGGCCACCAACTCCCCGGTCAACACCCGGAGCAGGCCCAGCAGCATCGCAACCATGGTCACGGCGCGCTCCCCCTCCCGGTGTCCCATCGGCTCCCTGACGTTCCAGCAGGACAATCCTACGGCCCGTCCGGTTCCCGCTGCTACGGCGAATCCGCTGCCTCCACCCACACCCGGGTGCCCCCGTCCGCCTCCGCCGCCAGCCAGACCGTCTCCCCCAGCCGCTTGTTGTGCCCGGGCAGCGGCTCGGCGATGAAGGAGCCGTACCGCAGGGGCCCCGCAGTCGCCGGGGCCGGCGCCCCGGCCCGACGGAACCCCTCCAGCGTGTAGGAACCGAACCCGGTGCCGGGGTGCGGGCCCATCGTGATTCCCAGGTCGGCCAGGAATCCTTGCTCCGCGCCCGGCGGCAACCGGAACGAGAGGAACGCCAGATCATCCTGGAGCCCCTTCAGGTACGACCACCGCACCTCGACCGCCGACGCGGACGGCCGGACCCGCGAGAACTCGATGACCTGCTCCAAGGAGACCGTCATCCACGAGCCCGGCCGCCCACTGTTCGCGGGTGGGTTCCGCTCCAGGTCCCGTACCCAGGCCCGCGCTCCCACCAGGCCGACGACCAACACCGGCAGCAGCGCTACCCCGAGCAGCACCCAGCGCCGTTTCACCGGGTCTTCCTCCCAGGGTCCGTGACAGTGCCTTCACGGTCGGCGCCCCGTTCGCCGGAACCCGCCGGCTGCGCGGGGCCGCCGGCCCATCCGCGGGCCAGTGCCTGGACGTGTTCGAACCTAGCGGATCGGGCGCGGTCGGCGAGGCTTTCGGCGGCGTCGCGGGGGTGTAGCCAGAGGTGCTACGCGGGGCTACCGTGGAGGGATGAGGACGATTACCCAGCGGGAGTTCCGGAACAACTCCGCCGCGGTGATGGACGCGGTGGAGGCGGGGGAGACCTTCCACATCACCAGGAACGGGGTCGAGGTCGCGGAGCTGCGGCCGGTGTCCGGGAGGCGGCGGCTCACGGCGGAGGAGCTGGTGGCGCGGCACGTGAAGCTGCCGCGGGTGGACTACCAGCGGATGCGCAAGGAGGCCGAGGAGTACTTCGGGCCCGAGGAGCTGGTGGGGGACGAGGGCGACGACCCGTTCGAGCGGCGGCGTGGCTGAGCGCCGCAGAGCGTCCCGGCGGCGGCCGGCCGGGGTGCTGGACACCTGTGTCTACATCGACCTGGCGCTGCTCAACCCCGCCGACCTGCCGGCCGTGCCGGAACTGACCGCGATCACCTTCGCCGAGCTGCAGCAGGGCGTGTCGATGGCCCGCGACCCGGTCAGCCGGGCGGACCGGCTGGAGGTGCTGGGCGCTGCCATGGCGGACTTCGACCCGCTGCCCTTCGACGCGGCGGCCGCCGCCCGCTACGGCACCCTGGTCACCCTCACCATCGCCGCTGGCCGGCAGCCGCGCCCGCGCCGGATCGACCTGATGATCGCCGCGGTCGCCTCGGCCCACGGGCTGCCGCTGTACACCCGCAACCTGGCGGACTTCCGGGGGCTCGGCTCGGCGGTGGAGGTCATCGGGGTGTGAGGGCGGCGGTCCCCCCGCCCGGACCGCGGTCAGCCCAGGCGGACCGTCGTCCCGGTCGCCGCGGAGGTGCGGGCCGCTTCCAGCACGGCCAGGGCGGCCACCGCGTCGCGCGGGTCGACCGGGGGCGGGGTGCCCGGGGTGGCCAGGGCGGCGGCGATGCCCGCGTAGAAGGCGGGGTAGTCGCCCGGCTCGGTCGGCAGCGAGATCGCGGACTCGTCGGTGCCGAGGGTGCCGTAGTGCGAGGGCTGGTCGGCGCCCCAGGGGCGGGTGCCGTCCGGGCGCAGGCCCGCCCGCAGGTCGGCCTCCTGCGGATCCATGCCGGGCTTGACGTAGCCGGCGGTGTCCCCGAGCACCCGCAGCCGGGGCCCGATCAGCGGGGTGATGGCGCTGGTCCACAGGTGGGAGCGGGTGCCGGAGGCGTGGGTGAGGGCCAGGAAGGCGTCGTCGTCCACCACCGCGCCGTCGCGCCGCACGTCGATCTCCGCGTACACCGTCTCGACCGGCCCGAACAGGGTGAGCGCCTGGTCGACCAGGTGGCTGCCCAGGTCGTACAGGGTGCCGCCGACCTCGGCCGGGTCCGCCAACTCCCGCCAGCCCGGCTTGGGCTTGGGGCGGAAGCGCTCGAAGCGGGACTCGAAGCGGTGCACCCGGCCGAGCGCGCCGCCGTGCACCAGCCGGCTCGCGGTGAGGAAGTCGCCGTCCCAGCGCCGGTTGTGGAAGACCGAGAGCAGCACGCCCCGCTCCTCGGCGAGCCGGCACAGCTCCAGCGCCTCGGCGGCGGTGCCGGCCAGCGGCTTGTCCACCACGGTGGCCAGGCCGGCCCGCAGGGCGGCGCGGGCGAGCGGCGCGTGGGTGCGGTTCGGCGAGGCGATGACGACCAGGTCGAGCGCGTCCGGGTCGGCGAGCAACTGCTCGGGGGTGTCCACGGCGCGGGCACCGGGGTGCTCCCGCGCCAGCTGGGCACGCCGCTCGGGGTTGGCGGTGACCACGGCGTCCAGCCGGAGCCCCGGCGTGGTGGCGATCAGCGGCGCGTGGAACGCGGAGCCGGCCAGGCCGTAGCCGATCAGGCCGACGCGGAACGGACCGGGGGTCGTCTTCGGGTTCATACGCCTACTCAATCACGAGGCACCCGGTTGCTCCCGGTTTCGACGGAACGGCCGCCGCCCGGTGTGGGCGGTGGCTGCGCGCCACTGCCGGTGCCGGTGCCAGTGGCCGCGTGCCGGTGCCGGTGCCGGTGTCCCGGTGGACGGGACGTCCTGTCCCCGGACACCCGGGCGGATTAGGCTGTGCCGCGTCAGGGCCCTCGTATTTCGCAAGACGCTGCAACACTTCGGGAGACACGCACGTGGCAGAGCGCAAGCCCATCGAGTCCTGGCTGACCGACATGGACGGGGTCCTCATCCACGAGGGCACGCCGATCCCCGGGGCGGAGGAGTTCCTGCGCAGGCTGCGGGAGTCCGGCAAGCCCTTCCTGGTCCTCACCAACAACTCCATCTACACCCCGCGCGACCTCAGCGCCCGGCTCGCCGGGATGGGGCTGGAGGTGCCGGAGGAGTGCATCTGGACCTCCGCCCTGGCCACGGCCAGTTTCCTCAAGAGCCAGCGGCCGAAGGGGACCGCGTACGTGATCGGCGAGGCGGGGCTCACCACCGCGCTGTACCAGGCCGGTTACGTGCTGACCGACAACAACCCCGACTACGTCGTGCTCGGCGAGACCCGCACCTACTCCTTCGAGGCGCTCACCAAGGCGATCCGCCTGATCAACCAGGGTGCCCGGTTCATCTGCACCAACCCGGACGAGACCGGCCCCTCCACCGAGGGCGTGCTGCCGGCCACCGGCTCGGTCGCGGCCCTGATCACCAAGGCGACCGGGGTCGAGCCGTACTTCGTCGGCAAGCCCAACCCGCTGATGATGCGCGAGGCGCTGAACACCGCCGGCGCCCACTCCGAGACGGCGGTGATGATCGGCGACCGGATGGACACCGACATCGTCGCGGGCATGGAGGCCGGCATGGAGACCATCCTGGTGCTCACCGGCCTGACCTCCGCCGCCGACGTGGAGCGCTTCCCGTACCGGCCGACCCGGGTGGTCAAGTCGATCGCGGACCTGGTCGAGCTGGTCTAGAGCCCCTGGTCGGGCCCCTCGTCGGGTCGGTCGGGCCGCTCGTCGGGCTCCTCGTCGGGCCGGCCCCGGGCAGTGCGTCCGGCGGTCCGCGTCGGACCGGTGCCTGGCGGGAACCGGCGGAGACCCCCTAACCTCTGCGGTGCTGTCGTGGGCCCCGTTCCGGTCGATCGCCGGAGCGGGGCCGCTTCGTACCTGCGGGGAGGGCCGGGCGGATGGGCGTGACGGGGGAGTCACAGGGGCTGGGGGAGAAGCGGGTCACCTGGGCGGAGCTCTACTTCGACCTGGTGTTCGTCTTCGCGATCACCCAGGTCTCCGGGCTGCTGCACCACCACCACGACGGGACGGGGCTGGTCCGGGCACTGGTGGTGTTCGTGCCGGTGTACTGGTGCTGGGTGGGCACCACCGTGCAGGCCAACATCCGGGACGTGGACAACCTGCGGGACCGGCTGGGCATCCTGCTGGTCGGGCTGGCCGGCCTGTTCATGGCGTTGGCGGTCCCGGGCGCGTACGGCGGGCGGGGCGTGCTGCTCGGCGCCGCGTACTGGCTGGCCCGGGTGGTGCTGCTGCTCCTGGTGGTCCGCATCCCGGGCGCGTGGCGCGGGCCCTACGGGGTGGGCGTGCTGGTCAGTGGGCCGCTGCTGGTGGCGGGCGGGCTGCTGCCGGAGGGGCCGCGGCTCGCGCTGTGGGCGGCGGCCGCGCTCGGCGACCTGGCCGCGCCGCTGGTGTTCCGGCGGCGGCTCGCGGTGGTGGCGTACCACCCGGCGCACATGCCGGAGCGGTTCGCGCTGTTCCTGCTGGTGGTGCTCGGCGAGTCGATCGTCGGGATCGGCGGCACGGCGGCCGCGGCCCGGCTGGACGCGGCCGAACTCGCCACGGTGGCGGTGGCGTTCACGATCTCGGTGGGCCTGTGGTGGCAGTACTTCGTGTACGCGGCGGACGCCATGCGGCACGCCGTGGTGATTGCCGACTCGCGCCGGGACCTGGTCCGGCGGGTCTTCCAGTACGGGCACCTGGCGCTGGCGGCCGGGGTGATCGGGGTGGCGGTCGGCTTCGGGGAGACGGTCGCGGATCCGCGGCGGGCGCTCGGCGCGGGGCCGGTGGCGCTGCTGTACGGCGGGTGCGGGCTGTACCTGCTGACCTTCGGCTACACGCGCTGGATGATGTTCCGTCAGGTCGCGGCGACCAGGATCGCCGCGGCGGGGGTGGTGCTGGCGCTGCTGCCCGCGATGGTGCGGCTGCCGGCGCTGGTGGTGCTGCTGGTGCTCGCGGTGCTGCTGGTGGCGCTCAACGTGGTGGAGCACCTGAGGGTGGAGCGGCGGGTGGCGGAGCGGCGGGACGTGGAGCGGCGGGACGCGGAGCGGGAAGTGGATCCGGCGACGGAGCGGGCGGTGGCCGTCCGGAGTCCGGAATCCGCTCCGGGGGAGTGAGTTGTCGGTGGGGCTGTGTAGCGTTCGGGGTGAAAGAGGGCGTGCGGCGCAGCAGCCGCGGTGTGGGAGGTAGATGTCGTGACGGACACGGTCGAGGCGGGCGTGGTCGAGGCCGGCGTGGGCGGCGGGCTGGAGCTGCCCGAGTCCTGGCGCGGGGTGCTGGGCGCCGAGACGGAGAAGCCCTACTTCGCCGAGCTGGCGGCCTTCGTGGCGGCCCAGCGCGCGGAGCACGAGGTGTTCCCCCCGAGCGGCCAGGAGTTCGCCGCGCTGGAGGCCACTCCGTACGACAAGGTCCGGGTGCTCGTGCTCGGCCAGGACCCGTACCACGACAACGGCCAGGCCCACGGCATGAGCTTCTCGGTGCTGCCCGGCACCAGGACGCCGCCGTCGCTGCGCAACATCTTCAAGGAGCTGGACGCCGACCTGGGCATCCCCGCCCCGGACAACGGCTACCTGATGCACTGGGCCGAGCAGGGCGTGCTGCTGCTCAACGCGGTGCTCACGGTCCGCGCGCACGAGGCCAACTCGCACAAGGCGAAGGGCTGGGAGAAGTTCACCGACGCGGTGATCAAGGCGGTGAGCGACCGCGAGGAGCCGGTGGTCTTCGTGCTGTGGGGCAACTACGCGAAGAAGAAGCTGCCGCTGATCGACACCGCCAAGCACGTGGTGGTGCAGGGGGCGCACCCGTCGCCGCTGTCGGCCAAGCTGTTCTTCGGCAGCCGTCCGTTCTCGCAGATCAACGCCGCGCTGGACTCCTTCGGCGGCGGGGCGATCGACTGGCAGGTGCCGAACCTGAAGGAGGCCTGAGCCCCGGCGGGAGCGCCTCGGGTGGTGCTCCGCGGGTTCTGAGCGTCGGTGGCCGTGGGCCGGGCGGGTTCGATGTCCCGTTCGCCCACGGCCACTTGCCGTTCACCGGCGGTGGCCGACGGCCGGTTCCGGGTGTGCTTAGCTGGTGCCGACCGGTCGCCGGACCGGTCCCGGGGAGGGGCGGTACGTGCGCGGGCTGGGGCGGACAGGGACGTTGCGGGGGGCCGCGGGGGCGCTGCTGGCCGGGGTGGTACTGGCGGCCGTGTCCGGCTGCGGCGGCTCGGCGGGCGGTGGCGCACCGGGCGCCGCTCCGGGGGCGGGGCAGAGCCCGGCCGCGGTCACCGGCCCGGGTGCGGGAGGGGCCGGCGGTGCGGGTGCGGGCGGGGGCCTGGCGCAGATCCCCGGACAGGCCTTCTACGTCTCCGACCGGACCAACGCCGCCCACCAGGTGACCGCGCTGCGCGGCCAGGGCCGGACGGCGGAGGCCGAGACCCTGCTGCGGATCGCCGCCCAGCCCTCCTCCCAGTGGCTCGGCGAGCAGGGCGCCAAGGAGATCGCCGAGCAGGTGAGCCGGCGGGCCACCGAGGCGGGCCGGACGGCGGTCTTCGTCGCGTACGACATCCCGCACCGCGACTGCGGCCAGTACTCGGCCGGCGGCGCCCCCGACGCGGCTGCCTACCGGGCCTGGATCACCGGCGTCGCCCAGGCCCTCGGCGACCGCAGGGCCTGGGTGGTGCTGGAGCCGGACGCCGTGGCGCACACCCTGGACAGCTGCGGTATCAAGGGCGACCTGGCCGCCGAGCGGTACGGCCTGCTCGCCTTCGCCGTCCAGGAGCTGAAGAAGAACCCGAACGCGCGGGTCTACCTGGACGCGGGCAACCCCGGCTGGGCCCAGGACCCGGAGGAACTGGCCGCGGCCCTGCGCAAGTCGGGCATCGCGGCGGCGGACGGCTTCGCCGTGAACGTCGCCAACTTCTACGACACCGACCGGAACGCGGCGTACGGCGCCAGGCTCTCCGCGGCCCTGGGCGGGAAGAACTTCGTCATCGACACCAGCCGCAGCGGCAACGGTGCGCTGGGCGGCGACGCGTGGTGCAACCCGGCCGGGCGGGCGCTCGGCGAGCGGCCGACCACCGAGACCGGCCGGCCGGGGGTGGACGCCTACCTGTGGATCAAGAACCCGGGGGAGTCGGACGGCGACTGCGGCCGGGGCGAGCCCCGGGCGGGCGAGTTCTGGCTGCCGTACGCGCTGGGGCTCGCGCAGGCGGCGCGCTGAGGCCGCCGGCGCCTGAGGTTGCGCGGATGCCTGCGGTCGCGCCCGGGCGTCAGTCGGTGACCTGGATCCAGCGGGCGACCGACGGGGTGCCGGCGGCGTCCGTCAGGAACAGCATGTACCAGCCCGGCGGCAGCAGGTTGGGGTTGCCGGGCAGGGTGAGCGAGACGCCGTCCGCCGTCCGTCCCGTGACGTCCAGGGCCACCGAGCGCTGCTCGACGTCCGTCACGTGGGTGACCGAACTCGGCCTTATCAGCTTGGCGGTGGCGACCGCCTCCGGCCGCGCCGTCCCGACGGTGACGGTGCCGCCGAGCCTGGCCGCCTCCGGAACGGCCCCGACCTGCGGGCGGTCGCCGCGGTACAGGTACGGCGGGGTCCAGATCTCGATGCGCTGCTCGAAGCCGCCCGGCTGGGTCTCGGCCTTGTCCGCGAAGAGCGGGTTGGAGCCCAGCACGGCGACCCGGCCGTCCGGCAGCAGCAGCGCCTCGGAATGGTAGTTGCGGCCGACGGTCGGCGCGGCGGCGGTGCTGAAGCTGTTGGAGTCCGGGTGGTACACCTGCGCCTTGAGCAGGTCGCTGTCGCCCCGGCCGCGGTAGCCGCTGGAGCCGCCGGTGGTGAAGACGGTGTCGTCCGGGAGGATCACGCTGTTGAGGTAGCGGGTGCCGCCGGCCGGCAGGTCCGGGCCCGGGGCGAAGGAGGGGACGGCGGAGGAGAGGTCCGCGATGTCGGTGCGGGCCGTGGACAGCGGGGACTCGCCGACACCGCCGCCGCCGAGCACCATCACCTTCTGCACCTGCGCGGGCGGCAGCAGCACCGAGGAGGAGGTCTCGGTGAGGCCCGGGTCGCGCAGGCCGGGGACGGGCTGGAAGGCCCCGTTCGACAGGTCCCACACGCCGGGCTCGCGGCCCTTGTCGCCGGGGCCGTACCCGCCGTTGGAGCCAGAGTAGAAGAGCTTGCCGGAGGCGGTGAGGAAGATCGCCGGGTAGGTCGGGAAGTAGTGGTCGGGGCCCTTGGACCAGGACTTGCTCTTCGGGTCGTAGATCTCGTTGTCGTTGCCGTCGAGGATCTCCCCGGTGTCGTCCAGCCCGGAGACGGTGACCACCCGGCCGTCGCCCAGCCCGGTCAGCGTCGGGTACCAGCGGGCGTGGGCCATGTCGGTGACCGGCTCGTACAGCTCGGTGTCCGGGTTGAACTCGAAGGCGGAGCGGATGCCCTGGTACTCCTGCTTGTCCAGGGTCAGCTTCTCGTTCTGCCCGTACAGGTTGCGGGCGTCGGCGCCGCTCAGGCCCTTGATCCGGTACTGGGCGGGGGAGCCGGAGACGTACTCCGGGCCGGGCCCGACCGCCTCCACGTACACGTGCTGCTCCCCGGCGGTGACCACGGTCTGCCTGCCGGAGCCGGTCTTGGTCGCGGCCGGGACGGTCACCGGGGCGGTGCTGGCGTACTCGTGGCCGTCCGGGGAGACGAAGACGGTGCCCTTCGGGAAGGTCCGGTCGCGCTCCGGGCTCTCGTTGCGCACCCGCATGATGCCGGCCGCCTTCTTCACGGCGCCGGCCAGCTTCTCGTAGCGCTGGGTGCCGCCGGCCACCAGGACGCGGCCGTCCGGGAGCGAGGAGTGGCCGCCGCAGAACATGTCCGCCGGGGTGGGGACCAGCTTGTAGGTGTTCCCCGCCGGGTCCCAGAGCAGGCTCTTGAAGGTGCCCGCGTTGAACTGCTTCTCGTCGTTGCCGGAGCCCGCCACGATCAGGACCTTGCCGGTTCGCAGCAGGGTCGCGTGCACGGCGTTGACCCGGAACTCGGCTGGCAGCGACAGGGTCTGCCAGTGGCCGTACCGCGCCTTGTACTCGGGCCGGTTGATCACGTAGTGGTGGTACTGCTCGGAGGCGAAGCCGAGGACGGCCGGCGCGTTCATCCCGGCCACGGTCAGCGCGACGGTGCTGCCGAGGGCGAGGCGCTTGGTGCGGCCGGCCTTGTGGATCTTCACGGTGGGTGCTCCCCTCGGGAGACGGTCGGGGGCGGGGCGGTCGGGGGCGGCTCTGGTGCGGATCGGTGGGCGGCGCTGTTCGGTGCTGTTCGGTATGGGGCACTGTTCGGTGGACGGTGCTGCTCAGTGGGAGGGCGTGCCGCTGCGGGCGTGGTCGGGTGCGGTCCGTAGGGGCTGGGCGGGCTGGGCGGGCGGTTCGGGCGGTGCGGGCCGGGGCGCCGTCGGGACGGGCTGGGGCGGACCGGAGAGCCGGGCGGCTCGGGGGTCGCGGGCGTGGCGCGGGCGGCGCCTCTCCAGGACGACCCGCGGGGCCGCCGTCGGGCCGCCGGTGACGGTGAGGGTGGCGGTGGGACGGGTCCGGCGGCGGCGGACGGCGTCGCCCGCGCTGATCAGGATCGGCAGGAGGGTGAGCGCCAAGGCGATCCAGGCCCAGGTGCGCATCGCGGCGTGGTCGTAGCCGGTGAAGTAGGAGGCGGTGATCGCGCCGCCGAACACCAGGGTCCAGAACAGGTGGAAGCGGAAGGTGCCGAGCCGGTCGGTGCTGGCCGAGCGGCCCTTCGGCGTCACCACGAAGCGGCTGCGGCGGCGTACCAGCGCCTGGAGCAGCGAGGCCGCGTAGACCGGACCGCAGAGCGCGGACATCGCCATGCCGGCGACCCCGGAGGAGCCGGCCGGCTCGTGCGGGCTCACGTTGTGCTTGCGGTTCCAGGTGTAGAGGAGGAGCTGGAGCGCGGCGGCGTCGCTGTAGAGCATCATCCAGATCTCCGAGGAGACGTGCACGCCCGAGGCGCCGAAGCCCAGGTAGAGCACGCTGGACAGGCCGCCGAGCAGCCAGGTGAGCGCCGCCATCGGGTAGAAGCCCACCATCAGCGAGTAGTTGAGCAGCCGCCCGGGCGACAGCCGCCACAGCACCCGCCAGTACTGGGTGAGCAGGGTCTCGTAGGTGCCGCGGCTCCAGCGCAGTTGCTGGGAGAAGAAGTCGGTCCAGGAGGACGGCCCCTCGCCGACCGCGAGCACGTCCGGGGTGTACACGGACTTCCAGCGTTCCCCGGTCTGCGGGTTCCGGCGCCGGTGGAACTCCAGACCGGTCGCCATGTCCTCGGTGATGGAGTCGTACAACCCGCCGATCGACTGGAGTGCGCTGATTCTGACGGCGTTGTTGGTGCCCACGAACATGGGCGCGCCGTAACGGTTTCCGGCGCGTTGGATGAGGGCGTGGAAGAGGTACTGCTGGCTCTCGGAGAATTTGGTGACGGCCGAACCGGAACTGCGGTAGTTCCCGTACACCTGGGGTCCGACCACGAATGCCACGTCGGGGTCGCGGAAGTAGCCGAGCATCCGCTCGCAGAAGTCCGGCAGCGGGACGTGGTCGGTGTCCACGGACACCCAGAACTCGTAGTCGTCGCCGTGGGCCTGGAGCCAGGCGTTGTAGTTGCCGTGCTTGGTTCCGGCGCGGAACCTGCCCTTCGGCCGGTTCCAGTGCGGCCGGCCGGCGCGACTGAAGTGGCGGACGCCCAGCTCGGTGCAGAGCGCCTGCATTGCAGGATCGTTTCCCTCGTCCAAGAGCCAGACGTCGTACGGACCGTCGTGCCGCACGGCCCGGGCCGCGGTCAGGGTGGCCCGGACCATCTCCGGCGGCTCCTTGCCCGGCACGCAGGTGGTGAGGAAGGCGACCCGGGTGCCGGGTTCCGGTGTCACCGGGACCGGGTCGCGGGCGACCAGCGTGGCGTGGGTGTTGGAGACGACGTTGACCAGCCGGAACACCTCGACGACGGCGATGATGCCGATCATCACCTTGTCGCCGAGCAGCACCAGGCCGTTCGTCTCGTCCAGCCGCTCGGGCCAGTGCTCCGGCAGCAGCAGCCAGACCAGCAGCACCGCCTCCACCACGGGGGCGGCCATCAGCAGCAGCGCGGCGCGGATCCGGTGCGGCTCGCGGCGCAGCAGGCTGCGGTAGCGCACGCGGTAGGGGGTTGCGGGGGGCGGTTCGTCCGGGGCGGGGGCGTACGGGGCGGGGTCGTACGAGGCGGTGGCGTACGGGGCGGGTACGTACGGCGCGGGTCGGTACGACGTGGCCGGTTCCGGCCGGTAGACGCCGGCGCCGAGGTCGTCGTCCTCGTCAGGGTCGTGGGCCGGACCCGCGAGACGGCTGAAGTGGCCGTAGTCGTACGGGGCTTCGGGTACGGGAACGTTGCTCAGGGCGGCCTCGTCCAGCTGCCCGGCACCTCGCCCGTGGGCCGTTCCGACGCCCTTTCGCCGTGAGAACGGCTTGGTCATGGCTGCTCCCCCCGGAGTTCGAGACTTGTTCGGCTCGCTCGGCATCTGCGTGGGCTTGCCTCGACTCGGAGCCGTTTGGGGTGGAACAGGGGGAACCGGTCGGAATCGGCTGGAACGCGGCCCGGTGAACCGCGGTTCTCCGGCGGTTTCCGGGCTGTCCAGCACATTTCGGCGTGTGTGGCCGGTTCAGTTGTGCGTCGGTACGTCGGTACGGCGGCCTCGAATCCGGGATCCCGATGCACTCTCCAGCTTCCCCTCCGGACACGTCGGGACCCTTAACCTCCTCAACTCTCCCTGAGCGCAACGGTGATCGCAACCAATCCGGGAGATCGCCGCCGCCCAGGCGTGAAGATGCCGTGGTTCCGGCCGATCCGGTCGGTGCGGGTGCTATTGCGGCGAATTCGTTCCGGCCGAGCGGAGGACGCGTGGAACTCGGAGGCGGTGGAGGGCGGTTGAGGAGGCGGGCGCGGAGGCAGCGGAACCGGCCGGACCGCCCTCGGGGCGATCCGGCCGTCTGCGCGGGAGCCGTGCCGGCCCGTGCCGGGTTCGCGCTGTCCGCGCGGGAGCCGTGCTGGGTTCCGGCTGCGGCTGGACTGGTCAGAGCGGGGGCAGCAGGGTGGCGCCGGTCGCCGCCTGCACCTCGGCGAAGTCCACGCCCGGTGCCGTCTCCACCACCCGTAGACCCTCCGGGGTCACGTCGACCACCGCGAGGTCCGTGACGATCCGGTCCACGACTCCCCGGCCGGTCGCGGGAAGCGACAGCTGCTCGACGATCTTCGGCGAGCCGTCCCGGGCGGTGTGCTCCATCACCACGATCAGCCGGCGGGCCCCGTGCACCAGGTCCATCGCGCCGCCCATGCCCTTGACCATCTTGCCGGGGATCATCCAGTTGGCGAGGTCCCCGGCGGCCGACACCTGCATCGCGCCGAGCACCGAGACGTCGATCCGCCCGGCCCGGATCATGCCGAAGGAGAAGGCGGAGTCGAAGTACGAGGCGCCGGGGGCGACCGTCACCGTCTCCTTCCCGGCGTTGATCAGGTCGGCGTGCTCGGCGCCCTCCTCCGGGTACGGGCCGACGCCGAGGATGCCGTTCTCCGAGTGCAGCACCACCTCGACGCCCGGCGGGAGGTGGTTGGGGATCAGGGTCGGCAGGCCGATGCCCAGGTTCACGTACTGGCCGTCGCGCAACTCGCGCGCGGCGCGGGCGGCCAGGGCGTTGCGCGGGTCGAGGCCGGGGGCCGGGGCCTCGGCGACGGCCGGTGCGGGGGTGGACGCCGGTGCGGGGGCGGTCGCGGTGCGGGCGGCGGTCTTGGTGACGGCGGTCTCGGTGGGCATCGGGTCAGGCCTCCTGGCGTGCGGGGCGGAAGGTCCGGCGTTCGACGCGGCGGTCCAGGGGGTCGGCGGCCACCACCCGGTCGACGTACACCCCGGGCAGGTGCACCGCGTCCGGAGGGAGTTCGCCCGGCTCGACGATCCGGTCCGCCTCGACCAGGGTGATCCGGCCCGCCGCCGCGCAGAGCGGGTTGAAGTTCCGGGCGGCGGCGTGGAACACGCAGTTGCCGTGCCGGTCCGCCACCTCGGCCCGGATCAGCGCGAAGTCCGCCCTGATCGCCTCCTCCAGCAGGTACCGGCGGCCACCGAACTCGCGGACCTCCTTGGGCGGGGAGGCCAGGGCCACCGAGCCGTCGGCCGCGTAGCGCCAGGGCAGCCCGCCCTCCTCGACCTGGGTGCCGACCCCGGCCGGGGTGAAGAACGCCGGGATCCCGGCGCCGCCCGCCCGCAGCCGCTCGGCCAGCGTGCCCTGCGGGGTCAGCTCCACCTCCAACTCGCCGGAGAGGTACTGCCGGGCGAACTCCTTGTTCTCCCCGACGTACGAAGAGGTCATCCGGGCGATCCGGCCCGCCCGGAGCAGCAGGCCCAGCCCCCAGTCGTCCACCCCGCAGTTGTTCGAGACCACCCGCAGCCCGGTGGCACCGGAGTCCACCAGGGCGCCGATCAGCGTGCTCGGGATGCCGCAGAGGCCGAAGCCGCCGACGGCCAGCACCGCGCCGTCGGGGATGTCCCCGACCGCGTCGGCGGGGGAGTCCAGGACCTTGTCCAAGGGGTCACCTCGTGAGGGAGTGGGAGGAGGGGAGGCGGGTGGGAGCGGGCGGTGCGAGGGGCCGCGGGAGGAGCGGGCGGGAGGGAGGCGGGGGCAGGCGGGAGAGCAGCTGGGAGGGGAGGCCGGCGGGCTTCGGGAACCGCGCGGAGCCCGTGGCCGCACCAGGCCGGGCTGGGGTCCTGCCTGGGCCGGACCGGGTCGGGCACGCCGCTGGGGTGGCTGCCGCCGGACGGGCTCCGCGCCCCTCCACCGTCACCCGGCCGGGGCCGCGTCAGCCATGGCGGCCGCCCCCACGGGTGAGCGGGGAACCGTGTGGGTGTCCCACACCTGGGCGCCCGGAGAACAGCGGCGGGCCGACGGTATGGAGGCCGGAGCCACATCCCGATGGCCTGATGCATCGGCCGGGCACATGTCGCCGCCCCCACCGCACACCTACGGTTCCCGCAATCACCCCGCCGCACCTCAGGAGTCGGTCATCATGCGCAGCTCGACAACGCCCTCCAGGACTGCCGCCGGCGTCGGCCCGGGTGACTCCCTGACCGGCGGCCCGGCCCGGAAGCTCGCCGCCCTCGCGGCCTGCGTCCTGCTCGCCTCGGGCTGCGCCAAGGCCGGTACGGCCGGGACGAGCGCGGCGGACGGTGGAACGAAGGGCCCGGTCAAGGTCGGCCTGGTGTACTCCAAGACCGGGCCACTGGCCGCCTACGGCAAGCAGTACCTGGAGGGCTTCAAGGCCGGCCTGAACTACGCGACCAAGGGCACCGGGGCGGTCGACGGGCACAGGATCGAGTTCGAGGAGCAGGACGACGCCGGCGACCCGGCCAAGGCGGTGTCCGCCGCCAAGGACCTGATCGGCAAGGGCTACAAGGTGCTGGCCGGATCCACCGCCTCCGGTGTGGCCCTCCAGGTCGGCCCGATCGCCGCCCAGAACAAGGTGCTCTTCATCAGCGGACCGGCCGCCGCCGACAAGGCCACCGGCCTGAACAAGTACACCTTCCGTTCCGGCCGCCAGTCCTACCAGGACATCAGGACCGCGGCCTCGTTCGTCGGTGACGCGAAGGGCAAGAAGGTCACCGTGCTCGCTCAGGACAACGCCTTCGGCCAGGCCAACGTGGCTGCCGTGAAGGCGGTGCTCGGTGCCGAGGGGGCGACGGTCGACCAGGTGCTCGCCCCGCCGAGCGCCACCGACCTCACCCCCTTCGCCACCCAGGCCAAGACCGCCAAGCCCGACCTGCTGTTCGTCGCCTGGGCCGGCGACACCGCCTCGGCCCTGTGGACGGCGCTCAACCAGCAGGACGCGTTCGCGGACACCAAGGTCGTCACGGGCCTCGACCTGGCCGCCTCCTACCCGCTGTTCGGCCCGGCGGGCGAGAAGATCTCCTTCCTGAACCACTACTTCGACGGCGCCGCCGGCACCCCGGTGGAGAAGGCCATGACCGAGGCCGTCACCGCCGCCGGAGGGAAGACGGACATCTTCACCCCGGACGGCTTCACCGCCGCCCAGATGATCGTGCACGCCGTCGAGTCCAACCACGGCTCCACCGACGACACTTCGGCCCTGGTCAAGGCGCTGGAGGGCTGGAGCTTCGACGGGGTGAAGGGGAAGACCACCGTCCGCGCCGAGGACCACGCGCTGCTCCAGCCGATGTTCCAGGTGCGGCTGACCGGCAACGGCGCCGCCGCCAAGCCCTCGGTGGAGAAGACCCTGACCGCGGACGAGGCGGCACCCCCGGTCACCCCGATGGCGGGCTGATCCCGATGTCCGCCCGTACCTCCTCCACTCCTTCCGCCGCCTCCGCCTCCGGGCCCTCTGCGTTCTCCGGGCCGTCCTCGTCCTCCTCTCCGGTGCTGCGTCTGGACGGGCTCGGCTGGGCCGTCCGCGGCGTGCCGATCGTCGAGGACGTCTCCTTCTCGGTCGGCGAAGGCGAGTTCATCGCCTTCATCGGGCCCAATGGCGCCGGCAAGACCTCCCTCTTCAACCTGATCTCGGGCATCTACCCGGCGACCCACGGCAGCCTCCACCTCGACGGCGCGGACATCACCGCCGAGGCGGTGCACGCCAGGGCCCGCCGCGGGCTCGGCCGCACCTTCCAGACCTCCTCCCTCTGGCCGGGCACGACGGTCGCCGACCATGTCCGTCTGGCCGCCCAGGCGGCGGCCGGGCCTCGTGCCTCGTACCGGCTCTGGCGCCGGGCCGACCGCTACGAGCAGCAGTTGGCCGACACCCTGGAACGCACCGATCTCACCCACCGCGCGGACACTCTGGCCAGTGCGCTCTCGCACGGGGAGAAGCGCAAGCTGGAGCTGGCCGTCCTGCTGGTCTCCGAGCCCCGGCTGATCCTGCTGGACGAGCCGATGGCCGGTGTCAGCGCGGAGGAGGTGCCCGCCCTCACCGAGCTGATCCGTTCCGTGCACCGTGACCTGGGCCGGACCGTCCTGATGGTCGAGCACCACATGGACGTCCTGCTCGGCCTGGCCGACCGGCTGGCGGTGATGCACCACGGCACCCTGCTCGCCCTGGACACCCCCGAGGCCGTGATGGCCGACCCGACCGTGCAACAGGCCTACCTGGGTGAGGCGCTGTGACCTCCTCTCCGTTCTCCGCTCAGCGCCCGTCTCCCGCGGCGCACTCCGCCTCCTCGCTGCCGCCGGCTGTCGATCCCCTCCTCTCCGTCCGCGATCTGCGGGTGGTCGTCGACGGGCTGCACATCCTGCACGGTGTCGACTTCGACGTGGCCCCCGCCGGGGTGACCGCTCTCCTGGGCCGCAACGGCGCCGGAAAGACCACCACCGTCAAGGCCGCCATGGGCCTGGTGCCGCGTACCGGAAGCATCCGGCTCGCCGGTGCCGAACTCTCCTCCCTTCCCACGCATCTGGTCGTTCGCCACGGCATCGGGTACGCGCCCGAGGACCGGGGGATCTTCGCCGGCCTCACGGTCGCCGAGAACCTCCGCCTCGCCGAGCGCGCCGCCGGGAGCGGGGACGGGGCCGGTGAGCCGAACTACGCGCTCGTCCACGAGCTCTTCCCCGAACTCAAGCAGCGGGCCGGACAGTTGGCCGGGACGCTCTCCGGCGGCCAGCAGCAGATGGTGGCGATCGGCCGGACGCTGCTCAACCGCAACCGGTTGATCATCGCCGACGAGCCCACCAAGGGCCTGGCCCCGAAGATCGTCGCCGAGGTGGCCGAGGTGCTGGCCCGTGCGGCCGAGGCCGTGCCCGTCCTGCTGGTCGAGCAGAACCTCGCCCTCGTCCGCCGGCTGGCCGGCACCTGCGCCGTCCTGGCCGACGGCCGCACCGCCCACCGCGGGGACACCGCCGAGCTGTTGGCCGACGAGGAGGCCGCCCGCCGCCTGCTCGGCGTCGGCTCGCGTCACCCGCTCGCCGGCGGGCCCCGGCCCGCCGCCTCCCCGGCCACTCCTGTCGTCACCGCCGAGGTGAAGCCCTGATGGACACCGTCGTCCTCCTTTTCTGTACCGGGCTCGGTCTCGGTGCGCTGTACTTCCTGGTCGCCTCCGGTCTGTCGCTGATCTTCGGTCTGATGGACGTGCTCAACTTCGCGCACGGCGCCCTGCTCTCCATCGGCGCCTATGCCACGTGGTGGGCCGGCGCCGAGGCCGGCTTCTCCTTCTGGCTCGCGGTGCCGTTCGGCACCCTGGTCGGGACGGCCGCCGCCGTCCTGCTGGAGCTCTTCCTGATCCGGCCGCTCTACAGCCGCCCGCGCGACCAGATCCTTGCCACCGTCGGGGTCGGGCTGGCCGTACCCGCCCTGCTGATGGGGATCTGGGGCGCGGACTCCCGCCCCTTCCCCCAGCCGGAGCTGCTGTCCGGCACCTGGCACGTGCTCGGTGCGACCGTCCCGGTCAACCGCTTCGTGCTGGTGGCCGCCGCCGCACTGTTGCTGCTCACTCTTCGGTTGTTCCTCGCCCGCACCCGCTACGGGCTGATCGTCCGGGCCGGCGTCGAGGACCGGGCGATGGTCACGGCGCTCGGCATCGACGTCCGGAGGGCGTTCACCCTCGTCTTCGCCCTCGGTGGGGCGGCCGCCGCGCTGGGCGGCGCCCTCGGCGGCCTCTACTTCGGTTCGGTCAATCCCGGCCAGGGGACCGGCCTGCTCATCTTCGCCTTCGTCGTGGTGGTGATGGGCGGCATGGGCTCCGTGACCGGAGCCGCCGTCGCCTCGGTGGGCGTCGGCCTCGTCCAGCAGTTCGCCAACTACTACACGGGCGCCGGGCTCGGCGACCTCTCGGTCGTCGTCCTGCTCGCCGTGCTGCTTCTCGTCCGACCCCGTGGACTCACCGGGAGGCTCGCGTGAGCGCCGAAACACCGATCACGAGCACCGGTGGCCCCGCGGCCGGCCGCAGCGCCGCCCTTCCGGCAGGGGGGACTGACACCAGCCCTGCCGTGACCACCATGTCAGCAGAGGGGACTGACACCAGCTCCGCCGACACCGCCACTGTGGCAAGGGGGACTGACACCGGCCTTGCCGAGACCCATTGTGAACACAGGGCCGGGTCCGGCGCCATCCCTCGAACAGGTGATTCAGTCACTAATCGCTGGACAGTCATGCACGGAGCGCTACGCTGGTGGCCGATCGCCCTGCTGATCACGCTCCTTGTCGCCCCATACAGTGCGCTTCCCGTCCCGGGACTGCTCGACGGCCCGCTCGGCAGCCCCGGAAGCCTCCAACTGCTCGCCCTGTGCCTGTTGTACGGGGCCCTCGCCACCGGTTACGACCTCCTGCTCGGTCGGACCGGACTGCTCTCCTTCGGCCACGCGCTCTACTTCGCCACCGGCCTCTACGCCACCGGCCTCGGCATGCTGGAGCTGCGACTGCCGTTCGCCGCCGCCGCGGTGTTCGGTGTCGCCTGCTCCGTGCTGCTGGCCCTGCTGCTCGGCTCAGTCAGCCTGCGCGTCACCGGTATCGGCTTCTCCATGGTCACCCTGGCCTTCGCCCAGGCCGGCTCCATCCTCGTCCAGCGCAACCCCGGCGGTGTCACCGGCGGCGAGGAGGGCCGCTCCGCCCCGGCCGACCTGCTGCCCGACGGGCTGCTCGGGATCGAGAACACCGCCAACCTCTACTGGATCGCCGTCGGCTACCTGGTGCTGACGCTCGCCGCGGTCCACTGGGCCGTCAACTCGCCGATGGGCCGGGTCTGGGAGGGCATCAGGGAGAACGAGCGCCGGGTCGAGGTGCTCGGGCTGCGGCCGTACGGCTACAAGCTGGTCGCCTTCGTGCTGGCCGGCGGGCTCGCCGGGCTGGGCGGGGTGGTCTACCTGCTGCTGACCGGCGGCGCCACCCCGCAGGCCGCCACCTCGGACGCCACGCTCGCGCTCCTGGTCATGGTCGTCCTCGGCGGCTCCGGCACCCGCTGGGGGCCGCTGCTCGGCGGGGTCCTCTACACCTGGGCGAGCCACCGGCTCGGCGACCTCGCCAACTCGTCGACCGTCGCCGACCTGCCGGCGGCGCTGCGCGTGCCGCTCTCCCAACCCCTGTTCCTGCTGGGCGCCCTGTTCGTCGCCGTGGTCTACCTGCTGCCCGGCGGCCTGGCTAGACTGCCTGCCCGCATCCGCGCCGACCGATCCGCCCGGTCCGCTCCGGCGCCGGCCGGCCCCGGAACCGCCCACCCCACCGGAGGTACCCCCGCGTGAGCCAGTCGCCGCTGAAGCCCGAGGAGTTGACCGTCCCCGTGCCCGGTGGGGACCTGGCCGTCCTGCGCTGGCCGGCCGACGACCCGCGGGCCCCGACGGTCGTGGCGGTGCACGGCATCACCGCCAACGGCCTCGCCTGGTACGAGGTCGCCCGCCGGCTGGCCGGCCGGGTGACCCTGCTCGCGCCCGACCTGCGCGGCCGCGGCGCCAGCCGCTCGGTCGCCGGACCGTACGGACTGGCCCGGCACGCCGACGACGTGGCCGCGCTGATCGGCACTCTCGGCTCGGGGCCCGCCATGGTGGTCGGCCACTCGATGGGGGCCTGGGTCACCGCCCTGGCCGCCGTCCGGCACCCCGACCTGGTCCGGCGCGTCCTGCTGGTCGACGGGGCGGTGACCTTCCCGCTGCCGCGGGGCGTCCGCGAGCAGGACGCCCTGGCCGCGGTGCTCGGCCCCGCGCTGGCCCGGCTGTCCACGACCTTCCCGGACCGGGACGCCTACCGGGAGTTCTGGCGCGGGCACCCCGCCTTCGCCGGCGGGTGGACCGAGGGGATCGACGCCTACACCCAGCGCGACCTCGTCGGGGCGGAGCCCGAACTGCGTTCCTCCTGCGTGCTGGAGGCCGTGCAGACCGACGGCGCCCAGGTCCTGCTGGACGAGGACGCGGCCGCCGCCGTGCACCGGCTGCCCTGCCCGGCCGACCTGCTCTGGGCCGAGCGCGGGCTGCTGGACGAGCCGCAGGGCCTCTACGACCACGGGCGGATCGGGCTGGCCGGGCTGGACCCGGAGAAGGTGACGGCCACGCCGGTGCCGGGGACCAACCACTACTCGATCCTCTGGGGCGAGGCCGGGGCGGACCGCATCGTCCGCATACTGCTGGCGGACGCCCTCGCCGTCGGGTAGCCGAGCCGCCCCGGGATCCGACTGGTACGGGGAACGGCGGCCGGCGGGGTGCGAGAACCCGCCGACCGCCGCCGGTGCTTCGGCCGTCCGCCGGTCGACGCGTCAGGCCGGTACGCCGGTCCGGATCGGCCCGGTACGTCGGCCCGGTGTCAGCCGGCCGTGCCGAGGAAGCTCTCCCAACCGCCCGCCGGCGCCTGGCCGACGTTGAGCGAACGCAGCTTGCGCAGGGTGGACTGGTCCTGCACCTCCAGCCACTCGACCAGCTGCTTGAAGGAGACCAGCCGGACGTCGGGCTTGCCGGCGACGGCCTTGAGGGTCTCCTCGACGGCGTCCATGTAGATGCCGCCGTTCCACTGCTCGAAGTGGTTGCCGATGAACAACGGCGCGCGGTTGCTGTTGTACGCGCGCTCGAAGCCCGCCAGGTAGGAGTTCGCGGCCTGGGTGCGCCACTCGCCGTACATGGCCGGGTCGCCCTTGGTGCTGCCCTTGGACTGGTTGGCCAGGATGTTGTAGTCCATCGACAGGACCTGGAAGTTGTGCCCGGGGAACGGGATGGACTGCAGCGGGAAGTCCCAGACCTTGCCGTCCTGCACCTTCTGCGGCCATATCTGCAGGCCGCCCGAGGAGCTGGCGTCGTACTTCCAGCCCAGCTTGGCGATGGTCGGCAGCAGCGCCTTCTGGCCCTCCAGGCACGGGGTGCGGCCGCCGATGAGCTCCTTCTTGTAGTCGAAGGGGAGCGGGTCGACGTCGGTGAAGCCGGTGTTGGTCCGCCACTGGGTGACGAAGCCGATCGCCTGGTCGATCTCGCTCTGCCAGTCCTCCGGAGTCCACACGTTGACCCCGTTCTTGTCCGGACGGCTGGAGCAGAAGTGCCCGTTGAAGTGGGTGCCGATCTCGTGCCCGGCCAGCCAGGCCTGGCTGATGAGCTTGAGCGTGCTCTTCACCGCGCCGTCCGACAGGTACGGGATGTCGGAGGCGCCGACCGAGTGCTTCGGCGGGTGGTACAGGTCGGCCTTGCCCTTGGGCAGGGCGTAGATGCCCGAGAGGAAGAAGGTCATCGTGGCCTTGTGCTGCTCCGCCAGCTTCAGGAAGCGGGGGAACTGGCCGTCCTCGGTGCCGCCGGCGCCGTCCCAGGAGAAGACCACGAACTGCGGCGGCCGCTCGCCGGGCTTGAGCTTCTCGGGCTTGGGCTGGTTCGGCTGCGGGCCGGTGTCCGCGTTGGAGCCGTCACCGATCGGGGTGCCCTTGGGCACCACCGCCTGGGTGGGGTCGCCGGTGCCGCTCCGGGGGGTGCTCGTGCCGCTGGGGCCGGGAGAGGCGGAACCCTGGCCCGAACCGGATCCGCCGCTGGAGCAGGCCGCGACCGCGCCGAGGGCCGCGGTCGCAGCGGTCGCACTGAGCACCGTCCTGCGCGAGATGCTGGTCATGGTCTCCCCTGGGTGCCGATGCCGGTGGTGAGGGCGGTCCGCAACCGCACCGGTCAAATCGGGCAATTGATGATTATTCCGCCGTTAGCATGTCATGCCGCCGCAACGGCCACCAAGGTCGTCGAGCACTGACGACTCTCAACACGCTGGGCGCATCCGGCTGGGCTGCGGAGATGCGTCGACTGTTGCCGTCCTGTGACGCTGTCCACCCCCGTGCGGCCCGGTCAGTACGGTACCTCCGGGCAGCCCGCTCCCCGGTGGAGTTCGTCAGCGTTCGGCCCGGTTGATCGCCCTTTTGGGAAAACTTTTGCCCCTTGTCGGGCCGGGTAGGCCTGAAGCCCACTAAGGGACGCGCCGACCGGAGCGGGACGGCCGGGCATGTCGGCCGGAGCGGGGACGGGCGGTCGGAGCGTGTCCGCCGGAGTGAGCGACCGAGGGGCGGGCAGGCCGTCAGGGAGCGGTCGCCGGTCGGACCGTCAGAGCGCGGCGAGCCGCCGGGTGCGGCGCACCATGCGCGCGATCGCGGTGCTGATGGCGGTGGCCGCCGCGCAGGAGACCACCAGGCTCAGCCAGGCGGTGTTGAACCAGTGGCTGTTCAGCCAGCCCAGCGTCACGATGTACGCGGCCCAGATCAGCGCCGCCAGCGCCGACCAGTGCAGGAACCGGTGCGGATGGGTGGGGGAGTGGCCGATGGCCAGGTCGAGGACGGTCCGCCCGGCCGGGACGAACCGCGCGATCACCACCATCGCGGCGGCCGCGCCGTGGGGGCGTTCGACCAGGGCCTGTTGGACCCGGGTCACACTGGCCGCCAGTTTCGGGCGCCGGGCGAGTCGGCGGTGCAGCACCGGGGCGCCACGCCGGGCGAGGTTGAGCAGCAGGAGGTCGCCCAGGAAGGAGGCGACCGCCACGCCCAGTCCGAGCATCAGAGGGGCGCCGTTGATCTGCGACGTCTTGAGCACGGCCAGGATGACCAGCGTCCCGCTGGGGATGAACGGAAGGAGGGCGTCCCCGAGCACGGCGACGAGCGCCAGCGCGCAGATCCACGAGGATCCGACCGCCGCCACGAAGTTCAAGGCCCTTACTCCCTCCACGCCTCCCGGGGGAGCAGGTGGCTGCAGGGGTCAACGCTAGCGCCTCGACTTTTCATGCCATGAAGCACCCCGGTATGGCATGGATCACGGCCGCTGATTCCGGCCGCGCTCCGGGCGGCGAACCGCGTGACCTGGCAGGTCGTGCGGTCGGGCCGGGCGGCGGGCCGCCCCGGCGGCGGAGGGCCGCCGCAACTGGAACGAGCCCCCGGGGCGGGGTGCCGCGCCGAGGGCTCGCAGTGATCGTCCGGTGCTGGTCCAGCCCGACGATCTTGCTGGTGGAGTGCGGATCCCGCTCCGGCGACCCGCTCCTGGTCCCCAGCCTGCCGGACGCCCGCCCGCTGCCGCGAGACCTCGTGCTGGCGACTTCCGGCGCTGGCGGGAAGTCGCCAACCGTGTTCGCCCGCTGGCTCTGCGTCAGCCGGGGCTTCAACCCGACTTCCGTGCGAAATGGCCGAAACCCGACCGGACCCTGGCCGGACGACATCCCGGAGGCGGGAACAGTCAGCCCCCGGCCGTGGTTGACCCCCGTCGGCGACAGCGACCGTCGGGCCACCCGGGCCCGCGCGGTCACCCATGACGGCCGGCTCAAGGACGGCAGCCAGGAGGGCGGACGGGATGACCACCGAGGACCAGCAGGAGCACGCGACCGAGCCGACGGCCGACGCGGCGATCCGGGGCACCGCCCGGGGAACGGCACCCGCTCCGCTCTCGATCCTCGACCTGGCCACCGTCGGCGTCGGCCACACCCCCGCCGAGGCCCTCGCCGCCACCACCGAGCTGGCCCGCCGGGCCGAGCAGTGGGGCTACCACCGCTTCTGGGTGGCCGAGCACCACGGCATGCCCGGAGTGGCCAGCTCCACCCCCGCCGTCCTGCTCGCCCACCTCGGGGCCAACACCACGACGCTGCGGCTCGGCTCCGGCGGCGTCATGCTCCCCAACCACGCCCCGCTGGCCATCGCCGAGCAGTTCGGCCTGCTGGAGGCCCTGCACCCCGGCCGGATCGACCTCGGACTCGGCCGCGCCCCCGGCACCGACCCGGCCACCGCCCGGGCGCTGCGCCGCGGCCTCGCCGAGGGCGCGGACGACTTCCCGCAGCAGCTCGCCGAGCTGACCCACTTCCTCGACGGGGACTTCCCGGACGGCCACCCGTACGCCCGGTTGACGGCCGTTCCCAAGGGCGAGAACCGCCCGCCGGTCTGGCTGCTCGGCTCCTCCGGCTTCAGCGCCCAGCTGGCCGGCCGCCTCGGCCTCCCGTTCGCCTTCGCCCACCACTTCAGCAGCGCCAACACCATCCCCGCGCTGGACCTCTACCGGTCGTCCTTCCGCCCCTCCGCCGTGCTCGCCGAGCCGTACTCGCTGATCGGCGTGAGCGCGGTCGCCGCGGACGACGAGTCCTCGGCCCGGCGCCTGGCCCGCTCCGCCGCCCTCGGCATGCTCCGGCTGCGGCGCGGCAACCCCGGCCCGATCCCCACTCCGGAGGAGGCCGAGCAGTACCCGTACAGCCCGGTCGAGGCGGACTTCATCGACAGCTGGCTCGACAACGTCGTGCTCGGGGACCCGGGCCGGGTCGCCGACGGGCTGGAGGCGCTGCGCAAGCGGACCGGCGTGGACGAGCTGATGGTCACCTCGCACATCCACGGCCACGAGGCCCGCCTCCGCTCGTACGGCCTGATCGCCGAGGCGTACGGCCTGACGTCGACCGCGTGACGGCGGCGGCCCCGGCGATGCCCCTCGCGATGACCTCCCGACGGCGGTGCCCCGCCGTCGGGAGGTCGGGAACAGCCTGACGGGAACGACCCGGCGACAGGAACGTGCCCGACGGCGACGCGTAACGGGGGCGCCGAGACGGCGACCGCGTGCTCGGCGACCGGCCCCGCCGCGGCCCGACCCGGCAGCCGCCTCCCCCGCCTCAGCCCCGGCGGCTGCCGCCGTCCAGGGCGGGGCGGCCCTCGCGGAGTATGGCCGCGACCAGCTCGGCCTCGCCGGGGCGGGCGAAGTACCAGCCCTGGGCGGTGTCGCAGCCGGTCAGCCGCAGGCGCTCGGCCTGGGCGGCGCTCTCGATGCCCTCGGCGGTGACGGTCAGGCCGAGGGTGTGGGCGAGCTGCACCATCGCGCCGACGATCTGCTCGTCCGCGTCGCTGCGGCGGGAGCCGAGCTCCGGGCGGCCGGGGCGGTCCGCCGCGGCGGGCTCGCGGAAGCCCTCGATGAAGGTGCCGTCCAGTTTGAGCACGTGCACCGGCAGTCGGGAGAGGTAGGCCAGGTTGGAGTAGCCGGTGCCGAAGTCGTCGATCGCGATCCGCACGCCCATGTCGGCGAGCGCCTGGAGGGCCTGGAGGGGTCGGCCGCCGGGGCCGAGCAGGGCGCTCTCGGTGATCTCCAGCTGGAGGAGCCGGGCCGGCAGGCCGGTGCGTTCGAGGGCCCGGGCGACGTCGGCGACGATGTCGGAGTCCCAGATCTGGCGGGCGGCCAGGTTGACGCTCACGAAGGTCTCGGTCTCGGGGAACTCGGCGAGCCACTGCCTGGCCTGCCGGCAGGACTCCTCCAGCACCCAGGTCCCGAGCGGCACGATCGCGCCGGTCTCCTCGGCGAGCGGGATGAAGCGGTCCGGGGAGAGCGTCCCGTAGCGGGGGTGGCGCCAGCGGACCAGCGCCTCCGCGCCGTGCACGGTTCCGTCGGCCAGCCCGACCAGTGGCTGGTACTCGATGGTGAACTCGCCGCGCTCCAGGGCCGGGCGCAGCGCGGTGGCGAGCAGTTGCCGGGTGAGCTGGTGGGCGCCGCGGTCCGGGTCGTAGAGGGTCCAGCGGGCGCGGCCGTCGGCCTTGGACCAGTAGAGCGTGGCGTCGGCGTCCTTGACCAGGTCGGTCGGGGTGGTCTCGTGCACGGACCGCTCGACCACGCCCACGCTGGCGGTGATCACCAGCCGGTGCCCGGCGACGTCGAAGGGACGTTCCAGCATCTCCAGGATCCGGTCGGCCAGCTCGGTCAGCTGCGCGATGCCCAGGCTGTCGGTGACCAGGACGGCGAACTCGTCGCCGCCCATCCGGGCCACCAGGTGCGTGTCGCGCCCCTCGAACCCGTGCCGCAGCCGGGTGGCGACGGCGATCAGCAGCTGGTCGCCGATGTGGTGGCCGAGCGCCTCGTTGATCGCCGCGAAGCCGTCCAGGTCCAGGTAGCAGACCCCCACCCGGCGTTCGCCCGAGGCCCCGGTCGGGCCCGGCCCGTCGGCCGGGGCGAGGCAGGCGGCGTCGAGCCGCTCGAAGAAGGAGGCGCGGTTGGGCAGCCGGGTCAGCGGGTCGTGCAGGGCCTGGTACTCCAGCCGGTCGCCGAGCCGGCGCTGCTCGGTGATGTCCTCCACCAGCGCCAGGGTGTAGAGCGGTTCCCCGGCGCCGTCCCGGATCAGCGAGACGGTGACCTTGCTCCAGACCGTGTGGCCCTCGCGGTGCTTGAGCTGCTTCTCCACGCGGAACCGTTCCCGCTCCCCGTGGACGAGCTCGGAGAAGAGCCGGTCCGGCATGCCCTCCGGGTCGATGATCTCGTGCAGGTGGGTGCGGACCAGGTCTCCGACGCTCCGTCCGATCAGGCTGGCGAAGGCGGGGTTGACCTCGATGATCCGGTCCTCGGCGTCGATCAGGGCCATGCCGATGACGGCGTCGCAGAAGGCGGCCCGGAACCGGGACTCGCTGGCCCGCAGCGCGGCCAGCAGCCGGTCGGTGCCTCCCTCGGCCCGGTCGGTGCCGCCGTCCGCCCGGTCGGTGCCGCCGTCGGCGCGGTCCCGGTCCCGGTCCCGGTGGGCGTCGGCGGTGAGCGGGGCCGAACAGGTCGGGCAGAGCAGCAGTTCCGGCTCCGCGAGCGTCCCGCAGGCGCTGCGGGCGGTGACGGCCCCCGCGGTCGGCCCGGTGTCCGGTCCCGCGCCCGGCCCGGTGGCGGATCCGGCGGCCGGTCCCAGGACCGGCGAGGCGAGGTGGCGGTGGCGTGGTGATCCCTCGTGCCGCACGCCCCGGTGGTGTGCGTCGGCCCCCTCGTTCTGGCCCGGCACGGCATGCTCCCGTCCGCTGCTGACGCTTGACGATGGTCCGGCCGGCCAGTCGGGACCCGGCGGTCGGCTCCGCACTCTGTCGTGGTCCTCGGAGTCGGTCCGCTACGGGCCGCCCGTCGTGGGGCGCCGGCGCGCGGGGACCCACCGGAAGGACAGGGCGCTGCGGCCGATCATAGGCCGCGACGGCAACGCGCGGTGACCGCCGGCAGGGTGATTCGCCCGCTTTGTGATCATGAATGGCGGTACGTGCAGACGCCCCCGGTGCACATCACATGATGTGCACCGGGGGCGCGTGCGCCGAAGCCGCGCCCCTGGGCGCCGGTCGCGCGCCGGAAGTGGCGCGGAATGGGCCGGGAGCCGAGGGCGGACGGGACCGGAGGCGGTGCCGGCGGGAGGAGAGAGGAAGGGGAGAGGGGGTGGCTCAGGCCAGCGAGGCCGACAGGGTGATGGTGGTGCCGGTCAGGGCCTGGCTCACCGGGCAGTTGGCCTTGGCGTCCTCGGCGGCCTTCACGAAGCCCGCCTCGTCCAGCCCCGGGACCTCGCCGACGACGGTCAGGTGGATGCCGGTGATGCCCGTCCCCGGCTGGAAGGTGACGTCGGCCCGGGTCTCCAGCTTGGTGGGCGGGGTGCCGGCGCCGGTCAGGCCGTGCGAGAGGGCCATCGAGAAGCAGGCGGAGTGGGCGGCCCCGATGAGTTCCTCGGGGCTGGTCTTGCCGTTGGGCGTCTCGGCGCGGGCGGGCCAGGAGACGGGGAACTCGCCGATCCCGGAGGAGGCGAAGGTCACCAGCCCCTTCCCGGCGATGAGGTTGCCCTCCCACGCGGTGGTGGCGGTGCGGGTGGTTGCCACGGTCGGTTCCTCCAGTGTCGAGGGAGTGTTCGAGCGGTCACGTCAGGTCATGCGCGCCCAGCCTACGGGCAGACGCCGCGACGGACCGGTGCGTCACGCCGCGGCGGGCGGGCGGAGTGCGGAGCCGTCGGCCGGTCCCGGACCGGCGTCCGGATCGTGGACGGTTCCGTCCGACGGTGCGGGGCTGCAGCGGGGGCCCTGTTAGATTTGCCCGGGCCCGAGCCCGGCCGCCGTACGGCCGGGCGCCCACCGCAGACACCGGGAGCCGCCCCGATGACGGACCACTCCACGACCCCCGAGACCGGCCTGACCGAGGGGATCGACGACGCCGTACGGGCCGAGCTGACCAGCCTGCGCGAGAGCATCGACAACATCGACGCCGCGGTGGTCCACATGCTGGCCGAGCGCTTCAAGGCGACCCAGCGGGTCGGCCGGCTCAAGGCCGAGCACAAGCTGCCCCCGGCCGACCCGGCGCGCGAGCGGGACCAGATCAAGCGGCTGCGGGAGCTGGCGGCGGGGGCGAAGCTGGACCCGGTCTTCGCGGAGAAGTTCCTGACCTTCATCATCGCCGAGGTCATCCGCCACCACGAGGCCATCGCCCGCGCCTGAGACCCGGCCCCGGCGGCCCAAAGCCGTAGGCCCGGCCCCGGCGGCCCAAAGCCGTAGGCCCGGCCCCGGCGGCCCAAAGCCGTAGGCCCGGCCCCGGCGGCCCAAAGCCGTAGGCCCGGCCCCGCCGGCCGAAAGCCGCCGGCCCGGGAGCTGCCGGCCCGGGGCCCGGGCACCTGGTCCCGAGCGGTCACGAACGGCCCAAGGGCCGGCTCACCGGGCGGCCCCGGGACGCCCGGTGATGTCGGCGGCGGCTAAATGACCGATTTCGTCAGGCTCCACGGTTGGCGTAGCGTGCAGACTTCCCCAGCCGGAGAGGTGGAGCAGCGACGATGGCGGTGAACCTGCCCGAAACGCCCAGTGGAGCCGGAGCCCCCAGCGACTCCGCGTCGAACGCTCACGGGGTGTCCGGCGGCCGCGCCGAGGCCCGCCGCCGGGCGCGCGGTTCGCGCGGTCGCAAGGCCCGCCGTTCGGGCCGGCGTCCCCGTCCGTGGTGGATCGAGCTGCCGTTGATGGTGGCGGTCGGCTTGGTGGTCGCGCTGCTGATCAAGACCTGCCTGTTCCAGGTGTTCACCATCCCGTCCGGCTCGATGGAGAACACCCTGCGGATCGGCGACCGGGTCGGCGTGAACAAGCTGGCGCCGCTGACCGGCTGGGAGCCGGAGCCGGGGCAGCCGGTGGTGTTCAAGGACCCGGGGGGCTGGCTGCCGCCGCAGCCCACCGACCCCAACCCGGTCACCAACGCCGTGAGCTCGGTGCTCGGCTTCGTCGGCCTGGTGCCGCCGAAGGACGACAACTACCTGGTCAAGCGGGTCATCGCGACCGGCGGCCAGACCGTGCAGTGCCAGGGCACCACGCTGACCGTCGACGGACGGAAGGTCGACGAGCCGTACCTCCACCCCGGGGACGACTCCTGCGCCGGGCTGGACTTCGGGCCGGTGAAGGTGCCCTCGGGCTACGTCTGGGTCGAGGGCGACCACCGCAGCGACTCCGCGGACTCCCGCTACCACCAGCACGGCCCGGGTGGCGGCGCCGTGCCGGTGGACAACGTGGTCGGCCCGGTGTCGGCCGTCGTGTGGCCGCTCAATCACCTCGACTGGTTCGGCTGGACCGGCCGCTGACCCCACCCTCGGCGGTCACCCGGTCACCCGGTCACCCGGTCACCCGGTCACGGGCTCCGGCTTCGGCCTCTTCGGTCCCGGCGACGCCGGGCCGGCCGGCCCCGGACTCGGCAGCACGGGCTCTCGAAGCCGTGGATCCGTCGCCCCGGGAGCCGGTCGTCCCGGCCCCGTCGCTCCCCGAAGCCGCGCCCGACTCCGCGGGCTTGCTCGCCTGGGCCGCGAAGGCGCCGGTCAGCACGAGCAGGCCGCCCGCGATCTGCGGCAGCCCGAGGTGCTCGCCGAGCAGCACCCAGGCGGTCACGGTGGCGACCACGGCCTCCAGGTTGGCGACCACCCCGGCGATCGGCGGCGAGAGGTAGCCGACCGAGATCACGCCGGTCAGGTAGGCGAGCACGGTCGCGATCAGCACCATCCACGCGGCCGGGAGGAACGCGGGCAGGGAGTGCCCGTTCATCACCACCGACCCGCCGAGCAGGCCCCAGTCGGCCTGCCACGGCCGGGTGAGGGCGGTGAGCAGCACGGCGCCGACGAGCAGCCCGAAGGCGCTGACGGCGAGCGGGTCGACCGGGCGGTCGCCGTGCCGGCCGGCGTCGGCGAGCACGAAGTAGCCGACCTGGCAGACGGCCGCGCCGAGGGCGAACAGCACGCCCAGCGCGTCGAAGCTCAGACCGTTCCAGACCTCGACCACGCAGGCCAGTCCGGCCACCGCGACGCCGGCGCCGACGGCCGCGCCGCGGGTGATCGGCTTGCGCTGGACGAACTTGACGTAGCCGATCAGCAGCGGCGGCCCGAGGTACTCGATGAGCAGGGCGACGCCGACCGGGATGCGGGAGATCGCCGCGAAGTAGCAGGCCTGGACGCCCGCCACGGCGAGCAGGCCGAAGCCGAGCAGCAGGCCGGGGCGGCGCAGTACGGCGTGCCGGTGCCGGTAGGCGACCGGGAGGAGTGCCACCGCCGCCCCGGTGACCCGGAGCCACACGACGTGCAGCGGGGAGAGCCCGGCCTCTATCAGCGGCTTGGCCGCGGTGCCGGAGCCGCCGAAGGCGACGGCGGAGACCAGCGCCAGGCCGAGGCCGAGGGTTCTGCCCGAAGGGAGGGTGGGCGAGGCCGTTGATCTGTGCACCGCCGCATTGTGACAGTCATACGAGTGATCGGGTAAGGCGCCATTCCGTCATTTGGTCCTGCCTACAACTGTGCGGAGTGGCGAACTCACCCGGGCCGGAGAGCCCGGCCGGCCCGGTCCCGAGGACCTGTCCCCGGAAACCCCCGCCCGTCAGCCCCCGGAAACCGACCCGGCACCCGCCCCCGCGAGCGCGTCCGTCCCGCCCGTGGGCTGGGTGGTCGGCTGCGTGGTCGGGGCCGTGGTCGGCGGGGTGGTCGGCGTCGGCTTCGAGGTGGGCCGGGGCGGCCTGGTGGGCTGGGTGGTCGGCTGGCTGGTCGGCGGTGCCGTCGGCGCGGTGGTCGCGCCGCCGTCCGTGCCGCCCGACGGGGTCGAGCCCGAGCCGTCGCCCGGCGTCGTGGTGGGACCGGTGCTGGGAGCGCCGGTGGGGGCGCCCGTCGACGGGCCGCTGCTCGGCGTGCTCGGGGCGGTCGGCAGGTCGGTGGCGCCCGCGGAGTCACCGCCGGCCGGGGTCGGGAAGTCGCCGACCGGCTGGCCCTTGAGCGCGGCCTTCATGTAGCTGGTCCAGATCTGGGCCGGGTACTGGCCGCCCGCCGCGCCGTCGATGCCGCCGACGCCGCTCAGGCTGACCTGGGCGCCGTTGGCCGGGTCCTGGCCGAACAGGGCGACCGAGGTGACCAGCTCGGGGGTGTAGCCCACGAACCAGACCGACTTCTGGTCGTCGGTGGTGCCGGTCTTGCCCGCCGCCGGACGGCCCAGCGCCTTCGCCCGCCAGCCGGTGCCGCCCGGGTCGCTCACCACGCCCTGGAGCATCGAGGTGACCTGGTTGGCGGTGTCCTCGCTGATCGCCTGGGTGGTCTTGTGCGCGGGCAGCGCGACGTTCTCGCCCTCGCGGTCCACCGACTGCACCAGCCACGGGGTGATCTGCCTGCCGCCGTTGTCCAGCGTGGCGTACACGCCCGCCATGTCGAGCACGCTCGGGGTGGCCGCGCCCAGCGGGATGGACGGCACGGGGTCGAGGCCCGGGGTGTTGCCGGGCAGGCCCATCGCGATGGCGGTGTCCTTGACCTTCTGCAGCCCGGTGTCCTGCGCCAGCTGCGCGAACGCCGAGTTCACCGACCAGTCGGTGGCCTGCTGGAGGCTGATCTGGCCGTAGCTCTTGTCGCCCTCGTTCGGCGGGGCGTACGGGGTGCCCTTGCCGCCGCGGACCTTCCGGCCGCTGGTGCCGTCGTAGACCGTGCGCGGGGTGACGGTGCGGCCGTCCTGGGTCCTGGCGTCGTTCTCGAAGGCGGCGGCCAGCGCGATCGCCTTGAAGGTCGAGCCGGCCTGGTAGTCGCGCCGGGTCGCGTTGTCGACGTAGTGCTTCACGTAGTCGACGCCGCCGTACAGGGCGATGACCGCGCCGGTCTTCGGGTCCACCGAGGCGGCGCCGGCCTGGGCGGCCGCGTCCTTCTTGCGCTTGTCCGGGTTCAGGGTGTCGTGCAGCTGGGCCTGGACGGAGTCCTGGAGGGCCTGCTGACGGGACGGGTCGATGCTCAGCTTGACCGTGTAGCCGCCCTTGGCCAGCTCGGCCTCGCTGATCACCCCGCTGGAGGTGAGGTACTGGGTGGCCGCGTCGACCAGGTAGCCGGCCTGGCCGGACAGGCCCGGGTTGGGCTGCGGGTCGCGGACCTCCGGGAAGGCGGTCCTCGCCCGCTCCTCCGCGGGGAGCCAGCCCTCCTTGACCATGCCGTCGAGCACGTAGTTCCAGCGGTTGACGGCGTTCTGCTTGCCCGCCGCGGTGGCGGTGGCCACGTCGTAGGCGCTCGGCGCGTTCAGCAGGGTGGCCAGGTAGGCGCCCTGGGCGGCGTCGAGGGCGGACGCGTCGACACCGAAGTACGCCTGGGCGGCGGCCTGGATGCCGTAGGCGCCGCGGCCGTAGTAGGAGGTGTTCAGGTAGCCGGAGAGGATGTCGTCCTTGCTCTCGGTGGCGTCCACCTTGATGGCGATGAACAGTTCCTTCACCTTGCGGCTGATGGACTGCTTCTGGTTCAGGTACGTGTTCTTCACGTACTGCTGGGTGATGGTGGAGCCGCCCTGGGTGCCCTGGCCCTTGGCGGTGTTGATCGCGGCCCGGGCCAGGCCCTGGACGTTGACCGCGCCCTCGTTGTAGAAGTCCCGGTCCTCGGCGGCCAGCGCGGCGTGCTGGGCGGCCGGGGAGACCTTGTCCAGGGTGACGTTCTGCCGGTTGGTCTGGCCGGTGCGGGTGAGCACCGAACCGTCCGAGTAGAGCCAGGTGTTGCTCTGGGCGGTCGCGGCGGCGTGCGCGTCCGGCACCTTCACCAGGGCGATCCCCAGCGCGAACAGGCCGATGCCGAGCAGCAGCGCCGAGCCGGCGCCGAGCAGGGTCATCCGCCAGGTGGGTATCAGCCGGCGCCAGCCGGTGCGCTTGGGACGGCGCGACTTCTTGCCGCCGGACCCGCCGAACCCACCGGATCCGCCGAACCCGCCGGCCGGGCCGGTGGTGCGCTTGAGCCGCTTGACCGGGCGGAGGCTGATCGACGGCGAGCGACGGCCGCTCTGGGCGTTTCTGGACAAAGCGCGGCCTTTCCTGCGGGCGCACCGGGGCAGCCCGCACGGACGGGGACATCGGCGGTTGGGGACCTTTGTCCCGATTCCGGTTCTACTGCCCTGGACGAGCAGAACGGGCCGGATGGCTCCGGCGGATCGCCAATCGAGACCGACATCACACGCAAAACGGACGTCGGAGGCCAAAAAATCGGGGAGCCCCTCGCTGCTGCGAGAGGCTCCCCAACTGTCTGTGCGCCGCCAGGGACTCGAACCCCGGACCCGCTGATTAAGAGTCAGCTGCTCTAACCAACTGAGCTAGCGGCGCCTGCTGACCTGGAAAACAATACACGCTTCCGAGGGGTGCCTCCGACCATCGCGGTGGACGCCGCCCGATCCGTCCCTTTCCTTCCGGTTGGGCCGGAGTTCGCCGCTGGTTAGGGTGGAACGGTGCCCAGCTCCCAGCCAGGACACCCGCGAGCAGGACCCGGCGGGCCAGGACGTGGCAGGTCGGGACACCGCGCCGCGCGGACGACGGTCGCCGCCCTGCTGCTGCTCAGCGCCGTGGCGTACACCGCCTGGGTCCTGGAGGTCGTGCTGAGCACCGGGCTCGACCCGGTGCAGGCGTACATCAGCGAACTCGCCGCGGAGGACCAGCCGCTGGGCGGCCTGTTCCGGGCCACCGACCTGGCCGCCGGGCTCTGCCTGCTCGCCGCCGCCGGCACCGCCCTCGCCACCGGCCGGGCCGGGGCCTCCCGGCGGCACCGCTGGGCGCTGGCCGGCTGGTCCGCGCTGGCCCTGTCCGGCGCCGCGACCGCCGCCGACTCCCGGCTGCCGCTCAGCTGCACCCCCACCAGCGACGAGATGTGCGCGGCCCGGGAGACCGCCGGACTGGTCCCCGCCACCCACACCGCGCACGCCGTCACCAGCAGCCTCGCCATGGCCGGGGCGCTCGCCGCGCTGGTCTCGCTCACCGTGGCCGCCCGGCGCTACCGCTGGTGGGCGCCGGTGCGCCGGTTCGGGCCCTGGCTGCTGGGCGCCGAGCTGCTCGCCACCGGCTGGAGCCTCGCCTCGATCGCCGCCTTCCAGGCCGGGCACGGCACCTGGGCGCTCGGGGCCGGGCAGCGGTTGCAGGTGCTGCTGGTCGCGCTCTGGCTCGGCCTGCTGGCCCTGGGCGTGGCCCGCTCCGCCCGCCCGAACCCGCCCGACGCGGACGGCACCGAGCAGTACGGCCCGGTCGACGCGGACGGCGCCGAGCAGCGCGGCCGGGACAGTGGCGAGCGGCGCGGCCGGAGCGGCGACGAGCGGCACCGCCCGCCCGAGCCGCTCCCGGACCGGAGGCCGGCATGAGCGCTCCCGGGGCGGAGGCCGACGGCCGGACGCGCTTCCTGCGCGTCGACGGCGTCCCGCTGCACGTCCGCGTCGAGGGCGGCGGTCCGCCCTGCCTGCTCTCCGGCGGCCTCGGCAGCAGCTGGTTCGACTGGGACCTGGTCGTCCCGTTCCTGACGCCGTACCGCACCGTGGTCCGCTTCGACCGTCCCGGCTACGGGCTGAGCGCCGCCGAGCCCGCCGCCGGGCGGCCCGCGCCGACGGCGGCCGGCGAGGCCGGGCGGATCCGGGCGGTGCTGGACGGCCTCGGGCTGCGCGAGCCCTGCACCGTGGTCGGCCACTCGCTCGCGGGCTTCCACGTCGAGGCCTTCGCCCGGCTGCACCCCGAGCGGACCGCCGGGCTGGTGCTGGTGGACGGCAGCGTGGAGGCGGGGGTCCGGCCGTACCCGGCGCCGGCCGCGCGCGACCTGGCGGCCCGGGTGCTGGCCGGCGCCGCCACCGCCCTCGCCGTGCCCTACCTGCTCGGCCCGGCCGTCCGCCGGACCACGGCCCGGCTGTCCACCGTCCGCCGCGAGGACCTCGCCCCGGCGCCGCTGGTCCGGCGCTGCTACCGCACCGGGCGGGCGCTGCGCGCGCTGCTGCGGGAGAACGGCCGCTACCTCGACACGGCCGCCGAGCTGGACGGGCTGCGGCGCACCCGGCCGCTGGCCGAGGACCTGCCGGTCACCGTGCTGGCCGCCGACGACGGCTGCCGGACCCGGCGCGGCGAGGACTGGCTGGCCCGGCAGCGGGAGCTGGCGGCCCTGCTCGGGGCGGACTTCCGCACCACCGCTCCCGCCGGGCACCTGGTGATGTTCGACCGCCCTGACGCGGTGGCCTCGGCGGTGCTCGACACCCGCTGAGGCGTCCAGCGGCACCCACCGGCACCCACCGGCACCCGCTGCAACCCGCTGACCGGCGCCCGGAAACGCCTCAGGCCGCCCACCGGAGTGGACGGCCTGAGACCTTGCCATGTGCGCCGCCAGGGACTCGAACCCCGGACCCGCTGATTAAGAGTCAGCTGCTCTAACCAACTGAGCTAGCGGCGCCTGCTGACGTCGAAGACTTTACACGCCGCCGACCCGATCCACCGAATCGCGTTCGAGCGGCTACCGTCCGCTACCCCCTCCGGCCGTCGGCTCCGGGTGGTGGCAGGCCGCCTGGTGGTCCGCCGCCGGCGCGCCGCCGACCAGGGCCGGCCGCTCCTGCTCGCAGCGGGCCCGGTCGGCCGGGGCCGTGAGCCCGGCGTAGCGGGGGCAGCGGGTGCGGAAGACGCAGCCGGTGCGGCGCTCGGTGGGCGGGGGCGGGTCGCCGGCCAGCAGGATGCGGTCGCGGGCACGCTCGGCGGCGGGGTCGGGGAGCGGGACGGCGGAGAGCAGGGCGCGGGTGTACGGGTGACGGGGGCGGTCGAAGACGGCGGAGACCTCGCCCTGCTCGACCGTCCGGCCGAGGTACATCACGCTGACCCGGTCGGCGAGGTGGCGGATCACCGAGAGGTCGTGCGAGACGAACAGGTAGGACAGGCCCAGGTCGGCCTTGAGCGTCTGGAGCAGGTTGAGCACCCCGGCCTGGATGGAGACGTCCAGTGCGGAGACCGGTTCGTCCAGCACCAGCAGCTCGGGGCGGACGGCCAGCGCCCGGGCGATCGAGACGCGCTGGCGCTGGCCGCCGGAGAACTGGTGCGGGTAGCGGACGGCGTGCTCCGGGTCGAGGCCGACCTGGCGCAGCAGCTCGGGCACCCGGCGGGCGATCTCCTCGCGCGGGGCGCGCTGGGCGAGCAGCGGTTCGGCGACGATGTCACCGACCGGCATCCGGGGGTCGAGGCTGGCCATCGGGTCCTGGAAGACGATCTGCACCCGGGCGCGGAGCCGGTGGGCCTCCGCCCGGGTGAGCGCGGCGGTGTCCCGGCCGAGCAGTTCGATCCGGCCGGTCTCGGGGGCTCCGAGCCGCAGCAGTTCGAAGAGGGTGGTGGACTTGCCGGAGCCGGACTCGCCGACCAGGCCGAGGGTCTCGCCCTCCCGCAGGTCCAGGTCGACGCCGTCCACCGCGTACACCTCGCCGACCTTGCGCTTGAACACCGTGCCCTTGAGCAGTGGGAACGTCTTTCCGAGCCCGCTCACCGACAGCACCGGGGTGCGGGCGGAGCGGTCGTCGGGGCCGGCGGCGGCGGTGGGCAGCTCCGGGACGGGGTAGACCTCGGCCGGTGCGGGACGCCGCTCGGCGAGCTCGGCCGACCGCACGCACGCCGACAGGTGGCCGTCCGTCCCTTCCAGGGCGGGTTCGGCCGCGGAGCAGCGCTCCTCGGCCAGCGGGCAGCGGGCCGCGAACGGGCAGCCCGGGGGCAGTTCGGCCATCGGCGCCGGGGCGCCGGGGATCGGCACGAGCGGGCCGCCGCGCCCGTCCAGCCGGGGCAGTGCGCCGATCAGGCCGAGCGAGTAGGGGTGGCGCGGGGCCGCGAACAGCTCGTCCACTCCGGCCGTCTCGACCACCCGGCCGGCGTACATCACCGCGACCCGGTCGGCCGTCCCGGCGATCACCCCGAGGTCGTGGCTGACCAGGACGAGTGCCGCGCCGGTCTCCCGGCGGGCGGTGCGCAGCACGTCCAGCACCTGGGCCTGGATGGTGACGTCGAGCGCGGTGGTGGGTTCGTCGGCGAGCAGGACGTCGGGCTCGTTGGCGACCGCCATGGCGATCATCGCGCGCTGGCGCATGCCGCCGGAGAACTCGTGCGGGAAGCTGTCCAGGGCCCGGTCGGGCGCCGGGATGCCGACCAGGTCGAGGAGTTCGGCGGCCCGGCGGCGCGCGGTGGCCTTGTCCACCCGCTGGTGGATCCGGACCGCCTCGGCGATCTGGTCGCCGATCCGGTAGACCGGGGTGAAGGCGGAGAGCGGGTCCTGGAAGACCATGGCGATCCGGCGGCCGCGGATCGCGGCGAGCTCCCGGCCCGGCAGTCCGACCAGTTCCCGGCCGTCCAGCCGCACCGAGCCGCTGACGCTCGCCGTGCCGGGCAGCAGCCCGAGTACGGACAGCGCGGTGACGGACTTCCCGGAGCCGGACTCCCCGACGATGCCGAGGGTCTCGCCGCGCCGCAGGGTGAGGTCCACCCCGCGGACGGCGGGGACCGGGCCGTCGGGCCCGGCGAAGTCCACCCGGAGGTCCCGGACGGCGAGCAGCGGGGTTTCGACGACGGTGGTCACGGGCGCTTCCTACGGCTGGCGGCGCGGGGGCCGCTGACGGAACGACGGGTGCGAGGCGAACGGCGGGCGGACCGCGAACGGCGGGGCGCCGCCCCGGAGGTGGGGTCGAGGGCGTCGCGCAGCCCGTCCCCGATCAGGTTGACGGCGAGGACGAAGACCACCAGCAGCCCGGCGGCGAAGTAGAACAGCCACGGGAACACCGGGGCCTCGCTCGTCCCGGCGGCGAGCAGGGTGCCGAGCGAGACGTCCGGGGCCTTGACTCCGAAGCCGAAGTAGGAGAGCGCGGTCTCGCTCATCACGGCGCCGCCGACCGCGATGGTGGCGTCGATGATGAGGAAGGAGGCGACGTTCGGCAGGATGTGCCGGCTGATGATCCGCAGCGGTCGTACGCCCATGAACCGTGCGGCGCGGACGAACTCGCGCTCGCGCAGCGAGATGGTCATCGAGCGGACCACCCGGGCGGTGATCATCCAGTTGAACAGCGCGAGCAGCAGCACGAAGGCGATCCAGCCGGCGCTCTTCAGCCGGCCCGAGACGATGGTGATGATCAGGAAGGACGGGAAGACCAGCAGCAGGTCGACCAGGAACATCAGGCTCCGGTCGGCCCAGCCGCCGAAGTAGCCGGCGCAGGCGCCGACCAGGGAGGCCAGCACGGTGGAGAACAGTGCCACCAGCAGGCCGATGACCAGCGACTTCTGCAGCCCGCGGACGGTCTGGGCGAAGACGTCCTGGCCGACCCCGTTGGTGCCGAACCAGTGCTGGGCGGACGGGGGTCGGTGCAGCGCGGAGAAGTCCGGCGCGGCGTAGTCCCAGGGTGTGAGGTACGGGCCGCCGAAGGCGAGCGCGAACAGCAGCAGGACGACGACGGCCCCGGCGACGGCGCCGCGGGCGGTGAGCAGCCGGCCGAGGACGAGCCGTCCGCGGCCGGTGGACCGGGGGGCGGCGGCCGGGGCGGGGGAGTCGGCGACGGTGGTGGTCATGGTGGGGATCGCCTCCGGTCAGGACCGCACGCGCGGGTCGAGGGCGGCGTGCAGGGTGTCGGCGAGGAAGCCGGAGGCGAGGACGACGACGGCGGTGAAGAGGTTGACGGCCACCACGGAGTTGACGTCCTGTTCGTTGATCGACTGGATCAGCCACTCGCCCATGCCGTGCCAGCCGAAGATCGTCTCGGTGAAGATCGCGCCGGTGAAGATGCCCAGGAAGCTGTAGGCGAACATGGTCGACATCGGGATCACCGCGGTGCGCAGCCCGTGCCGGAGCAGCGCCTGCCGGCGGGTGAGCCCCTTGGCCTCGGCGGTGCGCAGGTAGTCGGAGCCGAGCACGTCGAGCATGGTGCCGCGCTGGTAGCGGCTGTAGGTGGCGAGGCCGCCGAGGGCCAGCGAGATGGTGGGCAGCAGCAGGTGGAGCGCCCAGTCGGCGAGGTGGGTGCCGAGGCCGCCGGTGAGCCCCGGGGTCTCGTAGCCGGTGAACGGGATGACGTCGTGGCCGGCCGCGTCCTTGGCGGCGATGGCGCCGTTCTTGAGGAAGAGCGCGACCAGGAAGACCGGGGTGGAGAGCAGCACGAAGGACAGCACGGTGAGCAGCCGGTCGGAGAGCCGGTACTGGCGCACGGCGCTCCAGGCCCCGGCCGCGACGCCGAGGACCATGCCGAGCAGGCTGCCGATCAGCAGCAGCCGCAGCGAGACCCAGACCCGGCGGCCGAAGTCGTCGGTGACCGGGGTGTCGTGGATGGTCCGGCCGAGGTCGCCGTGGAGCAGCCCGCCGGCCCAGTGGCCGAAGCGTTCGACGACCGGGGTGCGGTCGTTCAGGTTGAGCGCGGTGAGCTGGCGCTCGACCGATTCGACGGCCGGGCGGGGGACCTTGGCGTCGAAGTAGGTGCGAGGCTGCAGGGCGGTCGCGGAGATCGCGTACGCCAGGAAGACGGCGGCGATCAGCAGCACCGCGTAGTAGCTCAGCCGCTTCGCCAGGTAGCGGAGCATCAACGGCCGCCCGTCGCGGTGCGGGTGGGGCCGACGCGTCTGGTGGGCATCGGGTGGTGGCCTTCGTTCCGGGCCCGGTCGGGGCGTCAGTGGGCGGGTGGGGAGCGGGATTCGGGAAAGCGCTGGTCAGAGTGAAGCACCGGGTCGCTGAGGTGGTGTTGCGCCCGTGTTGCCGCGTGTGACTTTTGGATCAGGTGTGCGCTCCTCCCCCTGGTGGCGGATCTGATCCGCTGTTACGTTCTGCTCGCCCGGTGCCGAATTGGCTGCCCACGCTCAAGCCTCGTCACACCTCGCGCGCCCCGACTCGCGTCACCAATCCCAGGGGGACCCTCATGGACGCTTCCACCACGGCCCGCCGTCTCGGCCGGGCGACCGCCCTCGCCGTCGCCGTCGCGCTGGCGGTCACCGCGTGCAGCTTGGGTGGGGGCGGCTCGTCCGGCGACGTGGCCAAGACCGAACCGCCGGGCACGGGTGCCAACGACCTCAACCCCAAGCCGGCGGACCAGCTCAAGGACGGCGGGGAGGTGCGCTTCCCGCTGTACCAGTGGATCACCCAGTGGAACCCGCTGCAGGTGGACGGCTTCTACGGCTCCGCGGTCTCGATCATGCGCAACCTGGAGCCCTCGCTCTTCACCACCGACGCCGCCGGCACCTTCCTGCCCAACCCGGACTACCTGGTGGACGCCAAGGTCACCTCGACCTCGCCGCAGGTGGTCACCTACAAGCTCAACCCCAAGGCCAAGTGGTCGGACGGCAAGCCGCTCGGCTACCTGGACTTCAAGGCCGACTGGCAGGCCGCGAGCGGCAAGGACCCGGCGTACAACGTCTCCGACCCCTCCGGCTACGAGCAGATCTCCGCGGTCGAGGAGGGCGCCGACCCGACCGAGGTGAAGGTCACCTTCGCCGAGCCGTACGCCGACTGGCAGAACCTGTTCCGTCCGCTGATCCCGGCGGCCGGCATCTCCACCCCGGACGACTTCAACAAGGGCTGGGTGGAGAAGATCCCGATCACCGCGGGCGCGCTGAAGGTCGGCACGGCGGACAAGACCGCGCAGACCCTGACCCTCGTCCCGGATCCGGCCTGGTGGGGCACCAGGGCCAAGGTCGACAAGATCACCTTCCGGGTGATGTCCCAGTCGGCGACGACCCAGGCGTACCTCAACAACGAGATCGACTACGCCGCGGCCGGCACCGCCACCGCGTACGGGCAGCTCAAGAACGCCAAGGACACCGTGATCCGCAGCGCCAGCCCGTGGGACGAGGTGCACATCTCCTTCGGCGGCTCGGGCGCGCTGGCCGACCAGAAGGTCCGCCAGGCGCTCGGCAAGGCGCTGGACCGCTCCGCGCTGATCAAGATCGCCAACAACGGGGTGCCGGTGGAGTTCAAGCCGCTCGGCAACCACATCTTCATGCCCAACCAGACCGGCTACCAGGACACCTCCGGCGAGTGGGCCAGGTTCGACCTGGCCGCCGCGAAGAAGCTGCTGGACGAGGCGGGCTGGAAGGAGGCCGGCAGCGGTCAGCCGCGCACCAAGGACGGCCGGCCGCTGGAGCTGCACTGGGTGCTCAACGACTCCACCCCGCAGGCCCAGATCGACCTGGCCACCGCGGCGGTGGCGATGTGGCAGGCGGCCGGCGCCAAGGTCAGCCTGGACAAGGTGCCGGCGAACGACTTCTTCACCAAGTACGTGAACCCGGGCAAGTTCGAGATCGCGAGCTGGCGCAACACCGACTCCTTCCCGCTGTCCAAGAGCCTGACCAACTTCCGGCTGCCGGTGGGCGACAACAGCTTCAGCAACCCCTCGCGACTGGGCAGCCAGGAGATCGACGACCTGCTGAAGAAGGCGGCCGGGGCGGTCGACCCGGCGGAGGCCGCGAAGCTCTACAACCAGGCGGACGCGAAGATCTGGGAGCTCGGCCACACCGTCGAGCTCTACCAGCGGCCGGAGGTCGTGGCGACCCGCAAGGGACTGGCCAACTACGGGGCCTTCGGCCTGGCGGCGGAGGACTACAGCAGGATCGGCTGGGAGAAGTAGCCGCCGCGACGAGGCGGGACGCACGGCAGGCGCTGGCGAGCAGCGCGGTGATCACGAGGCCGGTGGCGCGGACGCGGGAGGATCGGCCGTGCCGCCCCCGCTGTCCCGCCACCCGCCTTGACCTTCCGCGTTGCCCGCAGGCCGCCCGTGTCGTGGGGCCCGACCGGGCCCGCGCTCTTCCAACCGGGGAAGAATCTAGCGGCGCCCCGCCCGCGCGCGACGCAGCGCGCGGGACGCGCCCGGAAACCCGCCGAGGTGTCACCCGGTTCGCGCACCGGAGCGTCAACTACGGCTGACGGTAAGGAAAAAAGGGACATTCAGGGCCGTCGCGGCCGGGGGGGGCGCGGGTTCCCGCCCGCGCCCCCGAGCACGCGCACGGCCGTCCCCGAGCGCCCGCACGGTCGCGCCCGGGAGCGCGTACGCCGCCGTGCCCGAGCGCGCACACGGCCGTGCCCGAGCGTGCACACCTGCCGCGCCGGTGCGTGCGCCGGGCCGGGAGCGCTGCCAGGATGCGCGGGACGATCCCCCGACTCCCGGAGCCGTACCGATGGCCAGTGACCCCGCCGCCGCGGCACCCCGCAGCCACCCCGTCGACCCGCCGCCGGTGCGCCGGATGGTCCCGCGCGACCGGCACGAGCCGCACCGGGTCGCCACCCCGCTGGAGCTCTTCTTCGACCTCTGCTTCGTGGTCGCGGTCGGCCAGGCCGGGCGCGAACTCGCCCACTCGCTCGCGGCCGGGCACTACGGGGACGGCCTGCGCGGCTACGCGCTGGCCTTCTTCGCGATCTGGTGGGCCTGGATGAACTTCACCTGGTTCGCCTCCGCGTACGACGTCGACGACGTGCCGTACCGGGTCACCACGCTGGTGCAGATCGCCGGGGTGCTGATCCTCGCCGCCGGGGTGCCCCGGCTGTTCGCCACCCAGGACCTGACGCTGGCGATCGCCGGCTACGTGGTGATGCGCCTGGCGATGGTCACCCAGTGGCTGCGCGCGGCCGCCAGCGAACACGGCCTGGCGCGCCGGGTCGCGCTGGGCTACGCGGCGGGGATCACGCTCTGCCAGGTCGGCTGGGTGGTGATGCTGTTCCTGCCGCAGGGCGCCCGGCCGTACGCCGTCCCGGTCGGGGTGCTGTGCGAGCTGGCCGTGCCGGTGATCGCCGAGCTGCGGCTGCGGACCGCCTGGCACCCGCACCACATCGCCGAGCGGTACGGGCTGTTCACCCTCATCGTGCTCGGCGAGACGGTGGCGGCGGCGACCGTCGCCGTGCAGTCGGCGGTGGACGAGCACGAGGGGCTGGGCCGGCTGGTGCCGGTGGCGGTCGGCGGGCTGCTGATCTGCTTCGCCGCCTGGTGGATCTACTTCGCCCGGCCCGTCCACGAGCACCTGCGCTCCAACCGGCAGGCGCTGGTCTGGGGCTACGGGCACTACCTGGTGTTCGGCTCGGCGGCGGCGATCGGCGCCGGGCTGGAGGTGGCGGTGGAGTCGGCGGTGCACAAGGCGCACATCTCCGCGACGGCCGCCACCGCGACGGTCACCGTGCCCACCGCGCTCTACCTGGCCACCGTCTGGTTCCTGCACTCCCGGCACACCAAGCGGGGCGCGGTGGCCCAGTCCCTGGCACCGGTGGGGGCCGTGCTGGTGCTGGCCTGCACCGCGCTCGGCGACTCCGGGGTGCTCGCGGCGGGCCTGGTCTGCGCGCTGATGGTGGCGGTGGGCGTGCTGGTCCACGGCCTGGAGAGCAGGCGGGCGCAGGCCGGCCGGCCGGACCGCGGCTCGGGGGCCGACGGCTAACCGGCCCGCCCCAGCAGCACCGGCTCGTGCCGGGCCAGCCAGTCCAGGTAGGCCGGGTTGTCCTTGGCCAGGTCCAGGTAGGCGGCCCGCAGTTCGCCGTACAGCGCGTCCAGGGCGGGCGCGCTGAGCACCCGCGGACGCCAGGTGAACAGCAGCCGGACGGCCAGCGGGTCCCCGTGCACCGGCCGGACCACCGTGCCGGGCCCGGGCAGCGAGGTGGGCTGGCAGGGGCGGACGGCCTCGCCGGAGGCGACCAGCTCGGCGGCGGTGGCGTTGTCCCGCACCTGCACCACCCGGGGGTTGAGCCCGGCCTCGCTGAACACCCGGCGCATGGCCGCGTACTCGTGGTCGGCGGTCGGGTCGACCATCCAGGTGTCCTCGGCGAGGTCGGCCAGGTGGACGACCGGCCGGGCGGCGGCCGGGTGCCCGGCGGCGAGCGCGACGAACTGCGGCTCCCGGGCCATCAGCACCCGCTGCTCGGCGTCCGGCGGCACCCGCAGCGGGAAGCCCTCGCTCTCGTACACGAAGGCCACGTCCAGCTGGTCGGCGGCGACCATCCGCAGCAGTGCGCTGGCCGAGATGTCCACGTGGATGGTGGTGTCGGTGTCCGGCAGCCGCTCGTGCACCCGGCGCAGCCAGGCCGCGACCGCCCGGTTGCCGACACTGCCGATCCGCAGCCGCCGCTGCCGCCCGGGGGCGGCCGAATCCCGCGCCTCCTGGCGGGCGGCGGTCACCAGGGCGGCCATCTCGGTGATCACCGGCCGGGCCCGGGAGAGCACCGAGTGGCCGAGCGCGGTGGGCCGGCTGCCGGTCTGCTCGCGGGTGAACAGGGTGCCGCCGATGGCCCGTTCGATGCGGTGCAGCTGAGTGGTGAGGGAGGGCTGGGTCATGCCGAGCTGGAGCGCGGCCTTGCGGAGGCTGCCGGTATCGGCGATCGCGCACAGCACCCGGAGGTGTCTCACGTCGAGCTCCACGTCGGGAGCATAATCGCCGTCACGCTTCCTCGCCAAGGACATGACAGGCATTCAAGTGCGCGCCGACGGGCATGCCGGCTCGGAGCGCGGCGCGACTGCTCGGCGCGACTGCTCGGCGGGACGCGGCGCGAACGGCCGCGAACGGGCGGTGGACAGGCCCATTGACGCGGTCCGCGGGCGGGGTTCGGAGCGGCGGGCCGCTCGGCCGGAATCGAGCGGCCCGCCGCTCCGGGTACTTCCCCGAACGGGAGCCTAGCCACCGCCGGAACGGAATGCCAGGGGCACGGTTGAGTCAAGGCGAGGAAAAGACAGCTCAATTCCGCTCGGCGGCAGGGGTATTGGACGGTGCTATCGCGGGTTGGCATCATCCGCACGCGCACCGGCTTGCCCGAAGCTCTGGGGACACCACCCGTTGACCAGGTGTCCCCCAAGCCGGCCCCCAACCGGCCACGTCACCTCAGGAATCGGAGCCCCCACATGAAGCGATCCGTGCTGTCCGCCACCCTCGGCCTCGCCCTCGCGGCCGGCCTCGCGGTACTGCCCACCACCGCCGCCGCCGCGGCGCCGGCCGCTCCGGCCGTGCAGGGCTACACCTCCTCGACCTACGCCGGCTCGGCCGAGGAGGCCGCCAACAACCAGGCCTTCTTCCAGGCCGTGATGACCTCCGCCAAGGCCAAGCAGGCCGCCAACCCCGGCCTGGCGGTCGTCACCGTCACCTACGACGCCAGCTCCGCCCCGACCTTCAGCAACCAGATATCCCAGTCCGCGCAGATCTGGAACAGCTCGGTCGCCAACGTCAAGCTGCAGTCCGGCTCGGCCGCCGACTTCCGCTACTACGAGGGCAACGACAGCCGCGGCTCGTACGCCAGCACCGACGGCCACGGGCGCGGCTACGTCTTCCTCGACTACCGGCAGAACCAGCAGTACAGCTCGGTGCGCGTGGTGGCGCACGAGACCGGGCACGTGCTCGGCCTGCCGGACCACTACACCGGTCCGTGCAGCGAGCTGATGTCGGGCGGCGGCCCCGGCACCTCCTGCACCAACGCCTACCCGAACAGCACCGAGCGCAGCCGGGTCAACTCGCTCTGGGCGCGCGGCTGACCGAGGGCCCTTCCTCGCGGTGAGCGACCCCGGACCGACCGCCTCGGCGCGGTCGGTCCGGGGCTTCGCCGGTTCGGGCGGCCGCGCCGTACCCGCGGGGCGTCCGCCTGCGCCGGCCGGTCGCCGTGCCGTCGCTGCGGGGCGTTGTCGGTGCGGCGTGCGAGCATGCGGGCGAGACCCCCGCCGCCTCCGACCGCCAGGAGCCACCGCCATGTCCCGTGCCGTCCCCGACCGGCTCGCCGACCTCCCGTACGCCGAGCTGCTGCGCCCGCACACCGGGCCGCTGCGCAGCGACGAGCGGTACGACACCGCGCACTTCGACGGCGGCGAGCACACCGACGAATCGGGTGCCGGGGCGGCCTTCCTGGAGTGCGCCTTCACCGGTGTCGCGCTCAGCGGCGTCAAGCTGCGCCAGGCCCGGTTCAACGAGGTGTGGGTGCGGGCCGGCCGCTGGGTCGCCTGCGACCTCAGCGACTCGCAGTGGCAGGACAGCTCCTTCGTCGGCGGGGTGCTCGCCGGGGTCGCCGGGTACGGCTCGGCGCTGCGCCGGGTGGTCTTCCGGGGCTGCAAGCTGGAGGCGGTCAACCTGCGCTCGGCCGTCCTGCGGGACGTCGTCTTCGAGGACTGCCTGCTGCGCGACGTGGACTTCGGGGAGGCCAGGCTGACCGAGGTCTCCTTCCCCGGCTCCACGTTGGAGGAGGTCCGGCTGCGCGGCGCGACGCTGAGCCGGACCGACCTGCGCGGCGCCGTCCGGCTCGGCCTGGCCGACGGCCACCAGGGCCTGCGCGGCGCGGTCATCAGCTCCACCCAACTACTGGAGCTGGCACCCCAGTTCGCCCACGCGCTGGGAATCGACGTCAAGGACCGCTGAACCCGCCCCACAGTCCGGCCGTCCAGCCGCGCGGGCCCGACCGCCCGGGTGGGCGGCCGGGCCCGCGGCGACTCGGGGCGGCCCTACGTCCAGGGGGAGGACGGGAACCAGATGTAGCCGAGCCGGCCCAGGATCCGCAGGTCCCAGTACACGACGGTGAAGACCCCGGCGACCAGGAAGGCCGCGGCGGTCAGCACGCTGATCCGGGCGGGCCTGGCCGCCAGCCGGCGCTGCAGCCGTCCGCCCACCCCGTAGGTGAGCAGCACGAACAGCAGCGCCATGACCACGATGTTGCCGATCGACTGCAGCAGGAACGCGCCGGCGCCGTAGAGCGGGTTGTGGGTGTTGGCGGCGTGCCGGAAGAGATCGCGGAAGAGCGGGTACGGCCGGCCCACCAGGAAGCCGCCGATCAGCACGCCGACGAGCACCAGCGGTGCGTTCGGGAAGCGGCGGGAGAGGCCGGCCAGTGGGTCCCGGATCAGGCCGACGGCGGCCAGGCCGAGCACGATCATCACCAGCCCGATCAGGCCGAAGGTCGTCATCGACTGTATCGACCGGGGCGTCAGACCCTTGCTCGCGGCCGTCGAGAACTGCGGCATGTGCGTGCCGACGAGGCCGACCAGGGCGCCGTAGGCGGCGGAGACCGGGGCCATGCCCGCGAAGATCCAGCCCAGCGGCCGGGCGACGTGCAGCAGCCTGCCGCGCAGCGACGGCGTCTGCCCGACCAGCGGGCCGATCGCGCCGAAGGCCGCGATGTTGCAGGCGGTGAACGAGCCGGCCAGCCCGGTGACGAAGGCGAACAGGATGCCGGAGAGCACTCCGGCGATGGGGGTGCGGTGGGCGTCGTGCCCGAGCAGGGCGTCGGCGCTGCTGAAGCCGATCTCGTCGTCGACCAGCTTGGCGTTCCAGGCGTACGCCAGCAGGAGCCCGCCGGCGGTACTGAGCAGCAGGGTGAGCCAGCGGCGGCGGGGGAAGTCGCCGGTGACGAACAGTGAGGTGCGGGGGGCGGGGCGGCGTGGATCCGGGTCGGCCAGGGAGTTCGGCCGACCCGACGCGAAAGTGCTCATGGCGGTGTCTCTCTTCGGCAGGGGACGGTGCTCGAGCGCTGACATCCTGCCGGTGCGGCCGATCTGCCGCTTCTTCCATCGTGCCCTGTCGGCACGCCGCCGGACGGCGCCGCCGGTTGCCCGCCCGGCGGCGCCGTCCGACGCGGTTCAGTCCTCCCGGCCGTAGCCGGAGTCGACGATCCGCTTCGCTCCCTCGGCGTAGTAGCCCGGGTCCGCGGGGAGTTCGGTGGCCAGGCCGTCGACGTACCGGTTGTACATGCAGAACGCGGCGGCGATCAGCACTGTGTCGTGGATCTCGGTGTCACCGGCGCCGGCAGCGCGGGCGGCCGCCACCGCCTCCTGCGAGACCGGACCGACCTTCTCCTGCACCTCCGCGGCGATCCGCAGCAGGGCGCGCATCCGCTCGCTGAGCGGCGCGCTGGAGGGGTCGGCCAGGGCGGCCTTCACCAGGTCGTCGCCGCCGTCCAACTGCGCTCCGGCGAAGGCACTGTGGGCGCCCTCGCAGAAGCGGGTGCCGTTGAGCCGGGAGACGTAGGCGGCGACCAGCTCGCGCTCGCCCCGACTCATCGGGGCGGGGGCCCGCAGCAGCGCGTCGGCGAGCATGCCCAGCGGGGCCGCGGTGTCCGGACGCAGCGTCAGCAGGCCGCTGATCCCGGGCAGTCCGTTGTCGATGGTGATGTGCGGCACGGGGTACTCCCTCGTCTGGGACGGACGGACGACGCTCCATCCTCACGGCTGCCGGGCCGGGCCGCCAACTCCGAGATTGCCCTGGAACGCCGCCCGGCCGCCCGGGAACGGCGGCTCAGCCGAACGGCCCGCCCGCGCGAGCGGCCCGCCCACAGGCACGGGCCGCTCAGCCGACCGGGCCGCGGGGGAACCACGGGTCGTGGACCTCCCGGGGGCCGTCCGGCGTCAGCAGGGTCAGGCTGTGGGCGCCGGAGGCGTACTCGGCCAACTGCACCGAGCCGTGCCGGGTCTCCAGCTCCGCCTGCACGGGCAGCGGCAGCTTGGTCAGCGCCCGCCGCAGCTGCAGCGCGTCGCGCCGGCTGATCGGCTGCGGGGAGCGCAGCACCAGCCGCAGCGGGCTGAGCGGCCCGGCCACCGGCACCCCGCTGCCCAGCTCGTAGCCGACCGCGCCGATCGGGCCCCAGGGCAGCCGGTGGTCCGCCACCAGCCGGTCGACCTCCGGCAGCAGGGCCAGCGCCGCGATGCCGGCCAGCCGCTCGGGGGCCAGCCGCGCGCGCCGTTCGACGAGCTGCTCGGGCCGCAGCGTCCGGGCCACCGCCGCCCAGGGGGCGAGCGCGTCCAGCCGCTGCCCGGGGCGCGGCCCGCGCACGGTCACCGGGAACCACAGTTCGGGCGCCGCCTCCGGGTCCCGGGTGCAGCGCTGCGGGTGCGGCAGGTCCACCGGGTGGCTGACCACGGCGGGCGCCCGGCCGACCGTCACCCAGGGGTGCGCCCGCAGCACCGCCCGGGCCCAGTGCGGCAGTTCGCCGCCCGCGAGCGGCCGCAGCGAGCTGGGGCACTGCATCAGCAGCAGGTCGTGGGTGCCGGGCAGCCGCCCGTCCAGCGCGGCCAGCGGGCCGACCCGCCGGCGCGGTCCGTCGTGCGGGTCCTCGGCGGTGCGCCGGGCGTGGCTTCCGGGATGTGCGACGGTCACAGCGGGCTCCAGAGGGTGGCGTCGATTTTCGCCGACGACCCCACTGTCCGCGCGCCCGGGGGCCCTCGGCTACGGCCGTTCGGCGCGTCCACCAGGGACCAAGGGCTCAAGGTGCGTCCGGGGGAACCCGGTGTGAGAGTAGGGGCAGCCCGGTATTCCGACCTTCCGTCCATCCCGTTTGGAGGAGTCATGGGCATCTTCGACAGGTTGTTCCACCGGCCGCAGCAGGAGTCCACCGGGCAGGACGCGGCCCAGCGCGCCGCCCTCGCCCACGACGAGGCCGCCGACGCGTACGGCGACGACCCCGAGCGCAGCCGGGACCAGGGGGAACGGCTCGCCCAGGAGGAGGCCGACCGGCGTGCCGCCGAGAACATGACGGCCGAGGGCGACCCCTGGGACTGAGCCCGGGGATCAGTTCGTCCGCGGCGGCAGCGGCGGCCGCCGCAGGTCCGGCCGGGGCGTGGACTCCGGCGGAGGCGCCGCCGCGGGCGCGTCCTCCAGCAGCTCCAGGGCCAGCCGGACGGCGGCGAACAGCTCCGGGTGGCGCCCCCGCGCCCAGTCGCGCGGGGTGCGCAGCATGTGCACGTCCGGCTCCACGCCCCGGTTCTCCACCGACCAGCCGAGCCCGCCGCCGAACCAGGAGGCGTTCTTCGGCACCGAGATCTGGGTGCCGTCGCCGAGGGTGTGCCGCCCGCTCATCCCGACCACCCCGCCCCAGGTGCGGGTGCCGATCACCGGGCCGAGCCCGAGCAGCTTGATCGCCGCGATGATCACGTCGCCGTCCGAGCTGGTGGCCTCGTCGGCCAGCGCCACCAGCGGTCCGCGCGGCGCGTTCCGGGGCCAGCGCACCGGCCGGCGGTCCCGGGTGAAGTCCCAGGCCAGGACGTGCCGGGAGAGCTTCTCCAGCACCAGTTCGGAGACGTTGCCGCCGGCGTTGCCCCGGACGTCCAGCACCAGCGCGGGCTTGTCCAGCTCGCGCCGCAGGTCCCGGTTGAACTGCGCCCAGCCGGAACCGCCGAGGTCCGGGATGTGCAGGTAGCCGCACCGCCCGTCGCTGAACTCCCGGACCAGGGTGCGCCGTCGGGCCACCCAGTCCTGGTAGCGGATGGGCCGCTCGTCGGTCAGCGGGGTGACCACGATCCGCCGCACCGGGCCGTCCGGGCCGCTGCGCAGGGCCAGTTCCACGGTGGTGCCGCCGGTGCCGGCCAGCAGCGGCAGCGGTCCGCGCAGCGGGTCCACCGGGCGGCCGCCGACCTCCAGGAGCTCGTCGCCGTCCCGGACGCCCTGGGCGGCCAGCGGGGCGCGGGCGCGCGGGTCGGAGCTCTCGCCGGGCAGTACCCGGTGGACCAGCCAGCGGCCCTCGGGGGAGCGGTGGGCGTTGGCGCCGAGCAGGCCGAGCGGCTGCTGGGCGAGGGCCGGGCCCTCGGCGCGCCGGGAGGGGGTGACGTAGGCGTGCGAGGTGCCGAGTTCGCCGAGCAGTTCGCGCAGCAGGTCGGCGAAGTCGTCGGGGGAGCAGATCCGGTCCAGCAGCGGCTCGTACTGGGCGACCAGCGCGGGCCAGTCCAGGCCGGACATCCGCTCGTCCCAGAACTGGTCCCGGACGATCCGGGCGGCCTCGTGGTAGGCCTGGCGCCACTCGGCGGCCGGGTGCACGGTGTGGGTGATCCGGCGCAGGTCGACGGTGGTGCCGGCGGCGGGGGCGGCGACCGGCACCACCCGCAGCGTGCCGGCCGAGTAGACCGCGATCGAGCCGCCGTCCCCGGAGACCGCGTAGCCGTCCAGCCTGTCGACCAGGGTGCTGCGGGTGCCCCGGGCCAGGTCGAAGTGCTCCAGGGAGGGGCGGCCCGAGGTGTCCTCCGGGCTGGCGAAGGTCTGTCCGAGGGTGCCGGAGATCGGCCAGCGCAGCCAGACCAGGCCGCCGCGCACCGCGTCGGTGGCCGAGTACTTGGAGGCGATCACCGGGAACTGGAGCAGCCGCTCGCCGATGCCCTCCGGGTCCACCCGGACGGTGCCGTCGCCGCCTCCGTCGCCGTGCGGGGGGCCGTCCTCGGCGGGGGCGGCGAACGGCGAGGGGGTGTCGTCGGCGAGCGGGACGAGGTACGGGCGGCAGCCGACCGGGAAGGAGAGGTCGCCGGTGTGCACGTCGTGGACCGGGTCGAAGCCGCGCCAGGACAGGAAGGCCAGGTAGCGGCCGTCCCGGGTGAACACCGGCTGCTCGTCCTCGAACCGGCCGTCGGTGACGTCGGTGGTGGCCGCGGGCGCGTCGGTGCGGGTGAGCCGGATGCGGCGCAGCGAGCGCCCGGCGACCGGCTCGGACCAGGCGATCCAGTGCGAGTCGGGGGAGAAGCGGGCGCTGGAGCACGGTCCGTAGCCGGAGGCGGCCAGTTCGCGCACCTCGCCGTCGGCGGCGGAGACCAGCAGCAGCCGCCCGTCCGAGGTGGTCGCGGCGAGCCGGGTGCCGTCGGGGGAGGCGGTGAGTTCCAGGACGCGGCCGATCCGCCCGGCGGCGAGCACCCGGTGGCGGTGCTTCTCCGCCCCGGGGTGGCCCGGCGGCTCGGTGCGGCCGGGCAGCGGCACCACCTCGATCGCGTCGGCGCCCTCGGCGTCGGTGATCCAGGCCGCCTCGCCGGTGTGCCCCAGCACCACCGGCAGCCGGGTGCGCACCCCGGGGGTGTCGGCGAGCACGCGGGCCGGGCCGTCCTTGTGGGTGAGCCAGTACTGGCTGCCGCGCACGGTGACCACCCCGGCCCGGCCGGTCTGGTCGCAGGCGAGGTCCTTGACCTGGTTCGCGGCGTTGACCTGGTACGGGCGGCGGCCGGCCCGGGCGCCGCCGAGCGGGACGCGCAGCCGGCGCGGGGCGGGGGCGTCCAGACCGTCCAGCAGCCAGAGGTCGCCGGCGTGCTGGTAGACGATCCGGGTGCCGTCGGTGGCGGCCTCGCGGGCGTAGTAGGAGGCGTGGTCGGTGTGCCGGCGCAGGTCGGTGCCGTCCGGGCGGCAGGAGTAGACGTTGCCGATGCCCTCGTGGTCGGAGAGGAAGGCGATCCGCCCGCCGACCGGCATCGGGGCGGCGAGGTGTCCGGTGTGTCCGGGCAGGATCCGCTCGCCGTCCACCCAGAGCCGGCCGGTGGCCCCGCCCCGGTACCGCTTCCAGGCGGCCGGCTCGTGCGGGGCGGCGCCGGTGAGCAGCACGGTCCGCTCCCGGCTCATCTGGGCGTCGCCGACCGGCCCCCAGGGCATCCGGCGGCCGGGGGAGCCGTCCGGCGGCAGGGCGTGCGCCCAGGTGTAGTGGCCGAAGGGCTCGTGGTAGGAGGTGACGGCCAGCACCTCGCCGTCCGGCAGCCAGCCGCGCACCCGGGTGTCCTGACTGCCCCAGAAGCTGAGCCGGCTCGCCTGGCCGCCCTCGACCGGGGCGGTCCACACCTCGGGGGTCAGGGCGAACCAGCTGGTCCAGGCGAGGGTGGTGCCGTCGGGGGAGAAGCGGGGGTGGCTGACCCGGGTGCGGTCGCAGCCGACCCGCCAGGCCCGGCCGGTGCCGGTGCCGTCGGCGTCCAGCGGAGCGACCCAGACGTCGTCCTCGGCGGTGAAGGTGAGCAGGCCGCCGTGCAGGTGGGGGTGGCGGAGGTAGCCGGGCGGGATCACTCCTCCATCCTTCGACGGGGCGTCACCCCCGGCAACCGGAGGAGAGCGGGAACCGGTCTGGACCATTGACACCGTACGGCCGGATCCACTTCAGTGGTCTAGTCCAACTTGGGTGCCAGGCCGGGCCGTTCCCCCCACTGGCGCGTGCTCCGGCGTGCCCTCGGACGTCCCCCACGACCGCGCCATCGCAGGAGCACCCGCATGCGCAGAACACCCATCCCCGGAACCCCGGCCAAGGGCCGCCGCGCGGCCGTCGCCGCCGGTACCGCCTCCGCCGTCGCCGCGGCCGCCCTGGTCGGCGTGACGCTGGGCCTGGCGCCCGCCGCCTCGGCCGGCGAGTTCCTGACCAACGGCGGCTTCGAGTCCGGCTCGCTCGGCCCCTGGAGCTGCGCCGCCGGCTCCGGCAGCGTCGTCACCGCCCCGGTGCACAGCGGCGGCCGGGCGCTCGCCGCGGCCGCCACGGCCGGCGACACCGCCCGCTGCGGCCAGACCGTCACCGTCGCCCCGAACACCACCTACACGCTCAGCGCCTTCGTCAACGGCTCGTACGTCTACCTGGGCGTGGACGGCGGTGGCCCGAGCACCTGGACGCCGGGCACCGGCGGCGGGTACCAGAAGCTCAGCCTCAGCTTCACCACGGGGGCGAACCAGACCAGTGCCACCGTCTACACCCACGGCTGGTACGGCCAGGGCACCTACTACGCGGACGACGTCTCGCTGGACGGCCCGGGCGCCCCCAGCCCGACGCCCACGCCCACCGTCTCGCCGACCGCGACCGCCTCGCCCACCGCGACGCCGACGGGCACCCCGACCGCGACCCCGACGGGCACCCCGACCGGGACGCCCACCGGAACCCCGACGGGCACGCCCACCGGCCAGCCGGCCGGCAGCCACGCCCTGGTCGGCTACCTGCACGCGAGCTTCGCCAACGGCGCCGGCTACACCCGGATGGCCGACGTCCCGAACTCCTGGGACTTCATCAACCTGTCCTTCGGCGAGCCCACCTCCGTCACCTCCGGCGACATCCGCTTCAACCGCTGCCCGGCCGCAGAGTGTCCGGGCGTCGAGTCGGACGACGAGTTCAAGGCCGCCATCGCCGCCAAGCGGGCCCAGGGCAAGAAGGTGCTGATCTCGATCGGCGGCCAGAACGGCCAGGTCCAGCTGACCAGCACCGCCGCCCGGGACGCCTTCGTCGGCTCGGTCTCGGCGATCATCGACAAGTGGGGCCTGGACGGCCTGGACATCGACTTCGAGGGGCACTCGCTCTCCCTCAACACCGGTGACACCGACTTCCGGAACCCGACCAGCCCGGTCATCGTCAACCTGATCTCCGCGCTGAAGACCCTCAAGGCCAAGTACGGACCGGGCTTCGTGCTGACCATGGCGCCGGAGACCTTCTTCGTCCAACTCGGCTACCAGTACTACGGATCCGGCCCCTGGGGCGGCCAGGACCCGCGCGCCGGGGCGTACCTGCCGGTCATCCACGCGCTGCGCGACGACCTCACCCTGCTGCACGTCCAGGACTACAACTCCGGCTCCATCATGGGCCTGGACAACCAGTACCACTCGATGGGCGGCGCCGACTTCCACGTCGCGATGACCGACATGCTGCTCAAGGGCTTCCCGGTGGCGGGCAACGCCGACAGGGTGTTCCCGGCGCTGCCCGCCGCCAAGGTCGCCATCGGCATGCCGGCCACCACCAACGCGGGCAACGGCTACGTCGCCCCGGCGGAGGTGAACAAGGCACTGGACTGCCTCACCAAGCTGGCCAACTGCGGGACGTACGTGCCGCGTTCGGGCGCGCAGCCGAACCTGCGCGGGCTGATGACCTGGTCGATCAACTGGGACCGGTTCGGTGGCCAGGAGTTCTCCAGGAACTTCAACGGCTACTTCGGCCGCTGAGCCGGGGGCCCGGCCGACCCGACGGCCGGACGGCCCGCCCGCGGGACCGTGCTTGAACCTGACACCGGTGTGAGGTCCAAGCATGGTCCCCATGGCGACCACACAGCTCACGACCCCGGTACCCCACAAGCCCTTTCCCCTGTCGGCCCTGCTCGCGCTGGCCACCGCCGTCTTCGTCACCGGTCTCACCGAGAACCTGCCCGCGGGCGTGCTGCCCGGGATGAGCGAGGCGCTCGGGGTCAGCGAGTCGGCGGCCGGGCAGACCGTCACCGTCTACGCGATCGGCTCCGCCGTCACGGCGATCCCGCTCGCCGCGGCCACCACCGGCTGGGGCCGCAAGCGGCTGCTGCTCACCGCGATGGCGGGCTTCGCGGTGGCCAACACCGTCACCGCGGCGTCCACCAGCTACCCGCTCACGCTGGCCGCCCGCTTCCTCGCGGGCGTCGCGGCCGGCCTCGCCTGGGCCCTGCTGGCGGGGTACGCGCGCCGGCTGGTGCCGGTCGGGCAGCAGGGTCGGGCGATGGCGGTGGCGATGGCGGGCGTGCCGGTGGCGCTGTCGCTGGGAGTGCCGGTCGGCACCTTCCTCGGGCAGGTGCTCGCCTGGTGGGTGCCGTTCCTGGCCATGACGGCACTGGCCGTCGGCGTGATCGGCTGGATCGCGGCGCTGCTGCCGGACCAGCCGGGGCAGCCGGCCGGTGAGCGGGTAGCGGTCCGCCGGGCGCTCACCGTGCCCGGCGTACGGCCGGTGCTCGCCGTGACGGTGCTCTACGTGCTCGCGCACACCATCCTGTTCACCTACATCGCGCCCTTCCTGGACCGGGCCGGCCTCGGCGGCGCCACCGGCAGCGTGCTGCTGGTCTTCGGGGCGGCCTCGCTGCTGAGCGTCTGGCTGATCGGCGTCCACATCCACCGCCGGCTGCGGCAGCTGACGATCGGCGGCGCGCTGCTGGTCGCGCTGACGGCGGCCGTCCTCGCGGTGTGGTCCGGCAGCGCGCCGCCGGTGTACGTCGCGGCGCTGTTCTGGGGCCTGGGCTGGGGCGGCGCCCCGACCCTGCTCCAGACCGCCCTCGGCGACGCGGGCGGGGAGCGGGCGGACGCCGCCCAGGCCGTGCTGGTGACCCTGTGGAACGCGGCGATGGCGGGCGGCGGCGTGGTCGGCGGCCTGGTCCTGAGCGGCCTGGGCACCGGCGCCCTGCCCTGGACGGTGCTCGCGCTGATGCTCCCCGTCCTCGCGGTGGCCACCGCCGCCCGCCGCCACGCCTTCCCGCCCCGGCGCTGAGACCGCCCGGTGCCGAGACCGTCTGTGCCGAGACGGTCTCGGCGCCGGGACAGCCCGGCGCCGGGACCGTCCTGCCCGGCCTCGCCCGGCTAGCGGACCATCAGCCGGTTCACCGCCTCGACCACCTCGGGAGACGCCTTCGCCAGGGCGCCCGACGCGTACGGCGGCTGCGGGTCGTACTCGATCAGCAGCTGGATCGCCTGCGCGGTGGTGTCCCCGCTGATCCGGCCGGCCAGCGTCAGGGCGAGGTCGATCCCGGCCGAGACCCCGGCGGCGACGGCGTACTTGCCGTCGATGACGACCCGCTCGGTCCCGGTCGGTTCCGCCCCGTACCCGGTCAGCCGGTCCAGCACGCCCCAGTGCGAGGTGGCCCGGCGGCCCTTGAGCAGCCCGGCGGCGCCCAGCAGCAGCGAGCCCGAGCAGACCGAGGTGGTCCAGGTGGTGGTCGCGTCCACCCGGCGCAGCCAGTCGAGCAGCGCCTCGTTCCCGAGCTGGGCCTGCGTCCCGGGCCCGCCGGGCACCAGCAGCAGGTCGGCCGAGTCGACCTCGTCCAGGGCGGCGTCCGCGGTGACCGCCAGGCTGCCGACGTCGTTGCGCACCGGCCCCCGTTCGGCGGCGGTGAACACGACCTCGGCGCCGGGGATCCGGGACAGCACCTCGTACGGGCCGACCGCGTCCAGCGTGGTGAACTCGGGGTAGAGCAGGATGGCGATGCGCATCAGTGGCCTCCGGTGGGTTCGGGTCGGAAACGGCGTCGGTACTCGGCGGGCGGGGCGGCCAGGGCCCGGACGAAGGCGCGCCGCATCGCCTCCGGGGTGCCGTAGCCGCAGTGACGGGCGACCTCCTCGATCCCGTCGTCGGTGTCCTCCAGCCGGCGCCGGGCGGCCTCCAGCCGGACCCCGTCCACGTACCGGCCCGGGGGCACCCCGATCTCGGCGGCGAAGGCGCGGGCGAAGTGCCGCGGCGACAGCGCCGAGCGGCGGGCCAGCTCCCCGACCGAGAGGTCGGCCTCCGGGTGCTCGGTGATCCACCGCTGCACCTCGCGCAGCGGCTGCCGGGCCGCCACCTGGGCGGCCAGCTGGGCGCTGAACTGGGCCTGGTTGCCCGGCCGGCGCAGGAAGACCACCAGATGACGGGCGACCACCAGGGCGGTGTCCCGTCCGAGGTCCTCCTCCACCAGGGCGAGCGCCAGGTCGATCCCGGCGGTGACCCCGGCCGAGGTGGCGATCGGGCCGTCCCGGACGTGGATCGGGTCCGGGTCCACCTCGACGTCCGGGAACCGCCGGGCCAGCGCCTCGCAGTGCGCCCAGTGGGTGGTCGCCCGGCGACCGGACAGCAGCCCGGCCTCGGCGAGCAGGAAGGCCCCGGTGCACACCGACACCACCCGCTCGGCCCGTCCGGCCAGTTCCCGGATCCGTGCCACCAGGGCAGGGTCCGGGTGCCTGGTGCCCTCCCCGCCGGGAACCAGCAGGGTGTGCACCGGTCCGGCTCCGGCGAGGTCGGCGTCCGGCAGCAGCCGCAGTCCACTGGAGGCCCGCACCGGCCCGCCGCCCGGTGCGGCGGTGGTCACCCGGTACGCGTCCGGCCGCCCGGAGGCGGAGCACGCCCCCGTGAAGACCTCCACCGGGCCGGTCACATCGAGGCTCTGCACGCCCTCGTAGAGGACGACGAGCACGCTGCGTCCTGTCATGCGACCAGCCTGTCAGCGGGCCGTGGTGGCAGCAATGACCTGCTTCCCACCTTTCCTGCCACGCGCCGCGGGCGTACGCGGAAACGCCGGAAGGCCCCCCGCTCTCGCGAAGGGCCTTCCGGCTGTCTGTGCGCCGCCAGGGACTCGAACCCCGGACCCGCTGATTAAGAGTCAGCTGCTCTAACCAACTGAGCTAGCGGCGCCTGCTGACGTGGAGAACATTACCTGGTCAGCAGCCGAAACTCACAATCGGCCCGGGTCGGGAGCCCGGCCGCGCTCAGACGGTCAGCACCACCTTGCCCCGGACGTGCCCGGCGGCGACCAGCCGGTGCGCCTCGGCGACCCGCTCCATCGGGAACGTCTCCTCGACCTCCAGCCGCAGCCCGCCGGCCTCCCAGAGCTTCACCAGCTCGGCCAGCCGCTCGGCCGTCCGCTCGCCGCGCAGTCCCCGGACGCCCAGCCGCTCGGCGCCCGGGTAGTCGACCACGGTGCCGATCCGGTCCCGGTCGGCGACCAGTTCGACGGAGGCCTCCAGGGCGCCCCGGCCGGCGGCGTCGAAGGCGGCGGTCACCCCCTGCGGCGCCACCGCCCGGACCCGCTCGACCAGCCCCTCGCCGTACGTGACCGGCACCGCGCCGAGCTCCCGCAGGTACCCGTGGTTGCGCTCGCTCGCGGTGCCGACCACCGTGGCGCCCCAGGCCCGGGCCAGCTGGACGGCGACCGTGCCGACCCCGCCCGCGGCGCCGTGCACCAGCACGGTGTCGCCCGGGCCGACGCCCAGCGCGGTGAGCGCCAGGTGCGCGGTCTGGCCGGAGGCGGAGAGCGAGCCGGCCTGCTCCCACGGCATCCCGGCGGGCTTGGCCACCAGTCGGGCGGCGTCCACGGTGACCAGTTCGGCCTGGCAGCCCAGCACCCGGAAGCCCAGCACCTCGTCCCCGACCCGCCGGTCCCCTGCGTCCGGGCCGAGGGCCTCCACCACCCCGGCGAACTCGTTGCCGAGGACGAACGGCGGCTCGACCGCCAGCCCCGGCGGCCGGAAGCCCTCGCGGATCGCGAGGTCCACCGGCTGCACCCCGGCCGCGTACACCCGCACCCGCACCTCGCCCGGCCCGGGCTCCGGGTCAGGCACCTCGCCGACCCGGAGGACCTCCGGACCGCCGCTGCCCGTCACGGTGACCGCCTTCATGCCTGTTCCCGCCCCTCGTCGATCCTTCCGATGCCGACGATCCTCGGACCTGAAGTGCGCTTGAGGTCAAGCCGCTGTTCAGCGTGTCGACATTATTGAGCGCATTGTCAGATTTATCCTGGGCGGCGCTCAGCCGTCCGTCGTCGAGAGGAACCTCCCCGTGGGCCAGCTGCCCCTGTTCTTCCTGGTGCTGCTCGCCTCCGTGGTGACCATGCCGCTCGGGCGGCGGACCGGAGTGCCGCAACCGGTGCTGATGACCCTGCTCGGCATCGTCATGGCGCTCGTCCCGCAGATCCCGGACGTCACCATCGAGCCGGAGCTGATCCTGCCGCTGGTCCTGCCGCCGCTGATCTTCGCGGTGGCCCGGCGCTCCTCGGTGCGCTACTTCAAGGCCAACGCCCGCTCGATCCTGCTGCTGGCGGTCGCCCTGGTGGTGGTCACCACGGTCGCCGTGGCCGGCACCGTGCACTGGCTGCTGCCGACCCTGCCGCTGGCCGCCGCCATCGCGCTCGGCGCGCTGGTCTCCCCGCCCGACCCGGTGGCCGCCGTCGCGGTGGCCGGCAGCATCGGACTGCCCCGCCGCCTGGTGTCGATCCTGGAGAGCGAGGGGCTGTTCAACGACGTCACCGCGATCGTCATCTACACGCTGTCCATCGAGGCCGTGGTCAGCGGCGACTTCTCGGCCGGGCACGCGGTGCTGCGCTTCGTGCTGTCCGCGGTGCTGGCGGTGGTGGTCGGCGTCGCGCTCGGCTGGCTCAACACCAAGCTCGCCGAACGGCTGGACGACCCGACCCAGCAGGTCGCGCTCAACCTCCTGGTGCCCTTCGCCGCCTACGCCCTGGCCGAGGAGATCCACGGCTCCGGCGTGCTCGCCGTCGTGGTCTGCGCGCTGTACCTCGCCGAGCGGGCCTCCGACGCGGACGCCGTCTCCTACCGGCTGGTCGGCAACGCCTTCTGGGAGGTGGTCGAGATCCTGATCACCGGGGTCGCCTTCGGCCTGATCGGCCTGGAGCTGGCCACCGTGCTCAAGGAGGCCGGCCGCGGCTGGACCGGCTTCCTCGGCGACGCCGCCGTGGTCATCGCGGTGGTCGTCGGGGTCCGGCTGCTCTGGCTGCTGCCGGCCGGCTGGCTGTCGAAGAGGCTGCGCTCCGGCGACGAGGAGGACACGCCGTTCAGCTGGCAGGAGAGCGTGATCCTCTGGTGGTCCGGCATGCGCGGCGTGGCCACCGTCGCCCTGGCGCTCGCCATCCCGCTCACCCTGCACTCCGGCGAGGACTTCCCCGAGCGCGGCCGGCTGGTCTTCATCGCCTTCAGCGTGGTGCTCTTCACCCTGCTGGTGCAGGGCCTCACCCTGCCCTGGCTGGCCAAGCGGTTCGAACTGGACATCGACCGGGACGGGCACGAACAGGCCGTGCGCCAGCTCTGGTGGCGGGCCGCCAAGGCCGGGCTCCGGCGCCTCGGCGAGCTGGAGGAGCAGGACCGGCTGCCCGCCGAGGTCGCCGACCGCCTGCGGGACCGTCAGCACGACCGGCTGGCCCGCCTCTGCCCGGAGAACTACGCCGAGGAGGAGGCCGCCGAGGCCAGGGTGCGGATCGCCCAGTGGCGGGCCGCCCGGGACGTCGAGCAGGAGATGATCGCCGCCTCCCGGCGCGAGATGCTCGCCGCCCGCAGCGAGCCCGGCGCCGATCCGGAGCTGGTCGACCAGGTGCTGCGCGGACTGGACCTGCGCTCCGAACGGAAGTGACGGACTGTCCGCCCCCGCCGGGCGGAATGTGCGTGACCGGCCCCGGGGTTGCATAGGCTGAACCCGGGCAGGCCGTCAACGGAGTCGGCGCACCACCAGTACCCGCACGACCTCGGCGAACCCTCACGCCTGGCCCTGCCGGTTTCTGCACCCAGATGAATCGAGGACCCACCGATGTCGGAGACCCGCGCCGACGCCCGTACCCCGCTGGACCGCACCCCGCAGTGGGCCGCCCTGGCCAAGCACCGGGCCGAACTGGGCGACACCCACCTGCGTGAGCTGTTCGCCGCCGACCCGGAGCGCGGCCGCCGCTACACCCTGCAGGTCGGCGACCTGCACGTGGACTACGCCAAGCACCTGGTCACCGACGAGACGCTGGAGCTGCTGCGCGAGCTGGCCGCCGCCACCGGCGTCGCCGAGCTGCGGGACGCGATGTTCCGCGGCGAGAAGATCAACAACACCGAGCACCGGGCCGTCCTGCACACCGCGCTGCGCGCCCCGCGCGACGCCGTGATCGAGGTCGACGGCGAGAACGTGGTGCCCGCGGTGCACGCCGTCCTCGACAGGATGGCCGACTTCGCCGACCGGGTCCGCGGCGGCGAGTGGAAGGGCCACACCGGCAAGCCGATCCGCACCGTCGTCAACATCGGCATCGGCGGCTCCGACCTCGGCCCGGCGATGGCCTACGAGGTGCTCCGCTCGTACGCCAAGCGCGACCTCGACGTCCGCTTCGTCTCCAACGTGGACGGCGCCGACCTGCACGAGGCGGTCCGCGACCTCGACCCGGCCGAGACGCTGTTCATCGTCGCCTCGAAGACCTTCACCACCATCGAGACCATCACCAACGCGGTCTCCGCCCGCGACTGGCTGCTCACCGGGCTGCGCGCCGGCAACGACGCGGTCGCCAAGCACTTCGTCGCGCTGTCCACCAACGCCCAGGGCGTGCAGGACTTCGGCATCGACACCGCCAACATGTTCGAGTTCTGGGACTGGGTCGGCGGCCGCTACTCCTACGACTCGGCGATCGGCCTCTCGCTGATGATCGCCATCGGACCGGACGCCTTCCGCGAGATGCTGGACGGCTTCCACCTGGTCGACGAGCACTTCCGCACCGCCCCGGCGGAGCGGAACGTCCCGCTGCTGCTCGGCCTGCTCGGCATCTGGTACGGCGCGTTCTTCGACGCCCAGGCGCACGCGGTGCTGCCCTACTCGCACTACCTGTCCAAGTTCACCGCCTACCTCCAGCAGCTGGACATGGAGTCCAACGGCAAGTCGGTGACCCGCGACGGCACCCCGGTGGACTGGCAGACCGGCCCGGTGGTCTGGGGCACCCCCGGCACCAACGGCCAGCACGCCTACTACCAGCTGCTGCACCAGGGCACCAAGGTCATCCCGGCCGACTTCATCGGCTTCGCCAAGCCGGTCGCCGACCTGCTCCCCGGCCTGGTCGCCCAGCACGACCTGCTGCTGGCCAACTTCTTCGCCCAGACCCAGGCGCTGGCCTTCGGCAAGACCCCGGAGGAGGTCGTCGCCGAGGGCGTGCCCGCCGAGCTCGTCCCGCACAAGACCTTCAAGGGCAACCACCCGACCACCACCATCCTGGCCGGCGAGCTGACCCCCTCGGTGCTCGGCCAGCTGGTCGCGCTCTACGAGCACAAGGTGTTCGTCCAGGGCGCGGTCTGGAACATCGACTCCTTCGACCAGTGGGGCGTCGAGCTGGGCAAGGTGCTCGCCAAGCGGATCGAGCCGGTGCTGCTCACCGGTGAGGGCGCCGAGCAACTGGACAGCTCCACCGCCGAGCTGGTGGCCCGCTACCGAGCGCTGCGCGGCCGCTGAGCCGGGCCCGACCGGGCCGTCCGCTCCGGCGGGCGGCCCGGCACCCGGGGCCGGAGCCCCGTTGCGTCGGTCCTCGAAGGCCCGGACCGGAAAACGCCGGAAGGCCCCTCGCTCTCGCGAAGGGCCTTCCGGCTGTCTGTGCGCCGCCAGGGACTCGAACCCCGGACCCGCTGATTAAGAGTCAGCTGCTCTAACCAACTGAGCTAGCGGCGCCTGCTGACAGAGAAGACTCTAGCAGCGCCGTGCGGCCGAGCCAAAATCGAATACCGGTCGCCCCGCGTTCACTCCCCGGTCACCGGGGCCGCCCCGGCCGGGACCGGCTCGCGCGCCGCCCGTACGCAGGCCCAGAGCACCACCGCGGCGCCGGGCAGCCGGGGCTCCCGCCCCTCCGGCGCGACGATCCACCGGCCGGCGCCCTGCCCCGGGGAGTCCGGGCTGTTCACCATCCGCTGCAGGGGCGGCACGGTCACCGCGTCGCCCTTGCCGTGGCACAGCAGCGGCGGCACGTCCCGGGCCCACTCCTCCCAGGCCAGCAGCCGGCGCAGCCGGGGCGCCGCGCCCGGCTGGACGAACAGCAGCAGCCGCCCGCGGTGGGCGGCCACCGGCCCGCAGCCCGGCCCGGACGCCCACAGCTCGTCCAGCACCCGGCGGCCGAACAGCGCCGGCATGCTGATCACGTCGAAGGCGCGCCCGCAGGGCAGCACCGAGGCCGCCCAGGGGCGGCTCTCCCACAGGGCGCGCATGCTGCGCGGGTACTCGCTGGCGGAGGCGAGCCAGGCCTCCCCGGCCGCGCCGACGTACTCCACCGACGGGTGCACCACCGAGGGGTACACCACCGACTGCCGCGTCACCGACTGCTGTGTCCAGATCTCCACGGGAGCAGCCTGCGCGGCGGGTGCCCCCGGCGGGACGGAAAGCGCGGTTCGCCGGACAGCGCGGCGGGGGACGGCGTACCCTTCCCCGCCGCGCATATGCCAGGGGCCCTTGCCCGGGACTACGCGCGGGGGCTCAGTCCTCGTGCCGGCGCGGCTGGAGCAGGGTGCGGCCGTACTCGATCATCTTGGCGGCGTAGTCCGGGGTCCAGTCGGCCCGCCGGCCGACCTCGGCGTCGGACAGCGCGTCGAACCGGCGCGGGTCGGCGAGCTGCGCGGCGGCGACCGCCTGGAAGTCCGTGGCCCGCTCGGCGGCGGCCCGGAAGGCCAGGGCCAGTTCCGTGGAGCGGCGCAGCAGCTCCGCCGGGTCCTCGATCGACTCCAGGTCGAAGAATCGTTCCGGCTCGGGTTCGGCGGACTGCGGCTCGAACAGCAGCTGCACCGGACGTACGCGCCTGGTGGGCTCGGACGACTCTGGGGAGTCGGGCATGGACGGACACCTCCGGGTCTCGGGTGGGGGAGGGGAATCTGCTCCGGGCTGCGCCGCCCGGTCGTGGCCGCCGTCCATTGTCTCGCGGCGGTGGCCGGTAGCGGAACGGTGCGCACGCAAGCGCTATTCCCCGGCGCGCGCCGGGCGTGCGCATCGCGCTCCCAGTGTCCTGGTCGCATGCGAACCGGTTGGCAGGGCGTCGCGGACGTACCGACCAGTCACAGAACCGGGAGATCCCCATGTACAGGCGAAAGATCCGCTCCGTCGGCGTCCTGCCGGCCGCCTCCGCCCTGCTCGGCCTGGCCGCGGCGACGCCGGCGGTCGCCGCGGAGACGGCGAAGGTGGTGGTCGGAGAGCCGAGCGCCCCGGACGGCTGGTCGTCGGCGACCTGTCCGAGCGGTACCCACCTGACCGGTGGCGGGTACGTCCTCATGCACGAGGAGCCCACCACCGTGGTCTACAACGGGCCCGCGCCCGACCAGGAGCCCCCGACCACCTGGTGGGTGCGGGCCAAGAACGAGTCCGTCCGGGCCTTCGCCGTCTGCGAGACCGAGGACTGAGCCCTACCGAGGACCGACCCCTACCGAGGACCGAGCCCTACCGCAGGTGCACCCGGTGGCCGCTCAGGTGGTGCAGCACCTGGTGGTTGGCCTCCCAGCCGTCCGGGAAGGCCACCGGCACGCCCAGCTGCACCGGCTCGGTCGCGGGGTGCTCGTCCAGCAGCTCGGCGATCCCGGCCCGGGCCACCACGATGCAGGCGTGGCGGTGCCGGGAGGCGAGCACGCAGAGCCGGCCGGTCTCCAGGTGGAAGGCGGTCGCGTCGGGCCGCCCGGAGAGCGGGTGCAGCACCACGGTGACGTCGTACTCGCGGCCCTGCAGACGGTTGGCGGTGTCCACCGTGACGGCCGGGCCGGCCGCCCCGTCCACCGGCACGCCCGCCCTGAGCAGTGCCGCGCGCACGGCCGCCGCCTGGTCCCGGTGAGCGGTGCCGACGGCGATCCGGTCCGCGGTGAGCGGGGCCTCGCCCTGTTCGGAGTGGGCGGTCAGCCCGCGCTCCAGCAGCCGGCGGACGGCCGCCGCGACGGCCGCCACGGCCTGCGGGTCGGTCCGTACGGTGTGCCGGGCGGGCAGCTCCAGCAGGGCCCAGCCGTGCTCGGCGGCCCGGTCGATCGCCGCGTCCAGGGCCGAGCCGTCCGGGCGCACGGCGGCCGTCAGCCGGCGGTCCGCCGGGCCGGTGCCGGAGCGGAACGGCGTGTACGGGTAGAAGGCGCGCGAGATCAGCGGCGCGGCGCTGGCGGGCAGCCGCCAGGAGACCGGCAGCCGGTGCGGCTCGATCTCCGGGTTGTGCGCCAGCATGGTGACCACCGCGCTGCTGGACGGGTCGTACGACAGCCCGGCCCACTGCTCGGTGCCGACCACGGTGAACGGGTCCAGCTGGCCCGGGTCGCCGACGAACAGCGCCCGCTCGAACAGCCGGGCCACCGCGAGCAGGGCGTCCGAGCGCATCTGGTACGCCTCGTCGACGATCGCGTGCCGCCACGGGGCCTCGGCCCGCACCCACTGCCACTTGGCCGAGGTGGAGATCACCACGTCCTGCTCGACCAGGTCGGCGACCTTGTCGGAGGGCGTGACGTTGGCGTGCTTCAGCACCTCCGGGGCGGGCCGGGAGTCCGCGGCGTGCAGCCGGCCGATCGTCAGGTCCGGCGCCTTCTCGGCCAGTCGGCCGACCAGGTCGTCCACCTGGCCGTTGGTCTGGGCGACGATCATCAGCCGCTCGCCGGCCCCGACCAGCTCGCGGGCGGCCCGCACCACGAGCGTCGACTTCCCGGCGCCGGGCGGGGAGTCCACCACCACGCCGCGCGGGGCGCCGGCGGGCGGGTGGACGGTGGCCGCCAGGATCCGGGCCACCGCGGCGTCGGCGGCCGCGCCCGGGGCCTGGTCGGGGGTCGTCGGACGGCTCATTCCCACTCCTCGGAGGCGGACGGGGCGGGCACGGGAGCGGCGCCGGGCGGGCCGCCGTGGGTCCACGGGGTGTCGTCCGGCTCGGGCAGCGGCGCGGACTGGCGCACGGTCAGCTCGAACAGGGTGAAGGTGACCGACTCGCCGGGCTCGGGCAGGCTGCCCGGCTCCGGCTCCTTCCTGCGGCCCATGCCGGAGAGCACCCGCAGGGTGAGGGTGCCCTCGGCGGTGTCCACCGCCACGATCTCGGCCTTCTGCGCCGACGGCGCCGCCCCGCCCTCCGGCCGGGGGGACGCCCAGACCCGGTGCACCTCCCGGCCGAGGTCCGCGTGCGGACGGTCGACGGTGCGCAGGGTGACCAGCGGGCGCGGCTTGGGGGAGCGCCCGGTGGTGTCCCAGTCCGGCACCACCTCCGTGACCACCCCGCTGAACGCCTCGCCGGCCAGCCGGTGCTCGGCCATCGCCAGCGGGTCGTCCAGCGCCTCCTGGACGTCGAGCCGGGCCTGCTCGCGCTCGCGCTGGGCGAGCTTGCGGGCGGCGGTGACGGCGTCGTCCTGCCGGGGCTGCGGCGGCTCGCCGGCCGCCAGCCGGTCCCGGTGGCCGGTGTAGGACCAGCGGTCGCCGGTCCAGCGCTCCGCCAGGTGGCCCGCCGGCGGCAGGGCGCGCAGCAGGTCCAGGCCGTGCCAGACGTCTCGCCAGGTGGGCAGCAGGACGGACGTCAGCGCCTCTTCCAGCGCCGTCACCGCGGCCCGTACGGCCGTCCGGGCGCGCGCGGCGGCGGCCTCGTCGCGCTGCTCGGTGCTGTGCCGCAGGGCGCTCACGGCGGAGTCGTAGCGGGCGATCGCCGGGGCGAGCACGACCTCGTCGAAGCGGGGGTCGGTGGCCGGGCCGGCCGGCGGGTGCAGCAGCTGCCCCCGGTCGTCCCGGGCGGACTCGGCCAGCTCGGCCGCCTGCGCGCCGGTCAGGCCGGGCGGCGGGCGGTGCCAGGCGAGCCGGGCCGCCAGGTGCTGGTCCTCCAGGTGGCTCTGGCCGGTCGCCCAGTGCCGGGCCAGCAGCCCGGTCATCGGCAGCAGCAGCGAGGAGCCGGGCACCTGGGCACGGTCGGTGAGGTGGGTCAGCCAGCGGCCGAGCAGCGGCACCCGGGCCGGCGCCGGGTACGGGCCCGGCTCCTCGTCCTCGGCGGTGCGGCGGAAGCGGGTCGAGCGGCCGATCAGGGCGAGGTGGTGCACGCCCGCGCTGTTCGGCACGATCAGCTGCGGGGCGTCCGCGCACAGCTCGCGGAACACCTGGGTCTTCTCGCCGGTCTCCGGGTCCTTCTCGGAGCCCTCGATCTGCTCGACGTCCTCGGCGAAGGACTCCAGGTAGGGCAGCAGGTCGGCGGCCAGCTCGGCCAGGAAGTCGAACCGCAGGGTGCGGTTGAGCGGCTGCGGCACCAGGTGCAGCCGGGGCGCGTCCCGGTCGGTGCCGAGCATCACCGCGAGCGGCGCGCCGGACTCGCCGGCGGCGGTCAGCGGGACCAGCACCATCGGGCGGTCCGACAGGTGCCGGTGCCGGACGGTGGCCAGCGGCTCGGCCCGGCCGCTGCGGACGGCCTCCAGCCGGGCGAGGGTGGTGAGAAGACTCATGCGCCCGCCTCGCTCCGCTCGGCAGGGGCATTCGCCCACACGCGCCTCTCGATGATTCGCTCGCTGCGCTCGCTCATGCGCCCGCCCCGCTCCGCTCGGCAGGGGCATTCGCCCACACGCGCCTCTCGACGGTTCGCTCGCTCATGCGCCCGTCCCCAGCGCTTCGGCGCGCAGGGCGGCCGCGTAGGCCAGGCGCTCGGCGGCTTCGTCCGCGCCGTCCAGGTCGCCGCTCTTCGTGCCGGCGGCGGCCAGCGCCTCGGCGACCGTACGGATGCTGCCCAGCTCGCCGCGCACCCCCCGGCCGAGCTGCTCGACCCGGTCGTCGCAGCGGGCCCGGGCACGGCAGTGGAAGCCGAGTTCGCAGGTGGAGAGGCAGTCCGGGCTGTAGGCGGCGGGCACCGCCTCGACCGAGGCGGTCAGCTGTTCGGCGGTCCGGGCCGGCGTGCCGTCCTCGTCGGCGGCCAGGTCGAAGTCGGCGTCCGGCGGCAGCACCGCCAGCAGCCGGCCGATGCCGGTCATCCGGCTCAGCTGGCGGCGGGTGGTGGCCAGTTCGCGGCGGACGTCCACGGCGACCGCGGTCGGCCGGTTGCCGAAGTCCTTCGGGCAGACCAGCAGCACGCTGGTGCGCGGACTGCCCGGAAGCCGCTGCTCGGTGTACGGGTCCTCGGCGAGCGGCTGCCCGGCCGCCGCGGCGGCGGCCTGCTGGAGCGCCAGCACGTACACGGCCGCCTGCCGGGCGGCCGCGCCGACCTTGGCCGGGTCCGCGCTGCCGTCCAGCACCGGGAAGGACTTGATCTCGACCACCGTGCACCGCCCGCCGTGCACCACCAGCGCGTCCGGTTCCAGGTAGGCGGTGCTGCCGGCCACCCCCAGGCGCAGCATCGGGTGGTCCAGCAGCGTCCAGGCCTCCGGGTCGGCGGCCGCCCGGGCCAGTGCCTCGGCCGTCCGGTCGGCGCGCACGGCCGGGCCGGAGCGGTGCAGCAGGTCCGGCACGTGGAGCGGGGCGTGGCCGTCCGCCGGGACGCCGAGGTGGTGGCGGAGCGGCTCCAGCAGCGGCGCGTAGCCGTCGGCCTTCAGCCGGGACTCGAAGATCACGCCGCGGGCGATGGCGAAGGGGGACTGGCCGAAGGGGGCGGGGCGGCCGAGCCGGGCCGCCAGCGCCGACTTGTCCACCCCGGCCGCGTCGAGCACGGCGCGGCGGTGGCAGCCCGGGTTGGCGGCGAGCGCGGCGAGGGAGCGGGCGTTCAGACTGCGCTGCGGGGCCGGTCCGCGCAGCTCCGCGAGCCGCTGGGCGAGCGGCTCAGCGTGCCCGCGGGGCGGGACGTTCGTCGAGACGTTCATGGTGCGGCCCAGTGTCGCATCCGGGTCCGACAACGCGGCGCGGACGGGCCGTTCGCGACCTGCCGGGCGGCCCTGGCCGGATGCCCGGCACGTCGCGGGCCGCCGGCCCCGGCGACCGTCACCGCCGGCGACGGCCCCCGCGATCGTGGCCGCCGTCCGGGTGGGGGATCATGGAGCCCGGTGCTCAAGGGTGAGACCGACCGTTGCCACCGCCCCGTTCCGAGGAGCCCCCATGCCCGCCCGAATCGTGCTGGTCCGCCACGGCGAGACCGAGTGGTCCGCCACCGGCCGCCACACCGGCCGCACCGACATCCCGCTGACCGAGGAGGGCCGGGCGATGGCCCGGGCCCTCGGCGCCCGCCTCGCCAAGGCCCCCTGGAACGGGCTGCCGGACGCGCTCGTCTACACCAGCCCGCTCGGCCGGGCCAAGGAGACCTGCGAGCTGGCCGGCTTCGGCGACCGCGCGGTGGAACGCCCGGAGCTGCTGGAGTGGGACTACGGCCAGTACGAGGGCCGCACCGGCGCGGACATCCGGGCCACCGACCACCCCGGCTGGCTGATCTGGCGCGACGGGGTGCCGGGCGGCGAGAAGCTCTCCGAGGTGGCCGCCCGGGTGGACGCCTTCCTGGCGGGCCTCAACGAGGAGCACGGCGTCCCGGAGCAGGACACCACCGTGATGCACTGCGCCGACCAGGACGTCGTCCTGTTCGCGCACGGCCACCTGCTGCGCATCCTGACCGCCCGCTGGCTGGGCCTGCCGCCGGAGTTCGCCCAGCGGTTCAAGCTCGGTACGGCCGCGCTCTGCGTGCTGTCGTGGGAGTACGGGGCTCCGGCGGTGGAGGTCTGGAACGACCTGTCCCACCTGGAGGGCCTGACCGCCGGGCACTGACGCCCTGACCGCCGGACCGCTGCCGGTTGCTCCCGGCTCCGCTGCCGGTCACCGCTCCGGGCTCCGCGCACTTCCCGGCCCCGTCGGGCGGCGCCGGTGCGCCCGGGCCGGCCGCGGTCCGGGCGAGGGCCGGCCTCCTTCCGCTAGGCGGCCGCCGCCCGGTCGTAGTCGGCCAGGAACCGGCGCACCTCGGGTACCGCGACGTGCGGGCGCAGCCGTCCGGCGGTGTCCGCGAGCATGCTCCGGATCCGGGCCGAGCGCACGTCGCCGAACAGCGCGACGGCGGCCGATCCGTGGTGCGCCGCGCCCGCCAGGTCCCCGCGGCCGAGCCGGTCGTGGGCCAGTTCGGCGGTGTACAGCACCCGGTTGCGGACGAAGTGCGGCTTCTGGAGCGTTATCGCCAGCCCGGCCTGCTCGCTGGCGCGGTCCCAGTCGCCGAGCGCCGACCAGCACTGCGACTCGAGGCCGGCGATCTCGGCCTCGCTGAAGAAGGACATCCACTCCGGGTCCTGCTCGCCGGGGCCGCGGTCGAACAGGGTGTACGCCCGGCCGAGCGCCCGCTCGCAGGAGGCGCGGTCCTGCAGCAGGGCCCAGGCACCGGCCTCGCGCATGGCCAGCAGGGCGAGCAGCCGGTCGGAGTCCAGCTCCCGGGCGGCGGCCTGCCCGGCCTGGGCGGCGCGCAGCGCCTCGCGCGGACGGCCGGCGTCCCGGGCGAGGAAGGCGCTGTTGCAGAAGACGTGCGCCTCCAGGGCGGAGTCCCCGGCCATCCGGGCGGTGGCGAGCGCCTCGGAGTAGAACGAGCGGGCGTCCGCGAGCCGGTTCGAGTCATGGGCCAACCAGCCGACGGAGATGGCGAGTTCGCCGGCCCCGGCCTGGAGCCGGCGCTCCGTCTCGGCGCTGTGGTCGCACTCGTTGAGCAGCACGTACGCGTTGCGCAGCGACTGCCCGGCGAGCTCGTACAGGGCGTCGGCGCCGTGCGCGTCGTCGGCCAGCCGGATCTCCCGGACGGCCTGTTCGACGCGGAGCACCTCGGCGGTGCCGACCCGGCGCAGCGGCGCCACCGGCCCCGGTCGGCCGGGCACCGGCGGTTCGCCGCCGAGCAGCGACGGCGCGGTGAACTCCGTACCGGGGAGGGCGGTTCGGCCGGCGGGCGCACGGGAGGCGTGGTCGGCGCCGGCCTGCCGGCCGGCGGCCGCGGCCGGTCGGTCGATGCCGACCACGGCGGCCAGCGCGGTGGTGCCGCCGGCCAGGAACGTACGGCGACGCACGTCGTCGTTCTCCTCGTCGAGATAGGGCGATCCATCGGGCCCCCGGGGCACCGTGCCGGGACTCGGCCACGCGGGCCCGTCCGGTGCGGTTGGATCCGCGTACGGCGAGGCAGCGTACGGGAGTTGAGTGGAGAGTGGTGAGCGCGGGGCGGGCAGGGGCGGGAACGTCGGGTGGAGCGGAGGCGGTTCGCTCCGCCCGCCGGGCCCGTCCGCCGAGCGGCGGCGGACGGAGGTCCGGGAGGCGAAGCCGAGGTCGGTGAGCGTGCGGTCCGGCCACATGTGCCGGAACACCCGCTCGTAGGCGTAGTTGGGGCAGCGGATCTCACCGGACTCGACCCGTCCGACGTAGCGGGCGTCGCAGGACACGTGCTCGCCGATCTCGCGGGCGGCTCTGCGGACGGCCGTGGCGAACTCGCCGGGAGAGCGGTCGCCGCGCAGTGCGCGCATCACGAGGTTGGGGGACGGTCGGTTCGGCTCGGCCGGTGGGGTGGCTGCCATGGCGCCGAGAGTACTCGGAGTCACCGGTCGGACACATTCGGTTGGTGGGGCATCGGTCATCAATCCGGGGCAAAAGGGGCGATGTTGCGGGATATCCGCCATGAAATGCCATGCCTTGCTGTAATGCGCCCCGTGGCCTGCGCCGCACCCGCCGCGTTCTCCTGGTACGCGGAAAGCCCATGCCGTCGCCCGGCCCGTCCCAAGCCCGGCGACCCCTCCCAGCGGCTGTGCTTCCGGACCCGACGAGGTACAGGAGGTCCCATGACGGCCACCGGACTGCCGCAGCACCGACCCGTCCCCGGGGGAGTGCTCGCCGGCACCTGCGACACCGTGACCGTCGCGCTGCGGCACGGTCTGGAGGCCGTCGACATCCTGAGACTGCGCCGCGCCTGCGGAGCCGTCCTGCAGAGCCGCAACGGCAGCACCGTCTCCTTCCTCGTCCCGGCCGGCACCTGGGAGACCTGGCACCTGCCCGGCAGCACCTGTACCGCGGGCGCGTTCGTGCCCGCCGCCACCGACCCGCGCTGGGTGATCCCGCCCTCCGGCGTCGGCCGCACCGCCCGCCCCACCGACGCCTGGGTGCTCCGTTCCGCCCTCTGCGAGGCCGCCTGCACGCTCACCGCCGGCGGCCTCGGCCCGTTCTAGCGGGCGTGCCGCGCGGATCCCGCCGGGCCCGTCAGCCTCCGGTGGAGCCCCCGCGACACGCCCCTGCCCTGTGGGTGTGCCGCCCCGGCGGCGATAATGGCCGCCATGGGACGAAGCAGCAGAGCCGCGCGCACCCCGGAACCGGCGGCCACCACCGGACCGGGCGGACGCACCCACGCCCAGGGCCCGCTCAGCCGTCCCGTCGGCTCCGGCCTCGCCGAGCTGCGCCCCGACCGCGACCGCCCCGCCGCCTGGTCGCTGCTGATCGACGGCGCCCCGCAGTCCCTGGTCGACCTCGCCGACCCCACCCACCTCGGCTTCGAGTACCAGCGCCGGCTCGGCCACCTGATCGACCTGGTCGCCCCGCCCGGCCGCCCGATCACCGTCCTGCACCTCGGCGGCGGCGCCCTCACCCTCGCCCGCTACACCGCGGCGACCCGGCCGCGCTCCCGCCAGCAGGTCGCCGAGATCGACACCGCGCTCACCGAACTCGTCCGCGCCGAACTGCCGTTGGAACGCGGCTGGCAGATCAAGGTGCGCGGCGCGGACGCCCGTAGCGTGCTGGAGCGCACCCCCGAGGGCGGCGTCGATTTGGTGATCACCGACGTCTTCTCCGGTGCCCGCACCCCGGCCCACTGCACCACCGTCGAGTTCACCACCCTCGCCGCCCGGACCCTCGCCCCCGGCGGCTGGTACGCCGCCAACATCGCCGACGGCGGCGCCCTGCCCTTCGCCCGCTCCCAGGTCGCCACCCTCGGGGCGGTCTTCCCCGAGCTGTGCCTGATCGCCGACCCCGCCGTGCTGCGCGGCAAGCGCTTCGGCAACCTCGTCCTGGCCGCGGCCCACACCCCGCTCCCGATCGCCGACCTCACCCGCCGCGCCGCCTCCGACTCCGCCCACGCCCGGGTCGAACACGGCCGCGCCCTCACCGACTTCGCCGCCGGCGCCACCCCGGCCACGGACGCCACGGCGGCCCCGTCCCCGGAACCCCCGCCGGGGGTCTTCCGCTGACGGCCCGCTCGTCGGCGCCCGGCCTGCGCAGCCGTGTGCGTACCGCCGTCCTCCTCCGCGCCGCGCCGCCGACCGTAAAACCGTTGGCGGACGACCGAACCGGGGCCGACAATGACGCTGCCGTCCGGCCGTCGACCTCGGGGAGCGCCATGCGGATCAGACCGGCCCGGCCGGAGGACGCCGCGCTGCTCACCGGCATCGCGCTGCGGTCCAAGGCGTACTGGGGCTACGACGAGGCGTTCATGGACGCCTGCCGGGAGGAGCTGACCATGGACGCCGGCGTGATCGAGCGCTCGGCCACCGTGGTGGCCGAGGACGGCGGGCGGGTGCTGGGGTTCGTCTCGCTCTCCGGAGTGCCGCCGACCGGATCGCTGGACCAGCTCTTCGTCGAGCCCGAGTGGATCGGCCGCGGGGTCGGCCGCGCGCTGTTCGAACGGGCCCGGACCCTCGCCGTGGCGCTAGGTCTGCGCCGGCTCACCATCGACTCCGACCCGAACGCGGAGCCGTTCTACCTGGCGATGGGGGCGATCCGGATCGGCAGCGTCCCGTCCGGCTCGATCCCGGGGCGCGAACTCCCGCAGCTGGTCCTGGAGCCGGCCGCGGCCTAGGCGGGGATCGGAGCGCCGCTGCTTGTTCCGGCCGTGCTCGCGGTGCGGTCGGAGGCCCGGGCCCGCCCGGTCCGGCTCAGTGGCCGCGCGGCAGTCCGCGGTGCTTGCACATGGCGGCACCGGTGAGCAGCAACCCGGCGGCGATGGGGGCGAGGACGGCGGTCAGGGTGGCGGAACCGTCGCCGGAGGTGGTCGCCGCGGCGGTGTCGGCGATGGCCACCGGGTCGGGCGTCCTGCCGTCGTCCGATGCGGGGGGAGCGGCGGAGACCGCCGTCCTGCCGAGCGCGGTGGCGGGCCCGGCCCCGTCGGCGGTGGTGGCCGCCGCCTCCTGGAGCAGCGGTTCCCCCGCCGCCTCGCGGTGCCGGGGAACGTCGGGGCGGGCGGCGTCGGCGCGGCGCCGGGCGGCGGCGGGCGGGTCGGCGGGACCGCCCTCGCGGGAGGCGTGCGATCCGCCGGGCCGGGGCCGGGCGGGGGCGGTGCCGAGCAGGCCGGAGGCGAGTGCGAAGGCGTCGGGGACGGCCGCCCGCTGACCGGGCAGGGGCAGTCCGCCGGCCCGGATGCGTTCCCGGAGGGCGCCGCCGACCGCACCGGCAGCCCCGGTGGTCCCGTCGGTCGGGCCGTCGCCGGCCGGTTCCCCGGCGGGTCCGGGGCAGCGGTCCGGCGGCCCGGCCGCCGACGGTCCGGACCCGACGGGACGTTCGGCTGACTGCCCGTCGAGCACCGGGCGGTCGAGCACCGGGGCGCCGGGAAGCGCGCGGCGGACGGCGGGCCGGGTCGGATCCGGGGGCGGGTCGACGGCGGCCGCGTACGCGCCGGGGGCGCCGAAGCCCCAGAGCTGTGCGAGCAGGGCCCCGGCGGCCGCGACGGCACGGGGGCGGGGCAGCCACCGGGCGATCCCGAGGCGGGCACCCGCGACGCCGCGGGGGGCGGGTGCCGGGGGCTCGGTCGCGTGATTGGCTCGCACGTGAGTCGAGAACGAGCGGCCGGGCGGTGAGGTCACGCCCGCCGTCACGGACAGTCATCGTACGAGTGGCCCCGGGGCCGGCGCTCCCGGGGCCACCGACCGCGTGGCGGTCAGGAGTTGGGACGCAGGGTCCAGGTGACCGTCATCACTCCGGTGACGGCGCCGTCGGCGCGGGTGATCTCGACGGTGACCGGGAACTCGGGGCGGCCGCCGGCGTCCAGCTCGGCGACGACCTCGGCGGCCGGGCGGCCGAGCACGGCGGTGGCGGTGACCTCGCCCATGGCGAGCTTCTTGTACGCGATCTCGGCGTTCACGGCGAGCGGCACGGCCCGGGACAGCTGGGCGCCGAAGGCGGCGAGCACGATGCAGCCGCTGGCGGACTCGGCCAGCGTGAACATCGCGCCGGCGTGCGGGCCGCCGAGGTGGTTGTGGTACGCGGGCTGGTCCGGGAGTTGGAGCACGGCGCGCTCCGGGGAGGTCTCCAGGTACTTCAGGTTCAGGGTGTGCGCCATCGGCACGGTGTCGTCGAGCATCTTGCCGATCGTCGGTGTGGTCATGGCCGCGATGTTACTAGTCAGTAGCTACCGGCGGCAGGGGCCGGGCGGAACTCGACCCGTGGGACGGGTGTGACGGGGCGCACATACCGGTGGGGGAGCGGGCAACTGAGGCCGTGCACGGCTGAGGGGGCGCGAAAACGCCTGAGGGGCCGATCTCTTGAAGAGATCGGCCCCTCAGGCTCTGGGGTGAGTGACGGGACTCGAACCCGCGGCCACCTGGACCACAACCAGGTGCTCTACCAACTGAGCTACACCCACCATCTGTCCGGTCCGTTCCCGCTCTCGCGTTCCCGTTCCGACAGGAAGAACTCTACAGGATCCGAGAGGGTGCTCGCGCCAGGGTTCCGTTCGGACGGACGCGGGCACCCTCTCCGGCCCTCCGGCGGGGTTCCGCCGGGCGGCCGGGCCCGGCTCGCCGGACGGTTCCGGGCCCAGTTCGCCGGGCGGGACCCTGGCTCGGCCTGCCGGGCGGGCCCGGGCTCAGCCCGCCGGGGCCTGGTACTTCCCGGCGATCGCCCGCGCGGTGTCGGCGTCCGGGCCGGGCTGCGGGACGAACACCGCCTCGCGGTAGTACCGCAGTTCGTTGATGCTCTCCCGGATGTCGGCGAGCGCCCGGTGGTTGCCGCCCTTCCGCGGGCTGTTGTAGTACGCCTTCGGGTACCAGCGGCGGGCCAGCTCCTTGATCGAGGAGACGTCCACGATCCGGTAGTGCAGGTGCTTCTCCAGGGTCGGCATGTCCCGGGCCAGGAAGCCGCGGTCGGTGGCCACCGAGTTGCCGCACAGCGGGGTCTTCCCGGCCTCCGGCACGTGCGCGCGCACGTAGGCGAGCACCCGGGCCTCGGCCTCGGCCAGGGTCACGCCCTGCTCCAGCTCCTCCAGCAGCCCGGAGGCGGTGTGCATCGTGCGCACCACCTCGGGCATGTTCGCCAGCGCCTCCGCCGGCGGCCGGATGATGACGTCCACGCCCTCGCCGAGGATGTTCAGCTCGGAGTCCGTCACCAGCACCGCGACCTCGACCAGGGCGTCCTGGACGAGGTCGAGGCCGGTCATTTCACAGTCGATCCATACCAAACGGTCATTCACGCAACTCACCCTACGGCGCGATCACGCGCCGCGGGGACCGATGGAGCCGAGCGGGGCGCCTCGGCCTGGTGCTCCTCCGGCCCGTCGTGCGCGCCGTGGCCGTCCGGGTGCTCGCCCTCCCGGCCGGTCCGGACCGCATGGCCGTCCCGTCCGGTCCGGGCCTCGCGCGCCGCCCGGGCACCCTCGGCCGCGGGCCGGCCGGCCTGGCCACGGGCCTGCGGAGCCCGGGCCTGGCGACCGCGGAGCTCGCCCGCCCCGGAGCCCGGCTGCCCGGCCGGGGCCGGCATCCGTCCGGCGGCCGCGCCGTGACCGCGCCCGGCCGCACCGGGCTCGTCCGCGGGCCGCTCGGCCGCGCTGCGGTGCCCCTGGCCCTGGCCGCGGGCCCCCGGCTGCGGGAGGCCGTCCTCCGCCGCAGCGTGTTCGGCGGTGCGCGGCGGACGTCCGGTCCCCGCGCCCGGTCCGGCCTGCGGCGGCACGACCGGAGGCCGCAGCGGGCCGCGGCCCGCCGCACCCTGCTGCCCGGGGTGCGGCTGCTGCGCGGACTGCTGGTGCGGGTACGGCTGACCGGCGCGGGCGTGGAAGGGCTGGCCGGCCGGCGTCCCGACCTGGCCCGGACCGAACCCGCCGGGCTGGCCGTGCGCTCCCGACTGCCCGTGCCCGAGCTGCTGGCCGTGGGCCACCTGCTGGCCGTGCGGACCGACCGGCACCGGCGCCCCCGGCCCGGCCGGGTACGGCTGCGCCGACGGCACGCCGTGCGCCCCGCCGAACACCGGCCCGCCCGCCGGGGCGACCGCGCCCGCCGGATGGGGCAGCGCTCCGGGCAGCCGGAGGTCGCCGAGCGGACCGGTCGACGCGGACGGCTGCTGACCGGGCCGACGGGCCCGGTAGCTGGTCCGGTACGCGGCCGGGGAGACCCCGAGCTGGCGGCGGAAGTGTCCGCGCAGCGCCACCGGCGAACGGAACCCGCACCGGCGCGCGACGTCGTCCACCGACAGTTCCGAGGTCTCCAGCAGCCGCTGCGCCTGGAGCACCCGCTGGGTGATCAGCCACTGCAACGGCGCGCTGCCGGTGAGCGTGCGGAACCGCCGGTCGAAGGTGCGCCGGCTCATGTACGCGCGAGCCGCCAGCACTTCGACGTCGAACTGCTGGTTGAGGTTCTCCAGCGCCCACGTGACCACCTCGGCCAGCGGGTCGTTGCCGATCTCCTCCGGTAAAGACTGATCGATGTACTGGGCCTGTCCTCCGCCGCCGCGGCGGCTCGGCACCACCAGTCGGCGGGCCAGCGCGTTGGCCGCCTCGGCGCCGTGGTCGCTGCGCACCACGTGCAGGCAGAGGTCGATGCCGGCGGCGGTGCCGGCCGAGGTGAGCACGTCGCCGTCGTCGACGAACAGCTCGCGCGGGTCGACGTGGACCCGCGGGTAGCGCTTGGCGAGCGTCGGCGCGTACATCCAGTGGGTGGTCGCCGGGCGGCCGTCGAGCAGGCCGGCGGCGGCCAGGACGAAGGCGCCGGTGCAGAGCCCGATGATCCGGGCGCCCTCGTGGTGGGCCTTGCGCAGGGCGGTGATCGCCTCGACCGGCGGGGGCTGGGAGATCGAGCGCCAGGCCGGTACGACGATCGTGCCGGCCCGGGCGAGCGCCTCCAGGCCGTACGGGGCGGAGAGGGTCAGGCCGCCGGTGGTGGCCAGCGGGCCCTCCTCCCCGGCGCAGACCAGCAGGCGGTAGCGGGGCACCCCGGCGTCCTGGCGGTCCACACCGAAGACGGAGAGCGGGATGGAGCTCTCGAAGATCGGGGCGCCGCCGAAGATCAGCACCGCGACGGTCTCCCGGCGGCGCCGGCCGGACAGCTTGCGCGGGGCGGAGGCCGTCACGGAGGTCGGGGAGCCGTTCGCACCGGGGCCGCCGTGCCCCAGCGGGGCGTGCCCGTGTCCGTGGCCGGAGCCGTGGCCGGAGCCGGCGCCGAGCGCGAGGCCGCCGAGCGGGGCGCCGCCCGGGCCGGGGGCCGCGGCGGAGGCGCCGTTCGGGCTCGGGGTGCCGCCGCCGTAGCCGGAGTAGCCGGGGTGGCCGCCGTAGCCGGGGTGGCCGGAATGGTTGGGGTGGCCCGGGTGGGCGAGGTGTCCGGGATGGCCGGAATGGTTCGGGTGTTCGCTGCCGTAGGCCGGGCCGGGATTGACGGATCCTCGGCTGACGGGCTGTCCGCCGTAGGGCGGTCCACCGAAGGACGACTGGCCGCCGAAGGCGGGTTGGCCGCCGTAGGGCGCCGTCGCGCCGTGGTCCGCGGCGCCCGGCGCCGCACCGGGGCCGATGCCACCGCCCGTCCCGGGGGAGGGCACCGCGGAGTACGGGGAGTGCGAGGCGGCGCCCGAGCTGCCCGGAGTGCCGGAGGTGCGGGTGGTGGCGATCGAGGCGGTGCCGGTGCTTCTCGCGGACCGACCCGCGTTCCCCGCCGCCTCCTGGCCGCTGTCAGGACCCGCGTCGCTCCTGCTCACCCTGCTCAAGGCGCTCAAGCCCCCTCGGTGGTGTGGTGTGGGTGGTGCGGCACTGCTAGCCAAGATCGAAATCTATCGGGCGGACCATTGCCGTTGTGACAAGTTCACCATCCGACGCTATGTCGACATGGCAATTTGGCGTGATGCATTCGATCACGAAGCGTGGCACCCGTCGACCTTTCTGGGAAGAGGGCCGGGGTAACGGTGGCTGGTTGTCGCGGGACGGTTCCTGGGGCGTCCGGCTCCGGTGCGCCCGGCCGGCAGGTCTGGGCTGCGGATTTGCCCAAGCGGGAGGGATCGGCGCGAAATTGACCGAAAATCGGCGGTGCACGAGGGGGCGCACGGGGAGAAGTCGTGCGCCTCCCAGGCTTCATCCGGCCAAGCCCAGGACGGCGGAACCGGCAACCGGACCGCCGGGTTACGGTCCTGCCGTGAACACCGACAGCCGGCTCGAACGGGCCAACGACAACGCCGCCGCCTTCTGGCTCGCCCAAGCCCGCGTCCACGGCTGGCGGTCCCGCACCCGTCCGGGGCTGACCGCGGTCCGGTGCGCCCGCACCCCGGACGACGCCCACCGCTTCGTGGTGACCCGGCCCTACGCCGAACCGGGCGCACTGGAGCAGGAGTTGGCGGACCTGATGACCGAGTGGTCGACCATGCGCTGCACCGTGGAGGACCCGTACGACGGGCTCGACCTCAGCGGCCTCGGGGCCACCCGGATGCCGGTCATGCCGGTGATGGTCCGGGACCCCGGACCGGTCGAGGGAGCCACCGCCGTCCTGCCCGCGGTCTCGGAGGCCCACGGGGGCGGGGTGCTGACGGTCGATGAGGCGAGGGACGGCGACGGCTTCGCGATGGTCGAGCGGGCGGTGGTGGAGGGCTTCCCGCTGCCCGCCCGACAGCCCTGGGTCCGGGGCGAGGCGCTCCCGGAACGACTGCTGGACGTGCCCGGCTGGCGGGGCTGGCTCGGCCGCGTCGACGGCGCGGTGGCGGGCACCTGCCTCACCTACGACGACGGCCGGGCCACCGGCGTGTACTGGGTCACCACCCTGCCCGACTGGCGCGGCCGGGGGGTGGCCCGCGCCGTCCTCCAGACCGCCCTGGCCCACGCGCACCCCGACCGCCCGGCCACCCTGGTCGCCACCTCGCTCGGCGAACCGCTCTACCGCAAGCTCGGGTTCGTCGAGCGGGCCCGCACCTGCTGGTGGACCAGTACGTCGGTGGAGCCGACGGAGCAGCCGGGGCGGGTGGGGCAAGGGGAGCGGGCGGGGCAGGCGGCGGCTGACGACGGCGGCCGACGGCTGGCGGGCGGGGTGGGCTAGGCCTCGGGGACGGGGAGGGGAGGGGCGGGGCGCTACTGGGCGGCCGCCACGGTGGCGGGTGTGGCGGGTGTGGCGGCGGATGCGGCGCTACCGGCCCCGGAACGGGGGACGAGGGGCGTCGGGCGGATGGCTGCGGCCGGGACCGGTGCGGGGCGGAGGGCGTCCGCGGCCCGGCCCGGTCCGCCACCCGCTCGGCAGCCGGCACCCGCTCCGGCCTCCGTGCGGGCTTCGGCGATCACGGCAAACCCGCTGGATCGGTTTCGGACACCCGGCCCGCCTGCGGCGACGGGTTCGCCGACCGTCCCGGCGGTGGCGGGGACGGATGCACTCGGACCCTCCTGAGCGGCCACCGCGGGACGTGCGCCGGACCGTGCGCCGACCAGCGCCGTCGCGCGTACCGGCATCCCCGCTGCCGCCTTCCGGAGCGGCCCGTCGGAGCGGACGCCCGGCCGGGGCGATGGCGCGTTCCGCGCGGCCAGCACCTGGCCGACGGCCTCCGGCAGACCGGCCGCCTTCAGCGTCGGCCGGTAGCCGCTCTCCGCCCACGGCCGGCCGTGGTGCAGCCAGACGCTGCGCAGCCCGGCCAGTTCGGCACCGGCGATGTCGGCGGGCGCGTGGTCCCCGATCATCCAGGTGTGTTCGGCCCAGTCCCCGGTGGGGGCGATGCCGCACCGTTGGGCGGCCAGCTCGAAGATCAACGGATCCGGCTTGACGCAGTCGGCCTCCTCGGAGATCACCCAGCCGTCGACCAGCGGGCCCAGTCCGGTCCGCCGGATCTTCTCCAACTGCGGCCGGGTGCCGCCGTTGCTGACGATCCCTAGCGTCCACCCGGCGGCCCGGGCGGCACGCAGCGCCTCGATGTGCCGGGGCGGGCAGTGGATGTGGGAGTTGATGCCGCGTCGGTAGTGGGCAATCAGGAAGTCGGCGGAGACGTCCAGCCCGTAGCGGCGCCGGACCGCCGACAGTACGGTGCTGCGCGGTACGTAGCCGCCGCCGTCGAGGGTGACGAACCAGTCGAGGTCGCCCGGTGGGAGATCGTGTTCGGACAGGAGGTCCTGCGCCCAGGCCCGGTACGCGGCGTCCCGGGGCAGCAGGGTGTTGTCGAGGTCGAACAGGAGCAGGGGCATGCCAAGCATGGTGCCAGCGCCCACGCCTATGCACCTGGCAAATGCCAGACGGCGTCGCGAAGCCGTACGGAGTGGCCGAAACGGCCTCCGAGGGCCCGTGGCGGGTGGTGGCCTGTGGGGCGGCCGGGGCTGTCGGGGCAGGTCTGACGTCACGGTTCGCGACGCGCCGCAACGGATCGTCGCCGATCCATGACAGTCCGGTCACGGTGTCCCGTGGGGCTGTTGCGCCGCCCGGTCCGCTCAGTCAAGCTCCAGGGAACCTCCTTTCCGGAGGGGGCGCGATCGCCTCTCGGCGGGGCGCACTGCCTCGGCGGGCGCATCCCCCTTTCGCGGGAACAACGCCGCTCCGGGGCTTCCCCGTTGGGCGGGGCCCCCTGCCCGTCGTACTCTGAAAGGAACAGGTCACATACGGTGCTGCGCGGCGCAGACCGACGTCATCCCGTGGGCGGGCCTGCTGCCCGGGCAGCGTTGTCCTCCTCTCCTGTCGGCCCCTCTCCATCGAAGAGCCGTGAGCCATGGCTGGTTTTGAGCCTCCCCGACCGGTTGAACCGGACACGCCCCGCAGCGTGGGCCCGGACGGCGGGCCTGCCTCCGACCGCTCCGACGGCCGGGCCGAGGTGCGTGCCGACCAGCGCGGTGACGACCGCGTCGACCACCGCGATGACGACCGCGTCGACCACCTCCGGGACGACCACGACGGCGGCCGGGACGGCAGTCGGCACGGCGGCAGTGGAGGTGACCGCAGCGCGGGCGGCGACCGCGCGGGCGGGCCTGCCGACGGACGTGCCCCCGGACGAGCCGACGCGCAACCCACCGAGGCCTCGGGCCGCGTCCCGGGCGGGCGGACGGAGCGCGAGCCGGCCGACGCCGCCGAGGAGGCCGGGACGTCCGGAGCGGCCGGCGAGGCCCGGTCGGCCGACGCCGCGCCACCGACGGAGCCAGGGGAGCCCGCCCCGGGGCGCGACGGTTCTCCGGGCTTCGCGCGCGCTCTGCGCGGCCTCGCCCGTCGGGGCAGCCTCGCCCGCCGTGACCGCCCAGGGCCTCGCCAGCGGCGTGGCGGGCCCCCGGCCGACCCCGCGGGGTCTCCGGTGACGGGCCGCCCGGGCCCGGGCGCAGAGCGCCCGCAGGCGCCCTTCGGTTCGGCCGACCCGCTGGGCGGACACGCCGAGCCGTCCGGGCAGGACGCGTCGGCACCGTCCCTCGACCCGGTGTTCCAGCACGGCGTGGTGGTCGGCTTCGACGGCTCGCTGTCGAGCGAGCGCGCCCTCGCCTACGCCGTCGGCATGGCCCGCCGTTCGCAGTGCGGCCTGGTGATCGTGCACGTCGCCAACCGCCTGCCCGCCACGGTCTGGGCTGGCTGCGAGCCGCCCGTCTTCGTCGACCTCCCCGACCACCGGACGGAGGTGCTCGGCCTGGAACTCGCCTGTGCGGACTTCCTCGCCGGGGTGCCGTGGATCCTGGTCGAGCGCGGCGGGGACATCTGCCACGAGATCGAGGAGGTCGGCCGTGAGTACGCCGCCGACGCGATCGTCGTCGGCACGACGCACGGCCTGCTCGGCAAGATCTTCGGCTCGGTCTCCGGGCGGCTGGCGCGGCGGGCCAACCGCCCGGTGATCGTGATCCCCTGAGGCCTCGTCGGCGAGGCGCCTCCCGACGCCTCTCCCCGGTCTCCTCCTGATGCCTCCTCCACTGTTCGGGTACACCGACTCCCGCCGTGGCGCCGCATGTTGAGTGGTGTTCAGACCCGGTGGGCGGGGCTCAGGAGGTGACGATCAGGACATGGTCGTCACGAACCGACGCCGAGCTCCCGGGCGATGAGCATGCGCTGGACCTCAGACGTGCCCTCCCCGATTTCCAGGATCTTGCAGTCGCGCCAGAAACGGGCGACCGGGAATTCGTTCATGAAGCCGTACCCGCCGTGGATCTGGGTCGCCTCGCGGGCGTTGTCGACGGCGGCCTCGGACGAGTACAGCTTCGCGATCGCGGCCTCCTTCTTGAACGGTTCGCCGTGCAGCAGCCGGGAAGCGGCGTCCCGCCAGGCCAGGCGGGAGGTGTGGGCGCGCAGCTCCATGTCGGCAAGCTTGAACTGGATGGCCTGGTTGGCGCCGATCGGCCGGCCGAAGGCCCGGCGCTCGCCGGAGTACTTCACGGACTCGTCGACGCAGCCCTGGGCCAGGCCGGTGGCCAGGGCCGCGATCGCGATGCGGCCCTCGTCGAGGATCCGCAGGAACTGGGCGTAGCCTCGGCCACGCTCGCCCAGCAGGTTGGCCGCGGGAACGCGGCAGTCGGTAAAGGACAGTTCGCGGGTGTCGGATGCGTTCCACCCGACCTTCGAGTACTTCTTCGAGACCTGGAAGCCGGGGGTCCCGGTGGGCACGATGATGGACGAGATCTCCCGCACTGGCGAGCGGAATTCGCCCTCTTCACTCGAACGAGCGATCGGTTCGGTGAGCGCGGTGACGGTGACCAGTCCGGTGATGTCGGTGCCGGAGTTGGTGATGAAGCACTTGGTGCCGTTGATGACCCACTCGTCGGTGGCCTCGTCGTAGCGCGCCGTGGTGCGGGTGGCCCCCGCGTCCGAGCCGCCCTCCGGCTCGGTGAGGCCGAAGGCGCCGAGGAGTTCGCCCGAGGTCAGCCGGGGCAGCCACTCGCGCTTCTGCTCCTCGGTGCCGAAGCGGTGGATCGGCATCGCGCCGAGCGAGACGGCGGCCTCCAGGGTGATCGCCACCGAGGAGTCGACGCGGGCGAGTTCCTCCAGGGCGAGGCCGAGGGCGAAGTAGTCGCCGCCCATGCCGCCGTACTCCTCCGGGAAGGGCAGGCCGAAGAGCCCCATCCGCCCCATCTCCCGGACGATCTCGTAGGGGAACTCCTCGCGCTCGTAGAACTCGCCGATCTTCGGCGCCACCACGTCCTGGGCGAACTCGGCGACCGTGCGCCGCAGTTCCTCGTACTCGCTGCTGAGCCTGTGGTCGAGCATGGTGATCCTCCTGGCGCCCGGCCGGGTCGGCCGCGGACGTGAGCGGGGTGACCGGCGTCCGTCGGACGGTGTGACGGACGCACGATGTGATGGACGGACGGATGTCGAGCGGTGCGGATGGAGCGCGGCGCCGGCCGGGTGGTGCGGACGGCCGGCGCCGGGACGGGGCGGAAGGTCAGCCCCCGGTGGAGCCGAGCAGTGCCTGGACGGTGCGGGACGGGCTCGGGCGGCCGAGGCGCTCGGCCATCCAGCCGCTGGTCGCGACGAGGGAGCGCAGGTCGACGCCGGTCCGGATGCCGAGGCCGTGCAGCATCCAGACCAGGTCCTCGGTGGCCAGGTTGCCGGTGGCGCTCTTCGCGTACGGGCAGCCGCCGAGGCCGCCCGCGGAGGCGTCCACCGTGGTGACGCCCTCGCGCAGCGCCGCCAGGGTGTTGCTGAGCGCCTGGCCGTAGGTGTCGTGGAAGTGCACGGCGAGCCGGTCGACCGGGACGCCGGCCCGGGCGAAGCCCGCCAGCAGGGCGCCGACCTGGCCCGGGGTGGCGACGCCGATGGTGTCGCCGAGGCTCAGCTCCGCACAGCCCAGCTCCAGCAGCTGCGCGCCGTACCGGACCACCTGGTCGACCGGGACCGGGCCCTCCCACGGGTCGCCGAAGCACATCGACAGGTAGCCGCGGACCGCGACCCCGGCCTCGGTGGCCCGGGCCACGACCGGGCGGAACATCGCCATGGCCTCGTCCGCCGAGCGGTTGAGGTTGCGGCGGGCGAAGGTCTCGGTGGCGCTGGCGAACACCGCGATGTCGGCGGTGCGGTGGGCGAGCGCGCGGTCCAGGCCGCGCTCGTTGGGCACCAGCACCGGCAGCCGCAGGCCGGGGTGGCGCTCCGGCAGGTCGGCGATCCTGGGGACCAGCTCCTCGGCGTCGGCCAGCTGAGGTACCCATTTCGGGTGAACGAAGCTGGTGGCCTCGACGGTGCGCAGACCGGCGGCGGCGAGCCGGGCGATGAACTCGGCCTTCACCTCGACCGGCACCAGGGACTTCTCGTTCTGCAGGCCGTCGCGCGGTCCGACCTCGTGGATCCGGACCTCCTCGGGCAGGCCGGGGGCGCGGACCGGGGCGGGCAGGCCCAGGTCGAGGGCGTCGGGCTCGCGGGCGGGGGCGGTCACGACCGGACCTCCGCGGGCTCGGCGGGGGCGGCCGCCGGCTCGGCCGGGGCGTCCCCGGCCGCCGGGTCCTCGACCGGGGCGACCACGACGAGCAGGTCCTCCATCGCGACGGTGGCGCCGGCCGTGGCCCGCAGTTCGGCCACCACGCCGTCGTGCGGCGCGGCGATCACGTGCTCCATCTTCATGGCCTCCAGCACGAGCAGCGGCTGTCCCTTGCGGACCGTCTCGCCCGTCGTGGTCTTGACGACGGTGACGGTGCCGGGCATCGGGGCGGTCAGGGCGCCGTGGTGCGCGCCGGCCCCGGCGGCGCTCTCGACGACGGGGTCGTAGACGTGCAGCGGCCAGGCGTCGCCTTCGGTGCCGAGCCAGGTCACCGGTCCGGCGGCGAGGCCGGGGGTGGCGTCGGTGGCCAGCGAGAACGTGGTCCGGAGGCCGTCGACGGTCAGGTGCAGCCGGTCCCCGGCCAGGGTCGCGCGGGCGCGGTGCGCGGGGCCGTCGCCGAGCCGGAGTTCCACCTCGCGGGTGGGGCCGGCGGAATTGTCAGTGGCATCGGCTACGTTGCCCGCAGTGATCGGACGGATGCGCACCGCCATCGGGTCCTGGCCGGGGGTCCGGAGTCGGTGGGTGGTCCAGGCGGGGGTGCCGCCCAGGCGCCAGCCGGAGGGAAGGGAGAACGGGTCGGTCCAGCCATCGGGGTCGGCGGCCGGGGCGAGTTCCAGGTGCCGCGCCAGCGCGGCCGCGTAGTAGAGGAGGTGAGCGGGAGCCGGCGGTTCGGCCGCTGCGGGCGCGTCCGGGGTGGTCGCGTTCGTGGGGGAGTACGGCGCGGTGAGCAGGGCCGGCTGCTCCTGCGCCGTCCGCTCCACCAGGCCGGTGTCCAGCCGGCCGGCGGCGACCTCGGGGTGTGCGAGCAGTCGGCGCAGGAAGCCGGTGTTGGTGGTGACACCCAGGATGCGGGTGTCGGCCAGCGCCGCGCGGAGCCGACGCAGTGCGGTCGGGCGGTCGGGCCCGTACGCGATGACCTTGGCGAGCATGGGGTCGTAGGCGCTGGTGACGACGGTTCCGGGGGCCACCCCGGAGTCGACCCGGATGCCCTCGCCCCGGGGCTCGTCCAGGGTGAGGATGCGGCCGCCGGTGGGCAGGAAGTCCCGTTCCGGGTCCTCGGCGCAGATGCGGGCCTCGATGGCGTGGCCCTGGAAGGAGATGTCCGACTGGGCGAATGAGAGCGATTCACCGGCGGCGACGCGCAGCTGCCACTCGACCAGGTCGAGCCTGGCCGAGTCCGCGCCGACCGCGACGGCGAGTTCGGTGACGGGGTGTTCCACCTGGAGACGGGTGTTCATCTCCATGAAGAAGAAGTCCCGCACCCCCTCGGCGGCGGAGGCGGGGGCGTCCGGGTCGATGCCGGGGACGATGAACTCCACGGTGCCGGCGCCGGTGTAGCCGCAGGACTCCGCGGCGCGGACGGCCGCGGCGCCCATCGCGGCGCGGGTCTCGGCATTGAGGAGAACGGAGGGAGCCTCTTCGATCAGTTTCTGGTGGCGGCGCTGGAGGCTGCACTCGCGCTCGCCGAGGTGGACGGTGGTGCCGTGGGCGTCGGCGAGCACCTGCACCTCGATGTGGCGCGGCCGGTCGATCCAGCGCTCCAGCAGCAGGGTGTCGTCGCCGAAGGCGGTGCGGGCGACGCGGCGGGCCGCGGCGATCTCGGTGGGCAGGTCGGCGGGGTCCCGTACCAGGCGCATGCCCTTGCCGCCGCCACCGGCGGACGGCTTGAGCAGCACCGGGTAGCCGATCTCGGCGGCGGCGGCGACGAGTTGCTCGTCGGTGGGGGCGGTGGCCTGGCTGCCGGGGACCACCGGGACACCGGCGGCCCGGACGGCCTCCTTGGCGTTGATCTTGTCACCCATCAGCTCGACCGCACCGGGAGGTGGTCCGATGAAGACGAGGCCCGCGTCGGCGCAGGCGCGGGCGAAGCCGGGGTTCTCGGCGAGGAAGCCGTAGCCGGGGTGGACGGCCTGGGCGCCGGTGCGGCGGGCGGCGGCGAGGATCTGGTCGGTCCGCAGGTAGGTCTCGGCCGCCGAGCTGTCGCTGCGGTCGGTCGGGCCGAGCCGGACCGCGACGTCGGCCTCGCGGACGTGCGGCGCGTCGGCGTCCGCGTCGCTGAACACGGCGACCGAGCGGACGCCGAGTCGCCGCAGGGTGCGGATCACCCGCAGGGCGATCTCGCCGCGGTTGGCGACCAGAACTGTGTCGAACATGGGAGGCGTTCCTCCGGGTCGAGGGGAGCCGTACGAAGGAGGTGGCGGTGGGCGGTCGGGGCGCCGGCCCGGGTGGGCCGGCGCTGCGGGGAGTCACACCCGGAAGGGAGGGATCACGGACGCAGGGGTGACACGAGCCGGACGGGACGGGGTCACATGCGGAAGACCCCGTACGGAGCGGGCGGTGCCAGCGGGGCGTTGGCGCAGGCGGTGAGGGCGAGACCGACGACGGTGCGGGTGTCCATCGGGTCGATCACGCCGTCGTCCCAGAGCCGGGCGGTGGCGTAGTAGGCGTTGCCCTGGCGCTCGTACTGCTCGCGGACGGGGCGCTTGAACTCCTCCTCCGCCTCGGCCGGCCACTGCTCGCCGTGCGCCTCCAGCTGGTCGCGGCGGACGGTGGCGAGGACGGAGGCCGCCTGCTCGCCGCCCATCACGGAGATCTTGGCGCCCGGCCACATCCACAGGAAGCGGGGTGAGTAGGCCCGGCCGCACATCGAGTAGTTGCCGGCTCCGTACGAGCCGCCGATCACCACGGTCAGCTTCGGGACGCGGGTGCAGGCGACGGCGTTGACCATCTTGGCGCCGTTCTTGGCGATGCCGCCCGCCTCGTACTGCCGGCCGACCATGAACCCGGTGATGTTCTGGAGGAAGAGGAGGGGGATACCGCGCTGGTCGCACAACTCGATGAAGTGGGCGCCCTTGAGGGCCGACTCGGAGAACAGCACGCCGTTGTTGGCGACGATGCCGACCGGGTGGCCGTGGATCCGAGCGAAGCCGGTGACCAGGGTCGAGCCGTACTCGGCCTTGAACTCGGCGAACCGGCTGCCGTCCACCAGGCGGGCGATCACCTCGCGCACGTCGTAGGGCGTGCGCGGGTCGACCGGCACGGCCCCGTACAGGCCCGCCGGGTCGACGGCCGGCGGCTCGACCGGGGTGAGCGGCCACGGCCTGGCCTCGCGCGGGCCGAGCCCGGCGACGATGTTGCGGACGATGGAGAGGGCGTGGGCGTCGTCCTCGGCCAGGTGGTCCGTCACGCCCGAAGTTCGGGAGTGCAGGTCGCCGCCGCCCAGCTCCTCGGCGGTGACCACCTCGCCGGTGGCGGCCTTCACCAGCGGCGGCCCGCCCAGGAAGATCGTGCCCTGGTTGCGGACGATCACGGCCTGGTCGCTCATCGCCGGGACGTAGGCGCCGCCGGCCGTGCACGAGCCGAGCACGGCGGCGATCTGCGGGATGCCCGCGGCGGAGAGCCTGGCCTGGTTGTAGAAGATCCGGCCGAAGTGGTCGCGGTCCGGGAAGACCTCGTCCTGCATCGGGAGGAAGGCGCCGCCGGAGTCCACCAGGTAGACGCAGGGCAGCCGGTTCTCCAGCGCGACCTCCTGGGCGCGCAGGTGCTTCTTCACCGTCATCGGGTAGTAGGTGCCGCCCTTGACGGTGGCGTCGTTGGCGACCACCACCACCTCGCGTCCGGCGACCCGGCCGATGCCGGCGATCACACCGGCCGCGGGGGCGGCGCCGTCGTACATCCCGTCGGCGGCCAGCGGGGCCAGCTCCAGGAAGGGGGACGCCGGGTCGAGCAGGGTGTCCACCCGGTCGCGGGGCAGCAGCTTGCCGCGGGCGGTGTGCCGGGCGCGGGCCTTGGCACCGCCGCCCAGGGCGGCCGCGTCGAGCTTCGCGCGCAGCTCGGCGACCAGGGCCCGGTGCGCCTCGGTGTTGGCGCGGTAGGCCTCCGAGCCGGGGTCGACCGAGCTGCCGAGCCGGGGGGCCGGTGCGGCGGCCGCGGACGGTGCGGCGCCGGGCGCCGCCGTGCCGGTCGCTGCGCTGAGCCGGACACCGGGGGGTGTACCGGTGGTTGAGATGACCATTCCCAAGAGCTCCCTTGCCCTCGGCACCAGGTGGGCAGCCGGGTGCGGTCCGCCCGTGATCGCCACGTTAATTAACGTTAACTTACGCGGCCAGGTTAACGGCCGATAACCCGACTGTCTACGATGGGCGGCATGCCGAACGTCCCCGCCGCCTCCGCGCTCCCCCGCCGCGACCAGATCCGCCGGGAGGCGGCGAGGCTGTTCGCCGCCCGCGGCTTCCTCGGGGTGGGCGTGGACGAGATCGGCAAGGCCGTCGGGATCAGCGGGCCGGGCCTCTACCGCCACTTCGCCGGCAAGGACGCGATGCTCGCGGACCTGCTGATCGGCATCAGCGAGCGCCTGCTGGACGAAGGGCGCCGCCGGGCGGGCGGCGGCGAAGGCCCGGTCGCCGCACTGGACGCGCTGATCGGCGGCCACGTCGACTTCGCCCTGGACGACCGGGACCTGATCACCCTGCACGACCGCGAGCTGCTGAACCTCAAGGAGGAGGACCGGCGCACCGTCCGCCGCCTCCAGCGCGGCTACGTCGAACTGTGGGTGGACGTGGTCCGGCAGGCCTACCCGCCACTGGCCGACCCCGCCGCCGAGCCGGTGGCGCGCGCCACCGTGCACGCCGTCTTCGGCCTGATCAACTCCACCCCGCACAGCCTCGGCTCGAACCCGGACCAGGGGGAGCGCACCGCCCTCCAGCGGGACGGCATGGCCGCGCTGCTCCACACCCTCGCCCACGGCGCGTTCGCGGCGGCCGCGGACTCCGCCGCCGGCCCCGGCGACGGCCCTCGCGACGATGCGGCGCCCGCCGGGTCCTGAGTCCTGTGGACCCCGCGCGCCTCGGCAGGCGGCCCGTCCCTAGGCCTAGTCCCAAGGGATGGCGCCCGCCCGTCCCCGGGCCGCTGGGCGCGGTGCGTGCCGTCGGTGACCCTGGAAGCGGCCGGGAGGCGAACCGGCCCTGCGCGTGTTCGATCGGGAATCAGCGCAGGCCGCAGGCTGTTGGCCTGTCCGCCGGACCGGACGATCCGGGCTGCCCCGGCCCGCCCCGACCTCGCCCGGATCGGAAGCGGCGTGGCGGCCACCCGACGAAATGGTTAGCATCCCTAAATATGCCTGAGACTCACGGATCCACGGTGGAGCAATCCCCGAGCGGCCCCCCGGCCCCCGGCCCGACCCCGGAGGTCCCCGTCGCCAGTCCGCAGGGCGCCGCCGAGAACGCCGGAGCGGCCGCCGAAGACGCCGAGCCCGCCGCCGAGAACACCGAGTCGGCCGGCTGGCTGCGCCGCCTGGTCGGCTACAGCTGGCGATCCCGTCGCAGCCTGCTGCTCGCCTTCGGTGCCTCGCTCCTCGGCATGGCCGTCACCGCGCTGGTGCCGCTGGTCACCAAGCTGATCATCGACGACGTCATCGTCGCCCACACCCGTTCGCTGGCCCCCTGGGCGGTGGTGCTGCTGCTCGCCGCCCTCGTGGTCTTCGGCTGCACCCAGGTCCGCCGCTACTACGGCGGCCAGCTCGCGCTCGACGTCCAGCACGACATGCGCAGCGACCTGTTCCGCTCGCTCGGCCGGCTCGACGGCCACCGCCAGGACCGGCTGGACACCGGCCAGGTGGTCGGGCGCGCGACCTCCGACCTCCAGTTGGTCAACGGCCTGCTCTCGATGCTGCCGATGATGACCGGCTACCTGCTGATGTTCGTCATGTCGCTGGTCGTGATGGTCTGGCTGTCCCCGCCGCTCACCCTGATCGCCCTGGTCATGGCCCCCGCGCTGTGGTGGGTCTCGGTGCTCAGCCGCAAGCGTCTCTTCCCCGCCACCTGGGCCGCCCAGCAGGAGGCGGCCGCCGTCGCGGGCGTGGTGGACGGCGCGATCGGCGGCGTCCGCGTGGTCAAGGGCTTCGGCCAGGAGGCGCAGGAGCTCGACAAGCTGGAGACGGCCTCCCGCAACCTCTTCGCGGCCCGGCTCCGGTCGATCCGGCTGAACGCCCGCTACAACCCGGCGATGCAGGCGATCCCGGCGCTCGCCCAGGTCGGCGTCCTGGCCTTCGGCGGCTGGCTGGCCGTCGACGGCCGGATCACGCTCGGGACCTTCGTCGCCTTCTCCACCTACGTCGCCCAGATGACCGGCCCGGTGCGGATGCTGACCATGGTCATCACCGTCGGCCAGCAGGCCCGGGCCGGCGTCGAGCGCGTGCTGCAGCTGGTCGACGAGCGCCCCCTGGTCCAGGAGCGCCCGGACGCCCGCACCCTGGACCTCGCGCACGGCGACAGCCCGGCGAGCGGCGCCACCTCGGCGAGCGGCACCCCCGTCGGAGCCCTGACCCCCGTCGGAGCCCTGACCCCCGACGTCGCCCTGGAGTTCGACCAGGTCGAGTTCCGCTACGACCCCGAGCACCCCGCCCCCGTCCTGCACGGCCTCAGCCTGAAGCTGGCCCCCGGCGAGACCCTCGCCCTGGTCGGCGCCTCCGGCTCCGGCAAGTCGACGGTGGCCCAGCTGGTGCCCCGCTTCTACGACCCCGCCGCCGGCACCGTCCGCCTGTACGGCCACGACCTGCGCGACCTCACCCTGGACTCGGTCCGCGCGACGGTCGGCATCGTCCCCGAGGAGAGCTTCCTCTTCTCCGAGTCGGTCCGCACCAACATCGCCTACGGCCGCCCGGACGCCACGGACGAGCAGGTGTTCGCCGCTGCCCGCGCCGCCCAGGCCGACGAGTTCGTCCGTGCGCTGCCGGACGGCTACGACACCAAGGTCGGCGAGCAGGGCCTGACCCTCTCCGGCGGTCAGCGCCAGCGCATCGCACTGGCCCGGGCGATCCTCACCGACCCCCGGATCCTGCTGCTGGACGACGCCACCTCGGCGGTGGACCCGCAGATCGAGGCGGAGATCCACGACGCGCTGCGCTCGGTGATGACCGGCCGCACCACGCTGCTGATCGCCCACCGCCGTTCGACCCTCCAACTCGCCGACCGGATCGCCGTCCTGGAACGCGGCCGGCTGCTGGACCTCGGAACCCACGAGGAACTCGAAGCCCGATGTCCCCAGTACCGGGCCCTGATCACCGACCCCGAGGCCGGTCGCACCGGCCGGCAGTCCACCTCCGAAGAGGCAGCCCCCGAGGAGGCAGCCGACGAAGCGGCGCCCGCTACGGAGCCCGCAACGGAGCCCGCAACGGCGTCCGCAACGGCGTCCGCAACGGCGTCCGGGCGGGAAACCGAGCAGCAGGCCGCCGCCGGAACCGGCGGAACCCAGGCCGCCCCCACCCTCCCCACCCCCGCCCTGGCCAAGGCCGCCCGCACCGCCGACGCCGACCTGCTGGACAAGGTCGCGGCCCTCCCGCCCGCCTCCGACACCCCGGCCGTGCCCCGCGCCGAGGCCGAGGCCGGCGACCCCGACTTCACCCTCTGGCGCCTGCTGCGCGCCTTCCGCGCCCCGCTGCTCATCGCCCTCCTGCTGGTCGCCCTGGACGCGGCCGCCGGGCTGGTGCTGCCGGTGCTGATCCGGCACGGCATCGACGAGGGCGTCCGCAAGGGCCTGATGGGCGGCGTCGCGGTGGCCTCGCTCACCGCCCTCGTCGTGGTCCTGCTGGACTGGGCGGTGCAGGGCGCCGAGAACCGGGTCAGCGGCCGTACCGGCGAGCGCGTCCTCTACACGCTCCGGCTCAAGATCTTCGCCCACCTCAACCGGCTCGGCCTGGACTACTACGAGCGCGAGCTGACCGGCCGGATCATGACCCGGATGACCACCGACCTGGACTCGCTGACCTCCTTCCTCCAGACCGGCATGGTCACCGCCGTGGTCAGCCTGCTGACCTTCGCCGGGATCTTCGCCGCCCTGCTGATCATCGACGCCGGCCTGGCCCTGGTGGTCTTCGCCGTCCTGCCGCTGCTGGTGATCGCCACCCTGGTGTTCCGCAAGAAGTCCAGGGACCAGTACGAGCGCTCCCGCGACCTGATCAGCGCCGTCAACGCCGACCTCCAGGAGAACGTGGCCGGCATGCGGATCGTCCAGGCCTTCCGCCGCCTGGACACCAACACCGACCGTTTCGTGGCCCGCGGCATCGCCTACCGCGACGCCCGGGTCCGGGCCCAGCTCTACATCTCGCTGTACTTCCCGTTCGTCCAGTTCCTCTCCAGCCTGGCCGCCGCGCTGGTGCTGATAGTCGGCGCCGCCCGGGTCGACGCCGGGACGCTGACGGTCGGTGCGCTGGTCGCGTACCTGCTGTACATCGACCTGTTCTTCGCGCCGGTCAACCAGCTGTCCCAGGTCTTCGACGGCTACCAGCAGGCCTCGGTGGGCCTCGGCCGCATCCGCGAGCTGCTGCGCACCCGGACCACCACCGCCGAGGCGGCCGACCCGGTGCCGGTGGCCAAGGGGCTGCGCGGCGAGATCTCCTTCGAGGGGGTCGGCTTCGCCTACAACGGCGGTGCGGACGGCGCCCCGACGGTGCTGAGCGGCGTGGACCTGCGCATCCCGGCGGGGCAGACGGTGGCGCTGGTCGGTGAGACCGGAGCCGGCAAGTCGACGCTGGTGAAGCTGGTCGCCCGGTTCTACGACGCGACGGAGGGCACCGTCCGGGTGGACGGGGTCGACCTCACCCGCTACGACCTGGCGCAGTACCGCCACCGCCTGGGCGTGGTGCCGCAGGAGGCGTACCTGTTCGCGGGCACGGTCCGCGAGGCGATCGCGTACGGCCGGCCGGACGCCTCGGCGGCCGAGGTCGAGGCGGCGGCCCGGGCGGTCGGCGCGCACGACATGATCGTCCGGCTCTCGGGCGGCTACGACCACGAGGTGGCCGGCCGCGGGCGCAACCTCTCGGCAGGCCAGCGCCAGCTGATCGCGCTGGCCCGGGCCGAGCTGGTCGACCCGGACATCCTGCTGCTCGACGAGGCCACCGCGGCCCTCGACCTGGCCACCGAGGCGATGGTCAACCAGGCCGCGGACCGGCTCAGCGGCGGCCGGACCACCCTGGTCATCGCCCACCGCCTCACCACCGCCGAGCGCGCCGACCGGGTGATCGTGCTGGACCACGGCCGGGTGGTCGAGGACGGCACCCACACCGAACTGCTCGCCCGGGGCGGCACCTACGCCCGGCTCTGGCAGGCGTTCATCGCCGACGGCCACCCGGCGGTCAAGGCCGTCGCCGCCGGATAGACCCTCCCACCGCCGGCCTGCGAACCGCCTGGCGGCCCGTCACGCACGGGCCGTCAGGCGGCGATCAGCGCGGCCAGCAGACCCGAGGCGTCGATCCCGCGCGGCAGGTCGCTCACCTGGCCGTCCCCGACCTCGACCACCCGCCAGCCGGAGCCGTCCGCCCGGCTGGCGAGGTCGGTGGTGACGAAGCGGCAGCCGAGCCTGCGGACCAGCGCCGGGACGTCGGTGAGGTCGGGCTCGACGGCCCGGCGCGGGGCGTCCGGGTGCGGCCCGACCAGGACGGGCCGGCCGTCGAGCCACCACACCCGGGCCTCCACGGCCCGTTCGTCGCCGGCAACGGCGTCAGCGCCGGCAACGCGGTCAGCGCCGTCCATGACCGGTGCCGTGTCCGGTGCCGTGTCCGGTTCCATGACCGGCCCTTCCGCTGGGACGCCCGCGCCTTCGAACTCCTCGTACCGCCGCAGCACCACGCCGCCCGCCAGGAACTCGCCCTGCAGTTCGACGAACCGTTCCACCACCCGGCCGACGGCCGCGAGGTCGGCCAACTCGGGCACGTAGCAGGCCTCGTGCCACTCGTGCTTGCGCGACTTCACGTAGTCCTTGACGATCGCCGGCCCCTGCCCGCCGAGCCGGGCCGCGGCCTGCGCCAGCTCGGCCGGGCCGGGCACCACCGGTCCGGCGGACGGGATCCACGCACTGGCCGGCGTCGCGCCCTCGAACACGTCGTACCAGCCGGGCAGTTCGTGGGCCGTCGCGTAACCGGGCGCGCTGGTCAGCAGGTTGCCGCCACGGGCGGCGAGCGCGGCGGCGAAGTCGGCGTACCGGGCGGAGGGCAGCATCCAACCCCGGTACCAGAGCGGGCCGCTGTCCCGCGGCACCCGCCGGACGGCCTCCTCGGCCCGGCCGGCGAGCAGCCCGTCGTGGTCGACCAGGTGGTGGTCGCCGCCCAACTCCCGCAGCATCCTGGCCTCCCAGGCGAAATGCGGGTCGGGCCGGCGCGGGTTGAGCGGATCGGCGGGAAAGATGATCGCGGGTACGGGCATGGCCGTCAGAGTACGGCCGCCCGGCGGGTCCCGCGCCCGCCACGACGGACCGGCCGGATCGAGCACCCGACCGGAGTGCCGAATCCGCTCGACGCCTCCGGGCGACCGCTGCGAGAGTGACCCGATGCGAAATCTGCTGCGTTCCCCCAGACGCCGGCCGAGGCAGGCCGCCCGCACGGTGGTCCTGGACGAGGACGGCTCGGTCTTCCTGCTCCGTTCGGACAACGACGAGATCGGCGTGCACTGGACCATGCCGGGAGGCGGACTGGAACCGGGCGAGACGCCGTGGGACGGCGCCCGGCGCGAGCTGTGGGAGGAGACGGGCTGGACCGACCTCGAACCCGGCCCGTTGCTCTGCACCTGGGAGCACGACTTCACCTGGCACGGCACTCCGGTCCGCCAGCACGAGCACATCTACCTCACCGGCGGACCGCACCGCGGCCCGGTCGGCGACGTCAGCGCGGTGCACGCCCTCGACCGGATCCTGGACTGGCGCTGGTGGACCCCGGCCGACCTCGCCGACGAGAACGCCGACGCGCTCTGGCCGCCCGCGCTGCCGGAACTGCTGGACGCGGTCCGCGCCGGCTGGGCCGTGGACGGGCGGCCGCCGGTGCCCGTGGACCTCGGGTACGTCCCGAACGCCCCGGTCACCCGCCAGGCCCGCCCGGCCCGCTCGTCCGAGGACGGCTGAACGCCGCTGACCGCGCTTGGACGTGGCCGAACGCGGCTGAACGGGGCTGAGCGGGGCTGAACGGGGCCCGGCGGAGCAGGACTACGCGCGCCCGCCGCGCCGGGCCCGCCCGGCCGGAGCGGGCTCCCAGCCGTGCAGTTCAAGTTCCCGGTCGTGCAGCGCGGCCGGGTTCATCAGCACCGTCAGCCGGGCGTCGGCCAGTTGCTCGAAGCCGAGCCCGGTGGCGGACAGCAGCTGGTCGGTCGACACCGAGACGGCGATGGCGGGCCGCCAGGACGGCAGCACGACCAGGCAGGTGCCGAGGCCGACCCGGATCGGCCGGGCCGCCACCCGGACCGGCTCGCGTTCCTCCGGCCGACCGGGCGCCTCGGCGGGCCCGGGGCTGCCGCCGATCAGGATGCCGAGCGGCGGTTCGGCCCACGAGGCCCCGGCGGACGGGCGGGCGGCGGGACTGGCACCGGGACCGGTAGCGGGACCGGCACCGGGACCGACGACGAAGGAGCCGGCCGCGCCGGAGCCCCCGGCATCGGCTCGAACTCCGGCTCCGAGCGGCGGCACCTGCGCCACCGCTCCCGCCGCGCCGCCGGGTCCGTCCGTCCAGCCGGCGGCACCCGGCAGGCCCGTTCCGGTCGGGCCGGACGCGGCCGTCTCCCGTGCGGTCGCCCCCTGCCCGGTCTGGTCGGCCTGCGGGTGCATCCGGCGCAGTCGCCGTGAGGGCGACGGCCGCCGGGACACCAGGATCCGCGGCTCCTCGCGCACCGGACGCGGGCCCGGCACGGACAGGGAGCCCTCGGCCGGCGCGGCGACGGACCCGAACCGGACGAACCCGGCCCTGGCCCCGCTCCCGGTCGGTCCGTCGAGGGCCTCGGGTGCCGCGGCAGCGCGGTCGGTGGAAGCACCGGGCGCGGCGGGACCGTCCTCGGCCTCCTCGGCCTCCGCGTCCGTGCCTTCCTCCGTGTCCACGTCCGCGCCGAGCAGGGCCCGCACCTCGGCGACCGGTCGGTGGCACGCCTCCGCCAGCTCGGCGACGGATCGGCCCTGGGCGCGCGCGGTCCGCAGCCGGTCGGCGAACGCCGCCCGCAGCCGCTCGGTGGTCGGATCGCCGTCGGCCGGGTCGCCGTCGGCCTCCGGGCCGGGCGCGGGCAGGACGGGCGGCGCCTCCGCGTCGTACCGGCTGCGCGGCCGCGGCACCGAGTCGTGGCGCGTCGCACCGCCCTGGCGCGCCGCCCCGTCCGGGGCGGCGGGTGCGGCCGCACCGGGCTCGGCGGCGGTCGCGATCGAGCACATCGGGCCGGTCGCGGCGGACGGGGGCGACGATCCGGCGCTGTCCCCGGGCGGACCGGGCAGGGACGGGTCGGTTACGGCGGGATGGAGCGAGGTCATCTGCGGGCCCTTCGGGGAATGGTCCCGACGATCCTCCCGCACCAGGCGATCAGCTCCAAGCGTCGGACCCGACGGAGTGCGCGATACCACCGCGAGAAGGCTGCGACACCCCTGCGGGACCCTCGCGGAACCACCCCCGGATCGTCCAGGACAGCGTCCGGCGAACACCGTTGCCCCCGGCGGGGGTCGACGCCCGGTACCGCCCGTCGACCCCGCCCTCAACACCGGCCCCACGCCGCCGGGTGGGATCAACTACCGGGCGCGACGAAGCCCTTGAGGTCGGAGAGCACCGCGTTCGCCGCCATGACACCGAGCCCGAGGAACCAGGTCTCGTCCGAAACCGGCCGGGCCTGACCGGACTTGACCGCACCGAGGGTCTTCCAGAGCGCGCCGCCCAGCACCGCGTCCTGGTTGGTCGAGCTGGGGCTGCCGTACACGCCGTAGAAGATCCAGTCGGCGTCGGCCTTGTCGATCTGTTCCGGGCTGACCTCCACCGCGAGCTCCTGGACCTGCTCGATCTTGGGCTGCGGCAGCGGCACGTCGGTGAGGATGGTCCCGATGAAGGAGAGCTCGGCGTAGAGCCGGGTCCGGCCCGGCATGAAGCGCAGCGGCGTGATGGTGGGCCGCTTGTCGCCGAGCTTCGCGCCGATCGCCGCGGCCGCCGCCTGGTACGCGTCGAGCTGCGCCTTGGCCTCCGCCTCCAGGCCGAACACGCTCGCGTTGAGCAGGAAGTTCTGCTTCCAGGGGTAGCCGGGGCGCAGCGAGAAGACGGTCGGCGCGATCTTGGAAAGCTGCGCGTACTGGTCCTGGGCGCGCAGCTGGCTGCCGAGGATCAGGTCCGGCTTGAGCGCGGCGATGGCCTCCAGGTTGAGGCTGTTGATGGTGCCGACGGCGGCGGGGCTGCCGGCCTTGTCCTTGAGGTACGACGGCAGGGACTTGGAACCGTCGGTGTGCACGACCCCGACCGGCTGGACGCCGAGGGCGACGACGTTGTCGAGCTCGCCGGTGTCCAGCACCACGACCCGGGTGGGCCTGGCCGGGATGACGGTCTCGCCCATCGCGTGCCTGAGGGTGCGCGGGTAGACGCCGGGGGCGGCGTCGGTGCCGAAGCCCTTCATCTTCTCGACCACGGTCGCGTAGTCGTCGCCGCCCTGCTTGACCGACTTCTGGTTCGGCGAGGCGCCGCCGCCGGCCGGGGTCGAACCGCCGCCGCCGCCGGATCCACCGGATCCGCCCGAGCTGCCGCAGGCGGTGAGCAGTCCGCCCAGGCCGAGCACCGCCCCGCCGGCGATCGCCGTGGTGAGGAACCGGCGGCGGCCGGAGGTGCGGGATGAGAGGGCCAGGTCGTCGGAGGTGGGGGACACGCGACGCTCCGTTCACGGGTTGAGATTAGGTTAGGCAAACCTATCCGATTCCGGCGGTGGTGAACTGCCGGCCCTGCCCGCGGCGCAAGGGCAAACCGTGTCGAACCTTGGCAAAACGGAGAAATTCTCTTGACCCGACCCCTTTGAAACAAAGGTACCTGCGTTGAGCGGCCGCTAATACGTCAGCCGGCTCGCCCTCCATGGGGAGGAATCGAAGCACGTGGCTCAGATCACCAAGGGTTGGTCTACTCAACCTTCCGTACCCGCATCTAGGGTGCGCTGGTGTTTGATCAGCAGCTCTCAGAGCACACGAGCAGCGGCCGGGCAATGGCGCCCGGCGCTCCGCAGGGTGCCCCGGTCAGTGGCACCAGTGGTGGAGTCCCCGCGGATCAGGGGACCGCTGGGGGAGCGGGGGACAAGGGCCTACGGGGCGGTTCCGTCGGCCTGTTGAGCAGTGTGGTGCTGGGCGTCTCGACGGTCGCCCCGGTCTACTGCCTGACCGCCACACTCGGCCCGACCGTCACCGCGGTCGGCGTCCAGATGCCCGCGGTGTTCCTCGCGGGCTTCCTGCCCATGCTGCTCGTCGCGTTCGCGTACAAGGAGCTGAACAAGGACTTCCCGGACTGCGGCACGTCCTTCACCTGGGGCGTCCGGGCCTTCGGCCCCCGGGTCGGCTGGATGGCCGGCTGGGGCCTGACGGTGGCGACCATCATCGTGCTCTCCAACCTGGCCGGGGTCGCGACCGACTTCCTGTACCTGATGCTCGGGGAGATGACCGGCAGCGACTGGGTCACCGAACTCGACCAGAACAAGGCCGTCCACCTGCTCACGGTGGTCCTGCTGATCGCCGGCGCCACCGCGATGAGCTACCGGGGGATGACCGCCACCAAGTGGTTCCAGTACGGCCTGGTCGGCCTCCAGCTGGCCGTCCTGGTGCTCTTCTCCGTCATCGCCATCGGCAAGGCGGCCGCCGGCGACCTGCCCGACTCGGTCGGCTTCTCCTTCTCCTGGCTCAATCCGCTCGAGGTCAGCTCGTTCAGCGCGTTCACCGCCGGACTGTCGCTGTCGATCTTCATGTACTGGGGCTGGGACACCTGCCTGACCATGAACGAGGAGACCCAGGGCAGCGCCAAGACGCCCGGCCGCGCCGCGATGATCTCCATGGTCACCCTGGTCGGCTCGTACCTGCTGGTCGCGATCGCCTCCCAGATGTTCGCGGGCGTCGGCAGCACCGGCAACGGCCTCGGCAACCCGGCCACCGCCGACAACGTCTTCGCCGCGCTGGCCCGCCCGGTGCTCGGCTCGCCGTGGAGCATCCTGCTCTTCCTGGCCGTCGTCGCCAGCGCCGCCGCCAGCCTGCAGACCACCTTCATCCCGGTGGCCCGCACCCTGCTCGCGATGAGCGCCTACCGCGCCGTGCCGCCGCGCTTCGGCGCGGTCCACCCGCGCTACCGCACCCCCGGCTACGCCACCGTCGCGGCGGGCATCGCCACCGCGGTCTTCTACGTCGGCATGAGTCTGATCAGCGAGAACGTCGTCCAGGACACCATCCTGGCGCTCGGTCTGATGATCTGCTTCTACTACGCGCTGACCGCCTTCGCCTGCGTCTGGCACTTCCGCCGGTCGCTGCGCACCGGTGCCCGCGACCTGCTGCTCAAGGGCGTCGCCCCGCTCCTCGGCGGTGTGCTGCTCAGCGCGGTCTTCCTGCAGACCCTCACCGATGCCTGGTCCCCCGACTACGGCAGCGGTTCGGTCCTCGGCATCGGCTCGGTCTTCGTGATCGGCGTCGGCATCCTGCTGCTCGGCGCCGGGCTGATGACCTGGTACGGCTTCGTCCGGCCGGAGTTCTTCCGCGGCGAGACGCTGCGCAAGGACACCCAGGCGCTGGTCGTGGAGGAGTGACGCCACGACCGGCGGGCGCGTGAAGCGGTTGTCGGCCTGTGCTGCCGGCCGTCCCGGAACGGCCACCAGCACGGGCCTGCGCAGGGCCGTCCATCCCGGACGGCCCTGCCGCGTTTCCCGCGCTCCTGCAGGACGCCTCCCGCGGGAACCGGCCGAACAGCGGACCGCCACCCGCGCACATCGGCCGGTCGACCCAGGGGCATATCGTCACCGGGCGGTCGCGGCCACGGCGCGACCGCCCGCATCCCGCTCCCGCGCCCGAAAGGCGGCCCGGCCATGGACCAGCACCCGACCACACTCGGCCAGGGGCTGACCCGCCCGTCGCACCTGAGCCCCGGCGACCACATCGCCGTCGTCGCCCCCAGCGGCCCCGTCGACGCCGAACGCCTCGCCGCCGGGTGCGCGATCCTCCGCTCCTGGGGACTGCGCGTCACCGTCGCCCCGCACGTCCTCGACACCCACCCCGCCCTCGGCTACCTGGCCGGCACCGACGCCGACCGTGCCGACGACCTCCGGTCCGCCTGGGTCGACCCCACCGTCGACGCCGTCATCTGCGCCCGCGGCGGGTACGGCGTGCACCGCATCGTCGACCTGCTCGACTGGACCGCGATGCGCACCGCCCGGCCCAAGCCCTTCATCGGCTTCAGCGACGTCAGCTCCCTGCACGAGGCCTTCGCCCAGCGGCTCGGCCTCGCCACCCTGTACGGACCGCTGGCCGCCGGGGCCTCCTTCGTCTCCGACGGCCCGACCGCCGAGCACCTGCGCCGCACCCTCTTCGACCCCGCCGCCGTCACCGTCCTCACCTCACCCACCGCCGCCCCGCTGATCCCCGGCCGGGCCCGCGGCGTCACGGCCGGCGGCTGCCTCCACGTCCTCACCGCCGAGCGCGGCACGCCGGCGGCCCGGCCCTCGTACGAGGGCGACATACTGCTGCTCGAGGACGTGAACGAACACCCCTACCAACTCGACCGGCTGCTCACCCAGCTCCTGCGCTCCGGCGCCCTCGACGGGGTGGCCGGCCTGGTCCTCGGCTCCTGGGAGGGTTGCGGACG
>NZ_AP029185.1:2882500-2957500 GCF_055383135.1 Kitasatospora sp. Xyl93 | reverse complement strand
TGCCGAGCCGATTGTGGTGAAGTGGATGATCCTATGCTGTCGAGAAAAGCCTCTAGCGAGTTTCATGGCGGCCCGTACCCCAAACCGACTCAGGTGGTCAGGTAGAGAATACCGAGGCGTTCGGGTGAACTATGGTTAAGGAACTCGGCAAAATGCCCCCGTAACTTCGGGAGAAGGGGGGCCATTCCTGGTGATGGGTCTTGCACCTTGAGCTGGGGGTGGCCGCAGAGACCAGCGAGAAGCGACTGTTTACTAAAAACACAGGTCCGTGCGAAGCCGTAAGGCGATGTATACGGACTGACGCCTGCCCGGTGCTGGAACGTTAAGGGGACCGGTTAGCTTGGTTTCGGCCAGGCGAAGCTGAGAACTTAAGCGCCAGTAAACGGCGGTGGTAACTATAACCATCCTAAGGTAGCGAAATTCCTTGTCGGGTAAGTTCCGACCTGCACGAATGGCGTAACGACTTCTCGACTGTCTCAACCATAGGCCCGGTGAAATTGCATTACGAGTAAAGATGCTCGTTTCGCGCAGCAGGACGGAAAGACCCCGGGACCTTTACTATAGCTTGATATTGGTGTTCGGTTCGGCTTGTGTAGGATAGGTGGGAGACTGTGAAGCAGCAACGCCAGTTGTTGTGGAGTCGCCGTTGAAATACCACTCTGGTCGTGCTGGATGTCTAACCTGGGTCCGTGATCCGGATCAGGGACAGTGTCTGGTGGGTAGTTTAACTGGGGCGGTTGCCTCCTAAAGGGTAACGGAGGCGCCCAAAGGTTCCCTCAGCCTGGTTGGCAATCAGGTGTTGAGTGTAAGTGCACAAGGGAGCTTGACTGTGAGACTGACGGGTCGAGCAGGTACGAAAGTAGGGACTAGTGATCCGGCGGTGGCTTGTGGAAGCGCCGTCGCTCAACGGATAAAAGGTACCCCGGGGATAACAGGCTGATCTTCCCCAAGAGTCCATATCGACGGGATGGTTTGGCACCTCGATGTCGGCTCGTCGCATCCTGGGGCTGGAGTAGGTCCCAAGGGTTGGGCTGTTCGCCCATTAAAGCGGTACGCGAGCTGGGTTTAGAACGTCGTGAGACAGTTCGGTCCCTATCCGCTGTGCGCGTAGGAGTGTTGAGAAGGGCTGTCCCTAGTACGAGAGGACCGGGACGGACGAACCTCTGGTGTGCCAGTTGTTCTGCCAAGGGCATGGCTGGTTGGCTACGTTCGGGAGGGATAACCGCTGAAAGCATCTAAGCGGGAAGCCTGCTTCGAGATGAGCACTCCCACCTCCTTGAGAGGGTAAGGCTCCCAGTAGACGACTGGGTTGATAGGCCGGATATGGAAGCCCTGTGAGGGGTGGAGTTGACCGGTACTAATAGGCCGAGGGCTTGTCCTCAGTTGCTCGCGTCCACTGTGTTGTTCTGAAACAACGACCCCAATCCAGCGTGGTTGGTGCGGTTGACAGTTTCATAGTGTTTCGGTGGTCATAGCGTGAGGGAAACGCCCGGTTACATTCCGAACCCGGAAGCTAAGCCTTACAGCGCCGATGGTACTGCAGGGGGGACCCTGTGGGAGAGTAGGACGCCGCCGAACAATCATTGCTGAAGAACCCTCATCCGGGTCCCGGATGGGGGTTCTTCGCATTTCCGGATCATCTCACTCGATGGTGTCACTTCGTCCACCAGCAGGTGGTCCTAGGTCCACCCCGGAATTGGGGTGCCATGACCAGTGTGGGTGCCGGGCGGTTCGTGAACACTGATGGAGGACGATCGGTACCGGCACCAGGAGCTTCCCGTGACAACAGTGAGTCGTACGAGCGGCACGTCCGTACGTGCGCAGGCCCGGGCCGCGTTCGCGGCCGGCGGTGAGGGGCTGACCCGACTGGTCGTGGTGTTGCTGAGCGCGGTGCCGGGGCTCGCGCTGCCGGTGGCGGCCGCCGTTCTCTCGGGGGTGGTCGCGGCCCAGATGCTCCAGAACTACTCCCCGGCGATCCTCGCCGCGCTGCTGGTGGCGGCGTTCGTCGGTTCCGCGGTGGCGGCGTTCCTCGTCCGCAGCGTGGCCGCCCGCACCCGCGGTCAGCTGGAGCGCTGGTTCGGCATACGGCTGCCGGCTGTGTACGAGCCGTGTCCGGAGCTGGAGTTGGACGGTCGTGGCCACTGGTGGACGGGCTACACCTACCACCGCTCGCGGACGGTGGCGAAGTACGCGCAGGCCGTCCACTGGGGGCTGCGGGACCGGACCACCCGCGCCGAGCTGCTCTGGCTGGTGGTGAACCCGTTCCTCGTGGTGGCCCTGGTCGGGCCGGTGGCCGTGCTGCTCGGGCTGGGCGTCGGCTACATCCTCGCGGGGCCGGTGCCGGCGGACGGGGTGGGGCCGCTGAACGGCCGGATGGTGTCCGTCCTGCTGAGCGTCGTGCTCGGGGCCGCTATGGTCGCCGTCGGCACGCTCGTGGCCCCGTTCGCGGTGCGGATGTACGCGGAGGCGGCCCGCCGGGTGCTGGACCAGGACGGCCGGGCCACGCACGCCCAGCTGACCAGGCGGGTGGCCGAGTTGACCGAGACGCGGGCGGACGCGGCGGGCAACCAGGCGGCCGAGCTGCGGCGCATCGAGCGGGACCTGCACGACGGCGCCCAGGCGCGACTGGTCGCGATAGGGATGACGCTGGGCACCATCGAGCACCTGATGGACACCGACCAGGAGGCCGCGCGGGAGCTCCTCGCCGAGGCCCGCCAGTCCTCGGCGAGGGCCCTCCAGGAGCTGCGGGACCTGGTCCGCGGCATCCACCCGCCGGTGCTCGCCGAGCGCGGACTGGGCGACGCCGTCCGCGCCCTGGCACTGGACAGCGCGCTGCCGACCGAGGTGTGCGTGAGCCTGCCGGACCGGCCGCCGGCCCCGGTGGAGGCCGCCGTGTACTTCAGCATCTGCGAGCTGCTGGCCAACGCGGCCAAGCACTCGGGGGCGGACCAGGTGTGGGTGGACATCCTGTACCGGGCCGGCTCCCTGCGGGTCACGGTGACGGACGACGGCGTGGGGGTGGCGGACCCTTCGCGGGGGACGGGGCTGCGCGGGATCGAGAAGCGATTGGGTACCTTCGACGGTGTCCTCTCCATCGACAGCACGTCGGGCGGACCCACCACCATCACCTTGGAGCTGCCGTGCGAGTTGTCCTCGCCGAGGACCTCTACCTCCTTCGCGAAGGCCTGATCCGGCTGCTGGAAGCGCACGGCTTCACCATCGCCGCAGCGGTGGAGACCGGTCCCGAACTGTTGGAGGCGCTGCTGACCCACCGCCCGGACGTGGCCGTGGTCGACGTCCGGCTGCCCCCGACGCTCACCGACGAGGGCCTGCAGGCCGCGCTCAAGGCCCGGCGGGAGATCCAGGGCCTGCCGGTGCTGGTGCTGTCGCAGCACGTCCAGCAGCTCTACGCGCGGGAGTTGCTGGCCGACGGCACCGGGGGGATCGGCTACCTGCTGAAGGACCGGGTGTTCAACGCCGGGCAGTTCATCGACGCGGTGCGGCGGGTCGCGGCGGGCGGCACCGCGATGGACCCGGACGTGATCGCCAAATTGATGCAGACCACCTCGCGCCGGCCCGGCCCGCTGCTCCGGCTGTCGCCGCGCGAGCGCGAGGTGCTGGAACTGATGGCCGAGGGCTGTTCCAACTCGGCGATCGCCGCCCGGCTCTCGGTGAGCGACGGTGCGGTGGCCAAGCACATCGCCAACATCTTCGGCAAGCTCGAACTCGCCCCCGACGAGGACGCCAACCGCCGGGTGCTGGCCGTACTGACCTACCTCAACGGCACGGCGGGGCAGACCCGCTGACGGTCCGGTCGGCCTCCGGCGCGGCTCCGAGCGGTGCCGGGGCCGGCGTCGGGCCGCCGCACTGTGACACCCCAGGCTGTGGAAACGCTTAAACAGGTGTACGAGTAAACTCCGGTGGGCCGGGCCCGGCGGTTGCTCAGCCGTCCGGCGGCCCGACCAGCGGGACCCGGCAGCCGTGGCAGCGTACGGCAGCAGCCGACATCCAGGGGTTGATAGACGTAATGGCACGCCCAACGCTCACCAAGGCCCATCGGGGCCTGCTCGGCATGGTCGCGGCCGGTGCCTGCATCATCTCGGGCATCGGCTTCGCGGGTTCGTACAACGCGGTGCGCGAGCTGGCCGAGCAGAAGGGTTTCGGCGCCTTCTCCTACGCCTTCCCGATAGGCGTGGACGCCGGCATCGTGGTGCTCCTCGCACTCGACCTGGTGCTGACCTGGCTGCGGATCCCCTTCCCGATGCTGCGGCAGACCGCGTGGCTGCTGACCGTCGCCACCATCGCCTTCAACGCGGCCGCCTCCTGGGGCGATCCGCTCGGCATGGGGATGCACGCCGTCATCCCGGTGCTCTTCGTCGTCGTGGTCGAGGCCTCGCGGCACGCGGTCGGCCGGATCGCGGCGATCACGGCGGACCGGCACATGGAGTCGGTCCGGGTGATGCGCTGGATCCTCTCCCCGGTGCCGACCTTCCGACTCTGGCGGCGGATGAAGCTCTGGGAGCTCCGCTCCTACGACGAGGTCATCCGACTCGAGCAGAACCGCCTGGTCTACCGGGCGCAGCTGCGCTTCCGGTACGGCCGTGGCTGGCGCCGCTCGGCGCCGATCCAGGCACTGCTGCCGCTCAAGCTCGCCAAGTTCGGCGTGCCGCTGGACCCGGCGCTGCTCGACCGGCTGGACGACGAGGGCCGTGAGCGCGAGGCCACGAAGGCCGAGGCAGTCGAGGCCGTGGAGGCCATCGAGCAGGATGCCCCGGAGTCGGAACTCCAGGAGGGTCGGGCCGCTGTGGCCATCGCCCCGGTCGAGGCGGACCCGGTCCAGCCGCCGCAGCCCCGGCCCGAGCCGCACCCCGAGATCGAGCCTGTGTCGGCCGCCGAGGCCCCGGCGCAGCCGCAACAGTTCCAGCCCGAGCAGTTCCAGCCCGAGCAGTTCCAGCCCGAGCAGCCCCAGGCTCCGGCCACCGTCCCGCCGGTACCCGTCGAGGTGGCCGCACCGGTGCTGGCGAAGCTGGCCGCCGTCCGTCGGCGCGTCGAGGCCGAGCCGGAGGGCGAGCCCGTCGAGGGCCCGGTGCAGCGTGGAGACGAGGTCGACGTCTGGGCGGCCGGACAGACCCGCGCCGGCGGCCAGCGACCCGACGCCGCCACTCCAGTTCCGCCCCTGGGCCCTGAGGCTCCTGCCGTTCCTGCTCCTGCCCCCGTTCCTGCTCCCGCCCCCGCTCCCGCGCCTGCTCCCGCGCCTGCTCCCGCCCCCGCCCCCGTCGGTCGGGCACCCCGCCCGACCTCACCGTGGTTCAACGCCGTACCGGTGGCCGCGGAGCCGTCCTCGGAGCACCTGGAGCCGGTCGAGGAGCCCCTTCCCGGTGAGGTGTCCGACACCCGTCCGGGGCCGGCACACCTCGACCTCGACCTCGCCTACGAGGCGCTGCTGTCGTACATGGACGCCCACAACCACCAGCCGGACGCCCAGCGGCTCGCCGACTGGCTGACCAGGAGGTACGGCGCCACCGGGAAGGGACCGGACGGTGCGGTCCACCCGAAGGAGGTCGCCGACCTCTATCCCGCACTGAACGAGCGGTACGCCGACGCCGGGAGGGACTGACCCCGGGGACCGCCCGAGGGGACCGGCCGCAGCCGTCACCGTCCGGGCACCGGGCGGCCATTGACGCCCGATCCCGCCGGGGCTACCTTCGCCTCAACAAAATGTTGAAGCTCTGGTTCGGCATGGAGGAGTGCGGATGACACGGGTCGGGGTCGACGGAAACGGGCCGACGGGCGGGGCCTCCTTCTCCTCCGCGGCCCGTGCCGCCGTGGAGGCGCTGCTCGCCCCGGTCGACGCCGAACTGGCACGCCGTTACCCGGGCGAGCCCGGCACCAGGCAGCCGGTCCACACCGTCTACGTCCCGGCGGACGCCTTCGGCGCCGACACCGTGCGGGAGTGGGGCCGCCGGGCCCTGGAGGCCTTCGACCGCCACGCCGCCACCCCCGCCGAGCTGGCCCGCGCCCTCGGCGTCGCGGACGACGGACTGCTCGCCGACGTGCACGCCCGGGTCCGCGCCAAGCTGGAGCGCGAGCCGGTCGAGGACCTGCGGATCGACTTCGAGGACGGCTACGGCCCCCGCCCCGACACCGAGGAGGACGCGGCCGCCGTCCGCGCCGCCGAGCTGGTCGCCGCGTCGGTGGCCGACGGCAGTGCCCCGCCGTACCTGGGCATCCGGATCAAGTGCCTGGAGGCGCCGGTCCGCGCCCGCGGCATCCGCACCCTGGAGTTGTTCCTGGGCACCCTGCTGGCCGGTGGCGGCCTGCCGGACGGGCTGGTCCTGACCCTGCCCAAGGTGACGTACGCCGAGCAGGTCACCGCGCTGGTCCGGCTGCTGGAGGACTTCGAGGCGAGGGCCGGGCTGCCCGCCGGCCGGATCGGCTTCGAGATCCAGATCGAGACCACCCAGGCGATCCTCGGCCCGGACGGCCGGGCCACCGTCGCCCGGATGATCGAGGCCGCGGAGGGCCGCGCCACCGGCCTGCACTACGGCACGTTCGACTACAGCGCCGCCTGCGGCGTCGGCGCCGCCCACCAGAGCATGGACCACCCGGTCGCCGACCACGCCAAGGCGGTCATGCAGGTGGCCGCGGCCGGCACCGGGGTCCGGCTCTCCGACGGCTCGACCAACGTCGTCCCGACCGGCTCCACCGAGCAGGTGCACGCCGCCTGGAAGCTCCACCACGGCCTGGTCCGCCGCTCGCTGGCCCGCGCCTACTACCAGGGCTGGGACATGCACCCGGCGCACCTGCCGACCCGCTACGCCGCGGTCTACTCCTTCTACCGCGAGGGCCTGGCGGCCGCCGCCGCCCGGCTGGCCGCGTACGTCGCGAAGGCGGGCGGCGAGGTGATGGACGAGCCGGCCACCGCCCGGGCGCTGAGCGGCTACCTGCTGCGCGGCCTGGACTGCGGCGCCGTCGACCTCGCCGAGGTCACCGCGCTGACCGGCCTGGACCGCGAGCGGCTGGACGCCCTGGCCGGCCGCTGACCCGACCGCGGCGGGCCGTCGGTCCCGGCCGCTGACCCCTCCCGCCGCGCGCCAACTAGGCTGGCGGTGCCGCTCCGGTGTCCCGGGCGTGCGCCGTCAGCCTTCGCCGTCCTCGGGAGGACCCCCGCGCCATGTCCGCCACGCCGGAGCCGACCCCCAGGCCGTACCTCACCATCCGGCGGGCCGGCAGCCACGAGATCGAGATCAAGAAGTCCCGGTTCATCTGTCACCTCGCCCGGGTCGCGGACGAGGAGGAGGCGCAGGCCTTCATCGCCGGCATCCGCAAGCAGTACTGGGACGCCCGGCACAACTGCACCGCCTTCGTGGTCGGCGACGAGCAGCACCGGGAGCGCTCCAGCGACGACGGGGAGCCCGGCGGCACGGCCGGGGTGCCGATGCTGGAGGTGCTGCGCCGGCGGGGGCTGACCGACACCGTCGCCGTGGTCACCCGGTACTTCGGCGGGATCAAGCTCGGCGCGGGCGGCCTGGTGCGGGCGTACGGGAACGCGGTGTCGGAGGCGGTGGACGAGATCGGCCTGCTGGAGCGCCGGCCGGTCGCGCTGCTGGCCGTGACGGTGGACCACGTGCGGGCCGGGCGGGTGGAGAACGACCTGCGGGCCGCCGGGTACGCGGTGAGCGACCTGGCCTACGAGGCCACCGGGGTGAGGATCGAGGTGGGCGTGCCGGAGCCGGACGTGGCGGAGTTCCACACCTGGCTGGCCGAGGCGACCGGCGGAAGCGCGGTGGCGGTCCCGGCCGGCCGCACCTACGTCGAGGTGCCGGTCTGACCGAGGGGAAGGGTGGCGTCCGTGGGGCCAGGGGGTCGGACGGTCCGTCGGACGGCCCGTGACCGGCCGCTTCCCGTAGACCAGGCGCCGCGCCACGCGGAAGACCGCTTGAGTAGATTCACCCGAACGTAGTGTCGTGGCCCGGAGTTGGAACTTCCCCTCCGGGCCGTGGCGTTTCCTGGGCAAGGCTCCGGCAGAACCGGACGAAACCATCGATGGAGGACACAGGACCCGACCCCGCACCGCGGAGGCATGCGCATGACCTCAGACCGTTCGACCTCGAATCCCCAGTCCACGACGAATCCGACCGCGAACCGCCCGACCTCGACCCACCCGACCGCGAACCGCCCGGCTTCGAACCATCCGATCGCCAACCGTTCCGCCCCGAACCGCGTCCGCTCGCACGCCGCCGACCTGCCTGGTGCCCGCGGTCCCGCGGCGCCCTACCGGATGACGGTCACCACGGCCCTGACACACGCCGAGGCCGTCGCCCTGGCCGACGAACAGCTGGCCTCCTGGCTGAAACAGGAGGGCTTCGAGGAGCCCCCGCCGACCCGTCCCGCCCCCGCCGGGCGGAGCGCCGAACCGGCTCCCGGCACCGAGCGGCTGCGGCTGGGCGAGCGCGTCCTGCTCGACCGCGACCAGGGGCCGCTGCGCGGCGACCCGGACGTCGGCCGCTACGACCCGGACATCGGCCGCGGCGCCCCGGACGCGGGCCGCTACGACCGCCGCCGGCTGCGCACCCCGGCCCCGCACGGCACCCAGCAGCTCACCCTCACCGTGGCCACCGCCCCGGACGGCCCCACCTGGGTCCGGCTGGAAGCCGAGACCCACAGCACCGGCAGCGGCGTGCGCACCCCGTGCCGGGTGCCGGTGCCCGAACTCGCCCGCTCGCTCCTCCCGTTGCTCGACGCCACCGACGGCCCGGCCGCCGTCCACCTCGCACCCCGGGTGATCACGGCCGACGAGGTCGACGCCCTGATCGACGAGCTCTGCGACCCCGAGCGCAGGCTGCCCACCGTGGTGGCCAGCGTCCCGGTGAACCTCCCGCTCGACCGCTGGGTGCAGGACGTGGTGGCCCCGCTCTGCCAGCAGCTGCCCGGCCTCGCCACCGCCTACGTGCTGGACCCCGGCGCCCGCACCTGGTTCAACGTCGCGCTGGAGTACCACACCGTCTACGGCGGGGCGGTGCGCACCTACCTTCCCGAGGTCGACCCGGCCTCCCGCCAGGACAGCGCCCGACATCCGGTACTCGCCCGGGGCCGAATAGAAGAGGACCTGCGCCGCGCCGCCGGGCTGCTCGCCCGCGAGCCGCGCCGCCTGGCCGCGGAACAGCCGCTGCCGCCGCCGCTGGCGGCCGTCCCGGTGCTGCGCGTCCCGCCGCCGCAGCTCCGCCAGACCGCGGAACAGGCCACGGCTCAGGCCACGGGTCAGGACACGGAACGGGCTGGGCGGCGAACCGCGGGGCAGACCGTCGACCGGGCACCGGAGCAGGGCGTCGAGCGGACGGCCGAGCACGACGCCGAGCAGGCCGCGGAACGGACCACCGGCCGGGCCGCCGCGTGCCACGGCGACGAACTGGCCGCGCTCGCCCGCGAGGAGCAGCAGGACCGCGTCGAGCAGCAGGCCCGGGCCGACGAGCTGGAGCGGGTCCGGCACACCCTGCGCCTGGAGCGCCGCGAACACCGCGAGCGGGGGCAGGGCCGTGACGGCCGGGACATCCGGGACGGCCGCCTCCACTCCGGCACCCGCGCCCTGACCGGTCGGCACTGCGTCGCACCGGGCAGCGGGCCGGGCGCCGGGCTGCACTCGGCCGCCCAGCCCCACGACGGCCGCGGCACGCCCGAGACCTTCACCGAACTCATGGCCAGACTGGGCGAGTTCCCCCTGGTGACCTTCACCGGTGACCAGAAGAGCGCGCTCGCCCTGGACGAGCTCCAGTGCGCCGGCGCGGGCTGGGCCAGGCTCGCCTGGGACGGGCTGACCGCCCTTCAGGAGTATGCCGAGGCGGCCGTGCGCGGTGCGGCCGGCGGGGACTTCAAGCAGTGGTGCGAGCGCACCCCCGAGGGCTGCCGCCGCTTCCCGCCCCGAAAGGCGGTCCGCGGGGAGTCCCGGACGGTGTTCAGCCACACCAAGTGGAAGCGCGAGCGGATGCTGCCGGTGCCGGAATGCGTCGACTCCTCCCGGCGCGCGTTCATGGGCGCGCACCTGCGGATCGGCGGCGGCCGCACCGCGCCCCGGCTGCACTACCTGGACGACTGCTCCGGCAGCGGCCGGATCTACGTCGGCTACATCGGTCTGCACCTGACCAACACCCGGACCAACTGAGCGGCTTGGCTGACCGCCGCGCCCGTTCGGGGGACAATGTCCGGCAGGGGCGGGCCCTCAGGCTCGCCGATCGCCCCGGGCAGGCGCCGGACGAGCATGGGGGAACGACGACCGATGCAGTACTCAGCAGACGGCCAGTCCGAGGGAACCGCCACCGTCCAGTTCCCCCGGCCTGGCTTCCTCGCCTCGGTCTTCCGTGACCTCGGAGCCGAGGAGGAGCGCGCGCCGGACAGCGCCGCCACCGGCCGCCCCGGCGGAGGCGCGGCCGGTGACGGCCCGTCCGGCGGCGCTCCGACCAAGGGTGGGCCGATCGATGGCGGCCCGGTCGATGGCGGACCGGCCGGTGACGGTTCCGCCGCCCCGGGCCTCGCCGGTCGAGGACCCGCCTCCGGCCCCGTCTCCGGCCCCGGTGAGGCCGAACCGAACGAGGCCGCCCCCGACGAGGCCGTGGCTGCGCACGCCCGGGCCGCCGCCCTGACCCACCACCGCACGCTCGCCGTGCGGGCCGAACACGACCGCTTGGCCGACCTGCTGCGGCGGGCCGCGCTGCCCGTCGCGGCCATGGACTTCGAGAGCCAGCTGCGCCACTACCAGCCCCGCCCCTACCCGGCCGACGGCTCCGACACGGCCGAGGAGTCCGAGCCCCGCTGGGAGGACTTCGCGCCCGCCGAGCCGCCCGCGGCCGACCCGGAGAGCGGCCCGTCCCGCCGGCTGCTCGACTCCGGCTACCAGCGCGAGCTGGCGCAGGCCCGGCTCACCCACCAGCGCGCCCTGCGCGAGTGGCGCACCCGGCGGGCCGAGGCCGGCAGCCCGGCCGCCGACGAGTCCCGGCGCGCCCACGAGGCGGCCGAGGAGGCCCGGGCCCGCGCCGTGCGCGAGTACAACGAGAGCCTGGAGGAGTGCCGCCGGGCCTACCGGCTGGCCGAGCCGGCCGCCGTGGAGTCGCTGCTGGAACGGGCGCTGGCCGCCGCCGAGACGGTCACCCAGGACCTGCCCGCGCCCTGCCGGGCGGTCTTCCGCCCGCTCACCCGCACCGCCGTGCTGGACCTCGACCTGCCCCCGCTCGACCTGGTGCCCTCGCTCGCCGGCTACCGGCTCGCCCCGGACGGCGACATCCACCCGGTGCCGCGCCCGCCCGCGGACCGGGCCACCGACTACCTGCGGCTGGTCGCCCGGCTCGCCCTGCGCGCCCTGCAGGCCGCCGACGCCGTCGACACCGACGAGATACTCGCCGGCGTCGTGCTCAACGGCTGGCTGCGCGATCCCGCCGATCCCGCCGCCGAACCGCTCTGCCTGGTCAGCGTGGACGCCGACCGCGACGCCCTGGCCCGCACCCGGCTGCTGCCGCCGGGCACCCCGTACGAGGAGCGCGACGACGAGGGGGTCTACGCCGACGCCGAGCAGGACGAGGCGCTGGTGCGGCTGCGCCGGCTCGGCGCCGCCGTCACCCCGGACCCGTACGACCTGGCCGGGGTCCAGCCGGCCGCCCGGGCCGGGGTCACCGTCCCGGCCGCCTCAGACCTGTCCGCCAACGAGTTCGCCCAGCTGGTGCGGGACCTGTTGACGCGCGGCGGGATCGCGCGGTGGAGCGTCCGGCTGCGCGGCCCGGCCGGGCTGGTCGCCACCGGCGAGGGCGCACCGGGGACGGCGCTGCCCGGCCGCTGGGTGGTCTGGGCCTCCCGGGACGCCGCGTCGATCGGAGCCGAGCAGATCGAGACCCTGGCCGAGGCGGTCGGCGAGGAGTCCGCCGAGCGCGGCCTGCGGCTGACCACCGGCCGGTTCACCGAGGAGGTGCTGGACCTCACCGCCGGGGAGGGCCACCGGCACATCCACCTGATCGACGGCGACGGCGTCCGCGAACTCGCCCACACCCACCTCGGGCTGCCCCTCGCCACCGGCGGCTGACCCGCCCGCAGGCAGGCCGCGCCGACGTGCGGCCTCACTCCGACGGCCCAGTCGGCGGCCCGTCCGGCGGGCGCCCCGGTGGGCCCGGGCCGAGGCTGGGGGAACGGCTCCCGACCCGGTCCCGGCACCCCGGGTGATCACCGTCGAACGGGCGTCCGGTACGGTCGGCGATCGGCCCGGCCACGGGCGGATCCCAGGGGGAGAGGAATGGGCAGAGCGTTCGGCGGACCATCCGACCAGGGCCCCGGCCACCCGGCCGGACCCGGGACGGAGTCGATCCGATGACCGCGGTACTGGTCGCCGCCGCGGCGTTCCTGATGACCCTGGTCGGCGGTTTCGTCGCCCAGCGCACCCGCGACCGCCGCCACCTGGTGCTCGGCTTCGCCGCCGGACTGATGCTCGGCGTGGTCGCCTTCGACCTGCTGCCCGAGGCGATCCACCAGGCGCCGGGCGAGGTGCACGGCGTACCGCAGGCGCTGCTGATGTTCGCGGCCGGCTTCCTCACCATCCACGTGGTCGAGCGCGCGGTCGCCATCCACCGCGGCCACGAGGGCGAGTACGCCGCCCACTCCCACGGCCACCACGTGCACGACCACTCCGCCGGACGCCAGGGCATCGGGCTGACCGCCGCGCTGGCCCTGGTCGGGCACAGCGTGATGGACGGCTTCGCGATCGGCGCCGCCTTCCAGGCCGGCACCACGGTCGGCACGGTGGTGGCCATCGCGGTGGTCGCGCACGACTTCGCCGACGGCTTCAACACGTACACGATCACCCGGCTGTACGGGAACAACCGGCGGCGGGCGCTGACCCTGCTCGCCGCGGACGCGCTGGCCCCGGTGTCCGGTGCGGCGATCACCCTGGCGTTCACCATCTCCGAGCACCTGCTCGGCCTCTACCTGGGCTTCTTCTCCGGGTTCCTGCTCTACCTGGCGACCTCCGACATCCTCCCCGAGGCCCACAGCCCGCACCCCTCGCGCAGCACCCTGCTCTGCACCGTCGCCGGGGTCGGCTTCATGTGGCTGGTGATCGGCTTCGCCGGCTGAAGCGCGTACCAGCCCGTAGAGCACTCGCACGACGTCCGCACGAGCCCTCGCGACGTCCGTACGAGGCCCGACGACAAGCCCGTACGGGGGCCGGCAGGAGGCCCGCTCAGACCGGCAGCCGCCCCCAGCACTCCCGCATCGAGGCCAGTGCCTCGGTGATGGCCGGCCGCCGGGAGGCCTGGGAGCGCCAGAGTGTGAACACCCGCCGGCTCGGCTCCGGCATCACCCGGCGGGCCGCCACCCCGGGCGGCAGCGGGCCCCGGCCGAGCCTCGGCACCAGGCCCATCCCCAGCCCGGCCGCGACCAGCGCGATCTGCGTCTCGAACTCCCCGACCTGGTAGCGCACGTCCGGCTCCTCGCCGGCCTCGCGCAGGGTGCGGACCAACCAGTCGTGGCAGATGTTGCCGGGCGGCACGCTGATCCAGCGCTGCCCGCACAGCCGCTCCACCGGCACCGGGTCGAGCGCGGCCAGCCCGTCGTCGACGGGCAGCAGCAGGTCCACCGGGTCCGTGCCGAGGTCCATCCGGGAGACCCCCTCCTGCACCGGCAGCGGCACGGTCGGCCAGTCCTGCACCAGCGCCAGGTCCACCTCGCCCCGGGCCACCAGCTCGGCCGCCGGATAGGGGTCGCGCTCCAGCAGCCGGACGTCCAGCTCCGGGCAGCGCCGCCGCAGATCGGCCAGTGCCGCGGGCATCAGTCCACGGGCACCGGACGGGAACGCCGCCACCAGCAGCCGCCCGACGGCCTGGCCGCGCTGCTCCTCCAGCCGCACCTCGGCCTGCTCCACCAGCCCCAGCACGGTCTGCGCGGTGACGGCCAGCTCGCGCGCCGCGTCGGTCAGTACCACGCCCCGGCCCTGCCGCTCCAGCAGCACCGTCCGGGTCTCCCGCTCCAGCTTGGCGATCTGCTGCGAGACCGCCGACGGCGTGAAGCCGAGCGCGGCCGCCGCCCCGCCGACCGAACCGTGCACCGCCACCGCGTGCAGCGCGCGCAGGCGCCCCAGATCCATCATGCAGCGATCCTAAAGTGTTCCCTTCAGTATTCATCGCTGGTGCTACATGGTCCGGCGCCACCATGCTCGACCCATGACCGCGACAACCGCCGCCGCCCCGAGCGGCCAGCCCGGCACGGGCACCACGGGAAGCACCGGTGGCGGGGGCGGCATGAGCCCGCGCCACATCGCCCTGGCCGTCCTGGTGGCCGCCGTCTGGGGCCTCAACTTCGTCCTGATCCACGTCGGCCTGGACAGCTTCCCGCCGCTGCTCTTCTGCGCCCTCCGGTTCGCCGTCGTCGCGGTGCCGGCGGTCTTCTTCGTCGGCCCGCCCAGGGTGGCCTGGCGCTGGGTGGTGGCGGTCGGCGTGGTCCTCGGAGTGGTCAAGTTCGGGCTGCTCTTCCTCGGCATGCACGCCGGGATGCCGGCCGGGCTCTCCTCCCTGGTGCTCCAGGGGCAGGCCGGCTTCACCGCGCTGTTCGCCGCCGTGCTGCTGCGCGAACGGCCCGGCGGGCAGCGGCTGGCGGGCCTGGCGGTCGCCTTCGCCGGCATCGCGCTGAGCGCCTGGGACCAGGGCGCCGGCGGACCGCTCGGGGCCTTCGCCCTCGTCGTCCTGGCCGCCGTCGCCTGGGGCCTGGCCAACGTGCTGACCCGCAGGGCCGCGCCGCCGGACGCGCTGCGCTGGATGGTCTGGGTCAGCGCCGTCCCGCCGCTGCCGCTGCTGGCCCTGTCCCTGCTGGTCGAGGGGCCGGAGGCGGACCTGCGCGCCCTGCGCGACATCACCCCGGCCGGACTGGGGGCGATCGGCTACGTCGGGCTGGTCTCCACCCTGCTCGGCTTCGTCGCCTGGAGCTTCCTGCTGCGCAGCTACGACGCGACCGCCGTCGCGCCCTACTCGCTGCTGGTCCCGGTGTTCGGGATGTCCTCGGCCTGGCTGCTGCTCGGCGAGCGGATCAGCCCGTCCGCTGCGGCGGCCGCGCTGCTGGTGATCGCCGGGATCGGGATCACCGCGCTGCGCCCGGGGGCCGCTAGCGGCGCGGTGGCCCGGCTGCGAGGAAGCGGGCCTCGGCGGAGCGCAGCACCCGCAGCAGCACCTCCTCGTCGGCGGGGCTGACCTCGCCGAAGTACTCCTGCGCCACCTCGTCCCGGACCTGCCCGATCCGATCCACCGCCGCCCGCCCGGCCTCGGTCAGCAGGATCCGCACCGCCCGCCGGTCGGCCGGGTCGGGGCTGCGCTCGACCAGGCCGGCCTCCTCCAGCGCGTCGACCACGGTGGTCGCCGAGCGCGGGGCGATGTGCAGCTTGTCGGCGAGGTCGCTCAGCCGCATCGCGTGGTCCGGCGTCTCGCAGCCGGGCACGTGGGCGAGCATGCGCAGCGCCCGGGCCTGGCCGGGGGTGATGCCGTACGGCTCCAGCCGCCAGCCGGTCTGACGGCGGATCCGCTTGATCGCCCTGGTCATCGCGTCGGCGAGTTCGGCGGCGGTGCCGGCGGTGCCGACGGTTCCGGGAGCGCCGGGAGCACCCGAAGTGCCGGGCCGGGGGTCGGGGGAGGAGTCCGCCGGTTCATCGGTCGGCGTGGTGGTCATCGGCGGTCTCCTCGGCTGGCGTCCGCCCAAGGGTAGCCGCCGGTCCGGGGCCCGCGGCCGGCGGCGGAGGACGGTCGCGGAAATATGTTGAGCCTAGCTCAGCATCTGGGTTAGCGTTGCGCCTAGTGAGGGGACCCTAAGTTCCCCTCCCCGACCTTGGAGGGCCCATGCCCCGCTCCGAAGCCCGCGTCGCCACCGACCGGCCGGGCCGTTACGCCAAGCAGCTCACCGCCCACATGGGGCGCAAGATCGAGGCCGTCTACTCGGAGGAGACCGGCCGCGGCACGCTGGTCTTCGGCGCCGGCACCGCCACCCTGGAGGCGCAGCCGGACGCACTGCTGCTCACCGTCGAGGGCGAGCGCGAGAACCTGCCCGGCCTGGAGGACGTCGTCGGGCGCCACCTGGTCCGCTTCGGCGCCCGCGACGAACTCGTCATCGAGTGGCACCGCGACAACGGCGAGGCCGGCCTGGTTCACCGCAACGAGGACCCCGAGGCCTGACGCCTGCCGGAACCCGGCCGGGGCAGCCACCGGGCGAGCGACCACAGCACCAGGACGGCCAGGCACCAACTCGCCACCACGTCCAGCAGCCAGTGGAAGTCGCTCCACACCAGCCCCGCGCCCACCCCGAGCGACAGCAGCGCCGCACCGGCCGCCAGCCCCCGGGCGGCGAGCGGCCCCGCCACCCGGGCCAGCAGCAGCGCCGCCACCCCGTACGCGACCGTCGCGGTCGCGGTGTGGCCGGAGGGGTACCAGCCCCACTGGCCCGCCGTCAGCGGCTCCCCGAGCGGCCCCGGCCGGGCGAACGCCGACTTCGCCGGGACCACCAGCAGCGGGATCAGCCCCGCCGTCAGGGCCGCCACCGGCAACGGCGGCCACCAGCGGCCCGCCCCGGCCCGGCGACCCCGCCAGGCGGCCAGCGCGCCGGCCAGCAGCAGCACCGGGACCGCCGGGACACCGCCGCCCAGGTCCGACAGGAGGTGGCCGAGGCGGTCGAGCAGCGCGTTCGGGAAGTCCCGGTGGGCCGTGCGGACCGCCCGGCGGACCCAGCGGTCCACGCCCAGCAGCGGCCCGTCCGCCGCGACCTGCCAGGACACCACCAGCAACAGCACCGCCGCCACCACCGGCACGGCCACCGACCGCGCCGCCCGGCCCAGGACGGCGAACAGCCGCCCCGGAGCAGGGGGGAGAGCTCCGGGGCGGCTCTGATGATCGCCGTTCCGCGCGTCCCGGGGGGTGTGGGGCGGACGGTCGGTCGATCGGTCTTCGGTGTGCGCCGGCCCTCCCGGGCCGGCCTGGTCGTCCTCGTGCGGCACCCGCGGAAGGGGCCCCGGAAGGGGCCCCGCGGACGGCCGCGCCAACGGCTGAGGCTCGCTGTCCATCTGTGATGACACTACGTCAACACCCCTTCCGCGCCGAGCGCCTCCAGCGATTCCGCACATCATCTTCACCCTGCGCCGTTCGGCCTCCGGGGCGCCCCGGCGACCATGCCCGGCCCGCCCGCACGGTGCGCCCGGAAACCGAACGGCCCGTGCGGACCAGAGGTCCCCACGGGCCGTTCAGCGCTGTCCGGACAACCCTCCGGAGGGGTTCACCGCCTGACGGGCGACACCGCTCAGAGGGCGGCGAACGCGCCCTCCAGGATGTCCAGGCCCTCGTTCAGCAGGTGCTCCGGCATGACCAGCGGCGGCAGGAAGCGCAGCACGTTGCCGTAGGTGCCGGCGGTCAGCACGACCAGGCCCTCCGCGTGGCACGCCTTGGCGATGGCCGCGGTGGCCTCCGCGTTCGGCTCCTTGCCGCCCGGCAGCACCAGCTCGATGGCGATCATCGCGCCGCGGCCGCGGACCTCGCCGATGATCTCGTACTTCTCCTGCATCGCCCGCAGGCGGCCCAGCATGATCTCGCCGATCCGCTGCGCCTTGCCGTTGAGGTCCTGCTCCTTCATGGTCTCGATGGCGCCCAGCGCGGCGGCGCAGGCCACCGGGTTGCCGCCGTAGGTGCCGCCCAGGCCGCCGGTCTGCGCGGCGTCCATGATCTCGGCGCGGCCGGTCAGCGCCGACAGCGGCAGACCGCCCGCGATGCCCTTGGCGGTGGTGATCAGGTCCGGGACGATGCCCTCGTCCTCGCACGCGAACCACTGGCCGGTGCGGCAGAAGCCGGTCTGGATCTCGTCCGCGACGAACACGATGCCGTTCGCCTTCGCGAACTCCACGATCGCCGGCAGGAAGCCCTTGGCCGGCTCGATGAAGCCGCCCTCGCCCTGGATCGGCTCGATGATGATCGCGGCGACGTTCTCCGCGCCGATCTGCTTGTTGATGGCGTCGATCGCCTGGGCGGCGGCCTCGGTGGCGGCGTTCTCCGCACCGGTCAGCCAGCGGTACGGGTAGGCGACCGGCACCCGGTAGACCTCGGGGGCGAACGGACCGAAGCCCTGCTTGTACGGCATGTTCTTCGCCGTCAGCGCCAGGGTCAGGTTGGTGCGGCCGTGGTAGCCGTGGTCGAACACCACGACGGCCTGGCGCTTGGTGTAGGCGCGGGCGATCTTCACCGCGTTCTCGACGGCCTCGGAACCCGAGTTGAACAGCGCGGTGCGCTTCTCGTGGTCACCCGGGGTCAGCTCGTTCAGCTGCTCGGCGACGGCCACGTAACCCTCGTACGGGGTCACCATGAAACAGGTGTGGGTGAAGTTGGCCAGCTGCTCGGTCGTCCGGGCCACCACGGCCTCGGCGCTGTTGCCGACGTTGGTCACGGCGATGCCGGAGCCGAAGTCGATCAGCGAGTTGCCGTCCACGTCCTCCAGCACGCCACCGTTGGCACGGGACACGTACACCGGCAGGGTGGTGCCGACACCGGCCGCCACCGCACCCAGCTTGCGGGCGTGCAGCTCCTGCGACTTCGGACCGGGGATCGCGGTGACCAGGCGGCGCTCCTGCGGGAGCGGCGTTGCGGCGCTCATGGGGTTTCTCCAGACTTCTCGGCTCGGTGCTTCGCAGGCTACGGCCGCCCTCCCCACCCGGGCACGCGCCACTCGGTAGCAGTGCGCCGCCCGACTTGTCCGGCACGGCCAGCACGGGCGGTACGACTACCCGCAGGCCACGCTCCACTACCCTGAGCGCGGGCGTGTCGCCGGTACGGCGGCATGGGTATGGCGGCACCGACGGCGGTCGGGCCGGGCGGGCGAGGGAGCGGGGCCGTACATGGCACACGACGGGGCACACCACCACGGCGAGCACACCACCACCAGACCCCCGACGCCGGTCCCCTCGCCACGCCCCGGCGCGGGTACCCCCGCCTTCGACCTCGCGGCCTGGGCCTGCGCCCCGCGCCCGGACGCCGACCCGGGCATCTACCGGCTCGGCTACCGCCGCATCGACCCGGAGCGGGCGGAGGCGGCCAAGGTCGCCACCTGGCCGCTGCTGCTGCGGGCGGGGTTGAACGCGGTGGTGGGGTGGCTGGCCTTTGTCTACGGCGTCGAGTTCGCTACGGACGGGGCGACGCTGGTCGGCGTCCTTCCGTCACAGTCGGCCTTCGTCGCGACATCGGTGGTCCTCACTCTGAACGTCCTGGTGATGGGCATCGTCATCAAGGTCTTCGGCCGGATGGGCCGCTGGCCCGAGGTGTGGCGCCGTTACGTCGCGCCGCTGGTGTCGCGCACCGTGACGCAGGAGCGGCCCGCCGAGGAGGATGTCCCGGGGGTGGCCGAGGCCGTGCGGGGGCAGGATCCGTGGGCCGGGCTGCGCCAGGGCGGCGCGGCCGAGGCAGCGGCCCGGCTGGACGGCGAGGCCGTGGGGGACGTCGACTACGTGCGGATCCGGCGCGCGTGGGAGTCCGCCCAGGCGGACCCGGTGTTCGTGCCCGCCTTCGCCGACCAGGTGGCCACCCGCGGTGCGGCGGCCTTCGCCCACCCCTCCGAGGCGCGTGAGCTGCCCGATCGCGCCGAGCGGCACGATCTGCTGCTCGGTCAGGTCCGGCTCGGCACCGCGCAGGACGTCCCGAAGAACCCGCTGGGCCACCGGGCGGCCGGTTTCGCACTGGACCCGGCGGTGCTGGGCACCTCGCTGCTCGCGGTGGGCCCCGCCGGGACGGGGAAGACGGCGCGGCTGGCCCGGCCGGTGGCCGAGGCGTTGTGCCTGCAGGCGCTGTCCGGCACCGCCTGCGCGGTGGTGGTCGGGGCGGCGGACGCCGAGCTCGGTCCGGACTCCTGGTACGACGTGGTGATCGCGCCCGGCGACCCGTCCTCGCTGTACGGGCTGGACCTCTACGGCGCCGCGCGGGACCCGGACGAGGCGGCCGCCCGGCTGGCCGAGGCGCTGCTGCCGGACGAGCTGACCGCCCGCGCCGAGCACGCCCGTACCGCGCTGCAGCAGGTGGTGGGCCCCTTCCACGCGGCGTACGGCCGCTACCCGGGGGTGCGGGAGCTGCGGGCGCTGCTGGCCGGTGATCCGGACGTGCTGGCCGCCCTGGTGAAGGCGCTCGGCGCGGCCGGTCGGCTGGCCGTCCACGAGCGGGACCTGGAGCACCGGGAGCGGCAGCGCGACCGGGCGGACGATCCCGGGGCGCTGCTGGCGGACCGGCTGGCGCTGCTGGAGCGGCCCGCCTTCGAGGGGGCCTTCGCGACCGACGGCACCGGTCGGCCCCCGTTCGCGATGCGGGTGCTGGACCACCCGCTGCGGGTGCGGGTGAAGCTGCCCGAGCGGAGCCACCCGGAGGCGGCGCGGATGCTGTCCCGCCTGGTGGTGGGGCAGTTCGTGCAGGCGGCCGGCGCCCGCGAGGACCGTTCGCTGTTCGCCGGCCTGGTGGTGGACGACGCCTCGGCGGCGCTGGACGCCACCGCGGTGCGCGGCCTGCAGCGGATGCGCGGGGCGAACGCGGGCGCGGTGCTGCTGCTGCGCACGCTGGTGGACCTGCCGGAGGCGCTGCGGGCGCCGCTGTTCGGCGCGGTCGGCTGCCGGATGGCGTTCCCGGGGATCGCGCCGTGGGACGGCAAGCTGTTCTCGGAGGCCTGGGGGACGCACCTGGTGCAGGAGACCGCGGTCACCCACACCCCCGACACCTCCGGTGGGGTGATCCGGCGGGCCGGGCGGGTCGGGCGGAAGGCGTTGTCGGGGACGACGGCGCAGACGGAGTCGGTGACGACGCGGGACGTGGAGCGGTTGCGGTGGTCGCCGTCGGATCTGGCGCACGCGTTGCCGGCGGGGCACGCGGTGGTGTCGTTGACGGCGGTGTCGGGGGAGCAGGTGCCGCCGTTGCTGGTGGATCTCAGGAACTGACGGCGGGGCCGCCGGGAAGTCGCCTTCGAGGTGGATTCGGCAGTGCGGGTTGTCCGGAGCGTCCATAATGAAGGGGAGAGACCCTCACCAGTCCCACGTCCCTCTCCTCGCCCGGCCGCAACGGCGCGGTCAGGTCGATCCTCCGAAGGTGCCATGCCCCCCACACTCGCCTCCGTCGTCCGCAACACGTCGCTCCATCTGACGGTCCTCGCCGGTGCGGACCACCTGGAGCGGCCGGTCCGCTGGGTGCACACCAGTGAGCTGGACGACCCGACGCCGTTCCTGGAGGGTGGTGAGCTGCTGCTCACCACCGGTATCAAGCTGGGCCGTACGGCGGCGCAGCTGCAGGCGTACGTGCACCGGTTGGCCGACGCGGGCGTGGTCGGGCTGGGGCTCGGGGTGGGGCTGTCGCACACCGAGGTGCCGCAGCCGCTGGTGGACGCGGCGGCGCAGCGCGGGCTGCCGCTGCTGCGGGTGCCGGAGCCGACGCCGTTCATCGCGATCAGCAAGGTGGTGTCGGCGGCGCTGGCCGCGGAGCAGTACGAGGCGGTGACGACCAGCTTCGAGGCGCAGGAGGAGCTGACCCGGGCGGCGCTCGGCAAGGACGGCACGACGGCGGTGGTGCGCCGGCTGGCGGCCCGGCTGGGGGGCTGGGCGGCGTTGTACGACGGGTCGGGCGCGCTGTCGGTGGTGGCTCCGGACTGGGCGGCGCGCCGGGCGGGGCGGTTGGCGGCGGAGGTGGACCGGCTGCGTCGGCGGCCGGCGCCGTCGAGCGCGGCGCTGCAGGGCCGCGCGCCGGGGATAGACACGGCGGACGAGGACTACGTGGTGGTCCAGTCGCTGGGGGCGGACCGGCGGGCCCGGGGCTTCCTGGCGGTCGGGACCGAGGACCGGATCACGCCGACCGAGCGGTACGTGCTGAACGCGGCGGTGGCGCTGCTGACCCTCACCCTGGAGCGTTCGCGGGAGCTGCGGCAGGCCGAGGAGCGGATGGGCGCGGCGCTGCTGCGGATGGTGCTGGCGGGCGAGGTGGCGACGGCCCGGCAGGTGGCGGTGGGGCTGTTCGGGGGTCTGCCGGAGGGGACGATACGGGTTCTGGTGGCCGGGGCCGGGCCGGCCTCCGCGGATGCCGCGGAGGCGCTCGGGGAGCTGGGCGACCGGGCCGAGCAGGCGGGTTCGCGGGTGGGCGAGAAGCTGCTGGTGGCACGGGAGGACGGTGCGCACGGGCCGCGGCTGATGGTGCTGGCGCTGGACAACGGCGCGGTGCACCGGGCCTGTCTGGGCGCGGTGGAGGAGCACGAGGGCCTGTCGTTGGGCGTCTCGGCGCCGGCCGCGTTGGAGGACGCCGGGACGGCGCACGCGCAGGCCGAGCGGGCGCTGGCGGTGGCGCTGCGCGGTGGCCGCCGGTCGGTGGACCACGAGGAGGTCGGCGCGGGGTCGCTGCTGCCGCTGCTCGGCGAGGACGCGGTGACGGCCTTCGCGGAGGGGCTGCTGCGGCCGTTGCGGGAGCACGACCGGACGGCCCGCGGGGACCTGGTGGCCTCGCTGCGGGCGTGGCTGTCCCGGCACGGCCAGTGGGACGCGGCGGCGGCCGACCTGGGCGTGCACCGGCACACGCTGCGCTACCGGATGCGCCGGGTAGAGGAGCTGCTGGGCCGCTCGCTGGACGACACGGACGTGCGGATGGAGCTGTGGCTGGCGCTCCGTTCCGGCGAGGAGTGAGACCCGGCGAGGACAGGGCGCCCCGGTGAGGAGTGAGACCGGGCGAGGACAGGGCGCCCCGGCGAGGAGTGGGCCCGGCGAGGAGCGACGCTCCCGGGGGGAGTGTGAGGCCCCGGGAGGCTCAGCGCAGTCGGGAAGCGGCGCCCCGGGGGCGGCTCCCGTAGGACGCGGTGGAGTGGCCTCGGGGGCGAACGCTCCTAGTCGGCCAATCCGGTCCGCGCGCCGCCCCGCCTACCCTCAAATCCGGGTCCCACGTCCGTGGGCCGTAGGACAGACGAGGAGAGGGCCGGTACCACGGTGACCACCACGTACGATTTCTGGCTCGCCGGCCGCCGGGCGAGCGGCGACGCCGACTTCGAGGTGCACAACAGCTGGGACGGCCGTCTGGTCGGCAAGGTGAGCATCCCGACCGAGGCCCAGGTCGAGGAGGCGCTGGACGCCGCCGTCGCGGCGCTGCCGGTGTTCGCCGCCACCCCGGCGCACCAGCGTGCCGGCGCCCTGGACCACGTGGCCAAGCGGCTGGCCGAGCGCACCGAGGAGCTCGCCCAGCTGGTCAGCGCCGAGAACGGCAAGCCGATCAAGTGGGCCCGCGGTGAGATCGGCCGCGCGGTGTCGGTCTTCCGCTGGGCCGCCGAGGAGGCGCGCCGCACCAACGGCGAGACCATGCGGCTGGACACCGACCCGGGCGGCGTGGGCCGTTTCGCGGTGGTGCGCCGCTTCCCGCGCGGTGTGGTGCTGGGGATCGCCCCGTTCAACTTCCCGCTGAACCTGGTCGCCCACAAGGTCGCCCCGGCGATCGCGGTCGGCGCCCCGATCATCCTGAAGCCGGCGCCGGCGACGCCGCTGTCGGCGATGGTGCTGGGCGAGATCCTGGCCGAGACCGACCTGCCGGTCGGCTCCTGGTCGATCCTGACCGTGCCGAACGACCGGATGCCGGCCCTGGTGCAGGACGAGCGCCTGCCGGTGATCTCCTTCACCGGTTCGGACAAGGTCGGCTACCAGATCATGGACTCGGTGCCGCGCAAGCACTGCACCCTGGAGCTCGGCGGCAACGCCGCGGCCGTGGTGCTCGCCGACTGGTCCTCGGAGGCCGACCTGGACTGGGCGGCCACCCGGATCGCGATGTTCGCCAACTACCAGGGCGGCCAGTCCTGCATCTCGGTGCAGCGGGTCATCGCCGACGCCTCGGTGTACGACGCGCTGGCGGAGAAGGTCGTCGCCAAGGTCAAGGCGCAGGTCACCGGTGACCCGAGCGACGACGCGACCGACGTCGGCCCGCTGATCGACGAGAACGCCGCGAAGCGCGTCGAGTCCTGGGTCGAGGACGCGGTCGCCAAGGGCGCCAAGGTGCTCGCCGGCGGTACCCGCGAGGGCGCGACCTACGCCCCGACCGTGCTGGCCGACCTGCCCGGGGACGCCATCCTGGCCAAGGCCGAGGTGTTCGGCCCGGTGCTGTCGCTGCACAAGGTGGACGGCGTGGACGAGGCCTTCGCGGCCGTCAACGACTCGGCGTTCGGCCTCCAGGCGGGCGTGTTCACCCACGACCTCCAGACCGCCTTCCGCGCCCACCGGGAGCTGGAGGTCGGCGGTGTGATCATCGGTGACGCGCCGTCCTACCGCGCCGACCAGATGCCGTACGGCGGCGTCAAGGACTCCGGTGTCGGCCGTGAGGGCGTCAAGTACGCGATGGACGACTACACCGTCGAGAAGGTCATGGTCCTGACCGGCCTCGACCTCTGAGCGGCACCGTAGTGACGCCGTAGCGGTGCCATGGCAGCGCTACGGCGGTAGCGGGAGGGCCCGGTTCACCGAACCGGGCCCTCCTCGCGTCCGAGCGCTCCCCGCACCCCCCACGCGCGCCCGCGCCGGTTCAGCCGTCGTGCCCGGCGGCCGCGGCGACCGCCTCCTCGACGGTGGCGTTCCCGGCGACCAGCTCCAGCGTCAGTCCGGCCGTGCCGGGTTCGTGCAGCAGTGCGGCCAGGACGGCGGCCACGTCGGCCCGGTCCACCGCGCCGCGGTCGACCGAGGGGGCCAGCCGGACCAGGCCGGTGCCGGGGCCGTCGGTGAGCCGCCCGGGGCGCAGCACCGTCCAGTCCAGAGCGGTCCGGGCGCGGACGGCGTCGTCGGCGGCGCCCTTGGCCCGCAGGTAGGTCTCGAAGACCTCGTCGGCGGGGTGGCGCGCCTCGGCGTCGGCGGCCATCGCCGAGACCATCAGGTACCGGCGGACCCCGGCGAGTTCGGCGGCGTCGGCGAGCAGGACGGCGGCGTCCCGGTCGACGGTGTTCTTGCGGGCGGCGCCGCTGCCCGGTCCGGCGCCGGCGGCGAAGACCACCGCGTCGGCACCGGTCAGCAGCCCGGCGAGCTGCGGGGCGGTGGCGGCCTCCAGGTCGAGCAGCAGCGGCTCGGCGCCGGCGTCGACGAGGTCCTGGGCCTGCTCGGGGCGGCGGATGATCCCGGCGGGCCGCTCGCCGCGGGCGGCGAGCAGCCGTTCCAGCTGGAGCGCGATCTGTCCGTGGCCCCCGGCGATGACGGTACGCATGGTTCCGACGGTAGTCCGAAGGGCTGGAGGTCGTCCTGGGGAGCGCCGCGAACAGGACACAATGGGCGCATGACTTCGCTCGCCCACCCGCAGCTGCGCTTCACGCCCACCGTGGCGGACCCCTCCGGCCCCCGGGAGCTGGTGATCCTGGGTTCCACCGGTTCGATCGGCACCCAGGCCGTCGACGTGGTGCTCCGCAACCCGGACCGCTTCCGGGTGGTCGCCCTGTCGGCGGCCGGCGGCCGGGTGGAGCTGCTCGCCGAGCAGGCGGTGCGGCTGGGCGTGCACACCGTGGCGGTGGCGGATCCGGCGGCCGAGCCGGCGCTGCGCGAGGCGCTGGCCGCGAAGGCGGCGGGCCGTCCGCTGCCGACCGTGCTGGTGGGCCCGGACGCGGCGACCGAGCTGGCCGCGCTGGAGTGCCACTCGGTGCTGAACGGCATCACCGGTTCGATCGGCCTGCGGCCGACGCTGGCCGCGCTGGCGGCGGGCCGGGTGCTGGTGCTGGCCAACAAGGAGTCGCTGATCGTCGGCGGTCCGCTGGTGAAGGCGGTGGCGAAGCCGGGCCAGATCGTGCCGGTGGACTCCGAGCACGCCGCGCTGTTCCAGGCGCTGGCCGGCGGCACCCGGGCGGAGGTGCGCAAGCTGGTGGTGACCGCCAGCGGCGGCCCGTTCCGCGACCGCACCCGTGCGCAGCTGGCCGGGGTGACCCCGCAGGACGCGCTGGCGCACCCGACCTGGGCGATGGGCCCGGTCGTCACGATCAACTCGGCCACCCTGGTGAACAAGGGCCTGGAGGTGATCGAGGCGCACCTGCTGTACGACGTGCCGTTCGACCGGATCGAGGTCGTGGTCCATCCGCAGTCGGTGGTGCACTCGATGGTCGAGTTCACCGACGGTTCGACCCTGGCCCAGGCCAGCCCGCCGGACATGCGGATGCCGATCGCGCTGGGCCTGGGCTGGCCGGACCGGGTGTCGGACGCCGCCCCCGCCTGCGACTGGACCAAGGCCGCCACCTGGGAGTTCTTCCCGCTGGACGACGAGGCCTTCCCGGCGGTCGAGCTGGCCCGCGAGGTGGGCACCCTGGGCGGCACCAACCCGGCGGTCTTCAACGCGGCCAACGAGGAGTGCGTGGAGGCGTTCCTGAAGGGCCGTCTCGCCTTCACCGGAATCGTGGACACTGTTGCCAAGGTCGTGGCCGAGCACGGCGGGCGGGACGGCGGTCCGGCGTCGGGAACTTCCCTGACGGTGGAGGACGTCCTGCACGCGGAGGACTGGGCGCGCGCCCGGGCCCGCGAGCTGGCGGCCGGTTGACCACCGGGCGACGGCCGGGCGACGGCCATGATTGCGGTAGGACGAGACGATGAGCGGAGCGGCATGACGGAGGACCAGCGGTGGCAACGGTTTTGACGGTGGTCGGCATCCTGGTCTTCGTCATCGGGCTGCTGATCTCGATCGCCTGGCACGAGCTCGGCCACCTCTCCACGGCCAAGCTGTTCGGCATCCGGGTGCCGCAGTACATGGTCGGCTTCGGCCCGACCCTCTGGTCGCGCCGGAAGGGCGAGACCGAGTACGGCATCAAGGCGATCCCGTTCGGCGGGTACATCCGGATGATCGGGATGTTCCCGCCGGGCGATGACGGCCGGATCACCAAGCGCAGTAGTTCGCCCTGGCGCACCATGATCGAGGACGCCCGCGAGGCCTCCTACGAGGAGCTCCAGGAGGGTGACGAGAGCCGGCTCTTCTACACCCGCAAGCCGTGGAAGCGCATGATCGTCATGTTCGCCGGGCCGTTCATGAACCTGGTCCTGGCGTTCGGGCTCTTCCTGACCGTCATGATGGGCTTCGGCGTCCAGATGAGCGTGCCGACGGTCAAGACCGTCGCCCAGTGCGTGGTCAAGGCGGGGCAGCCGACCGACAGCTGCCCGGAGGGCGCCCCGCAGACGCCGGCCGCCCAGGCCGGGCTGAAGGCGGGCGACCGGATCCTCTCCTTCGACGGCGACCGGATCCGCACCTACGACCAGCTCCAGGAGGACATCCGCAGGTCGGCCGGCCGGACGGTGCCGGTGGTGGTCGAGCGGGACGGGCAGCAGCAGACCCTCACCCCGACCATCGCGGTCAACGACGTCCAGAAGTACGACGGCGACAACGTCCCGCTCAAGGGCCAGACCGTCCAGGCCGGGTTCCTCGGATTCACTCCGGCGAGTGGTGTGGTCCAGCTCGGTTTCGGGCAGTCGCTCGACCGGATGTACGACATGGCCGAGAACGGGGTGAAGTCGCTGATCGCCCTGCCCGGCAAGATCCCCGGGCTGTGGAACGCGGTCGTCGGCGACGCCCCGCGCGACCCGGACTCGCCGATCGGCATGGTCGGCGCCGCCCGGGTCAGCGGCGAGGTCATCTCGCTCGACATCCCGGCCACCCAGCGGATCGCGGTCTTCGTGAACCTGCTCGCCGGGATCAACCTGTCGCTCTTCCTCTTCAACATGCTGCCGCTGCTCCCGCTGGACGGCGGGCACATCGCCGGCGCCGCCTGGGAGGCGGTCCGCCGCCGCTTCGCACAACTGTTCCGGCGGCCCGACCCGGGCCCGTTCGACGTCGCGAGGCTGATGCCGGTGGCGTACGTGGTGGCCAGCGTCTTCATCGGCTTCACACTGCTGGTGATGGTCGCCGACCTGGTGAACCCGGTGAAGATCGGCTAGGACGTTCGGGTACGGCGGGTGTGCTGGGCGCCGTTGCGGTGCCGTACCGTGGAGGCCGGGTGCGCGATCACAGCGCGCCCGGCCTCGGCCGTGTCACGGCCGGGCGGTCGACCACACCTCAACCCCGGGGAACCCTGCGCACATGACCGCGATCTCGCTCGGTATTCCGTCCCTGCCGCTCAAGCCGCTGGCCAAGCGCCGTTACTCCCGGCAGATCATGGTCGGCAACGTGCCGGTCGGCGGCGACGCCCCGGTCTCGGTGCAGTCGATGACCACCACCGTGACCTCGGACATCAACGCCACCCTCCAGCAGATCGCCCAGCTCACCGCGTCCGGCTGCCAGATCGTCCGGGTCGCCGTGCCCTCGCAGGACGACGCCGACGCGCTGCCGATCATCGCCAAGAAGTCGCAGATCCCGGTCATCGCGGACATCCACTTCCAGCCGAAGTACGTCTTCGCGGCGATCGACGCCGGCTGTGCGGCGGTGCGCGTGAACCCGGGCAACATCAAGGCCTTCGACGACAAGGTCGGCGAGATCGCCAAGGCCGCCAAGGACGCGGGCGTGCCGATCCGGATCGGCGTCAACGCCGGCTCGCTGGACAAGCGCCTGATGGAGAAGTACGGCCGGGCCACCCCGGAGGCGCTGGTCGAGTCGGCGCTGTGGGAGTGCTCGCTGTTCGAGGAGCACGACTTCCGCGACATCAAGATCTCGGTCAAGCACAACGACCCGGTCGTGATGATCAACGCCTACCGCCAGCTCGCCGCCGCGTGCGACTACCCGCTGCACCTCGGCGTGACCGAGGCCGGGCCGGCCTTCCAGGGCACCATCAAGTCGGCGGTCGCCTTCGGCGCGCTGCTGGCCGAGGGCATCGGCGACACCATCCGGGTCTCGCTCTCCGCCCCGCCGGCCGAGGAGATCAAGGTCGGCAACCAGATCCTGGAGTCGCTCGGGCTGCGCGAGCGCGGCCTGGAGATCGTCTCCTGCCCGTCCTGCGGGCGCGCCCAGGTGGACGTCTACAAGCTCGCGGAGGAGGTCACCGCCGGGCTGGAGGGCATGGAGGTGCCGCTGCGGGTGGCCGTCATGGGCTGCGTCGTGAACGGTCCGGGCGAGGCCCGCGAGGCCGACCTCGGGGTCGCCTCCGGCAACGGCAAGGGTCAGATCTTCGTCAAGGGCGAGGTCATCAAGACCGTCCCGGAGTCGAAGATCGTCGAGACCCTGATCGAGGAGGCGCTCAAGCTCGCCGAGCAGATGCAGGAGGCGGGCGTCGAGGCGGGCTCGCCTACCGTGGTCGCGGGGGAGTGACCGGTCGCGGGGAGCGAACCCCCGCGTAGCGTGTTCCGACAGCCGTGGGTTGTCCTGACCGTGCGGAACACCCGCGCGGTGATTTCCGGAAGCGGGGCCGTCCGTTCGCGGACGGCCCCGCGGCCGTAGCCGGGTGGGGCCACGGAGTAGGGTGCGGCCAGAGTCGTCTCAGTGAGGTGCTGTCTCGATGCTCGATCGAGGTGTGATGCTCCCGAGCTCCTTCCAGGCCGCCCGGGCCCTGGCCACCACCCGCGTGCTGGAGCCGCCGGACCTCCCGGGCGCCCTGGAGATCCTCCACCGCGACCCGGTCGCCAACGCGTTCGTCGCGACCAGGGTCGAGGCCGTCGGGCTGGACCCGTGGCGGCTCGGCGGGGAGCTGTGGGGCTGGTACGACGCGGACGGGGTGCTGGACGCGCTCTGCTACGCCGGGGCGAACCTGGTCCTGGTCAACGCCGGGCCGGTGGCGGTCGCGGCGTTCGCCGAGCGGGCCCGCCGGCAGGGACGGCGGTGCTCCTCGATCGTCGGGCCGGCGGCGGCCACCGCGGCCTTCTGGGCGCTGCTGGAGCGCAGTTGGGGGCCGGCCCGGGAAGTGCGGGCGCACCAGCCGCTGTTGGCGACCTCGGCGCCGTCGGCGGAGATCGCGCCGGACCCGCTGGTGCGCAGGGTGCGGCGGGACGAGGTCGAGGCGCTGATGCCGGCGTGCGTGGCGATGTTCACCGAGGAGGTGGGGGTGTCGCCGCTGGCGGGGGACGGCGGGCTGCTCTACCAGGCCCGGGTGGCCGAACTCGTCTCCACCGGGCGGTCGTTCGCGCGGTTCGACGAGGACGGGCAGGTCGTCTTCAAGGCGGAGATCGGGGCGGTGACGGAGGGGGCCTGCCAGATCCAGGGGGTCTGGGTCGCTCCGGAGCACCGGGGGCGGGGGCTCTCCGAGACGGGGATGGCGGCGGTCCTGGACGTCGCGTTGCGGGAGGTGGCGCCGGTGGTGTCGCTGTACGTCAACGACTTCAACCTGCGGGCCCGGGCCGCGTACCGGCGGGTGGGCTTCCAGGAGGTCGGGGCGTTCATGAGCGTGCTGTTCTGAGCGTGCTGCCGCAGCGGGTCGCGGCGCTGTTCCGCGCGGGTCCGGCAAGCTGCGCGAAGCGCTGTTGGGATCTTCGGCCGCGCCGCGGGGCCGCTGGTAGTAACGTCCGGAGCATGGATCAGCTGACCGGGGTGACGATCGAGGCCATCGACCTTGCGGCCTGGGCGCCGCAGGCGCTGGAGGTCCAGGCGGTGGCGTTCGGGCTGACGCCCGAGGAGGTCGCGGTGCGGCTGCACATCGTGGGGCGGCACGCCCAGCAGCCGGGGGTGATCGCGTTCGGGGCGATGAGCGGCGGGCGGCTGGTCGGGTTCGGGTACGGGATGCCCAACCAGCGGGAGCACTGGTGGAGCACGGTGATCGAGCCCTACCTGGCCGCGGAGGGGCACGGGGACTGGCTGGACGGGGTGTTCGCCGTCACCGAGCTGCACGTGCTGCCGCAGTTCCAGGGGCAGGGGGTCGGTTCGCGGCTCATCCGGACGCTGTGCGAGCGGTCGGGACTCGACCGGAGCATCCTGTCGGCGATCGACGCGGAGACGCCGGCGCGGCGGCTGTACCGGGGGCTGGGGTACCGGGACCTGGCGCGGGCGGTGCGGTTTCCGGCGACGGACCGGCTGTACGCGGTGATGGGGGCCCGGCTGCCCCTGCGGGGGGCCGGGGCCTGGAGCGCGCCTGCGGGCGAGGGCCAAGGGGCTTCGGGCTAGAGGGAGTTCGCGAACTCGAGGTACAGCTCGGCGTCCTCGCGGCGGTCGGTGCCGAGGGCCCGGAGGGCGAGGTCGACGGCGCGGAAGAGGGTCCAGCCGCGGAGGCGGTCCTGGTCGACCTCCAGGGCCTCGGAGAGCCGGCCCAGCCGGCGGCGGACGGCGGCGGGGGCGCCGGGGGACCCGAGCAGGGTGTCGGCGCGGTCCAGGGCCAGGCGGGCCAGGTCGTAGGCGCGTTCGCCGGCGAGCGGGCGCGGGTCGATGGCCAGCCAGGGGGCGCGGTCGGCGGCCAGGACGTTGCCGTGGTGGAAGTCGCCGTGCAGCAGGAAGGACTCGGTGGCGGAGCCGGCCAGGTCGCGGGCGGTGTCCAGGGCCTCGGCGACCAGGTGCCGCGCTTCGGCGGCCGCCGGGTGGGAGCGTTCCGCGAGGCGGGCGGTGGTGGCGATCCGCTGGGCGGGGGCCGGGAAGGGGTGGCCCTCGGGGAGCTCCGTCCAGAGGCGGTGCAGCAGGCTGGTGGCCTCCAGCATGGCCTTGGGCTCGGCGAGGGAGCGCAGCGGGATCTCGCCGTGGAGGCGTTCGAGCAGCAGGACGCCCTCGGCGGGGACGGCGTCGAGGAGCAGGACGGCGCCCCGGCCCGCCCAGTGGGCGAGGGCGGTGTGCTCGTGGGCGGTCTCGGGGGTGGGCAGGCCGATCTTGAGGACGGCGGGGGAGAGGTCGTCGCGGTGGACGTACGCGACGAGGCTCAGGCTGCCGCCGGGGTCGAGGACCCGTTCCAGGGTGAGGTTCCAGGCGGCGAGGTGGGTGGCGGCCCGGGCGGCGAGGGTGGCCAGCCACCGGCGGGCGACGTCGCCGTGGGTGGCGGTGACGGTGTTCGTCAGCCGGCTGGGGACGGTGATGGTGGGTTCGGCTTCCGACATGGGTCCATTGTCGGGGTTTGGGGCGGGGCGGGCGTGCGGGCTTCGCCCCGCGCGTCCGCCGGGGCCCGGGGTCAGCCGGTGCGGGCCCGCCGTCAGCCGGCGAGGCCCTGCGGTCAACCGGGAGGGCCCGGGGTCAGCCGGGGAGGCCCGGGAAGGGAGTGGCCGGAGCGCCCCAGCGGTGGGCCCGGAGGGCGGCTTCGCGCAGGGCGGTGGCGGCGGAGGGGCGGTAAGGGGCGGGGAGCGCGGTGACCAGGTCGGCGTAGGCGGTGGTCAGTCGGGTCTCCAGGTGGACGGCGAGCTTCGCGGCGTCGGCGGGCGAGGCGACCGGGAACGGGAGCTGGTAGCCGCCGGCGGCGGGGGTGGGGGCGGCGGTGGAGGAGGTGAGGAGGCGCTGCCAGGCGTCGCGTTGGGCCTGGTGGGCGGCGTGGGTGGAGCGGGCGTCGGCGCGCTGGGGGTCGTCGGGGAGGTGGGCGCCGACCACGCCGTAGCCGTAGACGGCGGCGTGTTCGGCGCCGAGGGCGGTCTGCAGGGCGGGGACGGCGGCGGTCCTGGCGGCCGGGGTGGCCTCGGTGCGGCCGTCGGGCGTCCTGACGGGGGTCGGGTCGCCGAGGGCCGCGGCGTGCAGGGCGTTGGAGGCGGAGACGGCGGCGAGCAGCCGGGCGAGGGGCGGGCTGACCTCGTCGAGGCCGTTGAGGCGGGACTCGGCGGTCCGGCGCTCCATCAGGGCCAGCTCGGGGAGGGTGGGCAGGGAGCGGACCGGGGTGCCGGTGGGCGAGGGGCTCGCCGTCGGCAGGCCCTGGGCGAGGGCGGCGCGGTGCTGGGCGGTGTCGTCGCGCAGGGGCTGGAGGATGGCGGTCTGGGCGCCCGGGACGGTGAGCAGGTTGTCGTAGGCGCCGAGCAGCAGGTCGGTGTCGGCGATCGCGCGGAGCCGGGCGGGGGCGTCCGGGTCGCGGGTCGGGGCGGGGCCGGCCGGGCGGGCGCCGCGGGGGTCGGCGGTGCAGGCGGTGAGGGCGGTGAGCAGTCCGAGGGCCAGGAAGGTCCGTCGGCTGGGCGGCTGCATCGGGGTCACTCCGGGCGGGTACGGGAGGACGGCCTCCCCGCTGCCCTCGTTGGCGTGAATGATTACAGAATCCCCACGTTCCCGGGCCCGGTTCGGGGATGCCGTGCCGGGTGTGAGCTTGCTCGCAGTGGGTGGCGTGCGGGCGGTGGGCGGCGGTCCGGAATCGGTGGTTGGGGGCCTGACCGGATAGGCTTTGGGCCGAGCTGCCGTGATCCGGTGTGGCACCGGGGGCGCGGGGCGACCTTCTGACAACAGCAGACGCGGCCGAGGAGTCCACCCGGATGAGCACCACCCACACCGACCGGCTGCGAGCGTTGCTGGAGCCGCTGGCCGAGCAGGCCGGCCTGGACCTGGAGGACGTCAGGGTCACCAGGGCGGGCAGCCGCCGACAGGTGCAGATCGACGTCGACACCGACGGCGGTGTGGACATGGACGCCATCGCCGAGTTCAGCCGGGTGGTCGGTGCGGCCCTGGACGAGTCGGACCTGATGGGGGACGACGCGTACCTGCTGGAGGTCGGCTCGCCGGGTGCGGAGCGTCCGCTGGTCCTGCCCCGGCACTGGCAGCGCGCCGAGGGCCGGCTGGCCAGGATCCACCTGGTGGACGGCGGGGAGATCGTCGCCCGGGTGCTGGAGGCGGACGAGGACGGCGCCCTGGTCGAGGTGCAGCCGGTGAAGGGCCGCGGCCGCCCGAAGGAGCGCCGTCTGGCGTACGCGGAGGTCGACCGGGCGCGCGTCCAGGTCGAGTTCAACCGCAAGGACGACGAGCTCTTGGACGAGGCCGCGGACTTCGACGAGGGGGAGGACGGCGCCGAGTGACCCCCGGGTGCCGTACGACCATGACGAACGTGACGAAAGACGAGGAGGCGTAGCCGTGGACATCGACATGAGTGCCCTGCGCACGCTGGTCAACGAGAAGAACATCCCCTTCGACCTGCTGGTCGAGTCCATCGAGTCCGCCCTCCTCACCGCGTACCACCGCACCGAGGGCTCGCGCCGCCGGGCCCGGGTGCACCTGGACCGCAAGAGCGGCCACGTCACCGTGTGGGCCATGGAGGACCCGGCGGAGCTGGAGGAGGGCGTCGAGCCGAAGGAGTTCGACGACACCCCGAACGGCTTCGGCCGGATCGCGTCCAGCATCGGCATCCAGGTGATGATGCAGCGCCTGCGCGACGCCGCCGACGACCAGACCTTCGGCGAGTACGCGGGCAAGGAGGGCGACATCGTCACCGGTGTCGTCCAGCAGGGCAACGACCCGAAGAACGTGCTGGTCGACATCGGCAAGCTGGAGGCCATCCTGCCGCCGCAGGAGCAGGTCCCGGGCGAGGACTACCGGCACGGCACCCGGCTGAAGTGCTACGTGGTGGCCGTGCGCCGGGGTGTGCGCGGCGCTTCGGTGACGCTGTCGCGCACCCACCCGAGCCTGGTGAAGAAGCTGTTCGCGCTGGAGGTCCCGGAGATCGCGGACGGCAGCGTGGAGATCGCGGCGATCGCCCGTGAGGCCGGCCACCGCACCAAGATCGCGGTCTGGTCGCGCCGCCAGGGCCTGAACGCCAAGGGCGCCTGCATCGGCCCGATGGGCTCCCGGGTGCGCGCGGTGATGGGCGAGCTGCACGGCGAGAAGATCGACATCGTCGACTGGTCGGAGGACCCGCGGGAGATGGTGGCCGCCGCCCTGTCCCCCGCACGGGTGACCAGCGTGGAGATCGTGGACGCCGCCCAGCGCTCCGCCCGGGTGATCGTGCCGGACTACCAGCTGTCGCTGGCGATCGGCAAGGAGGGGCAGAACGCCCGCCTGGCCGCGCGTCTGACCGGTTGGCGGATCGACATCCGGCCGGACACCGAGGGCCAGTCCGAGGAATCGCAGGCCCGGTAATCAGTGTTGTCGTGGGTGTCCCCGTCGGCCCTCCGGGATCGACGGGCGGCGCCATGTCGCCTCGGAGGGGTAGACTTGCCTTCGTCTGGCCGGACGCATGTCCGAGCACGCCCGGAGCGCACCTGCGTGGGCTGCCGCAAGCGCGCGGCCAAGCACCAGCTGTTGCGTGTCACGGCGGTCGAGGGCGAGTGCGTCCCTGATCCCCGTGGCGCACTCCCGGGCCGGGGCGCTCACCTGCACCCCGATCCGGCCTGCCTCGACCTCGCGGTCCGCCGTCGGGCGTTCCCCCGGGCCTTCCGGCTCCAGGGCACGCTCGACACCGAGCGGCTCCGCGGGTTCATCGGGGAGCGGGCGGGTGAAGCCCCCTAGCAGGGCCGCCTCCCGCGACGGCCGCCGCTCGCGCGGCGGAGAACCACCGCAACAAGCACGGCGTTCGGGCAGCCGCGCGCCGTGCCACCAGTCAGGTACCTCGCGATGTGGAAGTAGGTCGAGATTGCGATGAGCACTCGATGAGTACGCGATGAGTACGCGATGGGTACGCCCATGAAGTAGCGACAGTCCGGCGGACGAGACCCCCGGACTCATAGACAGGAGTGAAGTGGCTAAGGTCCGGGTTTATGAACTCGCCAAGGAGCTTGGCTTGGAGAGCAAGGCCGTCATGGCCAAGCTCACCGAGCTCGGTGAGTTCGTTCGTTCGGCGTCCTCGACGATCGAGGCGCCGGTCGTGCGCAAGTTGACTGACGCGCTTGGTGTGGCCCCCACTGGTGGCTCCGCTGCCAAGCCGGGCCCGCGGAAGACCGCGGCGCCCTCCCCCGCCGCCGGCTCGGGTGCCCCGAAGCCGGGGGCTCCGACTCCGGGTCCGCGCCCCGCCGCGGCGCCTGGTCCCCGTCCGACCCCGGCTGCCGCCGCGCCTTCCGCGCCGGCCGCCCCCGCCGCCCCGAAGCCGGGCGCGCCGACCCCGGGCCCGCGCCCGGCCGCGCGTCCCGCCGCCCAGGCGGCCCCGGCCGCGCCCGCGGCCGAGTTCTCCTCGCCGGCTCCGGCCGGCGACGCCCCGCGTCCGTCCACCCAGGCCCCGCGCCCGGGTGGCCAGGCCTCCGGCGGCGCCCGTCCGGGCCCGCGTCCGGCCGGCCCGCGTCCGGGCAACAACCCGTTCACCTCGGGTAGCGCCACCGGCATGGGCCGTCCCGGCGACCGCCGTCAGGGCGGTCAGGGCGGTGCCCCGCGTCCGGGCGGTGCCCAGGGCGGCGGCGCTCCGCGTCCGGGCGGCGACCGTCCGCGTCCGGCCGGTGCCCCGGGTGCCGGTGCCCCGCGTCCCGGTGGCGACCGTCCGCGTCCCGCCGGTGCCCCGGGTGCCGGTGCGCCGCGTCCCGGTGGCGACCGTCCGCGTCCCGCCGGTGCCCCGGGTGCCGGTGCCCCCCGTCCGGGTGGTGCCCCGCGTCCCGACGGCATGCCCCGTCCGGCCGCGCCGCGTCCCGGCGGTCCGACCCCGTCCGGCATGCCGCGCCCGAACCCGGGCATGATGCCGCAGCGTCCGGCCGGCCCGCGTCCGGGTCCGGGTGGCCGTGGTCCGGGTGGCCCCGGCGGCCGTCCGGGTGGTCCGGGTGCCGGTGGCGCCCGTCCCGGCTTCCAGGGTCGTCCGGCCGGTCCGGGCTCGCGTCCGGCCGGTGGCGGCGGCTTCGGCGGCCCGCGTCCCGGTGGCGGTGCCCCCGGTGGTGGCGGCGGCTTCGGCCCGCGTCCCGGCGGCTTCGGCGGTCGTCCCGGCGGCCCGGGTGCCCGTGGTGGTACGCAGGGCGCCTTCGGTCGTGGCCCGGGCGGTCGCCCGGCGCGCGGCCGCAAGTCGAAGCGGGCGAAGCGCCAGGAGTACGAGGCCATGCAGGCCCCGTCCGTCGGCGGTGTGATGCTGCCTCGCGGCAACGGCCAGACCGTTCGCCTGTCGAGCGGCGCCTCGCTGATGGACTTCGCGGAGAAGATCAACGCCAACCCGGCCGCGCTCGTCTCCGTCATGTTCAACCTCGGTGAGATGGTCACCGCGACCCAGTCGGTCTCCGACGCGACCCTCGAGCTGCTGGCCGGCGAGATGGGCTTCCAGCTGGAGATCGTCAGCCGGGACGACGAGGACCGCGAGCTGCTGGAGTCGTTCGACATCGACTTCGGTGCCAACGAGGGCGACGAGGACCAGCTGGCCCCGCGCCCGCCGGTCGTCACCGTCATGGGTCACGTCGACCACGGTAAGACCCGACTGCTGGACGCGATCCGCAAGTCCAACGTGGTGGCCGGCGAGGCCGGTGGCATCACCCAGCACATCGGTGCCTACCAGGTCGTCACCGAGGTGAACGGCGAGCAGCGCCCGATCACCTTCCTCGACACCCCGGGTCACGAGGCGTTCTCCGCCATGCGTGCCCGTGGTGCCAAGTCCACCGACATCGCGATCCTGGTGGTCGCGGCCAACGACGGTGTCATGCCGCAGACGGTCGAGGCGCTGAACCACGCCAAGGCCGCCGGTGTGCCGATCGTGGTCGCCGTCAACAAGATCGACGTCGAGGGCGCCGACCCGACCAAGGTCCGCGGTCAGCTGACCGAGTTCGGCCTGGTGGCCGAGGAGTACGGCGGCGACACCATGTTCGTCGACATCTCCGCGCGCCAGGGCCTGCACATCGACCAGCTGCTGGAGGCCGTGGTCCTGACCGCGGACGCCTCGCTGGACCTGCGGGCCAACCCCGAGCAGGACGCGCAGGGTATCGCCATCGAGGCGCACCTGGACAAGGGCCGCGGCGCCATGGCGACCGTGCTCGTGCAGCGCGGTACCCTCCGCGTCGGCGACTCGATCGTCGTGGGCGACGCCTACGGCCGCGTCCGCGCGATGCTGGACGAGAACGGCAACAACCTCTCCGAGGCCGGCCCGTCCCGTCCGGTGCTGCTGCTCGGTCTGACCTCGGTGCCCCGCGCCGGCGACAGCTTCATCGTCGTCGACGAGGACCGCACCGCCCGTCAGATCGCCGAGAAGCGCTCGGCCCGCGACCGCAACGCCGCCTTCGCGCAGCGTCGGGTCCGGGTGTCCCTGGAGGACCTGGACAAGGCCATCGCCGCCGGCTCCATCGAGCAGCTCAACCTCATCATCAAGGGTGACGTCTCCGGTTCGGTCGAGGCCCTCGAGGACGCCCTCGTCAAGCTGGACGTGGGCGAGGAGGTCGAGCTCCGGGTCCTGCACCGCGGTGTGGGTGCCATCACCGAGTCCGACGTGGACCTGGCGATGGGCTCGGACGCCATCATCATCGGCTTCAACGTGCGCGCCGAAGGCCGTGCGCGTACCGCGGCCGAGAAGGAAGGCGTGGACGTCCGGTACTACTCGGTCATCTACCAGGCGATCGAGGAGATCGAGAACGCCCTCAAGGGCATGCTCAAGCCGGAGTACGAGGAGGTGCGCCTCGGCGCCGCGGAGATCCGCGAGGTCTTCCGCTCCTCCAAGTTCGGCAACATCGCCGGTGTCCTGGTCCGCGACGGCATCATCCGCCGCAACGCCAAGGCCCGCCTGCTGCGCGACGGCAAGGTCGTGGCGGAGAACCTCTCCATCGAGGGTCTGCGCCGCTTCAAGGACGACGCGACCGAGGTCCGCGAGGGCTTCGAGGCCGGTGTCACCCTGGGGTCGTTCAACGACATCAAGGTCGACGACATCATCGAGACCTACGAGATGCGCGAGAAGCCGCGCGCCTAGTCGGTGTCAGCCGGGGCCGGTCGACGGGTGGTATTTCCGTCGACCGGCCCCGGTCTCGCTGTGTAGGGTCCGGGAGTAGTCAGACACAACGGCGTCAGCCCGGTTCCGGGCTGCTCCCCGAGGCCTTCCAGGTCGGCGAGACCTGTCCATCATGTTCGTGGGAACACTCACCTTCGACCTGCTGCTGGGCGACGTCCACTCGCTCAAGGAGAAGCGTTCGATCGTGCGGCCCATCGTGGCCGAACTGCAGCGCAAGTACAGCGTGTGCGCTGCCGAGACCGGGAACCAGGACCTGCACCGCCGGGCCGAGATCGGCCTCGCGGTGGTGGCCGGCGAAGCCGGGTACGTCACCGAGGTCCTGGACAGCTGTGAGCGGTTGGTCGCCGGCCGCCCCGAGGTGCAGCTCCTCTCCGCGAGGAGGCGGTACCACAACGACGACGACGAATGAGGACCGTGGAGCCGGCCGACGGAAGTCGCCGTTCTCACACGGATCAGGACCGAGAGCGCCCGCAAGGCCGGGCGCGGGCCGGTACTTTGGGGCGTGGGCCCCGACGGGTGCGCAGCTCGCCCGGGTACCGGGCCCACTGCACGAGGAGGCAACGTGACCGACACCGCAAGGGCGCGCAAGCTCGCCGACCGCATCCAGGTGGTCGTCGCCCAGACCCTGGAGCGGCGGATCAAGGACCCCCGGCTGGGGTTCGTGACCATCACCGACACCCGGGTGACCGGAGACCTGCGCGAGGCCACCGTCTTCTACACCGTCTTCGGTGACGAGACCGAGCGCGAGGCCACCGCGGCCGCGCTGGAGAGCGCCAAGGGCGTGATCCGCTCCGAGGTCGGCAAGATCGGGGTGCGCTTCACCCCGACGCTGACCTTCGTCGCGGACGCGCTGCCGGACAACGCCCGGAACATCGACGACCTGCTCGACCGGGCCCGCACCTCGGACGCCGCCGTGCGCACCCAGGCCGCGGGGGCGAGCTACGCCGGCGACGCGGACCCGTACCGGGTTCCGGCGTCCGAGCGTGACGACGAGGACGAGTAGTCATGGCGGGTGAGCCGGCGCGGGCCGCCTCGCGAGCCGGATCGACCACGGGGGCGTCCTCCACCAGCACGGTGGAGGGTGCCCTCGCGGCGCTCCCGGCCCCGCGCAGCGAGGAGAGCGGGTTCGAGCTGGTCTGGCAGCGGGTGGTGGCGGAGATCGGGCGGGCCCGTTCGATCGACCTGATCTGCCACATCTGCCCGGACGGCGACGCCCTGGGCTCCTCGCTGGCGGCCGCGCTGGCGCTGCGCGCGCTCGGCAAGCAGGTGCGGGTGTCCTTCGGCGACGACCCGCAGATCGTCCCGGAGTCGCTGGCCTTCCTGCCCGGCCAGGAGCTGATCGTGCCGGCCGCCGAGGTGCCGGACCGGCCCGAGCTGGTGCTCTGCTTCGACGTGGCCGCGGAGAGCCGGCTCGGCCTGCTGCACGACAAGGCCTTCGCCGCGCCCGTGCTGGTGGTGTTCGACCACCACGCCTCCAACCCGGGCTTCGGCACCCACCAGTTGATCGACCCGAGCGCGCCGGCCACCGCGGTGCTGGTCGACGAACTGCTGCGCCGGCTCGGCGTCGAGCTCGACCAGGAGCTGGCCACCTGCCTCTACACCGGTGTCGCCACCGACACCGGGTCGTTCAAGTACCGGGCCACCACGCCCGCCACCCACGAGCTGGCGGGCCGGCTGCTGGCCACCGGCATCCGGCACGACCTGATCTCCCGGCAGCTGTGGGACACCTCCTCGTTCGGCTACCTCAAGGTGCTCGCGGGCGCGCTCGACCGGGCCGTCTACGAGCCGGAGGCGGCGGACGGGCTGGGCCTGGTGTGGACGTGGGTGCCGTACCAGGACCTCGCGCTGTTCAGCGTCACGGTCGAGGAGATCGAGGGACTGATCGACGTCCTGCGCCGCCCGGCCGAGGCCGAGGTGGCGCTGGTGCTCAAGCAGGACCCGGACGGCACGCTGCGCGGCTCCTCGCGGTCCAAGGGTGCGGTGGACGTCGCCGCGGCCTGCGCCGAGCTGGGCGGCGGGGGGCACGTCTTCGCGGCCGGATTCAGCGTCCGCGAGGAGGTGGCCGCGGTGGTCGAGCGGTTCCGGAGTGCCCTGCGCCCGGTACGTTGATCGTCTCTGCTGATGTTGTTGAGAGAAAGAACCCGATGAAGCGCAAAGGCACCGGCCCGGACGGCCTGGTGATCGTCGACAAGCCCGAGGGCATCACCTCGCACGGGGTCGTCGCCAAGCTGCGGTGGCTGGCCGGGACCCGGAAGGTCGGGCACGCCGGCACCCTGGACCCGATGGCCACCGGCGTGCTGGTGATCGGCGTCGAGCGGGCCACCCGGCTGCTCGGCCACCTGATGCTCACCGCCAAGACCTACGAGGCGACCATCCGGCTCGGCCAGACCACCGTCACCGACGACCGCGAGGGCGAGGTCACCTCCTCGGCCCCGGCCGACGCCGTCACCCGGGAGGCCGTCGACGCCGGGATCGCGGCGCTCACCGGCGAGATCATGCAGGTGCCGTCCAAGGTCAGCGCGATCAAGATCGACGGCAAGCGCTCGTACGCGCGGGTGCGCGAGGGCGAGGAGTTCGAGCTCGCCGCCCGGCCGACCACGATCCACTCCTTCACCGTGCACGGGCAGCGCGCGGCGGTCGCCGAGGACGGCACGCCGGTGCTCGACCTGGACGTCACCGTCGAGTGCTCCTCCGGCACCTACATCCGGGCGCTGGCCCGGGACCTGGGCGCCTCACTGGGCGTCGGCGGGCACCTGACCGCGCTGCGCCGCACCAAGGTCGGGCCGTACGGGGTGGAGTCGGCGCACACCCTGGAGCAGCTGGAGGCCGCGGTCACCGGCGAGTCCCCGGAGGGGCTGCAGGTGCTGCCGATCGGGCAGGCCGCGGCGGCCGCCTTCCCGCGCTGGGACCTGGACGAGGCCTCGGCGCAGAAGCTGTCGCACGGCTCACGGCTGAAGGCGCCCGGGATGGGCGTGGACGGGCCGATCGCGGTGTTCGGGCCGGACGGGCGCTTCCTCGCGCTGGTCGAGGAGAAGGGCGGGCAGGCGAAGCCGGTCGCGGTCTTCGTCGGCTGACGGCCCCGCAGCTGTCCGGAGCCCCCGTCGGGAGTCATCCCGACGGGGGCTCCGCCGTTCCCGGAAGCGTTTCACCCGTGCGAGGGAGCGCGCGGAGTGAACGCCCGTGGTGAGCGGCGCGGGCGCGGTCGGGGCGCCGCCTCGACGGGCAGGTTCCCGGCGGCGGGCGAGCGACGGCCGAAGGGGCGCGAGATGCCGGGGTTTCCGGAGGGCGATCCGGGGCGGTACCTGCTGCGGATCCGCGGCCTCGACGGGCAGCTGCACGGCCTGGGCTTCGTCGCCGACCCGCAGGGGGCCGTGCTGACGGCCCACGAGAGCGTCGCCGGGCTGGACCGGATCGTCCTGCACACCCCCGGCGGGCAGAGCACGGTGCTCGGCCCGGACGCCGTGCTGCCGCTGCCCGGGCACGGGCTCGCGCTGCTGCGCACCGGGGCGGCCGGCGGGCTGCCGGTGCCGCCGCTGCCGCTGGCCGCCGTCCCGGCCGGGCCGGAGGTGCTGCTGCCCGCGCTGGCCGCGGAGGACGAGCGGGTGGTCGCGCTGCGCTGCGGGCTGCTCGGGGTCACCGGCGCGGCGTACGGCGGGCACCGGCTGGGCGGGGTGCTGCTGCTGGACGTGCCGGTGGTCGGCGGGGTCACGGTGCCGGCCGGCTCGCCGGTGCTGGACGCCCGCAGCGGGGCGGTGGTCGCGCTGGCCGCGCCCGCCGTGCGCGGGCCCTGGCACGACGGGGCGCTGCCGGCCGTGGCCGTGGGGGCCGCAGCGGCCGGAACGGGCCCCGCGGACGGGACGCAGGCCGCCGAGGCGCTGGTCGGGCTGCCGGCGCGCGACGCGGCGGCGGTGCCCGGCCACGGCCCGGCGCTCGACCTGGCCGGGGTGCTGCGGCTGGCCGCCGCCCAGGTGACGGCCGCCGGCGCCGGACCGGGCCGGGTGGCCCGGCTGGCCGCCGACCGGGTGGACCGGCCGGACGGCCTGACCGGGGAGGAGCCGGCCGCGACCGTCACCGTGCTGGTCGGCGCCCCCGGCAGCGGGCGCACCACCGAACTGGCCGCGCTGGCCGTCCGTCGGCACGGCGGTGCCCGGCCGCTGCCCACCCTCTGGCTGCGCGGCGCCGACCTGCGCGCCGGGGACCGCTCGCTCGCCGAGCCGGTGGAGCGGGCACTGGCCGCCGCGGCGGCCGGCCTCGGCACCCCGGCGCCCGCGGCCGGACCGGTGGCGGCGCTGTGCGCGGCGGCCGGCCGTCCGCTGCTGGTGGTCCTGGACGGCCCCGAGGAGGCCCCGCTGCCGGTGGACGCGCGCTGGCTGCGCGGCGCCGGCCAGTGGCTGACCGGCTGCGGGGCCCGGCTGGTGACCGCCTGCGGGGAGGAGCTCTGGGAGCGGCTCGCGGCCGAGACCTGGGGCGGCGGCGCCCCCGGCCCCCGCCGGACGGCCGAGCCGCACCCGGACGGCGACCTGAGCAGCGCGCCCACCGTGCGGATGGACGGCCGCGGCCCGGGCGGGCCGAGCCTGGCCGGGCACCGGCTCGGCCCGTTGCCCCCCGAGGCGGCCGAGCGGGTGTGCCGCCGGTACGGCCTGCCCCCGGGGCGCCCGCTCGCCGCCGAGGACGCCCGGCACCCGCTGGCCGTCCGGCTGGCCGGGGAGCTGTGGGTGGAGGGGCTGTGGGCCGGGGGGCCGCACGACGGGCAGGTGCGCCGGGGCGACCTGTTCGAGGCCTTCCTGGACCTGCGCTGCCTGCGGGTGGCCCAGCGACTGGAGGACGCCCGGCCGCGCCGGCCCGGTGCCCACCGGAGGGGCGCGGCGCGGCCGGGCGGGCCCGAGCACCGGCGGGTGCGCCGGCTCGCGGCGGCGGTCGCCGGGCGGGTGCACGAGGCGGCCCGGCGGATGCTCGGCGGCCCGTCGGGCGGCGGGCTGGACCGGACGGTCTTCGAGGAGCTGTTCCCGGCCGGGGGCGGCTGGGCCGCGGCGGTGCTCGCCGAGGGCCTGTTCGTCCCGGCCGGGCCCGGATTCCGCTTCGCGCACGGGGAGTTCGCGGACTGGCTGCAGGGCCGGCACCTGGACCTGGACGCGGCGCTGCGGCAGCTGCTCGGCGAGGCCGAGGACACCCCGCCCCGGCCCGCCGACGAGGTCGAGGAGCCGGGCGGCCATCGGGCGGGGGAGCCGGCCGCCGGAGCGAACGCCGTCGCCCGGCACCGGGTCGGCCCGGTCGCCGCCGCGCTGCGCCGGGTGGCCGAGACCTGTGGCGCCGGCGCCCTGGACCCGTGGCTGCACCGGATCCGGCGCGCCCTGGACCTGCGCCCGCCGGGCAGCGAACCCGCCTGGTGGGCGGCCCGGCTGCTCGCCGCGGGCCTCACCGCCAGCCCGGACCCGGCCGAACACCTGGCGCTGCTCGACCAGTTGGCCGACCGGATCGCCGAACGGGCCGGCGCGGCGGGCGCGGTGGCGCTTCCGGCGGTCGGGCTCGGCCGCTTCGGCCCGGCCTTCTGGACCGGCCTGGGCCTGCCCGTCGAGGCCGAACTCGCCCTGCTGCGCCGCCTGGTGGTCGCCGACGGCCCGGGGCAGCGCTTCCTCGCCGTGGTGGCCGAGCGGCTGCGCGCCGACCCCGTCGCGGTCTTCCCGCTGCTCTGCGCCTGGTTCGAGGACCCGCGCGGCCTGCCGGGCCGCCCCGGACGCACCGTGGCCGGCCTCGCCCACGACCTGCTGTACGCCCACCGGCGGCTCGCCCTGGACGAGTTGGCCGACGCGCTGGCCGCCGCCGCGCACCCGGCGGCGGACGCGCTGCTCACCGTGCTCGCCGCCGAGGAGCCGTCCGCGCTCTGCCGGGCGGTGGACCGCTGGAGCCACGACCGGCGGCCCGAACGGCACGTCGCGGCCGCCGTGCACGCGCTGCGGACCGCCCCGTACGCCTCCGGTGCCGGGGCCGAGCTGCTGCGGTACACCGCGCTGACCCTGCTCGCCCGCGAGGACGAGCCCGGCCTGCACGGGGCCGCGCTGGCGCTGCTGGTCGCCGATCCGGAGACCAGGGCCGAGCACCTGCCGGCCGCGCTCGCCCGGCTCCGGGCGGGCGGCGACGCCTTCCTCACCCCGCGGGCGCTCGCCCCGGCCCTGGAGAGCGACCCGGAGGCCGTCCTGGCCGCGCTCGCCGACCGGTCGGCCGCCCCCGGCGCGGCCCCCGCCGAGACGCTGCGGGTGCTCGCCGACGCCACCGCCCCGGTGGCCGTCCGGCGGGGCGCCGAGCTGGCCGCCCGGCTGCTGCGCAGCCACCCGGTGCCGGCCGGTCCGGTCGCCGTCGACTACCTCGGCCGCCGGCTGGGCCGCGCCGCCGGCGTCCACCCGGCCGACCGGACGGAGCTGCGGGCGCTGCTCGACGCCGCGCTGGCCACCCGCAGCGCGGCCGTCCGGCGGCCGTTCGCCGAGGTGCTGTCCGTCCCGGTGGCCCACCCGGCGGCGGACGCGCTGCGCTGCGAGCTGCTGGACGCCCTGCTCGCCGCCGAGGCCGACCCGGTGGTGCTGACCGCCGTGGTGGAGCGGCTGGCCGAGCACTGCGCGGCCGAGAACCCGGCCCGGGCCCGGGCGGTGCTGGCCCGGGCCACCCCGGGACTGCCGGACGCGGACGAGCTGCTGGTGCGCTTCGCCGGACGGTCGGCGGCCTTCGCCCGGCTGCTCGCCCGGTGGCCGTCCGGGGCCGCGCCGACCGCTCCGGACGGCTCCCGGCCGGCCCGGATGCGGGCCCTGGCGGCGGCCGGACGGGATCCGCGGTACGCCGCCGCCGAGGCCGATCGGACGGTGTCCGGGCGGCCCGCGGGGGCCTCGGTGCGCTCAACCCGCATTCCGGTGCCTGAGCCGGGGCAGGCGCATGGCACGCTATAGGGGTTCGGGTTTTGAGCGTTTGAGCGTACAGAGGGTACGCGCCGTACGGAACAAGGAGCGGTCAGGTGCAGCGCTGGCGTGGCCTGGAGGAGATCCCCGGTGACTGGGGACGCAGCGTCGTCACCATCGGCTCGTTCGACGGGGTGCACCGCGGGCATCAGCTGATCATCGGGCGGGCGGTCGAGCGGGCCCGCGAACTCGGCATCCCGTCGGTCGTGGTGACCTTCGACCCGCACCCGCGCGAGGTCATCCGCCCGGGAAGCCACCCGCCGCTGCTCGCGCCGCACCCGCGCCGCGCCGAGCTGATCGCGGAGCTGGGCGTGGACGCGGTGCTGGTGCTGCCGTTCACCACCGAGTTCTCCAAGGAGTCCCCGGAGACCTTCGTGCGGCAGGTGCTGGTGGACGCGCTGCACGCGCGGGTCGTCATCGAGGGCCCCAACTTCCGCTTCGGGCACCGGGCCGCGGGGGACGTCGCGCTGCTCGGCGAGCTGGGCCGGGCGGACGACTTCGAGGTCGAGGTCGTCGACCTCCAGGTGTGCGGCACGGCCGGGGACGGCCAGCCGTTCTCCTCCAGCCTGACCCGCCGGCTGGTGGAGACCGGGGACATGGCCGGCGCCAACGAGGTGCTGGGCCGCCCGCACCGGGTCGAGGGCGTGGTGGTGCGCGGCGCGCAGCGCGGCCGCGAGCTGGGCTACCCGACCGCCAACGTCGAGACCGTGCCGCACAGCGCGGTCCCGGCCGACGGCGTGTACGCGGGCTGGCTGACCGCGGACGGCGAGCGGATGCCGGCGGCGATCTCGGTCGGCACCAACCCGACCTTCGACGGCACCGCCCGCACCGTGGAGGCGTACGCCATCGACCGGGTCGGCCTGGACCTGTACGGGCTGCACGTGGCCGTGGACTTCCTGGCCTACCTGCGCGGGATGGAGAAGTTCGACTCCATCGACGCGCTGCTGGACCGGATGGCCGACGACGTCAAGCGGGCCCGCGAGCTGACCGACGGGGTCTGACCGACGGCGTCTGAGCGACCGGGTCCGACCGGCGGCGGCCGACCGACGGGTTCCGGGCGCCGGGACGACGGAAGGGGCCCACCGACACCAGGTCGGTGGGCCCCTTCCGTCGTCTCACTGCTGGGGGGCCTGCGGCGGGTAGCCGTAGCCCGGCCCCGGCTGCTGCGGCCAGGGCGCCCCGGGAGCGGGCTGCTGGGGGTAGCCGTAGCCGGGCGGGGGCGGCGGGGCCTGGCCGGGCTGCGGGGCCCACGGCGCCCCGGGGGCGGGCTGGCCGGCCTGCTGCGGGTAGGACTGCTGCTGCGGGTCGGCGTACGGCTGCGGCCGGCCGCCGGGGTAGCCCGGCTGCGCCTGGGCCTGCTGCTGCCAGCCGGCCTGCTGGGCGGCGGCCTGCTGGGCCCGGACGATGTCCTCGCCGACCAGGGTGGCCAGCTCGAAGTAGGCCTCCCGGACCTTGGGCCGCATCATGTCGAGGTTGACCTCGGCGCCGGCCGCCAGGCTCTCGTCGAACGGCACCACGATCACGCCGCGGCAGCGGGTCTGGAAGTGCGCGACGATGTCCTCGATCTTGATCATCTTGCTGGTCTCGCGGACCCCGGAGACCACCGTGATGCTGCGCTGCACCAGGTCCGCGTAACCGTGCGCGGAGAGCCAGTCCAGGGTGGTCGAGGCGCTGGAGGCGCCGTCCACGCTGGGGGTGGAGACGATGATCAGCTGGTCGGCCAGGTCCAGCACCCCGCGCATCGCGCTGTACAGCAGGCCGGTGCCGGAGTCGGTCAGGATGATCGGGTACTGGCGGCCCAGCACGTCGATCACCTGGCGGTAGTCCGAGTCGTTGAAGGTGGTCGAGACCGCCGGGTCGACGTCGTTCGCCAGGATCTCCAGGCCCGAGTTCAGGTCCTGCGAGGTGAACTGACGGATGTCCATGTAGCTGCGCAGGTGCGGGATGGCCGTCACCAGGTCGCGGATGGTCGCGCCGGTCTGGCGCTTGACCCGGCGGCCCAGGGTGCCGGCGTCCGGGTTGGCGTCGATCGCGATCACCTTGTCCTGGCGCTCGCTGGCCAGGGTCGCGCCGAGCGCGGTGGTGGTCGTGGTCTTGCCGACGCCGCCCTTGAGGCTGATCACCGCGATCCGGTAGCAGCTCAGCACCGGGGTGCGGATGATCTCCAGCTTGCGGGCCTTCTCGGCCGCCGCGGCCTTGCCGCCGAACTGGAAGCGCGGCTGCTGGCGCTGCTGCTTGGGCTGGCTGCGCAGCAGCCGGTCCGAGGACAGCTCGACGGCGGCGGTGTAGCCGAGCGGCGCGCCGTGCGCGGTCTGCTGCGGGGCGGCGGCCTGCTGGAACGCGCTGGGCTGCGGGGACTGCGGCTGCTGCCACGGCTGTCCTGGCCCCGGCTGCGGCGGACCGGGCTGGGGCTGCGCCGGCTGGGCCTGCGGGCCGGGCTGCGGCTGGGGCGGCTGGGCCTGCGGGCCGGGCTGCGGCTGGGGCGGCTGCTGGTAGGCGGCGGGCTGCGGCCAGCCGCCCTGGCGCGGGTCCACCGGGCCGGGCTGCGGCACCGGGCCGGTCTGCTGCGGGGCGGCGGCCTGCTGGGCCTGGGCTTGTTGGGCCTGGGCTTGCTGGGCCTGGGCTTGCTGGGCCTGCTGGGCCGCCCACGCGGCCTGCGGGTCCCAGGCCGCCGACGGGCCCTGCGGGTCCTGGGGGTGCTGCGGCGGTGCCTGCTGCACCGGCGGCTGCGCGAAGTTCTGGGGCTGGACCGGCTGCCCCGGCTGGACCGCCTGGGCGGCCGGCCCGGGCTGCGCGGCCGCGGCGGTCGGGGCGGGCGCCGGCGCCGGGTACGGCTGGACGGCCTGGGGCTGTCCGGGCTGCTGCTGCGCCGCGGCCTCCGGCGCCGCCCAGGCCGGGGCACCGGCCTGCGGCTGCTCGGCGGCCGGCGGGGTCGCGGAGGCCGCCGGGAACGGGACGTGCTGCGCCTCGGCCTGCACCGGCGGGACCGGCGCGGCGGGCGCGGGAGCAGGCGCCGGAGCAGGGGCGGCGCCCGGCACGGCCTCGGCCGCCGGTGCCGCGCCCTGGGCGGGCACCGGAGCCTGGGCCGCGGTCGGGGCCGGAGCCTGGGCCGGGCCCTGCTGCTGCGCCGGTGCGGCCCCGGCGGCGGGCTGCTGGGCCGGAGCCTGCTGGGCCTGCGCCGGAGCCGCGGCCGCGCCCGGAGCCGCACCGGCCGCACCGGCCGCGCCCGGAGCCGCCGGCTCGGTCTGCACGTACCAGGACGGGGGAGTGTAGTCAGGCGCGTCCGACCAGTCGTCGTCGTCCTCCGCCGCGTTGTCGCCGACGTAGACGCCGTCCCGATCGCTGCTCACTCTGGCTCCCTCGTGTTCGCCGCCGCTTGTTCAGCGGTGCCGTTGCCGCATCAAAGACTAGGCGCTACGGCAACCCCCGTTGAAGGCGGCTACGGATCCCCGTCGGCCCGCCCGGTGCGGCGAGCCGACGCTCAGTCCATCCGGCGCGGCCCGCCGAGCACCTGCTGTTCGGCCTGCCCCGCCACGGCCCGTACGTACTGGCGCCGCATCCGGGTCGCCCACAGGGTGAGGTCGTCGCCGAGGGTGGGCAGCGCGGCCACGTCCTCCGGCGGCAGCGACAGCACCCGGCCGGTCAGCTCGGCCTCCTGCGGCGAGATCCGCTGCACGCCGACCAGGTCGGCGGCGTTCAGCACCCGGGAGGCGTTCGGGCCCAGGTACGGCAGCAGCGTCAGGGTGGTCTGCCAGGGCGCGGCGGACAGCCGGCTGCGCGGCGGGCGGGCGCCGAGGTCGCGCACCACCAGCACCGGCGAGGCCACCGAGGCGCCCTGCGGCCCGAGCCGGCCGACCTGGTGGATCGTCACGCAGGGCTGCCCGCCGCCGGCCGCCTGGGCCATCGGGCCCCACAGCTGTCCGCGGGCGGTCTCCACCGCGACCCGGGCGCCGATCGCGGCCGCCCGCAGGGCGATGACCTGCGCCGTCCACATGCCGCCGACGAGGACCAGGTCGTACGAGGTCGGGCGGAACAGGCCGAGCACCGCGGGCAGCCCCTGCGGGTCGACGCCGATCACCACGCCGTCGTCGCCGACCGGGAAGGCCAGGGCGGCGAGGTCGGCCGGCTCCAGCACGTGCTTCTCCCGGCGCGGGCCGCGCAGGCCGAAGCCGGGCAGGATCCGCGGCCGGGCCCGGCGCTGCTCGGCGCCGGGCTGCGGGCCGACGGTGGGGTAGGTCTGGTACGCCATCAGGAAGCCCCTCCGAGCGGCAGGGTGGCGAGCATGCCGGGGGCCTGCTCCAGGTCGAGCCGGACGAGGCCGAGCCCGGTGCTCTGGGCCCGGGTCTCCACCTGGCGGCCGACCTGGCCGACCTCGCTCTCGCTGCGGCCGGTCACCCGCAGGTGCCCGCTGACCGTCACCGAGCCGCCGGTGCCGCGCCCGGCGGTCAGGCTGAAGGTGCTGGCGAGGGCCGGGGAGCCGGTGATCAGGTTGACCAGGTCCGGCGCGGCGATCCGGCCGGGGGCGCCGCCGGGGCGGCTCAGCTGCGGCCAGCGGGAGATCCCGTACGTGGTGTGCCAGCGGTCGTCGATCCGCCAGAACCGGTTGCCCTCCTGGGTGCGGCGGGTGGTGCCGCCGCCGCTGCCGGTGCCCTGCCGGCCGGCCACCGCGATCGGGTTGGCGCAGGTGGAGATGGCCAGCGCGGCGATCAGCTCGCGCTCGTCCAGCACGGTCGCGTTGAAGCCGGCGCTGTTGAGCCGGCCGGCCAGCTGGTCGGTGACCCGCTGCAGCGCCTTGCGGGCGCCCTCCTCGCCGCCGCCGCGGGCCCGGACGGCGGTCGCGGCGCGCTCCGGGTCGAGCTTGAGCGCGATCCAGGTCAGCCGCAGCCCGGGGGTGGAGGTGCCGTCCGGCAGCTCGCGGTAGGCGCGGGCGGCCAGCGACTGCTCGGGCAGGTGCGGGGCCGGGGCGGGCTGGGTGTGCTGGACCAGCTGCACCGACTCCAGGGTGATGTCGTCCACCGTGAGCGCCGAGCAGATCACGTCCAGCGGCAGCGGCAGCGCGGTGCGCACGGGGCGCAGCGGCTGGTCCTTGGCCTGGACGAGCAGCACCGAGCTGAGGAAGGTGCCGTCGCCGACCATGCCGGTCTCCCGGCGGACCGGGCGGCCGCCGAACTCGGCCTCGGTGGCGTGGGTGCAGGTGCGCAGCCCCGGTTCGAGCTCCAGCGCCGGCGCCAGCGCCGGGTCGGTGCCGGCCGGCGGCAGCAGCGTCCTGGCCTGCTTGCGGCGGGACCTGAGGGCGGCGCGGACCCGCAGCAGCTCCGGGACGGTGCGGCCGCGCACCGGGACGAGCGCGAGCACGAGCAGCACCAGCGCGACCGCGCCGAATCCGGCCGCGACCGGGCGGCTGATCGTCCAGCCGACGGCGACCAGGGCCGCCGCGACCTCGACCAGGACGAGCTGCTGGAGCTTCAGCCGCCCGCCGAGCAGCCCCGGTCGGGGGTTGACCCGGACCTGGACGGCTTCGCCGCCCCCGCCGCCGGTGGGCTCCGGCCGGGCGGTCCCGGTGCCGGTCTCGGTCGTCGGCGCGCCGCGCTGAGCCCGGCCGGCCCGTCGCGACCTCCCGCCGCCCGCGCTGCGGCGGCGTCCTGGAGCGGTCTGGCTTGGCATCCCCCGGTGGCCCTCTCTGATCCGTTGTCGCGGCCCGGCTGGCTGTGTCGCGGACCGTACCCGTACCGTACTCACCGTCTGCTGCCGCATCGTAGAGGGTTCGCGCCGGTTCGTGCCCGGCGGGTGACCACGGGGACGGTCGGTCTGACAACGCCCGACGACGTCTGACAAGGGGGACGACGAGGTATGGCATCGCGCCGGGACGAGCTGAACGCGTACACCTTCGCCCGCAAGCGCACGGTGGGAGCCTTCCTGCTGCCCGCCGGTGGCGGCAGCGACGAGGACGCGCCGCGTCCGGTGAAGGCGGTGCTGCCGAGTGTGCTGGCCGGGGCGGTGGTCGTGGCCGGGTTCGGGCTCTGGGGGGTCTTCAAGCCGAGCGCGCCGGTGAAGTGGGACGACGGCAAGAACATCATCCAGGGCAAGCAGTCGACCACCCGTTACGTGGTGCTCCTCGACCAGGACAACAAGACCAAGCGGCTGCACCAGGTGCTCAACATGTCCTCGGCGCGGCTGGTGCTGCCCGCGGGCGCCAAGGTCGTGGTGGTGGACGACGGGGTGCTCGACCGGTACCCCAACCACGGGCCGACGATCGGCATCCCGTACGCGCCGGACAAGCTGCCGACCACGGACAACGCGAGCAAGCCGATGAAGTGGGCGGTGTGCGACCGCCCGGGCTCGGACGACAAGCAGGAGACCGTCAACCAGGCGGTGTTCGTGGCGGCCGGCGCGGACGCGGCGGCGCTGGCGGCGAAGGACCGGATGCTCGGGCCGGACCAGCTGATGCTGGTGCAGCAGGCCGACGAGCAGCAGGTCTCGGCCGCGCCGGCGCCGGGTCAGCCGGCCGTCGCGGCCGCGGCGGTGTACCTGGTCGACGCGCAGGGCCGCAAGCACCAGATCGGCACCCCGCAGTCGGACGACAAGGAGCGCAAGGCGCTGATCACCGCGGTGTTCGGGCCCAACGCGGTGCCGCAGCGGGTCAAGCGGGACTGGCTGGAGACCCTGGTGACCGCCACCCCGATCACCTTCCCGCAGGTCGAGGGGGTCGCCGACAGCCAGGGCGCCAACTCAAAGGTGGAGCTGAGCAATCCGGCCGACCGCCGGATCGGCCGCCTGGTGCACTACCAGGACCGCCACTACGTGGTCGGCAGGGACCAGCTCTTCCTGGTCACCCCGTTCCAGGCGGAGCTGATCCGGCAGAACCCGGCGTACCAGATGCTCTACAAGTACGACCAGGACAAGAAGCCGCGCAGCGACGAGATGAACCCGGCCGACAACGCCCAGTGGGGCGGCGACGTCCGGCTGAAGGGCACCGCGCCGGACTGGCCGCTGAAGGCCGGTGCGCCGGTGAACAACTGGCAGGACCGCCAGGACGCGCGGATGGTCGTGTGCAGCACCTACGACGGTGTCGCCGAGGACGGTGCCACGGCCAAGCGGAGCGTGTGGGCCGGGACCACGTACCCCGCGCCGTACAACAACGGCGCCGGGGCCGCGTACGTGACCCCCGGTCACGGACTGTTCTACCGCTCGCTCGACAACTCGGCGGCCGGCTCCGGAACCGACTTCCTGATCACCGAGACCGGGTTGCGCTACTCCGTCCCGTCCAACGGTGACGGCGGTCGGCGGCCCGCCGCCACGCCGCAGCCCGGCCAGAGCGGCACCCCGAAGCCGTCGGCCCCGCAGCCCGGTGCGACGCCGGCCCCCGGGGCGTCCCAGGAGCCCGGTCAGCAGCAGGAGGAACCCGGCGCCAACCAGGCCCGGTTGGGTTACCAGGGCGTCCAGCCGCTGCCGGTCCCGAAGGAGTGGTCGAACCTGGTTCCGGCCGGACCGCCGTTGACGGCGAAGAGCGCCGTCCAGCCGCAGAACGCCTGACGGGCCAAGCGCCGTAACCGAATTGGCACCAGTGTCATGGTCTGGTAACTAGTCGGTGATCGGTGTTGGGCGAGCTGCGTGTGCCGACTACAGTGCTGCTGGACATCACACCGGTGATGTGGCGGCCGGCCCGCAGGGCCGTCCGTGCACGCGAATGTTGTCTCATGGGGGACGGTGGAGCATGGCTCAGGGTCAGTTCACGATGACCGCGCAGGAGATGCTGGCTTTCGCCAAGCAGATCGAAGAGGCCATCGGCAAGATCGAGGCCGAGCGGACCAAGCTGATCAGCACGGTGTCCGGCATCACCAGCGGCTGGCAGGGCCAGGCCGCGACGGCCTACACGAACCTGCAGAACAAGGTCAACGAGGACATCGCGAAGCTCAAGGAGTCGCTGACCGCGATCAAGCACGCGATCGAGCTGACCACCAAGCACTACGCGAGCACCGAAGAGGAGCAGAAGGCGATGTTCTCCTCGGCCCAGGGCTGATCACCGCACCCGCGCTGATCGCCGCACCCGCGCCGACCGCCGTTCTGTCCGATCCACCGCTCTGCGGGGCGCCCGCCGCTGACCGCGCGGCGCTCCGCACCCTCGCCTAGGGAGACAACGTGACCGACCACATCCTCGTCAATTTCCAGACCGTTCACCACGCGGCCGAGGAGGTGCGCGCCTCGGCGGGCCGCATCGACCACCTGCTGAACGACCTCAAGTCCCAGGTCACCCGCATCGCCGCCAGCTGGCAGGGTGCCGCCCAGCAGGGCTACCAGGCCCACCAGGCCCAGTGGGACTCCCGCGCCGCCGACCTCCAGCAGGTCTGCTCGCAGATCGCGACCTCGCTGGACAACGCCGCGCAGAGCTACAAGACGACCGAGGACGCCAACGCCAAGCTCTGGGGCTGACGTTCGGGTTCCTTGAGGAACGACAAGGGGGCGGGTACCCGGATTCCGGGCACCCGCCCCCGACGCGCGGCACGGGTGGACGACATGAGGGGTGGCAGGGTGTCCCGACACGGGTACCGGAAGGCGGCCGCGGCGCTGGCCGCGCTCGCGGTGCTGGGCGGACCGCTCGCCGCCCCGGCGTACGCCGGCGACGGGACCGGGCTGGCCGCGGCCGGCGACTGCCCCAAGAACGCTCCCGACGTGAAGACCGTGCCGTGGTCGCTGCAGCGCCTGCTGCTGAACGAGCTGTGGCAGGACGGGAGGACCACCGGCGCGGGCGTGACGGTCGCGGTCATCGACACCGGGGTGGACGACCGGAACCCGCAGCTGGCCGACGGCAAGGTGATCGAGGGTCCCAACCTGCTGGTCAACCGGGAGACCAAGGAGCCGGTCAAGGGCAGGTCCGTCGAGGACCCGGTCGGCCACGGCACCAAGGTGGCCGGCATCATCGCCGCCCGCGTCAGCAAGCAGACCGGCTTCGTCGGCCTGGCCCCCGACGCCAGGATCCTGGCGATCCGGCAGAACGACAGCGACGGCAACGGCGACGTCTCCACCCTCGCCGTGGCGATCAGGGAGGCGGTCAAGGCCGGCGCCCGGGTCATCAACATCTCCCAGGACGTGCGCGGCGCGGGCGACGCCCGCTTCGGCGGCTACGCGGAGCTGAAGGCCGCCGTCGAGTACGCCGAGGAGAACAAGGCCGTCGTCGTGGCCTCCACCGGGAACGACGGCAAGGAGGGCGACACCTATCCGGGCGCCTTCCCGACCGTGCTGGCCGTCGGCGCCTCCGACCGCAACAACGAGCGCGCGCCGTTCTCCCAGTACGGCGCGTTCGTGAAGGTCGCCGCGCCCGGTGTCGACATGCTGTCCACTGTGCCCGGGAGCGGCCAGTGCGTGGACAACGGCACCAGCTTCGCCGCCCCGTACGTCTCCGGGCTCGCCGCGCTGCTGGTCGGCGCCCATCCGGACTGGAAGGCGGCCCAGGTGCGGGCCTGGATCGAGCAGACCGCGCAGCGCACCCAGCGGGACCCGGACACCTTCATCGGCTGGGGCGTGGTGGACCCGGTCAAGGCCGTCACCAAGGCCCCCGTCGACGCGCCCCTCGCGCCCACCCCGGACGCCCCGGTGCAGCTCGCCGCCGCGCCGATCGTGCCGCGCCCGGTGGGCCTCGGCGAGACCCAGGCCGACCGCGACGGCCGCACCGCGACGTACGTCGTCGGCATCGGCGCGTTGCTGGTCGCCCTGCTGATCGGCGGCGGCGTGGTGCTGCGCGACCACCGGCGCAAGTCCGCCGGCTGACCCGCGGGCCCGACACCCGGCCGACGCCCGGCCGACGTCCGGTCCACGGTGCGTCGCCCGTCGCCCGTCGCCCGTCCGGAGACCGTTCGGCGTTCGCCCGTCGTCCGCCCGGCGGAGACCGGCTCACCCGGGGATCCGCTGGAACCCTGTAACACCGCCGCCCGCCCGCCGCATCGATGAGGTGTCAGGGTGGGCGGACCGCGGGGGAGCAGGGCGCATGAGGTGGAACGGGGCGGGCCGGGAGGCCAAGGACGCGGAGTTCCTGGAACTCGTCTCCGGCCGGACCGGCCACCTGTACCGGTCGGCCTGCCTGCTCACCAGCGGCGACACCCACTACGCCGAGGACCTCGTCCAGGAGGCCCTCAGCCGGATGTACGTGCTGTGGCGGCGCAGCGCCTTCACGGGCCGCGGCCGGATCGACAACCCGGCGGCCTACACCCACACCGTCATGGTGCGCACCTTCCTCGCCCAGCAGCGCCGCCGCTCCAGCGGCGAGCGCCCCAGCGACGCCCTGCCGGAGCCGGAGGGGCGGGAGTCCGACAGCACCCTGCGGCTGACCCTCCTCGACGCGCTCGGCCGGATGCCGCCCAAGGACCGCGCGGTCCTGGTGCTGCGCTACTGGGAGGACCGCAGCGTCGAGGAGACCGCCGAGGCCATGCGGGTCTCCTCCGGCGCCGTCCGCACCCGCACCACCCGGGCCCTGGCCCGGCTGCGCACCCTGCTCGGCGACTCGCTGACCGAGCTCGCCGCCCGCTGAGGCCGGCGCGCCGCCCCGCCCGTACGGCACTTCCCGCAACCCCCGACGCAAGGAGACGGTGAACACCCATGTCCGAACCGGACAAGTTCGAGGACGATCTTCTCTATGCCCTCACTCGTACGGGCGAGGGCTTCCGCACCGAGCAGACCGCACAGGCGGACCTGGCCGCGGGCGGCTACCGGCGCGGCCGGAGCCGCTGGCGCCGCCGCTCGGCCGCCGCGGTGGTGGGCGGCGCGGCCGCGCTGGCCCTGGTGGGCACCGGAGCGGTGTACCTGAGCGCGCCGGGGGCGAAGGACACGGGCACGGTGCGCGCGGCCTCCGCCCCGGCGGCGGCCGGCGGTGGCGGCAGCCCCGCGGCCACGCCGACGGCGGCGCGGTCCTCGGCCCCGACCGCGGCCGTGGTCACCGGCGAGGAGGTCCTGGCGACCTTCCGGGCCCTGCTCCCCAAGGGCGAGATCACCGAGGCCAGGGGCCGCGGCACCGACGACGAGCGGATGAACGGCACCTTCGCCGGGGCGGACCTGGTCTTCGACGACGGCCAGGGCAAGTCGCTGATCCAGATCGGCGTCCAGAAGCACCGGCCCCGGCAGGCGCAGGCCCCCGGCTGCCCGCCGGACCCGAAGCTCGCCCGGGTCGACTCCTGTGCCGTCACCACGCTGCCGGACGGCTCCGAGCTCCTGCTGCAGCAGGGCCACGAGTACCCGGACGGCCGGGCCGACACCAAGGAGTGGCACGCCACGCTGAACGGCCCGGACGGCCGGAGCATCTCCCTGAGCGAGTGGAACGCGCCCCAGGAGAAGGGCGCGCCGGACAGCCGCCCCAACCCGCCGCTCACCCTCGACCAGCTGAGGGTGGTCGTCACCGACAGGTCCTGGGACCGGGTCGTCGCGGCGGTCGGGTTCGACGGCGTCGACGTCGAAGCGGTCGACCCCGGCCTGTCCCTGGCGGACCGGGAGGCCGCCCTGGCACGGCTGCTGCCCCCGGGGGTGACGGTGACCGGCCGCACCGGCGGTCCGCTGGCGGCCACCTTCCAGCTGGCCCGGGGCGGGACCACCGGCTCGGTGGTGCTGCGGGTGGAGAACTGGGCGAAGTCCGGGGACAACCCGGCTGAGCGGGCGTTCAAGGACGCGGTCACCCTGCCGGACGGGAGCCGGGTGCTCACCAGCGGCACCGGCGGCACCGGCGGCGCCCCGGACGGCAAGGGCAAGCCGCCGGTGGTGAACGTCCTGCGCCCCGACGGCATGGCGGTCATGGTCTCCCAGGGCCCGGGTGAGCAGCTGCTCACCCCGGACCAGCTGAGGGCGATCGCCGCCGACCCGGTCTGGAAGACGGCGAAGTAGCAGGCGCACATGGCGGTGCCCCGGGCTGGGGAGGCCCGGGGCACCGCTGTGTGGGGGAGGTGTGGGGGAGGGTGGGGGTCAGTCCTGCTGGTCCTCGGGGAGGCTGATCACCCAGTGGGTGTCCTGCCGGGGGCGCAGGTAGAACAGCCAGTAGAGGGTGCCGGCGGCGGTGATGCCGCCGGTCCACAGCAGGGGCTCGGTGTCCAGCTGGGTGATCACGTAGACCAGGACGGCGATCAGCACGACCGGGACGGCGGGCCACAGCGGCATCCGCCAGGCGGCGGCGTGCTTGTGGTGGGCGCGGCGGGAGAGCAGCGCGGCGATCGCGACCAGCAGGTACATCCCGGTGACGGCGACGCCGGTGATGTTGCTCAGCAGCTCGCCCTTGACGAAGCAGAGCGCGGCGCCGGGCAGGCCGACCGCCAGGGTGGCGACCCACGGTGAGCCGAACCGGCCGAGGGTGCCGAAGGCCTTGTTGACCGGCTCCGGCCAGGCCTTGTCACGGGCGGAGGCGAACAGCACCCGGGAGTTCTGGATGACCATGACGATGCCGGCGTTGATGATGGCCAGCGCGACGCAGAGGCTGATGAAGGTGCCGACCGCGGAGTTGCTCCAGGCGGTGACCATGCCGGAGATGTCGCCGGAGGCCAGGGTCTGGAGGTCGGGGGCGCCCATCGTGATGGCGACGACCGGGACCAGGATGACGGCGGAGGAGATGCCGAGCGTCCACAGCACGGTGCGCGAGACGGTGCGGCGGGGGTTCTCCAGCTCCTCGGAGAGGTAGACGGCGGTGGAGAAGCCCTGGGTGATGAACAGGGCGATGCCGAGCGCGCCGACGATGGCGCCCACGCTCACCGTGGTGGTGGTGCCGCCGTCCCCGGCGACCACGCCGTGCAGCAGGCTGGGGGCGTCGCTGTTGGCGTGGGCGAAGCCGAGCACCGACACCACGCCGGCCGCGACCACCTCCAGGACCAGGAAGACGCCGGTGATCCAGGCGTTGGCGCGCAGGTCGAGCAGGCCGGCCAGGGTGGCGGCCAGCATCACGGCGGCGCCGGTCATGGCCTTGTCCAGGTGCAGGACGGGGGCGAGGTAGTCGGCGGTGCCGAGGGCGATGACCGAGGGGACGATCATCACCACGATCAGCGAGAGCACGAAGACGAGCCAGCCCATCAGCCGTCCGGCGAGGGTGCCGACCATCGCGTACTCGCCGCCGGCGCTGGGGATCAGGGTGCCGAGCTCGGAGTAGCAGAACGCGACCGCGACGCAGAGCACGGTGCCGATCGCGATGGCCAGGGCGGTGGCGCTGCCGATGCTGGAGAACAGCTCCGGCACGATCACGAAGAGCGTCGAGGCGGGGGTGACGCAGGACAGCGTGAGCAGGGTGCCGCCCACCACGCCGATCGAGCGCTTGAGCTGTTGGGACGCGGCCGCCTCGGCCGCCGGGGCGGCTACGTTCTGTGGCGGACGAAGCGTGTCGGTCATGTGGCTTCCGATCGGCTCTGTGCGGTGCTGGAGTGGGAGCGGTATCGCCTCCGCTGGCTGGTTGCTCGGTGTCCGGTTCCAGTCGCTCCCGGGCCGCAATGGAACCGTGGGCGTATTGATCGAGTCAACGCCGGAAGTGCTTCGGAATCCGTTGCGGAAAACCGCATAAGCATGCGATCCGATGATCACGTTCGGTCATTGCGAGCTTTGTCCGACTTGTTACCTGGGCCACATGGCGAATGAATCGAAGGTGAACAAACGGGAAGGGTCGGGGATTCAAAGGTGGTGCTCCAGGTGGACGGTGACACGCCAGGCGCCCCCGAAACGCCCGAGAACTCCCTGGCCGGGTACGGGAACCGCAGCCCCCGTCCGGAAAGATCTAGGTAACGTTTCGGAACCTGGGACGCCGAAGGGGTCGGACTCCGTGAGTCCGACCCCTTCGACCACCGTCCGTGACGGCCGGCGCGGTCACGCCACCGGCAGCCAGCCCGTCTGGACCATCTGCCCGCTGGTCACGCGGCGTGACACGAAGATCCCCCGGCCCGGCGGCAGCGCCTGCGGCTTGACCGCTCCCAGCAGCGCGCCCTCGTCCCGGTTGCCGGAGAGGATCACGCCCTGGCCGCCGAGCTCGCGCATCCGCTGCAGCACCGGCTCGTACAGCGAGCGGCCGGCGCCGCCCGCGCTGCGGGCCACGATCACCCGCAGGCCGATGTCGCGGGCGAACGGCAGGAACTCGGCCAGCGGGGCCAGCGGATTGCCCGAGCTCGTCGAGACCAGCTCGTAGTCGTCGACGATCACGAACATGTCCTTGCCGCTGTACCAGCTGCGGTTGCGCAGCTGCTCGGCGGTCACGTCCGGGCCCGGCAGACGGCGCGAGCAGGCGCCGCGCAGCATGTCGACGATGGCCGCCATGGCCGGCTGCGCGGCCGCGTACTCCACCAGGTACTCCGGCGGCACGGTGCCGAGCAGCGCGCGCCGGTAGTCGCCGACCACGATGCCCGCCTGGTCCGGGGTGTAGCGCTCGGTGATCTGCTTGATCAGCATCCGCAGCACCGCCGACTTCCCGGACTCGGTGTCGCCGAAGACGATGAACAGCGGGTCGGTCTCGAAGTTGACGAAGACCGGTGCCAGCTCCGCCTCGTCCACGCCGAAGGCGACGCCGCGCTCGGGGTGCTCGAAGCCCTTCGGCAGCGAGTGGCCGTCCAGGACGGCCGGCAGCATCCGGACCTGCGGGGCGCGCGGGCCGCTCCAGGCCCCGTCGATGGCGCTGACCAGGCCGGCCACGCCGTTCTGGAGGTCGTCCACCGTGGAGGAGCCGTCCAGCCGGGGCAGGCCGGACAGGAAGTGCAGCCGCTCCGGGGTGATGCCGCGCCCGGCCAGCGGCGGGACGTTCTGCGCCACCCGGCGGTCGACCTCGGACTCCATCGCGTCACCGAGCTTCAGCTCGGTCCGGTTCTGCAGCAGGTCCTTCAGCGCCGGGCGCACCTCGGCGTACCGGGCCGCGGTGATGACCAGGTGCACGCCGTAGCCGAGGCCGCGCTGGGCGATGTCGCCGATGACCGGCTCCAGGCCCTCGAACTCCTGCTTGAAGGTGTTCCAGCCGTCGATCACCAGGAAGACGTCGCCGAAGGCCTCGTCCGGCAGCTGGCCGGCCGCCCGGCGGGCCCGGTAGGTGGCGATGGTGTCGATCCCGGCGACCCGGAACAGCTCCTCGCGCCGGTTGAGCACGCCGTGCACCTCGGAGACCATCCGGCGGACCTTGTCCACGTCCAGGCGCCCGGCCACCCCGCCGACGTGCGGCAGCCCGGCCAGCGACTGGAAGCTGCCCGCACCGAAGTCGAGCAGGTAGAACTGCACCTCCAGCGGGGTGTGGGTGAGGCCGAACGAGGCCACCGTGGTGCGCACCACGGTCGACTTGCCGGAGCGCGGGCCGCCCACGATCAGGCCGTGGCCGGCCGCCCCCGCGTAGTCGACCTCCAGGATGTCCGTCTTCTGCTCGCGCGGCTTGTCCACGATGCCGATCGGCACCCGCAGCCGGCCCGCCGGGTAGCCGGGCGCGGTCAGCCCGCGCTCCGGCACGACCTGCAGCGGCGGCAGCAGGTGGTCCATGGTCGGCGCCTCCTCCAGCGGCGGCAGCCACACCTGGTGCGCGGCCGGGCCCTGGCCGGACATCCGCTGGACGAACACGTCCAGCACGGTGTCCACCAGCGCGTCGTCCTGCTCCGGGGCCTGCGGCGCGACCTCCTCCTCCACCGGGTCCGGCAGGTCCACGAAGGCCGCGGTGAACTCCACCGGGCGCGCGTTGACCCGTCGCCCGCCGGTCGACCGCTGCTGCCCCGGCGCCCGGTAGGGCCCCGAGACGTAGGCGGCCTTGAACCGGTCCATCACGTCCTCGCCGAACTTGAGGTAGCCGACACCCGGCACCGGCGGCAGGTGGTAGGCGTCCGGCACGCCGATCGCGGCCCGGGACTCCGCGGCCGAGAAGGTGCGCAGACCGATCCGGTACGACAGGTAGGTGTCCAGGCCGCGCAGCTTGCCCTCCTCCAGGCGCTGCGAGGCCAGCAACAGGTGAACGCCCAGCGAACGGCCGATCCGGCCGATCTGGATGAACATCTCGATGAAGTCGGGCTTGGCGGTGAGGAGCTCGGAGAACTCGTCGATGATCAGCACCAGCGACGGCAGCGGGTCCAGCGCCGCGCCGGCCGCCCGGGCCCGCTCGTACTCGTGGATGTTGGCGTAGTTGCCCGCCGAGCGCAGCAGCTCCTGGCGGCGGTGCAGCTCGCCCTCGATCGCGTCGCGCATGCGGTCGACCAGGGTGAGCTCGCCCTCCAGGTTGGTGATCACCGCGGAGGTGTGCGGCATGTCCGCCATGCCGGAGAAGGTCGCGCCGCCCTTGAAGTCGGCGAGGACGAAGTTCAGGATCTCCGAGGAGTGGGTCATCGCCAGCGCCAGCACCAGCGTGCGCAGCAGCTCCGACTTGCCGGAACCGGTCGCGCCCACGCACAGGCCGTGCGGGCCCATGCCCTCCAGCGCGGCCTCCTTGATGTCCAGGTAGACGTGCTCGCCGTTGGCGCCGACGCCGATCGGCACCCGCATCCGCTCGTGCTGGGCGCGCGGGCGCCAGCTGCGGGCCACGTCGAAGGAGCCCGGGTCGCCCGAGCCCATCATGTCGGTGAAGTCGAGGTTGGACAGCAGCGGTTCGTCGTCGCCGCCGGCCGAGATCCGGTACGGCGCCAACTGCCGCGCCAGCGCCTCGGACTGCCACACCGAGAGCAGGTCCGGCTTGCCGGTGTACGTCGCGCCGGAGGCCGAGCGCAGCACCAGCTCCTCGGCGCCGACCGTGATCATCAGGTGCCCGCTGGGCTCGTCGACCTCCCCCGGGACCACCTCGATGACCGTCACGCCCTGCACGCCCTCCGGGCTCGCCAGCAGCGAGTCGTGGGGCACCCCGGCGCCGTCCATGACGACCACCAGGTGCGGCTGGTCGGCCGGCGGGGCCACCTCCCGCACGAAGCGCTGGCGGCCGGCCAGTTCGTCCTGGAGCAGGTACTCCAGGTCGCCCAGGTCGCTCGCGAACAGCCGGCGCGAGCCCGCGCCGTCGGCCTCCTTGCGGTGCTGGTTGTGCGGGAGCCACTTGGTCCACTCCCACTCCTCGGCCGCACCGGGCGCGGCCGCGACCGCCACCATCAGGTCGTCCGGCGAGTGCAGGGTGGTCAGCTGGGCGATCATCGCGCGCACGTTCCCGTACACCGAGTCCGGGTCCCCGCACACCGTGATGTGGTAGAAGGCCCGCAGCGAGACCGCCAGCGGCAGGTCCTGGAGGGTGCCGTGCGCCTTCAGGAAGGAGTGCATCGCGGCCGCCGACAGCGGCTCCAGCTCGTCCATCGGCGCGGTCTGCGGCGCCACCAGCGGCGTGGACAGCTGCACCGGCCCGAGGCCCACCCGGATCTGGGCGAAGTCGCCGTCCCCGGTGCGCCGTTCCCACAGCCGCCGGCCGTCCTCGACGATCGACCAGAGCTGGTCCGGCGCCGGGTTCAGGAACAGCAGCGCACCGCGCTGGCGCTCGGCCGTGCGGCGCACCTGGCGGCGGGTCTGCTGGAGGTACTTCAGGTAGTCGCGCCGCTCGTCGGCCATCGCGGTCGAACCGCCCTTGCGGGCCCGGACGATCTGCGCCAGCGCCATGCCGAGCGTCGAGGCGATCATCAGACCGCCCATGATCTTCATCGGCGCCGCGGCGCCCGGCGAGAAGAAGAAGACCGCCGAGCCGCCCATGCCCATCATGGGCAGGAGGCTCATCAGCCAGTCCTCGCCGCCCTGCCGGGGCAGTTCGGGCGGGCTCACCAGCTCCACCGGTTCGTCCGGCACGGTGGGCGGGTACGCCCTGGCCGGTCGCTTGACCGTGATCACACCCATGTGTCATCCACCCCGTGGCGTCGATCGATCACTTCGGCATCAGCCCTCTGCGATATGCGTACGGTCCGTACGGGAATCCGGTGGCTGAGGACGCCCCACCCAGCGCAGCCCCCGTACCTTTGCGCAGGCGCCGATCCTAACGGTCGCTCCCGCACCGCCTGCCAGGGCCCGGTACGCACCGGCACCGGACACGAACCGAACGGGTAGGGTAACGCCGCGCCAACTCGCGGCCCGGTCGGGCCGGTTCCACAGCAACACCGAGCGCCGCCGTGCCTCGGCACCGTCAACAAGGGGGAGCGCCAAGTGCGTCGAAGGATCGAGGTGGGGGCCCTCATGGGCGAGCGCTGCGAGGTGGGCGCATGAGCGCCGCCGCGACGGGCTACTGCCGGGTGACCGTCGTCGCCCCGGACCGCCGGATCGACGTCGCCCTGCCCGAGGACGTCCCGCTCGCGGACGTCTATCCCGAGGTGCTGCGGCTGGCCAACCAGAGCCAGCCCGACGGTACCCCCACCGGCTTCCACCTGGTCCGCCGCGACGGCACGGTGCTCGACAGCGGGCTGCCGCTGGCCGCCCAGCAGGTCCGCGACGGCGACCTGCTGGCGCTGCGCCCCTTCGCCGAGTCGCTGCCGCCGGCCGTCTACGACGACGTCGCCGACGCGATCGCCAGCGCCGTCGAGGCCGACCGCCGGTTCTGGACCGCCGAGCTGATGCGCGGCTTCGGCCTGATCGGCGCCGGGGTGCTGCTCACCCTGCTCGGCTTCGCGCTCTGGTTCTCCGACCTGCGCCACGACATGCACGGCCTGCCGGGCGTCCTGGCCGGCGTCACCGCCGTCGTGCTGACCGCGCTCGCCGGGGTGCGCGCCCGGGTCTACCAGGACGCCCACGCGGCCGTCGCGCTCGGCCTCGGCGCGCTGCCGCACGCCATGATCGGCGGCAGCGGCCTGATCGCCGTCGCCCACCCGTGGGACGGCCCCGGCCGGCTCCAGTTCCTGGCCGGCTGCGTCGCCGTCCTGGTGGTCGCCGTGCTGCTGGCCGGCCTGCTGCCGGAGCGGGACGCGGTGTTCGTCGCCGCCGCCCTGGTCTCCACCGCCGGCGCGCTCGCCACCTTCGCGGCCGTCCTGCTGCCGGAGACCCCGGCCGGGCACATCGCCGCCGTCACCGGGGTCGCCGCCGTCGCCGTGATCGGCTTCCTGCCCAGCCTCTCCGCCCGCTTCGCCCGGCTGCCGGTCGGCTTCAGCGCCCCCGGCCAGACCCGCACCCGCAGCCGCGACTACGACGAGGAGGCCGAGCGCGCCGAGGCCGTCCAGTACGAGAAGATCGCGCACCAGGCCCGCCGCGGCCACGAGGTGCTGGTCGGCCTGGTCGGCGGCTGCGCCGCGGTCGTGGTCGGCGCCTGCGCCGTCCTCGGCTTCACCGACGAGACCTTCCCCGAGCTGCTCGCGCTCGCCCTGGGCCTGACCACCATGCTGCGCGCCCGGCTGTTCCGCTACACCGCGCAGGTGCTCAGCCTCACCGTGGCCGGCCTGCTCGGCCTGAGCCTGCTGATCGTCGGGCTCTCCCTGCACACCCCGCAGTTCTTCCTGCGGGCGGCCGGCTCCACCACCGAGCTCGACCTGCGGACGATCTGGCTGACCGGCTCGATCGCCTTCGGCGCCGCGCTGCTCACCGCGATCGCCCTGGTGGTGCCGCGGCTCGGGGTCTCCCCGTTCTGGGGGCGCATCCTGGACCTGGTGGACAGCCTCACCCTGATCTCGCTGGTCCCGCTGGCGCTCGCCGTGCTGGACATCTACCGGCTGGTCCGCGGCGCCACCAGCTGACCCGGACGGCCCGCCCCCGTGCCGCCCGCCCGGCCCGCCGAACGGCCGGGTGGGCGGCACTGGTACGCTTGGCCTCCGAGCGCAGCCGTCTGTCCGCCGCCCCTCCGTGGGCCGCGGAGTGCGGGCCGCGCTCGCGACACCGAGTTCTCGATGAGTCCTGTGTTGTCGACCAGGACCGCTCGGTAGACCCCGAAGGAGTTGCAGTGGCTCTCGCCTCTGACGTCAAGAAGCAGATCATCGCCGAGTTCGGCCAGAAGGAGGGCGACACCGGCTCCCCCGAGGTCCAGGTGGCCATGCTCTCCCGTCGCATCTCGGACCTGACCGAGCACCTCAAGGCCCACAAGCACGACCACCACTCGCGTCGTGGCCTGCTGATCCTGGTCGGCCAGCGCCGTCGCCTGCTCCAGTACCTGGCCAAGAAGGACATCGAGCGCTTCCGTACGCTCGTCGACCGCCTGGGCATCCGCCGCGGTGCCGCCGGCGGCGCCCGCTAAGACCGCCGCTCGGGGCGGCTCCCCACACCGGGGAGCCGCCCCTCGCGCGTATGCCGCGGTGGTTGAACCGCGGCGCCCGGAGATAACAACTCGCGCGCACCTCCCCAGGTGGCCGAGGATTGCACCGTAGGGTTGTGGGCATGCCGGGTGATGGCGCACCAGCGCGCCACCCGGGCAGCAGGACCCGAACCCCCCGCGGGACGAAGGCTTCAAACGGAAGCCGCCCGCATCCGAGAGAGCGTCCAGACGCGGACCGCCCTTCCCGGACCGGCAGCCGTGAGGCGCCGGTCCTCGGTAGTGGCCGTCGGAACCCCCGCAGACCGAGCGGGGCATTCCGGAGGCTTCGATCGAAGACCGGCCCGACTGCCGCCCTCCCCGAGGAGGGCCCGGGGCCCACCGCAGCAGTGCGCGGGGACGCTCTCCCGGAGAACGTACGAAAGAGGAGATCTTCCAGGTGGAAGAGAACGTGTTCTACGCCGAGGCCGTGATCGACAACGGTTCCTTCGGCACCCGTACCATCCGCTTCGAGACCGGCCGCCTGGCCCGTCAGGCCGCCGGCTCCGCCGTGGCCTACCTGGACGACGACACCATGGTGCTGTCGGCCACCAGCGCGTCCAAGCAGCCGAAGGAGCACTTCGACTTCTTCCCGCTGACCGTGGACGTCGAGGAGCGGATGTACGCCGCGGGCCGCATCCCCGGCTCGTTCTTCCGTCGCGAGGGCCGGCCGTCCGAGGACGCGATCCTCACCTGCCGCCTGATCGACCGCCCGCTGCGCCCGTCCTTCGTCAAGGGCCTGCGCAACGAGGTCCAGGTCGTCGTCACCGTGATGGCGCTCAACCCCGACCACCTGTACGACGTGGTCGCCATCAACGCCGCCTCCGCCTCCACCCAGCTGGCGGGCCTGCCGTTCTCCGGCCCGATCGGCGGCGTGCGCGTCGCGCTGATCAACGGCCAGTGGGTCGCCTTCCCGACCCACAGCGAGCTGGAGTCGGCCGTCTTCGACATGGTCGTCGCCGGTCGCGTCCTGCCGGACGGCGACGTCGCGATCATGATGGTCGAGGCCGAGGCCACCGACAAGACCGTCAAGCTGGTCGAGGGCGGCGCCGAGGCGCCGACCGAGGAGGTCGTCGCCTCCGGCCTGGAGGCCGCGAAGCCGTTCATCAAGGTCCTGTGCGCCGCGCAGTCCCAGCTGGCCGCCCAGGCCGCCAAGCCGACCGGCGAGTTCCCGGTCTTCCTGGACTACCAGGACGACGTCCTCGCCGCGCTGACCGCCGCCGTCAAGGACGAGCTCGCCCAGGCCCTGACCATCGCGGGCAAGCAGGAGCGCAACAACGAGCTGGACCGCGTCAAGGCGCTGGCCGCCGAGAAGCTGCTGCCCGAGTTCGAGGGCCGCGAGAAGGAGATCAGCGCCGCCTACAACGCGCTGACCAAGAAGATCGTCCGCGAGCGCGTCATCACGGACAAGGTCCGCATCGACGGCCGCGGCGTCACCGACATCCGCACCCTGGCCGCCGAGGTCGAGGCCATCCCGCGGGTGCACGGCTCGGCCCTGTTCGAGCGCGGCGAGACCCAGATCCTGGGCGTCACCACGCTGAACATGCTGCGCATGGAGCAGCAGCTGGACACGCTCTCCCCGGAGACGCGCCGCCGCTACATGCACAACTACAACTTCCCGCCGTACTCCGTCGGTGAGACCGGCCGCGTGGGCTCGCCCAAGCGCCGCGAGATCGGCCACGGCGCGCTGGCCGAGCGGGCGATCCTGCCCGTGCTGCCGACCCGCGAGGAGTTCCCCTACGCCATCCGCCAGGTCTCCGAGGCGCTGAGCTCCAACGGCTCCACCTCGATGGGCTCGGTCTGCGCCTCGACCATGTCGCTGCTGAACGCCGGTGTGCCGCTGAAGGCCGCCGTCGCCGGCATCGCCATGGGCCTGATCTCCCAGGAGATCGACGGCGAGACCCACTACGTCACGCTGACCGACATCCTCGGCGCCGAGGACGCGTACGGCGACATGGACTTCAAGGTCGCCGGTACCCGCAACTTCATCACCGCCCTCCAGCTGGACACCAAGCTGAACGGCATTCCGGCGTCGGTGCTCGCCGCCGCGCTGAAGCAGGCCAAGGACGCCCGCCTGCACATCCTCGACGTGATGAACGAGGCCATCGACTCGCCCGACGAGATGTCCCCGAACGCGCCGCGCATCATCACCATCAAGATCCCGGTGGACAAGATCGGTGAGGTCATCGGCCCCAAGGGCAAGATGATCAACCAGATCCAGGAGGACACCGGCGCCGAGATCACGATCGAGGACGACGGCACCATCTACATCGGTGCCGCCGACGGCCCGGCCGCCGAGGCCGCCCGCACCACGATCAACCAGATCGCCAACCCGACCATGCCGGAGGTCGGCGAGCGCTACCTGGGCACCGTGGTCAAGACCACGACGTTCGGCGCGTTCGTGTCGCTGATGCCGGGCAAGGACGGCCTGCTGCACATCTCGCAGATCCGCAAGCTGGCCGGCGGCAAGCGCGTGGAGAACGTCGAGGACGTCCTCGGCGTCGGCGCCAAGGTCCAGGTCGAGATCGCCGAGATCGACCCCCGCGGCAAGCTCTCCCTGATCCCGGTCATCGAGGGCGAGGAGGGCGGCGAGGCCGCTTCCGAGTGAAGCGCCGCTAGCTGACCCCCGCGGCCCGTACGCCTCCCGGCGTGCGGGCCGCACCCCGTTGTCCACGCGTTCGTCCGCACGTGCCCCCCGCGCGTGCGTTCCCTCTGGAGGTACCCCCCGTGGCGCAGGCCCCGGCGGTAAAGCAGCGTCCCGGCACCACCCGGACCCTGCTCAAGGGCGTCGACGGCGCCGGCACGGTGCGCCGCACCGTGCTCCCCGGCGGCCTTCGGGTCGTCACCGAAACCCTGCCGACGGTGCGCTCCGCGACCTTCGGCATCTGGGTCGGCGTCGGCTCGCGGGACGAGACCCCGCAGCTCAACGGCGCCACCCACTACCTGGAGCACCTGCTCTTCAAGGGCACCGAGCGGCGCAGCGCGCTGGACATCTCGGCCGCCCTGGACGCGGTCGGCGGCGAGATGAACGCCTTCACCGCGAAGGAGAACACCTGCTACTACGCCCGGGTCCTGGACACCGACCTGCCGCTGGCCATCGACGTGGTCTGCGACATGCTCACCGGTTCGCTGATCCGCCCCGAGGACGTGGAGGCCGAGCGCGGCGTCATCCTCGAGGAGATGGCGATGGCCGAGGACGACCCGGGCGACGTGGTGCACGACCTGTTCGCCAAGGTGATCTTCGGCAGCGGCCCGCTCGGCCGCCCGATCCTCGGCACCCAGGAGACCATCAGGACGCTCACCCGGGACCAGATCGCCGGCTTCTACCGCCGCCGCTACCGGCCCGAGCACCTGGTCGTCGCCGCGGCCGGCAACCTCGACCACCGGAAGGTGGTCAAGCAGGTCGAGCAGGCCTTCGCGCCGGTGCTGGCGGCCTCCACCGCCGCCCCCGCCGAGGCCCGCCGCGGCGTGAAGGCGCTGCGCACGGCCGGCCGGGTCGAGGTGCTCAACCGCTCCACCGAGCAGGCCCACCTGGTGCTGGGCGTGCCCGGCGTGCCGCGGCACGACGAGCGCCGCTGGGCGATGGGCGTGCTCAACGCGGCCCTCGGCGGCGGGATGAGCTCCCGGCTGTTCCAGGAGGTCCGCGAGAAGCGCGGCCTGGCGTACTCGGTCTACTCGTACTCCTCGTCCTACGCGGACAGCGGCCTGTTCGGCATCTACGCCGGCTGCCAGCCCAAGCGGGTCGAGGAGGTGCTGCGGATCTGCCGCGCCGAGCTGGCCAAGGTGGTCGAGGAGGGCATCACCGAGGAGGAGCTGCAGCGGGCGATCGGCCAGATCTCCGGCTCCACCGTGCTCGGCATGGAGGACACCGGCTCGCTGATGAACCGGATCGGCAAGGCCGAGCTGAGCTACGGGCACCACCTGTCGGTGGACGACATGCTGGAGCGGATCGCGTCGGTGACCCTGGAGGACGTCCACGCGGTGGCCCGTGATGTGCTGGGCGCGTACCGGCCGTCGCTCGCCCTGATCGGCCCGGTCAACGACAAGCGGGCCGCCAAGCTCGCCGATCTGCTGGACTGATCCGCCGGTTTTTGGGTGAGAGGAATTTTGCTATGACGCTGCGTGTCGCCGTGATCGGCGCCAGGGGACGGATCGGCTCCGAGGCGGTCAAGGCCGTCGAGGCCGCGCCGGACCTGGAGCTGGTCGCCACCCTCGGCCGCGGGTCCGAGCCGCGGGAGCTGACCGAGGCCGGGGCGCAGGTCGCGGTCGAGCTGACCCACCCGGACTCGGTGATGGGGAACCTGGACTACTGCCTGCACCACGGCATCCACGTGGTCACCGGCACCACCGGTTGGACGGACGAGCGGCTCGCCACCGTCCGCGGCTGGCTGGACGAGGCCCCGGAGCTCGGCCTGCTGATCGCGCCGAACTTCTCCATCGGCGCCATCCTCGGCATGAAGTTCTCGCAGGTCGCCGCCCGGTACTTCGAGTCGGTCGAGGTGGTCGAGCTGCACCACGACCGCAAGGCGGACGCCCCCAGCGGCACCGCCACCCGCACCGCCCAGCTGATCGCCGCGGCCCGGGCCGAGGCCGGCCGCCCGCCGCAGCAGGACCCGACCACCCACAGCCTGCCCGGCGCGCGCGGCGCCGACGTGGACGGGGTGCCGGTGCACGCGGTGCGGCTGCGCGGCCTGCTCGCCCACCAGCAGGTGATGTTCGGCGACACCGGCGAGACGCTCACCATCCGGCACGACTCGCTGCACCACAGCAGCTTCATGCCGGGCATCCTGCTGGGCGTGCGCAAGGTGGTCGGCACGCCGGGGCTGACCTTCGGCCTCGAACACTTCCTGGACCTGTGACCGTGTCGATCCCCAGGAGCGCGTCATGACCTCCCGTACCGGATTCTTCGTCCTGTCCGGCGTGCTGCTGCTGGTCGCCCTGGTCTGCGTGGGCGAGGGCGTCCAGCTGATCGCGACCGGCAAGCCGCTCGGCATCGGCATCGGGGTCTGCGCCTTCGTGATCCCGGTGATCGGCGTCTGGTTCCTGCGCCAGACCGTCCGCTTCGGCCGGGACAGCGAGCGGTTGGCCCGCGAACTGGAGGCCGAGGGCGGCCTGCCGGTGGACGAGCTGAAGCGCAGCAAGGGCGGGCGGATCGACCGGGCCTCGGCCGACGCGGTGTTCGCCCGCCGCCAGGCCGAGGCACAGGACGCGCCGGGCGACTGGCGGGTCTGGTTCTGCCTCGCCGTGGCCTACGCCGACGCCGGCGACACCCCGCGCGCCCGCAAGACCATGCAGCACGCCATCAGGCTGCACAGCACCGAACCCGCAAGGAGTAACGCGTGAGCGACGAACCGACGGCCCCCAGCTTCCGCAGCGACGTGACGGTGGAGCTGGTCCGCAGCGCCGCCGCCGACTCGGACGTCATCTGGGCGGCCCGGGTCTCGACCGCGGGCGAGCAGTCCCTGGAGGCCCTCCAGCAGGACCCGGAGAAGTCCAAGGGCCTGATCAACTTCCTGATGCGCGACCGGCACGGCACGCCCTTCGAGCACAACTCGATGACCTTCTTCATCAGCGCGCCGATCTTCGTGTTCCGGGAGTTCCACCGGCACCGCAGCGGCTGGTCGTACAACGAGGAGTCCGGCCGCTACCGCGAGCTCCAGCCGGTCTTCTACGTCCCGGGCGAGGAGCGCAAGCTGGTCCAGCAGGGCCGCCCCGGCAAGTACGAGTTCCACGAGGGCACGCCCGAGCAGCACCGGACCACCACCGGGGCGATGGAGGCCGCGTACCGCGAGTCCTACGCCCGCTACCAGGAGATGCTGGCCGCCGGGGTGGCCCGCGAGGTGGCCCGCGCGGTGCTGCCGGTGGGCCTGTTCTCCTCGATGTACGCGACCTGCAACTCGCGCTCGCTGATGCACTTCCTGTCGCTGCGCACCCGGCGGGAGAACTCGGCGGTGCCGTCCTTCCCGCAGCGCGAGATCGAGATGGTCGCCGAGCAGATGGAGGAGCAGTGGGCCCGGCTCATGCCGCTCACCCATGCGGCCTTCGAGAAGCACGGCCGAGTCGCCCCCTGACCTGGGACGACAGGCATATGGGCAGAGTGTCTGGCATGTCTGGATTGCGGCTTTTCTAGCCGCTCCCTACATTCGTGAACACGGATTCCGGTGCTGCCCGAACCCCCGAGCGGGCAGCACCGGGATCCCACGTCCGCGCCACCGACGCGCTACACCTGTCCGAACACCGGACCGGCATGGGTAACGCCCCACCGCCTACGAGTAGCTTTGGACGCATGGCTCCGACCTCCACCCCCCAGACGCCGTTCGGCCGGGTCCTGACCGCGATGGTCACCCCGTTCACCGCCGACGGCGCGCTCGACCTCGACGGCGCCCAGCGCCTCGCCACGCACCTCGTGGACTCCGGCAACGACGGCCTCGTCGTCAACGGCACCACCGGTGAGTCCCCGACCACCAGCGACGCCGAGAAGGCCCAGCTGGTCCGCGCCGTGGTCGAGGCGGTCGGGGACCGCGCCCACGTGGTGGCCGGCGTCGGGACCAACGACACCCACCACAGCGTCGAGCTGGCCCGGCAGGCGGAGGCCGCCGGAGCGCACGGCCTGCTGGTGGTCACGCCGTACTACAGCAAGCCCCCGCAGGAGGGCCTGTACCGGCACAACGTCGCCGTCGCCGACGCGACCGGGCTGCCGGTCATGCTGTACGACATCCCGGGCCGCAGCGGGGTCGCGCTGAGCCACGAGACGCTGGTCCGCCTCGGCGAGCACCCGCGGATCGTCGCCAACAAGGACGCCAAGGGCGACCTCGGCGCCGCGGCCTGGGCGATCGCCCGCGCCGACCTCGCCTGGTACTCCGGCGACGACATCCTCAACCTGCCGCTGCTGTCCGTCGGGGCCGTCGGCGTGGTCAGTGTCGTCGGGCACGTGGTGGCGGCGGACCTGCGGGCGATGATCGAGGCCTTCCTGGCGGGTGATGTGGTCAAGGCCACGAGCATCCACCAGCGCCTGCTGCCGGTGTTCAGCGGTATGTTCCGCACCCAGGGCGTGATCCTGAGCAAGGCGGCACTGGAGCTCCAGGGACTGCCGGCCGGCCCGCTGCGGCTGCCGCTGGTGGGAGCGACGCCCGAGGAGATCGGGCGACTGAGGCAGGATCTCGCCTCCGGCGGGGTACACCTCTAACAGACACGGACGTGCGCGCCCCGGCTCGCCGGATCCTCCCAGGGTCCGCCGCTGGACCGGATCGAAGGCGCGAGAGCACAGACCCAGTAGGAAAACGACACTGAGTACGCACGCCATATGTCTCCAGGGGGAGGACCCCGGGCATATGGCGTGCGTCGTGAGGAGAGTCTTTTGAGCCACCCGCACCCCGAGCTCGGCGCGCCCCCGGCACTGAAGGAGGGCGCCCTCCGCATCACTCCGCTCGGCGGCCTCGGCGAGATCGGCCGCAACATGACGGTCCTCGAGTACGGCGACCGCATCCTGATCATCGACTGCGGCGTCCTCTTCCCCGAGGACGAGCAGCCCGGCGTGGACCTGATCCTCCCGGATTTCAGCTACATCCGGGACCGCCTCGACAAGGTCGACGGCATCGTCCTCACCCACGGGCACGAGGACCACATCGGCGCCGTCCCGTTCCTGCTGCGGGAGAACCCGGACATCCCGCTGATCGGCTCCAAGCTGACCCTGGCGCTGATCGAGGCCAAGCTCGCCGAGCACCGCATCCGGCCGTACGTCCTGGAGGTCAAGGAGGGGGAGCGCGAGCGCATCGGCCCCTTCGACTGCGAGTTCATCGCGGTCAACCACTCCATCCCGGACGCCCTGGCCGTGGCGGTCCGAACCCCCGCCGGCATGGTCGTGGCCACCGGCGACTTCAAGATGGACCAGCTGCCGCTGGACGGCCGCCTGACCGACCTGCCGACCTTCGCCAAGCTGGCGGAGGAGGGCATGGACCTGCTGCTGGTGGACTCCACCAACGCCGAGGTCCCCGGCTTCATCCCGCACGAGCGGGACATCTCGGCGGCGCTGCGGAACGTCTTCGCGAACGCCGACCGGCGGATCATCGTGGCCTCGTTCGCGAGCCACGTGCACCGCATCCAGCAGGTGCTGGACGCCGCCCACGAGTACGGCCGGAAGGTCGCCTTCGTCGGCCGCTCGATGGTCCGCAACATGGGCATCGCCCGCGACCTCGGGTATCTGAAGGTCCCCGGCAACATGGTCGTGGACGTCAAGCAGCTGGACGACCTGCCGGACAAGGAGGTCGTGCTGATCTGCACCGGTTCGCAGGGCGAGCCGATGGCGGCGCTGTCCCGGATGGCCAACCGCGACCACCAGATCCGCATCGTCGAGGGCGACACCGTCGTCCTGGCCTCCTCGCTCATCCCGGGCAACGAGAACGCCGTCTACCGGGTGATCAACGGCCTGACCCGCTGGGGCGCCAAGGTCGTGCACAAGGGCAACGCCAAGGTGCACGTCTCCGGCCACGCCTCGGCCGGCGAGCTGCTGTACTTCTTCAACATCTGCAAGCCGCGCAACCTGATGCCGGTCCACGGCGAGTGGCGCCACCTGCGCGCGGCCGCCGAGCTGGGCGTCGCCACCGGGGTGCCGCGCAACCGCGTGGTCATCGCCGAGGACGGCGTCTGCGTCGACCTGGAGGGCGGCGTCGCCCGGATCGTCGGCAAGGTGCAGGCCGGGTACGTCTACGTGGACGGCTCCTCGGTCGGCGACATCAGCGAGGCCTCGCTCAAGGACCGCAGGATCCTCGGCGAGGAGGGCTTCATCTCGGTCTTCGTCGCGGTCGACTCCGCCAACGGCAAGATCGTCGGCGGTCCGACCATCCAGGCCCGTGGCTCCGGCATCGACGACCACGCGTTCGCCCCGGTGGTCGCCAGGCTCCAGGAGGCACTGGACCGCTCGGCGAGCGACGGCGTGCTGGACCCCCGTCAGGTGCAGCAGCTGGTCCGCCGGACCATCGGCAAGTGGGTCGCGGACAACTACCGCCGCCGGCCGATGATCCTGCCGGTCGTGGTCGAGGTCTGACGCTCGCCCGAGACCGGCTGAGGCCGGTTTGACGTGGGGCGACCCGGTGCGTAGTGTTCTCCGGGTTGCCCCACGGGACGGCCCCTCGGAAACGGGCTCGAATCCGAATTCGAGAACGACCGGGGAAAACGGACCGAAGAACTCTGCTAGAGTTCGGGAGCGCCGAAAGGCGAAAGTAAATCGGATGAATTGAAACTCCGGAAAACGGAGCGGAAAACGTCTGATAAGCTGGAAACACGAAAGAACGAAGCCCGGAGGGCCTGCTGGAAGGCGGCTCGAAGGAAGCGTCCGTTCCT
>NZ_AP029185.1:0-2880000 GCF_055383135.1 Kitasatospora sp. Xyl93 | reverse complement strand
TTCCCTAGTGACCGATAGCGGATAGTACCGTGAGGGAATGGTGAAAAGTACCGCGGGAGCGGAGTGAAATAGTACCTGAAACCGTGTGCCTACAAGCCGTGGGAGCGTCGTTCACGTTTTCGGACGTGGGCCGTGACTGCGTGCCTTTTGAAGAATGAGCCTGCGAGTTTGCGGTGTGTAGCGAGGTTAACCCGTGTGGGGTAGCCGTAGCGAAAGCGAGTCCGAATAGGGCGGTTGAGTTGCATGCCCAAGACCCGAAGCGGAGTGATCTAGCCATGGGCAGGTTGAAGCGCGGGTAAGACCGTGTGGAGGACCGAACCCACCAGGGTTGAAAACCTGGGGGATGACCTGTGGTTAGGGGTGAAAGGCCAATCAAACTCCGTGATAGCTGGTTCTCCCCGAAATGCATTTAGGTGCAGCGTCACGTGTTTCTTGCCGGAGGTAGAGCACTGGATAGGCGATGGGCCTTACCGGGTTACTGACCTTAGCCAAACTCCGAATGCCGGTAAGTGAGAGCGTGGCAGTGAGACTGTGGGGGATAAGCTCCATGGTCGAGAGGGAAACAGCCCAGAACACCGACTAAGGTCCCTAAGCGTGTGCTAAGTGGGAAAGGATGTGGAGTCGCAGAGACAACCAGGAGGTTGGCTTAGAAGCAGCCACCCTTGAAAGAGTGCGTAATAGCTCACTGGTCAAGTGATTCCGCGCCGACAATGTAGCGGGGCTCAAGCACATCACCGAAGTCGTGTCATTGCAGCAATAGGGCCAACGCCTGCTGTGATGGGTAGGGGAGCGTCGTGTGCCGGGTGAAGCGGCGGTGGAAACCAGTCGTGGACGGTATACGAGTGAGAATGCAGGCATGAGTAGCGATACAAGAGTGGGAAACTCTTGCGCCGATTGACCAAGGGTTCCTGGGTCAAGCTGATCTGCCCAGGGTAAGTCGGGACCTAAGGCGAGGCCGACAGGCGTAGTCGATGGACAACGGGTTGATATTCCCGTACCCGCTTTGAAGCGCCAACGCTGAACCTCTTGATGCTAAGCCCGTGAAGCCGGCCTGGAGTCTTCGGACGAAGGGACGTGGTGGAGCCGGTGACCCAACGGGGTAGTAGGTGAGCGATGGGGTGACGCAGGAAGGTAGTCCAGCCCGGGCGGTGGTTGTCCCGGGGTAAGGGTGTAGGCCGTGAGGTAGGCAAATCCGCCTCACATGAAGGCTGAGACCTGATGCCGAGCCGATTGTGGTGAAGTGGATGATCCTATGCTGTCGAGAAAAGCCTCTAGCGAGTTTCATGGCGGCCCGTACCCCAAACCGACTCAGGTGGTCAGGTAGAGAATACCGAGGCGTTCGGGTGAACTATGGTTAAGGAACTCGGCAAAATGCCCCCGTAACTTCGGGAGAAGGGGGGCCATTCCTGGTGATGGGTCTTGCACCTTGAGCTGGGGGTGGCCGCAGAGACCAGCGAGAAGCGACTGTTTACTAAAAACACAGGTCCGTGCGAAGCCGTAAGGCGATGTATACGGACTGACGCCTGCCCGGTGCTGGAACGTTAAGGGGACCGGTTAGCTTGGTTTCGGCCAGGCGAAGCTGAGAACTTAAGCGCCAGTAAACGGCGGTGGTAACTATAACCATCCTAAGGTAGCGAAATTCCTTGTCGGGTAAGTTCCGACCTGCACGAATGGCGTAACGACTTCTCGACTGTCTCAACCATAGGCCCGGTGAAATTGCATTACGAGTAAAGATGCTCGTTTCGCGCAGCAGGACGGAAAGACCCCGGGACCTTTACTATAGCTTGATATTGGTGTTCGGTTCGGCTTGTGTAGGATAGGTGGGAGACTGTGAAGCAGCAACGCCAGTTGTTGTGGAGTCGCCGTTGAAATACCACTCTGGTCGTGCTGGATGTCTAACCTGGGTCCGTGATCCGGATCAGGGACAGTGTCTGGTGGGTAGTTTAACTGGGGCGGTTGCCTCCTAAAGGGTAACGGAGGCGCCCAAAGGTTCCCTCAGCCTGGTTGGCAATCAGGTGTTGAGTGTAAGTGCACAAGGGAGCTTGACTGTGAGACTGACGGGTCGAGCAGGTACGAAAGTAGGGACTAGTGATCCGGCGGTGGCTTGTGGAAGCGCCGTCGCTCAACGGATAAAAGGTACCCCGGGGATAACAGGCTGATCTTCCCCAAGAGTCCATATCGACGGGATGGTTTGGCACCTCGATGTCGGCTCGTCGCATCCTGGGGCTGGAGTAGGTCCCAAGGGTTGGGCTGTTCGCCCATTAAAGCGGTACGCGAGCTGGGTTTAGAACGTCGTGAGACAGTTCGGTCCCTATCCGCTGTGCGCGTAGGAGTGTTGAGAAGGGCTGTCCCTAGTACGAGAGGACCGGGACGGACGAACCTCTGGTGTGCCAGTTGTTCTGCCAAGGGCATGGCTGGTTGGCTACGTTCGGGAGGGATAACCGCTGAAAGCATCTAAGCGGGAAGCCTGCTTCGAGATGAGCACTCCCACCTCCTTGAGAGGGTAAGGCTCCCAGTAGACGACTGGGTTGATAGGCCGGATATGGAAGCCCTGTGAGGGGTGGAGTTGACCGGTACTAATAGGCCGAGGGCTTGTCCTCAGTTGCTCGCGTCCACTGTGTTGTTCTGAAACAACGACCCCAACCCCCGATTCGTGGGTTGGTGCGGTTGACAGTTTCATAGTGTTTCGGTGGTCATAGCGTGAGGGAAACGCCCGGTTACATTCCGAACCCGGAAGCTAAGCCTTACAGCGCCGATGGTACTGCAGGGGGGACCCTGTGGGAGAGTAGGACGCCGCCGAACAATCATTGCTGAAGAACCCCCATCCGGGATCCGGATGGGGGTTCTTCGCATTTCCGGGCCGACCTCGTCAATCGCCGCCCCGAGGGCTCCCGGACCCCTCCCGAACGACCCCCGCCGAGTGGCTGGTTCGCCGTCAATATGCCGCTAAAACCGCCTGATCAGCGCACTGATCAGCGGAAAATCGCGTCGCACGCCGTAGTCTCGAAGGCGAGGGGAACAAGTGTCCGGGGTGTCTCCCGGGCCGGTCCGGATCAAGAATGGTGCTCATGGGACGAGGCAGGCTGCGGATCTACCTCGGGGCCGCCCCCGGGGTCGGCAAGACGTACGCCATGCTCGCCGAGGCGCACCGGCGGCAGGAGCGTGGCACGGACGTCGTGGTCGCGTTCGTGGAGGACCACGGTCGTCGGCGGACTTCCGACATGGTCGCCGGCCTGGAGGTCGTGCTGCGCCAGCAGGTGGTGCACCGCGGCGCCCGGTTCTCCGAGATGGACCTGGACGCCGTCCTCGCCCGCCGGCCGCAGGTGGCCCTGGTGGACGAGCTGGCCCACACCAACGTCCCCGGCTGCCGCAACGCCAAGCGCTGGCAGGACGTCGAGGAGCTGCTGGCGGCCGGGATCGACGTGGTCTCCACCGTCAACGTGCAGCACCTGGAGTCGCTCGGCGACGCGGTCGAGGGCATCACGGGCGTGCGCCAGCGCGAGACCGTCCCGGACGAGGTGGTCCGCCGGGCGGACCAGATCGAGCTGGTGGACATGTCCCCGCAGGCGCTGCGGCGACGGCTGGCGCACGGCAACGTGTACGCGCCGGAGAAGATCGACGCCGCCCTCGCCAACTACTTCCGCCCGGGCAACCTGACCGCGCTGCGCGAGCTGGCGCTGCTGTGGACCGCGGACCGGGTGGACGAGTACCTCCAGAAGTACCGCGCCGAGCAGGGCATCGAGGGCACCTGGCAGGCCCGGGAGCGGATCGTGGTGGGCCTGACCGGCGGGCCCGAGGGGGCGACGCTGATCCGCCGGGCGGCCCGGATCGCCGCCAGGGTCTCCGGCGGCGAGCTGCTCGCCGTGCACATCTCCCGCTCGGACGGGCTGGTGGGCTCGGGTTCGCCGCAGACGCTGATCGAGCAGCGCGCGCTGGTGGAGAGCCTCGGCGGCTCCTTCCACGCGGTGCTGGGGGACGACCCGGCCGCCGGGCTGCTGGACTTCGCCCGGGGGGTGAACGCCACCCAGATCGTGCTGGGCACCAGCCGGCGGCCCGCCTGGCAGTACCTGTACGGGCCGGGCGTCGGCACCACGGTGACCCGGGAGGCCGGGGACATCGACGTCCACATGGTCACCCACGAGCACGCCGGGCACGGTCGGCGCGGCAAGATACCGATCCGCCGGATCACCGACCTGGGCCGTACCCGGACGGTGGCCGGCTGGCTGATCGGGCTGGTCGGCCCGCCGCTGACGGCGATCGTGCTGGCCGCGATCGGCGGCCTGGGGCTCTCCACCGACATGCTGCTGTTCCTGTCGCTGACGGTGTGCGCGGCGCTGGTCGGCGGTCTGCTGCCGGCGGTCGGCTCGGCGCTGGTCGGCTCCTCGGTGCTGAACTACTACTTCACCCCGCCGCTGCACACCTTCACCATCAACGAGCCGCAGAACATCATGGCGGTGGCGATATTCACCGTCGTGGGCATATCGGTGTCGTCGGTGGTGGACCTCGCGGCCCGGCGTACCCAGCAGGCGGCCCGCAGCCAGACCGAGGCGCAGACGCTCAGCGCGCTGGCCGGCACGGTGCTGCGCGGCGCGCCCAACGGCGACGGGGTGCTGACCGCGCTGATGGAGCAGGTCCGGGAGACCTTCGGGCAGGAGAGCGCCGCGCTGCTGGAACGGCCCGACAGGCTCACCGCCTGGGCGCCGGTGGCCGCCGCCGGGCCGCGCCCGCCAGTGCGGCCGGAGGAGGCCGACGTGGACGTCCCGGTCGGCGACAACCTGGCGCTGGTGCTGCGCGGCCGGGTGCTGCCCGGCGCGGACCGCCGCCTGCTCGGCGCGTTCGCCGCGCAGGCCGCCGTGGTGCTGGAACGCCGCCGGCTGGCCCGGGAGGCCGCCGAGGCCCGTCGGGAAGCCGAGGGGAACCGGATCCGGACGGCCCTGCTGGCCGCCGTCTCGCACGACCTGCGCACCCCGCTGGCGGGCATCAAGGCCTCGGTGACCTCGCTGCGTTCGGCCGACGTCGACTGGGACCCGGAGGACGAGGCCGAGCTGCTGGCCGGCATCGAGGCCGGGGCCGACCGGCTGGACCACCTGATCAACAACCTGCTCGACATGAGCCGTCTGCAGACCGGGACGGTCACCCCGCTGATCCAGGAGACCGATCTGGACGAGGTGGTGCCGTTCGCGCTCGGCGGGGTGCCGCCGGAGTCCGTCCGGCTGGAGGTGCCGGAGTCGCTGCCGATGGTGCGGGCCGACGGCGGGCTGCTGGAGCGCTCGCTGGCCAACCTGGTGGAGAACGCCGTCAAGTACAGCCCGGACGGGGTCAGGGTGCTGGTCAAGGCCGACGAGCTGCGGCAGCCGGGGGTCCCGGCCCGGGTCGAGCTGCGGATCGTGGACCGTGGCCCGGGCGTGCCCGAAGACGCCAAGGAGAAGATCTTCGCGCCGTTCCAGCGCTACGGCGACGCGCCGCGCGGCGCCGGGGTGGGCCTCGGACTCGCGGTGGCGCGCGGCTTCGTCGAGGCGATGGACGGTACCGTCACCGCCGAGGACACCCCGGGCGGCGGCCTCACCATGGTCGTCAGCCTGCCCGTGGTCGAACGGCCGCCCGAGACGGGGGAGCCGGGCGGCGACGGCGGCGATCCGCTCGCGGAGCTGATCACCTGAGCACGGGCGGCGCACCGGCCGGCCCGTCGCGCTCCCGGCGCCGCGTCAACCAGAGCAATCGAGCAGTCCCCAGTCCGTAAGTCAGACAGCCCCGAAAGGCGGAGCCCGTAAATGACCCGGGTCCTCGTCGTGGACGACGAACCGCAGATCGTCCGCGCGCTGGTGATCAACCTCAAGGCCCGCAAGTACGAGGTGGACGCGGCCCATGACGGCGCGAGCGCGCTGGAGCTGGCCGCGGCCCGCCATCCGGACGTGGTCGTCCTCGACCTGGGCCTGCCCGACATGGACGGGGTCGAGGTGATCCGCGGCCTGCGCGGCTGGACCCGGGTGCCGATCATCGTGCTGTCGGCCCGGCACGCCTCGGACGAGAAGGTCGAGGCGCTGGACGCCGGCGCCGACGACTACGTGACCAAGCCGTTCGGCATGGACGAGCTGCTCGCCCGGATGCGGGCCGCCGTGCGGCGGGCCGAGCCGGTGGCCGGGGAGGCCGACTCGCTGGTCGTCACCGAGTCCTTCACCGTCGACCTCGCGGCCAAGAAGGTCAACCGGGACGGCGCGGACGTCCGCCTCACCCCGACGGAGTGGCACCTGCTGGAGGTCCTGGTCCGCAACGCCGGGCGGCTGGTCAGCCAGACCCAGCTGCTCCAGGAGGTGTGGGGCCCGGCCTACCGCACCGAGACCAACTACCTGCGGGTCTACCTCGCCCAGCTGCGCCGCAAGCTGGAGCGCGACCCCTCGCACCCGCGCCACTTCATCACCGAACCGGGCATGGGATACCGGTTCGAGAGCTGACCGCGACCGCCCCCGGCGGCCGGACGACCTGCCGTCGGGGGGCCGGAACCCGGTACCCTTCCGACATGAGTGGTGACAACAGCAGCGGCCAGCCGCAGGGGCGGTTCCGCCGCATGCTCAGTCGGCTGACCTCCTCGGCCGAGGAACTGGACGCCGAGGAGCTGCGCCAGGAGACCGCCGCGGAGTCCGGCTGCACCCCGATCGCCGGCTGCGGGGACCGCGAGCTGGTCACCGTCGCGGGCACGCTGCGCACGGTGACGCTGCGGCCGAGGGCGGGTGTGCCCGCCCTGGAGGCCGAACTCTTCGACGGCACCGAGGCACTGGACGTGGTCTGGCTCGGCCGCCGCTCGATCGTCGGGATAGAGCCCGGCCGCCGGCTGGTCGCCAGCGGCCGGATCGGTCACGCACGCGGGCGCCGCGTGCTGTTCAACCCCCGCTACGAGCTGCGTCCGGTCGGACACGGGAGCGAATGAGCGTGAGCAACCAGCCCGGCGGCGAGACCGCCGCCCAGCTCGACCCGTCCGTCGACCACGCGGCCGCGGAGGCCGCCCGCAGGGCCGCCTCCAAGGAGGCCGCCGACACCGTGCTGCAGGCCTTCGGCGGCATCCGCGGCATGATCGACATGACGCTGCCCGGCCTGGTCTTCATCGTCACGTACAACCTGACCCACCAGGTCAGCACCGCGGCCTGGGCCGCGCTGGGCCTGAGCGCCCTGTTCGTGGTGGCCCGGCTGGCGCGCCGGGAGACCATCCAGCACGCCTTCAGCGGCGTGTTCGGCGTCGCCCTCGGCGCCTGGATCTCGATGAAGAGCGGCAAGGCCGAGGACTTCTACCTGCCCGGCCTGCTCTGGAACGTCGGCTACTGCGTCGCCCTGGCGACCTCCGCCCTGGTGCGCTGGCCGATGATCGGGGTGATGCTCGGCCCGATCACCGGCGAGATGTTCACCTGGCGCAAGGAGAACCCGGGCCGCCTGGCCGCCTACACCAAGGCGACCTGGGCCTGGGTGGTGATCATGGGCGCCAAGCCGCTGATCCTCTTCCCGCTGTACTTCACCCACAACGTCAACCTGCTGGGCTGGCTGAAGGTCGCCCTCGGCATCCCGCCGCTGCTGCTGGCGATGTACGTGACCTGGCAGATCCTGCTGAAGGCGCCGCCGCCGATCAAGGCGCAGCTGGACGAGGAGGAGCCGGCGAAGTAGCCGGCGAAGTAGCCGCCTCCCGGCCGCCGAGCAACGGGCGAAGGGCCCGCACCCCGACGAGGGGTGCGGGCCCTTCCGCCGTACCGCCGGGGCTACTGGGCGCCCGAGGTGCCCGAGAGCAGCTGCTCCAGCTCCTCCTCACGCTCCTGCGCGGCGACGAAGAGCAGCTCGTCGCCGCCCTCCAGGGTGTCGTCCTTGCCGGGCACCAGCACCCGGCCCTCGCGGATGATGGTCACCAGCGCGGTGTCCTGCGGCCAGGTCACGTCGCCGACCCGGGTGCCGACCAGCTCGGCGTCGGACGCCAGGGTCAGCTCGACCAGGTTGGCGTTGCCCTGGCTGAAGCGCATCAGGCGGACCAGGTCGCCGACGCTGACCGCCTCCTCGACCAGCGCGGACATCAGGCGCGGGGTGGAGACGGCCACGTCCACGCCCCAGGACTCGTTGAAGAGCCACTCGTTCTTGGGGTTGTTCACCCGGGCGACCACCCGCGGCACCGCGTACTCGGTCTTGGCGAGCAGCGAGACGACCAGGTTGACCTTGTCGTCACCGGTCGCGGCGATCACCACGTGGCAGCGCTGGAGCGCGGCCTCGTCCAGCGAGGTGATCTCGCAGGCGTCGGCCAGCAGCCACTCCGCCATCGGGACCCGCTCCACCGAGATGGAGTTGGGGTTCTTGTCTATCAGCAGGACCTCGTGGCCGTTCTCCAGCAGCTCGCCCGCGATCGAGCGGCCCACGGCACCGGCCCCGGCAATGGCGACCCGCATCAGTGACCCTCCTCCTTCGGCCCCTGCGCGAACGCGGCCTCGACGGCCGTAAGGTCGGCCCGGCGCAGCATCACGTGGACCAGGTCGCCCTCCTGCACCACCATCTGCGGCGAGGGGAGCACGCCCTCGCCGAGCCGGGTGACGAACGCCACCCGGGTGCCGGAGGCCTCCTCCAGCTGGCTGATCCGGTGGCCGATCCAGCCCGGGTGGTACGCGACCTCGGCGAGCTGCACGCCGCCGCTCGGGTCCTGCCACAGCGGCTCGGCGCCGCTCGGCAGCAGCCGGCGCAGCATCTGGTCGGCGGTCCAGCGGACCGTCGCCACGGTGGGGATGCCCAGGCGCTGGTAGACCTCGGCGCGGCGGGGGTCGTAGATCCGGGCGGCGACGTTCTCGACGCCGAAGTTCTCCCGCGCGACGCGCGCGGCGATGATGTTGGAGTTGTCACCGCTGGAGACCGCGGCGAAGGCGCCGGCCTCCTCGATGCCCGCCTCGCGCAGGGTGTCCTGGTCGAAGCCGACGCCGGTCACCCTGCGCCCGTTGAACCCGGCGCCCAGTCGACGGAACGCGGTCGGGTCCTGGTCGACCACGGCCACCGAGTGGCCCTGTTTCTCGAGTGCTCTGGCGAGGGCGGAGCCCACGCGGCCGCAGCCCATGATCACGATGTGCACCGGCGCTTACCTCACCCGTCCCGAAAGGGCCTTGACCTGCGCAAACACCGTTCAGCTCCGTTTCCCGCCCGGTCGTCCGGGACGAGGTTCCTCGTGGGGGCGCCGACCCGGCAACGCTCGACAACCAGAGTGTTGCCCGCCGACTCGTATCCGACACGCTAGCCGGTCCACCGAACACAGTCGCGACGAAGGGGGGGACAAACGGCGCAGCCTTGACCGGGGAGCCCCTACGATTCCTTAACGTGCCTATGCCGACTGACCTTCCGAAACGCATCCTGATCGGGCGCGCCCTACGCAGCGACAAGCTGGGCGAGACGCTTCTGCCCAAGCGTCTCGCGCTGCCCGTGTTCGCCTCGGACGCGCTCTCCTCGGTCGCGTACGCCCCCGAGGAAATCCTGCTCACCCTCTCCGTCGCGGGCGCTTCGGCGATCCACTTCTCCTGGCAGATCGGCGTCGTCGTGGCGATCGTGATGCTCGCCGTGGTCGCCTCGTACCGGCAGAACGTGCACGCCTACCCCAGCGGTGGCGGTGACTACGAGGTCGCGACCGTCAACCACGGTCCGGCCGCCGGTCTGGTGGTCGCGAGCGCGCTGATGGTCGACTACGTGCTCACCGTGGCCGTGTCGACCACCTCGGGCGTCGCCAACGTCGTCTCCGCCGTGCCCGCGCTGCGCGGCCACGAGGCGATCGTCTCCGTGGTCGTGGTCGTGCTGCTGATGGGCATGAACCTGCGCGGCGTGCGGGAGTCCGGTAGCGCCTTCGCCGTTCCCACCTACGCCTTCATGGTCGGCGTGATCGGAATGGTCGGCTACGGCGTCTTCCGGCATTTCGCGCTCGACCAGGACATGCCCGCCGAGAGCTCCGGCTTCCACCTCGCGGCCACCCCCGGCAACGACTCGCTGGCCGGTTTCGCGATGGTGTTCCTGCTGCTGAAGTCCTTCTCCTCGGGCTGTGCCGCGCTCACCGGTGTGGAGGCGATCTCCAACGGCGTGCCGGCCTTCCGCAAGCCCAAGAGCAAGAACGCCGCCACCACGCTGCTGATGATGGCGAGCATCGCCGTCGTGATGTTCATGGGCATCATCTGGCTGGCCCGGCTGACCGGTGTCCAGATGGCCGAGAACCCGGCCGAGCAGCTCGGCGGCGCCGCGCCGGACTACCACCAGAAGACCGCGCTGGCGCAGATCAGCGAGGCGGTGTTCAACAACTTCACGCCCGGCTTCTACTTCGTCGCGGCCGTCACCGGTCTGATCCTGGTGCTCGCCGCCAACACCGCCTTCAACGGCTTCCCGGTGCTCGGCGCGATCCTCGCCCAGGACCGCTACCTGCCGCGCCAGCTGCACACCCGCGGCGACCGGCTGGCCTTCTCCAACGGCATCATCCTGCTGGCGATCGCCGCGATCCTGCTGATCCTCGCCTTCGACGCCGACCCGAACCGGCTGATCCAGCTCTACATCGTCGGCGTCTTCGTCGCGTTCAACATGAGCCAGTCCGGCATGATCCGGCACTGGACCCGGCTGCTGCGCACCGAGACCGACCCGGCCAAGCGCCGCCACATGCAGCGCAGCCGGGCGATCAACGCCTTCGGCCTGGTGATGACCATGGCCGTGCTGATCGTCGTGCTGGTCACCAAGATCGGCCACGCCTGGATCGCGATCGCCGCGATGGCCGTGCTGTTCGTGATGATGAAGGGCATCCGGCGCCACTACGACCGGGTCTCCCACGAGCTCACCGCCGCCGAGGAACCGGACGACGTGGTGCTGCCCACCCGGGTGCACGCGATCGTGCTGGTCTCCAAGCTGCACAAGCCGGCGCTGCGCGCCCTGGCGTACGCCAGGCTGGCCCGGGCCCACACGCTGGAGGCCGTCACGGTCAACGTCGACCCGGCGGACACCGCGGCGCTGCGGCGGGAGTGGGACGAGCGCGGCATCGAGGTGCCGCTCAAGGTGCTGGACTCGCCGTACCGCGAGATCACCGGGCCGGTCCTGGACTACGTGAAGAACCTGCGGCGCAGCAGCCCGCGGGACGTGGTCTCGGTCTACATCCCGGAGTACGTGGTGGGCCACTGGTACGAGCACCTGCTGCACAACCAGAGCGCGCTGCGGCTCAAGGGGCGGCTGCTGTTCAAGCCCGGGGTGATGGTGACCTCGGTACCGTGGCAGCTGGAGTCCTCGGAGCGGCGCAGGCCGCAGAAGGCCTGGTCGGCGCCGGGCGCCGTCCGGCGTGGCGAGCCGCGGGCGCCGAAGGCCGTAAAGTCGAAGGATTCCGTCTCCACCGGTACGAACGACGCCGGTGACACCTCCGACCGCAGCAAGGACTCCTCCCAGTGACCCGCAACACTCCGCCCCGCTCCTCGGGCTCCTCCGGCAAGGGCGCCCGCCGGGGCGGCTCCCAGCCCGGGCAGGTCTCCCGGCCGCGCTGGGGCCGTCCGGCTCGTCCGGAGGCCACCGACCGCGACGGCCTCACCGCGCGCACCGCGCCGATCGTCCCGGGCGAGCGGGAGGACCGGGAGCCCGCCGGCCAGGAGGCCGCGAAGGGCAAGGGCGCCGCGGGCAAGGGCGCCGCGGGCAAGGGCGCCGCGGGGAAGGCCGCTGCGGGCAAGGCCGCCGCGGGCAGGGGCGGCTCCGGTAAGGGCGGCTCGGGCAAGGACGCCGGTCAGGGCGCCGCCGAGGCCGGCCGGAAGGCGCCGCGCAAGCAGGCGGTGCGGCCGCCCAAGGCGCTGCGCACCGCCGCCGCGCGGCCGTCGCGGCCCGAGGCGCCCTCCGGGGAGCCGCTGGCCGGGCAGCGCTACGAGGTCGAGGTCGGCCCGGTCGCGCACGGCGGCGGGCACTGCGTGGCCCGGCACGAGGGGCGGGTGCTGTTCGTGCGGCACGCGCTGCCCGGTGAGAAGGTCGTCGCGCTGGTCACCGACGGGACCACCACCTCGCGGTTCCTGCGGGCCGACGCGGTGGACGTGCTGGAGCCCGCCAAGGACCGGATCGAGGCGCCCTGCCCGTTCGCCGGGCCGGGCAAGTGCGGCGGCTGCGACTGGCAGCACGTCACCCCGGGCGGGCAGCGCAAGCTCAAGGCGGCGGTGCTGACCGAGCAGCTGGCCAAGCTGGCCGGGCTCACCCCGGCCGAGGCCGGCTGGGACGGCAGCGTCGAGCCGGTCGGCGGCAAGCTGCCGGCCGGGCAGGTGCCGGCCTGGCGCACCCGGGTGCAGTACGCGGTGGACGCCGCGACCGGGAAGGTCGGGCTGCGCAAGCACCGCTCGCACGACGTGCAGCCGGTGGACCGCTGCCTGATCGCCGCCGAGGGCGTCACCGAGCTGGGCATCGAGGCCCGGGACTGGTCGGGGGTGGCGAGCGTCGAGGCGATCGCCGCGACCGGCTCCTCGGACCGCCAGGTGGTGCTCACCCCGCGCGACGGTGCCCAGCTGCCGCTGGTCGAGCTGGACAAGCCGGTGTCGATCGCCCGGGTGGACGACCAGGGCGACGTGCACAAGGTGCACGGGCGCGGCTTCGTCCGCGAACGGGCCGCCGGGCGCACCTGGCGGGTCAGCAACGGCGGCTTCTGGCAGATCCACCCGGAGGCGCCGGACACCCTGGTCGACGCCGTGCTGGACGGGCTGGACCCGCAGTGGGGCGAGAACGCGCTCGACCTGTACTGCGGTGTCGGCCTGTTCGCGGGCGCGCTGGCCGACCGGGTCGGCGAGGACGGCGCGGTGCTCGGCATCGAGTCCGCCAAGCAGGCCGTGGTCGACGCCCGGCACAACCTGGCCGCGCTGGACAACGTGCGGATCGAGTGCGACCGGGTCGAGACGCTGCTGCCGCGCACCGGCATCACCGCCACCGACCTGATCGTGCTGGACCCGCCGCGCTCGGGCGCCGGGCGCGAGACCGTCGCCCACCTGGTCGGCCTGGAGGCGCGCCGGATCGCGTACGTGGCCTGCGACCCGGCGGCGCTCGCCCGGGACCTGAAGTTCTTCCGCGAGGGCGGCTACCGGCCGGTGTCGCTGCGGGCCTTCGACCTGTTCCCGATGACCCACCACTTCGAGTGCGTGGCGATCCTGGAGCCGACCGGGGAGTGATCCCGGGTGCCGGGGGTCATCCTCCGGCGTCGGGAAGCAAGCGAGGGAGGCGGTCACCCGTTCTGGGTGGCCGCCTCCGCCGCATCCGGGCCGGCTGCTCGTTCGCGTCCTGGCCGGGCGCTCGTTCGCGCCGGGCCCGGCTACTCGTTGCGCTCCTCCTCGTCGGCGCTGTGCGGGAGGTCGATGCCGTGCTGGGCGGCGAGCCGCAGGAGCGAGGCGATCCGGCCCTCGTAGGCCTGGACGCCGTCGGCGTCCCCTTCGGCCCGCGCCGCCGCGAGGTCCCGGCGGGCCTGGGCGAGCTGCTCGCGCAGCTCCTGGTCGAACATGGCTGTCATCGGTCGGCCTCCGCACCGGTCGGCGCCCGCTCGGGAACGCAGGGGAGTTCTCAGAGTCCCGGACGGTGCGGCACTCTTCAAGTCCCGCTCGTCCTGGTGGGGGGACCCGGCGGCCGGGGGGCGGGGCCCGGTTCCGGCCGGAGGTGACGACGAGGTTGCGCGGGGGCGTGCGGCATGTCGGACGGCACGGATGATTTCAGTCGCCGAGCCGTTGACCTGGGAGTTGAAATCTTTCGTGCGGTGGATCTTGTGGCCTCCACCGCACGAAAGACTTCAGTGCGCACATGGCCGTCTGAGGTAAGCAGACAGGAAGGTCACGCTCGGTGACTCCTGCCCCAGCGGCCGTGTTCGCGCTATCGTGTCCATCTCCAAGGGCCAGCCATGGCTTGCGAGGGGGGCCGGAGTGGGATCGAAAGACAACGTGGTCCGGTTCCGGACTGTAGCCGCAGACGGCAGACGGTCGACCACCTGGAGAGTCTTCGACAGGCACGGCAAGTCCGACGTCTATCTCTTGTCTCGTCCGCTCGGGGAACTGGCAAAGGTCAGCCTCCATGAGTCGGGACGATGGAGGACCGCATTCGTCAGCCAGGAAGTTGCCAGCCGCTACTTCTCACCGGATGTGGACCGCGCGTTCGACAAGTTCTCACCCCCACTCGACGAAGTAGAGCCGGGCTGGGTAGAGGCGTACGCCGTTCTCCTGCCCGACTCCGAGCTCCAACACTACGAGCCCGAGCAGAGCAAGGGATCGGTCGTCGAGCTGGTCAGCCCAGGAGCTGGTCACGCCGTCTACGTCTCGGTCCTGCTGGGCGCCCCGGGGGCGTCACCGTTCCCCCTGTCGGAGGGGCAGAACGAAGTAGGCTTCTTCTTCCTTGCTGACGGCCGCCAGGTGCTGCTCGTCACCGAATCCGTCAGCGTGCCAGCTCACCTGCAGGAAGCCATTGAGCACACGCGCCGGTCCGCCCGTCAGACCGCCCTCGATCGTGGCCTCAACTTGGCCGCCGAGCACCCTGTGCATCCGCTGATCTGCGCAGACGACAACGGGAGCCGCCTCGCCATTGAGACTGCTGCCTGGACGGTGGAGGGTGACCCCCTGTGAGCTACTGGTGAACTCATCTGTTCAGCTGCCGTCAGTTGCCCAGGTATCTGGGAGGGATGGTGGCCGACGATGGCTTCCAGCGGCTTACCGGCTCCAGGCATCATTGGCCTGATGCTTCAGCTGGCGGCCGTCTCTCCGTCGTCAGGGTCGCTCGACGTGATGGGGGGCTGGGGCTCCTCGTGCCATGAGGTTTCGTAGGTGGTCTGAGCGTTCTCGTTGATCACGATGGTGCTCATGAGCTTGCGATCGACGGCCTCAGCGCCGGTCATGACGGCTTCGGCGGCGGACTCCCGGATCAGTTCGGCGAGCGAGCTGATGTTGCCTCCGGTGCGCTGGTGGAGGTACTTCCAGGCTCGCTTGAGGGTGCCAGGCTGGTGCCGATAGAGCACGAGGGCGTCCTCCATCGACGCGATGACGCTGACCCAGTCGGCCTTGTCCTGCCGCGTCTCGATGGAGAACGGTTCGATGTGGAGCAGGGTGTTGCGGCCGGAGGTCTGGGTGACGCGGGAACCGCCGGCGCCCTCCAGGAACAGCCCGGAGTGCTTGAGGTCGACCCCGGTGTAGATGAAGGTGGCCGCCGTGTGGTTGGCGATGAACTTCAAGTGGTCGTTGACGACCTTGCCTTCCCTGAGCGACAGGTCCATGAAGTGGGCGTCGTCGATGATCACCAGCTCCACGCCGCAGCGGCGCATCTCGTCCAGGAGCCGGTTGGTGATGGTGCTCTTGGTCGCGCCCGAGCGGTACCCCATGCCCATGTAGTCGGCCAGCGCGATGGACAGGTCCTTCGGGGTGGCCTGGGAGGGGATGTTGACGTACACCACGGGCGTGTAGTCGATCGAGCGGTTGTCGACGCGGTAGCTGCGTTCGAAGCGCTCGGGGAACTCCCGGCGCAGACCGTGCTCGAAGTCGTAGCCGAACATCTTGACGAGGGTGGACTTGCCCAAGGTGGCGGGGCCGTCCAGGACGATGCCGCGGCGGGCTCCCGCCGGCTGGTGGGCGTTGGTGACCATCCGGCGGCGGATCTGGTGGTGGATGGCTTCCATCTTGGCGGTGCGGACGATCACCAGGGCGCTGTGGTGGGCGTTGCGGGCCTTGTTGTGGAGGCTCTTCTCCCGGGCGCTGAGCTGCTCGTACAGCTCCAGGGAGAGCTTCTCGGGCTTGAGGGGCGGCTCGAAGTCGAGGTATGCGCGCCATTCCTCCTTCGTGCGGGGCTCGGAGAGGCCCGGGTGCTCGAAGTAGTGAGGTTCGTCATCGGGGAAGGCGATGGCGGTCACGTGCTCAGTTCTCCTGGTGGGTGCGGGGGTTCCACACCGTCGCGGGCTGGATGGCGTCGAGATCGAGGTCGTCGTCCTCGTCCGGCAGGTCGGGAACGGCGTGCAGGCCGGTGATGGTGGGCTTGCGGGTTTCCGGAAGCGGAGCCGGCGGCGGCGCCGGCACAGCCGGGGTGTAGCGCAAGGCGTCGGCGGCTTGTGCGTGGGCGCGGTGGCGGTCGCGGGTCCAGCGCTTGCGGGTTCCCTTGGTCCAGGTCTCGGGGGCGTCGGTGCGGTTCTGCAACTCCCGCAGTGCCTGGGCGATGCTGGCTTGCTTGGAGGCGTCGGATCCGCGTTGGACGAGGAGGCGTTTGGCTTCGCGCAGGGTGATGTCGGTGAACGGCTGCAGGTCGCTGAGCGCATGGGTCCACCGCAGCGTGTACCACTTCTTGTCGCGGGGGTTGTGGAAGTAGACGTGCAGGAGGTTGCGCGGGTCATAGCGGATGGGCCACAGCTCGTTCGGGTAAGGCGACTTGGCCTTGCGGAACTGGTAGAGCACGTCGGCGTTGTAGACGAGGTGGTTGATCTCCACGCCGTAGGAGTTGATGACCCGTCCGCCGTTGTCGGCGATCGGCAGCAGTTCGTAGTACAGGTTCGGATCCCTCGGGCAGTCGACGAAGCCTGCTGAGCCCAGGGCCATCGCGTACGCCTCGTTCGGCGAGACCTCCAGGTCGGGGAAGCCGTACAGGTGCAGTCCGGAGTGCGGGTGCTGCTGGTAGACGGCCACGACGTACTCGGCGAAGAACTCGGCGATCTCGTCGATGCTCCAGCGGGCCTGCTCCTCGACGGTGCGGCCCCGGGTGGCGACGTTGAAGCCCTTGTAGCCGGCGACGTGCATGGAGAACTGCTCGCGGATGGTGCCGAAGAGCCGTTCGATGTGCGGCTTGTCGGTGGGCTTGAGCTTGCGCGCGTCCTGGATGTCGATCTTCCAGGAGCGGCAGGCACGCCGTACCACGTCGGACTGATAGGGCTTTCCGTGGTCGAAGAGCAGAGTCTCGGGATAGATCACCGGGCGGGCGGCGGCGTGGGCGAGGCGCTCGTCCAGCGAGAGCAGGCGCTCGTAGGGCACCCGGAGCATCGAGTAGCGCAGGGCGTCGCCCCATGCCGGGCGCATCGGCTCTGGCGTCATCACGTCCGCCAGCAGGAGGCCGATGTCGATGGCCTTGGTGCCAGCGGGAGTGAGTCGCCAGGCCAGGATCGAGCGGGTCGCCACGTCGAGTGCGACGGTGAGTTCGACCCCGTACGTGCTGTCGGTGGCCGCATCCCACGCCAGGACGTCGAGCGGCGTGGTGTCGAGCATGACGACCTGGCCGGGGCGGTGCGCGATGACGTTGCCGAAGGTGCGGTCGGGCTGGTTGGCGGCCGACTGGCGCTGGTAGGCGGGATCGGAGGGTAGCCGGTCCAGCAGCGTCTTGACCAGGCGTCGGAAGGTGTCCTCCTTGGGCAGCAGTACCGTGCCCTCGCCGTAGTCGGCGTCGAGCCTGTTCTGCGTGCGCCTCAGGAACCGGGTGGTGACGGCGGAGGAACTGTCCATCCGTTCGGACGCAGACTGCTCGCGGATCGCCTGGATGACCCGCGGGTCGGTGTTGCGGAACGGGTTGCGGATGCGTGTCTTGCGCCCGTCGACCAGTGCGAACAGGCCCTTCTCGTCCCACTCTTCCAGCAGCTGCCAGAGGCGGCGGGAGGTGCGGCCGAGTTCCGCGGCTTTGGCTTCGATGCGTTCGGTCACCGGGAGGTTGGGGTCGTACTGCGGGCGGGGCTCGCCGGCCAGGGCCTTCATCGGGTCGCCGGAGCGAAAGCCCGTGGTGGCCTCCCACAGGTGAGCCTCCAGGTCCAGGGCCGCCTGGCGGACCTCGGGGGACACGGTGGCCAGAACCCCGCCCGGGTCTAGCCCCACGTCGTTGCTCCCGGTGCCGGGCGGCGGCTCGGCGTGAGCGCGGAAGGAGGGATCGGCCAGCAACTCCGAGAGCATGATGGTGATCCGGTGCCCGGTTATGGACCGCAGCCGCACCAGCGCGCCGTCGATGCCCACGACCTGGTGGCGCTCGTCCTCGAACTCGATCCAGTCCTCGACGGCGATGCGGTAGCGCTGGTTCATCGCGTCCTCTCCGAAGCAGGGGCGGCCCACACCCGGGTGTGGTCGCGAAGCGGCCGGTCGATGTCGAAGAGCAGGTGGTGGTGCCACATCAGGTGGTAGATGACCGGACGCGCTACCTCGGGGTCATGGCGAAAGCCGACCAGGTCTCCGAGCGCGATTGGCTGGGTGGCGAGCGCGAGGATCGGATCGACCAGATCAGCGGTGGCGTTCAGCGGCCGGCGGTAGCCGCACAGCCATTCGACAGTTGCCCACAGCTGGGGATCGGGGTCACCGACCATGCGGTAGTCCCAGCCGAGGTCCTGGCAGGCCTTCTCGGTGCGCTCGGCCTGCTGGACGACGCGGAGCTTGGCCAGTTGCTGAGGGTTCTTCACATCCAGCAGGAGCACCGAGCCGTTGGTGCGGCGGACGAACAGGTCAGGGACGTGCGTCCACTTCCCCTGGGCGTCAACGCCTTCGAGGATGAACGGCTGCGCGGCGAGAGCGGCGACCTGGGAGTCGAAGTCCAGCAGCTTCATCCACTTGGCTTCGAGGTAGCTCTCGTAGTCCAGGACGGCGTCGCAGCTGGCTGCCCAGTACGAGCCTGGGGTATGTCGCATCCCCGCGTACGAGGGGATCTCGCGAGCGGGCAGGCAGTCCTCGAAGCGCACCGTGGCCGCTTGGGAGGCGGGTATCAGGCGCTCGGTCTGCTGGGCGTCGTAGTAGTGGACGAACAGCTGGTCGGGCGCATACCTGACCGGCCGCAGGGTCCGGGTTCTCTTCGGACTCACGTCCGTCCTTCCTCAAGGGCCGTGTCGTGGATCGCTCCGGTGGGCGGCTGCTCGCTGCTGTCGTCGCTCAGGCAGGCCGGGATCGTCAGGGACTCCGGGACGGAGCGCTGCCAGCGGGCCAAGGCGGTGCTCATCGCAGTCCGGCGCGGGGCGACCAGCAGCGGGGCCGTCAGGGCGAGGACGGCGGCCGCGTGCGCGGCAGTAGGCGGGGCCATCCCGAGCTTGGTCCGGGCGCCGCCGTGGCGGGCACGCCGGCGCACGTCCTGGTAGGCCGTGAACGCCTCGGCGGCCTCGGGAATCAGCGCCTGGCAGCTCGCTAGGTCGCTCGGTACGGCACCCGCTCGGGCGGCAGCGGCCAGGTAGCGCAGGGCGGCGAAGAAGTCAGCCGTCGCCACCGCCCGCCCGGCGACCACGGCCGGGCCCCCGTGCGCGGCCTCCAGCACCAGCTTCTGCACGTCCACGAGTTGCACCGGAACGGTCACGGACGGCAGCTCGGCCAGAGCCTGCTCACAAGGGACCGATCGCCGCCCGGGAGCCACTGAGCGGCGGTTGTTGCACCGCCGCAGGTCCAGGACACCCGATCGGGTCGGCAGACCGCCGGGATGCCCGGAGTGCGCGAGCCCGAACCGGTCACCGCATATCGGGCAGGTGTCGACCAGCAGCACCCGGTGGACCGGACACACCGCCGCAATGCCCAGGCGCCACCACAGCTGCCACACCGGACGCTCGCCCAGGCACTTCGGGCACGCCCGGGTGCCGGTGAACAGTGCCCACTCGCGGTTGCTCAGCCGGGTCACCGACGGCGGGTCGGCCAGGTCCAGCTGTGAGAAGTCCAGAACACCGCCCGCGTACCGGGCCAGTTGCATGAACCGCAGCTCGATCTCGTCCAACCCGGTCGCCGCCCCGATCCGGCGCGCACCCAGCTCCGTCAGCGCCACGCCGTAGCACACCGGCCGCACCGCGCGGTCGCTCGAACGGCACTCCAGCCCCAGCCGCCGCGCGGCCTCACCAGGCGTCAGCTCCAGATCCACCGCGACCCGGTCCACCCACGAGGGGAAGGACTCCCCAACCGCTGGCACCAACACAGAGGGGAGCCTGCGCGGGACCGCGGACGGCAGCCGTCGCACCTCGGCTCCGCCTGTTGCCAGGGTCGGCACATTGGGATCAGGCAGCGGCTGTGCCGACGCGGACATGCGACCTCCCCCAGGCGCAATAAATTGATCTTGTAGGAGACTTCCTACACCTCGGACTGTACTACGGTTACTGCCCGTGGCGAATAGCGATTCAGATCCGGGCATCCCGGCCCAGCGCGTCCTCTTCGGGCGCCGCCTGCGGGCGCTTCGCGAGAGGCGGGGGCTGACTCAGACCGCCGTGGCGGCAGCGGCCGGCATGGACCGGTCCTTCTATATCGACCTGGAAACCGCTCGGCACAGCGTCTCGGTGGACCGCATCCCGGCCCTGGCGAAGGCGCTGGGCGTCGAGCCCCACGAGCTGTTCACCGAGGACTGAACAGTCCTCGGAGGCGGAAGGGGGTGCAGTCTTCACTCGCCGGGGGTTCGGCACCCGGCCGGTCAGAAGGCGTCGTGGTGTCCAAGAAGGTTGCCGGTGATGGGTCCGTCGTCGACTACCTCCTTGAGGTCTTCGACCTTGCACCTCATGGTGGACGGGATGCCAGCGATCCCGATCTCCTCTTCACCCGCAAGCCGGAGACCGCACAATCCGCACAGCAGTTCCTCCGCAGCCAGCTCCATCTCGTACAACAGTGCCGCGTTTGCGGCCTTCAGGAACAGGGTGGCGGCTTCGGTGCCGCAGGCCGGACACCTGGTGAGGGTCCGGAAGTGCACGCCGGTCGGGCTCCGGTCGATGACCACGAGTCCCGTCTCGCTGATGGTCTTGGCCACGCTCTCGACCGCCTCCTCGGGCAGCCTTCCGAAGCGGGTCTCCATCCTGAACCGGGCCTGGTCCATGCGGAGATGGACGGCCTTCTGAACCCGGTCGAACCGGTCGTCCAGCGTCACCTGGACGGCACCAGACCACGACCCCCAGAACGCGGCCCGGTCCTCGCTGGCGTGGTCGAGGAGCTTGCAGACCGTCTCCACGAACGGGGCCAGGTAGTCCTCGCCGCTGCTGGTGCCGAGGTGCGCGACGCCGTTCCGCAGCTCGATCAGCCCGTCCAGTTCCGCCGACCTCGGCAGAACGCCGATCTTCCGCAGCCGGGTGATTGCCACGGCCGCCCCGATGGTGTGGAACCTCTGCGGCGGAGTGGTCATCGCTCCGGCGAAGTGCAGCAGCATGTCGTCGTTGCCCTTCACCTCCGACAGCAGCGTCGGATGCACCTGCACCAGCGCGGCCTTGGCCAGGCGCTCGACGCTGACTCCCGCTTCCAAGAGGAAGACCTCGGTCTGGCCTTCCGCGTGCGCGTCCATGGCGAGGTGTGCGAAATCCCTGGCGCCGGACAACAGGCTCTCGAACGTGATCGGCGATCCCATGCCACGACGGTAACGACGGCGGCCGCGCGTCCGCAGGTGGTTTCAGGCATCCAGGAACGGCTGCTGCTGGAGCCTGGTTGGCGCGTCGGGGGCGTTGGAGTGCTGCTTGGAGCCGGTTCTGCTGGCTACCGAGGCGAGAGGGGCGGTTTGGTCATGTACATCTTGATCACGGAGGCCGGCACCCGAATCGGCTCGTAGGGTGCGATTTCGTCAGCGATTACCTGGGCCAGCTCGTCGATCGTCCGCACCACGTACCTGGGCGGGGTGATCCAGATTCGAGGAGTGGCGTCCCGGTCGTCGCTGTTGTGGATGATCTGGGCGTAGAAGTGTCCGAGGCCCTCTTCCCAGCCCCAGGTGCTGTAGTACTCCCAGCCCGGCATTGCGAAGTCGTGGAGTCCGCCGACGTTCTCCTCCGTGACCGGCTGGGGGATCGGCGAGTACTTGTCGGTGTACGACGGCCCGTAGACAATCTCCCAGGTCCCGTCGGAATGTTCGAGTACGTCCATCTTCACGTGCTGCTTGAGCTGGCGGAGTTGCTGGCGGAACTCCTCCGCGGTGAACCCGGCCTGGGCCGCGAGTGTCGGCAGGTCGGTCTCGGTGATGTCCAGGCCCATGATCTCGGGGATCTCGTGGCCCCACATGCTGGTGGTGGGTTCGGTGTGCTGGGCCAGTACCAGCAGCACCCGCTTGGAGAGCGGGTCGGCGACGGCCAACTGGTGCACGTACTTGATGGCCTGGTCGCTCACTCGAACTCCCGTTTCTTTGCTCCTGGTTGGCATGCCGGGCGGTAGACGGATCACGCTACCGCGACGACTGGCCGGCTGGCGGCCGTCCCCCCGGAGCGGCCGTTCGCGGCGTCGGAGTCGAGACGAAGGTGGCCGGGCTTTGCGGAGCATCCCGTAGATCTAGGCAGAACCCTGACGCAGTGCCAAGCCGACTGCGATGATCGGCGGATGCGTCCACTCCTAACCCTTGTCGGGCTTGCTGTCGTGTGCTGGATCGCGGACATCGCCAAGCCGACGGTCCTGCGGTGGTGGGAGCGGCTGGTGCTCGGCCCGGTACGACGTCTGCGGGACCGACTGGTGGCAGAGCCCGTGAACGAGATAGTGCTCAGCGCGGGCCGCGTTCTGCCCTACGTCGTGGAAGACCGGGTGCCGGACATCCGGCCCGGCTTGGTCGGTACGGCGATACGCCGGTGCTTCGAGCAGGTCGTCAACGCCCTACCGATCTATGCCGTCGCCGTGATTATCCTGGTGAGGGTGGACGGCCAGAGCGTCATCGACGCCGTCCGGCACGCCGTGGAGGAGGCGAGTCATCCCACTGCGGCCCACGCTGTGCATGATCCGCTCAGCTCGCTGTTGCTCGGGATCGTCTCGGTGCCGGTCGTCATCGGCAAGAAGCTCCCCGTCCTGCTGTCGGAGCACGGCGCCGTCAAGCTCGTTCCGCTGCTGCTGGCCAGCGCTCTGGTCTTCGTTGTCCTGAGGAGGCTCATGCCCATGGGTGTGGCCGATTCCCTCCGTGGGGAGCCTGGTCACCCAGCCCTGGATCGCAGGCACAACTCGGTGAACTGGTCGGGAGTTGCCGTCCTCGTCGCCACCGCGACCCGGTGCGCGCGTGTTCATCTGCAATGGAGCGCGGAGCCGTCGCTGGACGCGCTTCCCCGGGTCTCGCTCAGGGCGGCGGAGCGGGAGATCCGAAAGGCATACCAAGCTCGCGGGTACCGGCTGAGGCGGCACCAGCGACGGGTGGCGAAGGCGCATGCGGCGAAGGTGATCGGTGCGTTGCGGGCGGATGAGGCGCGGGTGCTGTCGGAGCCTGCTGCGGCGTTTCAGGACCTCGCGGTCAAGCTGATGACGATTGCGAACAGGTATGCGGAGGGACGATGCGCCGCGCTCCTGGAGGAGGAGGATCTCGGGGCGGAGCCGGTCGTGGACCGGCCGTTCCTGCGCTGGCTGGGTGTTGCCGGTGGTGGCCTCGGCGTAGTTGTCGCAGTGACGTACTCGGGACTGCCGACCAGCTTGACCGGGCCTGTCGTCACTGTGGGAATCGCAACACTGTTCCTCGCGCTGTTCCGCGGCAGTCAGCTGACCGACGCGGCTCAGGCAGCGAGCATGTTCCGCGCCGGCGCGTGACAGGCGCGCCATGCAACCCCATACGGCCTCTGGCAGTTCGGTGGGCGAGATCGTGCAGGCCACGAAGACCAGATCGGAAAGACTGTCAACTTCCGTTCTGCGCCCACTTGGAAGGCTGTAGGCTCTTCCCATCGCCGCCGCCGAGAGCGGTCTGTTGCGCAGCTGGTAGACACCGCGGTATCCACCAGCAAGATCCGAGTACGCCGCCTGCACGTCACGGAGCGGGTACCCGGATTACGCCTGCAGGTCACCGAAGCGACGCCGGGTCAGCCCAGCGACGGACCGCGGTCCTTGCCCAGGCAGGCACGGGTGCGTTGCGCTCCATGGCGCTCTGCTCGCGTACGCCGATCACCGGCCGCGAGCCAGCCTCGCGCCGGCCCAGCCGATCGAGGCTCAGTGAGCATCACCAACTTCCCCGACGAGCCTGACGACATCGACGCCGTCGAGCTCATCGACATCCGCACCGGCGACCGCTCGTCACCGTTCGAGCACCGTGTCGAGCCGGTCAGCAAGACCACCAAGGCGATCAAGTACCTCGAGAAGCAGCGTCCCGACGTCCAGATCTCCGAGGCCGCCATCCAGCGGATCGCGTACGGCGCGGTCGAGCCCGGCCTCCTTGACGGCGCCCGCCTGGACCGCCACCGCGTCGAGACCGGATGGCTGGTCGCACTCAACTACCGCGCGTACACGCTGATGCTGTCCCCCGCGATCGAGAACGACAGGTTGCTTGACGAAGCGCACTACGCTGCCGACCCGGGCACCAGCGAGAGCCAGCGGGTCCTCTCCATGCCCACTGCTCACGGCACCGACGCCACTCTCGTCTACGCCGACCCGATGGAGGACCTCCTCACTGCCATCGACCGTGCGTCCAAGCGCGTCAGGGAGAGCAACCCCCAGGAAGTCGGCCGGCGCATCGTCGAGCGGCCGCTTACCGCCGTCCCCGTCTCCTTCCTCAACGCCGGGCACTATCCCGACGACGACCTGAGCATCGTCGACGGCAACAGCCGCTGGGCCTCCTGCACCGCCAACCTCAAGGTCCAGGCCAGCCAGATCAGCCCCGCCACCGCCAAGGACCTGGTCCCGCTGCTCCCGTCCCACCTCATGCGGCGCACCCTCAGCCAGCGGCGGGACCTCGTCCGGGAGATCGTCAAGAACGCCCACCGCGACTTCACCGAGGCATCCGGCACGAGCAAGACTGCCCGCGCCAAGCGGGACCGCGCCGCCGAGCTACTCAACGCGATGACCGTCCCGGTGCAGGTCATCGTCGGCTACATCGACGATAAGCCGAGTATGGGCATGCAGCGCTTCCCCGCCGCAGTCCGCTCGCTGCTGATGCGCATGAACGTTGGCGTGAAGCCCTTCGAGGAGTCCTCCAAAAGCGGCGTCACCGCCGAGGAGGTCGTCACCGCGCTGTTCGATGCCGGCGAGCTTGGCGACGATGCCCCGGCCGTGAAGGACGTCCTCCTCGGCCGGACCGACGTCACCGACGCCATGAAGACCCTCGGGCTTAACCCGGCCTTCCGTGACCTGAGGTTCGCTTTCGTCGTCCAGCAGCTCACCCGCAAGGAGCGGAGGCTGAACGCGATCATGGCCGCGAAGCTCGACAAGAGTCGCCTCGTGATCTCCCACCGCAGCGGCCCCGCCGCCGAACTCGGCTTGCGCTCCTACTCCAGCCTCCCCAAGGAGACCATGGCGTCCGTGCGCACTGCGGTGGAGAAGAACATCCTCTGGAAGGACTTGGCAGACCACGAGTGGACTGTCGAGAACATCGACTCGGACGAGGCCGTGGACGACCTCCTCGCGCGCGCCGACACCGGTGACATCCCCGCCCGGCTCCTCCTCGGCGTGATCGCCATGGTCAACCTCGTCACCAGCGGGAACCTGCTCGCCGCCGGTGGCACCGCCGAGCAGATCGTGGGCGGCATCAAGGTCATGCGCACCCCCGTCGGCACGGTCATCGAGGCCGTGCTCGGCAGGAAGGAGGGGCCGCAGGTGCTCGCTGACGCGATCAAGCGGATCAGGGCCGGCCTGCGCCCGCGCTGGTGGGCCCACGGCCAACTCGTAGAGCAGGAGGACTGGAAGGGCAGCGACTTCAACGCCCACCTCCGCCTCGTCGCCAGCCATGGGTTCGACCCCGAGTACTACCAGAACGAGCCCACCGCCACCGAGCTTGAGGACGAGGCTCTCACCGGTTTTCAGTCGTCACTGGCCACGACGGTCGCCAACCTCGACTACCTGATCTTCCTGCGCAAGGAGCACGGCACCACCGCCGATCTGCCCTGGGTCCTCGTCGAGCCGACCTTCAAGAACATCAACACCTTGGGCAAGAAGCTCGGAAAGATCTCCGAGGACGAGCCGAGCTGATGACCGACACCACCTGGCCGGGCGTCGTGGGCATCACCGACGACCGGTACGCCATGCTCGCTCGACTCGCGGGCCAGTGGCTCGCCGAGCTGCAGCCGGAACCGATCCCCATCGGGGAGGACTCCGGGTATGAGAACAAGGCCATCTACATCGTGGCCAACCGCCGCGGCAACGCCTGCTACTGCGGCAAAACCGCGCCCACCCGAGCCCTGAGCCGGGGCGCCGCCGCGACCCGGCTCAGCCAGCATGTCAACCGCAGCACCTCGAAGAGGGAGGAGTGGGCCGAGTACTGGGTGATCCCACTGCGGGACACTACCCCCGACCGCGTCGTCTCCGCCCTGGAGAGGACCGTGGCCGCCCGCCTTGGCATCCCGCTTGTGCACCGAAAGCGCATGCCGCTCCAGCGCACCTGACCCCCGGCTGGCCGAAACCACGGCCGGCACCGTAAACGCACGTGGGCCCCGCACCGGAAGGACGGCGCCGGGGCCCACGTGCTGCGAGGCATAGCTGGGCCTCAGGGACAGAACCGGGCGATCTCCATATGGTCCGCGCGAGTCACGCTGCCATGACGGGAAGCGCGCGCAGCCGCTCGCGGAACTCGGCGACGGCAGGCTCGCCATGGTGGGGCTTGAGGTAGCCGTCGAACTTGGTGAGGCGGCTGACTGCGCGTACGGAGTGGACCTGGGTTTCGAGGAGGTTGAGTCCGCGGTTGGCGGCGTCGAGGGCTCCGTCGAGGTCCTTGCCGGCGAGGCGGGCGGTGGCGAGGCGGCCGGCACGGACAGCCTGGTCGCGGGGAACTGCGTGGTCGATGGAGGAGGCCAGTGCGCTGGTGGCCCGGTCGACCTGGCCAGCGCGGAGCATGATCTTGCCCTCGGTGGAGCTGAGCTGGGCGTCTCCGTACCAGGAGAGCCAGCTGGGGAGCTGGTCGCCGCCGTTCCTGACCCACAGGTCGTGGGCGCGGTTGAGGGCGGATCCAGCCTTCTGGTGCTGGCCGTCGCGGGACAGGCTCTCGGCGTGGTGGAGTTCGAGGTAGCTGCGGACGCCAGGCTGCATCGTCGCGGGGGCGTTGGCCAGCGCGGTCTCGACCTGGGCGACGCGCTCGGCAGGGTTGCCGCTATCGGAGAGGTGGACGCCCATCTCGGCGAGCAGGAAGCCGCCGAGGGCGTCGTCGCCGATGGTCTTGGCGGCACGCAGAGCACCGAGGTAGTACTGCTGGCCCGCTGAGCGAAGCCCGCTGTCGTAGGCCATCCAGCCGGCGATGTAGTTGACCTGGGCGGCCAGCCCGAGCAGGCGGGCCTCGACGGCTTCGGAGTGGCGGCCGTGCTTGAGCAGGGTCGTGATGATGGCGAGGTCGCCTCGGGCCTGCTCGATGAGGCGGGCGCCTCCCATCTGTGCGTCCAGTGTCTGAAGGGTGCCGACGCGGGCTTCGAGGGTGTCGACCATGGAGTCCGTCACCTGGTCGCCACCCAGGGCGGCGGCGAAGGCGGGCGAGGCGGAAGCCCAGCTCGCAGCGACGGTGGCCATGGCGGCCCCGGTGATGGTGAGAAAGCCCCGCCGATCCATATGACCACTCCTGACCAGTTCCACCAGTACGTCCACGGTACCGGCCTTCGTCCATGGCGCCGTGATGCCGGTCACTTCCCAGACCGGGAGCCACCTGGGCCACGGATTGGCAACCAGAGTACGGGGATTGACGCCGAGAAGGTCGGCCAGCACGAACTGCGCATCCGGCTCGGGCTCCTGGCCCTGCTCCCACTTCCACACCAGCGTCCGGTTGGTCGCCAGGTGGATCTTCAGTGCGGTGCCGTGGTCACGCATCATGCGCGCGAACTGGATCTTTCCCCAGCCGCGTAACCGCATCAGGTGGGTGAGCGGATGGACTGCCAGAACGTCTGAGCTCATCTCAACCCCCGGCGATTCATGACCTGTTGGTGAGCGTACTGCTACCCGCTGTGGCACGGATCGCATCGAGCAGAAACCCCCCAGAAACGTTCCGAGTTGCGCTGCGGCACGGCGACGCTGTACCGCACCGCCCGGCCCCGGAGGCCGGCGAGGGGAGGAGCCATGGAGGCAGTCGAGCGGCCGCATCAGGGCAGGCATCGCGGCGCACGCCGTGACCCGGTGGGGACCGTGCTCACCGTGCTGTGGGGCCTGGGCCACGTCGTCACGCTCGCGCTGCTCGGGGTCACCGCCGGCCACCAGCTCAGCACCGATCACCCGGTCGCGGCACCGCCCGCACGGTCCCTTCCCGATCGCGACCCGGACGTCTGAAGCGCTGGCCCACGCTGCCTCGACGGCCCTTCGTGAACCCCGCTACCCCCGACGACCTGGAGGACACGCACCGTGCCACGCCTGCAAGCACCACCGATTCTCCCGCGCGATCCGGCGGCCTCGGCCGAACACGGCGTCTTCGCCCGCCGCACCGCGGTCGTCACCGGTGCCGCCGGTTTCATCGGCTCGCACCTGTGCGAGCGACTGCTGGACCTCGGGGCCGAGGTGGTCGGCGTCGACAACCTGCTGACCGGCCGCCTCGACAACCTCTCGCACCTGCGCTCGGCCGACGGCTTCCGAATCCAGACCGACGATGTGACTAGCCCCTTCCAGGTGGCCGGTCCGGTGGACTTCGTCTTCCACCTGGCCTCGCCCGCCTCACCGCTGGACTACGCCCGCCACCCGCTGGCCACCTTGAAGGTCGGCGCGATGGGCACGCTCAACGCCCTGGAACTCGCCGAAGCCAAGCACGCCCGGTTCCTGCTCGCCTCGACCTCCGAGGTCTATGGCGACCCGCTCGTGCACCCGCAGTCCGAGCAGTACTGGGGCAACGTCAACCCGACCGGCCCCCGCAGCGTCTACGACGAGGCCAAGCGGTACGCCGAGGCCCTGACCTCCTGCTTCCAGCGCTCCGGCGGCACCCGCACCCGGATCGTGCGGATCTTCAACACCTACGGCCCTCGGATGCGCGCCGACGACGGCCGCGCGGTGCCCGCCTTCATCCAGCAGGCACTGGCGGGACGGCCGATCACGGTTGCCGGTGATGGCAGCCAGACCCGCTCGCTGTGCTTCGTGGCCGACACCGTCGAGGGCCTGCTCGCCGCAGTCACCGCGGACCACCCCGGCCCGGTGAACCTCGGTAACCCGCACGAGATCACCATGCTCCAACTCGCCGAGGAGATCCGGACCATGACCGGCTCCGTCTCCGCCGTCACCTTCATTCCGCTGCCCGCCGACGACCCCAAGCGCCGCTGCCCCGACATCACCGCCGCCCGCGCCCACCTCGGTTGGGAGCCCACCACCCCCCTGCGCGACGGCCTGCGCCAGACCCTCGACTGGGCCCAGCAGCACTTCCCCCGCCAGGCCACCGCCGCCACCGGAAGGAGCGCCTCGTGAACACCTCCCCGCGCCCGCTGCCCGCGATCGTCTGCGGAGTCGACGACGGATACGCCCGCCCGCTGCGAACGCTGATGCACTCGATCGCTGCCGCCCACCCGGGCACCGTCGGTGAGCTTCGCCTGATCGTCCTCGACCAGCAGATCAGCGAGGCCAACCGGAAGGCGATCCTGCGCGACGCCGACCGCATCGGCCTCGCCACCGAGCTGCGGCCGGCACCGATGACCGACCCGCGCTACCCCGTCTCCGACTGGGTCAGCGGAGCGGTGTACGTGCGCCTGGCCATCCCGGAGGTCATCCCCGACGAGCACAGGGTGCTGTACCTGGACGCCGACACCCTGGTGCTCGGCGACCTCCGCCCGCTGCTTCGGCAGTCCCTCGACGGGCGTCCGGTCGGGGCAGTGCGCGACCCGCAGAACCCGGTCATCGGTCGCGGCATCCAGCTGCCCGGCTGGAAGAAGCTCGGCGTCCCGTACGGCCGGGAGTACTTCAACAGCGGCGTCATGCTCATCGACCTCGAGCGCTGCCAGCGACTCGGCGTCTTCGACCGCTCCCGGCAGTTCCTGTCCGAGCACCCGGACAAGGTCCGCTTCTGGGACCAGGACGCCCTGAACTGGGCCGTCGACGACAACTGGCAGCGGCTGGACCAGCGGTGGAACACCTTCGCCATGTCGCCGCAGGCCGCCCAGGCCGGCTTCATCCACTACGCCGAGGCCGACAGCCCGCTCGCCCAGCTGCTGGAGGACGAGAAGACCGCCGCCCTCGTGCACTTCGCCGGTCCCGACAAGCCCTGGCAGGACACCTATCCGGCCGGCGAACTCCGTGACACCTACCGCCTGTTCCACGACTACGTCGCCAACGGCAGTGCCGAGTGAACACGCGAGGGCGCAAGCCGCTGCGACGGAGCGCCACCTGGTGGATCGCCGCCGCTGTGGCCGCGCGCAACGTCAACGGACTGCGGCACATCCGCCGGACGCTGGCCTGGGCCGACCAGCCCGTGCGGGCCGGGAACCGAAGGGCGATGGAGCCGATGGTGCTGCACGTCGTCGTCCCGGTGCTGCGGGAGCAACAGCAGATCACCACCGCTCTGGCCTGGTTCGTCCCGCTCCTGCGCGACTTCCCCGGCTCGACGCTGACCCTGGTGACCACAGCCCGCGAGGAGGCCGAGCGCCAGCACCTGGCCGCCCGGCTGACTGGGGCGACGGCGGCCAACCTCACGGTGGAGCACTTCCCGCAGCTGACCGGCGACGAGCTGGCCGTCCTCGGCAAGGCCCTGACCGGCACCGGTGAGGGCTCACTGACCGATGCCGTGGCTGCCGAGGTGCTGTCCGGCTTTCCCACCACGGCGGACGTCGTCACGGCGGAACTCGCACGGCTGCCGCAGTCCGACCCGCTGGTCCGGCACGTCCACTACCGGGGCGACGGGCGCAAGGCCGCGCAGGTCAATGCAGCCGTCGAACAACTCGCCATCGCCGACGCGGACCAGGAGTACATCGCGATCTACGACGTGGACTCCCGCCCGAGCCGCGAGCTGCTGGAGCGGACCGCCGAGTTCCTGGCCCGCCGCCGGGCCGCCGACGGTGAACTCCCGTGCGTCGTCCAGCAGTCCGCCCGCTTCGCCACCCAGGGTGCGGCCGGCGCCTGGTGGGAGCGGAGCCTGTGCCGAGGCGCCGCCCGCGCCCAGACCCTGTGGACCCTCCGCCGAGAGATCCCCAACCTCCGCCAGCACGCCGACGCCGCCCGCCGCCCGCACACCGGCCCCCGGCTGCCAGGGCTGGCCCAGACCGTCGGCCACGGCCTCCTCGTTCGGACGGACGTCTTTCGGCAGGTCGGCGGCCTGCCCACCTTCACAATCCTCGACGACGTCGCCTTCGGCTACCGGCTCACCCTGGACGGCATCCCGCTGGACAGCCTGCCCTTCACCACCACCGTGCCGGCGGCCGAGCACCTGAGCGAGCTGCTGTCCCAGAGTGAGCGCTGGTTCCAGAGCTACCTCGACTACCCGCAGTGCGCCGCCCGCTGGCACACCGAAGGCCACGGACGCCGCCGCGACCACGCCGCGGCCCTGGCCACCGGCGCCTACCGGGGCATGGCGTGGCTGCTGGTCTCGCCCGCCACCGCGCTCTGCCTGACCCTCGCGCTCGGCCCGCGCACACGTCTGCCCGTCCGGGCGGCGGCCGCGACCGCACTCTGGGCTGCCACAGTCGCACCGGTCCGCGTACTCGCCACAGCCGAAGGCCGCCACCTGACGGGGCGGGAGACCGCCGTGCGGAGCGCGGAGACGCTGGCCGGGCTCCTGCTCAAGAGCATCGGCCCCCTGACGGCCCTCGGCCGCTGGGCGGTCACCGGCACCCGCCACACCACGCTCGCCCCCAAGAGCAACCGCCGCACCACCCCATCCACCACCACGGACAGGGAGTTCGCGTGATCCTCGGCATCGAAGGCGTCAGCTGCGTCGGCAAGACCACGCTGGCCGCCCAGCTCGCCCCCCACCTGAACCGGCCCGCCGTCATCCCCTGCTACTACCACGCCAGCCCCGACCCCACCCTGCTGCCGGCCCCCGAGCCGTTCACGGCCGAGCACCAACTGGCCAACATCGCCCAGTTCCTGGACGTCGAGGACCTGCGGCTCGCCCGGGCCAGGCAAGCCATCGCCGAGGGCCGGGACGTGATCCTCGACCGCACCGTAGACACCCTGCTCGCCCACGCCCACGCCGTCGGCCGGATGAACGGCTTCGACTGCAACGACCAGGCCCGGCACCTGGTCACCAGCCGTCCGGTGGCAATGCCCGACCTGACGATCGTGCTCACCGCCGACCCGGACGTGCTCGCCCGTCGGGCGCGCCTGCGCAAGGGCATGCCGACGATCTTCTACGACCGGCACTTCAGCGAGCACTTCAACGCCTACCTCGCCCACCCGCTCGCCCCGGCCGTCGCCCTGCTCGACGCCACCAGCGGCTCGCTCGACGACCTCACCGCACAAGCTCTCGACCACGTCCACCGCCACCAGGCTGCCCAGGACCGCCCCAGCCCGGCCAGCGGGCCGCACCCACTCAAGGAGGCGTCGTGAAGGCCGCGATCATCGGCTGCGGTGCCATCGCCAGCCGCTGGGTCCGCTCCCTGCTCGCCGACGGGCGCATCGAGATCACTGCCCTCGTCGACCCCGACCAACAGGCCGCCCAGGCCCTGGCCACCCGGTACGGGCTGAGCCCGGCCTTCGCCACGACGCTCCCCGAGGCGCTCGCCCGAGCCGAGGCCGACGTCGTCGCCAACCTCACCCCACCTGAACTCCACCACCCGGTCAGCCGGTCGGCGCTCGCCCAGGGCCTGCACATCCTGACCGAGAAGCCGCTGGCCCTGAACCTGCCCGACGCCCTCGACCTCGTCCACCTCGCCAAGGAGCGCGGCCTGCTGATGGCCGTCATGCACAACCGAGGCGCCGACCCGGACTTCCTCGCGTTCGCCAACACGGTCCGCTCCGGCGGTCGGCCACCGTTCGCCATTACCGCCGACACCCTGGTCACCCTGCCCGGCCCGGGCTTCCGCGCCGGCCAGCACCTGCCCGTCACCACCGACCTCGCCGTCCACGCCTTCGACCAGGTCCGCGCGCTGATCAGCGCGCCACCCACAGAGGTCACCTGCACCGAGACGGCGACCGGCTTCCTCGCGGCCCACAGCTCGATCGCCACGGTCACCGTCCACTTCGCCGACGGCTCCCTGTTCACCTACCGAGGCGGGTACATCGTCGACCCGATCCTGCGGACCGACGCGAACGGCGACTGGCGGGTGGAGAGCCGGGGCTTCGCAGCCCGCTGGGCCCCGGACCCCCACCGGGCACGGACCGCGCCCGAGGCCAGGCCGCCGGCCTACCAGCGGTGCATCACCGCCATGATCGACGCCCTCCACCAGGACGGCCCGCTGCCGGTGACCGCCGCCGACAACCTCGCCTCCATCGCCCTGCTGGACGCCGCCCTGGCCTCCGCCACCCACCGCCGCCCCGTCCCCGTGCCGGAGGTGCCCGATGCCCGCCGCTGACACGGTGATCAGCCGCCCGCACCCGCTGCTGGTCGACGCGCTCACCGCGGCGGGCTTCGACGCCGCCGGAGCACGCTTCACCCCGCTCAAGGCCGGAACGGACAGCCTCCCCTTCGCGGTCACCACCCACGGCGGTGACGACCTGGTCGTCAAGGTCCGTCGCGCGGGTAGCCGCTCGCGCTACCCGACCGCCGCCTGGGCCTCGGCCCGCATGCGCGAGGCCGGCGTTCCGGCCGCCGAGGTCCTGTGGCACAGCCGGGAGGCGTGTGTGGAGTCCCGGTGCCCCGGCCGCCCCATCGAAGCCGAACCGCCCACACCGCAGGACCTGGACGCGGCGACTCACGCGGGCGAGGTGCTCCGGCAGCTGCACAGCATCGAGGTCGGCAGCTTCGGCCAACTCGACGGCCACGGCATCGGCCAGCATGCCACCATCCAGGGCTGGTTCCTCAGCCTCGCGCCCCGCAGCCTCCCGAGCGTCGATGGCCTCGACCTGCCGGGGCTGCTGCACCGGACCCGCTTCATCCTGGACGTCGGAGCTGGCCGCCTGGCCCAGGGCCCACCCCGGCTCCTGCACGGCGACTGGGTCGGCCGGCACCTGTTCACCGACGGCCGACGCATCACCGGCGTGGTCGACCTGGAGAGCGTGCGCGGCGGCGACCCGTTGGCCGAACTCGCCGGGTGGTCGCTGCGCGAACCGGCCCCGATGACCGAGGCCCTGCTCGACGGCTACTTCGACGGCCCAGTCCCGGCAGACCGCCTGCTGCCACTGGTCCTGTTCCGCCTGCGGATCGCCTATTCGCTGCTGCAGTTCCACGCCTCCTGCGACGAGCCGGACATGGTCCGGCTGCGGGCCGCCCAGCTCCAGGCCGACCTCGACGACCTCGACCACGGCCACCTCTCCGCCATTCCGAGAGTCACACCGGACGCCGGTTCGAACGCGCGTCGTCGCCCGTAACCCGCTGCCTCTCGCTCGCCCCGCCCGGAAGGACATCTCGTGAATGACCCCGCCGTCACCCTCCCCTTCCCCCGCGAACCCAAGTACGGGCAAGCCGAGAAGGACGCCGTCCTCAATCTCCTTGACGACGGCCACCTGTCCGAGATCAATCTCGGCCCGGCCACCAACGGCCTCGAAGCCGCCTTCGCTCGTCTCACCGGCACCCGCCACGCGCTGTCGTTCAACTCGGGCACCGCCTCCCTGCACGCCGCCCTCCACGCGGTTGGCGCCAGCCCCGAGGCGGGTGTCGCCGTCTCCCCGATGACCTGGGTCTCCGCCATCACCGCCGTCTTCCAGGCCGGCAGCTACCCGGTGTTCTGCGACATCGAGCCGGACGGCCCGAACATTGCCGCCACCGCCGTCGCTGAGGCTGCCAGCACGTGCTCGGCGGTTCTGGCCACCCACACCTGGGGCGTCCCCTCCCGCATGGACCAGCTCGCCGCCGCGACCGAGCTGCCGATCGTCGAGGACTGCTCGCACGCCCACGGCGCCCTCTATCAGGGCCGCGCGGTCGGCTCCTGGGGTGCGGCCGGATGCTTCAGCCTCCAGGAGTCCAAGGCCGTCTCCGGCGGCGAAGGCGGCGTCCTGACCACCATGGACCGCCAGGTCTACGAGCGGGCTCTCACCCTCGGGCACCACCCTGCCCGCCTGGCTGCGGAGCTCACCCTGCCCGACCTGCTGCCATTCGCCACCACCGGCGCCGCCTACAAGTACCGGATGCCCGCCCTCTCGGCCGTCATCGCCCGCCAGCAACTGCGGTCGCTGCCCGACCGGATGCTGGCCGCCGAACAGAACCTCGCCACCCTGCGCAAGGTGCTGGAGGAGTACGACGCGCCCGTCACCTGGCCCGCGATCGGCGAGCTGTCCGTGCGCGGCTGGTACGGCACTCCGCTGACGATCAGCGTCCGCGTGCCGGACCCGGCCGTACTGAGCAAGCGGTTCAAGGCGGCCGGCGTCCCCGTCCGCTCCCTGTACGAGGACTGGACCCAGGCCCCGCTCCTCCAGCGCCCCGAGCTGGCCGCCCGCTTCTGGCCGCACCTGGCCCGCAGCCCCTACCGGCCGCCGACCAGGGACGAGCTGCCGAACTTCCACAAGGCGATGCGCCAGATGATCGTCCTCAAGGTGCCGCAGATCCTGGCCCCGGACTACATGGAGCAGGTCGCCGAGGCCCTCGCCGCCGTGCTGGCCCGGACGGTGGTCACGGCATAGCGGCGAACGCCTCCTGCACCGCCTCGCGCCGGTCGGTCCACCAGGCCAGGAAGCGCTCGGCGGGCAGGAACAGGTGGTCGCAGGAGTGGTCGTCGCGGTCGTAGTGGAAGTCCAGCTGCCAGTAGTCCGACATGCGCTTCCACCACAGCCGCTGCACCGCGTCCGCCAGCGCGGGCACCGGGATCGGCACTACCGACCGGTAGCCGGCCACGAACGCGGAGGTCCGCTCCAGGTCGAGGAAGCCGTCCTCGCCGCCGAACTGCACGGTGGCGGTGCGGGCGACCTCCTCGCCGAACGGGCGCACGCGGATGCGGTCCCAGTCGATCACCCCGGCGATCTTGCCGTCCCGCCACAGCACGTTGCGGTGCTGCACGTCACCGTGCGTCCAGCCCACCGGGCCGGCCGCCACCTCGGTGGTGGGGTGAAAGTGGGCGTACTTGTCGAGCAGTACCTTGCGCTCGCCCAGCGCCTGGGCGGCCTCGGTGTCGAAGGCCGTAGGGCAGTTCAGGGCAGCGATCAGCGCGAGGAAGCGGTCCGCTTCGACGCGCGCCCAGTACGGGGTGATCACCGGGGCTGCCGGGGGCTCCGACGGCGGCGGCAGGAGCCGGGTGGTCCGCTCGTCATTCAGGCTCCGGTGGATCTGACCGAGCAGGACGCCGAGGTCTCCGGCCTGGTCCAGCGTGAGCTCCGTCCCCGGCTGGTGGCTGCCTTCCAACCAGGGGATCAAGCAGTAACCGCGGTCCGCGACCTCTGCCACAGTCTCTCCGGAAGAGGTGGCCATCGGCCGTCCGACCGGGACTCCGGCGTCGGCCAGCTCGGACAGGACCGCGAGGTTGCGGCGGGCGAGCGGCAGCGGCACATCCATGATCCGCTTCAGTGCGAACGCGCCGTCGGCCGTCTCGAGCCGCCAGTTGCCGTTCATCAGGCCGTTGGGCAGGAAGCGGCACGCCTGGACCTCACCGAGCCCGAAGGACCCGCCGAGAACCGCCAGGTCCTCCTCGATGATGCTGTTGCGCGAGCCACACGAGGGGTCGTCCATCGCTTCCGTCACCCAATGCAGGCTAGCGGAGCACGGCACCCAGCGAGACCGGTTCTGCCTACCGCTCGCCCGGTCGAGTGCAGACCGTCGCGGGCTCTCGACTCACCGGGTGGCCCCAGTCTGTGCGGTGCAGTCGCGGGGCCTCTGCGGGGTTGGGGCGGGGCGGGCCTCTCACTTGCGACGGGCCTTCTTGTGGTCGCGGTCGGAGGGGTGGCGCTTGGGCGCGGGAAGGTTGTCGATCAGGTCCCACAGCAGTCCGCCGCTGGCCGCCCACGTCTCCAGCAGGTGCCGGTCGACGAGATGGACGCCGTGGGTCTTGCCCCACGGGATTGCCTTGGAGGAGAAGCCTCCGTTGGTGACGATGAGGGCGAACGTGGCGCCGTGGACGGGCTGGGCGGTGCCTTTGACCTGTTGGAGAACCGGGACGCCGATCTTCTTGCCGGCAGCGCCGTCACGCCGGTGTTTGACCTGGACGGCCCAGATCCGCCCGTCCGGGTCCACGGCCCGCACGTCGCAGGCGTCGTCCCCACCGCCGCCGGTCCGCTCTGCTCGGAACCCGTCGCGGCGCATCAGGTCCCGCACCGCATACTCGAACTTGCGGTAGTGGAGGGCGTCGAGTTGCGCGAGGGAGTACTTCAGCCCGGTACGGCGGAGTCGCTCCTCCCACTTCTGGCGGCCCTCTCGCCGGTAGCCCCACACCGCGAAGAGGAAGCACGCCGGCCCCAGCACGGTGGTGGACGGCCACCAGATGCTGTCCAGCCAGTTGCCGAGCACCACGATTCCGGCGATCAGGGCCAACCCGCCCAGCACCGCGGTGGCCACCATCGCCACCTCCGGCCAGCCCCACGTGTCGTCCAGAGCTGGATCGCCGGACGATCCCGTGGTCTCGCCCACCGGCACGCTGTCCAGCCCGTCGTCCATCGGTTCGGCGGCGAGCATCGGGGGCCTGGCACTCGTCATGCCGCCGCCCCGAGCCGACCGCGCCGGGACAGGTGCAGGAGGTCGGGCAGAGCGGTGCCGCCCTCGGCCCAGCGTCGCAGGGCCTCGCGGTCCACCCAGTAGATGCCGTGCTTGTCGCCCCACGCCTTGGCATCGCGGGTGAAGGAGCCGTTGGTGACGACCACCGCGACATCGGCTCGGTGCACAGGCTGGGCGGTGCCCTTGACCTGGTACATCACCTGCGAGCCGACCTTGCCGCCGACCTTGGTGTGCTTGGCCTGTACGACGATTCGGCCCCACCGGGCGTCCTGCCCGATCACGTCGGCGGCCTGGTCGCCCTGCTGGCCGACCTGCCGGGCCTCGATCCCGTCGCGCAGCAGCAGGTCGCGCAGGGCGAACTCGAACTGCTTGTCGTCCATCGCGTCGAGCTGGGCAAGGCTGAGCCGCAGCGAGGCCAGTCGCTGGCGGCGCGCGGCCGCACCCACGCGCCGCAGCCACCACCAGACGGCCACGCCCGCCGCGCCGAGAGCGGCCAGGACCACGAGCAGGGGCAGGCCGTCGGTGACCACCCACCGCAGGCCCTGCGCGGCCCACGACACCACGACCAGCGCGATAACGACGGCGGCGACGCGTTCGGCCCCAGTACGCGGCGCCCTCAGCCCGAGCCGGCGGAGCTTTCGGCGCATCAGTGGCCCGCCGCCGGGGCGGAGGCCGGGGCGGTGGTGCCCGGGTTCGTGTTCGTGGTGGTCGACGAGCCGTCGCCCTGCCCGTACAGCCACAAGTCGCCGACGACGAGCGCGGCGACGAGCCAGCCGCTCGTCTTGTTGATCCTCGGCCGCGGCTTTCGGCGGATGTGGCCCTTCACGTAGGTGTATCCCTCGGGCACCATGCGCTTCCCCTCCCGCAACGGTGGACCGCCCGACGCGGTCCACCCTCGGGAATTGGTGTAGCAGCGGCCCCCGACAAATCCTGACTGATCATCAACAATGATCATCAGCTGCAGCGTTAACCAGCCATCGACCAGCCTGCCGGGGCGCAAGCCCCGGGGCAAAGCGATGACCAGTGCCGATACCCCAGCGCCTCGAGGCTGCCCGGATCCGCTGCGGCATGGCACCACTACGGGCATTGGGGCTGGGGAATGCGGATCGCCTGCGGAGGGATACGAATCGGCCCGGTGACTCCCACGGACGCTTCGGTCGCCACAGATGGCGGGTTCACGGCGGCGCACGCCCGCGCACGGTGGCCGCGCGCTTGCGAGGGCAACTGCCTGTTGCGGCGGGCGCCGTGGCCGCCTCATGGTTCTCGGTGAGGGTCGAGAGCGACCTGTGTGAAGCTCTTTACTGCCTTAAGCGTCGGCCGTCGGCAGCGGACTCGACGTCCGCCGAGGTGAGTTTGGCGAGTGGGCGCTCGACTGAAGCGCCGGTCACGACCGCGACGGCGGCGATACCTGGCGGGCCCAACACGCGCTGCGCCGCGAGATGGTCGACTCCGCCGCAGCCTCCCTCGGCCCTGGTCATCTCTTCACCGTGGAACGACGCGAGGACTGGACGCCCCGGACCACCATCACTGGCTTGCGGCCCAGGCCCAATGCCCCAGTATCCGATCCCGTGCGACGCGTCGGCATCGATTCCGGCCGCGGCTGTCCGGGCACCGCCCTCGGGCTGGCGTTTATCACCGAGGAGCCGCGGCGGCTTCCACCCAATCCCACCCACCCGGGATGCACCGCAGCAGGGCGGTATTCCGAGGAGTTCCTATTCTGATTGGGGGTTCATGTCCGCCCGCTGAGCTAACGTCAGCGCCCACGAAGCGCCCACGACCGAGAGAGAAGAGCCACGTGGCCGTCAGCAAGCGTCTCCGGTTCGAAATCCTCCGCCGTGACAACCACACGTGCCGCTACTGCGGGGCCACGGCCCCCGACGTGAAGCTGACAGTCGACCACGTCACCCCCACCGCCCTTGGCGGAAGCGACAGCCCGGAGAACCTCATCGCCGCATGCGAGCCCTGCAACAGCGGCAAGTCCTCAGTCCCTGCTGACGCGGCCATCGTCGCCGACGTGGCCCAGGACGCTCTGCGCTGGGCGGCAGCGCTCAAGCAAGCCGCCGCCGAACTCGAAGCGCAGGAAGCGCCCAGGCTTGCCTACAGGAAGGCGTTCCAGCGGGCCTGGGAAACGTGGACGTACGAGAGCGGCGGTCAGCGCCTGTCAACCCCGCTCGACGAGAATTGGCGTACCAGCATCGAGCGCTTCCGGGTAGCCGGCCTGCCCGTATCGGTGTGGCCCGACATCGTCGAGACGGCCATGACGAACCCTACGGTCAAGCTGCCCAACGTTTTCAAGTACGTGTGCGGCATCGCGTGGCGCATGATTGACGGACTTCAGGAGCGTGCCAAGGCCATCGTCAGCGCCGAGGACAAGTTGGCCTCTGATGGCGATGAACGCGACCCGATCGCCGAAGCAGCCGTTGACGTGTGGGTCAACGAGTGGCCAGGCAGCATAAGCAACGACCAGGGCCGGACCTTCTCGGCAAGTGTCGCGCGATGCCGCGAAGATGGTGGTGAGGAGCCTCATCGGCTCCTGCAGGGAGCGCAGTTCGCTGCCTGGTTCCATCTCACCGACGTCACCGAGGCCCTTGCAGCATTCGACCGTGGTGAGGTGCTCGAGGCATGGTCGATATCTTGGCTGATCAAGGCGGGCGAGTACCCGCCTGCCGATCTGGTCGACCGGGTCAAGGCCCAGTGTGACGAGCTGCTGAACGAAGGCGTGTACGTCGTTCGCGTCCTGCGGGCCGCCATCTATGCAGGTGCGCATCGCTCCTCGAACCTCTACTTCGGCCTCGGCGAGGCTGAATTGGCGATCACCAAGAAGCCGGCGTTCTTCACCCGCATGTGCGAGATCTGGGCCGAGGCGTTCTTCTCCACTGCGACGCGGTGGCCGAGCCGAGACGAGGTCGGGGCCTTTCAGGACGGGGTGCTTCGTGCGGGCCGGGAGTACGAGTTTGCGGTTCAAGACCTGTTCACAGCCGCTGCTTGGGCGGGCGCGTACCAGGACTCTGACATCACGACCTGCCTGCCGTACTACGGCTCGACTCTGGAAGCGGCCAGTCGACTTCCCCTCGGCGTGAGTGGTCGCTGATGCCCCGGATCCGATGTCGATCTGCGTCCAGCCCGCCGCTAAGACACGGGGAGAACGGTCACCATGCCGCAGGAGATGACGTCGACGGTGCCTCGGCGGTTGGCCTCGGTGCCGCTGCCATTGGTAGGCGAATCACTGCATAGCTGGGTTGAGCACGTAGCGGCAACCTATGAAATCGGTCGCAGGCATGCCATGTCACTGCTCGGTCTGGAAGTGGAAAACAGTGCCGGCAGACGCCTTGCCTATCGAACCATCCAGCTCACCACCGCCCAAGCAGCCAACGTGAGCGCCGCCACCGGTCTGACCCTCGATGAGGTTTTCGCGATGACGCTCAGCCCCTTGTATGTCGATGACAAGGGTCAGCGGATACCGGACCTGTGGATCAACGCAGGAGGCAGGAACAGCTTCCGCTCCACTAAGGTACTGGGAGGAGTCTGCCCAAAGTGTCTGTATGAGAAGGACAACCGGTGGCCTCTGCTCTGGTACAGGAGATGGTCGGTGATCTGCCTGGAACATTCCTGCTACTTGGTGCGCGAATGCACTAGCTGCGACGCGCCGATCCAGCCCTGGAGATTCCGGGACAGGAGTCCGGGCTTGTGTACAGGGCCGATGTCGGTGAGCCCGAGCCTCCGACGGCCTGCCGCTGTCGAACGCACCGGCGCCCTCTGGTGCGGAAAGCCATTGAAGGAGCTTCCGGTGCTTCGCACCCGTGACCGCGTCCTGTTGGAGATCCAAGCGTGGCTCAACACCTTGCCACTCGTCGATGGCCCAGGGCAGGAATGCGACCGGGCCGCAGAGAACGACTTCAACGTCCTACTCAAACTGGTCTCGTGGCATGCCGAGCCCCGCCACCTCGCCGGGGCCGACAAGGCAGTCCGTGAGGGCTTCCCCGCACGAACCCGGTCCAGGAAGGCCGCCAACTCCTTCCCTGGCCTTGGGATGGCCGGCATGGTCCGGATAGCGGGACAGTTGGCCATCTGCGAGGACATGGACGAGGAGACGCGATGGCTCCTGGGCAACGAGGAAGTGGATTCACCACGGTCGTACCCTGATCATCCGTGGGACGACAACGACATCTGGCTCTTCCTCCTGGGGAGCCAGCGTCTCCAGCCGATCTTGAAGCTTTCACTGGGGCCGCTTTCTTATGACAAACTTACCTGGCGCCGCGATCTCTGATCTGGTCAGCGGCTCTGGCAGGTTGGGTGCACATGATTCAGGAAGGCCAGCCGCGAGAAAATTTGGAATTCTCCTGCACTGCCTCTACGATCGGCCTAATTCGCTCGCCGGAGTGGACGGGTGGCCGAGTGATCCAGGAACGGCGGAGCGGTCGAACGGCAGGATCTGCCGGATGCTTTCTTAGATCGGCCAGTGAAAGGGCGGCCTGCAAGGGGTTGTCTGCGAAGACGACCTGGGATGCCACGCGCAAACACCCGGTGAGAACCAGCATCCCAGGATGGAACCGATCCCTCTCCCTCATGAGCCTACCGTGTTTCACGAAGTATCTTCGGGAAAAAGAAGAAAAGGCGTCATGTATCACTGGATCGGCGCCGTTCAGATGCGCGGGAGTCGCTAGGAACAAGGCCATCACGGCGATTTCCGAGAGATCTTGGAAGTCGGCACGGGCTCGGTCGCGTGAAGCCTCGCTGTCGGCCTGGAGATGCTCGAGGAGCAGCTTCTGGAGTCGAATCAGCTCGGGATCCCGCAGCGGTGGCGCTTCTGCGTCCCGGAAGCGCCCAGGACAGCGAAGAGCCGGGTTGGCTCCGCGCTCCCGAGCAGCGCGGCCGCAGACCCCTCGTGCGAGGCTGACTTCGGCGGGCCGCACCTTCATGCGGCACGCCGGACAGATGGTAATCAGATAGCACCTGTGGACGAGGCAGCAGAACACCCAGGGCAGTGACCAGGCCAAAGGCCACCTTCCATCGTCGGCGGCAACGCACCCTGGGCAGAAGCGGAGCTCGGTGTGATCGACCCAGGGCTCGGCTGCGACACCGCGTCCGGACGATGAACCGGCACGCGTCGGCCTTGTCCGCAACGCCGTCCCCACGAAACGGCTCAAGGTCAAGTTCCTGGCCTCGCTGCCCGCCAGCCCTGTCGCGGCTTCGATCCGAGTCGTGGTCTCGTCATCCAGGCTGAAGACGGGCGAACGTGTGGAGGTGAGAGAGAGCCGGGCAGGCGCTTCATCGACAGCTATGACCCCGGTGGCCTGGGCGGCTTGGTCCCGGCTGACGTCGAAGTCAAGCGCGACCGCATCGAGCCAACTCAGGAGAGACTCGCCGGGCCGAGGAAGCGGAACCGAGGATAGTCGTCGCGGGAGGGGGCGAGGCCTCGGCAGGCCGGCGACTGCAACGAGTGACGGCTGGGGTTGCTGGGCACCCTCATCATGCGAGTTCACGCGTCACAGGATCCCAGGAAGCCTCGCGTCGAAGATCGAACACTCCCTGTAGTCGGGAGGTGCTCACTGAAATCTTTGGTGCGGTACTGAAGAACCTACTGAAATGATTCTTGCGCTACTGAAGTCTTTCGCGCCGTCCGACACGGCAGGTGTGCGGGCGGTATGCACGCGCCCTTGTTGTGCTAGCACTTGAGCGCTAGCTTGAACGGCATGGGTAAGAAGCAGCTGAACGTGCGGGTCGACGCCACGACCGCCGAGATGGCCCGGGAACGGGCGGAGCAGCAGGGGATCTCCATGAACCAGTACATCGAGCGCCTGGTCCAACAGGACATGGGCGAGTCCGGACGGGCCTTCGTGGACGCGGCCGCGCAGTTCATGAAGGAGTACGAGTCGGCCTTCCTCGCCGAGTTCGGGGAGCCGGGCGACCTCCAGGACGTGCGCCGTTGAAGCTGGAGGTCGACCTCTCATGGCTGCTGATGACCGCCGAGCAGTACACACCCGGTGACCCGCAGGTCACCGACTACGGCTCGCTGCTCGCGGCCGTCACCCGACACCAGGCCGAGATCTTCGACATATCGGTCTACCCCGAACCGCAGGACCGTGCCGCCGCGCTGATGCACCAGCTGATCCGGGTGCCCGCGCTGGAGAAGACCAACGAACTCTTCGCGACCGCCGTCGCCTACGCCTACCTGGTCGCCAGCGGGTGCACCGTCGCCACCACCGCCCGCGAGGTGCGCAGCCTCTCCCGGGCCATCCGCGAGGGGCGGCTCGGGGTGTCGGGCGTCGCCGAGCGGCTGGCGGCCTGGGTGGTGGACGAGGCGGAGGGCGAGGGCGTCACCGGGGCGGAGGAGGAGGACGAGGACGACGACTGACCGGCGCCGTCCCCGTCCCCGTCGTGGCGCACCGGGTGCGCCGCCTCAGCCCTGGGGCGAGGCGGGCTCCGCGATCAGGGCGGTCGCGAACCGGCGGAAGCCGGCCCTGCGGTAGATCCGGGCGACGTCCTCGTCGCCGGCGGACAGGAACACCGTCCGTACGCCGGCGGCCCGGGCGTCTGCGACCAGGGCCGCGGTGACCGCGAGACCCAGGCCGCGTCGGCGGGCGGAGGGCAGCGTGCCCACCCCGACCACCTCGGTGACCGGGCCCACCGGGTTGTGCTGGCCCGCGCACACGGGCGCGCCGTCCTCCAGGGCAGCGGCCAGCACGGTGGTGCCGTCGCTGATCCGCCGTGCGATCCGCGCCACCCCGCCCTCGGCCGTCAACGCGGCCGCGCTCTGCGCCAGTTCGGCCGCGCCGGCCGCGCCGGTGGCGGTGCCCGGGCTGCCGAAGGCCACGTGCGGGACGGCCACCGCCTGCGCCAGCTCGGGCGCGTCCGGGCCCAGCACCCGCACCTCCACCCGCTCCGGCAGCACCGGCGCCGGGGCCGGCTCCTCCTGCGCGTCGAGCACCAGCAGCGGGTGCTCGTGCACCGTCAGGCCTGCCGCCTCGACCGCCGCGCGCAGCTCCGGGTTCTGTTCGGCCACCCACTCGAAGGCCTCCGGCACGCCCAGCTCGCGCTGGCGCGCCAGCACCCGGCGGACGTCCTCGGCGGTGGCGGCGGGGCCGTCGTGGCCGAGCGCGGGGCGGGCGTAGTAGTGCCAGCCGGTGTCGCCCTCGCGGACGAAGAGGGTCAGCGGGCCGAAGTCCTCGGTGCGGGTGGCGCTGCGCGGTACGGCGTCGTAGTAGCGCTCGATCTCGTCGAGCAGGGGGCGGTCGGAAGCATGATCAGCAAGGGTCACGGCGTGCATCCAAGCAGGGGCGGGGGCGGGGCGCCACCGGTTTGTCGGTGGGGCCGGGGTGCCACCGGTTCGTCGGTGGGGGCGGGGCGGCCCCGGCTTCCCGGCCGCCGGCTCGGGGCCCGTCGCCGCCGGGCGGGGGCCGATTGTTGCCGAACGCTTACCCGCTCGCAGCGATCTTGTGCGGCCACGGCGTGCATGCTGAAGCCTTTACAGCTCTGCCGAGGGGGACGGCGGACGTCTGCACTCGGCGAGGCAAGGGGGAAGACAGGCCCATGAGGCTCTGCTTTCTGGTGGAGGAACACTACCGGCGCGACGGCATGCCGCTCGACGTCGCGCGCCGGCTCACGGCGTGGGGGCACCGGGTGGACGTGCTGCGCCCCGGGGACTCGCTGCTGGCGATCTCCGAGGAGGTGCGGGCCGGCAGCCATGACGCCTGGGTGCTCAAGACCGTGTCCGGCGGGCCCGGGCTGACCCTGCTGGAGTCGGCCGCCGCCGTCGGCCTCACCACGGTGAACGACGTGCGCTCGATCCGCGGGGTCCGGGACAAGGCGCTCGCCGCGGTCATCGGCCGCACCCGGGGCCTGCCCGTCCCGGTGACGTACGCGGCCGCGCGCTGGGAGCGGCTGGCCGAGATCCCGGCCGCCGAGTACCCGCTGGTGGTCAAGCCCGCCGACGGCAGCTCCGGGCGCGCCGTCCGGCTGGTGCGCAGCCCCGAGCAGCTGCTGGAGGTCGGGCCGGAGCTGGCGGGGGAGGGGCTGCTGATCGCGCAGCCGTACGTGCCCAACTCCGGGACCGACCTCAAGGTGTACTGCGTCGACGGCGAGCTGTTCGCGACGGAACGTTCCTCCCCGCTGCACCCCGGGCAGGGCGTGCGGGAGCGGCAGGTGCCGCTGCCGGGCAGCGTCGCCCGGATCGTCGCGCAGGTCGGCGAGGTGTTCGGGCTGGACCTGTACGGGGTGGACGTGCTGCTGGGGCCGGACGGGCCGGTGGTGGTGGACGTCAACGACTTCCCGAGCTTCCGGCAGGTGCCGGACGCGGTGGCCAAGGTCGCACAGGCGGTGCTGCGGCTCGCGCGCAGCGGGACGGCCGTGTCGGCGCCCGGCGGGCCGGCCGCCGCGCTGGTGTCCGCGGGTGGCGGCCCGTACGACCGACCGGGCTTCGGCGAGGGGGAGTTGCTGTGAAGGTCGGGCTGATCGCCGGAGACCCCGGGCACCCGGTGCTGGCGGCGGCCGCCGAACTGTTGGTGCGCCAGGGGCACGAGGTGGCGGCCGTCCCGCCCGCCGGGCCGGTGGCCGGGCTCGCGGACGTCTACCTGCTCAAGGCCCGTACCCCGCAGGCCCTGGCGCTGGCACGGGAGTTGGAGCGGCGGGGCGCGCCGGTGGTCAACTCGGCGGCGGCCACCGAGCTGTGCCAGGACCGGGTGCGGATGGCCGACCTCGCCCGCGCGGCCGGACTGCCCTTCGCGGCCACCCATGCGGCCGGGCTGCTGGGCGAACTCACCGTCCCGGCCTACCCGTTCGTGGTCAAGAGCCGGCACAGCAGGCGGCACGACCTGGTCGCCCGGGTGGACGGCCCGGCCCGGCTGCGCGAACTCGCCGAGCGCTGGCCCGAGGAGCCGGTCGTCACGCAGCCGTTCGTGCCGGGGACCGGTTGGGACCAGAAGCTGTGGGTGGTCGACGGGCAGGTGTTCGCGGCCCGGCGGCAGTCCGAACTGGCCACCGGGACCGGGAAGTCGGGGCGGGCGGAGGACTGGGAGCCGTCCGCCGGGAGGGCCGCGCTCGCGCTGCGGGTCGGCGAGGTGTTCGGGCTCGACGTGTACGGGGTCGACCTGCTCGACGGGCCCGCCGAGCCGGTCATCGTGGACGTCAACGCCTTTCCGGGGGTCCGTGGCCGGCCCGGCGCGCCGGAGGCGCTCGTGGCGCTGGCGCTGCGGGTCGGCGCCGAGCGGGTCGGGGCGGAGGAGGGGCGGGCGCTGATGGGGCAGGGGTCCGCGGGTCGGGCCGTGGGGCCGCAGGCCGCTGGACGGGCGCTGGCGGGGATCGGGCCGGGGAAGGGCGCGCGGTAGGCCGCTCGGCCGGGGGCGGCCGGTGCGCCGAGGTCGTTAGGCTGGCTGGCGCCCCGACCGGCCGGGGCGTACGGCGAGAGAAGACGGAACCTTGCTCCAGGACATCGAGCGCTACCTGGCCTGCCCGCACTGCGCGCAGGCCCTCACCCGGCACGACCGCAGCCTGCGCTGCCCGGCCGGGCACAGCTTCGACCTCGCCAAGCAGGGCTACGTCAGCCTCCTCGCCGGCGACGCCCACACCGGCACCGGGGACACCGCCGAGATGGTCGGGGCCCGCGCGGACTTCCTCGCCGCCGGGCACTACCGGCCGATCGCCGAGGCACTGGCGGAGGCCGCCGCCGGTGCTCTCGCTTCCGCCGACGCTCTCGCTTCCGCCGACGCCGACCCCGGTGAGCCCGGTGGCCTGGTCGCCGACCTCGGCGCAGGCACCGGCCACTACCTGGCGCACGTGCTGGACGCACTGCCCGGCACCGTCGGCGCGGCGCTCGACATCTCCAAGTTCGCGCTGCGCCGCGCCGCCAAGGCGCACCCCCGGATCGGCGCCGTGGTGTGCGACGCCTGGCGCCCGCTGCCGCTGCGGGACGCCTCGGCCGGACTGATGCTCAACGTCTTCGCCCCGCGCAACGGGCCGGAGATCCGCCGGGTGCTGTGCCCCGGCGGCACCCTGCTGCTGGTCTCGCCGACCGCCCGCCACCTGCGCGAACTCGTCGACGCGCTGGGGTTGCTGTCGGTGGACGAGGAGAAGCAGCGGCGGATCGACGAGAAGCTCGGGCCGTACCTGGAGCCCGTGGGGCGGCGGGAGGTCGAGTTCACCCTGCGGCTCGGCCCGCAGGACGTGCGCACCGTGGTCGGCATGGGGCCGAGCGCCTGGCACACCGACCCGGAGCGGCTCGGCGCCGCCCTCGCGGGGCTGCCGGAGCCGGCCGAGGTGACGGCCTCGGTGACGGTGGCCGCGTACCGGCGCTGAGCACCACGTTGGGATGAATCTGCCGCGCAGGCACGTTTCTGCCGGTCGGCCTGCGGCTAACGTCCGACGGGTGAACCGCGACGCCACCAGGCCCGCAGGGCCGTCCCACCTCCGGCCGGACGCCCCGGGGCCCGACCGGCCACCCGTGCCGCGCCCCACCGTCGAGGAGCTCCGGCTCACCTCGTTCAAGTCCTACCGGCGTGCGGTGCTGCCGCTCGCGCCCCTCACCGTGCTGCACGGGCCCGCCGGGGTCGGCAAGTCCAACGCCCTCGACGCGCTGGCCGTGCTGTCCCGGCTCGCCCTCGGCGAGGAGATCGCCGACTCGCTGGACGGGCTGCCCGAGCGCACCGGCCCGCTCGCCGGGCCCGTCCGCGGCGGCCTGGACGGGTGCGTCCCGCACGGGCGGGACGCGATCATCCTCGGCTGCACCGTCCGCTCGCCGCACGGCTCCATCCGGCTCGACGTGGTGGTCCGCACCGACGGCCCGGTCCGGATCGCCCGGGAGTCGCTCACCCTCGACGGCCGGACCCTGATGGACACCGGCGAGCAGGACGTCCGCAACCGGCGGGTCAACGTCTGCTGGCACAACGACACCCGCCAGGGCGACATCCGGGCGCCGTTCCCCAGCGGCACGCTGATCACCGCGCAGCTGCCGCTGCGGGTCGCCGGCTCCTCGGCCGGGGAGTGCCTCGTCCTCGCCGCCACCGAGGACCTGCTCACCGCGCTGCGCGAGGTCTTCCCGCTGCACCCCGTCCCCGCGCTGATGCGCGGCTGGGCCCGGGCCGACCCGCAGGCCCGGCTGCGCAGCAACGCCGCCAACATCTCCGCCGTCGTCGCCCGGCTGAGCAACGAGTGCCCGCGCCGGTACGGGCAACTGCTGCGCGCGGTGCAGTCCGCCGCGCCCCATCCGCTGCTCGGCCTCACCCTGGCCGAGCGCGAGAGCGCGGGCGTACGGCGGGTCCTCGCCGTCTTCGACGAGGGCGTCCTCGGGCGCACCGGGGCCGACCAGGCCTCCGACGGGATGCTGCGCCACCTCGCCTTCGCCGCGGTGCTGCTGACCGGGGCCGGGGTGCTCGACCTCGACGTGGCCGCCGAGGTGCCCTGGGCGCACCGGCAGCTCACCGTGCTCGCCGAGGACCTGGGCGCGGGGCTCTCCGCCGAGCAGACCGCCACGCTGCTGCGGCTGGCGCGGGACATGGCGGAGCGCAGCCAGCTGCGGGTGGTCGCGGCCCTGCAGGAGCCGGCGGCGGCGCGGGAGGTGCTGGGCGGGGCGCCCGGGGGCGGGGTGGTGCTGGTCGAGTGCCGGCGGGATCCGGACTCGGGGTTCACGGTGCTGCGGACGGAGACGGCGCGGGTGCCGGCCCAGGGCGGGCGCGGGGAGGCGGCCGGTGGGGCGGGCCTCGGGCCCGACGGCGGTAGGACCGACGGCGGTGCGGACGGGGGTGCGGCGGCGGACGAGGGCCTGGCGGCGGAGCGGGTCGCGGGGCGGTCGGCGGGGCAGGGGGGCTCGTCCGGGTCCGCGGAGGGCGGTGGGGAGTCCCCGGCGGATGGTGGGGCGGCGGGTCGGGATGCGGTAGACCTGGAGGGGTGAGCGAACGAGTGACGGGGCCGGCGGAGCCCACCGTGGAGGCCTTGCGGCAGCGGCTGGTCGACTTCGCGGCGGCCCGGCGGTGGGAACCCTTCCACACCCCGAAGAACCTGGCGGCGGCGCTGAGCGTGGAGGCGGGGGAACTGCTGGAGATCTTCCAGTGGCTCACGCCCGAGCAGGCGGACGCGGTGATGTCCGATCCGGAGCGCGCGCACCGGGTGCGCGACGAGGTCGCCGACGTGCTGGCGTACCTGCTGCAGTTCTGCACGGCGGTCGGGGTGGATCCGTTGGCGGCCCTGGCGGCCAAGATCGAGCGGAACGAGCTCCGCTTCCCGGTGCCGGTGGACGCGGCCGGTGCCTCCGGGCAGGCGGTCGGGGCCGCGGAGAAGGAGCCCGGTGCCGCCGAGGAGGCGGCCTCCGTCAACTCGGACATGGGCGACCAACCCTTGTGAGGGAAGGAAGTTATCCACAACCCCCGACTTTTCCACAGGTTCTGACAACCCGGATGCGCGCTCGCGCTCTTCCTCGCACGCTTTCGCCGTGACCAGCCGTCACTGCCCGGCCGCCCTCCCCGGCGGCCCGGGGCGACGGCGACGACGAGCGGGAGGAGCGGTGGCCATGGAGGCGCTGCGACTGATCAAGACGGCCCGGCACGCCCTGGCCGAGGCCAGGCACGTACCGGACGTGCTGGCCGAGGCGCGGCAGGCCGCGCTGCTCACCGAGGCGGTGGGTGCCAGGCTGGCGGAGTCGGAGGACGAGGAGCTCACCGGGCTGGGGCAGCAGCTGTCCGAGGCCGGGGCGCACGCGGCGGTCTGCCTGGACCGCTCCGTCGTCCGGGCCGCCCTGGTGAGCGGCGGCCGGGCCGCGCGGCTCACCGACCTGGGGGACCTGACGCCGGCCCTGGGTGCGCTGGACGGGCTGCTCCAGGACGTCGGCGAGACGCTGGTGGTGCTGGCCTGCGGGGCGGACACCGAGAGCATCTACTGGACGTGCATCGACGGGGTGGACGCGGTGGCGGAGTGCAAGGACCTGACCGTACGGCTGCGCCGGGCGGCGGTCCGGGCGGAGGAGGCGCAACCCGCGGCGCTCGGCGGGGCGCAGCGCGAACGGGAGCCGGCGGAGGCCGGGGCGCCGTTACTGGTGGTCCGGCTCGGGCCGCCGGGTGAAACCGGTCCGCCGGGCGGTGACGGTGGCGGTGCGGCGAGCGGCAGCGGCTCGCCCTCCGGCAGTGGTCCGCCGCCCGCTGGGGTTCGCCCGTCGGACGGCGGCGGCCCGCCCGGTGGGGGCGGGCCGGCCGAGGAGGGCCAGGCGGCGGGCTACCGGGTGCCCGGCGCGTCCGAGGCCTCGGAGGTGTCCGTTCCGGTCGGATAGGCGGTGGAGCCGGCGCTCCCGGGGCCGGAGCCCTGGAGTTCGGCGAGGTCCGCGGTGACGGAGGCGAGCAGTTCCTGCATCTGCTCCAACAGGCTCTTGGGAGTGGCGGGTCCGGCCGAGGTGCCGTCGGCCGAGCCCGTCGGGCTGCTCGGGAACTGCGGCGTGGCAGATGGTTCGGACATGACGGGACCTCTTCGGATCGGTGGCGCGGTGTGGAGCGGCCGACGGTGGCTCGGACCGCACGGCGGGAGGCGGCGGTTGCCCGCCCACCGGGGCACCCGCCCCCGCCGTAGCACCCAACGAACTGCCCCGGACGCCGTCACCCGGACACCACTCGATGCGGTCCAACTCCGCTGCGCGGTCAGCCTCCCGGGTGAGCCGGGGTTGCCCTCGCGGCGCCGCCTCGTCTAGGGCGTGTCTGACACTTCGCGTCGGATCAGGGCGCGGCGTTGGGGTGCGTGCATCGCAAGGCGGAGGAGGGAGCCACTGCGGAGCATTGGCGACCGACGACAACGCGGCGAGGTGCGTGCCCCGGCGCCGCGAACCCGGCGGGAATTGTCAGACACGCCCTGGGGCGCTGCCTCCTGGGGCCCACGCGGAGCGGGGTGTGACCGGCGTGGCGGAGACAGGGCGCGGTCGAGCGCGCCCGGAGAGGAGGAGACGCGGAAGGGGGAGAACCCACCCCTTGCCACTCTCAACGTATAGCGCATGGGGGGTCTTGCGGCAAGGCCCCCGTGGTGGCGCACAATCGCAGGCCTCAGATCGGAGCTGATGCCATGAACAGCCGGACCACCAGTGCGTTCGACCTCCCCGCCCGCCTCGCCGCCAAGGCCGACCCGGCGCTGATCGGCGCGGACGAACGGCACTTCGCGGCCGTCGCGGAGAGCCTGGAGCAGTCGATCGCCGAGCTGTCCGACCGCCTCGACGCGCTGCGCCGCGCGCCGGGCGGCCTCGGCCGGGAGGCGATGGACCGGGACATCGAGGTGCACAAGCTGACCGGTCGGCTGCGCGCCCTGCGCCGCTTCGGCCTGGACCTCTGCCTCGGGCGGGTCGTCCTCGCGGGCGACGCGGAGCCGGTGTACATCGGGCGGCTCGGGCTCACCGACAGCGAGGGGCGCCGACTGCTGGTCGACTGGCGCTCGCCCGCGGCCGAGCCGTTCTTCGCGGCCACCCACGCCGACCCGATGGGCCTGGTGAGCCGGCGCCGGTACCGCTGGAACGGCGGCCGGATCGGCGACTACTGGGACGAGGTGTTCACCGCCGAGGCCCTGGAGGGGCACGCCGCGCTGGACGACCAGTCCGCGTTCATCGCCGGCCTGGGCGGCAACCGGTCGGCCCGGATGCGGGACGTGCTGGCGACCATCCAGGCCGACCAGGACGCCATCATCCGGGCGGGGTCCCGGGGCGCCCTGGTGGTCGACGGCGGCCCGGGCACCGGGAAGACGGTCGTCGCGCTGCACCGCTCCGCCTACCTGCTCTACTCCGACCCGCGGCTCGGCCACCGGCGCGGCGGGGTGCTGTTCGTCGGCCCGCACCAGCCCTACCTGGCCTACGTCGCCGACGTCCTGCCCAGCCTCGGCGAGGAGGGAGTGCGCACCTGCACCGTGCGGGACCTCGTCGCCGAGGGGGCCAAGGCCGGGCCCGAGAGCGACCAGGAGGTGGCCCGGCTGAAGTCCTCGGTCGACATGGTGAGGGCGATCGAGAAGGCCGTCCGGTTCTATGAGGAGCCGCCCACCGAGGGGATGGAGGTCTCCACCCACTGGGCCGATCTCTGGCTGAGCGCCGAGGACTGGTCCGACGCGTTCGACGCCCCGGACCCCGGCACCCCGCACAACGAGGCCCGCGAGCAGATCTGGGAGGAGCTGGCCACGATCCTGATGGACAAGCTGGACGAGGACGAGGGGGTCTCGCCGGAGCTGTTCCGCCGGTCGCTGCGGCAGGACCGCGAGCTGGTCGAGACGCTCAACCGGGCATGGCCGCTGCTCGACCCGGCCGACCTGGTCGGAGACCTCTGGTCGGTGCCCGCCTACCTGCGGATGTGCGCGTCCTGGCTGGCACCCGAGGAGGTCCGCAGGCTCCAGCGCAAGGACGCGCCGCAGGCCTGGACGGTGTCCGACCTGCCGCTCCTGGACGCGGCCCGGCAGCGGCTCGGCGATCCGGAGGCGGACCGGCGACGGCTCCGGCGGGAGGCCGCGGCCGCCGCCGAGCGCGCGCGGATGGCCGACGTCATCGGGGACCTGCTGCAGGCCGACGACGACGGCGAGGGCGCGGTGACGATGCTGCGCGGGCGCGACCTCCAGGACACCCTGGTCGACGAGACGGCCCTGCCCGTCGCCGACCCGGAGCCGCTCGCCGGGCCGTTCGCCCACATCGTGGTGGACGAGGCCCAGGAGCTGACCGACGCGGAGTGGCAGATGCTGCTGCTGCGCTGCCCGTCCCGGAGCTTCACCATCGTCGGGGACCGGGCGCAGGCCAGGCACGGGTTCACCGAGTCCTGGCAGGAGCGGTTGGAGCGGATCGGGCTCGACCGGAACACGGTGGCCTCGCTGAGCATCAACTACCGGACGCCGGAGGAGGTCATGGCCGAGGCCGAGCCCGCGATCCGGGCCGCGCTGCCGGACGCCAACGTGCCGACCTCCGTCCGCAGCAGCGGCATCCCCGTCGTGCACGGGTCGGTGGCGGAGCTGGACGCGGTCCTGGACGGCTGGCTCGCCGAGCACGCCGAGGGGACCGCCTGTGTGATCGGCGCTCCCGGCTTCGAGGCGCGGCCGCGGGTCCGGTCGCTGACCCCGGAGCTGTCCAAGGGCCTCGAGTTCGACCTGGTCGTGCTGGTCGACCCGGAGGCGTTCGGCGGGGGCGTCGAGGGCGCGGTCGACCGCTACGTCGCGATGACCAGGGCGACCCAGCGGCTGGTGGTCCTCAGGAGCCGGTGAGGAGGGACGACGAAGGGAGCGGAAGACGGCGCGGGCACGCCGCGACCGGCCGTCGGGAAGGCGACGGGCCCGGACAAGCGAGCGGGCCCGGAGAAGCGAGCGGGGCCCGGCGCCACCCGGCGCCGGACCCCAACGGCCTGAGCCCGCAGGTCAGTTGTGGGCGTGCAGGTCGGCGTTCAGGCCGCCCCAGGAGCCGGAGCGGGCGATGACCTCGACCGCGCCGCTCTGCGAGTTGCGGCGGAACAGCAGGTTGTCCTGGCCGGACAGCTCGACGGCCTTGGCCACCGTGCCGTCCGGGGTGGTGACCCGGGTGCCGGCGGTCACGTACAGGCCGGCCTCGACCACGCAGTCGCTGCCGAGCGAGATGCCGATGCCCGCGTTGGCGCCGAGCAGGCAGCGCTCGCCGACCGAGACGACCTGCTTGCCGCCGCCGGACAGGGTGCCCAGGATCGAGGCGCCGCCGCCGATGTCGCTGTGGTCGCCGACCACGACGCCCGCGCTGATCCGGCCCTCGACCATGGAGGTGCCCAGGGTGCCGGCGTTGAAGTTGACGAAGCCCTCGTGCATCACGGTGGTGCCGGCGGCCAGGTGCGCGCCGAGCCGGACGCGGTCGGCGTGGGCGATGCGCACACCGGTCGGGGCGACGTAGTCGGTCATCCGCGGGAACTTGTCGATCCCGTAGACGGCCAGCTGACCGCCCTGGGCGCGCACGGCCAGCCGGGCCTGCTCGACCTTGTCCACCGGGACGGGGCCGATGCTGGTCCACGCGACGTTGGCCAGCAGGCCGAAGATGCCGTCCAGGTTCTGGCCGTGCGGCTTGACCAGGCGGTGGCTGAGCAGGTGCAGGCGCAGGTACACGTCGTGCGTGTCGAGCGGCTTCTCGTCCAGCGAGGCGATGGTGGTGCGCACGGCGACCACCTCGACGCCGCGGCGCGCGTCGGCGCGCAGCGCCTCGGCCGCGCCGGCGCCGATCTCGGCCTCGGCCTGCTCGGCGGTCAGGCGGACGGTGCCGGCCGGGCCGGGCTCGGCGGCCAGCGCGGGGGCGGGGAACCAGGTGTCGAGGACGGTGCCGTCGGCGGCGATGGTGGCCAGACCGGCGGCGACGGCGCCGTTCGCCGCGGAGGTGGATTCGAGCGAGGTGGATTCAGCAGTCACACCGTGCACGTTAACCAATGCGGGGCCCCGGTGCCGAACACGCCCACCGGACGGACACGTCCGTCGGAGGTGCTGCCCGGCGGCTCGCGGGGCGGGAAAACCCGGTGCTGGGCGCCGCGGCGCTGGGCAATACTTCAGCGGGTGTTCATGTCGATCTCCACCACCGGTAGCGCCGAGGACCCGGCCACGGGCCTCGGGTTCCTGCTGCACAAGCACCCCGGCAAGGTCCAGCGGTTCACCACGTCGCACGGCGAGGCCCACGTCTTCTACCCGGAGGCGCGGGACGAGGCCTGCACGGCGGCGCTGCTGCTCGACATCGACCCGATCGCGCTGGTCCGCAAGGGCCGGGGCGACGGCCGGGGGCGCGGCGGCTCGCCCGACTTCGCGCTCGCCCAGTACGTCAACGACCGCCCGTACGCCGCGTCCTCGCTGCTCGCGGTGGCGCTGCGGACGGTGTTCCGGTCCGCGATGAAGGGCGCCTGCCCGGCCCGGCCCGAACTGCCCGGGCGGGCCCGCCCGCTGCGGATCGAGCTGCCCGCCGTGCCCGCGAACGGCGCGGGCGAGGGCGGCGGCCCGGCCCTGGTGGTCCGGCTGTTCGAGCCGCTGGGCTGGCAGGTCGAGGCGACGGCGATCCCGCTGGACGAGTCGTTCCCCGAGTGGGGCGAGTCCCGCTACGTGCGGATCGCGCTCTCCTCCGGGACGGTCCGGCTCGCCGACGCGCTCCAGCAGCTGTACGTGCTGCTGCCGGTGCTGGACGGCGCCAAGCACTACTGGGTCGCCCCGGACGAGGTGGACAAGCTGCTCGCCGCCGGGCAGGGCTGGCTGGCGGCCCACCCGGAGCGCGCCCTGATCACCCGCCGCTACCTGGCCCGGCGCTGGGCGCTGACCCGGTCGGCCCTGGAGCGCCTGGAACTGGCCCGTCTGGCGGAGGCCGACGACCGCGAGGTCGAGGAGATCGACAACGCGGTCGACGACCGGGCCGAGGAGGACGGCCGGGACCAGCCGGAGCAGCCGGACCACCGGGAGCAGCCGGAGCCCAGGCAGCCCTCGCTCGCCGAGCAGCGCCGCACGGCGATCCTCGCCGCGCTGCGCGAGACCGGAGCCGCCCGCGTCGCCGATCTCGGTTGCGGCCAGGGCGAGTTGATCGGCGACCTGCTCAAGGACGCCCGGTTCACCGGAATCCTCGGCGTGGACGTCTCGGCCAGGGCGCTGCGGGCGGCGAGTCGTAAGCTGGGCCTGGAGCGGCTGTCGGAGCGTCAGGCGGCCCGGGTGGCGCTGGTGCAGGGAGCGCTCACCTACACCGACGCCCGGCTCAAGGGCTTCGACGCGGCGGTGCTGTGCGAGGTGATCGAGCACCTGGACCTGCCGCGGCTGCCCGCGCTGGAGTACGCGGTGTTCGGCGCCGCCCGGCCGAGGGCGGTCGTGGTCACCACGCCGAACGCCGAGTACAACGTCCGCTGGGAGAACCTGCCGGCGGGCACCGTCCGGCACGCCGACCACCGCTTCGAGTGGTCCCGGGCCGAGTTCCGCGCCTGGGCCGGGAAGGTCGCCGCCGCGTACGGCTACACCGTGGAGCTGCGCCCGGTCGGCCCGGAGGACGGGGAGGTCGGCGCGCCGACCCAGCTGGCCCTGTTCACCACGACCTCGACGCCCGCGACCTCGACGCCCGCGACCACGACGCCCGGCACCACGACGCCCGGCACCACGACACCCACGGCCCAGGCGCCCGCCACGACCACGACGCCCGAAGGAGGCGAGCCCCGATGACCGACGATCCGACCGACACGCCCGGCGAGAGCCAGCGCCAGGACGGCACGGAGAGCGCCGCCCCCCGCCGCCTCCCCGTCACCGACGTCTCCCTCGTCGTCCTCATCGGCACCAGCGGCGCGGGCAAGTCCACCTTCGCCCGCCGCCACTTCCTGCCCACCCAGGTGGTCTCCTCCGACTTCTGCCGCGGCCTGGTCGCCGACGACGAGAACGACCAGTCCGCCTCCGCCGAGGCCTTCGACGTCCTGCACTACATCGTCGGCAAGCGCCTGGCGGCCGGCCGGCTGACCGTCGTGGACGCCACCAACGTCCAGCCCGAGGCCCGCCGTCAGCTGGTCGCGATCGCCCGCGAGCACGACGTGCTGCCGATCGCGATCGTCCTGGACGTCCCGCCGGGGGTGTGCGCCGAGCGCAACCGCTCCCGCCCGGACCGTCAGCTGCCCGCCCATGTGATCCCCCGCCAGCACCGGGAGCTGCGCCGTTCCCTCCGGGGCCTGGAGCGCGAGGGCTTCCGCAAGGTGCACGTCCTGCGCGGTGAGGCGGAGGTGGCGGCGGCCGCGATCGAGCTGGAGAAGCGCTACAACGACCTGCGCCACCTCACCGGCCCGTTCGACATCGTCGGCGACATCCACGGCTGCCGCTCCGAGCTGGAGACCCTGCTGACCCGGCTCGGCTACACCCTGACCAGGGACGCCGAGGGCCGCCCGGTGGACGCGGCGCACCCGGCGGGCCGCACCGCCGTGTTCGTCGGCGACCTGGTCGACCGCGGCCCCGACACCCCGGGCGTGCTGCGCCTGGTGATGGGCATGGTGGCGGCCGGCCACGCGCTCTGCGTGCCGGGCAACCACGAGAACAAGCTCGGCCGGGCGATGGACGGCAGGAAGGTCACCGTCGCCTACGGCCTGCGGGAGTCGCTGGACCAGCTGGCGGGGGAGAGCGAGGAGTTCCGCGCCGAGGTCCGCGCGTTCATGCGCGGTCTGGTCAGCCACTACCTGCTGGACGGCGGCGCCCTGGTGGTCTGCCACGCCGGCCTGCCGGAGAGGTACCACGGCCGCAACTCCGGCCGGGTCCGCTCGCACGCGCTGTACGGGGACACCACCGGCGAGACCGACGAGTACGGCCTGCCGGTGCGCTACCCGTGGGCGGAGGAGTACCGGGGCCGGGCGCTGGTGGTCTACGGCCACACCCCGGTGCCGACCGCGAGCTTCGTCAACAACACCGTCTGCCTGGACACCGGCTGCGTCTTCGGCGGCAGCCTGACCGCGCTGCGCTACCCGGAGCGCGAGCTGGTGAGCGTCGAGGCCGAGCGCGAGTGGTACGCCCCGGTGCGCCCGCTGATCACCGACGCGCCGGGCGCCCGCGAGGGCCGTCCGCTGGACCTCGCCGACGTGGCCGGGCGCCGGATCGTCGAGACCGGGCTGCACGGGCGGGTGGCCGTCCGGGAGGAGAACGCGGCCGCCGCACTGGAGGTGATGAGCCGCTTCGCGCTGGACCCGCGACTGCTCGCCTACCTGCCGCCGACCATGGCGCCGAGCGCCACCTCCCGCCGGGACGGCTACCTGGAGCACCCGGAGGAGGCCTTCCTCGGCTACCGGGCGGACGGCGTGCGGCACCTGGTCTGCGAGGAGAAGCACATGGGCTCGCGCGCGGTGCTGCTGGTCGCCCGGGACGGGGCCGCGCTGGAGCGCCGCTTCGGCGTGGCCGGCCCGGGCGCGATCTGGACCCGGACCGGCCGTGCCTTCCTCGCCGACGAGGAGCTGACCGGCGCCGTGCTCGACCGGGTCCGGTCGGCCGCCGAGCGCGCCGGGCTGTTCGAGGAGCTGGCCACCGACTGGCTGCTGCTGGACGCCGAGCTGATGCCCTGGTCGCTGAAGGCGGTGGAGCTGCTGCGCCGTCAGTACGCGGCGGTCGGCGCGGCGGCGGGCGCGGCCCTTCCGGAGGTGCTGTCCGCGCTGGAGCGGGCGGCCGGGCGCGGCCTGGACCTCGCCCACCTGACCGCCCGCCAGCGGCAGCGCGCGGCCGACGCGCGGGCGTTCACCGAGGCGTACCGGCGCTACTGCTGGCCGACCGAGGGGCTGTCGGGCATCCGGCTGGCGCCGTTCCAGGTGCTCGCGGCCGAGGGGGCGAACCTCGCGGTGCGCCCGCTCGACGAGCACCTGGCCTGGATCGACCGCCTGGTGGACGCCGACACGGCCGTCGGCCCGGCCGCCGACGGCACCGACGGCGCTTCCGGCGCCGGCACCGGCGGCGCCGGGCGGAAGGAGCCGGTGCTGCACCGCACCCGCCGGATCCTGGTGGACACCGAGGACGAGGCCTCGACGGCCGCCGCCACCGCCTGGTGGGAGGAGCTGACCGAGGCGGGCGGCGAGGGCATGGTGGTCAAGCCGCTGGCCTCGCCGGCGCGCACCGTCCGAGGCGAGGGCCGCCCGGGCGGCCTGGTGCAGCCCGGGGTGAAGGTGCGCGGCCGGGAGTACCTGCGGATCGTCTACGGTCCGGACTACACCGAGCACCTCGACCGGCTGCGCCTGCGCGCGCTGGGTCACAAGCGCTCGCTGGCGCTGCGCGAGTACGCGCTGGGCCTGGAGGCGCTGGACCGGCTGGCGGCGGGGGAGCCGCTGTGGCGGGTGCACGAGCCGGTCTTCGCGGTGCTCGCGCTGGAGTCGGAGCCGGTCGACCCCCGGCTGTGACGGCCGTGCGGGCCGTGAGGGCTGTGACGGACGTGAGGGCTGTGACGGCGGTGACGGCGGTCCGGAGGACGGGACCCCCGGGGGCGCCCCGGCTCCGGCACCGCCGGCTTCTGTATAGAAATTCCGAACATCGTATACACTTGCCGCCTTCCCGCAGTCCCGTCACCCCAGGAGCCCGGCATGGCCTTCAACCTCCGGAACAGGCACTTCCTCAAGGAGCTCGACTTCACGCCCCAGGAGTTCCGCTTCCTGGTGGACCTCGCCGCCGGTCTGAAGGCGGCGAAGTACGCGGGCACCGAGCAGCCCCGGCTGCGCGGGAGGAACATCGCGCTGATCTTCGAGAAGACCTCCACCCGCACCCGTTGCGCCTTCGAGGTCGCCGCCCACGACCAGGGCGCCACCACCACCTACCTGGACCCGGTGGGCTCGCAGATCGGCCACAAGGAGTCCGTCAAGGACACCGCCCGGGTGCTCGGCCGGATGTTCGACGGCATCGAGTACCGCGGCCACGGCCAGGAGATCGTCGAGGAGCTGGCCGAGTACGCCGGCGTCCCGGTGTGGAACGGCCTGACCGACGAGTGGCACCCCACCCAGATGCTGGCCGACGTGCTCACCGTCACCGAGCACACCGTCAAGCCGCTCCCCGAGGTCGCCCTCGCCTACCTCGGCGACGCCCGCTCCAACATGGGCAACTCGCTGCTGGTCACCGGTGCCATGCTCGGCATGGACATCCGGATCGTCGCCCCGCGCGCGCTCTGGCCGACCGAGGAGGTGCAGAAGTCGGCGCGGACCCTGGCGGAGACGACCGGCGCCCGGATCACCCTGACCGAGGACGTCGCCGAGGGCGTGGCCGGAGCCGACTTCCTCTACACCGACGTCTGGGTCTCGATGGGCGAGCCCAAGGAGGTCTGGGCCGAGCGGATCGAGCTGCTCAGGCCGTACCAGGTGTCCATGGACACCGTCCGGGCCACCGGCAACCCGGACGTGAAGTTCCTGCACTGCCTGCCCGCCTTCCACGACCTCGGCACGGTGGTCGGGCGGCAGATGTACGAGGCGACCGGCATGACCGAGCTGGAGTGCACCGACGAGCTGTTCGAGTCGGCGCACTCCATCGTGTTCGACCAGGCCGAGAACCGGCTGCACACCATCAAGGCGGTGCTGGTCGCCACCCTCGGCTCCTGACCGGGCCCGGTCAGGAGCCGAGCGGCCCGGCCCGCGGACGGCTCCGGGCCGCGGAGGGTCCCTGGGCGCGGGCCTCAGTCGTCCAGCTTGACGCAGGCCACCCGGTCGCCCGCCGCGTGCGGCCCGGCCGGAGTGCCCGCGTGCAGCACCAGCGAGCGCGCCTCGCCCGGCCGCGGCTGCCAGTCCACCGCGGTGGTGGCGCTGCCCCGCCCCCGCCCGTCGGTGCGCAGCACCAGCCGCAGCTCGTTGCGCTCGTTGGCGTACACCGGGTCGGTGGACGGCTGCACAGGGTCGGCCTCGTCCTGGTAGTGCGGCCCGGAGGAGGCCGGGTCGGCCCCGCAGCGGCCGGTGTGCAGGTGCACCGGGAACTCGTGGTCGGGGGCCAGGTCGGAGGCCGTCAGGGTGAGCACCGTCCGCCCGGGCACCGAGCGGTCGGTGACGATCCGGGCGTGCGAGCCGTACGGCACCAGGTCGTTCGCGTAGCTGATCGCGGCCGGCGGGACGAAGGCGGTGGCCGGGTCGAAGGCGACCTCGACGACCGAGACCGGTGAGGCGGCGGGGGTGAGCAGGGCCAGCGGCAGCAGGGCGGCGGCGAGCGGAGCGGTCATCGGGACGGGGCCTTCCACGGGCGGGGCGACGGTCGCCCTGCTAACGCGGCCGGAGCTCCGAGGACACCCGGGCCGTGGGCCGCTCAGTCCCGCCGGATCCCCCGGATCTCGCAGCGCGGCCCGCTGGCCCGCATCAGCCGCAGGTCGGCGGTGACCAGCGGCACCCCGTACCGTTCGGCGACCGCGACGTACGCGGCGTCGTCCGGGGTGAGGTTGTCCTTGAGCTCCCAGATCCGGCCGAGCAGCGGCGCCACCTCGACCTTGCGGACCTGGCGCACCGCCACCTCGGCCAGTTCGCCGGCGAGTTCGGCGACCCGCTCGGCGGTCAGCTCCTTCGCCAGGTAGAGGCCGCGCAGCGACTGCATCACCTCGACCACGATGTGCTCGGGCGCCAACCACTCGCCGCCGGCGGCGAGTTCCTCGCGGGCCCGGACCCCGCGCGGGCCCTGGTCGGCGAGCGCCAGCACCAGCGCGGATGCGTCCACCACGATCATCAGTCGGCCCCTGCCCGTTCCGCACGTCCACTCCCCGGCCACGGTACCGGGGCGGTCCTCGTCCGGTGGCGCCGGGCCCGGAGGCCGGTCGCACGGCCCCGGCGGCAGGGAACACGGCCCCGGAGACCCCTGGCGCGGCCCCGGGCCCGGCTCTCGGCGGGTTCAGCCGCCGGCCGGCGGTCCGGCGAGCAGTCCGGCCAGCAGGGAGGCGGCGTTGGCGGTGCCGGCGGCGACCCAGGGCAGCGCGTCGCGCGGGCGCAGCCCGGTGAGCGGGCGGAGCAGCAGTGCCTCGACGGCGCAGACCGCCGCCTCGCCGAGCGCGAAGCCCGTCCAGTACGCTGCCGCCGGCCCGTCGGTCCAGTGCCGGAGGGCCCACCAGAGCAGGGGGTGCGTCACCAGGTTGACCAGGACGGCGGCCGCGGCCGCCCGCCCGGGGCGGACCCGGCCCACGCGTTGGAGGGCGGCGGTGTAGACGGGTACCTCGGTCAGCAGGGTGAGGGCGAGGGCCACCGGGTAGCGCACGGCGGGGATCGTGCCACGGGGAGGGGGAGCATGGCGACCACGAGCACGCCGGCCACGAGCACACCGGCCACGAGCACGCCGGCCACCGCCACCCTCTGGCCCGCCCCGGGCCCGGCGGCCCGGCCGGGCGCCGCGCCGTTCGCGGGCTTCGCCCTGTCGGCCGTCCTCGCCCTGGCCCTGGCCCTGCGCGCCCCGACCGGCCTGGCGGTGCTGGGCCTGGCCGCCTTCGGCCTGCTGCACAACGTGCTGGAGCTGCGCTACGTGGCCGGGCGCTTCGCCGCCGTCCTGGCCGGCCCGCTGCTGCGACTGCTGCTGGTGCTGGTGACCGGCATCGTGCTGTGCCGGCTGCTGCCGCCCTCCCGGGCCGCCCAGTCGGCGGAGATCCTGCTCGCCTACGGCCTGCTGGTGGCGGCGTGCCGGTACGGGCTGCGCGGTCGCCCCCGGTGGCTGCCGGCGGCCGCGGTGCTGCTGGCGGGGGCCGGGGCGGCGTCGCTGGCCTTCCCCGCGTACCACTTCGTGGTGCTGGCCCACCTGCACAACGTGGTGCCGCTGCTGTTCCTGGCCGAGTGGTCGCGCCGGCTGGCGCGGGGCCGTGCGGCGTTCCTGGCGCTGCAGTCGGCCTGGGTGCTGCTGGTGCCGGCGCTGCTGCTGAGCGGCCTGCTGGACGGCCCGCTGTCCCAGCGACCGGGCGGCTGGACGGACCGGCTGGCGGCCGCCTACACCCCGCCGGCCCTGTTGGCGCCGCAGGCGGGCCTGCGCTTCCTGGCGGTGTTCGCGTTCCTCCAGACGATGCACTACGTGGTCTGGGTCTGGTTCCTGCCCCGGTACGCGCCGGAGGCCGCGGAGCGCTTCGACGCCCGGGTGCCGGGGCTGCGCGGGTGCCGGGCGTGGCTGCTGGGGGCGGGCGCGGGGGTGCTGCTGGCCGTGTTGTTCGCCGTGGACCACGCCCGGGGCCGTTCGCTGTACGCGGCGCTGGCGTCGTACCACGCCTATCTGGAGTTCCCGGTGCTGCTGGTACTGGTTCTCGGCCTGGGCGCGAACCGGGCGCGAACGGAGGAGGAAGAGTGAGGACGATCCCGCTGGCCGACATCGCCCCCTCGCCGACCGGCGGTTCCGGTGGTGAGCTTGTGGTGGTGCTGCTGATGGCGGCCGCCGTCGTGGCGGGCGCGGTCTGGCTGATCAGGCTGGAGCGCAAGCGGCGCGGCCCGGACGACCGGTGAGCCACGGCATGCACTATGGTTTATCTCGACATCGAGATAACTGCGTCCTACGATATATCTCGACATCAAGATACTTGCCGAGAGGCGCTCGCCGGCGATGCGGGCAAGGTCAGCCTAAGTAAGGCTGACCTTACCACCGCGTGACGGCCGGAATTCGCACGAAGCACCCAGAAGGAGTCAGTCGTGTCCGCGAACAGCTTCGACGCCCGCAGCTCGCTGCAGGTGGGCGACGAGTCGTACGAGATCTTCAAGCTCTCCGCCGTCGAGGGTTCCGAGCGGCTGCCGTACAGCCTCAAGGTGCTGCTGGAGAACCTGCTCCGCACGGAGGACGGCGCGAACATCACCGCCGACCACATCCGCGCCCTCGGCAACTGGGACGAGAACGCCCAGCCGAGCCAGGAGATCCAGTTCACCCCGGCCCGCGTGATCATGCAGGACTTCACCGGTGTGCCGTGCGTGGTCGACCTCGCCACCATGCGCGAGGCCGTCAAGGAGCTGGGCGGCGACCCGGCCAAGATCAACCCGCTGGCGCCGGCCGAGCTGGTCATCGACCACTCGGTCATCGCCGACAAGTTCGGCACCAAGGACGCGTTCACCCAGAACGTCGAGATCGAGTACGGCCGCAACAAGGAGCGCTACCAGTTCCTGCGCTGGGGCCAGACCGCCTTCGACGAGTTCAAGGTCGTCCCGCCGGGCACCGGCATCGTCCACCAGGTGAACATCGAGCACCTGGCCCGCACCGTCATGGTCCGCAACGGCCAGGCCTACCCGGACACCTGCGTCGGCACCGACTCGCACACCACCATGGTCAACGGCCTCGGCGTGCTGGGCTGGGGCGTCGGCGGCATCGAGGCCGAGGCCGCCATGCTCGGCCAGCCGGTCTCCATGCTGATCCCGCGCGTCGTCGGCTTCAAGCTGACCGGCGAGCTGCCGGCCGGCACCACCGCCACCGACCTGGTGCTCACCATCACCGAGATGCTGCGCAAGCACGGTGTGGTCGGCAAGTTCGTCGAGTTCTACGGCGACGGCATCGGCTCCATCCCGCTGGCCAACCGCGCCACCATCGGCAACATGTCGCCGGAGTTCGGCTCGACCTGCGCGATCTTCCCGATCGACGCCGAGACCATCAACTACCTGAAGCTCACCGGCCGCGACGAGCAGCAGCTCGCCCTGGTCGAGGCGTACGCCAAGGAGCAGGGTCTCTGGCACGACCCGTCGCACGAGCCGGTCTACTCCGAGTACCTGGAGCTGGACGTCTCGACCGTCGTCCCGTCGATCTCCGGCCCGAAGCGCCCGCAGGACCGCGTGATCCTGGCTGAGGCCGCCGAGAAGTTCGCCGAGGCGCTGCCGACCTACTCCGCCGAGGCCTCGAAGCCGACCGCCGTCACCGCCCCCGACGGCTCGACCTACGAGATCGACAACGGCGCGGTCGTGATCGCCTCGATCACCTCCTGCACCAACACCTCCAACCCCTCCGTCATGCTGGGCGCCGCCCTGCTGGCGAAGAAGGCCGTGGAGAAGGGCCTGCACGTCAAGCCCTGGGTCAAGACCACCCTGGCGCCCGGCTCCAAGGTCGTCATGGACTACTACGAGAAGGCCGGCCTGCTCCCGTACATGGAGAAGCTGGGCTTCAACCTGGTCGGCTACGGCTGCGTCACCTGCATCGGCAACTCGGGCCCGCTGCCCGAGGAGGTCTCGGCCGCCGTCAACGAGTCCGACCTCGCGGTCGTCTCGGTGCTCTCCGGCAACCGCAACTTCGAGGGCCGGATCAACCCCGACGTCAAGATGAACTACCTGGCCTCCCCGCCGCTGGTGGTCGCCTACGCCCTCGCGGGCAACATGAACATCGACATCACCAAGGACGCCCTGGGCCAGGACGCCGACGGCAACGACGTCTTCCTCGCCGACATCTGGCCGTCCGAGCAGGAGGTCGCCGACACCGTCGCCGGCTCCATCGACGAGGCGATGTTCGACAAGGGCTACCAGGACGTCTTCGCCGGCGACCACCGCTGGCAGTCGCTCCCGGTCCCGACCGGCAACACCTTCGAGTGGGACGCCGAGTCCACCTACGTCCGCAAGCCCCCGTACTTCGAGGGCATGGCCAAGACCCCGAGCCCGGTGACCGACATCGCCGGCGCCCGCGTCCTGGCCAAGCTGGGCGACTCGGTCACCACCGACCACATCTCCCCGGCCGGCAACATCAAGCCGGGCACCCCGGCGGCGCAGTACCTGACCGCCAACGGTGTCGAGAAGCGCGACTTCAACTCCTACGGTTCCCGTCGTGGCAACCACGAGGTGATGATCCGCGGCACCTTCGCCAACATCCGCCTGCGCAACCAGATCGCGCCGGGCACCGAGGGCGGCTACACCCGCGACTTCACCCAGGCCGACGCGCCGGTGTCGTTCATCTACGACGCCTCGCAGAACTACCAGGCCGCCGGCATCCCGCTGGTCGTCCTGGCCGGCAAGGAGTACGGCTCCGGCTCGTCCCGCGACTGGGCCGCCAAGGGCACCGCGCTGCTGGGCGTCAAGGCCGTCATCGCCGAGTCGTACGAGCGCATCCACCGCTCGAACCTGATCGGCATGGGCGTCCTGCCGCTGCAGTTCCCGGAGGGCGAGAACGCCGAGTCCCTCGGCCTGACCGGCGAGGAGACCTTCTCCATCACCGGCGTGACCGAGCTCAACGAGGGCCGCACCCCGAAGACCGTCAAGGTCAAGGCGGGTGACAAGGAGTTCGACGCGGTCGTCCGCATCGACACCCCCGGTGAGGCGGACTACTACCGCAACGGCGGCATCCTGCAGTACGTGCTGCGCTCGCTGATCGGCTGAGTCCCGGCAAAGCCCCAGGGGGCCGGACCGCACCACGCGGTCCGGCCCCTTTTGCATGCTGCACCGACCGGGCCCGCCCCCTTGTGCGGTGAACGGCGGATGGACTAAACCTCTCTCTCATCTGGTCCAGACCATTTGACGCCGCCTCAGAGAACAGGTCCGGTATGCCCACTCGCGCCTCAGCCCTGCTCGCCGCCGCCACCGTCGCCGCGCTGCTCGCCGCCCCCGCCACCGCCGACGCCGCCGACGGACGGCACGGCCCGAAGCTGAAGGGCCAGCGGGTCGGCTACTTCACCCAGTGGGGCGCCGACAGCTCCGCCAAGCGGGTCCAGGAGTCCGGCCAGGCGGCCAAGCTCACCGTCATCAACTACGCCTTCGGCAACGTCTCCGCCGAGGGCACCTGCTTCGAGAGCAACGAGCCCGGCCAGAGCGACGCCCGCAACGACTACCAGCGCCCCTTCTCCGCCGCCGAGTCGGTGGACGGCGTGGCCGACGCCCCGGGCCAGCGGTTGAAGGGCCACTTCAACCAGCTGCGCAAGCTCAAGGCGAAGAACCCCCAGCTGCGCACCGTCATCTCGCTCGGCGGCTGGAGCTGGTCCAAGTACTTCTCCGACGCGGCGGCCACCGACGAGGCCCGCAAGAAGTTCGTCTCCTCCTGCATCGACCTCTACCTCAAGGGCGACGTGCCGGTCCTGGCCGACTCCCCGGAGGGCGGCCCGGGCTCGGCCGCGGGCGTCTTCGACGGCATCGACATCGACTGGGAGTACCCGGGCGGCGGCGGGGACGCCGGCAACGTGGTCCGCCCCGAGGACGGCCGCAACTTCACCCTGCTGATGCGGGAGTTCCGCGACCAGCTGGACGCGCTGGGCGGCCGGAAGGGCAGGCACTACCTGCTGACCGCCGCCGTGGCCGCCAACGAGACCGTCGCCGACCGGCTCGAACTGCCTCTGCTCAGCGAGTCGGTGGACTGGCTGAACGTGATGACCTACGACCTGCACGGCCCGTGGGAGGGCAAGGGGCCGGCCAGCCACCAGGCCCCGCTGTACTCCGACCCGGCCGACCCGGACCCGCGCGGGCGCAGCGCCGACAAGGCCGTCGTGCACTACCAGGAGCGCGGCCTGCCCTCCGAGCAGCTCGTCCTGGGCGCCCCGCTGTACGGCCACGGCTGGACCGGCGTCGCCCCCGGCACGCGCGGCGGCCTGTTCCAGAGCGCCACCGCGGCCGCGCCCGACCACTCGTACCAGGAGATCAACGCGCTGCCGGGCAAGGTCTACCTGGACCGCGACCACGGCGCGTCCTGGAAGTACGACGGCACCACCTTCTACAGCTACGACACCGCCGAGGTGCTCACCCGGAAGGCGCGGTACACGCGCTGGAACGACCTGGCCGGGGTGATGGTCTGGTCGCTGGACGGGGACGACGCCCAGGGCAGCGCGATCGCCGCGCTGGACCGCGGCCTGCGCCGCGACTGACCGTTCCCCACCCCCCGTACCCAGGGCCCGCCGCGGACGCACCCGCGGCGGGCCCTGTCACGCGGTCGGCGCGGCCGGCTCCGCGCGCGGGCCCCGGGGCTGCCGGGCGGGCGGCGGGGAGCCGTCCAGGATGCCGCTCTGCGCGGTCAGATAGGCGAGCTGGGCCCGGCTGTTGCTGCCGAGGATCTCCGACACCTTCTTGAGGTGGCTCGCCACGGTCCGCGAGCTGATGCCGAGCCGGCTGGCGATCGCCGCGTCCGTGTAGCCGTCCACCATGAGCTGGAGCACCCGCAGCCGGGTCTCGTCGGTGAGCAGCGGTGGGCGCTGGTGGTCGCTCTCGTAGACGACCGGTGCGGCCCGCTCCCAGGCGTGCTCGAAGACCGACGCCAGGAAGTGCACCACGCCGGAATCGGTGATCTTGAGCGCGTGGTTGTGGTGCTCCAGCTCCTTGTCCGGGATGAAGGCCACCGAGCGGTCGCAGATGATGAGCCGGTCGAACACCTCATCGACGGTCCGCACCTCGATGCCGGCGTCGGTGACGGCCTTGATGTAGTCCAGCGTCGGGTAGTGCGCCCGGACGGAGTGCTGGTAGAGCGTGCGCTGGCGGACCCCCCGTTTCTGCGCGTCCAGCGCCAGGACCAGCGATCTGGCGAGGACGTCGGTCGGCCGGCTGCCGCCCGGGTGCGCGGTGAGCAGCTCCCGCTCGGTCGCCTGGGTCGTCTCCGCCACCGCGGCGGCGATCACCGCCGCGCCGCCGAGCCGCTGGACGGTGTCCCCGCCCTCCCTGCGCAGCGTCCGGTAGACGCTCTCGACCTGGGACATGGCGGTCCGGATCGCGGCCACCTGCTGCTGCTGTTCGAGGATCTGCTGCTCCATCGGGTGCAGCAGGGCCGTGGTGGCGACCTCGGGCGGGACCGGTACCAGGACCGACGGATCGCCCAGCGCCGCCGTCAGCAGCCCCAGCTCGGTCAGGCACGCCGGCGGTGCCGCGGTCGGAGCCCTCCCCAACAGCACCGCCTTGCGGTAGAACGTGATCCCCTCGTCACATGGCCCGGGGTTAGCCTCCGGGCCGCCGGCGTCTGATATGTCGCACATGTGCCACCCCCTTCGGAATCTTGCAGTGCACGATCCTGAGCCATCGGATCTCTTCTGGCAAGGACCCATTCCCAGGCATTCTCTCTGTGTGCCGGGGAAACCCCCGGCGCTAACGGAGAGATCTATCTAGGGGTGGATGGAAATGAAGATCATGCGGTTCCCGGGTCGAATCCTCGCGTCCGTCGTTATGGCCGCCCTCGCGGTGATCGTCGTTTCCGCCGCGCCGAGCGTCTCCGGCAGCGCCCCCACCGCTGCCGTCAGCGACGCCGCGCTCCTGCCGGGCGACCCCGGCTGGGCCTGATCGACCGGCGGGAATCCGCCGCCCCTGGACAGTATCGCCGATCCGCGGACCCGCGGGAGTGCTGCGAATCACGTTTCGCCTATTTCGGCGTGCCGACATTCAGAAGGAGAGAGAAATGACCGCTGCGATTGCCGTACCGAAATGCCTGGTGTGCGACACCGACTTCGAGGTCGACGAGGCCTGGGAGCGGGGTGAGGTGACCGAGTGCGCGGCCTGCGGCCAGGAGCACGAGGTCGTCGAGAAGTCCGAGGCCGGCGTCCGCCTCGACCTGGCCCCCGAGGTGGAAGAGGACTGGGGCGAGTGACCTCCCCCGGCCGAGTCCTGCTGTCGGCCACCATGCTCCGCCCCGAGGAGAAGCTCCTCCTCGGGGCGTTGCGTGGGGAGGGTCTGACGGCGACTCCACTCCTGATGGAGGATCTGTCCGAGGTCGTGGCGGGTCACACCGACCCGCCGGGCCTGGCCCTGATCCGCAACCTGTCCCACCGGGACGCGATCAGCGTCTCGTGCCGCCTGGAACACGCCGGGATCACCACGCTCAACCGCGCGTCGACCATCGAGACCTGCAACGACAAGGGCCTGCAGGCGCTGCTCTTCGCCCGGCACGGAATCCCCCACCCGCTCACCCGGCACGCCTTCAGCTACGACCAGGTCCGTGCGATCGTGGCCGAACTGGGCATGCCCGCGGTGGTCAAGCCGGTCAGCGGCTCCTGGGGGCGCGGCGTCACCAAGCTCGCGGACGACGCGTGCCTGGAGGCCTGGGCCGCCGGGCGCGAGTCCGTGGACGCCGCGGGGAAGCTCTTCCCCGTCATCGTGCAGAAGTACATCGACAAGCCCGGCCACGACCTGCGCGTGGTCGTCGTCGGGGGCACCCCGGTCGTGGCGATCCAGCGGGTCTCGGACGACTGGCGCACCAACACCCACCTGGGCGCCGAGGTCCGGCGCGTCGACGTCACCCCGGAGATGGAGAAGCTCTGCGGCCAGGTCGTCGACGTCCTCGGCCCCGGCTTCTACGGGGTCGACCTGGTGGAGGACCGCACCACCGGTGAACTGCTCGTCCTGGAAGTGAACGCCAACCCCGAATTCGCCCGCTCCTCCGCCCTGCACGGAGTGAACGTCGCCGGCCACCTCGCCACCTATGTCGCGGGGCAGCTGGCGGCCGCGGCCGTGTGACCCGGAGAGGATCCATGGAACTGTTCGACACCGCGACGGTGCTCGCCCGCGTGCTCACCTCGGGCGTGGTCATGAGCATCGAGAAGAGCGACCGTGAACTGCCCGCGCTGGAGCGGCTGCTGACCAAGCGGACCGGCCGTGCCAAGGCCGTCCTGCTGAACAGCCGGACCGGTGCCCTGCACGCGGCCCTGGCCGGTCAGGGCATCGGCCACGGCGACACCGTGTCCCTGTCCGAGCCGGACGAGGCCACCGTGGCCTTCCTGGGCTGGCTCGGCGTCACCGTCGAGGGGCAGGCCCCGGCCGCCTTCGACTTCGTCTCCCTGACCCCCGAGAACGCCGGCCGGCTGGACGAGCTGACCGCCGGGGCCACCGCCCCCGCGCTGGTGGTGGACCTGAGCGGGCTCGGCTTCGGCCCGGCCGCCGCCGTGCTCACCGACGACGAGCGGCTCTGGGCCCGGGCCGAGCGGCTGAAGATCTTCGGCGCCTACGACCTGCGCACGATGTGGACCCAGCAGGAGGCCGACGCCGAGCTGGTGCCAGGGGTCCAGTTCAACTACCGGCTGAGCCCCCTGGTGGCCGGTTGCGTACGGATGGCCCTCACCCACGCGGCGCGCCCCGCCGCCGCAACCTCCGGAGCACGCTGATGATCACCGACTTCCCGAATTCCCCACTGCCCCTGCCCACCGCCGCCGACCTCGCCGACGAGCTCGCCGCCCTCGGCGGCGGCGCGATGATCCCCAAGGCTCAGCGCCGCACGCTCTTCCCGATCATCACCAAGGAAGACGTCTTCAACCTGATGCTCGCCCAGCGGCAGTCGCCCGACAAGGTCGTGGCCGACTTCGCCGAGGCGTACCGCGCCTACGTCGGCGCCGAGTACGCCCTGCCCACCGCCAGCGGCACCTCCAGCCTGCACATGGCCCTGGTCGGCGCCGGCGTGCAGCCCGGCGACGAGGTGATCGTCCCGGCGTTCACCTTCATCGCCACCGCGCAGGCCGTGGTCGCCGCGCACGCGATCCCGGTGTTCGTCGACATCGACCCCCGCACGTACTGCATGGACCCGCAGGCCGCGGCCGCCGCGATCACCCCGCGGACCAGGGCGCTCATGCCGGTGCACGTCCACGGCCTGCCCGCCGACGTGTCCGCCCTGCGCGCCCTGGCCGACCAGCACGGCATCGCGCTCGTCGAGGACGCCTCGCACGCCCACTCCGCCAAGATCGGCGACCGGGTGGCCGGCTCCTTCGGCGACGCCGCCGGCCAGAGCCTGATGGCCGACAAGAACTTCCCGCTCGGCGGCGAGGGCGGCATCGCCTTCTACGCCACCGAGGAGGCGTACCGCCGGGCGGTCGACTACCTGGAGCGCCACGCCATCGACTACGGCATGTCCTGGGTGGCCGCCGCCTTCGGCACCAGCCAGCTGGCCCGACTGCCGTACTACGACGAGATCCGGGCCCGCAACGCCGCCCTGCTCGGCGAGGCCCTGGCGGGGACCGGTCTGTTCACGCCGCCGCACGTCCCGGAGGGGCACGTGCACGCGTACAACATGTACCGCACCACCCTGCACCCGGAGGCCGTCGGCCTGGAGGACCTGCCGGTGCACGCCGTCAAGGAGGCGGTGCACGAGCTGCTGGTCGCCGAGGGCGTGCCGGCCCGCGAGTGGCAGAACACCCCGATCCCGTGCCACCTGCCGTTCCGGCACCGCGACGGCTTCGGCAACGGCTACCCGTTCTCGCTCAACCCGGACGCCGTGCGCGACCACCGGCCCGAGGACTTCCCGGTCACCCTGGGCATGCTCGACAGCACCCTGGTGCTCTGCCGCGAGCTGCGCTCCCCGGTCGAGTACGAGCGGATCCTGCGCTACGCGGACGCCTTCCGGAAGGTCGCCCGGCGCCCGGACGCCATCCGCAAGCTCGTCGAGAGCGGCGACTACCGCCGCCCGTGGGAGAAGGCGGCCCGCCTTGGCTGACGAGAAGATCCGCGTCGCCGTCATCGGCGCGAGCGGCTACACCGGCGGCGAGGTGATCCGGCTGCTGCTCGAACACCCCGGCGTGGAACTCGCGTTCCTCTCCGCGGAGCGCAACGCCGGCGCCACGGTCGGCAGCGTCCACCCCTGGCTGCGCAACCACCCGAGGGCCGGCTCGCTCACCCTCCGGCCGCTGGCGCAGCTCGCCGAGGCCGGCCCCGTCGACGTCGCCTTCGGCTGCCTGCCGACCGGCACCCTGCCGGAGCAGCTGCCGCTGATCGCCGACAACGCCAAGCGGGTGCTCAACCTGGGCGGCGACTTCCGGCTGCGCGACGGCGACGACGTCCGCACCCACTACCCGAAGACCGCCGCGAACCCGCCGAGCGAGGAGTTCGCCTACTACGTCCCCGAGCTGAGCCCCGGGATCCCGCAGGAGCGGTTCATCAGCCTGCCCGGCTGCATGGCCGTCACCACCATCTACGCGCTCTACCCGATGTTCGCCGCCTCGCTCGCGACCGACCGGGTCGTGGTCGACGCCAAGACCGGCTCCACCGGGAGCGGTCGCGGCGGCGGCGAGCCGCACGCCGAGCGCAGCGGCAACATCCGGGTGCACAAGCTGCACGGGCACCGGCACGCCCCGGAGGTCCAGCAGGCGATCGCCGACCTCACCGGCGCCGCCGTGGACCTGCGGTTCTCCACCCACAGCCTCGACGTGTCGCGCGGCATCATGGTCACCGCGTACACCGAACTGCGGGACGGCGTCACGGCGTTGGACGTCAAGCGGGCCTACGCCAAGGCGTACCTCGGCAAGCCCTTCGTCCGGGTCCGGCCGGCCCCCAAGGCGGCGCAGGACTTCCCGATGCTCAAGGCGGTCGTCGGCTCGAACGTCGCCGAGGTGGCGGTCGCGGTCCGCGGCGACCAGTGCGTCGCGGTGGCGGCCCTGGACAACCTGGTCAAGGGCGCGGCCGGGCAGGCGATCCAGGCGATGAACCTGATCTTCGGCCTGGACGAGACGGCCGGACTGCCCACCACGGCGGTGTCGCCATGAGCCGCCCGCTGTACGTGGTCAAGGTCGGCAGCGCCACCCTCGACCACGGGACGATCCACAAGGAGCTGGCCGACCTGGTGGCCCGCGGCGCCCGGGTGCTGCTGGTCGCCGGCGGTGCCACCGGCATCGAGACCCACTACCGCGCGATCGGCCGCCCGATGCCGCAGCTGCGGCTCGCCAACGGCGACGAGGTGCGCTACTGCCCGCCCGAGGAGATGGCCCACCTGGTCGACGCCTACGAGCGGGTCACCCTGCCCGCCGTCGAGCGGGAGGCCCGGGCCCTCGGGCTCGGCGTCTTCACCGCCGTCGCGGCGCGCGGCGCACTGGTGACCGGGCGGGCCAACCGCCCGCTGAAGGCGCTGTCCGCCGAGGGCCGGCCGATCGTGGTCCGCGACCACCGGGCCGGCGTGCCCGCCCGGGTGGACACCGAGCGGCTGAACGCCCTGCTCGACAGCTACGACCTGGTCTGCCTGTCCGCACCGGTCGCCGACCCGGACGGCGGCGCCCCGCTCAACGTCGACGCCGACGTGCTCGCGGCGGTCCTCGCCAACGCGCTCGACGCCGACCACCTGCGGCTGGTCACCGGCACCGCCGGACTGCTGACGGACAAGGACGACCCGCGCTCCACGCTGGCCGACGCCTACCCGGGCGACGGAGCGCGGTACGCCGCGGGACGCATGCGGCAGAAGGTCCGCGCGGCCGAGATCGCCCTGGAGGGCAGCGCCGACGTGGCCATCACCGGGCCGCACACCATGGCCGAGCCGGCGAACTGGACCAGGTTCTGGCGGGTGCGCGAGCCCTCCGCCGACCTGAGCCTGCTGACCCGGGTGGTCTCGGTGCCCTCGGTCTCCGGCGACGAGGCCGAACTCGCCACCCTGCTGGCCGAGTGGTGCCGGGAGCGCGGCATGGACGCCGCCGTCGACGAGGTGGGCAACCTCGTCGCCAGCCGCGGCATCGGCCCCCGCCGGCTGCTGCTCCTCGGCCACCTCGACACCGTGCCGCACCGCTGGCCGGCCGAGTGGCGCGAGGGCGAACTGTGGGGCCGCGGCAGCGTCGACGCCAAGGGCAGCCTGGCCAGCTTCCTGGAGGTGCTCGCCCACGCGGACATCCCGGAGGACGGCCAGCTGTGCGTGGTCGGCGCGGTCGAGGAGGAGATCTCCTCCTCCAAGGGCGCCTTCCACGTCCGGGACCACTACCCGGCCGAAGCGGTCGTGATCGGCGAGCCCAGCGGCGCGCAGAAGCTGACGCTCGGCTACTTCGGGCTCTTCAAGCTCAAGGTGACGGCGTCGGTGCCCAGCGGCCACTCGGCCGGACAGGACGCGGTCTCCGCCCCCGACCTCCTGATCGAGGCGCTCGGCGGCATCCGGACGGCGGTGCTGGCCGAGGCGACCGACGCGCTGAGCGCGGTCATCGAGATCAGCAGCGGGACCGGACGCGAGCACAACCACGCCACCGGGATCCTCAACTTCCGGGTGCCGCCCACCGCCGACCTCGCCGCGTTGCGCGCGGCCGCGCTCGACCAGGTCCGCCCCGGCGTGGCCGTCGAGGTGCTGCGGGCCACCCCCGGCTACGTGGGCGGCCGCTCCAGCCCGCTGGTCAAGGTCTTCACCCGGGCCTTCGCGGACGCCGACATCCGGCCCCGCTTCGTCGTGAAGAAGGGCACGTCGGACATGAACACGCTGGCCACCACCTGGCACGACGTGCCCATGGTGGCGTACGGCCCCGGCGACTCCTCGCTGGACCACACCGACGAGGAGCGGATCGGCGCCATGGAGTACCGCACCGCCCGCTCGCTGCTCGCGGACGCCGTCAACCGGTGGTTCGCCCTGCCCGAGGGGAGCCGTCGATGAGCGCGGTGCTCGCCCCGCCGCGGGCCGAGGACAGCCTGCTGGCCGTCCTCACCGACCGGGCCGTACGGGCCCGCCGGCTCGTGGTCGACATGGCCGCCGGGCCGCGCGGCTGCCACCTCGGCGGCAGCCTGTCCGTCCTGGACATCCTGATCGCCGCGCTGCACCGGGCCTCGGCCGGGGACGGCACCGAGGTCGTGCTCAGCAAGGGGCACGCCGCCGCAGGCCTCTACGCGGCCCTGCACGTCAGCGGCGTCCTCCCGGACGACCCGACCCCACGCTACGGCCTGGCGGGCGAGCCGTTCACCGGCCACCCGGGCCCCAAGGTCCCGGGCGTGCGCTTCCCCACCGGGAGCCTCGGCCACGGCGTCCCGTACGCCGCCGGCTGGGCGCTGGCGCGCAAGCTCGGCGGCCGGAGCGGCCTCGGCATCGCCGTCGCGGGCGACGGCGAGCTCCAGGAGGGCCTGGTCTGGGAGACCTGCCAGGTCGCCGTGGCCCAGGAGCTGGGCAACTTCGTGCTGGTGGTCGACCGCAACGGCGGCCAGAACGACGGCCTGGTGGCCGACATCTCGCCGCTGCCCCGGCTCGCCGAGCGGTTCGCCGCCTTCGGGTTCGAGGTCGTGGAGACCGACGGGCACGACCTGGCGGCGCTCACCGCACTGCTGGCCGGCGACCGCGCCGGGGCCCGCAGGCCGCTGGCCGTCATCGCGGCCACCGTCAAGGGGAAGGGCGTGCCCGCCGTGGAGGGCAAGGCCGGCTCCCACTACGTGACCATCGACGCCACGCGCGCCGCCAAGTGGAAGCGAGCGATCCGATGACCCTCTCGGGCCGTGACGCCTACCGCGACGAGCTGACCGGGCTCGCCGCCGAGGACGACACCATCGTCTGCCTGGAGGCGGACCTCGGCGGCAAGGGCCACCCGTTCCAGGCCGCCCACCCCGACCGCTTCTTCAACCTCGGCATCGCCGAGGGCGCCATGGTCGACATGGCGGCCGGCCTCGCCGCGGGCGGGTACAAGCCCTTCGTCAGCACCTTCGCGCCCTTCGCGGCGCTGCGCGCGGCGGAGAGCCTCAAGCTGACGCTGGGCTACCTGAACGCCGGGGTCACCGTGGTGGCGCCCTACGCGGGCGTCTCCGGCGCCTGGTTCGGCACCACCCACCACTGCCTGGAGGACCTCGCCGTCCTGCGCAGCATCCCGGGCGTGGTCATCGCCGCCCCCTACGGGGAGGCGGAGATGCGGGCGGTGGTCCGCGAGGCCGTGCGCTCCGGCCGGCCGCACTACATCCGCACCGGGCGCAACGCCCAGTACCGCTCGCTGGACTGGGAGGGCGCGCAGCCGCCGCTGGTCAACTGGGAGTTCCGGGCCGATCCGGGCGAGGTCTGCCTGGTGTCGGTGGGGGAGGAGGGCACCCGCCTGGCGCTGGCCGCGCGGGAGGCCCGGCCCGGCCCGGCCCACGCCCACCTGGTCTACCTGGACCACCCGAACCTGGCCCGCGCCGCGGCCGAACTGTCGCGCCACCACCGGCGGTTCGTCGTGGTCGAGGAGCACCGCGCCCAGGGCGGGGCGGCCGAGGCCCTCGCGCTGCTGATGCCCGGCTGCGAGGTCACCGCGGCGAGCGCGGACCTGACCTGGCCCTCCACCGGCGGCGACCACGAGGAGGTCATGGCCGCGGTCGGACTCTCGCTGCCCGCCGTGCTCTCGGCGGTGGCCCGGGCCGGCGGCGCCGGCCGGCTGCCGGCCTCCGTCGGAGCCTGCGTCCGCTGAGCGGGCGCCCGGAACCCCTGCGCCGTCCGTCCGAACACCCCGGACGACCCGTCACCCCCCTTAGCCACAGCCTGACAAGGAGCACAGCCATGCACATCCTCATGATCGAGTGCAACCCGAACGGGATCGCCGGTATCGCCAACGCCCTGGAGCTGGGGCACGACGTCACCCTGGTCTCGGTCGACCCCGACTTCTACCTCGGCGTCTCGCCGCTGACCGAGGCGGCCTACGCCCACCCGAACTGCCAGGTCGTCAAGAGCGAGCAGGCCTTCTCCATCGACGAGCTGATCGACCTCGCCCAGCAGCTGCACGCCGACAAGCCGATCCACGGCGTCACCACCTACAGCGAGTACCACACGGTGCACACCGCCGCCGTCGCCGAGGCGCTCGGCCTGCCGGGCATGAGCGTCGACGGTGCCCGCAACGCCCGCCACAAGCACCTCACCCGCACCGTCCTGGACGGCACCGGCGTCCGCCAGCCGCGCTTCGCGGTGGCCACCGACCCGGCCGAGGTGGAGGCCGCCGTCCGCGAGGTCGGCTTCCCCTGCGTGGCCAAGCCCTCCGACGGCACCGCCAGCCTCCACGTGCTGCACCTCAAGGACGAGTCGGACCTGCGCGACTACCTCGCCGAGCTCGCCCAGGTCGCCGACTACGGCCGCGGCGTCGTGCGCATCCCGGAGATCGTCATCGAGGAGTTCGTCCCCGGCGAGCTGATCTCCGTCGAGTCCTGCGTGCTCGCCGGGGGAGAGGTGGTCAACCTCGGCCTGACCGACCGGTCGCTCAGCGGGTTCCCGTACTTCATCGAGATGGGCCTCACCTACTTCAGCGGCCACCCGCTCCAGGACGAGCTGTTCGCCGCCACCACCGCCGTGCTGAACGGCCTCGGCGTGGACTTCGGCTTCATCCACACCGAGTGGCTGCTCGGCCCGGACGGCCCGGTGCTGTGCGAGGTCAACGGCCGCCTGGCCGGCGGGATCGTGCCGACCCTGATGGAGATCAGCTCCGGCGTGGACCCGTACCTGGAGGTGATCCGCCTGGCCCTGGGCGAGCGTCCCGAGCTGGCCTTCCCGCGCGAGACCACCGCCAGCGGCCACTGGTTCGGCTCCCCGGTCGCCGGGACGGTCGAGTCCATCGGGTTCGACGCCCTCACCGACCTGCCCGGCTTCCACAGCGCCCTCGGGTACAAGAAGCCCGGCACGGCCATCAACCGGCTCTCCCGCAGCAACTTCGACTGGATCGGCCACGTCATCTTCACCGGCGGGGACCGGGACGAGGCCGCCAAGCGCTGCCAGGACGGCCTGGACCGCATCGACCTGCGCCTGTCGGTCGAGGTGGCCCGGTGAGCGCGGCCACCCCCGAGCAGCGGCGGCCCGCCGTGCTGTCGGGCGTGGCCGTCCCCGCCCTGGACGCCGAGGCGCTGTTCGACGTGACGGTGGAGGACGGGGTCTTCACCCGGATCGAGCCCTCGGGCACCCGCCGCGGCGACGAGCCGGAGCTGTGGCCCGGCTACACCGAGACCCACGCCCACATCGCGCTGCCCGCCAACTTCGACGACACCGCCGAGGACCCGCGGATCATCGCCCTCCAGTACCTCTACCACGGCGTCACCCACGTGGTGGACATGTTCGGCTTCCCGATGGTGGCCGACGCCTGGGAGGCCGGCCGGGCCGAGTCGGCCCTGCCGTACCCCGAACTGGTCCACTGCGGCTACGCGGTGACGGCGATGACCAACGCGGCCGGCCTCTCCGGCCACGGCGTGGAGTTCCCGACCCCGGTGTACATGCTCGCGGTCGAGGCCGACCTCGACCAGGCGCTGCGCAACAACGCCGAGCGCGGCGCGACCTTCCTCAAGGTCATGTTCACCGACGGCACCGAGCAGCCCGGCTCCCGGGTGCGCTTCTCCCGCCTCTCCGAGCGGGTGCTGCGGTTCACCGCGCGGATCGCCGCCGAGCGCGGCATCACCGCGGTGATCGACTGCAACACCCTGGAGGAGACCCGCTGGGCCTACGACTGCGGCTTCCGGCTCTTCGCCCACACGGTCCGGGACCGCACCCTCGGCGACGCCGAGTGGAAGGACCTCGCGGGCGCCCGGTTCGTCTCCACCCTGTCCGGCCTGCGCCCGATGGTCATGACCGCCGACGACTTCCTCGCCGAGTACGGCCGCGAGGGCTTCGCCGAGACCCAGGACGTCCGCAACCTGGACGCCGTCCGCGGCCTGGAGCAGCCGTACGGGATCACCTACGGCCTCCAGGAGACCCGCACCGGCGCCCTGGGCGACATGCGCCGCAACGCCCTGGCCGCGCTGCGCGAGGGCAACCTGCTGGTCGGCACCGACTCGGGCAACACCGGTGCGTACCACGGCTACTCGCTGCTCGGCGAGCTCGACCTGCTGCGCGGGGACGACCCCTCGCTCGCCACGGCGCTGCGCCACCAGGCCACCGTCGGCGGCCGGCGCTACTTCGACGAGCTGCGCGGCGAGTCCGGCGCCGCCCACCCGATCAGTGTCGGGGCGCCGGCCACCTACAACCTGCACGCCCCCGGCCGGCCGCTCTCGGCGCTGCCCACCGCCACCGTCGTGCGGGGCACGCCGGTCGACCGCCCGGCGGTCGCCCGGACCGTCGCCGCGCTCCGCGCCGCGGCCGGGACGACGACGGACGAGACGAAGGAGAGGGCCGCACTGTGACCGTCGACCGCAGGCGGGCGCTGATCGGCGTCAACGCCGGCATCCTCCTCGCGAACACCGGCAGCTACATCTGGTTCCCCGTGCTGGTGGCCTCGCTCGGCGGGGTGGACAGCGGCTTCTGGGCCGGCGTCGTGATGGCCATGACGTACGTCGGGCGGCTGCTCGCCACCTTCTTCTACGAGGGCGTCGCGCTGCGCATCGGCATCCGCGGTGCGGTCTTCCTCGGCACCGCCCTGGAGGCGGTGGCGCTGGGCCTGATGGGCTTCGGCAGCGGGGTGTTCGTCTACGCCGTGCTCGCCTTCTTCATCGGCTTCGGCTCGGGCACCTCCTTCCCCGGCCTGAAGAACGTCCTGGCCTCCTATCCGGACGACGAGCGCCCCAAGGCCTTCTCGACCTTCCAGATGGCCGGCCAGGTGGGCGTGTTCGGCGGGGCCATGCTGGGCGCGGTGCTGGCCGACGTCGAGCTGAGCACCCTGTTCTCGGTGGTGTTCGCGATCTTCCTCGCGTTCTGCCTGGCGGCGTCGTCCTTCATCCCCCGGGACGGCTTCCAGGCGCCGGCGCCGGCGGAGCCCGCCGGGGCCGCCCGCGGGCCGCTGTTCTCCACGGCGGTGTTCAAGGGCATCGACATCCGCGGCGCCACCCGCTACTTCCTGCTGTCGTCGGTGTTCTGGTTCCTGTCGATCGGCTTCATCGTCGGCATCCCGCTGCACATGGAGCGGTACGTGCCGCAGTGGGCGCCCTCCGCGCCGTTCTGGATCACCGGGCTGAGCATCCTGGTGCTCCAGTACCCGGTGTTCAAGTTCCTGATCGGCCGGCTCGACCCGGCCGTGGTGATGGCGATCGGCCTCACCGGCATGACGGTGGCGTTCACCGCCCTCGGGGCCGGGCGCGGCGCCGCCTGGGTGGTGGTCGGGGCGCTGACGGTGGTCCTGGGCGAGATCCTCTTCGTGCCGTCCTTCGACATGTGGATCGCTCGCAAGGTCCCCGAGCGTCAACTCGCCAAGGCGATGGGGGCGATGCACTTCTTCCGCAGCGCCGGGAACATGGCAGGCTCGGTGCTCGCGGGTGTGCTGTTCGACCTGTCGCGCTCCGCCGGGGTGCCGGGCGCCAACTGGTACGTGGACGCGGTGGTCGCCGTCGGCTGCGCGGTGGCCTGCCTGGTGGGCCGGAAGGAGGGCGGCGCGGCCGAGGCGGCCCGGAAGGCGCAGGACGACTCGTCCGACGCCGTGGGCGCCGCGTCCGCCTGACAGAACCCGAGCGGTCGCGCGTCGCGGCCGCGGACGGAACGAGAGAGAAAGAGACAGGAAAGAGCAGATGGCTGACATTTGCGTCATCGGGGGGACCCGCTACTTCGGCAAGCTGCTGGTGCGCCGGCTGCTGGCGGCGGGCCACCGGGTCACCCTGATCACCCGCGGCCGGACCCCGGACCCGTTCGGGGACTCGGTCCGACGGCTGCGCGCGGACGTCAACCGCCCCGGCGAGCTGGCCGAGGCGGTGGCCGGGGAGCGGTTCGACGCCGTGGTGCACCAGATGTGCTACACCCCCAACGCCGCGGTGGAGGCCTGCGAGGCCTTCGGGGACCGGGCCGGGAAGCTGGTGCTGACCAGCACCATAGAGGTCTACAACAAGGACACCTTCCGCGGGCCGGTGGCGGCACCGGAGTTCGGGCCGCTCGCCCGCGAGGAGGAGCTCGACCCGGCCGGGTACCCGTACGACCTGACCCTGCCCTGGCAGGACGACGACTACCTGGAGGCCAACTACGGCGAGGGCAAGCGCCAGGCCGAGGCCGCGGTGACCGACCGGGCCCGGGTGCCGGTGGTGCTGGCCCGGGTGGCCCACGTGCTGGCCGAGGAGGGCGACTTCACCGGCCGCTACCGCTTCCACGTCGACCGGGTCCGGGACGGGCGGCCCGTGGTGGCCCACGCCCGGCCGGGCCGCACCTCGCTGGTGCGGGCCGAGGACGCGGCCGGCTTCCTCGCCTGGGCGGCCGTGAACGAGGTGACCGGCGCGGTCAACGTGGCCTCCCCGGACACCGCCGACGTCTACGATGTCGTTGCCTCGGTGGAGGGGGCGACCGGGCTGAAGGCCCAGGTGATCGAGAAGGAGGACCCGGCGGGCGATCCCGACCTGTCCCCGTTCTCCTGCCCGGCCGACTTCGCGATGTCGGCCGACCGGGCCGCCTCGCTCGGCTACCGGTTCACCCCCATCGCCGAGTGGCTGCCCGAGCTCGGCCGGGCCGCGGCCGCCGAGACCGATCCCACCACCGCCAAGGAGCAGTGATGTTCGACCTCATCGTCATCGTCAGGGTCACCGAGCCGGACGGCGTCCCGGCGGTCGCCGACGCCCTGGCCCGGATGCGGCCGCTGTGCCTCGCCGAGGACGGCTGCGTCAGCTGGGAGGCGTACCACTCGCAGGACGACCCGGGCCGCTTCGTCCTGGTCGAGCGCTGGGCGACCCGGGAGGCCTGGGAGGCGCACGACGGTGGCGACGCGATCCAGAAGGTCTACATCCCGGACATCCTGCCGCGGGTCGAGCGCGAGGTGCACCCCAGCGTCCCGGTGTCCGCGTTCGCCGGCTGAGCGCCCCGCGCCGCGGACGGCGCGGGCCCCGACCTCTCCCCGGGTTCCGGGAGCGGTCGGGGCCCGCGGCCTGTCGGCGCAACGCCCGTACGGCAGGAGGCCGTTGCGGCGCGGCGCAACGGCCTCCTGCGGCCCGTCAGGACCGGTCGCAGGCCTGCGCCCGCAGCGCGCGGGCCAGGTCGTCCCGGCGCTCCAGCACCAGGCGGCGCAGCGCCGGCGCGGCCTGCGGGTGCCCCGCGAGCCAGGCGTCGGCCTCGGCCAGGGTCTGCCCGTCGGTCTGGGCGATCGGGAAGAAGCCGCCGACGATCCGCATCGCGATCTCGATGCTCCGCTCGGCCCAGACCCGCTCCAGCAGCTTGAAGTACGGCGCCGCGTAGAGGGCGGCCAGATCGCGCTGGGCCGGGATCGAGAAGCCGGCGGTGTTGGCCTCGACCAGGGCGCTCGGCAGCTCGTCCGAGTCGATCACGGCCGACCAGGCGGCGGCCTTGGCCTCCGCGGTGGGCCGGGCGGCCAGGCACTGGGTGTGGTGCCGCTTGCCGCTCGCGGTGTTGTCCGCGGCCAGCTCGGCGGCCAGCTCCTCGTCGGTGGCCTGGCCGGCCGCGGCCAGCGCCAGCCACAGCGACCAGCGCAGGTCCTGGTCGACCTCCAGGCCGTCGATCCGGGCGCTGCCGGCCAGCAGGCCGCGGACCAGGCCGAGGTGCTCGGCGCCGCCCGCGGTCTGGGCGAGGAAGCGGGCCCAGGCCAGCTGGTGGTCGCTGCCGGGGACGGCGCCGCGCAGTTCGTGCAGGGCGCCGTCGGCGAGCAGCCGGCCGCCCTCGGCGCGCCAGGCCGGGTCGGCGTACAGGTCGACGGCGGTCTTGGCCTGGGCGTGCAGCGACTGGAGCACGCCGATGTTGCCCTCCTGGCCGGCGAACCGCAGCACCAGGGCGACGTAGTCGCGGGCCGGCATCAGGCCGTCCCGGGTGAGGTTCCAGACCGCGGACCAGGTCAGCGCCCGGGCCAGCTCGTCGCGGATGTCGCCGAGGCCGGCGCGCAGGTTCTCCAGCGACTCCTCGTCGAAGCGGATCTTGCAGTAGGTCAGGTCGTCGTCGTTGAGCAGCACCAGCGCCGGGCGGGGCAGGCCGGCCGCCTCGGCGACGACCGTCCGGGCGCCGGTGACGTCCAGTTCGATCCGCCCGGTGCGCACCAGGGCGCCGTCGGCGTCCCGGTCGTACAGGCCGACCGCGATCCGGTGCGGGCGCAGCACGTCGCCGTCCTGGAGCACGGCCAGCTCGGTGATCCGGCCCTCGGCGTCGGTGGTGACCTGCGGGGTGAGCGCGTTGACCCCGGAGGTCTGGAGCCAGGCGGCGGCCCAGGACTTGAGGTCGCGGCCGCTGGTCTCCTCCAGCACCTCCAGCAGGTCGCCCAGCTCGGTGTTGCCGAAGGCGTGGCGCTTGAAGTAGCGGCGGGCGCCCTCGAAGAAGGCCTCCGAACCGACGTACGCCACCAGCTGCTTGAGGACGGAGGCGCCCTTGGCGTAGGTGATGCCGTCGAAGTTGAGCTTGGCGTCCTCGAGGTCCCGGATGTCCGCGGTGATCGGGTGGGTGGTGGGGAACTGGTCCTGCCGGTAGGCCCAGGCCTTGCGCTGGTTGGCGAAGGTGACCCAGGCCGAGGAGTAGCGGGTGCGGGCGCCGATCAGGCCGTAGGAGCCCATGAAGTCGGCGAAGGACTCCTTCAGCCACAGGTCGTCCCACCAGCGCATGGTGACCAGGTCGCCGAACCACATGTGCGCCATCTCGTGCAGGATGACGTTGGCCCGGGCCTCGTAGGCGGCGTCGGTGACCTTCGAGCGGAAGACGTACTCCTCGCGGAAGGTGACGCAGCCGGGGTTCTCCATCGCGCCGATGTTGTACTCGGGGACGAAGGCCTGGTCGTACTTGCCGAAGGGGTACGGGTAGTCGAACTCCTCGTGGAAGAAGTCGAGTCCGAGCTTGGTGACGCCGAGGATCTCGTCCGCGTCGAAGTACGGGGCCAGCGACCTGCGGCACATCGCGGAGAGCGGGATCTCCAGCGCGGTGCCGTCGGCCAGCTCGCGGCGGTAGTGGTCGCGGGCGACGTGGTACGGGCCGGCGACGACGGCGGTGAGGTAGGTGGAGATCGGCCTGGTCGGCGCGAACTCCCAGGTGCGGGCCCCGCCGTCGGCGGCGACGGTCTCGTGCGGGGCGTTGGACCACACGTCCCAGGCGGCCGGGGCGGTCACGGTGAAGGTGAACGGGGCCTTCAGGTCGGGCTGCTCGAAGTTCGCGAACACCCGGCGGGCGTCGGCCGGCTCGTAGTGGGTGTAGAGGTAGGTCTCGCCGTCCACCGGGTCGACGAAGCGGTGCAGGCCCTCGCCGGTGCGGCTGTAGGCGCAGTCCGCCTCGACGGTCAGCACGTTCTCGGCGGCCAGGCCGTCGACGTGCACCCGGGCGCCGTCGTAGGCGGTGGCCGGGTCGAGGGCGCGGCCGTTGAGGGTGACCGAGCGGACGGCGGGGGCGAGCAGGTCCAGGAAGGTGTCCGCACCGGGCCGGGAGCAGCGGAACGTGACGGTGGTGGTGGAGCGGAAGGTGCCGGCCGCCTGGTCCGGGGCCGAGGTCACGTCCAGCCGGACCTGGTAGCCGTCCACGGCCAGGATGCTGGCCCGCTGCTGCGCCTCGTCGCGGCTGAGGTTCTTGCCAGGCACGGCGGTACTCCTTTGTCCGGCTCGCACGGTGGTGCGCCTGTGGGTGGTGCGGTCTCGGCGCGGGGGTGTGCTCCGCGCGCGGGGTCATCCTTTCACGGCCCGTACGGTCGGTACCATTGCACAGACCGCCGCGTCCGCTCCGGAATCAGCGGCGCCGGGCGGGTGTTGGCGTGCCGGGGACGGAACCCCTCCCCGCCACGGACAGCCTCGCGAAGGACACCCGCAGTGACGACAGCCGCTGAGCGCAAGACCGCCGACTTCTGGTTCGACCCCGCCTGCCCGTGGGCGTGGATGACGTCCCGCTGGCTGATCGAGGTCCAGCAGCTGCGCCCGGTCGACGTGCGCTGGCACGTGATGAGCCTGTCGGTGCTCAACGAGCACCGGGACCTCCCGCAGGACTACCGGGACTTCCTGGAGAAGGCCTGGGGCGCGGTGCGGGTCTGCGTCGCCGCCGCCGAGCAGTTCGGGCCGGAGGTGCTGGGCCGGCTCTACACCGAGCTGGGCGTGCGCTTCCACAACCAGGGCCTGCCGCAGAACCGGGAGACCGTCACGGCCGCCCTGCTGGCCGCGGGCCTGCCCGCCGAGCTGGCCGACGCGGCCGGCACGGACGCGTACGACGAGGCCCTGCGCGCCTCGCACAAGGAGGGCATCACCCTGGTCGGCGAGGACGTCGGCACCCCGGTGATCGCGGTCGAGGGCGCGGACGGCGAGCGGGTGGCCTTCTTCGGCCCGGTGGTCACCCCGGCCCCGAAGGGCGAGGCCGCGGCCCGGCTGTGGGACGGCACCCTGCTGGTCGCCTCCACCCCGGGCTTCTACGAGATCAAGCGCACCCGCACGGCCGGCCCCTCCTTCGAGTAGCCCCGCAGACGCGGCAGGGCCCGGTACCGCACCGGTACCGGGCCCTCGCCGTGCCTGCGACCGGAGGGTCAGCGCAGCGCGGCGGCGTCCCGGCGCTGCTTGAGCAGCCCGGCGGCGGTGAGCACCGCGACCAGCACGCCGGCCGCGTACAGCTGCTCGCGGTTGCCCTCGGTGGTGGTCATCAGGGCGAGGATGCCGGCCACCGCGGCCATCGCGATCCAGGTCAGGTACGGGAACCCCCACATCTTCACGGTGAGCAGCTCGGGAGCCTCGCGCTCCAGCCGGCGGCGCATCCGCAGCTGGACGACGCAGATGAACAGCCAGACCACCAGGATCGCCACGCCGGTGGTGTTCATCAGCCAGGTGAACACGGTCTCCGGCCAGAACTTGGCGGCCAGCACGGCGCCGAAGCCGAACAGACAGGACATCAGCACGGCTCTGCGCGGCACCCCGCCGCTGACCTTGGCCAGCGCCTTGGGGCCCTGGCCGCGGCCGACCAGCGAGTACGCCATCCGGGAGGCGCCGTAGATGTTGGCGTTCATCGCGGACAGCAGCGCGACCAGCACCACCACCTGCATGATCGTTCCGGCGGCGGGCACCCCGAGGTGGCTCAGCACGGTGACGTACGGGCCGTCGGAGACGACCGCCGGGTCCTTCCAGGAGACCAGGGTGACCACCAGGGCCATCGAGCCGATGTAGAAGATCGCGATCCGCCACACCGCGGTGCGCACGGCGTTGGCGACGTTCTTCTGGGGGTCGTCGGACTCGGCGGCGGCGATGGTCACGGTCTCCAGACCGCCGTACGCGAAGACCGAGGCGAGCAGGCCGATGATCAGCCCGTCGACGCCGTTGGGCAGGAAGCCGCCCTGGCCGGTGAGGTTCGCGGTGCCGGGGGCGCCGGGGCCGAGCACGCCGGCGATGCCGAGCCCGCCGAGGACCAGGAAGGTGATGATCGCGGCGACCTTGATCGCGGCGAACCAGAACTCGAACTCGCCGAAGTTCTTCACCGCGGTGAGGTTGCTGGCGCAGAAGAAGACCATGAACAGGCCGACCCAGACCCAGGCGGAGACGCCGGGTATCCAGCCGTTGACGATCTTCCCGGCGGCGGTGGCCTCGGCGGCGACGCCGCAGCAGAGCATCACCCAGTACATCCAGCCGGCCGTGATCCCGGCCCAGGGGCCGATCTCCTTCTCGGCGTGCACCGAGAACGATCCGGAGGCGGGACGGGCGGCGGACATCTCACCGAGCATCCGCATGATCAGCATGACCAGGAGGCCGGAGAGCGCGAACGCCAGGATGATCGCCGGGCCGGCGGCCGCGATTCCGGCGCCGGAGCCGACGAAGAGGCCGGCGCCGATCACGCCGCCGAGGGCGATCATGGACAGGTGGCGCTGCTTCAGCCCGTGGGAGAGCTGCTGGCCACCCGGCGCCGGGCCCGCGGCCGGCTGGGTGCCGTCGGGAGTCCCGGTCGCCGGTGGGGCGGAAGTGGGGGCCATAGGGGTGGTTCCAGACTGTGCGGTATGCGACATGAGCTGTCCAATATCCGGCGGCACCGCTGTCCATGCCAAGAATGTTCGAATCGGGCCCACGATGCGGACCACGCCGAAACCTACCGTGATCATGCTGTGACCAGGAGTCGTTCCGGTTCGGTTCCGACAATGCCCGAGGGTAGGGGTTTGTCCGAAACCGTGCCGTTCGGCCAGTGGATCACCGCGTAGGTTCACAGGTGTTCACTCACCTGGACTCTCACGGAGGAGCCCCGATGGCCACTGCCACCACCTCGATACCGCGCCGCGCCGTCCTCGCCGACCTGCTGCCCGCCGCCTCCACCCGCCTCGGCACCCAGGTCCGCGACCTGGCCCTGGTGGCCGGCGGCGCCGCGCTGACCGGCGTGGCCGCGCAGCTGTCGGTGAACGTCCCCGGCTCGCCGGTGCCGGTCACCGGCCAGACCTTCGCCGCCCTGCTGGTCGGCACCGCGCTCGGCGCCCGCCGCGGCGCCGCCTCGCTCGCGCTGTACCTGCTGGCCGGCATGGCGGGCACGCCCTGGTTCGCCGAGGGCACCTCGGGCTGGGCGGCGCCCTCCTTCGGCTACGTGCTGGGCTTCGTCCTCGCCGCCGCCGTGACCGGCGCGTTGGCCCGCCGCGGCGCCGACCGCAGGCCGGTCGACACCGCCGTCGCCATGGTCCTCGGCAGCCTCGCCGTCTACGCGGTCGGCGTCCCGTACCTGGCCGTGTCGCTGCACGTGTCGCTCGCCCGCGCCGCCGAGCTAGGCCTCTACCCGTACCTGGTCGGCGACGCCCTCAAGGCCGCCTTCGCCGCCGGCGCCCTGCCGCTGGTCTGGAAGCTGCTCGGCCGGCGCTGACCCGCCCGACGCCGACCCGCCGGCCGGCCCTTCCCGGCCGGCCCGCCCCGGCGGCGCCCCCGTTGTCGGGCCCGGGCGCACGCGCATGCCACACTCATGGCATGCGCGTGTACCTGGGCTCCGACCATGCCGGATACGAACTGAAGAACCACCTCGTGGAGTGGCTCAAGGAGGCCGGCCACGAGCCGGTCGACTGCGGGCCGCACATCTACGACGCCGAGGACGACTACCCGCCGTTCTGCCTGCGCGCCGCCGAGCGCACCGCCGCCGACGAGGACGCCCTGGGCATCGTGATCGGCGGCTCGGGCAACGGCGAGGCGATCGCCGCCAACAAGGTCAAGGGCGTCCGGGCCGCGCTGGCCTGGAGCGCGCAGACCGCCGAGCTCGGCCGTCAGCACAACAACGCCAACGTGATCTCCATCGGCGGCCGCATGCACTCGCTGGAGGAGGCCACCCGGTTCGTCGAGGTCTTCCTCGCCACCCCGTACAGCGGCGAGCCCCGGCACACCCGCCGGATCGAGATGCTGAGCGAGTACGAGACCACCGGCGAGCTCCCGCCGATCCCGGCCCACCACCCGCAGGGCTGATCCCGCCACCCACCCTTCCCGACGGCCGGCCGCACGCTCCGTGCGACCGGCCGCCGCCGTCCCGGGAGCGCCCGCAGGCCGCGCGACGCGCCGGAGCCGCCCCGCTCCACCTGTGGGATCGGCCACAGGCCCCGGCGCGCGGACACCCCCGCACGCGCGGCGCACACGCCGTCCGCACGGTTCGTACGCCCAATCCGCGCACGCCTCCTGACGGCACGCCCGCAACCGTCCCGATCGGCCGAAACCCGCTGGACACCCCGCGCTCCGGCGTCCGTGCCCGCCCCCGGCCCGTCGACGCCGGGCGGTACCCGTGGATAGGGTCGGACCCCATGGCTGGCAGAGCGCCGGGCACACCGCCCCACACGACTGCGACGAGGCCCGGCGCCGCCCCGGCGTCCGAGTCCGTGACGGCCCGGTTGCGCAAGAGGCTCCGCCGGGTCCGCCGAAGGCTGCGCACGGCCGGTGTGGACTACTTCCGCGGCGGCGCCGCCGACTGGCCGGTGCTCTGCGCGCTCGCCCTGCTCGTCCCGCTGCTGATCCTGTTCAACATCTGGATGCCCGACTGGGCCCCGCCCACCTCCCTGGTCCTGCCGATCCTGGCCGGCGCCCTGCTGCTGCGCCCCGGCAGCCTGGTGGTGCTCTACGCGCTGGCCGCGCTCGGGCTCTCCGCCGAGTCCGTGATCCACACCGGCCAGCGGGTCGCCAGCGACAACCCCGAGGCCTACGTCTACGGCGTGACCCCGGGTGCCGCCCTGGTGGTCGGCGCCGCCGGGGTGGGCGGCCTGCTGCTCGCCCAGTTCCGGGCCCGGGTCGGCGTGCCCTGGTGGGGCGGCTCCACCATGCTGTTCGACCTGCGCGAGCGGCTGCGGGTGCAGAGCCGGGTGCCCGAACTGCCGGACGGCTGGCACGCGGACATGGCGCTGCGCCCGGCCGGCGGCCAGTCCTTCTCCGGGGACTTCGTGGTCGCCGCCCGCACCGGCCCCGGCCAGCGGCTGCTGGAGGTCGTCCTGGCGGACGTCTCCGGCAAGGGCATGGACGCCGGCTCCCGCGCGCTGCTGCTCTCCGGCGCCTTCGGCGGCCTGGTCGGCTCGCTGCCCGCGCACGACTTCCTGCCCGCCGCCAACGGCTACCTGCTGCGCCAGTCCTGGGAGGAGGGCTTCGCCACCGCCGTCCACCTGGTGCTGGACCTGGACACCGGCGAGTACGAGCTGCTCTCGGCCGGGCACCTGCCGGGCATGCAGCGGCTGGCCGGGGAGGGGCGCTGGGAGGTCAAGCAGGCCGAGGGCCCGCTGCTCGGGATCTACGACGGCGCCAAGTTCGAGGGCGTGCGCGGCCGGCTGAACCGGGGCGACGTCCTGATGCTGTGCACCGACGGCATGGTCGAGGCGCCGGGCCGGGACCTAGGGGAGGGCATGGACCGGCTGATGGGGGAGGCGGACCGGCTGGTGCCCGGCGGCGGCCCGGGGACCGGCACGGGCGCCGCGGGCGCGCTGATCGAGACGGTCGCCCGGGACATCAACGACGACCGCGCCGTGCTGCTGCTCTGGCGCGACTGACACCGGGTCCGGGGCACATGCCGAGGGCAGCGGCAGCTGTCAAGCCTGGCAGCTGATCTTCAGCCAAATCGGACGCCCCGTCGACTGACCGGACCAGCGGCTTCCGTTCCCCGCCCCCGGTCGTCTTCCGGCCGCTCAGCACGGCCCCGCCGACGATTCGTCAGGACCGCTCCGCTATCGTCCCGGTCGGCGGAAACTCGTCTCGCATCGCAGGATATCGGCGTTGGGCCGACTGTCAGACCTTTACGCAATCGGCACGGTCGACCACACTGAGTCCGGGCGGGACTGTTCAGGATTCGGGGGATGGGGGGCGGCACGTGCGGCACGACAGGCAGCGGGCGACCGTGGGCTCCCTCACCGGCGGTGTGCCGGACGGTCCGCGATTCCGCCTCGGGACCGTCGGACAGGCCGGGGTCCGGCTTTCGCAGGTGCCGCCGGGCGGTGGCACCCCGCTATGAAAACGAGGAAGTGAGTCCGGGTGGCACTCTCCGTCTCCGCTCTGGTCCTGTTCGCGATCCTGTGCATCATCTTCATCCGCAACAAGCAGATGAAGATCCCGCACGCGATCGTCGCCGCCCTCTTCGGCTTCATGCTGCACGAGACCACCGTCGCGACCTCGATCAACTCCCTGCTGGCCAACCTCGCGCACAGCATCTCCAGCATCACCGGCGGCTGACCGGGGCGGGGCGGCCGGGCGGGTCACAGGCACCGGATCCCGAGCGCCTGGAGGCGAGCGGGCGGGTCACAGTCACCGGCCGGCCCGTCTGGCCTCCCGCCAGCGAGCGAGCAGTCCCCGGGGGCGAGCCGCCGCCGGGGCCGGGACACGTATCGGTGCGGGTGCCACGGCACCCGCCGGCGCGGCCTGCCCCGGTGCCGCCGGCTCGGCCGTCAACAGGACGAACAGCCGCGCCCAGCACAGCCGTTCACCCCGCGGCCAGTCCAGCGCGCGCAGCGCCGCCGACGCCGCCTCCGAGACCTCGCCGTCCACCCGGACCTCGGCGACGTCGTCCCCCGCCTTCCCGCCCAGGAAGAGCTTGACGCCCACCGGCCCGGGCCCGGTCACCTCCGTGCGCAGCGCGGGCGACAGAGCCGGCAGCACCCGGTGCTCGGCCAGCCAGCGCGCCAGGTGCTCGTTGCCGAAGCCGAACACCGCGGCCGGCCCCTGCACCGCGTGCCAGCCCGGGAGTTCGGGCAGGTCCGGGTGGTCGGCGTGGACCCCGCGCCGCTCCGCGAGCTCGACCAGCACCGAGGCGGTGGTGGTCGCCCACAGCTTCACCGCGTTGGCGAGCTTCTCCTCCTCGGTCTGGCCGAGGCCGGGCGCGCAGTCCCACACCACCGGGGCGTCCGCCCGGCCCAGGTGCAGCACGAAGCCGAGGTCGACGTGCCCGGCGCCGTCGTCCCCGGGGTGCTCGCGGACCGCCACCGCGGTGGTGCCGGGGCCGCGGACCACCTCGCCGTCCAGGCGGAACACCTGGCCCAGTCGCGCCATCTCCCGGACCACACAGAGCTGAATGACGGCCAGTCGCTCCTGCGCACGCACCGGGACTCCTCCACCTCGGGAGCGCGGCGGCTGAGCTCGCGCTCGAACCGCGCTCGAACGCCGCCGAGGCTATCGGCCCGACAGCCCGCCGGGAAACCGTCCGGACGCCGCGGCCCTCCGGTCGCGGAAATGTCTTGAATGCCCCATTTTGGGCAGCGGAACCTGAAGGCCGTCCGCCCGGAGGACCCGCATGCCCCGCACCACCGCCCCGCCCCCGCCCGTCCTCCTCGCCCCCGGTCCGCCGTTCGGCCCCGCCGGCTCCGGGCTGGTCGCCGAGATCGAGGCCTACCTCGCCTCGCTGCCCGCCCCCGTGCGCACCCCGGTGCCGTACGTCTGCCTGTACGGCAGCACCACGAGGCCCTGGCAGGCCGGCCACCCCGAGCCCCGGGCCACCCTGCTGGACCGGGCGCTGGGCCGGCCGGCCCGCCCCGTCCCCGTCGGCGTGGCCGACCACCTCCGGCTCGCCTCCCGCTACATCGGGGCGCACGGCTGGCTCCAGGGCGCGATGTGGGACGAGGCCGGCCGGGTCTGCCTGCTCGGCGCCCAGGCCGCCGTGCTGGCGCACGGCTACGGCACCCCGGCCACCGTGCGCACCGCCCGGGTGCAACTGATGGAGGTGCTGCACGCCACCGGCCGCCCGGCGCGCTCCCCGGACGAGTACAACGACCGCCCGACCACCCGGGAGGGTGACGTCCACCAGCTGCTGGACCGCGCCGCCGCCCGGGCCGCCCGGCTCGGGCTCTGAGCGCGCGGGGCCCGGAAACGCCGACGGCCCCGGTGTGCTGGGCACACCGGGGCCGGACCGGAGAGCGGGCGACGAGAATCGAACTCGCGTGACTAGTTTGGAAGACTAGGGCTCTACCATTGAGCTACGCCCGCACGACCTTCCCAGCCGTCGCCGGCCGGAAGTTCGGGGGACAGCGTACCTGGTCCGGCCGCCCGAGTGCACACCGATTCGGACGGCGCACCGCGCACCGCACCCCGCACACCCCCCTTCCGCGCCCGCGCGGAACAAGTCGGCGAGCCGTCCAGGCCCGGCGTGTACGCTTCCTCTCGGCACCACGGGGTGTGGCGCAGTTTGGTAGCGCGTCCGCTTTGGGAGCGGAAGGCCGTCGGTTCGAATCCGGTCACCCCGACAGTGCGGCAGGGTCTCGCCCACCGGGGCGGGGCCCTGTTCTGTATCGGACCTGCACGGCGGCGGTACGGTGGCGCCTGGCGTCCGCCTTTCGTGGTACCGGTAGGATGGGGCGCTGGCGGTAGTCCCTGTGGCGTCAACCCAGGTCGACCGCACGAGGGCGAGGAGTCAAGCTCACCGTCCACCCCACGGGAGATGCAGCTCCAACCGCCCATCGCCCGTCTCGTCCGCCCCCCTTCCGGCTCCGGCCGGGTGACGGGGACGGGCGGAGACAACCCGACCGCAAGCCCATAGGAGACCTAACCGTGAAGAGCGCCGTCGAGACTCTGAACCCGACCCGGGTTCGACTCACCGTCGAGGTGCCCTTCGAGGAGCTCAAGCCCAGCCTCGACGCGGCGTACAAGAAGATCAACCAGCAGGTCTCGGTCCCGGGCTTCCGCAAGGGCAAGATCCCGAACCGGGTCATCGACCAGCGCTTCGGCCGTGGTGCCGTGCTGGAGGAGGCCGTCAACGACGCCCTGCCGCGCTTCTACACGCAGGCCGTCGACGAGGGCAAGATCGAGGTCCTCGGACAGCCCGACATCACCAACATCGAGGGTGTCGAGAAGATCGCCGACGGCGGCGACCTCAAGTTCACCGCCGAGGTGGACGTCCGTCCCGAGGTCACCCTGCCGGAGTTCTCCTCCATCGAGGTGACCGTCGACCCGATCGCCGTCTCCGACGAGGACGTCGAGAAGTCCCTGGAGCAGCTGCGCGAGCGCTTCTCCTCGGTCAAGGACGTCGAGCGCGCCGCCGCCGCCGGCGACATCGTGGTCGTGGACCTGGTCGCCAAGGTCGACGGTGAGGTGCCGGACGACGGCACCGCCACCGGCGTCAGCTACGAGATCGGCTCCGGCCGCCTCATCGACGGCATCGACGACGCCGTCGTCGGCCTGTCGGCCGGCGAGGAGAAGACCTTCGAGACCGAGCTCAAGGGTGGCACCCAGGCGGGCAAGACCTCCGAGGTCACCGTCACCGTCACCGCCGTCCAGGAGAAGGAGCTGCCCGAGCTGGACGACGAGTTCGCCCAGCTGGCCAGCGAGTTCGACACCCTGGAGGACCTGCGCGCCGACTCCCGCAAGCGCCTGGAGCGCATGAAGGAGTACGACCAGGCCACCCAGGCCCAGGAGAAGGTCCTGGACGCGCTGCTCGCCCTGGTTGAGATCGAGTACCCCGAGAAGCTCCTCAAGGACGAGGTCGAGACCCGCAAGCACAACGTGGAGCACCACCAGCTCCAGCCGATGGGCCTCACCATCGACGCCTACCTGGAGACCCAGGGCAAGACCCGCGAGGAGTGGGACGCGGAGATCGAGGAGCAGGCGAAGAAGGGCATCAAGACCCAGTTCGTCCTGGACCAGATCGTCGCCGACGAGGAGCTGGGTGTTAACCAGGAGGAGCTGACCGAGCACCTCATCCGCCGCGCCGCCGGCTCCGGCCTCACCCCGGACCAGTTCGCCCAGCAGGTCGTCCAGGGCGGCCAGGTTCCGCTGCTGGTCGGCGAGGTCGCCCGCGGCAAGGCGCTGGCCACCGTGGTCGAGGCCGCCAAGGTCGTCGACACCGAGGGCAACGAGATCAACTTCGACGACGAGGACGAGACGGGCGACACCGTCGAGGCCGTCGAGGCCGCCGCCGAGGAGAAGACCGAGGCCTGAGTGCCCCGGTAGCCCCTTCAGGCCGCATCGGGCCCGGACGCCGTACGGTGTCCGGGCCCGCTGTCGTCCCGTCCGCGGCCGCCGCGACCCTGCGCTCACAGCGAACAGTTCTGCGTGAGGGATTCTGCGGCCCGGCCTGCGCGTTAGGGTCCTTGGACAGCAACAATCACGACGTGATACCCGGAAGCTGTGCGCCCGGTGACGGCCGCGGAGCGACCGTCCAAATCGACTGAGCAGGTGGCTAAGTGACGTTCCCGCAGATGCAGATGCCTGGCCCGATGGTGCCGCACGCCGCCGCTGGTGACGTGCTCGGCGGCCTTGGCGACCAGGTCTACAACCGGCTGCTCAACGAGCGGATCATCTTCCTCGGCCAGGCGGTCGACGACGACATCGCCAACAAGATCACCGCGCAGCTGCTGCTGCTGGCCGCGGACCCGGACAAGGACATCTTCCTCTACATCAACTCCCCGGGCGGCTCGATCTCGGCCGGCATGGCGATCTACGACACCATGCAGTACATCAAGAACGACGTCGTCACCATCGCGATGGGCATGGCGGCCTCGATGGGCCAGTTCCTGCTGACCGCGGGCGCCCCGGGCAAGCGCTTCTCGCTGCCGAACTCCACCATCCTGATGCACCAGCCCTCCGCGGGCCTCGGCGGCTCCGCCACCGACATCCGGATCCAGGCCGAGCAGCTGCTCCGCACCAAGAAGCGGATGTCCGAGCTGATCGCCCACCACAGCGGCCAGTCCTTCGAGCAGATCACCGCGGACTCCGACCGCGACCGCTGGTTCACCCCGGAGGAGGCCCTGGAGTACGGCCTGATCGACGCGATCATGCACAGCGCCGCGGACGTCCCCGGCGGCGGCGGCACGGGCGCTGCCTGAGCCTCGGCCCGGCCCGCGAGACCCCAGCCCCAACGCCCCGGAGGACAAGGACCCCCATGAACATCCCCAGCCTGTCGGCCGCCAAGGCCCGCGTCGAGGACATGCGTGCCGAGGGCCGCTACATCGTCCCGCGCTTCGTCGAGCGCACCACGCAGGGCATCCGCGAGTACGACCCGTACGCCAAGCTGTTCGAGGAGCGCATCATCTTCCTCGGCTCGCAGGTCGACGACGTCTCGGCGAACGACATCATGGCGCAGCTGCTGTGCCTGGAGTCGATGGACCCGGACCGCGAGATCCAGATGTACATCAACTCGCCCGGCGGCTCGTTCACGGCCCTGACGGCCATCTACGACACCATGCAGTACGTGAAGCCGGACATCACCACGGTCTGCATGGGCCAGGCGGCCTCCGCCGCGGCCGTGCTGCTCGCCGCCGGCACCCCCGGCAAGCGGATGGCGCTGCCGAACGCCCGCATCCTGATCCACCAGCCGTACACCGAGACCGGCCGCGGCCAGGTGTCCGACCTGGAGATCCAGGCCAAGGAGATCTTCCGGATGCGCGAGCAGCTGGAGGAGATGCTCTCCAAGCACTCCAACAAGTCGCCGGAGCAGGTGCGCGACGACATCGAGCGCGACAAGATCCTCACCGCCGAGGAGGCCGTCGAGTACGGCCTGGTCGACCAGATCATCACCACCCGCAAGACCTCGCTGACCTCCTGAGGCCAGCTCCCTCCCGGCCCGACCGGGTCGGAGGGGCCCGTCGGGGCGGGGTGCGCACCCGGGTGCGCACCCCGCCCCGGCCCATCCGCGGGCCCGCGCGACGGCATCTGTTCGGTATCAATTCGCCCAGGGCGTAGGGCAGACCTGGCGAAGAGGCCGGAATCACGGGCCCGGCAGAGTACCGTCGGATAGCGAGACCGAGCGCCGTCGGCGTTGACGGTCCACAGCACCAGGCCCCGGAACCCCCGCGGGGCCCCTGGCGAAGGGGAAGCACCTCGTGGCACGCATCGGAGACGGTGGCGACCTGCTCAAGTGCTCGTTCTGCGGCAAGTCGCAGAAGCAGGTGAAGAAGCTGATCGCCGGCCCAGGCGTGTACATCTGCGACGAGTGCATCGACCTGTGCAACGAGATCATCGAGGAGGAACTCGCCGAGACCTCCGAGGTGCGCTTCGAGGAGCTCCCGAAGCCCCGCGAGATCTACGAGTTCCTGGACCAGTACGTGGTCGGCCAGGACCTCGCCAAGAAGGCGCTGTCGGTCGCCGTCTACAACCACTACAAGCGGGTCCAGGCCGGCGAGGCGGGCCGCAGCGGTGGCAACGGCCGCGAGGACGCCATCGAGCTGGCCAAGTCCAACATCCTGCTGCTGGGCCCGACCGGCTCCGGCAAGACGCTGCTGGCGCAGACCCTGGCCCGGATGCTGAACGTGCCGTTCGCGATCGCGGACGCCACCGCGCTGACCGAGGCCGGCTACGTCGGCGAGGACGTCGAGAACATCCTGCTCAAGCTGATCCAGGCGGCCGACTACGACGTCAAGAAGGCCGAGACCGGGATCATCTACATCGACGAGATCGACAAGGTCGCGCGCAAGAGCGAGAACCCGTCGATCACCCGGGACGTCTCCGGCGAGGGCGTGCAGCAGGCCCTGCTGAAGATCCTGGAGGGCACCACCGCCTCGGTGCCGCCGCAGGGCGGGCGCAAGCACCCGCACCAGGAGTTCATCCAGATCGACACCACCAACGTGCTGTTCATCGTCGGCGGCGCGTTCGCCGGCCTGGAGCGGATCATCGAGGGCCGCGCGGGTGCCAAGGGCATCGGCTTCGGCGCCAACATCCGCTCCAAGCGGGAGTCGGACGCCAGCGACCACTTCCGCCAGGTGATGCCCGAGGACCTGGTCAAGTTCGGCATGATCCCCGAGTTCATCGGCCGTCTGCCGGTGATCACCAGCGTGCACAACCTGGACCGCGAGGCGCTGCTCCAGATCCTCACCGAGCCGCGCAACGCGCTGGTGAAGCAGTACCGCAAGCTGTTCGAACTGGACGGCGTGGAGCTGGAGTTCTCCCGGGACGCGCTGGAGGCGATCGCCGACCAGGCGATCCTGCGCGGCACCGGCGCGCGCGGGCTGCGGGCCATCATGGAGGAGGTGCTGATGTCCGTGATGTACGAGGTCCCCTCGCGCCAGGACGTCGCCCGCGTGGTGGTCACCGGTGACGTGGTCTCCAAGCACGCCATCCCCACCCTGGTGCCGCGCGACATGATCAAGCGCGAGCGCCGGGAGAAGAGCGCCTGACCCGAGGCCTTCGGCACGCGAAGGGGCCCCGCACCGGATCCGGTGCGGGGCCCCTTCGCGTGCCGCGCGCTACTTGGCGACCTTCATGGCGTCGCGGATCGCCCGGGTCTTCTCCGCGGCCTGGTCCGGGGTGATGCCCTGGCCGCCGGTGTCACCGGTGGCGGTCAGGCTCATCTTGGTGAAGGTCACCCGGCCGTAGGTGGACTTGTCCGCCCACACGCAGACCGTCGAGCCGGTCTTGCCGGCGAGGACGCTCATGACGCCGCAGCTGAGCTTGCCCGCGGAGGCACGGCTGTCCTTCGCCGGGTAGTCGGCCATCGGCGTGGTCCAGGTCGCCGCGCCGCTCGAGGACTTCGACTCGGTGATGATCTGGTCCGGGTCGTTGATGTCCCCGTAGATGCCGACCACCGACAGCGAGTCCACGTTCTTGACGTCGGTGCCCTTGCTGTAGCTGGCAACCAGCGCGTGCAGGTCCTTGCCGACCTTCGCGACGTCGGGCTTGCTCATGTCGGCGGCCTCCTCCTTCGCCGACTTCTGGACGTAGCCGTCCAGCAGCGTCTGCGGGGCGCTGAGCTTGTACTGGCCGCCCGCGTCGCTGCCGCCGAGGAACTTCCACGCCGCGAAGCCGCCGCCGCCCAGCACCAGCGCGCCGATCACCAGGCCGACGACCAGGCCGCCCTTGCCCTTCGGCGGCGGGGCGACCGGGTAGCCCGGCTGGCCGTAGGGCGCCTGCGGCGGCACGCCGTACGGCTGCTGGGGCGCGCCGTAGGGCTGCTGCTGCGGATAGCCGTACTGGGGCTGGGGCGCGCCGTAGGGCTGCTGCGGCTGGCCGTACTGCGGCTGGCCCCCGTAGGGCTGCGGCTGTCCCTGCGGGTACTGCTGTCCCTGGCCGTACATCTGCGTCTGCGCTCCCCCGCCGCATCCGCGGCCTGTCGTGGTGTCCGGTCGTTCCGTACCCGTCCGTTCCGCCGGACGAGTGCCCGGGCACGGTACCGCACGGCACCCGGCCGGGGCCCGTCCGGGCGCGGCGGGTCCGCGGACCGAAAGCGGTTCGTGACCCTCCTCCCGGTTACGTAAACTGTGCGTCGTGACCGACACGACGAACCAGCGCCCCGTGAGCACCTCTGCCGGGGACGAAGCAGCAACCCTCCCGACGACCTACACCCCCGCGGACGTAGAGGGCGAGCTGTACGAGCGCTGGGTAGAGCGTGGGTACTTCACGGCGGACGCGAAGAGCGACAAGCCGCCGTTCACCATCGTCATCCCCCCGCCGAACGTCACCGGCAGCCTGCACCTGGGCCACGCCTTCGAGCACACGCTGATCGACGCCCTGGTCCGCCGCAAGCGCATGCAGGGCTACGAGGCCCTGTGGCAGCCCGGCATGGACCACGCCGGCATCGCCACCCAGAACGTGGTCGAGCGCGAGCTCGCCAAGGAGGGCAAGTCCCGCCACGACCTGGGCCGCGAGGCCTTCGTCGAGCGCGTCTGGAAGTGGAAGGCGGAGTCCGGCGGCCAGATCTCCGGCCAGATGCGTCGGCTCGGCGACGGCGTGGACTGGTCCCGCGAGCGCTTCACCATGGACGAGGGCCTGTCCCAGGCCGTCCAGACCATCTTCAAGAAGCTCTACGACGACGAGCTGATCTACCGCGCCGAGCGCATCATCAACTGGTGCCCGCGCTGCCTGACCGCCATCTCGGACATCGAGGTGGAGTACCAGGACGACGACGGCGAGCTGGTCTCGATCCGCTACGGCGAGGGCGAGAACTCCATCGTCGTCGCGACCACGCGCGCCGAGACGATGCTGGGCGACACCGCGGTCGCCGTCCACCCCGAGGACGAGCGCTACAAGCACATGGTCGGCACCGAGATCGAGCTGCCGCTGACCGGCCGCCGGATCCCGATCGTCGCCGACGCCCACGTCGACCCGGAGTTCGGCACCGGCGCCGTCAAGGTGACGCCCGCGCACGACCCGAACGACTTCGAGATCGGCCAGCGGCACAACCTGCCGAACATCGCCGTCATGGACGAGCACGCCGTCATCACCGTGCACGGCCCCTTCCTCGGCCTGGACCGCCTGGAGGCCCGCTCGGCGATCGTCGCCGCGCTGCGTGCCGAGGGCCGCATCGTCGCCGAGAAGCGCCCGTACGTCCACTCGGTGGGCCACTGCTCGCGCTGCAAGACCACCATCGAGCCGCGGCTGTCCATGCAGTGGTGGGTCAAGGTCGGCCCGCTCGCCCAGGCCGCCGGTGACGCGGTCCGCGACGGCAAGGTCAAGATCCACCCGCAGGAGATGGAGAAGCGGTACTTCGACTGGGTCGACAACCTGCACGACTGGTGCATCTCGCGCCAGCTGTGGTGGGGCCACCGCATCCCCGTCTGGTACGGCCCGAACGGCGAGATCGTCTGCGTCGGCCCCGACGAGCAGCCGCCGACCGGCGAGGGCTGGCACCAGGACACCGACGTCCTGGACACCTGGTTCTCCTCCGGCCTGTGGCCGTTCTCCACGCTCGGCTGGCCGGAGCAGACCGAGAGCCTCGCGAAGTTCTACCCGAACTCCGTCCTGGTCACCGGCTACGACATCCTGTTCTTCTGGGTCGCCCGGATGATGATGTTCGGCCTCTACGCGATGGACGGCACCCCGCCGTTCCACACCATCGCGCTGCACGGCATGGTCCGTGACCAGAACGGCAAGAAGATGTCGAAGTCCTTCGGCAACGTGGTCAACCCGCTGGACTGGATGGACAAGTACGGCTCCGACGCGCTGCGCTTCACGCTGGCGCGCGGTGCCAACCCGGGCGTCGACGTGCCGATCGGCGAGGACTGGGTCCAGGCGGCCCGCAACTTCGCCAACAAGATCTGGAACGCCACCCGCTTCGCCCTGATGAACGGCGCCACCGTCGAGGGCCCGCTGCCCGCGCCGGAGGAGCTGACCGCGACCGACCGCTGGATCCTGTCGCGCCTCAACAGCACCGTGGCCGAGGTGGACGGGCTGTACGAGGACTACCAGTTCTCCAAGCTCTCCGAGGCGCTGTACCACTTCGCCTGGGACGAGGTCTTCGACTGGTACGTCGAGCTCTCCAAGACCACCCTGGCCAAGGGCGGCCCGCAGGCCGACGCCGCGCGCCGGGTGCTCGGCGAGGTCCTGGACGTCACGCTGCGCCTGCTGCACCCGATCGTGCCGTTCGTCACCGAGACCCTCTGGACCACGCTGACCGGCGCCGAGTCGGTGGTCATCGCCGACTGGCCGCAGGACAGCGGGTACCGTGACGCCGAGGCCGAGGCCGAGATCGCCACGCTGCAGCAGGTCGTGACCGAGGTCCGCCGGTTCCGTTCGGACCAGGGCCTCAAGCCGGGCCAGCGCGTCCCGGCGCGGCTGGAGCTGGGCGGCACCGTGCTGGCCGCCCACGAGGACGCGATCCGCTCGCTGCTGCGGCTGACCGTCCCAGAGGAGGGCTTCACGGCCACCGCCTCGCTGCCGGTGGCCGGTGCCACCGTCTCGCTGGACCTCTCCGGCACCATCGACGTCGAGGCCGAGCGCAAGCGCCTGGCCAAGGACCTCGCGGCCGCCGAGAAGGAGAAGGCCCAGACCACCGCCAAGCTCGGCAACGAGGCGTTCCTCGCCAAGGCGCCGGACGAGGTGGTCGCCAAGATCCGAGGCCGCCAGGAGGCCGCCGAGGCCGACATCGCCCGGATCACCGCCCAGCTGGCGGCGCTGCCGCAGGGCTGAGCCCGGACCGGTCCCGAGGGGCCGCACACCGCGACACGCGGGGTGCGGCCCCTCGGGCTTTTTCCGGGGCCCGCTTCCGGAACGGCTTCCCGGTGCTTTCACTACACCAAATAGCCCAGGAACATTGCTCCCTTCCGGCGAATTATCATCCTGCGACCGGGTGAGGTCCTATTCCGAGCGAATTGATTCCGGTCTTGCCCGCGCGGGTTCGCGGAAGTTTGCAGGTCCGCTGTGTACCGTGTGCACGGAGTTTCCGAATGGGCGTTTCCGCTGAGCGTTCCAGCTGAGCGACGGACGGGAGGGCATGGCGTGGTGGTGACCGAGGAGTTGGTCGACGAACTGCCTGCCGAGGCGGTCGAGGAGGCCAAGGCCAGGGCGGCGACCCTGCTGCTCGCGTTCCGGCACGGGAACCAGCTCGCGTTCGACCACGAGCTGGACCTGCTGTTCGCCGAGCACGCCGAGCGAGAGGTGACCACCCTGCTCGCCTGGATCGCCGCCGAGGCCGTCCGCAAGGCGTACGCCCCCGAGGTCGGCGACCGGGTGCTGCGGGCGATGGCCCGGCGCGCCCCGGACGACACCGGCGGGGTCGAGGTGGACGAGGAGACCGCGAGCGCCGCCCAGCTGATCGAGGCGGTGGCGGCCGGCGAGGTGGCCGAGGTCCGGGGCCTGGTGGCGGCGACGCCCGACACCACCTTCCTGCTGGGCGGTCTGCTGCAGGGCGTCGCGATGATGCTGCCGCTGCTGCCGGAGGGCGAACTGGCCGAGATCACGGCCGAGTTGCGCCGTCGGCACGGCGGCGCCGCGCATGTGCCGGAGGCCCGGGCCGGGGTCTGAGCCCGGGCCTCCGGCAGGCCGGCCGCGCCGGTTACGGCATGGCGTGCAGGTGGGAGCCGATGGTGTTGGCGACCGGGTTGCCCGCCTTGGCGTCCCAGTTGGTCGACCAGGTCATCGCGCCGCCGATGCCCGGCCACGTGGTGTCCGGCTTGTAGCTGCCGCAGTTGGTGCCGGAGGCCAGGCAGTCCAGTGCGTTGTTGACGGTGCCCGCGGCGACGTACCCGCCGCCCGCGGCGCTGGTGGAGGCCGGTACCCCGAGGCCCACCTGGTCGGGCCGCAGCCCGCCCTTGAGCTGGATGCAGGCCAGCGCGGTGAGGAAGTTCTCGGTGCCCTGGGAGTAGACGTTCCCGTCGCAGCCGTTCATCGCACCGGAGTTGTAGTACTGCATGTTGACGATGGTGAGGATGTCCTTCACGTTCAGCGCCAGTTTGAAGTACTCCATGCCGGTCGACTGCATGTCGATCGTCTGCGGCGCCATGGTGAGGACGAATCCGCTCCCCGCCTTTGCTGCCAGGGCGTGCAGCGCCTGGCCCATGTAGGTGGAGCTGATGCCGTTCTCCAGGTCGATGTCGATCCCGTCGAAGCCGTAGTTCTGCATCAGCGCCCAGGCGGTGCCGGTGAAGTTCGCGGCGGAGGCGGAATCGCCCACCCAGACCGTGCCGTTCTGCCCGCCGACCGAGAGCACCACCCGTTTCCCGGCCGCCCGCTTGGCCGCGATGTCGGCCTTGAACTGGGCGTCGGTGTAGCCGCCGAGGCGGGAGGAGAGGGCGGGGTCGAGGGTGAAGCTCAGCCCGCCGCGGGTGGCGGTGGCGTCCGCGAAGGAGACCGCGATGATGTCGTAGGCGGCCGGGACGTCGCTGATCCGCTGGACGGTGGCGCCGTTGTCGAAGTTCTGCCAGTAGCCGGTGAGGATGTGCTTGGGCAGGCCCGGGGGCTTGGTCGGGGTCGCCGTCGTGGTCGCCGTCGCGGTCGGGGAGGAGCTGCCGGTCCCGGTGGCCGTCGGGCTGGGCGAGGCGGTGGTGGTGGCGGTCGCGGTCGGGCTCGGGGACGGCTGCGGTCCGCCGGGCCCGAGCAGCGAGACGTCGTCGGCGGCGAAGGCCGGCTGCCCGTACCAGCCGTGCAGGTAGACCGTGACGCTGGTGGTGTTCGGGCCGGTGGTGAAGCCGGTGCTCAGCTGGGACCAGGCGGTGCCGCCCGGGGTCCAGGTGCTCGGATCGGTGCCGCCGGTGCCGCGGGCGCCCAGGTAGACGTACGAGCCCTGCACCCAGGAGCTCAGGGTGTACGCGGAGGAGGGCTTCACCGCGACGGTCTGGGTGCACTCGCCGGTGTCGCTCCCGACGGGGGTGGACCGCAGGGCGTAGCCGCCGGAGTGGGTGGTGGTGCTCTGGACCGTGCCGCTCGAACAGGTCCAGCCGGTCAGGTTCCCGCTCTCGAAGCCGCCGTTGGCGATCAGGTCGGTGTCGGCGGCGTGGGCGCCGGTGCCGCCGGCCAGGACGAGTCCGCCCAGGCCGATGACCAGGGCGCTCGCTCCGGCGAGCAGTGAGTGGACGGCGCGCGGGCGCCGGTGTCGGGCAGGTGGCATGAGGCCGTCTCCAGTGGGGGAGGCCCGGCGGCGCCTCGTGGGGGAGGAGCGCCGTCCGGGGTGTCGATGGTGCGTGCGGGAGCTACCGACAACTCAAGTCCCTGTCGGGAAAGGAGACTTGCCTCACAAGGTGGAGTAGACCAATTCTGCTGTCAAGGGGGCCTTACGCGGCCAGCAGCTCGACCTCGGCCTCGGCGGACTCGGCGATCGCCGCGGTCAGGGCGGCGATCCGGGCCGAGGCCAGGCCGTCCCCGTACGGGCTCGGGGTGGCCGCCAGCCGGGCGAGCCGCTCGGGGGTGTCGGAGAGCCAGGCGCGGGCCAGGGTGCCCAGTTCCTCGCCGGGGCGCACCAGCGCGGCGAAGCCGGCCGCCATCGCCTCCGGGCGCTCGGTGGAGCGGCGCACCACCAGCAGCGGGCGGCCGAGTACGGTGCACTCCTCCTGCACGCCGCCGGAGTCGGAGACCAGCAGCGCCGCGTGGCTCGCCAGGCCCAGGAAGTCGCCGTAGCCGACCGGGCCGGTGACGGCCAGCCGCTCCAGCAGGCCGTCCAGGCCGAACCGCTCGACGGCGGCCCGGGTGCGCGGGTGCATCGGGAACAGCACCGGGGTGCCGGCCCGGGCGATCCGGTCCAGCTCGGCGAGCACCGCGCCGAGCGCCTCGGCGGTGTCGGTGTTCTCCGGGCGGTGCACGGTGGCCAGCACGTACGCGTCCGGGCGCAGCCCGTGCGCGGCGAGCAGCGCGGCGCGGGCGGGCGCGTCCGGCAGCTGACGGCGGACCACCTCGACGACGGTGTTGCCGGTGAGCTCGATCCGGTCCTCGGCCAGCGACTCGGCGCGCAGGTTGGCGACGTTCTCGCCGGTGGCGGCGCAGAGCAGGTCGGAGACGTGGTCGACCATCACCCGGTTGTGCTCCTCGGGCATCGCCCGGTCGAAGCTGCGCAGCCCGGCCTCGACGTGGACCAGCGGGATCTCCCGGGCGTTGGCGGCCAGCGCGCCGGCCAGGGTGGCGTTGGTGTCGCCCTGGACGACCACGGCGAGCGGGCGGTCCTCGGCGAAGGCGGCGTCCAGCTGGCCCAGCGACTGGGCGATCTGGCCGGCCCGGGGGCGGCCGCCGACACCGGTGAGCAGCTCGGGCTCGGGCAGGTCGAGGTCGCGCAGGAAGCGGCCGGACATCGCCTCGTCCCAGTGCTGGCCGGTGTGCACCAGCCGGGTGGCGTCGCCGAGCTCGTGGATCAGCGGGGCGAGCTTGACCAGCTCGGGGCGGGTGCCCAGGACGACGGCGACGCTGGACGGGGGCAGGTACGGGCTCATGCGGGACTCCGGAGGCGGTGGGGGAGGGGAGGCGAGGGGGCGGGGGCGCGGCGGGGCGCGGGGCTCACGACTCGAGCGCGGTGGGGGCGCCGAGGGAGACCTTCTCGGCGTTGCGGCGGGTCTTGGCCCAGCCGTTGCGGCCGAGCAGCATCCGGACGGCGGCCCGGGCGGCGACCACGAACAGGTGGTAGGCGTAGAGCCAGACCAGGACGCCCCAGAGCAGGCCGGTGAGCCGGCCGCGGCCGGGGTGGACGAGCCGGCGGTAGGCGAAGCCCCAGAACACCATCGGCAGGGTGGCGAGCACGAGGACGAGCAGCATCCATGGGCCGAACCGGAGCTGGAACTCGGCGGTCTCCTCCGGGAAGAGCACCAGCCCGGCGCCGGTGATCCCGAGCGAGAGCGGGAAGAGCAGCACCAGCAGCACGCAGACCACCGGCTGGAGGAAGGTGTACAGCACCTCGGCCTTGCCGGACAGGGTGTAGTGCGGGGAGCGCAGCACCCGGCCGGTGTAGCGCAGGCACTGCATGTTGCCCTGGGCCCAGCGGGTGCGCTGGGTGAGGAAGCGGCGCAGCGAGATCAGGCCCTCCTGGGAGACCTGGGCCTCGGTGACGTGGGTGAGCCGCCAGCCGGCCAGCCGCAGGTCGAGGCCGGACTCGTAGTCCTCCAGCAGGGCGCGCTCCGGCCAGGGACGGCCGGCCCGGCCCTCCTCGGCGGTCAGCGAGTCGAGGGCGGTGAGCCGGACGAACTGGCCGTTGCCGCCGAGGCCGACGCTGCCGGTGCGGCGGCGCAGCAGTTGCATGCCGGCGTTGTTCGCCTGGAACTCGACGTCCTGCATCCGCACCAGCGCGCGGGCCAGGGCGTTGGCGGCCCGGCCGCGGCCCGGCAGCGGGAGCTCGTCGTCGGCGTTGCGCATCCGGACGCCGATCTGGACGGCGCCGGTGTCGGGCCGGCCGAGCGCCTTGGCGTTGCAGACCTGGGCGAGGGTGCCCGGGTCGAGCTGCCCGTCGGCGTCGACCACGCCGATCACCACCCGGGAGCGGTCGGTGTCCTCGGGCAGCCAGGCGGAGATCTCCCGGTAGGCGGCGTTGAGGGCGGCGCCCTTGCCGATCCGGGCGTGCGGGCGGCGGCGCTGGACCAGGTGGACCCGCGGGTCGCGGGCCGCGGCGGCGAGCACCAGGTCGCGGGTGGCGTCCTCGCTGTCGTCGTCGATCACCCAGAGGTGGGCTTCGGGCGCGCTGGTCCGCAGGCCGTCCAGGGTCTGGGTGACCACGGCCTCCTCGTCGCGGCAGGGGATCACCAGGTGCCACTGGAGGGTGGCGGGGTCGCCGGGCTCGGCGGGCCGGTTGTGCCGGAAGGCGTGCCGGGAGCCCGCCCAGTACACGAGGAAGCGCCCGAAGACCAGGGCCATGTAGCCGACGAGGGCCAGCGAGATCAGTCCGGCGACCCAGACGACGGCGTCCTGGCGAAGCACGACCCATTCGTGCAGGGCGTCGGGCATGGCGCAATGCTCCTCATGATCAAAGGCTGAAAGCTCCCTGTCGGCTGCGAATCGATGCTTCATTGCGGTTCAGATCGCTAAATCAATAGTAAAGGGAGGAAACTAGATGATCATGGGAAAGAACGGGCAAAGTGGTCGTTCTCACCCCGTGAGGAGGAGCCGCCAGCGCTCCGTAGACTGTGGTCGTGAGCGACAAGGCCGACCCGAACCCGTACACCATCCGCCCCGCCGACGGCGGCACCGGCGACGCCCTGCGCGACGTCGAGACGGAGCTCTCCGAGCGCTGGCCGGAGAACAAGCTGGAGCCCTCGCTCGATCGGATCGAGGCGCTGATGGACATCCTGGGCCAGCCCCAGCGGTCCTTCCCCTCCATCCACATCACCGGCACCAACGGCAAGACCTCCACCGCCCGGATGATCGAGCAGCTGCTCAACGCCTTCGAGCTGCGCACCGGCCGCTACACCAGCCCGCACGTGGAGTCCGTCACCGAGCGGATCAGCCTGGACGGCGCCCCGATCACCCCCGAGCGCTTCGTCGAGGTCTACCGCGACATCGAGCCCTACGTGCGGATGGTCGACGCGGCGCAGCCGGTGCCGATGTCCTTCTTCGAGGTGCTGACCGGCATGGCCTACGCCGCCTTCGCCGACGCCCCGGTGGACGTCGCCGTGGTCGAGGTCGGCATGGGCGGCTCCTGGGACGCCACCAACGTCATCGACGCCGCCGTCGCGGTGATCACCCCGATCGGGCTGGACCACACCGACAAGCTCGGCGAGACCACCGGCGAGATCGCGGTCGAGAAGTCCGGGATCATCAAGACCGGCTCCGTCGCGGTCGTCGCCCAGCAGCAGCTGGACGCCGCCGAGACCATCCTGCGCCGCGCCGTCGAGATCGACGCCACGGTCGCCCGCGAGGGCATGGAGTTCGGCGTGATCCGCCGTGAACTCGCCGTCGGCGGCCAGCTGGTGACGCTGCGCGGCCTCGGCGGCGAGGAGTACGAGGACGTCTTCATCCCGCTGCACGGCGAGCACCAGGCGCACAACGCGGCCCTCGCGCTGGCCGCGGTCGAGGCCTTCTTCGGCGTCGGCGGCGCGCGCGGCGGCCAACTGGACGTGGAGAAGATCCGCCAGGCCTTCTCCGGCGTCTCCTCGCCGGGCCGCCTGGAGGTCGTCCGCCGCAGCCCCACGATCGTCCTGGACGCCGCCCACAACCCGCACGGCGCCCGCGCCACCGTGGCCGCCCTCACCGAGTCCTTCGGCTTCACCCGGCTCGTCGGCGTGATCGGCACCTCCGGGGACAAGGACGTGGCCGGCGTGCTGGAGGCCTTCGAGCCGATCCTGGCCGAGGTCGTCATCACCCAGAACTCCACCCACCGCGCGATGGACGTCGACGCGCTCGCCGCCCTGGCCGTCGAGGTCTTCGGCGAGGACCGCGTCCAGGTCGAGCCCCGGCTCGACGACGCCATCGCCGCCGCCGTCACCCTCGCCGAGGAGGAGGGCGACCTCGGCGGCGCCGGGGTGCTGGTCACCGGTTCGGTCATCACGGTGGGCGAGGCCCGCCTGCTGCTCGGGAGGAAGTGACATGAGGACGCTCTGCTCCTCGACGCTGATCGGCGAAGCGCTGCTGGTCCTCTTCGCCGCCCTGGTCGCGATGCGGCTCTCCGACGTGTCCGACGCGGAGATCTGGACCGTCAGCGGCATCGCGATGGCGCTGTGCGTCCTGCTCTGCGGCATGATCAACCGCCCCGGCGCGGTGCAGATCGGCTGGGCGCTGCAGATCGGCCTGATCGCCAGCGGCTTCATCCTGCCGACCATGTTCGGCCTCGGCGTGGTCTTCGCCGGCCTGTGGTGGTGCTCGGTGCACTACGGCCGCAAGGTGGACGAGTTCAAGGCCGCCCGGGCGGCCGCGGAGGCCGCCGCGGTACAGGCCTGAGGCCCGGACCGGCGGACCGACACGCCGTGTACGCCAGGTAATCTCTGCCGTGTCGGCACCCTTGTCGACCCGACTGTCTGCCGAACCGAATCCCCAGGAGACGCACCGTGTCCCAGCGCACTCTCGTCCTGCTCAAGCCCGACGCCGTCCGCCGCGGCCTGGCCGGCGAGATCATCAGCCGCATCGAGCGCAAGGCCGGCTGGCGGTTCGCCGCCATCGAGCTGCGCACCTTCGACCGGGCGACGCTGGAGCAGCACTATGCGGAGCACGTCGGCCGCCCGTTCTACGAGCCGCTGCTGGAGTTCATGACCTCCGGTCCGTCGATCGCGCTGATCGTCGAGGGCGAGGAGGTCGTCAAGGGCATCCGCATGCTGGCCGGCGCCACCAACCCGCTGGAGGCCGGGGCCGGCACCATCCGCGGCGACTACGCGACGATCACCCGCGAGAACCTGATCCACGCCTCCGACTCCCCGGAGTCCGCCGAGCGCGAGATCAAGATCTTCTTCCCCGCGCACGCCTGATTCGACGAGCGGGCCCGGGCGACACGCCCGGCGGGACGTTCGTACCGCCCCGGTCGGGACCATTGGCCCGGCCGGGGCATTCTTATCGTGAAATAGGGAACTGGCGACGCCGACACGGCGTCCCAATCCTCGGAGATGCGATCACGCCCCGGACAATGGACGGTATGCCCCACGTCGACGTCCGTGCCGCGCGGCGTGACTACGATGGACGCGACTTAGGGCCCGGTAAGGCAGCTCAGCTGGTCTCCGCCCAAGCGTGGGCGCACATTCGTCCACCCCCCATGAACTCCGAGCCCGGGAAGGCACCCACACCCCATGGCGAGCAACCTGTCGTTCATCGGCCGCGACTTGGCGATCGACCTCGGAACAGCCAACACGCTGGTGTACGTCAGGGGCAAGGGCATCGTCCTGAACGAGCCGTCCGTCGTCGCGGTGAACACCAACACCGGCGGGATCCTCGCCGTCGGCGCCGAGGCCAAGAAGATGATCGGCCGCACCCCGGGCAACATCGTCGCCATCCGCCCGCTCAAGGACGGCGTGATCGCCGACTTCGAGATCACCGAGCGGATGCTGCGGTACTTCATCCTCAAGATCCACCGGCGCCGCTACCTCGCCCGCCCGCGCGTCGTGGTCTGCGTGCCCTCCGGCATCACCGGCGTCGAGCGCCGCGCCGTCATCGAGGCCTCCTCGCAGGCCGGCGCGCGCCAGGTGCACATCATCGAGGAGCCGATGGCCGCCGCGATCGGCGCCGGCCTGCCCGTCCACGAGGCCACCGGCAACATGGTCGTCGACATCGGCGGCGGCACCACCGAGGTCGCCGTGATCTCGCTCGGCGGCATCGTCACCGCCCAGTCCATCCGGGTGGCCGGCGACGAACTGGACAACGCGATCGTCCAGCACATCAAGAAGGAGTACTCGCTGCTCCTCGGCGAGCGCAGCGCCGAGCAGATCAAGATGAGCATCGGCAGCGCCTTCGGCCTGGAGGGCGAGAAGGACGAGCACGCCGAGATCCGCGGCCGCGACCTGGTCAGCGGCCTGCCCAAGACCGTGGTCATCTCCGCCGCCGAAGTCCGCGAGGCCATCGACGAGCCGGTCAACGCGATCATCGACGCGGTCAAGACCACCCTCGACCAGTGCCCGCCCGAGCTGGCCGGCGACGTCATGGACCGGGGCATCGTGCTCACCGGCGGCGGCGCCCTGCTGCGCGGCCTGGACGAGCGGCTGCGCCGCGAGACCGGCATGCCGATCCACATCGCGGAGAACCCGCTGGACTCCGTCGCACTCGGTTCCGGCAAGTGCGTCGAGGAGTTCGAGGCGCTCCAGCAGGTACTCGACGCCTCGCCGCGTCGTTGACAGGTCGCCGCACCACCGGCACCACGCGTCACATCCGACACTCGACCGAACGGGCCGCCGCCCGGGCCCCACGGCCCGGGCCGGCGGCCAGGTACGAAGGGGCAGTACCAGCACCGTGAGGGACACCCGAGAGAGCCGGCTGCTGCTGATCCTGCTGGTGGCCGTCGCCTTCGCGCTGATCACCGTGGACATCAAGGGCGGCGAGGACTCCCCGCTCGACCCGGCCCGGAACGCCGCCGCCAGTGTCCTCGGACCGGTCGAGCGCGGCGCCGCCACCGTCGTCGACCCGGTCGCCGACACCGTCCGCGCCTTCCGGGACGCGGCCACCGACAGCGGCCGCACCGACCAGCTCGCCCGCGAGAACACCGAACTGCGCCAGAAGCTCGCCTCCTCCGACATGGCCGCCGGGCGCACCAGACAGCTGGACGACCTGCTGCGCACCGCCGGCGCCGGCGGCTACACCGTCAAGGCCGCCCAGGTCATCGCGATCGGCCCGGCCCAGGGCTTCTCCTGGACGATCACCCTCGACGCCGGCAGCGACGACGGCCTCACCCGCGACATGACGGTGATCAACGGTCAGGGCCTGGTCGGCCGGATCACCACCGTCGCCCCGACCACCGCCACCGTGCTGCTCGCCTCCGACCCCGGCTTCTCGGCCGGCACCCGGCTGGAGGGCACCGGCGAGATCGGCTTCGCCTCCGGCGGCGGCGACAGCCCGATGAAGGTCTCCCTGCTCAACGGCAAGGCCCAGGTCAAGGCCGGCGACCGGCTGGTCACCTTCGGCTCGCAGAGCGGCCGCCCGTTCGTGCCCGGCGTCCCGATCGGCAAGGTCGTCGAGGTCCAGGCCAACGCCGGCCAGCTGACCAAGACCGTCCTGGTCGAGCCCTTCGTCCAGTTCACCCGGCTCGACCTGGTCGGCGTGGTGGTCGTACCGCCGCGCGCCGACCCGCGCGACGCCGTCCTGCCGCCGGCGCCCGCCGCGGGCCAGCCGGCCGCCGCACCCGGCCCGGCCGCCGCGCCCGGGCAGGCCCCGGCCACCGCGCCCGCCGCCCCGCCCGCCAAGCCCACTGGGGGGAACTGAGCCATGCGCCTCGCCCGCATCCCCGTCTCCGCCGGCCTCGTCCTGTTCGGCCTGATCCTCCAGGTCAGCGTGTTCGGCCGGCTCCAGCTCCCGGGAGCCACCCCGGACATACTGCTGCTCGTCGTGGTCGGCCTGGCCATGGTCTACGGACCCACCGGCGGCTGCCTGGTCGGCTTCGCGGGGGGCCTGCTGGCCGACCTCGCGCCGCCCTCCGACCACGCGATCGGCCGCTACGCACTGGTGCTCTGCCTGATGGGCTACGCCGCCGGGCTGCTGCGCCCGGACCACGGCCGCCAGCGCTCCGTCGGCGGCTCACTGGTGGTCGTCGGCGCCGCCGCGATCGCCTCCACCCTGCTCTACGCGATGGTCGGCGCCCTGGTCGGCGACACCGCGGCCCGGCACGTCGGCCTCGGCGGACTGGTCATCAGCGCCCTGCTCTACGACCTGCTGCTGGCGCCCTTCGTGGTGCCGCTGGTGATGTACCTCGGCCGCCGCTTCGGGCGCGACCCGGTGGCCGCCGCGGACGACGACGAGAGCGGTTCCGGCCTGGGCACACTGGCCCGCTACCGCACCACCCGCGAGGCCTCCACCGGCCCGTCGTACAAGAAGCGGCGCGTGCCCCGCTTCGCCCGCCGCCCGTAGCCGGCCGGCCCCGACCACCCGACCTCCCCGCATCCTGGAGCGCACGAGACGTGAGCAACATCCCCGAGACCGGCCGCACCCGACGGGTGACGATCCGTCTGGTGGTGCTGCAGATCCTGGTGCTGTCGCTGCTCGCCACCCTCGGCGGACGGCTGTGGTACCTGCAGATCCGCAACGCCGAGGAGTACACCGCGAAGGCGACCGGCAACCACATCCGCGAGGTGGTCGAACCGGCCGTCCGCGGCGAGATCCTGGACGCCTCCGGACGGGTGCTGGCCGGCAACGAGACCCGGCTGGTGGTCTCGGTCAGCCGCACCTCGCTGCTCCAGCAGAAGGACGGCGGCAAGGCGGTGCTCGCCCGGCTGGCCGAGGTGCTGGGGATGCCCGCCAAGGACGTGCAGGAGAAGGTCCGGCTCTGCGACGCCAAGACCCCGCAGCCCTGCTGGAACGGTTCGCCCTACCAGCCGATCCCGGTCACCAAGGAGGCGACCACCCAGCAGGCGATGCAGATAATGGAGCGCCGCGAGGACTTCCCCGGGATCACCGCGCAGCCCACCGCCGTGCGCCGCTACACCGGCGCCGAGGGCGCCAACATGGCCCAGGTGCTCGGCTACCTCTCGCCGGTCACCGACGAGGAGGTCAGCAAGACCGCCGGCAAGAGCGGCCTGGACCGCTACCTGCCGGCCGACCAGATCGGGCGGGCCGGCCTGGAGTCGGTGTACGACCGCGACCTGCGCGGCACCGCGGGCATCACCAAGCTGGAGGTGGACAACCTCGGGCGGGTGATCGGCAACGCCGGCACCGTCGCCCCGCAGACCGGTGACAACCTGGTCACCAGCATCGACGCCCGGGTGCAGAAGGTGGTCGAGGACAACCTGGCGCAGGCCATGGCCGACGCCCGGAAGACCTTCGACAAGGTCACCAACCGCAACTACGAGGCCGACTCCGGCGCCGCCGTGGTGATGGACGTGCACACCGGGCGGATCGTCGCGATGGCGAGCGCCCCGACCTACGACCCCAACCTCTGGGTGGGCGGCATCAGCGGCAAGGACTACCAGTCGCTGACCAGCAAGGAGTCCAACTTCCCGCTGCTGAACCGGGCCATACAGGGTCAGTCCGCCCCCGGCTCGACCTTCAAGGTCATCTCCACCACCGCCGCGGTGCAGGCCGGCTACCCGCTCGACGGCACCTACCCCTGCCCGAAGAGCCTGGTCATCGGCGGCCGCGAGTTCAAGAACTTCGAGAGCGAGAGCTTCGGCTCCATCACGCTGGAGAAGGCGCTCGAGGTCTCCTGCGACACCGTCTTCTACGGTCTGGCGAACGACCAGTGGCTGAAGGACGGCGGCATCAAGCCGAAGAAGGAGCCGGCCGACTGGTTCTTCAAGACCGCCCACGAGTTCGGCCTCGGCGCCAAGACCGGCATCGACCTGCCCTCCGAGGTCCCCGGCCGGGTGCCGGACCGGCAGTGGAAGCAGTCCTTCTACGACAACAACAAGGACGCCTGGTGCGCCCAGGGGCAGAAGGGCGGCAACAGCTACTCCGACCAGATCGCCCGGGAGAACTGCGTCGACGGCTACCAGATGCGCGCCGGTGACGCCGTCAACTTCGCGATCGGCCAGGGCGACACCCTCGTCACCCCGGTCCAGATGGCCCGGATCTACTCGGCGCTGGCCAACGGCGGCACCTTCTACCGGCCGACCATCGCCAAGGCGGTGATAAGCCCCAGCGGGAACCTCGTCCGCGAGATCGCCCCGCAGGCGGACGCCAAGTTCCCCGGTGACGAGAAGCTGCTCAGCTACATCAACCAGGCCACCGAGGGCGTCGTCAAGAGCGGCACCGCCGCCTGGAAGTTCGCGCAGGCCGGCTGGCCGCAGGACAAGATCGCGCTGCACGCCAAGACCGGCACCGCCGAGGTCGAGGGCAAGCAGACCACCTCCTGGCTGACCACGTACAGCAAGGACTACGCGGTCGTCATGACGATAAGCCAGGGCGGCACCGGCTCCGGCGGCTCCGGCGACGCCGTCCGCCGGATCTACCAGGCCCTGTACGGCGTGGACGACAAGGGCGTCATCGACAACGCCAAGGCGCTGCTGCCCGTGCCGCAGGCCGAACTGCCGAAGTTCAACCCGGACGGCACCGCGATCATCAAGCCGGTCTCGTTCGGCGCCGACGCGGCTCCGGGTGCCCAGGCCCCGGCCGTCGCGGCGGCTCCGGCGACGCTCGACCCGGCCACCGCGCGGCCGACCCCCGCGACGGCCTTCCTGGACCAGGCGCCGCCGGCCGACCGTCCGGCGGCGTACACCGCGGCGAACGCCGCGCTCGAACCCACGCGCGGACCGGGAAGGGGACGGGCATGACCTCCTACGGCTCGTACCGGCAGCTGCGGCTGGCCCCGCAGCGCAACGGGGTCTCCAAGGCCCTGGCCAAGGACTCCCCGCTCTGGCGGCTGGACTGGATACTGCTGCTGGCCGCGCTGGCCCTCTCGGCCGGCAGCTCGCTGCTGGTCTGGTCGGCCACCCGCGGGCGCGACTCGCTGACCCACGGGGACCCGCAGTACTTCCTGTACCGGCACCTGACCAACTTCGTGGTCGGACTGGTGCTGTGCTCCGTGGTGATAGCGATAGGGAGCCGGCGCTTCCGCACCATCGTGCCGTTCCTGTACGTCGGCGTGATCGTGCTGCTGCTGGCGACGCTCAGCCCGCTGGGCTCGACCATCAACGGCGCGCACTCCTGGATCCAGCTCGGCGGCGGCTTCTCGATCCAGCCCGCCGAGTTCGCGAAACTGGCGATCGTGCTGGCGATGGCGGTCGTCCTGGCGGACCAGGTGGACGCGGGGGAGCGGGAGTTCCCCTCGCACCGGGCGGTGTTCCGCGGGCTGATCTGGGCCGGGCTGCCGATGGCCATCGTGATGCTGATGCCGGACGCCGGCTCGGTGATGGTGATGGCCGCGATCGTGCTGGGCATCCTGCTCGGCTCCGGCGCGGCGAACCGCTGGGTGCTCGGCCTGCTGATGGCCGGCACCGCCGGATGCGTGGCGATATGGAAGTTCGGGCTGCTGAGCCAGTACCAGATCGACCGCTTCGCCGCCTTCGCCAACCCCCAGCTGGACCCGAACGGCGTCGGCTACAACACCGCTCAGGCCCGGATCGCGATCGGCTCGGGCGGACCGACCGGCAAGGGACTGTTCCACGGCACCCAGACCGTCGGGCAGTTCGTGCCGGAGCAGCAGACCGACTTCGTGTTCACCGTGGCCGGCGAGGAGCTGGGCTTCATCGGGGCGATGGCGATCATCGTGCTGGTCGGCGTGATCCTCTGGCGGGCCTGCCGGATCGCCCGGCAGGCGACCGACCTGTACGGGACGATCGTGGCGGCCGGGATCATCGCCTGGCTGGCCTTCCAGGCCTTCGAGAACATAGGGATGTGCCTGGGCATCATGCCGGTCGCGGGCATCCCGCTGCCGTTCGTCTCGTACGGCGGCTCCTCGATGTTCGCCAACTGGATGGCCGTCGGGCTGCTCCAGGCGGTGCGGAGCCAGCGTCCGATAGCGGCCTGACACGCGCTTCACGGCGGGGCCGGTCCGGGACTTCCCGGGCCGGCCCCGCTCCGTCGTCCGGGGCCGCCTGCGGCCTGCCGCGGCCGTCCGCGGCCTGCCGGGCCTGCCACGAGCGGCCGGGGCTGCTCCTGGACGAGGCAGTCGGCGGTGGTCAGGATGGCGCGGGTCTGGTGGGCGAGCTGCTCCTGGACCGGCACCCAGCGGGCGCCGAAGCGGTGGCGCAGCCGGTCCAGGCTGTCGGCGACGACGGCGCGGGCGCGGTCCCGGGCGGCCTCGGCGGCGGGGCCGCGGGCGTCCGCGAGCAGCCGCAGCAGGACCGACGCCACCCGCAGCGGCACGCGGGCCGCGACCAGCCCGGCGGTGGTCACCCGGGAGACGGTGAGCGGCTCGGCGCCCCAGCGCTCCAGCCACTCCTCGGCCACCCGCGGGGCGACCGCCAGGCTGAACCCGGCGGTGCGCAGCAGCGCCCCGGCCGCCTCGTGGCCGTCCGCGGGGACGCCCGGCAGCAGGGCGGTGAGCTCCGCGGCCCGCTCGGTGAGGTCACGGGCGGCCGCCGCGAGGGCCCGCGCCCCGGCGGGGTGGAGCCGGGCGTCGCCGACCGCGTCGACGGCCCACATCGGGACCTCCAGCACCGCGGTGACCGCGCCGTACCGGGCCGCGTAGGACCAGGTGGACAGCTCGGGCTCGTCCGGCAGGGCCCGAGAGCCCCCGGTGCCCGGGGCCGGCATCAGGTAGGTGCCGGGGTCCGGACTGGCCCAGCCGATCGCGTCGAAGGAGTCCACGTCCAGCGGGACGCCGGCCCGCTCCGCGGAGCGGGCGAAGCGCCCGGCCAGGCCCCGGACCGGGCCGGTGAGCTGGACGAACGCGCCGCCGAAGTCCACCCCGTGCAGCGAGCACTGGAGGAACGGGCGCAGCTCGTCGATCAGCCCGGTCAGCGCCAGGCTCTCCGGCATCGCCGGGCGGCCGGAGCCGGGGGCGGGCAGCAGTTCGGGCTGCTCCTCGAAGGAGGGGCGGAAGAAGTGCTCGTAGTGGCGCCGCATGGTGAGCGGGCCGTCCAGCCAGCCGGCGTTGAGCGCGGCGCCGTCCGGGTCGAGGCAGAGCAGCAGGTGCCAGGAGAGCCCGGGGCGGGCGGGGCGGTCCAGCAGCACCTCGGCGAGCCGCACCGTCCCGGCGGTGCCGATCGGCTCGTTGGGGTGCGGGCCGCCGACCACCAGCACCGCGCGCGGCCCGCGGTCGACGGAGAGCAGCATCAGCGGGCGCCCGGCCCGGGAGCGGCCCACCTCGCGCAGCCGGCAGCGGTCCGGGTGCCGCAGCGCGAGCCGCCGCGCGGCGGACTCGGCCTGGGCCGGAGTGGGGTAGCGGGCCGGCCGGGCGTCGAGGGGCCGGAGGGGGCGGATCCGCCGACCGGTGTCGGTCATGGTTCTCCTTGCGCCGGTCGTACGGCCGCCGGGGCGCGGGCGTACGGGTGCGCCGCCGGGCACGGCGTGCGGGCGGGGGACGGGGGGCGGAAGCGGGCGGGGACGGGGCTGGGGGTGTCTGGGGCGTGGCACCGCGTTGCCGGGGAACGGCGGCCGGGCGGGCCGGGTAGGGCCCGGCAGGGGCGGACGGGGCCGTGCCGGGGTGGCCCGTGGTGAGGGAGGGGTCGTGCCGGCCGGAAAACCGACGAGGGCCGAGCGTACGACTCAACTTCCTTGTCCGGAAGGGGTGCAGGTCTCTTTGGCGGAGCCCTGTCAGTACCGCACGGCCCGTTCGGGCGTGTCAACGGCGGACGGCACCGGCCGGCGGGTGCGCACCGCGCGTGCCGGGGCGGGCAACGGCGGGTGCGGGCGGACACCCGGCGGCCGGGTCGCGCCGGGGCACGGAGGGGGCCCTGATCCGGCTGACGGCCCGTTCCCCGGATTGGGCTACCCTTGAGGGTCACCCCTCCCGTGCCGACTCGCGGCACCGAATCACGTCGTAAGGGTTCCTAGTACATGACTGTCGAATCGGTCTTCCCACGCCTGGAGGCCCTCCTCCCGCACGTCCAGAAGCCGATCCAGTACGTCGGCGGCGAGCTGAACTCGACCGTCAAGGACTGGGACGCCTGCGACGTCCGTTGGGCACTGATGTACCCCGACGCCTACGAGGTCGGCCTGCCCAACCAGGGCGTCATGATCCTCTACGAGGTGCTGAACGAGCGTGAGGGCGTGCTCGCCGAGCGCACCTACAGCGTCTGGCCGGACCTCGAGGCGCTGATGCGCGAGCACGGCGTCCCGCAGTTCACGGTGGACGCCCACCGCCCGGTGAAGGCTTTCGACGTCTTCGGGCTGTCGTTCTCCACCGAGCTCGGCTACACCAACATGCTGACCGCGCTCGACCTGGCCGGCATCCCGCTGGAGGCCCGCGACCGCACCGACGAGGACCCGATCGTCCTGGCCGGCGGCCACGCGGCCTTCAACCCGGAACCGATCGCGGACTTCATCGACTGCGCCGTGGTCGGCGACGGCGAGCAGGCCGTGCTCGACATCACCGAGATCATCCGGGCCTGGAAGGCCGAGGGCCGCCCGGGCGGCCGGGACGAGCTGCTGCTGCGCCTGGCCCGTACCGGCGGGGTCTACGTCCCCAAGTTCTACGACGTGGAGTACCTGGCCGACGGCCGGATCGGCCGCGTCGTGCCGAACGCCCCGGGCGTGCCGTGGCGGGTGTCCAAGCACACCGTGATGGACCTGGACGAGTGGCCGTACCCGAAGCAGCCGCTGGTCCCGCTCGCGGAGACGGTGCACGAGCGGATGTCCGTGGAGATCTTCCGCGGCTGCACCCGCGGCTGCCGCTTCTGCCAGGCCGGCATGATCACGCGCCCCGTGCGGGAGCGAAGCATCACCGGCATCGGCGAGATGGTGGAGCGCGGGCTGAAGGCGACCGGCTTCGAGGAGGTCGGCCTGCTGTCGCTGTCCAGCGCCGACCACACCGAGATCGGCGACATCGCCAAGGGCCTGGCGGACCGCTACACCGAGGACAAGATCGGCCTGTCGCTGCCGTCCACCCGCGTCGACGCCTTCAACATCGACCTCGCCAACGAGCTGTCCCGCAACGGACGCCGCTCGGGCCTCACCTTCGCCCCCGAGGGCGGCAGCGAGCGCATGCGCAAGGTGATCAACAAGATGGTGTCGGAGGAGGACCTGATCCGCACCGTCGCCACCGCGTACGGCAACGGCTGGCGCCAGGTGAAGCTGTACTTCATGTGCGGCCTGCCCACCGAGACCGACGAGGACGTGCTCCAGATCGGCGAGATGGCGAAGAACGTCATCCAGAAGGGCCGCGAGGTCACCGGCCAGAACGACATCCGCTGCACCGTCTCCATCGGCGGGTTCGTGCCCAAGCCGCACACCCCGTTCCAGTGGGCCCCGCAGCTGTCCGCCGAGGCCACCGACGCCCGCCTGGCCAAGCTGCGCGACTCGATCCGCGGCGACCGCAAGTACGGCAAGAACATCGGCTACCGCTACCACGACGGCAAGCCGGGCATCGTCGAGGGCCTGCTCTCCCGCGGCGACCGCCGGGTCGGCGCGATCATCCGCGAGGTCTACGAGGACGGCGGCCGCTTCGACGGCTGGCGCGAGTACTTCTCGTACGACCGCTGGATGGCCTGCGCCGACAAGGCCCTGGCCGGCACCGGCGTCGACGTCGACTGGTACACCACCCGCGAGCGCTCCTACGAGGAGGTGCTGCCCTGGGACCACCTGGACAGCGGCCTCGACAAGGACTGGCTCTGGGAGGACTGGCAGGACGCCCTGGAGGAGGTCGAGGTCGACGACTGCCGCTGGACGCCGTGCTTCGACTGCGGGGTGTGTCCGCAGCTCGGCCTCGACATCCAGATCGGCCCGACCGGCAAGAAGCTGCTCCCGCTGACGGTCGTCAACAAGTAGAAACTGACAAGACCAATCCCCGGCCGATCTCTTTCGGTCGGGGGTTGATCATTTCTGGATGTATGTCAATCCAGTATTTGGGTAGATGAAGTGCGGGAGTGAGTATAAAATATATCGCTATCGCTGGATTGGGGAATGGAGGTGTATGGTATGGCCAAAACGATGATCGACATCGATGAAGAGGCCCTGTCGTTGGCGGCTGAGGTGCTTGGCACGACCACCAAGAAGGACACGGTCAACGCGGCCCTCGCTGAGGTCGGCATGCGTGAGCGTCGTCGGCGTGCCCGGGAGCGGATGCGAGCGCTGGCGGACGAGGGTGTGTTCGACAAGGCGCTGGAGCCGGGGTTCAAGGAAGAGGCATGGAGCTGAATGAGCGGTGCTGAGCAGTTCCTCATCGACACCTCCGCGCATGTCCGGATCGTTCGGCCGAAGGCCGAGGAGATCTGGGGCGAGGTGATCGACCAGGGGCGGATCGGGATGTGCGAGCCGACCGAGGCGGAGCTGCTCTACTCCTCGCAGTCGAAACGGCACTACACGGAGCTCAAGGACGCCCTGGCGGACATGTACGTATGGCGCCCTGTGCCGAGCGGTGCGTGGCGTCGACTTCTGGAGATCCAGCAGCAGTTGGTGAACGTGGGCCAGCATCGGTCGGCGGGGATCGCCGATCTGATGGTCGCCGTCACGGCGATGCACCACGGGCTGACCGTGCTCCACTACGACCGGGACTTCGAGGTCATCGCCAAGCACACCGACCTGCGGGCCAGATGGCTGGCCGAGCCGGGGTCGCTGGACTGAGAACGGGCTCTGACCAGGGGCGGAGCGAGGCGGGCGGCGGGGCGCGTACCCTTTGAGGTGACAGAGTCCGGACAGTGGCGGGAAGACGCCACGCCGGACGGGGACAACTGACTAAGGACTGAGCGACCCTGGCACGCCGTACGCCCGACGGTCCGCCGCCCGCGCCGACGGTGCAGCGGATTCGTCTCCGCTACACCAAGCGCGGCCGGCTCCGTTTCACCAGCCACCGCGACTTCCAGCGCGCCTTCGAGCGCGCCCTGCGCCGGTCCGCCGTTCCGATGGCCTACTCGGCCGGCTTCACCCCGCACCCGAAGGTGTCCTACGCCAACGCGGCCCCCACCGGGGTGGCGAGCGAGGCGGAGTACCTGGAGATCGGCCTGGCCGCCGTGCGCGACCCCGAGCAGCTGCGGGCGCAGCTGGACGAGTCGCTGCCGGCCGGCCTGGACGTGATCGACGCGGTCGAGGTGCGCACGCCGAACTTCGTGGAGCGCCTGGAGGCCTCCGAGTGGCTGGTCCGGCTGGACGGCGTCGAGCCCGACGTGGCCGCCGACGCGGTCGCGCGGTTCCTCGCCGCCGAGCGGGTCGAGGTCGAGCGCCGCACCAAGAACGGCCTGCGGGTCTTCGACGCGCGGGGCGCGGTGGCGGCGCTGGAATCCGTCTCGACGCAGGTCGAGGCCGGTGCGGACGGCGGGGCCGGAACCGACCACGATGTTCGGACCGGCCGTCCCTGTGCGATACTGCGCCTGGTAGTACGACACGCCACACCCGCCGTACGACCCGACGACGTATTGTCCGGTCTCCGTGCGACGGCCGACCTGGCGCCGCCGGTCCCCGCAGAGGTGACCAGGCTGGCGCAGGGGCCGCTCGACGAGGAGGCCGGCACGGTGACCGACCCGCTGGCGCTCGACCGCGCCGCGGCCCCGGCCGGCTCGGAGCCTGCCGCAGGGCCGCACGCTACCGCGTCCGCCTAGCGGGGGGAGGCCGGGTCCAGTGACTCACTGGGCCCGACGGTCCTCCAGGGTTCCCGCGGCTCCCCAGGGGAGCGAGCGTCGTCGCAGCGCAGGCCTGCCACCCGGGGCCTGCCGACCAGGAAGGTCGGCCGGCCCGGGACCCCGTCCGGGAGCCACCCGGGGTTGGGGGACGGCGCAGCTTGGGAAAACCTCAGAAGACTGGTCAGACCAGAAGACTTTCGACACCCCGCCGAGTGCGGGGCGCCGAGCGAGACTACGAGCCCCTGTGCGGCCTCGCGTCCGCGCGGCGGCACCGTCAAAGGGTCCGGTCCGGGCATCGTCAGCGATGCCGGCCGCCCAGCGGTGCCGCGCCGTGCCCGGATGCGGAGCCCGGGGGCCTGACGGGAGATCCACCCGCATGCTCGATAACACCGATCCGCAGCAGACTGCGGCCACGGAACAGAACGAATCCGCCGCGACCGGTGGTGAGGGCGCGTCCGCCGCGCCGCCGCGCCGCCGTCGCCGTGCGGTGTCCCGCCCGGCGGGCACCCCGCAGGGCGCGGCCGCCGAGGCGGCCGAGACGGTCCTGCCGGCCGAGACGCCGGCGGCCGAGGCCGCTGCGGCTCCGGCCGTGGAGCCGGCGGCCGAGCCGGTCGCCGAGAAGCCGGTCCGGGCCCGTCGGACCCGCAAGCGCGCCGAGGCCCCGGCCGGGGCGCCGGAGGCCACCGCGATCGTGGTGACCGCGCCGGACGCCGCCGCCGAACCGGCCGCGCCGGCCGCCGCGAAGGCCCCGGCGAAGGCCAGGGCCGCGAAGGTCGACAAGGCCGGGACGGCCGACATGACCGGGACGGCGGAGACGTCGGAGCCGGCCGAGAAGCCCGCCCGGGCGCGCCGTACCCGCAAGCGTGCCGAGGCGCCCGCCGGCGCCCCCGCCGTCGAGGCGGAGGCCGCTGGCGCTCCGGCCGCCGAGGCGCCGGCTGCCGAGGCCGCCCCCGCTCCCGTCGCCGAGCCGGTGGCCGAGGAGGCTCCCGCCGCTCCGGCCCGTCGCCCCCGCCGCCGTCGTGTGGTCGAGGCCGCGCCGGTCGTCGAGGCGCCGGTCGAGGAGCCCGCCGTCGCCGAGGAGCCCGAGGAGGAGGCCGCCGAGGCCGTCGCCGAGGCCGTCGCCGAGGCCCCCGCCGCCGCGCCCGCCCCTGCCGCCGCCGCTCCGGCCCCGGCTGCCGCGCCGGCCGAGGCCGAGCCGCCGCACCGGGTGCGCCGTCGCGCCGTCCGTCCGGCCACCGCGGTCTTCCAGGCCCCGGTGTTCCAGGAGCCGGCCCCGTTCGTGGCGCCCGCCGCGCCGCAGCAGCCCGCCGCCGCCCCCGCGCAGGTCGAGGCTCCGGCCGAGGCCGAGGCCAAGGTGGAGGCCGAGCGCGAGGACGAGGACGAGTTCGAGTACAGCGGTGTCGGCCGCCGTCGCCGGGTCCGCACCCGGGTCGAGCCGACCCGTCGCAAGGGCGCCCAGGCGAAGGCGAAGGCGCCCGCGAGGGCCCAGGCCGCCGCGCCGGTCGCCGCGCCCGTCGTCGAGGCTCCCGCGCCCGTCGTCGAGACCCCCGCGGTGGAGGCGCCCGCGCCCGCCGCCGGTCCGGAGACCGAGGGCGAGTGGGAGGAGGACGGCCGTCCGTCGCGCCGTCGCCGCCGGGGCGGCCGCCGCCGCCGCCGTGGCGAGGCCGAGGACTTCGAGGCCGCCGAGGCCGTCGAGACCGAGCAGCCCGCCGAGGAGTCGGCCGAGGCCGTCGCCGAGGAGGAGGGCGAGGAGGACGACGACCTGGCCGCCGGCCTGTCCTCGTCGCGCCGCCGCCGTCGCCGTCGCCGCCGCAGCGGTGAGGCCGGCGCCGTCGAGGCCGCCGAGACCACCGAGGACGGCGTCCGCACGGTGGTGAAGGTGCGCGAGCCGCGCCGCCGCTCCACCGAGCCGTCCTTCGACCCGGACGAGGTGCAGTCCATCAAGGGCTCGACCCGTCTGGAGGCGAAGAAGCAGCGCCGCCGCGAGGGCCGCGAGCTGGGCCGCCGCCGGGTGCCGATCATCACCGAGGCGGAGTTCCTGGCCCGCCGCGAGTCGGTCGAGCGCGTCATGGTGGTGCGCCAGAGCGGCCAGCGCACCCAGATCGGCGTGCTCGAGGACGGCGTGCTGGTCGAGCACTACGTCAACAAGGAGCAGGCCACCTCGTACGTCGGCAACGTCTACCTGGGCAAGGTCCAGAACGTGCTGCCGTCGATGGAGGCCGCCTTCGTCGACATCGGCAAGGGCCGCAACGCGGTGCTGTACGCCGGTGAGGTCAACTTCGGCGCGCTGGGCGGCCACGGCGGCCCGCGCCGGATCGAGTCGGTGCTGAAGTCCGGCCAGTCCGTGCTGGTGCAGGTCTCCAAGGACCCGATCGGCCACAAGGGCGCCCGCCTGACCAGCCAGATCTCGCTGCCCGGCCGCTACCTGGTGTACGTGCCCGAGGGCTCGATGACCGGCATCTCGCGCAAGCTCCCGGAGAACGAGCGCGCCCGGCTGAAGCAGATCCTCAAGAAGATCGTCCCGGACGACGCGGGCGTGATCGTGCGCACCGCCGCCGAGGGTGCCTCCGAGGAGGAGCTGACCCGCGACGTCCAGCGCCTCCAGCAGCAGTGGGAGGACATCCAGAAGAAGGCCGCGACCGGCAACGCCCCGGCGCTGCTGTACGGCGAGCCGGACATGACCGTCCGGGTCGTCCGCGACATCTTCAACGAGGACTTCAGCAAGGTCATCGTCTCCGGCGACGAGGCGTGGAAGACCATCCACGAGTACGTCTCCAACGTGGCCCCGGACCTCGCCGAGCGGCTCCAGCGGTGGACCTCCGAGGTGGACGTGTTCGCCACCTACCGGATCGACGAGCAGCTGATGAAGGCGCTGGACCGCAAGGTCTGGCTGCCCAGCGGCGGTTCGCTGGTGATCGACCGCACCGAGGCGATGGTCGTCATCGACGTCAACACCGGGAAGTTCGTCGGCCAGGGCGGCAACCTGGAGGAGACGGTCACCCGGAACAACATCGAGGCGGCCGAGGAGATCGTGCGCCAGCTGCGGCTGCGCGACCTCGGCGGCATCATCGTGATCGACTTCATCGACATGGTGCTGGAGTCCAACCGCGACCTGGTGCTGCGCCGTCTGCTGGAGTGCCTGGGCCGGGACCGGACCAAGCACCAGGTGGCCGAGGTCACCTCGCTGGGCCTGGTCCAGATGACCCGCAAGCGGGTCGGCCAGGGCCTGCTGGAGTCCTTCTCCGAGCCGTGCGTGCACTGCAACGGCCGCGGCGTGATCGTCCACATGGAGCAGCCGAGCGCCCACGTCCACGCCCCGGTGGCGGCGGGCGAGGCCGGTTCGGGCGGCAAGCGCCGTCGCCGGGGCAAGGGCGGCGCGGGCCACGAGGAGCCGCAGGCCGTGGAGGCCGCGGTGGCCGCCGAGGCCGGGCCGCTGACCGTGGAGGACGTCGCCGAACTGGCGGAGCCGGTGCGCGAGGAGATCGAGGGCCAGCTGGCCCTGGAGGTCCCGGGCGCCGAGGCCCCGGCCGAGGCCGCCGCGGAGGCCGTGCCGGCCCCCGTCGTGGAGGCTCCCGTGGCGGAGGCCCCGGCCGCCGCTCCGGCGGGCCGTCCGCGCCGCCGGGCGGTGCGCAAGGCGACCGCTCCGGCCGGTTCCCCGGACACCGCCGAGATCGTGGTGCTCCAGGCCAAGGCCGAGGCGGCGCTGGAGGCGGCCCTGGAGGCCGCCGCCCCGGCGGTCGCGGAAGCCGCCGCCGAGGCCGTCGTCGAGGCGCCGGGCGAGCCGGTCGCGGCCGCGGAGGCCGCGGTCGCCGCCGAGTCCCCGGAGACCGCTGAGGTCGCCGAGGCCGCTGCGGCCACCGAGGATGCCGCCGAGGCCGCCGAGGCTCCGGCCGAGGAGGCGCCGGCGCCGAAGAAGCGGGCCGCCCGCAAGACCGCCGCGAAGAAGACGGCCGCCAAGAAGACCACCACGGCGGCCAAGAAGACCACCGCCCGCAAGACCGCCACCAAGCGGACGAGCGCGGCGGCCAAGAAGGCCGCGGCCGCCGAGGGTGATACGGCGTCCGAGTAGTGCCCACGCCCGGGGCGGGAGCGATCCCGCCCCGGGCCGTACGGGCCGGTTTGCCCCCCGGGCGGCCGGTCCGTATTCTTGACCATCGGCGTGTCTACGCCATTGCTCCCGAGCACATCACCTTCCCGAGGTCGCCGCGTCCGCGCGGGGGGCCGGGGAGAGGCTCCTGTGTCCGTACCCAGGTGGCTGGCGTCGGGGGTTCCGACCGAGCAAGGAAAGCAGGTACCGCATGTACGCGATCGTTCGCGCAGGCGGCCGCCAGCACAAGGTCGCCGTGGGCGACGTGCTGGAGATCGACCGCATCGAGGCCAAGCCGGGTGACTCGGTCGAGCTCTCGACCATCCTGGTCGTCGACGGTGACGCCGTCACCTCCGACCCGTGGGTCCTGGCCGGCGTGAAGGCTCACGCCGAGGTGGTCGACCAGACCAAGGGTGACAAGATCGTCATCCTGCGTTACAAGAACAAGACCGGCTACCGCCGTCGTCAGGGTCACCGTCAGCAGCACACCGCGGTGCGCATCACGAGCATCGACTCGGTCAGCAAGTAAGGGGATAGCGAAAAATGGCACACAAGAAGGGCGCAAGCTCTACTCGTAACGGCCGTGACTCGAACGCCCAGCGCCTCGGCGTGAAGCGCTTCGGTGGCCAGGTCGTCTCCGCCGGCGAGATCCTCGTCCGCCAGCGCGGCACCCACTTCCACCCGGGTGCCGGTGTCGGTCGCGGTGGCGACGACACCCTGTTCGCGCTGACCGCCGGTGCGGTGCAGTTCGGCAACCGTCGCGGCCGCAAGGTCGTCAACATCGTGGCCGTCGAGGCCTGAGTCCCCGCGGACTCCCGAGTCTGAACGGACCCGCCGGGTCCGGACGGACTCACCGGGTCTGAGAAGACCCACAGTGAAGGGTGGGCCGGAATTCTCCGGTCCACCCTTCGCGCTTTACGCAGGTAGCAAGCAGACTCTCGCGCACTGGAGGCACACCCATGACCACCTTCGTGGACCGCGTCGAACTTCACGTCGCCGCGGGTAGCGGGGGCCACGGCTGCGCCTCCGTGCACCGCGAGAAGTTCAAGCCGCTCGGCGGCCCGGACGGCGGCAACGGCGGTGAGGGCGGCAGCGTCATCCTCACCGTGGACTCGCAGGTCACCACCCTGCTCGAGTACCACCACTCGCCCAAGCGCAAGGCCACCAACGGCAAGCCGGGCGCGGGCGGCAACCGCACCGGTGCGGACGGCGAGGACCTCGTCCTGCTGGTGCCGGACGGCACCGTGGTGCTGGACCGCCAGGGCAACGTGCTGGCCGACCTGGTCGGGCACGGCACCAGCTTCGTCGCCGCCCAGGGCGGCCGCGGCGGCCTCGGCAACGCCGCGCTGGCCTCGGCCCGCCGCAAGGCGCCCGGCTTCGCGCTGCTCGGCGAGCCCGGCGAGGCCCGAGACATCGTGATGGAGCTCAAGTCCGTCGCCGACGTGGCCCTGGTGGGCTACCCGAGCGCCGGCAAGTCCTCGCTGATCTCGGTGCTCTCCGCCGCCAAGCCGAAGATCGCGGACTACCCGTTCACCACCCTGATCCCCAACCTCGGGGTGGTCACCGCGGGCGACACCGTCTACACCGTCGCCGACGTGCCCGGTCTGATCCCGGGCGCCAGCCAGGGCCGCGGTCTGGGCCTGGAGTTCCTGCGGCACGTCGAGCGCTGTTCGGTGCTGGTGCACGTGCTGGACTGCGCCACCCTGGAGCCCGGCCGCGACCCGCTGACCGACCTGGAGACCATCGAGGCCGAACTCGCCGAGTACGGCGGCCTGGACGACCGCCCGCGCCTGGTCGCGCTCAACAAGGTGGACGTCCCGGACGGCCAGGACATCGCCGACCTGACCCGCGCCTCCCTGGAGGAGCGCGGCTACCGGGTGTTCGAGGTCTCCGCCGCCTCCCGCAAGGGCCTGCGCGAGCTGAGCTTCGCGATGGCCGGGATCGTCGCCGAGGCGCGCGCCGCCAAGCCGGTCGAGGAGTCGACCCGGATCGTGCTGCGCCCCAAGGCCGTCGACGACGCCGGCTTCACCATCACCGAGGAGGACGGCGCCTACCGCATCCGCGGCGTCAAGCCGGAGCGCTGGGTCCGCCAGACCGACTTCAGCAACGACGAGGCCGTCGGCTACCTCGCGGACCGGCTGGCCCGCCTCGGCGTCGAGGACAAGCTGTGGAAGGTCGGGGCGCACGAGGGCGACACCGTCATCATCGGCCCGGACGAGAACGCCGTCGTCTTCGACTGGGAGCCGACCATGGCCGCCGGCGCCGAGATGCTCGGCCGCCGCGGTGAGGACCACCGCTTCGAGTCCCCCCGCCCGGCGGTCGACCGCCGCCGCGAGAAGCAGAAGGGCCGGGACGCGGCCGAGGCCGAGTTCCTCGCCTTCGAGGCGCTCTCCAGCGGCCGCCAGGCCGCCATCGAGGGCGACGACGACGAGGACCACTGAGCCTGCCGAGCTCCGCACGCCGAACGGCCCCCGCCACCTGTCGAGGTGGCGGGGGCCGTTCGGCGTGCTGCGCGTCGACGCGGCGTCACTTGGTCCAGGAGGCCTGGAGCTTCAGCGGGTCGGCCAGGTCGGTGTAGCCGACCGCGGCCGGGGTGTTCCCGGCGATGGAGATGATGGTGCAGCCCTTGGTCTCGGCACCCTTGGTCACGCCCTGGACCTTCGCGCTGGTGCACTTGGGCAGCGGGTTGGCGGCGGACATGACGTTGAGCCCCTTCTTGCCGGAGCTGTCGAAGAGGACGAACTTCGAGTCCGGGGCGGTGAAGGAGAGGCTGGCGTCCCCGACGTTCTTGATGGTGTAGCTGACGTACACCGGGGTGCGGCCGTCCAGGCCGACGGTGTTGACCTTGGCGGCGGTGAGCTCCTGGATCGAGCCGACCTCGACGCCGGTGACGGTGATCTCCAGCTTGGTGGCGACCTTGGCGGTCTTGTCGGCGAAGTCCACGGTGGCGCTCTGGCCGATCTTCACGCTGGTGGCGGCCGCCGGGACGGCCCCCGCCCCGGCTCCGGCCCCGCCGCCCGCGGCCCCGGCCGTGCCGGCACCGCCCGCGGCGCCGCCGGGCGTCGCACCGCCGCTCGCCGCGCCCGACGGCGCCGCGGTGGAACCGCCGGCCGCGCCGCCCGCGGCCGCACCCCCGGCGGTGGCCCCCGGGGTCGCTCCGGTCTGGGCCGGGGCCGCGCCGGTGGCGCCGCCGGTACCGGCCGGGGTGTCCGCGTTCTCCGGCCCGCAGGCGGCGAGCGACAGGGCGGTGGCCGCCGCGAGCGCGGCGACGGTCAGCTTGGTGGTGTACGAACGCATGATGCGCTTTTCTCCTGGGCGCGCGGCCGCGGCCGTTGCCGGCCTTTGCCCAGTGCGGCGCCGCCCGTCGTGACAGGAAGGGTCGATGACGACATGGGTCCAGCGGGCAAGAAGCCGTCCCCCGATCTGGCTTGCGGTCAGGGACCATACCAGTCATCCGGATTGCCGGACGGGCTGTGGCGAGGCCGTGACCGGCCCGGGTCCAGCCGGTGAAACACCCTGCGGGCGACCTGCGCGGATCGCGTAGATTTCGGGGGTGACGGCCGGGCCCGGGCCCCGTCGCACCCGCACCACACCGGAAGGGCGTACAGCGAGATGAGCGAGGACTCCCTGCGCGAGGAGGTGCTGACCGCGCGGCGGATCGTCGTCAAGGTCGGCTCCTCCTCCCTGACCACGGCGGCCGGCGGCCTGGACGCCGACCGCGTCGACGCCCTGGTGGACGCGCTCGCCAAGCTGCGCGCCCGCCCCGAGGCACCGGAGGTCGTGCTCGTCTCCTCCGGCGCCATCGCCGCCGGGCTCGCCCCACTCGGCCTGGACCGGCGGCCCAAGGACCTGGCCCGCCAGCAGGCCGCCGCCAGCGTCGGCCAGGGCCTGCTGGTCGCCCGCTACACCGCCTCCTTCGCCCGGTACGGCATCCGGGTCGGCCAGGTGCTGCTCACCGCCGAGGACGCCAGCCGGCGCGCCCACTACCGCAACGCCTACCGCACCCTGGACCAGCTGCTGGCGATGGGCGCGATGCCGATCGTCAACGAGAACGACACCGTCGCCACCGCCGAAATCAAGTTCGGTGACAACGACCGGCTCGCCGCCCTGGTCGCCCACCTGGTCCGCGCCGACCTGCTGGTGCTGCTCTCCGACGTGGACGGCCTGTACGACGGCGACCCGTCCCGCCCCGGCACCAGCCGGATCGCCGAGGTGCGCGGACCGCAGGACCTCGACGGCATCGAGATCGGCAGCGCCGGCAAGGCCGGGGTCGGCACCGGCGGCATGGTCACCAAGGTCGAGGCGGCCCGGATCGCCACCGGCGCGGGCATCCCGGTGGTGCTCACCGCCGCCAGCCAGGCCGCCGACGCGCTGGCCGGCCGGCCCACCGGCACCCTCTTCCTGCGCACCGGCAGCCGGACCTCCGACCGGATGCTCTGGCTGGCCCACGCGAGCAGCCCGCGCGGGACGCTGCACCTGGACGAGGGCGCCGTCCGGGCGGTCGTCTCCGGCGGCGCCTCGCTGCTGCCCGCCGGGGTCACCAGGGTCGACGGGGAGTTCGCCGCGGGTGATCCGGTGGACCTTCTTGCCGAAAACGGCCACATCGTGGCGCGCGGACTGGTCAACTTTGATGCGAGGGAGTTGCCCCGCCTGCTCGGCCGGTCCACCCGCGACCTGGCCCAGGAGTTCGGCGCCGCGTACGAGCGCGAGGTCGTCCACCGCGACGACCTGGTCGTTCTGCGCGGCTGACCGGCCCGGCGGGCCGGCACCGGCCGCCCGGCCGATCGGCGCAGCGCGGACGGCGGGCCGCTCCGTACCGGGAGCGGCCCGGCCACGGGCGAGGAGGGGCGCAGCCGTACCCGTCGGCAGGGCGCCGACGGGGCCGGTGGGGACGACACGACATCGCCGAACAGGAGGCCGCCGGTGGAACGCAGGCGCGAGGCAGCGCTGACCGCAGGGACGGCGGGCCGGCGGCTGACCAGCATCGACGGCGGACGCGGGGACGGCCCCGCCGAGCCGGCCGGTCCGCCGTCGCAGAAGCCCGGCGGGGTGCGCAGGCTGCGGCCCGACCGTGACCGGGCGGCCCAGCCGCCGACCGTGCCCGAGCAGGCGCGGCTGTGGCACGTGGTGCTCAGCGTGGCCGGGCAGGTCACCCCGCTGCCGTCGCTGCGGGCCTCGCTGGAGCAGCTGGCGCACGACCACTCGTTCTTCCTGACCGCCCGTTACGCGGCCGACCACGCCGAGATCCGCTACTGGGAGCAGGCCCGCGACCTGCACGACGCGGCGGCCATCGCGCTGCGGCTGTGGGGCGAGCACAAGGTCACCGCGAACCTGCCGCCCTGGGAGATCGTCGGGCTGGAGGTGGTCGACCGGGCGACGTACCGCAAGCGGGTGGCGGAGGGCTTCGGCGATCCACCGCCGCACCCGGGCGGCGTGCACCCGTACTGAGCCGGCCCGACGGGTCGGGCAGCCCCGTCGGGCCGGACGCTCCGCCGGGACGGGCGGCCCCGTCCGGCCGGACGCTTCGCCGGGACGGGCGGCCCCGTCCGGCCGGATCGTCGCGGTGGCGTCTCACCGGGCGAAATACCGCCCGGGCGGGGCCGGTGAAGTCGCTACCCTTGGCGGCATGACCAGCGACCTCGCCACCGCCGACAGCCCCGTCCTCGCCGTAGCGCGCCGAGCCCGGGAGGCCGCCGCCGTGCTCGCCCCGCTGCCGCGCGCGGCGAAGGACGCCGCGCTGCTGGCGGTCGCGGACGCGCTGGTGGCCCGCGGTGCCGAGATCGTCGCGGCCAACGCCGAGGACGTGGAGCGGGCCCGGGCGGCCGGCACCCCGGAGTCGGTGATCGACCGGCTGACCCTGACCGACGAGCGGATCGCCGCGATCGCCTCCGACGTGCGCGACGTGGCCGGCCTGCCCGACCCGGTCGGCGAGGTGGTGCGCGGCTACACCCTGCCCAACGGCCTGGACGTGCGGCAGGTCCGGGTGCCGCTCGGCGTGGTCGGCATCATCTACGAGGCCCGTCCGAACGTCACCGCCGACGCCGCCGCGCTCTGCCTCAAGTCCGGCAACGCGGTGCTGCTGCGCGGCTCCGCCTCCGCCTACCGCTCCAACACCGCCCTGGTCGCCGTGGTGCGCGACGCCGTCGCCGCGGCCGGGCTGCCCGCCGACGCGGTGCAGCTGGTGCCGGGGGAGAGCCGGGACTCGGTGCGGGAGCTGATGCGCGCCCGCGGCCACGTGGACGTGCTGATCCCGCGCGGCGGCGCCTCGCTGATCCGTACCGTGGTCGAGGGCTCGACCGTCCCGGTGATCGAGACCGGCACCGGCAACTGCCACGTCTACGTGGACGCCGAGACCGACCTGGCGATGGCCGTCGGGATCCTGCTGAACTCCAAGGCGCAGCGGGTCAGCGTCTGCAACGCGGCCGAGACGCTGCTGGTCCACCAGGACGTCGCGGAGGCCTTCCTGCCGCTCGCGCTGGCGGCGCTCGCCGAGGCCGGGGTCACCGTGCACGGCGACGAGGCGGTGCTGAAGGCCGCCGAGGGCGGCCCGGCCACCGTGGTGCCGGCCACCGAGGAGGACTGGGGCGCCGAGTACCTCTCGCTGGACCTGGCCGCCGCCGTGGTGCCCTCGCTGGACGCCGCCGTCGAGCACATCCGCCGCTGGTCCTCCGGCCACACCGAGGCGATCGTCACCACCTCGCAGGCCGCCGCCCGCCGCTTCACCCGGCTGGTGGACTCCACCACGGTGGCCGTCAACGCCTCCACCCGCTTCACCGACGGCGGTGAGTTCGGCTTCGGCGCGGAGATCGGCATCTCCACCCAGAAGCTGCACGCCCGCGGCCCGATGGGCCTGCCCGAGCTGACCAGCACCAAGTACATCGTCACTGGTGACGGGCACGTCCGGGGCGAGGCGACGCAGACCGTGGGCGGCGACGCGGACGCCCGCTGAACGCCGGGTGAGGGGCGCGTGAGGGGCGGCCGTCACACGTGTGACGGACCAACTGCCGGGAGCCACAGACAAATCGTCCGGCCGGTAATACGCTGAATCCGTGGCTGAGGATGTGGGGGGCTCTCCGTACCCCGACGGCGCCGACCACGGTGGTGCGGACGACGAGTTCGCCACCGTGGTCTTCGATGAGGCCTTCGTCCGGTCCGCCGCCGTGCACGAGCCGACCGCCAAGGAACGGCAACTCGCCGCCGCCGAGGCCCGGTTCGAGCCGGACACCGCGGGCCCGGGCTGGGGCTATGACGTTCCGGCGGCCGGGGACGGGCTCCCGCTGGAGCTGCGCCCGTACCCGAGCGGGCTCGACGCGGACCACCTCTACCCCGATCCCTGGTCGGGGCCGGGCCGGGCGGCCGACCGCAGGGTCCGGCGGCGGTGGCGACGCGGCTACGACCCGGTGCGCGCCCACGGCCGCTACGTGGCCCAGCAGCGCTGGCACCGGCCGGTGGCCTGGGTGCTCGCGGTGATCATGGGTGTGAGCCTGGTGGCGGTCGCGGTCGCGGCGGTCTACCAGGGCGTGGGCGGCTCCGCCGGCACGCCCCGGCGCCCCGAGTCCGGCAGCAGCAGCGCCGGGGTCGACCCGGGGCAGGCCCCGGCCGAGCCGCCGCTGGTGGTCACCGCACCCGCCGGCTAGGGCGCTCCGGGGCGCACGCCCGGGGCGGTGGTCACGGAGCGTTCCCGGGAAAGTGCGCCCGGACCCTCGTGGCGGCGCTGGTGTCCGCCTACCCTGGTGGTGTGGGTGACCCGCGAGAACCTCCTGAGGGTACGCCCGAGGGCGGTTCCGGCAACGAGGACGAATTCCGGTCCGTCGTCTTCGACGAATCGTTCGTGCGGGCTGCCCGCATCCAGGAGCTGTCCGCCCGGGAGCGGCTGGCGGGCTCCTTCGGCAAGGCCACCCGGCCGCGGGTGCGGCTCGGCCCGCTGGGCACCGTCCCGCGCCAGGCGCTGATCCTGCTGCTGCTGATCCTGCTCGCCTTCGGGACCGCGGTGTACTTCGGGGTGAGCTCCCCGAAGGGGACCGCGGCACGGCCCGAGGGCAGTCAACTGACCGTCAGTCTGGTCGCGTTGAGCCCGGCTTCGGCCGTCCACCCGGTCGCCGACCCGGCGAACCCGTTCGCCGCCCTGCCGGCCGGGTACGGGGACGGCGCGCTCGGGCTGAACACCCCGACCGGGGCCCCCACCGGGCACTTCAGCCGGGTCGAGGTGACCAAGGCGCTCGACACCGTCCAGCGCTACCTGGTCGCGTCCTCGATGTCCCCGACCGTGCTGGTCCAGGGCGCCACCGCCGACGTACGGGCCTTCGTGACGCCCGGTGAGCTGGCGGAGTTCGACGCGAGCGTGGCGCAGCCCGTGGACGACCGGCACCACGCGGCGACCGGCTGGATGGTGCGCTTCGACCCGGCGAAGGTCGCGCTGGCGTCGAACACCGTGAGGGTGGCCGGCGCGATGCTGATCGACGAGGCGGACGGCGGGACCCTGCGGATCACCACCGACCACACCTTCGTCTACGCGCTGAAGCCGGCCGGGGCCCCGGCCGGAGCGCCGGTCACCCTGGAGACCGTGCGGCGGCAGCTGACCTTCCAGTTCGACCGGGTTGACCTGGCCTCGGCGCAGCTGCGGCTGGTGGACTCGGTGGTGCAGGCCGGGCCGCAGCCCTGCGGCACCTCGATGGCGGGCTTCCTCCAGCCGGTGCTGGCCACCGAGCAGGGCACCGTGGTCGCGCCGCCGGCGCCGGTCGACCCCGCCGACCACGCCCGGCCGGGCTGGCAGGTGTGCGGGGTGCTGGCGGGCGGCTGAGCGCACCCGCCCGGGCGGTGGAACGGCGCGGCGGCCGGTGCCCCGGGCGGGACACCGGCCGCCGTCGCGGTCCCGGTGGGGTCAGCTGCCGTCGCGGTCCGCGGAGCCGCTGCCCGTGGAGCTGCCGCCGGAGGAGCCGTTGCGGCCGGCGCCGCCGGTGAAGGTGTCGCGGAGCTTGCCGCCGACGGTCGCGGCGCCGCCGGCGACGTCCCGGAGCAGGCCCATCAGCGGGTCCTTGCTCTCCTTGACCGAGGTCGTGTAGTGCTCGGCGGCGGCCTTCCACTGCTCGCCGACCGAGGCGTCCGGGTCGTCCGAGCGGCGCGGGTAGGCACCGGCCATGATCGAGCGGTAGTCGTCGCTCTCCGCCCACTTCTTCAGCTGGGCGACCCGGACCACCGCGAAGGGGTGGGTCTGCGGCAGCAGCTGGAGCACCTTGAGCACGCCGTCGCGCAGGTCGCCGGCCTTCTCGTACTCCTCGGCCTGCTCCAGGAAGGCGTCGACGTTCATCTCGGCCAGGTTGTGGCCGCCGGCCAGCTTCATCAGGGCCCGCATGGACGCCTGGAGGTCCTGCCCGGCGAGCAGGCCGGCCCGGTCGCTGGACAGCTCCGCCTTGCGGAACCACTCCTTGAGCGCGGTGATGATCGCGGTGATCGCCAGGTTGCCGAGCGGCACCCAGGCGATCCGGGCGGCGATGTTGGTGAGGATCATCAGCATCGTCCGGTAGACGGCGTGGCCGGACATCGCGTGGCCGACCTCGTGGCCGATCACGGAGCGCAGCTCCTCCTCGTCGAGCAGCTCGACCAGGCCGCTGGTGACCACGATGATCGGGGTGTCGATGCCGATGCAGTACGCGTTGACCGCCGGGTCCTGGGAGACGTACAGGTCGGGGACCTTCTCCAGGTCGAGCACGTAGGCGGCGTCGCGCACCATCTCGTGCAGCTCCGGGAACTGGCGCTCGGAGGTCTTCACGGCGGTGGCCAGGAACATCAGCCGGATCGCCCGCTCGGACACCAGGCCGGCCAGCTTCTTCAGGATGTCGTCGAAGCCGGTCAGCTTGCGCAGCGCCACCAGGGCCGAGCGGTCCGCCGGGTGCTCCCAGGCCCGGGTGGAGATCCCGGGGAAGCGCTCGCGGCGGCGGCTCGGGCTCTTCGCGGTCGTGTCGGTCATGGTCTGAGTACCTCCTGGTCGACGGCGGCCGCGGCCCGCTGGCCCGCCCCCCGTTGGTCTTCGCCTGCAACGACTGTCTTTGCAACGCGCGTGGTTGCGTACTCGTCCCCGGGGTCAGCGTACGCGCGGTCCGCCGTGCGGGCGGTGGGCGGCGGGCGGCGGGCGGCGGCGGGTGGTGCCGGTGGGGCGGCGGGCGGTGCGGGTGGCCCCGACGGGCGGGCCGTCGGGGCCGGTGGGTGGCGCCGGTGTGAGGCCGGTCTAACCTGAGGACTGGACGACCGAGACCGGACCCGGCCGCGGTACCGAGCAGTTCGAGGAGCCCCCGCAGATGTCCACCGACACCCTTGTCAGCCTGGCCGCGCCCATCTCCGAGGAGGCCGGCCCGGGCCTGTTCCTGCGGATCATCGTGGTCGCGTCCTTCGTGGGGATCGGGCTGCTGGTCTGGCTCATGGCCCGCGCGTTCAAGAACAACTAGGACCGGCCCCTCCGCGGCCGTCCCCGGCCCGGTCCCGGTGCTCCGGCCGGCTCGCGCTCACGCCCGGTCAGCGGCGGTGGGCCGCCGAGCGGTTGCCGTGTGACCCCCCGTACGATGACGGGTGGGCCCTCACCGGCCCGGAACAAACCCCCAGGTCCGTTCACCGAGCCGAGAAGGTCCCGCCGACCATGAGCACTGCTGCCGCACTCCCCGTTCTGAACCTTCTCGCCGAGGGCGAGGGGGGCAACCACGACAGCCTGAACCCGGCCCTGACCGGTGGCGCCGCGCTGGTCATCCTGCTGGTCCTGCTCTACATCACCACCCGCTTCAACCGGGACCGCTGAACCTGCTCCTGGGGCCGCTCGGGGAGCGTCCGGCCACCGGGCCGGCCGCTCCCTCACGCATGGGGTGAGAACCCTCACCCGGCCGTTCCCGCACCGTAACGGGCGTCGCGTAAGGTGTGGCGGCATGGGAGAGCAGGCCGGGAATCCCGGCGGACCGGAACCGGTGAAGAAGCGCCTCGGCGTGATGGGCGGCACCTTCGACCCGATCCACCACGGCCACCTCGTCGCCGCCAGTGAGGTCGCGAGCGCGTTCCACCTGGACGAAGTGATCTTCGTGCCGACCGGGCAGCCGTGGCAGAAGAGCGACCGGCACGTCACCCCGGCCGAGGACCGCTACCTGATGACGGTCATCGCCACCGCCGAGAACCCGCAGTTCTCGGTCAGCCGGATCGACATCGACCGCGAGGGCCCGACGTACACCGTCGACACCCTGCGCGACCTGCACGCGCTGCACCCGGACGCCGACCTGTTCTTCATCACCGGCGCCGACGCGCTCGCCCAGATCCTGTCCTGGCGCGACTCCGACGAACTCTTCTCGCTGGCCCACTTCATCGGATGCACCCGCCCGGGGCACACTCTGTCGGACGCCGGGCTCCCGGTGGGCGGGGTCTCCCTGGTGGAGGTCCCGGCGCTGGCCATCTCCTCCACGGACTGCCGCAACCGGGTCGCCAAGGGCGAGCCGGTCTGGTACCTCGTCCCGGACGGCGTGGTCCGCTACATCGACAAGCGGGCGCTGTACGCGCCGCGCGGGGACTGATCCAGGAGCGGTGCATGACTGATCGCAACGACGGCCGGCGGCCGGAGGACTGGTCCACCGGGCAGTACCAGCAGCCGTACCAGGGCTACGAGCAACAGCCGCAGCAGCAGCAATCGCAGCCGCAGCCGCAGTCGTACGAGCAGCAGCCGTACGAGCAGCAGTACGACCAGTACGGGCAGCCGGTGTACGGGCAGGACCCGTACGGCTACCAGCAGCAGGGCTACCAGGGGTACGACGGGTACCAGCAGGGTGGCCAGGGCGGCCAGGCCGGGCAGTTCCAGCAGCCGCAGTCGTACGAGCAGCAGCCGTACGAGCAGCAGTACGACCAGTACGGGCAGCCGGTGTACGGGCAGGACCCGTACGGCTACCAGCAGCAGGGCTACCAGGGGTACGACGGGTACCAGCAGCAGCCGTACCAGGCCGCCGAACCGGTCGCCGCCGAGCCGCAGGCGCCGGCGTCGTCCCCGGCACCGGCCGCCGCTGCCGGTGCCGCTGCCGCCGCGCCGGCGCGGCCGCGGGTGCCCCGGCCCGCCGCGGAGCCGGCGCCGGCCAAGGCCGAGCCGCCGTCCGAGCAGGTCGCCGGGGCGCGGGCCGGGAAGGCCGGGAGCAAGGCACCCAAGGACAGCTACACCACGGGCGAGTTCACCTTCGTCGACGAGGAGGCGGAGGAGACCGAGGACGTCATCGACTGGCTGAAGTTCGCCGAGTCGCGCAGCGAGGTGCGCGCCGAGCGCCGCCGCAAGCTGCGCAACCGGCTGATCGGCCTCGGTGTGGTGGTGGCGCTCGCGGCCGGCGGCGTCGGCGGCTACCTCTTCCTGACCGGTGACAAGCCGACCGCGGCCGCCGCCGCCGGCGGGCGCCAGGTCAACGTCGTCCACCTGCGCGACCTCCAGGGCAAGGTGTCCAGCGCGCTGCTGGTCAACGACGCCTCCGGGAAGAAGGGCACGGTGCTGCTGCTGCCCGACAACCTGCGGCTGCCCGGGCCGGGCGACCCGCCGGTCACCACGGTCGGCCAGTCCATGGACGGCATCGGCGCCTCGGCGACCCGGGAGGGCCTGTCCACCGTGCTCGGCGCCCCGGTGGCCGGCACCTGGCGGCTGGACACCCCGTACCTGGAACTGCTGGTCTCCCAGCTCGGCGGCGTCCGGGTGGACACCAACGCCGAGACCCACGAGGGCGGCAGGCCGGACGGCAAGCTGCTGTCCGCGGCCGGGAAGAACACCCTGCTCAGCGGGAAGGCCGCGGTCGCGTACGCCACCCTGCAGAACCCCGGCGAGAACCGGGACGCCCAGCTGGCCCGGTTCGGGCAGGTCATGGACGCGGTGGTGCGCACCATGCCGACCGAGTTCAAGGACGCCAAGGACGACGTGCACCGGATGAACGCGGTGCTCGACCCCTCGCTGCCCGAGGACGCCCTCGCCGGGGTGCTCGTCCAGCTCGCCCAGCAGGCGAAGGACGGCCACTTCGGCACCACCGCGCTGACCGTCAAGCCGGACGGCAGCCTGGACGAGGCGACCGCGGGCAAGCAGGTCAAGGACGTGCTGGGCGGCACCGTGAAGTCCGCGGCCGCCGGGGACGCCCCGGCCCGGGTCGCGGTCCAGGACGCCAGCGGCAGCGACGCCGCGGCGGCCGCCGCGCAGGTCCAGATCGTCAACTCCGGTCTGACCTTCATCCCGGGCGGAGCCAAGGCCGCGCCCCAGCCCACCAGTGAGATCCGCTACACCGACGACGCCCGGCAGGGCGCGGCGAAGTCGCTGGCGACCAGCCTCGGCCTGCCGGACACGGCGGTGAAGAAGGTCACCGGGGACACCCAGAACGCGGACCTGCTGGTCGTGCTGGGCAAGGACTACCAGCCGCCGAAGGCCCAGTAGGGCGGTGGCCCGGGCCCGCGCGGCCCGGGAGCCCCGGAGCGGTGGCCCGGGCGGGCGCGGAAAACGGTTCCGGGCCCGCCCGGGCGGCGTGAGATCCTGGAAGGCGACCCCGGCCGCGCGCCGGGGCGCCCCAAGCCGCCGAGCCGGAAGAACACCGTGACCGTCACCGACCACAGCCAGCAGCTCATCACCGTCGCCGCGCAGGCGGCGGCCGACAAGCTCGCGCACAACATCATCGCCTTCGACGTCAGCGAGGTGCTGTCGATCACCGACGCCTTCCTGATCGCCTCCGCGAACAACGACCGCCAGGTCCGCTCGATCGCCGAGGAGATCGAGGACCAGCTGCGCGAGCAGCTGGACATCAAGCCGGTGCGCCGCGAGGGCGAGCGCGAGGGCCGCTGGATCCTGCTCGACTACCTGGACATCGTCGTGCACGTCCAGCACTCCGAGGAGCGCTCCTTCTACTCGCTGGACCGGCTCTGGAAGGACTGCCCCGAGCTGCCGCTGCCCGAGGACGCCCTGGCCTCGCGCAACCGTCCGGACGCCCACACCGACGAGGCCGGCAACGCCCTCGCCCCCGCCGACGACTTCGGCAAGCCCGAGGACCTGCACTGAGCCGGGGTGCGCGCGGCCCGCGCATCGTCTTCTGGCGGCACGGCCAGACCGCCTGGAACCTCGAATCGCGTTTCCAGGGCACCACGGACATCGAGCTGACCGGCCAGGGTGTCCTGCAGGCCCAGCGGGCGGCCCGGCTGCTCTCCGGCCTCCGTCCCGACCTGCTGATCTCCTCGGACCTCCAGCGCGCCCGGCGCACCGCCGCGGAGCTGGCCGCGGTCACCGGGCTGGACGTGCAGCACCACGAGGGACTGCGGGAGACCTTCGCGGGCTCCTGGCAGGGCCTGACCAACGCCGAGATCCGGGAGCGCTTCCCGGAGGAGTACGAGGCCTGGTCGGCCGGCGAGCCGGTCCGGCGCGGCGGTGGCGGCGAGCTGGCCACCGAGGTCGCCGACCGCTCGGTGCCGGTGGTCCTGGAGGCCGTAGGCAAGCTCCCGGAGAACGGCACGCTGGTGGTGGTCAGCCACGGCGGGACGATCCGCACCATGCTCGGGCGGCTGCTCGACCTGGAACCGCCCCAGTGGGAGCGCTTCGGCGGGCTGTCCAACTGCTGCTGGTCGGTGCTCGGCCTGGGGGCGCGCGGCTGGCGCCTGCTGGAGCACAACGCGGGCACGCTCCCGCAGCCGGTCATCGGCGACGACACCTGAGCGGTCCCGGCGCGGGCGGCACCGGGTGAAGGCTCCCGGGCGGCACCGGGGGATGACTCCGGGGCCGGTCCCGGCGCCGGTCCGGCGGGCCTCCCGGGGCGCTCGAAGGAGCGCTCGGCGGGCGCTCGGCGGGGCCGTCGGCCGGGGCTCGGCGGGGCCGTCGACCGGGGCCGGGGGGAGCGGATTTCGCAGTTCCGGCCCTGACCAGCTAGAGTCTTCCTCGTTCGCAGGGAAGGAACGCGGCCCGGAAGGGAAGCGGGAGATCCGGTGAGTGCGGGGCTATAGCTCAGTTGGTAGAGCGCTTGCATGGCATGCAAGAGGTCTGGGGTTCAATTCCCCATAGCTCCACTCCGCATCGGCGGTCGTGGTCAGCCAGGGTCGCCCGTGTCGCGGGGCTATAGCTCAGTTGGTAGAGCGCTTGCATGGCATGCAAGAGGTCTGGGGTTCAATTCCCCATAGCTCCACAGTGTTTCGGAAGGCCGTCACCCCAGGGTGGCGGCCTTCCGGCGTTCCGGGCCGCGCGCCTCAGGCCTCGCAGACGTGGGACCAGCCGCCGGGCGGCAGCGAGTCGAGCAGCTCGACCCGGGCCCGGTCCTCCGGCGAGGCCGGCACGTACACCACGATGTAGCACTCGGCGACGCCCGGCATCGTCAGATAGGTCGCGTTCAGCCGCAGCACGCCGACCTCGGGGTGGCGGAACACCCGCAGCCAGGTCTCCGGCGGCGCGACCTCCTGGCGCTCCCAGAGCTCCCGGAACAGCTCGCTGCCCGCCGACATCCGCTGCACGTGCTCCTCCCAGGCCGGCTCGCCCACGTGCCTGCCGTACGCGGAGCGCAGCACCGCCACCATCCGCGGCAGGGTCTCCTCCCGGTTCTCGCACGGATTGCAGCACGGCGGGGCGGTCAGCATGCACCAGAGGCTGTTGAACACCACCCCGCGGGACGGGCGCATCCGGTCGGTGCCGAACATCGCGCGGTACGGGCCGTTGAAGCCCAGCACGTCGAACCGGGTGTTGGAGACCGCCGCCGGCAGCGGGGCCAGCGAGTCCAGGATCACCTGGATCGACGGCGACAGCTCCGGCGCGGCCGGCAGCGCCCGCGCCGAGACGGACACCCCGGCCAGCCGGAACAGGTGCCGGCGCTCGGTGCCGTCCAGGCGCAGCGCCCGGGCCACCGCCAGCAGCACCTGCTCGCTCGCGTTGATCGGCCGCCCCTGTTCGAGCCAGGTGTACCAGGTGACCCCGACCCCGGCGAGCTGCGCGACCTCCTCGCGCCGCAGCCCCGGCGTACGGCGGCGCAGCCCCGGCGGCAGCCCGACGTCCTCGGGGGTGACCCGCGCCCGGCAGGCCTTCAGGAAGCGGGCCAGCTCGGTGCGGCGGCGGTCGCGCCCGCCGGTCGCGGTGGGCAGTTCCTCCAGGACGGTCATGGCCCCATCGTGCCGCAGCCCGGCCCACCGATACAGGTGCTGCCAGTACCAGGATCGGCAGGCTCTAACCACCAGTACCGGCGCGGCCCGAGGCTGGCTGCCATGACGGACCTTCAGATCCGGCCCGACGCGGCCGGACGCACCACCGGGGCCCCGGCGATCCGGCCCGGGCTGCTCCTCGCGCTCGTCCTGGGCGGGCAGTTCATGGCCGTGCTCGACCTCTCCATCGTCAACGTCGCGGTCCCCACCATCCGCACCGACCTGGGCGCCTCCGGCGCCGCCCTCCAACTGGTCATCGCCGGGTACACCATCGCCTACGCCGTGCTGCTCATCACCGGGGCCAGGCTCGGCGCCCGGTACGGCTACAGCCGGCTCTTCCAGCTCGGCCTGGCCGTCTTCACCGCCGCCTCGCTGGCCTGCGGCCTCGCCCCGGCGACCGGCTGGCTGATCGCCTTCCGGCTGCTCCAGGGGGCCGGTTCGGCCCTGATGGTGCCCCAGGTGATGAGCCTGCTCCAGCGCACCTTCACCGGCGCCGCCCGCACCCGGGCGCTCGGCCTCTACTCGGCGGTGCTGGCCGGCGGCATGGCGCTCGGCCAGGTGCTCGGCGGCGTCCTGGTCAGCGCCGACCTGTTCGGCAGCGGCTGGCGGCCGGTGTTCCTGGTCAACGTGCCGATCGGGGTGCTGCTGCTGGCGGCCGGCGCCCGGCTGCTGCCCCGGCTGCCCGGCGACGCCACCCGGGGCTTCGACGTCCCCGGCCTGGTGGTGCTCGGCGCGGCCCTCGGCCTGCTGGTGGTCCCGCTCGTCCTCGGCCACGAGCTGGGCTGGCCCCTCTGGGGCTGGGTGATGATCGCGGCCGGCGTGCTGCTGTTCGGCGTGTTCGTGGCCGTCGAGCGCCGGGTCGCCCGGCGCGGCGGACAGCCGCTGATCTCCGGGCGGGTGCTGCGCGCCCCCGGGCTGCGGCCCGCGGCCGCCGGACTGTTCGCGATCATGGCGGCCTTCGCGGGCTTCATGTTCGCCTTCGCCCTGCACCAGCAGTCCGGGCTCGGCCACACCGCGCTGGAGGCCGGGCTCTGCTCGGCGCCCGTCGCCGTCGGCTTCGGCCTGTCCAGCCTGCACTGGCACCGGCTGCCCGGCCGGCTGCACCGGGCCCTGCCGGCCCTCGCCGGGGCGCTGCTGGGCGGCGGCTACCTGCTGCTCGGGCTGATGCTCGGCGGCGGGGCGGGGATCGGCGCCGGGCCGCTGGTGGAGATGGCCGGGCTCGGCCTGGCCGCCGGCTGCGCGTACTCGCCGCTGTTCGCCCGGGCGCTCGCGGGGGTGGCGCCCGAGGACGCGGCCGACGCCAGCGGCGTGATGGTGACGGTCATCCAGCTCGGCCAGGTGATCGGGGTCGCGGTGCTGGGCTCGGTGTTCCTGGGCCAGGTCGACCTGCCGGCGCCGGCCGCGGCGTCGGGGGCGGCGCTGCGGACCACCCTGCTGGTCGACGCCGCGGCGGTGCTGGTCGCGGCGGGCTTCGCGGCGCGCGGCCGGCGGGCGGCGCGGTAGCGGGGAGGGTCCGGTAGCGGACGTGGTGCGGTAGCGGAGGTGGTGCGGGGAGGCGGCCTTGGGGGGTGTTGCGAGGCGCGTGTGCGTGGCTGCGCGCCCCGGGCGTGAGGCGTACGCCCGGGGCGCGGGTCGGCGGGGCTCCGGGGGCGGGGGCGGCGGGGGCTCCCGGGGCGTGTGGTGCGGACCTCGGGAAACGGATTTCTGGAGCACGCCCCGGACCGTGTAAAGTAGTCGATGTCGCCGAGGGAAACGGCCGGAAACAACCGGGAACCACGGTGACATCGCAGGTCAAGGGGCTATAGCTCAGTTGGTAGAGCGCTTGCATGGCATGCAAGAGGTCTGGGGTTCAATTCCCCATAGCTCCACAGCAGTCGAGAGCCGCCTCCCGGAAACGGGAGGCGGCTCTTCGCCGTTCTGCCCGCGCCACCGGTCGGCGGGCCCGGAATCCCGCTACCGTCGTGCCATGGCCGATCTGGAGCGAAGGCGGAACGAGGAACTGGCCCGGATACTCCACCAGCTCGGCTGGAGTCCGGAACGGCTCGCCCGCGAGGTGAGCCTCGCCCTGCCGCCGGGCCTCGCCATCAGCTCCACCGCCCCGTACAAGTGGCGCGACCGCGGCATGGTGCCGCGCAGCCCGCACGACCAGGCCGTCTGCGAGGTGCTCAGCCGCACCCTCGGCATCGCCGTCACCTACGAACAGCTCTGGGGCCGGATGGGCGGCCACCGCGGCGCCAAGATCCTCTCGCCCCGGCTGCTCACCGACCCGTGGACCGCCGACACCGCCCAGACCGCGCTGCGCGAGGCCGCCACCGACGCCGGACCGGTCCGCCTCACCGACCTGTTCCGCAGCGCCGACCTCGACCAGGCCGCCGCCCGCCTCGACTCCCCGCCACCGCCCGTCGGCGGCGGCGAGGGCGCGCTGCGCGTCGAACCCGGGCTGGTCGGCGAACTCGGCCTGTCCTACCGCAGCAAGCAGAAGCTCGAACGGGCCTGCGGCGGCGGCCTCGTCCTCGGCCCCGTCCGGGCCGAACTCGCCATGCTGGCCAAGCTGCTGGAACTCGGCGCGTACGACGAACGGCTCGGCCGCGAGCTGTACGGCACGGCCAGCAGACTCGCCCGGCTGGCCGGCTGGGCCGCGTACGACCTCGGCCACGACGCGGCCGCCCAGCGCGCCTTCGTCGCCGCGCTGCGCGCCGCCCACGTCGGCGGCGACCCCCGGCTCGGGGTCGCCGTGCTCGGCGCGCTGGTCGTGCTCGCCACCCAGGGCCCCGGCGGCCGCGGGCTGGAGGCCGTCTCCGCGCTCGCCACCGCCCTGGACACCCACGGCGCCGCGCTCAGCCCCACCGCCCGGGCCCGCCAGTACGGCCGGCTCGCCCGCGCGTACGGCCGCCGGGGCGAGGCCGAGCGGGCCGAGGCCGCCGCCGCCCGGGCCTTCGCCGAGCTGGACGGCCTGCCCGGCGCCGAGGAGGCCCGGGCCGCCCTCGCCGGGATGGTGGGGGAGGGGCGGCTGGCGCTCGGCCAGCACCGGCTGGCCAAGGTGCTGCTCGCCGAGGCCGTGGCCGGGCTCGGGCCGGGGCGGGCCCGCTCCAAGGCGCTGCTGATGGTGCGCCTCGCCGAGGCCCACCGCAGGCTCGGCGACCAGCGGGAGGCGGCCCGCACCGCTGCGCTCGCGCGCTCGCTGGCGGCGGGGATGCAGTCCGAGCGGCTGGCGAAGGCGCTGCGGGAGTTCGACGCGGCGGGGCGGGCGGCCGCGCGGTGACCCGGCGTGCGGGTGCGGGTGCGGGTGCCGGTGGGGGTGGGGGCGGGGGTGCGGGGTCGTCGGCCGGGCGGTGCACCCGGGAGCGCGTCGACCCGCTTGCGGTACCCTGAGCCCATGCGAACCGTGCGCCTGCTCCTTAGCCGGCCGCGCTGACCAGGACCGGCTGAGCCCTCGGGCGGTGCCGGAGTCGGCGTGGCGTCCCCTCCTGCGAGGGGATTTTTTGTTTTCCGCCCCCGACCCCGTACCGGGCCGGGTCCTCCGGGCCGGCCGCCCGTCCGGTTCGCCAACTGACATCGATGGAGCTTGAAGGACCATGAGCGAGACGACCCCTGCGTCCGGCGCGGCCGAGACCGTGACCGAGCCGTTCCGGTACAGCGCCGCGCTGGCGGCCGAGATCGAGTCCCGCTGGCAGGACATCTGGGAGAAGGAGGGCACCTTCCACGCCCCCAACCCCACCGGTGCGCTGGCCGACCCGGCGGCCGGCGACGTCGCCGCGAAGCCGCACAGCTTCATCATGGACATGTTCCCGTACCCCTCGGGCGCGGGCCTGCACGTCGGCCACCCGCTGGGCTACATCGCCACCGACGTCTTCGCCCGCTACCAGCGGATGACCGGCCACAACGTGCTGCACACGCTGGGCTACGACGCCTTCGGCCTGCCCGCCGAGCAGTACGCGGTGCAGACCGGCACCCACCCGCGGGTCTCCACCGAGGCCAACATCGCCAACATGCGCCAGCAGCTGCGCCGGCTGGGCCTGGGCCACGACCCGCGCCGCTCGATCTCCACGATCGACCCGGACTACTACCGCTGGACCCAGTGGATCTTCCTGCAGATCTTCAACTCCTGGTACGACGCGGACGCCCGCAAGGCCCGTCCGATCACCGAGCTGGTCGCCGAGTTCGAGTCCGGCGCGCGTGAGCTGCCGGGCGGGCGCGCCTGGGCCGAGCTGTCCGTCGCCGAGCGCGACGAGGTGCTGGGCGAGTACCGCCTGGCCTACGCCAAGGAGGTGCCGGTCAACTGGTGCCCGGGCCTGGGCACCGTACTGGCCAACGAGGAGGTCACCGCGGACGGCCGCTCCGAGCGCGGCAACTTCCCGGTGTTCAAGTCCAACCTGCGCCAGTGGATGATGCGCATCACCGCGTACTCGGACCGGCTGATCGAGGACCTGGACCTGCTGGACTGGCCCGAGGCCATCAAGCTGCAGCAGCGCAACTGGATCGGGCGCTCCGAGGGCGCCCGGGTCGACTTCGCCGCTCCCGGCGACCAGAAGATCACCGTCTTCACCACCCGGCCCGACACCCTGTTCGGCGCCACCTACATGGTGCTGGCCCCCGAGCACGGCCTGGTCGACTCGATCGTCCCCGCCGCCTGGCCCGCGGACGTGCCCGCCGAGTGGACCGGCGGCGCCGCCACCCCCGCCGAGGCCGTCGCCGCCTACCGCGCCGCGGCCGCCGCCAAGTCGGACGTCGAGCGGCAGGTCGAGGCCAAGGTCAAGACCGGTGTCTTCACCGGCGCCTACGCCGTCAACCCGGTCAGCGGCGCGTCCGTCCCGGTGTTCATCGCCGACTACGTGCTGATGGGCTACGGCACCGGCGCCATCATGGCCGTCCCCGCCCACGACCACCGCGACTTCGCCTTCGCCCGCGCCTTCGCGCTGCCGATGCGCTGCGTCGTCGAGCCGACCGACGGCCGCGGCACCGACCCGGCCGAGTGGGACGACGCGTTCGACACCTACGACTCCGTCATCGTCGACTCCGCCCGCGCCGAGGGCGACCTGTCGCTGGACGGCCTGAGCGTCGTCGACGCCAAGGCCGCCGCCACCGCCTGGCTGGCCGAGCGCGGCATCGGCGAGGGCACCGTCAACTACCGTCTGCGCGACTGGCTGTTCAGCCGCCAGCGGTACTGGGGCGAGCCCTTCCCGATCGTCTACGACGAGGACGGCGTCATGCACGCGCTGCCCGAGTCGATGCTGCCCGTCGAGGTCCCCGAGGTCGACGACTACTCGCCGCGCACCTACGACGCGTACGACGCCGCCTCCTCGCCGGAGACCCCGCTGTCGCGCAACGAGGCCTGGGTCAACGTCGAGCTGGACCTGGGCGACGGCGTCAGGAAGTACCGCCGCGAGACCAACACCATGCCCAACTGGGCCGGTTCCTGCTGGTACGAGCTGCGCTACGTCGACCCGTCGAACACCGCGAAGGTCGTCGACCCGGCCAACGAGAAGTACTGGCTGGGCCCGACGGAGACCAAGCCGGCCGGTGGCGCCGACCTGTACGTCGGCGGCGCCGAGCACGCCGTGCTGCACCTGCTGTACGCGCGCTTCTGGCACAAGGTGCTGCACGACCTGGGCCACGTCTCGTCCGTCGAGCCGTTCCACAAGCTGTTCAACCAGGGCATGATCACCGCCGACGTCTACCGCGACGAGCGCGGCTTCCCGGTGCCCGCCGCCGAGGTCGAGGAGCGCGACGGCCAGTACTCCTGGCAGGGCGAGCCGGTCAAGCGCGAGGCCGGGAAGATGGGCAAGTCCCTGAAGAACGCCGTCGCGCCGGACGACATCGCCGACGAGTACGGCGCCGACACGCTGCGCCTGTACGAGATGTCGATGGGCCCGCTGGACGTCTCCCGTCCGTGGGACACCCGCGCCGTCGTCGGCTCGTACCGCTTCCTGCAGCGCCTGTGGCGCAACATCGTCTCGGAGACCACCGGCGAGCTGGTCGTCACCGAGGAGGAGCCGGACGACGCGACGCTGCGCGCCCTGCACAAGGCGATCGACGGCATCCGCGGCGACATGGCCGGGCTGCGCTTCAACACGGCCGTCGCCAAGGCCATCGAGCTGAACAACTACCTGGTCAAGCGCGGCTCCACGCCGCGGACGGTGGCCGAGCAGCTGGTGCTGATGGTCGCTCCGCTGGCCCCGCACGTCGCCGAGGAGCTGTGGCGCCGCCTGGGCCACGGCGAGTCGCTGGCGCACGCCGACTACCCGGTCGCCGACCCGGCGTACGTGGTGGACGAGACGGTGACCTGCGTGGTCCAGATCAAGGGCAAGGTCAAGGCGCGGCTGGAGGTCGCGCCGGGCATCTCGGACGCCGAGCTGGAGGCGCTGGCGCTGGCGGAGCCGGCCGTCGTCGCGGCGATCGGCGGGGCCGAGGTGCGGAAGGTGATCGCGCGGGCGCCGAAGCTGGTGAACATCGTCACCGGCTGAGTGCCGTCGTGAGGCTGCGGCGGCTGTAGCCGATGTTGCCGTGGTCGCTGTTGCCGCTGTTGCTTCGGCAGTTTTCGGGCGGGCGTCCTTCGGGGCGCCCGCCCGGCGTTTGCGGGGGGCCTCCGACCGGCGTTTGCGGGGCGGGCGCTCGGCGGTTTCGGGGTGCTCGCCCGGCGGTTTCGGGGCGCTCGCCCGGCGGTTTCGTGGTCGTCGGGGGCCCTCGGGGAGATCCCGGATCTGACCCTGATCTCCGTCCGCCGGGGCCTCTCGGGCTGCCCCCGGGCGGGTCCCGGCGGCTACCGTGGAAACCTCGGCGATGCGGCCCGCGTTGGGCCCGGTGAGGGCCGGAACGACGGCGGAAGGTGGCGCGCGATGGACGTGTTCGGCGTGATGATCGGCCTGGTCCTGCTCTTCGGGGTCGCGGTGATGGTGCTGGCCGTGGTCGGCACGGTCAAGGCCGCCAAGGCCGTCGGCGCGAAGATCGAGAAGCACGAGGCCAACGCCCGGCGCGCCGTGGAGAACGCCACGCTCAAGGCGAAGACGTACACCAAGGTCGGCCCGCCCGCCCAGATCGCCTCCGTCCGGCTGGGCCTGCGGACCTCGCTCGACGGCACCCGGCAGGTGCTGGAGAGCGGCCTCGCCCAGGACGGCCAGCTCGGCGAGGCGCTCGCCCTGCTCAACCGGCTCGACGCGCACGCCGCCGAGCTCGACGGCGAGCTGCGGACGCTGGAGCGCGAGCCGGACACGGCGCGGATCGCCGCCAAGCTGCCGGAGCTGCGCGAGCGGGCTGAGCGGATCACGCACTCGGCGGAGACCATGCGCTGGGCGGCGCAGGACCGGATGCACCGGTTCGCGGACGACGAACTGAGCCGGCTGAGCCAGGAGTGCGAGAGCGAGGCGGGGGCCCTGCGGCACTGGGATGTCGCGGGGGGCGGGGCGTCGTCGGGGGCGTCGGCTCCGTCGGCTTCGTCTGCGGCCGGGGCGTCGGGCTCGGGTTCCGGCGGTTCCGCGGGTGCGGCGCGGGCCGGGCTGACCGACGGGAAGGGGCGCCCGAGTGCTGAGGAGCTGCTCGGGCTCGCCGATCCGCTGGCCAAGCTGGCGCAGCGACTGCGCAAGCCCTCGGCCGGGCCGTCCGCGGGCTGAGCCGGCGGTGCGTCGCGGCGCCCCCGGCCGGTGCCCGGACCGGGCGCTGTCCTCCCGGACCGGCGGGGAGTAACCTCCGGCTCATGCCCTCCGACCTCGCCCTCGTCACCGATTCCACGGCCTATCTGCCGCAGGAGACCCTCGACCGGCACGGGATCACGGTGGTCCCGCTGAGCGTCGCGGTCGGTGACTCGGTGCTGAGCGAGGGCGTCGAGATCTCCCCGAAGGACGTCGCCGAGGCGCTGCGCGGCAAACAGCGGGTGACCACCTCCCGGCCGAACCCGGAGACCTTCGCCGCCACCTACCGGGCGGCCGCCGAGGCCGGGGCGAAGGGCATCGTCTCCGTGCACATCTCGGGCGAGCTGTCCGGCACCGTCGAGGCCGCCCGGCTGGCCGCCGCCGAGGCGCCCGTACCCGTGCGGGTGGTGGACAGCCGACTGGTCGGAATGGCCCTCGGGTACGGGGTGGTGGCGGCGGCCGAGGCGATCGCGGCCGGGCAGGGCCTGGCCGAGGCGGCCGGGGCGGCCGGCCGACGGGCGGCCCGGAGCAGCGGTTTCTTCTACGTCGACACCCTGGAGCACCTGCGCCGGGGCGGCCGGATCGGGGCGGCGCGGGCACTGCTCGGCTCGGCCCTGGCGGTCAAGCCGCTGCTGCACCTGGACGGCGGGCGGATCGAGCCGCTGGAGAAGGTGCGGACGGCGTCGCGGGCGATCGCGCGGCTGGAGGAGATCGCGGTCGAGCGGTCGGGGGAGCAGGAGGTCGACATCACCGTGCACCACCTGGCCGCCGAGGACCGGGCCGAACCGCTCGCGGAACGGCTGCGGGCCCGGGTGCCGGGGCTGCGGGAGCTGTACGTGGGCGAGGTGGGGGCGGTGATCGGCGCGCACGTCGGTCCGGGGCTGCTCGCGGTGGTGGTCGCGCCGCGCTGAGGCGGTCGGTCGGTGGTGCCGGTCGGTCAGGCTGATCGGCGAGTGGTCAATTTCGGACGGTCCTGATCACTCCCGTGAGTGACACTTTTTATCCACAACCCCTGGGTTATCCACAGGGTTTGGTTATTCTCCGCGCGCTCGCCGGAGGACTCCTACCGTCCTCGGCATGACGACCTTGGGCCTGGGCGCGGCGAAGCGCCATGCGATCAACGAGACGGTACGGCTGCGGATGGCCGCGCTGCTGCCGGCGGCGGGGGACGAGCCGGAGGGCGGCTCGGGCGGTGGTTCGGCCGGTGGTTCGGCCGGTGGTGCGGGTGGCGGTTCACCGGGGGCGGCCCCGCCGGCGGCGGGGGAGCGGGCGGTGGCTGCCACCGGGCCTCCGTCGCTGCAGCCATCGCTGTCGCTGTCGCCGTCGCCGTCGCCGTCGCCGTCGCCGTCGGCGGTTGGCGTGCCGGTGCCGTCGGATGCGGATGTTGCGGCGGACCCGGCGGAGGCGGGGGCGCGCCCGCGGTTCTCCCCGTTCTCCCCGTTTCCCTCGTACGCCTCGGCGCTGGCGCTCGACCGGCGTGCGGTGGCCGGGCTGGCCATCCTGCTGCTGTTCGCGGTCGGCTACGCCGTGCAGCACTTCTGGCTGGCCCGGCCGCAGACGGTCGCCGTGCCCGCGCTGGCGGCGGTCGCGGCACCGTCGGGGGCCGAACCGTCCGTCCCCGCCGACGCCGCTGCCGTCGACTCCAGAGCCGGGCCCGGCACCGCTGCCGAGGCCGCCGGCGGTGCCGTGGCGGGCGTCGTGGTGGACATCGGAGGGCGGGTCCACGTCCCCGGCCTGCACACCCTGCCCGCCGGCTCCCGGGTCGCCGACGCCCTACGGGCGGCAGGCGGTCCACTGCCGGATACGGACACCAGGAACCTCAACCTGGCCCGCGTCCTGGTGGACGGCGAGCAGATCCTGGTCGGCGAACAGACGCCCGTGCCCGCCCAGGGCGTCGGAAGCGGAAGCGGGAGCGGGAGCGGACCTCCGGGCCCCGCCGCGCCCCGACCGCCCGTCAGCCTCAACCGCGCCACGCTCGAACAGCTCGACACCCTCCCCGGCGTCGGCCCCACCCTCGCCCAGCGCATCCTCGCCTACCGCGCCTCGCACGGCTCCTTCCGCACCCTCGACCAGCTCCGGCAGGTCAGCGGCATCGGCGCCCGCACGTACGCGGAACTCCGTCCGCTGCTCACGCTCTGACGCCGCGACGCCCGTCGGCTCTGCCCGGTCCCCTCTCCTGCGTTCCCTGCCCGCTTCCCGTCCGTCTCCCCGTCCGTTTCCCCGTCCGTCTCTCCGTCCGTTTCCCCGGCCACCGAAGGGAGGTGCCACCATGTCCGTCGCCGCCGCGCCGGTGGGTCCGGCCGCTGCACCCCGCTCTCCGGGAGCCGACTTCCGGCTGTTGCTGCCGGCCGTCTCGGCGTGGGCGGTCACGGCGGCGCTGCTGCGCCTGGAGCCGGGGTACGAGGCCCTCGTCCTCGCCGCGGCGGGCCTTGCCGTGCTCACGGGCGTCCTGCTGCTCACCAGGCCGGGGGTGCTGCGCCGGCGCGGGCCCACGGCGACGCTGGCCGCAGTCCTGCTCACCGGCGCGGCGGCCGCGATCGCCACCCCGCTGCACACCGCCGACCTCCACCGGGGGCCGCTGCCGGAACTCGCCCGTGCGTCCGTGGCCGCCGAGCCGCGGGCGCCGTCCCCGGTGGTGGAGGTGGAGCTGACCGTCGCGGGGGACCCGAAGACCCACACCTCCCGGGGCGGCCCCACGGGCGGGCAGACGCTCCTCACCGTCGACGCGGTGGCCGACCGCGTCACCCTGGTCCCGGCCGGGCCGACCACCCGCACGCGCACGCCGGTGACCGTCATGGTCCGCGGTGCGGAGGGCGGGCCCTGGCAACGACTGCTCCCGTCCCAGCGGCTGGCGGTGGAGGCCGAGGTGCAGCCGGCGGGGGAGGGCCACGACACCGAGTCCGCCGCGCTGCTGGTCGTCCACGGGCCGCTCCGGCAGCTGGCGCCGCCGAGCCTGCCGCAGCGGATCGCCGGCCGGTTGCGCGAAGGCCTGCGCTCGGCCACCGACGGACTGCCGGCGGACTCGCGCGGGCTGCTCCCGGGGCTGGTCGTCGGCGACACCTCGCGGCTGCCCGACGACCTCGAAGACGCCTTCCGGGCCACCGACCTGGTCCACCTGGTGGCGGTCAGCGGGGCCAACCTGGCGATCGTCCTCGGCGCGCTGCTGGGCGCGCCCGGGCAGGCCGGCACTCCGGAGCGGCGCGGGCTGGCCGCGGTGCTGGGGCTGTCGCTGCGCACCGGCGCCCTGTTCGGCACGGCGCTGACGCTGGCCTTCGTCACCGTCTGCCGGCCCGAACCCAGCGTGCTGCGGGCGGCCGGGACAGGGCTGATCGGCATGCTGGCCCTGGCCACCGGCCGTCCCCGCCGGGCGGTGCCCGCGCTCGCCGGGGCGGTCCTGGTCCTGGTCCTGCTGGACCCGTTCCTGGCGCGCTCGTTCGGCTTCCTGCTCTCGGTGCTCGCCACCGCCGGGCTGCTGATCCTCGGACCGCACTGGGCCGAGGCCCTGCGGGCCCGCCGCTGGCCCCGCCACCTGGCGGGCGCGCTCGCGGCGACGGCGGCCGCTCAGGCGCTGTGCGCGCCGGTGACGGTGGTGCTGTCCGGGCACATCAGCCTGGTCGGCATCCCCTGCAACCTGCTGGCCGAGGTGGCGGTGGCCCCGGCGACGCTGCTCGGATTCGGAGTTCTCGTCCTGCAGCCGCTCCTCCCGGTCCTGGCCCGTCTGCTCGCGGAACCGGCCGGGGTGCCGGTCGGCTGGCTCGCCCTGGTGGCGCGCCGCGGCGCCGAACTGCCGGGCAGCCAACTGACTTGGTCGGGAGGGTGGTTCGGGACGGTGACAGTCGCGCTGGCCGTCCTGGGAGCCTGCTGGGCGGCACCACTCCTGCTGCCCCGACGGCCGGCGCCGGGGAGCCCGGCGCCCGCTCGCCGGCGCTGGGTGCGAGCCCTGGCGGCCGGGGCGCTGACGGCGGTCCTGCTGGCCGTGCTGCTGCGCCCGCCGCAGCTCACCCGGATCGCCACCGGCTGGCCGCCGCCGGGGTGGCGGCTGGTGATGTGCGACGTCGGGCAGGGCGACATGCTGGCCCTCGCGACGGGGACGCCGGGCAGTGCGGTGGTGATCGACACCGGCCCGGATCCGAACGCCGCGGACAGGTGCCTGCGCGACCTCGGCATCACGGCGGTCCCCTTACTGCTGCTGACGCACTTCCACGCCGACCACGTCGAGGGCGTGCCGGGGGTGCTGCGGGGCCGCAGGGTCGGCGCGGTCGAAGGCACCACGCTGGACGACCCACCCGGCGAGGCGGCCCGGGTGGCGGGCTGGGCGGCAGGTGCCGGCCTCCCGCTGCTGAGAGCCGGTCGGGGCGAACGGCGCTCGGCCGGCGCGGAGTTGGCCTGGGACGTGGTGTGGCCCGTCCCCGGCGCGACTGCCGAGGCGCCGGGGCCGAACAACGCAAGCGTCGCATTGATGGTGTCACTGACAGGAGGACTACGGATGGCGCTGCTCGGAGATCTCGAACCGCAGGCCCAGTCGGCCCTGTTGGGCCGGGTCGGGAGGGCGGACGTCGTGAAGGTGGCGCACCACGGATCGGCCCACCAGGACTGGGACCTGGCCGGCGTCCTGCGGCCCCGACTGGCCCTGATCTCCTGCGGAGAGGGCAACGCGTACGGCCACCCGTCCCCGAGGACGGTCGACCACCTGCGCGCGCTCGGCGCCACCGTGCTGCGCACCGACCGGGAGGGAGACATCGCGGTGACGGGTGATTCCCCGGCCACCCTGGGCGTGGCCGTCCACCCCCAGCCCGCGCACAGTGCCCACCGCCCCCGTAGCCACGGCGGGCCCGGAGGGTCCGGCGCCCACGCCTCCGTAGCCCACGCCCACCCCGAGCGGACGTCCTCCGCCCCGCGAGCCCCGCCCGCGTAACCCCCGCGCTCGCCTCCTCCCATTAACCAGGTGGGGCATGGGAAGGGTGAAGGGGGTTGTGGGAGGAGGTGCGGCGCAAAGCTGGCAGAAACGTTCCGGCGCGCTCCGGGCTCAGCCCGGAGCGCGCCGGTGAAAAGAACGCAAGCCCGGGGACAAAGGGCACCCCGCAGCGAGGCGCCGCAGGAATCGCAAGTAGCCGCAAGGCAGTTGTGGCGCGCTCCGGGCAGGCCCGGAGCGCGCCACAGAAAAGCCTCACCTCCTGGCCAGGCGGCGGCCGGGGTTTCGGGCGGACGGTCCGCGGGCCGGAGGGTGGCCGTGCCCGGTATGTCGGGGATGTGTGGGCCCCTTCGGGGTTCAGCAACGCACGATCATGAACCCCCGGGACGGCTTCCGGTGGTGTTCGGCCCGGGGGCATCCTCGTGGGGCGGGTGCCGGTGCCCAGGTGGGGGCCGGTGTTTTCTCGTGACCGGAGTCGCCGTTCGGGGAGTTCGGCATGCCGGTTCGCGGAAACCGAAGGAATTTCAGGAGCGGCCCCGGGTGGGCCGTTCGGCGGTTTGTCGGGGCCTTTCTCTGGATTCACTGCGGGGTGCATCGATGGTGGACAGTGCTGGTTGTCGTGGCGCGGGTACTCTTCCGCCGCACGCGGTCGCGGTGGTCGGGATCGGCTGCCGCTTTCCGCAGGCGGACGGGCCGGCGGCGTTCTGGCGGCTGCTGCGCGGCGGCGGTGACGCGGTGTCCGAGCGGCGGGGTGGCCGGGGGCCGGTGCGCGGCGGGTTCCTGGACCGGGTGGACGGGTTCGACCCCGAGTTCTTCGGCGTATCGCGCCGCGAGGCCGTGGCGATGGACCCGCAGCAGCGGCTGGCCCTGGAACTGGCCTGGGAGGCGCTGGAGGACGCCCGGACCCTGCCGGGCGATCTGGCGGGCAGCCGGACGGGCGTCTTCCTGGGGGTGATCGCGGACGACTACGCGACGCTGCTGCACGGGATGGGCCCCGAGGCGGTGACCGGGCACACGCTGACCGGGCTGCAGCGCGGGGTGACCGCCAACCGGATCTCCTACACGCTGGGCCTGAACGGCCCGAGCCTGGTGGTGGACACCGGCCAGTCGTCCTCGCTGGCCGCCGTGCACCTGGCGTGCGCGAGCCTGCGCAGCGGCGAGTCCGAGCTGGCCCTGGCCGGCGGGGTGAGCCTGATCCTCGCGCCGGAGAGCACCCTGGCACTGGAGCGGGCCGGAACGCTGTCGCCGGACGGGCGCTGCTTCACCTTCGACGCCCGCGCCAACGGCTACGTCCGGGGCGAGGGCGGCGGGGTGGTGGTCCTCAAGCTCCTGGAGGCCGCCGTCCGGGACGGCGACCGCATCCACGCCGTCATCCGCGGCAGCGCGCTGAACAACGACGGTGCGACCGAGACGCTGCCCACCCCGGGCCGCGCGTCGCAGGAACGGGTGGTCCTCGCGGCCTGCGCCGACGCGGGCGTCGAGCCGGGCGAGGTCCAGTACGTCGAGCTGCACGGCTCGGGGACGCGGGCCGGCGACCCGGTCGAGGCCGCCGCGCTCGGCGCCGCGTTGGGCTCGGCCCGTCCGGCCGAACTCCCGCTGCTGGTCGGGTCGGTGAAGACGAACATCGGTCATCTGGAGGGCGCGGCCGGGATCGCCGGGTTCATCAAGACCATCCTGTGCCTCGGCGAGCGCGAGCTCGTCCCCAGCCTGAACCACGTCGGGCCCGGCGAGCGGGTCCCGCTGGACGAGCTGCGGCTGCGGGTCAACACCGAGACCCGCCCCTGGCCCGCTCCGCCGGAGGCGGATGGACGACCGGCGGAGCCGAGCGGACAACCGGCGGAGCCGAGCGGGCAACCGGCGGAGGCGGGAGGGAAGCCGCTGGAGTCGGGCGGCCGACTGGTGGCGGGAGTGAGCTCGTTCGGGATCGGCGGGACCAACTGCCATGTGATCCTCTCGGATTGGCCGGATGTTGGGGCCGTCGACGAGCAGGAGGAGGCCGGGGCACTGCCCTGGGTCCTGTCCGGGCGTGACGAGGCCGCGCTGCGCGACCAGGCCGACCGGCTGCGCGCCCATGTGGCGGCGCGCCCGGAGCTCGGGGCGGCCTCGGTGGCCCGGTCGCTGGCCGTGACCCGCACCGCGTTCGAGCACCGCTGCGTCGTCGTCGCGGACGACCGGGACGGCTTCCTCGCCGAACTGGCGGCCCGGTCGGCCGGGCAGCCGTCGGCGGCCGTGGTGGAGGGCCGGCACGAGGGAGCGGCGGTCCGGCCGGTCTTCGTCTTCCCCGGCCAGGGCTCGCAGTGGACGGGCATGGCGGCGGAGCTGATCGAGACCTCCCCGTTCTTCGCCGAGCGGATCGACGAGTGCGCGGAGGCCCTGCGCCCGTACGTGGACTGGTCGTTGGCCGACGTGCTGCGCGGCGCCCCCGGCGCGCCGGCGCTGGAGGGCGACGAGGTGATCCAGCCCGCGCTGTGGGCGGTGATGGTGTCGCTGGCCGCGCTGTGGCGCTCGGCCGGGGTGGAGCCCGCCGCCGTGGTGGGCCACTCGCAGGGCGAGATCGCCGCCGCCACCGCCGTGGGCGCTCTGTCGCTGCGGGACGGTGCGCGGATCGTGGCCCTGCGCAGCCGGGTGCTGAACCGGATCGCGGGCGACGGCGGCCTGCTGTCGGTGGAGCTGCCGGTCGAACGGGTGGAGAGGGATCTCGCGACGGTCGGCCTCACGGCGGGCGCCCCGGCGACGGCAGGCGGCTCCGGGCTGTCGATCGCGGCGGTCAACGGGCCCGCGTACACGGTGGTCGCCGGGCCGACGGCCGCGCTGGACGCGCTGGCCGCCCACTACGGGCAGCAGGTGCGCACCCGGCGGCTCGCGATCGACTACGCCTCGCACAGCGCGGCCGTCGAGGGGCTGCGGGAGGACCTGCTCGCCGCCTTCGCCGGGATCGCCCCCCGCTCCACCGGCGTGCCGTTCCACTCGACCGTCACCGCCGAACCGATCGACACCGCCGAGCTGGACCCCGGGTACTGGTTCCGCAACCTGCGCGAACCGGTGCGGTTCGGGCCGGCCGTCGAGCGCCTGCTGAACGCGGGCCACTCGACCTTCCTGGAGATCAGCCCGCACCCGGTGCTGGCGATGGGCGTCCGGCAAGCGATCGACCTGCGCGGCGGGGAGGGCGCCGCGCTGGGCACGCTCCGGCGCGGCCACGGCGGCCGCCGCCGGTTCCTCACGGCGGTGGCCGAGGCCTTCGTCCGCGGTGTCGGGGTGGACTGGTCGGCGCTGCTGCCCGACTCGGCACCGCTCGCCGACCTGCCGACCTACCCGTTCCAGCGCCGCTCCTGCTGGCCGACCGGGATGACCGGGGCCGGGCTCACCGAGTCCGAGCAGGCGGCCGAGCGGGCCACCGGGCCGGCGACCGGACAGCCGGTCGAGCAGTCGGCCCAGCAGCCGGTCCAGCGGACGGCCGGGCAGACGGCCGAGCAGACGGCGGAAGAGTCGGCCGAGCAGCAGATCGGACGGCGCACCGGACGGCCCGCCGGGAAGACCCCGCCCCCCGACGGACGGTCGGCCCTGGAGTTGGTCCGGAGCCTGACCGCCGTCGTGCTGGGCGCCGGCTCGGCCGCCGACGTCCGGCCCGGGAGGACGTTCCGCGAGATGGGCCTGGACTCGGCCATGACGCTCGAACTGCGCGACCGGCTGGCGGCCGCGACGGGGCTGAACCTGGAGAGCACCGTCCTGTACGACCACCCGAGCCCGGCCGCGCTGGCCGCCGCGGTGGCCGGGCTCGCGGCCACCGCCGCCGCCCCGGCGGTGGCCGTGCCGGAACGCGCCGCCGCCGAGGCCGACGACCCCGTGGTCATCGTCGGCATGGCCTGCCGCTTCCCCGGCGGGGTGCGCTCGCCCGAGGACCTGTGGGACCTGGTCGACGCCGGCACCGACGCCATCGGCGACTTCCCCGACGACCGCGGCTGGGACCTGGCGGCGCTCCACCACCCGGACCCGGACCGGGTCGGCACCTCCTACGTCCGCCGGGGCGGCTTCGTCCGGGACGTGCCGGACTTCGATGCGGAGTTCTTCGGGATCAGCCCGCGCGAGGCCCTCGCGATGGACCCGCAGCAGCGGCTCCTGCTGGAGGTCGGCTGGGAGGCGCTGGAGCGCGCCGGGATCGACCCCACGACGCTGAAGGGCAGCCGGACCGGCGTGTTCGCCGGGGCGATGCACTCCGGCTACGGGCCGAGCATGGAGACGGCCGGGCACGGCGTCGCCGGGCACCTGCTGACCGGCACCAGCGTGAGCGTGGTCTCCGGTCGGATCGCCTACGTCCTCGGCCTGAACGGGCCCGCGCTGACCGTGGACACCGCGTGCTCGGCGTCGCTGGTCGCCCTGCACCAGGCGGTACGGGCGGTGAGGGCCGGCGAGTGCTCGCTCGCCCTGGCCGGCGGGGTCACCGTCATGGCGACCCCCGGCATGTTCGTTGAGCTGTCCCGTCAGCGGGTGCTGGCCGCCGACGGCCGCTGCAAGGCCTTCTCCGCCCGGGCCGACGGCACCGGCTGGGGCGAGGGCGCGGGCATGGTCGTGGTCGAGCGGCTCTCGGACGCCCGCCGGCACGGCCACCCGGTGCTGGCGGTCGTGGCCGGCAGCGCCGTCAACTCCGACGGCGCCTCCAACGGGCTGTCCGCGCCCAGCGGCGTCGCCCAGCAGCGCGTGATCGAGGACGCCCTCGCCGACGCCGGGCTGGCGCCCCGCCAGGTCGACGCCGTGGAGGCGCACGGGACCGGCACCGCCCTCGGCGACCCGATCGAGGCCAACGCCCTGCTGGCCGCCTACGGGCGGGACCGGGAGCGCCCACTGTGGCTCGGGTCCCTCAAGTCCAACATCGGGCACGCCCAGGCCGCGGCGGGCGTCGGCGGCGTGATCAAGATGGTCCAGGCGATCCGGAAGTCCGCGCTGCCCGCCACCCTGCACGTCGACGAGCCGTCCCCGCACGTGGACTGGACGGCGGGCTCGGTGGCCCTGCTCGACCGGGCCCGGCCCTGGCCGGAGACCGGTGAGCCGCGGCGCGGCGGCGTCTCCTCGTTCGGGATCAGCGGCACCAACGCGCACGTGATCCTGGCCCAGCCGCCGGCCGAGCCCGGCGCGGAGGCCGTGGACGAGCCGGTGCGGCCGGCCGTGGTGCCGGTCGTCCTGTCGGCCCGGACCGCGGACGCCCTGCGCGAGCAGGCCCGGCGGCTGGCGTCCGGGCGGCTCGACCCGGTGGCCGCGGCGCCGGCCCTGACCGCCCGGGCCGCCCTGGACGAGCGCGCCGTGGTGGTCGCCGCCGACCGGTCGGAGGCCGAGCGGGCCCTGGCCGCGCTGGCCCGCGCCGAGGAGGCCCCCGGCCTGGTCACCGGCCGGGCCGGCGAGCCGGGCCGGACCGTGCTGGTCTTCCCCGGGCAGGGCGGCCAGTGGCGCGGGATGGCGGCGCGACTCGCCGCCGAGAGCCCGGTGTTCGCGGCCCGCCTGGCCGAGTGCGAGCGGGCGCTCGACCCGTACGTCGACTGGTCGCTGACCGACGTCCTGGCCGGCGCGCCGCTGCTCGACCGGATCGACGTCGTCCAGCCCGCGCTGTGGGCGGTGATGGTGTCGCTGGCCGAGCTGTGGCGGGAGGCCGGGGTGGTCCCGGACGCCGTGGTGGGCCACTCCCAGGGCGAGATCGCCGCCGCCGTCGTGGCCGGGGCGCTCTCCCTGGAGGACGGCGCCCGCGCCATCGCGCTGCGCAGCGCCCTGGCCGTCGACCTGATGGGCCGGGGGATGATGGCCGTCGTCCCGCTGCCTGCGGCGCGGGTGCGCGAACGCCTGGGCACGCTGACCGGGGCGGTGAGCGGTGCGCTGAGCATCGCCGCGGTCAACGGGCCGGCCACCACCGCCGTGGCCGGCGCCCCGGACGCGATCACCGCCCTGGTCGAGGGGTACCGGGCCGAGGGCGTCAACGCCCGGGTGATCCCGGCGGCCTACGCCTCGCACTGCCCGGCGGTCGAGCCGATCCGGGAGAAGCTCCTGGCCGGGATGGCGCCGTTGACGCCGCGCACCGGCGGGATCGCGCTGATGTCCTCGGTCACCGCCGACTGGCAGGACGGCGCCGGGCTCGACGCCTCCTACTGGTACCGGAACCTGCGGCACACCGTGCGCTTCCAGGAGGCGGTCGAGGCACTGGTCGCCTCCGGGCACACCACTTTCGTCGAGGTCGGCCCGCACCCGGTGCTGAGCGGCAGCATCGGCCAGATCCTGGAGGAGGCCGGCGCCGAAGGGATCGTGACCGGCTCGCTGCGCCGCGACGACGGGGGCCTGCGCCGCTTCCTCACCTCCGTCGCCGAGGCCCACGTCCGCGGCCTGCCCGTCGCCTGGGAGCGGCTGACCGGGACGGCCGCCGGCCCCGTCGACCTGCCCACCTACCCGTTCCAGGGCCGCCGCTACTGGCTCACCGGCGCGGCCGGACCGTCCGGTACGGCCGGCCTCGGCCAGGCCCCGGCCGACCACCCGCTGCTCGGCGCGGCCGTCGAACTCGGCGACGGCGAAACGGTGTTCACCGGACGGCTGTCGGCCCGCAGCCACCCCTGGCTGGCCGACCACGCCCTCGCCGGGACGGTCGTCGTGCCGGGCACCGCGTTCCTGGAACTGGCCCTGCACGCGGGCGCCAAGGCCGGGACGCCGCGGATCGAGGAACTGACCGTCGGCACACCGATGGAGCTGCCCGCGGACGGCTCCGTCGACCTGCGCGTACGGGTGTCGGGTGCGGACGGTGACGGGCTGCGGACCTGCCGGATCTCGGGCCGGGCGACCGGCGGGGAGTGGATCGAGCACGCCACCGGCACCCTGGGCACCGACCGCGCTCCGGCATCGGCTCTCGCGTCCGCGTCCGCGTCCGCGTCCGCCTCGGCTCCGGCTCCGGCTCCGGGCACGGTCCCGGCCCCCGCCGCGTGGCCGCCGGCCGGTGCGACGCCGGTGCCGCTGGCCCGGATGTACGAGGACCTCACCCTGCGCGGCCACCAGCACGGGCCGGCCTTCCAGGGCCTGCGGGCCGCCTGGCGGCGCGACGGCGGTGAGCAGTACGCCGAGGCCGTCCTGCCCGAGCCGGCGGCCGCCGACGCCGGGGCCTACCGGCTGCACCCCGCCCTGCTCGACGCGTCCCTGCACGGCCTGATCGCCGCCGCCGCGGACCACGAGGGGCGGGCCGTCCAGCCGCTGCGCTGGCGCGGAGTGTCCCTGACGAACGGTATGAACGGTCTGAGCGGTACGAACGGTCTGAGCGGTTCACACGGCACGGCCGGTACCACCGGTACGCCCGGCAGCCGTACGTCCCTGCGGGTGCACGCCGGGCCCGCCGTGGACGGCGGCCTCCCGCTGACCCTGCTCGACGCCGCCGGGGAGCCGGTGGGCCGGGTCGAGTCGCTGGAGCTGCGTCCGGTCGCGACGGGCCGCCCGGCCGACCCGGCGGCCGCCGCGCGCGACTCGCTGTTCGCCCTCGGCTGGGAACCGCTGCCCGAGCCGACGCCCGGACCACTGCCCGGATCGGCCTCCGGACCGGCGCCCGGACCGACGGACGGTCAGGTGCCGGTCGTCCCCTGGGACACCCTCGACCTCGACACCGTCGACCCGGCCGGACCCACCGCCGTGACCTGCCCCACCGGAGAGGCCGGGGCGGCCGGAGGACCCGAAGACGACGAGGCCCGCCCCGACCCGGCGGCGGCGGCCAGGACCGCCGTCCACCGCACCCGTGACCTGCTCGGCCGCTGGCTCGCCGAGGACCGGCTCGCCGGCGCCCGCCTGGTGCTGGTCACCCGGGGCGCGGTCGCCGTCCGGCCCGGCGAGACCGTCCGGGACCTCGCCCAGGCGGCGGTCTGGGGCCTGGTGCGGACCGCCCAGGTCGAGCACCCGGGCCGGTTCGCCCTGGTCGACCTGGCCCCCGGCACCACCTCCCCGGAGGCCCACCCGAAGGCCGACCCGAAGACCGACCCGAAGACCGACCCGACGGGAAACCCGCAGCGCACCCCGCAGCGCACCCCGGCGGTCCCGGCCGCCGCACTGACCCCGGACGAGAACCAGCTGGCCGTCCGCGACGGCGCCGTCCTGGTGCCCCGGCTGGTCTCCGCCGCGGGCGACCCCGCCCTGCGGCCCCCGCAGGACGCGGCGGCCTGGCACCTGGACATCCCCGAGCGCGGCACCCTCAGCGGCCTGGAGCTGCGCCCCTGCCCCGAGGCCGCCGCCGGACCCGGCCCCGGCCGGGTCCGGATCGCGGTCCGCGCCGCCGGGCTCAACTTCCACGACGTCCTGGGCGTGCTCGACATGCACCCCGGCGACCCCGGCCCGCTCGGCCTGGAGGGCGCGGGCGTGGTCACCGCCACCGGCCCCGGGGTGACCGGCCTGGCCGTCGGCGACCGCGTGATGGGCCTGTTCCCCGCCGCGTTCGGCACGGTGGCCCAGGCCGACCACCGCACCCTGGTCAGGATCCCGGACGACTGGTCCTTCACCCGGGCCGCCGCCGTGCCGGTCGCCCACCTGACCGCCCTGCACGCCCTGGTCGAACTGGGCGGTGTGGGCGCGGGGGACCCGGTGCTGATCCACGCCGGTGCGGGCGGCGTCGGCCTGGCGGCCGTCCAGCTGGCCCGGCACCTGGGCGCGGAGGTCTTCGCGACCGCCAGCCCCGCCAAGTGGCCGGCGCTGCGCGCCCTCGGCCTGGACGACGACCACCTCGCGTCCTCCCGCGAGCCGGGCTTCGGCGCCCGTTTCGGCGCCCGCCTCGCCGCGGACGGCCGCCGCATGGCGCTCGTCCTGAACTCGCTGACCGGCGAGCTCGTCGACGAGTCGCTGCGGCTGCTGCGCCCCGGCGGACTCCTGGTCGAACTGGGCCGGACCGACCAGCGCGACCCCGCCGAGGTGGCTGCCGCGCACCCCGGCGTGCACTACCGGGCGTTCAACCTGCTGGAGCTGCCGCCCGAGCACCTCGCCCGCCTGCTGGGCCGGACGGTCGAGCTGTTCGCCCGGGGCGCGTTCGGCTGGCCCGCCGTCACCGACCTGGACGTCCGGCGGGCGCCCGAGGCCCTCGGGCTGCTGCGCCAGGGCAGTCACGTCGGCAAGGTGGTACTCACCGTCCCGCCGGTCCTCGACCCGGACGGAACCGTGCTGATCACCGGTGGGACCGGCGCCATCGGCCGGGCCCTGGCGCGGCACCTGGTCACCGGGCACGGCGCCCGACGGCTCCTGCTGGCCGGCCGCCGCGGCGGCGACGCGCCGGGAGCGGCCGAGCTGGCGGCCGAACTGACCGGGCTCGGCGCCGAGGTGGCGTTCGCGGCCGTGGACGTCGCGGACCGGGCCGCCGTCGCCGCGATGATCGCGGCCGTCCCCGGCGGGCACCCGCTGACCGCCGTGATCCACGCGGCCGGCGTGGTCGACGACGCGCCGGTCACCTCGCTCACCCCCGCGCAGATCGACCGGGTGATGCGGGTCAAGGCCGACGGCGCCTGGCACCTGCACGAGCTGACCGCCGGCCACCCGCTCACCGCCTTCGTCCTGGTCTCCTCGGTGATGGGGACGCTCGGCGGCGCCGGCCAGGGCGGCTACACCGCCGCCAACGCCTTCCTCGACGCGCTCGCCCGGCACCGCCGGGCGCAGGGCCTGCCCGCCCTCGCGCTGGCCTGGGGCCTGTGGGGCGACCAGGACGGCATGCTGGGCGCCCTCGGTGACGCCGACCGCGCCCGGTTCGCCCGGGCCGGACTGGTGGAGATCGCCCCCGAGCACGGCCTGGCCCTGCTGGACGCGGCGCTGCCGTCGCCGCACGCCGTCCTGGTGCCCGCCCGGCTCGACCGGGACGTCCTGCGCGACCTCGGGCCGGACCTCCCGCCGGTCCTGCGCGAGGTGGTGGCGGCCGCCGGGGCGGGGAAGGCCGGGAACGGCCCCGGCCGGCGGCGGAACCGGCCGTTGCGCGAGGAGCTGAGCGGCCGGACGGCCAGTGAACGCGCCGACGTGCTGGCCGATCTGATCCGGACCCACATGGCCGCCGTCCTGGGCTCCCGGCCCGAGGCGATCCCGGACGACCGGCCGTTCGGCGAGCTCGGCTTCGACTCGCTCACCTCGGTCGAGTTCCGCAACCGCCTGGGCGCGGCGACGGGGCTCAAGCTCCCGCTCACCCTGCTGTTCGAGGCGCCGACGCTGCCCGAGCTGGTCGCCGTCCTGGACGACGGGCTCGTGCCGCCCGTCGAGGCCGCCGGATCCGTCGAGGCCGCCGGACCCGTCGAGGACACCGCGCCCGTCCAGGGAGCGCCGTCCGTCCAGGGAAGCCCGTCCACCCCCGAGCAGCCGTCCGCCGGGGACCTCGACGAGGACGTGGCGGCGCTCGTCGAGGCCGCGACCGCCGAGGAACTCCTCGACTTCATCGACCGCGAACTCATCTGACCCCCGCCCCACCCCGCCGCGAGCCCACCGCACCCCCACGGAGGAAGGACCGATCCGTCATGGCATCAGCATCGGACGAGAAGCTGCTCGGATACCTCAAGCGCCTCACCCTCGACCTGCACGAGGCGCGCGGGCGCCTGCGCGAACTGGAGGAGGGGGAGCGGGAGCCGATCGCGATCGTCGGCATGGCGTGCCGGTACCCGGGCGGGGTCGACTCGCCCGAGGCGCTGTGGCGGCTGCTGGCCTCGGGCGGGGAGACGGTCGGCGAGTTCCCCCGCGACCGGGGCTGGGAGGAGGGGCTGTACGACCCCGACAACGGCGGGCGGAGCCTGACCGGCTCGGGCGGGTTCCTCTACGACGCGGCCGAGTTCGACGCCGGCTTCTTCGGCATCAGCCCGCGCGAGGCGCTGGCCATGGACCCCCAGCAGCGGCTGCTGCTGGAGACCGCCTGGCGGGCCTTCGAGGACGCCGGGATCGACCCGGAGTCGGTGCGCGACACCGAGACCGGCGTGTTCACCGGCCTGTCGAACCTCGACTACGGGTTGGGGCTCGGCGAGGTGCCGGAGGAGGCCGAGGGCTTCCTGACCACCGGGGCGGTGGGCGGCGCCGCGTCGGGCCGGATCTCCTACACCTTCGGCCTGCGCGGCCCGGCGATGACCGTGGAGACGGCCTGTTCGTCCTCGCTGGTCGCGCTGCACCTGGCCGTCCGGTCGCTGCGCGGCGGCGAGTGCGAGATGGCGCTGGCGGGCGGTGCGACGATCATGTCCACCCCGCAGCTGTTCACCGAGTTCACCCGGATGCAGGGCGTGTCACCGGACGGGCGGTGCCGCCCCTTCTCGGCCGGCGCCGCCGGCAGCGGGCTCTCCGAGGGCATGGGCGTGCTGCTGCTGGAGCGGCTGTCGGACGCGCGGCGGCGCGGCCACCAGGTGCTGGCCGTGGTGCGCGGCAGCGCGGTGAACCAGGACGGTGCCAGCAACGGCTTCACCGCGCCGAGCGGGGCGGCGCAGCAGCGGGTCATCCGGCAGGCGCTGGCGGACGCGCGGCTGTCGCCCGGAGACGTCCAGGTGGTGGAGGCGAGCAGCACCGGTACCGAGCTCGGCGACCCGATCGAGGCGCGCGCCCTGCTGGCCGCCTACGGCCGGGACCGGGAGCGGCCGCTGAAGCTCGGCTCGCTGAAGCCCAACATCGGGCACTCCCAGGCGGCGGCGGGCGTCGCCGGGGTCATCAAGACGGTGCTGTCGATGCGTCACGGCACCCTCCCCGCCACCCGGTACGCGGACGATCCGACCCCGCACGTCGACTGGTCGGCGGGCGCGGTCGAACTGGTCGCCGAGCAGACGGAGTGGCCCGAGACGTCGGGGCCCCGGCGCGCCGGGGTGTCCTCGCAGGGCATCAGCGGCACCAACGCCCACGTGATCATCGAGGAGGCCCCGGCGGCCCCGGCGGCGGAGCCGTCCGAGGAGGCCGGGCCGGGCGGTCCGCGGCTGCTGACGCTGTCGGCCAGGACGCCCGCGGCGCTCGCCGAACTCACCGACCGCTACGTCGAGTTGCTCGCGGGTGAAGCGGGTGAAGCGGGCGAAGCGGGCGAAGCGGGCGAAGCGGGCGAAGCGGGCGAAGCGGGCGGAGCCGGTGATCCGCTCGGTGCGATCTGCCGCGCCACCAGTCTCGGCCGGGCGCACTTCCCGCACCGGCTCACGGCCGTCGCCTCCTCCTGTTCCGAGCTGCGGGACCTCCTCCTGCGGACGCGCCGGGGCGAGGAGCCGCCGCCCGGCGTCCGCGTCGGCACCCGGACGCCGGAGAGCGGCCGGGGCCCGGTGTTCCTCCTGACCGGGGCCGACGGCCCCCTGGACGGGCCGGACGCCGAGGCGGTCGCCGTCCTGGCCGAGGCCGAGCCGGTCTTCCGCCGCGCCCTGGACCAGTGCACCGAGGCGCCCGGCGGCCGGCTCTCGCCGTTCGCCGTCGGGTACGCGCTCGCCGAGCTGTGGCGCTCGTGGGGGGTGCGGCCCGCCGCCGTCCTCGGCCACGGCACCGGCGAGCTGGTGGCCGCGTGCGTCACGGGCACGATGAGCCCGGAGGACGCGCTGGTGGCGGCCCGGAGCGTGCCGGACGCCGCGGGGCCGGACGCCGCCGGTCCGGAGCGGTTCAGGGCGGGCCTCGCCGCGCTGCTGCGGGACGGCCACCGCACCTTCGTGGAGCTCGGGCCCGCCTCGCCACTGCTCGACGAGGTCCGGGCGGCCGGGCACACCGCCGTCCTGCCGTCGCTGCGCCCGGGGGAGGACGCCCGGCGCACCCTGCTGGACGGCCTCGGCGCGCTCTACACCCGGGGCGTGCGGATCGACTGGGCACGGGTGCACGGCGAGCCCGGCGGGCCGCCGGTGCCGCTGCCCGGGTACCCGTTCCAGCGCGAGCGCTACTGGCTCTGGACCGGCGGCCCCCGCCGGGGCGGGGCTCCGGCTGCCCCGGACGGGTCGCTGGTCGCGCAGGTACGGCTGGTCGGCCCCGACGGCGCGCCGGTGGCGCTCGCCGACGGGGTGCGCCTGGAAGCGGTGCCGGACGCCCCCGCGCCCACCCGGGCGGCGGGGGAGCGGGAGCCCGCCTCTCCCGGGCCGGAGGACGTGGTCGAGCTGGTGGCCGGCATCGTCGGCCGGGCGCGCGGCGCGGCCGTCACCGGCGACGACCGGGACCTGCCGCTGCGCCGCCTGGCCGTCGACTCGCTGATCGCGACGGACATCCGGCAGACCCTCGCCCGGCGGCTCGGCGTGGACCTGCCGCTGCGCGAGCTGCTGGACGGCCGCAGCGTCACCGCGATCGCCCGGGCCGTCCAAGCCGCCCAGACCGCTCACAACAACGACGGCGGCAGCGGCGGCGAAGGCGGCCGGCCCGGGGCGGCGCTGGTCGCCGACCCGGCGGCCCGCCACGAGCCGTTCCCGCTCACCGACCTCCAGCAGGCCTACCTGGTCGGCCGGACCGACGCCTTCGAACTCGGCAACGTCTCCACCTCCTTCCTGGTCGAGGTGGACCTGACGGACACCGACCTCGACCGGCTGACCGCCTCCTTCCGACAGCTCGTCGACCGGCACGACATGCTCCGCGCGGTCGTCTCCCGGGACGGGCACCAGCGGGTGCTCGCCGAGGTCCCCGACTACCGGATCGCCACCGTCGACCTGCGGGCCTGCGACCGGGCCGACCGGGAGCAACGCCTGGCCGGGATCCACCGGGAGATGCGGGACCAGGTCTTCGACACCGAGGTCTGGCCGCTGTTCGACGTCCGGGCCACCCTGCTGGACGCCCGCACCACCCGGCTGCACCTCAACTTCGACGCGCTGATCGTCGACGGCCGCAGCTCCGGGCTGCTGTTCCGGGAGTGGGCGCAGGCCTACCGCGACGGGACGCCCGCGACGCCCGCCCCGGGCGTCACCTACCGCGACTACGTGCTCGCCGCCGCCGAGGCGGACGCCGAGCGGCGCGAGACCTCGCTCGCGTACTGGCGGGCCCGGGTCGACTCGCTGCCGCCCGCCCCCGCCCTGCCGCTGCGCCCGGGCCCGGCGCCCCGGAAGCCGCTGTTCGTCCACCGCACGGCCCGGGTGGAGTCCGGGGCGTGGCGGCGCTTCAAGGAGCACGCCGCCGTGGCGGGCCTCTCGCCCTCGGCCGCGCTGTGCGCCGCGTACGCGCAGGTGCTCGGGGCCTGGAGCGCCTCGCCGCGCTTCACGCTCAACCTGCTGGCGTTCCACCGGCGGCCGCTGCACGAGGACGCCGGCCGGGTGGTCGGGAACCTCAGCTCCACCACCCTGCTGGAGGTCGACGCCGCTCCCGGCGAGGCCTTCGTCCACGGGGCCACACGCCTGCAGGACCAGCTGCTGGCCGACCTCGAACACGGCCACGTCAGCGGCGTCGAGGTGCTGCGCGAGCTCAACCGCACCCGGGGCGGGACGGGCCTGGCGGGCATGCCGGTGGTCTTCACCAGCACGATCGGCTTCTCCGGCGGCGGCTTCGCCAGTGACGGTTTCGCCGGCGACGGCGACGGCGGCCTCGTCGGCAGCGGCCTCTCCGGGGCCGGCCTCGCCGACGACGCCGAACGCGGGGCGCTCACCGCGCTGACCACCCTCGGCACCGCCGGCCAGCTGGCCTCCAGCTCGGTGCGCACCCCGCAGGTGTGGCTCGACCACCAGGCCCTGGAGGAGGCCGGGGAGCTGGTCCTGAACTGGGACGTGGTGGAGGAGGTGTTCCCCGACGGCGTGGTGGACGGGATGTGGGAGGCCTACCTGGACCTGGTGCGGGACCTCTGCGACGAGGGGGCGTGGCGCCGCCCGCCGTCGGTGCCCGTGCCGGCGGCCGACCTGGAGGTCCGCCGGGCCGTCAACGCCACCGACGGCCCCGTTCCCGCAGAGCTGCTGCACGACGGGTTCCTGCGGCAGGCCGCGGCCCGGCCGGACGCGCCCGCCGTGATCACCGCCGCCCGGACGCTCAGCTACCGCGAGGTGGACCGCCGCTCCGACCGGATCGCCCGCCGGCTGATCGGGTACGGCGCCGGACCGGGCGCGCTGGTCGGCATCGTGATGGACAAGGGCTGGGAGCAGGTCGTCGCGGCGCTGGCCGTCCTCAAGACCGGGGCCGCCTACGTGCCGGTCGACGCCGCGATGCCCGGGCCCCGGCTGCGGATGATCGTGGAGAGCGCCGGGATCGGCCTGGTGCTGACCCGCTCGGCCGTGGCGGCCGGGCTCGACCTGCCGGACGGCATCCGCGCGCTGCACGTCGACACCGAGCCGGAGGACACCGGCGCGGAGGGTCCGCTGCCGCCCTCCCCGGCCCGGCCCGAGGACCTCGCGTACGTGATCTTCACCTCGGGCTCCACGGGGGTGCCGAAGGGCGTGATGATCGAGCACACCGGCGCGGTCAACACGATCCAGGACGTCAACGACCGCTTCGGCGTGACCGAGGACGACCGGGTGCTGGCGCTGTCCGCGCTCAACTTCGACCTCTCGGTCTACGACGTGTTCGGCCTGCTCGCGGCCGGCGGCGCGGTGGTCCTGCCCGACGCCTCGGCGCAGCGCGAGCCGGCCGCCTGGCTGGAGCTGGTGCACCGGCACCGGGTGACGGTCTGGAACAGCGTCCCCGCGCTGATGGAGATGTTCGTCGAGCACCTGCGGGCGCTCGGCGGCGGCCCGTCCTCGCTGCGGGTGGTGATGATGAGCGGCGACTGGATCCCGGTCACCCTCCCGGGCGCGATCGCCGGGATCCTGCCGCAGGCGCGGATCCACAGTCTGGGCGGCGCGACCGAGGCCTCCATCTGGTCGATCCTGCACCCCGTCACCCAGGTGGACCCGGACCGCACGAGCATCCCGTACGGCCGACCGATGCGGAACCAGCGCTTCCATGTGCTGGACGAGGCGCTGCGGCCGCGCCCGACCTGGGTCCCCGGCGACCTGTACATCGCCGGCACCGGCCTGGCCCGCGGCTACCTCGGTGACGAGGCGAAGACCCGGGCGGCCTTCCTGCGCCACCCGGCGACGGGGGAGCGGCTCTACCGCACCGGCGACCTCGGCCGCTACCTGCCGGACGGCGACATCGAGTTCCTGGGGCGCGCCGACTTCCAGGTGAAGATCCAGGGCCACCGGATCGAGCTCGGCGAGGTCGAGGCGGCGCTGCTGCGCCACCCGGGGGTCCGGGCGGCGGCCGTGGTGGCCGAGGGCGAGCGCGGGGGACCGCGGCGGCTCGTCGGGTACGCGGTGGCGGACGCCTCCGAGGAGGAGCTGCGCGCGGCGCTCGGCCGGGAGCTGCCCGGCTACATGGTGCCCGCCCGGATCGTCCCGCTGGCGGAGCTGCCGCTGACCGACAACGGCAAGGTGGACCGCCGCCGGCTGCCCTCGCCCGGGCAGGCGGCCCCGCGCTCCGGCGGGCCGGTCGCCCCGCGCGACGCCGCCGAGCGGCTGCTCGCCGGGATCTGGGCCGAGTTCTTCGGCGCCCGCGGCGGGACGGCCGACGGCGCCGCCGACCCCTTCGGCGGCCCGGCCGACCCCGACGGCGGCCGCCCGGACTCCCCTGACTCCGGCGTCACCGCGGACGACTCCGGAGTCCCCGCGAACGGCTTCGACGTCAGCGCGAACTTCTTCGACCTCGGCGGCGACTCGATGCTCGCGGTGCGGATGATGGCCCGGATCCGGCAGCGCACCGGCCGCTCGCTGCCGGTGGCCGCGCTGCTCGCCCGGCCGACCGTCGAGGCGCTGGCCGAGGAACTGCGCGACCGGGCGGGCGAGGACGGCCGGACCGGCGACGAGGGCCGGTCGGCCCTGGTCACCGTCCGGGGCACCGGGACCAGGCCGCCGCTGTTCCTGGTCCACCCGGTCGGCGGTGACGTGCTCTGCTACGCCGGGCTCGGCGCGCTGCTGGACGAGGACCAGCCGGTCCACGCCCTCCAGTACCCCGGGCAGGACCTCCGGCAGGACTCCGAGCAGGACCCCCGGCGCGACCCCGCCGCGGAACCCGCGCCGCTCACCGTGGCCGAGCTCGCCGCGCACTACGCCGACGCGATCACCGCCCGGTTCCCGGACGGCCCGTACCGGCTCGGCGGCTGGTCGATGGGCGGCGTGATCGCCCTGGAGACCGCCCGGCTGCTCACCGGGCGGGGCGCGGTGGTCGAGCTGGTCGCCGCCGTGGACCTGCTCGAACCGCCCGGCCGTACCGAGCCCGCCGCCGAGCCGGCGCTGCTGGCCCGGTTCGCCCGCGACCTGGCCGGGCTGGCCGGCCGCGACTGGAACCCCGGTCCGGCCGAGTTCGAGTCCACCGGCGGCCGCTCCCCGGTCGAGGAGCTGCTGACCCGCGCCCGGCGGGCCGGGGTGCTGCCGGAGGAGATCGACGCCGCCACCCTGGAGCGGCTCGCGGGCCGGTTCCTGCGCCTCAGCCGGGCGCTGGCCGAGCACGACCCCGTCCCGTACCGGGGCCGGGTCCGGCTGCTGCGGGCGATGGACGGGGCCACCACCGCCGCCACCCGGCAGTGGCTGGACCTGCTCGGCGAGCGGGCGGAGAGCGTCGACGTGCCCGGCGACCACTACAGCGTCATGCGCGCCCCCTACCTCCACACCCTGGCGGCCGAGCTCGACAAGGCGCTGAACGACCTGTGACCCGGACCAGCGCAACGACCCGAACCCATCGCCCGACGCCCTCGTCGAACCCGGAGGACCGGATGACCACCCTCGAACTGCCGCCCCGGGCCGGAACGCCCCGGACCGAGACGCCCCGGACCGAGACGCCCCGGACCGGGTCGGCCCGGACCGCCGCATCGGTCCTGGAACGCGTACGGAGCTACGCCGCCCGACTGCCCGCCACCGCGCCCGAGACCGAGCGGCTGGGCCGGATCCCCGCTGACGTCCTCGACGGCCTGAAGGCCACCGGGCTGCTGCGGGCCGCCCTGCCGCCGCGGCTGGGCGGGGTCGAGATGACCGTGCCGGAGACCACCCGGGCGATCGACCTGCTGGCCGCGGGGGACGCCTCGGTCGCCTGGTGCGCCTCCGTCGCGCTGAACGCCTCGCTGGCCGTGGTCTCGCTGCCCGAGGACGTCTTCGCCGAGCTGTTCCCGGACCCGGACCTGATCACCGCGACGGTGCTGCCGCCAGCCGGGCGGGCGGTCCGGCACGGCGGGGGCTACCTGCTGACCGGCCGCTGGACCCACGCCAGCGGGATCACCCACGCCGACCGGGTGATGGCCGGGTTCCAGACCCCGGAGGGCACCCCGCGGATCGCCGTCCTCGACGCCGCGCACGCCCGGGTGCTCGACACCTGGCACACCACCGGGCTGCGCGGCACCGGCTCGCACGACTTCGAGGTGGCCGACCTGTTCGTCCCGGAGCGGCACACCTTCGCCCTGGCGCCGTCCGGCACCCGGCCGCAGCCGCTCCACCTGCGCGCCGACAACCTCGCCCTGAAGATGGCGGGCGTGCCGCTGGGCATCGGCCGGGCCGCGCTGGACTGCGCCCGGGAGCTGCTGTCCGCCCGGCGCAGCGCGCTGCCCTTCCCGGGCGCCCCGGCCGACCTCGCGCACGCCGAGTCGCTGATCGGCGCGGCCGACGCCTACGTGTACGCCACGCTGGAGCGGGCCTGGGCCGCCCAGGCGGCGGGTCTGGCACCGGAGCGCGGCACCGCCGCGCTGGCCCGCCGGTTCGCGCACCGGGCCTGCCGGGAGGCGGTCCAACTCCTGTACGACGTGGTGGGATCGGCCGCGGTCTACACCGAGCGCACCCCGCTGGACCGCTGCCTGCGCGACGTCATCACCGCGGGGCGCCACGTCGCCTCGGCGGAGGGGATCCTCGACGGGGTCGGCGACCTGCGGCTCGGGGGCACCCCCGGCTCGCCGCACTTCTGACCGGAGCGGACCGGAGCGGACCGGAGCCCCGGGGAGCCGCCGGGGCTCCCCAGGGGCCCCGCCCTCAGGCCTCCTCGCGCCAGCCCTCGTAGCCGGCCGCGAGGGTGTCGAGGACGTGCAGCAGGGCAGGGGTCCAGCCGCTCTCCGGGGCCTCGGCCACGACCAGCCACTGGGCGTCCTCGGCGTCGTCCTCGCCCGCGAGCGCGTCGCGGACGACTTCGAGCTCGCCGAGGTCGGGCTGGGTGGCGGCGAGCTCTTCGGAGGCCTCCTCGGCGGTGTCGCGGTCGGGCAGGACGAGCAGCTGCCGGGCGTACGGGTCGGAGACGGCCGGCTGGTCGGCGGTCGGGAGGTCGGCGGTGTGGTTCTCGGTCACCCGGCCATTGTCCAGGTCGGGCGGCCCGCTCCGTCGGGCGGGAGTGTCCGCGGCCCGTGGGATGCTGGTACGCGATGGCCAGGAAGAGTGCACCCGACGACCTGCTCGCCCCGCTGACCCTCGCGGTCGGCCAGGAGGAGCTGCTGCTGGACCGCGCGGTCGCCCAGGTGGTGGCGGCGGCGAAGGCCGCGGACCCGGACACCGACGTACGGGACATCCCCCCCGGCGGCCTGCAGCCCGGCAGCCTGGCCGAGCTGACCACGCCCTCGCTGTTCGCCGAGCGCAAGGTGATCGTGGTCCGGGCCGCGCAGGACCTCTCCGCCGACTCGGTGAAGGAGGTCAAGGCGTACATCGAGGAGCCGGCCGAGGAAGTGGTCATGGTGCTGGTGCACGCCGGCGGCGCCAAGGGCAAGGGCCTGCTGGACGCCGGGCGCAAGGCCGGCGGGCGCGAGGTGGCCTGCGCCAAGCTGGCCAAGGCGAGCGAGCGGCTGGCCTTCGTCAAGGGCGAGTTCCGCACCCTGGGCCGCTCCGCGACCCCGGAGGCCTGCCAGGCGCTGCTGGACGCGCTCGGCAGCGACCTGCGCGAGCTGGCGGCCGCCTGCCACCAGCTGACCTCGGACGTCGAGGGCGCGATCGACGAGACGGTGGTGGCCCGCTACTACAGCGGCCGGGCCGAGGCGACCGGCTTCGAGGTGGCCGACCTGGCCGTCACCGGCCGGGCCGCGGAGGCGCTGGAGCGGCTGCGCTGGGCGCTGGCCGTCGGCCAGCCGCCGACCGGCATCACCTACGCGCTGGCCTCCGGCGTGCGCAGCATCGGCCGGCTGGCGAGCGCCGGGCGGAACATGCGCCCGGGCGACCTGGCCCGTGAGCTGGGCATGCCGCCGTGGAAGGTCGACCGGGTCCGCCAGCAGATGCGCGGCTGGACGGGCGACGGGGTGGCCGCCGCGCTGACCGCGATCGCCCAGGCCGACGCCGCCGTCAAGGGCGGCTCGGACGACCCGGCCTTCGCCCTGGAGCGCGCGGTGGTCGCCGTCGCCCGCGCCGCCCGGGCCGGCTCCCGGCCCTCGTACTGACGGCCGGCCGACCGGGCCGACCGACGGCCTGGCCCGGGCCTACTTCTTCATGGCCCGGACGGCGTCCCGCGCGTCGGACTCGAGGGCGCTGCGCAGCTCCTCCTGGGACGGCGGCTTGCCCTTGCCCTCGGTGTAGCTGGCCGAGAAGGTGATGTAGTACGTCATCCCGCCGTCGCGGACGTCCAGCTCGGCGTAGACGCTGTGGTACTGGTCCGAGCCGTCGTCCTGGTACAGGAAGTACGCCTCCTCGCCGAGCCCCGGGACGGTGCTGGCCTGGTAGCCGCGCGCCCGGTAGAGCTCCTTGTTGGCCTCCAGCTCGGGCGCCGGGTTGACCGCCTTGTGGAGGTCGGCGCGCAGGTAGAGGTTGGCGTACTCGCTGTCGCCGCCGCCGGTGCGCTTGAGCGACATCGAGCAGTTCATGCTGTCCAGCGCCGGGTGCCGGTCGGTGTGGTGGGTCGGCGCGGAGGTGTCCGAGACGGCGTACGTCTGGAGGATCCTGGTGGGCTTCGCGGTGGTGCAGAAGTCGTCGGAGAGGTGGTAGCCGCGCAGTCCGCGCGGCGAGGACTCGCTGCTGACCAGCCCGGGGACGGCCAGCACGGCGGCGGTCCAGCCGACCGAGACGATCACCGCGCCGACGAACGCCCAGACGGCGTTGCGCCGCAGGTTCCCGCGCGGAGCGGGCCGCGGCACCGTGGGCAGCCCGGGCGGCGGGCCGAAGCCGGCCGCGCCTCCGGGTCGGGTGGCACCCCCGGGCCCGGGAACGCCCGGTACGGGCTGCGCGCCCCCGCCCGGCTGCTGCGGGTAGCCGTATCCCGGCCCGTTCGGTGCCGGTGACGGCGGTGGCGGCGGTGGCGTCGACATCGAGGTTCCCCCTGGGCCTGGCGTCGGGGTGCTCCCCGCGCCCCGATCGGACCTGACCGGCCCGGGGGCCGGTCCTCGGGCACCGACCCTAGCGGCCGGACCACGGAACGCGACAGGCGCCGCAGTGGTCTCCGGGGAGGAGGCCGACTGCGACGCCTGCCGTACTGCTTCGTTGCACCGCACCCGCGTGGCGAACGCAGGCCGCGTGCGGTGCGAGTCTCGCGCGCCTCGGGGGTCCGGGTAGAGGGCCGGGTCGTCCCGAAGCGGTGGGGGCGGAAGCCCCCGGGGCGTCAGGCCTGGACGGCGGTGTTGACGCGCTTGGTGATGGCCGACTTCTTGTTGGCGGCCTGGTTGGCGTGGATGACGCCCTTGCTCACGGCCTTGTCCAGCGCCTTGGAGGCGGCGCGGGCCAGCTCGGTGGCCTTCTCGGTCTCGCCGGCGGCAGCGGCCTCACGGGCCTTGCGCAGAGCGGTCTTCAGCGAGGACTTGACGGCCTTGTTGCGCAGGCGCGCCTTCTCGTTGGTCTTGTTGCGCTTGATCTGGGACTTGATGTTCGCCACGAAGGAGCCTCAGTCTGTCTGAAAGGTTTGAACGGGGTCGCACCCGGCGGCCTTCGGACCAGCTGAGAGGGCATGCCGAGGCCGGGTGCAGCTGACCACGCTACCAGGGGCCCGCTCCGTGGCCCAAACCGGCCGTGGGCGACGGCCGCCCCCGGTGCCGACCGGCGGTCCACCCCGCGCTCGTGGGAGGATGGGAGGAACTATTTCGATCGGACGAGACCGTCCGGTCCCCGGGAAAAACCGGTCAGCGATGACCCGGACACCCCCGGCCCCGGACCAACGGAGAATCGGACCAAGGTGCCCGCGACCCCCAGCAATGTGCCAGAGCCCAGCCGTACCGACCCGGCGCTGATCCGCAACTTCTGCATCATCGCCCACATCGACCACGGCAAGTCGACGCTCGCAGACCGAATGCTGCAGATCACCGGCGTCGTCGACCCCCGGCAGATGCGTGCCCAGTACCTCGACCGCATGGACATCGAGCGTGAGCGCGGCATCACCATCAAGTCGCAGGCGGTCCGCCTCCCGTGGGCGCCGAAGACCGGGCCGGACGCCGGGACGACGCACATCCTCAACATGATCGACACCCCCGGCCACGTGGACTTCACGTACGAGGTGTCCCGCTCCCTCGCCGCGTGCGAGGGCACCATCCTGGTGGTCGACGCGGCCCAGGGCATCGAGGCGCAGACCCTCGCCAACCTGTACCTGGCGCTGGAGAACGACCTCACGATCATCCCGGTCCTCAACAAGATCGACCTCCCGGCCGCCCAGCCGGAGAAGTACGCGGCCGAGATCGCCCACATCATCGGCTGCGACCCGTCCGACGTGCTCCAGGTCAGCGCCAAGACCGGCCTGGGCGTCGAGGACCTGCTGGACCACATCGTCAACACCATCCCGGCCCCGGTCGGCGTCAAGGACGCCCCGGCCCGCGCGATGATCTTCGACTCGGTGTACGACTCCTACCGCGGCGTGGTCACCTACGTCCGTGTGGTGGACGGGCAGCTCACCAAGCGCGAGCGGATCTCGATGATGTCCACCGGCGCCACCCACGAGCTGCTGGAGATCGGCGTCATCTCGCCCGAGCCGAAGGTCGCCGACGGCCTGGGCGTCGGCGAGGTGGGCTACATCATCACCGGTGTGAAGGACGTCCGGCAGTCCAAGGTCGGTGACACGATCACCTCGATGCACAAGGGCGCCACCGAGCCGCTCGGCGGCTACAAGGACCCGCGCCCGATGGTGTTCTCCGGCCTCTACCCGCTGGACGGCTCGGACTACCCGCTGCTGCGCGACGCCCTGGACAAGCTGCGGCTCAACGACGCCGCCCTGGTGTACGAGCCGGAGACCTCGGTCGCGCTCGGCTTCGGCTACCGCTGCGGCTTCCTCGGCCTGCTGCACCTGGAGATCATCCGGGAGCGCCTGGAGCGCGAGTTCAACCTCGACCTGATCTCCACCGCCCCGAACGTGGTCTACCGGGTGGTGATGGAGGACGGCACCGAGCACACCGTCACCAACCCGAGCGAGTTCCCGTCCGGCAAGATCTCCGACGTCTTCGAGCCGGTCGTGCGCGGCACCATCCTGGCGCCGAACGAGTTCGTCGGCGCGATCATGGAGCTCTGCCAGTCCCGCCGCGGCAGCCTGCAGGGCATGGACTACCTGTCCGAGGACCGGGTCGAGCTGCGCTACACCCTGCCGCTCGCGGAGATCGTCTTCGACTTCTTCGACCAGCTGAAGTCCAAGACCCGCGGCTACGCCTCGCTGGACTACGAGCCCATCGGCGAGCAGTCCGCCCAGCTGGTGAAGGTCGACATCCTGCTGCACGGCGACGCGGTCGACGCCTTCTCCGCGATCGTCCACAAGGACAAGGCCTACGGCTACGGCGTGATGATGGCGGGCAAGCTCCAGAAGCTCATCCCCCGCCAGCAGTTCGAGGTGCCGATCCAGGCCGCGATCGGCTCCCGGGTGATCGCCCGTGAGACGGTCCGCGCGATCCGCAAGGACGTCCTCGCCAAGTGCTACGGCGGTGACATCTCCCGCAAGCGGAAGCTGCTGGAGAAGCAGAAGGAAGGCAAGAAGCGGATGAAGATGGTCGGCAGCGTGGAGGTCCCGCAGGAGGCCTTCATCGCCGCGCTGTCCACCGACGCCGAGACACCGAAGGACAAGAAGTAGCCACGGCACGGCGGTGACGCACGCCGGAAGGGCCCGGGCACCCGCCCGGGCCCTTCCGGCGTCCGCGGGGCGTCCCGGGGTCTACTTCAGGCTGCCGCGGACCGCGAAGACGATCGCCGCCTTGGCCAGGCGCCCCGCGGTGCCGGTGAACACGGTGGGCCGCATCGAGTCGTCCGGGCGGACCACCTGGAGCAGCCCGTCCCGCCGGCCGAGGCTCACGCACTGCACCGCGTACCGGAACGAGAAGGGCTTCCCGGTGCGCCCGGCCAGCAGCCGGCCGAGGTACCGGCCCTGCGGCAGGGCGGTGGCGCAGCCCATCCGCAGGGTGCCGACGCCGGGGACGGTCACCGCGGCGGCGTCGCCGATGACGTGGACGTCCGGGTGGGAGACCGACCGCAGGCGGTCGTCCACCAGGGCCCGGCCGCGCTCGTCCACGGCGAGCCCGGCCTCGGCGGCCAGCGGGTGCGGCTCCAGCGAGGCGGCCCAGACGACGAGGTCGGCGCCGACCGGCCCGGCGGTGGTGCGCAGCCCGTCCGCGGTGACCTCGGTGACGGTGGTGCCCTCGTGGACGGCCACGCCGAGCCGGGCGAGGACGCGCCGGACGTGGGCCCGGCCCTTGGCGGAGTAGACGCCGCCGACCGGGCCGGAGGCGACGATCCGGACCCGCCAGTCGGGGTGGGCCTCGGCGAGTTCGGTGGCCAGTTCGATGCCGGTGGCGCCGCCGCCGACCACGGCGATGGTGCCGGGCCGGTCGGCCCCGTCGATCCGGCGGCGCAGTTCGGCCGCGCGCTCCGCCGAGTAGGCGAGCTGTTCGGCGCCGGGGACGCCGTGCCAGGCGGTGCGGCTGCCGAGGGCGTGGACCAGGGTGTCGTAGGCGAGGGTGGTGCCGTCGTCGAGCCGGACCTCGCGGGCGTCCGGGTCGATGCCGACGGCCCGGGCCCGGCGGTGGGTGATCCGGCGGCCGCGGGTGAGTTCGCCGATGGTGGGCCAGTCGCGGCCGCGGCCGGCGGCGGTCTCGTGCTGGCGGATGCGGTGCAGGATCCGGTCCTCGGGGGCGACCAGGGTGACGGCGTGGCGCCGTCCGGCGCCGTTGGCCGCGGTCAGGCCGGCGTACCCGGCGCCCAGTACGACGATCCGCCGGCCGGTGGTGGTGCTGCTCATCTCGTCCGCCTCCTCGCGAGGGCGCTCCGGTGGAGCGCTGTTCGGGAAGGGGACGACGCGGCGGCCCGGGGTGTGACCGTGAGCCGGGTCACAGCTCCACGGCGGGGATGCGGGCGAGCTTCTCGGGGTTGACCACGACGTAGGCCTCGGCGATCCGGCCGTCGGCCACGGTGAAGGCGAGGACGCCGCCGACCCGGCCGGTGGTCCGTTCGTACCAGACCAGTCCGGGTTCGCCGTTGACCACGGCGCGGCCGATGGCCGCGTCGGGGGTGAACCACTTGGCGACCAGGCCGGCCACCAGTCGGGACACCCGGTCGGCGCCGCGGATCGGGCGGACGCCGGCGCGGACGATGCCGCCGCCGTCGGAGTGCCAGACCACGTCGGGGTCGAGGACCTCCATCAGGGCGAGGATGTCGCCGCGGGTGCTGGCGGCGGCGAAGGCCTCGACGGCCTGGCGGTGCTCGGCCGGGCCCGCCCCGCCGGTGCGCCGGGCGCCCTCCTGGGCCCGCCCGCCGTCGCGGACCCGGCGGCGGGCCCGGGAGGCGAGCTGGCGGGCGGCGTCGGGGCTGCGCTCCAGGGAGGCGCCGATCTCGTCGAAGCCGACCGCGAAGACGTCGTGCAGCACGAAGGCGGCCCGCTCGGCGGGGGTGAGCTGCTCCAGCACGGCGAGCAGGGCGAGCGAGACGGACTCGCCGCGTTCGGCCAGTTCGGCGGGGGAGTCGGGGACGTCGGCGTAGCTGACGACCGGTTCGGGCAGCCACTCGCCGTAGTAGGCCTCGCGGCGGGCGCGGGCGGAGCCCAGCTGGTCGTAGCAGAGCCGGGTGACGACGGTGGTGAGGAAGGCGCGCGGGTCGGCGACGGCGGTGCGGTCGGCGCCCTGCCAGCGCAGCCAGGCGTCCTGGAGGACGTCCTCGGCGTCGGTGAACGAGCCGAGCAGCCGGTAGGCGACCGAGCCCAGGTAGCGGCGGTTGGCCTCGAAGGCGTCCGAGGCCTCCGACGCCTCCGGGGCCTCCGGGGCGGACGGGGCGTCCGGGGCCGACAGGGCGGACGAGGTCTCCGGGGTGTCCGGGTGGTCGGGGGCCTGGTCGTCGATCACGGGCCCAAGGTAGCGCGCGGCGTCCGGAACGCGCAGGGCAGGGGCGGGAAGGGCCGGAACGCGAAGGCCCGGAACGCGAAGGGCCGGGGCGGGAAGTCCCCGCCCCGGCCCGCCGGTCGGCCGGGCGTCAGTCGACCTCGACCGCGGCCTCGGCGAACTGCGCCTGGTAGAGCCGCGCGTAGGCGCCGTCGGCGGCGATCAGCCGGTCGTGCGAGCCCTGCTCGACGATCGAGCCGTTCTCCATCACCAGGATCACGTCGGCGTCCCGGATGGTGGAGAGCCGGTGGGCGATCACGAAGCTGGTGCGGCCGGTGCGCAGCCGGGCCATGGCCCGCTGGATCAGCACCTCGGTGCGGGTGTCGACGGAGCTGGTGGCCTCGTCCAGGACCAGGATGGACGGCTGGGCGAGGAACGCCCGGGCGATGGTGATCAGCTGCTTCTCGCCGGTGCTGACGCCGGTGCCCTCGTCGTCGATGACGGTGTCGTAGCCGTCCGGCAGGGTGCGCACGAAGCGGTCGACGTGGGCGGCCCTGGCGGCCTCGACGACCTGCTCGCGGGTGGCCGACTCGGCGCCGTAGGCGATGTTGTCGGCGATGGTGCCGCCGAACAGCCAGGTGTCCTGGAGCACCATGCCGATGCCGGAGCGCAGTTCCTCGCGGGACATCGCGGCGATGTCGACGCCGTCGAGGGTGATCCGCCCGGAGCTGACCTCGTAGAACCGCATCAGCAGGTTGACCAGGGTGGTCTTTCCGGCGCCGGTGGGGCCGACGATGGCGACGGTCTGGCCGGGTTCGACCTTGAGCGAGAGGTCCTCGATGAGCGGCTTCTCGGGGTCGTAGCGGAAGGTCACGTCCTGGAAGGCGACCCGGCCGCGGACCACGTCGGGCCGTTCGGGCATAGCCGGTTCGGGGCTCTGCTCGGGGGCGTCCAGCAGCTCGAAGACGCGCTCGGCGGAGGCGACGCCGGACTGCACCAGGTTGGCCATGCTGGCGACCTGGGTGAGCGGCTGGCTGAACTGCCGGGAGTACTGGATGAACGCCTGGACGTCACCGATGGACAGCGCGCCGCTCGCCACCCGCAGGCCGCCGACGACGGCGACCAGCACGTACTGGAGGTTGCCGATCAGCATCATCGCGGGCTGGATGATGCCGGAGATGAACTGGGCCTTGTAACTGGCCTGGTAGAGCGCCTCGTTGTGCTCGCGGAAGGTCTCTGCGGACTCGTGCTGCCGCCCGAACACCTTGACCAGGGTGTGGCCGGTGTACATCTCCTCGATGTGGGCGTTGAGCTGGCCGGTGGACTTCCACTGCTGGACGAACTGCGGCTGGGCCCGCTTGCCGACCTTGGTGGCGACGACCACCGAGACGGGCACCGAGATCAGCGCGATCAGGGCGAGCAGCGGGGAGATCCAGAACATCATCGCGAGCACGCCGACCACGGTGAGCAGCGAGTTGACGACCTGTCCGAGGGTCTGCTGCATGGACTGGCCGATGTTGTCGATGTCGTTGGTGACCCGGCTGAGCACCTCGCCGCGCGGCTGCTTGTCGAAGTAGCTGAGCGGCAGCCGGGAGAGCTTGGCCTCGACGTCCTGGCGCAGCCGGTAGCTGGCGGCCTGGATGGCGTGGGTGGCCAGCCGGCCCTGGAAGACGCCGAGGACGGCGGAGGCGACGTAGACGCCGAGCACCCAGAGCAGGACGGTGCCGATGGCGCCGAAGTCCATGCCCTGGCCGGGGACGAAGTCGACGGAGGAGAGCAGGTCGGCGACGCCGCCCTCGCCGTGGGCGCGCAGCCCGTCGACGACCTGGTCCTTGGAGGCGCCGGACTGGAAGCGGGCGCCGACGACGCCGGCGAAGATCAGGTCGGTGGCGTCGCCGAGGATCTTGGGGCCGATGACGGCGCAGCCGATGCCGAGCACGCCGAGGATCAGGACGCCGATCAGGGTGTTGCGTTCGGGGCGCAGCAGGCCGAGGACGCGCTTGCCGGAGCCCTTGAAGTCCATGGACTTCTCGGTGCCCTGGCCGCCCATGAAGCGGCCGGGGCCGGCCGGTCCGCGGCGGGCGGCGGCGGCCTGCGAGTCACTGGGCAGGTCGGCGTCCTTCGCGGCGTCCTTCTTCCGGGCGTCCTCGGGGGCGGCGCCTCTCGGGGCCTGGCCCTTGTTCAGGTCGGGCTTCTTGCCGGGGCTGGTCACGCGCCCACCTCGCTGCGCTCGGCAGGGGCCTTCGCCCGTGCGCACCTCTTGATGATTCGCTCGCTTCGGTCGTTCACGCCGCCTCCTGCTCGGTGAGCTGGGAGAGCACGATCTCCCGGTACGTCGGGTTGTCGTCCATCAGCTCGTGGTGGGTTCCGGTGCCGACGACGGCACCCTCGTCGAGGACGATGATCCGGTCGGCGTCGCGGATGGTGGACACGCGCTGGGCGACGATCAGGACGGTGGCGTCGGAGGTCTCGCGGGCGAGGGCCTTGCGGAGCTTGGCGTCGGTGGCGTAGTCGAGCGCGGAGAAGGAGTCGTCGAAGAGGTAGACGGAGGGCCGGCGCACCAGGGTCCGGGCGATGGCCAGGCGTTGGCGCTGGCCGCCGGAGACGTTGCCGCCGCCCTGGGCGATGGGGGCGTCCAGGCCCTCGGGCAGCTTCTCGACGAACTCCTTGGCCTGGGCGATCTCCAGGGCGTGCCAGAGCTCCTCGTCGGTGGCGTCGGGCCGGCCGTAGCGGAGGTTGCTGGCGACGGTGCCGGAGAAGAGGTAGGGCTTCTGCGGGACGATGCCGACGTTCTCGGCGAGCACGGCGGGGTCGAGTTCGCGGACGTCCACGCCGTCGAGCAGGACCTGTCCGGAGGTGGCGTCGAAGAGCCGGGGGACGAGGCCGAGCAGGGTGGACTTGCCGCTGCCGGTGGAGCCGATGATGGCGGTGGTCTCGCCGGGGCGGGCGGTGAGCTCGATGCCGCGCAGCACCGGGGCCTCGGCGCCGGGGTAGCGGAAGTCGACGTCGCGCAGCTCCAGGTTGCCGCGGCGCAGCACCTCGGTGACGGGGGCGGCGGGCGGGACGACGCTGCTGTGGGTGCCGAGGACCTCCTGGACGCGTTCGGCGCAGACCTCGGCGCGCGGCACCATCATGAACATGAAGGTGGCCATCATGACGCTCATCAGGATCTGCATCAGGTAGGAGAGGAACGCGGTGAGCGCGCCGATCTCCATGGCGCCGTCGTCGATGCGGTGGGCGCCGAACCAGAGCACGGCGACGCTGGAGACGTTCACCACCAGCATGACGGCGGGGAACATGATGGACATCAGCCGGCCGACCTGGCGGGCGACCTGGGTGAGGTCCTCGTTGGCGCCGGCGAAGCGGGCCTGCTCCTGGTCGTCCTTGACGAAGGCGCGGATGACCCGGATGCCGGTGATCTGCTCGCGCAGGACCCGGTTCACGGTGTCGATCCGCTCCTGCATGCTGCGGAACCTGGGGCGCAGTGCGCGGACCAGCAGGACCACGACGACGCCGAGCGCCGGGATGACGGCGAGCAGCAGGCCGGACAGCGGGACGTCCTGGTTGAGCGCCATGATGATGCCGCCGACGCACATGATCGGCGCGGCGACCATGAGCGTGAAGCTCATCAGGGCGAGCATCTGGACCTGCTGGACGTCGTTGGTGGTGCGGGTGATCAGCGAGGGGGCGCCGAACTGGCCGACCTCCCGGGCGGAGAAGCCCTGCACCCGGTCGAAGACGGCGGCGCGGAGGTCGCGGCCGAAGGCCATGGCGGTGCGGGCGCCGATGAAGACGGCGCCGATCGAGCACAGGGCCTGCAGGACGGTGACCGCGATCATCACCCCGCCGACGCGCAGGATGTAGCCGGTGTCGCCCTTGACCACCCCGTCGTCGATGATGTCGGCGTTGAGCGTCGGCAGGTAGAGCGCCGCGAGGGTGGACACCAGCTGGAGCAGCACCAGCAGGGTGATCGGTCGGGAGTACGGGCGCAGGTACGCCCTCAGCAGTCTGATCAGCACTAGCACACTCTTGTCGGTCGCCGGTCGGGTTCGCACCCCAATTCTCGATGTTCCCAAGCGTCGCGCAGGCGATTCGGCGTGCGGGAGCCGGAGGTTTGCCGGGCTTTTGCCGAATGGCCGGGTGCGGCACGGGTGCCGCGGCGGTGTGCCGTCGGCCGCTGCCCTCTTACGGATTGACCGGTTTCCCCCTAGGCTGCTGATTGCCCCTTTGTTACTGACCGGTACCGCTCAGGTGAACCGGGGGCCCGGCGACCGCCCCCACGGACGCCGCGACAATCCCTCAGACGGCCACCCGCCCCCGGAGGTCCTCGTTGAGTTCCGCGCAGTCCCTGATCGACTCCGGCAGGCCCGACCTCGTCGCCGGGCGCCCCGCCTCCGTCGCCCACCTGTTCCTGGAGCGGGTCGCCCTGACCCCGAACGCCGAGGCCTACCGCTACCCCTCGCCGGTGGACGAGCAGGCCGCCGACGGCGCGCCCGGCGCCGAGCAGTGGCGCTCGCTCACCTGGGCGCAGACCGCGACCCGGGTCAAGGCGGTGGCCGCCGGCCTGATGGCGCTCGGCATCCGGCCCGAGGACCGGGTGGCCCTGGCCTCCTCGACCCGGCTGGAGTGGGTCCTCACCGACCTCGGCGCCATGTGCGCGGGCGCCGCGATCACCACCGTCTACCCGAGCACCAACGCGTCCGAGACCGCGTTCATCCTGTCCGACTCGGGCTCCCGGGCGATGTTCGCCGAGAACGCGGCCCAGCTGGCCAAGGCCGTCGAGCAGATCGACCAACTGCCCGAGCTGCGCACCGTGATCCTCTTCGACGCGCCCGCCGAGGCCCCCGGGACCGCGGGCCTGGAGGTGATCACCCTCGCCGAGCTGGAGGAGCGCGGCACCCGGTACCTGGCGGAGCACCCCGACGCGGTGGAGAAGACCGTCGACGGGCTCGGCAGGGAGCAGCTGGCCACCCTCATCTACACCTCCGGCACCACCGGCCGTCCCAAGGGCGTGCGCCTGGTGCACGACTGCTGGGCGTACGAGGGCCGGGCGCAGGAGGCCAGCGGGCTGCTGGGCCCCGACGACGTCCAGTTCATGTGGCTGCCGCTGTCGCACGTGTTCGGCAAGACGCTGATCTCCGGGCAGATCGCCACCGGGCACGTGATGGCGCTGGACGGCCGGGTGGACCGGATCATCCACAACCTGCCGGCGATCCGGCCGACCATCATGGCCTCGGCGCCGCGCATCTTCGAGAAGGTCTACAACGGCATCGCGGGCAAGGCCCGGGCCGAGGGCGGCGCCAAGTACAAGATCTTCCTGTGGGCGGCCAAGGTCGCCCGCGAGCACGCCCGGGTGGTCCAGGAGAACCGGGTCGCCACCGGGGCCGGGACCGCCCCGCTGGGCCTGCGGCTGCAGCACGCGCTGGCCGACAGGCTGGTGTACGCGAAGATCCGGGCGGCCTTCGGCGGCCGGATGCGCGGCGCCGTCTCCGGCAGCGCCGCGCTGGCCCCGGAGATCGGCTACTTCTTCCTCGGCGCCGGGGTGCCGATCCTGGAGGGCTACGGCCTGAGCGAGACCAGCGCCGGCTCCTGCGTCAACCGCGCGGAGGACGTGCGGATCGGCACCGTGGGCCGCCCGCTGCCCGGCACCGAGGTGCGGATCGCCGAGGACGGCGAGATCCTGCTGCGCGGCCCGGGCGTCATGCGCGGCTACCACAACCTGCCGGAGAAGACCGCCGAGGTGCTGGAGCCGGACGGCTGGTTCCACACCGAGGACATCGGCGAGCTCACCCCGGACGGCTTCCTGCGGATCACCGACCGCAAGAAGGACCTGTTCAAGACCTCCGGCGGCAAGTACGTGGCGCCCAGCGAGGTCGAGGGCAAGTTCAAGGCGGTCTGCCCGTTCGTCAGCAACATCCTGGTGATCGGCAACGGCCGCAACTACTGCACCGCGCTGATCGGCCTGGACGAGGCGGTCCTGATGCCGTGGGCCGCCGAGCACGGCCTGGCCGGGCGGAGCTACGCCGAGCTGGCCGCCGAGCCGGCCGTGCACGAGCTGATCGAGGGCTTCGTCAAGCGGGTCAACGGCGACCTCCAGCGCTGGCAGACGATCAAGAAGTTCCACCTGCTGCCGCGCGACCTCGACATCGAGCACGGCGAGCTCACCCCGAGCCTGAAGATCAAGCGCCCGGTGGTCGAGCGGACCTACGCGGACGCGGTGACCGCGATGTACGCGGGCGCCAACGAGGCCTGATCCGCCCCGCTCCCGTACGGCCCGCCGGTCAGGCCGGGCCGTACGGGACAATGGGTCCATGCCCTCCGCACTTCCCGACGGCGATCCGGTGCCGTCCGACGGTTCCCTGCCCGCGCACGCCCTCGCCGGGCTGGGCCCGCGACCCTTCGGCTTCTACCTGCACGTGCCGTACTGCGCCAGCCGCTGCGGCTACTGCGACTTCAACACCTACACCGCCACCGAGCTGCGCTCCTCCGGGGCGGTCGCCTCGCAGGAGACGTACGCGGACAACGTGGTCGCCGAGATCCGCCTCGCCCGCAAGGTGCTGGGGGACACGGACCTCCCGGTGCGGACCGTGTTCCTCGGCGGTGGCACCCCGACCCTGCTGCCCGCCCGCGACCTGGTGAAGATGCTCGCCGCGATCCGCGAGGAGTTCGGGCTCGCCGAGGGCGCCGAGGTCACCACCGAGGCCAACCCGGAGTCGGTGGACCCGGCCTACCTGGCCGAACTGCGCGAGGGCGGCTACAACCGGCTCTCCTTCGGCATGCAGAGCGCCCGCCCGCACGTCCTGCGGCTGCTCGACCGCCACCACACCCCGGGCCGCCCCGAGGCCTGCGTCGCCGAGGCCCGCGCGGCCGGCTTCGACCACGTCAACCTCGACCTCATCTACGGCACCCCGGGCGAGTCCGACGACGACTGGCGGGCCTCCCTGGACGCCGCCATCGGCGCCGGGCCCGACCACGTCTCCGCGTACTCGCTGATCGTCGAGGAGGGCACCCGGCTGGCCGCCCGGGTCAAGCGCGGCGAACTGCCGATGATCGACGACGACGTCCACGCCGACCGCTACCTGATCGCCGAGGAGGCGCTCAGCGCCGCCGGCTACTCCTGGTACGAGGTCTCCAACTGGGCCACCACCCCCGAGGGCCGCTGCCGCCACAACGAGCTCTACTGGACCGGCGCCGACTGGTGGGGGGCCGGCCCCGGCGCCCACAGCCACGTCGGCGGCGTCCGCTGGTGGAACGCCAAGCACCCCGCCGCCTACGCCCGGGCCCTCGCCGAGGGCCGCACCCCGGCCCTGGCCCGCGAGGTGCTGGCCGACGAGGACCGCCGCGTCGAGCGCATCCTGCTGGAGCTGCGGCTGGTGGACGGCATCCCCCTGGACCTGCTGACGGACACCGGCCGCAAGGCCGCGGACCGGCACCTCGCCGACGGCCTCCTCGCCGCGGGTCCGTACGCCGACGGCCGCGCCGCCCTCACCCTCCAGGGCCGGCTGCTGGCCGACGCCGTCGTCCGTGACCTGGTGGACTGATCGAGGACCTGTCGTGTCTGCGTGACTACTTCAGGCCTGTTGGGCGTCACGCTCGACACCTCGGAGTTCCAGACCTACTCCTGGCCCGGCAGGGCCGTGAAGTCGATCAACTCCTCCACCCGGCCCAGCAGTTCGGGCTCCAGGTCCCGGTAGCTGTCCACCTTCGACAGGATGTGCTTCCAGGCCGCCGGGGTGTCCACCGGCCAGCCGAGGCGGCGGCAGGTGCCCTCCTTCCAGTCCTCGCCGCGCGGGACGGCGGGCCAGGCGGGGATGCCCACGCTGGCGGGCTTCACGGCCTGCCAGATGTCGATGAAGGGGTGGCCGACGACCAGCACGGACTCGCCGGTGACCTGGGCGGCGATGCGGTGCTCCTTCGTCCCCGGGAGCAGGTGGTCGACCAGGACGCCCAGGCGCCGGCCCGGGCCGGGGGCGAAGTCGGCGACGATCGCGGGCAGGTCGTCGATGCCGCGCAGGTACTCGACGACCACGCCCTCGATCCGCAGGTCGTCGCCCCAGACCCGCTCGACCAGCTCGGCGTCGTGCCGCCCCTCGACGTAGATCCGCGACTCGCGGGCGACCCGGGCGCGGGCGCCGGGGACGGCGATCGAGCCCGAGGCGGTACGGCCCGGGGTGCGGGGCGCCGCCGGGCCGGCCGGGCGCACCAGGGTGACGGCCCTGCCCTCCAGCAGGAAGCCGCGCGGCACCAGCGGGAACACCCGGTGCTTGCCGAACCGGTCCTCCAGGGTGACGGTGAACCCCTCGGCGGTCTTCTCGCAGCGCACCACCGCCCCGCAGAAGCCGGTCGCCGCCTCCTCGACCACCAGGTCCCGCTCGGCGGGCACCTCCGGGGCGGCCTGCTGCTTCTTCCACGGCGGGGTCAGGTCGGGTCCGTACTGGCGGCTGCGCATACGGGTGATCATAGGGAGGGCGGACGGCCCGTCAGAGTCCCGGCGCGCCCCAGACCGGGAACCAGCGGCCGAGGTCCTTCTCCAGCCGCAGGTCGTTCCCCAGCATCGCGTTGACCTGCAGTTCCAGCGGGCTGTTGCGCTTCTCCCCTCCGCCGGGCACCGGCGCGAAGGGGTAGAAGGTGCCGCGCTTGTACAGGTAGACCAGGGCCAGCGACTGCCCCTGCGGGTTCCGGAAGGCGACCAGCGAGCAGAGCAGCTGCGGCCCGAAGCCGTTCGCCTCCAGCTCGCTGTTGACCGCGTGCAGGTCGTTCACCAGCTCCGGCAGCTCCTCGGGCCGGTGCCGGGCGAGCAGCCAGGAGTAGCCGTAGGCGTCCTTGGAGGCCTCCACCGGGACGCCGCCGCGCCCGGTGTCGGCGTCCAGCAGCGCCCGGACCTGCTGCTCGACCTGGACGAAGGCCGCGCCCTCGACGGCCGCGAAGCAGACCGAGCCGAGCCCGGTGGGGGTGAACCCGGCTCCGGCCTCCAGGGTGAGCGCGGCGGACGGCACGCCGAACAGCTGGTCGAGGTCGGGTTTGACGGGCTTGGTGCGGCCGAACAGGGCGTCCAGGATTCCCACGGCGGTCCTCTCGGGTTCGGGGGTCAGCGGCCGAGCTGCTCGGAGATCCTCGCCAGCTGCGCCAGCCGCTTCTCCAGGCTCGGGTGGGTGGACAGCAGCTGCGAGGCGGTCTCCCGGGCGCTCAGCGCGGGGGCGAAGTAGAAGGCGTTGTACGGCTGCGCCTGGCGCAGGTCCTTGCCGGGGATGGCCGCGATCTGCCCGGTCACCTTGGTGAGCGCGGAGGCCAGCGCGCTGGGCCGGCCGGTGAGCTGGGCGGCGGCCCGGTCCGCGGCCAGCTCGCGGTAGCGGGACAGCAGCCGGGTGAGCAGGAAGCTGACCGCGTAGACGACCATCGACACCAGCGGGACGACCAGCGCCAGGACGGCCGCGTTCTGGTCGTTGTTGTTGCGCCCGCCGCCCATGAACCCGCCGTACACGGCGATCCGGGTCATCGCCCCGGCGAGGACGCCCAGGAAGCCGGCGATCGTCATCACCGCCACGTCCCGGTGGGCGACGTGCGACAGCTCGTGCGCGAGGACGCCCTCCAGCTCCTCCGGCTCCAGCCGGCGCAGCAGCCCGGTGGTCACGCAGACCACCGCGTTGCCCGGGTTGCGGCCGGTGGCGAAGGCGTTCGGCATGTCGTTGTCGGCGACCGCCACCCGGGGCTTGGGCATGTCGGCCAGGGCGCAGAGCCGGTCGACGGTGCCGTGCAGCTGGGGGAACTCCTCGGGGGACACCCGGTGGGCGCCCATCGCCCGCTCGGTGATCCGGTCGCTGAACCAGAACTGGGCCACGAACAGCCCGCCGGAGATCAGCACGATCAGTGGCCAGGCGCCGCGCATCAGCGCGATCAGCAGGCCCGTGAAACCGACGTACAGCAGCCCGATCACGAACATCGTGGCGACCATGCGGCCGGTCAGGCCGCGGTCGGGCGCGAAACGGGTGTGCTGGCCCGAGCTCGACATCGCTTGCTCCTCCGTTCGCCGTCGCCTTCGATGCTGCCACCCGGACGGCCTCCCGGCACCACCCCGGCGCCGGAACGACCGAACCGCGGGGGCCCCGCGGGCCGTGGGCGGAACTGCGGGGAGGATCACCCCGGTCGGGCCGTTCCTGCCGTAGGACCCGGGCCGTACACTGGCAGGTACGGTTTTGGCACTCGCGTGTTCAGAGTGCCAAGGCCGAGGGCCTTCCGGAGCGGCCCGCAGCAACGAGGGACACAGTCGGACAACGTGCGAAGACGGAGGTGCGTGCCCCATGGCCGGTGAGGTCCGCCAGCTGGACGAACGCAAGCTCGCCGTGCTCCGCGCGATCGTGCAGGACTACGTGGGCACCGAGGAGCCGGTCGGCTCCAAGGCCCTGGTGGAACGGCACAACCTCGGGGTCTCGCCGGCGACCGTCCGCAACGACATGGCGGCGCTGGAGGAGGAGGGTTACATCCACCAGCCGCACACCAGCGCCGGCCGGATCCCGACCGACAAGGGGTACCGCCTCTTCGTCGACAAGCTCGCCGAGATCAAGCCGATGAGCGCCCCCGAGCGCCGGGCCATCCGGCACTTCCTGGACGGCGCGGTCGACCTGGACGACGTGGTCGCCCGCACGGTGCGGCTGCTCGCCCAGCTGACCCGGCAGGTCGCGGTGGTGCAGTACCCGTCGTTGACGCGCTCCACCGTCCGGCACATCGAGCTGGTGGCGCTCGCCCCGGCGAAGGTGATGCTGGTCCTGATCACCAACACCGGCCGGGTCGAGCAGCGGATGGTCGACTGCCCGGGCCCGGTCGGCGAGACGGTGCTGGCGGACCTCCGGGCCCGGATCAACGCGAGAGCCGCCGGCAAGCGCCTCCCGGAGGTCCCCGGGCTGCTGGAGGAGCTGCCCGCGCAGTTCGAGCAGGCCGACCGGCCGACCGTCAGCACGGTCCTGGCGACCCTGTTCGAGACGCTCGCCGAGCAGAACGAGGAGCGGATCATGCTGGCCGGCACGGCCAACCTGACCCGCTTCGGGCACGACTTCCCGCTCTCCATCCAGCCGGTGCTGGAGGCCCTGGAGGAGCAGGTCGTCCTGCTCCGCCTCCTGGGTGAGACCGCGGACGCCGCGATGACGGTCCGGATCGGGCGGGAGAACGCCTACGAGGGGCTGACTTCCACGTCGATCGTCTCGGTCGGCTACGGTTCGGGCGACGAGAGCGTGGCGAAACTGGGTGTGATCGGTCCGACCCGGATGGACTATCCGGGCACAATGGGGGCGGTGCGAGCGGTGGCGCGGTACGTGGGCCAGATCCTGGCCGAGTCCTAGCAAGCGGCCGTCGCCGGAAATCCGGCGGCGGCGACCAGTCGCAGCACTACTACAGGCGGAACAAGCGGAGCATTTGGTGGCCACGGACTACTACGCGGTACTCGGCGTCCGACGGGATGCGGGGCAGGACGAGATCAAGAAGGCGTTCCGGCGCCTGGCACGCGAACTGCACCCGGACGTCAACCCGGACCCGAAGACGCAGGAGCGGTTCAAGGAGATCAACGCCGCCTACGAGGTGCTCTCCGATCCGCAGAAGCGCCAGGTCTACGACCTCGGCGGGGACCCGCTGTCCCCGGGCGGCGGCGGAGCGGGCGGCTTCGGGGCCGGTGCGGCCGGCTTCGGCTTCTCCGACATCATGGACGCCTTCTTCGGCGCCGCGGCCGGCCAGCGCGGCCCGCGCTCGCGCACCCGCCGCGGCCAGGACGCCATGATCCGGCTGGAGATCACCCTGGAGGAGGCCGCCTTCGGCACCACCAAGGAGCTCCAGGTCGACACCGCCGTCACCTGCACCACCTGCAGTGGCGAGGGCGCGGCCCCCGGCACCTCGGCGCAGACCTGTGACATGTGCCGTGGCAAGGGCGAGGTCTCCCAGGTCACCCGGTCCTTCCTGGGCCAGGTCATGACCTCCCGCCCCTGCCCGCAGTGCCAGGGCTTCGGCACCGTCGTGCCGACCCCGTGCCCGGAGTGCGCCGGCGACGGCCGGGTCCGCGCCCGCCGCACCCTGACCGTCAAGATCCCGGCCGGTGTCGACAACGGCACCCGGATCCAGCTGGCCGGCGAGGGCGAGGTCGGCCCCGGCGGCGGCCCGGCCGGCGACCTGTACGTGGAGATCGCCGAGACCACCCACAACATCTTCCAGCGGCGCGGGGACGACCTGCACTGCACCGTCACCATCCCGATGACGGCGGCCGCGCTCGGCACCCAGGTGCCGCTGCAGACCCTGGACGGCCTGGAGGAGGTCGACATCCGGCCCGGCACCCAGTCCGGCCAGTCGATCCCGCTGCACGGCCGGGGCATCACGCACCTGCGGGGCGGCGGCCGGGGCGACCTGATAGTGCACGTCGAGGTGAAGACGCCCAGCAAGCTCGACGCCGAGCAGGAGGAGCTGCTGCGCCGCCTCGCGGTGCTGCGCGGCGAGGAGCGGCCGTCCGGCCAGTTCGCGCCGGGCCAGCAGGGCCTGTTCTCCCGGCTGAAGGACGCCTTCAACGGCCGGTAGCCGTCCGCGGAGGGGTGCCGGGGGGAAGCCCCCGGCACCCCTCCGGTGTTTCCCCCTCTCCGGCCGCAGGCCCCTCCTGGAAAGGTCCCCGCCATGACCGCGCCCGTCTTCTTCGTCGAGACCGAGCGGATCGCCGCCGCCGTGCCCGGGGCCGTGGTGCGCCTGGACGGCCCGGAGGGGCGCCACGCGGCCGCGGTGAAGCGGCTGCAGCCGGGCGAGGCGGTGACCCTGGCCGACGGGCTGGGGCTCGGCGTGGACGGCACGGTCGCCGAGGTGCTCGGCAAGGACGAGATCGACGTGGCGGTCGCCGCCGTGCGCCGGGAGCCGGAGCCCGCGCCGCGGATCGTCGTCGTCCAGGCGCTGCCCAAGGGCGACCGCGGCGAGCTGGCCGTGGAGACCATGACCGAGGTCGGCGTGGACGTGGTGATCCCGTGGTCCGCCTCGCGCTGCATCACCCAGTGGAAGGGCGAGCGCGGCGGCAAGGCCCTCGCCAAGTGGCGGGCCACCGCCCGGGAGGCGGGCAAGCAGTCCCGCCGGCTGCGCTTCCCCGTGGTCCGGGACGTCATGACCACCCGGCAGCTGACCCCCGTCCTGGCGCAGGCCGCGTTCGCCGCCGTGCTGCACGAGGAGGGCGCCGAGCCGCTGGCGCACGCCGGGCTGCCGGAGACCGGGGACATCGTCCTGGTGGTCGGCCCCGAGGGCGGGGTCTCCCCGGAGGAGCTGGCCGCCTTCGCCGAGGCGGGCGCCGAGCCGTACCGGCTGGGCCCCTCGGTGCTGCGCACCTCCACCGCCGGGGTGGCCGCCGGCGCACTTCTGCTCGGGCGCAGCGGCCGCTGGTCCTGACCGCGCCCGCAGGGCGCCCGGGGCGCCCGGGACGGCGCCCGGCGCGAGCGCGTCACGGCCGTCCGCGGGCGGCGCCGGGAGTCTGCCGAAAACGGCGCGGACCGTACGCGCGGCTGCCTAGGCTGGCCGGGTGACGGACTCCCTGAGCACCCCGGCCGGCGCCTACCTGCGCCATCCCCACCTGCACGGCGACCTGGTCGCCTTCGTCGCCGAGGACGACCTCTGGCTCGCCCCGCTGGACGGTGGCCGGGCCTGGCGGCTGACGGCGGACCACCTGCCGGTCCACCACCCGAGGTTCTCCCCGGACGGGCGGCACCTCGCCTTCACCTCCACCCGGGACGGCGCCCCCGAGGTGCACGTGGTGCCGGTGGACGGCGGTCCGTCGCGCCGGCTCACCCACTGGGGCAGCCACCAGACCCGGGTGCTCGGCTGGGCCGCCGACGGCCGCCCGATCGCGGTCACCGCCGCCGGCGAGTCCGGCTTCCGCCGCACTTGGGCGCACGCCGTGCCGCTGGACGGCGGCGAGCCGCGGCGGCTGCCGTACGGGCCGGTCGGCGGCATCGCCTTCGAGCCGGGCGACATGGGGGCGCCCCCGGCCGAAGGCCGGGGGAGGGTGCTGCTGGCCAGCGTCAACGGCCGTGACCCGGCCTGGTGGAAGCGGTACCGGGGCGGGCGGGCCGGCAAGCTGTGGCTCGGCCGGGACGAGTTCGTCCGCGTCCACGCGGAGCTGGACGGGCAGCTGGACTCGCCGCTCTGGGTCGGGGAGCGCATCGCCTTCCTCTCCGATCACGAGGGCGTCGGCGAGCTGTGGTCCAGCCGCCCGGACGGCACCGACCTGCGCCGCCACACCACCGACCCCGACGGCTTCTACGCCCGGAACGCCACCACCGACGGCACCCGGGTGGTCTTCCACCGGGCCGGCGACCTGTGGCTGCTGGACGACCTGGAGGGCGCCGAGCCGCGCCGGCTGGACGTCCGGCTGGCCGGCCCCCGGGCCGGGCGCCGCCCCCGCCCGGTGCCCGCCGCGCACTGGCTGGAGTCCGTCGCCCCCGACCGCACCGGCCGGGGCAGCGCCGTGGTGGTGCGCGGCAGCGTGCACTGGCTGACCCACCGCGAGGGCCCGGCCCGGGTGCTGGACGAGACCCCGGGCGTACGCGGGCGCCTGGTCCGGGTGGTGCCGGGCGAGGACGGCGCCCAGGGCGTGCTGTGGGTGACCGACGCCGAGGGCGAGGACGCCCTGGAGTTCGCCCCCGACCTGCACGGCGAGGAGCGTCGCCGGCTCGCCGCGGGGCAGCTGGGCCGGGTCAACTCGCTGGTGGTCTCCCCGGACGGCAAGCAGGCCGCGCTCGGCGTGCACGACGGCCGGCTGCTGCTGGTCACGCTGGCCGACGGCGCCGTGCACGAGCTGGACCGCAGCGCCGACGGCGAGCCCGGCGGGCCGGCCTTCAGCCCGGACTCGGCCTGGCTGGCCTGGTCGCGCCCGGTGCGCGGGATGGGCCCGCACTCGCTGCGCCAGATCGTGCTGGCCAACCTGGCCACCCGGACGGTCGGCGAGGTCACCCAGCCGCGCTTCGTGGACACCTCGCCCTCCTTCACCGCGGACGGCCGCTACCTGGCCTTCCTGTCGGTGCGCAACTTCGACCCGGTGTACGACGCGCACGTCTTCGACCTGTCCTTCCCGAACGGCTGCCGCCCCTACCTGGTCACGCTGGCCGCCGACACGCCGTCCCCGTTCGGGCCGCAGCGGGCCGGGCGCCCGCTCGGCGGGGAGGAGGACGAGCCGAAGGCCGGGAAGGCCGACGGAGAGGAGGCGGCGGCCGGCGCCGCGCCGGTGACCAGGGTGGACCTGGACGGCATCGCCGACCGGATCGTCCCCTTCCCGGTCGAGGGCGGCCGCTTCGAGGAACTGGCCGCGGCCAAGGACGGCGTGCTCTGGACCAGGGCCCCGCTGACCGGCGAACTCGGCGACGGGGCCGCGTCCCTGGACGACGACCGGCCCCGCCCGGTGCTGGAGCGCTTCGACCTGAGGAAGCGCCGGGTCGAGCAGCTGGTGCACGGCCTGGACGACTTCGCGGTCAGCGCGGACGGCACCCGGGTGGCCGTGCTGGACGAGGGCGAGCTGCGGGTCGTCCCGGCCGACCACAAGGGCGGCGACGACGAGGAGACCGCCGTCGACCTCGCCCGGCTGCGGGTGACCGTCGACCCGGCCGCCGAGTGGCGGCAGATGTACGCCGAGAACGGCCGGCTGATGCGGGACAACTTCTGGCGCCCCGACCTCTCCGGCGTCGACTGGGATGGGGTGCTGGAGCGCTACCGGCCGCTGGTCGAGCGGGTCGGCTCGCACGACGAACTGGTCGACCTGCTCTGGGAGGTGCACGGCGAACTCGGCACCTCGCACGCCTACGTGATGCCGTACGGCCGGTACACCGAGCCGGCCCGGCGCCAGGGCCTGCTCGGCGCCGACCTGGTCCGGGACGGCGAGCGGTGGCGGATCGGGCGGATCCTGCCCGGGGAGTCCTCCGACCCCAGGGCCCGCTCGCCGCTGGCCGCGCCCGGCGCCGCTATCCGCCCGGGCGACGCGCTGCTCGCCGTCAACGGCCGCCCGGTGGACCCGGTCACCGGGCCGGCCCCGCTGCTGGCCGGCACCGCCGGGCAGCCGGTCGAGCTGACCGTGGCCGGGAAGGACGGCACCGACCGGCGCCACCCGGTGGTCGTCCCGCTCGCCGACGAGGAGGCGCTGCGCTACCACGACTGGGTGGCCGGGCGGCGGGCCGCGGTGCGCGAACTGTCCGGCGGGCGGCTGGGCTACCTCCACCTGCCCGACATGCAGACGGCCGGCTGGGCGCAGCTGCACCGCGACCTGAGCACCGAGATGGCCAGGGAGGGCCTGGTCGTCGACGTCCGGGGGAACCGCGGCGGCCACACCTCGCAGCTGGTGATCGAGAAGCTGGCCCGCCGGATCATCGGCTGGGACGTCATCCGGGACACCGACCACCCGGTGCCCTATCCGGCGGACGCCCCGCGCGGGCCGGTGGTCGCGCTCGCCGACGAGTTCACCGGGTCGGACGGCGACGTGGTCAACGCCGCCGTCCAGGCGCTCGGGATCGGCCCGGTGGTCGGCACCCGCACCTGGGGCGGGGTGATCGGCATCGACAGCCGCTACCGGCTGGTCGACGGCACCCTGGTCACCCAGCCCAAGTACGCGCTCTGGCTGGAGAACTACGGCTGGGGCCTGGAGAACCACGGGGTCGACCCGGACGTCGAGGTGCCGTTCGCCCCGCACCACTGGGCGGCCGGCGAGGACCCGCAGCTGGCCGAGGGCGTCCGGATCGCCCTGGCGGGGCTGGCCGAGACCCCGGCCCGCACGGCGCCGCCGCTGCCCTGGCTCTGACCGGCCGGCCGGGCGGCGCTCCGGAGCGGGAAGTCGGCCCGTCCGACCTCCTGCTCCGGAGCCCGGGGCGTGGGTAGGATGCGGGGCTGCTCTTGATCCACAGCTCACGGGGGAACCACATGGCGCAGGGCTACCCGCCGCCGCAGTACGGCCAGAATCCTTACGCACAGCAGCCGCAGCCCCATCCGCCGGCGCGGCCGCAGGGCTACCCGCCGGCCCAGCCGTACCCACCGCAGCCGTACCCGCCGCAGGGCGGCTACCCGTCGCCGCAGGCCCAGCCGCCGCGGGGGTACGCCCAGCCGTACCCGAACCCCCACCCGCGGCCCGAGCAGCCGCGGCGGGCGGCACTGCCGCCGTGCCCCAAGGAGGCGGGCGGCGGCCGGCGGTTCCTGGCGATCGTGCTGGACTGGCTGTTCGCGGTCGGCCTCGGCTTCGTCGCCGCCAACGCCGCCAGCCGCCCGAAGACCCGGCACATGGCCGGCCACGCGGTGCAGAGCGGCGGGCCGGTGGTGCCCTACTTCGTGGCGCTGCTGGTGGTCGGCCTCGGCACGTCCTTCCTCAACCAGGTGGTGCTCGCCCGGCTGACCGGCTTCAGCGTGGGCAAGGGGATCATGGCGATGCGGCTGGTGCGCCGCAAGGGCGTGATGCGGCCGAACACCTGGCGGCTCACCAGGCGCTGGCTGCTCGGCTTCGTCATCCTCGCGGTCGCCTTCCTCGCCGAGGACTTCGACACCGACGACGGCGACGTCGTCGGCATGCGCGCGGTGCGCTGGAAGCACCTCCAGGAGTACCAGCAGGCCGTCGCCCGGCTCGGCTAGGCTGCGCCCGTACCGCCCCACCACCCGACGTACCGATCCCGAGGAGAGAGCCATGGCCGGCGAGCCGCAGCCCGACTGCCTGTTCTGCAAGATCGTGGCGGGCGAGATCCCGGCGACCGTGGTGCGCAAGACCGAGCGCATCCTCGCCTTCCGCGACATCGCCCCCAAGGCGCCCGTGCACGTGCTGGTGATCCCGCACGTCCACTACCCGAACGCGGCCGCGCTGGCCGCCGCCGAGCCGGAGACCGCCGGCGAGCTGCTCGCCGAGGCGGGCGCGGTGGCCAGGGACGAGGGCATCGAGGACTACCGGCTGATCTTCAACACGGGTGCGGGCGCCGGGCAGACCGTCTTCCACGCGCACGTCCACGTGCTCGGCGGCAAGCCGATGACCGAGCGCATGGTCTGACCGCGGGTGTCCCAGCGCGAACTCGTCGTCCTCGGCACCGCCAGCCAGGTGCCCACCCGGCACCGCAACCACAACGGCTACCTGCTGCGCTGGGACGGCGAGGGCCTGCTGTTCGACCCCGGCGAGGGCACCCAGCGCCAGATGCTGCACGCCGGGGTCACCGCCACCCAGATCACCAGGATCGCGGTCACCCACTTCCACGGGGACCACTGCCTGGGCCTCGCCGGGGTGATCCAGCGGATCAACCTGGACCGGGTCCCGCACCCGGTCGACGTCTACTTCCCGGCCTCCGGTGAGGTCTACTTCGAGCGGCTGCGGCACTCCACCGCCTACCACGAGACGGCCGTGCTGCGGCCCCGGCCGATCGACGAGGCCGGGCCGCTGCCCGCGCCCGGCGCCCGCTTCGCGCTGGACGCCGTCCGGCTGGACCACCCGGTGGAGTCCTTCGGCTACCGGCTGTCCGAGCCGGACGGCCGCCGGCTGGTGCCGGAGCGGCTCGCCGCGTCCGGCGTGCGCGGCCCGGCGGTGGGCCGCCTCCAGCACGAGGGCGCGATCGAGGTGGACGGCCGCACCGTCACCCTGGGCGAGGTCAGCGAGCCGCGGCCGGGCCAGAAGTTCGCCTTCGTGATGGACACCCGGCTGTGCGAGGGCGTGCACGCGCTCGCCGAGGGCGCCGACCTGCTGGTCGTCGAGGCGACCTTCACCGACGCCGACGCCCGGCTCGCCGAGGAGCACGGCCACCTCACCGCCGGGCAGGCGGCCAAGGTCGCCGCCGAGGCCGGGGTGCGCACCCTGGTGCTGACCCACTTCTCCCAGCGCTACCCGGACCTCGGCCAGCACCTGGCCGACGCCCGCAAGCACTTCGACGGGGAGCTGGTGCTGGCCGCCGACCTCGACCGGGTGCCCGTCCCGGCCCGCCGCCCGTCATGACGGCCGCCACCGCCGCGGCCGCCGCGAGCGCCCCCGGCGCCGGGGTCGGGAAGACCGGGCGCGCCGCGAGCGCTGTGAAGGTCGTGAACAGCCCGAAAAAGGGTTCGCGTCGGCCCGCGAACTGCCGCAGCATCGTCGGGTGCGGCCCCGCCGCCCGCCACGGCGATCACGGTCGCGGCGTACCCTGGTGCCCCGGAGACACCGAGCGGCACCCGACACCACGGATGGGATGAGGCAGGCCCCAGCGCCGACCTATGAGTGACACATCGCAGACCCGTACCAACGGACAGCCGCGCCCCGAACCGGCCGACGACGGCCGCGTCAGCACCCGGATCGTCATCCCCGAGAAGCACCCGATGGTCACCCTGCTCGGCACCGCGGACTCGCTGCTGCGCGTGATCGAGCGGGGCTTCCCCGCCGCCGACATCCACGTGCGCGGCAACGAGGTGACCGCCACCGGGGCCCGGGCCGAGGTCGCCCTCGTCCAGCGGCTCCTGAACGAGATGATGCTGGTGCTGCGCACCGGCCAGCCCCTGACGGAGGACTCCGTGGAGCGCTCCATCGCCATGCTCCGCAGCCAGGAGCAGGACCCGGACAGCCCGGCGCCCTCCCAGGTGTTCACCGCGAACATCCTGTCCAACCGGGGCCGCACGATCCGCCCGAAGACCCTCAACCAGCAGCGCTACGTCGAGGCGATCGACAAGCACACGATCGTCTTCGGCCTCGGCCCGGCCGGCACCGGCAAGACCTACCTGGCGATGGCCAAGGCCGTCCAGGCCCTCCAGGCCAAGGAGGTCAACCGGATCATCCTGACCCGTCCGGCGGTCGAGGCGGGGGAGCGGCTGGGCTTCCTGCCCGGCACCCTCTACGAGAAGATCGACCCGTACCTGCGCCCGCTGTACGACGCGCTGCACGACATGATGGACCCGGACTCCATCCCGCGCCTGATGGCGGCCGGCACCATCGAGGTCGCCCCGCTCGCGTACATGCGCGGCCGCACCCTCAACGACGCCTTCATCATCCTCGACGAGGCCCAGAACACCTCGCCCGAGCAGATGAAGATGTTCCTCACCCGCCTCGGGTTCAACTCCCGGGTGGTGGTCACCGGCGACACCAGCCAGATCGACCTCCCGGGCGGCACCCGCAGCGGCCTCAAGGTCGTCCAGGAGATCCTGGCCGACGTGCCCGACATCCACTTCTCCGTCCTCACCAGCACCGACGTGGTCCGCCACAAGCTGGTCGGCCGGATCGTGGACGCCTACGAGCGCTGGGACGCCCGCCAGGAGGCCGAGGACGCCGCACCGGCGGCCCGCAAGCCCGCCCAGCGGCGCACCGGCAAGGCCACCGCGCCCCGCGCACCCCGACAGTCCCATCGCACCGAAAGCTGAGCACACAGCCCGTCATGTCGATCGACATCGCCAACGAGTCCGGTTGGGACGCCGACGAGGAAGCCATCCTCGACGTCGCCCGCTTCGCCCTGGACAAGATGCGGATCCACCCGCAGTCCGAACTGTCCGTGATCCTGGTGGACGGTGCGGCGATGGAGGAGCTGCACATCCAGTGGATGGACCTCCCCGGGCCCACGGACGTGATGTCCTTCCCGATGGACGAGCTGCGTCCCGGCAAGGAGGGCGAGGAGCTGCCGCAGGGCCTGCTCGGCGACATCGTGCTCTGCCCCGAGGTCGCCGAGCAGCAGGGCAAGGCGGCCCCCTCCAAGCACTCGATGGACGAGGAGCTGCAACTGCTCACCGTGCACGGCGTGCTGCACGTCCTCGGCTACGACCACGAGGAGCCCGAGGAGGAGGAGGAGATGTTCGCCCTCCAGAAGCGCATCCTGGACGACTGGCGGGCGGGCCGCGGCCTCGGCGGCATCTCCCCGGCCCCCACCACCCACTGAGCGCGGAGCCCGAACCCCTGTGAGTGGTGAGAGTACGAGCTTCATCCTCGGTGCCGTGCTGCTCGTCGTGCTCGGCTGGCTGGCCGCGTGCGCCGAGGCGGGCATCTCCCGGGTCTCCCGGTTCCGGGCGGAGGAGGCGGTGCGCAGCGGCCGGCGCGGCTCCGCGCGGCTGCTGACCGTCGCCTCCGACCCGATCCGCTACCTCAACCTGGCCACCCTGATCCGGGTGGCCAGCGAGATGGCGGCGGCCGTCCTGGTCACCGTGGTCTGCGTGCGCAACGTGAGCCCGACCTGGCAGGCCGTGCTGCTGGCGTTCGGCGTGATGGTGCTGGTGTCCTTCGTCGCGGTGGGGGTCTCGCCGCGCACGATCGGGCGCCAGCACCCGCTCACCACCGCGACCGCGGCCTCCTTCGTGCTGCTGCCGCTGGCGGCGGTGCTGGGCCCGATCCCGCGGCTGCTGATCCTGCTCGGCAACGCGCTGACCCCGGGCAAGGGCTACCGGGAGGGCCCGTTCGCCTCCGAGGCGGAGCTGCGGTCCCTGGTGGACCTCGCCGAGAAGGACGACCTGATCGAGGACGAGGAGCGCCGGATGGTGCACTCGGTCTTCGAGCTGGGCGACACCATCGTGCGCGAGGTGATGGTGCCGCGCACCGACCTGGTGATGATCGAGCGGCACAAGACCGTCCGGCAGGCGCTCACCCTGGCCCTGCGTTCGGGCTTCTCGCGGATTCCGGTGGTCGGCGACAGCGAGGACGACGTGGTCGGCATCGTCTACCTCAAGGACCTGGTGCGGCGCACCCACATCAACCGGGAGGCGGAGTCCGAGGAGGTCGGCGCGGTGATGCGCCCGGCCGTCTTCGTCCCGGACTCCAAGCCGGCCGGCGACCTGCTGCGCGAGATGCAGCAGCGCCGTTCGCACGTGGCGATCGTGATCGACGAGTACGGCGGCACGGCCGGCCTGGTCACCATCGAGGACATCCTGGAGGAGATCGTCGGCGAGATCACCGACGAGTACGACCGGGAGATCGCCCCGGTGGAGGACCTCGGCGACGGCTCGTACCGGATCACCGCCCGGCTGCTGGTGGAGGACTTGGGCGAGCTGTTCGGCATCGAGCTGGAGGACGAGGACGTCGAGACCGTCGGCGGCCTGCTGGCCAAGCACCTGGGCCGGGTGCCGATCCCCGGCTCGTCCTGCGAGATCCCGCTGCCCGAGCCGGTCGACGGCGGCCTGACCGGCATCCTGCTGACCGCCGAGTCCTCGGCCGGCCGCCGCAACCGGATCGGCTCCATGGTCGCCGCCCCCGTCCGGGGCACCGACGGGGCCGGGGTCCCGGCGGGCGAGTAGCGGGTGGGCGGTCGCCGAGCGACCATGGAGGGCATGACGCACAAACTTCGCGCGGAGTACGGCCCGCAGGGGGCGGCCGGCGGAGTCAAGTCCTGGCACGTGGTGCGGGACGAGGACCTGTCGACGGCGCTCTGCGGCCGGACGGTGTCCGACGACGCCGAGACGCGGCCCGAGCAGGAGTGGGGCACCGGGCTGCGCTGCTGCCAGCAGTGCGGCTCGCTCTACATGCACGAGACGCCGCACATGGAGAAGCTCCATCCCTACAGCTAGGCACGGCCGGACCACGGCCGGGCTCTGGAGGCCGCCATGAAGCTGCAAGACTCGCTGAAGCCCGTCGACCGCCGACTCGCCCTGGTGTGGCGGATCGGAGCGGGGCTGGGGGGGATCTTCCTGATCGTGTTCGGATGCCTGGGGCTGGCCGACCACCCCGGCTTCCTGGCCACCCACGGTGACCGGATCGCCGGGCTGTCGACCAACGGGGCGCTGAGCATCCTGTCCATCGTGGTGGGCGCGATCCTGGTGCTGGGGGCGGTGATCGGCGGGAACTTCGCGTCCAACCTCAACATGGCGGCGGGCGTGCTGTTCGTCCTGTCCGGCTTCTACGGGCTGACGGTGCTCGGGCGGCCGGACGCGAACATCCTCAACTTCCGGATGTCGAACGTGCTGTTCGCGTTCGTCTTCGGAATCGTCCTGACGACCTTCGGGATGTACGGCCGGGTGAGCAGCCACCTGCCGCACGACAACCCGTTCTGGCGCGAGCGCGTCGAGCAGGAGGAGCCGCTGCCGACCGGGCCGAAGACCTTCGTGAAGGTCCTCAGGCCGAACCCGGGGCGGACCCACCCGGTCGGCCACTGACCGGCGCCGGGTGCCTATGCTCGGCGGCATGAGTGACATCGTCGAGCTCGACCCCGAAGACAAGAAGATCATCACCCTGGCCCGCTCGGCCCGCGCCCGCAACGGCGTCGCCGAGGGGGCCGCGGTGCGTGACGAGACCGGACGCACCTACGTGGCCGGGACGGTCGCGCTGGAGTCGCTGCGGCTGAGCGCCCTGCAGACGGCGGTGGCGATGGCGGTGGCCAGCGGCGCCCGGTCGCTGGAGGCGGCGGCCGTGGTGAGCGAGGCGCAGCAGCCCGCCGAGGCGGACCTCGCGGCCGTGCGGGACCTGGGCGGGGCCGGGACGCCGGTGCTGCTGGCCGGGCCGGACGGGACGCTGCGGGTGTCCGCCGAGGCGCGCTGAGACCGTCCCCGGCGAGGGCCCGTACGGGGCTGGTGCCGGGGCCCGGTGCGGGGCCGGCGAGGGGCCGGCGTCGTGGCTGCCGAGGGCCGGCCGGGGCCCGGGGCGGGCCCTCGGCGGCGGTACCGCCCGGCACGGTCCCGGCCAGGTCCGGCGGCGGATAATCTCACCGGGGGAGTGGGACTCGCTGAGGGGGCTGGGGGCATGGGGGCGGTGGCGTTCTTCGCCGGGCTGCTGCTGTTCGTGATGGGGCTGGGCAAGTGGCAGGAGACCGGGTCGGAGGTCTGGCTGTTCGGCTCGCTCGGCTTCCTGCTGGTGCTGGTGGTGGTCTCGCTGATCCCCACCGACGGCACCGGCGGGAAGGGCGGGAAGAAGGGCTGAGCGCCCCCCCCCGGGCGCCCCCGGGGGGTGGGCCCGGACAGCGGGGCTCCGGTGATCAGGGAGAATGGAGCCCATGAATGCCCCTTCCTCCTCGTACCGCTCCGGGTTCGCGTGCTTCGTCGGCCGGCCCAACGCGGGCAAGTCGACCCTGACCAACGCCCTGGTGGGGACGAAGGTCGCGATCACCTCCGACCGCCCGCAGACCACCCGGCACACCGTGCGCGGCATCGTGCACCGCCCGGACGCCCAGCTCGTGCTGGTCGACACCCCCGGTCTGCACAAGCCGCGCACCCTGCTCGGCGAGCGCCTCAACGACCTGGTCCGCACCACCTGGGCCGAGGTCGACGTGATCGGCTTCTGCCTGCCCGCCGACCAGAAGATCGGCCCCGGCGACAAGTTCATCGCCAAGGAGATCGCCGGGATCAAGAAGACCCCGAAGGTCGCCATCGTCACCAAGACCGACCTGGTCGACTCCAAGCGCCTGGCCGAACAGCTCATCGCCATCCAGCAGCTCGGCGTCGAGCTGGGCTTCGAGTGGGCCGAGATCATCCCGGTCTCCGCGGTGGGCGACAAGCAGGTGGAGCTGGTCGCCGACCTGCTCACCAAGCTGCTGCCGGAGGGCGACCAGCTCTACCCGGAGGGCGACCTCACCGACGAGCCCGAGCAGATCATGGTCGCCGAGCTGATCCGCGAGGCCGCGCTGGAGGGCGTGCGCGACGAACTCCCGCACTCGCTGGCCGTGGTGGTCGAGGAGATGCTGCCGCGCGAGGGCCGCCCGGCGGACCGCCCGCTGCTGGACATCCACGCCAACGTCTACATCGAGCGGCAGAGCCAGAAGGCGATCGTGATCGGCGCCAAGGGCTCGCGGCTCAAGCACGTCGGCACCACCGCCCGCAAGCACATCGAGGCGCTGCTCGGCACGCCGGTCTACCTGGACCTGCACGTCAAGGTCGCCAAGGACTGGCAGCGCGACCCCAAGCAGCTGCGCAAGCTGGGCTTCTGAGCCCGGAATCCGAGCCCGGGGCGCGGGAGTCCGCGCCGCCGGGAGGCCTGGGGCCCGTCCGGACGTTGTGCGTCCGGGCGGGCCTTCGCCGTGGCCCGGCCGTACGCGACGTCAGAAGGGGAACACCGCGATGAAGTTGCACACCCGGGAGTGGGGCAGCGGGGACCGGCTGGCCGTGCTGGTGCACGGCATCATGTCCGACCACCGGACCTGGCGGCTGGTCGGCCCGGCGCTGGCCGAGCGGGGCTACCGGGTGGTCGCCGTCGACCTGCGCGGGCACGGCGCCAGCCCGCGCGGCACCGGCGCGAGCCCGCTGGAGCGCTACCCGCTGGAGGCGTACGCCGAGGACCTGCTGGAGACCGTGCCGGCCGGACCGGAGCTGGCCATCGGCCACTCGCTGGGCGGCATCGCGCTGGCCGACGCGGTCGAGCGGCTCAAGCCGGCCCGCGCGGTGTACGTCGACCCGGCCTGGCGGTTCGCCCAGTCCGGCATGGACCCGCGGGTGATGGCGGAGCTGAGGCACCTCACCCGGGAGCAGGTCGTCGCGCTCAGCCCCAAGTGGGAACCGGCCGACGTGGACGCCGAACTCGCCGCCGTGGCCGCCTGGGACCCGGACTCGGCGCAGGCCATGGCCGAACGCGGCTCGGACCTGCCGGCCCGGCCGGCGGTGCCCTCGCTGGTGGTGCTGGCCGACCGCAGCCTGCTGGTGGACGCGGCGAGCGCCGAGGCACTGCGCGCCCGGGGCTTCGAGGTGCGCACCGTCCCCGGCACGGGCCACACCGTCCACCGGGACGACCCGGCCGGCTTCCTGGCCGCGCTCGACGGCTGGCTCTGACCGCCGGGGCTCCCTGGTGCTGAGCGCCCTCGCGCCGGGGTGCGACGCGCCGTCGCGCCGGGTGCTAGGCGCCCTCGCGCAGCACCAGGGAGACCAGCTCCCGCTGCGAGTCGGTGAGCTTCGGGTCGGCGCAGTACACCGACCGGCCGTCGACGGTGATCTCGTAGTGGAAGCCGTCCGGCACCCCGTACGAGGGCGCGCGCAGCCCGCCCGCGACGGCCTCGCGGGCGAGTGCGTGCACGTGCGGGGCGTCCGTGCGGTCGGCGGTGTCGATCTCCGCCTGGCGGACGATCCCCGCGAAGCCGCCGGTCCGGGTCACCTGGATGCGCATGGTGTCCATGGTGCTACGCAGGGAGGGGGTTTGCCGGGCTTTTCCCGGACCGTGACCTTAAGCCCGCCTCAACCCGGTCTCAACCACCCTTCAGGCGCGCCCCCCGCCGCCCCGGACCGGCGCCGGAGGTCAGGTCGGGCTGATCCCGACCTGGGCCCAGGACGCCGTGACGGTGTCCGCGACCGACCGGTCGTCGGGGTAGCGGGCCCCGGCGGCGGCCACGGTGGCCCGGGCGAAGGCGGTGAAGTCGGCGTCGGCGGGCAGCGCGCCCCCGGTCAGGGCGTCGTACCAGATCCGCCCCGCGCGCTCCCAGGACGAGCCGCCGAGCGCGGTGGCCAGCAGGTAGAACGCGTGGTTGGGGATGCCGGAGTTGATGTGCACCCCGCCGTTGTCCCGGGTGGTGTTCACGTAGTCCCGCATGTGCGCGGGCTGCGGGTCCTTGCCGAGCTGCGGGTCGTCGTAGGCGGTGCCGGGCGCCTTCATCGAGCGCAGCGCCACGCCCTGGACGCCCGGGGCGAGCAGCCCGGCGCCGATCAGCCAGTCGGCGTCGGCGGCGCCCTGGTGCAGCGCGTACTGCTTGACCAGCGAGCCGAAGACGTCGGAGACCGACTCGTTGAGCGCGCCGGGCTGGTCCTGGTAGTCCAGCCCGGCGGTGAACTGGGTGACGCCGTGGGTGAGTTCGTGGCCGATGACGTCGACGCAGGCGGTGAAGTCGCCGAACACCACGTTGTCGCCGTCGCCGAACACCATCTGGTGGCCGTTCCAGAAGGCGTTGTCGTAGTTGCGGCCGTAGTGGACGCTGGCGTCCAGCCGCAGGTTCCGGTCGTCGATCGAGTGGCGGCCGAAGACGTCCGCGTAGAGCGCGAAGGTCGCGCCGAGGCCGTCGTAGGCCTGGTTGACGGAGCGGTCGGAGGACGCGGGCGCGCCCTCGCCGCGTACGCTGCGGCCGGGCAGCCGCTGGCCGTGGCCGGCGTCGTAGACCACCCGGTCCAGGCCCGGGGCGGCGGCGACCGGCGGGACGGCGGCCGCCGGCGGGGCGGGGGAGAGTCGGGCCGTGCGGTGCGCGGCGTCGAGGGCCAGGGAGTGGGCGGCGGGTTCGTGACCGGCCTCGGCGAGGCGGTCCAGGACGTACGGCGGGACGATCGTGCAGATCGGTGCTGCTGCAGTCATGTCGCCCAGGGTGAGGCCATGGTGACCGGTTGTCACCAGCTTTGTCGGGACCGATCGGTGTCTCAAGGAGTGGAACGGTAGCCCGGATCACTTCGGGGGCGCGCGGCGCTGGGTTACGCTGGGGCCATCATGCGCAACGGGCTGCTTCTTCTTAGCTGCCGCGTCGAGGGCCTGTAGTCCACTGGGGCCGGCACCCTCGCCGCGGGGAACGTGCTGTGCGCGCGATCGGCGATCCGACGGTGTATCGCGAGCGGCAGCAGAGGCCGGCCAGTCGGTGTCAACCAGGTGTTGACCACCCCCGACCCGCCCGCTCCACGCATCACAGGAAGCCGAGTCACCTCCATGACCGAGCAGAACTCCGCCGTGTCCGCCCCCGCCGGCCGTCCCTTCGTGGACCGCCCCACCCCGATCACCGCCGCCTCGGTGCGCCAGCACTCCTCCGGCATGCGGTACGGGCGCTACCAGCCGTTCGGCACCGTCGACCTGCCGGACCGCACCTGGCCGGACCAGGTGATCACCAAGGCGCCGCGCTGGCTGTCCACCGACCTGCGGGACGGCAACCAGGCGCTGATCGACCCGATGTCGCCGGCCCGCAAGCGCATGATGTTCGACCTGCTGGTGAAGATGGGCTACAAGGAGATCGAGGTCGGCTTCCCGTCCTCCGGGGCCACCGACCACGCCTTCGTACGGTCGCTGATCGAGGAGGGGGCGATCCCCGAGGACGTCACCATCTCGGTGCTGACCCAGGCCCGCGAGGAACTGATCGAGAAGACCGTGGAGTCGCTGGTCGGCGCCCCGCGGGCGACCGTCCACCTGTACAACGCGACCGCGCCGCTGTTCCGCCGGGTGGTGTTCCGCAACGACCGGGCGGCCACCAGGGCGATCGCCACCGAGGGCACCCGGCTGGTGATGGAGTACGCGGAGAAGCTGCTGGGCGACGACACCGTCTTCGGCTACCAGTACTCGCCGGAGATCTTCGTCGACACCGAGCTGGACTTCGCGCTGGAGGTCTGCGAGGCGGTCATGGACGTCTGGCAGCCGGGCGAGGGCCGCGAGATCATCCTGAACCTGCCCGCCACCGTCGAGCGGGCCACCCCGAACGTCCAGGCCGACCAGTTCGAGTGGATGTCGCGCCACCTGTCCCGCCGGGAGTTCGTCTGCCTGTCGGTGCACCCGCACAACGACCGCGGCACCGCCGTCGCCTCCGCCGAGCTGGCCTACCTGGCGGGTGCCGACCGCATCGAGGGCTGCCTGTTCGGGCAGGGCGAGCGGACCGGCAACGTCGACCTGGTGACGCTGGGGATGAACCTGTTCTCGCAGGGCATCGACCCGCAGATCGACTTCTCCGACATCGACGAGGTGCGCCGCACCGCCGAGTACTGCAACCAGATGGAGGTGCACCCGCGCCACCCGTACGCCGGCGACCTGGTGTACACCTCCTTCTCCGGCTCGCACCAGGACGCCATCAAGAAGGGCTTCGACGCCCTGGAGGCGGACGCCGCGGCCGCGGGCGTGCCGGTGGAGGAGCACGCCTGGGGCGTGCCGTACCTGCCGATCGACCCGAAGGACGTCGGCCGCACCTACGAGGCGGTCATCCGGGTCAACAGCCAGTCCGGCAAGGGCGGCGTGGCGTACGTGCTGAAGAACGACCACAAGCTGGACCTGCCGCGCCGGATGCAGATCGAGTTCTCCCGGATCATCCAGGCCAAGACCGACGCCGAGGGCGGCGAGGTCAGCCCGGCCGAGATCTGGCGGGTCTTCGAGGACGAGTACCTGCCGACCACCGACAACCCGTGGGGCCGGATCTCGCTGAGCGGCTCGCGCACCCTGACCACCGAGGACGGCCGGGACGCGCTGACCGCCGAGGCCCTGGTGGACGGCGCGCCGGTGACGCTGACCGGTGCCGGCAACGGCCCGGTCTCGGCCTTCGCCGACGCGCTGGCCCGGATCGGCGTGGACGTGCGCGTCCTGGACTACGCCGAGCACGCGCTGAGCGAGGGCGGCGACGCCCAGGCCGCCGCGTACGTGGAGTGCGCGGTGGACGGCAAGGTGCTGTGGGGCGTGGGCATCGACGGCAACACCGTGCTGGCCTCGCTGAAGGCCATGATCAGCGCCGTCAACCGCTCGCAGCGGGGCTAATTCGAACGGGTGGTGTGCGAAGGGCCGTCCCGCGGGGCGGCCCTTCGCCGTGTCCACCTGCCGTTGTGGCCTGCGCCACATTTTTTCGAATCGGAAGCCGTTCGAGGTACTGACACGTGCCGGTAACCGTGGCAACATCGATCCACCGGAAAGCCGGGTCGGTGGGACGGCCTCGGTGTCCGGTCGCGTGACCTGCCCATCGTCGAGCAGGCCGCCTGCCATGTCTGGGGAGTGGCGCCGTGACCAGGTTGTGGGGTGTTCGCCCGCGGTGGCGGACTGACGTTCTCGGTGACTTCTTCTGCCCGGGCTGTGGCGGGGACCGCAACTACCGCCGGCAGCACGGCCGGCGGTGGCTGCGGTTGCTGGGGGCCCCGGTGGCCCCGCTCGGCCCGGTGATCGGCAGTGTGCAGTGCACCAGCTGCCACGGCAGGTACGGCGTGGAGAGCCTGGAGCAGCCCACCTGCGTGCGCCTCGGCGCGATGCTGCGGGACGCCCAGTACACCGTCGCGCTGGCCCTGCTCGCGGCCGGCGGCACCGCGCACCGCGCGGCCCGCGACGCGGCCTGCGCGGCGGTGCGCGAGGCCGGGTTCGAGGACTGCGGCGAGGCCCAGGTGCTGGCCTCGCTCGCCGCGCTCTCCGGGCTCGGCGGTGAACTCCACGAGGCCCACGGGATGTCCGGCGGCCTGGCCGTCGAACTGCACGCGGTGCTCGAACCGCTCACCCCGCACCTGGCCCGGCAGGGCCGCGAGCGGTTGCTGCTGCAGGGCGCGGCCATCGCGCTGGCGGACGGGCGCTACCTGCCGCAGGAGCGCGAGGCGCTGGCCGCGGTCGGGCGCTGCCTGGACCTGCCGCAGTCCCGGGTCGGGGCGCTGCTGGAGGCGGCGACCAGGGCGCCGTACAAGTAGCGGCGTTCCGTCCCGAAGGCCGCCCGCGAACCCGTAGGCCGTCCACGAGCACCGTGGACCGACTCCCCGTAGACCATCTCGAATCCCCCACAAAACGGGCCTGCGCCCCACCTCGGGCCCGCCGTGACCCGCACCGTTGTGGGCCTCCCCCACGGCCGCCGGTGCGGGCAACACGGCTGTCCGGCGCCGGGCGCGGGTGGGGGACAATGGTCCCCATGAGTCTTTTCCGGGACGACGGCGTCGTGCTGCGGGCGCAGAAGCTCGGCGAGGCCGATCGGATCATCACCCTGCTGACCCGCCAGCACGGCAAGGTGCGGGCGGTCGCGCGGGGGGTGCGGAAGACCAAGTCCAAGTTCGGTGCCCGCCTGGAGCCGTTCTCGCACGTGGACGTGCAGTTCTTCAGCCGGGGGAGTGAGCTGGTCGGCCGCGGGTTGCCGCTCTGCACCCAGGTGGAGACCATCGCGCCGTACGGCGGTTCGATCGTCACCGACTACGGCCGCTACACGGCCGGCACCGCGATGCTGGAGACCGCCGAGCGGTTCGCCGAGAACGAGGGCGAGCCGGCCGTCCAGCAGTACCTGCTGCTGGTCGGCGGGCTGCGCGTGCTGGCGGCCGGGCTGCACGAGTCGCACCTGGTGCTGGACGCCTTCCTGCTGCGCTCGCTCGCGGTGAACGGGTACGGCGCGAGCTTCACCGACTGCGCCAAGTGCGGCCTGGAGGGGCCGAACCGTTTCTTCTCCCTCCCCGCGGGCGGGGTGCTGTGCGGGGACTGCCGAGTGCCCGGATGTGCCGTACCCTCCCCTGAGACACTGGTACTGCTCGGGGCGCTGTTGTCAGGGGACTGGCAGACGGCCGACGCCTGTGAGCCGCGGTACTGGCGGGAGGGCAGCGGCCTGGTCGCGGCCTATCTGCAGTGGCACCTGGAGCGGGGAATCCGCTCGATGAGATACGTGGAGAAGTGAGCACATGGCAGCGCGACGGCTCTTCGGCGGCGGCAAGCAGAGGACGTACGTCCCCCCGACCCCGCACCCCAGCGGCGCACGGCCCCCGAAGCTCCCCGGCGAGCTGGTCCCCGGCCACGTCGCCATCGTGATGGACGGCAACGGCCGTTGGGCCAAGGAGCGCGGGCTGCCCCGCACCGAGGGCCACAAGGTCGGCGAGTCCGTGGTGCTGGACGTCCTCAAGGGCGCCATCGAGCTCGGGGTCAAGAACATCTCGCTGTACGCGTTCTCCACCGAGAACTGGAAGCGCTCGCCCGACGAGGTGAAGTTCCTGATGAACTTCAACCGGGACGTCATCGCCCGCCGCCGCGACGAGATGGACGCGATGGGCGTGCGGATCCGCTGGGCCGGCCGGATGCCCAAGCTGTGGAAGAGCGTCGTCCAGGAGCTCCAGGTCGCCGAGGAGCAGACCAAGGGCAACGACGCCGTCACCCTCTACATGTGCGTCAACTACGGCGGGCGGGCCGAACTCGCCGACGCGGCGCAGGCGATCGCCCGGGACGTGGCGGCCGGGAAGCTCGACCCGAAGAAGGTCAACGAGAAGACCCTGGCCCGGTACATGTACCACCCGGACATGCCGGACGTGGACCTGTTCCTGCGCCCCAGCGGCGAGCAGCGCACCTCCAACTTCCTGCTCTGGCAGTCCGCTTACGCCGAGTTCGTGTTCCAGGACGTGCTCTGGCCGGACTTCGACCGCCGTGACCTGTGGCGCGCCTGCGAGCAGTACGCGATGCGCGACCGGCGCTTCGGCGGGGCGATCCCGAACGAGGTCGGCGCGCCGGTGCCGTCCCAGCGCTGAGGCCGTACCGGACGACGGAAAGGACCCACCGGGCTGTTCCCGGTGGGTCCTTTCCGTCGTCCGAGCCGGACTCAGACCTTCTTGGCGCACTCCGCGCAGGTCCCGAAGATCTCCAGGGTGTGCGCGATGTCGCTGAAACCGTGCTCGGCGGCGACCGAGTTGGCCCAGCGCTCCACCGCGGGGCCCTCCACCTCGACGGTCGCGCCGCAGTGCCGGCAGACCAGGTGGTGGTGGTGCCCGCTGCTGCACCGGCGGTAGACCGCCTCGCCGTCGGCCGTGCGCAGCACGTCCACCTCGCCGGCGTCCGCGAGCGACTGGAGCGTGCGGTAGACCGTGGTCAGACCGACGGAGTCCCCGCGGTGCTTGAGCAGGTCGTGGAGCTCCTGGGCGCTGCGGAAGTCCGCGATCTCGTCCAGGGCCGCCGAGACGGCGGCACGCTGCCGGGTCGAGCGGGCGCGCGGCGACGGGCCTGCGGTGGTCACCGTGGGTCCTCCTGGGGTCGTGGGCGTCTCGCACATCATTGTGCCAGCCCCGCACGTCGCTCAGGGGTGGTCGGGCCGGACGGCCCGGAGGCGGCCTGTCCGGGCAGTTCGACGTCGCACACCTGCGGCCCGTGCTCGCCCGGGCCGCGGTGGCGCCGGCGGGCGAGCGGCGCGGCGAGCAGGCTGAACACCGCGAAGACCGCGATGGCGAGCAGCACGATGGCCGGGCCGGAGGGCACGTCGAGGTGGTAGGAGCCGGTGACGCCGGCCAGCGAGACCACCACGCCGAGCGCGATCGAGGCGGCCTGGGTGGCGGCGAAGGACCGGGTGAGCTGCTGGGCGGCGACCACCGGGACCACCATCAGCGCGCTGACCAGCAGCAGCCCGACCACCCGCATGGCGACCGTGACGGTGACCGCGGCCATCACCGCGAGCAGCAGGTTGAGGGTGCGCACCGGCACGCCGGTGACCCGGGCGAAGTCCTCGTCCTGGCAGATCGCGAAGAGCTGGCGGCGCAGGCCGACGGTGACCGCGACGACCACCGCGCCGAGCACCGCGATGGCGGCCAGGTCGGCGGGGGCGACGGTGAGGATCGAGCCCCACAGGTAGCTCTCCAGCGAGCCGGCCCCGGCCTGGGCGGAGAGCGAGACCAGCAGCTTGCCGCAGGCCATGCCGCCGTAGAAGAGCATCGCGAGGGCGATGTCGCCGCGCTGGTTGCCGCGCGAGCGGACCAGCTCCATGGTGACGGCGCCGAGCACGCAGACCAGCACGGCCATCCAGACCGGGCTGGTCTGGAAGACGAAGCCGAGGCCGACGCCGGTCATCGCGACGTGGCCCATGCCGTCGCCCATCAGCGCCTGGCGGCGCTGCACCAGGTAGATGCCGACGGCGGGCGCGGTGATCCCGACCAGGACGGCGGCGAGCAGGGCGCGCTGCATGAAGTCGTAGGAGAACATCTCGGTCATGCGAGCAGCCTCGGCGGGGTCAGGTCGGCGTGCGGGTGGACGTGGTCGTGGCCGGGCAGGGCGTGCAGGCCGGTGTTCGGCACGGGCGGGCCGTCGTGGGCGACGCAGCCGTCCCGCAGCACCACCGCGCGGTCGATCAGCGGCTCCAGCGGCCCGAGTTCGTGCAGCACGAGGAGGACGGAGGCGCCCCGGCCGACCTCGGCGCGCAGGGTGTCGGCGAGGACCTGCTGGCTGGCGGCGTCCACGCCGGCCATCGGCTCGTCCATGATCAGCAGGTCGGGGGAGCCGACCAGGGCGCGGGCGATCAGCACCCGCTGCTGCTGGCCGCCGGACAGGTCGGCGACGCCGTCCGAGGCCCGCTCCAGCATGCCGACGGCGGCCAGTGCGCGGTCCACCGCCTCGCGGTCCCGGCGGCGGAAGGGCAGCAGCCGGTGCTGCGGCAGCCGTCCGGTGGAGACCACCTCGCGGACGGTGGCGGGGACGCCGGAGGCGGCGGTGGTGCGCTGCGGGACGTAACCGATCCGGTGCCAGGCGCGGAAGGAGCCGTACGGGGTGCCGAACAGCTCCAGGGTGCCCTGTTCCAGCGGGACGGAGCCGATCACGGCCTTGACGGTGGTCGACTTGCCGGAGCCGTTGGCGCCCAGCAGGGCGACGACCTCGCCGGGCCGGACGGTGAGGTCGACGCCGCGCAGCACCGGTCGGCCGCCGCGCGAGGCGACGGCGTCACGGAGGCGGACGGCCGGGGGTATCGGGTCGGTCATGGTGCTCGGTCCCGTCAGCTGGTGGCGGCAGGGGTGGTGGCGTCGGCCCCGGCGGTCGCGGCAGGGGCGGTGCCCGTCGGGGCGGGGGCGGCCGGGGCGGTGCCCGCCGGAGCGGGGGTGGCCGGGGCGCCGAGGGCGGCCCGGAGGTTGGCCAGGTTCTGCTTCATGACCGTCAGGTAGTCGTCCTTGGACGGGTCCTTGACGCCCTCCAGCGGGTCCAGGACGGCGGTCTTGAGGCCGAGGTCCTTGGCGACGGTGTCGGCGAGCTTGGGGCTGACCAGGGTCTCGAAGAAGACCGTGGTGACGCCGTTGTCCTTGGCGGCCTTCTGCACCGCGGCGAGGCGGGCCGGGGTGGGCTCGGACTCCGGGTCGACGCCGTTGATGGCGACCTGGGTCAGGCCGTAGTGGTCGGCGAGGTAGCCGAAGGCGGCGTGGCTGGTGACGAAGGTCCTGGTCCCGGCGTCCTTCAGCCCGGCCCGGAACTCCTGGTCGAGCGCGGTGAGCCTGGTGACCAGCTCGTCGGTGTTCTTCCGGTAGTCCTCGGCGTGGGCCGGGTCGGCCTTGGCGAACTCGTCGCCGACGCTCTTGGCGATGGCCGCGTAGCGGGTCGGGTCGAGCCAGACGTGCGGGTCGCCGGCCGGCTCCTCGTGCTTGTGGCCCTCGTCGCCGTGGCCCTCGCCCTCGCCCTCGGTGCCCTCGTCGAGGTGGTGGTCGACCAGCGGGCTGGCTGCGGTGGCGTCGACCTTGTGCTTGCTGGACGACTGCGCGACGGCCTGGTCCACGGTGGGCTGGAGGCCCTTGAGGTAGATGATCGCGTCGGCCTTCTGGACCGTGCCCACCTGCTTGGCGGTGAGTTCCAGGTCGTGCGGCTCGACCCCGGCCGCGGTGAGGTCGGTGACCGCGACGTGCTCCTTGCCGATCTGCTGGGCCAGGAACTCCATCGGATAGAAGGACGCGACGACCTTCAGCCGACCGTTGCCGCTGTCGGCGCTGCTGCTGCCTCCGCAGGCGGTGAGGGCGAGGGAGGCGGCGAGAGCGGTCGTGCCGAAGGCCAGGGAGCGGCGGGCGCGGCGGGAGAGTCCGAGTCGAGGCAGTCCGATCATCATGACAATCATTCTCATCTCACATGGAAATGATTGTCAAATCACTCGAAAGGGTGAACAGCAGGTGACGGAGGGTGGGGGCGGCCGGACCGTACCGATTTGAATCACGTACCCGTATGGCCGGTAACCTGAGGTATTCGGGTACGCGCAACCAGCCGTGCCCTGACCGTGCCGTACGTACTGAAGAGAGCACTGTGGCCGCCGACAAGATCGACACGATCGTCAGCCTGAGCAAGCGCCGTGGCTTCGTCTACCCCTGCAGCGAGATCTACGGCGGCACGCGTGCCGCCTGGGACTACGGGCCGCTGGGTGTCGAGCTCAAGGAGAACATCAAGCGCCAGTGGTGGCGCGCGATGGTCCAGGCCCGTGAGGACGTCGTCGGACTCGACTCGTCGGTGATCCTCGCCCGCGAGGTCTGGGAGGCCTCCGGCCACGTCGCCACCTTCAACGACCCGCTGACCGAGTGCCTCTCCTGCCACAAGCGCCACCGGGCCGACCACCTGGAGGAGAAGTACGAGGCCAAGCACGGCTTCCCGCCGCCGAACGGCCTCAAGGACGTCAACTGCCCCGACTGCGGCACCAAGGGCCAGTTCACCGAGCCCAAGGACTTCTCGGGCATGCTGAAGACCCACCTCGGTGTCACCGAGGAGGCGAGCGGCCTGGCGTTCCTGCGCCCGGAGACCGCCCAGGGCATCTTCACCAACTTCAAGGCAGTCCAGACCACTTCGCGCAAGAAGCCGCCGTTCGGCATCGCCCAGACCGGCAAGAGCTTCCGCAACGAGATCACCCCCGGCAACTTCATCTTCCGTACCCGCGAGTTCGAGCAGATGGAGATGGAGTTCTTCGTCAAGCCGGGCGAGGACGAGCAGTGGCACGAGTACTGGCTCCAGCAGCGCTGGGACTGGTACGTCGGCCTCGGCCTGCGCACCGAGAACATGCGCTTCTTCGAGCACCCGAAGGAGAAGCTCTCCCACTACGCCAAGCGCACCGTGGACATCGAGTACCGCTTCAACTTCGGCGGCAGCGAGTTCTCCGAGCTGGAGGGCGTCGCCAACCGCACCGACTACGACCTGCGGGTGCACAGCGAGGCCTCCGGCCAGGACCTGAAGTACTTCGACCAGGAGTCCGGCGAGCGGTACTTCCCGTACGTCATCGAGCCGGCGGCGGGCCTCAACCGCGCCATGCTGGCCTTCCTGATCGACGCCTACTTCGAGGACGAGGCGCCGAACGCCAAGGGCGTCATGGAGAAGCGCGTCGGCATGCGGCTCGACCCGCGCCTGGCCCCGGTCAAGGTCGCCGTCCTGCCGCTGTCGCGCAACGCCGAGCTGTCCCCGAAGGCCCGCGGCCTGGCCGCCGACCTGCGCACCGCGTGGAACGTCGAGTTCGACGACGCCGGCGCCATCGGCAAGCGCTACCGCCGCCAGGACGAGATCGGCACGCCGTTCTGCGTCACGGTCGACTTCGACACCCTTGAGGACAACGCGGTGACCGTCCGCGACCGCGACACCATGTCGCAGGAGCGCGTGTCGCTGGACCAGGTCAAGGCGTACCTGGGCGCGCGGCTGATCGGCTGCTAGCAGGTTCCCGCTCGGAGCCCTCGTCCGCCCTGTCGGGGCGGACGAGGGCTCCTTGCCGTTCCGGACGGTGTTCCGGGCAGGTCGGGTGCCGGCTGCCGGCTACCGCCATCCCCAGCGGGAGCGCGGGGCCGCTGGCGGGCGGGTCGGCAGGCCGGCGGTGCGCAGGGCGGCGAGGGTGGTGCGGTGGCGGGTCTCGTCGGCGAGCATCGCGGCCAGCAACTGCGCGTACAGCTCGGCGTGGCCGGCGCCGTTCAGGGCGGAGGCCAGCCGGACCACCTCGGCCGGCGGGCGCAGCACGGCCAGTTCGTTCAGCAGGAGGGTGGCGAGGACGGTCGGCAGGCCGGCCGCGAGGTCGGCGAGGTCGGCGGTGGAGCGGCCGGCGGCCTGGCGCAGGAGGGTCCGGACGTCCTCGGCCCGGCCGTGCTGCTGGAGGCAGGCGGCCAGCGAGGTCAGCTCGGGCACCGGCGCCGACCCCCACTCCCAGAGCAGTGTCGCGCTGTCGGCGGCCAGTCCGGCCCGGTCCAGCGCGGAGAGCAGACCGGGGACGGAGGCGGCCGGGTAGCCCCAGAAGGCGTGGAACACCTCGGCCGCCTCCTCGGCCAGGCCCAGTTCGCGCAGCTCGGCGAGCACGGCGACGCAGTGGTCGGGGGCGGCCCGGGCGATGCCGCGGGCGAGGTGGAGCGAGGCGCCGGTCGGGCCGTACCGGGCCAGCATGCCCACCAGCAGCGCGGCGTCGGCGGTGGCGAGGCGGGCGGCGGCCGCGTCGATCACCTCGGTGGCCTCGGTGAGGGAGCCGGACCGGTGGAGGGCGTTGATCCGCTCGGTGAGGGCGCCGAGGTCGGGGCGGGCGGGCGGTGGCGGGGCCTGCTGCTGCGCCGGCTGCTGCTGGTACTGCTGCCGCGAAGCCCGCTGTTGCTGTTGTCGTCGCTGTTGCTGCTCTTGCTGTTGCTCTTGCTCTTGCTCGTGTCCGGGTGGCGGTGGCTGCTGCTGGTGTCTGATCCGGCTCTCCAACGCCTCCAGCTGGTCGCTGAGTTGGAGGCAGCGGGCACCCAGGCCCTCGCGGAGGGTGCGGGCCTGGGCGAGCTGCCGCAGCAGGTCCCCGTCCGGCCGCTGGCGGCCGGGGGTGGCCCGGACCGCCTCGTTCAGACGTCGTTCACGTTGGCTCGCGTAGCGGCTCGCACGGAGTAACTCGTCCAGTTCCGCTCGCAGTTCGTCGGCCTGTTGCTCGCCCCCCGGCTGCTGGCCTGCGGATTCTGCCGTCGGCCGCATGCGCATGATCGCCCCACCCCGTCCATCCAGACCCTGACTGCGTGACATCCTGACGTCAGTATGTGGCTGAGGAGTTAAGAGCGCACGACCAGTCGTGTCGGAGTGGTGTCAAGGAGCGCACAGACGGCGGTCGTTGCGAGAAGTGCGCCGGTCGCGCTCCGCAGCAGGGTCGCCTCGTAGTACGGGCCGGGGGCGAGCGTCGCGACGACGTATCCGACCACCGCGCCCGCGAGGGCGGGCAGCAGCAGGCGGGTCGCGTCCCGGCGGGCCGCCGCCCCGATCACCAGCAGCCCCGCCAGGGCGGCGAGTTCGGGCGTGCCGAAGGACTCCGCGTAGCGGATCGACAGGGCGGGGACGAGGAACAGCGCGAGTGCCCGGCCGATCGTCCCGGCGAGGGCGGCGCTGTGCGGGCCGGTCGGCCGACTCGGGTCGGCCGACCGGGCCGGGACGGCCCGGGTCGCGACCAGCACCGCCAACGCGACCGCGGCGGAGGGGAGGTGGCCGCCGAGCCGGGCGAGGTTGTAGAGCAGCGCGGTGTCGTACAGCACCAGCATCAGCTGGCCGTACGCCCACAGGTCGAGCGCGAAGCGGAACAGGCTGCGGGCGGGGTCGGCCCCTCCCTCACCCTCGGGCACGGGCTCGTGCCGGGCCAGCCGGGCGATCAGGGGAGGGGTGAGGCAGGCCGCGACCACGCGCAGGACGAGGTCGTCCACGGTGTACGGGTTCCGCAGGTCCCACTCCACGGCGCAGAACGCCACCGTGTAGGAGGCGGCGGCGAGCGGGATCAGCGGGGAGCGGGCCAACCGGACGTACAGCGCGCGGTCCAGCCGCCGGACGACGGCGACGAACGCCAGCAGCACCAGCGGAAGTTCGAGGAGGGCCGGCACCCGGAGCACCGACGGGGCCAGCAGCTCCGGGGCCGGGAAGCGGGCGGCGAGGGCGTCCAGGCGTGGCACGTCGAACCAGCCGGGCGGCAGATGGCGGGCGATGAAGGACACGTCCCCGTGGTGCACCCGGTTCACGTAGACCGCGACGAGCACCTGGTTGAGGTAGATCAGCGCGACGACGACCGCCAGCACCGGCTCCGGACCCGACACGCGGCCGGGCGGCCGGGGAGGAGCCGTGCGCCGCAGCACCCTCGGTGCCAGGAACAGGGCGGCGGCGGCCGAGGCCACCACCGTTCCGTCCAGCAGCGGAGCGATGACGCTCACGCGCCGCCCAGCCGCGCCCGTGCCTCCATCAGCGCGAAGCCGAGCAGGTTCAACCCGCGCCACTCGGTCGGCTGTTGGGCCCGGATGTCGTCGGCGGCGAGCCCGATGCCCCAGATCCGGTCCAGCGGGCTGGCCTCGACCAGCACCCGGTCACCCGTGCCCAGCAGGTAGTCGCGCAGCGCCTCGTCCTGCCCGAACTTCGCGACGTTGCCCGCCACCACCAGCTCGAACCGGCCGGCCGTCCACGTCTCGTCGTCGAATCCCTTGACCAGTCGGCCCAGCTTCTTCGCCTCGGCGGGCGTCCGGGCCGCCAGCACCTGCCGCACGATCTCCTCGTCACCGAACATCCGGGCTTTGCCGGCCATCATCCAGTGCTCGGCGGAGGCGTACGCCACGCCGTCGACGGTGAACTCGCCGGGCCACCACTGGCTCAGGCACTCCTGTCGCGTCCCGCCGCCCTTGCGCTCGGTGTGCCCCCAGAACATCACCCACTTCGGGCGCACCCCGTCGGCCATCGCCGCGGCCAACTCCTCGCGGCTGCGGACGGCGGCCAGGCCCCCCACGTGCATCTCGCTCATATCGTCAGTCTGACATAAAGGGTCCGGGGTCGCGAACCGTTTCACCGCGGGTGCGGGTGCGGGTGCGGGATGTGGTGTCTGGGGTGGGGCATGCGGGGTCAGGCGTGCGGGGCGCGGGGTCGAGGTGCGGGGCCGAGGTGTCCCTCGACGGTGGTGTGGGGGATCGGCGGGCGGTCCCGCAGGGCGAGGAGGTCGTTGGCCACGGCCACGACCGCCAGTGGGTGCTCGTCGCCCCGCACCTCGACGCCGGCCGCGGACAGTCCGCTCGGGACCGCCCCGGCGTCGAGGAGGACGCGCCACTCGTCGGGACCGAGGCCCAGGTACTCCAGCCCGGGCAGGCCGGTGACCTCCAACGGGTCGGCGAGGGTGCCGGGATGGGCGGTGAGGGTACGGACCCGAGGCAGCCCGGCGACGGGGGCGAGGCCGAGGGGCGCGCCGCTCCGGCGGAAGATCCTCACGACCTCCAGGTCGGGGTGTGCGGCGGACGCGAGGTCGTCCAGCTCGTGGTGGTCGCCCACCCGGGCCGCGACCGGTGGCCGCCGTTCGTGGTGGTCGGCCGGGGCCTCGTTCGAGAAGCGGCTCAGGACCAGCTCCGTCAGGGATTCGCCGTACAGTTCGGCGCCGATGCTCTGCTCGTGGTCGATCAGGATGACCTGACCGAGGTGGCCGCGCGGGCCCGGCGTCAGGTCGACGGCGAAGGTGTCACCGCCGTTGCCGCCGAAGGCGATCCAGCCGGGCGAGCCGACCAGGGCCTGCACGGCGGCGTCGGGCGGGGTGGCGGCCGCCTTCGTCGCCGCGTACTGCCACGGGCACGGCCGGGTGGCCGCGTCGGCGACGAACAGCCCGTCCAGGGAGCTGAGTTCGCAGCCGACGGCGGACCCGGCGGCCTGGATCTCCGCGAAGTCGGCCTCCCAGTCCCCCGATCCGCCCGGCCCCGCCGGGCTCACCCTGGTCACGCGGTAGAGCGCCTTGAGTTCCTCGGGCAGCGCGACGCCGAGCCGCTCCTCGGCGGCGGCGATCTCCTCCTCGGTCGCGCCGACGGCGTCGGGCAGCCGCTCGCGGAGCGTCCGCTCCAGCAGGGCCGGGTCCGCGGACGGCGCCGGCGCCGCTCCGGGAGCCGGTGACGGCAGGCGGCGCCACGGTTCGGCGACGGCGCCCTCGACCAGGACGAGCGTGCCCGGGCTCGGGAGCTCGGACCCGGACTCCACGGCGGGGCTGTCGCCGAACACGTGCAGGACCGTCCGCCCGTCCGGCGAGACGTCCGCCGCGAACATCGCCTCGCGCAGGCCCGCCTCCGCGAGCGCGCGCTGCACCGGCGCCCCGGCCCGGGCGACGGCCTGACGGCGATGGGGCTGCACCGACCGGTGGTCCAGGGGCAGACTCCACCCCGTCGAACTGACGGTCCCCGCCAGGTGGCCGGTGCCGGCCGCGGGGCGGTCGGCGTGCTCGGCGCGAAGGAGCGTCAGCAGCGGCTCCCAGGTGGCGAAGTCGTGGAGCGCGGACACGGTGTCCTCCGAGGCGGTGCGGCGGTCGTGGGTGACGGTCCGCAGGACCCTAGCGGCCGCCGCCGACAGCGGTGCCGAGCCCGGCCGCGGGCCTCAGTGCGACACCGCCCACTGCACCCGGTGGTGCCGCGGCGTCTCGATCTCGTCCAGCAGCGCCACCGCCAGGTCCGCGTGCGAGATCCGGCCCTGCCCCACCACCGCGCCGACCGCACCGCGGTAGCGCCCGGTGGCCTCGGCCTCCGCGTTCAGGTCCATCGGGGGCACCACCATCAGCCAGTCGAGGTCCGTCGCGGCGGACCGCAGCAGCTCGAACTCCGCGACGTGGCCCTGGGAGAACAGCCGGTACTCCGCCGGGAACAGCGGGTCGTCCATCACCCGCACGCCCGGCGACACCTCCAGCGTGGTCGCGATGCCCAGCACCAGGAGCCGTCCCACTCCCGCCCGTCCGAGCCCCTCGACCAGCGCCCGCGCGGCCGCGGTGAAGTACTCCTCGGCGGGCAGGTCCAGCCGCGCCGAGGCGTTCACGGCCGCGTCGTGCCCGGCCGCGACCGCCGCCACCGACTCGGCGTCCGTCGCGTCGCCGCGCACCACCGTCACCGCGTCCGGCGTGCCGAGCTCCCGGTACTTCCCGGGGTCCCGCACCACCGCCGTCACGGTGTGCCCCCGCCGCACCGCTTCGGCCACGGCCGCGCGCCCCACGCGTCCACCCGCGCCGAAGATCACGATCCTGCTCATGGTTCCTCCCTCGACGGCCCGTTCGGGCCTGATGCACGAGGACGGTAAGCGGGAGGTGCCCGGTTACTTCAACGGAACCGGCCCTATCGTGGAGCCATGACCGCCCGCGTGGACACCGACCCGTTCGACCCGCACTGCAGCCACCGGATGCCCATCCGGGTCGGCGACAAGTGGGCCGGCATGATCCTCCGCTGCCTGGAGGACGGCCCCCGCCGGTTCACCGAGCTGAAGGCGCCGCTCAGGGGCGTCGCCCCGAAGGTGCTGACCGAGACGCTGCGCGCGATGGAACGCGACGGCTGGCTCACCCGGACCTCGTACGACGAGAACCCGCCGCGGGTCGAGTACGCCCTCACCGAACTCGGGCGATCGCTGCTCGGCCCGATGGACGTGGCCTGCGCCTGGGCCCGCGAGCACCTCGACGAACTCCCGCGCACGGGCGGGTGATCGCGCGCGGACGAGGGCCCGCGCCCGGACGGGCGCGAGCGTGCGGACGGGCGCCCGCGTCCGGCGTGGTCGCACCGGCGGTGCTCCCGGACGGGCCCCGCGGCCGGCGGGTTCATTCCCGCTCTTCGTCGGGCCAGCGGCCCTCCACGTACAGCCGGACGAGCGCGGCGTGGGAGAGCGGGCTGGAGGTGTCGGCGACGTCGCCGTTGGTGGTGTAGTCCAGGAGCACGACCTCCTCCTTCTCCCGGAGCCGGTCGACCAGGTCGGCGGCGCGGTGTTCGAGGACCCAGCGGTAGGCCGGCAGGTAGATGCGGCGGCGGGCCGTCTCGTAGGGCAGCAGCCGGTCGCCGTGCGGGCCGGTCCGGTGGCCCCGGACGGGGCCGAACCGCCGTACCGTCCGCTTGAGGCCCTTCATCGTGGTGACGCGCAGCTTCGCGGGGTCGACGTCGGCGTCCCGGAAGACCTTGAGGGCCTGCCAGATCCCCTCCACCGACTGGCTGGTCACGCCGTCGCCGTAGGGGACCGGGATGCCGCCGTGCGGGTAGAACGGGCTCAGCCGCACCCAGGGGTCCGGCGCCTTGGAGGTCACGTCGATGATCTCCGCGCCGGGGTGCGCGGCGGTCAGTGAGGCCGTCGTGCGGCGGCGGCCGGCGACGCGGATCGGCATGCGTGGGCTCCCGTTCTCGATGGTAGTGGCCACCGAGCGTCCCCCATGCCTCTGACATCCCGGCCACGGAGCCGGGAGGGCGGCTCAGAAAGTGTTGGGTAAGTGATCAACTGCGTGCCGTGACGCGCTGGCGGTGATCATCGCGGTCGGGGTGTCCGCGAAGATCACCGCCATGTGTGTCTGTTCGTGCAAGCTCTCGTATGACTCGTCGTTGACGGACGCTCAGTGGGCGGTGATCGAGCCGCTGCTGCCGGAGCGGGATCCGCGCCGGGGTGGCCGTCCGCTGAAGTTCCCCCGTCGGCTGGTCGTGGACACCGTGCTGTACGTGCTGGTCAGCGGGTGTGCGTGGCGACTGGTGCCTCATGATCTGGCGCCGTGGGACGCGGCCTACCGGTGGGTCCGTGCCTGGACTGCGGACGGGACCTGGAACCGGGTCCACGATGCCTTGCGCGAGCGGGTACGTGTGGTGGACGGCCGTGACCCGCAGCCTTCGGCGGCGGTGTTGGACTCGCAGTCGGCCCGCAGCCACCAGGGCGGGCAGGCGATCGGCTACGACGCGGGCAAGCGTGTCCGGGGCTGCAAGCGGCACCTACTGGTGGACACCTGCGGACTTGTGCTTCGTGAGGTCGTGCACTCGGCCTCGGTCCAGGATCGGGCGGGCGCGAAGCTGGTGCTGGCGGGTGTCCGCGAGCTGTTCCCGCGGGTCGGGCTGGTCTGGGTCGACGGCGGCTACGTCAATGTCGTCGATGCCGGCCTGGTCGGCTGGGCAGCGGAGCACGAGAACCTGGAGATCGTCGCAGTGCCCCGCAACGCGGATGTGGAAGGCTTCCGGGTACTGCCCCGCAGGTGGGTGGTCGAGCGGACATTCTCCTGGCTGGGACGGTGCAGACGGTTGGCACGGGACTACGAGCGCAAGACCGCGCACGCCGAAGCGATGATCAAGGTCGCCATGATCCGGCTCATGGCCGCCCGACTCGCCGGCGAGGAGATCGAACCACGCGGCCCTATCGAGACCGAAGCAGCACGCCGCCTCGCCGACGACCTCAACAGCCAGTAGTCATCAGCTAACCCAACACTTTCTCAGGCGGGCCGGTAGTAGGACCGGATCGGGGCCCGGGCCTCCTCGGGCAGCGCCGGGCCGTCCGTCGTCACCGCCGGCCACGCGCCCGAGTCGGGGTTGAGCCCCACGAGCTGCTCCGTGGAGAGCGCGTACACGACGCGGCCGATGCCCGAGCGGAGGATGCCCCCTTCGCACATGCCGCAGGGCTGGCAGCTGGTGTACAGCGTGGTGCGTGCGGCGGCGTCCGGGGCGAGTTCGCGCGCGGCCCAGCGGGCGAGCTTCAGTTCGGGGTGGGCCGTGATGTCGTCGTCGCGCCGTACGGTGTTGTGGGCCTCGGCGAGGACCTCGCCGTCCGGGCCGGCCAGCAGGGAGCCGTACGGGGCGTCGCCCAGGGCCACCGCGCGGGCGGCGATGGCGATGGCGCGGCGCAGCAGGGTCTCGTCGGCTTCGGTGATCACGCGGTCCTCCAGCGGGTGGCGACGGTGGTGAGCGCCTGCCAGGCCTGTTGCGGTCGGCGGGTCTCCTCCGGATCCCCGTGGTACGGGTCGAACACGACGGTCTCGGCGCCGAGGTCGCGCAGCCGGCGGAGGTCGTCCAGGATCTGGTCGACGGTGCCGACGCCGGCCGGCCGCTCCGGGTCGTCGACCGGTGCGGTGGTCGGCCGCAGGGCGATGCGGGGCGCGAAGCCGGGCATCGGGTGTTCGGCCAGGACCGACCGCATCCGGGCGAGGGGGAGCCGCAGCGGGTGCCAGGCGTCGCCGAACCGGACCGCCCGGCGGAGCGCCGCGCCGCTGTGGCCGCCGACCCAGACCGGCACCGCCCGGCGGTCGGGTTCGCCCGCCCAGGCGTCCCGCAGGGTGCCCAGGTACTCGTCGGTCAGTGTGCCGCGCGCGCCGAACGGCACACCGAGGGCGTCGAACTCCTGGCGCGCCCAGCCGGCCCCCACGCCGAGGACGAACCGGCCGCCGCTGAGCCGGGCGAGGGTGCTCGCCATCCGGGCCACCAGCAGCGGGTTCCGGTAGGGCAGGACGAGCACGGTGGTGCCCAGCCGCAGGCCGGTGGTCGCCCCGGCGAACCAGGACAGCGTGGTGAAGGGCTCGTAGAACGGCTCCGGGTACCGCGCGGCCACGTCCGGGGTGACCGCCACGTGGTCCGACACCATGAGGAGGTCGAAGCCGAGGCCCTCCACCGTCCGGGCCCACTCGCGCAGCACGCCGGGGTCCGTCCCGGGGCCGAAGTTCGGTACGTTGACGCCGAGTCGCATGGGTCGAGGCTATCCCCGTGATCATGGCGGACGGAACGGAATCCTCCTGGCATGACGGGCCGGCCGTCGTGGTTTTCCCGGTAGATTCCCGTCATGGCCGTGAATCTTGACGACACCGACTGGGCGATCATCGATCAGCTGCAGCGGGAGGCCCGACTCTCCCTCAGCGAGTTGGGGCGGCGGGTGTCCCTCAGCCCGTCGGCGACCACGGAACGGGTCCGCAACCTGGAGTCCCTGGGCGTCATCACCGGCTACCACGCGACGGTGGACCTGGCGAAGGTCGGCTACCCGGTGCTCGCCGTCGTCCGGCTGAAGTACCCGGGCAACCGCCACGAGCCGTTGCGCCGGCTGCTCGCCGAGCGGCGGGAGCTGCTGGAGTGCCTGCGCACGACCGGCGACGACTGCTACACCCTGAAGGTGGCGGCGACCTCCATGGAGCACCTGGAAACCCTGGTGGACGAGCTGGCCGGCTTCGGCAGCACCACCACGAGCGTCGTCTACAGCCGGACGCTGCCGCTCCGCGGGCCCGGCCGGCCCTGACGCCGGGCGCCCGGCGCTCCCTCGATCGGGGGAGGCCGGGTGAGCGCCGCGCGACCAGACTGGCGGTCGTGACCGGGGGGTTCCTCGCTACTCCCCACGATTCCCGTGGAGTTGACCCGTGCGTCGTTCGCGCATCCGCCACATGGCACTCGCCCTCTCGCTCTCGACCGCCGCGGTCGTCGGGATGCAGACACCGCCCGCCGCCTCGGCCGCGGCCCCGCCGGACGTCGTCCAGCAGGGGCTTAACGCGCTGGTGCGGACGGACGGGGTGCCCGCCGCGCTCGCGACCGTCCGGGACGGGCGGGGCCGGACCCGCGGTTACACCGCCGGCGTGGGGGACCTGGCCACCGGCGCCGAGGTCCCCGCCGACGGCCAGGTGCGGATCGGCAGCAACACCAAGACCTTCACCGCCGTCGTCGTGCTCCAGCTGGTGGGGGAGGGGAAGGTCGACCTCGACGCCTCCGTCGGGACCTACCTCCCCGGCCTGGCCCGAGGCGAGGGCGTCGACGGGAGCGGCGTCACCGTCCGGCAGCTCCTCCAGCACACCAGCGGCCTGGCCGACTACGAGGGGCTGCTGGACGAAGCCTCCCTCCGGAACCGGTACTTCGAGCCCCGGGAGCTGCTGGACCTCGCCCTCCGGCAGAAGCCCGTCTTCGCGCCCGGTGAGAGGTTCGGCTACAGCAGCACCAACTACGTGCTGGCCGGGCTGATCGTCCAGCGGGTGACCGGCCGGCCGCTCGCCGAGGAGATCGACCGGCGGATCGTCCGGCGCATCGGGCTGCGGCACACCTACTTCCCGGCCGCGGGCGACCGGTCCATCCGCGAAGCCCACCCCAGGGGCTACCGCCGGGACTCCGCCGACGGGCCGCTGACCGACTTCACGGAGATGGACCCGTCGGCGGGCTGGGCGGCCGGGCAGATGATCTCCACCAATGCCGACCTCGACCGCTTCTTCACCGCACTGCTGGTCCCGGACCGCCTGTTGCCCGCGGCCCAGCTCGCCCAGATGCGCACCACCGTCCCGATCGGGGGCAGCGGCGTCGGCTCCGGACTGGGCGTCTTCAGCCGGCCGCTCTCCTGCGGCGGCGTCTACTGGGGCCACGGCGGCGACATCCCGGGCTACGAGACCCGGGGCGGCGCCACCGACGACGGGCGCGCCGTGAACATCGCGGTCACCACCGTCCCGACCGACTACGCCGTCGCCCGGCACCTCGAAGCCGTCGTGGACGCCGCCCTCTGCCGCTGAGCGGGTTGCCGGGCGGGGCCGGGGCGGGGCTGCTGCGGCGAGGCCGGGTCAGGTGGGGTCAGGAACGGTGGCGGTTCCCCTCGTCGCCGACCACGCCGTTGCCGTGGTGGACGGACAGGCTCGAGTACGTCGCCCGCATGCGTGCGGCCTGGGCCGTCCGCTGCTGTTCGATCAGCGTTCCCTCGGAGGTGTCGAACGCGTGCCGCCGGGCGCGTTCCCGGAGCAGCAGGAAGGCAGTGGCGCCGACGACGGTGGCGACGAGGACGAGCAGGAACACCAGGACGAGACCCATGACGCCAGCCTTCCCCCGGTTCGGGTGCGTCCAATCCGGTCGTGCGGGACTCAGACGCCGGCCAGTTCGGCGTTCGCGCGTTCCGTGACCAGCGCCAGGACGCGGCCCGCGGCGGCGAGGTCCTCGGCCGGGATGCCGGCGTACAGGCGGGCGGTGATCTCGGCGGACTCGGCGGTGGTGCGCGCGTACAGTTCGCGGCCGGGTGCGGTGAGGCGCAGCCGGGACGGCTTCGCCGGGTCCTGCTCCAGCAGCCCGGCGGCCGTCAGGCCGTCGAGCACGCCGTGGACGACCGACTCCTCGGCCTTGAGTGAGCCGGTGGCCTCGCGGACGAGCGCGTCCCGGGCGATGGCGCCGTCCGCGACCACGACGGCCCGGAGCGTCACGCTCTGGTGGAAGGTGACGCCGTGGCGCTCCAGTACGCCTCCAGGAGGGCGCGCGCCGCGTAGTGGGCCAGGGCGACGACCCGGCCGTTGACGGTGCGGGTGCGGCAGGTGTGGCGGGGGCGGTGGTGTCGCTGGTGGCGGCGGTGGTCATGTCGGCTCCTCGTCGTTCTCGGCGTGCGGATCAAGAGGTGCGTCGAGCAGGGTGGTCAGTTCGCAGGTGAACCCCCGGGCGCGAGGGCTGTGCCGGCCGCCGAGCGGCGCCAGCAACTGGTCCAGGAGACCCTGGACCACCGTGATCGCGCGGCGGGTGACGTCGCCGCCCTGCTCGGTGAGTGACAGCTGCATGGCGCGCGGGTCGTCCGGATCCCGGGTGCGGGCCACCAGCCCGCCCGCCTCCAGGGCGCTGGCGAGCTTGGAGACGTAGAGGGCTTCGAGCCCGGTGCGGTCGGCGAGCCGGCGCTGGCTGGGCCGCAGCCCGGAGCGCGACATGCCGGACAACGAGGCCAGCACCACGTACTGGGCGTGGGTCAGCCCCAGTATGTCCATGGCTACTGTTCTACGAGCCGCCGGTCGGAGCCGGAGCCGGAGTCGGGACGGGAACCGGCCCGGGAGGTGAGTCGGGTGACGGCTCCGGACATGACTTTCGACAGATCCGCTGCGACGGCGGCCCTCGTAGGGTCGTGGGCATGAGGATGAGAGGGGCGGCGCTGCCCGTGGTGGCGTCGGTGTGTATCGGGCTCGGTGTCACGAGCCTCTGGTGGGCGCTTCCGGCGATCGGGTTCTCCTTCCTGGCCGGGTTGCGGACGGAGCGGGTACGGCCGGCGGCGGTGGTGTTCGCCGTCCTGGTCACGGCCGGTGTGCTGGTGGTCGGAGCGGTGCCCTCCTGGATCGTTCGGGGCCTGCTGTTCATCGCGCTCGCCGTGAGCACCGGGATGGGCCCGTGGCTGCTGGGCCGGTTCTGGCGGCAGTCGCAGGAGCTCGTGCGTGCCGGGTGGGAGCGGGCCGAACGGCTGGAGCGCGAGCAGCAGCTGATCGCCGAGCAGGCCCGGCTGCGCGAACGGGCCCGGATCGCCCAGGACATGCACGACGCCCTCGGGCACGACCTCAGCCTGATCGCCCTGCGTGCCGGGGCCCTCAAGCTCGCCCCCGACCTGGCGCCGCCCCACCGGGAGGCTGTGCAGGAGATCCGGGCGGGCGCGGCCGCCGCCGTCGACCGGCTCGGCGAGGTGATCGGCATCCTGCGCGACGAGGACGAGGGCGGCGGCACCTCGGCAACCCGGGGGCCGGCCGACTCGGACATCCCGCACCTGGTCGCCGAGGCGGCCGCCGCCGGCCTGGACGTCCGCTCGGACGTCACCGGCGAGCCGGACGGGCTCCCGCGCGCCACCGAGCACGCCGCGTACCGGGTGGTGCAGGAGGCGCTGACCAACGCCGCCAAGCACGCACCGGGAGCGGCCGTCACCGTGGAGCTGGCGTACTCGGCCGAGGGCGCCCGTGTCCGGGTGGCTAACGGCCCCGCGGCCGTACCCACCGTCCCCGGGGCCACCGTCCCTGCGTCCACCGTCCCTGCGTCGTCGTCGCCGGCACCCGTTCCGCCGACGCCCGTTTCGCTGGCACCCGTTTCGCCGGCACCCGCATGGTCGGAGCCCGTTTCGCCGGAGTCCGTGTCAACCCCGCGCAGCGCAACGCCCACCGGGACGATCTCCGGAGCGTTCACCGGGCCGTTCGCCGGCACCTCCACCGCGGCGCGCGGCGGACGGCCCGGCCCGGCTCCTGCCGTGCCGCCCACCGGCGGTCGCGGACTGGTCGGGCTGGCCGAGCGGGTCCGGCTCGCGGGCGGCACCTTCGTCCACGGGCCCCGCCCGGACGGCGGGTTCGAGGTCGTGGCCGACCTGCCCCGCCGTACCGCCGGGCCCGTCGCGCCGCCGCCCGCCGCCCCGCCGTCGCCGGTGCGCGAGCTGCGACAGGCCCGCCGCAGGGTGGGCCGGACGCTGGCCGCCGTGGTGCTCGTCCCGCTGGCGACGGCCGTGCTGCTGATCGTGGTGCTGCGAGTATGGACGCTCTACGTCGTCAGCCTGTCGGTGCTCGACCCGGAGGTCTACGCCTCCCTCCGGGTGGGGCAGGACCAGGCCTCGGTCGAGCGGGTGCTGCCGGGCCACCGGCTGCCGTACCACCCGCCGAGCGGGCCGTCGACGCCCGCGCCGCCGTCGGGGGAAGGGGTTTCGTGCGCGTACTACGCCATCACCGCCCAACTGTTCGTGGACCGGTCCGGCGACGCCTACCGGCTCTGCTTCCAGGACTCCCGGCTGGTCTCCCGCGACATGCTCGCCTCCTGACCTCCCGCCGCACCTCCCTCTCCCCATCACCTCCGTACCGACCGAACGACAGGAGCCGACGATGACCACCGCACCGATCCGGGTGCTGCTCGCCGACGACGAGCCCATGATCCGCGCCGGACTGCGCGCGGTGCTCGCCACCGACCCGGGCATCGAGATCGTCGCCGAGGCCGGGGACGGCCGGGAGGCCGTCGAACTCGTCCGCCGCCACCGGCCGGACGTCGCCGTGCTGGACATCCGGATGCCCGGCACGGACGGCATCACGGCCGCCGCCGAGATCCGCCGGAACGGCCTGGCCACCGGAGTTCTCATGCTGACCACCTTCGGGGAGGACGACTACATCCTGCGCGCGCTCAGCGGCGGCGCGAACGGCTTCCTGATCAAGTCCGGCGAGCCCGAGGAACTGCTCGCCGGGGTGCACGCGGTGGCGGGCGGAGCGGCCTACCTCTCACCCAAGGTGGCCGCCCGGGTGGTCGCCCACCTGGCCGCCACCGGGGCCGGCGGACCCGCCGACCGGCGCGCCGGCGCCCGGGAACAGGTGGCCGCCCTGACCACCCGGGAACGGGACGTCCTGACGCTGATCGCCGCCGGCCTGTCCAACGGTCAGATCGCCCGTCGGCTGGGGTTGGTGGAAGGCACCGTGAAGGCCCATGTGAGCTCCATCCTGGCGCGACTGGGCGTGGCCAACCGGGCGGCCGCCGCCGTGCTCGCGCACGAGGCCGGGCTGACCCTCGGCGCGACCTGCGCGGGCGGCCCACGGGACTGAGACCGCCGGGGCGGGGACCGTGCCCGTGCCCGTGCCCGTTCCCGTGCCCGAGTCCGGGGCCGTTCCCGAGCCCGGGGCCGGCGGTATCGGCGGTGCAGGCGGCGCCGACAGCAGCCGCCCGAGGACGGGCACCCCGGTCAGTGCCGTCACCGCGGTGGTGGCCACCGGCCGCAGGGCGAGGACCACCGCCGCCGTGACCGTGCCGCCGAGCGCGGCACCGGCGAGCACGTCGTGCGGATAGTGCACCCCGGCCGCCACCCGCAGCGCCGCCGTGGCGCCGCCGACGGGTATGACCAGCAGCGCCCAGCGCGGGCGCAGCAGCACCAGCCCCGTCGCCAGCGCGACCGCCAGGGTGGCGTGGTTGCTGGGGAACGACCAGTCGCCCGGCGTCGGACACTCGGCGACCGCCGTGCCCGGCAGCCCGACCAGGGCCCGGCAGGGACGCTCCTCGTCGAGGACCACCTTCAGCACCTCGCTGGCCCCGTACGCCAGCACCGTGCCGAGCCCGACCAGCGCCACCCCCACGACCACCCCGACGGCCCGCCGGGCCCGGGCCGTCCACCAGCAGAACGCCAGCAGGAGCCCCAGCACCAGCAGCCCGGCCTCGGTGGCCGGCTCCGACAGCGAGGCCACCGCGTGCGGGGCGTCGGCGACGGCCTCCGCCACCCGCCGGTAGCCGTCGGCCGACCACCCGGCCGACACCCGCACCGGCCCCGCGCCGCCGCCCCGCTCCGGCGCCAGCCAGGCCACCACCCCGGCCCCCGCGCAGAGCAGGGCCGCGGCGAGGACGGGCCTGCCCCGGACGGCTGCCCGACCCACCCTCGGTGCCCTCCGTCCGGCGGCCCCGGAATCCCTGGATTTCCTGTCCGTGTACGTCATGGTCCGGACGGTAGAGGTCGAGGAGCCCTTTCCACCCGACCCGAAAGTCAGGCAACGACCATGACCATGGTCAGGGTTGACAACGTCTCACCGGAGGCCCGCGGGTACTCTGCGGCCATGTCCGTCCCCAACGCGCCGACCGTCCCCACCCGCTTCGACGGCGACCCCGACCGGGTCGCGCTGATCGTCCCCGGCGTCGGCTACTCGCCCGCCCGGCCGCTGCTGCACTTCGCCCGGTCCGTCCTCCTCCGGCACGGCTGGACGGTCCAGGAGCTGTGGTGGCACGTGCCGGACGGCTTCGCCGAGTTGGCGACGGAGGACCGGATCGCGTGGGTCGAGCGGCAGGTCGCCGGAGCCGTCGACGCCGAGCGCGGCGCCTGCCGGCTGCTCGTCGGCAAGTCCCTCGGCTCCCTCGCCGCGTCCGTCGCGGCCGACCGGAACCTCCCGGCGGCCTGGCTCACCCCCCTCCTGACCGTCGACCAGGTGTCCCGCGCCCTGCACCGCTCCGGGGCGCCGACCCTCCTCGTCGGCGGAACCGCCGACAAGCTGTGGGACCGCCCGACCGCCGACGCGACCGGCCACCAGGTCCTCGAACTGCCCGCCGCCGACCACGGCCTCGAACTGCCCGACGACCCCCTGGGCTCGATCGACGTCCTCCGGCAGGTCACCTCGCGACTGGACCGCTTCATCGCCGCCCTGGGTACGGGAAGTGGGACGAGTGGTTCCGATGTCGGTCCGTGGTCGTAGGCGATCAGCGATCGGGTGACGGGTTGGCCGGTGGTGCGGTTGTGCCGGATCGCGCAGGTCATCGCCGGCAGCCGCTGGCCGACCAGGGCGCCGACGCCTTCGATGGTGCGACCGCCGTGCTGTTCGAGGCCGAGCCGGCCTTCGAGGGTGTCGTTGACGGACTCGATCAGCTGGCGGACCGACTTCAGCAGCCCCTCGCCCGGGCGAGCGGCGAGGTTGTGGGAGGACGGCCGCAGGAGCTGGATGCCGTACTGGTCGAGGACGCGGTCGAATTCGGCGGAGACGTAGCCCTTGCCGGCGACGATCAGCAGGCCCGGGCCGCTCACGCACGAGATTGGGCTCGGTCTCGACGAGCGCGGCCAGGACCTCGCGCTCGTCGACCTTCGGATTGGCCAGGGCCCAGGTGACGGGCGGCCCGGCCGGGGTGCAGACCAGGTGCCGCTTCAGTCCCCAGAACCGGCGCGACTGCGAACGGCTGTAGCCGTAGCCGGTCCGGTCGGCCCAGCCGGCCAGTGCCGAGCGGCGGACGGTGTCGCGGGAGCGGCCGCACTCCACCGGCGTGGAGTCGGTGATCCACACCGGGTCACCCCACAGGTCGGTCGCCCGGGCCAGGTCGCGGACGGCCTGCTGGAGCAGCGGCCGGGCGGCCCGCAGGCGCTTGTCGTATCCGGGCCGGCCGGGCAGGTTCGGGAACATTTCACGCAGACGGGCGCGGGCGAAGCGGATCCAGCGGGCCTCGGAGTGGAAGCCGGGCAGGGCCTGGGCCACGGCCAGGCGGACCAGCTCGGAGTCCGTCAGCCGTGGCGGGCGCCCCAACCCTCGCGTTCGGGGCAGGTGATCGTCGATCTGCACGTGGAGTGCCGTCAGGAGGGCGTCCAGCTCTTCAGACCCAGCCGACTTCGGAACTACTCGTCCAGCCGGGATCCGCCGGGCACCCCGAACGGGCCGGGCACCGTGCCCGTCGGACCCGACGGAGCGCCGATCCGGATCAACGGGCGGGGTGCCCCGATCCGGGCCGGGCGCCGGGCCCGAGGGCCGTCCCGTCGGCCGGGCCGCGTGCGGTGGCGGCGTTCTCGGGGGCTTTGCCGACGTCGCGGACGAGGCCGTCCAGTCCCCGCTGCTCGGGGCCGGGCGGCGCGAGGACGGCGACCACCCGACCGTCGCGGGTGATCCCGATGCGCTCGCCGGCCGCGACACGGTCGATCAACTCGTCGGTGTGCTGCTGGAGTTGGCTGATGGTGACGTTGACCGGCATGTGGCTCACGGTACGGCACCCCGTACGGCTGTCACGAGGAAGGTGCGTCGATTTCACGCGAACGAGTGCCACCCAGCGCCGGGAAGCCGTGGCGCCGCCCGGTGAGGGTGGTGGCCAGGGCGGCGGTGAGGAGGGTGAGGGCGGGCCAGGGCAGGGCGGTCGGGCCGGCCTGGTCGAGGAGGAGGCCGGCGAAACCCTCCGCATCCTGCTGGGCCACTGGCTCGACCGGCTGGGGCACGGAACCCGTGGTGCCGGGGACGCCGACGGCCTCCCGACCGGTCGTACGAGTCGTACCGGTCGGGAGGCCACGCGTCGCCATCGCAGAGCGCCATCGCCGGGGCCGAGGCCTGGGGGCCAGGACCCCGAGGCCCGGCGTCAGCCGATGGAGCGGGGAAGGCGGGTGGTCAGGTAGAGGATCGTGAAGGAGCCGAGGAGCTGGATGCCCAGGCAGAGGGCGAGGGCCCGGTCCATGCCGAGGACGGGGGAGAGGGAGAGGTAGAGGGTGCCGAGGGTGGCGACGCCGAGGGCGAGGCTGGACTGCTGACCGGTGGCGAGGACGCCGCTGCCGACGCCGGCCCGGGCGGCGGGCACCTTGGCGAGGACGACCCTGAACAGCGGGGTGCCGATCAGGCCCTGCCCGATGCCGGCGAGGGCGACGCCCGGCGCCATCCGCAGCGGGGAGAAGTGCGCCCAGTCGGCCAGTACGGTCACGGCGAGGACGGCGAGGCCGGTGGCCTGGACGAGGGCACCCGCGCTGAGCACCCGGCTGCCCCAGCGGCCGATCAGCCGCGGGCCGGCGAGCGAGGCGGAGAAGTAGCCGACCGCCATCGGGACGAGCGCCCAGCCGGCTGCCACCGGGCCGAGCCGCAGGCCCTGCTGGAGGGCCACCGCGATGACGAACATGAAGCCGCCGAAGCCCGCGAAGTAGGGGAGCGCGATGCCGAGGCCGCGCCGCATCTCCGGGATGCGCAGCAGGGACGGCGGCACCAGCGGGGTGTCCCCGCGCCGCTCGGCGCGGCGCTCCACGGCGCCGAAGGCGACGGCGAGGACGGGGAACAGCGCCAGCAGCACCCAGGACCAGAGCGGCCAGCCGGCCGCCCGGCCCTCCATCAGCGGGATGAGCAGGGACAGCAGCGTGCCGGTGAGCAGGACGGTGCCGGGCACGTCGACCCGGGCGGCCGTCGCGGCCCGGCTCTCCGGGACGTAGCGGACCGCGAGCACCACGGCGAGCAGCGCGAACGGCACGTTCAGCAGGAACACCGAGCGCCAGCCGGTGCCGAACAGGTCGGCGGCGACCAGCATCCCGCCGAGCACCTGCCCGATCACCACGGAGATCCCGCCGACCGCGCCGTAGACGCTGAGCGCGCGGCCGCGCCGGGCGCCCTCGGTGGCGGCGGTGATGGTGCCGAGCACCTGCGGGATCAGCAGCGCGGCCGAGGCGCCCTGGGCGGCCCGGGCGGCGACCAGCGACCACGCGTCGGGGGCCAGGCCGCAGGCCAGCGAGGTGAGGGCGAAGGCGACGGCGCCGACGACGAAGAGCCGGCGGCGGCCGTAGCTGTCGCCGAGGCGCCCGCCGAGGACGAGCAGCACGGCGAAGGCGATGCCGTAGCCGGCGGCGACCAGTTCGAGGACGGCGGGCCCGGCGGCCAGGTCGTGGTCGATGGTGGGCAGGGCGACGTTGACGATGAAGAAGTCGAGCATCGGCAGGAAGGCCCCGAGCAGGACGGTGACCAGCCCGGCGGTGCCGAGGGCGGCGGCGGGGCCGGTGGCCGATCCGGCTGATCCGGCGGGTCCGGTGGCGGTGGCCGCGGCGCCCGGGGTGGTGGCGGTGCGGCCCGATGCGGGGGCGACGGCGAGTGGTTGGGTCACGGGTCCTACGATCCGCCGCGCCGTACCCTGGTACCAGAGTGTGGTTATCCAGGTATAAGAAGTACCTGGCAACAGGCTGGCCGCTGCCGCATGCTGGGGAGCATGAGCCTCGCCACACCCTCCGCGCAAGCCCGTCCGGCCGCCGCCGCGCGAGCCGCCGCGCAAGCCCGTCCGGTCGCCACCGCCGCCGCGCAGGCCGCCGCGCAGCACCGGACCACCCCCGGCGAAGCCCGCCGCCACGAGCTGGCCGCGTTCCTGCGCAGCCGCCGCGAGCGGCTGGCGCCCGAGCAGGTGGGCCTGCCGATGACCGGCCGCCGCCGGACGCCGGGGCTGCGCCGGGAGGAGGTCGCGCAGCTCGCCGCGGTCGGGGTGACCTGGTACACGTGGCTGGAGCAGGGGCGGGACATCCAGGTGTCCACCCAGGTGCTGGACTCGGTGGCCCGGGCGCTGCTGCTGGACCCGAGCGAGCGCGCCCACCTGTTCACCCTGGCCGGCGCGGACGACCCGGCGCCGGTGAGGGAGTGCCCCTCGGTGACCCCGAGCGTGCGGCTGCTGCTGGAGCAACTGGCGCCCTACCCGGCCGTGGTGGTCAACTCCCGCTACGACGTGCTGGCGCACAACGCCCAGTACACCGCGATCGTCGGCGACCTCGGTGCCCTGGCGCCCGAGGACCGGAACCTGATGTGGATGGCTTTCACGCCCTCGCAGTTCCGCGAGGTGCTGGTCGACTACCGCACCGAACGCCTGGGCATGGTGGCCCGGTTCCGCTCGGCGATGGCCGAGCACAGTTCGGAGCCGGCCTGGAAGGCGCTGCTGGCCCGGGTGCTCAAGGCCTCACCGGACTTCGCCGAGCTCTGGCAGCGGCACGACGTGATGCGGCCGGGCAACGGCATCAAGCGCTTCCAGGTGCCGGGCGTCGGGCTGTTGCGCTGCGAGTACACCAACTTCTGGCTGGGCCCGCAGCGGGGGACCCGGATGATCACGTACACCCCGTTGGACGACGAGACCCGCGCGCTGATGGACGCGCTGCCCATCCGGTAGCAGCCGTCCGGTAGCGGCCAACCCGGTACCGGCCACCCGGTTCTAACTCGCCAGGCCCGAGCCCAACCGGCCCGGGCCCAACCGACCCGGGCCCGACCGGCCCCAGGCCCGCGCCGCCGCGTCCCGCCCGAGCCAGAGGCACACCACGGCGAGCGGCAGTTCGATGCAGCCGGCCATCACCAGGGCGGCGAGCACGGCGTGGCCCGGACCGGCGCAGGCGATGTCGGCCAGCGCGTCCCCGGTGAGCAGCAGGGCCACCGCCGCGCCCGCCCACAGCGCGGCGGGGCTGCGCCGGCGCAGCAGCGCGTCCAGCGAGATCAGGGCGGCGAACTCGGTGAGGTCCAGCACGACCCACGGGGTCTCGTGGCAGACGGCGAGGACCGCCAGCCAGGGCAGCAGCGCTACCGCGGCCATGACCGGGACCTGGGCGAAGCGCGCGGGCAGGACGTACGAGGCCGCGGAGCGGTCGGAGCGGGCGGCGAGGACGGCGGCGGTCACGCCGCACCCCGGTCCCGGTCTCGGTGCCGGTCCCGCACCCGCTCCAGCGGCAGCCGCTCGGCCGTCCCGCCCGCCGGGTGTTCGACCCGTACCGCGTCGAAGGGGCCCTCGGCCCAGGCGACCCAGAACCGCCCGGCCACCGTGGCCACTTCGGCCGTTGACCGCACCCGGCGGAACGGCCGCCGACCGCTGAACACCACCGCGGGCGCCGCGCCGTCGGCCGCGAGCCGGCCCCAGGCGAGCACGTGCCGGTTCCGCCCGGTGGACGGGCAGTGCCGGGCCCCGCGCAGCAGGTGCGGGGTGAGCCGGGCGGCCACCAGGACGTCGGTCAACTCCCCGTACTGGTACACCTCCAGCGCGGCCCGGCCGCGACCGGGCCCGACGCCGCGGACCGACCAGGGCCCGCCCCCCGTCGGCAACGCCCCCTCAGGCAGCTCCCTCTCAGTCGACGCCCCGTCCGGCAGCGCCCCACGGGACAGCAGCCCCCCGTCGGACAGCGGCGCCCCGGGGGACAGCAGCCCCCCGTCGGACAGCCGCCCCCCGGGCAGCGCCCTCGTCGGCGCCTGCGTCCCGGAAGCACTCCCCGGACCGGGCCGCCCGTGCGGCGGAGTGGCGGAGTGCGATGCAGTGCTCGTCATGCCCTCAAGCCTTCCGCCGGGACCCCCGTCCTGTCGGTGGTGCCCTACACCGAATCGGGGGTGTACCTAGCTACACCCCCACCCGGAACCCCCCTTCATGGCGGCCCGTGATCACCGGGCCCTACGCTGTCGGGCATGCCCTCCACCACGCTGCGCCGAGCGCTCGTCAGGAGCCTTCGGCGCCCACCGTGGTCGCCCGAGGTCTGGCGGGACGTCCGCTTCACAGCCGCCGGAATACCCATGGCGGCGCCGGTCTGGCTGGCCGTCACCGACTCGAGAACGCTCTTCCCCGTGCTCGCCGCCGTCCTGCTCTGCACCCGCGCGCTGACCGGCGTCCAGCGCGGTCGGCTGCGGGCCCTGCGCGGGGTGGAGGTGCCGCCGCTGCGGCCGCCGACCGGACTCCGGCGCCTCCTGCTCGGACTGACCTGGCGTCAGGTCCTCCACCACCTGGTGGTCGGCCCGCTGCTGGCGGTGGCCGCGCTGGGGGTGCTGTACGCCTGGGCGACCGCCCTTGTGCTGGCCACCGTGTACGGCTGGATCTGGCTGCTGCCCGCCGGCACCGCGCTGCGCTCCGGCCTGGCCGGGGAGGACGTCCTGCTCACCGTCGGCGGGGTGCTGCTGCTGGCTGTCCTTCCGCTGCCGGGGACGCAGCTGGCCCGGCTGGAGGCGTGGGCGGCCCGCCGGCTGCTCGGCCCGGACCGGGCGGAGGCGCTGGAACGGCGGGTCGAGGAGATCGCCGAGAGCCGGGCCGGGCTGGTCGACGCGGTGGACGCCGAACGCCGCCGGATCGAGCGCGACCTGCACGACGGCGCCCAGCAGCGGCTCACCTCCCTCGCGATGAACCTGGGCCTGGCCCGGCGCACCCTCAAGGACGTGCCGCCCGAGGTGATGCAGGTGATCGTCGACGCGCACGAGGAGGCCCAGGCGGCCATCGACGAGCTGCGCGACCTGGTCCGCGGGCTGCACCCCGCCGTCCTGGAGGACCGCGGCCTGGACGCGGCGCTGTCCGGCATCGCGGCCCGGGCCCCGCTGCCGGTGCGCCTGGACGTCGACCTCTCCGAGCAGATCGCCCCGACCGTCGAGGCGGTCGCCTACTTCACCGTCTCCGAGGCGCTCACCAACGTGGCCAGGCACGCCAGGGCCAACCGGGTCGACCTCTCCGTGCGGACGGCCGGCGGCCGGCTGCGCCTGGTCATCAGCGACGACGGCGTGGGCGGCGCGGACCCGTCCCGCGGCACCGGGCTCACCGGCCTGCGCAAGCGCGCCGCCTCGGTCGACGGCACGCTGTCCGTTCTCAGCCCCCTCGGGGGCCCCACCACCATCACCGTGGAGTTGCCGTGCGCGCTGTGATCGCCGAGGACTCGGTCCTGCTGAGGGTCGGTCTGGTCAAGGTCCTGGAGGCGGTGGGCTTCGAGGTGGTGGCCGCCGTCGGGGACGCCACCGAACTGCTGGCCGCCGTCGAGGAGCACCGTCCGAAGGTGGTGGTCGCCGACGTCCGGATGCCGCCGGGCTTCCACGACGAGGGGGTGAAGGCGGCGATGGTGATCCGCCGGCAGTGGCCGGACACCGCCGTCCTGCTGCTCTCCCAGTTCGTGGAGGAGCGCTACGCCGCGGACCTGCTGGCGACCAACACCAGCGGCGTCGGCTACCTGCTCAAGCAGCGGGTGGCCAACGTCGACGACTTCGTGGACGCGCTCCAGCGGGTCGCCGAGGGCGGCACCGCGCTGGACCCGGAGGTGGTCGCCCAGCTGCTGGTGCGCCGCCACCGGGACCCGCTGGAGAAGCTGACCCCGCGCGAGCGCGACGTGCTCGCCCTGATGGCGGAGGGCCGTTCCAACGCCGCGATCGCCGGCTCGCTGGTGGTCAGCGACAGCGCGGTGGCCAAGCACATCAACTCGATCTTCACCAAGCTGCACCTGCCGCCGGCCGAGGACAGCCACCGCCGGGTGATGGCGGTGCTGCGCTTCCTGGAGGTCGGGTAGCCGTGAAGGGGGCGAAGGGCTGGCGGGTCACCGGGACGGTCGTGATCGTCCTGGTCATGATCGGCGCCGGACTGCAGACCTGGTCGATGGCGGTGCAGCAGCGCACCAGCACCAGCCGGCCGTACGACGTGGCGATCCACCGGGTCCACCTGGAGACCGGCAGCGCCTCGGTTCGGGTGCGGGCCGGCCGGGACGGCCACGTGGTGGTCCGCCAGAGCCTGGACTGGCTGGTGCGCAAGCCGGTGGTGTCCGCCGTCGTCGTCGACGGGGTGCTCGACGTCTCCATGCGCTGCCGCCTGATCCTGCCCTTCACGGGCGCCGGCTGCGGGGCCGAGATCGAGCTGGAGGTGCCGGCCGCGACCGAGGTGTCCGGTTCGGTGGGCTCCGGCTCCGTCCAGGTGGAGGGCCTGAGCGGGGCCGTGCGGATGGAGCTGACCTCCGGCCGGCTGCTGCTGTCCGACACCTCGGGGGACGTGACCGTGCAGGCCACCTCCGGGCTGGTGCAGGGCACCGACCTCGGCTCCCGGCGGGTGACGGCGCGGGTGGGCTCGGGCTCGGTGACGCTGGGCTTCGCCGGGGTCCCGCGCGCGGTGGACGCCACGGCCACCTCCGGCTCGGTGGAGATGACCGTGCCGAAGGACAGCCGGTACGCCTTCTCCAGCGAGGTGGGCAGCGGCCACGGCCGGATCGACCCGGTGCTGGCGGACTCCGCCAGCCCGAACCGGGTGCACGCCGCGGTCACCTCCGGTTCGATCTCGATCAACCCGTCGAAGACCGCGGCGGCGGCGGAACCGGCGGAACCGTCGATGTCGCCGGAGCCGTCGGTGTCGCCGCAGCCGGCGCTCCCGTCGTCGCCGTCGTCCCTCCCCGAGGCGCCGTCGCCGTCGCCGTGACGGGGGCGCCCCGGAGCGGGCGGAGGCCGCTCACCCGGGTAGGGGACAATGGAGAGTCCCATCCCCACCACCCGAGGTCAGCCGCGCATGACAGCCACGCCCGCACCCACCGCGTCCGACGCCGAGTTCGCGCCGCTGGACATCGGCCCGATCCAGGTGTGGCCGCCCGTCGTGCTGGCTCCGATGGCCGGCATCACCAACGCGCCGTTCCGCACCCTGTGCCGCGAGCAGAGCGGCGGCCGGGGCCTGTACGTCTCGGAGATGATCACCACCCGGGCGCTGGTCGAGCGCAACGCCAAGACCATGCAGCTGATCAAGTTCGACCCGAGCGAGAAGCCCCGCTCGATCCAGCTGTACGGGGTGGACCCGGTGACCGTCGGCAAGGCCGCCCGGATGATCTCCGAGGAGGGCCTGGCCGACCACATCGACCTCAACTTCGGCTGCCCCGTCCCCAAGGTCACCCGCAAGGGCGGCGGCTCGGCGCTGCCGTACAAGCGCAACCTGCTGCGCGAGATCCTGCGCGAGGCCGTCGCCAACGCGGGCGACCTGCCGGTGACCATGAAGATGCGCAAGGGCATCGACGACGACCACCTGACCTACCTGGACGCCGGCCGGATCGGCGCCGAGGAGGGCGTGGCCGCGATCGCCCTGCACGGGCGCACCGCCGCCCAGCACTACGGCGGGACGGCCGATTGGTCGGCGATCGCCCGGCTGCGCGAGTCCGTCCCGGCGCACATCCCGGTGCTGGGCAACGGGGACATCTGGTCGGCCGACGACGCGGTGCGGATGATGCGCGAGACCGGCTGCGACGGCGTGGTGGTGGGCCGCGGCTGCCTGGGCCGGCCGTGGCTGTTCCGGGACCTGGTCGCGATCTTCGAGGGCGAGGTGGACTACGCCCGCCCCGACTTCGGCTACGTGGCCGAGGCGATGGTGCGGCACGCGCAGCTGCTCGGCGAGTGGCTGGGCGACGAGGCCCGCGGCGTGGTCGACTTCCGCAAGCACGTCGCCTGGTACACCAAGGGCTTCTCGGTCGGTTCCGAGCTGCGGGTGCGGCTCGCCAACTCCTCCTCGCTGGCCGAACTGGCCGAAACCCTCTCCCAGGTGGAGCAGTCCCAGGGCTGGCCGACCGGTGCGGACGGCCCGCGCGGGCGCACCAGCGGCAACAACCGGGTGGTCCTGCCGGAGGGCTGGTTGGACGATCCGTATGACTGCGCCCGCCCGGGCGCGGACGCCGAATCGGACACCTCTGGCGGATGATCTGTACGGACCGGCGAAAACACCCGTTCCGGGGTGATTGCCACTAGGTCCCAGCCCTCTTGTCCATCCTGGACAAGAGGGCTCCTTTTCGTCGTCCGGACGTCACGGAGCGGGCATCTTTCTGGACGCAGTGCGACGATCGGCGGAGGCGCTCTACGCCCGACCCGTGAGATGCGCTGGTGACGCTTGCCACATAGGCTGAGGACTGACGGCCGGTCAGTGGACGAAATGGACAGGTCGACTGTGAATCGCTTCCCGAAGCCGGTCGGCCGGTGATCGGGCGATCCGGGTGCAGGAAATCAAGCCGGGGCAACGCCACCGACGCGCGGTCGTTACCCTGCGTCCGGATCGTGTGATCTTCGGGTTTGCTTGTCTTCAAGACTTGAACACTGCCTAGCGTCAGGCGGACGATTTCACCAACAGAGGTGAACGCCTTTATGCGCTTTCGATCTAGCGGGTTACCGCTTGGTACCGGCCTCGGGTGGCCTATTCAGGGCAGAGAAGCGCCTTCGAAATGGGTATGTTCTCCGGCGTCAGGGCAACCGCGTACGAGGAGACCGACCCGTGCCGTCCCAGCAGAAGTTTGTTTACTCCTTCACCGAAGGAAACAAGGACCTCAAGGATCTTCTTGGCGGCAAGGGCGCGAACCTGGCCGAGATGACCAACCTGGGCCTCCCCGTCCCTCCGGGGTTCACCATCACCACCGAGGCCTGCAAGGTCTTCCTGGAGACCGGTAGCGAGCCCACCTCCCTCCACGAGGAGATCAGCGCCCACCTGGACGCCCTCGAGCAGGAGATGGGCAAGAAGCTCGGGCAGGCCGACAACCCGCTCCTGGTCTCGGTGCGCTCCGGTGCGAAGTTCTCCATGCCCGGCATGATGGACACCGTCCTCAACATCGGCCTCTCCGACGCCTCGGTGGCCGGCCTGGTCGCCCAGTCCGGCAACGAGCGCTTCGCCTGGGACTCCTACCGCCGCCTGGTCCAGATGTTCGGCAAGACCGTGCTGGGCGTCGACGGCGAGCTGTTCGAGGAGGCCCTGGACGAGGCCAAGCACGCCAAGGGCACCGTCAACGACCTGGACCTGGACGCCGCCGACCTCCGGGACCTGGTCGAGGTCTTCAAGGGCATCGTCGAGCGCGAGACCGGCCGGGCCTTCCCGCAGGACCCGCGCGAGCAGATGGACCTGGCGATCCACGCCGTCTTCCACTCCTGGAACGGCGACCGCGCCCGGCTGTACCGCCGCCAGGAGCGCATCCCGAACGACCTGGGCACCGCGGTCAACGTCTGCACCATGGTCTTCGGCAACCTCGGCGAGGACTCCGGCACCGGTGTCGCCTTCACCCGCGACCCCTCCACCGGCGCCCAGGGCGTCTACGGCGACTACCTGTCCAACGCCCAGGGCGAGGACGTCGTCGCCGGCATCCGCAACACCCTGCAGCTGTCCGAGCTGGAGAAGCTCGACAAGAAGTCGTACGACGAGCTGATGGCGATCATGCAGACGCTCGAGAACCACTACCGCGACCTCTGCGACATCGAGTTCACCATCGAGCGCGGCAAGCTCTGGATGCTGCAGACCCGCGTCGGCAAGCGCACCGCCGCGGCCGCCTTCCGGATCGCCGTCCAGCTGGTCGACCAGGGCCTGATCGACCTGGACGAGGCCCTGATGCGGGTCACCGGCGGCCAGCTCTCGCAGCTGATGTTCCCCCGCTTCGCCCCGAACGCCGAGTCGCAGCAGATCGCCTGGGGCCTGGCCGCCTCGCCGGGCGCCGCGATCGGCAAGGTCGTCTTCGACTCGTACACCGCCGTCAAGTGGTCCCGCTCCGGCGAGAAGGTCATCCTGGTCCGCCGCGAGACCAACCCGGACGACCTGGACGGCATGATCGCCGCCGAGGGCATCCTGACCTCGCGCGGCGGCAAGACCTCGCACGCGGCCGTGGTCGCCCGCGGCATGGGCAAGACCTGTGTCTGCGGCGCCGAGGAGCTGGAGGTCGACACCAAGGCCCGCAAGTTCACCACCGCCGACGGCCAGGTGATCCACGAGGGCGACGTCGTCTCGATCGACGGCGCCACCGGCAAGGTCTACCTCGGCGAGGTGCCCGTCCTGCCGTCCCCCGTGGTCGAGTACTTCGAGGGCACCCTGCACGCCGGCGCCGACGTCCAGGGCGGGCTGGTCCAGGCCGTGCACCGGCTGATGTCGCACGCCGACGGCCGCCGTCGGCTGGCCGTGCGGGCCAACGCCGACAACGCCGAGGACGGCTCGCGCGCCCGCCGCTACGGCGCCCAGGGCATCGGCCTGTGCCGCACCGAGCACATGTTCCTCGGCGAGGAGCGCCGCAAGGAGGTCGAGCACCTGATCCTGGCGGACAACGACAAGGACCGCGAGCTCGCCCTCTCCACCCTGCTGCCGTTGCAGAAGGGCGACTTCCTGGAGCTGTTCCAGGCGATGGACGGCCTGCCGGTCACCGTCCGCCTGCTCGACCCGCCGCTGCACGAGTTCCTGCCGGACATCACCGAGCTGTCGGTGCGCGTCGCCCTCGCCGAGGCCCGCAAGGACCCGAACGAGAACGACCTGCGGCTGCTCCAGGCGGTGCACAAGCTGCACGAGCAGAACCCGATGCTCGGCCTGCGCGGCGTCCGCCTCGGCCTGGTCATCCCCGGCCTGTTCGGCATGCAGGTCCGGGCCATCGCCGAGGCCGCCGCCGAGCGCAAGCTGGCCGGCGGGGACCCGCGCCCCGAGGTGATGATCCCGCTGGTCGGCACCGTCCAGGAGCTGGAGCTGGTCCGCGACGAGTGCGAGCGGGTGCTCGCCGAGGTCGCCAAGTCCACCGGCGTGACGCTGGACATCAAGCTCGGCACCATGATCGAGCTGCCGCGCGCCGCGGTGACCGCCGGGCAGATCGCCGAGGCCGCCGAGTTCTTCTCCTTCGGCACCAACGACCTGACCCAGACGGTCTGGGGCTTCTCCCGGGACGACGTGGAGGCCTCGTTCTTCACCGCCTACCTGGAGAAGGGCATCTTCGGGGTCTCCCCGTTCGAGACCATCGACCGCGACGGCGTCGGCTCGCTGGTCAGGCACGCCGTCGAGGCCGGCCGGGCCACCCGCCCCGACCTCAAGCTCGGCGTCTGCGGCGAGCACGGCGGCGACCCGGACTCGGTCCACTTCTTCCACGAGGTGGGGCTGGACTACGTCTCCTGCTCCCCCTTCCGGATCCCGGTGGCGCGCCTGGAGGCAGGCCGCGCCGCCATCGAGTCGGCGGGCAGCGACTCGCGCTGAGGAGGGTAGGCATCCCCTCCGCACGCGCGGGTACGACTGACCGCTCCCCCTCCCGTCGGGAGGGCGTACACCGGAGCTCGGCGCAGGAGAACCGGCGTACGTGACACGGCCGGGCGGGAACGGACAACGGCGTCCGTTCCCGCCCGGCCGTACGTCTGCCCGCGGACGGGGCGCGGAGCGCGTCCGGCCCGGGTGTGGCGGCGGCCACGCGGGTGGCTCGCCCGGCGCGGACCGGCCGCCTGCCAAGCTGGACCGCATGACCAACCGCAAGAACCCGCTCGTCGTCGTGGCCGTGCTGCTCCTGGCGGTCCTGGCCGGGATCGGGTACCTCCTCACGGACCGGGGCAGCGGCCACCCCGGGGCCGGCGCGAGCCCCACCGCGGCCGCCACCGCCGGACCGTCGACGGCCGGGTCCGCGGCGGCCAAGCCCTCGGCCCCCAAGCCGAGCCCGCCCGCCGGGGGCGCCGCCACCTCCGCCCCGGCCGCCGGCTGGGTCCCGACCGACCCGGCCATGGCCGACGTCTGCCGCACCAAGCTGCCCAGCCAGGCCGTGGACACCCTCACGCTGATCGCCAAGGGCGGGCCCTACCCGTACAGCCGCGACGGCGTCGTCTTCGAGAACCGGGAGAACCGCCTCCCCAGGAAGGCCGGCGGCTACTACCACGAGTACACCGTGGTCACCCCGGGCTCCAACGACCGCGGCACCCGCCGGGTGGTGACCGGCGGCTCCGGCGAGCAGTACTGGTCCGCCGACCACTACGCCACCTTCCAGGAGATCGACTCCCGCTGCTGAGCGGGCCGCGGCAGGCCGCCCCGGCCCGGGCGTGCGACGGCCCCTCACCGCGCCCGCCGCCAGGTGATCCGGGGGTGCGGCTCGTGCGGACCGGTGGTGACCAGGGCGGTCAGCTCGTGGAGCACCGGGGCCGGGTCGCGGCGCAGCTGGGCCGGGGTGGTGCGGACCACCGGCAGGCCGGCGGCGGTCAGGCGGTTGGCGCGGATCATGCCCCGTTCGTGCTCGGCCGGGCGCAGGTGCCAGGCGCGGGAGTCGATCTCCAGGGCGACGCAGGCGTGCGGCCAGTAGGCGTCCGGGACGGCGAGGAAGCGGCCGTCCAGGAAGAGCACCGGGTTCCACAGCGGCTCCGGCAGCCCCGCGTGCGCCAGCAGCTCACGGGCCTCGCCCTCCACCACCGACCGCACCCCGACCGTCAGGTCCTCCACCACCCCGGCCACCTGGGGCAGCCCGAGCGCACCCGGGCGGGACAGCAACTGGTCGAGCAGTTCGCCGAGTTCGCAGTGCCGCCGCTGCACGGCCTCCGCGCACAGCGCCCGGAACCGGCGCTGCCCCGTCTCCTTCGGCGCGAGGTCCGCCAGCGCCCGGGCGACGGTGGTGCTCCACAGCCCGTCGTCCCGCTCGAAGCCGCCCGGCATCGCCCCCGAGGCCCGGTGGATCCGGACGAACTCCCGGTCGCCGACCCGCCGTTGAGCGGGGATCAGGACATCGACCGAGCTCAGGTCGGACGGGTGCCCGGCGCTCGGCAGCCCGGCCTCGGCCAGCACCGCGAAGCCGGTCAGCAGCACCTCCCCGGCCCGCGCGTCGCAACCCTTCGGCGTCGCGTACGCCAGGGCGGCCCGCATCTTCTGGTGGATCGTCAGCCGGCCGCTCTGGAGGCAGATCACCCGGGGCAGCACCTGCTGCCAGGGGCCGCCCGGGCGCAGCCGGTGGGCGATGGTGCCGGAGGGCACCCCGAGCCGGCGCAGCTGCGCCCGGGTGGCGATGTGCTGCTGGTCGGCGCCGAGCAGGGCGACCGGGTCGAGGGGATTCGCGCGGGTCATGCCCCGGGGCCTGCCCGCCGGGATCGGAGGTATGCGAAACGTCCCCCGTCGGTGGGGGCGGCGGTCGCGGGTGTTGACGGATCGGCGGAGGAACCGTTGAGCTGGGGGCCATATGACCATTCCATTCACCCACGCCGGTCCGGCGCTGGACGCGCTCCTCGGCCTCTCCGTCGGCGACGCCCTCGGGGCCCAGTTCTTCGTCCCGGAGACCGCCCGGGCCCACCTCGCCGCCCGCACCGAACCTCCAGGACCGTAGGGGCTGTCTCTTGGACCCTTGCCGGGTGCGCGACGCCGGGGCACGCACCTCGCCGCGTTGTCGTCGGTCGCCAATGGCCCCCAGCCTCCGGCCGGGAGGTGCCCCCACCGCAGTGGCTCCCTCCTCCGCCTTGCGATGCACGCACCCCACCGCCGCGCCCTGATCCGACAAAGTCCAAGAGACAGCCCCTGGCCCTGGACCGACGACACCGAGACGGCCTGCTCGGTGTACGCCGCCCACACCGAGCGCGGCGCGATCGACACCTTCGACCTCACCCACGCCTTCGCCCGCCGCCACGACTTCGACCGCGGCTACGGCCCGGCCGCCAACCGGCTGCTGCGGCTGGTCCGGGAGGGCGGCGACGCGAGCCGGCTGGCCGCCGAACTCTTCGACGGCCAGGGCTCGTACGGCAACGGCGCCGCGATGCGGGTCGCCCCGCTCGGCGCCGCGCACGCCGAGGACCCGAAGGCGGTGGTGCGCCCCGCCGCCGACACCGCCCTGATCACCCACACCCACCCGCAGGCCGTGGACGGCGCGATCGCGGTCGCGGTGGCGGCCGCGTACGCCGCGCGGACCCGCAGCCGGCCGCCGACGCCGGAGCGCTTCCTGGAGTCGGTGGCCGACCTCACCCCGAACGGGCCGGTCAAGGACGGCCTCGAGGAGGCCCGGGCACTGCTCGGCCGGTCGGACGTCCGGTTCGTCGCGGGGGTGCTCGGCAACGGCAGCCGGACGTCCGCGGCCGACACCGTCCCGTACGCGCTGTGGTGCGCCGCCCGGAACCTGGCCGACTACCGCGCCGCCGTGTGGGACGCGATCGCGGCCGGCGGCGACGTGGACACCGTCGCCGCGATCACCGGCGGGGTGGTCGCCGCGCACACCGGCACCGGCGGCATCCCGCGGGCCTGGCTGGCCGCCTGCGAGCCGCTGCCCGCCTGGGCGTTCCCTGAGCCGGGCGGCGTCCGCGCGGCCGGCGAACCGCACCTGCTGCCGATGAGCCTGCCCCGCCCGTGCCCGGTGCCGGACCGGATCTGGTCCGACCACGACTGGGAGCGGATCAGGCGCGGCCTGCGGCCCCGGGCGGTGGAGGAGCGCTGGGTCTCCGTCACCTCCGAGGGCACGCTGCACCTGTACCGCGGGGTGGGCGGCCGGGAGGTCTACCGGGTCCGGGTCGCCCCGGTGCCGGGCGGCGGCTGGCGGCCGGTGTCGGCGCTGGTCGAGGCGGACCCGGCGTACCACCGGGCGTGGGACGACCCCGACGCCCTGCCGCTCGTCCTGTCACTGGCGATCGTCGGCTACGACCCGCCGGGGACCGGCTTCAGACCGTGATCATCAGCTGCCCGGCGCCGCTGCCGCCCGGTCTAAGGCACTCCTGGTTGATCGCCGGATCCGGGGCGCTCGGCGAGGTCGCGGCGGCGATCCGCAGCTCGATGATGTCCCGGACGGCCGGCCACTCGTCGTCGAGGATCGAGTAGAAGGCGGTGGAGCGCACCACCCCGTCCAGCCCGCGCGAGTGCGCCCGGCGGACGCCCTCGGAGGTCGCTCCGAGCCGCTCGATGGCGGCGCGCGAGCGCAGGTTGCGGGCGTCCGCGCGCAGCGAGATCCGCTGCACGCCCCAGGTCTCGAAGGCGTGGCGGAGCATCAGCAGCTTGGCCTCGGTGTTGATGCCGGTGCCCTGGGCGCGCGGCGAGAGCCAGGTGTTGCCGATCTCGGCCGCGTCCGGGACGGCCGTGGCCGGATCGCCGAACGGGACCCCGGGCGCGGGCGGCCACACCAGCGGGCCCTGCCAGTAGTCGAGTTCCAGGAACCGGGTGGAGCCGACCACCCGGCCGTCGGCGGCGTTCACCGTCGCGAACGGCAGCGAACGGCCCGCGGCCTGGTCGGCGAGCGCCCGGGCGACGTAGTCGCGGGCGGCCTCCAGGCCGTGCGGGACGGGGGTGAAGGCGTAGGTCGTACGGTCCTCGGCGCCGGCCTCGGCGATGGCCTCGGCATGGTGCGCGGCGAGGGGCTCCAGCCGCACGGTGCGGCCGGTGAGGATGACAGGTACGGGCACGGAACCTTCGGTCCTTCATCGGTCGGAGGGAGCCTCCCACGCCGGGGTGCGGCACGGGGTGCGCTGGTCTGGGTACGCCTGGGCCCGGGTCCGTCCGCCGGGTACCCGCGCACGCCGGAGAGCCGGTCGGACGGGGCGGGGGCGGCGGCCCGGAACGGGCGGCGCGGGGTGCCGGAACGGACACGGATCCTCGGACCGGTCCGGCGGGACGTGCGAGGGGACAGTGTGCGTCCGCGAAATGGCCGAAGAGGGAACGAGAGCGCGAAGGGAAGCAGGCGGCCAGGTGAAGGCAAGATGCGTCGTGGGTGGCTGGCCGAGCACCGGACCGGGACGTGGTCGACGGCGTTACGGACGACGTGACGACGACGCGACGATGCGAGGCAGCGAGAGGACGATACCCGCCAGAAGGCGGTGCGTCACTTCGCGGCGCGCGAATGGGCGCGCGGGCCGCTCCCGGGTCCTGCGGACGGCCCCCTTACAGGGCTGTGACCAGGGGCTCTTCCGTCGGGTGCGATCATGGTCCGGAGCGGTCGGCCGAGGCCGTCGGGCGCGTCCCGCGGGGAGCCGCCGGACGGGCCGGGAGCCGCCCGCGGAGCGGCCGGTGCGGCGGTCCCCGGACGGGGTGTCCGCAGGACGGGCACCGGAGCGGGAATTCCGGCGGCGCCCGGCACGCTGGAGAGGACGAGAAGCCGGTCGACCGGAACGAGCAGAGAACGGGGTTGGGTGCGCGGTGCGTGACTTCCAGGCGTTGTACGAGCTGGATCAGCGGGGCGTGGCCGCCGTCGCCGCGGCCAACGAGCAGCTGCGCGACACCGGTGCCGGCCTCGTGCTGCTCCAGCACTTCGAGGGCTTCATGGACGCCGGGGAGGCCGGCGGCCAGGTGGTGGCCCACCTGCTGGAGACGGGCTCGCCGCAGGTGGTGGCCCGCTTCGACCACGACCGCCTGGTGGACTACCGGGCTCGCCGCCCGGCGATGGTCTTCGACCACGACCGCTGGACGTCCTACGACCCGCCGGAGATCCTGCTCCAGCTCGTCCACGACGCCGCCGGCGCGCCGTTCCTGCTGCTCACCGGCCCCGAGCCGGACGTCGAGTGGGAGCGCTTCGCGCGTGCCGTCCGCGAGCTGGTGGAGCGCTTCGAGGTCCGGCTCTCGATCGACTTCCACGGCATCCCGATGGGCGTGCCGCACACCCGCCCGGTCGGCCTGACGCCGCACGGCAACCGGCTGGACCTCGCCCCGGGCTACCCGCAGTGGTTCGAGCAGGCGCAGGTCCCGGGCAGCGCCCAGGCGCTGGTGGAGTACCGCCTGGCCGAGGCCGGGCACGACGTCCTGGGCTTCGCCGTGCACGTCCCGCACTACGTGGCCCGCTCCGCCTACCCGGCGGCGGCCGTGCAGATCCTGGAGGCGGCGCAGTCCGCCACCGGGCTGGTGCTGCCCGGCACCCGGCTGCGCGAGCAGGTCTCCGAGGTCTACGCGGACATCGAGGAGCAGCTGGCCCAGGGGGACGGCGAGTTGCGCTCGGCGATCCGCGGCATGGAGGGCCAGTACGACGCCGTGGCGGGGGCGGAGGGCCGGGAGAGTCTGCTGGCCGAGCCGGTCGACCTGCCCTCGGCGGACGAACTCGGGCGGCGCTTCGAGCAGTTCCTGGCCGAGCACGAGCGCGGCGCGGAGTAGCCGGCGCGGGGCGGGCGGAAAGCGGGCGGCGGAGGCCGCGGTCGGCCGGGGCCGGTCGGGCCGGGGTCGGATTCCGGCCGGTTCGGGTACGCCGGACGGCCATTTCGCCGGGCTGGGAGTCATCGGCCACGGCCGTTCGTTGGCCCCCTGGTGCGCTCGGGGGACGGGCCGCCGTGAGGAGCCGACCGTGACCCGTATCCCCGGGGGGAGACCATGCCGAGGACCGCACGCCCGACCATCGCCCTGACCGTCGGACTGGCCGCAGTGCTGCTGGCCGGCTGCACCGACAACGCCGGCTCGGACAGCGGGGGGAGCGCCGCCGCGGGCGTGACGCCCGCCCGCGTCCAGGCCGGAGTGGCCTCGTCGCCGGCCGCCGCCCCGGCGCCCACCGGCCCGTACGTCGCGCTCGGCGACTCGTACACCGCCGGGATGAGGATCCAGCCGCAGATCGGCGAGCCGGGCGGCTGCCACCGCTCCGGGGCCAACTACCCGTCCCTGGTGGCGAAGGGGCTTTCGCTCGCCGCCGGGCAGTTCAAGGACGTCAGCTGCAGCGGCGCCCGCACCGGGGACCTGAGCAGCCCGCAGAAGGTCGCCGACGGCACCAACCCGGCCCAGCTGGACGCGCTGACCGCGGACACCCGGCTGGTCACCCTGGGGATCGGCGGGAACGACGCGGGCTTCATGGAGGTCGTGACGGAGTGCGCCAAGGAGAACCTGGTGGACATCGTCAAGGGCGTGATCACCGACAGCGAGCACCGGATCAGCGACTCGCCCTGCCGTGACCGCTACGCCGTCGGCAACGGCACCGACGAGGTCCAGCGCAAGGTGGACACGGCCGGCGACCGGCTCGGCCAGGTGCTCCAGGACGTCAGGAAGCGCTCCCCGAAGGCCAGGGTGTACGTGATCGGCTACCCCGGGCTGCTCCCGGCCGACCCGGCGAGCTGCCTGCCGGTGCTCGGCAACGCCGTGGCCGCCGCCGACCTGGGCTTCCTGGTGGAGAAGGAGCAACAGCTCAACGGCATGCTCAGGAAGCGGGCGGAGGCCGCCGGCGCGGTGTTCGTGGACCTCTCCGGGCCCTCGGCCGGGCACGACATGTGCGCGGGGGAGGACAAGCGCTGGGTGGAGCCGCCGTTCCCGGCCCAGGGGCTGGCGCCGATCCACCCCAACGCCAAGGGCCAGGAGGCGGTGTCCGGCGTGGTCCTGAAGGCGATCAAGGGCTGAGGACTCCCGGCCGGGGGGCGTACGGGGCGCGCGGGGCTGCGCCGTCCGGGTGGGGCCGACTCACCGGGGCGGGCACCCGCGCGCCGCGCGCCGTTCACGCCCCGGCCCGCGCTCCTTCGCGCGCGGCACCCCCCGCGTGTCGGGGGCGCGGCGTACCGTGAGGGGCATATGGACGACACCACGCACCGCCTCGCCGCCCCGCTCCCGTACGACCACGCCGCCGAGGCCCGCTGGGTCCCCGAACCAGACAAACGCCCGGGCCGCACGGCCTTCCAGCGCGACCGCGCCCGGGTGCTGCACTCGGCCGCGCTGCGCCGGCTGGCCGGCACCACCCAGGTGGTCGCCCCGATGCGCAGTGACTTCCCCCGCACCCGGCTCACCCACTCCCTCGAATGCGCCCAGGTGGGGCGGGAGTTGGGCGCGGCCCTGGGCTGCGACCCGGACCTCGTGGAGACCGCCTGCCTGGCCCACGACATCGGCCACCCGCCGTTCGGCCACACCGGCGAGGAGGCGCTCGACCAGGCCGCCGAGGCCTGCGGCGGCTTCGAGGGCAACGCCCAGTCGCTGCGCATCCTCACCCGGCTCGAACCCAAGCGCTTCGCGCCCCAGGACGAGCAGCCCGCCGCCCGGCTCGCCCCCTGGCCCGGCCGCAGCGTCGGCCTCAACCTGAGCCGGGCCGCCCTGGACGCCGCCACCAAGTACCCGTGGAGCAAGGGCGCCCACCCCACCGACCCGGCCTCGCCCAAGTACGGCGTCTACGCCGACGACCTGTCGGTCTTCCGCTGGCTGCGGGCCGGCTCCCCGGCCGGGCGCAAGTGCTTCGAGGCCACCGTGATGGACTGGTCCGACGACGTGGCCTACTCCACCCACGACGTCGAGGACGGCCTCCAGGCGGGCCACATCGACCCGGCCGCCCTGCGCGCCCCCGGCGAGCGCGCCGAGCTCTTCGAGGTCGCCGAGCGCTACGCCCCGGACGCCGGGCCGGAGGAGCTCGCCGCCGCCCTGGACCGGCTGCTCGCCCAGGAGTGGTGGCCCCGCTCCTACGACGGCACCGCCCGCGCCCGGGCCGGGCTCAAGGACCTCACCAGCCAGCTGATCGGCCGCTTCTGCCTGGCCGCCGAGCAGGCCACCCGCGCCCGCTACGGCCCCGGCCGGCTCACCCGCTACGCCGCCGAGCTGGTGGTGCCGAGGCACGTCCGGCTGGAGTGCACGGTGCTCAAGGCGGTCGCCGTCCGCTACGTGATGCAGCGCGACGAGCAGGCCCAGCTGCGGGCCCGCCAGCGGATCGTGATCGCCGAGCTGGCGTACGTCCTCACCCAGCGCGCCCCCGAGGGGCTGGACCCGGTGTTCGCCGCCATGTACCGCGAGGCCGAGGACGACCGCGCCGCGCTCCGCACGGTCGTCGACCAGATCGCCACCCTCACGGACGCCTCGGCCCTCGCCCTGCACGCCCGACTCGTCGGCGCCGCCTGGGCGTGACCGCCCCCGCCGGCCCGGGCGGTTGAGCCGGCCCCGTGGGCCGTGCCAGCCGGGAAGCGCGGCCGCCCCAGTAGACTTCCGGGGTGGCCGGGCGGATCAGGGACGAAGACGTACAGGCGGTGCGCAGCGCACTGCCGATCGACGCGGTGGTCGGCGACTACGTACAGCTGACCAACGGTGGCGGCGGCGAGTACAAGGGCGTCTGCCCCTTCCACGACGAGAAGTCCGCCTCCTTCTACGTGAACCCCGCCAAGGGCGTCTTCCACTGCTTCGGCTGCCAGGAGAACGGCGACACCATCGCCTTCCTGATGAAGATCGAGCACTTCACCTTCGCCGAGGCCGTCGAGCGGATGGCCGCCCAGGCCGGCATCACCCTGCGCTACGAGGAGGGCGGCTACAGCCCCCGCCACCAGCAGGGCGAGCGCACCCGGCTGGTCGAGGCGCACAAGGTGGCTGCCGCCTGGTACCAGGAGCAGCTGGCCTCGCCGGAGGCGGAGATCGGCCGCCGCTTCCTGGCCGAGCGCGGCTTCGACGAGGAGGCCGCCAGGACCTTCGGCGTCGGCTACGCCCCCGCCGGGTGGGAGCACCTGGTCCGCTACCTGCGCGGCAAGGGCTTCACCGACAAGGAGATCCTGCTGGGCGGCCTCGCCTCGCAGGGCCAGCGCGGCGGCCTGATCGACCGCTTCCGGGGTCGGCTGGTCTGGCCGATCCGGGACATCGCCGGCGAGGTGGTCGGCTTCGGCGCCCGCCGCCTGCGCGAGGACGACAACGGCCCGAAGTACCTCAACACCCCCGAGACGCCGATCTACAAGAAGTCCCACGTGCTGTACGGCATCGACCTGGCGAAGAAGGAGATCGCCAAGTCGGGCCGCGCGGTGGTGGTCGAGGGCTACACCGACGTGATGGCCTGCCACCTGGCCGGGGTCACCTCGGCGGTGGCCACCTGCGGCACCGCCTTCGCCGAGGACCACATCAAGATCATCCGCCGGCTGCTGATGGACACCTCGCAGTACCGGGGCGAGACCGTCTTCACCTTCGACGGCGACGCGGCCGGCCAGAAGGCCGCCCTGCGCGCCTTCGAGGACGACCAGAAGTTCGCCGCCAAGACCTCCATCGCGGTCAGCCCGGGCGGCATGGACCCGTGCGAGCTGCGCCTGGCCCAGGGCGACGAGGCGGTCAAGCACCTGATCGACAACCCGGTCCCGCTGTTCGAGTTCGCGCTGAACTCGGTGGTGGCCCGGCACCGGGTGGACACCCCGGAGGGGCGTTCGGCGGCGCTGGAGGAGGCGGCCCCGATCGTCGCCAAGATCAAGGACCGCTCGATCCAGCACGAGTACGCCGTCCGGCTGGCCGGCATGCTCGGCATCCTGGACGAGCAGTTCGTCGTCCGCCGGATTTCCCAGCTGGCCCGCTGGGACCGCGAGCGCCAGCAGAACCCGCGCGGTGCGGCCGCCCAGCGCCGCCCCGAGCCGGCCCAGCCGCAGCGCCCCGCGCGGCCCGCCTTCCGGCTCAACCCGCGCGACCCGGCCCAGTTCGTCGAGCGGGAACTGCTCAAGCTGGCGCTCCAGCACCCGGACCTGGTCAGCCCGGCCTTCGACCACTACGGCGACGACGAGTTCCCGACGCCGCCGTACACCGCGGTGCGGCAAGCCGTCGCCAAGGCCGGCGGCGCCGCGTACGGGGCGACCCTGCCCGACTTCACCAGCGCGGTGCGCGAGGCGGCCCCGGACGACCAGGTGCGCTCGCTGGTCACCGAGCTGACCGTCGAGCCGGTGCGCTCGCGCCGCAAGGCGGACGCGGTCTACGCGGGGGAGTTCCTGGTCAAGCTGCGCCTGCTGGCGGTGGACCGGCGGATCACCGAGGTCCGCGGCTACCTCCAGCGGCTCGGCCCCCGGGTCGAGGCCGAGCAGCTGCACGCGGTGCAGACCGAGCTGTGGCAGCTCCAGCAGTACGGGCAGCAGCTGCGCAGCCGGGGCGCGGCGGCGCTGTAGCCTCCGCTGCGGCACCGTCGCAGGACCTGCACACAGAAAATCGGCGCACGAGTCTCGGCCACGGAGTGTGGCGTACCGCACACTGGAGGCCGCCCACCTCCGTACAGCGCGGGTCCGCCAGAGTCGCGCCCGCCCCGAGGGGATGCCCGTGGACCAAGGCCTCGTCTCAGCGACCACCACCAGCAGGGGAGCGAGCCCCGCCGAACCGGCCGACGGCCGGGAGCAGGGCCCCGGGGAGCAGGAGACCCACCACGACCGGGCCGGGGCGGTGCTCCCGGACGGTGCCCGGGTTCCCGCCCAGGGCCTGCCGGAGGGCCACCCGGACAGCCTCGACCCGGACCCGGACCCCGACGTCCAGCTCGGGGCCGAGGACCCGGAGGAGCGCCGCGGCCCCGTGGACGACACCGGGCCGACCGCCGACCTGCTGCGCCAGTACCTGCGGGAGATCGGCCGGATCCGGCTGCTCACCGCCGAGGAGGAGGTCGAGCTGGCCCGGCGGGTGGAGGCGGGCGTCTTCGCCGAGGAGCGGCTGAACACCGACCCGCCGCCGCCCGACCCGCTGGCCGGCGAGCTGGACGCCCTGGTGGTGCGGGGCCGGATCGCCAAGCGCCGGCTGATCGAGGCGAACCTGCGGCTGGTGGTCTCGGTGGCCAAGCGCTACGTCGGCCGCGGGCTGACCCTGCTGGACCTGGTCCAGGAGGGCAACCTGGGCCTGATCCGGGCAGTGGAGAAGTTCGACTACACCCGCGGCTTCAAGTTCTCCACGTACGCGACCTGGTGGATCCGGCAGGCGATGAGCCGGGCGCTGGCCGACCAGGCCCGGACGATCCGGGTGCCGGTGCACGTGGTCGAGCTGATCAACCGGGTGGTCCGGGCGAAGCGCTCCCTGCTCCAGGAACGCGGCCAGGAGCCGACGGCGGCCGAGATCGCCGTCGCCCTGGAGCTGACCGAGGAGCGGGTGCGCGAGCTGCTCCGGCTGGCCCAGGAGCCGATCTCGCTGCACACCCCGGTCGGCGAGGAGGAGGACGTCGCGCTGGGGGACCTGATCGAGGACGCCGACGCCGCCTCGCCGGCCGAGTCCGCGACCTTCCTGCTGCTGCGCCAGCACCTGGAGGCCGTCCTGGCCACGCTGGGGGAGCGGGAGCGCCAGGTGGTCCAGCTCCGCTACGGGCTGGACGACGGCCGTCCGCGCACCCTGGAGGAGATCGGCGCGGTGTTCGGCGTGACGCGGGAGCGGATCCGCCAGATCGAGTCGAAGACCCTGGTCAAGCTCCGCGACCACGCCTACGCCGAGCAGCTGCGCGGCTACCTCGACTGACCGGTGACCGGTGACCGGTGCTAGGACGTGGACGCGGACGGCGACGGGGACGGGGACGGACCCGCGGAGCCCGTCGGCGCCGCGGGGTCGACCGGAGCCGCCGGAGCCGCCGGGTCGGCCGGAGCGGGATCGGCCGGAGCCGGCGGTTCGGCCGGGGTGGCCGGGACCGGGGTGGTGGGCGCCCCCGCGCCGGTGCCCGGCGGGGGCGAGGCGGGCCCGATCGGGATCGGGGTGGAGGCCACCACCATGGCCAGGTCGGAGACCACCGCGGTGCAGTCGTGGCCGGCCGGCTGGTAGCCGCAGACCTGGAAGGCGACGGTCGGGTCCGCCGCGTTCAGCATCGGCGAGTAGTTGTCGTAGCCCCAGTGGATGAGCGCCGTCTCGCTGTCGCCCGTGTTGTCGCTGATCGTCGCGTAGTCCTTGGGCTCGCCCTCGGTGATGGCCGCCCAGGCGGCCTGGCAGGTCCGGCTGTACCGGAGGTAGACGACCACCTTGCCGATCACCTGGGTCTGCAGGGTCCGGGCGTCCTTGCCGCAGCCGGTGGTCTTCGGGTCCTTGTGGGCGCAGCCGACGGCCCGGCAGGCCGGGGAGGTGGGGCCGGGTTTGGCGCTGGGGGAGACGCCGGCCGTGGCGGCGGCCTGGTCGGCCGCCGCGGCCTGCCCGTCGTGCCGGCTGATCCGCAGGCCCACCAGCACCAGCAGCAGCGCCAGCACGGCCGCCCCGGAGGCCAGTGCCACCGGGCGCCGCGACCAGCGGACGGCGGCGGGCCCGGGCTCCTGCCCGGTCACCGGCGCGTCGGTGACGGCGGGCTCCGGAACGGGCGGCTCCTCGCCGGAGGCGCTCTCCTCCCCGGCAGCGGGCTCCGCGGGGCTCGCGGGCTCCCCGGCAGCGGGCTCGGCCGGGCCCGCGGGCTCGCCGGCGGCGGTCGGCCGCTTCACCGCCTCACCGGGGGCGGCGGCCGTCGCCTGCCGCCACAGCGCCCGCAGTGCGGCCCCGTCGCACTCGACCGCCCCGACCAGTGCCTCCAGCGCCTGCTCGGTGACGATCCGTTTGCCGTTCAGCCAGCGCTCCCAGGAGGCCCGGCTGTAGTGCGTCCGGGCGGCCAGGTCGGACAGCGAGAGCCCGGCGGTGTCCTTGACGGCCCGGAGCTCCTCCGCCAGGCGTCTGGCGGGTTCGGACAGCTCCTCGGGCAGCTGCTTCCAGGCGGAACCCAATGGGGCGCTCCAATTGAGGGAAACGGGAGGGGGACGGATGAGCGGCAGGGCCCCGGCCCGGGCCGCTCGGCGTCTCCAACCCGATCGGCCTGGCGTCCCAAACCCCAGGTCATGGCGCTGAGACGGACGGAAGTGTCTCACAACCCCCGGAGGCGCTCGAACAATCCCGTGGTCATCGTGCAGAGTTCTCTGGCCGGTGCGGTCCACCCGACGGTGGAACCGTTCGGACGCCGATCGATCACCCGTCGTCGGACCGCACCCGCTCCCGGCCCCCCACCGGTCCGGGGCAGCCTCGCGGGGGGAGGCTGCCCCGGACCGTCCGGGACGCTCCGGCCGGGAGGGCGCTTCACTGCGCCCTCCCGGTCGTGAGGTTTCCCCGGGCGGACGGTCAGTGGTGGAAGCCCGGGCGGGCCGGCACCCCGAGCCGCCTGAGCGGGACGGGCTGGCGCCGCAGCTCCGGCAGCAGCCGCTCGAGGTCGCCCAGCAGCAGGTCGGCGAGGTCCCGGGAGAAGCCGTTGCGGCAGACCACCCGGAGCACCGACAGGTCCTCCCGGTTCGCCGGGAAGGTGTACGCGGGCACCTGCCAGCCGCGCTCGCGCAGCCGCCGGGACACGTCGAACACGTCGAACGGGAGGTCCCCCTCGGTGGTGAAGGCGAACACCGGGACCTGGTCGCCCCTCGTCAGCAGCCGGAAGCCGTCCAGTGCCCCGATCCGTCCGGCCAGGTGGGTGGCGACCTCGCGGCAGGCGCCCTGGACGGCCCGGAAGCCCTTCCGGCCGAGCCGCAGGAAGACGAAGTACTGGGCCACCACCTCGGCGCCGGGCCGGGAGAAGTTGAGCGCGAAGGTCGGCATCTCGCCGCCCAGGTAGTCGACCCGGAAGACCAGTTCCTCCGGCAGCGCCTCCTGGTCGCGCCAGAGCGCCCAGCCCACGCCCGGGTACACCAGGCCGTACTTGTGGCCGGAGGTGTTGATCGAGGCCACCCGGGGCAGCCGGAAGTCCCAGACCAGTCCGGGGTCGAGGAAGGGCGCCACCATGCCGCCGGAGGCGCCGTCCACGTGCACCGGGACGTCGGTGCCGGTGCGCTCCTGGAAGGCATCCAGCGCCGCGCAGATCTCCGCGACCGGCTCGTAGGAGCCGTCGAAGGTGGAGCCGAGCACGCCGACCACACCGATGGTGTTCTCGTCGCACAGCGCGACCGCCCGCTCGGCGTCCAGGTGGAAGCGGGTGCCCTCCATCGGCGCGGTACGCGCCTCGACCTCCCAGAAGTTGCAGAACTTCTCCCAGCAGACCTGCACGTTGACGCCCATCACCAGGTTGGGCCGGGCCCCGGCGGCGTAGCGGTCGGCGTTGCGGCGCGTCCAGCGGCGCTTGAGCGCCATGCCGGCCAGCATGCAGGCCTCGCTGGAGCCGGTGGTGGAGCAGCCGACCGCGCGGTCCGGGTCGGGGGCGTGCCAGAGGTCGGCGAGGATCGCCACGCAGCGCCGCTCCAGTTCGGCGGTCTGCGGGTACTCGTCCTTGTCGATCATGTTCTTGTCGAGGCACTCGGTCATCAGCCGGGTGGCCTGCGCCTCCATCGAGGTGGTGACGAAGGTCGCCAGGTTGAGCTTCGCGTTGCCGTCCAGCATCAGCTCGTCGTGGATCAGCTGGTACGCGGTGTCGGCCGCGACCGGGCGGTCGCCGAGCCGGTGCAGCGGCGGGGCCAGCTCCATCGCGCCCAGCGGGTCGGCGACGGTCGGGTACGGGCCGGTGCTCAGCCGGCGGTCGCCGCCGGCCCCCTTGTGCAGCGCCATGGCGTCCTGCCGCCCTTCGCGTCGGTGGCCGTGTCCCGACCCACGCTGCCACCGGGTGCCGGGCGACGCATCCGCGCGGTCCGTCGCCCCCGACGGGGCGTCCGTCGCCCCGGACCGGGGGTCAGGCCGCCGCCTCCGGGTGGATCTGGTCGCGGGCGGCCCGGTACTGCTGACGCACCGCCGAGCCGATCGCCAGGTCCTGTTCCCCGTCGGGCTCCACGGTCTCGGCGTCCGGCAGCTCCCACTCCGGGGGCTCCGGGGTGCCCGCCAGCGCCCAGGCGGCCTGCCGGGCGGCCCCGCGGGCGGCGTGCGCGCCGGGCGGCGGCACCACGACCGGGACGCCGAACAGCATCGGGGCGACGTGCCGGACGGCGGGCAGCCGCCCGGCCGTGCCGAGCAGGAACACCCGCTTCACCGGCACGCCCTGGGCGCGCAGTACGTCGAGGGCGTCGGCGATGTTGCACAGCATGCCCTCGACGGCGGCCCGGGCCAGGTGCTGAGGGGTCATCGCCTCGGCCCGCAGGCCCGTCAGGGTGCCGGCCGCGTGCGGCAGCGCGGGGGTGCGCTCGCCGTCCAGGTAGGGCAGCAGCACCAGGCCGTAGGAGCCGGGGGAGGAGTGCAGGGCGAGGTCGCTCAGGCCGTCCAGGTCCCGGCCGAGCAGGTCGGCGGTGGAGCGCAGCACCTGGGCGGCGTTGAGGGTGGCGACCATCGGCAGGTGCCGGCCGCTGGCGTCGGCGAAGGAGGAGACCAGGCCGGAGGCGTCCACCACGGCCTCCTCGTGCACCGCGAAGATCGTCCCGGCGCTGCCGAGGGAGACCACCGCGTCGCCCGGGCCGAGGCCCAGGCCCAGCGCGGCGGCCATGTTGTCCCCGGTGCCGGCCGAGATCAGCAGGCCCTCGGGGGTGTGCCCGGCGGGCTCGGCCGGGGGCAGGACGTCGGGCAGCCTGAGCTCGTGGCCGAGTGCCAGCTCGACCAGGTCCTGCCGGTACTCGCCGGTGATCGGCGACCAGTAGCCGGTGCCGGAGGCGTCGCCGCGGTCGGTGGTGCGGCGCTTGGGGTGGCCGAGCAGCTGCCAGACCAGCCAGTCGTGCGGCAGCAGCACCTCGGCGACCCGGCGGGCGTTGGCCGGCTCGAACTCGGCCAGCCAGCGCAGCTTGGCGATGGTGTACGTGGGGGCGGGCACGGCGCCGATCGCGGCGGTCCAGGCGGCCCGGCCGCCGAGGGCGTCCAGCAGCTTGGCGGCGGCGCCGCTGGAGCGCGGGTCGTTCCACAGGATCGCCGGGCGGACCTGCACCCCGCCCGCGTCCAGGCCGATCATCCCGTGCTGCTGGGCGCTGACCCCGATCGCCCGGACGCCCTCCAGCAGGCCGCCGGTCGCGGCGTCGCCGAGCGAGTGCAGCCAGACCTGCGGATCGGCCTCGCCCGGGCGCAGGTCCTGGTCCTCGGGGACGGGGTGCGGCGCCTTGCCGGAGCGCAGGACGGCGCCGGTGTCGGCGTCGCACGCGACGATCCGCGTGCGGTTGGTCGAGCTGTCTATCCCCGCGACGATGGCCATGCCGAGATCATGCCTCAGCCCGGCCCGGGACGCGTCCGGGCCGGGTGAGCCGTTGCCGGTTCGCGACACCGGGCCGGGCCCCGCTCGGCCCTGGTGTCACCCTCCCGTCAGGGGCGGAAGGTGCCCCAGCCGTCGTCCTCCGTCCGGGAGCGGTTGAAGTACGGCACCCGGTCCGTGACGGCGCTCGGCAGCCGGTCGCCGACCCGGTCGGCGACCGCGCCGGCGGCCTTCCCGGCCACCGCCCCGGCCTGCTGCCGGGCCCGGTCGGTCGCGCCCTGGACCGCGGGGTTCCGGGCGATCTGCCGGGTGACCTTGGCGATCTGTTCGTAGCGCCGGTGCCCGGCCCGCGAGCCCAGGACGTAGCCGGCCGCGAAACCCGCGGCCAACGACAGCTTCCACATGGTCGGATCCACCCTCTCCTGGCGGCTTCTGCCGCATTGCCCTACCCGTCCGTCGGGACGGCGAACCGTCCGTGCCCCAGCATCCCCGGCCCCGTCGCCGGGCGCGCGCGGGGCACGCCGGGCGGCGGCCCGGCGGCAACCGGGGAAAGCGATTGGCGGACCACCCCCCCGAGTGCGCTAATGTATGTCCCGCAGCGAGCGCCGAGGAGCCCGGGAAACCGGGGGCCGGAGCGGAAGCCGATCCCCCATAGCTCAATTGGCAGAGCAGCCGACTGTTAATCGGCAGGTTATTGGTTCGAGTCCAATTGGGGGAGCTCGGGATAAGGCCCTTCGGGGCTCGACTCCCGTCCGTGGTGCGGAAGTTCAGTACCGCGATCCCGCATAGCTCAATTGGCAGAGCAGCCGGCTGTTAACCGGCAGGTTATTGGTTCGAGTCCAATTGCGGGAGCTGCATCGGGTCCGCCCGGTGACTGCTCAGAGCGAAGGCCCCTCGGTCGACCGGGGGGCCTTCGTGTTGTCGTCGCCCGGCTCCGGGGCGTGACGTACGCGACACCGCCCGGCGGCCCGCCCGGCTGCCCCGCCCGGCGCCCGGCCGGCTGCCGGGTCAGGCGGTCGCCCTCCGGTAGAGGTCGGCGACCCGCTGGTCGAAGGTGATGCTGTACGAGGTGCCGGGGGTGCTCCCGCCCTCCTGGTAGCCGCCGATCACGCCGACCACCGCGCCGTCCCCGGCGATCCACGGGCTGCCGCTGGTGCCGTCGGTGTAGCCGCCGCAGTCGAAGCGCTCCTGGGTGGCGCTCTGCGAGCGGGTCCGGGCCGCGCAGGTGATCGGCTCGTCGCTCTCGTTCGGGTAGCCGGTGACCGAGACGGACAGCCCGAAGCCCTGGCCGGTGCCGATCGGGTTGCCGCCGACCGCGTCCTCGACCTGCCGGCCGTCGACGCTGCCCACGGTGACGAACGCCACGTCGTACTCCGGGTCGTCGCCGGCCGCCCAGCGCGGGTCGACGGTGATCGCCTGCACCGGCCAAGTCCCGTACGGGGTCGACCCGTTGCGGTAGCCGGGGGTGAACACCAGGCCGTCCAGCAGGCCGATCCGCCGGGACTGCACGCAGTGCGCCGCGGTGACCAGCAGGTTGCGCCGGGGGCTGCGCACCACGCTCGCGGTGCAGGCCCGCGGGCCCTGCGCGGTGTGGACGGAGAGGGTGCCGATCCGGTCCCGGGCGGGGCTCCGCTGCGCGACCTCGGCCGTGGGCGCCCCGTCCTGCCCGCCGCACCCGGTGCCGACGGCCAGCAGCAGGGCGGCCAGCGCGACCGTCCGCGCCGTGCGCGCGGGCCGTGCCGGGCGGGAGTCCATCGGGGCTCCGTCTCGTTCCTCGGGGCGGGCACCGGGGCCGTGCGTTCCGCCGTTCGTGAGGAAGATCTACCAGGCCGTGCCCGGCGGCGCCACCACCGGGTGCCCGCCCGCCGTCCGGTCAGCCGGTGGCGCGGTCGTACAGCGCCTGGACGCGGTCGCCGAAGTAGCTGCTGTACGAGGCGTCCGGGCTCTCGCCGCCCTCCTGGTAGCCGCCGATCACGCCGACCACGGTGCCGGTCCTGGTGGCCGGGTCGAAGTCGGTGACCCAGGGGCTGCCGCTGGTGCCGCCGGTGTAGTCGGGGCAGTCGATCCGCAGCTGGGTGGGGCTCTGCCGGGCGGTGGTGTTGGAGCAGGTGATCGGGACGCCGCTGCTGCTCGGGTAGCCGGTGACCTTCACCGGGAGGCGGTAGCCCCGGTTGACGCCCAGTCGGTTGGCGCCGAGCACCTGTTGGACCTGCCGGCCGTTCTGCGCCTGGACGACCGCGAAGGCGACGTCCAGGTCCGGGTCGGCGTGGTCGTTCCAGCCGTCGTCCACGGTGACGGCCAGCAGCGGCCAGACGCCGCTGGGGGTCTCGCCGTCCCGGTAGCCGGGGACGAAGACCAGGTCGGCGCGCCGGCCGAGCCCCGGGTCCCAGACGCAGTGGGCGGCGGTGACGACGAGGTTGAGCCCGGCGCTGTCGACCACGCTGGCGGTGCAGAAGTGGTCGCCGTCGGCGGTGCGCGTGAACACCGCGCCGACCAGGCCGTTGAGCACGGTGGGCTTGGCGGTGCGGGTGACCCCGGTGTGCCGGCCGGCCGCGGCCTTGAGCCGCTGCCGGTTCCAGCCGTGGCCGTCGACCGGGGCGGCGGCCGTGGGCGGTGCCGAGCTGACGGTCGGGGCGCCGCCGACCGGTCCCGCCGCGGTGGTGCAGCCCGCCGCGGCCAGCACCAGGGCCAACGCCGCGGCCGCCGCCCCCGTCCCACGTGTCGTCATCCGCCCAGGCTGCCCCGAACGGGTGCCCCGCCGCCACCCGGGTTGCGCCGCCGGGGGGTGCGCACCGTCGCGCACCCAGGTGCGCCCCCGGCGCGCACCACGGGTGATCGACCGGCTATGCTGCCCGGGACGGCCTCGCTGGGGCCGTCTGCTGCTGCCGTGCCGACGACCGGCGCGTGCGGCGAACCGGGGCGGTAGCTCAGCCGGTTAGAGCAGGGGACTCATAATCCCTTGGTCGTGGGTTCGAGTCCCACCCGCCCCACCTCCGGCCCATCCAAGCCGTTGTGCCAATAGGGGTCCTGACCAGCGGAAAAGCTGGCTTCTGCGAGTGGAACTGTAGGGCATGGGGCAGGCTGTCAGCCTGGTGCCACGCCGAGATTCACCCGCCAGTGGACATTGAGTGGACATGGTGCGGGTGGGCGCACTTGCGCTGGTTCAGGCGGGGCTAGCGGGCTACCACTGCAAGCAAGGCGGCGCTGACAGCGAGCGTCGTGCCAAACGCGGCTCCGCCGCGGAGCACGGCGGCCGCCGGCGTGGCCCCTTCGAGCGTGCGGAGCCACGCGGCGCACACGCCGGCGAGCAGCGCCACCAACGCGGTGATGACGAGCAGCAGAGTGAGCACGATGCCGTGCAGCTGGGATGTCATGGATGCCCTTCCGAAGCGAACGGTTGCTATGTCCATCGTTGAGGCGGGCGACGCCCACAGACCGCCAGTTCGTGCAATGCTTGGCGAAATTGGGCATGGCTGGGGAGGGCCGTGGCGAACGAAGACGCTCTGGATGCGCTGGGAAGCGAGCTGGATCGGATGCGTGCCGGCGCGGGCCTCAGCGTGACGCAGTTGGCTAAAGCCTCTGGCCTCTCCCGGAACACGGTCAGCGCGGCGCTCAACGCGCAGGCAGGCAGGAAGCCTCCTTCGACTGACACGCTCACGAAGATCGTCCGCGCCTGCGGGGGAGATCTTGAGCGAGCTCTCCTTCTGCACCGCGCGGCGAAGTTCCACCGGAGAGGTGGCGTGAACCAGGCCGTGGCGTTGCCGGTGCAGTCTCAATGGATCACGACTTCTGATGCCTCGGAACCCCTGGAGCGGTTCTTCAACCCCCTGAGGCAGGAGAACCTCGTTCGAAGCGTCAGCTGGGCCTTGAGGAGCACCGAGCCGATCCGATTGGACGACCACAGGCTGCGCCCCCGCCGGTTCCCGCCAGGCGGAGGTCTCTACGCGCTCTACTACGCGGGAGATCATGAGGCCTATGCCCAAGCGGCCTCGGAAGGCTGCGAGACCCCACTCTACGTCGGCTCGGGGAGCAGGGGTGCTCACCCACATGAGTATGGGCTTTGGAGGGATCTGAGGAATAAGGTCCGGCTGATCGATGACAGCGAGAACCTTGCCGTCGCAGACTTCCGAGTCCGGTTCCTCCTAGTTGAAGATATTTTTGTGCGACCTGCGCGTGAACTATTGATTCGCGATCACATGCCGCTCTGGAACGTCACGCTGACCGGCTTTACCAGCAGGTCCTTCAGCGGAGACCTCAGGGGCAGGTTCCTGCCCTGGCATGGTCTGCACAACCCGGAGCGGGTGAACGCAGTGGACGCGCTGACGGAGAGGACGTGGCGCGAAGTTCGAGAGCACTTCCAACGGTTCGGTGCTGGATGGCGAGAGCCGGAGGCCTGGGTCGACAACGCGGCCCGCTGGGGTGATCTGTCTGTGGTGGAAGGCCAGTAGCAAGCCTTCCACCACTTGTCATCCCTCTACGTTGCCGTGAGCTCGCTGGCTTTGGCGGCTTTCTTCTCGCGAGCCCGGCGCAGCGCGGCGAGCCGCCCGCCGCTGCTCGGGGCGGGAACCGGTGCCAGAGTCGGCACGGTGGCCGACGTGGGGTGCGGGCCGGACTGTGCCAGGACGGAGGCAGGGGCCTCGGTCCGTTCGGGTTGGGTGGCCTCCTCCTCCGTGGCGGGTTCGAGGGTGGGGCGGCCGGCGCGGGGGACGACAGCGAGGGCGGCTGCGGCCTGCGCCTTCTTGGCCTCCTCGAAGACGGTGGTGTAGGTGTCCATGGTGATCTGGATGCCGGAGTGGCCGAGCTGCTCGGAGATGTCCTTGGGCTCGGCGCCGCTCGCGTGGGCGATGCAGGCAGCGCCGTGACGCAGCCCGTGGAGGGTGACGGGCGGCAGGTCGGCGTCCTCGACCATCTTCTTGAACCGGTAGGTGAGGTGGTCGGGGTGGTAGCCCTCCCCGTTCTCCTTGGTGAAGAAGAAGCCGGTCTCTACCCAGGCGGCTCCGGCCTTCTCGCGCATCTTGGCGCGTCGTTCCATGCGGTCGGCGAAAAGCCGGGCGGTCTCAGGGTCGAGATCGATGATGCGTTCGGAGTCGGCCTTGGGGGTGGTTCCGAACAGCTTCTTGGCGACGTAGACGACCTGCTGGCTGATCGTGACCTGCATCTCGTCGAGGTCGATCTCGGAGATGGGTAGGGCGCAGGCTTCGCCGCGGCGGGGGCCTCGGATGGCCATGAAGTGGAAGAGGTCGAACAGCTCGTCGTCGACGTAGGCGTCGAGGAACTGGCCGAGGAGTGACGGGGTCCACACCATGACCTTGCCGGGGACCACGCCGGTCTCGCGCCACCGGGCGACGCGGGCAGGGGTCCACAGCAGCGGCTTGGGGGCCTTGGCCTTCGGCAGGCGTACGAGGTGCGCCCAGTTCTTGGTGACTTCCTCGGCGCGGAGGGCGTCTTCGAGGGCGCTGGAGAGGGTGGCCCGGATCCGGTGCTGGGTGGTGATGCCGGTGACGCGCCGAACCTTCTTGCGTTCGACGGCGAGCAGCTCGCGGGCCTCGTGCCAGGCCGCGCGAAGGATCGGCCGGTCTTCGGGGGAGGCGTCGCGCCACGCCTGCTTCTTCTGCTGGCAGGCGGCCGCCAGGACGGAGACGTACTCGCGGTGGACTTCGATCTCGGTGTTGCGGTCCACGATCGATGCGAACATCGCTTCGATGTGGTGCTTGCGGAGCTCCTTGCGGTCCAGGTGCCCGATGTACGGGTTGATGTGGAGCGTCATGTGCTCCGTGTACTTCGCCGCGGTGGACACCGCGAGGTCCTGCTTGCTGATGATCCACCGCTCAAGAAACTGGGCGACGGTCTCCCGCACACCGACGTCGAGGCCGGCCTGGTGCTGGTCCCAGACCTTCTTGCACTCCGTCGAGGCTTCGGTCTGCGTGCGGAAGCCGCCCAGGCGTACGCGCTTGCGGACGCCATCGGCGGCGGCCGGCAGCTCGATATAGAAGCTCCAGGTGCCGTGGTCTCGCTTCTCCAGGTCGGGGCAGCCGGTACCGAGGTAGCCGATCTTCTGCACCCCGTCCTCGTCGACGACCGGCTGGCCCTTCAGCTTGCCCCGCCGGTGCACGAGTGGCCCCTTGCACATGCACCGCTTGTACGTCCGAGCGTCGAACATGTCCGGGCCTTCCCCTTTCAGCCGGTGGCGCTTCGAAGCGAATAGCTACATAGAGCAACACGAATGTGTGTTCTATTTTGCCTCATTCTTGACCAGCTGTACACGCAACAAGCCTTCTGAGCTTGAGTTTTGGGGAATCCCACGTCCCCTTCGCTCGCCTTGCTCACGCCTACCGCCCCGTCTGTGCGGGGCGCTATCCTTGACGCTCTGGCGTCATCTGCACCTGTTCTTATCGGGCGGGTACGCTGGGCACAGGTTGGCGCGGGGGAGAAACGCGACGACTCAAAATGAAGATCGACAAGACCGACGAGCCCGGTCGGGGCATGACCCTGGAGCAGGTGCTCGGCCTGCCGGTCACCATCAACGTGGTGACCGCGGCGAAGGCGCTGGGCGTGGGCCCCAATACGGCGTACGCGGCGATCCGGGACGAGACCTTCCCGCTGGACATGATCAGCGTCGGGGGCTCGAAGAGGGTCCTCACGGCGTCGCTGTGGAGGCATCTCCAGATCGATGGCCTTGTTGCAGCTTGATACGTGCAACGTGATGGAGACTCGTGGACGAGTCTCCATCACGTTGAGGGTGTCCAGGACGGGAAGGGGCGCAGAGTGGCGGCAAGGACCTTCGGGTTCACCGGCGACAAGAGCGCGCTGGTGGAAGACGAAGCGCAGGCCCTGAGGGAGGCCGTTCAGCGCCGGATCGATGGGAGTACCCGCGCCGGCGTCGCCGCCTACCTGAGCTCCCGCGGCGTCGTCGGCACGCTCGGCTCCCCGTTCACCGGACAGACCGTCGCCAGGCTCTTCCGCAACCCGACGATCGCCGGGCTCAAGGTCAGTCCGGACGGCGAGCTCGTTGATGCCGGGCACCCGGGAGCCATCACCCCAGAGCAGTTCGCGCAGCTCCAGGCCATGGATGTGGCTGAGGCCGAGAAGCGCGAGGCCAGCCGGAAGGCCAACCCCCAGCCCGACTACGACTACGCCTTCAGCGGCAACGACCTCGTCGTGTGCGGCCTGTGCGGAGCCAACCACCAGGGCCTGCGCACCAACTCCGGGAACCCCGGCTACTGCTGCTCGGCCGGGCCCCGCGCCGACCGGCCCGGAGACTGCGGGAAGGTCCGGATCTCCGCGCAGGTCCTGGAAGACCACCTCGGCGAAGAGATCGTTGCCCGGCTGTTGGAGCCCGGCACCCAGAAAGCCCTGGAGGCCGCGCGGACCGAGGTGGAGAAGGAGGTCGCCGCCGCCAGGGCGGAGTTGGCCGCGGTCACCCAGGGTCTCGACAGTCTCGCCGACATGGTGCTGCGCCACGAGATCACGGCCACCAGCGCCGCCAAGGCGCGCCAGAGCGGCGTCCAGGAGCAGAAGGTCCTGCGTCGCCGGATCCGCCTTCTGGAACGAGCGGCGGCCACTCCGGTGAGCGGCAGCATCAAGCAGCTCGTCGACTGGTGGAACTCGGCGCCCACGGAGGCCAAGGCCGGGCTGGCGAAGCTCATGCTGCACCGAGTCGACGTCCACCCCGGTGGCCAAGGAGTCCGCACGCTCCGACCGGGACGCGTCGTGCTGTGGTGGCGGGACAACCCGGCGCCGCCGCCCATCCGTCGCGTCCCTTAGCCGCCGTCCCCTGCTGGTCACCTGCGGGGCAGCGCGCGAGGAGTGGAAGAGACCGCGATCCCGGAGAACAGGCTCAGGGCGAACAGCCCGGCGGCGGACGAGCTGAGCGCATCCTGAAGGCCAGGGCTCCACATGGTGCCAGCTGCCTGCGTGACCGCGACGAATACTCCTTCGGTGGCGCCCCACACCGCGCAGGCCGCGCCGCCAAGGGCGATCAAGGCTTGGCCGGTGCCGAAGACGCGGCGGCCCGCCCGCAAGTTGTAGAGGGCCAGGGGAGCGCAGTCCCGGGCGATGGAGGCCCCGACCAGCGCCCAGTACGCGTCGATGATCAGCAGGTAGGCAGCTACTCCACTGTTGTCCGCGTAGGTATTGATGAGCTTCAGGCCGCTGCTGTCGGCCAGCGCGAACACGGCGGCGGCCGCGACCGTGGTGGCGCCCGCCACGCCGAGCCGGACGCTGAGCGCCGAGGCTCGCGCCTCACGGGGGTGTGTCCAGGCCACCAGCAAGACACGGATCGCGACCAGGGAGAGAACTCCGCACAGGTGCGCGAGCAGCATGTGGAGGTTGCCGACGCCGGAGGCCGAGTCGATGCCGGCCGAGATGCCGGGCAGGGTGAACAGAAGAGCGAACAGGCCGGCACCTGCAGAGGTGGCGCGGCTCCAGCGGGCCAGTGAGTGCGTGCTGTGCAGCGTCATCCGGATCATGACGGCGGCGGTGACGCATAGCGCGACCAGGGCGGCGCCCAGCAGCAGGGCTGCGATGTGCACGGTGGTGGTACTCGTTTCGGGTTGCCGCCGCGGCGGGCGGCGGGCGGCGGGTAGCAGAAGCGGGGCGGGGCCTAGCTGTTCAGGAACAGCTCTGTTTCCCGGAAGCTCGCCTCGGCGGCCTCGGCACGGGAAAGGCGCCCACGGCGGCGCGTCTTGGTCGCGGTGTCCAGACCGCGTGCTTCGCGCAAAGCGCGGGCGGCTTGGAGAAGCGCGTCGGCGCCGCTGTCTCCGAGCTCGGCGACTAGGCGCAGGGCCTCGCGGGCGGCCGGGTGCTCGTAGTAGACCTCCAGCGAGGTCAGATCGTGCTCTCCCGGCATCAGGTACGGAGGCGGACAGTCGAACGCGTGGGCCAGCCCCAAGAGCGTCTTCAAGGGGGGGTTGGTCTTCGTGCCGGAAAGCGTGGCGTGAATCACGGTGTGATCCAGTGCTGGCTTTCCGGCTTCGTCGGCTGTACGGGACGCAAGGTCACGAGTAGTGGGTGGCTTGTCGCCGTCCCTGGTGAGTCTTGCGCGTAGGTACTTGAGCTTGCCTGCGAGGCTCCATAGCCCGTCGGCCTTATCGGCTGGCGTGATCATTGGAGTCCCCCTGTTGTACGCGCCACAAAAGAAATCTTGTTGGCGATCGGCAACAGGTACGGTACATGCCGGTGGCGCCCGGAATCCAAAGGATCTTCCTTTGACAGTTTGTTGATCTCGGTGCAAGCTGTGGCCGCCGGTCGCGCCATTCGACCAGGTCGGCGGCCTGAGGATCCGCAGTGAACGGCACCGTGGATCGGGTCGCACAGGCTCGCTGTCGAGCCCGCGCGCTGGCATGAGGGGACTTTCCGATGGCGATCAGCTGTGAAGGCGTACTGCGCGTGCTCGCGGAGCGGCGCCGGGCCGGCCTGACCGCCGAGGCCGAGTGCGATAGCCCCATCTCTGGGCGGGAAGCCGTCAGTGCCCTTATTCTCCTCGCAGATTCCGGACGAATCGATCTTCGAGATTTCGGGCAGTCGCCGACGGGCCGCTCCGATGGCACCGAAGGTGACTTTCCCGACTGAGGGCCGTACCGCCTGGATGCGGGCTTATCTCTACCCTGGAGGGCCTGGCTGAAACTGCCTCAAATTATTCTTCGCCGAGATTGCGCCCCGCCATGAATGAGTATAGAATCTAAACATGAAGGGCGGGGAGCGCCCCGGAAACCTCGATGGGAGCTACACCATGGCGAAGACGCTGAAGATGACCCAGATCCACCCGAACCCGAAGCAGCCCCGCGAGTACTTCGACGAGGAGAAGATGGCCGAACTCCGCGGCTCCGTGGAGGAGTTCGGAGTCATGACGCCGATCGAGGTCCGCCGGCGCCCTCAGGGCGGCTACGAGATCGTCATGGGCGAGCGCCGCTACCGCGCCAACATGGAGGTCGGCAACACGACCATCCGGGCGGAGATCGTCGACACCGCCTCCGACATCAAGGCCTTCCGGCGCTCGATGGCGGAGAACCTCGGGCGCGCCGACATGACCCCGCTGGAGGAGGCGTCGGGATTCCGGCGAATCCTCGACGAGGACCGGAACGAGGACGGCGGCGAGCTCACCGAGGCGGACGTCGCCAAGGCCTTCGGCAAGACCCCCCGCTTCGTCAAGATGCGCCTGCAGCTGCTCAGCCTGATCCCCTCCGTCCGGCACCACCTGACCCACGGCCATATCGGAGTCGCCGCCGCGCACCGCATCTCCGAGCTGAAGCCGGAGAACCAGGAGGCCGTCATCAAGAAGTGGGCGAACGGCGGCGACGACGGCCAGGCGATGGACGAGAACGAACTGCTCCACTTCGCCCACCAGGTCCGCGAGCAGGAGCGCCAGCCTGGCATGTTCGACGTCGAGGAGCTGACCGAGGACGAGAAGGTCGAGCGAACCGCCGCCCGGCGAGCCACCCGCAACAAGCTGGACCAGATCGAGCGGGTCCGCGAACTCCTGGATGGGCTCGCCAAGACCCCGGTCGAGGAGCTGGCCGTGGCCCTGGAGGGCCAGATCGTTGCCCGCCTGGACCAGCTGGAGCGCACCGCCAAGAGCCTCCAGGACGCCAAGTTCCAGATCCGGCAGGCCAAGGCCCACGCCGACGCCCGCCAGATCGTGGCCTCCAGCGCGGCCGTGGCCCCCACTCTCTCCGAGACGCCCGACGAGGACGGCAACGCCAGTCTGGGCAACCCCGACGCCCTGCTTGAGGCCGAGTTCGCCGACATGCTCGCCGAGATCATCGCCGAGGACGCCGGCACGGCCCAGGGCGCCGACGCCTCGGTGCCCGTCGCCGCCTGACCCGGACGACCCACGAGGCCCCGCCGGGGGGCACGGGCAGAAGGCCCAACCCGCCGCCTCCGACCCCGGGGCCCGCCGCCGCGCGGCCCGCACCCGCTACAAATGACTCGCACCACCCCGCGCACGAAAGGTACGGATCATGCCCCGCCCCGACTGGCTCCAGATGCCCCCCGCCGCCTGGTACGGCACCGGCAGGCAGGATGCGCTGTTCGATCCCCCCGGTCACGACCCGGACAGCGACGCCTTCGGGACGACGCCCTTCGAAGGCTGCACGGCCCAGGAGCTGAAGGGGGAGGCGAGTCCGGCCGAGCGCCCTTCCGCACATCCATGACTTGTATGGGCACTCATCGATGATACGGTCAGCATGTCGTCGGAACCTGGGGGTCCGGCCCCACCCGGACCCACCCCCGACGCATGCGCCGTGACACCCCTCTCACGGTCCTAGCAGGCGGCACTCCCCCCGCGCCCCACCTGCCAGGAACGGGCAGCTCCCAAGAGCACGCCACGAGAGGACCGCCAGCCAGCACGTCACGACCAGGCCCGCCCGACACCTCCCCGTCGGGCGGGCCTGCGCATGCCCAAGGAGCACACCACCGTGCACGACACCTACACCGCCCACGGCGCCACCGACCCCGAGGCCTACGCCCGGCTGATGCAGGAACGCTACGGGCCCCTGTCCGCACTCCGCGCCGAGCAGCACAGGCCATCCCCACCACCCCCGCCGGCAGCCCGCAACCGCCGCCACAGCAGCCGATGGCCCGACCCGAAGGCCGCCTGGCACCGCGAACAGCTCCTCCGAGCCCTCCACTCCCACCAGCAGAGGAACAAGAAAGTGACCACCAACCCGACCACCCAGCCCGCCGAGCGCACCCCGCCCCGCCCCGGGGCCGTCTGGTGCAAGTCCTGCGACTCCTGGTGCGACCCCGTCTCCAGCCTCTGCCGCTGCAACAATCGATGACCATGCACCAGGTGACCGAAGGACAGGTCTATGAGGCCTGCCACCCCCTCGACGAACAGCGGCGCATCCGCGTCCTCATCGTCACCGGCAACCGGGCCGAGGTCGAAACCCTCGGCCCGGGCCCGGCCCGCCGCCGAAACGTCCTCCTCACCTCGCTCCACCCGACCCCCACCACCGCCAACGGCCAACCACGCCGAACCGGCTACCGGCTGGTCGAACCCCCAGCGGAACGGGATACCGAAGCGACCGACAACCCCGCCACCCCACGCCGACGGGCCAACGCCAGCACCATCACCGACCCCGAACTCGACCGCCTGTGGCAGCGCGCCGAAGACGCCGAAGCCCGCCTCCAGGCCGCAGCCGACCTCATCGCAGCCGGCCGCACCGCCTTCACCGAGCGGATGGACATCGTCCGCCGCCTCTGCGCAGGAGAGATCACCCCACGGCAGGCCAGAGCCGTCGACCGCGGCGACGAAGAGCTCCCCTAGGGCCTTTCTTTTGGATCAGCGGGCGGACCAGATGAAGATGCCGGCGATGTGGAGTCCGGCTTGGAAGACGGTGGCGGTCTTCTCGTAGCGGGTGGCCAGGCCACGCCAGTTCTTCAGGCGGTTGATGCACCGCTCGACGGTGTTGCGCTGCTTGTAGGCCTCGCGGTCGAAGGCCGGTGGCCGGCCGCCGGCTCGGCCCTTGCGCTTGCGGTTGGCGATCTGGTCGGCCGGCTGCGGGATCACCGCCCGGATCCCGCGCCTGCGCAGGTGCTCGCGGATCGCCCGTGACGAGTAGGCCCGGTCCGCCAGGACCATGAGGGGCCGGGTGCGTGGCCGGCCGATCGGCCTGGGCACACGCAGGGCGGCCATGACGTGCTCGAACGCGGGCGCATCGCCGGCCTGGCCGGGCGTGAGGTGGAAGCACAGCGGGCGGCAGCGGCCGTCCGCCGCGAGGTGGATCTTGGTGGTCAGCCCGCCGCGGGAGCGTCCGATGGCGTGGTGGGCGGGTTCGTCGGCCGGGCCCCCTTTGGCGGGCCCCGGCCGCGTTCTGGTGCGCGCGCACGATCGTGGAGTCGACCGAGACGATCCAGCCCAGGTCACCCTCGGCGTCGGCCTGGGCGAGCAGGACGGTGAAGACCCGCTCCCAGGTGCCGTCGATCGCCCAGTTCCGAAGGCGGGTGTAGACGCCCTTCCAGGAGCCGTACTCGGCGGGCAGGTGCACCCACTGCGAGCCGGTCTGGAACTTCCAGGCGATCGCGTCGATCACCTGCCGGTGATCGCGCCACCGCCCGCCCCGCTTCGGCGTCCGGTCCGGCAACAACGGCTCTATCCGCGCCCCCTGCGCGTCAGTCAACGGCACGACCGGACCAACGATCCGATGATCGGAAAGAAACGCCCTAGCGGGGTGCATCGCAATGGGCGGGCCCATGCCTGGGCCCCTCCTCCCTCCCCGGATCGCGCCAAGCGGCGCGCACCTCGCGGATCGCCGCGAGCGCGCCGAGCGCCTTCCGGCTGAGCGACGAGATCTGATCGAACACCGCGCCCAGCAGCGTCGCGATGCCCATCACGAAGGCAAGGGTCATTGCGACCCAGCCAGCACTACCCATCAGTCCCCTACCTCACGGATCTCACAGGAGGCGGAGCTGACCCTGCGCAGGGCGGGCTCGATCCGACCTCCGCGCCTGCGGACAGCTCGAATCGAGACACGCCGGCGCGCGATCTCGTACTGCGCATGAACGATGCGCAGGGCTGCGGCTGGACGGCCACCACGCTACGTGCTCCCCGTAAGCCATGGGGGTTGGAACTGAAGCCCCACCGCGCCGGCGGTGGGTGTGCCACAGTGCCAAATCGCACGCCCGAGCGATTCCCGCGCTCGGGATGGTGCTTGTGGACCGCAAGACCGCGTCGATCCTGGCGACTGGCCTGATGTGTCGTCAAGTTGATCTAGATGGTTCTCGGTTGATGATCTTTCCGCGCGGGCCGCAGGCTGTGACTTCCGGCTCCCTCGCTCGGCCTGGTGGGCCGTGTCGGACGATCGCCTGACAGCGAGAGGCGAGTTTGGTAGACCTAATCGAATGAACGACTCCATCCCCGATCCACCTCCCGAGGACAGCGAGTCCACGTCCTTCGGAGAGAAGGCGAAGGGCCTCTTCCACAAGCACAAAGGGAAGATCGTCACCGCCATCGCGGCCGTCGGCATCGTGGCCGTGGCTGTCGCTTTGACCGCCAACCGGAACGAAGAGCAGGGCACCGAACATCAGGATGCTGAGGGAGAGCCGTCCCCCGGGCGGGAGAACATGGGCCCCCCGACGCGCAAGCCCGCGGCGGGGCACGACGTTGCCGCAGCCGTGGTGAAGCTCCCTCCCGGCTACAACGCCAGCGAGGGGCGCAAGGAGGCGTACAAGGAGGCGACCGGAGAAGACCTTCTCACGGGCACCACCTACCGCTCAAAGCACCGGCGATGCGACTCCCTGGAGGAGGAAACTCCCGGCGAGGCCGCAGCCTGAGCACCTGGCCACCGTTCACCGGCCCAAGGCGCTGGATACTGCTGACAGCCAGTCCAACCGGGGGCCGGACGCCAACGGGAACAGGGCACCGGCCAGGGACCGTCTAGGCTGTTACGGCGTAGGGCGCGGGGATTCGGCCTACGAAGGACCCACCGCGTGCGACCCGACCCGATCGACCGGATCGTTGACTCCCTGCTGCCCCTCGCCGTCCCGATCAGCAACCTCACCCGGTACTACCGCAACCCGCGGCGCGGCGACGTCGCTGCGGTCGCCGAGTCGCTTCGGGTGCACGGCCAGTTCAAGCCCATCGTCGTCAACCGCGGCACCCTGACCGGCCGCCTCAACGAGATTCTGGCCGGCAACCACACCTGGGACGCCGCCCAGGAGCGCGGCTGGGACCAGATCGCCGTGTCCTGGGTCGACGTCGACGACGATGACGCGGCAAAGATCGTCATCGTCGACAACCGCACCTCCGACCTGGCCGGGTACGACACCGAGCTGCTGGCCGACATCCTGTCCGGCCTCCCCGACCTGGACGGCACCGGCTACGACCAGGATGCCGTGGACGACCTCCTCGACGGCATCGAGCTGCCGTCCCAGCTCGCCGCCGAGACCACTGACCGCGAAGGCGACAAGACGGCCGACGAGCACCTCCAGTGGGGCTTCGTGCAGTGGGGCACCACGCGCGTGCAGATCACCAAGGACGAGGTCGAGCGTCTGAACAACATCCATGAGGCGTTCTACGACGCCCGCGGTACGGACACCGGCTTCGCGCACTACCTCCTCGACCAGCACGAGGCGCAGCGGGAGGCCGCTGGTGCCTGAGTTCGTAGAGGCGTACCCGCTGGTCGGGCTCAAGCCTGCCCCGTACAACCCGCGCCGCCTGAGCGAGGAGGCCTTCGACCGGCTCCAGCGGTCCCTGGCCCTGTTCGGATGCGTGAAGCCGGTGATCGTCAACGGCAACGGCATCCTGGTGGCCGGCCACCAGCGCACCAAGTCGTTGAAGGCCATCGGCCAGGCGACCGCCCCGGCGGTTCTCCTTGACGGGCACGTGTCCACCCAGGACGAAGTCCAGTTCAACCTGTTGCACAACTCGATCGAGACCGACGGTTCCAAGGTGCGGGTGCCCGAGTCCGGGCCGGACGCGCACGGCTGGGAGTGGATCCAACCTGAGGACGTCACCGCGGTGTCCCGCTCCAACCCGGCGATCCAAGCCGAGATCCGCCGCCTGGTCACCCGCTACGGCACCTGGGGCTCCGTCGTCGCCGACTCGGCCGGCAGGGTCATCCTCAACAACGACTACGCGGTGGTCGTCGCCGACCTCAAGCTGCCACTGCTGTGCTACCGCCTGTCCGTACAGGAAGCCGACGAACTCGCGGTGTGGCTGGACGGCGACTACGGCGTCTACGACTACACCCAGCTCGGCATCCGCGCCTACAACCAGCACTGGTGCCAGATGCACCGCCTCGGCGGCGACGACGGCGCCTCCAACAAGAGCACGACGTACGAGCAGCACGTCCTGCCCGCGCTGCGCCCCGGCCAGCGCGTCATGGACTTCGGCGCCGGCGAGCTGGCGTACATCCAGCGGATCAAGTCGCAGGGCTGGGACGCCCACTGGTACGAGCCGCACGTCAAGGCCGCCGGCAAGCAGAACGCCCTGGACGTCGCGGCGACAGTCGCCCACATCCGCGACCTCCAGCGGGACGTCCCCGCGAACGGCCTGTACGACGTCGTCGTCCTCGACTCGGTGATCAACTCCATCACCTCGCTCGAGTTCGAGAACGCGGTCGTCGCCACATGCAACTCACTGCTCGCGAAGGACGGCACCTTCTACACGGGGACCAGATCGCTCGGCTCGGTCGAGCGGCGGGTCAGCGGACGGAAGGCCCGCAACAACGGCCGCTACCGGCGCAGCATCGAATTCCTGGACGAGAACGGCTTCACAGCGACGTTCAGGGCCGGCGTGTGGACGATGCAACGGTTCCACGACCCGAACTCGCTGCGCGCCCTGATGGAGAAGTACTTCGAGGAGGTGGAGATCCGCGGCAATCCGAACGGCGGGAACATCTACGCAGTGTGCCGCAGGCCGAAGGCGTTGCCGGAGGGGGAGCGGCGCGCGGCGCTGGAGCTGGAGTTCAACATGGAGTACCCCGGCTCGTACCGGCACAACCGGCACCGGCCGCTGGTGGAGGCCCTGATGCGGGCTTGCCGGGAGCGTGACGGCGGTTAGGCAACCACCCTCTGTGAGTATAAAATATAAGTAGAGAGACAACTTCAACTCACAGATAGGACAACCCAGTTGCCATCGATCACCCTCCTGGTGGGGGAGCGCAAGTACCGCTACCTGTGGCTCAAATACATCACCGGCATCGACCTCAGCCGCCACTGCGCGGTCGCCCTCCACGGCCGCTACAGCCGGCACATCAACGAGACCACCCGCGAGGCCACGGTCGAACTCGACGAATTCCCCCACGCCCTCGCCTGGTACCTCTGCGGCGTCACCTCTAGCCCCTACCGGTGGGAGGACAACCCTCACCTCGCCCTAGAGCTCGCACCCGGCCACACCCAGAACCTCACAGTGCACGACCTCACCGTGCACCTCGACGGCGTCCGACCCATCCCCATCAGCAGCGCCGAGATCCCCGCCGACGACCCCCACGCCCGCGAACACGCCTTCCGGTCCTGCCGCAACTGGCAGTTCGCCCACTACCTCCACAACCGTGGCGTCCCCAACGTCCACGGCGACCGGCCCCGCGTCACCACCCTGCGGCCCGGCAACGGGCAAGGCGAACTCCTCCCGCGGCCACCCCGCACCGTGAAAGCCAGAGATGAGGGCGTCGGCAGCACCAGCGCGTGGCCTACCCGCCAGGTCGACCGGCACCAGCAGCTCGACCTCGCCGTACACCAACCGCAACTCAGCGAACCCCACAGCCCGATCGCCGATCGAATCGACGAACTCGCCACCCCGACCGCCGGGTAGCGGTCCAGGGCCCGCCGTCCTCGCCCGCCGGCGGGCCCGTTCGGGGAGGCGCGCTCCGTGCACAGATGTCCGCGGCCCTGCCGAAGTCGGTGCACCCCGACAACGTCGGCACGTGTCCGGCGGAGGTCCATCACCCCCAGGTCGCTGGCAGGTGGAGCGGGCTGCGGGTGACGGTGCCACGCCGCCAGCGGATGCCGTCGACATCGACGGCGAGGCGCAGCGTGGGTACGCGCCGGGCGAGGTGGTGGAGAGCGAGTTGGAGTTCGGCTCGGGCGAGCCACGTTCCCAGGCAGTAGTGCCGGCCGACGCCGAAGACGAGGGACGGGTTCGGCAGCGGGGCGAACAGGTCGTCGGGGTCGCCAGGGAACGCCTCGGGGTCGCGGTTGGCGGCCACGCGGTCCGCGGTGACGAGTTCACCGGCCAGGACCGTCACGCCGCCGAGGTCGACGTCTTCGACGGCCACGAGGACGCGGCCGCGTTCCAGCCGGTCGCCGATGGGGATCCGGTGGAGTACCCGCTCCGTGAGGAGCGCGGCGGCGTCCTCGTCGGCGCCGAGCCTGGCCCAGGCCTGCTGCTGCTCGGTCAGCAGGTAGAGCAGGGCGTTGCTGATCACGGTCATGGTGGTGTCGTGGCCGCCGACGACCATGGTGGCGATCAGGTTGACGAGCTGGGCGTGAGGGATGCCGCCTTCGAGGTCGGCGGCCTGGACGATGGAGCTGACCACGTCGTCGCCGGGCGTTCGTCGGCGCTTGAGGATCAGCTCGGCGGTGAAGGCGTTCAGCTCGTCCCGGGCATGGCCGCCCGACTCTGCTGCCGCGTCGACATCGGCGAACGCGTGCTCGGCCCAGTAGAGCACCTGCTCGATGGGCACGTCATCGATGGCGAGGAGCCGGTGGATGACGGCGCAGGGCAGAGGCAGGGCGAAGTCGGTGGCGAGGTCGGCGGGCGGGCCGTGGTCGACCAGTTCGTCGAGGAGGCCGTCGATGACCGAGGCGACCCACGGGCGCAGCCGGGCGATCGCGCGCGGGGTGAAGGCGCGGCCGATGGCGCGCCGCAGGCGCAGGTGCGCGTCGCCGTCCTGCCGGCCGATGGCGTCGCGACTGTCCATCAGGCTCGGTCCGTCGTCGACGGGGGCGTTGTCCGGTGGCCCGAGCGGTGAGCGGCCGAAGCGGGCGTCGGTGAGGACCTGGCGGACGTCGTCGTACCGGGTCACGAGCCACATAGGCGTGCCGTCCGGCAGAGCCGTGAGCCGAGGCCCGCATTCCGGGGATGCGATTCGGTGCAGCGGGGCGGTGAGGTGGGAGGGCACGGTCGTTCCTGTTCTGCCGTGGGGACGGCCCCGGAGGCGACCGAGCCCGCTGAGTCCGTGGACCTTGTTTCCGGGCCGGCGTCGAGTATGCGATCAAGTAGCGTGAGCGTCGCCCGGCCGATGGGATCTCGGTGATATTCCCGCGCTGCCGATGCGTCGCGTGCTACAGGCGTGCGGCCTTCCTGGGTGTGATCGGGTGGGCCGCCCGCTGGCCTCGCGATGGACGCCCCGTAGCTCAGCCACAGGACTGAGCCTCGCACTTGGGAGCTCATGTATGGGATACATAATTAGGATCATGAGCCAGGAACACGATGAACTCGAAGCCGCAGTAGCCACGTTCGAACAGGCCGACGCCGTGTGGCAGGCGATCAAGGCACTCCTCGACTCCGCCGCCTCCGACCGTACGGACGCGATGAGAGGCGTTGTCAACCTGGTAGGCCAGACCGCTGCCGCACCACTGCTCAACCTCGACCAGAGCACCATCAGCCGCACCCTCGCCCGGCCACGCGAGTCGAGGAAGATCCCCCTTCCCCCGGAGGTGTTGGACCTCCTCACGAAGGACGCCCGGTTCCAGACCCGCGACCTGCTCTTCGGGGATCAAGAACCCCCGGGACAGGCGCTCCGCGACGGTTGGGCGCGGCTCCTCGAACTCGACAAGCGGGACGGTGTCCCGAAGCCGAAGAAGCCCAAGAAGAAGCCAGAGAAGTCGAAGAAGGGCGACAACGGCAAGCCCAGCAAGTAGCGAGAAGCCCGCAGCAACTCCCCACAGGAAGGGGGCCAGCACCCCGGTGCTGGCCCCCTTCCGCATTCCGCGGCCGCGCCGATCGCCCGGCCGAACTGAAAGGGAAGAACCCCTTGACGGGAACCACTACATGATCCTGCTCGCGACCTTCGGCGCCGCGTGGGCGGTCCTGGGCGTCGCCCACACCCTGGCGACCACATCGACTTCGACTCGACGGGATCGAGTAGACCCCAATGGTCCAGGGTCCCGTCGGCCGAACGACCGGGGAACCCCTCGGTCGCCGACCAGGCCGCTGAGCCGGCTGGCCTCCAGTCGCCCTCGGAGACCGCGGTCCCCGAGGGCGAGGGCAGTTTGGAGTTGCGGCCGACTTCGGCCTCTCGGTCACGCCGCTATGCCGCGAGTTCTATGCCCCATATCGGGGCCACCAGCGTTGGAAACCCATGCCGTTACAGCCAATAGCGCGAATCCCGAATTCGAAGCTGTCGTCCAGGCAGTTGCCCGTCTCCTCGTTGGTGATCTGGACTGCTCCGTCGGCCCGATCGTATATGTTCCACAGCTGAAAGGGCGTTGCATTGCATGGAATAGCGCGAAGGTGATATTGGTCGCTGTCGTCCAGGCATAGTCCAGTGCTGCGATTCTTTAGAATGTACGAGCCGTGGGCGGGGGTTCGTATCCAGCTCTGCCATTCCAGCCAGTTGCACTCCAGGGCCTGGAGTCCGTTAATGCTGCTATCCATGCACCGGGATGTGAATTTGTTCATGTAGCTGTCCCTGCGGTCCTCCAGCACGCTGCCTTCGAGGGCGCCAGGAGAATCGGCTGTGCCAGCGGCGATGACCCGTTCGGGACTCTTGGCGACCGCCGAGTCCGTGACCGTGAGACTGAGAACGATCGAGATCCCGACTGCGCCTACTCGGGCAAGGTGGATCGCGTTTACGATTTTGGCCTTGGCGTTCATGGCAGTCCCCTGACGCTGTAATTTGAGGGATGGTTCTTTCGCGCGACGTCCTGCTTGGAAGTGGCCAAGCGGGCGACAAATGGAAATCTGTCCCAGGGTGATACAGGCGGTGGATCTGATGATCTACCACTGCCCGGCCGGTGCGTGCCGTGCTCCGCCTCTGTCCCGAATCGAATTGCCGGAATCGGCACTCGGCCAGATGTGCGGGGACACCAAGCATGCTGCCACTCAAGGGGAGAGGTGGGTGGCGTTTGCCTGTGGAATGGCCGATATCTCGTGTACGCATGGCCGGTAGCCGCCAGTCGAAGCGCAGAGGATGTGCAAGGTCGCACTCGCCCGGCAGCGAGCCAATGTGGGTCCTGCCGCATGCTTGTGAGATCGCGCTTGGACCGCCCATGTATGGGATGCATATTTGGGCCATGGGGTCAGGAGCACGATGAACTCGAAGCCGCAGTACCCGCGTTCGAACAGGCCGACGCTGTGTGGCGGCCGGCAACGGCGAGCCCAGCAAGGAGCTGGAAGCCCGCAGCAACTTCCCACGGGTAGGGGGCCAGCACTCCGGTGCTGGCCCCCTACCTGCATTTCCGCAGGCTGGGCCGATCGCCTGGCCGGACTGAGAGAGAAGAACCCCTTGAGGTGAACCGCCACATGATCCTGCTCGCGACCTTCGGCGCCGTGTGGGCGGTCCTGGGCGTCGCCCACACCCTGGCGACCATGTGCTGGACCAGACCGTCTAGTCGTCGTTCGGCAGGTACCACCCGTGCTCGCGATGCCTGGGCTCTGGTGGGGATGACCGGGTCCTCAGCTGTACGGGCTCCAGCGGCCGAAGCGGCCCAGCAGGCTACGGGCTCCGTCTTCGTTCAGGCCGAGGGCGGCGGCGGCCTGCTCCAGGCCGATGTCGCGACGGACGTCGTGAGCGGGCCAGTAGGCGGTCCGTTCAGCGGTCACCTCCAGTTGGCGGGCGGCCCTTAGCGCCGCCAGGGGGGAGGTCTGCCCCAGGGTTTCGAGCTTTTCCCCGAGGAGGCTTACGAGTTCGGCGATATCGTCCGGTAGGGCGATAGCGGACTTGTCGACCTCGGCGGCGTGCCCGTCCCAGTCCTGCTCGCATGCGGCTGCCTGTTCTCCGGCTGCCTCGTGGAGGCTTTCCTCGCCGATCTGGTCCCAGTCGAGTTGGTACGAGGGGCCTGTCCAGCCGCAGGAGCACACGCCGCGCAGCTTGTCCGCCCGCGGGGCCTTGTACGTGAGGTGGTCACCGCCGTCGTAGACGTACCACTGCGAGGTGGTCTCCCCGGCCCCGCGTTCCGTCGTCTGGATGTACACGGGCTTGGGAACGGTGCCGTCAGGTAGGAGTACCCCGACAGAGCCTTCGTGTGAGGCCCCGAACTCCTCCGTTGTCCACGTTTCCCAACGCATGGCACCCCTCCAGTGATCCGCTTGCCCGGTGCGCCCGTGCGGTGGCGCAGGATTGACGATCCCGCACCGGATGCGCGGGCACCACCGAAACCGCGAAATGTCTTCTGTCCGGTGTCTGTTGCTCGGCAGCTTGCGGTCAGGTCGCACAGTCGGGGGCGGCGTTTCCTGGACTTCCGCCTGCGCGGCGTGGGGTCGTGTCGTTCAATGGCGGTATGAATGCCGTGATACCTGGTGGCCTGTTGCGTCTTGGGATTGTGGCGTTGGCGGCGGTGGGTCTGACCAGTCGCCTTCCGGAGCGTTCGGCCTGTCGGCCAGCCTTCACCGGTCCGACACCGGGTGAGATCGTCTGGGCGGGGCAGCCCTACCTGGTGACCTGGGATGGTGGAGCGGACAACCATCGCGTGCTGACCCTGTTCGTGGGTGACGAGGTCGCACTGTTCGCTGTCCAGACCATCAGCGCCGCCGTCGATGGCACCTCAGGCCAGTTTGTGTGGCTGGTGCCGTCGGACCTGCAGCCCGGTCGGTACGCGCTTGGGCTTGGGCCGAGACCGGGCGCCGGAACCAGCGGAATGTTCGAGGTGGTGAGCAGCGGCGACGCGCTGTCGCTCCCGCGCCCGAGGCCGTTGGCCGTCGTCGGCTGAGGCCAGGAGGTGTGTCCGTCAGGCGGCGGGGTGGGTGGGGTGAGCGGCCCGCCCCACCAGCGCGTTCGAGGCGCTGGGTAGTTGAGGCACGAAGACCGTACCGTGAAGCTGGCGGACCGTCCCGGTCACGGTGCTACCAGTTCCTGGAGCCCGGCGATGCGGGCGGTGCACGATGCGAGGATGGTGCCCATGACGACGACGTCGACGGGTTGGCGCCAGGTCCCGATGCCCGCCGAGGTGAAGGCTCTGCCACGGGACCCGCGCGGGTACCCCGTGGGATGGGCGACTCTGTGGGAGAGCGGCACCCGGACGCTCCGCATCGTCGCCGGCACCGGCCCCACCCTGGTCTGCACCTGCGTGCCCGGCTGTGGCCGGCCTCTGCTCGGGCAGGTGTGTCCGCAGCGTCAGCGCGCTTGCATGAACGAGCGGCGGTGCCAGCTGTGCGGGCTTCGCATCAAGTACCGCTTCCGGGTGGTGTTCGTGGCGGGAGCGCCGGAAGGCGACGGCCCGGGATTCGTCATCGAAGCTCCCCTTCACTGTTCCTGTGCCTCCTACGCGATCCAGGTGTGCCCGCACTTGATCACCGGTCACCGCGGCGGCGACCTGCAAGTCGCCGAGGTTCAGGAGTACCGGCTGCTGGAGCAACGGGTCCGCCCCCGCAGCCGGGACCTGTCCATCGGCCTCCTGTCCCGGGTCTTCGCCCCTGCAGACGCCGACGCCCACGCGTTCGGCGCCCTGGACAACCTGGTGGCCATACCCCAGGGCCCGTGGACCCCCGCGGCCGACTGGCTGAGGCAGGCCCAGACGGCCGTATAGGCCCGGGGACGACCGGCCAGGACCGGCCGTCCCCGGTCCCCGGCTCGGCCTTAGCTCTCGTTCATCCCACCAGGTGCTGACCCGATTCGCAGGCGACGAGACCGTGCTGTTCACCACGCAAACCATCAACGACACCGTCGACGGCGCCTACGGCCGGTTCGTGTGGCTGGTTCCGCCGGACCTCCAGCCCGGCCCGTACGCGTTGGGGCTCGGGCCGAGACTAGGCGCTGGGAACAGTGACCTCTTCGAGGTGGCCGCTGGCGGCGGCACAGCGCCCTCCCACGGCCGAGGCCGCTGGTCGGGGTTGGCTGACGCGCGGCTGTTCGCCGGGTCGGCGGCCGTCAGGAGGCCGGGGCGTCGCCGGTGTGGCCGAGCTGCTGACCTGGGGTTGGTCCGTGGCTCTCCGCCGACCTGCACCACGGACTCCTGACACCGGCGCCCGGACGGCCTACGCCCGGCGGTGGCCCGCATCGGGGTGGTTGATGCTCGGCTTCATGGGATCGATCGTCGTCCTGTTCGAGATGGATCCGGATGAGGCGCTGGGGCCGGATGTGGAGCCGTAGGTGCTGACCGTGCACGCCGCTGGTGCCGACCCCGAGGTCCCGGAGGACCCGCAGCCGGCGACGTTGTGCGGCCTGGACACCGGCCCGATGGAGCATGCCCACTACCGGCCGACGCGTCCGAGGGAGCCCTGGTACCCGGCGGCGCTAGCCGACCGGCGCTGCCTCGACTGCGAACGGGCGCTGCGCTCCTCATGAGCGGGACACCACCCGACTCTGCCCAGGAGAAGGGCGTGGCCGAGGCTGCAGCCACGCTGTACGGCCTGCCGCCCTCCGAGTTCACTGTGGCTCGGGATGCGGCGGTGACCGAGGCCCGGCGGAGCGGCGACCGGCAGCTCGCTGCCCGGATCAAGGCACTGCACCGGCCCACGGTGGCCGCGTACGCGCTTAACCGGCTCGTCCGGGATGACCGCGGCGAGGTCGGCGAGGTGTTGGAGCTGGGCGAGGCCCTGCGGAGGGCGCAGGCCCGGCTGGCCGGGACGGACCTGCGGGAGCTGTCCACCCGTCGGCACCGGCTGGTCGCCGCGCTCACCGCGAGGGCCTCCGACGCGGCCAGTGCTTCGGGAGTCCGCCTTTCGGAGGCGCAGCTTCGGGAGGTGGAACAGAGTCTGCGGGCTGCGCTCGCAGACGCGGACGCGGCCGAGGCGCTGGCTGGCGGTTGCCTGGCTGCCGCTCTGGAGGAGCCGTCCGTGCTCCCGGGCGTACCCGCCGAGTCTGCGGCCGGGCCGCCGGGTAGGGAGGCGCGGAGCAGGTCGCCGAGATCGGTAGCTGCCGGTGAGCGTGAACATGGTTCGGGTCAGACAGCCGCCCGGCAAGAAGGACGGGCTCGTCGGGAGCGGGAGGCGAAGCGTCGGCGGGAGCAGGCCGAAGCCGCACTCGCCGCCGCCCGGCACGCCCACGAGGTGGCGGTGCGCGACCGCGACCGGCTGGAACGCCAGGTGCAGCACCTGGCCGTGGAGCGGAACGAAGCCTCCGGCCGGGTCGAACGCGCCTGGGTGTCCCTGGACGCCGCGCTCAAGCACGCCGAGGCCGCGGGCAAAGCACTGGCCGAGAGCGAGGCCGAGCGGGACGCTGCTGAGACCCGGGCCGAGGAGGCCCTGCGTCACGTCCAGGAGGCGACGATGCTCCTCGACGCCGAAGGCCACCGGCCCGGTGGCCGGCACGAAGGAGAACGGTGATAGCACGGACACGACCGTCTCCGGCGGCCGCACGAACGCCGAAACCATCCAAGCCGCCCGGCAGGAGGTTCTGGCTCAGCAAGGACTTGAGCAGGCCGACCCATATGCCTGCGCACGAGTCCTGTTCTACCCGCCGTCACAGCGCGGGAGCGGCCGGGTCGGCGAGATCACCTCGCTGGGCCCGCGCACCAGCGACACCTACATCGCCGAGCTTATTGAGAAGGTCAACGGACAGAGCCGGAACACGTACACCGTGGTGATCGACGGCAAGATCAACCCGAACCGCACCTGGACCCTCGACGTCCCCGTGCTGCTCTACCTCGGACTGAAGTACAACGACCGCGATGGCTCTACCGCCGCCCGCATCCTCGGGATGCCCGACGCCGACCAGCCGCCCGCGCTCTGACGCCCTGCCGCACGTGCGGCAGGGCACCCTGAGTCGACCGTCGGGCGGGCGAGGCTGTGCGAATTCGAGCGTGACGGATGTGTGGAGGCTGGTAGATGCCGCCGTCCCCAACTGCTTGAGCGACCATCAGTTCGAGTAAAAGTGGCCCCGCAAGCGGAAATTGCGGGGTCTGGCCTCAAGCGCCGTTCGGCCCGGAACTGCCGGTAGGTTGATGGCCATGCCGGTCAACCGGCATGGCCCCGGGCGCGGTTGCCCCGCCGTGCCCGGGCTCCAAGCGAAACCGATCAAGAATGACGAGATCAGGCATGCTCGAACGATTCCGCGGAGACTGGCAGCGTATTCTGCCGCACTCCGCCTCCTCTCAAGCTACCAGCAATTTCCCTCCCGGCCGCGGCCTGCGCTCGATCGGGGTAATCGATGTCGTCGCACGTTTAAGCGGCGTGCTCGCAGTGCCGCTCCTCGCCTGGGTTGTTCTGGGTGACGGCCCGGTCGCCGCCTCCCGGGTGGCCCTGCTCCTGTGCCTGTTGCGGTGCACCGGCGAGGTGGTGGTCCGGGTCCGGCGGGTGAGGGTGGTCTGACTTCCGAGGGGCGGTTCTTCTCTGATGAGGAGGGCCGCCCCGCTTTCGCGGACGGGGTGAGGAGCGGCAAGGCGGAGACATTGCGGACGTATCCATGGACCAGATCGTCGGGCTGCCCGCTGGCGGCCGGAGGCCGGCCGCCAAGCTCTCGGGCGCGCAGCGGCTTTGAGGGTTTCGTGCAGCTGTTCGGGACGAGATACAGCAGGTACGCGCGGGCTCGCCTGGACGACGCCAAGCTTGGCGCAGAAGCGGTGGCGTGGACTCTTGGCTATGTCGAGGCCGACTGGGAGTCACTGCTTGCCAGCCCTGAGCCGACGGCCGAGTGCTGGTCTCTGCTGCGAGAGGCGGTTGGGCGCCGCAGCATGCCGGGCCGACGCGCCGGCGATTGGCTGCACACCGTGCTGCCTGCACCCGCCGCCGATGTGCTCCTTCTGCGCTACCGGCTGGGGTTCCAACTTCCGGACGCCGCTCACCTTATGGGGGTCAGCGAGGGTGTCGTCGAGGTCGAGCTGCGTGCGGCACTTCGCATGCTTGCTCGTGCGTAATACGCAGTCCCGAGGGCAGCGTTAAAATTCTAACGCCGCAGCGGAGATGTCTCGATGCGTAGGGTGGCGCGCGACCTGCGCGAATCCGCCCCCTGTTCGCTAGGGCGCGCTACCGGGTGCTTCGATCACCCGGTTGGCCGCATGGCGTGGGCCCTTGCAACTGCCTACGATTGGGCCCCAACTCCTCAGGGGACCCCCTGGGTTGTCCGACCACGGAAGGGGCGCCGTGGGTACAGAGGATGGGCATGCGCATGCCATTAACACCTCAATCCCGAGTGCAGCACGCATGTACGACTGGCTACTGGGCGGAGAGCTGAACTTCGAGGCGGACCGAAAGGCCTGCCAGGACCTCCTGGAGATCGCTCCCAGCAGTCGCGAACTGGCCTTGAACAACAGGTGGTTCCTGGAGCGCGTCGTGCGGTTCCTTGCCCGTGAACGCGGGATTACCCAGTTTATCGACCACGGTTCCGGCCTGCCGACCAGGCCCAACGTGCACCAGACCGCGCAGGACATCCACCCGGAGGACGCCCGGGTCGCCTACATAGACATCGACCCGATCGTGATCGCACATGGCCGCACCTCGCTGGACGTGAACAGCGGCACGCGCTTCATCGAGGCCAGCATGACCGACACCGAGCGGATTATCGAACAGGCCTCCCGTGGCGGCTTCATCGACTTCAGTCGGCCCGTCGCCGCCCTCTACGTTTCGGTGATCCACTGCCTGAAAGACAGTGAGAAGCCCGAGGAGATGATCCGGCGCATGCGGGACCACTTGGCCCCCGGCAGCTACATGGTCATCTGCCAGCTTGTGAGCGACGACAAGATGGTCCGGGACGAAGTCACCAAGCTGATGAAGCAGAGCACCGACGACCACTGGGGCCGAGTCCGGGAGAAGTGTGACGTGCGGCGGTACTTCGACGGTCTGACCGTCCTCGAACCGTACCTAGTGGACGTGACCCACTGGCGGCCAGATAACGAACTCCGTCAGCGTCGACCTCAACTGACCCATGAGTGGCTGGAGTTCGGAGGTGTGGCCCGAATCAGATGAGGACGGGGCCTGTCAGCGGACAAACCGCTGCCGGGCCCTCTTCATCATCTCCAGGCTCTCGTCGCGGCCCGCGGCTTCCCCCAACAGCAGCGTCATAGTGGTGCTGTAGCGTTCGAATGATGGCGTGCCCTTCTCCTCCGGCTCGGCTCCCTTGATGAAGTACTTGCTGCTCTCGCCAACCTCCAGATAGAGCATGGAGGGTAGTCCCGTCGCTTCTTTTCCGAACTCGAGCCGTGTCATGGAAGTCAGATCAGTCACGATCTGCTTGCCGTCCAGCGGGAGAACTCGGATCTGGAGCCGGGGGTCCTCGGCAGCGTCGATGAGACGGTCCAGCTGCTCGACCATCGTCTGGCGACTGCCGATGCGGCGGAGCAGCATGCTCTCGTCGAAGAGGAAGATGCACTCGGGAAGGTTGGCGAAGAGCTTCTCCTGCCGGTAGAGACGGAGGTTGACTCGCCGTTCAATCTCGTCGGGGTCGAGCGGAGGGTGACTGCTGGACATGACGGCCCTCATGTAGGCCTCGGTCTGCAGGAGTCCGGAGATGAACATCGGCTCGAACGTCCACAGCCTGTCGGCCGCGGGCTCCAGCCCGACCAGCTGTTCCATGAAGGGTCGCACGACGAGGCCTGCCCTCTGCCAGGCCGGCGGCTGATGGGCTTGCTTGGCGAGTAGCACGAGCCACGCCCTCTCGGCGGGAAGCAGTTTGAAGAAGTCGGCGAGGATCTCCGCGTCCTGGGGCTGCGGCAGGGCGGTCCCGCGCTCGAGTTTGCAGAGCTTCGAAGCTGACATCTTGCTGCCGGCGGCGACGTGGTTCTGCTGTAGACCTCGGGCCAGCCGTAGCGAGCGGAATGTGGCACTGACCAGCACGGCCGCTACGGTGGAGTTCTGCCCCGGGTCGGCCTCCGGACGGTCAGCCGGAACATACCGCTTGAATGCGTCAGAAGCGTCAAAAACGGACACGCGGGCCCCAGTGTTGAGAGAGACCGGAAAGTAAACGTTCCCATCGTCTCATAACCCGGGGCCCACGCGCTTGTCGATGGCTTTTCCTCCTGAATACTAGGCGGTAATCAGGTGATCAAATTCCCCGCCCTTCGCCCCTGCCAGTAGCGCCTCCCACTCGCCGCACGTGAACAGCAGGGCGGGCCCCCGAGCATCGCGTGAGTTCCGAACAGCAATCTCCCCGTCCTCGGTCAGTGCCAGCTCCACGCACTGGCCGTTCGCATTGCTTGCGCTGCTCTTGATCCAGACCGCGTCGATCGAACCGGCCGGCATGCCGTTCCAGTAGTCCGTCATTGCGACCATCCCCTCTCATGTTCGATTAGCCGGGATCCAAAGAAAATATGACCGGAGCCCAGCGGTGCAGGTGAGTGCGTTAGGAAATTTCCCGCAGGAAATTTCCTAAGCGAGAGAATGAAGCGTAGTCACTGGAATTCGAACGCCGGACCCGCCAAACGGGTGAGCAAAATAGTGTGGTGATATCACCGCTGAGGCGATGGAGGGACAGGGGGGCGGCGGGAGCTGGTCACGGCGGCACGGGTGGCCTGGCCCGTGTGGAAGGGAGGCGAAGCCGTGAGGAAGGTGAGTCCGCGGTGGCAGACGTCGGCCGGTGCGTCGACGCCCCGGACAGAACCGCCGGGACGACCCGACCATCACGGTGAACGACCTGGCAGTGCAGCTGGCCGCTACCCGGCTCGCTGCACTGCGGTCCAACAGGTGCCTGCCGGTGATGGCCCTCAAGATGTGCGTCTCGCGGTACCGGCAGGCACCGGGCCCAGGCTAGCGAGCGCGCCGCGTGGGCTCGAAGGCGGGGCGCCGCTCTCTGCAGCCTCCACGGTGCCGGTCTTCGCGCTGCCGCGTCAGGGGCCACGCGCGGACGGCAATGGCGCGGGGTGGTGACACAGGGGGCGTGCTGTGGAGGGACGTGCCGAGGTCTCGCCGCACCTTCAACCACGAGGCCTCGTTGAACCGTCCGAATGCCCGCTTCCCGGGCGTTCATCGCCTGATCGGTTCGCCCGTGCTCAACGCGGTGCGCGGGCGGGCCGGGCAGTCAGAGTGGCCGACCGCGATGCGCGGGGTCTTGGTGGCGAGAGTGCAGCGGCCCGGCACTGGGATGGTGCCGGGCCGCTGGCGAGGTGGGTACTGCTATGACCGGCGGTTGGGCCCTGACCCCGGATGTTGGACACCAGAGACACTTGGATCTTGATGGTCCGGGTGGACAGGAGTCCTGCACAGATGGTGATGAAGCACTACCCGCCGCAGTTCAAGGTGGACGCGGTCGCGTTGTACCGGTCCCGGCCGGGGGCGACGATCAAGTCGGTCGCCGAGGACCTCGGGGTGAACACCGAGACCCTGCGCAACTGGATTCGGACCGCCGACGGACGCCGTCCCGCCTCGCACTCGGCGGCCGGGGCTCTCGCGGCGGTTCCGGCCGCTGACGCGGTGCAGGCCGAGCTGGCGGCCGCGCGCAAGAGGATCCGCGAGCTGGAGGAGGAGCGCGACATCCTGCGCAAGGCCGCCCGGTATTTCGCAGGGGAGACGCGCTGGTGAACCGCTGCCAGTTCGTTGCCGACCACCAGCGCCGCTACGGCGTCAAGCGGTTGTGCCAGGTCCTGGGCATCGCCCGGTCCAGCTTCTACTACTGGCAGACCACCGCCCCCGACCGCGCCGCCCGGCAGGCCGCGGACGCCGAGGTCACCGCGCGGATACGCGCGGTCCACGCCGCCTCGGACGGCACCTACGGCGTCCCGCGCGTCACGGCCGAGCTCCGCGACCAGGGCGACGTCGTGAACCACAAGAAGGTCGCCCGGCTGATGAACGCCGCCCAGATCGCCGGGCTGCGGCTGCGGCGCAAGCACCGCACCACCATCGCGGACCCCGCCGCGGCGAAGGCCCCGGACCTGGTCGGCCGCGACTTCACCGCCGAGCAGCCCAACCGGAAGTACGTCGGCGACATCACGTATCTGCCGGTCGGCGGCGGCAAGTTCTGCTATCTCGCGACCGTGATCGACCTGTGCTCGCGCCGGCTGGCCGGCTGGGCAATCGCCGACCACATGCGCGCCGAGCTGGTCATCGACGCCCTGGCCGCGGCCGAGCGGACCCGCGGCAGCCTGCACGGGGCGGTGATGCACACCGATCACGGCTCCCAGTACAGCAGCAGGGTCTTCGCCGAGGCCTGCCGCCGGGCCGGCGTCCGGCAGTCGATGAGCGCGGTCGGGTCCAGCGCTGACAACGCGCTCGCGGAGAGCTTCAACGCGACGGCGAAACGCGAGACCCTCCAAGGCCGAAAGAGCTGGTCAAGCGAGCGCGAGGCCCGCCTGGAGCTCTTCCGCTGGCTCCACCGCTACAACACAGTCCGCCGCCACAGCAGCCTCGGATACCGCAGCCCGATCGCCTACGAGACCGCCCTCAGCACAACATCAACTACACTCGCCCAAGCCGCATAACCCCGTGTCCAACATCCGGGGTCAGGGCCCGTTGCCGGGACGGCGGCGGCTTACGCTGCGGCCCTTCGGCGCGGGGGACCGCTGGGCCCTGCGCCACGATCCGGACCTCGGCTGCCAGCCGGTGCGTAGTCGGGCCGCTGCGCCGGCGCGCAGCGGCCCGGTGCAGTTCGCCGATCCGCCGGGACGGGTACGTCGGTCCCGGCTGGCGGTCTTGCGTGCGGCATCGGACCGCTTCCGCTTCTGCGCCAGGACCTGGCGCAGAAGATCTAGAAGGGTGCCGATGACCGGTACGGCCAGCTTCGTCACGCTCGCGTTGGAGTACAGCGATTCGCGGACGTGGTGCACGTCGTTCCCCGAGGGGTGTTGGTCTCCGCCAGGGAGGCGGAGCTGTCTTGACTCGCCCGGCCCGTGGCCGGCCACGGAGGTGCACTCTGGGGCACCCTCAGACGTGGTGGATCATGGGTGGTGGCGCGGGGGCGCACCACGGAGGAACTGCGCCCATGCCCCGCCCCACCCGGGCCCAGCGCGCCGCGATTGCCCAGCGGCGGGCTGATGCCGTCGAGCTGCGTCTCGCCGGCGCCGACCCCCTGACTGTCGGCCGGAAGCTCGCCGCGGATCCGGCCATCAACGCCGACAGGGTCGCCTATCCGTTCGGGTACGGCTACGAGCTGTACTCCAAGGGCCGCCCCGGTCCGGACGACGAGACGCTGGTGCGCTCTGCCAACCGGGACGTGACGGAGGCCCTTGGTCACCGACTCGCCGCCGCGCAGGCCGATGTCGAGGCGCTGCGTGCGCTGGAGGACGCCCGCCTCGACCGGCTGTACCTCGTCGCCTACCGGCGGGCGGTGCGCGACGGCGAACTTCAGGCCATCGACCGGGCGCTACGGATCATGGAACGCCGGGCTCGCCTGCTCGGCCTGGATCAGCCGGCGCGCACCGAGATCAGCGGGCACGACGGCGGCCCGATCGAAGTCGCGGCGGACACCACCGGCGATGAGCTGGCCGCGCTGATCGCCTTGACCGACCCGACTGCTGCCCGGGGTGAGGAGTGACCGGGGCTGACGGCCTGGTCGAGCAGTACCGTCTCCTTCCCGCTGAGCGCCGCCGGGCTATCGCCGAGCAGGCGTCGCCGGCGCTGCGCACCAGGCTCGCGGCGGTGGAGCGTGACCTCGCGCTGCGCCATTCGCCGGGCTCCCTCGCCGCGCTCCTCACCGACGGCCGGGAGATGCAGGCCGCGCACCTGGACCTGATCGACGATGCGTTCCGGCGCATCGCCGCAGGAGAAACGATTCGCCTGCTGCTGACGATGCCGCCGCGGCATGGCAAGAGCAGGAGGGCCGCCAGGTGGGCGCCGTTGTGGTACCTGCTCCAGCGGCCGGACCACCGAGTCATGATCGCGTCGTATTCGTCCGATCTCGCGGATGACCACGGCCGGTGGATCAGGGACGCGATCACCACCTGGGGCGAGCAGCTCGGCGTCACCCTGCACCCGGGCAGCAAGGCCGCGAACAGGTTCGACCTCGCGGGCCGGGAGGGCGGTCTGTTCGCGGCGGGTGTGGGCGGTGGCCTGACCGGCAAGGGCGCGAACCTGGCGATCATCGACGATCCGATCAAGGACGCCGCAGACGCCCAATCGCCCACCATGCGACGTCGGTTGTGGGAATGGTGGCAGGCCGTTCTCCTGACCCGCGTCGAGCCGGGCGGCAGCGTGATCGTCATCCAGACGCGCTGGGACGAAGATGATCTCGCGGGCCGGATCCTCGCGGGCGAGACCGCATCCGACTGGACGATCATCGACCTGCCCGCCATCGCGGACAGTCCCAGCGACGCGCTCGGCCGGAAGGTCGGCGAACCGCTGTGGCCTGCCCGGTACGGGAAGAAGGCGCTCGCCGGGATCCGCCGAGCCGTCGGCGAGCGGGTGTGGGCGAGCCTGTTCCAGCAGAAGCCACGCCCAGTTGAAGGCGGGGTGTGGCGGCGGGCATGGGTCGACAGCGCGCGGATCACGGCCGTCGAGTTCTCGGGCATCGGACTGGCCCGGGTGGTCGTTGCGGTCGACCCGTCCGGCGGAGAAAGCTCCGTCAACGACGAGACCGGCATCATCGGCGTCGGCCTCGACTACCAGGACCACCTGTACGTTCTCGCCGACGAGTCCGGCAGCCTCGGCGCGAACGACTGGGGCCTGACCGCCTGCCGGCTCGCGTTGCGGCTGCGCGCCGACGCGATCGTGGTCGAGGCGAACTACGGAGGGAACATGGCCCGCCAGATCCTCGCCCAGGCGTGGGACCAGCTCGCGCGCGAAGGCGAGACCCGCGGCCAGCTGATGCCGCTGGTCGTCGAGGTCAACGCGAAGGTCGGCAAGAGGCTGCGTGCGGAGCCGGTGGCGCAGCTGTACGAGCAGGCCCGGGTGCACCACGTCGGGCACTACCCGGAGCTGGAGAGCCAGATGGTGACATGGGTCGCCGGGATGGACAGCCCCGACCGGATGGACGCCGCCGTGCACGGCCTCACGGAACTGGCCGGCGCCGGGCAGCTCGACGCGCTCGCGCAGGGCATGGACGACAACCGGCTGGCTGGCCGTCGGTGACCGGCTGCGCCCTGGTGTAGCTCTAGAGCTACACCAGGGCCCACCCGTAGCGAAGGATCGCGACCGTGACGACGATCCGTCCCGCAGGCCAGGCGCTAGCCTGCCGAAGCGGGCAGAGCGTCGGAAGCGGTGACACGGTTCCGTGTGGGGCGGTTTCCTGGGGGAGCCCATGAGGCGCACCTGATGTCGTCGGTGTGCCAGGGCGAAGGCTCGGTTGCCCTGGACGTGCGGGCGGCGGCGTCGGCGTCCGGCAGTGTTTCGCGGTCCCCGTGGGTGGGCCGGGCAGGGGGCGCCGGTGGTCGGCCGGAGCCAGGGCCGGGGTCAGGAGTTCAGGGCGAGTACCTGGCCGGGGACGAGCAGGTCGGGGTCGTCACCGACGCTGTTGCGGTTGAGGTCGTGGAGGGCGGGCCATCCGCCGGGGAAGCCGAGTTCCTGGGCGATGCCGCTGAGGGTGTCCCCCTCCTCCACCGTCCAGGTGTCCGAGGTGTCCGCGTGCGGGGCGGTCGCGTGCGGGACGGTGGCGTGCGGGCGGGCCTGCGCAAGGCGGTGGCCGCGCGCGTCGGCACCGTGGTGGGAGGTGGGACGGTCGGTGCCCCGGGCCGCCCGGGCGCCGCACACCGGCCACGGCGCCAGGCCCCGCCGCTCGGCGAGGTGCTCGGCCACCGCGATCTGCTGTTCCCTCGTCGCCTGGTCCGCGCGCGGCGCGTAGGCGAGCCCGCCGTTGGCACGCCAGGTCGCCACGTCGAACTGCAGGCCCCCGTAGTAGCCGTTGCCGGTGTTGACGCCCCACCGTCCACCGCTCTCGCAGCGGGCGAGGGCGTCCCAGTCGGTCCCCGCCTTTGCCCCCGTCGCTGCTCCGACGGCGGGCGGCGCTCCCGGTCCTCCGAACACCGTGGCGAAGACGAGCAGGGGAAGAAGGACGACGAACAGGCGGCCCAGCGTCGCGGGGACGAACGACATGGAAGCTCCACGGCTCGGGGACAAGAGCACAGGCGCCGAAGCGCCCGGGCCCCATCCGTTCCCACGGGCCCGCCGTCCCCAGCCGCCAGAACCATGCGTCCCCCGGGCGGCGGCCGGACGCCACTCCAACGCCGGGTGGCGCGTACGGCCACCGGACCGCACCGGCGCCCGCCATGACTGTCCTCCGAGCTTCCAGCAGTGGACGTCCGATCACCAGTGCGCCGGGCACCGGGCGTCGCCCGCGCCGTCCTCGCTCTTCAGCGGCCGGGCCCGATGCGCTGTCCCTCGTGTTGGGGCGGCGAGCGATGCGGACCGCCGCGCAGATCGGCTGATCACCGCGGCGTCTAGGCTGGTGGGAGGCGTGGGGCCTGGTTGCCTGGGAGGGCAGCATCCGTGGGCCTGCGTGAGTTGATCATCGATGCGTGGTCGTGGCTGAACTACAAGCCGATCATGTCTCAGCCGCTGCGGCGCGGTATCGGACCGTTTGGCGAACTCGTATCCAGCTGGGTGCCGTTGGAGGATCTGCGCCGACTCCAGGCGTACAAGGTTCTGGCCGCCTACGACCAAAATCAGGCCGGACAGTTGGCGGTCGCGGCCGGGGACGAGAAGGGCCTCGACCGGCGGGAACTCGGCGACCCGGCGAAGGTGGTCGCGGCCGCGCTCGGCTACCTGCTGGGGCCGTCGCAGTCCATCGTCGTGCCGGGCGCTGAGGGCGACGGCGCGGGGGTGGGACCGCAGGCCGCGGTTGCCCGGGAGGTGCAGGACCGGCTGCGGGAGTGGGCGCGGCGGGAGCTGTTGCCGATGCGGATGCAGCAGTGCGAGCGGTCCGCGGTGCGCTACGGCGACGGCATCTACACGCTGGCCTGGGACGCGGCGGCCGGGCGGCCGCAACTGCGCACGATGGACCCGGGCTGGTACTTCCCGGAGTGGACCGACGACGAGCCCGCCGGCGGCGAATTCCCCACGACGGTGCACTTCGCATGGGAGCTGCCCGAGGACCCGGCCACCGGCCGGAAGCCGAGCCTGCGGCGGATCACCTACGAACTGGGGCCGATCGCCGGCGCGACGCACTCGGTGGTCCCCGAGAAGGGCGGACCACACCGGGAGTGGGCGACGGGGCAGGACGGGCAGAGGGCGCTGCTGCCGGGGGACCGCGCGGACGCGGCCACGGGCGCCATCTCCCGGACGTACCCGTGGGCGCCGGACCGGTCGTCGTACACGACCTGCTACCTGACCGACGCGGAGTGGCTGCTCGAAGACCTCAAGGCCGCGCACACCGTCTACAACCTGCCCGCAGACAAGGCCCGCTACCGGGTGAGGCGCGACGGCGAAGTCCTCCAGGCACTGGATCTACAAATCGACTTCGTGCCGGTCGTGCACATCACGAACAGCATCGTCGAGGTCGGTGAGCACTGGGGGCAGCCGGTGATCTCCCGCGTGATGCAGGCTCTCGACGAACTCGCGGCCACGGACACGGACTCCTCGGCTGCCTCGGGCACGACCGGCACGCCGATCGTCGCCCTGTCGGGGGTGCGGCTGCCGAAGGACCGCACCACCGGAGCCCCGGTGCCGCTGAAGGTCGAGGCGGGCACCGTGTGGTCGCTCAACGAAGGCGGGTCGATGAGTGCCCTCGACACCTCCGCGCAGCTGCGGGAGCTGCGCGAGCGCACCGACCACCTTCTCGACCGGGTCGCCGCGAACAGCAGGCTGACCGCCTCCGGCCTCGGGGTGGTGAAGCCGTCGGAGGTGCCCTCGGGCTACGCCCTGTCGCTGTCGCTTGGCCCGCTGGGCTCCCTGGTGGGGGAGATGCGCCTCGCCCGCGCCCACAAGTACGGGCTGCTGCTGAAGATGGCCGGGCGGCTGTTCCAGGCAGGTCGGGTGGGCTGGCCCGTGGGGGAGCTGCCGGCCGCTCAGATCGTGTGGGGGCCGCATCTGCCCACCGACAAGGCAGAGGCCCTGGACCTCGCGGCCAGGGGCCACGAGGCTGGGCTGCTCAGCTTGGAGACGTGCGTGCGGATGCTGTCCGACGCCGGGTTCCCTGTGCGCGACATCGCCGACGAGATCCGTCGAATCCAGGCCCGCGCGTTCGACGCGGCCACGCGCCTCGCCGATGCGACCGGCGACACCCGGGTGGTCAGGGACTTCCTCGGACTGCCCGGCGGAGGCCCTGACGTGCCCTCTGCTCCGCTTTCGGACGCCCCTGGGCAGAAGATCACTCCGGATGACCCGCAAGGCCTGTAGAAGGCACCCCAGGCCCTTTGGGGCTGTCGGGGCAGGGGCTTCCCAGTGGCCCTCCGCGGCGTCAGCCGTGGGGGGAAGGGGGGTAAGGAAGGAAGTAGGTAAGGAAGAAGGAAGGAAGGGGTTCCCTTCGGGGAACCCGGCAGGTTCCCCGAACGCAACCTGCTGGGTTCCCGGACGGGAACCCACGGGCCTGTCGGTCATGGGTTCCCGTGGGGGAACCCGCAGGGGAGACGGCGGGGTTAGTGGCCCCGCCCCTCTGGTATAACTTGGTTGTATAACCTCGTTATATCGATCATGGGGAGTGCCGATGAGCCATCGCGATAGCACCGGCGACCGCGAGCAGATCAGCCCGGAGGAGCGCAGTCGTCGTGCCCGGGCGGCTCTCGGCAGCCCCGAGACCGCCAGGATGCTGACGCGTGCGCACCTCGCAGGCCTGACGCTGAAGGTGGAGGACGGCGAGAGGGCCGGGCGGGAAAGGGCTCGGGTCATCCGGTCGGCCTACGCTGAAGGCGGCTGGACGCAAGACGACCTCGCGGCCGCCGCCGAGATCAGCCAGGCCGCGGTCTCCAAGATCGTCAACTCCGACGGCAAGGAGTTCACGGAGCCCGACGAGAACTGAACCCACACCGGGCCGCCGCACACCACCCGACCCGGAACCGGGCCTGGTTACACTGGTCACTGGCGCGGGGGCGCTGTGCCGGAGGAATCCGATGACTGCCCCCCTGCCCCAGGCGAACCCGCCCGCTGGAGACCCGGTCGCCGTGCAGACCCCGGCCAGTACCGACGCGGGCAGCGCCCTCATCACCCAGGACACCCTGTCGCGGCTCCTGAGCCGCGAGAAAGACCAGGGCTCCCGCGCCGGCGTGAAGCGGCTCGTCACCGACCTCGGCTTCACCGACGCCGCCTCCCTTCAGGCCTGGGTCGAGGCGCAGCGCACTGCCGAGCAGGCCGCCCTCAGCGAGATCGAGCGCCGCGAACAGGCCGCCGCACAGCGCGAACAGGCCGCCCTCCAGCGAGAGCAGCAGGCCGTCGACCGCCTGAACCAGGCCGTACGGCACGCCTCCCTCAGCCGCCTCGGCGCGAGCGGCCAGAACCTCGACGACGCCATCCGGCTCCTCGACGTGCCCGCCGACGCCGATGAGCAGACCGTCGCCGACGCCGCGACCGCGCTCGCCACCCGGCGGCCGGAGCTGTTCGGCCCTGCCACGCCGATCACGGCGCCGCCCGCGCCCAGCGGTTCGCCCGCTGGCGGGCCGCCACCGCGCGGACAGGCCCCCGCCATCGCCTCCTTCGGCCTGGACATGGCCAAGCGCCGCGGTTACCTCACGGCCTGACGACCCGGCCGCCCTCGATCATCTGACCCGGCAGCGAACCGGGACCAGGGGACCACGCCCCACCCGCACCGTGGACGGCACCACCAGCCGGTGAGTGCGTGACCGCCAGCTCCACAAAGGCGATCACACCCCTTGACCACCCAGCCGATCACCACCTCGGCGACGTACACCGCCGGACGCCCCTGGCTCGCGTCAACCCACGGCACCGACCAGACCGAGACCGTCACCATTGACGCGTCCAAGCTCGTCGCCAACACCCACTACGTCGCGTCCACCGACTCCACTCAGCCCTACAGCCGCCTGCTGTCCGGCCTGCCCCTCGGCAAGATCACCGCGTCCGGCCTGTACGGCCCGTACGACCCGGCCGCCACCGATGGCCGCCAGGTCCTCGCCGGCCTGGTCTTTGACGAGGCCCTGTTCACGCCGAACCAGCCGAAGATCCCGTGCGCCCTGCTGTGGCACGGCGTCGCGCGAGCCTCCAAGATCCCCGGCGGGATCGACACCACCAAGATCACGGCCTCGCCCGGCGGCGCCCTGATCCGGTGGGTCTAGGGGGCCTGAGCGATGACGATTCAGGACCTCGTCAAGGGTGTGTCTGCGGCCGACCTCACCACCTTCGCCCGCGCCATCCCCGCCCCGGCCGACTTCCTGCTGACCAGCACCGTGTTCCCGACCCTGGTCACCAACGAGATCAAGTGGCGCATCAAGCAGAACGGCCGACGCGTCAATACCGCCAAGTACCGCGCCTACGACGCGTCGGTAGCGTTCGCCGACCGCACCGCGTGGGAGACCACCCGCGAAGGTCTGCTCCCCGCTCTGGGCCAGAAGCTCATCGTGGGCGAGCAGCAGCAGATCCTCCTGGAGCAGGCCCACGGCGCTGACCAGGACCGGCTGCTGGAGCTGCTGTTCGACGACGCCGAACGGCACATCGAAGCGATCCGATCCCGGCTCGAACTCGCCGCCGGCGACGTGCTGCTCGACGGCCGGTTCACCCTCGACGCGGCCACCGAGAACGGCCTCAGCATCGAGATCGACTTCGGCGTGCCCGCCGGCAACATGCCGGTCGCACCGAAGGCCTGGTCGGACCCGACGTCGGACCCGCTCGCCGACGAACTCGGCTGGATGTCCTACCTGGACGACCTCGGTGCCCCCGAGCCGGAGATGGTCATCACCTCCAAGAAGGCGTTCACCACGCTCGCCCGTAACAACGCCTACCGGGCCGCCTACTACCGCTCCGTCAACCCCTCCAACACGCCGACGCGGACCCTGACCGTGTCCGAGGTCAACGCGGTCCGCAACGACTACGGCCTGCCCCCGGTCACGCTGTACAAGGCGCAGGTCAACGTCGACGGCACCGCCACCAAGGTCCTGCCCGACGACCGGTGGATCATGCTGCCGCCGGACCGCGCGAAGTGGGGCCAGACCCAGTACGGCATCACCGCCGAAGCCTTGGTCCTCAGCCGCGGAACGAACCCCGAGATCGTGAAGGAAGACGCCCCCGGCATCATCCTGACCCGCGGTGTCCAGGACGACCCGGTGCAGATCTGGACCAAGGGCGCGGCCGTCGCGATGCCGGTCCTGCACACCCCGGACTGCCACATCGTGGCCAAGGTCCTGTGATGGGCAAGCGACGCCTGGCCTACGCGGTCCACCTCGACCACCCCGGCACCGGGGACCACCTCGTCCTGCTGCCCGACCACATCCCGCCCCGGGAACTGGCCACCCTCATCGCCAACCCCGACGCCTGGCAGCCCACCGAGGAGGAGGACGACCAGGACGAGGAGACCGACGAGGACGAGCCGGAGGCCAAGCCCGCCCGGGCCCGCAAGCCCCGAACCGACGACACCGAATAGCCGCCACTCACAGCAGGACCGGCACCCCGCTCACACCACAGGGGGCCGGTCCTGCCGCTACCAACGAACCGGACCCGCCCGTGGACCCCGCCACCCTCGCCTGGCTCCGAGCCCAACTCGGCCCCACAACCACCACCGACGACCTCAACACCCGCTACCAGCGACTCCGTACCGCCCGCGCCGTCGCCAGCGAAGTCCTGGCCGAACGCCGCGCCACCCTGTTGGCCGACCCGCTGCGTCTTGTCGTGGACGGTGTGGTCACCGTGGACCGCACGGCCAACCTGACCGGCATCGAACGCCAACTCGCATTGCTCCAGACCACCCTGGGACCGGACGAAGCCGCGCCAGGCGACGACACCACCCCCCACCTCGACACCAGCACCCTCGTCCCCGCCCACCGCACCCGATGAACCACGCCACCGACACCTCCGACGAGGACCCAGACGGTACGGCAGATGCCGCGGGCGCGCTCGACCTCGCCTGGCAGCACCTCGCAGCCGCCCAGGCCACCGTCCTCGCCGTGCTCGCCCAAGGCCGGCGCACCGCCCGACCGGCCGCTGCCCTCGCCGAATTCGCTGACGCGATCCGCACGTTCCGCCACGCGGTGGACGACGTGGTCCGCGACTACGCGCACCGCGAAGTCGCACGCCTCTACGAACAGGCCGCCCGGGACGCCGCCGCGAGCCTCGGCCGCACCTTCACGTGGACACCGGCCCACCAGGACGCCGTGCGGGCACTGAGCGCCGACACTTACGGCGAACTGCTGTACCGCTCGCAGGAGGCCGTCCGGACGGCGGGTGCCTTCTACCGGTCCGCCCGGGCCGCCGCCCGCCACGACCTGCCGCTCCTCGCCGTCGACCGCGCCGGAGCTGCGGCCGCCGCCAGGGCCCTCGCCGACCGGCTCGCCGCGGCCTACCGCCTCGACCGCATCGTCTACCGAAACGGTACCCGCATGCCCGTCCGTGCCTGGGCCGAAGCCGCCGTCCTCACCCGCTCCGCCGTCGCCTACAACGCCGGCACCCTCAACGCCGCCCGTGAGTACGGCATCCAGCACATCCACGTCCTCGACGGATACGACTGCGGCTGGACCAGCCACGCCGACCCGGACAAGGCCACGCAGACCCCGCGCACCATCGAGGACGCCGCAGAATGGCCGATTTCCCACCCGCGGTGCAGCCGCCGATTCTGGCTCACAACCGATCAGTGACACGCGGCGCTCACGGCTGGCGGTGGGCAAGGATGAGCAGCGTGTCGGCCGAGCGGGCACCAGCAGCCGCAGGAGGAATCCGATCGATGCTGATCGCGGTGAACCCGGCGTCGTACAAGAGCTTTGTCCAGACGTGCTCCTGGAGGACCCAGCGACGCATCGTCGTTGGAGTGCCGTCTGGTGCGAGGGCCGGGATGTCGGCGTGCACCGCGTCCGGCTCGGCGGGAGCTCCACTGAGGTAGTGCCCCAGGGTGGAGGCGGCGAACAGCCCGCCGGGGCGCAGTGCGCGGGCCGCCGCCGGCAGCAGCAGGCGGGGGTCGGTGAAGTCGGCGGCGCCGAACACGGAGTAGACGACGTCGTACTCGAGCTGGCGCCCGTCCAGGTGCGTGGCCACGTCGGCAAGCACCGGGCGCAGGCGGGGCGCGAGGTGACCGTAGAGGTCACGGGCCATGGCGTACTGGGCGGGGGAGGCGTCGATGGCGTCGACCCGGGCCGGGCAATGGTGGGTGGCGAGGTGAGCGGCGTGCCGCGCGGCGCCCGCGCCGAGGTCGGCCACGACGAGGCCGGTGAGGTCACCCAGTGCCTCGGCCCCCGGACCTCCGTCCTGAGCCCAGACCCAGGAGAAGGAACCGGGGACGGACCGGTCGGTGCTGGCGCGGGTGCGGCCGTAGTGGTGCCACAGGTCTGGCGCTGTGCCTTGGGCGGGGGAGGTGGTCTTCACCCAGGTCATCCTGGTACCCGGTGCGTCCGGCCGCAGGAATTTGACCGAAGACCACCCGACCGCGTCATGGTGGGCCCGGCCCGGCCGGGCCCACCGCAATCCTCCTGTCAGTGCGAGTCGTTGCCCGGGTGACAGGGGCTGCACTTCGCGGAGTCCGCCCACAGCGGCAAGTCCACGTCCCAGCCATCGGCGGCGATGAGCTGGGCGGTGCGCAGGACGGTGCCGTCGTTCTTGAACTCGACGGCCGGCACGTGGTGCAGGAACTGGCCGTCGTTGTGGGCCCGGCAGAGTTCGGCGTAGGCGACGGTGTCCAGGATGATCGTGTGGACGCCGATGTCGACCAGCGAGCTGGGGCCGAGGCTCAGCTGCTCGCCGCGGTGGGCCATCGCGGTCAGCAAGTAGGCGTAGCCCTGTCCGAGGACGCGGGCGGCCATGACCGAGTCGTACGGGTAGTCGCGCATCAGGAGACCGATCTGCTTGTCCCACAGATCGGTGGGGACGTGGTCGCGCACGTTCCGGAGCGGGCCGAGGATCGGGGCGGCGAGTGCAACTGCGGTTACCATGCTTCCTCCAACTGCTGTTGGGGTACCTGGTGGCGTCGGGCGCTGCCCGGCGGCTTTCCGAAATTACGAGTCAACCAGTGTGTGGCTCAACGAGGTTGCGAGAAGTTGCGCACTGTGGATCACCGGGAAGGTCACCGCGGCTACGAGGCACGAGCGGGGCCTGCTGACCCGTTCGCAGGGGAGACCGCTTCGCCACCTTGTCACCGCCTCCTGCCCGCCGTACGGTCCAAAGGCCCACAGGATGTCGATGTACCTGACAGGCCGACCGTCGGCGGGAGACGATGGCGACCGGCACAACTTCTCGCAACCTCTCGGCGATGGGGAAGGTCATGCGGCTACGGTTCATTGCGAAGGACCCGGACAGCCCGGACGGCGAGTCGCCGACGGTGTGGGTCGACGAGGAGAACTCGGACCTCGTGATCCAAGGTTGGACGGCCGATGACGGCACGGTCGAGGAGTGCCGGCGAACCGGCCGAATCCCGGATCACGAGGGCGTGTTCAGGGTGCCCGTACGGATGGTGCGGGCGTTGAGGGAGGCGTGCGATGTCGCCGAGCGCGGCGCGGATCGACGAGCTGCTGAAGGCCACGGTACGGACGGCCGTTCACCTGGAGATGCGTGACGGATACACGCAGAACGACCCCGCACTCGACGCCTGGAGGGCAGGGCACCGGGTCAACCCCAGTGACCGTTCCTCGTGGTGGCGGCCCTGGCTCGACGTCATCGCCGAGGCCGTCGGACGCGGAGTGGAGGTCCGGCGCGCCCGGATCGTGTCGATGCCTCCGAGCGAGTACATCCGCTACGAGTACGACGTGACGTTCCCGAACGTGGTGGCCGGCGAGCAGGTCCGCTGGCTGCCTCGCAAGGACGCGTCGCTGATCGCGTTGCCTGGCAACGACTTCTGGCTGTTCGACGATCGCCTGGTGCGCTGGGGCCACTTCAACGGCGACGGCGACTCCCTCGGCGGGGAGCTCACGGACGACCCCGCCGCGGTCGCCCTGTGCTCGCGGGCGTTCGACGACGTCTGGACCCGCGCGCTCCCGCACGACCAGTTCACCTTCTGACCGGCAGCGAGGACCCGCCGCGCCCACCACCAGCTGACCTCCGTGCCCTCCTACACCCCCTCCTCCAGCGTCATCGCCGCCCGCAAGGCCTTGGCCGAGCGGCTGCGTGACCTGCGCCGGGACGCCGGAATCACCGGCCGCGAACTCTCCCGACGCTGCGGCTGGCACCCCGCCAAGACGTCCCGCATCCAGGACGGAAAGGCAGGCCCCTCCGACGCCGACATCCGCGCCTGGTGTCGGGCCTGCAACGCACCCGGCCAGGCAGATGACCTGATCGCGGCCTCCCGCGCCGTGGACTCCATGTACGTCGAGTGGCGCCGCCTGGAGAAGACCGGCCTGCGCCACGCCCAGGACTCCGTCCTCGACCTGTACCGCCGCACCCGGCACTTCCGTGTGTACGCACACCGCGTGCTGCCCGGGATGCTCCAGACCCGCGAGTACACCCGGGCAGTCCTCACCGCGGTGCAGCGTGCCCGCAACACGGCCGACGACGTCGAAGCCGCCGTTGACGCCCGGATGGACCGCCAGGCCATGCTGCACCATGGCCGCCGCACCTTTGCGGTTGTGATCGAGGAATCGGTACTCCATGGCTCCGTTGCTGACGCCGCGACGATGGCTAGCCAGCTCGGGACCCTCATCGAGTTCAGCACCAGACCCACCGTGAGCCTCGGCATCATTCCCATCCACACCGGCCGACGCCGCTCCCCGGCCGAGGACTTCTACATGTTCGACGACACGCAGACCTCCGTCGAACTGATCAGCGGCCACCTCCGACTGACCCAACCTCACGAGATCGCCATGTACGCCGACGCGTTCGCCACCTTCGCCGAGATGGCGCTGTTCGGACACGCGGCACGGCACAGGATCGCCTCCGCACTCAAACGCCACCAGTGACGGCACGCAACTACTCGCAACCGTGCGCCACCCTGAGTGACCTAGCCGCTACGGTCGATTACGACCCGGCTGCCCCGTCCACACCGCGACGGGCAGCTCCGGCCCGTAAGGAGAAAGCCCGTGACGTACCCCTGGGACACCGTTGCCCGGCTCGTCGAATGGCACGACGCCAACGCCGCCCTGCCGGCCGAACAGGAACAGCTGATGCGCATCCTCAAACTCAGTGAGGAGGTCGGCGAAGTCACCGAAGCCCTCGCCGGGGTGCTCGGCACCAACCCGCGCAAGGGCCGCAGCCACACCGAAGCCGACGTCCAGGCCGAGCTGTGCGACGTGATCATCACCGCCATGGTCGCGCTGCGCAGCCGCACCCCGCAGGCGGCGACGGTCTTCCGCGCGCACCTGGACCGGATCGCCCGCCGCGCCCTGCCCGACTCCCGTGCCTCCGGCGCGACGCACGACCTGCACCTCCTGCCCGAGTACCACCGCCTCGTCGCCTCCGGGGAGAAGACCGTCGAAGTCCGAACCGCCAGCCCGGCCAAGACCGCGATCAGGCCCGGCGACCGCATCTCCTTCCGCACCGACGACGCCAGTCCGGTTGCCTGCGCCGTCGTCCGCGTCGACCGCTACCCGGACTTCGTCGCACTCCTCGACCACGAAGACCCCCGCGTGATCAACCCGACCACCGACCGCAACGGCATCCTCGCGGCCCTGCGCGGCATCTATCCGGCGGAGAAGGAACAGCGCGGCGCGCTCGCCATCGAGATCGCACGACAGTTCCCCGGCAGCTCGGTCTAGGCAGCGCGTCAGGCAGTATCGGCCAGCTGTTGGATCAGAGGATGTTCCAGTGGAGCTCGTCGTCGCTGGAGCGTAGACCTTCGATCCGGCGACACACCTCAGCGAGAGTCGAGCTGCCGACGGTTGCCCGTTTGGCATTCGTCGTGATCATCCGCAGCTCCCGGAGCCCGGACAGCACGGGAAAGCCCTGCCACGACGTCACATCGAAGCCGTATCCGTCGGCGAAGTCGCGGTAGTGGGAGCGGCCGTAGCCGAAGCGGCGACAGTGGATCTCGACTGTGACGAGGTCGAGTTCAGGCTGCCCGACGCATGCGGTGTCCCAGTCGCACAGGACCGCAGCGTTTCCGCAGTGCAGGGCATTCCGGTGCTGAGGGTCACCCTGCACTAGCCCAGGAGGTAGGACGTACTGCACCTGGGCGAGATCCGCTTCCAGTTCGTTCAACCGGCCCGCCAGGAAAGCAAGATGCTCCGGCGGCAACGCGCTGATCGCCGAGATCGACTGCCTGATTGCCCCGGCGGTGTCGACGGGGCGAACCTCGAAGGGAGGCATCGGAAGGCTGTGAAGAAGACGCAGCGGAGCGGCAAGGTACGCGGCCGGAACCGGCCGGTGCTGGGGGAGGTACTGCCAGAACGTCACGGCATGACCGGAGACCACTACCGGCTGCTGCACCCGCAGCAACTCGACGGTCGGAAAGTTCATGCTGGTGAGCCACCGAACGAGCTGGACCGTACGGCGGACGCTCTGCAGGGGCGTGCCCGCTCTCGCAATCTTGGCGACCGCCCCGGCGGCCGGCAGCAGGTAGACGGCGTTGGTGTGGCCGCGCAACATCTCCGCACCGGCCGGGTCAAGCCCGGCTTGGTCGCATGCGGCGTTGAGGACTGTGACAACGTCGGATTCGGCGAAGCCGCCGATCCGGACAACCGGAGCACTCATACTTGCCAGGCTGCCTGGCAGGGCAACTATCTGTCACGTCCGGCCGAGTGGGAGAGCGAGAAGTTCGCCGAGTTCTCGAGCCGCACGGGGCCGCACTTCCCGCGGCGTTATCTTGATGATATCCGCTGCGCGGGCGCCGAGGATCTGAGTGCGGTGGTCCTCGGGCACCGCCAAGTAGGTGTCCCTGGCCAGCTGGCAGGCCTCGGATACGCTTCGCTGGCGAACGAGGCACATGGCCTGTTCCAGACGCAGCAGCGGGGCCCTGACCCCGGATGTTGGACACGGGGTTATGCGGCTTGGGCGAGTGTAGTTGATGTTGTGCTGAGGGCGGTCTCGTAGGCGATCGGGCTGCGGTATCCGAGGCTGCTGTGGCGGCGGACTGTGTTGTAGCGGTGGAGCCAGCGGAAGAGCTCCAGGCGGGCCTCGCGCTCGCTTGACCAGCTCTTTCGGCCTTGGAGGGTCTCGCGTTTCGCCGTCGCGTTGAAGCTCTCCGCGAGCGCGTTGTCAGCGCTGGACCCGACCGCGCTCATCGACTGCCGGACGCCGGCCCGGCGGCAGGCCTCGGCGAAGACCCTGCTGCTGTACTGGGAGCCGTGATCGGTGTGCATCACCGCCCCGTGCAGGCTGCCGCGGGTCCGCTCGGCCGCGGCCAGGGCGTCGATGACCAGCTCGGCGCGCATGTGGTCGGCGATTGCCCAGCCGGCCAGCCGGCGCGAGCACAGGTCGATCACGGTCGCGAGATAGCAGAACTTGCCGCCGCCGACCGGCAGATACGTGATGTCGCCGACGTACTTCCGGTTGGGCTGCTCGGCGGTGAAGTCGCGGCCGACCAGGTCCGGGGCCTTCGCCGCGGCGGGGTCCGCGATGGTGGTGCGGTGCTTGCGCCGCAGCCGCAGCCCGGCGATCTGGGCGGCGTTCATCAGCCGGGCGACCTTCTTGTGGTTCACGACGTCGCCCTGGTCGCGGAGCTCGGCCGTGACGCGCGGGACGCCGTAGGTGCCGTCCGAGGCGGCGTGGACCGCGCGTATCCGCGCGGTGACCTCGGCGTCCGCGGCCTGCCGGGCGGCGCGGTCGGGGGCGGTGGTCTGCCAGTAGTAGAAGCTGGACCGGGCGATGCCCAGGACCTGGCACAACCGCTTGACGCCGTAGCGGCGCTGGTGGTCGGCAACGAACTGGCAGCGGTTCACCAGCGCGTCTCCCCTGCGAAATACCGGGCGGCCTTGCGCAGGATGTCGCGCTCCTCCTCCAGCTCGCGGATCCTCTTGCGCGCGGCCGCCAGCTCGGCCTGCACCGCGTCAGCGGCCGGAACCGCCGCGAGAGCCCCGGCCGCCGAGTGCGAGGCGGGACGGCGTCCGTCGGCGGTCCGAATCCAGTTGCGCAGGGTCTCGGTGTTCACCCCGAGGTCCTCGGCGACCGACTTGATCGTCGCCCCCGGCCGGGACCGGTACAACGCGACCGCGTCCACCTTGAACTGCGGCGGGTAGTGCTTCATCACCATCTGTGCAGGACTCCTGTCCACCCGGACCATCAAGATCCAAGTGTCTCTGGTGTCCAACATCCGGGGTCAGGGCCCGCGCCGGGTCGATGCCAGTGTGGTCGGGGTACAAGCGCAGCGCCTCCTCTTGGGCCCGGCCGGCGTGCACCGTATCTCCGAGTGCGGTGAAGGCGCCAGACAGGTACAGCTGGAGTCGGCGGTAGGGGAATGCCCAGGCGTCGTCTTCCGGGGCGGCTTGCGGGGTGCGCTCGAACAGTGCGCGGGCCTGCGCGATTGCGGCGCGAGCGCCTTCGACATCTCCCTGACGGGCCTTGATCCGCGCGTCTGCCGCAGCGGCGAACGCTCCCGTTGCGGACGGCCGCCCACGGTTGAGAAGCACGGCCTCGTGAGTGAGGGCTGCCGCCTCGGCCAAGGGCCCGTAGTAGAAGGGCAGCATTGCTGCTTGCACCCGCACTCGTGTCCGCAGTTCGCGATTGCCGCTGTCATCCGCAGCCGACTTGGCGGTCCCATACCAATCCTCGGCGTGCTCCCGCCGTCCCAGTTTCATCAGCGAGTCCGCGATCAGAGTGGACAGCACCGCGATCATCTCGGACAGCCGAACCTGGACGAGCGCCGGCTGCCTCTCCTCGGAGTATTGCCGGACCTCCTCCACGGTGTTCAGCAACCGGGCCAGCATCACCATGGGTGGATCGAAGATGTAGTCGCGCCTCAGGGCGAAGAGCTTTCCGTCAAGAGACTCCAGCTCACCCGTAGTGAGCGTCGTGCTGGCCAGCGTGCGTTCAATGGCGCGCCGATGGAAACGGGCCGCGGCATCGAGCGGGTCACTGGGCCCAAGCGGCGCGGTCATGGCTGGACGCCTCGCTGGCAGAGTACCTGGCGGGGTGGGCGGCGAGAACGCGGTCGCCGAGGCGTGTGTGCCCGTTCGGTAGCCGCCGGTGAATCCCAGCCCTTCTGCGTCGGTTTGATAGAGGCGGCACAGCAGATCGATGGTTTGAGCGCGAGGCACGCGGGCGCTTCGTTCCCACGCGCCCAGTTGCTCGGCATCCAAGCTGGGGCGGTTGAGTGCCAGTTCGTCGCACAGGGCGACTAGCTTTTTGACGGCCTGCTGGCGCGTCCACCCTCTTGCGAGCCGGTGGCCGCGCAGAAGTGTCACCTCGCAGCACTCAACGATCAGGCTCACCGTCTCGTCAGCCGTCCATCCGGCTGCCGCGGCGTTGGCCCGGATGCGCGCTGCACAGGACGGTCCGTGGCTCATGGTTCACCTCATCTCTGCCATCTGTAGGCAGCTTAGCTGTCGAGCGTTACTGACTGAACGTCAAAAGCAGTAAATACTTACTGGTTCGGCAAACGGGCGCGTGCAAATCAGCAACTTCATTCCAGACCAGCAATTTCTTCTGTTTGCCTCCCCGGTCCGGTGCAGCGAGTCTCTGTGAACACGCGATGACCGCCGCGAGCCAACACCCTCGCCAACGGCCCGGGAACATCTGCCCATGCACAGCCCGGAGGATCTGCCATGTACCGCCGTGTCCTACAGATCAAGACCCCGCTGAGAACCGCCTCGGCGGGCGCCATCCGCAACCTGCTCCTCGAACGGGTGAGGAGCCTCTGCGGGGTCGCCCTCACTTCCGACCAGGCGTACACCGTCCGCCTGTGTGCATCCGAGTTCGTCGACAACGCGGTGAAGTACGGCGCTGAACGCGCCGCCCTCGACGCCGAGTTGCTGATCGAGGGCGACCTCGACCTCCAGACTGGCCGGCTTCGGATCACCGTCACCGACCCGTGTGTAACGGTGCCCGACATGGGCAGTCGAGCCGAGGACCTGACCGCGCTCGGCGGCCGAGGGATCACCGTTGCCATCGGCTACGCCGAGGACGTCGGTTGGCACCAGCGCCTCGACGCCCGGGGGACTCCCACCGGCTGGTCGGTCTGGTTCGACGTCAACGTGGAACTGGAATCGAGGGCCTTCGGCGAGGTCACCGCCACGACGGCGGAAGTGCCACCGGAGTCCGTCATACCGGCCCCGACGCGGGGCCTGGGCTCCGTGCCGGTTTTCGCCCGCAAGGGTGCGGCCAGGCGGCACTGGCCGAGCCGGCGCCACAGGGGGCGCACCGCCGCGTAGCCGGCGCCCGCAGACCCGGCATGCGCCGGAGCCCACCACCCAGCTCCCGGCTGGCCTCCGCCCCCGCCGGTAGGCCAGCCGGGCTCACACCGCCCTGTCGAGGGCAGGCGCGGCCCGCCTCCGGCGGCGGCCGCGCAACGGGGCCGACCACGACTTCGGCCCCGGCGCCCATGCTGCAGCCTTCCCATTGCCCGCACAGCGGGAAGGCAGCAGCTGCCCGGCCGCTCCCAAGTCCCCCCGGCGAGGGGCGGCCGGGCAACTCACCCCTGAACGCCCCTGACGGAAGGCCCGCCACGCGGGCACCCGAGGACCCCGTTGCCGACCGCCGAACAGCTCGCGGTCGGCAACGAGGAACCACGGCCGCCTGCCCCCGATCACCACCGGGGGAGCGCCGGTCACGGCCACACGGCGAAGTCGCCCCGGGCGGGCCCCGCATGCCCGAGGCCGGAAGCACCAGCCCCGCACGCCGGGCCGCCAACCAACTACTCGACACAGAGACCGAGATGACACCCACCCCTTTCGTTCCACAAACCCACTTGCGTCAGGTGATCGAGGGCATGCGCTGGATTGCCGGGCTCACCCGTGACCCCGGAGGTACCTGGCTGGCCTGGGCACACGGTCACGCAGTCCCCGTTCCGCTCGGAACCTCCGCCGCGGTAGTACGAATACCGGAACCGCTGGGCCGAGCCGCCATCGCCGTGCTGGTCGCGCACGCTCCCGAGCTGGTCGGCCCGGTGATCGTCGACGAGTGGGCCGGCGTCGTCGACGTCTTCGTGCCCGGTGCCCCGCCTGTGCCGCAGAGGGGCGACGTCGAGCTGATCGGCCCGGGCCAGGACCCGCCACCGGTGGTCATGTGCCCCTCGCCCGGCAGGCGGGCGGTCGGGCGCCGGTGGTTGCGCCCCCCGAGGGCGCTGCCGGGCCACTGCGCGGTGCTCACCAATCCGCACCGCCTCGCCGAAGCCCTGGCCCTCTCCCACAGCCCGCTCGCCGCGGCCGGGTGACAGACCCGCCCCCGTGAACCTCCCGCCCCCGACACACCTCCCCATCTCGCGCCGATACAGGAGAGCACCGGTGACAACCGACGGTCCGTGCTTCGAGGTCCTTCAGTTATGGGCCGCGAAGAAGCTGGGGAGTGTGCCGTTCGCGAACGGCGTGCCGCTGCTTCCGCTGGGAGTCTCACTCGACCGGATCGCCGACGAAGTGTCGCGCCTGGGCGGCCCGCACCTGGCTGATCCATCGGTGGAGCGGCTCGCAGAGGCACTGGAGGTCACCGCCTGCCGACTGCGCCGTACCGAAGGCGACGGCCCGCGGCCCGTTCTGCTGACCATGCTGGCCCACCAACTCCACGACGCCGACTCGGCGCTGCGGCAGGGCGAGCACTGGTCGGCGCTGGACCTGGTGCGCCGCGTGTGTGTGACGCTCGTGTGCCTGGAGGAGATCGCCACCCACGCCACCGGGCCGGGCGCCGGACGAGCGCGCCTTCGCGCCGGAGACCTCCCGGGGACGGCTCCGTGGTGACCCACAACTCGATCACGGGCGCCACGGTCTTCGGGGCGACGGTACAGGCCCACACCGTGTTCGGCGGCATCACCCTACACACCCCGCCCCCGCCCCCAGTGCCGCGCCAACTGCCTCGGCGCCGCCCGATGGTGGACCGCGAGGACCTGACCGCCGCCCTCGCCGAAGTCCTGCGCCAAGACGCCCCGATTCCGGTGCTGCTCACCGGCCCGGCGGGCATCGGCAAGACCACCCTCGCCCTGCACACGCTCCACCAGCACGGCCATCCGCCCGGCGGCCAGCTCTTCGCCGACCTCGGAGCCCACACCACCGCCAGCCCCACCCACCCGGACGACGTCACCGCTCGTTGGCTGCGAGCCCTGGGCATCACCCAGCCGCCCGCCGACCCCGAGGAAGCCCGCGCCCTGCTGCGTACACTCACCGCCTCCCGGCCGGTGGCGGTCCTGATGGACAACGCCGCCGACGACGAGCAAGTGCGGGCATTGATGCCCGCCGACGGGTCGCTGGTCGTCATCACGTCCCGCCGCCCGCTGGCCGGCCTGCTGGCCGACGGCGCCCACCACCGGGCGCTTGGGCCGCTACCACCGGACGCCTCCCACCAACTCCTCGCGGCCACCGCCGGAGAAGCGGGTGCCACGTCCGACCTCGCGGCCCTCGCCGCCACCTGCCGCGGCGTGCCGCTGGCCCTCGCCCTCGCCGGCGCCCACCTGGCCGCAGGGCGTCCGTTCACCCTCCAGACCACACCGCCGGGCACACCGTTGGAGACCGTCTTGACCGCAGCCGTCGCCCAGACCTACCAGGCCCTCGCCCCGGAAACCGCCCGCGTCTACCGGGCCCTCGGTGCGCTGCCGCTGCCCGGCACCCGGATCGACGCCGCGATGGCGGGCGCGGCCACCGCCCTCGACCCGTCGGCCACCTACGGCCACCTGACCTCCCTCACGCAGGCCGGTCTCATCCACCCGGCCGACAACGGTGACGGGCACTACTACTTCACCAGCGCGGGCGGCCGCCGCCGAGCCGCCGCCCTGAGCCGACGGACGGATGGCGCCGACGAGGTCGACACCATCCGTCGCCGCGCCCTGGACTGGCTGCTGGCCGAGGCCCACGCGGCCTCCCGCACCCTGCACCCCTTCCGCCGCAGCGTCGAGCCGTACCTGCGCCACCCGCCGGCCCACCGCGCCGACCTCACCGACAAGCGGCAGGCCCTGGCCTGGTTCGCACACTGCGACACCCACCTGCGCACCGCCCTGGAGACCTCCACCCGTCACGGCCTCGACGACATCACCACGCACCTCGCCCATGCCTGGTGGCCGTGGCTGCTGCGCCAGCGCCCCTACGCGCTGTGGCAGTTGACATACGAACTCGCGATCCCCGCCGCCCAACGCCTCGCCCGGACCGCGCCCGACCCCGGCGGCCGGTTCCTCTTGCGTGAGCTGTTCGGTGCGCGAGCCACCGTGCGGCGCGCGACGGGCGAGTACGGCGGCGCCATCGAGGACTGCGGCGCGGCCCTCGCGCTCGCCGCGGAAGACCAAGACGCCGTCGCCCAGGCACAGCACCTGAACGACCTCGGCGTCGCGACCCATGAATCCGGCAACCCGGGACTCGCGCACGTCTACCTGACCGAGGCGCTGAACCGGCGCTCCGCGCTGGACAACGTCCGCGACACCGGCGTCATCAGGGTGGCGCTGGCCGCTGCCCTCCACGATCTCGGCGAGGACGACACCGCGCTCGCGCACCTACGCGACGCCTACCAGGAACTGACCTGCGTCGGCGACGGTCTGAACGCCGGCCGCGCCCGGGCGTGGGAGGGCCGCATCCTCGCTCTGCGGGGATCGCCCGGCCCCGCCGAGACGGCGTACGCCGAGGCGATGAACCACTTCGTCACCGACAGGGCCCACCTGTGGCAGGGCCGCGTCCTGCTGTGGTCCGGCGAACTGGCCGCCAGCCGCGGCCACCGGCAACAGGCCACCGAACTCCTGAGCTTCGCCCGCCAGTTCTACGCGGGCAGTCCGTCCGACCTCAAGGCCGTCACCAACGCGGCCACGCGTCTCGGCGTCGCTCTGTGACCGGTGACGCGGGATCGCCCGCCCGCCTTCCCAGCACCGCCGCCGTCACCCACCGCGTCACCGGAAACCGCATCCCCGCACGCCCAGCCGGCCCCCGACCCGGGAGCGGCCCCGCGCCCTCCAACCCCGTCCTCTCCAGAAGGTGCATCGTGACTCCCGACGAAAGCTGCGCCGCGGTCATCGCCACGGCCCGGCGCAACGGCCTCGACCCGCGAGGAGCCGTCCTCCTGCAAGCTGGCCCCCATCACACGTGGTGCCTGCCCAAGTCCGGGGCCGTCGCCAAAGTGTGGGCCCCGGGCACCGCCTTCGAGACGGCCGTCCGTGACACCCGGATCGCCAGGTGGCTCCTCCACAACGGGATCCGGGCCCCGCGCCCCGTCGGCAACTCCACCTACCCGCTGACCCACTCCGGTCGCTACCACCTCCAGGTCGGCTTCGCCGAGGACCTGGGCGACCGCCCGCCCGGCCCGGCCGACCTCGCCGGCGTCCTGCGGCGCCTGCACGCCCTGCCCGTGCCCGCAGGCCTGGGCCTGACCCGGTTCGACCCGTGCAGAACCCTGGCCGGGCGCATCCGCGACCTGCCGCCGGACACACTCGCCCCCGACCAGGAGCGGCACCTGCGCGCGGTGCTGGCCGACACCCGCAAGGCGTGGCGCGCCGCACCCTGGGGCCCTCTGTGCGTGATCCACGGCGACGCGACCCCGACGAACTGCATCCTGACGTCGGACGGTCCCGCACTGATCGACTTCGAGCGCACCGCGACCGGGCCCAGGCAATGGGACCAGGCCGCCGCCGCGTGGGCGCGCGACGCCTACGGCACACCGCCGGAGCGGTACGAGGAGTTCGTGCGCTCCTATGGCGAGGACGTCACCGCCGACGACGCCTACCGCCTGATGACCCCGGTCTTCGGCATCGCCGCGTGGCTCTACATCGCCGAGTGCGCCCGCACCGAGCCCGAGCTTCAGGACGAGGCCGACCGGCGCCTGGCCACCGTCCTCACCCACCCCTTCCCTCCCGCCCCCTGGGGCTGGCTGCCCGCCTCCCGCGCCGCAGCGCAGGCCGCACAGTGACCGCCGCTGCCCCGCGGCCGACGAGCACGGTGGGCGACCGCGCGCGCGACCTTGTCACCCGCACCGGTCTGCCCGTGCTGCTGCTGGCCGACCTCACCGACGAGCCGACCCTGACCGCCGCCACCGGCGGCCACCCCCGCCTGTACCTCTCCACCACCACCCTGTACGGCGGCGGCCTGCGCGCCGAGGTCCACGCTCCCGGCGGCCCCAACCCCGCGCGGCTCGTGGCCGCCGCCCTGCCCGGAGCACCGAAGACCACCACCGCCTACCTCGCCACCCCCGGGGAGATGACACGGGCCGTGGAACGCCGCCACGACGGCCTACTCGCCCGCGCCGCGGTCTGGCACGGCTGGACCCTCCTGCACCTCACCGAAGAAGGACGCTCCCGCCTGCCCGCCCTGCGCCTGATTGGCGCCGACTCCCTGCCGACCGGCCGCCCCGGCCACCCCGCCGCCACCCGTTCCTGACCGACCGCGAAGTGAACCGCCCGTGACCGACTTCCGCTACCGCAACGACGCGCACCTCGAACCGGCTGACCTCGGCCGCTACGCCGCCCTGGTCGAAGCCGCTGCCCCGTACGTGACGGACCTGTCCGCCTTCCCGCTGCCCGCCCGCGTCGTCGTACGCGCCGTGACCCCCGATCTGTACGTCGACCGGCAGGCCGAGCACAACGCGTACCTGACCCGCCTCGCCATCGCCGGCCTGCCCGCCGACACCGACGCGGTGAAGCTCGCGCCCGCGCTGGCCGACGAAGCCCGCGCCGCCGCCCGCACGGCCGCCCGACACCTCTACCCGCTCTGCCGGGCGGCGGTCATCATCCACGACGCGGCACAGCCCGAGCTGACCATCATCCCCGAGGTCTACGACCAGCACCTGCACCCCACCAGCCGCCAGCTCATCACCGTCTTCGCCAACCAGCTGACCGCGCTGGCGCAGTACGCCTGCTACCCCGAACTGGCCTGGGCCCAACTCAGGTGCGCCGCACTGGACAGCACACTGCCACCCCACCGACGACGCAGGCCAGCCGCCCTGGTCCCCGGGTACGGCCAGCACGTCGAACGTCTCGTCGCCACGGCCCTGTGCGGACACGCCGTGACCGGGCCCCTGCCCGACGAGCCGCGGCCCAGCGACCTCTACACCCAGCTGCGCGCCGACCCTGCCAACCCGGCGAACGCCCGGCAGGTCGACCAGGGGGAGCGGTTCGCAGCAGCCCTCGTCCGCGCCGGCGGGAACCCGCTGCTGCGCCTGGCGCTGGGACGCGAGGCCCTGTACCCGACCGCCACCGACCTGAGGGACCCGACGCAGTGGCTCACCCGCCACAAGGAGGCCGTCACGGAGGCCGCCACCGAGGACGACAGCGCCCGTCCCTGAGGCGCGGCCCGGCACCACGGGTGCCATGGACGCGCCCCCTGACACCCGCAGACCGCCATCTTCGGCGACGACGCGCGCACCCTGACCGGCGCCCTGACCTCGGCGCCGCCGCAGCCTGGTTCCCGCGGCAAGCCCTCTCCGACAACCCCGAACTGGAGGCCCTCACCGTGACCACCCGACTCCTCCTTCGCCGCGGCATGTCCGGGACACTGGAACGCCGCCCCCGGCCCACCGGCCGGATCCTGCGCATCGGCGGCCCCGCGCAGGCCGTGGCCACCCTCGGGCCGGAGGGCACCGACGCGGAGGCCGAAGCCCGACGGCACTTCGGGAACGTCGTCCTCGCACCGTCCTTCGAGCTGGCCGTGCAGACCGCGATCACCGAGGGCTGCCACGCGATGGTCGCGGCCGGCTACGCCGAGCGGCACCGACCGGGCAACGAGGTCTCCGACCTCTGGGTGGACCTCCACTTCCGCCACCTCGGCAAGATCGAGATCGTCCGGGTGTGGGAGTCGCCGACCAAGCGGATGTGCCTGGCCGTCGCGCCCTCGGTGCAGCGGCCCCGCACCCTGGCACTCCACCCGGCGACCAAGGCGTTCGCCGACCGCTATCTCCCGGGAGCCGACCACCGCTACGTCGACGCCAAGCCTCTGGCCGTGCGCCAGGTCGTCGAGGGCTGCGTCGAAGGCTGCATCGGCTCGGTCGACGTCGTCCAACAGGCCGGACTTGTCGTCCTGCACGAGTTCCAGCCCACGATGGTCTGGTGCCTCTACCGCCCCGTCAACCACCACGTACCGGTCGAACGGGGCAAACGCGACTAACCATGCCAATCGCTGCTAGGCTGCGCGCGCCGTTCCCAACTCCAGGGCACGGAAAGCGACTTGGGAGAAAACATGACCAAGGTTCTCATCGCCGGTGGCGCCGGATTCATCGGTTCCACCGTCGCCAGCACCTGCCTGGACGAAGGCATCGAACCCGTCATCCTGGATGACCTGTCCACCGGGCGGCCCGAGTTCGTCACCGGCCGAACCTTCTACCGGGGCGACATCGCCGACGGCGGCTTGGTCGACCGGATCTTCCGCGACCACCCCGACATCGAGGCCACCATCGGCTGCGCCGCCCGCATCGTCGTCCCCGAGTCGGTCGCCGACCCGATCGGCTACTACGACACCAACGTCACCAAGGGCCTGGCCCTGGTCAACCACCTGCTGCGCAACGGCTGCCACCGGCTGGTGTTCTCCGGGTCGGCCGCGATCTACGACTCCGGCCAGGCCATCACCGAAGACGCCCCCCTCCGGCCGCTGTCCCCGTACGCCCGCACCAAGGCCGCCTTCGAAGGCGCGTTGGAGGACATCACCGGCGGATCCCCGCTGCGCGTCATCACCCTGCGCTACTTCAACCCGATCGGCGCCGACCCCAAGCTACGCACCGGGCTTCAGACCACCAGGCCCACCCACGCCCTCGGCGTCATGATCGACCGCTACCTCGCCGGCGAACCGTACCCGGTCACCGGCACGAACTGGCCCACCCGCGACGGCTCCGGCATCCGCGACTACGTCCACATCCAGGACCTGGCCCGGGCCCACATCGCGGCGGTGCGCCGCTTCGACACCGTCGTACCGGAGAGCGGCCCGCGTTACCTGCCCATCAACCTTGGCTCCGGCAACGGCACCACCGTCTTCGAGCTCATCCGCGCGTTCGAGGACGTCACCGGCAAACCGCTCTCCCACCACCTCGCCGACCCGCGGCCCGGTGACATCGCGGGCGCTTACCCCGCCATCGACCGTGCCCGCACCCTGCTGGGCTGGACCCCCGAGTACAGCCTCCAGGAAGGCATCGCCGCCGCCCTCGCCTGGATCGAGATCCGCCCCACCATCCTCAAGGACGAGTGATGACACCTGCCTCACATGCGCCCCGGCCGGCGACGACGATCGTCGTCGCCGGCTACGGGGCACTGACCTCGGGCATCCTGCCCCACCTCGCAGCCCTGCCCGACACCCGGGTGGCCCTCGCCAGCCGCCACCTCACCCAAGCACCCCACCCTGCGATCCCCCTCGTCAACCCGGCCCAAGTCGTCGCCGCCCGTCCCGACCTGATCATCGGCTGCTTCGAGACCGACGGTCGCCAACACGCCTTCTGGACCCACGAGCACGTCACCGCCGCGGTCACCGAGCACCACCCGGCGTGCCTGGACCTGTCCACCATCAGCCCCGAGCGCGCCGAACAGTGGCATCAGGAGATCGCCGCCCTCGGCGGCATCCCCTGGGAGTGCCCTGTGACCGGCTCCCGCCCTGGCGCCCGGGCTGGCACCCTGTCCGCGTTCCTCCACGCCCCCGCCGCTCACGACGCCGCGGACCGCGCACTGGCGGCCTTCACCCGCCACCGCTACACCTTCGCCCGTCCCGGAAACCCGGCGCGCTTCAAGCTGATCTTCAACGCCTGGGGAGCCGCGCTCCTCCACGCCGCAGGGGAGTTCGCACGGCAGCTGCCACGCCACCTCGGTGCCGACTACGCCGAGGCCGCGCGCATCGTCACCACCGACGGCTGGATGGCCACCCTCGCAGCCCAGAAACTCCCCCGGATCCAAGCCGGCGCCTACGAGGACCCGGACTTCGCCATCCGCCACATGATCAAGGACCTCGACTACGCCCGAACCCTGCTGGGCGACCTGCCGCTGCTCACCGCCGCGCTGGAGGCCTTCACCGAGGCCGAGAAGCGCCACGGCCCCCACGCCGACTTCACCGCCGTCGCCGACACCCGAGGAACGCCGTGAACTCCCACGACCTGCCCCACCTCCTGCGCCAGCTGGCCCGCGAGTTCCACGCCACCCCCGGCATGTCCGTCGCGCTATCTGGCTCCCTTGCCCGAGGCGACCACCGCACCGGGCGCAGTGGACGCGTTACCTCCGACCTCGACCTGGTGCCCGTCGTCGCCACTGCGGCCGATGCCCCGGCCGCCCGCGCGGTGCTGCAGCCGGTTCTCCAGCGCATCGCCGACGCCTTCCAGATCGAGGCGACGGCTGCCGTCACCACCCTCGCGGCGTTCCAGGCGGCCGGCCACGCGCACTACCGGACCAGCATGCGGCCCGAGTGGCTGTGCGACGGCCTCGGACTCGGTCCCGTGGCCTTCGATCCGCCCGGTCCTGACGTCGGCAGCGCGCACACGGCACTGGCCTGGGCGCTCCAGCCCGTCTCCTACTATCTGGCCAAGGCCACCCTTCAGGAGCCGAGGATCAACCTGGTGAAGGCCCGCAACGCCGTCGCCCGCATGGCGCCGTCCTTCGATCTGCCCCGACTTCCCGGGGACCTTGACGACCTGCCGCGCCTCCTGCGTGACCTCGTCGACGAGCACGACATCACCCCCCTCGGCTCCACCCTCCTCTACCTCGACGCGCCCACCCACCTCACCATCGCCGACACCGTCCGCGACGCCGTCTTCACCGAGAACCAGGGCCTGCCCTGTGCGGACTCGGCCGTCGTTGCGCGACCGACCCTCTCGCATTGACTGGCTCAGGTCCGCCACGTCGCCGGATGCCTCCAGCTCGTCGTCCGACAAGGGCCGCTGACGCCGTTCGGGGCCGAGCTGGACGGCGCTTCCCCCGCACTCATGGCGCTGACCAGTCACATGTCCGTGACGAGGCGGAGCAGAAGCTGGTCTTGGCGAGTTGGCTGATGCGCCGCCTCGGCATCGTCGAGGCAACCAGACAGCAGCGGCAGGGAGGTCCGCCACGCCGCAGCAGAAAGGGTCGCCGATGGCCGCTTACTGTCCCCATAGGTAACTGTCCGAAACGGGCTTCAGGCAGCACCGTCCGGTAGGTGGGCCGAGGCCTCGCGGCCGGGCATTGTGCCGGGTTAAGGGAGCCGAGGTGTTCCTGCTGCCCCGAACTGGTGAACCAGCCCTGAAACGCCTCCAGCGCCTTCGTGAGTCCGGTAGAGATGGAGGCGTGACAGAGATAGGCCACCCATGGATGGTGGACGCGAAGTGGCGTGGGATCGACGTGGTGCGGGCCTACGTGACGAGGGACCGGGCTCAGGTCGCAGCGTGCCTTGAAGGCCTGGACACGGGCCGGCTGGAGTTCGTACTCGCCCTGCTGGTCTTGTCTTACGACGATCTGCTCGGCGATCTCGGGGAGCCGCCCATGAACGTACGAGACCTCGATCAGGTGGCGGCCCTGGCGCCACCGGAGTCCGAGTTCGCGACGACAGCCGCCGTACGCCGGGTTGCCGCTCGGGAGGTCGGCTTCGCCAAAGCGATGGCCAGCCTATGTTTCCTGGATCGCATCCACATGATCGCGGTCTGCACCACGGTCATGCTGCTGGACGCCCACGGGTACGCGGGCGCCCTGGCCTACCTCGATGAAGAGGCGGCTACTTGCGAGCGGAAGGGCTACCCCAGGCCTTCCACGCTCACCTGACCGCGTCCGCCCGGCAGGCGGGATCAGCCGTCGTCGCCGAGGCCGAGTTCGGCCCACCACGGCTGGTCGGGCTGCTGCTCCCACTCGCGGACGCCATCGTGGTGGATGAGCGGACCGGTGCCGTCGGCGCGTTCACGGTGCCCGGGCAGGCGCACGCAACGGCCGGCACCCGGGCCGCCGCGGGGGCTGGTCGGGTCTTCGTGGCCGCACACCGGCCATGTGCCGGCTGCTGCGCAAGGGGCGCTGCTGCTCATGGCGCCGATGCTAGCTGTGCGCGCCGTGTTGGCCGGTTTGGGGTTCAGGCCTGGAGGTCCTTGCCGAGGAGGTGGTCGAAGACCATGCTCCACCAGGTGTCGTCGGCGGCGAAGGCCTGGGGGTCCTTGCGGAAGAGATAGTCGCGGAGTGTGCGGGTGTAGTGGTCGGCGTCTTCGTCGCTCTTGCCGTGGAGGTGCTCGTAGCGCAGGCCGATGCGGTACAGGAAATCGGTGAACTGCGCGAGCGTGGTGTTGACGATCTCGGCGGCGGGCTGCTCTCCGAGCTGGAGCAGGATGACGTAGCCGTCCTCCAGGTCGAGGCAGAATCGGCCGTCGACGGCGGCGGGGGGGCCGCCGAGGCACAGCACGTTGACGACTGCGTCGCCGGTGTCGATCGGGACCAGGGTGAACGCACGGGGTTCGCCGGTGACGTCGATCGTGAAAAGGGCGTCGAGGTGGGCGGGCAGGCCGACGTCTGCGAGGGCGTCGACGTCGGCGTCCGGCAGGTTGTTCCGGACGGCTTCCTCGCGGGGGAGCGTGATCACCCCTTGGGGGCTGAACAGCTTCGCGAGTTCTGCGTGCGTGGCCACGGTGCTCCTCGGGCGGTCAGGTGGTTCAGGCAGAGGTTACGCGGCGAGGCCGCTGAGTCGCAGCAGCTGGTACCAGTGGCTGTTGTCCAGGTCGTCGGGGTCGAGGCCGGCGAGGTCTTGGAAGCGGGGGGAGGCTACCCAGGTCTGGAAGAACTCGTCGATGCTGCCCGCGATCTGTTCCAGGCGGCAGCCGGTGTACCAGAGGGAGCCGTCGTCGGGGATTCGCCAAACGGTCCCGTCCCGGTCGACGAGCAGCGGGTTCTCGCGGGCCAGGCCGAAGAAGAAGAACCGAGACGCGTCCTCCAAGGAGGATCCGTCGGGCAGTTCGGCGTCCTCCAGGCCTTCAGGGAACTGCCGGTCCATGATTTCGCTGGCTTCGAACAGCCTCGTGGAGTGGTCGAGGTAGAGGCCGTCGGACGCGCGGAGCAGCTCGGCGACGCCGTGGGGGGTCTCCTGGGGGATGGCGTGGGCGTCGGCGCCGGCGGGGATGGAGGGGTCCCACAGTTCCAGGTCTGTCTGGTGCTCGGCGAGGACGTTGCGCAGTAGCGCCGTCGTGCTGGCGATGTCCGTCATTTCCATTTCACTTTTATCTTGATCGGTGTTCCGTCGGGGACAGGTCTGATGGTTTGCCAGAGCTGTTTAGTTCCGACGTCGAAGTTGGTCTCTTTTTCGAGCATTCTAAGGTTTTCCCAGTGATCCCGTCCACCCGCTTGCAGGTCGATCACGTGATCAGGCTGCATCTTGTGGGCGACATCGGCGGCCTTCTGGGCGAGTTCGGGATTATCCTTATTGTTCTTGTGGATGAGGTGAATCAGGGCGCCCTTGTACTGCTTTGTGATTTCAGTGTCCCGCATCACCTTTGAGGTGGCCCGGTAGGTCTCGCCTCTTCGGCTGGCTCCGGCGAGGCTCTGGGCTTTCCACGCGAACGCGGACCGGTCCATCGCCGGCTTCCACTGGATCGGCACCGTGACCGGGGGCTTGGACGGATCCGGCCCCTGGGCCCTGCTGGAGTCCGCTCTGAGCGCCGCCACCTGGGCTTCTGATCGGTTGTGAATGTTGGCCAGCATAGTGGCGAGCCGCTTGTCGTTCTGGTGGTGGTTCCTCGACGTGTGCTCCAGGCCCTGCTGGACAACCCGAAGATGCTGATGAAGGTCTTTCTCGGCTTTCCGGATGACATTCATGATCTGTTCCGCGGCGTTAGCTGCGGCGTTTGCCAGCGGGTCTTTTCCCCGGACCTTCTTCAGCTTGTTCGTGACGCGGTGGGTGTGTCCACCGGCTGTGGTCTCAAGGTGGTCCGCGTGTGCGCCCATGCGCTGCGCGAGTTGCGCGGTCTCCTCGTGGTTATGCCGGATGTCCGTCATGCCCGCCCCCTGTCACTGCCGCGCCGAGATCAGTGTTCTTGGCGCCCTCGGCGCCTGAGCTGGCCACAGATTTCCAATTCACGCCGTCCTGGGCGCCGGCGGAAATACTGACAGCTTGAATCGCGAGATCTGCCGCCATGCCCGTGAGGGCGTTCATGATCGGAGCCTTCGCGACCTCCATGAGCTGGGCCACGATCTGCTCCTCCGCCTCCTTGAGGAGCTTCTTCACCGCGATCCGGGTGACCTGCGTCGCGCCCAGGGCGCCGAACTCCGACAGGCCAAGGGTGAGCGGCGCTGCTGCCTGAGCGGCGATCACCTCACCGGAGAGGATGCCCAACTGCACGATCGCGGCGCCCTTCGCGCCGGCGATCACGAGGGCGACACCGTCAAGGGCGGTGGCCAGCATCCGTGCACCCTCGGCGAGGTTATGCAGGTGCTTGCCGTTGAGCTTGTTCCAGTGCGCCTCGAACGCCTTGGTGGCGGGCCCGATGTTCTCGGCGAGCATCCGTTGGACGGCGACGACTGTACCGGCGCGGCCGTTGTCGACTTCGGTGGCGAAGGTGCGCAGACCGGTCGCCATCTCGTTGAAGTCGTCCTCGTCCACGTTCGGCCAGTGGACGCCGATAAGGTCAAGGAGCCAGGCCAGCTCGTCAGGAAGAACTACGCCCATCTGATCGCCCCCGTGCGTTGCTGGGCCCTGACCCCGGGCCGCACCGCAGTACTGTCTGTGGCAGTTACGCGAACGGAAGGCTACCAGCCTGCCGTCGGCAAGCGAACAGTACGGGAGGGCACTTCGCCCGGCCCCGTGGGGAGGGCGGCGGTCCGCCGGCAGTGTCCGCCGCGGTTCCTAGGCTCGGATCATGACCACCCCCACCACAGATCCCGGCACCGCCATGCCCGATTCCGGCGGCGTCGCCGCCATCGTCGAGCGGCTGCTCCTGACGGAGAAGATTCGGATCGGCTCGACCGGCCCGCAGATCTTCGACCCGAACACCGGCCAGTACGTGCCGGGCCCCGACGTCGTGAAGTACGAGGGCCCCGGCCTGCACCGTGCCTCCGGCGGGCCGGGGATCGTGCTGCGCCTGGAAGGCCAGCCGTACAAGGATGACGGCGACGGCCGCTACCTGTTGTTCAGCTCGTTGTCTGCGCCGGTCGCCTCCGAGGGCGACACCGTGACGATCGTGGAGAGCACGGACCCGGGCGCCGTCGGCCGGGTGTTCAAGGTGCTGGACCCGGGGGAGTCCGGCGGCCTGTCGGTGGTCCGCCGGACCTGGATGCGCATCGAGAAGGCCGGAGGCGTGGCGGCGTGAGCACCCCCGTGGCCCTCGACGTCGTCCGCCACACCATGGAGACCACCGTCATGGTCGACACTGTGCGGATCAGTAGGCCGACCGGTACCCCCGTCCTGGACATCGACACCGGGCTGGTGGGGCCCACTCCGACGACCATGGTCTGGGAAGGCGCCGGCGCGGTGCTGTCCGCGCACGGCCTTGCCGCGGTCGAGCACCTCGTCGGCGGCCGGTGGCTGGAGGACAACGCCTCCTGGTACGGGCTCGTCATCCCGCTGTCCGCGCCGCTGCCGCAGCGCGGCGACCTGGTGACCGTCGTCGCCGCGAAGTCGCCGGAGGCCGGCACCGTCGGTCGGACCTGGCAGGCCCTCGACCCCGGGGAGGCCAGCACCGTGGAGGTCGCCCGGACCACCCGCCTCGACGAGGTCGTAGCGCCGTAGAGCCTGGCACGCAGACTGGCGCCGAACGGTGCGTCAGCCTGCGCGCTAGCCTCGCGCTTTCACGAAGCCGGCTGTCCGACGGGTGGTCAGGAATTCAGAAAGTGCCTCTGACCAGTAAGAATGAGGATTGTTGAGGTCCTTGTTCCTGCCACTGTCGGAAGCACTTCCCAGGTGAGTCAGCGCAGCGGGTCGTACCCGCGTGTCCGGGTCTCGGGTGGTGCCGGGGTGGTCTCTCAGGCGGGTGGCCGTGCCAGGTTGCGTGGGGAGTCGTGGGGATTCGGGGACGTCGGCGGGTGAGAGCCGATGGAGTGCCCCGCCTAGGAACCTTGCAGGGCAGGCTAGTTGGCGCACTCTTGCGGCTTTACGCCCATCAAGGCGCGCGGCCCTGGCCGCTCGCCGACGCTCTTGTCTTCGCCCCGCACCGGCGGGCGGCAGAGATGGTCGTGGGCCCAGAACCCCACCCGACCGCTCGCCACCCTCGGCATCACGTGATCAAACCGGACAGAACCCCTGAACGACGCCGCCCTGCCGCTACCCCCGTCGCGGACCCCGTTCGGCAACTGCGACAGAGCGTCCAGAGCACGCCGGATGGTGTCGGGGTCCTCCAACTGGCCGATCTGGACGGACTTCCGCTCCAGCCAGGCCAGGGCTTCCCTGATTTCCTCGGGCTGTTCCGGTTGGTGTTCCGAGAAGTTGAACGCCCAGCAGGACAACGCCCGGCGGAGCACGCGGCGATCGGGAGCGCCCCGATGGTCGGTCACGAGCGCGGGGGTGATGGTGGCGAGCGCGTCAGCACGTGCCGCTCGGCTCTTCGCCGATGAACCCTTCCACTTCACCTCCGCGAACTTCACCGCATGCTCGAACCAGGTTCCCTCGGTCTTCTTCCGCAGCTCGGACGCCGGCAGACCGGACTCCGTGTCGAACTGCTCACCGTTCTTGATTGCGGTCATCAACTCCGCGCGCCGACCGCCCCGTGGCCTGATCCGTGGTGTGCCCGTGAGCATCGCTCTCGGCATTTCGGACATCGGCGAGCACAGTCAGCGCATCGACGAATTTCTTAATTCTTTGGATTGCAGGCAGGCCAGGAAGCTGGCCCTGTCCGGAGGAGCGCGGCCATCCGGCATTGACTTTGAAACGGCCCTACCCCTGGGTGGCCGAGCGGGCACGGATATCGAATTCCACTGCATCCCTGAGCTGGGGCGTCGTAAGGGCCACTAGAACTCATGAGAACCGATGGACCGTCACGAAGGAATCGAGGTTAGAGATAGGGGCCCAGCATCAGGTACGGAACGAATCCCCACACATGAATCAGTGAATCGGATTCAGCCAAGGGGCCGCGTTCGGCGTCGACCGAAGCGGAGAGCGACACCTGAATGAAGTACCAGTGGCCAGCCGTGGCCGGGAAAGTTGTCTCGGCGACGACCCACTCGTTCTCTCTGTGGTCACCGTGAGATTCGAACCAGCCCACGCCGTCGTCCCAACTCGGCCCCACGGGGGACGTCGGAAGGAATTGCTTGACGGTGTCGTCCCAGATCATGAATACGGTCGAGAAATGACTGTGCGCCACAAAGCCCATCGCATCCTGATGCCAGTCTCGGTTGAACCAGATATTAGTCGTGAGCTGCAAGGCGAAGTCGTTGACGGGAGTGAAGAACCATGATCCCATGGTCAGGGCAGCCGAGGTTGAAAGTCCGATTCCATTCAAAGACATCTCAAACTGTCCGTCATGGGCGGTGACGAACGAGTGGGACCCGGTGTTGATAAACTGGCCATCGTATGGCGGCGTTTTCACGGCAGAGTTAGTATTTCCGTCGAACTGCGCTTCGAGTGCCGGAAGGTATTCCGGGGTGGAGGTTATGGTCTTAGCCTTGGTCTCGATCCGGCTTCTTTGGTCGGCGCGAATAGGGCCTGAAGCATCCTTCAGGCCCGGGACCTCCAGCAAGCGGTCCGCGACGGGACGCAAGAGCTCGGCATCGCGCTTGAACTGTGTCTGCCGGCGGCTGGCGTCAGCCTGGAGGCGATCCAGGGCCGCTGTGCAGACGGTCTCGGCAGCCCCGGGTTCAGGCAAGGACGCTGCGAGCGACGCCTCAAGTTGCATGACTTCGTCAATGCCGTAGGCGCGACTGTTGGACAGTGTTGACATTTGAATTGCACCTCGCTTGGAACGGTTCTGCAGACCGGCAGCCGGGTGCTTGACTACGTGGAGTTCGCGAAGTTGCAGTCAGGTATCAGCCTGGATGCTTTAGCCAGGCCGGGACGCACCCACGCCGTGTCAGCAAGCGTTGTGTCAATCATCGGCACCATTCCTCTTCAGCATCTCAGGCAGTGCGCAATAGCGCCTGCGGGGCGAGCGCCGACGGCAGTCTGATTGTGCTGTGCGGTTGGCGCTCGGTGCTTGCGCTCCTGCAGTCGCGGACCGTGCATTGCTAGGCGCAGACTGGGATTGGTGGGCGGTGTTGCCGCCGCAGTACACCACTGTTGGCGTGCTGGAGGGGATGCACGAAGCGGACTGTCCGACGGGTGGTCAGGAAAGTAGAAAGTGCCTCTGACCAGCAAGAATGAGAATTGTCGAGGTCCTTGTTCCTGCCACTGTCGGAGGCACTTCCCAGGTGAGTCACCATAGCGGGTCGTACCCGCGTGTCCGGGTCTCGGGTGGCGGTAACGGGGTGGTCTCCCAGGCCGGCGGGGTCTTGCTGGTGGAGACGATCCGCAGGTCCGGACTCGATACCGCGGTATCCGAGGCGCTCGAGCCATGGCGCAAGCCCCGGGCGGTGCACGATCCGGGCAAGGTCCTGCTGGATGTCGCGCTTGCAGTGGCCCTGGGCGGCGACTGCCTGGCCGATGTCGGCGTGCTGCGGGCCGAGCCCGGCGTGTTCGGGCCGGTCGCCTCCGATCCGACCGTCTCGCGGCTCGTCGACGCGCTGGCCTCGGCCGGTCCCCGTGCGCTCGCGGCGATCCGACGGGCGCGGGCCGATGTCCGCGAACGGGTGTGGAAGCTGGCCGGGCAGGCGGCCCCGGACGCGGACGGGCAGGTGGTCGTAGACATCGACGGGGTGCTCGTCATCGCGCACTCCGACAAGGAGGCAGCGGCCGCGACCTGGAAGAAAACCTACGGCCATCACCCGCTCATGGCGTTCGTCGACCACGGGGCGGCGGGGTCCGGGGAGCCGGTGGCGGGTCTGCTGCGGCGAGGGAACGCGGGCAGCAATACCGCTGCCGACCACATCGAGGCCGCCCGGCTCGCGCTGGGCCAGCTGCCGAAGAAGTACCGGCGCGGACGGCACACCCTCGTCCGCACGGACTCCGGCGGCGGCACCCACGAGTTCGTGAACTGGCTCGCCGCACGCGGGCGATGGCTGTCCTACTCCGTCGGCATGACCATCACCGACGCCGTCCACCAGGCCGTGTTGCTGGTGCCGGCCACGGCCTGGACGCCGGCGGTCGAACCCGACGGGCAGGTCCGCGACGGCGCCTGGGTCGCCGAACTCGCCGGCGACGCCCTGGGCGGCTGGCCGGCAGGGATGCGGCTGATCGTGCGCAAGGAACGACCGCACCCGGGAGCGCAGTTGCGGTTCACCGACGCCGACGGGATGCGGCTGACCTGCTTCGCCACCAACACCACCGGCACCCCGATCGCCGCCCTGGAGCTTCGGCACCGCCGGCGGGCCCGGGCCGAGGACCGGATCCGCGCCGCCAGGGCTACCGGTCTGCGCAACCTCCCCCTTCATGACGCCGCGCAGAACCGGGTCTGGCTGGAGATCGTCCAGCTCGCGCTCGACCTGCTGGCCTGGATGCCGATGCTCGCCCTGACCGGCGATCCACGACGCTGGGAACCCAAGCGGCTACGGCTGCGGCTGTTCTCAGCCGCCGCCCAGCTCGTCACCACCGGCCGCAGCCGCTACCTCCGCCTCGCCCGCCACTGGCCCTGGACCGACGTGATCATCACCGCGTTCGAGCGCCTGCAGGCCCTGCCGAACCCCGGCTGACCAGCGGTAACCCCATCCCGACGACCAGCCCCACCACCCGGAGCCGTGGAACCCGGCGCTCACCCGGCGCGACAGTCGGGCAATCCGCATGCCCACCACCAGCCTCACAAACCGAAACGGCCCGCCGGCGAACCGACGGACCGTCACGAAAGATCGAGGCTAGTCGGTCGTTGCACCGCCGCCAGCCCCTCGACTGTGGACGGTCTCCGGCGACTTCACCAAGGTCGACGGAATGCCCGATTTGCCGCTCAATTCATGAAGGAGCTCTTCGCTCGCCTTCTTTTTACGCTCCTGCTGTTCCCATCGGTGAAATTCAATCTGCTCTTCAGTGAGACTGTGCTTCACATCCAAGTCGGCTGCGAGTGAGCAAACGCGGTCGAAGTTGCCGTCCGGATACTCTTCCCGCCGGTAGCTCGGCCGGTGGATAATTCTCATGATCTTGTGCATGGCTGCCTCTATGTGGACGGCATTGAACAGCGGATTTGAAATCCACGCATCGACGAGCCCATGGCCGTTGCAATGGTATTCATTCAAATGAGTGGCAATGCGGTCCCGGACGTTGCTCGCTCTTCCGACTTTGACTCGCCCGTGTGTCCCTGCCACGGAGAGGACGTAGATCCGGCTCCCAATGCCCTCGACGGGATCCCGGGTCCGAGCCCATGCGCGTGCGAGGACAGCCCTCTCCACCGCGGATGCCACCGCTGGAAGCGAGTGCGGCGAGAGCCTCCCGGCGCGGAGAAGCTGCAAGTACTCGATGCGCTGCCTCTCAAGCTCCAGTGAGAGCGGTGGTAATTGGCTCATGACCTGATTCTCTCCGGTTTACCGCCCTGTGTCTGGCGGATCGCAGGAATCAAGCGGAGGGATGTCCGCGGTCTCGCCGAGACCCCGCGCCGCGATCCGGCAAGTCTCCTTGGAGGCGGCCCCGGCCTGTATCCTGGCGACTACTTCAATGTCACAAATGGGGTGAGAGCTAGCTTACCGACCTGGCCGCCAGTTGGCCGGGGGAGCGGCAGGCTCTTGAAGCGTGGTCGGGGACGTTTTATTGAACTCTGCGGCCGAGGGGCGATCGGAAGGGGCAAAGGCGTCCTGGAGTCTGCGCCTGAGCGCCGCCCGGTGGTCCTGCTGGGCGGCGACTGCTGCAGCGTGTTCGGCTTCCGGGGGCGCGAGTGTGGGCGTCGTGGTTGAGGCTGAAGCTCGCAGGCCCAGTCCGCACTGGTCCTTCGACTGAAGAATTACTGCTGGTGACGGGTCTTCGGGCCACGCCATGAGGAGGTAGTCCTCGACAGGCTCCTCGCGGACTTGGTCGAATGCCGTGTCGCGGCCTCGGGCGCATACCCGCATCCGGTACCAGCCGGGGCCGGATGAGCTGAGGGTAGGGAGACCGGGGATCGGCCCGTCGGCAGGGGAGTCCACTCGTAGGTTGCCTTGTGGAGAGAAGACGCTGGCCTCAACGATCTCTGACCAGGCATCGTTCATGCCGGTTGGTAGTTGCGGTCGGGCGTTGTGCGTTGATGCCTGGACTCGGACTGGCCCGGTGTCGATCCCGGTGCAGATCCGTGCGCCAGCGGACATCTGGATGATCAAGCCGGTGGAGTAGTCCGATGTGTCTACTGGGATCCAACCGTTGTCCGACACGTTGATCGAGTGGTCGACCGCTCGGACGCGAAACCAGTCCATCGACATCGCAACTCCCGTCATGACGTAGTGCTTTCAGCCTACGTGCTTTTGATGGGTGTGGCGGATGGATCAGATCAGGGGCTGTCCGCGGCGCGTTCCAGCTGTGCCGCGGACAGCCTCACAGCGGTAGTCAGCTCGTGACTATGACCCGGTAAGGATCAAAGTCGAGAACACGCTCCGAGCGGTAGAACTGTGACATGGTCCCGCCCTGGGAGTTGTTCTCAGTTGCAGGGATCATGCAGACGCTGACGCCTACGAGGCCTGTCTCGGCAGGGAGGTTGAAGTTGCATCCGTCGAAGGTCCGGCGGGTCCCCCCGGCGCTCAGCCCCTCGTAGGTTGAGGCGAGTGGATACTCGTCGCAGCTGTACCCCGTGATGCTGGGCGCATCACCGCAGGCCAGGTCCCGGTTGGTGTTGATTATTGTTTCGCTGGTGGTGCGGTGCAGGGGGTTGTCGAAGGTGGCGCCGGGCAGGCCGGACGTCTGGGCTTGCTCGACGTGGCTGGCCAGCGACGGGGTAGCCGAGCGGCTGTAGAACACGGGTGAGGCGTACCACGGCACGACGCACCCAACACGGGGGTTTCCCGCGGTCGCGTTGTCGCACCGGAAGTCGCCGTTGTGGTAGGTCGTTGTGGTGTCGTTGTATCCGGCGTTGCGTGCGGTGACCTGCCATGATGTTGTGCAGTGGCCGATAGCGCCGGGGGCGACAGCGACGGTCTCGAAGAATGCTTCTCCGAGCCGGGTGGTCTGAACCGGCGAGATGCCCTGTGCCGGGAATTCGTATTTCTTGGTGGTGCACATGTCGTTGGCGTAGGCCAGGCCCTCGATGGTGCCGTTGAGAGCGTCGCCCCAGCCGGCGGCGGCCCCGATCTGGATTTGGTGACCCCAGTAGTCGAGTCCGGTGTCAGAGAATTGGTAGTTGGTTGTCACGAGATAGGCCTCGCCGGTTTTCGTGACCGTACCGTTGATTTCCCTGGAGGTGGTGTAGGTCAGGCTGGCAATCTCGCATACCTCGGTGCGAGTCGCGAGGCGCCCATTGAAGGCGTTCTTGGTGCACCATTCAGGGATAGGTGTGCCGCCTGCCGCCAGGGCCTTCGAAGCTATAGCGTCGATCGACGGCAAGTGATCCGGGCTGGTCGGGGTGAGGCAGGCCGACGTTCTCCCTTCAGTAGGGGCTGCGCAGGCTTCCGGCGCTACGGCGGCGAAGGCCTGGGTGGGCCCAGGTACCGGCTGGTATCCGTGACGGACCGGCTTCAGGACCGGTGCAGTTTGCACTTCCCCTTTTTCCTGCTGTGCAGCCGAGGTGCCCACTCCAATGGTGCAAAGGGCAGCGAGCGTGGTGATCGTCGTGATCACGCGACGCAGAATCATGGTTCACCCCCCAGAGCGGCGCTATAGACGGTCGCGCCCAGTGCGGACAGATCCGCCGCTCTCGGGGACGACCGTAGGCAGACGATGGGGTCGGCGGCGCATAGACGGTCTGTACCTGGCTGGATGTTGCTCAAATTGCCTCCGAAAAGCACCTCTTGCGCTCATTCTGGTGAATCTTTCACTCCGGTTTACGGGGGAGCCCGAGAAGGCCAGCCAGTGGCGGGCGCGGTGTCCATCGCGGCTTCTACGATCAAGTCCATGACTCCCATCAACCTTCCTGAGCAGCCGTATCTCCACATCAAGGCCACGGGCCCGACCGCCCGTTTGGAGATCGACGGTCACGACATCGCGGACCAGGTTCGCTCGTACGAGCTGCGGCACATTGCCGGGCAGCTGCCGGAGCTCCAGCTGCTGCTGCGCCCGACCGCCGTGCCCGAGTGGGAGGGCACGGCGCGCGTCGTCGTCGGCGAGGCCCCGGACGCGGGCCCCTCGGCGGCCGTGTTCCTGCGCGCCCTCGATCCGGTGGAGACCGAGCGTGCTGTCCTCGCGCGGCACGACCTGCTCGACGGCGGTCCGCACGAGTTCACCCGCGCGCTGCTCGCCCAACTCACCGAGTGGGCTCTCGGAGTGCGGCAGTTCGGCGAGCACGAGGCGGTGAATGGCTGATGGCCCAGGTAGCCAGCAACGCTGGTGCGTTGGCCGCGCAGCTGGAGTCGCGGGCCGCCGTCGCTTTGCCTGCGGCGACTGCGGTGGTGCGGCATCACGCGATGATTCTGGAGACCGCGATCCGCGCCGGCGCGTCGGGGCGCCCGGGCCCGGGAGTTCAGACCGGCGACTACCGGCGCTCCTGGACGACGGAGGTCCACGCCACCCCCACCGGCGTGGAAGCCGTCGTCGGAACCGCCCGCCCGCAGGGCCCGCGTCTGGAGTACGGCTTCTCCGGGGCGGACAGCCTCGGCCGGGTGTACCACCAGCCACCGCTTCCGCACGTTGGCCCAGCTGTGCAGCGTGTCGAGCCGCTGTTCCTCGCCTCGATGGCGCGGGTCGCGCAGGCGGTGGTGTCGGGATGAACCGGCCGCTGACCGACGACATCCACCGGGCCGTGGCCGGGGTGCTGCGGGCGCAGGGCGCCGGGCTGCTGTCCCGGGCGGTGTTCCTGTTGGAGGTCGTGAACGAGGAGTCGGGGGAGCTGGGCTTGTATCTGGAGACGTCGCCGGTGGACATGCCGGTGTGGGACCGGGCCGGGATGCTGCGCTACGCCGACCTCGACCTGGCCGGGCAGATCACGGCGTGCCGGCTGGGCGACGACGCGGGAGAAGACGAAGAGGAGGACGAGTAGATGCCGGTTCAGGGACGAGTGGTGTCGACGGCGCTGCGGGACGCGATAGCCGCGGCGACCGGCCGTAGCTGCGGGTACGGGGCGGCGCCGACGGCGGCCGACAAGCCGACGGGCAACGCGATCCCGTACACGGTGCTGTATCCGCTGGGCGGGACCGCATCCGGGCCGCCGTTCGGCGACCAGGCCGGTGACGGCAGGCTCCTGTACCAGGTGACCTCGGTCGCGACGACCGGCGAGCAGGCGGAGTGGATGGCCGACAAGGTCCGGACGGCGGTCCTGGGCGCGAGCCCGAAGGGCGGCTTCGCGACGCCCATCGCCCCGGCCGGGCACGCCGTCATCGGCCGGGAGATCGACAAGGAGGACGGGCAGTCCGTCGCCAACGGCGTATACAGTTACATCTCGCGGTTCCTGCTGCACGTGACGACACCTGACAGCTGAACCCGCCGCCGGCTTCGGCGGCATCTCACCGTGGAGACCCCCGCACGGACGCCCGACCACCGGTACGGGCCGACTCCCTTCCGCCGCCCCGAAGTCGGGTGGTGCGACGAGGGGACGGGTCTCCGGCGGCGCACGCTTTCCGGGTGATCGTGTCCCCGGAAATGCGAGTCCAGCGTGGCATCCACGCAGCAGCGGTACATGCGCCGCGGCATCACCAAGATAGTTTTTGTCCGCACGATTGCGGCGGCGACTAACATCCCGACCCGCCAGGAGCTGACCGCGGGCACCGACCTGTCCCGGCAGGTGTCCGACATCGAAGGCTGGAGCCTGGAGAACTCCCCGATCGAAACCCCGGACCTCGGCGCGAAGTTCGCGACCTCCATCCCGGGTGAGGACAAGGCCGCGAACAGCTCCCTGACCTTCTACGAGGACCTGAGCGGTGACGCCATCGAGACCCTGCTCTCGAAGGACACCGTCGGCTACGTCTGCATCCTCCGCAAGGGCGATGTCCCCCAGTCCAAGAGCCTGGACGTCTTCCCGGTGCGGGTGGGCAGCCGCGCGCCGTCGTACAGCGCCGGCGCCGAGGCCGCGAAGTTCAAGGTCTCGTTCAGCATCAGCGACCTGCCGACCCTCGACGCGCCGGTTCCGGCCGCCGCCGCGGGCTGAGGGGCGGGCGATGACGACCACCACGGTGGAACCGCCCGTTCAGGCGGTCGCCCGGGACGCGCACTGGCGCGCCAAGATGGCCCGGCTCCGTTCGCGGGCCCTACCGGAGCGCACGGTGTCCGTCTGCGACGACGACGCGGCGCAGCTCGCCGTCACCGACGCGCAGATGAAGGTGGCGCAGGCCCGCGCGGCGGCCCGCACCGCCGCAGCCGGTCAGGGCGTCGACGATGCCGCGGTGGACGCCTTCACGGAGGCGCACCCGCAGGTCGTCATCGCCCGCTCGGTCCTGGCGACTGCCGAGCAGGCCCTCGCCGACGCCACCGTATCGCTGACGTTCCGGGCGCTGCCGAGGCCGGCGTGGGAGGCGCTGCTCAAGGCGCACGCGCCGACGGAGGAGCAGGCCGATCACGGCATGCAGTACAACGTCGAGACGTTCCCGGCTGCGTTGGTCGCCGCGTCCCACGTCGAGCGGGATGAGACCGGCGCCGAGGTTGACGGGATGACGGTGGAGGACGCCCAGGTCCTGCTGGACGAATGGTCCGATTCCGACGCGAAGGTGCTGTTCACCGGGGCGCTCGCCGTCAACCAGCAGATCCGGGTTGACCTGGGAAAAGGCTAGAGGCCGACCCGCAGCTTCGCGCGGAGATGGAGCTGTGCGAGGCCTACCGGATCCCGCACTCGCAGCTGATGGGAGCGGGTGACGGCCGGTGGAGCGCGCTGGACCGGGCGAAGGCGCTGGCGTGGGCCGCGTGGCAGCGCGACGTGTGCGGTGGGTGCGGCACGCGGAGCGCCGAGTGGGACGAGCAGCAGGGCGGTAACCGGCACGCCTACGTGGCGCAGACCAGCCGCTGCCTGGGCTGCGAGTTGATCGAGATGGAGTCGGAGCAGGTCCCGGAAGGGGCCGAGGGGCGCGGGGTGCGCATCGGGCTGATCAAACAGTCCAGTTAGGAGCAGCCGGGTGTCCGGCGCCTACACCCTCTACGTCCAGCTGCAGGCTTCGTTCCCGCAGTTGACCGCTGGGCTGCGCGGCGGCGCGCAGCAGCTCAGGCAGTTCGACGGCCAACTCGCTTCGACAAGAACCGAGTTGGAGCGGGTTGAGGCGGCCGCGGCCCGGCTCGGCCGCGCCCAGGTCGCTGCCGCGCAGCAGGCCGCCGTCTCCCAGGCCGCCGTCCGGGAGGCCACGGAACGCTCCGCGGCTGCGCAGCAGGCGGCGACCGCCGCCGCCGAGCGTGCCGGCCGCGCCCAGGTGGTGGCCTCCCAGGCCGCCGCCCGCGCCGAGGCCGAGCACGCGGCGGCGATCGAGGCGACGACCCGGGCGATCCGCGCCCAGGAAGTCGCGCAGACGATGGCCGCCCGCGCCCAGGCCGCCACCGGCGCGGGCGCCGTCGCGGCGCAGCGCACCTCCGAAGCCGCTTCCGCGTCCGCGGCCCGCGCCGCCGAAGCGCAGGCGGTGCAGGCGGCCCGGGTCGCCGCCGCTCAGGAGAGTGCCGCCCGTGCCGCCGGGCTGGCCGAGCGCACTAGCGCCACCGCGGCGCAGGCCGGGGTCGCCGCGGCGCAGGCCCGCACCTCGCTCGCCGCCACCGAGGAGCAGGCCGCGAGGCGTGCTGCTGTGGCCGCCGCCGAGGTCGGCCGCGCTCAGACCGAGGCCGTCGCGGCCGCGCAGGCCGCCACGGCGTCCCGAATGTCCGGCTGGGTCGCCGGCGGGTTCGCCCTCGGCGCGGTGCTGGCCGCCGGCGCTGTCGGGGCGATCCGCCTGGAGCGGGAGATGGCCAACGTCCTCACGATCAGTGAGCAGATCGACGGCCGGAACGTTCGCGCGTTCACGGACGAGATCGTGCGGATGTCGACCGAACTTCCGCAGACCGCGAGCCAGTTGGCGCAGGGCCTGTATCAGATCGTGTCGACCGGGTTCGACGGCGCGGAGGCCATGGGGATCCTGCGGGTGTCGGCGATGGGTGCCTCCGCCGGTCTGACCAGTACGGAGACCGCCGCGACGGGCCTGCTGGGCGTCCTGAAGGCGTACGGCATGCCCGCGTCGAAGGCCACCGACGTGATGGACATTATGTTCGAAACCGTCAATAAGGGTGTCATTTCGTTCGAAGAGCTGAGCATGCAGCTCGGCGATGTCGTCCCGATGGCCGCCGCTGCAGGCGTTTCCTTCGAGGACGTGTCCGCTGCCCTCGCGGCGATCACCCTGGCGGGCATCCCCGCGGCCGAGTCCGCCACCAGCCTGAACATGCTGATGACCAGGCTCATGAAGCCGACGAAGGAACTGGGCGGGCTCTTCAAAAGCCTCGGCTACGAGTCTGCGGCCAGCGCCATCCAGCAGGACGGCCTGTACGCCGTCATGGGCAAGGTCAACGCGGCGACCGGAGGCCAAGCCGAGGCAACGGTCAACCTGTTCAAGGACATCAGAGCTGTCCGCGCCGTTCTGGCCTTGGCCGCTGCCGACGGCCGGAACTACGCCGACACCTACGAGGGCATCGCCATCGCGGTGAACCGCGCGGACGCCACCCAGCGCGCCTACGCGATCCAGATGAACACCACCGCCGGTCAGTGGGACCTGTTCCGAAACCGGGCCGCCGCGCTGGGCATGGACATCGCTCGAGTCCTGCTGCCCGTACTCCAGGCCCTTGCCGAGGACGCGTCGATCGTCGCCAACGCCTTCAACTCCCTGCCGCCCGGGGTGAAGTCCACGATCGGCGTCCTCGTGGCGCTCGGCGCCGTCGCCCTGGTCACCCGCGCCGGGATCGCCCAACTGTCCACCCAGCTCACGGCGTTCCGCACCGCCGTCACCGAAGCGCAGGCCGGCGGCTCCATGCTGCCCGCGATCCTGCGCGGCACCAGCCTGGCCGTCACCGGCCTCACCGGAGTCCTCGCCCTGGGCGTGCTCGGCTACGCCGCCTACTCCTCGTCGAAGCAGAAAGCGAAGGCCGTCACCGACGACCTCACCCAGGCACTGCGCGCCGAACGGGAGCAGCACGACGTCGGCGCGGGCATGCGTGCCCTCGCGCAGTCCCTCGCGAACTCCGACGACATGAAGAAGCTGAAAGCCGCCGGGCTGGAGATGACCGAGGTCATCGACGGTCTCATGAGCGGCGGCGACAAGCTCGCCCAGCTCAACGACAAGCTGGACCTGGCGAAGGCGAAGTCGTGGAACCCCGACCTCGGCGGGTACGACGCCAGCTTCGACAAGGCGAAGAAGATCCTCAGCGACCGGCGCCAGTCCTGGTCCGACGCGATCAAGGCCGACGCTGAGCAGGCCACCGCCATGGACGTCGTCAACGCCAAGGTCAAGGCGTCGGTGCAGGCCAACCTCGACGTGTGGTCGCCGTCGATGGCGCTGCCGACCGACAAGAACGGCACGCCCAAGTGGACCGACGAGATGAAGAACATGGCCAAGGTCATGGCCTCCATCGTCGAACCCGCCGACGCGTTCAAAGCCGCGCAGGACCGCGTCGCCTCGTCCAGCCGTGCCGGTGCCATGCAGCTCGACCTCGCCAAGACCTCGGCATCCGGCTACATCAAGGCCCTTACCGAGCAGGCCGGAGCCCAGAAGGGCTTCCAGCGGGACCTGGAAGAGCTGACCTCTGCGGGCTTCGGGCCGCTCGCCGACCACTTCGCGAAGCTGGGCGACGCCAGCGCCGGCATGGCGCACGAACTCGTCGCCAACCTCAAGGCCGGGAAGACCGGAGCCGCGCAGCAGCTCACCGAGCTGACCCAGGTCGCCAAGGCAGGGCTGGACGACTACATGGGGGAGATGCGCCGCCAGCTCCAGGCGCAGCGCGACTTCCAGAAGAACCTGTCCGAGCTTGCCGTCCAAGGTCGCCTCGACCTCGCCGATCACTTCAGCAAGCTCGGGGTCGCCAGCTCCGGGATGCTCGCCGAGCTCGTCGGCCAGCTGAAGAACGGGCAGACGCAGGTCGCCGACGAGCTCGAGTCGATCGTCACCGAGGGCGCCGCCCGCTCCACCAACGCCTACCGGGCAGGCCTGGAGCAGGTCCCGATGATCGCCGAGAAGTATGGCAAGGACACGGCCAGGGCGTGGGCCAGCGCGGCGGAGACCGACGACGTCGCCGCGTTCGGCCGCCTGATGCAGCAGATGGCCGTCACCGACATGACGAACGCCGCGCGGGCCGGAGCGGAGGCCTCCCGCACCGAACTGTCCACCGGCCTCGACCTGGTCACCCAGATCGCCGGCCTCAAGGGCCTCGACAGCGCGAAGGCGTTCGCTCAGGCGCTGCTCGCAGGCGACATCAACGCCGCGATGGACATGATCAAAACGATTTGGGGCGCCAAGCAGCCGATCGACGCCCCCGACCTGTCCGCCGTGATCGGGGCGTTCAAAACCGCGGGCGGTGCGGCGAACGCCGAATGGTCGTCGATGCTGACACTGATCGCGCAGGTGTCCCAGCAGAAGGGCGCCGCGGCCGCGCAGGCCCTCACCTCCGCGCTGCTGTCCGGAGACATGGCGGCCGTCGAGGCGCAGCTGAACTCCATCGGCGCGTCGGTGAAGTCCATCCCCGGCTCGAAGACCATCAGCGTCAACGTCAACGCCCCGTCGAGGATCGACATCCCGGTGATCCTCTCTCCGAAGGGTGCGGCCAACTTCAACGGCGGCGCCTGGGACTCGCCGTTCGCGGCGGTCCAGGCGGACGGCGGCATCGTCGAGTTCTACGCCAACGGCGGCATTCGCGACGGGCGGCTTCGGGCTCCGCGTGGCCCGGAGAACCATGTCGCGGAGATCGTCCCCGCTGGCACCTGGCGGGTGATGGCGGAGCCGGAGACTTTGGGGGAGAGCTACATCCCCCTCGCCCCGGCGAAGCGTGCCCGCTCCAAGGCGATCCTGGAGGAGACCGCCCGCCGGTTCGGCGGCACCGTCTTGTACGGCGAGCAGCGGCACTTCGCTGACGGCGGCATCGCCACCGCGCACATCGCGCGGACGTCCCGGCCCGCCGCGACGAAGCTCGTCCCCGCCCGCCCGGCCGCCGCGACGGCCGTCCTCGTGCGGGACAACGCCCCGGCGCCGCTGGTCGGCTCGATGACGATCAGCGTCACCGGCGCCAACGTCAGCGGCGAACAGGTCGCCGACGCGGTGATGCGCCGAGTGCGCCACCTCCAGCGGGGAGGTCGCGCCTGATGGCCACCGACACCACCCAGCTGGCCGACTGGCAGATCGACGTCGGAGGCGTCCTCATCGGCCACGGCACCGACGTGCTCATCGAGGACATCGACGGCATCGGCACCCCGGAACGGCGCACCGGGGACCGGCCCATAGCCGGAGAAGACGGCAACTACCCGGGCCGGGACACCTACGCTCCGCGCACCCTGCGCATCACCGCGGGCATCCGCACCCCCGGCAACCCCGGCGCGGCGCTCGACCGGCTCGCCGAACTGGAGCGGGCCGCCGACACCACGGTTCGCCTCACCCCGGGCGCCTTCGACATGCTGCGCATCCGCAGGCCCGGCCAGCCGGTACGCCGCCAGTACGGGCGCCTGGCCGGCGTCGAAGCCGTCAGCCTCGCCGACGCCGTGCACGGCTGGATCCCCATCCACGTCACCTTCGTGGCGCTCGACCCGGCCTGGTACGCCGACACCCCGTCCGGCCTGAACCTGGGGCTCGACGTGTCCGCCCATCGCGGCCAGGGCTTCGGCGCGCCGCTGCGCGCCCCGATGACCACCGGCACCGCCGACCCGAAGGCCCGGCCCGGCTGGGCCCTCAACACCGGCAACCGGCCCACATGGCCTTCGGTCCGCATCACCGGCCCCGTCGTCAACCCGAAGGTGTGGATCGAAGGGGCGGACGCCACCTTGGAGTTGGCCGTCGTCCTCGGTGACGGCGAGACGATCGACATCGAAACTCGGCCCGGCATCCGCACCGTGATCCGCAACGGTCTCGGGTCCGCCGCCGGAGCCCTCACCCGAGCGAGCCGCCTCGACGCCTTCGCCATCGGCCCGGGCCGCTCCGAGGTCCGCTGGACCGCTCAGGACGCCACCGGCACATCTCGCCTCGCCCTCACCTGGCGCGACGCCTCCTCCTCCCTGTAACCCCTCGCACGGAAGCAGACCAAGCAATGACGCTCATCCAGCCGCCCCTGATGATCACGGGCGGCACCCACCCGGCACGCGCCCTTCGCATGATGGTGAAGGACCTGTCCAACGGCTCCCAGGGCATCACCCTGGGCGGCGACCTCAAGGTCCGCTCCACCACCACCCCAGGGCCCGGCGTGCGCGTCGGCAACGGCTCCGCGATCATCGCGGGCGCGACCTGGGGCCAGGGCTCCTACACGCAGGCCAACACCGGCGACCACCTCGTGCCGATCGCCCCGACCGGCGCCACCGGCCGAACCGATCTCCTGTGCCTGCGAATCGAAGACCCCGAGTACGAAGGCTCGCGGGACCCCGCGAAGGACGAGGTCGGCTACTTCCACGTCATCCCCGGTGTCTCGCTGAACACCGACGCGCCGCCGCCCGGCATGACCGCGATTCCGCTGGCCAGGATCACCCAGCCGCCGAACTGCCAGACGATCACCGACGCGATGATCACCGACCTGCGCCGGATCGCCAACCCCCGCCAGCAGCACCAGGTCCGCACCGTCCTCGGGTTCGACGACTCCTCGGTCCCCGGGATGGCGACCTGGCAGGACTGGCCGGCGTCCGCCGGTGCGAAGGTCGACATCGACATCCCGTCCTGGGCCACGGAAGCATCTGTCACCACCAGCCTCCACGGCCTGCGCGTAGCAGGATCGGTGAATGTCGGCTTCCGGAACGTGCTCGGCGGCGGCCCGGGTTCGGATTCCTATCTCGACACCGACGCCCTGACGGTGGTGTCGCGGGAGTCCATCACCATCGTGGACCGCTACCGGTTCCGGGAAGACCAGCGCGGCACCACGCAGTCCCTCGCCGTCCAGGCCATCCGGCTCGACACGAGCGGCAACGTGGCCCTCACAGGAACGACAGTGATGCACGCCGCCGTCGACTTCGTGGAGAGCACCTACTGATGCCCGGAGCCGTCTACCGGTACTTCACGACCCACGCCCTCACGGGCGAGGTCCTCGCGTGGGACCTGCCGCTGTCCGGCGTCGCGTTCGGCTACGAACGCAATGGGCCCGGCCAGTTGTGCGCCACCCTCGACCCCCGGTTCGCGCACCTGGCACCCGCGCAGGCGGAGGCCGGCACCGTACTGGCGTGGGCGGTGCGCGACCAGCAACTCGTATGGGGCGGCCAGATCTGGTCAGCGAAGCCCGAGGGCCCTGCCCTCCAGCTGGAGGCCGCCGGGTTCGGTGCCTACCTGACCCGGCGGCACGACCTGCACGGCAACCTCGGTGGCCGCGGCCCCTACACCGGCGCCGACCCGTGCCAGGTCATCGCCGACACCTGGGCCTACCTCCAGGAGCAGCCCGACGGCGACCTGGGCGTGCGCGTCGACCTGCCGCCCGGCGGCTGCCCCGCCCGCCTGGGCGACGCCGAACACCCCTACACCACCAAGGAGTGGGAAGCCCCGGCCCTGTCCGGGGTGATCCGGGACGCCACCGCCCTCGACGGCGGCCCGGAGTGGACGGAGACCGTCGCCTGGGAAGGGGAACGGCCCGGACGGCACATCCTCGTCGCCTGGCCCCGCCTGGGCACGCGCCGCACCGACCTGCACTTCGCTTCCGGCGTCAACGTCATCGAGCCAGAGCCGATCACCAGCAGCGCCGACGACTACGCGCAGGTCGTCATCGCCCTGGGCGCCGGCGACGGCTCGGCGAAGGTCCGGGCGGTGGACGCGGTCCGCGACGGTCGACTGCGTCTCGAACACGTCCTCGACCGGCCCTCGGTCACCGACCCCGCCGCTCTCGCGCAGATCGCCCGCGCCGAACGAGCCCGCCGCCAGCAGCTCGCCACCGTCGAGGAGATCACCGTCGTCGACCACCCCGCCGCGCCGATCGGCTCCTGGCGGATCGGCGACGACGTGCAGGTCACCCTCCACGACCAGTGGGCCGACTTCGCCGGCTGGTGCCGCATCACCGGCTGGACACTGCGCCCCGCCGAAGGCGACCAGCCCGAAACCGCCACGCTGCGCCTCGACCGCGCCTACACGACCGGAGCCTGAACCGTGCCCACCGCCCTGGACGCCCTCGCGACGCGCATCGCGACGCTGGAGACGGCCCTGCTCGAACTGTCCCGCTCCTCCCGGCTCGTCCACAGCAGCATCGACGACGGCGCCCTCACCGTCACGTCCGGCGGCCGGCTCCGTGCCATCATCGGCCAGCAGCCCGACGGCACCACGGGCATCACCGCCGTCAACGGGCCCGTCCCTCCCACGCCGCGCGCGCCGACCGCGGCCGCGGCCCTCGGTGGCGTCCGCGTCACCTGGAACGGAGGCTTCGCCGACGGGGCAGTCAGCCCCCTGGACCTGGCCCACGTCGAGGTCCACGCCTCAACCACCGCGCTGTTCGTGCCGTCGCCCGCCACCCTCGTCACCACCATCGCCACCCCGCAGGGCGGCACCGTCACCGTGCCCACCACCGTGCCGGTGTGGGTCGCCCTGGTGGCGCGCACCACCTCCGGCAAGGCATCGACGCCGTCCGGCACCGCGACCGCCGGGCCTGCCCCGGTCGTTGCCCAGGAAGTCCTGGCCGGCATCGTGGGTGAACTTCAGCTCGCCGACGACGTCGTGACCGCCGCGAAGGTCGCCGCCGGGGCGATCGACGAGAAGGCGCTCACCGACGCCGCCGTGACCGCGGCGAAGCTCGGCGAAGCGGCCGTTGTCGCGGGGAAGCTCGCCGCCGACGCGGTCACCCTGGGCACGATCGCCGCAGACGCCATCACCGCGCGGGAGATCGCCGCCGCAGCGATCAGCACCGGTGAACTCGCCGCAGGGGCCGTAACGACCGCGAACCTCGCCGCCGGCGCCGTCACGGCCGGGCAGCTCGCCGCCAGCGCGGTCACCGCCTCGAAGATCGCCTCCAACTCAGTGACCGCGGCGAAGCTCGCCGCCGACTCCGTGGTGGCGGGGAAGCTCGCCGCGGACTCGGTGACCGGTAGGGAGCTCAAGGCCATGTCGGTCACGGCCGACAAGCTCGCCGCCAACTCGATCACGGCCGACAAGCTCGCCGCGGGGGCGATCACCGCCGCCGCGCTGTCCGCCGACGCCATCGACGGCCGGACCATCAAGGGCGTCACCATCACCGGCGGCACCGTCACCGGCGGCACCCTGCAGACCGGCACGACCGGCCGAAGGGTCGTACTGATCCCGACCGACCCGGTGAACGGCACCTCCGCCCCGTCCACCCTTCTCTACTCGGGTGCCTCCGCCGAGCGGGCGCCGGCCCGGCTGACCGCCAACGTCCAGGACACCCCCGACGGAAGCGCGCCGAGCAGCACCCTGTCCAGCCCGCAGGTGACACCAGACGGGGCCCACACCAGCCGCCTCGTGCTGTCCGCGGGCGGCCCGGACGCCGGATACGCGCCCCAGGGCCGTGCCACGCTGGAAGCCGTCGGCGGCTGGCAGTCCGGCGGCGCTTCCGTCACCACCACCGCCGGAACGACGTCGGGTTCCGTCGAGGCGTCGGTCATCGCCACCGCCCGGCGCCAGGACAACGCCAAGTCGGCGATCCAGCTGCTCAGCTGCTCCCAGCACATCGTGCAGCTCGTCGACCAGGTCGCCGCCACCTACCTCGACAAGACCGGCCTGACCGTCAGGGCGCTGGCGGGCGGGATGCTGCTGCAGAGCAGCACCGGAGTCCGCGTCCAGGGCGGGGACGTCGTCGTCACCAGCGGCGTGGTCAGGGTGGAGTCGGCGGTGTGGACGACACCGACGTTCCAGAACGGCTGTACCTCGCTCGCCGGCTGGCGCCCGGTCGGGCTCAAGAAGAGGCCCGACGGTACAGTGATGCTGCGCGGAATCGCGGCCGTACCGGCAGGTTTCGGCGGAGGGGTCGTCGCCGTCATCGACGACCCCGCACTGCGCCCCAAGATCGGCGAAGTCTTCACCGTCTCCGCTGCCGACCCGGCAGCCGCGACGCTCTTCCTCCAACCGAACGGCAACCTGGAGGTCTGGACCGCGACCGGGTCGTTCGGCGGCTGGATCTCCTTCAGCGGTGTCGAGTGGTCCAGCATCGACTGACGACAGTTGTGCTGGAGCCGGCGGGTCCGGCCCCCTCTTTCCCAGGAGCCGGGTCCGCCGCGTACCGCTAGGCCCGATGCCCGTTTGGACGCTGCCGGTTCACGATCTGGTGCCGACGCGGGCGGCCGACTGGGCCCTGACCCCGGATGTTGGACACGGGGTTATGCGGCTTGGGCGAGTGTAGTTGATGTTGTGCTGAGGGCGGTCTCGTAGGCGATCGGGCTGCGGTATCCGAGGCTGCTGTGGCGGCGGACTGTGTTGTAGCGGTGGAGCCAGCGGAAGAGCTCCAGGCGGGCCTCGCGCTCGCTTGACCAGCTCTTTCGGCCTTGGAGGGTCTCGCGTTTCGCCGTCGCGTTGAAGCTCTCCGCGAGCGCGTTGTCAGCGCTGGACCCGACCGCGCTCATCGACTGCCGGACGCCGGCCCGGCGGCAGGCCTCGGCGAAGACCCTGCTGCTGTACTGGGAGCCGTGATCGGTGTGCATCACCGCCCCGTGCAGGCTGCCGCGGGTCCGCTCGGCCGCGGCCAGGGCGTCGATGACCAGCTCGGCGCGCATGTGGTCGGCGATTGCCCAGCCGGCCAGCCGGCGCGAGCACAGGTCGATCACGGTCGCGAGATAGCAGAACTTGCCGCCGCCGACCGGCAGATACGTGATGTCGCCGACGTACTTCCGGTTGGGCTGCTCGGCGGTGAAGTCGCGGCCGACCAGGTCCGGGGCCTTCGCCGCGGCGGGGTCCGCGATGGTGGTGCGGTGCTTGCGCCGCAGCCGCAGCCCGGCGATCTGGGCGGCGTTCATCAGCCGGGCGACCTTCTTGTGGTTCACGACGTCGCCCTGGTCGCGGAGCTCGGCCGTGACGCGCGGGACGCCGTAGGTGCCGTCCGAGGCGGCGTGGACCGCGCGTATCCGCGCGGTGACCTCGGCGTCCGCGGCCTGCCGGGCGGCGCGGTCGGGGGCGGTGGTCTGCCAGTAGTAGAAGCTGGACCGGGCGATGCCCAGGACCTGGCACAACCGCTTGACGCCGTAGCGGCGCTGGTGGTCGGCAACGAACTGGCAGCGGTTCACCAGCGCGTCTCCCCTGCGAAATACCGGGCGGCCTTGCGCAGGATGTCGCGCTCCTCCTCCAGCTCGCGGATCCTCTTGCGCGCGGCCGCCAGCTCGGCCTGCACCGCGTCAGCGGCCGGAACCGCCGCGAGAGCCCCGGCCGCCGAGTGCGAGGCGGGACGGCGTCCGTCGGCGGTCCGAATCCAGTTGCGCAGGGTCTCGGTGTTCACCCCGAGGTCCTCGGCGACCGACTTGATCGTCGCCCCCGGCCGGGACCGGTACAACGCGACCGCGTCCACCTTGAACTGCGGCGGGTAGTGCTTCATCACCATCTGTGCAGGACTCCTGTCCACCCGGACCATCAAGATCCAAGTGTCTCTGGTGTCCAACATCCGGGGTCAGGGCCCACTTGCTGCACCACCCAGCCGCCGCCACGAGGCGAAGGCCGTCCGTCTTGGTCAGCCCTCGCTCCGCTCCAGGACCGCTGTGCGAGCTGCAGAGCGTTCGATCCGATGGCTTCCCAAAGACTGGATCAGCCACGGAAAGATCGAGTTGCCTACCGGCTCGACTTAGAGGTCCTGGACCGCACCAGCTCAATGTCCCTCCACCGCATTGCCCTTCGACCGGACGCGCTCAAGCACGTCGTCATACGTGACGAGTTGCAACCCGTGGGAGCCTGACTCCGCATCGCGCAGGTCGATCGGGTCCACGTCGGCCCGTCGTCCGATGACGACGAACAGCCTGGGGAGGTAGAACCGGGTGTCGTACCGCTGCCTGATCGCGTCGCGCTTTGCAGGGTCGTTGAAGTACCGCTGGTAGGTCCGCATCTGGGCGGCAGCGTCTGCAACCTTGGCAGACAGCTTCCGTCGGGCTGGTATGCCAGTCAGTAGCTTCGCCTGTGGAAGCTTCAGGTCCAGCAGGTCCCCGAGGGCATTCGGGTTGTGGGGGCGGAGTCCGAAGTCCGGCTGCAAGAACCGCTGCCCCTCAAGCGGGAGGTACAGGTGAGGGATCGCCCGCTCGTAGGCGTCACCGAGGAGGAACTCGGGATTGGCTTCGAAGAACTGCTGGAGTGCGAGCTCCTCGACCTTGGGGTCGTTGATCAGGTCCTCAAGCTCGCGGACTCGCTCCTGCCAACCGCCGGCCCCGTACGTTCGGAGCCGAATGAGTTCGAGGAGATCGGCGCCTTCCAGAGTGCCTGCGCCCTCAGAACTGGCGGACACGACGTGGATGCGGCCCTCGGACTCGATCAGCCCGACCTGGTCAGGTGACTGCTGAAAAGGGATGTCCAGAAGGGGAAGGGGGGCCCATCCATCCCCGAGATCGTATCCAGTGATCGCCGCCCGGTCTCCGTCGACCGCGTAGGCGAGACGGACCTTGTCGTCCGGGTTCAGCATCCTGAGGATCTGCTGTTCGTCCGCCCGCATCCGAGTGAGAGGAGTTTCGACCCCGTCGCCTTCATGGGTGGCAAGGCGGCGCAGCACGTCCGCAGCCCGCCAAAGTCCGTCCCCGATCTGTCGGGCAGTGGTAGTGGTGACGCCCACCTTCATGGTGACCTGTACCTCCGGGAGTTCTCGCCCTGCTCGGTGCCGCACAGCATTCCATCCGGGACCGTCACTCGGCGGCCCTAGGATGGTTGTCGGTGCGGGGGTGCCGCTCAGGAGTTTCCCGTTGACCGTGCCGCCGACCGCCGAGCCCACCCTGTGGGAGCTTCAGCGCGCTCTCCTCCAGCTCCGCGAGGACCAGCGCGACGGCATGGCCGGGCTCCGGGAGGACCTGCGCGGTGATCTTCAAGTCTTGGCCGGCCGGATCGAGCAGGCGGTGACCAAGGACGTGTACCAGTCGGACCAGCGGCTGGTGGATCAACGGCTCGCCGGCCTGGAGCGGGATCTCGCAGCCGAGGTCCGTGCCCGGCAGACCACCGAGGACGCTGCAGCCGCCACCCGGCGGTGGATGATCGGCGCGTTCATCGCGCCGCTCGTCGTCGCCGCACTCCAGCTGTGGCTGCTGTCGAAAGGCAGCCACGCGTAGACCGGCCGGGCGGGGCCGGTTGGACAGCAGTACATGACCATGGTGCGCGGGGGAGAAACGCGAACCACATCTTGGCAACGCCTCTGAGTGTCGACGCCTTCCTCAACGCCCTTCGCGGCGAGGGGCTTTCCGTCACCGAAGTCGGTGACTGGCGCGCACACAACCGCAACCACAAGGGCGCGTGGGGTCCGGTGCACGGCATCGTGATCCACCACACCGCCACCTCCGGCACTGACAGCTCCGTGCAGATCTGCCGCGACGGCTACGACGGCCTGCCGGGCCCGTTGTGCCATGGCGTCATCGACCGCGACGGCGGCGTGCACCTGGTCGGCTACGGCCGGACCAACCACGCCGGCGCGGGCGATGGGGACGTTCTGCGGGCCGTCATCGCCGAGCGGGCCCTGCCTCCGGCCGACCAGGCCAACACCGATGGCAACTCGCGCTTCTATGGCTTCGAGTGCGTCAACAGCGGGACGGGGGCCGAGGGCTGGCCGGGCGGGCAGGTCGAGTCGATGGTGCGGGCCGCCGCCGCGGTGTGCCGGGCGCACGGCTGGTCTGAGCGGTCCGTCATCGGCCACAAGGAGTGGCAGCCGGGCAAGCCGGACCCGCGCGGCATCGACATGGGTGACTTCCGCGCCCGCGTTGCCGCCCGCCTCGGCAACGGGCCCGCCCCGCAGCCGTCCGGCCCGCCGTCGTTCCCCGGCCGGGACGCCTTCGGGCCCGGCCGGGTGAACGACTCGATCCTGGCCCTCGGGCAGCAGCTCGTGCGCAAGGGTTTCGGCGGCGCCTACAAGGTCGGCCCGTCGCGGTCCTGGGGCGAAGCCGACCGGGCGAACGTCGCCGCGTTCCAGCGCGCGCAGGGCTGGGGCGGTGGCGATGCGGACGGCCTGCCCGGCCCGTCCACCTGGAGCCGTCTGTGGTCCTGACTGATACCCCCGCAACCGAGAGGAGCTCGGTGAACTTCTACCTGTCCCTGCTGCGCACCGGCGTGCCCGCCCTGGCGGGCTGGCTGGTGGCCGCCGCCGCCCGCTATGGCCTCGACATCGACGCCACCGCCCTCGCCGGCGTCCTGGTACCGCTGGTGTCCTTCGTCTACTACGCGGTGTTCCGGGCGGCGGAGCACTACCTGTCGCCCCGGTGGGGCTGGCTGCTCGGCTACGCCAAGCCTCCGTCCTACCCGGTGGTGAAGGCCGTGCTGCCCCAGTAGGGGTGGCGGCGTGGCACCTGCCGGTGACAGTCGGTCCGGCCGGACGGAGCCTCTGGAAGGCGCCACGTCCACGAGTTACCTGCCCCGTGACGGGGTGAGCCGATAACGGCCGAAGGCCGGCGCCAGCCGAGAACAAGTTGGGCCCCCGTTCCTTGCGGAATGGGGGCCCGACCTCTTGGACTTCATACTCTATCACCGGGGCTCGATACCAGGTTTTCCACAGCCTGGGCATAGTCTTAATACTCACTTTTCACGATGGCAGGGAGTGGCGGAAGTGAGCGTCAAGAGGAAGCCGGTGCTCGTCGGCCAGCAGGAGTTCAGCGCGATCTACGACGGGACGGCCCGCAACGTCGCGCAGTGGATCCAGCGCGGGCAGCTGGACTACAGCGAAGCGGTGATCGTCAGCGGCCGAGCCTACTGGACGTTGGGATTCGCGGTGGCCCAGGGCGAGAGGTTCGCGCGCCCGAAGGAGCCGAACATGACGGTCGTCGAGCAACTGGTGGAGGAACAGTCTCCGGGGCGTGGTCTCGTGTCCGCGCTGACGGTGCAGCGTGCCGACCTGCCGCCGATCGTCGGCCAGCAGGAGATCGTCGCCATCCTCGATGAGGATCCCGCGGCGTTCCTGCCCCGACTGAGCGCCGCGATCAAGGCGAGCGCGTTCCCGGGGCCGGACTGGTCCCTGTCGGGCTCGCCGCTGTGGTTGCTGAGCAGCGCCACCGACGGCCTGGAGAGCACGGACCGCTTCTCCAAGATCAAGAGCAAGACTCCCGAGATCAATGGCGAGGTCGTGGAGGCGCTCAAGAGCGGCCGGTACGACGGCCCCGGATCGAAGATCCTCACGAGGGGGATCAAGAAGAAGAGCTGACCGCAGTTGACCACCTCCATGTATGAGTATAAAATACAAACAAGAGGGCAGGCGAGGGGCCTGCCCCCAAAATGGGGGTCGCTCATGGGGGTGCGCTCGCCGCCGCAGTGGAGGTCGCCCGACATCCCTCTCCATGAAGAGGGATGGTCGGAAATTCGACTTGTATGGGAACTCATGCTTAGTATCCCCATCAAGTTGAGGGGAGAGAGCGCCGTGTCCGCTGTCACTCAGGACCACCTGCCTGGCCTGGAAACCGTCCGCCGCATCGTCGTGCCCACAGCCGGGACGCCCCGCGCGGGGACGATCCAGGAACGGTTCGAGCAGTTCCATGGGGCGAACCCGTGGGTCCTCACCGAGCTGGAGCGGCTCACCGCGGAGTGCATCGAAGCGCGCTTCGCCACGATCAGCCTCGGCATGCTCTTCGAGCTCGTCCGCTACTCCTACGGCCGCGCCACCCTTGGATCCGACGGCGACTTCCGGCTGAACAACGACTTCAGGTCGCGCTACGCCCGCCTACTCATCGAGCTTCACCCCGAGTGGGCACCGCGCATCGAAGTCCGTGCCCTGCGTACGGATTGAAGCACCGCACTGTCATGACCTCTTGGAGAACCACCCGTGCCACCAAAGATCAAGTCCCGCCAGCCCACCTGCGTCATCCCCTTCCCCTTCATCTTGCTGGAAGGCGAGGAAGGCGCCGGAAAGTCCTATACGGCCATCGAGTTCACGAAGTCCGAACGTGTCGGCAGTTGCTACGTCCTCGACCTGTCCGAGGGAACCGCCGACGAGTACGGGGCGATCCCCGGCGCCAGGTTCGAAGTGATCGAGCACGACGGCAGTTACGTGGACATCGCCGAGCAGGTTGAGGCCGTCAAGGAGGAAGCCCGGCGGGCCGCCGCAGCCGGCGAGCCCCCGGTCGTGCTCATCGTCGACTCCGGCACCGCCCTGTGGCGGATGCTGTCCGACTGGGCACACGCCCGGGCCCGCCGCTCCAAGCGCAACCGGGACAAGCTGCGCGACGACCCCGACGCGAACATCGACGTCACCCGCAACCTGTGGAACGACTCCGTCAACCGCTGGGACCGGGTCATCCGCGCCATGCAGACGTTCCCCGGCGTGGCGATCATGCTGGCCAGGGGTAAGGAGATCTCGGCGACGAACGAGGACGGCCAGCCCCTGCTGGACGACCGGCGCCGTCCCGTGCGCGAGTGGAAGGTCGCTGCGCAGAAGGACCTCTGTTTCGACGTCACGATGTGGGTGCGGATGCGGCGCGACCAGATTCCTGAGCTCGTCAAGGCCCGTACCCTCAAGTTCCGCGTTGAGAGCGGCAAGCCCATGCAGTTGCCCGACTTCACCATCGAGCGGCTGGTGTTCGACCTGCTCGGCTGCTCCACCGCCAGTCAGCCCCGCCAGATGCCCGTCCTGGTTGGCGACCGAACCGGGCCGTGGATGGAGCGCATCGCCGCCGCCGACGACCGCGACGCCTGCCTGAAGCTGTGGGACGAGCTGGACGCCGGGTCGAAGACCGGCCTGTCCGAGATGGAGTGGCACACCGTCCGAGGGGCGGTCAAGGCGCGTGCCGCCGAACTCGCCGCCCCGAAGGCCGGCATCGACGACGTCCCGGAGAGCGACGCCGCCCGCCTGCGTGCCGCCGCCGAGGCACAGCAGGCCGAAGCCGACGCCGAAATCGTGGGCGAGACCCCAGCCGCGGCCTGACCGACACGGCCGGGCTTCCTCGCCAGGAGCCCGGCCCCGTCGTCACCCACGCGCACCGTACCCCGGCCGGCACGCCGCACACCGCAGCCGCGCTGGCACCTCGGCGTGCCCTCCTGCCGACGGCCCCGCCCCTCGCGGGCCTCCGTGCCGTCACGACCTCTTGGAGCAGTACACCCATGTCCACCCCCGTCCTCGACCTACCGGAGTCGCCGTCCATCTGGGTCGCGGCCGACGCCGTCGACCAGGCCCGACCGCGCTCCCGGCAGCGCCAGCTCGGCGCGTCCGACCTCGTGTGCGAGCGTCGCGCCGCGTACATCCACCACGGCTGGGAGCCGTCCGACCACGTCGTCAGCCCGGCCGCGATGCTCGGCACCTACATCCACGAAGGCCTGACCACCGCCGCCCGCCGCGAGTTCGGCTGGCTCGTCGAGAAGCGGGTCACCTCGGCGGCGATCCGCGGCAGCATCGACATCGTCCAGCTCGACCGGGCCACCGCCCGCCAGCTCCCGCGCCGCCTGCGTCCCAAGGTCGCCGCGGACGTGAACACCGTGGAGGACATCAAGACCCGCACCATCTACCGCTGGGACGAGGTGCGGCGCTACGGCGCGACTGCCGGAGAGCTGCGGCAGGTCATGACCTATGTGCGACTGCTGCGCACCGGCGGCTTCGCTGACGTGGACGGCCAGCGGGTCCTGGCCCGGCTCGGCCCGATCGACGTCGAACGGGTGCGGATGCGGTTCATCTCCCGCGACTCCGGCGAGGAGTTCATCCAGGAGTTCCCCTACGACCCGGAGATCGCCGAAGAGGCGGTGTGGTGGCTGGAGCGGATCACCGAGACCGAGCATCCCGACCAGGCCCCCCGCTCGTTCTACGGGCCCGGCATCGACACCGTGTGCGACTACTGCCCGTTCGCGACGGCCTGCTGGGGCGTGCCGGCGCCCGGGCGGCCGGTACAGGCCAACATCGTGCACAACCGCGAGGACGTGGCGGTGCACCTGGCGGACTACGCCAGCGCGCACAAGGACTGGGCGGAGGCCGACCGGATCAAGAAGTTCGTGCGCAAGGCCGTCGACGGCGCCGAAGCGGGGACGTACGGGCGCAACGTCCTGGCGTGGCGGGGCGAGGACAAGGAGGTGGAGGAGCCGGACGTGCGCGCCATGATCGAGCTGTTCGACGACCTCGGCGCGCCGATACCGATGGTCCCCGACGCGGACCGCATGGTGAAAGCCCTCGTGACCGCTGGCCTCGCGGTGCCCACGCGCAGGGTCGTGAAGAAGGGCGCCCGCCGGATCGAGGTCAAGGCGGCCCCCAAGTGAGCGCGGTGCAGCACCAGTTCGCACCGTGCCGCCGAGGGGGAGCCCCGCATGTCGATACAACTGATGGTCGCCGCCGCATACCTGCCGCCGGAGGTGATCGGCAAGAACCCCGCCGAGAAGCTGGCGCTGATGAAGATCTGCGACAGCGCGGACGACGAGAGCCGCCTGGCGCGTCCCGGCCTGCGCCGCATGGTTGCATGGACCGGCGTGTCGGAGAAGCGCACAATCACCCTGGTCACCAACCTGGTGGCGAGGGGCCTGGTGGAGCGCGTGGAGGTCGGCAAGCCCGGCCGGGCAGCCCTCTACCGCGTGTTCCCGTCCGGTGTGCCGAGCATCCCCGACAGAGACGAGCTGGGCGAGCGTCAGCGGGCGGCGGTCGCCGCGCCGCGCAACCCTCGCCTGGCACGGCCCCGGACCTCGCGTGCTGCCCCGGCGGCCCCGGCGCGTACCTCCCGCGACATCGAGGAGCGGGAACTTCGGGCGGCCGAGCGCCGTGGGTCACCCGAAGGGAACCCACCTCCACCGGGGCCGAAGGTTCCCCCGGGGGAACCCAACACGTCGCCCCAGGGAAACCCACCAGGTTCCCCTGGGGGAACCCCTTCCTTTCCTTCTCCTACCTACGTCCCACCTACCCCCCTACCCCCCACGGCTGGCGCCGCGGGGGAGCCGGCGGATCGGGCGGAGTCGCAGGTGCGGCCGTGCTCGCGTCACCGGAAGGTCGCGGCGAACTGCCGGGCCTGCGGAACCAGCGCCCGGGCACAGCGGCAGGCAGAGGAGCGGGACCGTGCGGCGGCGCAGAGGCATCGGGAGCAGGAGTGGCTGGACGGCTTCCGAAGGGACGCCCAGGTGCGGCGAGAGCAGGCGGAGGCCGGCTCGGACGCGGTGCAGTCGGCGAGACGGGAGGCGTTCGAGGCGGTCAGGGCGGCGCGCCAACGCGCCAAATATCACGAATAGGTAACTGCCTGGCGGAGCTTGTGTCCCCCATTTAATGAGTATAGAATTTAAACACGAAGAGGGGGAAGCCCCCAGACGAAGGGAATCGACATGCTGCCCACGCTCATCGCCGTCAAGGACAACCAGGGGCGCCCCACCTATGCCCTCGACTACTCCAGCATCCTCGACCCGCTCGTCCGCACCATCGCCACCGAGCGTGCCGAGAACGAAGAGATCGACGACGAACTCGACCAGCTCGCCACCCTCGCCCAGAGCGTCAACGCCGCCCCCGACCGGGATGCCGCCGACGCCCCTGCGGCCGAACTGTCCAACCGCGTCGACGACTTCCTCGACCTCCTCGGCCATCGCCGCCATGAACTGCCCGCCGAGCCCAACCAGTTCGACATCCGAAACGCCCGGCGCCTCGCCGCCCAGCTCCGCGCAATGGCCACCATGCTCACCGCCTGGTCCGACCGGCACTCCGCCGAGCGCGCCGCCTAGCCCCCTCGCGGCCGGGGCTCGCACCCCCGGCCGCTCCCGACTTGTATGGGAAATCATGAAAGAGTTCCACGTCATGAATGGAGGAAGCGTGCCACCTCTCGACACCCCCGCCCTCGCCGACACCTACCAGCCGATCACCGACCTCGCCCGCCGGGCCGGCATCCCCTTCCACCTCGCCGCCCAAGGCCGACACGCAAGCCTGCACCTGCACCTGCCCGACGGCGCGCTCCTGGCCGTCACCGACGACGGCATCGGAGGAGCCGCCGCCCGCAAGCCCAGCGGCGCCACCGGCTGGCAGATCACCCGAACCCTCCCCACCGGCCAGCGAGCCGTCATCTACGACTCCACCCTCCTCGGCGACCACCACCACCTCGGCACCAACCCCAACCCCGTCCTCGACGCCATCGCCCGCTACCTGCCGCCCCCACCCTCCCCGAAGCCCACCCGCACCCGACGACGCGGCCTCCTGACCCGCCTCCTGCGCCTCACCTGACCCCACCGGCCGACACGACCTCTTGGAGCCCCTGATGACCTTCGCGCCACTGCCCACCCATCCCCGCGTCACGGACCCCGACTGGCAGGCCCGCTACAAGGCCTTCGGTCCCCTGATCTCCGCGTTGCGTCGCCGCGGCTTCGTCACCGACATCACCTCCGACGGCGACACCGAGGCGATCACCGCCGAACTGCCCGACGGCAGCTACCTGCGAATCGACACCGGCGACGAGATCGGAGACCTCCCCGACGACATCGACACCGCCATCGCCTGGCGGGCGATCAGGGGCAGCGGCGACAACCCGACCGTCCGCGACACCGTGTACGACTCCACCCCGGACGGGACCGACCTCCTCAACGGCGCTCTTCTCTCCCCGCTCCTGGTCGCCATCGACACCTACCTCGGAGCGCGAGAACAAGCCCTGCTGACCGGCCCCCACAGCCACCCCGTCGTCGTCACCGTCACCACGATCCACGGTCACGGCCCCGCGGCCTACGAGATCAGGAAGGCCTTCCCGAGCGCGAACAGGGAAGCCGCCCGATACGCCTGGGCGGTCGCACGAAGCCTGCCCGCCGAGTTCACCCAGCAGCACCTGAGCCCCGACTGGCCCCGCTACGCGCTCGCCGACCGCGACCACACCCGGGTCGTCCAGATGACCCTTGCCGAACTCGCCTACACCAGCGAAGCCACCCACGGCCCATGCGTCTGCCGCTTCACTCACCCGCAAACCCGGGAGGAGGAGGACCAGCTCGGCCAGCAGATCGCGGACGGCATCAAGATCGGCGACGCGCACGGCGTCTACCTGGCCAGCCTCCGGCTCTTCACCGCGCCGCAGTGCCCCGCGCGGACGGCGAATGCCCGTGGCTGACCCCGGCGGCGACCAGCCGCACGACGACGGCCCCGAGCTGCCCCTGCGCTTCACGGAACTGTTCTGGGCGAGCCCGCCCGTCCCGCCCATCTGGTCCCCCGCGGGCCCAACAAGAGTGTGCGCCGCTCACCTCGGACACGCCGACCTCGCCACCACGACGACCGCCTACGCCACCGACAAGCCGGGAGCGCGACAGCCCGTGACCACCATCAAGGCCCTCTCCCTCGCCCTGAGCGTCGCCGCCTTCACCCTGCCCCTCTGGGCAGTCCGCACCGCCTTCCGCGCCCGCAAGCGCCCCTGAACACCACACCACCCCGGACCCGGCCCGACGCCGGGCCCGGGGACCTATCACCCGACCTCACCCCCTATGGAGAGCGCCATGGGCAGGGCCTACCAGCTCGAACTGTCCGACCCCACCGTCACCTACTTCCTGGACCACTTCACCCACGCCCGCGTCGTGCGCGCCATGGACCGCCTCGGCATGATCCAGGACCTGCACGGCCAGATGTTCACCCTCGCGGCCAGCGCCCACGAAAGTGCCCTCGCCCTCACCGGCGAGGTCCTGCCCGCACACTCACAGGACGCCGCCGCAGCGACGCTCCACGGAATCTTGACGGCACGCATCCCCAACCCGGCCGGCATCCCCCGCCACAAGCTCGCCACTGGCGAGAATTGGCTGATCGCCCCCGCCGAGATCACCGCAGCCCTCGCCGCCCACCAGCGAGCCCCCCGCGACGAGCGGGCCGCCGTAAGCGCCCTCATCGATGAATGGGACCCCTGGATCGACTTCCTCCACGCGGCCGGCGATCACGCCGGCCTGCGCTCCAACTGAACCCGAAGGCCCCCGCCATGGCGGTGCACTTCCACCTCATCCGATCTGCCGGCGCCGCTGACGACGACCAGGACCGCCGCTTCGACACCAGCGCCCTTGGGGCTGAACGTTCTGCGCCTCCCCGCCGGCCACGACGGCATCGCCCGCCGGACCTGAGCACCCCTTCCCTCGACTTGTATGGGCTATCAACTATGAGCCCGCCATCACCTCTTGGACTCCGCATGCCCACCCCCGACAACACCCCGTCTCCGCCCGACGTGCCCCAGGCAGCCAACCGCTCGCATCTCGCGACCAGGACCCACCCCGGCCGCCCCGGCAACGGCAGCCCCGAACCGACCTGCCCGCCCACCCGACCCGCGACCGACGGCGCCGAGAACTGAGAGGAGCCCCCGTGTCCATCACCTTCACCGACTTCTTGTGCGGTGCCGGCGGCTCCTCGACAGGCCTTGTCGAGGCAGGGCTTGAACTCGCCCTGGGCGTGAACCACTGGGCCCTTGCGCTGGAGACGCACGCCGCCAACCACAGCCGGGCCGACCACCTGTGCGTCGACGTCTCCGGCATGCCGATGCGCTACCTGCCCAGAACCGACGTGCTGTGGGCGTCGGTGATCTGCACCGAGATCAGCCCCGCCGGCGGCCGCCGCCGAGAGACCCCGCAGCTCGACCTCCTCGACGGCGACGACGAGTTCAAAGTCCTGCCCGACGCCGCGTTCGAGAAGACCCGGGTCACGGCGTGGTGCGTCGTACGGGCCGCCGAGGTCCACCGCTACCGGGCGATCGTCGTGGAGAACGTGCTCGAATTCGCGACCGACTGGGTCCTGTTCACGGCATGGATAGCCGCGATGAAGGCCCTCGGCTACAACTACCAGATCATATCCGTGAGTTCAGCGCACATCGGCGACGAGAGCAACCTGCGTGCCCCCCAGTGGCGCGATCGCATCTACATCACGTTCACCCGCCGCGGCATGCGCAAGCCCAACCTCACCCCGTCCCCGGCGGCGTGGTGCTTCGAGTGCGCCAAGCAGGTCAACGCCGTCCAGACCTGGCGAGACCCGAAGATCACGATCGGCAAGTACAGCAAGCAGTACGACTACCGCTGCCCCAACACGCGCTGCCGCCACGCCCTCGTCGAACCGTGGGTGCGTCCGGCCAGCGCGGCCATCGACTGGACCGACCTCGGCCAGCGCATCGGCTCCCGCAGCAGGAAGCTCGCCGACACCACCATGCAGCGCATCGAAGCCGGCCGCGCGAAGTACCCGTACGAGCCGTACTCGATCACCCTCACCCACGGTAAGGACGGCGGAGACCGGGCCTACGCGGTCACGGAGCGGCCGATGCCGACCCGCAGCACCAAGCAGGGCGAGGCGCTGATCGTGCCGGTCGGCGGCAGCTGGAACACCGAACCGTATCCGGCGGAGCAGCCGCTACGGACCCGCACCACCCGCGAGTCCGAAGCCCTCCTCACCGCCCCGTACATCGTGGAATTCCGCAACAACGCCTCCACCTCCTCGGTGCACGCCCCGATCTCCACGGTCAGCGCGCAGGGCAACCACCACGGCCTCGTCATGCCGGGAGGCCGCGTCGACCCCCGCGACCGCAACACCCTGGTCGTCCCGTACCGCAAGGCCACCGCCAAGCACGCCGGCTACCCGCTCCACGCCCTGTCCACCCGGGACTCGGCGGCGGTCGTCGTCACCGCGGAGAGCATCGAGGACTGCTGGTTCAGAATGCTGAAGCCCAAGGAGCAGCTGGCCGGGCAGCGGTTCCCTGACGACTACATCGTCCTGGGCACCGGCGCCGAACAGACGATGCAAGCGGGCAACGCGGTGTCCTGCAACGTCGCCCACTGGATCGGCCGCCAGCTGCTGGAAGTCCTGTGACCGGCCCCCGGCCGCGGTGGCGCCTTCGCCTGGACCCGCCACCACGCCGAGCCCTCGTCCTCGCGCAGGCCCCCGACCCGGAATGCCGCCACTGCGAAGGCGCCGGCGGCTGGGACGGCAGCCCGCTCCTGGAGGACTACGTCACCTGCGTGTGCCACGACCCGAGCCGCCGCCTCATCCTGCTGCGCCTCCACCGGCGACCCGCCGACCGCCCCTGAACTCCTGCCCGGCCGCCTCGCCCCCCTTCCGGGGCGGCCGGACAGGGCACCCACCGACAAGGACCACCAAGCCCGTGTTCATCGCCCTGCCCGACACCGACGTCTTCACTCCCGAGTGCTACCGCGACCCCCTCTTCAGCCCCGCCGAAGGCGGCTGGGCGAACAAGGGCGACCTGATCGAGATGTGCACGCCGGTCATGCCCAAGTGCGTGCCCTGCCCGCACCGGGCCATGTGCATCCGCCAGACCCGCCCCCACCCATCGAAGTTCGACGGCGTCGCCGGCGGCCGCCTGTGGCTGGGCGGTGAGGTCATCGGCACCGTCGACGGCGTCGACGACCTCGACCTGCCCCTGCCCGGCAAGCCCCGCGGCATCTGCGGCAGTGTCGCAGGCCACGAGCGGCACCGCGTCGTCGGGGAGCAGCCGTGCGATCCCTGCCAGGCAGCCTTCGACTCTCCGCCGCAGGCCGAGCCGGAGACCGAACCGGCGCAGGAGCAGCTGACCCTCGCGATCGCGGCCTGACCCGTGCCGCGACCCTCCCGCCTCCGAAGCCCCGGCAGCGGACGAACACCCCGACCGGCCCGAAGGGGAGGGGCTGACGGCGACCAGCGACCGCTGAGGGCGTGCGGCCGGAGCCCGCCCACGCCGCGGCCGGACCCGGCCCGCACCACCTCAGCAGTACCACCGCCGCCCGGGATGGGGCCGGTCGCGGCCCACCAGTCACCAGCAAGGAAGCACGAACCCGAATGAACACCGCGAGCATCGCGAGCACACCAAAGGGGTCCACCCCTCTGGTCATCGGCCTCGACCTGTCCCTTACCTCCACCGGCATCGCCGGCGTGGACTGGGCCGACGCCCTGCGGCCCAGGAACCTGCGAGGCCACCCCCGACTGGACTGGCACAAGCGGGAGATCACCGACCGGGTCCGGCGCGCGGACCTCGTCGTCCTCGAAGGGGCGGCCTACGGGCACGGCGCGCAGGCCGGGCACCATGAGCTCGGGGGGCTGTGGTGGATGGTGACCCAGATGCTGTGGGAGAGCGGGATCCCCTACGCCCAGGTTCCGCCGGCCTCGCTGAAGATCTACGCGTGCGGGGTCGCCAACCCGGCCAAGGACCACCCCAAGCAGGTGCGCGCGCGGGTGGCGAAGGGCATGGTTCGCGACCTCGTTGCCGAACGGTACGGCCTGGAGTGCGAAGGCCCAGGACGGTACGACAAGGCGGACGCTGCCGTCCTCGCGCACATGGGCCGCGACTGGCTCGGCCACCCCGTGGCCGTCCTACCCGAACAGCACCGTCGCGCTCTCGCAGGCGGGCCCTGACCCCGGATGTTGGACACGGGGTTATGCGGCTTGGGCGAGTGTAGTTGATGTTGTGCTGAGGGCGGTCTCGTAGGCGATCGGGCTGCGGTATCCGAGGCTGCTGTGGCGGCGGACTGTGTTGTAGCGGTGGAGCCAGCGGAAGAGCTCCAGGCGGGCCTCGCGCTCGCTTGACCAGCTCTTTCGGCCTTGGAGGGTCTCGCGTTTCGCCGTCGCGTTGAAGCTCTCCGCGAGCGCGTTGTCAGCGCTGGACCCGACCGCGCTCATCGACTGCCGGACGCCGGCCCGGCGGCAGGCCTCGGCGAAGACCCTGCTGCTGTACTGGGAGCCGTGATCGGTGTGCATCACCGCCCCGTGCAGGCTGCCGCGGGTCCGCTCGGCCGCGGCCAGGGCGTCGATGACCAGCTCGGCGCGCATGTGGTCGGCGATTGCCCAGCCGGCCAGCCGGCGCGAGCACAGGTCGATCACGGTCGCGAGATAGCAGAACTTGCCGCCGCCGACCGGCAGATACGTGATGTCGCCGACGTACTTCCGGTTGGGCTGCTCGGCGGTGAAGTCGCGGCCGACCAGGTCCGGGGCCTTCGCCGCGGCGGGGTCCGCGATGGTGGTGCGGTGCTTGCGCCGCAGCCGCAGCCCGGCGATCTGGGCGGCGTTCATCAGCCGGGCGACCTTCTTGTGGTTCACGACGTCGCCCTGGTCGCGGAGCTCGGCCGTGACGCGCGGGACGCCGTAGGTGCCGTCCGAGGCGGCGTGGACCGCGCGTATCCGCGCGGTGACCTCGGCGTCCGCGGCCTGCCGGGCGGCGCGGTCGGGGGCGGTGGTCTGCCAGTAGTAGAAGCTGGACCGGGCGATGCCCAGGACCTGGCACAACCGCTTGACGCCGTAGCGGCGCTGGTGGTCGGCAACGAACTGGCAGCGGTTCACCAGCGCGTCTCCCCTGCGAAATACCGGGCGGCCTTGCGCAGGATGTCGCGCTCCTCCTCCAGCTCGCGGATCCTCTTGCGCGCGGCCGCCAGCTCGGCCTGCACCGCGTCAGCGGCCGGAACCGCCGCGAGAGCCCCGGCCGCCGAGTGCGAGGCGGGACGGCGTCCGTCGGCGGTCCGAATCCAGTTGCGCAGGGTCTCGGTGTTCACCCCGAGGTCCTCGGCGACCGACTTGATCGTCGCCCCCGGCCGGGACCGGTACAACGCGACCGCGTCCACCTTGAACTGCGGCGGGTAGTGCTTCATCACCATCTGTGCAGGACTCCTGTCCACCCGGACCATCAAGATCCAAGTGTCTCTGGTGTCCAACATCCGGGGTCAGGGCCCGGCGTCGCGTGGCCACAGATGCAACGGCCCACGGCGAGCGATTCAACTGGTCTGGCGTAGGCGGGAATTGGTGGAAGAAAGCTTGCCGCCGAGATGGATCCCACCTTCGGCGACGCCCGCCTCTGCGCGGCCATCGCCGACCGGATCACCTTCCGCTGCACGCTGATCCAGACCGGCACCGAGTCCTACCGCTACCAGGCCACCCAGGAATTGGTGGAGACGGCGGTTGGGTTGAGCGTGGGCCTGTCCCACCCGGCAGGATGTTGTCAGCTACAGGGGTCCGTTCGTGTCAGGCCGGGCAAGTGCGAGGTCGGGGGCAAGGATTCCCGACCCGTACTTTTCAACGTCGTCGTGGGGTGGTCGTGCGGTCTCACGCAGATGGGCGATGACGCGCCGGGCGTCCCAGTCCGGGTGCGCGGAACGAAGCAGGGCGACGGCGGCGGAGGTGTAGGCGGTAGCCGCGCTGGTACCGCCGTCTCCGGTGCAGATGGCGAAGGCCGTGGTGGTGTCGGCGCATCCCCGGCTGTAGAGCGGCATGGATGCGCCTGGTGCCGAGATCCCGAGCCCGGGGCCCCACGTGGACAGCGGGGACAGGTGCCCGTCGGACGTGATGGCGCTGACCGCCAGGACACCCTCGTAGGCCGCCGGATAGCTGATGGGGGACCTGTAGGAACCCGAGTTCCCGGCGGCCGCGACGACGACGACGTCCTTGCTCAGCGCATACTGCACCGCGTCCCGCCACGGGTCCAGCGAACCAGGAAGGCCGAACGAGAGGTTGAGGACCTTCGCTCCATTGTCTGCCGCGTACCGGATCGCCGCAGCGTCCCCCTGGGCCGTGGCCTTGGGGTTGGAAGTGATCGCTTTCAGCGGCAGGATGGTGGCGTCGGGTGCCAGACCAGGAAGGCCCTGGGCACCGTTGATCAGAGCCGCCATCATGGTGCCGTGGGATACCACCTGGTCATCGTCGGTCTCGGGGGTGCCTGAATCGGTGAAGTCCATGGCCGGCAGGCGACGTCCGGTCAGCGCGGCGTCCGCCTGTACTCCGCTGTCGACCAGGGCGATGATCACACCCGCACCGGTGGAGTTCTTCCACGCAGAGGCGGCATTCAGGGTTCGCAAGGGCCAGGGCAGGGCGTCGGCGCCCGCCGGAGCTGCGGAGGAGGCTGGGCAGAGTCCACCCAACAGCACTGCCACCGCGAGGAACCGGAATCCGCGTGCCATGTCCGGCCGCCTCTAGTGGTAGTGCTTGTACAGGTCGTCCGATGCCATGCCGGTTCCGTGGTGGACAGCTTGACTGGAATAGGTGCCGCGTAGATGGCGAGCCTGTACGGTGCGCTGCTGTTCGATGAGGAAGCCGGCGGGATCCTTGGAGAATCCGCCACGCGACCGGTCACGGCGGACCAGGACGACAACGGCAGAGGCAACTGCTGCCACAAGCCCGGCCATGAGCGCAATAACAACCCCCAAAGCATCCCTCCTTGTCTCGATGCGAATCGCGCCGACTGGCGTCGACGGCTTAGGCGTGTGCTCGCCCGTGGGCGAGCACACGCGTCCAAGCTATTCCGGGGGAAGAGCTGAAGTCACGCGCCCTTCCCCCGGAACGTCAGATCAGCCCCGGCCGCCCAAACCGCCAGCGAACTTGGTCGTACACGTGCGGTACTTGTAGGCGAAGTAGGCGTCACCGCGGTAGCCGGTATTCCACCATGCCACCACACCCTCGCAAGCCTCACGGGTCGGCTGGAAGTAGTCGGTGCAGCCCGCGGGACCGTCGTAATCGCACTGGCCGTAGTTGACCGCCGGAACGGTGGCCGCATTGGCGCCGACCGCGCCCCCCATCACGACTGCTGCCGACATTGCCAGAACTGAGACAGTTCGACGTATGCGCATTAGATCTCCCCCTTCATGAAAGCCCCGGTTAGGGACCTTCAGATCCTCACACGAACCTCGTCTAGCCGATAGGGAGTTGAGCGAATCTTGAGCCTTCGATCATGTCCATGCCTTCAGTGCCCAAGGACTGCCCGTGAACCGGCGGGATCCCGGATCGCGAGGTTCAAGGTGCCCGCGCGGGCGTTGCTGGGGCGTGCGATGTCCCTCGCGTGCGGCGCTGATCGACGAGCTGCTGAAGGTCGCGGTGCGGACGGCCGCTATCCGGAGGGGGGTCGAGGTCGTACTGCTGCTGGGTGCGCGATCGTCGGCCTGGCTCGGGGTTCTTCCTGGTGGATGAGTGAATTCGGGGAGCGCACTGGCCGTGCCGCTGCTCTCGTGGCGGCGTCGCCGAAGCTCTGGCCTGCGGAAATGTAGCAGCGGTTACCCGTCGAGAACTTCCCGGCGGAGTGGACCCCCATCCTTAATGAGTATAGAATCTAAACATAAGGGGAGGGGGAGAGGCCCCCACCCGCCAGGGAGGGAATCACCATGAACGCGCTCACCGCCGCTGCCGAAGAGGCCCGCCACTACGCCAGCCTCGCCCGCTCCCGCGCCGCCCGCTCTGAGCAGGACATCCATCGCCTCACCCTCTCCGCCGCCGCTCTCGCGCTCGACGCGGTCGCCCGGCTCCTGGCCCGCCCCGACCGCGAGGACGCCGTCCTCGACACCCTCGCCCTCGCCGAGAACTACGCCACCAGCCGCGACGCCGGCCCCGGCGCCCTCCCGCGGGACTTCTCTCTCACCGTCCTCGACTACCTCACCGCCTGACCAACCCACCCGGCCCGAGGCAGCGGCCCCGGGCTAACTATCGATCGGAGAACACCATGACCATCCTCGGAAGCATCGACTCCATGAGCTACCTCGGCACCGTCATGATGCGGGGCCCCGAGCACCACGAAGCCGCCATCCTCGACGCCATCACCTCGGCCGACTCCTTCAGTCTCCGGGGCGCCAACAACGCCTTCACCATGGTCGAGCACGCCATCACCGTCGGCTGGACCGTCCGGCCCGACGCCTTTCGGGACCTGACCTTCACCCAGTTCCACGAACTCGTCTGGAACCGCTACTACGCCGACCTGTACCGGCACTGCCTCGCACTGGACGCCGACGCCGACCGCATCACCGAGGTCGCCTCGGGAATCGCCGTCGCCCTGATCGACGACCCGCAGCTCAACCCGTGACCACCCGGCCCGGCCGCCCGCGGCGGCCGGGCCACGACCACCCCTCCCCACCAGTCCCGAAAGGCCACACCGCCATGCCCGCCAGCAACACCCGAACCGACCACACCCTCGCCGAGGAACTCTGCTTCGTCCCCGACCAGCACCTGACCGAGGTGGTGCGGACGATCGTGGGCCACGCGGCGTGCCCCGAACTCGTCATGGCCACCGGCACGCTCCTCCAGCTGGCAACCACGGTCTCCTGGGCCCGCCGCCCCTACCACCTGCTCGCCCTCGACATCACCCAGTACTTCGACCTCGTCGCCCACTTCCACTACCCCGACCTGTTCCACACCGCGCTGCACCACGCCGGAGACCTCCGCGACGTCGACCACATCGCCGACCTCGTCGGCGACGTGGTCGCCGACAACCCTCACCTCCACCACTGAGCGGCACCACCGACGGAGCACACCATGACCAAGCCCGAACCCCCCCATGGCCACCACCCTGACCGACACCGTGCTCTCCCTCGCCGGCCCGGGCACCCTGCGGGGGAACCGCCCCGCCTCGACGTGATCGTCCACCGCAACGCCCTGACCGCCCGCACGCCCTGAACCGCTCCACGCCGAGCAGAGCCGGGGCCCAGAGCCCCGCCAACCCCGGGTCCCTCCCCAGCAGCGGCAGCGACCGGACACCCGACGACGCCCGGCCCGCCGCCCTCGACCAGGCCACCCCGTTCCACCGCAGGGGCCTCGCGGGAATGGCCATCGCCCGGCAGGCACATGGCGGCTCGCCGTGATCAGCGGCGACGAGCAGCGCGTCGCCGCAGCCTGCGGCAAGGCCCGGCCGGCCATCCGGCGCCTGCCCGACGCCCAGCTCGACACTCGCCTCATCGCCGCCGAACAGCACGAGCAGCGGCTCCGGGACCCTGGAGCAGGCGGAGCCCGGATCCCCTGCCGGATAGGCCCGGCGCAGGAAGGCTCCGCCGCCTGAACCCCTCCCCAGCACATCCACGCGGCCCGGCCGGCCGCAGCCCACCGGCCGGGCCTCTCCATTCCCAACAACAGAGGACAAACCATCATGAAGCGGTCTCAACAGCTCGACCTGTTCGCCCAACTCGACGACGAGGAGCCCCGCCCGGCCCAGGCGCAGCCCCGGCTGCGCATCGCGGCTGCGCCCGCCGCCGACCGGCGAACCGCCCTCGCGCACTTGGCCCCCGTGGCCCTCCCCAGCCTGGAAGCCGCCCCGCCGGCGCCCCCGTCCGCGCCGAAGTCGAAGCTCCGGACCTTCCCGGTGCCGTCCGGCGTCCGAGCGCACGAGGCGGCGCAGCGCATAGCCGAGGCCGCTAGCCGCGCGTGGCACAGCCACCACGGCGGAAGTCGGATGGAGATCCCCGTCGGCGTGGTCGCGGCCCTCGCGCTGTGGCCCCTCAAGGGCCCGGATGCCCCGAAGCAGGCCGACTGGATGCTCGGCCTGAGCCCCACCGACCTTCTCCGTCTGATTCGCGAATGCTGGGCCCACTGGTGGATGCGCCGCCCCGACCTCGTCCACCGGGCCGCGCCGATCGCCTCCTGGACGGAAGAGGCCTTGAGCAAGCACGAACTCGCCTGCGTACGGGCCGTCGCCCACGCCGCGATCACAAGCGGCCTGTTCACCGTCACCGGCTCCAGCGACCCCTACGACCTCGCCGAGTGCGACCTGATGTCCTGGATGGTCACCACGCTGCGCAGCGAGGGCTCCAGGGAGGCGCTGGGGGAGTACCACACTCCGCCGGAGGTCTGCGAGCTCATGGCCCGCATGCAGCTCGGCGACTGCTCCGATGTCCAGCCCGGGTACAGCCTCTGCGACCCCGCAGGCGGCACCGGCGGGATGACCCGCGCCGCAGCCCAGGTCCTGCGCGAGCACCGGATCGACCCGGCAACCTGCCGCTGGCACCTGAACGACATCGACCCGATCGCCGCAGCTGGCGCGGCCGTCAACGTGATCCTCTGGGGACTCGGCCCGAACACTACCGTCTGGTGCGGGGACGTGCTCGCCGAGGGCGACACCGAGCGCCTCGCCCTGGCGGAGAAGGCCGCTATCTTCAGGCACCGGGACAACCTGCTCGGCGGCGCGACGATGATCGCCGCCGTCGGCAAGGCAGAGGCGATGCTCGCCGGAGTCGTGGCGGACAAGGTGGCCTGACCACGGGAAGAGGAGTAGACAGCCCATGTGATTGAGTATAAAATAGAAACATGAAGGAGGGGCTCCATGGAGGGGGGTCGCTCGCGAGAGAAATCCAAGCCTGAGCCCAGCGGGGCCGGATGGGCAAGCCGATAACACTGCCCTAAATGAGTATAAAATCTAAAATATATGGGTTGGGTTCACCCCACCCACGAAGGGACCACACCATGCTGCTCACCACCACCACCCTCTCCATTACCTTCCAGGACCTCGCAACCCGCCTCGATGGCTACACCCCCAGCCCCCGCCCCGGTGACGACCCCGGCGTCCAGCGCCTCAGCAACCACGAAGGCCGAAGCATCGGCGCCCGAATCCGACTCGACGGCGTGACCCTCCAGCTCTGGGCCACCGCCCCCGGCCGCCGCCCGAAGGGGACCCAGCCCGCCCGGCGCGGCGCCCTCCCTCCCGGCAGCAGCTACCACGCCGTCATGCACCTCCACGGCCTCGACGGCGACCCGGCCGAGCTCATCCACGCCACGCTCCTCCGCGACCTGCTGCCCACCTTCGACGACGCGCCCCTCTACGTCGGCCACCGCCCCTGGGAGACCACCACCAACCAGCCGGACACCTCGGCACCGACCGAATCCGACCCATACAACCCCAAGCCCGCCGACACCACCGACCCGGCCGCCCCTGCGCCGACGACCCCGGACGCGAGCGAGACCGACATTCCCACCGGCCCCACACCCGCACAGCCCTCCGACACCCTCAAGCCGAACGCCAAGACCCCCCGCAAGCGCGCGGCCACCGCGCCCCGAACCCCGGCCGACAAGCCGACCCGAGCCCGCAAGACCGCCACCAAAACCGCCGGCACCAAGCCCGCCGCCGCCCGCAAAGCAACGACCAAGGTCACCGCCGAGAAGAAGACGACCACCCGCACCAGCACGCCCCGCACCCGCAAGACCAGCAGCGCATCCACCAACCAGAACTAACCCGCCCCCCGGAACCGGCCGCAGCCCACCGACCCGCCAACACCACCCTCGAACCACCCCGCCACCCGAACCACACCCACCCGGGGGAGCACCCCCACCTCCCCCGGGGCCAGCCTAGGAACCCATCGTGAACACCCTGCGCGAACTGATCACCACCGGCCTCCACCAGCACGGCATCACCACCACCTGCGGCGGTCACGCCTCCTCCGACACCTCCTGGGTCGCCGTCACGCTCCCCGACAACACCGTCATCTGGACCACCGACAACCACGCCACCGTCGACCGCGACGCCGCCGGGATCGGCGGCCTCCACGCCATCCACTACCTCGGCGACCCCAACAACGCCCTCCCCCAGGAGCAGATCACCCTCGTCGACCGCAGACTCGACCGCCGCAACAACCCGGCCAAGGCCGTCACCGAACTCGTCGACACCATCGCCACCTACGTCACCAACTGGCCCTACAGCCCGGCCGCCCGCCACCCCGAACGCCGGATCGGCGCCTACGGCGTCATGGACCTCCCCGCCCGCCTCCTACGCCGCGGCGACGTCATCGTGCACACCGCCACCGGCCACGAGTCCGTCGTCACCAGCATCCGGCACCGAGGCCGGGGCGAATACCGACGCACCACCCGCACCGTCACCCCGCCCACCCGCGGCCCCATGACCAGCCTGCCCGACACCTGGTGGAAATTCCCCACCACCTTGTCCCACAGCGGCAGCACCCTCGTCCCCGTCATCGCCCACCGCCACGTCGACCCCAACACCCTCCCCAAAATCCCCTACCCCCAAGTGCCCGCCGCCTTCACCGACGGCGACCACGTCGTCCACGACAAGGTCATCTGGGAACGCACCAACGGCACCTGGACCAACCACACCCACACCCGCAACACCACACCCGTCGACGACGAAACGATCCTGCGCCTGTTCACCGAAGACGCCCGCCTCCGCCAAGGCATCCCCACCCACCAGCCCGCCGCCTGACCACCGAGAGGACCTGGAAGACGTCGAAGGCGCCCGTGAAGGGGTCTATGTCCGAGGTCGAGGGCTTCGGCCTCCACGCCGAGAAACGTTCCCGAGCTGGACCGGGTCGTCGTCTCGATCGACCCGGCGACGAAGAGCCATGAGAACGCGGACCAGACCACGTTCACCGCCGCCGGCCGTGGCATCCCTAACCTATCGACCTACGGCGACAGTCGACCGCACGCCTACCTCCTGCACGCCGAGCAGGGCCGCCACACCCCGACGGCGTCGATGCGGCGCGCGGCCGAGCTGTACCACCAGCACAAGGCGGACTGCGTCGTCATCGAGGCGAACAACGGCGGTGACTACCTGCCGGCGCTGCTGATGGAGGTCGTCCCGACCGTGAACTGGCGGATCGTGCACGCGACTCGCGGCAAGCGCGCCCGGTCGGCGCCGGTGGCGCAGGTGTACGAGCAGGCGCGGGCGCACTACGTCGGACCGGTCCGGCTCTTCGCGGAGCTGGAGGGGCAGCAGACCACCTTCGTGGGTCTTGGGGAGACGGAGGACTCGCCCGACCTGCTGGACTCGTCTGTCTGGGCGGTGTGGGATCTTCTCCTCGACCTGAGCATGCCGCCGCCGCGGAAGGCCGACGACCAGCGGCTCTCCGGACGGCGGTGAATCACGGTGCATCCCGGTCCGGTTGACGGATACCCTGCCGTCCAGCACGGGACGAGCGACAGGTGGGGAACATGCGCATCACGGCTCCAGAGGGGATGCCGCGCCCGGAGGGCGAGGACGGGTTCGAACTGCTGGAGACGGTCTGGGCCTGGTTCTCCGAGGGCGGTCAGTGGCCCACCTTCGACGACCTCGACCGAGCGTTGTACCAGAAGGGCATCGACACGGAGAAGGCGATCCAGCAACTGCCTCCCGACCTGGTGTGCGGCATCGACGCGGGAATGCGCCACGCGCTGCAGGACCAGCAGCAGGTCCAGCTCACCGCCGCCGGTATGGCGAATTGCGCCGAGGCCGGCGTCGCACTTCGGGGGATGCTCCTGCTCCTCCAGCAGGCGGTCGAGATCGAACGGAACTGGGCGCCCGCCCCGGTCGGCCAGCAGGGGACCAGGCTCGTGATCGACTACAAGGCCTTCATGGTCGGCCGGGACCGGAGGACCGTCGCCCCGCTTCAGGTGGCACTTGCGGCGTATGCCGCCGCTGCCGAGCCGTGGTCGACCGGGCTCAGCCGGGCAGACGGCATGATGGGTTGGGAGCTGTCGTTCAACAAGCGGGTCAGGAAGTACGCGGGGATCGACCCCAGCGACCTGGTGGGGTACTGGAAGCGCCGCCAGGAGCTCATCGGCCGCCCGGAGGCCCTGACCGTGGAGGAGCTCCTGCGACCTGCGGCGGTGGAGCCCGACCCTGCCCCGGCGCCTGAACTCGCCTTCACCTGCGCCCTGCACCCGAGAATCGCGGAGGTTGCCGCGAGCCGGATCAACAGTGGTGAGTACGCCTTTGCAGTGCTGGCTGCTTACAAGGAGGTCGAGCACCGAGTCCAGCAGCTGACCGGCCTGACGAGCAACGGCCACGATCTGATGGGTGCGGCGCTCAGTCCCCCGAACGTGAGGATCACCGTGACGCGGTCGTCGGACGCGAACCTGAAGAGTGAGCAGCGCGGCATGGCCGCGATCTTCAGCGGCGTGATGCAGGCGCTCCGGAACCCCCGCGCGCACGGCCCGGACGAGGCCGACGAGCTTGCCGAGGCGGCAGAGACCCTGGTGCTCGCCAGCTGGCTGATGCGGCGCCTCGACATCGCCGAGGAGGCGCAGGCTGCGCCGACCTCCAGCCTTGGTGCGCCGTAGCGCCGGGCTGCACGGCTGGCCGCTGGTAGCGTCGAGATCATGAAGCTGAGGGGGCGGTTCGTAGCCGCAGCGGTGGCAGGGGTCCTGGCTGTCGGCGGTGGCGCAGCGTGGCTGATCTGGCCGGAGAGCGAACCCGCGGCGGCCGCGCCTGAGCCGGGCACACCGGCGTGGGACCGCTGGCAGCAGGAGTCCACGGCGGCCGGCCGCCTCGCCCAGCTGACCATCGTCCAGCGGGGCGAGGTCCGGTCCCGTGACCTGTGCGCGGCGGAGTGGGCGAAGCTGCGCCCCGACCGGCAGCGCGCGTTGGACCGGAACGCCTTCGAGGCGGGCCGCGTCTTCCAAGCGCCGGAACGGTAGAGGCCGGAGGCACCGAGACGCGGACGGTCTGTGCCGTCGTGCGAAAATGGCCATTTTGCCAATACTGCACCGGCCGCGCCTATGTCAACTGCTCCACGATTTGCTCGCGGCGCGCCCGTGGGGGCGGTAGCGTTGGCGCTGGTTTCGATGACTTAAATCTATGAGACCGGCTCTTCGCCACAAGAGCCCCTTAAGTGCCGCTCCCCCCGACACGAGGTGCCAGGGGGAGCGGAGGGCCGCCCGGTTCTGCCAAAAACGTGGGGCGGCCTGTCGAACAGAACCTAAGAACGGGTGATGGTGTAGATCCAGATCAGGATCCGCATCAAGATCCACACGTTCTTCGGTTCGGGGTACCACCTGCCCGGCCCGGGTTTGCGGTGCCTTGTCATGCTGTCCTCCGCAGTGTGGCGCGGTCGTGCCTACTCTGATGAGTAGGGATTACACGGGCCGCACTGCGGGGGACAGTTCCGTCACCTCCGGCTCGTGCATTGGGTCGATCCTATGGAAGTCGACCGCCCGCCCGGCGCCGTGGCAGCCATCTCGGCTGTTCCTGGGACAAAGTCATTTTCCTGTGCTATCGACCTTCATGAGGTCTTAGGGTGTTACCTGGCGTGGGGCCGACTTCGCGGGGGCGCCTGTGGGCCTGCGCTCGATCCTGATCGATGCCTGGAGCTGGCTGAACTACAAGGCTCCGATGAACACGGGGCGCCCGGGGAGCGGGGTGTTCCCGGAGCTGGCCGCGACGTGACTGCCCGAGGAAGCCCTTCGGCGGCTTGCCGCGTACAAGCTGCCTGCGGCGTACGAATCGAACCAGGCCGGCCCGCTGGCGGCTGCCGCAGGCGGCGACTCCGCGCTGGAGCGCCGTGAACTCGGCGATGCGCCCAAGCTTGTGAAAGTCGCGCTCGGCTACCTCCTCGGGTCACGCGGCGAGTGCGGCCCGGGAACGTAGTGAGTGGCCTCGAAGGCGCGGGCGAGACGTCGGCGACCAACCCAGTCCAGGGCGAGCGGTTCTCCTGGCCGAGACCCGGCGTGGAACGATAAAGGCCGGGCCCTTCCGGTCCATGCCTTTCAAGGGCCGACCACCCGGCCACCGCCGGACATGCCCTCAGGTAGAGGACTGAGTCATTCCGAGGCCGGACCTGCACCGGTATGATCATCGGTGTGCGGAGTGCGCCGGGGGTTCGGCTGCACTAGCTAGCAGCTTGGTCGGCCGTAGTCGTTTGCCTCGGTTGGGGTATCCCTTGGAACCCACTTCTGGGTAGACAGCAGACGCAGGTCGGTGAACCGCTCCCTGTGCGCGTCCCTGTTGGACCCGCTTTTCAGTGGACATTCAGTGGACATGGCGCCAGTGAAGGGCCGTGAAAGCCAGTGAAAGCCGGATGCGGCCAGAGGTTGCCTCAGGGTCTCTGACCTGGGAAAACAGGGAGAATCAGGGGAAGGTGACGAACCCTGGTTAAAGCGGCCGCAGGACTCATAATCCCTTGGTCGTGGGTTCGAGTCCCACCCGCCCCACCTTCTCGGCGTGCGACGAGCGTCGTACGACCCTCCGCGGGCGGGCCGTCGGGCCGGAGCCCCGCCACCTCTCCCACCTCCTGCGACGTCGCAGAGTCTAGGCCGCGGCCACTGCCTTTCCCGGGTGGCGCGCCGGAATTCACCCGCCCGTGGGCATCGGCCCCGGCGGATCCCGACCGCCTTCCACCGCCCCTCGGCGGCCGTCCGTCCACGCGTCCCCGTGCCCGTCCCTGGCGTTCTGCGGCGAAAAAGTGATATCACTTTGCCATCGGATGCGGATGCTCGTCGAAGGAGTCGCTCCCATGACCACACAGCCTTTCGCCGTCGAGGACGGCCCTGTGCTGGACCTCCCGGTCCCCAAGATCACCGAACGGGTCATCACCGGGGCGGCCGGTCTGCCGGTGCTCGGCGGCTCGCTGCTCGGCCTGCTCGCCGGGATCGGCTCGACCGTCGTCGGCGCGGCCCAACTGGCCGGGAGGACGAGCGGTCTGGGCATCGCCCTGGTGGTCGTCGGACCGCTGCTGGTGCTCGGCTCGCTGCTGCTGACGTTCGGGCTGACCGTGGTCTCGCCCGGCCAGGCCCGGGTGGTGCAGCTGCTCGGGAACTACCGGGGCACCGTCCGCTCCGAGGGCCTGACCTGGCTGAACCCGTTCACCAACCGCCGGCACATATCGCTGCGGATCCGCAACCACGAGACCGAGACCACCAAGGTCAACGACGCGGACGGCAACCCGATCGAGATCGCCGCCGTGGTGGTCTGGCAGGTCGAGGACACCGCGATGGCGATGTTCGAGGTGGACGACTACGCCGACTTCGTCGCCATCCAGACCGAGACGGCCGTGCGGCACATCGCCACCAGCTACCCGTACGACGCCCACCACGAGGGCCAGTTGTCGCTGCGCGACGGCGCGGACGAGGTCGCCCGGATGCTCTCCGCGGAGATCGCCGCCCGGGTCGCCTCGGCCGGAGTGCGGGTCGTCGAGTCCCGGATCACCAGGCTCGCGTACGCTCCGGAGGTCGCCCAGGTGATGCTCCAGCGCCAGCAGGCCGGGGCCGTGGTCGCGGCGCGCAGGCTGATCGTCGAGGGCGCCGTCGGCATGGTCGAGGAGGCGCTGGAACGGCTCGCCGAACGCGATGTCGTGGAGCTGGACGAGGAGCGCAAGGCCGCCATGGTGAGCAACCTCCTGGTGGTGCTCTGCGGCGAACGCGGCACCCAGCCCGTCGTGAACACGGGCTCCCTCTACCAGTAAGGCGAGGCCTTGGCGACGGAACGGAAGAAGCTCCTGCTGCGACTGGACCCTTCAGTTCACGACGCGCTCGCCCGATGGGCCGCGGACGACCTGCGCAGCACCAACGCGCAGATCGAGTTCCTGCTCCGCCGGGCCCTCACCGACGCGGGCCGGATGCCCGGTGGCGCGGCCCGGCTTCCCCGGCGCGGACGCCCACCCAAGCAGAGCCCGGCCGAGGACGGCCCGGCCGGGGAGAACCCGGCCGAGGACGGCCCCGAACCCGGTGGCTCAGAGCCGAGCTGACCCGGCGGCCGGGCCCACGAGACCTTGCGGAGACCGACATGGACCTGCCCGCCACCCTTCCCGAGAAGCTGTACCTGCTGGCCTACGACCCCGAGCGGGGGCGCGTCACCGCCGCCCTCCACCTCGACCTGGCCGTGCGGGCGGCGGCGCTCACCGAACTCCTCCGCCGCGGGCTGATCCGCGACGACGGCCGGCACCCGGTCGGCGTGGACGGCGCGGCGGACGGCCTCGACCCGCTCTCGGCCGCGCTGCTGGAGCAGATCCGTCAGGAGAGGCGACGCAGTTGGAAGACCTGGATCGGGCGCCGGGCGGCCTCGGCCCGGGTGGTCCGCGACGGGCTCGAGGCCGCCGGCCGGATCCGGGTCGAGCAGCACCGGGTGCTCGGGCTCTTCCCGGTCGTGCGGGTCACCTTGCGGGAGCCCCGGGTGCGCAAGGCGCTGGCGGCGGGTGTCGCGGCGGCGCTGACCGGCCCGTTCAGCCGGGTCGACCCGGCGGACGCGGCCCTGGTCGCGCTGGTCGACGCCGCCCGGCTGGGCTCGGCCCTGACATGGCGCCAGCGCCGGGAGTTCCGCGGCCGGATCGACAAGCTGGCACCCGCCGCCGGCCCCGTCCCGCGCGCCCTGCGCCGGGCCGTCAACGCGCAGAGCGCGGACGGAGGGGCGGGCTGACCGGCCCCTCCCGGGCACCCGGCCGACCGGCCCGTCCCACCTGCCCGGCCGCCGCTTCCGGCGGCCGGGCCCGCCGTTCGCGGCCCGCGTAAGCTGGCCGGATGCTCGAACCCGCGCTGCTGCCGACCCCGCTGGTGGACTGCGCCGACGAGGCCTTCGCCCGCGCCGGGGTGGAGCTGCGGCTGAAGCGGGACGACCTGCTGCACCCGACCGTCCCCGGCAACAAGTGGCGCAAGCTGGCGCCCAACCTGGCCGCCGCCGTGGAGCGCGGCCACACCCGGCTGCTGACCTTCGGCGGCGCCTACTCGACCCACCTGCGGGCCGTCGCGGCCGCCGCCGGGGCGCTCGGACTGGAGAGCGTCGGGCTGGTCCGCGGCGAGGAGCTGGCCGACCGGCCGCGCAACTGGTCGCTGCGGGCCGCCGAGGCGGCCGGGATGCGGCTGGAGTTCCTGACCCGGGCCGAGTACCGGGAGGCCACCGGCCGGGCCGGCGGGGAGCCCGGCGCGGACGCCCTGCTCCGCCGCTGGGGCCCCTGCCTGGTGCTCCCGGAGGGCGGCTCCAACGCCCTGGCCGCCGTCGGCGCGGCCGCGATCCCGGCCGAACTGCCCGGTCTCGGCGAGCGGGACGTGGTCTGCTGCCCGGTCGGCACCGGCGGCACCCTGGCCGGCATCGCGGCCGGCCTGCCGGCGGGCGCCCGGGCGCTCGGCGTCGCCGTGCTGCGCGGCGGCGAGGGCTACCTGGAGGCGGAGGTCGCCCGGCTGCACCGGGCGGCCTACGGACGCGACTTCGACAACTGGCGGATCGACCACGGGCACCACGGCGGCGGCTACGGCAGGGTCCCGGCCGAGCTGGCCGGCTTCGCCGAGCGGTTCGAGCGCCGCCACGGCGTCCCGCTGGAGCGCCGCTACGTCGCCAAGCTGCTCGCCGCGCTGGCCGACCTGGCGGCGGCGGGCGCCTTCCCGCGCGGCACCCGGCTGACCGCCGTGGTCACCGGCCTGCCGGACCCCGAGTAGCGGCCGGCCGGACCCGGAGCCGACCGGCCGACGGTCGGATCGGCCCAAGGCCGGATCAGCCGAAGGTCAGGTTGGCGCACGGGTCGGTGTCGGCGTTGCGGGTGTTCTCCGCTATGCCGGTGGGGACGCCGCTCGGGAGGGCGCCGGGGGTGCTGCCCGGGGTGGCGCCCGCCGCGGCACCGGCCGGGGCTCCGGGCTCCGGGCTCGGGGCGGCCGCCGAGTCGATCCGGGTGCCCGCCGCGCGGTAGTCGGCGCCGAGGGTCACGGTGATCGCCTCCGAGCCGGGCTCCTCGACCGCCTTGGCGCCGGGGAAGAGCGCCGCGACCTGGTCGGCGGCGGCCTTCAGCGCGGGGTCGTAGGCGACCCGGGTGGCCTGCTGCCCGGGGGAGTTGGGGCCGAGCGTGACGTTGTGGAAGCCGCGCGCCTTGAGCGTCTCGGCGCCGGAGCCGGCCAGGCCGGGCGTGCCGACCCCGTTCACCACGGTGACCGGCACCGCGGCCTGCTCCGGCGTGAGCGGGGTGGACGGGGCGCCCGGGGCGGTCGCGGCACCCGGACCGGCGGTGGGGGAGGAGGTCACCTGGCCCGTCCCGGAGGTGCTCTGCCCGTCCAGGGTGCGGTCCTCGCGCAGCAGCTTCCAGAGGGTGTCGGCGTCCGGCTGGACGAGCCGCACCCGGTCGCCGGCGAAGCGCCAGGGGGCGGTGACGAAGGTGACGTCGGAGAGCTTGATGTCCTCGATCGAGCGGGCGAAGTCCACCAGCTTCATCGCGGTGCCCAGCCCCTCGTCCACGGTGAGCGACTTGGTGGCCGCGTCGGCCAGCGGCAGCAGGGTGGGCAGCGAGAAGCCCTGGCCCTGCACCTTCTTGATCATCGAGGAGAGGAAGGCCTGCTGGCGCTTCATCCGGCCTATGTCCGAGTTGTCGCCGAGGCCGTGGCGGATCCGCAGGTAGTCCACCGCGGACTGGCCGGAGAGCTTCTGGAGGCCCTTCTTGAGGTGTATGCCGTACTGGTCGACGTCGTTGGGCACACAGGCCTCCACGCCGCCCACCGCGTCGGACATCGCGGCCGCCCCCTTGAAGTCGACCACGACGGTGTGGTCGATCCGCAGCCCGGTGAGCTTCTCGACGGTGTTCTGGGTGCAGGCCGGGTTGCCGTTGGGGGCCAGGCCCACGGTGAAGGCGGAGTTGAACATCTGGTCGGTCTTCGGCGTCGTCCAGGTGCCGTTCGGCAGCTTGCAGGACGGGATGGTGACCAGGGTGTCGCGGGGGATCGAGACGCCGACGGCGTGCTTGTGGTCGGCGTAGACGTGCACCAGGATCGCGGTGTCCGAGTGGCCCACGCCCTCGTCGCCGCCGCCCAGCGAGTCGTTGCCCGCCTCGCGGGTGTCCGAACCGAGCAGCAGCACGTTGACCGGGACGGAGGCGCCCGGGGTGGCCGGGACGGGGGCCGGCGGGCGCTCGGTGGCGACGCCGCCCGGGTCGAAGGTGGTGATGTTGTTGTCCAGCCGGTGGTAGAACCACGCCCCGGCACCCACGACCGACAGCACCAGTACGGCGGCCAGGCCGATGGCGGTCCGCAGGTAGCGGCGCCGGCGCGTACTGCTGCTCATCCTCCGTGCCCCCCGTCCTCAGGTCTCTCGCGTTCGATGTTCGAACGTTAGACGTTCCGGGAGGCGGTTCGGTTACCCCCGAGGGGCCCGCGGACAGCCCCCGGAGCCTGTGATGCTGGTCACGCCCCGGGGCCGGAGGCGCCCGCCAGCATCCGCCGGAGCAGGTCGCGCAGGGCCGTCCGCTCGTCCGGGCCGAGCGCGGCCAGCGGCTCGCGGGCGAAGTTCAGCGACTCGCGCAGCTCCTCGGAGGCGGCCGAGCCGGTGTCGGTGGCGGCGACCAGCTTGACCCGGCGGTCGTGCCGGTCGGCCTCGCGGGTGACGAAGCCGCGGGATTCCAGCCGGTCGACGATGCCGGTGATGTTGGACGGCTCGCAGCTGAGGGTCTGGGCGATCTGTCGCATCGGCATCGGCCCGCGCCGCAGCAGGGCGAGCACCTTGGCCTGGGCGCCGGTGAGCGAGCGGGCGGCGGCGGCGTCCTCGTACTCGCGGTGGAACAGCGCGACCAGGTTGGCCATCAGGTCGACGACCTCGCGGGTGATCTCGTCGGGCTGCGGCGTGGCGTCCTCGATCGGCTGAGTCTCCATGGCCCAGAGTCTACCTGAAAAGTTGACAAGGTGAACCTTTCATGCCCATCGTTACTTCAGTTGCTCAACCTTTCATGCACCTGAACCGCGCGGGAATATCCGGGTCCGGAGCCCGGCCGCGCGGCGAATCCCGCACCCGAACCGCAAGGAGCCCCCGATGGCAGAGCAGACCGCCGCCCCCGCGACCGCCCGTGAATGGCACCTCGCCGCCCGCCCCCAGGGCTGGCCGGTGCCGGCCGACTTCGCCCTGGTCGAGGCCCCGGTCCGGACCCCGGGTCCGGGCGAGATCCTGGTCCGCAACGCCTACCTCTCGGTGGACCCGTACATGAGGGGCCGGATGAACGACGTGAAGTCGTACGTCCCGCCGTTCCAGCTGGGCCAGGCCATGGACGGCGGCGCGGTCGGCTACGTCGTCGCCTCCGGGGCCGAGGGCTTCGCCCCGGGCGACGCGGTGCTGCACGGCCTCGGCTGGCGCGAGTACGCCACCCTGGACGCCGCGCACGCGGTCAAGGTCGACCCGGCCGCCGCCCCGCTCTCCGCCTACCTCGGCGTGCTCGGCATGCCGGGCCTGACCGCCTACGCCGGCCTGCTCGCCGTCGGCGGCCTCAAGGAGGGCGACCGGGTCTTCGTCTCCGGCGCGGCCGGCGCGGTCGGCTCGCTGGTCGGCCAGATCGCCAAGCTCAAGGGTGCCTCGCTGGTGGTCGGTTCGGCCGGCTCGGCGGAGAAGGTGGCCAAGCTGGTGGACGAGTACGGCTTCGACGCGGCCTTCAACTACAAGGACGCCCCGGTCGCCCAGCAGCTCGCCGAGGCCGCCCTGGAGGGCATCGACCTCTACTTCGACAACGTCGGCGGCGACCACCTGGAGGCCGCGATCGGCGCGCTGAACGTGCACGGCCGTGCGGTGCTCTGCGGCGCGATCGCCCAGTACAACGAGACCACCGCCCCCGCCGCCCCGCGCAACCTCGCGCTGGCCATCGGCAAGCGGCTGCGGCTGGAGGGCATGCTGGTGCGCGACCACGCCGGGCTCCAGCCGCAGTTCGTCGCGGAGGTGGCCGGCTGGCTGGCGTCCGGTGAACTGCGCACCGAGGAGACGGTGGTGGACGGTTTCGAGAACGCCGCCGAGGCCTTCCTCGACCTGCTGCGCGGTGTCAACACCGGCAAGATGGTCGTCCGCCTGGACGGCTGACGGACCGTCAGGAGCGCTGACCGCCCCGCCGCCCCGACCGGGCGGCGGGGCGGTCCGCTGTGGACGGTTCGCGGTCGGGCGCGGGCGCCCCGGCCGCACTACCGCATTCCGGTCGGATCCGAAAGTGCGTCATCCACCGTGCGGCGCCGCGCGGTACGGTGGTCCCGCCGACGATGGGGCCGTTCGGGGGAGAGATCCGGCCGAGGGGTAGACCTCGTTGAGGATTCGACTAGCATTGAGCGAAAGCCTGTCCGTTTTGCTCGATTTTAGTAGCTTAATGTCGGCTAACGTGGGTAACTGCGGATCAACTGCAGGCACGAGGCAGCTGGGGAAGGCGACCCTCGTCCACAGCCTGGAGGTCCCGGTGACGACACGTGGAGTTCTGTACGTCCACTCCGCGCCCCGCGCGCTGTGCCCGCACGTCGAGTGGGCCGTCGCCGGGGTGCTCAATGTGCGGGTGAGCCTGGACTGGATCCGCCAGCCGGCCGCACCCGGGCACTGGCGTGCCGAGCTCTCCTGGCAGGGGGAGCCCGGTACGGCTTCGAAGCTGGCCTCCGCGCTGCGCGGCTGGCAGCTGATGCGGTACGAGGTGACCAGCGAGCCCTGCGCCACGGCGGAGGGGGAGCGGTACAGCAGCACGCCCTCGCTCGGCATCTTCCACGCCGTCACGGGCATCCACGGCGACATCCTGATCCCCGAGGACCGGCTGCGCGCCGTCCTGGTGCGCGCCCGCAGCGAGGGCGCCGACCTGGAGGCCGAGGTCGCCCGGCTGCTCGGCAAGCCCTGGGACGACGAGCTGGAGCCGTTCCGCTACGCGGGCGAGGGCGCACCGGTGCGCTGGCTGCACCAGGTGGTCTGAGACCAAGCGGGTACGACGAAGGGGCCGGCGCTCACGGCGAGCGACGGCCCCTTCGACGCGGGCGTCAGCGGGTGCGGAAGGCCAGCACCACGTTGTGGCCGCCGAAGCCGAACGAGTTGTTCAGCGCGGCGATCCGGCCCTCGGGCAGCTTGCGGGCCTCGTCGCGGACGATGTCGGCGTCCACGTCGTCGTCCAGCTCGTCCACGTTGATGGTCGGCGGGGCGAGCCGGTGGTGCAGGGCCAGCACGGTGGCGACGGTCTCGATGCCGCCGGCGCCGCCCAGCAGGTGACCGGTCATCGACTTGGTGGCCGAGACGGCGATGTGGTCGAGGTCGTCGCCCAGCTCCTTGCGCAGCGCCTTCAGCTCGGCGGTGTCGCCCTGCGGGGTCGAGGTGGCGTGCGCGTTGACGTGCACGATCTCGGCCTTGTCCAGCTCGTTGCGCTCGAACAGGTCGGCCAGCGCGCGGGCCACGCCGGCGCCGGTCGGCTCGGGCTGGGCGATGTGGTGGGCGTCCGAGGACAGGCCCTGGCCCACGGCCTCGCAGTAGATCCGGGCGCCGCGCGCCTCGGCGTGCTCGATCGACTCCAGCACGACCACGCCGGCGCCCTCGCCCAGGACGAAGCCGTCGCGGGCCTTGTCGTACGGGCGGGAGGCCCGCCGGGGCTCGTCGTTGTTCTTGGACATCGCCATCATGTTGGCGAACGCGGCGATCGGCAGCGGGTGGATCGCCGCCTCGGTGCCGCCGGCCACCACGACGTCGGCGCGGCCGGTGCGGATCATCTCGATCGCGTAGCCGATCGCCTCGGCGCCGGAGGCACAGGCGGAGACGGGGGTGTGCACGCCCGCGCGGGCGCCGACCTCCAGGCCGACGTTGGCCGCCGGGGAGTTGGGCATCAGCATCGGGACGGTGTGCGGGGAGACCTTGCGGGCGCCCTTCGCCTTCAGCACGTCGTACTGGTCGAGCAGGGTGGTCACGCCGCCGATGCCGGAGGCGATGACGGCGCCCAGGCGCTCGGGGGCGAGCTTGGAGGACTCGTCGGTGGCGGGGGTCTCGTAGCCGGCGTCGGCCCAGGCCTCGCGGGCGGCGATCAGCGCGAACTGGGCCGAACGGTCCAGCTTGCGGGCCAGCGGGCGGGGCAGGATCTCGCCCGGCTCGACGGCGGCCCTCGCCGCGATCTTCACCGGCAGGTCCTCGGCCCACTCCTCGGTCAGGGCCGCCACGCCGGACTCACCGGCAACCAGGTTCTCCCAGGTGCTGGCGGCGTCGGCGCCCAGCGGCGTGAAGGCGCCGATACCCGTGACGACCACGGTGCGGTTTTCAGCGGTCACTGGTTTCTTCTTCTCTCACGTGTGGCAGGGGGTCGGCGGCGTGCCGAGGATGGGCCCGGCCGGGCGCCCCGGTGAGGGCGTCCCGGCCGGAGTGGTCGGCCAGGCTCGACGAGCCCGGCCGACGGGTCGGTCCGGGCCGGCGTACGGGACGCCGGACGGGCCGACCGGGTCGAACGAGTCGATCGCTCAGGCGTTGAGGATGTACTCCACCGCGTCGCCCACGGTCTTCAGGTTCTTGACCTCGTCGTCCGGGATCTTGACGTCGAAGCGCTCCTCGGCGGCCACGACGACCTCGACCATGGACAGCGAGTCGACGTCCAGGTCATCGGTGAAGGACTTGTCGAGCTGGACGTCCTCGGTCGGGATACCGGCGATCTCGTTGACGATCTCGGCGAGACCTTCCAGGACCTCGTCCTTGGTAGCCATACTGGCTGCTCCTCTTCGGTGTTGAACGCGTCCGGCCGGCGGCCGGACACAGGCTTGTGAATCGGGCGAATGCGCCTAGGGGAGAGTAACGACTGCCGCGGCGTACACGAGACCCGCCCCGAACCCGATGATCAGGGCCAGGTCCCCGCTGTGGGCCTCACCGCTCTCCAGCATGCGTTCCATCGCCAGCGGGATGGAGGCCGCGGAGGTGTTGCCGGTCTCGGCGATGTCGCGGGCGACGGGCACCGACTCCGGCAGCTTGAGCGCCTTGATCATGGCATCCGTGATCCGCATGTTGGCCTGGTGGGGGATGAACGCACCGAGCTGGTCGGCGGTGATCCCGGCGGCGTCCAGCGCCTGCTGGGCCACCTTGGCCATCTCCCACACGGCCCAGCGGAAGACCGGCTGGCCGTCCATCCGCAGGGCCGGCCACTTGGCCTCCTCGCCCGCGCCGTTGATCGCGTCGGACTTGGCGAAGGCGGTGTCCCAGGCCTGGGTCTGGGTGATGAGGTCGGCCTGCGAGCCGTCCGAGCCCCAGATCAGCTTGCCGATGCCGGGGGTGTCGGACGGGCCGACGATCGCGGCGCCGGCGCCGTCGCCGAAGATGAAGGCGGTGGAGCGGTCCGAGGTGTCGGTCAGGTCGCTGAGCCGCTCGACGCCGATGACCAGCACGTACTCGGCGTTGCCGCCGCGGATCATGCCGTCGGCCAGGCCCAGGCCGTAGCCGAAGCCGGCGCAGGCGGCCGAGATGTCGAAGGCCGGGGCGGTGCCGCAGCCGAGCCGCTCGGAGATCTCGGTGGCGATCGCGGGGGTCTGCTTGAGGTGCGAGACGGTCGAGACGATCACGCCGCCGATCTGGTCGGGGGAGATCCCGGCCTGGGCGATGGCCTTGCCGGCGGCCTGGACCGACATCTCGGCGACGGACTCCTCCGGGCCGGCCCAGCGGCGCTCGGCGATCCCGCTGCGGGTGCGGATCCACTCGTCCGAGGAGTCGATCCACTCCAGGACCTCGGAGTTGGGGATCACCCGGACCGGGCGGTAGCCGCCGACGCCGAGGATGCGCGAGTACTGCGCGCCGCTCACCGGGCGGATCTGGGGCTTGGTCATGCCTGGGTCTCCTGCTCCTGACCGCCGTGCTCCGCAACGAGCTCGCGGGCCTTGTCCAGATCGGCGGGGGTCTTGAGGGCGAGCGTGGCCACACCCTTGAGGTTGCGCTTGAGCAGCCCGGTGAGGGTGCCGGCGGGGGACAGCTCGATCACGGCCGTCGCGCCCAGCTGCCCGATGGTCTCCATGCAGAGGTCCCAGCGGACCGGGTTGGAGACCTGCGACACCAGGCGCGCGAGCACCTCGGCACCGGAGTCCACGACCGCGCCGTCCTTGTTGGAGACGTAGCGGACCTGCGGGTCGGCCGCCGTCAGCGTCGGGGCCAGCTCGGCCAGCCGCTTGACGCCCGGGGCCATGTGCTCGGTGTGGAAGGCACCGGCCACCTTGAGGGCGATCAGCTTGGCGCGGGCCGGCGGGTCCGCCTTCAGCGCCTCCAGCTGGGCCAGCGTGCCGGCGGCGACGATCTGGCCGCCGCCGTTGTTGTTGGCCGGGGTCAGGCCGTGCTCGGCGAGCTTCGCCGCGACCTCCTCCGGCTCGCCGCCGAGCACGGCGAGCATGCCGGTCTCGGTGACGGCGGCGGCCTCGGCCATGGCCCGGCCGCGCTCGCGCACGAAGGTCAGCGCGTCGTGGGCGGTGAGCACCCCGGCGCCGGCGGCGGCGGTGATCTCACCGACGCTGTGGCCGGCCACGGCGCCGACCAGCTTGCGGGCGGCGTCCTCGTCCGGGAACAGCGCCCGGGCGGTCACCAGACCGGCGGCGACCAGCAGCGGCTGGGCGACGGCGGTGTCCTTGATCTCCTCGGCGGACGCCTCGGTACCGGCGTGCACCAGGTCGAGCCCGGCGACGTCCGACCAGCCGCGCAGGCGGTCGGCGACGCCGTCGAGCTCCAACCAGGGGCTGAGGAAACCGGGGGACTGGGCACCCTGTCCAGGGGCGACGATTACGAGCACGGTTCAACCCTCTCTCGCCAGGCGCCCAGGGGCGGGTAGGCGACGGTAACGAAGAAAACCATCCGGGATTGTATGGTCCCTACACTCCGGCTCAGCCGGGCTCCCCCACGCCGCCCAGTCGGCCGAGGGCCAACGCGATCCGCAGAGTGAACGCCGAACGTACGTCGGAGGGGGCGTACCCCGTGACGTCAGTCACACGTCGCAGCCGGTAGCGCACCGTGTTGGGGTGGACGAAGAGCATCCGGGCCGCGCCCTCCAGCGAGGAGGCCTGCTCCAGGTAGACACTCAGCGTCTCCAGCAGCGCGGAGCCGGCCTCGTCCAGCGGTGTGTAGATCTCCTCCACCAGCTGACGGCGCGCGGCCTGGTCGCCGGCGAGCGCCCGCTCGGGCAGCAGGTCGTCGGCCAGCACCGGGCGGGGGGCGTCCGGCCAGGCCGCGCAGGCGCGCAGGCCGGCCGCGGCGGCGTGGGCCGAGCGGGTCGCGGAGAGCAGGTCGGGAACGGTCGGGCCGACCACCACGGGGCCCGGCGCGAACTGGCCGATCAGCGCCCGGGCCGCCTGCACCGGCTCCTTGTCGCCGCCGACCACGACCACCAGGCGCTTGCCCAGCACCCCGGTCAGCACGTTCAGCTTGGCGTACCGGGCGGCCCGGCGGATCGCCTCCACCACCAGCTCGCTGTCGCCGTCCGGCGCGCTGCCCACCACCACCCGGATCTGGCTGGGCTGGCCCCAGCCGAGTGCCGCGGCGCGGGAGAGCACGCCCTCGTCGGCGTCGCCGGACAGCAGCGAGTTGACCACCAGCGCCTCCAGCCGGGCGTCCCAGGCGCCGCGCGCCTCGGCAGCCTGGGCGTACACCTGGGCGGTGGCGAAGGCGATCTCCCGGGCGTAGACCAGCACCGACTCGCGCATGTCCGCCTCGTCGCCGGGGGCGGCCACCTCCTCGATGGCCTCCTCCATCACCTCGATCGTGGTGCGGATCAGCTCGACGGTCTGGCGCAGGGTGATCGCCCTGGTCAGCTCGCGCGGGGCGGTGCCGAAGACGTCGGTGGAGATCGCCTTCGCGGACTCGGGGTGGCGGTACCACTCGGTGAAGGCGGCGATGCCGGCCTGGGCGACCAGACCGATCCAGGACCGGTGCTCCGGCGGCATCCGCCGGTACCAGCCGAGCTGGTCGTCCATCCGCGAGATCGCGGCGGTGGCCAGCTTCCCGGAGGACTTCTCCAGCCGCTTGAGCGTCGCCGCCCGGCGCTCGGCGCGCTCGGCGGCGGTTCTGCGCTCCTGCGCGGTCAGACGGGGTGCCGCACGGCCCGGGCGGTCACGGACCGGCCGGGCGGCCGGGCTCTTCCCGGCCGGTTCGGCTGCGGGGCTGGGGCTGGGTTCGCTCTTGGAGTTCGCGGAAGCGGCTGGCACAAGGACAAGACTGCCTCACGTGAGTGACTGCTCGTGCACACCCCCCGGCGGAGCGGCGCGGTGGCAAGGGTCACACCCCGCGCCCCAGCCACTACGGTGGGAGGCGTGACCGAAGCCGCCGACCGCCCCCGTGCCGACCTGCGCCGCACCGCCGAGCGCTACCGTTCCGCCCCGGCCGAGGGCGTCGAGTCCAGGCACGCCTTCTCCTTCTCCGGCCACTACGACCCGAAGAACACCCACTTCGGCGCGCTGCTCGCGTGCAACGAGGAACTCCTCGCCCCCGGCGCCGGGTTCGAGGAGCACAAGCACCGGGACACCGAGATCCTCACCTGGGTGCTGGAGGGCGCGCTGGCCCACCGGGACTCGCACGGCCACAGCGGGGTGGTCCGCCCGGGGATGGTCCAGCACCTCAGCGCCGGATCCGGGGTCACCCACACCGAGCGCAACGTCGGCGGCGCCACCGGGCCGGTCCGCTTCGTCCAGATGTGGCTCCAGCCGGACGAGTTCGACGCGCCCCCCGCGTACGGCCTGCGCAAGGTGGAACCGGCGGACGGCGGGTTGACGCTGCTCGCCTCCGGGCTGGAGCGCGACGCCGGGACGGACGCCCTGCGGCTGCGCCGCGGCGACGCCGCGCTCTGGCTGGCCACCGCCGGGCCGTGGCAGCCGCTGCCCCGGCTGCCCGAGGCGCCCTGGCGGTACGCGCACCTGACGGCCGGCTCGCTCGGCTACCGCACCGTGCCGGGACCCAAGGGTGCGGGCCGCTCGATGGTCCCGGGCGACAGCGTGCGGATCACCGGCGACGCCTTCGCCGACCCGGCGGCGGGTGGGACCGGCGCCGAACTCCTGCTCTGGGAGATGCACTCGCCGGTCTCGTACGGCTGAGCCCTGTCGTCGGACTCCCCGCGTCGTCCCGCGGGCGCGGGTCCGACGACGGGCCCGTCAGCGGGCCAGTTCGTCGAGCACCGCGTCCGAGAAGGCCGGCCAGGCCTCGACCGCCCACGGCCCGAAGTCCCGGTCGGTGAGCGCGACGCAGGCCGCGCCCGCCCGCGGGTCGACCCACAGGAAGGTGCCGGACTGGCCGAAGTGCCCGAAGGTCCCGGGGGAGTTGGCGGTGCCGGTCCAGTGCGGGCTCTTGCCGTCGCGGATCTCGAAGCCGAGCCCCCAGTCGTTCGGGCGCCGGTGGCCGTAGCCGGGCAGCACCCCGCTGGTGCCGGGGAAGGCGACCTCGCGGGTGGCCTGCCGGAGGGTGGACGGGTCCAGCAGCTTCGGCGCCTGCAGCTCGGCGGCGAACCGGGTGAGGTCGGCGACGGTGGACAGGCCGCCGGCGCCGGCCGGGGACTTGTGCGCGGTGTGGATCAGGGTGTCCGACATGCCCAGCGGCTGGAACACCGCCTCGGCGACGTAGCGGGAGAACTCGATCCCGGCGGCCGCGGACAGCGCCCGGGCCAGCGTGTCGAAGCCCGCGTTGGAGTAGAGCCGGCGGTTGCCGGGCTCGGCGAACACCCGGTCCTCGTCGAAGCCCAGGCCGGAGGTGTGGGCGAGCAGGTGGCGGACGGTCGACCCGGGCGGCCCGGCCGGGTCGTCCAGCTCGAACACGCCCTCCTCGACGGCGACCAGCGCCGCGTACGAGGTGAGCAGCTTGGTCACCGAGGCGAGCGGGAACAGGTGCTGCTGCGGCCCGTGCGCGGCCAGTACCGCGCCGTCCGTCCCCCGGACCACGGCCGCCGCGGCGTGGGGCACCGGCCAGTTCTCGATCATCCGCAAGCTCTCCATGGGGTCCGACTGTAGTCGCCGGGAAATCCGCCGGAGAACGTGGTGGCGAAGCCACCCGGATGTCGGGCTTGCTTGGAGTGCACTCCAACTCGGTAGCGTCGTCCACGTCGCACAGGACAGGGGGAAGACGAGCGATGGCCGCACCCGCACGCATCGAGATCGACCGGCGCAGCTGCACCGAGGTGTTCAGCCGCCCGACCGGCGACCCGGACCGGACGCCGAGGCACACCATCAGCGAGGTCGCCGCGGCGAGCGGGCTGACCGCCCACACCCTGCGCTGGTACGAGCGGATCGGCCTGCTGGACCCGGTCGACCGGGCGGCGGGCGGCCAGCGCCGCTACTGCGACGCCGACCTGCACCGGCTGGCCTTCCTGGGCCGGCTGCGGCTGACCGGCATGTCGGTGGCGGACATGCTCAGGTACGTGGACATGGCCCGCCAGGGCGAGCGGACCTACCCGGAGCGGCAGCAGCTCCTGGAGGCCCAGCGCGAGGAGGTCCGGCAGCGGATCGTGGACCTCCAGGCCACCCTCGCCGTCCTCGACCACAAGATCGACCTCTACGCCGGGAAGGTCGCCGACCTCACCGGCGCCCCGGTCCAACACCGGAACATCCATGGAGAGGAAGCGCAGAGCGCATGACTCAGACCGTCCTTCCCACCGTCGAACTCGGCACCGGGGCCCGCTGGTGGGCGTCCAGGGCCTCGGCTGCATGGGCATGAGCGAGTTCTACGGCCCCACCGACGCCGACGAGGCGCTCGCCACCCTGGACGCCGCGCTGGAGACCGGCGTCACCCTCTTCGACACCGCCGACATGTACGGCTCCGGCCACAACGAGGAGCTGATCGGCCCCTTCGTCCGGGCCAACCGGGACAAGGTGGTGCTCGCCACCAAGTTCGCCATCGTGCGCTCGGCGGAGGACAACTCCGTCCGCGGCATCAGCAACGACCCGGCGTACATCCGCACCGCGGTGGACGCCTCGCTGCGCCGCCTGGGCGTGGACGTGATCGACCTGTACTACATGCACCGCCGCGACCCGGCCGTGCCGCTGGCCGACTCGGTCGGCGCCATGGCCGAGCTGGTGGAGGCCGGCAAGGTGCGCCACCTCGGCCTGTCCGAGGTGACGGGTGCCGAGCTGCGCGAGGCGCACGCGATCCACCCGATCGCCGCGCTCCAGTCCGAGTGGTCGGTGTTCGCCCGCGACGTCGAGCGCACCGCGGTGCCGGCCGCGGCGGAGCTGGGCGTCGCCTTCGTGCCGTACTCGCCGCTCGGGCGGGGCTTCCTGACCGGCGCCTTCCAGGACGCCGAGGAGCTCTCGGCGGACGACTACCGCCGCAACCACCCGCGCTTCACCGGCGACAACGCGGCCGCCAACGGCGAGCTGCTCGACCCGCTGCGGCGGATCGCGGCGGCCCACGGCGTGACGCTCGCCCAGGTCGCGCTGGCCTGGGTGCACCAGCGGGCCGAGGTGCACGGGCTGGCCGTCGTGCCGATCCCGGGCACCCGCAAGCGCGCCCGGCTCGCCGAGAACACCGCGGCGGCGACGCTGCGGCTGACCGCCGAGGAGCTGGCGCTGCTGGAGCCGGTGGCCGGCCGGGTGGCGGGGAGCCGCTACGCGGACATGAGCTCCACCTCGGCGGCGCGCGAGTAGCGGGCACCGGCGGCCCGGGGGCGGTGGCTCCCCCGGGCCGTCCGGCGGGGTCAGACCGACCGGCGGGGTCAGACCGACCGGCCCATCCAGGCGGCCAGCCGGGCGTGCACGTCGGCGTCCTCGGCGACCGGCCGGACGTCGCCGAACGGGCCGCCCGGCGGCCGCTGCCCGTCCGGCAGCACGGACTGCGCGATGCCCAGCGCGGTCCGCGACAGGTCGTCGTCCAGCGCGAAGCCGCCGCCGAGCGCGGTGGCGATGTCCCAGGAGTGGGTCACCAGTTCCATCAGGTAGCCGCCCACCGCGATCGCGCCGGGCACCTCGCCCCAGGGGGCGACGGTCGGGCGGCCGAGCTTGGCGTCGTCCGCCCAGGCGGCCGTCACCCGGGCGCGGGCCCGGCCCAGCGCGGCCGGCCAGCCCTCGTCCGAGGGGTCCTCGACGGCGGCCACGACGTCCCCGGCGCGGCCGCCCTCGCCCATGTACGCGAACCGGTGCATGCCGCCGACCACGTGGTTCAGCAGCTGACGCAGGGTGAACTCGGTGCAGGGGGTGGGCCGGTCGAGGTCGGCCGGGGTGACGGTGGCGAACAGCTTCTCCAGCTGGTCGAGGGCGGCCTGGTACTGCGGTCGGGCATCCTGGACGGCGGTCATGGCGCTCAACTCCCTGGTGTCGGGTGGTTTTTCGGGCTCGGAACGCAATCTCCCAGCGAAACCTGACAACTACCGTCAGGATTACTGGGATCATTGGGACATGAAGGCAGACCGCCTGCTCTCGATCCTCCTGCTGCTCCAGACCCGCGGCCGGGTGCCCGCCACCGAACTCGCCGAGCGGCTGGAGGTGTCCGTCCGCACCATCTACCGCGACGTCGAGTCGCTCTCCGCCGCCGGGGTGCCGGTGTTCACCGAGCGCGGGCGGCACGGCGGCATCGGTCTGCTGCCCGGCTACCGGACCGACGTCACCGGGCTGACCGCGGACGAGGCCAGGGCGCTGTTCGTGCTCTCCGCCCAGGGGGCGCACAGCGACCTCGGGCTGGACGGCGCGCTCGGCTCGGCGCTGCGCAAGGTGATGGCGGCGCTGCCGGCCCCGCACCGGCCGGCCGCGGAGCGGACCAGCGAACGGATCCTGGTCGACCCGGCCCGCTGGATGCAGACGCCCGGCGCGGCCGGCTCCGCCGCCGGGCCGGACCTGGGCGAGCTGCAGTACGCCGTCTTCGCCGACCGGCGGCTGCGGCTGCGCTACCGGCACAGCGGCACGCCCGCGCCGGTGGAGTACACCGTCGACCCGTACGGGCTGGTGAGCAAGGCCGCGGTCTGGTACCTGGTGGCCGACCTGCACGGTGAGCCGCGGCTGTTCCGGGCCGACCGGGTGCTGGCCGCCGAGACCACCGAGGAGTCGGTGCGCCGCCGGGCCGGGGTCGGGCTCGGCGACGTCTGGGCGGTGCTGCGCGAGCAGGTGGAGCGGCTGCCGGTGGACGTGCCGGTGCGGGTGCGGGTCCGGCGCGGACGGCTGGACATGTTCCTGCGCATCCACGGCGGCCGGGTCACCGCGCCGCCGCCGGAACCGGGCGCCGGGCCGGTCGAGGAGTGGGCCGAGGTGACGATGGTCTTCCCGGCGCCGGCGGCCGTCCGGTCGCTGCTGGCCTTCGGCGCGGACGTCGAGGTGCTGGCCCCGCCGGCCGCCCGGCGCGAGCTGGTCCGGGCGGCGGCGGACGCGCTGCGGCTGTACCAGGACCAGTCGGGCTAGCCCCGGTCCGTCCGGTCGGGTCGGGTCGGCCCGGCTCAGGAGTCGGGAGCGGCCCGGACCACGTCCTGGTAGTGGCCGAGGGAGATCGCCGCGAAGTTGCGCAGGCTGTCGGTGCCCGCGGCGAAGTAGCCGTTGTGGCCGGCCGCGCGGGCCGAGGAGATCTGCTCGGAGCCGAAGCCGCCCGCCGTCGGGTCGGCGCCGTGGCCGAGCCCGCCGACCTCCAGGAACGGCACGTTGCCGATCCAGTCGCTGGGGTTGCGGGTGGCCCAGACGTGCACGCCGGCGCCCAGCTCGGTGGTGCTCTGCACGCCCATGCCGGGGCTGCCGAAGACCACCAGGTCGGTGATGCCGGAGGTGTCGGACGGCGAGGCGGCCGCGCGCGGGATGTCCGGGGCGGCGGTGCCGCAGACCACCGAGCCGTAGGAGTGGCAGAGCAGCGACGGCGGCGCGTCGGGGCGGGTGGTCTCCTTCAGCCCGGCGAGCAGCCGCTCCAGCCGGGGGGCGGCGACGTCGGCGAGCCGGGAGGTGGCGGCGTCCGGGCCGAGGCCGGAGGGGGTGACGTAGCCGGTCCAGGAGATCACGGCGGTCCGGGTGCCGGGGGCCTGGCGGCGCTCCTCGGCGTGGAGGGCACGGGCCATGCCGGCCGGGGAGCGCAGCGGCTCGACCGCCTGGTCGTGGTGGCCGAGGTCGGCGTCCGAGCCGGGGACGAGCACCGAGATCCGCTCGGCGTCGGCGAGGTCGCCCCACACCTCGGTGACCAGGCCGCGGCCGCGCGGGTCGAAGGCCAGGACCTGCCGGTCGGGGGCGAGCAGGTGCTCGACGTCGTTGGCGCGGGAGACGGCCAGGGCGCGGGTGTCGGCGTCCAGTCGGTGGTCGGCGGCGCGGGCCCGGGCCCGGTCGCGCTCGGCGGCCAGGGCGAGCTTGTTGGCGCGGTAGCGCAGGTCCAGCGGGGCGCCGTCGTAGTTGCCGACGACCAGCGGGTACGCCTGGATCAGCCGGTCCAGTTCGGTGGGCGCGAGCGAGGCGAAGAACGCCGCGGCGGCGGCCGGGGTGGTGGTGGCCGGGTCGGGCAGGGAGCGGCCGAAGGAGTGGTCCTCGACCCAGGCGGTGCTGCCGGCCGGAGGCGTGGAGATCGCCAGCTGTTCGGAGGAGACCGCGGCCGCGGCGGCGGAGGCTCCGGCGTCGGCGAGCACCGCGCAACCGGCGAACGCCCCGACCAGTACCCGCTTCCAGCGCCGACGGTTGCGCACCGCACCAACTCCCTTGGGCCCGTCACCGTTTCGCGGGCGGTGCCCGGAGGGTGCGATAAACCTGTTGACTTCCCTGCGCAAGCCTAGGGGGCCCGAAGGGGTGGCGGGAACGCCTAAACTGTGGGATGGATCACATGAACCGGGGGTGTCCTTGCGACGTCTCCCAGTGGTTCGGGCGGTGGTCCGCACCCACCCCGGTGCGACCGGACCGGCGGGTCGCACTCAGGCGTCGAATTCGCGGACCAGGCGCTTCGGCGCCGTCCGCCGCCAGGCCTCGGTGACCAGGTCGCCCAGCTCGTCCCGGTCCACCCGGTCCAGCCGGACGCTCACCCAGCCGTGCCGTCCGACGTACGGGGCGGAGGAGAACACCTCGGGTTCGGAGGCGAGCAGTTCGGCCTGGTCCTCGGGGGAGGCCTTGACGGTGACGCGGTCCCCGTCGGGCGCGCCCATCGCGAAGATCCGGCCGCGGACCCGCAGCGTTTCGATGTCCCAGGTCGGCTCCTGGGCGGCCTCCGGCAGGGCCAGCGCCATCGCACGGAACTCGTCGAACGTCACCATGGCGGCAGGGTAGAGCAGGGCACCGACACCGCGCCCCCGGCGCGCTGCGGGGCGCACCGGGGACGGGTGGCGACGGCCGAGGGGGCGCGGACCGATCGGCCCACGCCCCCTCGGAGCGGTCACGCCCGGCGGATCGTCACACCACGCCCAGCGCGTACGCCGCGAACAGCGCCGCCCCGGCCCCGGCCAGCGCCTTGCCGCCCCGGGAGAAGGCCGTCCACGGGCCGTCGAACCCGCGGGTGAACCAGCCGATCGCCACCAGCACGGCGCCGAACAGCGGCAGCAGCGCCAGCCGGGCGGCCACCCAGCCGAGCGAGTCCGGCGCGGTGGTCAGCCCCGGGACGGCGCCCAGGGCCGCCGCGCCGGGCACGGCGACCGCGAGCATCGCGCTCTGGTGCCAGCAGAAGATCGTCATCGCCGACAGGTTGACCACCACGACCGGCAGCCAGAGCAGCGGACGGCGGGTCAGCAGCCGGCCCAGCCGCTCCCGCAGCAGCACCGCGGCGCCGCACTGGAACGCGGCCAGGGCGAGCACCAGCAGGGACGGCGGGTGCGAGTTGGTCCGGGCGGCCCCGGGCACGCCGACCATGCTGGCCGGGTAGTGGAAGACCAGCAGCAGCGCGGCGAACAGCGCGCCGCCGCCGAGCAGCAGCACCCGGGCCGCCGGGCGGCCGAGCCGGCCCTGCGCCCAGAGCACGCCCAGCTGGTACCCGAACAGCCAGCCCGGCAGGATGTTCAGCAGCGCGACCCAGGACGGCACCGCCCCGGCCCACGGCCCGTAGCGCAGCAGGTCGACGGCGGCGACCGAGGCCACCAGCAGGCCCGCCGACCAGCCGCCCAGCCGGCGCCCGGCGGCCACGCAGAGCGGGGTGAGCGCGGTCAGCCCCAGGTAGACGCCGATGTACCAGAGCGGCTGCACCACCAGGGTGGCGCCGGTGCGCAGGGTGTCCGCGGGGACGCCGAGCGCGGGCAGCAGCGGGACCAGCGCCGCCCAGACGGCCGTCACGCCGAGCACCGGGCGCAGCAGCCGGACCGTACGGGCCCGCAGCCAGCCGCCGTAGGTGACGCCCCTGGCCCGGGCCCGCTCCAGCGAGCGGACCGAGGAGTGGCCGCCGACCAGGAAGAACACCCCGAGCATCTGCAGCACCCAGCTGAGCGGGGCGAAGAAGCCGAGGGTGGAGAGCGGGCTGGCGTTGTGCAGGACGCCGTCGGGGGTGCGGGTGAAGCCGCCGAGCATCCAGTGGCCGACCGGAACGGCGAGCAGGGCGAGGGCGCGCAGCCCGTCCAGGGCGCGGTCGCGGTCGGCCGGGGTCTTGGCGTCGACCGCGGCGGCGGCGCGGCGCAGGGCGGTGAGCGGCCGGGGGGTGCGGGGCTCCGTGGTGCGGGCCCGGGTGGGGCGGGGCCGGGTGGTGAGGGTGCTGGTCATGGTGGTGCTCCTTCCGGTGCGGGCGGTCAGGCGCGGCCGAGCGCGACGGCGGCGTAGGCGGCGAGGGAGGCGGTGCCGGGGGCGAAGTAGCCGTTGTGGCCGTGGGATCCGGTGGCGGGCAGCGGGCGGGCGCCGAAGCCGGCGGCGGTCGGGTCGGCGCCGTGGCCGAGGCCGAACAGCCGGACGTTGGGCACGTCGCCGATCCAGTCGGAGCCGTTGCGGGCGGTGGCCCAGAGCGGGACGCCCGGGTCGAGGTCGGCGGCCGAGCCGACGCCCATGCCGGGCGAGCCGAGCACCACCACGCCGGAGGCCTGCGCGGGGGTGGGGCGGGCCAGGCCGCAGACCACCGAGCCGTAGCTGTGGCAGAACAGGGTGGGCGGGGCCTGCGGGCGGGTGGTGACGGCGAGTCCGTCGAGCAGCCGGGTGAGGCGGGGGGCGCCGGCCCGGGCCAGGTCCTCGGTGGCGGCGTCCGGGCCGACGCCGAGCGGGGTGGTGTAGCCGGCCCAGGCGATCACGGCGGTCTGCCGGTCGGTGGCGTCCAGGAGCGCGCGGGCCATCCCGGCGGGGGTGCCGTACGGGTTGGCGGTGCGGTCGAAGCGGAGCAGGTCGATGTCCGAGCCGGGGACGACCACGGCGGTGCGGCGGGCGGCGGCGAGGTCGCCGTACACCTCGGCGACCTGGCCGCGGCCGCGCGGGTCGAAGGCGAGGACCTGCCGGCCGCCGTCCAGCAGGGCGCGGTAGCGCTCGGCACGGGTGCGGGCGGCCTCGTGGTCCTGCGGGGTGAGGGCGGGGTCGGCGGCCCGGGCGAGTTCGCGGGTGCGCTCGGCGGTCAGGGCCAGGGCGTTGGCCCGGTAGCGCAGGGCGATCGGGGCGCCGTCCAGGTTGCCGACCACCAGCGGGTGGCGGACGGCCAGGGCGTCCTGCCGGCCCGGGCCCAACCCGGCGAAGAACGCGGCCACTCGGGCCGGCGCGGCGGTGGCCGGGTCGGGCAGCCGCAGGCCGAGCGAGGTGTCCGCCGCCCAGGCGGCGCTGCCGGGCGGCGGGCCGGTGACGGGGGTCTGGGTGTCGGCGGCCCAGCCGCCCGCGCCGAGCGCGACCCCCAGCGCCACCGCGGTGGCGGCGATCGCCCGCCTGACCCGAAACTTGCGCATGTCCCTGCTCCCCCTCGTCCGTTCGGCCGCCGACTCGGTTCGGCTTCCGACGAGGAGGAAGGTAGGAATGCGACGGCCCCGCGGACGTCACTCCGCGGGGCCAACTCCCGTGTGCTACCGGGGTATCAGGAGGATTTCCCCCGGTCGCGAGGGGGGTCGCCGGGGTGGGGGCAACCCCCCTACTGGCCGGGGGCCACCAGCCCGGACTCGTAGGCCAGGACCACCGCCTGGGCACGGTCGCGCAGGCCGAGCTTGGCGAGGATGCGCCCGATGTGGGTCTTGACGGTCTGCTCGGCGAGCACCAGTTCGGCGGCTATCTCCTGGTTGGACAGGCCGCGGGCGATCAGCCCCAGCACCTCGGTCTCGCGCGGCGTCAGGCCGTTGAGCCGCACCTTGGGGTCGCGGCGCCTGACCGGGCGGGTGCGGGCGAAGTCCTCGATCAGCCGGCGGGTCACCGAGGGGGCGAGCAGCGCCTCGCCGGCCGCGACCACCCGGACCGCGGCGATCAGGTCGGCCGGCGGGGCGTCCTTGAGCAGGAAGCCGCTGGCCCCGGCGCGCAGCGCCTCGTACACGTAGTCGTCCACGTCGAAGGTGGTCAGCATCAGCACCTTGGGCCGGTGGGCGCCGGGCACGGCCGGGTCGAGCAGCCGCCGGGCCGCCTCCAGGCCGTCCATGACGGGCATCCGGACGTCCATCAGCACCAGGTCCGGGTGGGTGCGTCCGTTGACCTCCAGGGCCTGGGCGCCGTCCGCCGCGTCCCCCACCACGTCGATGTCGCTCTGGGCGTTGAGCAGGGCCGCGAAGCCCGCGCGCACCATGGCCTGGTCGTCGACGATGATCACGCGGATGGTCATGCGGTGGTCTCCCGGGGGGTGTCTGGAGGGTCGAGGGGCAGGACGGCGGCCACCTTGAAGCCGCCGTCCGGCAGCGGGCCGGTGTCCAGCCTGCCATCGACCAGCCGGACGCGTTCCCGCATTCCGACCAGCCCCTGTCCGGTGCCCTCGACCGAGGCCTCCAGCGACTCGGTGCGCTCCGGGGGCGGCGCGTTGACCACCGTCACCAGCAGCGCCGGGCCGTCCGTGGTCAGCGACACCCAGGTCCGCGCGCCGGGGGCGTGCCGCACCACGTTGGCCAGCGCCTCCTGCACGATCCGGTAGGCGGACAGGCCGACGGCCTGCGGCACCAGGTCCGCCGTGCCCGGCTCCACCGTGAGTTCGGCCGGCACCCCGGCCCGACCCACCGTCTCGACCAGCTGGGCGAGTTGGCCGACCCCGGGCTGGGGGGCCTTCTCCCCGCCGGACTCCTCGCTGCGCAGCACGCCGAGCAGTCGGCGCATCTCGGCCAGCGACTCGCGGGCGGTGCCGGCTATCGCGCTGAACTCCTCGGCGGCGTCGTCCGGCACCCCGGTGATCCGGTACGGCGCGCTGGCCGCCTGCACCGCGATGACCGACATGTGGTGCGCCACCACGTCGTGCAACTCCCGTGCGATCCGGGCGCGTTCCTCCAGCAGGGTACGCCGTTCGCGCTCGACCTCGCTGATGTGCTCCTGCTCGGTGAGCAGCCGGCGCGCCTCGGCGCGGTCCCGGACGGCCCAGCCGAGCAGCAGCGCGGCGCCGCTGAGCGCGATCAGCAGCATGGTGGTGCCGTCGCCGGAGCGGGGCAGGCCCAGCGTGGTGGTGAGCGCGGTGAGCGCGACGGTGGCCAGCCAGACGGAGACCAGGGTGGCCCGGCTCTCCCGCAGCGCCAGGGCGAACAGCAGGAAGATGTACGCGAGGATCATCGGCGCGTTCCACGGCCAGGTGCCACCGGCCATGTCGTAGCGAGCGGTGATGGCGGCGGTGGTGACCAGGGTGGCCGCGCTGATCCACCAGGCGGCCAGCGGCCGGGTGATGGCGAGCAGCAGCGGGACGGTCTGGGCGACGGTGAGCGCGCCGGCCACCGGCAGCACCAGGCCGAAGGTCTCGACCAGGACGGCGATCCCGGTGGGGATCAGCGAGGACAGCAGGGCGAGGGCGACGGCGTACGGCAGCCGGCGCAGCCAGGGCCGGGGCGACTCCCCGAGCAGCGGGGTGTGGCCGCCGCTCGGGGTGGTGAGGTGGTGTCGGAAGGCGCGCAGCAGGCGGCGGCCGTACGGGCGGAGGTCGGCGGCGGTGAGGTTCTTCATCGCGGGCCAGCCTAGGAGGGCGGGGCCCGCCGGGCATCGCACTGGAGCCCGAACTTCCGGGTGGTACCGGGGTGTCGGGTGATACCCCGGTATGACACGGGTGCGCCGACGGGCCCCGCGGGGGCCTCAGGAGGGGTCGCGCCAGTGGCCGGCCAGGGCCGGGCCGAGCTGGTCGAAGTAGCGCTCGATGACGGCGACCATGCCCTCGGGGCCGGCGGGTTCGTGCTCGGCGCTCCAGGACAGGTGGGCCGAGCGCAGCAGGCTGCCGAAGACGGCGGCGAGCACGGCCGGGCGGAGGTCCTCGGCCGGGTCCAGTCCCTCGCGTTCGGCGAGCACCTGGACCACCAGCCGCTCCTGTTCGGTGACCCGGCGCAGGTGGGCGGCGAGCAGCGGGGGCGTCTCCTCGATCATCCGCATGAGTTCGAGGGCGCTGTGGATCGAACCGGGGCCGGCGGTCTCCTCGCTGCCGAGGTCGCGCCAGGCCTTGACGATCGAGGCGCGCAGGGCCTGGAGCGGGGGTTCCTCGGCCGGGCGGCGGCGCAGGCACTCGATGAAGTAGTCCTCGGCCACGGCCATCACGGCGAGCGCGACCTCGTCCTTGTTGGCGAAGTAGCGGAAGAAGGTGCGCTGGGAGACGTCGACGGCGGAGGCGATCTCGTCGACGGTGGTGCGGGCGAAGCCCTGGCGGAGGAAGAGCAGGTGGGCGGCCTGGATCAGGGCGTACCGGGTCTGCTGCTTCTTGCGCTCGCGCAGCCCGGGCGTGCGCCCGGGGCCCGCCGGGGCGTCGGTGGTACGGGGGGTGTGAGCGGCCATGGCGGGGGCCTTCCGGAGCGCTGGGTGTGGCGGGTGGGAGCACAACCTTAGCGCTCTGACAAATGTCAGTAGTGGCCAGAAGTCACTGTTTGCCGAATGTCAGTAGCTGACATAATCTGCCCGGAGTGGCGCCCGTCGGGCCGGGGCACCTGTGGGGACGGGTGGGCCGGGGCGCCACGACCACGTCCCGCACCCAGCCACGCCCCCGGAGGGCCCAGATGAGCCAGTCCGTCGTCAAGAACTCCGAGGCGGACGCACCGTCGCCGCCGAACCCGCCGTCGGGGGGCGGCCTCAAGGGGCACCCCTGGCTGACCCTGCTGACCGTCGCGGTCGGCGTCATGATGGTCGCGCTGGACGGCACGATCGTGGCCATCGCCAACCCGGTGATCCAGGAGAAGCTGCACGCGGCGCCCGCCGACATCCAGTGGGTCACCAGCGGCTACCTGCTGGCCCTGGCGGTCTTCCTGATCACCGCCGGCAAGATCGGTGACCGCTTCGGCCACAAGACCACCTTCCTGGTCGGCGCGGTGGGCTTCGCCGCCACCTCGGCCGCGATCGGCTTCGCCGGCAACATCCAGACCGTGATCGTCTTCCGGGTCCTCCAGGGCCTGTTCGGCGCGCTGCTCCAGCCGGCCGCGCTCGGCCTGCTGCGCGGGGCCTTCCCGGCCGAGAAGCTCAACATGGCGATCGGCATCTGGGGCGGCGTGATCGGCGCCTCCACCGCGGCCGGCCCGATCGTCGGCGGCCTGCTGGTCGAGCACGTCAACTGGGAGTCGGTGTTCTTCATCAACATCCCGGTCGGCCTGATCGCGCTGGCGCTGGGCGTGTGGATCCTCAAGGACGTCCGGGCCGAGAACGCCGCCAGGTCCTTCGACCTGCCCGGCATCGCGCTGCTCTCGGTGGGCATGTTCGCGCTGGTCTTCGGCATCATCAAGGCGCCCGAGTGGGGCTGGGGCGACGGCAGGACGCTGCTGTTCCTGGGCGGCGCGGTGGTCCTGATGGTGCTGTTCGCGCTCTGGCAGGGCAAGGCCCGCGAGCCGCTGATCCCGCTCAGCCTGTTCCGCTCGGTGCCGCTGTCGGCGGGCGTGCTGCTGATGGTGCTGATGGCCTTCGCGTTCTTCGGCGCGATCTTCTTCGTGACCTTCTACCTCCAGAACGTGCACGGGATGAAGCCGGTCGAGGCCGGCGTCCACCTGCTGCCGATGACCGGCATGATGATCGTCGGCTCGCCGCTGGCCGGCCTGGCGATCGGCAAGCTGGGCCCGCGGATCCCGATCGTGGCCGGCATGCTGATCACCACCGCCGCGATGTTCGGCATGTCCACCCTGGACACCGGCTCGGGCAACGGCGTGATGTCGCTCTGGTTCGTCCTGATGGGCCTCGGCATCAGCCCGGTCATGGTGGGTGCCACCGAGGTGATCGTCGGCAACGCCCCGATGGAGCTGTCCGGCGTGGCCGGCGGCCTCCAGCAGGCCGCGATGCAGGTCGGCGGCAGCCTCGGCACCGCCGTGCTGGGCGCGCTGATGGCCGCCAAGGTCGGCGACGTGCTGCCGGGCAACTGGGCCGCGGCCGGCCTGCCGCCGGTCGAGGGCGAGGCGGGCGAGGGCCTCAAGCAGGCCGCCCAGCTCGGCATAGCCCCGCCGGCCCCGGCCGGCACCCCGCAGCAGGTGGTGGACGCGATGGCCGGCGCCGTCCACGAGTCCTTCGTGAGCGGCATGTCGCTCGCCTTCGCGGTGGCCTCCGTGGTGGCCTTCGCCGCCGCCGTGCTCGGCCTGCTCACCCGCCGCGGCACCACCGACGCGGGCCCGGCCGTGCACATCTGACGGCCCCCCGCGACGCGCCCCGCGCACCGCCCCGGCGGGGCGCGACGCGACGGCCCCGCAACGCCACGGCCCCGCAACGCCACGGCGGCGCGACGCCACGGCCCCGGACTCGCTGGAGTCCGGGGCCGTCGTGGTTCCCGTGCGCGGTGCCCCCGCCGGTCAGACGCGGGTGAGCGCCACCAGCGGGACGGTGCGGGCCTCCGTGCGGAAGCCGGCGAACTGGGGCTGGGCGGCGATCTGGCGGGCCCAGAGCGCCTCGTGCTCGGCCGGGTCGATGACTGCCGCGAGCGCCGGGTAGCGCTCGGTGCCGACCTCGACGGTGACCTCCGGCGTCGCGACCAGGTTGCGGTACCAGGCCGGGTGCGTCGCGCTGCCGCCGTTGGAGGCGAAGACCACCAGCCGCTCGCCGTCCGCCAGGTAGACCAGCGGGGTGGTGCGCGGCTCCCCGCTGCGGGCGCCGACCACGGTGAGCAGGAGCAGCGTGGCGTCGGCGAGATCGCCGCCGACCACGCCCCCGTCCCTCCGGAACCCGGCGATCACCCGGCGGTTGAACTCGCCCGCGCCGTCGGCGGGTTCGGGGTGGCGCCCGGAGGGCCCGGGCCCCGTCCCGCCCGGCACGGCGCCGGCCTTCGTGTCGTTCGTCGTGCCGTCGGCCTTCGTGTCGCTCGTCATGCCGCCGACCCTAGGACCTCACACCGGTGAGAGGGTCAAGTCACGGCGGACGCCGAAGGGCCGGACCCCCGGTGGGAGTCCGGCCCTTCAGTTCCAGCGGGTGATCAGGCGTCGCCGCCGGCGGCGCCCGGGTCGGCCGCGGCCACGTCCAGCAGCTGGTAGCGGTCGATCGCGTCCTTCAGCGCCGAGCGGTCGATCCGGCCCTGCTTGGCGAGCTCGGTGAGCACCGCCAGGACGACCGACTGCGCGTCGATGTGGAAGAAGCGACGGGCCGCGCCACGGGTGTCGGCGAAGCCGAAGCCGTCGGCGCCCAGCGACTGGTACTGACCCGGCACCCAGCGGGCGATCTGGTCCGGCACCGCGCGCATCCAGTCGGACACCGCGACGACCGGGCCCTCGGAGCCCTGGAGCTTCTGGGTGACGTACGGCACGCGCTGCTGCTCCTCGGGGTGCAGCAGGTTGAACTCCTCGGCCTCCACCGCGTCGCGGCGCAGCTCGTTCCAGGAGGTCGCGGACCAGACGTCGGCCTTGACGTTCCACTCCTCGGCGAGGATGCGCTGGGCCTCCAGGGCCCACGGCACGGCCACGCCGGAGGCGAGGATCTGGGCCGGGATCTGGCCGGCGGTGCCCGGCGCGTACTTGTGCAGGCCCTTGAGGATGCCCTCGACGTCCACGTTCTCGGGCTCGGCCGGCATCTTGATCGGCTCGTTGTAGACGGTGAGGTAGTAGAACACGTCCTCGCCGTGCGGGTGCTCGGCGCTGGAGCCGTACATCCGGCGCAGACCGTCCTGGACGATGTGCGCGATCTCGAAGCCGTACGCCGGGTCGTAGGCCACCACGCCGGGGTTGGTCGAGGCCAGCAGGTGCGAGTGGCCGTCGGCGTGCTGGAGGCCCTCACCGGTCAGCGTGGTGCGGCCGGCGGTGGCGCCGAGCACGAAGCCGCGGGCCAGCTGGTCGGCCATCTGCCAGAACTGGTCGCCGGTGCGCTGGAACCCGAACATCGAGTAGAAGACGTACACCGGGATCAGCGGCTCGCCGTGGGTGGCGTAGGACGAGCCGGCGGCGATCAGCGAGGCGGTACAGCCCGCCTCGGAGATGCCGTCGTGCAGCATCTGGCCGGTCGGCGACTCCTTGTAGGCGAGGAGCAGCTCCCGGTCGACCGACTCGTAGGTCTGGCCGAGCGGGTTGTAGATCTTCGCCGACGGGAAGAGCGAGTCCATGCCGAAGGTGCGGTACTCGTCCGGCGCGATCGGCACGAAGCGGTTGCCGATGCCCTTGTCCCGCATGAGGTCCTTGAGCAGCCGGACGAACGCCATGGTGGTGGCGATGGTCTGGTTGCCGGAGCCCTTCTTGACCGCCTTGTACGCGTCGTCGCCGGGCAGCTCCAGCTTCCGCGGGCGGACCTTGCGGGTCGGCACGTAGCCGCCGAGCTCCTCCCGGCGGTCGTGCATGTACTGGATCTCCTCCGAGTCGCGGCCCGGGTGGTAGTACGGCGGGAGGCCGTCCTCGAGCTGCTTGTCGGTGATCGGCAGGTGCAGCCGGTCGCGGAAGCGCTTCAGGTCCTCGACCGTCAGCTTCTTCATCTGGTGGGTGGCGTTGCGGCCCTCGAAGTTGGGGCCCAGCGTCCAGCCCTTGACCGTCTGGGCGAGGATGACCGTCGGCTGGCCCTTGTGCTCGCGGGCCGCCTTGAACGCCGCGTAGATCTTCTTGTGGTCGTGGCCGCCGCGACCCAGGTGCTGGATCTGCTGGTCGGTCATGTTCTCGACCATGGCGCGCAGGCGCAGGTCGCCGCCGAAGAAGTGCTCGCGGATGTACGCGCCGGTCTCGGTGGCGTAGGTCTGGAACTGGCCGTCCACCGTGGTGTTCAGCTTGTTCACCAGGATGCCGTCGCGGTCCTGCGCGAGCAGCGGGTCCCAGCTGCGGTCCCAGACCAGCTTGATCACGTTCCAGCCGGCGCCGCGGAACTGCGACTCCAGCTCCTGGATGATCTTGCCGTTGCCGCGGACCGGGCCGTCCAGGCGCTGCAGGTTGCAGTTGACCACGAAGGTCAGGTTGTCCAGGCCCTCGCGGGCGGCCAGCGACAGCTGGCCGAGCGACTCGGGCTCGTCCATCTCGCCGTCGCCCAGGAAGGCGTAGACCTGCGAGTCGGAGGTGTCCTTGATGCCGCGGTGCTCCAGGTAGCGGTTCATCCGGGCCTGGTAGATCGCGCCGAGCGGGCCGAGGCCCATCGAGACGGTCGGGAACTCCCAGAAGTCCGGCATCAGCCGCGGGTGCGGGTAGCTGGAGAGGCCGTACGGGGCCTTCGACTTCTCCTGGCGGAACGCGTCGAGCTGCTGCTCGGTGAGCCGGTCCAGCAGGAAGGCGCGGGCGTAGATGCCGGGGGAGGCGTGGCCCTGGAAGAAGACCTGGTCGCCGGACTCGCCCTCGGCGTCCTTGCCGCGGAAGAAGTAGTTGAAGCCGACGTCGTACAGCGACGCGGAGGAGGCGAAGGTGGCGATGTGGCCACCGACACCGATGCCCGGGCGCTGCGCCCGGGAGACCATGACGGCCGCGTTCCACCGGGTCGCGTTGAGGATCTTGCGCTCGATCTCCTCGTTGCCGGGGAAGAACGGCTCGTCCTTGGTCGCGATGGTGTTGACGTAGTCCGTGCTGCGCATCTCGGGCACGGCGACACGCTTCTCGCGGGCGCGCTCGATCAGCCGCAGCATCAGGTAGCGGGCGCGCTCACGCCCCCGCTCGTCGATGGCCGCGTCGAGCGACTCCAGCCATTCCGCGGTCTCCTCGGGATCGAAGTCCGGGACCTGACTCGGAAGGCCGCCAATGATGATCGGGTTGCGATCGGATCCGGAAGCCACGCTGTTCCTTCACTGTCGGTCGAAACTGAGGTGTGTCGCGCCGCCTCCATCGTGCTACCGCGCTCGGAGATCCGTCATCTCTACCGATCGGTAACCGTTCCGCCCGGTGGGCGGTCCGGTCTGGCGGCGCGCGGCGCGGGCGTCTTCGTCCGCTCCGCACACCCCCGGGTGTTACGAAAAGAGGTGGTCCGACCTGGTGTCCCGTCCGCCCGATGGCGGGCGGCCGGGGTGAGGGCCAACAGGAGACTCTACGCCCGCGCACGCGCGGACCCCGAATGCCGTTCGCATCTCGGGCACGCGTACGGCCTGTGGGCCGGGACCACCCGAAGCATCCTCGGACGACGCGGAAAAGGGCAAATCGGTGTGATTCCCGCCACGCCGCGCGGCGTGTCCCGGTGTGGCACGTCAACCTTTGGAGGGGATCGGGGGTCGGGTACTTGCGCGAACCGCCGCGCCCGTGTGGACTACGGCCACAGCCTCGGCATGGACGCCGAGCCGAATACTGGAGGTTATTCCCGTGAGCGCGACCGCGGACCCCGCGGACAAGTCCAACCCGGCGACCCGTCTCGGCTTCGAAGAGGGCCAGATCATCCAGGAGCTGGGGTACGACGACGACACTGACCAGGAGCTCCGCGAGGGAATCGAGGAGCTCACCGGGACGGATCTCGTCGACGAGGACTACGACGACGTCGCCGACGCCGTTCTGCTGTGGCACCGCGACGACGACGGGGACCTCACCGACGCCCTCGTCGACGCGCTGGAGTACCTCGCCGAGGGCGGCCTGATCTGGCTGATGACGCCCAAGACCGGGCGCGACGGCCACATCGAGGCCTCCGACATCAGCGACGCGGCCAAGACCGCGGGCCTCTCCCAGACCAGCTCGATCAACATCGTCAAGGACTGGGCGGCCACCCGGCTCGCGACCAAGTCCACGGCGAAGGGCGGCAAGCGCTGAGCGGGCTCTGAAGCCCCCGCGCCGGGCCCCGTCGGAGGAATCCCTCCGGCGGGGCCCGCCGCATGTCCGGCGCCCGGCCGGCCGGCTGGCGGGCCGTGGTCGGCCCCACGCGGGCCGGTGCCCAGGACGGCCCGCCGGGGCGTTCGCGGACGGCGAACGGACCGGGCCGCGGCTGCCCGCCTCATCCGTTCGGCCGAACCGCCGTAAACGAATGCGAGGATGTGCCCTGCCGCGCCCGCCGCGCGGCGCGGTCGCGTCAGAAAGGTCCCGTTCATGGCCATCGAGGTCGGCTCCCCGGCTCCGGACTTCGAGCTCAACAACCAGCACGGCGAGTCCGTCCGGCTCTCCGACCTCCGCGGCGCGAAGAACGTCGTCCTGGTCTTCTACCCGTTCGCCTTCACCGGCGTCTGCACCGGTGAGCTGGGCGCGATCCAGCGGGAGCTGGCGGCCCTGCAGAACGACACCGTGCAGGTGCTCGGCCTCTCCTGCGACTCGCAGTTCTCCCAGCGGGTCCTCGCCGACCGGGAGGGCCTGGAGTTCCCGCTGCTGGCCGACTTCTGGCCGCACGGCGAGGTCGCCCGGGCGTACGGCGTCCTGGACGAGGAGCGGGGCTGCCCGCTGCGCGGCACCTTCGTGATCGACACCGCGGGCACGGTGCGCTGGAGCGTCGTCAACGGCCTCCCGGACGCCCGGGACGAGCAGGAGTACCTGAAGGTCCTCGCGGCGCTCTGAGGCCCCCGCCGGGGCCCAGGACGGTCCGGAACGCCTCCGCCGCACCCGCCGGCCGGGTGCCGTGGGGACGTGTCCGGCCTGATCAGGGGTGCGGACGGGAACCCCGTACTACGCTCGGGCCGTTGGCGGGGTGGGGTGCGGGAGCCGATGGGCCTCCCGACGCCCCGGGACCGCACCACCGGGGGCACCACTGGGCGTGCCTCCCGATTCTTGGAGGACTAGTGGGAGTCAGCCTCAGCAAGGGCGGCAACGTCTCGCTCACCAAGGAGGCGCCGGGCCTCACGGCCGTGGTCGTCGGCCTGGGCTGGGACGTCCGGACCACCACCGGCGCGGACTTCGACCTGGACGCCAGCGCCCTGCTGTGCAACGCCCAGGGCAAGGTCACCTCGGACGGCAACTTCGTGTTCTTCAACAACCTGAAGAGCCCGGACGGCTCGGTCGAGCACACCGGCGACAACCTGACCGGCGAGGGCGAGGGCGACGACGAGGCGATCAAGGTCAGCCTGGTCGGCGTGCCGGCGGACGTGGAGAAGATCGTCTTCCCGGTGTCGATCTACGACGCCGAGACCCGCGGCCAGAACTTCGGCCAGGTGCGCAACGCGTTCATCCGCGTGGTGAACCAGGCCGACAACACGGAGCTGGCGCGCTACGACCTCTCCGAGGACGCCTCCACCGAGACCGCGATGGTCTTCGGCGAGCTGTACCGCAACGGCGCCGAGTGGAAGTTCCGCGCCATCGGCCAGGGCTACGCCTCCGGTCTGCGCGGCATCGCGCAGGACTTCGGCGTCAACGTCTGAGCCGCCGCCGGCGCCCTGCGGCGCGGGCTTCGCGCCGTTCCCCCCGGGGCGGCCCCGGACCTCCGCGGTCCGGGGCCGCCCCGGCTCCGTCCGCCCCGGTGCGGCGCCGGCCCGTCGCGCTGCGAGGATGGGTGAGTTCAGGAAGTTCAGCCGACCGCAGCCGGTCGGCCGGGGCCGCGGGGGATACACCTGGATGGCGCCCCGGGAGAAGCAAGGGAGGAAGAACGTCATGGTGGTCACGCTCGCCAAGGGCGGCAACGTCTCGCTCACCAAGGCCGCGCCGAACCTGACGCAGGTCCAGATCGGCCTCGGCTGGTCGGCCCGTTCGACCACGGGCGCCCCGTTCGACCTCGACGCGAGCGCCCTGCTCTGCGGCGGCGGGCGAGTGCTCGGCGACGAGTACTTCGTCTTCTACAACAACCTCAAGAGCCCCGAGGGCTCGGTGGAGCACCAGGGCGACAACCTCACCGGCGGCGACGACACGGGTGACGACGAGGTGGTCCTGGTCAACCTGGACCTCGTCCCGGCGCAGGCCGACAAGGTGATCTTCGCGGTCTCGATCTACGAGGCCGAGGCGCGGCTCCAGAACTTCGGGCAGGTCCGCAACGCCTACATCCGGGTCGTCAACTCGGTCGACGGCCAGGAGATCGCCCGCTACGACCTGTCCGAGGACGCGTCCAGCGAGACTGCGATGATCTTCGGTGAGCTGTACCGCTACGCGGGCGAGTGGAAGTTCCGCGCGGTGGGCCAGGGGTACGCCTCCGGCCTGCGCGGCATCGCGCTCGACTTCGGCGTGAACGTACAGTAAGGGCGGAAATCGGACTTGTCGCACCCGACCCGATCATGAGAACAGAGGGCAGTGCGGGGGTGACCTGACCGGGCGAGGCCCGGTCAGGGCGTCTCGGGGACGAGGCCGCCCCCGGCACGGCCAGAACCCGAAAGGTAGTCAACTCCCGTGTTCCTCCGCACATTCGGCTGGTCGTTCGCGATCACCGCCATCGGCCTGGTCGCGGCCGGACTGCTCTGGGGAGCCCAAGGCTTCGGCATCGTGCTGATCCTCTCCATCCTGGAGATCTCCCTGTCGTTCGACAACGCGGTGGTCAACGCCACGGTGTTGAAGCGGATGAACCCGTACTGGCAGAAGATCTTCCTGACCGTCGGCGTGCTCATCGCGGTCTTCGGCATGCGCCTGGTCTTCCCGCTGCTGGTCGTCGGCCTCACCGCCAAGCTCACCCCCACGACGGTCATCGACCTCGCGCTGCATTCCGACAAGACCCACGACGGCCTCACCTACGGCCAGTACCTGGAGGCGGCCAACCCGGCCATCGCGGCCTTCGGCGGCGTCTTCCTGCTGATGATCTTCCTCGACTTCATCTTCGAGGAGAAGGACTACAACTGGCTGGCCTGGATCGAGCGCCCGCTGGAGAAGGTCGGCAAGCTGGAGGCCTTCTCCAGCGTCGTCGCCCTGGTCGCCCTGCTGCTCGCCTCCAACTTCTTCGCCGAGGAGCACGCGGAGACCGTGCTGCTCGCCGGCGTCCTCGGCCTGGTCACCTACCTCGCCGTCAACGGCCTCTCCTCGATCTTCGAGTCGGGCCTGGAGGCCGAGGAGGAGCGCGAGGAGGAGGCGGAGAAGTCCGGCAAGTCGATCGTCCAGGTCGGCGGCAAGGCCGCGTTCTTCCTCTTCCTCTACCTGGAGGTCCTGGACGCCTCGTTCTCCTTCGACGGCGTGGTCGGCGCGTTCGCCATCTCCAGCGACATCTTCCAGATCACCCTGGGCCTCGGCATCGGCGCGATGTACATCCGCTCGCTGACCGTCTTCCTGGTCCGCAAGGGCACCCTGGACGACTACGTCTACCTGGAGCACGGCGCCCACTACGCGATCGGCGCGCTGGCGGTGATCCTGCTGGTCGGGATCAAGTACCACATCCCGGAGATCGTCACCGGCCTGATCGGCGTGGCCTTCATCGGGCTGGCGCTCGGCTCGTCGATCCTGCGCAACCGGCGTGAGGGCGCGGACGAGGAACCGGAGCTGGTCGGCAGCGGCAAGTAGTCCGCAGGGCAGACGGAACGGCCGCCTCCGGGGATCCCCGGAGGCGGCCGTTCGCGTGTCCCCGGTCGTACCCGTGGGGTGCCGGGGTCAGCCGAGCTGCTGCTCGATCGCGCGCAGCTTGCGCTCCAGCGAGTCCAGCTTCGGCATCGAGAGGGTGTCGTCGTCGGCCGTCAGGTCGACGGTCGAGTCGCTGCGGGACGACCCGGTTCCGGAGGCCGAGGAGGACGAGGAGGACGAGGAGGACAGGGAGGACGAGTACGACGAGTACGAGGAGCCGACGGCGGCGCGCGGGCGGCGCCCGGCGTCCAGGGCGGCCGGCTCGAACGGGTCGGAGGACCGGTGCGAGGACGGGTACGACGAGGAGGAGGCCGAGTACGGCGAGGAGGCCGAGGCGGTGGCTTCGGACTCCGCGGCTAGGGCAGGCTCCGTAGCGCTCGGGCCGTCTCCGGCAGCCGTGAGGGCGGGCACCTGGCGGCCGCCGCGGCCCCGGGAGAGCATGCCGCCCTGGCGGGAGATGGCCTTCAGCTCGGCCCGCTCGCGGCGGTCGGCGGTACGGGCGCGGGCCTTGGCGTCCAGCTTCGCCTGACGCTCCTCGCGCACCTCCTCGACCGCCTCGTCCAGGCTGCGGACGTTCTCCAGCAGCATCAGCGACCAGGCCGCGTAGGTCTCGCGCGGGGCCCGCAGCCAGCGGACGATGCGGATCTGCGGCAGCGGACGCGGCACCAGGCCCTGCTCGCGCAGCGCGGCCTTGCGGGTCTGCTTCAGCGCCCGGTCGAACAGGATCGCCGCCGAGATCGACATGCCGGAGAAGAACTGCGGGGCGCCGTCGTGCGACACGCCGCGCGGGGCGTGCACCCAGTTGAACCACGCCGAGGCGATCGCGAACACCCAGACCAGCAGGCGCGAGCCGAGCGCGGCGTCACCGTGGCTGGCCTCGCGGACGGCGAGCACCGAGCAGAACATCGCGGCGCCGTCCAGACCGAACGGGACGAGGTACTCCCAGCCGTTGGACAGGCCCAGGTTCTCCTTGCCGAAGCCGACCAGGCCGTGGAAGGAGAGGGCGGCGGCGACACCGGCACAGCAGAACAGCAGCGTGTACGAGGAGATGCCGTAGATCATCTCCTTGCGCCGGCGGCGCTCCTCGCTGCGCTCCCAGGAGTCGCCGGACTCGTCCTTCTTCGAGCTCTTGAAGCGCAGTGTCGCCATCAGGACGGCGACGAACAGCAGGGCTGCGCCGCCGACGACGGTCCAGACCAGCTGTATGGAGGTCAGGTTCATTGCGGGTCGGGCCTCGGGTTTCCGCAGGGGACAGGATCACAGCGCGACACAGGCGGTCAGGACCCGCCGCGCGGGCACCGCCTGACGGATCGTTCGTCGCCGCACGGCGTGCCCGCCGCGACCGCGCAGGGGCGGACGGGACACCTGTGCGGCTAGACGATATCGCGTCCGAAGTGGCGGCATGTTACGGGAGGGCGGCTTCCTCCGGCCAATCGACCCGCCGGTGCGGCCCGGTTGGGTAGCGGAGGGCCCGGACGGGGTATCCGACGGCCGGGCCGATGCCCGATCATTGGTCGGCGGACCGTCAGAACGCCTGGCGGGAGCAGGGGGAGAGGACTGCATGGTCTCGATCTGGGAGTACCTGCGCGGGGACAGGAGCTACACCTTCGACAACCCCGGGGGTCAGCACAAGGTCATACTCACCAAGTCGTCCCCGCAGCACGCGATCACCGGGTCGGCGGCCACCACCGGCTACCTCTACGTCAACCTGCACTGGACGATGACCGCCGGGGGCGGCGCCCGGCCGAGCGCCCGGGACTCCGTCAAACGGTTCTTCAGTCCGCGGATCCTGCGGCCGCTGGAGCCGGACTCGCCGCAGGGCAGCGAGCCGACGAACGTCGACCTCGACCTGGCCTGCATGTACGAGCTCTCGGACGGGAGCACGGGCGTGGTGCAGCCGCTCGGCGGGCTGTTCGGCGACCTCCAGAACGCGCCGTACGTCAAGCTCAGCGGCGACGACCAGTACGGGGCGCCGTCCGGCGAGACGATGTACGTCAACCTGGAGAAGAAGGACAAGTTCAAGCGGCTGCTGATCTTCGTCTACATCTACGACGGCACGCCGGCCTTCGAACAGTCGAACGCGGTGATCACGATCGTGCCGCAGACCGGGCCGCGGATCGAGATCAAGCTGGACGAGCGGGCCCGGGCGGCGCGCTCCTGCGCGGTGGTGCTGATCGAGAACGCGGGGGACAACCAGCTGACGGTGCGCCGCGAGGTGCGGTACGTCAACGGGTTCCAGGCGGACATCGACCGGCTGTACGGGTTCGGGATGCAGTGGCAGCGCGGGTACAAGAGCGACTGACGGGGGTCGGTGGTCCCGCGGCGGGGCCTGGTGCGGGTGCGGCTTCGGGTTCCGGGGCCGGCGGGGCCGGGATCGCCGGGCGGCCCCGCCGGGGGCGTCAGCGGGGCTGGAACTGCGGGCCCTGCGGGGGCAGCGCGAACTCCTCGCCGGTGGCCGCCGGGGGCTGGGCCGTCGGCGGCTGCGGCTGGACGGGCTGCGGTGGGACGGGCGGCTGCTGGCCGGTGCCGGGCTGCGGGTAGCCGTAGCCCGCGGGGCGCTGCTGCTGCTGCGGGGCGGGCTGGTTCGGCTGGGGGTAGCCGTAACCGCCCGGCTGCTGCTGGTAGGGCTGCTGGCCGGTGCCCGGCTGCGGGTAGCCGTAGCCGCCGGTGGGCTGCTGCTGGGGGTAGCCGTACCCCGGGGTCGGCTGCTGGGGGTAGCCGTAGCCGGTGCCGGGCTGGTGGCCCGGGGGAACGGTGGGCGGCGGGGGCATGGTCGGCGGGGCCGTGGGCGGCGGCGGCGGGGTCGTCGGCGCGGGCGACGCGCTCGCGGCGGCGGCCGGGGCCGGTGCCGCCGGAGCGGTGGCCGGGACTGGTGCCGGGGTGGCGGCCGGGGGCTGGGCGGGCGGTGCCTGCGGGACGGCCGGGGCCAGCGTGAAGGTGCCCGGCTCGGGGGTGGTCGGGCGAGGGTCCGGCAGCGGCATGCTGCGCGGGTCGAGCATGCCGGCGGACGGGGTGGCGGTGGAGCCGGTCGCCCGGGCCGCCGCCGGGTCGGCCTCCGCGTCGTCCACGGTGATGCCGAAGTCGGTGGCGAGTCCGATCAGCCCGGAGGTGTAGCCCTGGCCGATCGCGCGGAACTTCCAGGCCCCGGAGCGGCGGTACAGCTCGCCGGCGACCAGGGCGGTGACGTTCTCGGCGTCCTCGATCCGGAACTCGGCGAGCGCGGGCGCGCCCTCGCCGGCCGTGGCGTCGAAGAGCAGCAGGCGCAGCCCCGGCACCGAACGGAACGGCCCACCCTCGGAGGAGCCGGCCAGCACCACGCGGTCCACGTCGGCGGGCAGCTTGCCCAGCTCGACCTCGACCGTGTCGATGATCTCGGCGCCGCCGGAGGTCTGCTGCTTGGGCAGGTGGCGGACCAGTCCGGAGGGGTGGCGGGGCTGGTTGTAGAAGACGAAGTCGGCGTCCGAGCGGACCTTGCCGGTGGCACCGAGCAGCAGCGCGGAAGCGTCCACGTCCGGCGCACCGGGCGTGGCGCTCCAGCGCAGCACGGCGCGGACCGCCGCCGCCGGCAGTGCGATGTTGGCGCCCTTGGCCATCACGTGCGTCATAGCCGACCATCCTGCCTGTTCGCCACCCCTTCGGACAACGTGACCGGACCGGTCCGCGCCGGGTCGGACTTTGCCAAGACTTGCGCTTTCCGAGGTTTGCCGCCGTCGTTTCCGAGGTCCGGACCCGCCGCGACCATGATCGTCGAAGTGGACCGGGATGTTCCGGGAGTTCAGTGCCAGGGAACCGGGACCGGCCGGATCCCGTCCGTACCATGGGCGGTCGAAAGGTCCCCGGGGGTTCGACGGAGGGGCGTCCGGCGGAGGCGTGCCCGGGAACCATGGCGCCCGGTCGGCCGGTTGACCAGGGTGTCGTCGGCAACGGGCCGGGGGCCGGTCCACTTCCTGGAGGAGAGCACCTTGCGCCATTTCGGCCACCTCGCCGAGGACGTACGCGGCCGGCTCTTCCTGGAACAGCCGCGCCCGTTCACCGCGCGGAGCGAACCGTCGGTGCTCGCCACCGCCCTCGGCGGCACCCTGTACAGCCCGGCCACCAGGCCGGCGCTGGCCGCCGACATCCGTAAACTGGCTGGTCGGGGCGTGGTGTCGATGGTGCTCTGCCTGGAGGACGCGATCGCCGACCACGAGGTGGACGCGGGCGAGCGGAACCTGGTCGAGCAGTTGAATGACCTGGTCAAGGATTTCACCGACTGTACACAGAGCCATCCCCTCCTCTTCATCAGGGTCCGTGCCGCCGCCCAGATCCTCGACCTGGCCGAGCGCCTCGGACCGGCCGTCGAACTGCTCAGCGGCTTCGTGCTGCCGAAGTTCACCCCCGCGAACGGCGGCGAGTACCTGGCCGCGCTGGCCGCCGCCGAGGCCGCGACCGGGCGGCGGCTGTTCGCCATGCCCGTCCTGGAGTCGCCCGAACTCGCCCACCTGGAGACCAGGCGGGACCAGCTCTTCGGCATCGCCGAACTGCTCGCCGGCCACCGCGAGCGGGTGCTCGCCGTCCGGCTCGGCGTCACCGACCTCTGCTCCGCGTACGGGCTGCGGCGCTCGCCCGACCTCACCGCGTACGACGTGGCGCTGGTCGCGGCGGTGATCGGGGACGTGGTCAACGTGCTCGGCCGGGCGGACGGCACCGGGTACACCGTCACCGGGCCGGTCTGGGAGTACTTCCCGGTGCAGGAGCGGATGTTCAAGCCGCAGCTGCGCCGGACCCCGTTCACCGGGGCCTCGGTGCCCGCCGGGGCCGGAGCCCTCCGGGCCTCCGGGGAGGAGGTCCGCCGGCGGATCATCGACCACGACCTGGACGGGCTGATCCGGGAGGTCGAACTCGACCGGGCCAACGGCCTGCTCGGCAAGACCTGCATCCACCCCAGCCACGTTCCGGCCGTGCACGCCCTCTCCGTGGTCACGCACGAGGAGTACTGCGACGCCCGGGACATCCTCCGGCAGGAGCAGGACGGCGGCGGGGTGCTGCGCTCGGCGTACACCAACAAGATGAACGAGGCCAGGCCGCACCGGGCCTGGGCGGAGCGGGTACTCCTGCGGGCGGAGGTGTTCGGGGTGGCCCGGGAGGACGTGAGCTTTGCGGAACTGCTGTCGGCCTGTCTGTGCGACTGACTCCCGGACGGCCGAGTCCCGTGTGGCCGGCTTCCGCGTGGCCGGCTCCCGTGTTGCCGGCGCTTGGACGGTCGGCGCCCGTGTGGCCGGCGCTCGGACGGTCCGCTTCCGTGCGACCGTCTTCCGGACGGCTGATTGTTCCCGTGGTCGAATCCGAGCCGTTTCCCCCGGTTTCCGTAGCGCGGATATGACGAACGCACCATCGCACCATCGAAGGCAGGACCAGCAGTGACAGCAACACCGCAGACGTGGACCGGCCGCTGGGTCGCCGACCGGGCCGGGATCGCGCTGACCGGCTCCGCGCGGCTCCCCGAACTCGTCGGCCTGGCCCTCCGGGAGAACCGCAAGCGCGCCCACCTGCTGGTCTCCAACGTGCTCGGCAAGCACGTCCCGCAGCGGCCCTCGGTGGTCCACGGCGCCGGGCTCGAACTCGGCCGACGGGTCCGCGAGCTGCTCGGGGCGGAGGCGGCTGCCCGGGCCGTCGTGCTCGGCTACGCGGAGACCGCCACCGGCCTCGGCCACAGCGTCGCCGACGGCCTGGACGCCCCCTACCTGCACTCCACCCGCCGCCCGGTGCCCGGCATCACCCCGGTCGGCGGCTTCGAGGAGGAGCACTCGCACGCCACCTCGCACCTGCTGCTCCCGGCCGACCCCGGCCTCCTCGCCGGGAACGGACCGCTGGTGCTGGTGGACGACGAGTTCTCGACCGGGCAGACGGTGCTCAACACCATCCGCGAACTGCACGCCCGCCACCCGCGCGGGCACTACGTGGTGGTCGCCCTGGTGGACCTGCGCTCCGCGGCCGACCGGCGGCGGCTCGACCGGACCGCCGCCGAACTCGGCGTCCGACTGGACCTGGTGGCCACCGCGAGCGGCGGCGTCGAGCTGCCGGCGGACCTGCTGGACCGGGCCGAGCGGCTGATCGCGGAGGCGGGCGCCGTCACTCCGGAGGTCGGGCCTTCGGCGGCCGCCGCCGCGCCGCTGGTCAGGGTCGGGCTGGACTGGCCCGCCGGGCTCCCGGACGGCGGCCGGCACGGCTTCACCGCGCGCGACCGCGCCCGGCTGGACGCCGTACTCCCCCGGCTGGCCGGGCAGTTGGCCGAAGCCCTGCCCGCCGGTGCGCGGCGGGTGCTGGTGCTCGGCTTCGAGGAGCTGATGTACGCGCCGCTGCGCCTGGCCGACGCCCTCGGCGAGCGGCTCGGCGGCGACCGCGTCCGGTTCTCCACCACCACCCGCTCGCCCGTCCTGGCGGTGGACGACCCCGGCTACGCCATCCGCACCCGGCTCGCCTTCCCCGCCCACGACGACCCGCAGGACGGCGGCTCGCCCGAGCGCTACGCGTACAACGTCGCCCCCGGCAGCGACCCGGCGCGGCGGTTCGACGCCGTGGTGCTGGTGGTGGACGACGTGGCCGACACCCCGGCGCTGCACGAGGGCGAGCGCGCGCTGCTCGGACAGCTGCGGCGGGTGACCGACCGGGTGGTGCTCGCCGTGCTGCCCTCGCACCGGCCGGTGCCCGGGGCGGCCGCCTCGCTGCCCGTGCCGTCGTCCTCGTCTTCGTCCTCGTCTTCGTCTGCGTCGGCGCCGGTCGTGCTCCCCGCGCCGTTGTACGGGCCGGCGTTCTCCTCGTACCCGGCCGAGGAGGTGGCCTGGCTGCTCAAGGACCTCTCCGGGGTCGCGCTCGAAGCCCCGACCGAGGAGCGCGAGGAGGCCGTCCAGAGCGGCGGCGCGCACTACGCCGAGTCGCTGCCGGTGGAATACCAGCCCGGCCCCGGGTACCAGGCGCTGTTCCACGAGGCGCTGCGCGGCTCCGCCGGCCGGATCGCGCTCGCCGTGGGCACCGTCGCCGAGACCCTGCTGCGCGAGCGCGGCCCCGGCCTGGTGCTCGCCTCGCTGGCCCGGGCCGGCACGCCCGTCGGCATCCTGATCCGCCGCTGGCTCGCCTTCGCGCACGGCCTGTCCGTACCGCACTACGCCGTCTCGATCGTGCGCGGCCGCGGCATAGACCCGGTCGCGCTGCGGTACCTGGCGGCCCACCACCGCGCGCGGGACGTGGTGTTCGTGGACGGCTGGACCGGCAAGGGCGCGATCACCCGAGAACTCGCCGACGCCTTGGCCGGCACCGACTTCGACCCGGACCTCGCGGTGCTCGCCGACCCGGGCCGCTGCGTGCGGACGTACGGCACCCGGGACGACTTCCTGATCCCGTCCGCCTGCCTCAACTCCACGGTCTCCGGGCTGGTTTCGCGCACCGTGCTGCGGGCCGGGCTGATCGGGCCGGACGACTTCCACGGCGCCAAGCACTACGCCGAACTCGCCGGGAGCGACGTCTCGGCGGCCTTCCTGGACGCGGTGGCCGCCCGCTTCGGCGAGGTCCGGGCCGCGGCGGTCGAGGGCGCCGACCGGCTCGCCGCCGACCCGCACCGGACGCCCGACTGGGCGGGCTGGGCCGCCGTCGAGCGGATCAGCGCCGAGTACGGCATCGACAACGTCAACCTGGTCAAGCCCGGCGTCGGCGAGACCACCCGGGTGCTGCTGCGCCGGGTCCCCTGGCGGATCCTCGCCCGGCGCGGCGCCGGTGCCGACCTCGACCACGTCCGGCTGCTCGCCGCCCAGCGCGGCGTCGAGGTCGAGGAGGTGGACGGGCTGCCGTACACCTGCGTCGGCCTGATCCACCCCCGCTACAGCCGCGGGGCGATCGGTGGCGACGGGCGGGCCGTCACGGACGGGCGGGCTGTGACGGACGGGCGGGTTGTGACGGACGGGCACGCCGTGCCCGAGACTACGGGGAGGGAATCCTGATGGGTGTTCTGGTGGCGAGCGACCTCGACCGGACGCTGATCTACTCCGAGCGGGCCATGGCCCTGGCCGCGCCCGACCGGCTCGCGCCGCGGCTGCTCTGCGTCGAGGTGTACCAGGGGCGGCCGCTGTCCTTCATGACCGAACGGGCCGCCGAGCTGCTCACCGAACTCGCCCGGCAGGCCTGCTTCGTCCCGGCCACCACCCGGACGCCCGAGCAGTACGGACGGGTCAAGCTGCCCGGCCCGACGCCGGACTGGGTCCCCGCGTACGCGATCTGCGCCAACGGCGGACAGCTGCTGGTGGACGGCGTGCCGGACCGCGACTGGCGGGCCGAGATCACCGCGCGGATCGCCGCCGGCTCGGCCCCGCTGGAGGAGGTGACCCGGCGGCTCGCCCTGTGCGCCGACCCGGAGTGGACCCACAAGCGGCAGGTCGCCGACGAGCTGTTCGCCTACCTGGTGGTCGAGCGCGCCGCGCTGCCCGAGGGCTGGCTGGCCGAACTGACCGGCTGGTGCGCCGAGCGCGGTTGGACGGTCTCCCTGCAGGGCCGCAAGGTGTACGCGGTGCCCGCGCCGCTCACCAAGAGCGCCGCACTGGCCGAGGTCGTCCGGCGCAGCGGTGCCGACACGGTGCTGGCGGCCGGGGACTCGCTGCTCGACGCCGACCTGCTGCTCGCGGCCGACGCCGGCTGGCGCCCCGGGCACGGCGAGCTCGCCGACAGCGGCTGGACGGCCCCCGGCGTCACCGCCCTCACGGAGGTGGGGGTGACGGCGGGGGAGGAGATCGTCCGGCGGTTCCTGGCCGGGGCGGCGGCCCTGCCGGTCGGGGTCTGACCGGGGCGGCCCCCGCTCAGCCGCAGCAGCCGCCGCCGCAGCAACCGCCCCCGCCCCCGGCGGCGGGGGCCTGCTGGGCGGCGGTCGCGCCGCCCGTGACGGCGACGGTGGACAGCAGCTTCACGGTGTCCTCGTGGCCCTGCGGGCAGACGGCGGGGTCGTTGGCCTGGGCCATCGGACGGCGGAGCTCGAAGGTGGCGCCGCAGGAGCGGCAGCGGAAGTCGTAACGAGGCATACCGGCAGAGTACCCAGCCGGGTGCCCGCCGGGTCCCCCTCCTCCTGCTTCCCCCTTCTCCTCCTCCCCCCTTCTCCCTCTACTCCATTCCCCTTCTCGTCCTACCGGTGGCCGCCGAGGTCCTCGCGGATCAGTTCGATCACCCGTGCCGAGGTGTCCCGCACCGCCGCGAGCTCGGTCAGGAAGTGCCAGTAGTCGGGGTGCCGGCCGGCCTCCTCCAGCGCGGCCACCGCCCGGTCCAGCCGGGCCACCGCCTCGTCCAGCGGGGCGGCGTGCCGAGGGTCCGGCGCGCTGCGGCCGGCCATCGCCAGCCGCTGCGCGTCCCGGATCGCGAAGCGGGCGCGCTCGATCTCCTTGTGGGGGTCGTGCTGCACCTCGTTCAGCTGCCGCAGCCGGTCGTTCACCGCGGCCACCGAGCCGTCGGCGGTCTCCAGCAGCGCGCGGACCGTCCCGATCGCACCGGTGGCGTCCGCCCAGCGCTGCTCGTCCCGGGCCCGGGCGGCCTCGGCGAGCTTGCGCTCGGCGGCGCGCCCGGTTTCCGCGACCTGGTCCGGCACCCGCTGGAGGTCCTGCCAGCAGGCGGTGGTGAACCGGCGGCGCAGTTCGCTCAGGGCGGGCGCGACCGTCTCGGCCTTGGTCTCCAGCGCCTGGATGCGGGTCCGCAGGCTCGCCAGCCGCCGGTCGATCTCCCGCGCCCGCTCCGGCAGCTGTCCGGCGTCGGCGGCGATCGCCTCGGCGCGCTGCTTCACGTCGTCCGCGCGCCGCAGGGTGTCCGCGACCCCGTGCCGGGCCGGGCCCTCGTTCAGCCGACCGAGCTCGGGCGCCAGTTCGGCCAGCCGGGCCGCCAGGTCGTCCGCCCGCAGGCCGGCGCCGCGCGCCTCGTCCAGCGCGGTGGTGGCGGCCAGCAACGCGCGCTTGGCCTGCTCGACCGCCGGGGTGACCCGCATCAGCTGCTGCTCGGCGTGCTCGACGGTCGGCTGCAGGCGCCGCAGGAAGTCGTTCAGCTCCGAGCGGGCCGAGCCGAGCTGGCCCTTCGCGTCCTCCAGCTGGCGCCGGGCCTGCGCGGCCGCGCCCGCGTCCAGGGTCTCGCTGTCCAGGTTGTGGGCGTCGAGCGCGGCCAGGTAGTTCACGGTCACCTGGTCGACCCGGCCGGAGATCGCCGCCAGGTCGGCCAGCGCGCGCTGTACCGTCTGGCCCTCCTCGGCCGCGCGGACCGTCTCCACCGCGAGCTGCACCTCGCGCTGGGTCTCCTCCAGCTCGTAGAACGCCTCCTGGGCCGCCGCCCGGGCCTCCCGGGCCTGCGCCCGTCCGCCCTCACCGCCGCCGCGCCGCCCCCACCAGCCGCTGCTCCCGGCCGAGGCCAGCCCCACCGCCGCCAGCGCACCGGCCAGCACCACCGGCAACACCAACGCGTCCGCCAACGCACTCCCCGCCCGACGCCGCCCCCGCCCGCTCCCGCCGGCCACCGTCACTGCGCGCTCCCTGCTCCGACCCGCTGATCCGGCCCCATTCTCCCCGATCCCCCCACCCGCCCGTCACCCCCTCCCGCCCCATCCACCCCAAGCCCCGCCCACCCGGCCCACCCCCTCACCCGCCACCTGTCCCACACCACCCCTCGGGACCAGGTACCCTAGGCTCTCGTCGTGCGCCCACCGGGCCACGACCGGGGGCGCGTAGCTCAGTGGTAGAGCGCTGCTCTTACAAAGCAGATGTCGGCGGTTCGAAACCGTCCGCGCCCACCGACACGAAGGGCCAGTTCGGAGGCAGCATCCTCCCGAACTGGCCCTTGATCGTTTCCACACCCCCAGCCCGTCGGCGATGGCGCGATCCCGGTCGCTGCATTTGCTGGTAAATCAGCGCCGCCTGGGTGCTGTTGTGGCCCGTCTCCGCGCCCACCGACCGAGGGTCGTCCGGGAGGTGCACACCCTCCTGGACCGGCCCTCGGTCGTTCTCGGCGTTTCGGCCGGCGGCGGCGAGGTCGCGGCGGTGGGGGATTCCCTCGGGGTCACGTTGGTGGGGCTGTCGGGGTGGGTGGGGCGGTGGTAGGGATGGGGGGTGCTGATGACCAGGGCGTTCGATGCGGTGCTGTGTGATGTGGACGGGGTGATCCGGTTCTTCGACGGGGACCGGGTGGCGGCGTTGGAGCGGGCGGCGGGGATGGGGGAGGGGAGTACGGCGGCGGTCGGGTTCGCGCCGGAGAACGACGGGCCGTTGTTGCTCGGGCGGATCGGGAGGGCCGAGTGGGTGGACTCGATCGCGCGGGGGCTGGCCGGGCGGGTGACGTGGGCGCAGGCGCGCGGGCTGGCGGAGGCGTTCGCGAACGCGCCGTTCCGGGCGGACGAGGTGGTGGTGGGGATGCTGCGGCGGGTGCGGGAGCACTGCCCGGTGGTGCTGGTGACCAATGCGACGGTGTGGCTGGACGAGGACCTGGCGCTGCTGGGGCTGACGGACCTGGCGGACGAGGTGGTGAACAGCTCCCGGGTGGGCAGTGCCAAACCGGAGCGGCGGATCTACGAGATCGCCGCCGAGCGGGCCGGGGTGGCGCCGGAGCGGTGCCTGTTCGTGGACGACCGGCAGGAGAACGTGGACGCGGCGGTGGCGCTGGGCATGACCGGGGTGCGCTACCGGGGGCCGGAGGACCTGCGGCGCGTGCTGGCACCGGTGCTGGTCTAGGGCGTTTCTTTCCGATCATCGGATCGTTGGTCCGGTCGTGCCGTTGACTGACGCGCAGTGGGCGCGAATAGAGCCGTTGTTGCCGGACCGGACGCCGAAGCGGGGCGGGCGGTGGCGCGATCACCGGCAGGTGATCGACGCGATCGCCCGGAAGTTCCAGACCGGCTCGCAGTGGGTGCACCTGCCCGCCGAGTACGGCTCCTGGAAGGGCGTCTACACCCGCCTTCGGAACTGGGCGATCGACGGCACCTGGGAGCGGGTCTTCACCGCCCTGCTCGCCCAGGCCGACGCCGAGGGTGACCTGGACTGGATCGTCTCGGTCGACTCCACGATCGTGCGCGCGCACGAGAACGCGGCCGGGGCCCGCCAAAGGGGGCCCCGTCCGGCGAACCCGCCCACCACGCCATCGGACGCTCACGCGGCGGGCTGACCACCAAGATCCACCTCGCGGCGGACGGCCGCTGTCGCCCGCTGTGCTTCCACCTCACGCCCGGCCAGGCCGGCGATGCGCCCGCGTTCGAGCACGTCATGGCCGACCTGCGTGTGCCCAGAACGATCGGCCGGCCACGCACCCGGCCCCTCGTGGTCCTGGCGGACCGGGTCTACTCGTCACGGGCGATCCGCGAGCACCTGCGCAGGCGCGGGATCCGAACGGTGATCCCGCAGCCGGCCGACCAGATCGCCAACCGCAAGCGCAGAGGCCGAGCCGGCGGCCGGCCACCGGCCTTCGACCGCGAGGCCTACAAGCAGCGCAACACCGTCGAGCGGTGCATCAACCGCCTGAAGAACTGGCGTGGCCTGGCCACCCGCTACGAGAAGACCGCGACCGTCTTCCAAGCCGGACTCCACATCGCCGGCATCTTCATCTGGTCCGCCCGCTGATCCAAAAGAAAGGCCCTAGCCGGTGGGGTGCCGGTGGTGCGGGCGCCGCTGTTGAGGGGGAGGCTCTGGGCGGCCTGGTGGACAGGCCGGGGGTGGCGGGGCCCCGGGGGGGCGGGCGAGGATCGGGGGAGCGGGCGGACCCCTGAGGCGGTGGGTGGATGGCTGAGCAGGCCGGGGGGTCGCGGGCGGAGTTGTCGTCGCGGCTGAACTGGCTGCGGGCGGCCGTGCTGGGGGCCAACGACGGCGTGGTGTCGACGGCCGGTCTGGTGACCGGGGTGGCGGGCGCGGAGGGTTCCCGGACGGTGCTGCTCGCGGCCGGGTTGGCCGGGCTGCTGGCGGGGGCGATGTCGATGGCGGCCGGTGAGTACGTGTCGGTCAGCACCCAACGGGACACCGAGCGGGCCGCGTTGGCGCGGGAGCGGCGGGAGCTCACGGAGGACCCGGAGGGGGAGCTCGACGAGCTGACCGACTACTACCGGGGCAGCGGGCTGGAGGACGACCTGGCCCGGGAGGTGGCGGCGGCGCTGACCGAGCGGGACGCGCTGGCCGCCCACGCGCAGACCGAACTCGGCATCGATCCGGACGTGTTGACCAACCCCTGGGAGGCGGCGCTGGCCAGCGCGGCGGCGTTCACGCTGGGCGCGCTGGTGCCGCTGTTGGCGGTGCTGCTGCCGCCGGAGTCCTGGCGGCTGCTGGTGACGGTGGTGTCGGTGGTGGCCGCGCTGACCCTGTCGGGGTGGGCGAGCGCCCGATTGGGGGGTGCCGGTCCGGCCCGGGCGGTCCTGCGCAACGTCGTGGGCGGGCTGCTGGCGATGGCGGTGACGTACAGCGGCGGTGTGCTGCTGGAGCAGGTCACCGGGTGAGGGCGGGACCCGTACAACCGGGGGAGCAGGCTCCGGGCGGGCATGCTCCCCTCGCCGTACGACCGGGAGCAGTGCGGCCCGGGCACTCCGCGTGACGGCCCCCGTCGGCCCGACAGGCGAGCCGGTGCGGCCTGTGTTTGTGTGGCTGCAAACCGCTTGGGAGAGGTGAATCGCCGTGACCATCCCCCCGTTCGGATCGAACGATCCGTTCTCCGATCTGCTCAGCCGGTTCTTCGGGATGAGCCCGCTGGCGTCCCCGCCCGCCGTGCAGCGGGTGCCGATCGGGCGGCTGCTCAGCGAGTCCTCGCAGGAACTGCTCGCGCTGGCCGCCCGGCGGGCGGCCGAGGACGGCTCCAGTGACCTGGACACCGCGCACCTGGCCTGGGCGGCCACCCGGGTGGACCCCTCGCGCCGGATGCTGGAACGGGCCGGCATCGACCCGGACCGGCTCTCCGGGGACCTGGAGCACGCGCTGCCGTCCGGCACCGCCGACGGGGTGGACGGCCGGCCGGCGCTCACCCCCTCGGCGAAGCGCGCGCTGCTCGCCGCGCACGCCCGCTCGCAGGCGGTCGGAGCCTCGTACATCGGCCCGGAGCACATCCTCGGCGCGCTGCTCGACCAGGAGCGCTCGGGCGCGGGGGTGGCGCTGCGCAACGCGGCGCCCTCGCAGGACGCGCTGAAGTCGGTGCTGGAGGGGCGCGGCACCGGCGGCGAGCGCAGCAGCACGGGCGCCCACCCGAGCGAGACGCCGACGCTGGACGAGTACGGGCGCGACCTCACCGAGGAGGCGCGCTCGGGCCGGTTGGACCCGGTGGTCGGGCGGGCCGAGGAGATCGAGCAGACCGTCGAGATCCTCTCCCGGCGGACCAAGAACAATCCGGTGCTGATCGGCGAGCCGGGCGTCGGCAAGACCGCGATCGTCGAGGGCCTGGCCCAGCGGATCGTCTCCGGGGACGTGCCGCAGAGCCTCAAGGAGAAGCGGGTGGTGACGCTCGACCTGACCGCGCTGGTGGCCGGCTCCAAGTACCGGGGCGAGTTCGAGGAGCGGCTGAAGAACGTGATCGACGAGGTCACCGCGGCCGAGAAGAGCGTGATCCTGTTCCTGGACGAGCTGCACACCGTGGTCGGCGCGGGCGGCGGCGAGGGTTCGATGGACGCCGGCAACATCCTCAAACCGGCCTTGGCGCGCGGCGAGTTGAGCGTGGTCGGCGCGACCACCCTGGACGAGTACCGAAAGCACGTGGAGAAGGACGCCGCGCTGGAGCGCCGCTTCCAGCCGGTGCTGGTGCCCGAGCCGAGCGTCGAGGAGACGGTCGAGATCCTCCGGGGGCTGCGCGACGCGTACGAGGCGCACCACCAGGTGCGGTTCACCGACGAGGCGCTGGACGCGGCGGCGACGCTCTCCGACCGGTACGTCAGCGACCGCTTCCTGCCGGACAAGGCGATCGACCTCCTGGACCAGGCCGGCGCCCGGGTCCGGCTGCGCAGTCTGAGCGGGTCCACCGAGGCGACCGGGGTGCAGGACCGGATCACCAAGCTGAGGCGCGAGCTGGACGAGGCCGTCGCGGACGAGGAGTTCGTCCGGGCCGCCAACCTGAAGACCGAGCTGAGGCAGACCGAGGACGAGCTGGCGGCGACCGCCGAGGCCCGCGAGGAGGTCGTCGACGTGACGGCCGACGACATCGCGCAGGTGCTCTCCTCCCGGACCGGCATCCCCGTGGCGGAGCTGAACGCGACCGAGAAGGAGCGGCTGCTCAAGCTGGAGGAGCACCTGCACGAGAAGGTGATCGGCCAGGAGGAGGCGGTCACCGCCGTCGCCCAGGCGGTGCGCCGCGGCCGGGCGGGGATGGGCGACCCGGAGCGGCCGACCGGCTCCTTCCTCTTCCTCGGGCCGACCGGCGTCGGCAAGACCGAGCTGGCGAAGGCGCTGGCGGCGCTGCTGTTCGGCGACCCGGACCGGATGATCCGCTTCGACATGAGCGAGTTCCAGGAGAAGCACACCGTCTCCCGGCTGGTCGGCTCCCCGCCCGGGTACGTCGGCTACGAGGAGGCCGGGCAGCTGACCGAGGCGGTGCGCCGCAAGCCGTACAGCGTGCTGCTCTTCGACGAGGTGGAGAAGGCCCACCCGGACGTCTTCAACTTGCTGCTCCAGGTGTTGGACGACGGGCGGCTGACCGACTCCCAGGGGCGTACGGTCGACTTCCGCAACACCGTGGTGATCATGACCAGCAACATCGGCTCGCAGCGGATCCTCGACCACGCGGGGAACGTGGACGAGATCCGGGACGACCTGATGCGCGACCTGCGGCAGCAGTTCCGGCCGGAGTTCCTCAACCGGATCGACGAGGTGATCGTCTTCCACGCGCTCACCCGGAAGGACCTGCTGTCGGTGGTCGACCTGCTGCTGGAGCGCAGCCGGCGCCGGCTACGGGCCCAGGACGTCCAGCTGGACGTCACCGAGGCGGCCAAGGAGTACCTGGTCAACCGGGGCTACCAGCCGGAGTTCGGAGCCCGGCCGCTGCGCCGGACGATCCAGTCGGAGCTGGACAACCGGATCTCCAACCTGCTGCTGGACGGCTCGGTGCGGGAGGGGGACACGCTGATCGCGGACGTGAGCGACGGGGAGCTGGTGGTCACGCTGGCGCGGCCGGAGGCGTCGGCGACTTTCGAGGAGGCGGAGGCCGGGGCCGCCTCGGCCGCCGCACAGGGCTGACGGCGAACAGCTGCGGGCGTACTCCAGCGGGAGTACGCCCGAACGCCACTGGTGGAGGACGCGCGGGGACGCGGCGCCGGTCTAGCTTGTGGGCATGATGCCGCCCACGTCCCCGCCGCCCGAGCCGCCCTCGGCGGCGCAGTCACCGGAGGAGCCGCCCGAGCCGTGGCGTCCCCCGTGGGTGCGCGCGGCCAAGGCGGGCTACCCGCTCGGGGTGGCGGCGGTGGCCGCGGTGGCCCAGGTGGTCGGCTCGACCTTCGCCGCGCACAACCAGCACGGGCGGGTTCCGCTGGACGCCTTCGGCTACCTGCTGCTGCTGCTCGGGCCGGCCCTGCTGGTGCTGCGCGACCGGTGGCCGGTCGCGGTGGTGGCCGGCACCTCGGCCGTCACCGCCGGGTACCTGGCCGGCGGGTACCCGTACGGGCCGGCCTTCCTGAGCTGGCTGGTCGCCTGCTGCGTGGCGATCGGGTCCGGCCACCGCCGGGCGGCCTGGGCCGGCGTGGGCGGGGTCTACCTGGTGCACCTGCTGGGCACCTTCGTGCTGCCGGAGAGCTGGCAGCGCGCGGCCCCGCCGTCCGGCAGCGTCTGGCCGCAGGAGCTCGGGCTGCTGGCCTGGCTGCTGCTGGTGATGGCGGGGGGCGAGCTGGTCCGGTTCCGGCGCGAGCGGATCGCCGCCCACCGGGCCTACCGGCAGCAGCTGGAGGAGCGCCGGGCCAACGAGGAACGGCTCAGGATGGCCCGGGAGTTGCACGACATCCTGGCGCACAGCCTGTCGCTGATCAACGTCCAGGCGGGGGCCGCGCTGGCGCTGCTCGACCGGCGGCCGGAGGAGGCCCGCAGCGCGCTGGTCACCATCAAGTCGACCAGCAAGGAGGCGCTCGGCGAGGTCCGCCAGGTGCTCGCGACGCTGCGCGGGCCCGGAGCGGCGCCGCGCGGGCCGGCCCCGGGGCTGGACCGGCTGGACGAACTCGCCGAGCAGGCGGACCGGGTGGGCCTGGAGGCGGAGGTGCAGGAGCGCGGCACACGGCGCGCGCTGTCCGCCACCGTCGACCTCGCCGCCTTCCGGATCGTCCAGGAGGCGCTCACCAACGTCGTGCGGCACTCGGCGGCCCGGCAGGCGGTCGTGGTGCTGGACTGGACGGACCCGGCCGTGCTGGTCGTCCGGGTGGAGGACCCGGGGCCCGCGGTGCTCGGTGACGCGGGCGGATCGGGCAGCGGGCTGGTCGGGATGCGGGAACGCGCGGCGGCGTTCGGTGGCACCATCACCGCGGGGCCGCTGCCCGACGGCGGCTTCCGGGTCCGGGCGGAGCTGCCGACACCGAAGGCGGAGAGCGATTGATTCGGGTACTGCTGGCGGATGACCAACTGCTGGTCAGGGCGGGCTTCCGGGCCCTGCTGGACCTCCAGGACGACCTCACGGTGGTCGGCGAGGCGGACGACGGCGAGGCCGCGCTGCGGCTCGCCCGCGAACTCGTGCCGGACGTCGTGCTGATGGACATCCGGATGCCGCGGATGGACGGGCTGGAGGCGACCAGGAGGATCGCCGAGGACCAGGCGCTGTCCTCCGTGCGGGTGGTCGTGCTGACCACCTTCGAGCTGGACGAGTACGTCTTCGAGGCGCTGCGCTCGGGGGCGGCGGGCTTCCTGGTGAAGGACACCGAGCCGGCCGACCTGCTGCGGGCGATCCGGGTCGCCGTCGCGGGGGACGCGCTGCTCTCGCCGGGGGTCACCAGGCGGCTGATCGGCGAGTTCGCCGCCCGGTCGAAGGCGCCCGAGGCGGTGCCGGAGGGGCTCTCGGACGTCTCGATGCTGACTGAGCGGGAGCGCGAGGTGCTGGCGCTGGTCGGGATGGGGCTGTCCAACGAGGAGATCGCCCGGCGGCTGGTGGTCAGTCCGCTGACGGCGAAGACGCACGTCAGCCGGGCGATGCTGAAGCTCGGTGCGCGGGACCGGGCGCAACTGGTGGTGCTGGCCTACGAGTCGGGGCTGGTGCGGCCGGGCTGGCTGGGCTGAGCGGCTTCCGCGCGCTTGCGGTTGCGGTCGGTGGCGGTCGGGGGGCGGGGTGGTGGCTTCGGGGCTTCGCGGTGCGGGCGCTACTTCCGGCCCGGCGTGTCGCGGAGGGCTCCTACTCTCCCGGGAGTATCCCAACTGTCGCTGCTGGTAGGACGCGTGATGAGGCTCCACGGCGGGACGCTCTAGGCACCTCGGGAACCACCCGAGGTCCTGGAAGCCCACCACCGAGGAGTTGAACCACCATGTACACCCAGCTGGCCGACTGGCACGGCCCCGGCCCGTGGATCCTGCTGATCCCGCTGGTCTGGATCGCCGTGGTGGTCCTGGTGATCGCGGTGCTGCGCCGCACGGTCTGGCGGCGGCACGGCTGCGGGTTCGGGTCCGGGGCCGGGTCCGGGGCCGTGGCGGAGCATCCGCTGGCCGTCCTGGGCCGCCGCTACGCCGAGGGCGACATCGACGCCGAGGAGTACCGCGCCAAGCGGGCCGTGCTCAGCGAGCCGCCGCGTGGCGACGCCGGGGGAGGTGGCGCCAGGTGACCACCCTGGACGTCGTACGGGGCGCCGCCGCCCGGGTCGCCGACGCCGTGAAGACCTACGGCGTCGGCGGCACCGAGGTCCGGGCGCTGGACCACGTGACGGTGGAGTTCCCGGCCGGGCGGTTCACCGCCATCATGGGCCCGTCCGGTTCGGGCAAGTCCACCCTGATGCACTGCGCGGCCGGGCTGGACACGCTCACCGCCGGCAGCGCCTGGATCGGCGACACCGAACTCGGCCCGCTCGGCGACCGGCGGCTCACCCTGCTGCGCCGGGAGCGGATCGGCTTCGTGTTCCAGGCCTTCAACCTGGTGCCCACTCTCACCGTCCTGGAGAACATCACCCTCCCGCTCGACCTGGCCGGGGCCGCCCCCGACCGGGCCTGGCTGGAGGCACTGGTCGACGTGGTGGGCCTGGGGGACCGCCTGCGGCACCGCCCGAGCGAGCTCTCCGGCGGCCAGCAGCAGCGGGTCGCCGTGGCCCGGGCGCTCGCCGGGCGGCCGCAGGTGGTCTTCGCCGACGAGCCGACCGGCAACCTCGACTCCCGCAGCGGCGGCGAGGTGCTCGGCCTGCTGCGCCGGGCGGTGGACGAGATGGGCCGGGCCGTGGTCATGGTCACCCACGACCCGACGGCCGCGGGCTGGGCCGACGAGGCGCTCTTCCTCGCCGACGGGCGGCTGGTCGACCGGATGCGGCAGCCCACCTCCGCCCTCGTGCTGGACCGGATGAAGGCCTTCGAACGGGGGCGGGCATGAACACCGTCCCGCTCCGGCTCAGCCTGCGCTCGCTGCGCGCCCACAAGCGGCGGCTGGCCGGCACCCTCCTGTCCATCCTGCTGGGGGTGAGCTTCCTGACCGGCACGATGGTGCTCGGCGACACCCTGCGGGCCAACTTCGACACCCTCTTCGCCGACGCCAACGCCGGCACCGACGTCGTGGTCCGCAGCGCCGACGTGCTGGACTCGGCGGGCACGGCCGGCGGGGTGCGGGCGCCGGTGGCGGCCGCGCTCGCCGACCGGCTGCGCACGGTGCCCGGAGTGGCGGCCGCCGAGCCGTCCGTCCAGGGCGCCGGCCAGCTCATCGGGAGCAACGGCAAGCCCATCGGCGGCCAGGGCCCGCCCACCCTGGCGGGCAACTGGCTGGCGGACGGCCGGCTCAACCCGTACCGGCTGGCCGAGGGCCGGGCGCCGGCCGCCCCGGGCGAGGTCGTGGTGAACCGGGGCGCGGCGAAGGCGGGCGGGCTGCACCTCGGCTCCGCCACCGTGCTGCGCACCCCGGATCCGGTGCCGGTCACCGTCGTCGGCATCGCCACCTTCGGGGCGGCCGCGGACGGCATGGGGCCGAGCACCTTCACCGCGATGACCTTCGCGGACGCCGAGCGGTACCTCACGCCCAAGGGCGAGGGGCAGGCCAGCTCGATCCAGGTCCGCGCGGCGGGCGGGGTCTCCCAGCGGGAGCTGGTCGACCGGATCACCCCGCGACTGCCCGCCGGCGTCCAGGCGATCACCGGCACGGCGGCCACCCAGGAGTCCACCCAGCTGCTGTCCGGGCGGTTCCTGACCATGTTCACCACGCTGCTGCTGGTCTTCGCCGGGATCGCGCTGCTGGTGGCGACGTTCACCATCCACAACACCTTCGCGATCGTGGTCGCCCAGCGGACCAGGGAGAACGCGCTGCTGCGGGCGCTCGGCGCGGTGCGCGGCCAGGTGCTCGGGGCGACCTTGGCGGAGGCGCTGGCGGTCGGCCTGCTGGCCTCGCTCGGCGGCCTGCTGGGCGGGATCGGCGTGGCCGCCGGGCTCAAGGCGCTCTTCTCCGCGCTCGGCTTCACGCTGCCGACCGGCGGCATGGTGATCAGTACGGCCGCCGTCCTGCTGCCGCTGCTGGTCGGCACGCTGGTCGCGGTGGGCTCCGCGCTGCTGCCGGCCGTCCGGGCCGGGCGGACGGCCCCGCTGGCGGCCTTGCGGGACACCGGAGTCGACCGGGCGGCGCAGGGGCGCTCGGGAGCCGTCCGGGTGGTGCTGGGCGGCCTGCTGCTGGCCGGGGGCGTACCGGTGGCCGTCCTCGGTGCGACCGACGGACCGTCCGTGCTGCTGACCGCGGTCGGGGCACTCGCGGTGCTGGCCGGCACGGTGGTGCTCGGCCCGGTCGCCGCGGCGTTCGCGGTACGGACGCTGGGGGCGCCGCTGCCCAGGCTGCGCGGAGTCTCCGGGGTGCTCGCCCGGCGCAACGCGGCCCGCAATCCGCGCCGGACGGCGGCCACCGCGAGCGCGCTGATGATCGGTGTCGCGGTGGTCACGCTGTTCACCGTCTTCGGGGCCTCGATCAAGGCCACCCTGGACGACACCGTGAGCAAGTCCTTCGTCGGCGATCTCGCCGTCACCACCGCCTCGTTCGGGGCCGGCGGCAGCGGGATCAGCCCCAAGGTGGCGGACGCCCTGGCGGCCCTGCCCGAGGTGCGGCAGACCGTCGGGCTCGGCCGGGGCGTGGCCCGGATCGACGGGCACGGTCGGACGCTGGACGTCACCGATCCCGCCCGGCTGTCCGGCATCGTCGACCTCGGCCGGGTGGACGGCTCACTGGCCGCGCTCGGGACGGACGGGCTGGCGGTCTCGCGCAGCGAGGCGCAGCAGCACGGCTGGCGGCTCGGACAGTCCGTCACCGTGGGGTTCACCGACGGCGCGAGCGGCCCGTTCACCATCCGCGCCCTGTACGAGGGCGGCAGCCTGGCCGGCGACTACCTGATGACCCGACAGGCCTGGGCCCCGCACCGGGGGCAGGACGCGGACACCATGGTCGCGGTCGGGCTGCGCGACGGCGTCCCGGCCGCCGAGGGCAAGGCGGCGGTGGAACGGGCACTGGTCCCGTACGGCAGTCCGCAGGTGCAGGACCGCGCCGAGTACGCGAAGAGCGCGGCCTCCGGCGTCGACACGATGCTCTCGGTGGTCTACGCGCTGCTGGCGCTGGCGGTGCTGATCGCCCTCCTGGGCATCGCCAACACCCTGACGCTGGCGGTGCACGAGCGGACCAGGGAGCTGGGGCTGCTGCGGGCGGTCGGCCAGACCAGAGCTCAGCTGCGCGGCATGGTGCGCTGGGAGTCGGTGCTGGTGGCGGCCTTCGGGACGGTCGGCGGGCTGGGGCTCGGAGCCTTCCTCGGCTGGGCCCTGGTGCGGGCCTCGGACAGCGCGGGAACGGGATCGTTCGCGATACCGCCGCTGCAGCTGGCCGTGGTCCTGGCGGCCGGGCTATTGGCGGGCGCGGTGGCCGGACTCCGCCCGGCGGGCCGGGCGGCGCGGCTGGACGTCCTGCGGGCGATAGCGACGGAGTAGGAGGTGGTGGACCGGACGGCGACAGAGCGGGCCGAGGCAGAACGGGCCGATGCGGAACGGGAAGCGGCCGAACGGGATGTGGCGGCCCGGCAGGTGAAGGTGTAGCGGAGCCGGGCCGCCGGAAGGCGGATCAGGAGGTGCGGGTGGACGGCAGGCTCAGACCGCCGACTGCGGGAAGACCTCGCGCAGCAGCGGGTCCGGCAGCCCGCGCTTGCGCCACTCGCGCGGGTAGCCGAGCGAGACCTCCGTGAACGGGACGCCGTCGTAGGTGGTCCGGCGCGGGATGTGGAGGTGACCGTAGATCATCGCCGCGGTGTTGTACCGGGTGTGCCAGTCGGCGGTCAGCTCGGTCCCGCACCACTGGGCGAACTCGGGGTACCAGAGGATCTCGGTGGGCTGGCGGACCAGCGGGTAGTGGTTGACGAAGACGAGCGGGACGTCCGGGTCGCACTCCGCCAGCCGCTTCTCGGTCAGCCGGACGCGCTCCCGGCACCAGGAGTCACGGTCCGGGAACGGGTCCGGGTAGAGCATCCGCTCGTCCGCGCAGACGATGCCGCTCTCGTAGGCGGCCGCCAGGGAGGCCTCCTTGGTGGTCGTGCCCGGGGCGCGGAAGGTGTAGTCGTAGAGGAGGAAGAGCGGGACGATGCGGACCGGTCCGCCGGGGCCCTCCCAGACCGGGTACGGGTCCTCCGGGGTCACCACGCCGAGCCGGCGGCAGCGCTCCACCAGGTGCTCGTAGCGGGCCACCCCGCGCAGCTGGACAGGGTCCTCGGGGTGGGTCCACAGCTCGTGGTTGCCGGGCACCCACACCACCCGGGCGAAGCGTTCGGCGAGCAGACCGAGGGCCCACTCGATGCTGGTGGTGAGCTCGGCGACGTCACCGGCGACGAGCAGCCAGTCGCCGGGGTGGGACGGCTGGAGCTTCTCCACCAGGTCGCGGTTCTCCTGGTAGGAGATGTGCAGATCGCTCACGGCGAGCAGCCGTCCACCCGTCGGGGTGGGTCGTTCCGGCTGTGCGTCGCTGCGGTTCTCCGTAGTCACTCCTGCCCCCTGAGGTCGCCCGGCCGATGGGCCCCACCCTACGTGGCGGGCCGGGCGGGCGGGGCGGGTTGACGGGATCAGTCGTTCGAAACGGTCGGACGGGGTGCCAGGAACGGAAGGGAGGCGGGTCAGGAACCGATGTCGATGAGCACCCCGTGGGAGGTGGCGGTGGTGACGGCGAGGATCACCAGCGAGGCGATGCCGAGGGACAGGCCGAGGAGGGCGCGGCCGCGTCGGCTGGTGCCGCGGACCAGCGCCAGGGTGCCCAGGGTGATGGCGATCGGTCCGAGGACGATGTTGAACAGCAGCAGGCCGGGCAGGCCGAGGAGGAAGGAGGCGACGGCCAGGCCGTCGGCGTCGGCAGTGCCCTGACGGGCGGTCTCCTGCGCCGCGGTTTCCTCTGCCGCGGCTTCCTCTGCCGTGGTCTCCGGTGCGGTGGTCTCCTGCCCGCTGCTCCGCAGGCGGCCGACGCCCTGGCGGCCGAGGGTGGGACGGTCGACGGCGGTACGGTCGGTGACGGTGCTCATGGTGGTGCGGGTCCTCTCTGTGGAGTGGCCGCGGGTGCGGTCGGCGGGGCGGCCGGGTCAGCGGTGCCGGAGGCGGGAGATGCCCTCGCGGGCGCCGAAGGCGAGCAGCCAGGCGGTGATGCCGGCGGAGGCGACGAGGAAGACCGGGAGCGAGGTGTGGGCGGCGGTGCCGATCAGGATGCCCATGGCGACCAGGGCGGAGAACAGGATCACGGCTGACTCCTTCGGTTGCGGCTGGGACTGCGCCGATTTCGGTTGACAACTGTTCACTGACTTCGGTCCCACTGTACGACGACTGGCCAAGTTCAGCAAACGATTGTTTACTGAATGGCGTGAGTCACACCGTTGGGGCCAGACAGGCCCAGAAGCTGCAGAGCCGCCGGGCCCTGCTCGACGCCGGGCTGCACCTGTTGGCCGATCAGAACCTGGCGAGCCTGGGCGTCCGCGAGGTCACCCGCGAGGCGGGGCTCTCCCCGGCCGCCTTCTACCGGCACTTCCCCGACCTCGCCGCCCTCGGGGTGGCGCTGGTCGAGGAGTCGCTGGCCAGCCTGCACGTCATGATCCGCTCCGTGCTCGCCGAGGCCGGCGACGCCGAGGAGCTGATCGACCGTGCGGTGGACGTGATCGAACGGCACGTCCGGGAGAACCGGGGGCACGTCCGCTTCCTGGCGCGCGAGCGGCACGGCGGGGTACGGCAGGTGCGCGAGGCGATCGACGCCGAACTCGGCCGCTTCGCCGCCGAGGTGGGAGCCGCCCTGGCGCTGCAGCCGGTGTCGCGGGGGTGGAGCGAGCAGGACCTGCGGATGCTCGCCGAGCTGTACGTCGACCACATGGTCTCCACGGCCGCCGCCTTCCTGGAGGCGCTGGAGGCGGACCCGGCCCGGGGTCGGCGGATCGCCGCCACCGCGCGCCTCCAGCTGCGCCTGATCAGTCGCGGCCGGGAGTACTGGCAGGCCGGTTGACCGTACCGGCAGGGGAGTTGACGGCCCTGCGACGGCCGCCCGAGCCGCTCCCCCGGGCGGCGCCCGGGGCCGCAGGCCGCGCGCCGAGCCAGATGCAGGGGTCGCACGCCCCGAGCCGCAGGCCGCGCCGCCGCGCCGCCCCGAGCCGCAGGCCGCGCTCCGCGTCGCCGTGCTCCGCGCCGCCGTGCTCCGCGCCGCCGCGGACCCCGAGCCGGGCGTCGGCGGTAACCGGCCAATGCGGCTTGAGCGGTTCTTGGTATCGCCTTGACTCTTGACAGTGGGTCATGTCCGCGACAGCTTTGGTGGACCCCCACCCGTGGACCCCCCACACCGAGAGGTCTCTCATGAAGAAGCCGCTCATAGGCACGGTCGCGACGCTCCTGGTGGCCGGGGCCACCGCCCTCGTCGGAGCCGTCCCGGCCCAGGCCGCAGCCCCCGCGACCAAGCCGGTCGCCGAGCCCGTTGCCGCCGTCAACTTCGCCGGGACGGTCGCACTCAGCAACTGCTCCGGCTCGCTGGTGCGGATGCCCGGCTCGGCCGCGAGCGACCCGGCCCTCGTGCTCTCCAACGGCCACTGCCTGGAGACCGGCATGCCCGGCCCGGGCGAGGTGGTCCTCAACCGGACCTCCAGCCGGTCCTTCACCCTGCTCAACGGGAGCGGCAGCGGCGTCGGAACCCTGCGCGCCACCAAGATCGTCTACGGCGCGATGACCGACACCGACGTGTCGATCTACCAGCTGAACACCACCTACGCCTCGATCCAGTCCCGGTACGGGATCGCCCCGTTGACCATCGCCGCCACCCACCCGGTCCAGGGCACCTCGATCCGGGTCGTCTCCGGCTACTGGAAGAAGATCTACTCCTGCTCGGTCGACGGCTTCGCCTACCGGTTGAAGGAAGCCGACTGGACCTTCAAGGACTCGGTCCGCTACACGTCCACCTGCAACGTGATCGGCGGCACCTCCGGCTCGCCGGTGGTCGACGCCTCGACCGGCCAGGTGGTCGCCGTCAACAACACGATCAACGAGAACGGCGAGCGCTGCACCATGGACAACCCGTGCGAGGTGGACCAGAACGGCGCGGTGACGGTCCGCCAGGGCATCGGCTACGCCCAGGAGACCTACGGGATCCCGGCCTGCTTCGCCGCCGGCAACCGCTTCGACCTTACCCTCCCCGGGTGCACCCTGCCCCGCCCGTAAGACGGCCAGGGCACCCCGAGCGGCCAGGGCAACCCCACTGACCAGCACTTTTTCCCCGATGGGCCATCCGCGAACAGCGGGTGGCCCATTCGGCCGTCCATCGGTCGGCCGCCGCACCACCCACGCCGCCCGGCCGTTCCGGCAGGCGGCAGTCATACCAGTTGAACAGATGGAGAGTTGATGACCACCACCGTGAGAAGGCTGCTGGCTTCCGCCCTGCTGATACCGCTGCTCGCGATCGGCGGCCTGGCGAGTCCGGCGTCCGCCGCCGACGGCCAGAGCGCCCAGGGGGGCCAGGACGCGCAGAGCGAGGCGTCCCGCCACGGCCGCAGCCCCGCCGACGACCCGACCGCCGACATCAAGGACCGCCTGGCGGCGATCCCCGGGGTGACCATCACCGAGGAGAAGCCGACCACCACCGGTCACCGCTACTTCCTCGCCACCTACACCCAGCCGATCGACCACTTCCGGCCCTGGCTGGGCACCTTCCAGCAGCGCTTCAGCCTGCTGCACCGCGGCTACGACCGCCCGACCGTCTTCTACACCAACGGCTACACCCTGGGCACCAACCCGTCCCGCACCGAGCCGACCCGGCTGGTGGACGGCAACCAGGTGTCCATCGAGTACCGGTTCTTCACCCCCTCCCGCCCGGAGCCGGCGGACTGGTCGAAGGCCGGCATCCGCCAGGGCGCCGCGGACTCGCACCGGCTGGTGACCGCGCTCAAGCGGATCTACCAGGAGGAGTGGCTGTCCACCGGCGCCAGCAAGGGCGGCATGTCCTCCACCTACTTCCGCCGCTTCTACCCGGACGACGTGTCCGGCACGATCGCCTACGTCGCGCCGAACAACACCAACGTCAACGACTCCGAGCCCTACAGCGAGTTCTTCCGCACCGTCGGCACCCCCGAGTGCCGGGCCAGGCTGAACGCCGCCCAGCGTGAGCTGCTGGTGCGCCGCGACCGCCTGGAGGCCCGCTACGTCGCCGACAACCAGGCGGCCGGTTCCACCTTCAAGACCCTCGGCACCCCGGACCGTGCGTACGAGGCCGGCGTGCTGGACGTGGTCTGGGCGTTCTGGCAGTACAGCCTGGAGGCCGACTGCGCCAAGGTCCCGGTGGCCGCCACCGCGACCGACGACGAGCTGTACGCCTGGTTCGACGCGCAGTCCGGCATCACCGGCAACAGCGACCAGTCGCTGGCGAAGTACACCGCGTACTACTACCAGGCCGCCACCGAGCTGGGCGCGCCGTTCTTCGACGTGTCGCACCTCGACGGCGTGCTGCACTACGACTACAAGGAGCTCTATTCGGTCCGCACCTTCGTGCCGAAGGAGATCCCGACCGTCTTCAACCGGAACGCGATGCCCGACATCGACCGCTGGGTGAAGCGCGAGGGCGAGCGGATCATGTACGTCTACGGCGGCAACGACCCGTGGGGCGCCAAGCCGTTCCGCCTCGGCCGGGGCAGCGAGGACAGCTACGTCTACACCGTGCCCGGCGGCAACCACGGCTCCAAGATCGAGCAGCTGCCCGCCGCCCAGTCGGCGCAGGCCGTCGCCAAGGTGCTGGAGTGGGCCGGTCTGAGCGACCCGAACGCCGCCCGCTCGCTCACCAAGTCGCCGCAGGCGGGCGCCGAGTTCGGCCCGCTGGACGTCGAGGGCCGGCGCCTGGAGCAGGAGCGCCGCCCGCTGTAGCGCTCGCGCGGCAGGGCCGCGGCACGGAGCAATGAGGAGGAGGTCGCCCCGCGTTCCCGGGGCGGCCTCCTCGCGCGTTCCGCGAGTGCCGCCCGACCGGGCCTGTCCACCCCCTCCCCGAAGCAGTGAATCAGTGCTTCAATGCTTCCATGGCCTACCGACGCACCCCCGCCGTACAAGCCCGCCTGGACGCCCAGCGTGAAGCGGTCCTCCAGTCGGCGGTCGGCCTGCTCGCCGAGCGCGGCTACGGCGGCTGCACGATGGCCGCCGTAGCGGACCGCGCCGGGATCGCCACCGGCAGCCTCTACCAGCACTTCTCCGGCAAGGCCGACCTGTCGGTGCAGCTGTTCCGCCGGGTGGTCACCCACGAGATCGACGCGGTCAACGCGGCGGTGGCCGTCCGGGACACCCCGCAGCGGCGGATCGCCGCCGTGGTCGAGACCTTCGCCGCCCGCGCCCTGCGCGCGCCCCGGCTGGCGTACGCGCTGCTGGTCGAGCCGGCCGACGCGGTCGTGGACGAGGAGCGCCTGGTGTTCCGGCGGGCGTTCCGGGACGTCATCGCCACCGAGATCGCCGCCGCCGTGGCGAGCGGCGAACTGCCCGAGCAGGACCCGGTACTGACCGCCGCCGCCCTGGTCGGAGCGGTCGGCGAGGCCCTGGCCGGCCCACTGGCCGCCGCCCCGGTCACACCGGCCGCACCGGCCGCACGGACCACACCGGCCACGACGCTCGAAGCCGATCCCGAACGGCGCGACAGCAGCCCCAGCGACAACCCAACGAGCGACAGCAGCCCCGGCGACAGCCCCCCGAGCGACAGCAGCCCCGGCGACAACCCGCCGAGCGACACCACCACGGTGGTCCCCGCCCTGGTCTCCTTCACCCTGCGTGCCCTGGGAGGACGCGATGACAGCGACGCATGAGGTCACCAACCAGGTGCCCCTGCCGTACGGACACGACACCGCCGCCGACCCCACCCTGCTCGCCGCCCTCCAGCGGGCCGGCGCCGGCTGGGCCGAGCCCGAGCTGCGCGAGCTGGGCCGGCTGGCCGGTTCCGAGCAGGCCGCCGAGTGGGGCCGGCTGGCCAACGAGAACCCGCCGGTGCTGCGCACCCACGACCGCTTCGGCCACCGGATCGACGAGGTCGAGTTCCACCCGTCCTGGCACGAGCTGATGCGCACCGCCGTCTCGTACGGCCTGCACGCCGCGCCCTGGCGCGACGAGCGCCCCGGGGCCCACGCCGCCCGCGCCGCCAGGTTCTTCGTCTGGGGCCAGGTCGAGGCCGGCCACACCTGCCCGGTTTCGATGACCTACGCCGCCGTCCCGGCCCTGCGCGCCAACCCCGCGCTGGCCGCCGAGCTGGAGCCGCTGCTGGCCGCCCGGGAGTACGACTTCGGGCTGCGCGAGCCGCGCACCAAGCGCGGGCTGATCGCCGGCATGTCGATGACCGAGAAGCAGGGCGGCTCGGACGTCCGCACCAACACCACCACCGCCGCTCCGCAGTCGGACGGCACCTACCGGCTCACCGGCCACAAGTGGTTCACCTCGGCGCCGATGTCCGACCTCTTCCTGACGCTGGCCCAGGCGCCGGGCGGCCTCAGCTGCTTCGCGCTGCCGAGGGTCCTGCCGGACGGCAGCCGCAACCGCCTGCAGCTGATGCGGCTGAAGGACAAGCTCGGCAACAAGTCCAACGCCTCCGCCGAGCTGGAGTACGACGGCGCGGTCGGCTGGCTGGTCGGCGAGGAGGGCCGGGGCGTCCCGACCATCATCGAGATGGTCAACATGACCCGCCTGGACTGCACCGTCGGCGCGGCCTCCGGCATGCGCTACGGCGCCACCCGCGCGGTCCACCACGCCCTGCACCGGCGGGCGTTCGGCAGGGCGCTGGTCGACCAGCCGCTGATGCGCAACGTGCTCGCGGACCTGGTGGTGGAGTCCGAGGCGGCCACGATCGTCGCCATGCGGCTCGCCCAGGCCACCGACCGGGCCCTCGCCGGGGACGGGACCGAGGCGCTGGTCCGGCGGCTGGGCCTGGCGGTGGCCAAGTACTGGGTGTGCAAGCGCGGTCCGGCGCACTCCGCCGAGGCGCTGGAGTGCCTGGGCGGCAACGGCTACGTGGAGGAGTCCGGGATGCCCCGGCTCTACCGGGAGGCGCCGCTGGTGTCGATCTGGGAGGGCTCCGGCAACGTCGCCGCCCTGGACGCGCTGCGCGCCATGGCCAAGCGCCCGGAGACCGTCGAGGCCTTCCTCGGCGAACTCGACGCCGCCGCGGGCGCGGACCGCCGGCTGGACGCGGCCGTCGCCGCACTGCGCAAGGAGCTGACCGACCCGGGGGACCTGGAGTACCGCACCCGCCGACTGGTCGAGTCGATGGCGCTGGCCTTCCAGGGCTCGCTGCTGGTCCGGTACGGCAGCCCGGCGGTGGCCGACGCCTTCTGCGCGAGCCGGCTGGGCGGCGACCACGGCGGGGCCTTCGGCACCCTGCCGGCCGGGGTCGACACCGGGGCCGTCATCGACCGCGCCCGCCCGGTGATCGCGTGAGCGGTCAGGAGGCCGACGGCGTACGGAGGTTCTGGCGGTCGCTCGGCCTGCCCGGGCTGATCGACGTGCACACCCACTTCATGCCGAAGAACGTCCTCGACAAGGTGTGGGCGTACTTCGACGCGGCCGGCCCGCTGGTGAACCGCCCCTGGCCGATCACCTACCGCGAGGCCGAGGAGCAACGGGTCCGGCGACTGCGGGACTTCGGCGTCCGGGCGTTCACGTCGATGCTCTACCCGCACAAGCCGGGCATGGCCGGCTGGCTGAACGCCTGGGCCGCCGACTTCGCCGCCCGCACCCCCGAGTGCCTGCACACCGCGACCTTCTTCCCCGAGCCCGAGGCGCCGGGCTACGTGGCCCGGGCCATCGAGGACGGCGCCCGGGTGTTCAAGGCGCACCTCCAGGTCGGCGGTTACGACCCGGCGGACCCGCTGCTGGACGGGGTGTGGGGGCTGCTCGCCGAGACCGGCACCCCGGTGGTCACCCACTGCGGGTCCGGGCCGGTGCCGGGCAAGTTCACCGGCCCCGGCCCGATCGGCGCGGTGCTGGAGCGGCACCCCGGCCTGGTCCTGGTGGTCGCCCACCTCGGGATGCCCGAGTACCGCGACTTCCTCGACCTGGCCGAGCGCCACCCGGCCGTCCGGCTGGACACCACCATCGCGTTCACCGACTTCGCCGAGGCCGACGCCCCGTTCCCGCAGGAGGAACTGCCGCGCCTGCGCGGGCTCCGGGACCGTGTCCTGCTCGGGAGCGACTTCCCCAACATCCCCTACCGGTACGTCCACCAGCTGGAGGCGCTGGCCGGGCTGGGGCTGGGGGAGGAGTGGCTGCGGGCGGTCTGCCACGACAACGCGGCCGCCCTGTTCGGACTCCCCGCCCCGGTGGTCGGCTGACCGTCCGCGGTCTCTGCGGCACCTGCGGTCTCGGCGGCACCCGCGGCACCCGCGGCGCCGCCGACCACGGGTGCGGCACCAGGCCGGTCCGCCGGATGCCCGGCGGACCGGACCGGGCGTTACCTGCGGGGTAATCGACGCCCGCCGCCCCACCGGGCAGGGTGGAGCCACCCGGTGAGGCCGCCACGGCCCCGGGCTCCCACCCCCGACAGGAGGCGATCCGCCATGTCCGCCCACGCGAACACCCTCACGCCCGCCCGGCCCGGTTCCGCCTTCTCGCCGTGGACGGTGCGCGGCACGCTCGTCCTGGACGCGCTGGTCACCGGCGGCAACGGCCTGGCCTACCTGGCCTTCTCCGGCCCGCTCGGCGAGCTGCTCGGCGCCGGCCGCGCCACCCTGGTCGACGTCGGGCTCTTCCTCCTCGGGTACGCGTTCGCGGTGGGCGCGCTCGCCGCCCGGCGGCAGCCGCCGGTGTTCGGGGTGCGGGCGGTGGTCGACCTCAACCTGGCCTGGGTGGTGCTCAGCCTGGTCGCGATGGAGCTGTGGCTGGAGCCGACCACCGCCGGGCTCGTCTGGATCCCGCTGCAGGCCGGGACCGTGGCCCTGTTCGCCGTCCTCCAGATCACCGCCCTGCGGCGAGAGGCCCGGACGCGGGACTGAGGAGCGGGGCTGAGGAGCAGGACCGAGGAGCGGGACTGAGGCGCGGGGCTGAGGCGCGGGGCTGAGTGCCGGGCGCAGACCGAGCCCCGGGCTACCGCTCCGGCCCGACCACCGCCTGTAGGAACCGCACCGTCTCCGCGTCGGCCGGTAGGAAGGTCTCCATGGCCAGCTCGGAGACGGTGACGTCCAGCGGCGTGTTGAAGGTCGCGATGGTGGAGAGGAAGGAGAGCACCCGCCCCTCGTACCGGATCCGCAGCGGCAGCGCGAACGGGAAGTCGTCGGCGCCGGGCCCTTCCTCGGCCGGCCCGTCGCCCTGGTCCCCGGCCGGTTCGGGGTAGCCGCGGACCTCCTCGTACAGCCGGCGCAGCGGCTCGGCGCGGACCAGCTCCAGCTGCCGTTCCATCCGCTCCAGCAGGTGCTGCCGCCACTGCCGGAGGTTGACGATGCGCGGTGCCAGCCCGTCCGGGTGCAGGGTCACCCGGATCGCGTTGAACGGCGGCTCCAGCAGGTGCGGGGCGACGCCGTCCATCAGCAGCCCGAGCGAGCGGTTGGCCGCCAGCACCCGGAAGGACCCGTCGACCACGACCGCCGGGTACGGGTCGTGGGCGGCCAGCAGCCGTTCCAGCCCCGCGCGCAGCGCGGCCATCGACGGGTCGTCCAGCGGCGTCTCGGGGTAGTGCGGGGCGTAACCGGCCGCCAGTAGCAGGGTGTTGCGCTCGCGCACCGGCACGTCCAGCTGCTCGGCGAGCCGCAGCACCAGCTCCCGGCTGGGCCGGGAGCGGCCGTTCTCGACGAAGCTGAGGTGGCGGGTCGAGGAGTCCGCCCGCAGCGCCAGTTCCAGCTGGCTGAGTTGCCGTCGTTCCCGCCAGCCCCGCAGCAGCGGGCCGACACCGGTTCCCGTCGGGCTGCCCATGCCCGCCATGATCGTCATGGCCCAGGACGGTACTCGAACGAGCCCGGTCGACGGGAGGGGGCGACGGGGACCAGCGGGGACCCGCGGTGACCCGCGGCGGTGGTCAGCGGGGATCCGGAGAGCGGGGTCAGACGCCGGTGCTCGACCCCGGGCGGACGACCATGAGCACCACGACCACGGCCCACAGCAGGTTGAACACCCCGGCGGTCATCGGCAGCGTCTTCAGGCCGCTGACGGCCTTGGCGTGCTGCTCGTCCGACGGGTCGAGTTCGAGCGCGTCCACGGCGGCCTGCTGGCCGGGCAGCACGAAGAGCAGCAGCGCGAGCGCGGCGACCGCGGTCAGCACCATCGAGACGATCACCCAGGACTGCCCGAGCACGTCCATCACCTGGGCCAGGCCGATGCCCAGCACCGGCACCGCGACCCCGAGCAGCGCGTAGACCTGGGTGATCCGGTGCAGCACCCGCAGCACACCGGCGTCGGAGGCCCGGTCCGGACCGCCGGCTGCCAGCGCGGCCTTCGCCCGGCGGGGGAACATGCTGACGGCCACCGCGACCGGGCCTATGAACAGGACCGACACGAGGACGTGCAGGCTCAGCAGCAACTTGGCCATGGCGGGGGCACCCTCTTGAATCCGGTGGGCAGCTGGTCGGCGGGCACGCGCGTTCGACGTGCCCACGACGAGGCACGCTAACACCGCTTATCCACCGGCCCACCGCGCGGGTGGGCGCCGGGGGCCGCCCCCGGCCCCGGTGCTCAGCCCGCCGTGGTGAGCTCCACGATCCGGGCCGGGGCGGTGCTGACGGCCGCGACGGCGGCGGCGTGCTCCGGGTCGGCCCAGTCGAGCAGGTGCAGGTCCTCCCACCGGCTGCGCAGCGGTGCGCCCGGCGGGACGGACAGCGGCAGCCCGGAGAGGTCGACCCGGCCGAGGGTGTCCAGGCTGGCCCGGCCGATCTTGATCAGCGACTCCTTGCGCACCCAGAGCCGCAGGAACGCCTGCTCCGGCTCCGCGTCGGCCTCGACGAGGGCCAGCTCCGCCGGGGCGAGCACCCGACGGGCGACCGAGCGCAGCGAGCCGCCCCGGGCGGACAGCTCGACGTCCACCCCGACCGGCTGGAACCCGGCACCGGCGGCGACCACGCCCCGGGTGTGCGACAGGCTCACGTGCACCCCGGGGTGGTCCGGCAGGTAGGGCTTGCCGTGGTCGGCGAGCCCGCAGTCCGGGCACTGCTGGGCGAGGACGAGGCCGGCCACCGGAACGCCGAGCAGCCGGGCGGCGCAGAGCCGGACCAGCAGGTGCCCGGCGGTGAAGTCGATCCGCCCGGACTCGTGCCGGAAGCGCGCGGCGCGCTCCCGTTCCAGGTCGGTCAGCAGGTGTTCGCCCGCCTCGGGGTGCCGCAGTACGGCGTCGGCGGACGCGACGGCGACGAGCGGCGCGCTCTGTTCCTGGGCCTCGGTGGTCATGCGTCCAACCTAGGGCCTGCCGCCAAACTCCCGTTTGCGGGGCGGCGCCAGGGCACGCACCTCGCCGCGTTGTCGTCGGTCGCCAATGGCCCCCAGCCTCCGGCCGGGAGGTGCCCCCACCGCAGTGGCTCCCTCCTCCGCCTTGCGATGCACGCACCCCAACGCCGCCCCGCCCGCCCTCCGGGCGAACGACGGGAGTTTGGCGGCAGGCCCAAGGGCCTGCCGCCAAACTCCCGCTTGCCCGGGCGATCGCTGCTCCGTACGGATGAATTTCAGCTCCGAACTGAGGATCTGTAAGGTGTGAATAGTCCGATTTAAGGTTTGATGTCCCGGATCTGCTGGATCGCCGGCAGATGGCACGGAACGCGGCAGTCCGTCCGGGCCTGCTCCTTTCTCACGCACGGAGGAATTGTCGATGGGTCAGGTCACCGGTTCGTCGGATCACAGGACCGCCGCCGCGAGGACCCCGGCCGCGCCCGGGCGCCGGGCCGGCCGGGTCGCCGTGGCGACCGCCGTCGCCGCGCTGCCGCTGGCCGCGGTGCTGACGACCGGTTCGGCCGCTCCGCTGGCCCCGCCGCCGGGTGCCTGCTCCGGGTCCGACTGCCCCAGTGCCTGGCCGCCGCCGCACAACGGCGACTTCCCCGGCCGGGACGCCGCCGTCAACGTCTTCACCGGCGGCGACTACACCGTGAACGGCCGGGCTGCGGAGGCCGAGGGCAAGATCGTCACGCTGGGGAAGCTGACCGTCGACAAGAACGGCGGCGGCGTCTACAACATGGGCGTCGTCGGCGTCGGCTCTCGCGTGGTGCCGCCGAACGGCAGCGACTTCGTGACCACCGGCGGCGACGTCGACGTCAGGACCGGCAACAGCGTCCTGATCGGCGGCAGCGACTCGCACGGCCCGGCGTTCGGCAACCTGCGCCACGCCGGCCCGGTCACCGGCACCGTGAGCATCGACCCGACGGGCGAGTCGATCCAGGACCCGGACGCCGTCGTGCCCTACCGGTCGGTGCCGGCCCGGATCCAGGAGGTCTCCGACTGCGTCGGCCGGGCCGCCGCGACCGGCACCGTCGCGGTCACCGCCAACGAGGCGACCTTCACCGGGGACGGGACCAGCATGAGGCAGGTCTTCAACGTCACCCGGAGCCTCGCGTCGCCGACCGGTGGGCAGATCGGCCTGGTCTTCGACGGCATCCCGGCCGGCGCCACCGTCGTGGTGAACATGCTCGGGGACAGCCCGGTCATCAACACCTACACCGGTACCGGTCTGGCGGGCGACCGGACCACCGAGCTGCGCTCCAAGCTGGTGTACAACTTCCCGACCGCGAGCTCGGCGCGGATCCTCGGCAGCGCCCAGTTCCAGGGCTCGGTCATGGCCGGCAATCCGAGCGGCACCACGACGATCGCCCAGCCGGGCATGAACGGCCGGGTGTACCTCGCGGGCAACCTGATCCACACCGGCACCGGCGGCTACGAGATCCACAGCTACCCGTTCGACGGCGACCTGCCGGACTGCGCCGTGACGCCCAGCCCGTCGCCGACCTCGCCGACGCCGTCCCCCTCCCCGACGTCGCCGGGTCCGACGTTCCCATCGCCGACGGCCCCGTCATCGACCTCGCCGGGCCCGACCTCGCCGGGCCCGACCTCGCCGGGCCCGACGCCCACCTCGTCCGCGCCGACCTCGCCGTCGGCGACCGCGACGACGTCGAGTGCGGCCCCGACCAGCCACCGCCCGACCGGGGATCCGACCAGCCCCCACCCCGGTGGCGGCGGTGAGCTGCCCTCCACCGGCGCGGGCAACGCCTCGGTGGTCCTCGGCCTGGCGGGCGTCGGCCTGCTCGGCCTCGGCGGTCTGGCCGTGCTGGCCGCCCGCCGTCGCGGTCGCCACAGCTGACGGACCGTACGGCGGAGGCGCCGAGGCGCCGAGGCACTGAACAGCCGAACAGTCGAGCAGCTGAACGGTCGAGCAGCCGAACAGCGGCGCAGGCCGCCCGGGTCGAACCGACCGGGTGGCCTGCGCCGCTTCCGCTTCCATCCGCGCCGCCGCCCCGTTCCCCGGCTCCGGCCGGCTACCGCTCGCCCGGGTAGTGGGCGAGGCCCGAGCCGAGCAGCCCGAAGGCGCGGTCCACCGCCGCCTCCACCCGGGTCCGCACGGTCTCGGCGGGCTCCCCGGCCACCACGGCCCGCCGGACCTCGCCGAGGACGGCCCGGTGCGCCCCCGCGACGGCTCCGGCCACGATCCGGGGGAGGGGGTCCTCCGGTGCGGCCCCCGACTCCTCGGCCAGGGCGGCCGCGAGCGCCGCCTCGGCCCGTTCGCCGAGCTCCAGCAGCCGGGCCCGCAGGGCGGCGCTGTCCTCGACGATCCGCCAGAACGCCGCCATCCCCGGGTCCAGCCCGACCGTCGGCTCCGCGTTCGCGAAGGCGGTCAGCAGGTCGTCCCGGACGGCGTCCACGGCCGTGCTGCCCGCCGGGCGGTGCCGGACCACGGCGGCCAGGTGGGCGACCACCTCCTCCTGCCGGTCGAAGAAGAGGTCCTCCTTGGTCGGGAAGTAGTTGAAGACCGTGTTCGGCGAGACCCCGGCGGCCCGGGCCACCTCGACCACCGTGACCCGGTCGAACCCGCGCTCGGCGAACAGGCCCATGGCGGTGTCGGACAGCAGCTCCCGGGTCTGCTGCTTCTTGAGTTCGCGAAGTCCCATGGCCGGATTCTATCCGTAGATCGTGGTGTCACTCCAAACTTGCAGTGACACCAAAAATATCGGCTACGGTGGCGGCATGACCTTCACCTTCGGCATCTACCCCGGCGGGGCGGCCGGTGACGACACCGGTGTGATCACGCCCGCCCGCCCCGACGACCCGGCCCGGATCACCGCCGCCCTGCGCCTGCTCCAGGGCGGCGCGGCGGAGTTCCTGGTCCGCGCCTACCGCTCGTACCCGGGCGGCGAGCACACCCCGGAGCGGCCCGAGCGGTACGCCGTCGAGGGCCGCCGGCTCGACCTGGTGGTCCAGTACCGGGAGCGCGGCGGGGAGTTGGCGGGCTGGCTGGACTTCGTCCGGCGGACGGTCCGGACCGAGGGGCACCGCCTCGCCCTGCTGCAGATCTGCGAGGAGCCCAACCTCGACCTCCCGCCCGTGGACGGCAGCATCCCCAACGTCCGCCGGGCGCTGGTCGAGGGCGTGGTCGCGGCCAAGGAGGAGGCGCTGGCCCACGGATTCGACCGGCTGGCCGTCGGCTTCAACGCGGTGCCCTCCTTCGACCCCGCGGACACCTTCTGGCCCGAGCTCGGCCGGCTCGCCGACGAGCGCTTCCACCGGGCCCTGGATTACGTCGGCCTGGACTTCTTCCCGGACGTCTTCCGCCCCGTCCCGCCCGGTCGACTCGCCGACGCGGTACGGGCGGTGCTCACCGGGTTCCGCCGGGACACGTTGCCGCGGGCCGGGATCGGGCCCGGCGTCCCGCTGCGGATCTGCGAGAACGGCTGGCCCACCGGCCCCGGGCGCAGCGAGGCGCGGCAGGCCGAGGTGGTGGCGGAGGTGGTCCGGACGGTCGCCGGGCTCGCCGCCGAACTCAACGTCGCCGGCTACGCGTTCTTCGCCCTGCGCGACGCGGACAGCGCGGGCGCCGGACCGTTCCCGCACTTCGGCCTGCTGCGCGACGACTACACGCCCAAGCCGGCCTTCGCGGTCTACCGCGCGCTGGTCGAGGAGCTGACGAACTGACGCCCCGCGCAGGCCGGTTCCTCTCGAAGGAGGAGCGCGCCACCGGTGCCCGGGGGCCGGGGCGCGTCCCGCGGATCCCTGCCGGGTGCACGGCAGGGATCCACCGGGCGCGCCCTACGTCACCTCGCCCCGGCGGGAGAAGCGCTCCGCCCGCCACTCACCGGTCTCCAGCACCTCGGCCAACTGCCGGGCGGCGTCCCAGACCTCGGTGTACGAGAGGTAGAGCGGCGTGAAGCCGAAGCGCATCAGGTCCGGCGCCCGGAAGTCGCCGATCACCCCGCGTTCGATCAGCGCCTGCACCACCGGGTAGCCGTCGGCGTGCCGCAGCGCGACCTGGCTGCCGCGCCGGGCGTGCTCGCGCGGGGTCACCACCTCGATGCCGTCCAGCCGCTCGGTCAGCGAGACGAACAGGTCGGTCAGCGCCAGGCTCTTCGCCCGGACCGCCGCCAGGTCGACCCGCTCCCAGACGTCCAGCGAGGCGCCGAGGGCGGCCTGGCCGAGCAGCGAGGGCGAGCTGGTCAGGAACCGGCCGATGCCCGGCTTCGGGTCGTACCCGGGCTCGAAGGCGAACGGCCGGGCGTGGCCGAACCAGCCGCTCAGCGGCTGGAGCGGGCCGGCCGCCAGGTGCCGCTCGGCGACGTACAGGAAGGCCGGTGAGCCGGGGCCGCCGTTCAGGTACTTGTAGGTGCAGCCGACCGCGAAGTCCGCTCCCGCGGCGTCGAGTTCGATCGGCAGCGCGCCCACCGAGTGGCACACGTCCCAGATCATCAGGGCGCCCGCGGCCCGGACCCGGGCGGTGATGCCGGGCACGTCCAGCAGCTCGCCGGTGCGGTAGTCCACGTGCGAGAGGACGACCGCGGCGACGTCCCCGTCCAGGTGGCGGTCCAGCTCCTCGGGGCGGATCAGCGTGCTGCGCGCGCCCTCGACCAGGCCGGTCACGCCCTCGGCGATGTACAGGTCGGTCGGGAAGGCCTCGGCGTCGCCGAGCACCGTGCGCCGGCCCGGGCGCAGCCGCAGCGCGGCCGACAGCACCTTGAACAGGTTGACCGAGGTGGTGTCGCAGACGACCACCTGCGCCGGACCGGCGCCGATCAGCGGTGCGATCCGCCGTCCCAGCCGGTACGGCTGCTCGAACCAGCCGGCGTCGTTCCAGCTGCGGATCAGCTCCCGGCCCCACTCCTCCTCGACCACCTGGCGCACCCGCTCGGGCGTGCGCACCGGCAGCGCGCCCAGCGAGTTGCCGTCCAGGTAGATCACTCCGTCCGGCAGGGCGAACTCCTTGCGGAACGCCGCCAGCGGGTCGACGGCGTCCAGCGCCTCGCATTCCTCGCGCGTGGTCATGCCCGTCCCTTCCTCGTCATCCGTGTGTCCGGCCCGTCCCGTTCCCGAAGTGCCCGCCACCGCCGTCGCGGCCGTCGCAGCCGCCGTGGCCGTCATGTCCGTCTCCGCCGTCACAGCCCGTCCCGGACCGTCCACAGCTCCGGGAACACGTCCTGCTCGGCCGACTTGCGCAGCCAGGTCAGCCCGCTGGAGCCGCCCGAGCCGGGCTTGCCGCCCATCGTCCGCTTGACCGCCGAGAGGTGCCGCTGGCGCCATCGGGTGACCCGCTCGGCCACGTCCAGCAGGGCCTCGGCGAGCGGCTGGAGCGCGGCGAACTCCGGCTCGGTGTAGACCCGCCGCCAGGCCGCCTCGACCTCCGCGGACGGCTGGTACCGCCGCTCGGAGGGGGCCTGCCGGGGGGCGAGGCCGCGGCGCGCCAGCAGGGCCAGCGCCTCGTCGTACAGGCCGGGGGAGCGCAGCGCCTCGGCCAGCTCGGCCTGGGTGCCGGGCATCCCGTCGTACATGTTCAGCAGTGCGGCGTTCTTGTTGCCGAGCAGGAACTCCAGCCGCAGGAAGGCGGAGGACTGGAAGCCGGAGGCCTCGCCGAACAGCGCGCGGAAGGAGTTGAACTCGTGCGGGGTCATGGTGGCCAGCAGGTCCCAGGACTCCACCAGGACGTCCTGCACGTGGGTGCCCCGGCGCAGCGCGGCCAGCGCGGCGGTCAGGTCGTCCTCGCGCAGCGCCTGCCCGGCGAGCGTCCACTCGTGCCGCAGCAGGTCGAACAGCAGCTCCATCACCTGGGTGGTGACGATGAACGACAGCTCGGCGGGCTCCTCGCTGCGCGGGTGCTGCAGGCCGTGCAGTTCGTCCAGGCGCGCGTACTGGGCGTACGGGGTCCCTCGGCCCGGTGCTCCGCCGCGACCGAACGACAGCTTGGGCGTCTCCACCGTGTCGTGCCCCATACCCGATGCCTCCTGATCCTCCGGGCCCCGTCGCCCGGTCCGGTGATCCAGCCGGACTGCCGGGTTCCACCGGGTGCCCATTGTGCGGCGGCGGTGCCCCCCGCTTGAATGGTCGACGGGCATCGCAACCGCGTTCGGAGCTGTCGTTCGCGAGGCGTTGCGCCGATTCGCTTTACGAACGGAAATCCCTTGATCCCGACCACCCGGGAGGTCGCCTTGGACGCCGTCGACCGTCGTCTGCTCGCCGAGCTCCAGGCCGACGCCCGGCTCTCGTACAACGAACTCTCCCGCCGGGTGAGCCTGTCCGCACCCGCGGTGGCCGAACGGGTCCGCCGGCTGGAGTCCGAGGGGGTGATCAGCGGCTACCACGCCCACGTGGACCTCACCAGGGCAGGGCTGCCGATCACCGCGCTGGTCCAGATCCAGTGCTACGGCCCGCGCTGCGTGCTGCGCGACCCGGAGGTGCCGACCTGGCCGGAGGTGGTGCAGCTGCACCGGGTCACCGGCGGGGCGTGCTGCGTGCTGCTCGTCGCGGTGTCGTCGATGGCCGAGTTCGAGGGGGTGTGCGACCGGCTCGGCCGCTACGGCCAGCCGTCCAGCTCGATGATCCTCTCCAGCCCGGTGCCCTGGCGGCCCGTGGTGCCGCCGCGCTGACCGCCGCCGCGTCGTCGCGCCGGGGCCGGCCGGCGCGCCGGCCTTGACGCGGACGTCAGGGAGTAGGTTCCCGGCATGCCGAACGAGCGCCACATCCTGCTGCTGCCCGGGAGCCTGCGGGCCGGATCCACCAACGAGACCGTGCTGCGCACCGCGGCCGCGGTGGCCGCCGCCACTCCGGGGCTGCGGACCACGTACTACGACGGACTGGCCGGGCTGCCGCACTTCAACCCGGACCTCGACACCGACCCGCTGCCGGAGCCGGTGGCCGCGCTGCGGGCCGCGATCGGGGCGGCCGACGCGCTGCTGGTCTGCACCCCCGAGTACGCCGGGACGCTGCCGGGCGCGTTCAAGAACCTGCTGGACTGGACGGTCGGCGGCATCGAGATCTCGGACAAGCCGACCGGCTGGATCAACGCCGCCGGCCCGGGGCGCGGCCAGGGGGCCGAGGCCACCCTGCGCGCCGTCCTCGGCTACACCGGCGCGGCCGTGCTGGACGAGGCCTGCGTCCGGCTGCCGCCGGCACGCGGGGCCGTCGGCCCGGACGGGCTGGTCGCCGACCCGCTGGTGCGGGAGCGGATCGGCGAGGTGCTGGCCCGCCTCGCGGCGGGCTGACAGGAGGGCTGACAGGAGGGCTGACCGGCTGACCGACCGGCGGGCGGCCCGGCGGGCTCAGTGCCCGGCCGGAAGGTGCACCCCCAGCCCGGCCAGGCCCTCCAGGAACAGTTCCACGCCGACCGCCGCCAGCAGCATCCCGAGCAGCCGCGACAGCACCTCCAGCGACGTGCGGTGGGTGCGTCGCATCAGCGGCGCGAGCACCGCCACGCAGAGGTAGTTGATCACCGCGACGGCCACGTACGCCCCGGCGACGGCGGCCTTCCACCCCCAGTCGTCCTGGTTGAGCGAGGCGACCAGGACGGCCGTGACGGCGAGCGGGCTGGCGATGTACGGCAGCAGCAGTTCGCGGATGCCGTCCACCAGTGGGTTCGCCAGGTGCTCGTCCTCGTCGCCGTCCGAACCGAGGTGGACGCCGAAGACCAGCGCGACGGCGTAGACGAAGAAGATCGCCCCGCCCGCGAGCTGGAGCGACTGGTCGCTGATGTGGAACAGGGTGGTCAGTTCGTCGGCCCCGAAGCCGAGTACCAGGCCGATCACCGCCGAGATGGCCGTGCTCAGCGCCGCCAGCCGCCGCAGCTCCAGGTTGCTCCGGGTCCCGGCCAGCCGGGCGAAGGACAACAGGGTCTTCGGCGGGCCGACCACGGCGAAGAAGGTGATGAAGGCGCTGCTCAGGTTGAAGACGAACATGGGCCAAGCATGGCCGCGGGCCTCCGGGTGGCCGGTCCGCCACGCCCCCGCGGTCGGGCGTGGCGTGAATCTTCTCGCCGGACGGTTCATTCCTGGCCGGCGGCGGATTCGCCCGGATGGCGGCCCCGGCTCGAAGCGGTGGGCGCTCTCGGTTGCTATGGAGACAGGACCGCCACCGAGCAGGTCCACGCCGCCGCGGAAACGAGGATGCGAGATGTGCCTGAACCGTAAGGACCTGGGCCTGCTGGCCCTGCGCAGCGCGGTCGGCGGAGTGCTGATCGCGCACGGCACCCAGAAGCTGTTCGGCTGGTTCGGGGGCGGCGGCCTGGAGGCCACCACCGAGGCCATGGAGCACATGGGCTTCCACCCCGCCCGGCAGAGCGCGCTCGCGGCCGGTCTCGGCGAGGCGGGCGGCGGCGCGCTGCTGGTGGCCGGGCTGGCCACCCCGGCGGCCGGCGCGGTGGTGGCCGGGACGATGGCGGGCGCGGTGTCCGTGCACGCCCCGGCCGGCTTCTTCGCGATGTCCGGCGGCTACGAGTACCCGGCCTTCCTCGGCGCGACCGGGCTGGCGATCGGCCTGGCCGGGGCCGGCCGGTACTCGCTGGACCACCTGACCGGCCACGTCTTCGACCGGCCGTGGGTCGGCCTGGCGTCCTTCGTGGCGAGCGCCGCCGGGGCGTACGGGGTGGTGGCGCGGCGCCGGCACCTGGTGCGGCTGCGCGAGGAGCGGGCCGCGGTGGAGGCGGACTCGCAGGAGGGCTCCGGGCTCTCCTAGGGCTCCGGGCTCTCCTAGGGCTCCGGGCTCTTCCTGGCGCCCGGGCGCACGGCGGGAGTTCGAGGCAGGCCCCAGTGGCCCTCCAGGGCGGCACCGGACCCGTCCGCGGCCGCGTCACCCGGAGGCAGCAGCCCTGCTGGCGGCGGTCCACCGGCCCTCGGAGGGTGGGCGGGAGGTGTGCCGGGCAGCCCGGTGCCGACCGGAAACGAGGGACCGCATGGACCGCCAGCCGCTCGCCCGCGCCCGGGCCCGTCTCCGCCCCGCGGAGGCGGGCCCGAAGACCGGCCCGGGCTCCCCGACCCCGCCGAGGACCACCGCGCAGGACCTGGACGCACCGCCGCTGCGCCACCGACGGTGCGCGGTGGCAGGGGTGTTGGCCGTGGCGGTGGCCGGCGCGGCGGCGCTCGGGGGCTGCTCCTCCGGCAAGAGCGGGAGCAGCGTGGCCTCCTCGGCCGCGGCGGCGGTGGAGAAGGGCGCGAGTGCGGCGGCCTCGGCGCTGGCGTCGGCGGCCGGCGGGGCGGGGGCGGCGATCGCCTCGGCGGAGGCGCAGGCCTCGGCGGCGGTGTCGTCGGCCTCCTCGGCCGTCGCCGGGATCAAGGGCGGGCTGGACGCCAAGGGGGACGTCACCGCGGGGGCGGTGGAGACCGGGTCGGACGGCAAGCCGCAGGTGCCGCTGACCGTCACCAACCACGGCCGGCAGTCGTACCGGTACGTGATCCAGCTGGACTTCACCGACGAGTCCGGCAAGGTGCTGGACGCGACCGCGGTGACCGTCCCGGACGTGGCCGCAGGGCAGAGCGCCCAGGCCACCGCGCACGCCAACCGGAGCCTCTCCGGCACGGTCAAGGCCGAGGTCGCCAACGCCGTCCGCTACTGAGTCCGGCATCCGGCTCCGGCACTCCCGGCTCCGGCACCCGAACTCAGGTGCGGACTCCGCGCGCAGCCGCCCAGCTCAGCGCGGGGGTGGAACCTTAAGCGGGTCTCAAGGCCCGGCAGCCCCCCTTGACGGTTGAGTTGGTCTAGTCCATTTTTATTGCCCAGGTGCAGGGAGCCCCTGAACCGGCGTCAGCGGCCGTGTGCCGCGGGCGCCGGTTCGGCACATCCCGGTAGTCCGTCATGGTCTGATCCGCTCGATTCCCCACCCATGCCTGTCATGTCCCGGTCGTCCGGCCCCACCCCGGACGCGTGCCCCCGGGCCGACGGGTACCCCCACAACCAGGAGTCACGCACCCATGCTGCGCTCACGCATTGAAAGGGCCGGGGCCCCGGCCCCGCAGGGCGGCCGCCGACGCCACCCCAAGAGCCTGGCCGCCATCGCGGCCGGCACCACCGCCTCCCTGCTGCTCGGCGCCGGCCTCGCGCTGTCCGGCGGCGTCGCCGCCAACGCCGCGACCACCAACTCCACCGGCGCGCCCGCCACCAGCGGCGGCATCAAGGTCGCCTACTTCGACCAGTGGTCGATCTACGCGAACGCGTACTACCCCAAGACGATCCAGGACACCGGCGTCGCCAAGAACCTGGACTACCTGATCTACTCGTTCGCCAACATCCACCCGACCGACCTGGGGTGTTTCGAGGCCACCAAGGCCGCCGACACGAACGACAACAACCCCAACGCTGGTGACGGCGCGGGCGACGCGTTCGCCGACTACCAGAAGAGCTTCGGCGCGGACATCTCGGTCGACGGCGTCGGCGACGTCTGGAACCAGCCGATCGCGGGCAACTTCAACCAGCTGAAGAAGCTGAAGGCGAAGAACCCCAACCTCAAGGTCCTGATCTCGCTGGGCGGTTGGACCTACTCCAAGTTCTTCTCGCCGGCCTCCGCCACGGACGCCTCGCGCAAGCACCTGGTGTCGTCCTGCATCGACATGTTCATCAAGGGCAACCTGCCCAGCGAGGCCGGCTACGGCGGCCCCGGCTCCGCCGCCGGGATCTTCGACGGCGTCGACCTCGACTGGGAGTACCCGGGCGGCGGCGGCCACACCGGCAACATCTCCAGCCCGGCCGACAAGCAGAACTTCACCGCGCTGCTGAAGGAGTTCCGCACCCAGCTGGACGCGCAGGGCAAGACCGACGGCAAGACCTACGCCCTGTCGGCGGCGGTCGGCGCCGGCCAGGACAAGATCATGAACGTCGAGACGGACAAGATCGGTCAGTACCTGACCTTCCTCGACGTCATGACCTATGACATGCACGGCGGCTGGGACCCGCAGGGGCCGACCAACCACCAGGCGCCGCTGTACTCGGGCCCGAACGACCCGTCAACCCCGGCCAAGCCGGGCAACGGGAAGTACTCGATCGACAACGCGATCAAGGCCTGGACCGCCGGTGACAAGGAGTACGGCATCCCCGGCGGCTTCCCCGCCAACAAGATCAACATGGGTGTGCCGTTCTACTACCGCGGTTGGACCGGAGTGAAGGACAACGGCAAGCACGGCCTGTTCCAGCCCGCCACCCAGCCGGCGGCCGGCGCGGCGATGTCCGGCAACGTCCCCGGCATCCAGATGTTCAAGGAGCTCGCGGGCTTCGTCGACAACCCGTCCAAGACCTTCTGGGACGACGACGCGAAGACCACGTACTTCTACGACGGCAACACCTTCTGGAGCGGTGAGGACGCCAAGTCGATCCAGGCCAAGATCGACTACGCACACTGCAACGGCCTCGGCGGCTCCTTCGCCTTCTCGCTGTACGACCTGGGCACCAGGACCGGTCTGTTCGACAAGATGGTGAGCGCCACCAACGGCTCGGCCTCCGCCTGCCCGGCCCCGCCGACCGGCACGCCGACCCCGACCCCGACCGGCACGCCCACCGGCACCCCGACCGGCACGCCCACCAGCACCCCCACGGGCACGCCGACCACCACCCCCACCGGGACCCCGACCGGCACCCCGAGCTCCTGCCCGGCCGCCCCGAGCTGGGACGCGAACACCACCTACGCGGCCGGCGGCACCAAGGTCTCGTGGAAGGGCCACTACTACACCAACAAGTGGTGGACCAAGGGCGACGACCCGAGCCTGAGCGGCCAGTGGGGCGTCTGGACCGACAACGGCCCCTGCTGACGACCGACGGACCGCCGAGGGCCTGACGGATCCTCGCAGCACCTGAAGCGACGGGTCCGGCCCGCCGGGAGGAACCTCCTCCCGGCGGGCCGGACCCGTTCGCGTTCCCGGGGCCCGCGCGGGGCCCGCACGCTCCGGCGCTCCGGCGCGTCGGAGTGTCGGCCCGCCGGCGTCAGACCAGGTCGTCGGTGCGCCCGAGCGCGTCCGGCTGGCTCTCCTCGATCCGCCGCAGCATCCGGCCCAGCGTCGCGCAGAGCGCGGTGCGCTCCTCGCCCACGACGTCCTGGAGCAGTTCCTCCTCGAACACCGCCGCCATCCGCATCGACTCCAGCCACTTGTCGCGGCCGGTCTCGGTGAGCTCGATGATCACCCGCACCCGGTTGGTCTCGTCCCGGTCCCGGGTGACCAGGCCGTCGGCCACCATCCGGTCGATCCGGTGCGTCATCGCCGCCGGGGTGAGTCCGAGCCGCTTGGCCAGCTCGCCCGGGCCCAGCCGGTACGGGCTGCCGGAGACCACCAGGGCCTTGAGCACCTCCCACTCGGCGGAGGTGATTCCGAGCACAGTCAGCTGCCGGTCGTACGCCACGCCCATCCGCCGGGAGACCCGGTTGAGGGTCTGCACGATCGTCTCCACCTGGGGGTCGACGGTGGGGAACTCCCGCTGGTAGAGGGCCACCTGCTCGGCGATGCCGAACTCCAGGGGGGTGGCCGGGGCGGGCTGGCCGGCAGCCGGCCGCGGCTTGTCCGTAGTCATGCGGACCAGTCTCCCACGAGCGTGCACCCCTTAAGCCTTTGACTCCGCACTCTTCCGGTGCTAAGACTTTATTTCGTCAAACTTTAGCTCTGAAATCTTCTGGACTTAAGAGTATCCAGTTGAAACCAGGAAGGGATGTGCACGGTGACCGGCACGGTGAAGCAGCAGAGGCAGCAGCGGCGTGGAGCGGGCGGCCCGCTGCGCCGCGTCCAGATCGGCAACGCGCTCAGCGCGTTCGGCAGCGGGTTCACGATGCCGTACATGTTCGTGTACGTGGACCAGGTGCGCGGGCTGGGTTCGCTGGCGGCCGGGATGGTGTTCACCGTCTTCGCGCTGGCGGCCCTCGCCGTCCTCCCGTTCACCGGCCGCGGCATCGACAGGTACGGCCCCCGCCCGGTGCTGCTGGCCGGTACGGCGCTCGCCGCCACCGGCGCGTTCGCCTTCGGCCACGCCACCGGCACCCCGGCCCTGCTGGTCTCCTCCTTCCTGTTCGGCGCGGGCGTCACCACCTGCCAGCCGGCGCTGGCCACGATGATCGTCCGCTGCTCCACGGCGGCCACCCGCTCGCACGCCTTCGCGCTCCAGTTCACCCTGGTCAACCTGGGCATGGGCATCGGTGCGCTGGTCGGCGGGCAGATCGTGGACGTCTCCGACCCGGCCAGCCTCACCCGGCTGTTCACCATCGAGGCGGCGACGTTCCTCGGCCTCGCCCTGGTCACCGGCACCGCCCGGATGCCCCTGGTCCAGCTGAGCGTCGTCCAGGGCAAGGCCGACGGCCCGACGGGGCTGCGCGCGCTGGTCGCCGACAAGGCGATGCTGCGGCTCTGCCTGCTCGCCGGGCTGATCTTCTTCACCTGCTACGGCCAGTTCGAGTCCGGCGTCGCGGCCTTCGCCACCGACACCGTCGGCACCGCGCCCTCCACCCTGGGCTTCGCGATCGGCGCCAACGCGCTGACCATCGTGGTGCTGCAGATGTTCATGGTGCGGATCACCGCGCGCCGCCGCCGCACCACCGCGATGGCCGCGGCCGGCCTGGTCTGGCTCGGCGCCTGGGCGATGGCCCTGGTGGCCGGCCTGATCCGGACCGAGACCATGGCTGCCACGGTCGCCATCGTCTCGATCTACGCCCTCTTCGGCGTCGGCGAGTCGCTGCTCGCGCCCACCATGGGCCCGATCGTCGCGGACCTCGCCCCGGCCCGGCTGCTCGGCACCTACAACGCCGGGTACGCCCTGGTGAAGCAGATAGCGATCGCGGTCGGCCCGGCCGTCGGCGTGCTGCTGGTCGGCTCCGGCACCTGGGCGCTCTACCTGGCGGCCATGGCGGGCTCCACGCTGCTGATCGTCGTCATGGCGCTGCGGCTGCGCCCGTACCTCACGCCGGAGCAGGACAACGCGGCGCCGGTCGTGGTCCGCGCCGTCCCGGTCCGGGAGCTGCAGACCGCCGCGTAGCGGAACGGCCCGTCCGGGCGTTCGAAACGGGCGCCGACCAGGTCACCTGGTCGGCGCCCGTCGCGCTTGGCTTCGCGGGCACCGCCACATAGTGTCAGTGGCTGTCGACCGCCCTGCCCCGGCCGGGGCGGCACGACCCGGGCGGAGCCAGGCCCCGGGCAGAGCAGACAGGCGAATCGGCGAGGCTATGACGCAAGCGGCGCTCACGCACCCACCGGCGGCCCCGGCCCCCGCCGCCCCGGCACCGGCCCCGCGCGGCGGCCTGGTCCGCTGGGCGGCCGACCACGCGGGCTGGCTCGGACCGGTCGCCGTCGCGCTCTTCGCCGGCCTGCTGCGGTTCTGGGACCTCGGCCACCCGGGCTCCTTCGTCTTCGACGAGACGTACTACCCCAAGGACGCCTGGTCGCTGCTCCAGCAGGGCTATGAGGGCACCTGGCCCGACCACGCCAACGCCGACATCCTGTCCGTCCCCCAGTCCATCCCGCTGACCTCCGCACCCGAGTTCATCGCGCACCCGCCGCTCGGCAAATGGGTGATGGCGATCGGCGAGCAGCTGTTCGGACTGGACCCCTTCGGCTGGCGGTTCATGACCGCCCTGCTCGGCACCGTCACCGTGCTGATGCTGGCCCGGATCGGCCGCCGCCTCTTCGGCTCCACCCTGGTCGGCTGCACCGCCGCGCTGCTGATGTCGGTGGACGGCCTCCAGCTGGTGATGAGCCGGGTCGGCCTGCTCGACGGCATCCAGATGTTCTTCGTGCTCGCCGCCTTCGGCAGCCTGCTGATCGACCGCGACCACGCCCGCGCCCGGCTCGCCCGCGTCGCCGAGGCCGCCGGCGGCGACACCGTCCGGCTGGGGTGGCGCCCATGGCGGATCGCCGCCGGGGTGTTCCTCGGCGCCGCCTGCGCCGTCAAGTGGAACGGCGCACCGATCCTCGCCGCCCTCGGCGTCCTCACCGTCCTGTGGGACGGTTCCGGCCGCCGCGGCGCCGGCGCCCGCCGCCCCTGGCGCTCCATGCTGCGCCGGGACGCCGTGCCCGCCTTCCTCGCCATGGTCGGCTCCGCCGCGGTGGTGTACGTCGGCGCCTGGAGCGGCTGGCTGGCCACCGGCGGTACCGGCGCCAACGGCGGGGGCGGCTACGACCGGCACTGGGCCGACGGGCGCGCCGGGCTCTCCCCGGACAGCGTCCTGGGCATCCCGCTGCCGCAGATCCCGATGAGCTGGGTGCCCGCGCCGCTGCGCAGCCTGTGGCACTACCACTCGCAGATGTACGACTTCAACACCGGTCTGAGCACCCCGCACACCTACCAGTCCAATCCCTTCGCCTGGCTGGTCGACGGCCGCCCGGTCTCGATGTACTGGGAGCAGGTCCCGGCCGGGCAGCGCGGCTGCACCTCCTCGGGCGGCTGCGCGGCGCAGATCCTCGGCCTCGGCACGCCGTTCCTCTGGTGGGCGGCCTGCTTCGCGCTGGTCTACCTGCTGTGGCGCTGGTTCTTCCGGCGGGACTGGCGCTCGGGCGCGGTGCTGTGCGCGGTGGCCGGGATCTACCTGCCCTGGTTCCGGTACCAGGAGCGGACGATCTTCTCCTTCTACATGGTCGTGCTGGTGCCGTTCCTGTGCCTGGCCGTCGCCCAGATGCTCGGGGCGATGCTCGGCCCGGCCGGATGCGGCCCCGGGCGCCGCCGGATCGGGGCGATCGGGGCCGGGGCGGTCGTGCTCGCGATCGTCGGCTGCTTCGCGTTCTTCTACCCGCTGTACACGGCGGAGGTGATCCCGATGTCGTCCTGGCAGGACCGGATGTGGTTCACCAGCTGGATCTGACGGGCTCGGCCGATGGCCTGGATCTGCCCGACGGGCCGGACCTGATGCTCCCCGCGGACCTGGCGGCCTCCGGCGGGCAGCTGCTGCCGGTCACCCCGGTGCTCGGGGTGGTCACGGCCGTGCTGCTGCCGGCCGCCGTCGCGGTGGCCGGGTGGGGCCTGCTCGGCCACGGGCACGCGGTGCTGCGGGCCGGGCTGCGCGCGGTGGTGCAGCTGGCCGCCGTCGCCGCGGTGATCACCTGGGTGGTCGGTTCGCTCTGGTGGTCGGCGCTGTTCGTGGTGCTGATGTTCTCGGTCGCGGTGCGCACCGCCGGGCGGCGGATGACCCCGGGCCCGGCCTGGGTCTGGGCGGCCGCCCCGATCGGCGCGGGGGTGCTGCCGGTGCTGGCCCTGCTGCTGGGCGTCGGGCTGCTGCCGGCCCGGGGCCTGTCCCTCATCCCGGTCGCGGGCATCCTGATCGGCGGCGCGCTCACCGCGACCTCGCTGGCCGGGCGGCGGGCCCTGGACGAGTTGCGGCTGCGGCGCGGCGAGGTGGAGGCCGCGCTGGCGCTCGGCTTCGAGGAGCGCGACGCCCGGCTGGAGATCTGCCGGACGGCGGCGGCGACCTCGCTCGTCCCGGCGCTGGACCAGACCCGGACGGTCGGCCTGGTCACCCTGCCCGGGGCGTTCGTCGGGATGCTGCTGGGCGGGGCCTCGCCGGTCCAGGCGGGGGCGGTGCAGCTGTTCGTGCTGATCGGGCTGCTGGCGGTGGAGTCGGTGGCGATCGTGGTGGTCCTGGAGCTGGTCGGCCGCGGACTGGTCGCGCCCGGGGCGGACGGGGGCGGCGGGTAGCGGCGGCGGGCAGGGGGCCTCGGGTGGGGGCGGCCTGCTGGGACCGGCCGGCTCACGCCGTCGGGTACGCTTGGCGTCGTTGAAGGGGAGTAGCCCTCCACCGGACCGTCGACATACTGGCCCCCAGGGGCCCGGCGCCCGGGGCATCGCTCGACAGGGCGTTGCCGGCGAGACCTTCGGCCGCAGTGCTGTGACCATGACCAGTGCTGTCGGGCCGAAGCGTCCCCTGACGGAGCTGCGGTGGCCGGGCAGCCCGACCGAGGAAACCTCTGATGAGTCCTACCGTTGCCGCGTTGACCTTCGGCGTCATCTTCCTGGCCGAACTGCCGGACAAGACCGCGCTGGCCAGCCTGGTGCTCGGCACCAAGTACCGTGCGAGCTACGTCTTCGCGGGCATCGCCGCCGCCTTCGCCCTCCAAGTGGGCCTCGCGCTCGTCGCCGGGCAGCTGCTCTCGCTGCTTCCGCACCGCTGGGTGGAGGGCGTCACCGGCGTGCTGTTCCTGGTCGGCGCGGCGATGCTGCTGTTCCACGGCGGGGACGACGACGAGCACGCGGCCAAGGAGCCGTCCTCGAACAGCTTCTGGAAGGTGGCCGGGGCCAGCTTCGTGGTCGTCGCGATCGCCGAGTTCGGCGACCTGACCCAGATCATGACCGCCAACCTGGCGGCCAAGTACGCGGACCCGCTGGCCGTCGGCCTCGGCTCCTGGCTGGCGCTGTGCGCGGTCGGCGGGATCGCCATCGTGGGCGGGCAGAAGCTGCTCAAGCACGTGCCGATGAAGCTGATCGTCCGGGTGGCGGCGACGATCATGGTGGTGCTGGCGGGCATCAGCATCTTCGGGGCGATCACCGGCTGACGGCCGCGGGGTGACGAGTGGGGCGGTGGCCGCCGGTGGGCGGCCGCCGCCCCTTCGTACGAGCGGGGGTCAGCAGCCCGGGTCGGCGGTGAGGACGGCCTGGGTCTTGGGACCGTAGACGCCGTTCTCGCCCTTGATCCGGTTCTCCCGCTGGTAGCTGCTGAGCACCGACTGGGTCCAGTAGTCGAAGGTGCCGGTGATGATCGACTTGTCGACGAATCCGCACTCGGCGGCGTACAAGCGCTGCTGCATGTCCTTGACGTCCGGCCCGTTCATCCCGAGCTGGAGCAGCCGAGGGGTGGGCGTCGGGGTGGGCGTGGGGGTGGGCGTCGGCGTCGGGACGGGGGCCGGCGCGGGCGGCTGGACCGGGGGAGGAGGCGGCGTCGTCGGCGTGGGGGTCGGCGTCGGGGTGGCCGTCCTGGTCGGGCTCGGCTTGCGGGTGGCGGTGGCCGTCGGGCTCGGTGCCTCGCTGGTCGGCGCCGCCGCGCTGGGGGCGGGCGCCGCCAGGGAGGGCGGGTCCACCGGCGCGGGCGCCAGGGTGCTGGTCGGCAGCGGTCGGGACTGCTCGGCCGGCGGCTCGGCGGAGGGCGTCACGGCGTAGGCGACGCCGATGGTGAGCGCCACCAGGGCGGCACCGACCCCGGCGAGCAGCCCCTTGCGCTGGGCGAGCGGCCGCCGGTCGGCCTGCTCGGCCGCCCGTCTGGCGGCCCGGCCGCCGCCGGCCTGCGGCCCGGGCGAGCCCGGGGTCCGTCCGGAGCCCGCGCCCGGGCCGGGGCCCGGCCCGAAGTCCGGGCCCGACCCGAAGTCCGGGCCCGGGCCGAAGCGGAAGAGGCCGATCTCGTCGGCGTCCGGTCCCGGCCCCGGCATCGGTGGCTGCGGCTGCGCGGCCCCCGGGTACCCGCCCGGCCCGGCGGGCGGGACCGGCGGCAGCACGGTGGTGGCGTGGGCTTCCGGGTAGCCGCCGTCCGGGTAGGCGCCGGCGTCCGGCCCGAACGAGCCCTGACCCGGGGCGGCGGGCGGCAGCACCGTGGTGGCGTACGCGTCCGCGTCCGGTCCGAGCGGGGGAGCGGCCGGCGGCCCGGGCCGTCCCTGGGGGACGGGCGGCAGCACCGTGGTCGCGAACGGGTCCACCACGGGCGCGTTCGGGTGGGCCTCGTCGGCCACCTGGTCGGCGGTCTGCGGGACGTACGGGCGGACCAGCGGCCCTTCGAGGTGGGGCAGGACGGCGGTCTCGGTGAGGCTCGGGTCCGGGACGCAGCCGCACCCGGTGGAGCGTGCGGTGCCGCACGTCGGGCAGTGCTGGTCCGGCATCGGCCGGTCCTCCTCGGTTTCGCGTCGGTTCCGCGTCGGCTCCGCGGGCGGTCGTTCGGTCGTTCGGCGCACGTTCCGGGCGGACCGGGGCGCACGATCGCGCCTGATTATGCAGGACCGCCCGAAGGGTGGACAGGGGCGTCCGTCCGCCGGCGGGGGTGTTGTGCCGGTTGGTGCCGGTTGGCCCCTCGGGGAACGCCCGGGGCGCGGCGGTCGTCCCCGGCGCTTACGCTCGGTTCGACCCGACGGAACGAATCGGGACGAACCGACCAGCGCGGTGAGCTGGGAGTGATCATCCGCACGGCCCGGGCGACGGGCCCGCGACCCCCTGGAGACGCCATGCCCACGGAGACGTCGTGATGCCGACGGAGACGCGATGACGCCCGCGCGGGTGCCGTGGACGTCCGCGGAGGTGCCGTGATGCCCCTGGAGACGCCATGACGACGGATCCGCGCGCCGGGTCCGGCCGGAGCGCCACGGGCGCGAGCGGCCCGCCGGCGGTCACCGTCCCCAACCTCTGGGTGCCGATCGGCGCCCTGCTGCTGGCGATGCTGCTGGCCGCCCTCGACCAGACCATCGTCTCCACCGCGCTGCCGACCATCGTCAGCGACCTCGGCGGCCTGGAGCACCTCTCCTGGGTGGTGACCGCCTACCTGCTGGCCTCCACCGCCGCGACCCCGCTGTGGGGCAAGCTCGGCGACATGTACGGCCGGAAGCGCTTCTTCCAGGCCTCCATCGTGATCTTCCTGCTCGGCTCGGTGCTGTGCGGGATCGCCCAGAACATGGGCGAGCTGATCGCCTTCCGCGCGCTCCAGGGCCTGGGCGGCGGCGGGCTGATGGTGCTCTCCCAGGCGATCGTCGGCGACCTCGTGGCCCCCCGGGACCGCGGTCGCTACCAGGGCCTGTTCGGCGCCGTGTTCGGCGTCACCAGCGTGCTCGGGCCGCTGCTCGGCGGGGTGTTCGTCGACCACCTCAGCTGGCGCTGGGTGTTCTACGTCAACCTGCCGATCGGCGCCGTCGCCCTGGTGGTGATCGCGGCGGTGCTGCACGGGGTGGAGGTCCGGCGCGAGCACCGGATCGACTACCTGGGCACCGTGCTGATCGCCTCCGTCGCCACCTGCCTGGTGCTGATGACCTCGCTCGGCGGGACCACCTGGGCCTGGGCGTCCTGGCAGATCGTCGGCCTCGGTGCGCTCGGCCTGGTGCTGCTGGTCGCCTTCGTCCGGGTCGAGCGGACGGCGGCGGAGCCGGTGCTGCCGCTGCGGCTGTTCCGCTCCCGGACGTTCAGCCTGGTCGCGGTGATCTCCTTCGTGGTCGGCTTCGCGATGTTCGGCGCGCTCACCTACCTGCCGACCTTCCTCCAGGTGGTCCAGCAGGTCTCGCCCACCATGTCCGGCATCCACATGCTGCCGATGGTGCTCGGCATGCTGCTCACCTCGATCGGCTCCGGCCAGATCGTCGCCCGCACCGGCCACTACCGGATCTTCCCGATCGCCGGGACGGCCGTGACCACCGTCGGGCTGCTGCTGCTCTCCCGGCTGGACGAGCACAGCGGCACCGCCGAGATGAGCGGCTACTTCCTGGTCTTCGGCCTCGGGCTGGGCCTGGTGATGCAGGTGCTGGTGCTGATCGTGCAGAACTCGGTCGGCTACGAGGACCTCGGCGTGGCCACCGCGGGCGCCACCTTCTTCCGTTCCATCGGGGCCTCCTTCGGCGTCTCCGTCTTCGGGACGGTCTTCGCGAACGGGCTGCGCGGCCGGCTCGCCGACGCCCTGGCGGGGGTGCCGTTGCCGCCCGGCTTCCGGCCGGAGGTCATCACCGCCGACCCGCGGGTCATCCCCCGGCTGCCGGCCGCCGTCCAGCCGGGGGTCTACCACGCGTACGCCGAGTCGATCACCCGGGTGTTCCTGTACGCGGTGCCGGTCGCGGTGGTCGCCTTCGTGCTGTCGCTGTTCCTGCGCGAACAGAAGCTGCGCTCCACCGTCACCGCGCCCGACCTGAGCGAGTCCATCGGGGTCAACCCGGTCGAGCGCACCTCGCTGGACGAGATCGCCCGCGCGCTGTCGGTGCTGAACAGCCGTGAGGCCCGGCGCGACCTCTTCCGCCGGATCACCGAGTCCGCCGGGCTGGACCTGCGGCCCGCCTCCAGCTGGCTGCTGCTCCAGATGCACCAGCACGGCTCGGTGGAGCCGGTCGAACTCGCCGAGCGGCGGATCGTCCCGGTCGCCGTCATCGAGGAGGCCGTCCGGGAGGTGGAGGGCCGGGGGCTGGCGGCGCGGGTCGGGCGGCTGCCGCTGCGGCTCACCGAACCGGGGGAGGCGGCGGCGCTGCGGCTGGTCGCCGCCCGGCGCACCCAGCTCGCCGAGCTGCTGGGGGACTGGGACGAGCAGAAGTACGCCGAGCTGGCCGGGCTGCTGAACCGGCTCAGCTCCTCGCTCTGCTCGGACCGGCGCGACCGGCCGGACCTGGCGGGGCCGGAGCGGCCGTACCGTGGCGAGGGGCGGTCCTTCTGACGGCCCGACGGGTTCGTCCGGACGGCTCGACGACTCGACGGGCCGCTCGGTGCGAACCGGCCGCTCGGTGCGACCGGGAAGGGATGGTGCGGCATGCCGTTCGAGATCGAGCGCAAGTTCCTGCTGGAGGCCTTCGAACCGCCGGAGACGGCGGTGCGGCAGCACATCGAGCAGGGGTACATCGCGATCAAGGACGACGGGACGGAGGTGCGGCTGCGGCGGATCGGCGGCAGCCGCGTCCTCGGCGTCAAGCGCGGCGCCTCGTCCGCGGCGGGGTCCCCCGTCCGGATCGAGGTGGAACGCGAGCTCGGGGAAGAGGAGTTCACCGGGCTCTGGCCGGCCACCGAGGGCGCCCGGCTGGTCAAGGACCGCTACACCTTCGACGCGTCCGGCGTCACGGTCCACGCGGACGTCTACCAGGGGGAGTTGGCCGGGCTGCGCACCGCCGAGGTCGAGTTCGGCTCGGAGGCCGAGGCCCGGGCGTTCTCGGCGCCGGACTGGTTCGGCGCCGAGATCACCGGCGTGGAGGCGTACAAGAACCAGGCCCTCGCGACCCGTGGACTGCCCAAGTCCTGACCGTGCCGAGGCGTTCGGTCCGCTACGGCGCACCGAACCAGCGCGGGGTGTCGAACCGGAACGGGTCGCCGGGGGCGAGCCGGCGCAGGCCGTCCTCCACCGCGCGCAGCTGCTCCTCGCCGAGGACCTCCGACCACTCCTCGCGCAGCTCGTCGAAGATCCGCGCCGAACGGATCAGGCAGTCCACCCCGCGCTCGGTGAGCCGGACCAGCTTGCGCCGGGTGTCGGTCGGATCGGCGACGCGCGCGACGTAGCCGAGCTGCTCCAGCTGGTCGACGGTCTTGCCGGCCGCCTGCTTGGAGACGCCGAGGCGGCGGCCGAGTTCGGAGGCGGTGGTGCCCTGGGGGCCGATCGCCTGGAAGACGAAGCCGTGCATCGGGCGCAGGTCGGGATGGCCCTGGCGGGCGATGCGTTCGTGCAGCTCGTCGATGATCGTCCGGAAGGCGAGCAGCAGGCGCAGCGGCAGCTCAAAACCCGGCGGGGACGGTTCACTTGACACGATGGACAACCTCATTGACTATATAGACAACTTCATTGTCCATCTTAGGGGGTTCCTTCACCATGCCCGTGATCCGTCGGACCGACGCCCGCCGCACCGCGACCCCGAACGGCGTCATGACCACCTACGCCTCGCCCACCCAGGGATCCACCGCCCTCGCCGTCTGGCACGTCGACATGGCCGCCGACGCCCGGGGCCCGCTGCACGCCATGGACACCGAGCAGGTCTGGACCCTGCTCACCGGCACCGCCCGGGTCGACCTGGCGGGAGAGGCCTTCGCCCTCGCCGCGGGGGACACCGTCGTCCTTCCCGCCGACGCCGCCCGCCAGATCGCCACCGACACCGGCTTCACCGCCGTCGTCGCCTCCCCGTCCCCCGCTTACGCCTACAACCCCGACGCCCGCACCCCCGAGGGCGCCTGCGCCCTCGCCCCGCGTGACGACCAGCGGGTCCTCCCGCCGTGGATCGCCTGATCCCCACGCCGCCCCCGCCGGCTGCCCGTGCCCGGACGGCTGCCGACACCTGCGGGCCGCCCGCCCGTGAGGTGTAGCAGACTGCTCCCGTACGCAGTCACCGGAGCAGAAGGAGCGCGCCATGTCCGTCGTCAAGATCAACGAATGTGTCAAGCCACTCACATAAACGCCCTGGCCGTCCCAGGAGGAGCCCCGTCGGACCGAAGCCCCGCCCAGGCGAACCCGGACGGGGCCGGTTCGAGGGCTGACTAGCGGGACCTCGGGACGACGAATCCTCGCGCCGGACCGGACTGCCGGGACCGAACCGCCGCGACTGTCAGCGCTTCGTCCGTGATATCCCGGCGGGTGTCGGGGTCGGTGCTGTCGTACACCCGCCAACGCCCGTCCGGGTTGTCGACGTCTTCGGGGGAGACGATCCCCCGAATTCCCAACTCCTTAAGGGTGTTGGCTACTTGCTGGGCTTCGTTCTCGTCCACGCGTCCCGCCCTCTCGTCTCGGTGTGCCCAGGTTAGTGGGCTTCGCCTCCGCCGCCACCGCCGTTGCAGTGCGAGGCGCATCCGCCGGGGTTGATCGGTCCGCACCCGCCAGGCACCGGGGTGTGGGAGCAGTTCGCGGCCACGGCCACCAGAGCGCGGGTCGGTCCCGTCCACAGCTCGCGGTCGGGGGTGTAGCCGGCCTCTTCGATGAGCGCGACCGTCCGCACCAAGGCGGCTTCGTCGTGGCGCTCCGGGTCGGGGCGCTCGGGGTAGTGGTGGACGAACCCGCCGAGCCGGTCACACAGATCGGCGTAGAGACGGGTGTGCAGAACGAGCGCGTGCCACCCCTCATCCACGACGTTGGACGGGGTGATCCGCACCGTGGGGAACGCGCGGGCAGTGGCGACGAACTTCAGCGCTTCGGTCACGATGCGCTCGGCCGTGTCGGTGGCCATCTTGGGGTTGTTGTCCAGCACGGTGAACACGACCCCGTTGAACTCCACCGGGTCGAGCAACGAGCGCACGTCGGGACCGGCGGTACCGGCCGGACGGTCGGGCAGGGTCATACTGGTGTCTCCTCACATCGTGCGGAGTGCCGGACACCTTTTGGCGTCCGGGCCGTGCGGTGTTGCGGAACCCGCTCCGGTCGACTGCCTGCCATGGATGACGGCCGGAGCGGGGGCTTTTGTGGCCCGTCAGCTTCGGGCCCTGGGGGGCTTTCCAGGGCGCTGACGGTCGTAGCGGTTCTCCACCTTCACCGGACCCGCGCACGTGTACGTGCGCCTAACCGGGACGCTGGCGGTGACCAGCTCGATCACGATGGTCGTGTTCTTGATCGTCCCGGTAACCGGGTCGGCGGACTGATTCCGGCTGACGACTGTCCACCGACGAAGCTGACCGTCGAGGAAGCTCCCGTCCGGCGGAGGAAGTTGGAGCCGCAGAACGCACTTGTCGGACTGGGGGCACTGGCACGTCGCGCCGTTCCCGCCGGTGTAAACGGCACCCTCGAACCTCAGCTCACCGGGCCGCCGCTTCTTCGTCGCCATGGGCTCAGTCGGCGGGGTGGTACGTCACGGTGACGTCCGCCCACTCCGGGGACACGTCCGGACGGTACTTCCACCGGCCGTGCGCCTGGGCGACCTGCTGCGCGTGGCGAAGAAGGATCTCCCCGAGATTGCTCACTTCGCAGGGAACGTCCAGCGTCCACCACCGCCGGGCCATCTCCGAAATCAGGTGCACGGCCAACGGAACGAACTCGTGCTTGGCGACGAAGCCGTGGACGTCAGAGCCACCCGCGACCACTCCGGGAACACCGGGCTCACCGCGAAACCAGTACTCGGCACGCCACGCCTTGCCCGTGGGGTTGAAGCCCCCACCGGACGTCTCGCCGCCGATCACGCGCTGTGGCGTTCGTCCGCCGGCTGGCCGATGTACAGCAACGGCTGACGAAGCCCGGCGTTGCGGATGCCCATGGCGACCCGGATGCGTTGCGCCATGTAGGGCTCCGTGACGTCGTCCAGCTCTTTGAGCGCCACCCACCGATGACCGCTGATCTCCTTCGTCACCCCGACCGGCACGCCCTGATCGACCAGGAGGCGCCGTTCCAAGGGGGTCGCCTCCCCGCCGTCACAGATGATGTTGAACCCCTCGCACGCCCCGGTCGACGGGTTCGCCGGGATCTGGTCGACGCCCAGGTGGTGGGTGATGATTCGGCTCAGCCCGGTTTCCTCGGCGAGTTCGCGCGCCGCAGCGTCGGCGACCTGCTCGCCCTGGTGGACGGCGCCGCCGGGCAGCTGAAAACCGGGCCGGTAGGTGGGCTCCACCAGCAAGACCCGTTGATCCGGGTCGGTGATCAACACCAGCGCCCCGATCCGGCGCGGCGGCTGCTGCTGCATGTCCTTGTGCACCATGGTTGTTCCCGTTGATAGTGGTCGGGCAGATGGACCGCCCCGGGCCGGAATGGACAACCACCCGGGGCGGGAGTCTTGGGGCCGGTCCCCCGGCCGTTGTGTCAGAACAAGGGGGACCGGCCCAACCCGGGGAGCAACCCCGGGCGTCTTCAGGTGGTGGTGGCCCCGCCCGCCCACGACGGGGGTTGTTGCGCGTACGGACGGGACCACCCTTCCCGTACCGGTGTCGTCGCCACGGTCCAGCCCCACGGCGCGGTACGGGAGTTGGAACCCATCCCGAGTGCAACGTCAGCCATGACAGCGCGCCCGGGACGGGAGTTCTGAGGTGGGTCAATCGGGGCCCGTGCGAAGTTCCACGTGCCGGGGGGTCGCGTGGGTGCGTTCGGTACGGATGATCTGGCGCCGTCGCTGGCTGAACATCGTGACGGGCCAGGCGAATTGAAGGTGCAAGCCCCAGAGCATCTGAAGCGCGACCGCCGGGTGAGTAATCCGGTGGAGCCACAGCCGGCCCCAGGATCGAGCCTTCACGCCATGACCGGGGCGGGTACGCGGGTGAGCCGCTTCCGGCCGCAGACCTGAAGCCGTGTCTCGTCTGGGTGCGTCGCCGTGAAGTCATGCGGCAGCAGGTAGCCGAAGTACCCGCACTCGCACTTCCACGTGGCGATGCCGTCCGGGTCCGGAGGGTCCGGGCGGATCTCGTCGCCGTTCGGGCACTTGTTCTCTGTGTCCTGCATATGTGCTCCCTCGAAACAGGGCTGGTCACCGCGTAACCGACGGCCAGTCAGTGAACTAGTCCAGCATGAAGAGTGGCCTAGTTCAGCCGCTACGGTTCCGAGTGAACTAGTCTGCTCAAGCGGGGTATTGTCCACCGAGCGGAAGCGAGCGAACGTGCCGAGCAAGACGCCGAAGACGTGGTCAGTGATCGCGGATCACTACCGCCAGCGAATCCTCTCGGGAGAGCTGGAGCCGGGCGCAAAGCTGCCCAGCAACAAGGAGATCGCCGGCCGCTGGAACGTCGCCGTGGCCACGGTCAGCCGTGCACTTCAGCACCTCCAGGTGGAGGGCTATCTGCGCACGTCACCGCGTGGAACGTTCGTCGCGGACGACCCGCGCGTGAGCGCCAGCAGTCGTGATCGCCTTGCCCGGGTACAGAGGGTGCAGTCCAGCTTCATGGACGGCGAAACCAGCCGTGTGACGGCTGCCGAAATCGTCATCCCGCCGCTCTATGTGGCGGACTTGTTCGACCTGGAGCACGGGGCCCAACTGGTGCGTCGTGAGTACATCGCTGGGCGCGGCAAGTCGCGAACCCTCTTCGCGGTGTCTTGGTATCCCGCGCACTTCGCTGCACTAGTGCCCGACTTGCTCAACACTGCGCCTGGACGGAACGACGGGATCACAGCAAGGGTCCTCGAAGCCACAGGCCGAACCATCACAGCGGCACGCGACGACATGCACGCGCGAACCGCGGACCAGCGAGAAGCCGCCGCCCTGGCAGTGCCGGTCGGCAGCTCGATCCTGGCGCTCGTCCACCGTTGGTCGGACGACGAAGGTGTGATTGAGTACACGGAGTCTTGCCTGCCCGCCCATTTTACCATCGGCTACGAGTACACGCCGTAGATCGACCAAGAACGCAAAGAGGCCCCCGCCCCCACAACCCGCAAGGGAAGTAGGGACGGGGGCCTCTTTGTCATGCCATCAGATCAGCCAGCGAGGACGTTCACCAGGCGTGCCGCGGCCTTGCCGCCGAACAGCGCGATGCCGCAGTAAAACTCGATTCGCGTCCGGTATACGGGCTTGTCGTGCGCCTCGCCGAGGTCGGTCACCTGAATGCCGCCGTTCGTCAGACCAGTGACACCCGCATCCGCCTCGCTGGCGCCGAACCGGACCGCGTAAATGTCGCCGGTCTCGTTGCCTCCGGTACCGGCCGTGAGCGGGAGGATGTCGGTACCGTCGAGCTTCTGGCCGGGGTCGAGCATCGGAACGCCGTTCCACATGGTGGCCTTCTTGCCGTAGATCTCGGACGTCAGCAGCTCCGCACCACCGAGCCGGCGGAACCCGGAAGGGATCTTCGCCAGGATCGCCGCATTCATGTACAGCGCGCCGTTCTGCCCGCTGATGCCACGAACCTGCGCAGTCAGCGCGTCGAGTGCGTCAAAGAAGTCATAGCCGTTGGCAACCGGACCAACTCCCTTGGCATCGATCACCTGCCGCCCGATCAGGCGCTTACGCAGGCCGTCAAGCCCCTTCGGGTTCACAGCGGTATCGCCGTTGAAGAACTGGTCCGAGAAATGCAGCGAAGCGGCCTTGACCTTCAGCGTCTCCTGAATTGCCCGCTGGTCGTTGATATCGCCGCGAGTATGTACGAGAAACTTGTCCACATCGGAGTCACCGCCGAGAATGGCGAGAGTCTCGATGCGGGAGTTCACCGCACCCACGCTCTCAGGGTACGCCTCATTGACAGCGCGGAAGGAAACCCCGGGAAGCTCGGACTCCTCATTGTACCGATACGCCGTCCCCTCGGTCTCAATGAGGGAGAGGCGATCAAGAATGGGCGACTCCTGAACGAAAGTTTCGATCACGCCACGCTGAAGATCTTCCGTGGAGAGCTTCGCGGATTCGGCAAGGGTAAGGGCCATGATTGAATCTCCTAATTGCAGAATTTCTTTAACTTGATTCCGGGGTAATCAGCCCCAGATCTCGGAATCGTTGCCAGGTCCCGGCATGACTGTGGCCATGCACATGCGGGAGCATTCCAACTTCCGTAGGCAATAGGCGAGTTGGGGCCAGGCAATGCCGCCGCATTCTGGTGATTCGGCCCATCAAGGGGCCAGATTGCGCATTGCAATCTCCACCGAAATGTTCTAATCGGCCATGCGATTTTTTCCCTCCCTGCCGGTCAGGGCCAGGAGGGGAGGGAGTCACCCCCCTGGGTGAACTCGCAGGTCAGAGACCTGTGATCGGCTTGACCCGCTCAGCCGCCCATCCGCCCGGCTGGTGGGTGGCGGTCTCACGGTTGTGACACTGCGTGCACAGCGGACGCAGACGCGACCACGCGTCCGGGTCTTCGACACCTCGGGCGAGCAGCGAGCGGCGCGACTCCGGGTAGTGGTCGGCGACCACAGCCGGCCGCCTGCACAACAGGCACCAGGGGTGCGCGTAGATGTAGGCACGCCGGACCCGGGCCCAGCGCCGGGAGTCGTAGCCGCGCTCCGCCGCACTGCCTCGCTGCTGCTCTGCCTCGCGCTGGTGCTTCGGACAGCGGCCACCACGGGCGGTCAGCTCAGGACACCCGGGCGCCGAGCACGGGGGGCGGGGTCTTCGGGGCATGGGGCACCTCCAGTGGTGGCGGCGGGCCACAAGCCGCAATATGCGATTGTGCACATGACGAACGAGCTGGCCCGGCAGTGCTCTGTCATTCTTCCGGCAGCATCCATCGCAATGGCAGTTCAGATTCGAGCTGTTGAAAGATCCCTCGATGGAAAGGTGAATTTCGCGCTTTCCCTGGCAAGTCCATCCGCAACGACAGCGACTTATCCCTGTAGCTCCCCCCAAGCAATTTACCTTAGGCAGACCGACTTGGAAGTAAAGTGGTGGAGAGCTGCCAGCATTATCACCTATGCGTATTCCGCTTGCGTTATCCTCGCCGAATATGTGTGCCTCGGCTGGTTGGCTGGAGCCAGCGCGAGGAGCTTTTATTGGATCACCCTCGAAACAAAAACCTCTTGGGGCGCAGAAATTCTAATCGCTCTGACCGTCGCTGGCGTATTCGGAGCGTTCATGATTCCCGCAGTCAGCTTTGCAGGTTCAGCATCAAATCACCCAGAGAGGCTGAAAGATGCCCTATGGTCCATCTCCGAGAAATAGGGCAATCCAAAGGTTGCGGTGCCGAGATCCCGATGTCGGTACGGGTCTTCGCCTTGTGGCACGGACGGCAGAGCGGCCACACGCTGTCGTCGGTGTCCTCGCCCCCGAGGGCAAGCGGTGCTCGGTGGTCCACGTCGACCAGCTCGGCGGGGAAGTCCTCGCCGCACAACCCGCACACCGCGGAACCCGACCGATCGACCCGCCGTCGAAGCCGTTCCGCCCCACTGTGGCGACGTGCCACCAGGACCAGCAGCCGGCGGCGGGCACGGACCGAGGGGCGGGCTTCGTAGGTCCTGTGATGGGCCTCGCAGCGTCCCCGGTGGGTCGCCGGCTCCGTGCAGTCGATACAGCGCACGGCACCCCCTCGGTGGTCAGTTGCATCAGGTCGAAGACCACGATCTCTGTGCATCGCGTCATGTGGCGAAGGTGCCCACCCCGAGGCTCGAACTCGGGATCTCCGCGAACAGCGCCCCGTGGGGTCGTGTCCGCGTACCCCCTGCCGCGGGGGTTGTGGGCCTGGTGGTCGTCCTCGCCGAATCGGAGCCGGTCCGGACACAGTGGGGACCGAGCCGTCACCCCTCTTGGGCGTCCTGGCGGCTCAGTCCCCCGCACGTCGCCGCACGACTCCGGCGGCCACCCCAAACGGGGTGCGTGGTGCACGGGCGACGCTGCTCCGAGGGCAGGCACTCGGTCCGCCGAGTACCCCGTGCGGGATGGGTGCGCGGTAACCCGCCCTCGGTAGTAGTAGGGAGCAGTGGTTTCCGGCCCCCCGTGCTCGGCTGGTTTCTCTCCCGGTTGTAGTAGGGAGCATGGGGTTCCCGATCGGGGTGGGTGGCGAGGTGGCGAGAGTGGTCCCAGTTCTTCTTTCTCTATATTTTTTCTATGTGTTCTAAAAAATAGGAGAGAACCACCACCCCGCCACGTCTCTCGCCGCTGTAGGCCGGGCCAGGACGGCCTGAAGGGTAGAGCGTGGCACGGCTGCCTGCCTCCTGCCCCTGTTGTGTCGGGAGCGCATAGGATTCCCACTGCTAGCCGAGGGGCCCATCCGGCCCGCCCCGGCCCACCTCCCGGCAGTAGAAGAGGGGGAGGGATTCCCGTGGCCCGCCGAACGGCGCCGCCCGGACTGTCCCTGTTCCTTCTCCCGGGAGTAGAAGAGGGGGACGATGTCCTGCCCGGTGCCAAGGGTGACGGGGTGACGTTCGAAGGGTCAGTTTTGGTTTCTCTTAGACACACGCACACATAGAAGAACCTGAAACAGAGCCCTCGAACGTCACCTCGTCACCCCATCGCTGCCTGCCTGTCGCTGGGGAGGGTGCGGGACCGAGCAGCCAGCACGTTCCTGGACGGCCGTCTGCGGGCATGAAGAAGCCCCGCTTGGCCGCTGGAGCCAAGCGCGGCTGGGAAAGACCCAAGAGGGGCACTGGCCCCCTTTGGTGTTAGTCAGTGGACGGCTTCTTGGCCCACCTGATGACTACACGGTCCTGGGTGTTCGCGTTCCGACCCCTGCCTATCGCCTTGGTGATCCGGACCGAGTCCACGAACAGCGACAGGAACTCCCGCTTGCGCTCAAGGGACATGCCTGACCAGGTTGAGCCGTCTCCGATCGGGTCGCTGTCAGGGGTTGTCCAGTCCATCGGGATCGTGACGGTTCGGTTGCTTGCCGATCGGAACTCTTCGACCCGCGCGGATACGCGTTCCTCGTGCGCAGTCAGTCGGGCGACCGATTCGGCGAATATCCGCTTGCCGGTCTCGCCGACGTACAGACCTTCCTGCCGGTCCTGGTAAAGCGTGCGAAGGGCCTCCCGGACGTGAACCAACTCGGCTTCTGACGCAGCCCGTTCGGCATCATGAGTCGGGTCCTGCTGCTGGCGGGTGAATCGGCGGGCAGCTTCCATCAGCCACTCGGCGTCGTCCTCGTCCGCGGGGTCCATGGCCATCAGGCGCGCCCACACGGAGCTGGCCACCTCATGGTCCGCAGCCGTTGCGTCGATGACCAGGCCACCATGCCCGGGGATGACACCGGCGGGGCGGTTGCACTTGTAGTAGGCCTTCGGGTTCTCGTCGTCGCCCCTCTTGTCCGCCACCATGACCGAACCGCAGACATCGCAGAACAGCATCCCGTGGCCGGCGAGCAGCGTCGGGACACGACGGCCGGAGCGGGCGACGACCTTCGTTCGGCCGTCCAGGATCTCCTGGAGAGCCCACCACTCCACAGCGGTGATGATGCCTTCGTGCGACACCACGGGAGAGCCGTCGTCTCCGCGCAGAACGGTCCGCTTGCCCTGTGTGCCGGGGACCACGTTGCCGTCCTCGTCCTTCGTGCGCGGCTTCCGGCCTTCCCAGACCATGGCGTACCCGGCGAGCCGGGGGTCTCGGAGGATGCGCAGAACGGTGGAGGTCGTCCACCCGGGGCCAGCGAGGCTCTTGGACGAGCCGTTCGCGCGGCGTGCTTCAAGGCGCTTGGTGCCCTTGTCGCCCAGCGTGGTCACCTTCGTCGGTACGTTCGCCTTGGTGAGCTGGCGCGCTATGTCTCCGGCGGACAGGCCATCGGCGGCCCAGCGGGCCATGTCGCGCACGTGCGGTGCTTCGACCGGATCGGGGACCAGCCGCATCACGGACAGGTCGCCGCGCTGCTCCCGGACCGTCCGGAAACCGTAGGGCGGGATGCCGGAGACGTGGCTCCCGGCCGCGCGTAGCGTCTCCTTGGTCGCCGTGACGTAGGCGGACTTCAAGTCGGATTCCTGCTGGGCCAGTGCGGCGATCAGACCGAAGATCGCAACGCCCATCGGCGTGGAGGTGTCGAGATAGGGCTCTTCGACCGAGACCAGGCGCACACCGTACCGGGCCAGTTCCTCGTTGATCTTCATGGCCTCCAAGGCACCTTGCCTCGTGAGGCGGGAGAGGGAGAACACGACCACGGCGTCAACCTGCCCAGCACGGACGGCCGCCATCATCTCCTCGAACCCGGGCCGAGTGACGTTGGGGTCCCAACCCGACTTGCCGACGTCTTCGAAGTGGCCGTTGTTCTCCCAGCCCTTCGCGACGATCAGGGCTTCGGTCTTCGTTCGCTGGGCAGCCGGCGAAGCCTGCGAGTCGTCCTCACGCTTCTTTGACTGTCGTATGTAGGAGACTGCTCGCACGTGGTCAAGATTAAGTGCCCAGGTAGCGGGCCTAACGATGAGAGGTGTCATGTGAGTAGCGTCGTCAAGATCAACGTCCTGACGGTGCCGGCCGAGCAGCGCGAGGTGCTGGAGCAGCGCTTCGCCTCCCGGGCCGGCGCGGTGGAGAACTCGGACGGCTTCGAGTGGTTCGAGCTCCTCCGGCCCGTCGAGGGCACCGACCAGTACCTCGTCTACACCCGCTGGCGCAGCGAGGAGGACTTCAAGGCCTGGATGGAGGGCCCGATGAAGTCCGCCCACCAGAACGGCCCCTCCGGCGAGGCCCCCAAGCGGCCCGCCGCCACCGGCTCCACCCTCTGGTCCTTCGAGGTCGTCCAGTCCACGGGCCCCAAGGCCTGACGTCCGTATGGCGGTTGCGCGCCCCGGGGCTTTCGGAGCCCCGGGGCGCGCTGCTGTGTGCGGGCCCGGGCCGTTCAGGCGAGGGCGGCGCCGAGGGGGAGGGGCGCGTGGTCGGTGCGCCAGAGGAGGCGGAGGTGGAGGGGCGGGGGGTCGAGGGGGAGGCGGACGAGGGTGCCGGCGGTGAGGTGGGCGTGGACGGCGTGGGCGGGGAGGAGGGCGATGCCGAGGCCCTGTTCGGCGCAGGCTCGGGTGACGGGCACGGCGCCGGTGCGCAGGCGTCGGACGTGGTGGCCGAGGAGGCGTTCGCCCGCGAGGTGGAAGGAGCAGGCGGGGGAGTTGACGAGGAGGCGGTGGCCGCGGAGGGCCTCGCGGGTGAGGGCGCCGACGCGGGCCAGCGGGTGGGTGGGGGCGGCCACCAGGGCGAGTGGGACGTCCTGGACGTCGAGGTGGTCGAGCGGGGCGGGCGGCAGGGGGAAGCCGAGGGCGCCGAGCGGGCCGGGGGCGTCGAGGACGAGCGCGGCGTCCAGGGCTCCGGCGGCGACGCCGTCGAGCAGGGCGTCCCGGGAGGTGTCGGTGTGCAGGGATATGTCCAGGTCCGGCCGGCGGTCGGTGAGGCGGGCGAGGACGGCCGGGACCTGGGTGGCGGCGACGGCCGCCAGGACGCCGAGCCGCAGGCGGGCCCGGGTGACGACGACCTCGCGGCGGGCCTGCTCGGCCTGGTCGAGCAGCCGCCGGGCCCAGGGCAGCAACCGTTCACCGGCCGGGGTGAGGGTCAGCTCGCGCCCGGCCCGGTCGAACAGGCCGGTGCCGAGGCTGAGTTCGAGGGTGCGGACCCGCTCGGTGACGGCGGACGGGGTGAGCCCGAGCGCCCCGGCCGCGCCGGTGACCGTGCGGTGGGTGACGACGGCCTCGAAGGCGCGCAACTGACCTAGTTCCACTGCTCCCCCGAACGCCCTCGTTCCCGGTGCTGCGGGACAGCGTACGGGGGAGGAGGTGGCGAAGGGCCCGGTGTGCTCCAGAGGGTTCCGGAGGTTTCCGGGAGGGGCTCAGAGGCTCACCGCCGTCTCGCGCTCCATGTGGGTCAGCTTCTCCGGGTTGCGCACCGAGTAGATGCCGGTGATCCGCCCCTCCTCGATCCGCATCGCCACCACCAGGTCGATCTCCCCGTCGATCCGCATGACCAGCGCCGGGTGCCCGTTGACCTGGGCCGGCTCGCACGTCCCCAGCGGCCCCCACACCGCCACGCCGGCGGCCAGCAGGCGGCCCACCGGGCCGGCGCCGACGGTGGGCCGGGGCATGGCCTGCTTGATGCCGCCGCCGTCGCTCAGGGCGACCACGTCGGGAGCGAGGAGGTCCAGCAGCTGCTGCAGGTCGCCGGTCTCGACGGCCCGTTGGAAGGCGGCGATGGCGGTGCGGGCCTCCTCGGCCGAGACGGTGCCGCGCGGCCGGCGGGCGGCGACGTGGGCCCGGGCCCGGTGGGCGATCTGGCGGACCGTGACCGGCGTCCTGTCGACGGCCTCCGCGATCTCCTGGTACCCGAGGCCGAACACCTCGCGCAGCACGAACACCGCCCGCTCGGTGGGCGCGAGGGTCTCCAGGACCGTCATCATCGCCATCGAGATGCTGTCCGCCAGCTCGACCTGCTCGGCGACGTCCGGCGAGGTGAGCAGCGGCTCGGGCAGCCACGGGCCGACGTACGACTCCTTGCGCCGGCCGATCGCGCGCAGCCGTCCGAGCGCCTGCCGGGTGGTGATCCGGACCAGGTAGGCGCGCCGGTCCCGCACCGTGTCGAGGTCGACGCCCACCCAGCGCAGCCAGGCCTCCTGGAGGACGTCCTCGGTGTCCACCGCCGAGCCGAGCATCTCGTAGGCGACGGTGAACAGCAGGTTGCGGTGGGCGACGAAGGCCTCGGTGGCCGGGTCGGGGCGGTGGTCGTCCGCGTGTACGCCGCTCATCTCGGGTCTCCCTCCGGTCGGCTGGTGCCTCCCACAGGACGCCGGAGCGCCCCGGTCCGTGACACCCCGCGCCGTGTGACCTGTCTCATTCCGGTCCTGTGCCGGGATCGGTGTCACGCCGGGCGGCCGGCCGGCATCTCCTGCCCGAACGGACGGACGCAGCACCGGCAGGAGGCCGAGATGAAGGCGGTAGCGGAGATGAAGGTGGTCGTGGTGGGCGCCGGCTACGCGGGCATGCTCGCGGCGAACCGGGTCGCGAGGAAGGTGCGGGCGGCCGAGGTGACGGTGGTCAACCCGCGCCCGGACTTCGTGGAGCGGGTACGGCTGCACCAGCGGATCGCGGGGACGGACGCCGCCGCGACGCCGATCGCGTCGATGCTCCGGGCGGGGGCCGCGCTGAGGGTCGGCACCGTCGAGCGGATCGGCGACGGCGTCGTCACCCTGGACGACGGGACGGGCCTCCCCTTCGACTGGGCGTTCCTCGCCACGGGCAGCACGGTGCGGCCGGTGCCGGGCACCGTCCCGGTGGGCAGCTGGGAGGGCGCGGAGCGGGCCCGGACCGCGCTGGCCGCGCTGCCCGCCGGGAGCGCGGTCACGGTGGTCGGCGGCGGTGCGACCGGGATCGAGACGGCGGCCGAGATCGCCGAGGCGCGGCCGGACCTGCGGGTGCGGATCGTTGGACGGGCGGTGGCCGCGGACTTCACCGACCGGGCGCACCGGAAGGTACGGGACGGGCTGACGGCCCTGGGTATCGAGGTGGTGGACGACAGCCTGGTGCGGGCCGCCGACGGCGCGGTGCACCTGGGGTCGGGCGTGGCGCTCCCCTCCGACCTGACCCTGTGGGCGATCGTGTCGGGCGTCCCCGACCTCGCCGCCCGCAGCGGCCTCACCGTCGACGGGGACGGCCGCGCGGCCGTGGACGCGACCCTGCGCAGCGTCGACGACGAGCGGATCTTCGTCATCGGCGACTACGCGGCCGTCCCCGGCGCCCGCTTCGCCTGCGCGCTCGCCGGCCCGCAGGCCGTCCGCGCCGTGGACAACCTGCGCCGCCTGCTCGCCGGCCGCACGCCCGCGCCGTACACCCCGCGCTACGTCGCCCGGGCCGTCACCCTCGGGCGGGGCGCCGCGGTGGCCCAGTTCACCCGGCGCGACGACAGCCTGCGGCGCTCGCACCTCGCCGGGCGCGGCGGGGTCGTGCTCAAGGAACTCGCCTCCCGCGGCGGCAAGTTCGGGGCCGGCACGGGCATCGGCGGCTGAGTGCGCCGGTCAGCCGGCGAGCGCGTGGACCTCGTGCAGGGTGGCGATCGCGTCGGCGTGGTCGCCGTGGACGAGTTGTGCCATGGCCAGGTCGGTGAGTGCCCTGACCAGGCGCCGGGTGCCGGCGGCGGGGTCCGTCGCGTGGAGGCGCCGCTCGATGTGGACGCTCCGCCGCAGCCGGGGGGAGCGCGGTGCGGGTGTAGGAGGCCGGATGCACCCCCAGGACCGCCCGGCGCAGGTCGAGCCGCCGGGTGAGTGTGCCGAAGGCGGCGAGCAGACCGGGGTCGTCCGGCAGGGGCGACCGGCCGTCGGTGTGCTCGGGCAGGTCGTCCTCGTCAGGGAGGCGGTCGGTCTGCTCGGGAACGCCCGTGATCGCCTCGACGGCCCGCGCGAGGACGACCAGTCCGTCCCGGAAGGAGTCGCGGAGGCTGAAGGACCAGTGGTGGAAGCTCAGGCCCAGCACGGGCTGGAGGTGTCGGCTCGGGTCGATGCCGAGCGCGAGCGGGTCCGGGGCGTCGGCCGCGGCCTGTTCGTCCCGGACACCGGAGCGGGCGAACAGGTCGGCCCGCAGGCCTTCGAGGAAGCCGAAGTCGCCCCGCTCGCCGCGGCCGGGCAGACGCTCGCAGGCGCGGGCGGCCTCCGCGAGCAGGAGGCGGCCCTGCGCGGGGTCGCCGAGGTCGGCGAACCACAGCGCGGCGCCGGCGGCGCGCAGGGCGGGTACGGGGCCGCGGTCCGGCTCCGTACGGCCCTCGTGCAGCCAGGCGAGGGCCTCGTGCTCGACGGCGACGGCCTCCTCGGTGCGGCCCGCGAGGCGGAGCAGCACCGTGAGGTCGAGCAGACGCCGCGTCAGGTCGCTCCCGCCGGGCTCGGTCACCGCCCGGGAGCGGGCGGCCACCGCGCGGGCGGCGTCCACGGCCTCGTCGAACCGACCCGCCTCGGCGAGCGCGTGGGCGAGGTCGGCGCGCAGGACGGCGGCCCGGCCGAGGTCCGGCACCGGCCGGGCCGCTTCGGCGCGCGAGGCCAGGTCGGCCGCCTCCTGCCGGGCGGCGAGGGCGAGGCCGTCGGCGTGGGCCAGGGAGCACTTCAGTGCGAGGGAGGCGAGGGCGTTGGCGGCGGCGCCCAGGTGTTCGGTGCCGCCGTCGGCGACCAGGGTGCGGTAGATGGCGGCGGACTCCTCCAGGAACGGGACGGCCTCCTCGGGCCGGGGCCGGGGCTCGCCGTAGGCCCGGCCCCGCAGCGCCTCGGCCAGCGCGGGCAGGCCCGAGGCGGGGTCGGTGCGGGCCAGGACCCTCAGCCGGGCCACCGTCTCGTCGGTGACCGGCTCCCGACCCGGGCGGCGAGCCCGCGGAAGGGCGTGGTCGTGGCCGGACGGGGCTCCGTGCGCGGGTGTCACGCGTGTCCTTCCGAAGCGGCGGCGAGCGGTCTCCCGTCCGAACGTCCCTACCCCGGGGACGAGTTTCGGGCCCCGGCGCTGATGCTCTTGAGTGGGAAGTCGGACGGGCCGACTTCCCACGCGAGTCCGCCGTGCCCTAGCCGGCGAGCGTGCCGTCCAGGTACTCCTGGACCGGCGGGAACAGCGGGAACGGGACGTACTCGGCGAGTTCGGCGCGGGAGGCCCAGACCACCCGGTCCAGTTCGTCGGAGTCCACCACCGTGGCGGTGCCGCCGACCACCTCGCAGGCCGTGTACGCCATCCGCCGCCCGTTCTGCGGATGCTCTCGCTCGCCGAGCAGCCGGGCGGCGGCGACGTGGAGGCCGGTCTCCTCCGCGGTCTCGCGGACGGCCGCGTCCTCCGGGGACTCGTCCGGCTCGACCTCCCCGGCCGGAAACTGCCAGGACAGCCCGCCCTCGGCGACCCGCCGACGCACCATCAGCACCCGGCCGTCCTTGACCACGATCGCGACGGCGACGGCGGGGAGTCGCTCGGCGTGCTGCTCGGTCATCTCGCTGCTCCTCGGGCAGGCGGCGGTGTCGACGCCATCTTGGCCCCGGGGCCGCGGGCCCGCTCGGCACTCCGCGGACCGCGTGTCGTGTCGGCTACCGCTGCGCCGGCCCGTAGAGCGCGGCCGGGGCGCCGGTGGCCAGCGCCCAGTAGCGGTCGCCGTACGACCAGTGCCACCACTCGGTGGGGTAGTTGACGAGCCCGGCGCCGGCCAGGGCGTCGCTGAGCAGCCGCCGGTTGGCCCGGGCCTGCGCGCCGATGTTCTCGGCGTGGGTGTAGCAGGCCCCGGCGCTCTCCTCGGGGCTGGCGTTGACCCTGGTGCCGAGGTCGAGCTCGCGGCCGTCGGAGTCGACGAGGGTGAGGTCGACGGCGGCCCCGGCACTGTGCGGCGCGATCTCCGGCGGCGACACGTACCGGCTCGTCGCCGACCTGATCCGCCCGTCCGGCCAGTCGGGGTTAGCGGCCCGCAACTCGGCGGCGTACTCGTCGAAGTAACGGCTCTGCAGCTCCGGCGGCCGGTAGCCCTCCACGAACAGCAGCCGCAGCCCGTCCGGCAGCGCCGCCTGCGCGTCGAGCAGCCGCTCGACCACCCCGGCCCGCAGCCGCGCGAAGGCGCCGTCGTCGTCCTGCTTGCGCCCGTCGACCAGCAGCCCACTGCCGCCCCGTACGTCCAACAGCTGCTCGCCGCGCTCCCCGACGGGGACCGCGGCCACCTTCGGGTCGGACATGAGGATGATCTCGCTCAACTCGCCTCCTGAGGAAGGAGGCAACGCTACGCCAGGAACGCGCGGTGCTCCAGGTGGGCGCCCGTGGCAGGCCGCAGGCGCACGTCACGAGCTGATTCCGGTGGGCTGGGCCCGCGCCGGGCCGCGCGGGCCCAGCGATGCTCACCCCTTCGCTGATTCTCGAGGAAGACGGCGTCGCGGACGACCTGCGCGATGGCGGGGTGGGTGGGTGCGGCGAGGTAGCGGGCGGTGGAATTCGGTGCAGGGCGATCGCGGGCGCGTGTGCTGTGGGACGCGCCCCCGGGTGCGCGCTTGCGCCGCCCGGATGGGTGATGTGGAGCGGCGTTTGATGGGGCGTTACGGCATTACGGTGAAGATTGCGATGCCGGGTCGCTCGAAGGGCGCTCGGTGAGTGAGCAGAAGTTACCCCGGCGGTGCGCCAACACCCCGGGGTTCGGCACCAGGAGAGAAGAGCTCCACGATGCAGATTCATCGTATCCCCCGGCATGCCCCCGGGTACACGATCCTGGACAACGGCCACGTCGTCCGTAAGCACTCGCTGAGTTGGGCGGCGCGCGGGTTGCTGAGCTACCTCCTCAGCCTGCCGGACGGGGCACGGGAGGACGTCCGCACGCTCGCGGCGAAGAGCGTGGAGGGGCGGGCCACCGTCTCCCGCGCGCTGCGGGAGTTGGAGGCGGCCGGGCACTACGTCCGACGGACGCTGCGGGATCCGCTCACTGGTCAGGTGCGGACGGTCGTTTCGGTTCATGAGGTGCCGGTGACGAACGGGAAGGCCGCGCATGCGATGCCGCCGCTTCCCGCGCCTCCGGCCGCCGGTGGGCCCGGACCTGGGGTGCCAGGCGGCGGGAAGGTGGGAAGCCCTTCCAAGGAACTGAAAACCAAGGACGTGGAAGAGCCTTCCGTCCGTCCCCCGGAGAAGTTGACGGCGGGCATGGCGCTGCTGCTCGAACTCGGGCGCCGGGAGCCCCGGATGGCGCTGGCGGGGAAGCCGCTGTGCGACCAGGCCGCGCGGGTGGAGGGGTTGCTCGCGGGTGGGTGGACGCGGGACGCGCTGGCGGGGATCATCGCGGCTCCGCTGCCGGACAGGGTCACGCACAGCGTGGGGGCGATCGTGGCAGCGCGGATCGCGAAGGTGCCGATGGTGCCTAAACCCCGGCAAGGGGGTGACGGCCCGCGAAGGCACGAGTGCCCCGGGCGGAGCGGGATGTGCGGGCGGCCCGTCGCCACCGCAGGGCAGGTGTGCGGGGGTTGCCGTTAGCGCTCCGGCGGGTGGAAGGTGACCGGGGCGTCGAAGGCGGCGCGACGGGTCGTGCGGCGCAGGGCGCGCAGGACGGGGGTGCCGAGGGTGAGGCACAGGACGACCGTGAGTGCGGCCCGGGGCAGGTCCCAACCCAGCGACGTGGTCAGGCAGTACGCCGCGAAGCGGACCAGGTTGTCGGGCAGCGGGTCGCCCGGCACGAAGGAGATGGAGCCGGCCAGGCCGCCGATGTACGGCCAGCCCTGGAGGTTCATGATCGTGCCGTAGAGCAGGGAGGCCACTGCTCCGTACCCCGCGAGGAGCGCGAGTTCGCGGCGGCCGCGCAGGGAAGCAGACCCCGGCAGCAGCCCGGCGCCCAGGCAGACCCACCCCATGGCGAGCATCTGGAACGGCAGCCACGGCCCCACCCCGCCCGTGAGCAGCGCGGAGGCGAACATCGACAGCGAGCCGAGCACGAAGCCGAAGCCCGGTCCGAGCACCCGCCCGGAAAGCACCATCAGGAAGAACATCGGCTCCAGCCCCGCCGTCCCCGCGCCGAGCGGCCGCAGTGCCGCGCCCGCCGCCGCCAGCACGCCCAGCAGGGCCACGGACTTGGCGTCCAGCCCCGGTGCCCCGCCGCCCGCCGAGCGGCCCTCGGAGATCTGGGCGACGACCACGGCGAGCAGCAGCGGCAACAGCAGCGCGAACAGCCACGGCGCGTCCGCCGAGTGCCCGACCAGCGCCGACTCGGTCGACGCGAGCAGCGGCCAGCCGAAGGCGGCGATGCCGACGAAGGTGACGGCCAGCAGCGCCGCGACGGAACGGCGCCCCAGCGGGACGGGACGAGTGCTCATGCGCCCAGCGCCTCCGCGACCTGCCCGACGGTGAGCCACGGCCCGGGCGCCAGCACCTTGGACACCTGGGGGGCGAACGCCGGGGAGGAGACGACGACCTCGGCCGTCGGTCCGTCGGCGACGATCTCGCCCTCGGCCAGGATCACCGTGCGGTGGGCGAGCTCGGCGGCCAGCTCGACGTCGTGGGTGGCGAGCAGCACGGCGTGGTCCTCCGCCGCCAGGCCGCGCAGGATCTCCACCAGCCGGGCCTTGGCGGCGTAGTCGAGGCCGCGGGTCGGCTCGTCCAGGAGCAGCAGCGGGGGCCGGGCGGTGAGCACGACGGAGAGGGCGAGGGTGAGCCGCTGCCCCTCGGAGAGGTCGCGCGGGTGGGTGTCGTCGGCGATGCCGGGCAGCAGGCGTTCGACCAGGGCCCGGCAGGTGCCGGCGGCGGCGCCCGCGTCACCGTCGGCCGCGGCGCACTCGGCGGCGACCGACTCGCCGTACAGCAGGTCGCGCGGGTCCTGCGGGACGAGGCCGACCTCGCGGATCAGTTCGGCGGGGCGGGTGCGGTGCGGGGTGCGGCCGCCGACCTCGACGCGGCCGGAGGCGGGGGCGTGCAGGCCGACCAGGCTGCCCAGCAGGGTGGACTTGCCGGCGCCGTTGCGGCCCATCAGGGCGGTGATCTCGCCGGGACGGAGCGCGAGGTCCACGCCGCGCAGCGCGGGCACCGGGCCGCGCCGGACGGCGAGGCGGTCGGCAACGGCGACGGGGGTACCGGACGACGCACCGGCGGCGGCGGGCGTCCGGCCGTCGAGTTCGGCGCGCAGCGGTGCGGCCCTGCGGCGCGCGTCGCGCACCGAGAGCGGCAGCGGCCGCCAGCCCGCGAGCCGGCCGAGGCCGACCACCGGCGGGTGCACCGGGGAGTGCGCCATCACCTCGGCCGGTTCGCCCAGCAGCGGGGGCGCGTCCGGGGTGAGCAGCAGCACCTGGTCGGCGTACTGGACGACCCGCTCCAGCCGGTGTTCGGCCATCAGCACGGTGGTGCCGAGGTCGTGCACCAGCCGCTGGAGGACGGACAGCACCTCCTCGGCCGCGCCCGGGTCGAGCGCCGAGGTGGGCTCGTCCAGGACCAGGACGCGCGGGTGCACGGTGAGCACGGAACCGATCGCGACGCGCTGCTGCTGGCCGCCGGAGAGGGAGCCGAGCGGGCGGTCGCGCAGGTCGGCGAGACCGAGCAGGTCGAGGGTCTCCTCGACCCGGCGGCGCATCACGTCGCCCGGCAGGCCCAGCGACTCCATGCCGTAGGCGAGTTCGTCCTCCACCGTGTCGGTGACGAAGTGCGCCAGCGGGTCCTGCCCCACCGTGCCGACCAGGTCGGCGAGTTCGCGCGGCCGGTGCTCGCGGGTGTCCCGGCCGCCGACGGTGACCCGGCCGTGCAGCACCCCGCCGGTGAAGTGCGGTACCAGGCCGCTGACCGTCCCCAGCAGGGTGGACTTGCCGGAGCCGGACGGGCCCACCAGCAGGCAGAGTTCGCCCTCGGGGACGGTGAGGTCGACGCCGTTCAGCACGGGCGCGGCGGAGTCCGCGTACCGGACGGAGACCTGCTCGAAGGTGATCACGATGCCCTCCGGGGCGGGGTCGGGGCGGCGAACGCCGGTACCAGGCCGAGCAGGACGGTCAGCACGGCGGCCAGGGGCAGCGCGGGGACGGTCGGCGGGACGACGGTGGGGGCGAAGGCGGCCGGGTCCTGCGCGGCCAGGTAGGTGGTGAGGGTCGCCACTGCGGCCCCGGAGCCGGCGGTCAGCCACTCCGGCAGGGCCCACGGGTCGGGCCGGTAGCGACTCCTGACGGAGCGTCGGCCGCCGAGCAGCAGTCCGGCGAAGGCGGCGGCCAGGCCGAGCAGCAGGACGGGCAGCGCCCAGCCCGCGCCGCCGGCCGTCAGCAGCCCGTACGCGGCCAGGCAGACCCCGAGCAGTCCGGCCAGGGTGAGCGCGGCCGTCGCCCGGGCGAGCCGGCGCGGGACGTCGGCGGTGCGGCCGAAGCCCCGGGTGTCCATCGCGGCGGCCAGCGCGACGGACCGCTCCAACGCGCCCTCCAGCACCGGGAGTCCGACGCGCAGCACGGCCGCGACGCCCCTGTCGGTGCGGCCGCGCAGGCGTCGCGCGGCGCGCAGCCGGCGGACGTCCGCGACCAGGTTCGGCGCGAAGGTCATCGCCACGACGACGGCGACGCCCGCCTCGTAGAGCGCGCCGGGCAGGGCGCGCAGCAGCCGGGCCGGGCTGGCCAGGGAGTTGGCGGCGCCGACGCAGACCAGCAGGGTGGCCAGCCGCAGTCCGTCGTACAGCGCCGCGAGCAGGCCCTCGACGGTGACCCGGCCGCCGATCCGCACGCCCTGCGCCCAGGTGGGGAGGGGGACTTCGGGCAGGGTGAACAGCACATGGGTGCCGGGGACCGGGGAGCCGAGGAAGACCGCGAACACCAGCCGGATGCCGAGCACCAGCAGGCCCAGCCGCAGGAACGCCCCGTACGACCGCGACCAGGGCGCGTCGCCGCGCCGGGCCGCGACCACATACCCGGCGACGGCGGTGAGCAGCAGCAGGATCGCCGGGTTGGTGGTCCTGGTGGCCGCCGCGCCCAGCCCGAGCGCCCACAACCACCAGGCCCCGGGGTGCAGTTGGCGGGGTCCGGTGGGCGGTCGGGTGCTACGGGCGGTGCTGCTCACGGTGCTGTCCTGGGTGGGGGCTAGGAGTGACGGCGGCGGCGCGCCTGCCAGACGGCGCCGCCGGCGAGGACGGCGACCAGCGCGCCGCCGGCGATCAGGCCGACGTCCGGGCCGCTGCCGTGGTCGGCGGAGCCGCCGCCGGTGTCCGGCTGGGCGGCGCCCGCCGCGACCTGGTCGCCGCAGCCCGCCTTCGGGTACCCGGCGATGGCGCACAGCAGCCCGTTGGAGTCGTAGCGCAGCGGCGGGGCGACGGCGGCCAGCACCTCGGCCGAGCTGGCGCGGGGCGTGACGCTGGCGCAGGCCGTGCGCTGCTCCGGCGCCGGACCGGCGGCGGACGGACCGGCGTTGGACGGACCGGCGTCGGACGTACCCGCGTCCTCGGCGGTCCCGAAGTCCAGCACGACCGCCACCCGCTTGCGCCCCTCCTGGGCGGGCGTGCCCGCGCAGAGCTCCGCGAAGCTCCCGCCCGTACGCGGCTTCGCGGCGTCCTGCCCGCCGTCAGGGCTGAGCGCGAACCGCCACCCGTCCACCGACCCGTCCGGCGGCACGGCGACGGCGGGCCCCTGCTGCTGGTACGTCCAGCCGCCGCCCTCGACGCCGCGCCAGAACGACCAGTACCGGTACCCGGCCGCCTGCGCGGGCGCGGCGGAGACGACCAGCAGCACCGCCCCGAGGAGGGGGAGGAGCAGCGCGGCGACGGCCCGCCGGGGCCGGCGGGCCGCACGGCCGGGCCGGGCGGCGCCGACGGCGGGGTGCAGGACGCGCTGGGGCAGGGCGGGGAGGAGTACGGGGCGGGGTGCGGGGCGCATCAGAGGTGCGGGTTGCGCTTGCGCTGGAGGCTGAGCAGGAGGCCGCCGCCGATGCCGACGAGGAGGCCGACGCCGATCAGCCAGTACTGGCCGATGCCGCCGTCGTCCTTCTTCTCCGCCGGGGCGGACGTCGCCGCCGCGGAGGCCGCGGCGGCCTTGGGCGCCGGGCCGAGGGCGGTGAGCCGGCCGGTCAGGGCGGCGGTGTCGCGGTGGGCGGCCTGGGAGACCAGCAGCAGGGTGGCGGTGGCGCCGGCGTCGGTGCCGCCCTTGGTCCAGGTGGCGCCCTCCTCGGCGAGCCAGTCGACGGCGCCGGCGGCCTGCTGGGGGTGGCCGCTCTGGACGAGGGAGAGGGCGGCCCAGGCGGTCGCGGTGTAGTCGGGCTTCGGCTCGGCGCCCGGGGTGACCAGGCTGAGGTGGCCGCCGTTGGCCGCGAGCTGGGCGGTGAGGTAGGCGCCGGCGGCCTCGCCGGAGTCCGCGTGCGGGACGGGGGCCGCGGCGGCCGCGGCGTCGGAGGCGCAGGTGAGGGCCTTGGGCGCGGCGTCGGCGTGCACCGAGGTGGCGACCGGCAGGTGGCCGCCGCCGGCGGCGAGCGCGGCCTGGCCGCTGGCGAGGGCGTTCGGGGTGAGGGCGCCGCCGGCCGGGTCGGGCTGGTAGGCGAAGGCGCCGCGCTGGTCGGCGGGGGCGGCGCAGCCGAGCTGGAACAGGGCGAGCCCGTCGAAGGCGGACCGGCCGGCCTTGGCGACGCCCGCCGGGTCGGTCCTGGCGGCGAACAGCGCGTTGACGGCGAGGCCGGTGGAGTTGGCGTCGCCCGGGCTGCCGGGGTTGTAGGCCCAGCTGCCGTCGGCGTTCTGGTTGGCCTTGAGCCAGGCGACGCCCTTGTCGACGGCCTCCTGGTGCCCGCCGAGGGCGACCAGCGCCTGGACGGCGACGGCGGTGGCGTTGCTGTCCTCGGTCTTCGGGTCGCAGGCCGCGCCGGGCGCCCGGTAGGAGGGCCAGCCGCCGTCCTCGCACTGCTGCCCGGTGAGCCAGCCGACGGCCGAGTCGGCCGGGGTCACCTTGGCCGCCGTCAGGGCGGTGAGTGCCAGCGACTGACGCCAGACGCCGTCGTACGTCGGGTCGCTCTTGCCGTACAGCCCCTCGGGGACGGCGGCGGTGGTCGGCGCGGGGCTGTCGGCGAGGGCCGGCCCGGCGGCGAGGCCGGTGAGCAGCGCGGCGGACAGGGCGGCGGCGCCCAGGCGGGCGGCGGTCAGCATGGTGCGGGTGTGCCTTTCGGTGAGCGGTGGTGGCCCGGGCGGGGCCGTTCCGTAGTCCTCGACGGTGCCGGGCGGGTGCGTCCGGCCTGGCCGCTCGCCCCGCCCCCGGGCGCTCCGACTCGCCCGGGCGGCCGAGGGCGGCGCCGGACTCACGGCTGCGGGTCAGCGCCGGATTCGCACCGGCTTTCCCCGGGGGAGGAGCGGGATGGAGTTGTGCTGCCCGTCGACTCTAGCCGCCGCGGCGCCGGGAGCGTCCAGCCGCCGGAGCGGCCTGACCGTCCAGCCACCGCCGCGCGCGGGAACCGCCGGCCGCCCCGCCCGGGAACAGCCGGCCGCCGCGCCAGGGAACCGCCGGCCGCCGGAGCGTCCGAGCGGCCCGGGCCACGGCAGGAACAGGTTCCAGTCGGCGGCGCCCGGCCGGCCGCTCACGGCAGCGTGAGCAGCCGGGCCGCGGTGTGCAGGTCGGCCCGGACCTCGGCGATCGAGGCGCGCCCGGAGAGCCAGGCGACCAGCGCCGAGTGCCAGGTGTGCTCGATCACCCGCACCGCCGCGCGCTGGCTCTCGGTGGGCGGTCCGGACTGGCCGATCGCGTCCAGGATGAGCTGTCCGGTGGCGACGCTGACCTGGTCCACCTCGGCCCCGACCGAGCGGTCCGCGAAGGACAGCGCCCGGACCATCGCCTCCGCCAGCAGCGGCTCGCGCTGCAGCGCGTGGAAGGCCCGGGTGAGGGTGTCGGCGACCCGCGGGGCCGGTTCCTGGTCGGTCGGCGGGTGCCGCCGGATGTGCTCGTGGAGGCCCTGCAACTGCTCCAGCATCACCGCCACCAGCAGGTGCACCTTGGACGGGAAGTACCGGTAGAGGGTGCCGAGGGCGACCTGCGCGCTCTCCGCGACCTCCCGCATCTGCACCGCCTCGTACCCGCCCCGCACCGCCAGCGCGGTGGCGGCCCGCAGGATGCGCCGGCGCCGTTCGGCCTGGCGTGCGGTCAGCGGCGGCTCGCCGGGCGGGGAGAGCGGCGGCGTCGTCGGAGGAGAGAGTGGCGGCAAGGGTGCTCCCGGGCGGGCGAGAGTGGCGGGGTGCTCCACATGGTCGGCAGGATCCGGCGTGGTGGGAATCACCGGCCCTGGCTCCTGAGGTAAAGCTACGGGCCGGTATCTTCGAGGTCTCTCATTGTTCACGTGGTCGACGACGAGTTCCCCGGCCACTGAAACCTGATCTACTTTAGCGACCGGAAGCACGACCGGCAGCACCGATAGCAGCTAGAGAAGAGGGCCCAGGATGACCGCGCAGCCGCTGCGGATTGCCCTGCTGTCGTACCGCGGTGACCCCTTCTGCGGCGGTCAGGGCGTGTACGTACGGCACCTCTCCCGGGAGCTGGCCAGGCTCGGTCACCACGTGGACGTGATCGGCGCCCAGCCCTTCCCGGTGCTGGACGAGGTCGAGGGCCCCGGCTCGGTGCGCCTGGTCGAGCTGCCCAGCCTGGACCTCTACCGCGCCGACGACCCCTTCCGCACCCCGGCCCGCGGCGAGTTCCGCGGCCCGGTGGACCTGCTGGAGTTCGCCACCATGCGCACCGGCGGCTTCCCCGAGCCGCTCACCTTCTCGCTGCGCGCCCGCCGGTACCTGGCCGCCCACAAGGGCCGCTACGACGTGGTGCACGACAACCAGACCCTCGGCTACGGCCTGCTCGGCCTGGCCCGGCACGGCTTCCCGCTGGTCACCACGATCCACCACCCGATCACCGTGGACCGGCAGCTGGAGCTGGACGCCGCCACCACCCGGGTCAAGCGGCTCTCGCTGCGCCGCTGGTACGCCTTCACCCGGATGCAGCGCCGGGTCGCCGCCCGGCTGGACCACGTGATCACCGTCTCCGGCACTTCGCAGCGCGAGATCGCCGAGCACCTGGGCGTCGCGCCGGGCGCGATCTCGGTGGTCCCGGTCGGTGCCGACACCCGGCTCTGGTCGCCCTCGGCGCGGACCGCGCGCGTCCCGGGCCGGATCGTCACCACCTCCAGCGCGGACGTCCCGCTGAAGGGCCTGGTCTTCCTGGTCGAGGCGCTCGCCAAGGTCCGCACCGAGCGGGACGCCCACCTGGTGGTGGTCGGCAAGCCGCAGAAGGACGACGGGCCGGTGGCCAAGGCGGTGCGCCGCTTCGGGCTGGCGGAGCACATCGAGTTCCGCAGCGGGCTGACCGACGGGGAGCTGGTCGACCTGTACCGCTCGGCCGAGGTCGCCTGCGTCCCCTCGCTCTACGAGGGCTTCTCGCTGCCCGCCGCCGAGGCGATGGCCACCGGCACCCCGCTGGTCGCCACCACCGGCGGGGCGATCCCCGAGGTGGCCGGCCCGGACGGGGAGACCTGCCTGGCGGTGCCGCCGGGGGAGGCGGACGCACTGGCCGCCGCGCTCGGCCGGCTGCTGGACGACCCGGAGCTGCGGGCCGGGCTCGGCGCGGCCGGACGGCAGCGGGTGCTCGCCCGGTTCACCTGGGAGCGGGCCGCCGAGCTGACCGCCGAGGCCTACCGGGCGGCGATCGCCACCGGCGCCGGCGCCCGGGCCCGCTCGGGGCCGGGCTGGCGGTACGTGGCCTAGGCGGTGCCGGGTCGCCGGTCGGCCGCCCGGCCGGTGACGGCGGGTCGGGTCCGTCCGGCGCAGCACGACGTGCCGAAAGAAGGCCTGACGAAGCGTCAAGGACGCTTGGTAGCAATAGGAATGGGAGTCCAGCAGTGCTGACCGTCGATTTCTCGCGCTTCCCGCTCGCCCCCGGCGACCGGGTGCTCGACCTGGGCTGCGGCGGGGGCCGGCACGCGTTCGAGTGCTACCGCCGCGGCGCCAACGTGATCGCCCTCGACCAGAACGCCGAGGAGATCGCCGAGGTCACGAAGTGGTTCGCGGCGATGGAGCAGGCCGGTGAGGCCCCGGAGGGCGCGTCGGCGGTCGCGATGGAGGGCAACGCGCTGGCGCTGCCGTTCGAGGACGAGTACTTCGACAAGATCATCATCTCCGAGGTGATGGAGCACATCCCGGACGACAAGGGCGTGCTCAACGAGATGTTCCGGGTCCTCAAGCCGGGCGGCCTGCTCGCCGTCACCGTGCCGCGCTGGCTGCCGGAGAAGATCTGCTGGGCGCTGTCCGACGAGTACCACGAGGTCGAGGGCGGCCACATCCGGATCTACCGGGGCGACGAGCTGCTCGGCAAGCTCAAGGACGCCGGCCTGGAGCCGTACGGCACCCACCACGCGCACGCGCTGCACTCGCCGTACTGGTGGATCAAGTGCGCGGTCGGCGTGGACAACGACAAGGCGCTGCCGGTCAAGGCGTACCACAAGCTGCTGGTCTGGGACATCGTCGGCACGCCGGTGATCAGCAGTCTCACCAAGGCCGCCGAGCGGGCGCTCAACCCGGTGATCGGCAAGAGCTTCGTGGCGTACGCCGCCAAGCCCAACCGCGCGCCGGGCGGGGCGGCATGACCGCCGCCGTCCCCGAGGTGCTGCTGCTCGACGGGGTGCTCGACGCCGAGCAGGCCGCCGACACCGTGCGCAGCATCCTGGCCGAGCAGCGCCCGGACGGCGCCATCCCGTGGTTCGCCGGCCACCACCTCGACCCCTGGGACCACACCGAGGCGGCGATGGCCCTCGACACGGCCGGCGAGCACGCCGCCGCCGAGGCCGCCTACCGCTGGCTCGCCGCCACCCAGAACCCGGACGGCTCCTGGTACGCGGCCTACACCGACGGCGTGGTCACCGACCGGGCCAAGGAGAGCAACTTCTGCGCGTACATCGCGGTCGGGGTCTGGCACCACCACCTCAGCACCGGCGACGACGCCTTCCTGGAGTGGATCTGGCCGGTCGTCCGGCGCGCCCTGGACTTCATCGTCGGGCTGCGGCTGCCGGGCGGCCCGATCGCCTGGCGGGTCGACGAGGACGGCGCCGCCACCGACGAGGCGCTGCTCACCGGCTCGTCCAGCATCCTGCACGCGCTGCGCTGCGGCCTGGCCGTCGCCGAGTACCTGGAGGAGCCGCAGCCCGACTGGGAGCTCGCGGCCGGCCGGCTGGGGCACGCCGTCTCCCACCACCCCGAGCGGTTCCTGGACAAGGGCCGCTACTCGATGGACTGGTACTACCCGGTGCTCGGCACCGGCCTGCGCGGCGAGGCGGCGCTGGCCCGGATCGAGCGGGACTGGGAGCGCTTCGTCGTCCCCGGCCTCGGCGTGCGCTGCGTCAGCGACCGCCCGTGGGTGACCGGCGGGGAGAGCGCCGAGCTGGCCCTCGCGCTCTGGGCGATCGGCCAGTCCGACCGCGCGGTGGACATCCTGCGCTGGATCCAGAAGCACCTGCGGCACGAGGACGGCTCGTACTGGACCGGGTACGTGTTCGAGGACGACGCGATCTGGCCGGAGGAGCGCACCACCTGGACGGCCGGGGCGCTGCTGCTCGCGGTGGCCGCGCTCGGCGGGGACCCGGCCACGGTCGCGGTCTTCGGCGGGGAGCAGCTGCCCGCCGGGCTGGTGGTCCAGGACTGCTGCTGAGCCGGGAGCACGGACGGAAGGGGCGGGACCGGAGAACCGGTCCCGCCCCTTCGCGGTGTGCGTCCGAGGAGGTCAGCCGCGCTGGATGCCCGTGGTGTCGGCCAGCACGCCCTGGCTGCCGTCCGGCAGCTGCGCGACCAGCGCGGCGCCGCGCTGCTCGACGGCCAGGTACCAGGTACCGGGCACGACCTCGCCGACCGGGGCGCCGGCCGGGTTGTCCTTCGGGGCCAGCTGGCGCGGCGCCGGGACGGCGAACCAGAACGGCTGGAAGTCCGACGCCGGGGCGGCAGCCTGCTGCGCGGCCGGGGCGGCGGCATCGTGCGGCTGGGCGGCCTGGACCGGCTGGCCGGGCTGCGGCTGGCCGGCGCCCGGGTAGCCGTAGCCGCCCTGGGCGGCGCCGTACGCCGGGTCCTGGCCCTGGGCCGGGTAGCCGTACTGGCCGGGCGCGCCCGGGTGGCCGGGCTGGCCCGGGTAGCCGTACTGGCCGGGGACGGCCGCCGGGCGGTCGGAGGCCAGCGGGGCCTTCAGGGCGGGCACCAGGGGGCTCGCGGCGGCCGCGCCGGCCAGCACGATCAGCGCGATGAAGCCGAGCCAGGCGCCGAAGCCGTGGCTGACGCTCGAACCGTAGGGGCTGGCGCCCAGCGACCAGACCGAGGTCCACAGCGCCGCGACGGAGAAGGCGATGCCCCACTGGTCCAGCCGCAGACCGAGCACCTGACGGTTGGTCGCGGCCTGGCCCTGGAAGCGCTGCACCAGGATCAGCACGGCGGCGACGATGCCGAGCAGGTAGATCGAGGGCAGGACGGGGAACAGGTCCGTGCTCCACGCGTTCTTTGAGGCGTCCGCACAGAACCGGCCGCTGCAGTCAGCGGTCAGGTAGGGCAGGAAGGAGGCGATGAAGAGCAGGACGGCCGCGCCTGCGACGGCGGCGTCTCCCCTGGTGAGAGCGCGCAGATTCACTAACGTTCCCCTCGTTGACGTGTCGTGGACGGTAATTCGTGCGGTCGGGCCGACCGGCCGAAACTCCCGAACGGACCAGAAGCCTAGGCCCAACCGTCCTGCCGGTGCACGGCGGGACCGGGAATGGGGCGAAGTCGTTGCAAACCGTGCGGTCCGGGCGGAGCGTCGTCCTCCGGGGGTGTGCGGTTCAACTCCCGTGTCGCTCTTCGGCCTTCTCTTGGGTCGTCAGGAACGCGGTCAGTGCGTCGGCGATCCCCTGGGCCGCCTGCTGGCGCCACTGAGGGTCCGTCATCCGTTGCGCGTCCGTCGAGTTGCGCATGTTACCGCACTCGATGAACACCTTGGGGACGGTGGAGAGGTTGAGACCGCCCAGGTCGGAGCGGGTGTCCAGGCCGTCCTCGGCGACGTAGTCCGCGTACGGCTCGCCGGTGGCGGCGCGGAACCGGTCGCGCAGCAGGAGGCCGAGCCGGTGGGAGGGTTCGACGATCGCCGTGGTGTCGGCCTTTCCGGCGACCACCCGGCCGGGCATGATCACGTGGAACCCGCGGCCGGCCGCCGGGCCGCCGTCCCCGTGCACCGAGAGCGCGACGTCGGCGTGCGCGTCGGCGCCCGCGCGGGCGCGCTGGTCGATGCACGGGCCCCAGGGGCGGTCGCCGTCCTGGACCAGCACCACCGTGGCGCCCCGGGAGGCCAGGATGGCGCGGGCCCGCCGGGAGACGTCCAGGGTGTACTCGGCCTCGGTGTAGCCGGCGTCGGTCTCGGTGCCGGTGGTGTCGCACTCCTTGCGGGCGTTGCCGATGTCCACCCGACGGTTGATCTCGGCGGTGTGCGCGGAGTTGCCCGGGTTGTGGCCGGGGTCGAGCAGGACGGTGCGGCCGGCCAGGCTGGTGGCGGTGCCGGCGCCACCGGCGGGCGGGGTCTGCGCCGCGGCGGGCGCGGTGGACGGCGGCGGCGCGACCGGAGGGCTGAGCGGCGGGGCGGTCGTCCCGTCGGCGGGGCCCGGTCGGTCCGTGGCCGTCGGGGCCGTCGTGGCCGGGCCAGCCGGGGCGGCCGCCGCGGTCGCGGTCGCCGAGGCGCCCGCCGGATCGGAGTGGTCGAGGGCCCGCCAGCCGAACCAGCCCGCGGTGCAGAGCGGAACGGCCACGGCCGCGGCCGTGGTGGCGCGCAGCAGGGCGGAGCGGCGGGGCGGTCGGGGGGCGGAACCGGTCACGGGTCGGTCAGATCCTGTCCTGGGTGCGCGGAGTGAGACCGTAGCTCTTCGCGATCGCGTTCCACTTGTTCATGAAGTCCGTCTTCGCCTGGGTGGCCTGCGGGTTGAGCTCGTCCGCGCGCTTCTTGTCCGGGGTGGCCGGGGCCCTGCCGGTGCAGCCCTGGGCGGCGACGGCGCGCGCCCAGGTCGCGTACGCCTTGTCGATGTCGGCCGACAGCTGCCAGGCGGACTTCAGCGAGTTCACCGCGTCGACACCGCCCGGCACGTCCGTGACGGTCAGCTGGGAGAGCTTGGTCAGCAGGGCGGCCCGCTGGGTCGCGCCGTTGTCGAAGGTCTGCGCGGCGCTCTCGATGTCGGCCTTGGGCGGGCAGCTGGTCACCTTGGCGACGGCGCTGCCGATCGGGGCCTTGGCGTTCTCGCCCTCGCTGAGCAGGCTGTCCAGCGCCTGGGCCTGGGCCTTGGCGCCCGGACCGGGGCCGGTCGCGGTCGGGGACGGCGTGCCGGCGGGGGCGCCGGACGCGCTCGCGGCGGCGCTCGGCGCGCCGTCCGTCCCCGTGGGCGCGGGGGCGGGCGGCAGGTTGTCGGAGCCGGTCGCCGGGGCGGCGGTCGGGGCGGGAGCGGCCCGGTCCTCCTCGTCGCCGCTCCGGGCGGCGAACAGCAGGCCGCCGCCGATCGCCAGCACCAGGAGCACCGCGAAGCCGATCAGCAGCGGGGCCCTGCGGTTGGCCGGCCGGTCCTCCTCGTCCCCGGGGCCGGTCGGATGGTCGGGCCGGCCGTACGGGGGCTGCGGCGGGGCGGCGGGCGGCCGCAGGAGGTAGTCGTGGCCGGGCGCCTGCTGCGGCGCCCGGGCCTGCGGGCCCGCGTGGGAGGGGAACGGCGTGGCCGCGGGCGGGGCGGCCGGCGGCGGCGGGGTGGCGCCGGGGAACAGCCGGGCGGTCGGCGGGTCGTAGCCGGGCGAGGCGGCCAGGTACGGGCGGGCGCCCAGCGGCGGGCCCTGGTCGCCGACGCCGCCGGGCGCGGGCGGCGGGGCCATCGGGCCGGGGCGGGCGGCGGACTCCGGCGTCGCGGGCGGCAGGGGCGCGGCGGCCGGCTGGTCGGCGGGGGCCGGGGCGCCCGGGGCGGGCTGCGGGTCGGCCGGACGCTGCGGGCCGCGCACCCAGCCGCCGGCGCCGCCGCGCGCGGTGGGGTCCCAGACCGCCGGAGCGCTGTTCTGCTGGTCCGTCATGTCGCTGCTGGCCCCCACCGTCCGCCGATGCTCTGCCTGGTGCTGCGCGCCACCGTACCGTTCGAACCCCTGCCCGGCAGCCCCGGCACGACGTTAGGGCACCGGCGCGGGGCGGCGGGACCGGACGGGCTACCGGGCGGTGCGGCGCAGGACGCGCAGGGAGCCGGTCACCGAGACCTCCTCGAAGCCCTCGGCCAGCGCCCGCAGGTACACCCGGTACGGGGCCTGGCCGCCGTCCGCCGGGTCCGGGAAGACGTCGTGCACCACCAGCAGGCCCTCCGGCGCCAGGTGCGGCACCCAGCCCTCGTAGTCGCCGGTCGCGTGCTCGTCGGTGTGGCCGCCGTCGATGAACACCAGGCCCAGCGGGCGCCCCCACAGCGCGGCGATCCGCGGCGAGCGGCCGACCAGCGCCACCACGTGCTCCTCCAGCCCGGCGGCGTGCAGGGCGCGGCGGAACCGCGGCAGGGTGTCCATCAGCCCGACCTCGGGGTCGACCAGCGTCGGGTCGTGGTACTCCCAGCCGGGCTGCTGCTCCTCCGAGCCGCGGTGGTGGTCGACGGTCAGCGCGACCGTCCCGGCCTCCCGGGCCGCCGCCGCGAGCAGGATCGCCGAGCGGCCGCAGTAGGTGCCGATCTCCAGCACCGGCAGGCCGGTGGCCCGGGCCGCCGCCACCGCCGCCGCGTACAGCGCGAGCCCCTCGTCCACCGGCATGAAACCGGTGGCCCCCTCGAACGCCGCCAGCACCTCGGGCGCCGGTTCGGCGCTCAGCAGCAGGTCGGACATGTGGTGCTCCTCGGGGGTGGGCGGGGGACGGACGTGCACGGACCCTACTCGACGGTAGCGGGGGCGGTGGCGCCGGGTCGCGCGGTGCCGGGCCGCGCGGTGCCAGGCCGCGGGCCACGGCCCGGGGGTCCCGTGGCGCGGCCGGGCGTCCGGTGCCGCGCGGACGTGGCGGCCGGAAGCGCGCGGCCGGGCCTCCCGTCCGGCACGGGCTCAGCCGGCGAGCAGGTCGGTGGCGATCCGGGTGCGGTGCGGGGCCAGCTCGGCGGCGATCGCCCCGGTCTCGGCGGCGGTGGCCGTGACGGCGGCGGGCCGGGCCCCGGCGCGGTCGACCAGGGCGATCCGCAGGTGGGTCGGCGGGTGGGAGGAGTCCACGGCGGCCCGGTCGCGGGCGCTCAGCCGGAGCAGGCGCTCGTGTTCGGCCGCCGGGACGGACGCGAGGTGCTCGCGCATCCGGTCCCAGAGCAGCTCCGGGGCGGCCGGCACCGGATTCGCGCCCTGCTCGGACGGCCCGGCGCCGCGGCCCCGGCCGCGCCGGACCACGCGCGGACGCCGGCGCTCCTCGGCGCGGATCCGGCCGACGGCGGTGCCCACCGGCCCGCCCAGCATGAGCGCGGCGAGCATGCCGCGGGCCGCCTCGCTGCCGCCGACCCGGACGGCGAGGGCGTCCGCGCGGTACTCGGCCTGCTGGCCGGCCCGGGAGGTGAGCCGGTCGAACAGCAGCAGGCCCTGGTACATCAGCCAGGCGACCGCCCGCATCAGGGCCATGCCGATGATCGCACCGAGCTTGATCAGCAACGGCGTTCCGTCGAAGCGCGGGCCCGGATCACCGGACTCGACCGACGTCCCCCAGCCGCGGCCCCGGCCGCCCCGCGCCATGGCGTACCAGGCCGCGAGCGCCGAGACCGCGCTGTGCAGCCAGAACGAGCGCCGGTGGTCGCCGTTGACGTGGTGGCCGAACTCATGGCCGAGCAGGGCGATCCGCTGCCGGTCGTCCAGCGTCTCCCAGAGCGGCAGGCCGAGCGTGAGGACCGGCCGGCGGCGCAGCCCGACCAGCCCGTACGAGGCGTTGAAGTCGTCGGTGACCAGGATGACGTGCGCCGGCGCGGCGCCGATCTCGGCGGCCACCCGGTCGGCCAGCCCGTACAGCGCCGGCGCCGCGGCGCGGTCGAGGACGGTCTCGTCGCGCGGCACCCGGCCCAGCCGGGGCCGCAACGCGAGGTCGATCACCAGGACGACCGCACCGATGCAGCGCTGCACGGTGGTGCCGGTGACGAGCAGCCAGGCACCCAGGCAGAACAGCGTGAGGGTGAGGAGGTGGACCAGGCCGGCGGCGGCGGAGGCCAGCAGCCAGTCGCGGCGGGCGGTGGGGGAGGGCCGGCCGTCGGCCTGTTCCTCGAACAGCCGGTCGGAGCGGGCGGCGGCGGCCCGCTCGCGCCGGGTGGGTCCGGGGGCGGCGTCCTGGCCGGGGACCAGGTTCCAGTCGCAGGCCGGGCACCAGGCGGTGAAGCGCGGATCGGCGGTCAGCGCTTCACCGCAGCGGGGGCAGGGCGCGCCGTGGGCGGACTCCGAGGACTCTGCGGGCTGTGCGGGTTGCGCGGGGGACGTCGGCGGGGACGTCAGCGGAGGTGTCGACACGTCGGTGATCATGGCGTGGTCCGGCACTGGAAGGACAGCGGATTCGTACAGTCCTGCCGGTCGGACGTTGTGGAACGCGTTCTAGTCGCGCCGCGCCGCCCGTGCCAGAATCGGCGCGACCGTCGGATCCGAGGAACACACCAGGCACCCCGGGAGCAGCACCATGCGCGCAGCCGTCCTGCACAAGACCGGCCAGGAGACCCTCGACGTCCGCGAGGACGTGACGGCCGTGGGCTTCGGGCCGGGCACCGTACGGGTCCGGATGCGCGCCGCCAGCCTCTGCCACTCGGACCTCTCCGCGATGAGCGGCGTGCTGCCGCAGCCCGCCCCGTTCGTTCCCGGGCACGAAGGTGCCGGGGACGTGGTGGAGGTCGGCGAGGGCGTCACCGGCCTCGCCGTCGGCGACCGCGTGGTGCTCTGCTGGATGGCCCCCTGCGGCCACTGCGACCACTGCCGGCGGGACCGCGGCCACCTGTGCGTCGCCAGCCTGCGCGGCCTCGGCGCCCCCGGGTTCCGGATCGCCGGGGGTGGGCTGGACGCCTCCGGCTTCTACGGCACCGGCGCCTTCGCCGAGGAGGTCGTGGTCGCGGCGAACGCCGTCGTCAAGGTGCCCGCCGACCTCCCGTACGAGGCCGCCGCGCTGATCGGCTGCGGGGTGACCACGGGCATCGGCGCCGCGGTGAACACCGCCCGGGTCGAGCCCGGCGCCTCGGTCGCGGTGATCGGCGCGGGCGGGGTCGGCGTGGCCACCGTGCAGGGCGCCCGGGTCTGCGGCGCCGCCCGGATCACCGTCGTCGACCCGGTCGCCTCGCGCCGCGAGCGCGCCCTGGCCTTCGGCGCCACCGAGGCGATCGCGCCCGAGGAGCTGAGGGCGGTGGCCAAGAGGCTGCCCGGCGGCGGCTTCGACCACGTCTTCGAGGCCGTCGGCCGCGCGTCCACCGTCCGGGCCGGCTACGAGGCCGCCCGGCGCGGCGGCGCGGTGGTGGTCATCGGCGCGGGCGCGCAGGACGACCTCGCGCAGTTCACCATGGGCGAGCTGTTCTTCAACGAGAAGCGCCTGCTGCCGTCGCTGTACGGCGGGGCGACGGTGGCGCGCACCCTCGGGCTGGTCGTGGACCTCTGGCGGGCCGGGCGGGTGGACCTCGACGGCATGGTCACCCACCGGGTGGGGCTCGCGGACGTCAACGAGGCGATCGCGCAGATGCGCAGCGGCGAGGCGCTGCGGACGGTCGTGACGATGGACTGACGGCGGACCGGGCCTCGCGGGTCGCGGGTTCCGCGTCGCGGCCCGGGGTGCCAGGGGGCAGGGATGCGCCGAGGGCCCGCCGGGAGAGTACGGACTCTCCCGGCGGGCCCTCGGGTGCGGTGCCCGCTCTGCGGTGCCCCGGTGGCCCCGGTGCCGGTGCGGTCAGCCCCGCGCGCCGGCCGCGCGGTGGCGGCCGTGCGGGTCGGACTCCGGGCGGTCGTCGGCGGCGGAGCCACCGCGGTGGCGGCCGTGCGACGCGGTGACCTTGGCCGTCTTCTCGTCGGCGTCGGTCCCGGTGACCGCGGGTCCGGTGGTGTCGGTGAGGGTGTCGGACATGAGAATCGTCTTTTCCGTGCGGAGGGTGCGGGTCATCGGCGCCCGGCCGGCGCCGGTGGCGCACGGTCGGGTCCCCGATCGGGTGCTCGGTACGCGCCCGGGCCGGTGATCACGGCCCGTGCCCCGGCCACCATAACGGCCGGGGCGGGCGAGATCCTATCGAGATCATCACGCGAGTCCCGGGGTGGTCGGGGGCCCGGCAGCGGGCCGGCGGCGGCACTCCGCCCGGCCCGGCTCCCGCGCGGCAGCGCCCGGACGGCAGGCCGTCCCGCCCGGCACCCACGGCCGGGGCGGGGGACGCGCCGGTCCGTACCGGGGCCGGCAACTGGCGCCCGGGTGCGGAGAGTTCACCCGGATCGCCCAGCAAGCCGTGCGGGCCGTTCGGACCCCAGCCGGGCCGCCGAGCCCCAGCCGTTCCGCCGGGCCGCGCCGGGCCCCAGCCGAGCGGGGCGCCGACCGTCCGGGGCCGCGGGCGGCGGATCAGCCCGGCCGACCGGTCCGCAGGAACGCGGCCAGCAGCTCGTGCAGCACGGCGGCGCCCTCGTCGGCGAGCACCTCGTGCCCGGAGCCGGCCGCCTCCACGTAGCGGAAGTCCTCGCCCTCGACCCGGCCGATCCGCAGCAGCTCGTGCCGCAGCGACCGGGACTGGCTCACCGGCACGACCTCGTCCCGGTTGCCGTGCACCACCAGCAGCGGCGCGCTCAGCCGGTGCGCGAGCCGCAGCACGTCGCGCGGTCCGCGGGCGTCGGCGATCGGCTCGCCGCCGCCCAGCCGGGTGGTCAGCGCCCCCACGGGCGGCGCCGCCTCGGCCAGCAGCCGGGCACCGGACAGGAACGGCGCGACCACCGCGCAGCGGGCGACCTGCTCGGCCGGTGCGTGCGCGGCCGCCAGCAGCGCCAGGAAGGCGCCGTAGCTGACCCCGAAGAGGGCCGGCGGCTCCAGGCCGAGAGCGGCGCGCTGGCCCGCGATGCCGTCCAGCAGGTGGAGGACGTCGTCCAGGTCGGGCCCGCCCCAGGCGCCCCGGATGGCCAGCGCGTGCGCTACGCCGTAGCCGGTGGAGCCGCGCTGGTTCGGCGCGACGACCGCCAGCCCCTCGGCGGCCATCCGCTGCAGCGCCGGGTCGAACTCCAGCCGCCAGGCGTCCGCCGGGCCGCCGTGCAGCGCCAGCACCAGGTGCGGGCTGCTCAGCCAGGTGTCCCCGCCGTACACCACGGCCTCCAACGGGCCGGCCGGGCCCGCCAGTTCGAGGCTCTGCGCGGGCTGCCAGCGGCCGCCGTCCCCGGGCGGGGTGCTGCCGTCCAGCCGCCAGCCGGGCGGCTCGGCCCTCACCGGCCGCACCCCGCCGGGCTGCCAGGGCGGCACGGTGTCCCGCCACGGGCCGGGCAAGCCCGAGGCCAGCGGCGCGAGTTGCAGCGGCAGCGGCATCGGGCCGGTGGCGGCCGGCAGCGGGCCGTGCGCCAGCAGCGCGTCCACGTCGAGGGTGGCCAGCGCCGTCGGGTGGTCGGGCGAGGAGTACGGCAGCCGCAGCCCCGCCTCGCCCCAGTGCCCGACCGCGCCGAGCCGTCCGGGCGGTACCGGCAGCCGGTCCAGCCGCCCGGCCGCGGGCCGCCACAGGGCGAGCGCCGAGCCCGCGCCGTGGTCGATCTGCACCGCGACCCGCGGGCCGTCCGCCGCCACCCGCAGCGCGACCGGCCGCAGGAGCATGCCCGCCACGTGCAGGCACTCCGGGAACCGCAGCGGCTCCCCGGCGCCGAGGACGCCCCAGCCGAGCCGGTCGGTGCCGGGCGCGTCGCTGCGCACCATCGCGAACCGGCTGTCCGGGTCGAACAGCACCAGGCGGTCGTTGCTGTCCGGGCCGATCTCCAGCAGCGGGGTGGCGGAGCCGCCGCGCAGGTCGAGCACCACGCTGCGGACCCGGCCCGCGTGCACCCGGTCCAGCGCGAGCAGCGCCCCGGTACGGTCCAGCCAGGTGCCGCCGCCGTGCAGCCCCGGGAGCTCGGCGATCTGCTCGGGTTCGCTGCCGTCCGCGCGCACCAGCCAGACGGTGGTCGCCGGGCGGGTGTCGCTGCCGAGCGCGACCGCCACCGGCGTCCGCGGGCCGGCCCCGGCCCGGACCGGGAGCGGCAGGACCCGCAGCCCGGCCATCCGCAGCGAGCCCGACGGCTGCTCCACGGTGCCGTGCTCGCCGGGGTGGAGGCGGACCAGGTCGTGCCGCTCGCCGTCGTGCCGGCAGGCCAGCACCGAGCCGTCCGGCAGGGCGACCAGCTGTGAGCGCGGGCTCTCCGAGCGGTTGCCGGGCAGCGGCAGGGCGGTCGGCGTGGCGGGACCGCCGTCCTGCGGCAGCCGCCAGCTCTCCACGTACCAGCCGCTGTCGGCGGAGGAGGCGAGGCAGGCGGCGTGGCTGCCGTCGGCGGCGAAGGCGAAGCCCAGCCGGCGCAGGGCCTGGGTCATGGTGCGGGTGGCCACGTTCATGCTCCGCTCACCCCGGTGGTGTCGGACGGGGACCGGCGTACGGCCGGTGGCGCGGGGGCCGGCCGGCGCCGGGGGCCGCCGAGCCGCGGCCGCGGCGGGACGGCCGACGGGCCCGCCGCGTCGGAGCGGGAGGCGGTGCCGGGGTTGCCGCCGGGCCGGGTGGCGTCGGTGCGGCCCGGGGAGTCCTCGCGCAGCGCCGCCCGTACCCGGGCCGTCCCCCACCGCTGCCGCGGCTGCTCGGCCCGCAGCCCGAGGACCACCGGCGCCAGCCGGCGCGCCGTCCCGCCGGTGCGGGCCGCGAGGGCGAGCCAGCGGCCGAGGCGTTCGGGGACCGGACGGGCCCGCGGGAGGTCCTCCGGCAGCAGCGGGTCGTGGCCGGTGGCCAGCAGGAAGAGCAGCCCGCCGAGCGCGTACAGGTCGACGGCCGGGTCGGCGACGCGGCTGCGGGCGGGGGCGAGCCGGCCGGGCCCGTGCTCGGGGGCGCGGTAGCCGGGGGTGCCGGCCGGGCCGGCGGGCCGTCCGGCCTCGACGGCGAGGCCGAGGCCGACCAGCCGCAGGGTGCCGTCCGGGCGGACCATGACGTTGCCGGGGGAGAGGCCGCGCAGTACCAGCCGCTGGGCGTGCACCCGCTCGACCAGGTCGAGCAGGCCGTGCGCCACCGGTCCGGCCTCGGCCCAGTCGACGCCCGGGCCGTCGTCGCGCCGCAGCCGGGCGGCCACCCAGCCGTCCAGGGGCTGCCCGGCGATTCGTTCCTGCACCAGGAAGACGGAGTCCTCCTGCTCGATCAGTTCGACGGCGCGCGGCGCCACGCCCTGCCCCGCCAGCCGGGCCAGCAGGGCGGCCTCGTGCCGCAGCGCGTCGCGGGCGTCGGCGCCGGCCCGGCCGGCCGCCGGGTGCGCCCGGGCCTGCTTGACCACGACCTCGGCGCCGCCCGACGCCTCCCGGCCGAGGAACACCCCGCCCTGCGCGCACTGCCGGACGACGGCGGTCACCGCGTACCGCCCGGCCGGCAGCGCTCCGCCCCGGCGCCGACGTGTGGCGGCCGCGGCAGCGCCCGAGCCCGCGGCCGTACCCGGGCCGGCCGTCGCGCCCGCCGTCGCGCCCGCGGCCGTAACCGCCTCCGCACCCGAAGCGCCGAACGGAAGCCGACCCCGCCCCGGCGTCCGGTACGACCTCCCGCGCGCGTCCTCGCCCCGCTCCCCGCCCGGCCGGCGTGGCACCGGGCGGTGCTCCCCGTCGTCGCCCGGCTCAGCCGGCGGCGCGAACGCGCCGTACCGGTAGTGCACCCGGCTCCCGGCCCGGTACGGCCGGTCGGCGGGCAGCACCGGCCCCGGCAGCCCGGCGGTGGCCCGGTCCAGCTCGGCCGCCAGCCGCTGGAACTGGGCATCGTCCGCCGGGTGGACGGTGATGAACGCGCCCGTCGAACCCGGCTCGTCCGTACCGGAGTCGAGCACGCTCAGGCACTCCTGCCCGGCGGCGAACCGGAAGCCGCACGGGTCCGCGGCGAGCACCCGGACCACCGCCGAGAGCACCGCCTCGCCCGCCGCCGGCGCCGCGCTCACCCGGAGCTGCCACCCCCGCTCCGGCAGCGGCGGAGCCCCGGACGGCCGGGCCGTGCACCAGAAGCCGCCGACGGTGACGTCCCAGCCGCCGCCGTCTCCCCGGCCTCCGGCGCCGGACAGGGCCGCCCGCGCCGTCTTCGGCCACGAACCCTCCGCGCCCGCTCCGCGCCCCACCGCTCCTCCGCGCCCGGCCGTACGCAGCGATGTGCCCGCTCCCATCCGCCACCACATCCCTTCGTCTCCGCCGCCGCCCGGGTACCCACTGCTCGGGGCACCCGGTCGGCGGCCCGGCCTGATCGGACCTCCCGGGGGGAGCGACGGCGCCGCCCCGGGGCGGGAGCGCTCGGCCGGATCCCGTCCGGCCCGGCGCGGTGGCCGCCCGACCCCTGGTCGTGGCTGCCGCCAGGGCAACTCCCGTTCGCAGGAGTGAAGTTACTTTCGAGCCAACCGGCGCCTCAACGCAGAGCCGGTCACTTCACTCATAAGGGTGATCAAGGCGTGGTTTCGAATTCGTGCGAGAACCCTGCTGTGAGTAACGGCCGCCCGGCGCGCGGCCGGGTACGGAACGCGCGGGCCCGGCCGGGCGCCGCCCGCCGCGGGTTGACGCGCACCCGTACGTCCGCAGCTCCCCCGTCCGAACGGCCGCGAGGGATCCCCCGGCCGCCTGCCGAACGGCCGAGGCCCGACCGCCCCCGCGCGCACGGTAGTCTCGACAGGTGCCGAAACTGTCCGACGTCATCACCGCGCTCGACGAGGTCTACCCGCCGCAGTGGGCGGAGTCCTGGGACGCCGTCGGCCTGGTCTGCGGAGACCCTCAGGCCGAGGTCGGCCGCGTCCTGTTCGCCGTCGACCCCGTCCAGGCGGTCGTCGACGAGGCCGTGGAGTGGGGCGCCGACCTCGTGGTCACCCACCACCCCCTCTACCTGCGCGGCACCACCAGCGTCGCCGCCACCACCTTCAAGGGCCGGGTGGTGCACACGCTGATCACCAACGGCATCGCCCTGCACGTCGCCCACACCAACGCCGACCACGCCGACCCCGGCGTCTCGGACGCGCTCGCCGAAGCGGTGGGCCTGCGGGTGACCGGCCCGCTGGTACCGGACCCGACCGACCCGCTGGGCCGCCGCGGCACCGGCCGGATCGGCCTGCTGGAGCCTCCGCTGACCCTCTCCGCCTTCGCCGCCCAGGTGGCGAAGGGCCTGCCGGCCACCGCCGCCGGCGTCCGCGTCTCCGGCGACCCGAACCGGCTGGTCAGCCGGGTCGCGGTGTGCGGCGGCTCGGGCGACAGCTTCTTCGCCGACGTCCGGTCGGCCGGCGTGGACGCCTACCTGACCGCCGACCTGCGTCACCACCCGGCCTCCGAGGCCGCCGAGGCGGCTCCCGTCGCGCTGCTCGACGCCGCCCACTGGGCCACCGAGTGGCCCTGGCTCACCCTGGCCGAGCGGGCCCTGCGGGCCGCCGCCGACAAGCGCGGCTGGACCGTGGAGACCAAGGTCTCCCACCGGGTCACCGACCCGTGGACCGCGCACGCCCCCATGTCCTTCACCGCCTGACCCGATTCACAGGAGCTCCCCGCTTGAACGCCGCGCCCGCCGACCAGATCCGCCTGCTCGACCTCCAGGCCATCGACTCGAAGCTCGACCAGCTGGCCCACCGGCGCCGGAGCCTGCCCGAGCACGCCGAGATCGAGAAGGCCACCGCCGACCACACCGCGCTCAAGGACCTCGTCGTCGCCGCCGAGGCCCAGAAGGGCGACACCGCCCGCGAGCTGACCAAGGCCGAGCAGGACGTCGAGCAGGTCCGCTCCCGTGCCGCCCGCAACCAGCAGCGCCTGGACTCCGGCGCGATCACCTCGCCGAAGGACCTGGAGAACCTCCAGCACGAGATCGGCTCGCTCGCCAAGCGCCAGGGCGACCTGGAGGAGGTCGTGCTGGAGATCATGGAGCGCCAGGAGAGCGCCGTCACCCGGGTCGAGGAGCTGTCCGCCCGCCTGGAGCACTCCACCGTCGTGCTCAAGGAGGCCGAGGCCCGCCGCGACGCCGCCTTCGCCGAGATCGACGCGGAGGCCGACAAGGTCAGGCGCGACCGCGAGACCATCGCCGCCGTCATCCCGGCCGACCTGCTGAAGGTCTACGCCAAGCTGCGCGAGACCCAGGGGGGCGTCGGCGCGGCCCGCCTCTACCAGCGCCGCTGCGAGGGCTGCCGCACCGAGTTCTCGATCACCGAGCTGAACGCCATCAAGGCCGAGCCGGCCGACAAGGTGGTCCGTTGCGAGAACTGCTCGCGGATCCTGGTCCGCACCTCCGACTCGGGCGTCTGAGCCGGTGACGGCGCGCTTCATCGTCGAGGCTGACGGCGGGTCCCGGGGCAACCCGGGGCCGGCCGGCTACGGCGCGGTGGTCCGGGACGGGGACACCGGGCAGATCGTCGCCGAGGCCGCCGGGTTCATCGGCCACGCCACCAACAACGTGGCCGAGTACAAGGGTCTGATCGCCGGGCTCGAGGCGGCCCGCGAGCTGGACCCGGACGCCTCGGTGGACGTCCGGATGGACTCCAAGCTCGTCGTCGAGCAGATGTCCGGGCGCTGGAAGATCAAGCACCCCGGCATGCAGCCGCTCGCCGCCGAGGCGCGCACCGTCTTCCCGCGCGGCCGGGTCACGTACACCTGGATCCCGCGCGAGCGGAACAAGGACGCCGACCGGCTGGCCAACGAGGCGATGGACGCGGGCAAGGCCGGGCGCGCGTGGGAGCCCCGCAAGCCGGCCGCCGCCGTCGAGGAACCCCCGCTGGAGACCGCCGCCCCCAAGGCCGGCTGGGCCGCCCCGGCCGACCTCGGCACCCCGACCACCTTCGTCCTGCTGCGCCACGGCGAGACCCCGCTCACCCCGGAGAAGCGGTTCTCCGGCAGCGGCGGCACCGACCCGGAGCTCTCCGACAAGGGCCGCTGGCAGGCCGAGCGGGCCGCCGAGGCGCTGGCCGCGCGCGGCAGCGTCCAGGCGGTGGTCGCCTCCCCGATGCGCCGCACCCGGCAGACCGCCGAGACCGTCGCCGCCCGGCTCGGCCTGGAGGTCCGGTACGAGGACGGGCTGCGCGAGGTCGACTTCGGCGACTGGGAGGGCCTGACCTTCGCCGAGGTGCGGGAGCGGTACCCGGACGACCTGACCGCCTGGCTGGGCTCCGCCAAGGCCAGGCCGACCGGCGGCGGGGAGAGCTTCACCGCGCTCACCCACCGGGTCGGCGTCGCCCGGGACAAGATCCTCGCCCGGTACGCGGGGAAGACCGTGCTGGTGGTCTCGCACGTCAGCCCGATCAAGACCCTGGTCCGGCTGGCGCTCGGCGCCCCGCCGGACTCGATGTACCGGATGGAGCTGGCCGCCGCCTCGGTCTGCGCCGTCCAGTACTACGCGGACGGCAACGCCTCGCTGCGGCTGCTCAACGACACCTCGCACCTGCGCTGACCCCGCCGGGGCAGCCGGTCAGTGCACGTCGGTGACCACCACGTCCAGCTGCCACGGCCTGCGGGCGGTGCCCTCCGCCGCCGGCTCCACCCGGTGGCCCAGCTCCAGCAGGGCGTCCATCAGCTCGCCCGGGGTCTTCGGCTCGGCACCGGTGACCAGCAGGTCCCGGACGATCCGCCCCTTGGTCGCCTTGTTGAAGTGGCTGACCACGGTGCGCTTGCCGTTCCGCTCCTGGAGCACCCGGACGGTCGCGGTCCGGGCGGCCACCTCGCCGGCCGGCTTCCAGGCCGCCGCGTAGGCGGAGCTGCGCAGGTCCAGCACCAGCCCGTCCGCGACCTCGGGGAGCACGGAGGCCGTCGCGCTCCGCCAGTACGGCCCGAGCGCCCCCAGCCCCGGGAGCTTGACGCCCATCGAGCAGCGGTAGGACGGGATCCGGTCGGAGATCCGCACGGCGCCCCAGAGACCGGAGAAGATCAGCAGCGAGCGCTCCGCCCGGTCGTACGCGGCGGTGTCCAGGGTGGCCAGGCCGAGGTTGTCGAACAGCACCCCGGTGTACACCTCGCCCGCCGGGCGGGCGCCGGCCGTCGGCAGCCCGGCGTTCTTGGCGATCTCGCCGCGCAGGCCGGGGGAGAGGCCGAGCACCTCGGCGGCGGTGTCCTCGTCGCCCCGGCACAGGTCCACCAGCGCCTCCAGCACCGCGCCGCGCGCCGCCGTCAGCCCGGGCAGCGACAGCCGGTCCAGGGCCACCGGCCCGCCGTCCCCGGACCCGGCCTTGCCCTCCGAGGGCGGCAAAAGCACCAGCACAGCGGACTCCTCAACAACGTGTGCGGACGAACCCGGCAACCCTACTGCGCCCGCCGCGCACACCCCGCCGCGCGCCTTCCGCACCTCCCGCCCGCGCACCTCCCGCGCCCGACGCCGCGCGCCCGGGCACCTGCCGCGCCCGACGCCGCGCACCTCCCGCGCCCGACGCCGCGCGCCCGGGCACCAGCGCGGCGCGGTTCGAAGTCCCCACCGGGCGTTGAGCCTCCGTCCGGAACCACCCGGTCCCGCTCTACCCTGGCGGGCATGCCTCGCCGAAAACTGCGCGTCAAGGCCGCCGACTCCGCCCGGATCAACACCGAGCTGGCCGAGCTCCGCACCCGCCTGGAGATCCACACCGAGTGGCCGCAGGCCGTGCTCGCCGAGGCGGAGGAGGCGGCCGAGCGCCCCCGGCTGCCCGAGCACGACGCCACCGACCTGCCGCTGTTCACCGTCGACCCGCCCGGCTCCCGCGACCTCGACCAGGCCATGCACCTCGCCCACCGCCCCGGCGGCGGCTACCGGGTGCACTACGCGATCGCCGACGTCGCCGCCTTCGTCCACCCCGGCGGCGCGATCGACACCGAGGCCCGCCGCCGGGTCGAGACCCTCTACTTCCCCGACCACCGGGTCCCGCTGCACCCCGCCCGGATCTCCGAGGACGCCGCCAGCCTGCTGCCCGGCGAGCCCCGCCCCGCCCTGCTCTGGCAGCTCGACCTGGACGCCGACGGCGCCGTCGTCCTGGCCGACCTGCGCCGCGCCCTGGTCCGCTCGCACCGCCGCCTGGACTACGCCGCCGTCGAGCGCGCGGTGGCGGTCGGCGGCGCCGACGAGCAGCTCGGCCTGCTCGCCACCGTCGGACGGCTGCGCGAGGAGCAGGAGCGCGCCCGCGGCGGCATCAGCCTGCCGGTGCCGGAGCAGGAGGTCGAGGAGACCCTGCACGGCTACGTCCTCGGCTACCGCGCCCCCGGCCCCGCCGACGGCTGGAACGCCCAGATCTCCCTGCTCACCGGCATGGCGGCGGCCGAGCTGATGCTGGACGCCGGCGTCGGCCTGCTGCGCACCCTGCCCGCCGCGCCCGCCGCCGGGTACGAGCGGCTGCGCCGGATCGCCGCCGCGCTGGACGTCGACTGGCCGCAGGCCGTGCCGTACCCCGAGCTGATCCGCTCGCTGGACCCGGAGGTCCCGCTCAACGCCGCCTTCCTCAACGCCTGCACGGGTCTGCTGCGCGGCGCCGGCTACCACGCCTTCGACGAGTCCCGCGGCCTGCCCGCCCCCGCCGAGCCGGGCCACGCCGCGCTCGCCGCCCCGTACGCGCACTGCACCGCGCCGCTGCGCCGGCTCGGCGACCGCTTCGCCCAGGAGGTCTGCGCGGCGGTGGCGGCCGGGGAGGACGTGCCGGACTGGGCGCGCGAGGCGCTGCCGGCGCTCCCGGCGCTGATGGCGAGCGGGGACCGCCGCGCCGGAGAGGTCGAACGGGCCTGCGTGGACCTGGTGGAGGCGGAGCTGCTGGCCGGCCGGGAGGGCGAGGACTTCGCCGCGGTGGTCGTCGACGTGGACGGGAAGCGGCCCGGCTCCGGCACCGTCCAGCTGCGCGACCCGGCCGTCCGGGCCCGCTGCGACGGACCGGCCGGCGGGCTGCCGCTCGGCCGGGTGATCGACGTCCGGCTGACGACGGCCGACCCGCTCACCCGGACCGTCCGCTTCACCGCGGTCCAGGCGCCGCCACCGTAAGGGGAGCGCCACCCGGACGCGCCACCCGGACGCGCCGCCCGGACGCGCCACCCGGACGCGCCGCCCATCCGCCCCGGCCCGCCCCGCGGTGGGAGGATCGGTCCGTGCCCGACCCCCAGTCCCGCGCCGCCGCCGCCGCGCCCGCGCCCGCGCCAGCCCCCGGGCGCCGCCACCGCCTGCTCGTCCTGGCGATCTGCTGCCTGAGCCTGTTCATCGTCGGCCTCGACAACACCGTGGTGAACATCGCCCTGCCGGTGATCCAGCGCGACCTGGACGCCCCGGCGTCCGGGCTGCAGTGGATCACCGCCGCCTACACCCTGGTGCTGGCCTCGCTGCTGATGCTGTTCGGCTCGGTGGCCGACCGCTTCGGCCGCCGCCGGGTGTTCCAGACCGGCCTGGTCTGCTTCGCGCTGGGCTCGCTGCTGTGCAGCCAGGCGCCCGGCCTGGGCTGGCTGGTGGCGTTCCGGGCGCTCCAGGCGGTGGGCGGCTCGATGCTCAACCCGGTGGCGATGTCGATCATCGCCAACACCTTCACCGACCCGAAGGAACGGGCCCGGGCGATCGGCGTCTGGGGCGGCGTGGTCGGCATCTCGATGGCGCTCGGCCCGCTGCTCGGCGGCTTCCTGGTGGACAGCGCCGGCTGGCCGTCGATCTTCCTGATCAACGTCCCGGTGGCGCTCGTCGCCATCGCGCTGACCGCCCGCTACGTCCCGGAGTCCCGCGCGCCCCGGCCGCGCCGACTGGACCCGGTGGGGCAGCTGCTGATGATCGTGCTGCTCGGCTGCGGCACCGCCGCGATCATCGAGGGCCCGGCCAACGGCTGGACCTCCCCGCTGATCCTCACCCTGGCCGCGACCGCCGTGGCCGCGCTGACCGCCTTCCCGCTCTGGGAGCGGCGGGTGGCCGAGCCGCTGGTGGACCCGCGGTTCTTCGCCAGCGCGCCGTTCACCGGCGCCACCGTCACCGCGGTCTGCGCCTTCGCCGCGCTCGGCGGCTTCCTCTTCCTCAACACCCTCTACCTCCAGGACGTCCGCCACTACGGCCCGGTCGAGGCCGGCCTGTGGACGCTGCCGATGGCCGGGATGATGCTGGTCTGCGCGCCGCTGTCCGGGCGGATCGTCGCCGGCCGGGGCCCGCGCCTGCCGCTGGTCGCGTCCGGGCTCGGCCTCGCCGCGAGCGGCCTGCTGCTCACCCGGCTCGCCGCCGACTCCCCGCCGGCGCTGCTGCTGGCCGCGTACGGGCTGTTCGGCTTCGGCTTCGGCCTGGTGAACGCGCCGGTCACCAACGCCGCCGTCGCCGGGATGCCGCGCGCCCAGGCGGGCGTGGCGGCCGCGGTCGCCTCGACCAGCCGTCAGGTCGGCCAGTCGCTGGGCGTGGCGGTGATCGGCACGGTCGTCACCTCGGCCGTGGCCGGGCCGGTGGCGACCGGCTTCGCCCCGGCCAGCCACGCCGGCTGGTGGATCCTGGTCGGCCTCGGCGGCGCCGTCCTCGCCCTCGGCCTGGCCACCACCACCGACCGGGCGGGCGCGACGGCGGCCCGGGTGGCCGCCCGACTCGGCGCCGAGCCGCCGGCCGTCCGGGCCGGTGTGCGGGAGGCGCCGCCCGAGCGGCTACGATGACCACTACGGCGGAAGAGCCGGCCGGGCGGTCGCGACGGGTCCCAGACCCGCCGAGGAACGTCCGGGCTCCACAGAGCAGGGTGGTGGGTAACGCCCACCCGGGGTGACCCGCGGGACAGTGCCACAGAAAACAGACCGCCCACCGCTTCGCGTGGTGGGTAAGGGTGAAACGGTGGTGTAAGAGACCACCAGCGACCGGGGTGACCCGGCCGGCTAGGTAAACCCCACCTGGAGCAAGGTCAAGATCGGTGCCCTCGGGCACCGTGCGCGGACGTCTGAAGGCTGCTCGCCCGAGTCCGCGGGTGGACCGCACGAGGCTGTCGGCAACGGCAGCCCTAGATGGATGGCCGCCTCCCCGGGCCGCGCGAGCAACCCGGGAGACAGAACCCGGCGTACAGGCCGACTCTTCCGCCCCCTTTCCCCCTCCGCCGGGTCAGGCGGGGTGCGCGCCGACGGCGTCGCGGATCTGCTCGCCGAGCCCGCCGTTGACGCGGGCGCAGTTGGCGCAGCAGAAGAACATGCCGGCCACTTCGACGCCGTGCCCGACGATGCGGACGTCGCACTGTTCGCAGCGCGGGGCGAGCTTCTCCATGGCGCATTCGAAGCTGTCGAAGGTGTAGGTGTCGCCGGTGACCGTCTTGATCTCGAAGGCCAGCCAGTAGTCGTTGCCGCAGGTGACGCAGATGGCCATGGCGGCCGTCTCCTTCCGGTGGGGCGGCCAGGGGTGGCCGCGCGGTCACTTCCAGTGTTGGAGGCGGCGAGGGAGACGGCCACTCGGCGAGGGCGTCAGGCGGAGCGGGCGGCGAGGTCCTCCAGGGCGCGGACGGCGCGGTCGGCGTCGTCGGCGGCGACGAACAGGTGGTCGTGGTGGAAGCCGGCCACCACGTTGCAGCTGATGCCCTCCTCGGCGAGCCGGCCGGACACGGCGGCGGTCAGTCCGACGGCCTCCAGCGCCGAGTGGATCCGCAGTGTGATCCAGGCCGCCACGTACTCGTAGCGCAGTCCGAGCGCGTCCGCCTCCTCCTGGGCGACCACCATCGTCACCCCCTCGGGCTCGGCGACGGTCACCACCGGTCGCATGCCGGCGGGCACCCGCGCGGGGAGCGTGCAGTAGACGTACCGCCCCGGGTTGAGCTGCGGGCTCATCCCGCGCAGCAGTGTCGCGAGGTCTCGTTCTGCGGCCATGCCCGTCACCGTAGCGGCTGGACGGGGGATGCGCCGTGCTCCGTGGGCGTGTCGGAATCCGTTGACGAGCGACAGTCACCGATATATCGTCGAACTATCGAGACAGTGACTCGACTGCCTCGTTGAACCTCAGCGATTCGAGGAGGTGGGCGCGATGCGCTCAGAACGTCAAGGACGGCGCTTCCGCTGGGAGGACCCGCGTGGCGGTGGCGGTGGGGGGCGGCGCCGCGGCCCGGGCCCGGACTTCCGGGGCATGCCCGGGGAGGGCGCCGAGGGCCGGGAGGCGTTCGGCGGGTTCGGCCCGCCGTTCGGCGGCCCCGGCCGGCCGATGGGCGGCCCGTACGGGCACGGCTTCGGCGGGCACGGCGGCCGCCGCGGGGGCCCGCACGGGCGGCGCGGCGGGCGGGCCCGGCGCGGTGACGTCCGGGCCTCGCTGCTGGCGCTGCTCAAGGAGCGGCCGATGCACGGCTACGAGATGATCGCCGAGATCGCCGAGCGGACCGGCGGGGCCTGGCGGCCCAGCCCCGGGTCGATCTACCCCAACCTCCAACTGCTGGAGGAGGAGGGCCTGATCACGGCGGAGGAGGTCGGCGGCAAGCGGCTGGTCTCGCTCACCGAGGCGGGCCGGGCCGAGGCCGACGCCGGGCCGGCCGAGCCGTGGGCGGAGGCCGGCCGGGAGGTCGACTGGGAGGCCGTCCAGGAGGTCGGCCAGGCGCTCGCCGCCGTCGACCAGGCGATCCGCCAGGTCATGGCCACCGGCACCGAGGCGCAGCGCGCCAAGGGCCTCACGGTGCTGACCGAGGCCCGCAAGAAGCTGTACCTCATCCTCGCGGAGGATGACTGACCTGCCAGGGGCCGGGGGAGGCCCCGCGGCGGAAGAGCGGGACGGGCGGTGCGGCCGCCGGGGCGGCCCGGCGGACGGCCTACGGCCGGACGGCGAACAGCGCCACGCACACCAGCAGCAGCACCGCCCAGCCGAACCAGAGCCAGGCGTCCGGCTCGATGACCACGCTGTAGAGGCACACCGCCAGGAGCAGCACCCCGGTGGCGGCGGCCACCTGCCGGTTGTGGTGCGCCGCCGCCCGGGGGCGGCTCCTCGGGTGCCGCACCGTCCTCGCCATGCCGACCTCCCGGGGGAGACTGCGGAGGGAGGAGACGGCCGTCAGCCCGAGGCCGCCTCGTCGTACTCGTAGCGCCAGAACCAGCTCAGGCCCCGAACCTGCTTGCTCCGGACGTACACCAGTGTGCGCGCGGGGGCCTCGCCGTGCGCGGGGACCGGGACCTTGTACTTCTTGGGCACGCCGAGCAACGGCCCCAGCGGGATCGGGAGGATCGTTCCGTCCAGGGGGCCGCCGACGAATGCGGTGTCCGCGCTCTTCATCCCTCCAGGGTCTCACCTCCGCGGACGTCCCAGGGGACCGGCCAGGTCGGGGGCGCCGGAGGGGGCGCGGCGGGGCGACCGGGGGCTCCCGGAGGGGACGGCGGGCGGCGGGTCGCGTGAGGGCGGCGTGCCGGGAGTGTGCCCGGGGTGCGCCCCGGGCGTCACCGCGAGTGTGACCGGAGAGGCACCGCCCCCGGTCATCCGGAAGCCCTCCGCACCCTTATCCTTCCTGTTACGCCCTCGGGGTCCACCCCGGGTCAGCGGGCCCGTACGGGCCGGGCGAGGCGCGAATCCGCGCGCCCTCCGGCCGATTTGGCGCGGACAGCGTGCTGCCGCGACTGCGTACCGTGACCCGGGCGTCGGCCGTCCGGTGACCCCGGGCCACGGCCGGCAGGGCGCGGACGACAGGGCCGAGCACTCCGGGAAGCAGCCGGGGGCGCCGTGCGTTGCGTCGGAGTGGTACGTCGAACGCTGTGTCGCACCAGGCACGGCAGTTGCGCGGAAGGGGCCCGATGGAAGCCGGCAGCAGGTGGACGACCTGGTGGCAGAAGCGTGATCGTCAGCGAGCGGGGGGCTCGGACGGCCCGGCCGCCGGACTCGATCAGCTGCTCGGCGCGGTGCGCGCCGGATTCCCGCTCGCGCCCGCCGCCCACCCGGCCGGCTACCGGTGTTCCTGTGACCGGGTGGCGTGTCCGGCGCCGGCCCAGCACCCGGTCTCCTTCGCCTGGCAGACCCAGGCCACCACCGACCCCGAGCAGCTCTCCCGCTGGCTCGCCCGGGACCCGCAGGCCAACTTCATCACCGCCACCGGCCGGGTGCACGACGTGCTGGACGTCCCGGCGGAGGCCGGACGGCTGGCGCTGGAGCGGCTGACCGCGGGGGGCGTCGAGGGCCCGGTCGCCGCCGTCGGCGAGGACCGCTACCTGTTCTTCACGGCCACCCGGGGCACCCCGCAGGACGAGGACGAGTGGTGGCCGAGCGCGCTCGACTCCACCCCGGACACCATGTCCGAGCACCCCGGCCTGCGCTGGCACTGCCGCGGCTCGTACACCCTGCTGCCGCCGGCCGCGCTGCCGGACGGCTCCCGGGTGCGGTGGCTGCGCGGGCCCGAGCAGCCACTGCCGGACCCGCTGCGCGTGCTGGACGTGCTCACCGACGCCTGTACCGAGGTGGGCGCCGTCGCCGAGGAGCAGTGGCTGATCGGCTAGGGCGCCCACCGGGGCGGCGCGGCTTCGCGGCGGCGCGGCTTCACGGCGCCGCGAAGCCGCGGGCCTACGGCAGGGTGAGGATCTCCGCGCCGTCCGCCGTGACCACCAGGGTGTGTTCGAACTGGGCGGTGCGCTTGCGGTCCTTGGTGACGACCGTCCAGCCGTCCGCCCAGATCTCGTAGTCGTAGGTGCCCAGGGTCAGCATCGGCTCGATGGTGAAGGTCATGCCCGGCTTGATCACCTCGGTGGCCCGGTCGCTGTCGTAGTGCGGGATGATCAGGCCGGAGTGGAACGACGTGTTGATGCCGTGTCCGGTGAAGTCCCGCACCACGCCGTAGCCGAAGCGCTTGGCGTAGGACTCGATGACCCGTCCGATGACGTTGATCTGGCGCCCCGGCTTGACCGCCTTGATCGCCCGGTCGAGGGATTCCCGGGTGCGCTCGACCAGCAACCGGGACTCCTCGTCCACGTCGCCGACCAGGTAGGTGGCGTTGAGGTCGCCGTGCACCCCGTGGATGTACGCGGTGGCGTCGATGTTGACGATGTCGCCGTCCTGGAGCACCGTCGAGTCCGGGATGCCGTGGCAGATGACCTCGTTGATCGAGGTGCAGACGGACTTGGGGAAGCCCCGGTAGCCGAGGTCGGACGGGTAGGCGCCGTGGTCGCACATGTAGGTGTGGGCGACGGCGTCCAGCGCGTCGGTGGTGACGCCGGGGGCGATCAGCTTGGCCGCCTCCTCCATCGCCCGGGCGGCGATCCCGCCCGCGATCCGCATCTTCTCGATCGTCTCGGCGGTCTGCACCTCGGGCCCGGTGTACGGCGTCGGCGCCGGCTTGCCGACGTACTCGGGGCGCGCGATGTGCGCCGGGACCTTGCGGGTGGGGGACTGGATGCCGGGTACGAGAGCCATGCGGCGAGTCTAGTCGCCGGGCCGGACCGGCCCCGGGCGGTGTGCGACCCCGCTCCCGGCGGGGAATGATCGGTACCGACCCATCCTTCTGGCCTTCTGAACGGGAGAGCGCGATGCCCCTCGGATTCAACCGCAAGCCGACCGGCAAACCCGGCGAGTGGTTCTACTGCATCAAGCACGACAAGGTCGAGGAGGGCCCGGAGTGCCCGGCGAAGGACCGCCTGGGCCCGTACGCCAGCCCGGAGGAGGCCGGCCAGGCCCTGCGGATCGCGGACGAGCGCAACCGTGAGTGGCAGAACGACCCGCGCTGGAGCGACCGGCCGAAGGACGGGACCGAGTAGTCGAGGGCGGGGGCGGGCGGGGGCCGGGAGCCGGCGGGCGGGAGGTCGGGAGCCGGGAGCCCGGAGCCGGTGGCCGGGGCCCGGCGGTCAGCCCGGCTCGGGGCCGGTGAAGTACTGCTCCGAGACCTCCAGCACGACGAGGCGCCGCCCGCTCGCGAAGGCCCGGGCGGCCGCCTGGTCGTGCGGCTCCGGAGGGCGGGAGCCCCGGTCCGCCCAGGCCGCCGCACCGTCGTCGGGCGACCGCGGCCGTGGGACGTTCAGGCCGGGGGTGGCGGCGACCTCGGGGCCCTTCCGCCCGTCGAAGCCCAGGCGTACCCCGAGCAGGTCGGCGCGGCCGTCCCGGGGGAACCCGTACCAGAGCTCCTCGCCCGGGCGGGGCGAGGCGTTGGTGTCGGCGGACCTGGCGCCCTGGGCGGTCAGCGCGGGCTCCCAGCGGGACCGGATCTGCTGCGGATCGCCCGCCACCGCCAGGTACTTGACGACCTGTCGGTGGCACTCGGCGGCCGGCCAGTGGGTGCCGGAGCCGTCGGAGCGGCTCGGCCCGACGGCGCAGCCGTCCCGGACGCCCTCACCGATCACCTCGGCGCCGGAGAGGGCGGGGAGGAGCGAGGCCAGCCGGCGGTCGATCTCGGCGCCGAGCGCCCGGCCGGCGGCGACCACCTCGGGGGAGTCGGCCAGCGCCCGCGGGTCCGGCACCCGCGGGCCCGGCGCCTGGGGAGCCGGTGCCTGGGGGCCGGGCACCTGGGGGCCGGGTGGTGGCCCGCCGGTGGTCCGGACCGCCTGTGCCGCGGACCGCACGGGCCGGTCGTCCGGCCGGAACAGCCAGCCGACCGCGATGCCGGCCAGCACGGTCAGGACGAGCACCACGCCCGCCCACTTCCGCCATCCCCCGACTGCCATGGGCCGGAGTCTGTCACACCGCGGCGGCGGCCTCCCGGGCGGCGCGTTCGTGCTCGGCGCGCACGGCGGCGGCGTGCGGGTCGGTGCGGTCGTCGTAGGCGAGCAGCTTCGGCAGGGTGGCGGCGACCGCGAGCACGGCGACCACGCAGGCGAGGCCGCCGGTCCAGACGGCGGCGCGCACGCCGACCAGCCCGGCCATGGTGCCGGCCCGGACCTGGCCGAGCTGCGGGCCGACGGAGTAGCTGAGCAGTTCGACGCCGGCCATCCGGCCGCGCACCTCGTCCGGGATGGACTGGTTCCACATCGTCGAGCGGGCGAGCCCGCTGATCTCGTCGGCGCCGCCGGCCAGCGCCAGGCCGAGCAGCACCAGCCCGATGTGCCCGGACAGCCCGGCGAGCGCCATCGCCCCGCCCCAGCCGACGGCGGCGGCGACCAGCAGCCGCCCGTGCCGGTGCACGCGGGAGGTCCAGCCGCTGGTCGCGCCGACCAGCAGGGCGCCGAGGGCGGAGGCCGCGTACATGGGGCCGAGCGCCCAGTCCGCCCCCAACTCGGCGGCCAGGAAGGGGAAGACGGCCACCGGGTAGGCGAACAGCATGGCGCAGGTGTCGATCGCGTAGGTGCCGAGCAGGTCCTTGCGGCTCCACGCGTAGCGGACGCCGGTGAGCACGGCCCGCACGGACGGCCGTTCGGCGCCGGTGGGCGGCGGCACCGCCTTGATCCGGACGAGCAGCAGCAGCGAGAGGGCGAAGCTGAGGATGTCCAGCGCGTACGCGGTCTGCACCCCGGCGAAGGCCACCACGACGCCGGCCAGCGCCGGCCCGGCCACCGAAGCGGCGTTGTGGTACAGCGACTTGAGCGCGAACGCGGCGGTCAGGTGCTGGTGCGGGACGATCCGCGGGGTGAGCGAGTCCAGTGCCGGGCGCTGGAGGCCGTCGGCGGCCGCGACCAGCGCGGCGACCAGGTAGATCGGCCAGAGCAGCGGGTGCGGCAGCAGGGCGTTGAGCAGCAGCAGCCCGGCCAGCAGGCCGAGCGCGGCCTCGGCGCGCAGCACCAGCTTCCGGCGGTCCATGGCGTCGGCGAGGGCGCCGCCCCAGAGGCCGAAGACGATCAGCGGGACGAGCTCGACGGCGCCGATCAGGCCGACCGCGAGGGAGGAGTCGGTGAGTTCCTTGATCTGCATCGGCACTCCCACGTGTAGGGCGTAAGGTAGCGTCATGAGGAAGCCGCAGCATGCCATCCTGCTTGTTCGGATTTCGGACGACCGTGAGGGCGAAGGCCTCGGTGTCGGTCGACAGGAGGCTGATGGCCGGGTGCATGCCGATCGCATCGGCTGGGGGATCGCCGAGGTCATCGTCGAGAACGACACGTCGGCGTTCAAGAGGCGCCGGGTCAAGCTGCCCGACGGCACAACGGCCCTCCGAGTGGTGCGTCCTGGGCTGCGGCGCTCTCTCTCCCTCCTCGCGAGCGGCGAGCGCGATGGCCTCATGGCCTACGACCTCGATCGATACACTCGCGACCCACGAGATCTTGAAGACCTCATCGACCTCGTCGAGCAACAGCACGTTCCGGTCACCTCGGTCACCGGATCGCTGCGTCTCGATACGGATGCGGACATCACGATGGCTCGCGTCATGGTCGCTGTGGCCAACAAGAGCAGCAGAGACACGAGTCGCCGCGTCGCCCGCAAGCACGAAGAGCTCGCCAAGCAGGGCCGACCAGGCGGCGGAGGGGCCCGCCGCTTCGGCTACGAACGCGACGGCATGACCATCAAGGCGGACGAGGCCGCCGCGATCAGGACAATGGCCCAGATGGTCATGGACGGCGCCAGCTACTACAACGTGGCCAACTACCTCAACGCCAACGGCCCACGCCCCGTGAGCGCAGAACGTTGGCGCGAGCGATCCGTCGAGTCCATCCTGACTGGCCCCCGGATTGCCGGACTGCGGGTCTTCCGGGGAGAGGTCGTCGGCCAGGCTGCGTGGCCAGCGATCATCAAGCGCGGGCTCTGGGACGAACTGCAGGCGGCGATCACCAACCACATGGGACACCGTCGGCGCGGACGGCAGACCTTCAAGCGCTGGCTCACCGGCCTGCTCTTCTGCAGCATGTGCGAGAGCCGGCTGACTGGATGGGGAGGCGAGTACTGGTGCGCCACCCCTAAGGGCGGCTGCGGCGGCATCGCCATCAATGCCGAGAAGACCGAGGCCGAGGTCGAACGGCAGCTGCTGGCCTACCTGGCCAATCCGGTTGTTCTGGCGAGGCTTCGAGATACGGTCTCCGAGTCCTCCATCGCGGGTGCGCGGTCCGATGCGGCCGCCGATGAACAGCAGCTGAAGGAGTTGGCGGGCATGTGGGCGAGGCGGGAGATGACCTTCGCCGAATACCAGGAAGCTCGGGCCATCATCGCCGAACGCCTGGAGCAGAGTAGGAGCCTGGCAACATCTGCCCTGCCAGGGATTGTTCGCCCGCTACTCGCAGATCCTGCCAGCGGATGGGCGAAACTCACGGCCCAGGCGCGGCGCGAGGTGGCTGTAGCGGTCACCCCCGGGTTCACGGTCACCCGGTCCAAGGAGGGCAAGAAGTTCTTCGACCCGGAACGACTCGTGCCCCGCAAGAAGTAGCACCGGCCCCGTGGTGCACCACGGGGCCGGGCTCTTCCCCGGCCCCGCCTGGGGGACGTGTGGCCGGGGAGTCTGGAAGCGCACGAATCATAGATCGAACGCATGGACGAGTCACTGTCGGTTTGGTCATACAGACTTTTGATCTGGGCCGCACCAGTGTCGACGGGTGTACGGCCGTCCTACCCCACTTCAGCTGCAAGAACGCCGCAGAGTCGGCGACCGCTTGCGCTACTTACGCCGCCAGCAGGGCCTGAGCCAGGAGAAGCTCGCCGAACTCATCGGTCGCGATCGACAGTCCGTCTCCAGCTGGGAACGGGGAGCCACGCCGCCCAACCTGGACGACCTCACCGCCATGGCCCATGTGCTCGGCGTCGGGACCTGGCGCCTGTTCTACGGGTAGATCGGCCGGGGCGCTCACCCCTTCCTGAGGTTCTCCGTGGCCGCGTCGATGTGCGCGTTGGCCTCGTCTCGCCCCTGATCGGTCGTCGCGCTGCGGTACTCCGCGACCGCGGCCCCGACCGCATCCAGCTGGTCGATGAAGGCGTCCATCTCGGCGTCGTCGCTCATGCTCTGCTCCTTGGCTGGGTTCGGTCCTGCGGTGGTACCGCAGGGTGGACCAGTGGTGTGTGGCGGCAGTGCTAACCCGGCCCCGCGATGGCGGGCCCGCAGGCCGTGGATCACCGGTGCTTGTCGTCCTGGTGCCGGCGCATCCGGATGCGCACGTCGACCGCGGCGGAGCGGTCGAACTCCCGCTCCGCCTCGGCGTGGGCTTCGGCCAGGGCGGCGCACACGGAACAGCGGGGGCGTGCCTGGGGCAGCACGGGTCGAGGGAACAGGTCGGCCACAGAAACGGGGGCGCGACGGCCGGCGCTCACTGCTCCACCTCCGGCACGGTCGCCGGTTCCGGCGCCGTCGCTTCCTGTGGGGCGGGCGGGGACTTCCGGCGCATACGGCTGTACATCTCCGCCACGCCGGCAACGGCCAACTGCCACGCGTCGCTCTGCGGGTTGAACCGTCGGCCCTCGGCATCATCGTCTGCGTCGTAGTCGTACATCAGGCCTCCGTGGTGCATGAGGGGTGCGCGACGACCGGCCAGCCCAGTGGGGCGCCAGACGTTGCGGTGTACGCGTGGCCGGCTGGCTGCAGCGGAGGCTCCGTGTGCTCGCAGACGATGCAGGCCTCGCCTCGACGCTGTTGGTCGGTGTAGTCGGCGGCCAGGGTGGTCTTGCCGAGCCAGAGCTGGCGCGCAAGCACCGCCTGCTGCAGGTACTCCTCGACCTCGATCCGGCGGGCGGCGGGGGCGAGGTAGCGCTGTCCCATGAGGAGGACGATGGTGCCGCCGCGGCGGGCGAAGTCGGCCCAGCCCTCGTCAGCGGAGATCCTCAGCGCGCCATCCGTGTGCGGCAGGAGAACAAGCGCGTCCTGGCCGTTGAGGACGATGCGGATCCCGGGCGATGGCAGGGGCAGGTCCGGCGTGGCCAGGCCAGCGCGCGAGGCGATGGGTCGGAGCCCTGGGGCGTCAGCGCGTGCCGGGGTGATCAACATGAAGCTGACCAGCCCATCAGGCGTTGAGTCGATCCACGTCCAGGCCGCTAACGACAGCGGCGGGCGTTCGGTGGCCGTCAACACGGGCCCCCTCCTTGAGCGCTGGGACTACCATCACCACCAAGAGTCGACCCGCGATCACCCGACGGTAAGCGCCTGGGGGGTGGCACAGGGTGGCACTTCTGCACCAGGTGGCGGACGAGGGTAGGACGAGGGCATGACGACGACGAAGACGCCGAACGCCCGGCTCGCCGAGTGGCTGGCGCGCGCGGACCTGAGCAACGCCGAGTTGGCTCGCCGCGTCAAGGCCGCAGCTCAGCAGGCCGGATATCCGCAGATCGCTCCCGACGCCACCGCCGTACGACGGTGGCTCCAGGGAATGCAGCCACGTCGGCCGCTGCCGGGAATCATCGCTGACGTCGTCTCCGCCAAAGTCGGATATCGGGTCACATCCCTCGAACTCGGACTCGGCGAGAGCCCGGCCGAGGACCGCTCGCTGCTGTACAACCGGGACTGGGCCGTTACGGTGGAAACCGTCTCTGACCTGGGGAGAGCAGACGTGGACCGCCGCCGTTTCCTTGCCGCCGCACCGTTCGCCGCCGTCGCCGCCACCGGGCCGTCCCGGGACTGGCTCCTCGCCACCCTCGATCAGGAACCGGAGCCCGGACCGCGCGTCCGGCTCGAGGACGTCACCGCCGTGAAGAACATGTTCGGCGAGTTCCAGAAGATCGACATCTTCCAGGGCGGCGGCAGCGGCCGACTGATCCTTGCGGCCTACATGAACGTCCACGTCTACCCGCTCCTCCGCCGGCCGCAGGACGACGATGTCCGCCGAGCCCTGTGCGAGGCAGCAGCCGAGCAGACCTACCTCCTCGGGTGGATGGCCTACGACAACGGCGAGCACGGCACCGCCCAGCGCTACCTCATCCAGTCCCTCCGCCTCGCCCAGGAGTCAGCGAACGTCCCCCTCGGGGCGCACGTCCTGGCTGGAATGGCCGATCAGGCCACCCTCCTCGGCCACCCCGAAGAGGGCCTGAGGCTGGCCCAGTCCGGCCGGCATGGCCTCCGCGGCTCCTCGGCCGCCGCGCTCGCCGACCTGTGGGCCCTCGAAGGCCGGGCGCTCGCTGCGATGGGCGACAAGGCCGCCGCCACCCAGGCCGTTGCTCAGTCCGAGGCTGCCGCCGAACGCATCCACCCCGACTCCGAGCAGGAGTGGGCGCTGTTCATCGATCCGGCCTACCTCCACGGCGAGCACGCCATGACCCTGCGGGACGTCGGCGACCATGCCGCAGCAGCCGAGCACGCCAAGCTGAGCATCGACCACGCCCGCCAGCAGAACCGAGCCCGCCGCGGAGCTCTCTCCCAGGCCGCGCTCGCCTCCACCCACCTCCAGCGCCGCGACCTCGAGCAGGCCCACGCCGCCGGCCTACGGACGCTCTCCCTCGCCGGGAAGGTCAAGTCGTCCCGCGCCATCGAAGCGGTGGTCGACCTGCAACGGCGGATGGAGCCCTTCGGTCGGCACCGCCTGGTCGCCGACTTCGCCGAGCGTGCGCGGACTCTGACCGCCGCCTGACCTGTGCTGTCCGATGCTGGTCGTACGATGGCGGCATGGCTGACCTGGATCTCTCCGCCGACCTGTTGCCCCTCCACGTCGCCGCTCTGCGCGCGGACCGGGCGATGACGACGGCGCGGGAGACCGGCGCGGACGTCGAGGCCGCCCGCGCGGAGTACCTGACCGCCGCTGCCGCGCTGCACGCCCACCCGTTCTGGGAGGAGCGGCGCCAGGCCGGCCAGCACCAGGAGTTCTGGCAGCAGTCCCTCAACGCCGCGAAGGAAGCGCTCGACGGCGGCACGGCCTGAGCCTCGGGCATCATGTCCGAATGGACTCCTGGGACACGGTTGAGCTGCACGGCGGCCCGCTGGACGGCGAGCAGGCCGTCGTCGACCCGCACGATCCCGACCCCGGCACCGCCCTCATCAGCACCCGCAGCGCCTACGGGCCCGGCGGCCGGTCCTGGTACCGGCCGGACGAGCACGGCGTGTGGCGGTGGGTGGGCGACAGCCCCTGAACACGACGAAGCCCCCGCCCTCCCGAAGGAGAGCGGGGGCGTGGTGGTTCAGAGGCGGAACAGGGCAATCACGGCCACGACCGTACCGGCGAGGCCACCGAGCACACCGATCGTCGCCATCGGCCACCGGTTGCGCTTCAGCGCCTCAACGTCGGTCCGAAGGCCGGAAACGTCGGACTCCGTCAACGCAGTCCGCTCCTGGGTGCGAAGGCGCGTCTCGTGGTCGGCGATCGTCTCCCGGTGCTCACGCTGGTCGCTGAGGATCGCGTCCAGCTTGGACTCCATGCGGATCTGACCATCAGCGATCCGCCTCACCTCCGCATGGGTCTGAGCCGGGCTGATGTACACCCCGGCGTCCGGCGGCGGGCTGGTCACTCACGCACCGCCTGACGAAGCGCGTCGGCGTCCAGGTCCGGCGCAGACCGCAGCCAGCGCGGCAGCATCCGGTCCACCACCGGCAGGGCCATCACCCTGGTGATGCCGGCCGCGACCGCCAGCCCGGCGCCGACTCCCCACGCGGTCTGCGGGATGCCGGCCGCGTCCACGATCAGCGGGGCCGCCGCAGCGAGCGAGAGAGCGGTCTGCACCGTGGTGCGGATGGTCCTGCGAGTCGAGTCGCGCATCAGCTGTTCCCCCCCGTGAACTGAGCCTTGAGCTGGTCCACGGAGGCGGCCAGCGACTGCACCATGCCGGTGAGCTCGGCGAGCCGGTCGTCCGCAGTCTTCGCGCCGTTGATGGCCTCGGACAGGCTCGGCCGGTATCCGCCGGGCAGGGCTGCGTACTCGGGCATCGGCTCCGACAGCACCGATCGCACGATCTCCGGCAGGTCGTTGCGGAGCTGCTTGATCAGGTCGTTCGCCTGGCCCCCGCCCTCGACCAGCTCGATGAACCGGGGCACGTAGCCGTTGGGCAGCGTTGCCTCCGGGACCCGGGTGTTGAACAGTTCGTCGGCGGTCACGTCGTCCTCCTGATCGGGGGTGGGGGAAGTGGTGGGCGGGGTCTGGCCGTTCGCGGCCGCGATGATCCCCGGCATGACGCGGTCGGTGAACTGGCGGACCCGGGCGTCGCCGGGGCACTCGGTGCCGCCGCCGGACCACTCCGGGTGGAGTCGGTGGTAGCCGAACCCCGGGTCGGACGCGGTGCGGCAGACCCTCAGCGGGATGCCGTGCGTCTGGTGCATCCACACGCCGATCCGGATCAGCGTGGCGATCTGCGCGTCCGTCCACGGGTCGGAGTTGTCGTTGTCCGCCGCGGTCTCGATGCTCACGGCGCCGGTGCCGTCCGGCCGACGGTTGGCCGCCACGTTGGCGTCCGCGCGGGTCTGGGTGCCGATGTACTGGGCGGCGGACCCGTCGTAGCCGACCCCGAAGTGCGACTCCAGATTGGTCGAGTCGCGCCAGAACTCGTACGTCCGACCAGGCGTCCACGGCGCCGCGATGCTGTGGAAGATGAGCTGCGTGGGGACGATCGCTGGCTGATCGTCGGACTCGGGTTGGAGCTCCATGCGCTGGGCTCCGGGGTACCAGGCCATCAGGCCTCCTGGGTAGTGGGTGGTCAGGTGAGCGGGACGGCCTGGTCGGTGCAGGTCACACCGAACGACGCGTAGTGGCGGAGCATGACCTGGTGGCCGGCGGCGGCCAGGGCGGCCGCGATGTCGCGCGGGTGCCGCACCCCGCCGGTGTAGTAGCCGGTCTGGTACGGCCAGCCCGGGATGTCCTCGTCCGAGGTGAGACCGTAGATCGTCCACTCCCCGGGGTCGGAGCTGATCCGGGGCACGGCCAGCAACCACAGCTCCACCGGAAGCTGCGGCTGGCCGGCCGACGGGGCCGACCACTGGCCGGCCCGGCCGGCGCGGTACTCGTCCAGTGCGAACGGCAGCAGCCGCTCGGCGAGCTGGGTGGCGTTGTCGGCGCGGACGGTGTTGACGAAGCGCAAGAGGTCTCCTAGTCGACTGCGCGGATGAGCTGGACCTGGGCGGCGACGGTGCCGCTGCCGGACGTACGGGCGGCCTCGACGGTCAGCAGGTACTGGGAGCCGATCGGGGCCGACGGCGGAAGGGCGGCGGTGACGTCGAGGGCCCGGCCGGCCGGGACGGCGGCGCCCAGCACCGTGCCGTTGACGAGGACGCGGACGTTGCCGGTGGTGCCGACGCCCGCCGTGGTCGCCACCATCACGCGGATCCCGGGCTTCCAAGCCACGTTGTAGCAGCGCGCGACCGTCGCGTACGCGCTGCTGGTCGTCTGCGGCCACCGGGTGGAGTCCACGTCCTGCGGCGCGAGCAGACCGTCAGCGGCGGCCATGTCCGGTTGCTGGGCCCGCAGTTGGGCGATGGTGGTCTCCAGCTCGCGGACCTTCGTGGCCAGCCAGTTGTGGCCGTGCGGCAGCTGGTCGAGACGGGTACTCACACGTCCTCCAGGAGGATCGGGGACAGCCGGTCGGCGCGCGGGTCGAGTTCCCACGCGTACGCGCGGGCCACGAGGTCGGTGCCGGCCGGGTGCCGGGGGCTGCGGTCGATGGCGATGCGGACGCTGTCGCCCAGGCCCCACGCGGAGCCCACGCGCGGGGCCTGGGACGCTGTGGCGGTGACCGACCAGGCCCGGCTGCCGGTGCCCATCAGGGCCAGCGCCTCGGTGGCGTGCCGCTCCAACAGGTCGACGTCGGTCAGGCCCTGGGCCGGGGACCAGCGGCGCTCCCACAGCGGCCAGCCCGCCGCGATCAGCCCGGAGGCGGTGTGGGTGCTGCTGGTCGCGCGGACCCCGTCGGCCCGGTCACCGCGGGCGATCACCGACGTGGCGCCGCGGTGCTGCTCGTACGACTCGGCGACCCGGTACTCGGAAATGCAGCCCGGCAGGTCGAACACCGGCTCCGGCTGCGGGCCGACAGCGCCGATGGTCGGCCCGATCCGCAGGACGAGCTGGATCCGGGTCTGGGCGGCGTCCGCCCACACGGTGTCGATGGTCCACTCCGGGCCCCCCGACATGGCGGCGATCTCCTGCAGGTACGACAGGATCGTGCGGTCGTCGGCATCGGCGGTCCGGTAGTCGATCAGGGTGCCGGTGGCGGTGGTGTCCAGGACGATCGGCGGGCCCCCGCTCAGCGCCGGTGCGGCGAGCGCGGCGATCACGCTGGCCTGGTCGGTGGCGGTGGCGGTGTAGTCGCCGGGGTACCGGCGGTCGAGGTAGGCCTCGGGGGTGGCCGCGCCGACCTGGACCACGTTCCCGGAGCCGCCCTCCCGCGCCAGCGCCAGGCCGGTCCACACGGGCGCGGCGGTGGCGGTGTCGACGGCGACCAGCAGGGTCCGGCCCGGGTCGGTCGCGGACTCCCAGCCGGCCGGGGCGCCGGAGAGCACCAGGTCGAGCTGGGCGCTGGTGACCGCGCCGAGCCGCCGCGACAGGGCGCCCGACGGCGTCAGCGACCGCAGCTCCTCCGCGATCGCGCCCGTCCGGAGGTCGCAGCCGAGCCAGGTGAGTTCGACCGGGCCCACCTAGTTCGCCGCCTCGTAGGTGATGTTCCAGTGGACCTGGCTGTTGGAACTGGCGTTGACCGGCACGGTGTTGGAGACGGTGCCGCTTGAGCCGCTGCCGGCACCGGTCTTGACCCGGAACCCGGCGGCCGTGCTGCCGCCGCCGAGCTGGACGACGCCCAGGTACTCGTTGTCCCCGCTGTTGAGGTACTCGGCGGGGCCGAGCTGGATCCCGATGCCGTTGGCGGCCGCCTGGACGGGCGCGCTCATGCTCCAGACCCCGTCGCCGCCGGACGACGTGCTGCCGAGGATGAGGCTTCCCATCCAGGTGATTTGCCGTCCCACGCGCGACCAGCGGCTGATCAGACCCCCGTTGCCCAGGATCGGGGCGATCAGGCTGGCTCCCCAGGTCGGGGTGTGGTTCACGAAGTCGCCCTGGGCCTGCCAGACCGTGCCAGTCCAGTACTCGGGCACCATCCGGACGGTGTTGAACCGGGCCTGGCCGATGTGCACGCCGGCGAGGGCGATGTCGGCCGCGGAGGAGACGGGCAGGATGCCGCCCGGGGCGACGGTCAACTGCCGGACGGCGCTGGAGACCGTCGCGGCGCCGGTGCCGCCGCTGCCCGTGGACGGCACGGTGATGGTGGCCAGCGGCAGGTAGATCTCGGTCGCTCCCGGGACCGGGGCGGCCGGGGCGGCCGAGGCGACGCCCGGCAGGTAGACCACGTCGGCTCTACGGAGGCCGGTGCCGTCCACGGCGGTGTCCCACACCCGCAGGTACACCAGATCGATGCGGCTCCACGTCGCGTTCGCGGCGGCCAGCGTTCCCGGGCTGGTGGCCGGCATCTGGGCCCGGTACAGGCCCTGCCCGGCCCGCCACAGCACCGCGGGCCCCGCGCTGACGTTGATCGTGGTGCCGCTGAGGGAGACGGTCAGCCCCGGGTCACCCGGCCGAATACCGGGACGGGCCCCCAGCGAGGTGCCATCCGACATGACGAACGGCAGGTCCATCTTGCGGAGCTCGGTCTCGTCGTAGGAGGTCGAGGGAAGCCACAGCGGATCGGTAGGCAACTGGGCCTCCTCACATCCAGGCCGAGCGCGCGGTGGCGGTCAGCAGAGCAGCGGGGGACGTGCCGGCAGACGTCCACTGGACGGTGACGCTCTGCCCGGCAGGGATTTCAGGCCAGGCGCCCGCGAGGTAACGGCGCCTGGACGCGGTGCCGTTGAGGGTGGCGGTGTGGGCGTCGGTGTCGATGACGAGGACGTCGCCGGCGAGCAGGGCGTCGGTGTAGGTGAGCTGCCGGACCTCTCCGGAGGCGTACTGCACCAGCAGCACGAAGCCGGGCACGGGCCCGGTGATCGTGAACGTCGGCCGGGTCGCGATCGTCCCGGCGTTGCTCAGGGTCAGCGTTCCCGGGGAGCCGCCGGCCGTGATGACCAGCGGCAGTGTGATCGGCAGCGTGAGGCCGCCCCCGGCCACCGGCAGGCCGGTGGACTGGGACTGCAGCGTTGTCGCGTACCGGCGCGGGTCCGCCGCGGTCAGCAGCATGCTGTACCGGGCGACCCGGTCGGTCACGTACTCCAGCAGCACTTCGCCCGACCGGCGGACGGTGGCCTGTTTGGGGACGGTCTCGGCCACGGTCAGCAGCGTGTCCGTGATCGCGGCCGCCGCGTACAGCTGCTCGGCGGCCGCGTCCAGGGCGGACAGGGACGGCGCGGTGACGGTGCCCGCCACGGTGATCACCCGCGCGCCCAGGTACGTCGGCCCCGCCCACGCGCCGTGGTCTGCCTCCCGGTCGCTGTACTGCGCGCGGACGGCAGACCCGGACCAGCCCTTGAGGCCGTCCGGGGCCACCGTCCACGCCACCCCCGCACCGTCCACGACGCCCAGCTGCAGCGAGCCGAGCGTGACCCGGCGGCCGAGCACCAGGCCCGGCGGGTAACCGGCCATCAGCACCCCTCCTGTCAGGTGACGAACTCCTGGTGCCGCTGCAGGTCCGCGAGTTGCTCGTAGCCGGTCTGCTTGGCGCCGTGGAGGGTGATGTAGGTGATGCGGTCGCCGCCGCCCGCCCGCGCGGCCGCCACCGGGGCGGCGAGCTGCCGGGCCGGGATCAGCTGGCTGGCCGTCGGGGCCGCGGGGATGAGCTGCTGCCCGAAGATCCCGGCGACCTCGGCCAGCAGGGACATCGACCGGACGCGCCTGGCCGGGTCCAGCGGAATGTAGGCCTCCGGCCCAGCCTCGGCCCACAGGATCGGCCGGGACGACATCATCGCCTCGCGTGCTGACAGGCCGGACGCTGCCGCCCGAATCCCGCCGGCGGCGTACCGCGTGATGCCGCCGTTGGCTCGCTCTTCGGGCTTGTCGCCGAACTGGTGCATGCTGGCCGCGCCGACGTAGGACACGCCGACGGTCACGGTGCGGCCCTGAATCCCGTTGATCGCCTGCTGGATGCGCGCGGTCCCGTTGACGGCATCGTTCGTCGGAACCGTGACCTTGACGTCTTTGCCGCCGGGCAGCACGTCGACCGTGTACCCGATCGCCCGCAGGTCCTGGATCGCCTCGGCCGACGGCGCCCGGATGGTGATGCTCTTCCCGGGCGGGACGTCCTCAACCTTGCGCTTGACCTCCTGCAGGTCCGCGATGGTCTGCAGGGCTCCCGGGTCGCTGACCTTGGTCGTCACGGTCGGGGGCACCGCCGCGTAGGCCGAGGTCAGGGACTCGATCTGCTGCTGCGTGAACCCGGCCTGGGCCATGACCCGCTTGAGGGCCTCGACGTCCTGGCCGAACACGGCGACCGCCTGCTCGCTGGAGTTGGTCTGCTCCATGACGGCCTTCGCGTGGGCTTGCGCGGCCGACGCGGCATCCAGGATCGCGGACTTGTTCTCCCGCCCCTTCTGGCTGTGGATGTCGAGCTCGGTGCCGTTCTCCGCGACCTTGTCCTTCAGGTCGGCCAGCGCCGACTGCATCGCGATGTTCGCCTTCGTCGCCGAGACGTTCTTGCCGTTCAGCGTGTCCAGCGAGTCGGTCAGCTTTTCGACCGCGGTGCGGGTGTCGGCAATGTCGGCGGCGGTCGTCTGCGCCGCGGCGCCCAGGCCCTTGGTGGCGCCTGCGGCGCCGCCGGCGGCCTCCGCTTCGCGCTTGGCCGCCTCCACCGCGCCGTTGATCTCCGGAGACAGCCCGGTCAGAGCGGAGTTGACGTTGCGGAGCGACTCCGCCCACTTCGCTTCGCCGTGGCCGGCGTCGGTGGACGCCTCCTCGACGCCCTCGACCTGCCGCAGGTACGGCTCCAGTTGGGAGTTGACCCGGGCGACCGCGTCGGCGCTGCCGAGAATCGCCTCCGTCAGATCGGCAGTCGAGATCCCCAACAGCTTGGCGGACTTGAGGACGCCATCGGTCTCCAGCCGGTGGGCCAGCCAGGCGCGCACGTTGGCGCCGACCGCGTTCGAGTCCGCCTTGACGGCCTCGGTCAGGCCCTGGACCTCCGCCTTCGCGTCGACCGTGGATAGCCCGAAGAGTGCCAGGGCCGTGGTGGCGATGCCGAGTGCCGCACCCCACGGCCCGAACATGAACGAGGTGAAGCGGCCGGCGGCGCCGGCCAGGATCGGCATCGTCTCCGCCAGGCTGAGCAGTGAGGCCCGGAACGCCGCAATCTTCGGGAGGATCAGCATCAGGCCGCCGGCGACGAGCGCCAGCGCACCGCCGATGCCGAACAGGGCGATGGTTCCGGTCTGCAGCCAGCTGGGTAGCTGGGACCACGCGTTGATCATCTGCGTGACCCACTGCACCAGGTCCCGCAGGACCTCGGTGGCCGCGGTGCCGCCGGAGATCAGCGCGACCTCGAGGCTGCCGCCCAACTGCTCGATGTCGCCCGCCAGGTTGTCCATCTGGACCGCCGCCATGCGGCTGGCGGCGCCCTGGTCGTTCACAGCGGTGCGGTAGCGGTCGACACCGTCGGCGCCGAGCTCGTACAGGATCGTTGCCGCGCGCACCGAGTCCGAGCCGAAAATGGTCGCCATGGCTGCGTTGCGCGCCTCGGGGGTGAGGTTCGAGAACGACGACCTCAGGTTGCCGGCGAGCTTGGTCAGGCCGACGAACTGCCCGCTGGCGTCGTAGGCGGAGAAGCCGAGCTGGTCCATGATGCCCTTGGCCTCGTCCGACTGGGGCACCAGACGCTGCAACATCGTCTTGAGTGAGGTGCCCGCGTCGGAGCCGATGAGCGCCCTGTCGGCGAACGCGCTGAGGACGCCGACGGTGTCCTCGAGGGAGAGGCCGGTCTGCTGGGCCAACAGCCCGCCCATGCGCAAGGATTCGCCCAGGCCGTGCACGTCAGCGGCGCTCTTGTTCGCGCCTGCCGCGAGCACGTCGGCGATGTGTGAGACGTCGGCGCCCTTGAGCTTGAACGTGTTCATCGCCTGCGCGGAGATCGTGGCGGCCTCGGCGAGGTCCAGCTGTCCGGCAGCCGCGAGGCCGAGCGACCCCTTGAGCGCGCCGGAGAGGATGTCGTCCACCGACACGCCAGCTTTCGCCAGTTCGGCTTCGGCTTCGGCGGCCTGGGATGCGCTGAACGCGGTGTCGCGGCCCGCGATGAGCGCCGCCTCGCGGAGCTTGCCCATCTGCTGCTCGGTCGCGTCCGCGACCGCCGCGACGCCGCTCATGGCCTTCTCGAACCGGGCCGCGGCGATGACGGCTGCGGCGAACATGCCCAGCATCAGCAGCCCAGCCGTGCGGACGCCGCCGAAGACCTTCTCGGCGTGGTCGCCCGACGCTGCCGCACGGCTGAACGAGCCGGCCTGCTGCGAGGATGCCGCTGCCGAGGCGGTGGTGGCCGAGGCCATCGCGGCTTCCTGGGCCACGACGGCCTCGGCAGCGGCCAGCCGCATCGCCAGCGACCCGCGGATGCCGGCCGCCGAGGCGGCGGTCGCCTCCGACATGCGGGTCTCCGCCGAGGCGACGGTGGTGGCGGTGGCCTGCGCGGAAGCGGCCATCTCGCCCATGGCGCGCGAGGAGATCGCGGCCGCGCTGGCGAAGGTGGCCGGGACCTCCTCGGCGGCGGCCGCCAGGCGCCCCACGCTCACGGTGGTGGCGGCCATGGCCTCCTGCGTGGCCCGGCCGGCGGTGCGGGCGACGGCGGCGGTGCGCTCGAAGGACGACTGCTCGGCCGTGGAGGCGCGCTGGAAGGCGTTCTGCTGCTCGGCTGCCGAGACGGTCGCGGCCTGGGCAAGTCGGCGGAAGTCGGCCTCGGACTGGGTGGTGGCCCGGCGGGCAGACGAGTTGTCCACGCCCAGGCGCACGGTGACGCTACGGTCGGCCACGGGGCTCCTCCCTGCGGTGGACGTGGACGTGGACGCCCTGTGTGTCGCCGCCATCCTGTTGGAAGCGGGCGGTGGTCGTTGAGGCGGTGGTGCAGGCGTGACAGCGGATCACCTCGGCCTCCCACCGGCCCTCGCTGTCGGGGCTGGTGGCCTCGCCGATCGGCTGGCCGCAGCCGCGGCACGTCTCGTCCTCGACCGCGAGCAGGGCCAGTGCCCAGGCCCGGTCGGCGGCGGTCCACAGCGGCTCCCCGGGCGCGGGTGCCCGGCCGAGGAAGACGCTGCGGGGCACGCCCCAGGCGCGGGCCGCCTCTACTTCTCGCCGCCAAGGCCCGCTACGGTCGCGGAGGCGAGCAGAGAGAAAGGGACCGCGCGGACCACCTGGGTGTTGAGCTCCCACACCGCATCGAGGAGCGCCTCCTGCTGGCCGAAGGACAGCTTCTCGGCGAGCCGCTGGTACTGCTCGACCGTCATGGCCGGCTCGACGGCGCACGCCGCGACCGCAGCCGGGCCGAACGTGGCCGGGTCGAACGCCCGCCCCTCACCACCGGGGTGGGCGGCGAGCAGGTCGGACCACGCCTCGTGGGGCAGGGCCCGGAACCTGAACTCGACCAGGTGCTCGGCCATCTCGGCGCGCAGTTCCTCCATGCGGGAGGCGACGGCGGTCCTCGGGCTTCCGGCGAGGGAGTCGCCGACCAGCGCGGCCGGGTCGGTGAGCTGCCGTTCCAGGGCCTCGTACTCGCCCTGCAGCTGTCCGGCCAGGCACAGCGGCACCGTGGTCTCGCGCAGGCTGCTGCCCTTGATGACGTCCTCGATGTCCATCAGGCCACCAGCGCGTTCGTGGACGGGGCGGTCGTGACCTTCAGCGGGACCATGAACTTCATGACCTCATTGGCCGCCGGTGCCTTGTTCTGCCGCTCGCCGCACACCATCGGGTACACCTCGACCTGCTGGCCGGCCGCGTAGGCGGTGGCGAAGTCGAGACCGCGGCGGATGACGAGGTAGCCGTGCACGCCGTAGACCAGCGTGCTGTACGGCAGGTCCTCGGCGGGGGTCGTTCCCCTCTTCACGGTCAGCTCGGCGTCGTACTTGACTCGGCCGACCTCGGCGGTGTCGAACGTCGAGGCCAGCGAGCTGGTGTCGACGTCGGCGGTGGTGGGGTCGACCTTGAGCCCGTCCGGGGTGAGGCGGACGGTGAGGTCGATGCCGCCGTTGCACTCGGCGGCGGTGGGGGCGTTCGGGTTGGCGATCGACGCGGCCCAGGTGGCCCGGGTCTTGCCGTCGGAGATCAGGTCCATGGGGCCCTCCTGGGCATGTGGTGCCCCCTGAACGGGGGTTGGCGGGGTGGGTCAGATGCGGAGCGCGGCGATGGTCACGGTGGTCGTGCTGGAGTAGCCGATGGCGGCGAGGCCGTCGGTGGCGCCGGCGAAGAGGTCGGCGGTGAGGGGGCCGATCATGCGCTCGCCACTCGCCGGGACCGAGACGGTCGGCGAGGTGACGGTCTGGCCGCGCACGCTGCCGGTGGCGGTGAGCGTGACGGTGATCGGGCTGCCGCCGCCGTTCTTCACGTGAACGAACGTCCGCTCGGAGCAGGCGACCTTGTCGCCTCCGCCGGCGGCGGCAGAGTAGGTCGGGCCGAGGCCGGCGATGGAGACGGCCTGGGTGGACAGGGTGGCCATGGGGGCCTCCTCAAGAGGTGATGGATCGGAGCCGGTACTGCACCGGCAGGTACCAGCAGGGCGGGGTGACGTCGTCGTCGCGCTGCAGCGGCGGGCCGCCGACGGGCTCGGGCCGCCAGCACGCCCGGCCGTCCACCACCAGGGCGGCGGCGAGGCCGCGGCGGACGCGCCCGGCCGTACCGACCGCGCCCTCCGGCGTGGTGGCGACCGCCGTGGCCTGCAGCGGCAGATCGAGGCCGGTGCGGTCGTCGGCGAGCGAGACCGCGGTCTCGATGCCCGGCGACGGGTACAGCACCACGTAGGCCTTGGGCAGGGCGGTCCCAGCGGGGGCGCCGCCTAGGTACACCGTGACGCCGGTGGCCTCGATCGCAGCCTTCGCGGCCAGGACGTGCGGCAGGTCCTCGGGGACCGGGGTGCTCACAGTAGGTCCCGGGCGAGCTGCTCGACTGCGGCAACGAGCCGCGGTTCCTCGGCGGCCAGTGCCCTGCCGCCGTCGTTGTGCGGCGGGTTCCTGCTGCTGCCGAACTCCAGCAGGTTGCCGAGCGCGCCTTGCGCGGCGCCCTTGTCCGGGCCGATCACCACGAAGGCGCCGGCGGGCCCGACCGTCGGCGGGTCGTAGGAGATCGAGCGGGGGTAGTGCGGCGCGTACCGGCCGCTGGACGAGCGGGCGTTGGCCGCCCAGTCGCGCTTGATGTTCAGCGCGCCCCGGGACAGCACCTGCCGGGTCCGCTGGTCCAGTTCGGCCGGCACGCGGGCCAGGTCGGCGACCAGGGCCTCGAGCCCGGAGATGTCGATGCTCACGACCGCACCTCCGCGCTGAGCCGCCAGGCGGTCGCCGTGGCGCTGTAGTTGACGCCGGTCACGTGCAGGATGAGACCGGGCATGCGGGGGTCGGGGCTGGTGTCGACGGTGAAGGTGTCGCCGGGGACGATCCGGCTCGCCGGGACGGCGGCGAAGGGCAGCGCGATGTCGTACCGGGAGAGCACCACTTCGCGCTGTTCGGCCTGGACGCCCTCGGGCACCGCCTGGGCCGGCTTGACCCGGGCCTTGCCCGTGTAGAGCAGGGTCGAGGACGTGGTCGTCTCGCCGGTGGCCGGGTTGTAGACGTCCGGGCCGGGTCGGGTGAGGCGGCCGGTCTCCCGCATCCGGGCCTCGGCCATGGCCCGGCCGGCCACCAACGCGGCGGCTTCGGTGGTCATCCCGCCACCCCCCAGCCCGGCCCGGCGAAGGCCTGCCGGATCGTCTCGGCCTCGCCGTCGAGCAGGGAGGCCCGGGCGTCCGCGAGGGTCTCGGAGAAGTCGTCCACCTGGTGCGAGCGGATCATCGTGGGGTTGAGCAGCACCCGCTTGACGGCGTCGCAGGACACCGACCGGGCGACCTGGTAGGCGGGCTCGTCCTCGTCGAGGCCGTGGGAGTAGGTGACGGTGGTGGCGCCCCGCCACACGCAGCCGTCGAGGCGGGTGATCTTGTCGCCGCCGTCCCACTCCCATTGGCCCGCGCTGAGCCCGGCGACCGCGGTGACCGTGAGCACCGGGCGCTGCGGGAGCTTCAGGTGCGGGGCGCCGGAGCCGCGCAGGGTGACGGTGTCGTTGTCGACGCGGCTGATCTGCTGGTAGCCGGCGGTCATGCGGATCAGGTGGGCGGCGTCGCCGAGGAGCCGCTCGGCCTGGGCCTGCTCCTCGACGCTCAGCACCCGGTCGGGCGGCATCCGGGCCATCAGGTCGGCCACCGAGGCGAACGGCCCCAGCACCATGTCAGCCTCCCTGGGCCCCGTACGCCTTGATCAGCTCCGCCTTGGTCGCCTTCTCGATCTCGGCCCGCCCGGCCTCGTCGTCCTCGTTGGTCTGGGCGAGCGCCCAGGCCCGCCACTCGGCGACGGACGCGGCCTGCACCGGGCGCTGGAGCGCGCCGGTGCCCTCCTCGGTGGGAGAGGGGGCCTCCTTCGGGGCCGTCGGGGACGGGGCGATCAGGCCGGGGGCGACCACGGCCGGGCCGTGGGGGTCTCCCTCACCGGCGCCGGTGGGCGCCTGGTGGTCGCCGTCGCGCGGGTCGACGGCGGCGTCCCGCAGCGCGGCGCCGACGCGCCGCACCGTGACGTCCCGGGCGTCCACGGTGGACGCGACGGGCCGCAGGGGGTTGAGGACCTCGCCGTCGACCTCGTAGCCGGCGCCGCGGCAGTAGCCGATGACGGCCTCGTCGTCGGTCTCGGCGGTGCCGTCCATGAAGTGGACGCCGCCGGGGCCCGGCCCGGTGTAGCCGGGCACGGGCGTACGGATGGTGGCCACGCTGGTCTCCTCTCGGTCAGGCGGACTTGATGTTGCGGAAGACGGCGGCGGCCTTGGTGGCCTTGAGGACCACGGCGACCGGGCCGAGTTCGACTTCGCCCGTCTTGACGGCGCCGGCGGTGCTGAAGTCGGGCATCCAGGAGGTCACCAGCGGCTGGCCGGCCATGGAGACGCCGTGGAAGCCGTCCAGGCCGAACCTGATCGCGTAGAGGTCTCCGAGGTTGGTGATGTTGCCGCCCGCGCCGCCGGCGTCGGGGTCGCGGGTCACCAGGCCGATGACGTCGTTGTTGCTGCCGGCCTTGGCGCCGGGGTTGACCAGGGGGATGCCGTTGTAGCGGTCGACGGGCCGGCCGAAGGCGTCCTGGGTCTTGTCGTACTGGTCGGTCCAGATCGCCAGGGTCTTAAAAAGTGCCAAAGTCTTCTTGTTGCCGAGGATCGCGCCGGGCGCCTCGTCCATGGTGGACAGCCAGGTGTCGACGTGCCGGAGTGCGGCCAGTGCGGTGGCCTTGTCGCTGACCGTGGTCCAGTCGACGTATCCGGTGGCCACGCCGTTGCCGAGCGGCAGGTACTCGGTGGAGCTGCCGGTGAGGATCTTGGACAGGCCGTCGAAGCCGTTGGCGTCCACCGCGGTGTCGCCGTTGATGACGGCGTCGGCGAACTTGGCGCGGGCGGCCTTGATCTTCTGCTGCATCTGCAGTGTCGTTTCGGCGGCCCGTGCGATGGCGTTCAGGACGCGGTCGATCTGGAAGGACCCGCCGAGGGGCTTCAGGTCGACCGTGTACTGCTGCTTGGTGACCTCGCCGGGGACGTACTCGCTGTTGATCGCGCGGAAGTCGGCGTTGGCCTGGGTGATCAGGCGCATGTAGCCGTAGGTCAGAGTGCCGCCGGAGCCGCCGACGTTGACGACGTCGTCGAAGGTCATGTTGTCGAGCAGGAAGGACGACTTCGCGAACTCGTCGATGACGGTCCGGTCGATGTCGTCGGTCGCGTTGAGCTTCGCCTGGGCGAGGGTCACGGGCATGGGTGTCTCCTATCGGCCGCTCTGGGCGGCCAGACGGGCGGCGACTGCCTCGCCGAGGCTGGCCGCGCGCTTGGTGGGGGGCTTGCGGGCGCCGCCGTCGGCGCCGCCCTGGAATCGCCGGTCCGTGTCCTTCGCGGACTGCGCGGCCAGGTAGGGCTCGTCCTCGAGGAGCTCGTCGATCAGCTCGTTGATCGCGTCGCGGTCGGGGCGGCCCTTGTCGGTCTTCGGGATGTCGGTGAGGTCGAGGAGGCGGGCGGCGAGCTGGGGGTTGGCGAGGCGGCCGGCGGCGGCCGCGATCGCGGCGGCCTCGACGCGCTCGGTCCACACCTCGGCGCGGGCCTCCTCGCGGGCCTGCTCGCGCAGGGCCTCCGCGTCGTCTCCGTCGCCGTCCTTCTTGGACGGCGTACGGCCGCTCTGCTGCTGGGCGCCCTGGCGGATCTGGGCCCGCAGGGCCCGGTTCTCCTTGCGCAGTTCGCGCAGGGCCTTCTTGCCGGCGTCACCGAGGTCCTTGTCGTCGTCCTGGTCGCCGCCGTCGCGGTCGTCGTCCTGGTCGTCGTCGGTGTCCTTGGTGTCGTCATCCTGCTGGCCGTCATCGCCCTGGTCGTCGTCGCCGGTGCCGTCGCCGCCGCGGATGGGCCAGATCGGCTGCGGGCCGTCCTCGCCCGGGCGGGCCTTGCGCCAGCCGACGGCGAGCAGGCCGGTCAGGGCGTGCGTGGGCAGGGTGGTGTCGAGCATCGCGCTCTCCGTGGTGTCGTGGGCGGCATCGCGCCGCCCGGGGTCATCGCAGGTAGGCGTACCGGCGTAGGAGTTCGATCGCCTCGTCGCGGGTCGCGGCCAGGCGGTAGATCTCCTCCGGCATGAGCCGTACGGGGCGGGCGATCGGCGCGCGGCCTGCCGCGGCGGCGCGGGCCCGCTCGCGCTGGTTGAAGGTGCCGCGGCGGGTGGTGCCCTCGCGGGTGGCCCTGAAGCCGTCCCGGGTGGTGTACATCGCGCCCTTGCGGCGGGCGTTGACCACCTGCCCGAGGTCGGCGCCGTCCCGGATCGCCCGGGCGCCGGCCTCGCCGAACCGCCGGTCCTGCTCGGCCCGGCTCAGGCCGTCGAAGTAGCGGCGCGGCTCCAGGTGCGCGGCGGCCTTGCGGCCGCGCACGGTGGGTTCGTGGATGCAGTGGCAGTGCGGGTGGCGCAGGAACGCGGTCCGGCTGCCGTAGACGGCGCCGGCCAGGACGACGCACCGCGAGCAGGCGCCGCCGCTGATCACGCGCACGTAGCCGGTGCAGGTGCGGTCCCCGACGATCGCGACGCCGGTGGCCTGCCGACCAGCGTCGGCGACCTCGGAGGTGACGATCGTCAGCAGCTGGGAGCGGCCCGCGCGCAGGGCCACGTCGGCCGGGGCGCCGGCGGCAACCTGGGTCAGTGCCGTGACGGCCGGGCGTTCGAGCAGCGACGCCAGGGGGCGGCCGTCGGCGGCCCGGCCCGCGAACGCCCGGGTGTCGAGGGTTCCGGCCGGGTCCGGCGTCGCTCCGGCCGCGGTGACCACGCCGGTGACGTAGGCCTGGGCGCCGTCGGCGCTGGCCTGCTGGGCGGTGGCCAGGGCGGCGAGCATCGGGTCGGCCAGCGCGTTCCAGGAGTCCCGGATGCGCCGCGGGTCGACCCGGGCCCATAGGGCGTCTGCGGACGCCACCGCCCGCGCGGCAAGCGCTCGTTGGCGGGCCGCCCGGCGCTCGGCGACCGGGTCCGGGCCCGTCACGCCGGGACCGGCTGGTCCTGGCTGGCGGCCCCGGCGGCGGTGAGCGCGCCCTGGTCGTCAACCCCGGAGAACGCCAGGGCCCGCGCGGCCCGGTTGGCGTCCTGCTCCAGCATCGCCTCCATGCGGTCGATCTGGGTCGGGGTGTAGCCGAGGTCCTCCATCAGCTGGCGCCACGGCACCCCGAGCGCCTTCTTCTTCAGGACGGCGTCGACGTGCTGGGCCTCGGTGCGGTACTCGACGCTGCCCCAGACCGTCTCGGCCAGCGGGTCGCTACCGCGTTGGGTGTCGCCCTTGACCAGGAAGGCGAGCCGCATGGCCTCCTCCCACGTCTCGCCGGTGAAGGTCGTCTTGTCCTTGGTCTTGGCGACCAGGCCGGCCGCCCCCTCGGCAAGGGTCTCGGCGTTGACGTTGACGAGCTTGCCGGTCATGTAGCTGGGCGGCGTGCGGGACAGCGCCCCGACGTGCTCGATCAGCATCTCGATGCCGGTCACGAAGTTGCGCAGGTCGGCGGCCTGGAAGTTCCCGAACTTCGCGTCCGGCGAGCTCGCGCGGAGCATTTTGGAAACCGACAGGCGCCACATCTCCGGGTCGTCGATCTCCTGCCCGGTGCGCGGATCCTTCGGCAGGTCGATGCCGGTGCCCCAGCGGGCCGGGAACGCGCCGGCCTCGGCGGCGACCAGCATGTCGACGACCAGCTTGTTGACCGCCCGCTGCAGCGGCATGACCTGCTCGTGCTCGGGCGACGGCGGGTCCACCAGGCGCTGGCGGTTGACGAGTTCCAGCATCGGCACCCGGCCGAGCGGGTTGTCGATGACGGCCTGGTCCAGCTTGCCGACGGCGCGCGGCGACCACGTGGCGACGGTGGCGCTGGACGGCAGGATGAGCCGGGAGGCGGCCGCCGAGCGGCGCCACTTCCAGATCTGGTCCGGCAGGTACAGCGTCGCGTAGCTGTACCCGTCGTCGCCGTCCCAGAGCTTCAGCGCGGCCTTGCGCCGGCGCCGGTTGCCCGGCTCGTACGCCACGATGCACTGTGTGGCGTCCTCGACGGTGATCTCGGGCTCGGTCTCGTTGTCGTCCGGGTTCTCCGCCCAGACCAGCACCATCGCACGGGACTTGACCATCATCTCCGTGTGGGCGATGCGGGCCCAGGCGTCCATGCCGTTGGCCTGCCAGATCCGCTGGGCCTCGCGGTCGGCGGCCGCCGGCTCGCCGTCGGGGCCGGCGCCGAAGCGGAAGCCGAGCGGCGTCATCCGCTCGGCCGGCGCGTCGCACACCACCTGGCACCAGTTGTCGCTGAAACCGGCGAACAGGCCGCCGAACGCGGCCCGGAAACGGTCTGAGGCGAAGGCGAGGCGCTCGCTCTTGCCGCGGTAGAACTCGTTGGAGATGGTGATGTCGGCCTGCCGCTGAAGGAGTTGCTCCTCCAAGACCCGGGTGATCCGAAGCGCCTCCTGCTCGGAAACGGGCATGCGCACCTCCTGGGTCAGTAGCCGGTGAACGAGGACGATCCGCCGCCGTGGGAGGCCTCGTGGCGTAGGTGGTCGGCGCGGGCCTCGACCGCGAGCGCGGCGGTCACCGCGCTGTCGATCTTCCGGTCCGGGGCCGGCTTGGTGATCGCGATCAGCCCGCCCGGGCGGCGGGCTGGCTTGGCGTTGCCGACGTGCTCGGCCATCGTCGGGTGGCCGTCGTGGGTGAGCTCGCCCGCCAGGACCGAGGTCTTGAACCGGTCCAGGGCCGGGCACATGCGGGTCGCGACCCTGGTCTCGAAGATGAGGAAGGTCTCCTCGCCGAACTCCTCGGACCAGGCGTCGCACTCGTCGCGCCAGTCCGGCGGGTCTCCGTACGCCCGCGCGACCCGGTAGGTGTCGAAGACGTGCGTCATGCCGGCCCGAACCTCGGCGCGCGGCACCCGCCAGGCGTCCGGGTCGCCGTCGTCCCACTTCGTCCAGATCATCGGCCGCCCGTCCGGGAAGGTCGGGGTGAAGACGTAGCCGTCGGACACCCGGCACGCGGTGATCGCCGTGCAGTCGTCGTGGTCGCTGCCATCGAAGCCGACCGTGATCAGCTCGCCCAGGTCGACCTCCTGCGGCAGCGCGCATCGCTCCCACAGGTGCCTGGACAGCCACGTTTCCGAAAGGGAAACGGGCAGGTTGAGGAAGTAGCGGCGGAACTTGGCCCGGTCCTGGGTGGGCTTGTGGGCCAGGACCACCATCCGGTCCAGGTCCATGTGCGCGGCGAACGGCCCGTACGCGGCGATCAGGCCGGCCTTGAGCTGGGCCGGGTCGTCGTACGCCTCGTCCTCCAGCAACGCGGCGGGCGCCTGCTTGTGGTCGAAGTACAGCCGCGGCGCCTTGCCCGCCCGGTGGTTGCGGTGGGTCCGTTCGGCGATGGAGTCCTCGCCGATCGCGTACATCGTCGAGGTCTGCAGGAACCACGGCTCGGCGGCCTTGCGCTTCATCGTGTTGCGCTCGACCGTCTCGTACATGTCCCGCAGCTCGGGCAGCACGTACAGGTGCGTCTCGTCCGCGACGGAGAACGACTCCTTGCCGCCGTCCTTCGCGGCCGAGCTGGCGGTCGAGGGCCGGATCTCCCCGCCGTCCGGCAGGAACACCCGGGTCGAGCTTTGCCAGTCCTTGCCGATGTCGATGCCGGGGTAGTCCTCGGCGATCCGCTCGCTGTGCGCGAGCATGTAGGTGATGTTGGCGTAGGTGTTCCCGGCCTGGGTCTCCTCGGTGGCCAGGCAGCGGATGAACGGGTAGGTGACTGGCCGTCCGACCGGCTCGCCGGGCGCGTACTCGTAGCCCCAGTCGGAGACCTCGCCCGGCTCGGCCCAGTGGTCGAAGCGCACCGGCGCCAGAGCCTCGGCGCACGCGATCGCACCGGCGATCTCCGACTTCGCGCGGCCCTTCGCGCGGGACAGCAGCACCTCGTCGAAGCGACGACGGCCCTGGCCGTCGATCGCGTACGTGCACGCCAGGAAGTGCAGGATCTCGACGTCCAGCTCGATCGGCTGACCCTGCACGTCGCCGGGACCGTGGAGAAGGTAGTACTCGATCCAGTCGGCGACGGCGTACCCGAGGGAGCGCCGGACGCCGGGCCGCCTCATTCGTCACCGACCGCCCGGAGCCTGTCGCGCACGTCCCCGGTGCTGCGGCGGGCGGCCGCGCGTTCGGCGGCCCGCGCCGAGCCCTTGCCAACCTCGGCAGAGCCGAGCGACCAGCGCAGCCGCATGCGGTCCGCCGCGGTGCCGCCCAGGGCCGCCTCGTTCAGCCGAATTTCTGCGAGCAACTCCTTCTTCGGCTCCTCCCAGAAGGCCTCGACCAACTGGGCCAGCATGTGCAGGCGCTGCCAGTCTGTCGGGAGGAATGTCGCGGCCTGCGGCGAGCGCTTCCAGGTGTCGTACCAGGACAGCGTGCGGGAGTCGTAGTCGTGGCCGCCGGGCAGGTCCGGCGCCGGGCCGGTGAATCCGCCCGCCGGAAGCACCGTGCCCTCGACCGGGTCTCCGTTGCGCCGTCGCCGGTTCGGGCTCGGCGTGGGGCCGACACCAGCCATGCCGGATCACCTCCTCGCAAGGTCACGCTCGGTTACTGAAAGGGGCCACTGGAAACTCCCAGACCCGTACACGCCGCGAGCTACCTCCCCCGCGGGTCCCGCTGGCCTGGCGGGAGGGGGTCACCCCCCAGGGGTCAGTGACTGTCAGTAGTGGCGGGTAGGAGGCGGATCGTCTCGTACTTCTGCTCGGTGGTGTGGCCATCCCACTGGGCCCTGGCGTCGTCGAGGCTGACCCGTTCGACGTGGTCGAAGAGGCCGGCGTCGGTGGGGGCGATGTGCCAGGAGAGCTGGTGGTCGCCGACCCTGAGGTAGGCGATGCACCAGCCGTCCTCCTCGACATCCGGGGCCGGGACGAGGACGGCGGGGTAGAGGGCGGCGAGCCAGGCGACGAGGTGGGCGCGCTCGCGGTAAGCGCCGTCCCGGGCCCTCTCGGTATCGCGAAGTTGCTGCAGTGCTTCGTCGCGCTGTCGGGTGAGTTGGTCGAGGTAGGCGCTCATGCGTTCCATCCTCCGGGCTGGTGTGCTGCGGTCTCGCGGCTGTGGCAGGGGTGGCAGAGGCCGCGGCCGTGGATTGGGTCGTCGGGGTCGTGGCCGGCGGCGACGAGGTCGCGGCGGGACAGCGGGTAGTGGTCGGCGTGCTGGCTGGGCGCCTGCTTGCAGAGGACGCAGACAGGATCGCGGGCGAGGACGCCCGGCCGGAACCGGCGTTGGTGGCCGGTGCCGTAGCCGCGTTGGGTGCGGGTGCCGCGGGCGCGTTCGGCGGCGGCTCGGTGTGCGGGGCAGCGGCCGCTGTCGGTGAGCTCGGGGCAGCCGGGTGTGGAGCAGACGGTGAGTGCTCGGCGTCTGGCCACGGTGATCACCTGCCTCTACGCTGAGCCGCCTCAGTGGGGAGGAAGCGTGGACGACGAGTTGACGCCGCGGGAGATCCGCGAGCAGGCGAAGCGGCGGAAGGACAATGCCCAGGCGGGGTTGGGGTGCGCGGTGCTCGTGCTCTTCGCGTTGTTCTGGTACATGGGGTCGGACGGCAGTGGTGACGATGCTCCGTCGTCGTATCCGACGGTGCGGTCGGTGGTGTCGTCGATGCCTACGGGGCGGGCGACGCTGGCGCCGGTGCAGGGGGCGCCCGTCGCGGGGTCGCACGAGCGCTTCGTCACGCGGACGTCGGGGATCAGCCCGTGGCCGTTCATCGTGGAGTCGGGGACGTTGCGGTGCCGGCCGGGGCAGATGGTGACGTTCGAGGTGGGCGGTCGCGAGTACGGCGTGAACGGTACTGCGCAGGCCAGGTATCCGAAGCCGTTCCCGGTGTGGGCTGACGACCTGGTGCTAGGAAACGGGCTGAAGGTGGACATCGGCGGGGTGATCAACGCGGGGTTGGCGCTGTGCTGATCTGAATGCGAGAGCCCCACGGCTGCTGTTCGGCCGTGGGGCTCTCGGTGGTCTGGTGTCCGGGCACGCCGGACGTGGGGCCAGTGTGGATCACCGGTTGGTGATTCGTCAAGCGGCTATCGAGCGGCGGCGGAGCTGGGCGATCCGGGAGGGGTCGCGGCCGATGGTGCGGGCGATGAGGTCGCGGGGGACGCCGCCGGCGTCGAGGCGGAGGACGAGGCGGTCGCGTTCGGCGCCGGCCTCCCGGGCGTCTGCGGCGCGCTGGGTGGCTCGGGCGAGGGCCGTGAGGGCGCTCACGTCGAGGGGGCTGTCGTCGTCGGGGATCGGCTGCCAGGCCGTGAGCGTGTTCACGGCGCGGGGGTGGTGGTAGGCGGCGACGGCTTCGCCTAGGAGACATTCGGGCTGGGCGCTGAGCACGATGCGGCTGGGCCCGGGCTGGGGGGTGATGACGTCCGTGAGCTCGATCCGGCCGTCGGTGAGCGTGTTCACGGTGCCGGTGGCGTAGGCGTAGTGAGGGCTGGTGTGTCGGCTGCCGGGGGTGCTGACCTCGATGGTCGTGTGCTGGGTGCCGTCGGGGGCGGTGGTGACGTTCAGGATGGTGGCGTGGCCGTGGATGGTCCAGGGGCCGGCGATGCCGTGGAGTTCGGCCTCGTGCCAGGCGCCGATGGTGAGGGGGCTCATGGTGGTGGTCTCCGGGTGGGTGAGGGCGCTCACGGCGTGGGCGTGAGCGCCCTCACGGTGGGTGGGTTTCAGGCGGCGCCGGTGAGGCCGTTGAGGAGGGCCGTGCCGGTCCAGGACGATCGGCAGTTGGGGCAGCCGATGACGAAGTCGTCCTGACCGCTGGTGACCTGGAACTCGCCGCCGCACTCGCACTGCCGGCCGGTCGCGTGGGCGCCGTTGGCGGGGCGGCCGTCGAGGAGTCGGTCGACGCGGCGGCGGACCGCGGCGACGTCGGAGGCGAGCTGGTCGAGCTGGACGCCGGTGAGCGCGCGGAACGGCCCGGTGGCGGGGCCGAGGCGGGCGGCGAGCCAGGTGGCCGCCTGGACGCCGGTGCGGCCGGCGGCGGTGAACGACCAGCGGCGGGGGTCCTGGGCGTCGCGGAGGCCGATGAGGGCGATGTCGCGGGCGATGGTGTCGTCGGGGCTGGCGGCTCGGACGGTGAACGCGGGCCGCTGGATGGCGGAGGCGATGCCGTCGGCGAGGGCGAGGAGGTCGGCCTCGATGTCGAGGATGGTGTCGAGGGCGCCGACGCGGAGCGGGGCGGGGCGCTCGCCGGGGGCGAGGGCGGTGCGCTCGGCGCGCTCGATGGCGGCCTGCTGGGCGAGGGCTTCGGTGTCGTCGGTGGTGTCGTCGAGGTTGCGCTGGTGGTCGGCCATGCGTCCGGCCGGCGGCCAGGTGCGGGGGGTGCGGGCCTGGAGGAGCTCGCGGAGCGTGGGCCACTGGGTGGCGATGTGGGTGAGGTCGGTGTGGGTGCTCATGGTGGCTCCTGGGCGTCGGGCGGGGTGGTGCGGGGGGTTGGGGGTGCGGGGTGGTGCGGGGGGTTGGGGGTGCGGGGCGAAGCGCTACGGCTGGGCGGGCTCGGGCCCGCCGAGGGCGGCGTCGATGCGGTCGGCGTAGTCGGCTGCGATGCCGTGGGGCGAGCACCAGGTGCGCATGTCGGCAGCTAGCGCCCGGACGGCGGCGATGCGGGCCTCGGCCTGCGTGGCCCGGGCGATCAGTGCCTCGATGGCCGGGGTGATGTCGGGCCAGGCGTCGCCGTGGCCGCCGAAGGGCTCCAGCAGGTCGCGGGCGTGCTCCAGAAGGGCGGCTCGCTCCAGGGCCCCGGCGCGGGCGGTGTCGCGCTGCTCGGTGAGTTCGGCGACTCCGGCGCGGAGGGCGGCGTGCTCCTCGGGGGTGAGGGCGTGGTTGGCGGTGTGGCCGATGAGGTGGTCGAGCTGTTCGGCGGTCGGGGTCACAGCTGGTACTCCGTGGTGACGATGCGGATGAACTCGGCGTCGACTCGGGCTTGTTCGGCGGCCGCGTGGTGTGCTTCGGCGGTCTCGGCTCGGATGGCGCCGAGCCAGTAGATGCCGACGAGGCTGGCGGGGCCGCCGACGGCGAGGGCGACGAGGGCGATCACTGCTGCTGGCCGCCGTCCTGGCCGAGCACCGCGCGGGCCACCGCGAGGGCGTGGTGGTCGGTGCGCTCAGCGACGAACGCGGCTCGGTCGTCTTCGCCGTCCTCTCGCCAGACCCGTCGTGCCGCGGACTCGGCCGCCCGGTGGGTACGGGCCGCCTGTGCCAGCCAGTCGGCGACCGCGAGGCCGGTGGCGGGGCCGACCAGCGCCAGGTAGGCGTTCACGCGCTCCAGGCGCTCGGCGTACGTCTCGATCAGTACGGTGGGCTTGTCGGGGTCGTCGAGGACGACGGCGGTCCGGGTGCCGAGGGTGTGGCCGAGCTGCCAGGTGGTGCGGTCGTTGTGGGTGGCCTCGGTGGCGGCGGCGCGGAGCCGGGTGGCTGCAGCGGCGAGCAGGTCGGCGAGGTGGTCGGTCACGGGTGCTCCTTCGGGGTGGGGCCTGCCGCTGGTGGGCGGCAGGCCGGGGCGGGTGGCTGACGGGCGTCAACGGGGTGTCAGGCGGCCGCGGGTATGGCGGCGAGGTGGTCGGCGAGCTGCCGGCCGATGAACTCGGTGTAGGCCGGGGGGATGGCCTCGGCGATCTCGCGGCGGACGCTGGTCCAGTGCATGCCCATGGCGTCCTGCCACTGGGCGATGCTGCCCTTGCCGCCGCCCTCGCCGTAGACGGCGAAGTACGGGCCCTCGTACCAGACTCCGTGGCGCATGCCGGCGACGCGTCCGCGGTGCGGAACGTGGGACGGCTGGTCAAGCACGAGTCCTCCGCCAGCCTCGAAGTTCCTGTGGCGGATGACGCGCAGACCGAACTGCTCGCCGCACAGGGTGAGGTCGACCCGCATGCGGCGGGAGGCGCGGCCGGGCGGCTGCTCGATCACGTACGGGCGGCCGGTCGACTCCAGTGCGGCGCGGGTGGGTTCGAGCAGGTCGGCGTACTGGCCGCGCAGGTGGGCGTTGGTGCCCGCGGTGAGGGTGCAGTCGTGCTGGCATGGCGGGCTGGTGTGGATGGCGTGGAACGCGGTGCCGTACTGGCGGATGTACTCGACGGCGTCGGCGCGGATGAACCGGATCTCCTGGCCGGGCCAGAGGTTCCCGGGGTGGTTGGGCTGGTCGTCGATGTCGACGGCGATGACGCGGTAGCCGGCGAGGTAGTAGCCCATGGTGGCGCCGCCGGCGCAGGAGTAGGCGTCGAGGATGTAGCGGCCGTTCCAGGGACGTTCGGGGAGCTTCATGGTCACTGCCCGTCGGGGTCGACGAGCTGCAGGCCGAGGGCCTCGCGGTGCTCGGGGTCGAGGACCAGGGCGACGGGCTGGCCGTTGTCGGTGCGGCAGCAGACGATGGTCGGCTCGGCCGGGTCGTCGGGGTGGATGACGGCGTGGTCCCAGTTGGCGATGATCGGGTCCTCGGTGGGCTTGATGCCGGCCAGGGCGCGGATCGTCTGGGCGTCCATTCGGACGTGGCCGGCGGATCCGGGGCCGATGCCGGAGGCCGGGCCGTAGTAGGCGGCGACCTTGGCCTCGACCTCGTCGGCGATCCGGTCGAGGTGGTCGGCGGCCTCGGCGAGGACCTCGGCGCGGTAGGCGTCGAGGAGCTCGGCGGCCTGGTCGGGCAACTTGAACGAGACGTGGAACGCTCGCTCGATCTCCTCGCGGGCGGTGCGCTTGGTCATCGGGTCTCCGTGGTGGGTGTGCGTGGCGGCCGGTGGGTGCTGGCCGTCGGGATGGTCAGGCCTCGGTGTCGTCGTGGTCGTGGTCGTAGTGGGCGCAGGCGGCGGCCCAGAGCGGGGCGGCACGTCGTAGCCCTCCTGCGCGTGCAGGCGCTCCCACAGAGCGATGCAGGGGTCGGGCTCGCCGGTCTTGGTGTTCTGCTCCAGCTCCCACATGAGGCCGGCTAGGCCACTGGGGCTGGTAGGGATGGGATCAGCGGCGTGAACGGTGGCCATGGGTGCTCCTCGGCTGGCGTGGCGGCTCGTCTGGGGGCCTGTGGGCGTTGTGGTGGAACTCGGGGTGCCTGGGGCCGTGCGCGGCCGGTAGGGGTCCGGTCCTGGCCGCGCACGGGGCCGTCAGGTGGTGGGCTCCGGGTGGCAGGGGACGTACAGGTTGCAGGAGCAGTCCCAGATCTGGGCGGCGGAGGCGATGCACTCGCGCTCGTTGGCCGGGTCGTGGGCGGATTCGAGGTGGCCGCAGCCGGCGCAGGTGGGCGGGTCCATCTTGGCGAGGGTTTGGGTGCGCTTCAGGACGTCGCGGAGCCGCTCGTTCTCGGCCTCCAGCTCCCGGACCCGGGCAACCAGGGTGGGGACGTCCTCGGCGGACGGGGGCGGGGTGGACGCCTGCGGGAACACGGCGTCGAGGTAGGAGCGGATCTCACTGGCGTCCCGCTCGTCGAGTTCGGTCTTCAGCAGGCCCGTGCTGCTGCCGTTGAATTTCGGGCCGGCGAGCCGGTAACCGTGGCCGCAGCCGTTCTTGTCGACCTTGGCGATGTTGATCTGCAGCTTCTTGGTCCACCCGTCGCGGCAGACCTCGATGATCAGGCGGTCGGGCGGTGCGGGCTGGGGCTGGTTCATCGGGTGGTCTCCTGCTCGTGGTTGGCGGTGATTCGGCCTTCGGCAGCGGCGAACTCCCGGCCTCCGAGGACCGGGCCGTGGCAGGCGGTGCCGCTGGTGAGGACCCAGCCATGGGCGCGCTGAGTACCTGCGATCTGGAACGTCCAGCCGATGTGTCGGCCGTTGCCGCCGGGTTGGTCGGCGTAGAGCGGTTTGAGGTTGAAGGCGCGGTAGTGATTGCTGACGTGGTCGACGGCGGAGCGGGCGGAGCGGAGTCTCATGGCTTGTTCCGCCAGGCAGCTAGGGCGGCTCGCCGAAGGCGCCTCCCGGTGCTGCAGGCGACCGTTGTCCATGCGCCGCTTCGCCGGGCGGTGTGGCACTTGTCGCACACGTCGCAGTGGGTGTGGACGGCATCGAGGGCGCTCTGGTAGCTCGGCTGGCTCTGCTGGTTCATCGGGCGCTCTCCTGGGCGTCACGCAGGTCGATGTGTTCGAGGGAGATGCCGCCGGCGTACCCGTCGACGGCGACGACCGGGGTGCCGTGGCCGAGGTTCCAGGCGGCAGAGCGGGTGCGGGTCTCCAGGCGGGTGTAGTCGGTGAGGCCGATCTCGGCGGCGTACTCGGGTCGGACGCCGGGGTAGGCGGTGACCGGGGTGCCGGGCGGGTAGCGGTCGTTCCAGGCCGCGGCGGTCAGGTCGCTCATCGGCTGGTCTCCTCGGCGGGGGTGACGGTCCAGCTGCCGGCGGCCTGGGTGATGGTGTCGCCGAAGCGCGCCACGGCCCGGGGCAGGCCGCGGTGGGCGAGGATCGTGAGACCGTCAATCTCGACGCTGAGGTCGTACGGGCCAGCGGGCGTGCGGGACTTGTAGTGCGGCTTGGACGGCTCGATGAGGTCCATGAGCTCGGTGAGGTTCTCCCGGGTGAGCGTCCATCTGGGACGGGGGCGCGGCATGGTGGTCTCCTCAGGCGGCGGGTTGGGTGGTCTGGTGGATGAGCCAGGCGTCGGCGCGACTGGGGTGGCTGTCGGCGGTGAGGCGGCGGCCGGTGGGGGTGTGGCAGGGGGTGCCGGCCTTGGCGCGGCAGTTGGGGACGGGGCAGGGGATGGCCCACTCGGGCGGGCGGTCGCGGTGGCGGCGGAGGCCGGCGGGCATCGGGGCACCCATCACGCGGCCCGCGAGGCGTCGAGGCGGCTGGGGTGGGCGCCGTCGTAGATGCGGCCGTCGGGCCTGGTGCACGGCGCGCCCGTTGCGGCGTGGCAGGTAGGGCAGTCGCGGGCCGCTATGGCTGCGGCGTCGATCCGGCCGGGGTGGGGGCGCTCGCGGCGGAACCAGGTACCGGCCTTGCCTGCCGTCCCGCTGCGGCGGCGCTTGCAGGGGTCGCCGGCGGCGGAACGGCACCAGGGGCACGGAACCGTGAGGGCGTCGTCGTCACCGCGAAGGCGGGCTTCCTCGCGGGCCTTGCGGCCAGGCATGGTGTCGGCGAGGGCTTCGCGTACGTGGTCGGGCATGGAGCCCACGCCGGCAAGGGCATTGGCGACGGACGGGTGCGGGCCACCCTTGAGCTGCCGGTTGATCTCGGGTTCGATGCGGCCGTCGGCGATGGCGGCGATCTGCTGGCGGCGACGCTCTACGAACTGGGCGCCGGTCTCGCCCGGGAGGGCCGGGTAGATGATGCTGTCGACCTCCGGGGTGCGCTCGGCGCGGATCTCCTTGCGGAGGGCCCGGACGTGGTGGGGCTGGATCCACCGGGTTCCGTCGAGGTCGCCGTCACGGGAGGGCTTGGAGTAGAAGCGGGCGACCGCCGCGTGGGCGTCAGCGTCGGCCGGGATGTCCTTGAGCGCATCCGCCCAGGCCGTGCTGGCGGCCATGGACGGCTTCCGGTTATCGAACGCGGCGGCGTGGATAAGAAGCTCAGCTGCACCAAGGCGGTCCACTAGTTGCTCCCTTCGGCGAGGAGTTGCTGCATGAGGTCGTAGTGCTCGGCGATGCGGGCGTCGGTGCCGGACAGGTGGCTCTGGGCGCCGGTGGTGGCGAGGCTGCTGCCGGGCGGCTGCTGGTTGCGGGTGGCCTGGAGGCGCATCTGGTCGTACTTGTCGCGGAGCTTGGGCATCGACAGGACGACGCCGCGCCAGAACTCGGAGGACTGCGACCACTCGATGGCGCCGAGGACCTGTTCGACGGTGCGGCCGTCCTTGTCGAGCAGCAGTCGGGCGGAGGTGCGCCACCGGTCGGTGATGGTGGGCCGTTTGGAGCCGTTGGCTTCGACGGCGTCGGCGAGGGCCCGGCAGACGCGTTCGACGTCGGCCCTCGGCGGCTCATCGTGGCCGGCCTTGCGGCGCGCACGTGAAGAAGTACGTAGTACTTCTTCTACCTCTGTCTCTGTCTCTGTCTCTGCTTCGGTTTTGCTTCGCGTTTGCTTCAGCACTTGCTTCGCGTTTGCTTCACCGTTTGCTTCGGCCTGCGAGGCGGCCCGACGGGACTCCCCGGAACGCTTTCCACCGCGCTGACCTGCGGCGGAACGCTTCTCTCGGAGCGCGGCGACCTCCGAAGCCGACCTCTGGTGCTCGAGGTAGTCGTGCACGACGTACACGTCGGGGCCTCCGACAGGGCATCGCGCGCAGTCGTGTTCGCCCTCGTGAAGCAAGCCAACGCGAAGCAGTGCCGAAGCATTTGCTTCAGGGTTGCTTCCGTCGGTCAGCCGCCGGATCAGACGCTTCGGAACCAGGCCGTCGGTCAACTGACGAGACGAGTAGCAGAGCGCGCTGACGTACAGCCACGCAGCTTCCCCGCCCACCTCCACGATCTTCGGGTGGTCCGTCAGCCCATCGTGGACACGGACGTAAGTGCGCCGGTCCTTCTCGGCCATGTGCTGGTCTCCGGTCGTTGTGCGGTCGGGGGTTGGTGGCCTGGGGCGGGGGACGGTCACCCCACCCCAGGCAGACAGCGGGTCAGGCCTCGGCGCGGGTGAGCGGCCCGAACTCGGAGATGACCCTGCTGAGGAGCCACGGGTCGTCGTCGATGCCGACGAACTCCATCAGCGGCACGCCGTGCTCGCCGTCCTGGCCGGAGTACTGCCACGGGTCGCCGTGTCGGTCCGTCCAGGTGGCCGTCAGGTCGTAGCGCGCGCCCATGACCATGGCGTCGGTCCGGCGAAGCGGCGCCAGCCACTTCTCCACCACGCTGTCGCGGTTCTCGCCGCTGTGGGCCGGTATCACGAAGCCGATGAAGCTGCCGCTCTCCTCGGCCAGCACCAGCGGCGACCGCGGGCCGTCCTGCCACGCGTGGAGCGCCGGGCCGATGCCCTTGAACCGGGCCAGGTAGCTGCTGTTGAAGCCGGTGAACCCGGCGTCCTTCTGGGGCTTCTGCAGGATGTCGCGCGCCAGCTTCCTCCAGTCGGGGAAGTGCCGGCGGTTCGACGTCTTGTCGGGCACCCGCATCGAGCCGACGAGCGACTGCAGCACAATGACGGTGTCGTCGTCGACGGTCTCGGTGCCGATCTCGACGACGGCGCCCGGGTTGAGGCGCTCCAGCCACGCCACGACGACAGGCACGTCGTCCCGGCGGAGGTGGGCCGCCCACGGGCCGTTGCCGACGGTCTCGACCCGGTTGATGGCGAAGGTGTACCGGTCGGTGGCGATGGTGAAGAGGTAGTTGTTGCTGGCCTCGATGCGAATGGCGTTGAGGGCGTCGAGCTCGGTGTCCCGGCTGACGTGCGGGCGGACACGGGTGAGGCTGGCCGCCAGCTCGGCGGCGCGGATCGGGGTGGTGCTCATCGTTGGCACTCCTTGGGGTCTGGTGGTTCGGGGCGCCCGGCCTGTGCGGCCGGTGTGTGGTCGGGGCAGCGGGGCCCCGGGATGTAGGGCCGGGCCGGCTGCCTGCAGTACTCGCGCACCGCGGGCAGCCACTGGCCGCAGATCACGCCGGAGCCTGGTCGAGGCCGAGCGCGGCCAGCAGCAGGGCCAGGTCGGCCTTGTCGCGGGCCATGCCCTCGAGGTAGCGGCGGGCCGCCGCCAGCGTCGCCTCCGGCAGCGGCGGGGCCACCAGCGAGACGCTGTACGCCTCCGCCCGCTCCGCCGGATCCGTGTACCGCCGCGCCGTCACGCCGCCACCCGCTTCCGGGCCTGCACGACCGGATCGGCCGCGGCCCGCTCGGCCGGGGTCATCGCCCCGCGCACACCGAACCGCATGTCCGCCGGGACCCCCGACTCCAGCCGCAGGGCCTGCGTCCCGCACTCGCGCCGGACCGGGCAGCTTCGGCATCCGGCCTTCGCCGCCTCAACAGCGAAGAGCCTTGCCGCCGCAGGACGAATCTCCTCCGGGAACCAGCCGTCCGGGTCCGAGCTGCACAGCGCCCGCTGGCGCCAGTCGAGGTCGTCGCTCATGCCGCCCACCGCCCCGACCACTTCCGAACCGTGTCCGGATCCACGCCCAGCTGCCGCGCGGTCTCCGTCATCGTGTAGCCCTGTCCGAGGTGGATCTCACGGGCGAGCTGCATCCGCTCGGACAGCAGCACCCGCTCAGCCCCGAGGCCCGCCGGTGGCTCGACGTCCGCAGCGAGACTGCGGATCCGCAACCGGGGCCCGGTCACGACCGGCGGCGCGGGTCGGCCGTGCTCATCCCAGGTGATGAACCCGAGCGCGTCCTCAACTGAGGCGTCGGGATCGACCATGGCGGCGAGGATCACGATCACGGCGAGCAGGCCCTGCCGGTCCAGGCGACGGGTGTGGTGCTCGATGTCGTGCCGGTCACCGTCGCCGTTGACGACGCAGGCAATGCGGGCCGCGACCGGCATCAGGCGTTCCACGAGGGCGCCGTTCTCCTCGGGGGTCACGACGCCACCCCCTGCCGGGGGATCAGCGGCCACGAGCCGTCGACCACCGCGGTCGGGTCGCCGTGGCTCCGCTTGTACGCCTGCCGAGCCGCCGCCCGCTCCGCCGCCCAGCCGACCTGCGCCTCGTGGACCTCGGCCAACGTCATGGCCTGCAGCTGCGGAAAGTGCCCGACGATTCGGTACATCACCGCAGCCGCAGCAGCCGCGTCGGCGTCAGCCCGATGCGGGCCCTCGTGCTCGACCTCGTAGTGCCTGCACAGGTCCTCCAGCCGCCGACGGCCCTCACGGACCGGGTCGAGCTTCCAGTCGAGCAGCAGCGGGTCCAGGACCATCATCGGCCAACGCGGGTGTACCTCAGGTGCCTTGTAGGAGGCCCTGTAGAGCTCGGAGGCGATCACCGTCAGGTCGAACGGGGCGTTCGCCACGACCACCGCCGCCTGGTCATCGGCGGCCACCGAGACCAAGCCCGCGACAGCGTGCGCAACCTGACCCGCGGGCTGCCCGTACCGGTGCGCGTGCCGGGTCGTGATCCCGTGCACGGCCGTTGCCTCGGCCGGGATCGGCTGCCGGCCGGCGTCCGCCAGCCACGTCCGGGTCTCGAACGGCACCCCGCGCACGCACCACGCGGTCGCCGCCGACACGATTCGGTCGGACTCGACGTTCAGGCCAGTGGTCTCCAGGTCCACCGCCAGGCACTCATCCGTCCACCAGCTCACTCCGCACCCCCAACCTGCGGCCACGCGGGCAGGTGCGGCTCCTCGACCGGGGCGTCGTACTCAACGTCGGCCCACGGGTCGGACGGTTCGGCCTGAGCCGCGGCCGGCGTCGCGCCGGTGATCTCCGCGAGGGTGACGCGGGCGCTCTGCACGACCGCCTCCGCAACGTCGGAGCGCAGTTCCTCCGAGGCGTACGGCATCGCGTACAGCACGTCCGAGGCGATCAGCCGGCAGATCTCACCCGTCGCCCGGGCGATCAGCATGGTGCCGGGCTGCTTCTTCCACTGGTCCTTACCGGTCAGCCCGAGCTGCTGGGCCCGCTCGATCGTCCACGTCACCTCCTGCCAGCCGTCGGCACCGAGCCGGCGGCCGCGCATCCGGCAGATCTGCGGCGTCGACTCGACCAGCTCGACCTCGTGACCGTGGGACTGCACCAGGCCACGCATCGCGTGCGCCCTCAGCGCCGGCGTGCCCTGGATGACGTCCATCGACCGCAGCGTCGCCATCGGCTGAAGACCCAGCTCGATCCCCGCGAGGATCGCCGCGGTGATCTCGGCCGGCTTCCCCCGCAACGACGCCGGAACGAACGACGTGTTCGCCAGGTTGGTGGCGATCCGCTCCGCCTGCTGGGCCTCACGAGCCCACGCCATCAGCACGCTCTCGGCCGGCGGCTCCACAACGGTCGCCACGGGCTGCGCTTCACGAACAGCGATGTCGGTCACTGCATGCTCTCCAGTTCGCTCTTCTCGGCCCACGGGGGAAGCGACACGAGGCCGGGCTGGGTCTCGCCGTAGCCGGGCCAGTACCCGGACTCCACGCACTCGCGGTACAGGGCCAGGGCCTGCCGGTTGCGGTGGTGGCCGATCCGCAGGGTCACCGCGGTCATCTCGACCACGTGCACCAGGTACGGTGCCGCCTTCTCCTGAAAGACCAGCAGGAACGCGGGCTCCTCGATCAGGCCGAGAGCGCGGGCACCGGCCCGGTACCAGTCGCCCTGCAGGTGGTAGCCGTAGTTCAGGATGGTCTTCGAGATCGCCTCGTCGGAGGCGTCCGTCGTGGTCTTGTAGTCGGCCAGGATCCGGCCGACCCGCCAGTCCGGACGGGCCCGCCGCCACACCCCGGTGGCCTCGTCCCGCCAGAACAGGGACTCCTCCGCGACGCCGGCGCCGCTGAACAGCGGACCCGCGATCGGGTGGCGGCGGATCGCATCGGCCATCGCCTGCACCACCGCGTAGTCCCGCGGCAGCAGCGGCACCATGCCCCGCGCCCGGGCCTCGTCGGCGGCGGCCTTCGCCGCGTTCGTCCGCCACGAGTCCGCGTCGACCACCACGATGCCATCACCCCGGCCGAGGACCTCCTGGTGTGCGGCCGTCCCGAAATCGAACTCCGCCTTCGGGGCCTGCCGGTGGTCCTGCTCCCAGCGGAACTTCGCGGGGCACTCCAGCAGCCGGCGGGCACCGGTCGACGAGAGGGAGCCACCCGGCACCGGGTCCGCGTGGTACTGCTCGTTGGTCATCTCGTAGACGCCAGGCTCGGTGATGATGGGCCCGGCAGCCGGGGCCAGGCGCCCCGGCAGCTCGGTGATCGTCATCGCGCGGCCTCCTTGCCGGCCGCGGCAGCGATGGAGTCGCGCCACTCCTGGACGCCCGCGAGGAGGCTGTCGGCGACCTTGAGCATGTCGGCGGTGCGCATGCCCGGCGGCTGCTCGATGTGGAACTCGTCCGCGCCGAACGGGTGCTTGTCCATGCGGAACATCAGCGTTCCGATGCCGCTGGTGTAGTAGTCGATGCTGCTGGTCGGCGTCCAGAACGTCTTGGTCACGCTCATCGGTTGTTCTCCTTGTCGCGACGGGCGGACACGTAGCGGATCTGCTCCGGCGTCACCTCGGCGGCCCGCACCGGACGCACCCGGCGACGAGCCCGCCAGTCCGCCCACAGCAGCAGCACGAACGCGCCGACCAGCAGGCCGATCAGGGCGATCACTGGACCTCACCCCGCAGCCACCGCTCCCGCAGACGGGCCACCTCGGCCGCGTACCGCAACTGCACGTCCTCCGGCCACCCCCACAGGTCGTCGCCGTAGAGGTCCATGAACCGCTCCATCAGGTCGACCTCGGCGGCCATCTCCCGGCGCACCGGCAACTCGCCGGCCATCACGCCGCCACCCCCGAGCCCAACACCCGCTCCAGCCCGGCAACCTGCAGCTTGGCCACGCACAGCTCGTGCACCAGACCCTCGATCGTCGCCTGCATCGACCCGAACAGCCGCGCAGCCTCCACCGACTCCATGAACGCGCCCGGACGGGCCTGCAGGGCGTTCGCCCGATCCACCACCCGCTGGGCCGCGACGATCAGCGACCCCTCCAACAGGCCGGCATCCGCCGCCTCCTGCAGCGACATCACCCCCGGCGCGCTCACCGGGCACCGCCCGTCCGCGCCTCGTACTCGGCGACCAGCGCGACCGTCTGCGGCGACCAGGACGGCAGCGCCGGCAGCGGCCCGCACAGCGTCTCCAACCACGGGTCGTCCATGACCAGCTGCACGACCGGCACCGCCAACTCCTCGACCAGCGAGTCGATCAGCGTGTCCAACTCCTGCCCCGTCACGCCGCACCGCCGATCGCGTCGCGCATCTCCGCCTGCCGCTTCGCGATCCGCTTCTGGATCAGCTCCATGCCCCGCGGCGTCACGTGCAGCGTGTAGTGCGCGCACTCCCCCCACGAGTGCGTCACCACGGTCTCCGTCGCCGTGAAGTGCCCCGCGAACTGCGCGTAGAAGTCCCACAGGCTGGCACCGCACACCGCCTGCCGGCGGTACACCAGGTGCTCGTCCACGAGGAACGTCCGCAGGTCCCGCTCACGCCAGCCGAGCAGCTTCGCCGCCTGCCGCACCAGCACGTCGCCCTCACGAGCCGCGAGGTACGTGTCGTGAGCGAGCGCCTTCGGCTCCAGCTCCGCGACCCGCTCGTTCAGCTCGATCTCCCGGTCCGCCGCCGCCAGCAGCGCGGCAGCCACCGCCCGACGCCCCTCCGGCGTCGCCATGTCCGGCAGCACCGGCACGACCGGCGCCACCGAGTACGAGCCCGTACGGCGGATCGACGGCAGAACCTCGTGCGTCACCCAGCGCTTGAACCGCTGAGCGCCATCGACGCGGCTCCGCAGGATTGCGCTGTACAGGCCGGGCTCGTTGATGACGACGAACTGCTGCTCGCCGCCAGGGGTGTGCAGACTCTGCACACCCTTCTCGTCGTCCGCCAGCGTCCTGGTCATCGCCGAGGTAGCGGAGTAGCCGAGGACGGTGGCGACGTCGGCCGCAACGAACCACGGCTCCTCGTTGGTCATCGCCACCCGGACCGGGGTATCGGTCTCCGGGAAGCGGTAGGGCATGATGGACACAGGTCCACCTCTCCTTCTTGCTGTTCGTGTGGTGGTGGGCCGCTGGGCCTTCGCGGGCGGCATCCGGGTGCGACCGGGCTGCCGGGCGGAGGCCCGACCCATGTCAGGGGTGGCTCAGGCGGCTTCGGGCTCACACTTGGGAGGCCGCGAGTCCTGCTGGAGCTCCGGTTCCTGTTGCTGAGGCAGGAGGCCGAGCAGCAGGACCAGGCGCCTCGCCTGCTCGGGCGTCGGGGGCCCGTAGATCGCGAACAGGTCGGCCATCAGCTGGCCTCCTTCTGTACCGAGGTGAGCGCCCGGCTTGCTGTCGTGCGCTCGGCCGGGGCCCAGAGAATGAGCAGGTCCACCCCGATGCGGTCGGCGATAGCGCCCGCTACCTCGGCGGTTGCGGTCTCCTGCGCGCCGATCAGGAGCTTTCCAACGAAGCTGTGATGGACGCCAGCTACCTGGGCGAGCTCTCGGGTGGTGGTGCGCGTTCCATCTCCCGTGTGCTGCATGAGCGTGCGCAGTAGTTCGGAAGACCTGAGCTGGAAGCGCACCGTGAGGGTGTTGGACACGTCGGTTGTCCTCCTGCAGCGAATCGCTCCCCTGTGGGAGTGGGTTAAGCATTGCACTGCGGGAGCGGCTTGTCTACTCCATGGGAGTGGCATTGGCGGATCGGCGCGGGAGTGGCGTGAACACGACCACATGCCTCAATGCGCCCTAGCGCGCCACTCCCGTGAGATAGACAATTTGTCCCCGGCGTGGAGTACGCGCCACGATGACCAGTGCGCCCAGTGAGATGTGTGCGCCATCAGGTAGACGCGACCACGAGGGGTAGAGAGATGATGACTGTCATGACCGACGTGAAGCGGGGCGAACTCTCCCGACTGTGCAAGAGCCGGCGCGAGGAGTTGGGCCTGTCAATGGCCCAGCTGGCCGCAGCCTCCGGGGACCCCTCGATGTCCTCGTCCTGGGTCACCCGACTTGAGAATGGCCAGCTCCGGGACATCCCCCGCCGGGAGCGCATCGCGGCTCTGGCGCTCGGCCTGCAGCTCTCGTATCAGACCGTGGCCCGGGCCGCCGCGCGGCAGTTCCTTGATGTCGAAGACGATGCGGTCTGGTCTGCGGACGGGACTGTGCGTGCGGTTGTCGACCGTATGGGCGAACTGGACGAGACGGGCCGGCGCGAGCTGGCTCAGATCGCCGAAATGTTTTCGCGGAGGCCCGGCCACGGTTCGAGTACATGAGGATTCATCACCTCCGCATCTAGCGGATGTCAGTGGTGCGCGGCATGATGTCGAAACCGCCTGGGGGCGCCTACGTATGCACCCTGGTTCCGCCATGCCCTCACGTGGCGGAGCCTCAGATGAAGGGGGCCGTGTGCCGCACCTCAATGACCGATCGCCCATTGTGCGGATAGAGGTGGTAGACCACCTGCCGAACGGCCGCTTGGTGGCGCGCCTCGAGGCGCCTCACTGCACGACCTTCGTCGTCAATGGGGAGGGCCTTCCCGAAGAGGTCAAGCCGTACTTCGAGGAGATGGAAGGCCTCATGCGGGAGGCAGTGGAGTCCGCGCTGTGGAACCGCAACCCGCTGCCGCCGCCGCCCGGCGATAGTGGCGATCCCGAGCCCGGGGAGGGCGAGGAGTAGCCCAGAACCCACGAGCCCCGTTCGCTGGTTACGCAGCGCAACGGGGCTTTTTGGTGTTCGGTAGATCCCTTACCCGCGACATGTGGGCACGGCGACGAGGGTCAGGAAGCTGCCGAAGCTGGTGACGCAGCCGGAGGTCCACAGGTAGCGGAAGTCGCGCGAGGCGCGCCAGGGGGACAGGTCGGGCGTCAGTGAGCCCAGCAGCTTCCGGGCGCGCCCGGGCACGGGGGGATGCGGGGGTTCGTCGTCGTTCACGAACCGTCATCCTCGGACGGCGGTCGCCCTTCCCGCAAAGGGTTTTCGACCGCCCGGTGGGCCGGCGGCCGGCTACCAGCGGCTGATCTCGGGCGTCGAGGTCAGCCGCCCGGCGAGCGCGGCGAGCCGGTCCAGGACGGAGCGGCGGCCGGCCCGCTGCCCGGCGGCGAGGCTGACCAGGTGCTGGGCGAGGTCGAAGGGCTGCTCGGCGGCGGTGCCGACGGTCAGCCGCTCGTGGGCGAGCTCGCGGAGTTCGCCCAGGCCGCCGGCGTCGGCGGGCCCGCCGGGCGCGCCGTCTCCGTCAGGGCCGACGAGCCCGCGGCACCCGGCCGGGGCGCCCCCGTCCAGCGCCAGCACCGTCGCCCCCTGCCGCCGGGCGTCGTGCACCCGCTCCAGCAGCGGGGCGCCGACCGCCTCGGGGACCACCACCAGCACGGTGGCGCCGCGCCCGGCCTCGGTCAGCCGCCGCAGGTCGTGCGTCAGGTGGGCGGGGGCGTCGGCCGGCGGTCGGTGCCGCAGCAGGGTCGGTGCCAGCCGGGGGACGTCCGACCAGGCGGCCTCGTCGTCCAGGTGGGCGGCCAGGTGCCAGGGCTCGTACGCCTCGGTGCCGACCAGCAGCAGCCCGCTCGCCCCGCGCCGTTCCACCGAGCGGCGCAGCGCCCCGGCGAAGCCGCCGACCGCCTCCAGCCAGCCCGTTCCCGTCAGCCGTTCCCGGAGTGCCGAAACTCTCACCGCGTCCATGCGGGCCAGGATGTCCCGCCGGGCCGGGGATTTGGCAGGATCGGCCCATGACTTCCCTCGATTCAGTGACGAACCCGGCCCACGAGGTGCCGGACGTCTCGCAGCTGGTGGTCGGTGTCCTCGGCGGCACCGGCGACCAGGGGCGGGGCCTGGCCCTGCGGCTGGCCAAGGCCGGCCAGCAGGTGATCATCGGCTCCCGCGACGCCGCCCGGGCCGGGGCCTCGGCGGCCGAGCTGGGCCACGGCGTGCGCGGCGCCGACAACGCCACCGTCGCCCGGGAGAGCGACGTGGTGATCATCGCGGTCCCGTGGGACGGCCACGCCGCCACCCTGACGGCGCTGCGCGAGGAGCTCGCGGGCAGGATCGTCGTCGACTGCGTCAACCCGCTGGGCTTCGACAAGCAGGGCGCGTACGCGCTGAAGCCGGAGGAGGGCAGCGCCGCCCAGCAGGCCGCCGCGCTGCTGCCGGACTCCCGGGTCACCGCGGCGTTCCACCACCTCTCGGCGGTGCTGCTCCAGGACGAGTCGGTGGAGACCATCGACACCGACGTCATGGTGCTCGGGGACGACCGGGAGGCCACCGACGTCGTCCGCGGCCTGGCCGCCCGCATCCCCGGGATGCGCGGCGTCTACGCGGGCCGGCTGCGCAACGCCCACCAGGTGGAGGCGCTGGTGGCCAACCTGATCTCGGTCAACCGCCGCTACAAGGCCCACGCGGGCCTGCGGATCACCGACGTCTGAGCAGGAACCCGCCGTGTCGACCTCACCCCTGGACGGGCTCCGGAGGTGAGGTCGGCGACAATGGGTGGCGGCCGTGACCCGGCCGCCCGCACCCGTTTAGGAGCTCGCCGCCATGCCTCGCACGTCCGTCTTCGCCCTGGCCGCCGTCGTCCTCGCGCTCGTGGCCCTCGTGGTCTCGCTGGTCCAGGGCTTCTGGGTGGGGCTGATCTGGCTGCCGCTGGCCGGCGTGGCCAGCAACGTGCTGTGGATGGACCGCCGCCGCGCCAGGATCGCCGCGGCCGCCGCCGAGCAGGGCTGACGCCCCGGCCCCGGCCGGAGCCCCGGACCGACGGTCAGTTCTTCCAGAAGCTGAACAGGTACCGGCCGAGCGTCGCGTAGTCCTGGTCCACGCCGAACAGGTTCATCAGGCCGTGGACGATCCCGAAGAAGAAGTCGTTCACCTGGGGCTGCCACAGCAGCGCGAACACCGCGAGCATCCCGTACGGGGCGAACGGCTCGACCGCGCGCCGGGTCCTGTACGACAGCCAGGGCTCGACGATCCCGTAGCCGTCCAGCCCGGGCACCGGCAGCAGGTTCAGCACCGCCGCGCTCAGCTGGAGGAAGCCGAGGAAGCCCAGCGCGCCGGAGAACGGCGAGATGATCAGCTCGTAGCCGTTCCAGTACGCGTGCACCGTCGGATCGTCCAGCCAGCCGGCGCCGATCGGGATCAGCAGCACCGCCGCGAAGAGCAGGTTGACCAGCGGGCCGGCCGCCGAGATCAGGCTGTGCTTGAGCCGGCCCTTGATCCGGTGCCGCTCGATCCAGACCGAGCCGCCGGGCAGGCCGATGCCGCCGAGGATCACGAAGACGATCGGCAGCACGAAGCTGAGCAGCACGTTGGTGTACTTCAGCGGGTTGAGCGTGAGGTAGCCCTTGGCGCCGACGGTGATGTCGCCGCCGTGCAGCGCGGTGCGCGCGTGGGCGTACTCGTGCAGGCAGAGCGAGACCATCCAGCCCGCGACCACGAACAGGAACACCCCGAACGAGGCGTTGCCGTAGCCCTGGAACACCGCCCAGCCGGAGGTGCCGAGGACGGCGAGGAGCACCCAGAACACCGGGCTGATCCGGCGGTCCTCGCTGCGGGAGCGCGGCGTGGCGGCGAAGGTCATGGTGTGGGTGCTCCCGTGGGCAGGGGAAGTGGGGCGGATACCGGCCGGGGTCGATCATGCCGGGCGGGCCGGTGACCGGACAAGCCGCTCCGGGTGAACGTCCGGGCGCGCGGTGGCGTTCCACCCTACGTGCCCCGGCCGGGGCGGGCCCAGCACAATTGTGCGGCCCCGGCCGCGCGGATCGACCAGAATGGTCCGGTGTACTACGGCATTCTCGGGACGACGACGGCCCACCACGACGACGGCACCCCGGTACCGATCGGCGGCGCCCGGCTGCGGGCCCTGCTCGCGGCCCTGGCCCTGCGGCAGGGCCGGCCGGTCCCGGCCGACCTGCTGGTGGACGAGGTGTGGGAGGCCGAGCCGCCGCAGGACTCCTCCGCCGCGCTGCAGACGCTGGTCGGCCGGCTGCGCCGCACCATCGGCCGGGACGAGGTCGGCTCCGGCCCGGCCGGGTACTGGCTGACCGGCCCGGCCACCGACCTCGCGGACTTCCAGCGGCTGACCGGCGAGGGCCGCCGCGCCCTGGACGCCGGGGACGACGCGCTCGCCGCCGAGCGGCTGCGGGCCGCCCTGGCGCTGTGGCGCGGCCCGGCGCTGGCCGACCTGCCGGACCGCACCGGCCCGGCCGTCCGGCTGGAGGCCCAGCGCGAGGAGGCCCGCCGCCACCGGATCACCGCGGACCTCGGCCTCGGCCGGGCCGCGGAGCTGGTCGCCGAGCTGGCCGAGCTGTGCGAACGGCAGCCGCTGGACGAGTCGTTGCAGCTGCTGATGATCCGGGCGCTGCACGAGGGCGGGCGGACGGCCGAGGCGCTGCGCCACTACGAGCGGACCAGGCGCGCGCTGGCCGAGGAGCTCGGGGTCGACCCGGGCCGCGGACTCCGCGCCCTGCACGCCGAGTTGCTCGCCCCGACCGTCCGGGAGACGCCCGCGCCGGAGCCGGTGCGGGCCCCCGCCGCCACCCCGGCGCCCGCTCCGCCGCCCACCCAGGCGCCCGCTCCGCCCCCGGCCCCGGCGCCCCGACTCCCGCGCCCCGTCGGCAATCTGCGCGGCCGGCTGACCAGCTTCGTCGGTCGCGAGGACGATCTGGCCGCATTGCGCGGCATGCTGACGGACCGTCGGCTGGTGACCCTGACCGGACCCGGCGGCTCCGGCAAGACCAGCCTCTCGACCGAGGCCGGCCGCGCCGAACAGGCCGCCGGGGCCTGGCCGGACGGCGTCTGGGTGGCCGAACTCGCCCCGCTGGAGAGCCCGGACGCGGTGCCCGCCGCCGTGGTCTCGGCGCTCGGCCTGCGCGAGATCGTGCTGCACAGCACCAGCATGGTCGCCGAGGTGATCGAGAAGCGCGCCGAGGACCCGGTGCGCCGGCTGGTCGAGCACTGCGGCCACCGCCGGATGCTGCTCGTCCTGGACAACTGCGAGCACCTGGTCCAGGCCGCCGCCGACCTCGCCGACGTCCTGCTCGCCGAGTGCCCCGGGCTGACCGTGCTCGCCACCAGCCGCGAACCGCTGGGCGTGCCCGGCGAGACGGTGCTGCCGGTCGAGCCGCTGCCCGACCCGGTCGCGCTGCGGCTGTTCACCGAGCGCGCGGCCGCCGCCCGTCCCGGCTTCGACCCGGGGAGCGACCCGGAGGCCTGCGCCGAGATCTGCCGCCGGCTGGACGGTCTGCCGCTGGCCATCGAACTGGCCGCCGCCCGGCTGCGGGTGATGACCGCGCGCCAGATAGCCGACCGGCTGGACGGCCGGTTCGCGCTGCTCACCGCGGGCAGCCGCACCCTGCTGCCGCGCCAGCAGACCCTGCGCGCGGTGGTCGACTGGAGCTGGGACCTGCTGGGCAAGCGGGAGCGGGCGGTGCTGCGCCGGCTCTCGGTGTTCGCGGGCGGCTGGCAGCTGGAGGACGCCGAGGCGGTCTGCGGCGACGGCGTCGAGGTGCCCTCCGGGGAGGTCGCCGACCTGCTGCTGTCGCTGGTCGACAAGTCGCTGCTGGTGGCCGACCTGGACGGGGCCAGCCTGCCGCGCTACCGGATGCTGGAGACCATCCACGAGTACGCGACCGAGCGCCTCGCCGAGTCGGCCGCCGAGCGCGCCGCCACCGAGGCCCGCCACGTGGCGCACTTCCGCACCATGCTCACCGTCGCCGACGGGCAGATCCACGGCCCCCGCCAGCTGCACTGGCTGGCCGTGCTGGAGCGCGAGCAGGACAACATCCGGACGGCGCTGCGCCGGGCGATCGACCTGCGGGACGAGGAGCAGGCGCTGCTCATCGCCCTCGGCATGAGCTGGTACTGGTCGCTGCGCGGCTACAGCATGGAGGCGCGCACCTGGTACAACGCGGTCGTCGCGCTCGGCCCGGACCCGTTCGGCCCGGACGCCCCGCCGCCGGTGCCGCTGGAGCGCGGCGTGCTCTCGTACGAGCTGCCACTGCCCGCGGAGGTGGTCGAGGAGGCCCGCCGGCTGCTCGCGATGTACCGGCTGATCGGGCTGTTCGAGGGCAACCTGGACGTCCTCGGCGACCCGGAGGCGGTCGACGTCGCCCAGCGGATGCTGGACGCCTACACCCCGGACCTGCCGCAGTCCTACCGCTTCCCGGCGCTGATGCGGGTGTTCGGGGCCTTCCTGGCCGGCCGCCTGGAGATGATGAAGGACCTGCTGGACGACGCCGTGCGCGGCTGCGAGCAGTACGGCGAGCTGAGCGACCTGGCGTTCATCCTGCAGGTCCGGGCCAGGATGATGAACGACTGGCCGAGCGGAACCGAGCAGAGCATCCAGGACGGCGAGCGCTCGCTGGAGCTGTACCAGCGGGCGGGCGACCTCTGGGGGATCTCCCAGGCGCTGGCCGCCCACGGCGAGTCGCTGTCCAACCGGGGCGAGTCCGCGGCCGCCGTGGAGGCGTACCGGCGGGCGATCGAACTGGCCGAGGAGCTGGGGGCGCCGCAGGAGGTGCCGATGCTGCGGGTGCACCTGGGCACCGCCCTGCTGGAGCAGGACATGGACGGCGGCGAGCGGGTGATCCGGCAGGCCTTGGCCTGCATCGAGAGCCCGGGCGTCAACCAGTCCACCACCGGGGCGCTGATGTTCGGCCACCTGACGCTCAGCGGCATCCACACCCAGCGCGGCGAGTACGACCGGGCGCTGGCCGAGCTGGACGCGCTGGACCTGGTCCGGGTGGGCGGCTTCGCGCCGAGCCTGGTGTCCGGGCTGCTGCTGAGCTCCCGGGGCTGGATCATCGGCAGGGCCGGAGACCCGGACACGGGCTTCGCGATGCTGCGCGAGGGCCGGCGGCAGCTGCGGGCGATGGCGGCCGCGAGCGGCTTCGCCGAGCACATGACCGTCATGGTGGTGCCCGCGGTCACGGCGGTGCTGTGCGCCTTCGCCGAGCGCGACGGGGACCTGGAGCGGGCCCGGGTGGCGGCCGTGCTGTGCGGCGCGCACGGCGGACTGAACGGCCCCAAGGGCGGCTACCTGGAGCGGGTCGAGCGCGAGCGCACGGAGGCCGTCCTGCGCCGGCTGCTGGGCGACGCCGGGTTCGAGGAGGCCCGGTCGGGCGGGGTCGGGATGACCCAGGAGCAGACCCACGAACTGCTGGAGCGGCTGATCGGCTGAGGCCCGGACGCCCCGGCCCGGTACGGGCCCGGACGGGTGGGCCGGGGGGAGGGCCAGTGCGGCCGGTGCCCGTCCCCTGGTCACCGGCCGCACGGGCCCGTACGACGGCCGGCGCCTGTCCCGGGCGCCGGCCGCCCCGTTCCGCCGACCCTCCCCCCCGACCGGGGCCGGCGGTGGTCGCGCGGATCAGGTCCGCTTGCGGAAGCGGGCGACCGCCAGCGGGGCGAACACCGCGGTGACGGCGGCCGACCAGATCAGCACGATCATCACCGGGTGGGCCACCGGGCCCTGGCCGTTGAGCAGGGCGCGGGAGGCGTCGGCCAGTGCCGAGAGCGGGTTGACCTTGGTGAAGGACTGCAGCCAGCCCGGCATGGTGTCGGTCCGGGCGAAGATCGAGCTGCCGAACTGCATCGGCATCAGGACCAGCATGGCCACGCCCTGGACGGCCTGGGCGCTGCGCAGGGCCATGCCCAGCAGCATCGAGATCCAGACGATCGACATGCCGAACACCAGGCCCAGGCCGATCGTGGCCAGCACCTCCAGCGGACCGGTCTTCACCTCGAAGCCGATGCACATCGCGAAGCCGATCAGGATCGCGAAGGAGAGCAGCCCGCGGAGGGTCTCGGCGACGATCTTGGACAGCAGCACCGAGGCCCGGCCGATCGGCAGGGTGCGGAAGCGGTCCATCACGCCGGTCTGGAAGTCGCTGTTGAGGCCGGTGCCGACGGCCATCGCGAGGGTGAGGCCGGTCTGCCCGAGCAGACCGGGGATCAGGTACTGCTTGTAGGTGTCCTGGTCGCCGGCCATGGCGCCGCCGAAGACGTAGACGAACAGCACGGTGAAGATGATCGGCATCAGCACGGCGTCGAACATCGACTCCGGGTCGGCCTTGATCCGCATCAGGTTGCGCCGGGTCAGCGCGCCGACGTGGCGCAGGGTGCCGGCCAGGCCGATCCGGGAGTCCTCCGCCGGCGGCCGGGTGTCCCGGCCGCGGGAGGGGGCGAGCGTGGCGGTGGTCATGCGACGGGCTCCTTGGCGAGGCTGGGGGCGGGCGCCGCGGCGGCCGCGGGCTTGCCGGTGATGGCGAGGAAGACCTCGTCCAGGCTGGGCACCTTGGTGTCGATGCCGGCGATCGCGAAGCCGCGGGTGCCGAGCACCCCGATCACCGCGGTCAGCTGCTCCTCGCCGGTGATCGGCACCGCGAGCAGGCCGGTGTCGGTGGAGACGGTGGCGCTGGTGATGCCGCTCTCGCGCAGGCAGCGGGCCATCTCGGGCAGCTCGGCCGGGTGGGTCGGGCGGATCTGGAGGGTCTGGCCGCCGACCTTGGCCTTGAGCTCGGACACCAGGCCGTTGGCGATCACCTTGCCGCGGTCGATGACGGTCAGCTCGTTCGCGAGCTGCTCCGCCTCCTCCATGTACTGGGTGGTCAGCAGCACGGTGGTGCCCTCGGCGACCATCCGCTGCACCTCGTCCCAGACCTCGTTGCGGGTGCGCGGGTCCAGACCGGTGGTGGGCTCGTCCAGGTAGAGCACCCGGGGGCGGCCGATCATGCTGGCGGCCAGGTCGAGGCGGCGGCGCATGCCGCCGGAGTAGGTCTTGGCGGGCCGCTTGGCGGCCTCGGTGAGCGAGAAGCGCTCCAGCAGCTCGACGGCCCGGGCCCTGGCCTCCCGGCGGGGGAGGTCGAGCAGCCGGCCGATGAGGTAGAGGTTCTCGTACCCGGAGAGGAGTTCGTCCACCGAGGCGTACTGGCCGGTCAGGCCGATCGTGCGGCGCAGCTGCTTGGGCTGGCGCAGCACGTCGTAGCCGCCGACGTACGCGGTGCCGGCGTCCGGCTTGATCAGCGTGGAGAGGATGCGCACCAGGGTGGTCTTGCCAGCGCCGTTGGGGCCGAGCACCCCGAGGACGGTGCCCTCCCGCACGGTGAGGTCGACCCCGTCGAGGGCCTTGGTGGTCCCGTAGTGCTTGACGATGCCGTGCACCTCCACGGCGTTCCCGGAGGTGGTTCCCCGGTCGTTCGGGGCTGTCGCGATTCGTGTCATGCCCCCAGGCTGTCCGCCCCGGCTGTCACCTCCCTGTCGGCCCGGGCGGTGCGCTGCCAGCCCGCTGTCAGGCCGCTGTCACCGGCCGCCCGGACGGGGACCGGGCATGCCCGAGGCGGGCCCCGGGCATGCCGAAGGCCCCGCTCCGGTCCGGAGCGGGGCCGTACGGGGGAGCGTCAGTGGAAGCTGTGCTCCGCGGCGGGGAAGGCGCCGGTGCGCACGTCCTCGGCGTACGCGCGGGCGGCGTCGCCGAGGACGGTCCGCAGGTCGGCGTACTGCTTGACGAACTTGGGCACCCGGCCGGCGGTCATGCCGGCCATGTCGGTCCAGACCAGGACCTGGGCGTCGGTGTCCGGCCCGCCGCCGATGCCGACGGTCGGGATCGCCAACTGCTCGGTGACCTGGGCGGCCAGCTCGGCCGGGACGGCCTCCAGGACCACCGAGAAGGCGCCCGCCTGCTGGACGGCCTTGGCGTCGCGCAGCAGCTGGTGCGCCGCCTCGTCGCCGCGGCCCTGGACCGGGTAGCCGCCGAGGGCGTGGACGGACTGCGGGGTGAGGCCGATGTGGGCCATCACCGGGACGCCGGCCTCGACCAGCAGCTCGATCGAGCGGGCGCTGCGCTCCCCGCCCTCCAGCTTGACCGCGCCGACCCCGGCCTCCTTCATCAGCCGGGCCGCGTTGTGCATGGCCTGGGCGGGGGACTCCTGGTAGGAGCCGAACGGCAGGTCGGCGACGATCATGGCCCGCTTGGTGCCGCGGACGACGGCGGCGGAGAGCATCACCATCTGATCCATGGTCACCGGGACGGTGGTCTCGTAGCCGAGGTGGCAGTTGCCCGCCGAGTCGCCGACCAGCAGCACCGGGATGCCGGCCTCGTCGAACACGCCCGCGGTGAGGGCGTCGTAGGCGGTGAGCATCGACCACCGCTCGCCGCGCTGCTTGGCCGCGGCGAGGTCGCGGACGGTGACGCGGCGGTTGGTGACCCCACCGTAGAGGGTGGCGGTCGACGCCTGGTTCTGGGCAGGCGGAGGCGTAGAAGCGTTCATCGAACGGACTCCTGAAGGGTTGTCGTCTCGTGGCGCCGTACGGCGTCCCCGGATCCCCTCCATGCTTGCACGCCCCGGCGCCCGCGCAAAGAGGGGTGCGTTCGTCCCGGTGCGATCCACGCCACACCGGGTGCGCGGGCGGGTGGGCGCCGGGGTGGACGACCGGCCTCGAATTTGCCGGTTCTTTGCGAAACGGGTTCGTCTCGTATCGAATTTCCGGCTACTCTGGGTCCGGGGGGTTACGAGACGCATGCGGCTCGGAATTGCCCGCCAGTGCCACACCAACACGGACGGGAAGACCAATGACCACCGCAGCCGCGCCACCTCGGGTGCCGGAAGCCATCCACCGCCGGCGCTGGGCGATCCTCGGCACCCTGCTGCTCGCCCTGCTCGTCGTCGTGCTCGACAACTCGATCCTCAACGTCGCGATGAAGACCATCGCGACCCCCGCGCCGGTCGGTCTCGGGGCCACCCAGAGCGACCTGGAATGGTCGATCAACTCCTACACCCTGGTCTTCGCCGGGCTGCTGTTCACCTCCGGCCTGCTCGGCGACCGGTTCGGCCGCAAGCGCGCGCTGCTGGCCGGCATGGTGGTCTTCGGCATCGCCTCGCTGCTGTCCGCGCTGGCCGCCTCGCCCGGTGAACTCATCGGCTACCGCGCCCTGATGGGCGTCGGCGGCGCGCTCGCGATGCCCGCCACGCTGGCGATCATCATGAACGTCTTCGAGCGCTCCGAGCAGCCCAAGGCGATCGGGATCTGGGCCGGCGCGGTCGGCCTGGCCATCGCCATCGGCCCGATCACCGGCGGCCTGCTGATCGAGCACTTCTGGTGGGGCTCGGTCTTCCTGGTCAACGTCCCGATCGTGGTCGTCGCGGTGATCGCGATGGTCGTCCTGGTCCCCGAGTCCAAGGACCCCGATCCGGGCCGGATGGACCCGGTCGGCGTGCTGCTGTCGATCGTCGGCCTGGTCGCGCTGATCTACGGCATCATCAAGGGCGGCGAGCTGGCCGACTTCACCGCGGTCGAGGCCTGGGCGCCGACGCTGGTCGGCGTGGTCGCGCTGGTCGCCTTCGTCTGGTTCGAGCGCCGCACCGCGTTCCCCGCGCTGGACGTGACCTGGTTCCGCAACAAGGTGTTCAGCGCCTCCGTGGTGGTCGTCGGCGTGGTCTTCTTCGCGCTGATGGGCGTCTCGTTCTTCGGCGTCTTCTACATCCAGAGCGTGCGCGGCTACAGCGCCCTCCAGGCCGGCGTGCTGATGCTGCCGCTGGCCGCCGCCCAGCTGGTGTTCGCCCCGCGGGCCCGGCTGGTGGTCGACCGGCTCGGCGTCGCCGTCACCGCCACCGGCGGCATGCTGCTGGTCGCGGTCGGCTTCCTCGGCTACGTCGTGCTGACCGCCACCACCCCGATCTGGGTGCTGGTCCTGCTCGGCCTGGTGATGGGCGCCGGCATGGCGCACGTCATGCCGCCGGTCACCGTCGCGATCATGGCCTCGCTGCCCCGGGAGAAGGCCGGCGCCGGCTCGGCCGTCAACAACACCTTCCGCCAGGTCGGCGGCTCGCTCGGGGTCGCCGTGCTCGGCGCGGTGCTGTCCACCGTCTACCGCGACGGGATGGCCGACACCCTGACCCGCCTGCCGGAGGGGCTGCGCGACAAGGCCGGCGAGTCGCTGGAGGCCACCCTCGCCATCGCCGACCGGATCCCCGGCGGCCAGGCGCTGATCACCCCGGCGAACGACTCCTTCATCCACGCCATGCACGTGGTGGCCTCGCTCTCGGCGGGCGTCTCGGTGATCGGCGCCGTCGTCGCCTGGCTGCTGCTGCCGCGCCGGTCGGCCGCCCCCGCGGGCCCGGCCGGTCCGGTCCCGGAGCCGGCCGGCCGGGAGCGGGAGGCCGCGGCCGCGGACGCCTGACCAGCGGCCGGGCCGCTCCGCGACTGAGTGACAATGGCCCTGTCACCCGGGTACGCCCCGGGTGACAGGGCCTCGGTCCAGGGCAGCGCCGCTGCCGTCGGACCCACCGAGGGACACACCACGGCGCCAGCGCGGCCGGGGGACAGCGAGGGAGAGACAGCGGGGATGAAGACGGACACGCCGACCGCCGACACCGGGCAGTCCTGCGCGGAGGTGCGCCGTGGCCGGCCCCGCAGCGAGGCCGCCGAACAGGCCATCTTCACGGCCGTCGAGGAGCTGATGGCCGGCGGCACCGCGCTGTCCGAGCTCACCATCGAGGGCATCGCCGCGGCCGGCGGGGTCGGCAAGGCCACCATCTACCGGCGCTGGTCCAACAAGGAGGCCCTGCTGGTCGACGTGGTCAGCCGGCTGGAGGAGCCGCTGCCGGAGCCCACCGGCGCCGGCGCCCGGGCCGACCTGATCGCGCTGGTCGACCACATCCGCCGGCGCGGCCTGGCCAAGCGCACCCGCTGGGTGCTCAAGGCCGCCCTCGGCCAGATGCAGACCCTGCCCGAGTTGTACTCCGCCTACCGGGACCGGGTGATCAAGCCGCGCCGGGAGGTCGGGCTCCGGCTGATCCGCCAGGCCGTCGCCGAGGGCGTGATCCGCGACGACCTCGACCTGGACCTGCTCAACGACCTGCTGATGGGGCCGATCCTCTACCGCAGCATCCTGTGGGACGACTCCGACCTGGAGGACCCGGACCTGGCCCGCAAGCTGGTCGACTCGGTGCTCGAAGGCCTCGGGCCGCGCTGACCGCGCTGACGCCGTCCGAGCGCGCTCGACCGCGCTCGACGCGCCCAGTACGCGCTCCGTACGCGGCCTGGGGCGCGACCCGGTCCACGGGCTCGGACGTGCCCCCTGACGTGGCCTCGCTCACCAAACCGGGCCGCGCCGGAACCCGTCCAGCCGGGACCGGCGTCTGTCCCGGCATAGGCTGAGCCGGGATCCGACCACACCGGCACCGGTCCGGTGGGTACCCGCACCTTCGACGGGACGGCCCCCGGAGCGGCGACGGCACGAGCGACGGGAGCCACTTCATGGCGCAGGCGGACAGGACCGAGCGGATCGCGGCCCCCGGGGGCGGCGCCGACGGCCCGGCCCCCGCGGCGCGTCGCGGCGACTTCCTCGGCCTGCGCCACTGGGGCCGGGACGCCCGCGGCAGCAACACCTGGCGGCGCGGCCTGGTGACCGCCGTGCCGGCCGTGCTCACGGCGGCGCTGCTGGCCTTCCACGCCGAGGTGACCAACAGCGCCGGCAACCTCGGCAGCCTGCTGGAGACCTTCCTGCCCTGGCTGGGCCTGGCCGTCCCGGTGCTGCTGGTGCCCGCGCTGCTGCGCCGCTCCGCCACCGCGCTGATCGCGCTGCTGCTGCCCCTCGTGCTCTGGGTCAACCTGTTCGGCGGCCTGCTGTCCGACAAGAGCGGCGGCAAGGGCGACTGGACGGTGGTCAGCCACAACGTCGCCGCGGCCAACACCGACGTGCCGGGCACCATCCGCACCCTGGTGGACTCCGGCGCCCAGATCGTCGCCCTGCAGGAGCTGGCCGGCCGGCAGCTGCGCGCGTACGAGACCGGGCTCGCGGACGCCTACCCGCACCACATCGTGCAGGGCACGGTCGGGCTCTGGTCGAAGTACCCGCTCGACGACGTCGCCCCGGTGAACCTGAGGATGGGCTGGACCAGGGCGTTCCGGGCCGAGGTCACCACCCCGCAGGGGCCGCTCGCGGTGTACGTGGCGCACCTGCCCTCGGTGCGGCTGAAGGCCGAGGGCGGCTTCACCGTCAACCAGCGCGACCTCAGCGCCCAGGCGCTCGGCGACGCGATCCAGACCGAGCCACTGAAGAAGGTCCTGCTGCTCGGCGACCTCAACGGCACCATGAACGACCGCAGTCTGGCCCCGGTCACCTCGCAGATGCGCTCGGCCCAGGGCGCCGCCGGGGACGGCTTCGGCTTCAGCTGGCCGGCCGCCTTCCCGATGGCCCGGATCGACCAGATCATGAGCAAGGGCGGGCTGGACCCGGTCGACTCCCGCACCTTGCCCCGGGACGGCAGCGACCACCTCCCGGTGGCCGCCACCTACCGGTACCAGCCCCGCTAGCCGCGCCGCGGCGGCGGGTGGGGCGCCCCACCCGCCGCCAGGGTGAACCGCGCACAGGCCTAACCGCGCCGCCAGCGGTTGGTGATCGGCAGGCGGCGGTCCCGGCCGAAGTTCTTCGCCGAGACCTTCGGGCCCGGCGGGTACTGGCGCCGCTTGTACTCGGCGGTGTCGACCAGCCGGACCACCCGGTCCACCACGGCCGGGTCGAAGCCGGCCGCCACGATCGCGTCCCGGCCCTCGTCGTCCTCGATGTAGCGGGCCAGCACGGTGTCCAGCAGGTCGTAGTCGGGCAGCGAGTCGGTGTCCACCTGGTCCGGCCGCAGCTCGGCGGACGGCGGCTTGGTGATGGTGTTCTCCGGGATCGGCGGCACCTCGCCGCGCCGCCCGGCCTCCTCGTTGCGCCAGTGGGCCAGCCGGAAGACCAGCGACTTGTAGACGTCCTTGATGGGCCCGTAGGCACCCACCGAGTCGCCGTACAGGGTCGAGTAGCCGACCGCCAGCTCGCTCTTGTTGCCGGGCGCGAGCACGATGTGCCCCTCCTGGTTGGAGATCGCCATCAGCAGGGTGCCGCGCAGCCGGGACTGGAGGTTCTCCTCGGCCAGGCCGGTGAGTTCGGTGGCCGCCAGGTAGGCGTCGAACATCGGGGCGATGGAGACGGTCCGGAAGTTCACCCCGGTGCGGCGGGCCAGTTCGGCCGCGTCGTCCCGGGAGTGCTGGGAGGAGTAACGGCTGGGCATCGAGACGCAGTGCACGTTCTCCGGGCCGACCGCGTCCACCGCGATCGCGGCCACCAGCGCGGAGTCGATGCCGCCGGAGAGGCCGATCAGCACGGACCGGAAGCCGTTCTTGGCTACGTACGCCCGGGTGCCGGAGACCAGCGCGGCCCAGATCTCGGCCTCGTCCGACAGCCGCGGCGCCACCTCGGCGGTGAGCCGCCCGGCGGGCGCGGCCTGCGGTTCGCCGCCCAGCTCGGTGCGGACCAGGTGCAGCCCGTCGGTCAGCAGCAGGCCGTCGGTGTCGTCGCCCGACGCGGCCGGCAGGTCGAGGTCCAGCACCAGCAGGTGCTCCTCGAACTGCGGCGAGCGGGCCAGGACTTCGCCGTCCGCGCCGACCACGATCGAGTCCCCGTCGAAGACCAGCTCGTCCTGGCCGCCGACCATGTTGACGTAGGCCAGGGTGCAGCCCGCCTCGGCGGCCCGGCGCCGCACCAGCTCCAGCCGCTGGTCGTCCTTGTTCCGCTCGTACGGGGAGCCGTTGACCACCAGCAGCAGCCCGGCGCCGGCCTCGCGGGCGGCGGTGACCCGGCCGCCGTCCTGCCAGATGTCCTCGCAGATGGCCAGCGCGACGTCCACCCCGTGCACCCGCAGCACCGTCAGCTGGTCGCCCGGGACGAACCAGCGGAACTCGTCGAACACGCCGTAGTTGGGCAGGTGGTGCTTGGCGAAGCGGGTGACCACCCGGCCCCGGTGCAGCACGGCCGCGCAGTTCTGCGGGGAGCCGGCCGGGCGGTTGAAGCGCGGCGAGGCGTGCTCGGAGCGCCCCAGGTAGCCGACCACCACCGGGACCTCACCCAGCCCGTCGGCCGCCAGCCGGCCGGCCAGTTCGACCAGCGCGCCGCGGGAGGCCTCCACGAAGGAGCGGCGCAGGGCGAGGTCCTCCACCGGGTACCCGGTGAGAACCATCTCGGGGAAGGCGACCAGCTGCGCGCCGGCCTCCACGGCCTGCTTGGTCCAGCGCACCACCTCATCGCTGTTGCGGGCGAGGTCACCGACCCAGGGGTCGATCTGGCTCAGGGCGAGACGGAGATTGGGCATGCCCCGAGTTTATCGTCTAACTGACGCAATGTCCTGGGCAGGGTCGGCCGAGGGCGGCCGGGGGCGGGCGGGGGCCTGTGGCGGGGACGACGACAGGGGTCGGCGCTGCCGGGGCGGGCCGGGATCGGCCATGATGGGGGCAACCGCTTCACGAGGTCTTTCCGGGGGCCGAGGGGGGCGTAACACGAGCGTAAAGAGCAGAGGTGAGACTGTCCCCATGGGCAAGCAGCAGCAGTTCGTGCTTCGGACGCTCGAAGAGCGTGACATCAGGTTCGTCCGGCTGTGGTTCACCGACGTGCTCGGGTTCCTCAAGTCGGTCGCGGTGGCACCAGCCGAACTGGAGCAGGCCTTCGAGGAGGGCATCGGCTTCGACGGCTCGGCGATCGAGGGATTCGCTCGGGTGTACGAGTCCGACATGATCGCCAAGCCGGACCCGACCACCTTCCAGATCCTGCCGTGGCGCTCGGAGACCCCGGGCACCGCCCGGATGTTCTGCGACATCCTGATGCCGGACGGCTCGCCGTCCTTCGCCGACCCCCGGTTCGTGCTCAAGCGCACCCTGGAGAAGGCCTCCGATCTGGGCTTCACCTTCTACACCCACCCGGAGATCGAGTTCTTCCTGCTGAAGAACCTGCCCGGCGACGGCACCCCGCCGATCCCCGCCGACCAGTCCGGCTACTTCGACCACACCCCGCGCGGGGTGGGCCACGACTTCCGCCGCCAGGCGATCACCATGCTGGAGTCGATGGGCATCTCGGTCGAGTTCTCGCACCACGAGGGCGCCCCCGGCCAGCAGGAGATCGACCTGCGCTACGCCGACGCGCTCTCCACCGCCGACAACATCATGACCTTCCGGCTGGTCATGAAGGAGGTCGCGCTGGAGCAGGGCGTGCACGCGAGCTTCATGCCCAAGCCTTTCTCCGAGCACCCCGGCAGCGGCATGCACACCCACGTCTCGCTGTTCGAGGGCGACCGCAACGCCTTCCACGAGTCCGGCGCCGAGTACCAGCTGTCCAAGGTCGGCCGCTCCTTCATCGCCGGCCTGCTGCGGCACGCCGCCGAGACCGCCGCCGTCACCAACCAGTGGGTGAACTCGTACAAGAGGATCTGGGGCGGCTCCCAGCGCACCGCCGGGGCCGGCGGCGAGGCACCGTCGTACATCTGCTGGGGCCACAACAACCGCTCGGCGCTGATCCGGGTGCCGATGTACAAGCCGGGCAAGCAGGGCTCCACCCGGATCGAGGTCCGCTCCCTCGACACCGGCTGCAACCCCTACCTCGCCTACGCCGTCACCCTCGCGGCCGGCCTCAAGGGCATCGAGGAGGGCTACGAGCTCCCGCCCGGCGCCGACGACGACGTGTGGGCGCTGTCCGACTCCGAGCGCCGCGCCCTCGGCATCCAGCCGATGCCGCAGAACCTCGGCGAGGCCATCGACCTGATGCAGCGCAGCGAACTCGTCGCCGAGACCCTCGGCGAGCACGTCTTCGACTTCTTCCTCCGCAACAAGAAGCACGAGTGGGAGGAGTACCGCTCCGAGGTGACGCCGTTCGAGCTGCGGAAGAACCTCCAGGTGCTCTGATGATCAGTCAATCGGCTCGGGTCGTCCGGGGCGTGCGGGCGGTGTGCGTCCACGCACGTTAATCCGTTGGGCCAACGGGGTTACTCTGCAGCGGTGCGAGCCGTGGAGGGGTGAGCGAGAGGCGTATTCAGAAGATCCGTTTTGCGGATCATCCTGGAGTGTCATGCGTACTCGAATCACCACCCTGGCCCTGTCCGGACTGACCTCGGCCGCCCTTGTGTGGGGTGCCGGCTCCGCGGCCTACGCCTCGTCCTCCGTCGACCACCGCGCGGGCGCCGCATCGGCGGCGGCCCAGGGTGAGTGGGTCGACGGACTCCTCCGTCAGGCCGCGGAGGGCAACGGCAACACCACCCACGCCTGGACCTTCGGCAACCACGACGCCGCCCCGGCCAAGTCGGCGGGCCGTCAGGTCAACCGTTCGGACGGCGACACGGCCGCGGCGGCGCCCGGCGGTCAGGCGCCGGCCGCTGCCGAGGCGGTCCGGCCGGCCGACGAAGGCACCGGGCAGGCAGAGGAAGGAACCGAGCAGGACGAGGAGGGCCAGCCGAGCGAGGAGGACGCCGAGCGCGGGCGGGGCGGCGGCCAGTCGCCGATGCTCGGGTTCGCCGACGAACTGAGCGAGCTGAACGAACTGTCGGGCTTCACCGCCAAGCACTGCCACCACCACCAGCACCACCACGCCTGCCCCTGCCCCCCTGGCGACCACGGGGACCACGGCGGGCATGGGGACCACGGGGACCACGGCGGGCACGGGGGCAACGGCGGCAATGGCGGGAACGGCGGCAACGGCGGGAACGGAGGCAATGGCGGTAACGGCGGGAACGGGGGCAACGGCGGGAACGGTGGGAACGGGGGCAACGGGGGCAACGGCGGGAACGGTGGGAACGGGGGCAACGGCGGGGGCGGTGCCCCGCAGAGCCAGTCCCAGACTCAGAGCCAGTCCGAGGCCCAGAACCAGTCCCAGTCCCAGAACGGTCAGCAGAGCCAGGACCAGAACGTCAACGTGACGGTCGTCGTGCAGAACACCATCAACAACAGCCTCGACAACAGCGCGAACAACACCGCCAGCAGCAACGCCAACAACTCCGCGGCCAACTCCGCGACCAACTCGGCGAGCAACTCCGCGCAGAACACGGCGAACAACAGCCAGTCGGCCTCGCAGTCCAGCAACAACTCCAGCAACAACTCGAACAACAACTCCAACGTGAACAACGCCAAGTACGGCGCGGGAACGGTCCACCGGCCGACCCACCAGGGCCACCAGGGTCACGGGGGTCAGCAGGGCCAGCAGGGTCACGGGGGTCACGAGGGCCACCAGGGCCACGAAGGCCACCAGGGCAGCCACGCGGACGGGAACGGCTGGCACCACGGCGAGCTGGCCGAGACGGGGAGCGAGACCTCGCCGGTCCTGCTCGGCCTCTCGGCGGCGTTCGTCGCGGCGGGCGCGGCGGCCATGCGGATCGGCCGCCGCCGTCGCTCCTCCTGACCGGGCCGGAGCACTCGGTGACCGACGGGCGGTGCGCACGGCGCACCGCCCGTCAGTCGTGTGATCGTCGGACGGGCTCAGCGCAGCTCGGCGGGCGGCGTGCGGCCCGGGTCCATCGGCTCCTCCCGGACCAGGCTGCCCCAGACGGCCATCCGGTACAGCGAGGTGTAGACCGGCGTGCAGGTCGTCAGGGTGATGTAGCGGCCCGGCCCGCCGTACGGGGAGCCGACGGGCACCGGGGCGATGACGCCGATGTCCTCCTTGGACGTCTCGGGCAGCGTGGCGTCGACGCGGTAGACGTACCAGCGGTCCCGGGTCTCCACGACCAGTGGGTCGCCCGGCTTCAGCCGGTCCAGGTCGTGGAACTTCGCGCCGTGCCCGTCGCGGTGGGCGGCCAGGGCGAAGTTGCCCTGGGCCTCCCAGGGCATGGCCGCGCGGTACGGCGCGGTGTAGGCCCCGGCGACCCCCTTCGCGAGGGTGTCCGCGTCGGCACCGACCTCGATCAGCACCTGGTAGCCGGTGCCCAGGGCCGGGACGTGGAGGAATCCGACGGCGTCGCCCGGGCCGAACAGGGGCGGCGCGTCGGTCGGTGCGGCGGCTGGCGGTGCGGCGGGCGTCGGCGCGGGGGCGTCGGCCGGTGGGGCCGCCGGGGCCGTCCGGGCCGGAGCCGACCAGGACTGGCGCAGCCGCTCGGCGGAGGCGTCCGCGTGCCGGTCGGCCGTGAGGTTCGTCCACCACAGCGAGTGGACGACCAGCAGGGCGAGCAGCACGCCGACGGTGAACAGCAGGTCGCCGAGCACGCCGATCGCGAGCCGGTGGGGGCGCCGGCGCGGTGTTCGCCGCTCGGCCGGGTGCTCGGTCGCCATGGGTCGTCCCTTCGGACGGGAGTGCGGGAGAGCCGCGGGGCGTCCCGGCCGGCCATGCGTACTCCACCGCGCCCCCGAGCCGACGGGCAAGCCGACACGCCACGCCGTGTCCGGAGCCGATCCGTCCCGGTCCGAGCGCGACGGCAGGGGGCGCCGGTCGCGTCCACTCGGTGGTCGTGCCCGGCGGCGGCCCGTGCGGGCGCGTAACCTGCTGGGGCGGACGGGCCCTTGGGCGGACGGATGGAGGGGCCGATGGCGGCGGTGGAGGAGCAGCGGGCCGGGAGCCGGGTCAGCCGGCCGGAGAACCGGCTGGTCCGGCGCGGGTTCACCGACCCGGCGCGGGCGGTGCGGCTGTTGGAGGGCCCCGGGCTGGAGGGTCTGGCCGACGACCCCCTGCTGCTGGACGCGCTGGGCGCCACCGCCGACCCCGACCTCGCGCTGCTCGGCCTGGCCCGGCTGCTGGAGGCCGCCGACGAGGCCGACCGGCACACCCTGCGCGACACCCTCACCACCTCCAAGCCGCTGCGCGACCGGCTGCTCGGCGTGCTCGGCGTCTCCACCGCGCTCGCCGACCACCTGGCCCGGCACCCGCACGACTGGCACGTGCTGGTCACCTTCGAACTGCGCGACATGCACCCCGGCCCGGAGGACTTCCGCCGCGCCCTCGCCGAGGGCGTCCGGGACGAGGCGCTCGGCCCGGCGAACGCGCTGCGGGTCGCCTACCGCCGCTGCCTGCTCGCCATCGCCGCCCGCGACCTCACCGGCACCACCGACCTCGCGCAGACCGCCGCCGAACTCGCCGACCTGGCCGGCGCCACCCTCCAGACCGCCCTGGACCTCGCCGCCGAGCAGGACCCGGAGGCCGCCGCGGCCTGCCGGCTCGCGGTGATCGGCATGGGCAAGTGCGGCGGCCGCGAACTCAACTACGTCTCGGACGTGGACGTGGTCTTCGTCGCCGAGCCGCGCGAGGGCGTGGACGAGCACGAGGCCGTCAAGGCCGCCATCCGGCTGGCCGCCGCCCTCACCCGGCTGTGCGCGGACACCACCGGCGAGGGCACCATCTGGCCGGTGGACGCCAACCTGCGCCCCGAGGGCCGCAACGGCCCGCTGGTGCGCACCCTGGCCAGCCACCTCGCCTACTACCAGCGCTGGGCCAAGACCTGGGAGTTCCAGGCGCTGCTCAAGGCCCGCCCGGTCGCCGGGGACGCGGAGCTCGGCGCCGCGTACGTGGAGGCGCTCGCCCCGATGGTCTGGCAGGCCGCCGCCCGGGAGAACTTCGTCACCGACGTGCAGCAGATGCGCCGCCGGGTGGTCGACTCCATCCCGGCCACCGAGCTGGACCGCCAGCTCAAGCTCGGCCCGGGCGGGCTGCGCGACGTCGAGTTCTCCGTCCAGCTGCTGCAGCTGGTGCACGGCCGCACCGACCCGGCGCTGCGCAGCGGCAACACCCTGGAGGCGCTGGCCGCGCTCTCCCGGGGCGGGTACGTGGGCCGGGCGGACGCCGCCTCGCTGGACGCCGCGTACCGCTTCCTGCGCTCGCTGGAGCACCGCATCCAGCTGTACCGGCTGCGCCGCACCCACCTGATGCCCACCGGAGCCGAGGACCTGCGCCGGCTGGCCCGCTCGCTGACGGCGCTGATCAACGACGACACCCGGGCCGACCCGGTGGCCGCGCTGCACCGCGAGTGGAAGCGGCACGCGATGGAGGTCCGGCGGCTGCACGAGAAGCTGTTCTACCGGCCGCTGCTCGACGCCGTCGCCGAACTCCCGCCGGGCGCCACCGGCTTGACCCCGGACGCGGCCCGGGCCCGGCTGGAGGCACTGGGCTACGCGGACCCGGCCGCCGCCCTGCGGCACATCAGCGCGCTGGCCTCCGGGGTGAGCCGCAAGGCCGCGATCCAGCGCACCCTGCTGCCGGTGCTGCTCGGCTGGTTCGCCGAGTCCGCAGACCCGGACGCCGGGCTGCTCAACTTCCGCCAGGTTTCCGACGCGCTCGGCCGCACCCCCTGGTACCTGCGGCTGCTGCGGGACGAGAGCGCCGCCGCCGAGCAGCTGGCCCGGGTGCTGTCGGCCGGCCGGCTTGCCCCCGACCTGCTGCTGCGCGCCCCCGAGGCGGTGGCCATGCTGGGCGACCCGCACGGGCTGGAGCCGCGCGGCCGGGCCGCCCTGGAGGGGGAGATCCTGGCCGCCGTCGGCCGGGCCGGGTCGACCCACGCGGCCGTGGCCGCCGCCCGCTCGGTGCGCCGCCGGGAGCTGTTCCGCACCGCCGCCGCAGACGTGCTCGGCCGGCTCGGGGAGGATCCCGGGGAGGCCCTGGACGCCGCGGGGGAGGCGCTCACCGCGCTTAACGCCGCCACCCTGGGCGGTGCGCTGCGCGCCTGTATCGCCGGCTGGGAGGCCGAGCACGGGGACCTGCCGACCCGGATCTCGGTGATCGCGATGGGCCGCTTCGGCGGCCGCGAACTGGGCTACGGCTCGGACGCGGACGTGCTCTTCGTCCACGAGCCGCTGCTCGGCTCGCTGGAGGAGGAGGCCGCCCGGGCCGCCCAGGCGGTCTGCCACGAGCTGCGCACCCGGCTGGGCGCGCCGTCCACCGAGCCGCCGCTGCTGGTCGACGCCGACCTGCGGCCGGAGGGCCGCAGCGGCCCGCTGGTGCGCAGCCTCGCCTCGTACGCGGCGTACTACCGGCGCTGGTCGCACGCCTGGGAGAGCCAGGCGCTGCTGCGGGCCGAGCCGGTGGCCGGGGACGAGGAGCTGGGCCTGCGGTTCCGGCGGCTGATCGACCCGCTGCGCTACCCGGGCGGCGGGGTGCCGGAGCGGGACCTGGTGGAGATCCGCCGGATCAAGGCGCGGATCGAGGCCGAACGGCTGCCGCGCGGGGCCGACCCGACCACCCACACCAAGATCGGCCGGGGCGGGCTGGCGGACGTCGAGTGGACGGTGCAGCTGCTCCAGCTCCAGCACGGGCACGAGCTGCCGGCCCTGCGCACCACCCGGACCAGGGCGGCGCTGGCCGCCGCCGTGGCGGGCGGGCTGGTCGGGCCGGAGGACGCCGAGGTGCTGGACGCGGCCTGGGTGCTGGCCTCCCGGGTGCGGGCGGCGGTGATGCTCGTGCGGGGGCGGCCCGGGGACAGCTTCCCGGGGGAGGCCCGGGAGCTGGCCGGGGTGGCCCGCTACCTCGGGTACGGCTCGGGGCACAGCGGCGAGCTGCTGGACGACTACCGGCGGACCACCCGGCGGGCCCGGGCGGTGGTGGACCGGCTGTTCTACGGCTCGGACTGAGCCGCCCCGGACAGCCGAAAGGGGCCCCGCACGGGGCCCCTCCGGTGTCGAGGACCTAGGGTCTGTCTTCAAACTCCCGTCGTTCGCCCGCAGACGCGAGTTTGAAGACAGACCCTAGCGGCGCGCGCTGCTGACCGCGGGCTCGCTCCACTGCTCCGGGACGGTGATCGGCTGCTCGGCCACCGTCTCCCGGGCGGGGACCTTGGGCAGCCGGTAGACCCACTCGTGGTACAGCCAGCGGGCGGCGAGGAAGCCCACCGCCAGGCAGAGCAGGCCGCCGACGGCGTCCATCCAGAAGTGGTTGGCGGTGGAGACGATGACCACCAGGGTGGCGGCCGGGTACAGCAGGCCGAGCGCCCGGACCCACGTCCGGCGGGCCAGGAAGAAGATCGCCAGGCCGCACCACGTCGACCAGCCGATGTGCATCGAGGGCATCGCCGCGTACTGGTTGGAGACGTGCGCGGCGGGGCCGGAGGCCATCGAGCCCCAGGTGCCGTGGGTCTTCACGGTGTCGATGAAGCCGCCGTCCGTCATCAGCCGAGGCGGGGCCAGCGGGAAGAAGTAGAAGCCGACCAGGGCGATCCCGGTGGTCACGAACAGCACCGTGCGGGCCGCGACGTAGCGCCCGGGGTGCCAGCGGTAGAGCCAGACCAGCACGCCGATGGTGATCACGAAGTGCAGCGTCGCGTAGTAGTAGTTCATCCCGGTGATGAGCCACCCGACGCCGTCCACGGCGTGGTTGACCGAGCGCTCGACGGCGATGCCGAGGTGGTGCTCCAGGTCCCAGATCCAGCCCGCGTGCTTCTGGGCTATCGCTTCCTGTTCGGGGACCGCGTTGCGCACGATCGAGTAGATCCAGTAGCTGATCCCGATCAGGGCCAGTTCGAACCAGATCCGCGGCCTGGCCGGGGACCGGCGCTGGGCGCTGACGCGGCTGCGCAGGGCGGCGGTACGGGACTGGGCGGCACGGGCGGTTCCCTCGGGCAGGCGGCCGGGGACGGCCTTCGCTGCGTCGGAACCGCCACCACTGGCCGCGTCGGCGCGCCCGGCGTCGCCTCGCTGGATCTCGGTCGGTTCCCCCATGGACGGCAAGTCTGCCAGACCGCTCGTAGCCGTCCGCTCATCCTCCGGAAGTGGATTCTTCACCGGCTGTCCCCCTTGAGGGCTAGGGGCCGGCTCCCACCGGGGTAGGGGGTGTTCGGGGGTTGGGTGCATACCGGTGGGACGGACATACGTCCCATTGTCACGCCCGCCGCGCCAGGGGCGTAATCGGGGTGGTCGGAGACGCTCGCCCCAGCTGGAACTTCCGTCCACGAAACCGTTTCTGCATCTTGCTGAAACATATTGCAGGCCGCTAGCTTCCTGGGAACTCGATCGCCCCTTCCCCTAAGGGAGCCCTCAGTGGCCGATGCCCCGCTCCGCCCCCGCCGGAGCACCGCGCGACGTGCTGGCCGCCGCAGACCACCAGGCCGCACGGCCGTCCTGCTGGCCGCCGCGCTGACCGCCGCCACCCTCGGCGGCGCCCCCGCGGCCCTCGCCGCCGCCCCGCCGGCCCCGCCCTCGGACGCCGCGCTGGCGGCCACCGCCGGGCGGCACGACCTCACCCGCGAGCAGTTCTACTTCGTCCTGCCCGACCGCTTCGCCAACGGCGACGCCGCCAACGACACCGGCGGCATCACCGGCGGGCGGCTGGAGAACGGCTTCGACCCCGCCGACAAGGGCTTCTACCACGGCGGCGACCTCGCCGGGCTGATCCAGCGGCTCGACTACATCCAGAACATGGGCACCACCGCGATCTGGATGGCCCCGATCTTCAGGAACAAGCCGGTGCAGGGCAGCGGGGCCGACGCCTCGGCCGGCTACCACGGCTACTGGATCACCGACTTCACCCAGGTCGACCCGCACTTCGGCACCAACGAGCAGCTCAAGGAGCTGATAGCCAAGGCACACGCCCGCGGCATCAAGGTCTTCTTCGACGTCATCACCAACCACACCGCCGACGTCGTCGACTACGCCGAGAAGCAGTACGGCTACCGGTCCGCCGGCGCCTACCCGACGCTCGACGCGGACGGGAACCCGGTGGACGAGACCGCCGTCGCCGACGCGGGCGCCCCCTGGCCGCGGACCACCAAGGACTCCTTCCCCTACACCCCGGTCTTCCGCACCCCGTCCGACGCCGCGGCCAAGACCCCGTCCTGGCTCAACGACCCGGCGATCTACCACAACCGGGGCGACTCGACCTTCGTCGGCGAGTCCGCCACCGAGGGCGACTTCAGCGGCCTGGACGACCTCGACACCCAGAACCCCAAGGTGGTGAAGGGCTTCGAGAAGGTCTACCAGCAGTGGGTCAAGGACGCCGGCGTGGACGGCTTCCGGATCGACACCGTCAAGCACGTCAACATGGCGTTCTGGCAGCAGTGGGCGCCCGCACTCAAGGACTTCGCCGCCAAGCAGGGCAACCGGAAGTTCTTCATGTTCGGCGAGGTCCACTCCGGGGACCCGGCGGTCACCTCGCCGTACGTCACCAAGGGCAGGCTCCAGGCCACCCTGGACTTCCCGTTCCAGAGCGCGGCCCGCTCCTACGTCTCCCAGGGCGGCTCGGCGCGCAGCCTCGCCGACGTCTACGCCCAGGACTACCGCTACACCAGCGCCGACACCGACGCGTACGAGCTGCCGACCTTCCTCGGCAACCACGACATGGGCCGCTTCGGCTCCTTCCTGCTCGCCGACAACCCGGGCGCCGACGACGCGACCCTGCTGCGGAAGGACCGGCTCGGCAGCGAGCTGCAGTTCCTCACCCGCGGCCAGCCCGTCGTCTACTACGGCGACGAGCAGGGCTTCACCGGCGCGGGCGGCGACAAGGACGCCCGGCAGGACCTGTTCGCCTCCAGGACGGCCTCGTACAACGCCGACCGGGTGCTCGGCGCCCCCGCCGGCCCGGCCGACCGGTACGGGCAGGACGGCGAGCTCTACCGGAGCGTCGCCGGGCTGGCCGAGCTGCGCCGGACCAACCCGGCGCTGGCCGACGGCGCCCAGATCGAGAGGTACGCCGCCGACGGCGCGGGCGTGTACGCCTTCTCCCGCATCGACGCCGGGCAGCAGGTCGAGTACCTGGTGGCGGTCAACAACGCCGCCGAGGCGAAGACCGTCACCCTGGACACCTTCTCCGCGGGGATGGGCTTCGACCGGATCCACCCGGCGGCCGGGGACCGGATCACCAGCGGCGCCGACCGGAAGGTGACCGTCACCGTGCCGGCGCTCTCCTCCGTGGTGTTCAAAGCGGGTGCCCGGCTGGCGGCCGTCGGCGCCGCGCCGGGGATCTCGGTGCAGCCGCCCGCGGACGGTTCGGCCGGGCTGGTGACGCTCGGCGCCCGCGTCGACGGCGGCGGCTTCGACCGGGTGAGCTTCGCCGCCCAGGTCGGCGACGGGCCCTGGCGGACGCTGGGCACGGCCGACACCGGGAAGTACGCGGTGACCCAGGACCTCGGCGGCGTCGCCCCCGGCACGGTCGTCCGCTACAAGGCCGTCGTGCAGGACTCCAGCGGCCACCTGCGCTCCGCCACGGCGAGCTTCACCACCGGCGCCCCCGCGCCCCGGCCGGCGCCCACCGCCGGCTCCCGCCCGTACGCCGTCGTCCACTACAACCGTCCGGACGGCGACTACGACGGCTGGAACCTCTACGCCTGGGGCGACCTCGCCGACGGCGAGGCCACCCAGTGGCCGGCCGGGCACGCCTTCACCGGGCGGGACGCGTACGGCGCCTTCGCGTACGTGCGGCTGAAGCCGGGCGCCTCGGACGTCGGGTTCGTCGTGGAGAAGGACGGCGTCAAGGACGTCGACGCCGACCGGCACCTCGATGTCGCCGGCACCGGCGAGGTGTGGCTCAAGCAGGGCGACCCGGCCGTGCGCACCGCCGACCCCGGGCCGCCGAACAGCCAGCCCGCGAACACCGCCGTCATCCACTACAACCGGGCCGACGGCGACTACGACGGCTGGGGCCTGCACGACTGGACGGGCGCCGCCGCCCCGACCGACTGGGGCAAGCCGCTGACACCCGCGCGCCGCGACGCCTTCGGCGCCGTCTTCGAGGTGCCGCTGGCCCCCGGGGCGACCAGCCTCAGCTACATCCTGCACAAGGGCGGCGACAAGGACCTGCCCGGCGACCAGTCGCTGGACTTCGCCGTCAACGGCAAGGAGGTCTGGATCCTCGGCGGCCGCGAGGGCTACCTGCTGCCGCAGAACCCGGCCGCCTCCTCGCAGATCGACCTCACCGGCGCCAAGGCCCAGTGGATCGACGCGAGTACCGTCGTCGTCCCGGCGAACTACGGCGCGGGCGACGAGGCCCTGGCCGGCGGCACCAGCGCCCAGCTGGTCTACGACCCGGCGGGCGGCATCACGGCGGACAAGGGCGCGCTGACCAAGCCCGGCCGCTGGCTGCGGCTCAGCCCCGTCAAGGGCGGGCTGACCGACGCGCAGAAGGCCGCCTATCCGCACCTGGCGGGCTACCGGGCCTTCACCGTCGACCCCCGGGACGCCGCCCGCGTCCCGGCCGCGCTGCGCGCCCAGCTGCTGTTCACCGAACACCTGCCCAGCGGCGCCGTGCTGGCCGCCACCGGGGTGCAGATCCCGGGCGTGCTGGACGACCTGTACGCCGGGCGGACCGGCAAGGTGGACTTCGGACCGGCCTACTACAACGGCAAGGTGGCGCTGTCGCTCTGGGCGCCGACCGCGCAGGAGGTCTCCGTCCAGGTCTTCGACAGCGCCACCGGGGGCACCCCGAGGACGCTGCCGCTGAAGCTGGACGACGAGACCGGGGTGTGGGAAGTCGTCCGCGACAGGGGCGAGTTGGACGGCAAGTACTACCTGTACCAGGTGAAGGTCTGGGCTCCCTCGGTGCGGCAGGTCGTGGTCAACACCGTCACCGACCCGTACGCGGTGGCGCTGTCCACCGACTCGAAGCGGAGCCTGGTCGCCGACCTCGACGCCAGGGAGCTCAAGCCGAAGGGCTGGGACGACCACGCCCGCCCGCAGGCCGTCCCGCCCGCGCGGCAGCAGATCCAGGAGCTGCACGTCCGGGACTTCTCGGTCGAGGACCCCACCGTCCCGGCCGCCGAGCGCGGCACCTACCTGGCGTTCACCGAGTCCGGTTCGGCCGGGATGCGGCACCTCCGGGAGCTCGCCGAGGCCGGGGTGACCACGGTGCACCTGCTGCCGACCTTCGACATCGCCACCGTCCGGGAGAACCCGGCGGACCGGAAGCTGCCGGCCTGCGACCTCAAGTCCCTGCCGCAGGACGGCCCGAAGCAGCAGGAGTGCGTGGCGGCCGTGGCCGCCGACGACGCGTACAACTGGGGCTACGACCCGCTGCACTACAACGTGCCGGAGGGCTCCTACGCCACCGACCCGAACGGGACGGCCCGTACGGTGCAGTTCCGGCAGATGGTGCAGGCGATGCACGCGGCCGGGCTGCGGGTGGTGCTCGACGTGGTCTACAACCACACCGCCGCCGGCGGCCAGGCCGAGCACTCGGTGCTGGACAAGGTGGTTCCCGGCTACTACCAGCGGCTGGACGCCGACGGCAGGGTGACGACGGACAGCTGCTGCGCCGACACGGCGCCCGAGCACGCCATGATGAACCGGCTGGTGGTCGACTCGGTGACGCTGTGGGCCCGCGAGTACAAGGTCGACGGCTTCCGCTTCGACCTGATGGGCCTGGACCCGAAGTCCACCATGCTGGACGTGCAGTCCGCGCTGCACCGGATGACGCCGGACTCGGACGGCGTGGACGGCAGGAACGTCCTCCTGTACGGAGAGGGCTGGAACTTCGGCGTCGTCGCGAACGACGCCCGGTTCGAGCAGGCCACCCAGGCCCACATGGCCGGCACCGGCATCGCCACCTTCGACGACCGGATCCGGGACGCCGCCCGCGGCGGCAACTTCATGCTGGACTCCGCCCCGCAGCAGGGCTTCGCCTCGGGCCTGTACAGCGACCCGAACGGCTCGGCCGCGAACGGCACCCCGGAGGAGCAGAAGGCCCGGCTGCTGCACCAGATGGACCAGCTGAAGGTCGGACTGACCGGCAACCTGGCCGGCTACTCCTTCACCGACAGCTCCGGAAAGCCCGTCACCGGCGCCCAGGTCGACTACAACGGCGCCCCGACCGGGTACGCGGCCAAGCCGGGCGAGGCGGTGGAGTACGTGGACGCCCACGACAACACCGACCTCTTCGACGCGCTCGCGTACAAGCTGCCGGCCGGCACCGCGCCCGCCGACCGGGCCCGGATGCAGGCGCTCGGGCTCTCGCTGACCACGCTCACCCAGGGCGCGGGCTTCGCCCAGGCCGGCAGCGACCTGCTGCGCTCCAAGTCGCTCGACTCCAACTCCTACGACTCCGGGGACTGGTTCAACGCGATCCACTGGGACCCGGCGGACGGCAACGGCTGGGGCCGCGGCCTGCCGACGGCGAAGGACAACCAGGGGCAGTGGGCGGCCGCCCGGTCCCTGCTGGCCGACCCGGGGCTGAGGGTGGGGGCGGCCGACATCCGGGCGACCTCGGCGCAGTACCGGGAGTTCCTGCGGATCAAGCAGTCCTCGCCGCTGTTCTCGCTGCCCACCCTGGCCGCCGTCCAGCAGCGGCTCTCCTACCCGCTCTCCGGCACCGCCGGTGAGACGCCCGGGGTGATCACCCTGCATCTGGACGGCACCGGGCTGCCGGGGGCGGAGAAGGGCATCACGGTGGTCTTCAACGCCACGCCCACGGCGCAGGCGCAGACCGTACCGGCCCTGCGGGGCACCGGCCAGGCGCTGCACCCCGTCCAGGCGGGCGGGGCGGACCGGGTGGTGCGGGAGGCCGGCTTCGACGCCGCGACCGGCACCTTCACCGTGCCGGGCCGCACCGTGGCGGTGTTCGTCCAGCACTGATTCGTACACCCCCACAAGTTCCGGGCCCCGTACCACTGTTCAGGTGGTGCGGGGCCCGGTCGTGGTCCTGGGCGGCCCGGTTCCGTTCCGGACACACAATGGCCGGAAAGCATCGGTGGCACGGCCGGAACTGTGACGTGCCGGGTCCAACGGGCGCTGTGGGCCACCCGGCGGTGCCCGGCGGGGCCCTGAGCGCTGGTCACCGACCGCCGGTAGTGATCGAACTTTACCGGGGGCATGAAAACCGTGTTCACGAGTTCGTCACGGGGTAACACAACTGACGGACCGTCCTGCATACGGTTTCGGTATCGAATCGGCCAATCCGTGGCATGCATCTGTCATTAACGGCTCGTTTGCTGCCACGATTCCCCCGGCTGTAGACGAGGGGGCCCCACCCCCCGGTGCAGCTGTTCCAGTTCTGGTGCAGCGCGTCCCGACCCTGCAACGAGTTGTGAGCACCGCATCCGCACTCCCGTCGCACCCGGCGGGGGCCCCCACTGCGCCGCAACCGCGGCCCAGGTTCTCTCCACCGTGCGCGACCCAGCGCCGGTCGGAAAAGGAGTCCGCATGTCCCGTTACGCTCACGCCCGGAAGGCGGCGGTTGTCATGGCCGCCTCCACCGCGCTGCTGGTCACCGGCATACCGGTGATCGCCCAGGCGGCCACGCCGGACGCGCCGGCCGCCGTCGCGGCCCAGCAGGCGAACCGCGCCCAGCTGATCTCCGCCGCGACCCAGCAGAGCGCCTCCCTCGCCCAGAGCCTGGGGCTGAGCGGCGAGGAGAAGCTGGTCACCAAGGACGTCATCCAGGACGCGGACGGCACCCGCCACCTGCGGTACGAGCGCACCCTCAACGGGCTGCCCGTCCTGGGCGGGGACCTGGTGGTGCACCAGGCGCCCACCGGTGCGACCAAGAGCGTTGACCGGGCCAGCACCGCCTCGCTGAGCGGTGTCAGCACCACGCCGAAGCTGGCCGCGCCGGCCGCGCAGAGCGCCGCGCTCGCCGCCGAGCAGGGCACCGCGGTCGAGACCGCGCCGCGCCTGGTGGTCTGGGCCGCCGACAACAGCCCCCGGCTCGCCTGGGAGACCGTCGTCGCCTCCACCAAGTCCGACGGCACCCCGAGCAAGATGCACGTCGTCACCGACGCCACCAGCGGCCAGGTCATCCAGCAGTGGGACGGCATCGAGACCGGCTCCGGCAAGGGCGTCTTCGTCGGCAGCGTCACCATCGGCACCACCCAGTCCGGGTCGTCGTACCAGATGAAGGACGCCGCCCGCGGCAACGGCTACACCACCAACCTGAACCACGGGACCTCGGGCACCGGCACGCTGTACAGCAAGTCCACCGACACCTGGGGCGACGGCACCGTCAACAACGGCGAGTCCGCCGCGGTCGACGCGCACTTCGGCGTGGCGTCCACCTGGGACTACTACAAGAACACCTTCGGCCGCAACGGCATCCGCAACGACGGTGTCGGCGCCTACAGCCGCGTCCACTACGGCAACAACTACGTGAACGCGTTCTGGGACGACTCCTGCTTCTGCATGACCTACGGCGACGGCTCCAACAACACGGCGCCGCTGACCGAGCTGGACGTCGCCGGCCACGAGATGAGCCACGGCGTCACCTCGGCCACCGCGAACCTGACCTACTCGGGCGAGTCCGGCGGCCTCAACGAGGCCACCTCGGACATCTTCGGCACCATGGTCGAGTTCTCCGCCAACATCCCGAGCGACAACCCCGACTACCTGATCGGTGAGTTGATCGACATCAACGGGAACGGCACCCCGCTGCGCTACATGGACAAGCCGTCCAAGGACGGCGCCTCGGCCGACTACTGGTTCTCGGGCGTCGGCAACAAGGACGTCCACTACTCGTCCGGTGTCGCCAACCACTTCTTCTACCTGCTGTCCGAGGGCAGCGGCGCGAAGGTGATCAACGGCGTCAGCTACGACTCGCCGACCCAGGGCAACATCGCGGTCACCGGCATCGGCCGGGACAAGGCGGCGGCCGTCTGGTACCGCGCGCTGACCACCTACATGACCTCCAACACCAACTACGCCGCGGCGCGCACCGCGACGGAGAAGGCGGCCACCGACCTGTACGGGGCCGGCAGCGCCGAGCTGACCGCGGTCAGCACCGCCTGGGCGGGCGTCAACGTCGGCACGGCGCCCAACCCGGGCGGCGTCACCGTCACCAACCCGGGCAACCAGTCCACCGCCGTCGGCGGCGCGGTCAACCTGGCGATCAAGGCCACCGGTGGCACCGCCCCGCTGACCTACTCGGCCACCGGCCTGCCCACCGGCCTGTCGATCAACTCCTCCACCGGCGTGATCACCGGCACCGCCTCCACCGCGGGCACCTACAACGTGACCGTCACGGCGAAGGACTCGGCCGGCAAGACCGGCACCACCAGCTTCACCTGGACCGTCTCCACCGGTGGCGGCGGCTGCACGCCGGCCCAGCTGCTGGGCAACGCGGGCTTCGAGTCGGGCACGGCGACCCCGTGGACGGCGTCGAGCGGCGTGGTGGACAACAGCTCCTCGCAGGCTGCCCACGGCGGTTCCTGGAAGGCGTGGCTGAACGGCTACGGCTCCACCCACTCGGACTCGCTGTCGCAGACCGTGAGCATCCCGGCGGGCTGCAAGGCGACGCTGAGCTTCTGGCTGCACATCGACACCGCCGAGTCGGGCAGCACCGCGTACGACAAGCTGACCGTGACGGTGAACGGCACCGCGCTGAAGACCTACTCCAACGCGGACGCCGCGGCCGGCTACCAGCAGCGCACCTTCGACCTGTCGGCCTACGCGGGCCAGACGGTCACCGTGAAGTTCGCCGGGACCGAGGACGCCTCGCTCCAGACCAGCTTCGTGATCGACGACACCGCCGTCCAGACCGGCTGAGCCCGGTCCGGCTCCTGAGGGGCCGGTGAACCAGGACAGGTGAGGGGCCCGGTGGCTACGGCCGCCGGGCCCTTGTCGTGCCGTCCCGCCTCCGGGAACCCGAACGGAGGCTCGTCTCCGGGGACCCGAACGGGAGCCCGTCTCCGGGGACCCGAACGGGAGCCCGTCCGCTGGGATCCGACCCGAGGTCTTGACGCCCTCCGTGAGCGCCTCTAGGTTCAGCGCTGCAAGTTTCCGGCAAGTTACAGAAACTTCCTGCAGGTTCACCCTCCGGCTGCCCCCACCCCAGCCACCCCCAGGAGACGACGTGGTCACCACCGCCCCCACCCGCCGCCGGCCCGCCCGCGCGGCCGGCGCGCTCGCCGCCTCGGCGGCGCTCGCGCTCTCGCTCGGCACCTCCCTCGGCGCCCCCGCCGCCCAGGCCGCCCCGCCCGCGAACAACGGCAAGGACGTCACCGCCACCCTCTTCGAGTGGCGCTTCGACTCCGTCGCCCAGGCCTGCACCTCCACCCTCGGCCCCAAGGGCTACGGCTTCGTGGAGGTCTCCCCGCCGCAGGAACACATCCAGGGTCCGCAGTGGTGGACCTCCTACCAGCCGGTCGGCTACCGGATCGCCGGGCGGCTCGGCGACCGCACGTCGTTCAAGAACATGGTCACCGCCTGCCACGCGGCCGGCGTCAAGGTGATCGCCGACGCGGTGGTCAACCACATGTCGGCGGGCTCCGGCACCGGCACCGGCGGCACCGCCTACACCAAGTACAACTACCCCGGCACGTACCAGGACCAGGACTTCCACGGCTGCCGCCGGGCGATCGGCAACTACCAGGACCGCGCCGACGTCCAGAACTGCGAACTGGTGGACCTCGCCGACCTGAACACCGGCAGCGCGTACGTCCAGACCACCATCGCGCACTACCTGGACGACCTCGCCTCGCTCGGCGTCGACGGCTTCCGGATCGACGCCGCCAAGCACATCGCCGCCGCCGACCTCGCCGCGATCAAGGCCAAGACGGCCAACCCCGGTGCCTACTGGGTCCAGGAGGTCATCTACGGCGCCGGCGAGCCGATCCAGCCCACCGAGTACACCGGCACCGGTGACGTGGACGAGTTCCGGGTCGGCACCGACCTCAAGCGGATGTTCACCACCGACAAGCTCGCCAACCTCAACGGCTGGGGCGCCTCCTGGGGCTACCTGCCGAGCGGCCAGGCGCGCGGCTTCGTCGACAACTGGGACACCGAGCGCAACGGCTCCACCCTCAACTACACCTACGGCAACACCTACACGCTGGCCAACGTCTTCCTGCTGGCCTCGCCGTACGGCGCCCCCAACGTCTACTCCGGCTACTCCTTCACCAACAAGGACGACGGCCCGCCGAACGGCGGCACCGTCAACGCCTGCTACCAGGACGGCTGGAACTGCACCCACGCCTGGCGGCAGGTCGCCAACATGGTCGGCTTCCGCAACGCGGTGGCGGGCACCGGGGTGACGGACTGGTGGTCCAACGGCAACAACGCGATCGCCTTCGGCCGCGGCAACAAGGGCTACGTCGCGATCAACCACGAGGGCGGCGCGATCACCCGGACCTTCCAGACCGGGCTGCCGGCCGGCACCTACTGCGACGTCCAGCACGGCGACCCGCAGCCGGGCGGCGGCTGCACCGGCCCGACCTACCAGGTGGGCGCCAACGGGCAGTTCACCGCGACGGTCGGCGCGGGCGACGCGGTCGCGCTGTACGTCCAGCCCGGCGCGAGCGCCTCCGGCGCCTCGTTCAACGTCAACGCGACCACCTCGTACGGGCAGAACCTCTACGTGGTCGGCGACGCGGCGGCGCTCGGCGGCTGGGACGCGGCGAAGGCGCTGCCGCTCTCCTCGGCCGGCTACCCGGTCTGGTCGCTGTCACTGTCGCTGCCGGCCGGTACGTCCTTCCAGTACAAGTACGTCCGCAAGGACGCCGGCGGTGCGGTGACCTGGGAGTCCGGCGCCAACCGGACGGCGACGGTGCCCTCGGGCGGGACGGTCACGCTGAACGACACCTGGCGGCCGTGAGCCGCGGGCCCCGGTCCGTAGCGGGTCCCCGTCGGCCTGGTCCGGCGGGGATCCCCCGGTAGGGGGCTGGTTCCGGGGGGCTGCTCCCGGGAACCGGTTCCGGGGGCCGGGGGAGGGGCGGCGCCGCCGCCGCGCCGTACGGGTGGCGGCCGGTCCGTCATCCCCGCCCGACGTACGGCATGGCCGTCGCCATCACGGTGGCGAACTGGACGTTGGCCTCCAGCGGCAGCCCGGCCATGTGCCGCACGGTGCGCGCCACGTCGGCCACGTCCATGGTCGGCTCGGGCGCGATCCGGCCGTCCGCCTGCCGCACGCCCGCGCCCATCGCCGCCGTCATGTCGGTCGCCGCGTTGCCGATGTCGATCTGCCCGCAGGCGATCCGGTACGGGCGGCCGTCCAGCGACAGCGACTTGGTCAGCCCGGTGACGGCGTGCTTGGTCGCGGTGTAGGCGATCGAGTGCGGGCGCGGGGCGTGCGCGGAGATCGAGCCGTTGTTGATGATCCGGCCGCCCTGCGGGTCCTGCGCCCTCATCTGCCGGAACGCGGCCCGGGCGCAGAGGAAGGCGCCGGTCAGGTTGAGGTCGACCACGGCCCGCCAGTCCTCGACCGCCAGCTCCTCCACCGGGACGGCCGGGCCGAAGGCGCCGGCGTTGTTGAACAGCAGGTCCACCCGGCCGTGGCGCCCGGCGGCCGCGGCGAACAGCGCGTCCACCGCGTCCGGGTCGGTGACGTCGGTCGGCAGCACGTCGGCCGGGACGGCGCAGAGCCCGGCGGTCTCGCGCAGCGGCCCGGGCCGGCGCCCGGCCAGCACCGTCCGCCAGCCGGCCGCGGCCAGTTCGACCGCCACGGCGCGGCCGATGCCGCTCCCGGCTCCGGTGACGACGGCGATGCGCTGGTCCATGGCAGCCTCCTCGATGACCGGTCCCGGCGGCCCCGGGCCCGCCCTGCAGATCGTTCCGGATCGGCGGGCCGCCGTCACCGGTCGGATCCTCCGCGATCCAGGCGGTTCGACGGGGGTTCGGCGGCCACCCCCGCCGTCCGGCCCCCGCCGTCCGGGGGAAGCGGTGAGGGCCTTGACCCGACTGCGGACAAACATTGGATTTCCGGTGGCCACCGCGCAACCGGGCCACCCTGGCCTACGTCATAAGATCGCAGGAAGGCGCACCCCCGCGAGGGGCGACGCCACCATCACTCGGGGGACGCACCAGTGCCGTGCCCCCGGGCCTGTCCGGCCCCACCGGGGGGCCGCCGCCCGGTCAGACGGACCGGGCGCGACATCGGTCGGAGAGTCCTCACCGTGCTTAGGCAGTCGTCCCGTTCCCGCGCCGTCCTGTCCGGCGCCGCCGTGCTCGCCCTGGCCGCCTCGCTCGCGGCCTGCGGGAGTTCCGGCGGTGGGAAGGGGGACAGCGCCACGGCGAACGCCACCCCGGCCGGCGGCAGCAGCTCGGCGGGCAGCCCGAGCGCCACCGGCACCGGCCCGGCCGCGACCGGCAGCGCGACCCCGGCCGCCGCCGGCAAGGTGCTGATGCCCACCGGGCCCGCCGCAGCCCTCAACAAGGTCCGGGACACCGGCGCCGGCCCGATCTTCATGACCAAGGTGACCGGCGCGAAGTCCGGCGTCACCGGCCAGGTCTGGGTATGGCTGCCGCCCGAGTACAACGACCCCAAGTTCGCCAAGACCGGCTTCCCGGTGCTCACCCTGTTCGCGGGCGGCCAGAGCAACGGCTACAACACCTGGACCGACAACCAGCTGCCGATCCAGGAGGAGAACGAGCGGCTGGTCAAGGAGGGCAAGTCCCACCCGTTCATCATGATCATGCCGGTGCAGAACTTCAACAGCGACGAGAAGAACGCGCTGGACTGCTCCGACATCCCGGGCCAGCCCAAAATGGGCACCTGGATGGCCGAGGACCTCCCGGACTTCGTCCGCGCCAACTTCCGCACCGTGAAGGGCCGCGACGGCTGGGGCGTGATGGGCGCCTCCACCGGCGGCTTCTGCAGCGCCAAGCTCGCCCTCCAGTACCCGCAGGTCTACAAGGCCGCGGTGCCGATCGACGGCTACTTCATCCCGGACTCGGGGCTGTGGAAGGGCCACGACGCCGAGCGCGCGGCCAACAACCCGGACGTGCTGGTCGCCCAGGGCAAGGCCGACGTGAGCATGCTGGTGACCGCGGGCGGCGCCAACCCGTACGAGACCAGGGTGGTCAAGAGCTGGGTGGCCAAGGCGGTGCCGCCGCTGAGCCTGGAGTACCACGAGCAGCCCGGCGGCAAGCACCTGACCTCGGACTTCAAGAAGATGATCCCGGACACCCTGGTGTGGCTCACCGCCCACCTGGCGGGGCCGGCGGCCGACTGAGGCCCTGCGCCGCACCGCTCTCATCCGCTCTCACCGCTTTCATCCGCTCTCATCCGGGCCGCCGGTGCCGGGACGCGTTCGCGCTCCCGGTGCCGGCGGCCCTGCTGTGCTGACTGTCCTGCGGTCCTGCGGTCCTGCTGTCCGGCGGGCTCTCCGGCTGCCGGGTCCGCCGCAGGTCGCCGTAGGGTCCCGCAGCCCGTCCGCAGGCCCGTGACCTGCGCGTCAATCGGACATTGATTCGCTTCTGATCGACTGCGAGCACCTTGGCTGGGGCGGTCATCGACCGGCCGCCGCCACCCGTGCCCCAAGCCGTGAAGAGAGTCCCATGCCGATCCACCTGGTGCCCCAGCCCGTCCCCACCGTGCCCGCGCAGGGCCGGCCCGGACCCGCCCCGCTGGGCGCGGACGCGTACGGACGGGCCGCGGACGACGAGCCGGTCACCCTCCGGTTCGCCGGGCTGCGCCTGGTGCACGCCGCGCTGCGCCGGGACCTCGCCCGGCTGCCCAACGCGCTGCGGCTGCTCCAGCCCGGCGAGGACGACAAGGGCGAGGCGCTGCTGAGGCACTGGAACTTCATGACCGCGATGCTCACCTGCCACCACGAGCAGCAGGACACCCGGCTCTGGCCGATCGTGCGCCGCTTCGCGCCCGAGCTGCGGCTGCTGCTCAACTGGCTGGAGGACGACCACCACAACCTGGACCACTCCTTCACCCGGGTCACCACGCTGGTGCGGATCGCCAGCCGGGACACCGGGAGCGCCTGGCCGGTCGCCTACGCGATGGAGGATCTGGCGGCCCGGCTGGAGACCCACCTGCGGATCGAGGAGCGGCAGCTGCTGCCCCGGATGGAGCGGGTGGTCCCCGAGGGCTCCCGGCTCGGCGGGCTCGGCGAGCTGCTGGACCTGCTGCGGCTGGCCGACGGCCCGGGGATGGCGGACGCGCTGGTCTGGCTGCTGGAGGGCGTGCAGCCCGCGCTGGTCGAGCGGCTGCTGGCCGAGTGCGACGACGACGTGGCCCGCAACTGGCCGCACTGGCACGCGACCTACCAGCGCTGCACCTCGCCGCTGTGGGGCCCGGCGGACGGCGCCGCGGACGGCGTCGCGGACGGTCCGGCCGGGGGGCCGGCCGACGGCACCGGCCTCGGCTTCGATGGCCCGGGGAGCATCGCCGACTGACCCCGGGGTGTTTTCGCGGGCCGTTGATCTACGCGCGTGGCATGGGCCTCCGGCATATGCCGGAAGCCGCCGGTCATCAGACTGACCGTCAACTCCCTGTATCCCCTAGGGGATTCGACCCACCGCTCTCGGGGTGCGGACGCCTCGGCCGCTCCGGGCCGTACCAGGGGAGGCGTCCCGCCGACGGTCGATGGCGGGCCGCGCCCGCCGCCCTACCGTCGACGGCATGACCACAGCGCGCAGCACCCCGGACCCCCACCCCACCCGTCCCCGTACCCGTCCCCGGACCCGCTTCCGGCGCGGGCCCGCGCTCCTCGCCGCCGGCGCCGTCCTGGTGCTCGGCGCCGGGCTGACCGCCTGCGAGGGCGGCGTGGCGCTCTGCCTGGACGACCACAAGTGCACCGTCGGCATCAAGACCGACAAGGCCGACGGCACCAAGACCGTCAAGGTCTTCGGCGGTGACGACCCGATGTCGATGACCGTCGGCCGCATCACCGACGACTCGGCCGAGGTGACCATCGGCGACGACCGGAAGACCGCCACCAAGGACTCCGAGACCACCGTCGGCAGCGCCCGGGTCACCCTGCGCAAGACGAACAAGGGCGACCACTACGCCGAGGTGCACGTCGAGCGGGACTGACCCGCCGCCGGGCGTGACGACGCGCTCCCCGGCGCCCTTACCGACAGCGCCGACGCTCCCCGGCGCCCGCGACGACCCTCCCCGGCGCCCGTACCGACGTTCTCCGGCGCCTACTCCGGCAGGCGGTTGAGCCACTCCAGCGGGGCGACCCGGATCGTCGTGTTCGGCGAGCCGTCCCACTCCGCGGGGAGCCCGACCGCCTCCAGCGCGGCGACCACCGACCGCCCGACCTCCACCGTCCGGCACTCCGAGACCTCGGCCGTCTCCTCCTCGCCGCGGAACCCGCCGTAGCGCAGCATCAGCCCCCGTCCGGCGGCCGCCGCCTCGGTGTCCTGCTGGTGGAAGAAGACGAAGCCGACCGAGTCCTCCCCGGCCTCCTCCCCGATCTCCGCGTAGCCGCAGCCCGCGCAGCAGGTGAAGTCCATCGCCGCGACGATGCCCTCGTCCTCCAGTGCGTCGAAGGCGTCCGCCAGTCGGTCCACGTCGGTGGTCTCCGGCCAGGCCGTCTGCTCGGCCAGCCGCCGGGCCCACAGCGGAGCGACGATCCGCTCCGCCTCCTCCTGTGTCAGCCCCCGGTCGTCGAAGGCCTCGACCAGGGACTCGGCTATCTCGTCCGGCTCCTGGAAGCCGCACCGGATCAACTCGCCGGCCCGCTCCTGGGCTTCGCGCAGCACGTCGGGGATGGGAAGCGTCTCCTCGGTCATGCCCGCATCGTCGCACCCGCCACTGACAATCCGCGGGCCCGCGGCGCCGCCGTCCTGCTACCGTCCGCCGGTGACTTCTCTGCTGCAACCACCCCTGATCACTCGGCTGCTGGCCGCCGAGCGCATCCTGGTCGCCGGGGCCGGCGGTGGCTTCGACGTGTACGCCGGGCTGCCGATCGCCCTCGCCCTGCGGGCCGCGGGCAAGGAGGTGCACCTGGCCAACCTCTCCTTCAGCCACCTCTACGGCCTGCCGAGGGAGGTCTGGGAGGAGCCCGACGTGGCCCGGATCGGGCCGGACACCGCCGCCCCCGAGGGCTACTTCCCGGAGCGCACCCTGGCCCGCTGGCTGAACCTGCACCGGATGCCCGACACCGTGTGGGCCTTCCCGACAGTGGGCGTGGGGCCGCTGCGCGAGGCCTACCGCGCACTGGTCCGCCGGCTGGGCGTGGACGCGATCCTGCTGGTGGACGGCGGCACCGACATCCTGATGCGCGGCGACGAGGCCGGGCTCGGCACCCCGGAGGAGGACATGGCGAGCCTGGCCGCGGTGGCCGGGCTGTCCGAGGTGCCCGAGCGGCTCGTCGCCTGCCTCGGCTTCGGCGTCGACGCCCACCACGGCGTCAACCACTCGCTGGTGCTGGAGAACCTCGCCGAGATCGACCGGGCCGGCGGCTACCTCGGTGCCTTCTCCCTGCCGCGGGACAGCCGGGAGGGCGTGCTCTACCTGGACGCCGTCGAGCACGCCCGGGCGGCGTTCCCGGAGCACCCCAGCATCGTCAACGGCTCGGTGGCGGCGGCGCTGCGCGGCGAGTTCGGCGACGTCCGCTTCACCGAGCGGACCAAGGGCGGGGCGCTGTTCGTCAATCCGCTGATGACGCTCTACTTCGGCGTCACGGTCGAGGCGCTGGCCGCCGAGAACCTGTACCTGGACCGGCTGGAACGCACCGTGGTGACCCGCCAGATCGCCACCGCCATCGCGGAGTTCCAGGACGGGCTGCCCCGCCAGCGCCCGCCCCGGCAGTTCCCGCACTGACCCGGCACGGGCGCACCGGGCGCCGGGAGGGCCGGCCGGTCAGAACGCGGCGAGCCGGAACTCCAGGTTCCCGAACCGCACCTGGTCGCCGGCCCGGACCCGGACGCCGCCGGCGATCCGGCGCCCGTTCACATGGGTGCCGTTGGTCGAGCCGAGGTCGTACAGCACCCAGCCGCCCTGCTCGTGCCGCAGTTCGGCGTGGTGCCGGGACACCGAGGCGTCGTGCAGCCGCAGTCCCGAACCGGGGATCCGCCCGATCGTCAACTGCCCGGCCCCGGCCTGCGGCAGGCTCAGCCCGGGCAGCCGCTCGGTGCGCCAGGCCCGGCCCAGCCGGGTGCCGAAGGCGGACGCCCGCCCGACCGTGCGCAGCACGAGGCGCTCGACCGGTCCGCCGGTCGGCAGCCCGGCCACCGCCTCGTCCAACTCGCCGCGGCTGGTGGCGTGCAGGACGACGTCCACCCGGCCGAGGAAGGTGTCGTGCGAGAGCCGTCCGCTGCCCGCGCCGTCCCGCAGCATCCCGAGCGCCTGGTCCCGTTCGGCGTCGGAGGGCCGGACGGCGCCGGCCGGCCCGGCCGCGCCGGTGGGGAGGTCAGGAGGCGTCATGGCCAAATTGTCGGCGCGGCCGACTTCGGCTGTCCAGATCGCGCCGTGCGCGGGCGCGGGGTTCGTACGTCACGGCAGTCCAGACGCCCTTTGCGGCCGGTCGGTTCCGCCCGTTCCGGGGGCGCCGAACGGCTTGTTCGCGACCGCCGTACGGCTCGTTCCCGACCGCCGTACGGCCGGTTGCCGACCGCCGTACGGGCCGTCAGGCCTTGCGGGCGGCGGCCAGGATCTTCTCGGTGGTGTGCAGGAACCGGGAGGTGACCGCTCCCCGGTAGGCCTTGCCGAACATGTCCTTGGTGACCCACTTGCCGTCCTGGAGGTGGATCACCACGTACGCGGCCCCCGGACCGGCACCGAGCACCTCGACGTCGCCCTTCGGCGAGCGGTAGGGGAGGGCGAGTTCGGCGGGCAGCGGTTCGGAGAGGAACGCGACGACCAGCCGGACGTCCGGCGTCACCTCGACACCGCGGAACGGCTCGGCGGCGAGCAACTCGGCCACCTCGTCCACCGTCCGCAGCAGCACCGGCACCGGGTACCCGAGGGCCTGCTCCAGGTGCTCCTCGATCCGCCGGGTCAGTGCCGCGCGGTCCGGTTCGCTGGTGGATTCGTCGGTGGTGAAGAAGACGTTGCCGCTCTGGATGTAGGAGCGCACGTTCCCGAGCCCGAGTTCGGCGAAGAGCGCCCGCAGCCGCTCCATCCGCACCGTCCGGCCGCCGACGTTGATGGCCCGCAGGAAGGCGATGTACGTGGTCGTGGTGGTCACCCCGCCAGTGTGGCACCGGCCACCGACAACGACCCGGCGTCCTTGTACGGCGCGGTCAGGGTGCGCGACCTGCCCGAGCCGCCGCCCACCCCGTTCCACGCGTTCCGGCCGGAGCCCGACCAGGTGGTGCACACCGCGCCGGAGGGCGGCCACCTGCTCGTCCACAACCGGCACCCGGTCCGGTCGGTGGAGGCGATCCGGCTCCACCGACCGGCCCGGTCGGCCACAACGGTTCTACGGCAGCACGGACTTGAGGGCCTCGGGAGTGCGGGCCACGACGGCGTGCCCGTCGTCCGCGGTGATGATCGGGCGCTGGATCAGGATCGGGTGCTCGGCCATCGCCGCGATCCAGCGCTCCCGGTCACCCTCCTCCCGGGGCCAGTCCTTCATTCCGAGGTCCTTGGCCGTCTGCTCGTCGGTGCGGGTGATGTCCCACGGCTCCAGGCCCAGGCGCTCCAGCACCTGCGCCAACTCGGCCGCGGTCGGCGGCTGCTCCAGGTAGCGCCGGACGGTGTACTCGACCCCGGCCGCGTCCAGCCCGCCGAGGGCGGTCCGGCACTTGCCGCACCGCGGGTTGATCCAGATCTCCATGCCGGCCACCCTATCGAGCCGCCCGTACCCGCCCCGGGACCCGCCGCGTGCGATTCGGCCCGCCCGCGGCTTCCGCCCCTGCCCGGCACCCCGCCCGCGGCTGGCCCCGCGGTCCTGCCCGCCCCGCCCGCGCCCGCCCCGCCCGCGATCCGGTCCGTACGGGAACTCCGCCGAGCCCACCGGCGGTTGACCACACAGGAAGTGCGATCTCGGGAGGGGAGCACCGCATGGACGGCGCGGCGATCATCGAACAGCTGATGACCACGGAGGTCAGGACCGATCCGTACCCGCTGTACGCCAGGGCCCACGAGCTGGGCCCGGTGGCCCCGGCCGGGGACGGCATGTTCGTGGTGAGCGGCTACGCGGCGGTCAACAAGGTGCTGCGCACCCCCGCCTTCGGCGTCGCGACCGCCGAGATGATGTCCGGCCTGGCCCCCGAGTACGCCGTGCACGCGTCGCTCGCCCTGTTCGGCCGCTCGATCCTCCAGCGCAACGCGCCCGACCAGCCCCGGGTCCGCTCGCTGATCGCCTCGGTGTTCACCGCCCGCCGGGTCGCCGCGCTGCGCCCGGCCGTGGAGGCGGCGGTCGACCGGCTGCTGGACGGGATGGCCGAACAGGGCGCCGACGGTTCTCCGGTGGACTTCATGGACGCCTTCGCCTTCCGGCTGCCGGTCGGGGTGATCTGCGAGCTGCTCGGCGTCCCCGAGCAGGACCGCTACCGCTTCCGCGACCTCGCCTCCGACCTGACCGTCGCGCTGGAGATCGTCCAGGACCTGGACGAGCTGGCCGCCGCCGACCGGGCCGCCGACGAGCTGGCCCGGTACTTCACCGAACTGGCCGCCGAGCGCCTGGCGCGGCCGCAGGACGACCTGGTCACCGACCTGGCCCGGATCGCCGCCGCGGACGACGAGCGGCTCTCCGCCCAGGAGCTGCTGGCCAACCTGGTGCTGCTGCTGGTGGCCGGCTTCGAGACCACCACCAACCTGCTCGGCAACGGCCTGGCCCTGCTGTTCCGCCACCCCGAGGCGGCCGCCGGGCTGCGCAGCGGGGCGATCAGCCCGGCCGGGTTCACCGACGAGGTGCTGCGCTTCGACTCCCCGGTCCAGGCCACCGGGCGGGTCGCGCTGGAGGACGGCCTGACCGTCGAGGGCCTGCCGGTCCCGCCCGGCAGCGAGGTGACCCTGCTGATCGGCGCGGCCAACCACGATCCGGCCCGGTACGAGCGCCCCGACGTCTTCGACCCGACCCGCACCGACAGCCAGCCGCTCAGCTTCGGCGGCGGCACCCACTTCTGCCTGGGCTCCCAGCTGGCCCGGCTGGAGGCCGAGGTCGCGGTGCCCGCCCTGCTCGACCGCTTCCCCCGGCTCGCCCCCGGCGGCGTGCCGACCCGGCGCGACCGGCTGGTGCTGCGCGGCTACGAGACCCTGCCGGTGACCGTCCGCTGACGTCTCCGTGACCAGCGGTTCCCGGGGGCGGCAGCGAGTGGGGGCCGGTTCCCCCGGCCCCGGGAACCGGGACCTCCGGCCGCGCGCGGCTGAGCACTCCATGGCTGGGCCGCGCGCGGCTGAGCAGTCCGTGGCTGAGCCGTGCGCCGCTGAGCAGTCAGCGGCTGAGCCGCTCGGGGAGAGCGTGGCGTGGGGGCCTGCTCGCCGACGCCCTCGCCGTCCTCGCCCTCACTCCGGACGTCCCGTAGGCCCGGCCCACTCCCAGAGGTTCGCGAACAGCTCCGCCTGCTCCCGGGCGTCGTCCAGCGCGTGGTGGGTGTGCGGCAGGTCCGGTAGCAGCTCAGGCGGCATCGAGCGCTTCCCGATCCCGGCGAACGGCACCCCGGCCCGCGCCGCGTACAGCGTCTTGAGGTCCAGGCAGCCGGAGTGCCCGAAGGGGCTGGAACCGGTGAACCGCACCAGGTACCAGTAGAGGAACTGCCAGTCGTACACGGCCGGGTAGCCCACCATCACCGGCCGGTACCGGCGCCCGTCCGGCCCGTTCCGCACCCCCTCCACCCAGTGGCCGAAGGCCCGCATCGCCGCCCCGGGGTCGGCCCCCTCCGCCTCCAGCGCCGCCCGGTCCAGCCCCGACACGGCCAGTGCCTGCGGGTCGTACTCCGGGCTGATCGGCCGCAGCTCCCGGTAGAACGCCGCCGCGCCCGTCCTCGGCCGCCGGAGGCCCTCGCCGTCGTGCCAGCCGGCCACCACGGCCCCGAAGCTCAGCATCGAGTACGGCCCCGGGATCGGTCCGTCCGCCTCCACGTCCACCGACACGTACACGGTCGGTGTGACCCTCTCCTTGCGTCCCATGCCCCCATCCAACCCGGCCCGGCAAGCGCATTTCCCGCCGCAGCCCGACGCCTCCGGTCACCCGAACGGGCCGGTGAGGATGCTTCCGGACACGGGACTGCGCAGGCTGCTGGCAACGACCGGGCCCGACCGGCCCGACCGGGCCCCGAGGGCGCGGCACGGGAGGACGAGATCGACGGGACACGGAGGACGGACACCGGCACCGGAACCGGCGCGCCGCTGCTCGCGAGATGCGCCCTGGCGGCGGCGGTGGGAGCCGTGGGGGTGCTGCTGTTCGCGCTGGGGGAGGGCGGACTGCTGGTGGTCGGGGCGGGGCTGCTCGGACTGGTCGTCTGGGCCGTCGGCGTCTGGTGGTTCCTGGCCTACCGGGGCGCGGTCCGGGCGTTCGGTCTGCTCGTCGCGGTCGCGGCGCCGGTCGCGGTGCTGGTGTTCTTCGCCCACCGCACGCTGTGGCTGACCGCCCTGGTCCTCGTCCTGGTCTGGGCCGCCGCTCTGGCCTTCGCCCGCGCGGCGCTGCGCCGGGCCCGCCCCGAGCAGCCGATGCGGGCGAGCGCCGCGCCGCGGCGGCAGCGGCCGGTGCTGATCATGAACCCGAAGTCCGGCGGCGGGAAGGTCGGCCGCTTCGGGCTGGTCGAGCGGGCGGAGGCACTCGGCGCCCGGGTCGTCGTGCTCGACCCCGACGCGCCCGCCGACGTCGCCGCGCTGGCCCGGACGGCCGTGGCCGAGGGCGCGGACCTGCTCGGCGTGGCGGGCGGCGACGGCACCCAGGCGCTGGTCGCGGCCGTCGCCGCCGAGCACGACCTGCCGTTCCTGGTGGTCTCGGCCGGCACCCGCAACCACTTCGCCATGGACCTCGGCCTCGACCGCGCCGACCCCGCCCGCTGCCTGGACGCGCTGACCGACGGCGAGGAACTGCGGGTCGACCTCGGCACGGTCGCGGGCCGGCCCTTCGTGAACACCGTCTCCTTCGGGGTGTACGCCGACCTCGTGCAGCGCCCCGAATACCGCGACGACAAGGCCGGTACGGCCCTGGACCTGCTGCCGGACCTGCTGGTCGGCGAGGGCGTCCGGCGGGTCGACGCCCGGGCCGACGCCACCGCGCTGCCCGCCCAGCAGGCGGTGCTGGTCAGCAACAACCCCTACGGCTCGGCCGACGACCTCGGCGTCGACGGCCGCCGCCCCCGGCTCGACGCCGGCCGGCTCGGCGTGCTGGGCATCCGGGTGGAGGGCGCGGCGCAGGCCGCCGACCTGGCCTTGCGCGGAGCCCAGTCCACCGGGCTGACGGTGCTGACCGCCCGGCAGGTGGAGGTGACCGCGGACGCGGACGAGATCCCGGTGGCGGTCGACGGCGAGGCGCTGCGGATGTCCGTCCCGGTGGTGTGCACGCTGCGCCCGCAGGCCCTGCGGGTCCTGGTGCCGCGCGACCGCCCGGGCGTCCCCGCCCCCGTACCGCCCGTGACCTGGCGCCGGCTGACCGCCATCGCCTTCGGCCGCACCGACCGCGGCTCCGACCCGACCGCCGAGGGGCCGACCCGTGACTGACCCGAACCACGACACCGCTCCGTCGTCCCGTCCCGTCCCGCCGCCCGCCGACGCGCCCGCCGGTACAGCCGCCGACCCGCCCACCGAGGCCGTGCTCAGCGACCTGCGGGCGATCGACGGGGCCGTCTACGCGGCCGTCGCCGCCACGCCCACCCCGACCCTGGACACCGCGCTGCGCCGGCTCTCCCGGGCCGCCGACCGCTCGAAGATCTCGCTCACGGTCGCCGCGCTCCTCGCCCCGTGGCCCGGCCGCCCCCGGCAGGCGGCGGTGGCCGGGGTCGGCGCGGTGGCGCTGGCCTCGGTGACGGCGAACCTGCTCGGCAAGCGGCTGGTCCGCCGCCGCCGGCCCGACCGCGAGCAGGCCCGGGTGGCCGTCGACCGGCAGGTGCCGATGCCGGAGTCGGCCTCCTTCCCGTCCGGGCACACGGCCTCGGCGACGGCCTTCGCCACCGCGGTCGGCGTGCTGCTGCCGCCGACGGCGGTGCCGCTCGGCGCGCTGGCGGCCGCGGTCGGCTACTCCCGGGTCCACACCGGCGTGCACTACCCGGGCGACGTCGCGGCCGGCGCGCTGCTCGGCTTCACGGCCGCGGTGGCGTCCCTGGCCGTCGTCCGGACCGTGCCGCCGCGCCTCCCGGAATGAGCGGGCCGCACACCGGCCCGGCCGCGGACAGGGAACCCGACCGGTGGCTCTCGGAACGCCGCCGCTCCTCCGCGGGCGTCCTGGTCGCGGCGGGCACGGCGGTGGTGCTGATCGCCCTGGACGACGGCTGGTGGCAGATCTCGGGCGCGGACGTGGGCGTCCTGGTGCTGCTCGCCTACCTCCTCCCGTACTTCGCGATCACCTCGGTGGTCTTCACCACCGCGTCCGGCGAGCGGGTGCGCGGCTGGGCCCGGCGCACGGAGCGCGGCACGATGCTCCAGCGCTACGTCCTCGGCTCGGCGCCCGGGCCGGGCGTCTCGATCCCCATCGCGGCCGCCGCCCTGCTGGTGGCGATGGTCTGGCGCCCCGGCTACCTGGGCTCCGAACTCTCCCCGGTGCCCCGCGCACTGGTGGCCCTCGTCCTGGTCGTGCTCGCCTGGGCCTGCGTGGCGGTCTCCTTCGCCGTCGCCTTCCAGGCCGACAACCTGGTGGAGGACGAGCAGGGCCTGGAGTTCCCCGGCGGCGGCCGCCCGACCTGGCTCGACTACCTCTACTTCGCCCTCTCCCTGATGACCACCTTCGGCACCACCGACGTCAACGTGCTCTCCCGGGAGATGCGCCGCACGGTGGCGGCCAACTCGCTCATCGCCTTCGTCTTCAACACCGTCACCGTGGCGAGCCTGGTCTCCGCCCTGAACAGTCTCTGACCCCCCCGCACACCCCCGACCACCACTGACCCCCGGCAGCCGAACGGCGCCGCGCGGCCGGCCCGACGAAGATCGGACCACCCGCCCGGCGCCGTTCGCGCGGGCCCGGGACCTCTAGAGGTCGTAGTAGAGCTCGAACTCGTGCGGGTGGGGGCGGAGGGCGATCGGGGCGATCTCGTTGGTGCGCTTGTAGTCGATCCAGGTCTCGATCAGGTCCGGGGTGAAGACGTTGCCCGCGAGGAGGTACTCGTGGTCGGCCTCCAGGGCGTCGAGGACGGCGGGGAGGGAGGACGGGACCTGGGGGACGTTGGCGTGCTCCTCGGGGGCCAGCTCGTAGAGGTCCTTGTCGACCGGCTCCAGCGGCTCGATCTTGTTGCGGATGCCGTCGAGGCCGGCCATCAGCATGGCGGCGAAGGCCAGGTAGGGGTTGGAGGCCGGGTCCGGGGCGCGGAACTCGATGCGCTTGGCCTTGGCGTTGGAGCCGGTGATCGGGATGCGGATCGCGGCGGAGCGGTTGCGCTGCGAGTAGACCAGGTTGACCGGCGCCTCGAAGCCCGGCACCAGGCGGTGGTAGGAGTTCACCGAGGGGTTGGTGAACGCCAGCAGCGAGGGGGCGTGCCGCAGCAGGCCGCCGATGTAGTAGCGGGCGGTGTCGGAGAGCCCGGCGTAGCCCTGCTCGTCGTAGAAGAGCGGGGTGCCCTCGGTCCACAGCGACTGGTGGACGTGCATGCCCGAGCCGTTGTCGCCGAAGATCGGCTTCGGCATGAAGGTGGCGGTCTTGCCGTTCCGCCAGGCGACGTTCTTGATGATGTACTTGAACAGCATCAGGTCGTCGGCGGCGTGCAGCAGGGTGTTGAACCTGTAGTTGATCTCGGCCTGGCCGGCGGTGCCGACCTCGTGGTGCTGGCGCTCGACCTCCAGTCCGGCCTTGGCGAGCTCCAGCGACATCTCGGCGCGCAGGTCGGCGAAGTGGTCGACCGGCGGGACGGGGAAGTACCCGCCCTTGTACTTGACCTTGTAGCCGCGCACGTCGCCCTCGGCGGCGCCGCTGTTCCAGGCGCCGGCCTCCGAGTCGATGTGGTAGAAGGACGCGTTGGCGCTGGTTTCGAAGCGGACCGAGTCGAAGACGTAGAACTCGGCCTCGGGCCCGAAGTACGCGGTGTCGGCGATGCCGGAGGAGGCGAGGTAGGCCTCGGCCTTCCTGGCGACGTTGCGCGGGTCGCGGCTGTACGCCTCGCCGGTGACCGGGTCCTGGATGAAGAAGTTGATGTTGAGGTGCTTCTCGGCCCGGAAGGGGTCGAGGCGGGCCGTGGCGAGGTCCGGCACCAGGGCCATGTCGGACTCGTGGATGGCCTGGAAGCCGCGGATCGACGAGCCGTCGAACATCAGGATCTCGGACGGGTCGAAGGTCGCCGCAGGTACGGAGAAGTGCTGCAGGACGCCCGGCAGGTCGCAGAAACGGACGTCGACGAACTTCACGTCGTTGTCCTGGATGTACTGCTTCACTTCGGCGGCGTTGTTGAACATCCATCCTCCTCGGCGTGCGAATGTGGCTCACCATAGGAATGGGTCGTTTCCAGTCGGTGACCCGCTCGTTTCCTAGATGTTAACCACGACCGCCGGGCGGGCGGCAAAGACGTACGGTACGGGACAAATCGCCCCGCCCAGCTGGGCGCCCTGCCCCAAGTGGTCTGGACCACTTGGAAAGCTCCGGAACGGCGATTCACCCGGTCGGGGGTGATGGCCGGGCCGGAGGGGAGCCGGTGGCGGCGCACGCCGTCAGCCCGGTTAGTGTGGATTCGTGGACACCAGAGAAGCGTTGGGATCGTGGATCGACGGCCCGCGGGCGGCCGCCGAGAAGATGGGCGCCGACTTCGGCTACCGCGGCGAGCGCCTCGGGCTGCCCAAGGAGGGCCCCGGCTCGGTCGCCGGCCCCGGCCGCCGGATCGGCGCCCTGTTCGTGGACGGCTGGCTGGTCGCCCTGGTCGCGTACGGGCTGATCGCCCACGGCGACCAGGCCGAGGCCAACCTGTGGACCAGTCCGCTGTACTTCCTGGTCGCGTCCCTGCTGCTGGCCACCACCGGCACGACGGTCGGCAAGCGGTTGTTCGGCCTGCGGGTGGTCCGGCTGGACGGCGGCCGCGCGACCATCCCGCAGGTCCTGCTGCGCACCCTGCTGCTCTGCCTGGTGATCCCGCCGCTGGTCTGGGACCGCGACACCCGCGGCCTGCACGACAAGGCGGTCGGCACCGTCGAGGTCCGGATCTGACACCGGGCCCCCGGTGCAAAGGCGGTACGAAGGCCGTACGGACGCCGGTACGAACGTCGAAACGGCCCCGCCGCGGAGCTTCCGCGGCGGGGCCGTTCTCGTGTCGTCAGGGGCGGGGGAGGGTCAGCGGGCCTGGCCGCCCTTGGGCATCCGGGCGCCCTTCGGCATCGGGCCCTTGGGGATCGGCGCCTTGGAGAGCAGGTCGCCCAGCGCGCGCAGGCGGTCGTTGGTCTCGGTGACCTGGGCGGCGGTGATGGCGCGGGGCAGGCGCATCAGGTGGATCTGGAGCTTCTTCAGCGGGACCTCGCCCTCGCCGGTGCCCACCACGATGTCGTGCACCGGCACGTCGCCGACCACACGGGCCATCTTCTTCTTCTCGGACGCCAGCAGCTGGCGGACCCGGTTGGGGTTGCCCTCACCGATCAGCGCGATGCCGGCCCGGCCCACGGCGCGGTAGACCGCGTCCTGGTTGCGGGTGACCGCGACCGGGGTGGAGTTGGAGCTCCAGCCGCGCCGGATGTTGTTCAGCACCGCCGCGACGGCGCCCGGCTGCCCCTCCATCTGCCCGAACGCGGCGCGCTCGGCCCGGCGCCCGAAGACGATCGCCATGGCCAGTACGGCCACGATGAAGCCCAGGATGCCCAGGTAGACGGGATGCTCGATCGCGAAGCCGATGGCGAGGAACACGCCGAAGGTCAGCAGGCCGACGCCGGCGATGATCAGGCCGATCTTGGTGTCGACCTTCTTGGTCATGGTGTACGCCAGACGGATCTGCTTCAGCCGTCCGGGGTTCTCGGATGTTTCCCTCGCCATAACGCTCATGGTACGTGGCACGGGTACGGGATATCCAAGCCCGGGTACCCGTTCGCCCCAACCGTGACCCGTCCGCCCGCGCGCCGTCGCGCAGAGCGACGCCGGGGGCCTCGACGGCGCCGAAGCGTCACCGCCGTACGGGCCGCGCCCCCGCCGCGTCCACGGCCGTGCCCGCCGTCCCCGCCGCCACCGCGTCGTCGTCGTGCCGGCGGTCCGCCGCGTACCGGCGGTTCTCGCACACCGCCGCCCACGCGTTGCTCCGCGCGTGCCGCTGGCCGGGCGCGAGCAGGACGCTCTCGGCGAACCGCAGCGCCACCCCCACCGACCGGATCCGCATCTGCATCCGCGTCTCCATCCGCATGCCGAACAGCTCCTCCCGTGGCTGAGAAGAATCGAACGCTCACCAGGCGTCCAGAGTCCCCACCCCGTGTTACCAGCCCGTGACCAGCCAGTCAAAGTGTGGTGAAACCGGAAGGGCGGAGCCGGAGCTCCGCCCTTCCCATGGCTCGAAACGGTCGGGGACCGTCAGGCGGCCGTCAGACCGCGGCCTGCTCGCGCCGCTCCAGCGCCTGCCGGTACAGTCGGCCGGCCCGGTACGAGGACCGCACCAGCGGGCCCGACATGACGCCCGCGAAGCCCAGCTCCTCGGCCTCCTGCTGCAGCTCGACGAACTCCTGCGGCTTCACCCAGCGCTCCACCGGGTGGTGGCGCAGCGAGGGGCGCAGGTACTGGGTGATGGTGATCAGCTCGCAGCCGGCGCCGACCAGGTCGGCCAGCGCCTGGCTGACCTCCTCGCGGGTCTCGCCCATGCCCAGGATCAGGTTGGACTTGGTCACCAGCCCGGCCGCGCGGGCCTGGGTGATGACGTCCAGCGAGCGCTCGTAGCGGAACGCCGGGCGGATCCGCTTGAAGATCCGCGGCACCGTCTCGACGTTGTGCGCGAGCACCTCGGGGCGGGACGAGAAGACCTCGGCCAGCTGCTCGGGCACCGCGTTGAAGTCGGGGATGAGCAGCTCGACGCCGGTGCGCCCGGCCTCGCGGTCGGCCGTCATCGCGTGCACCTGGCGCACGGTCTCGGCGTACAGCCAGGCGCCGCCGTCCGCCAGGTCGTCGCGGGCGACGCCGGTGATGGTGGCGTAGTTGAGGTCCATGGTGACGATGGACTCGGCGACCCGGCGCGGCTCGTCGCGGTCGAACTCGGCGGGCTTGCCGGTGTCGATCTGGCAGAAGTCGCAGCGGCGGGTGCACTGGTCACCGCCGATGAGGAAGGTCGCCTCGCGGTCCTCCCAGCACTCGAAGATGTTGGGGCAGCCGGCCTCCTGGCAGACCGTGTGCAGCCCCTCCTTCTTCACCAGCGACTGGAGGGCGTTGTACTCCGGGCCCATCTTCGCGCGGGTCTTGATCCACTCGGGCTTCCGCTCGATGGGGGTCTCGCTGTTGCGGACCTCCAGGCGGAGCAGCTTCCTGCCGTCGGGCGCGACAGCGGACACGTGCGACTCCTAGAACTAGACGGGGTACCCCCAGGGTACGCCTGTGGTTGTACGGCCTTCGCCGGGCCTGCCGCCCTGCAATCGCAGGGCAACACGGCTACCGGTCGGTAGATTCCCAGCGGCCGCCGCGTCTTCCGGCGGCCAACGGGGGCGGGTTCAGCGGCTGGGCGCCGGCTCCGGCAGCTCGGCGAGGACGTCCGCCAGGTGGCGTTCGACCACCGGGGCCGCCTCGGCGACGGACAGTCCGCGCTTCAGCTCGCCGGTGAGCGAGGCGACGCCAGCGTCCCGGATGCCGCACGGCACGATCTTGTCGAACCAGGTCATGTCCGGGTCGCAGTTGAGCGAGAAGCCGTGCATGGTCACCCCGCGGGCGACCCGCACGCCGATCGCGGCGAGCTTGCGGTCGTCGCCGCGCTGCCCGGCGTTGGAGGGGGCGTACTCGGGGCCGGCCAGCCGCGGGTCGATGCCCAGCGGCAGGCCCATCCGCAGGGTCAGCCTGCCGATGTCCACCACCTGCGCCGGGTCCACCACGGCGTCCGGGATGGAGTCGCCCAGCACCCAGACCCCGCTGCGGCCCTCGACCCGGGTCGACCCGATGCCGAACTCGCCGGCGGTGCGGATCAGCGCCTCCTCCAGCCGGCGGACGTAGGCGATGACGTCGATCGGGTCGGGCAGCTTGACGATCGGGTAGCCGACCAGCTGGCCGGGGCCGTGCCAGGTGATCTCCCCGCCCCGGTTGACCTCCACCACCGGGGTGCCGTCCAGCGGGAGGTCGGCGGGGTTGGTGCGCTTGCCCATGGTGTACACCGACTGGTGCTCCAGGAGCAGGACGGTGTCGGGGATCTCGTCCGCGACCCGCAGCGCGTGCAGCCGCTGCTGCTCCTCCCAGGCCTCCTGGTAGGGCACCGTCCGCTCACCTATGCCCATGTGGACGAAACGCACGTTCTCGCTCACCGCTGCCGCTCCTTGCCAGGCGTTCGAGACCAACCTCGCCACTGTACGCCCCGGCCGGGTCGGACCTTCCAGCCGTCCCGCCCGCTCGCCTTCACCCCGGCCCGGCAACCGCCCGGCGCGGCCCGACCCCGTCCCCGCTGAGCTCCCCGCCGACCTCCCCCCGCTCGCGCTCAGCCCCCCGCGAGCAACTGCAGCCGCAGCGCGAGCTGGAGCTCCAGCGACCGCTCCGGCTGGTTCCAGTCCCGCCCGAGCAGCGCCTCGACCCGGTCCAGTCGCTGGACCACGGTGTTCACGTGGACGTGCAGCTCGTCCTTGGCCCTGGTCAGGCTGCCGCCGCAGTCGAAGTACGCGCGCAGGGTGCGGACCAGCTCGGTGCCGCGCCGGGCGTCGTACGCCAGCAGCGGGCCGAGCGTCGCGCCGACGAAGCCGTCCACGTCGTGGCCGTCGCCGAGCAGCACGCCGAGGAAGCCGAGCGCGCGGGCGGAGGCGCCCTCCCCGGCGCGGCCGAGCACCCGCAGCGCCCGGACGCAGCGCAGGCCCTCGCCGTAGGCGGCGGCCAGCGCGGACGGCCCGGCGGCCGGGCGGCCCGCGCCGACGGTGACCGGGAACCCGGCCAGCCGGGCCAGCCGCTCGGCGGCCTGCCGGGCGGTCTCCTCGGCGTCGTCGGTGCCGCCGGCCTCGACGGGCGCCAGCAGCACCACCGTCTCGGCGTGCTCGGCGCTGACGCCCCGGGAGCCGAACAGGTAGCGCCGGGCCGCGCCCGCCAGCCGCGCCCGGTCGTCGCCCTGCCCGTCGGCGGGCTCCGCGACCAGCACCAGGTGCGGCCGGGCGAGGTCGACGCCGAGCCGGCGGCCGCGCGCGGTGAGCCCGGCCGGGTCGCGCTCGGGGGCGGTCAGCAGGTCGGTGAGCAGCTCGCCGCGGACCCGGTTCTCGGTCTCGGCGACCGAGCGGCGCAGCAGCAGGAGCAGCGCGGTGACCACGCTGGCCCGCTCGAACAGCCGCCGGTCGGCGTCGTCGAGGCCGGGCCGGCCGCGCAGCACCATGGTGCCGAGCGCGTCGTGCCCGGCCAGCACCGCGCACACCCACTGCTCGCCGTGCCGTACGGACCTCCCCTCGGCGCGGGAGGCGGCGACCGCCTCGGCGAGTTCGGCGGCGGGCACGGCGCGGCCGGCCAGCGGCTCGCCCTCGGCGTCCAGGACCGCTATCTCCCCGCCCAGCAGGGTGGCGACGGCGGCCGCGACGTCCGGCACCTCGGCGCCGCGCAGCACCAGGTCGGTGAGCCGGTCGTGCGCCTGCTCGGCCCGCTGGACGGCGGCGGAGTGGGCCCGGACCAGCTCGTTGGCGGCGTTCAGCTCGGCGAGCGCGGCCCGGGTGTCGGCCAGCGACTTGGCGGTGTCCAGGGCGATCGCGGCGTGCGCGGCCAGCGAGCAGAGCAGCGCGACCTCGTCGGGGGAGAAGGCGCGCGGCGTGCGGTCGGCGGCGAACAGGACGCCGATGACCTGCCCGCCGAGCAGCAGCGGCACCCCGATGATCGCCACCAGGCCCTCGTCCAGCACGCCCGCGTCGATGGTGCCGGTGTGGTGGAAGCGCGCGTCGTTGCGGTAGTCGGGGGTGGCGTACGGGCGGGCGGTCTGCGCGACCAGGCCGCCCAGGCCGTCGCCGAGGCTGAGCCGCAGGGTCTGGAACAGGACGGAGACCGAGCCGTCGGTGACCCGCATGTAGGTGTCGCCGGCGGCCTCGTCCGGCAGGGTCAGGTACGCGGTGTCGGTGCCGAGCAGCATCCGGGCCCGGCGGACGATCGCCTGGAGCACGGTGTCCAGGTCCCGGGAGGCGGCGAGGTCGCCGGCGGTGTCGAACAGGGCAGTCAACTCGGCTTCCCGACGCCGGTGTTGACGTAGTGTCCGGTGGACCCGCAGGGCCTGCCAGGTGGCGTCGTCGATCTCGGCGAGGACGGCGGCCGGCGCCCCGCGGCGGCGGGCGTCGGCCAGCACGTCGGCGAAGTCCTCGGTGGCGGCGCCGGAGGCGAGCAGGTCGAGCAGCCGCCGCAGCGCGGGTGCGGCGCTTTCGTGAGGGTGGTTCATGGTGCGTGCTGCCAATCGGCGTCGGTTCCGTCGGTTCCGAGAAAGCGCGATCGTATCGGCTCGGTCCTCAGGCGACGGCGGGCTTTCCGGCCGCGGCCGCGTCCGGCTCCTGGCCGTCCCGGTCGCTTCCGCCGTCGACCTCGGCGAGGTCCTGGCCCCTGGTCTCCCGGCCGCAGAGCACCGCCACCACGGTGATCACCGCGGCGATCGCGACGTACACCGAGATGGGGGTGGCGCTGCCGTAGTCCTTGAGCAGCGCGGTGGCGATCAGCGGCGCCGGGGCGCCGGCCGCCACCGAGGAGAACTGGGCCCCGATCGAGGCGCCCGAGTACCGCATCCGGGTCGCGAACAGCTCGGAGAAGAAGGCGGCCTGGGGTGCGTACATGGCGCTGTGGAAGACCAGGCCGACCGTCACCGCGGTGACCAGCGAGCCGAAGGACCCCAGGTCGACCAGGCCGAAGAAGACGAAGGCCCAGGCGCCCACGCCGACCGCGCCCACCAGGTACACCGGCCTGCGCCCGACCCGGTCGGAGAGCGCGCCGAACAGCGGGATCAGCGCGAACTGGATCGCGGAGGCGATCAGGACGGCGTTCAGCGCGGTCTGCTTGGAGAAGTGGGCGTGGGTGACGGCGTAGGTGAGCACGAAGGTCGTCATCACGTAGTAGGAGATGTTCTCCGCCATCCGCGCGCCCATCGCCACCAGCACCTCCCGCCAGTGGTTCCGCAGCACCTCCACCAGCGGCAGCCGTTCGGCCGTCGTCCGCTCCCGCTTCCGCTCCTGCTGCGCCGCCAGCGCCTGCTTGAACAGCGGCGACTCGTCCACCGCGAGCCGGATCCACATCCCGACCACGACCAGCAGGGCCGACAGCAGGAACGGCACCCGCCAGCCCCACGCCAGGAACTCCGCGTCCGACTGCACCGCCGTCATCAGTGAGAGCACCCCGGCCGCCAGCAGGTTCCCGGCCGGCGCCCCGCCCTGCGGCCAGGACGCCCAGAACCCGCGCCGCCGCTGGTCCCCGTGCTCCGACACGAGCAGCACGGCGCCGCCCCACTCGCCGCCGAGCGCGAAGCCCTGCACCAGTCGCAGCACCGTCAGCAGCACCGGCGCCGCGACGCCGATCGAGTCGTACGTCGGCAGCAGCCCGATCGCGGTGGTCGACCCGCCCATCAGCAGCAGGCTCACCACCAGCAGCTTCTTCCGGCCGACCCGGTCCCCGAAGTGACCGAAGACCAGCGCCCCGAGCGGCCGCGCCGCGAACCCGATGGCGTAGGTCAGGAAGGACAGCAGCGTCCCGGTCAGCGGATCGCTGTGCGGGAAGAACAGCCTCCCGAACACCAGCGCCGCCGCTGTTCCGTACAGGAAGTAGTCGTACCACTCGATCGTCGTGCCGATCAGGCTGGCAGCCACCACTCTCGGGAGTGAGCTGCCGGCTTCCGTACCTCGTGCAGGGGCGTTCATGGCCACCACTTCCAGAACCAGGGGGAGACGATGTCGCCACAAGGTAGGAAGCGCCCGACCCCGGGACTATGTGGGTGGACCACACAGTCCCGGGGTCGAATGTGCCTGCCCACCCTATGAGCGGGGCTGTCGAGCGGGGCTGTCGGAGAGCGGAGCGCTGCCCGCTCAGTGGGCCGTCCAGCCGCCGTCGAGGGGGAGGCTGGCGCCGGTGATGTAGGAGGCGGCGGGAGAGCAGAGCCAGAGGGCGAGCTGGGCGACCTCGTCGGGTTCGATGAGGCGCTTCACGGCGGTGCGGTCGAGCATGATCCGCTCGACCACCTCGTCCTCGGGGATGCCGTGGGCGAGCGCCTGGGCGGCGATCTGCTTCTCCACCAGGGGAGTCCGGACGTAGCCCGGGTTGACGCAGTTGCTGGTGACGCCGTACGGCGCGCCCTCCAGGGCGACGGTCTTGCTCAGGCCCTCCAGCCCGTGCTTGGCCGTGACGTACGCGGACTTGAAGGCGCTGGCGCGCAGGCCGTGGACGGAGGAGACGTTGACGACCCGGCCCCACTCCTGCTCGTACATGTGCGGCAGGGTGCGGCGCAGGATGCGGAACGGGGCCTCGACCATGACGCGCTGGATCAGCGCGAAGCGGTCGGGCGGGAACTCGTGCACGGGCGCGACGTGCTGGAGGCCGGCGTTGTTGACGACGATGTCGGCGTCGTCCGGGAGGGCGTCCACGGCCCCGGGATCGGCGAGGTCGGCGACGATCGCGCGCCCGCCGATCCGCTCGGCGAGCTCCTCGGCCGGGCCGGCCGCGAGGTCGACGACGTAGACCCGGGCGCCGGCCCCGGCGAAGGCCTCGGCGCAGGCCCGGCCGATGCCCGAGGCGGCCCCGGTGACCATGGCCGTGCGGCCGGCGAGCGGGCGGGCAGTAGAGGTGTCCATGGCCGAGAACGGTAGGAATCCGGCGGCCCCGCTCCCATGTGGCGGACCGCCACAGCATTCCTGTGAGCTGTGGTGTTGTCCGCCATGACGCCGGTACGGGGTCCGAACGGCGGATCGACCCTCGGAACCGCCGACGGTTCGGCCCCGGACGAGCAAACCCAAGGTGACGTCGCTTCCCCACAATGGGCGCGGTTGCTTCACCCGTTCGGTGGATTGCTCGGTCAGATCCACCCATAGCGCCCGAATGCTCGCTACATTCACGCCGATTCCCGACAGGGGGCGCCGCCCCAGGCCGCCGAAGTGCTGGTGAGGCCCGGTGCGACGTCCGAGAGGTGTTGACAGACATGCCCCAACGGCCTGCAACCGACAGCCCGGCGTACGGACCGCTCGACCCGCTCGGCCAGCACCGAGGTCCGGTCGGCCGGACCCTTCCGGACGCCCCCGACGCCCTGACCGCCGAAACGCTGCCCGCCGACGCCCCGGACGCCGACGACCTTCGGCTGCCGGTGCAGGCCACACCCGACCGGCACGAGGGCCCCGCCGCGCCCGCGCCCGCCCCGGCCCGCGGCCCCGGCCACGCCGGCCCGGCCCCGCAGAACGGCCAGCTCGCGGCGCTGATCGAGGAGGCCGGCTTCTCGCACGCGGGCCTCGCCCGCCGGGTCGACCAGCTCGGCCTGGAGCACGGCCTCGACCTGCGCTACGACAAGACCTCGGTCACCCGCTGGCTGCGCGGCCAGCAGCCGCGCGGCGCCACCCCGGCGCTGATCGCCGAGGTCTTCACCCGCCGGCTCGGCCGCCGCCTCACCGCCCAGGACCTCGGCCTGGACGCCTGCGCCCCGGTCTACGCCGGCCTGGAGTTCGCCGAGACGCCGCAGGAGGCGGTGGACATCGTGGCGAGCATGTGGCGCAAGGACAACGGCCCGCAGTCCGAGCTGCGCCGGATCGCCTTCACCCCGGCCGGCCTGGTCGTCCCCAGCCGGGACTGGCTGATCGGGCGCACCGACGAGCGGGTCGCCCGGGACGGCTCGACCCTGGCCCGGCCGGACGCCGCCACCGGCCCGCCGGCCGGCAGCGCCACCTCCGCGGCCATCACCGGTGCCCCGGCGCCGGGCGCGCCCGGTGCGTCCCCCGGGAGCCCGGCGCGCGGCCCGGCCCCCGGAGCTCCCGGTGCCCCCACCGCCCGCAGCACCGCCGGGACCACCGGCACCGCCCCCACCATCGGCCGGGTGCCGGTCCAGAGCCGCCGGCCGCCGGTCGCCGTGGAGCCGCCGTACACCGACCCGGCCCGCGAGTCCCGCCCCGCCCTGCGGGTCGGGCGGGGCGACATCGCCGCCATCCGCGCCGTCGGCGACCTCTTCCGCGCGCTCGACCACGCCTACGGCGGCGGCCACGCCCGCCAGGCGCTGGTCCGCTACCTGGAGAGCGAGGCCGAGCCGATGCTGCGCGGCCGCTACGGCGAGCAGATCGGCCGGGCCCTGTTCGGCGCGGTCGCCGACCTCACCAGGCTGGCCGGCTGGACGTCCTTCGACATCGCCGCGCACGGCCTCGCCCAGCGCTACTTCGTCCAGGCGCTGCGCCTGTCCCAGGCCGCCGGGGACCGCGCGCTCGGCGGCTACGTGCTGGTGACGATGAGCCAGCAGGCCGTCCACCTGGGCCACGGCCGGGAGGCGGTCCAGCTCGCCCGGGTCGCCCAGCAGGGCGTGGGCACCGCGGTGCCGCCGGTCGTCCAGTCGCTGATGCACGCCGCCGAGGCGCGCGGGCACGGCCTGCTGGGCGACGTCCGGTCCTGCACCACCGCCCTGGTGCGCGCCGAGCGCTCCCTGGCGGCGGCCCGGACGGGTGACGAACTGCCCTCCTGGGCGCGGTACTTCGACGAGGCCCAGCTCTCCGACGAGTTCGCCCACTGCTACCGCGACCTCCAGCAGTGGCGGACGGCCGCGCAGCACGCCGAGAAGTCGCTGCGGCTGCGCTCGCCCGCCTACGCCCGCAGCCGCATCTTCTGCCGTCTGGTGCTGGCCACCGCACGGCTCGGCATGGGGGACCTCGACGAGGCCTGCACCATGGCCACCGACGCGCTGCGGGCGGCGGGGGAGATGCGCTCGGCCCGCTCGCTGGAGTACGTCCGGGACTTCCACCGCCGGCTCACGCCCTACCGCGGCAGCCCGGTGGCCCGAGCCTTCGAGGAGACGGCCCGCCAGGCGGGGGTGATCTGACCGGCGGGCGTGGCGGCCCGGCCGACGGGCGGCGGCGACCCGACCGGCGGGGTGCACGGGGCCGGCCGCGCGGCGCCCGCCCGTTCCGGCGGGCCGCCGCCCGGCCGGCCGCATGGTCGACACCACCGGATGCGCGGTCGGGGCCGTCAGGCCGACCGGTCCGGTGTCCTGGCGCGCCGTCGATCCGTCACCCCGGCGGACCGCCGACGCGACCGGGAGCCTCGCGGCGCGCGGCAGCCGGCCGTCGGCCGACGGGCCTCTGCCTCCCGCCCGTCAGGCCGCCGCCTCCGCCTCCCGGGCGTCGGCCGGGACGCCGAGGTCGCCCAGCACCGCCTGGGCCGCCCGCCGACCGGACACCAGCGCGCCCTGCACGGTGCTGGTGTCCCGGTGGTCCCCGGCGACGTACAGCCCGGCCAGCAGCCGCACCGGGCGGCGGGGGTTGTGCGGCGGCGGCATCGCGGGCAGCGCGTCCGGGACGTGCCGCACGCCGAGGAACTGCCAGCCCGCGGTCGAGCCGCCGTACAGCTCGGCCAGCCGGGCCCGCACGGCCGGTTCCAGCCCGGCCGGGCCGCCCAGGTCGAAGGCGCGCCGCCCGAGCACGGTGCTGGCGATCAGCGCCTGGCCGGCCGGGGCGTAGGACGGGTGCAGCTCGCTGAGCACCAGCGAGTGCGAGACCAGCGGCGGGTGCCCGTTCGGCCGGTCGCCGTCGAGCAGCAGCACGGCCTCGCCCAGCGGGGCGGCGTCGGCCGCGTGGAAGAAGGTCGTGACGGGGTGGAAGTCCGGCAGCCGTAGCCCGGGCAGCAGTTCGGCGGCGGAGCGGGCGTCGGTGGCGACGATGACGGCCTGGGCGCCGATCCGCCCGTGTGCGAGGGTCTCCACGCCGTCGGCGGCGATCGAGGTGACCCGCACCCGGGTGCGGACGGTGCCGACGGGCAGCGCGGCGGCGAGTTGGGCCGGCACCGCCGCGGCCCCGTCGGCGGGCAGACAGAGCCGCCCGCGCGCGTAGGAGCGCAGCACCAGGTCGGCGACCCGGCTGCTGGTGCCGAGGGCCGGGTCGGCGAGCAGCGCGCCGAGCAGCGGGCGCAGGAAGCCGTCCACGGTGCGCTGGGAGAGGCCGTGGCCGGCCAGCGCGCGGGCCGCGGTGGTCTCCGGCCGGGCCTGGAGCCGGCTGACCGGCGTGGTGGCCAGGCGGCCGAGCCAGCCGCCCAGCCGGGCCTTGTCCAGCGGACTGCCGAGCGGGGCCCGGGCGGCGGCCTGCCGGGCGACGGTGAGCTGGGGGTCCCCGGCGCGGTAGCGGCGGCCGGCGCTGTGCACCAGCACGCCGGGCGCGAGCGGGCGCAGGTCGAGGCGGTCGAGGTCGAGCGTGCGGTGCAGCTCGGGGAAGGCGGTGTTCAGCAGGTGGCTGCCGTCGTCGAGCCGGAATCCGTCCTGCTCGCGGGTGGCCATCCGGCCGCCGATCCGGTCGGTGGCCTCCAGGACCTGAACGGCGAGGCCGTGGCCGGTGAGCGCGCGGGCGGCGGCCAGGCCCGCGAGTCCGGCGCCGACCACGACGACGTCCGGGTCGGACGGCCGACGGGCGCGGCGGGTGAAGTCGTACGTGGGCACTGGCGTGCTCCCTCCCTGGTCCCGGGGCTCCGGCCGACGCAGGCAGCGGGGTGCCGGGACACGGTCCGACGAGGGTGATGCCCAGTCAGTGTGAGCATCAGACAAGCGCATCGGGCCGGATCCGAGGGGCGGGGAGGGTTGTGCGGCACCGGGCGGGGGCGCGGTCACGGACAGTGCGCCGTGCGGCCGGGTTCGGGGGTCGATGGGCGCGTACGGTCACCGGGGGCGTGCGACGCGCCCGCCATGTGCTCCCATGCGCCCCCTCCTCGGGCCCCCTCGGCCCCCGCCCGGCATATGCCCCTGGCCAGGGCGGATGCCGTAGTCGGAGTACGCACGGCTCCGCAGGACCCGCGCGCACCTCCGGCCGCCCGGCGTGCGTAGCAACCCGCACGCCCACCGGCCCCGCACCGCCATCGCAGCGGGCCCGGCACCACGTGCCCCCGCCCCGCGCGCAGGCCCTTCCGTCACATCGCCGCGAGCACCGCCGAGTACACGTCCGGGTGGGTGAAGCGGAAGCCCGCGTCCAGCAGCCGCCGCGGCACCACCCGGTGGCTGCCGACCACCTCGACCGCCAGCTCGCCCAGCACCAGCTTGAGCACCGCCTCCGGCACCGGGAACGGCGTCGGCCGCCCCAGCGCCCGTCCGAGCGCGGAGGTCAGCTCGGCGTTGGTCGCCGGGTCGGGCGCGGTGAGGTTGAAGGCGCCGGAGAGGTCGTCGTGGTCGATCAGGAACCGCAGCGCGGCCACCTCGTCGTGCAGCGAGATGAAGCTCCAGTACTGCCGCCCGCTGCCGAGCCGCCCGCCGAGGCCCAGCTTGAACAGCGGGAACAGCCGCCCGCCCGCACCGCCGGCCGCGGAGAGCACCATCCCGGTGCGGGGGTGGACGACCCGGATCCCGGCCCGCTCGGCCGGCCGGGCGGCGTCCTCCCACTCCCGGCAGACCTCGGCCAGGAAGTCGTCGCCCGCGGGGGAGTCCTCGTCGATCACCCGGTCACCGGTCTGCCCGTACCAGCCGACCGCGGAGGCGCTCACGAAGACCTGCGGCGGCTCCTTGAGCCCGGCCAGGGCGACGGCCAGCGTCTCGGTGCCGTACACCCGGCTCTCCCGGATCTCCCGCTTGTAGGAGTCCGTCCAGCGGCGGTCGCCGACCCCGGCGCCGGCCAGGTGCACCACCGCCTGGACCCCGGCCAGCCCGTCCCGCTCGACCTCGCCGAGCAGCGGGTTCCAGCCGATCCCGGTGCTGCCGTCCGGCCGGGGGCCGGTCTTCGAGCGGTGGCGGACCAGCCGGACCACCTCATGGCCGTCCGCCAGCAGGGAGCGGACGAGCGCCGAACCGATCAATCCCGTGGAACCCGTGACAGCGATGCGCATGCGGCCATCCTCGCAGCTCCCGCCCGCTCCCACGGCGATCCCGACCGCCCGTCACATCCGGACGCCCCCGTTAGCATGACGCGCATGCCTGACGACGATCTGATCATCCGTACGGCGCGGAGCGAGGACGAGCGCGAACTCGCCGTCCTCAACCACGCGGCCTGGTCCATCCTCTCCGACGTCTCCCCGCAACCGGACGTCCAGGCCCCGCTGTTCGACGAGCGGCACGTCCCCGAGCAGTTCCAGCTGGCCGTGCTGGACGGCCGGATCGTCGGCTACGTCCGTCAGGTCCCGGCCACCCCGTTGGCGAGCAACCGGCACGTACGGCAGATCCAGGGCCTGGCCGTCGACGGCACCGTCCGCGGCCGGGGCATCGGCCGCCGGCTGGTCGAGGCGGCCTGCGAGGCGGCCCGGGCCGAGGGGGCCCGCAAGATGAGCCTGCGGGTGCTCGGCTGGAACGCCCCGGCCCGTCGGCTCTACGAGAGCTGCGGCTTCGTCGTCGAGGGCTCGTTGGCCGAGGAGTTCCTGATCGACGGCCGGTACGTGGACGACGTCTGGATGGCCCGCCGCCTGACCGGCTGAACCCACGCGGGCGCCCCCGGGCGCCGCAGGCCCAGGCGGTCACAGGCGGCTCCAGGCGGGCGCCCCCGGGCCCACCCGCCGACCGCTCGGACCGGCCCGCCGGACGAGGTGGTTCGCCACCCGGCGGACGGTGCAGAGTCGTGACGGTCCCGCCCTGTCTGGACCGCCACCGCGCCGGGTACCGTACGCCCGTGAGCAACTCGACGCCTCCCGGGTGGTACCCGGTCCCGGGTGCGGACGGCACCCCCGGTCACGAGCGCTGGTGGGACGGCAGCGCCTGGACCAGCGAGGTCCGGCCGCTCCAGGGCGGCGTCGCGGGCGGGCTCGCCGACGCCCCCACCCAGACCTGGACGTCGTCCGACCAGCGGCCCGGCTACGGCTACCCCGGCTCCTCGGCGGCCCCGGCCTACGGCTACCCGGGCCAGAACGGCTCCCCGGCACCCGCCTACGGCTACCCCGGTCAGGACGGCTACCCCGGCCAGGACGCCTACCAGGGCCAGGCCCAGGGCGGTTACCCGCCCCAGGGCCCGGGCTACGGCTACCCGGGCCCGGGGTACCCGCCGCCGGCCCCGGCGGCCAAGCCGAAGACCGGCCTGATCATCGGCATCGCGGTCGCCGTGCTGGCGGTGGGCGGGACCATCGCCGGGGTCGTGTTCAGCGGTGGCGGCGGCGACCCGAAGGCGGACCCGACCCCGAACCCCACGGTCACCGTGACCGGGAGCGCGAGCCCCACACCGCGCCCCAGCCCGACCGCGCCCACCAGCAGCCCCACGGCACCCAAGCCCCTGCCGGTGGTCAAGAGCACCGTCCCCGACGCGCAGCACGGGATCACCGTGCCGGTCTTCGACGGCTGGGAGGTGTCCGGCAACCCGCCGCACTCGTCGGTCTACCTCGGCACCGGCCGCTACACCTGCCCGGACGGCAGCACCTGCATCCGCGGCCAGTTCTCGGTCGAGAAGGACACCATCCAGGGCAGTACGCCCAAGGCGGCGGCCGACGCCCAGATGCCGGTCTACACCGGGCAGATCTTCTCCGGCGTCAACTCGCACACCGACGCCGGTTCCGGGTACGTCAGCGTGGCCGGCGTGCTCGGCTACGCCACCCGCTGGCACATCCGCACCACCGACGGCACCCAGGGCTACGTCCTGCTGGTCGCCCTCCCGGCCAAGGGCGGCGGCTACGTCGTCATGGAGGGCGGCGTGGACGACAGCCCGGCCGCGCCGGAGTTCTCCGTGCTGGACCAGATCCTCAAGGGCATCAAGCAGGACAGCTCCTCCGGCAGCAGCACCTGACGCGACCGGGGCGCGGCCGAACCGCGGCCGGAACGGGGCCGGGGCGCGGCCGAACCCGGCCGGGCCGGAACACCTAATCCCCGTACCGCTCCCAGAGCTTGGGGAAGCGCTTGGCCATGACGTCCGGGTCGTCGAAGTCCAGCGCCGCCCCGGACGGCCGCTCCGGCGGCCGCCCGCCCACCTCGGGCAGCGGCAGCCCGGTCAGCTGCTCGTACGCCTCGTCGGCGGCGTAGCCGAGGTCCTCGGCCTCGCCGTCCTCCTCCTCGTCGAACTCGGGCAGCAGGTCCGCCAGGTCGTCCGGCTCGGCCAGCCCGCCCTCGAAGACCTCCCGGCCCTGGCCGATCAGCCAGAACCGGAAGTAGTCGAAGGTGTCGTCGGAGGCGCCGTCGAGCAGCAGGTAGGCCGCGCCCCACAGGTCGTGCCGGTAGGCGCGGTGGAACCGCGCCTGGAACAGCCGGGCGAAGTCGATCACGTCGTCCGGGGTCAGCTGGAGGAGTCGTTCCACCAGTACGTCAGCCTGCTCGTCGGGGTCGCCGTCGGCGGCGTCCCGGGTCTCGTCGATGATCTGCCAGAAGTCCGTCTCGTCCATCACCGCTCCAGCATCCCCGTTCGGCCGCGTCAGCGCATGCCACGACTCGGCGCGCGCCGTCCGCGACTCGGCGCGGTCAGGGGCCGGGAACGGCGGAACCCCGCGCCGTCCGGGGACGACGCGGGGTTCCGTACGCGGGGTTCCGCGGGGACCTGGTGAGGTCAGAGGCCGAGCTCGACCTCGAACTCGCCGGCCTCCAGGATCTCCTTGACCGAGACCAGGTAGCGGGCGGCGTCGGCGCCGTCCACCAGGCGGTGGTCGTAGGAGAGCGACAGGTAGACCATGTCGCGGATGCCGATGGCGGTGCCGCCGTCGGCCTCGATGACCACCGGGCGCTTGACGGTGGCGCCGATGCCCAGGATGGCGACCTGGTTCGGCGGCACGATCACGGTGTCGAACAGCGCACCGCGCGAGCCGGTGTTGCTGATGGTGAAGGTGGCGCCGGACAGCTCGTCCGGGGTGATCTTGCTGTCGCGGACCTTGGTGGCCAGCTCGGCGGTCTTCTTCGAGATGCCGGCGATGTTGAGGTCGCCCGCACCCTTGATGACCGGGGTCATCAGACCCTTCTCGGAGTCCACCGCGATGCCGATGTTCTCGGTGTCGAAGTAGGTGACCGTGCCCTCGGCCTCGTTGATCCGCGCGTTGACGACCGCGTGGACCTTCAGCGCCTGGGCGGCGGCCTTGACGAAGAACGGCATCGGGGAGAGCTTGACGCCCTCGCGGGCCTGGAAGCCCTCCTTGGCCTTGGCGCGCAGCGACATGATCTTGGTGACGTCCACCTCGACCACGCTGGTCAGCTGGGCCTGCTCGTGCAGGGCCTTCAGCATGTTGTCGCCGATGACCTTGCGCATGCGGGTCATCTTGACCGTCTGGCCGCGCAGGGCGGACGGCGCGGCGGCGGCCTTCGGCGCGGCGGCCGGGGCGGCAGCGGCGGCCGGGGCCGGAGCGGCCTTGGCGGCCTCCGCGGCGGCGATGACGTCCTGCTTGCGGATGCGGCCGCCGACGCCGGTGCCGGCGACGGAGGACAGCTCGACGCCGTGCTCGGCGGCGAGCTTGCGCACCAGCGGGGTGACGTAGGCGTCACCGTTGTCGGCCACCGGAGCGGCCGGAGCGGCCGGGGCGACCGGAGCCGGAGCGGCAGCCGGAGCCGGGGCGGCCGGGGCAGCGGCCGGAGCCGGAGCGGCGGCAACCGGAGCGGCCGGAGCCGGAGCCGGGGCGGCCGGGGCAGCGGGCGCCGGAGCCGGAGCGGCCGGGGCAGCGGCCGGGGCCGGAGCGGCAGCCGGGGCCGGGGCGGCGGCGACGGCACCGGCGGCGCCGATCAGCGCGAGCTGGGCGCCGACCTCGGCGGTCTCGTCCTCGCCGACCAGGATCTTCACCAGGGTGCCGGCGACCGGCGACGGGATCTCGGTGTCGACCTTGTCGGTGGAGACCTCGAGCAGCGGCTCGTCGACCTCGACGGTGTCGCCCTCGGCCTTCAGCCAGCGGGTGACGGTGCCCTCGGAAACGCTCTCGCCCAGCGCGGGCAGCAGCACCGGGGTGGCGTCGCCGGCCGGAGCAGCCGGGGCGGCCGGAGCGGCAGCGGGGGCCGGGGCGGCAGCCGGGGCCTCGGCGACCGGGGCGGCCGGAGCCGGGGCGGCGGCGGGCGCGGCCTCGGCGGCGGGGGCCGCGGCGGGGGCCGGAGCGCCCGAGCCGTCGTCGATGACCGCCAGCTCGGCGCCGACCTCGACGGTCTCGTCCTCGCCGACCTTGATCGAGGAGAGGATGCCGGAAGCCGGGGCCGGGATCTCGGTGTCGACCTTGTCGGTCGACACCTCCAGCAGCGGCTCGTCGACCTCGACACGCTCACCCTCGGCCTTCAGCCAGCGGGTGACGGTGCCCTCGGAAACGCTCTCGCCCAGCGCGGGCAGTGTTACTGAGACCGCCATGGTTTCAGCGACTCCTATCAAGTCTTGCGTACGGGAAGTACTTGCGTACGGGAAGTACCGGGAAAGGGGGGTGGGGCGAAATCAGTCGTGCGCGTGCAGCGGCTTGCCGGCCAGCGCCAGGTGCGCCTCGCCCAGGGCCTCGGACTGGGTCGGGTGCGCGTGGATGAGCTGCGCGACCTCGGCCGGCAGGGCCTCCCAGTTGTAGATCAGCTGGGCTTCGCCGACCTGCTCGCCCATGCGGGCGCCGACCATGTGGACGCCGACCACGGCGCCGTCCTTGACCTGGACGAGCTTGATCTCGCCGGCGGTCTTCAGGATCTTGCTCTTGCCGTTGCCGGCCAGGTTGTACTTCAGGGTGACGACCTTCTCCTTGCCGTACAGCTCGACGGCCTTGGCCTCGGAGATGCCGACGGAGGCCACCTCGGGGTTGGAGTACGTCACGCGCGGGACGCCGTCGTAGTCGATCGGCACCGGCTTGAGGCCGGCCAGGCGCTCGGCGACCAGGATGCCCTCGGCGAAGCCGACGTGGGCCAGCTGCAGGGTCGGGGCGAGGTCGCCGACGGCGGAGATGGTGGGCACGTTGGTGCGCATGTACTCGTCGACCAGGACGTAGCCGCGGTCCATCGCGACGCCGTTCTCCTCGTAGCCGAGGCCGGCCGAGACCGGGCCGCGGCCGATGGCGACGAGCAGCAGGTCGGCGTCGATCTGCTTGCCGTTCTCGGTGGAGACGCGGACACCGGTCTCGGTGTACTCGACGCCCGAGAAGCGGGCCTTCAGCTCGAACTTGATGCCGCGCTTGCGGAACGCGCGCTCCAGCAGCTTGGAGGAGTTCTCGTCCTCCAGCGGGACGAGGTGCGGCAGCGCCTCGACGATGGTGACCTCGACGCCGAAGGACTTCCAGACCGAGGCGAACTCGACGCCGATCACGCCGCCGCCGAGGATTACGGCCGACTTCGGGATGCGGTCGAGCTTGAGGGCGTGGTCCGAGGAGATCACGCGGTTGCCGTCGATCTCCAGGCCCGGGATCGAGCGCGGCACGGAACCGGTGGCCAGCACGATGTGGCGGCCTTCGATGCGCTGGCCGTTCACGTCGACCGAGGTCTGCGAGGAGAGCTTGCCCTCGCCCTGGATGAAGGTCACCTTGCGGGACGCCACCAGGCCCTGGAGGCCCTTGTACAGGCCGGCGATGACGTCGTCCTTGTACTTGTGGACGCCGTTGATGTCGATGCCCTGGAAGGTGGCCAGGACGCCGAACTCGGCGGCCTCCTTCGTCTCGTCCGCGATCTCCGCGGCGTGCAGCAGTGCCTTGGTCGGGATGCAGCCGCGGTGCAGGCAGGTGCCGCCCAGCTCACCCTTCTCGACCAGGGCGACGCTCAGGCCCAGCTGAGCGGCGCGGAGCGCCGCGGCGTAACCGCCGCTTCCGCCTCCGAGAATGACTACGTCGAAAACGGTGCTGGCGTCGTTCGCCACGTCACGTCCTCCATGCATGGGGTGGGTCGCCGGGCCGGTCGCGGTCCGGTGGGTCGGAAGCCTTTGTGGGGCGCCCAGTCGTGCCGGAAATACATCTTCGCACTTGTTCACGGTGGCTGATGTCCGGGTCCGCCCCAGGGGTGTCCCAGGAAGTGGTCACCAGGGCGGGAATGCCCCCGACGGAAGGGCATCATCGCAGCTCAGAGCAGTGTTGACAGCCGCCGGACGGGCGGCTTCCGCGCTACCCGCCGCGGCTTCTTCCGTACTGCGGAACAAAGTTTCGCCCGCAGCGAACAGGAGTGCGCCGCGACGCCCGGGCCTACTCGCAGGTAACCCGGCCGGGAACGCCGACGGGGCCCGGCGCACACGCGCCGGGCCCCGTCGCAGCGGGTCCCCGAGCAGGGCGTCCGGACCGGCCGACGCCCTGCTCGGGGGATGCCTGGATCAGGCCTTGGCGTTCGCCTTCTGCTCGGCGAAGCGGACCAGGGTGCGCACCGCGCTCGCGGTGCCGCCCTTCGGGGTGTAGCCGAACGGCGCGCCCTCGTGGAACGCCGGACCGGCGATGTCCAGGTGCGCCCAGTCGGTGCCCTCGGCCACGAACTCCTTCAGGAACAGGCCGGCCACCAGGCCGCCGCCCATCCGCTCGCCCATGTTGGCCAGGTCGGCGATGGTCGACTCGGTGAAGCCCTTGCGCAGGTCGGCCGGCAGCGGCATCGGCCAGGACTGCTCGCCCGCCTCGCCGGCCAGCGCGTGCAGCTCGTCGCGCAGCTCGTCGTCGTTGGCCATCACGCCGAAGGTGCGGTTGCCCAGGGCCAGCACCATGGCGCCGGTCAGGGTGGCCACGTCGACGATGACGTCCGGGTTCTCCTCGCCGGCCCGCACGATCGCGTCGGCCAGCACCAGGCGGCCCTCGGCGTCCGTGTTCAGGACCTCGACGGTCTTGCCGCCGTACATCTTCAGCACGTCGCCCGGACGGGTGGCGGAGCCGGACGGCATGTTCTCGGCCAGCGCCAGCCAGGCGGTGACGTTGACGGCCAGGCCCAGGCGCTTGGCGGCCACCACGGCGGCGAACACGGCGGCGGCGCCGGCCATGTCGCACTTCATGGTCTCGTTGTGGCCGGCCGGCTTCAGCGAGATGCCGCCCGAGTCGTAGGTGATGCCCTTGCCGACGAAGGCCAGCGTGGCCTTGGCCTTCGGGTGGGTGTAGGCCACCTTCACCAGGCGGGGCGGGTTGGCCGAGCCGCCGCCGACGCCCAGCAGGCCGCCGAAGCCGCCCTTGGTCAGCGCCTTCTCGTCCAGCACCTCGACCTTGAGGCCGTGCTCCTTGCCGGCCGCCTGGGCGATCGCGGCGAAGCTCTTCGGGTTCAGGTCGTTGGGCGCGGTGTTGACCAGGTCGCGGGCCCGGTTCATCTCCTCGCCGATCGCGGCGGCGCGCTCCACGGCGGCCTTGGCGTCCTTGTTGCCCTTGCGGGCGGTCAGCAGGACCAGCTCGCCGACCGGCTCCTTGCCGTTGCCGTCGGCCTTGTACGCGCCGAAGGCGTACGAGCCGAGCAGGCCGCCCAGCGCGACCGCCTCGATGGCCTCCGCCGACTCGGCGGGCAGGGCCAGCGCGGCCTTCTTGGTACCGGCCAGGGTGCGGGCGGCGACACCGGCGGCGCGGCGCAGCGCCTCCAGCTCGTAGCCGTCCTCGGCGGCCTCGCCCAGGCCGACCGCGAGCACGAGCGCGGCCTTCAGCCCGGCGGGGGAGGGGACCTTGACGGCCTCGCCCTCGGCGCCGCTCGCGCCCAGGGTGCCGAGGACCTCGGCCAGCTTGCCCTCGAACGCCTCGTTGACGGCCTCGGCGCCGGGGGCCAGCACGATGCCCTTCGGGCCCTTCGCGACACCGACCACCAGGGCGTCCGCACGCAGCGAGGCGGCGGAGGAGGTGCTCACAGACAATGCAGTCACGTAATGCGTCCTGTTCTTTCGCGGTAGACGGCCGGCCACGGCGAGGCTGCCGAACCGGCGCAGCCCGCCGTCGCAGGCTGCGCGCCGGCGGGCCCCCGGGTCCGGGGCCCCTGGCGCGCGCGTCCGCCGCGAGCGGCCGCGCACACCAGAGGCCCCGGCTCCTCGGTACGCGCCGGGCGGGCAGGACCTGCCACGGTGCAGGGCTGCGGTGCTCCACGCATGGTAGTCCGCATGCTGGGATCACGCGCCGCCCGGTGTCAGCCGAGCAACGCCAGGGCGAACAGCGAGGCGGTCGCGGCGGTTTCGGCCATCGCGCCGAGCACGTCCCCGGTGATCCCGCCGAACCTGCGCACGCACCGTCCGAGCAGCAGCCGGGCGCAGCCGACGCCGAGCACAACGGCCAGCGGCAGACGGAGAACTGACCAGCCGTCGAATAGCCCGGCCGCGGCCACGGCGAGCGCCGCGCCGGCCGTCGCGGCGGCGGCCCCGGCGGGCGGCACGGTGCTCGCCACCACCGCCCCGAGCCCGCCCGGCCGGGCGGCCGGCACCGACCGCAGGCAGCCCCAGCCGAGCGCGCACCGGGCGGCCGTCGCCGAGGAGAGCACCGCGAGGGCGCCGCGCAACGGGGAGTGACCGAACTGCCCGGCCAGCGCGGCCACCTGGGCGAGCAGGACCAGGACCAGGGTCAGCACGCCGAACGGACCGATGTCGGACTGCTTCATGACGCGCAGCGCGTCCTCGGCCGGCTTCCCGCTGCCCAGCCCGTCGGCGACGTCCGCCAGGCCGTCCAGGTGCAGCCCCCGGGTCAGCCCGGCGAGCACCGCCACCGCGGCCACCGCGCCGAGCGGTCCGCCCGCCCGCCAGGCCACCAGGGCGCCGGCGGCGGCCGCCAGGGCCCCCAGCACGAGCCCGACCACCGGGGCCGTCACCATCGCCCGGGCCGCCGCCGCCCGGTCCCAGCGCTCCACCCGCACCCGCAGCACGGACAGGGTCCCGAACCCGAACCGCAGGCCGTCGGCCCAGGTGGCCCGGTCGCCGCCGCTCGCCATGAACGCGTTCCTCTCACAGCGAGAGCGCCCCCGGTCAGGGGCGCTCTCGGGTTGTCCTGCCGGCCGTGGGATCTAGAGCTTGCGCAGCAGGTCCGCCGCCGAGGGCAGCTTCGGCTGCTCCTTCGGCGCGCTCGGCGCCACCGGCACGAACGGCTTCGGCGCCTCGTCCGCGAGCACGTCCCCGGCGGCCTGGAGCAGCGGCAGCGCCAGCAGCGCGCCGAGGCCCTCGCCCATGGTGATGCCCTGGTCCTGCAACGGCGTCAGGGTCAGCCGGTCGTACGCCTTCGCCTGGGCCGGCTCGCCGCTGGACTGCCCGGCCCGCCACCACTCCGGCGCCCGGAAGGCGATCCGCTGCGCGACCAGCGCGCAGGCCGCCGAGACCACGCCGTCCAGCACCACCGGCAGCCGCCGGACGGCCGCCTGGAGCAGGAAGCCGGTGATCGCCGCGAAGTCGGCCCCGCCGGTGGCGCCGAGCAGCGCCAGCTGGTCGCCGAGCACCGGGCGGGCCCGCCGCAGCGAGTCCCTGATGGTGGCGCACTTGACCATCCACACCCGGTCGTCGATCCCGGAGCCGCGCCCGGTCACCGCCGCCGCGTCGGTCCCGCAGAGCGCTCCGACCAGTACGCCGGCCACTGTGGTGGCGCCGACCCCGAGGTCGCCGAGCAGCACCAGGTCGGTGCCGGCGTCGGCCTCCTCGTCGGCGACGGCCATGCCGGCCCGGAACGCCCGGACGGTCTCCTGCGCGGTGAGCGCGTCCTCGACGTCGATCCGCCCGGAGCCGCGCCGGACCCGGTGGGCGACCACCTCGTCCGGGAAGTCGGCCGGGTCGGCGTCCACCGCGACGTCCACGACCCGGACCCGGGCGCCGTAGCGCGCGGCCAGCCGGGACACCGGCGCACTGCCGTCGAGCACGGCCCGCACCCGGGCCGCGGTGCCGCCCTCGGCGGGCATCCGGGAGACGCCGAGCGCCGCCACGCCGTGGTCGGCGGCGAACAGCAGCACCTTGGGAGCGGAGACCGGCCGCACCGGCGAGCGCCCCTGCACGGAGGCCAGCCAGCTGCCCAGCTCCTCCAGTCGGCCGAGCCCGCCGCGCGGCCGGTCGGCCGCCTGCCAGCGCTCCTCGGCGGCCCGCCGGGCGCTCTCGTCGGGGCGCTCGACGAGCGAGGAGAACGTATCGAGATCCACGGTCGTGTCCATCGTCCGGAAGGCTACACGCCGGAGGTGTTCAGCCAGAGGCTGGCTTGACGGTCAGCACCTGCCCCGCCACCACGAGCAGGACGCGCTCCGAGGCGTCCGCCACGGCCATGTTGAGCCGGCCCAGGGTGTCGCGGAACCGGCGGCCCGCGGCGGTGGCCGGGACGACGCCCATGCCGACCTCGTTGCTCACCGCGACGGCGGTCCGCCCGGTGGCCGCCCAGGCCCGCGCCAGCGCGTCGCAGCGGTTCTGCACGGCGGTCTCGCCGCCGTCCGCCCAGACCTCGTCGTCCCAGGCACCGCACTCGTCCATCACGGCGGTCAGCCACAGGGCGAGGCAGTCGACCAGCACCGGCGCCCGGTCGGCGGCGTCGGCCAGCACGGCCTCCAGGTCGCAGGTCTCGGCGGTGCGCCAGCCGGCCGGCCGGCGCTCCCGGTGCAGCGCGACCCGCCGGGCCCACTCGGCGTCGCCGTCCCGGGTGCCGCCGGTGGCCACGTAGAGGACGTCCGGGTGCTCGGCGAGCAGCTGCTCGGCGCGGGTGGACTTGCCGGAGCGGGCGCCGCCGAGCAGCAGCGTGCGGGGCAGCGGGGGCCGGGTGGGCTCGGGTGGGGTCGCCATGCCGCCCATCCTGCCCGACAGGCATACGGAAGATCGGGCCGGGCAGGCTATGGTGCGCAGCACACAGGCAGCGTCAGTGGGAGGAGCCGGGCATGGTCTGGACGTGGCGGTACGAGAAGGCGGACGGCAGCGTGGTGACGCCCGGCGGCGCCCAGGAGGAGTTCGCCGGCCAGGGGGACGCCGAGACCTGGATCGGGGAGGCCTGGAAGCAGCTCGCCGAGGAGGGCGTGGACACCGCGGTCCTGCTGGAGGACGGCGCCAAGGTGTACGCCATGAGCCTGCACGAGGGCTGAGCCCGGGCGGCTACTTCGCCCCGATCACGTGCAGCAGCGCGGCGACCTGCCGGTACGGGTCGGTGCGGCCGGCCCGGTCCTCGGCTTCCAGGAGCTGGGCCAGCTGCCGCCCGTCCACCGGCGGCGCCGCGTCGTCCGGGGCGTTGTCGGTGAAGACCCGCACGCCGTACCAGCGCCGCAGCGGCACCGACACCTCGGAGAGGGTGACGGTGAGGTCGCCGATCCGGTCGGCCCGCGCGGCCAGGCCGAGCCGGTTGTAGTACCGGTCGCTCTCGAAGGCGTGCAGGGCGGCCCGCCAGTCCCCAGCGGCGGCCGGCCGCAGGGCCAGCGCGTCCCGGTTGCGGACCAGTAGCGAGAGCAGCCCGCCGGGCGCCAGCAGCCGGGCCAGCGAGGCGATCATCGGGTCCGGGTCGGGCAGGTACATCAGCACGCCGTGGCAGAGCACCACGTCGAAGCTGCGCGGGCCGAACCAGCGCCCGCACTGGTGGCCGTCGCCGCTGAGCAGCTGCATCCGGCCGCGGACCTCCGGCGGCTCCCCGGCGAGCGCCCCCTGGGCGACGCCGAGCGCGACCGGGTCCGAGTCGATCCCGGTGACGTAGTGGCCGGCCCGGGCCAGCCGCAGGGCCTGGGTGCCCTGGCCGCAGCCGATGTCGAGGACGCGCTGCGCGCTGCGGCCGGCCAGCTGCTCGGCGAGCTGGCGGGCGACGAGCTCCTGGCGGACGAAGTCGCGCAGCCCGCCGTGCCGGTCCAGCCAGGCGCCGGTGCCGCCCGCGAAGGACCCGCTGCGCGAGGGCAGCCGGCGCTCCTGGGCGAGCCGGTCGTGGCCGCCGGCGCCCTGCCCCGGGAGCGCACCCCCCTGTCCGGGAAGTGCGTAGAGGCCGGGCCCCTCCCAGGAAGGCGGGGCCCAGCCGGAGTCGACCGGTTCGGCGGTCAGGGCTTCTCCCCGCGCCGCACCTGCGGCTTGGGCAGGCGCAGCCGGCGCATCTGGAGGGTGCGCATGATGCCGTACGCGACGGCGCCGCGGGTGTTCTGCCCGGCGAAGCGCTCGGCCAGCTGCTTGCGCAGACCGAGGCCGAGGCGGACGAAGTCCAGGATCACGAGCACGAAGAACAGCAGGAACAGCAGGGTGGAGAGCAACTGGAGCGCCGGCACCTTGACGATGCTGAGCACCAGGATGACCACGGCGGCCGGCAGGAAGAACTCGGCGAGCGACCAGCGGGAGTCCACGTAGTCGCGGGCGAACTTGCGCACCGGGCCCTTGTCACGGGCCGGCAGGTGGCGCTCGTCGCCGTTCATCAGGGCCTGGCGCTGCTTCTCGCGCTCGACGCGCATGCGCTCACGCCCCTGGCGGGCGGCCTCCTTGCGGTCCTTGGGCACGGTCACCCGGGTACGCCGGTTGGCCTCGGCCTCACTGCGCTTGGGGGTGGGGCGGCCCTTCTTGGCCTGCGGGTCGCGGGCCTGGGTCGTCTCGTCCTGCTTCTCCAGCACGGTGGCGGAGGCGGCGGCATCATCTGAACGGCGTCGGAACACACCACCAGCGTACGGGGTGCGGCGCGGCTTCCACGGGTGCCCTCGGACCCAAACGCATATCGATACCGCGGGGTCGCCGTCGGAGCCGGGTTTCCCGGGGCCTTCCCGTAGGGGATCACTCGGATGGACGATGGGGGGTATGAGGGGCGGATCCACCCGGGGGAGGAGGAAACGCCACTGGTCGCTGTAGCAGTCTTGTTGCAGGCAGGTGCACTGCGGCGACGGGCTCGCTGCACATACACTCGTCGTGTCTGGTAACGAGATAGAGACCGCAGGCCGGAGAAGGGGGCACCCGAGGCCCATGAGCGACGGAATCATGAAGCGTATGGGGCTGATCTTCCGCTCCAAGGCGAACAAGGCCTTGGACCGGGCGGAGGATCCGCGTGAAACGCTCGACTACTCGTACCAGAAGCAGCTCGAACTGCTGCAGAAGGTACGCCGTGGTGTCGCGGACGTCGCGACCTCGCGCAAGCGGCTCGAGCTCCAGCTGACCCAGCTCCAGCAGCAGTCGGCCAAGTACGAGGACCAGGGCCGCAAGGCGCTGTCGCTCGGCCGGGAGGACCTCGCGCGCGAGGCGCTGACCCGCAAGGCCAACATGCAGTCGCAGATCACCGACCTGGAGACGCAGTACCAGCAGCTCCAGGCCGAGGAGGAGAAGCTCACGCTCGCCTCCCAGCGGCTCCAGGCCAAGGTGGACGCCTTCCGCACCAAGAAGGAGACCATCAAGGCGACGTACACGGCCGCCCAGGCGCAGACCCGCATCGCCGAGTCCTTCTCCGGGATCTCGGAGGAGATGGGCGACGTCGGCCTGGCGATCCAGCGTGCCGAGGACAAGACCGCCCAGATGCAGGCCCGGGCCGGTGCCATCGACGAGCTGCTCGCCTCCGGCGCGCTCGACGACGCCAGCGGTCTCGGCCGCAAGGACGACATCGAGGCCGAGCTGGAGCGGGTGGCCGGCGGTTCCGACGTCGAGCTGGAGCTGGCCCGGATGAAGGCCGAGCTGTCCGGCCCCTCCTCCGCCGGCCCCGCCGCGATCGAGCAGGGCAAGCCGCAGGACGTCCAGCCGCAGCCGCAGCAGGACACCCCGCGCATCAACTACAACAAGTGATCTGAGCTCGACCCCACGAACCAGGGAGACGCACGGCATGATCATCAGGGTCATGGGCGAGGGGCAGTACGAGGTGGGCGAAGACCACCTGAGCGAGCTGAACACGCTCGACGCCGACCTCGTCACCGCGGTGGAGTCGGGCGACGAGGAGCGCTTCCGGCTGGCCTACGGCAAGCTGCTGGCGGCCGTGAAGGGGTCGGGTGCTCCGGTGCCGCTGGACTCGCTGGAGCCGTCGGAGCTGATCCTGCCGAGCTCGGACGCGACGATCGACGAGGTCCGCGAGCTGTTGATGGCCGACGGCGAGGGCGTCATCCCGGGCTTCCCCGAGTAGCGACTGCGGCTGCTGCCAGACGAAAGGGCGGGCCCCCTCCCACCGGAGGGGGCCCGCCCTTCGTTGCTACTCGCCCGCTCGCCTCCGGGGCGCTCGGACCCGGTGCCGACAGTCGTCGCTCCAATGCCCCTCGTTCCTCGGGGCCTCCTCGCTCCTCCCTTTCGGCACCGGCGCGCCCCTTCGGCTCGGGGCGGCGGACTCGCCCGCTCGCCTCAAGGCCGCTCGGGGCGGGACTCGCCCGCTCGCCTCCGGGGCGCTCGGGCGGGGCTACGGCAGGGCCAGCATCCGGTCCAGCGCCGCCTTGGCGTACTTCTCGGTCTCCGGGTCGACGGTGATCACGTTCGGCACCCGGCCGTCGACCAGCGACTCCAGCGCCCAGACCAGGTGCGGCAGGTCGATCCGGTTCATGGTCGAGCAGAAGCAGACCGCGCGGTCCAGGAAGACGATCTCCTTGTCCGGGTGCGCCTTGGCCAGGCGGCGGACCAGGTTCAGCTCGGTGCCGATGGCCCACTTGGAGCCGGGCTCGGCGGCGTCCAGCGCCTTGATGATGTACTCGGTCGAGCCCACCATGTCGGCGGCCGCGACGACCTCGTGCTTGCACTCGGGGTGGACCAGGACGGTCACGCCGGGGATCCGCTCGCGGACGTCGTTCACCGAGTCCAGGCTGAACCGGCCGTGCACCGAGCAGTGGCCGCGCCAGAGGATCATCTTCGCGTCCCGCAGCTGCTCGGCGGTCAGGCCGCCGTTCGGCCGGTGCGGGTTGTAGACGACGCAGTCGTCCAGCGAGAAGCCCATGTCCCGCACCGCGGTGTTGCGGCCGAGGTGCTGGTCGGGCAGGAAGAGCACCTTCTGGCCCTGCTCGAAGGCCCACTCCAGGGCGCGCTTGGCGTTGGAGGAGGTGCAGATGAGGCCGCCGTGCCGGCCGGTGAAGGCCTTGATGTCGGCGGAGGAGTTCATGTACGAGACCGGGACGGTCACGTCGGCTATGCCGGCGTCGGTCAGGACGTCCCAGCACTCGGCGACCTGCTCGGCGGTGGCCATGTCGGCCATCGAGCAGCCGGCCGCGAGGTCGGGGAGGACGACCTGCTGCCGCTCGCTGGTGAGGATGTCCGCGGACTCGGCCATGAAGTGCACGCCGCAGAAGACGATGTACTCGGCCTCGGGGCGGGCCGCCGCGTCGCGGGCGAGCTTGAAGGAGTCGCCGGTGACGTCGGCGAACTCGATCACCTCGTCGCGCTGGTAGTGGTGGCCGAGGATGAAGACGCGGTCGCCGAGCGCGGCCTTGGCCGCGCGGGCGCGCTCCACGAGGTTCGGGTCGGAGGCCGGGGGGAGGTCACCGGGGCATTCGACCCCGCGCTCGCTGTTCGGGTCGGCCTCGCGGCCGAGCAGCAGCAGAGCGAGCGGCGTCGGAGTGGGGTCGACGCCGTGGGTCTCGGTGATGGTGGTGGTCACGGGCGGGTGCCCTTCTGTGCGGCCGATCAAGCGGTGAAGCCTTTTCGTCTAACTGACGCTATCTATGATAACCGGTTAGCGTCAGAGTGACGATGGCCATCCTGTCGATGTGACGAGAACCGCTCGACAGAACGGACCCCTGGCGGGGCCGGATGCCCGGTTCGGGGGAGTACGGGCGTGGCCGAATCGATATGTCCGGGCCCCCGGGTATGGCTGGACCCATGAAGGCAATCGCGATCAACCGCTACGGCGGCCCCGAGGTGGTCGAGTACACCGACCTGCCGGACCCGAAGGTCGGGCCCGACTCCGTCCTGGTCGAGGTGCGGGCGGCCGGGGTGAACCCGGTGGACTGGAAGATCCGGGACGGCGCCCTGGACGGCCTCCTCGACGCGCACTTCCCGCTGGTCATGGGCTGGGACCTGGCCGGCGTGGTCCGCGCGGTCGGCGGCGGGATCACCGAGTTCGCCCCGGGCGACGAGGTGTACGGCTACGTCCGCAAGGACGCCGTCGAGCACGGCACCTACGCCGAGCTGGTCTCCGCCCCGGTCCGCACCCTGGCCCGCAAGCCGGCCGCGCTGGACTGGGCGCAGGCCGGCGGTCTGCCGCTGGCCGGGCTCACCGCGCTGCAGGGCCTGCGGGCGCTGCGCCTGGCCGAGGGGGAGACCGTCCTGGTGCACGCCGCCGCGGGCGGGGTCGGCCACCTGGCGGTGCAGCTGGCCCGGGCCGCCGGGGCCCGGGTGATCGGCACCGCGGCCGAGCGCAACCACGACTTCCTGCGCGGCCTCGGCGCCGAGCCGGTGGTGTACGGCGAGGGCCTGGCCGACCGGGTCCGGGCGCTCGCCCCCGACGGGGTGGACGCGGCGCTCGACCTGGTGGGCCACGGGGCCGTCCAGGTCTCGGTCGGCCTGGTGGCGGACCCGGCCCGGATCGCCTCGACCACGGACTTCGGGGTCAAGGCGCTCGGCGGCCGGTACGTCTGGGTCCGCCCGGACGCCGGCGACCTCGCCGAGCTGGCCCGGCTCGCCGACGACGGCCGGCTGACCGTCACCGTCGCCTCCACCTTCCCGCTGGCCCAGGCCGCCTCCGCCCAGGCGCTCAGCGCGGAGGGCCGCACCCGGGGGAAGATCGTGCTGCTGGTCCCCTGACGGCCGCCCGCCCGGTCGTCCACCGGCGGTGAACTCGGCCAGGTCATCCGCCAGAATGGTGAAGAACCGTTTCGGCGGCGGCAGCGGCATCAGCAGCCGCCGCCGGAGCGCCCCGCCGACCCTCGTACGACCCGTGGAGCCCCGCACCCATGACCAGCAGCCGAGCGCACGAGGTGGTCGGGGCCGACCTGGACGAGACCGACCGGCTCCTGCTCGCCCGGCTCGGCAGCGACGGCCGCGCCTCGTACGCCGAGATCGGCCTGCAGGTGAACCTCTCCGCCACCGCCGTGCGCCGCCGCATCGACCGGCTGCGGGCGCGCGGCGTGGTCCGGGGCTTCACCGTGGTGCTCGACCCCTCCGTGCTGGGCTGGCAGACCGAGGCCTTCGTCGAGGTCTACTGCCGCGAGCGCACCGCCCCCGAGGAGATCCTCGCCAGCCTGCGGCAGTTCCCCGAGGTGGTCGCCGCCTGGACGGTCACCGGCGACCCGGACGCCCTGGTCCACCTGCGGGCCGCCGACATGCGCCACCTGGAGGCCGTCATCGAACGCATCCGGCGCGAGCCCGGAGTGCAGCGCAGCCGCTCCTCGGTGGTGCTCTCCCAGCTCATCGGCTGACCGGCGGCACGGGTGCGCAGGAATCCTGCGCGGACCGGCCCGAAGACGCTCGAAACCTGCCTGACCAGCCGCGTTCCGACGCGCGGTGAGGCACCCGCGCTGCTTACGCTGATCATGTCCGGCCGTCGCGGTGAAGCGTCCCGCCGACCGGGCGCCCCCCGACACCCCACGCCGAGAGGGACAGCCGTGTCCGCAGCACCCGACCGCATGCACCGGCCCGACAACGACCTGGTCGACCTGGTTTTCGACTACATGCGGGAGCGGCTGCAGTACGACCCCGTCCCGCTCGACCACCCCGGTGACGGCGAGCACCTGCGCGCCCAGCTGGCCGGCCTGCTGAACCAGGACGGCAACGACCCGGTCGACGTGCTCAAGCTGTACGACCACGAGCTGTCCCGGGCGGTCATCTCCGCCGACAGCCCGCGCTACCTGTCCTTCATCCCGTGCGCCCCGACCAAGGCCGCGCTGCTGTTCGACATGGTCGTCTCCTGCGCCTCCCTGCAGGGCATCTCCTGGCTGGAGGCGGCCGGCGCGATCGCCGCCGAGAACCAGGTGCTGCGCCTGATCGCCGACCGCGCGGGCCTGCCCCAGTCGGCCGGCGGCACCTTCGTCTCCGGCGGCTCGGCGGGCAACCTCTCCGCCCTCGTGGTCGCCCGCGACACCGCCCGCCGTCGGCTCGGCGTCGGGCCGGAGGCGCGGCTGCGGATCGCGGTCGCCGACCAGGTGCACTCCTCGGTCAAGAACACCTTCAACATCATCGGCGTCGAGGCCTTCAAGGTCCCGACCGTCGACCGGCGGTTCACCGGCGAGGCGCTGCGCGCCGCGCTGGCCGCCGACCCGAACCCGGAGACGGTGATCGCCGTCGTCGGCACCGCCGGCACCACCAACGAGGGCATCGTCGACGACCTCAAGGGCCTGGCCGAGGTCGCCCGCGAGCGCGACCTCTGGTTCCACGTCGACGGCGCCTACGGCGGCGCGGGCCTGTTCGCCCCCTCGGTGCGCGAGCGCTACGAGGGCATCGAGCACGCCGACTCCTTCGTGGTCGACCCGCACAAGTGGCTGTTCGCCCCCTTCGACTGCGCCGCGCTGATCTACCGCAACCCGCAGCTCGCCCGCGCCGTGCACACCCAGGACGCCTCCTACCTGGACGTCCTGCACACCGAGGGCGACGAGTGGAACCCCACCGACTACGCCTACCACCTGACCCGGCGCGCCCGCGGCCTGCCGCTCTGGTTCTCGCTGGCCGTGCACGGCGTCCAGGCCTACACCGACGCCATCGAGGCCGGCCTCACCCTGGCCCGGGAGACCGCCCAGCTGATCCGCGAGACCGAGCACCTGGAGCTGCTGTTCGACCCGCAGCTGTCGGCGGTCTGCTTCAAGCGCACGGGCTGGACCAACGACGACTACTACCGCTGGTCGCAGCAGCTGCTCGCGGACCAGATCGGCTTCGTCACCCCCACCGGCTGGGACGGCGAGACGGTCGCCCGCTTCGCCTTCCTGCACCCGGGCACCACCATGGAGATGGTCCGGGAGATCCTGGACACCATGGTCTGATCCCGCTGAGCTCCGGACGTACGGCCCCCGCTCCGGCGGGGGCCGTACGCGTTCCCGCGGGCCTAGAGGAACGCCCCGCTCGGCAGGTAGGGCGTCGGCGGCCGCATCCCGCGCACCCCGACGAAGCCGCCGGCCCGGGCCGTCAGCCCGACCTCCAGCCCGACGTCCAGCGCCCACTCCTGCTCCGCGGTCAGGTGCTCCACCCGCGCCTCGACCCCGTCCGGCACCCGGGCCAGCGCCTCGCGCAGCAGTCGGGCGGCGATCCGCTTGCTGGTGGCCGCGAGCAGCCGCACCACCCCGCCGTCCCGGTAGCAGTAGCCGCTGCCGGCCAGCGCGTCGGCGATCAGCAGCTCCTCGAAGTGGCCCAGCATCAGTTCGTGGTCCGGCCCGTGCGCCGACCCGCGCAGCCGCCGGTCCACCGAGTCCAGCAGGTGCAGGTGGGTCGCGTTGCCGCGGTGCACCGGGATGTCCCCGGGGTCGAGCAGCCCGTCCCGGTCCACCCGTCCGGCCAGCCGCATCGCCGGGTGCAGGGTGAACCCGGCCAGCCGGTAGCGGCGGGCCGCGGCCGGGGAGTCCGCGGCGCAGACCATCCCGCGCAGGCAGCCCCGGGAGTGCGCCGCCGCCCGCTCCAGCAGCAGCCGCCCGACGCCCTTGCCCTGCGCGGACGGCCGGACGGCGTACAGCGAGGGCGCCCACAGGCCCTCCCGGCGGATCGACAGCACCGCCCCGACCGGCTCGCCGGCGCTCTCCGCCAGCCAGCAGCCCCCGGGGTCGGTGCGCGCCAGGTGCCTGGTCCGGGCCAGCCGCAGGGGCGTCGGCTCCGGCGCGGCCCCGGCCGGGGCGGAGGCGTCGGCGAACGCCGCGTCGGCGAGCTCCCGGACGGCCTCCGCGTCCGCGGCGGTGTCCCTGACCGGGCGAAGGATCATGAGGACCATCCTGGCGCCCGGCGGCCCGCCGCGGGGCCGCTTCGCCCGGATCGGCGGCTCGGGCGGTGACCCGTCCTCCGGCGGTGTGCGAGCATGGGGAGGGTAGGGGCCGGGTGGCACACCCGGCCCACGGATAACCAGCCGCGACACGCCCCAGAAATCCATCGCCGCCCGGGAAATGAAACCGGACGGCCGTTGGTTGGCACTGGCGGCAGACCGTCGTCAAGACCGGGAGAAAGCAGATGACCGTCCAGGACGAGACCACCGTCGAGAGTGGCATCCTCCTTACCGATGCCGCCGCGGCCAAGGTCAAGGCCCTGCTGGAGCAGGAAGGCCGCGAGGACCTCGCGCTGCGCGTCGCCGTCCAGCCCGGCGGCTGCTCCGGCCTGCGTTACCAGCTGTTCTTCGACGAGCGCTCGCTCGACGGCGACGTGATCAAGGACTTCGACGGGGTCAAGGTCGTCACCGACCGCATGAGCGCCCCGTACCTCGGTGGCGCCACCGTCGACTTCGTCGACACCATCGAGAAGCAGGGCTTCACCATCGACAACCCGAACGCCACCGGCTCCTGCGCCTGCGGCGACTCGTTCAGCTGAGCCCGCTGCGGAAGGCGGCCCCGGGGTGATCCTCGGGGCCGCCTTCCGTTGTCCGCCCGCGGCGCGCCTACCGCCCGGCGACGTCCGGGGTGACCGGGTCCGGCCCCATGTGCGGGTCGCCCTCCAGCGGCAGCTCCTGGCCGCTGGACTTGTCGACCACCGTCCGCCCGGCCAGTGGCGAGCGCAGGTCGGCCGAGACCGACTGCCGCTTGGCCAACGCGTTGCACACCTGCCCCGGCTGGACGGTGGGCGGCCCCGGTACGACCAGCACGTCCACCCGGCCCGGCTGGGACTCGTCCGCCTTCAGCGCGTACTGGGTGCAGACCCCGCCGAAGAAGTAGACGGTCAGCTTGGTGGTGCCGTCCACCCGGTAGGCGACCGGCGGACGGGCGGGCGCGTCCGAACCGTTCGGGTTCGGCTCGCCCACCGCGATCCCGTTGCCCGGGGGAGTGGCGGGAGCCGGCTGCCCGGGCGCGGGCGAGGCCGGGGTGGGCGTGAAGCCGGTCGGCGGCTGGGCCGGCTGCGCGGCGCCGGGGGAACTCCCCGTCGGCGCCGCCGAGGACGGGCTCGCGGAGCCGGCCGGGGCCTGCGGGGAGGTGCTCGCCGAGGCCGACGCGGCGGCCGAACCGCCCGCCGCCGAATCCGAGGCGGGCTTGCCGCCGCCGTCGCAGCCGGCCACCGTCACCACCGCCGCCAGCGCCAGACCCGCCAGGGCCACCGCCCGCCGACCGCGCCGGGGCATCGTCTCCAGATCCATCTGCACATCCTCCCGAGGACTCAGCGGTGCCGCCGCCTCGGCCGCTCCGCGCGGATGTGACGTGCTCCGGTCGGATCCGGTTCCGTACCGGTCCGATCCGGTTCCGTACCGGTCCGATCCGGTTGCGTACCGGGCGGATCCGGTACGGCGCGGCCCGTACGGCGCGGGCTCAGAAGCCGTACTCGGGCATCCCGGCCACCACCCGCAGCGCGCCGGAGGGCACCCGGACCCCGGCCGGCGCGGGGGCGACGGGCTCCGGGCCGGCCGCGACCTGCGGCCAGAACCGGCGCAGCCGCCGGGAGGAGTCCACCAGGGCGTCGAGCGTCTCGCCGTCCTCGCTCCGCAGAGCGGGCAGGGCGGCGCAGTGGTCGGTCATCATCGGGCATCGCTCCGATCCAGGGCCGTGGCCACGCTGCCACGGTCGACGACGGGCCCGTGCGACGGGCCCTCCAGGGCCGACCCTAGGCAGGGGCCCGGCCGCCCACCAGTGCTACCGGGAGGTAGTACACATTCGAGGGCAAGGGGTGCCACCATGGCCGTGCGGGCGGCAACTTGCGGCACTCCTGCCTGGGCGCTCCCCGGCGCCGGGTACCGTAGGTGGGTTCATCCCCGCCTGCCCGTTGGCCCCGCCGCCATCCTGAGGAGACCTTCCGTGCGTATCGCCGTCGCCGGCTCGATCGCCACCGACCACCTGATGACGTTCCCCGGCCGGTTCGCCGACCAGCTCGTCGCCGAGCAGCTGCACACCGTGTCGCTGTCCTTCCTGGTCGACACCCTGGACATCCGCCGCGGCGGCGTCGCGCCGAACATCGCCTTCGGCATGGGTGTGCTCGGGCTGCGCCCGGTCCTGGTCGGCGCCGCCGGCGCGGACTTCGCCGAGTACCGCAGCTGGCTGGAGCGCAACAACGTGGACTGCGACTCCGTCCACATCTCCGAGACCCGGCACACCGCGCGCTTCATGTGCACCACGGACGAGGACCACAACCAGATCGCCTCGTTCTACACCGGTGCCATGGCCGAGGCCCGCAACATCGAGCTGAAGCCGATCGCCGACCGCGTCGGCGGCCTGGACCTCGTCCTGGTCGGCGCCGACGACCCGCAGGGCATGGTCCGCCACACCCAGGAGTGCCGCACCCGCGGCTACGCCTTCGCCGCCGACCCCTCCCAGCAGCTGGCCCGCCTGGAGGGCGACGACATCCGCGAGATCGTCGACGGCGCCGCGTACCTCTTCACCAACGAGTACGAGGCCGCGCTGATCGAGAGCAAGACCGGCTGGGGCGCCGAGGAGCTGCTCACCCGCGTCGGCACCCGGGTCACCACCCTGGGCAGCAAGGGCGTCCGGATCGAGCGCAAGGGCGAGGAGCCGATCCTGGTCGGCTGCGCCAAGGAGGAGGCCAAGGTCGACCCGACCGGCGTCGGCGACGCCTTCCGCGCCGGCTTCCTGGCCGGCCTGTCCTGGGACCTCGACCTGGAGCGCTCCGCCCAGCTCGGCTGCATGCTCGCCACCCTGGTGATCGAGACCGTCGGCACCCAGGAGTACGAGCTGCGTCCGACCGCCTTCCTGAAGCGCTTCGAGGCGGCCTACGGAGCCGAGGCGGCCGCCGAGATCGGCGCGCACCTGGTCAAGTAGTCCGCCGGACGACGAGGTAGGCCGAGCCCCGGTCGCCGCCGTACTCGGCGGCCGGGGCCTCGCCCGCGTACTCCTGCCCGCGCATCTCGCACCAGGCCGGGATGTCCAGCCGGGCCGCCTCGTCGTCCGCCAGCACGGCGACCGTGCCGCCCGGCGGCACCTCGCCGATCCGCTTCGCCAGCTCGATCACCGGCAGCGGGCACCGCTTGCCCAGCGCGTCGATCACTGTTACTCGCCCGCTAGCTGCGACTCGCCCGCTCGCCTCCGGGCGCTCGGACCCGGTGCCGACGCTCCTCGCTCCGGCACTCGCTCCTTCGTCGGTCGCTTGTCGCTCCTCGCTTTCGGCACCGGCGCGCCCTGCGGCTCGGGGCGGGTGGGCGACTCGCCCGCTCGCTTCCGGGCGCTCGGACCCGGTGCCGACGCTCCTCGCTCCGGCACTCGCTCCTTCGTCGGTCGCTTGTCGCTCCTCGCTTTCGGCACCGGCGCGCCCTTCGGCTCGGGGCGGGTGGGACCGGGCCGGTTCCGCCGCCTCCGGCGCGGGCAGGTCCAGCCCGAGCGGTGCCCGGACGCCGGCCACCAGGTCGGGCAGCACCGCGAGGAAGCGCTCCACGTCGGCCTCGGCCGCCCCGTACGGCAGCGAGACCCGGACGTTCCCCTCGGTGAGCACTCCCATCGCCGCCAGCACATGGCTGGGCGTCAGCGTGGACGAGGTGCAGGAGGAGCCGGAGGAGACCGCGAAGCCCGCCCGGTCCAGCTCGGTCAGCAGCACCTCCCCGTCCACGTACAGGCAGGAGAAGGTGACGATGTGCGGCAGCCGCCGCACCGGGTCGCCGACCACCTCGACCTCGGGCACCAGCCGCGGCACCCGGGTGCGGATCCGCTCCACCAGCGCGTGCAGCCGGGCGTTCTCCTGCTCGGCCTCGGCCCGTACCGCGCGCAGCGAGGCGGCCGCGGCCACGATCGCCGGCACGTTGACGTAGCCGGGCACCCGGCCGCCCTCGCGCTCGTCGGCCGGCAGCGGCGAGGCGTACCGGACGCCCTTGCGCACCGCCAGTACCCCGACCCCCGGCGGCCCGCCCCACTTGTGGGCGCTGGCGGTCAGCAGCGACCAGCCCGCCGGGACGTCCGTCCGGCCGGCGCTCTGCGCCGCGTCGACCAGCAGCGGGACACCGGTCCCGGCGCACAGCTCGGCGACCTCGCCGAGTGGCTGCACCGTCCCGACCTCGTGGTTGGCGCTCTGCACCGCGGCCAGCGCGGTGTCCGGGCGCAGCAGCGCGCCGAACGCCGCCGGGTCGACCCGGCCGCCCCGGTCCACCGGCGCCACCGACACCTCGCCCCCGGCGCCCTGGTGGCGCTCGGCGACGTGCAGCACGCTGGAGTGCTCCACGGCGGAGTGCACGAAGTGGCCGCCGCGCCGCCGGTTGCCGGTCAGCGCGCCCAGCAGGCCGAGCTGGACGGCCTGGGTGCCGCTCGCGGTGAAGGCGATCTCGTCCGCCCGGGCGCCCAGCACCGCGGCGACCGTCTCGCGGGCGGCGTCCAGCAGCATCCGGGCCTGTCGGCCGGAGCGGTAGAGCCGGGCCGGATCGGCCCAGCCCTCGTCCAGGGCGGCGGTCAGTGCCTGCCGCGCGACGGGGTGCAGAGGGGCCGTCGAGGCCGCGTCGAAGTACACGGTCACATTTAACGACACACCCGGCCCGTGGTCCGGCCCGTCCGCGCGGCTCACCCACCGTCAGTCGATCATCCCGAATGTCCGCTTCGTCCGCGTCCGACGGGCCGTCACGGGCGACGTCCGAGGTCATCCCCCGATCGGGCGTACGGACCTCGAATGCCTACGATGACCTGCGACGCAGCCCCCACCGGGCCTGATCGGGCTAGCGGGCGGCGCGTTACCGGGGGCTGCCCGTCAGGAGCGCATAAGGCTGGAGTAGGGTTTGGCCCGCATAAGCATTCAAACCGTGCCCGTGGACGGGTCGCCGGGGAGGCTCACACTCCTCCCCGGGGCGACGCGAAGGCGGGCGAGACTTCGGGAAGGCGCTACGTGAGTCCCAACGGCTCCGACCGCTCGCCGCGGCGCACGATGCGGCGGAAGCTGCCTCAGGCGCTGGCACTGGGCCTCGTCATCGCGACCGCCACCGGCTGCTCGGCCAACGACCTCCCCAGGCTTGGCCTCCCGAGCCCCGTCACCAAGGAAGGGCCGATGGTCCTCCAGATGTGGCAGGGGTCCTGGATCGCGGCGCTGGTGGTCGGCGTACTGATGTGGGGTCTGATCATCTGGAGCGTGGTCTTCCACCGCCGCAAGCGCACCGGTGTGGAGATCCCCCCGCAGACCCGGTACAACGTGCCCATCGAGGCGCTCTACACCGCGGTCCCCATCATCATCGTCTCGGTGCTCTTCTACTTCGTCGCCCGCGACGAGTCGAAGCTGATCGCCACCTCCGAGAAGCCGCAGCACTACGTCAACGTGGTCGGCTTCCAGTGGAGCTGGGCGTTCAACTACGAGAACACCGAGACCCCCGACCCGGCCAACAAGGACGCCGCCTACGAGGTCGGTACTCCCAAGGACGCTCCGACGCTCTGGCTGCCGGTCAACGAGACGGTTCAGTTCCGCCTCACCTCGCGTGACGTCATCCACGACTTCTGGCCCGTCAACTTCATGATGAAGATGGACGTCGTGCCGGGCGTGGTGAACAAGTTCGAGGTCACGCCGACCGTCAAGGGCGAGTACATGGGCAAGTGCGCCGAGCTCTGCGGCGTCGACCACTCGCGCATGCTGTTCAACGTCAAGGTCGTCGACCGCGCCGACTACGACAAGCACCTGGCCGATCTTCGCGCCAAGGGCCAGAACGGTGCGGTGCCCTCCGGCCTGATCAGCATGGGAAGTGAAGAGAAGTGACAATCCTCAACGAGCCCGCCGCGGCCGGCGGGGGCGCCGAGGCCGTCACGGTCGGGGCGCAGCGGACCCGGAAGCCGGGTTCGACCATCATCAAGTGGCTGACCACCACGGACCACAAGACGATCGGCACGCTGTACCTGGCCACGTCGTTCGCCTTCTTCCTGATCGGCGGCATCCTCGCCCTGGTCATGCGCGCCGAGCTGGCTCGTCCCGGGACCCAGATCCTGTCGAACGAGCAGTTCAACCAGGCGTTCACGATGCACGGCACGATCATGCTGCTGATGTTCGCGACGCCGCTCTTCGCCGGCTTCGCGAACTGGATCATGCCGCTCCAGATCGGCGCCCCGGACGTGGCGTTCCCGCGTCTGAACATGTTCGCGTACTGGCTGTACCTCTTCGGTTCGACCATCGCGGTCGCGGGCTTCCTGACCCCGAACGGCGCCGCCAACTTCGGCTGGTTCGCCTACTCCCCGCTGTCCGACGCGGTGCACTCGCCCGGCATCGGCGGCGACATGTGGATCATGGGTCTGGCCTTCTCCGGCTTCGGCACGATCCTCGGTGCGGTCAACTTCATCACCACGATCATCTGCATGCGCGCGCCCGGCATGACGATGTTCCGGATGTCGATCTTCGTCTGGAACGTCCTGCTGACCTCGGTGCTGGTCCTGCTGGCCTTCCCGGTGCTCGCCGCCGCGCTGTTCGCCCTGGAGGCGGACCGCAAGTTCGGTGCCCACGTCTTCGACCCGGCCAACGGCGGGGCGATGCTCTGGCAGCACCTGTTCTGGTTCTTCGGCCACCCCGAGGTGTACATCATCGCGCTGCCGTTCTTCGGCATCGTGTCGGAGATCATCCCGGTCTTCAGCCGCAAGCCGATGTTCGGCTACTCCGGCCTGATCGCGGCCACCATCGCGATCGCCGGTCTGTCCGTGACGGTGTGGGCGCACCACATGTACGTCACCGGACAGGTACTGCTGCCGTTCTTCTCCTTCATGACCTTCCTGATCGCGGTCCCGACCGGTGTGAAGTTCTTCAACTGGGTCGGCACCATGTGGAAGGGCTCGCTGAGCTTCGAGACCCCGATGCTCTGGACGGTCGGCTTCCTGGTCACCTTCCTCTTCGGCGGTCTGACCGGTGTCCTGCTGGCCTCCCCGCCGATCGACTTCCACGTCTCGGACTCGTACTTCGTCGTCGCGCACTTCCACTACGTGGTCTTCGGCACCGTCGTCTTCGCGATGTTCGCCGGCTTCCACTTCTGGTGGCCGAAGATGACCGGCAAGATGCTGGACGAGCGCCTCGGCAAGATCACCTTCTGGACGCTGTTCGTCGGCTTCCACACCACCTTCCTGGTGCAGCACTGGCTCGGCGCGGAGGGCATGCCCCGCCGCTACGCCGACTACCTGAACTCGGACGGCTTCACCACCCTGAACACCGTCTCGACCATCGGCTCCTTCGTGCTGGGCCTGTCGATCCTGCCGTTCCTCTACAACGTCTGGAAGACCGCCAAGTACGGCGAGAAGGTCACCGTGGACGACCCGTGGGGCTTCGGCCGCTCGCTGGAGTGGGCGACCTCCTGCCCGCCGCCGCGGCACAACTTCCTCACCCTTCCGCGGATCCGCTCCGAATCCCCGGCCTTCGACCTCCACCACCCGGAGATCGCCGCGCTGGACTACCTGGAGAACCACGGCGAGCCGGCCAAGCACCTCGCCGGCGTGACCCCGGCGAAGTACGACGCCCCGCAGCTGGGCAAGGGCAAGAAGGAGGGCGACGCCTGATGAAGGAACAGGGAAAGATCTTCCTGGGCCTGTCGGTCTTCGTGCTGGCGATGGCCCTGACCTACGGTCTGTGGACCAACCACTCGGACCTCGGCATCGAGGCCGCCGGCACCACCGCGCTGTTCCTGGCCTTCGGCCTCTGCGCGTTCATCGGGTACTACCTCGCCTTCACCGCCCGCCGGGTGGACAGCGGCGCGGGTGACAACCCCGAGGCCGAGGTCGCGGACGACTCCGGCGAGCTGGGCTTCTTCGCCCCGCACAGCTGGCAGCCGCTCTCGCTGGCGCTCGGTGGCGCGCTCGCCTTCCTGGGCGTGATCTTCGGCTGGTGGCTGATGTTCTGGGCCGCCCCGATCATCCTGATCGGCATCTTCGGATGGGTCTTCGAGTTCTACCGGGGCGAGAACCAGAACCAGTAGGGTTCCCGCTTCCGGCACCAGGGCCGGTCCTCCCGCACGGGAGGGCCGGCCCTGCTGCGTGCCCGGCCTCCCGCTGCGTCCCCGGGATGACGGCTTCACTCCGGCGGGTGAACCGGAAGTCCCCCGGATGTCGCTTCGGCAAGGGGCGTTCCTACGATCTGATCAATCGTGCGAACCCTCGGAGGCGGTCATGGCCGACAGGCGTGGAATCGCAGCTCTCGGCGGCATCTCGCTGGCCCTCGCAGTACTGGCCCCGCTGTCCGCCTGCACGGCCGGGGACGACGAGCCCGTCGGACCGCACCGGATCGACGCGGCCCCGCTGGTCCACCTCTCGGCGGACGGCAAGGCCGACCCCTCGCAGCCGGTCACCGTGACCGCCGTCCAGGGCAGCCGGCTCACCGACGTCACCGTGGTCGGCCCGGACGGCCGGGTGGTCGCCGGGAAGCTCGCCGAGGACCAGTCCAGCTGGCAGACCACCGGCCGGCTGAAGGCCGCGACCTCGTACACGGTGCGGATCTCCGCCGACGACGGCAAGGGCGGCCGCGGTGACACCACCGCGAGCTTCAGCACCGTCGCCGCCCAGCGCCTGCTCACCGCCAAGCTGGGCCCGGACTCCTCCGGCAGCGGCGTCTACGGGGTGGGCCAGCCGCTCACCGTGCAGCTCTCCGAGGCGGTGAAGGAGCCGCAGGCCCGCCAGGAGGTCGAGCGCGTTCTGACCGTCGGCTCCCAGCCCTCCGTCACCGGCGCCTGGTACTGGGTGGACGACAAGAACCTGCACTTCCGCCCGCAGGACTACTGGCCGGCCGGCACGACCGTTTCGCTGGCCTTCGACGGCACCGGCAGCCGGATAGCGGACGGCCTCTACGGCGGCGACCGCAGCGCGCTGAAGCTGCGGATAGGCGAACGGGTGGAGTCGGTGATCGACGCGGCCGCCCACGAGCTCACCCTGAAGCGCGACGGCGAGGTGCTGCGGACCATCCCGGTCACCACCGGCAAGCCCGGCTTCGACACCCGCAACGGCGTCAAGGTGGTGCTCGGCCAGGAGCGGGCGGTCCGGATGAACGGCGAGACCATCGGGATAGCCGCGGGCAGCACGGAGGCGTACGACCTCGACGTGCTGTGGGCCACCCGGGTGACCTGGAGCGGCGAGTACGTCCACGCGGCGCCCTGGTCGGTCGGCTCGCAGGGCGTCGACAACGTCAGCCACGGCTGTACCGGCATGAGCACCGAGAACGCCCAGTGGTTCTACCAGCACACCCGGGTGGGGGACCTGGTGACGGTGGTGAACAGCCGTGGTGCCGTGATGGAGCCCTTCGGCAACGGCTTCGGGGACTGGAACGTCGACTGGACGGACTGGGTCAAGCACAGCGCCTCCGGACAGCCCGTCAGCACCACCGCGCCGCCCTCCCAGGCCCCCGCCTCGGGGATGATCCGTCCCGAGCTCTGACGGCCCCCGGAGGGCCGCTCCAGGGCCCGTCAGTCCCGCGGGTAGGCCAGCCGCAGCGCGGTGTCCACGGCGGCCAGGGCGTCCGCGCGGGAGACGCCCAGGCGGCTCGCCCGGGCGGCGTACTCGGCGGCGGCCTCGGCGGCCAGCCGGTGGGCGGCGTCCCCGGTGGCGGCGATCAGCGTCCCGCGCCGGCCGTGGGTCTCCACCACGCCGTCCGCCTCCAGCTCCCGGTAGGCCCGGGCGACGGTGCCGGCGGCCAGCCCCAGGTCCTCGGCCAGCGCCCGGACGGTGGGCAGCCGCAGCCCGGTCGGAAGCTCGCCGGAGCGGGCCCGCTCGGCGATCTGGGCGCGGATCTGCTCGTACGGGGGAGTGGCCGAGGCGGGGTCGACGGAGAGCTGCACGGTGGCCTCCTGGTGGCGCGGTCGGGTGCGGGGCTTGGCACGTACGGGAAAGGCCGAGGGCCGCCGACCAGAAGAACTCTGGTCAGCGGCCCTCGGGGTGACGCGGTGGTGCCTACGGGATCAGTGGTGGCCGTGGCCGCTGGTGATCTCGTGGTGCTCCTCGGCGGTCGGCTTGGGGATCTGGCCGCCCTCGCCGTAGAAGCCGCGGGAGAGCTTGGCCCGGGTGCGGGTGAGGACGCCGGCCTTGCGGGCCACGCCGTTCTCGTCCGTCTGGGCCGGCAGCTCGACCGGCTGGATCTGCTCGTGCGCGGTGAGCTTGTACAGGTCCTGCTGCGGCAGCTGGGCGTGCACCTCGACGAACTCGCCGTGCGGCAGGCGCTTGATGACGCCCGTCTCGCGGCCGTGCAGCACCTTCTCCTTGTCACGGCGCTGGAGGCCGAGGCACCAGCGCTTGGTGATGATGAAGACGAGGACCGGGACGACGAACATGCCGACGCGGACGAAGTACGTCACCGAGTTGATCGACAGGTGCAGGTGGGTGGCGAACAGGTCGTTGCCGCCGGCCGCGAGCAGGATCAGGTAGAGGCTGATCCAGGCGGCGCCCAGCGCGGTGCGGACCGGGGCGTTGCGCGGACGGTCCAGGATGTGGTGCTCGCGCTTGTCGCCGGTGATCCAGCCCTCGATGAAGGGGTAGGCGGCGATCGAGACCAGCACCAGCGGGAAGACGACCATCAGCGGGACGATCACGCCCAGGTTGAGGGTGTGGCCGCCCCAGACGCTGATCTCCCAGCCCGGCATGATGCGGATCAGGCCTTCGGAGAAGCCCATGTACCAGTCGGGCTGGGCGTCGGTGGAGACCTGGTCCGGACGGTACGGGCCGTACGCCCAGATCGGGTTGATCGTGGCGATCGCCGAGACGACCGCGATCAGGCCGAAGACCAGGAAGAAGAAGCCACCGGCCTTGGCCATGTAGACCGGCATCAGCGGCATGCCGACGACGTTCTTCTCGGTCTTGCCCGGGCCCGCCCACTGGGTGTGCTTGTGGTAGAAGACCAGGATCAGGTGCGCGACCAGCAGGCCGAGCATGATGCCGGGGATCAGCAGCACGTGGATGGTGAAGAACCGCGGCACGATCTCGGTGCCGGGGAACTCGCCGCCGAACAGGAACATCTGGATGTACGTGCCGACCAGCGGCGTCGCCAGGACGGCGCCCTCCATGAACCGGATGCCGGTGCCGGAGAGCAGGTCGTCGGGCAGCGAGTAGCCGAAGAAGCCGTCGAACATGCCGAGGACCAGCAGCAGGAAGCCGAAGACCCAGTTGATCTCGCGCGGCTTGCGGAACGCGCCGGTGAAGAAGACGCGCATCATGTGCACGAACATCGCCGCCACGAAGACCAGGGCGGCCCAGTGGTGGATCTGGCGGATCAGCAGACCGCCGCGGATCTCGAAGCTGATGTCCACCGTGGAGGCGTAGGCCTCCGACATCGGGATGCCCTTGAGCGGCACGTACGAGCCGTCGTAGACGACCTCGGCCATCGAGGGCTTGAAGAACAGTGTCAGGTAGACACCGGTCAGGATGATGATGATGAACGTGTAGAGGCAGATCTCGCCCAGCATGAAGGACCAGTGGTCCGGGAAGATCTTCCGCAGGTTGGCCTTGGCGAGGGAGTAGATCCCCAGCCGGCCGTCAGTCCAGTCAGCCGCGGCCTCCCACTTGTTGGCGGGCTTGGCGCGCGTGCTGGAGGGCTTGGCGGCACCGGTCGTGGTGCTGCTCGCGCTACTCATCGAGCACGCTCCCAGTAGCTCGGGCCGACGGGCTCCGCGAAGTCGCCGGTGGCGACCAGGTTGCCCTTCTCGTCAGTGGTGATCTTCAGCTGCGGCAGCGGGTGGCCGGCCGGGCCGAAGATGACGCGGGCGCCGTCCGCCAGGTCGAAGGTCGACTGGTGGCAGGGGCAGAGCGCGTGGTGGGTCTGCTGCTCGTACAGGCTGATCGGGCAGCCGACGTGGGTGCAGATCTTGGAGTAGGCGAGGATGCCCTCGAAGCCCAGCTCCTTGGACTTCTCGTCCTTGATGTCCTCGGGCGCGATGCGGACCAGCATCAGGGCGTCCTTGGCGATCCGCTGCTGGAAGTCCTCGTCGTGCGTGGACAGGCCCTCCGGCATGGCGAAGGTGAGCGAGCCGACGACGATGTCCTCGGGCTTCATCGGCTGCATGGTGTTCATGTTGACCAGCGGCAGCGGCTTGGCCTCGGTCGCCTCCTTCCAGCCGGTCTCCTTGAGCTTCTTCTCGGGCAGCGGGCCGAGGTCACGGAGCAGGACCACGCCGGAGAGCGGGACCAGCGCCATGGAGCCGATCAGGGTGTTGCGGATCATCTTGCGGCGACCGAAGCCGGACTCGGCGGCACCGGTCTTGAACTGCTCGATGACGTCGGCGCGGACCTCCTCGGAGGCCTCGATCGGGTGGCGCTCGGCCGGGATCTCGACGTCCGACATCAGGGTGCGGGCCCAGTGGACCGCGCCCGCGCCGATCATGAACAGCGCGACGCCCAGGGTCAGGCCGAGCGCGAAGTTCAGCGCGCTGACGTGACCGAGCGGGAAGATGTAGACGATCTTGTCCGGGTCGATGGCCACGTACGAGGCGATGAAGCCGACGGTGGCGAGCATCGAGACCACGAACATCAGCGAGACCTGGCGCTCGGCGCGCTGGGCGGCCCGCTCGTCGATGTCGGTGCGCCGGGGCTCGTGGGCCGGCAGGCCCGGGTCGGCGAACGGGCTGCCGTGGTCGGCCACCTCGCCGGCGGAGCCGTGCGGCTCCGGGAGCTTCTCTTCTGACATGTCGTGGCTCATGACTTCTTGGCCTTGGTGGTGTGGGCGGCGACCCAGATCGCGACCGCGATGAGCGTGCCGAGGCCGAAGATCCAGCCGAACAGACCCTCGGTCACCGGACCGAGGCTGCCCAGGGTGAGACCGCCGGGGTTGGGCTCATCGTTGGTGGTGTGGCGGACGAAGGCCACGATCTGCTTCTTCTGCTCCTCGGGCATGGTGGTGTCCGGGAACGACGGCATGTTCTGCGGGCCGGTCTGCATGGCCTCGTAGATGTGCTTGGCGTCCACGCCCTCCAGCGACGGGGCGTACTTGCCCTTGGTCAGGGCACCGCCCTGGCCGGCGAAGTTGTGGCACTGGGCGCAGTTGGTGCGGAACAGCTCGCCACCCTTGGAGATGTCCTCGGGGTTGGTCGAGGTGAACTGCTCCTCCTTCGGGGTCACCGGGCCGGGGCCGAGGGAGGCGACGTAGGCGGCGAGCTGGTCGATCTCGGCCTGCGTGTAGATGTTCTTCTTGCGCGGGACCTGGGCGCCGGGCTGCTGGGCCGGCATGCGGCCGGTGCCGACCTGGAAGTCGACAGCGGCGGAGCCGACGCCGACCAGGCTCGGACCGTCACTGCTGCCCTGGCCGTTCAGGCCGTGGCAGGAGGAGCAGCCCACGGCGAAGAGCTTCTTGCCCTCATCGATCGCGAGCGACTGCGCGGCGACGTCGGCCTGCGCCTTGTCGGCGGGCGCGAACGCGGCGTACAGCCCCCCGGTTGCCGCCAGGGCGAGAAGTAGGACGACCAGCGCCGCCAATGGGTGGCGCCGTCGTGCGGAGAGCTTTTTCACGGAATAACCCCGGTGTCAGGATCTGGTCGACTGGTGGGTGCACCCGGCGGCCGGTCTGGCCGGCACGAGGCTGCCTGTCTAGGGCTGCGCGCGCGGTCGGTCGGTGGGAGCGTCGGCACCGGCAGAAGCGGCCCGTCGCCGGTGAGGGCGGGGGCCGCAGCCGGTGGCCAGCGACCTGATCAGCTGGTTACTTGATCAGGTAGATGGTCGCGAACAGGCCGATCCACACGACGTCGACGAAGTGCCAGTAGTACGACACGACGATCGCGGCGGTGGCCTGCTCGTGCGTGAAGCGCTTGGCTGCGTACGTCCGTCCCAGGACCAGCAGGAAGGCGATCAGACCACCCGTCACGTGCAGCCCGTGGAAGCCGGTGGTCAGGTAGAACACCGTGCCGTACGGGTCGGAGGACAGCGAGAGGCCGTCCTTCTTGACCAGCTCGGTGTACTCGAAGACCTGGCCGCCGATGAAGACCGCGCCCATGGCGAACGTGAGGATGAACCACGCCCGGAGCTTCTTCACGTCACCGCGCTCGGCAGCGAACACGCCGAGCTGGCAGGTGAGCGAGGAGAGCACCAGGATCGTGGTGTTGACCGAGGAGAAGGGCACGTTGAGGGCGTGGGCCTTCTCGGTCCAGAACTCCGGCCCCTTGACGGAGCGGAGCGTGAAGTACATCGCGAAGAGGGCCGCGAAGAACATCAACTCGGAACTGAGCCAGACGATCGTTCCGACGCTGACCATGTTCGGCCGGTTGACCGATCCGTGCGCGTGCCCGGTTTCTACTGCTGTTGCTGTCGCCACGACGGACATTATGTCGGTCCCTTATTCCGTCTTCACGTCGGGGGGTGTCCCTCGGAGTGTCCGGTGCGTGCGGTATGCCCGCTTGGGGGGCGACGGGGTGTCCGGACGGGGGCTGAGCAGCGGCGTGTCCCTTTTCTGACGGTTCCTCGGAGGGGCCCGCGACCCCGTTGCCCGGCGCGTCGTTGCCCGGTCGGAGTAGCCGTAGGAGGTAGGGGAGCGGGCGCCGGGTCGGCCGTACGGGTGGACTGGGCGGGGTCGGGTGACGGGCCGTCCTCCGGGCGAGTGAGCCCGGGGCGCGGCGGTTCGGGGAGGAACGTGCGCGAGGGGGGCTCGGCGGCGGGTGATCCGGAGTAGCATCCGGATCAGGCGAACGTGGTCCGGATCACACTTGAGGGAGCAGGGCCCATGGCGTACACGACCGATGAGACGCTCACCGTCCTCGTCTACAGCGACGACCGCAACACCCGTGAGCAGGTGCTGACGGCGCTCGGCCGCCGGCCCGCCGAGGATCTTCCGGAACTGTCCTACCTGGAGTGCGCGACCACCCCCGCGGTGCTCAAGGCGCTGGAGAAGGGGGGAGTGGACCTCTGCGTGCTGGACGGCGAGGCCGTCCCGGCCGGCGGGCTGGGCCTCGGGCGCCAGCTCAAGGACGAGATCTACGGCTGCCCGCCGGTGCTGGTGCTGATCGGCCGGCCGCAGGACTCCTGGCTCGCCGCCTGGAGCCGGGCGGACGCCGCCATCTCCCACCCGGTGGACCCGGTGGCGCTGGCCGAGGCGGCCGCCGTCCTGCTGCGGGCGAGGGTGGCGAAGCGGACTCCGGCCGTCCGCTGAAGTCCGCCCGGCAACTAGAAAAGACGGGGTTAGAAGCGACCGCTTCGCTCGATAGGCTGGCTCCATCCGTACGGACGTCCCCCCGGAGCGGGGAACCGACAACAGCTGGAGTCAGCCATGGTGAACGTGAACCCTGCGAACGGCGGTAGCGACCCCGCGCAGGTGGTCCGCACCTGGCCGGACATCCTGTCGGCGCTGCTGCAGGGGGAGGACCTCGACCGCTCGTCCACCGCGTGGGCGATGGACCGGATCATGAGCGGCGAGGCGTCCCCCGTCCAGGTGGCCGGGTTCATGGTCGCGCTGCGGGCCAAGGGCGAGTCGGTCGAGGAGATCGCCGGCCTGGTCGACGCGATGTACGAGCACGCCGAGCCGCTGGACATCCCCGGCCCGGCCGTGGACATCGTCGGCACCGGCGGGGACCGGGCGAAGACCGTCAACATCTCCACCATGTCGGCGATCGTCGCGGCGGCCGCCGGCGCCAAGGTGGTCAAGCACGGCAACCGGTCGGCCTCCTCGACCAGCGGCTCCTCGGACGTGCTGGAGAAGCTCGGCGTGGCGCTGGACCTCTCCTCCCGGCGGGTCGCCGAGGTGGCCGAGGAGGTCGGGCTCACCTTCTGCTTCGCGGCGAAGTTCCACCCCTCGATGCGGCACGCCGCCACCGCCCGGCGCGACCTCGGGGTGCCGACCGCCTTCAACATCCTCGGTCCGCTGACCAACCCGGCCAAGGTCACCGCGCACGCCATCGGCTGCTTCGACACCCGGCTGGCCGGGCTGATCGCCGGGGTGCTGGCCCGGCGGGGCGCGACGGCGCTGGTCTTCCGCGGCGACGACGGGCTGGACGAGCTGACCATCACCACCACCTCGCAGGTGTGGCTGGTGCGCGACGGGGTGGTCACCGAGACCACCTTCGACCCGCGGGACGTCGGCATCGAGCTGGTCGGCATCGAGGCGCTGCGCGGGGCGGACGCCTCGTACAACGCCGAGGTCGCGCGGCGGCTGCTGGCGGGGGAGCACGGGCCGGTGCGGGACGCCGTCCTGCTGAACACGGCGGCCGCGCTGGTCGCGCTGGACCTCGGCGACGCGCCGCTGGGCGAGCAGCTGGCGGCCGGCATGGAGCGGGCCGCGAAGGCGATCGACTCGGGCGCCGCGCAGGACCTGCTGCGGCGCTGGTCGGAGGCCACCAGCCGGATCTGAGACGGCAGTTGGGGAGCCCGGGCCGGGTACGCCGGCCCGGGCTCCGGTGCTGTCCGCATGCTGGATGCCCGTTTGACCGCCCGCTGGACGCGGCCTAGAGTCTTCGCCAGGTCATGAGTGACAGCGCCAAGCCCCAGCTTGCTGTCCGGCAACCCTCCGTCCGTGGCGGGGTGCCCTGGGTGAGGACCGGGTCGCCACGGCAGATCGTCCGTGCGACAAGCGCGGACACCCGACGACTGGCACTCCCGGGGTCCCTTACCCCCGAAGGAGTGCATCCCCATGTCCCTCGTCACCGAAGTCCTCTCCCCGCTCCCGGTCCTCGGCGCCGACGTCCAGGTCCCGCTCGCCGGCGGTGAGAAGGTCGGCTACGCGGCGCTCGACTACGCGGCCAGCTCGCCGGCGCTCCAGCGGGTGTGGGACGACGTCGCCGCCTACGCGCCGTACTACGGCAGCGTCCATCGCGGGGCCGGGTACCTCTCCCAGCTGTCCACCGACCTGTTCGAGCAGAGCCGCCGCACTGTCGGCGAGTTCCTCGACCTGCGCGAGGGCGACCAGGTGGTCTTCACCCGGGCCACCACCGACTCGCTCAACCTGCTGGCCGCCGCCGTCCCGGCCGGCACCCGGGTGTTCGCCTTCGAGACCGAGCACCACGCCTCGCTGCTGCCCTGGGCGCACGCCGGACTGGACGTCAGCTACCTGCGGGCGCCGCGCTCGCGGGCCGAGGCGGTGGCCGCGCTGGACGCCGCGCTCGCCGGGGCGCCCGAGGGCCCCAAGCTGCTCTGCGTCACCGGCGCCTCCAACGTCACCGGCGAGCTGTGGCCGGTCGCCGAGCTGACGGAGACCGCGCACCGGCACGGCGCCCGGGTGGTGCTGGACGCCGCCCAGCTGGCGCCGCACCACCGGGTCTCGGTGCGCGAGCTGGACGTCGACTGGGTCGCCTTCTCCGGCCACAAGATCTACGCGCCGTTCGGCGCCGGGGTGCTGGCCGGCCGGGCGGACTGGCTGGACGGGGCCGAGCCGTACCTGGCCGGCGGCGGGGCGACCCGGACGGTGGCCCGGGAGGCCGACGGCTCGGTGGCCGTGCAGTGGCACACCGGGCCCGCGCGGCACGAGGCCGGCTCGCCGAACGTCATCGGCGCCTACGCGATCGCCTCGGCCTGCCGGGCGCTGACCGAGGCCGGCTTCGACGCGCTGGAGGCCCGCGAGCAGCAGCTGATCACCCGCCTGACCGCCGGCCTCGCCGCGATCCCGCAGGTCAAGGTGCTCAACCTGTTCGGGGAGGGCTCGGCGCGGGTCGGCGTGCTGTCCTTCGTCGTCCGGGGCTGGAACAGCTCGCACTTCTCGGCCGCGCTGTCCGCCGAGTACGGCATCGGGGTGCGCGACGGCCTGTTCTGCGCCCACCCGCTGGTGCGCACGCTGCTCGGGGACGAGGACGTGGCCCCGTCCGAGTGCGGGGCGCCCGATCCCTCGCTGCCGGGCGAGCGCAGCCTGAACGCGATCCGGGTGAGCTTCGGCGCCGGGACGCCGGACGAGCACGTCGACCGCTTCCTCACCGCCGTCCGGGAACTGGTCACGGACGGCGCGGCCTGGAACTACCGCAACGAGGGCGGCCGCTGCGTCGCGGACACTCAGCGCGAGGGCTGAGCGCTACTCGTCCAGGCCGAGGGCGAAGGCGGCCTCCAGGTCGTGCTGGGAGTAGGTGCGGAAGGCGATCTGGGTCTCGGTGTGGGCGACACCCGGGACCTTGTTCAGCCGGCCCGGGATGACCTCGGCCAGGTCGTCGTGCCGGCGCACCCGCACCATCGCCACCAGGTTGTAGCCCCCGGTCACCGAGTAGACCTCGCTCACGCCGTCGATGGCGGCGATGGACTCGGCGATCTCCGGGATGCGGTCGACACTGGTCTTGATCAGGACGATGGCGGTGATCACAGTTCGGGCTCCTTTGTGAGGTGCCGCCAGCGTATCGGGCGTCCGCCGGGTCGTCGCGGGGGGTGGCGGACCACGGTGCAGGCGTAGAGGAACCCGGCGGAGAAGCCGATCACGTGGACCAGGTACGCCACCCCGGGCCCGGCCGAGTGCACCGACCACCACTGCAGGGCGAACCAGAGGCCGAGCACCAGCCAGGCCGGGAAGCGCAACGGCAGGAAGAGCAGCAGCGGGACGAGGGTGGTCACCCGGGCCCGGGGGTGGAGGCGCAGGTAGGCGCCGAGGGCGGCGGCGATCGCCCCGGAGGCCCCGATGAGCACCCGGGTGGAGTTCGGCGAGTGCGCCTCGGCGAGCGCGAAGCCGTACGTGGTCAGGCTGCCGGCGGCCAGGTAGAAGACGGCGTACCGGGCCCGGCCCAGCCGCCGTTCGACGGTGGGGCCGAAGACCTGGAGGAAGAGCAGGTTCCCCAGCAGGTGCAGCCAGCCGGCGTGCAGGAAGAGCCCGCTGAGGACTGACAGGGCCGGGTGCTTGCCCGGGGTCGGCGCGGCCGGGCAGCCGGGCACCGGGTCGGGGGCCTCGGCCAGCTGTCCGGCGGTCAGCGGCCGTCCGGCCAGCACCTCGGCCGGGATCGCGCCCCAGCGCTGCTCGTACCGCTGCTCGGCGCAGACCCGGGCCTGGCCGGTGCCGTACAGCGGGTTGAGGCCCGCGGCCGGGCCGAGCAGGAAGACCAGGGTGTTGAGCGCGATCAGGGCGTAGCTGACCACCGGGACCGTCGCCGCCGGGCGGCCGCCCCGGGCCGCGGTGGGGTCCGGGACCGCGAGCGCCATGCGGCCAAGCATCCCTCCGGGCGGCGCGGGTGACACGGCGGTTTACGGCAGGTGGACCAGCCCGGTGTTCGGGCGACCGGTGGTCGCGATGGTTGCCCCAGGCAATAGGCTTGGGGCGGGCATTCCCGCCTCCCGCCGCCGATGCCGGGGCTCCGGGGGGAGCGCCTAGCCCACGCAGGGACCACCCGAGAGGACCCCCGATGACCGTCCCCGCCCTGACCGCCGAGACGCGCTGGCGCTGCACCCTGTGCGGCAACCTCACCCGCTTCGACGTGACCCGCACCGCGCGGGTGACCGAGTTCCTGCACTTCGACCTGGCCGGCGAGTCCAAGGTCGAGGAGACCGAGGTGCTGAGCGAGACCGTCGAGTCGGTGCGCTGCCGCTGGTGCAACGCGGTGGACCAGGTCGAGCTGGTGGCCCGTCCGGGCGCCGAGGGGGCGCAGGCCCCCGCCGAGCAGGGCTGATCCCCGTCGCCGCGGCGGGCGGGTGCACGGCGCACCCGTCCGCGCCGCACGGGACAATACAGAACAAGACGCACGGCGCGTGACGACAGGGGGCGGCCGCGGCCGTGCCCCGCTGGACCAGGATCGGAGCCGAGGACGTGGTGGACGCAGCGAAGGAGCCCGGGGAAGCCCAGGGGCTTCCGCCCGCTGCGGCCGAGGCCCCGGCCGAGGCGGCCGTGGCGGCGAACGACTCCTCCGGGCCCGCGGCGGAGCACGCCGTCGAGCGGCTCGACCGGCCGCTGCCCGAGGGCGTGCGCCGACGCGTGGTCGGGCTCGCCTCGGACGCGCTCGGCGGGCTGCCGGCGGCCGAACTCCCGCAGAGCCTGCGTCAGTACGTCAAGTTCACCCCGGCGCGACGGGCCAAGTACGCGGCCACCGCGCTGGCGGCGGCGCTGGAGGCGGAGCCGGCCTTCCGGTTGCGGATAGCGGAGCGGCTGCGCCTGGGGCAGCCGGACCTGGTGAAGGCGCTGGAGTCGGGCAGCGTCCCGAGTGCCGCCGATCCGATGGACGTCGCGGCCGCAGCCTACCTGGTGCGTTCGGCGGGCTGGAGCCGGCTGGTGGCCGAGGCCGGCGAGGAGGCCGAGCGGGCCGGTGCCGAGGACGCGGCCGCGGAGGCGGCCCGGCTGGTGGAGAAGCTGCAGGCCGAGCTGGCCGAGGTGCGGGCCGCCGCGCGGGCGGACCTGGACCGGCAGCGGGCCGAGTCCGACGGCGTCCGCAAGGAGGCCGAGTCGCTGCGCAAGAGGGTGCGGTCGCTGGAGAGCGACACCCGCCGGGCGCAGGCCGAGACCCGTCGGGTGGCCGGCGAGCTGGAGGCCCTGCGGGCGCAGTCCGCGGCCGAGCGCGGGGCGGCCGAGACCGAGGCGCGCCGGCTGCGGCACCGGGTCTCCGAGCTGGAGAACGCGGCCGAGCAGGGCCGCCGGTCGGCCCGCGAGGGGCGCAGCGTCGAGGACATGCGGCTGCGGCTGCTGCTGGACACCGTGCTGCAGTCCGCGCAGGGGCTCCAGCGGGAGCTGGCGCTGCCGGTCTCCCAGATCCGCCCGGCGGACCTGGTGGAGGCCGTGGTGCCGGGGGCGGCCTCGCCGCACGACGTGGCCCGGCGCGGGCTGGCCGAGGACGATCCGGCGCTGCTGGACCAGTTGCTGGCGATCCCCCAGGTGCACCTGGTGGTGGACGGCTACAACGTGACCAAGACCGGCTATCCGGCGCTGCCGCTGGAGCAGCAGCGGATCCGGCTGCTGGGCGGGCTGGCGATGCTGGCCCAGCGCACCCAGGCGGAGGTCACCTGCGTGTTCGACGGGCAGGACCTGGACGTCCCGGTGATCATGGCGCCGCCGCGCGGGGTCCGGGTGCGGTTCAGCCGGACCGGGGAGACGGCCGACGAGCTGATCCGCCGTCTGGTCCGGGCCGAGCCGCAGGGCCGCCCGGTGGTGGTGGTGTCCACCGACCGGGAGGTCGCGGAGGGCGTGCGGAAGGCGGGCGCGCGCCCGGTGGCGTCGGTGCTGCTGCTGAACCGGCTGGCCCGGCCCTGACCTGCGCCGGACGCGGGCCGGACCGCATGACGGCTGGTCAGCGGCTCGTCCGGAGCGTTGTGGGGGTCCCGTGAAGTCAGCGTGGGGACCGGGGTTCACGCCATCGGGGGAGTAGCAAAACGGGTAGATCTTCACTAGGGTCTGGCGTCAAACCTATTTTCCGGAATCTCATCCCATCAGGTGAGCCCGTAGGAAGAAGGAGCCGGTCCCTTTGGCCTCCCACCGCCGTCCCAAGCAGCCGAGCCGCGCGCGGGTCTCCGTGCTCACCGCTGCCGCTGCGACCGCGGTCGCGCTCTCCGCCCAGGTGGCCGCGCACGCCGCGCCGCAGCCGGACAAGACGGACGTCAAGGCGCAGATCGACCAGCTCCAGGAGGAGCAGGAGCAGGCGGCGGAGAAGTACAACGGCGCCAAGGAGCGGGCGGACCAGCTGCGCAAGCAGGCCGACCAGCTGCAGGACCAGGTGGCCCGCGGCCAGGAGCAGATGACCCAGCTCCAGGGCGGCCTCGCCGAGGTGGCGGGCGAGCAGTACCGCGCCGGCGGCATCGACCCGTCCGTCCAGCTGATGCTCTCCTCCGACCCGTCCGGCTACCTGGAGAAGGCCTCGACCGTCCAGCAGGCCAGCACCAGTCAGGCCGAGGCGCTCAAGGGACTGCTGGAGCAGCAGCGCCGGCTGGACCAGCAGAAGGCCGAGGCGGCCGCCGTGCTCGCCTCGCTGGACAGCACCACCAAGGACCTCAACCAGGCCAAGGCGGACGTCAACACCAAGCTGAAGGCCGCCCAGGACCTGCTGAACTCGCTGAGCGCCGCCGACCGCGCCGCGCTGCGGGCCCAGCAGGCGCAGGACGACCGCGCCTCGCGCGGCAACGCGCGGGTGGACCTCGGCAGCCTGCCGCCGGCCAGCGGCTACGCGGGAGCGGCGGTGGCCAAGGCGATGAGCAAGCAGGGCTCGCCGTACGTGTGGGGCGCCACCGGATCGACCACCTTCGACTGCTCCGGCCTGATGGTCTGGGCGTACGGGCAGGCCGGCGTCTCGCTGCCGCGCACCTCGCAGGAGCAGGGGCACTACGGCACCCGGGTGCCGTCGCTGGACCAGGCCCAGCCGGGCGACCTGGTGATCTACGGCCCGAGCATGTACCACGTCGGGATGTACATCGGGAACGGCATGGTGGTCCACGCGCCGCACACCGGTGACGTGGTGAAGGTGATGAAGGCCGACGCGATGCCGATCAACACCATCCGCCGGGTCTGACGGTCCGACACGCCCGGGACGTTCGTTCGGGAGCTGTGAAGAGCGCCACCTCCGCCGCGGGGGTGGCGTTCGGCTTTTCCGCCTTTTGCGGCCGCCTGCTGAGAACCGATCAGCCTTGCGTGCACCATTGGTCACCATCGGTCATTTTCACAAGGGAACTTGGGCAATCTTCCATCTTTTTTCTGACAAGGATTTGAACGGATCACGGTTCAGTTACTAGGGTCATGCTCCGAACCACCGCACTGTCGATCGCCCAGCCAGGGTGGCGGCGGTGGTTACCGCCGAGTTCGCGAGGCAGCGGGGCAGGTCGAAGCGACTGCCCGACAGGGGAGCCCAGTGACTGGGGGCGCTGCGGAGCGGAGCCGGGGAACCACGTTCCTCCGGGGTGAATCGGCGCCAGGTCGGCCGAACGGCCGTGAGGCGTCGTAGGGCATGCTTCCGGCCCGAACCCGTCAGCTCACCCGGTAGGCGGACGTAGGAAGAAGGAGCCCGCCTTCGTGGCGTCCCATCGTCGTCCCAAGCCCGCCGGCCGCGCCCGCGTCTCCATCCTGACCGGAGTCGCCGCCGCAGCCGTCGCCCTCTCCGCGCAGTCCGGCGCCCACGCCGACCCGCAGCCGACCAAGGACCAGGTCAAGGAGCAGGTCGACCAGCTCAACGAGCAGGCCGAGGTCGCGACCGAGAACTACAACGCCGCCCAGGCCAAGCAGCAGGAGCTGGAGAAGCAGGTCTCCGGCCTGCAGGACCAGGTGGCCCGTCAGCAGGCGCAGGTCACCGAGCTCCAGGGCGGCCTGGCCGAGATCGCCGGCGAGCAGTACCGCAACGGGGGGATATCCCCGACCGTCCAGCTGATGTTCTCCTCCAGCCCGGACAGCTTCCTCAGCCAGGCCGACGCGCTGAACCAGGCCGGTGCCACCCAGAAGGGCCAGCTGAAGGAGCTCCAGGAGCAGCAGCGCAAGCTCGACCAGGACCGCAACGAGGCCCAGGGCAAGCTCGCCGAGCTGGAGTCGACCACCCAGCAGCTGAAGACCGCCAAGGTGGAGGTCCAGGGCAAGCTGAAGGCCGCCCAGGACCTGCTCAACACCCTGACCGAGCAGGAGCGCCAGGCGCTGCGCCAGGCCGAGGAGAAGGCCGCCGCCGACGCCAAGGCCAAGGCCGACGCGGCCGCCCAGGCGCAGGCGCAGGCCGATCGCGCCTCGCGCGACAACACCCGCGGCGACCTCTCCGCCCCCACGAGCACCGCCCCGACCACCACCGCTCCGGTGAAGGTGGCCCCGGGCAGCTCGCGCGGTGCCGCGGCCCTCGCGGCCGCCGCCTCCAAGGTCGGCAGCCCGTACGTCTGGGGTGCCACCGGCCCGAGCTCCTTCGACTGCTCCGGCCTGATGGTCTGGGCGTTCAACCAGGCCGACGTGTCGCTGCCGCGCACCTCGCAGGCGCAGGCCTCGGCCGGCACCCGGATCGGTACGGACCTCTCCCAGGCCCAGCCCGGCGACCTGCTGATCTTCTACAGCGACGCCCACCACGTCGGCATCTACGCCGGCAACGGCCAGGTGCTGCACGCCCCCCGGACGGGTACCAACGTGCGCTACGAGGCGGTCACCAACATGCCGCTGACCGGCATCGTGCGGGTCTGATCCCCGCTCGGCCGCTTCCGGGCCCGGCTTCCCCCAGGGGAGGCCGGGCCTGCGGCTTTTCCGGCGCGTCGATCTGATGTCCGATTAGGGGTCGAATATTCGGGTTCGGAGGGGTTTGGACTCGCTTGCCCGGACTCGCTAACGTCTGCCACCGGACTCCCGCTCGACGGCCGCCCGTCCCGGTGCGGCGGTGGGGGCCCGCGCCGCAGGATTGGAGCCCCCGCCGCCATGTCCGTGCACCGCCGTTCCCAACTGCTCGCCCGGGCGCTGGTGCTGACCACGGCCGCCGCCACCGCGCTGGGCGTCGCCGCCGGAGGTCGCGCCCAGGCCGCCCCCGGCAGCCCGGACCCGGCCGACCGTCAGGACGTCAAGTCCCAGGTGGAGCAGCTGTACGACGAGGCCGAGCAGGCGTCCGAGAGGTTCAACGCGGCGCAGGAGGCCCAGCGGCGGCTCCAGGGCGAGACCACGGCCGTCCAGGGCGAGATCGCCGTCGCCCAGGACCAGCTCAACGAACTGCGCGGCGACCTGGCGACGGTGGCCGGGGCCGAGTACCGCGGCGGCGGGATGTCCCAGACCGCCCAGCTGATGCTCTCGCCCGACCCGGAGGACTACCTGGCCCGCGCCCGCACCCAGGGCCAGGCCGCCGCACGCCAGCAGGAGACCCTGCACGAGCTGGTCACCCGGCAGCGCCGGCTCGACCAGCGCCGCTCCGAGGCGGCCGACAAGCTCGCCGAGCTGGACCGGACACGCCGCTCGCTCGCCGACAGCAAGCTGCAGATCCAGCAGCGGCTGGCCAGGGCGCAGAAGCTGCTGAACGGCCTGGACGCCGCCGAGCGGGCCCGGTTGACGGTCCAGGACGCCCGGGACGCCGAGCAGCGCGCCACCCGGGGCACCGACCGGCTGGACCTCGGCACCGCCCCGCCCGCCTCCGAGCGCGGGGCCGCCGCGCTGGCCGCCGCGGTGCGGATGATCGGCTCCCCGTACGTCTACGGGGCCACCGGGCCGCACGCGTTCGACTGCTCCGGTCTGATGTACTACAGCTGGCGGCAGGCCGGAGTGACCCTGCCGCGCACCTCGCAGGCCCAGGCGTACGCCGGGCAGCGGATCAGCCTGTCCGAAGCACGACCGGGAGACCTGGTGATCTTCTATCGGGACATGCACCACGTCGGCATGTACGCCGGCGGCGGCGTGATCGTGCACGCCCCGCGCCCGGGCGCCAAGGTCCGCTACGAGAGCGTCACCGCCATGCCCGTCTCCGGGGTGGTCCGGCTCTGAGCGCCCCGCCGACCGGCCCCGCCGACCCCACGGAGATACCCCGCCCCGGCTCCCGCCCCCGTGGCGCGCTGTCCCGGCGTGGCGCGCTGCTGCTCGCGGCCGGCGGGCTGGCCCAGCTGTCGCTGCCGCCGGCCGCCCCGGCGGCGCCCGCGGCCCGGCCGGCGGACCGGCACGCCGAGGTGGCCGCCGCGCTGGCGGAGCGGGCCCGCTCGGCGCCGCCGTGGGCCGGGCTGCCGGTGGCCGACGCGGGGTACCGCAACCTGGTGCTCGCCGCCTCCGGCGGGCCGGAGCGGCTGACCGCCGCCGCCGACCTGGCGGTGCGGATCGCCGGGTACGACGAGTACCCGGTGGTGTACCCGCGCCGGATCGAGCTGGTCCGGGCCGGGGACGGCTGGCGGGTCGAGCGCGAGGAGGGCGCGGGCGGGCCGCCCGCGCCGTGGGACTTCGGGCCGGTCCGGTCCGCGGCGGGGGCGCACTGCCTGGTGCTCGGGCCGGCCGCCGGCCCGGACCCGGCCGAGCTGGTCGCGGCGGGGGACCGGGCGGTGCCCGCCGTCACCGAGCTCTGGGGCGGCGCCTGGCCGGGCCGGCTGCTGCTGGAGCGGCCCGCCACCGCGGAGCAGTTCGCCCGGCTGCTGGAGGGCGACCCGGACGGCTGGACGGGCATGGCGGCGGTCACCGTGGCCGCCCCCGGCGCGCCCTGGCACACCCCCGCGGACCGGGTGCTGGTCAACCCGGAGGCGTACGCGCGGCTCAGCGACTTCGGCCGCCAGGTGGTGGTCACCCACGAGGCCACCCACGTCGCGACCCGGGCCGACACCCGGGCGTGGACCCCGCTGTGGCTCTCCGAGGGCGTCGCCGACTGGACCGCCTACCGCGACTCCGGCCGCAGCGCGCGGCAGACGGCCCCCGAGCTGGCCCGGGACGTCGCCGCCGGGCGGCTCCCCAGCGCGCTGCCCGCCGACCGGGACTTCGCCGCCGGGGCCGCCGGTATCGCCCAGGCCTACGAGCAGTCCTGGCTGGCCTGCGAGCTGATCGGCCGTACCCACGGGCCGCAGCGGCTGGTCGCCTTCTACCGGGCGGTCGGCGCGGCCGACGGGCAGGGCGAGGACCGGGATCGCCGGACCGACCGGCTGATGCGCCGCGAGCTGGGCGTCGGCCTGGAGGAGTTCACCCGGCTCTGGCTGGAGCGGGTGGCGGCGCTCAAGGGCTGATCGGCCGAGGGCAGATCAGCGCCGTTGCTGGGCCGTCGCGCCCGGCCGGTCGATGCCGTCCAGCAGGTCCTGCTCGTAGGCGATCCCCGGGCGCACCGGGTAGCCGGCGGCCGGCAGCGCGGCGGGCTCGCGGTCCAGCACCACGGTCGGCGGCAGCGGCGCCTCGCCGCGGGTGGAGCGCCAGAGCCGCACGCAGGAGAGCAGGGCCGCGGCCAGCAGCAGCAGGTTGCGGGCGGCCAGCACGGCGACCGCCACCGGGTCGCTGGCCAGGACCTGGGTGAACATGGTCGGGAACTCGACCAGGGTCAGCGGGCAGGCGAGCAGGATCAGCACCGCCACCGGCCGCTGACTGCTGTTGCGCACGGTCAGGCAGACCGCCGCGACGCCGACCAGCCAGACCAGGTACTGCGGGCTGATCACCCGGCTGGTCACCACGAAGATCAGCAGTGCGCACAGCGCCGCGTCGTACATGGTGGCCGCGCTGCGCCGCTTGGAGGTGTAGCGCCACAGCAGCAGCCAGGCGAAGCCCAGCAGGGTGCCGGCCATCATCACCTTGCTGATCACGCTGACCCACGGCCCGAGCATCTCGGGGGAGCCGTAGTTCATGGTGACCCTGCCGTCCCAGCCGTCGGCGAGCCGGGCGAAGTGCAACGGCAGCGCGCCGAGCGACTCGACCTCGATGCCGCGGTCCTTCTGGAAGGCCAGGAAGTCGAAGGCGCCGTTCATCCCGGCCGCCAGCAGGAAGCCGATCGAGACGGCGGTGGCCCCGGCCAGCGTCCAGGAGCGGCGGGTGCGGCGGCCGGAGGGGGTGCCGATCAGGCCGAGCAGCGGCCAGATCTTGACGATGCCGCCCAGGCCCAGCAGCAGCCCGCCGACCGCCGGGCGGCGGATCAGCGCCAGCAGGCCGGCCAGGGCGACCGCGGTGACGATGACGTCGAAGCGGTTGTAGATCATCGGGCCGAGCAGCGGGACGCCCACCACCCACATCCAGGCGCCGGTCAGCGCCCGGCCCCGGCGCAGGCCGGTGCGCACCAGCAGCGCGGCCGCCGCGGCGTCGGCGATCCCGCAGATCACCCAGAACGAGACCAGGTACGACCAGGGCAGCAGGCCCGGCAGCAGGATCACCAGGGCGGCGCCCGGCGGGTACTGCCAGGTCACGTCGTCGAACGGGAAGGTGCCGGTCTGGAGCACGCCGTACCAGGCGTGGTAGATCATCCAGACGTCCGCCGTGACGTCGCCGCCGGGCGCCTTCAGCACGCCCGTGGCCAGCAGCACCAGCAGGGCGCGGGTGGCCAGCCAGGTGGCGCCGAGCGCGGCGAGCGCCCCGAGCGGGCGGCCGAGGCGGCCGCGCGAAGAACCGGGCTCGGTGGCCGGGGCCAATTCCACTGCGCTCCCTCGTTCGTCTCGGACGTCCCCACCGGAGGCGTCGTACCGACGGACGCCCGGGCCGCGTCCTGGACGACGGCCTAGGTACTAGGACTGACCCGGGGGTCAAACGGTTGCCGTACGCGCTTCCGTTCCCGGCGGGTCATGGTGTTGACCTATCGTACGGATCACCCAGCGGTACACCGCGCACCCCCCGACCGAGCGAGCCGTGGCCTGATGCACAGAACCTTGATCGTCACCAATGACTTCCCGCCCCGCCCCGGTGGCATCCAGGCCTTCGTGCACAACATGGCCGTCCGTCAGCCCGCAGGCAGCGTGGTGGTGTACGCCTCCACCTGGCGGGACGGCGCCGAGGTGGCGCGCTTCGACGCCGAGCAGCCGTTCCCGGTGGTCCGGGACCGGACGAAGGTGATGGTTCCCACACCCCGGGTCACCCGGCGGGCCGCCGAGATCCTGCGGGCGGAGAAGTGCGACTCGGTCTGGTTCGGCGCCGCCGCCCCGCTCGGGCTGATGGCGCCCGCGCTGCGCCGGGCCGGGGCCGGGCGGCTGCTCGGCATGACCCACGGGCACGAGGCCGCCTGGGCCCAGCTGCCGGTCTCCCGGCAGCTGCTGCGCCGGATCGGGGCGGGCACGGACGTGCTTACCTACCTGGGCGAGTACACCCGCTCCCGGATCGCCGCCGCGGTCGGCCCGCAGGCCGCGGCCCGGATGGTCCAGCTGCCGCCGGGCGTGGACGAGACGACCTTCCACCCGGGCTCCGGGGGCGCCGAGGTGCGCCGCCGACTCGGGCTGGCGGACCGGCCGGTGGTGGTCTGCGTCTCCCGGCTGGTGCCGCGCAAGGGCCAGGACACCCTGATCGAGGCGATGCCGCAGATCCTCGCCGACGTGCCGGACGCGGTGCTGCTGATCGTCGGCGGCGGCCCGTACCGGGCGGACCTGGAGAAGCTCGCGGACGCCACGGGCGTACGGGACTCGGTGCGGTTCACCGGCTCGGTGCCGTGGGAGGAGCTGCCCGCCCACTACGGGGCCGGGGACGTCTTCGCGATGCCGTGCCGCACCCGGCGCGGGGGCCTGGACGTCGAGGGCCTGGGGATCGTCTACCTGGAGGCCTCGGCGACCGGCCTGCCGGTGGTCGCGGGGGACTCCGGCGGCGCGCCGGACGCCGTGCTGGAGGGCGAGACCGGGTACGTGGTGCCCGGCGGTTCGGCCACGGCGTCGGCCGAGCGGATCGTCCGGCTGCTGCGGGACGAGGAACTGCGCCGGCGGATGGGCGAGGCCGGACGGCGCTGGGTGGAGCGCTCCTGGCGCTGGGACCTGCTGGCCGGGCGGCTGACCTCGCTGCTGGCCGGGTGACGCGGACGGGCCCGCACGCCGGACCCGGCGAGGGTCCGCGGAACGGGCCCTGAGGCCCCGCCTCCTTCCTGGAGAGGCGGGGCCCGTCCGGCGCCAGCGGCGGCTACTTCGTGTAGAGCGCCTCGATGTCGGCCGCGAAGTCCTTCAGCACGACGTTGCGCTTGAGCTTCAGCGAGGGCGTCAGGTGGCCGCTCTCCTCGGAGAACTCGGTGTCCAGCAGCCGGAACTTCTTGACCGCCTCGGCGTGCGAGACGGCCGCGTTGCCGTCGTCCACCGCGGCCTGGAGGGCGGCCAGCAGGTCCGGGTCGGCGGCGAGTTCGGCGACGGTGGCGTCGGCGGGCTTGCCGTTGAGCTCCTTCCACTTCGGGAAGAAGTCCGGGTCGACGGTGACCAGGCAGGCGATGAACGGCTTGCGGTCGCCGACCACCATGACCTCGCCGACCAGGGCGTGGGCCCGGATCCGGTCCTCGATCACGGCCGGGGCGACGTTCTTGCCGCCGGCGGTGACGATGATCTCCTTCTTGCGGCCGGTGATGGTCAGGTAGCCGTCGGAGTCCAGCGAGCCGAGGTCGCCGGTGGCGATCCAGCCGTCCTTGAGGGTGTCGGCGGTGGCCTGCGGGTTGTTCCAGTAGCCGGTGAAGACGTGCGGGCCCTTGAAGAAGACCTCGCCGTCCTCGGCGATCCGGACGGAGGCGCCGGGCACCGGCTGGCCGACCGTACCGATCTTCGGGTTGTCCCACGGGTTGAAGGCGGTGGCCGCACAGGTCTCCGTCAGGCCGTAGCCCTCCAGGACGGTGAAGCCGATGCCCCGGTAGAAGTGGCCCAGGCGCTCGCCGAGCGGGGCGCCGCCGGAGATGGCGTGGGTGGCCCGGCCGCCGAGGGCGGCGCGCAGCTTGCTGTAGACCAGCTTGTCGAAGACCGCGTGCTTGAGCCGCAGGACCAGGCCGGCGCCGCCGGCGTCCAGCGCCCGGCTGTAGGCGATCGCGGTGTCGGCGGCCTTGTCGAAGATCTTGCCCTTGCCGTCGGCCTGGGCCTTGGCGCGGGCGGTGTTGTAGACCTTCTCGAACACTCTGGGCACGCCCAGGATCAGGGTCGGCTTGAAGGCGGCCAGCTCGGCGGTGACGTCCCGGATGTCGGAGACGTGGCCGAGCTTGATCGGGGCCATCGCCGGGGCGATCTCGGCGATCCGGGCCAGCACGTGGGCCAGCGGCAGGAAGAGCAGGACGGAGCTCTCGCCGGTGCGGAACAGCGGGGCCAGGCGCTCGACGACGTTGCCGCACTCGGCCAGGAAGTTGCCGTGCGTCAGCTGACAGCCCTTCGGGCGGCCGGTGGTGCCCGAGGTGTAGACGATGGTGGCGACCGAGTCCGGGCCGGCGATCCGGCGGCGCTCGTGGACCGTGGCGTCCGGGACGTCCTGGCCGGCCGTGGCCAGCGCGGCGAGCGCCCCGCCCTCGATCTGCCAGGTGTGCTTCAGCTCCGGCAGGCGGTCGCGGACCTCGCCGACCACCCGGACGTGCTGGTCGGTCTCGGTGATCACGGCGACCGCGCCCGAGTCGCCGAGGATCCACTCCACCTGCTCGGCGGAGGAGGTCTCGTACACCGGGACGGTGACCGCGCCGGCCGTCCAGATCGCGAAGTCCAGCAGCGTCCACTCGCACCGGGTGCGGGACATGATGCCCACCCGGTCGCCCGGCTCGATGCCCGCGGCGATCAGGCCCTTGGCGGCGGCGTGCACCTCGGCCAGGAACTGGACCGAGGTCAGCTCCTGCCACTGGCCGTCCACCTTCCGGCTGAGCACGGCGACGTCCGGGTGCTCCTCGGCGTTCCGGTGCACCGGGTCGGCGAGGTTGCCGCCGCTCGGTACCTGATAGAGGGCCGGAAGGCTGAAGTCGAGCAAGACTGCTCCTCGTTCGCGACGCTGCGGGACGGCAGGACGTTACTGCCCGGTAGGCGGCTTCGACCAGGGGGGTCGGCTCCGGTGTTCGAAGTGTCACACCCGGCCGGGTCCGACCTGGCGGTGACCGGGTCGTTCGAATGGCACCCTACGGCAGCGGAGTGCGACCGGCCGGTAACATGCCCCGGCGGTGAATCGCCCGCTCGGGGCGGTGGCTCTGCCCGCTCGCCTGGTCGCGGCTCGGGGCGGCTATTCGCCCGCTCGCCTCCGGGGCGCTCGGGCCCGGTGTCGACGGTCGGCGCTCCCTCGCTCGTTCCTCGCTCCTCCCTTACGGCACCGGCGCGCCCCTTCGGCTCGGGGCGGTGAATCGCCCGCTCGCCTGGTCGCGGCTCGGGGCGGTGGCTCGCCCGCCCGCGGCCGCCCGCCGGGCGCGGCCCGCGCCGCCGAGCCGATCGCCGTCGCGATAGCCTGCTCCGGGCGGACCGGGCCGAGCGCGCTCCGGCCGGACCGGCAGGCAGAGGGACGAGGCGGAGGGCCATTCCATGGCGGAGCACACCAGGTCGAGCATCACCATCGACGCGACCCCGGCCACGGTCATGGCCGTGATCGCCGACTTCGCCGCCTACCCGGCCTGGACCGGCGAGGTCAAGGAGGTCGAGGTCCTGGAGACCGGCGCGGACGGCCGCGCCGCCGAGGTCCGGCTGCTGCTCGACGCCGGCGCGATCCGCGACGAGCACGTCCTCGCCTACACCTGGGACGGCGACCGCGAGGTCTCCTGGACCCTCGTCCGCAGCCAGATGCTCCGCTCGCTGGACGGCTCCTACACCCTCGCCCCGCTGGCCGGCGGCCGCACCGAGGTGACCTACCAGCTCGCCGTGGACGTCAAGATCCCGATGCTCGGCATGATCAAGCGCAAGGCCGAGAAGGTCATCATCGACCGCGCCCTGGCCGGTCTGAAGAAGCGCGTCGAAGGCTGACGCGTCGAAGACCGACACGACCGAACGGGGGCCGGACGGCATGACGGCGACACGCACCATCCTGGTCAGCGGCGACGCGGGCGCACCCACGGTGGCCGCCGCCACCGCCCTGCACGCCGCCCGGCGCGGCCACCGCACCTGGCTGCTGGCCGCCGACGACCCGCACCGCGCCCTGGACTCCGCCCTCGGCACCCGGCTGGAGCCCGAACCGCTCCGGTACGCCCCGGGCCTGACCGTCTCCCGGATCGACGAGCAGGCGGCCTTCCGCTACGCCGTCGGCGAGCTCACCGGTCGGCTCAAGCCCGCCCTCGACCTGCTCGGCGCCGAACAGCTCGACGCCGAGGAGCTCACCGCCCTCCCCGGCATCGCCCGGCTCGCCCTGCTGCGCGCGCTGCCCGCCGCCGACCACGACGTCCTGGTCGTGCTCGCCCCGCCGCCCGCCGAGCTGATCGCCACCCTCGCCCTGCCCGAGCAGCTCGCCCGCTACCTGGACCGGCTCGTCCCCGAGCAGCGGCAGGCCGCCCGGGCGCTGCGTCCGTTGCTGGCCGGACTGGCCGGCGTCCCGATGCCCGCCGACTGGCTCTACGAGGGGCGCACCAAGGCCGCCGCGGCGCTCGCCGAGTCCCGCGCCGCCGTCACCGCGCCCGGCACCAGCGTCCGGCTGGTCGTCCCGGCCGACGGCCACCCGTACCGGGAGCTGCGCCGGATCCGGGCCGGGCTGGCGCTGCACGGGCACCGGCCGGACGCCGTGGTGGTGCACGGCGCGCTGCCCGAGGAGGCCGCCTCCTCGCCCGACCCCTGGCTGGCCGACCTGGCCCGCCGCCGGCAGGAGGAGCTGACCGGGCTCGCAGCCGAGACCGACGCCCCGGTGCTGGTCACCGGTCTGGCCGAGGTGACCCTGGAGGCCGTCGCGGACCGGCTCTACGGGGACGGGGAGGGGCCCGAGCGACTGGCCCCCGAGCCCTGGCCGGTCGAGGACCGGCTCGCCGACGAGGGCCTGCTGGTCTGGCACCTCGACCTGCCCGGCGCCGACCGCGCCGAGCTGGACCTGGTCCGCCGGGGCGACGAGCTGGTGGTCGGGCTCGGCACCCACCGCCGGGTGCTCACCCTGCCGTCCGCGCTGCGCCGCTGCACGGTGGCCGGGGCCGGGCTGCACGACGGGGTGCTCTCGGTGCGGTTCGCGCCCGACCCGGCGCTCTGGCCGCGGGGCTGACGGGGGTTCGGCGGGGGCCTGGCGCCGGCCCGGCGGGAGTCCGGCTGCGGCTCGGCGCTGGTCCGGCGGGACTTCGGCGGGGGTCCGGCGCCTTTTCGGGCGGCCCGGCCGGTCGGGTAGCGTCGGGCCGGAGGGCCGCGGGGTGCGGCCACGGCTGAGGAGGCGCCCGCGATGACCAGCACCGACGACCGCGACCGCACCGAGCCCGGCGCCCGGCAGGGCGGCGAGCCGGGCGGCCAGGGGAACCCGTTCGGACCGGAGCTGGGCCCGCTGGTGGACGAGGTGCGCCGGTTCGCCGGTGCGCTCGGCGAGAAGGCCCAGGAGGCGAGCGCCACCACCCTGATCACCCTGTCCGGGCTGGCCGACCGGCTTCGCACCCAGCAGCCCGAGGTCTACTCCCACCTCGCCGCCGCCGGCACCGGGCTCGCCGCCGCGGGGACCGAGCTGTTGGCCGCCTACCGCGCCGCCGTGGCCGGGCACGAGGGCCGCTGGACCGCCGGGCAGGGCGCGCCGACCGAGAAGATCGACCTCGACGAGGCTGACGGGCCGTCCGCCAAGCAGTGAAACCGTGACTTTCGGAGGGTGATCGCGTTGCTCTCGTACGTCACGAAGAAGGAGATTAGATAAGACTTTTGAAGCATCCCGGCCCGCCTGCCCCAGGATTGTCTTCGGATAATGTATGCGAGGCTGTGTACGGGGGCCGGGTTGGGCGGTAGCGTTTCCGTCCAGCGGAACGAGTGAATAGCTGAGGGACACATGGCTCTGACCATCGGCGTCGATGTCGGCGGGACCAAGATCGCGGCAGGTGTGGTCGACGAGGCGGGCGCGATCCTGGCCCGGACCAGGGTGCCCACCCCGGCCGACCCGCAGTGGGCGGTCGACGCCATCGCGCAGGCCGTGCGCGAGCTCAAGGAGCAGCACCCCGGCGTCACCGCGGTGGGCGTCGGCGCCCCCGGCTTCGTCGACAGCAACCGCTCCACGGTGATCTTCGCCCCCAACATCGACTGGGAGAACGAGCCGCTGCGCGGGCGGGTCGAGGAGCTCACCGGCCTGTCCACCGTCGTGGAGAACGACGCCAACTGCGCGGCCTGGGCCGAGTTCCGCTTCGGCGCGGCCGAGGAGCACCAGGACATGGTGCTGATCACCGTCGGCACCGGCATCGGCGGCGGCATCGTCCTGGACGGCCGGCTGCACCGCGGCCGCTTCGGCGTGGCCGGCGAGATCGGCCACCTCAACATGGTCCCCGACGGCCTCACCTGCGGCTGCGGCGGCAAGGGCTGCTGGGAGCAGTACGGCTCCGGGCGCGCGCTGCGCCGCTACGGCCGGGAGAAGGCCGCCGCCGACCCGCAGCGCGGCCGCCGGATGCTGGAGCTCAACGACGGCGTGGCCGAGACCATCCGCGGCATCCACATCACCCAGGCCGCCGAGGAGGGCGACCCGCTCGCCCTGGAGTGCTACGCCGAGCTGGCCGACTGGCTGGGCCGCGGCATGGCCGACCTCGCCGCGCTGTTCGACCCGGGCGTCTTCGTGCTCGGCGGCGGCGTCTCCGACTCCGGCCGACTGCTGCTCGACCCGGTCGCCAAGGCCTTCGAGCACTACCTGACCGGCGGGGTGCACCGCCCGCGCGCCGAGGTCGTGCTGGCCTCGATGGGCTCCGCCGCCGGCATCGTCGGCGCGGCGGACCTCGCCCGCGTCCCGTAACCGCCCCACCCCTCAGAGCCCGCCGGCGGCGGTGCGACCGGGCCCCGACCGATCCCGGACGCACCGCCGCCGTCGCACGTCCCGGCCCGGCCGCGTACGGTCGGACCGATCAGGTGACCGCCCAGGGGAGGACCATGAGCGCCGCGACCACGACCGCCGCCGCGACCGGGACAGCCGCGACCGGGACAGCCGCGGCCCCCGTACCGCTGCCGCCGCCCGGCCCGGGCCGGCTGCGGCTGCTCAGCTACAACATCCGCTCGCTGCGCGACGACCGGCGGGCGCTGGCCCGGGTGGTCCGGGCCTGCGAGCCGGACCTGGTCTGCGTCCAGGAGTCCCCGCGCTACTGGCGGCCCGAGGGGCAGGCCGCCTGGCTGGCCCGGAACACCGGGACGGTCGTGCTGGCCGGCGGCGGCCGCACCGCCGCCGGTCCGCTGCTGCTCGGTCGGCCCGGCGCGGTGGAACTGCTGGAGGTGCACGACCGGCTGCTGCCGAAGACCCGCGGCCTGCACGCCCGGGGCTTCGCCGGCGCGCTGCTGCGGCTGCCCGGCACGGCGCCGTTCACCGTCACCAGCTGCCACCTCAGCCTGGACCCGGAGGAGCGGTACGGGCAGTTCGAGCTGCTGCTCGACCAGCTGGGGATCGCCGAACTCGGCGTCGTGGCGGGGGACTTCAACGAGCACCCGGACGGGCCGGGCTGGCGGCTGCTGGCCTCCCGGCTCCAGGACGGGTACCCGACCGCACCCTGGGGAGGCGAGTTCACCTCCGTCCCGGAGCGCCCCTACCAGCGGATCGACGCCGTCTTCGCCACGCCCGGGATCACCGTCCTCGGCTGCGGGGTGCCGCACGGCCTGCCCGGCGTCACCGAGGCCGACCTGCGGGCCGCCACCGACCACCTGCCGGTGCTCGCCGTCCTCGAACTGCCGGGCGGCTAGCCGTCAGACGACCGCGCCGTGGTCCGGGTCCTCCGGCTCGTCCTCGTCGCGGTCCTTCATCCGCGCGACCAGGGTGACGAAGCCGCCGAGGAAGGCGGTGATCCCGACCCAGGCGGGCCAGCCGGAGATCTCCCGCCAGACCACCGCGTCGACCAGCAGCAGGGCCGGGCCGCCGAGCACCGCCAGCCAGGCGAACTTGGCGGTCACGTCGGCGGCGGGCAGCGGCGGGGGCTCCGGCGGGACGAAGTGGCCCTCGTCGGTCTCCTCGGCCAGCTCGAAGTCGCGCGGGCCCGCGCCGCCGGCCGGCATCACCGGGCGGCCGGAGCGGGGGCGGGGCCGCGGGGCGAGGTCGGAGAGGTCGTCCCGGTCGCCGCGGGCGCCGGTGCCGGCCTCCTTGGTGCCGCCCTTGAGCTCGTTCTGCGCCCGGAGGTTCTCGACCTCCGGCCAGTTCGGGTTGTTGAGGTCGACCGGGTCGTCGAACTGGGCCACCAGGGCGGCGAAGATCTCGTCCTGCTCGGCCTGGCTGCGCTCGGGGGCGCGGCGCGGACGGCGCTCGGCGGGGGCCTGGGGCCCGGCGGCGTCTCCGGCGGAGCCGGCGGTGTCCTCGACGATGTCCTTGACGGGCGGGGGCGTCGCGGCGCCGTCCGGACCGCCGCGATCCGCCGGCGTACCGCTCGGGACGGCGGCGTTCGCCCCGCCGTCCTTGGTCGCGCCGTCCTCGCGGGGAGTCTCGTCCCCGCCGCCCGCCGTGCTGCTCTCGTGCACTTCCGGCCCTTCAGCCATGGTGATCGTCGGATTCGACCCGGGTGACGCCCGCCGCGTTCGCGGGAGCCAGCCGTCGGATGAAGTCCTGGCTGGCCCCGAATATTTCCGCCGCGTCGTGGTCCAGCGTGGCGACGTGGAAACTGCGCTGGCACAGCCGCTCCGTCACGTCCGTCGAGGATATCCGGGCCAGCACCAGTTCCGAGTTGGCCGGCGAGACGACGTGGTCCTGCGGGCTGCGGAACAGCAGCACCGGCTGGGTCACCTCCGGCAGCAGCCGCTGGACCTCCCGCCACAGCCGGGTCAGCGACCAGGCGGCGTGCAGCGGGGTGCGGTCGTAACCGACCTCGGCCGAGCCTGCCCGGGCGATGTCGTTGGCGACCCCGGGACGGCTGGGGACCAGGTGGCGCAGCACCGGCAGCAGCACGCTCGCGGGGGTGTCCGAGCGCACCGACGGGTTGACCAGCACCAGGCCGGAGACCGTCGGCCCGTGCAGGGCCGCGAGCCGCAGCGCCAGCGCGCCGCCCATCGACAGCGCGCAGACGAAGACCTGCTCGCACTCCTCGGCGAGCGCCAGCAGCTCGCGCTCGACCTCGGCGTACCAGTCCTCCCAGCGGGTGAGCTGCATGTCCTGCCAGCGGGTGCCGTGCCCGGGCAGCAGCGGCAGCGAGACGGTGAAGCCGGCCGCCGCCAGCTCGTCGGCCCACGGCCGCAGCGACTGCGGCGACCCGGTGAAGCCGTGGCAGAGCAGCACCCCCACCGGTCCGCCGCGGTGGCGGTACGGCTCGGCACCGGGCAGCAACGGCATGGCGGACTCCTTCGCGGGCGGGTGGCGCTGGGGGAGGGGACGCTGGTGGGGAGGTGCTGCGAAACCGCATCGTCCCACGCTCCGCGCCGGGTCGTACACCCCCTTCGAGCGTGCTCGGCCCGGCCCCTACGGCGGGGCCGGGCACGGCGGGCGGCCGCGGGGCATTAGGATCGACCGGTCCGCATAACAGGAGGCCCCGGTTGTTCTACCGACTGATGAAGATGATCGTCGCGCCACTGCTTCGGCTCTTCTTCCGGCCGTGGATCGAGGGCGAGGAGAACATCCCCGCCGAGGGTGCCGCGATCATCGCGAGCAACCACCTGTCCTTCTCGGACTCGTTCTTCTTCCCCGCGCTGATCAAGCGCCGGGTGACCTTCATCGCGAAGGCCGAGTACTTCAACACCCCGGGCCTCAAGGGCCGGCTGACCGCCGCGTTCTTCAAGGGCGTCGGCCAGCTGCCGGTGGACCGCTCGGGCGTGCGCGGCGCCGGCGAGGCCGCGATCCGCAGCGCCATCGCGGTGCTGGACCGCGGCGAGCTGTTCGGGGTCTACCCGGAGGGCACCCGCTCGCCCGACGGCAAGCTGTACCGCGGCAAGGTCGGCGGCCTGGCCCGCGTCGCGCTGGCCACCGGCGCCCCGGTGATCCCGGTCGCCATGATCGACACCGAGAAGGTGCAGCCGCCCGGCCAGGTGGTCCCCAACTTCGGCATCCGCCCCGGCATCCGGATCGGCCGCCCGCTGGACTTCTCCCGCTACCACGGCATGGAGAACGACCGCTTCATCCTCCGTTCGGTGACGGACGAGGTGATGTACGAGATCATGCGGCTCTCCGGCCAGGAGTACGTGGACATCTACGCGACCGCCGCCAAGCGGCAGATCGCCGACGAGAAGAAGAAGGCCGACGCCGAGCGCCGGGCCGCGGCCAAGGCGGAGAAGGCGGAGGCCGCCGAGGCGGAGAAGGCGGAGAAGGCCGCGGCCGAGGCCGCGAAGTCCGCCGAGCCGGGCACCTCGGAGAAGCCGGAGTAGTCGTCCGGGCGGCCGCCTGGCCGACCGGACGGGCCCAGGGGAGGGCGGGGCGGATGACGGACGACGGCGGCAGAGCCGGTGCGGTCGGCGGCACGGTGGCGGCCGGCGGCATGTCCGTCGAGCTCCCGCTGTGGCGGGCGATCTCCTACTTCCGGGTGCTGGCCCTGTGCTACGCGCTGCTGCGGTACTTCAACTCGTACCTGCACTTCCTGCACCCGGTGGCCGGCTGGATCTTCCTCGGCGCGCTGACCCTGTGGACCCTGGCCAGCACCCGGGCCTTCGCCGACCCGCGGCGCTGCACCTGGTACGTCCTGGGCACCGACCTCACCCTCGCCGTCACCGGCATCGTGATGAGCGGGCTGACCGACTCCCCGGCCCGGATCAGCCACGGCGCGCCCACCCTGCCGACCATCTGGGCGGCCGGCACGGTCCTCGGCTTCGCCGCGAAGGGCGGCTGGCGCCCGGCGGCGGCCTCGGGCTCGGTGATCGGCGTCGCCAACATCCTCGGCCACGGCGGGCCGACCGGCGACAACATCCACAACATCGTGCTGCTGATGGTGGCCGGCTGCGCGATCGGCTACGTGATCGAGCTGGCCCGGGCCAGCGAGGACACCCTCACCCGGGCGCTCCAGGTGGAGGCGGCCACCCGGGAGCGCGAGCGGCTCTCCCGGGACATCCACGACGGCGTGCTCCAGGTGCTCGCCCTGGTCCAGCGGCGCGGCGCGGAGCTGGGCGAGGGGACGGGCTCCGGCGCGGGCTTCGCCGAGCTCGGCCGGCTGGCCGGTGAACAGGAGCGTGCGCTGCGCACCCTGATGACGGGTGGTCCGCTGCCGGCCCAGCGCGCGTCGCGGTCCGACGCCGCCGAGCCGCCGGACCCGGACGCCCCGCGCGACCTCACCGCCCTGCTGCGCCCGTACGCGGACGAGCGGATCACGTTCTCCGCGCCCGGCACCCCGGTGCTGCTGCCCGGCCCGGCGGCGGGCGAGCTCGCGGCGGCGGTCGGCGCCGCCGTGGACAACGTGCGCAAGCACGCGGGGGAGCGGGCCCGGGCCTGGATCCTGGTGGAGGACGAGCCGGAGGCCGTCACGGTGAGCATCCGCGACGACGGCCCCGGCTTCGCCCCGGGCCGGCTCGGCGAGGCGGAGCAGGCCGGCCGGCTCGGCGTCTCCCAGTCGATCCGCGGCCGGCTGCTGGACCTCGGCGGCACGGCCGAGCTGTACTCGGCGCCCGGGGAGGGCGTCGAGGTCGAACTGCGCGTCCCGAGGAAGGCCACCGCATGAACGAGCAGCTGACGACCGACCAGCCGACCGCCGACCGGCCGGTGCGGGTGATGGTGGTGGACGACCACCCGATGTGGCGGGACGCCGTCTCGCGCGACCTCGCCGAGGCCGGGCTGGACGTGGTGGCCACCGCGGGCGACGGCGAGGAGGCCGTCCGCCGGGCCCGGGCCTGCACGCCGCAGGTGGTCGTGCTGGACCTCAACCTGCCCGGCCTGTCCGGCGCCGAGGTGTGCCGCCAGGTGGTCGCGCACGACCCGGCGGTGCGGGTGCTGGTGCTGTCGGCCAGCGGCGAGCACCAGGACGTGCTGGAGGCGGTGAAGTCCGGCGCGACCGGCTACCTGCTGAAGTCGGCCGGGCGGGAGGAACTGCTGGACGCGGTGCGCCGTACGGCCGTCGGCGACGCGGTGTTCACCCCCGGGCTGGCCGGCCTGGTGCTCGGCGAGTTCCGCCGGCTGGCCGCCGAGCCGGCCGCGGCCTCGGCGCCGGCCGCCCCGCGGCTGACCGCCCGGGAGACCGAGGTGCTGCGGCTGGTGGCCAAGGGGCTGTCGTACCGGCAGATCGCCGACCGGCTGGTGCTGTCGCACCGGACGGTGCAGAACCACGTGCAGAACACGCTCGGGAAGCTGCAGCTGCACAACCGGGTGGAGCTGGTCCGGTACGCGATCGAGCAGGGCCTGGACGACGGGTTCTGAGCGCCGCTCCGGTCGCCGGGCGCCCCGCGCGGCCCCGGGCGGGGCACATCCGCCCGGGGCCGCGCCGCCGGCTCAGCGCGGCGCGGCCGTCGCCTCGCGCAGCAGGCCCGCCACGATGCCGACGCCGTCGCGGGTGAGCACCGACTCCGGGTGGAACTGGAGCCCGGCGAAGCCGTGCCCGCGCAGCGCGTGCACGTCGCCGGTGAGGGCGTCCCGGGAGACCTCGACGCCCTCGGCGGCGAGCCGCGCCGCGTCCTGCTCCGAGCAGCGCGCGGTGAAGGTGTTGTAGAAGCCGACCGTGTGCTTGCTGCCGAACAGGTCGATGCGCTCCTGCGCCCCCTGGTACGGGACGGCCTTGCGGCCCAGCGCGAGCCCGAGTTCGGCGGCCAGCAGCTGGTGGCTCAGGCAGACCGCGAGCAGCGGCGAGGTGCGGGCGCCGGCGCGGACGGCGGCCAGCGCGTCCGCGACGATCGGCCGCAGCACCGCCATCTTGGGGTCGTCCGCGAGCGCCGGGTCGCCCGGGCCGGGGCCGAGCACCAGCGCACCCCGGTGCGCCGCGACCCGCTCGCGCAGCCCCGGCTCGTCGTAGCGGGCCACCGTCACCCGGTGGCCGAGCGAGCCGAGCAGGTGGGAGAGCATCGAGGTGAAGGTGTCCTCGCCGTCCACGACCAGGGTCGGCTCGGCCTCGGTGATCTCGGCCGGCTGCTGCATCCGCAGCCAGAACGGCGCGAGGTCGGCCCGGCGGGCGTCCAGCGCGGCCTGCACCCGGTGGTCGTCGGCGAGCCGGGGCCCGACCGGGTGGGGCAGCCGGGCGGGCGCGGGCCGGGCGCCGATCGCGGTGAGCACCCCGGCGGCCTTGGCGTGGGTCTCGGCGACCTCGGACTCCGGGACGGAGTGGCGCACCAGGGTGGCGCCGACCCGGACGACCAGCCGGCCGGTGGCCGGGTCGATGTCGGCGGTGCGGATGCAGATCGGCGAGTCCAGCAGCTGCCCGCCGCTGGCGGAGCGGCCGATCAGGGCGAGCGCGCCGGAGTAGTAGCCGCGCCCGGAGGGCTCGTAGCGCCGGATCACCCGGGTGGCGTTCTCGACCGGGCTGCCGGTGACGGTCGCCGCGAACATCGTCTCGCGGAGCACCTCGCGGACGTCCATCGAGGTGCGCCCGCGCAGCTCGTACTCGGTGTGGGCGAGGTGGGCCATCTCCTTGAGTCGGGGCCCGAGCACCTGGCCGCCGAGGTCGCCGACCGTGCACATCATCTTGAGCTCCTCGTCCACGACCATGGTGAGCTCCTCCAACTCCTTGGGGTCGTGCAGGAATTGGAGCAGCGAGTCGAGGTCGGAGCCGCCGGTCGGGTAGCGGTAGGTGCCGGAGATCGGGTTCATCACGACGGTGCCGCCGCTCTGCCGGACGTGCACCTCGGGGGAGGCGCCGACCAACACCCGGTCACCGGTGTGCACCAGGAAGGTCCAGTAGGCGCCGCGCTCCTGCTCCAGCAGCCGCCGGAAGAGCGTCAGCGCGAGCTCGGGGGAGAAGTCCTCCAGCGTCGCGTGGAAGTCGCGCCGGATCACGAAGTTGGCGCCCTCCCCGTTGCCGATCTCGTCGCGGATCACCCGGCGGACGATCGCGGCGTACGCGTCGTCGTCCACGTCGAACCCGCCACCGGCAAGTGAGACCGGCAACTTCGGTAGGGCGTAGGTGAATTCGGCCAACGGAAGCACGTGTTGCTCGGCCACCGAGAGGGCCTGGAGGGGGGTTCCGTCGTCGTGCGCCTCGAAGCCGCGCTCGCGGATCTGGCGGTACGGGACGAGTGCGAGCAGGTCGTGCACCGGCCCGCCGTCGGCCGGCGCGCCGCTGCGCACGGGCAGGTCGGCGAGGTGCTCGTAGCTGTCGACGGTGCCCAGCAGCACCTCGACGGTGTCCGGGCTGAGCCGGGGCGTGCGGCGGTGCAGCAGGGCGAACGCGGGGGCGTCCGGGCCGGTGAGACGGGTGAGCAGGTCGACGGCGGTGGTCACGGGAAACGGCTTCCTTCCGGATGGACTGCTGAGAGGCGGTGCAGGGTCCGCTCCCGGAGGGCCGTCTGCTCAGACGTCGACGGCCGCCCCGAGGGGCGGCCGTCGTGTTCGTCTAGGAACGCGTCATCTGTGGGCCACCCTTGGGGGAGGTCCACCACCAGGAGTGGGTGTGGGGCGCGTGCATGGTTGGAGCGTAGCGGATGCGTCGGGACGGGTGAGGGCGATCACGTCTTTGTCCGAGATGTGTCTCATCACTCGGGCAATAGTCACGAGTCACTCCAGTCACCCCGTAGCCTTGGCGGTGTGACCGCTACGACTGAGACATCGAGGGCTGCCCATTCCTGGGAGTCCCTGCCCGCGGCGCAGCAGCCTGAATGGCCGGACCAAGAGGCTCTGCGCAAGACCCTTGCCGAGCTCGCCTCCTATCCGCCGCTCGTCTTCGCCGGCGAGTGCGACCAGCTGCGCGCCCGGCTCGGAGCCGTGGCGCGCGGGGAGGCCTTCCTCCTTCAGGGCGGTGACTGTGCCGAGGCCTTCGACGGCGTCTCGGCGGAGCACATCCGCAACAAGCTGAAGACGCTGCTCCAGATGGCCGCCGTGCTGACGTACGCGGCCTCCGTTCCGGTGGTGAAGGTCGGCCGCATCGCCGGCCAGTACTCCAAGCCGCGCTCCAAGTCGACCGAGACCCGCGACGGCGTGACGCTGCCGGTCTACCGCGGCGACTCGGTGAACGGCTTCGAGTTCACCCCCGAGTCCCGCATCCCGGACCCGGAGCGCCTGAAGCGGATGTACAACGCGTCCGCCGCGACGCTCAACCTGGTGCGCGCGTTCACCACCGGTGGTTACGCGGACCTGCGCCAGGTGCACGCCTGGAACCAGGACTTCGTCCGCAACTCGCCGGCCGGCCAGCGCTACGAGCAGCTCGCCCGGGAGATCGACAACGCCCTGGCGTTCATGAGCGCCTGCGGCGTGGTGCCGGAGGAGTTCAAGGCGGTCGAGTTCTTCTCCTCGCACGAGGCGCTGATCCTCGACTACGAGACCGCGCTGACCCGCGTGGACTCGCGCACCGGCGAGCTGTACGACGTCTCCGGCCACATGGTGTGGATCGGCGAGCGCACCCGCCAGCTGGACCACGCGCACATCGAGTTCGCCTCGAAGATCCGCAACCCGATCGGCGTCAAGCTCGGCCCGACCACCTCGGTGGACGACGCGCTCGCCCTGATCGAGAAGCTGGACCCGGAGCGCGAGCCCGGCCGCCTGACCTTCATCACCCGGATGGGTGCGGGCAAGATCCGCGACCACCTGCCCGGCCTGGTGGAGAAGGTCACCGCCTCCGGCGCCAAGCCGGTGTGGATCTGCGACCCGATGCACGGCAACACCTTCGAGGCCTCCAGCGGGCACAAGACCCGCCGCTTCGACGACGTCCTGGACGAGGTCAAGGGCTTCTTCGAGGTGCACCGCGCGCTCGGCACCCACCCGGGCGGCATCCACGTGGAGCTGACCGGCGACGACGTGACCGAGTGCGTCGGCGGCGGCGACGAGGTCATGGTGGACGACCTGCACCAGCGCTACGAGACGGCCTGCGACCCGCGGCTCAACCGCAGCCAGTCGCTGGACCTGGCGTTCCTGGTGGCGGAGATGTACCGCGGCCAGTAGGCCCGGTGCCCGTCCGATGTGACGAAGGCCCCTCCGGATTCGGGTTTCCCGAGCCCGGAGGGGCTTTTTCGTACCCGTTCCGCCGGGTAAGGTAAGCCTCAGCGAACTAAGGTAGACCTTAGTCAAGATCCACTCCGCTTCACCCCCGGGAGACACCGCGATGTACGTGTGCATGTGCCATGCGGTCACCGAGGACCAGGTGAAGAAGGCGATCGACGGCGGTGCCAACACCCCGCGCCAGATCGCGAAGGGCTGCCGGGCCGGCACCGACTGCGGCTCCTGCGTGCGCCGCATCCAGGCGCTGCTCGGCGAGCACGGCGCCCGCCCCTGCCCGACCGCCCGGCTGGCCGCGAAGCTCGGGCTCGCGGACCCGGAGGCCCCGGAGGTCCCGGCGGAGCCGGCCGGGGAGGCCCGGGGGGCCGCCCCGGTGGTCCCGCTGCGAGCCGCCTGAGCGGTCCGGGCGGCCTGAGCGGCCCCTGAGCGGCCCGGGCGTACGGCCTCAGGACTCCGGCTGCTCGATGACCTGGGCGAGGTAGAGCGCCTCGCCGAGCTTCTCCAGCAGCTCCAGCTGGGTGTCGAGGTAGTCGATGTGGTGCTCCTCGTCGGCCAGGATGTCCTCGAAGATGTTCGCCGAGGTGACGTCGTTCTTGGCCCGCATCACCACGATCCCGCGCTTGAGCCGGTCGATCGCCTCGACCTCGATCTGGCGGTCCGCCTCGAACATCTCCTTGACCGTCTGGCCGATCCGGACGTGGAACAGCCGCTGGTAGTTGGGCAGCCCGTCCAGGAACAGGATCCGGTCGGTGAGCGTCTCGGCGTGCTTCATCTCGTCGAAGGACTCGTGCCGGGTGTACTTGGCGAGCTTCGTCCAGCCGAAGTTCTCCTGCATCTTGGCGTGCAGGAAGTACTGGTTGATCGCGGTCAGCTCGGCGGTGAGCTGCTCGTTGAGGAACTCGATGACCTCGGGATCGCCCTGCATGGTGGTGCCTCCTGCGCTCGTGCTGCTGCCGTGAGTCCTGCGTGTGTCCTGCGTGATCCTGTGCTGGGTCCTGCGCTGGGTCCTGTGCTGGGCATCCTGGCACCGCTTCGGGAGGAAATTCCAGTAAGTTCACACTCACTAGGACATGTGCCGGAATATCCGATTCATTCCGAAGGGCGCCGGCGGGCGATCGACCACTGGTCCGTACGGGCGGGGGCGCGAAGCCGTGGAAAGGGGCGCGCGCCGAGGCATGTCCGCCGTCTGTCACCATGGATCCATGGGTCAGTCGAAACACGAACCGCTTCCGCCGCCTGACCCGAGGCTCCCCCCGGGCCAGCGCGCGCAGCGCGGCTGGCCCGCCCTGCACTACGGGCCGGTGCCCCGCTTCAAGCCGCTGACCTGGGACCTCCAGGTGTTCGGCGCCACCGCCTCGGCGGAGAAGCACAGCTGGGACTTCGAGGCCTTCAACGCCCTGCCGCGCACCACCGTCGTCGGGGACCTGCACTGCGTGACCAAGTTCTCGGTCCTCGGCAACGAGTGGACGGGCGTGTCGGCCGCCGCCGTGCTCGACCTGGTGCCCCCCGCGCCCGGCGTCACCCACGTCATGGTCTGGGCCGAGTACGGCTACAGCGCCAACCTGCGGCTGGCCGACTTCGCCGACCCGCGCACCCTGCTCGCCACCCACCGCAACGGCGAGGCGCTCACCGCCGAGCACGGCTTCCCGGTCCGGTTGGTGGTGCCGCGGCTCTACGCCTGGAAGGGCCCCAAGTGGGTCCGCGCGGTGGAGTACATGCGGGCCGACCGGCGCGGTTTCTGGGAGGAGCGCGGCTACCACAACCTCGCCGACCCCTGGCGCGAGCAGCGGTACTCCTACCAGGAGGAGCCCGGCGACGGGCCGCTGCGCTGACCCCGCACCGGGAGTCCTAGAACAGCGAGAACTTGACCGTCACCGTGCTGCGCTGCGGGCGCCGCTCGCCCGCCGCCGGGCTCTGGCCGGACGAGGTGACCGCGCCGAACACGTCCCAGCCGCTGGTCTGCATGGTGAAGCCCGCCGCCTGGAGCGCCTTCTGCGCCTCGTCCCTGCTCATCCCGGTGACGTTCGGGACCGGCACCATGCCCTTGCTGACCACCAGCGCGACCGCGGAGTTCTCCTGCAGCAGCTGCCCGGCCGCCGGCGAGCTGCTGATCACCGAACCCTCGGGCACGGTGTCGTCGTAGGTCTCGGTCACCCCGCCCCTGGTCAGCTGGGCGCCGGTCAGGGCCGCGGCGGCGTCGGCGGAGCTCTTGCCGACGAGCTCCGGCACCGCGATCCGTTTGGGGCCCTTGGAGACGGTGACCGTGACGCTGTCGCTCTTGCGGGTGCGCGCGCCCACCCCGGGGTCGGTGGAGATCACCTGTCCGGACGGGACGGACTCGCTGAACACCTCGACGAACCTCCCGTGCAGGCCCGACTTGTCCAGGACCCGCTGCGCCTCGGCCCGGTCCTTGCCGAGCACGCCCGGCACCGAGCCGTACAGCCCCTGGGAGATGCCGTAGGTGGCGCCGCCGATCGCCAGCACGAGGGCGGCCAGCGCGGCCGTCCAGATCAGTGTCCGGCGCGGGAGACGGCGCAGCCGGCCCGGCCGGCGCTGCTGCACCGGGGTCGGCTCGTCGTACGGGCGGGGCTCGGCGAGCAGCTCGTCCATCAGCTCCGGCGGCATGTCCAGCACGCTGGTGCGCTCGGTGGGCGGGGCGTCGGCGGGCCGCGGCAGCGGCTGGATCACCGAGGTCGGCTCGCTGGTGGGGTAGCGCGGGCTGGGCCGGGTGGAGGCCGGCGGCTCGGCGTCCAGCTCGGCCGGGGCGAGGGTGCGGCGGACCCGCTGGAGGGCGGCGAGCAGCTCGACCGCGTCGTACGGGCGGGCGGCGGCCGACCGGGCGCAGGCGCCGGCGACTATCGCGTCCAGTTCGGGGCCGACGGCGGGGGCGACCAGGGAGGGGGCCGGGACGTCCTCGTGCAGGTGCTTGTACATGACCTGGACGGGGTTGTCGCCGGTGTGCGGGCGGCGGCCGGTGAGCATCTCGTACAGCAGGATGCCGGCCGCGTAGACGTCCACCCGCTGGTCGGTGGCGGCGTCCGGGAGGATCTGCTCGGGGGCCAGGTAGGAGACGGTGCCCATGACCGTGCCGCCGGTGGCGGTGGTGGTCGAGGTGGGCGCGCCGTCGGCGGTGCCGAGCACCCGGACCAGGCCGAAGTCGGCGACCTTGACCAGGCCGCCCTCGGTGATCAGCACGTTCTCGGGCTTGACGTCGCGGTGGACCAGCCCGGCCCGGTGGGCGGCGCCGAGCGCGGCCAGTACCGGCTCCAGCACGTCCAGCGCGGCCCGGACGGACAGCGCGCCGCGGTCGCGCAGCAGGTCGCGCAGGGTGCGGCCGGGCACGTACTCCATGGCGAGGAAGACGTGGCCGCCGTCCGCGCCCTGGTCGAAGACGTTGACCACGTTGGGGTGGGTGAGCTTGGCGACCGCCTTGGCCTCGCGGATGAAGCGGGCGGTGAAGCCCTCGTCGCCGGCCAGCGAGGGGTGCATCACCTTGAGCGCGACGACCCGGTCCAGCCGGGTGTCGGTGCCCCGGTAGACGGTGGACATCCCGCCGGTCGCGACGCGCTGCTCGACCCGGTACCGGTTGTCGAGCAGGGTGCCGATCAGGGGGTCGTGCAATGCCATGTCCACCCGAGGAGTCTAGTGGCGGCCCCGGCGGCCGGGCCCGGAGGACGCCGCCGCCGGGCCCGGCTGTGCCCGGGTTGTGACACGCGGGCGCGTCAGAACGCGGGGTGCTCGCGGGTGTCCAGGTCGGCTAGGCCGGCCATCGCGGAGGAGGCCTCGGCGTGGAAGCGCCGCGGGATCCGGCCGGCCCGGTGGGCGAGCCGGCCGGCCTCGGCGGCGTGCCGCATCGCCCCGGCCATCAGCACCGGGTCCTGAGCCCGGGTCACCGCGGAGGCGAGCATCACCGCGGCGCAGCCCAGCTCCATCGCCAGCGCCACGTCGGAGGCGGTGCCGGCGCCCGCGTCCAGGATCACCGGGACGCCCGCGTTCTCCACGATCAGCTGGAAGTTGTGCGGGTTGCGGATGCCCAGGCCCGAACCGATCGGCGAGCCCAGCGGCATGACGGCCGCACAGCCGACGTCCTCCAGCCTGCGGGCCAGCACCGGGTCGTCGTTGGTGTACGGCAGGACGGTGAAGCCGTCGTCGACCAGGGTCTCGGCGGCGTCCAGCAGCTCGATCGGGTCGGGCAGCAGGGTGCGCTCGTCGGCGATCACCTCCAGCTTGACCCAGTCGGTGCCGAGCGCCTCGCGGGCCAGCCGCGCGGTCAGCACGGCCTCGCCGGCGGTGAAGCAGCCGGCCGTGTTGGGCAGCACCCGGATGCCGTTGCGGGTCAGCACGTCCAGGACGGAGCCCTGGGTGGAGGCGTCGACCCGGCGCATCGCCACGGTGGTCAGCTCGGTGCCGGAGGCGAGCAGCGCGCGCTCCAGGACCTCCAGGCTGGGGGCGCCGCCGGTGCCCATGATCAGCCGGGAGGAGAAGGTCGTCCCGGCGATGGTGAGGCTGTCCCCATCGGTGGAGAGAAGGGTGTCGGCCATGGTTCAGCCTCCCTGCACGGCGGTGAGGATCTCGATCCGGTCGCCGGTGCTCAGCGCCGTCCCCGGCCACGAACCGCGGGGCACCACGGCCTCGTTGAGCGCGGCGGCGACACCGGTGTTGGCGGCGCTGACGGCGGACACCACCTCGGCGAGGGTGGTCGTGGCGGGCACCCGGCGGGGCTCGCCGTTGACGGTCAGGGCGATCTCGTGCCGGGTGGTCTCGTCGTGGGTGGTCTCGTCGTGGGTGGTCTCGGTCATGCGGAGGCCTTCGTCGTGGAGCGGTCGGGGGAGAAGCGCAGGGGGGTGAACGGCCGTGCGAGCTCGGGGACTTCGCCGGTGGTCAGGTACTCGGCGACCAGGTCGGCGGTCACCGGGGTGAGCAGCACGCCGTTGCGGTAGTGGCCGGTGGCGGCGACCAGGCCGGGCAGCGAGGTCGGGCCCAGCAGCGGGGCGTTGTCCGGCGAGCCGGGGCGCAGCCCGGCCGAGGTCTCCAGCAGCGGGAGTTCGGTGATGCCCGGAACCAACTCGTGGGCGTCGCGGAGGAGTTCGTACACCCCGCCGGCAGTGACGGTGGTGTCGTAGCCCTGCTCCTCGGTGGTCGCGCCGACCACCAGCTCGCCGTTCTCCCGGGGCACCAGGTAGAGGTGCCGGCCGCGGACGACGGCGCGGACGTTGCGGGACAGGAACGGGCGGTAGGCGTCCGGGACGTGCAGCCGCAGCACCTGCCCCTTCACCGGGCGGATCGCGGGCAGCACCCCCTCGGGCAGGCCGGGCAGCCGGTGGCTGTGCGGGCCGGCGGCGAGCACGGTCCGGTCCGCGGTCACGGTCTCGTGGGTGCTCAGGCGGGCGCCGGCCGCTCGGCCGTCGCCGACCAGCAGCTCGACCGCCTCGGCCCGGTGGACCAGGACACCGGCGCGCTCGCAGGCGAGGACCAGGGCCCGGAGCAGCCGGCGGCCGTCCACCTGGTGGTCCTCGGCCACGTGCAGGCCGCCGCGCACGCCGGGGGCGAGCATCGGCTCCAGCCTGCGGGCCTCCCGGCCGGTCAGCCAGGCCGAGTCCAGGCCGAGCCGCTGGTGGAAGGCGTGCAGTTCGCGCAGTTCCTCGCGGTCGTCGGAGTCCAGCGCGACGGCGAGCGTGCCGCACCGGCGGTAACCGGTGTCCTGGCCGCCGCTCGCCTCGGTGAGCTCGGCGGCGAAGGCCGCGTACCGCTCGTTCGAGGCCATCCCGAGGCGCAGCAGCGGCTCCTCGCCGTACTGCAGCTCGGTGACCGGGGCGAGCATCCCGGCCGCGACCTGGGCCGCGCCGCCGCCAGGGGAGGGGTCGACCACGATCACGTTCCGCAGACCGCGCTGGGCGGCGCGCCAGGCGACGGCGAGGCCGATGATCCCCCCGCCGATCACCAGCACCTCGGCGTGGGCGCCCGATGGCAAGCGTGACAAGGCTGCTCTTCTCCCTTCGCCGGTATGACCCGGATCAGGTTCGGACGGTCGCGGGCCGTGTCAGCCCGCCTCTCAGCCCGGTACGCCGGGCTCCCGTGTGGTGTCCCCACCTTAACGCCGGGGGCCGTCCCGGCCGAAGGCGCGTACGAGGCGTGGACGGGGGTGGGACAGCGGGGCGGGACGGCGGGGGATGCGGGACGGCCCGCGGCCGCCGGCCGACGGCTGAGTACAGTGACGGGCGTGGCAGAGCTGAGCGGAACGGATCGGGTGGTCGTCGTCGGAGCCGGGCTGGCCGGGGCGCAGTGCGCCCTCAAGCTGCGGCAGGGCGGCTGGCGGGGGCGGATCGCCCTGGTCGGCGAGGAGCCGCACGCGCCGTACGACCGGCCGCCGCTCTCCAAGGACGTGCTGCTCGGCAAGACCGACTCCACCGCCCTGGACATCGACTACGGGCAGCTCGGCATCGAGCTGCTCACCGGCCGCCGCGCCACCGGCCTGACCCCCGGCGTGCTGCACACCGACGGCGGCGACCTCCCGTACGGCTCGCTGGTGATCGCCACCGGCGCCGTCCCGCGCGCCCTGCCCGGCGCCGAGCGGGCGCACCTGCTGCACACCCTGGACGACGCCCTGGCGCTGCGCGCGCTGCTGCGCCCCGGGCTGCGGCTGGTGCTGGTCGGCGCGGGCTGGATCGGCGCCGAGGTGGCCACCGCGGCCCGCGCGGCGGGCTGTGCGGTGACGGTGGTCGAGGCCGGTCCGGCGCCGCTGCCCGGCGCGCTGCCGACGGAGATCGGTTCGGCGATGGCCGCCTGGTACGCCGAGGCCGGGGTCGACCTGCGCTGCGGGGTCGGCGTGGCCGCCGTCGAGCCCGGAGCGGTGCTGCTGGCGGACGGCTCGCACCTGCCCGCCGACGAGGTGGTGGTCGGCATCGGGGCCCGCCCGGCGACCGGCTGGCTGGCCGGCTCCGGGGTCGAGCTGGACCCGACCGGCGCCGTCGTGGTGGACGGGCGGCTGCGCACCTCGGTGCCCGGCGTCTTCGCGGCGGGCGACTGCGTCAGCTACCCCTCGGCCCGGACGGGGGCCCGGCTGGCCGTCCAGCACTGGGACCACGCCCTGCAGTCCGGCGAGGCGGTGGCCGCCGCCGTGCTGGGCGCGGACGGGCCGGCCTACGACCCGGTGCCGTACTTCTGGTCCGAGCAGTTCGGGCGGATGGTCCAGTACGCCGGCCGGCACGCCGAGGGCGACCAGCTGGTCCGGCGCGGCGGCCCGCGGGACGCCGACTGGTCGGTGCTCTGGCTGCGCGACGGCGTGCCCAGCGCGCTGCTGACCGTGGACCGGCCGCGCGACCTCACCCAGGGGCGCCGGCTGATCGAGCGCGGCACCGCGCTGGATCCGGTCCGCGCGGCGGACCCGGCGGTGCCGCTGAAGGCGGCCACGGCGTAGGGCCGTGTGCGCTGGAGGCGTCCGAGGTGGCAGTCTGGTGCCGTGAGCGAGATCGATGCCAAGACTGAAGCCCTGGTCCCCGAGTGGCTGTACCTGCCCGACATCTCCGAGAAGTGGGGTGTGCTGGTCACCGAGGTCCGCAACATGGTCAAGAAGGGTGACCTGATCGCGGTCCGCCGCGGCCCCAACAAGTCCCTGCAGGTCCCGGCCGCCTTCATCGACGAGGACGGCCCGGTCAAGCACCTGGTCGGGCTGCTGACCGTGCTGCGGGACAGCGGGTTCTCCGACGACGAGATCATCGCGTGGATGTTCACCGAGGACGAGTCGCTGCCCGGCACCCCGGTGCAGGCGCTGTGGGAGAACCGGGCGACCGAGGTCAAGCGCCGCGCCCAGGCCATGGCGCTGTGACCACCGACCCGCGCGCCCGGCTCGCCGACGCCCGGCTGTACCTGTGCACCGACGCCCGCCGCGAGCAGGGCGACCTCGCCGAGTTCCTGGACGCGGCGCTGGCGGGCGGGGTGGACATCGTCCAGCTGCGCGACAAGGGCCTGGAGGCCAAGCAGGAGCTGGAGGCCCTGGAGGTATTCGCCGACGCCTGCCGCCGGCACGGCAAGCTGCTGGCCGTCAACGACCGCGCCGACGTCGCCCACGCGGCCCGGCCGGACGTGCTGCACCTCGGCCAGGACGACCTGCCGGTGCCCGCGGCCCGGGCGATCCTCGGCGAGGACGTGCTGATCGGCCGTTCCTGCCACGCCGAGTCCGAGGTGGACGCGGCGCTCGCCGAGCCCGGCGTGGACTACTTCTGCACCGGCCCGGTCTGGCCGACCCCGACCAAGCCGGGCCGCCCGGCGCCGGGCCTCGGCCTGGTCTCGTACGCGGCGAAGCAGGCCACCGACCGGCCGTGGTTCGCGATCGGCGGGATCGACCTCGGCAACCTGGACGAGGTGCTGGCGGCCGGTGCCCGCCGGATCGTCGTGGTGCGGGCCGTCACCGCCGCGGCGGACCCGCGGGCGGCCGCCGCCGAGCTGTCCCGCCGGGTGCGCGCGGCGCTCTGACCGACCCGGTCCGCAGGACCCCGCCCGAGGCCGTCGCCGTCCGTCAGTACTTGCGGACGGTGGCGGCCTCGGCCAGTGCCAGCAGTACCGTACGGGCCCGCTCGTCGGCGAGCGGCGCGGCCTCCAGCGCGGCCAGCGACTGGCGCATCAGCGCCTCGATCCGGCGCTCCACCAGCTCCGGCGCGCCGCTGCGGGCGACCAGCTCGCGCAGCTCGGCGACCTCCGGGGCGGCCAGGTCCGGCGCGCCGAGCCGCTCGTCCAGGTGCCGGGCGTCGGCGGCCGGCAGGCCCCGCATCGCGTGCGCGACCAGCAGGGTGCGCTTGCCCTCGCGCAGGTCGTCCCCGGCGGGCTTGCCGGTGACGGCCGGGTCCCCGAAGACGCCGAGCAGGTCGTCGCGCAGCTGGAAGGCCTCGCCGAGCGGCAGGCCGAACGCCCCGAGCGCCTCGACCAGCTCCGGCCCCGCGCCGGCCAGCAGCGCCCCGACCTGGAGCGGCCGCTCGATGGTGTACTTCGCGGACTTGTAGTGCAGTACGGTCCGGGCCCGGTCCAGCGCGCCCTCGTCCGTCGAGTCGCCGGCCACCGGCTCCAGCACGTCCAGGTACTGGCCGAGCATGACCTCGGTGCGCATCAGGTCGAACGCCGGCTTGGCGGCGAGGACGGCGGCGGGCTCCAGGCCGGAGCGCAGGAACAGCTCGTCGCACCAGATCAGCAGCAGGTCGCCGAGCAGTACCGCGGCCGAGGTGCCGTACTGCTCGCGGTCGCCGCGCCAGCCGTTGTCGCGGTGCAGCGCCTCGAAGCGGCGGTGGACCGAGGGCAGGCCGCGGCGGGTGTCGCTGCGGTCCATCAGGTCGTCGTGCACCAGGGCGCTCGCCTGGAGCAGCTCCAGGGCGGCGGCCGCGTTGGCGACCGCCTCGCCGGTGGCGCCCCCGGCCGGGCCGCCGGCGGCGCGCCAGCCCCAGTAGCAGAAGGCCGGACGCAGCCGCTTGCCGCCGTCCAGCAGGAAGTCGCGCAGCGCGTCGGCGGCGGGGACCAGCTGGGGCGAGATCTCGGCGAGCAGCACGGACTGGCCGTCCATGAACGCGGCGAGCGCCGCGTTGACGCGGGTGCGGACGTCCTCCACGTCGATGGGGTTGGCCGGCCGGGTGCTGGACGAGGTCACGATGGGGCTCCGCTGGTTGTCTGGGGTGCAGCAAGCGTAGCGGTGCGGCTGGGAACGGGTGTGCGAGCGGCCCGCCGGGGGCGCGGGAGCGGTGCCGTGAGCCGTTCCGAACGGAAACGGAACATCGTCCATCAGTTGTCTCAATAGATGGAATCCAGCTGTCCGGCCCCTTCGAAGGCCCGATAGCCTGCCAGCATGGCACTCGGAATCGCTTCCACGAGAACGGATCGCGCACTGACGGTGCGCGAACTCCTGGCGGCCGGTAAGCGCTCCTTCTCCTTCGAGTTCATGCCGCCGCGCACCGAGGTCGGCGAGCAGAGGCTCTGGGACGCCATTCGGCGGCTCGAACCGCTCGACCCCAACTTCGTCTGCATGACGTACGGCGCCGGCGGTTCCTCGCGCGAGCGCACCGTCAACATGGTCGGCCGGATCGCCACCGAGACCACCCTGACCCCGGTCGCCCACCTCACCGCGGTGGACCACTCGGTCGCCGAGCTGCGCAACATCATCGGCCAGTACGCCGACCAGGGCGTGCGGAACGTCCTCGCGGTCCGCGGCGACCCGCCCGGCGACCCGATGGGCGAGTGGGTCAAGCACCCCGAGGGCGTCACCTACGCGTACGAGCTGGTGGAGCTGATCAAGGGCATCGGCGACTTCTGCGTCGGCGTCGCCGCCTCGCCGAACATGCACCCGCGCTCGACCGACTGGGACGAGGACATCCGGCACTTCGTGGCGAAGATCCGCTCCGGGGCCGACTACGCGATCACCCAGATGTTCTTCGAGGTGGACGACTACCTGCGGCTGCGCGACCGGGTGACGGCCGCCGGCTGCGAGACGCCGATCATCCCGGAGATCATGCCGGTCACCAACGCCAAGCAGCTGGAGCGGTTCCCGCAGCTCAGCGGTTCGCCCTTCCCCGCCGACCTGGAGGCCCGCCTGCGGGCGGCCATCGACGACCCGGCGGCGCTGCGGGCCGTCGGCATGGAGCACGCCACGGCGATGGCCGAGCGCCTCCTCGCCGAGGGCGCGCCCGGTCTGCACTTCATCACGCTGAACCACTCGACGGCGACGCTGGAGATCTACCAGAACCTGGGGCTGCACCAGCGGTAGGCCCGCTTCCGGGCCGTCTCCGGACGTTCTTCGACAGGCGTTCACGAGCCCGTCACCGTACCGACGGTGGCGGGCTCGGTCGTGTGCGGCCGGTGTCCGGCGGCGGTGGGAACGCGATGCGGTACCCGGGCCGTTGAACCGGTACAGTCGCCGCACACGCGCGGCGCACACGCGCGGGTACGCGACTGGAGGTAGCGGGCGGATGGGCATCGGATACCTGCTGCTGTACGCCGCGTTGGCGGTGGTGGCGCTCTGGCTCGTCGCGGAGGTGCTGCTGCAGAACCGGGCGCCGCTGCACTGGCGGGTGCTGGCCCTGGCCGGCTTCCTCGGGGTGGCCGCCGGGATGGTCCTCGGCTCCGTCGTGGTGATCGGGGCGGGAGCCGCGCTGTTCGCGGTCGGCCAGACCTTCGTCACCCTCTCGGTCAAGCGCGGCTACCGGACCGGCTGGTCCCTGCGGAAGCGCGACGGCAGCCTGCCCGGCCCGCTCGCCAAGGTGCCGCTGCTCGGCGCCCTCACCGGCGGCGGCGCCGCGGTGGCGGCCGTCGCCGCCGCCCGCGAGCGGGTCGGCGAGGTCAGCGCCGTCGAGGAGACCCCGGCCCCGGCCCCCGCGCGGGTGGCCGACGAGGTGCCCGAGGTCGAGCAGACCGCCGCCTTCGAGATGCAGGAGCTCGCCCAGGACGGCGTCTACGCCCCCGCGTACTACGAGCAGCAGCAGCCGCAGCTCCAGCAGCAGCCCCAGGACCCGTACGCCGCCGCCTACCAGGCCGGCTACGACCAGCAGCAGTGGCAGACCCAGCAGCAGCCCGCCTACGCCTACGACCAGCAGCAGGGCTACGGCGGCGGCTACCAGCAGGACCCGTACGGCGGCTACCAGCAGCAGGACCAGTACGCGGCCTACCAGCAGCCCCAGCACCAGCAGCACCAGCAGGCCTGGGACCCGAACGCCCAGCCCCAGCAGCAGTGGCAGCCCCAGCCCGACCAGCAGCACATCCAGGGCATCCCGCAGCAGCCGGTGTACGACCAGAACGGCTACCAGCAGCAGAACACCTGGCACCAGGGCTGAGCAGGCCCTACGCCGGGCCGATCAGCCCGGCGGTGATGCAGGCCGACATGCCGACCCGGGCGAGTCCGCCGCCGGGGTGGGCGTTGCCGCCGACCAGGTAGAGGCCGGGGACGGGGGACTCGTTCGCGGCGTGCAGCCCCGCGTACGAACCGGCGAGCACCGGGCGGGCGACCGAGCCGAACAGCGCGCCGGTCTCCCGGCGGGTGTCCTCCGGGGTGCGCACGACCCGCCACAGCACCCGTTCGCGCAGGCCCAGGCCGGCCGCGTCCACGTGGGCGAGCAACCGGTCGGCGTAGCGGTCGGCGACACCGGGGGCGGTCCAGTCGACGTCCTCCTCCTGGGCCGGGACGGTCGCGGTCAGCACCACGCTCTCGTGGGCGTCGTCCGGCCGCAGGGACGGGTCGTCCGGGCGCAGCACCTGCACGGTGGGGCGCTCGCACAGCGGCGCCGAGTGGGTGAGGGCGTTCTCCTCGGCGGCCGGGTCGGCCGCGTGCACCACCGTCCGGTGCACCGTCCCCTCGGGCCGGGGCCCGCGCAGGGCGAGCAGCACGCTGAACCGGCCGGGCACCTCGAACGGCTCCCATTCCCCGGCCGGCAGCCCGGGCCACTCGGCGATGCCGTGGCGGAACAGCGCGCCGGTGTCCATCGCGGAGACCACCAGGTCCGCGTCGATCCGGCCGTCCGCCGTCTCGACCCCGGCCGCCCGGCCGCCCTCGACGACCACCCGGGTGACCGGGGTGTCGAAGCGGAACTCCACCTTGCGCAGTTCACACCGCCGGAACACCGCGTCCGCGAGGGCCCGCAGACCGCCCCGGACGTACCAGACGCCGAAGGACTGCTCCATGTACGGCAGCACGGCGGCCCCGGCCGGGGCCTGGCCGGGCAGGAGGCCGTGCCGCAGCGCGGGCTCGCCCAGCAGGGCGGTCAGGCCGGGGTGGCCGCCGAGCTGCCGCCGGGCCACGTCGTCGAGGGTCCACGGGACGGGCTTGCGCAGCCGGGCCAGGCCGGTGCGCGGCGGGACGGGGTACGGGTCGGTGTCCACCCGGGCCCGGCCCGCGGGGGACAGGACGCCGAGGTCGGCCGGGAGCGCCTCCTCCAGCAGCGGGCGGCGGGTGGCCTCCCAGACCGTCCGGCCGTGGTTCATCACCGCGCTCCAGCGGGCGCCGGACCCGGCCCCGAAGGCGGCGTCCAGCGCCTGGCTGACACCGCCGCGGGAGGCGTTCGGCAGGGTGACGGCGGTGCCGTCGGGGAACAGGTGCCGGCTCTCCGGGTCGACCGGGGCCAGCTCGACCAGCTGCTCCAGCGGCTCCTTGCCGGTCTTCAGCGCGAGGTCGCGGTAGACCGCCGGGAGGGTGAGCAGACCGGGTCCGGTGTCGAAGGCGAAACCGTCGCGCTCGTACCTCCCGACCATGCCCCCGTAGGTGCCGCTCGCCTCGCAGACCGTCACCCGGTGACCGAGGGTCGCCAGTCGGGAGGCCGCCGCGAGCCCGCTCATTCCTGCGCCGATGATGACGATCCGTGCCATGGCACCTGATCCTAGGACCCGCGCTACGCCACTCCCGCCGCCCGGGCGGCCCGGCGTTCGCGGCGGCGGGCCCGGAAGGCGCGGATCCTGCTCACCGCCAGCCAGACCAGCAGCAGGCCGACGGCCAGGACCACGGCGGCGACCGTGGCGGCCAGCCAGGGGTGGAAGATCGCCAGGGTGACCAGGCCGGCCACCGAGAGGTCCTCCGCCATGCTGACCACGATGTTGCTGGCCGGCTCGGGCGAGGTGTTGACCGCCATCCGCAGCGAGGCCTTCACCAGGTGGCTGACCAGCGCCGAGGCGCCGCCCATCGCGCCGGCCGCGACCTCGCTCAGCGAGCCGGGGTCGTTGTCCGCGATCAGCACGCCGACGGTGGCACCGGCGACCGGCCGGATCACCGTGTGCACCACGTCCCAGACGCTGTCCACGTACGGGATCTTGTCGGCCACCGCCTCCAGCGCGAACAGCACGCCGGCCACGACCAGCACGTCCGTGCGCTCCAGCGCCCGCGGCACCGACTCCGCGTCGGCGAACCTGCCCAGCAGGCCGAGCAGCAGCACCACCGCGTAGGCGTTGATACCGCTGGCCAGTCCGCTGGTGAAGATCAGCGGCAGGACCGTCATCGCGTCCCCCTCCTCGTCATGGCGTCCCCCTCGTCCTCCGGTGGGGCCGGTTCCGCCCGGCTCCGCCGTACCGTACCGGCACCCGGGACGCCGTGGACGCACGTCGCGGTTCCGGCGGCGGGCCGGGCGGCGCGGACTGAGTACGGATACTCAGATCCGCGGTTGAGTACCTCAGCGGATGGCCGTCGACCTGCGGAGACGGGAGAGTGGTGGCACCCGGGAGGGCGGCGCGTCGGGCGCCGGCCCACCCGGGCGGCGGATCCGTCCGTCCCCCGGCCGCGAACGACGGGGGAGGCGGCGGACGGACCGCCACGGGGCTGGTCAAGGCGCCCGCACCGCCGGCACGGGGCGGCGGAGCGGACCGGGGGGAGCCGGCCACGGGGGGAGTTCGCCTCCGCCGACCACGGGGGAACGGCGGAGCGACGGCACGGCGGCGGCGCGGAACCGGGGGAGTCCCGCGCCCGCCGCCGCTACGCCGTTTCCGGCCCCTTTCGGCGGTCGCGGACGGCCTGGCCGGAATTGCCCGACGGATTGTCAGTGGTGCCGTTCACGATGGAAGGGCACGGACCGCCCGGTCCGCGCGCTGCCTCGGAAGGGGGAGACCATGACCATCAGCCATCCTGAGCCCGTCACCGCCCGCCTCCGCTCCGCCGCCCTGCCGCACCTGCCGGGTCCGTCCGTCGGACGCCCCGCCGGATCGGACGTCCACCCGGTGCTGCGCCGGGTCGGCGCGCCGCCGGCCGCCCTCGACCTGCTCGCCGACGCCCACCGCACCCTCGCCCGGGCCCGCGCCCTGGAGGATCCGCTGGAGCGCTACGCCACCGCCCACCTGGCCGCGCTGCGCACGGTGGCCGCCGTCCTGGCGGTGCGCGGCCGCCCGGAGAAGAGCCCGCGCCGGCGCAAGGCCATCCGCAGCGCCTGGGAGGTCTTGCCCGAGGTGGCCCCGGAGCTCGCCGAGTGGGCGCTCTACTACGGGGCCGGCGCCCGCCGCCGGGCCGCCGCCGAGGCCGGGATCAGGGGCGCCGCCTCGGCCCGCGACGCCGACGACCTGATCCGCAACTCCGCGCTCTTCCTGCGTCTGGTCGAGCGGCTGCTCGGCCTGCACGCCGAGCCGCCCCCGCCCCGGCTGCCGCTGGACGGCGACGAGCCGCCGGGCGGGATCGGGGCCGCCGCCGGGTGAGAGCGGGGCCGCCGCCGGGCCGGTCAGGGCCCGTGGCCCGGCGGTGATCCGGGGGACAGGCTCTAAGGTGGAGGCAACCTGATCGAACTGCACGTGCCAAGGAGCCCCACCTTGTACCCGACGCGTCCCCGCAGTGCCCTGCGTACCGCCGTGGTGTGGGAGGTGGTCCGGGCGGCCCTGGAGAAGCGGTCGGCCGAGCTGGACCAGCCGGTGCTCGACGTGGTCGACACCGGCGGCGGCACCGGGAACTTCGCGGTGCCGGTCGCCAAGCTCGGCCACCGCGTCACCGTGGTCGACCCGAGCCCGGACGCCCTGTTCGCCCTGGAGCGCCGGGCCGCCGAGGCCGGGGTGACGGACCTGGTGCGGGCCGTCCAGGGCGACACCCAGACCCTGCCCGAGCTGGTCGCGGCCGGCAGCGTGGACGCGGTGCTCTGCCACGGCGTGCTGGAGGTCGTGGACGACCCGGCCGAGGCGCTCGGCAGCCTGGCCGGCACCCTGCGCAAGGGCGGCGTGGTCAGCCTGCTGGCGGCCAACCGCAACGGCGCCGTGCTGGCCCGCGCGCTGGCCGGCCACTTCACCGAGGCCCGTACCGTGCTCTCCGCCGCCGACGGCCGCTGGGGCGAGCAGGACCCGATGCCGCGCCGCTTCACCGGCGAGGAGCTGGGCCGGCTGGCCGAGGCCGCGGGCCTGCGGGTGGAGTCGGTGCACGGGGTGCGGGTCTTCTCCGACCTCGTCCCCGGCGTGCTGGTGGACACCGAGCCGGGCGCGCTGGAGGCGCTGCTGAAGCTGGAGGAGGCCGCCGCCGCGCAGCCCGCCTTCCACGCCGTGGCGACCCAGCTGCATCTGCTGGCCACCCTGGCCTGAGGCGCCCCTCCCGACCCGCGCGCCCCTTCACGAACCCTTCCGCCGTCGTGCGGATTCCGCGCACACCGGACGTCGGCCGTTCGCGCCCCGGAGGCCCCCCGTTCCCCGGTCCGTACGCCGTCCGCGCGCCGGTCGGTCCCCGCCGGGCCGCGCCGCCCGGCGGGGACCTGCCCAGGTCCAGGACCATTCCATCCGATCGGGCACTTGTCCGGGGCGTGGCGCGTTGACACCGGTGCGGCCGTCCCCGCTCGAAGTGGCCTGCCCCACGCGGCGCAGACCACCCCGTATCGGGCCCACGGACCGTATGATCTGGGTAAAGCCGGAAAGCATGACAGCCGGACGCGTGGGGCATATGGACGACACGGGCCGGGTCCCCCGCACGGGCGTCCGACCGTGTGCCCACGGCTGATTGGACTTGCCCCCCCGACCGGGGTGGGCGGACCGGTCGCGACCGCGACCGACGAGTAGGAGGACTCCGTGCCGCTCTCGGAGCACGAGCAGCGACTGCTCGACCAGATGGAGCGAGCGCTGTATGCCGAAGATCCCAAATTCGCGTCTGCGCTTGAGGGGACCGGGCTGCGCACCTACACCCGTCGGCGGGTCTACCTGGCCGTCGCCGGCTTCGTGGTGGGCATCGGCCTGCTGATGGGCGGCATGGTCGTGCCGGACCAGATCTGGGTCAGCGTCGTGGGCTTCCTGGTGATGCTCGGCTGCGCGGTGTTCGCCGTGACCGGCTGGCGCCGCGGGCCCGCGGGCCAGGGCGCCGGGGCCCGCCCGGCCGCCGCCCCGCGCCGCAAGGCCGGGATGATGGACCGGGTCGAGCAGCGCTGGCAGCGCCGCAGGGACGAGCAGACCGGGGGCTTCTGAGCCGCTCGGCCACCTGCGCGCGAGGCCCCACCTACGTACGAAGCCGGGGCGGGCAGTCGATCGACTGCCCGCCCCGGCTTCGTGTCCGGATCAGGACTCCGGAGTGGACCGCTTGCGCCGGGTGAGGACCCGCCGCACCGGCGCGGACACCGTCCCGACCGCCCGGCCGACCGCGGCGCCCGCCGCCGTACGGGCCGCCCGCACCGCGTCGGAGATCCGCCACCACAGCTGCGCCGAGGACGGCGGCAGCAGCACCGCCCTGGTCCGCCCGGCCCGGCCGGCGGTCGCCCGCAGGCCGCGCCGCACGGTGCGGACGTCGGCCGCCAGCGGCTCCGGGGAGGGCTGCCCGGGCGGGGCGTAGAGCACCCGCTCGGTGGCCAGCGCGAGCCGGCCGGTGGCCGCCGCCGAGTCCTCGTCCAGCCGCGCCTCCTCGGCGATCCGGCGGGCCGCCGAACGCGGGGTGCGTGACTCGTCCGGGGGAATTCCGAGGTCCCAGGCGGAGTCGACCAGCTCGTCCCAGGCGGCCAGCACCTGGGCGTCGGTCAGCTCCGCCGGACGGCCCCCGCCGGGCCCGCGCCGCCCGCCGCCGCCCAGTCGGCGGCGGCGCACGGCGGCGCGCCAGAGCATCGGGACGAGCAGCAGTGCGATCAGCGCGAGCACCGCGGCCAGGGTGCCGAGCACCTGGCCGGAGAGCAGCCAGGACTCCTCGGCGGCCCTGGCGACGGCCCGGTCCTCGGAGCCGCACTCGCCGAGCTGGCGCTGCTTGGCGGTGCAGTCCGAGGCGGCGGTCGGCGCCGGGGCGGCCGCGGTGGGCTGCGGGGCGGCGGTCGCCTGCTGGGTCGGCGCGCTGGTCGGGGTGCTGGCCGGCTCGGTGTAGCGGGCCGGGACGCCGCGGCTCGGGGTCGGCTCGAAGCGCAGCCAGCCGTAGTTCGCGAAGTACAGCTCGGGCCAGGCGTGGTACATCCGGCCGGTCACCGAGTAGACGTCGCCGCCCTTGTTGTCGCCGGGGGTGAAGCCCACGGCCACCCGGGCCGGGATCTTCAGCGTCCGGGCCATCGCCGCCATGGTGGAGGCGTAGTGCACGCAGAAGCCCCGGCGGTCGCGCAGGAAGACGGCGATGGCGTTGCTGCCGGTGCCGCCGCTGACCGTGGTGTCGTACTTGAAATCCGGCCCGGTGAACCAGTTGACCAGCGCCGTCGCCCGGTCGTAGTCGTTCTGCGCGCCGGCGGTGACGGACCTGGCCTTCTCGGCGACCACGGGGGGCAGGTCGGTCGGGAGGGCGGTGTAGCGGTCCCTGACGTCCTGCGGGGCGGTGGCCGCGAGGCGCAGCTCGGCGGCGGTGGGCCGCAGGTCCAGGGCGCTGACGTGGTAGCGCAGGTTGCGCATCGCCTTGTCGTTGGCCGGCAGGACGGTACGGGTCAGCGGGTCGAGCCTCCAGTCGCCCCGGTTGGGGAGCTGGACGGCGGCGGCCGGGTACGGCATCGGCAGCCAGCTCCCCTCCAGCCGGTCGGTGACCGTGAAGTCGCCCTCGATCCGGGGGACCTGGGCGTTGCGCAGGCCCTCCGGGGCGGGCAGCGTGGCCGGGAGGTCGCTGACCGTGGTGCTGCCGAGCTTCCAGTTGGTGCCGTCGAACTGGTCGAGCGAGCCGGTCCGCAGGTAGATCTGGTCGGCCAGCGGGCTGTCCAGGGTGTAGGTGAGCAGCTCCGCGTCGGTGGGCTTGGTGATCGCGGCCTCCAGGCTGACCAGCGGGTCGAGGCTGGTCGCCAGGCTCCCGGCGGCGCCCTTGCCGTTCGACCCGCCGGAGCCGGAGTGCAGCAGCCCGGAGCTCCAGTGCGGCAGGATCACCGGCAGCAGCAGCGCCACCGCCAGGGCCAGCACGCCGACCTGCCGGCCGCCCGGGCTGACCCGGGCGGACTCCACGGAGCCGCGGGCGCCGCCGTGGAACACCCGGCCCCAGCGGGAGACCCGGTCCTGGCCCTCGGCGAACAGCAGCAGCAGGTAGCCGGCCGCGGCGGCGGCGAACCAGACCCAGCTGCCGTGCTCCCCGGCCAGGCCGTTGCCGACCGAGTACAGCGCCAGCAGCGGCAGCCCGGCCAGCGCCGAGCGCCGGTAGGTCACCGCGACGGTGTCGACCGCGACGGCGATCAGACCGATCGCCGAGACCAGGATCAGCCGCAGCCCGGGGGTGGGCGGAGCCGGGATGGCGTACTGCTGTATGTCGTCCAGGCCGGAGGCGAGGACCTGGTCCAGGACCCGCATCGTGGCCGGCCCGGGCAGCACCCCGCCGGCACCGGCGAAGCCGAGCAGCATCAGCAGGAGCAGCGCCAGCAGCTGCCCGACCGGCACCGTCCAGCGGTACAGCGGGGAGCGGCGCAGGCCGGCGCCGACCGCGGCGATCACGGCGATCACCAGGGCGGCGTGGGTGAGCCAGCCGCGGTTGGTGAGCAGCGGCATCATGCACAGCGCGGCGAGGGCGGTGGCCAGCGCCGAGTAGACGGTCAGTTTGGCCCGGGTGGTCACGCGCCGGCCTCTTCTCGGTAGGGGGCGGTCGTCCTGCTGCCGTCGGCGGCCCGCCACAGGTCCGGTACGGAGTCCCCGGCGCGCACCGGGATCACCGTCCAGCCGGACTCGCGCAGCTGCCGCACCCGGGCCTGGAAGTCGTCGCCGCCGGTGTCCGGGGCGAGCATCCGCAGGCCGGCCCAGGTGCCGGTGTCCAGCAGGAAGGCGATCGCCCCGCCGGCGCGGCTGCGCAGCCGGCCCAGCCGGGCGGCCTGGGAGTCGTCCAGCTCGCCGAGGACGGCGACCAACAGGCCCTCGCCGCCGGTGCGCAGCGGGTCCTCGGCGCGGGAGAGGGTGCCGCCGTCGGACAGGTCGGCGACGGCGAGGGCGTCCAGGATCAGCCCGGAGGCGTCGGCGGTGCCGTGGCCGCCGCCCGCGCCCGGGCCGGGCACCGACTGCCCGGTGTCGGTGAGCAGCCGGGTCTGGTAGCCGCGCTCCAGCAGGTGCACGGCGACGGACGCGGCGCAACCGACCGCCCACTCGAAGGAGGAGGCGGGGCCGCTGCCCCGGTGGGCGATCTCCCGGGTGTCCAGCACGACGGTGGCCCGGGCCTGCTGCGGCTGCTCCTCGCGGCGCACCATCAGCTCGCCGTACTTGGCGGTGGAGCGCCAGTGCACCCGGCGCAGGTCGTCGCCGGGCCGGTACTCGCGCAGGATCACGTCGTCGTCGCCGGCCAGCGCCAGGGTGCGGCTGTGGCTCTCGCCCTGGCCGATCCACTCGCCGCTGAGCCGGACCGACTGCAGCGCCTGGACCTGGGGGACGACGGTGAGGACGTCGGAGGCGGTGAAGGCGCGGGTGACCTCGCACATCCCGAACGGGTCGGACAGCCGCAGCTGGAGCGGCCCGAGCGGGTAGCGGCCGCGCAGGTCGGAGCGGACCCGGTAGGAGACCTCGCGGTGGCCGCGCGGCTCGACCCGGTCCAGCACGAAGCGCGGGCGCGGCCCGAGCACGTACGGGACCCTGTCCTCCAGCAGCAGCACCCCGGTGGGCACCCGGGAGACGTTGTCGACCCGCAGGTGGACCCGGGCCTCCTGGCCGGCGACCGCCCGGCGCGGGCTGAGCCGGCGTCCGCTGGCCACCCGGTAGCGGGTGTTGGCGACCACCACCACGGCGACCAGCGGCAGCGCGGCGAGCAGGACGCCGACGCGCAGCAGGGCGTCCTGGTCGAGCAGGTAGGAACAGACCACCGCGGTGACCCCGGCGGCGAGGAAGGACCGCCCCCGGGTGGTGAGGCCGCGGAACCCGGCCCGCAGCCCCGATGCGGAGTCGGACTCGGCCACCTCAGCCCCTCCGGACGGCCGGGCCGCCCTGCGGGCGCGGCAGCGGCAGCCGGGCGACCAGGTCGGTCACGATCTGCTCGGAGGTGCGGCGGCTGAGCTGGGTCTCGGCGGTCGGCATCAGACGGTGCGCCAGGACCGGCACGGCGAGGCGCTGGATGTCGTCCGGGGTGACGTAGTCGCGGCCGTCCAGCGCGGCGGCGGCGCGGGCGGCCCGGACCAGGTGCAGGGTCGCGCGCGGCGAGGCGCCCAGGCGCAGCTCGGGGCTGGTGCGGGTGGCGCCGACCAGGTCGACGGCGTAGCGGCGGACCGGGTCGGCGATGTGCACGGTGCGGACCAGGTCGATCAGCTTGAGGATGTCGGAGGCGTGCGCGACCGGCTGGAGGTCCTCCAGCGGGCTGGCGCCGGCGTGCACGTCCAGCATCGCGAGCTCGGCCTCGGGGCTGGGGTAGCCGATCGAGATCCGGGCCATGAAGCGGTCGCGCTGGGCCTCCGGCAGCGGGTAGGTGCCCTCCATCTCGACCGGGTTCTGGGTGGCCACGACCATGAACGGCGAGGGCAGCTCGTAGCTGGTGCCGTCGATGGTGACCTGGCGCTCCTCCATCGACTCCAGCAGCGCCGACTGGGTCTTGGGCGAGGCGCGGTTGATCTCGTCGCCGACCACGACCTGGGCGAAGATCGCGCCCGGGCGGAACTCGAAGTCGTGCCGCTGCTGGTCGTAGATGTTGGTGCCGGTGACGTCCGAGGGCAGCAGGTCGGGCGTGAACTGGATGCGGCGCACGGTGCAGTCGAGCGAGCGGGCGAGCGCCTTGGCCAGCATGGTCTTGCCGACGCCGGGCACGTCCTCCAGCAGCAGGTGGCCCTCGGCGAGCAGGACGGTCAGGGCGATCCGGACGGCCTCCGGCTTGCCCTCGATCACGCTCTCCACGTTGGCGCGGACGCGGTCGACGACCGCCGCCAGCTCGGGGAGCCCGACCGGCTGGTACCCGTTCGCCCTCTGCTGCCCGCCCCCCGCGGGACTCCCGAGTCCGGCCTGGTCGTTGTAGCTCGTCACCCGTTTACGCTCCCTGGCACCCTGTGCCCGCCCCGTCCCGAGGCCGGACCCCACCCCATGCTTGACGCGGCCGTCCCGGGGGCGGTTCCGAAGGGGTCCCGGCGCCGGGAAGGCGGCCTGCGGCCTGGCCGCCCCAGGTGGTTCGGGGTCCGACCGGCAGGCGCATTCTCCCTCGTGCGACGGCCGGAAGTCACCATTCGGAGGCGCCCGAATGCCCGGACGCCCGGACCCCGGGACGCCGTCGGCCGGGTGGGGTCCGGGCGGGAGGACTCAGTCGATCTCGCGCAGCAGGCCGGTGTGGACGTCGAAGACGAAGCCGCGGACGTCGTCGGTGTGCGGCAGGAAGGGCGAGGTGCGGACGCGCTGCATGGACTGGCGGACGTCGCCGTCCAGGTCGACGAAGGCCTCCACCGCCCACTGCGGGCGCTGGCCGACCTCCAGCTCCAGCTCGCGGCGGAAGTCCTCGGTGAGCCCGAGCAGGCCGCAGCCGGTGTGGTGGATCAGCGCGACCGAGCGGGTGCCGAGGGCGCGCTGGCTGATGGTCAGGGACCGGATGGTGTCGTCGGTGACGACGCCGCCGGCGTTGCGGATGACGTGCGCGTCGCCGAGTTCGAGGCCGAGCGCCGCGAACAGGTCCAGGCGGGCGTCCATGCAGGCCACCACGGCGATCCGCTGCACCGGGCGGGCGTCCATGCCGCCGTCCCGGAAGGTCACCGCGTAGGCGCGGTTGGCCGTGACGAAGCGGTCGATGACGGTGGGTCTGGCGGGTTCGGCAGCGGCGTTCGGCGAGGGCCGGTCGGGTGTCACTGTCATGGTGGCGACGTTAGTGCGGTGCGGGCCCGCGCGGTGGGGCGGAGAGCTACAGAACGGGGCGCCGTGATCGAGCGCATGGCCACAACGGGAGGGTTCGTCCGGGCTGCTCCCGCAGTGGCCGCACGCGGTGGCGGGCAGGGGGCGCGCGCCCGTCGCCGAAGGCCCCCGATCCGTACCGCCGCCGGACCGCGCCGACGGCCGCGACCTGCGGTGATCCGTACCGCCGCCCGGGTGGTGCGCCGGAGCGGACCATTGACTGCCGGGGCCCGCGCGATAGAGTTTGCGGCGCAGTGGAGCACACCCGCCGGGGCCCGTCAACGGGGCCTTCCCGGCCGGTGCGGCCGGTCGACGCGGTCCGTGGCCTCCACCCGCTCCGTGCCCACCTGGCGCACCTTCCCCGGCGCCGGGCGGTCACGACCTTCCCCTCGAGCGGGCGGGGACCACGGGCCGCTTCGTCGTGCCGGGGCACGGTGGGCGAGAATGGTCGCAGCTCCCGGACGTCGGGCTGCTCCGCACCGAGGAAGGGCGCCACCGCGCATGACCACCAACGAACCGGGCCCCAAGCACGTTCCGGTGATGCTCCAGCGGTGCGTGGACGCGCTGGCCCCGGCGATCTCGCGCCCCGGCGCCGTCGTGGTGGACGCCACCCTCGGCCTCGGCGGGCACAGCGAGGCGCTGCTGACCCAGTTCCCGGAGGTCCGGCTGGTCGCGGTGGACCGCGACCCGGCGGCGCTGAAGCTGTCCGGCGAGCGGCTGGCCCGGTTCGGCGACCGGGCCACCCTGGTGCACGCCGTCTACGACGAGATCCCCGAGGTGCTGGAGCGGCTGGGCATCGACCGGGTGGACGGCGTCCTGTTCGACCTCGGCGTCTCCTCGATGCAGCTGGACGAGGCGGACCGCGGCTTCGCGTACGCCCAGGACGCGCCGCTGGACATGCGAATGGACCAGACCCGGGGGATCAGCGCGGCGGAGGTGCTGAACACCTACAGCCACGGCGCCCTGGCCCGGATCCTCAAGGTGTACGGCGAGGAGCGGTTCGCCGGGAAGATCGCCTCGGTGATCCTGCGGGAACGGGAGAAGGAACCGTTCACCAACAGCGCGCGTCTGGTCGAGTTGGTGCGCAACGCGATCCCGGCGGCGACCCGTCGGACCGGCGGCAACCCGGCCAAGCGGACGTTCCAGGCGCTGCGGATCGAGGTCAACGGCGAGCTGGAGGTCCTGGACCGGGCGATCCCGGGGGCGCTGGACGTCCTCGCGGTCGGCGGCCGGATCGTGGTGATGTCCTACCAGTCGCTCGAGGACCGGCTGGTCAAGCAGTACCTCGCCGCCGGTGCGACCAACACCGCTCCGCCGGGGCTGCCGTTCATCCCGGAGGAGCACCAGCCCTGGCTCAAACTGATCACCCGCGGTGCCGAGCTGGCCACCGAGGAGGAGATCGAGGAGAACCGGCGCGCCGCGCCCGTACGGCTGCGGGTGGCGGAGAGGATCAGGGACCGAAGCAAGCGGGGCTGACGAACCGGCCCCGGCGGGGTCCGAAGGGCGGAGGAGAGCGGTGGGGCCGGTGGCCGGTGAGGTCCGGGCGGGGCGGGGAGGACTCCCCGGGCAGGGCAGGGCGCGGATCACGGTCCGGCCGGGCAGGCGTCCGGTACGGGGGCGTACCCCGTTCGCGGTGCTCATCGTGGTGCTGCTCGCGGCCGGGCTGCTCGGCCTGCTCGCGCTGAACACCGCGCTCAACGAGGGCTCCTTCGAGCTGTCCAGGCTGCAGAAGCAGACCACCGTGGCGACCGACGAGCAGCAGGGCCTCCAGCACGAGATCGACCAGAGCTCGGCGCCGGACGCGCTGGCCAGGCGCGCCGCCGAGCTGGGCATGGTCCCGGCCGGCGGGATGGCCTTCCTGGACGTCCCGAACGGCGGCAAGGTGGTCGGCACCCCGGGCCCGGCGCAGGACAGCCCGCCGGTCAAGCGCTCCACGGCCGAGCCGTGGCCGACCAGGGCCCAGTCCGGCGCGGCCCAGCCCGTCGCCGGGCCGTCGCCGACCGCGCCCCAGCCGAGCGGCGCCCCGGCGCCGGCCGCACCGCCGCCGGCGCCGACCCCGGCGGCGTCCGCCGGTGACTCGGTGATCCAGCTCAACCCGGTCCCGCCCGCCGCGACCGCCAAGCCGAGCGGGGGTGCGGCCCGATGAGCGGGTGGAACGAGCGGACCAGCAGAGGGTGCGCCGGGTGCGAAGCGCCCGCCGAGCGCGGCGAGGTGGTCGCATGAGCACTCCACGTCAGCCCTCCGGAGGTTCCGGCGGATCCGGCGGCGGCAACGGCCGCCGTCCGGTGCCCCGGAGCGCCGCGCCGCGCGCGCAGTCCGGCACCGGCCGCGGCCAGCCCGCGAAGGGCCAGCCCGCCAAGGGGCAGCAACCGCCCAGGAGCCAGCCCGCCAAGGGCCAGCCCGACCGGGCTCAGCCCGCGAAGGGCCAGCCCGCGCGGAGCCAGCCCGCGAAGGGACAGCCCGCCAAGGCCCAGCCCGCCCGGTCGGCCTCCGCCGGCCGTACCCCGCGGGCGCCGCAGCAGCGCCGCCCCGAGGGACGCCCGCCGGCCCGCGGGGCGGCGGCGCGCCCGAGGAGCCGTCCGCCGCTGCGCCCCAAGGCGCTCAAGCTGGCCGAGCCCAAGCGCCGGCTGCGGGTGATCGGCGTGGTGCTGTCGCTGGTGCTCTCCGTCTTCGCGGGGCGCCTGGTGCAGCTCCAGCTGGTGGACGCCGACGCGCTGGCCGCCGACGCCAACACCAACCGCTACCTGAACATCCCGATCACCGCCGAGCGCGGCTCGATAACGTCCTCCGACGGGGTCGCCCTGGCGGCCACCGTGGACGCGTACGACATCACCGCCGACCCGGCGATGTTCACCCCGGAGGCGACCGGCATCCCGGACGCGCCGGAGCAGGCGGCCGCGCTGCTGTCGCCGATCCTCGGCGTGCCCAGGGAGAAGCTCGCCGCCGACCTCCACACCCCCAAGAGCCGTTACAAGCGGCTCGCGGCCCAGCAGACCCCGGTCGCCAAGAAGCAGATCAGCGACCTCAAGTCGGGCCTGGAGAAGCAGGCCGGCTCGCGGGCCTGCCAGGCGCAGAAGAAGCTGCTCGGCAAGCCCGCCGACCAGGGCGGGCGCACCCGGGTGGACAACGAGTGCGCCAACCCGCTGGCCGGGGTGTTCAACCGGGAGACCCAGAAGCGGATCTACCCGGCGGACGGGCTGGCCGCCAACCTGGTCGGCTTCGTCAACGCCGAGGGTGAGGGCGCCGGCGGCCTGGAGCTCCAGTACCAGAAGCTGCTGGCCGGCAAGGACGGCCACAGCAGCTACGCCCAGTCGGGCGGGCGGCTGGTGCCCACCGCCGGGGGCTCGATGGAACCGGCCGTGCCGGGCAGCGACGTCAAGCTGACCATCGACCGGGACATCCAGTGGGCCGCCCAGCGGGCGATCACCGACCAGGTCGCCAACTCCGGCGCGGAGAAGGGCTACGTGGTGGTCCAGGACGTGAAGACCGGCCAGGTCCTCGCGATGGCCACCGCGCCCGGGTTCAACCCGAACGACCTGAGCCTGTCCAAGCAGGCCAACCTGGGCAACCCCGCCCTGGCCGACGCGTACGAGCCCGGCAGCACCGCCAAGCTGATGAGCATGGCCGCCGTGCTGGACTCCGGCAAGGCCACCTGGGACACCAAGGTCACCGTGCCCAACCGGCTGGTCCGGGCCGGGCAGCAGTTCAAGGACGACGTCGACCACGACACCTGGTACCTGACGCTGGCCGGGGTGCTGGCCAAGTCCTCCAACATCGGCACCATCGAGGCGGTGGAGACCCTCGGCGGCGGCGACCAGCTGGAGGCCAACAAGGTCCTGGACGGCTACATGCGCAAGTTCGGCGTGGCCGAGCCGACCGGCCTGGGCTTCCCCGGGGAGACCGCCGGGAAGCTCAAGAAGCCGGAGGACCTGGTCGCCTCGGAGAAGTACAACATCTCCTTCGGCCAGGGCCCGATGCAGATGAACGCGCTGCAGGCCACCTCGGTCTACTCGACCATCGCCAACGGCGGGGTGCGGGTCGCGCCCAGCATCGTCCAGGGCGTCACCGACCCCGACGGCAAGTACAAGCCGAGCAGGCCGGGGGAGCAGACCCAGGTGGTCAGCCCGGAGACGGCCAGGACGCTCACCTCGATGCTGGAGTCGGTCGTCGACGACGAGCAGGGCACCGGCGGCAAGGCCGCCATCCCCGGCTACCGGGTCGCCGGCAAGACCGGCACCGCCAACCGCGGCGCCGCCAACGGCGTCGGCTACGACGGCTACACCGCCTCCTTCATCGGCTTCGCCCCCGCCGACGCCCCCCGCTACACCGTCTCCTGCACCCTCCAGGGCCCGGTCAACGGCCACTTCGGCGGCCAGCTGTGCGGCCCGGTGTTCAAGCAGGTGATGGAGTTCACCCTGAAGACCATGCAGGTCCCGCCGAGCGGCAGCCCGGCACCCAACCTGGCCGTCGACTGGAAGCCGTGAGCGAGCGATGAGCAACGAACCGGCCGGGCCGGAGCACGGCGCGGCGCAGGGCCGGTTTGGCCCTGGACACCCTTCGGCGGATAGCCTTCCCGCCGTGCCGAAACCCGATCAAACCACCGTGAGTCCGCCCCGCCCGACCGGGACCACCGCCCTGCCGCTCGCCGAGCTGGCCGTCGAACTGGGCCTGCCGCCCGTCGAGGGCGGCGCCGTCAGCGGCGTCACCCACGACTCCCGCGCGGTCCGTCCGGGCGACGTGTACGTGGCCTTCCCGGGCGCCAACCACCACGGCGCGGCCTTCGCCGCCAAGGCCGCGGAGTCCGGCGCGGTGGCGGTGCTCACCGACCCGGCCGGCGCCGAGCTGGCGGCCGGCGCCGGCCTGCCGCTGCTGGTCGTCGACCGGCCGCGGGCCGTCATGGGCGAGCTGGCCGCGATCGTCTACGGCCGCCCCTCCCAGCGGCTGCTGATGATCGGGCTCACCGGCACCAACGGCAAGACCACCACCTCGTACCTGGTCGAGGGCGGCCTGCGCGGCGCCGGGCGCAGCCCGGGCGTGATCGGCACCGTCGAGATGCGGGTCGGCGAGGAGCGGATCAAGAGCGAGCGCACCACCCCCGAGGCCACCGACCTGCACGCGATCCTCGGCGTGATGGCCGAGCGCGGCGCCGACGCGGTGACCATGGAGGTCTCCAGCCACGCCCTGGTCTTCGGCCGCACCGACGGGGTCGCGTACGACGTCGCGCTGTTCAACAACCTGACCCCCGAACACCTCGACTTCCACCCGGACATGGAGGACTACTTCCAGGCGAAGGCCCGGCTCTTCCAGCCCGGCAAGTCCCGCCACGGCGTGGTCAACCTGGACGACGGGTACGGCCGCCGGCTCGCCGCCGAGGCCAAGATCCCGGTGACCACCTTCTCCGCCACCGGCGACGCCGGGGCCGACTGGCGGGCCGTGGACGTCCGGCTCGGCCCGGTCGGCTCCACCTTCAGGGTGCTGGGCCCGGACGGTGCCGCGGCCGACGCCTCCGTGCCGCTGCCCGGCCCGTTCAACGTCGCCAACGCGCTCGCCGCGATCACCGCGCTGGTCGCCGCCGGGCTGCCGCTGGAGCGCGCCGTGGCCGGCGTCGCCGCCGTCCCCGGGGTGCCGGGCCGGCTGGAGCGGGTGGACGCCGGACAGCCGTTCGTCGCCGTCGTCGACTACGCGCACAAGCCGGACGCCCTCAGGGCCGTCCTCGCCTCGCTGCGCGAGGTCACCGAGGGCCGGCTGCACGTCGTGGTCGGCTGCGGCGGCGACCGCGACCCGCACAAGCGCGGCCCGATGGGCGACATCGCCGCCCGCCTCGCCGACACCGCCCTGCTGACCAGCGACAACCCGCGCAGCGAGGACCCGCTGGCGATCCTCGCCACCATGCTGACCGGTGCCGCCGCGGTGCCCGAGGCCGAGCGCGGGGACGTCCTGGTCGTCCCCGACCGGGCCGAGGCGATCAGGCTCGCCGTCGCCCGCGCCCGGGCGGGGGACACCGTGCTGGTGGCCGGCAAGGGCCACGAGCTCGGCCAGTACGTACGAGACGAGATCCGCCCCTTCGACGACCGGGAGGTGCTGCGCGAATCCATCGCGCAGACCGCGGCCGCGCGGGGCGACCGAGGAGTAGAGCAGCAGTGATCGCACTGACCCTCGCCGAGGTGGCCGCCGCCGTCGGAGGCACCCTGGACGGCGCCGACCCGGACGCCCTGGTCACCGGCCCGGTCGAGATCGACTCGCGGAAGGTCAGCCCCGGCGGCCTGTTCGCGGCCTTCGTCGGCGAGCACGTGGACGGCCACGACTACGCGGCCAAGGCGGTCGAGGACGGCGCCGTCGCGGTGCTGGCCTCCCGCCCGGTCGGCGTGCCCGCCGTCCTGGTCGACAGTGTGGTGGAGGCGCTCGGCAGGCTGGCCCGCACCGTGGTCTCCCGCGCCGAGGGCACCACCGTGGTCGCGCTGACCGGCTCGGCCGGCAAGACCAGCACCAAGGACCTGATCGCCCAGCTGCTCCAGCGCCTCGGCGAGACGGTCTACCCGCCCGGCTCGCTCAACAACGAGATCGGCCACCCGATGACCGCGCTGCGGGTCGAGGACGGCACCCGGCACCTGGTCATCGAGATGGGCGCCCGGCACAAGGGCGACATCGAGTACCTCACCTCGATCACCCCGCCCCGGATCGGCCTGGTCCTCAACGTCGGCACCGCCCACCTCGGCGAGTTCGGCTCCCAGGAGGCGATCGCCGAGGCCAAGGGCGAACTGGTCGAGGCGCTGCCCGCCGACGGCGCCGCGATCCTCAACGCGGACGACCGGCTGGTGCGCGCGATGGCCTCCCGTACCAGGGCGAAGGTGGTCCTGTTCGGGGAATCCCCGGACGCCCACGTACGGGCCACCGGCGTTCGCCTGGACGCCACCGGACGGCCATCGTTCACGCTCACCACCCCGGCCGGTTCCGCGCCCGTGCAGCTGCGCCTGTACGGTGAGCACCACGTCTCGAACGCCCTCGCCGCCGCCGCGGTGGCGGTGGAGCTCGGGATGTCCGTCGACGACACCGCGGCAGCCCTGGGCGAAGCGGGTGCGCTGTCCCGCTGGCGCATGGAGGTCGTCGACCGGGCCGATGGTGTCACCGTCGTGAACGACGCCTACAACGCGAACCCCGACTCGATGCGGGCCGCGCTGCGGGCGCTGGTGTCGATGGGGGGCCGGGGCCCGGAGCGCCGCCGCACCTGGGCGGTGCTCGGCGAGATGCGGGAGCTCGGCGAGGAGAGCCTGGCCGAGCACGACGCCATCGGGCGGCTCGCCGTCCGGCTGGACGTCACCAAGCTGGTGGCGGTCGGCGGACGCGAGGCGGCCTGCATGGAACTCGGCGCGAGGAACGAAGGTTCGTGGGGTGAGGAGTCGGTGCTGGTGTCCGACGCGGACGCGGCGGTCGAGCTGCTGCGCAGTCAGCTTCGGCCGGGGGATGTGGTCCTGGTGAAGGCTTCCCGTTCGGTGGGGCTGGAGAAGGTGGCCGAGGCCCTCCTGGCGGACGGTGTGGCCGAATAATGAAGCAGATCCTGTTCTCCGGGATGATCGGTCTCATCCTGTCGCTGCTCGGCACCCCGGCGCTGATCAAGCTGCTCGCGAAGCACGGCTACGGCCAGTACATCCGTGACGACGGCCCCAAGGCGCACCACAGCAAGAAGGGCACGCCCACCATGGGCGGCATCGCCTTCATCCTGGCGACCCTGATCGCGTACTTCGCCACGAAGGCGATAACGGGCGAGAGCCCGACGGCCTCCGGGCTGCTGGTGCTCTTCCTGACCGCGGGCCTCGGGCTGGTCGGCTTCCTGGACGACTACATCAAGGTGGTCAAGCGCCGCTCGCTGGGCCTGCGGGCCAAGGCGAAGCTGGCCGGCCAGTCGATCGTCGGCCTCGGGTTCGCCGTCCTGGCGATGCAGTTCCCGGACGACCGCGGGCTCAACCCGGCGTCCCAGAGCCTGTCCTTCGTCCGGGACTTCAAGTGGGCGATCGGCCCGGTCCTGTTCGTCATCTTCGCGTACTTCATGATCGCCGCGATGTCGAACGGCGTGAACCTGACGGACGGTCTGGACGGCCTCGCCACCGGCGCCTCGGTGATGGTCTTCGGCGCCTACACCTTCATCGGCATCTGGGAGCACACCCAGAGCTGCGCCTACGCCATCACCGCGACCGCCAACTGCTACGACATCCGCGACCCGCTGGACCTCGCCGTCGTGGCCTCCGCCCTGATGGGCTCCTGCTTCGGCTTCCTGTGGTGGAACACCTCGCCCGCCAAGATCTTCATGGGTGACACCGGCTCGCTCGCCCTCGGCGGCGCCCTGGCCGGTCTGGCGATCTGCTCCCGCACCGAGCTGCTGCTCGCCCTGCTCGGCGGCCTCTACGTGATCATCACCCTCTCGGTGATCATCCAGGTCGGCTCCTTCCGGATGACCGGCAAGCGCGTCTTCAAGATGGCGCCGTTGCAGCACCACTTCGAACTCAAGGGCTGGACCGAGGTCCTGATCGTGGTCAGGTTCTGGATCATCCAGGGCCTCTGCGTCGCCGTCGGCCTCGGCCTGTTCTACGCGGGATGGGTGACCGGATGACCGACCCCGACCTGACCGGCCCGGCCAACCCGGACTTCGACGGCCTGCCGGTCGCCGTCGCCGGCCTGGGCGTCTCGGGCATCAGCGCCGCGCGCGTCCTGCACGGCCTCGGCGCCCGGGTCACCGTCGTGGACGGCGGCAGCGGGCCCGGCCTGGCCGCCCGGGCCGCCGAGCTGGAGGCGCTGGGCGTCACGGTGCGGCTCGGCGACGGCGCGAGCCTGCCCGAGGGCACCGAACTGGTCGTCACCTCGCCCGGCTGGGCGCCGGACAGCCCGCTGTTCGCCGCCGCCGCGGCGGCCGGCGTGCCGGTCTGGGGCGACGTCGAGCTGGCCTGGCGGCTGCGCAGGCCGCTGCCCGGCACCGGCGAGCCCGCCCCCTGGCTGGCCGTCACCGGCACCAACGGCAAGACCACCACCGTCCAGATGCTCGCCTCGATCCTCACCGCCGCCGGCCGGCGCACCGCCGCGGTCGGCAACGTCGGGGTCTCGGTGCTGGACGCGGTGCTCGCCGAGGAGCCGTACGACGTGCTCGCCGTCGAGCTCTCCAGCTACCAGCTGCACTGGGCGCCCTCGCTGCGCCCGTACTCGGCGGCGGTGCTCAACCTGGCGCCGGACCACCTCGACTGGCACGGCTCGATGGAGGCGTACGCCGCCGACAAGGGCCGGATCTACGAGGGCAACGTGGTCGCCTGCGTGTACAACCTGGCCGACCCGGCCACCGAGGCGCTGGTCCGCGAGGCCGACGTCGAGGAGGGCTGCCGGGCGATCGGCTTCGGCCTCGGCGCGCCCGGCCCGTCGAACTTCGGCGTGGTGGACGGGCTGCTGGTGGACCGCGCGTTCGTCGAGGACCGGGCCAAGAACGCGGCCGAGCTGGGCGCCGTCTCGGACGTGAACCCGCCGGCCCCGCACAACGTCGCCAACGCGCTCGCCGCGGCGGCGCTGGCCCGGGCGTACGGCGTCGAGCCGAAGGCCGTCCGGGAGGGCCTGCGGGCCTTCCGCCCGGACGCCCACCGGATCGCCGAGGTCGGCGTGGTCCGCGAGGTCACGTATGTCGACGACTCCAAGGCCACCAACACCCACGCGGCGGCCGCCTCGCTGGCCGCCTACCGGCCGATCGTCTGGATCGCCGGGGGCCTGGCCAAGGGCGCGACCTTCGACGACCTGGTGCAGGGCGCGGCCGAGCGGCTGCGCGCGGTGGTGCTGATCGGTCAGGACCGCGCGGTGATCCGGGAGGCGCTGGAGCGACACGCTCCGGATGTGCCGGTGATCGAGGCGGCCGAGGGCCAGACTGGCGCGGTGGCGATGGCCGAGGTCGTCCGGACGGCCGCGTCGCTCGCCCGATCGGGTGACACGGTGCTGCTGGCGCCGGCCTGCGCCTCGATGGACATGTTCACCAACTACGGCGAGCGCGGCGACCTCTTCGCGGCGGCCGTCCGGGAGCTGGCGGACTCCGGCGAGTGAGCCCCTCGGGTCCTGGCGGCCCGGAGGCGGACGAGCCGTAAGACGGGAGCGGGGAGCGGTGGCGGGGCAGGGCAGAGCGGATTCCGGCGTTGCGAAGCGGGACGCCGCGGAGCCGATGAGGGTGATCTCCGCCACCACGACCAAGTACAAGTCGGCCGGTCCGCTGGCCCGGGTCCAGGCCTTCCGGGCCCGGGTCCGGTACTGGCTGGACCGGCCGCTCGCCCCGTACCTGCTGGTCGTCGGCAGCACCCTGCTGCTGGTCGTGCTCGGCCTGATGATGGTCTTCTCGGCCTCGCAGATCCTCGCCCTGAACCAGCACCACACGGCGCAGTACTACTTCCTCAAGCAGCTGATCGCGGCCATCCTCGGCCTGGTCCTGCTGATCGGCTTCGCCTCCGTCCCGGTGGCGGTGCTGCGGGTGATCACCTACCCGGTGATGATCGGCGTGATCGGCGCCCTCACCCTGGTCGCCATCCCCGGCATCGGGGTGCGGATCAACGGCAACCAGAACTGGCTGGATTTCGGCTTCTTCCAGTTCCAGCCCTCGGAGTTCGCCAAGCTCGCGCTGGTGCTCTGGGGCGCCGACCTGCTCGCCCGCAAGCAGAAGGCCGGGACCCTCAACTCCTGGAAGCACCTGCTGGTGCCGCTGGTGCCGGGGGCCCTGCTGCTGCTCGCGCTGATCATGTTCGGCGGCGACATGGGCACCTCGATGATCCTGGTGGCCATGGTGTTCGCGCTGCTCTGGATGGTCGGAGCGCCGCTGCGGCTGTTCGTGGCCACCCTCGGGGTGGCGGTCGTGGTCTGCACCGCCCTGGTGGTCACCGTCCCGCACCGGGCGGAGCGGCTGAGCTGCATCGGCGTCACCAAGATCGACCCGGAGGGCGCCTGCTTCCAGGCCCTGCACGGCGTCTTCGCGTTCGCCAACGGCGGCGGCTTCGGCACCGGCCTCGGCGCCGGCGTGGAGAAATGGGGCCAGCTGCCCGAGGCGCACACCGACTTCATCTTCGCCGCGACCGGTGAGGAACTCGGTCTGGTGGGGACGCTGTCCGTCCTCGGTCTCTTCGCGGCACTAGGCTACGCGGGTATCCGTGTGGCCATCGGTACGAAGGACCCCTTCGTCAGGTACGCCGCGGGAGCCGCCACCACCTGGATCATGGCGCAGGCCATGATCAACCTGGGGTCGGCACTGGGACTGCTGCCCATCGCGGGCGTCCCGCTCCCGCTGTTCTCCTACGGCGGTTCCGCCATGCTGTCGGCCATGTCCGCGGTCGGAGTGCTGCTGTGCCTGGCACGCAGCGCCTCGGGCGCGAAGGCGGCCCTGGCCGCCCGGAGCAAGAACTCCCGGATCAGGAGACAACTGGCCCGGGTGCTGCCACGACGACGAACCACAGCGCGCCCGGCCCCGGGGCCGGCACGCAGGGAGCGGTGAATTTCGGTGCATGTCGTACTCGCCGGCGGGGGGACCGCCGGTCACATCGAGCCGGCCATGGCCCTCGCGGATGCCCTCCGCAGGCACGACCCGTCCGTCGGGATCACCGCCCTGGGCACCGAGCGCGGACTGGAGACCCGACTGGTACCCGAGCGCGGCTACCAGCTGGAGCTCATCCCGGCCGTCCCGCTGCCCCGCAAGCCCACCCCGGAGCTGATCACCGTCCCCGGCCGGCTGCGCGGCACCGTCCGGGCCGCCCAGGAGATCATCGAGCGGGTCAACGCGGACGCCGTGGTCGGCTTCGGCGGCTACGTCGCGATGCCCGCCTACCTGGCCGCCAAGCGGGCCGGGGTGCCGATCGTGGTGCACGAGGCGAACGCCCGCCCCGGCCTGGCCAACAAGATCGGCGCCCGCTACAGCGACTTCGTGGCGGTCTCCACGCCGGACAGCAAGCTGCGCGACTCCCGGTACATCGGCATCCCGCTGCGCCGGACCATCGCCACCCTGGACCGGGGCGCCGCCCGCCCCGAGGCCCGCCAGTACTTCGGCCTCGACCAGCGGCTGCCCACCCTGCTGGTGTCCGGCGGCTCCCAGGGCGCGCGCCGGCTCAACGAGACGATCACCGCGATCGCCCCGCGGCTCCAGCAGTACGGCGTGCAGATCCTGCACGCGGTCGGCCCGAAGAACGAGCTGCCGCAGGTGGCGGACGTCCCGGGGATGCCGCCGTACCGCCCGGTGCCGTACCTGGACCGGATGGATCTCGCCTACGCGGCCGCCGACATGATGCTCTGCCGGGCCGGTGCCATGACGGTGGCCGAGCTGGCGGCCGTCGGCCTGCCCGCCGCCTTCGTCCCGCTGCCGATCGGCAACGGCGAGCAGCGGCTGAACGCCCAGCCGATGGTCAAGGCCGGCGGCGGCCTGCTGGTGGACGACGCCGAGCTGACCCCGGACTGGGTGCTCCAGAACGTGCTGCCGGTGCTCACCGACCCGCAGCGGCTCTGGGACATGAGCCGGTCGGCCGCCGAGTTCGGCCGGCGCGACGCCGACGACCTGCTGGTCGGCATGGTGTACGAGGCGATCCAGGCGCACCGCGGCGGCCGCCGCCGTGGCTGACGGCCGGCTCGCCGACCCTCCCCCAGCCTCCGGCCGGGGGTACCCCCATGAGGACGAGTTCGGAGACGAGGAGGAGTCCGCTCCCCGCCTCCGGCTCTCCCGGCGGGGCATCGTGGTGCTGGGCGCGCTCGGCGCCGTGGTGCTCGGCGTGCTGGCCTGGCTGGTGTTCCTCTCCTCGGTCCTGGACGTGCGCAGCGTCGCCGTCCAGGGGACGAGCGACGACAGGCTGACGGCGGACCAGGTCCGCGAGGCGGTCGGCGGGCTCGGCCAGGGGCCGCTGGCGCGCGTGGACCTGGACGAGGTCCGGCACCGGGTGGAGGCCATCCCCCGGGTGGCCGGGGCCGAGGTCTGGCGGGGCTGGCCGCACACCCTGCGGGTGAAGGTCGTCCAGCGCAAGGCGGTGGCCGCCGTCAAGGGGGAGGACGGCCGGTTCACCCAGGTGGATGCCGGGGGCGTGAGCTTCGCCACCGAACCGGCCCCGCCGGAGGGCGTCCCGGTGGTCGAGCTGCGACTCAGTCAGCAGGCGAACGACGTCGACGGGGTGATCTCCCGTCCGCAGTTGGTGCGGGGCGCGGTGGCGGTGGCCGCCGGGCTGCCGCCGGAGGTCGCCAAGCGGGCCGGCTCGGTGCTGGTGCACTCGTACGACGACATCGAGTTGCAGCTCAGCGGGGGTGCGACGGTGCGTTGGGGGAGTCCGGAGCAGATCGACCGGAAGGCCCGGGTGCTGGTGGCGCTGATGAACCAGAAGGGCACCAACTTCGATGTGACGGCGCCTGAGGCGCCGGCGGTGTCCGGGTGATCCGGTAGGTTCTCTGGCTGAGGGAGGGGTTGACGCCTTGAAGTGTCGGCCCGACTCTTGGTGGTCACCCCCGGTTTCCTAAGCCGGCCGATGATCACATAGGCTCAAAAGAAAAAGGGAAGCTCGGCGTGTTCGTTGAAACACGTGCCTGGAGCCACCTAGTGTCCTGTGTCACCAGACTGTGTTTCCTGGTGATGTGACGGAGGCACAGAACTAACCCTAAAGGTCAAGTTTAGGGTTGGGGTCGGCGGTCGGCATTTCGGACATTCAGTCAGAAACCAGGCTCCCTACCCATCGACATCCGTCGGTACGGCCCCGCTCCGGGTCGCACCGACCCGGAAATTCGAGGCGAGAGGCCTTCGACGTGGCAGCACCGCAGAACTACCTCGCAGTCATCAAGGTCGTCGGAATCGGCGGCGGTGGTGTCAACGCCATCAACCGGATGATCGAGGTCGGTCTCAAGGGCGTCGAGTTCATCGCGATCAACACCGATGCGCAGGCCCTCCTGATGAGCGACGCCGACGTCAAGCTCGATGTGGGCCGTGAACTCACCCGGGGCCTGGGCGCCGGCGCCAACCCCGAGGTCGGCCGCAAGGCCGCCGAGGACCACCGCGAGGAGATCGAGGAGGTCCTCAAGGGGGCCGACATGGTCTTCGTGACCGCCGGCGAGGGCGGTGGCACGGGCACGGGCGGCGCGCCCGTCGTCGCCAACATCGCGCGCTCGCTGGGCGCCCTGACCATCGGCGTGGTCACCCGTCCGTTCACCTTCGAGGGACGGCGCCGGGCCAACCAGGCCGAGGACGGCATCGCCTCCCTGCGCGAAGAGGTCGACACCCTCATCGTGATCCCCAACGACCGGCTGCTGTCCATCTCGGACCGCCAGGTCAGCGTCCTCGACGCGTTCCGCTCGGCCGACCAGGTCCTGCTCTCCGGTGTCCAGGGCATCACCGACCTGATCACCACCCCGGGTCTGATCAACCTCGACTTCGCCGACGTCAAGTCCGTCATGTCGGACGCCGGTTCGGCGCTCATGGGCATCGGCTCGGCCCGCGGTGAGGACCGCGCCAAGGCCGCCGCCGTGATGGCGATCTCCTCGCCGCTGCTGGAGGCCTCGATCGACGGCGCCCGCGGCGTGCTGCTGTCCATCTCGGGCGGTTCCGACCTCGGCCTGTTCGAGATCAACGAGTCGGCCCAGCTGGTCAGCGAGGCGGCCCACCCCGAGGCGAACATCATCTTCGGCGCGGTCATCGACGACGCGCTCGGCGACGAGGTCCGGGTCACCGTCATCGCGGCCGGCTTCGACGGCGGGCAGCCGCCGGCGATCGTCCGCGACCCGGTGGTCAAGTCCACCACCCCGGACCGCCCGGCCACCCCGCCGGCGGCGCCGGAGCGTCCGGCCGGCCGCCCGTACGGGACCATCGGCTCGGTGACGTCCCGTTCGGAGGGCGAGTCCCCGGCCGCCGCGCCGAGCCGGACCGCCGAGACCCCGGCCACCACGACCGCCGCCGCCCCGGTGCCGCCGCAGGTGCAGCCGGCCCGGCAGCCGTACGTGGAGAGCCCGGCCGAGGAGCTCGACGTCCCGGACTTCCTTAAGTGATCGATCACTCGATCCGCGCGGGTGCTCACTTCGCCTTCACCTCCCGGTGGGGCGGGGTGAGCACTTCGCCGTACGGGGAGCTCAACCTCGGCGGCGCGGTGGGGGACGACCCCGGGGCCGTGCGGGAGAACCGGGCGCTGGCCGCCCGGCGGCTGGGGCTCGACCCGGCCGACGTGGTGTGGATGAACCAGGTGCACGGCGCCGAGGTCGCCGTGGTGACCGGGCGCCAGCCGCTCGGCGAGGCCCCCACGGTGGACGCGGTGGTCTCCGACCGGCCGCTCGCGCTGGCGGTGCTGACCGCCGACTGCACCCCGGTGCTGCTGGCCGATCCGGTGGCGGGCGTGGTGGGCGCGGCCCACGCGGGCCGGCCCGGGCTGGCGGCCGGGGTGGTGCCCGCGGTCGTCCGGGCGATGGTCGCACTGGGCGCGGAGCCCGGGCGGATCACCGCCGCGACGGGGCCCGCGGTCTGCGGCCGCTGCTACGAGGTGCCGGCCGAACTGCGCGCCGAGGTCGCCGCGGTGGTGCCGGAGGCCTTCGCCGAGACGTCCTGGGGGACTCCGGCCCTGGACGTGCCGGAGGGAGTCGCGGCCCAGCTGGCCGCGGCCGGGGTCAACGAGCTGGTGCGGTCACCGGTCTGCACCCTCGAATCCGCCGATCACTACTCCTATCGCCGCGAGCAGCGCACCGGCCGGCTCGCGAGCTACGTCTGGTTGGGCTCTGATCACTGATGACGAACGACATCTACGGACCGTTCCCGGGCAGCGCCGGGTTCACCGCGGCGCTGACGGAGGGCCAGCGGGCCCGGTACGAGGAACTCGGCACCAACCTCGACGTGGTCGAGCGCCGGATCGCGGACGCCTGTGCGGCCGCCGGGCGCGCCCGGAGCGAGGTCACCCTGGTCGTCGTCACCAAGACGTACCCCGCCGAGGACACCGCGCTGCTGGCCGGACTCGGCGTGACGGACGTCGCGGAGAACCGCGACCAGGACGCCGCTCCCAAGGCGGAGCAGTGCAGAAACCTTCCTCTTGACTGGCACTTCGTCGGCCAGCTGCAGACCAACAAGGTCCGCTCGGTCGTCCGGTACGCGAACCACGTGCACTCGGTGGACCGGCTCCGGCTGGTCGGCTCGCTCTCCGCGGCGGTGCTCAAGGCGGAGCGCCCGGAGCTGGGCTGCCTGGTGCAGGTGGCGCTGGACAAGGCGTACGGGGAGGGTGAACACCGGGCGGGGGTCGCGCCGGAGGACGTCGCGCAACTGGCCGACGCGATCGCCGACACGCCCGGGCTGCGGCTGGACGGTGTGATGACCGTCGCTCCGCTGGCCGGTCCGCTGGCCGGGGACCCGGCCCGCGCCTTCGATCGGCTGGCGGAAATCGCATCCGCCGTACGGGCGGACCATCCGGCTGCCACCATGGTCTCCGCAGGGATGAGCGGCGACCTTGAGCAGGCGATTGCCGCCGGAGCGACACATGTGCGCGTCGGAACGGCGGTCCTCGGAGTGAGGTCACCGCTCAGGTAACGTCACCGGGTAAGTAGATCAGACAGCAGGACAAAATAGGACAGAATCTAGCAGCTCTTCGGAGCGCTAGCGAACCGTGGATCGCAGCTCCGCGGCCCCCGCTCCACGCACTCTGACCGGCCGTCGGGCTGACACGCCGTCGTGGAAGGGCCACGGAATCCGCAGGCGGGGCCGTACGGCCCGGGCCGGAGCCGGTCCGTACGGAGCGAGCGAAGCGGGCGACCACCAGAAGGCGCGCGCATCGCGAAGCCGCCACCGAGCGTCAGCGAGGTGGCTATGAGCGGAGGAGACAGGAGCATGGCCGGCGCAATGCGCAAGATGGCGGTCTACCTCGGCCTCGTGGAGGACGAGACGTACGACGGCCAGGGGTACGACCCCGACGACGACTACGACGCGGATCCCGAACCGATCCGGACGGGCCAGCGGACCGAGGACATCCCCCGGCCGGCACCGGCTCCCGCGGCCGCCGCGCCCGCCCCGGTCTCCTCCATCACCCCGCAGCCGGTGCCCGCGGCGGTGCCGATCCGACAGGAGACTCCGAGGATGGCACCCGTGTCGTCCATCACACCCGAACGTCGCCACAACCTGGAGAAGAGCGCACCGGTGATCATGCCCAAGGTCGTGAACGAACGAGAGCCCTACCGCATCACCACGCTGCACCCCCGGACCTACAACGAGGCCCGTACCATCGGGGAACAGTTCCGCGGCGGGACCCCCGTGATCATGAATCTGACCGAGATGGACGACACCGACGCGAAGCGCCTCGTAGACTTCGCCGCTGGACTCGTCTTCGGTCTGCACGGCAGTATCGAGCGCGTGACACAGAAGGTGTTCCTGCTGTCGCCTGCTAACGTCGATGTCACGGCGGAGGACAAGGCTCGGATCGCCGAGGGTGGGTTCTTCAACCAGAGCTGACCCGGCCACGACTTTACGTGTGGATCTGATCAACAGTGGTTTAGCGACAGGTGACGAGCGGCAGGCCCGAGGGATCGGGACCGGGGAGAGGGAAACGCGATGGACATCGTGTGGGCGGTGCTCTACTACGCCCTGACCGTCTTCCTGGTGTTCCTGCTCGTACGACTGGTCATGGACTGGGTCTTCCAGTTCGCGCGTTCGTGGCGGCCCGGCAAGGCCATGGTCCTGGTCCTGGAGGCCACGTACACTGTCACGGATCCGCCGCTCAAGCTTCTTCGGCGGCTCATTCCGCCGTTGCGTTTCGGGGGCGTGGCGCTCGACCTGTCCTTCTTCGTACTGATGATCATTGTGTATGTCCTGATCTCGCTTGTGCACCCCTAGTCGTAGGTGAGCGATGCGACAGGATGCCGGTGTGCCGACGATCACGTTGAGGTGAAGAGATGCCATTGACCCCCGAGGACGTTCGGAACAAGCAGTTCACGACCGTCCGCCTGCGTGAAGGCTATGACGAGGACGAGGTCGATGCCTTCCTCGACGAGGTCGAGGCGGAGCTGACCCGCCTCCTCCGGGAGAACGAGGACCTGCGCGCCAAGCTGGCCGCCGCGACTCGTGCCGCCGCGCAGAACCAGGCCAACCTGCGCAAGGAGCCGCAGCAGGACGCCCCCCGCCAGGGCGGCGCCCCCGTGCCGGCCGCCATATCCGGTCCTCCGGTCCCCGGCCAGCAGGGTCCGGGCGGCCCGCAGCAGATGGGTCCCGGCGGTCCGCAGCAGATGGGTCCGGGTGGTCCGCAGCAGCAGATGGGCCCCGGCGGCCCGCAGCAGCAGATGGGCAACCAGCCCCTCGGCCTGCCCGCCGGCTCCGCGCCGCAGCTTCCGGCCGGCGGCGGCCCGCAGCAGCAGATGAACCAGACCATGGGCGGCCAGCAGCAGCTGGTCCAGCCGATGGGCGGTCAGATGCTGCAGCCCATGGGCGGCCCCGGTGGCCCGCAGCAGATGGGCAACCCGATGGGCCAGGGCATGGGCCAGCAGCAGATGCAGCCGATGGGTGGCCCGATGGGCGGCCCGCAGCAGATGGGCGGCCCGATGGGCGCCCCGATGCAGCAGCAGGGCCCCGGTGGCGACAGCGCCGCCCGGGTGCTCGCGCTCGCCCAGCAGACCGCCGACCAGGCGATCTCCGAGGCCCGCTCCGAGGCCAACAAGATCGTCGGCGAGGCGCGCAGCCGGGCCGAGGGCCTGGAGCGCGACGCCCGTGCGAAGGCCGACGCGCTGGAGCGGGACGCGCAGGAGAAGCACCGGGTCGCGATGGGCTCCCTGGAGTCGGCGCGGGCCACGCTGGAGCGCAAGGTCGAGGACCTGCGGGCGTTCGAGCGTGAGTACCGCACGCGTCTGAAGTCGTACCTGGAGACCCAGCTGCGCCAGCTGGAGTCGCAGGCCGACGACTCGCTCGCCCCGCCGCGGATCCCCGCCACCGCGTCGCTGCCGCCGGCGGCCTCGTCGATGGCTCCGGCCGGTGCCGGTGCGATGAGCAGTGGCGCGCCGAGCTTCGGTGGCAACCAGCCATCCTTCGGGGGCAACTCGCCGTCCTTCGGCGGGAACAGCTCCTTCGGCGGCAACTCCTCGGCGCCGAGCTTCGGCGGGCAGTCGAACGGCGGCAACAGCGGTGCTCCGCAGATGCAGCCGGCCGGGATGACCCAGCCGATGGCGGCGGTCCGTCCGCAGCCGCCGCAGCCGATGCAGCAGGCTCCGGCGCCGATGCGGGGCTTCCTGATCGACGAGGACGGCGACAACTGAGGTTGTAGCAGGGCCTTTCGAGGGCGCCCCCTTTCCGACCCACGGGTCGGGGAGGGGGCGCCCTTCTGCGTCCGGGGGACAGGGGGGCGTGCGGGCAGGGCGAGGGGCGCGCCCGGCTGAGCAGCGCGGGGCGCGTGGAACCGGAGGGGGCGTACGGGAGCCGGGGCGGGCGTGGGGCGTGGGCGGGTACGACGAAGCCGCCGTCACCCCGGGGGGGGGGGACGGCGGCTTCGTGGCGGAGCGTCAGGCCTTGCGGAGCTGGAACGCGAGGCCGAGGGAGTCGTCGGCGAAGGTCTCGGAGTCCCAGTCGGCCGCACCGGCGGCGAAGTCGGTCGCGAGGACCTCCTCGGCGACGAGCGGGCCGTGCTCGGCGACGGCCTCGGCGGTCTCCTCCGAGGTGGCGCGCCAGCGCAGGACGATGCGGTCGGCGACGTCCAGGCCGGAGTTCTTGCGGGCCTCCTGGATCTGGCGGATGGCGTCGCGGGCGATGCCGAGGCGCTTGAGCTCCGGGGTGATGGCCAGGTCGAGGGCGACGGTGGCGCCGGACTCGTTGGCGACGGCCCAGCCCTCGCGCGGGGTCTCGGTGATGACCACCTCGTCCGGGGAGAGGGTGATCGTCGCGCCGTCCAGCTCGACCGAGGTCTCGCCGGTGGCGCGCAGTTCGGCGGCCAGGCGGGCGGCGTCGGTGGCGGCGACCGCCTTGGCGACGTCCTGCACGCCCTTGCCGAAACGCTTGCCCAGCACGCGGAAGTTGGCCTTGGCGCTGGTGTCGACCAGCGAGCCGCCGACCTCGGCCAGCGACTCCAGGGCGGCGACGTTGAGCTCCTCGGCGATCTGCGCGCGCAGGTCGGCGGGCAGCTCCTCCCAGCCCTGGGCGGCGACCAGCGCGCGCGACAGCGGCTGACGGGTCTTCACGCCGGACTCGGCGCGGGTGGCCCGGCCCAGCTCGACCAGGCGGCGGACCAGCGCCATGTGCCGGGAGAGCTCGGTGTCGATCAGCGACTCGTCGGCCTCCGGCCAGGTGGCCAGGTGCACCGAGGCCGGGGCCTCCGGAGCGACCGGGACGACCAGGTCCTGCCAGACCCGCTCGGTGATGAACGGGGTGAGCGGGGCCATCAGGCGGGTGACCGTCTCCAGCGCCTCGTGCAGGGTGGCGAGCGCGGCGGCGTCGCCCTGCCAGAAGCGGCGGCGGCCGCGGCGGACGTACCAGTTGGACAGGTCGTCGACGAAGCCGGACAGCAGCTTGCCGGCGCGCTGGGTGTCGTACGCCTCGTAGGCCGCGTCGACCTCGCGGACCAGGGTGTTCAGCTCGGAGAGCACCCAGCGGTCCAGCTGCGGACGGTCGGCCGGGGCCGGGTCGCTCGCCGAGGGCGCCCAGTTCGAGGTGCGGGCGTACAGGGCCTGGAAGGCGACGGTGTTCCAGTAGGTGAGGAGGGTCTTGCGGACCACCTCCTGGATGGTGCCGTGGCCGACCCGGCGGGCCGACCAGGGCGAGCCGCCGGCCGCCATGAACCAGCGGACGGCGTCGGCGCCGTGCTGGTCCATCAGCGGGATCGGCTGGAGGATGTTGCCGAGGTGCTTGGACATCTTGCGGCCGTCCTCGGCCAGGATGTGGCCCAGGCAGACGACGTTCTGGTAGCTGCTCCTGTCGAACACCAGGGTGCCGACCGCCATCAGCGTGTAGAACCAGCCGCGGGTCTGGTCGATCGCCTCGGAGATGAACTGCGCCGGGTAGCGCTTCTCGAACAGCTCCTTGTTCTGGTACGGGTAGCCGTACTGGGCGAAGGGCATCGAGCCCGAGTCGTACCAGGCGTCGATGACCTCGGGCACGCGGGTGGCGGTGCCGCCGCAGTCGCGGCAGTCGAAGGTCACCGCGTCGATGTACGGGCGGTGCGGGTCGAGGCCGCTCTGGTCGGTGCCGGTGAGCTCGGACAGCTCGGCCAGCGAGCCGACGCAGGTGAGGTGGCCCTCCTCGCAGCGCCAGATCGGCAGCGGGGTGCCCCAGTAGCGGTTGCGGCTGAGCGCCCAGTCGATGTTGTTGTTCAGCCAGTCGCCGAAGCGGCCGTGCTTGACCGTGTCCGGGAACCAGTTGGTGGCCTCGTTCTCGCGGATCATCGCGTCCTTGACGGCGGTGGTCCGGATGTACCAGGACGGCTGCGCGTAGTAGAGCAGCGCGGTGTGGCAGCGCCAGCAGTGCGGGTAGCTGTGCTCGTACGGCAGGTGGCGGAAGAGCAGGCCGCGCCCCTTGAGGTCCGCGACCAGGGCCTCGTCGGCCTTCTTGAAGAACTGGCCGCCGACCAGCGGGACCTCGGGGGCGAAGGTGCCGTCGGCGAGCACCGGGTTGACCACCGGCAGGCCGTACCTGCGGCAGGTCGCGAGGTCGTCCGCGCCGAAGGCGGGGGACTGGTGGACGATGCCGGTGCCGTCCTCGGTGGTGACGTAGTCGGCGTTGAGGACGTAGTGGGCGTCCTCGATCTCGACCAGGTCGAAGGGGCGGCGGTAGGCCCAGCGCTCCATCTCGGCGCCGGTGAAGGACTCGCCCGTGGTCTCCCAGCCCTCGCCGAGCGCCTTGGCGACCAGCGGCTCGGCGACGACGAGCTGCTCGTCGCCGTCGGTGGCCACCACGTAGGTGACCTCGGGGTGGACGGCGGCGGCGGTGTTGGAGACCAGGGTCCACGGGGTGGTGGTCCAGACCAGCAGGGAGGCCCGGCCGGCCAGCGGGCCGCTGGTCAGCGGGAACCGCACGAAGACCGAGGGGTCGACCACGGTCTCGTAGCCCTGGGCCAGCTCGTGGTCCGAGAGGCCGGTGCCGCAGCGCGGGCACCAGGGGGCGACCCGGTGGTCCTGGACCAGCAGGCCCTTGTCGAAGATCTGCTGGAGCGACCACCAGACGGACTGGACGTACGACGGGTCCATCGTGCGGTACGCCTCGTCGAGGTCGACCCAGTAGCCCATCCGGGTGGTCAGCTCGGCGAAGGCGTCGGTGTGGCGGGTCACCGAGTCGCGGCACTTGGCGTTGAACTCGGCGATGCCGTACGCCTCGATGTCCTGCTTGCCGGAGAAGCCCAGCTCCTTCTCGACGGCGAGCTCGACCGGCAGGCCGTGACAGTCCCAGCCGGCCTTGCGGGCGACGTGGTAGCCCTTCATGGTCCGGAAGCGCGGGAAGACGTCCTTGAAGACGCGGGCCTCGATGTGGTGGGCGCCCGGCATGCCGTTGGCGGTGGGCGGGCCCTCGTAGAACACCCACTCGGGGCGGCCCTCGGACTGCTCCAGGCTGCGCTGGAAGATCTTGTTGTCCTGCCAGAACGACAGGATCCCGTGCTCCAGGGTAGGCAGATCCACCTGCGCGGGGACGGGGTGGTACAGGGGGGTCGCACGCGGTGCGTCGTCGGAAGGGTGGTGGTGGGTGGCGGGTTGGGAGCTGGCCATCGCGGCGTCTACCTCCGGCGGATGCTGGGACTGGATCCTCCGGAGGGACGAGACGGCCCGGCCGTCCCGCGGTACCACCCTCCTTGGCCGCGGTGCTGCGTTCGCGGCCCTCTTGTTTGGGCTTGCTGCCGGGTCTAGTGGGCCACCGCGGCATCGCGGCGGCCGTTCTTCCGGCGGCTCCGGGGTGATCTTCCCGCCGTGCACACCCCCGGGCTCGCACCGTCCCCGGGTCGCTGGTGGCTGCGTACGTCGGTACTCGTCCCATCTGCGCCTTGCAGGGCCAGTGTATCGGCCGGGCGAGTCGGTTTGTCCAAACCGTTTCCGGCGGGCGGCCCGCGGCCGCTCGGGCAGGTGTTCGGGCGGCCGGTCCGGGGGCGTTCGGCGGCGGAGGTTAGCCGGAGTCGATCTGGGCACAAAACCATGGGCACACGGGGCGGGACGGTTGGGGCGGCTGCCTGGGTGGGATCGTCATGAGGCGTCGGTATGTCAGGTTGTGACCGGTTTTGATCGGGACTATCGTTCCGGCACTGGAAGCCGCCGGGAACCGGCGGCTCGATTCGTTCGTAGATGGGGTCGAAAGCCATGGCTGAGAAGGGAACCGGCGCGGGCACCGCCACCAAGCGGGCACGCAAGGCCGTGGCGGTCGACCCAGGGGAGGGGACCGTGACCACTACCGCATCCAAGAGCAGCACCGACACCGTCACCGCACCGCGCGGCGCCGAGTCCGTCGATCCGGCCACGCTGCCGGTCCGGCCCGGCGAGGAGCCGTGGACCACCGAGGAGGTCCACGAGCTGCACGACGAGCTGATCAGCGACCTGGAGCGGCTCCGCAACGAGATCGACGCCGCCGAGGCGGCCATCTCCGGCCTGATGCGCGACTCCAACGACGGAGCCGGCGACGACCAGGTGGACGCCGGCACGAAGAACATCTCGCGGGAGAGCGAGCTGGCGCTGGCCAACAACGCGCGGGACAGCCTGGCCCAGACCGAGCGCGCGCTGGAGCGGCTGGAGGGCGTCGGGTTCGGCACCTGCGAGTCCTGCGGGCAGGCCATCGGCAAGGCCCGGATGCAGGCCTTCCCGCGGGCGACGCTCTGCGTGCAGTGCAAGGCCAAGCAGGAACGCCGCTGACCCGGGCGACCGGAGCGACGCGGGGGGTCGGGCTTGCCGTACGCTCGACCCCGTATCGTCGCCCGAGTAACGTCGCCTGACGCGTTCGCGAACGCGGGCAGGTAGTCACCGGCCCACCACCCTCCCCCTCCTGCGGACCGGGGGAGCTCCATCGGCAGCGGAGCGGATCATCAGTACGCAAGGTTCCCCCCACACCCGGGACGACGCCGTCCCGTCCCCCGCCGATGCCGTGGAGGTGCCCGTGGCCGAGCCGACCGAGCCGGCCCGGGTGTCCGAGTCCGCGTCCGTGGACGAGGCGAAGGCCGAGCGGCCCAGGGGCCCGCGCCGGGTCGGCGTGCTGCTGGTCGTCGCGATGCTCGCCTTCCTGATCGACCTGGGCAGCAAGGTGCTGGTGGTCGCCCGGCTGGAGAACCACGCGGCGATCAAGGTGGTCGGCGACGTCGTCACCTTCCAGGTGATCCGCAACTCGGGTGCGGCCTTCGGGATGGGGCAGGCGCTGACCATCGTCTTCACGATGATCGCCTCCTCCGTCATCGTGGTGATCTGGCGGATCGCCCGCCGGCTGTACAGCCTGCCCTGGGCGATCGCGCTCGGGCTGCTGCTCGGCGGGGCGCTCGGCAACCTCACCGACCGGCTGTTCCGCGCGCCCAGCGTCTTCCGCGGGCATGTGGTGGACTTCATCTCCGTCCAGCACTTCGCGGTCTTCAACCTCGCGGACTCGGCGATCGTCTGCGGCGGGATCCTGGTGGTCCTGCTCTCCTTCCGGGGCAGCAACCCGGACGGCACCGTCCACCAGCCGGCCGAGAAGGCCGACAAGGCGGAGCAGGCCCGGAAGTAGCCGCCGGGAAGCAGGCCGGGGACCGGTCCCGGAGGCGGGCCGGGCCACCGGCGGGCGGGGGAGGGCCGCGTTTCCGGCATACTCGTACGGGTGAGTACCGCAGCGCAGATCCGCAGCCTCCCCGTACCCGACGGCCTGGAGGGCGAGCGCCTCGACGCCGCCCTGGCCCGGATGTTCGGCTTCTCCCGGACCAAGGCCGCCGAGCTGGCCGCCGACGGCAAGGTGACGCTCGACGGCGCCGTGGCCGGCAAGTCGGACCGGGTCACCGCCGGTTCCTGGCTGGAGGTCGAGATCCCCGCCCCGGCGGCCCCCGTGCGGATCGTCGCCGAGGCGGTCGAGGGCATGCGGATCGTGCACGACGACGAGGACATCGTGCTGGTCGACAAGCCGGTCGGTGTCGCCGCGCACCCCAGCCCGGGCTGGACCGGCCCCACCGTGATCGGCGGACTGGCCGCGGCCGGGTACCGGATCTCCACCTCGGGCGCCGCCGAGCGCCAGGGCATCGTGCACCGGCTGGACGTCGGCACCTCCGGGCTGATGGTGGTCGCCAAGTCCGAGCGCGCCTACACCGACCTCAAGCGGCAGTTCCACGACCGGATCACCGAGAAGCGCTACCACACGCTGGTGCAGGGCCACCCGGACCCGATGAGCGGGACGGTGGACGCGCCGATCGGCCGGCACCCCAGCTCGGACTGGAAGTGGGCCGTCACCCAGGACGGCAAGGCGTCGATCACCCACTACGACCTGATCGAGGCGTACCGGGCCGCGTCGCTGCTGGCGATCAAGCTGGAGACCGGGCGCACCCACCAGATCCGCGTCCACATGTCCGCGCTGCGCCACCCCTGCGTGGGCGACCTGACGTACGGCGCCGACCCGACGCTGGCCAAGCGGCTGGGGCTGACCCGGCAGTGGCTGCACGCGGTGTCGCTCGGCTTCGAGCACCCGGCGGACGGGCAGTGGGTCGAGTTCTCCAGCGAGTACCCGGACGACCTGCGCAAGGCGCTGGACGTCATCGCGGCGGAGAGCTGACGTGGCCGCGGCGGGGGTGACGGTCCGGGTCGCCGAGGGCGAGGCGGACCTGGCGCTGGTGCACGGCGTGCGGCGCGAGGTGTTCGTCGTGGAGCAGGGGATCCCCGAGGACGAGGAGTGGGACGACCTCGACGGGACCTCCGAGCACCTGCTGGCGATCGGTCCCGACGGTAGGGCCGTCGGGACGGCGCGGCTGATCTTCGGGGAGCAGGCGCGCGAGCTCACCGGGGGCGTCGAGGGACGGGTGCTGCTCGGGCGGCTCGCGGTCGTCGCGGCGGCCCGGGGGACGGGGCTGGGTGCCGAGCTGGTCCGGGCGGTCGAGGCCGCGGGGGCCGGGCGCGGGGCCGTGGAGGTCGAGCTGCACGCGCAGGTGGGGGCGCTCGGGTTCTACGAGCGGCTGGGGTACGTGGCGCAGGGGCCGGTGTACGACGACGCCGGGATCCCGCACCGGACGATGACCCGGGTGCTGTAGGCGTTCGCCGCGGTTCCCCGTGCCCCCGTCGGGGTGCGGGGAACTCCTGCTTCCCGGGGGCGCCGGTCAGGTGTCGGTGGTGCGGAGCCGCGGGAGGGCGTGGGGGTGCTCGTCGCGCAGGTGGGCGATGAGCTGTTCGCGGATGTCGAAGCGGAGCTGGGCGGCGTCGTCGGGGGTGCGGGCGGTCATGGTGGCGCGGACGACGATGGTGCTGGGCGTGGTGTCGGTGACCTGCAGGGCCCACTCGGCGCCGTCCCAGAGCGGGTGCCGGTCGAGCCGGGCGCGCAGGGCGGCGCGCAGCTCGTCCACCGGGGCGGTGTGGTCGAGGTGGAGCAGGACGGCGGCGAGCAGGCCGGGGTCGCGGCGGGTCCAGTTCTCGAAGGGCCTGCTGACGAAGTACGAGACCGGGACGACCAGCCGGCGGTAGTCCCAGAGCCGGACCACCAGGTAGGTGAGGGTGATCTCCTCGACGGTGCCCTGCTGGCCGTCCACCACCACGGTGTCGCCGATCCGGACGGTGTCGCCGAAGGCGATCTGGAGGCCGGCGAAGAAGTTGCCCAGGGTGCTCTGGGCGGCGATGCCGGCCACGATGCCGAGGATGCCCGCCGAGGCGAGCAGGCTGGCGCCGATGGTGCGCATGGCGGAGAAGGTCAGCAGCATCACGGCCGCGGTGACCACGACGATCAGCGCGTTGACCACCCGGCGCAGCATGCTGACCTGGGTGTGCACCCGCTGGATCCGGGCCGGGTCGTCGACCCGGGTCTCGTAGCGGCCGAGCAGCGCCTCCAGGACGGCGGCCACCACGCGGACGGTGAGCCAGCCCAGGGCGGCGAGCAGGAACAGCAGGAGCAGGTGGTGCGCGCCGTCGTCGTGCTTCGGGCGGAAGGTCCGCTGGAGCGGCTTGGCGGCGAGCAACAGGGCTGACACGACGGTGAGTTGGAGTGGGACCCGGCAGCGGCGGAGCAGCGGCCAGACCGGGGCCGAGGGCTGACGGGCGGCGATCCGCTGGAGGGCCTGGTCGACGGTCCAGCCGACCGCCAGGGTGGCGGCGACGGTGGCGAGCAGCGAGATCAGCGGCCAGGGCATGCGCCGTACGATACTCGGGCATACCGGGGTGAAACGGGCAAACGGTGTGGCGGCTTTATCAGACGCCTACCCGGACGGCCGATACGATCAGCGGCCATGGAGTTCGGTGGGGCATGGCGTCGCTGGCGCGCCCGGGGAACATCGGTGAGACGCAGGCTGCTGGCCGGGGCGGTGGCCCTGGTGGCGGTGGCCGCGGCCGGCACCGCGACGGTGGCGTCCGGCGGTGAGCGGGCGGTCCGGCAGGAGGACCGTTTCCTCAGCATGCCGGAGACGCCCGGCAGCGCCCAGCAGGTCCAGCTGGACACCTCCTTCTTCACCACCGGCGGCGGCGGTCCGCGCCCGGCGGTGCTGCTGGCGCACGGCTTCGGCGGCTCCAAGGAGGGCGAGCGCGAGCGTGCCGAGCAGCTGGCCCGGCAGGGGTACGCGGTGCTGACCTGGTCGGCACGCGGCTTCGGGCACTCGGGCGGCCGGATCGGGCTGAACGCGCCGGACCGCGAGGTCGAGGACGTCAGGCACCTGGTGGACTGGCTGGCCCAGCGGCCCGAGGTGCGGCTGGACGCGGCCGGCGACCCGAAGGTCGGCATCACCGGCGCCTCGTACGGCGGGGCGGTCTCGCTGCTGGCCTCCGCCTACGACGCCCGGATCGACGCGGTGGCCACCCAGATCACCTGGTGGAACCTGGCCGACGCGCTGTTCCCGCAGGGCGTGCGGGGCTCGGACGCCGCGGACGGCGTGTTCAAGAAGCTGTGGGCCGGGATCTTCTTCACCACCGGCTCGGCCGGGGAACTCGGGCCGTCCGGCGGCGCGCCGCGGGAGAACGCCGGACTGCGGCCGAAGGAGGACGGGCCGGTCGGCTGCGGGCGGTTCCTGGAGTCGCTCTGCCGGATGTACGACCGGGTCGCCACCGCCGGGCACGCCGACCCGGAGGCCGTGGCGCTGCTGGAGCGCTCCAGCCCGTCCTCGGTGGCGGAGCGGCTCAAGGCGCCCACGCTGGTGGTGCAGGGGCAGCAGGACTCGCTGTTCCCGCTGGACCAGGGGGACCGGATCGCCCAGGCGGTGGCCGCCAACGGCGCGCCGGTGGCGGTGGACTGGTTCGCCGGCGGCCACGACGGCGGGACGGACACCTCCGCGCGGGTCGACGACCGGGTGACGGCCTGGTTCGACCACCATCTGAAGGGGCTCGGCGACGACACCGGAGCGGCGTTCCGGGTCACCCGCACCGGCGGGGTGGACTCGACCGGCTTCCAGGCCGTGCTGCGCGGGGCCAGCGCCGACCGGTACCCGGGACTGGGCGGGACCGGCTCGCGGACCGTCGAGCTGACGGGCGGCGAGCAGACCCTCGCCAACCCGCCCGGCGGCGCCCCGCCCGGGATCTCGACCCTGCCCGGCGTCGGCGCGCTCAGCCAGGCGGCCTCGCTGGGCGCCGGGCTGTCGCTGGACTTCCCCGGGCAGAACGCCGCCTTCGACTCGGCGCCGCTGGACTCGCCGCTGCACCTGACCGGGCAGCCGACCGTACCGGTGCGGGTGACGGCGGACCGGCCGGACGCGGTGCTCTTCGCCAAGCTGTACGACGTCGGCCCGGACGGCAAGGCGGTGCTGCCGCAGCAGCTCGCCGCCCCGCTGCGGGTCACCGGCGCGGACGCCGGACGGACCGTCACGGTGGCGCTGCCGACCGTGGACCACGCCTTCCCGGCCGGGCACCGGGTGCGGCTGGTGCTGGCGAGCACCGACCTCGCGTACGCCTCGCCGGTCGAGCCGGCCACCTACCGGGTGGCGCCGGCCGGGGCGGTCACCGTGCCGACCGTCGAGGAGCTGGTCACCGAGTCGGCGCCGCTGCCCTCGCGCACCTGGGTGCTGCCGGTGGTCGCCGTGCTGGCCGCCGCCGCCCTGGTGCTGGCGCCGCGCCTGCGCCGCCGGCGGACCGCCGACGGGCCCGGCTTCGACCCGGAGCTGGCCGCGGTGCCGCTGCGGATCAGCGGGCTGAGCAAGCGCTACAAGGGCGCCCAGGACCGCTACGCCGTACGGGAGCTGGGCTTCCGGGTGGAGCAGGGGCAGGTGCTCGGACTGCTCGGGCCGAACGGCGCGGGCAAGACCACCACGCTGCGGATGCTGATGGGCCTGATCCGGCCGGACGCCGGGGAGATCCGGATCTTCGGGCACCTGGTGCGGCCCGGCGCGCCGGTGCTGTCGCGGGTCGGGGCGTTCGTGGAGGGCGCGGGCTTCCTGCCGCACCTCACCGGGCGGGCCAACCTGCGGCTGTACTGGCAGGCGACCGGACGGCCGGAGGCGGACGCGCGCTTCGACGAGGCGCTGGCCATCGCCGGGCTCGGCGAGGCGCTGGACCGCGCGGTGCGCACGTACTCGCAGGGCATGCGGCAGCGGCTGGCCATCGCGCAGGCGATGCTCGGGATGCCGGACCTGCTGATCCTGGACGAGCCGACCAACGGGCTGGACCCGCCGCAGATCCGCGAGATGCGCGAGGTGATGATCCGGTACGCGGCCGGCGGGCGGACCGTGATCGTGTCGAGCCACCTGCTGTCCGAGGTCGAGCAGAGCTGTACGGACCTGGTGGTGATGGACCGCGGGCGGCTGGTCACGGCCGGCCCGGTCGGGGACATCGTGGGCGCCGGCGAACTGCTGGTGATCGGCGTCGCCGGCCCGTACGACCCGGTGCCGGTGGTCGAGAAGGTCGGCGCGCTGGCCGGGGTCGGCTCGGTGGAGGCCGTCGAGGGCGGACTGCTGGTGCGCCTGGACGGGCTCGCGGCCAGCGAGCTGCTGGCCGAACTGGTGCGGCTGGAGGTGCCGGTGGAGAGCGCCGGGCCGCAGCGGCGGCTGGAGGACGCGTTCCTGTCGTTGATCGGAGGTGGAGCGTGAGCGTCGTCGCGACGGACCGCGCCGGGTCGAAGGACCCGGCGGAGTCGATGGACCACGCCGAGGGGTACCGGGCGAGCCGGACACTGCCGCTGCGGGTGGAGGCGATGCGGCAGCTGCGCCGGCGCCGCACGCTGGTGATCGGCGCGGTGCTGGCCGCGATGCCGTTCGTCCTGCTGGCCGCGTTCCAGATCGGCGGCACCCCGGGCCGTCCGGACCGGACCAGCTTCATCGAGCTGGCCACCGCCTCGGGGGCCAACTTCGCGGTCACCATGCTGTTCGTCGGCACCGGCTTCATGCTGGTCATCCCGGTCGCGCTGTTCTGCGGGGACACCGTCGCCTCCGAGGCCAGCTGGTCCTCGCTGCGCTACCTGCTGGCCGCGCCGGTGCCCCGGGCCCGGCTGCTGGCCCGCAAGTTCGCGGTCGGGCTGCTGTTCTCGGCCGTGGCGGTGGTGATGCTGCCCGCGATCGGACTGGTCGTCGGCACGGCGGCGTACGGCTGGGGGGACCTCAAGCTGCCCGCCGGGGTCAGCCTGCCGGCCGGGCAGGCGCTGCCCCGGATCGCCATCGCGGTGGCCTTCGTGTTCCTCGGCGAGATCGTGATCGCGGCGCTGGCGTTCTGGCTCTCCACGGCCACCGACGCGCCGCTGGGCGCGGTCGGCGGCGCGGTGTTCGCCTCGATCATCACCGGGGTGCTGGACGCCGTCACCGCGCTGGGCGACCTGCGGGAGTGGCTGCCGGCGCACTGGCAGTACGCCTGGGCGGACGCCCTGCAACCGCAGCTGGAGTGGGGCGGCATGGTGCAGGGGGTGTCGCTGTCGCTCTCGTACGCGGTGGTGCTGCTGGCGCTGGCGTTCCGCGGCTTCGCGCGCAAGGACGTGGTGTCGTAGCCGGACGCGGAGCGAGGGTCCCGGTGGGGGATGCGGGATCATGGACGGGTAGCTGACCCCCCTGGTGAAGGACCCGAACCGTGGCCCAGATCGTCCTCTTCCACTCCGCCTACGGGCTGCGCCCCGCCGTGCGCGCCGCCGCCGACCGGCTGCGCGCCGCCGGGCACACCGTGCACACGCCGGACCTGTTCGACGGGCGGACCTTCGAGTCCGTCGAGGAGGCGCAGGAGTTCCAGGAGGAGCTCGGCGGCCGCGACGAGCTGCTGCGGCGGGCGGTGGCGGCGGTCGCGCCGGTCTCCGAGGGCGGGCTGGTGTACGCCGGCTTCTCGCTCGGCGGCGCGGTGGCGCAGAACCTGGCGCTGGCCGACGAGAAGGCGCGCGGACTGCTGCTCCTGCACGGCACCTCGGACCTGCGGGAGGACGCGGCCACCGAGATCCCGGTGCAGCTGCACATCGCGGAGCCGGACCCGTTCGAGCCCGAGGACTGGCTGAACGCCTGGTACCTGCGGATGCGGCGGGCCGGCGCGGAGGTGGAGGTGCACCGCTACCGGGGCGCCGGGCACCTGTTCACCGACCCGGAGCTGCCGGACTACGACGAGGAGGCGGCGGAGCGGGCCTGGGCGGCGTCGCTGGACTTCCTCGCGGAGCTGGACGGCTGAGCCGAAGGACCGGCGCCGAAGGCGCCGGGTGGGGCGGTGACACCGCCCCACCCGGCGCCTTCCGCGTTCCCGGGCCCGGCCCGCCCGGGCGGGAGGACTGTTTCCGGACAGCTACAGAGCGTGATCACAGCCCGAATGGTCCAGACCTCCTTGCGGCCCGCGGCCGCCGGGCCAGCGCCGATGGCCGATGTGGAATCCGCTGTTCACCGTACGGCCCCTTCGGCTTCACGGTACGCGGGCCCGCCCGGGCGGCCGGAATTCCCAGGGCCTCGTTGATCTACCGTGAATTGCCTTCATAGCATCGGTGTGCACTCCAACCCTCACTTGCTCGCCTAATCCGTGGAAATGCCGTCACGCCATTTCCCGCGACACCAGCTTGGAGCGGCACATGCTTGTTCTCGGAATCACCAACAACGACCTGGCCGGAGCCTGCCTGGTCCAGGACGGGACGGTCCTCGCGGCCGTCAGCGAGGAGCGGTTCACCCGGGTCAAGGACCATCGGACCTGGCCGGAACGGTCCATCGAGTACGTTCTGAAGGAGGCCGGGGTCACCCTTTCCGAGGTCGACCGGGTGGCCTACGGCTGGCAGGCCGGATTCGACGCCGAAAAGCACCTGCTGCTCTATGTGGACCGGATTTCGGAGGAGGCCCTGCGCCGCCCCGAGGCGCTTCCGCACCTGCGCAAGCGGATATCCGACGAAATTCGCAACGACCGTGCGAAGCGCGCCGAGTTCGACGCCTTCGTGGAGGACAACGGACTGCGCGCCAAGGTGGTTCACGTCGACCACCACGAATCGCACGGCCTGGGCGCCTTCCTGTGCTCCCCGTTCGACGAGGCGCTCGTGGTCACCTGTGACGGCCGCGGGGACTTCCAGTCCCTGACCGTCACCCACTACCACCCCGGCGGCGAGGAGGTGCTCCAGCGCGAGACCTCGATCGACAGCCTCGGCTACTTCTACGGCCGGATCACCAAGCTGCTCGGCTTCCGCCCCAACCGGCACGAGGGCAAGATCACCGGCCTGGCCGCCAACGGCGACCCGGAGAAGCTGCTCCCGCTGATGCGGCGGATGATCGACATCGAGGAGGACGGCGCGATCCGCGCCCGCTGCGGCGACTGGTACCAGCCGTCCTACGAGGGCTACTCCGAGGAGCTGCTGCGCGAGATCGCGACGCACGAGCCGGCCGACGTCGCGGCGGCCGCCCAGCGGCACGTGGAGGACCTGCTGACCGCCGTGGTCGCGCGGCACATCGGCCGGGTGCCCGGCGGCAACGTCTGCCTGTCCGGCGGGGTCTTCGCCAACGTCAAGCTGAACCAGCGGATCTTCGAGACCGAGGGCGTGCGGAACATCTACGTGCTGCCGCCGATGGGCGACGGCGGGCTGCCGCTGCAGGCCGCCGTGGTGGTGGCCCACCGGGAGACCGGCGAGCGCCCGCGGGTGCCCTCGATGGCGCTCGGGCCGGACGCGGCGATCTCCGAGGGCCTGCTGGAGGAGATCCTGCACGAGTACCCCGGGCTGCGCTACCGGCGGATCGGCGAGTCCATGCGCGAGGTGCTGCTCGCCGCGCTGGAGGCGGACCAGGTCATCGGCACCTACCGCGGCCGGATGGAGTTCGGCCCGCGCGCGCTCGGGCGGCGCAGCGTCATCTACGGCACCGCCGACGTGACCATGAACGACTGGCTCAACAAGCGCCTGAACCGTACCGAGTTCATGCCCTTCGCGCCGATCACCGCCGAGGACCTGGCGGCCGACTGCTACCGGGGCTGGGCCCCCGAGCAGCCCTCGGCGCTGTTCATGACGATCACCTACGACTGCCACGAGACCTTCGCCAAGGCCTGCCCGGCGGTGGTGCACGTGGACAACACCGCCCGGCCGCAGATCGTCCGGGCCCAGGACGACCCCTTCCTGCACGGCCTGCTGATGGCCTGGTACGAGCGCAGCGGGCAGGCGGCGCTGGTGAACACCTCGTTCAACAAGCACGAGGAGCCGATCGTCGGGTCGCACCGCGACGCGCTCGACCCGCTGCTCGACGGGGTGATCGACCTGCTGCTGGTGGACGACGTGTACCTGGTCTGGAAGGACTCCGCCGACGGCTTCATGGCGCGGCAGGCGGTCTGACCGGGGGCTCGGGCGGGGGCTCGGGCCGGGCGGGCGAGGGGGCCGGACCGACGAGCGAGGTCTAGTCCAATTGACCGCCCGGCCCGCGGCCGGGAAAGTGTGAACAATCGTCAGATCGTATGGTGCGAGCGCCGAGTGAGGAGACCGATGCAGCCGCAAGCCGGAACGCGGTACGAGGTCGAGGCCGTCGTCTTCGACATGGACGGGGTCCTGATCGACTCCAGGCCGGTGATCGAGGAGGCGTGGCGGTCGGTGGCCCGGCGCCACGGCCGGGTGCTGACGGACCCGGAGCTGGAGGACTACGTCCACGGGCGGACCGGCGACCAGACCGTCCGGCTGATCTTCCCGGACCACTCGGACGCCGACCGCAGGGCGATCTGGGCCGAGGTGGACACCGTCGAGGAGGAGGCCCCGTACCCGGTGATCCCCGGCGCCGACGGGCTGGCCGCCCGGCTGCGGCGGGCGGGCGTGCCGATCGGACTGGCCACCAGCAGCTGGCCGCGGAAGATCGAGAACGCGCTCGGCGGGCTCGGCCTGCTCGACGCCTTCCGGGTGCGCGTCACCCGGGACGACGTCGAGCGGGGCAAGCCGCACCCGGACCCGTACCTGGCGGCCTGCCGGGGGCTCGGGATCCGGCCGCAGCGCACGCTGGTCTTCGAGGACTCCGTCAGCGGGGTCCGCTCGGCGGTCGGGGCGGGGGCGGTGTGCGTCGGCATCGGCGGGCCGGCCCTGGTGGAGGCGGGTGCGGTGGTCGCGGTGCCGGACTTCACCGCGCTGGTGGTGGGCGGGGCCGGTGCCGCGGGGCCGCTGGTGCTGACCGACCCGGACGGGCTGGTCTCGGTGGTGCTCACGGCGGGGCCGCACGGTGGCTGAGGCGGGGCGGGCGGCGGCGGACCTGTCGCCGGGCGCTCCGTCGGGCGCTCCGTCGGGCGCTGCGCCGGACGCTGCGCCGGGTGCGCCCTCGGACGCGGGGCCGTCCGATGCGGCGTCGGAGGTGCCGGACGCGCCGGACGCGCCGGTGATGGCGAGATCGGCGGCGCTCTCGGCGTTCGGCGTCTTCCTCGTCCTGGGCGTGCTCACCGCCTCGCTCGGCGCCTCGCTGCCCTTCCTGCGGGAACGGTTCGGCGCCGAGCACGAGGTCGGACGGGTGGTCTCCGCCTACAACGTGGGCGCGCTCGCGGCGACCCTCGGCATCGGGCTGCTCGGGCGGCGGCTGAACGTCCGGGCGGCGCCGCCCGTGCTGCTCGCGGTCTTCGCGGCGGGCGCGGCCGGGATGGCGGCCAGCCCCGGCTGGGCCGGCTACCTCGGCTGCGCGGCGGTGACCGGCATCGGGTACGGCGGGCTGGCGCTCACCCTCAACACGGCGTTCGCGCGCGGCTTCGCCGGGGACAGCGTGGTGATGGTCAACCGGCTGAACGCGGTGTTCGGGATCGGCGCGATGCTGGGCCCGCTGGCCGCCGGGGCCCTGGGCCGTACGGACATCCGGCTGCTGGCGCTGGCGGCGGCGGTGTGCGCGCTGCCGTGCTTCCTGGTCGGACGGGCCGGGGCGGTGCTCGCGGCGGCGCCCCGCACGCAGGCCGCCCCCCGGACCGGGGCCGACGGCCGACGGCTCGGGACCGTCGTGGCCTTCCTGCCGTTCCTGCTGGTGGGCCTGGTCTACGCGGGCCTGGAGACCAGCATCGGCACCTGGCAGTCGACCCAACTGGAGCGCGACGGCTGGAGCACCCAGGCGGCGACCACCGCGGCCTCGGGGTTCTGGGCCGGGCTGGCCGTCGGCCGCCTGGTGATCCCGCAGCTGACCCGGCGGGTGCCGGGCCGCACCGCGCTGCCCGCCTACCTGGCGGCCGCGCTCGGCGCGCTGGCGCTGGCCGCCGTGCCGCACCTCGCGGTGGCGGCCTACCCGCTGGCCGGGCTGGCGCTGGCGCCGGTGCTGCCGACGCTGATCGCGTGGGTCTCGGGCGTGGCGGAGGTGCCGCAGCAGGCGACCTCGGTGCTGACGCTCTGCTGCATGCTCGGCAATGCCGTCGTACCGGCGGTGGTGGGGGCGCTCAGCGGGTCGGGCGGGCCGGTGGTGATCCCGCTGGTGCTGGCCGGGGCGTGCCTGCTCTGCCTCGGACTCGCGGGGTGGCTGCGGGCCGTACGGCGGTGAGCGCGCGTGGGAAGTCGGCCCGGCCGACTTCCCACGCGGTGGCCGACGTCGTCGAGCCGGCCTAAACGGGCGGAGCGGGGCGGAGCGGGGCGGGTTACATCGGCGTGGGCCTGATCATGGCGAAGGGGGCGCCCTGCGGGTCGGTGACCACGGTCATCCGGCCCGCCATCATGTCGAAGGGCGGGACGAGGACGGTGCCGCCGCCCCGGACCAGGGCGTCCACGGTGGAGTCCACGTCGTCGACCGCGAAGTAGGTCAGCCAGTGCGCCGGGGTGCCGGGCGGGTCGTTGGCGAGCAGGGTGGCGCCGCCGACCGCGCGGCCGCCGACCCGCAGCTCCCAGTACGAGTCCGCGCCGTCCAGCGGTTCGATCTCGATGCCGAACGCCGCGCCGTAGAAGGCGGTGGCGGCCGGGATGTCGCTGGTGTGCAGCTCGTTCCAGGTCAGCGCGCCGGCCTCGTTGACGACCTTGGCGCCGGAGAACTCGCCCGGCTGCCAGACGCCGAACACCGCGCCCTGCGGATCGGCGGCGATCAGCATCCGGCCCAGCCCGCCGACGTCCACGACCGGCGCGAGCAGGGTGCCGCCGGCCGCGACGATCGCGTCCTGGGTGGCCTCGGCGTCGGTGGCGGCCAGGTAGCTGGTCCAGACGGTCGGCGGCTCCGGCGTCCCTTCGGGCGTCATCGTCGGGCCGATGCCGGCCACGGCCCTGCCGTTGAGCTCGCAGACGGCGTAGCCGCCGAACTCGGCCGGGCCCGGCTCGCCCTGCCAGCCGAGGAGGTCGCGGTAGAAGTCCAGTGCGGCCTGCTGGTCCTTGGCCGTCAGGTCGACCCAGCACGGGGTGCCGGTCGGGTACGGGGAGGTGACCTCGGGCATGCTCGCCCTTTCTGGTGAGGGGTCTCTGCGGTGAGGGGGCTCTGCCGGTCACCATCGCCTCGGGCCCGGTGGTCCGCCACTCGACACACCGCCGTGGCCGCCGGGGCGGCCCGGGGCGGCGGGGCCGGCCCGACGGCGTACGGGTGGGCCGTTCGCGTGACGGCCGGGTCGACACCTGCGGAGAGCCGCCGCCCGGTTCGACCGCTGACGCTTCGAGGAGGCGGAGGCGCGCGGGAAGCCGGAGCGGCCCGCTCCCGCGCGTCCGGAGCGGCTGCCGGCGGGGCGGTACGACGGCGGTGCCCCCGTTGAGGACGACGCCCGTACGGGGCGGGCCGAGGCTTCGGTCAGACGTCGACCTTCTCGAAGGTGAAGGCGGTGGAGCCGTCGAGGACGGGGATGACCTCGATCGGGCTCCGCCTCCCGGGTTCGAGGACGGTCCACGAGGAGCCCTGGGGGGACTTGATCCGGTAGGTGGCCGGAAGGCCGTCGACGGGGGTCAGCTCCCACTCGGTCGCGTCGCCCTGGTCGAGGAGGAGGGAGACCAGCGGGCCGGCCGGCTTGAGGTCCTCCACGGCGGTCGGGGCGCCCTTGGCGTAGAGCCGGTAGCGGTTGCCGGGGCAGGCCTCGACGACCCAGACGGCGTCCTGGTCGTCGGTGTTGGCGAAGACGGTTTTGGGGGAGAGGTCCAGGGCCTCGTGACGGGCTCGGCCGATCCTGGCGCCGCCGTTCTGGATGGTGTAGAGGCCGGACTCCAGCTGGGCCATGGCTGTCATTCCTCCGCGGTGTGGGCGAGGTGCAGGACAGTTGTACGTGCTCGGAGGAAGCCGGGGCAGGGGCCTCGGCACGCCGTCACCTGAACGAGCTACGCCCCCCGGCGCCCGCCCCCTGGCCGCCCGCGCGCCGGGGCTGCGGCACGATGGCTCCCGTGACACAGCGGAGATTCGAGCACGCCCCGGCGAACACCCTCCCCGGCCTGCTCCAGCGCGGCCGGGGCCTGGGCGCGCGGATGGCGGCGGAGGACCCGGCCGCGGCCGCCGACCTCGTGTACGGCTGCCTCCGGTGGGAGTGGCGCTGGGACTCGCGGACCGACGACCGGTGCCTGTACCTGGCCCGTCTGCTCCGGGACCTGGAGCTGCCGCTCGGCCCGGTGGAGGAACTCCTGGCCGGGGACGAGGAGACCCGCGACCGGGCGGCCGGCGTCCTGGAGCTGCTGGCCTCCGGCGCCCCGGAGGACCCCGCGCCGGCCCCGCACTGCCCGACCGGGCGGGGGGACCCGTCCCCGGACGGGGAGCCCGGGGACGGGCCGGCCCTGGTCGCGGAGCTGGAGCGGCACTGGGTGGACCGCGCCTGGTGCGGCCCGGGCGCCCTCGCGGGCGGGCTGGCGCGGCTCGGGGCCGGGGCCGGTGCGGCCGACGCGGTCTCCCTGCTGCGCCGGTTCTGGCTGTGGACCCCGCACTCGTACGAGCGCCCCGACCACCTGGCGGCACTCGCCGCGCTCGGCTCCGCCGGGACGGCCGAGGCGTACACCGAGTCGCTGTGGGACTGCGAGGCGCGGGCCCGGCTCCTCGGCGTCGCGCACGCCCCCGACCGGCCCGACGTGCGGGCCCGGCTGGCGTACCTCCGGGACGATCCGATGGAGCGGCCGGAGGTCCGCGAGGCCGCCGGAACACGACTCGCCGGGCCTGCCTGGACACCCCTCCCGGCGGACGGATGAGCCGTTCGAAGGGGGCTAGAGTAGACGGGTGAACGTGTGAGTGACGGTCCGGGCCCCGAGCGGCGCTCCGGGCCACATCCATTTCCGGGGGCGTCCCCCGTGACCCGCACGTTCGCCGGCCCACCAGACCAGCACCAGAGCCTCCGGAGGCCCCGCCTTGAGCGACCAGCCGTTCGCGCATCTGCACGTCCACACCGAGTACTCGATGCTGGACGGTGCCGCCCGGCTGAAGCAGATGTTCAAGGAGGTCGAGCGCCTCGGCCAGACCCACGTGGCCATGACCGACCACGGCAACATGTACGGCGCCGCCGAGTTCCACAAGCAGGCCACCGCCGCCGGCATCACGCCCGTCATCGGCATCGAGGCGTACGTCGCCCCGGAGTCCCGCTCCAACACCAAGCGCATCCTGTGGGGCCAGCCGCACCAGAAGCGGGACGACGTCTCGGCGTCCGGCGCGTACACCCACAAGACCATCTGGGCCCGCAACAAGGAGGGCCTGCACAACCTCTTCAAGCTGACCTCGCGCTCCTACGCCGAGGGCTGGCTCGTGAAGTGGCCCCGGATGGACAAGGAGCTGATCTCCGAGCTGTCCGGCGGCCTGATGGCCACCACCGGCTGCCCCTCCGGCGAGGTGCAGACGCGGCTGCGCCTCGGCCAGTTCGACGAGGCGCTGAAGTCCGCGGCCGACTACCAGGAGATCTTCGGCAAGGAGAACTACTTCCTGGAGCTGATGGACCACGGCCTCGAGATCGAGAAGCGGGTCCGCGACGGGCTGCTGGAGATCAGCCGGAAGCTGAACATCCCCCCGGTCGTCACCAACGACTCGCACTACACCACCGAGGCCGACGCCGGCGCCCACGACCTGCTGCTCTGCGTGCAGACCGGCAAGAACCTCTCCGACCCGGACCGCTTCCGCTTCGACGGCACCGGCTACTACATCAAGTCCGCCGCCGAGATGTACGCCCTGGACTCCTCGGACGCCTGGCAGGAGGGCTGCCGCAACAGCCAGCTGCTGGTCGCCTCCCGGGTCGACACCGAGGGCATGTTCCAGTTCAAGAACCTGATGCCCCGCTTCCCCATCCCGGAGGGCTTCGAGTCGGAGGCGGACTTCTTCCGGTCCAAGGTCTGGGAGGGCATGGACTGGCGCTTCCCGGGCGGGTACGACGAGGAGCACAAGAAGCTCGCCGAGTACGAGATGGACACCATCATCCAGATGGGGTTCCCGGCGTACTTCCTCGTGGTCGCGGACTTCATCATGTGGGCCAAGAGCCAGGGCATCGCGGTGGGCCCCGGCCGTGGTTCGGCGGCCGGCTCGCTGGTCGCGTACGCGATGGGCATCACCGACCTCGACCCCATCCCGCACGGCCTGATCTTCGAGCGCTTCCTCAACCCCGAGCGCATCTCCATGCCCGACGTCGACATCGACTTCGACGAGCGCCGGCGCGGTGACGTGATCCGCTACGTGACCGAGAAGTGGGGATCCGACAAGGTCGCCATGATCGTCACGTACGGCACCATCAAGGCGAAGGCCGCCATCAAGGACTCCTCCCGGGTCCTCGGCTACCCGTACGCGATGGGCGACCGGATCACCAAGGCGATGCCGCCGGACGTCATGGGCAAGGGCATCCCGCTCTCCGGCATCACCGACCCCTCGCACCCGCGCTACAGCGAGGCCGGCGAGATCCGCGGGCTGTACGAGACCGACCCGGACGTCCGGAAGGTCATCGACACCGCGCGCGGCATCGAGGGCCTGATCCGCCAGCCCGGTGTGCACGCCGCCGGCGTCATCATGTCCGCCGAGCCGCTGACCGACCACATCCCGGTCTGGACCCGGCACACCGACGGCGTCACCATCACGCAGTTCGACTACCCCACCTGTGAGGGCCTCGGCCTCCTCAAGATGGACTTCCTCGGCCTGCGCAACCTGACGATCATGGACGACGCCGTCAAGGCGATCGAGAAGAACAAGGGCATCAAGATCAACCTGCTTGATCTGCCCCTGGACGACAAGCCGACCTACGAACTCCTCGCCCGCGGCGACACGCTCGGCGTCTTCCAGCTCGACGGCGGCCCCATGCGCTCGCTGCTGCGGCTGATGAAGCCCGACAACTTCGAGGACATCTCCGCCGTCCTGGCGCTGTACCGCCCGGGCCCGATGGGCGTCAACTCCCACACCAACTACGCCCTGCGCAAGAACGGCCAGCAGGAGATCACCCCGATCCACCCGGAGCTGGAGAAGCCCCTGGAGGAGGTGCTCCGGCCGACGTACGGCCTGATCGTCTACCAGGAGCAGGTGCAGAAGGCCGCGCAGATCCTGGCCGGCTACTCGCTCGGCCAGGCGGACCTGCTGCGCCGGGCCATGGGCAAGAAGAAGAAGGAGATCCTGGAGGCGGAGTTCGTCCCCTTCCAGAAGGGCTGCCGCGAGCGCGGCTACTCCGACGCGGCCATCCAGGCCGTGTGGGACGTCCTCGTCCCCTTCTCCGGCTACGCGTTCAACAAAGCGCACACCGCCGGGTACGGGCTGGTCTCGTACTGGACGGCGTACCTCAAGGCCAACTACCCGGCCGAGTACATGTCCGGCCTGCTCACCTCCGTCAAGGACGACAAGGACAAGTCCGCGGTCTACCTCAACGAGTGCCGCAAGATGGGCATCCAGGTGCTGCCGCCGGACGTCAACGAGTCGGACTCGGACTTCACCCCGCACGGTGACACCCTGGTCCGCTTCGGCCTGACCGCGATCCGCAACGTCGGCGGGCCGGTGGTCGAGTCGATGATCCGGACCCGGAAGGCGAAGGGGAAGTTCGCGTCCTTCCCCGACTTCCTGGACAAGGTGGAGTCGGTGGTCTGCAACAAGCGGACCGTCGAATCGCTGATCAAGGCCGGCGCCTTCGACTCGCTCGGGCACACCCGCAAGGGCCTCAGCGCCCAGTTCGAGCCGATGATCGACAACGTCGTGGGCGTCAAGCGCAAGGAGGCCGAGGGGCAGTTCGACCTCTTCGGCGGCGACGCCACCGCGGACGAGCCGAGCTTCGGGCTGGACGTCGTCTTCTCCGAGGAGGAGTGGGAGAAGTCCTTCCTGCTCACCCAGGAGCGGGAGATGCTCGGCCTGTACGTCTCCTCGCACCCGCTGCACGGCATCGAGCACGTGCTCGCCGACAAGGCGGACTGCGCGGTGGCCGACCTCGCGGATCGGCCGGACGGGACGATCGTCACCATCGGCGGCATCATCTCGGGCCTCCAGCGGAAGATGACCAAGCAGGGCAACGCCTGGGCCATCGCGACCGTCGAGGACCTGGCGGGCTCGATCGACTGCATGTTCTTCCCGGCCAGCTACCAGCTGGTGTCGTCCCAACTGGTCGAGGACGCCGTCGTCTTCGTGCGCGGCAAGCTGGACAAGCGGGAGGACGTGCCGCGGCTGATGGGCATGGAGCTGTCCGTCCCCGACCTGTCGAACGCCCACGCCGAGGCGCCGATCACCATCAACATCCCGAGCGGGAAGGTCACCCCGCCGCTGGTGGCCAGGCTCGGCGAGGTGCTGGGCAGCCACCGCGGCACCACCGAGGTGCGGGTGCGCCTGGAGAGCCGCAACAAGACCACGGTGCTCCGGCTGGACCGGCACCGGGTGAAGTCGGACCCGGCGCTCTTCGGGGACCTGAAGCAGCTGCTCGGACCGAGCTGCCTGGCGGGCTGACGCGACGACGGAGGCCCCTCCGCGTCCGCGGAGCCTCAGACGCCGCCGCCCAGGCCCGGGGGGACGGCCGTGTGCAGGGCCGAGACGAAGGCCGAGATGGCCGGGTGGGAGCCGGCGCCGGCGCGGAACGCGGCGCGGGTGCGGCGGTACATCGGCAGCCGGGTGAGGACGACGCCGGGCGGGGAGCCGGCCGTGCCCAGGTGGGGGACCAGGGCGACGCCCTGGCCGGCCGCCACCAGGGCCAGCACGGTGGTGAAGTCGTCGATCTGGTGCCGGATGCGGGGCGCGAAGCCCGCCGCCTCGCAGGCGCGGACGGCCATGGTGTGGCAGAGCGTGTCCGGCGGGGACATGATCCACGGCGCGCCGCGCTGCTCGGCGACGGTGCCCGGGGTGCGGGCGGCCAGGTACATGGGTTCGGTGAAGACCGGGCGGGTCACCGCGAGGCCCGGCTCCGGGTCGGCCGGGACGAGGTCGTACTCGTGCACCAGCGCCACGTCCAGCTCGCCCGCCCGCAGCGCCGCGCCGACGGCCGCCGGGTCCACCTCGGTGACCATCGGCTCCAGCCCCGGCTGCCAGCCGGCCAGCTCGGCGAGCACCGCCGGGATGATCGCCCGGGCCGCCGAGGGGTAGGTGCCGATCCGCAGCGGGCCGGCCAACCCCCGCTTGGTGTGGGCGAGTTCGGCGCCGGCCTGCTCCAGCAGGGCGAGCACCGCCTCGGCGTGCCGGACCAGGTTGCGCCCGGCCGGAGTGAGGGTGACCCGCCGCCCGGTGCGCTCCAGCAGCGGGACGCCCGCCTCCTTCTCCAGGACGGACAGCTGCTGGGACACCGCCGACGGGCTGAAGGAGAGCGCCTCGGCGACGGCCGCGATGGTGCCGAGGTGGGCGAGTTCGCGCAGCAGGCGCAGGCGTCGGACGTCCAGCATCAGGCCAGACTACGGCCTGGCCCGGGCCCTGCCCCGCCGAGCATCGGCTCAGCTTACGAGAAGCGTCGGAAATGTGAACTGGACCTGGGCGATCAGTGCGCCGCAGGATCGTGGGCATGGAACTCAAGGGCATCTACGTCCCCCTGATCACCCCCTTCGCCGCCGACGGCTCGGTCGCGCTGGACGCGCTGGAGAAGCTCGCGCACGAGGTGCTGGACGCCGGGGCGGCCGGGCTGTGCGCGCTCGGCACCACCGGCGAGCCCGCCGCGCTGAGCGCCGAGGAGAAGGACGCGGTGGTGGACGTCGCCGCGGCCGCCTGCGCCGCGCGCGGGGCGCAGCTGCTCGTCGGCGCCTCCGGCGGCGACACCCGGGCCGTCGGCGAGGCGCTGGCCGTGCTCGGCGCGCGGGTGCCGGGGGCGGCGGCGCTGGTCACCACGCCGTCCTTCGTCCGGGCCGGCGAGGCCGGGACGGTCGCGCACTTCCGGGCGCTGGCCGCGGGCAGCCCGCTGCCGCTGGTCGTCTACCACATCCCGTACCGCACCGGGCAGCAGCTCTCCACCGCCGCGCTGCGCGAACTCGCCGCGATCGAGGGCGTGGTGGGCGTCAAGTACGCGACCGGCGGGCTGGACCAGACGGCCGCCGAACTGCTCGCCGACACCCCCGAGGGGTTCGCCTTCCTCACCGGCGAGGACGCCTACCTGCCGCCGATGCTGGCGCTCGGCGCGGCCGGCGGCATCCTCGCCTCCGCCCACCTGTCGACCGCCCGGTTCGTCGAGCTGGCCGAGGCCTGGCAGGCCGGGGACGTGGCCCGGGCACGGGCGCTCGGGCACCGGCTGACCGGGCTGGCGCTGTCCGCCTTCACGGCGCCGAACCCGTCGGTCACCAAGGGCGTGCTGCACGCCCAGGGCCGCATCCCGACCCCGGACGTGCGGCTGCCGCTGCTGCCGGCCGGGGAGGCGGAGGTCGGCGCCGCGCTGGCCCTCGCCAGTGGTCTGGACCGGTAGGGGCCGTCCGGGCGGCCTCTCACACCGTGGAACACCAGGCCGCCCCACCCGCGTGACAAGGCATGATGGGCGGAGTGCGGCTGTGAACAGCACCATTCAGAGGAGTAGTCGGAGATGAAGATCGGCATTGTCGGTGCCACCGGCCAGGTCGGCGGCGTGGTCCGCGAGATCCTGGCGGAGCGGAACTTCCCGGTGGAGCGGCTGCGGCTGTTCGCCTCGGCCCGTTCGGCCGGGCGCACGCTGCCCTGGCAGGGCACCGAGGTCACCGTCGAGGACGCGGCCACGGCCGACTACACCGGCCTGGACATCGTGATCTTCTCGGCCGGCGGCTCGACCTCCAAGGCCCTGGCCCCCAAGGTCGCCGCGGCCGGTGCCGTCGTGATCGACAACTCCTCCGCCTGGCGCCGCGACCCCGAGGTCCCGCTGGTCGTCTCCGAGGTCAACCCGGAGGCCGTCGCGGACCGCCCCAAGGGCATCATCGCCAACCCGAACTGCACCACCATGGCCGCCATGCCCGTGCTGCGCCCGCTGCACGAGGAGGCCGGCCTGGCCGCGCTCGTCGTCTCCACCTACCAGGCCGTCTCCGGCAGCGGTGTGGCCGGCGTCGCCGAGCTCCAGGACCAGGCCGCCAAGGTCGTGGACGGCGCCGCCGCGCTCGCCCACGACGGCGGCGCCGTCGAGTTCCCGGAGCCCAAGGTCTACCAGCGGCCGATCGCCTTCAACGTGGTGCCGCTGGCCGGCTCCATCGTGGACGACGGCTCCAACGAGACCGACGAGGAGCAGAAGCTCCGCCACGAGAGCCGCAAGATCCTCGGCATCCCCGGGCTGAAGGTCTCCGGCACCTGCGTGCGCGTGCCGGTCTTCTCCGGCCACTCGCTGCAGATCAACGCCCGCTTCGAGCGCCCGATCAGCCCCGAGCGCGCCGTCGAGCTGCTCAGCGGCGCCCCCGGCGTCGAGCTGTCCGACATCCCCACCCCGCTCCAGGCCGCCGGCCGCGACCCGAGCTACGTCGGCCGCGTCCGGGCGGACGAGACGGTGGACAACGGCCTGTCGCTGTTCGTCTCGAACGACAACCTGCGCAAGGGCGCCGCGCTGAACGCCGTCCAGCTGGCCGAGCTGGTTGCCGCCGAGCTCAGGGGCTGAGCCCGGGGGCCGAGCGTCCACCTCCCGTCGCCGTGGCCGGCGGCCACCGGTCCGGCACCGGTGTCCGCCGGTCGGAACACCGCCGCGTGACCTCGGGCGGGCCCCGTCGTTGTACGGGGCCCGCCCTCGCTTTCGTCCGCTCCGCGCCCGCGCCGCTGTTGCGGGACCGGGACAACCGGCGAGGTTCGGCAGGCGAACCGCGGGTAAAAGGTGACCCAACGATCGGGCGACGACGGGGGCCCCTCACCTCGGCACGCCCGGACGACGGGCCGAGCGCCCGTGCCCGAATGGACCCACCCGACTGAATCCGAGGGCGAGCGAAAAGAGGTGCGCGATGGACCGCTGTGTCGTCCTGGTGGACGCCGGATACCTGCTGGGCGCCGCCGCCAGCCTGCTCGCGGGGGATCCGTCCCGGTCCAGAGTCACCGTGAACCACACGGCCCTGATCACCGCCCTGCGCGAGCGCGCCGAGGCCGAGACCGGGCTGCCGCTGCTGCGGATCTACTGGTTCGACGCCGCGCCCGACCGGCGCCCGATGCCCGAGCACCGGCGGCTGCGGGTGCTGCCCCGGGTCACCGTACGGCTCGGCGCGCTCACCCGGGCCGAGGGGCGCTGGGTGCAGAAGGGCGTGGACGCCGCCATGCACGCCGAACTCTCCGAACTCGCCCGCAACCGGGCCTGCGCCGACGTCGTGCTGATCACCGGCGACGGGGACCTGCTGCCCGGCATGATGACCGCCAAGGAACACGGGGTGGCCGTCCACCTGTGGGCCCTGCAGGCCGCCGACGGCGACTTCAACCAGTCCGAGGACCTGGTCGGCGAGGCGGACGAGCGGCGGGTGCTGGACCGGGAGTGGATCGAGGGGTCCTTCTCGCTGCGGGACCACTCCAGCGTCTTCCCGGCCCCGGGGGCCCGGCAGGAGATCGCCAAGATCCTCGCCGCCCCGCCGGCCGCACCGCCCACCGGGCTGCCCGACGTGGTGCCGCCGGAGGTCCGTCCGGCGGCCACCGCGGCCGCCGCGGCCACGGCTCCGGCGGGCGCCGCCCCCGCCGTCAACGGACGGCCGCAGCCGGCCGCGGCCGCGCTCAAGGTCGTACCGACGCCCAAGGACCTCGCCGGGCGGGCCTCCTCCGTCACCCCGATCACCCCGGTGGTGAACGGCGCCAACGGCCACGGCACGAACGGGCACGGGGTCAACGGGCACGGGGCCGTCGCGCAGGCCGGGCCGGTGCTGCGCTGGTCCTCCGACCGCGGCTGGGTGGACCGGCCCGCCCCCGAGCCCGCCGTCACCGCCGGCGACAGCCTGCCCACGCTCGCCCAGCTCACCACCGCCGAGCAGCGCTGGGCCGACCGCGAGGAGGACATCACCTCCATCGGCGGCGACGCCCACGAGGTCGGGCAGGTCTTCGCCCGCCGCTGGAGCGATCGCGTCGGCGACGCCGAGAAGCTCACCATGCTCTGGCCCGACTACCCGCGCATCCCGCACCGGGTGGACGGCGAACTGCTGCGCTACGCCGCCCGCTTCGGGCTGCTCGCGCACAAGGACGACCAGATCGACGAGCACGACCGCTACGCCATCCGGGCCGGGTTCTGGAAGGAGCTGGCCGCGCGGGTCCCGGGCGGGTCGATGGTCGTCGACGACTGAGCCGACCGGGCGACCGGCCCGGCCCCGCCGTCGGGCAGGCTCCGCCGTGGGGCAGGCCGTGCCACCGGCCCGGTCCGACGGCTGGGCCGACCGGTCGGCGGCCCCGGCGCGGACAGGCCCCCGTTGTCCGGTTCGCCCGTATGAACGCGTAGAGTCTTCGGTCGTGAACGAGACGGCCGGGCGAGCACCCGAGGAACCCCTGCCGTGCGTTGCCGTGCGCGACCTGGTCAGGACCTACCGAAGCGGGCGCGGCGCCGCCGCCACCGAGATCCGGGCCAACGACGGGATCAGCCTCACCGTCCGCCAGGGCGAGGTCTTCGGGCTGCTCGGGCCCAACGGAGCCGGGAAGTCGACGCTGGTGCGCCAGCTCACCGGCCTGCTGCGCCCCGACTCGGGATCCGTCGAACTCCTCGGCCACGACATCGTCCGCCACCCCGAGCGGGCCGCCCGGCTGCTCGGCTACCTCGGACAGGAGTCCACCGCGCTGGACGAGCTGACCGTGGCGCTCGCCGCCGAGACCACCGGACGGCTGCGCGGACTCACCCGGGCGCAGGCCCGCGGCGCGGCCGGGGACGTGCTCGCCGAGCTCGGGCTGGAGCCGATCGCCACCCGGCCGCTCGCCAAGCTGTCCGGCGGGCAGCGGCGGCTCGCCTGCTTCGCGGCCGCCCTGGTGGGGGAGCGGCCGCTGCTCGTCCTGGACGAGCCCACCACCGGCATGGACCCGGTCGCCCGGCGGGCCGTGTGGAGCGCCGTGGACCGCCGGCGCGCCGAGCACGGGACGACGGTGCTGCTGGTCACCCACAACGTCATCGAGGCGGAGACGGTGCTCGACCGGGTCGCCGTGGTCGACGACGGCCGGGTGATCGCCTGCGACACGCCCGGCGGGCTCAAGGCGCTGGTGGACGGCGACGTCCGGCTCGACCTGGTCTGGCGGGACGAGGCGCCGCTCGGCGTGCCCGCCGTCGCCGCGCTGCGCGAGCGGGCCGAGTGCACCGGCCGCCGCTGGACCGTCCGCACCACCCCCGAGCAGGCCCGCGAACTGGTCGCCGCCGTGACCACCGGCCCGGCCTTCGCCGCACTCGACGACTTCACCCTCGCCACCCCGAGCCTTGAGGACGCGTACCTCAAGCTGGGCGGCCGCCACGGAGGACTGGCCAAGTGACGCTGCTCTCGGTGCCCCCGCGGACCGACCGGTCCACGGCCGCCCCCGCCCCGCTCGCCCCCGCGGCCCGGCTGCTGCCGGCGCTTGCGGCCGTCTACCGGGCGCAGCTCGCCCGGGCGCGGGTGGCGCGCATCCCGCTGCTGTTCGTGGCCACCTTCCAGTCCGTGGGCATCCTGGTGATGATGCGGGGCGTGGTGGACGCCGGGCAGTCCTCGGCGGCGCGGTCGGTGGTCGCCGGGTCGAGCGTGCTGGTGGTGGCGTTCGTCGCGCTGAACCTGCTCGCCCAGTACTTCGGGAAACTGCGGGCCACCGGCGGGCTCGACCACTACGCGACGCTGCCGGTGCCGGCCGCCTCGGTGGTGCTGGGGGCGGCCGCCGCGTACGCCTCCTTCACCCTGCCCGGGACGCTCGCCACGGCGGCGTTCGGGGCGGTGATGTTCGGGCTGCCGCTCGGCCAGCTGTGGGTGCTGCTGGCGGTCGTGCCGCTGGCCGGGGCCGCGCTGGCGGGGCTGGGGGCGGCCTGCGGGCTCCTCGCGCCGCGCCAGGAGATCGCGACGATGCTCGGGCAGCTCGGGATGTCGGCCGCCCTGCTGCTGGGCGTGCTGCCGGTGGACCACCTGCCGCAGGCGGTGCGGTGGCTGCGGGACCTGCTGCCGTCCACGTACGGGGTGGACGCCTTCGCCCGGACGTTCACGCCGGACCCGGACTGGGCGATGGTGCTCGGGGACCTGGCGGTCTGCGCGGGGGTGGGCGTGGCGTCGCTGGCCCTCGCCACGTGGGCGTACCGGCGGGCGGTCTCGCGGTAGTACCGCTACGCCACGGTCGGGCCCCGGCCCGGTGGGTACGGTGGTGGGTCGTTCGAGTGGCCGTCGTGAAACGATGGGGCCTGTGACCGTACCGAACACACCTCCGGATCCCGCCGCCGCCGATGTGCGGGCGGTTCCGGACGCAGCGTCCGACCCGTTCGCGCCGCCGCCGCACGGGGCCACCGCCCTCGGGCACGGGACGACCACCCCGCTGGGGCAGCGGTTGCTGCCGGAGGTGCGGGTCGGGGCCGGGGTCGTGGTCGCCTGTCTGGTGGCCGGGCTGATGGCGGCCGGGCTGTGGGCCTGGCTGGCGCCCAAGGTGCCGCTGGTGGTGGACGGGGACCGCATCCTCTACGCCGACCCCGAGGGGGAGCAGCGGGCCGGGGCCGACGCGGTGTTCGTGCTGATCTGCCTCGGCGCCGGGCTGGTGACCGCGCTCGGGGCCTTCCTGGTGACCCGGCGGCGCGGCGGCGGCATCGCGGTCGCGCTGGGCCTGGCCGTCGGCGGGCTGCTCGGCTCGATCGGGGCCTGGCGGATCGGGCGGTGGCTCGGGCCGAGCGGAGACCTGATCGGCGAGGCCCGGCGGGTCGGCGACGGCGGGCACTTCGACGCGGGCATCGACCTGGGGGCGCTGGGGGCGCTGCTGGTCTGGCCGATGACGGCGATGGTGGTGCTGCTCCTGCTCTCGGCCGCGTTCGGGAAGCGGGAGGAGGACCCGCCGCCGTACTGGGGGGCTCCGATGGGGGTGCCGCCGGCGGAGGCCCCGGTGGGGCCGTGGGCCGGGCCGGCGGGCGATCCGGCGAGCGGGCCGATGAGCGGGCCGGCGAGCGGAACGGGGAGCGGCGCCGGGCACTGACCGCGGTGGGCGGTTCCGCCCGCGCGGTTCCCCGCGCCCGGTGGTGAGCGGGCGCGGGGCGGGGCTCAGCGGGCGATGGCGGCGGTGCGGGCCCCGGTGAGGGCGACGAGGTCGGCGGGGGCGAGTTCGACCTCCAGGCCGCGGCGGCCCGCCGAGACGTAGACGGTGGGGTGGCCGAGCGCGCTGGCGTCGACGACGGTGCGCAGCGGGCGGCGCTGGCCCAGCGGCGAGATGCCGCCGCGGACGTAGCCGCTGCTGCGCTCGGCGGCGGCCGGGTCGGCCATGGCGGCGCGCTTGCCGCCGACGGCGGCGGCCAGGGCCTTGAGGTCGAGCTGGCCGGCGACCGGGACCACGCCGACGGTGAGGGTGCCGTCCACGTCGGCGACGAGGGTCTTGAAGACCCGGTCGGGGGTGATGCCGAGGGCCTCGGCGGCCTCGCCGCCGTAGGAGGCGGCGGCCGGGTCGTGGTCGTAGGCGTGCACGGTGAACGGGACGGCGGCGGCTTCCAGGGCGACGGTGGCGGGGGTGCCCTGGCCGCCCTTCTTCGTCTTCTTGGCCATGCGGGGTCCTCGGGGTCGTCGGGTCGTCAGGGCCCTCTGTCAGTCGTGGTCGTCGGGCCTCGGTCAGCCGGGGGCCCGGGTCGGTCGGGCCGTCGGCCAGCCGGGGGCCCGGGCCCGTCGGGTGCCCCGGTCAGTTGGGGCTGAAGGTCTGGCGGGTGAGGTCGACGGCGGGCAGCGAGGGCAGCCAGCTGAGGACGGCGGTCTCGCGGCGCAGCAGGTCGAGTTCGGCGCGCAGCCGCTCGGCGTTGTCCGGGCAGGCGAGCAGCCGCTGCTTGACCGGTGTCTCGAACACCGAGGCGGCGGCGACCAGGTAGGAGAGCACCTGGGGGTCGTCCGGGAGGTCCTGGTGGCCGACGGTGCTGGCCTCGCGGGCGCCGGCCAGGCGCTTCTGGTAGACCCGGAACGCCCGCTCGACCTCGGAGGCCAGCGCGCCCGAGCCCTCGCCGGGGCGCTCGTCGATCGTCTCGGTCTCGCCGGTCAGGTACGGGCCGGAGGCGTCCACCGAGCGCAGCCGGAACCGGGTGGTGCCGGTGACCAGCAGCTCGTAGCGGCCGTCCGGCTGGTGCTGGACGGACGCGACGTCGGCGACGCAGCCGACCGGGAAGAGCGCCTCCAGCGGGTCCCCGGTGACGGTGCCGAGGCCGTCCAGCGGACCGGCCGGGCCCTCCTCGGGCCGGACCGGCGCGACCTCCCGGCCGTCCTTGATCGCGAGCACGCCGAACCGCCGGGGGGTGTCCTCGGGCTGTTCGAGCAGATCGGCGACGAGACGGCGGTAGCGCTCCTCGAAGACGTTCAGGGGCAGCACCAGGCCCGGGTAGAGCACGGTGTTCAGCGGGAAGAGCGGCAGCCGTTCTGTCACGGCGGACAGCGTAGTTCCCCGGGCCCGGCGGTTGTCGCCCGCCCGCGACGATCGACGCTATCCGCGCTGCAGCATCCGCGTGGCGCCGGCGACGACCGTGGAGGCGAGCAGCCAGCCGATCACGACCAGCCCGGCGGAGATCCACTGGGTGAGGCCGCCGGGGTTCCAGCCGCCCTGGTTCAGGTCCACGATCGGCAGCAGCTGGTTGAGGGTGTACAGCACCGGGTTCCAGTGCGGGCGCTCGTCGGCCTTGAGCGGCTGCAGCGGGTGGGTGGCGAACCAGAGGCTGCCGAGGATCCAGGCGAGCAGCAGCCACAGGCCCGCCCGGCCGGGCCGGTAGCCGTAGCCCACGGTGGCGTCCTGGACCGCGCCCCAGACCCGGGCCGGCAGCGGCAGGGTTCGCCGGCGCCGGCGCTGCTTGGCGTAGAGCACCTCGCGGGCGTCGTCGTCGGCGCCGTCGCGGCGCAGGGCGGCGGCGAGCTGCTCGTAGGACTCCGGCTGGAAGTCCACCGAGGAGCCCTCCAGCCAGGCGATCCGCTGCTGGACGGTGAAGGGCCTGAACGGGCGCAGGTTCTCGTAGACGAAGCCGGTGAGCCGCAGGTGCCCGCCGAGCGGCCAGGCGTCCGGGTCGTCGACCAGGTTGCCGACCCGGGCGCGGGAGAGCGAGACCGTGCCGGTGGGGCGGAACTTGCAGGAGAAGCGCAGCTCGGGGGTCTGGATGCGGCTCAGCGCGAGCTCGTCGTCACCCTCCAGGTGGAATTCGCCGGAGATCAGGCAGGCGGCCTCGAAACGGGAGTCGGACAGCCGGACCCGGCCGAAGGCCCGGAACGGGGTGACGGGGCCGTCGGGCGGCGGGAGCTGGCCGTAGCCGGAGCCGTAGTAGCCGCGGGAGCCGGTCCAGCCGATGTCGGCGGAGCCGGTCAGGTAGAGGGTGTGGCCGACGATGACACGGACGGCGTTGAAGCAGACGCGGTTCTTCTCCGGGACGGCGCGCAGCTGGGCGCCGCGCAGCGAGAGCCGGCCGCCTATCCGGGCCGTGCGGATGCTCAACTCGCCTTCCGTCTCCAGGCGTTCGGCCTCGAAGTCCTGGTTGACGGTGATCCCGTCGGCGGACACGGCGCGGGCGTAGCGGTCGCCGCCGACCACCGTCTGGTTGAGCAGCAGGTCGGTGCCGATCTTGGCGTCGGTGAGCCGGATGCCGTCGGGGACGCGGCAGCGGGCCAGGTGGAGGTCGCCGGTGGTGGAGAGCCGGGAGGCCTCCAGCCGGGGGATCAGGCAGCCCACGAAGCGCAGCGTCGAGGCCGCGGCCTCGGAGACCAGGACCTTCTGGTCGAAGCGGCAGTCGTGGACCTCGACGTAGCGGTCGATGGTGGCGCCGGCCAGCTTGAGCGCGCCGGTCACCCGCACGCCGCTGAGCCGCAGCGAGGCGACCTTGCCGGGCGCGGGCTCGGGGCCGGCCAGCAGCAGGTGGGCGAGCACCTCGGCGCGGACGGTCCGCTCGGGGCCCCAGACGGCGTCGCCGAAGGCGTCGTCGTCCTCCGGCCGGCCCGTCCGCAGATCCAGGACGTCACCCTGGCGGTAGGCCTCCCAGAGCCTCTGCTCGACCCCGTTCCAGCCCTCCGGAGCACGCTCCGCCATGGTTTCCCCCGCCCCCCGGTCGTCTCGCCTTTCGTATCACGGACTGAAATGCGGGGCCAGCGGTTCCGGCCACTCCTTACACTGGGTGGCGTGATCTCTCGAATCGACCTCCGCGGCTCGCTGGACGACCCGCGTGACCTGCTGCCCCGTGCCGAGTTCGACGTGGCGGCCGCCCTGGAGAAGGTGCGGCCGATCGCCGAGGACGTACGCCATCGCGGGGTCGCGGCGCTGATCGAGATCACCGAGCGCTTCGACGGCGTCCGGCTGGAGTCGACCCGGGTCCCGGCCGAGCAGCTGACCGCGGCGTTGGAGACGCTGGACCCGAAGGTCCGCGCCGCCCTGGAGGAGTCGATCCGCCGGGCCCGCGCCGTCCACGCGGACCAGCGCCGAACCGGGCACACCACCCAGGTGGTGCCGGGCGGCACGGTCACCCAGCGCTGGGTGCCGGTCGAGCGGGTCGGCCTGTACGTGCCGGGCGGGCTGGCGGTCTACCCCTCCTCCGTGGTGATGAACGTGGTGCCGGCCCAGGAGGCGGGCGTCCGGGGCATCGCGGTCTCCTCGCCGCCGCAGAAGGAGTTCGGGGGCCGGGTCCACCCGACCATCCTGGCGGCCTGCGCGCTGCTCGGCGTGGACGAGGTCTACTCCGTCGGCGGCGCCCAGGCGGTCGCGATGTTCGCCCTCGGTACCGAGGAGTGCGAGCCGGTCGACATGGTGACCGGCCCCGGCAACATCTACGTGGCCGCCGCCAAGCGCTACTTCGCCGGCCGGATCGGCATCGACTCCGAGGCCGGTCCGACCGAGATCGCCGTCCTCGCCGACGACAGCGCCCTGCCGTCCGACGTCGCCGCCGACCTGATCAGCCAGGCCGAGCACGGCCCGACCTCCGGCTCCGTGCTGGTCACCGACTCCCCGGCGCTGGCCGACGCGGTCGAGGCCGAGCTGGCCGCGCAGGTCGCCAGGACCAAGCACGGCGAGCGGGTGGCCGAGGCGCTGGGCGGCCGGCAGTCCGGCATCATCCTGGTCGACGACCTGGAGCAGGGCCTCGCCGTGGTCAACGCCTACGCGGCCGAGCACCTGGAGATCCAGACCCGCGACCCGCACGCGGTGGCGGCGAAGGTCGTCAACGCCGGCGCGGTCTTCATCGGCCGCTGGACCCCGGTCTCGCTGGGCGACTACGCGGCCGGCTCCAACCACGTGCTGCCGACCGGCGGCTGCGCCTGCCACTCCTCCGGGCTGTCGGTGCAGACCTTCCTGCGCGGCGTCCAGGTCGTCGAGTACGACCGGGACGCGCTGGCGGGCGTCGCCGCGCACGTCGTCACCCTGGCGAACGCGGAGGACCTGCCGGGGCACGGGGACGCGATCAAGGCCCGCTTCGACTGGACGGTGCCGGGCTCGTGACTCCTGAGACCTCCGGGGCTCCTGTGACCCCTCCGACGCCGGCGACCCCGGCGGGTGCCGCTCCGGGGACCCGGATCGACGACCTCCCCGTCCGCGACGAGCTGCGCGGCCAGTCCCCGTACGGCGCGCCGCAGCTGGACGTGCCCGTCCAGCTGAACACCAACGAGAACCCGTACCCGCTGCCCGAGGAGCTGGTGGCCCGGATCGCCGAGCGCGTCGCCGAGGCCGCCCGCGGGCTGAACCGCTACCCCGACCGGGACGCGGTCGAGCTGCGCGAGGGCCTCGCCGCGTACCTCGGCAGGACCACCGGCTTCCCGGTCCGGCGCGCGCAGGTGTGGGCGGCCAACGGCTCCAACGAGGTGCTCCAGCAGCTGCTGCAGACCTTCGGCGGCCCCGGCCGCAGCGCGCTCGGCTTCGAGCCCTCGTACTCGATGCACGCGCTGATCTCCCGGGGCACCGGCACCGCCTGGATCTCCGGCCCGCGCAACGACGACTTCACCATCGACGTGGACGCCGCCGTCGCCGCCATCGCGCGGCACCGGCCGAACGTGGTCTTCGTCTGCTCGCCCAACAACCCGACCGGCACCGCCGTGGACGCCGACACCGTGCTGCGGCTGTACGAGGCCGCGCAGGCCGCCCGGCCCAGCCTGGTGGTGGTGGACGAGGCGTACGTCGAGTTCTCGCACCGCGCCTCGCTGCTGCCGCTGATCGAGGGCCGGCCCAACCTGGTGGTCAGCCGGACCATGTCCAAGGCCTTCGGCGCGGCCGGGCTGCGCCTGGGCTACCTCGCCGCCGACCCGGCCGTGGTGGACGCGGTGCAGCTGGTGCGCCTGCCGTACCACCTGTCGGCCGTCACCCAGGCCACCGCGCTGGCCTGCCTGGAGCACACCGACACCCTGCTCGGGTACGTCGGGCGGCTCAAGGAGGAGCGCGACCGGCTGGTCGACGCGCTGCGGGGGATGGGCCTGGAGGTCACCGACTCGGACGCCAACTTCGTCCAGTTCGGCCGCTTCGCCGACACCCACGCGGTGTGGCGGGCCATCCTCGACCAGGGCGTCCTGGTCCGCGACAACGGCGTCCCCGGGTGGCTGCGCGTCACCGCCGGCACGCCCGCCGAGAACGACGCCTTCCTGGACGCCGTCCGCAGAGTCAGCAAGGAGCTGTGACCCCCATGTCCCGCATCGGACGCGTCGAGCGCACCACCAAGGAGACCTCGGTCCTGGTCGAGATAGACCTCGACGGCACCGGGCGGACCGACATCTCCACGGGCGTCGGCTTCTACGACCACATGCTCGACCAGCTCGGCCGGCACGGCCTGTTCGACCTCACCGTCAAGACCGACGGCGACCTGCACATCGACACCCACCACACCATCGAGGACACCGCCCTCGCGCTCGGCGCCGCGTTCAAGCAGGCCCTCGGCGACAAGGTGGGCATCTACCGCTTCGGCAACTGCACGGTGCCGCTGGACGAGTCGCTCGCCCAGGTCACCGTGGACCTCTCCGGCCGGCCGTACCTGGTGCACACCGAGCCCGAGGGCATCGCGCCGATGATCGGCTCGTACGACACCACGATGACCCGGCACATCCTGGAGTCCTTCGTGGCCCAGGCGCAGATCGCGCTGCACGTCCACGTGCCGTACGGGCGCAACGCCCACCACATCGTGGAGTGCCAGTTCAAGGCGCTGGCCCGGGCGCTGCGCTACGCCGCCGAGCGCGACCCGCGCGCGGCCGGAATCCTCCCGTCGACCAAGGGTGCGCTGTGAGCAACACCGCGATGATCCTCATCTTCGTCGGCCTCTTCCTGGCCGGCGGAGTCATCTCCTTCTGGAAGCAGAAGCACTCGAAGAGCGTCATCCTGGTGCTCGCCTTCGGCTCCGTGATGTGCCTGGCCTCCGGCCTCATGCGCCTGTAGACCCGCCGCCCGCCGCATAGAGACTGGACACCTGAACATGGGCAAGAACGTCGTCGTCCTCGACTACGGCTCCGGCAACCTCCGCTCGGCGCAGCGCGCCCTGGAGCGGACCGGAGCGGACGTCACGGTCAGCTCCGACTACGACACCGCGATGGCCGCGGACGGCCTGCTCGTCCCCGGCGTGGGCGCCTTCGAGGCCTGCATGCGCGGGCTCAAGTCCGTCCGGGGCGACTGGATCATCGGCCGCCGGCTGGCCGGGGGCCGACCGGTCATGGGCATCTGCGTCGGCATGCAGATCCTCTTCGAGAAGGGGGTCGAGCACGGCGTCGAGACGGCCGGCTGCGACGAGTGGCCGGGCACCGTGGAGCCGCTGGACGCCCCCGTCGTCCCGCACATGGGCTGGAACACCGTGGACGCGCCCGAGGGCAGCCGGATGTTCGCCGGCCTCGACCCGGAGACCCGCTTCTACTTCGTGCACTCCTACGGGGTGCGGCACTGGGAGCTGGAGACCCACAGCGCGCGGATCAACCCGCCGCTGGTCACCTGGGCCACCCACGGGCAGCCGTTCGTCGCGGCCGTCGAGAACGGCCCGCTGTGGGCCACCCAGTTCCACCCCGAGAAGTCCGGCGACGCCGGCGCCGCCCTGTTGACCAACTGGGTCGACACCCTCTGACCGTCTGAGAGTTGATCTGATGAGCCTCGAACTGCTGCCCGCCGTCGACGTCCGGGACGGTCAGGCCGTCCGCCTGGTCAAGGGCGCCTCCGGCACCGAGACCTCCTTCGGCGAGCCGCTGGCCGCCGCCCTCGCCTGGCAGAACGCCGGCGCCGAGTGGCTGCACCTGGTCGACCTGGACGCCGCCTTCGGCACCGGCTCCAACTACGAGCTGCTGCGCGAGGTCACCGGACAGCTGGACGTCAAGGTCGAGCTGTCCGGCGGCATCCGCGACGACGAGTCGCTCGCCCGGGCGCTCGCCACCGGCTGCACCCGGGTCAACCTCGGCACCGCCGCCCTGGAGGCCCCCGAGTGGGTCGCCAAGGCCATCGCCGAGCACGGCGACCGGATCGCCGTCGGCCTCGACGTCGTCGGCACCACCCTGCGCGGCCGCGGCTGGACCCGCGACGGCGGCCAGCTCTTCGACGTGCTGGAGCGCCTCAACCGGGAGGGCTGCGCCCGCTACGTCGTCACCGACGTCAACCGGGACGGCACCCTGACCGGCCCCAACCTCCAGCTGCTGCGCGACGTCTGCGCCGCGACGGACCGGCCCGTGGTCGCCTCCGGCGGCGTCTCCTCGCTCGACGACCTGCGCGCCATCGCCACGCTGGTCGGCGAGGGTGTCGAGGGCGCCATCGTGGGCAAGGCACTCTACGAGCAGAAGTTCACCCTCGAAGAGGCCCTGGAGGCGGTTTCAGGATGACGGACGGTCGGATCGTACGCGGCAGGGTCGGTGGCTTCTCCCCCTGGGAGGACGAGTTCGGCTACTCCCGGGCGGTCGCCGCGGGCGACCACGTGCACGTGGCCGGCTCCACCGCCTGGGTGGACGGCCGGATCGAGCACGAGGGCGACCCGTACCGGCAGACCCTCGCCGCGTTCGGCGTCGGGCTCAAGGCCCTGGCCGCGTACGGTCTGACCACCGACGACGTGGTCCGCACCCGGATGTACATCACCCACGTCCGCGACGCCGAGGAGGTGGGCCGCGCCCACCGCGAACTCTTCGACGCCGCACGCCCGGTGGCCACCATGGTGGTGGTCGAGGGACTGATCGACTCCCGGATGATGGTCGAGATCGAACTCGACGCGTACCGATCCGGGCTGGCAAAGACCCTGGAAGCCCAGGGACCCCTGGAAGGCGAACAGCCGTGACCCTCGCAGTACGTGTCATCCCCTGCCTCGACGTGGACGCCGGGCGGGTGGTCAAGGGCGTCAACTTCCAGAACCTGCGCGACGCCGGCGACCCGGTCGAGATGGCCAAGCTCTACGACGCCGAGGGCGCCGACGAGCTGACCTTCCTCGACATCACCGCCTCCTCCGGCGACCGGGAGACCACCTACGACGTGGTCCGCCGCACCGCCGAGCAGGTCTTCATCCCGCTGACGGTGGGCGGCGGCATCCGCGCCGTCGAGGACGTCGACAAGCTGCTGCGGGCCGGCGCCGACAAGGTCGGCGTCAACACCGCGGCGATCGCCCGGCCGGAGCTGGTCCGGGAGATCGCCGAGCGGTTCGGACGGCAGGTGCTGGTGCTGTCGGTGGACGCCCGGCGCTGCCCCGCCGGTGTCGAGACCGCGTCCGGCTTCGAGGTCACCACGCACGGCGGGCGCCGGGGCACCGGGCTCGACGCCGTCGAATGGGCGGCCCGCGCCGCCGAGTTGGGGGCGGGTGAGATCCTGCTCAACTCGATGGACGCGGACGGCACCAAGGACGGCTACGACCTGGACATGATCCGGGCCGTGCGCGAGGCCGTGTCGGTGCCGGTGATCGCCTCCGGCGGGGCGGGTAAGCTCGCGGACTTCGCGCCGGCCGTCGACGCGGGCGCGGACGCGGTGCTGGCCGCCAGCGTGTTCCACTTCGGGGACCTGCGGATCGGCGAGGTCAAGGGCGCGCTGCGGGAGGCCGGGCACCAGGTGCGGTGACCGGTCGGTAGGTCGCTTCGTGCGTCGCTTCGTGCGTGCGAGGGCCCGTCGCGCCGGTGTGCGGCGGGCCCTCGCCGCGGGCTCGGGGCTCCGGGTGCTCAGGACTCCCGGGGCTCGCCCTTGATCAGGGCGAAGGGGGCGCCGTTCGGGTCCGCCAGCCAGGCGAGGCGCCCGACGTTCTCCACGTCCGAGGCCGGCATCAGCACCGTGCCACCGGCCGCCGTCGCCTTGGAGATCACGCCGTCCACGTCCTCGGTGGCGAAGTAGGGCGTCCAGGCGGACGGCTGCTCCGGGGACATGGTCGGGGCGATGCCGCCGAAGCTGGTGGCCCGCTGGTCGCCCTCGGCGGTGGAGACCACCCGGTAGTCCATGCCCGGCGACGGCTCGAAGTTCTCCACCCGCCAGCCGAACAGCTGCCGGTAGAAGGCGAAGGCGCCCTCCTGGTCGGAGGTGTGCAGCTCGGCCCAGACCAGCGCCCCCTCGTCGGAGACGAGGTCCAGCCCCGTGGTGTTGCCGGCCTGCCAGATCGCGAACCGGGCGCCCTGCGGGTCCGAGAACTGGGCCAGCCGGCCCTCCTGCATGACGTCCATCGGCTCGACCAGGACCTTGCCGCCGGCCTTCTGGACGGCGTTGGCGGTGGCGTCCGCGTCGGCGCTGCGGAAGTACGTCGTCCAGGTGGACGGGTCCCCCTCGTTGAGCGAACCGATCGCGCCGACGGTCCTGCCGTTCAGCTGGACGAACCCGTAGCCGCCGGTCCCGGGGACCTCCTGGAAGGTCCAGCCGAACACCTGGTGGTAGAACGCGGCGCTGGCGGGGATGTCCGGGCTGCCCAGGTCGATCCAGCAGGGCGAGCCGATGGGGAAGTCGGTGGTGAGCATGGCGGTGTGCCCTTCGACGGAGAGTGGCCGGGACGGTTCCGTCGGGCGCGCGCACGCCCCCTCCCGGCCACCTGCGAGTCTGCACCCGGGCACTGACATCCGCAGCCGGAGCGGGGGGCCGTCCGCTCGCGGAATGGTGGCGGGCCGGTCCGGCCCCCGGCCCCGTCGTCCGGACGTGCCGGCGAGGACGGCCGGGAAGCCGTCGCCGCCCCGCCGCAGGCCGTGCGCCCTACTTCGGGGGCAGCGGCAGGACGTGGCGCAGGGCCTCAACGGCGTCCGGGGCGCCGTCGACGGTGACGGTGGTGCGTTCCCCGCGGCCGTAGGTGAACAGGACGAGCTCGGCGGGCTCGCCGGTGACGCGGACGGGGGCGTCGCCCGCGGGGCCGACGGTGAGGGAACGGCCGTCGGGGTGGGTGAGGGCCAGCCGGACGGGTGAGCGCCGGCCGGCCTCCAGCCGGGCGATGAGCGGCAGACGGCGCCAGAGGGCCTCGGCCCGGCCGGGCGGAACGGGCTGCGCGGTCCAGTCGTCGGCCGCGCGCAGGACGTCCTCGGCGTGGACGAAGTACTCGACGGTGTTCGCCGCCTCGTCGGCACCGGGAAGCGCGAACGGCGAGTAGACCGGCGGCCCGGCCCGGAACAGCCGCACCAACTCCTCGTACGGCCGCTGGGCGTAGCCGTCCTGCACCCGCCGCGTCCACCCGGCCAGCGCCCCGACCCGGATCCCGGCCGCCGCGTCGGGGCGGCGCTCGCGGACGACCAGGTGGGCGGCGAGGTCCCGGGTGGTCCAGCCGGCGCAGAGCGTGGGGGCGTCCGGGCCGGCGGCGGTCAGGAGTCGGGCGAGCCGGTGGCGTTCGGCGAGGGCGTGGTTCGACATGACGTCAGCCTAGGGGCTCCTCCCGCACCCGGTGGGTCCGGTCGCTCGGCTCTCGGAGCTTCCTCGACGCGATCCTGCTCTCCGTCACCCGATGACCGCCGCCAGGCCGGTGCAGAGCAGCTGGACGCTCCGTGCGAACTTCTCGTCCTGGCTCAGGCGCGGCATCAACGGGCCCATGACGAGGGGGAACCGCTCGCGCAGTCCGGCGTAGAGCTCGGCTGTGACGGTCGGCGGCGCCGTCGGCTGGTTCTGCTCCTGGAGGACGAAGCCGGTGACGTGGCTGAGCAGGGTGTCGGCGGCGATGCCGCAGTGGTCGGCGGGCAGACCGGCGTCGAGGAGGGTGCGCAGCAGGCGTTCCATCAGGGAGAGGGCGCCGGTGCTGAGCGTCCCGGGGCTCTCGGCGAGGAGCTGGGCGCCGCCGGGGTGCTGCTTGATGCTCAGCCGCAGGGTGGTGGCCTGGGTCCGGATGCGGTCCTGCCAGGTGGCGTCGGCCGGGAGGGCGTCCAGGGCCTCGGTGCCCGCGTCGTAGGCCCGGCGGCAGACCCGGTCGGCCATCAGGGCGAGCAGCTCCTCCTTGCCGCGTACGTGGTAGTAGAGGCTGCCCGCGTGGGCGTCGAGGCGGTCGGCGACCTGGCGCATGGACAGGTTCTGGTAGCCGACCTCGGCGAAGACGGCCATGCCCGCGTCGACGATGCGGTCCTTGGTGAGCTTCATGGACTCACCGTACAGCGTTTTCCAACACCGTTCGAAAGTTGTGCTAGCTTTGCGTCGGCAAGTTTTCGAACGGTGTTGGAAACACCGGAACCGGGGGGAGGGGCCAGACGTGGAGGCGATCGTCTTCAACGTGACCACGGCCGCGCTGATGGTCATGATGGTCAACTGCGGGCTCGGCGTGGTGGGCCGCGACACCCTGCGCGGACGGCCGCTGCCGTGGGCGGCGATCGCCCTGACCGCGCTCGCCGTCGGTGGCGTGCTGCTCCAGCTCGTCTGGTCCGGCGCGATAGACGCGCTCGACGCCGACCCCGCCAAGTCGGGCTGGTGGCGCGAGTTCACCTCGGTGTTCCTGCAGAACGGCGGCCTCTTCGGCGGCCTGTGGAACCTCGTCACCCTCGCCGCCGTCGCCGCGCTGGCCCAGTGGTACTGGGGCGGCCCGCTCACCCTCGGCTTCTTCCTCGCCGGCATCCTGCTGCCCGGCCGCGTCGACACCCTGCTCGGCCTGGGCGACGGCCCCAGCACCGACCCCCGCAACTTCGCCGGCAGCTCCGGCGCCACCTACTTCCTCGGCGCCACCCTCGCCCTCGCCTTCCTCACCCGCACCCGCCTCCCCAAGGAGATCGCGCTGGCAGCCGGCGTCCCCGCCCTGGGCCTCGCCATGTGGCTCGCCCAGGAGAACGGCCACGGACTGGTGTCCGTCTACGGCTTCGCCCTCGCCGCGGCGGCGTGGGCGGTCCGCCGCCGACCGCTCCACCGGGCACCCGGCCGCGCGGTCTGACCCGCGGACGCGCCGCCGGCGCCACGATCACCGTCGACGCGGCCGGCAGCGCGGACCTCGGTCCGGGAACTCGACGTGACCGCGCGGCCGTGCCGAAGGCGTGCACGTCCTTCGCCGTCCGGCGCCGGTGGGCGGGCCTCTTGACCTCGGGCTCCGGGCGCCGACCGCCCGTTGGGGGCGAGTTCGGTGAACTGCCTGCCGAGGAGGGGGTGGGTGGGCCATCCTCGTGGCCATGACCTCCGAGCAGCAGCCGCCCGCAGCCGGCTCCCGCCCGTCCCGCGGCCTGGTCCTCACCGTGGCCGCCGTGTTGGTCGTCCTGCTCGCGGTGGTGGCCACCGCGGTGCTCTGGCCGGACGACAGGAAGCCGGCCGCCGCGCCACCGCCGCCCACCCCCACGGCAACGGTCACCCCGACGCCGACACCCACCCCGACGCCCACGCCGCAGCCGCCGTACGCCTTCTTCCCGGTCGGCGCCTGCTTCGACCACCCGCAGCTGAGCCCGGTGATCACCAAGCCGGAGGAGCGCCCCTGCACCGGCGACCACGACGGTGAGGTGATCGCCGACCTCAAGCTGGCCGACGGCATCACCGGCGACATCCCGCTCGCCCTCGCCATGCGGGACGGCTGCAAGGAGGCCGAAGCCGCCGCCAAGGCCCGCCAGGGTGACGGAAAGACCTACTACGGCCGTCAGTTCGGCCCGGCGATGGCCAACTACCAGCAGGGCTGGCGCGACTACACCTGCACCCTGACCGCCGGCAACAAGCAGGGCGGCCCCAAGCTCACCGGGCAGCTGCGCCCGTAAGGGCTCCCGGCCGGAGGGGGCCGCCGCTGGTCGGTCGGCATCCGGCATCCGATTCCCAGTCGCGCTCGGTACCGGGCGGGGGCGGGCGCCGCCGGGGCGGTGGGGCGGGCTGACACAATGGGGCCCATGTCCACGACACCCGCCACCCCTGGCAGCACCGCCCTCGCGCCCGAGATCGCCGCGCGGCTCAAGCGCACCGAGGACGGGCTGCTCCCGGCCATCGCCCAGCAGTACGACACCGGCGAGGTGCTGATGCTCGGGTGGATGGACGACGAGGCGTTGCACCGCACCCTCACCACGGGCCGCTGCACCTACTGGAGCCGCAGCCGCCGTGAGTACTGGGTGAAGGGCGACACCTCGGGCCACGTCCAGGCGGTCAAGTCGGTGGCCCTGGACTGCGACGGCGACACCCTGCTGGTCAAGGTCGACCAGAGCGGCGCGGCCTGCCACACCGGTGACCGCACCTGCTTCGACGCCGACGTGCTCCCGCTGTCCTGATCCCTCCCCGTCCACAACTCCAGAAGGTGCCGCCCGTCATGGATCTCGAAGCCTTCCGCAAGCTCGCCGTCGACACCCGGGTCATCCCGGTCACCCGCAGGCTCCTCGCGGACGGCCTCACCCCGATCGGCCTCTACCGCAGCCTCGCCGAGGAGCGGCCCGGCACCTTCCTGCTGGAGTCCGCCGAGCAGGGCCGCAGCTGGTCGCGCTACTCCTTCGTCGGGGTGCGCAGCGCCGCCGCGCTCACCGTCGGCCCGGACGGCGGGGCCCGCTGGCTCGGCACCCCGCCGGTCGGCATCCCCACCACCGGCGACCCGCTGGAGGTGCTGCGCACCGCCCTGCAGGCGCTGCACACCCCGCGGCAGGAGGACGACGGCCTGCCCCCGCTCACCGGCGGCCTGGTCGGCTACCTCGGCTACGACATCGTCCGCCGGCTGGAGAAGCTGCCCGACCTCAACCCGGACGACCTGGGCCTGCCCGAGCTGACCATGCTGCTCGCCACCGACCTCGCCGTGCTCGACCACGTCGACGGCACGGTGCTGCTGATCGCCAACGCCGTCAACCACAACGACCTCGCCAGCGGCGTGGACGAGGCCTGGGCGGACGCGGTGGCCCGGCTGGACGCGATGGAGGCCGAGCTGTCCAAGCCGGTCGACCCGGGCCTGGCCACCTTCTCCCCGGCCGGCCCCGGCGAGGTGCACTCGCCGTTCGGCGGCGAGCCGTACCGGGCCGCGGTGGAGGAGATCAAGGAGCGGATCCGGGCCGGCGAGGCCTTCCAGGTGGTGCCCTCGCAGCGCTTCGAGGCGCCCTGCCCGGCCTCCGCGCTGGACGTCTACCGGGTGCTGCGCACCACCAACCCCAGCCCGTACATGTACCTGTTCCGCTTCCCCGGGCCGGACGGCGGCGCCGAGGGCGGCTTCGACGTGGTCGGCTCCAGCCCGGAGGCGCTGGTCAAGGTGACCGGGGGCGAGGCGATGCTGCACCCGATCGCCGGCACCCGGCACCGCGGCGCCACCCCGCACGAGGACGCGGAGCTGGCCGCCGAGCTGCTCGCCGACCCCAAGGAGCGGGCCGAGCACCTGATGCTGGTGGACCTGGGCCGCAACGACCTCGGCCGGGTCTGCGAGCCGGGCAGCGTCGAGGTGGTCGACTTCATGCAGATCGAGCGCTACAGCCACGTGATGCACATCGTGTCGACGGTGACCGGCAAGGTCGCGCCCGGGCGGACCGCCTTCGACGTGCTGACCGCCTGCTTCCCGGCCGGCACCCTCTCCGGCGCCCCCAAGCCCCGGGCGATGCGGATCATCGAGGAGCTGGAGCCCACCCGGCGCGGCCTGTACGGCGGCTGCGTCGGCTACCTGGACTTCGCCGGGGACTCGGACACCGCGATCGCGATCCGCACCGCGGTGCTGCGCGACGGCACCGCCTACGTGCAGGCCGGCGCGGGCGTGGTCGCCGACTCCGACCCGCACGGCGAGGACACCGAGTGCCGCAACAAGGCGGCCGCCGTGCTGCGGGCCGTCGCCACCGCCAATACGCTGCGGAGGCCGGAACTGTCCTGAGGCGCGAGGAGGCGGCCGGGATGCCCGAGGTCCCCGACGTGCCCGACGTCCCCGACGTGCCCGAGACGGCCGAGGTGCCGTACGACGAGCTGCGCTGGGCGGTCGTGCTCGGCGCGGCCGGCCAGCTCGGCGAGCAGCCGGCGGGCCACGGGCGGGTGCTGTCCGGGGTGGCGATCGACTTCCCGGCCGACTCCTCGGCGGACGCCCCGCCGGTGCTCGCCCCGGACCTCGCCGTGCTCGCCCCGGACGCGGTCCGGGGCGGGCGGGGCCGGTTCGTGGCGGCCGGGGTCGAGGCGGTGCTGGAGCTGGCCCGGCCGGGTCTGGCGGAGGCGGCGAGGGCGTACGCGTGCAGCGGCGTCCCGCTGTACGTGGTGGTCGATCCGGCCGCGGCGGTCTGCACCGTGCACACCGCGCCGTCCCCGGAGGGGGTGTACCGGGAGGCCGAACGGGTGCCGTTCGGCAACGACCTCTTCCTGCCGCTCGGCGGCCGCACGGTGGTGCTGCGCACGGACGAGTTCCCCACCCCGCGACCCGCCCCCTGACCCGCCCCGCGCCCCACCCCGCCGCCCACCCCCGACCGACCCGCGACGCGACCCGCCCCCACCCCGGGTACGGCCCCCGGCGTCAGCCGGGGGATAGTGGACGGGTGACCGCTGAGCAGACCCCCGCCCCCGCCACTCCCAGCCGCCGCACCCTCGGCGTGATGCTGCTGCTGACCGTGCTGAGCGCCGTGCTGGTGCTGACCGCGGTCGGGCGGACCTGGGCCGAGGGCCGGGCCGGCACCCTGGACGTCTCCGTCACCGGCGGCAGGATCTCCGAACTGCCCGGCGGCCTGGCCCTGGTGGGCCTCGCCGCGGCGGTCGCGGTGTTCGCGGTGCGCGGTGCCGGCCGGCTCGCCGTCGGCGCGCTGACCCTGCTGGCCGGGCTCGGCGCGGCCGCCGCCTCGGTGGCCGGGGCGGGCGACACCGCCGCGCTGGACGCCGAGGCCGCCCGCAAGCTGGCGCTGACCGGCTCGGCGGCCACCGAGGTCTCGCACACCGCCTGGCCCTGGGTGGCGCTGGTCGGCGGGGCGCTGCTCGCCCTGGCCGGACTGCTCACCCTGCGCTACGGCCGGGGCTGGCCGGCCATGGGCAGCCGCTACGAGGCGCCGACCCGCAGGACCCCGGCGAAGGCCGACACCCCGGGCGACCTGTGGAAGGCCCTGGACCGCGGCGAGGACCCCACCGCGGTGTGAGCCGCGCGCACGTGACGCGTGAGCCGCGCGCATGTGACGCGATAGACCCGCCACCCGCTTTGGGCCCCCGATGTGTGGCCCGGCACAATGGAACCCGTCAACCCGCCGGCGGCCCCGCAGGCCCGGCCGGGCCCCGAGAGCCAAGGAGCACCATTCAGATGGCAGCAGCAGCACACGGCCACACCCCCGCCGCCTGGACCGGCGTCGTCATCTCCTTCGTCGGTTTCGGTGTCGCGGGCGTCGCGATGATCCTGCCGTCGGTGCTGCTCGTCTGGGTCGGCCTGGCGGTCGTCCTGGCCGGCGGTGTGGTCGGCAAGGCCATGTCCCTGGCGGGCATGGGCAAGCAGGCCAGCACCAACGTCTACAAGTCGGTCGAGGAGCAGACCGCGGCCCGTGAGGCCGCCGCCGTCGCCGCCTGACGACGGATCGTCGCACCACACGTTTGTCGTACATCGGAACGGCGGGCGCGCCACGCCCGCCGTTTCGTCGTGTCCGGGCCCGATCCGGGCAGAATCGGGGCGTGACCTCCGCCTCCACCGCCTCCGCCCCGCCGCCCGTGCTGCGCCGGCTGAGGCCGCCGCTGACCGCGCTGGCGGCGGTGGCCGTCCCCGCCGCGTACGTCGCCGTGGTGGACCCGAACACCCCCGGGCACTACCCGGAGTGCCCGTTCCTGACCGCCACCGGCTGGTGGTGCCCCGGCTGCGGGGGGATCCGCTGCGTCCACGCGCTGACCCACGGGGACCTCACCGGGGCCCTGCACGACAACGCCGTCGCCGTCCTGCTGTTCGGCGTGCTGGCGGTGCTCTGGCTGCGCTGGGGCTGGGCCGCGCTGACCGGCGGGGCGCCGCCCAGGATCACCGTCGGGGGCCGGCGCTGGGCGCTGATCGCCTTGCTGGTGCTGGTGTTCACCGTGGTGCGCAACTCGTCGATCGGGGCGGGGCTCGCGCCGCCGCTGGTCTGATCCGGCCGCGGGACGGCCGGTCCGGGCCGCTCGGCCGGCCCCCGGACCCGCTTTTCCGGCCGCCGGGCCGTGCGTCCCGACCTGCCGAACCGCGCTTCCCGGCCACCGGCCGCGTCCGGGCGGCTCCCGGACCGTCCGAAAACCGGTGCGAAGACCGTCCGAAAACCGCTGTGGCGCCGACGAAGCCGCAGCTGGGGTGCACCGGGGCGGACGTCCGGTCGGTAGGACGGGGTTCGAACCGATGCGCTCCCCGCCCCCGGGTGCCGATACCATCGAAGAGCCGGTGGGCTGTCGCCCGCCGACTCGCGCCGACCAACTGGCAGAAAAGATGGGGGCTCCTGAGTGAGTGTGCTCGACTCGATCATCGAAGGGGTCCGCGAGGACCTCGCCGAGCGGCAGGCCCGGGTCTCCCTGGACGAGCTCAAGGAGCTCGCCGCCAAGGCCCCGGAGGCCAAGGACGGCGTCACCGCCCTCAAGGGCGACGGGGTCCGGGTGATCTGCGAGGTGAAGCGCTCCAGCCCGTCCAAGGGCGCCCTGGCCTCGATCGCCGATCCGGCCGCCCTGGCGGTCGACTACGCGGCCGGCGGTGCCGCCGCGATCAGCGTGCTGACCGAGCAGCGCCGCTTCGGCGGGTCGCTGGCCGACCTGGACGCCGTCCGCGCCGCGGTGGACACCCCGCTGCTGCGCAAGGACTTCATCGTCACCGCCTACCAGCTGTGGGAGGCCCGTGCGCACGGCGCCGACCTCGCGCTGCTGATCGTCGCGGCCCTCGACCAGCCGGCCCTGGTGTCGCTGATCGAGCGCGCCGAGTCGATCGGCCTCACCCCGCTGGTGGAGGTGCACGACGAGGAGGAGATCAAGCGCGCGGTGGACGCCGGCGCCCGGATCATCGGCGTCAACGCCCGCAACCTCAAGACGCTCGAGGTGGACCGCAACACCTTCGAGAACGTCGCCCACGCGATCCCGGACGGCATCGTCAAGATCGCCGAGTCCGGTGTGCGCGGCCCGCTGGACGTGATCAACTACGCCAACCTGGGCGCCGACGCGGTGCTGGTCGGCGAGACCCTGGTGACCGGCAAGGACCCGCGCGCCGCGGTCGCCGACCTGGTCGCCGCCGGGGCCCACCCCGCCGTCCGGCACAAGGACTGACGCCACCCGATGAAGATCGCCGCCCGACTCGCCCCCGGTTGCCGCCCGCGCGGCTGCCGCGCGCCCGCACGCCGGGTGCTGGGGCGTCGGGTGCGGTACGTCATCGGGTGCGAGCCCGGGCAGGTGCCGGGGCGGCGATGGCGCGTGACGTCCGGCTGAGGCCCAGCCACCCGGCTGAGCCCGGCCGGTCGGACGTCACCGTTGTTCATCTCCGTTCAAGGGAAACCACCATGTCCGAGAAGGACTACCTGCCCGGTGCCCAGGTGCCGGACGCGCGAGGCTACTTCGGCGCGTACGGCGGCCGCTTCATCCCCGAGGCGCTGGTCGCCGCGGTCGAGCAGGTCGCCGAGGAGTACGAGAAGGCCAAGGCCGACCCGGCCTTCGCCGCCGAGCTCGACGGGCTGCTCAAGGACTACACCGGGCGCCCGAGCCCGCTGACCGACGTGCACCGCTTCTCCGCCGAGGCGGGCGGCGCGCGCATCCTGCTCAAGCGCGAGGACCTCAACCACACCGGCTCGCACAAGATCAACAACGTGCTGGGCCAGGCGCTGCTCACCCGGCGGATGGGCAAGACCCGGATCATCGCCGAGACCGGCGCCGGCCAGCACGGCGTGGCCACCGCGACCGCCTGCGCGCTGTTCGGCTTCGACTGCACCATCTACATGGGCGAGGTCGACACCGAGCGCCAGGCGCTCAACGTCGCCCGGATGCGGATGCTCGGCGCCGAGGTGGTGGCCGTCAAGTCCGGCAGCCGGACGCTCAAGGACGCCATCAACGAGGCGTTCCGGGACTGGGTCGCCAACGTCGACTCCACCCACTACCTGTTCGGCACCGTCGCCGGGCCGCACCCGTTCCCGATGATGGTCCGGGACTTCCACCGGGTCATCGGCGTCGAGGCGCGCCGGCAGGTGCTGGAGCGGACCGGGCGGCTGCCCGACGCGGTGGTGGCCTGCGTGGGCGGCGGCTCCAACGCGATGGGGATCTTCCACGAGTTCATCCCGGACGCCGGGGTGCGGCTGGTCGGCTGCGAGGCGGCCGGCGAGGGCGCCGAGACGCCCCGGCACGCGGCCACCCTCACCAAGGGCGACCCGGGGGTGCTGCACGGCTCCCGGACGTACGTCCTCCAGGACGAGGACGGCCAGACCATCGAGTCGCACTCGATCTCGGCGGGGCTGGACTACCCCGGGGTCGGGCCGGAGCACGCCTGGCTGAAGGACACCGGGCGGGCGGAGTACCGGCCGGTCACCGACGACGCCGCGATGCAGGCGCTGCGGCTGCTGTCCCGCACCGAGGGGATCATCCCGGCCATCGAGAGCGCCCACGCGCTCGCCGGGGCGCTGGAGCTGGGGCGCGAGCTCGGGCCGGAGGCGACCGTCCTGGTCTCGCTGTCGGGACGCGGGGACAAGGACATGCACACCGCGGCCGAGTACTTCGGGCTGTACGACGAGCGGACCGGCGGTTCGGGCGAGGGTTCCGGCGACGGCGCCGCCGAGGGGGGCAAGTGATCATGACTTCCAAGCTGAGCGGTGTGCTGGCGGCCGCGAAGGCCGAGGACCGGGCCGCGCTGATCGGCTACCTGCCGGCCGGGTTCCCGACCGTGGACGGCGGGATCCGGGCGGTCAAGGCGCTGATCGAGGGCGGCTGCGACGTGGTCGAGGTCGGCCTGCCGCACTCCGACCCGGTCCTGGACGGCGCGGTCATCCAGACCGCCGACGACATCGCGCTGCGGGGCGGTGTGCGGATCAAGGACGTGCTGCGGACCGTCCAGGAGGTCGCCTCGGCGCACCCCGGGGCCGCGGTGCTGGTGATGACGTACTGGAACCCGGTCGACCGCTACGGCGTGGCGCGGTTCGCGGCGGACCTGGCGGCCGCGGGCGGGGCCGGGTGCATCCTGCCGGACCTCCCGGTGGAGGAGTCCGAGGAGTGGCGCAAGGCGGCGGACGAGCACGGTCTGGACACCGTGTTCGTGGTCGCCCCGAGCAGCAAGGACGCGCGCCTCGCGGAGGTCACGGCGGCGGGCAGCGGGTTCGTGTACGCGGCCGCGGTGATGGGCGTGACCGGGACGCGGTCGGCCGTCGGGTCGATGGCCGAGGACCTGGTCGCCCGGACCCGGGCCACCACGGACCTGCCGGTCTGCGTCGGGCTCGGCGTGTCGGACGCGGCGCAGGCGGCGGAGGTCGCCCGGTTCGCGGACGGCGTGATCGTGGGGTCGGCGTTCGTGAAGCGGATCCTGGCCGCGGGCGAGGACGAGGCCGCGGCGCTGGACGCCGTACGGGCCCTGGCCGGAGAGCTGGCCGAGGGCGTGCGCAGGCGCTGACGCCCGGTAGGACCGTCCGACCGGCGGCCCCTCACTCCCTCGGGGAGTGGGGGGCCGCCGCGTTCCCGGGGCGCTCGCTCGCGGCCGTCGCTCTTCCCGGCCGTCGCTCTTCCGGGTCACGCGCCCTCCCGCGGCACGAGCGCTTCCGCCGCCGCCGTTCTTCCGCGGGGCGTGGGCGCGGGCGCGCGGCATTGGCGTGCGCGCCGACCGGGATGCGGACCCGAACGGGTGAACAAGGGGTGGGGACACGCATCAGAGGGGGTTGGCGGACGTTGAGAGGAGGGAGGAGTGCACGAACGGTTACGGACCCGAGCGGAAGGAGTGAGCCGGTGCGGAGTCTCCAGCGGGCCGTCCTGCTGCGGGCGGCGGCGGCCGTGGTGGTGCTCGGCGGCGCGGTCGGGGTGCACGTCGAGGTGGGGCAGGCGCTGGCCAAGCGGGGTGCCGAACGGGCGGAACGGGAGGCGGTGGCGTGCGCGGAGGCGGCCCGGCACCCCGATCTGTTCGAGGCGGGGTGGCTTGCGGGGTGCCGCTGACGCGCGGGTGTTCGGTTCCGGGCGGTCCATTCGGACAGAGCGTCACTCATCCGGCTTAATTACCGAATACGGAGGAACCACCCCCCGCCCCGGACGGTTCCTCAGGGAGTGAACGAGTTTCCCGAGGGGGGTTCCCTGATGGCCGCGCAGCCTGATGGCTCCGCGCCCGCGCCGCCGAGAGCGGGGCGCCCGGTGCCGGTCCGGAGTGAGTGGCTCGGCACGGTGGTCCGGCTCGCCCTCGCGGTCGTCTGGGGGTGGGCCGGGCTGGCGAAGGTCTCCGATCCGGCGGAGGCCGCGCAGGCCGTACGGGCCTACGAGATCCTCCCCGAGGGGCTGGTCAAGCCGATCGGTTACGGCCTGCCGTTCCTGGAGCTGGCACTGGCCCTGCTGCTGGTGGTGGGCCTCGGCGTCCGGCTGGTGGCCGGGGTCTCCGCGCTGCTGCTGCTGGTGTTCATCGCCGGGATCGCCTCCGCCTGGGCGCGCGGCATCTCGATCGACTGCGGCTGCTTCGGCGGCGGCGGGCACGTCGACGAGTCCCAGACGAAGTACCTCCAGGAGATCCTGCGCGACACCGGGTTCCTGTTGCTCGCCGGATGGCTGCTGTGGCGGCCCCGCACCCGGCTGTCGGCAGACGGCCGGCTGGCGAGCTGACCCCCACATCCCTGCACCCGACGAAGGCCCCCGACCGTGGATGTCAAGGCAATGAGCGAGAAGAACCGAGAAGGCAAGCGCACCGCCCGCGAGCGGATGCTGGAGCAGCGGGCGGCCGACGAGGCCTCCTCCCGGCGCAAGAAGAAGCTGATCGTGGGCGGGTCCGTGCTCGCGGTGATCGCCGCCGCGGTGATCGTCGGCGTCGTGGTGCAGAACCAGCGCTCCAAGCCGGAGACGCCGACCGCCGCCCCCGCCGGGACGATCGGCGACAAGAACCTGGTCATCCCGGTCGGCGCCGCCGACGCGCCCTCCGTCCTCACCGTCTACGAGGACCCGCGCTGCCCCGCCTGCGGCACCTTCGAGCGCGAGTTCTCGGCGACCGTCGACCAGCTGGAGGACGCCGGGAAGATCTACACGAACTACCACATCGTGTCGTTCATCGACCGGGCGGTCACCGGCAAGGGCTCCCGGACCGGCGCCAACGCGCTGGCCTGCGCCCAGGACGCCGGGCACTTCCGGGACTTCCACGACGTGCTGTACCGCAACCAGCCGGAGGAGACCAACGACGCCTTCGGCGACAAGGCCGTCCTGCTCAGCCTGGCCAAGCAGGTCAACGGCCTGGACACGCCCGGGTTCCAGTCCTGCGTCAAGGACAACCGGTTCGGTGGCTGGGTGTCCGCGGTGCAGCAGGACTTCGACAAGTCCAGCTTCAAGTCCACCCCCACGGTGCTGCTCAACGGCCAGCCGATCTACCCGAAGAACGGCAGCGAGGAGATCACCCCGGCGAACCTGGTGAAGTGGGTGGACGCCGCGAACCAGGGCAAGCAGCTGGGAACGGCGGGTTCGCACGGGCAGACCCCGGCGCCGACCAGCACCGCTTCGGAGGCCAACAACCCGTCGCCGACGGCCGGCTGAGCCCGCCGCGCCGCGCCGCCCCCTCCCCGTCCGGAGGGGGCGGCGCCGACCGTTGTTCGGTTTCTGTGACCACAAGGCTGCCCGAGCGGCCCGTCGGACCCTGTAGCGTCGGAACTGCCATGGATATCGCCTACATTCCCAGCCCGTCGCGGGGCGTCCTGTACCTGGGACCGGTCCCGCTGCGCGCCTACGCCTTCTGCATCATCCTCGGTGTCGTCGTTGCCGTCTGGCTCGGCAGCAAGCGCTGGGTCGCCCGGGGCGGTGCCAAACACACCGTCGGTGACATCGCCGTGTGGGCCGTGCCGTTCGGCCTGGTCGGCGGCCGCCTGTACCACGTGATCACCGACGGCGGCCGCCTGTACTTCGCCGAGGGGAAGAACCCCTGGGACGCCCTCAAGATCTGGGAGGGCGGCCTCGGCATCTGGGGCGCGGTCGCGCTGGGCGCGGTCGGCGCCTGGATCGGCGCCCGCCGCCGGGGCGTGCCGCTGCCCGCGTACGCCGACGCCATCGCGCCGGGCATCGCGCTCGCGCAGGCGCTGGGCCGCTGGGGCAACTACTTCAACCAGGAGCTGTACGGCCGGGAGACCACCCTGCCGTGGGGCCTGGAGATCGACAAGACGCTGCCGGGCGGCGAGGTCGTGAAGGGCGTCTACCACCCGACCTTCCTGTACGAGTCGCTGTGGTGCGTCGGCGTCGCGCTGCTGGTGATCTGGGCGGACCGCCGGTTCAAGCTGGGCCACGGCCGGGTGTTCGCGCTGTACGTGGCCGCGTACACGGTGGGCCGGTTCTGGACCGAGTGGCTGCGGATCGACGAGGCGCACGTCTACTTCGGCCTGCGGCTGAACGACTGGGTGTCCATCGGGGTGTTCGTCGGCGCCGTCGCGTACTTCGTGATCGCGGGGAAGAAGCGGCCCGGGCGGGAGGACCCGGCGAGCATCGACCCGGCCGCGCACCTGGCGGAGGACGACCGGACCGACGGCAAGGGCGACGGGAAGGCCGACGGCAAGGCCGACCGGAAGGCCGACGACACGCCGGTGCCGCGGAAGGCCGGTGAGCCCGCGGACCGGAAGCCGGTCGAGCCCGTGGGCGGCGGGGCGGCCGCCGAAACGGTCGGCGAGGACGCCAAGAACCCGATCTGACCAGGGGCTTCCCCCGGCTGAGGCCACCCTTCGCGAGCGTTGCGAAGGGTGGCCTCAGTGGTGTTCGGACAGCCTTACTTTGCTGGAAATGCCCAGGTCAGACGGGCTACGTTCAGGGCTGACGAACGACGACGGAGGGGAACGACGATGAGCGCGACCACTGTGGGAGCCGACGCCGCACAGCAGCCCCGGATACCCGCGGCCGACCACCACCGGGACGTCAACGGCGGCTGGCTGCGGCCGGCCGTGTTCGGCGCGGTGGACGGGCTGGTGTCCAACTTCGCGCTGATGACCGGGGTGGTCGGCGGAGCGGTGTCCAACGGGACGGTGATCCTGACCGGGCTGGCGGGCCTGGCGGCCGGCGCCTGCTCGATGGCGGCGGGGGAGTACACCTCGGTGGCCTCGCAGCGGGAGCTGGTGCAGGCCGAGATCGAGGTGGAGCGGCTGGAGCTGAGCCGCAACCCGCACGGGGAGCTGGCCGAACTGGCCCAGCTGTACGTCTCGCGCGGGGTGGACCCGGAGCTGGCCCACGAGGTGGCCCGGCAGCTGTCCGCCGACCCGGAGCTGGCCCTGGAGGTGCACGCCCGGGAGGAGCTGGGCGTCGACCCCACCGACCTGCCGTCGCCGCTGGTGGCGGCCGGCTCGTCGTTCCTGTGCTTCGCGCTCGGCGCGCTGCTGCCGCTGCTGCCGTACCTGCTGGGGGCGACCACGCTGCTGCCCGCCCTGCTACCGGCGGGGGCCGGGCTGTTCCTGTGCGGCGCGGTGGTGGCCCGGGTGACGGCCCGCAGCTGGTGGTTCAGCGGGCTGCGGCAGCTGGTGCTGGGCGGTGCGGCGGCCGGGGTGACCTACCTGCTGGGGTGGCTGATCGGCGGGCACGTCGGCTGACCGCGATCATGCATGGTTATGCTGGGAAGTGAGTGACGTTTCACACATGGTCGCCTGGCAACGCCTGGCACTGTCTCATCATCCGGGCCTGCGCGCCGCGGATTCGCAACTGCGGGCGGGCTCCCGGAATGGATTCCCAGGCATCCATGATCGGCTTCTGTGGCGGTCCGGTTTCGCCCCTGTTTCAGGCGGTGGAGCGTTGGGCACAATCGTCGGGACGTGCACTGTGGCACGTCCTCCTCACATCCCCGCTGACCTGCGCGCCGTCCCGCCATGTGGACGGGACATTCCGCTTCTCGGGATCACGGGCATCATGTAACTCGCACGACACGCACCATCGCATCAGGGCCAACGTCGTCCCTCCTTGCACCACCTTGCCGAAAGACGACGACGGGAGAGCCGATGCTGTCTGCATCCATGCACTCCGCCAACGAGCCCCAGGCCGGCGCCGCCCGCCAGCCGTACGCGCTCGTGCCGGATGCGCGACCTGCTGCTCAGGGCCTGTACGACCCGCGGAACGAGCACGACGCCTGTGGCGTCGGTTTCGTCGCCACGCTGACCGGCATCGCCGACCACACCATCGTCGAGCAGGCGCTGACCGTCCTGCGCAACCTGGAGCACCGCGGCGCCACCGGCGCCGAGCCGGACTCCGGCGACGGCGCGGGCATCCTGACCCAGATCCCGGACGCCTTCCTGCGCGGCAAGGTCGCCTTCGAACTCCCGGCGGCCGGCTCCTACGCCGTCGGCATCGCCTTCCTCCCCGACGAGGACGAGCAGGACGCCGCCGCCGTCGCGCGGATCGAGGACATCGCGGCCGAGGAGGGCCTGACCGTCCTCGGCTGGCGCGACGTCCCGGTCACCCCGGACCTGCTCGGCGAGACCGCCCGCAGCGTCATGCCGCGGTTCCGGCAGCTCTTCCTCGCGCAGGACGGCAGGGCCGGCATCGAGCTGGACCGGATCGCCTTCGTGGTCCGCAAGCGGTCCGAGCGCGAGGCCGGGGTCTACTTCCCGTCGCTGTCCGCGCGCACCATCGTCTACAAGGGCATGCTGACCACCGGCCAGCTGGAGCCCTTCTTCCCCGACCTGTCGGACCGCGGCTACGCGTCCGCGATCGGCCTGGTGCACTCCCGCTTCTCCACCAACACCTTCCCGAGCTGGCCGCTCGCCCACCCCTACCGCTTCGTCGCGCACAACGGCGAGATCAACACGGTCAAGGGCAACCGCAACTGGATGCGGGCCCGGGAGTCCCAGCTCGCCACCGACCTGATCCCGGCCAACAGGAACGGACAGGGCCTGGAGAGGATCTTCCCGATCTGCACCCCGGACCACTCCGACTCGGCCTCCTTCGACGAGGTCCTGGAGCTGCTCCACCTCGGCGGCCGCTCGCTGCCGCACTCGGTGCTGATGATGATCCCGGAGGCGTGGGAGAACCACGCCACCATGAGCCCGGCCCGCCGCGCCTTCTACCAGTACCACTCCAACCTGATGGAGCCCTGGGACGGCCCGGCCTGCGTCACCTTCACCGACGGCACCCAGATCGGCGCCGTGCTTGACCGCAACGGCCTGCGCCCCGCCCGGTACTGGATCACCGAGGACGGCCTGGTCGTCCTCTCCTCCGAGGTCGGCGTGCTCGACATCGACCAGGAGAAGGTCACCCGGAAGGGCCGCCTCCAGCCCGGCCGGATGTTCCTGGTGGACACCGTCGAGGGCCGGATCGTCGAGGACGAGGAGATCAAGTCCGCCCTCGCCGCCGAGCACCCCTACCAGGAGTGGGTGGACGGCGGGCAGATCCAGCTCGCCAAGCTGCCCGAGCGCGAGCACATCGCCCACACTCACGCCTCCGTCACCCGCCGCCAGCAGACCTTCGGCTACACCGAGGAGGAGCTGCGGGTCATCCTCGCCCCGATGGCGCGCACCGGCGCCGAGGCGCTCGGCTCGATGGGCACCGACTCGCCGATCGCCGCGCTGAGCGAGAAGCCGCGCCTGCTGTTCGACTACTTCGTGCAGCTCTTCGCCCAGGTCACCAACCCGCCGCTGGACGCCATCCGCGAGGAGCTCGTCACCTCGCTGCTGTCCAACCTCGGCCCGGAGGGCAACCTGCTGGCCGCCGAGGCCGCCTCCTGCCGCTCCGTCGGCATCACCTTCCCGGTGATCGACAACGACGAGCTCGCCAAGCTCGTCCACATCAACGCCGACGGCGACCAGCCCGGCCTGAAGGCCGTCACGCTCTCCGGCCTCTACAAGGTCGCCGCCGGCGGCGAGGGCCTGGCCTCCCGGCTGGCCGCGATCGCCGCCGAGGCCGACGCGGCGATCGCCGACGGCGCCCGGATCATCGTGCTCTCCGACCGCCACTCCGACGCCGAGCACGCCCCCATCCCCTCGCTGCTGCTCACCTCCGCCATCCACCACCACCTGATCCGCACCAAGCAGCGCACCCAGGTGTCGCTGCTGGTCGAGGCCGGCGACGTCCGCGAGGTGCACCACGTCGCGCTGCTGGTCGGCTACGGCGCCGGCGCGGTCAACCCGTACCTGGCCATGGAGTCCGTCGAGGACCTGGTCGCCCAGGGCGTGTTCATCGAGGGCGTCGAGGCCGAGAAGGCGATCAAGAACCTGATCAAGGCGCTCGGCAAGGGCGTGCTCAAGGTCATGTCCAAGATGGGCATCTCCACCGTCGCCTCCTACCGCGGCGCCCAGGTCTTCGAGGCCATCGGCCTCTCCCAGGACCTGGTCGACGGCTACTTCGCCGGCACCACCACCAAGCTCGGCGGCATCGGCCTGGAGGAGATCGCCCGCGAGACCGCCGCCCGGCACGCCAAGGCGTACCCGGCCTCCGGCATCCCGGCCGCGCACCGCGCGCTGGACATCGGCGGCGAGTACCAGTGGCGCCGCGAGGGCGAGCCGCACCTGTTCGACCCGGACACCGTCTTCCGGCTCCAGCACTCCACCCGCAACCGCCGGTACGACATCTTCAAGCAGTACACCGACCGGGTGAACGAGCAGTCCGAGCGGCTGATGACGCTGCGCGGCCTGTTCCAGCTGGACGGCCTCGGACGGGAGCCCGTCCCGGTCGAGGAGGTCGAGCCGGTCTCCGAGATCGTCAAGCGCTTCTCCACCGGCGCCATGTCGTACGGCTCGATCTCCCGCGAGGCGCACGAGACCCTCGCCATCGCGATGAACCGCCTCGGCGGCAAGTCCAACACCGGCGAGGGCGGCGAGGACCCGGACCGCCTGTACGACCCCGAGCGCCGCTCGGCGATCAAGCAGGTCGCCTCCGGCCGGTTCGGCGTCACCTCCGAGTACCTGGTCAACGCCGACGACATCCAGATCAAGATGGCCCAGGGCGCCAAGCCCGGCGAAGGCGGCCAGCTGCCCGGCCACAAGGTGTACCCGTGGGTCGCCCGGACCCGGCACTCCACCCCCGGCGTCGGCCTGATCTCCCCGCCGCCGCACCACGACATCTACTCGATCGAGGACCTCGCCCAGCTCATCCACGACCTCAAGAACGCCAACCCGGCGGCCCGCATCCACGTGAAGCTGGTCTCCGAGGTCGGCGTCGGAACGGTCGCCGCCGGCGTCTCCAAGGCGCACGCGGACGTCGTCCTCGTCTCCGGGCACGACGGCGGAACGGGCGCCTCGCCGCTCACCTCCCTGAAGCACGCCGGCGGCCCCTGGGAGCTCGGCCTCGCCGAGACCCAGCAGACCCTGCTGCTCAACGGGCTGCGCGACCGCATCGTCGTCCAGACCGACGGCCAGCTGAAGACCGGCCGCGACGTGGTGATCGCCGCGCTGCTCGGCGCCGAGGAGTTCGGCTTCGCCACCGCCCCGCTGGTCGTCTCCGGCTGCATCATGATGCGCGTCTGCCACCTGGACACCTGCCCCGTCGGCGTCGCCACCCAGAACCCGGTGCTGCGCGAGCGCTTCTCCGGCAAGCCCGAATTCGTCGTCAACTTCTTCGAGTTCATCGCCGAGGAGGTCCGGGAGATCCTCGCCTCGCTGGGCTTCCGCTCGATCGAGGAGGCCGTCGGCCACGCCGAGCACATCGACGCCCGGGCCGCGATCGACCACTGGAAGGCGGCCGGGCTCGACCTCGCCCCGCTGTTCCACGTGCCGGCGCTGCCCGAGGGCGCCGCCCGGCACCGCACCACCACCCAGGACCACGCGCTGGACAAGGCCCTGGACAACCAGCTGATCGAGCTGGCCGAGGACGCCCTGGAGCGCGGCGACGCCGTCCGCATCCAGCTGCCGATCCGCAACGTCAACCGCACCGTCGGCACCATGCTCGGCCACGAGGTCACCAAGCGGTACCGCGGCGAGGGCCTGCCGGAGGGGACCATCGACGTCACCTTCACCGGCTCCGCCGGGCAGTCCTTCGGCGCCTTCCTGCCGCGCGGCGTGACCCTGCGCCTGGAGGGCGACGCCAACGACTACGTCGGCAAGGGCCTGTCGGGCGGCGTGGTCGTCGTCCGCCCGGCCCGCGAGGCGGCGGCCATCGGCAACGACGCGCAGAACCACGTCATCGCCGGCAACACCATCGGCTACGGCGCCACCTCGGGCCGGATCCACCTGCGCGGCAAGGCCGGCGAGCGCTTCGCCGTCCGCAACTCCGGGGCCACCCTGGTGGTCGAGGGCGTGGGCGACCACGGCCTGGAGTACATGACCGGCGGCCGGGTCGTCGTCCTCGGCGAGACCGGACGCAACCTCGCGGCCGGCATGTCCGGCGGCATCGCGTACGTCCTGGACCTGCGCCCCGCCAACGTCAACGACGGCATGGTGGGCATCGAGGCCCCCACCGCCGCCGACCGCGACTGGCTGCGCGACACCGTGCAGCAGCACTACGAGGAGACCGGCTCCACCGTCGCCGCCGAACTCCTGGCGGACTGGGGCAGCGGGGTCTCCCGCTTCTCCAAGATCATGCCGACCGACTACAAGGCCGTGCTCGCCGCCAAGGACGCCGCTGAGCGCGACGGCCTCTCCGAGGCCGAGACCACCGCGAAGATGATGGAGGCGGCTAATGGCTGACCCCAAGGGCTTCCTGACCACGCCCAAGCAGCTGGCGGAGCGCCGCCCGGTCGACGTCCGGATCAAGGACTGGAACGAGGTCTACGTCGAGCGCAGCCTCCTGCCGATCATCACCAAGCAGGCCGGCCGCTGCATGGACTGCGGCATCCCGTTCTGCCACAACGGCTGCCCGCTCGGGAACCTCATCCCCGAGTGGAACGACCTGGCCTACCGGGACGACTTCGTCGGCGCGATCGAGCGGCTGCACGCCACCAACAACTTCCCGGAGTTCACCGGCCGGCTGTGCCCCGCCCCGTGCGAGTCCGCCTGCGTCCTCGGCATCAACCAGGACGCGGTGACCATCAAGAACGTCGAGGTCACCATCATCGACAAGGCCTGGGACCGCGGCGGGGTCACCCCGCAGGTGCCCGAGCGGCTGTCCGGCAAGACGGTCGCCGTGGTCGGCTCCGGCCCGGCCGGCCTCGCCGCCGCCCAGCAGCTCACCCGGGCCGGGCACACCGTCGTGGTGTACGAGCGGGCCGACCGGATCGGCGGACTGCTGCGCTACGGCATCCCCGAGTTCAAGATGGAGAAGCGCCACATCAACCGCCGCATCGAGCAGATGCGGGCGGAGGGCACCCGGTTCCGCACCGGCGTGCACGTCGGCGAGGACATCACCGGGCAGCAGCTGCGCGAGCGCTTCGACGCCGTGGTCGTCGCGGCCGGCGCCACCACCGCCCGCGACCTGCCGGTGCCCGGGCGCGAGCTCAAGGGCGTCCACCAGGCCATGGAGTACCTGCCGCTGGCCAACAAGGTGCAGGAGGGCGACTTCGTGGCGTCCCCGATCAGCGCCGCGGGCAAGCACGTGGTCGTGATCGGCGGCGGCGACACCGGCGCCGACTGCGTCGGCACCGCCCACCGCCAGGGGGCGGCCTCCGTCACCCAGCTGGAGATCATGCCGCGGCCCGGCGAGGACCGGCCCGGGAACCAGCCCTGGCCGACGATGCCGATGACGTACAAGGTCACCTCCGCGCACGAGGAGGGCGGCGAGCGGATCTACTCCGTCAGCACCACCCACTTCAGCGGCGACGAGGACGGCAACGTCCAGGAACTCCACCTCGTCGAGGTGGAGTCCAGGGACGGCCGGTTCGAGCCCGTGCCGGGCACCGAGCGGGCGATCCCGGCCCAGCTGGTCACCCTGGCCATGGGCTTCACCGGGACCGACGTGCGGAACGGGCTGGTCGAGCAGCTGGGAGTGGACCTCGACGCGCGCGGTAACATTGGCCGCGACGGCCGGTTCGCCACCAATGTCGATGGCGTGTACGTCTGCGGAGACGCCGGCCGAGGCCAGTCGCTGATCGTCTGGGCCATCGCGGAGGGCCGTTCGGCCGCAGCCGCGGTGGACAGGTACCTCGGTGGCAAGACCCCGCTTCCCGCGCCGATCCGGCCCACGGACCGCCCCCTGGTGGTCTGACGGCCCCGGACGGCTCCGACCGGCCGACCCCGAACCCCCGGCGCCGCATCGCCGGGAGCTCAACCCGCTGCCCCCGCCAGCGTCGCCGGGCCAACGCGGTCTCCTGGCGCCTGCCCTCTTCCCCGACCAGTTGGAGGGCGGGCGCCGTCGCGTTCCCCCAGAAGCCGACGGCGCCAGGAGCGGCCCAGCACCTCGGGGCCCCGCACCCCGGGGCCGGCACGACCCGGCCGACCGGACGCCGACGCGGCGAGGGGGACGAGGACGGCAAGCGGCGGTACGGCGACCAGCAGGCGTCGGAGCACACCGGAAGAGACGCCCGCACACCGTCCCGGGTAGCGTCAACTCTCGAACGAACGCCCCCAGTTGCCCCGGCCCCCGACGGCTTCCGGGCAGCGGGCTGTTGTTCGTCGGTGCCAGGTGGCAGACTGCCGCCGACGGCCGGGGGGCTGGGCGAGTGCGGAGGATGACGTCGATGGGCACGACTCAGGCAGGCGGGGGCGCCACCGTAAGGCGACTGCTGCTCGGAACCCAACTGCGCAAGCTCCGCGAGGCCAGAGGCGTCAGCCGGGAGGAGGCCGGGTACTCGATCCGGGCCTCCGAATCCAAGATCAGCCGGATGGAGCTCGGCCGGGTCGGCTTCAAGGAACGCGACGTCGCCGACCTGCTGACCCTGTACGGCGTCGACGCCGAACAGGAGCGCGCCACCGTCCTCGGACTGCTGCGCGAAGCCAACGCCAGCTCCTGGTGGCACGAGTACGGGGACGTGCTCCCCGGCTGGTTCCAGAACTACCTGGGCCTGGAGGAGGCCGCCGCCGAGATCCGCAGCTACGAGGTCCAGTTCGTCCACGGGCTGCTCCAGACCGCCGACTACGCCCGGGCCGTGGTCACCGCCGGCTGCCACGCCAACGGGCCGGAGGAGATCGAGCGCCGGGTCGACGTCCGGCTCCGGCGGCAGGCGCTGCTCACCGACGCGCGGGCGCCGCAGCTGGTCGCCGTGCTGGACGAGGCCGCGCTGCGCCGGCCCTGGGGCGGCCCGGAGCAGATGCGCGGCCAATTGGACCGGCTGCTGGAGCTCGGCGAACTGCCCAACGTACGGCTCCAGGTGCTGCCGCTGGGCAACGCCGGGCTGAGCGCGGAGAGCGGCGCCTTCACCGTCCTGGGCTTCGCCGAGGCCGAACTGGCGGACGTGGTGTACCTGGAGCAGTTCACCACCGCGCTCTACCTCGACAAGCCCGCCGAGGTGGCCGAGTACCGGCAGGCGATGGACGACCTGGTCGCCGACAGCCTGAGCCCGGAGCGGACCCGCGACCTGCTGTACGCGGTGCGCCAGGAGCTTTGATCCGTCAGTACGATGATTCCCCATCAGGTCGGTGCATGAGAGGGATCAGATGTCGTACTTCTCCGAGTTGGCGCTGCAGTACATCGACGGCGAGTGGCGCAGTGGCAGCGGCTCCTGGGACATCGTCGACGTCGACCCCTACACCGGCGACAAGCTCGCCACCATCACCGTCGCCACCGTCGAAGAGGTCGACCTCGCCTACCGCGCCGCCGCGCGCGCCCAGAAGGCGTGGGCCGCCGCCAACCCGTACCAGCGGCGGCTGGTCTTCGAGCGCGCGCTGCGGCTGCTGGAGGAGCGCGAACCGGAGATCGTCGGCGCCATCACGGCCGAACTCGGCGGCACCGCCCTGAAGGCGGGCTTCGAGCTGTCGCTGGTCAGGGACGTGCTGCGGGAGTGCCTGCACCTGTCGGTGGCCTCCGAGGGCCGGCTGCTCGCCTCGCCCGCCCAGGGCCGGGAGAACCGGCTCTACCGGCTGCCGGTCGGCGTGGTCGGCGTGATCAGCCCGTTCAACTTCCCGCTGTTCCTGGCGCTCAAGGCCGTCGCCCCGGCGCTCGCGCTCGGCAACGGCGTCGTTCTCAAGCCGCACCAGGAGACCCCGGTGGTCGGCGGCGGGCTGATCGCGAAGCTCTTCGAGGACGCGGGGCTGCCGCCCGGCCTGCTGAACGTGGTGATCACCGACATCGCCGAGATCGGCGACAGCTTCCTGGAGCACCCGGTGCCCAAGGTGATCTCCTTCACCGGCTCCGACAAGGTCGGCCGGCACGTCGCCACCGTCGCCGCCGCGCACTTCAAGCGGACGGTCCTGGAACTCGGCGGCAACAGCGCGCTGATCGTGCTGGACGACGCCGACGTGGACCACGCCGTGGACGCCGCGGTGTTCAGCCGCTTCGTCCACCAGGGGCAGGTCTGCATGGCCGCCAACCGGGTGCTGGTGGACCGCGCCGTCGAGGCCGAGTTCACCGAGAAGTTCGTCGCCAAGGTCGCCTCGCTCACCGTCGGCGACCCGAGGGACCCGGCCACCCACATCGGCCCGCTGATCAACCCCGTCCAGGCCGACGCCCTCGCCGCCCAGGTCGACCAGGCGGTCGCGGCCGGCGCCACCGCGCTGCTGCGCGGCGGCACGGTCGGCAGCCTGATGTCGCCGACGGTGCTCACCGGCCTGGGCGAGGACGCGCCGATCCTGCGCAACGAGCTGTTCGGCCCGGTCGTGCTGCTGGTGCCGTTCGACGGCGAGGACGAGGCCGTGCGGCTCGCCAACGCCACGCCGTTCGGACTCAGCGGCGCGGTGCACACCGCGAACGTCGAGCGCGGCGTGAAGCTCGCCCAGCGGATCGAGACCGGCATGATCCACGTCAACGGCGGCACCATCGCCGACGAGCCGGGCGTGCCCTTCGGCGGCGAGAAGAACTCCGGCGTCGGCCGCCTCAACGGCGAGTCCACGGTGGACGCCTTCACCACCCTGAAGTGGATCTCCGTCCAGCACGAGCGCGCGGTCTTCCCCTTCTGACCGGGGGTTTCGCAGGAACGCACGGGCCTCCCGGCGGCAGCCGCCGGGAGGCCCCGTAGGGTCCGGCCGTTCAGGCCGGGTAGCGGAGCAGGGCGTCGGTGGCGAGCTCGAAGCCGAAGGGGGCCGGGACCGGGACCGGGTCGCCGAACTTGCCGTTCCACTGCCGGTGGTAGCCGCTGCCGGACGGCTCGGAGTAGAGCGTCAGGTCGCCCTCGCGCGGGTCGATCAGCAGGTACAGCGGGATGGCCATGAGCGGGTAGTCGCGGACCTTGCCGACCAGGTCGTTCTCCGGGTTCGACGGGGAGACGATCTCCACCGCGATGGCCGCCTGCTCGGCGGGGACCTGGTTGCCGCCCTCCTCCAGCGCCGAGAGGGGGATGTAGGTCAGGTCGGGGTTGCGCAGCTTGCCGACGTTCGGGGACGTGAGGTCGGTGTTCTCGCTCGGCATCATCCCGGCGGGCTCGTGCGCCTCGAACTGCCTGCGGACGAGCAGCAGGTTGCGCTGGTGGATCACCGACGGGCCGGCCGTCACGATGATCTCGTCGCCGGAGATTTCGATCTTCCACCCGCTGGGAGGCGTCAGGCTCTGTGCGTAGGCCAGCAGCCGGGCATGGCGGTCCGGGATCTGGAACTCGCTCATGCTGCCATTCTTCCACCGGGCAGGCCGGAAGGCCGTCGCCGAGGGGGCGACGGCCTTCCGGTGGCGGTGCGGTACGGGTCAGAAGACCGGCTGGCCGGCGCGGACGAGGCGCCAGGAGTCGGTGAAGAAGTCGGCGGGGTCGATGACACCCTTGGCCTTCACCCAGGCGATCATGGTGTTGCGGATCTCGTCGGAGTCCGACCAGACCGTCTTGGCCTTGGCGACGTGCGGGAAGTTGCCGCCGCCGTTGGCGCGGTAGTTGTTGACGGCGAGGACGAACTCGGCGGCCGGGTCGATCGGCTTGCCCTGGAAGGACAGGTTGACGATCCGCGAGCCCTTCGGCTGGGCGATGTCGATGTCGTAGCTCAGGCCGTAGACCGAGTCGTAGTTGTAGTCCGGGGTGGCCTCGGCGCCCGTCAGGGCCTCCTTGTCGACCGGGGCGCCCGGGGCGAGCTGGTTGTAGTACTTCACCGAGTACTCGAGGTAGTCCTTGAGCTGGGCGCCCGTCAGGATGCGCGCCTCCAGGGTGTTCTCGTAGATGTAGAGGCCCGCGGCGTCGCGCAGCTTGACCTGGCCGGACGGGATCACCGCGGTGCGGTTGAACGGGGCGGCCTGGGCCAGCACCGGGAGGTTGGCGTACTGCCCGCCCGCCAGCGCGGCCTTGACGGCGTCGGCCTGGACCTTGCCGATCAGGTCGATGATCGGGGTCGCCTTGAAGCGGGCGTCGGCGATCGACAGCTCGATCTTGCTGGTGCCGATCTGCTGGTTGACGTACGCGACGACCTTCTTGTGCTGCTCGGCGATCGCGTTGGTGATCTCCGGGTTCTCCGGGACCGTGTTGGAGTTCAGCAGCCGGGCCGAGACCGAGGAGACCGTCCAGGCGCCGGCCGCGAACTCGACCTCGAAGTCGAAGCAGGTCAGCCGCTGGCCGTAGCAGAGCGGCTCGGAGAGCACGACCGTGCGGCCGGTCTTCTTGTTGACGACCAGGCGCTGCGGGACCTCCTTGTGGGCGTGGCCCACCAGCACCGCGTCGATGTCCGGGACGGTCTCCGCCAGGGCGACCGAGGCGTTCTCGGCCCAGGGCAGCTGGTCGCCCCAGGTGGTGGCCTCGTCGCAGCCCGAGTGCGAGGAGACCACGACGACGTCCGCGCCCGCCGCCTTCATCCGCGGCACCCAGGTGGCGGCGGTCTCGACGATGCCCGGGAACACCATCTTCCCGCTGACGTTGGCCTTGTCCCAGATCGCGATGCCCGGGTTGGTGAGGCCGAGGATGCCGACCTTCACCGGACGGCCGCCGCCCAGGCGCAGCTCCTTGATCACGTACGGCTTGAAGGCGGGCTTCTCGTTCTTCGCGTTCAGCGCGTTGGCGCCCAGCAGCGGGAACTCCAGCTGGTCCTGGTAGGCCTTCAGCAGCGGGATGCCGTAGTTGAACTCGTGGTTGCCGAGCGCCGCGGCGTCGTACTCCATGAGGTTCATGGCGACGGCCATCGGGTGGTCCGGAACGGTGTCGGCCTCGGTGTCGATCGACTCGACCCGGGCGTAGTAGTAGGACAGCTGGGTGCCCTGGATGGTGTCACCGGAGTCGATCAGCAGGCAGCGGTTCCAGCCCTTCTCCTCGCGCACCTGGTTGGCCAGGGTGGAGATCTTGGCGAGGCCGACCGCGTTGTGGCCCTTGTCGGTGTACTCCGCGTCCGTGAAGTAGTCCCAGTTGAGCACCCGGCCGTGCAGGTCGGTGGTGCCCATGACGGTGAAGGCCTGCTTGTGCGGCTGGCGCTGCCCGCCCTTGGCGGCCGCCGTGTCCGGCTGGGCGGCCGCGGCGGAGGGGGCGGCGGCCAGGGTGGCGCCACCGGCCAGGGCGGCGCCGGCGGCGGTGGCGGCGGACCGGGTGACGAAGTCACGGCGGTTCAGGGGCATGGACGACTCTCCCGAGTGGGGACGACGGCGGATCCACCGTCAACTGGCATTCGTTGGCAAAAGTGTGCGTGCACGCGTCGACGCGCGTAGAGGGACGCGCGTAGAAGTGTGCCGTGCGATCCGGTGCGCTGAATAGCCCCCCGACCTGTCCGAGAGGTGAGATCTTGGCGACTCGTTCGTGACGGGAACGGCGAGGTCGGGGTGGTGGGGCCGGTCCCCGGACCCGCTCGGCGGGGCGAACGACGCGAGTCCGGACACAGGCCCCGGGGCCGGCGGCCGGTCAGGACAGCTCCGCCGCCAGCCGGTCGACCTCGCGGCCCAGGTGGAGCGCCGGATCCGGGTCGTCCGGCCCGGCCCACGGCCGCCAGGTCCGCGCCCGCAGGTAGCCGGCCACCGCGACCGGCAGCCGGTGCCGGACGATCCGGTCCGCCACCGGGCCCGGGCCGGCCGCGCGCAGCGCCGCCAGCAGGGCGTCCACCCCCGCCGAGGGCGGCAGCGGCACCGTCTCCAGGTAGGCGGCCAGCGCCACCAGCTCCGGGTCGGGCGCGGGGACCGGCTCCGGCGCCTCGCGCTCCGGCGGCTGATGGGCCGGCGTTACCGGCGGCGGTGCCGGCGCCCGGCGGGCCGGGCCCCCAACGACCGGGCCCCCAACGACCGGGCCCCCGCCGACCGGGCCTCCGCCCGACGGTTCCCCGCGCTCCGGCAGCCGCGACCCGGGGACCCCGCCCCCGCCCAGCGCCGTCGGCGACCCCCGGCGCGGCCCCGGGGCGGGCGTCAGCAGCGCGCCCGCCCCGTACAGCCCGGCCACCACCGCCGGCCACCAGGCCCCGCCCAGCCCGGCGAAGTGCAGCCCCAGACCGGCCGCGCCCCCCGCGCAGCCGACCAGGTTCCGGGCCGACTCCAGGTAGCGCAGCACCCGGGAGCCGAACCCGTCACTGGTAGCCACGGATCTCCTCGAACACCCCGTCCAGCGAGCCCGTCCCGTCGAACAGCTTGCCGCCGCTCAGGTCCGCGATCCCCTGGAGCTGGCCCACCGCCGCCTCCCCGAACTTGATCGGGAACACCGGGATCGACTTCTCCCCGGCCGGCAGCGCCTCGTGGAAGCGCCTGAAGTCGCCGTCCGACGCACCGGCGTTGCTCTCCCCGTCCGTCATCAGCACGATCGAGGTGAACCGGTCGTCGCCGGCCGCCGCCTGCTGGCGCTCGATCACCCGGTACGCCTCCTCCAGCGAGGAGTACACCGCCGTCCCGCCCGAGGCGGCCAGCGACTGCACGTCCGCGTCGATCGACGCCAGCTCCGCCTGCGGGCCCGGCTGGCTACCGGTGGCCGGCACCACGTGCGTCCTGGTCCACTTCACCGAGGAGGCGAAGGACAGCAGGGTGATCTCCTCGCGGTCCCGGAAGCGCCGCACCCCGCGGGTGTCGTCCGCCCCGGTCAGCCGGCCCAGCGCGCGCTTCAGCGCGGAGATCCGCGGGCCCTCCATCGACCCCGAGGTGTCCAGCACGTACACCGTCCGGGACGGGCGGCGCAGCTCGTTCTGGTACGCGCCCAGCAGGCCGTCCGCGACCGCCCTGGTGCCCGGGAACGGCAGCTCCCTGCGGCGGTCGGTCGGCAGCCCGGCGGCCGGGGCGACGCCCGCCGTCGCGGGACGGCGCAGCGTGGTCTCGGAGATGCGCCTCTGCACGTCCTCCTTGAGCAGGTACGAGGTCAGCCGCTGGAAGGCGTCGCGCTGGTCCGGCGCGGCGGAGGCCATCAGCGACAGCGGGTAGTCCGCCGACACCACGCCGTCCACCGGCCGCACCACCGTCAGCTGCTGCTGCGGCGGCAGCGTCCTGTTCAGCGACAGCAGCACCGACTCGTAGTTCACCAGCGCGCCCACCACGCCCGACTCGGCCCGGGTGTACGCCTGCGCCAGCCAGCCGGACGAACCGGAGGTCAGCTTCTGGCCCTTGAAGAACTGCTTCAACTGCGGGCTGGCCTTCTGCACGTCCGCGTCGGTCAGCGCCGCACCCGCGCCGGAGAAGGCCGAGGCCACTGCGACGAGGGTGGAGAAGCCCGAGTTGGACCGGGACGGGTCGGCCATCCCGTACGGCAGCTTCCCGGCCGCCGCCGCGTCCCCGACCTGCGCCCAGCTGACCTTGGAGCCGTCGCCCCAGCCGAGTTCGCCCAGCGACGAGGACCGCACCCCGACCGCCACCGGCGAGACCATCACCGGAGTCTCGGACACCACCTTGGACCGGCCGGCCGGATCGAGCCGCAGGTACTGGTTGGAGGGGAACCACACGGCGTCGTACCTGCCGTCGGCCCGCCCCGAGGAGACGGTGTCCGCGCCGTCCAGGGAACCCGTCCAGGAGAACTGCACGGTCACCCCGGTGGCCTTCCGGGCCTCCTCCAGCACCGGTGCCAGGTCCTGGAGTTCACTGCCGGCCAGGACCCGCAGCACCCCGGCACGGGCCGTCTCGGCGGGCGGGCCGCTGGGGTCGGGGCCGGCCTTTCCGCCGCCGGAGGTGCAGGCGGTCACCGCCGCGAGCGCGGCCGTCACGGCCACGACGAGCCGGCCGCGGCACATGGTACGGAGGTTCACTTCACGCTCCCGGTCTTCGCCGCGGTGGTCAGCTTCTTCATGTACTCCAGCGAGGGCACCGGGGCCAGGGCCAGCCCCGCGGCCCGCACGTCGGGGACGAACTTCGGCAGCTTCCCCTTCACCTCGTTCCAGAAGAGGTCCGGCTCGGCGTCCGGGTGCAGGCCGAACCTGGCCTCCAGCCTGCGCAGCTCGGGGCTGTTCACCAGCGCGTCGGCCAGCTTCTGGCCGCCCGGCGTCCTGGCCACCAGGGTGTGGTCCGTCTTGATCGTGGTGGACGGGTACATCACCACCATGTCGCCGATCTGCTTGCCCTGGATCGGCAGGGCGGCGGCCTGCGACTCGTACGCGAAGACCATCGTGTTGACCCCCGCGCCGAACTCCCGGAACGGCCCGTCACTGCTGACCTTCTGCAGCCCCTGGAACCGGTTCGCGTCGTACACGACGCCCTTGACGGCGTTCAGGCCCGCGTCGTCGGACACCACCTTCTTGCCGTTCGCGAGGTAGGACAGGATCGCCAGGTACAGGGCACCCGAGGAGGAGCTCTCCGGATCCGTGGTGGACACGTACATCGTGCCGGTCAGCTCCGGGTGCCGGGACGCGTCCGTCAGCGTCTCCCACTGCCGGCCGCCCTGCTTCAGGGCCTCCACGTACTTGTCCATGTTGAACGTCCAGACACCCGAATCGTTCACACCGGCAAGGTCGTTGGACTTCAGCACCTCCGCCACCGGCTGGTGGGTGACGATCACCAGCGGGGAGTAGAACTGCACCCGCGGCGAGTCCTTCTGCGCCCAGTCCCGCTGGATGGCCAGCGCCGGCGCGCTGCTCGCCGGGAAGGCGAAGTCCAGGTTCGGGGTGTTCCTCGCCTGGTCGTCCATCGTCCAGGAGCCGGTCGGTTCCGCCTTGACCACCAGGCCCTGCTTCTTCAACTCGGCCTTGACGTCCGGGTTGTCGAAGAAGTCACGTTTCTCCGACCCGATCAGGCCGGTGACCGTGACCAGGCCGGAGCCCTTCTCCGGGGGGATCAGTGCATAGGCCACCCCGCCCAGCAGGGCCAGGGCCGCCACCACGCCCAGTGCGCGTTTCATGCCGAACGCTTCCCCCTCGTCCGCTACTTCGTCCGGGTGGTCGCCCGGCGAGCCCGGGCAGTCACCCGTGGGTGACGAGCGTCCCGCCGGGCGGGGAGCGGGGACGGAAGCGGCGGTGAACCGGAGGTGAACACCCCTTCACGGAATCGCATCGGGGGGCGGCGCGGGAGGCGTACGGGAGGAGCGCGGGACGGGTGTGGCGCGGGGCGCTCGTACAGTGGTCCGAGGGTGTGTCAGATTGTTCAACTCGCCTTGGGGCAACGGTCATCCCGCAGTACGGACCCGCGTCGTGGTTACGCGCCGGTAATGCCTAGTCTCAGCACTATGCGCCGAGCAAAAATCGTCTGTACCCTCGGGCCCGCCACCGACTCGTACGACCAGATCAAGTCCCTGGTCGACGCCGGGATGGACATCGCCCGACTGAACCTCAGTCACGGCTCGCACACCGAGCACGAGGAACGCTACCGCCGCGTCCGCAAGGCCGCCGACGAGACCGGCCGCAGCGTCGGCGTCCTCGTCGACCTTCAAGGCCCGAAGATCCGGCTCGACACCTTCGCCCACGGGCCCGTACTTCTCGAACGCGGCGACGAGTTCACCATCTCCACCGACAACGGCGTCGTGGGGGACAAGGACCGCTGCGGAACCACCTACTCCGGGCTCGCCGGCGACGTCGGCCGCGGCGAGCGGATCCTGGTCGACGACGGCCGGGTCACCCTGGAGGTCGTCGCCGTCGACGGGCCGCACGTGCGGTGCCTGGTCATCGAGGGCGGCCTCGTCTCCGACCACAAGGGCCTCAACCTCCCCGGCGTCGCCGTCTCCGTCCCCGCGCTCAGCGACAAGGACGTCGCCGACCTGCGGTGGGCGCTGCGGACCGGCGCCGACCTCGTCGCGCTCTCCTTCGTCCGCAGCGGGCGCGACATCGAGGACGTCCACCGGATCATGGCGGAGGAGGGGCGGCGCGTCCCGGTCATCGCCAAGATCGAGAAGCCGCAGGCGGTGGACAACCTGGAGTCCGTCGTCGACGCCTTCGACGGGATCATGGTGGCCCGCGGCGACCTGGGCGTGGAGATGCCCCTCGAACAGGTCCCGCTGGTCCAGAAGCGCGCCATCAAGCTCGCCCGCCGCAACGCCAAGCCGGTCATCGTGGCGACCCAGATGCTCGACTCGATGATCAACACCTCCCGCCCGACCCGCGCCGAGGCCTCCGACGTCGCCAACGCCGTCCTGGACGGCACCGACGCGGTGATGCTCTCCGGGGAGACCTCGGTCGGCAAGTACCCGGTCGAGACGGTCAAGACCATGGCCCGGATCGTCGAGGCCGCCGAGAACGACATCCTGGCGGCCGGACTGCCGCCGCTGACCACCGGCAGCAAGCCGCGGACCCAGGGCGGCGCCGTCGCCCGCGCGGCCGCCGAGATCGGCGACTTCCTGCACGCCAAGTACCTGATCGCCTTCACCCAGTCCGGCGACACCGCCCGCCGGCTCACCCGCTACCGCTCACCCATCCCGGTGCTCGCCTTCACCTACGAACCGGCCGTCCGCTCCCAACTCGCCCTCACCTGGGGCGTGGAGACCTTCCTCGGCCCGTTCGCCCCGACGACGGACCAGATGGTCGAACAGGTCGACGCGGCGCTGCTGTCGCTCGGCCGCTGCCAGAAGGGCGACATCGTCGTCATCACGGCCGGCTCCCCGCCCGGCCTGGCCGGCTCCACCAACCTCGTCCGCGTCCACCACGTGGGGACGTTGGACGCCTGAGCGACACCTCGGCGGCGCGGCCCCGTCCAGGGGGCGCGCCGCCGTCAGTACTTGGGGCCGATGTGGGCGTCCATGAGGGCGACGGAGTCCTTGCGGGCGACTGAGATGTTGACCTGGCCGGTGGGGCGGGGGATCGACGCCTTCCACTGGACGCCGACGGCGTCGAGGGTGGCGGTGAAGAGGCCGATGATGTCGGTCGAGGTGTTGGTGAAGAAGTACCTCGGGTACTCGTAGCGTTTCGTGACGCCGCCGACGGTGCGGGTCGTCCAGTTGGTGATCCGCGTGCCGTCCGAGTGGATGAGGCCGCGTAGGAACTCCCAGGGGTGGGCGTCGACGATCTCCTGCTGCCAGGACTCCAGGGCTATGGTGCGCTCGTGCTTCTTGCCGGGGCCGTGCTGGGGGAAGTAGCAGGGAAGGTGCTTCGAGTACACCTTGACGTTGTGGCAGCCGGCCCGCCGAACCCTGCAAGGGGTCAGGGCGGGCAGAACCTGCCGCATCGCCGCCTCGACGGCGTCCATGATGCCGGGCCACTTGTCGTCGCAGGTGATGAAGAGGCTCGGAACTCGATGTTGCTTCGGGTGGCTGATGTGACCGTCGCCCAGGTAGAGCCCGAGCAGGTATGAGTACGCGGGGCGGTTCACGTCGTCGCCGTCGCAGTGCATGCAGGTGGAGTGCTTGCGGCCGGGGAGCTCGCCGCGTTTGGCGAGATCTCGGTGCTTCCACCAGGAGACCGTGCCAACGGGAAGGCCGAGTCGACGGGCCGTGTCAGCAGTTCCGGCGCCACGCCGCAGGAGATGGACAGCTTGTTCGCGAACGGAGAACTCGTGCATGGGGCCGAGCGTGTGCGGATGCTCACGGTTGGTCCGGCGAATGATCGAAACTTCACTCGAACCAGTGAAGATCGCCAACCGCTGCCTGCCTGGCGATTGCCTTCGTTTTGAAGGAAAAGTGCCCCGAGTGGGATTCGAACCCACACTGTATGGTGTTTGAGACCATTGCCTCATGCCAATTGGGCTATCGGGGCCTACGAATCGAAGCTCAAGGCTCCGACCGACTGACTCAAACATACCGTGTCTAGGTACCCTCGTGCATGCAGTACCCCGCCGGAACTAGGAGCCACGTGAGCACCGCCGACGAGCAGGCGCAGCCGCTTGAGACCGATATGCCCCAGATCACCCGGATCGTGATCGCCGAGGACGAGGCGCTGATCCGCCTCGACCTCAAGGAGATGCTGGAGGAGGAGGGGTACACCGTCGTCGGTGAGGCCGGGGACGGGGAGACTGCGGTGCGGCTCGTGGAGGAGCTGAAGCCGGACCTGGCGATCTTCGACGTGAAGATGCCGGTCCTGGACGGGCTGTCGGCCGCCGAGCAGATCCACGAGAAGCACCTGGCTCCCGTGCTCATGCTGACGGCCTTCTCGCAGCGGGAGCTGGTGGACCGGGCGCGCGACGCCGGGGCGATGGCGTACATCGTCAAGCCGTTCTCGAAGTCGGACCTGGTGCCGGCGATCGAGATGGCGGTCTCCCGGTACGCGGAGATGCGGGCGCTGGAGAAGGAGATCGGGGATCTCAGCCAGCGGTTGGAGACCCGGAAGCTGGTGGACCGGGCGAAGGGCGTGCTGCAGACCAAGTTCGGGCTGAACGAGCCGGCGGCCTTCCGGTGGATCCAGAAGACGTCGATGGACCGTCGGATGACGATGGCGGCGGTGGCCGAGGCGGTCATCGAGGAGGGCGAGGCCCAGGACCGCAAGAAGGCGGAAGAGGGCAAGTCCGAGTAGGGCGCGCACGAAGGGCCCGGCAGAACGTTTCTGCCGGGCCCTTCTGCATGGCGTGGGTCAGTCCTCGCCGAGGTAGGCCTTGCGGACGGACTCGTCGTGCAGGAGGTCGGCTCCCGTCCCGGAGAGGACGATGCGGCCGGTCTCCATGACGTAGCCCTGGTCGGAGAGCGAGAGCGCCGCCTGGGCGTTCTGCTCGACCAGGAGGATGGTCGTACCGGAGGACTTCAGCTCCACGATGGTGGACATGATCTTCTGCATCATCAGCGGGGAGAGGCCCATCGAGGGCTCGTCCAGCATGAGCAGCTTGGGCTGGGACATCAGGGCCCGTCCCATCGCGAGCATCTGCTGCTCGCCGCCGGAGAGCGTTCCGGCGGCCTGGCGGCGGCGTTCGCCGAGGATCGGGAACAGGCCGTAGGCCCGTTCGACGTCCGCGGCGATGCCGGCCGCGTCGGTGCGCAGGAAGGCGCCGAGGAGGAGGTTCTCCTCGATGGTCATCCGGGGGAAGATGTGCCGGCCCTCGGGGGAGTGGGCGAGGCCGAGGGCGACGATCTTGTGGGCGGGGACGGTGGAGAGGTCCTGGCCGTCGAAGGTGATCCGTCCGGCGGTGGGCTTGAGCAGGCCGGACAGGGTGCGCAGGGTGGTGGTCTTGCCGGCGCCGTTGGTGCCGATGAGGGTGGTGACCTCGCCCTGGGCGACGGTGAAGCTGATGCCCTTGACGGCTTCGATCTTGCCGTAGGCGACGCGGAGGTCCTGAACTTCGAGAAGTGCGGTCACTGGTCGGACTCCGTAACGGCGGGGCTGGTGCCTTCGAGCGGGGCGCCGAGGTAGGCGGTGATGACGCGTTCGTCGTTCTGGACGGTCTCGCGGTCGCCCTCGACGATCTTCTGGCCCTGGACGAGCACCGCGGTGCGGTCGCAGAGGTTGAAGATGAAGCGCATGTCGTGCTCGATGACGAGGACGGAGATCCCCTTGTCGCGGATCGCGAAGACGAGTTCCTCGGCGGCCCGGGTCTCCTGGGGGTTCATGCCGGCGGTGGGTTCGTCGAGCAGCAGCAGGCCGGGTTCGGAGGCGAGGGCGCGGGCGATCTCCAGCTTGCGCTGCTCGCCGTACGGGAGGTTGCGGGCGAGGTGGTCGGCCTTGTCGGCGAGGCCGGTGAACGCCAGGAGTTCCATGGCCTTCTCGCGGCTCTCGGCCTCGGCGCGGTGGTAGCCGGGGCCGCGCAGGATGGCGGAGAAGATGCCTTCCCTGGTGCGGGTGTGCCGGCCGACCAGGACGTTCTCCAGGACGGTCATGTTGGCGAACAGCCGGATGTTCTGGAAGGTGCGGGCGATGCCGGCCTGGGTGACCAGGTGGGGCTTGGGCGGCAGCAGGGTGTCGCGGTAGCGGACGGCGCCCTCGGTGGGGACGTACAGGCCGGTGAGGCAGTTGAAGAAGGTGGTCTTGCCGGCGCCGTTGGGGCCGATGAGACCGATGATCTCGCCCTCTCCGACGGTCAGGGAGACGTCGTTGACCGCGGTGAGGCCGCCGAAGCGCATGGTGACGCCGGTGACTTCGAGCAGGGGTGCGGCGGTGGTGGTCATCGGGTCGGTCACGCCCCTGCCTTGGTGAGTGCGGTCGGCTCGCCGGAGGCCTGGGCCGGGACGGCGGCCTCGTGGAACTCCAGCTGCTGGCGCCGGTTGGGGATGAGTCCTTCGGGCCGCACCCGCATCAGGACGATGAGGGCGGCGCCGAAGGCGAGGAGCTGGTAGTCGGCGAGGAACTCGAGCTTCTTCGGGATGAGGAAGAGGAGGGTGGCGCCGGCCAGCGGGCCGCTGATGGTGCCCATGCCGCCGAGGATGACCGCGGCGAGCAGGAAGGCGGAGTTCGGCGGGAGGGCCTCGGCGAAGGTGTACTGGTCGGGGGTGACGGTGTAGCTGACGTGGGCCTGGACGGTGCCGGCGAGGCCGGCGAGCAGGGCGCCGAGGGCGAAGGCGAGCAGCTTGAGCCGGAAGCCGTTGATGCCCATGGCCTCGGCGGCGGTCTCGTCCTCGCGGATGGCGACCCAGGCGCGGCCGATGCGGGAGTTGCCGACCCGGGCGAAGACGAGCACGACCAGGGCGGTGACCAGGAGCATCAGCAGGTAGTAGTTGGAGAAGCGGCCGAGTTCGACGCCGAGCACGGTGTGCGGTTTGCCGAGGTCGAAGCCGAGGATCTGCAGGTCGGGGATGCGCGGGATGCCGTTGGAGCCGTTGGTGACCTTGGGGCCGGTGGTGCCGTTGAGGTTGAGCATGGTGATGCGGAAGATCTCGCCGAACCCGAGGGTGACGATGGCGAGGTAGTCGCCGCGCAGCCGCAGGGTGGGGGCGCCGATCAGTACGCCGAAGACCATCGAGACGACGGCGCCGGTGAGCATCGCGGCCCAGAACGGGAACTGGACGTGGATGGGGGAGGCGGGGGAGCCGGAGACCAGGGCGGCGGCGTAGGCGCCGACGCCGAGGAAGGCGACGTACCCGAGGTCGAGCAGGCCGGCCAGGCCGACGACGATGTTGAGGCCGAGGGCGACGGTGGCGAAGATCAGGATGTTGGTGGCGACGGAGGTGTACTGGTCGCTGGTCTGGGTGAACGGGAAGCTGGCGGCGGCGGCGAAGGCGGCGCCGGTGGTGACCGGGCGGTGCTTGACGGTCAGGGCGCGCAGCCGGGCGAGCAGGCCGGACCTGGACAGGGCGGGGACGGCGAGGGCGACGAACAGCAGGTAGCCGGTGAAGAGTTCGCCGTACTCGGTGTCGATGCCGAAGGTGATCGCGAACAGTCCGAGTCCGAAGGCGAGGACGATCAGCAGCACTTCGAGCCAGGAGGGGAGCGGGCGCGGTGCGGGCAGCGGGCGGTCGGTCCGGCCCAGTCGGATGGTGCTGTTGGCGAGGTGGCCGAGCTGGAGCAGCAGGACGGCGCCGGCGGCGATGGCGAGGCCGCCGGCGAGGGCGGTCATGACCGGGGCGACGGGCTTGTCCTCGGGGATGGCGTGGGCGGCGAACCAGGCGGCGGGGGCGACCGGGACGAGCAGGAAGAGGCGTTTGTCGAGGGTCCGCAGCGGGACGGCGGTGCGGCGGTCGAGCGGGAGGCCGAGGGCGCCGAGGACGCTGATCAGGCCGCCGGCGGCGAGGACCCAGCCGCCGGGTTCGAGGTTGGCGAGGCCGCCGAGTTCGGTGGAGACGGCGGCGACCGAGTAGACGGCGACGGTGAGGGCGCCGGTGGCGGCGTACAGGACGGCGTTGTGGCTGCGGGAGGGGGCGGCCCAGCGCAGGCCGGGGACGCCCTGGCCGGCGAGCAGCAGGACCAGGGTGAGCAGGCCGGCGGCGAGGGCGAGCCACTGGAGGCCGGCCGGGGAGCCGTAGTAGGTGAGGTCGCCGGGGAACTCGGAGGTCCAGGTCCAGGACATGGCGGCGGAGGCCGCGGTGGCGAGGGCGCCGAGTGCGGTGACGGCGGCGGCGGCGCGGGCCGGCAGCGGGATGACCGGGGTCGTTTCGGTGGTGGTGGTCATGGTGGTCACGCCCTGTCCGCGACGCGCTCGCCGAGCAGGCCCTGGGGCCGGATCAGGAGTACGAGGATGAGGAGAACGAAGGCCCAGACGTCCTTCCAGGCGCCGCCTCCGAAGAGGTGCATGCCGGGCAGGTGCTGGATGTAGCCGGTGGCGAGGGCTTCGGCGAGGCCGAGGGCGAGGCCGCCGAGCATGGCTCCGTAGATGTTGCCGATGCCGCCGAGGACGGCGGCGGTGAAGGCCTTGAGGCCGAGGATGAAGCCCATCCGGAAGTCGACCTGGCCGCTGCGCAGGCCGTAGGCGACGGCGGCGACGGCGGCGAACGCGGCGCCGATGGCGAAGGCCATGACGATGATGCGGTCGGTGTCGATGCCCATCAGCTTGGCGGTGTCCGGGTCCTGGCTGGTGGCCTGCATGGCGCGTCCGGAGCGGGTGCGGGTGACGAACCAGCCGAGGGCGAGCATGCACAGCGGGGCGGCGATGATCAGGAAGAGGTCGCTGCGCTGGATGGTGACGGAGCCGAGGCTGAACGGGTCGCCGGGGAGCTTGGGGAAGACCCGGGCCTTCTTGGCGTCCGGGTAGAAGGAGAAGACGAGTTGCTGGAGGAAGATGGAGAGCCCGATGGCGGTGATCAGCGGGGCCAGCCGGGGGGCGGTGCGCAGGGGGCGGTAGGCGAAGCGTTCGGCGGCGACGGCGGTGAGGGTGGAGACCAGGATGCCGGCGATCAGCATGAGCGGCAGGGCCAGCCAGAGGGTGGTGCCGCCGGGGAGGGCGAGGTAGGCGGTCAGGGCGCCGAAGCCGCCGACCATGACGATCTCGCCGTGGGCGAAGTTGATGAGCTGGACGATGCCGTAGACCATCGTGTAGCCGATCGCGACGAGCCCGTAGAGGGCGCCGAGGATCAGGCCGTTGGCCAGCTGCTGCGGTAGGTCGTGCACCGCTGGGCCTCCGTAGTGCGTTCGGGGGTGTCCGCGTGGGTGGTGGATGTGGGTGCGCGCGGGGGCACTCGTGGCGCCCCCGCGCGCGGTGTGGTGGGGAAGTGGGGCCGGTGGAGCGGGTGGTGACTCGGTGTCAGCCCTTGAAGGTGCCGGACTTCTCCACGGCCCACTTGCCGTCCTTGACGGTGTATACGGTGAGCTGCTTGTTGGTGGTGTCGCCGAACTCGTCGAAGGAGACCTTGCCGGTCACGCCGTCGAAGGTGACCTTCTGGACGGCGTCGCGGACGGCCTTGCGGTCGGGGACCTTGCCGTTGTTGTCCTTCACGGCCTGCTTGACGCCCTGGATGATGGCCCAGGCGCTGTCGTAGGAGTAGCCGCCGTAGGTCTCGTAGGCGTCCTTGTAGCCGGCCGTCTTGTAGTCGGCGATGAACTTCTTGGCGGTGTCGAGGGATTCGACCGGCAGGCCGACGGCGGTGGCGTAGTCGCCCTGGCTCTTGGGGTTGAGCTTGATGAAGTCGCCGCTCTGGATGCCGTCGCCGCCCATCAGGGGGATGTTGACGCCGGCCTCCTTGAGCTGGAGGGAGAGCGGGCCGGCCGCGGGGTACTCGCCGCCGTAGTAGACGGCCTCGGCGCCGGAGCTCTTGACCTTGGTGACGATGGCGGCGAAGTCGCGGTCGTCGGGGTTGACGTGCTCCTCGCCGACGAGGGTGCCGCCGAGCTTGGTGAACTCGCCCTTGAAGGTGCCGGCGAGGCCGGCGCCGTAGGTCTTCTGGTCGTCGATGAGGAAGACCTTGGTCTTCTTGGCGTCGTTGTAGAGGAACTGGGCGGCGAACGGGCCCTGGACGGCGTCGGTGGTGGCGGTGCGGAAGTAGGAGTTGAAGGGGCGCTTCTTCTCGCCGCTGGCCCACTTCTCGCCCTGGCTGAGGGCGACGCCGGTGTTGGCGGGGGAGACCTCGACCAGGTTCGCGTCGTCGAAGATCTGCTGCATCGACTGCGCCACGCTGGAGTTGAGCGGGCCGACGACGCCGAGGACCTTGGAGTCGCCGACCAGCTGGGTGGCGTTCTGCTGGCCGGGGGCGGGCTTGCCGGTGTCGTCCAGGGCCTTGATCTCGAACTTGACGCCGGGGACCTCGTTGCTCTCGTTGGCCTTCTTGATCGCGAGGTCGACGGAGTTGCGGATGCCGAGGCCGAGGGCGGAGAGGTCGCCGGTGAGCGGGGCGTCGACGCCGATGACGACGGTGGTGGAGGCGGAGTTGCCGCCGCCGTCGCCGCCCTTCTTCTCTCCGCGGGAGCCGCAGGCGGTGAGGCTGAGGGCGCCGATCACGGCAATGCTCACGACAACTGCTGAACGGTGACGCACGAGGGTCCCCTTCGGTTCAGGAGGCGCCCGCGCCGGAATGGCGGGAGCCGGAGTGCGCGGAGGGCCTGGCCCAATCGAATGGCGCGGTGACTGGCCGTGACTCTAGATGCCGTTGGGCGGCTCTGGCAGTGCTGGGGGCAGGCTGTGATTCTCTTGTTATGAGCACACGGAGCATTTGTCTCACCATGTGGTCGTTCCGGCTCGATCCATCCCGCGATGTCAGGCGTTTACTTGCTGGTAGGGGGATGTAAGGCCCAGAAATGGGGGTTGCAGCTGGCAGCGTCGATTATCGGACGATCATGTCCGATGCCCTGGTTTCGACCTTGAGCGTCCGGATTGCGGACGTGGAGAGCCCGGCCGCATGGTTCCGAGGCGCCTGAAGGTCTCGGAACCGGCAATTGATCGGATTTCCTACTTGTTACGTAGCGTCACATGCTGCGGGATGGGGGTCGGCCGCGCCCGGGCATGTGAACGCCCCCTTGTCCAGACCAACGCCTGCCCAAGGCGGCGGAAGGTCAAACAAGGGGGCGGAAAAGGGACTTGATGTCGTTTCGAGTGAACTCGGCGACGCGGTACGGCCGTTGTCGCGCCGGTGGTTCGGGCCGCGCCGGAGGTCCCGGGTCGGGCCGGTGGTCCGCGTCGGGCCGGCGGTTCCCGGGGGGGCCGTCAGAGGTCGCGCAGCATGCAGGTCAGCCGGCAGCTGGTGATCCGCCGGCCGGTGTCGTCGGTGATCGCGATCTCGTAGGTGGCGGCGGTGCGGCCCTTGAACACGGCCGTCGCCACCCCGGTCACCAGGCCGGAGGTGGCCGAGCGGTGGTGGGTGGCGTTGAGGTCCACGCCGACCGCGTAGCGGCCCGGTCCGGCGTGCAGCATCGCCCCGATCGAGCCCAGCGTCTCGGCCAGCGCCGCCGACGCGCCGCCGTGCAGCAGTCCGTACGGCTGCTGGTTGCCCTCCACCGGCATGGTGCCGACCACGCGGTCGCCGGAGGCCTCGACGATCCGGATGCCGAGCTTCTCGCCGAGGTGGCCGCCGGAGAAGGTCTGCGGGCTGACGCCGAGCTTGGCGAAGTGGTCCAGCACGTCCTGCGGGACGTTCAGGACCGGCGCGGTGTCGGTCGCGGGCGCGGTGGCGGGCGCGGTGGCGGGCGCGGGGGCGGGCGTGGTGTCGGTGGCGGTGCCGGGGGCCGCGTCGGTCATGGGGGGAGCTCCTGCCGCTGGGGGACGCTGGGGACTGCTGGGGACTGCTGGGAAGGCCGGGAATGCCGGGGAACGCCGGGGGCGTGCCGCCTGTGATCGTACGACCGTCCTACTCGGAGGTAGCAGCTGCGGACGGACCGGCGCGGCGTCCTTTTTGTCGGTGCCGGGCCATAGGATCGGTGGCCGGTAGTGGAATCGGCAGGAACGGACGTTGACGTGGCTACGCAGAGTACGGACAAGGGCGCGACGGGTGGCGGCGGGGCCGGCCGGCGGCCCCGGCTGATGCTGCTCGACGGGCACTCGATGGCCTACCGGGCCTTCTACGCCCTGCCCGTGGAGAACTTCAACACCTCCACCGGCCAGCCCACCAACGCGGTCTACGGCTTCGCCTCGATGCTCGCCAACACCGTGCGCGACGAGCAGCCCACCCACCTCGCCGTCGCCTTCGACCTCTCCCGGCAGACCTTCCGCTCCGTCGAGTTCCCCGACTACAAGGCCAACCGCGCCAAGACACCGGACGAGTTCCGCAGCCAGATCGGCCTGATCGGCGAACTGCTCGACGCCATGCACGTCCCCCGGCTCACCGTCGAGGGCTTCGAGGCCGACGACATCATCGCCACCCTGGCCACCGCCGCCGAGGCGGCCGGCTACGACGTCGACATCGTCACCGGCGACCGCGACTCGCTCCAGCTGGTCACCGACCACGTCACCGTGCTCTATCCCACCAAGGGCGTCTCCGAGCTCACCCGCTTCACCCCGGAGAAGGTCACCGAGAAGTACGGCGTCACCCCGCGCCAGTACCCGGACCTCGCCGCGCTGCGCGGCGACCCGTCCGACAACCTGCCCGGCATCCCCGGCGTCGGCGAGAAGACCGCCGCCAAGTGGGTCAACCAGTTCGGCTCCTTCGACGAACTGGTCTCCCGCGCCGACGAGGTGAAGGGCAAGATCGGCGAGAAGCTGCGCGACCACCTCGACTCGGTCAAGCGCAACCGGGTGCTCACCGAGCTGGTCCGCGACGTCCAACTCCCGGTCGGCGTCGCCGACCTGGACCGCAAGCCGTTCGACAAGGACGCCGTCGGCACCCTGATGGAGTCGCTGGAGTTCCGCAACGCCAACTTCCGCGACCGCGTCTTCGGCATCGACCCGGCCGCCGGCGAGGCCCAGGCGGAGGCCGAGCTCGCCCCCGGCGTCGAGGTCGACGGCGAGCTCCTCACCGACCCGGGCACCCTGGCCGCCTGGCTGGCCGAGCACGCCTCCGACGGCAAGACCACCGTCGCCCTCGCCGCCGTCTACCAGTGGGCGCTCGGCTCCGGCGAGGTCACCGAAGTCGCCCTCGCCGCCGGGGAGTCCGCCGCCTGGTTCGACCCGGCGCTGCTCGCCGAGGAGGACGAGCAGGCCTTCACCCGCTGGCTCGCCGACCCCGCCGCCCCCAAGGCCCTGCACATCGCCAAGCAGGTGATGCGCGCCTTCGCCGAGCGCGGCTGGACGATCGAGGGCGTCGTCGCCGACACCGCGCTCGCCGCCTACCTGGAGAAGCCCGGCCGCCGCACCTTCACCCTGGAGGTGCTCGCCGAGGAGTACCTGGCCCGCTCGCTCACCCCCGCCCCCGCCGCCGAGAGCGGCCAACTCTCCTTCGACGCGCCGGAGGAGGACGAGACGGCCGCCGCCCAGTCGCTGATGCTCCAGGCCCGCGCCGTGCTCGACCTCGCCGCGCTCTTCGACACCCGCCTCGGCGAGGTCGGCGCCGCCGAGCTGATGCACGACATGGAACTGCCCATCGCCGCCCTGCTGGCCCGGATGGAGCGCTACGGCATCGCCGCCGACCGCGAGTGGCTCACCGGCCTGGAGGCGCAGTTCGCCGCCGAGATCCAGCGCGTGGTGGAGGAGGCGCACGCCGCCGCCGGGCACGAGTTCAACCTCGGCTCGCCCAAGCAGCTCCAGGAGATCCTCTTCGGCGAGCTCGCCCTCCCCAAGACCAAGAAGATCAAGACCGGCTACACCACCGACGCCGACGCGCTCACCTGGCTGGCCACCCAGACCGACAACGAGCTGCCGGTCATCCTGCTGCGCCACCGCGACCAGGCCAAGCTGCGCACCACCGTCGAGGGCCTGCTCAAGACCGTCTCGCCCAAGGGCCGCATCCACACCACCTTCAACCAGATGGTCGCCGCCACCGGCCGGCTCTCCTCGCAGGACCCGAACCTGCAGAACATCCCCGTCCGCACCGAGGAGGGCCGCGCCATCCGCCGCGCCTTCGTCGTCGGCGAGGGCTACGAGTCGCTGCTCACCGCCGACTACTCGCAGATCGAACTGCGGATCATGGCGCACCTGTCCGAGGACGAGGCGCTGATCGAGGCCTTCGCCTCCGGCGAGGACCTGCACAACACCGTCGCCTCCCAGGTCTTCGAGGTGCCGCGCGCCGCAGTGGACGCCGAGATGCGCCGCAAGATCAAGGCGATGTCCTACGGCCTGGCGTACGGGCTGTCCGCGTACGGGCTCTCGCAGCAGCTCGGGATCAAGCCGGCCGAGGCCCAGGGCCTGATGGACACCTACTTCGAGCGCTTCGGCGGCGTGCGGGACTACCTGCGCCGGGTCGTCGACGAGGCCCGGGCGACGGGCTACACCGAGACGCTGCTCGGCCGCCGCCGCTACCTGCCGGACCTCAACAGCGACAACCGCCAGCGCCGCGAGATGGCCGAGCGGATGGCCCTCAACGCCCCGATCCAGGGCTCGGCCGCCGACATCGTCAAGATCGCCATGCTCCGGGTGGACGAGGCGCTGCGCGCGGCCGGCCTCACCTCCCGGATGCTGCTCCAGGTGCACGACGAAATCGTGCTGGAGCTGGCCCCGGGCGAGCGCGAGCAGGTCGAGGCCCTCGTCCGCGAGCAGATGGCGGGCGCCTACCCGCTGCGCGCCCCGCTGGACGTCTCGGTCGGCGTCGGCCCGAACTGGGAGGCCGCCGCGCACTGACGCGGCGTGCGGTACGCGGCGGGCCCGGAGGCGCGGAGCGTCCGGGCCCGCCGCCGTCTGCTCCTGCCGCCGTCTGCTCCTGCCGTCGTCCCGGCCTGCCGTCGTCCCGGTCGGAGGCGGCCGGGTCGGAGGCGGCTGGTCGGCCGGTCGGAAAACCGGCCCGGACGACGGGTCAATTCCGTACTACCGTAGGCCCAATGACAACAGGATCCACTGCGACCGACCAGCCCGTCTCGCTGGCCCAGGCGCCGAAGCACCAGGCCCGCAACTCCGCCGCCTTCTGGACCGCGACCGGCCGAGCCCGCGGGCACGAGGTGATCCGCTGCCGCGGATTCGTCGCGGTCGACGGCGACGAGCGGGCGGGTCTGCGGATCCTCGTCCAGGAGCCCGACCTCGACCCGGACGAACTGGCCGGGTTGACGGAGCTGGTCCGCCGGGCCGCGGGGGCGGTGAACGTCGAGGATCCGTTCAGCTCCACCGACCTGAGCCACCTGGGCATGCGGACCTGGCAGATGCCGGTCATGCTGCGCCTGCCCGGGCCGGTCGCCGAACCGGCGCTGGACGTGACCAGGGTGCGGCGGCCCGAGGACCTCCAGACGGCCGAGCGGCTCGTGATCGAGGGCTTCGAGCTGGACACCTTCGAGCCCCACCGCCCCGGCGAACTCTTCCCGACGTCGCTGATCGAACAGCCGGGCGTGGACGTGTTCATCGCCTCGGTCGACGGCGTGGCCGCGGGAGCCGGCGTCAGCGTGGTGGCCGACGGCGTCGGCAGCCACTACTGGATCAGCACGTCGTCGGCGTTCCGCTCGCGCGGCGTGGGCCGGGCCGTCATGCTCGGCGCCCTCGCCCACCTGGCGGACCTCCCGGCCACCCTCACCGCCTCGAAGCTGGGCAGGCCGCTGTACGAGTCGCTGGGGTACACGGTCGCGGCGCCCTCGACCTGGTGGGCCGCCCCGCGTCCGACCGCGTCGTCGTGACGCCCGCCGGCCCCGCACCGTCGTGATGCGCGGGCCGGCACTCGTACTGCACAGGAAGTCGGCGGGGCCGACTTCCTGTGCACGGTGATGCCGTCGTGCGGGCCGCCGTGCGGGTGGCGTCAGCGCGCGAACTTCTCGACGGCCGCCGGGGTGACGGGGGTGAAGAAGTTGACCAGGTTGCCGTCGGGGTCGCGGAACAGCAGCGACCGGTTCCCCCAGGGCATCGTGGTGGGCTCGGTGACGAAGTCGGTGACGAAGCCGCGCAGGTTGCGGTGGACGCGGTCCACGTCGTCGACGAGGAACTCGGTGATCACGCTCTGGTTGGCCGCCGGGCGGGCGGAGCCCGGGGCGAACAGCGGGACGGTCCGGGTGCCGGCGATCGCGAGGGTGGCGCCGCCGACCCTGAGCTCGGCGAAGTCCTCGGTGGCCCACGCCGCCCGGGCGCCGGTGGCTCGCTCGTAGAACTCGACGAGGCGCGCCACGTCGCCGGTGATGATGCGGATCGAGACGAAGTCCATGGGGATCTCCTTGGCCGTGCCGAATGGGTGCGGGTCGCAGGCTAGGAGAAATAGTGGACAGAACCGGTCCCCTATTCGCGTTAGGCTGCGAACATGCCTCGACCGGCCGCCCGCGTGCTGACCCTCCTGGAGCTGCTGCAGTCGGGCGGCACCCGGACCGTGGCCGAACTCGCCGACCGGCTCGGCGTCGAGGGGCGCACCGTGCGCCGGTACGTGGACCAGCTGATCGAGCTGGACGTCCCCGTGGAGTCGGTGCGCGGCCGCTACGGCGGGTACCGGCTCGCTCCCGGGTACCGCCTGCCGCCGCTCATGCTCAGCGACGACGAGGCGCTGGCCGTCCTGCTCGGTCTGGTCGCCGGCCGCCGGGCGGGGTTGACGACGACCGAACGCACGGCGGGCGAGACGGCGGCGGCCAAGATCCGGCGGGTGCTGCCCCGGCACCTCGCGCATCGACTGGACACGCTCCTGGAAGCCCTCGACTTCACGGACCGGCCCGGCGAGTTCGCCACCCCGGACGCCGGGGTCCTGCTCACCATCGCCGACGCGGTGCGCCACCGCCGACCCGTCTCGATCCGCTACACCGACCGCGACGGACGGCGCAGCGAGCGCATGCTGCACGCGTACGGGATCGTCGCCCACGCGGGCCGGTGGTACGTCACGGGCGAGGACCCCGCGATCGGCGAGGACCGGACCTTCCGGCTCGACCGCATCGAGGACGCGCGGACCCGGCCCGGCTCCTTCGAGGCCCCTGAGGGCCCTGGCCCGGCGCAGCGGGTGTTGTCGGCGTTCGCCACGGCCGAGTACCGGCACGAGGTGACCCTGCGGATCCACGGAACGGCCGCGCAGATCCGCGCCCACCTCCCCGCGAGCGTCGCGACCCTGGAGGAGTGCGCGCCCGAGTCCGGCGACTGGCTGCGCGTCGAGCTGCGGGCGGAGCGTCTCGACTGGCTGCCCCCGGTCCTCGCCTCACTCGACCGGCCGTTCGTCATCGAGCGCCCCGACGAGCTGCGCGACCTCGTCACCGCCCTCGCCGACCGCCTCGCCTCCCACGCCCGCCGAGCCTGACGGCGAGGAGCCGGCGTCCTGGCGCCTGCCGGGGGGTTTAGCCGGTCGAGGAGGTACGGCTCAGCGCGGGGGCTTGGTGCCGTCGGGCCACACGCACGGGGAGGAGAAGCCGATCACGAGAGTCCCGTACGAGCTGCCGATCCCGTCGATGGAGCCGGTGAACTGGTCGGTCGAGTTCGTGAAGTGGGCGGACGTGCGCAGGGCGCCGGAGTCGTCCTGCCGGAATCCCATGGCCTCGATCCGGGTCCGGAGGCGCTCGACGTACTCGGCCTGGCGGTCCACCGGAATGCCGGAGAGCCGCCTCTCCGTGACCTCCACGACGCGGCCGTCGTACTCGGAGGGGGCGTCGTTCCTGAAGCAGTTGGTGCCGTTCTCCCGCTCGCCGGCCGTGGCGACGGGCTGGGGCAGATCGGCGAGGGCCTGCCCCATGTAGTCCGCGGTCCGCTGCTTCGCCTGCGCCTGTGTCATGGTCGGGGCATCGGAGTCCTCGCCGCATGCCGCGGCCGTCAACAGCAGTCCGGCGGCCACCGCTGCCGCGATCGGCCGGTGTCGCGTCACCGGCCGGCCCCGTTGCCTGCGATCACGGCGCCGAACGCCTTGACGGACGTGCTCCCTGGCAGCCAGTAGTGCGAGTGGTCGGTACTACCGGCCGGCAGGTGCTGGGCACCGAAGCCGCTGTCCACGGGGTCCAGCCCGAAGGCCAGGCCGGTGCTCGCTACGTGTTTGATCATCGTGTCCTCGCTGCCCCGGGCGACGTAGACGTGGGACGGGTCGATGTTCAGGTCCTTGGCGTGGTCGACGCCGACGCCGGGGGCCGCACCCGCAACCGGTTTCGCGTCCCGCACGGCCTTCGACTCGCCCACTGGCCGGGCTGGGAGGCGGTTTTCGGCGCCGTGAGGCGGTGGGGTGCACAGGAAGTCGGCGGGTCCGACTTCTGGTGCTTGGCGGTTGGAACGGGGTAGGTGTGATGCGAACGGAACCGGGGAGGGAGATCGGCCATGAAGCGGCCAGGGTACGCGATCGCGGTCGTGCTCGACATCGTGCTGTTGATCGGGCTGTTGCAGGGTTGGCTGCCCGCCGGCTCCGAGGGAGGACGGAAGTTCCTGATCCTCTTCACCGCCTTGATCCTGACACTCGTCCTCTTCTCCGCGATCCGGCCGAACCGACGGGACTGACCTACTTCCGAGTGTTGGTGCGGCGGGTGGGTTCGGCCGTGGTCGGGTCCTCGGGCCAGGGGTGGCGGGGGTATCGGCCTCTCAACTCCGCGCGGACGGCGCGGTAGCCGTCGCGCCAGAAGCTCTCCAGGTCGCCGGTGACGGCGGCGGGGCGGCCGGCGGGCGACAGGAGGTGGATGGTCAGCGGGACGCGGCCTCCGGCCAGGGCAGGCGTCGCTGTCCAGCCGAAGAGCTCCTGCAACTTGACTGCCAGGACCGGGCGTTCGGTGGTGTAGTCGACGCGGATCTTCGAGCCCGACGGCACCGTGATGCGCTCGGGGGCGAACTCGTCCAGCCGACCCGCCTCACCGGTGGACCAGGGGAGCAACCTCTGGAGGGCGGCGGTCGTGTCGATCCTGGCCAGGTCGGCGCGGCGGCGGGCGCGGGAGAGTTCGGGCTCCAGCCACTCCTCGGCGCGTTCGAGCAGTGCCTCGTCGCTGACGTCGGGCCAGGGATCGCCGATGGCGGCGTGGAGGAAGGCCAGACGTTCGCGCAGGTTGGACGGGAAGGTCAGCAGCGTGCCGACGCCCTCACGGGCGAGGCCTTCGAGCAGAGCAGCCCGGACGAGCAGGGGGTCGGGGCGGTTGAGGGGCTTCTCGGCGAGTTCGACGGCGCCCAGCGACTCGACCCGGCGCGAGACGACCTCCCCGCGCCGGGTGTCCCAGTGGACCTCCTCGCGAGAAGCCAGCAGCGCCGCTCCGGCGGCCAGCGCGGTGGCCTCGTCCAGCGCCGCGGCGTGCAGGACGCGGGCCGAGTGCGAGCCCGCCGGGCGGTCGGCGACCGCGACGGCGAGCCAGGGCAGGGCGCCCAGCGACGTGCCGGGCGCGAGTTCGGCGGCCGTCCCGCTGGCCATCAGGTACGGGCTGCGCTCGCCGGGGGCGGGCCGCTCGACGCGGGCGCGGGCGATCCGCTCCGGGAAGGCGAGCGCGACGACGAGGCCGGCGGCGACGGCGTCGGGCAGGTCGGTGGCGGGCTCGTCGGAGGTGGCGCGCAGCAGCCGGCGGACTTCGTCGCGCCAGCGCCCCGCGTAGGGGTCGCGGGAGGACCGAACCGTGCGCCAGACCGCGCCGAGGTCGTCGCCCAGCGCCCGGGGCGGTTCCTCGGAGAGCAGCGCGACGACCTCGGCGGCCCGCCGTGCGCCGACCGCCGCCGCGCCGTCGACCAGGGCGCGCCCCAGCCGGGGGTGCAGCCCCGTACGGGCGAGCCGGACGCCACGCGCGGTGGCCCGTCCGTCCGGGTCGACCGCGCCGAGCGCGAGCAGGGTCTGCCGGGCGGCGGCCATCGCCCCGGCGGGCGGGGCGTCGGGCAGGGCGAGGCCGGTGGCGTCCGGGTCGCCCCAGCAGGCGGCCTGGAGGGCGAAGGAGGTGAGGTCGGCGAGCGCGATCTCCGGAGTGGGGAAGCGGGCGGCGAGGGCGTCCTCGGCCTCGTTCCAGCAGCGGTAGACGGTGCCCGGGGCCTCGCGCCCGGCCCGGCCGGCCCGCTGGCGGGCGGCGGCGAGCGAGGCCCGGACGGTGACCAGCCCGGCGAGCCCGCGGGCGTGGTCGGTGCGCGGCTCCCGGGCGAGTCCGGCGTCCACCACGACCCGGACGCCGGGGACGGTGAGCGAGGACTCGGCGACGGCGGTGGCGAGCACGACCCGCCGGCCCTCGCCGGGCGAGAGGGCGGCATCCTGGACGGCCTGCGGGGCGCGGCCGTGGAGTTGCAGGACGTCCGCCGGAACACCGCCCAGCGCCCCGGCGACCCGGGCGATCTCGCCGACGCCGGGCAGGAAGCAGAGCACGTCCCCGTCCCGCTCGGTCAGCGCCCGCCGCACCACCGAGGCGACGTGGTCGAGCAGCGCCGGGTCCACCCGGGTGCCGTGCGCGGGCCGGACGGCGCGCGGCGGCGGCGCCCAGACCACCCCGACCGGGTGGGAGGTGCCGTGCGCCTCCACCACCGGGGCGCCGCCGAGCAGCTCGGCCCAGGCCTCGGTGTCGGAGGTGGCCGAGGCGCAGACCAGCCCGAGGTCGGGCCGCAGCGCCGCCCGGACGTCGAGCAGGAAGGCGAGCGCGGTGTCGGCGTCCAGGTGCCGTTCGTGGCACTCGTCCAGGACGACCACGTACACGCCGGGCAGTTCCTGGTCGCGCTGGAGCCGTTGCAGCAGCACGCCGGTGGTGACCACCTCGACGACCGTCTCGGGGCCGGTGCGGCGCTCGCCGCGCACGGTGTAGCCGACCCGGCCGCCGACGGCCTCGCCGAGCAGCCAGGCCATCCGCCGGGCGGCCGCCCGGACGGCGAGCCGGCGCGGTTCGGCGACCAGCACCCGCCGCACCGGGCTCCCGGGGGCCAGCAGCCCGGCCAGGGCCAGCGGCACCAGGGTGGTCTTGCCGGTGCCGGGCGGCGCGGCGAGGACGGCGGTGCCGTGCCCGGCCAGCGCGTCGTGGAGGGCGGGCAGGGCGGTGCGGACGGGCAGGTCGTGCCCCACCGGAGGCAACCTCAGCCCCGCTCGGTGACGAAGATCGCCGTGCCGGGGATCAGCCGTCCGCGCAGTGGGGACCAGCCGCCCCACTCCTGCTCCAGGCCGGCCGGCCACTCGGGCTCGACCAGGTCCACCAGCCGGAAGCCGGCGGCGACGAGTTCGCGGACCCGGTCGCCGAGGGTGCGGTGGTGCTCGACGTAGGTGGCGCGCCCCTGCTCGTCCTGCTCGACGTACGGGGTGCGGTCGAAGTAGGAGGACACCGCGGTGAGGCCCTCGACGCCGGGCTCGTCGGGGAAGGCCCAGCGGATCGGGTGGGTCACCGAGAACACCCAGCGCCCGCCCGGCCGCAGCACCCGGTGAACCTCGCGCATCAGAGCGGCGGTGTCGGCGCTGAACGGGACGGCGCCGTACGCGGAGCAGGCGAGGTCGAAGGAGGCGTCGGCGAAGGGCAGCACGGCGGCGTCGGCCTGGACGACCGGAACGGGCGCGGTGCCGCGGCCGAGGTCGATCCGACGGGAGTGCTGGAGCTGGCGGTAGGAGATGTCCAGGGCGACGGGCCGGGCGCCCCGGGCGGCCAGCCAGCGGGAGCACTGGGCGGCGCCGGCGCCGATCTCCAGCACGTCCCGGCCGGCCACCTCGCCGAGCAGCCGGGCGTCGGCCTCGTCCAGGCCCTCGGGGCACCAGGTGAAGCGGTCGTCGCCGAGGAACTCGCCGTGCTCGTCCTGGTACTCGTCGGCGTTGCGGTCCCACCAGTGCCGGCTGGCCCGGCTGCTCTCCCCGCTGCCGGCCTCCCGCCGGAGCGCGTCGTCGCCGTCCTCCTCCTCGTCCCGAACGGGGGAGGTGTCAAGATCGTGCAGGTTCGACTGGGGGGTGGTGGCCACGGTGACAATGCCCATCGCGTAGGGTATGGAGTGCGGAAGCGTCGCTGCCGAGAACCGGCCCGTAAGGGTCCGGGTCCTGGCGGTGGCATCCGGGGACAGGGCCCCTTCGGGCGCCGCCGCGAGGCGCGCATTCGGAGGATATGGCCTGATCCGTACCGGGCTCCACCGTCTTGCCGTCCTTCGGCATTGACCGTGCCTGGCCGTCCCCGTATGCTACAAGTTGCGCTGCGGGCCTGCGCGCCTCGGACGGAGCAGGTCGCGCTCGCATCTGTCGAAGACCCCACGGTCGCAAGACGGACGCCGGTTCTCGTTGTTACGGGAATCCCGGTGCGCCGTGTTCTTGGCTGTCCGGCTTTCGGTGGGAGCGATACGGGCCCTCCGCGTGGCATTACCTACGACTTTCATGTCCGTACCGGAGCCCTTTTCCTAATGACGAGCCCCACCGACTCCTCCCTCAGCACCACCCCGCAGGTCGCGGTCAACGACATCGGCGACGCGGAGGCCTTCCTCGCCGCGATCGACGAGACCATCAAGTACTTCAACGATGGCGACATCGTCGAGGGCGTCATCGTGAAGGTCGACCGTGACGAGGTCCTCCTCGACATCGGTTACAAGACCGAGGGCGTCATCCCGTCCCGCGAGCTCTCGATCAAGCACGACGTTGACCCGCACGAGGTCGTCGCCGTCGGTGACAACATCGAGGCCCTGGTTCTCCAGAAGGAGGACAAGGAGGGTCGTCTCATCCTGTCCAAGAAGCGCGCTCAGTACGAGCGTGCCTGGGGCACGATCGAGAAGATCAAGGAAGAGGACGGCATCGTCACCGGTACCGTCATCGAGGTCGTCAAGGGTGGTCTCATCCTCGACATCGGCCTCCGCGGCTTCCTCCCCGCCTCGCTGGTCGAGATGCGTCGCGTCCGCGACCTCCAGCCCTACGTGGGCAAGGAGCTCGAGGCCAAGATCATCGAGCTGGACAAGAACCGCAACAACGTGGTCCTGTCCCGCCGTGCCTGGCTGGAGCAGACCCAGAGCGAGGTCCGCCAGACCTTCCTCACCACCCTGCAGAAGGGCCAGGTGCGCTCCGGCGTCGTCTCCTCGATCGTCAACTTCGGTGCCTTCGTGGACCTGGGTGGCGTCGACGGCCTGGTGCACGTCTCCGAGCTGTCCTGGAAGCACATCGACCACCCGTCCGAGGTCGTCGAGGTCGGCCAGGAGGTCACCGTCGAGGTTCTCGACGTGGACATGGACCGCGAGCGCGTCTCCCTGTCGCTGAAGGCGACCCAGGAGGACCCGTGGCAGCAGTTCGCCCGTACCCACCAGATCGGCCAGGTCGTTCCGGGTAAGGTCACCAAGCTGGTTCCGTTCGGTGCGTTCGTCCGCGTGGACGAGGGTATCGAGGGTCTGGTCCACATCTCCGAGCTGGCCGAGCGCCACGTCGAGATCCCGGAGCAGGTCGTCCAGGTCGGCGACGAGATCTTCGTCAAGGTCATCGACATCGACCTCGAGCGTCGCCGCATCAGCCTGTCGCTGAAGCAGGCCAACGAGGCCCTGGGTGCCAACCCGGCCGAGGTCGAGTTCGACCCGACCCTGTACGGCATGGCCGCCTCGTACGACGACCAGGGCAACTACATCTACCCGGAGGGCTTCGACCCCGAGGCGAACGACTGGCTGCCCGGCTTCGAGAAGCAGCGCGAGGAGTGGGAGCGCCAGTACGCCGAGGCGCAGGCCCGCTTCGAGCAGCACCAGGCCCAGGTCATCAAGAGCCGCGAGGCCGACGCCCAGGCCGCCGAGGAGGGTGGCGACGCCGTCGCCGCCGCCGCCGGTGGTTCCTACTCGTCCAGCAGCGACGAGGGCTCGGGCGCCCTGGCCTCCGACGAGGCCCTGGCCGCCCTGCGCGAGAAGCTGGCCGGCGGCCAGAGCTGAGGCTCTCGCTTCCCGCTAGCCGATAGCTAGACGGTGGGCCCCACCCGGAATTCCGGGTGGGGCCCATTTCGTTTTCCGCCCTGATTTATACCGCTCCGACTTATGTGTGCCTTATGTGAAGGAAAGTGTGAGATGAGGCTCATTGCCCGTCTATAGGCCGGAGTTCGGGTTGCACCTAAATTGATGGGAGCTGCCCGAAAGGCTCCTTCATGCGCAACCCCTCTTCCGCCGCCCCCACCGCCGTGGTCGGTGGCCGGCTCGCGGCCCTCGGCCGGTTCTGCTTCCGCCACCGTCGCTGGGTGCTCGGCCTGTGGGCCGTCGTCCTGGTGGTCGGCGTCCTGATCGGGGGGCGGGTCTTCGAGGGCTCGGTGGCCGGGGCCACCTCCGCCAGTGCCGAGGCCGACCGGGGCGGCGCGGTGGTCACCGCGGCCGACCCGGCCAAGGGCACCGTCACCGCCGTGGTGGACGGCCGGCCGGTGGACGATCCGGCGGTCCGGGCCGCCGTCGAGCGGGCCACCGCCGAGATCGCCGCCCTGCCCGGGGTCTCCTCCGCGCTGGACGCGTACGGCTCCGGCCCGGCACCGGCCGCGCTGCGGTCCGCCGACGGGACGGCGAGCCTGGTCAGCGTCCGGATGGCCGACACCGCGTCCACCGCCCAGACCGACGCCGTCACCCAGCGGCTCACCGCGCTGGACGGCACCGGTGGCGCCCACGTCACGGTCGGCGGGGACCTGGTGCTCCAGCAGGAGGTCAAGAAGCAGACCGAGAAGGACACCCGGTTCGGCGAGCTGGTGACGCTGCCGCTCACGCTGATCGTCATGGTGCTGGTCTTCGGCGGGCTGGCGGCGGCCTCGCTGCCGGTGATCGGGGCGGTCGCCTCGGTGGGCGGCGCGCTGCTGGCCATGTTCGGTTTCAGCCGGATCATGGACATCGACACCAGCGTGCTGCCGATCGCCACGGTGCTGGGGCTCGGGCTCTCGATCGACTACGCGCTGCTCATGGTGAATCGTTTCCGCGAGGAACGCGGCCACGGCGCGGGCATCGCCGCCGCCGTCGAACGGACCGCGGCGACCGCCGGCCGCACCGTGGCCTTCTCCGGGCTGACCGTTGCCGTCGCGCTCTCGGGCCTGTTCGTCTTCACCAGCCCGGTGCTCGGCGCGGTGGCCGCGGCCGGGGTGAGCGTGGTGGTGATCGCCGTCGCCGCCGCGCTGACCCTGATCCCCGCCCTGCTCGGCTTCGCCGGCGCGCGGATCAGGACGCCCGTCGCGCCCGTGGCGGACGAGGGGTTCTTCAGCCGGACCGTGCGCCGGGTGCGCAAGCGGGCGGTGGCGGTCACGCTCGCCTCGGTGGCGCTGCTGATGGCGGCCGGCGCGCCGTTCCTGCACGCCGACATGCGCAGCTCCGGCGCCGCGGTGCTGCCCGCCTCCTCCGCCGGGCGGCAGGTCGCCGAGACGGTCGACCAGCGCTTCCCGCAGGCCGCGGCCGCGCCGATCACCGTGGTGGTCGAGGGCGGGGCGCCGGTGGCGCAGGCGTACGCGGACGAGGTGGTCGCCAAGCTGCCCGGGGTGAGCGGGGTGCGGGCCGTGACGCCGGTGGGCGACACGGTCTCCACGATCGACGTGCTGGTGCACGGGGACCCGCAGGGCGGACAGGCCAAGCAGGTGGTGAAGGAGCTGCGGGCCGACCGCGGCGGGCTGACCACCTACGTCACCGGCGGCGCGGCCTCGGTGGTGGACTTCCAGGACGAGCTGCTCTCCCGCGGACCGTGGGCGCTCGGCCTGGTCGCGGTCGGCACCCTGGTGCTGCTCTTCCTGATGACCGGCTCGGTGGTGATGCCGGTCAAGGCGCTGCTGATGAACCTGCTCTCGCTGGGCGCCTCGCTCGGCGCGCTCACCCTGGTGTTCCAGGACGGCTGGTTCAGCGGGCTGCTCGGGTTCAGCCCGACCGGCGGGCTGGAGACCTTCATCCCGGTGCTGGTCTTCGCCTTCGCCTTCGGGCTGTCGATGGACTACGAGGTGTTCCTGCTCGCCCGGATCAAGGAGCTGCGGGACAAGGGCCACAGCTGTACCCGGGCGGTGGAGCTGGGCGTGCAGCGCAGCGGTCGGATCATCACCTCGGCGGCGCTGCTGATGGTGATCGTCTTCGCCGGGTTCGCGCTCGGGGACATGCTGATGGTCAAGCAGATGGGCATCGCGCTGGCCGTCGCCGTCGCGGTGGACGCCACCCTGGTGCGGTGCCTGCTGGTGCCCGCCGCGATGAGCCTGTTCGGCGAGTTCAACTGGTGGGCGCCCGCCCCGCTGCGGCGGCTGCACCGGCGGTTCGGGCTGAGCGAGCACGTCGACCTGCCGGAGATCGAGCCGGTGGTGATCCCGGTGCAGCGGCCGGCCAAGCCGCTGGTCGGGACGGCGTAGCGGGCTGCTCCGGAGGGGCTTTCTCCGGAGGGGGCTGCTCCATCGGGGCGTCCGGAACCTAGGGCGCCGGGACCGGCCGCTGCCGGAGCAGGGCGAGGCGGCTGGCGGTGCGGTCCAGGTCGCGCTGGAGCGGGGAGCCCGGGTCCAGGCCGGTCATCGGGTCGGCGCCGATCAGGACCAGCCGGACGTCGCGGTCGCAGCAGACGTCCACCAGGTTGGCGAACCGCTGGCGGCCGTCCGGGCTCGCCTCGGTGAGCGGCGGCACGCCGTCCAGGACGAGGGTGGGGAAGCGTTCGACGAGCGCCAGGTAGTCGGGGACGGCGGTGCGGCCCTCGCAGAGCGCGTCGAAGCCGAACCAGACCAGGCCCTCGCCCTCGCGCACGGCGCGGGCGGGCAGCTCGCGGTGGTGGGCGGTCACCGGGGCGGCCTCCCCGGGCCCGGGCGGGGTCAGGCCGGCGGCCGCCTCCTGGCCGGGGCGCAGGACGGCGCCGGTGGTGAAGCGCGGCTCCTGCCCCGCGGGCCGGTCCCCGGCCGGGGCCGCCCGGCGGAAGTCGACCGCGCCGGCGACGTCGAGGACGTCCATCCGCTCCTGGATGAGCCTGATCGTCGGTTCGAAGAGGTGGTGGTAGAGCGGGTCGGGCATCAGGCCGACGGGCGGGTAGTTGGACGTGGTGACCAGGGTGATCCGGCGGTCCAGCAGGGTGCGCAGCAGGCGGGCGACGAGCATCGCGTCGCCGGCGTCATGGGCGTGGAACTCGTCGAAGACCAGGATCCGGCAGTCGCCGAGCAGGTCGTCCACGGCGCGGTCGACGGCGGCGCCGTCGCGTGCGGAGTGCTGGGGGCCGGCGTCGTGGTGGGCGACCCCCTCGTGCAGGCGGCGGAAGAAGTCGTGGAAGTGCAGCCGCCGCTTGTGCGGGGTGGACAGGCCGTCGAGGAAGGTGTCCACGAGCCAGCTCTTGCCGCGGCCGACCGGGCCCCACAGGTAGAGGTGGCGTGGCGGGTGCCGCAAGCGCCAGGCGGGCCGGGCCAGTTCGCCGGCGAGCCGACTGAGCCGTTCGGCCGCCGCCTGTTGGGCGGGAGCGAGGGTGAAACCCCGCTGGTGGGCGGCGCGGTGGAAGTGCTCGCGCATGGCCTGGTGGTGCTGCTCTGCCCGGTCCGTCACGTGGTCGGACCCTAGCAGGGGCGGAAGGCCGGCTCGTCGCGGGTGTCGGTCCGTCAGCGCGACTGGGGCGGCGGGGCGATGGCGGTGTCGGCGGTGTCGGCGGTGCGGGCGGTGCGGGCGGTGCCAGGGGGGTCAGTGCAGGCGGCGCAGCAGGGGGACGGCGGCCCGCAGGGTGTGCTGCTCCTCGGGGGTGAGGCGGGACTCGATGACGCCGGCGATCCGGCGTTCGCGGCGGGCGCGCTGGTCGAACAGGGCGGTGCGGCCGGCCTCGGTGGCGGTGACGAGCAGCTTGCGGCCGTCGGTGGGGTGGGGCTGCTGGGTGACCAGCCCGGCCCCGGTCATCAGTGCGACGGTGCGGGCCATCGACTGGTGGCGGACCCGCTGGAGGGCGGCGAGTTCGGCGACCGTGCAGGTGTGCTCGTCGCGGACCAGCAGGCCGAGGACGGCGGCCTGGTTCTGCGGGAGTTCGTCGCCGCCGCGCAGGGAGCGGACCAGGCTGCCGATCGCGGCGCGCAGGTCGGCGGCGAGTTCCAGGGTGTCCGCGTGGGGGTCTTCACTGCTCATGGGAGGAGTCTACCGGGAATTAATGCAGCACAGCTGTACAGCCTTGCTGTATGGTTTCCGGCATGCGAATCACCAAGTTCGGACACGCCTGCGTACGCGTCGAGCACGGCGAGGCCACCGTCGTCGTCGATCCGGGGGCGTTCACCGACCCCGCCGCCCTGGCCGGGGCGGACGCCGTCCTGATCACCCACGAGCACATGGACCACTTCGAGGAGTCCCGGCTGCGCGCCGCGCTGGAGGCCGACCCGGCGCTGCGGGTGTGGACCAACCGCGCCGTCGCCGCCCAGCTGGACGGCGTGGCGCAGCGGGTCGCCGTCGTCGGCGAGGGCGACGCCTTCGAGGTCGGCGGGCTCGGCGTCTCGGTGCACGGTGAGTGGCACGCGGAGATCCACCCGGACATCCCGCGGGTGCCGAACGTCGGCTTCCTCTTCGACGGCCGGCTGTTCCACCCCGGCGACGCGTTGACCCTGCCGCCGCACACCGTGGACACCCTGCTGCTGCCGATCGCGGCACCCTGGAGCAAGGCCTCCGAGGTGGTCGACTACATCCGGGAGGCCGGGCCGCGCCGGGCCGTACCGGTGCACGAGGCGGTGCTCAGCCCGGTCGGATTCGCCGTGCACACCCGGCTGGTCGGGCCGGAGGGGCCGGGCGCGAGCGCGGGCGCGGAGTTGGTGCTGCTGGGGGACGGCGAGGGCCTGGAGCTGGACTGACGGACTCCGGCGACGGCCGGGTGTCGGGCGGGGCCGCTCCGGGGGCGGCCCGCGCTGACGCCGCCGGTGCCTCGCCGGTAGCCTGACGCCATGCTGAAGATCGGACTGACGGGTGGCATCGGCGCGGGCAAGAGCGAGGTGTCCCGGCTGTTCGCCGCGCGTGGCGCGGTGATCGTGGACTCCGACGTGATCGCCCGCGAGGTGGTCGCCCCCGGGACGGACGGTCTGGCGGCCGTGGTCGCCGAGTTCGGCCCGCAGGTGCTGCGGGAGGACGGCGCGCTGGACCGTCCGGCGCTCGGGGCGGTGGTGTTCGCCGACCCGGAGCGGCTGAAGGCGCTGAACGCGATCGTCCACCCGCTGGTGCGGGCCCGTTCCGCCGAGCTGGAGGCGGCGGCCGCGCCGGACGCGGTCGTGGTGCACGACGTGCCGCTGCTGGCCGAGAACGGCCTGGCGCCGCTGTTCGACCTGGTCGTGGTGGTGGACGCGGCCGACGGGGTGCGGCTGGACCGGCTGGTGCGGCTGCGCGGGATGGCCGAGGAGGAGGCCCGGGCCCGGATGGCCGCGCAGGCCTCCCGGGAGGACCGGCTGGCGATCGCGGACCTGGTGATCGACAACGGCGGCGGCCTGGCGGAGCTGGAGGCGCGGGTGGACGAGGTCTGGGCGGAGCTGGCGCGGCGCGCGGCGGCCTGACGGAGAGCCGGACCCCCGGCCGGCGCCGGCCGGGGGTCCGGTAAGGGTGCCTGAAGGGGCGTCGGACCGAGTGGCCGGGAAGGGACTGGTGAAAAGCCCTGGTGGGAGGAGAGCATGGCGGGATGAATGATCGTTTCTCGCCAGAGCCGCACCTCGTCGGGGCGCCGGTGGTCGAACGGCTCGCGCAGTACGGCCGCGCCGAACAGGAGGAGATCCTCGGCCCCGGCGACGACCCGTACGGCGTCGCGTACACCGGGCTGGCCTTCCTGCCCAAGGAGATCCACTTCGGCGTCCGGGCCGCCGGCGGCCGGCTCGTCGCCCACACCGGGCTGCTGCCGCTGCCGCTCACCGTGGGCGGCACCGACCTGGCCGTGATGGGCGTCGGCGGGGTCTGCGTCGCGCCCGACCACCGGCACGGCGGCCTCGCGCGGGCCGTGGTCGGGGCCGCCCTCGACCACGCGCGCACGCTCGGCCACCGGCACGCGCTGCTGTTCTGCCGCCCGCCGCTGTCCGGGTTCTACCGGGGGCTCGGGTTCCGGGAGGTCGCGGAGGGGGTGACGGTGGAGCAGCCGGAGGGCCGACTGGCGGAGATGCCGCTGCGCACCATGTGGGCGCCCCTGGTGGCGGGGGCCGGGTGGCCGGAGGGGCCGGTGCGGCTGCGGTCGCTGCCGATGTGACCTCGAACCGTGTTGTCGGGCCGTGATGCCGGATCGCGAGACCGGGTCGTGAGGCCGGCTGGTGACGCCGGCTCAGGCGTGCGCCGCCGGAGCCTTGGAGTCGGCGTGGGCCACGGCGGCGCCGGCCAGGGCGCGGATCATGGGGTGCGCCCGGGTGCCGTCGCCGGCCAGCTCGGGCTGGAACAGCGACGCCAGGAAGAAGGGGTGGCCGGGCAGCTCCAGGACGCGCACCTCGCCGGACTCGTCCGCGCCGCTGAACCGCAGGCCGTACGCGGACAGCCGTTCCAGGTGGGCGCCGTTGAGGCCGTACGCGCAGTGGTAGCGCTCCAGGGTGCGGGTGGCGCCGAGGACGCGTTCGGCGAGGCTCCCGGGGGTGAGCGTGACGGCCCCCTCGTGGCCGACCAGGGAGCAGGCCAGCGGGGTGATGACCTGCCGTTCCCCGTCCGGGTGCTCCTCGCCGTGGACGGCGTCGGCCAGACCGCAGACGCCGCGGGCGTACTCCAGCACCGCGTGCTGGAACCCGGCGCAGGTGCCGAGGAAGGGGATGCCGCGTTCGCGGGCGGTCCGGACGGCGGCCAGCGCGCCCGCCTCGCTGCGGTACGGGCTGCCGGGCAGCAGCCAGACCGCGTCGAAGCCGTCCAGGGCGCCGGGCTCGGCGGCGTCCCCGGTCGGGATCCAGTAGGCGTCCAGGACGAGGTGGTCGTGCTCGGCGAGGGCGTCCAGCAGGCCGGGGATCCGGGCGTGCGAGCGGACGGCGGGGGAGCGGTCGCCGACCAGGGCGATCCGCGGGGTCGGATAGGTCATGCGGCTATCCTGACCCCGCCCCCGAGATCAGCGCCAACGATGATTCCTTAAGCTTCGATCAGATCGGTTGATGCCCGCCGTGGACCCGCAGCAGCTGCGCACCTTCGTCACCGTCGCCCGCCTCGGCTCCTTCTCGGAGGCGGCGCGGGAGCTCGGCTACACCCAGTCCGCGGTGTCCCAGCAGATCGCCGCGTTGGAGGCGGACCTCGGGACGGCCCTGCTGGTCCGCCGTCCGGTCGGTCCGACCGGCGCCGGGCAGCGGCTGCTGGAGCACGCCGCGCCGCTGCTGGTCCGGCTGGCGGCGGCGCGCGCCGACGTCGCGCGTCTGGCCGGCACTCCGAGCGCCCGGCTGGTGCTCGGAGCCACCCCGCTGGCGGTCGGGGCGACGCTGGGGCGCGCGCTGGGCGAGGTGCGCCGGGCGTATCCGCGGGCGGAACTGGTCGTCCGGGTGCTGGCCCAGGACGTGCTGCCCGCCCAAGTCGCCACCGGCGAGGTCGACCTCGCCCTGATCGACGGACTCGCCGCGCCCAGCGACCCGCTGCCGCTGGCCGACGTCGGCCCGCTGCGCACCGTCGCGGTGGCCGAGCAGCCGGTGGCCGTGGCCCTGCCGGTCGGCCACCCGCTGGCCGGCCGCGGCGGCCTCGCGCTCGCCGACCTCTCCGCCGCCCGCTGGCTGGACGCCCCCGACCTCACCCCGACGGCGGCCCGGCTGCGCGCGGCCGCGGGCGTCGACGGCTTCCGGCCCGCCACCCGTTACCAGGGCACCGACCTGCACGGGCTGCTCGCGCTGGTGGCGGCCGGGCACGGGCTCAGCCTGCTGCCCGAGCCGGTGCTCGCGGCGGCGCCCGGGGTCGGGCGCGCGCCGATCGCCGCGCCCCGGCTGGTGCACCGCACCGAGCTCGTCCACGGCAGCCTGCCGGAGGGGCCGGCGGCGCTGCTGGCGCGGCTGCTGGAGGAGTCCCGGGTCGATCCGGCCCGTGCGGCGGCTCCGGTTCGGGCGGCGGCCCCGGTCCGGCCAGTCGATCCGGCCCGGGCGGCGGCTCAGGCCTGACCTTCGGCGCCGGCCCGGGCGGCGCCGAATTCGCTTGCGAGGGCCACCGGTGCCGATGAAATGATCACGCGATGAGCAGCGGAATCATCATCAGACGGGTACGGGTCGAGGACTGGCGGCAGGCCAGGGACCTCCGACTGGAAGCACTGCTGGACCCGGTCGCGGCCGTGGCCTTCCTGGAGACCCACGAGCAGGCCGTCACCAGGCCCGAGGAGTTCTGGCAGGACCGCACGACCCGGGCCGCGACGGACCCGCACGTGGCGCAGTTCGTCGCCGAGGCCGAGGACGGGCGCTGGCTCGGCTCCATGACCGCGCTGGTCGAACGGTCCGGCGGGGCGGGCGCCCTGGAGGGCGACGTCGTCGAGGTGGACCAGGCACACGTGGTCGCGGTCTACGTCCGGCCGGAGGCGCGCGGCACCGGGCTGGCGCTCGACCTGATCCGGACGGTCCAGGAGTGGGCGTGGTCGCTCACCGAGCCCCGGATCGAGCGGGTGCGGCTGTTCGTCCACGAGGACAACCCCCGGGCCGAGGCGTTGTACCGGAAGGCCGGCTTCGAACCCTCCGGGGTGGTGCTGTCGGTGCCCGGTGACCAGAGCGGCCGGGAGATCGAACTGGCGGTCCTGCGGGGCTGACCGCTCGGCGCGGGCCGGGCCGAAGGGAGCCGCCCGGTCCGTCCGGTCCCCTGTTCCGGACGGGCCGGGCGGCCGTCTGTGGGGTGGGCGCTCCTGCTCCGGCGCCCGTCGGGCGTCAGCGCCCGTCGAGGCGGCGGCACCCGTGGAGGGCCGGCGCCCTCGCAGGGGCCGGCGCCCGCGGAGGGGGCCGGCGCCCGCGGATGGGTCAGCGCCCGTCGCAGCCCGGGAGGGCCTCGCACATCGGCGCCGTCATGCCGGTGCCGACGTACTTGTCCTCGGGGGCCTTCCAGGCGTCCTTGGGCTGGGCGCCGGCCTTGGTGGTGGCCCAGACGGCCAGCTCGCTGACCGCGCCGCCGTCGCTGACCACGTACTCGTGCAGGGTGACGGTGCCGCCGTCGGCCTGCGGGACGGTCAGGACTGCGGCGAAGTACGGCGCTTCCGGGGCGCTGTCCACCTTCACGGTGGCGCCGGGCGCGGTCTTGGCGCAGGACTTGAGCGCCTCCGTCAAACGGCCCTCGGCCAGGTTGGTGGTCTGCTTGGCGCCGCTGCTGTGGGTGGGGTCGCCGATGAACAGCAGGGTCTGCTGGGCCGTCCAGCGGTCCCCGCCGAAGCCGACCGAGGACTTCGCGGCGGCGGTGCCGGTGAACAGCGGCTCGTCGTCCTTGGTGACCGCGGCGTGGCACAGCTCCATGCCCTTGAACTGGAGCGGGCCGGAGACCGGCTTGGCGTTGGCCGCCAGCGGCGTGTAGTGGTAACTCTCGTCCATCGGGATGCTCTTGACGTCCATCCAGGCCTTGTCCGGGATGCCCTTCTCGCCGCCGGTGGGCTTGTTGGGGTTGACGCTCGGCGTGGCGGTGCCGGCCCCGGCCGGGGCGGCGGGCTTGCCCGTGTCCTGGCCGCCGTTGTCGGGGCCGCAGGCGCTGAGCGCGCCCAGGCAGACGAGGGCGGCGGCGGTGGCGGTGGCGAGTCTGGTGGTGCGCAACTGACGGTTCCTCGGGTGTCCGGTGGCATGGGTCGGGGTCGGGCGCGCGTCGGCCGTCGGCCGTCGGCCGCTGGTGCGCGGCGCCGTCCGTCCGTCCTCGCCGCCCGGTCGACCCGTGGTCGCGGGCGTGCGGCATGGCAGCTCCTCCCCCCTGTGCGTACGGCCGTCGGCTCCTCGCCCCGCCGCCCGCCCCGAGATTGAGGGGTGGTCAGCGTCGATGGTGCGTCGACGGCGGTCGAAACCTATGCCACCGGACGGCCGGTCGCAAAGCCGGGTTCCGGCCGGACGCCCGGATTCCCTTTTGGGGCTGGTGAGGCCTGTGGGACGAATGTGGTCAGGCGTGGCGGATCCGTGGCGGGCGTGCGGTGGATCCCCGGTGCGTGCGATCGTGCCCGCGCGCGGGTCGGGGCGGCGCATCCACCCTGGTGGGGGCGGATGCGCCGGAGGCGGGCCGGACGCGGGCGCCCGGGCCTCCTCTCGGAAGGACGGGCGCCGACGGCCGGTCGGTTCGGTTCGGGCGCGTTCGGTCGGCAGCCCGCCGATGCCCGGGCGGCGCTGCGGGGCCCCGATCGACTCGACCGCGACCAGGGGGCGGAACCCCTCGCAGAAGACCGAGGCGACGGCTTCGGTGAGAGCGGCGATGAGCGACCGCTCGACATCAGGCCGAGGGACTCCTCGCGGATGTGCAGGCCCAGGTGCGGCATGGTGGAGCTCCGTTCGGCTCGGTTCGTACCATGGCCGACGGGCTCACTTTGCACGTCAAACAGCTTTGCTACCAAAGGTAAACGGAGAGAGGTGGGCGATGTCAACGCCCGAGGGAGAACCGCGCAACGGGCTGGCGCCGGAGGGGGAGCCGGTGCCCGGGGAGCGGCTCGACGACGCCGTGCGGTCGATGCTGCTGCTGATGCCCCGACTGGTCGGGCGGGCCAAGCGGATCCCCGTCCCCGAGCCGCTGCGCGGCTTCGCCCTGGCGCCCCGTCATCTGTCCCTGCTGGCCGTCCTGCTGCTGGACGGGCCGGCGGGCGTCAATGACCTCGCCGCCCGACTGGAGGTCGCCCCCACCACGGTCAGTCTGATGGTCGGCGACCTCAGCCGGCAGGGCATCCTCGAACGGCGCGAGGACGAGGCCGACCGCCGGCGCCGCATCGTCGCGATCGCCCCCGCCCGGCTGCCCGCCATCGAGGCGTGGCTCGCCCCGGGGGCCGCCGCCTGGCGCACCGCCCTCGGGCCGCTCAGCGCGGCGCAGCGGCGTCTGGTGGTGGACACGCTGCTGGCGTACGAGGCGGCGGTGGGGCGGGAGCGGGACTGACGGCGCCGGGGCCCGGTGCCGCCTACCCGCGCCCGTCGACGGGGCCGCCGGTGGGAACGCCGACGGGGCCGTCGGTGGTGCGCCGGAAGAGCGCCGCGAGGAGGAAGGGCACGCCGAACAGCGGCGAGTCGGCCTCCTGGGCGACCATCGGGCGGATCTCCAGCGGGGTGAACTCGCGGAACAGCGACCGCAGTTCGTCCGGGGAGTAGGCCAGGCCGCCCTCCAGCGCGCCGAGCCGGTAGAGCTCCTCGTCGGGCCGCTCGGACCCCATGGCGCCGGCCGCGAAGGCGGTGACGGCGAAGTGCCCGCCCGGCGCCAGGACCCGGTCGAGCAGGGCCAGGTAGCTGACCCGGCGGTGCGGCGGGAGGTGGTGCAGGCAGCCGGAGTCGTAGACCAGGTCGTAGTGGGCGTGCGGGAGTCGGGCATCGAAGATGCTCGCCCGGTGGAACCGCGGCCGGGCGCCCGCGCCGGCCTCGCGGGCGCGCTCCTCGGCCCAGGCGACGGCGGTGGCGGAGAGGTCGACGGCGTCCACCTCGAAGCCGAGCGAGGCCAGGTGGACGGCGTTGCGGCCGACGCCGCAGCCGAGGTCGAGCGCCCGCCCGGGCGCCGGGGGCAGCAGGCCCCGGCCGAGCCAGGAGACGAGGTTCTCGTCCGGCTCCGGCGCGAAGAACGGGCGCCCGGCGGACCGGTCCGCGTAGAACCGGTCCCAGAACGGTTCGGCCGGCGGGAAGAGGCCGTCGAGAAGCGCGAGGACGTCTTCGGTGGTGCGGATCGTACGGTTCATGCCGCCGACCCTAGGCGGCCCGGCGGGCGGGTGCAGGCGGCGCAAAACGCCTTGTGGGTAGGGTTGTTGGAGCTGCCGAGGACAGCTTCCGGCGGGTGGGTCCGGACCCCGGCCGGCGCCCGGCCCCACCCCGGCCCAGGGCCGGGAAGGGCCGTCTGGGCGGGGCGGCGAGAGAGGCCCCGGCGGCCGTCCGGAATTCCCGCCGGAAAAGTCCGTGCGGGGAATCGGAAGACACGTTCATCCCGGACAAGTCAACATTTACTTCCCCGGATTCCCTCTGCATAGTGGCGGGTTGAATCGAGAGGGGCTCTTCCGTGTCGCAGACCAATGACAACGCCGTCCAGCAGGTGGAGCTGGAGCGGGCGCAGGTGTCCGTCATCGCCGAGCTGTTCGACGAGCGGCTCGCCGGGGCGCGGGCGCAGCTGGGGCAGGTGCTCGCGTCGGCGGCGGACAGTGCGGGCGAGGTGTACGAGCGGGAGGTGGCGGCGGGCCGGCTGGCGGGTGAGGTGCGCCGGCTGGAGGGGGCCGAGGGCGGGCTGGTCTTCGGCCGGATCGACCTGGCGGACGGGACGGTGCTGCGGATCGGGCGGCTGGGCCTGCAGCGGGACGAGGACGAGCTGCCGCTGCTGGTGGACTGGCGGGCGGAGGCGGCGCGGGCCTTCTACGAGGCGACGCCGGTCCACCCGCTGGGGCTGCGGCGCCGCCGCCACCTGAGCCTGACGGGCCGCACGGTGGTCGGGGTGAGCGACGAGCTGCTGGACGGCTCGGAGCCGGCCGCCGGGGACGTCGTCGGCGACGGTCCGCTGACGGCGGCGCTCCAGGAGCGGCGGACCGGCCGGATGGGGACGGCGGTCGCGACGCTCCAGACGGAGCAGGACGCGATCGTCCGGTCCTCGCACCGCGGGGTGACGGTGGTGCAGGGCGGCCCGGGCACCGGGAAGACGGTGGTGGCGCTGCACCGGGCCGCGTACGTGCTGTACGCGTTCCCCAAGGCGGCCGAGCGCGGCGTGCTGGTGCTGGGGCCGAACACGCGGTTCCTCGACTACATCTCCCAGGTGCTGCCCTCGCTCGGGGAGAACGACGTCGTCCTGGCCACCTGCGCGGACCTGGCCGGCGTGGTCCCCGGTGCCGTGAACCGCTTCGACGTGGCCCGCCTCAAGGGCGGGGCCGCACTGGCGGACGCGCTGGCCGAATCGGTCCGCTCGCGGCAGGCCCCGGCCGGAGACTTCACGGTCCGGGTCGGGCAGGAGTGGGTCGGCCTGGCGGAGGAGGAGGTCGCCGGGGCGCGGCAGGCGGCGCAGGGCAGCGGGCTCGCGCACAACCGGGCCCGCCGGCTGTTCCTGGAACTGCTGGTCGACGCCCTGACCAGCGCGCTGGCCCGCGGCATGGCCGAGACGCTGGAGCGCATCGACGCCGAGGTCGCCCAGCTCACCGGGGTCGACTTCGACCGGATGGCGGCCCGGGACCTGCGCAACCTCGGCATCGACGAGGCGCCCGCCACCGGGGCCGACGAGTTCGACGCCGACGCCGTCCGCGCCGCGCTCCTCGACGACCCGCACATCGACCGGGCCGTCGAGGAGCTCTGGCCGCGGCTGGAGCCCGGCGACGTGGTCGGCGCCCTGCTGGCCGACGCCGACGCGCTGGAAGCGCACCTCCCGCACCTCACCGGGGAGGAGCGGGCCCTGCTGCGGCGCACGCCCGGCGCGCCGTGGACCGACGCCGACCTGCCGCTCCTCGACGAGGCGGCGAGCCTGGTCGACGGCCCGCCCGAGCAGTCCTTCGGGCACGTCGTCGTCGACGAGGCGCAGGAGCTGACCGCGATGCAGTGGCGGATGGTGCTGCGCCGCTGCCCCGGCAGGTCGATGACCCTGGTCGGTGACTTCGCCCAGGCCGGCCCGGTGACGGCCGCGCAGGGCTGGAACGAGGCGCTCGACCCGCACCTCGGCCACCGCTTCGACCTGCGGACGCTGACCGTCAGCTACCGCACCACGCAGGAGATCCTGGCCACCACCGCGGAGTTGCTGCGCCGGATCGCCCCGGACCAGCCGCCGATCCGCTCGATCCGGAACGGGGACGAGCCCCGGACCGTCGCGGTGGCCCCGGACCGGGTGGCGGCCGGTGTCGTCCGGGAGCTGCGGGCGCAGAGCGCCGCGCACCCGGGCGAACTGCTCGGCGTGGTCTGCGCGGACGGCCGGGTGGCGGAACTGGCGGCCGCGGGGGTCGAGCGGTACGCCCGGCTGGTCCCGGCGTCGGAGGCGCGCGGCCTGGAGTTCGACGAGGCCGTCGTGGTCGACCCGGACGGCATCGTCACCGCCCGCCCGGCCGGTGAGCGCGACCTGTACGTCGCCCTCACCCGCGCCACCAAGCGCCTGTGCACGGTCGTCGTCCGGGCGTAGGAGGCGTGTCGTCGCGGGAAGCCGGTCCGGCCGGCTTCCCGCGCGACCGCCCTGCCGCCCGGGGCCCTAGGATCGGTGGATGATCACCGTTCCGTCCGGCCGGGTCACCCTCTCCGACCGTCGCACCCAGCGCAGTTGGGCCGTCGACGTCGCCTCGTACGAGCTGGCGGCCTGTCCGGTGACCCGCGAGCAGTACGAGGGCGCCACCGGCGACCGCCGCCCCGCGCACAGCGTCTCCTGGCTGGACGCCGCCCGCTACTGCAACGAGCTCTCCCGGCGCGAGGGCCTGGCGCCCGCCTACGAGGTGGACGGCGAGGACGCCGTCTGGGACCGCGCCGCCGACGGCTACCGGCTGCCCACCGAGGCCGAGTGGGAGCACGCCTGCCGCGCCGGCACGGACGGCCCGCGCTACGGCCCGCTGGACGAGATCGCCTGGCACCGCGGGAACTCGGACGAGCGCCCGCACGCGGTGGGCGGGCTGCGGCCGAACGGCTACGGGTTGTACGACCTGCTCGGCAACGTCTGGGAGTGGTGCTGGGACCGCTACGACCCCGAGGTGTACGGCGACTACCGGGTGCTGCGCGGCGGCGGCTGGTTCGACGAGCACTGGAGCTGCCGCGCCTCCGTCCGCCGCCGCAGCCACCCGACCCTGCGGATCGACGACGTGGGGTTCCGGCTCGCCCGCTCGATCGCCGGATGACGGCGCCCGCGGTAATAGCGGGCGCGGCGCGGTAAACGGGAGCCCGCCGCGGTAAAAGAATGCCCGCCGCGGTAAATCGCGGGCCAATCGGAATTCCCGGGGACTTTTTTCGCGGAATGAGGAACCGGCACCTTCCATATGCGCGTTGACGCCGGCATGAACGAGGAAAACGTCACCCTGCGCCCGATCGCCGAAGCCGACCTCCCGCACTTCCTGTCCCTGCTGAACGACCCCGACGCCATGGGCGAGCACCTGTGGTTCGGCTGGCGGCAGCCTGACCGGATCCGCCGGGTCTGGGCCGAGAACGGGCTGCTCACGGAGGAGCAGTGGACGCTCGCGATCACCGTGGACGGGGAGTTCCGCGGCTACGCCGCCGCCATGCGGGAGGTCGCGGCGCCGACGGGCTGGCACTGGAGCATGGGCGCGCAGCTGCTGCCCGGCGCGCGGGGCCGGGGGATCGGCACCCGGGCGCAACGGCTTTTCGCCGACTACCTGTTCGCGCATTCGCCGGTGATGCGGCTGGAGGCGGAGACCGAATCCGCCAACCTGGCCGAGCAGCGCGTCCTGGAGAAGCTCGGCTTCACCCGGGAGGGCGTGAAACGGGCGCAGCTCTTCCGGGCCGGCGCATGGCGCGACGTCGTCCTCTACAGCCTGCTGCGCACCGATCCCCGTCCGCCGCTCGACGGAGGAACCGCGACGATCTCCCGGCCGTTGGCGCCTGCATGAGCGAAGAATCAGTCTCCCTGCGCCCGATCGCGGAGGACGACCTGTCCGCGGTCGAGGAGCTGGTGAACGACCCGCAGGCGCTGGGCGAGTTCCAGTGGTACGGCTGGCGGGACCCGCAGCGGTTCCGCCGCCGGTGGCAGGAGAACGGGCTGCTGGAGGACGGGCAGTGGGTGCTCGCGGTCGTCGTCGACGGCGGGTTCGGCGGCTTCGTCGCCGCCAACCGCAGCGGGGTGCGGCCGGCCGCCCCGTACTGGAGCATCGGGGTGCAGCTGCTGCCGCAGGTGCGCGGGCGCGGGATCGGCACCCGGGCCCAACGGCTGCTGGTGGACTACCTGTTCGCGCACTCGCCGGTGATGCGGCTGGAGGCGGACACCGAGGCGGGCAACCTGGCCGAGCAGCGCGTCCTGGAGAAGCTCGGCTTCACCCGGGAGGGCGTGCAGCGCGCGGTGACGTTCCGGGACGGCGAGTGGCGCGACATCGTCCGCTACGGCCTGCTGCGCACCGACCCGCGGCCGTAGGAGCGGTTCCGACGGTTCCGCCCGGGCGCGAACCGTCGGCCGCCCCTAGAGTGCCCCGAACCACTCCTCGGCGAGGGCGTCCAGCGTCCGCGCCGAGGGCTTCAACTCCCGGAGGTACCACGGCAGGTGGCTGTACACGTGGAGCAGCGTGTACGCCAGCAGCAGCCGGGGCTCGAAGCGGCGCCCGTAGGCGTCCAGCAGCCGTCCCAGCAGCCGGGGGTCGGCCCGGGTGGTGAAGAGGCCGACGGCGACCAGGTCGTAGGCCGGGTCGCCGATCATCGCGGGCTCGAAGTCGATCAGGCCGGTCAGGCGCCAGCCGTCGGCCGGGTCGGTGAGCAGGTGCTCGCGCATGAACTCGGTGTGCAGCAGGGCGCGGCCGGGGGCGGCGGGCAGCGGGGCGGCGGCGAGGAAGTCGGGGATCTGCTCCAACCAGTGCTCGGGCAGGCCGCGTTCGCGCTGGCGGGCCACCGCGCCGGCCCGCTGGCGGGCCAGGAAGGCCGGCCAGTCACCGGGGCCGAGGGTGTCCGCGAGCGGCTCGGGGTCGAGGGCGTGCAGGGCGGCGAGCGCCTCGCCGCAGTCGCGGGCGATCCGTTCGCGCTCGCCCTGCGGGACGCGCGGCCAGGCCGGGGCGAGGCCCTCGCCGGGCATGCGGGACATCAGGACGTACCGCCAGCCGTTGGCGTCCTCGCCGGCCGCCCGGACGGTCGGGGTGGGGATCGGCAGGGCGCCGACCAGCCGGGTGAGCACCCGCTCCTCGACGACGCCGTCCCGGGCACTGGCCGCCGGGAACAGCTTGAGGACGTGCTCCGCGCCGACCGCGTACACCGGGACGGAGCCCTCCGCGAAGCGCTCCAACGGCAGGCCCCCGACGCCCAGTCGGGCGCAGAGCGCCTCGGCGCCGGGGCGCATCACCGTCTCGTCGGGGACGACCGCGTCCCATTCCTCGTCCGTCAGCACCAGGGGCAGCATGGCGGCACGCTAACCAGGCGGGCGGACCCGGCGCAAAGGGGTTCTCAGTACCCGTCCGGGCAGGTCCCGAACGGGTCGGCGGCCGCCGACAGCGGCTCCGGCCCGCCGTCCGGGTCGCGGGTGAGCAGGTAGCGGGCGCCGGGGCCGGCCTCGCCCGCGCGGTCGGCGGCGTTGTAGAGGGCGCAGCGGGAGAGCGAGAGGCAGCCGCAGCCGATGCAGCCGGTGAGCTTCTCCTTGAGCCGCTGCAGTTCGGCGATCTGGTCGTCGACCCGGTTCTGCCAGGACTCGGCCACCCGGTCCCACTCGGCGCGGCTGGGGGCCGGGCGGTCGGGCAGCCGGTCCAGGGCGACCTTCGCCTCGTCCAGCGAGAGGCCGACCCGCTGGGCGGCGCGGACGAAGGCGATCCGGCGCAGCGTGGCGCGGGTGTAGCGGCGCTGGCCGCCGGAGGTGCGGGTGGCGTGGATCAGGCCGAGGCTCTCGTAGTAGCGCAGCGCGGAGGCGGCGAGGCCGCTGCGGTCGGCGAGTTGGCCGATGGTGAGCAGGTCGCTGTGGTGCGGGCCGGTGGTGCGGCGGCCGTCGGGGCGGTCGGTCATGGAAGCCCACTGTAGCCGCTTGACCTCAAGTCGGCTTTAAGTTGCACGATCGTTGCCATGACGACGAACGCGACCGCCAAGACCGCGACCGGCACCCGCTTCGAGGACCTGCCCGCCCTGATGAGCCTGATGACCGGGGACGAGAAGCACGGCCCCGCCGCCACCTCCACCCTGGACGCGCTCTGGGTGCTGTACGACCGGGTGCTGCGGGTGGCCCCGGAGAGCGCCGACGCGCAGGACCGCGACCGCTTCCTGCTGTCCAAGGGCCATGGCCCGATGGCGTACTACGCCGTGCTGGCGGCCAAGGGCTTCGTCGACCCGGAGGTGCTGCCGAGCTTCGGCGGCTACGACTCGCCGCTCGGCCACCACCCGGACCGCACCCTGGTCCGCGGCGTGGAGATCGCCTCCGGGTCGCTCGGGCACGGCCTGCCGCTGGCCGTCGGCACCGCGCTCGGGCTGCGGGCGCAGGGCCTGGCCGACCCGGCGGTCTGGGTGCTGGTCGGCGACGCGGAGTTCGACGAGGGCTCCAACGCCGAGGCGGTGGCCTTCGCCGGGGCCTACGGACTGGACCGGCTGCACGCGGTGGTGATCGACAACTCCTCGGCCACCCACGGCTGGCAGGGCGGCATCGCCCGGCGGTTCGCGGCCGAGGGCTGGTCGACCGCGACGGTGGACGGCCGCGACCACGAGGCGCTGTACCGCGCGTACACCGCGGAGCACCCGGGCCGCCCGCACGTGGTGGTCGCCCGGGTCGAGCCCAAGGGACCGCACTGAGCCGGCGCGTCATGCCCGAGCACGCCACCCGACCGAGCCCCCGAGAGGAACTCCACCGATGGACACCATGCGCGACCGCTTCGTGGACCTGACCACCCGCCTGCTGGACGAGGACCCCCGGCTGGCCCTGGTGCTCGCCGACATCACCGCGGCCGCCTTCACCCCGGCGCAGCAGCGCCACCCCGACCGGGTGGTCAACGTCGGCATCCGCGAGCAGCTGCTGATCGGCGCCGCCGGCGGCCTGGCGCTCACCGGGATGCGCCCGATCGCCCACACCTTCGCCAGCTTCCTGATCGAGCGGCCCTTCGAGCAGGTCAAGCTGGACCTGGTCCACCAGGGCGTCGGCGCCGTGCTGGTGAGCGCGGCGGGCTCGTACGACTGGCCGGCCGGCGGCCGCACCCACATGTCCCCGGGCGACGTCGCCCTGCTGGACACCCTGCCGGACTGGACGGTCCACGTCCCCGGCCACCCGGACGAGGCGGAGCAGCTGCTGCGCCACGCCTACGCGGACGGCGACCGCAACGTGTACGTCCGGCTCTCGGCGCACCAGAACGCCGCCCCGGTGCCGGTCGAGCCGGGCCGCTTCACCACCGTCCGGAAGGGCTCGCGCGGCGCGGTGCTCGCCGTCGGGCCGATGCTGGACGCGGTGCTCGCGGCCACCGAGGGCCTGGACGTCACCGTGCTGTACGCGGCGACGGTGCGCCCCTTCGACGGCGCCGGGCTGCGCGCGGCGCTCGGTGACCGGGCGGACGTGGTGCTGGTCGAGCCGTACCTGGCGGGCACCTCCGCCAACGAGGCGCACGCGGCGCTGGCCGACCGCGCGCACCGGGTGCTGGGCCTGGGCGTGCCGCGCGAGGAGCACCGGCACTACGGCTCGATCGGGGAGCACCTGGCGGCCTACGGCCTGGACGCGCCGTCGCTCCGGGAGCGGATCGGCACCTTCCTCTGGTGAGCCCGGCGGGTGAGCCGGCCGGCCGGTCAGCGCGCCGGCCCGCCGACCCGCCGGCCCGTCCGTACGAGGGCCGGTCAGCCCGTCAGCACGACGGCCACCGCGTCCGCCGCCAGCCGCACCGCCGTCCCCTCCAGCGCCGCCGCGCCGAAGGCCGCCACCACCTCGCGCCCGGCGGCCCCCAGCGGGAGCGCGGCCTCGTCCGGCCCGAGGTTGACGGCGATCCGGTACGGCCCGCGGTGCACCACCAGCCGGCCCGCCGCCTCGTCGAACGTCACCCGCACCGCGCCGAGGTCCGGGTCGGACAGCTCCGGGCGCTCGCGCCGCAAGCGGATCAACGTCCGGTACCAGCTGAGCAGTTCGCTGTGCGGGGCGCGCCGGAGCTCGGTCCAGTCGAGGACCGAGCGCAGCACGGTGGCGGGCTCCTGCGGGTCGGGGACGGCCTCGGCGGTCCAGCCGTGCTCGGCGAACTCCCGCCGCCGGCCCTGCCGGACGGCCTCGGCGAGGCCGGGGTCGGTGTGGTCGGTGAAGTACTGCCAGGGGGTGGCGGCGCCCCACTCCTCGCCCATGAAGAGCATCGGGGTGAACGGCGAGGTGAGCACCAGCGCGGCGCCGCAGGCGAGCCGGCCGGGGGTGAGGCTGGTGGAGACGCGGTCCCCGAGCGCCCGGTTGCCGACCTGGTCGTGGGTCTGGAGGTAGCCGAGCAGCCGGTGGCCGTCGCCGAGCGGGGTGAACGGGCGGCCGTGGCGGCGGCCGCGGAAGGAGGACCAGGTGCCGTCGTGGAAGAACCCCCGGGTGAGCGTCTTGGCGAGGGCGGCGAGCGGCGCGCGCGCGAAGTCCCCGTAGTAGCCGTGGGATTCGCCGGTGAGCGCGCAGTGCAGGGCGTGGTGGAAGTCGTCGCTCCACTGCGCGGTGAGGCCCAGGCCGCCGGCCTCGGGCGGGGCGGTGGTGGCGGGGGTGTTGAGGTCGGACTCGGCGACCAGGAACAGCGGCCGGTTGGTGGCGACCGCCAGCTTCCGCACCTCGCCGGACAGTTCCTCCAGGAAGTGGACCGCCCGGTCGTCGGCGAGGGCGTGCACGGCGTCCAGCCGCAGCCCGTCGATCCGGTAGTCGCGCAGCCAGGCCAGGGCGCTGCCGACCAGGTAGGCGCGCACCTCGTCCGAGCCGGGCGCGTCCAGGTTGACCGCCGAGCCCCACGGGGTGTGGTGCCGGTCGGTGAAGTACGGGCCGTACGCGGGAAGGTGGTTGCCGGACGGGCCGAGGTGGTTGTGGACGACGTCGAGCACCACCCCGAGGCCCTTGCGGTGCGCGGCGTCCACGAAGCGCTTGAGCCCCTCGGGGCCGCCGTAGGGCTCGTGGACGGCCCAGGGCGAGACGCCGTCGTAGCCCCAGCCGTGCCGGCCGGGGAACGGGCAGACCGGCATCAGTTCCACGAAGTCCACGCCCAACTCGACCAGGTGGTCCAGGCGTTCGGCGGCGGCGTCGAAGGTGCCGCGGGCGGTGAAGGTGCCCACGTGCAGCTCGTAGAGCACCGCGCCGGGCAGCGCCCGGCCGCGCCAGTCGGTGCGCGACCAGCGGAACGCGGCGTGGTCCACGGTACGGCTGGGCCCGTCCGGGCCGTGCGGCTGCCGGGCCGAGCGCGGGTCGGGCAGCGGCGGGCCGTCGTCCAGCCGGAAGGCGTAGTCGCCGGCCGGGGCCTCGCCGGACCACCAGCCGTCCCGGTCCGGGCAGCGGGCCAACTCGTGCGCCGTGCCGTCGACTTCGACCCGCACCCGGGAGCCGGCGCTGGGCGCCCACACCTGGTAGAGCGGCATCAGGCCCTCCTCGTCAGCAGTGCCACCGGCAGCGCCGTCAGCAGCTCCGCCACCGGCACCGCGCCCGCCGGGAGGCTCCGCCCGGTGAGCTCGTCCGTCCACGGCCCGCCCGCCGGCAGCTCCAGCGCCGTGTCGCGCCAGCCGCCCGCCCGCTCCAGCCCGTACGGCAGCCGGGTGACGGCGGTGACCACGTCCTCGCCCCGGGCGAAGGCCAGCAGGTGGTCGGCGGCGGGGCCCGCGGCGGGCAGCGGCCGGTACGGGCCGAGCGGCCGGTCGCGGCGCAGGTGCAGCGCGGTGGTGGTGAGGTGCAGCTTCTCCCGGGCGAGGTCGCCGGGGCGCGGCGCGGCCGCGTCGGTGAGCCGCACGGCGAGCGCGCCGAGGTCCACCACGCCCCGGTTGTCCGGGTCCACCAGGGTGTACAGCGGCTCCTCGCTGCCCTGGTAGAGGTCCGGCACGCCCGGCACGGTGAGGTGCAGCAGCGCCGCGGCCAGGGTGTTGGCCCGGGCGTACGGGGCCAGGGCGTGCACCGCGCCCTCGATCCGGGGGAGCAGTCCGGGATTGCCGTGGACGGAGCGGGCCCGCTGCTCCAGGGCCCGCTCGTAGCGCGGGTCGGGGGCGGTCCAGGAGGTGCGCAGCTTGGCCTCGCGGGCGGCCTTGAGCAGGGCGGTGACCAGCCGGTCCGGGTCGATCGGCCAGGCGGCGACCAGGGTGTGCCAGAGCAGCCAGTCGGCGTCCGGGTCGAAGCCGGGGCCCGCGGCGGTGGTCCAGGCGGCGGCCTCGGCGGCCCAGGCGTCCGGCCGCTCGGCGAGCACGGCGAGCCGGGCCCGGGCGTCGGCGCTGCGCTTGGTGTCGTGGGTGGAGAGCACCGTCATGCTGTGCGGCCAGGTGCGCTCCAGGTAGCGGCACCAGTCGTGGAACTCCTCCGGGTGGACCCCGGGCCGGGCCGGCTCGCCGCCGACCTCGTTGAGGCCGGGCAGCGCGTTCCAGCGGTAGAAGGCGGTGTCCTCGACGCCCTTGGCGGCCACCGCGGCGGCGGTCTGGGCGAAGCGCGCGCAGAACTCGTCCTTGTCCGCGCCGCGGCCCAGCTCGCCGAGCGCGAGCGCGGCCACCAGCCGGTCGGTCGGGTCGGTGGAGCCGTCCAGGGCGGCCCGAAGCTGCGCCGCGGTGGCCGCCGAGGGGGGCTCGCCGGGCCGGGCGTACGGCCGGTACGCCGGGTAGCCGGTGAGCAGCCGGCCGAGCGCGGCGCGCAGCTGCCCGGGGGCGTGGTCGGCGTGCGCGGGCTCGGCGGCGCCGATCCGCAGCGCGATCCGCACCAGCCGCTCGACCTCGGCGGCGAGCTCGCCGTCCGGGCCGGTCATGTCGGCCCGCCCGCGCCGGGCCTCGGCGATCGCGGGGTGCGGGTCCGCGCAGAGGTCCCGGACCGGGCCGCCGTGCCGGAAGGACTCGTACGCCCCGGCCAGCCGGCAGGCGCCCGCGTGGTCGGTGAGCACGCCGTCGATGCGGCGCAGCGCGTCGTAGCCGGTGGTGCCGGCCACCGGCCAGTCCTCGGGCAGCCGCTCCTCGCCGGTGAGGATCTTCTCGACGACGACGTACGCCCCGCCGGTGGCGTCGGCGAGGCGCCGCAGGTAGCCGCGCGGGTCGGCCAGCCCGTCCGGGTGGTCGATCCGGAAGCCGTCCAGGACGCCGTCGGCGTGCAGCCCGAGCAGCACGGCGTGGGTGGCGGCGAACACCTCCGGGTCTTCGGCGCGCAGCGCGATAAGCTCGTTGACGGTGAAGAAGCGCCGGTAGTTGAGTTCGGTGCGGGCCAGCCGCCACCAGGCCAGCCGGTACCACTGGCGGGCCAGCAGCCCGGGCAGCGGCAGCTCCTCGGTGCCGGGGCGCAGCGGCAGCTCGTGCTCGTGGTAGCGCAGGGTGTCGCCGTCCACGGTGAGCTGGTCCAGGACGGCGCCGAGCCGGTCGCCGAGGAGCGGCAGCAGCACCCGGCCGCGCCCGGGGGCGTCGGCGGGGCCCGGCTGGGCGGTCCAGTCGATGTCGAACCAGCGGGCGTACGGCGAGTCGGGCCCGTCGCGCAGTACCTGCCACAGCGGCCGGTTGAGGCGTTCGGGGGCGGGCACGGCCATGTGGTTGGGCACCACGTCGGCGATCAGCCGCAGGCCGTGGCGGTGCGCGGCCGCGGCCAGCTCGCGCAGCGCCGGCTCGCCGCCGAGCTGCTCGCTGATCCGGGTGTGGTCGACGGTGTCGTAGCCGTGGGTGGAGCCGGGGACGGCCTCCAGCAGCGGGGACAGGTGCAGGTGGGAGACGCCGAGGGCGGCCAGGTAGGGGACGGCGGCGGTGGCGTCGTGGAGGGTGAAGCCGGGCTGGAGCTGGAGACGGTACGACGACGAGGGGACGGTGGCGGCCGGGCGGGGCTGCGCGGGCTCGGCGGCGGGGGTCATAGCTCCATAGGTACCCGGGGGAGCCCTCCGCCAAGACCCGCTGCTGACCCGAACAGGTGACCGCCCCGGCCGTCCGGCGGGCCCGCGCCGCCTCCGGGCGGCGGCTAGGCGGGCCGTTGCAGCACCATCAGCGAGCGGTCGGTGAGCCACAGGGCGTCCCCGGCCTTGACCCGGGCTCCGGTGCCCGGGGCGGGCAGCCGGGGCCGGGCGGTGTCGACCACGACCTGCCACTCCTTCCCGTGGTCGGCGGGCACGGTGAACTCCAGCGGCTCGAAGTGGGCGTTGAACATCAGCAGGAAGGAGTCGTCGACGATCCGCCCGCCGCGCCGGTCCGGTTCGGAGATCGCGTAGCCGTTGAGGAAGACGGTCAGCGACTTGGCGTAGCTGGCGCCCCAGTTGTGCTTGGTCATCTCCTCCCCGCCCGGGGTGAACCAGGCGATGTCGGTGAGGTCGTCGAACCCGCCGGCGGCCGGCCCGCCCGGGCCCTGCGCGCCCGTACCGCCCTGGCCCCGGCCCTGCGCGGCCGCACCCGGCCGCCCGGACACCGGCCGGCCGTGGAAGAAGCGCCGCCGCCGGAACACCGGGTGGTCGCGGCGCAGCCAGATCATCCCCTGGGTGAACTCCAGCAGCCGCGCCTGCGGCCCGTCGCCCTCCGGCCAGTGCACCCAGGTCAGCTCGTTGTCCTGGCAGTAGGCGTTGTTGTTGCCCAGCTGGGTGCGGCCGAGCTCGTCGCCGTGCGAGAGCATCGGCACGCCCTGGGAGAGCATCAGGGTGGCGATGAAGTTCCGCTGCTGGCGCTCCCGCAGCTCCTCGACGGCCGGGTCCTCGGCGGGGCCCTCGACACCGCAGTTCCAGGAGCGGTTGAAGGACTCGCCGTCCCGGTTGTCCTCGCCGTTGGCCTCGTTGTGCTTCTCGTTGTACGAGACCAGGTCGCGCAGGGTGAAACCGTCGTGGCAGGTCACGAAGTTGATCGAGGCGATCGGGCGGCGGCCGTCGTCCTGGTAGAGGTCGGAGGAGCCGGTGAGCCGGGAGCCGAACTCGGCGAGGGTGGCGTTCTCCCCGCGCCACAGGTCGCGCACGGTGTCCCGGTACATGCCGTTCCACTCCGTCCACAGCGGCGGGAAGTTGCCCACCTGGTAGCCGCCCTCGCCGAGGTCCCAGGGCTCGGCGATCAGCTTGGCCTGGGAGACCACCGGGTCCTGCTGGACCAGGTCGAAGAACGAGGAGAGCCGGTCCACCTCGTGGAACTGCCGGGCGAGGGTGGCGGCGAGGTCGAAGCGGAAGCCGTCCACGTGCATCTCGGTGACCCAGTAGCGCAGCGAGTCCATGATCAGCTGGAGCACGTGCGGGCTGCGCATCAGCAGGCTGTTGCCGGTGCCGGTGGTGTCCTCGTAGAAGCGCTGGTCCCGGGCGAGGCGGTAGTAGGACACGTTGTCCAGGCCGCGCAGCGACAGCGTCGGCCCCAGGTGGTTGCCCTCGGCGGTGTGGTTGTAGACGACGTCCAGGATCACCTCGATCCCGGCCGCGTGCAGCGCCTTGACCATGGACTTGAACTCCTGCACCTGCTGGCCGCGGTCGCCGGTGGAGGAGTAGGAGGAGTGCGGGGCGAAGAAGCCGATGGTGTTGTAGCCCCAGTAGTTGGCCAGCCCCAGGTCCCGCAGCCGGTGGTCGCGGACGAACTGGTGCACCGGCATCAGCTCGATCGCGGTGACGCCGAGCTTGGCCAGGTGCTCGATCACCGCCGGGTGGGCCAGGCCCGCGTACGTGCCGCGGATCTCCTCCGGGATGCCCGGGTGCAGCCGGGTCAGGCCCTTGACGTGGGCCTCGTAGATGACGGTGCGGTGGTAGTCGGTGCGCGGCGGGCGGTCGGTGCCCCAGTCGAAGTACGGGTTGATCACCACCGAGTGCATGGTGTGCGGGGCGGAGTCCAGGTCGTTGCGGCGCTCGGGGGCGCCGAAGTGGTAGCCGTAGACCGACTCGTCCCAGTCGATGTGACCGCTCATCGCCTTGGCGTACGGGTCCAGCAGCAGTTTGGCGCTGTTGTGCCGCTGGCCCAGGCCCGGGTTGTACGGGCCGTGCACGCGGAAGCCGTAGCGCTGGCCGGGCTGGACGCCCGGGAGGTAGGCGTGCCGGACGAAGGCGTCCGTCTCGCGCAGCTCGACGGCCGTCTCCGAGCCGTCCTCGGCGATCAGGCACAGCTCGATCCGGTCGGCGCTCTCGGAGAACACCGCGAAGTTGGTGCCGGCCCCGTCGTAGGTGGCGCCGAGCGGGTAGGGCGTTCCGGGCCAGACCTGCATGACTCCTCAACTTCCTTACTGCCGACGGAAACTGACGTGTGGTCCGACAATCGGCCCGACCGTCTGCCCGGACCCGGACGCTCTCCTGCCCGGCCGGGCGGCCGGGCATGTGCGTGACCGCGCGCCGTGACGCAGGGCACAGCCGCCGTGACACGCGGCACAGGGCATACTCCCCGAGCCCTTCCCCGGCGGCCGGGACATCCGGCCCCGGTTGGTCCGAACGAGTACCGGCGGGCATTCGTGTGAAAAGCGCCGCCGGTGCCGTCGCGGGGCCCCGGACATCCGGCTGCGACCGCCTCTCGGCGGGCAGTACCCTTGATCGTCCGGGCGCCCGGTCCGGGCCGACAGACAGCCAACGCTCCCCGCGCCCGCGGGGGTCAGCCGCAGACGAGGTGGCGCATGGTGTTTCCCGCAGGCGGCCGTGGCTCCGGGCCGGGCGGCCGCGACCGGGGCGGTGTCCGCAGCGAGGCGCCCACGGTGGTCATGCGCCCCACCCTGACCGGCCGCGCGCTGGTGCCCGCCCAGAGCGGCCCGGTCGAGATACCCGCGCTGGCCTGGTCCGCCGGCGAGTGGGAGGACGCCTACCAGCGGGTCCGGCTGTCCGGCCGCGCCTACGTCTGGCTCAACCTGGTCGAACAGCGGCTGCGCGCCCTCGTCGACGAGGTGCTGCACCCGATCTACGCCCCCGCCCACGGCGAGGACTGGGTCACCGCCGCCGCCGGGCCGGCCGGCGAGGAGTGGGCGCACCGGGCCGGAGCCGTGCGCGAGGTCAGCCGCCGCAAGGGCTACCTGCTCGACCCGGCCGACGACGACCCGCTGGTCTTCCTCACCTTGCCCCAGCTGCGCGAGCTGATGGTGCAGCACTGGCCCTGCTTCGAGCCGTACCTGGCCGACCGGCGCGAGATCGAGCTGGCGCTGGACGAGCTGGAGGTGGCCCGGCACGTGGTCTCCCGCAACCGGGCGCTCACCCAGACCGTGCTGGCCCAGACCGAGCGGGCCGCCGCCCGGCTGCTGGCCGTCCTGGACGGCGGCGCCGGCGGGGTGCCCGCCGACGTGGTCGAGTCCCTGGTGGCCGGCCGGTACGCGGACGTCGTCGCGGTGCACGCCGACCGGGTCCGGCTCCAGCGCGACCTGCCGGTCGAGGACCTGCTGGACGGCGCCCGGCGCCTCGACGCGCTCGGCATCGGCCTCGGCATGCTCTGCCAGAACTACACCGGCAAACGCCTGGTGAACCTGGCCGGCGAGGGCTGCCGGGTGCGGCTGCTCTTCCTCAACCCGGCGAGCAGCGCCGTGCGCCGCCGGGAACGGGAACTCGGCCTGGGACGCGGCGAGTTGTCGCGCTCCATCGAGATGAACATCATGCACGTGCGGCGGGTCCGGGCCCGGCTGCGGGACCAGGGCGGCTTCGAGATCCGGGTCTTCGACGAGACCCCGCGCTTCACCGCCTACCTGGTCGAGGGCCCCCGCACCCCGGGCCAGGCGGGCGGCCGCCGGCAGAGTCGCGACCTCGGCGTCGTCCAGCCCTACCTGCGCCGCTCCCGCGGCATGGAGTCCCCGGCGCTGGTGCTGCGCGGCGGCGCCGGGCAGCAGCCCGGCGGCACCGAGCCCGGCCTGCTGGAGGTCTACCGCGAGGAGTTCGAGGGCGTCTGGGGCGACTCCCGCCCGGTGTCCTGAGGCCGTCCCGCCCGGTGTCCTGGGGCGACTCCCGCCCGGTGTCCTGAGGCCGTCCCGCTCGGTGTCCTGAGGCCGACCCGCGCGTCGCCGCCGCCGCCCTGCCCGGCCGCCGCACCCTGGCCGCCCCGGCGGCGGCGCGGTAGCGTGCCCGCTGTCGAGCCGGCGGCCAACCCGGCTGCGCACCACCGGCGTTGACACCGCCCGGCGGGCCGTCCCGGCCTCCCGCCCGGCCGCCCCGACGGCCCTCCCGGACAGCCGCCGAGCCCCTGGCCGGGCTCCCCGCGGGCCGCTCTGTCGGTGGGCCGGGTGATGATAGGGGCTGTTTTCGAGAGAAGGACGGAAGGACACACCTGATGAGCTGGTGGCAGCAGCCACTGGTCGGCTTCGACCTGGAGACCACGGGCACCGACCCGGCCGTGGACCGCATCGTCACGGCCGCCCTCGTGGACACCGTCGGAGCCGCCCGGGTGGGAGCCGCCCACTGGCTGATCGACCCCGGGGTGCCGATACCCGCCGAGGCGGAGGCGATCCACGGGATCGGGGACGCGGTGGCGCGGAGCAAGGGCAGGCCGGCGAAGGAGGCGGTGGACGAGATAGCCGCCGCGCTGTGCGAACGGATCGCCGCCGGGCGGCCGGTGGTGGCGTTCAACGCGCCGTTCGACCTGTCGCTGCTCGACGCCGAGCTGAGGAGGCACGGGCTGGAGACGCTCGCCGAGCGCCTGGGCCGGCCGGTCGGGCCGGTGCTGGACGCGCTGGTGATCGACCGGGCCGTGGACAAGTACCGCAAGGGCTCGCGCACCCTCCAGAGGGTCTGCGAGCTGTACGGGGTGGAGCTGACGGACGCCCACGAGGCGGGCAGCGACGCGCTGGCCGCCGTCCGGGTCGCCGTCGCGCTGGCCGACCGCTACCCGGCCGAGGTCGGCGCGGTGGCCCCCGCCGAGCTGCACCGGCGGCAGGTCGACTGGTACCGGCAGTGGGCCGAGGGCCTCCAGGCCTGGCTGCGCCGCGGCAAGGACCCGCAGGCCGTGGTCGACCCGCGCTGGCCCGCCCGGTGAAGGTACGCCCGGCCCGCCCGGCGGACCTGCCCGGCTTCCTCGCCCTCGCCGCCGAGGTCGAGCACTGGTTCGGCCCGATGGTCGCCGAACCGGGCTTCCACCGCGCGGTGGCGAACAGCATCGACCGCGGCCTGGCCACCGTCGCCGAGAGCGCCCAGAGCGGCGAGGACGCCGAGGACGGCGTGGACGGCGTGGACGCCGCGGGGCTGCTCGGCGGCCTGCTGTTCGGGGTGGGCGGCCCGGGGCCCCACTACCTGCACTGGCTGGTCGTCGCCGGGCACGCCCGGGGCACCGGCGTCGGCCGGGCCCTGGTCGAGGACGTCCTGCGCCGCCACGTCCGGAGCCCGGCCGTCGTCGAGGTGGTGACCTTCGGCCCGGACCACCCGGGCGCGGTGGCGAGCGGCGCCCGGGTCTTCTACGAGCGGCTGGGCTTCGCCCCGGCCGAGGCCGCCGCCCCCGGCCCGGAGGGCGGCTCCCGGCAGGTCTACCGGCTCGTCCTGACCTGACCCGATCTGATCGGACCTGCCCCGACCGGCCCGGCGGACGCCGGGAGGCCGGTCGTGCCGGCGGGCGGCTACGCCGCCGGGAAGTCGAAGGTGTACCCCTGGGCGACCAGCCAGGGCAGCAGCTGCCTGAGCGCGGCCACGGTCTGGCTCCGGTCGCCGCCCCCGTCGTGCATCAGGACCACGCCGCCGGGCCTGAGCTGCTTCTGCACGGCCGAGACGATGGCCGGCACTCCGGGGCGCGCCCAGTCGCGCGGATCGACGGACCAGCCGAGCGAGGACATCCCGAGGCTCGCGGTGATCTGCTCGTTGTCGGCGTTGAAGCCGCCGCCCGGGGCGCGGAACCAGCGGACCTCGGTGCCGGGGCCGCCCGCCTGGACGATCATGTTCCGGGCGGCGGTGATCTCGTACCCGGCCTTGTCGTGCGGGAGCTTCGCGAACGGCTGGGGGTGGTGGACGCTGTGGTCGCAGAGCCGGTGCCCGGCGGCCAGGACGCGCCTGACCATGGCCGGGTCGGCGGCGGCGTTCTGACCGATCTGGCAGAACGTCGCCTTGGCGTGGTACCGGGCCAGCAGGTCGAGGACCTGGCCGGTGGCCGGCCCGGGGCCGTCGTCGAAGGTGAGCGCGACGGTGCGGCCGCCGGAGGCGGTGGAGCCGATCACGGTGCCCGCCCCGGGGTGCGGCGGCGGCGCCGCGGGCGTGGACGGGGCGGCGGTGGGCGCGGTCGAGGTGTTCGAGGTGGCCGGCGTGCCGGGAGCGGTGGGCGCGGGGGAGGCCGTGGCCGCGGACGGGCTCGGCGTCGGCCTGGGCGGCGCCGCCGAGGTGGAGGGGGCGGCCGGGGAGCCCGCGCCGCCCGGCGGCACGGCGTCCGAGCCGGGAACCGGCGCGACGGTGGTCGCCGCCGTCCCGCTCGGCCGGGCGGCGGCCGGTGACGGCGTCCCGGACGGCGCGGCCGCGCTCGGCGACCGGAGCGCCCCGTCCGCCGTCCCGCACGCGGCCAGCCCCAGGGCGGCGACCACCGCGACCGTGCCCGCGAGCAGTCGGCGCCGGGATCGGGACGATCGGGACGGGGCGCAGGGGCGGCGGGCGGTCCGGTGCATGGCGGCGGCTCCTGAGGTACGAGTGCGGTGCCGATCTCTCGGATCAGGATGACTGTCCGACAGGACGCCGATCGTACGTTCGCCGGTTGCGGGCCGGACCGGCCCGCCGTAGGAGCCTTCTCACACGTCCCCCGGTGGCGGCCCGGCGCCGCCGCGGGTAACGGGGAGGCCGTCAGAACGGGTACCAGCGCACCTCGGTCGCCCCGTCCCGCAGCGAGTCGACCCGGCGCCGGAACTCCTTCAGCGCGGCCGGGTTGCTGGCCGCCTGCTGCGCCACCCAGGAGGCGCTGGCGGTCTCCCGGGCGCCGCGCAGCACCGTGAAGCCGGGCCACTCGCGCACGTCCCAGCCGTACGCCTCGGTGAACGCGCGGTACTCCTCGACGGGCACGCCGTACCGGTCCTGGCTGAGCGCGAGGACCACCAGGTCGTGCTCGCGCAGGTCGTTCGCCATGAACTCCAGGTCGAGCAGCACCGGCCCGTCCGGGCCGACGTGGACGTTGCGAGGCAGCGCGTCGCCGTGGATCACCCCGGAGTGCAGCTGCGGGACGAGGTCGGGCAGCGCGGCCGCGAAGGCGTCCCGGCGGTGGCGCAGGAAGGCGACGTCCGCCGGGTCGACGTGGCCCTCGGCGGAGGCCAGCCAGCGCTCGACCGGGGCCAGCAGGTCGCGCCGGCCGAGCGTGAAGGGCGGCAGCGGCAGCCGGTGCAGGGCGCGCAGCAACGGGGCGAGGTCGACCGGGCGGGCGGGCCGGACGGCGGGCGCCAGCCGGCGCCAGAAGGTGACCGGGTGGCCGTCGGCGAGCTGCGGCTCGGGCGCCACCGCGGCGTACGGGCGGACCACCGGCACGTCCTGTCCGGCCAGCCAGTGGGCGAGGGCCAGCTCGCGGTGCGCCCGGTCGTACAGCTCGGGGCCGCGGCCGACCTTGGCGACCACGGCCGGGTCGCCGAGGTCGAAGACGGCGTTCTCGCCGAGCGCGAGCAGTGCGGCCCCGTCGGGGGCGGCCAGCCCGGCCGACGCGCAGGCCCGGGCGAGCAGCAGCCGGGCGCGGCCCTCGTCGAAGGGGATCATGACTGGGATTCCGTTCCGCCGACGTTCATCCGGGGGACTCCGGACGGTGATCATCATGACGCACGGACGCCGGGCCCCGCGCGCTGCGGGGCCCGGCGCCGGGCGGGTCGCCCAGGTGACGCGTCGGACGGTCGGGGAGGGCCTCAGACCCCGGCCCGGCGGTGCCGCGCCCCCTGCGCTGTCCCGGCGGGCGCGGCGGGCGGGGCGGGCGGGGCCTGGTCGGCGCCGACCGGCGGGAGGGACCCGCCGTGCGAGAGGTCCGGCAGCCGGTCCAGCCAGCGCGGCAGGTACCAGTTGCGGTCGCCCAGCAGGGTCATCACCGAGGGCAGCAGCACCGCGCGGATCACCGTGGCGTCGATCAGCACCGCGACCGCCAGGCCCACCCCCACCTGCTTCATCACCTGCATGGACAGCGAGCCGAAGACCGAGAACACCCCCACCATGATCACCGCGGCGCTGGTGACCACCCCGGCCGTGGAGCGGATGCCGTGGGCGACCGCGTCCCTGGTCGGCAGGCCGCGGTCGTGTGCCTCCTTGATCCGGGAGACCACGAAGACGTGGTAGTCCATCGAGAGCCCGAAGAGGATCACGAACAGGAACAGCGGCACCCAGGACTCCACCGCGCCGACCCCGGCGGTGCCCAGCAGCGAGGCGCCCATGCCGTGCTGGAAGACCAGCGTCAGCGCCCCGTACGCGGCGCCCACCGAGAGCAGGTTGAGCACCACGGCGGTGGCCGCGACGACCGGCGAGCGGAACGAGGCGAGCATCAGCAGGAAGGCGAGGACGACGACGAAGCCGAAGACCAGCGGCATCGAGTCGGTCATCCTCCGGTTGAAGTCGTACGAGGCGGCGGTCTGGCCGGCGACCGGGGCCTCGGTGCCGGGCACCTTGAGCACGGTGGCGGGCAGCAGGTCCTCGCGCAGGCTCCTCAGGGCCTCGTTGCTGGTGGCGTCGTTGCCGGTGCCGTTGAGCGGGATGTCGACGGTGGCCACGTTCCGCTCGGGGTGCACGGTGACCGCGACCGGGCCGTGCATCCGGCCGCCGGCCAGCGCCCTGGCCTTGAGCTCGGCGATCGCGGCGGTCATCGCGGGGGAGTCGATGTCGGCGGCCTTGATCACCACGGTGGCGGGGGCGGGGCTGCCGGGGAAGGCGGCCTCGATCCGCTGCGAGGCGGCGACCAGCGCGTTGCCCTCCGGCAGCTGCTGCTGGAAGGTCAGCTTGGCGGTGTGCATGGTGAGCAGCGGCGCGGCCAGGGCCAGCAGGAAGGCGCCGGCGAGCAGGGTGGCGGCCAGCGGGCGGCGCAGCACCGGGGTCAGCACCGCGTTCCAGAACCGTCCGCCGTCCTGGGCGGCCTGCGGGCGGCGCAGCCTGGCGAGGAGCGGGACCCGGCCCTTCTCGACCCGGTCGCCGAGCATCGACAGCAGCGCGGGCAGCACGGTGAGCGAGCCGAGCACGGCGGTGATCACGACCACGATGGTGGCGAAGGCCATCGCCTCGAAGGTGGCGATGCCGGTGAGGAACATGCCGGCCATGGCGACCACCACGGTGATGCCGGAGACCAGCACGGCCCGTCCGCTGGTGGCGGCGGCCACGGCCAGCGCGGTGGCCGCGTCGCGTCCGGCGGCCCGCTCCTCCCGTTCGCGGCGCAGGTAGAAGAGGCAGTAGTCGACGCCGACGGCGAGGCCGACCAGCAGCATCACCGAGCCGGCGTCGCCACTGGTGTGCAGGAAGCCGCTGCAGAGGGCGACCAGTCCGGCGGCGGCGAGGAAGGCGGTGAGCGCGAGCACCACCGGCAGCACGGCGGCGACCAGCGCGCCGAAGGCGACCAGCAGGATGCCGAGGGCGAGCGGCACGGCCGTCCACTCGGCGCGGGCGAAGTCGTCGCCGAGCTGGTCCTGCATCCACTTGCCGGAGCTGGCGTCGCCGAGTTGGACCACGGTCAGGTCGGGGTGCTGCCGCTGCACGCCGGCCACCGCGTCCAGCACCGGCTGGACGCGGTCCGGCGCGGTCGCGGGGTCGCCCTTGAGCGTCAGCGTCACCAGGACGGAGTGGCCGTCCGCGGAGACCGCCCCGGTGTCGTACGGCGAGCGGACCTCGGCGGCCTCGCCGGTGCCGTCCACGGCGGCGATCACCCGGCCGACGGCGGTGCGGAACTCCGGGTCGTCGGCGACCCGGGTGACGCTCTGGACCAGGACGGTCTCCCCGGCCGGGCTCTTCAGCCCGGCCTCGTCGAGGATCCGCGCGGCCCGGGAGACCTGGCCGGGGACCTGCTCGGCGTCGGTGATCCTGGTGCTGCCGTGCAGGGTCCCGAGCGCGGCGGTCAGGATGACGAAGAGCAGCCAGCCGAACACGGCGGTCCTGCGGTGCCGGGCGCTCCAGGCACCCATCGTGGCCGCCAGGCCGGGTCTGGGCTTCACGGGCTTCACGCTGGTTCTTCCCCCCCCTGGGAGATCGGCGGTCGTCGCCGGACGGGAGCGGCAGCCGCCCTGGGTGGGGGCGGCCGCCGGTTGCGGTGCGCCGGGTGCGGTCCGGCGTCCCGGTCGACAGTAGGGAAGCGGTTCCTGACGGGTAATCCGGCTGGCGGGTGGCCGTCTCCTGGTGCTCTCCTCGGGGCCGGGGTGGGGTTTTCCCTACCCCGTGACCCCGAGATCTCCTCCTAGGGGGTAGGGGGTGCGCCTCCACCCTGAGGGGGAGAAGTCTCCACCCGGAGCACGAGGTCAACGGGGGTGCGCCCGGGGGAGACTGGGCCGGGGCCGCTTCGTGGCGGCCCGACGGGGGTTGAACACACGGGGGCTCCTTGCCGGGCGGCAAGCAAGTACTCGTAGGATGATGCCCCAGATCCACTTACCTGCCGACCGGCAGGGGAGTGCCCGCGGGCATTCCCCGAGCCGGTCCTGCCGTCGCCCAGCGTCCCGTCCCCCAAGGGCTGCGGTGAACCATGCCCAGGAGGCATCGAGCATGTTCCACCGACTAGGACAATTCGTCGTTCGCCGTGCGTGGTGGGTGATCGCCGCATGGGTCGTCGCGATGATCGCCATCGTCGCGTCGGCTCCGAAGATCACCTCGCAGACCGACGAAGCCGCGTTCCTGCCCAAGCACTACGAATCCATCCAGGCGGCGCAGCTCCAGGAGCAGGCGTTCCCGGCCAGCTTCACCCCGTCCGCGCTGGCACTCTTCGAGCGCAATGACGGCGGCGCGCTGAACGACGCCGACAAGACGGCGATGGCCAAGATCGTCCAGGGTCTCACGGACAAGAAGATCGAGGCGGTCGAGAAGATCATCCCGGTCGGCGAGCAGACCACCTCCAAGGACGGCAAGTACGCGCTCGCCCCGATTGCCATCGACAAGTCCAAGCAGCAGGACCCCAAGGCGTTCGGCGACGTCGCCAAGCACCTCCGCGAGGAGGGCAAGGCGCTCGCTGAAGGCACCGACGTCAAGTTCCAGCTCGGCGGCGCCGCCGCCCAGTCACTGGACCAGCAGGAGGCCTCCGGCTCGGCCGACGCCCTCATCGCGATGGCGACGATCGTCCTGGTCGCGATCATCGTCGGGCTCATCTTCCGCAGCATCCTGGCCGGCATCCTGCCGCTCCTGGTCTCGCTCGTGGTCGCCATGCCGACCTCCAACGGCCTGATCAACCACGCCACCAAGGCCTTCGGCCTCGAAACGACTCCGATCCTCTCGGCGATCCTGATCGTCGTCGTGCTCGGCGTCGGCACGGACTACTTCCTCTTCCTGGCGTTCCGCTACCGCGAGCGGCTGCGGGCAGGGGACGACCGCAAGGAGGCCGTGGCCAACGCGGTCGGTCGGGTCGGCGAGGCGATCGCCTCCGCGGCGGGTGCGGTCACCGTCGCGTTCGCCGTACTGGTCCTCTCCAGCCTGGGCATGTTCAAGGCCCTCGGCCCCGCGCTGGCCATCGCCGTGGTGGTCACCGCCTTCGCCTCGCTCACTCTGGCCCCCGCCCTGCTCGCCGTCATCCCGGCCCGTGCCGTGTTCTGGCCCGGCAAGAAGTGGATGCGGGAGCCGAACGACGCGCGCTTCGCCGCGCTCGGCCGGATGGTGCACAAGCGCCCCGCGGCGGTGGCCCTCGCGTCCGGTGGCGTGCTGCTGGCGCTGTCCGCCGGCGCCCTGGGCTACAACGGCACCTTCGACCTGGCGGGCAGCTCCATGCCCAAGGAGAAGGAGTCGATGGTCGTCCAGGACAAGATGATCAACGGCTTCTCCGCCGGTGCGGCCGACCCGACCCACGTCTTCCTGACCAACACCGGCGGCGCCAAGCTCGACCCGGGCGCGTTCGAGCCCTACGCCGCCAAGCTCGGCGCGGTGTCCGGAGTGGCCCAGGCAGCGCCGAAGCCCCAGCTCAGCGCGGACGGCGTGACGGCCGACTTCACCGTCATGCTCACCCACAAGCCGGACAGCAACGAGGCGATCGACACCCTCACGCAGCTCCGCGAGGTCGCGCACGGCCAGGCACCGGCCGGGACCGAGGCGAAGGTCGGCGGCCTGACCGCCGTCTACAAGGACATCAACCTCGCGATGACCCACGACTACAAGCTGGTCTTCCCGATCGCGGGTCTGCTGATCCTGCTCATCCTCGGCCTGCAGCTGCGAAGCGTCGTCGCCCCCTGGTACCTGATGGCTTCGGTCGGCCTCGGCTTCACCGCCACCCTCGGTGCCGCCACACTGCTCTTCCAGAACCTCGGCGGCGAGACCGGCCTGATGTTCATGCTGCCGATTCTCATCTACCTCTTCGTAGTGGCGATCGGCACGGACTACAACATCCTGATCATCGCCCGCCTCCGGGAGGAGGCCCGAGAGGGCCGCAGCCCGCGTGAGGCGGCGCGCGAGGCGCTGCGCCACGGCGGCCCGACCGTCGCGGCGGCCGGCTTCATCCTGGCGGCGTCCTTCGCGACCTTCATGCTCGCGGGCAACGTCTTCATGCTGGAGTTCGGCTTCGCGATGGCCTTCGGCATCATCCTGGCGGCCTTCGTGATGGCGATGTTCTTCACCCCGGCGCTCACCGCGCTGATCGGTAACAAGGCCTGGTGGCCCGGCCACGCGGACAGCCCCCGTCACGGCCACGGCGGCGGCCGCGGCGAGGGCCCGGCCCCGCTGTCCGGCGCCCACGGGGTGCCGGAGCCGGCCGGCCGGCGCTGACCCGACCGGGTCGGTACGAACAGGCGGCGCCCCGCTTCGGCGGGGCGCCGCCTGCCCGTTTTGCGGAGCCGCCAAACGTGATCTACGGGGCGGGAAAATCCCCGGTCAACCGGGGTGGCGCCGTGCTACAGTCGAAGCAGTTGCAGTTTTGGTTCCCATGAACGTGGTGTGCGCCTGCTGGTTCCAACCGCCAGGCGCATTTGTTTTGTCCGGTGTTTCAGTCTCCGGATGGGGATCGCGGCTACTTGGGGGTCCACGAGGTGTGGATCCCTGATGCCCCAGTTAGAGGAGACGGTTATGGCTACCGGCACCGTGAAGTGGTTCAACAGCGAAAAGGGCTTCGGCTTCATCGAGCAGGACGGTGGCGGCGCTGACGTGTTCGCCCACTACTCGAACATCGTGGCTCAGGGCTTCCGTGAGCTGTTCGAGGGCCAGAAGGTCGAGTTCGACGTGACCCAGGGCCAGAAGGGCCCGCAGGCCGAGAACATCCAGATCATCGGCTGACGTCAGCTCCAGCTGACTCGCGATCATCGCGAAGCGGGGGCCCGCACCGCAAGGTGCGGGCCCCCGCTCATGCCGCCGTACGGCCGGGGCGGCGCACCTCTCCCGACGGCCGACCCAGCCCGGGTCCCGGGCTGTAGACCGACGGACGGAGATCCCGTGACCACCCCTGCCCGCCCGCCGCGCGACCGCGGCCCCCGCACCACCGACCAGTCCCGCCGCACCGGCCAGGCCGGCCGCACCGCCGCCGGCGGCGACCGCCCGCGCAAGACCCGCAGCCGCGCCGGCGCCCCCCAGCAGAACCGCCCTGCCGCCGTCCCCGAGGCCACCGACTTCACCGTGGTCCAGGGCACCCCGGCCCGGCCCCCGGCGGAGTCCTTCGGCGAGCTCGAACTGCCCAAGGCGATCCTCTCCGCGCTGACCCGCGAGGGCGTCACCGCGCCGTTCCCGATCCAGGCCGCCACGTTGCCCGACTCGATCGCCGGGCGCGACGTGCTCGGCCGCGGCCGCACCGGCTCCGGCAAGACCCTGGCCTTCGGCCTGCCGCTGCTGGCCCGTACCGCCGGTCGCCGCGCCGACGCCCGCCACCCGCTGGCGCTCGTCCTGGTGCCGACCCGCGAGCTGGCCCAGCAGGTCACCGAGGCGCTCACCCCGTACGCCACCGCCGTCAACCTGCGGATCACCACCGTCGTCGGCGGCATGTCGATCAACCGGCAGGCCAACGCCGTGCGCCGCGGCACCGAGGTGCTGGTGGCCACTCCCGGCCGGCTGGACGACCTGATCGGGCGCGGCGACGTCAACCTGTCCGACGTCGCGATCACGGTTCTCGACGAGGCCGACCAGATGGCCGACATGGGCTTCCTGCCGCAGGTCAGCAAGCTGCTGGAGCAGGTCGCCGAGGGCGGGCAGCGGATGCTGTTCTCCGCCACCCTGGACCGCAACGTCGACCGGCTGGTCAAGCGCTTCCTGACCGACCCGGTCACCCACTCGGTCGACCCCTCGGCCGGTGCGGTCACCACCATGGACCACCACGTCCTCCAGCTGGAGGCGGCCGACAAGGCCTCCGCCACCGCGCACATCGCCTCCCGCGACGGCCGCGTGATCATGTTCGTGCACACCAAGCACGGCGCCGACCGGCTGGCCAAGCAGCTGCTCGCCAACGGCGTGAAGGCCGCCGCCCTGCACGGCGGCAAGTCCCAGCCGCAGCGCAACCGGGTCCTGGACCAGTTCCGGGACAGCCACGTCACCGCGCTGATCGCCACCAACGTCGCCGCCCGCGGCATCCACATCGACGGCCTGGACCTGGTCGTCAACGTCGACCCGCCGATCGACCACAAGGACTACCTGCACCGCGGCGGCCGCACCGCCCGGGCCGGCGAGTCCGGGACGGTCGTCACCCTGGTGCTGCCCGAGCAGCGCCGCGAGGTCAACCGGCTGATGACGGTGGCCGGCATCCGCCCGACCGTCACCAAGGTCCGCCCGGGCGACGCCGACCTGGCCCGGATCACCGGCGCCCGCACGCCCAGCGGCGTCCCGGTGACGCTGGCCGTGCCGGTCCCCGCGGACCAGGGCGCGTCCGGCGCGGCCCAGGCCGGTGCCGACAAGCCCGCCGGGGCCAGGTCCGGCGCCCCGCGCCGCCGGCCCGGCAAGCGCTCCGGGCTGCCCACCGACGTCGACATGAACGGCAACCCGCGCCGCCCCCGCCCCAAGCAGCGCCTGGGCGCCGCCGCCCAGGGCGAGCGCCCGCAGGCGGCCGGGTTCATCGGCCGCTCCTCGGGGCGCGCCAAGCCCGGCAGCGGCTCCAAGTCCGGCTCCAACTACGGCACCGGCCGCCAGCGCCGCAAGGCGGACTGACGCCCCCGCGCACCGGCGAGGCCCGGCTCCCCCGTCCGAGGGGGAGCCGGGCCTCGCCCGTTCCGGCCGGACCGGCCCGCCGGGTCACACCGCCGTGGGCGTCGCCGCGGGGTCCGTCCCGGCCGGAGCCGGCCGGAGCCGGAGCCGGAGCGGGGGCCGGGCCGCATGCGATCCGGCCGGATCGGCCGTGCGTCCGGCCTGCCGGGGTCGTTCCGGGGCCCTGCCGGACACGTTCCGTGCGTGGACGGTCGGGTGGCGTGATCTTCACCCCGCCCGTTGACCGTGGACATGTCCTGCCCGAAGCTTTCGCGCGGCCCACATGAAGATCGCATTATCACCACGATTGCTTCACGTGTGGGTCGCCCGGTTCACCCTCCCCGGAAGGACACCCCCCGTGCGTCGTACCGCAGCCCTGTTCGCCACCGCCCTGCTCGCCGGAGCCGCGGCCCTCACCGCACCCGCCTCGGCCGGAGCCGCCGAGAGCACGACCCGCAACTCGACCGTTCCGGGCCCGGGGGGTGTCGGGAGCTGTACCGTCGACGACACCACCGCCAGCCCCGTCGGCACCTGTACGGGCATCGACCCGAACCAGACCTGGCGCGTCGTGGTCGACTGCAACGGCTACGACTGGACCCGCTACATGCCCATCTACGAGGTGTCGCCGGGCAACTGGGTGGCCGGCAACGTCAGCGGCAGCACCTCCTGCCGCTACCCGCTGATGGCGGGGAAGGGCTACATCCAGTTCGGACCGGCGGTTCCGGCGGGGCCGGTGGGTCAGATCACCGGGATCGCGGGCAAGTGCCTGGACGTGCGGGGCGGCAGCTCGGCGAACGGGACGCAGACGCAGATCTGGGATTGCCTGGGCAACGTCAACCAGACCTGGAAGGTCGCCGTCGACGGCACGGTGCGGGCGGTCGGGAACTGCCTGGACGTCGAGGGCGGTCGGACCGGCAACGGGACGCTGGTGCGCACCTGGGAGTGCAACGGCAGCGGTGCGCAGAAGTGGCAGGCCCGTGCGGACGGCTCGCTGGTGAACCCGCAGTCGGGCCGCTGCCTGGACGTGCGGGACGTGTCCAGCGCGAACGGCGCGGTGCTGCAGATCTGGGACTGCTTCGGCGCCTCCGCCGCCAACCAGAAGTGGAACCTCCCGGTCTGACCCGCCCCACCCCCAGCGGCGCGCGCGGCCCCGGCCGCGCGCGCCGTCGGCACTTCCGTGCGCCGTCACCTGCCCGAATGAAGGTGACTGGGTCGGCGTTCAGGCGGTGAGGGCCGGGCGGGCGGAGGGCGAGCGGGCCTCGTCGTAGCGCTCCAGGAGCAGGGCCGCCAGTTCGGGGGCGGGCCCGAGGACGGCGGCCAGCACGTCCGCGCCCGACTCCTCGGCGGCCGCCGCGATGCGGTCCGGGAGGAGGCCCGGGGCGAGCAGGTAGGGGGCGACGGCCGTGCGGGTGGCGCCTGCGGCGCGCAGGGCGGCGAGGGCGTCGGGGACGCGGGGGCCCGCGGCGGAGGCGTAGGCGACCTCCACGGCGGCCCAGCCGCGGGCGCGCCGCCACTCGGCGGCCACCGCGCGGGTCGCGGCGTCGGCCGCGGGGTCGGACGAGCCCGCGGCGGCGAGCACCACGCCGGTACGGGCGCGGACGGCGGGGGAGGAGACGTCCAGGCCGGCCCCGGCGAGGCGGCGGTCCAGGGCGGCGAGCAGCAGCGGCGAGGGCCCGAGCACGTCCGCGACCGGCAGCCGGGAACCGGTGGCGCGCAGGGCGGCGGGGATGTCGTGCTTGGCGTGGAACGCCCGGTTGAGCAGCAGCGGCACCGCCACCGCGTTCGCCAGCCGTCCGACCACCTGCGGGATCCGCGGCGCGCAGTGGTCCAGGTAGGCGGTGGCGACCTCGGTGCCGGGCCGCTGGGCCCGCACCTCCTCCACGAGCGCGGCCACCGTCGCGGCGTGGCGCGGGTCGCGGCTGCCGTGGGCGATGAGGAGGAGGGCGGGCGTCATCGGCGGTGCCTCACTTGGTGGTGGCCAGCAGGCCGCGGTTGCGCAGCACCCGGCGCTCGACCGGGGTGAACACCAGCAGCTCGATGGCGATGCCGACGAAGAGGATGAGGATGATGCCGAGCAGGACGCCGGACATGTCGGAGAACTCGCGCTGGTCCTCCAGGAACCGGCCCAGGCCCCGGCCGAGGTCGGGGGAGGAGGCGACGAGTTCGGCGGCCATCAGCGAGCGCCAGGAGAACGCCCAGCCCTGCTTGAGTCCGGCCAGGTAGCCGGGCAGCGCGGCGGGGATGAGCACGTGCCGGGCGCCGGTGAGGCCGGTGGCGCCGATGGTGCGGCCGGCCCGCAGGAACAGCGGCGGCACCTGGTCGATGCCGGCCACCAGGCCGTTGGCGATGGAGGGGACGGCGCCGAGCAGGATGACGGCGTACATCATCGAGTCGTTGATGCCGAGCCAGATGACCGCGGCGGGCACCCAGGCCACCGAGGGCAGTGACTGCAGGCCCTGCAGGACGGGGCCTATCGCGGTGCGCACGGGCTTGATGCGGGCGACGACGAGGCCGATCGGGGTGCCGATGACGACGGCGAGGAGGAAGCCGGACAGGCCGCGCCAGACGCTGGTCCAGATGATGGAGAGCAGGGTGCCCTGGTACCAGAGGTCCTGCGCGGAGCGCCAGACATCCGCCGGGCTGGGCAGCTTGTAGGAGGACGTGAGCTCCAGGCTGTACGCCCCCTGCCACAGCGCGACCACCACGAGCACGCCGATCAGCGGCGGCAGCGCCTTGGTCCGCAGGGCCTGGCCGAGCGAGCCGCGCTGCGCGGTGACGGCGTCCAGGGCGTCCAGGCCCGCGCCGACGTCGGCGGTGTCGCCGGTGGCACCGCCGGCCGGGGCGCTCTTGTCGAGGACGGGGGTGGTGTCAGTGCTGGCCATGGCGACGGATCTCCCCACGCAGTTCTTCGGTGATCTCGATGGACAGGTCGGCGACGCCGGAGGATTCGATGCGGCGCGGCTGGGGCAGGTCGATCCGCCACTCCCGGGCGACGCGGCCGGGGCGGGAGGAGAGCAGGACGACGCGTTGGGCGAGCCGGACGGCCTCGCGCACGTTGTGGGTGACGAACAGGACGGACAGCCGGCGTTCGGCCCAGATCCGGGTGATCTCGTCGTGCAGGACGTCGCGGGTGATGGCGTCGAGGGCGGCGAACGGCTCGTCCATCAGCAGGACCTCGCTGCCCTGGGCGAGCGCGCGGGCCATCGCGACGCGCTGGCGCATGCCGCCGGACAGCTCGTGCACCCGCTTGCCGTACGCGCCGTTCAGCCGGACGAGTTCGAGGAGGCGCTCGGCCTCGGGGCGGCGCTCGGCGCGGGGCAGGCCGGCGAGCTTGAGGGCGAGTTCGATGTTCTTCCCGGCGGTCAGCCAGGGGAAGAGGGCGTGCTCCTGGAACATCAGGGCGGGGCGGCCGCCGGTCACCTCGATGTCGCCGGCGGTGGGCCGGTCGAGGCCGGCGACCAGGTTGAGCAGCGTGGACTTGCCGCAGCCCGAGGCGCCGAGCAGGGTGACGAATTCGCCGGGGGCGACGTCGAGGGTGATGTCGTCCAGGACGTGGGTCTGGGCTCCGGGGCGGCCGAAGGACTTGTGCACGTGCGAGATCCGGACGGCGGGCGCGCCGCCGTGGGCGTCGGCGCGGGGGGCGTCCGCCGAGGTGGTCAGTGCCGGGGTCATCCGGGCACCTCCTGGTGAGTGGTCTGCGGGGCTGCGGGTCGGGGCCGGGGCCCGGGCCCCGGCCGTCCGGGTGGGCATCGATCGGGATCGACCGGGACGGGCGGGGCACGGACCGCGGAGTCGGGGAACGGGACGCGGGTGCTGCGGGCGCTACTTGGCGCCGAGCCCGGCGTCCGCCACGGCGGCCTGGCCCTGGGCGGCGAGGACCTTGTTCAGCAGGGTGAGGTCGTAGATGCCGTTGAGGTTGGGCTTCTTGAGGAGCCCGGCGGTGACGGCGTGGTCGGCCTCGGCCTGCAGGGTGTACGCCAGCGGGTCGTCCAGGAAGTCGATGTCGGCCCAGGCCGGGTCGAGGATCGCGGGCTCCAGGGCGTTGCCCGCCTCCTTCTTGATCGCCTCGTTGGCGTCGGCCTTGGCCTTCTCGGAGTCGGCCTTGATGAAGGCGTTGGTCTTCACCGAGCCGCGCAGCACGGCCTCCACCACGTCCGGGTGCTCCTTGAGGAACTTCTGCGAGACGATGATGTTGGTGATCACGAACTTCTTGTCCGGCCAGACGTCCTTCTCGTTGAGCAGGACCTTCGCGCCGAGCGTGACCAGCTTGGAGGCGGTGGGCTCGGGCACCCAGGCGCCGTCGATCGAGCCGGACTTGTAGGCGTCGGGGGTGACCTTGTTGTCGGTGCGCACCACCGAGACGTCACCCGCGCCGGAGGCCGCGTCGACCTTGTAGCCCTTGCCCGCGAGGTAGTTGAGCAGCGCCACGTCCTGGGTGTTGCCCAGCTGGGGGGTGGCGATCTTCTTGCCCTTGAGGTCGTCCAGCGAGGAGACCTTGTCCGGGTTGACCACCAGCTTGACCCCGCCGGACGCCGAACCGCCGATGATCTTCAGCGACTTGCCGTCGGACTTGGTGAAGCCGTTGATCGCCGGGGAGGGGCCGATCCAGCCGATGTCGATCGAGCCGGCGTTCAGTGCCTCGATCTCGGCGGGCCCGGCGTTGAAGACCTGGGTCTTGACCTGGGTGGAGCCCAGCTCCTTCTGGAAGAAGCCCTCCTGGAGGCCGACCAGCGGGGTGCCGTGGGTCAGGTTGGCGAAGTAGCCGATCTTCACCGTGTCGGCCGACAGCTTCGCGCCGGAGGCACCGGCGGTGGCCGCCGCGTTCGCCTTGTCGTCGGAGGACTTGTCGGCCTGGGAGCCGTAGCCGCATGCCGACAGCAGGGCCACCGCGGTGAGTCCGGCCGCCGCGGCCGCCGCGGTGCGTCTGATCCGGCCGGCGTTCGGGCGGACGCGGGTATGCGAAGGTGCCTGGTTCGGTGCCATGGTGAGTCCTGTTCGCGGACGGACCGTCAGGAGGCGGTCCCGGGTGGACGGTCGGGAAGGTGGTGCGCGCGGCACATGGGTGCCGGGGCAAGCCGGGCGGCTGTGGGGGGAGACAGCCCGGTGACAGGGCGTTCTCAGCCCTGTCGGCCCGCACATCGGGTCAGGCCGCCCTGGCCGCTGCCGAGGACGCCGCTGCCGATGCGGCCGCCTTCCTTGTCCATGCCCGAGAACGCCTCGCTGGGCATCAGACCCAGTCCTCCTCGTCGGGTGCGTCGGTGGTGCGTACGGTGTCGAAGGCCTCGCCCGCCATGCCGGCGGTGAGGGTGGTGCCGTCGGCCGGGTCGATCAGCAGGAACGAGCCGGTGCGGCGGTTGTCGGAGTAGGCGTCCAGCGCCAGCGGCTCGGCGGTGCGCAGCACCACGTGGCCGATGTCGTTGACGTTCAGCCCCTCGGCGCCGGAGCGCTGTTCGAGCGTGTCGATGTCGATCCGGTAGGAGATCTCCTTGACCAGGGCGCGGACGGTGCGGGTGGTGTGCTTGAGCAGCACCTTGTCGCCGGCGCGCAGCGGCCGCTCGTTGAGGTGGCTGACGGTGGCTTCGACGTCCTTGGTCGGCGCGGGGGGCCGGCCGGCGGCGATGAGGTCGCCGCGGGAGATGTCGAGGTCGTCGGTGAGCCGGACGGTGACGGACTGGGGTGCCCAGGCGATGTCGGTCTCCCGGCCGAGGGCGTCGATGCCGGCGACGGTGCTGGTCAGGCCGGAGGGCAGGACGGTGACGGGGTCGCCGACGCGCAGCACGCCGGAGGCGAGCTGGCCGGCGTAGCCGCGGTAGTCGGGGTGGGTCTCGGTCTGCGGGCGGATGACGTACTGGACGGGGAAGCGGGCGGGTTCGTCGCTGGGGTCGCTGCCGACCGGCACCGTCTCCAGGTGCTCCAGCAGGGTCGGGCCGCCGTACCAGTCCATGTGCGCGGACGGCTCGACGACGTTGTCCCCCGCGAGTGCGGAGATCGGGACGGCGAGGACGTCGTGGATGCCGAGCGAGGCGGCGTAGGCGGTGAACTCGGCGGCGATGGCGGCGAAGACGGGCTCCGCGTAGTGGACGAGGTCCATCTTGTTGACGGCCAGCACGACGTGGGGCACGCGCAGGAGGGCGGCGACGGCGGCGTGCCGGCGGGTCTGTTCGACGACGCCGTTGCGGGCGTCGACCAGGACGACGGCGAGTTCGGCGGTGGAGGCGCCGGTGACCATGTTGCGGGTGTACTGCACGTGGCCGGGGGTGTCGGCGAGGATGAAGCGGCGCCGGGGGGTGGCGAAGTAGCGGTAGGCGACGTCGATGGTGATGCCCTGCTCGCGCTCGGCGCGCAGGCCGTCGGTGAGCAGTGCCAGGTCGGGGGTCTGCTGGCCGCGGTTGCGGGACGCGTGCTCGACGGCCTCCAGCTGGTCGGCGAGCACCGACTTGGAGTCGTGCAGCAGTCGGCCGACGAGGGTGGACTTGCCGTCGTCGACGGAGCCGGCGGTGGCGAAGCGCAGCAGCGAGGTGGCGGTGGTGTCCTGGATGGTGGTGGTCATGGTTAGAAGTACCCCTCGCGCTTGCGGTCTTCCATCGCGGCCTCGGACAGCTTGTCGTCGGCGCGGGTGGCGCCGCGTTCGGTGAGGCGGCTGGCGGCGATCTCGGCGATGACGGCCTGGATGGTGGTGGCGTCGGAGTCGACGGCGCCGGTGCAGGACATGTCGCCGACGGTGCGGTAGCGGATCAGGCGCCGCTCGACCGGTTCGTCGTCCCGGGGGCCGCCCCACTCGCCGGCGGTCAGCCACATGCCGCCGCGGGCGAAGACGTCGCGCTCGTGGGCGTAGTAGATCCCGGGCAGTTCGATGCCCTCGCGCTCGATGTACTGCCAGACGTCCAGCTCGGTCCAGTTGGACAGCGGGAAGACGCGCACGTGCTCGCCGACCGCGTGCCGGCCGTTGTACAGCGACCACAGCTCGGGGCGCTGGCGGCGCGGGTCCCAGGCGCCGAACTCGTCGCGCAGGGAGAAGACGCGCTCCTTGGCGCGGGCCTTCTCCTCGTCCCGGCGGCCGCCGCCGAAGACCGCGTCGAAGCGGTTCTTCTCGATGGCGTCCAGCAGCGGCACGGTCTGCAGCGGGTTGCGGGTGCCGTCGGGGCGCTCGCGCAGCACGCCGCGGTCGATGAAGTCCTGGACGTGGGCGACGTGCAGGCGCAGGTTGTGCTCGGCCGCGACGCGGTCGCGGTAGGCGATCACCTCGGGGAAGTTGTGCCCGGTGTCGACGTGCAGCAGGGCGAAGGGCACCGGCGCGGGCGCGAAGGCCTTGAGGGCCAGGTGCAGCATGACGATGGAGTCCTTGCCGCCGGAGAACAGGATCACCGGGCGTTCGAACTCCCCCGCGACCTCGCGGAAGATGTGCACCGACTCGGCCTCCAGCGCGTCCAGGTGGGACAGCGTGAAGGGGTTGTCGTCGGTGCGCACGTGACGGTCGGTCGCGGTGGTCATGCCAGGCCCCTCTCGGTCAGGAAGGCGTGCAGCTCGGCGGCGGACTCGGCCACCTCGCGGCCCTGCGTGTGGATCCGCAGCTCCGGGGTCTCCGGTGCTTCGTACGGGTCGTCCACGCCGGTGAGACCGGAGATCTCCCCGGCCGCCTGCTTGGCGTACAGGCCCTTGACGTCGCGTTCGGCGCACAGCTCGACCGGGGTGGCGACGTGGATCTCCAGGAACGCGGTGCCGGCCGCCGCGTGCCGCTCGCGGACCGCGGCGCGGGAGTCGGCGAACGGGGCGATCACCGGGGCGAGGACCTTCACGCCGTTGGCGGCGAGCTTCTCGGCGACGAAGCCGATCCGGGTGACGTTGGTGTGCCGGTCCTCGCGGGAGAAGCCGAGGCCCTTGGAGAGGAACTCGCGGATCTCGTCGCCGTCCAGCACCTCCACCTTGTGGCCCTCGGCGCGCAGCCGCTCGGCCAGCGCGAAGGCCAGGGTGGTCTTGCCGGCGCTCGGCAGCCCGGTCAGCCACACGGTGGCGCCGCGCTCGCAGGGTGCGGCCGCGGGGGCCGCCTCTGCGGCTCCGTCGACTGCCAGGGTGTTCGCTGTCACGGGTCTTCCTCACGTGTGGGGGTGTGGTGGGCCGGGCGGGCCGGGCGCGGGGTGGGGGCCGGTCAGAGGTGGATGCCGCACTCGGTCTTGCCGGAGCCGGACCAGCGGCCGGCCCGGGCGTCCTCGCCCTCGGCGGGCTTGCGGGTGCAGGACAGCGGCGAGCAGCCGATCGAGGTGTAGCCCTCCCATAGCAGCGGGTTGAGGAGCACGCCGTTGGCGGCCACGTAGGCGTCCACGTCCTCCTGCGTCCACCGGGCGATCGGAGCGATCTTCACCTTGCGGCGCTTCGGATCCCAGGACACCACCGGGGTGTTCGCCCTGGTCGGCGACTCGTCGCGACGCAGTCCGGTGGCCCAGGCGTCGTACCCGGCCAGGCCGCGGTTGAGCGGCTCGACCTTGCGCAGCGAGCAGCACAGGTCCGGATCGCGGTCGTGGAGGTTCGGCCCGTGCTCGGCGTCCTGCTCGGCGACCGTTCGCAGCGGGGTGAGCGTGATGACGTTGACCGGCATGGTCGCCGCCACCGCGTCACGGGTGCCGATGGTCTCCGGGAAGTGGTAGCCGGTGTCCAGGAACACCACGTCCACCCCCGGGAACACCGAGGAGGCCAGGTGCGCGACCACCGCGTCCTCCATCGACGACGTCACGCAGAACCGCTTGCCGAAGGTCTCGGCGGCCCAGGTCAGGACCTCCTGCGCGCTCGCCTCCTCCAGCTCGCGCCCGGCCCGGACGGCGGCCGCCTCGTGGTCAGTCGCGGTGCTGCTCATGTGACGCACCCCCGTGGTTGGTCGGTGACAGCAGTCCGAGGAACTTCAACTGGAAGGCGCGGCGGCATCCGTGGCACTCCCAGGCGCCGTGGCCGGCCTCGGAGGGACGCAGGTCCTCGTCCCCGCAGTACGGGCAGAAGAACGGCGCGGCCCGCTCGCTCACGACAGCTGCTCCTCGGTCGCCCGGGCCGCCCACTGGGCGAAGCGCTCGCCCTCGGTGCGGTCGGCCTGGTAGCGGGTCAGCACGCGCTCGACGTAGTCGGGCAGGCCCGCGCTGGTGACCTTGAGGCCGCGGACCTTGCGGCCGAAGCCGGCCTCCAGGCCGAGCGCGCCGCCGAGGTGCACCTGGTAGCCCTCCACCTGGTCGCCGTTCTCGTCGGTGACCAGCTGGCCCTTGAGGCCGATGTCGGCGACCTGGATGCGGGCGCAGGCGTTCGGGCAGCCGTTGATGTTGATGGTCAGCGGCTCGGCGAAGTCCGGCAGGCGCTGCTCCAGTTCGTCGATGAGCGTGCGGCCGCGCTCCTTGGTCTCGACGATGGCGAGCTTGCAGTACTCGATGCCGGTGCAGGCCATGGTGCCGCGGCGGAACGGCGAGGGGGCCACCCGCAGGTCGAGCTCCTCCAGGCCGGCCACCACGGAGTCGACGTGCTCCTCGGCGATGTCGAGGATGAGCATCTTCTGCTCGGCGGTGGTGCGGACCCGGTCGCTGCCGTGGGCGGCGGCGAGGTCGGCGATCCGGCCGAGCAGCTTGCCGTCGACCCGGCCGACGCGCGGCGCGAAGCCGATGTAGAACTTCCCGTCCTTCTGCCGGTGGACGCCGACGTGGTCGCGCCAGCGGGCGGCGGGCTCGGCGGGGGCCGGGCCGTCGACCAGCGGGCGGGCGAGGTACTCCTCCTCCAGCACCCGGCGGAACTTCTCCACGCCCCAGTCGGCGACCAGGAACTTCAGCCGGGCACGGTTGCGCAGGCGCCGGTAGCCGTAGTCGCGGAAGATGCCGATGACCCCGCCGTAGACGTCCGGCACCTGCTCCAGCGGCACCCAGGCGCCCAGCCGCACGCCCAGCTTGGGGTTGGTGGACAGGCCGCCGCCGACCCACAGGTCGAAGCCGGGGCCGTGCTCGGGGTGGACCACGCCGACGAAGGAGACGTCGTTGATCTCGTGTGCGACGTCCAGCAGCGGGGAGCCGGAGACCGCGCTCTTGAACTTGCGCGGCAGGTTGGAGAACTCCGGATTGCCGATGAAGCGGCGCTGGATCTCCTCGATGGCGCTGGTGCCGTCGATGATCTCGTCCTCGGCGATGCCGGCCACCGGGGAGCCGAGGATGACGCGCGGGGTGTCGCCGCAGGCCTCGGTGGTGGACAGGCCCACGGCCTCCAGCTTCCGCCAGATCGCCGGGACGTCCTCGATCCGGATCCAGTGGTACTGGATGTTCTGCCGGTCGGTCAGGTCGGCGGTGCCGCGCGCGTACTGCTCGGAGACCTCGGCGACCGCCCGCAGCTGGGGGACGGTCAGCCGGCCGCCGTCGATGCGCACCCGGAGCATGAAGTACTCGGCGTCCAGCTCGTGCGGGTCGAGGATCGCGGTCTTGCCGCCGTCGATGCCCTCCTTGCGCTGGGTGTAGAGCCCCCACCAGCGCATCCGGCCGCGCAGGTCGGCCGGGTCGATCGAGTCGAAGCCCCGGTGCGCGTAGATCGTCTCAATACGTGTCCGCACATTGAGACCGTCGTCGTCCTTCTTGAACTGCTCGTTGGCGTTCAGCGGGGTGTAGTGGCCCATGCCCCACTGGCCCTCACCGCGGTGGCGGGTCGCCTTGCGGGCCGCCACCGGGCGGCGCTCGGCGGCGCGGTCGGCCGGGGGCTCGACGGTCTCGGGGAAGGTGGCCATGGTGAAGTCCTTCTGGGCAGGTGGCGCTGGCGCCGGATGGGTCGCGGAGCGTGCTCGGCCGTTCGGTGCTGCTCTGACCTGCGGATTCATCAAGGCCTTGAGCGCAGTGACCGGGACCGGGCGGGCGCCTGCGCATCCGCTGCGGCGGGGATGGCGGGGAAGGGCGGCGCCGGGTGCGGTGGTGCGGCGGGGTGGGGCTCAGGTCACCGGACAGATGGCGCTGGACACGCGAAGGAGATCGACGTGGAGTCGACCTACTAGGGTGGTTCCGGCGCTAGGCATGGCAAGAGATTCGCACGGCGCGGGACTCGCGGTCCACTAACATCCGAATGCTGGACGCTGAGGTTTCGTCATGTGGGACATCCGGATGTTCCCGCCGCTCCCCGCCCGGACGTCCGGGCACCCGCCCGCACCACGGGGAGATCAACCGCGCGGCCCCGGCCCGATACGGTTGGCCCTGTGCAAGCAGCAGGCGATACGAGCAGAGCGAACGCCGAGCGGCCCTCCCGGCGAAGGGGCAAGGGCTCCCGGCGCGCGGCCAAACAGGCCACCTGGCGCCGCACGGCGTGGGAGCTGGTGAAGGACACCACCAACACCTGCGTCGAGTACCGGGTCACCGGGCTCGCCGCGGAGGCGGCCTTCTTCACCCTGCTGTCGATCCCACCGCTGCTGCTCGGCCTGGCCGGCACCCTCGGCTACCTCGACGAGTTCCTCGGCGCGGGCACCATCGACCGGCTCAAGCACGACATCGTCTCGGCCTCCGGGACGGTGCTGTCGGACTCCTCCGTCAAGGAGGTCGTGGTCCCGCTGCTCAACCAGGTGTTCGACCACACCCGGCCCGACCTCGTCTCGATCGGCTTCCTGCTGTCGCTGTGGTCCGGCTCCAGAGCGCTCTACATCTTCATCGACACCATCACCGTCATGTACGGGCTCGACGGCAAGCGGGGCATCGTCAAGACCCGCCTGATGTCGCTGGGCCTCTACCTCGGCGCCCTGGTGATCGGCTCGCTGGTGCTGCCGCTGCTGATGGCCGGGCCGGGACTGGTGGAGAACGCCGTGCCGGGCGTGGCCGGGCTGGTCGGCGCCCTCTACTGGCCGGTCGCGATCGTGCTGCTGATCGTCTCGCTGACCACCCTCTACCACCTGGCCGTCCCGGTCTCGACCCCGTGGCGCGAGGACATCCCCGGCGCCCTGGTCGCCCTGGTGGTGCTGGTCTTCTGCAGCGTCGGCCTGCGGCTCTACCTGGTCAGCTCGGTCGAGGGCCCCTCGGTGTACGGCTCGCTGGCGGCGCCGGTGGCGGTGCTGCTGTGGATCTTCGTGGTGGCGCTCGCGGTGCTCATCGGCGCCGCGATGAACGCCGCGATAGACCGCCGCTGGCCCACCCTGGAGACCGCCGACGCGCGCGCCGAGAACGAGCGCGCCCACGAGGAGGCGGCCGCCGCGGTGGTCCGCGAGGTCGCCGCCCGGCGGGCCGTCGAACGGGCCCGGCGGGCGCGCGAACTCGGGCTCGCCGAGGGCGTCGAGGAGGAGTGGGGCGAGGACGAGGGCGAGGGCGAGGACGTGGACGCGCCCTCCGAGTACCCGGAGCGGTGGGCCGACGTGCTGGCCGCCGAGAACGTGCGCGGGCGGCTCACCGCCCGGGGCGGGCCGCACCACCGGCCCGGGCCGCCGCCGCCGGACAGCGACCGGCCGGCGGGGCCGGCGGCGGGGGGGCAGCCTGGGGAGCAGGCGGGGAGTCAGGCGGGGGCGGAGCCGGGGGTGCAGCCGGGCGGGGCGCAACCGGGCGGGGCGCGGCCCGGGCCCGTGCCGGGGCCGCCGCAGGGGCCGCCGCAGGGACCGCCGGGGCGGCAGGTGCCGGGGTATCCGCCGCGGCCGCCCCGACCGCCGTGGCCGCCGTGGGACGAGCGGTAGGCGGACGGCAGGAACAGGGGCAGGGCCTCTTCCGCGCATGCGGGGGAGGCCCTGTTGCGTCGGTGGGGGTGCGCACGGTGTCGGCGGTGGGCGGTCGGCGGTGGCCGCCCCGGTCGGCGCGTCCGGCGCGTCCGGCGACAGGCCGCGCAACGGCAGCTCGGGCGGCATCTGCCGGTGAGCGCCAGGGCGGCGACGACGTGCCCCGGCGGACGGACTGCGACCGCGGGGGCCGGCAGGGTCGGCTCGGTGGCGCCGCTACCCGGCGGCCTTCGCCGGGTGCCGTGGTCCGTACCCCTTGCCAGCCCTTGCCGAGCACCAGGCGGGTCTCGCCGACGGGCAGAACTTCGCCTGGGCAGAACACTGGTGGGGCCCGGTAAAGCTTTCCTCAGGTCCGGGTATTGAGCCGGGGCCCGGGTGCGGCGGGGCAGCGTCGGCGGGACACCATGGCCGGGCGCCGGGGTGCCCCGGCGGCGGGTGCCCGACGGTCCGGGCCCGCCGGAACGAGCGAGGTGAGCGGGCGGATGGACGCGGTGGTGGACGGCGTGGCGGGCGGTCCGGTGGGCCATCTGGTCGGCGGGCCCGCTTCGGCGCTCGCCTACAGCGGGCCGCCGCCGTGGCAGTGGTCCGACCTGGCGACCTCCTGGACGGCCGAGCCGCTGGTGCTCGCGCTGTCGGTACTGCTCGGGGCCTGGTACCTGGCGGCGGTGCGCAAGGTCGACCGGGCGGCGGGGGAGCGGGCCCGGTCCGGCGGTGACCGGTTCGGTGGCGGACGGTCCGAAGGCGGCCGGTCCGGCGACGGGCGCTGGCAGCCCACCCGTACCGCCGCGTTCCTCGGCGGGCTGCTGCTGTGGATCTGGTGCACCTGCTCCGGCCTCGGCGTGTACGACCGGATCCTCTTCACCGACCGGGCCGTGCAGGTCGTGCTGCTGCTGATGGTCGTCCCGCTGCTGCTCGCGCTCGGCGCGCCGGTCTCGCTGCTGGTCGAGGCGGCGCCGGCGGTCCGGCGGGGGCGCCTCCTGCGGGCGCTGCGCAGCCGCCCGTCCAAGGTGCTGATGTTCCCGGCGGTCTCCACCGCGCTGCTGATGGCGCCGCCCTGGCTGCTCTACTTCACGCCCTGGTACGAGTGGTCGGTGTCCAGCGGGCTCGGGAACGCGGTGCTGCACCTGGCGCTGGTGCTGCTGAGCCTCGCGTACTTCTGGCCGCGCCTGCAGCTGGACCCGGTCGGGCACGAGTACCCGCACCTGGTCGGGCTGTTCATCACCTTCGCCGAGGTGATCTTCGACGCGGCGCTGGGGATCGTGCTGATCTACGGCGGACACCTGGTCGCCGAGCAGTACTACCTGGCGCTCGGGCGTCCGTGGGGCCCGAGCCCGGCACAGGACCAGACCTGGGGCGGCAACGCGTTCTGGGTGCTGGGGGACCTGGTCGGGCTGCCGTTCCTGGCCGCGCTGGTGCGGCGGATGGTGGTGCGGGGGCGGGAGGAGGCCGAGGCGGTGGACGCCGAGCTGGACGCCCGCTTCGCGGCGGCGGCCGCGCGGGCGCGGGCGGCGGGGCGGCCGGAGGAGGAGACGGAGACGGAGGCGGAGATGCGGCCGTGGTGGCTCGACGACCCGAACCTCAAGCACCGGTACGGGGGGTAGGACGCGCGGGCCGGCGGGTCGACTGGCGGCGGCCGGGTGCACGTGGGTTGGGCGGGCCAATTTTGGTCCGCCAAGGCCTTCCTGACGCCCCCCGTGCCGCATTTCCGCAGGTCAAAAATAGGTTGGCCCGGATCCCCCGGTCCGCTAGCGTGTGACACGTCCGGTTCGGGGGCCATTGGGCCGCCCGAGGAGTAGAGAGCAGGAGGTGAACCCCGTGGTCGTTGTCGCCCCGATAGCTGCCCTGGGCAGCACTCGCGTTCACCTCCTTTTCCCGGCCGCCGGCTGAGCCCTTCGCGCCAGCCGTAGCCCGCCGGGACCATCTCCTCCCGAAGGGCCACTGCGTTGTTCAACGCTGCCTCCGTTCCGTCGTTCTCTTCTTCCTCTTCCTCCTCCTCGTTCTCCGACGAGGCCTCCGCGCTGACCGGCTACGGCTGGACGGCCGAGCTCGCGGAGCTGTTCACCCCGCTCGGCGAGGCCGGGCTGCTCCCGGCCCGGATCGTCCGGGTCGACCGCGGCCAGTGCGACGCCGTGATCGCCGACCCGGAGACGGGCGAGCCCCGTACCGTCCGGTTCGACACCCGGCCGGTGGGCGACGCCGACATGATCAACTGCCCGTGCACGGGCGACTGGGCGGCGGTCGACCTGTACGCCCAGCCGATGGCCTCCGTCGTCGCGCTGCTGCCGCGCTCCACCGCGATCATCCGCAAGGTGGCCGGCAAGCGCTCCGACGGCCAGGTGCTGGCCGCCAACGTGGACACCGTGCTGATCGCGTCCTCCCTGGCGACCGATCCCGACCTCGGGCGGATCGAGCGCTTCCTCGCCCTGGCCTGGGAGTCCGGCGCCGAACCGCTGGTCGTCCTCACCAAGGCCGACCTCGTCGACGACGCCGACTTCATCCGGGCCGACGTCGAGGCGGTCGCTCCCGGCGTCACGGTGCTCGTGGTGAGCGCCGAGACGGGCGAGGGCATGGACGTGCTCCGCGCCTGCACCCCCGGCACCACCGCGGTGATAGGCCAGTCCGGTGTCGGCAAGTCCACGCTCACCAACGCGCTGGCCGGCTCCGTGGTGATGACCGTCCAGGAGGCCCGCGAGGTCGACCAGAAGGGCCGCCACACCACGACCACCCGCGAGCTGATCCCGCTGCCCGGCGGGGGCGTGCTGATCGACACCCCCGGGCTGCGCGAGGTCGGCCTCTACGGTGGCGAGGGCGTGGACCTGGCCTTCGCCGACATCGCCGAGCTGGCCGAGGAGTGCCGCTTCCACGACTGCGGTCACCGTACCGAGCCGGGGTGCGCGGTGCAGGAGGCGCTGGCCGACGGCACCCTGCCGCAGCGCCGGATGGACAGCTACCTCAAGCTCCAGCGCGAGAACGAGTGGATCGCCTCGCGCTCGGACGCCCGGGTGGCCAAGGAGCGGCTGCAGAAGTGGAAGACGATCACCAAGTCGATGCGAGCCGCGGGAGGTCCGGTGAAGCGCTGAGCCCCGGCACCGGCCGGCCGCCGCGCAACGGCCGCCGGCCGGCCTCCGCCGGGCCCGCCCGGCTCAGCGGAGGTCGGCCACCACGCGGAAGCGCTGCAGGACCACCGGAGTGGTGTCGTCCACGGTGAACCCCGGGTCATCGAGGGCGTCGAGCATCTCCGGACTGCGCCAGAACCGCTCGTGCACCGCACGCCATTCGGCCACGCTGGTGCACCCCTCGCCCTCGTCCAGGGCGTGCTGGAGGTCGACCTCCGCGAGCGGGACCACCCGGACGTCCGTGGTCTCGATCACGGCGACCCTGCGCTCGTCCGAGTCGACGACCGCGGAGCGCTCCCCGGGCAGCGGCAGGGGATCGCCCTCGTGCTCGTAGTCGGCGACCAGGCCGGTGGTGCTGGTCTTGGCACCGTCGAGGATCGCGGCGACCAACTGGTCCCGCAGCGGACCGGGGAACGCGAACTCGGCCGGAGGCAGGGCGACGACGCGCGGGTCGTCCGGACCGGTGTAGGGCTGCTGGTCGCTCATGCCGCGAGAGTAACGGCGCGACGGCCGGCGGGCTCGCGAATTTCGGGCCGGGCGGCTCGTCGCGGGGAGCCGCGGGTTCCTCGGGTTCTCGGGTTCCCCGGGCGAGGTGGGTGGTGGGTGGGGGAGGGGGAGGGCCCCCGGAGGAGCGATCAACGGCGATGTCCGATTCCCGCCAGTCACCCCCCGCCCCGTGCCGCAAACTGGACAACGTGATCGACGACGACATCCGGTACCGAGCCGTGGACAGCCGCGACTCCCGCTTCGACGGGGTCTTCTTCACGGCGGTCACCTCCACCGGCATCTACTGCCGTCCGAGCTGCCCGGCCGTGACCCCCAAACGCGTCAACTGCGTCTTCTACCCCAGCGCCGCGGCCGCCCAGGGGGCCGGCTTCCGCGCCTGCCGCCGCTGCCGCCCCGACTCCGTGCCGGGCTCGCCCGAGTGGAACCACCGCGCCGACCTGGTCGGCCGGGCGATGCGCCTGATCGGCGACGGCGTGGTGGACCGCGAGGGCGTCGCCGGTCTGGCCGGCCGCCTCGGCTACAGCTCACGCCAGCTGCAGCGCCAGCTGACCGCCGAGCTGGGCGCCGGCCCGATCGCGCTGGCCCGCGCCCGCCGCGCGCAGACCGCCCGCCTGCTGCTCCAGACCACCGAACTGTCCGTCACCGACGTCGCGTTCGCGGCCGGCTTCGCCTCCGTGCGCCAGTTCAACGACACCGTGCGCGAGGTCTACGACCGCACCCCCAGCGGCCTGCGCGCCGAGGTCGCCGCCGGCCGCCGCACCGCGACCCCGGCCGGTGGGCTGACCCTGCGCCTCGCCTACCGCGGTGCGCTCGACAGCGAGCACCTGATCGACTTCCTCGCCCTGCGCGCCGTTCCCGGTGTGGAGGAGGTCGTCCCCGGCGCGCGCCCCGGCGTGCGCGTGTACCGCCGCACCCTCGCGCTCCCGTACGGCCATGGCATCGCCGAGGTCGACGGCCTGGCGCCGGGGGAGCCCCGCACCCGCGGTTGGCTCGACTGCCGCCTGCTGCTCGCGGACCTGCGCGACCTGCCGACCGCCGTCCAGCGCCTGCGCATCCTCTTCGACCTGGACGCCGACCCGCTCGCGGTCGACGACCAGCTCGGCGCCGACCCGCTGCTCGGCCCGCTGGTCCGCGAGCGCCCCGGTCTGCGCTCGCCCGGCCACGTGGACCCGCACGAGCTCGCCGTCCGCGCCGTCCTCGGCCAGCAGATCAGCGTCGTTGCCGCCCGTACCCTGGCCGGACGGCTCGCCGAGAAGTACGGCACCGCGCTGCCCGAGCCCAGCGGCGGTCTGCGCCTGCTCTTCCCGACCGCGGCGGCCCTGGCCACCGCCGACCCGGAGGACTTCGCGATGCCCGCCGCCCGCCGCCGCGCGCTCACCGGGCTGTGCGCCGCGCTGGCGGAGGGCGTGGTCCGACTGGACAGCGGGGCCGACCGGGAGGAGGCCGCGGCCGCCCTGCTGGACCTGCCCGGCATCGGCCCCTGGACGGTCGGCTACCTGCGGATGCGGGCCCTGGCCGACCCCGACGTCTTCCTCCCGAGCGATGTGGGCGTCAAGCACGGCCTGCTCCGCCTCGGTGCCGCCGGGGACCCGAAGTCCGCCGCCCGCGCCGCCGAGTCCTGGGCCCCGTGGCGCTCCTACGCCGTCCACCGGCTGTGGGCCGGCCCGGCGAGCCCCGGCCTCAGCACCGGCGGCAAACTCAGCAGCACCAGCAGTACCAGCAGCACCAGCGAGACCAGCACCGGAACGGAGAACGGACGAGCATGAGCACCACCGTCTACACCACCATGGAGAGCCCCTTCGGCCGGCTGCTGCTCAGCGGGGTGCTGCCCGAGGACGGCGGACCGGCCGCGCTGGCCACCGTCACCGCGCCCGGTCAGAAGTACGCGCTGGCCGAGCCCGCCGACGACTGGGTGCTCGACCCGGAGGCGCTCGCCGAGCCGGTGGCGCAGCTGACCGCCTACTTCGCCGGCAAGCGCACCGGCTTCGACCTCCCGCTCGCGCCCGAGGGCACCGAGTTCCGCCGCCGGATCTGGGCCGCGCTGGACGAGATCCCGTACGGCAGGACCGTCACCTACGGCGAACTCGCCGAGCTGGCCGGGCAGGAGCCGCGCATGGTCCGGGCGGTCGGCGGCGCGGTGGGCGCCAACCCGCTGCTGATCGTCCGCCCCTGCCACCGGGTGCTGGGCGCCAACGGCGCGCTCACCGGCTTCGCCGCCGGCGTGGACCGCAAGCGCTGGCTGCTGGACCTGGAGGGCGGCGCCCTGTTCTGACCTCCGCAGGCGTTCAACCGCGCCTTGCGCTCAACTCCGCAGGTCCACCCGCCAGTTGTTGCTGCGCATGAGCCTCCCGGGCGGGAACTCGAAGTCCGTCTCGCCGAGCAGCGTGAACCCGGCCTTCGCACAGACCGCGTTGGAAGCGGGGTTGTCCACGGAGGGGAAGGCGTGCAGGTGGGGGTGCGCGGCTTCGCGGCGGGCGGCCGCGACCGCCGCGCGGGTGGCGGCGACCGCGATGCCCCGCCCCTGGAAGCCGGGCAGCACGTTCCACCCCATCTCGTGGACGGTCCGGCCCTCCCAGGTCCGGGTGCCGTAGCCGACCGTCCCGACCGCCTCGCCCTCGGGCAGCAGCACGATCCGGTACATGCAGCCGAGCCCGGACGGGACGAAGTCCAGGTAGCGCCGGTGCCGTACGAGCAGCTGCTCCGGGCTCTCCGGCCCGCCGACGTGCTTCTTCATCTCCGGCGTGTTGACCCGGCGCAGCAGCGCGAGGTCGTCGTCCGTCCAGGGCTCGATCCGTACCTCTGCCGGTACGTCTGCGGTGGTCATGCCGGGGACGGTAGCGCCGGACGGACCCCGGCCACCAGCGGTTTATCCAGCTTCGGGGTCCTGTCCGGCGGCTGCCCTGTGTTCGGCCGTGACTTCCCGCTCGGCCGCAGCCCCCTACTCGGCCGCAGCCTCCTGCTCGGCCGCAGCCCCCTGTTCGGCCCCGGTGCCCGTCCGGGCGAGGGCGCGGGCGAGCTGTTCCAGCGCCGGCAGGGCGTCGACGACCGCCGCCCGGTCGGCCGGGTCCAGGGTGCCGAGTGCGGTGGCGATCCGCCGCTCGTGGGCGTGCTGCCAGTCGTCCAGCTGCCGCCGGCCGGCCGGGGTGAGGGCGATCCGGGCGGTGCGACGGTCGCCGGGGTCGGCCTGGCGGTCGACGAATCCGGCGTCGAGCAGCTTCCCGACCAACCCGCTGACGGTGTTGGGCGCGAGGCGCTGCCGCGCGGCCAGCTCGCCGACCCGCAGCGGTGCGGCGGCCAGCGTCTGGAGGAGTTCGACCTGCGCCATCGGCAGGGACTCCCACGGGTAGTCGGTGCGGATGCTGCTGCGCAGCGCGCGGCGCAGCCGGGTGACGGTGTCGGTCAGCCGCCGGGCGTGCTCGACCGCCGGGTCGGTGCTTCCGGTGGCGGAGTCGGGAACGTGTGGTGACGACGGCATGGCGGACAGCGTATCTCCTGGTGCGGGGCGGTCCGGCGGCCGGTTCGGGGTCCGCGGACGCGCCTGGCCGCGCCTGCTCGCGGCTCCGTCGGGGGTTCCGCCGCGGGCTCCGTGGCAGGCGTCCGTCCGGGGCACCGTCCGTGCCATGGAACGCGACCCGTCGTAGAGCGATCTGCTCGTAGCAGGAACATATCTGTATTCGATATATTCGTGCACATGAACGCCGCCACCCTTGCCTCGCGGCTGCTCACCGAGCGGCCCCGGCCACGCGGCATAGCCGGCTGGCGCCACGCCCACTGGCTCGCCGTCGCCACGGTCTGCCTCGGAGCCTTCCTCGGCCAGCTCGACGCGAGCGTCATCGCCCTGGTCTTCCCCGCCATCGGCCGTGACTTCGACGCGGGGTTCGCCGCGGTCGAGTGGGTCGCCCTGGCCTACCTGCTGGTCCTGGTCGCCCTGCTGGCCCCGATCGGCTGGCTGTCCGACCGCGTCGGCCGCAAGACGATGTACATCGGCGGCTTCGCGGTCTTCGGCCTCGCCTCGCTCGGGGCCGGATTCGCCGGCGGCCTCTGGGCCCTCGTCGGCTGCCGCGCCGTCCAGGCGGTCGGCGCCGCGATGATGCAGGCCAACAGCGTCGCCCTGGTGGCGCGCGGCGTCCCCGAGCGCGCGATGCGGCGCGCGCTCGGCATCCAGGCCTCCGCCCAGGGCCTCGGCCTGGCGCTCGGACCCAGCCTCGGCGGACTGCTGGTCGAGCACGCCTCGTGGCGCTGGGTGTTCTGGGTCAACGTGCCGATCGCGGTCTTCGGCATCGTGGCCGGCTGGTACCTGCTGCCCCGCACCCGCACCTGCGCGTCGGCCGCCCCGGCCGTTCCGGCCGCCGTCCCGGGCCCCCGCCTCGCCGGCGCCGGCCACAGCGAAGCCCGACTCTCCGAAGCCCGACTCTCCGAAGCCCGCCACAGCGAAGCCCGCCTCTCCGAAGCCCGACTCGACGGGCCCCGCGAGGACGGCCGCTTCGACCTGCCCGGCATGCTGCTGCTCACCGGGGCGACCACCGCGCTGCTGCTCGCCCTGTCCACCGCCTCCGGACTGCCCCTGCCCGGCTGGGCGGTGGCCGCCCTGCTGCTCGCCTCCACCGCCCTCACCCTGGCGCTGGTGCGCCAGGAACGGCGGGCCGCCCGCCCGATCCTGGCACCCGGCCTCATCAACACCCCGGGCGTGCGCTCCGGCCTGCTGGTGGCACTGATCGGCTACCTGCTGCTGTTCTGCCCGCTGGTGCTGGGCCCGGTGCTGCTCACCGGCGCGGGGGTGTCGACGGCCCACGCGGGCCTGGTGGTCACCCTGTTGCCCGCCGCGTTCGCGTTCGCCGCGACGGTCGGCGGCGGGCTGCTGCCCGGTGCCTGGCGGGACGCGACCAGGTGCCGCTTCGGCGCACTGCTCGCGGCCGCCGGACTGTTGCTGTTCGCCCTGCTGCCGGCCTCGGTCGCGGCGGCGCCCCCGCTGCTGGTCGCCGGGTACGGGCTGGGCCTGCTGCTGCCCGCCAACAACGCGCTGGTGATGCGGACGATCCCGGCGCAGTGCTCGGCGGTCGGCGGCGGCATGGTGAACATGGCCCGCAGCCTCGGTACGGCCCTCGGCATGGCCCTGTCCGTCCTCGGCGTCCACCTGGCGGGCGCCGAGTCCGGTGGGCGGACGGTCCTCCTCATCCTCGCCGCCGTCGCAGCCGCGGCCGCGCTCCTCACCCGGCCCACCCGGGCCTGAGGGCCACGGCTGGGAGGAACCGGCAGAACGGCGGACGGCCGGGGCGCGGCGGGGACGGTACGGGACCGTCCCCGCCGACGCCCCGGCCGTCCGGGGAGAGCGCGGGGCACACGGAGCACACGGACCTGCGGAACGCCCGCAACGCCCGAGGCGGCCCGCCCGCCGAGCGTGCGGAGCGGCCGCTCAGGAGGCTGGTATGCCGGGGGCGGCGCCACGCTCCTTGAGCATGTCGGTCATCAGCTGGAGCTCGGAGGTCTGGCCGACCACCATCGACTGCGCGAGCCGCTTCTCCGTCTCGTTCCCGGCCTTGTCGACGTAGCCCTGGGCCATCTCCACGCCGCCCTTGTGGTGCTCGATCATCAGCTGGAGGTAGTACACCTCGGCGTCCCGCCCGCTGAGCGTGCGCAGCTTCGCGATCTGGGTGTTGGTGGCCATGCCGGGCATCAGCGAACCGTCGTGGGCCTGGTACTCGTGGCCCATCTTCATCCACGCCATCGGCGTGGCGGTCGCGTGCTGGGACAGCCCCCACTGGTCGAGCCAGCCCATCATCATCCCGCGCTGGTTGGCCTGGGTGTTGATGATGTCGAAGGCCAGGGTGCGGGTCGGCTCGTCGGCGGTGCGGTCCCGGACGACGAACGACAGGTCCACGGCCTGCTGGTGGTGGGTCGCCATGTCGCGGGCGAACCCGGCCTCGGGGGAGTCGTCGGCCGGGACGGACAGCGTGGACGAGCCGGACGCGGAGGTCCCGCTCGCCACCAGGGCCGGCACCCCGAGCGCCAGCGCCACGGCGGCGGCCAGCGCGGCCGGCCACCACATCCGGCGGCGGCGCGAGGGCCCGCCCTCCTCGACGGCGTCCGCCTCGGCGTGCGCGGCGTCCTCCGTCAGGGCCCCGTCGGGGCGGCCCGGCTCGGCGGTCACATCTGCCCCATGGTGCAGGAGGCGCCCGGCTCCTGGGTCTGCTTGCCCTGGACGTACTTGGTGAAGAACTGCTCCACCCGCGGGTCGCTGGCGCTCTCCACGATCAGCTGGGTGCTCCAGGCGTTGAGGGTGATGGTGCCCTCCTCGTCCGGGTACGGGCTCATCAGCGAGTACGGGGTCTTCTTGACCTTGTCGGAGAGGGTCTTGAGGTCGTCCGGCGTGGCCTTGCCGTTGTACGTCACCCAGACCGCGCCGTGCTCCAGCGAGTGGACGGCGCGCTCGTTCTCGACCGGCTGGTCGTAGACGTGGCCCATGCAGTCCAGCCAGATCGCGTTGTGGTCGCCGCCGACCGGCGGGGTCATCGGGTAGGTGACCTTGTCCTTGACGTGGGTGCGGCTGAGCTCGCCGAAGGTCTTCACGCCCGGGATGTCCGCGTTGGCGGCGGTCTCCTTGTCCTTCTTCTTCTGGTTCTGGTCCATGACGACCCAGGTGCCGGTGGCTATCGCACCGATCACCAGCACGCCTGCCGCCACCGAGGCGAAGATCTTGTTGCGGCGGTCGCGGCGCTGCTCGGCGGCGCGCAGCTCGGCGATCCGGGCGCGGCGGTCGCCGCCGGCCTGCTTGCCGCCGGGCTTGTTGGACTGCTTGGAAGCGGAACCCATGGTGGTCGTCCTTGTCCCCGCCGCACCGGGTCGGTGGCGGCGGTCAGCTGGAGTGAGAGGAAGATCGGATCCGTCGGCGGTCGTGCCGACGGCGGGTTCCACTCAGGACCGGTGGACCTGGAGTTCGTGCAGGTCGGGAACCGGGTGCGAGCCGTCCAGCAGACCGGTCGGCACCACCCGGGGCAGCGCCTCGGGCGCGGCGGGGGTCAGCGGTGACACGGCGGGCTGCGGCTGCGGCGGCGGGTTCGGCAGCTGGGCGTCCTGCGGGCAGTACGGGTGGCTGGAGCAGCCGTTGTTGCGCGGCGGCTGGCCGTCGGCGGTGCAGAGGATCCAGTGCCCCTGCTCCTCGGCCGTCCGGTGGTGGTCCGAGGACTGCGCGGACTTGGTGACCTTCGCGGCGCGGCCGCTGTGGGAGGTCTGCCCGGTGGCGACCTGGACATTGACCACACTGACGACGGTGACGGCGCCGACCGTGGCCGAGGGCGGCGCCGGGTGTCCGGAGCCGTCCGCCGCCTTCGCCGGGCCCGCGCAGGGCAGCAGCGTCAGCAGCGCGGCGAGCAGCAGGACCAACAGCCGACCCACCGGGCGGCCCGCGGACGCGGCCCTCCCCGGTCGGGGTGAACTGGGGGCCGACGCGGTCATGCGCACATTTAATCAGCCGAACGAGTGATGCGATGCCCCCCATTGGCCCCCATTTTCGGCGGCGCGGACACCCGGATGGCCAGGAAACGCCCTGCTCCGGACACATCCGGCAAGCGCGGACGGAACGGAAGCGGACGAACCGATGACGTATCCGGCGCCGGTCCGGCGAACCGGCTGGTGAGCGCGGTGGCCGGGACCTTCCGGTGGGTGACCGGTTGTCGCCGAAACCCGGACAGGGTCGTCGCGGGTGGAGAACAATGTCGTCAGCCCGGCCCGCCGGGGGCGGCGCGACCACGGAACGACCAGGAGCCGTCAGATGAGCAAGCAGGGTGCACCCGCACAACCGCACCGGCCGGACGACGGCTGGTGGGACGCCGTCTACGACGGTCCGACGGGCACCCTCCCGGACACCCCGCACGCCGACCCGGGGGACGGCAGCGTGGACGACTGGTTCGACACGGCGGTCGGGCTCATCGGGCAGCAGCGGTCGGCGGAGCCGGAGCCGGAAGCGCAGCCTGAACCGGAAGCGGAGGCGAAATCCGAGCCGGAGACGCCCGGTGAGCCTGACGGTTCCGAGGGGCCGACGGGCTCGGCGGGCCCGGTGGGCTCCGAGATCTCGGCGGGCTCGGACAACCGGGACAGCATCGACGACTGGTTCGACACCGCGGTCGGCGTGATCGGAGGAACGGAGGGGATCGGGCGTCAGCGGACCTCCACCGAGACCCACCAGTTCCCGGCCCCCGCCTTCGCCGACGACGCACCGAAGGCGGCACCGAAGGCGGCACCGGAGCCGGAGGCCGTACCGGTCTCGGACCCGGTCTCCCTGGAGAAGCCGACCCCGCCGCCCACCCCCGAACCGGAGCCCGAGCCGGAGCCCGTCGCCGAAGCACAACCCGAACCCGAACCGGAGCCCGAGCCCGAGCCCGTCCACACCCCGGAGCCCGATCCCGATCCCGACCCCGACCCTGAGCCCGTGGTCCAGGCCGCGGCTGCCCCCGATCCCCGCCTGGCCGTCCGCGCACCGCTCGCCGACGGCGGCGCCGTCCCCCACGTCGGCGAACGCCCCCCGACCTACGGACCCGAGCCGACGGCCGTACCCGAGGCGGACCCGGGCGCACTGCGCGCGCTCGTACCGGACACCGTGCTGGACGGCGCCCAGTACGGATCGTCCGTGCTGCGCGCCGCCTCCGTGCGGGGCGACTCCGCGCGCTACCGGGGCGAGCCGCGCCGCGACTCCCTGTTGGTCACCCGGTTCGGCGAGGGGCCCGACGGCCTGCTGCTCGCCGTCCTCGGCGGCTTCGACCGTACGGGCGGGACTGCCGAGGAGGAGGCGGTCACCGCGGCGGCGGTCGCGGCCGCCACCGGGGAGGCGTGCCACCAGCTCGCCGCCGCGATCGGGCGCAGCCGGGCCGGACTGGCCGCCGACCTGCGCGACGGCGCCCGCGACCGGCTCCGCTACGGCCTCCAGCGCCTGGCCACCGGCGCGGCCGCCCCGCTGCGCGCCCTGGCGCCCCGGGCGGAGGGGGACGACAGCCCGTCACCGGCCTCGCTGCACTGCCTGATGGTGTCGCTGGACCCGGAGGCCGGCTACCGCGCGGCCTTCGGCGTCGGGCCGGGCGGGCTCTACCTGCTGCGTTCCGGTCACTGGATCGACGCCTACGCGGCCCGACTGCTGCACCACCCGGACGGTCAGCCGCCGGTCCCCGAGGCTCCGGCCCCCGGCCCGCGCCCGTTCCGCTTCCGGCTCGTCCCCGCGACGCCGGGCGACATCCTCCTCCTCTGCGCCCCCGGCCTGGCCCGCCCCATCGCCGACGAGCCGGCCGTCGCCCACTTCCTCTCCTCCCACTGGGCCCACCCGCACCCCCCGGGCACCGTCGACTTCCTCCGCCAGGTCCAGGTCCGTGCCAAGGGCTACGCCGACGACCGCACGGCCGCCGCCCTCTGGACCGAGTGACCCCGACCCAACCCGCGCCCTCACCCCGCACGAAAAGTCGGCCCGGCCGACTTCTCACGCCCCGCCCCCCGTGTCCCCTACCGCACAGGAAGTCGGCCCCACCGACTTCCTGTGTGCGGTGCCCGGGCACGATTCCCGCACCTGCGCGAGAAGTCGGCCTGATCGACTTCTCGCGCGGAGTCCCCTCTCACCTGCCGTACAGCGAGTCGACCGGGCGCACACTCATCTGCGGAGATCTGGCACCGTAAATCTGTAGACCGGTCTGCATATTCGAGCGTTGGGGGCTCGCACAGGAAGTCGGCTGAGTCGACTTCCTGTGCACGGGGACTCGGGGGTGAGAGCGAATCTGTAGATCGGTCTGCATATTTACCCCTCGGGCAACGTCCGGAGGCTGACCACTGCGCGAGAAGTCGGTCTGGTCGACTTCTCGTGTGCAGGCGTTGAGGTTGCCGCCGCCGGGAGGGGGTCGGTGGGTGTTCGGGTGGAACGATATGTAGACCGGTCTGCATATTTTTGCGACGGGGGATGTGAAGCGCTTGCACAGGAAGGCGGCTGGGTCGACTTCCTGTGCGCGGGTGCCTGAGCGGGTGCGAATAAGTAGACCGGTCTGCATATTTTTCCGGGTGGCTGGTTGGGTGCCTGCGCGAGAAGTCGGCGGGGCCGACTTCTCGCGCAGGGCCAGGGCCACGGCCGGCGCAGGGGCGCAGGTGGGTCAGGTGCGGAGGAGGATGGTGGTGACGGCGGTGGCCTGGGTGAGGGCGGCGGGGTGGTGGGCGTCGGGGAGGCCGATGGCGATGGGGACGGCGAGACCGTCGAGCAGGGCGCGGATCTGCACCGCGCGGTCGGCGGCGGGGCCCGGGGTGAAGTGGCCGGCGGCGGTGCCCTCCTCGATGAGGGCGACCAGGTCGGCCTGCCAGGGTGCCTCGATCTCCTGCTGGCCCTGGCGGATCTCGGCGCTCGCCGGGGAGCGGCCCCACACCTCGACCCAGAGGATCCAGCGCGGGTCGCCGGCCCCCTCCGGCAGGTAGAGGCGCAGGTAGGCGTCGAGGCGCTGCCAGGGGTCGAGGGCGCGGTCGGCGAGGGCCTCGCGGCGGCGGGCGCCGAGCTGGTCCTCGCTCCAGCGGAGGGTCTCCAGCAGCAACTGGTCCTTGCTGCCGAAGTAGTAGAGCAGGTGCCCGGCGCTCATCTGGAGCTGCTTGCCGAGCCCGGCCATGGTGAGTCCGGCGAGCCCGTGTTCGGCGATCGCGGCCCGGGCGGCGGCGAAGACCTCCTCGCGGGGTCGGGCCGGCCGGCGCGGGCGGGGGTCGGCCATGTGCGGATCTCCTCGGTGGCACGGCGCTCGGAAGGCGGCCCGGCGCTCGGAAGGCGGCCCGGGTGGGAGCGCGCGGCTCCCACCCGGGTGGGGCGTCAGAGCGCCTTCGGCTGCTGCTGGGTGATGCAGTGGATGCCGCCGCCGTTGGCGAAGATCTCGCGGGCGTCGACGAGTTCGACGGTGCGCCCCGGGTAGGCCTCGGCGAGGATGTCGGCGGCCTGCTGGTCGCGCGGGTCGTCGAAGGCGCACAGGATCACGGCGCCGTTGGCCACGTAGTGGTTGATGTACGAGTAGTCGACCGGCTCGCCGTCCTCGTCCAGCAGGACGGTGGGGGCGGGCAGTTCGATGACCTCCAGCGGCCGGCCCTGGGCGTCGGTCGAGGCCCGCAGGACGGCGACCAGTTCGCGGCAGACCTCGTGGTCCGGGTGCGCGGGGTCGGGCTGGACGTGGGCGACCACGACGCCGGGGCGCACGAAGGAGGCCACGATGTCGATGTGCCCCCGGGTGCCGAACTCGTCGTAGTCGCGGGTGAGCCCGCGCGGCAGCCAGATCGCCTTGGTGGTGCCGAGGAAGGCGTGCAGCTCGGCCTCGACCTCCTCCCTGGTCCAGTCCGCGTTGCGGCCCTCGCCGAGCTGGACGGTCTCGGTGACCAGCACCGTGCCCTCGCCGTCGACGTGGATGCCGCCGCCCTCGTTGATCAGCCGGGAGGCGAAGCGCCGCGCCTGCGTCAGTTCGCCGATGTGCTCGGCGATGTGCTGGTCCTTGTCCCAGCGGGCCCAGGACTGCGCGCCCCAGCCGTTGAAGATCCAGTCGGCGGCGGCCAGCGAGCCCTTGCCGTCGATCAGGAAGGACGGGCCGATGTCGCGCATCCACGCGTCGTTCAGCGGGCGCTCGACGATCTCGACCCGCTCGGAGACGTACTTGCGCGCCTCCGCGGTCTCACCGGTGTTGACGACCAGCGTCACCGGCTCGTACCCGGCGATGGTGTCGGCGACGGCGGCCCAGGCCTGGCGGGCGGCGTGCAGCTGCTCGGGGCCGTCGAAGGTGGGGTTGGCGGTGGGGAAGGCCATCCAGGTGCGGTCGTGCGGGTGCCACTCGGCGGGCATCCGGTAGCCGAGCGAGGCGGGCGTGGGGGTGGTCATCATCGCGTCCTAGGGGAGGGTCAGAGGAAGTAGAGGCGACTGAGCGAGACGCTGTCGGCGGGCTCGGAGCGCAGCGGCGAGCCGTCCAGGGAGACCAGTCCGGTCTCGGTGACCTCGACGTGGCCGACGCGGGCGTTGCGCACCATGTCGCGCGGCCCGATGCCGCGGGTGTTCCGCACGCCGACCCGGCGGCGGCGGGTGGGCAGCCCGTCGGCGGCCCGGTCGAGGTAGGCGCCGTCGGCGGCGGCCTGGGCGACGAAGGCCACCGAGATGTCGGCGGCGGTCGCGCCGTGGGCGCCGAACTGGGGCCCCAGAACGAGCGGTTCACAGCGGTCGGTGGAGGCGTTGGGGTCGCCGACCACGCCGTACGCCGGGAAACCGGCCTTGAGGACCAGCTGCGGCTTGGCGCCGAAGTGGTCCGGGCGCCACAGCACGATGTCGGCGAGCTTGCCGACCTCGATCGAGCCCACCTCGTGCGAAAGTCCGTGCGCGATGGCCGGGTTGACGGTGAGCTTGGCGATGTAGCGCAGCACGCGCTCGTTGTCGTCGCCGCTCTCCGTCGTCCCGTACGAGCCGGTGCCGTCGAGCGGGCCGAGTTCGGCCTTCATCTTCCCGGCCATGGCGAAGGTGCGGCGCACCGTCTCGCCGGCCCGGCCCATGCCCTGGGCGTCGGAGGAGGTGATGCCGATGACCCCGAGGTCGTGCAGCACGTCCTCGGCGCCCATGGTGCCGGCCCGGATGCGGTCGCGGGCCATCGCGGCGTCGCCGGGCAGGTCGGGCTTGAGGTCGTGCGCGGAGACGATCATGTCGTAGTGCTCGCCGAGCGCGTCCCGGCCGAACGGCAGGGTGGGGTTGGTGGAGGAGCCGATGACGTTCGGCACGCCCGCCATCTTGAGCACGTTGGGGACGTGCCCGCCGCCGCAGCCCTCGATGTGGAAGGCGTGGATGGTCCGGCCCTCCAGCACCTTCAGGGTGTCCTCGACCGACAGGCACTCGTTCAGGCCGTCGGTGTGCAGGGCGACCTGGACGTCGTACTCCTCGGCGACCCGCAGCGCGGTGTCCAGGGCGCGGGTGTGCGCGCCCATGTCCTCGTGCACCTTGAAGCCGGACGCGCCGCCCTCGGCCAGCGCCTCGATCAGCGGGGCCTCGTCGGAGGACGAACCACGGCCCAGGAAGCCGATGTTGACGGGCCAGGCGTCGAACGCGTTGAAGGCGTGGCGCAGCGCCCAGGGCGAGTTGACGCCGACGCCCCAGACCGGGCCGAACTCCTGGCCGATGATCGTGGTGACGCCGGAGGCCAGCGAGGCCTCCATGATCCGCGGCGAGAGCAGGTGGACGTGGGTGTCGATGGCGCCGGCGGTGGCGATCAGGCCCTCGCCGGAGACGATCGTGGTGCCGGTGCCGACGACCACGTCGACGCCGTCCAGGGTGTCCGGGTTGCCCGCCCGCCCGATCGAGGCGATCCGGCCGCCGATCAGGCCGATCGAGGTCTTGCGGATGCCCTGGACCGCGTCGATCACCAGCACGTTGCTGATCACCACGTCGCAGGTGTCCCGGACGGCGGCGGGCTTGAGGTGCAGGCCGTCGCGGGCGGTCTTGCCGAAGCCGGCCAGGAACTCGTCGCCGGGCGCCTGGGAGTCGGACTCCACGCGGACGATCAGTCCGCTGTCGCCGAGCCGGACGCGGTCCCCGGCGCGCGGGCCGTGCACGGAGATGTAGTCGTGGGGAGAGATCGCCGTCACGAGGGCACCTCCGAGTCGTCGAAGCTGGTCAGGTAGCCGGTCGCGCGGGCCTTCGCGAGGGCGGCCTCCTTCGCGCCGGGCGCGTCGAGGGGACCGTCCACGAGCCCCGCGAAGCCGATCGCGACCCGCTCGCCGCCGATCGGCACCAGGCCGACCTCCACGGTGCTGCCCGGGTCGAAGCGGACCGAGGAGCCGGCCGGGACGGCCAGGTGGGTGCCGTAGGCGGCGGCCCGGTCGAAGGCCAGACGCGGGTTGGCCTCGAAGAAGTGGAAGTGCGAGGTGACCGAGATCGGCACCCCGGAGGTGTTGTGGACGGGGAGCAGCAGGGTCTCCTCGACCGGGTCGTAGCCGGTGCCGTCACCGATCAGCGCGCCGCCGGGGGCCTCGTCGCCGAGCGAGCCGGCGCCGCGGAACGGGTCGTTGACGACGGCGAGGCGGGTGCCGTCGTCGAAGACCGCCTCGACCTGGACGACGGTGACCACGTCCGGCACGCCGGGCAGCACGTCCTCGGCGGTCAGCACGGAGCGGCCGGCCTCGATGGCCTCGGCCAGGCGTCGGCCGTCGCGGGCGGCCTCGCAGACGGTGTCCGCGATCAGGGCGGTGGCCTCGGGGATGTTGAGGCGCACGCCCCGGGCGCGGCGGGCGCGGGCCAGCTCGGCTGCTGTGAAGATCAGCAGCCGGTCCCGCTCGGTGGGGGTCAGTCGCACGGTTCCTCGCTCGCGGTCGCCGGGGGAGGGGGTCGGCTCGGGGCCTCGGAAGGGGTCCGGTCCCGGAAGGGGGCCGGGGCTCGGATGCTCCGGGGGCGATGTTAGAACGTCGTTCAAACATCTCGGGTCATTGAACCCGCACCGGGCCGCCCTGTCCAGCGTTGCCGCTGCGCGGGCGTTCGGCTTGCTGGGCGGGGGATGGGGGTGAGCGGCCCGGACGGGACAGGATGCGCCCGCGAGAGCCCCAGTCCCGACGCCCGGCCCCCGGCCCCCGGCGCCCGGCCCCGGCGCGTCCCGGCGCTCCCCTCGCCCCCGGCGCGCGGCGGGTGCGGGGGAGGGGCGCGCAGGCGGGCGCACGGTCCGTACGGGCGCCGGGTGTGCGCGGGCTCGGGCGGGGGCGTCCTCGAAAACGGCCTCTGCGCTTCGCAAACCTGTCCGGCGCGGGCAGTTGGATCACGCGAACCACCCCGTGCCCCTTTCACCCCACGTGATCGGACGCACACTGTTGCAAACGCCGTCAACTGGGCATGAGGATGAGTGGTCAGATCGAGGGGGCCACCCGGCCGGCGGGGGATCCGGAGGCGGGGGCCTGGGATTCAGGGCGGGGGCATGGGTTGATGGACGGTCAGTCGCGATTCCCGCGGCAGCGGACGAGTTCCGGCGACGCCTACCGGTCCGGGCCGGTCCAGGGGCCGGTCGGCGGCACCGGGACGACCCTGCCGGGCTCACCGGCTCCGGGTTGTGCCGTGCACCGCCGGCTGCACCTGGCGCTCGACCCGGCGGACCTGGTCGGGGTGGGCGCGGTCCGGCGGCGGCTGCGGTCGGCGCTGAGCCACTGGGGGGTGCCGGAGCTGTCCGACACCGCCGAGCTGCTCACCTCCGAGCTGGTCACCAACGCGCTGCTGCACACCGGCAAGGGCGCGGTGTTCGACGCGGTGCTCGGCTCGGACCACCGGCTGCGGGTCGAGGTGCAGGACGGCACCAGCAGACTGCCCGGTCGCCGGCGCGATCCGGAGGCCGAGTACGCGACCTCGGGGCGCGGCCTGCTGCTGGTGGAGGCGCTCGCGGACTCCTGGGGCGTGCAGCTGCGCGGCGACGGCAAGGTCACCTGGTTCGAGCTCGCCACGCCATGAGCCGGCGCGGTCGTCCCGGCGCCACCGGCCGGCCCCGGCCCGGCGCCGGCCGCCGGGTCGTACGATGGTTCGCCGTCGATTGATTCGCCGTCGAAGGAAGCCCTGAACAGAAGGCGGAACGGAAGATTTCCGGCCCGTTGGCATTGCCGCTCGGCCGAACATTGGCCAGGATGGTGGGAATGTGTGTCCACGTGCGGGAAGCAGCGGGGAGACCGAACCTCGACTGGCCACCGTCCGTCGCACCGTCCTATCCAGCACGACCCATCACACCGCCACGCGGCCCGTCCGGACGGTCGGCGCGGTCCGCCACGGCAGCGGCAGGAGCAGCATGCCCACTGAGCCCGAGTCGCCGGGGCCGGCGCTTCCTCCCGGCGCGGCGCCCACCGTCGAGCCGCGAGCGGTAGAGCCGCGAACCGTCGAGCCGCGAGCGGTAGAGCCGCGAACCGTGGCCCCCCGGACCACGGCCTCCCGGACCGTGGAGCCGCGCGTGGCCGAGCAGCCCGGCCCCACCGGCACCGGCCGGGCCCGCCCGCCCGCCCAGCCCTCGCGCCGCGGCTCCGTGGTGCGCCCGTCCCCGAGCCTCGCCGCCGCCCGGCTGGCGCCCGTGCTGTCGGGCGGGCTGCCGCCGTCCTCCGCGGACACCATGCCGGACTGGCTGGAGCCCGCGATGGCCGCCAACGGCATCGGCTCCTTCGACTGGGACATCCGCCGCGACGTCCTGGAGGGCGACCAGCGGGCCTGCGCCATCGTCGGACTGGACGCCCTGGAGCACGGCCGCTTCGACCGCACCGCCGCCTCCTTCCTGTCCCTGCTGCACCCCGAGGACGCGCCCGTGGTGCGCCGCCGGGTCGAGCGCGCGGTGGCCGAGCTGGGCCAGTGCGGCGCCTACTACCGCACGGTCGGGGCGAAGGGCGGCATGCGCGCGGTGCGCTTCCGCGGCCGGGTGCTCGCCGACGCCTTCGGCCGGGCCTCCCGGATGGTCGGCTTCGTCTGGGACGCCACCGTCGAGCTGCACAAGCGCGACCACGCCGACCGGATGGCCCTGCTGCGCGAGGAGCGCTCCCGGTTCATCAAGGAGGCGGCGCGCGCCCTCTCCGAAGCCGTCACTGTGCGTGACGTGGCCCGGGTGTTCACCGAGCTGCCGCTGCCCGGGCTGCCCCCGGACGGCCTGGTGCTGGCCTCCTTCGAGGCCGGACGGGCGCAGATCCTCGGCGCCTCCGGCTACCGCGCCGACTCGCTGGCGGTCTGGGACCGCACCGTGCTGCCGGCCGGCCACCCGGCCGCCGAGGCGCTGCGCCACCGCGCGCCGGTCTTCGTCTCCACCCGCGAGGAGTTCCGCGAGGGCTACCCGGAGGTGTGGGAGCCGACCAGCCGCACCGGCCGCAGCTCCTGGGCGTACCTGCCGCTGGTGGCCAGCGGTCGGGCGATCGGCGTCTGCGTGGTCAGCTTCGACGACGAGCGCGAGCTGGACGCGGACGAGCGCACCCTGCTGTCCACCCTGGGCGGGCTGGTCGCCCAGTCGCTGGCCCGGGCCCGGCTGCACGACGCCGAGCACGAGCTCGCGGCCGGCCTCCAGCGGGTGATGCTGCCGCGCACCGTCCCGTCCATCCCGGGCGTCAGCACCGCCGTGCGCTACATCGCGGCCGGCTCCGGCCTCCAGATCGGCGGTGACTGGTACGACGTGGTGCCGCTGCCCGGCGGGCACGTCGGCCTGGTGATCGGCGACGTCCAGGGCCACGACGTGCACGCCGCCGGGATCATGGGCCAGCTGCGGATCGCGCTGCGCGCCTACGCGGCCGAGGGCCACCCGCCCGCCGCCGTGATGGCCCGCGCCTCCCGCTTCCTCGCGGACCTGGACACCGACCACTTCGCGACCTGCACCTACGCCGAGGTCAACGTGGACTACGGCGTGGTCTACGCCGTCCGGGCCGGCCACCTCGACCCGGTGGTGCGCCGCGCGGACGGCACCGCCGCCGTGGTGCCGGTGGCCGGCGGGCTGCCGCTGGGCATCGACCCGGACCAGGAGTACCGGGTCACCCGGTTCAGCCTGGACCCGGGCGAGACCGTGCTGCTCTGCACCGACGGCCTGGTCGAGGCGCGCGGCATGGACCTGGACGAGGGCGTCGCCCGGCTCACCCGGGTGCTCGCCCGCCCGCTGCCGGACGCGGCGGAGGCCGCCCGCGACCCGCTGGAGGAGTTGGCCGACCGGATCTCCTCCCAGGCCGCCGACTCCGGCGAGCGCGAGGACGACATAGCGCTGCTGCTCCTGCGCTGGGACGGCCCGGCCGGCGGTCTGGCCGCCCAGCAACTGCGCCGCCGGATCGGGCAGGCCGACCTGGCGCGGGTCGCCGAGGTCCGGGCCGAGCTGCGCGACGCGCTGCGCCGCTGGGGCGTGGCCGAGTTCATCGACACCGCCGAACTGCTCTCCTCCGAGCTGGTCACCAACGCCATCCGGCACACCGACCGGGACGCCATGTTCACCGCCCGGCTCTACCGGGAACCGGAGGCGGACGGCGGCCGGGCCCGGCTGCGGGTCGAGGTGGAGGACGAGTCGGACCTCTGGCCGACCCGCCGGACGCCGGGGGAGCAGGCCTCCTCCGGGCGCGGGCTGATGCTGGTGGAGGCGCTCGCGGACTCCTGGGGCGTGGAGCCGCGCGGCTCCGGCAAGCGGATGTGGTTCGAGCTCAGCGGACTGGCGGCGGCCGCGGCCTGATCCCCCGTCCGGACCCCCGCGGCACCGGCGTGCCGCCCGGGCCCGGGCGGTCAGCCGAACTGCTGCTCCAGGTCCTTCAGTTTGCGCTCCAGCGAGTCCAGCCGGGGCAGCGTGACGGTGTCGTCCTCGGTGGTGAGGTCGACGGTGCGCCGCTCCGGACGGGTCGGCTGGCCCGGCTGGACGACCGCGTCCTCGGCCGGTGCGGTCGGGACCCGCTCCGCCCCGGCCCGCTCCGCCCCGGCCCGTTCCGCGACCACCCGTTCCGTTCCGGGAGGTGCCGCTCCGGCGCCCGTCGCGGGCTCCGGTCCGGAGGTCAGCTGCCGAGCCGCGCCGCCAGGCGCTGTGGGAGCGGTTGATCGCCCGGATCTCGGCCCGCTCCCGGCGCCCGGCCAGCTTGCGGCGCTGCTTCTCGACGGCCCGCTCCCGCTTCTCCTCGCGCACCTCCTCGACCGCCTCGTCCAGGCTGCGCACCCCCTCCAGCAGCATCAGCGACCAGGCCGCGTAGGTCTCGCGCGGGGCGCGCAGCCAGCGGACGACGCGGATCTGCGGCAGCGGACGCGGCACCAGGCCCTGCTCGCGCAGTGCGGCCCGGCGGGTCTGCTTCAGCGCCCGGTCGAACAGGATCGCCGCCGAGATCGACATGCCGGAGAAGAACTGCGGGGCGCCGGCGTGGGTCAGGCCGCGCGGGGGGTGCACCCAGTTGAACCAGGCCGAGGCGCCGGCGAAGAGCCAGACCAGCAGCCGGGAGCCGAACGCCGCGTCGCCGTGGCTGGCCTCGCGGACGGCGAGCACCGAGCAGAACATCGCGGCGCCGTCGAGTCCGAACGGGACGAGGTACTCCCAGCCGCCGGACAGGCCCAGGTTCTGCACCCCGAAGCCGACCAGGCCGTGGAAGGAGAGGGCGGCCGCGACGCCGGCGCAGCAGAACAGCAGGGTGTAGGACGCGCCGCCGTACAGGGATTCCTTGCGGCGGCGCCGTTCCTCGGAGCGCTCCCAGGAATCCGTGCCGGTGGTGGCGGGAGTGGATCCCCGGCTGCGGAGCAGGGCCACCAGGAGCGCGCTGACCAGCAGCCCCACGACCACGGTGATCGCCCATCCGAGCGGTATGTCGGACAATTTCATCGCCGGAATCGGCCTCGCTTTCCTGCGTCGCTCTCCTGCGTCCTGACGGCGGGGACCATCATGGCGGATGCTCGACGGGGGAACGGCTGATTCTCCGTCAATGCGCTGAGGAGAGGGATTTCTGACCCGGCTACCATCGCATTGTCATATGAATTTGATGTGGATTCTTCCCGCAATCCCAGGCTTTTCGGACCTGCCCTCGGACGGATATTCGTCAACGTCGCGTGACGCGCGGGCAGCCGGCGCACATCTCCCGCGGATCCGCGGTGTAGACGAGGCAGCAACTGGCCCGGGACCGCTCCGTGCCCGGAGCGCCGCCGTCCCCGGGTGCCGGGGGCGCGAAACCGGCGCCCGGGGTGAAGGGGGCCGGGGCCAGCGCGGGGCGGGCGCCCGTGCCGGGCGGGTGCGCGGGGTCGAGGGGCTCGCCGGGCGCCAGCAGCGCGGACAGTTCGGTGCGCGCCCGCTCCTGCTCCCCGAGCAGCCCGGCCGCGTACCAGAGCCCCTCCACCACCGCGTCGGTGGCCATCGCCCACAGCACCCGGGGCCCGCGCCGGGCCTCCGGGCCGAAGGCGGTGAGCACCGGGGCCAGGAAGGCCCCCAGCGCGGACCGCAGGGCGGCGGCCAGCGCCCGCTCGTCCGCCACCGTCCGGGCCTGCCCCGGGCCGATCGCCAAGCCGTCCGCCAAGCCGTCCGCCGACCCCGCCGCCGAGCCGACCGGCGGGCCGGCTGCCGACCCCGCCGCCGGGTCGTCCGGCAGACAGGCGAACCCCGCCGGGCGGACCGTCAGTTCGACCCCCTCCGGACGCCGGCGCAGCGCGACGTCCCCGAGGGCCGGCAGCGGGACCCGCCGCTCCAGGAACCACGGCAGCGTGAACAGCAGCGAGACCGGCCAGACGAAGCGGTGCAGCCCGAAGCCGGCCGCGACGTCCGGGCGCAGCGGCTGCCCGTAGCGGGCGAGGCCCTGCCGGGCGTCGTGGGCGATCAGCTCGCGCACCGCCTCGGGGCGGGTGGCGAGGTCGGCGGCGGGCAGCCAGCCGTCGCCGCGCCGGGGTGGGGCGCAGCGCACCGTGAGGACGGGGGTGAGCCCGGACAGCCGGTGGTACGAGGGGGCGCCCGGGGTGGTGGGGCCGGGGGTGCGCGCCGCGGTGGTGCGGGGGGCGCGCGGCCGGGGGCCGGGCCGGGCGCTGCTCACGGTCATGGGCAGCCCCATCGGGTCGACCGGGGCGCCCATGGTCCGCCCGGCGGGGCCCGGTGCAGCGGCGGCGCCGGACGCGGCCGGACCGGGGCATGGCGGTGCCCGGGGAACGGCAAGGCGACCTGGCCGAGGTACTGCTCTCCCCGGCCAGGTTAGCCTCACCTTAGCTGATGCCGCCCCCGGTCTCGCTCACGATGCGCCCGTCCGGGGGAGGCCCCGGCGTGCGGACGGCGCCCAGCTGCCGCGCGAGCCAGACCGGCACCCCGCCCAGGGCGGCCACCAGCCGGCTGGCCTCGGCCCGCAGTCGCGCGGCCTCGGGCGGCTCGGACACCTCGGCGAGCGCCGCGAGCGCCGGCGCCACTCCCACCGTGAAGCCGAGTTGCTCGCGCAGCCGCAGCGAGGCGTCGAACCCCTCCCGGGCGTTCCCGAGGTCTCCGCGGGAGAGCGCCAGCGCGCCCAGGTGCCGCCAGGTGTACGAGCGCAGCAGTTCGTCCCCGCGCTCGCCGGCGCCCTCGTGCGCCCGGCGGTAGGCGATCCAGGCGGCGCTGCGGTCGCGCAGCAGGTTCTCGGCGACCAGCCCGCGCCGGAAGTCCAGCAGCGGGCGGCCCGGGGCGTCCGGCGGCAGCAGGGCCGAGGTGCGGCCGAGCGCGGCCTGCGCCTCGTCCAGCCGGTCCCGCGGGCCGAGCACGCTCGCCACGTACGCGAGGAAGCCGCGGGCGCAGGCGGCGGCCGCGCGCTGCTCGGTGCCGGAGGCCAGCGCCTCCGCCAGACGTAGCGCCTGCTCCGCCTGGGTCCAGTTCGCGGCGGTGAACAGGCACTGTTCGATGAGGAGTTCGGCTCGTCCGAGGGCCGCGTCCGGGTCGTGCTCGGCGGCCGGTCGCAGCAGTTCGGCGGCCTCCTGCCAGCACCCCCGGGACCTCAGCCGCCACACGGTGTCACCCGGCTCCTCCGCTGCCGCCCTCCCCCGCCCGACCGGCCCGCTCGGGTCCCATCCGTGCTCCGACAACGCCACCTCCTTGTGTGCGCCATCCGGCAAGGGCGCGGACCTGCCCCTGGGGCCCTGCCGTCACGACCCGTGCGCATGACGACGGCAGGGCGAAAGGCCCGCGCTGTGGCGGCAATTCAACACGGGGGTGAGCTTGTGCACCAGATCACGAGCGAAGGTTGTTGCTTTTGGAAGAAGGATGATCTAGAGGAGGCGGAGCGGGGCGGTCCGGTGGGCCGCCCGGTGGGTCAGGACGTCCAGCCGGTCTCCATCAGGGCCTCGGCGGCGCCGTTCGCGGGCTGCGGCACGCCCGCCAGGTCCAGGCTGAACAGGGCGACCAGCAGCTGTTCGCCGCGCACGGTGGCCTGGTGCGAATAACCCGCGAGGGTGAACATCGCGGCGGCCGTCTCCTCGGCGTGCAGGGTCTGCAGCCACAGGCACTCGACCGACTTCACGTCGGCGGGCTCGGTCCAGGTGTCCACCTGGGCGACCATCCGGCTGCCCAGCAGGGTGACCCCGTCGCGCTCCTGGGCCTCGGTCAGCTCCAGGTCGTCGAAACCCAGCCACTCCAGGTAGCGGGCGGCGGTGAACACCGCGTCCTGGGAGGTGCGCACCGGGTGCGGGCGGAACGGCGCGCGGTGGCGGAACGGGCGGGAGCGGCCGGCCGAGGGCGGCGCGGGCGGGGCCGGGGCGGGCGCGCCCGCCGGGTGGGCCGGGTACGGGCGGGCGGCGTGCGGGCCGGGGGCGGCGAGCGGGGCGGCGGCGCCGGTGCCCAGCCGGGTGGTGCGGTCCACCGGCAGCCGGACGGTGGCGCCGCAGTTGCAGGTGAACTCGGGCTGCGGCCACTGGTCGGAGCGGCCGCAGTGCGGGCAGCGCATGCTCAGCCAGGAGTCCTCCCAGGAGCGGAAGCGGACCTGCACCGGCACCCCGCCGCGCAGCAGCGGCACCTTGAGCGAGGCCCCGCACGGGCAGGGCAGGGAGGGCGGTTCGTAGAGGTGCTCGCGGCGGCAGGCGGGGCAGCGGATCGCCCGGGCGCCACCGCCCGGCCCCGGCCGCGTGGGGTCGTGTCCGGTGAAGTCGTCGGGCAGTCCGGCCATCGCGGGCTCCGTCCGTCGGTGTCGGGTGGGTGGGACGTCTCCCATGCTCCCCGAAATGTCCGGCGCCGGACGCGGAATGGGGCAATCCTCAGGGACGGATCAGGGGATCCTGCCCGCTCTGGTAGGGGCGGAATCCTTCCCGAGGGGGATGCTCGGCCGGCCGCGCCGGGACGCTCAGCCGGCGGACCAGCGGGCCAGGTCGGCGGGGGTGTCGAGGTCGTCCGGGACGGCGACGTCGGCGCACTCGACCAGCACCAGCTCCGCCGCGTGCGCCGCCAGCAGGGCGCGGGCCCCGGCGTCGCCGCGGGCGCCCGCCGCCGCCTCGGCGAAGTGCCGGGCGCCGATCAGCACCGGGTGCCCGCGCCGCCCGCCGTAGGCCGCCGCGGCCAGTCCGGCGCCGGCCCGGTGGGCGGCCAGCAGCCGGGCCACCGCGGCCGGGGTGACGCCCGGGGTGTCCACCAGCATCACCAGCGCCGCCGAGACGTGCGGCGGCAGTGCGGCCAGGCCGACCCGCAGCGAGGAGCCCATGCCCTGCGCCCAGTCCGGATTGCCGACCAGCCGGCAGCCCGGCAGGTGCGCGGTGGCCCGCACCCGCCCGGCCTCCGCGCCCAGCACTACCGTGACGTCCGCGCAGCCGCCGGCCCGGACCACCGCCACCGCGTGCTCCACCAGCGGCCGCCCGCCGTACCGGAGCAGCGCCTTGGGCCGCCCGCCGAGGCGCCGCCCGCCCCCGGCGGCGAGCACCAGGGCGGCGACCGGGGCGGCGGCAGGGGTGGGCCCGGGGGCGGGTCCGGCGGGTGTCGGCGCGGTCTGCATGGGGACAGCGTGCCCGGTCGGGGCCGGGGCGCGCATGGTGGGAACCCGCAGTGCCGCCCCGTACGCGGGGGCCGTGCCCCGCCGGTCCGGCTGCTCCGGCGGTTCCGCCGTCGGGGCGGGCCCGGCCCGGCCGGGCCGGGGTCAACGGCGCGGGACCTGAGCGGGTGTGAGCTTCGACATGCTCCCGGGGCGCCGCGTGGCGTCGCCTTGACCTGCCCCAGGGCGGCTGATCTGCTGGTTCGCCGTCAACCCATCCTGATCCCGGGAGTCCTCCGTGCCCGCCCGCCGCACCACGCTGTCCGCCGCCACCGTGTTCCTGATATGCGCGCTCGCGCTGGTCGGCTGGCTGATCGGCGGCCGCGACCACCAGCCGAGCGACCCCCGACCCGGCGGCACCGCCGCCGCGGGCACCAGCCCGCTGCAGAACCCGGATGGCACCAAGCCCGGCCTGGCGCCGCTGACCACCCCCGAGGACCGGAAGGCCGGCCGGGACGTCATCGCCAGGGTCGCCACCGCCGCCGTCGGCACCAAGGACGGCTACGACCGCGACGAGTTCGGCCCCGCCTGGACGGACAACGTCGCGGGCGTCCCGTTCGGCGGCAACAAGTGCGACACCCGCAACGACCTGCTCGCCCGGGACGGCACCGCCGTCGAGCACAAGGACGGCTCGGCCTGCACGGTCACCGCGATGACCATCTGGGACCCGTACACCGGCAAGAGCGTCCAGTGGACCAAGCAGCAGGCCTCCAGGATCCAGATCGACCACGTGATGCCGCTCTCCTACGACTGGCAGATGGGCGCCGCCAAGTGGGACAAGGCCAAGCGCGTCCAGATCGCCAACGACCCGCTCAACCTGATCCCCGCCGACGGCTCGCAGAACGCCTCCAAGGGCGACTCCGGCCCGGCCGCCTGGCTCCCCGCCAACACCGAGATCCGCTGCGCGTACGCGGTGCGCTTCGCCCAGGTCTCGCTGAAGTACCAGCTTCCCGTCACCGAGGCCGACAAGAAGGCCATGCTCCAGCAGTGCGACGGCTGACGAACCGCCGACCTCCGGCGGAGTGCTGACGCCCGGCCGGGAAGGCGGGTGCGGTGTGCCCCGGTCCGGGGCCGGGTGGTATTCGTGGGCAGTGGCCCCGAAGACTCCCCGGCACCGCCGGTCGCCCAGGCACGCCGTGCCCGCCCTCGCCGCCGCGCTCGCCCTCGCGCTGGCGGGCGGCTGCACGGGCGCCGACCGACCGGCCGACCGACCGGCCGACCGGCCGCCGCTGGACGAGCGGGTCGCCGCCACCGCCGCCCCCGCCCTGCGCGCGCTCTACGACCAGCGGATCGACTGGCACCGCTGCCCCGGCGACGACGGCACCGATCCGGACCGGGCCGCGGTGCGCTGCGCCACCCTCAGGGTCCCGCTGGACTACGCCGACCCGGGCGGCCGCACCCTCGACGTGGCCCTCGCCATGGTGCCCGCCGCCGACCGGAAGCGGCGGCTCGGCGCCCTGCTGCTCAACCCCGGCGGCCCCGGAAACTCCGGTGTGGAGACGGTCCGTTGGGGATGGAAGGGCTACCAGGGGCCGCTGCACGACCGGTACGACCTGGTCGGCTTCGACCCGCGCGGCGCCGGCGACACCACTCCCGTCCACTGCCTGGACGACCGCACCCGCGACCAGTGGAACGCCACCGACGACCCGGCCCACGACCGCGCCCGGATCCTCGCCGAGGCCTGCCGCACCCGGCACGCCGAGCTGCTCGGGCACCTCGGCACCCGCGACACCGCCCGCGACCTCGACGTGCTGCGCGGCGCCCTCGGCGAACGCCGGCTGGACTTCCTCGGCTACTCCTACGGCACCCACCTCGGCGCCCGCTACGCCGAGGAGTTCCCCGAGCGCACCGGCCGGCTCGTCCTCGACGGCGCCGTCGACCACAGCGCCCCCGCTGCCCGGCTCGGCATCGAACAGGCCGCCGCCGCCGAGGCCGGACTCCGGGCCTTCGCCGCCGCCTGCGCCACCGAGGACGGGACGGCCTGCCCGCTCGGCGCCGACCCGGCCGCCGCCCCGCAGCGCCTCGCCCGCTTCCTCGACGGCCTGCGCGACCGCCCGCTGCGCACCGCCGGCGGCCGTACGCTCACCGCCGCGCTCGGCTGGGACGCCGCCCTGAACGTGCTCGCCGACGGCCACCGCTCCTGGCCCCGGCTGCGCGCGGCCCTCGACCCGGCCGTCACCCGGGGTGCGGCCGACGGCCTGCTCGCCCTCGCCGACGGCGCCGCCGGCCGCGGCGAGGACGGCCGCTACCGGACCGCGGCCGACGCGTACGCCGCCATCTCCTGCGCCGACGGCCCGCCGCCGCCCACCGAGGCGGAGCTGCGCCCGGCCCTCGCCGAACTCGCTGCCCGCGCCCCGCTGACCAGCGGACACGACCCGGTCGGCACCCTGCTCGACCCGGACTGCCGCCCCTGGCCGTTCCGCACCCCCGAACCGCCGCGGCCCGTCCGGGCGCCGGGCAGCGCGCCGCTCCTGGTGATCGGCTCCACCGGCGACCCGGTCACCCCGTACGCCTGGGCGCAGCGGCTCGCCGGCGGGCTGGAGCACGGCGTGCTGCTCACCCGGGACGGCGACGGGCACACCGGGTTCGACAAGAGCGGCTGCGTCCGGGACGCGGTGATCGCCTACCTGGTGGACGACCGGCTGCCGGCGGCGGGCACCCACTGCCCGTCCGACTGATCGGGCCGGGGGCGCGGAAGGGGGCGTGTCGCGCGAACGCGGCACGCCCCCTCGGGGGTGCGGGCTCAGGAGGTGGGGGCGGTCAGGTCGTAGAACGGGGTCGAGCCGATGGTCTTCGCGGTGAAGTGGGCGGTCACCCAGGACTCGATCTGCGCGGACTCGTTCTGCTGCCCGGCCGCGCCGCCGCCCGCGCTGCCGCCGAAGCCGCGTCGGGAGCCGCCCGCGCCGATGAACCAGTGCACCTTGCCCTCCCGGACGTACTTCTGGAAGCCGGCCAGGGTCAGTGAGGGGTCGGTGCCGTTGAAGCCGCCGAGGGCCATCACCGGTTCGCCGGTGGCGAGTTGGTAGCCGGCGGCGGTCTGGGAGCCGATCGCGGCGGCCGCCCAGGTGTAGCGGTCGGCGTTCTCCTTGAGCAGGGCGGCGACCTCGTCGGTCACCTTGGGGCCGTCGAGCAGACCGCCCATGCCACCGGGGGGCGGGCCGCCGGCCGTCCCGCCGCCGGAACCGCCGGCCGTGCCGCCGCCCGGGAAGCCTTGCCGGCCGTCCCGGCCGCCCTGGCCCGCCGGACCGCCCTGGCCGCCCGGGCCGAACCAGCGGCCGTTGCCACTGCCGTCGCCGCCCGGGAAGCCCTTGGCGCCGTTGCCGCCCTTGCGCCCCGCGCCGCCCGGCCCGAACGCGCCGGCCACGCCCGGCCCGGCGGTCACGATCGAGCCGGTGTGCGGGGTGTTCACGGTGTCCACCGCGTACGCCGCCGGGCCGCCGAGCGCCGCCGCCAGGCCCAGCAGGCCCGCCGCCGAGGCGATCCGCGCGCCGGTCCGGCCGGAGAGCCGCCCGGCCGCGGCCCCGGCAGAGCCGGTGGCGGAGGGCCCGGCGTCCGAAGGCCCGCCGACGGACGGCCCGGTGACCGACGACCCGGCGAGCAGCGGCCCGGCGGCCAGCGCGGCCGCCGCCACCAGCCCGCCGACCAGCACCGCCCAGCGCAGCCACGGCAGGAAGTCCGGGCTGCGGCCGAGCAGCACGAACGCCCACACCGCCGTCACCGCGAGCGTCCCGGCCAGCACCAGCGCCCACGGCAGCCGGTGCCGGGCCCGCCACAGCCCGTCCACACCCATGCCGACCAGCGCCGCGACGGCCGGGGCCAGGGCCACCGTGTAGTACTGGTGGAAGATCCCGGACATGAAGCTGAAGACCAGCGCGGTGGAGAGCAGCCAGCCGCCCCAGAGCAGGAACGCCGCGCGGGCGGTGTCGGTGCGGGCGTGGCGGCGGGTCGCCCAGAGGCCGACCAGCAGCAGGATCAGCGCGGCCGGCAGCAGCCAGGCGATCTGCCCGCCGATGTCGGTGCCGAACATCCGGGTCAGTCCGGTCTCCCCCCAGCCGCGCCCGCCGCCGGGCGCCCCGCCGGGCACCGCGCCGTTCGGCAGGTCGAGCCCGCCCGGCAGGTCGAGCCCGCCCGGCATCCGGCCGCCGCCGCCCACGCTGCCGGTCTCGTCACCGTTGAGCCGGCCGAGGCCGTTGTAGCCGAAGGTGAGCGAGAGGAAGCTGTCGTCCTGCGAGCCGCCGACGTACGGGCGGGCCGAGGCGGGCAGCAGCTCGACGACCGCCACCCACCAGCCGCCGGCCAGCACCATGGCCGCGCCCGCGAGCAGCAGCTGCCGCACCCGCCGCCACCGGTCGGTGGGCGCGACGGCCAGGTAGACCACCGCGAAGGCGGGCAGCACCAGGAAGGCCTGCAGGGTCTTGGTGAGGAAGGCGAGGCCGAACATCACCCCGGTGAACACCAGCCACCGGGTGCCCGCCGCCTCGACCGCCCGCACCAGCCCGTACGCGGCCAGTGTCAGCAGCAGCACCAGCAGCGCGTCCGGGTTGTTGAAGCGGAACATCAGCGCCGCGACCGGGGTGAGCGCCAGCGCGGCGCCCGCCAACAGGCCGCCGAGCGGGGAGAACCGGCGACGCACCGTCGCGTACAGCACGCCGACGGTGGCCGTGCCCATCAGCACCTCCGGGACCAGCACCGACCAGGAGGAGAGGCCGAAGACCCGCGCCGAGAGCGCCATCGGCCACAGCGCGGCCGGGGGTTTGTCGACGGTGATGAAGTTCGCGGCGTCCGAGGAGCCGAAGAAGAACGCCTTCCAGTTCTGGGAGCCGGCCTGGACGGCGGCCGAGTAGAAGGAGTTGGCCCAGCCGGAGGCGCTCAGGCCCCACAGGTAGAGGAGGGTGGTCGCGGCCAGCAGCGCCAGCAGGGCCGGGCGCACCCAGCGCGGGTCGTCCGCGCGACCGCGCCAGGCGCGGGCCGGGAGGGTGCGCAGCCGGCCGGACCAGGAGGCCGGGCCCTCGGGGCCGGCGGGCGGCGGGGGCTGCTCGGGGAAGAGCGGTGCCGGGTCCGGCCGGGCCGGACCCGGCCGCGGCACCTCCGGCGGCGGGTGGTTCGCGGCCTCGGGCCACGGTTCGCCGGCCGGAGGGGAGTAGCTGCTCGTGGTCATGCGCCATACGGTCGGTGGCGCTACTGAGAGAACGGTGAGACGGACCTGTGAGGCGGGTGTGATCTGCCGGACGTCACGCGGACGGCGGCATGGTGATCTGTCGGCCGAGCCACTCCAGGGCCGGCGGGATCTCCCGGGTCCAGGTGTGGAAGTTGTGGCCGGCGGTGTCCAGGGTGATGGTGGACATCTTGGTGGGGGCCTTGAAGGCGGCGACCATGGCCTTGGTCTCGTCGTAGTTGTTCTCGTCGTACGCGGTGGTCAGCAGCAGCGAGACCGGGGCCGGGGGCTGGTTCTTCAGCCGCCACAGCAGGTCGTTCTCCTGCTTCAGCTGGGCGCTGCCGCCGAACAGGTCGCCGGTGGTCGGGTCGTGGGCGGCGCTGTAGTAGCCGGAGAGCGCGACGGCCGCGCGGTAGGAGTCGGGCTTGCGCAGCGCGAACTTGAGCGCGCAGTAGCCGCCGGTGGAGTTGCCGATCACCGCCCGGTTGGCCGGGTCGGTGCCGATCCGGTAGGTGGTGGCGAGGGCCTTGGGCAGGTCGGAGGTGAAGAAGGTCTCCACCTGGGGGCCGTTCGGCACGTCCACGCACTCGGTGTCCCGGTCGCCGACCAGGGTGGGGCGGGTCATCACCAGGACGGTCGGCGGCAGCTTCTTCTGCTCGATCGCGCTCAGCGTGGACGCCGGGTACTGCATCAGCGAGATCAGCTTCTCCGGGGTGCCCGGGTAGCCGGTGAGCACCAGGGCCATCGGGAAGCGCTGCTTGGCGTAGTCCGGCTGGAAGTACTGCGGCGGCAGGTAGACGTACGCCTCGGTGGTCAGACCGCTGCCGGCTCCCCTGACGTCGACCTTCTGGATCAGGCCGGAGCGCTCCGGGTCCGAGCCCTGGGAGGAGTAGAACTTCTCCTCCCCGGTGACGGCCACCCCGGAGGCGTTGGGCTGGTGGTCGACCACCGTGCCGAGGCCGCCGCTGGTGCCGAGCAGGTCGGTCCACGAGCTGTAGAAGCCGAAGTAGCTGTTGGCGATCAGGCCCATCGCGGCGAGCACCGACACCTGGGTCGCCAGGAACGCGCCGATCCGGCCCAGCCAGGCCTTCCAGCCCCTCCCGCCGAACCGCGGCCAGAGCCACATGGTGGCGGCGAAGACGGCGATCGCGAGGACCGAGGCGATGATCTGGAGCGGGAGTCCGGTGAGACTGAGCACGGGCCCGATCGTAGTTGACCACCTGGGAGCTCCCTGGACGGGCCCGTCCGATGATCCGCTGATCGCCTCGGTGGGGCCGGCCTGGACGGTATGAAGGCCACCCGGCCGACTGCGGGCACCGCCCCCGAGCCGTAACCCGGCGGGGTGACGGCCGGGAATCGGGTTGACGCTGTGGTGCGGGCTCGGGACCATGTGTGCCCGTGCGGCTGCGCGGTGTGCGCGCAGGGCGGGTTCCCGGGGGTGGGGCATGAGGTTCGTGAGGTCCGAGCGGTTCGTGGGGAAGGCCGGTGTGGCCGTGGGCGCGGCGCTGGTGCTGGCGGCCTGTTCCGGTGGCGGGGGCGGTGGTTCGGCGGGCGGCTCGGCCGCGTCGGGGCCGGCGGGGGCGGCGGGTTCGTCGGCCGCCGCGAAGCCGACCGCGACGCCGACGCCGACGCCCACCCGGGTGCCGTACGGCCCGGTGCTCAGCGCGAGCGTCGACCCGGTCACCACCGCGCTCGCCCAGGTGGCCGGCGCCAAGAGCGTGGCCGACCTCGACACCGTGCTCGGCGGCATCGTCACCAGCGCCCAGGGCGCCGCCAAGTCGCTGGGCAGGGCGGACGAGCCGCCCGCGGCCACGGCGGCGCAGACCGAGCTGGTGGCGGCGATGTCCTCGCTCGCCACCGACGCGGGCAAGGTCCGCAGTGACATCACGTCCCACAAGGTCTGCGCCCTGAGCTCGGCCGAGGCCGAACTGGGCAGCTCCCAGGGCCTGGCGGCGGTGTCGGCGGCGCTCACCAAGATGACCGCGGCCGGCTACCAGACCACCTTCGCCGTCCCGCCGCTGCCCCAGCAGCAGTCCCGCTCGCTGGACAACGGCACCATGGTCCGCAAGGGGAAGCTGCGCGGCGAGGGCGTGTTCAAGGTCGAGAACGGCGGCCGGACGGACGCGGTGGTCTCGCTCGCGCTGAACGGCAAGGCCGTGCACTCGGTGTTCGTGGGCAAGGGCCAGAACGCCGACGTCGAGGGCGTGGAGGACGGGACGTACGAGGTCTTCGTCTCCGGGGGCGCGGACTGGGACTCCGACGCCAAGGCCTTCACCCAGAACTGCCACTTCACCAAGTTCGAGGACACCTTCCCGTTCGAGACCGGGCGGACCGCGACCTCCTGGGAGATCACCCTCCAGCCGGTGGCCGACGGCAACGCCAAGACCAGCGACGTGGACCCGAACGCCTTCCCGCAGCCGTAGCCGCAGCCGCAGCCGCGGCCGTCGCGGTTGCTGTGGCTGGAGCCCCGTCCCGCTCCCCGGCGCCGGCCCGTAACGGGCATACCGGGACGGGTCGTTGCCGTCGGATGGCACGCCCCGTCCCGGACAGTGCGAGTTCGGTCAGAGTGGTTGACCGCTTTGAAGTGACCATGGCACTTTCGTGCGGCGTGGGCGTCGACGACCAGTCGTACACCCCGCGATCCCCCACAAGGAGAGCCATGTTCAAGAGACTTGTCGCGGTGGCCGGTACGAGTGCCGTCGTCGCGGGCGGCCTGGCCTTCGCGGCCGCCCCCGCGCAGGCCGTCCAGGCGGCCGACCTGACGTCCACCATCGCCCTGAGCAACTGCTCGGCCTCGCTGGTCCGTTACCCCACCTCGGTGGCCGGCGACCGGGCGATGATGCTCACCAACGGACACTGCCTGCCGACCATGCCCGCGGCCGGGCAGGTCATCCAGAACACCACGGCCAGCCGCAGCGGCACCCTGCTCAACGCCTCCGGCGGCAGCCTGGGCACCGTCCAGGCCGACAAGCTGCTCTACGCGACCATGACCGGCACCGACGTCGCGCTCTACCAACTCACCGACACCTACGGGTCGATCAGCTCCAAGTACGGCGCCGCCGCGCTGACCATCAGCGACACCCACCCGACCGACGGCGCGTCGATGTACATACCCTCGTCGTACTGGAAGCAGGTCTGGAACTGCTCGGTCAACGGCTTCGTGCCGACCCTGCGCGAGGACGAGTGGACCTGGCACGACTCGCTGCGCTACAGCTCCGGCTGCAACACCACGCACGGCACCTCCGGCTCGCCGATCGTCGACTCCGCCAGCGGGCGGATCATCGGCATCAACAACACCGGCAACGACGACGGCGCCATGTGCACCCTCAACAACCCGTGCGAGGTGGCCGCCGACGGCACCACCAAGGCCTACAAGGGCCAGAGCTACGGCGAGCAGACGTACTGGTTCACCACCTGCCTGAACTCCAGCCGGGTCATCGACCTCAACGTCTCCGGCTGCCTGCTCACCAAGCCGGCCGGCAGCGGCGCCGTGTCGGTGACCAACCCGGGCAACCAGTCCACCGCCGTCGGCGGCGCGGTCAACCTCCAGATCAACGCCTCCGGCGGCACCGCCCCGCTGTCCTACGCCGCGACCGGCCTGCCCGCCGGCCTGTCGATCAACTCCTCCACCGGCGTGATCACCGGCACCGCCTCCACCGCGGGCAGCGCCACCGTGACCGTCACCGTGACGGACGCCGCGGGCAAGTCGGCCTCGACCTCCTTCACCTGGGCGGTGACCGGCGGCGGTGGCGGCACCTGCACGCCGGCCCAGCTGCTGGGCAACGCGGGCTTCGAGTCGGGCACGGCGACCCCGTGGACGGCGTCGAGCGGCGTGGTGGACAACAGCTCCTCGCAGGCTGCCCACGGCGGTTCCTGGAAGGCGTGGCTGAACGGCTACGGCTCCACCCACTCGGACTCGCTGTCGCAGACCGTGAGCATCCCGGCGGGCTGCAAGGCGACGCTGAGCTTCTGGCTGCACATCGACACCGCCGAGTCGGGCAGCACCGCGTACGACAAGCTGACCGTGACGGTCAACGGCACCGCGCTGAAGACCTACTCCAACGCGGACGCCGCGGCCGGCTACCAGCAGCGCACCTTCGACCTGTCGGCCTACGCGGGCCAGACGGTCACCGTGAAGTTCGCCGGGACCGAGGACGCCTCGCTCCAGACCAGCTTCCTGATCGACGACACCGCCGTCCAGACCAGCTGAACCGGTAGCGTCCCGAAGGCCCGGCGGCCGTAACCGCCGGGCCTTTCCGGTTCTGCCGCCGCCGACTCCCGTACACCGTCCGGAAGTCGGCGGAACGGGCCGGGGCCGCCCTATGCTGGGCGGATGATCAAGCCGATTGAGCTGGTGATATTCGACTGCGACGGCGTCCTGGTGGACAGCGAGGTGATCGCCGTCCGGGTGCTGGTGCGGCTGGGGGAGGAGTACGGCTGGCCGTTGACCGCCGCGGAGGCGATCGAGCGGTTCGTCGGGCGGTCCGAGGCGGTGAACCGGGCGACGGTCGCCGAGCGGCTGGGCGGGGACACGGCGGCGGTGTGGAGCAAGCGCTTCGTCGAGCTGCACGCCGAGGAGGTCGACGCCGGGCTGACCCCCGTGAACGGCCTGCCGGAGGCGCTGGCGGCGATCACCCTGCCCACCTGCGTGGCCTCCAGCGGCACGCACGAGAAGATGCGCCACACCCTGGGCCGGACCGGCCTGTACGACCGCTTTGCCGGGCGGATCTTCAGCGCCACCGAGGTCGAGCGCGGCAAGCCCGCACCCGACCTCTTCCTGCACGCCGCGCGCTCGATGGGCGTCGACCCGGCCGCCTGCGTGGTCGTCGAGGACAGCCGGCCCGGCGTCGAGGCCGCCCGCGCCGCCGGGATGCGCGCGCTCGGCTACGCGGGCGGCGTCACGGCGGCGGAGCGGCTGGCCGGGCCGGGCACGGTGGTCTTCGACGACATGCGGGCCCTGCCCGGGCTGATCGCCGCCGGCGCGGTTCACCAGGGGTAGGTGCCGCCCTCCGGGTGGAAGAACGACCCGCTCGCCCCGGCCGCCGCCTCGCCGAGCTGCCGGGCGATGCGGCGGCCGCCCTCCTCGGCACTGGCGGGACCGCTGTGCTCGTTGAGGTCGGTCGCGCAGTAGCCCGGCTCCAGCGCGCTGACCTTGATGCCGGAGTCGCGCAGCACCCGGGCGTACACCAGGGTGACGGCGTTGAGCGCGGCCTTGGAGGAGTTGTAGGCGAGCAGCGCCGCGTGCTCCCACATCGGGTCCTGCGGGTCGCCCAGGAAGGAGAAGCTGCCGAGGCGGCTGGAGACGTTGCCGATCAGCCCGGCCGGCGACCTGCGCAGCAGCGGCAGCATCGCGTTGGTGACGGTGACGACGCCGAACACGTTGGTCTCGTACGTCTCGCGCACGGCCTCGACGGGCAGCTCCTCCGGCGCCCGCTGCCAGTCCCGGGCCACGCCCGCGTTGTTGACCAGCGTGTCCAGCCGGCCGTACTCGGCGTCGATCAGCTCGGCCGCGGCGGCGGCGGTCGCCGGGTCGGTCACGTCCAGGCGGACGAAGCGGGCGTCGAGGCCCCGGGCGGTGAGTGCGGCGGCGGCCGCCGTGCCGCGCTCCGGGTCACGGGCGCCGATCAGCACGGTGTGCCCGGCGCGGGCGAGCTCCCCGGCGGTGGCGAGGCCGATGCCCTTGTTGGCGCCGGTGATCAGGGCGATGCGGTGCTGCGCTGAAGTGGTCATGGCCCCACCCTGGCCGGGTGCGGCGGGGGCCGGGAGAGCCCTGTCGAGGGTGGTACCGGCGGTCCCATGGTGGCGGGGGCCGGTGTCGGGGCAGACTGGCGGCGTGGAACACGTCGACCGGGCGGAGCTGGCCGCCTTCCTGCGGCGCTGGCGCGCCCGCGTCCAGCCGGCCGACGTCGGCCTGCCGGCCGGCGGGCGGCGGCGCACTCCCGGCCTGCGCCGCCAGGAGGTCGCGCAGCTCGCGGGCATGTCAGTGGAGTACTACATCCGCCTCGAACAGGGCCGGGGGCCGCGGCCGTCCCGGCAGATGATCGGGGCGATCGGCCGGGCGCTGCGGCTGTCCGACGACGAACGCGCCCACCTGCACCACCTGGTGGGCGAGTCGCCGCTGCCGCCGCCCGGACCGGTCCGGGACGTGCGGCCCGGCATCCTGCACCTGCTCGACCGCCTGGACGACACCCCGGCCATGGTCTGCAGCGCCACCCGCGAGGTGCTCGCCTGGAACGCCATGGCGGCCGCGCTGCTCGGCGACTTCTCCGCCCTGCCGCCGGCCGACCGCAACCTGGTCTGGCGGTTCTTCACCGACCCGGTGGCCCGCGCCCTGCACGATCCCGAAGGCGCCGCGGCCTTCGCCTGCGGGGCGGTCGCCGACCTGCGCTCCGCCACCGCCCGCTACCCCGCCGACAGCGGGCTGCGCGCCCTGGTCGACCGGCTGCTCGCGCACAGTGCCGAGTTCCGGGAGCTGTGGGCACGGCAGGACGTCGAGGTCCACCGTTCGACGAGGAAGCGGATCATCCACCCGGTGGTCGGCCCGCTCGACCTCGACTGCGAGGCGCTGCACGACCCGCACCGGGACCAGTGGACGATCTTCTACACCGCGGCTCCCGGGACGCCCTCGCACTCGGCGCTGCGGCTGCTGAAGGTGGTGGGCGGTCAGGACCTCGCGGTCCGGGGCTGACCGGCGGTGCCTGCCCGGACGGGCGTGGCGGCGGGCGTGGGGCCGTCCGCCAGGGGCGCCCCGCCGGGCGGCGGGCGCAGGGTGGCGGTGGCGATGTCCAGGAAGGCCGCCACCGGGCCCGGGCGGTCGCCCTCCGGCACCGCCAGGCAGATCCCGACCGGCAGCGAGTCGGTGACCGGCAGGTAGACCAGGCCGGGGCGGGAGTACGAGCCCGCGACGCTCACCGGGACCAGCGCGATGCCCTGCCCGGAGGCGATCAGCTCGAACTTCTCGTCCAGCGAGGAGGTCCGACGCGTCCGGGCGTCGAGGACCGGCTCGCCGTCGAGGTCGGCCGTGGTGAGGGCGGTGCGGCCGGCCAGCGGGTGGGTGACGGGCAGGCAGGCGACCTTGGCCTCCTGTCCGACCGGGACGGTGCGCAGCCCGGTGTCGTCGAACGGCCGGCGCAGCAGCCCGAGGTGCGCGCGGCCGTCGCGCAGCGGGGCGTCCTGCTCCCACCAGCGCAGCGGCAGGACGTCCACCGCGACCTGCGGGTGGCGCGCGGTGAACGCCCGGATCGCCTCCGAGACGTGCAGGCCGGGGGAGAAGGCGACCACCAGCCGCTGCTCGCCGCGCGCGGCCTCCCGGACGCGGCGCAGGGCGGTGCCGACCACCGTGCCGATCAGCGCCGCCTCCTGGTACAACTGCCGCCCGGCCTCGGTCAGTTCGACGGTGCGGGTGGTCCGGGTGAACAGTCGGCAGCCCAACTCCCGCTCGAACGAACGGATCTGCCGGCTGAGCACCGGCTGGGTGATGAACAGCTCCTGCGCCGCCCGGCCGAACTGCCGGTGTTCGGCCACCGCGACGAAGTAGCGGAGCTTGCGCAGGTCCAGATCCATGCCCGCACGGTATCAACGCGTCCGGAAGGGCATTGGACGCCCGCTCCCGGCGCTCCGAGACTCGACCCATGACCCACACCACCGACCGCACCGACCGCACCGACCGCACCGACCGCACCGACCGCGCCGACGCCGGCCGCACCGGGACCGCCCTCGTCATCGGCGCCTCGCGCACCCTGGGCCTGGGGATCGCCGCCGAGTACCTCCGCCTCGGCTGGGACGTCATCGGCACCGTGCGGGGCGCCGAACGCACCGGCCTGCACGAGCTCGCGGAGACCGCCGGCGGACGGCTGACCGTGGAGTCCCTGGAGATGACCGACCCGGAGCAGACTGCGGCCCTGCGCGAGCGGCTGGCCGGGCGCACCCTGGACCTGCTCTTCGTCAACGCCGCCGTCACCCGCGGTGACCTGCCGATCGGCGAGGTGCCGACGGAGATGTTCACCGAGGTCATGGTGACCAACGCGCTCAGCCCGATGCGGGTCGTGGAGTCCCTGGGCCCGCTGGTCGCGCCGGCCGGGACCATCGGTGTGATGTCCTCCGACCAGGGGAGCGTCTCCCTCAACACCGAGGGCGGGCAGGACCTGTACCGGGCGAGCAAGTCCGCGCTGAACCAGCTGATGCGCTGCTACGCCGTCCGCCAGGCCGGCAGCGCGCGGTCCCTGCTGCTGATGGACCCGGGCTGGGTGCGCACCGAACTCGGCGGGCCCGACGCCGAACTCAGCGTGGAGCAGAGCGTCCCCGGGGTGGTGGCGACGATCGAGCGCCACCGCGGCCGGCCCGGCCTGCGGTTCCTGGACCACGAGGGGAACGCGGTGCCCTGGTAGCGGTCGCTCCGGTGGCCAAGGTGCCCAGGCGGGCCCCGAGGGCGGGGCGCCCGGCGCCAATCCGGTTGCCGGGCCCGCCCGTCCGGTGGCAGGGTCGGGCCCCATGGCCTCCTCCCGCAAGCTGCACCCGGACGAACTGGACATCGACGAGGCGCTGGTGGGCCGGATGGTCGCCGAGCACTTCCCGCAGTGGGCCGGCCTGCCGGTCGAGCCGGTGCTGCCGGCCGGGACCAGCAATGCGATGTACCGGCTGGGGCCGGAGCTGGTGGTGCGCGTCCCGCGGATCCCCGGGGTGGTCGAGGAGATCGCCAAGGAGGACCTCTGGCTGCGGCGCCTGGCCCCGCGGCTGCCGGTCCCGGTGCCCGTCCCGCTGGCCGTGGGCGGGCCGGTGGACGGTTGCCCCTGGCCCTGGTCGGTGCTGCGCTGGCTCGACGGCACCACCCCGGACCCCGGACGGATCGCCGAACCGCTCCTGCTGGCAGCCGACTTGGCGGCCTTCGTGACCGCCATCCGGCGGATCGACCCGACCGGCGCCCCCGCCGCCTACCGCAGCGAGTCGCTGGCCGAGCGCGACGCCGCGACCAGGACGGCGGTCGCGGCCGTGCCCGACCTGGTCGACGCCGCCGCCGTGACCGCCGCCTGGGAGCACGCCCTGCGGGCGCCCGCACCCGCCGGCCCGCCGGTCTGGATCCACGGCGACCTCCAGCCCGGCAACCTGCTGGTGGACCCGGACGGCCGGCTGGGCGCCGTCATCGACTTCGGCTGCGCGGGCCTCGGGGAGCCGGCCGTCGACCTGATCCCCGCCTGGTACGTCCTGCCCGCCGCCGCCCGCACCGCCTTCCGTACGGCCGTGGCCGCCGACGACGCGATGTGGGGCCGGGCCCGCGGCTGGGCCCTGTCCATCGCCCTGTTGGAGGTGGCCTACTACCGGGACAGCGACCGGAGGATGACCGGCATCGCCCGCCGGGTGGTCGCCGAGGTGCTGGCCGATCACGCCTCCCCGTCCGGCAGCCGCCACTCGTAGGGGAACAGGTGAGCGTCGGACCCCTCGGTGTCGAAGGAGTATGCCAGTCGGTCCGGCGGCGGCACGCCCTCGGTCCGGTACACCGTCTCGTCCAGCACGCTCGTCCTCCCCGGCCCCGTGCTCCTGGTACGGGCGTTGTCACACCGCGAACGGCCCGTGCCCGGTCCGGCTACCGGGGCACCCGGTGCTGCCACTCCCGGGCGAACACCACGGAGCCCGCCTCCAGCGCCCGCAGCTGGACGACGCTGATGAAGTGCCCGGCGTCGCAGCGCAGTTGGGTGCGGGTCTGGACGGTGACGTCCCAGCCGATGTCGGGCCGCTCCAGCCGGACGGTGTGGTCGGTGCGGGCCTGGGCGCTGAGCGGGGCGCCGGTGAGCACCCGGTAGGCGGTGACGGTGTGCTCGTCGCGGACCAGGCCGTCGGGGTGGGTGCGGGTGCCGTCGGTGGCGGGGGAGAGCTCGGTGCGCCACTCGCGGCGGCCGATGTCGTGCACGGTGAGGTGCTCGGGCCGGGCGGTGAGCGGCTCGGTGAGGTGGACGTCGAGCGGATCGGGCAGCGCCGGGGCCTCGAAGGTGAGCGGCGGGGCGCCGACGTCGGCGGCGAGGTGGCGCACCGGCAGGCTCAGCACGGAGCGGGACGGGTCGACGCCGTACCCGGTGTCCTCCGCCGGGGGCCACACCCAGGGCCAGTAGACCGAGGAGAGCGCCAGCCGCAGCCGGTGTCCGGCCGGGACCGCCCGGGCGCAGGCCGCGAGCTCGACCTCGGCGTCGGGCCCCTCGGCGACCAGGACGCCCCGGGTGACCAGCTCCGAGGTGCCGTCCGGGCCGACCGCGCACAGCCGTACCGCGACCTGGACGGGCGCCCCGTCCTCGCGCAGCCGCAGCCGTACGGTCGGGGTGCCGAGCAGCTCGACCGGCTCGGGCAGCGGCTGGGAGTCGAAGCAGACCGAGCGGCCGTCCTCCTCGCGCTGGTCCGGCGGCAGGTCGGCGGGGCGGCCGTGCGGCACGTACGCGCCGGCGTTGAGGCCGGTGTGCTGGGGGGAGCGGACCCGGACGTACCGCTCGTCGGAGGCGGTGCCGGCGGCGCGCAGCGGCCCGTCCAGGCCGTAGTGGATCTCCCGGACGTCGGGGGAGGGCCAGGCCTCGTCGCCGGTCCAGCGGTCGCCGAGCCGGCTGCGCAGGGCGGGCTGCTTGAGGGCGTCGGTGTCGGCGCCGCGCAGCCAGTGGTCCCACCAGCGCAGGGCGTCGGGCAGGGCGTCCTCGGGCAGGCCGTGCGGCCAGGGGCCGATCAGGGCGCGCGCGGTGGGGGACTCGGCGAGCAGCCGCAGCACGAAGGAGCAGGACGGGTCGCCCCAGCCGGCCACCGCGAGGGCGGGCACGGACACCGGGACGGTGCTCTCGCCGGCCGCGAGCCAGTCCTCGACGGGCGGGCGCAGCGACTCCAGCCGGGCCAGCCAGCCGGCCCGCCAGGCGTCGCCGACGTGCCGCGGGTCCGGCGGCAGGGCGGCGTCGGCGACCAGGGCGGTGAGCCGGGTGTGCAGGTCGGCGGCGAGCACGGCCCCGCCGAGCCGGTGGCCGCCCTCGGGGCAGGCGGTGACCACGGCGCCGACGGTGTCGGGGGTCCGGGCGGCGAGCCGCAGGGCGGTGGTGCCGGCCGCGCCGACGCCGAGCAGGCCGAGCCGGCCGTTGCACCAGGGGCGGCGGGCGAGCCAGTCGATCACGGCGGCGCCGTCGGCCAGCTCCTGGTCGCCGCCGGGTTCGCCGGGGACGCCCTCGGAGTTGCCGTGCCCGCGGGTGTCGACCCGGACGGCGGCGTAGCCGTGGCCCGCGAACCAGGGGTGGCGGCGGGCGTCCTCGGCGGCGGTCCGGTCGGTGAGGCGGCCGCCGGAGTACTCCAGCACCGCGGGGCCGGGCTCGTCGCCGACCGGCCGCCACAGCCGGGCGGCCAGCCGCGTCCCGTCGGGCAGCGGGATGCGCAGGTCCTCGCGGGTGGTGTGGAAGGGGTAGGACGGCATGGCCGCTCCCATCGGTCCCGGGCGTCGGTAATCCGACAGTAGGGGAGGGAGCGGACCTTTTCCTGATGAGGGGGCCTGGTGAACGCCTGGTGAACGGAGGCCCCGCCGGGGCTCCCCGGCGGGCGGTTCCCCGACGGGCGGCTTCCCGGCGGGCGCGCCCCTCCCGCCGAGCGGCGGGCGGTGAGGGGCGCGCGGCGGGGGCACGGCCGGTCAGGCTCAGGCCTTGCTCAGCCAGGCGGTGGCGTTGAGGGCGAGCGCGGCGTTGGTGCCCGCCGGGTCGTCCCAGCCGTTGAAGAGGGTGTTGCCGGACTGGCCGGTGCCGTCGTCGGCCGGGGAGCTGTCGCCCCAGATCGCGACCCGGCCGGAGCCGAAGGTGCTGGTGACGAAGAACGCGCCGGTGTTGCCGCTGTAGCCGGTCCGGTAGACCAGGCCCTTGACCGTCGGGTTGTCGGCGGGCTTGAGGGTGAAGGTGGTGCCGCTGCGCAGGATCGAGCCGGTGACGGTGCCGAAGGTGCCGTGCAGCACGGGGTCGGTGGCGTCGCTGGTCGCGCGCGGGTTGTCGGTGGAGATGTTGAGCAGGTCGACCGAGAAGCCGAAGGGGTCGTTGTTGTTCACCCCGTTGCTGGTCAGCAGGTCGTTGATGATCTTCGGGGAGTCCCAGCCGTCGTTGTTGCGGTCGCTGTTGAGGTGGTCGGAGATCAGGAACAGCCCGCCGCCGTTCTGCACGAACTTCATGATCGCGGTCTTCTCGCTCGCGCTGAACCGGATGTTGGGCTCCGGGATCACGAAGGTGTCGAAGTTGGCGAGGTCGAGCGCGGCACCGGTGCCGTAGCTGATGGTGGAGCCGGCCGGGAGGGTCTTCAGGCTGTACTGGCCGGTCTTCTGGAGGGCGACGCCCCAGGCGGACAGGGCGCCGGTCCAGCTCTTCTCCATGGTGGGGGCGGCGTTCTGGGCCAGCGGGTCGGGCTGGCTGGTGCTGATGATCCAGTCGGCGTTGCCCGCGGTCTCGGCCTTGCTGTTGTCGAACAGCACCCGGTGCGGGGTGGCGCTGACCGCGGCGGCCGTGGCGGCGGGAGCGGTGGCGGTGGGGGCGGCGGTGGCGGGGGCGGTGAGACCGGCCGCGAGCAGCGCCGCGCCGGCCAGGGCCGCGGCGGTTCGGATACGGATCGTCATGGGCCGTTCCTCCGTGGGGAGTTGAGGGTTCGGCGCTCAGGTTTCGCGCGTAGAACGGAAGTATCCGCGCGTAGAGCCCGTGGTGAAAGCCCTGGAAGGTTACGAAGCCTTGCACGGGTCGTGACGATCTCCGGGAGGGGGGTGGCGGCGGGGGAGACGAATCCGTAATTGCGCATGACTTGCAACTGCGTGCATCGAGACGGAAAGATGGCCCAGCTCCGACCGCCCGAACGAAAGGACACGACGATGACCGCCCCCCGTTGGCGCGACCGGCTCAGCCGTGAGGAGTGGATCCGCCTGGCCGGAATGGGCGGCTTCATCCTCGCGCTGCACGTCATCGGCTGGTTCACCCTGATCGCGCTGGTCGAGCCCGAGCACTACGACGTCGGCGGCCAGGTGTTCGGCGCGGGCATGGGCCTGACCGCCTACACCCTCGGCATGCGGCACGCGTTCGACGCGGACCACATCGCCGCCATCGACAACACCACCCGCAAGCTGATGGGCCAGGGCAAGCGCCCGCTGTCGGTCGGCTTCTGGTTCTCGCTCGGACACTCCTCGATCGTCTTCGGCCTCTGCGCGCTGCTGGCCCTCGGCGTCCGCTCGCTGGCCGGCCAGGTGGAGTCCGACGACTCGGCGCTGCACGAGCTGACCGGCCTGATCGGCGTCGCCGTCTCCGGCACCTTCCTGCTGCTGCTCGGCCTGATCAACCTCGGCGCCTTCAACGGCATCCTCAAGGTCTTCCGCCGGATGCGCCACGGCGACTACGACGAGGCGGAGCTGGAGCGCCAGCTGGAGCGGCGCGGGCTGATGAACCGCATCCTCGGCCGGGTCACCAGGGCCGTCACCAAGCCCTGGCACATGTACCCGGTGGGCCTGCTGTTCGGGCTGGGCTTCGACACCGCCACCGAGGTGTCCCTGCTGGTGCTGGCGGGCGGCGCGGCGGCCTTCTCGCTGCCCTGGTACGCGCTGCTCACCCTGCCGATCCTGTTCGCGGCCGGGATGAGCCTGCTGGACACCATCGACGGCTCGTTCATGAACTTCGCGTACGAGTGGGCCTTCTCCAAGCCGGTCCGCAAGATCTACTACAACCTGACCGTCACCGGGCTGTCGGTGCTGGTCGCGCTGGTGATCGGCTCGATCGAGCTGATCGGCCTGCTCGGCGAGAAGCTGGACGTCACCAGCGGCCCGATCGCCTGGATCGGCGGGCTGGACCTCAACTTCGTCGGCTACGCCATCGTCGGACTGTTCGTGCTCACCTGGGCCGCGGCGATCGCCTACTGGAAGTTCGGCAACGTCGAGGAGAAGTGGTCGGCCGGGCTGGCCGCCGCCTCCGCCACCGCCTCCGGCGAGTCCGAGTAGCGCGCCCGCGCAGCCGAGGGCCGGTGACCGGGGTCTGGTCACCGGCCCTCGGGGCTGTCGGGCCCGGGCGGGCCGGCGCGGCGCGGCGCGGGCGGCGCTACTTCAGCGCGGCGAGCACCGCCTGCGCCATCACCTGCTCGCCGGTCGCGTTCGGGTGGAACGGCACGGCGGGCGAGCCGGGCAGCGCGCCCTCGATCCAGCGGTCGTCCGAGCAGACGTCGTGCCCGAGGGTCGGCGTCGCGGTGTCCACGTAGGTCGCGCCGTTGGCGGCCGCGGTGGACTTCAGGGCGGCGTTCAGCGTGTCGAGCACCCCGTGCATGTACTCGACGTCACCCGGGGTCACCGGCTGGCGCAGGACGCAGGTCGAGCCGTCGGCGGGCAGCACCGACGGGTAGCCGACCAGCAGCACCTTGGCCCCGGGCGCCTTGGCGTGGATGCGCCTGAGGGTGTCGGCCAGCTGCGGGGTGATGGTGGTGCGGATCCGCTCGGCCAGGTCGTCGGTGCCGTACTGCCAGGACATGGTGCTCCAGTCCCAGTAGCCGTGGTGGTAGACGTCCTTGCAGGGCGTGCCGAACGGGTTGACGACGGCGCCGGCGATGCAGGTGGCGACGAGTTCGCCGAGGCCGAGGTCGCTGGCGGCCAGGTCGTTGCCGCCGATCCCGAGGGTGACCAGGTCGGTGTCGGCGGTCACCGCGTCCAGCTGCGGGTCGTTGACCCGGATGAAGGCGTCGTACTGGGGCTGCGTCATCGCCTTGATCTTGGCCGCGGAGCAGGTGACGTCGCTGTACCGGCCGGCCTTGAGGGCGGCGGCGACCAGGTGGCCGTAGTTGCGGTCGGAGCGCAGGCACAGGCCGGCCGACTGGCCCGGCACGCCGGCGCCGGCGGCGTAGGAGTCGCCGAGCGCCACGTAGTGCCTCGGCGCCGCGACGGCGGCCTGGGCGGTGGTGGAGGTGAGCGCGAGCGCGGCGCCGAGGGCGACGGCGGCGAGCGCGGTGGAATTCCGGAGGTGCCGGGATTTCCGGGCAGGGCGGAGCACGGTTCCTCCTGGGGGAGAGAAACGACGGGTGGGGGTCGTGCCGAGCCGGGCCACAGCTACTCGCAGGTAAGTTACTGCCAGGTTTCCCGGGCGTCCATGGTTCGCGCGGAAATCGCCGATATTCCGTCAGACGGCCCCGGACGGCATTTCGCATTTCGCTCCACCGCGTATCGTTCGGCCCCCTACGGCAATTCCGAAACGACCCGGAGCGGAATTCGGCCCGGCGCTCGTTACCCGCGGGTTGACCGGACGTCACCGCAGACCGCACTATCGGGCGCACAGCGACGGCGCGTCCCGGGCGCGCCGCCACCGCGAGCCGCGACGGAGGACTGCGCATGGCCCTGGACGCCGACGTCATCGTCATCGGGGCGGGCCTCGCGGGCCTCGCCGCCACCGCCGAACTCGCCGACGCCGGACGGAAGGTGATCCTGCTCGACCAGGAGCCCGCGACCGGTCTCGGCGGCCAGGCGCACTGGTCCTTCGGCGGCCTCTTCCTGGTCGACTCGCCCGAGCAGCGCCGGATGCGGATCCGCGACTCGCACGCCCTCGCCCGGCAGGACTGGTTCGGCACGGCCGGCTTCGACCGGCCCGAGGACGCCTGGCCGCGCCGCTGGGCCGAGGCGTACGTGGACTTCGCGGCGGGCGAGAAGCGCTCCTGGCTGCACGGGATGGGCGTGCGGTTCTTCCCGGTGGTCGGCTGGGCCGAACGCGGCGGGTACCTCGCCGACGGGCCGGGCAACTCGGTGCCGCGCTTCCACATCACCTGGGGCACCGGGCCCGGGCTGCTGGCGCCCTTCGTCCGGCGGGTCCGCGCGGCCGCCGCGCGCGGCCTGGTGGACCTGCGCTTCCGGCACCGGGTCACCGGCCTGTCCGCCACCGCGGGCGCCGTCGACACCGTCACCGGCGAGGTGCTGGTGCCGAGCCCGGCGGGCCGGGGCGAGGCCAGCTCGCGCGAGGTCGCCGGGGGCTTCGAACTGCGCGCCCAGGCGGTGGTCGTCACCTCCGGCGGCATCGGCGGCAACCACGACCTGGTTCGCAAGGCCTGGCCGGCCCGGCTCGGCACCCCGCCCGCCCGGTTGCTCTCCGGCGTGCCCGCGCACGTGGACGGGCTGATGCTGGAGGTCGCCGGCCGGGCCGGGGCCAACCTGATCAACGGCGACCGGATGTGGCACTACACCGAGGGCATCGCCAACTGGGACCCGATCTGGGCCCGGCACGGCATCCGCATCCTGCCCGGCCCCTCCTCGCTCTGGCTGGACGCGCGCGGCCGGCGGCTGCCCGTCCCGCTGTTCCCCGGTTTCGACACCCTCGGGACGCTCGAACACATCATGACCACCGGGTACGACCACACCTGGTTCGTGCTCAACCAGCGGATCGTCGAGAAGGAGTTCACCCTCTCCGGCTCCGAGCAGAACCCCGACCTCACCGGGAAGTCGGTGCGCGGCGTGCTGGGCCGCGCGCTGCCCGGCGCCCCCGGCCCGATCCGGGCCCACCTGCGGCACGGGCCGGACTTCGTCGTCGCCGGCAACCTCGCCGACCTCGCCCGCGGCATGAACGCCAGGACCGGCGGGTCGCTGATCGCCCCGGACGAGCTGCGCCGCACCGTCGAGGACCGCGACCGGCAGCTGGCCAACCCCTTCTCCAAGGACCTCCAGGTCACCGCGATCCACGGCGCCCGCCGCCACCTCGGCGACCGGCTGATCCGCACCGCCGCCCCGCACCGCATCCTCGACCCGGCCGCCGCCCCGCTGATCGCCGTCCGGCTGAACATCCTGACCCGCAAGTCGCTGGGCGGGCTGGAGACCGACCTGTCCTCCCGGGTACTGCGGCCGGACGGCGAGGTGCTGCCGGGGGTGTACGCGGCGGGCGAGGCGGCCGGGTTCGGCGGCGGGGGCGTCCACGGGTACCGCTCGCTGGAGGGCACGTTCCTGGGCGGCTGCCTGTTCTCCGGCCGCACGGCGGGACGGGCGGCGGCGCGGGCGGTCGGCTAGCGCGGGCGGCCGGTCAGCGTGGTCAGCCGGGCGATCGGCCCTGGGCTCAGTCGGGCGCGGGCGGGCGGCCGGGGCCCTGTCGGGCGCGGGGACGGGGAGCGCTCCGGGGTCGTGCCCCGGTGCGCCCCTCCCCCGTGCGGACCGCACCGGATCCGCCCCGCGGCGGGGCCGCGGCGGGGTGACGGGTACAGTGCGGAGGCCGGTGCTCAGGGCGCCGCAGACCAGGGGGGGGCAGGAGAACCGATGAGCCGCCGAGACCGCGACGGTGCCCGGGACCGCAAGCGGGGCGCCGGCGCCCCCGTGACCGTGACGGTCTGCCGGGGCTGCTGCTGCGGCACCGAGGCGAAGCACCCCGGGGTCGACCACGCGGGCCAGTACGAGCGGCTGCGGACGGCGGTGGGCCCGGCGGGCCGGGTGCGGGCGGTCAAGTGCCTCGACGTGTGCACCCAGTCCAACGTGGTGGTGGTCGGCCCCTCGGCCGAGGGCCGGGCGGCGGGCGGCCGGCCGGTCTGGCTGGGCTTCGTGCTGATGGACGAGATGATCGACGACATCGCCGCCTGGGTGCGCGCGGGCGGTCCCGGCCTGGCCGACCCGCCCGGGCTGCTCGACCTCCAGCTGATCTCGGTCTCCCGGCGGGTCCGCGAGGGCCTGCCCGAGTGAGGCCGCCCGAGGCCGCCCGCCGGGCCGATTGACTGATCGTCAGATCACATCGGCCGGGGGTGGTTCGCGGCCTTCACCACTACGATGACCGGTGGTGTCCGGCCGTTCCGGGCGGCGCCGAGCCGTCTTCGGACGGCACCGAGCCGTTTCCGCGCGAGGGAGGAAGCCGATGACGACGGTCTGCCGCATCTGCGCGGGCACCGGCCGGACCGCCGGTCTCAGCTGCCGGACCTGCCAGGGCACCGGCACCACCGAGGTGGGCGGCGGGGGCGGCAACTGCTTCCTCTGCGACGGCACCGGGGTGTACGTGCGCTACCGGGTGGACGCGACCGGCGCCAAGCACGCCTACCGGGACGAGATCTGCCGCACCTGCGACGGCACCGGCAACCGGGCCGCCAACCAGTGGGACGAGCCCTCCGGCTGACCCTCCGGCCGGGCTCCTGCCGACCAGCCGGGGCCGCCGCCGACACCCGCTCAGACCGGGCGGCGCGAGGGGGCCATGATGCGGCGTCGGGACGGTACGGACACGCCCTTTGCCGAATCATGGTCGAACAATTGCGTTCGAATGACCGGCACGCTGCGACCCGTTCACCCGGCGTCCGTGCGCGATCAACGAACCGCTGGAAGAGTCCCGCGCATGGATATCCCCAACATGGGCGTGCCGGCCGAGCTCGCCGACCGCATGAGCATGGCCGAGCAGCACGAGTACCTGCGGGCCCGCTTCTCCCGCCGCCGGATGCTGCGCGCCGGTGCCGTGACCGTGGGCGCCGTCGCCGTCGGCGGCGCGCTGGGCAACGGGACGGCCTTCGCCGCCCCGGCCGGCCCGCAGCTGCTGACCGGCGGCACGACCGACGGCGTCGACGGCTCGCTGGTCGCGCCGACCGGCCGCCACCTGCAGTTCGGCCCCGAGCCGGACACCCAGTTCCGCATCTCCTGGCAGGTGCCGGCGCCGGTCAGGAAGCCCTTCCTGCGCTTCGGGAGGACCCCGTGGGAGCTGAGCCACAAGGTCCAGGCCGAGGTCCGCGCCCTGCACACCCCCGCGCTGACCCCGAACGGCCGGCCGGTGGACCAGTACTACCTGCACGTGGCGCTGGAGGACCTGCGCCCCGACACCACGTACTACTACGGTGTCGGCCACGAGGGCTTCGACCCGGCCTCGCAGCAGCGGATCTCCACCCTCCACACCTTCCGCACCGCGCCCGCCCGCGACCACCGCTGGGGCAAGGTGTACGAGCCGTTCACCTTCACCGCCTTCGGCGACCAGGGCGTCAGCGCGCACGCGGCCGGCAACGACCACGTCATCAAGGCCCAGAACCCGGCCTTCCACCTCCACGCCGGCGACATCTGCTACGCCGACCCGGCCGGTTCCGGCACCGACCCGGACAAGTCCGTCTTCAACGCGCGGACCTGGGACGACTTCCTGGTGCAGACCGAGCCGGTCGCCGCCGACGTCCCGTGGATGGTCGCGTACGGCAACCACGACATCGAGGCCTGGTACTCGCCGAACGGCTACGGCGGCGAGAACGCCCGCTTCTTCCTGCCGGACAACGGCCCGGACCCGCGCGCCGTCCCCGGCGTCTACACCTTCCGCTACAAGAACGTCGGCGTGATCTCGCTGGACGCCAACGACGTCTCCTACGAGATCCCGGCCAACCTGGGCATCTCGGCGAACAAGCAGACCAGGTGGCTGGAGCGCACCCTCAAGGACCTGCGCGGCGACGAGACCGTCGACTTCGTGGTGGTCTTCTTCCACCACTGCGCCTTCTCCACCACCGTCGCGCACGCCTCCGAGGGCGGCGTCCGCGAGGCCTGGGTGCCGCTGTTCGAGAAGTACCGGGTGGACCTGGTCATCAACGGCCACAACCACATCTACGAACGCACCGACGCGATCCTCGGCAACAAGGTCTCGAAGCAGGTGCCGAGCGGCGCCACCATCGAGCCGGCCAAGGACGGCGTGGTCTACGTCACCGCGGGGGCGGCCGGCCGCAGCCTGTACAAGTTCGACGTGCCGGACACCTACGAGGGGCACGAGAACCACCAGGACGAGGTCAGCACCTACTACTGGAGCAAGGGCCGGGTGAAGACCCCTGAGACGATCCAGTGGTCGCGGGTGCGCTACACCGGCTACTCCTTCATCAAGGTCGACGTCACCCCGAAGCACCTGGGCCAGAAGTCGGTCATGAAGGTCACCGCGCTGGCCGAGGACGGCACGCAGATCGACAACTACACGATCCTGCGCGAGGTCGGCGAGGGCTGGGACTCGAACCGGGACGACGACGGCCAGGGCGGCGGCTGGGGCTGGTAGTCCCGGCGGGCCCGGCGGGGCCCCGGCGCCGGAGGTGCGGCGCCGGGGCCCGCACCGCCCGGCGCCGGCCGTCCCGGCGCGGGCCCGTACGCCTCAGTGCCGGGGGCCTCAGCGCCGTACGCCTCAGCGCCGGGGCCCGTACATGATGACGGCGACCCCGGCCAGGCAGATCAGCGCGCCCAGCACGTCGTAGCGGGTCGGCCGGAAGCCGTCCACCACCACGCCCCACAGCAGCGAACCGGCCACGAACACCCCGCCGTACGCGGCCAGCACCCGGCCGAAGTGGCTGTCCGGCTGCAGCGCCGCGACGAAGCCGTACGCGCCGAGCACCACCACGCCCACCCCGGCCAGCCACCACGGCCGTTGCTCGCGCACGCTCTGCCAGACCAGCCAGCAGCCGCCGATCTCGGCGAGCGCGGCGAGGACGAACAGGGCGACGGAGCGGAGGACGGCCATGGCCCCGAGCGTACGGGGACGCCGTGGCCGTTCAGCCCTGGCGGTAGGTGGCCAGGAAGCGCCCGATCCGGTTGACGGCCGTCTCCAGGTCGTCGGCCCGGGGCAGGGTGACGAAGCGGAAGTGGTCCGGGCGGGGCCAGTTGAAGCCGGTGCCCTGGACGACGTGGATCTTCTCGCGCAGCAGCAGGTCCAGCACGAACCGCTCGTCGTCGACGATCCGGTGCACCGCCGGGTCGAGCCGGGCGAAGGCGTACAGCGCGCCCTTGGGCTTGACGCAGCTGACGCCGGGGATCTCGTTGAGCGCCTTGACCGCGATGTCGCGCTGCTCGGTGAGCCGGCCGCCGGGCAGCACCAGGTCGTTGATGGACTGGTGGCCGCCGAGTGCGGCCTGCACGGCGTACTGGGCGGGCACGTTGGGGCACAGCCGCATGCCGGAGAGCATGGTCAGGCCCTCCAGGTAGTCGGTGGCGTGCTGCCGGGGCCCGGAGACGACCAGCCAGCCGCTGCGGAAGCCGGCCACCCGGTAGGACTTGGACAGGCCGTTGAAGGTGAGGGTCAGCACGTCGTCGGCCAGGGCGGCCAGGCAGTGGTGCTCGGTGCCGTCGTAGAGGATCTTGTCGTAGATCTCGTCGGCCAGCACCATCAGGTGGTGGCGGCGGGCCAGGTCGAGGATGCCCTCCAGCAGTTCCTTCGGGTAGACCGCGCCGGTGGGGTTGTTGGGGTTGATGACGACGATCGCCTTGGTGCGGGCGGTGATCTTGGCGGCGATGTCGTCCAGGTCCGGGTACCACTCGGCCCCTTCGTCGCACAGGTAGTGCACGGCCTTGCCGCCGGCCAGCCGCACCACGGCCGTCCAGAGCGGGTAGTCGGGCATCGGCACGAGCACCTCGTCGCCGTCGTCCACCAGCGCGGTGACGGCCATCTGGATCAGCTCGGAGACGCCGTTGCCGAGGAAGACGTCGTCGACGGTGACGCCCTCGACCCCGCGCTGCTGGTAGTACTGCACCACCGCGCGGCGGGCCGGCAGGATGCCGCGCGAGTCGCTGTACCCGTGTGCCTTGGGCAGGTTGCGGATGATGTCCTGGATGATCTCCTCGGGCGCCTCGAAGCCGAACGGGGCCGGGTTGCCGGTGTTCAGCCGCAGCACGCTGTGCCCGGCCTCCTCCAGGGCGTTGGCCTGGTCGACCACCGGTCCGCGGATCTCGTAGCACACGTCATTCAGCTTGCTGGACTGCCGAAACTCCATCTGCGGCCTCCCGACCGTCACCACCGCTCCGCTGCTTCAGCTTTGTTCTACCAAGTGTGTACTTGGAAAGTCCAACCTCTTGGCTATGCTGATCCGCATGTCACGCCGAAGCTACGACCAGTACTGCGCCGTCGCCCGCGCCCTGGACGCGGTGGGGGAGCGCTGGAGCCTCCTGATCGTCCGTGAGCTCCTCGGTGGCCCGCGCCGCTACACCGACCTGCACGCCGACCTGCCCGGCGTCTCCACCGACATCCTGGCCACCCGGCTCAAGCAGCTGGAGGGGGAAGGGCTGGTCGTCCGCCGCCGACTGGAACGGCCCGCCAACGCGATGGTCTACGAACTGACCGGGCGCGGCCGCGAACTGCGGTCGGTCGTCGAGGCGTTGGGGGAGTGGGGGCTCGCCGCCCTCGGCGAGCAGCGGCCCACCGACGCCGTGCGCGAGCACTGGTTCACGCCCCGGAAGGCGGCGGAGGAGACGGCGGCGGTCCCGGCCGGCTGACGGTGGTCGCGCCGGCCGGCGGCCGATGCCCGCGGGGCGTGCCCGGAGGGGACCGGGGCGGCGGCAAGGCCCCCGTCGCCGGCCGCCGCCCCGTGGCCCCACGATGGCCCGGGCCGATAAACGAACACTCGACGTGCGATGAGCGCCGGGCCCGCCGCCGTTCCCGAGTGGGCACACACGTACGATCGTCGGATCGCGAAGCCGTCTCGGGAGACCACTCGGGAGACCAGGAGAGCGGAGGCCAGCCCGTGCCCACCCCCTACCGCAGCTACGTCGCCGTCGGCGACTCCTTCACCGAGGGCATGGGCGACGACCTGTTGCCCGACGGCCACTACCGGGGCTGGGCCGACCGGGTCGCCTCGGCGCTGGCCGGCGAGACCTCGGCGCTGGCCGGCGAGACCTCGGCGCCGGCCGGTGGGACCTCGGCGCCGGCCGGTGGGAACGGCGGCTTCCGGTACGCCAACCTCGCCGTCCGCGGCAAGCTGATCGGCCAGATCCACGACGAGCAGCTCGCCCCCGCCCTCGCGATGGGCGCCGAGCTGGTCACCCTGGCCGGCGGCCTCAACGACGTGCTGCGCCCCGGCTGCGACATCGACGCGGTCGAGCGGCAGCTCGGCCGCTGCGCCACCGAGCTGCGCGCCGGCGGCGCCACCGTCGTGCTGTTCACCAGCACCGACCCCACCCGCCGCCTGGCGGGCAGCGCCCGGCTGCTGCCCGCGATCCTGCGGATGAAGGCCTTCGTCCAGGAGCTGGGCCGGCAGGACGGCTTCGTCGTGGTCGACCTGTTCTCCGCGCCCTGCTTCGACGACCGCCGGCTGTGGGCCGAGGACCGCCTGCACCTCGCGCCCGAGGGCCACCGCAGGGTCGCCGCGGGCGTGCTGGAGGCGCTCGGCCGCCCCGCCGCCTTCGACTGGCGCGCCCCGCTGCCCGCCGCCGCCCCGGCCGGCCGCGCCGAGCGGCTGCGCGCAGACGCCCGCTGGCTGGGCACCCACCTCGGCCCGTGGATCGGCCGCCGCCTCACCGGCCGCTCCTCCGGCGACGGCCGCCCGGCGAAGCGGCCGGAGCTACTGCCCTACTTGTAGGGAGTGTCTGACAATTCCCGCCGGGCGAGCGACGCCGGGGCACGCACCTCGCCGCGTTGTCGTCGGTCGCCAATGCTCCGCAGTGGCTCCCTCCTCCGCCTTGCGATGCACGCACCCCAACGCCGCTCGCTGATCCGACGCCAATTGTCAGACACTCCCTAGGCCTCCGGGCGTTCCGGCTGCAGGACCAGGCTCGCCATCGGGGCGTGGGTGGTCCAGCCGAGCGCCGTGTAGAGCGCCTGGCCCTCCGGCGTGCCGACCAGCACGCCGGTGCGCGCGCCCCGCTCGTACGCGGCGGACTGGAGCGTCCGCATCGCCAGCGCGCCCAGGCCCCGGCGGCGGTGCTCGGGCACGGTGGTGATCTGGTCCGGTACGGCCACCGGGCCGGCCAGGCCCGCCTGGCCGCGGGCGGCGAGGTGCCCCTCCCCGGTGCGCACCAGCGCCCGGAGGACTCCGCCGCGCTCCCAGGTGGTCACGGTGTAGCCGGCCGGGGCCCGGGGCCGCTCGGCGGTGAGCGGGACGCTCATCAGGAAGCCCGGCACGTCCAGGCGCCACCGCTCGTCCAGCCACGGGCGCACGGTCGCGTCCTCGGTGAACAGCTTCAGCCAGGTGGTCGGCGCGGTGACGGTCTCGCCGAGCTTGCGGACGTCGGCCTCGGTCGGCTCGGGCAGCACGTGCCGGCCCACCTCGCCGGCCGGTGCCCCGACGTCGATGCTCCAGCCCCAGGGCTGGTCGACGGGCTCGGCGGAGCCGCGCGAGACGGTCCAGCCCGAGATCCACATCCGGACGAGTTCCCTGATGCCCGGGTCCTGCATGGCGCCCACCCCTATGTGTAATAGTCCAAAGGTCCCTGCGTACCTTACAGGCGCCGAGGGCCGTCTGCCCAGTAGGATTTCCGGGTTCACCGCGCCGTCCGGCGCTCGGCTGTAGGAAGGACCGGAACGTGCGCGAGACCGAACCGCCGCAGAACCCCACGGCGGCCGCGCCGACCCCGCTCGAATCCGACTGCGGCAGCTGCTTCGGCCTCTGCTGCGTCGCCCTGCCGTTCGCCGTCGGCAGCGACTTCGCCATGAACAAGGCCGCCGGCAGCGCCTGCCACAACCTCCGGACCGACTTCAGCTGCGGCATCCACGCCCAGCTGCGCGACCGGGGCTTCCAGGGCTGCACCGTCTACGACTGCTTCGGCGCCGGGCAGCGGGTCTCCCAGGTGACCTTCGGCGGCCGCAGCTGGCGCGAGGAGCCGGACAGCGCCAAGCCGATGTTCGACGTCTTCCCGATCGTGCGGCAGCTGCACGAGCTGCTCCACTACCTCACCGAGGCGCTCACCTTCGAACCCGCCGGAGCCGTCCACGACGAGCTGCGGCAGGCGCTGGCGGAGACCGACCGGCTGGCCGGCGGCGCCCCCGAGGAGATCCTCGCCGTCGACGTCCCGGCCCACCGGCAGCGGGTCAGCGAGCTGCTGCTGCGCGCCAGCGAACTGGTCCGCGCCGCCGTCCCGCGCCGCCGCGAGCACCGGGGCGCCGACCTCTTCGGCGCCCGGCTGCGCGGCGCCGACCTGCGGGGGGCCAACCTGCGCGGCGCCCTGCTCGTCGCGGCCGACCTCTCCGGCGCGGACCTGCGCCTCGCCGACCTGGTCGGTGCGGACCTGCGGGACGCCGACCTGGCCGGCGCGGACCTCACCACGGCCCTCTTCCTCACCCAGGCCCAGCTCAACGCCGCCCGCGGCGACGCCACCACCCGCCTCCCGGCGGGCCTCACCCGGCCCGGTCACTGGCCCGAGAAGGCCCTGCCGGTCGGCGCCCCGCGAAAGCCACGCGGCGGGACCAGGGCGCAGGGCGGCGGCCGTTCGGGCCGACCGCGTCGGTCCTAGGGCCGGGCCGCTCCGGTCCTGCTGCCGCCCTGCTGCTCGTCAGCTCCCGGGGTGGAGCGGGTCCTCAGGACCACCGCGGCGATTCGCACGGCCGGGGGCCAGGGTGGTGCGGGGGCGAACGCGTGCACGACGTTCACGGCCGGGCGCCCGGCTGCGGGACCCCCTCGATGCGGGTGGAGTAGAGCTCGACCCGCTGCGCGCCTTCGGTGACCGTTCGGATGTGGCGACCGAGCCGGGGCTGGTGTTCGAGCTCGGCGCGCAGTGCCTCCAGGGCCTCGGTGACGTCGAGTTCCTTGGCCCGCTGGGCGGCGCGATCGGTGACGGCCGCGACCGCCGGGCCAGCCGGATCGCCCTGTCCGTGCGGATCGTTCACTCGGAGTCCTGCCGGACCAGCAGGTCGTTCACGGCCTCGTTCACGGCGTCGGCCGCCTCGCGGTCGGCGGCGATCAGCACCCGGCCCCGGTAGGCGGCGACGATCTCGGCGACCGTGACCAGGTCGACCACCTTGCCGACCTCCCCGACCTGGCCGAGCTGGTCGACCGGCACCCGGCGCAGCAACTGCTCGGCGAGCTCGGCGTCCAAGCGCTGCGCGTCGCCGGGGTAGCCGTGGCCGGCCCGCAGCGCGGCCCGCAGTTCCTGGACCGTGTCCATCGGCGGCAGGCCCCGGCGGCCCCCGCCGTGCCCGTGTTCGGAGGGCTGGGCGGTCATGTCCCACCAACCCCTTCCCGTCGGCCGGCCCGGCGCCGTGCCGGGCCCTGTGCTGCCAACGGTAGCCGCCCGGCGCCGGTTCGTGGTCCGGCACCCGGCAATCTGCTATGGGCCGGCCGGGCCGTCGGTCAGTATGCGGCTCGGGCGGTCAGCAGCCGGGCGCGCAGGGCCTCGATCTGGTCGCGGTCGACGCCGAGGGTGCCGGTGAGGTAGCCCTCGACCGAGCCGTGGCGCTCGGCGAGGTCGGCCAGGACGAGCCGGATGACGGTTTCCGGCGCGCGCCCGTAGCCGGGCCAGCGCAGGGCGCGGCCGGGGTGGGCGGCGTGCCACTCGGCGACGAGGCGCGGGGTGGCGAGCTCGGTGAGCGCGAAGTCGGCGGCGATGTCGTCCTCGCCGACGCCGAGCAGGGTGTGCAGCAGGGCGGCGATCAGCCCGGTGCGGTCCTTGCCGGAGGCGCAGTGGAAGACCACCGGGGCCTCGGCGGCCGTGATCACGTCCAGGACCTGGCGGATCTCCTTCACCCCGTCCTCGGCGACCTCGGCGAAGCGGTCGGCGAGGTAGCGCCAGGGGTCGAGCTCCGGGTCGATCTCGGCCTGGTCGTACGGGCGGTGCTCGATCGAGAGGTTGTGGTACTCCAGGCCCTCGAACTCCGGCACCCGGCCCTTGGCGGCGATCTCCCAGGGGTAGCGCAGGTCGATCACGGTCCGCACCCCGAGGGCCCGCAGCCGGTCGAGGTCCTCGGGGGTGCCGAGCTTGCCGAGCGAGTCGGAGCGGTACAGCAGCCCCCACCGGACGGACCGTCCGTCGGCGGTCGGATAGCCGCCCAGGTCACGGAAGTTGTGCAGGGCGTCGAAGGGGATGTGGCGCATTGTCATGCGCGCACTCTAGCCAGCGGGCCTCAGCCGGCGGCCGGCCGGTCCCCGCCACCGGTCCGGTCCCCGGCGCCGGTCCGGTTCCCGGCGGCCGGGCCGTAGCCGTGGGCGAGCAGGTCGAAGGCGCGGGTGGCGTCGCCGACGGCTTCGGCGTGCAGGTCGTCGGCGCTGCGGCCGTCCTGGATGCGGCGCCAGTTGTGCAGGGCGAGCACCCGCTGGGTGGCGGTGACCTGGGCGGCGAGCAGGGCGGCGGCGAGGTCCTGCGGCCCGGGCAGGCCGGCGGCCTCGCGCAGCGCCTCGGCCAGCGACCGCTCGGCGCGGGCCACGTACTCGCCGACCCGGGCGGCCAGGCTGGGGGTGCCGTAGACCAGGGCGGTGAAGGCGAGCACCGCGGGGTGGTCGTTGAGGCCGGTGACCGGGTCGCGCCGGGCGAGGCCGGCCAGGAAGTCCCGCAGCAGCGCGTCGAGCACCGGCTCGCCGGGCAGCCGCCCGCGGACCACCTCGGCGGCCTGCTCCTGGTGGTCGGCGAAGCGGTGGACGACCAGGTCCTCCTTGGTGGGGAAGTAGGAGAACAGCGTCGGCTTGGAGACCTCGGCGGCCGCCGCGACGTCCGCCACCGACACCCGGTCGAAGCCGTGCTCCAGGAAGAGCGCGATGGCCGCCTCGGAGATGACCCGCCGGGTCCGCTCCTTCTTCCGCTCCCGCAGTCCGCTCATGCGGGACAGGCTAACAGCGGGGATTGACCGGGGCAGGTTTCTGGCCCGGTATGACAATCCGCGGAGCCCCGGGACGCGTCCCGGGCCGGAGCTCCGGAAGCGTCCTCACCGTCTCAGGCCGTGAGCGAGCCCGTGCTCTGGCGGACCGGTTCCACCACCGGTGCACCCGCCGTGACCGGCGAGGCGGTGCCGTCGCCGGCGGCCTCCAGCGACTCGTCCGGCACCTCGCGGTCCTCGGCCGGCAGCTGGTCGCGCAACCGCCGGATGGCGGTGGCGAGTTCGCGCAGGGCGGCCTGCGGGACGACGGGCGCCCGGTTCTTGACGATGCCGGCGTCGTGGTCGCCGTACTGGTCGACGGAATCGCCGACGTCGAAGCCGCTCGATCTGCCAGGGACGATGGCTCACCACGGCGCCGGTCGCGGAAGCGGACGCGCCCGCGCCGCGCCCCGCTCTACACGCCCCGCTCTACACGCCCCGCTCTACACGCTGCGGTCGGCGAGCACCTCGCGGACGACGTGGCGGGCGTTGGCGGTCAGCGCCTGGTCGGTGTGGCGGTAGTACGGGATCGTCACCAGGGCGATGGAGAACGCCCAGGCGCGGCCGCGGGCCCACATGGCATCGTCGGCGTGCAGGGCGGCGCGGAAGGCCGGACGGGCGGTGGCGGGCAGCAGGTTCCAGGCGGCGATCAGGTCGGCGGTCGGGTCGCCGACGCCCATCAGGGCGAAGTCGATGACGGCGGAGAGCCGGCCGGTGCGGGCGAGCAGCAGATTGCCGGGGGTGAGGTCGCCGTGCAGCCAGACCGGCGGGCCGGCGTACTCGGGGAGGCGAAGTGCCTTGTCCCACAGCGCGGTTGCGGCCGCCGTGTCGATCGAGCCGGAGAGCTGGGCGATGGCCGCGCGGGTGGCGCCGTCCCGGGAGGCGAGCGGCGCGCTGCGCTGGGAGGCCGGAGCGCCGGCCGGGTCGACGGCGCGCAGGGCGTTGACGAAGCCGGCCAGGTCGCGGGCCAGGCCCTCGGGCGCGGCCAGTGCCCCGACCACCGGGTTGGCGCCGTCGAGCCAGTGCAGCACCGACCACTCCCACGGGTAGCCGGCGGCGGGCCGGCCGACCGCGAGCGGCGCGGGGACCGGCAGCGGCAGCCGCGGCGCCAGCCGGGACAGCCACTGCTGCTCGCGCCGCGGGCCCCCGGCGGCCCACCCCACCCGGGGCAGCCGGACGGCGAGTTCGGGTCCGAGCCGGAACATCGCGTTGTCCGCCCCGGGGACGGGGACGGGGGTGACGGGGAGGCGCTCCCACTGCGGGAACTGGGCGGAGATCAGCCGCCGCACCAGGGGCGCGTCGACCACCGGTCCGTCGGGGTGCATCCGGGTGGCAGCGCACATGCCCGGCAGCGTACAGCGCCGGTCGTCGCCGTTCAGCAGGATTCCCGAACTGCCCGAACTTCTCAGCTGATGGGATGCTCAGCGGTCAGCGGTCAGCGGTCAGCGGTCAGCGGTCAGCGGTCAGCGGTCAGCGGACGGCGGGCGGCGGGCGGTTCCCGGCCCCGCCCGTCGGCCGGGGAACCCCCAACCGCGCCCCAACCGAGCCCCGCCCGAGCCCCGGTGGAGCCCCGCGCCGGTCCCGGGACCGGTCCCGCGACGGCGCGCCACGCCCGGCCGCCCCGGGTGCGGCCGGGCGCCGTCGTCGGCACCTGCCAGAATGCAGGGCGTACGGCGCAAGCACTGAAGGAGAAGGTGACCGGCTTCGTGACCACGCCAGTCGAACAGGGGGCCCGGCAGGCCCAGCAGGCGATCGAGCGGAAGATCGCCGAGGAACTGGGCGTCCGCGAAGGGCAGGTGAAGGCGGCGGTCGACCTGCTCGACGGCGGCGCGACCGTGCCCTTCGTCGCCCGCTACCGCAAGGAGGTCACCGGCTCCCTCGACGACGCCCAGCTGCGCGCCCTGGAGGAGCGGCTGCGCTACCTGCGCGAGTTGGAGGACCGCCGGGCGGCCGTCCTGGAGTCGATCGAGGCCCAGGGCAAGCTGGACGACGCGCTGCGCGCCCAGGTGCTCGCCGCCGACTCCAAGGCCCGCCTGGAGGACATCTACCTGCCGTTCAAGCCGAAGCGGCGCACCAAGGCGCAGATCGCCCGCGAGGCCGGCCTGGAGCCGCTCGCCGACACCCTGCTCGCCGATCCGGACCAGGACCCGGCCGCGCTGGCCGACCAGTACCTCAACGACTCCGTGGCGGACCGGAGTGCCGCCCTGGAGGGCGCCCGGGCGATCCTGGTCGAGCGCTTCGGCGAGGACGCCGACCTGGTCGGCTCGCTGCGCGAGCGGATGTGGACCCGCGGCCGGCTGGTCGCGAAGGTCCGCGACGGCAAGGAGGGCGACGGCGCCAAGTTCGCCGACTACTTCGACTTCGCCGAGCCGTACACCAAGCTCCCCTCGCACCGCATCCTGGCGATGCTGCGCGGCGAGAAGGAGGAGGTGCTCGACCTCGAACTCTCCCCGTACGACGGCGAGTCCGAGGGCGACCTGCCCGGCGAGAACGACTACGAGCAGCGGATCGCCGCCCGCTTCGGCATCGCCGACCGCGGCCGCCCGGCCGACAAGTGGCTCGGCGACACCGTCCGTTGGGCCTGGCGCACCCGCATCCTGGTCCGGCTCGGCATCGACCTGCGGGCCCGGCTGCGCGCCGAGGCCGAGGAGGAGGCGGTGCGGGTCTTCGCCGCCAACCTCCGCGACCTGCTGCTCGCCGCCCCGGCCGGCACCCGCGCCACCATGGGCCTGGACCCGGGCTTCCGCACCGGCGTGAAGGTCGCCGTGGTCGACGCCACCGGCAAGGTCGTCGCGTACGACACGATCTACCCGCACCAGCCCGCCAACAAGTGGGACGCGGCCCTGGCCACCCTGGCGGCCCTGGCGAGGAAGCACGACGTCGACCTGGTCGCGATCGGCAACGGCACCGCCTCCCGGGAGACCGACAAGCTCGCCGAGGACCTGCTCAAGCGCCACCCCGAGCTGAAGCTCACCAAGGCGATGGTCAGTGAGGCCGGCGCCTCGGTCTACTCGGCCTCCGCCTTCGCCTCGCAGGAGCTGCCGGACCTGGACGTGTCGATCCGCGGCGCGGTCTCGATCGCCCGCCGGCTCCAGGACCCGCTGGCCGAGCTGGTCAAGATCGACCCCAAGTCGATCGGCGTCGGCCAGTACCAGCACGACCTGAGCGAGGTGAAGCTCTCCCGCTCGCTGGACGCCGTGGTCGAGGACTGCGTCAACGCCGTCGGCGTGGACGTCAACACCGCCTCGGCGCCGCTGCTCACCCGGGTCTCCGGGATCACCGGCACCCTGGCCGACAACATCGTGGCCCACCGCGACGCCAACGGGCCGTTCCGCACCCGCAGGCAGCTCAAGGACGTCGCCCGGCTCGGCCCCAAGGCCTTCGAGCAGTGCGCCGGCTTCCTGCGCATCCCCGACGGCGAGGACCCGCTGGACGCCTCCAGCGTGCACCCCGAGGCCTACCCGGTGGTGCGCCGCATCCTGGCCTCGACCGGCGGGGAGCTGCGCGAGCTGATCGGCAACGGCGAGCGGCTGCGGGCGCTGCGTCCGGCGGACTTCGCCGACGACACCTTCGGCGTCCCGACCGTCACCGACATCCTCGGCGAGCTGGACAAGCCGGGCCGCGACCCGCGTCCGGCGTTCCGCACCGCGACCTTCAAGGAGGGCGTCGACAAGATCGGCGACCTGGAGGTCGGCATGGTGCTGGAGGGCGTGGTCACCAACGTCGCCGCCTTCGGCGCCTTCGTGGACGTGGGCGTCCACCAGGACGGGCTGGTGCACGTCTCGGCGCTGTCGAGGAACTTCGTCAAGGACCCGCGCGAGGTGGTCAAGCCCGGCGACATCGTCAAGGTCCGGGTGCTCACGGTGGACGTGCCGCGCAAGCGGATCGGGCTGACCCTGCGGCTGGACGACGAGGTCGGCCGCGAGCGCGGCGGCGACCGCGGCGACCGCGGTGACCGCCAGGCCCGCCCGCCGCGCCAGGAGCGCCGCAGCGGCGGCCAGGGCGGCCGCGGCGGCCAGGACCGGCGCGGGGGCGGCGGTCAGGGCGGCGGTCAGGGCGGCGATCGCGGCGGCTTCGGCGGCGGCGCTCCGGCCAACAGCGCCATGGCGGACGCGCTGCGCCGCGCGGGCCTCACCGGCGGCGACGGCGGCTCGGGCGACCGCCGCTCCGGGCGGCGCTGAGCCGCCCCGGGCACGGAGGACGCGCGACCGCACGACACGCGACCGCGCGACCGCACGACACACCACGGCCGGGGGCCGGTGGGCGCAGGACGCACCCGCCGGCCCCCGGCCGTCGTCCGTCACACCAGGAGCTTCTCCTTGGCCTTCTGGTACTCCTCGTCCGAGATGGCGCCCCGGTCCCTCAGGTCCGCCAGCTTGGCCAGGTCGTCGACGTGGCTGCGGCCCGCACCGGGACCGGTGGCGGTGCCGACGCCGGTGGCGGTGGCGCCGACGCCGCCCGGCGCCGACCCGGCCGCGTCCCGGATGTAGGCCCTGAACGCGTCCTCGGACCGCTGCGCCTGTTCGACGTCCCGTCTGCCCATCGACTGCCCGCGGGCGATCAGGTAGGCGAGGACGCCGATCAGCGGTAGGACGATCACCAGGACCAGCCAGCCGGCCTTGCCCCAGCCGCTGAGGTCGTGGCTGCGGAAGATGTCCGTGATGATCTTGAACAGCAGGAAGAACCAGAGGATCCAGAGGAACAGCTCCAGCATCGTCCAGAAGATGTTGAGCACCGGGTAGTCCACGGCCAGCAGTTTGGTCTCCATGGCCGAGTCATATCACCGCAAAACGGACACGACTCTCCGTTGTTCGGCTGTTCCGGTGGTCTTCCGCCCCGACGGGAATATCCGCTCCGACGGGAATGTCCGCGGCGCGGGAAGGCCGCGGGGGCCTCCGGGAGGGGGCCTCAGCCGAGCCCGGCCCGCCGCCGCAGCTCCACCGCCAGCTCGACCAGCTCGCCCCACCAGGCGTCGTGCCCGGCCAGCAGCAGCCGCCGGGCCTCCGCGGGCGCCACCGGCCGCACCTCGACCACCTGCTCGCCGTCCGCCGGGTTGGTCGGCGCGGAGTCCAGCGCGACCTCGGCCCAGCCCCACAGCCAGGCCTTCTCCGGGTGCGGCTGCCACGGCCGGTACGGCACCGGGTCCTCGGTGCGGCAGCGGTGCGCGCCCAGCCAGTACGGCTCGCCGAGCAGCCGGGCGCCGGCCTCCTCCCGCAGCTCGCGGGCGAGGCAGGAGGGGATGCTCTCGTCCTGCTCCCGGGTGCCGCCGGGCAGGAACCAGTGGTCCCGGTCGTCACGGCAGAGCACCACCCGGCCGTCCACGAAGCCGACCAGGTGGATGTTGGTGACCAGCGCGTCCGGCGGCAGCTCGGTGGAGAACTGTGCGTCGAACCGCCCCCAACCCCAGTACTGCGGCGCGTGCAACGCGGGGAACAGCGAGGCGAGTTCGGCGGATCTGGCGGAGGCGTCGGCGCGGTCCGTGGTGTCGGTCATTCGGTGATGGTAGTGCCGGCCGGGAAACGGCGGGGGGCGGTCGGATGGACGAGGGCGATGTCGGGGGTGGAGGTGGCGCGTGGGAGGCGTGGGCGCGGGCCCTCGGCCGCGACGCCGACCCAACTGCCGAGGGAGATCTCGGCGGTGATGCCCGGTCCGAAGCCGGCGATCAGCCCGGTGGTGCCCTCGGGCACGCCGCCGTCGGCGAACAGCCGGGCCAGCGCGTCGAAGACCACGGCGCTGGCGATGTTGCCGCGTTCGGTGAGCGTCGCCCGGCTGTAGCGGAAGGTGGCCGGCTCCAGGTTGAGGAAGCGGCAGAGGTCGTCCAGGATGCGGGGGCCGCCCGCGTGCACGATGTAGAAGCCGAGTCCGGAGACGTCCCAGCCGTGGTCCCCGGCCAGGCCGCGCAGCGCGGGCGCGAGCATCTCCATGGTGCCGGGCACCCGCTTGTCCAGCTGGAAGTGGAAGCCGGTGTCCTTCACCCCGTACGAGATCCAGTCAACGGTGTGCGGGACGAGGTGCGAGCCGTTGCGCTCGACCTGGACGCCGTGTCCGCCGTTGCCGCGCATCACCACCGCGGCGACGGCGTCCCCGAACAGGCCGTTGGAGAGCAGCGAGCCGACGCCGAGGTCGGTCGGCTGGTAGCAGAGCGAGCAGAACTCGCAGGCGACGATCAGCACGTTGGCGCCCGGGTAGGCGCGGCAGAAGTCGTGCGCCCGGTTGACGGCGGCGCCGCCGGCCGCGCAGCCGAGCTGGGCGATCGGCACCTGGCGGGTGTCGGAGCGGAAGCCCATGGTGTTGATCAGCCAGGCGGTCATCGACGGCATCATGAAGCCGGTGCACGAGACGTAGACGATCAGGTCGATGTCCTGGGCGGTCAACTCACCGTGGGCGAGGGCCCGTTCGACCACCTCGGGGACGCGCCGCTTGGCCTCCCGCTCGTACACCTCGTTGCGGATCGTGAAGCCCGGGTGGGTGAGTGTCCGCTCGATCGGCTGGACCAGGTGCCGGGTGCGCACCCCGGTGTTCTCGATCAGCCGCAGCGCCAGGCCGAGCTGGGGGTGGCCGGCGTGCAGGGTGCGCGCGAGGTCGAGGGTCTCGTCGAGGGTGATGACGTGCTCGGGCACGGCGATCGCCGGGCGGCAGAGAGTTGCCATGGTGCGGGTCTCCCCAGTGCTGCGGGAACGGTGGGTTGGAGGGGAGGCGGTTACCAGGCCACCGGCAGGGTGCGCGGGAAGCGCCAGATCGAGCCGGAGTTCCAGTCGAGTTCGGACGGCTCGACGGCCAGCCGCAGGCCGGGGAAGCGGCGCAGCAGGGTGCCGATGGCGACCTGCAGCTCCATCCGGGCCAGGTGCGAGCCGAGGCAGTGGTGCTGGCCGTAGCCGAAGGCCATGTGGGTGGGCGCGCCGCGGTCGAGGTCCAGCTCGTCGGGGCGTTCGTAGAAGGCCGGGTCCCGGTTGGCGGTGAGGTAGGAGACGTGCACGGCCTCGCCGGCCCGGATCAGCACGCCGCCCAGTTCGACGTCCTCGGTGGCGACCCGGGCGATGCCGACGCCCTGGCGGAACGGGATGAAGCGCAGCAGCTCTTCCAGGGCGCTCGGCAGCGTCTCGGGGCGGGCGCGCAGCTTCGCGAGCTGTTCGGGGTGGGTGAGCAGGGTGTAGGTGAGGTTGCCGAGCTGGTACGTGCTGGTGTCGTGGCCGGTGACCAGCAGGACCATCGCCATGACGGTCAGTTCGTCCGGGTCGAGCAGTTCGTCGCCGTCGCGGGCGGTGGCCAGGGCGCTGATCAGGTCCTCGCGGGGGTGCGCCCGGCGTTCGGCGGTCAGCTCGGTGAAGTAGCCGCGCAGCGCGGTCTTGGCGGCCTCCTGGCCGTCCCGGCTGCCCGGGCCCATCCGCATCATGGCGACCGCGTGGCCGCGCAGTTCGGCGCGGTCGGCGGCGGGGATGTCCAGCAGTTCGCAGATGGTGGTGAGCGGGAGGCGGTTGGCCAGGAAGTGCATCAGGTCGGCGGGGGCGCCGTGTTCGGTCATCTCGTCGAAGTAGCCGTCGACGGTGCGCTGGGTGGCCGGGCGCATCCGCTCGACCTGGCGGTTGGTGAAGCCCTGGGCGACCAGCCGGCGCAGCCGGTTGTGGGCGGGCGGGTCCATCAGGTTGATCGCCTCGGCCTGGGCGATCGGGGCGGGCGTCATCCGGGGCAGGTCGCGGCCGATGCCCCCGGCGCGGCTGAACCGGCGGTCGGTGGTGACCAGTTTGACGTCCTCGTAGCGGGTGGCCAGCCAGGCCTCGCCCTCGCCGTACGGCAGCCGGATCCTGGCGACCGGGGCTTCGGTGAGCAGCCGCTTCAGGAGGGGGTCGAACTCCAGGCCGTCGGTGTGGTGGAAGGGGCAGTCCCACACGGGGGCGGTGGTGGTCACGGGCCGGTCCAAGTGTTCTCGTCATGCCGGTGGCGGTGCCCGAGGCGTCGGTCCTGTTCGGGCGTGGACATGCAGATGGTGCCCCATGAACTGGCAAAAAGGCGGATTCGGCGAAGAGTTAGCTCTAAGGAGTGAGATTCGGATGATAGTCACGCGAATTGGGGCACGGTGCGGGCGAGTTGGCGGTCAGCCGCCCGGTGCCACCAGCCCGGTCTCGTAGGCGAGCACCACCGCCTGCGCCCGGTCGCGCAGGTGGAGCTTGGCGAAGATCCGGGCGACGTGGGTCTTCACCGTCGACTCGCTGAGGGTGAGTTCGCGCGCCAGCTCGGTGTTGGACAGCCCGCGCCCGAGCAGCGTGAGCACCTCCGCCTCGCGCGGGGTGAGCGGGGCGAGGTCCCGGTGCAGCGGCGGGCCGTCGGCGCCGGGGGCCGGGCGCGGGGCGCCGGCCGCGAAGCGCTCGACCAGGCGCCGGGTGATCGAGGGCGCGAGCAGCGCGTCGCCGGTGTCCACCAGCCGTACGGCGGCGGCGAGATGGGCCGAGGTGACGTCCTTGAGCAGGAAGCCGCTGGCCCCGGCGGACAGCGCGGCGTAGACGTAGTGGTCCAGGTCGAAGGTGGTCAGCATGATCACCCGGCAGTCCGGCACCTGGGCCAGGATGCGCCGGGCGGCCTCCAGGCCGTCCGTGCCGGGCATCCGGATGTCCAGCAGGGCGACGTCCGGGCGGTGCAGCACGGCGGCGGCCACCGCCTCGGCGCCGTCGGCGGCCTCGGCGACCACGTCGATGCCGCGTGCGGTGAGGATCATCCGGAAGCCGGTGCGGACCAGCTCCTGGTCGTCGGCGATCACCACGCGCGGGCGGCGCGGCTCGTCGTGCTCCACGGGGCCCGCCGTCACGGCCGGTCCAGCGGGATGCGGGCGCGGACCCGGAAGCCGCCGCCGAGCCGGCGCCGGGCGTCCAGGTCCCCGCCGTACACCGCGACGCGCTCGCGCAGACCGATCAGCCCGCGCCCGGCGCCGTCGGCCGGTCGTGGCGCCGGTCGTGGCGCCGGTCGTGGCGTGGGCGGTGGCGTCGGCCCTGTCGTCGGCCGTGAGGACGGCCGCGGGGCCGGGCCGGGCGCCCCGGAGAGCACGCTCGGGCCGCTGTTGAGCACCTCCACCCGCAGGTAGTGGTCCGCGTAGCGCACCGTCACCTCCGCCGTCACCCCGTCCCCGTGCTTGAGCGCATTGGTCAGTGCCTCCTGGACGATCCGGTACGCCGTCACGTCGATGCCGCCGGGCAGCGGCCGCGGCTCGCCGGAGATCCGCACCTCGACCGGCAGCCCGGCGAAGGCGAACCGGTCGATCAGCGGGCTCAGCCGGCTCAGGCTGGGCTGTGGCGTGAAGCCGTCCGCGGCCGGTTCCTCGGCACCGTCGGCGGCGGGGGCGAGCAGGCCGAGCAGGTGCCGCAGTTCGGTCATGGTGTCCCGCCCGGCCGCCTCGACCGCCGCCATCGCGGCCGCCGCCTCCGCGGGCATGGTGGCCAGCACCTCGCGCGCGGCCCCGGCCTGCACCACCATCAGGCTCACGTTGTGGCTCACGATGTCGTGCAACTCGGCGGCGATCCGGGCCCGTTCGGCGTCCACGGCGGTGCGGGCGGCGCTCTCCCGCTCCCGTTCCAGCAGCCAGCCGCGCTCGCCGACGGCCGTCCGGTGCCGCCGTCGCGCCCGGGCGAGCGCCACCGCCAGCCACCCGGCCGCGCTGCTCGCCGCAGCGGCCGTCGCGGCCGCCGCCCAGTCCCACCCCGTTCCCCACACGGCGCCAGCCTCCCAGGTCAGGGCGTGGTCCACATCATCCGGGGGTGCCGCCTCCGTACATCCCGGGTACTACGGCCGCCCGCGGTTACACCCGGGGTGGGACGTACCGGTGGCGCCCCCGCCCCTACGGTCGTCCACCATGAGCAACCACGACGGGACCTCCGGGCCGGGCGACGCGCAGGTCGTCGTCCAGCTGTCCGGGGTGCACAAGGAGTTCGGCGACGCCAAGGCGCTCGACGGCGTCGACCTGCGGATCCGCGCGGGCGAGGCGGTCGCCGTGATGGGCCCCTCGGGGTGCGGCAAGTCCACCCTGCTGAACATGGTGGCCGGACTGGACCGGCCCACCGCCGGCACCGTCCGGGTGCAGGGGCAGGACCTCGGGCGGCTGAACGAGACCGGACTGGCGCTGTTCCGCCGCCGCCACATCGGCATGGTCTTCCAGTTCTTCAACCTGATCGACGACCTCCCCGCCCTCGACAACGTCGCCCTGGCCGCGCAGCTGACCGGCACCAGCGCCCGGCAGGCCCGCCGCCGGGCCCTGGAACTGCTGGACGAACTCGGCGTCGCCCACCGCAAGGACGTCTACCCGGCCGCGCTCAGCGGCGGCGAACGCCAGCGGGTCGCGGTGGCCCGGGCCCTGATGAACCGCCCGGCGCTGCTGCTCGCGGACGAGCCCACCGGCGCGCTGGACAGCCGCTCGGGCGAGCAGGTGATGGACCTGCTGATCGACCTCAACCAGATCGGCCAGACGCTGCTGATCGTCACCCACGACCCCGCCCTGGCCACCCGCTGCGCCAGCCGGCTGGTCGAGGTGGCGGACGGCCGCGTGGCGCGCGAGCGGATGCTGGAGGCGCAGTCGTGAACGAGCGACGCGGGACGACCGTCGAGAGGCGCGCGTTGCGCGGAGCGCCCGCCGAGCGCGGCGAGGTGGGCGCATGACCGGGGCCGTCTGGCGCGCCTCCCGGGCCGCCGTGAAGCGCCGCCGGGTGCAGACCCTCGTGATCGGCCTGGTCGTCTTCTGCTCCACCACGACCGTGCTGCTCGCCCTGGCGGTGATCAGCGCCGCCCGGGCCCCCTTCGACGCGGCCTTCGGCGGCCAGCGCGGGGCGCACGTCGTGGCGGCCTTCGACCCGGCCAGGGTCTCGGCGGAGCAGCTGGCCGCCACCGCCCACCGGCCGGGCGTCGAGGCCGCCGCCGGGCCGTTCGACCAGGCCGTGGTGGACATCCCGACCGACTGGGCCGGCCACCCGCCCGGTCCGCTGACCCTGGTCGGCCGGGCCGACCCGGCCGGGCCGGTGGACCGGGTGGAACTGCTGTCCGGCCGCTGGGCCGCCGCACCCGGCGAGGTGGTCGTCAACAGCCCCTTCGGGGGCGCCGCGGCCAGGCTGCTGGGACAGCCGGTCACCACCAGCACCGGCCTGAAGCTCACCATGGTCGGCTTCGCCACCAGCATGAGCCAGAGCGCCGGCGGCTGGGTCACCCCCGAGCAGGCGGCCGCCCTGCACCCCACCGGCCGGCAGATGCTCTACCGCTTCACCGCCGCCGGCGGAGACGCCGGCGCCGACGGCGAGCGGGAGCTCACCGCCGCCCTGGCCACGGCCACCGAGGGCCTGCCCCGGGACGCGGTCGTCAGCGCGCAGTCGTACCTGGTGCTCAAGCAGGCCTTCTCGGCGGGCGCCGACGCCTACCTCCCGCTGATGACGGTCTTCGGCGTGCTCGGGCTGGTGGTCTCCGCGCTGATCGTCGGCAACGTGGTGAGCGGTGCGGTGGTCTCCGGCTACCGGCACATCGGTGTGCTGAAGGCGATCGGCTTCACCCCGCGCCAGGTGGTCACGGTCTACCTGACCATGGTCTCGGTGCCCGCCGTCGTCGGCGCCGTCCTCGGTACGGCGGCCGGCTGGGTGGCCTCGGAGCCGATCCTCGGGTCCGCGTTCTCCGGCATCGTCACCGGCACCGCCGTGATCCGGCCCGCCGGCTGGCTGCCGTTGGCCACCGTGGTCGGCCTCCCCGTGCTGGTCGTGCTGGCCGCCCTGGTCCCGGCCGCGCGCGCCCACCGGCTGTCCGCCGCCGAGGCGATCTCGGCCGGCAGCGCGCCGCGCACCGGGCGCGGGCTGAGGGTCCAGCGGTGGCTGGGCGGCACCCGGCTGCCGCGCGCCGTCAGCATGGGCCTCGGCCAGCCCTTCGCCCGCCCGGCCCGGACCGCGCTGACCATGGCGGCGATCGTGCTCGGCGTGGCCACCGTGACCGTGACGACCGGTCTGGGCAGCACCCTGACCAAGGCGACGGACCACCGCGACGGCCGGACCCACGTCAACGTCCAGACCGCCGCCTTCTCGGGTAACCGGATCGAGCCCGGGCTCACCCCGGCCGAGACCTCGGCGATGCTGCGGGCCGCCCCCGGTGCCGAGCGGGTCAGCTCGCGGGGGCTGGTCCAGGTCGCGCTGGTCGGCCACACCCAGCTCGCGTTCGCCGACTTCTACGGCGGCGACGACATCGCCGACCCCAAGCGGCTCGCCGTGGTCAGGGGGCGCGCGGCGACCGGTCCGAACGAGATCGAGGCCGGGCCGTCCTTCCTCGCACAGCACGGCCTGCGGATCGGCGACCGGCTCACCCTGGAGCTGAACGGCCGCCGGCTGACCGTCACCGTGGTCGGCGAGGAGGCCCAGGGCAACGCCCGGGCGTTCGCCTCCAACGACGCGACCAGGGCCGCGCTCACCGACGACCCGCACGTGGTCGAGTACGACGTGAAGCTCGCCGACGGCGCCGACGCCGAGGCGTACCGGAAGGCGGTCTCGGCCGCCGACCCGAGCCTCTCGCCCTCGGTGGTCGAGCCCGGACCGCCCGGGCAGGTCGTCGCCGTCATCGGCTTCACCACCGTCTTCACGGTGCTGCTGTCGGTGGTCGCCGCGCTGGGCGTCTTCAACACCCTGCTGCTCACCGTCCGCGAGCGCCGCCGGGACCTCGGCATGCTGAAGTCCATCGGGATGACGCCCCGGCAGGTGGTGGCGATGACGGTCACCTCGGTGGCCTGGCAGGGCGTGGTCAGCGGGGCCGTCGGCATCCCGGTCGGGGTGCTGGCCCACCGGCTGATCGCGGACAACGCCGGGACCATCCTGTTCTCGGAGGAGACCCTCGACGTCTGGAGCGCCCCGCTGCTCACCGGCCTCGCCCTCGCGGGCGTCGCGATCGCCGTCCTGGGCGCGCTCCTCCCGGCGCGGTCGGCGGCCCGGCTGCCGATCGCGGAGGTGCTGCACAACGAGTGAGCCCGGGGGAGGGGCCCGGGGACCAGCCCGGGCCCGTCCTCGGGAACCTGCCCGGGACCGTCCTCGGGACTTGCCCGGGACCGTCGTCGGGACTTGCCCGGGCCCGTCGTCGGGACTTGCCCGGGACCGTCGTCGGGACTTGCCCGGGCTTGTCCTCGGGCCCGTCCCCGGGTTCGAACGGCCGGTCGGGCCCGTTCGACCGGGCGTCCGCGTTGTCCGAGCTTGCGGAAACCTCCGCCGCGCGTGTCATGGCACTGACGCATGCTCAATCCCCGGTGTGCGGGCGCCTATCATCGCGCCATGGCCACCGCTGAGCTGATCCGCATCGTCTCCCGCTCCTCGCCCATGGCGCTCGCCCAGGTCGAGCGGGTCCGCACCGAACTCGCCGCCCTGCACCCGGGCCTGCGCACCGAGGTGGTGCCCGTCACCACCTCGGGCGACCGCTGGACGGGTGATCTCGCCCAGCTCGGCGGCAAGGGCGCGTTCACCAAGGAGGTCGACGCCGCGCTGCTCGCCGGGGAGGCCGACGTCGCCGTCCACTGCCTCAAGGACGTGCCCGCCGACCGCCCGCTGCCGGCGGGCACCGTCTTCGCCGCCTACCTGCGCCGCGACGACATCCGCGACGCCCTCGTCCACCCCGGCGGCCTGCCGCTGGCCGCGCTCCCGCCCGGTACCCGGATCGGCACCTCCTCCGTCCGCCGGGTCGCCCAACTCGCCGCCTCCCACCCGCACCTGGAGTGCGTGCCGATCCGCGGCAACGCCAACAGCCGGCTCGCCAAGCTGGACGCCGGGGACGTCGACGCGCTGCTGCTCGCCGTCTCCGGCCTGGAGCGGATCGGCGAGCAGGCGCGGATCACCGAGGTGCTCGGCATCGAGGCGATGTGCCCGCCGATCGGCGCCGGCATCCTCGTCCTGCAGTGCCGCGAGGGCGACGCCGCGACCATCGAGGCGGTCACCTCCCTCGGCCACCACGACACCTGGCGCGAGGCGGCGGCCGAGCGGATGTTCCTGCACGCGCTCCAGGGCCACTGCAACAGCCCGATCGCCGGCTTCGCCCGGTCCGAGCGGGACGGCCGGCTCTCCCTGCGCGGCCGGGTCTTCACCCCGGACGGCAAGCAGGTGCTGGACGCCCACGAGTGGGCGGGCGCGCTCAGCCCGGAGGACCTGGGGACCTCGGTGGCGCTGGCGCTCAAGCGGCAGGGAGCGCAGGAGCTGATCTCCTCGATCCCGCACTGAGCCGGCCCGTCGGGTTCGGGCGGTCGCGCGGGGGTGACCGCCCGGCGGTCTCATCCGCTGCGGATCCGCCCCGGATTCCGCGGCCCGGGTCCGCCCCGGATTTCCTGCCCCGACCCCGCCCGGATTTCCCGCCCCGGACGAGAACCGGGCGGCCGTGCGGGGCGTCCGTTTGAGGCGTGATCAGTGCGGTGCTCGGCGGGATGCCGATGTTCTGGCCCGGGCTGCTGCTCTCGCTGGTGCCCGCGGCCCTGTTGAACCGGCCGGTGGGGCGGTTGCTGCGGGCCCACTGGGCGGTGGGCTTCGTGCTGCTGCTCGGGCTCGGCGGGGTGGTCGTGGCGACGCTGCTGCCGGAGGCGTTCCGGCTCACGGAGGGCGCCGTGCGGCACTGCGCCGTGGAGGGCGGCCGGCCGCGTTCGCCGTACGAGCTGCTGCACGTCCGGCACATCGAGTTGAAGCTGGCGACCTTCGCCCCGGTGGGCTTCGCGGCCGCGCTGGCGGGCACCCGGCGGCGGACGACGGTGGCACTGCTGGGCGCGGCGGCGCTGCCGTTCGCGGTGTCGGCGGTGCACTACGCGGTGCCGGCGATCGGCCGGGCCTGCGATGTGCAGGACGTCTGGGACGGGGTGCAGGGGGCTGCCCTGGGGGCGGCGCTGGGGCTGGCGGTCGGACCGCTGGTACGGGCGGTACGGGTGCGCACCGCCTGAGTGCCCCGGACCACTGGTCCCGGGCTACTGGTCGAGGAGCGGGAAGAGCCGGGTGACGGCGGCGACCGGGCGGGCCCCGGCGGGCCGGGTGGCCGGGTCGGCCTCGCGGCCCCGGTAGCGGGCCAGCATCCGGCGGACCTCCTCGCCGACGGCGGCCAGTTCCCCGGGCGTCAGGTAGACGACGGCACTGAACGCCTCGTCCTGCCGCCACTCGGCCGGGGCCTCGGCGCGCCGGGCGAGCCAGCGCTGGTAGCTCTCGTCCTCCAGGCCGCGCGCCAGTTCCCCGAACTCCTCCTCCGCCGCCGGAGGTCGGGCCGTCGGCAGCCGCCACGGCCGGGCCCGCCCGTCGGTGGCCGGGGCCTCCTCGATCAGACCGTAGCGGGCCAGCTGCCGCAGGTGGAACGAGCACAGGCCCGAGCTGAGCCCGAGTCGGGCGGCGGCCTCGGTGGAGGTGAGGGTGCCGTGCGCGGCGAGCAGCTCCAGCAGGGCGGTGCGGACGGCGTGCTCGGGGAGGGAGCCGGTTCTGACGAGGTCTTCGGTCACTTTGCAAAGTCTGCTACTTTGCAAAGTCGACAGCAAGTCCATCGTCCGTCGAGGGAGCGCTCGTGTCCGAGCTGCGTGAACGTCCGACCGTCCTGCGGATCACCGAGGTGGGGGAGGAGATCCTGCGCCGCACCTGCCGTACGGCCACCGAGGAGGACTTCGGCAGCGAGCGCCTGGCGCGGCTCATCGACGACATGTTCGTCACCATGCACGTCGCCGACGGCTGCGGCCTCGCCGCCAACCAGGTGGACGTCGACCTGCGCCTGTTCGTCTACGACTGCCCCGACGACGACGGCGTCCGGCACACCGGGCACATCCTCAACCCGGTGGTCGAGGAGCAGGAGCCCGGCCGCGCGCTGATCGAGGAGGTCGAGGGCTGCCTCTCCGTGCCCGGCGCCAACACCAGGCTCGCCCGCCCGGCCCGTACGGTGGTGCACGGCGTCGACCAGCACGGCGAGCCCGTCACCATCGAGGGCACCGGCTACTTCGCCCGCTGCCTCCAGCACGAGACCGACCACCTGAACGGCGGGCTCTACATCGACCGCCTCTCCGCCCGCGACCGCAAGCGGATGCTGAAGCAGGCCGCCGACCGGCGGGAGAAGGTCTTCGCCGAGCGCGCCGCCAAGGCTGCCACACTGGACCGGTGACCGAGCCCGCGCACCTCGCCGCCGTCCGGGAGTCGTACGACACCGTCGCCGCCGACTACGTCCGCCTCGTCGTCCCGCCCGAGGGCATGGACCCGCTGTCCCGGGCGATGCTCGCCGCCTTCGCGGAGCTGGTGCGGGAGTCGGGTGGCGGCGAGGTCGCCGACCTCGGGTGCGGGCCGGGGCGGGTGACGGCGTACCTGTCCGGTCTGGGGCTGTCGGCCTTCGGGGTGGACGTGTCCGGCGAGATGGTCGCGCTGGCCCGTCGGGCCTATCCCCGACTGCGCTTCCTGCACGGTTCGATGGCCGCCCTCGACCTCCCCGACGGCGGCCTCGGCGGCATCCTCGCCTGGTACTCCGTCCACCACACCCCGGCCGAGCAACTGCCGTCGCTGTTCGCCGAGTTCCGCCGCGTCCTCGCGCCCGGCGGCCACCTCCTTCTCGGCGGCCACGTCGGCGAGCCCCAACTGCTGCGCCCCGCCCAGGCCTACGGCCATCCGGTGTCGTACGCCTCGTACCTCGTGCCGGCCGGGCGGCTCGTCGAACTCCTCGAAGAGGCCGGGTTCACCGTCACCACCAGGCTTGAACAGCCCAACCCTGAGCGGGATAACCGCTCCTACGTCTGCCTGCTGGCCACGCCCGCCGAGCGGCGTGCCCTCTGAGTGCTGTCCGAGCTTCTCGTCCGGGCCGACGTTCGAGAGCACCTCACGGTCACAGCCGGCGCCGCCGGCCAGGAGGCCCGATCCCGCGTCCGTGACGAGAGCACGAAGCCGCCCTCTGAACAGGGCCCGGCTCTCGCCAACCTCGCAGCATGAACGTGCTCAGCCGCCACACCGAGGCCGAAACGCAGAACCGTACGAAGGAGCCGGGGGACACCCGTGCTGAACCCGCTCGACGCTGCGGACGCGGTGGCGGCCGCAGCCGAACCGCTCCAGGATCTGCTCGACGACTGCCACCACGTGGCGTCCATCGAGCTGTTCTCCGTGGTCCCGGCGGCTGGGACGGCATCCGGCCTCGACCGGATGAGGGATCTCGCCCAAGCCGTGTACGCGGGCAGTGGACACCAGGCGTTCGTCGGCCCGCTCGTGTCACCACGGGCCTGGCGGGGCGTCTTCCGCGGGGCGGTGACCAGAGGGTTCATGCAGCCCGCGGTGAGGTACTCGGACCCCGACCTGCGCACCCCCGCTGGGATCCGGCGGGCAGGCGAAGTCGCCGACGGCATCGCCGACCTCATCGAGGCGCACCTGGGCCCCGTCCGCTGCTCCGGCGACGTCAGCGACCCGCGCAGGGGTTGCGTAGGGCGGTGCAACATGCTGTTGGTCACCGACGACCGGGCCACCATCCTGCATCTCGGGATCTACGACTGACCGCGCACGCCCCCGTCGGCTGCGGGCGCCTCGGCCCGAGTGAAGCCGGCCGGGACCGGGGCTTCCCGTAACCGAGTGCGGTGCCGGCCGCCCGGTCGGGGCTGGCACGATGGCTGCCGTGACCACATGTCGAAAGGCAGATGCCGCGTGATCGGCTGCCGCGTGAGCGGCCACGTGAGCGACGCGCCGAACGAGCGGTTCCCCGTGTCTGGGGGCCAGCCCCGCCCGCCCGTATCCACGGGCTCTCCGCCACGGCGAGCCTGGCTGTGCTCCTCGCCGAGCACCAGGGCGGCAGCTACCTCATCCATCCCGGCGGCACCGAGCGAGCCCTCCGGCGCTACCGGGAGTTCCTCCACCCGCCGGGCCGGCGCCCGCTCTACCCGCAGGACTTCGCGTGCTCCTGCCATGGCTGCTCCTTCGTCGACGTCCGGCACGCGCGCGACGTGCTGGAGGAGGTCCTGACCAGGCTGCCGGACCGGCCCCGCGCCGAGCTCCTCCAGGTGCTCCGGCCGCTGGACGCCGCCTTCCTGCGCCGCACCCTGCCGGACCCGTTCGCTCATCGGCGAAGCTGGCGTAAGGAGTTCTGGTGGTACCGCCGCTTGGCCCGCCCCGGGTAGGCGGCCGTCGTCCGTTCCCCGTTCGGCTGGTATGACCATCTGTTAGCGTGCCCGGATGGAGGATCTAGGAGTGGTGGCGTGGCCGCCGGAGCCGATCAGGACCGAGCGGCTCGTGCTCCGTGAGCCCGAGGCGAGGGACCGCGAGGCGTTCATCGAACTGCTTGCCTCGCCGGAGGTGCACACCTACCTCGGCGGTCCCCGCCCGCGTGACGAGCTCGAGCGCGAGATGCCCGAGGCGCCCGGGCGGTGGCCCGGGAGCTTCGTCGTCGATCTCGACGGGGCGATGATCGGCCGGATCCTGCTCAGGAGGGCGACCGGACACCGCCGCCCCGCTGCCGCGGGGAAGGCCGACCTCGGCTACCTCTTCCTGCCGTGGGCGTGGGGATCCGGGTACGCCGCCGAGGCGTGCGCGGCGGCGCTCGGCTGGTTCGACGGCGTCCTGCCCGGCGAGCCCGTGGTGCTCACCACCCAGACCGCCAACACCGGTTCGCTGCGCCTCGCGGCGAAGCTGGGATTCACCGAGGTGGAGCGGTTCGAGGCCTGGGGCGCCGAGCAGTGGCTCGGCATGCGGGCCCCGGTCACGCCGTCCAGGTGAGTTCCGGCGCGAAGAGCCTTCCGCCCTCAGCCGGACGGGCGGGGGCGGATCGCGTCACGTCGGAGGAGCACGGCGACCAGCCTGGCGCCGCACACGCACCGCACCTCTTGGGTGTACCGCCTCGGTCTGCTGAAGGCTCCGTCGGCCCGGAGCTCCGGGCCTGACGGCCCGTCTCGACCTCTGTGCTGACGGCCGGTTGGCTCGCGTGGGGGAGGCGAAGGGGCCTTGCGGTGGACGTGGGGCGGGTGTGGTGTCCGGGACGGTGGATCCATGCTGAAGAACATCCCGGTGGGCGACACCGAACGCCCCGTTCCCCGGTGGGCCCTGCGACTGGCCAAGGCCCTCCCGTTCATCGTGCTGCCGCACTGCCTGTGGCGACTGCCGTTCGCGTTCGACTTCCGGATGGGCACCGTCGACCCGGCCGCCCCGGCCTACGTCCGGTGGTCCACCCCGTACGTGATCGGCCTGAGCGTGGTCACCGAGGCGTTGACGATCCTGACCCTCGGGCTGGTCAGCGGGTGGGGCGAGGTGTTCCCGCGCTGGGTGCCGGTGCTGCGGGGCCGCCGGGTGCCGCCACTCGCGGCGGTCGTCCCGGCCGTGCTGGGCGGGTTGGTCCTGGTGGTCCTCTTCGACGGTATGCCCCTCGCCTGGCTGGGCCTGTTCGAAGAGGTCGGTTTCAGCAACGGCTGGTGGCTGGCCCTGGGCCGGATCTGCACCTCGACGGCAATGCTCTGGGGCCCGATCACCCTCGCCCTGGCCTGGGCCTACCACCGCCGCCGCCGAAGCCCAGCCGCCGCATGAGCTCGTCCCATCTACCCCTCCTCCCCGAGACACAGCGCGAGAAGTCGGCCCGTCCGACTTCTCGACCAGGCCGCATTTCCGCCTGCTGCCCCTTCACCCTGCACCCTGAACCCTGCGCAGGAAGTCGGCCCGCCCGACTTCCTGTGCGCACTGCTGAGCGGGCCTGGGCGCTATATGTAGACCGGCCGTCATATTCGATGCCCGACCCTGCTTAGCGCCGCGCGAGAGGCCGACCAATTTGAAATCCCAGCGCTGCGGCTTGCCTCCAGCGCGTGTAGATCGGACGCCATGTTCCGCCGGGCCGTGCACGTACCTTGCAGGCCGCCGCCCGGCATTTCACTGCGCAGGAAGTCGGCCGGCCCGACTTCCTGCGCCGCGGCATTGCCGCCCGTCTCCCTCTGCGAGGTCTGGCATGTTCGATTTCTGCGGTGGTCGCATCCCGAGGCGAATATGTCGACCGGTTGGTCTATTTCTTGGTGCCCTGTGTTGGTTTTCTGCGTGAGAAGTCGGCCGGGCCGACTTTCTGTGCGCCGGGAAGTGCGTGGGGTGGGAGATATGTAGACCGACCGTCATATTCTGTGGCCGATCCTGCTGTGCGGCGCGAGAAGTCGGCCGGGCGCCTTCCTGCGTGGCCTGCTCCCAGCATCTGTAGCAGGCCTCGTGTTCTTGTTGGGCCGCGTGGCCGGCTTGCGGGTCTGGCGCCTTGCGGGTTCGCTGTGCAGGAAGTCGGCCGGGTCGACTTCCTGCGCGCAGCATCGCCGCCCGCCTACTCGCGCTCTCCGGCCAGGTGCGGTGCGGCCGGCCTGTTCGGCTTCTGTGTTGGCCGCATCCTGAGTGAATATGTAGACCGGTTAGTCTATTTCTGCTGGTCTTGCGTTGGCCTTCTGCGTGAGAAGTCGGCCGGGCCGACTTTCTGTGCGCCCGGTAGTGCGTTGGGATGGGGCTGTGTAGACCGACCGTCATATTCTGTGGCTGATCCTGCTGTGTGGCGCGAGAAGTCGGCTGGGCCGGATGCCTGTGCTGGGCTGGTCTTCGAGTATGTGGATCGGTCGACATATTTCTTCTGGCCGCGCACTCGCGCTGCGGCCCCTGCGACCTCTACGGCCGGCGCCTGGCGGCCCGCTGCGCAGGAAGTCGGGCGGGCCGACTTCCTGCGCAGCGGCGGGAGGTGGTGTGCCGTAGTAGTCGGCGAGGGTGAAGAGGGCTTTCTTCGGGTTCGGGCGGGGTTGCGGGTCAGGGGATGAGGGAGTCGGCGAGGCGTGCGGCGGTGTCGGCGTCCAGGGGGCCGTGGCCGAGCAGGAAGCGGTACCAGAACACCCCGTAGACCTGGTCGGCGATGAGGTCCAGGTCGGCGGTCCCGGCCAGTTCGCCGCGGTCGCGTGCCCTGGCGAGGAGGTCGCGCAGTGCGGTGCGGCGGGCGGCGGTGAAGGTCCGCATCAGTTCGGCGAGGTGCGGGTCGCGGGCGGCCTCGCGGGCGACGGTGCGCAGGGCGGAGGCGGTGGTGCCGCGCTGGGCCGCTTCGAAGGTGCTGGTGACGAAGGTGCGCAGGTCGGTGCGGAGGTCGCCGGTGTCGGGGCCGTGGACGTCCTGGTCGGCGCGGTCGGTGAGGGCGTCGAGCAGGACGGCGCCCTTGGAGGGCCACCAGCGGTAGACGGTCTGCTTGCCGACGCCGGCCGTGCGGGCGATCGCGTCGATGGTGACGGGCGTGCCGTCGGACTCGGCGAGCAGGCGCAGGGCGGCGTCGAGGATCGCCCGGCGGGCGGCCTCGTTGCGGCGGCGCCCGGTGTGCGGGCGTACGGCCGGGGTGGCCCCGGCAGTCTCGGCGCTTTCGGCGGCGTCAGTGCTCACGGCGCTGTCGGCGGCCTCGGCCTTGGACGCCTTGGAGGCCTTGGCGGTGTCGCTCATCGGGTTTCCTCTCCTCCTGCCCTCGCTTGACAAGACTAACAGTCTCGACAAGCATCATTGCCGGAACCAGCGGTCTCGACAAGCGGAAGGCCCCACCATGAGCACTGCGTCAAACCTCTTCGCCGGACAGCACGTCGTCGTGATGGGCGGCAGCTCGGGCATCGGTGAGGCGGCGGCCACCGCCTTCGCCGCGGACGGTGCCGAGGTCGTGGTCACCGGCCGCGACCGCGACCGGCTGGACGCCGCCGTCGCCCGGATCGGCGGCCGGAGCACCGGTCGCCGACTGGACGCGGCGGACCCGGCCGCCCTCGCCGAGTTCTTCGCCGGCGCCGGCACCGTGGACCACCTGGTCGTCGCGGTCAGCGGCGCGGCCGGCGCCGGCCCGTTCGCAGCGCTGGACCTGGCCGAGCTGGCGACCGGCTTCGACGCCAAGTTCTGGCCGCAGGTGCGCGTCCTCCAGGCGGCGCTGCCGCACCTGCGCGCGGACGGCTCGGTCACGCTGATTACTGCCGCCTCGGCCCGCGCCGCCATCCCGGGCACCGCCGGACTGGCCGCCATCAACGGCGCGCTGGAGGCGATGGTCCCGCCACTGGCCGTCGAACTCGCCCCGCTGCGGGTCAACGCCGTCTCGCCCGGCGTGATCGACACGCCGTGGTGGGACCGCGTCCCGGCCGAGCAGCGGACCGCGCTGTTCGATGGCCTCGCCGCCACCACCCCGGTCGGCCGGGTCGGCCGTGCGGAGGACGTCGCCCGGGCGATCCACATGCTGGCCGCCAACAGCTTCGTCACGGGGGTGGTGTTCGACTGCACCGGCGGGGCCAACCTCCCCACCGGGCGCTGAGCGGTCCCCTGTCACAGGCCACCCGTACGGTGCGACCGTGAACGCTCCCGACGTCATCCCGATCAGCCACCGGCCCGACTACCGCACCGACACCATCGGCCGCTGGCAGGGCGGCCAGTTCTTCGCCTCGGCCGTCTGCCTCGGCGTCGGCCGGTACTACGCCGTCCTGCACCGTTTCGACGACGCCGGCCGGCACCTCGGCTCGCGGATCCGCTCGGCCGGCGACGCGGCGGAGGCCAAGCGCCTGCTGGTGGAAGAGCTCGACGGCCTGCCCGGCCGGGAGTACCGGGACATCGTGATCGCCCCGTTCGCCGTGCGCGTCGACGGCGAGATGTTCGGCCTGGTCCGCGAGGACTACGAGCCGGACGACGAGGGCGAGGAGGCCGAAGACGACGAGCGGATCCACTTCGAGCTGTACCCCGACGGCCTCGGCTTCGACGCCCCCTGGTGCGGCTGCTACGACACCTGAGCCGCCGCCGCGCCGGGGCGCCCGGGCGTCACCACTCCGCCACCCGGTAGTCCTTGAGGAACACCCCCGACACCGGGTCCCCGGCCTCGCCGCGGACGATCGGGTCGTAGATCCGGGCCGCGCCGTCCACGACGTCGAGCGGGGTGCGGAACCCGTGGGCGGCGATCCTGGCCTTCTTCGGCGCCGGGTTCTCGTCCGTGATCCAGCCGGTGTCGACGGCGCACATGTGCACGCCCCGGTCGGCGAGTTCGGCCGCGCTGGTGCGGGTGAGCATGTTGAGCGCGGCCTTCGCCATGTTGGTGTGCGGATGCCGGGCGGTCTTGTTGCGGACGGCGAACCGGCCCTCCACTGCCGTGACGTTGACGATGTAGCGGGCGGGGTGCGGCGAGGCCAGCAGCAGGGGCAGCAGCCGGTCGCAGAGCAGGGCCGGGGCCAGCGCGTTGACCAGCTGGGTCTCCAGGACCTCCGCCGGGTCGAGCGAACCGAGCGTGGCGGACCAGGAGTTGGCGGGGGCGAGGTCGGGCAGCAGTCCGGCCTCGTCGGTGAGATCCAGCAAGGAACCGGCGCCGGACGGGAGTTGGGCGAGGCCGGTGACCGGACGGAATCCGGGTGCGGCGTGGCCGATCGCCCGGCGGTCGGCGGCGGGCAGGGCGTCCTGCTCGCCCGCGGCCAGCAGCGCGTACGACTCGGGCGGGCGGCGCAGGGTCTGCGCGGCGTTGTTGACCAGGATGTCGAGCGGGCGGCCCTCGGCGCGCAACCGGTCGGTCAGGCCGATGACCTGGCGCGGGTCGCGGAGGTCGATGCCGACGACGGTGAGCCGCTCCCACCACTGCCCGCTGCCCTCCGCGGCCCGGAAGCGGCGGACGGTGTCCTGCGGGAAGCGGCTGGTGACGACCAGCTCGGCGCCGTCCCGCAGCATCATCAGCGCGAGCTGGAAGCCGATCTTGACCCGCCCGCCGGTGAGCAGCGCCCGGCGCCCGCGCAGGTCGGTGCCAAGGGCGCGGCGGGCGGTGTTGTCGGCCGCGCAGTCCGGGCAGAGCATGTGGTAGAAGCCGTCGACCTGGCGGTAGGCCTGCTTGCAGACGTAGCACTTGCGCGGGAGCCGCAGCTCGCCGACCGGCCCGCGGGGCCCGTCCGCCGCAACCAGCGGCGCGTCCTCGCGGCGGGTCCGGCGGCCGGTCGCGGTGGTGGCGAGCAGGTCGGCGTCGGCCTGCCGCTGGGCCTGCCGGGCCTCCTGGCGGCGGCGCTTGCGGCTCTCCATGACGAAGGAGCTGAGCTGCCGCTCGGCGTGCAGCCGGGTGCGGTCGTGGGCGGGGAGGGCGCGCAGCCGGCCGAGAGTGCGGCTGAAGGCGGCGAGCTCCTCGGCGGTGACGTCCGGCGCGCCGGCCGCTTCGTCGCAGGCCGCTTCGTCGCAGGCCGGAGTGGTCGTGCGCAACTGGATGTGGTCGTCTCGGACCGTCATGTCCGCCCCCTCGTGCCGTACAGGTGGGACGGACTGTAATCGACGGTCCGGAACGATGAGATGCCAATTTCCCCCGGTGGGCAGTAGCGGGAGGCGGGCGGCGGCGGGCGGTGGGGATGCCCGGCGCCCCGTGGGCGACCCGCCGGGATCAGCCCGCGCACTTGCCGAGGAGCCTCGCGAACCCGTACCGCTGCTGCGGGACGTTGGTGCACGTGGACAGCGAGCCGCCGGTGCAGGCGTTGGCGTCCCGGGTGGCGTCCCGGAAGGAGACCATCCCGAGGTGGTACCGCCGGGCGAAGGCCGGCAGCTGCCGGGCGTCGGCCTGGTCGTAGACCTGGTGGTCGTCGTTCTCGTCGATCATCGGGGTGACGCCGACCATGGCCCGCGGCTGGGCGTCGGGCCGCCCTCGGGCAGGACGGGCAGGGTGAACGACACCTTGAGGCCCGGGTGGGCCTGCTGGAGCCTGGCGAGCGCGGCGGAGCGGCGCTCGTTGGCGGCGGTGTCGGCGATGGCCGCGCCCTCGATGTCGAAGTCGACGTAGCGCAGCCCGTAGGCCCTCACCGCGGCGTCGTACTCGGCGAACAGCGCGCCCACCGTGCCACAGACGGCGGCGAGTTCGGTGCCGGCGGCGCCGCCGAAGGAGACCTTGACGTCGCCGCCGGCCGCGCGCAGCGCGTCCACCTGGTCCTCGGCCCAGGCGGTGCGAGGGCCGTAGGCGTTGAACCAGCCGGCCTTGCAGCCGACGCCGGTGACGAAGCCCGTCGTGTAGCCCTTGAGGCCGCCGGCCTCGGCCAGTTCGGGCACCGACGGGGTCGGTCAGGCGCCCATGTCGATGTACGGGGCGACCGGAAGTGCGACGCTCGCCCCCGGGTCGCCGGTCGGGCCGGTGGTCGGGCCGCCGGTGGGCTGGCCGGTCGGGGTGCCGGTCGGGCTCGGCTAGGTCGAACTCGGCGGCGGGGTAGCCGGGTTGACGCCGCCGGGGCCGGTCAGCGCGATGTCGTCGGCGAGGTAGCCGCCCTGCCCGTACCAGCCGTGCAGGTACACGGTGACGCTGGTGGTGGCCGGCCCGGTGGTGAAACGCGTGGACAGCTGCTGCCAGTCGGCGCCGCCGGCGGTCCAGGTGGCCGGGTCGGTGGTGCCGCTGCCCGTGGCGCCGAGGTGGACGTACCGGCCCTGCACCCAGGCGCTGAGCGTGTACTCGGTGCCGGGCCGGACGCTGACGGTCTGCCCGCACTGCGCGGTGTCGCTCGCGCTCACCGCGCCCTTGAGCGCGTACGTTCCGCCGTGGGCACCGGAGTCGACCGCGCTCCCGGTGTCGGCGGAGCAGCTCCAGGAGCCGGCCGCGCCGCTCTCCAATCCGCCGTCGGCGAGCAGGTTGACGTCAGCGGCACCGGCGTTCCCAGCGAGGACGGCCAGTCCGCCGGCGGCGAGCGCGGCGGCGGCACCGAGGCTCAGCAGGGTGGTCCGACGGGCGGGGCGGCGGCGCGTGGGGGCGTGCTGGGGCGCGCTGGGCATGGGGGTGCCTCTCGGGACGTGGCGGCTGCCCGCGCCGCGAGGGGGGCGCGCGGCGGGCGGCGGCCCTGGGGTGGTCCGGTGCGGGGAGGTCGGGGGAGGGCGGGGGAGCGCGATGCGGGGGATCACGACGCGGGGAACGTGGTGCTGAGCATCAAACTGGACTAGACCAGCTGTGCACGTCAAGCATTTCCGGGCCCGGACGCCCCATCGGGGGGCGGGTTTCGGGAAGGGGCGAGGCGTCCCTGACGGTTCGTTACGGCATGTGGGGGAGCTTGAGGGTGGGGGCGACGTGCGGGCAGAACCGGAGGCCGGAGCCCGGCTCGTTGGTGCAGACGGTCGCCGGAGGGTACTCCCAATCGGCGGACGTGGACGTAGGCGTGGAGACCGGGGGCCGGGGGGACAGGGGGGTGCGCCGGGAGTCCTGGAAGGTGTTGTAGCCGCTGATGGCGAAGACCGTCCCACAGGCGACGACGAGCAGGCCGATCAGGACGTCCCCGGCGATCCGGGCCGCGATCCCGGCCCGGGCCCGGTCGACGACCACGGCCCGGTGCGGCCGGTCGGGCAGGTACCGCACCGTCACGCGGTCGCCCACGACGCGCGGAGCGCCGGAGGTGTCCTCCAGCCGGACCTCCGCGCCGTCCCGGGTGCGGAACCCGAGGATCACGTGCCGCTCCGTCCGGGTGCGCCGGCTGGACGGGTCCCGCTCCTGCGTCGTGTACGTCTCCAGGCAGCGGGCCTCGGCCGACAGCCCCTCGGCCAGGGTCCGGAGGTCCAGCCGGGCCCGCCGAATCCCGAGCACCGGCTTGACCACCCCCAGGCCGACGGCCAGCAGCCCGATGGCTCCGAACACGATGCCGACGGCAGTTCCGTCCTGGGACATGTCCCCCCGTGGATCGTTCCGTCGAACGTCTGATTCCTCGTCAGGAGGACGGTGATCACCGCCGTCCGGTTCCCCGGGCTGCTCCGCCGTGCGGGCCGGACGGAACGGGCTTGACCTTGAGTGCACTCCAAGGTGAATGCTGAGGGCGTTGATCGGCACCACCACGCGAAACACGATGGGAGCACTGCCATGCGCAACGCCTCGTTCGGTACCGGCGGACCCGAGATCGGCGTCATCGGTCTCGGCTGCATGGGCATGACCTGGGCCTACGACGTGCGGAACCGGGACGACGAGAACTCGGTCCGGGTGATCCGGCAGGCGCTGGACCTCGGCGTCGGCCTGATCGACACCGCCGACATGTACGGCCCCTACACCAACGAGGAGGTGGTCGGCGCCGCCCTGGCCGGCCCGTACCGGGAGCGCGCCTTCCTGGCCACCAAGGTGGGCATCGTGCCGGGCGGCGGGGGCCAGCAGGAGCGCAACGGCCGGCCCGAGCACGTGCGCCGCTCGATCGACGAGAGCCTGCGCCGGCTCGGCACCGACCACGTCGACCTCTACCAGCTGCACCGGGTCGACCCGGAGGTCCCGATCGAGGAGACCTGGGGCGCCTTCGCCGAGGTCGTCGCGGCGGGCAAGGCCCGGAGCATCGGGCTCTCCGAGGCGACGCTGGACGAGATCAGGCGGGCGCAGGCGGTGCACCCGGTGGCCTCGGTGCAGTCCGAGCTGTCGCTGTGGACCCGGGACGTGCTGGCCGAGGTGCTGCCGTACACCGAGGAGCAGGGCATCGCCTTCCTGCCGTTCTCGCCGCTCGGCCGGGGCTTCCTGACCGGCGGCATCACGTCCTTCGACGAGCTGCCCGCCGACGACTTCCGCCGCCGGCTGCCGCGCTTCCAGCAGGACGCGCTGAAGGCCAACCTGGAGCTGGTCGGGACGGTACGGGCGGTCGCCGAGCGGATCGGTGCCACTCCCGCGCAGGTCGCGCTGGCCTGGGTGCTGGCGCAGGGCCGGTACGTCTTCCCGATCCCGGGCACCCGGACGCCGCGCTACCTGGTGGACAACGTGGGCGCGGCCGGGATCGAGCTCTCGGCGGCGGACCTGGCGGAGCTGGACGCGCTGCCGGCCGCGACCGGCGAGCGCTACTGAGGGCCGGCGGTCAGGGCTCCCGGAGCTCCCGGCGCTCCATCACCCACACCAGCTGCCGCCCGGTCTCGCCCGGCGCCCGGACAGCCGCCTCGGCGACCCGGTCCAGCCGGTAGCCGAGCTTGCGCGGGATGGCCGCGCTGGCGCCGTTCGCCTGGTCGCAGTGGATCTCCACCCGGGTGATCCCGGGCAGCGCCAGCGCGGCCTCGGTCAGCGCCCCGGCCGCGGCGGTGGCGATGCCGCGGCCGACGTGCCGGGCGGCGACCCAGTAGCCGATCTCCAGCGCGCCCGGGCCGATCCGCCCGTGCAGGCCGAAGGCGCCGATCACGCCGCCGGGTTCGGCGTCCAGGCCGGCCAGGTACATGAAGTCGGTGCCGGCCTCCCAGGCGGCCGCGCCGGCCCGGGTCAGCTCGGCGGTCCGGGCCCGGGAGGGGGCCTCGGCCGCCCACTCCATCCAGGGCCGCAGGTGGTCCAGGTTGGCGCGGACGGCCCGGTTCAGCGCTTCCGCGTGGGTGCTGCGACGGCGCCGCAGCCAGAGGCCGCCGGGCAGCCGCAGCCGTTCCGGCGGCCGCCCGGCGGTCACCGCCACGGCCGGCGGCCCGGGACCGCAGGACCGCGGTCGTGCTTGGCTCATGACGGCGATTATGTCCTTGGCCGGGACCTGTCACCATTCGAGGTCCCCCCGGTGGCGGGCGCGCCCGGCCGCACCCCGGCGCGTCAGAGCCGGACCATCACCTCGTCGAGCTCCTTGCGCCGCAGATCCGGCACGCGCGCGCCCTCGGCCGGGTAGCCGACCGGGATCACGTACGCCGCGCGCTCCTCGGCCGGGCGGTCGCACACCTCGTTGAGGAACCTCATCGGGCTCGGGGTGTGGGTCAGCGTCGCCAGCCCGGCCTGGTGCAGGGTGGCCAGCAGCAGCCCGACCGCGATCCCCACCGACTCCTTGGTGTAGTACGGGCGCGGCGAGTCGGGGCCCTTGTGCACCTCGAACACCACGATCACGGCCGGCGCGTCCTCCAGGAACGGCTTGCGCCAGTCGGTGCCGATCGGGGCGAGCGCGGCCAGCCACTCCGCCGAGGCCCGGTGGCCGTAGAACTCGCGCTCCTCGGCCTCGGCCGCCTCGCGCAGCCGCCGCTTGCGCTCCGGGTCGGTGATCACCACGAACCGCCAGGGCTGGACGTGCGCGCCGCTGGGCGCGGTGCCCGCGGTCCGGACCGCCCACTCGAGCACCCCGTCCGGGATCGGGCGGGTGGAGTAGTCGCGGACGGTCCGGCGCTGGGCCATCACCTCGTGGAAGGTCCTGCTGCGGGCCTCGGCCTCGTGGGCGGGCACCGTCATGGGCGTGAGCGGGACGGTCGGGTGGGACGTCCCCGCCACGGCGCTGTCTGTGCTGTCAACCATGGCGACAGCACAGCACATGACGGCCCCTCCGGGAAGAGGTAGAGACCAATCGCCGGTCAGCGGCGGCTCAGAGCTCGTGCACCCGCCCGTCCCGGACCTCGATCCGCCGGTTCACCGTCACCGTGTCCAGCATCCGCCGGTCGTGGGTGACCAGCAGCAGGGTGCCGGTGTACGAGGCGAGCGCGGACTCCAGCTGCTCGATCGCGGCCAGGTCCAGGTGGTTGGTCGGCTCGTCCAGCACCAGCAGGTTGACCCCGCGGGCCTGCAGCAGCGCCAGCGCGGCCCGGGTGCGCTCGCCGGGGGAGAGGGTGCCGGCCGGGCGCAGCACGTGTACCGCCTTGAGGCCGAACTTGGCCAGCAGGGTGCGCACCTCCTCCGGCGAGAGCTCCGGTACGGCGGCGGCGAAGGCGTCCGCCAGCGGCTCCCCGCCGAGGAACAGCCCGCGCGCCTGGTCCACCTCGCCGACCACCACGCCGGAGCCCAGCGAGGCGCTGCCGCCGGCCAGCTCCAGCCGGCCGAGCAGGGCGGCCAGCAGCGTGGACTTGCCGGCGCCGTTGGCGCCGGTGATGGCGACCCGGTCGGCCCAGTCGATCTGGAGGTCCACCGGGCCGAAGGCGAAGTCGCCGCGCCGGGCGCTCGCCCCGCGCAGGGTGGCGACCACCGAGCCGGAGCGCGGGGCGGTGGCGATCTCCATCCGCAGCTCCCACTCCTTGCGCGGCTCCTCGACCACCTCCAGCCGCTCGATCATCCGCTGGGTCTGCCGGGCCTTGGAGGCCTGCTTCTCGGTGGACTCGGCGCGCGTCGCACGCCCGATCTTGTCGTTGTCGGAGGACTTGCGACGGGCGTTGCGCACCCCGTGCTCCATCCAGCCGCGCTGCATCCGCGCCCGGGCCTCCAGCCCGGCCTTGGTGTCGGCGTACTCGTCGTACTCCTCGCGGGCGTGCCGACGGGCCACCGCCCGCTCCTCCAGGTACGCCTCGTAGCCGCCGCCGTACAGGTTGACCTGCTGCTGGTGCAGGTCCAGCTCCAGCACCTTGGTCACGGTGCGGGCCAGGAACTCGCGGTCGTGGCTGATCAGCACGGTGCCCGCGCGCAGGCCCCTGACGAAGGACTCCAGCCGCTCCAGGCCGTCCAGGTCGAGGTCGTTGGTGGGCTCGTCCAGCAGGAAGACGTCGTAGCGGGAGAGCAGCAGCGAGGCGAGGCCGGCCCGGGCGGCCTGGCCGCCGGACAGGGCGGTCATCGGCAGGTCCAGCGAGACCTTCAGCCCGAGCGAGTCGGCGACCTCCTCGGCGCGCTCCTCCAGGTCGGCGCCGCCGAGGTCCAGCCAGCGGTCCAGGCTCGCCGCGTACGCGTCGTCGGCGCCCGGCCGGCCCTCGACCAGGCCCTCGGTGGCCTCGTCCAGGGCGGCCTGGGCGGCCGCCACGCCGGTGCGGCGGGCGAGGAAGTCGCGCACCGACTCGCCCTCGCGCCGCTCCGGCTCCTGCGGCAGGTGGCCGACGTTGGCGCCGGCCGGGCTCAGCCGCAGCGAGCCGCCCTCGGGGGTGTCCAGGCCGGCCAGCAGCCGCAGCAGGGTCGACTTGCCGGCGCCGTTCACGCCGACCAGGCCGATCACGTCGCCGGGGGCGATGACCAGGTCCAGGCCGGAGAAGAGGGTGCGTTCGCCGTGGCCGGCGCTGAGGTCCTTGACTACGAGTGTCGCGCTCATGATGGGGCCGATTGTAGGAGGAGCGGCCCGGGCGGCGGAAAAACGGCGGGACGGGCGCCGGGGGAACTGGCGGCGGCTGGGCGGGGGAACCCGGCGGGCGGGCGCGGAAACGCCGGGGGCCGCGGCTGGCTCAGCCGCGGCCCCCGGACCACCTGATCACGGGACTACCGGGTCACAGGACCACCGGATCACCTGGTCACCGGTGGATCACTTGGCCTTCTTCGAGAAGTACTCGAACATGTGCTGGGCCACGTCCTCCAGGTACGGACCGGCCTCGTAGGTGTTCGCGCCGTTGCCGATGGAGGTGTCGCTGACCAGGGCCGGCTTGCCGTCCTTGGTCGCGAACCAGCCGCCGCCGCTGCTGCCGCCGGTCATGTTGCAGCCGATCAGCAGCATCGCCGGGCGGCTCGGGTCGCCGGTCTTCTTGGACGGCTTGCCGCCGTCGCAGTGCTCCAGCTCCACGCCGTCGAAGGGCTTGCCCTCCGGGAAGCCGTAGTTGCTGACGGCGCCGACCTGGTCACGCGGGGCGTTGAACCAGAGCGGGACGGAGCCGCCGACGGTCTCCTCCAGCGACTTGCCGCCCGGGGTGGGGTTGGCGACCTTGATGATGCCGAAGTCGTACTGGCTCCACGGGCCGCCCTTCTCGGGGTCGGCCTCGGCGGTCCACTGCGGCGAGACCATGCCGGAGGTGGCGGTCCACTCGCCGTACGGCTCGGCGTCCTCCAGCTTGGCCTGCTTGTTGCCGTTGCTCAGCACGCCGTTGCTGTTGAAGGCCGGGGCGAAGGTGATGTCGGTGTAGTACTTGTTGCCCTTGCCGCCGTGCAGGCAGTGGCTGGCGGTCCACACCAAGTTGCTCTTGCCCGGGTTGGCCGGGTCGGAGACGACGGTGCCGGAGCACACGTAGTCCTCGTTGCCGTCCTTGAAGAAGATCTTGCCGTTGACGTGCATGTTCTTCGGGAACGGGTGCGCCACGGGCTTGGCCGGGACCATGGCGGGCAGCTGGTCCGCGCCGCCGCCGGGCTGGGCCGCGGTGGGCTGGGCGGTCGGCTGGGCCGGGGCGGGCGCGCTGGTGGCCGGAGCGGCGCCGGTGGGCTGCGCGGGCGGCTGGGTCGCGTCCGGGGCGGGCGCCGGCAGCGGCTTCGGCTTGGCCTCCAGCAGCTTCTGCAGGGTCCAGTAGCCCTTGACCGCCGGGGTGATGACGTTCGCCTGGGCCCACTTGTCCCAGTCCTCGAGCTTCCAGGTCTTCAGCTCCTCGAGCGTCGGAAGCTTGATCGGGGCCGCGCCCGGCTTGCCGGGGACGCTGGCCGCGACGCTGGGAGCCGCGGTCGCGGCCGGGTCGGCGTTGTCGGGGCCGCACGCGGTGGCGACCACCATGGTCAGCGCGACGACGGAGGCGCCCAGGACGGCGCGGCCCGGCCGGGATATCGGTGACATGAGTTCAAATCCCCCTGTTGACTACCGCCATGCGGCCCGTTCCCCGGGTGCGGCCCCACTCGGCCGCAGGCATGGCAGGTGAGGAGTCTGCCATGAGGCCGCGGAACTCCCGACATCCGCCCCTGACCGGGACGGGGCCGTCACCGGACCGGGACGAAGCTGTCACCGGTTCGGCACGGGATCGGCACCGGGCCCCCGTCGCGCCGGGTTTCGCGGTGCCGGGCGCACCGAGCGGAGCCGACGAAGCGGGCGGAGCGGGCAGAGCGGCCGAAGCGGCGGCCGGGCAGGCCCGGCGGGCCGGGGACGGTAAATCGGTTGCGGGTGGCGCAGCGGCTGCCTAGCGTGGTCCGGGTCATCAGCCAGACAAGGAGAAGGCCGTTGCTCTACTGAGGTCCCGGGACACCGCCCCCGCCGCGCAGGCCCTGCTGCCGTCGCGCGGTGCGCGAGTGTGCGACCTCAGTCACGGCCCGTGGCGCTCTTCTGCGTGACGCCACCCTTCATCTCCTCCCGGCCGTCCCCGGTTCCGCACCCGCGGTGTCTCCCCGTGTTGCTCACCACCCCTTCGGCAACCACCCCGGGAGGCCTGTATGGCACACCAACCCACCACCACCGCCGTCCTCTGCACCGAGCTCTCGTTCGAGTGGCCCGACGGCAAGCCCGTCCTGGACGGCTTCCACCTCGCCGTCGGCCCCGGCCGCACCGGCCTGATCGGGCTCAACGGCGCGGGCAAGTCCACCCTGATGCGGCTGATCGCGGGCGAACTCACCCCGACCGGCGGCGCCGTCCGGATCGACGGCGAACTCGGCTACCTGCCGCAGGGCCTGACGCTCGACACCACCCTGCGGGTGGACGAGGCGCTCGGCATCCGTGCCACCCGCGAGGCCCTGCACGCCATCGAGTCCGGCGACACCGACCAGCGCCACTTCGACGCGATCGGCGACGACTGGGACGTCGAGGAGCGCGCCCGCGCCACCCTCGACCGGCTCGGCCTGCGCCGCCTCGGCCTCGACCGCACCACCGGCGAACTCTCCGGCGGCGAGGCGGTGCTGCTGCGGCTGGCCGCCCTGCTGATGGCCCGTCCCGACGTCCTGCTGCTCGACGAGCCCACCAACAACCTCGACCGGGCCGCCCGCGAGCGGCTCTACGAGACGGTGGCCGGCTGGAACGGCGTGATGCTGATCGTCAGCCACGACCGCGAACTGCTCCGGCACGTCGACCAGATAGCCGACCTGAGGGACGGCGAAGTCACCTGGTACGGCGGCAACTTCGCGGAGTACGAACGCACCCTCGCGGCCCAGCAGGAGACGGCCGAGCGGGTGCTGCGCAACGCCGAGGCCGACGTCCAGCGCCAGAAACGGGACTTGGCCGAGGCCCGGATCCGGCTGGACCGCAGCGCCGCGTACGGCAAGAAGCGCTCGGTCACCCGCAACGACCCGCACATCTTCGCCGGGATGCTCAAGCGCAAGGGCCAGGAGACGGCCGGCCGGCTCCAGGGCATGCACACCGAGCGCCTGGAGGAGGCCAGGGCGCGGGTCAGCGCGGCCGAGGAGGCCGTCCGGGACGACGCCGAGATCCGGATCGACCTGCCGCGCACCGCCGTCCCGGCCGGGCGCACCGTGCTCACCCTGGACAAGGTCCGGCTGCCCTACGGCACCACCGCCGACCTCGACCTGCGCGGGCCCGAGCGGATCGCCCTGGTCGGCCGCAACGGCGCGGGCAAGACCACCCTGCTGCGCACCATCGCGGGCGAACTCGCGCCGTTGGCGGGGGAGGTGATCACCCCGGTGCCGCTGCGGCACCTCCCGCAGCGGCTCGACCTGCTGGACGACGAGCGCTCCGTCGTGGAGAACGTCAAGCTGTTCGCCCCCGCCGCCGGGGACAACGCGGTCCGCGCCCGGCTGGCCCGCTTCCTGTTCCGCGGTGCCCGGGCCGACCAGCCCGCCGCCACCCTCTCCGGCGGCGAGCGGTTCCGCGCGACGCTGGCCGCCCTGCTGCTGGCCGACCCGTCGCCGCAGCTGCTGCTGCTCGACGAGCCGACCAACAACCTGGACCTCGCCAGCGTCCGCCAGCTCACCCAGGCGCTGGCCGCGTACCGGGGCGCGCTGATCGTGGCCAGCCACGACGTGGCGTTCCTGCGCGGCCTGGGGCTCACCCGGTGGCTGGAACTGGACGGCGAACTGCGGGCGGTGGAGCCGATGTAGCGCCTCCTACCGCTGCCGGGCCCGGTGTTCCCGCCGGCCCTGTCAGTCCTGCCGGTCCCGCGCACCCTGGTCGGCCTGCGTGCCCCGGACGTCCTGCGCGTCCTCGGCGCCCTGGTCGCCCCGGGCGTGCTGCGCGTCCTCGGTGAGCATCCGGCGGGCCGTGCTCAGGGCCGAGTCCCTGAGTGCGGCCAGCTCGTCGGGGGTGAACACCGGGGTGCGGACGTCCGGCGGGATGCCCGGGCCGTCGTAGGTGGTGCCGTCCCGGGTCAGGTACTTCTCGTTCGGCAGGATGGCCAGGAAGTCCGGCGAGAGCGTCTTGACCATGATGTCGGAGAAGACGCCCTGGGTGTTCTCGCCGACCCGGAGCACCCGCGGGGAGCGGCCGGTCATGGCCTGGGTGAAGGTCTCCGCCGCACTGGTGGAGATCGAGGAGGTGAGCACCGCCACCGGCCCGGTGAAGCGCCCGCCCGCCGAGGGCCGTACGGTGATCGGCTGGGGCCGGGTGAACTTCGTCGGGTCAGCCGGGTCGTTGCGCGCCACCTTCCGGTAGGCGACGTAGGGGCGGTCGGTGAGCCGGGCGGCGATGTGCAGCGCGAGCGCGTCCGATCCGCCGCCGTTCAGCCGGACGTCGACGACCAGGCCGACGGGCCGGTCCGGGCCGGCCAGCACGGTGTCCAGCGCCCGGTCCAGCTCGTCGACCTGGCTCCGGAAGTCGCCGTCGGTGTAGTCGTTGAAGCTGCTCACCCGGAGGTAGCCGAGGCCGTCGGGGAGCCGGCCGGTGCCGAGCCGACCGCCGGCGAACTCCTGCTCCGGGCCGGTGAGCTGGGCGGCCGCGGCCTGTCGGGCCCGCGCGGCCAGTTCCTCGGTCCGCACCGTGGACCCGGGCCGCTGCCCGCTGAACACGTCCTCGGCCTGCCCGGCGACCACCCGGGCCAGCCCGGTGTGGGCGTCCCCGAGCGGGCGGAGCATGTCCACGAGGACGGCCTGCAGCTGGTCGGTGGTCGTCGTCGGCGTGATCGTGCGCCGCTTCTCGTCCCGGACGGCGTGCCAGTCGACGCCCTTGGCCGCGAAGAACGGGTAGTTCTCCTCGAAGTTCTCCCAGAACCGGTCGAAGACCGCGAGCGGATCGTTCGGTGCCGGCTTCGCGCACAGCGCCGGCAGGGCTGCCAGTCGGGTGAGCGTCTTGCTGCCGACCCCGCCCTCCTCGCGCTCGACGGCCCGGTTCCGGCCCTTGGGGGTGATCGTCAGGGCCAGGTCGTCCACGGCGTAGCGGGTGGTGCCGTCCGGGTCGGGGGCCGTGGTCTGCGTCCCCTTGATCCATCCGGGCACGCAGCTGTGCGCCGTCACGTCGTAGGTGGTGAGTCTGTTCCCGGAGACCGTGATCAGCAGACCGTAGCCCTCCGTCCGCCAGACCCCCTCCAGCGGGTTCGACCGCACTCCCTGGAGGGCGGTCGCGCCCTGGGGCGAGGTCGCCCCCTGGGCGGCGGCCGCCCCTGGTGCCGCCACTCCCACGGCCGTCGCGAGCGCCACCGCCGCGGCCGCGGCGCTGCCCGTGCTCCTGCGTTTCATCTCCGGCCTCCGCCGAACCCCGGTCTCCCCCGCGGAACCCCTCCGCCACCGCTCCCCGCCGACGCTACGGCGGCCCGGCGGCCCGGTCGTCATCCCACGCGCCGCACCCGCTTCCTCCTCCGGGCCCATCCGGCATCCTCCTCAGGGCCCATCCGGAGGCGGCCGAACGGTCCCGGGCGGTCTCGACGGCGGCCGGTCCGGGCACGGGTGGGAATCCGCCGTCTGTGGCGGTGCTGGTGGAGCCGGCGCGCGACGTGGCGGAGGCCCGGGCGGACGTGTACGCGGCGGCCGACCGGATCCGCGCCTGGCGGATCTGCGGCCGGCCGACGCGCAGGGTCCGCCGGGGTCAGGAGGCCTGCGGCGTCGGCCGCAGCCTGCCCGCGATCCGCGTCCCGAGCCGGTCCAGCCCGACGACGAGCGCGGCGAGCACCACGAACTCGACGGTCAGCAGGGCGATCTGGCCCCAGACGTAGCCGTAGCCCTTGGTGGTCGGGTCGAAGAAGAAGTACGGGTAGGGCAGCGGGTAGTCGTCGAACAGCGCGTTGCGGGTGAGCACGATCGCCGCGTAGCCGAGCGGGAAGGCCAGCCAGAGCGGGATGTCCTTCCAGGCGGCGGCGTTGCGCGGCCTGAGCACCAGCCAGTCGACGATCACCATCACCGGCGTCACGTAGTGCAGGAAGAACGACGACCAGTGCGCCAGCTTGTCCGGCCCGCTGACCAGGCCGGGCAGCGGGTTGGCGCCGTGTTCGAGCAGGACGTGCGAGACCAGGCCGGTGATCAGGATGTACAGCGTGGCGGCGCCGCGCAGCCGGGGCGCGGGCGCGTCCACGGTGTCGCGCTTGAGCATCCAGTAGACCGCGCCGACGAAGTAGCCGAACACGATTACGTTGCTCTGCACGGTGAAGTAGACCAGCGGCGCGGTTCCGAGGATCAGGCCGAGGCCCGCCGAGAGCACGATGCCCATGCGCCACCAGAGCGCGGGTCGGGTCCGGACTGTCATGCGGCCACCAGTTCGTTCCAGGCGATACGGGAGGTATCGGACGTTGCAGGGGGAAAGCCGCACTCTACTCGCTGGTTGCGATCGGATGGAATCCGCGTTCGACGCTCCCGGCGCCGGTGGGCCGGGGAGGGTGCCGGGCGAGGGCGGAGCCGGGCCGGGTGCTGGGCGGGCGTCAGCCGGGCAGTACGAACCCCGACTCGTACGCCGCGATGACCGCCTGGGTGCGGTCCCGCGCGCCCAGCTTGGCCAGCACGCTGCCGACGTGCGTCTTCACCGTCTCCTGGCTCACCACCAGCCGGCGCGCGATCTCCCCGTTGTTGAGCCCGGTGGCCATCAGCCGCAGCACCTGCCCCTCCCGCTCGGTCAGCCGGCCGATCGGCCCGCGGTCCGCCGACTCCGCCTCCCGCCGCCGGTCCGCGCCGTGGCGCAGCGCGAGGTCGCGGACGGCCGCCGGGAACAGCAGCGAGTCCCCGCGGGCGACCAGCCGTACCGCCTGCACCATCTCCTCGGCCCGGGCCCGCTTCAGCAGGAACCCGGCGGCGCCCGCGCGCAGCGCGTCGTACACGTGGTCGTCGTGCTCGAAGGTGGTGACCACCAGGATGCGCGGCGGCGTGGCCATCCCGTTGACCAACTGCTCGGTGGCCCGGATGCCGTCGATGCCGGGCATCCGGACGTCCATCAGCACCACGTCCGGGCGCAGTTCCCGCACCAGCGGGACGACCTCGGCGCCGTCGGCGGCATCGCCGACCACGGTGAGGTCGGGTTCGCTGTCGATCACCACCCGCAGGCCCAGGCGGACCAGCCGCTCGTCGTCCGCGATCACCACCCGGATGGCCTCGGTGTTCCGGTTCACGTCCCGGTCCACGTCCTGAGTCGCGCTCTGGCTCACGCTCTGGTCCACGCCCTGCTTCACGCTCTGGTTCACGTCGTCCCCTCCGTCGGCAGCCAGACGGCCAGCCGCCATGTCGTTCCGTCCTCGTCCGGCCCCGCCGTGCTGCCGCCGTGCAGGGCCGCCGCCCGCTCCCCGATCCCGCGCAGTCCGCGCCCGCCGCCGGGGCGGCTCGGCCGGGCCGGGCCGAGCGGGTTGGTCAGTTCGATCTCCAGCCGGCCGTCGGCCAGCCCGACCCGCAGTCCGGCGGGGGCGCGCCCGGCGTGGCGCAGCACATTGGTCAGGCCCTCCTGCACGATCCGGTACGCCTCGCGGGAGACCGCCTCGGGCAGGCCGGCCAGCCCGGGCGCCAGCTCGGCGTCCACCGCCACCCCGGCGCGGCCGAGCTGGTGCAGCAGGTCGTCCAGCCCGGCGAGGGTGGGCCCGGCCGGCTCGGCGGCCTCCGGATCCTCCTCGCGCAACAGTCCGAGCACGGTGTCCAGTTCGGCGACGGCGGCCCGGGCGGTCTCCTCGATCGCCGCGAGCGCCTCGGCGGCGAAGTCCGGGTTGCTGCGCAGTACCCGGGCGGCGGCCGAGGCCTGGATGCCGACGGCGCTGAGCGCGTGCCCGACCGAGTCGTGCAGCTCGCGGGCCAGCCGGTTGCGCTGGGCGAGCACGGTGGCCCGGCGCTCGGCGGCGGCCACCCGCTCCTCCGGGGTCGGGCCGAGCAGGGCGGGTGCCCAGCGGGCGAGCAGCGCGCCGCAGGCGGCGTTGGTGCCGACGATCAGCAGGAGCACGCCGAGGCCGAGGGCGGGGCCGGTGGCCAGCCAGTCGGGGAAGTGCCGCTGCCAGGTGCGGACGAACTCCTCCGTCCCCGGGAAGCCGAGGAGCAGCACCACCGCGAAGGGGGTGCCGGCCAGCGTCATCCCGGCGACCACCCCGCCGAACAGGACGTGCAGCACGTACCAGAGCGCGGTGCGCCACCGGGCCGCCCAGGAGCGGGCCGGGCCGGTGGCCAGTTCCTCCGGCCGGGCCACCGAGCACAGCGCCCGGGCGGCCGCGCCCTCCAGGCCCCGCACCATCGGCACCAGCGCGGTGACGGCGGCCATCGGCAGCGAGGTGAGCAGCGACAGGACGTACAGGAGCAGTTGGCGGGCGGGCGACTGGTCGGGGTTGAGCGCCCCGAACAGCACCACCGACAGCATCCAGTACGGCATCAGCAGCGCGCCGCCCAGCACCAGGTGCACCCAGCGCAGCCGGGCCCGCCGCCCGACCGTCGCCCCCGCCGTACGCCGCAAGCGGCCGCCCACCCCCGTGATCACCCGCGCGACTCTACGGCAGCGGCGCGCCGCTGGGCGCCCCGTTCGGTGAGCGCGATCGCCCCGACGGCCAGCACCAGCACGGCGGCCACCACCTGGGCGGCCTGCACCAGGGGCAGCAGCCCGGGCACGGCCATCCGCAGCTCGGTCACCCGGGTCGTCGACACCCCGAAGGCCACCAGCTGCCAGCTGCCCCAGCCGAACAGCGAGCCGGCCGCCGTCCAGACCACCACCAGCGGCCCGAGCAGCCGGCGCCCCGGACGGATCCGGAAGACGAGGCCCAGCAGTGCCGCGGTCGCGGCGACCGCCATCGCCGCGGTCACCCCGTCCATCACCACCACGCCCCGGCTGCGCTCCTCCGCCATGCTCTGCGGCAGCCCGGCGGTGCCGCCGAGCGCCCAGTAGACCCGGCCCGCCGCGACGCCCGCGGCGAGCAGCGCGGCGACGCAGGCGAGGGTGCGCTGCACGGTCAGGGTGGGGGAGTCGGGCAGGTCGCCGATCCGCTCCCGCAGCAGCCCGGCCCAGCGCCGGCGGGCGTACAGCGCGAAGGCGGTGATCAGGGCGAGGCCCTGGACGGCGAAGCCGCCGTACACGACGAGGAAGACCCAGTCGCCGACGCCCTTGTCGTCCGGGTCGCCGCGCTCGGGGCCGAGCACCAGGAGGCTCAGCAGGTACAGCGGCAGCGCGACCAGGATCGTGCCGAGCAGTCCGGTCGCCACCCACATCGGGAACGCCACCAGTCCGGCCGGGGCCCGCCGCCCCCACGGCCGGGCGAACGCCAGCGCCAGGGCCACGGCGATCGCGTCCATGCCGAAGGTCAGCAGGTTCACCAGCCACAGCCGGTCCATCTCGCCGGCGTCGTCCGATCCCACCGGATGCCCGGTCAGCCAGAGCAGCTTCAGGGTCAGGTACGGCCCGGTCGCCGCCACCGCCGTCCAGGCCGCCCCGGCCCGCACCGTGTGCTCGTTGATCCTCATGCCCCCACGGTCCCGCCGGGCCGCGCCCCGGGTCCTCCGCCCGGCGCGCGATCCCGCTCCCCCTGGCGGGGGATCTCCGGGCTCAGGCGGCCATCCGGTGGATCAGCCGGTCCTCCTCGTCGGTGCGGCCGTCCGGATCGGCGACCAGGCCGAGCCGTCGGGCGAGGCGGCGGGAGGGCAGGTTGTCGGCGTGGATCAGGGCGATCACCGGGATGCCGGGGTGGCGCGGCAGCGCCTCGGCCATCGCGGCCCGGGCCGCCTCGGCCGCGTACCCCCGCCCCCAGGCGGACGGCCGGAACCGGTAGTAGAGGTTGAACACCCGTTCCCCGTCCAGCGTGTGCAGGAACAGCCCGGCGAACCCGATGACCGTCTCCGGGTCCTCCCGGGTGGCGACGGTGCAGTACCCCACGCCGTCCCGCACCCAGTCGGCGACGAACCCGTCCAGCATCTCCCGGCTCGCCGCCCGGTCCCGCTGCGGCCCGTACGGGTTGTACCGGTTGGTCTCCGGGTCGCCGTGGATCGCGAACACCGCCTCGGCGTCCCCTTCCTGCGGCCGCGTCAGTACCAGCCGTTCGGAGACGGCGACGATCGTGCGGGCGGTGGGGATGGTGGGGTCGGTCCGGTTTGTGAGGTCGGCCTGGCCGGTCCGGTCGGTCCGGTCGGTGGTGGTCATGGTGCTTCCCCCGTCTTCGTAATGGCTGCACCGCAGGATAGGCCGTTACCGGGCCAGTCGTCCGGTTGATTTCCGGGGCCTGCCCGGGGCCTGCCAGGAAGGTGCGGAGCCGACGCCGGAGTCGGCTCGGGATCGGTGGGCGCGGCCGGGCGCGGAGGTCTTGTTACTGACCGGTCGCTTGCCTATCATCCCGAGTGTTACAGCTTTACTGTCAAACCCCGAAGGGTTCTGCGGCCAGTGCGTGACACAAGCAGTGCACCGGGCCCGGGCGGTCCGGGTGCCCCGGCGGGTGGCCCGGGGGCCGGCGGCCCGCTGGCGGGCGTGCGGGTGGTGGAGCTCGCCGGGATCGGGCCGGGGCCGTTCGCGGCGATGCTGCTGGGGGACCTCGGGGCGGACGTGGTGCGGGTGGACCGGCCGGACCCCTCGCCGCTCGGCACCGACCCGGCGTACGACCTCAGCAACCGCAACAAGCGCTCGGTGCTCATCGACCTGAAGTCCCCCGAGGGCCCCGGACGGGTGCTGGACCTGGTCGAGCGGGCCGACCTGCTGATCGAGGGCTACCGGCCGGGCGTCGCGGAGCGGCTCGGGGTCGGGCCCGCCGAGTGCCTCGCGCGCAACCCCGCGCTGGTGTACGGGCGGATGACCGGCTGGGGGCAGTACGGACCCCGGGCGGCGACCGCCGGGCACGACCTCGGGTACGCGGCGGTCGCCGGAGTGCTCGGGATGGTGGCGGCGCCGGGCGGGGCCGAGGCACCGCCCGGCATCCCGGCCAACCTGCTGGGCGACTACGCGGGCGGCTCGCTCTACCTGGTCGTCGGCCTGCTCGCCGGACTGCACCACGCCCGCGCCACCGGTGCCGGCCAGGTGGTCGACGCCGCGATCGTGGACGGCGCGGCACACCTCGGCAGCATGCTGTGGGGCCTGCTCGCGGCCGGCCACTGGCAGGACCGCCGGGGCGTCAACCTGCTCGACGGCGGCGCGCCGTTCTACGCGGTCTACCGGGCGGCCGACGGCGGCCACCTGGCCGTCGGCGCGCTGGAGCCGCGCTTCTACGCGGAGTTCGCCCGGCTGCTGGGGCTGGGCCCGGACGCGCCCGGCCAGTACGACCTGGCCCGCTGGCCCGAACTGCGCGCCCTGATCGCCGCCCGCTTCGAAACCCGGACCAGGGCCGAGTGGGAGGCCGTCTTCGCGGGCTCCGACGCCTGTGTGGAACCGGTGCTGACGATGCGTCAGGCAGCCGTCGACGACCACCTGTCGGCGCGCGGGACGTACGTCGAGGCCGACGGCGTCACCCAGCCCGCCCCCGCCCCGCGCTTCTCCGCCACCCCGGGTGCCCTGCGCCGCCCGCCGGCCCGTCCGGGCGCGGACACCGCCGAGGTGGCCCGGGACTGGGGCGTCCCGTCCCTCGACCCCTCCTCCGGTCCCTCCCTCGACCCCTCCTCGGATCCCTCCCTCGGCCCTTCGGCCGACCCTTCGGCCGCCGGCGCTTCGGCCGACCCTTCGGCCGCCGGCGCTTCGGCCGACCCCTCGGCGAATGCCTCGGCCAAGGCCTCGGCCAAGACTTCGGCCAACGTTCCGGCAGAGCAAGGAGAGTAGCGGTGCAGCGCGAGATCTTCACCGAGCAGCACGACGACTTCCGGGCCACCGTGCGGTCCTTCCTGGCCAGGGAGGTGCTGCCGCACTACGACCGCTGGGAGAAGGCCGGCATCGTCGACCGCTCCGCCTGGCTCGCGGCCGGCCGTCAGGGCCTGCTCGGCCTCGCCGTTCCCGAGGAGTACGGGGGCGGCGGCACCCCCGACTTCCGCTACGCCGCCGTGCTGGCCGAGGAGTTCGCCCGGGCCGGCGCCTCCGGCCTGGCGATCGGCCTGCACAACGACATCATCGGCCCCTACCTCACCTCGCTCGCCACCGAGGAGCAGAAGCGCCGCTGGCTGCCCGGCTTCTGCTCGGGCGAGCTGATCACCGCGATCGCGATGACCGAGCCCGGCACCGGCTCCGACCTCCAGGGCATCCGTACCCAGGCGGTCGACCAGGGAGACCACTTCCTGCTCAACGGCGCCAAGACCTTCATCTCCAACGGCATCCTCGCCGACCTGGTGATCGTGGTCGCCCGCACCACCCCGGAGGGCGGCGCGCACGGGCTGAGCCTGCTGGCCGTCGAGCGCGGCACGCCCGGCTTCGAGCGCGGCCGCAACCTCGACAAGATCGGCCAGAAGGCCCAGGACACCGCCGAGCTGTTCTTCGAGGACGTCCGGGTGCCGAAGGAGAACCTGATCGGCGAGCTCGACGGCGGCTTCGTCCACCTGATGCAGAACCTCGCCCAGGAGCGGCTCACCATCGCCGCCGCGGCGATCGCCGGTGCCGAGTACCTGGTCGAGATCACCACCGACTACGTCAAGCAGCGCGAGGCCTTCGGTCGCCCGCTCGCCAAGCTCCAGCACGTGCGCTTCGAGATCGCCGAACTGGCCACCGAGTGCGCCGTCACCCGCGCGTTCGTGGACCGCTGCATCACCGAGCACAACCGCTGGGCGCTCACCCCGGCGGACGCCTCGATGGCCAAGTGGTGGGCCACCGAACTGCAGAAGCGCACCGCCGACCGCTGCCTCCAACTGCACGGCGGGTACGGCTACATGAGCGAGTTCCCGGTCGCCCGGGCGTTCACCGACGGCCGCATCCAGACCATCTACGGCGGCACCACCGAGATCATGAAGGAGATCGTCGGCCGGTCCGTCCTCGGCTGAGCGGACCCCGTTCCCGCCGCTGTCCGTACGTTCCCCGTTCCGGATTCCCGCCCGTCCCCGGCTTCCCGCCCCTGGAGCTCCCCGCCCCGCGGGCCTCCCGCCCCCGAAAACCCGCTGAAAGGCGTTCCCACCGTGACCACCGAAGCGTACGTCTACGACGCGATCCGCACCCCGCGCGGCCGGGGCAAGGCCTCCGGCTCGCTGCACGGCACCAAGCCGATCGACCTGGTCGTCGGACTGATCCACGAACTGCGCAACCGCTTCCCCGGGCTGGACCCGGCCGCGATCGACGACATCGTGCTCGGGGTGGTCAGCCCGGTCGGCGACCAGGGCTCCGACATCGCCCGGATCGCCGCCATCGCGGCCGGCCTGCCCGACACCGTCGCCGGCGTCCAGGAGAACCGCTTCTGCGCCTCCGGCCTGGAAGCCGTCAACCTGGCCGCCGCCAAGGTCCGTTCCGGCTGGGAGGACCTGGTCCTGGCCGGCGGCGTGGAGTCGATGTCCCGGGTGAAGATGGCCTCCGACGGCGGCGCCTGGTTCGCCGACCCGATGACCGCGTACGAGACCAACTTCGCCCCGCAGGGCATCGGCGCCGACCTCATCGCCACCATCGAGGGCCTCTCCCGCACCGACGTGGACGCCTTCGCCGCCGAGTCCCAGGCCCGCGCGGCCAAGGCCCAGGCGGACGGCCTGTTCGACCGCTCGGTCGTCCCGGTGCGCGACCGCAACGGCCTGGTCGTGCTGGAGCGCGACGAGTTCATCCGCCCCGGCACCACCGTCGAGACCCTGGCCGGCCTCAAGCCGTCCTTCGCCGCCATCGGCGAGGCCGGCGGCTTCGACGCCGTCGCCCTGCAGAAGTACCACTGGGTCGAGGCCATCGACCACGTCCACCACGCGGGCAACTCCTCCGGCATCGTGGACGGCGCCGCCCTCGTCGCCATCGGCAACCGCGAGGTCGGCGAGCGGTACGGGCTGCGCCCGCGCGCCCGGATCGTCTCCGCCGCCGTCTCCGGCTCCGAGCCGACCATCATGCTCACCGGCCCCGCCCCGGCCACCCACAAGGCGCTCGCCAAGGCCGGGCTCACCGCCGCCGACATCGACCTGGTCGAGATCAACGAGGCCTTCGCCGCGGTCGCGCTCCGCTTCATCCGCGAACTCGGCTTCCGCCACGACCAGGTGAACGTCAACGGCGGCGCGATCGCGCTCGGCCACCCGCTCGGCGCCACCGGCGCGATGCTGCTCGGCACCGTGATCGACGAACTGGAGCGGCGCGACCTGCGCTACGGCCTGATCACCCTCTGCGTGGGCGGCGGCATGGGCATCGCCACCATCGTCGAGCGCATCTGACCCCCCTCCCAGACCTGGAGCACCTGATGAGCGACACCACCACCATCCGCTGGGAGCAGGACCAGGACGGCGTGGTCACCCTCGTCCTCGACGACCCCGCCCAGTCCGTCAACACCATGAACGAGGCCTTCACCGCCGACTTCGAGACCGTCGTCGGGCGGCTGGCCGAACTCGCCTCCGCCGACGCGCTGCGCGGCGTGGTGATCACCTCCGGCAAGAACACCTTCTTCGCCGGGGGAGACCTGCGGATGCTCTCCGCCGCCCGCCCGCAGGACGCCGGGGCCGTCTTCGAGAAGTCGATGCGGATCAAGCGCGCGATGCGCACGCTGGAGACCCTCGGCAAGCCCGTCGTCGCCGCCGTCAACGGCAGCGCGCTCGGCGGCGGCCTGGAGATCGCCCTCGCCTGCCACCACCGGATCGCGCTGGACACCCCGGCCAGCCGGATCGGCCTGCCCGAGGTCACCCTCGGCCTGCTGCCGGGCGGCGGCGGAGTGGTCCGTACGGTCCGGCTGTTCGGCATCACCGACGCCCTGCTGAAGTTCCTCCTCCAGGGCCGCCAGTACCGTCCGGCGCAGGCGCTGGAGCACGGCCTGGTGCACGAACTGGTCGACACCCCCGAGGAGCTGGCCGCCCGGGCGCGCGCCTGGATCGAGGCCAACCCGACCGCCGTCCAGCCCTGGGACGTCAAGGGGTACAAGATCCCCGGCGGCACCCCGGCCACTCCGGCCTTCGCCGCCAACCTGCCCGCCTTCCCGGCCAACCTGCGCAAGCAGCTGAACGGCGCGCCCTACCCGGCGCCGCGCAACGTCCTGGCCGCCGCCGTGGAGAGCGCCCAGGTGGACGTCGACACCGCGATGACCGTCGAGGCCCGCTACTTCACCGAGCTGGCCTGCGGACAGACCAGCAAGAACATGATCCAGGCCCTGTTCTTCGACATGCAGGCGGTCAACTCCGGTGCCGGGCGCCCGAAGGACGTCGAGAAGCGGCTGGTCCGCAAGGTCGCGGTGCTCGGCGCCGGGATGATGGGCGCGGGCATCGCCTACACCTGCGCCAAGGCCGGCATCGAGGTCGTGCTCAAGGACGTCAGCGTCGAGGCCGCCGAGCGCGGCAAGGCCTACTCCGAGGGGCTGCTGGACAAGGCCGTCGCGCGCGGGCGCTCCACCGAGGCCGAGCGCGACGAGCTGCTCGCCCGGATCACCCCCACCGGCGACACCGCCGACCTGGCCGGCTGCGACGCGGTGATCGAGGCCGTCTTCGAGAACACCGAGCTCAAGCACAAGGTGTTCCAGGAGATCGAGGGCGTGGTCGACCCCGACGCGCTGCTCTGCTCCAACACCTCCACCCTGCCGATCGGCCTGCTCGCGGAGGGCGTCGAGCGCCAGGCCGACTTCATCGGGCTGCACTTCTTCTCGCCGGTCGACAAGATGCGCCTGGTCGAGATCATCCGCGGCCCGCGGACCGGGGACGGCGCCCTCGCCCGCGCCTTCGACCTGGTCCGGCAGATCGGGCGCACCCCGATCGTGGTCAACGACTCCCGCGGCTTCTTCACCTCGCGGGTGATCGGCCAGTTCCTCAACGAGGGCGTCGCCATGGTCGGCGAGGGCGTCCACCCGGCCAGCATCGAGCAGGCCGCCGCCCAGGCCGGCTACCCCGCCAAGGTGCTCTCCCTGATGGACGAGCTCACCCTCACCCTGCCGCGCAAGATCCGCGACGAGTACCGGCGCTCGGTGGAGGCCGTCGGCGGCACCTGGACGCCGCATCCGGCCGACGCGGTGGTCGACCGGATGGTCGACGAGTTCGGCCGCCCGGGACGCAGCGGCGGCGCGGGCTTCTACGAGTACGGCGAGGACGGCAAGCGCGGGCGGCTCTGGCCGGGGCTGCTGGAGCACTTCGGCGGCTCGCCCGCCGACGTCCCGTTCGAGGACCTCAAGGAGCGGATGCTGTTCAGCGAGGCGCTGGACTCGGTGCGCTGCCTGGAGGAGGGCGTGCTGACCTCGGTCGCCGACGCCAACGTCGGCTCGATCCTCGGCATCGGCTTCCCGGCCTGGACGGGCGGCGTGTTCCAGTACATCAACGGGTACGAGGGCGGCCCGGCCGGCTTCGTGGCCCGCGCCCGCGAACTCGCCGCCGCGTACGGCGAGCGGTTCGCGCCGCCGGCGCTGCTGGAGCGGGTCGCGGCGGAGGGGCGGACGTTCACGGACTGAGCTTCTCGGGCCGAGGCTCTCGGACGGGGGTTCTTGGGCTGGGGTTCTCGGGCTGCGGCTCTCGGGCTGACCGGCGGGGCGGTCCTTGCCCCGGTGAGGCCGTGCGGTGCACGGCCTCACCGGGTTCCTGCTCCTGTCGTGGCTGCTATTGGGCCTACTCCTGCTCCTGCTCCTGTTCGTGCTGGTGCTCGTGCTGGTGCTCCTGGCGCAACTCCTCGCCCAGCTCCTCCCGCAGGTACCGCTGGAAGGCCGTGACCAGTGCCTGCGCCACCATCGGCTGGATGTGGTCGGTCAGCGCCCGCATCCGGGCCAGCTCCGCCGGCTCGGGCTCGCTCTCCCGGTACGGCTTCCACACCGTCTCGCGGAACAGCCGCTGCAGCTCCCGCGCCGTCGCCCGGCTGTGCTCCACCACCACCGCCCGGGCCGCCAGCAGCGTCTCCAGCGGGATCGGCACGTCCAGGATCCGCACGCCCAGCGGCAGCAGGCCGGGATCCACCCGGAACACCTCCGGATCGTCCGTCCGCTCCAGCGCCCCCATGGCGGCGAGCCGCTCGACCTGCTCCTCCGTCAGCCCCCGACCGGCCCGGCGCTCCAGCTGCGCCCTGGTGGCCTCCTCCGGGGTCTCCGGCGTCCAGGACGCCACCAGCGCCCGGTGGATCGCCAGGTCCAGGGGGGAGCTGTCCTCCGGCAGCCGCGCCAGGTACCGCTCGATCGCGGCCAGCGTGAGCCCCTGCCGCTGCAGTTCCTCGATCAGCTCCAGCCGGTCCAGGTGCGCCGCCCCGTACAGCCCCACCCGCCGCGGCCCCAGCTCGGGCGGCGGCAGCAGGCCCTTCGTCCCGTAGAACCGCACCGTGCGCACCGTCACCCCGGCCCGCGCCGCCAGCTCGTCCACCGTCAGCCGCGGCCCGGCTCCGGCCCTGGTACCGGCTCTGGCCCCGGTTCCGGTCCTGGTCCCGGTGGTGGCCCCGGTTCCGGCGCCGCCGTGCTCCCCCATTTGCCGCCTCCCGCGCTGGCACACTCCTGCTGTGACAGCAGCAGTGTGACAGTGCGCTCCGTGGCGGTCCACCGACGCGGAGGGAGGTGCGTGCGGGGACGGGGCGCCCGGCCGGGTACGCCGACGCCCCTGCCGTCCGCCGGGGATCCGGTCCGGCTTCGGGCAGGGGCGTCGGGACGGTGCGCGTTTCGGGTCAGGCGAGGGCGGGGTGGTGGCGGCGGGTGACCTCGGGGTGGGCCCTGGTGTAGCCCTTCCACTCGTTGAGGCCGAAGTCGGCGAAGAGCGGGTTGTCCGGGTCCTCGGTGGCTCCGGGGGCGTGGTGGGCGAGCGGGAAGTCCAGCGGCTCGATGTGGGCGTCGAGGCGGGGGTTGTAGAAGAACGGCACCGAGAAGCGCTCGCGGGCGCCGGGCGGGCTGACCACCCGGTGGCTGGTGGCCTTGAGGTAGCCGTCCGTGGCCACCTCCAGCAGCTCGCCGAGGTTGACGACGAAGGCGCCGTCGAGCGGCGGGACGTCCAGGAAGGTGCCGTCCGCGCGCTCGACCTGCAGGCCGCCGACGGTGTCCTGCAGCAGCAGGGTGACGAAGCCGTAGTCCTTGTGGGCGCCGACGCCCTGGCCGGCGCCGTCCGGGGCGGTGCCGGGGTAGCGGACCAGCTTCAGACGCAGGTGGGGGTGGCCCGCGAAGGCCTCGTCGTAGAAGTCGGGGCGGGCACCGATCGCGGCGAGGAGTTCGTGCAGCAGACGGCGGGCGACGTCGCCGAGGTGGTCGATCCAGCCGAGCGCGGCGGTGCGCAGCTCGGGCAGCGCCGCGGGCCACTGGTTGGGCCCCTCCAGCCACCAGTACGGGGGCTCGCCGGTGCCGGGGACGTGCGGGGGCAGCTCGGCGCCGATGTCCAGCTGGTCGCGCCAGTCCTGGCTGCCGCCGGTGCGCTCGTCTCCGGTGCGGGTGTAGCCCCGGTAGTGGGGGGAGTTGAGGTTGCTCACGGCGAGCCGGTCGGCCTCGGGGAGCGTGAAGAAGGCACGCATGGCCCGGGTGAGGGCGGCGGTCTCCTCCGGGGTCACGCCGTGGCCGACGAGCTGGAAGAAGCCGACGCCGGTGGCCGCGGAGCGGAGCTCGTCGTGCAGCCGGCGGCGGTCCTCCGGGCTGCCGTCGGCGAGCGAGAGGTCGATCACCGGGAGGGCGTCGGGGACGGATCCGGCACCGGTTTCGGATATGGGGGTGTACTGCTGCGTCATGTGTGACATCCGCTGGGTCTCGTCCCGGCTGGTCCCGGTGGTCGACCGGGGACGGCCGGAGCAACGCCTGGTGCGGCGGGTGCTCGGGAGCCGGGAGGTGGTGGCGACCGGGCAGGGGTCGCCGTTGAGGGTGGTGGCGCGAGGTTCAGCCGGAGCGTCGACAGGACATGGTCGTCACGCGGAGCAGGTCCACGTGGCGGCGGCGAACAAGGATGAGCACCCCACCAGCCTAATTGACCCGTTCCGCGGCAGGCGAGCCCCCTGCGGCGGAGGGCCACCCATCACTTGTCGGTGGTCTATCAAACTGTGGGGTGGTGGTGCCGGTGGCGGTGCCGGCGCGCGGCCGACGGGCGACCCCTTCAGGAGTTGTTGAGGTAGGCCAGGACGGCGAGGACCCGGCGGTTGTCGTCGTCGGAGGGCTGGAGATCGAGCCGGACGAAGATCGACGCGGTGTGCTTGGCGACCGCCCGCTCGGTGATCACCAGTTGCTGGGCGATCGCCGCGTTGGACCGGCCCTCCGCCATCAGGGCCAGCACCTGCCGCTCGCGCGGCGAGAGGGTGGAGACCGGACCGGCCGAGGAGTTGTGGGTGAGCAGCCGGGTGATCACCTCCGGATCCATCGCGTTGCCGCCCTGGGCGACCCGTCGTACGGCGTCGATGAACTGGGTGCCGTCCATCACCCGGTCCTTGAGCAGGTAGCCGATCCCGCCGGTGCTGCCGGCCGGCAGCTCGCGCGCGTAGAGCTGTTCCACGAACTGCGACAGCACCAGGACGGGCAGGCCGGGGTGGGCCTTACGGGCCGCCAGCGCGGCCCGCAGCCCCTCGTCGGTGAAGCCCGGCGGTCGGGATGTCTTCTCGGCAGACCGTCGGCATGGTGCTCACCTCGGTCTGCGGCAGCGGGCTGGTGGCCGGGTTGGTCGGGGTCCCGATCGGCGTCCTGGTGCACCACCAGGTGCTGCCCGCGATGGCCCGGGCCGCGGGCATCGGGGTGCCGGACGCGGACCTCGCCGTGTTCGCCCCGCCGGTGGTGGGGCCGCTGATACTCGGCGGCCTGGTGCTGGCCCTGCTCGGCGCGGCCCTCCCGGCCACCTGGGCGGCCCGCACCCGCACGGTCGCGGCGCTGCGGACGGAGTGACATGGAGTGCGGGCGAGAGAGGGCCGGTAGCCGGGCCGGACGCGGCGTCCAGCCAGAGCCCTCCGGCCCCTCCCGGCCCGGATCAGGACAGCCGTGCCGCCGCGTACGCCTCCATGGCGGCACGCTGGTACGCGGCCAGGCCCGGGGCGACGGCCTCGTACGCGGCGCTCCACCGCTCGTTCTCGGTGCAGGAACGGGCGATCGCCAGGTACTCCTTGGTCGGGACGGACCGGAGGGCGCCGAGCAGTCGGTACTCCTCGTCGATCGCGCTCTGCACGGGCTCGGCGTCGGCGGGGTGGCCGGCGGCCATCAGCTCGGCCAGGTGGATCATGCGGGCGGTCCGCTCGCGCTGTCCGGCCTCGATCTCGGCCGGGGTCATCGCGGCGGTCGCACGCCGGGCCGCCTCGGCGTGCTCGGGGAAGTCGCGCAGGCTCGCGTCGACGTCGTCGGGCTGGACGCCTTCGAACAGGTTCTCGGGGCGGTTGATGGTCATGGGTGTGCCGTCCTTCCGGGAGCGTTCCAGGTCGGCGATCGTGCGGGAAACGGTGACGGCCAGGGCGTCGAGCCGGTCGCGCTCGGCCACCAGCCGCCGCCGGTGGCCCCGCAGGGCCTCCAGCTCGTCCACCTGATCGCCCAGGATCCGGGCGATCTCGGTCAGCCCCACGCCCAGCGCCCGCAGCACCAGGATCTGCTGCAGCTGGAGCAACTGCCGCTCCTCGTAGTAGCGGTGGCCGTTGGAGCCGATCCAGGCCGGGGTCAGCAGCCCGATCTCGTCGTAGTGCCGGAGCGTCCGGGCGGTCACGTTCGACATCCGGGCCACCTCGGCGATGGGCCAGGCCATGGCCGCCTCCCTCGTTTCCGCGTCCCCACGTTCGCGTGGACCGGGGCCGGTTCTCCGGCCCCGGTCACGACGGTAGAAGCTGCCGCTGCGGCAGCTTCAAGCCCGACGGCCCGCTCCGTTCCCACCGGTCTCCAGCGGTCCCCGGTCGCCCCGTCGTCCGGCCGCCTACGCCTCGCCGAACCAGTCCAGGGACTGCCCGTGCGGCCCGGTGAAGGCCACCGGCCGTTCGTCCAGGGCGAGCGCGAACAGCCCGGAGCCGGCCGGGGCAGGACGGGGAAGGCGCCGGGCGACGCTCGGCAGCACCGAGACCGCCTCGTTGGAGATCCAGTGCCCGGGCAGCCCGCGCATCGTCGCCGCGAACTCCTCCCGCGCCTCCGGCGGCAGGTACGCGAGCACCGCGCTGTGGAACACCACCGGCGTCGCCCCCGCCGGGGCCCGTGCCACCAACTCCCTTACCGTCGCGTTGAGATCGCCGCGCACCAGCAGCGGCGGTTCGGCCCGGGCGACCCGCACGGCGCCGCGCAACCGGTCCAGCCGGTGGGTCTGCTCGGGCCAGACCAGCGACTCCAGCCAGCGCACGTCCTCCTCGGCCCGCACGTCCAGCGGATTGAGGTCGATCCCGGCCCGCCACACCACCTCGGGCAGCCGCTCCCGCAGGGAGGCGGGCAACGGCACCGGCCCGCTCACCTCGCAGTCCAGCGTCACCGGGCTCGCCTCGGGGCCGAACTCGGGACCGATCTCAAAGCCGAAGCCGGTCCCGGTCACGTAGCGATATCGATACCGGTCCGGGTACAGGCAGAGCCCGGCCGAGGCGCCCACCTCGATCAGGGCGAGCGGCTGCGGCAGCGCGGCCAGCACCGGCAGCAGGGTCGCGCAGCGGCCCGCCTCGTTGGTCTGCGTCCGCCGCTCCAGCATCGTCGCCGAGACGTCGGCCCAGTGCCCCACCGCCCAGTCGTGGAAGGCCGGCCAGCCCTCCGTCACCGGGCCGCCCAAGTGCCGGACGGCGCCGAACAGCAGGTTCGGCTGCCGCTTCGCGGCCGGAAGCCCGTCCAGCAGCGCACACAACCGCCCGTCCCCGGCGACGCGTTCGGCCAGCTCCTGGTAGCTCGGCGAATTGCCGCGCGCCTCCCGCTCCGCGAACGCCCGGTAGAGCTCCCCCGTCTCGCCGCGCATCCCCCGCACGTCCCTTCCGCACTCTCTCGCGTGGTCGAACCGGCCCAGCCTACGCCCGGCCCGCCCCGCCTTCCGTCGCGCCTTCCGCCGCCCCCAGCGCACCGACCAGCACGCCGAGCACCGGCCGGCTCCAGGCCCCTCCCGGACGACGGCGTGCACGGTGCGAACCGGGTCCCGATCGCGCAACCGCCGCGCGCCGACACCCGGATGGCGCCGACTCAGGCCCAGCAGCGGGGCCGGCACCCCCCAGCCCGGCCGCGACGAACCCCTGCGCGGTGGCGTAGTCCGGGACCGGGTCGGGCGGTTCGGCGCCCACCCAGGGCCCGTCCGCGAGTTCGGCCGGCTCCGAGCACGCACCGGGCGGCGAGCCGAAGGCCCCAAGGCAGCACGGCGCGGTACGGATCGTCCCGCAGGCGGACCACCCGCAGGCCGTCCGGGGCCGGCGCGTCCGTGGGGCGGATCACCACCGCCAGCCCGGCGCGGCCGTCCCACACCTCGCCTGAGCGGTCCCCCGGGCTCGGTCGTGACGAGGTCGAGCCGTACGCCCGGAGGCTCCCGGCGGAACGCGGTGCAGGCGGTAGCGAATCAGCGGACGGTCAGGCTGCCGCTGCGCCCGGCCCGCAGCTCGGCCGGCGCCGCGCCCGCCTCGGCGATGTGCCGGTCGATGGCGGCATCGTCCCCGGCCAGCTGGCGGTCGGCTCCGCGCTCTCCGGTCTGCTCGGTGAACTCCTCGGCCCGCGCTCCACGATCCGGCTCGGCGGGGCCGTCCTGGCGACGGCCTTCCTGCCGATGTTCCTGTCCCGCTCCGCATCCGCCGCAGCGTGCCGGAGCCAGGACGGCCCCGCCGATCGGCCCGGCCCGGCCCCCGCCCGGCACCGAGGCCGGGCCGGGTCGGCTGAGGCGCTCAGCCCAGCAGTCCGCCCATGTGCCCGTCCTCGGCGAGCAGCCGCCAGGAGCAGCCCGGCGAGGCGAAGGCCTCCGGGTCGACGGCCTCCACCAGCCGGTCCACCACCGCGCTCAGCAGCGCCTGCGGATCGAACACCGCCCAGGTGTCCCGGGCCCGGCCGTAGTCCCAGCGGTCCCACTCGGCGCGCAGCCGCTCGTACGTCCAGAGGGCGTAGAGCAGGGCGGACAGATCGCGGTTCAGGTAGGCCTCGGGGTGGCCGTCGTCGTACCAGTCCGGCAGCTCCAGCCGACCGGTGGCGCCGTCCAGGGCGATCGTGAGGTCGGTCGGCCAGTCCCCGAGGGCCAGGAAGTCCCGCTGGTACGGCCGCTCCTCCTCGCCGTCGAAGTACTCGGGGTACGCCTCGCCCATGGTGACCAGCGGCTCCTCGCACACCCCGAACATCGCCCCGCCCAGCGGCAGGCCGACCTCGGTCAACAGCTGCCGGGTCGGCCCGTGCACCAGGGCGGCGGGCAGTTCCTCGGACCGGAAGCGGTGCACCCGGCCGGAGCCGCCGTCCTGGTCCGTCAGCGCCGCCAGCTCCGCCACCAGCTCCGGGGTTATCTCGTACGCGGGTCCGCCCGGACCGCCCGGCAGCGCACCCCAGCCCAGCGCCCGCACCAGCAGCGCGGTGCCCCAGTGCGGGGGCGGCGCGGACGCGTCGCCGAACAGCCCGGGATCGACGTCCCGCATCCGCCGCTCGGTCTCCGCCAGCACCTCCGCCATCACGGCAGGCCCGCGCCGCCCGTCCAGCGCCTCCGGCCGCCGGGCCGCCTCGGCCACCGCGTCCACCTCACGGACCAGGTCCGCCAGCGCGGTCAGGCCGGAGGCCAGCAGGTCGCGCCGCGGGCCGCCGTTGTCCAGGAACACCTCGCCGGTCACCCCGTCCAGCAGCACCAGGCTGCCGCCGGCCGCGAAGGGCGTGCAGTACTCCGTCTCCCCGAGGACGAACAGCCGCTCCGCCTCCGCGGGGAACGCCGTCAGCTGCCCGTCCCCGAGCGCCTCGAAGTCCAGGAACGCCCCCGTCGACGGCAGCCCCTCCCGCACCAGGAACTCCCGGCTCCCCGCGTGCACCACCCCGTCCGGCACCTCCGCCACCCGCTCGAACCCCACCCGTCCCACCCCTTTCCCGACCTACCCCGTGACCCACAGACCCTAGCGGCCCGGCCGGACAACTCCGACGGGCGTGCTGTGGGGAGGTGTGCGGCGGGCGGTGGGGTGTGGTGGTTGCCTGGGTGGGGGGCGGTCTGTGGCGGCCGGGGTGCTTTCCGTCGGGGAGGTGTTGTGGGGCGGGCCCGTAGAGTGCGGGGATGAGGCGCTACGTGCTGACCGGCACGCCGGGGGCCGGGAAGACGGCGATCCTGCGGTGGCTGGAGTGCGCGGGCCATCCGGTGGTCGAGGAGGCCGCCACGGACGTGATCGCGCTGCGGCAGGCCCAGGGCGAGCCGGAGCCGTGGACGGACCCGTCGTTCGTGGACGCGGTCGTCGCCCTGCAGCGGCGGCGGCAGGAGGGGGCGGTCGGCCCGCCGGGGGAGGTGCGGTTCTTCGACCGCTCGCCGGTGTGCACGTACGCCCTGGCGGTGTACCTCGGCCATCCGGTGACCCCGGCCCTCGCCGGGGAGCTCGACCGGGTCCGGGAGGTGGGGGTCTACGAGCGCCGGGTGTTCTTCGTGGAGAGCCCGGGCTTCGTCACCCCGACCGGGGCGCGGCGCATCTCGTACGAGGAGTCGCTGCGGTTCGAGCGGATCCACCGGGAGGCCTACGCCGAGTTCGGGTACACGTGCGTCCCGATCGCCCCGGGGCGCCTGGCCGACCGGGCGGCGGCCGTCGTACGGCACGTCGGCGCGGCCGCCCGGCACGGAGGCTGACGTCCCCGGTTGCCTCGGATCCCTGACGCCCCGAACCCCCGGTCTCCGAAGCCCCGACTCAGGCGAGCCCGCCGGCCTCCCGGGCCGCCCGCTCCACGCGGTCGTGGTGGGCCCGCCACCAGTCGGCGTCGCCGGGGGCGGTGTTGGCGCCGTCGGAGCGCTGGCCGGCGGAGCCGTCCACCAGTTCGCGGACCAGGTCGGCGTGGCCGACGTGGCGGTGGGTCTCGGCGATCATGTGGACGAGCACCCGGTGCAGGGTCTGCTCGTGGCGGGCGCCGAACGGCACCCTGCCGACGGCGTCCAGCGGCAGGGCCTCGATGGTGGCGTCGGAGTGCGCCCAGACCCGCCGGTAGCGCCCGATGATCTCCTCGGTGCCCTCGTCCGCCCGTGCCCACAGGTCGCCGTTCGGCTCGGTCCCACCGGTGATCCACAGGGGGGCCGGTTCGGGGAAGGGTCGGCCGAAGGTGTCGCCGAAGTACAGGGCCTCGGCGCCGGTGACGTGCTTGACCAGCCCCAGCAGGTTGGTCCCGGTGGGGCTGAGCGGTCGGCGCAGGTCGTACTCGGAGAGGCCTTCGAGCTTCCAGAGCAGGGCGTCGCGGGCGTCCTGGATGTAGATCCGGAGGTCGGTCTTGTCGTCTGTCACGGTCATCGGATCAGTCTGTTGATCTCAGAATGCCTGTCCATCGATTTCCGACGCCGACGGCTCCTGGCCGCCAGTCAATCCACCTTCCGACCAAGCCCGTTCACCGGGAACCTCCCCGAGGGGAGGCGGAGAGTGCGCGGTCAGCGGACGACGTCGAGGACCTGCTTCTGGATGCCGTTCCCGTACACCTCGTGCTCGACCAGCTTCAGCTTCTGGGCGTCCTTGTCCGTCGCGCTGAACAGGCGCTTGCCGGCGCCGAGCAGGAGCGGGAAGACGAGCAGGTGGTAGCGGTCGATCAGGCCGGCGTCCGAGAGGGCGTGGTTGAGGGTGGCGCTGCCGTGGACGATGATCGGGCCGCCCTCGGTCTCCTTCAGTGCGGCGACTTCGTCGAGCGAGCGCAGGATGGTGGTTTCGCCCCAGTTCGACACCAGATCGCCGTCGGTGAGGGTGGTGGAGACGACGTACTTCGGCAGCGTCCTGTAGCGGGCGAACTCCGCCATGTCCGGCCACACCTGGCTGAACGCCTGGTAGCTGGTCCGGCCCAGCAGCATCGCGGTGGCCTCCTCCTGCTCCCGCCCCTTGATCTCGAACGCCTCGGGGAGGAACTCGACGTCCTTGAAAGTCCAGCCGGAGTTGCGGTAGCCGGGTTCGCCGCCGGGGCCCTCGACGACGCCGTCGAGCGAGATGAAGGCGGTGCTGATCAGGGTGCGCATGGGTGGTTCCTCGGTTCTCGTGCGGGTCCGGAGCCGTCGGCCCCGAGGGCCTGACAGCTCGGAAGGGGTTCCCGTAGGTCTACGGGCCCGGATGGTCTGAACGATCTGAAGGGTCTCGAAGGTCTGGAAGATCTGGACGGTCCGAACGACCCGGACGAAGCAGGTCAGGCGAGGAGCCCGGCCAGCCACCGCTGCCAGGCGGCCTCGGCTCCGACTCCGTCCCCGGCCCCGCCCTCAGCGCTGGCCCCGGCCTCAGCCCCGGCACCGTCCGGGACCGGGCCGAAGAGGTGGTGGAACATCAGCACCAGCCCGGAGCCGTGGTGGAAGGTGTAGAGCCCGTCGGCGCTGCGGACCTCCAGGCGCTCGTCGTCCGCCCAGACCACCTCACCGTCCAGCGGCGGCAGGCCCGCCGGTCCGCCGTGGACCCGCGTGCCCACGGCGGCCGGGAGCGGCAGCGACAGGGCGCGGGCGAGCAGGGCCCGGACCTCGGGCTCCGGCAGCCCGCCCGAGGGCGCGGCGGCGAAGACGGGGACGGCGGTGCGGCCGGGGAAGTGGCTGAGGTACTCGCGGAGCGTGTGGAGGTGGAACGGCCAGCCGCGGCGCAGCGCGTCGTACTCGTCCTGCCAGTCGTCGCCGAGCAGCCCGCTGTGGACGACGCGGAGCACGGTGGAGCCGCCGTCCCGGCCCTCGATCAGGTACTCGAAGGCCATGAACCGGCCGTCCTCGCCGGTGGCCGTACGGGTGGCGAGACGCTTGCCGGGCTCGTAGGCGGTGACGACGGCCTCCTCGCGGTGGCCTCCGGTCTCCATGACGGCGGTGCCGCCCTCGCGCGGGTCCAGTTCGTTGCGGCCCATGAACCAGGAGTCGATGCCCGGTCCGGTGGCGATCGCCTCCCAGACCTGCTCGGGGCTCGCCGGGAGGGAGGTCTCCAGCTCGATCTCGAACGGGTGGGTCATCGCGGGTCCTCCTGGTTCGGCTTCTCCCCGTTCGGCGCGGTCCCGGCGGCGCCGGTCTCCGCCCCGGCTCCGGGCTGTACGGCGGGGATCTGGTGGAGCCCGACGACCACCCGGTGGCTGCGGCCCCCGGGGGCGGACTCGTCGTGGTAGCGGCTGACGAGGGCGGCCACGGACTGGGCCAACTCCTCGGCGAAGGCGGCCCGGTCGGCCGCGGAGGCGAACCGCACCTGGGCGTCGATGCCGAAGGTGGCGACCCGTCGGCGGGCCCGGGAGGCGCCGGTCAGCAGGGTGCCGACCTCCTGCACCAGCCGGGAGCCGAGCGCCAGCAGCCAGCGGGCGGAGAGCTGGTCAGGGGAGCGGGTCGGGTCCGGGCTCACGGCGGCCAGGACGCTGGGGGAGATCACGTAGGAGGACGCGGTGGCGCGGTACACCCGTTCGGTGACGTTGCCCTTGCGGCGTTCCTCGGCGAGTTCGACGAGGCCGTGCCGCTCCAGTTCCTTCAGGTGGTAGTTGACCTTCTGCCGGGGCAGCCCCAGCCGGGCGGCCAGCATGGCGGCCGAGGCGGGCTCGGTCAGGGCGGCGAGGAGGCGTGACCGCATCGGGTCCAGCGAGGCCTCGGCCGCGGCGGGTTCTTCGATCACGGCGACTTCCAGCACCGTTCCAGGATCCGCCCGACAAAAAAATTTGTCAAGGAAAAAATTCCTGTCGGAAACCCGAGCGGCCCCGTGCCCGTGCCTCCCCCGCGAGGCACGGGCACGGTCGGTCCTTCAGGAGCCGGTCTTCCCGGGGTGTTTCTCGTGGCCGGCGACGGTCAGCCTGCACTGGCCGTCCTCGCAGGAACGCTGGAGGCGGCCCCGCGAGATGGTCTGCATCAGGCCGATCGTCCAGCACATCGGGCAACCGCGCAGGGCGAACAGGCCGACCGGCAGGAGGACCAGGCCGACCGGTCCGACCAGCGGGAGGAGGGCGATCGAGCCGATCAGCGAGCCGAATCCGACCACTCCGCGCGCGACGTGCTCGGGCAGGGACCTGCTGGCGTAGTCGGGGCCCTGGGGGCGGGCTCCGGCTCCGGTTCCGGTCGGCGTCTTGATCAGCGTGGTGGTCGTCGTCCTGGCCGTCGCCTTGGTCATCGTTCCGGGCATCGGTTCCCTCCGGGGACTGGTTCGGGGGTGGCCAGCAGGGCCCGTTGAACCGCCGAACGGGCCCGGTGCAGGCGGGACTTCATCGCGGGCGTGCTGAGGCCCAGCGCGTCGGCGACCATCCGGCCGCTGTAGCCCTGGACGTCCCGCATGATCAGCACTCGGCGCTGGTCGTCGGGCAGGGCGGCGACGGCGGCCGCGACCCGGTCCGCTTCCAGGCGCCGCAGGACCGCCTCCTCGGCCGAGGCCACCGAGGCGTCCTGCCGCAGCGGTGCGGCGTCGTCCCGCAGCCGGGTCCGCGCGCGCCGGAGGCACTCGTTGCGGACGATGCGGAACATCCACGACGCCAGGGCGCCGGAGGCCCGCAGCATCCCGATCTTGCGGTACAGGATGATCAGGGCCTCCTGCGCCGCGTCCTCCGCGTCCTCCGGGGTGGCGCAGAGCGAGCGGGCGAACCGTTGCACATTGGGGTGCGAGCCCGACACCAGCGCGGCGATCGAGTCGACGTCACCGCCCTGCGCGGCGGCGATCAACTGCTCACCGGGCCAGGTCGATTCAGCCACGCCCGGCTCGCTTGCGCTTCACGACCAGCATGCAGGTGCAGAGCAGCACCAGGGCGACGGCGATGCCGATTCCGATGACCATCACTACCTCCAGATCCCGTGCCCGACGTTTGTCGGAACGTTTATAAGAGGCACGGGCCGCTCCAAAGGATTCGGCCCCACCGCGGAAAACTCGTCCGCGTTCCCGGCGGGGCGCCGGAGGGTCGCCGACGGGGCGTCATCGGTCCGTCGGCGGTTCGCCGCCGGACCGGGATCCCCGTGTGCGGCCTGATCGCCGGCGGCACGAGACCACGGTGGACACGCTCGGCGCCATCCGGGCGTACCCGCTGGACTCTCGATGGTGTCCGCGCCGTACCTCTCCTCGATCTTCGGTGGGGCGGTGCAACGGAGAGTGACGGGTGGGTTGACCAGGTCGGACTTGAATCTTTGCGAACGAATGTTCGATCCTGGGGGTGTGCCCGTTTTCGAATCTGTTTTCGAATCCACCGCCGAGCAGCCCGCACGTCCCGTGCTCCGCCCGGTGGCGTCCCCGGCTGCCGCGCCGGGGACGCCGGGGGAGCGGGAGGGGCAGGCGGCGGAGCGCCGGGGGCTGCTGCCGGTGGCGCCCGCGCTGCGGGAGGTGCTGCCCGACGCCGGGCTGCGCCGGGGGACGGCGGTGTCGGTGGCGGGCGGGGACACCGGGCTGCTGCTGGCGCTCGCCGCCGGGGTGAAGGAGACCGAGGGTGGCTGGGCCGCGGCGGTCGGGCTGCCGGACCTGGGGCTGGCCGCCGCCGAGGGGTACGGGCTGGACCTGCGCCGGCTGCTGGTCGCGGACGATCCGGGGCCGCACTGGGCCGAGGTGGTCTCGGTGCTGGCCGGCGCGGTCGAGCTGATCATGCTGCGCCCGGACGGGCCGGTGCCGCCGAAGCTGGCCGCCCGGCTGGCGGCGGTGCTGCGGCGCAGCGGCTGCGTGCTGCTGGTCGCCGGGCCGTGGCCGGGCGCGGCCCTGCGGCTGGGCGTGCGCTCCGGGCGCTGGTTCGGGCTGGGCGACGGCCACGGGCAGCTCGTCGGCCGACAGGTGGAGGTGGTGGCCGAGGGCCGTGGCTCGGCGGGGCGCGGCCGGACGGCCCGGCTCTGGCTGCCGGACGAGCACGGCGCGGTGCGCCCGTTCCAGGAGCAGCCGCAGCAGGAACAGCCGAAGCCGATGGCGGAACCGGCGGCACCGGCGATACGGGCGATACCGGTGGTCCCGGTGGTCCCGGTGGTCCCGGTGGTACCGGTGGCGGAGCCGGTGGCCCCCTTCGTGGCGGCGGTGGTCTGAGATGGCGGACGACAGAACCCCCCGGGTGCTGGTGGTCTGGTGCCCGGACTGGCCGGTGGCGGCGGTCACCGGCGACGACCCGGTCGCGGTGACCGAGGGCGGGCGGATCCTCGCCTGCTCGGCGGGCGCCAGGGCGGCCGGGGTGCGGCAGGGGCAGCGGCTCAAGCTGGCCCAACGGCTCTGCCCGGAGCTGGAGCTGCGCGACCGCGACCCGGAGGCGGAGACCCGACGCTTCGAACCGGTGGTCGCGGCCGTGGAGGCGTTCACGCCCCGGGTGGAGGTGATCCGCCCGGGCCTGTGCGCCATCCCGGTGAAGGGCCCGGGCCGCTACTTCGGCGGCGAGGAGGCGCTGGCCGCCAAGGTCGGCAGAGCGGTGGCGGACGCCCTCGGGCAGCCGCTGGTCCCGGACGCCGTCCCGGGCGCGGTGGCCGTGGACGAAGGCCCGGTGGCCGTCGACGAACGTGCGGTGGTCGTCGAGGAACGTGCGGTGGCCGTGGACGAAGGCCCGGTGCCCGTGGACGGGCACGCGGGGGCCGTGGCCGAACGGCCGGCGGACGCCCCCCAGGCCCAGGTCGGTGTCGCCGACGGCCTGTTCGCCGCCGTGCTCGCCGCCCGGGCGGGGGTGCTGGTCCCGGCCGGCCGGACGGCGGAGTTCCTCGCCCCGTACCCGGTGGGCGCGCTGGGCGACGAGGCGTTGGCCGGACTGCTCGGGCAGCTCGGCCTGCCCACCGTCGGGGCCTTCGCCGCGCTGCCGGCCGAGTCGGTCGCGGACCGCTTCGGCCCGGCCGGGACGGTCGCGCACCGGCTGGCCCGCGGCCTGCAGCCGCGCCCGCTGGTGCCGCGCGACGAGGAGCCGGACCTCGCCGTCGAGCAGCGCTTCGACCCGCCGGAGCCGCTGGCCGAGCCGCTGGTGTTCGTCGCCCGCACGCTGGCCGAGCAGCTGCACCAGCGGCTGGCCGGGGCCGGGCTGACCTGCCGCCGGGTGGCCGTCGAGGTGGCCTGCGCGGACGGCCGGACGGCCTCCCGGCTGTGGCGGCACGAGGGCCGGCTGTCCGCGACGGCGCTGGCCGAGCGGGTCCGCTGGCAGCTCCAGGCCTGGCAGGGCGCGGGTACCTTCGCGAGCCCCGATCCCAGCCGCGACCCGAACGGCCACCCGAACGGCCTCTCGAACGGCCACCCCAGCCGCGACCCGAACGCCCACCCGAACGGAGACCCGGGCGGCCAGGAAGGCTTCACCCTGCTCCGGCTGGCCCCCGACGGCCTCTCCCCGGACCAGGGCCGCCAGCTCGCGCTGTGGGGCCAGGCCGTGGCGGACGACCGGGTGGAGCGGGCGGTCGCCCGGGTGCAGGCGGTGCTCGGGCACGCCGGGCTGCGCCGGATCGAGCCGGCCGGCGGGCGCGGCCCGGGCGAGCAGGTGGTCAAGGTGCCGTGGGGCGAGCCGTACGAGGCGGCGATGCCCGCCGACGCGCCCTGGCCGGGGCGGCTGCCGGAGGTGTGGCCGACCGTGGTGCTGCGGGAGCCGGCGCCGGTGCGGGTGCTGGACGGGGCCGGGCGGCCGGTCACGGTGGACGGCCGGGCGGGGGTGTCGGCCCGGCCGGCCCTGGTCGTGGCCGGGGGCCGGGAGGAGCGGGTGGACGGCTGGACCGGGCCCTGGCCGGCGGTCGAGTACTGGTGGGACCAGTCGCGGGCCCGGCGCCGGGCGCGGTTCCAGGTCGTGGTGGGCGGTGGCCGGGCGCTGCTGCTCACCGTGGAGGGGGGTGCCTGGTACCTGGAGGCCGGCTACGACTAGCGGCGCCCCGGCACCCGGAGGGGGGAGCAGAACGAGCACGAGAACGACGAAGGCAACCCCTGATGGGCTTCACCAGCCACCCCACCCTCCCCTGGAGCGAACTGCACCGCCGGCTGTCCGGCACGGCGCCGGACCGTACGGTCGTCCCGCTGCGCCGCTCCACCCGGGAGCAGCCGGACGCCGGGCCCACCCCCGAGGAACTCCCCGCCCCGAACACCGGGGCCGCCCCGAACGCCGGCTCCACCCCGAACACCGGCCCCGCCCCCGGCCCCGCCCCCGGTCAGGCCCCCGGTCAGGCCCCCGAACCCTGGGCCGAACTGCACGTCCACTCCGCCTTCAGCTTCCTGGACGGCGCCAGCGACCCGGAGGACCTGGTCGCCGAGGCGGTCCGGCTGGGCGTGGAGACCCTCGCGATCACCGACCACGACGGCCTGTACGGCGCCGTCCGGCTCGCCGAGGCGGCCCGGGGCACCGGCCTGGCCACCGTGTTCGGCGCCGAGCTGACCATCCGCGACGGCGACGCTGAGGAGCACCTGCTGGTCCTCGCCCGCGACCCGGCCGGCTACCGCCGCCTGTCCGCCGCGATCGCCGCCGCCCAGCTGGCCGGCGGCGCCAAGGGCAACCCGCGGTACGACCTCGCGGCGCTCGCCGGGGCGCACGACGGTCACTGGGCGGTGCTCACCGGCTGCCGTCTCGGCCGGGTCCCGGCCGCACTGCCCGACCGGGGCGAGGCCGGGCGCCGACTGCGCACCCTCGCCGAGGCGTTCGGCCGCGAGAACGTCCACGTCGAGCTGATCGACCAGTGGCTGCCCGGCGACGACCGGCGCAACGACGCCCTCGCCGCCCTCGCCGCGGAGCTGGACCTGCCCGTCGTCGCCTCCACCAACGCCCACCACGCAGGCCCCGCCCAGGGCCGCCTGGCGCAGAGCCTCGCCGCCCTGCACGGGCGCCGCACCCTCCAGGACGCGGTCGGCTGGACCAGGGCGGCCGGCACCGCGCACCTGCGCTCGGGCCGCGAGATGGCCGGCCGGCTGGCCCGCTTCCCCGGGGTGCAGCGGGCCACCGCCGAACTCGGCCGGGCCTGCGCCTTCGACTTCGCCAAGCTGGACCCGGAGCTGCCCGGCTTCCCCGTCCCCGAGGGCGAGACCGAGATCAGCCACCTGCGCGCCCTGGTCGCGGCCGGCGGCCCGGCCCGTTTCGGCCCCGGCAACGCCGCCGCCCGCCGCCAGCTCGCCAGGGAGCTGGACGTGATCGAGGACCTCGACCTGGCCGGCTACTTCCTGATCGTGCACGACATCGTGGACTTCTGCCGCCGCCAGGACATCTGGTGCCAGGGCCGCGGCTCGGCCGCCAACTCCGCGGTCTGCTACGCCCTCGGGATCACCGCCGTCGACCCGATCCACTACAAGCTGCTGTTCGAACGCTTCCTCTCCACCGCCCGGGACGGGCCGCCCGACATCGACCTGGACATCGAGAACCGCCGCCGCGAGGAGGTCATCCAGTACGTCTACGGCCGCTACGGACGCGAGCACGCCGCCCAGGTCGCCAACGTGATCACCTACCGGCCCCGGCTGGCGATCCGCGACGCCGCCCGGGTGCTCGGCTACCCGCAGGGGCAGGTGGACGCGTTCAGCCGGCAGACCGACTTCCGCTCCGCCCCCGGCGCGGACGCCGTCATCCCCGCCGACGTGCTCCAGCTCGCCACCCAGCTCCACGGCCTGCCCCGCCACCTGGGCATCCACTCGGGCGGCATGGTGCTGACCCGGGAGCCGATCGGCGAGATCTGCCCCACCGAGTGGGCCCGGATGCCCGGGCGCTCCGTGCTCCAGTGGGACAAGGAGTCCACCGCCGGCGCCGGGCTGGTGAAGATCGACCTGCTCGGCCTCGGCATGCTCGCCGCGCTGCACGACGCCTGCGACCTGGTCGCGGAGCACCACGGCCTGCGCTACGACCTGGCCACCATCCCGGACGACGACAAGGGCGTGTACGCGATGCTGCGCCGGGCCGACACCGTCGGCGTGTTCCAGGTCGAGTCCCGGGCGCAGATGGCGACCCTGCCCCGGCTCAAGCCGGACCACTTCTACGACCTGGTGGTCGAGGTCGCGCTGATCCGCCCCGGCCCGATCCAGGGCGGCTCCGTCCACCCGTACCTGCGCCGCCGCGCCGGGGTGGAGCCGGCCGGCTGCCCGCACCCGCTGATGGAGAACGCGCTCGGCAAGACCCTGGGGGTGCCGCTGTTCCAGGAGCAGATGATGCAACTCGCCATCGACTGCGCCGGGTTCACGCCCGCGGAGGCCGACCGGCTGCGCCAGGCGATGGGCGCCAAGCGCTCGCACGAGCGGGTCGCCCGGCTGCGCGAACGGCTGCTGGGCGGGATGGCCGAGCGCGGCATCCCGCCGGAGGTGGCCGAGGACGTCTACGTCAAGATCGAGGCCTTCTCCAACTACGGCTTCCCGGAGAGCCACGCGATCAGCTTCGCCTACCTGGTGTACGCCAGCGCCTGGCTGAAGCACCACTTCCCGGCGGCCTTCACCTGTGCCCTGCTGGCCAACCAGCCGATGGGCTTCTACTCGCCGCTCAGCCTGGTCGCGGACGTCCGGCGGCACGGCGTGCGGGTGCGCGGGGTGGACGTCAACGCCAGCGGGGCGCGGCCCACCCTGGAGCCGTACCGGGGGCCGACCCCGAAGCCGCCGCTGACCGCCGGACGTCCGCAGCCGGCGATCCGGCTGGGCCTGGAGACGGTGCGCGGCATCGGCACCCCGCAGGCCGAGGCGATCGTGGCCGGGCAGCCGTACGCCGACCTGGAGGACTTCGCCTGCCGCACCGGCCTGCCCGGGCCCGTCCTGGAGGCGCTGGCGACGGCGGGCGCCTTCGACTGCTTCGGACTGACCAGGCGTCAGGCCCTGTGGGCTGCAGGGGCGTTCGCCGGGATCTCGGCCGATCTGATCCCCGGCACCACCCCCGGCACCGAGGCGCCGGAGCTGCCCGGCATGAGCCCGGTCGAGGAGACCATCGCCGACCTGTGGGCCACCGGCACCTCCGCCACCAGCCACCCGCTCCAGCACCTGCGCACCCAGCTGGAGCGCGGCGGCGCCCTCTGCGCCGTCCAACTCCCGGACGTGCCACCGGGAACGGCGGTGGTGGTCGGCGGCCTGGTCACCCACCGGCAGCGGCCGCCGACGGCCGGCGGGGTGCTCTTCCTCAGCCTGGAGGACGAGACCGGGCTGATCAACGTGATCTGCAACCGCCCGGTCTGGGAGTCCCAGCGCCGCACCGCCCTGGACCGGGCCGGGCTGCTGGTCCACGGCCACATCGAGCGGGACCGGGGCGCCACGAACCTGATCGCCACTCGGCTCACCCCGCTCCGGATCGGCCTCTGAGGCCTCCGGAGGGGGTGCGCCGACGCCAGCCTGACCGGACGCCATCGCCAGTGGACGCCATCGCCGGTGGACGTCGGCGCCCGTGGACGCCAGTCAGTCGGCGGGCGTCAGCCCGGGTACCCGATCTCCGCGAGGTCCTCGGCGAGCTCGTCGAGGTCGGTGTCCGGGTTGAGCGCCGCCACCACGGCCGGGGTGAGCGGGCGCAGCGCCAGGACGTGCTCGACCGCGGCGGGGTCCAGCGCCTGCTCCGGCTCGAAGTAGTCCTCGGCCCACGCCCGGTAGGCCTCGGCGGAGCCGTCCAGCAGCAGGTCGAAGAGGCGCTCCGCGCCGCGTTCGGCGGCCGCGCCGTGCCAGGCGTCGTCCCCGGGGGCGCGCCAGAAGCAGCGGGTGACCGTCGGCCCGTCCTCGTCCCCGAAGGCGGGCTCCTCGGCGAAGCGGCGGAACTCCTCCGGCACGGCCGCGAGCAGCTCCGGGGCGTTGGGCGCCTCGTGGTCGAAGCCGCGCCCGTAGGCGCCGACGGCGGAGAAGACCACGACCCAGTCGTCGCCCTGGCCGTTGCGCATCGAGGCCATCTCCTCGCCCTCGTCCCAGGCGGCGTCGAAGGAGTGGTAGCGCGACTCCCAGTCGTCCGGGCTGAGGATCGCGTCGAGCGTGGCCAGCGCGCGGCAGCGGTCGCGCAGGTCGGGGACGGCGGGCAGGTGGCTGAGCAGGTCGTTCATGGCGGCCATTCAACCCCGGCGGTCCGACAGCGCCGCGGCCGGGGCCGCCGCCGAGCCTCCCGGGGCCGCCGCCGAACGTCCCGGGCCCCGCCACCGGGAGCCTCCCGGCCCCGGCCCCGGCCTCAGCCTCGGGGCCCGCCCCCGCCCGTCCTACGCCCCGGGCTGCCGCCCCTTGCCCGGCGCCCCGGCGAAGGCCTGGGCGATCGGGAGCCAGGCGGTGGCGACCGGTCCGGTGGCGGTGAGCGCGAGGTCGTCCCGGTGCCGGCGCTGGGTCACCAGCAGGCAGAAGTCCACGGCCGGGCCGGCCACCACGTCCGGCGCCCCGGCCGGGCCGATGGACCAGGCCCCGCCGTCCGGCGCGGTCAGTTCGAGCCGGACCGGGTGCTCCGGTGCGGGCAGTCCGTGCAGCGTGAAGGCGAAGCCCAGGGTGCGCAGCCCCAGGTGGGCGATGTGCCGCAGCCGGTCGGTGGGCTCACGGGTGGCGCCGAGCGCGTCCGCGACGTCCTGGCCGTGCGCCCAGGTCTCCATCAGCCGGGCGGTCGCCATCGAGGCGGGCTTCATCGGCGGGCCGAACCAGGGCAGCCGGACGTCGGCCGGGGCGGCGGCGAGCGCGGCCAGCACCTGCGCCCGCCCGGCCCGCCAGCGGGCGAGCAGGGCCGCGGGTTCGGCGGCCGCACCCGCGCGGGCGCCCTCCTCGACCGGGTCGGCGCCGGCCGCCGGCAGCTCGGTGAAGCGCCCGCCGAGCGACGCGCCGAAGCCCTCCGGGTCGCGCGCGGCCAGGGCCGTCCAGTCGTCCGTCCAGGCCAGGTGGGCGATCTGGTGCGCCACCGTCCAGCCCTCGGCGGGCGTCGGGCGGGCCCAGTCCCCGGCCGGCAGCCCGGCGACCAGGTCGTCCAGCACCGCGCTCTCGGCCCGCAGGTCCGCCAGCAGCCCGCCCAGGACGTCACCCGGGGCGTTCGGGTCGGTCATCGCTCTTCCCTCCGGCATCTTCCCCTCCGACATGTTCCCCTCCGGCATCGACTTCTCCCTGCGGGCCCGGGCGGTCGCCGTCCGGCGGTTGCTACCCGCCGGTAGTGTCCCGGCGCACCCTACGCCCGCCCGGCCGCCGCCGTCCGCGACTCCACGGAACACGCATGTCAGGACTCTCGCCACCGGCCCCACCGCGTGTGACAATTCCGCGATGACCAGGGCTGCGGACCCCCACCTTGCGCAACCCGTCGACGGCGCTGTGCGGCCCGACGACCCCGAACTCGCCGCGCGCGCCGCCGAGCTGGTGCGGGACGCCGTGCTCGGCGACCTCGCCCGCCGGGTGGTGGCCGAGTGCGGCGCCGACGTCGGACTGGTCGGCGTGCCCGAGCCGCTGCCCGGGAGCCGCCCCGGCAGCGAGGGCATGGTGCTGCGCCACTGGGCCGGCACCCGGGCCGACCTGCTGCACGACGTGCCCGTCCCGGCCGGACTCGGCCTCGGCGGCCGGGCGCTCGCCGAGCGCGCGCCCACCTGGGTGCCCGACTACCGTGCGGCGACGAACATCTCGCACCACTACGACGCGGCCGTGGCCGCCGAGGACCTGTACGCGATGCTCACCGTCCCGCTGATGGACGGCGGCACCGTGCACGGCGTGGTGTACGCCTCGCTGCGCGCCGTCGTCCCGTTCGGGGACGTGCGGATCTCCGCGGTCGGCACGCTGGCGAAGGCGGCGGCCCGGGCACTCGCCGGGGCCGCCGCCTGGAACCGCGAACAGCCCCGGAAGGCGGCCCCCGTACCGCCGTTGACCCCGCGCGAGCACGAGGTGCTGCGCTGGGCGGCGACCGGCCGGACCAACCCGGAGATCGCCGCCCGACTGGGCCTGACCTGCAACACGGTGACGGGCTACCTCAAGTCCGCGATGCACAAGCTCGGTGTCCGCAACCGGACCGAACTCGCCCTCGCTGCGCGGGAGTCGGGGCTGGTCAGTTGACCTGGCGGTCCCGCCCGGCCCAGTACGGCTCGCGCAGCCGGAACTTCTGCAGCTTCCCGGTGGCGGTGCGCGGCAGGGCGTCCCGGAACTCCACCGTGGTGGGCGACTTGTAGCCGGCCAGCCGCTGCTTGCAGTGCGCGATCAACTCGGCCTCGGTGACCGCCTGGTGGCCCTCCCGGAGCACCACCAGCGCCTTCACCGTCTCGCCCCACTTCTCGTGCGGCACGCCGATCACCGCCGCCTCGGCGACCGCCGGGTGGTCGTACAGGCAGTCCTCCACCTCGATCGAGGAGACGTTCTCCCCGCCGCTGATGATGACGTCCTTCTTGCGGTCGGAGATGGTCAGCAGGCCGTCCGTGAGGGTGCCGCCGTCACCGGTGTGGAACCAGTCGTCCCGTAGCGCCTCGGCCGTGGCCCCGGGCTGCTGCCAGTAGCCGTCCAGCACGGTGTTGGAGCGCACCAGCACCTCGCCCTGGGCGTCCACCCGCAGCCGGGTGCCGAGCGCCGGGGCGCCCGCCTGCACCAGCTTCTCGGCCCGCTCGGCGGCCGGCAGCGCGTCCCACTCGGCCCGCGAGCGGTTGACCGTGACCACCGGGGAGGTCTCGGTCAGGCCGTAGAGCTGCATGAACTCCCAGCCCAACTGCTCCTCGACCTGCTGCACCACCGAGGTCGGCGGCGGGGCGCCGGCCACGATCATCCGCACCCGGTCCCGGCCGGGCACCGGGCCGTCCCAGTCGGCGGCCGCGTCCAGCACCATCTGGACCACGGCGGGCGCGCCGGACAGGAAGGTCACCCCGTGCCGCTCGACCCGGCGCAGGATCTCCGCGCCGTCCACCTTGCGCAGCACGATGTGCCGGGCGCCCAGGCCGGTGAGCGAGTACGGCAGGCCCCAGCCGTTGGCGTGGAACATCGGCAGGGTGTGCAGGTAGACGTCCCGGTCGCCGGCGCCGTAGTGCAGGGCCATCACCGTCGCGTTCAGCCAGATGTTGCGGTGGGTGAGCTGAACGCCCTTGGGGCGGGCGGTGGTTCCGCTGGTGTAGTTGATGGTGGCGGTGTCGTTCTCGGCCACCGCGTACTGCCGGGGTGTGCCGTCGAAGTCGTACAGCACGGCGTCGCTGTCGGCGCCGAGCACGAACTTGTGCTTGGCCACCACCCCGCTCAGCGAGTCGGCGATCTCCGGGTCGACCAGCAGCACGGAGGCGCCGCTCTGCTCGACGATGTACGACACCTCCTCGGCCCTCAGCCGGAAGTTCACCGGCACCAGCACCCGGCCGTACCCGCTCACCCCGAAGAAGGAGGTCAGCAGCCGGGCCGAGTTGTGCGAGACGATCGCGACCCGTTCGCCCGGCCCGACGCCGAGCCGGTCCAGCCCGGCGGCCTGGGCCCGGGCCAGCTCGGCGATCCGGCGGTAGCTCAGCTCGCCCCAGGATTCGGCCGGCTGCACCGGCTCGTCGACGATGCCGACCCGGTCGCCGTAGACCAGCTCGGCCCGGTCGAGGAAGTCCATCACGGAGAGTGGAATCTGCATGGGGCCACTGTCCTCTCCCGGTCGCGCCCTGCACACCCCCGATCGGGGGTGTCACCCGTCCGCGTGAGGACCGGCGGCGGGCGGCGCCACCGCGGGCGGCCCGGCCTCGTACGGCCCGGCCTCGCGCGACCCTTCCGCGGGCACCCCGGCCGCCGCCAGAGCCGCCACCAGCCGGTCCCGGGCCTCGGTCTGGGCGGCGATCCGGCGCTCCAGCACCGCCAGCCGCTCCCGGGCGATCCCCAGCACCCGCTCGGACGGCCGGACCGCCAGCACGTCCCCGTCCAGGCAGCCCAGCAGCGGCCGGAGGTCCTCCAGGGTGAGCCCGGCGGCCACCAGCGCGCGGATGTTGCGCACCCGGACGACCGCCGACTCGTCGTACTCGCGGTAGCCGTTCGGCGCGCGGTCGGAGTCGATCAACCCGGCCTGCTCGTAGTGCCGCAGGGCCCGGGCGGTACTGCCCGTCCGGGCCGCCAGCTCACCGATCCGCACCGCCATCCGTCCCCTCCCGGTCAGCCCACCAGCGCGCCGCCGTCCACCGACAACACTACGCCGGTCACGAACGAGGCCTGCGGCGAGGCGAGTTGGGTGATCGCCCAGGCCACCTCCGCCGGCCGGCCGATCCGGCCCAACGGGGTGTGCTCGATCTGCCACTTCCGGATCGCTGCCCGCTGCTCGGGGCCGTACCCGGAGTGGTCGCCGATCGGGGTGTCGATCGCCCCGGGCGCCACCGCCACCACCCGGATGCCGCGCGGTGCCAGTTCCACCGCCCAGCTGCGGGTGACCGTCTCCAGCGCCGCCTTGCTCGCCGCGTACACCGAGTTGCTCGGCCAGCCGCGCTGCCCGACGGCGGTGCTGACGTTGACCACCACGCCCCGGCTCCGCTCCAGCGCGGGCAGCGCGGCCTGCCCGAGCAGCACCGGGGCGACCAGGTTGGTGGCCAGCAGCGCCTCGACGCCCGTACGGTCGAAGCCGCCGATGCTCTGCCGGTCCTGCACGATTGCCGCGTTGTTGACCAGCACGTCCAGCCGTCCGAACCGCTCCAGCGCCACCCGGACGATCTCCTCCGGCGCCCCCGGCCCGGTCACGTCCGCGGCCAGCGGCTCGATCAGCGCGGGGAACGCGGCCGCCGTCTCCTCCAGCGGCTCGAACCGCCGCCCCACCGCCAGCACCCGCGCCCCCTCGGCGGCGAAGGCCCGCGCGGTCTCCCGCCCGATCCCCGTCCCGGCCCCCGTGACCACCACGACCCTGCCCCGCGTCCCGCTCTCATCGCTCATGGGCCCCACCCTCCAACCCTGCCGCCAACGTCAGGGTCAAGCGGGAACCCCGCCCTTCCGCCACCGGAGCCCGCCCCTCCGCGACCGGAGCCCGCCTCGCCCGGCGACGGGAGCCCCCGCCCCGCCTGCCGAACCTGCCGCTCCGCTTGCTGAGCCCGCCGCGAACAGGGCCCGAAGCCCCGCCGCCCGCCACCTCCGACTGCTAGGAAGGGGGCCAACGCACGGTCCACCCACGGGGAGCACACCCATGAACGACCCACGGCCCGACACCACGCTCTACGAGGCCGTCGGCGGCATCGACGTCCTGCGCCGGCTCAGCCACACCTTCTACCGGGGCGTCCTCGCCGACCCCCTGCTCGCCCCGGTCTTCGCCGGCTTCACCCCGACCCACATCGAGCGGGTCGCGGTCTGGCTGGCCGAGGTCTTCGGCGGCCCGACCGGCTACACCGACGAACTGGGCGGCCACCAGGCGCTGCTCCGCGTCCACCTCGGCCTGGCCATCACCGAGGAGCAGCGGCTGCGCTGGATGGAGCTGATGGCCGAGGCCGTCCGCGCGGAGCTGCCCGAGGACGAACTGCTCCGCCGCCGGGTGCTGGAGTACTTCGACTGGGGCACCCGGATCGCCGAGGACGTCTCCGCCTCCCCGGCCGGCACCGACCTCGGCGAGCCCGGCCCGACCCCGCGCTGGGGCTGGGAGGGCCTCAAGTGACCGCCGCCGCGGCCCCGGTGGCCGACGGCCTGCTGCTGCGCCCCTTCGAGGACGCCGACGCGCCCGCGCTGATCGAGGCCTACCGGGACGAGACCCTGCGCCGCTTCACCCTCACCCCGGTGGACGACGCCGAGCAGGCCGCGCACTGGCTGCGCCTCCAGGAGGAGGGCCGGGCGGCCGGCACCCGGTACTCCTTCGCCGTCCTGGACGCCGGCGAGCTGGTGGGCAACGTGGTGCTCAAGCGCGGCGCCCCGGGCGGGGAGACGGCCGAGGTGGGCTACTGGACGGCCGGCCCGGCCCGCGGCCGGGGCGTGGCCCCGCGCGCGGTGGAGGCCCTCACCGCCTGGGCCTTCGCCGCCTTCGCCGAGGACGGCCTGCGGCGGATCGACCTGCTGCACGAGGGCGACAACCACGCCTCCTGCCGGGTCGCGGAGAAGAGCGGCTACGCGTTCACGGAGATCGTCCCGGCCTTCCCGCCGTATCCGCGGGACGGCCACCGGCACTCCCGGAAAAGGCTGGACGGATCCGATCGGCGCAGGTGAGAGTAGGCCCATGGCTTCTCTGGTACGACACGTGACGATCGACTGCGCCGATCCGTACGCCCTCGCCGGCTTCTGGGCCGAGGCCCTGGAGGGCACCGTGAGCGAGGACGACAACCCGGGTGACGACGAGGTCCTGGTGGACTCCGCCGGCGCCTCGCTGCTCTTCATCCGGGTGCCCGAGGGCAAGTCGGCGAAGAACCGGGTGCACCTCGACCTCCAGCCGCAGGACCGCGGTCGGGACGAGGAGGTGGCCCGCCTGGTCGTCCTGGGCGCGACCGTGCTGGCGGACCGCCGCACCCCGGACGGCAAGGGCTGGGTGACCCTGGCCGACCCGGAGGGCAACGAGTTCTGCGTCGAGCGCAGCCAGGCCGAGCGGGCCGCCACCGAGGGCGCCTGACCGACCGGTCAGTCCGGCCACTCGCCCACGGCCGCCCGCCAGGTCCACGAGGACCTGCGCGGGCGGCCGTTCAGTTCCGCGCGCCCGGTGCACCAGAGCAGGACCTCCGCGGGGTGGGCGGCCGGCTCCCGCGGCGCGTCCGGGAAGAGCCGGTCGAGCGCGAAGCGGCACGGTCCGGCCGGCGGTCGCCAGGCCAGGCCGAGGCCGCTGGTGATGTCGTGGGTGTGCAGCAGGGTCTCGGCGACGCCCATCGCGGCGAAGCCGAGCGGCTCGCAGGGGCCGTGGTGGTAGGCGCGCAGCTCGGGCGGGGCGGCGTCCAGGGCGGTGGCGAGCAGGTGCCCGGCGGCGGTGACGACGGTGAGCACCTGGGCCGGGTCCGCCTCGGGGCGCACGGTGAGGTCCAGCGGCAGGTAGCGGTCTCGGGGGCGGGCGGCGAGCTGGCCGGCGTAGGCGAGCAGGTCGTGGGCGATGTGGGCGGCGGTGTCGCGGCAGCTCCACTCCAGGAGTCCGGCGGTCACGTCCCAGTCGCGGTCCCCGGTGTGCGGGGCGAGGACCGCCAGCGAGGCGTCCAGGGCGGTTCGTACGGGGTCGCCGTTGCGCATGATCACTCCTTCGACGGAACGTCACACGATAGGCCCAACGCCCGGGCCCGCGCCGGGAGTCCGTCCGATAATCGACCCTGTCCGACGTGTTCCGTCCGGTCGCCGGCACCCCCGCCGCGCGAGCCCCCAGGCAGGCAGGTACCCATGGCCAGAATCGCCGTGATCGGCGCCAACGGCACCATCGGCAGCGCCGTCGTCGCCGAGGCGGCGGCGCGCGGGCACGAGGTCACGGCCGTGGTCCGCGACCCGGACCACTACCGGGGCGCGGCCGCCTCCGTGGAGCGCGGGGACGTGCTGGTCCCGGCGGACGTGACCCGGGTGGCGGGCGGCCAGGACGTGCTGGTGAGCGCCGTCGGCGGCGGCGACGGCCCGGGCCACCTGGCGCTGATCGAGCCCGCCGCCCGCTCCCTGGTCGAGGGCCTGCGCGCGCTGGGCGACGCGGCGCCCCGGCTGGTCGCGGTCGGCGGCGCGGGCAGCCTGGAGACCGCGCCGGGCGTGCGGGTCTGGGACGCCCCGGGCCTGCCGGAGCCGGTCCGCCAGATCATGCACGCCCACGGCGAGGCGCTGGACTACTACCGGACGGTCTCCGACCTGCGCTGGACGGTGCTCAGCCCGGCCGCCGAGATCGGCCCGGGGGAGCGGACCGGCCGCTACCGCACCGGCCTGGAGCAGCTGCTCACCGACGCCGAGGGGCGCAGCCGGATCACGGTGCCGGACTACGCGGTCGCCCTGGTGGACGAGATCGAGCAGCCCGAGCACATCGGCGAGCGCTTCACCTGCTGTTCCGCCTGAGGACCGGGCGGGCCGCGGGAGGGCCTCCGGGAGGTGTGAGCGCCGGGTCGCGCGGGGTCAGCCCAGCTGGATCGAGCGCTTGGCCAGGCCCATCCAGAACCCGTCGATGACGCTGCGCTGGCTGTCCAGGTCGGCCTCGCCGGCGCCGAGGGTGACGAACAGCGGGGCGAAGTGCTCGGTGCGCGGGTGGGCGAGGCGCCCGGCCGGGGCCTTGTGCTCGAAGTCGAGCAGGGCGTCCAGGTCGTGGGCCTCCAGGGCGCGCCGGCCCCAGTCGTCGAACTCGGCCATCACCGAGGTGACCCGGCCGTCGGCGCTGAGCGCCCGCAGGTTGTGGGTGAAGAAGCCGCTGCCGACGATCAGCACGCCCTCGTCGCGCAGCGGGGCGAGCCTGCGGCCGATCTCCATCAGCCGCTGCGGGTCGAGGGTGGGCAGCGAGACCTGGAGCACCGGGACGTCGGCGTCCGGGTACATCTCCACCAGCGGGACGTACGCGCCGTGGTCGAGCCCCCGGTCGGGGATGTCCTGGACGGGCGTGCCGGGGGCGCGCAGCAGCTTGCGCACGCGCTCGGCGAGCTCCGGCGCGCCGGGGGCGGCGTACCGGACCCGGTAGTAGTGCTCGGGGAAGCCCCAGAAGTCGTACACCAGCGGGAGGGTGGTGACGGCGCCGAGGGCGAGCGGGGCCTCCTCCCAGTGGGCGGAGACCATGAGGACGGCCTTGGGCCGGGGCAGGTCGGCGGACCAGGCGGCCAGCTCGCCCGGCCAGATCGGGTCGTCGGCCAGCGGCGGAGCGCCGTGCGACAGGTACAGGGCGGGCATGCGCTCGGGGGCCGCGGTGCTCATGGCGTCCTCCTCGGGACCGTTCGACCGGATGGGCGGTGGGCGATTGGCAGGTAGTTCAAATTTGAACGTCTACTGCGGTCGACGGTACACCTTCGTTCGAATTTGAACAACAGGAGTAGGCTTCAGCCATGTCCTCTCTGAACGAACCCCGCTGGCTGGACCCGGACGAGGCGGCCGCCTGGCGGGGCTTCGTGGTCGCGAGCAACCTGCTGAACCGGCGGCTGGAACGCCAGCTCAAGGAGGACTCCGGGCTCTCCCACCAGCAGTACGAGATCCTGGTGCACCTGTCCGCCGCCCCCGGCGACTCGCTGCGGATGACCGAACTCGCCGACAAGCTGGTCACCTCCAAGAGCGGCCTGACCTACCAGGTCACCCAGCTGGAGCGGGCCGGCCTGGTCGCCCGCCGCTCCTGCCCCAGCGACGTGCGCGGCGTCATCGCCGAACTCACCGACCAGGGGCGGGAGACGCTGCGCCGGGCCGCGCCCGGACACGTCGCCCTGGTGCGCGAGCTGCTGATCGACGTGCTCACCCGCGAGCAGCTCGCGGTCCTCGCCGAGGGCCTCGGCGCGGTCAGTGCCCGGCTGCGCCTGGAGGACGTCTGACGTCCGCCCCGCTCACGCCGGGCGAGGCCCACCGTCCGACTCCACGGCCACCTCGACCGCCCCGCCGCCTGACGCCCCGGCGCCGCCCCACGGGTCTGCCGCCCGAAGCCCGCCGCCGCACGCCGGAAGGGGCCGGACGGTGGTCCGAAAACACTCGCCGGAGCCGGGTTTCCATGCCAACATGCCCCATATGGGGACGATTCTGCACGGCACCTTGGTCACGCTCCGCCCGGCCACCGGCGAGGACATCCCGGCACTGGCGGCCATCCGCGGCACGCCCGAGGTGTTCGCCCGCTGGCGCGGCGGCGACGACCTGGCCGGCGAGGTCGCCAACGACCTGGAATCGCCCGGTACCGAGACCTTCGCGATCGACCTCGGCGGCCAGGTGGTCGGCGCCATCCAGTGGTACGCCAACAACGACGACGAGTACCGGCACGCCGGGATGGACCTCTACCTCGATCCGACGGTGCACGGCCTGGGCCTGGGCACCGACGCCGTGCGCACGATGGCCCGGCATCTGGTGCACGACCACCACTACCACCGGCTGGTGATCGACCCGGCCGCGGACAACCTCGCCGCGATCCGCTGCTACACCAAGGTCGGCTTCCGCACCGTCGGCACCATGCGCCAGTACGAGCGCGGGCCGGACGGCACCTGGCACGACAACGTGCTGATGGACCTGCTCGCGGACGAACTGCTCGAAGGCTGACGCCCGGGCCGCGCCGGTACCGGCCCCGCGCCGGCCGGGCGTCAGGTCCGGTGGGCCCCGGTCCCGGCCCTGTGCCGGCCCGACACCAGTTCCGGCGGCCCCGGCGTCAGTCCCGCGCCGCGGCCGGCGGGCAGCCGCAGGAGCGCCGGACCACCAGCCGGGCCGGGAAGGTGCGGGCGCCCCGGGCGCGGCGCTCCGGCCCGCCGAGGACGAGCTCCAGCGCGGCGCGCGCCATCTCGTCCTGCGCCGTGGTGACGGTGGTCAGCGCGGGCCCGGCGATCACCGCCTCGGCGATGTCGTCGAAGCCGGCCACCGCGAGGTCCTCCGGGACCCGGATGCCGAGGTCGTCGGCGGCCCGCAGCAGGCCGATCGCCTGGTCGTCCGTCGCGCAGAACACGGCGGACGGCCGGTCGGGCCGGGCGAGCAGGGCGAGCGCCTCGGCGTGCGCCCGGACCCGGTCGAACGGTGCCGGGGTGAGCCGTCCCCCGGTGGGCAGTCCGGCCTCCTCCAGCGCGGCGACCCAGCCGGCCGTCCGCCCGGTGACCGGGTCGTGCGGGCTGAGCGCGCGGGTGCCGCCGAAGCAGTGCACCTCGGCGTGCCCGTGCCCGAGCAGGTGGCGGACCACCTCGCGGGCGCCGCCCTCGTCGTCCGCGACCACGGCGACGCCGTCGGTGCTCTCCGCCCGGTGGTGCAGCAGCACCACCGGGGTGCCGTCGGCCACGTCGAAGCCGGTCAGCCCGGGGGTCGCCGGGTCCTGGGTGACCAGGATCAGACCGTCCACCTGCATCCCGAGGAAGGCGCGGATGTAGTGCGCCTCGCGCTCGTCGGCGTAGTCGGAGTTGCCGATCAGCAGCAGCCGGCCGTGCTCGGCGGCGGCCTGCTCGACGGCGTGGGCGAGCCCGGCGAAGAACGGCTGGCGGGCGTCCGGCACGACCATCCCGAGCAGGTCGGTCCGCCGCCGGGCCATCGCCTGGGCGACCCGGTTCGGCCGGTAGCCGAGCTCCTCGACCGCCGCGAGCACCCGCGCCCGGGTCGCCGGCGCCACCGGCCGCGGCCCGTCGTTGATCACATAACTCACGACCGCCGTGGACGTCCCCGCCGCCCGCGCCACATCGTCCCGCGTCACCCTCGCCATGACCGTTGAGCCTACACAGCCCCTCCGACCAGCCCGTTTGCCGAGGCCCCGGCCGCCCGGAGGGTGGCGGGACAGGTCCACGCCCCGCCCGGCGGCCCGCCCGTGGGCCCGCACCCATGGTGTGGGCACAGGCCAGGGGGACTTGGCGACGATTGCGGCGCTGCGCGAGACCAGCATCGTGATCGCCGCGCTGATCGCCGCCGTGGTGTTCCGCGAGGGCCTCGGCCGGCTGCGGCTGACGGCGGCGTTCATCGTGCTGGGCGGGATCGCCGTCCTGGAACTCGCCCGCCCCTGAGGCGCCGGGGCGCGGGCGAGCTCCGGCGGTTCCGGTCAGCCCGCGTCGGGGACGACGACCGTCAGCGAGGTCTCCTGGAGCACGAAGTCCAGTGCCTCGTACACCCGGCGGGCCGGGTTGCCCTCGGAGACCACCAGGGTCACGTCGGCGAGCCCGCGCTCGGCGGCGTCCCCGAGCGTCCGGCGCAGCAGGTCGGCGCCGAGGCCGCGGTAGCCGCGCTCCGGGTGGCGGAAGACGTCGGCGACCCAGGGCCGGCCGTCGCGGTCGGTGAGGACCAGCCCGGCGACCACGCGGTCCTCCGCGTCCACGGCGAGCACGCTGGACGGCAGCACCGGGCCGATGACCTTGCCCGCGAGCAGGGGAGCGAGCCGCTCGGCCAGCACCCGGGCGTCCTCGCCCGGGTAGTGGTCGACGTGGCCGGCGGGGAAGGCGGCCCGCCAGCCCTCGTACAGCTCCTCGGGCGCGCGGTCGCAGGGCACCGCCCGCAGGCCCTCGCGCAGCGGGGCCCCGGCCCAGTCGGCGGGCGGGGGATCGGCGCGCAGGTCGCGGCGGAAGGTGTGGGCGTGCCGCAGCACCCGCGCGCCCTGCGCCACCAGCTCCCGGCCGAGCCCGGGAGCGCCGGAGACCACCCAGCCGGGCAGCTCGGCCCGGATGAACGCGGCGGCGTCCACCGACTCGTCCAGGACCTCCAGCAGGTCGGCCCAGGGCCGGCCCTCCCGCTCGTCCAGCACGTAGCGCAGCACCGGCTCGCCGTCGGCACCCCGCCTGACCACCCAGTCCTCGGCCATGGCCCACCCCACAATCTCGCGGTCGGATCCCGCGGTCGTCCGTCGGCGGCCATGCTCACCGAGGGCCTGCCGTCCGGCAACCGGTTATTCCGGTCCGCCGGCGCGGGGTCCCCGGACGGAGCTCCCGGCATGGGCCCCGTCGTGGGGTACCGGCGCGGTGTCAGCGTCGTGGGATCACCGGCGCCGGTCCACCGGTGCCGGTCGCCAGGCCCGGGCGCGCCCCCCGGGTCAGGCCACCACCGCGGCCCGGACGCAGAGCACGTCCGGCAGGTGGGAGATCAGCAGCGACCAGCTCTCGCCCTCGTCCCGGCTGCCGTACACGTCGCCGGTCCGGTTGCCGAAGTAGATCCCGGCCGGGTCGGCGTCGTCGGTGCGCAGGGCGTCGCGCAGCACGATGCCGTAGTGGTCCTCGCCGGGCAGGCCCTGGGCGAGCTGCTGCCAGCTGGTGCCGCCGTCGGTGGTGCGGAAGACCCGGCAGCGGCGGCCGGGCGGGATGCGGTCGTCCGAGCCGCCGAGCGGGAAGAGGTAGGCGGTGTCCGCCCGGCGCGGGTGGGCGGCCACGGCGAAGCCGAACTCGGCGGGCAGCCCGTCCACGATCGACTGCCAGCTGCCGCCCCAGTCGTCGCTGCGGTAGACGCCGCCGTGGTTCTGGAGGTAGAGCCGGTCCGGGTGGACCGGGTCCGCGGCGATCTTGTGCACGCACTGGCCGAACTCGGGGTACTGGCTCTCCTCCGGGAAGAACTCGGCGCGCAGGCCGGTGTTGGAGGGCTGCCAGCTGTCGCCGCCGTCCTTGCTGCGGTAGACGCCGCCGCTGGAGACGGCGATCAGCAGCCGCTGCGGGTCGCGCGGGTCGGTCAGGACGGTGTGCAGGCCCTGGCCGCCGTAACCGGCTCCCCACTGCGGCCGCTGGGGGTGGTTCCAGAGCGGCTCGACCAGCGCGAAGGTCTCGCCGCCGTCGGTGGAGCGGAACAGCGCGGCCGGCTCGGTGCCCGCGTAGACGACGCCGGGGGCCTCCGCGCCGGCGGGCTGGAGCTGCCAGACCCGGGTGAGCGAGGCGCCGGTGGACTCCGGGAAGCGGATGGCCGGCTGCGGCGGCTCGAACCAGCTCTCGCCGAGGTCGTCGGAGCGCCAGATCGAGGGCCCCCAGTGGCTGCTGTCGGCGCCGACCAGCACTCTGGTCCGGCCGTCGCGGCGGTCGATCGAGACGGAGTAGATCGCGTTCATCGGGAAGTGCGGCCCGCTGAACTCCCACGTCAGCCGGTCGCGGCTGCGGCCGAGGAAGAGGCCCTTCTCGGTTCCGACCGCCAACAGCACCTCGGACATGCCACACACCACCTGGTCACGAGTACGGCCCCCCGGGACGCCCCCGACTGCCAGTGTCCCGCCGTCCACCGGTGGTCACATCTCGCCGCGCCGGTCACCCGGGAGGCCGACATCCGTTCGAGGGGCCGCCCGTTCGGGTCGAGGGGCCGCCCGTTCGCGGCCGGGGGCCGCCCCCGTTCGGGGTCAGCCCCGGCAGTCCTCCAGCAGCCGCAGCCAGACCTCGCTGATCGTCGGGTACGCGGGCACCGCGTGCCAGAGCCGGTCGATCGGGACCTCGCCGACCACCGCGACGGTGGCCGAGTGCAGCAGCTCGGCCACCCCGGGGCCGACCAGGCAGGCGCCGACGATCAACTGCCGGTCCAGGTCGAAGACCACCCGGGCCCGGCCGCGGTAGTCGTCGCCGTAGAGCGAGGCCCCGGCGACGGAACCGATCTCGTGGTCGACGGTCTTCACCCGCAGTCCGGCCTCCTCGGCGGCGGCCCGGGTCAGACCGACGGCGGCGACCTCGGGCTGGGTGAACACCACCTGGGGAGCGCCCGCGAGGTCGGCGGACGCGGCGTGCGCGCCCCAGCGCGAGGTGTCCAGCGGGCGCCCCTGGGCGCGGGCGGCGATCGCGGCGCCGGTGATCCGGGCCTGATACTTGCCCTGGTGGGTGAGCAGCGCCCGGTGGTTGACGTCCCCGGCGGCGTAGAGCCACTCGCCGCCCTCGCCGTCCGCCCCGTCCACGTTGAGCACCGTGCAGCTGTCGTCCACCTCCAGCCAGTCGCCCGGCTTCAGGCCGACCTGCTCCAGCCCGATGTCGGCGGTGCGCGGTGCCCGGCCGGTCGCGTACAGCACCTCGTCGACGGTCAGCGTCCCGCCGCCGTCGAGGGTGAGGGTCACCGGCCCGGAGCCGTCCGCCCGCTCCAGCGCGGTGACCTCGGTGCCGAAGCGGAGGTCCACCCCGGCCGCCCGCAGGCCCTCCGCGACCAGCTCGCCCGCGAACGGCTCCATCCGCGGCAGCAGCCCGTCACCGCGCACCAGCAGCACCACCTCGGAGCCGAGCGCCCGCCAGGCGGCGGCCATCTCCACCCCGACCACCCCGCCGCCGACCACCGCCAGCCGCCCGGGGACGGACTGCGAGCCGGTCGCCTCCCGGTTGGTCCACGGGTGGGCCTCGGCGAGCCCCGGCACGTGCGCGGGCAGCACCGGTCGGCTGCCGGTGCACACCGCGACGGCGTGCCGGGCGGTGAGCACCCGCTCGCTGCCGTCCTCGGCCTCCACCGTCACCGTCCGCACGCCGGCCAGCCGGCCGTGGCCGCGGACCAGCTCGATGCCGGTGTCCCGCAGCCACTGCACCTGGCCGTCGTCCTGCCAGTCGGAGGCGAAGGAGTTCCGCCGGGCGAGCACCGCGGCCGGGTCCAGCCGCCGGTCGCCGACCGCCTCGCGGGAGCCGGCCACCGCACGGGCGTCGGCCAGCGCGGCCACCGGCCGCAGCAGCGCCTTGCTGGGCATGCAGGCCCAGTAGGAGCACTCGCCGCCGACCAGCTCGGCCTCCACGATCACGGTGCGCAGCCCGGCGGCGACCGTCCGGTCGGCCACGTTCTCGCCGGTCGGGCCGGCCCCCAGGACGATGACGTCGTACTCCTCGGCGGTGCTGGTCATGCCCGGTCCTCCGTCGTCTCGATGGCCGCCCCGGTCCGTGGGGCGGCGGTGGCGGGTGTGCGCTCGCGGTTGTCGTGCGGTCGGACGTGCCGGTCCGCGGCCGGCCCACCGGTCGGTCCGCCCGGCGGGGCGGCCCTCCGGGAGCTCGGGCCGCGGCCGCCGCCGTTCCCGTTCCCGTACCCGTACCCGAGCCTGAACCGGACCGCCTGCCGCGGCCACTTCTCCCGCTCGTGGCGCAGCCGTGGGGTGACCACGGTGCGGGAGCCGGGCGGGGTGCCCGGCGGGGCACCCCGCCCCGCACCGCCGTCCGACCGGAACTCCGGTCCGGAGTCCGGCGGTTCGGTACGGCTGGGCTGCTCGCGCACGGGTGCTCGCTCTTCGCTCGGGTACGGCGTGGGCCCCATCCTGCCGGTCCGGGCGCGCTCGCGCGACGGACGGACATGCCGAGGGCGCCGTCGGAACACCGCCGGACGCGGACGGGACAGTCCCGGGGCCGGTGGCGGCCGGGAGCGGCGGCCGGTGACGGCGGCCCGAGCGGCGGACGCGCCACCGGACGGACCGCCGGGCTCAGAGCGCGGCGAGCTCCGCCAGCACCGCCGCCGTGTCGGCCGGGCGGGAGAACATCGGCCAGTGCCCGGTGGGCAGTTCGCGCAGCTCCCAGTTCGGCCCGGACATCCCGGCGAAGTACGGGTGCCCGGCGGCGATCAGCTCGCGCACCTGGGACAGCGGGAAGGAGCAGGAGACCAGCGCCTGCGGCAGCGCGGCCCCGGCACCGGTCAGCCGCAGCCGGTCCCGGTACACCCCGGCCGGGTGCGGGGTGGCGCGGGAGCGGACGCGGGCGAGGGTGGCCTCGTCCAGCCCGGCCACGCTCGCGCCGTGCTCCGCCAGGAACTCCCAGGACGGCATCGGCAGACGGCCGTCGACCACCGAGGCCTCGGCCGCCCGCTGGTAGTCGGGCTGCCAGACGTCGAAGAGCGCAGAGCCGTCGATCAGCGGGCCGCTGTCCAGGTAGACCACCCGGCGGATCCGCTCCGGCAGCCGGTCCGCGAGCCCGCCGACCGGGGCGCAGGCGCCGCTGTGCGCCACCACGACGACGTCCGACAGGTCCTCCCGGACCAGCAGCCCGGCGAGGTCGGCGATGTGGTCCTCCAATCCGAACTCGCCTTCCTCACCCGTGCGTTCGGCCACTCCGGGCAGGCTGACGGCGTACACCCGGTGGCCGTCCGCGCGCAGCGCTTCGGCGACCTCGTCCCAGGCCCAGGCGCCGATCCAGAAACCGGGGACCAGTACGAACGTGCTCATGGCGGATCACTCCATTCGTCGGTGGGGATGTCGCGGAGGCCTCGGCGAGCCGGGACGAGCCGAGCCGGCGGGCCGGTCGAGCCCCGGCATGCTTCGACGGCCTCGACGGGCCCGCGGAGGGCATCGCCCCGGTGGGGCCTCCTTCACCGCCGACTCTAGGATCGGATCCGGACAGAAGTCGCCCGGATTTCCCCCGCGTCGCCGCCGGGCGCCCGGAAGGACCTCAGGAAACGGCACGGACGCGGCACGGAGAGCGGCACGGGCCGGTACGGAAAGCGGCGGGGCCGGCCACGAAGAGCGGCGCGGAGACGGAGAGGAGCACGCGGTGGAGCACCCGGTCAGCCGCGTCCTCGCCCTGCTGGAACTGCTCCAGGACCGCCCCGGCCTGACCGGCGCCGAACTGGCCGCCCGGCTGGACGTGGACGAGCGCACCGTCCGCCGCTACGCCGCCCGGCTGGCCGAACTCGGCATCCCCGTCCAGGCCGACCGGGGCCGCTACGGGGGCTACCGCCTGCGGCCCGGCTACCGGCTGCCGCCACTGATGCTCAACCCGGACGAGGCCGCCTCCGTGGTGCTCGGCCTGCTGGCCGGCCGCAGCTCCGGCCTGTCGGTGGGGGAGGGGGCCACCGAGACCGCCCTCGCCAAGATCCAGCGGGTCCTGCCGCCGCCGCTGCGCGAACGCGTCTCCGCCGTCGAACAGACCCTCGGTCTCACCGCCCTCCCCGCCACCGGACCCGGCCCGGCCGCCGCCGCGCTGTTCACCCTGGCCGAGGCGGCCCGCCGGCGGCGCCGGGTGCGGCTCTCCTACCGGGACCGCGAGGACCGGCCCAGCGAGCGCGAGTTCGACCCGTACGGGCTGGTCTTCCACTCCGGGCGCTGGTACACCACCGGGCTCGACCACCGCAGCGGCGAGCCGCGCACCTTCCGGCTGGACCGGATCACCCGGGTCGAGCAGGGCGAGACCGGCTTCGAGCCGCCCGAGGACTTCGACCCGGTCCAGCGGGTGGTGGAGTCACTGGCCGGGGTGCCCTGGCGGCACCGGGTCGAGGTGGAGCTGGAGACCACCCTCGCCGAGGCCCGCCGCCGGCTGCCGCCCGCCGTCGGCACGCTGACCGGACTCGCCGAGGATCGGGTGCTGCTGCGGGCCCGGGCGCAGAACCTGGACGGCGTCGCGGTGCTGCTGGCCGGGCTGGGGTGGCCGTTCACCGTCCGGGAGCCCGCCGCGCTGCGCGCCGAGGTACGGGCGCTCGCGGCCCGGCTCGCCGCCTGGGGCGCCGACCCCGACTGACGCCCGGAGCCCGGGCGCGGCGGCCACGCGCGGGGGCCGACAGGAGGCCGGGAACGGCGAGGGCCCGGGGAGACGATGCTCCCCGGGCCCTCGGACGTCCGGATCAGGCCTGGCCGCCGGCCGCCTGCTCCTCGGCGACCTTGCGCTTCACCTCGGCCATGTCCAGGCCGCGGGCCTGGCCGATCAGGTCCTCGAACACCGCCTCCGGCAGCGCTCCGGGCTGCGAGAAGACGAGCACGCCCTCACGGATGATCGCCAGTGTCGGGATCGACTGGATGTCGAACGCGGCGGCCAGCTCCTGCTGCGCCTCGGTGTCCACCTTGGCGAAGACCAGGTCCGAGTGGCGCTCGGCCGCCTTCTCGTACACCGGGGCGAACTGGCGGCACGGCCCGCACCACCCGGCCCAGAAGTCGATGAAGACGAAGTCCTTGCCCTCCGGGCCCGGGACGATCTCGTCGAAGTTCTCCTTGGTCAGCTCGACCGTGCTGCTCATCTCGCGCTTCCTTCCCTTCCGGAGGTGGCGGTCCGGGCCGGTTCGGGCCTGGTGCCCGCCACAACGGCCCCGGTCGGCGGGGTATTCCGGACGGGGTGCCGGTAGTCCCGGCGTCCGGGATCGAGCAGCCGGCGGCCGCCGCCCGTACAGGAGGGTGTCCGGTCCGTCCCGATCCATTCCCCCGCGCGGGAGGCACCCCATGCGCAGCACACTCCGCACCCGCCGGGCCGCCGTGCTGGCCGCGTCCGGCATCGCGGCAGCCGCCCTGATCGCCGGCTGCGGGTCGTCCGGCGGCTCCTCGGGTTCGTCGAGCAGGCCTAGCGCCCCGGCGGGCGTCACCCTGCAGACCGCCCAGGACCCGAAGCTGGGCACGATCGTCACCGACAGCGCCGGCTTCACGCTCTACCGCTTCGACCAGGACCGGAACAGCCCGCCGGAGTCCTCCTGCAACGGGAGCTGCGCCGTCGTCTGGCCGCCCGAGCACGCCGACGGCGACGTCACGGTGAAGGGCATCGACAGCAAGCTGGTCGGCACCGTCACCCGTGCCGACGGCACCGAACAGGTCACCCTCAACGGCTGGCCGGCGTACCGCTACTCGCCGGACACCAAGCCCGGCGACACCAAGGGCCAGGGTGTCGGCGGCACCTGGTTCGCGCTGACCCCGGGCGGCGACAGGGCGGGCACCCCGGGCGGTTCCACACCGAACCCGGCCGGCCCCGGCAATCCCGGCAGCCCGATGCCCGGCACCCCGGGCTACTGACCGGTTCCGACCGCCCTCGACCAGGAGGCCCGGGTGCGCAACGATGATGTGGTGACCGAGGAGCACCCCGTCGGTCGCTCCGGCGGTCACGGCGCGGGGGCGCCGGACGAGGACCTGATGCGAGCCCTCTACCGGGAGCACGCCGGTCCGCTGTTCGGCTTCGTGCTCCACCTGGTCGCCGGGGACCGGCAGCGGGCCGAGGACGTCGTGCAGGAGACGCTGGTCCGCGCCTGGCGCAACATCCACCGGCTCGACGCGGAGGGCGGCTCGCTGCGGCCCTGGCTGGTCACGGTCGCTCGGCGGATCGTGATCGACGGCCACCGCAGCGCCCTGGCCCGGCCGCGCGAGGTGGACGCCTCGGCGCTGGACCAGCTGCCCGCCGAGGACGATACCGACCGGGCGCTGCGGATGATGACCGTCGCGGACGCGCTCGGCGACCTCTCGCCCGCACACCGGGAGATCATCGTCGAGACCTACCTGAAGGGCCGCACGGCCAACGAGGCGGCCGCCGAACTCGGCATCCCGGCCGGGACGGTGCGCTCGCGGGTGTTCTACGCGCTGCGCTCGCTCAGGCTCGCGCTGGAGGAACGGGGAGTGACATCGTGACCAGGCACCCCGACCCCGAGCCGGCCCCCGACCGGCTGCCCGACGGTCTGCCCGGCGACGCCGTCCCGCCCGGCGACGCCTCCGGCGCACCTCGCCACGCCCCCGGCCCGGAGCACGTCGACGCCGGCGCGTACGTCCTCGGCCTGCTGGAGCCCGCCGAGCGCGCCGCCTTCGAACGGCACCTCGCCGACTGCCCGCAGTGCGCCGATCAGGTGGGCCGGCTCCGCCCGGTGGAGCCGCTGTTGGCCGAGTACGCGGCCACCGCGCGGGCGGCCGGAACGGACCCGGCCGGCCCCGGCCCGCAACCGGATCCGCGACTGCTGGACCGGCTGGTCGCCGAGGTCGGCGCCACCCGGCGGCGGGGCCGGGTGCGGCGGCTGGTGCTCGCTCTGGCCGCGACCGTGATGGTGGCGGCCGGCCCCGCCGTCACCGCCGCCGTCCTCATCGCCGAGCAGACGCCCGCCGTCGTCGCGGCCGCCCAGCAGTACAGCGCCACCGACCCGGGCACCGGCGCGCACGCCACCGTCGGCGTGGACGGCGCCACCTGGGGCAGCCGGATCAGCCTGCAACTCGGCGGCGTCCAGGGCCCGTTGACCTGCCGGCTGGTCGCCGTCTCGCGAACCGGCGAGCAGCAGACCGTCACCACCTGGTCCGTCCCGGCGGGCGGCTACGGGAACGGAGGCGGGGACGGCACCGTGCGCACCACCGGCGGCACGGCGCTCCAGCCCGGGGACATCGACCACTTCGAGGTCCGGGTCCAGGACGGCGGCGCGCTACTGGTCGCGATCCCGACACACCACGCCTGACTCCCAGCGGACCGTGTACGACTCCAACCGCTCCACCCGGGCCGTCCCCCGGACCCCGGGCCAGTGCGGGCTGGCACCGCCGGTGGCGGTCATGTGCTCCCGCCGCCAGGTCCGGCTCCAGCCGACCCGCAGCGCGGGCTCGAAGCTGTGCCACCGCCCGCAGCCGCAGGGCACCAGCACCCGGGCGCAGCAGCGGCACAGCCCGGCGTGGCCGCTGCCGTGGCAGGTCGGGATCCGCACCGGCGGGCCCTGCTCCCCGCAGGCCGGGCAGCCCGGCAGCTCGACGCCGTCCAGCAGCGCGTTCTGCCGCCGGACGTAGTCGGGCAGGCTCAACGGCGGGTGCAGGAAAGGGTCGTGCTGCCAGGCCGCGTCCGGCGAGCCCCACCAGCGCCGGTGCCACCAAGCGGTCTCCGGCGGCTGCCGCCGCCCTTCCCGCTTCTCCGCCCGGCGCCGCGCCCCGTACTCCTCGGCCCGGACCCGCCACAGCTCGCGCGCCTCGTGCAGTTCGTCCACCGCGCGGACCAGCGCGTCCGGGTCGGTCTCCAGACAGCGGGGGATCCGGGCGCTGACGGTGAGGTGGTGGTACGTCGCCCGCAGGCTGTACGGGGCGAAGCGGGTCAGGCAGGTGCGCAGCGCGGAGTGTCGCCGGTACGGCGGGAGCGAGGCGTCGTGCACCCGGGCCCGGTGGGTGTGGAAGCTGGTCATGACGGCGGCTCCAGGTCCAGGGCGCGGGCGAGCGCGGCGGTGACGGCGGCGGCGTACCCGGGCACCTGCCGTTCGGCCCAGCGCGCCGCGAGCGCGAGGAAGTCGCGCAGGTCCCGCTCGGCGCCGGCGAGCAGTCGGCGCAGCTCGTCCACCGGCAGCTCGATCACCGGGCCGCCGCCCCCACTGCCCCCACCGTCCTCGGCGTTCTCGGCCTCCTGGGCATCCTGGGTCAGCCGCACGACCCGGCCGACGCACTCGGCCCGGGCGTCGGGGTCGTGGCCGAACCAGGCGGTGCCGGAGCCGTCCGTGACGTTCAGCCAGTCGCGCCAGTCCTCCAGGCCGCTGCAGCAGCCCGGCTCGAAGACGGCACCGGTGGCGGAGTCCGTCACGACCAGCCCGCCGGGCGCGTACGGGTGCGACTCGGTGAGCAGCCCGTGCAGGAAGGCCCCCAGCGGCTCAGCCGGCCGGGCCCCGCGCTCCTCGCCCTCGACGTCGTTGCGCTCGGCCAGCCACCAGACCGCCGTGTCCACCTCGTCCGGCGTCAGCCGCCCGTCCAGGGTGAGGCTTCCGCACGGCTCGTGGCCGCCCGTCGGCCAGAGCGTGAAGTCGTCGGGGGCGGAGATCTCCAGGACCGGTCGCATCGACATCATCCGCCGATCATGCCGAACGGCCCCCGTCCTGACCAGCGCGATTACGCCCGCCCCGGTCGGCCTCCGCCCGCCCTGCCCGCGTGCGGGCCAGGGCGGGTCTGCGGTCGGGCTACGGCACGTCGGGAGGGCGCGGCAGCGGTCCGGCGAGTTCGTGTGCCAGGTAACCGGCCGACCGGAGGCAGCACCGGAGCCCGGTTCCCGTGCCTGATCGGACGCCACCGTGCACCCGGCGCCGGGCCTGGCCGCGCTCCGCCGCCGTACTCGGCTCCGGTGTCTCGACCGCTCCGCCGCCGCACAACCGGCCAGGGCGCCGCGGGGAACATGCGCCCACAGCGGCGGGCGAAGGCACGTTGGGCGAGCGGGAGCAGCATGCCGGCCAGGCGGGCGTAGCAGGCGACCGGCCGGCCGGAAGCGGCGGCGCGGCGGGGGTCCGGCCCGCCGCCTGGCTCGCTCGACCGGTCGCTGTGATCCGGGCCAGGGCTCGGACGGGAGGGCGAAGACGCGCTGGGCGAGCGGGAGCAGCGGGCCGGCCAGGCGGGCGTGGGGCGCCTGGCCGACCGGAGGCGGCGCGGGAGAGCCGGGCCCCACTTCCCGATCGGCCGCCTCCCGCGACCCGCCGCGCGCTGGGCCTGGCCGCGCTCCGCCGCCGTACTCGGCTCCGGAGTCTCGACCACTTCGCTGCCGCGCAACCGGCCAGGGCGCCGTGGTGCGGGCCGGTGCGTGTCCGCGGTGGCGGGCGAAGATGCCCCGGCGCTGGAGGCCGTGGGTGGGCGAGTCGGGAGTGTCGGACGAGCGGCCGGCTGAAGGCGGCGGCTGCGGGACCGGGTCCGCAGCCACGGCCGGCCTCGCTCGACCGGCCTGCGCTGTTCCACTGGTTCTGCCGTGATCCAGGGCAGGGCGCGTTCGTAGCGGCGGGCGGCGGGCGGCGGGCGCCGGGCAAGCCAGGTGTGCCAGGCGACTGTTGGTTGATGGCGGTGGGCGGGGGAACGGGCCCTCGCCCGGCCCGGGTCGCGAGGGGGCCCGGTGTGGGCCCTCCATGGCGGGCGCAGGTGCCTGCGCGGTGGAGGCCGCGAGCCGGGCGTGTCCGGTGATCGACTGGCTGACGGCGCTGGCGGGATGCCGGCCCCCGCCGTCCGCTATCCGCTCCCCGGGCGGCTCCCGGCGCTCACCCCGCGTCGGCGGCGATCCGGGCCAGTGCGCGCCCGCAGCGGCGGGCGAAGGCGCGTTGGGCGAGGGGGAGCAGCGGGCCGGCCAGCCGGGCGTACCAGGCGACCGGTCGACTGAAGGCGGTGACGGAGAACCGGACGCCGCCGTCCGGTGCCAGCTCGACCAGGAAGGTCTCCTCGCCCTGGGCCAGGTGCCCGGCCCTGGTGCCGTAGGTGAAGCCGTACCGGTCCGGGCCGTCGACCACGGCCAGCACCCGGTTGGGGGCGCCGGCCCGCAGCGAGCTGAGGCCGATGGCGCAGTGGACGGCGACGTCCGGGGCGGCGCGGTCGGCCGCCGCGTCGATCCGGACGCCCGCGAGCCGGTGCATCCGCCATTCGAGCAGGGCGGCTCCGGCGGCCGCCAGGGCGGGCCGGCCGCGGCCGATCAGCGCGCTGTGCCGCAGGTGGTTGTAGCCGGCGGGCAGTTCGCCGGTGAGGCTGGCGCCCTGTTCGGGGTAGCTGTAGTCGTTCATCGGGCGGCCTCCCGGGCCTCGGTCGGGGTGGTGGTGACCCGGTCGGCGCTGGTACGGCCGGCGGTGATTCGGCGCCAGGCGAGCAGGGCGCAGAGCGCGAAGCCGAGCGCGTTGCCGACGCCGTGGGTGGCGGCCATCCAGGTCAGGGTGGGGTGGGGGAGTCCGGCCGCCCGGCCGAGGGCCCACCACAGGGCGAGCACCATGGTGAGCGCGAGGACGGCCGAGGAGACGGCGAGCAGCCGGGCGGTGGCCCGGTCGCCGCCGCGGGGCCGCAGTTCGCGCCAGGTGACCAGGCCGACCAGCCACATCCCGGCGCTCAGTACGGCGGCCCCGGCGAACTGCCACCAGTTGCCGAGGAAGTACCCGGCCAGCACCAGCAGGGTGCCCGCGGGGACGCTGAGCGCCGCGCAGCGGGCCGCGCCGGAACCGGGGCGGACGGTGCGGCAGACGAGTCCGGCGACCAGGGCGGCGGTGAACCCGGCGTAGTGGAAGTGCGGGACGGTGAGCGCCAGGATGTGTGGCTCGAAGCCGAACAGCGGGTAGCCGGAGCGCTCGGCGACCAGGGCGACCCCGGCCACCGAGGGCGCGGCGAGCGCGGTGAGCACCGCGACCTCGGCGGGCGCGAGCGAACGGGTGCGGGCCAGCCGCAGCGGCGCGTGCAGGGCGATCGCCAGGGTGCCGAGCGCGTAGAGCACGGCGCTGCCGGTGGCCAGGCCGCCGCGGGGCAGCCAGAGCGAGAGCGCGCCGGGTACCGCGGCGATCGGCCAGAACCGGCGGACCCGGGCGAGCCCGGGCTCGTCGACCAGGGCGAGGCCGAGTGGGACGACGGCGCCCATGCCGAGCAGGATCAGCAGGTCGACCAGTTCCGTGGTGCCCTTGCCCATGGTGGGCACACCCCCTTGAACGCGTTCAAATGGCTTCCCTCACCGACTCTACGCGGCTGAATTGAACGCGTTCAACCCTCCCCCGGGCGCCGGCCCGGGAGCCGTCCGGATCGGCTGGCCTGGTGTTCACGGTGGGTGCGGCGCACCCTGGAGGAGTAACCGATGGAGGTGATCCGCCATGCAGACTCTGGTCGGTTGGCACATCGAGATGGAGTTCCGCGAAGACGGCCCGCGGACCAGCGCCGCCGCACTGCTGCGGCTCGGCGACGGGACCGAACTACGCGCCCACGGCTACAGCAGCCGTCACCCCTCCGACCCGGAGCAGCTGAGGGTCGGCGAGGAGATCGCGGGGGCCCGCGCGCTCAACGAGCTCGCCTCGCAGCTGCTCACCAAGGCCCACGGCGAGATCCAGGAGGTCAGTCCGGTCCCGACCCACCCGCTGTCCTGACTTCCCCGCGGCCGGTCGGCGACGGGTCGGTGCTCGCTCGACGGTCGAGCGGTGCCCCGGGAGGCGCCGGAGGCAGTCCCGAGGGCGGCCCCGGAGGCGCCGAGCGCCGGGGTCGCCACTCCTGGACGCTCGGCGTGCCCAGCGAATTGACGGTCCGTCAGTTCGCGCAGTAGCCCGTCGGCGGCTGCCACTCCGGCCCGACCAGCCGCTGTTCCAGTTCGTTCGGCGTGATCCGGATCCCGACCGTCCCCGCCAGCCCCACCCGGAACCGGCTGCGGGCCAGCGCGATCAGCGCCGTCAGGCCGTACTTGTTGATCAGCGAGGTGCGGTAGCGGGCGGTGTCGTCGGCGTCGCAGAGCCGTGCCCGGGCCGGGACCTGGCGGCCGGTGGGGCGCCCGCGGGCGTCGCAGGGCCCGATCAGTACCCGGGGGTGGCGGCGGATCCGTTCGGCCTCGCCGGAGTGGGCCGGGGCCCAGACCCCGAGGGCCGTGCCGTCGGGCACCACCCAGAGCTGCGAGTCCATGCGGCCGCCGTCCTGGTCGAACGTGGTGAGCAGGAGGTACCTGCTGTCGGCGAGCCCGTCGGTTCGGTGGTGCACCTGTCCTCCCTGTGCCGTCGGGGGGTGCGGGTGAGCACGCCCGCGGGGCGGGCCACTCCATTCTCGTCGACCGCGGCGGCCTGTTCGAGAGGGCGGGGCTGTTCGTGCGCCGTGAGCCGGGTGCGCGGGCCCGCAAAACACGCGGGCCCGGAAACGGCGAGCGGCCCGCCCGGTGTCGTGGAGGACACCGGACGGGCCGCGTACGCACCCGAGCAACCCCTGGGCGTCAGTGCACCAGCACCGGCACCTCGTTCTCCTTCGCCGCGCCCGTGTCCGAGCCCGCCGCGGCACCCGGCCGGCCGGCGTTGACGAAGGTGAAGGCGACCGCGGCGGCCGCCACCAGGATCCCGAAGGACACCCAGATCGCGGTGGAGAAGCCGTGCACCATGCCCTGGAACTGGAGCGCCTTGGCGGCCTCCGGCGAGGCGGCCGCGGCGGTGGCGTGCGAGGCCAGCCAGCCGGTGGTCGCGCTGGCCGCGATGGTGTTCAGCAGCGCGGTGCCGATGGCGCCGCCGACCTGCTGCGAGGTGTTGACCATCGCCGAGGCCACCCCCGCGTCGCGCGGCTGGACGCCGTGCGTGGCGAGGCTCATGGCCGGCATGAACGCGGTGCCCATGCCCAGGCCCATCAGGACCAGGCCGGGCAGGATCAGCGCCGGGTAGGAGGTGTCCACGCCGATGTGGGCCAGCAGGAACATGCCGACCGAGGCGGCCAGGAAGCCGGGCGCCATCAGGTAGCGGGCCGGGACCCGGGTCATCAGCCGGGCGCCGATCTGGGTCGAGCCGGTGATCATGCCCGCCACCATCGGCAGGAAGGCGACGCCGGTCAGCACCGGGCTGTAGCCGAGCACGATCTGCAGGTAGTAGGTCAGGAAGAGGAACAGACCGAACATGCCGATCACGGCCATGCCCAGCGACAGGTACACCCCGCCGCGGTTGCGGTCGAGCACCACGCGCAGCGGCAGCAGCGGGGCCTTGACCCGGCGCTCCACCAGCACGAAGGCGGTCAGCAGCACGGCGGCCGCGACGAACAGCCCCACGGTGCTGGCGGAGGACCAGCCGTCGGACTCGGCGCGGGTGAAGGCGTAGACCAGCGAGACCAGGCCGGCGGTCACCAGCAGCACGCCGGGGACGTCCAGCTTGTTGCGGTTGCGGCCCTCGGCGGGCTCGCGGATCACCATGACGGCGCCGACGGCTGCCACGATCGCGAACGGGATGTTGACGAAGAAGGTCCAGCGCCAGTTCATGTACTCGGTGAGCAGGCCGCCGAGGATCAGACCGATGGCGCCACCGCCACCGGCGATCGCACCGTAGATGCCGAAGGCCTTGGCGCGCTCCCTGGCCTCGGTGAAGGTCACCGCGAGCAGCGACAGCGCGGCCGGCGCGAGCAGCGCGCCGAACACGCCCTGCAGGGCGCGGGCGCCGAGCAGCATCGCGGTGTTGGCCGCGGCGCCGCCGAGCGCGGAGGCGAGGGCGAAGCCGGCCAGGCCGACGATGAAGGTCCGCTTGCGGCCCCACAGGTCCGCGATCCGGCCGCCGAACAGCAGCAGTCCGCCGAAGGCCAGCGCGTAGGCGGTGATCACCCACTGGCGGTTGCCGTCGGAGATGCCCAGGTCCTGCTGCGCGGACGGCAGGGCGATGTTCACGATGGTCGCGTCGAGGACGACCATCAGCTGGGCGAGGCCGATGAATATCAGCGCCTTCCAGCGCCGGGGATCGGGCAGCGTCGCCGGTCGGGCGTCGGTTTGAGGCATGGGGGTACTCACTTCACGGTGCGTGTGGTGTGCGTGAACGGTCGAGCGCCGTACGGGGACACGGCTGGTCGCCGTACGGGAAGGTGCGGTGTCAGGGCGCGCCGGGGCGCGGCAGGGCGCCGCCGGAACGGCCGGTACTGGTGGTCGGTGCTGGTGCTGGGTGCCGGTGTTCGGCACGGGCGGTCGGTGCTGGTGGTCGGTCAGTTCTGGGGCTGGAAGTCCTCGAAGGTCGCGGACCGGCCGGGCAGGGCCGAAGGCGCCGGTGCGCGCAGGCCGTCCAGGAAGATCTGCAGGTGCCGGTGGACGAAGTCGTCGAGCCGGCAGGAGGTGTTCGGCAGCGGCCGGGTCAGCTGGCTCATCGCGATGAACAGGTCGCCGTGCTCGACGTCGGCCCGCAGCTCGCCCGTGGCCCGGGCGCGCTCCATCAGCCCGCCCACGGCGGCCTGCAGACGCTCCCGGATCTCGGTCAACTCCGGGCCGAACGGGTCGACATGGGTGCTGAACAGGGTGCAGAGCCCGCCGATCTTCTCCCCGACGGACGCGTGCACGAACCGCTGGAGGGCGTCGAACGGGCCGCTGCCGTCAGGAGCGTCCGCCTCCGCCGTCGCCGCCTCGGCGAGGGCCAGGATGCGGTTCTTGACGAGCAACGCCACCTCGTGGATCAGCGCCATCCGGTCCGGGAAGTTCCGGTACAGCGTGGCGTTGCCGACCCCCGCCCGCTTCGCGATCTCGTCCAGCGGCGCGTCCGCACCGTACTCGACGAACGCGTCCCGGGCCGCCAGCACGATCCGCTCCCGGTTCCGGCTCGCGTCCGCACGCAACTTCGGCGTACGCGCGCTCCCGGCGGGACGGCCCGACTCGGCGGTGGTGGTCACGACGACTGCTCCTCAGGATACCGGGGAAATTCTCCCCGCTTCTGCCAACGTACTCGAAAACGGGGAATCCGTCCCCGGAATTTCCGCCGGTGATGTGTCCTGTGCCACATCGATGACCGGGTCGATCGGCTCGGCTATGGTCGGAAGCGGACGGCCGTAACCGCCCCGCCGGTGAACTCGTTCACCCGGAGGGTGTCCAGGCGAAGGAGGAAGGCCCGTGACTGTGATCTCCGAGCGCCCGCAGATGCTGCCCGAGCAGTTCGAGGAGTTCGCCCGTCACCTGGGTCGAACCGTCGAAGGCATCCGGCTGGAGTTCATCAACGGGAAGTTGGGGATCAAGCCCGTGCCGGACGGCGACCACGGCCGCATCGTCCAGTGGCTCCTGCGGATCTGCATCCAGGCCCGGCCGGAGCTCTACCTGCATGATCAAGGCCTGAGGCTCGAGGGCTACCGGGACGGGCGCGCCCGCCCGGACGGCACGCTCGCGGATGCGGACGCCTTCGTCGGGTGCGGCGACTGGGCGCCGACCGGCGGGGCCCTGATGGTTGCGGAGGTCACCTCCTACGACTCCGACACCGACCGTCGTGATCGCGTCGAGAAGCCCCGTGCCTACGCCGAGGCCGGCATCCCGGTCTACCTCCTGATCGACCGGGACTCCGCGGAGGTCGTCGTCCACAGCCAGCCCGACGGCGTCCGCTACGAGACCGTCCGGACCGTTCCGTTCGGCAGGACCGTCCACCTGCCCGACCCGGTGGGGATCTCCCTGGACACCGAGCCCCTCAAGAACTGGGTGCGCTGATCCCGGGCATGGCTTCCCCGGGGCGGTGCGGGTGGCGGCCTAGGGTGTGGGTGTCCCGGGCGGCCGGTGGGCCGTGGGAGTCGGGAGGGGCCCGGCGGCCGGGTGGGCGAGGAGGTTCGCGATGGGCAGCGGTGAGACGGCCGCGAGGGTGCGCTGTGTGGCGGCCGTACCGTGCTGGGTGAGCCTGATGGCCCGGGACCTGGAGGACGCCGAGGAGTTCTACGGTCCGCTGCTCGGCTGGGAGTTCGAGCCCGTGGCGGACCGCTTCGGTCCGTACGTGCACGCGGTGACCGGCGGGGAGGCGGTGGCCGGGCTGGGCGTCGCCGGCGGCGGGGCGATCCCGCGCGCGTGGACCAGCTACTTCGGGACGGAGAGTGCCGACGCCGCCGCGGACGCGGTGCGCGAGCGCGGCGCGACCCTGGCGGTCGGGCCGCTGGCCTTCGACGCCGGGCGGGTGGCCTTCGCGGCGGACCCTGCGGGCGCGGCGTTCGGCATCTGGGAGGGCCCGCTGGGCTGGGCCCGGCGGCTGGACCTGCCCGGGGCGCCGGTCTGGATCGAGCTGCGCACCCCGGACCCGTTCGCGGCGGCGCTGTTCTACGGCGAGGTGTTCCGCTGGGACGGCCGTGACCCGGAGCGCTTCGACGTCCGCTGGGAGCACGACCGGGTGGTGCTGCGGGCCGAGGGGCACAGCGTGGCCGCGCTGGCCAAGGAGCAGGCGGGCGGACCGGCCGGGACGCCGCCGCACTGGGAGGTGTCCTTCGCCGTTCCGGACACCGACCGGGCGCTGGCCCGGACCGTGGAGCTGGGCGGCGCGTCCGTCGGCCCGGCCTTCGACTCCCCGTACGGCCGGGTGGCCCGGCTGCGGGACCGCGACGGCGCCCGGTTCGCGGTGATCGGGCCGAAGGGCTGATCAGTGGCCGACCAACCGCTGATCGGCCACTGATCAGCCGGAAGGGATCGATCGACCGACGGGGATCGACCGAAAAGGATCGATCGGCAGGAAGAATCGATCAGCCGGAAGGCCCGGCCGGCCCCTCGGGCGCCTCCAGCTCCGCCCGTTCCGCCCGCAGCCGGTCGCCCAGCGCGGTGCGGGCGGCCGCGGGCAGCGCCTTGCGCGCGGCCGGGAAGAGCTGCTCCTCCTCGCCGCGCAGGTGCCGCCGGAGGGTTTCGGCGAGGCCGCGCAGCAGGGTGCCGAAGACCGGGTCGGCCGGTTCGAGCCCCTGGAGGTCGGCGAGGTACTGCCCGATCGCCAGGTGGTCGTGGATGCTGCGGAACACCAGGGCCCCGCCGTCGGGCACGTCGTGCTGCACCACCGGGAAGAGGTGCTCCTCCTCGGCGGCGCAGTGGGCGAAGAGCAGGTCGGTCAGCCGGGCGACCAGCTCGCCGCGCCCGGGGTCGTCGGCCGGCGCGGCCTCGATCCGGTCGAGCAGCTCGGTGGCCGCCCGGTGGTCGGCGGTGAACTCGCCGAGGATGTCAGGCCTGCGGCTCATGGCCCGCCCGCCTCTCGCACGGAAGACTTCCCCCGCCGCCTTCCAGTATCCGGCGCCGGGCCGCTCACCCGGAGTCGTGCCCGGGCTCACCCTCCGTCCCGCTGCCCTTCACCCGAGGTCGCCCCCGCTCACCCGCCGTCCCGCCGCCCGGTGAGGGCGAGCAGCCGGGTCTGCGGGGCGGCGTCCTCGGGCACCGGCACCGGCGGGTCGAAGAGCCCGCTGCCGGAGAGGTCCCCGTACCCGCCGAACTCGTCGAGCGCGAACTCGACGAGCCCGGCGGGGAGCCGGGTGCGCCGGCCGATGCCCTCGGCGAGGTCCCAGGTGTGGATCACCAGGTCGGTGGTGAGCTGGTCCAGGTAGTACTGGCCGGAGACGTCCCCGTAGGAGAGGTGGACGGTCAGCTCGGTGGCGCCGGGGACGGCCCAGGCCTCCCGGGCGGCTTCGGCGGCCTCGGTCCAGGCGGTGACCGGGTCGTCACCGAGCACGTCGCCGTCGAAGCGCCCGCCGACCTCGCCGATGGTGGCGCCCATCAGCAGTTCGGGCACCCAGAGCTGCTCGGCGGTGAGGTGGTTGACCAGGTCGCGGACGGACCAGTCGCTGCACGGGGTGGGCGAGTCCCACTGGCCGGGGCCGATCAGTCGGACGCGCTCGCCGAAGGCGTCCAGCGCCTCGGCGTACGGGGTGCCCGTCCGTGCCTCCCGTCGGTGCTGCCTGTGTTGAGCCATGCCTCCACCCTCCCCGGCCCGGCGGGGGCCCGCGAGTTGTCGACGCCCCGTCAGTTGTTCAAATTCGAACTTCGCGGTACGGTCGGAAGAGCGGCCGTTCAAATTTGAACAATGGCGCGGGGGCGACCCCCGCCCGCCCGCCGCACACCACGACCTGTGACCACGTCCGGCCGCGCCGGACGACGACCGAACCCCGATCGATGGAGACGCGCATGCCGAGCAGCAGCCCGAGCACGACCGCCGCCACCACCACCGTCAGCCCGGCCCGGGACGCCGCCGGGCCCGCGACGACCTCCCCGCACGCCTACGACGTCGGACTCCTGCTCCTGCGCCTCGTCCTCGGCCTGACCATGGCCGCGCACGGCAGCCAGAAGCTGTTCGGCTGGTTCGGCGGCGGCGGGATCGACGGCACCGGTCAGTTCTTCACCATGAGCGGCTACCCGGCCGGCGACGCCATGGCCGTGGTGGCCGGCCTCACCGAGACGCTGGGCGGACTCGCCCTCGCCGTCGGCCTGCTGACCCCGCTGGCGGGCGCCGCGATCGTCGGCACGATGGTCAACGCGATCGCCGTCACCTGGGGCGGCGGCTTCTTCGCCCCGAAGGGCAGCGAGTACGAGCTGCTGCTGACCGCCGGTGCCGCCGCGCTCGCCCTGACCGGCCCCGGCCGCTACGCCGTGGACCGCTTCCTGCCGGTGCTGCGGGCACACCGCCTGGCGTACGGCGCGGCCGCCGTCGTGGTCGGCCTGGCGACGGCGGGCGTGATCCTGCTGCTCCGCAAGTAGTCCGCCGCGGTGCGGCCGCACCGCAAACGGCCGCGAGCAACCGCAGGCAACCGCGAGCAATCGCAGGCAACCCCGGCAGCCGCCGGCAACCGCTCCGCAAGCAGCTGTTCCGCGGACGGGAAGGGCATGGTGACGACTCGTCGCCATGCCCTTCCCGTCGTTGCGGGACGGGCGGCCCCCGGGCGGGGCGGAGCGCCCCGCCCCGAGCCGGTGGCCTGACGACCCGTCATCACGGATCCCGCCTCCGTTCCCCGCGAACCGTACACAACGCGGCGGGTTCCCAGAGGCATGTGATGTGTGCCATGGTACATGTCACACCCCCCGCCGTGCCCGACGGAACCGCCCCCACGCGGCGCCGTCACCAACGGTCCTCGCCACCCCCACCGGCCGCGCCCCCAAGTCGCGGCCGACGACGGCCCGGAGGCCCCCACGTGAGTCCTTCACGTCTGCTGCGACTCCCGCAGCTGGCACGATTGCTGACGCTCGTCCTGTCCCTGTTCCTGGCGGTCGGCCTGTTCGCCCCCCAGTCCCAGGCCGCCCCCGCCGGCCCCGCCGCCGGTGGCGCGCCTGCCCCGCCCCCCGCCGGACCGGCCCCGCAGCCGGGCATCGACGCGCCCGAACGAGCCGACAGCGGGCAGCAGTTGGCCTCGGTCGACGAGCGCGCCCCGCTCCCGGTCGACACCCGGCCGGCCGAGGTCCGCTCGACCGCCAAGGCCTTCGGCCTCGGCGCGGCGGCCGAAAAGCCCTGCAACACCGGCGACTTCACCGGCCGGACCGGCGGCGACCTGGTCCAGCACATCAAGGACGCCGACCTCCAGTGCGTCAACTCGCTGTTCAAGCTCACCGGCGGCGACGCGCGGGGCGCGTTCCGCGAGGAGCAGATGAGCACGGTGGCCTACGCGCTGCGCGACGCGGCGGCCGGCTACCCCGGTGACAACTCCACCTCCGTGGAGCAGCTGGTGCTCTTCCTGCGCGCCGGCTACTTCGTGCAGTGGTACCACAAGGAGGACGTCGGCGAGTACGGCGCCGGCCTGAAGACCGCGATCCGGTCCGGCCTGGACGCCTTCTTCAACAGCGCGCACTCGCGCGACGTCGCGGCGGGCAACGCGCCCATCCTGGGCGAGGCCGTCACCCTGATCGACAGCGCGCAGGAGAACGTCCGCTACCTGCCGGTGGTCAAGCGGCTGCTGGGCGACTACAAGGCCGACACCTGGAACCCGGCCGGCATGGCGTGGGCGGTCAACCCGGTGTTCACCGTGCTGTTCCGCGGCCACCAGGTGCCCGGCTTCGACGCGGCCGTCGAGGCCGACCCGAGCGTGCTGGACGCGCTGTCCGACTTCGCGACCCGCAACAACGCCCTGCTCGGCGACACCTACGGCGTGCTGGTCTACAACGCCACCAAGGAACTGAGCCGCTTCCTGAAGGACACGGCGCTCCAGGCCAAGGTCCGTCCGCTGGCCAAGGCGCTGGTCCAGAAGTCGGAGCCGAAGGGCCGCACCGTCTACCAGTGGGCCGCCGTCGCCGAGGCGGTCGACTACTACGACGTCGGCAACTGCTCGTACTACGGCACCTGCAACAAGTCCGACCAGCTCAAGGCCGGCGTGCTGACCGTCAAGCACACCTGCAGCCCGAGCATCACCCTGCTCGCCCAGGCGCTGGACAGCACCCAGCTGGGCACCGCCTGCACCAGCCTGAACGGCCAGGACGCGTACTTCCACTCGGTCGCCAAGGACAACGGCGCGGTCAAGGACGACCGGAACACCACGATCGAGGTCGTGGTCTTCCACTCCTCGCTCGACTACCAGGTGCTGGCCGCCGCGATCTACGGCATCGACACCAACAACGGCGGCATGTACCTGGAGGGCGACCCGGCCAAGGCCGGCAACCAGCCGCGCTTCCTCTGCTACGAGGCCGAGTGGGCCCGTCCGTCCTTCGAGATCTGGAACCTCAACCACGAGTACACCCACTACCTCGACGGCCGGTTCGACATGTACGGCGACTTCAACGCCGGCATGAAGACGCCGACCATCTGGTGGGTCGAGGGCTTCGCCGAGTACGTGTCCTACTCGTACCGCAAGGTGGCCAACGACGCCGCCGTCGCGGCGGCCGGCCGTCACACCTACCGGCTGAGCGACCTCTTCGACACCGGCTACGGCGACCAGGACCGGGTCTACCGCTGGGGCTACCTGGCCGTCCGCTACATGATGGAGCAGCACCGCTCCGACGTGGACGCGGTCCTCGCCAAGTACCGCGCCGGTGACTGGGACGGCGCCCGCGCCATTCTGAAGACCACCATCGGCACCCGCTACGACGCCGACTTCGACAGCTGGCTGACCAAGTGCGCGAGCGGCGCCTGCGGCACCACCCCGACCATCCCGCAGGTGCCCGAGTGCAGCGCCGCCGACACCCGGCAGCTGGACGCCAACTGCGCCCGCAGCAACGTCGCGGCGAGCACCGGCAACTACGCGCACTTCTACCTGCTGGTGCCGGCCGGCACCAAGCAGGTGAAGATCACCACCAGCGGCGGCACCGGCAACGGCGACCTCTACTACAACGCGGCGGGCTGGGCCTACACGAACGCCAACACCGCGCGGTCGACCAACCCGGACAACTCCGAGACGCTGACCGTCACGAACCCGCCGGCGGGCTACGTCTACTTCAGCCTCCACGCCCAGCAGGGCTTCAGCGGGGTGAGCGTCACGAGCGAGATCTGAGCCGAGTACGGCGAACGGACAGGTGACCGCCCCGGGCGGAGCGCTACGGCGCCCCGCCCGGGGCAGGTCCGCGCCGTCGGGGAGCCCTACGCGCCGACCCGCACCAGCGCCAGGGTGATGTTGTCCGGCCCGCCGGCCTCGATCGCCGCCTTCCACAGCTCGAACGCCGCCCTGCCGTCCGAACGGTCCGCCCCCTCCGACGACCGCTCCAGCAGCCCGGCCAGCTCCTCCTCGGGCACCGGGTCGGTGAGCCCGTCGCTGCACACCAGGTAGCGGTCCCCGGCGGCCAGCGGCGCCGCCCGGACGTGCGGTTCGACGAAGGTGAGCCCGAGCGAGCCGCCCAGGGTCTGGGTGACCACCGAGGTGGTGCGCTGCCCGGGCGGCAGCGGCGGGCTGTCGTCCACGCTCACCCGGCGCAGCCCGTCCCCGGTGATCCGGTAGACCCGGCTGTCGCCGACGTTGAAGACCAGGGCCCGTTCGGGCAGCAGCACCAGCCCGGCGACGGTGGTGCCCATCGCGGCGAGCTCGGGCTCCTCGGCGGCGGCCGCGTAGACGGCCCGGTTGCAGCCCTGGAGCTCCTCGCGGACGGAGTCCTCGTCGTCCAGCGCGCCCCCGTCGGCGGCGAGCCGGCGGGCGACCAGGGCGCTGGCCACCTCGCCGCCGGGGTGGCCGCCCAGGCCGTCGGCGACCGCGACCACGCAGGGCGGGCCGAGCGGGAAGAGCAGGGTCTGCGGGTTGGTGGTCACGGTGGCGCAGAGCGTCCACGGCCCGACCGTCAGGCTGTCCTCGTTGTGCCCGCGCACCAGGCCCTCGTGGCTCAGCGCGCTCACCGCGATGTACGGACCCATCGTCCGCCGCCCTTCCGGAGCCTTCCCTTGCCTCTCCGCGCCTTCCATTGTCGTCGCACCGCACGGCGAGCGCCCGGAGGGAATACCGGGCGGCGGCCGGATGCTAGGGTGGTTGAAAGTTGGACTACCTGGGACGTGGTGATCAGCATGCAGTTCGGAATCTTCTCCGTCGGCGACGTGACGACCGACCCCACCACCGGCCGCACCCCGAGCGAGCACGAGCGGATCAAGGCGATGGTGGCGATCGCCCGCAAGGCCGAGGAGGTCGGCCTGGACGTCTTCGCGACCGGCGAGCACCACAACCCGCCGTTCGTCCCGTCCTCGCCGACGACCATGCTCGGCTACATAGCCGCGCAGACCGACCGCATCATCCTCTCCACCTCGACCACGCTGATCACCACCAACGACCCGGTGAAGATCGCCGAGGACTTCGCGATGCTCCAGCACCTGGCCGAGGGCCGGGTGGACGTCATGATGGGCCGCGGCAACACCGGCCCGGTCTACCCGTGGTTCGGCCAGGACATCCGCCAGGGCATCCCGCTCGCGATCGAGAACTACGCGCTGCTGCACCAGCTGTGGCGCGAGGAGGTCGTGGACTGGCAGGGCCGCTTCCGCACCCCGCTCCAGGGCTTCACCTCCACCCCGCGCCCGCTGGACGACGTCCCGCCGTTCGTCTGGCACGGCTCGATCCGCAGCCCCGAGATCGCCGAGCAGGCCGCCTACTACGGCGACGGCTTCTTCGCGAACAACATCTTCTGGCCCAAGGAGCACTTCCAGAAGCTGATCGACCTCTACCGCGAGCGCTACGCCCACTACGGCCACGGCACGCCCGAGCAGGCCGTCGTCGGCCTCGGCGGGCAGGTGTTCATGCGGAAGAACTCCCAGGACGCGGTGCGCGAGTTCCGCCCGTACTTCGACAACGCGCCGGTGTACGGCCACGGGCCCTCGCTGGAGGAGTTCACCGAGCAGACCCCGCTGACCGTGGGCAGCCCGCAGGAGGTCATCGAGAAGACCCTGACGTTCCGCGAGACCTTCGGCGACTACCAGCGCCAGCTGTTCCTGATGGACCACGCCGGCCTGCCGCTCAAGACGGTGCTGGAGCAGCTGGACCTGCTCGGCGAGGAGGTCGTGCCGGTGCTGCGCGAGGAGTTCGCCAAGGGCCGCCCGGCCGAGGTGCCGGACGGACCGACCCACACCGCGCTGGTCGCGGCCCGCGACGCGCGCGAGAACGAGACGACGGAGGTGGCCAAGTGACCGCGTTCAAGCTGGTGGTGGTGAGTGCCGGGCTGAGCAAGCCGTCCTCGACGCGGCTGCTGGCGGACCGGCTCACCGACTCGACCGTGCGCCGACTCGCCCAGGAGGGGCGGGAGGTGGACGTCACCGTGGTCGAACTGCGGGACCTGGCGGTGGAGATCGCCAACAACTTCGTCACCGGCTTCCCCGGCGCCGGGCTGCGCGCGGCGATCGAGGCGGTGACGGAGGCGGACGCCCTGATCGCGGTGACGCCGATCTTCACGGCCTCGTACAGCGGTCTGTTCAAGTCCTTCTTCGACGTGGTCGACAACGACGCGCTCACCGGCAAGCCGGTGCTGATCGCTGCCACCGGCGGCACGCCCCGGCACTCGCTCGCCCTGGAACACGCCGTCCGTCCGCTGTTCAGCTACCTGCGCGCGGTGGTGCTGCCGACCGCCGTCTACGCGGCCACCGACGACTGGGGCGCGGCGGGGGACGGGCTCACCGACGGCCTGCCGCGCCGGATCGACCGGGCGGCCGGCGAGCTGGCGGCCCTGCTGGCCGGGCGCGGCCCGGCGGCGCCGGCGCGGCCCGAGCAGGTGGTGCCGTTCGCCGAGCAGCTGGCGGCGCTGCGGGTCTGAGCCGGGCCGAGGCCGCGAGGGGCGGCCTGCGGGCGGCAGGCGGACGTGGGGCGGACGCGGGGCGGGTGCGCGACGAGGCGCGCCCGCCCCGCGTCGCGTCCCAGGACACGTCGCACGTCCGCGCCTCAGGACGCGTTCTCCCGGGAGTCGTACGCGGCCCGCGCCGCCGCGATCTCGCGCTGGTGCGCCTCGGTCCAGGTGACCAGCGACTGGATGGTGGCGTGCAGCGTCCGCCCGAGCGGGGTCAGCGCGTAGTCGACCCGGGGCGGCACCACCGGGTGCACCGTCCGCTCGACCAGGCCGTCCCGCTCCAGCTGGCGCAGCGTGACGGTGAGCATCCGCTGGCTGACCCCGTCGATCGCCCGGCGCAGCTCGGTGAAGCGCAGCGACCGCCGGTCCAGCAGGGAGATCACCAGCAGCGACCACTTGTCGGCGATCCGGTCCAGGATCTGCCGCACCTCGCAGTCCTCCCGGACGTCCCACTGGAGGACGTCGTAGCCGTCCTCGGTACCCGCGCAGTGCGTCGGTTCCTTCGAAGTGCCTTCTTCCATGCCTCCCGATGCTGCCCGAGGATGACGAGTGGTTACAAGAGGGAACCGACCGGACGGGGAAGAACCGTCCGGGGCCCTCGCCACCCCCGTTCTCCCCGAGGAGCCCCAGGTGTCCGTGTCATCAGCCCTGCCCGAAAACAGCCGGGAGGCCGTTCCCGGACCCGGGGATCGCCCGGCGCCGCCGGAGCCCCCGGCCCGGCTCGGCGGCCGCTCCGCCGCCGTGCTGGCCGTGCTCTGCGGCGCGATCTTCCTGGAGGGCATCGACGTCGCCATGCTGAACGTGGCGCTGCCCTCGATCCGCGCCGACCTGGGGATGTCCACCGGCGCGCTGTCCTGGGTGCTGAGCGCGTACGTGCTGGGCTACGGCGGCTTCATGCTGCTCGGCGGCCGGACGGCCGACCTGCTGGGCCGGCGTCGGATGTTCCTGTGCTGGCTGACCGTCTTCGTGCTCTTCTCCGGCCTCGGCGGGCTGGCCACCGAGGGCTGGGTGCTGATCCTGGCCCGCTTCGTCACCGGTCTGTCGGCGGCCTTCATGACCCCGGCCGGGCTGTCGATCATCACCACCGCCTTCCCCGAGGGCCCGCGGCGCAACCGGGCGCTGCTGGTGTACGCGGGGACGGCCGCGGCGGGCTTCTCGCTCGGCCTGGTGGTCGGCGGCCTGCTGACGGCGGTCAGCTGGCGCTGGGTGTTCTTCGCCCCGGTGCTGCTGGCCGGGGCGCTGCTGGCGGCCGCCGTCCCGCTGATCCCGCGCGAGGCCGCGCCGCGGCGGGCCGGCGGGCGCTTCGACCTGGCCGGAGCGGCGGCCGCGACGGGGGCGATGCTGCTGCTGGTGTACGGCGTGGTCCGGATCGGCGAGCCGGGCGCGCGGGCCGGCACCACCGCCGCGGTGCTGGCCGGCGGGCTCGCCCTGCTGGCGGTGTTCACGGTGGTCGAGCGGCGCTCGCCCGCGCCGCTGGTGCGGCTGGGCGTGCTGCGCTCCGGGCCGCTGCTGCGGGCCAACCTCGGCGCGGTGCTGTTCGCCGGCTCGTTCTTCGGCTTCCAGTTCACCGCCACCCTCTACCTCCAGGACCTGCGCGGCTGGTCCCCGCTCCAGACCGGCCTGGCGCTGCTCGCCGTCGGCGTGGACTCGGTGCTGGCGCCGACCCTCACCCCGAAGCTGGTGGAGCGCTTCGGCAACGCCCGGGTGATCCTCGGCGGCTTCCTGCTGGCCGCGCTCTCGTACGGGCTGTTCCTGCCGGTGGGCGTCGACTGGACGTACCCGATGATGTTCCCGACCATGCTGCTGACCGGGCTGGCCTTCGCCCTCGCGTACGGGCCGCTGACCATCGCGGCCACCGAGGGGATCGCGGAGGAGGAGCAGGGGCTGGCCGGCGGGCTGCTCAACACCTCGTTCCAGTTCGGGGCGGCGCTCGGCCTCTCGGTGGTGACCACGGTGGACCTGGCCGCGCTGGGGTCGGGGGCCACCGCGCTGGAGGGCTTCCGGGCCGCCCTGGTGGTGCCGGTCGTCTCCGCGGTGCTGGGGGCCGTGGTGGCCGCCACCGGCGCCGGGCGGCGACGCGCCTGACGTTCACTCGGAAGGGCCGGTCGCGTCAGCCGGACGGCCCCGTCGGAACGCACTCCGGCGGGGCCGTCCGGCCTGCCCGGTGGGGCCGTTCGGCTGTGCGCCGGCCGCGCCGGATCGTCCGTTCTGCGGTGTAATCGTTCGCATGATCACGACCGTGCGGGCCGAACCGCAAGCCGTACTCTCTCCGCTGACCAGCGCGGCCGTCTTCCTGGTCCTCACCGTCGAACCCGGCCGGGAGGCGGTCGTCCGCGACCTGCTGCCCGAACTCGCGGGGCTGCGCCGCGCGGTCGGCTTCCGGGCCCCCGACGGCGCCCTCACCTGCGTCACCGGCATCGGCTCCGAACTCTGGGACCGCCTCTTCGACGGCCCCCGGCCCGCCTCCCTGCACCCCCTCCAGGAGGTGGTCGGACCCCGCCACCGGGCCCCCGCCACCCCCGGGGACCTGCTCCTGCACCTGCGGGCGGAGCGGATGGACCTCTGCTTCGAGCTGGCCGCGCAGCTCACCGAGCGGCTGGCCGGGGCGGCCACCGTCGTCGACTCCGTCCAGGGCTTCAAGTACTTCGAGGACCGGGACCTGCTCGGCTTCGTCGACGGCACCGAGAACCCGGAGGGCCGGGCCGCCGAGCGGGCCGCCCTGGTCGGCGCCGAGGACCCGGCGTTCGCCGGCGGCAGCTACGTCGTCGTGCAGCGGTACGTGCACGACATGGACGGGTGGAACGCGCTGAGCGTCGAGCAGCAGGAGGGCGCGGTCGGCCGCACCAAGCTCACCGACATCGAACTGGACGACGACGTCAAGCCCGCCGACTCGCACGTGGCGCTCACCGTGATCACCGGACCGGACGGCGAGGAGCGGAAGATCGTCCGCTTCAACATGCCGTACGGCACGTTCGGCTCCGCCGGGAGCGGCGGCGAGGCCGGCACCTACTTCATCGGCTACGCGGCCGACCCCGGGGTGACCGAGGAGATGCTGCGCAACATGTTCGTCGGCGACCCGCCGGGCACCACCGACCGGCTGCTCGACTTCTCCACCGCCGTGACCGGCGGGCTGTTCTTCGTCCCCACCGCCGACTTCCTCGACTCCCCGCCGCCGGCGCCCTCCGTCGCCCCCGCCCCCGCTGTGCCCGGCGCCGCCTCCGCGCCCGTCGTGCCCGCCGCCGCCCCGGAGTCCGCCGCCGGGGACGGCTCGCTCGGCATCGGCAGCCTCAAGCAGAGCCCCTGACCGCCCCGTCGAACAGGACCGCGCACATGAACAACCTCCACCGGGACCTCGCCCCGATCTCCGCCGCCGCGTGGGAGGAGATCGAGGAGGAGGCCCGCCAGACCTTCAAGCTGCACATCGCCGGCCGCCGGGTGGTCGACCTCACCGGCCCCGAGGGCGCCACCCTCGCGGCCGTCGGCACCGGCCACCTGACCGCCGTCGACCCCCCGGCGGACGGCGTCCAGGCCCGCGCCCGGGCCGCCCAGCCGGTGGTCGAGCTGCGCGTCCCCTTCACCGTCCGCCGGGACGCCGTGGACGACGTCGAACGCGGCTCCAAGGACAGCGACTGGCAGCCCGTCAAGGACGCGGCCCGCACCCTCGCCCTGGCCGAGGACCGCGCCGTGTTCGAGGGCTACCGCGCCGCCGCGATCGACGGCATCCGGGCCGCCTCCACCAACCCCCCGGTCCAGCTCCCCGACGACGTCCGGGAGTACCCGGAGGCGGTCAGCCGGGCCCTGACCGCCCTGCGCCTCGCCGGCGTCGGCGGCCCCTACTCGCTCCTGCTCGGCGCGGCCGCCTTCACCGCCGTCAACGAGACCAGCGACCACGGCTACCCCGTCCACAACCACATCGCCCGGCTCCTCGACGGCGACATCATCTGGGCCCCGGCCATCGAGGGCGCCTACCTGCTGTCCGCCCGCGGCGGGGACTTCGAACTGTTCCTCGGCCAGGACGCCTCGGTGGGCTACCTCTCCCACGACGCCGAAACGATTCGCCTGTACCTGCAGGAGACGCTCACGTTCCGGGTGTACACGGGCGAGGCGGCCGTCGTCCTACGGGGTTAGCACCGCAGCGGGACCGACGTGAGGATCCGGGTGAGCACGGCAGGCGCCCGGCATTCGCCCATACCGCCGCAGGGGTTCCGCGGCCGCCCCTTTGGCCATAATCTCGACATGGCGATGCGTCATATGCTAGCGGCACAGCGATCATTCGTCCGAGGCCGGGGGAGCCAGTGACAGGATCGACCGTGGCCGGCGGGTGCCGGTGAACGACGCCAAGCTGCCGCACGGAGCGGTGCGGAACTCGCTGGCCGGCGCCACGACGGTCTCCGGCCCGGTGGTGCAGGCTGGCGCGATCCACGGCGGACTGCACCTGCACGGGCCGTCCGCGTTGCCGACACCCAGGCAACTCCCGCCCTGCCCGCGGCGGTTGATCGGTCGGGAGGCCGAACTGGCCTCGCTTGACTCCTCGTTGGACCCGGATGCCGGGGCGGCGGACGTCACGGTCGTGGTGACCGGCCCCGCCGGGGTCGGCAAGACGGCCCTGGCCGCGCAGTGGCTGCGCGGGCAGTCCGACCGCTTCCCGGACGGCCAGCTGTACGCTGACCTGCGCGGCTACGCGCCCGACGGCCCCGCCGACCCGGCCGAGGCCCTCGGCGGCTTCCTGCGGGCCTTCGGGATCTCCCCGGTGCCCGGCAGCCTGGCGGAGGGCGCCGCGCTCTGGCGCTCGCTGGCGGCGGAGCGGCGGATCTCCGTGCTGCTGGACAACGCCTCGACGGCCGCCCAGGTGCGGCCGCTGCTGCCAGGCTCGGACCACACCGTGGTCGTGGTGACCAGCCGGCGCCGGCTCACCGGGCTGGGCATCGACGGCGCGGTGTTCCGGCCGCTGGCCCCGCTCGCCCCGGAGGCCTCAACCGAGATCCTCGCCGCGCGGGTCGGCAGGAGCCGGGTGGTCGACGAACGCGACGCCGCGGCCGAGGTGGTGGACGCCTGCGCCGGGCTGCCGCTGGCGATCTGCCTGGCGGCGGCCCGCATCGCGGCGCGCCCGGCCCAGTCGCTCGCGGCGACCGCCGAGATGCTCGGGCGCGGCACCGACCGGCTGGCGGCGCTGGACGTGGAGGGGGAGACGGTGCGGGACCTGCTGGACGCCTCCTACGGCGTGCTGGAGCCGGACGCCGCCCGGCTCTACGGGCTGCTCGGCCTGCTGCCCTTCGCCGAGTTCACCCTGGAGAACGCCGCGGTGCTGGCGGACCTGGACCCGGCCGGGGCGGATCGGCTGCTGGACGGCCTGATCGACGTGCACCTGCTGGAGGAGACCGGCCCGCAGCGGTTCCGCTTCCACGACCTGGTGCGGCTGCACGCCCGGGCGCGGGGGGAGCTGGTCCGCGGCACCCCGCCCGCGGCGGCCGCGCTCGACCGGGTCGTCGACTGGTACCTGGCCTCGGCCACGGCGGCCGAGGCGGTCGTCTCGCCGAGCCACCGCACCCTCGCCCGCGACTACCGCACCCGCGCCGCCCATCCGGCCCGGGAGTTCACGGGCGACGTGCCGGCCGTGGAGTGGCTCGACGCGGAACGCGACCGGCTCGCCGACGTCCTGCGCTGGTGCGAGGAGCTGGGCCGCCCCGCCGCGGCCTGGCAACTCGCCGACGCCATGTGGCCGTTGTTCCTCCGGCTGCGCCCGGGCCGGCTGTGGGTCGAGGCCCACCGGATCGGCCTGCGGGCCGCCCGCGCGGACGGCTCCCGCAGCGGCGAGCTGCGGATGCTCACCAGCGGCGGGAACGGCCTGCGGAACGCGGGCGAGGCGGTGGAGGCGGCGGACTGGTTCACCGCCGCCCTCGCCCTCGCCCGGGAGGCCGACCGTCCGCCGGCCCAGGCGGACGCGCTGTACGGGCTCAGCCAGACCCACCGGATGGCCGGTCGGCTGGACGCGGCCGCCGAGTGCCTGGACGAGGTGGTCCGGCTCCGCGAGGCCGAGGGCTACCTGCGCGGTTCGGCGCTGGCCCGGCTGGCGTACGGCGAGGTGCTGCTGCTGGCCGGCCGGGCGGCCGAGGCGGTGGAGCCGATCGAGCGGGCGGGCCGCGAGCTGGCCTCGATCGAGGACGACTACGAGGCGGCCCGCGCGATGGCCTTCCTGGGTCTGGCGCACGGCCGGCTGGGCGCGTTCGAGCCGGCCGAGGCCCGCATCGAGGACGCCCTCGCGGGCTTCCGGGCCCGGCTGTCCGCCCACTGGGAGGCGCGGACGCTGGAGTTCGCCGGCCAGGTCGAGGAGCTGCGCGGCCGTCCGGACGCGGCCCGCGCCCGGTTCGAGCAGTCCATGGCCCGGTACCGGGAGGTGGGTGCCGCGGCCGAGGCGGCCAGACTGGCCGACCGCCTCGCCGCGTACGGAGCGGACTCCGCCGTCACCCCGCGTCCGGACGATCCGGAGGCGTGAGCCGGCGCCACCCGGAGCCCGGGGCGTGCTTCCCGCAGCCCGGGGCGCGCCACCCGGACCTCTGGGCGTGCCACCCGGCGCCCGGGCCGTACCACCTGGCGGCGCTGATCCGGTCGAGTTCGCCCAGCGCCCGCCCGGCCGCCAGCCAGGCGTGCGCCAGCGAGCCGAGGGCCGACGGCGGGAGCGGCCCACCGGCCGGGCCCCGGGCCCGTAGGACGAGCCGTGCCCCGGTCCGGGCGAGCACCAGCAGCGCCCCCGGACGGTGCTCCGCCGTGGCCACCGCGCACCCGGGGTGGGCGGACAGCAGGTCCGCGAGCCGCACGTGGGCGCCCGCCGCCGGGATCGGCCCGAGGTGCAGCACGTCGGCGTGCCGGCGCCAGCGCAGGCCCCCGGGCCCGGTGAGGTCGAGCACCAGGTGCTCGTCCACGAACCCGGGCCCCGACCGTCCGCCCGGAACCGGGGACGCCGGGGACGCCGAGGACGTGGGCCACGCCGGGTCCGCGGCCAGCAGCCCGCGATGGATCCCGGTCGTGGACATCACCCGCGCCTCGAACAGCGCGGCCGCCGAGCCGCCGCAGGCCACCGAGCCGCCGCGGTGCGAGGAACCGCCGCAGGCCGAGGAACCGTCGCGGCCCGGGGAGCCGGGGCCCGCCGAACCGCCGACCGGCACCAGCCGCACCGTGTGCAGCGCGGCCGTCATCCGGCCCGCCGTTCCCCGGCCGCCGCGATCGCGTCCAGCGGCTCGGGCAGCGGGAGCGGCTCCGGATCCGGGGTGTGCGCCGGCTCGCCCAGCCCGAGGACGCGGTACAGCAGCCGCCTGGCGTTCCGGTCGAAGCGGCCCGGCTCGGAGCTGATCCGGGCGGCGATCGCCGCGTAGTCCTCCGGCCGGTACTGCTCGGCGGCGTACGCGAGTTGGCCGGTGAGCGGGTGCCCGGGCGCGAGCGCGGGCGCGGTGCGGGCGAGCTGCGCGGCCGGCGAGCGCGGGTTGACGTGCCGGTGCGGGTACTCGGCGAGCAGGACGGGGGCGCCGGTCATCGCGCCGTACAGGGTGACCGAGCCGTGGTCCCCGATGACGAAGTCGGCGGCGACCAGCAGCGGCCGCCAGTCCGTCTCGGGCGGGACCACCGTGACGGCCCCCCGGGCGGTGGCCGTCGCCCAGGAGCGCACCGCGTAGGCCGAGTGCTGGGCCGCGATGTTGGGGTGGGTCAGCAGGACCGCCCGGTAGCCGTGCCGGGGCAGTTCCGAGGTCAGTCTCGGCAGCACGGCGTCGAGCCGGGTGAAGAGCGAGCCGTCGCCCCAGGTGGAGCAGACCACGACCAGCTTCTCCTCCGGCCGCAGCCCCAGCGCGGCCCGGTGGCGCTCCCGGTGCGGCAGTGCGGCGGCGATGCGGTCGTAGCACGGGTCGCCGACCACCTCGGCGATCGGCAGGGCCTCCGGGCAGCCGCGCCCGAGTTCGACCAGTTCCTCCTCGTGGGCCAGCGCGAACGAGGCGGGGACGAGCCGCCCCTCCCAGTAGAGGTAGTCCGGACCGAGCCCGATGGCCGTCCGCTCGCCGCCCGGGGCGCCGCGCCGCGAGAGCTTGATGTTGCCGGCCCCGTGCGGCAGCCGGACGACCGGGCCGTGCAACTGCTCCATCCCCTGGGAGCCGGCGGCCAGGACCAGGTCGAACTCGCGTCGGACCGCCTGCTCCCACGGCAGCACGGTGCCGCCCAGCGCCCGGAGGATCTCCGCCGCACCCCCGTTGAACACGTGCGGCGCCACCGTGAACTGCACGTGGACCCGCAGGTCGGCGGCGAGCAGCGAGTAGAAGTCGTGCAGGCGCTTCGCGTACACCATCGTCTGCGCGACGACGAGCACCTCCTTGCGGTCCCGCAGGGTCTCCCACGGCCCGTTGTTGCTCCGGGCCGCCGTCGTCCCGCGCCCGCCGTCCGTCGTCGTGACGTCCTGTTCCCCGTGCACCAAGGTCATCGTTCTCCCCCTCCTTGATCCCAGGCCGGAGCCGTCGGCCGGCCCCGGGGTCGATGCTCCCCGGGCCGTCTGGCGGATTCCATGACGCGACCTGGTCGGCCCTTGCGGAAACCTTGTGTCCGCTTTCCGGGGCCCGCCCGTCCGGGCGCGGGGGCCGCAAGGGTACTGAGTTCCTTTACGAGGGGTACTGAGTGCCGTATTCTCTCCGTGGAGCCTCTGACGCCAGTCGAAGAGAGCCGACACGGTATGCCGGTCCAGGTGGCGCTTGCGGTGCGCGGGTCGCGCCGGGGCCGGACTTGGCACTCAGTACCCTCGGCATGCCTGAGGCCATGGATCCAGTGCATCCGTGCACCCGTGACAGGAGAACCGCTCATGAGCTTGAGGATCGTCGTCTGTGTGAAGCACGTCCCGGACGCGACGGGGGACCGTCGTTTCGCGGACGACCACACCACCGACCGGGAGGGTGTGGACGGCCTCCTGTCGGAGCTCGACGAGTACGGCGTGGAGCAGGCGCTGCGGATCGCGGAGGCGAACGAGGGCGCCGAGGTCACCGTGCTGACGGTCGGGCCGGACGACGCCAAGGACGCGCTGCGCAAGGCGCTGTCGATGGGCGCGGACAAGGCCGTGCACGTGAACGACGACGACATCCACGGCAGCGACGTGATCGGGACGTCGGCGGTCCTGGCGAAGGCGCTGGAGCAGGTCGGGTTCGACCTGGTGATCGGCGGCATGGCGTCGACGGACGGCACGATGGGCGTGCTGCCGGCGCTGCTGGCGGAGCGTCTGGGCGTGCCGCAGGTGACGCTGCTGTCGGAGGTGTCGGTCGAGGGCGGCGTGGTGAAGGGCCGTCGTGACGGTGACGCGGCGACCGAGCTGGTGGAGGCTCCGCTGCCGGCCGTGATCTCGGTGACGGACCAGTCGGGCGAGGCCCGCTACCCGTCGTTCAAGGGGATCATGGCGGCGAAGAAGAAGCCGGTGCAGTCGCTGGACCTGGACGACCTGGGCATCGAGGCGGACGAGGTCGGCCTGGCGGGTTCGTGGACGGCGGTCGAGTCGGTGGCGGCGCGTCCGGCGCGGACCGCGGGCACGGTCGTCAAGGACGAGGGCGAGGGCGGCAAGTCGCTCGCGGCCTTCCTCGCCGACCAGAAGTTCATCTGAGCCGCCCCCACCCCCCGACCCAGCGAAACACGGAGACATTGAGCAATGGCTGAGATTCTCGTCCTGGTGGACCACGCCGACGGTGCGGTCCGCAAGCCGGCCCTGGAGCTGCTGACCCTGGCCCGCCGCATCGGCGAGCCGTCCGCCGTCGTCCTGGGCGCCGGTGCGGCCGCGGCCGACATCGCCGCCAAGGCCGGCGAGTTCGGCGCGGCGAAGGTGTACGTCGCCGACGGCGCCGAGTTCACCGACCAGCTGGTCGTCCCGAAGGTGGACGCCCTGGCCCAGATCGCCAAGGCCAACGACGTCGCCGCCGTGCTGGTGACGTCCTCCGGCGAGGGCAAGGAGGTCGCCGCCCGCGTCGCGCTGCGCCTCGGCTCCGGCATCATCACCGACGCCGTCGACCTGCGCGCCGGCGACCAGGGCCCGGTCGCCACCCAGTCGGTGTTCGCCGCCTCGTACACCGTCGACTCCCGGGTGAGCAACGGCGTGCCGGTCATCACCGTCAAGCCGAACGCCGTCGCCCCGGAGGCCGCCCCGGCCGCCGGCGCGGTGGAGAACGTCGCCGTCGAGTTCACCGGCAACGCCGCCAAGGTCGTCGAGCGCACCCCGCGGGTGTCCTCCGGCCGCCCCGAGCTGACCGAGGCCGCCATCGTGGTCTCCGGCGGCCGCGGCGTCGGTGCCGCCGAGGGCTTCGGCGTGGTCGAGGAGCTCGCCGACGTGCTGGGCGCGGCCGTCGGTGCCTCGCGCGCCGCCGTGGACGCCGGCTGGTACCCGCACAGCAGCCAGGTCGGCCAGACCGGCAAGCAGGTCTCCCCGCAGCTGTACGTGGCCAACGGCATCTCGGGCGCCATCCAGCACCGGGCTGGCATGCAGACCTCGAAGACCATCGTGGCCGTCAACAAGGACCCCGAGGCCCCGATCTTCGAGCTCGCCGACTACGGCGTGGTGGGCGACCTCTTCGAGGTGCTGCCGCAGCTCACCGCCGAGGTGAAGGCCCGCAAGGCCTGATCCCCGGACGACCGAGGAGGGCGTGGCACCGAGGGGTACTCGGTGCCACGCCCTCCGTCGTCTCCCGGCGGCGCCCCGGCGCGCCGCCCGTCCCGGTCGCCGTACGGCTCACTCCGTGACGAAGGCCGCGAGGTGCTGGGTGAAGCCGCCCTGGGCGGGCGGCAGCGGGCGAGGCTCGGGGTCCTGGGGCACCGGCGGCTCCTCCACCGGCAGCAGCCGCAGCTCCGGCTGGTCGGAGTCGGGGGAGGAGAGCAGCCGCACCCGGGTGCCGACCGGGACGGTGCTGCGCATCCCGTCCACGATGCACCAGACGTCGAAGCCCTCCGCCATCCGGATCAGGGACTTCTGACGGACCAGCGGCGTCCGGGCCTGCTCGACCGCGCAGCGCCGCACCACGCCGGTGCCCTCGCTGGGCTCCAGTCGGAGGTCGGTGGATCCGCAGGTGGGGCAGAGCAGCCGCTGGAAGGTCGGGTTGTTGCACCACGCGCAGCGCTGGAAGTACAGCGTCGTGCTCCGGGTGTCGGCTTCGGCGATGGCTGAGTGGACCACGCTGTCATCTCCCTGCGCTCGGGCCGGCTCGTTCGGCAGAAGTACGGCGGAAGTACGCCAGAAGTTCGGCACGAAAAGGATAGGGAACTCAGTGCCGCGAAGGGAAGGCACTGAGTTCCCTTTTTGCCTCGCGCATGCATAATGAAGGGTACTGAGTACCGTCGTGAAACAGGAGTGGCGATCATGAGCCAGGACTTCGATCTCTTCCGTATCTCCGAGGAGCACGGGATGCTCCGTGAGGCGGTGCGTTCGCTGGCCGAGGCGAAGATCGCTCCGTTCGCGGCGGAGGTGGACGAGCTGGGGCGGTTCCCGCAGGAGGCGCTGGACGCGCTGCAGGGTGCTGATCTGCACGCGGTGCACGTGCCGGAGGAGTACGGCGGTGCGGGGGCGGACGCGCTGGCGACGGTGATCGTGATCGAGGAGGTCGCGCGGGTGTGCGCGTCGTCGTCGTTGATCCCGGCGGTGAACAAGCTCGGTTCGCTGCCGGTGCAGCTGTCGGGTTCGGAGGAGTTGAAGGCGAGGTACCTGGGGGCGCTGGCCCGTGGGGAGGGGATGTTCTCGTACTGCCTGTCGGAGCCGGAGGCGGGTTCGGACGCGGCGGGGATGCGGACCCGGGCCGTGCGGGACGGTGACTTCTGGGTGCTGAACGGTGTGAAGCGGTGGATCACCAACGCGGGGGTGTCGGAGTTCTACACGGTGATGGCGGTGACGGACCCGGAGAAGCGGTCGAAGGGCATCTCGGCGTTCGTGGTGGAGAAGGGCGACGAGGGGGTGTCGTTCGGTGCGCCGGAGAAGAAGCTGGGGATCAAGGGGTCGCCGACGCGTGAGGTGTACTTCGACAACGTGCGGATTCCGGCGGACCGGATGATCGGTGCGGAGGGTACGGGTTTCGCGACGGCGATGCGGACGCTGGACCACACGCGGGTGACGATCGCGGCGCAGGCGGTGGGGATCGCGCAGGGGGCGCTGGACTACGCCAAGGGGTACGTGAAGGAGCGCAGGCAGTTCGGGAAGGCGATCGCGGAGTTCCAGGGTGTGCAGTTCATGCTGGCGGACATGGCGATGAAGCTGGAGGCGGCGCGGCAGATGACGTACGTCGCGGCGGCGAAGTCGCAGCGCGGGGACGCGGACCTGACGTTCTTCGGTGCGGCGGCGAAGTGCTACGCGTCGGACGCGGCGATGGAGATCACGACGGACGCGGTGCAGTTGCTGGGCGGGTACGGGTACACCCGGGACTACCCGGTGGAGCGGATGATGCGGGACGCGAAGATCACGCAGATCTACGAGGGCACCAACCAGGTCCAGCGGATCGTGATGGCCCGCAACCTCCCGTAACCCGCTCGGGACGTGCACCGACGGCCGGGCCCGCGAGAGGCCCGGCCGTCGGCGCCGCCCCCTGGGCGCGGATGTTAGGTTCCGGTGGATGAGCGAGAAGGAAGAGCAGGACCAGCCCATGACTGACGGGCCCTCGAAGCCGGCGATGCGCGAGGCGCTGGTGGCCGCGGCCTTCGAGCTCTTCCTGGAGCGCGGCTTCGAACAGACCACCGTCGACGACATCGTCGCGCTGGCCGGTGTCGGCCGGCGCTCCTTCTTCCGCTACTTCCCGGCCAAGGAGGACGTGGTCTTCCCCGACCACGAGCGCAGCCTCGCCGAGATGACGGAGTTCCTGGACTCCGGCACCGGAGAGGAGGACCCGGTCAAGCACGCCTGCGACGCCGCCCGCCTGGTCCTGCGGATGTACGCCGAGCAGCCGTCCTTCTCCGTCCAGCGCTACCGCCTGACCCGCAAGGTGCCCGGCCTGCGGGCGTACGAGCTGTCCGTGGTCTGGCGCTACGAGCACACCCTCGCCGCCTACCTGCGCGGCCGCTACGCCGACCGCCCGGACGGCCCGCTGCGCGCGGACGTGACCGCCGCGGCCGTGGTCGCCGCGCACAACCACGCCCTGCGCACCTGGCTGCGCTCGGGTGGGGAGAGCGACTGGGTGGCCGAGGTGGACGCGGCGATGGCCTTCGTCACCGGCACCTGGAGCGACCGCCCGGCCGAGGCCGCCGCCGAGGGCGACTCCGACGACGTCGTGGTGCTGGTCGCCAGCCGCCGGGCGCCGCTGTGGCGGATGGTCCAGGGCATCGAGAGCGCGCTGGGCACCGACGCCCGCCAGGTCTGACCATCACCCGTACGGCGCAGCCGGGGCCGCCGTGGCCCCGGGCGACGGCCCCCGCGCCGTGCGGGGCTTCCGGCCCGGGGCGAGACTCGGCCGCAGGACGGGGCCTCCCGGGCGGCGGGCGGCCCGGGAGCGCGAGGGAGCGGCGATGCCGACGACGTCCCGGCAGCCGGGCGGCGGCCCGCCCCTGCGCGAGCCGCTGCCGCACAGCGGCTACCTCCGGCTGCTGCTGATCTCGGCCCTGGTCGGCATCCCGGTCTCGCTGGCGGCCTTCGGCTTCGTCGGCCTGGAACACCAACTCCAGCACTGGGTCTGGGAGAGCCTGCCGACCGCGGCCGGCTACCGCCGGGCGCCCTGGTGGTGGCCGCTGCCGGCGCTGCTGCTGGCCGGCCTGCTGCTCGCCCCGGTCGTGACCCGGTTGCCCGGGCGCGGCGGCCACGTCCCGGTGGACGGGCTGGGCGGCCCGCCCACACCGCCGGCCGCCGTCCCCGGCGTGGTGCTGGCCGCGCTCGCCGGTCTGCCGCTCGGCGTGGTGCTCGGCCCGGAGGCGCCGCTGATGGGGCTCGGCGGCGGCCTCGCCCTGCTCGCCGTCCGCTCCGCCAGGAGGGCCGAAGATCCGCGGCTGGTGGCGGTGTTGGGCACGGCGGGTGCGGCGGCGGCGATCTCCACCATCTTCGGCAGCCCGCTGGTGGCCGCCGTGATGCTGATCGAGGCGGCCGGGCTGGGCGGCCCGCAGCTGATCGCGATGATCCTGCCCAGCCTGCTGGCCGGCGGGCTCGGGGCGCTGGTCTTCACCGGCTTCGGCCACTGGACCGGCCTGGCGATCGGCGCGCTCTCGCTGCCGCGCCTGCCGAAGAGCGGGGTGCCCGACCCGGGGGACTTCCTCTGGGGCGTCCCGCTGGCGGTCGCGATCGCCGTGGTCTGCGTGGCCGGGCAGGGCGTCGGCCGCCGGGTGAAGGCCCTCACCGCGACCGGCACAGCACGGCAGACCGCCCTGCGCACGGTGCTGGGCGCGGTCGCCGTCGGCGGCTGCCTCGCAGCCTACGCGCTGCTCACCGGCCGCTCCCCGGAGGAGGCCGCGCTCTCCGGGCAGGCCACCCTGGGCGCGCTCGCCGCCGACCCGGCCGCCTGGCCGGTCGGGGCGCTGCTCGCCCTGGTGCTCTGCAAGGGGCTGGCCTGGTCGATCGCCCTCGGCAGTCTGCGCGGCGGCCCGATCTTCCCGGCGATCCTGCTCGGTGCGGCCCTCGGCACGGCCTGTGCGCCGCTGCCCGGCCTCGGCGCCGCGCCCGCCCTGGCCGTCGGCCTCGCGGCCTCCAGCGCCGCCGTCACCGGACTGCCGGTCACCAGCACCGTCCTGGCCGCCATGCTGCTCGGCGGCGAGGCGGCGAACTCGATGCCGCTGCTGATCGTGTCCACGGTGGCGGCCTTCGTCACCGCGCAGTCGCTGCGCGGCCGGCCGAAGCGGGACGCCACCCCGGCCGTCAGCTGACATCGGCCTCCGGGCCCGCGCCGAGGTACTGCTCGATCTGCTGCTGGTTCTCCACCAACCGCAGGCACAGGTGCCGCAGTTGGGCCAGCTCCTCGGGGCTGAAGCCGCGGAAGACGGCGGCCATCGCGCGCTCGGTGGGCACCCGGAACTCCTCCAGCCAGGCCAGCCCCTCGGCCGTCGCGGTGACCAGCACCGCCCGCCGGTCCTTCGGGTCGGGGGAGCGGCGGGCCAGCCCCTCCCGCTCCAGGGTGTCCACCAGCCCGGTCGCGTTGCGCGGGGTCACCCCGCCGGCCCGGGCCAACTCGCCCACCGTCAGCCCCGGTTCCCCGGCCCCACCCGCCGCACCGAGCCGTACCAGCACGTCCAGCGCCCCCGCGCTCAGCCCCCGTCCCCGTGATCCGTGCGCCCGAAGCCTCTCCACCGCGTGGAACGCCGACCGCGCGGCGGCCGCCGCCTCCAGCGCCAGGGTGTCCCCGCCCTTGGTGAACATGCCCATGGCCGTCCGCACCCTGCTGTCGTACAGCCGGCCCTCGTCATCCCGCCCCAACGGGCCGGTCGCCGCTTCCCCTGAGTTATTTACCTGCTTCATAATGAAGTCATTCTGCACTGCTCGGAACGCCTGTCAAGGGGTGGCCCGCCGACTCGTCGGCCATGGCGGAGACTTCGGCGGGGATCGGAGGTGAGCCCCTGCGGGGACCCGTCGGTCCCGAGGTGCTAGCCAACTGTTCCCGTACGTCCGAGCCGCGTATCGGGCCGTTCGAATGATGCCGCCGGGGATCGGGGCGGCGCGACCGCGGGCCGGCGTCGCGGCCGTGGTCGGCACGGAGAGTGACGCGGGTGTGCTCCGGCCGAATGATCCTGTGAGATGGGCATACGAACTGTATTTCTGCTGGTGAGAGCGGCGATTCCGACGGGACGCGAGGCCGGACGGGGTGCGGCGCCGGTTGCGACGGGATGCGGGCCGTGGCTGTCTGAATCGCGGCGGGGCCGACCGGCGCCGCCACCAGATCCGGAAAACTCCGTGGAGGAGATCTTCATGCGTGCTCTCAAGCGAGTCGTGGCTGTCGGCGCTCTCACCGTCCCGCTCGTCCTCGGCTGCGCCGGCCTGGCGTCGGCCGCCGAAGGCATCGACGCGAACTACGGCAAGGGCTACTTCACCGCGAACGAGAACGGTGCCGGTCTCGCGGCCGTCGAATCCCACGTCGGCCCGGACGGCGTCTCGCACGCCGACTTCTGGATCTGGGCCGACGACAACGGCGTCTCCGGCTCCTTCACGGGTTCGGGCGCCACCTTCGTCGAGAGCTGACCCGACCCGCTCGGGCCTGACCCGGGCACCGTCCCGTCGGATCAGACCCACCCCGGATGCCCGGCCGGTACCCACCGGCCGGGCATCCGGCCGGTCGGACCCAGTGGAGAGCGGTGGGGGAGGCCCCGGCGGAAAGCCGTGCCGGAAGAAGCCGAAAAGCAGGAAGGCCCCAGATCAACTGGGGCCTTCCGTCGGTGTCCGAGGGGGGACTTGAACCCCCACGCCCGATAAAGGGCACTAGCACCTCAAGCTAGCGCGTCTGCCATTCCGCCACCCGGACCGGGTGTCGTCCTCGCGGCTTCCGATCTCTCGTCCGTCGCGCTGACAGATGTAACTGTAGCAAAGATCGGCTTGGGCTCCCAAAACGGTTCCCGGCGGGGGAGCGGGGCCGGTGGCGGCGGCGAGGGGCAGTCTGTGGCGGGAGCGTGACCAGGGGGTTTCGGGAGCGTGCGGGGGCTGGATCGGGATACGGGGCTGGGGGAGGATGGGCGGACGTGCTCGTACGGCCCGGGTGCAGGTCCTGGGGGTGGCGCGCTGGTGCGTCGGTGCGGGCCCAAGACGAGGAGTGACCGTGAGCGAGCGGAGCGAGTCGGCGGCCCCGAAGGTGACGGCTGAGTCGGAGGTCGCCGAGATCTGTCGCGATCTGATCCGGATCGACACCAGTAACTACGGGGACGGCTCCGGCCCGGGCGAGCGGAAGGCGGCCGAGTACGTGGCCGAGCAGCTCGCCGAGTTCGGCCTCGAACCGAAGATCTTCGAGTCGGCCAAGGGGCGGGCCTCGACCGTGGTCCGGATCGAGGGCGAGGACCGCTCCCGTCCGGGCCTGCTGATCCACGGCCACACCGACGTGGTGCCGGCCAACGCCGCGGACTGGACCCACGACCCGTTCGGCGGCGAGATCGCGGACGGCTGCGTCTGGGGGCGCGGCGCGGTCGACATGAAGGACATGGACGCGATGACCCTGGCGGTCATCCGCGACCGGCTCCGCACCGGGCGCAAGCCCCCGCGCGACATCGTGCTGGCCTTCCTCGCCGACGAGGAGGCCGGCGGCACCTACGGGGCGCGCTTCCTGGTGGACAAGCACCCGGGACTGTTCGAGGGCGTGACCGAGGCGATCGGCGAGGTCGGCGGCTTCTCCTTCACGGTCAACGACCAGGTCCGGCTCTACCTGGTGGAGACGGCCGAGAAGGGCATGCACTGGATGCGCCTGACGGTCGAGGGCCGGGCCGGCCACGGCTCGATGGAGAACGACGACAACGCGATCACCGAGCTGTGCGAGGCGGTCGCCAGGCTCGGCCGGCATCAGTTCCCGCTGCGGATCACCAAGACCGTCCGGGCCTTCCTGGACGAGCTGTCGGACGCGCTCGGGGTCGAGCTGGACCCGGAGAACATGGACGAGACGCTGCGGGTGCTCGGCGGCATCGCCAAGATGATCGGCACCACCCTGCGCAACACCGCCCAGCCGACCATGCTCGGCGCGGGCTACAAGGTGAACGTGATCCCCGGTCAGGCCACCGCGCACGTGGACGGGCGCTTCCTGCCCGGCTACGAGGAGGAGTTCCTGGCCGAGCTGGACAGCGTGCTCGGCCCGCGCGTGAAGCGCGAGAGCATCCACTCGGACAAGGCGATCGAGACCGGCTTCGACGGCGCCCTGGTCGAGGCGATGCAGACCGCGCTGCGGGCCGAGGACCCGATCGCCCGCGCGGTCCCGTACTGCCTGTCGGGCGGGACGGACGCCAAGTCCTTCCAGGACCTGGGCATCCGCTGCTTCGGCTTCGCGCCGCTCCAGCTGCCGCCGGACCTGGACTTCGCCGGGATGTTCCACGGCGTGGACGAGCGGGTGCCGGTGGACGGCCTGAAGTTCGGCGCCCGGGTGCTGGACCGCTTCATCGACGCCTGCTGAATTCCTGATCAGGCGACTGGGTCGGCCCGTTCCCGGAGCGCCGGGGGCGGGCCGGCCGCATTGTCCGAGCGGATGATTGTGGGACCGGGAGAAGGAGATCGACAGAAACGGTTCCTCCGGAATTTCCTGGTTGATCATTTGTGCGAGACCTCACCGTTGCGGGTGAATGGGAGATCCACTCCGTACCCCGTTTGCCGCAGCGTCGTTCATCCCTGTGCAGCCCGCCGAACGGGTTGCGTTGTCCATACAGGAGGAATGATGAAGGTCAAGAAGATCGCCGCTGTCACCGCCGCCACCGGTGGTCTGGTGCTCGCCGCCGCCGGTGTCGCGTCCGCTCACGCGGGCGCCGAGGGTGTGGCCGCGGGCTCCCCGGGTGTGCTGTCGGGCAACCAGATCCAGGTCCCGGTGCACATCCCGATCAACTTCTGCGGCAACACCGTGGACGTCGTCGGCGTGCTGAACCCCGCCTTCGGCAACCACTGCGCCAACGTCTGAGTCGACCTCCGGGCCGCCGAGGCCTGTTGAGCCGAACTCGGAACGGCCCCCGGGCGGCGGACGCGCCGCGCCGGGGGCCTTCGCGTTCCCGGCGGCCCGTCGGCGCCCGTCGGCTGCCGGCCGGCGGTCCTCCCGGGGCCGCCGGATACACGGCACCCGACACGATCGCTCGATCGGGTGAAGCTGATTCGTTCGGCTCAACCTCCCGGTTGGCCCCTCGTTAACCCGTGTGCAGCCGAAGCCCTTGCGTGATTTACGGATATACCGAAATTCCGACTTTCTTGAAGGTTCACGTCAAGGTCGACACGTCGTCTCGAAATGTCAGGGGAAAACATGAGGAATGTAGCCAAGAAGGGGATCCTCACGGCCGTGGCCACCGGCAGTGTGCTGGCCTCGACCGCCGGCTACGCCTATGCGGGGGGAGCCGAGGCACAGGGGGTGGCCGCCGGTTCGCCCGGCGTCGTCTCGGGCAACTCGGTCCAGGTGCCGATCCAGGTGCCGATCAACGCCTGCGGCAACACGATCGACGTGGTCGGCTTGCTGAACCCGTCCTTCGGCAACCACTGCGCCAACGTCAACGGCGGAGGCCACCCGGCGGGCAAGCCCGCCCAGGGCGGCCAGCCCGGCGGCGGCTCGGGGGCCACCGGCGGTGGCGGCGGCCACACCGGTGGTGGCGCGGGCGGCGTCGACGGCTCGGGTACCGGCGGGAGCCAGGGCACCGGCGTTCCGGGCACCACGGTGCCGGGCGCCAACCTCCCGGGTGCCGGCGTTCCGGGCGTCGACGTCCCGGGCGCCGGCGCCTCCGGCACCGCCACCAACTCGGCCGGCGTGATCTCCGGCAACAGCGTCCAGGCGCCGGTGGACGTCCCGGTCAACGCGTGCGGCAACTCGGTGAACGTGGTCGGCGTCGCCAACCCGGCGTTCGGCAACCACTGCGCCAACGTGGAGAAGGTCGTGCCGCCCACCCCGGCCCCGCCGGCCGAGGGCTGCGCCGAGGCCTGCCCGACCCCGCCGCAGGTCTCCGCCGAGGAGGTGACGAACCCGCGCATCGGCGGCGAGTCCACCGCGGCGGTCGTCGCGGCGCCCGCCGCCGCGGACGCTCCGGCCGCCCAGCTGGCCTCCACCGGGGCCGGCGGCGTCGAGCTGCTCGGTGCCGCCGGTCTCGCGCTGCTGCTCGGCGGCGGCGTGCTCTACCGCCGGGCCCGGGCCGGCGCCCGCTGACCCGCTGAGGGCCTGTCGTCGACAGGCCCGGGGCCTGAGGAAGGCCCTCGGGGTGCGTGCCGGACCCGGCCCGCGCGCCCGCCGCGGAACGACGCACCCGCGGCCGCCGAGCGAACGGGCGGCCGCGGGTGGGTGAGGGCTCGGGGCGAGCCCTGCCCGGGGCCGCGGCGCCCCGCCCGTCACCAGCTCCGGACCTGCCGGATGATCCGCCGCTTCAACCGGACCGTCCGGCTGCCGTCGGGGAACAACCTGAGCCGGTCGAGCTCCCAGTGCCCGTACTCGGCGTGCTCGGTGAGCAGTTGGCGCGCCGCGTTGCGCGTGGTGCCGCGCGGCATGCGCAGGGACTGGTACTCGTACTCCGGCTGCCGGACCGGCTTCCGTGGGATCAAAACGCTCCTCCTGGGGATCACCTCGGGCAAGCCTACGGCCTGCCCCGGACAGTCGGCCCGGGTATTTCCGGCCGTCCTCCCGCGCGGAGGCGGCGGCCCGGAGGGCGACGACCCGCGCGGTCGACTGACAGTCCATCAGTTCTGTTGCCGCTGTGAAGGGAATACCCCGATCCCGGCGCGCGAAGCGGCACCCGGGCGGCCTCGGCGGGCCCGGCGCGCGCCCTGCGCGCCCGCTTCGCGCCGGTGTCACCGGAGGACGAAACGGAAGGGATCGGACATCAGGGCGGAAGTTGCGGTGAAATCGCGGGTGTAGGTGACAACCGCTGTGCGTACCGGCGCCGCGGGGAGATAGCGTCTGCACCATGTCTGATGCCGCGCAGCCCACCATTGCCGAGGTACGCGCCGCCGCTGAGGCGGTCAAGGCCGCCATCGACCGTCATCTGGAAGCGGTGTCAAGCCCCAACGCAGCCGATGATCCCGCCGTGTCCGCCGCCTACGAGCAGCTCGCCACGGCGGCCATCGCCTACGACCAGCTCCTGTACGAGGCCTACGACGAGGTGACGCCCTTCGAGATCCCCGGGGACGAGGGCCCCGGCGGTTACCACGGCCCCGAACAGCCCGAGGCGATCAGTGTGTTGATCCGCCGCGACTACCACGTCGTCGACCCCAAGCGGCTGCGTGCCCAGGCGGAGCGGCTGGACGAGTCGCTGACTCCGGGCGAAGTCGGCGCGGGCGAGGTGAACGCCGCGATCGGCGTGCTGTTCGGCGAGTACGAGCCCGACGAGATCGCCGCCCGCAGCGAGGAGTTCGGCTTGGAGGAGGCCGACTCGACGCTCTGGGTCGCGGCCGCCGAGCCGACCGAGCCGGGCGAGTGGCTGCCCGAGCCCTTCGAGCACGCCGACCCGCAGCTGCTGATCTGCCGGTTCGACGTCAGCGAGGTCTACGACGACGAGGACCCGGACGACTGACGCCGTCCAGGACGAGCCGACGGGCGGGCCCGGGACCACCGGGCCCGCCCGTCGTGCGTTCCGGCCCGGCGCGTGCGTCCCGGCCGGCGGGCCGGAACGCACGACGCGACGGGGCCGGCCGGGACGCACGACGCGAGGCCCGCCGGAACGCCGGTCAGTTCTCCGAGGCTGCGGTGTTCTCGGCGAGGACCGCCCGCAGCCGGGTGGTGCGCGGTTGCGCCGGGCGCTCGGCGACGGCCTGGGCGAGCGCCGGGCCCGCCGCGTGCACCACGGACAGGTGCCGCTCGCCGCGCCCGAAGGCGGTGTAGACCCACTGCCGGGTGAGCGCCGGGGCGGCGTCCTCCGGCAGCACCACGACCGCGCCCGGCCAGCGCCGGCCGAGCGCCTGGTGGACGGTCAGCGCCCAGCCGTGCCGCAGCCGGGCGGCCTCGGCCGGCGGGACCGTCCGGCGCGAGCCGTCCGTGTACTCCAGGTGCAGACCGGTGGCGTCGCCGTCCAGCACCCGGGCCGGGCGGGTGACGCCGGGGGCGGGGGAGTCGACCACCCGGTCACCCGGGTCGAAGCCGCCGAACCGGCCGGGGCCGGGGTTGAGCCGGGCCTTGGCGGCGGCGTTCAGCGCGCGGGTGCCGGCCGCGCCGCCGTGACCCGGGGTGAGCAGCACCACCTGCTCGACGGGGATGCCCAGCGCGCGCGGGATGGAGTCGGTGAGCAGCTGGATGGCACGGTGGACGGCCTCGCCGGCGTCCTTGGCGGTCAGGATGACCACCTCCTTGTCCGGCGCCTCGACCGGCTGCAGCTCGCCGATGCCGATGCCGGAGACCAGCTCGCCGATCGGGCCGAAGTCCGGGGTGCGGGAGGCGACCGCCGGGCAGGCCCTGGCGGCCAGCAGGTCGGCGAAGAACCGGCCGGGCCCGGCCGACCAGAGCTGGCCCGGGTCCCCGCTGAGCACCAGCCGGGTGCCGTCGGCCAGCGACTCCAGGACGGTGGCGGCCAGTTCGACGTCCAGCAGCGGGGCGTCCAGGAGGACCAGCAGGTCCAGGGCGAGGGTGCCGTCCGGGGCGCGGCCGGGGCCGGCGGCGCCGGAGAGCAGCTCGGCGAGGGTGACCACGGGGGCCTCGGCCCCGGTGCCGGCCCCGGCGAGCGCGGTGAGGGAGTCCCGGCCCTGGTCGGTCCAGGTGGCGGCCCAGGCCCGCAGCCCCAGGCCCCGGGCGGCGGTGACCAGCGCGGCCGGCTCGGCGCGGGCGGCCTCGCCGCCGGTGTGCAGCACCAGGGCGTGCTCGGCGGCGGCGGTGATCAGGGCGGTCGCGGAGGAGGACGGGGCGGCCTCGGCGGCGGCCGCCCAGGCGGTCGGGCCGGGGGCCGCGGGGGCCCGCTCGGCGGAGTCCTCGGCGGCCCCGCTCTCCCCGGCCTCCTCCTCGGCCTCGTCGGGGTCGGTGGCCTCGTCGGCCGGGTCCTCGCCCGGCACGAAGGTGGCCATCAGCTGGAGCAGCTTCTCGGCGAGGCTGTCCTCGGCCATCGCCAGCCCCTCCAGGGCGAGCAGCGTGCGGGTCGGCGCCTCGTCCTCCTCGCCGCCCCCCGCCGCGTGCGCCTCGGCGCCGGTCAGCTCCTCCTGGAAGGGCAGCACCCGGCCGTCCGCGACGGCGGCCTGGATCGCGGCGCCCGGGTCGGGCATCCGGAGCCGTTCGAGCCCGGCCGCCACCTCGGCCGCCTCCTGGGCCGAGTGCCCGCGCAGCGCCGCCTGCTCCAGCAGCCACGCGACCAGCGCCCGGGCACGACGCTCGTCGCCCGGGCCGGCTTCGGGGCCGAGCAGCTCACGGGCGAAGCCGTCCGCGTGCTCGGGGCGGACACCGGGCAGGCCCAGCACCGCCCACGGGTCCTCGCGCAGCCGCCGGGGGGCCTCCTCACCGAACTCGGCCACGGCGGCGGCCGCCAGCTCGGCCGGGGCGCCGCCGGCGGCCAGCACCTCGGCGGTGGCGCGGATCGCCTCGGCGCGCTGCCGGTCGGACACCACCGGGGCGGGAGCGGCCGGGGCGGGGACCGTCACGGCCCTGGCAGGGGTCGGGGCGACAGGGGCGGGCGCCGGAGCGGTCGGGGCGGCAGGGGCAGGCGCCGGGGCGGTCGGGGCGGCGGGCTCCGACCCCTCGGGCTCCGCAGCCTCTGCCGTCGACGCCTCTGCCGTCGACGCCTCCGCCATCGAGGCCTCCGCCCGGGCGGCACCCGCCCGCGCGGCACTCGCCGCGGCGTCCTCCGACTGCATGCCGCGGATCCGCTGGGCCAGCTCCGCGAACTTCGCCGCCTTCGTCTCCGGGCTCAGCCGGCCCCCGGCGGTCACCTCCGGAGCGCCGTTGCCCGTGTCAGTCATCGTCGTCCGCTCCAAGGTCACTCCACTGCAGGTTCTGCTCGACAGCCAGGGCCGGGGGTCACAGCTCCGTCCACCCCTGGTCCGGGTAGTGGTGCACCGGCGACGAGATGTCGTCCAGCGCACCACGGATCTCATCCGGAAGCGTAAGCGCCTCCACCGACAGCGCCGCCTGCAGCTGGGCCACCGTCCGGGCCCCGACGAGGGCGCTCGCCACCCCGGGCCGGTCCCGGACCCAGGCCAGCGCGACCGCCAGCGGCGTGCTGGCGAGCCCGTCGGCGGCGGTGGCGACGGCGTCCACGATCCGCCGCGAGCGCTCGCCGAGGTACGGCTGGACGAACCCGGTCAGGTACGGCGAGGCGCCGCGCGAGTCCTGGGGGATGCCATGCCGGTACTTGCCGGTGAGCACCCCGCGCCCGAGGGGCGAGCCGGCCAGCACCCCGACCCCGGCGTCCAGTGCGGCGGGCATCGCCTCCCGCTCGATGCCGCGCTGGAGCAGCGAGTACTCCAGCTGCGCCCCGGCCAGCGGCACCCGCCCGTGGTGGGCGCGCTGCCAGGTGGCGGCCCTGGCGAGCTGCCAGCCGCTGAAGTCGCAGACCCCGACGTAGCGGGCGCGCCCGGAGGCGACGGCGATGTCGAGGGCGCTGAGCGTCTCCTCGGCCGGGGTGGCCGGGTCGAAGGCGTGCACCTGCCACAGGTCGACGTAGTCGGTGCCGAGCCGGCGCAGCGAGGCGTCCAGGGCGGCGAGCAGGTGGCCGCGCGAGCCGTCGAAGCGGCGGGCGGACTCGGGGACGCTGCCGGCCTTGGTGGCGATGACCAGCTCGGAGCGCGGGATCAGGCTGTCGGTGAGCCGGGAGAGCAGGTACTCGGCGCCGCCGTCCGCGTACACGTCGGCGGTGTCGACCAGGTTGCCGCCGGCGTCCACGAACTCCTTCAGCTGCTCCGCGGCCTCGTGCTCGTCGGTGTCGCGGCCCCAGGTCATGGTGCCGAGGCCGAGCCGGGAGACCTGGAGGCCGGTACGGCCGAGGTGACGTTGTTCCATCGGACGGGCCCTCCACTGGCCGGTGGCCCCGGGAGCCCCGGAGGCCGGTAAACGCGCAGGTGGGAAGAGCACTCCCCACGTCGGCTGAGCGTAGCGGCCGGTACCCGGACACGGGTGCCGACCCGCAGAACGATCACCGGGGCGGAAACCCGGGCGAGTGTGACCCAGCCCACCACTACCCGTCAGTAGCATGTCCGGCGCGGGCGCGGTTACCCTCGCCACAACCCCAACCCACTGGAAGGTGCGGCAGATGCGACTCGGGATCAACCTCGGCTACTGGGGGCTCGGCATGGACGCCGACAACATCGCCGTGGCCCAGGAGGCGGACCGGCTCGGCTACTCGGTCTGCTGGGCGGCGGAGGCGTACGGCTCGGACGCCGCGACGGTGCTCAGCTTCGTCGCCGCGAAGACCGAGCGGATCGACGTCGGCTCGGCCATCTTCCAGATCCCGGCCCGCACCCCGGCGATGACCGCGATGACCGCCGCGACCCTGGACACCCTGTCCGGCGGCCGGTTCCGGCTCGGCCTCGGCGTCTCCGGCCCGCAGGTGTCCGAGGGCTGGTACGGCGTGAAGTTCGACAAGCCGCTGGCCCGCACCCGCGAGTACGTGGAGATCATCCGCAAGGCGATGTCCCGCGAGCGCCTGGTCCACGAGGGCGCGCACTGGACGCTGCCGCTGCCCGGCGGCCCCGGCAAGCCGATCAAGCTCACCGTCCACCCGGTGCGCGAGCACATCCCGCTGTACATCGCCGCGATCGGCCCGAAGAACCTGGAGCTGACCGGCGAGATCGCCGACGGCTGGCTCGGCATCTTCTTCTCGCCCGAGCACGCCGCGCTCTCCCTGGACCCGTTGACGGCCGGCCGGGCCAAGGCCGGGCGGACCCTGGAGGGCTTCGACCTCTGCCCGACCGTGAACCTCGCGGTCGGCGAGGACGTCAAGGCCGGCGTGGACGCCCTGCGCTCGTACGCCGCGCTCTACATCGGCGGCATGGGCAGCAAGGAGAAGAACTTCTACAACCAGCTCGCCCGGCGGATGGGCTACGAGCAGGCCGCCGACGAGGTCCAGGAGAAGTACCTCGCCCGGGACTACGCGGGCGCCGCGGCCGCCGTCCCGCACGACCTGATCGACGCCACCTCGCTGATCGGCGACACCGCCCGGATCGCCGACCGGATGCAGGCCTACGCCGACGCGGGCGTCAGCACGCTCACCCTGGCCCCGGCCGGGTTCACCCTGGACGAGCGGATCCTGGCGCTGCGCACCGGCGTCGAGGCGCTGGAGCGCGCCGGGCTGGCCTGACCGGACGGGCGGCGGGCGGGCGGCACGACCGGCGCTACAGCCAGTCGTGCCGCTTGAACACCCGGTGCAGCACCAGGCAGACCACCACCATCAGCACCAGCACCGCCGGGTAGCCCCAGGCCTGGTGCAGCTCGGGCATGTCGTCGAAGTTCATCCCGTAGACGCCCGCGATCATCGTCGGCACGGCGGCCAGCGCCGCCCAGGCCGAGATCTTCCGCATGTCGTTGTTCTGCTGGACGCTGACCTGCGCCAGGTTGGCGCTCAGGATGTCGGACAGCAGCCGGTCCATGCCGTCCACCTGGTCGTTCACCCGGGCCACGTGGTCGGCGACGTCCCGCAGGTAGGGCGCGGTCTCGGAGCGGACGAAGCGGGCGCCGCGCTCCAGGGCGAGCATCGGCTCCAGCAGCGGGCCGGTGGCCCGGCGCACGGACATCACCTGGCGCTTGTAGCCGTAGATCCGGCCGGCGGTGTCGCGGCCGACCCGGCCGGGGGCGAAGATGTCCGCCTCCAGCTCGTCCAGGTCGCTCTGGAGCGCGGTGGCCACGTCCATGTAGCCGTCCACGATGGTGTCGCAGACCGAGTGCAGCACCGAGCTGGGCCCGTAGCGCAGCAGTTCGGGATCCTGCTCCAGGGTGGCGCGGAGGCCGCTGAGCGGGCTGTCCTCGCCGTGCCGGACGGTCATCACGAAGTCCCGGCCGAGGAAGACCATCACCTCGCCGACCGTGACGACGTGCGCGCCGGGGTGGTAGCCGAGGGTCTTCAGGGTGACGAACAGCGAGCCCTGGTAGGCCTCCACCTTGGGGCGCTGGTGGGCGCTGACGGCGTCCTCGACGGCCAGCGGGTGCAGTGCGAACTCCTGGCCCACCTGGTCGAGTTCCTCGGTGGTGGGCTCGAACAGGCCTATCCAGACGAAGCCGTCCGGACCGGCCGCGCGGGCGGCGGCGAGCGCGCCGGCCAGGTCCTCGGGGGCCTCGATCCGGCGGCCGTCGTGGTAGGCGGCGCAGTGGACGATCATGCGGGCCATTGTCACCCGGGGCGGGGCCGTCCGGCGAGGACGCGGGAGGAACCGGTCCACCGGTCCACCCGTCCCCGGCACCCGACCGGTGCCCCGTCCGCTGGCCCGCGGCGCCCGGGCCGGCGCCCGACCGTGCGGCCGGGCGGAGAACCGGGCCCCACGGCCGGGCCCGGAGGCCGTAGGCTGACCCCATGCCCACCCTGCTGCTCGTCCGTCACGGCCGCTCCACCGCGAACACCGCCGGGATCCTGGCCGGTTGGACCCCCGGCGTGGACCTCGACGACACCGGGCGCGACCAGGCCGCCGCGCTGGCCGGCCGGCTGGCCGGCATCCCGCTGGTGCAGGCGGTCAGCAGCCCGCTGGAGCGCTGCCGGCAGACGCTGGAACCGCTGCTGGCGGTCCGGCCCGAACTCGGCCCGCCGGCCGCGGACGAGCGGCTGGGGGAGTGCCACTACGGCGACTGGACCGGCCGCCCGCTGGCCGAGCTGGCCAAGGAGCCGCTCTGGCGCACCGTGCAGGACCACGCCGCCGCGGCCGCCTTCCCCGGCGGGGAGTCGCTGCGCGCGCTGAGCCACCGCACGGTGGACGCGGTGCGCGAGTGGAACCAGAAGATCGCCGCCGAACACGGCGAGGACGCGGTCTGGATCGCCTGCTCGCACGGCGACGTGATCAAGGCGGTGGTGGCCGACGCGCTCGGGCTCCACCTGGACCACTTCCAGCGGATCAGCGTCGAGCCCTGTTCGGTCACCGCGATCCGCTACACCCCGCAGCGGCCCTTCGTGCTGAGGATGGGCGACACCGGCGACCTCGGCCCGCTCGCCCCGAAGCCCGGCCCCGCCGCGGCCACCCCGGCCGGCGACGCGGTGGTCGGCGGCACCGTCTGACCCGCGCCGCCGACGGGCCGTCCGGGGAGGCGCCGTCCGGGCGGCACCGTCCGCTTCCCCGGGTGCCACCCCGCCCGCGGCCGTCGGCTCGGCTCCCCGGCCGGAGCCCGGAGGTCGTAGGGTGACTAACGAGTCCATCCGGCCGCGACCCGCCCCCGGCGGAACCGCGCCGACCGACACGATCCGGAGCGAGAGCGTGCCCCGTCAGGTCTTCTTCTACGACCAGCCCGAACGGTTCGTGGCCGGCACCGTCGGCCAGCCCGGCGCCCGGGCGTTCTACCTTCAGGCCAGCGCCCGGGGCCGGATCACCAGCGTGCTGCTGGAGAAGAACCAGGTCGCGGCGCTCGCCGAGCGCATCGAGGAGGTCCTGGACGAGGCGCTGCGGCGCAGCGGCGGCGACGCCGCCATCCCGGCCGCCGCCCCGAAGGACCTGCTCGACACCGCCCCGCTGGACCTCCCGCTGGAGCAGGAGTTCCGGGTCGGCACGATGGCCCTGGCCTGGGACAGCGTGGAGAGCTGCCTGGTGGTCGAGGCCCAGGCGCTGGTCGAGGACGAGGAGGACGAGGAGGCCGCCGAGGCGGTCTTCACCGACGACGACACCGGCCCGGACATGCTGCGGGTGCGGCTGTCCGGCGCGATGGCCCGGGTCTTCGCCAAGCGCGCGCTGGACCTGGTCGCGGCCGGCCGCAAGCCCTGCCCGTTCTGCAACCTGCCGCTCGACCCGGAGGGCCACCTGTGTCCGCGCGCGAACGGCTACCGGCGCTGAACACCGACACCCCGCCGCAGGCCGACCCGTCGGCGGCCGCCGCGCTGGCCGCCGACGTGCCCACCGCCCTCGCGCTGCTGCGCCAGGGCGAGCTGACCGTGCACGGCCGGCTCACCGACGCCTCCAACGCCGCGCTGTACTGCACGGTGGCGCACGGCTCGCTGAGCGCCCAGGCCGTCTACAAGCCGGTGGCCGGCGAACGCCCGCTGTGGGACTTCCCGGACGGCACGCTGGCCGGGCGCGAGGTCGCCGCGTACGAGCTGTCCGCCGCGACCGGCTGGGGGCTGGTGCCGCCCACCGTGCTGCGCGAGGGCCCGCACGGCCCGGGCATGGTGCAGCTGTGGGTCGAGCCGGACCCGGGGGCCGAGCCGCTGCTCGCGCTCCAGGACCCGCGCGGTCCGGAGGCGGGCTGGCTGCCGATCGTCCGGGCCGAGGTCGAGGGCGGGCGGACGGCCCTGCTGGTGCACCACGACGACCGGCGGCTGCGCCGGCTCGCCGTCCTGGACGCGGTGCTCAACAACGCCGACCGCAAGGGCGGCCACCTGATCCCGGCCGCCGACGGCCGGGTGTACGGCATCGACCACGGCGTCACCTTCAACACCGAGGACAAGCTGCGCACCCTGCTCTGGGGTTGGGCCGGTGACCCACTGCCGGCCGAGGCGCTGGAGGTGCTGGCCCGGCTGGCCGAGCAGTTGGACGGCGAGCTCGCCGAGCGCCTCGCCCCGCACCTGACGGCGGCCGAACTGGACGCGACCCGGGCCCGGGTGGCCGGGCTGCGCGGTTCCGGACGGCATCCGCTGCCGCCCGAGGACTGGCCCGCGATTCCCTGGCCGCCGGTGTAGCCGGGCGGCCCGCCCCCGGGACGGGCCCTCGCCGCCTCGGGAGCGCCGGTGGTCCGGACCGGTCCGGACGGTGGTCTGGACCGGTTCGGGAAAACGGCGCACAGATGGTCTGGACCTGTCCCCGGAACAGGTCGCACACTGCTCCGATGGATGTGCGACGGACCACCCCCACCCCCCGAACCGCGCCGGACCTGCCGTTACACCGGCTACAGGTCCCGCTGCCCCAGCTCCTCCCCTTCGCCATCGGCAGTTTCGACGCGATCGGCCCGCTGTCCCGGGCCGGCTTCCCCCACCGGCACTCCTTCTACGAGATCGTCCACGTCACCGGCGGCCACGGCGCCCACGTCCTGGACCTCGTGCACCGGCCGCTGGCGCCGCCCCAGTTGTGCGTGATCACCCCCGGCCAGGTGCACTACTGGGCGGACACCGAGGACCTGGTCGGACGGGTCGTCCTGTTCAACGAGGACTTCCTGCTCGGCCACCCCCAGGACCTCGCCGCCCTGCGGGCCCTGGCCACCCGCCCGGCCCTCGCCCTCGGCGAACAGGCCGACGCGGTCGCCGGGCTGCTCGCCGACATGGAGTACGAGTACCGGACCAGAGCGCCCGGCTACCAGGGTGTGCTGCGGGCCAGCCTGCACATCCTGATCGTCCGGGCGCTGCGCGCCAGCGCCCCGGCCGACCGTCCGGCGGTGCCCAGTCGGCCGGCCGAAGTCGCCGCCGCCTTCACCCGGCTGATCGCCCGGCCGGGCGGAGTGCGGCACTCGGTGGCGTCCACCGCGCAGGAGCTCGGGGTCTCCCCGGGGCACCTGCAGACCCTGGTGAAGCAGGCCACCGGCCGGACTCCGGGCGGACTGATCCGCCGCCAGCAGACCCTGGAGGCCAAACGGCTGCTGGCCTGCACGGATCTGACCATCCGCCAGGTCGCCAAGGAGGCGGGCTTCGCCGACCCGGCGTACTTCTGCCGGTTCTTCCGCAGGGAGACCGGGATGACCCCGGGGGAGTTCCGGTCCAGGGTCGACGGAAATCACCACGATCCCCGGATCATGTCCATCGCGGTCGCGCCGGACGGCCCGTAACTTTGCTGCTGGCCACCGGTGGCCGGTCCGGCGCGCGCGAACGGGTCGCCGGTTCGGCCCTTGTCATGCCCCCACCATGGCAAGGGCCGCCCCCCACCTCCCCGCCTCACGAAAAGGAGACGGCGCATGCCCACGCCCGACGGCATGATCAGCCGCAAGACCGTCCTGAAGGCCGCCGCCGCGCTGGGCGCCGCCCCGCTGCTGGTCGGCGGCGGAGTCGCCCTGGCCCGGGACCGGATCAGCAGCGGCGAGCCGCTCGGCTTCACCCCCGAGTGCCACGACGGGGACGCCCCCACCATCGAGCAGACCGAGGGCCCGTACTTCAAGCCCAACTCCCCGCTGCGCAGCTCGATGGTCAACGACGGCCCCGGCACCCACCTGGTCGTCAGCGGCTACGTGTTCGGCCGCGCCTGCCGGCCCATCTCCGGCGTGCTGCTGGACTTCTGGCAGGCGGACAACGACGGCGACTACGACAACGTCACCTACACCTTCCGCGGCCACCAGTTCACCGACGCCAACGGCGCGTACAAGCTGGACACCATCGTGCCCGGCCTCTACCCGGGCCGCACCCGGCACATCCACGTCAAGCTCCAGGCCCCCGGCCGCCCGATCGTCACCACCCAGCTGTACTTCCCGGGGGAGCCGCGCAACAGCACGGACACCATCTACGACGCCCGGCTGCTGATGAACGTCCGGCAGAACGGGCCGACCCGCGAGGGCACCTTCGACTTCGTGCTGAACGTGCCGCAGACCCCGGGCACGCCGAGCCCGACGCCCACGCCCACCCCGACCGCCACCTCCACCCCGACCACGCCGCCGGGCGGCACCTGGGCTGCGGGTACCTCGTACAGCGCGGGCGACCGCGTGACCTACTCCGGCGTCTCCTACACCTGCCTCCAGGCGCACACCGCCATGGCCGGCTGGGAGCCGCCGAACGTGCCGGCCCTCTGGAAGCGGTCGTAGCGGCTCCGACCGCGTCCCCCGGGGGCGCCGGGCGCCCGGTCGGCGGCAGGGCCGGCCGGGCGCTCAACCGTGTCCGGAACCGGGGCCACGGGTGCCCCGAGCAGGGCCGGGCGCGCCCGGAACGGCGGCCGGATCCCGTGCATTACCAGTCGGGAAACCGCCGGGCAACGGCAGGAAGCGAATCCAGTCGATCTTTCGCACTGGTTAGGCTTTCAAATGTTCGCAAGGTTAAAGTTGTTGCCATGCATGCCTGGCCCGCCTCCGAGGTTCCCGCCCTGCCTGGTCAGGGGCTCCCCCTTCGTATCCACGACACCGCAGCGGGCACGGTCCGGGAGGTCGTGCCGCTGGACGGCACCGCCCGGATCTACGTCTGCGGCATCACCCCCTACGACGCGACCCACATGGGCCACGCCGCCACCTACAACGCGTTCGACCTGGTGCAGCGCGTCTGGCGGGACGCCGGTCACGACGTCCTGTACATCCAGAACGTCACCGACGTCGACGACCCCCTGCTCGCCCGCGCGGTCGAGACCGGGCAGGACTGGACCGCCCTGGCCGAGCGCGAGACGGCCCTGTTCCGCGAGGACATGACCGCGCTGCGGATGCTGCCGCCGGCCCACTACATCGGCGCCGTCGAGTCGATCCCGTGGATCGTCCCGATCGTCCAGAAGCTGCTGGCCTCCGGCGCCGCCTACGAGGTGGACGGCGACATCTACTTCTCGGTCGACGCCGACCCGCACTTCGGCGAGGTCTCCGGGCTGACCCGCGAGGCCATGCGCCCGGTCTTCGCCGAGCGCGGCGGCGACCCGGACCGCCCCGGCAAGCGCAACCCGCTGGACGCCCTGCTCTGGCTGGCCGCCCGCCCGGGCGAGCCCGCCTGGGACACCGAGCTCGGCCACGGCCGCCCCGGCTGGCACATCGAGTGCGTCGCCATCGCGCTGCAGTACCTCGGCATGTCCTTCGACATCCAGGGCGGCGGCAGCGACCTCTCCTTCCCGCACCACGAGATGGGCGCCGCGCACGCCCAGGTCGCCACCGGCACCCACCCGTACGCCAAGGCGTACGTGCACGCCGGCATGGTCGCCCTGGACGGCCACAAGATGTCCAAGTCCCGCGGCAACCTGGTCTTCGTCTCGGCGCTGCGCCGCGAGGGCGTCGACCCGGCGGCGATCCGCCTGGCGCTGCTCTCGCACCACTACCGCGCGGACTGGGAGTGGACCAAGAGCACCCTGGACGACGCCGTCGAGCGCCTCGCCCGCTGGCGCGCCGCGGTCTCCCGCCCGGACGGTCCGGCGGCCGAGCAGCTGCTCACCGAGGTGCGCGCGGCGCTCGCGAACGACCTGGACGCGCCCGCCGCGCTGGCCGCGGTCGACCGCTGGGCGGCCCGGCAGGAGGCCGACGGCGGCACCGACACCGGCGCGCCCGGCCTGGTGACCCGCACCGTGGACGCCCTGCTGGGCGTCGCGCTGTAACACCCCGCACCACACGCCGAAGGGGCGTCAGGACCGGATGTCCTGACGCCCCTTCGGCCGTCCGGCCCGTCGTACGGCGGGCCGGACGGCCTGTCGCACGGCGGTCGTGCGGAGGTCACTCCTCCTCGGAGCCGTCCTGCCCCTCCCGGGCGCCGCCCGGCGCCTCCGGCTCGGCCGGCCGCTCCGCCGTGGCGTGCCCGGCCACCGGCTTCTCGCCGGTCGGCCCGACGTTCTCCCGCCGGCGCAGGTAGCGCTCGAACTCGCGGGCGATCGCGTCGCCGGAGGCCTCCGGCAGCTCCGCGGTGTCCTGCGCCTCCTCCAGCTGCTGGACGTACTCGGCCACCTCGCTGTCCTCGGCGGCCAGCTGGTCCACGCCGAGCTGCCAGGCCCGGGCGTCCTCGGCGAGCTCGCCCGGCGGGATGCGCAGGTCCAGCAGGTCCTCCAGCTTGTTGACCAGGGCCAGCGTGGCCTTGGGGTTCGGCGGCTGCGAGACGTAGTGGGGCACCGCGGCCCAGAGCGTCACGGCCGGCACGCCGGCGTGGGTGCAGGCCTCCTGGAGCACCCCGACGATGCCGGTGGGGCCCTCGTAGCGGCTCTCCTCCAGGTCCAGCCGGCGGGCCAGCTCCGGGTCGGAGGTGACGCCGCTCACCGGCACCGGGCGGCTGTGCGGGGTGTCGCCGAGCAGCGCGCCCAGGATCACCACCAGCTCGACGCCCAGCTCGTGCGCGAAGCCGAGCAGCTCGTTGCAGAACGAGCGCCAGCGCATGCTCGGCTCGATGCCGCGGACCAGCACGACGTCCCTGGTCGTCGGCTCCGTCACCCGGACCACCGAGAGCCGGGTGGTCGGCCAGGTGATCCGGCGGACGCCGCCGTCCAGCCAGACCGTGGGCCGGTTGACCTGGAAGTCGTAGTAGTCCTCCGCGTCCAGGGCGGCGAACACCTTGCCGCTCCAGGTCTCGTCCAGGTGCGCCAGAGCCGCGGAGGCGGCGTCGCCCGCGTCGTTCCAGCCCTCGAACGCGCAGACCATCACCGGGTCGATCAACTCGGGAACATCTTCCAACTCGATCACCCAGCGTCTCCCTCCGGTCGGCGGTCGGACCCGCGCCGCCCCGGCTGGCCTGCCGGGGCGCCGACGGCCGGCTGCCGACTGTCGAACCTCTCGTCTCCCGTGGAACGCCTCGCTCCACGGTCCCTACCTGCCCAGCCTACGGGCTTTGATGCGCACCACGGCCGGGCACCGGGACAGTCTGGGGGAGCGGACGGCCGGGATCCACCGGATATCGGAAGGCCCCGGGCTGACGGTTCGTCAGCCACCGGTTCGGGTGCGGACCGTGCCCGTCCGGTGGCGCGGAGCGACGGGGCGGCCGGGTGCCGGGCGCTCGGGCACCCTTCAGGGCGTGCCCACCCAGCCGCTGCGGTACGCCGCCCAGTGCTCCGGCAGCGAGGCGAAGTCCACGTACAGCGCGACGCCGAAGTTGGCCCGCCGCCGGTCCTCCCGGCCCAGGCCCAGTCGCACGCCCCGGACGGCGGCCCGGACGGTCTCGGCGTCGCCCCAGTGGCCCCACTTGTCGTCCCAGTAGAACGGCAGGCCCATCAGCAGGTCCACGTCGGCCGGGGTGGACCGCAGCGCGAGTTCGGTCTGCCGGGCGACGTAGCCGCCGTACAGCGGCTCGGTGGGCATCGAGGTGTCGTAGCTCATCACCGCGATCTGGTCGACCCGGCGGGCGGTCTCGGTGAAGTACGCCCGGTCCCACCACTTGCCGTGGTCGGTGAGCAGGATGCCGGCCGTGTGCAGGCCCGGGACCGGGTCGATCTGCGGGGCCGCCACCGACAGCTGGGCGCCGCGCGCCGCGGTGACCGGCCGGACCTGGTCGAGCAGGGCCAGCCAGCCGGCCGAACCGGGGCGGATCGGCTCCATGTCGAAGTGCACGCCGTCGAAGCCGAGGTCCAGCACCTGCCGGGCGGAGGCGGTCACCCGGTCCCGGGTGGGCGCGTCCTCCAGGTCCAGGGCGTCCTTCTCCGGCTTGACCTCGTCACCCAGCCAGCTCTGCAGCCGCACGCCCGGCAGCGCCCGGTGGACGGCGTCGGTGAACCAGCGACCCCGGGGGTGGACGGCGGGCGGCAGCGAGCCGTCGTGCTCCAGCGGGCCGGTGTGCACGTACAGGTCCCGGATGCCGGTGCCGGCCAGCTGCCGGACCAGCGCGGCCACGTCGGCCTCGGTCTTGCGGCCGTCCACCCAGGCGTGGCCGAGCCAGAGCGCGTCCCGGCCGCGGGTACGGGCGTCGGCGGCGGGCTCGCCGGTGTAGTGCAGCCGGAACACCACGAACGCCGAGCCCAGCGCGGTGGCCGGGACGGCCGCCACCAGCACCAGCACCAGCAGGGCCCGGCGCCACCGGGACCAGGCCCGCCAGCGGTCGCGCAGCATGCGGAACGGGGCCGTCACGGCCCGGCCGACACGCTGCGCGGAGGTCCGGAATCTGGTCACGCGCATGCTCCCCCTCGCGATCGAGCGCTCAGGATACGGAATGGCACGGCGGGCCGACCGGTGGGCCGGATACCCTGGCCACGTGCGCGCCCGACCAAGCGGGTGCGCAAAGCCGACAGCCGTCGCACCAGGGAGAAGCCCCATGGCCACAGCAGCCACCCCGTCCATCACTCAGCAGAGCCGCGCGAACGCGTTGCGTGAAGCGCTCGCCACCCGGGTGGTGGTCGCCGACGGTGCCATGGGCACCATGCTCCAGGCGCAGGACCCGACGCTGGAGGACTTCCAGAACCTCGAAGGCTGCAACGAGGTCCTCAACATCACCCGCCCGGACATCGTCCGGTCCGTCCACGAGGCCTACTTCGGGGTGGGCGTGGACTGCGTGGAGACCAACACCTTCGGCGCCAACTTCAGCGCGCTGGGCGAGTACGAGATCTCCGAGCGGATCTTCGAGCTGTCCGAGTCCGGCGCCCGGATCGCCCGCGAGACGGCCGACGCCCACACCGCCGCCGACGGCCGCGTCCGCTGGGTGCTGGGCTCGATCGGCCCCGGCACCAAGCTGCCGACCCTCGGCCACGCCCCGTACGCGACGCTGCGCGACGGCTTCCAGCAGAACGCGGCCGGGCTGATCGCCGGCGGTGCCGACGCGCTGCTGGTGGAGACCAGCCAGGACCTGCTGCAGACCAAGGCCGCCATCCTGGGCTCCAAGCGGGCCCTGGCCGAGGCCGGGCTCGACCTGCCGGTGCTGGTGCAGGTGACGGTGGAGACCACCGGCACCATGCTGCTCGGCTCCGAGATCGGCGCCGCGCTCACCGCGCTGGAGCCGCTGGGCGTGGACTACATCGGCCTCAACTGCGCCACCGGCCCGGCCGAGATGAGCGAGCACCTGCGCTACCTGGCCAAGAACGCCCGGATCGGCCTGTCCTGCATGCCGAACGCGGGCCTGCCGGTGCTCGGCAAGGACGGCGCCCACTACCCGCTCTCCCCGGCCGAACTGGCCGACGCCCACGACGTGTTCACCCGCGAGTACGGCCTCTCGCTGGTCGGCGGCTGCTGCGGCACCACCCCCGAGCACCTGCGCCAGGTGGTCGAGCGGGTCCAGGGCCGTCCGATCGCCCCGCGCGACCCGCGGCCGGAGCCCTCGGCGGCCTCGCTGTACCAGGCGGTGCCGTTCCGCCAGGACACCTCCTACCTGGCGATCGGCGAGCGCACCAACGCCAACGGCTCCAAGAAGTTCCGCGAGTCGATGCTGGCCGGCGACTGGCAGGCCTGCGTGGAGATCGCCCGCGACCAGATCCGGGACGGCTCCCACCTGCTGGACCTCTGCGTGGACTACGTCGGCCGCGACGGCGTCGCCGACATGAAGGAGATCGCCGGCCGACTGGCCACCGCCTCCACCCTGCCGATCGTGCTGGACTCCACCGAGCCGCCCGTGCTGCGGGCCGGCCTGGAGGCGCTCGGCGGCCGCGCGGTGCTCAACTCGGTCAACTACGAGGACGGCAACGCCCCCGACTCGCGCTTCGGCCGGATCGCCTCGCTGGCCCGCGAGCACGGCGCCGGCCTGATCGCGCTGACCATCGACGAGCAGGGCCAGGCCCGCACCGCCGAGGCGAAGGTCGCGATCGCCGAGCGGCTGATCGCCGAACTCACCACCGACTACGGCATCGACGAGGGCTCGATCCTGGTCGACTGCCTCACCTTCACCCTGGCCACCGGCCAGGAGGAGTCCCGCCGGGACGGCATCGAGACCATCGAGGCGATCCGCGAGCTCAAGCGCCGCCACCCCGGGGTGCAGACCACGCTCGGCCTGTCGAACATCTCCTTCGGCCTCAACCCGGCCGCCCGGGTGGTGCTCAACTCGGTCTTCCTGCACGAGTGCGTGGAGGCCGGCCTGGACTCGGCGATCGTGCACGCCTCCAAGATCCTGCCGATCTCCCGGATCCCGGAGGACCAGCGCGAGGCCGCGCTCGACCTGGTCTACGACCGCCGCCGGGACGGCTACGACCCGCTGCAGCGCCTCCTGGAGCTGTTCGAGGGCGTCTCCGCCGCCTCGGTCAAGGCCTCCAAGGCCGAGGAGCTGGCCGCGCTCCCGCTGGAGGAGCGGCTGCAGCGCCGGATCATCGACGGCGAGCGGAACGGCCTGGAGGCCGACCTGGACGAGGCGCTGGCCGGGCGCCCGGCGCTGGAGATCATCAACGACACCCTGCTGGCCGGCATGAAGGTGGTCGGCGAGCTGTTCGGCTCGGGCCAGATGCAGCTGCCGTTCGTGCTCCAGTCCGCCGAGGTGATGAAGACCGCGGTGGCCCACCTGGAGCCGCACATGGAGAAGTCCGACAGCGAGGGCAAGGGCACCATCGTGCTGGCCACCGTCAAGGGCGACGTCCACGACATCGGCAAGAACCTGGTCGACATCATCCTGTCCAACAACGGCTACAACGTGGTCAACCTGGGCATCAAGCAGCCGGTCTCGGCGATCCTGGACGCCGCGCAGGAGCACAACGCGGACGTCATCGGGATGTCCGGGCTGCTGGTGAAGTCCACCGTGATCATGAAGGAGAACCTGGAGGAGCTGAACCAACGCAAGCTGGCCGCGAGCTACCCGGTGATCCTCGGCGGCGCCGCGCTCACCCGGGCCTACGTCGAGCAGGACCTGCACGAGATCTACGAGGGCGAGGTCCGCTACGCCCGGGACGCCTTCGAGGGCCTGCGGCTGATGGACGCGCTGATCGCGGTCAAGCGCGGCGTGCCCGGCGCGGCCCTGCCGGAGCTCAAGCAGCGCCGGCACGCCCGGGTCGAGGTGGAGGAGCCGGAGCCCGAGGTCAACCTCGGCCAGATCCGCTCCGACGTCGCGGTCGACAACACCGTGCCGACCCCGCCGTTCTGGGGCGACCGGATCGTCAAGGGCATCCCGTTCGCCGACTACGCCTCCTGGCTGGACGAGGACGCGCTGTTCAAGGGGCAGTGGGGCCTGAAGGCCTCCCGCACCGGCGACGGCCCCTCGTACGAGGAGCTGGTGGAGACCGAGGGCCGGCCGCGGCTGCGGGCCTGGCTGGACCGGCTGCAGACCGAGGGCTGGCTGGAGGCGGCCGTGGTCTACGGCTACTACCCGGCCAACTCCAAGGGCGACGACCTGATCGTCTTCCACGAGGACGGCACCGAGCGCACCCGCTTCACCTTCCCGCGCCAGCGGCGCGGGCGCCGGCTCTGCCTGGCCGACTTCTTCCGCCCGGAGGAGTCCGGGGTGCGGGACGTCGTCGGCCTCCAGGTGGTCACCATGGGCAACCGGATCTCGGAGGCGGCCAACGAGCTGTTCGCCGGCAACTCCTACCGGGACTACCTGGAGCTGCACGGCCTGTCGGTGCAGCTGGCCGAGGCGCTGGCCGAGTTCTGGCACGCGCGGGTCCGCTACGAGCTGGGCTTCTCCGGCGAGGACCCGCAGGACGTCAAGGACATGTTCGCGCTCAAGTACCGCGGCGCCCGCTTCTCGCTCGGCTACGGGGCCTGCCCCGAGCTGGAGGACCGCGCCAAGATCGCCGAGCTGCTGAAGCCGGAGCGGATCGGCGTGGTGCTCTCCGAGGAGTTCCAGCTGCACCCGGAGCAGTCCACCGACGCGATCGTGATCCACCACCCCGAGGCGAAGTACTTCAACGCCCGGTAACGCCCGGTTCGTGCCGCGTTCGCTCCTTCCGGGCGAAGCGGGCGTATCCTGGATGATCCTGAACGGGCCGGTCCGCTCACCAGCGGGCCGGCCCGTGCCTTCCCCGGAACGCCCCGGGCCTGCCGGAAGGACACCTGCCATGACGACCAGCCCCACCTCCGCGCGCATCCTCGACCACGGGGACGACCGCGGGCTCCAGGCGGTGCTGCTGGACATGGACGGGACGCTGGTGGACACCGAGGACTTCTGGTGGCAGGCCGAGGCCTCGCTCTTCGCCGAGCTGGGCCACGAGCTGGACGAGGCGGACCGCGCCCACGTGGTCGGCGGCCCGATGGCCAGGGTGATGGACTACCTGGTCGCCCGGACCGGGGCGGACATCGCGCCGGCCGACCTCGGCGTGCTGGTCAACCAGCGCTTCGTCGACCTGCTGGCAGGCGGGGTGCCGCTCATGCCGGGCGCCGAACGGCTGCTCAACACCCTTGCCGCGCACGGCATCCCGGCCGCCATGGTGTCCGCCTCGCACCGGCACGTGATCGACATCGTGCTGCGCTCGCTGGGCGCCCACCACTTCGCCTTCACCATCGGCGGGGACGAGGTGCCGCGCACCAAGCCGTTCCCGGACCCGTACCTGGAGGCGGCCCGGCGGCTGGGGGCGGACCCGGCCCGCTGCGTGGTGATCGAGGACACCCCGACCGGGGTGCGGGCGGGCGAGGCGGCCGGCTGCCCGGTGATCGCGGTGCCCTCGGTGGCGGCGATCGAGCCGGCTCCGGGGCGGCTGGTGCTGCCCTCGCTGGAGCGGGTCGACCTCGACCTGTTGCGCTCCCTGGTCACCTCGCGAGTGTGATTGTCGTCTCATTGCGACCCGGCCTTACTGGCCGGTAAGCGACCTCGCGGGCCTCCGGGACGAAGCCGTCGGGGGAGAAAACGGGCATTGGCTGACAACTCGTCGGGCGTGCCGTGATGCCCTGAACCACCGTGTCCCAAACGTCATCTGCACGGGTACCGGTCGTGCGTGTTCGATGTGGCACGCTACTCCAGTTCGTGCCACCCAGAAGGACGCGCCTCGTGAAGACTTCAGCTGAACGCCTGGCAGTACTCGGTTGCGCCGGCCTGGTCGCCGTGTCGGTGGCGGGCTGCGGATCGGTGACCGACGTGGTCAAGGGGGACAGCGGCAAGTCCATCACCATGGGCACCAGCCAGCTGACCGGTGTCCTGGACCCGGCCGCCGCCTACGACTCCGGATCCTGGCTGTTGCTGCGCAACACCTTCCAGTCGCTGCTCACCTTCCAGGCCGCGGCCAGCTCGCCCTCCCCGGACGCCGCGCAGTCCTGCGAGTTCACCAGCGCCGAGGCCACCGAGTACCACTGCACCCTGAAGCCCGGCCTGAAGTTCTCCAACGGTCACCCGATGACCGCCCAGGACGTGGTCTACTCGATCGAGCGCACCAAGAAGATCAACGACCCGAACGGCCCGGTCGAACTGCTCGACTCGATCAAGTCCGTCGAGGCCAAGGGCGACAACGAGGTGCTCTTCCACCTCTCCGCGCCCGACGCCACCCTGCCGGCGAAGCTGGCGACCCCGGCCGGCGCCATCGTGGACCACCAGGCCTACCCCGCCGACAAGCTCGTCGCCAACGACAAGCTGATCGGCTCCGGCCCGTACCGCATCGACTCGGTCGAGAACCTGAACGGCGGCAAGCAGCTGGGCAAGGTCGTGCTGTCGGCCAACGACAAGTACGGCGGCGAGGCCAAGCTGCGGAACAACAAGTTCACCGTCCGGTACTTCGACAAGTCGGAGGACCTGAAGGCCGCGCTGGACCGGAGCGAGGTCGACCTCACCGACAACAGCCTGGAGCCGAACACCGCCGCCCAGGTCCGCTCCGACCAGCAGGGCGGCAAGACCGACCTCCAGGTGACCGAGGGCGACAGCAACGACACCCGTTCGCTGGTCCTCAACACCAAGGACCCGCTGATGAGCAACGTCGCCGTCCGCCAGGCCATCGCCCAGATGATGGACCGCAAGGCGCTGGCCCGCGACGTCTTCGCCCGCACCGTCCAGGCGCTCTACTCCATGGTCCCGGCCGGGCTGCCCGGCCACAGCACGGCCTTCTTCGACCGCTACGGCGACCAGGACGTCAACAAGGCCAAGAAGATCCTGACCGACGCCAAGGTCCAGACCCCGGTCAAGTTCACCCTCACCTGGTCCCGTTCGCGGGCCGGCAGCAACGAGGCCGAGACGCTGAAGAAGCAGCTGGAGACCGGCGGCCTCTTCCAGGTGACGCTCGCCCAGGAGCCGGACTGGGACTCGTACCGCAAGGGCTGGGCCGAGAGCAAGTACCAGGCGTACGTCATCGGCTGGTTCGCCGACTACCCGGACCCGGACAACTACCTCGCCCCGCTGCTGGTCAACGGCGGTGCCTACCACCACGGTTGGGACGACCCGCGGATCAGCGGCAAGCTGGTGCCGGACGGCCTCAAGCAGACCGACCGCAGCGCCGCGGCCGCCACCTACGCGCAGATCCAGCAGATCGAGGCCGAGAACGTGCCGCTGGTCCCGCTGTACCAGAACAAGTCCTTCTTCGCGGCCCGCTCGTACGTCACCGGCGTCGAGTCCACCGTCGACACCACCGGCTACTTCCGCTTCTGGGAGATCAGCCGGACCAACAAGTAGCGCCCGCAGCACGGCGGCCCGCCCGCTTCCCCGTCGGTACGGGGGAGCGGACGGGCCGCCGTCGTGTTCCGGCGGCCCCGCGGGGCCGCCACGGGCCTACAGGGCGCCCGGGCGCACCAGCCCGCTCTCGTAGGCGTACACGGCCGCCTGGACCCGGTCGCGCAGCTGGAGCTTGGTCAGCACATGGCCCACGTGCGTCTTGACGGTGGTCTCGCTGACGAACAGCTCGGCCGCGATCTCCGCGTTCGACAGCCCGCGCGCCACCAGCTTCAGCACCTCCAGCTCCCGCTCGGTCAGCGCGCTCAGCGCCTGCGGCGGCGCCTCGTCGCCCGAGGGCAGCTTGGTGGCGTACATGTCCAGCAGCCGGCGGGTGATGCTCGGCGCCAGCATCGCCGCGCCGTCCGCGACCACCCGGATCGCCTGCACCAGCTCCTCGGCCGGGACGTCCTTCAGCAGGAAGCCGCTGGCGCCCGCGCGCAGCGCCTCCACCACGTACTCGTCCAGGTCGAAGGTGGTCAGCACCAGCACCTTGGCCGGGCCGTCCCGCCCCGGGCCGGCGATCCGGCGGGTCGCCTCGACGCCGTCCATCCTGGGCATCCGGATGTCCATCAGCACCACGTCGGGCTGCAGCGCCCGCACCTGGTCCAGCGCCTGCTGGCCGTCGCCGGCCTCCCCGACCACCACGAGGTCGGACTCGGCTTCCAGGATCATCCGGAAACCGGTGCGCAGCAGCGGCTGGTCGTCGACCAGCAGCACTCGGATCGTCACCTAGGACTCCTTGCTCATCGGATCCCCCGTGGGATCACTCTCATCCGACGTACGGGCCGGCGGCACCGGCAGCGGGTACGGCGGCGGGGTGCCGCCGAACTCCGGGCAGCTGGCCTGGTGGTCGCACCAGTCGCAGAGGCGGTTGCGGGTGGCCGGGAAGTCCCCGGTGGCCACCGCCAGGCCGATCCGCTCCCACAGTGCCTGGAGCTTGCGCTCCACGGCGAGCAGGTCCGCCTCGTCCGGGTCGTAGCTGACCACGTCCCCGCCCCCGCCGAGGTAGACCAGCTGGAGGCGCTTGGGAATCACGCCCTTCCAGCGCCACACCACCAGCGCGTAGAACTTCATCTGGAACATCGCCTTGCCCTCGAAGTCCCGCGAGGGCGCCCGGCCGGTCTTGTAGTCCACCAGCCGGACCTCACCGGTCGGGGCGACGTCCACCCGGTCGATGTAGCCGCGCAGCAGCAGCCCCGACTCCAGGGCCGTCTCCACGTAGAGCTCCCGCTCCACCGGGTGCAGCCGGGTCGGGTCCTCCAGCCGGAACCACTGGCCGACCAGCTTCTCGGCGTCCGCCAGCCAGCGGGTCAGCGCCGCGCCGTCCGGGTCCTCCGGGAACAGCGAGGCCAGCTCCGGGCGCTCGCCCAGCAGCCGCTCCCACTGCGGGCGCAGCAGGCCCAGCGCCCGCTCCGGCGTCCGCTCGGCCGCCGGGCTGTCGAACAGCCGCTCCAGCACGGCGTGCACCAGCGTGCCCCGGGTCGCCGCCGAGCTCGGCGGCTCGGGCAGCCGGTCGATCACCCGCAGCCGGTACAGCAGGGGACAGGTGAGGAAGTCCCCCGCTCGGGACGGCGAGAGGCCGGTCGGGGGTGCCGCCGGGCGCGCGGCGGCACTGCTGGTCTCGGTGTGCATGGCTACGACCCTATTGCCCTTCGCTGTCATCCCGCTGCCACGGTGCTGCCACAGGCGCGGCCGTGTGGGTATGAAACCGGGAGGAGGGCCGCGCAGCGCCGGACGGCCGCGATCACGTAGCGTGGGCGCACCGGGCACGACGGGGGAGACGACCGAAGGGATCACGGTGAGCGACAGCAGGGGGCAGCAGCCCTCCGACCGGCCACCGCAGGCGGAAGACGGGCGTCCGGCCGCGCCGCCGCCCGAGCGCCGCGGCGGCATCCTGATGGGCCGCCCCTTCGGTGTGCCCGTCTACGTCACCCCCTCCTGGTTCGTCATCGCCGCGCTGATCACCTGGGTGTTCGGCGGGCAGCTTGGCGAGGTGCTGCCCGACCTCGGCGGTGCCCGCTACCTGGTCGCGTTCCTCTTCGCGGTCGCCTTCTACGCCTCCGTCCTGGTGCACGAGCTCGCCCACACCCTGGTCGCGCTGCGCTACCGGCTCGGGGTGCGGCGGATCCAGCTCCAGTTCTTCGGGGGCGTCTCCGAGATCGAGAACGAGGCGGAGACCCCCTGGCGGGAGTTCTGGCTGGCCTTCGTCGGCCCGCTGCTCTCGCTGCTGCTCGGCGGCGTGTTCTACCTCGCGGTGCGGGCGGTGGAGCTGTCCACCGTGCCCGGGGTGCTGCTCACCGGCCTGATGGTCTCCAACCTGGTGGTCGCCGCCTTCAACCTGCTGCCGGGCCTGCCGCTGGACGGCGGGCGGATGCTGCGCGCGGTCGTCTGGGCGGTCAGCGGCAAGCCGATGACCGGCACGGTGGCCGCCGCCTGGGTCGGCCGCGGGCTGGCCGTCGCCGTGCTGGTCGGCCTGCCGCTGCTGAGCGCCGCCCGCGGCGTCGAGCGCACCACCACCGACACCCTGGTGGACGCGGTGCTGGCCGCGGTGCTCGCCGCGATCATCTGGAACGGCGCCACCGGCAGCCTGCGCAACGCCCGGCTCAAGGCGGTGCTGCCCGGCTTGCGGCTGCGCGAGCTGGCCCGGCGGGCCGTCGAGGTCACCGCCGACACCCCGCTCGGCGAGGCGCTGCGCCGGGCCCGCGAGGCCCAGGCCGGCGCGGTGATCGTGGTGGACGGCCGGGGCGAGCCGATCGCCCTCGTACGGGAGTCCGCGGTCCGGTCGGTGCCCGAGCACCGCCGCCCCTGGGTGGCCGTCGGCCCGCTCGCCCGGGACCTGGAACCCGGGCTGCGGCTGAGCGCCGACCTCGGCGGCGAGGACCTGCTGCGGGCCGTCCAGACCACCCCGGCGGGGGAGTACCTGGTCGTCGAGCCGGACGGCCGGGTGTACGGCGTCGCCTCGCTCAGCGACATCGAACAGCGGCTCACCGCCGCCGTCACCGGCCGCTGACCGCCGCCGACGATCACCCGCGTCCGGCGGGCCGGTCCGCTTCCCTTAGGATTGGCCGCATGTCCGAACCGACCGGTGCCGCCCGCCGACGCGGGCCCTTCCAGGTCGGGGACCAGGTCCAGCTGACCGACCCCAAGGGTCGCCACTACACGTTCACGCTCCAGGCCGGGAACCAGTTCCACACCCACAAGGGTGCGTTCCCCCACGACGAGCTGATCGGCGCCCCCGAAGGCACGGTCGTGCGCACCACGGGTAACGTCCCGTACCTCGCGCTGCGCCCCCTGCTCCCCGACTACGTCCTGTCCATGCCGCGCGGCGCCGCCGTGATCTACCCCAAGGACGCGGGGCAGATCCTGGCGATGGCCGACATCTTCGCGGGCGCCCGCGTGGTCGAGGCCGGTGTCGGCTCGGGCGCGCTCAGCACGTACCTGCTGCGCGCCGTGGGCGAGCAGGGCATGCTGGCCTCCTACGAGCGCCGGCAGGACTTCGCCGACATCGCCCGGGGGAACGTCGAGCGCTACTTCGGCGGCCCGCACCCGGCGTGGAAGCTGACCGTCGGCGACCTCCAGGACAACCTGGTCGAGACCGACGTCGACCGCGTCATCCTCGACATGCTGGCTCCCTGGGAGTGCCTGGACGTCGCCTCCCGGGCGCTCGTCCCCGGCGGCCTCATCTGCTGCTACGTGGCCACCACCACGCAGATGTCGAAGACCGTCGAGGCGCTGCGCGACCACGGCACCTTCACCGAGCCGCAGGCCTGGGAGACCATGGTCCGCACCTGGCACCTGGAGGGCCTGGCGGTCCGCCCGGACCACCGGATGATCGGCCACACCGGCTTCCTGCTCACCGCCCGCCGCCTGGCGGACGGCGTGGAGCCGCCGCTGCGCCGCCGCCGTCCGGCCAAGGGCGCGTACGGCGAGGACTACGACAACGGCTCCCCCGAGCCCTCCCTCCAGGAGCGCGCCGCCGCCCGCAAGGCCGCCCGCGCCACGGAGGCGGACCAGCCCGACCTGGGCTGAGCCCCGGACCCACGGAAGGGGTGGTACGAGCGCTCTGCTCGTACCACCCCTTCCTCTTCGGCCGTGGACGCCGTGTGGGACGATGCTCGCTCACGCCTTGGCGCTTGGAGCTCTGGAGGGGACGCCTGGTGGAGACCGCGGTCGGGACGACGACGGCGACGGCTGGACAGCACGGACCGCGGGGCCGCTCCGGACCCGGGCGCGCGCGCACCGCCCCCTGGCACTGGGCCGTCGCCCTGGCCGGCTGCGGCGCGGTGGTGGGGGCCGCTCTGGCCGCCTCCCCGGCCACCGGCACCCCGGTCCCCGCGCACGGCACCCCCCAGGCCCTCGCCGCGACCGCGGCCCCCGATCCGGCCCGGGCCCAACTTCCTCTGGACTGCGGCCCGTTCCCGGTGAAGACGGCGCTCAGCGTGCCCGCCCGGCTCGGCGACGGGCGCCCCGGCACGGTGGTGGCCGCGCACTGCGCCACCGAGACCGGCACCCCGCCGGACGCCGTCTTCCTGCTCGGCTTCGGCCCGGGAGAGCGCCCGGAGGTCGTGGCCACCCTGCTCGCCGAGCGCGAGAACCTCACCGTGAGCCGGATAGCGGTGCGTTCGGACGGCGCCATCACCGGCCACGCCCAGGGGTATTCCAGCGAGGACGTGCCGCGGTTCCGGCCCGACATCTCACTCGACCTCACCTGGACGCGCAAGGGCGGCGGCTGGGACCTCTCCCAGACCGCCGCCCCGGTCTCCGCCGTGTGACGGACCGGCTACTGCGCGTCCGGCCCGTACACCTCGACCCGGTCGGCGACCCGGCGCACGTGGATGCAGTCGCCGGGGCACTCCTTCGCCGAGTCCACCACGTCCTGAAGGATCGTCAGCGGCACCGGGGCGGTCTCCCCGGGCTGCTGGCGCAGCTCGTCGTCCGGCCCCTTCACGTAGGCCAGCCCGTCGATGTCGAGTTCGAAGACCTCGGGTGCGTACTGCGCGCAGATGCCGTCGCCGGTGCACAGATCCTGGTCGATCCACACCTCCAGCGCCTCGGCCGCCGCCGTCTGCTCGGTCACCGACATGGTCCCCTGCCGTTTCTGTCCCGGGTCGCCCCTATTCCTGGAGCAATCCCGCCATTCGTACAACGATCGGACCCAGACTCGTGGTCGCGATCGGATATCGCTTCGGTCGACGATACATCTGGCCCGCTTTGGGCGGTGCGCGGTGGGTATCCCAGTTAGCAGAGGGGAAGCACGCTGGGGCGAAGATCGGACACGCCCGTTCCATCTTTCTTGATCTAGGGGTTTACGGACCCCTGGTCCCAGGTAGGGTCTGGAAGCGTCCAGCTCCCCGGAGGAGGTGAGGACCGTGGCAGCCCACGATGACGACTACAACCGCAGCACCGGCAGGCCCGCTCGTGGTTCCGACGAGGCCGCTCAGGTCTCGTACCTTGAGCAGGAAATCGCCGTGTTGCGCCGCAAGCTCGCCGACTCGCCGCGCAATTCGAGGATCCTCGAAGAGCGGATCGTCGAGCTCCAGACCAACCTGGCGGGCGTGACCGCCCAGAACGACCGGCTCGCCTCCACCCTGCGTGAGGCCCGCGACCAGATCGTGGCCCTCAAGGAGGAAGTGGACCGGCTGGCACAGCCCCCGGCCGGCTTCGGCACCTTCCTCGACGCGAACGAGGACGGCACCGCGGACATCTTCACCGGCGGGCGGAAGCTCCGCGTGAACGTCAGCCCCAACGTCGCCCTCGACGAGGTGCGGCGCGGCCAGGAAGTGATGCTCAACGAGGCCCTCAACATCGTGGACGCGATGGCCTTCGAGAACATCGGCGAGATCGTCACCCTCAAGGAACTCCTGGAGGACGGCGAGCGCGCCCTGGTCCTGGGGCATACCGACGAGGAGCGCGTGGTGCGCCTCGCCGAGCCGCTGCGCGGGCTGACCATCCGGGCGGGCGACGCCCTGCTGCTGGAGCCCCGCTCCGGCTACGTGTTCGAGGTCGTGCCGAAGTCCGAGGTCGAGGAGCTGGTCCTCGAGGAGGTCCCGGACATCGACTACCGGCAGATCGGCGGCCTGAGCAACCAGATCGAGCAGATCCGCGACGCGGTCGAGCTGCCCTACCTGCACGCCGACCTCTTCAAGGAGTACGAGCTGCGCCCGCCCAAGGGCGTGCTGCTCTACGGCCCGCCCGGCTGCGGCAAGACGCTGATCGCCAAGGCGGTCGCCAACTCGCTGGCCAAGAAGGTCGCCGAGGTCACCGGCCGCCCCCAGGGGAAGAGCTACTTCCTCAACATCAAGGGCCCCGAGCTGCTCAACAAGTACGTGGGCGAGACCGAGCGGCAGATCCGCCTGGTCTTCCAGCGGGCCCGGGAGAAGGCGAGCGAGGGCACGCCCGTCATCGTCTTCTTCGACGAGATGGAGTCGCTGTTCCGCACCCGCGGTTCCGGCGTCAGCTCGGACGTGGAGAACACCATCGTCCCGCAGCTGCTCGCCGAGATCGACGGCGTGGAGGGGCTGGAGAACGTCATCGTCATCGGCGCCTCGAACCGCGAGGACATGATCGACCCGGCGATCCTGCGGCCCGGCCGCCTGGACGTCAAGATCAAGATCGAGCGCCCGGACGCCGAGGCCGCGAAGGACATCTTCTCCAAGTACCTCAAGGACTCGCTGCCGTTCCACCCGGACGACCTCAAGGAGCACGACGGCTCCGTCGAGGCGACGGTGGCGGCGATGATCCAGTCGGTGGTGGAGCGGATGTACTCCGAGACCGAGGAGAACCGCTTCCTGGAGGTCACCTACGCCAACGGTGACAAGGAGGTCCTGTACTTCAAGGACTTCAACTCCGGCGCGATGATCCAGAACATCGTCGACCGCGCGAAGAAGATGGCCATCAAGGACTTCCTCGACCACGGTCAGCGCGGTCTGCGCGTCTCCCACCTGCTCGCCGCCTGCGTGGACGAGTTCAAGGAGAACGAGGACCTCCCGAACACCACCAACCCGGACGACTGGGCCCGCATCTCCGGCAAGAAGGGCGAGCGGATCGTCTTCATCCGCACGCTGGTCACCGGCAAGCAGGGCGCCGAGTCCGGCCGCTCCATCGACACTGTCGCCAACACGGGGCAGTACCTGTAAGCACGCGGTTGTCCGGGCCGGCAGCGGTCCCCGGAGCTGTACGCACCCCGTCCGGCTGTGGCGCCTCGCGGCCCCGCAGCCGGACGGCGCGTCTCCGGGCCCGCCGCTCGGCGCCGGGTTCTAGGCTCGACCCACCGTCCGCGGGCAGAGGCCCGGCGTCGGTGTTGTTCGGCGGTACGTCAGAGTGCGCCGCCCGTCGGGGGCGGTGCACCGGGCAAGGAGGGCCGCATGACCGTACGGCGAGTGATGGGCATCGAGACCGAGTACGGGATCTCCGTGCCGGGGCACCCCAACGCCAACGCCATGCTCACCTCGTCCCAGATCGTCAACGCGTACGCGGCGGCGATGCACCGGGCACGGCGGGCCCGCTGGGACTTCGAGGAGGAGAATCCGCTGCGCGACGCACGGGGGTTCGACCTGGCCCGCGAGGTCGCGGACGCCAGCCAGCTGACCGACGAGGACATCGGCCTCGCCAACGTCATCCTCACCAACGGGGCCCGGTTCTACGTGGACCACGCGCACCCCGAGTACAGCTCGCCCGAGGTGACCAACCCCCGCGACGCGGTGCTCTGGGACAAGGCCGGCGAGCGGATCATGGCCGCCGCCGCGCAACGCGCGCTGGAGCTGCCCAACGGGCAGAACATCCACCTGTACAAGAACAACACCGACAACAAGGGCGCCTCCTACGGCACCCACGAGAACTACCTGATGAAGCGGGCGACACCGTTCGCCGACATCGTCCGCCACCTCACCCCGTTCTTCGTCTCCCGCCAGGTGGTCACCGGCGCCGGCCGGGTCGGCATCGGCCAGGACGGCTCGGCGCACGGCTTCCAGCTCAGCCAGCGGGCGGACTACTTCGAGGTCGAGGTCGGCCTGGAGACGACGCTCAAGCGCCCGATCATCAACACCCGCGACGAGCCGCACGCGGACGCCGAGAAGTACCGCCGGCTGCACGTGATCATCGGGGACGCCAACCTCTCCGAGATCTCCACCTACCTCAAGCTGGGGACCACCTCGCTGGTCCTGTCGATGATCGAGGACTCGTTCATCGCCGCGGACCTCGCCGTCGACCAGCCGGTGCGCACCCTGCACCGGGTCTCCCACGACCCGACCCTCAAGCACCTGATCACCCTGCGCAACGGGCGCCGGCTCACCGCCGTCCAGCTCCAGCTGGAGTACTTCGAGCTGGCCCGCAAGTACGTCGAGGACCGCTTCGGCACCGACGCGGACGAGCAGACGGTGGACGTGCTGACGCGCTGGGAGGACGTCCTGGGGCGGCTGGAGCGCGACCCGATGTCGCTCTCCCGGCAGCTGGACTGGGTCGCCAAGCGGGAGATCCTGGAGGGCTACCGCAGCCGGGACGCCCTGGAGTGGGACAACCCGCGGCTGCACCTGGTCGACCTCCAGTACAGCGACGTACGGCCCGAGAAGGGGCTCTACAACCGCCTGGTGGCCCGCGGGCGGTTCGAGCGACTGCTCACCGAGGACGAGGTCGAGCGGGCCGTCTCCAAGCCGCCGGAGGACACCCGGGCGTACTTCCGCGGGCGCTGCCTGGAGCAGTACGCGGAGCACGTCGCGGCGGCCTCCTGGGACTCGGTGATCTTCGACCTGCCGGGCCGGGACTCGTTGCAGCGGGTGCCCACCCTGGAACCGCTGCGCGGCACCCGCAACCACGTCAAGGCGCTGCTGGACCGCTGCCGCACGGCCGAGGACCTGCTCCGGGTGCTGTCCGGCGGGTAACTTTTCGATCACCACGGGTGAACGTCCGCCGAATGGGAATCATCCGGGGTGGCAGCGGGTGTTGGACAGGAAGCGCCACCGGCAAACCGGGAGCGGCAGTCGCACCCTGTGTATAGGGTCGTTGCAGCGAGCAGCGACCGAACCGTGCCAGACGAATCGAGCGGGGTGAGGGAAATGGCGGGCAAGGACACCGGCGGCGGCCAGCAGCGGGCGAACCGTTCCTCCGAGGAGGTCGAGGAGCAGGCCGCGGAAAGCCAGAATTCCGAGGACCTCAAGGAGCGCCAGGAAAAGCTGAGCGACGACGTGGACGCGGTGCTGGACGAAATCGACGAGGTCCTCGAGTCGAATGCCGAGGATTTCGTGCGCGGATTCGTCCAGAAGGGCGGGCAATAGCCCGGCACCGGGCATTTCGAATTCACGGTCGCGACCGTCCGGGGCGGCCGGGCGGCGAGCACCGCCCGGCCGCCCGGCACCGGCCCCACCACCCGTGGACAGTGATCGTCGGGCGGGTAGGGTGCGGGCAGCGCGCGCTTCAAGCTACCTGGAAGGAATCGTGTGGAAGCCAACACTCGTGGCACCGGGCGTCTACCGGCTGCCTTCCTGACCCCGGGGTCGTCCTCGTTCATCGACTTCCTCGCCGAGCACCGGCCGGAGCTGGTCCCCGGCCACCGCGGGCTCCCGGAGGGGGCCGTGGTCGAGGCCCCGCACGGGACCACCATCGTGGCCGCGGTGTTCGACGGCGGCGTGGTGATCGCGGGTGACCGCCGGGCCACGATGGGCAACGTGATCGCCCAACGCGACATGGAGAAGGTCTTCCCGGCCGACGAGTTCAGCGCGGTCGGCGTCGCCGGCACCGCGGGCCTCGCGATCGAGATGGTCCGGCTGTTCCAGCTGGAGCTGGAGCACTACGAGAAGATCGAGGGCGCCACGCTCTCCCTGGAGGGCAAGGCGAACCGGCTCACCACCATGATCCGGGGCAACCTGGGCATGGCGATGCAGGGCCTCGCCGTGGTGCCGCTGTTCGCCGGCTACGACCTGGACCTCGGCCGCGGCCGGATCTTCAACTACGACGTCACCGGCGGACGGTCCGAGGAGCGCGGCTTCACCGCCACCGGCTCGGGCTCCGTCTTCGCCCGCGGCTCGATGAAGAAGCTCTACCGCGACGACCTGACGGCCGACCAGGCCGTCACCATGGTCGTCCAGGCGCTCTACGACGCGGCGGACGACGACTCCGCCACCGGCGGCCCGGACCTCGCCCGCAGGATCTTCCCGATCGTCTCGCTGATCACCGAGGACGGCTTCCGCCGGCTCACCGAGGAGGAGGTCACGGAGGTCGTCGTGGCCATCACCGACGAGCGCCTGGCCCGGCCCAACGGTCCGCAGGCCCCGCTGATCTAGCCACCACCTCACAGGAAGGGGACGACCGCCGGTGTCGACACCGTTCTACGTCTCACCCCAGCAGGCCATGGCGGACCGCGCGGAGTACGCCCGCAAGGGCATCGCGCGCGGCCGCAGCGTGGTCGTGCTCACCTACGCCGACGGCATCGTCTTCGTCGCGGAGAACACCTCCAGGGCGCTCCACAAGGTCTCCGAGATCTACGACAAGATCGCCTTCGCGGCGGTCGGCCGCTACAACGAGTTCGAGAACCTGCGCATCGGCGGCGTCCGCTACGCCGACCTGCGCGGCTACTCCTACGACCGGGCCGACGTCACGGCCCGGGGCCTGGCCAACGTGTACGCCCAGACCCTGGGCACGATCTTCTCCTCGGTCGGCGAGAAGCCGTACGAGGTCGAGCTGATCGTGGCCGAGGTCGGCCGCACCCCCGACAACGACCAGATCTACCGGCTCACGCCGGACGGCTCGGTCGTGGACGAGAAGAACTACGTGGTGGTCGGCGGCAACGCCGACTCGATCGGCAACTACCTGGGCCAGCGCCACCGGGCCGGCCTGAGCCTCACCGAGGCGGTGAAGGTCGCGGTGGACTCGCTCGCCCGCGACCCCAACGGGGGCAGCCCGCGCAGCCTCACGCCGGAACAGCTGGAGGTGGCGGTCCTCGACCGCCAGCGGTTCCAACAGCGCAAGTTCAAGCGGATCCTGGGCAACCAGCTGGGCCGGCTGCTCGACGGGGACCAGTCCGCCGAGGCGGACGACGAGGACGACCCGGCGGACGGCACGCCGGTGTAGCAGTGCCTGCGGAGTCCCGTGCGGCGGCCCTGCCGCCGCCGTCCGGGACTCCGGTGCCCCTGCGGCGGCCCAGTCGTCGTGGAGGCGGTTTCGGACAGCTCCGACAGAGAATGGAGTGCTCATGGACCGCCGGATTTTCGGGCTGGAGAACGAGTACGGCGTGACCTGCACGTTCCGCGGGCAGCGACGGCTGTCCCCGGACGAGGTGGCGCGGTACCTGTTCCGCCGGGTCGTCTCCTGGGGCCGCAGCAGCAACGTCTTCCTGCGCAACGGCGCCCGCCTCTACCTCGACGTCGGCTCCCACCCCGAGTACGCCACCCCCGAGTGCGACGACGTCGTCGAGCTGGTGACGCACGACAAGGCCGGCGAGCGCATCCTCGAAGGGCTCCTCGTGGACGCCGAGCGGCGGCTGCACGAGGAGGGCATCGCGGGGGACGTCTACCTCTTCAAGAACAACACCGACTCGGCCGGCAACTCCTACGGCTGCCACGAGAACTACTGCGTGGCCCGGCACGGCGAGTTCTCCCGGCTGGCCGACGTGCTGATCCCGTTCCTGGTCACCCGCCAGCTGATCTGCGGCGCGGGCAAGGTGTTGCAGACCCCGCGCGGCGCGGTGTTCTGCGTCAGCCAGCGGGCCGAGCACATCTGGGAGGGCGTCAGCTCGGCGACCACCCGCTCGCGTCCGATCATCAACACCCGGGACGAGCCGCACGCGGACGCCGAGCGCTACCGCCGGCTGCACGTGATCGTCGGCGACTCCAACATGTCCGAGACCACGACGCTGCTCAAGGTCGGCACCACCGACCTGGTGCTGCGGCTGATCGAGGCCGGCGTGGTGATGCGCGACCTCACCCTGGAGAACCCGATCCGGGCGATCCGCGAGGTGAGCCACGACCTCACCGGCACCCACCAGGTGCGGCTCGCCAACGGCCGGGAGGCCAGCGCGCTGGACATCCAGGAGGAGTACTACACCAAGGCCCTGGAGTTCGCCGACCGCAAGGGCATCAACACCGGCACCGTCGCCCGGGTGCTCGACCTGTGGGGCCGCACCCTGGAGGCCGTCCGCACCGAGCGGCTGGACGGGGTGGCCCAGGAGATCGACTGGATCATGAAGTACAAGCTCATCGAGCGCTACCGCGAGAAGCACCAGATGAGCATGTCCAACCCGCGGGTGGCCCAGATCGACCTCGCGTACCACGACATCCACCGCCGCCGCGGCCTGTTCTACCTGCTCCAGGGCAAGGGCCAGGCGCAGCGGGTGACCACCGACCTCAAGACCTTCGAGGCCAAGTCGATCCCGCCGCAGACCACCCGGGCCCGGCTGCGCGGGGACTTCATCCGCCGGGCGCAGGAGCAGCGCCGGGACTTCACGGTGGACTGGGTGCACCTGAAGCTGAACGACCAGGCGCAGCGCACGGTGCTGTGCAAGGACCCGTTCCGTTCGGTGGACGAGCGGGTGGAGAAGCTGATCGCGGGGATGTAGCCGCGAAGAGGCGTGGTCAAGGCGGCGGCCGGCCCCGGTGGTGTCTACCGGGGCCGGCCGCGTGCCGGGCATACGCTGTCCGTCGAGTCCGGAGAGCCGACTTCGACCGACAGTTAGGACCACCGTGCGCCGCACCGCCGGTTTGCTTCTCACCCTGCCGTTGCTGCTCGCGGTCGCCTGCAGCAGCTCACCCAAGGCGGCCGGCCCGTCGTCGCCCTCCCCGGCGAGTGCCGCCCCGACGGTGCCCGCGCCGGTCGGCGAGGCGTCGCCGATGCCCACGCTCTCGGGCGGCGGATTCGGCAGCAAGGCCACCATCACCATCCCCGAGGGCCAGCAGCCCAGCGGCCAGTTCGTGGTGAACACGGTCACCGAGGGCGAGCGCACGACCGTCGACAAGGGCGACTGGGTGACGGTCAACTACACCGCCAAGGACTGGACCACGGGCAAGGACCTGCCCAGCTCGTACGACGCCAACGGCAAGCCGCAGCTCTACCAGGCCGGCAGCGGGCAGCTGGTGCCGGCGCTGGACCAGAGCGTGATCGGGAAGAAGGTGGGCAGCCGGCTGCTGGTGGTGGCCCCGCCCTCGGCCGCCTTCGGCGAGCAGGGCTCCACCCAACTGGGCGTCAACAACGGCGACACCGTGGTGTTCGTGCTGGACGTCATGGAGAGCCTGCCGCCGGACTCCACGCTGAGCGGGGCGATGACCGAGCCGGCCGCGACGCTGCCGCAGGTCAAGGACAACGGCAAGGCGCCGGCGACGATCACCGTCCCGGCCGGGCAGGCCGCGCCCACCGACCTCCAGCAGGCGGTGCTGATCAAGGGCGAGGGCAAGCAGGTCAAGAGCGGGCAGACCCTGGTGGTGCAGTACACCGGGGTGCTGTGGGCCAACGGCCAGCAGTTCGACGCCTCCTGGACGCACGGCGGAGCGCAGGCGGTGCAGATCGGCACCGGCAGCGTGATCGAGGGCTGGGACAAGGGCCTGGTCGGGCAGAACGTCGGCAGCCGGGTGCTGCTGGTGGTGCCGCCGGCGCTCGGCTACCAGGACAAGGCGCAGGGCTCGGTGCCGGCGAACTCGACCCTGGTCTTCGTGATCGACATTCTCGAAGCGGTCTAGGTCCGGCTCTCGAAGTCACCCCGGGGATTCCGTACGCTTGGGCGGACGCTCGTACAGCGAAGCGTCCGCCCTCATCCTGAGCTGTCATACTGCCCACGCACTGTGGCAGGCGCCGCCCGGTGCCGAGGTCCGGGGCGGGCGGTGCGACCGCAGGCCGGCGTGCCCACGCCGGGCGCAGACCTGGAAGACCTCGTGGCGAGATGGATGGGGAGTCATGACTGAGAAGACGCCGAGCCCGGGCGGGGCCGGCACCGCGGCGAACGACAGCTCTGCGGGTGACCCGGCCGCCTCTCGCCCCGGCGGCCCGGTCGGGGACCGCGAGTCGATCGTCGTTCCCCCGGCGATCCTGGCGCAGCAGGCCGGCTGGGCGCAGCCCGGCGAGGCGCCGCGCGTCCAGGGCGGGACCAAGACGGACGACGCCCCGCAGATCTTCGCCTCCAACGTGCGCAAGTCCGACACCTCGGAGGCCGGGTACGACGAGAACCCGCCCGGCGTCGGCAAGCTGGGTGTGATCCTCGGCACGGTGCTGGCGGTGCTGCTGGTCGGCAGCGGCATCACGCTCTACATGGTGAACAAGGACGACTCCAAGGACACCGCCGCGGCCAAGCCGGACGCCGCCAAGACCGCGCCGCCCACGCCGACCGCCGACCCGGTGCCGCCGATCAAGGACAGCGCCAAGGTGCTGCCCACGGTCGCCGGAGACTTCGGCAAGAAGGCCGAGATCCAGGTGCCGGGCGAGGCCTCCGACGGCTCCTTCGTCGTCAAGGTGCTCACCGAGGGCACCGGCGCCAAGGTCGAGAAGAACTCCTGGACCTCGGTGGACTACACCGCCAAGGACTGGACCACCGGCAAGGACATCCCGAGCTCGTACGACGCCAACGGGAAGCCGCAGATCTTCCAGGCCGGCACCGACGCGCTGATCCCGGCCCTGGACCAGGCCGTGATCGGCAAGAAGGCCGGCAGCCGGCTGCTGGTGGTGGCCCCGCCGGCCGCCGCGTTCGGCTCCCAGGGCAAGGCCGACATGTCGATCGGCGCCAAGGACGACCTGATCTTCGTGATCGACATCCGCAACGCCAACGCGCCGGACGCCGTGGTGAGCGGGACCGTCACCCCGCCGCCGGCGGACTTCCCGCAGGTCAAGGACAACGGCAAGAAGCCGGCCGAGATCACCCCGGTGGCCGGGGCGAAGGACCCGACCGAGCTGAAGTCGCACGTCCTGATCAAGGGCACCGGGCCGAAGGTGGAGAAGGGCGAGAAGGTCGTCGTCCAGTACACCGGCGCGCTGTTCTCCAGCGGCAAGGTGTTCGACTCCTCGCTCAGCAAGGGCCAGGCGTTCACCTTCCCGGTCGGCGGCGGCCAGGTCATCCAGGGCTGGGACCAGGGCCTGGAGGGCCAGACCGTCGGCAGCCGGGTCGAGCTGGTGATCCCCGCCGCGCTGGGCTACGGCGACAAGGGCCAGGGCGACATCCCGCCCGGCGCGACGCTGGTCTTCGTGGTGGACATCCTGGACGCCGGTCAGGGCTGACCCGCTTTCGGGTGACAATGGTGCACGTGTGACCTTCGGGTCCGGCCGCGTGGCCGGGCCCGGACGGGCGGCGGGCGCCCGTACGGTGGTCCTGAGAGGGACCGGGTGCGGGCGCCCGCCGCTTGGTCGTGAATGCCAGTGAACGTGAGAAGAGGGACTGTGAGCGTCAACCTCAACGAGAAGCCCGAGATCGACTTCCCGATCGGCGACGCCCCGACGGAGCTGCAGATCCGCGACATCGTCGTCGGCGACGGCGCGGAGGCCAAGAAGGGCCAGAACGTCAGCGTCCGCTACGTCGGCGTGACCTTCGAGACCGGCGAGGAGTTCGACGCCAGCTGGAACCGGAGCCCCAACGAGTTCCGCTTCCCGCTGGGCGCCGGCCGCGTCATCAAGGGCTGGGACCAGGGCGTCGTCGGCATGAAGGTCGGCGGCCGGCGCGAGCTGACCATCCCGGCGAAGCTGGCGTACGGCGACCAGTCGCCGTCGCCGCTGATCCCGAAGGGCTCGACCCTGATCTTCGTGGTCGACCTGCTGGCCGTCTGAGCCTGCCCGCACCGTGGGCCGGACCCCTCCGGGGGCCCGGCCCACGGGCGTGTCCGGGCCCGAACGGCACGGTGCGGGCCCGGGGTGCGGGACGCGGCTTTTGCAGTGCGTACCGCTACCGGTACGGTCGGTCCCGCCGGGTGGTGAGCGCCCGGTTGGCGCACCCCGCGCGCGGCGCGGCACACCGGAAGGGTCAGCGATGGCGATCGCCAAGGCAGAGCGGCTGATGAATCTCGCCCTGTGCCTGATGAACACCAGACGTCCGCTCTCCAAGAAGGAGCTGCGGGAATCCATCGAGGCGTACCGCGAGGCCTGGCAGAACAGCAGCGAGGACGCCTTCAACCGGATGTTCGAGCGGGACAAGGACGACCTGCGCGAACTCGGCCTGGTGATCGACGTCGACGAGAGCACCCTGGACGGCGAGCTCGGCTACCTGGCCCGCGCCGACCGCAACCGGCTGCCCGAGATCGCCCTGGACGCCGAGGAGGCGGCCGCGCTGACCCTGGCCGCCCGGGTCTGGCAGCAGGCCAAGATGTCCGGCGCCGCCAGCGGAGCCCTGCAGAAGCTGCGGGCGGCCGGGGTGCCGTTCGCCGAGGCCGAGGGCCGTACCGCCCTGGAGCCGCGCATCCCCGCCCGGGAGGCCGCGTTCGAGCCGCTGCTCACCGCCGCCCGGGACCGCCGTCCGGTCACCTTCGACTACCGCAAGGCCGGTGCCGCCGCCGTCGAGCAGCGCAGCGTCGAGCCGTGGGCGCTGGAGTGCTGGCGCGGGCACTGGTACCTGGCCGGGTACGACCGCGACCGGGGCGACGCCCGGGTGTTCCGGCTCAGCCGGATCACCGGCAGGGTGAAGGCGAGGTCCGGGGCCTTCCTCGGCACCGTGCCCGAGCACGTGGACGTCCGGGCCACCGTGGCGAAGTTCGCGGGGGAGGGGGCCACCGCCACCGCGACCGTCCGGGTCCGCCGGGGCGCCGGGTTCCCGCTGCGCACCAAGGCGCTGGCCAGCACCCGGGTGGACGAGGGCTGGGACGAACTGGAGATCCCGTACGGCAACGGGCTGGGCGCGGACCTGGCCGAGTTCGGGCCGGACGTGCTGGTGCTCGGGCCGGAGGAGCTGCGGGCGGACGTGGTCGACCGGCTGCGGGCGGTCGCTGGTATCGAGGATGTGCGGGCATGAGCAATGCGATCGACCAGACGCGACGGATGCTGTCGCTGGTCACCTACCTGCGCGAGCGGCCCGGGGCCGAGGTCGCCGAGGTGGCCCGGGCGTTCGGGATCAGCGAGCGCGAGCTGATCGCCGACCTCAACGTGCTGCCGATGTGCGGCACCAGCTTCCGCGGCGGCGACCTGCTCGACATCGACACCGACGGCGAGCGGATCTGGTGGCACAACGTCGACGACGTGGCCCAGCCGCTGCGGCTGGCCGCCGACGAGGCGACCGCGCTGCTGGTGGCCGCCCGGGCGGTGGCCGGCCTGCCGGGCCTGCGGGCCGGGGACCGGGAGGCGCTCACCCGGGCCGTCGCCAAGATCGAGAACGCGGCGGGGGAGAGCGCCGAGGGCAGCGCCCGGGTCGGCGTGACCTTCGAGGCGGAGAGCCACGTCTTCGCCGACATCGACCGCGCGCTCAGCGAGGGCCGTCGGCTCTGGCTGCGCTACTACTCGCACGGGCGCGGCGGGATGACCGAGCGCGAGGTCGACCCGATCCGGCTGCTCACCGAGGGCCACACCTACCTCGAGGCCTGGTGCCGCACCTCCGAGGACCACCGGATGTTCCGGCTCGACCGGGTCGCCGAGATCCGCGTCCTGGACGTCCCGGCCGACCCGCCCCGGCGCGAGCCGCGCGACCTGAGCGGCGGGCTGGTCAACCCGGCGGCGGACGACCCCGAGGTGGTCGTCGAGGTCTCCTCCGGCGGGCGCTGGGTGGCCGAGTACTACACCCACGACTGGGCCGAGGAACTGCCCGACGGCGGGCTGCGGATCACCCTGCGCAGCGCCGACCCGTCCCAGCTGCGCCCGCTGGCGCTGCGGCTGGGCCGGGACGGCCGGATCGTCTCGCCGCCCGAGCTGGCCGAGCAGGCGCGTTCGGCCGCGCGGGAGGCGCTGGCCGCCTACGGGGAGGGGCGGGCCTGAGCGGTGGAAGCCGGGACCAGATTCAAGGTGTACTGCTCCGACTGCCGGGAGAAGGTGGAGCTCCCGGCCGAGGACTTCCGCCTGACCCTCGGCCGCACCCCGGCCCAGGCGCACTACAGCTTCGCCTGCCCGCGCTGCGGGGCGGCGGTGCGCAAGCCGGCCGGGGAGAAGATCGTCGAGGCGCTCACCGAGGCGGGGGTCCGCACCATGCGGCTCGTCCCGGCCGAGGGGTAGTGCGCGTATAGGGTGGGGCGCATGTCCTGGATGCTCGTCGCCGCCGTCCTGCTCGCCACCGCGGGCCTGCTGGTCCTCGGGGTCCTCGCGATCCGGCTCTGGCTGGACGTGCGGGCGCTGGCCCAGGGCGTGGACCGGGCCTCGCGGGCGCTGGCCGCCGCGGCCGGGGACCTGGCGGACGCGGTGCCGGGTGCGGACGCCCCGGCGGCGGAGCGGACCGTCCCGGTCGTGTAGCACGGCCGGGCCCGTGGCGGTACGGGGACTGCTGCGAGCGGGCAGGGGCGGGTTACGCTCTCAGATGGCTCCTGAACCGCGAACCGGGGGCCGCTGTCCTGTTCGGGCGGCCGTCGTCGTGGCGTCATCCGCAGCGGTTACCATCCGCAGCGGACGGCCCGTCGGGCCGCCATGACTGAAGGTGGTCGCGCATGCGCATCTCGATGACCGCGATCGTGGTGATCGTGGTTCTCGCCATCGTGCTGTTCGGAGCCAAGCGGCTGCCGGACCTGGCGCGCTCGCTGGGCAAGTCGATGCGGATCCTGAAGAGCGAGGCCCGGGCGATGCGTTCGGACGACGGGTCGGAGCAGCCGGCCCGGCCCGCGCCGGCCCCGGTGGACGGCGCCGACGGCAGGACCGTCCAGGCCGCCCCGGGCGCGTCGGCCACGGCCCGTCCGGTGAGCGGGCCCGCCGCCGGGGCCTCCGCGCCCGACGGCGACCGCCCGCACTGAACGCGGCGCACGTGAGGCACCCGACGCGCGCCGCGCGCACCACCTGCGCGACGCGCGCGACCACGGAGGCCCGCCGACCGGCGGGCCCCGACGCACGAGTTGAGGACCGGGGTTGAGCAAGCTCTCCAAGGCGCCGAAGGCGTCAAAGGATCCTGAGGGGCGGATGGCCCTCGCCGACCACCTGCGGGAACTGCGCAACCGCGTGGTCAAGTCGGTCCTGGCGATCGTGTTGATCACCATCGTGGCGGCGGTCTACCACAAGCAGCTGGAGGACTTCCTCCTGAAGCCGCTGCCGAGGTGCGACACCATGGAGCTGGCCGAGCACTACAAGGGCAAGTGCGCCCAGGTCTCCAACATCGGTCTGACCGCCGGTTTCACCTGGATGCTCAAGGTCGCCCTGACGGCGGGCGTGGTCGGGACGGTGCCGATCTGGCTCTACCAGGTCTGGGCCTTCGTGGCGCCCGGTCTGCACAGGCACGAGAAGAAGTACACGGTCGTCTTCCTGCTCTGCGGGACGCCGCTGTTCCTGGCCGGTGTGGCCGTGGCCATCCTGGTGCTGCCGACCACGATCGACGTGCTGATCTCGTTCACCCCGAACAACACCACGCCGATCCTGCCGCCCGAGGACTACTTCGACATCGCGACCAGGATGGTGCTGGTCTTCGGCCTGGCCTTCGAGTTCCCGCTGCTGCTGGTGATGCTGAACCTCATCGGCGTGGTCACCGGCAAGCGGCTGCTGGGCTGGTGGCGCGGCATGGTCATGGGCATCACGATCTTCGCGGCCTTCGCGACGCCGAGCGCCGACCCGCTGAGCATGCTGGCCCTGGCCGCGCCGATCTGGGCGCTGTACTTCATCGCGGTGGGGATCGCGCTCTTCTTCGACAGGCGCAAGGCCCGCCGCAACCCGGACGCCGGGCTGGACGACGAGGAGGCCTCGCACCTGGACCTCTCGGTGCAGCCGGTGGCCGGTGCGGAGTCCGTCCAGGCCTCGGCGGCCCCGGCGGCCGGCGCGGTGGTGCCGGCGTCCCGCCGCGAGGAGATGGACGACATCACCTGAGCCGGCAGGGCCCCGGCCCGAGCCGGTGGGCCCTGAGGGAGCCCCGGTCCGTCGCTCCGTCGAGCGGTGGGCCGGGGCTTCGTGCTGGTCGGGGGTGGTCCGGGTTTCGGCGGGGCGGTCTTGGCAGGTTGCATGGCATGTGACATATTACTGGCGTGCTGAAGACCGAGAGACCTCCCCTGGACGTCGTCGTGGTCGGCGCCGGTGTGGTCGGCGCCGCCTGCGCCTACTACGCCGCCCGCGCCGGCCTCGCCGTCGCCGTCGTGGACCGCGGCCCGGTGGCCGGCGGCACCACCGGCGCGGGCGAGGGCAACCTGCTGGTCTCCGACAAGGAGCCCGGCCCCGAACTCGACCTCGCCCTGCTCAGCACCCGGCTCTGGCGCGAACTCGCCGAGCTGCTCGGCCCGGCGATCGAGTACGAGCCCAAGGGCGGCGTGGTGGTCGCCTCCACCGCCGGCGGCCAGGACGCGCTGCGGGCCTTCGCCGCCGGGCAGCGGGCCGTCGGGGTGGAGGCCGAGGAGGTGCCCGGCGAGCGGCTGCGCGAGCTGGAGCCGCACCTGGCCGAGGGCCTGGCCGGCGGCTTCCACTACCCGCAGGACGCCCAGGTCCAGCCCGCCCTCGCCGCCGCCCACCTGCTGCGCGAGGCCCGCCGCAGGGGCGCCGAGCTGATCACCGGGGAGAGCGTCACCGCCGTCGACCGGGGCCCGGACGGCGCCGTGCGCGGCGTACGGACCGACCGGCGGACGCTGCCCGCCGCCGCCGTGGTGAACGCGGCCGGCACCTGGGGCGGCGAGATCGCCGCGCTGGCCGGGGTCCACCTGCCGGTGCTGCCCCGGCGCGGGTTCGTGCTGGTCACCGAGCCGCTGCCGCGGGTCGTGCGGCACAAGGTCTACGCCGCCGACTACGTGGCGAACGTGGCCAGCGGCTCGGCCGGGCTGGAGACCTCCGCCGTGATCGAGGGCACCCCGGGCGGGCCGGTGCTGATCGGCGCCAGCCGGGAGCGGGTCGGCTTCGACCGCACGCTCTCCCAGCAGGTGCTGAGCCGGCTCGCCGCCCAGGCCGCCCAGCTGTTCCCGGTGCTCGCCGGCGTCACCGTGATGCGCGCCTACCGGGGCTTCCGCCCGTACCTGCCGGACCACCTGCCGGCCATCGGGGCGGACGCCCGGGTACCCGGGCTGTACCACGCCTGCGGGCACGAGGGGGCCGGCATCGGGCTGGCTCCGGCGACCGGGCTGCTGATCAGCGAGCAGCTCACCGGCAAGCGGCCGGAGCTGGACCTCGCGCCGTTCCGGGCGGACCGGTTCCCCTCGACGTAGCAGCCCGGCCGGGTGACGGCCCGGCCGCCCGGGTCCGCGTTCCGCGCGCGACCCCTTCCCGCCTGTCCACCGTGATCCGAGATTGGAGAAGCCGCCGATGCGCCGCCGCACCCCCGCCGGGCTGGTCGAGGCCGAACCCGGGCCCGCCCACCACATCGAGTTCGACGGGCGGCCCGTCCCCGCGCTGCCCGGCCAGTCGATCGCCGCCGCGCTGTGGGCCGACGGCGTGCTCGCCTGGCGCACCACCCGGGTCGGTGGCCGGCCGCGCGGGGCGTTCTGCGGGATCGGCGCCTGCTTCGACTGCCTGGCCACCGTGGACGGCCGCCCCAACCAGCGCACCTGCCTGCTCCCCGCCGAGCCCGGCACCACCGTCACCACCCAGGAGGGCCACGGCCGTGCCGACCTCGCCGTCTGACTCCCCGCCGTTCGACCTCGTGGTGGTCGGCGCCGGCCCCGCCGGGCTGGCCGCCGCCGTCACCGCCGCCGACCTCGGGCTGCGCTGCGCCCTGCTGGACGGCGGGCAGAGCACCGGCGGGCAGTACTACCGCCACCCGGCGCCCGGCCTCGGCGCGGCCCGGCCGGACCGGCTGCACCACCGCTGGTCCGCCTACACCGGGTTGGCCGACCGGCTCGCCGCGCACGAGCGCGCCGGGCGGGCCGACTTCCGGGCCGGGCACCAGGTCTGGGCGCTGGAACGCACCGGGGACGGCTTCGCGGTGCACGTCACCCGTGGGCCGGAGAGCACCGACCGGGCCACCGTCCGGTCCCGGTCGGTGCTGCTCGCCACCGGCGCGTACGAGCGGCAGCTGCCGTTCCCCGGCTGGACCCTGCCCGGGGTGGTCACCGCGGGCGGCGCCCAGGCCATGCTCAAGGCCGGGCTGGTGCTGCCCGGGAAGCGGATCGTGGTGGCCGGCAGCGGCCCGCTGCTGCTCGCGGCGGCCTCCTCGCTGGTCACCGCCGGGGCCGAGGTGCCCGCCGTGGTCGAGGCCACCGCCTACCTCGGGTACGCGCGGCGCCCCGGCGTGCTGGCGGGCGTGCCCGGCAAGCTGGTCGAGGGCGCCGGGCACGGCGGTGCGCTGCTGCGGCACCGGGTGCGGCTGCGCCCGCGCAGCGCGGTGGTCGAGGCGCACGGGACGGACCGGGTCACCGGCGTCACGGTGGCCCGGCTGGACGCCGACTGGCGTCCGGTGCCCGGCACCGGACGGCGGATCGACTGCGACGCGCTCGCCGTCGGCCACGGCCTGCTGCCGCAGATCGACCTGGCCACCGAGCTGGGCGCGCGGACCCGCACCGGGCCGGACGGCGCGGTGGCCCTGGAGGTCGACGCCCGGCTGCGCACCAGCGTGCCCGGCCTGTGGTCGGCGGGGGAGACCAACGGCGTCGGCGGCGCGGACCTCGCGCTCGCCGAGGGCGAGCTGGCCGCGCACGCGGTGGCCGGGGAGCCGCCCGCGGCCGCGCTGCTGCGCCGCCGGGCGCGGTTGCGGGCCTTCGCGGAGCTGATGGCCGCCGCCCACCGGCCGGGCGCCGGCTGGACCGGCTGGCTGCGCCCGGACACCGACGTCTGCCGGTGCGAGGAGGTGCCGGTCGCGGCGATCCGGGAGGCCGTCGAGGAGCTGGGCGCGGGCGATCCGCGCACCGTCAAGCTGCTCACCCGGGCCGGAATGGGCTGGTGCCAGGGCCGGATGTGCGGTCCGGCCGTGGCCTGCCTGGCCGGCCCGGGTGAGCCCGGACCGGACCGGCGGCCGCTGGGCTGCCCGGTGCCGCTCTCCCAGCTGGCGGCGGGGCCCGGCCCGGAGGCGCCGTAGCGGCCCGTCGTCGGACGGCGGGCCGGGGACCTTGTCTCCGGCCCGCCCCCTCTAGTAAAATGTCACACCTCATCAAGGAGCTCATGTGTCCATCACCCAGCACGACACCGACCGTCCCTGGCGCGGCATCATGGTCGCCACCACGCTGCCGCTGCGCCCGGACCACTCCGTCGACTACGACGCCTACGCCGAGCACGTCCGCTGGCTGATCGACTCCGGCTGCGAGGGCGTCGTCCCCAACGGCTCGCTCGGCGAGTACCAGACGCTCACCGCCGAGGAGCGCGCCAAGGTCGTCGAGGTCGCCGTCGAGGCGGCCGGCGACGGCTCCCGGGTGATGCCCGGCGTGGCCGCCTACGGCAGCGCCGAGTCCCGCCGCTGGGCCGAGCAGGCCGCCGAGGCCGGCGCCGGCTCCGTCCTGTTGCTGCCGCCGAACGCCTACCGGGCCGACCACGCCTCGGTGCGCGCCCACTACGCCGAGGTCGCCAAGGCCGGGCTGCCGATCGTGGCGTACAACAACCCGATCGACACCAAGGTCGACCTCGTCCCCGCGCTGCTCGCCCAGCTGCACGCCGACGGCTCGATCGTCGCCGTCAAGGAGTTCAGCGGCGACGTCCGCCGGGCGTACGAGATCGCCGAGCTGGCCCCCGGCCTCGACCTGCTGATCGGCGCCGACGACGTGCTGCTGGAGCTGGCGCTCGCCGGCGCGGTCGGCTGGATCGCCGGCTACCCGAACGCCCTGCCGGCCGCCTCGGTGGCGCTCTACGACGCCGCCGTCTCCAAGGACCTGGAGAACGCGCTGCCGCTCTACAAGTCGCTGCACTCGCTGCTGCGCTGGGACTCCAAGACCGAGTTCGTCCAGGCCATCAAGCTCTCCATGGACATCGCCGGGCGCCCCGGCGGGCCGGTGCGCGCCCCGCGCCGGCCGCTCGACCCGGAGGTCGAGGCGGCCGTCCGCGCGGCCACCGAGAAGGCGCTGGCCGACGGGCTGGTCTGAGCCCCGTCCGACGTCCGTCCGACGTCCGACGTCCGTCCGATCCCGGGCCTCCGGGCCGGCTGCGGCGGCAGCCGGCCCGGCCCGCACCAACCATTCGAATTCGCACGGGAGTTGTGAGTCATGCGCAGCCGTCACGTGTTCCACGCCGTCGACTCGCACACCGAGGGCATGCCGACCCGGGTGATCACCGGCGGCTTCGGCGTCATCCCCGGCGCCACCATGGCCGAGCGGCGGGTGCACTTCCAGCAGCACCTGGACCACTTCCGCACCCTGCTGATGTACGAGCCGCGCGGCCACGCGGCGATGAGCGGCGCCGTCCTCCAGCCGCCGACCCGGCCGGACGCGGACTTCGGCGTGCTCTACATCGAGGTCTCCGGACTGCTGCCGATGTGCGGACACGGCACCATCGGGGTCGCCACCGTCCTGGTCGAGACCGGGATGGTCCCGGTGGTCGAGCCGGTCACCACCGTGCGGCTGGACACCCCGGCCGGACTGGTGGTCGCCGAGGTGCGGGTCGAGGACGGCGCCGCCAAGGCGGTGACCATCCGCAACGTGCCCTCGTACTCCGTGGCCCTGGACCGCAAGATCGAGGTGCCCGGCTACGGCACGGTCACCTACGACCTCGCGTACGGCGGCAACTTCTACGCCGTCCTGCCGCTCGCCGAGTTCGGGCTGCCTTTCGAGCGCGAGCGCAAGCAGGAGATCCTGGACGCCGGCCTGGCGATGATGGACGCGATCAACGCGGGCCCGGACCGGCCGGTGCACCCGGAGAACCCGTCCATCCACAGCTGCCACCACGTCCAGCTGCTCGCCCCCGGCTCCACCGCCGAGCACTCCCGGCACGCGATGGCCATCCACCCCGGCTGGTTCGACCGCTCGCCCTGCGGCACCGGCACCTCGGCGCGGATGGCCCAGCTGCACGCGCGCGGCGAACTGCCGCTCGGGCGGGACTTCCGCAACGACTCCTTCATCGGGACCACCTTCACCGGGCGGCTGGTCGAGGAGACCGAGGTGGCCGGGCGGCCCGCGGTGGTGCCCACCGTCACCGGGCGGGCCTGGGTCACCGGCACCGCCCAGTACTTCCTCGACCCGAGCGACCCGTTCCCGGCGGGCTTCCTGCTCTGACCCCCTCCCACCTGCTCCCCGTACCTCCTCCGAAGGGCTGCCGGCCGTGACCATCACCTCGTACAACCCCGCCGACCCGGACGACCTCGTGGTCGCCGTCGAGGAGCCCGGCGCCGAGGCCGTGCGGGCCGCCGTCGGGCGGGCCCGGGCGGCGCAGGGCGACTGGCTCGCCGCCGGGGCGGGCGCCCGGTCGGCGGCGCTCGGCCGGATCGCGGACGCCGTGGAGGCGCACGCCCACGAGCTGGCCGCGCTGATCGTGCGCGAGGTCGGCAAGCCGTCGGCCGAGGCGCTCGGCGAGGTCGCCCGCACCGCGGCGATCTGGCGCTACTACGCCCAGGCGCCGTACGCGCCCTCCGGCGCGGTGCACGAGACCGCCGCCGGGACCGGGTTGCTGCTCACCCGTCGCCGCCCGTACGGGGTGGCCGGGCTGATCACGCCGTGGAACTTCCCGCTGGCGATCCCGACCTGGAAGGCCGCGCCGGCCCTGGCCGTCGGCAACGCGGTGGTGCTCAAGCCGGCGCCCGAGGCGACGGCCTGCGCGCTGCGGCTGGCCGAGCTGGCCGGGCTGCCCGAGGACGTGTTCACCGTGCTGCCCGGCGCGGCGGCGGAGGGCGCGGCGCTGGTGGAGTCCGCGGACGTGGTCTCCTTCACCGGCTCGACCGGCGTCGGCCGGGCCGTGGTGCGGGCCGCGACCGAGCGCGGGGTGCCGGTGCAGGCCGAACTCGGCGGGCTGAACGCCGCGCTGGTGCTGCCGGACGCCGACATCGCGCAGGCCGCCGGGCACATCGCCGCGGCCGTCGCCGGGTACGCCGGGCAGAAGTGCACCGCCACCAGCCGGGTGATCGTGGTCGGCGCCGCGTACGAGCCGCTGCGCGAGGCGCTGGTCAAGGCGCTGGGCGCGGTCGACGACGCGGTCTGCGGGCCGGTGATCAACGCCGCCGCCCGCGAGCGGCTGACCGGCGCCGTCACCTCGGCCGTCGAGGCCGGGGCCACCGTGCTGACCGGCGGCCGGGTGCCCGAGCGGGCCGGCTGGTACGTCGAGCCGACTCTGCTCGCCGACGTGCCGGCCGAACACCCGCTGGCGCGCGAGGAGTTCTTCGGCCCGATCGCGGTGCTGCACGCCGCCGCCGACCTGGACGAGGCGGTCGCGCTCGCCAACGACACCCCGCACAGCCTCTCCACCTCGGTGCACACCGGCAGCCTGGACGTGGCGCTGGCCGCCGCCGACCGGCTGGATGCGGGCATGATCCGGATCAACGCCCCGTCCAGCGGCGTCGACTTCCACCTGCCCTTCGGCGGGGCCAAGGGCGCGAGCCACGGCGACCGCGAACAGGGCCAGGCCGCCCTGGACTTCTACACCGTCAGCCGGACCGTCAGCGTGCTGCCGGGAGGTGGCGCCTGATGTTCGTCCGCACCGTCGACTACCACACGGCCGGCGAGCCGTTCCGGATCGTGCTGGACGGCGTGCCGCCGATCCCCGGCGACACCGTCGCCGAGCGCCGGGCCATCGCGCTCGGCGCGGGCGGCAGCGCGACCGCGCCCCGGCCCAGCGCGCTGGACGAGGTCCGGCAGCTGCTCAGCCGGGAGCCGCGCGGCCACGCCGGGATGTACGGCGGCTTCCTGGTGCCGCCGGACGACGACGAGGCGCACCTGGGCGTGCTCTTCTGGCACAAGGACGGCTACTCCACCGCCTGCGGTCACGGCACCATCGCGCTCGGCGCCTGGGCGGTGGAGTCCGGACTCGTGGCGGCCCCCGCGGACGGCGTGGCGCGGGTGCGGATCGACGTGCCGTCCGGCCGGGTCACCGCCCTGGTGCACCGGAGCGGCGGACGGACCACCGGGGTGACCTTCCGCAACGTGCCCAGCCGGGTGACCGCGCTGAAGCTCCCGGTGGAGACCTCGCGCGGCACCGTGGAGGTCGCCGTGGCGCACTCCGGCGCCTGCTACGCCTCGGTGCCGGCCGCCGCCCTGGGGCTCGCCGTGGAACCGGCTCAGCTGCCCGCACTCACTGCCGTGGGCCGGGAGATCAGAGCGGCGCTGGCCGGGTCGGCGGCGGTCGCGCACCCGACGGACGCCCGGCTGTCGGGCGTGTACGGGGTCGTGCTGTACGACGAACTCCCCTCCGAGGACGGGGTGTTGAACCAGCGGAACGTCACCGTCTTCGCCGACGGCCAGATCGACCGCTCGCCCTGCGGCTCCGGCACCTCCGCCCGGCTCGCGGTGCTCGCCGCCGAGGGCCGGCTGGCCCCGGGTGAGCCGCTGCGCCACGAGTCGGTCATCGGGACGGTGTTCACCGGCCGCTTCCTCGCGGGCGGCGACCCGCAGGGCGCGGGCGTGGTCACCGAGGTCGGCGGGACGGCCTTCCGCACCGGCGAGCACGGCTTCGTCCTGGAGCCGGGCGACGAGCTGGGAACGGGGTTCCTGCTGTGAGCCCGTCCGTCGGGGAGCCGGCCGCCGCGAGCCCGTCCGCCGGGGAGCCGGCCGCCATGAGCCCGTCCGCACCGCCCGGTACGGAGGTTGTGCCGCTCCAGTACACCGTGCCGGGCACCGGCGGGCTCGGGCCCGCCGGTGCGGTGGGGGCGATCGAGCGGGTGCTGCTGGACGGGTTCGACCCGGAGGCGGCACCCGCCCGATCGGCCGTACCGGTGCCCGCCGGCGAACTGCTGATGATGCCGGCCGCCGCCGGGCCGTTCGCGGGCGTGAAGATCGCCGGGGTCGCGCCCGCCAACCCGGAGCGGGGGCTGCCCCGGATCACCGGCAGCTACCTGCTGCTGGACGGGCCCACCCTGCAGCCGCTCGCCGTGCTGGACGGCGCCGCGCTCACCGCGCTGCGCACGCCCGCCGTCACCGCGGCCGCGCTGCGGCGGCTGGCGGTGCCGGAGGCCGAGCACCTGGTGCTGTTCGGCTCCGGGCCGCAGGCGTACGGGCACCTGGACGCGCTGCTCGCCGTCCGGCCGCTGCGCCGGCTCACCGTGGTGGCGCGCAACGCCGAACGGGCGGAGGCACTGGCGGCGTACGCGCGCAAGCTCGGGCTGACGGCCGAGGTCGGCGGGCCGCGGGCGGTCCGCGACGCGGACCTGGTGGTCTGCTGCACCACCGCGCGCACGCCGCTGTTCGACGGCGGGCTGGTGCCCGCGCACGCGGCGGTGGCGGCGGTCGGCTCGCACGAGCCGGACGCGCGGGAAGTGGACGGGCTGCTGGTGGAGCGGGCCGAGCTGTACGTGGAGGCCCGCGCGGTCGTGGACCGGGAGGCCGGGGACCTGGTGATGGCGGGCGTGGCCGGGCGGCAGCTGTGGAACCTCGCGGAGCTGGTGCGCGGCGACGCGCTGGTGCCGGACGGGCGGCCGCGGTTCTTCAAGAGCGTCGGGATGGCCTGGGAGGACCTGGCCGTCGCGGCGGAGGCGTACCGGCGGCAGTAGCCGTTCAGTCACCCTGCAGGACGAGCCAACTGCCCGGGATGGCGGCGCAGTTGGCGAGCAGGTTGCGAAGCTCGCGGACGGCCGCCCGCTGCGCCTCGGTGGTGCAGCGGGCGAGCAGGGCGGTGGCCTCCTCGAAGGCCGCGCCGGCGTCCTGCTCGTTGAACAGGGTGTCGCGGTACGGGTCGATCCGGCCCAGCCGGTGGCGGGCCGGATCGGTGTGCCGGGCCAGGGCGTCGTCGAGGGCCTCGCCCGGACTGGAGAGGTGCAGCATCCTGGGGGCGGTCCGGTGGCCGCTGTTCGGGCGGCCGTCGTACAGCGCGATATCGATCGACAAGTCCGTTACTCCTGGCCGAGGTCGGGAGTTGTGAGACCGGAGCCGGCGCAGCGGGAAGGGATCCCCCGCTGCGCCGGCTCCTCACGTTCTCCGACGGTGATGGCGGTGGTGGCGGCGGTGGCGGCGGCGGGGGTTCGGCGCCGGGGTGTCAGGGCCGACCGTCGAGGTAGGAGCCGAGCAGCCGCGCCAGGTGCTTGCCGGCGACCAGCAGCGGCTCCTCGCTGCGGGCGACCTGGGCGGCGAGCTCGGCGCCCTCCAGGGCGCTGATCACGGTGCCGGCCAGCTCGCGGGCGTCCTCCTCGCCGATGCCCGCGGCGCTCAGCCGTTCCGCCACGACGGCCTGCCAGTTGGCGAAGGCCTCGGTCACCGCTTCCTCGATCACCGGCACCCGGCCGACCGTCTCCAGCGCGGTGCTGGTGATCGGGCAGCCGTCCTGCCAGTCGGACGCGCGCAGTTCCTCGGCGAGCAGCCGGGTGCAGGCGGTCATCGCCTCGCCCAGGTCCGGCGAGGAGTCGAACCCGGCGCGCAGCAGGACGGCGAACTCCTCGTCCCCGTGCCGGATCGCCTCGGCGGCCAACTCCTGCTTGCCGCCCGGGAAGAAGTGGTAGACCGAGCCGAGGGTGGCCTCGGCCTCGCGGGAGATCTGCTTGATCCCGGTGCCCTCGTACCCCTGGCGCTGCAGCAGCCGCGAGGTGGCCCGGACGATCCGCTCGCGGGTGCCGGGCTTCGCCTCGGCCTGCGCGGTCGTCTTCGCGCGTGCCTTCGCGACGGCCGTCGCGGCTGTCTTCGAGGCCGTCTTCGCGGCGACTCTCTCGGGCGTCTTCACGTCGCGATCCTAGCCGAGATTCTGAGTAGAGCGTTCGTTCCAGTCCTGTGCTAGCGTCGGCTCCGGCGCTCTGAATAGAGCGTTCGTTCCAGAGGAGGGGAAGACGCATGTCCGTGGAGCAGCAGTCGAAGCGATCCGTGACGGTGATCGGGCTCGGCCCGATGGGGCACGCCATGGCCGGGGCGTTCCTGGACGCCGGGTACGCCGTCACGGTGTGGAACCGCACGGCCGGGCGGGCCGACGAGCTCGTCGCCCGGGGTGCGCGGGAGGCGTCCGGCGCGCAGGCGGCGGTGGCCGCCAACGAGCTGGTGGTGCTCAGCCTCACCGACTACGACGCGGTGTTCAAGGTGCTGGAGTCGGTCGAGCCGGTGCTCGGCGGGAAGGTGATCGCCAACCTCAGCTCGGACACCCCCGGGCGGGCCCGGGAGGCCGCCCGCTGGCTGGCCGAGCGCGGTGCCGGACACCTGACCGGCGGGGTGCAGGTGCCGCCGTCGGGCATCGGCAGCCCGGAGTCGTCCACCTTCTACAGCGGCCCGGTCGAGCTGTTCCAGCGGCACCGGGCCGCCCTGGAGGTGCTCACCGGGGCCGACTACCGGGGCGACGACCCCGGGCTGGCGCAGCTGTACTACCAGATCCAGATGGACCTGTTCTGGTCCTCGATGGTCGGCTACCTGCACGCCATGTCGATCGCCGAGGCCAACGGCATCCCGGCCGAGGAGTTCCTGCCGTACGCCCTCCCGACCGCCTCGCTGGTGCCGCGGCTGATGGAGTTCTACGCGCCGCGGATCACCGCCGGGGACCACCGCGGGGACGTCGACCGGCTGGCCATGGCGCTGGCGAGCATCGAGCACGTCCAGCACACCGCGGAGGCCTCCGGGGTGGACGGCGCGCTGCCGGCCGTCCTGGCGGAGGCGGTCCGCCGGGGCGTGGCGGCCGGCGACGGTGCGGCCAGCCTGACCACGCTGGTGGGCCGGTTCCGCCGGGCGTAGCCCTCCGTGCGGACCCGAAGGTCGTGTGCCGTCGGCCGTTGTCACGGCCGACGGCCACTGCCACCATGGCTTTCGGCGCCACGAGAGCCTGCCGTGGCGGGTGTTCGAATCATGGGCGGTTGCGTACGCAACGTAACGTGACATTGTACGCTGGTGTTCTGCACCCACCCGGAGGAACACCATGGCCGACCTCAAATCCCGCACCCTGATCTCCGTACAGGAGCGGCTTCGCGACCAGGTCGCCCACGCGCTCCGGGCGGCCCTGATCTCCGGCGAACTGCGCCCCGGCGTCGTCTACTCCGCACCCGCGCTCGCCGCCGACTTCGGCGTCTCCGCGACCCCGGTCCGCGAGGCCATGCTCGACCTCGCCCGCGAGGGCCTGGTCGAGGCCGTCCGCAACAAGGGGTTCCGGGTCACCGAGCTGACCGACCGCGACCTCGACGACTACACCGAGATCCGCGCCCTGATCGAGGTCCCGACCGTCGGCCGGGTCGCGCGCACCGCCACCAGGGAGCAGCTGGAGCGGCTGCGCCCGCAGGCCGAGGCGATCGTCGCGGCGGCCCGCAAGCACGACCTGATCGGCTACCTGGAGGCCGACCGCCAGTTCCACCTGGACCTGCTGGGGCTGGCCGGCAACGCCCGGCTGGTCGAGGTGGTCGGCGACCTGCGCAAGCGCTCCCGGCTGTACGGCCTCAACCGGCTCGACGAGCGCGGCGAGCTGGTCTCCTCGGCGGAGGAGCACCTGGAGCTGCTGGACCTGCTGCTGGCCGGCGACGCGGCCGGGGCCGAGGCCTGCATGACCCGCCACCTCAGCCACGTCCGCTCCCTGTGGGCCGGCGAGGACAAGCCCGCCGAGCAGGAGCCCTCCGCCCTGCGCCTGCGGTCCCGGTAGGGGCCGAACCGCCCGTCCGGGTGAAGTACTGGGCGATGGTCGGCGTCAGAGAATCGCGCGCAGAGGAATCACTGCGTGCGGAACAACGCGCTCGACATGGCCGAGCACCTCTTCGAGACCTTTCCCGGGCAGGCTTTCGGCGGCGGAGCTCCTTGCCTGGCTAGACCGCCGCGGGCAGGGTGAGCCTCCCGTCGTGGACCTCGGCGACCTGGTCGACGGCCGTCAGGTGGGTGCGGTCGTGGGTGACCAGCACGGTGGCGGTGGCCCGGCGGTGGGTGAGGTCGGTGATCAGGTCGAGGACGGCGGCGCCGCGTTCGTGGTCGAGGGCGCTGGTGGGTTCGTCGACCAGCAGGACGGTGGGGTCGTTCATCAGGGCGCGGGCGATGTTGACCCGCTGGCGCTGGCCGCCGGAGAGCTGGTGCGGGCGGCGGGCGGCCTGGTCGCGCAGGCCGACGGCGTCCAGCAGTTCCAGGGCGCGGGGGAGCGCTCCGCGCGGGGCCCGGCCGTCGAGGTGGGCCATCACCTGCAGCTGCTCCACGGCGGTGAGCGAGGGCAGCAGGTTGGGCTGCTGGAAGACGATGCCGATCCTGGTGCGGCGCAGCGCGGTGAGCTCCGCCCGGTCGAGGCCCGTGGTGTCGGTGCCGTCGATGACGACCTGCCCGGAGTCCGGGGCGATCAGGGTGGCGGCCACCGCCAGCAGGCTGGACTTGCCGGAGCCGGAAGGGCCGACGACGGCGGTGAGCGAGCCCTCGGGGACGGTCAGCGAGACCTCGTCCAGCGCGGTGAGCCGGCCGTCGCCGTCCGGGTAGGTCAGCGTGATGCGGTCGAGGATCAGAGTCATCGGGCACTCCCCAGGGCGGTCAGCGGGTCGACGGAGGTGATCCGGCGGATGGACAGGGCCGCGCCGATCGCGCCGAGGGCGATCATGACGGCCGCGGGCAGCAGGAGGGTCGGGGCGTCCAGCACGAACGGGACGGCGGAGCCGATCAGCGAGCCGGCACCGAGGGCGATCGCGGTGCCGACGACCGTGCCGCCGACCAGCAGCAGGACGGCCTGGCCGAGGGCGTCGCGCAGCAGGTAGCGGGTGGAGGCGCCGAGGGCCTTGAGGACGGCGATGTCGCCGCTGCGCTGGATCGTCCACACGGTGAAGAACGCGCCGATCACCAGGGCCGAGATGGCGAACAGGAAGCCGCGCATCAGCTGGAGGGAGCCGTTCTCCGAGGTGTAGGAGCCGATCGCGGTGAGGGCGTCGTCGCGGGTGCGGGTCTCGGTGCCGTGGCGGGCGTCGGCGCCGGCCAGGTCGGCGCCGCCGGCCGTGCGGAGGGCGATGACGGTGGCGTGGCCGGCGCCGCCGGGGGCGGCCTGCTGCCAGTCGGCGAGGCTGGTCCAGATCACCGGGGTGTGGCTGTACGCGGCGTCGCCCTCGACGGCGGCGACCCGCAGCGGGTGCCCGGCCAGGGTGAGGCCGGCGCCGGGGGCGAGGCCGCCCAGGTTCTCGGCGGCGGTCCTGGACAGCACGGCCTGGCCGGGGGCGATCCGGACGCCCTGCGGGGCGAGCCCGGAGCCCTCCGGGACGCCGAAGGCGGAGAGCGCGGCGGTGCGCCGGCCGGCGGCGGCCTTGGTGGTGGTGATGCCGAGCGGCTCGGCGGAGGTGACGCCGGGCTCGCGGGCCCAGGCCTGCCACTGCTCGGGGGTGACCTGGGAGTCGGTGAAGGAGAGCTTCTGGCCGTCGGCGGGTCTCCCGAAGACCAGGTGGTCGGCGGGCAGGCCGGTGATCGCGGAGATGTTCTGCCGGCCGAGTCCGGCGGTCAGCCCGGACAGCAGGCCGACCAGGACGGTGATCAGCACGATGACGGTTCCCATCAGGGCGAACCGCCCCTTGGCGAACCTCAGGTCCCTCCAGGCGACGAACAAGGTGAGCCTTCCTCTGCACAGGTGTTCTCGACTCTTCCACCGTCCCGGACCAGGGGGCCCGGAGGCATCGCGCCGGGGATTGCATCCTGGGCATCAAAGGGCAGAAGCGGAGTTCAACCTTTTGATTGATGCCGGGCTCCGAGTGCGGAACCTAGGCTGGACGGATGGCGACCGAACGATCCAGGACCACCCCCGTCGCCCGCGTCCTCCAGGTCTGCCTGCACCTGCTCGTGGCGGGCCTGCTGGCGCTCGCCGTCGCCCGGGCCGTCCTCGCCGACCGGGGCGGCGATCCGGCCGCCGTCGCCGCCGCGGCCACCGCGATGGCCGCCGTCTACACCGTCGGACCGCAGCTGGCCGCCGTGCGCCGCTCGCGCCGGGCGGCCGCGCTCTGGCTGGCGCTGCTCGGCGTCACCTGGGCGGGCGTGCTGATCGCCACCCAGGACGGGGTCTGGCTGGCGTTCCCGCTGTACTTCCTGGAGCTGCACCTGCTGGGGCGGCGCGGCGGGCTGGTCGCCGTCGGGCTGACCGCCGCCGCGGCGATCGCCGCGTGGTCCTGGCACCAGCGGAGCTTCGGCTTCGCCGCCTCGATCGGGCCCGCGCTCGGCGCGGCCGTCGCCACCGCCACCGTGCTCGGCTACCAGGCGCTGTACCGGGAGAGCGAGGAGCGCCGCCGGCTGATCGACGAGCTGACCGCCGCTCGCGCCGACCTCGCCGCCGCGCACCACGCGGCCGGCGTGCTGGCCGAGCGCGAGCGGCTCGCCCGGGAGATCCACGACACCCTCGCGCAGGGCCTCAGCTCCGTCCAGCTGCTGCTGCGGGCGGCCCAGCGGGCCCTGCCGGAGCGCACCGAGACCGCCGCCGGGTACGTCGAGCAGGCGCGGCAGGCCGCCCAGGACAACCTGGACGAGGCGCGGCGGTTCGTCCGGGCGCTCACCCCGCCCGCGCTGGACGGCGACCCGCTGCCGGTCGCGCTGGAGCGGCTCTGCGCCACCACGGCGGCGCACGGCGCGCTGCCCGTCCACCTGCACGTCTCCGGTGACCCGGTCCGGCTGCCGGCCGCGCAGGAGGTCGCGCTGCTGCGGATCGCGCAGTCGGCGCTCGGCAACACCGTGCGGCACGCGGGGGCCACCCGGGCCGAGGTGACACTCAGCTACATGGAGGGTGAGGTGGCACTGGACGTGTACGACGACGGGGCCGGGTTCGATCCGGCGGCGGCCGCCGGCCGCGCCGGCGGGGACGGCGGGTTCGGACTGCCGTCGATGCGGGCCCGGGCACGGGCGCTCGGCGGCGGTTTCACGGTGGAGTCGGCGCCCGGGCAGGGGACGACGGTGGCGGTGCAGCTGCCGGTCGCCCCGGAGGCCGGCCCGTGATCCGGCTGCTCATCGCGGACGACCACCCGGTGGTGCGGGCCGGGCTGCGGGCGGTGCTGGAGTGCGAGCCGGACTTCGCCATCGTGGCGGAGGCGGCCACCGCCGAGCGGGCCGTCGAGCTGGCCGCCGAGGCGGGCGTCGACGTGGTGCTGATGGACCTCCAGTTCGGGCCGGGGTCGGCGATGAACGGGGCGCAGGCCACCGCGGCGATCACCGCCCGGGCGGGCGCGCCGCGGGTGCTGGTGGTCACCACGTACGACACCGACGCGGACACCCTGCCGGCCCTGGAGGCGGGCGCCACCGGCTACCTGCTGAAGGACGCGCCGCCGGAGGAGCTGGCCCAGGCGGTACGGGCGGCCGCGGCCGGGCGCAGCGCGCTGGCGCCCAGCGTGGCGGACCGGCTGCTGGAGCGGATGCGGACGCCGGCGGCGGCGCTCAGCGCCCGGGAGACCGAGGTGCTGGGGCTGGTCGCGGACGGGCTGACCAACCAGCAGGTCAGCCAGCGGCTGCACCTGAGTCAGGCCACGGTGAAGTCCCACCTGGTGCACATCTACAACAAGTTGGGGGTGGACTCGCGCACGGCGGCGGTGCGGGAGGCGCGGAGGCGGGGGCTGATCCGCCGAGCGTAGGGTGGGCAGCGGGCCGTACCCGCGGCAGCGGTCCGGACCCGCAGCAGTGTTCCGTGCCCGCGGCAGTGTGAGGAGCGCCCGATGACCGTCCGGCTCGACCGGCTCGCCGTACCCGTGATCGCCGCCCCGATGGCGGGCGGCCCCTCGACGCCCGAGCTGGTGGCGGCGGTGAACCGGGCCGGCGGGCTGGGGTTCCTGGCGGCCGGGATGAGGACCGCCGCCGGGATGGCCGAGCAGATCGCCGCGGTACGGGGGTCGACCGACCGGCCGTACGGGGTGAACCTCTTCGTGCCCGGCCCGCCCGGGGACGCGGCGGCCGTCGCGGCGTACCGGGAGCGGCTGCGGCCCGAGGCCGACCAGTGGGGCGTGACGCTGCCGGAGGAGATCGGGCCGGACCGGGACGACTGGGACGCCAAGCTCGCCGCGCTGCTCGCGGACCCGGTGCCGGTGGTCTCGTACACCTTCGGGCTGCCGACGGCCGAGGAGGCGGCGGCGGTGCGGGCGGCCGGCAGCACCCAGGTCGGCACCGTCACCACGCCGGAAGAGGCGCGGGCGGCGGAGGCCGTCGGGATGGACGCGCTGTGCGTGCAGGGCCCGGAGGCGGGCGGCCACCGGGGCACCCACCGGGTGGCGGACCGGCCGGGGGAGCTGCCGCTGCTCGAACTGCTGGGCGCCGTGCGGGAGGTGACGGCGCTGCCGCTGGTCGCCGCGGGCGGGCTCGGCGACGGCGCGGCCGTCGCGGCGGCGCTGCGGGCGGGGGCGGTGGCGGTGCAGCTGGGCACGGCGCTGCTGCGGTCGGACGAGTCCGGCGCCTCGGCCGCCCACCGGGCGGCGCTCGTCGAGCTCCCGGAGACGGCCGTCACCCGCGCCTTCACCGGCCGCCCGGCCCGCGGCCTGCGCAACGCCTTCATCGACCGCCACGGCCCGTACGCCCCGCCCGCCTATCCCGAGGTCCACCACCTCACCACCCCCCTGCGCACCGCCGCCGCCCGCCGCGGCGACACGTCCGCCATGCACCTGTGGGCCGGCACCGCCCACAAGCTCGCCCGCACGGGCCCGGCGGAGACCATCGTCACCGACCTCTGGCACGCGGCGCGGAGGTAGCGCGCCGGGGGCGCGCTGGGCGGTGGGTGTTGTCCCTCGCAGGAGTGGATTGAGCGGGGAAGCGCGCGGTAACGTATAAGAGACAACTTAACGTAGCCGTATGTGGGAGATCACGCTTCTGGCGCCGGTTGAGGAGTGGTACTTGCAGGTCTGCGAGGACGACCCCAAAACGGCGGAGAACATTCTTGAGGCGCTGGACTTGTTGGCTGACGAGGGTCCGACCCTGGGGCGGCCTGCGGTGGATCGGATCCACCGCAGCCGCTTGCACAACCTCAAAGAACTGAGGCCGGGTTCGTCGGGCGCCAGTGAGGTGCGCATGCTATTCGTCTTCGACCAGGAACGGGAGGCCATCATCCTGGTGGCCGGTGACAAATCCGGTCGTTGGTCCGAGTGGTACGACGAGTCGATCCCGTTGGCTGAGATGCGCTACGCAGATTACGTCGAGGAGCAACGGAACGGAGCACGCCGATGAAGGGGCGTAGGTGGACCGAGGTGCGAGCCGAGGTCGTGAAGCGGTTTCCCGAGCTGGTGACGCCGGAGGCGGAGACGAGGCGAGCGCTGGTTCGCCAGGAGATGCTTGCTCGGATCCGTGGCTACGAGCTGGCCGAGATGCGGAAGACGGCTGGGCTGACCCAGAAGGAGGTCGCCGCGCTGATGGGCGTGAGCCAGGCGCGGGTGTCGCAGATCGAGCACGGGCAGGTGGACAGCCTGGACAACCTGCGGGCGTATTCCGCGGCGATCGGCGGCGAGGTCGAGGTGACGGTCCGGCGGGGCGAGCGGACGATCAAGGTGGCCTGATCGTCCGCTCGCTGCCTCAGCTCAGCAGGTCGGCCATCCAGGACTCGACGGCCCCGGCCTCGCGGGGGAGGGCGCCGGACATCAGGTGGGCGCCGTCGGGGGTGATGACGAGGTCGTCCTCGATGCGGATGCCGAGGCCGCGGAGTTCGGCGGGGAGGGTCTCGTCGTCGGGCTGGAGGTAGAGGCCGGGTTCGACGGTGAGGACCATGCCCTCCTCCAGGGTGCCGTCGAGGTAGCGGTCGGCGCGGGCCTTGGCGCAGTCGTGGTAGTCGAGGCCGAGCATGTGGCCGCTGCCGCAGAGGGTGTAGCGGCGGTAGAGGCCGTTGTCCTCGGCGAGGGCCTCCTCGGCGGAGACGGGCAGGACGCCCCAGTCGGCGAGGCCCTCGGCGATGACCCGCATGGCGGCGCGGTGGAAGTCGCGGAACCGGGCCCCCGGGCGCAGGGCGGCGATGCCGGCGCTCTGGGCGGCGAGGACGAGGTCGTAGGCCTGGCGCTGGACCGGGCTGAAGGTGCCGCTGAGCGGGAGGGTGCGGGTGATGTCGGCGGCGTAGAGCGTGTCGGTCTCGACGCCGGCGTCCAGCAGCAGCAGGGAGCCGGGGTCCAGGGCGCCGTCGTTGCGGATCCAGTGCAGCACGCAGGAGTGGGCGCCGGAGGCGGCGATCGTGGTGTAGCTGGTGCCGTTGCCCTCGGCGCGGGCGCGCAGGTCGAAGACGCCCTCGATCCAGCGCTCGCCGCGGTGGTGGCGCAGCGCGGTGGGCAGGGCGCGGACGACGTCCTCGAAGCCGGTGACGGTGTGGTCGACGGCCAGTTGCAGCTGGCCGATCTCCCACTGGTCCTTGACCAGGCGCAACTCGGAGAGCACGGCGGCCAGTTCGCCGTCCCGGTGGTCCCCGGTGGGCCGTCCGGTGGCCTCGTCGACCAGCGGGTCGGTGCCGGCCAGCACCCGGGTGGGCGGCTGCGGGCCGGTGAGCAGCTTGCCGAGGTCGTCGAGGTGTTCGGTGCGCACCCCGGTGAGCCGGGCGGCCTCGGCGAGGTCGGGCCGGGCGCCGACCCAGAACTCGCCGTAGCGGCGGTCGCGGTAGAACTCGCCGCCGTCGCGCGGGGAGCGCGGGCGCAGGTAGAGGACCGGCTCGTGGCCGTCGGGCCCGGCCGGTTCGAGGACCAGGACGTGGTCGGCCTGGTCCTCGCCGGTGAGGCCGGTGAGCCAGACGTACGCGCTGTGCGGGCGGAAGCGGTGGTCGAGGTCGTTGCAGCGGACCTTGAGGCGCCCGGCGGGGACGACCAGCCGCTCGCCGGGGAAGGCGGCGGAGAGCCGGGCGCGGCGGCCGGGGAAGCGGTCGTGGCCGGGCACGCGCCGGTCCGCGGGCAGGGGGGTGGCGGCCCACTGGGTGGCCATGTAGGAGGCGAGGGCGGGGGAGACCGGGAGGTCGTGGCTCCCGGTGTTGAGGCCGGTCGGGGGCAGGGTCACCGGTGAACTCCTAGGCGGGGCTGGGGAGATGCGGGGCACGGACACAGCTCGGTAACGGGTGGCGTCACCTCTTGTGCAGTGCAATTTCACATTACTATGTTACGGGTCACACAGCGCAGCGGCCAGGTCGGACGATCAGGCCCCCCACAGCGGAGTTGCACATGACCAGGCGCACCCACGCCGCCCTCTCGGCGGCCCTCGCGGCGACAATCACTCTCGGCCTCGGGGCCTGCTCGAACGACAAGAGCGACAGCGGCAGCGGCGCCGCCCCCTCCGACAGCAGGGGCCCGGGCGCGGCGGCCGGCTCGGTCGTCGGCGGCACCCCGGCCAAGGGCGGCACCCTCACCGTCCTGACCAACCAGGACTTCGCGCACCTGGACCCGGCCCGCAACTGGGTGGTGCCGCACATGGACTTCGGCACCCGGCTGATCTACCGGACCCTGACCACCTTCAAGTCCGAGCCGGGCGCGGCCGGCAGCGAGATCGTCCCGGACCTCGCCACCGACCTGGGCAAGTCCTCCGAGGGCGGCAAGGTGTGGACCTTCACCCTCAAGGAGGGCCTGAAGTACGAGGACGGCACGCCGATCCGGTCCGCCGACATCAAGTACAACGTCGAGCGGTCCTTCTCCCCGGACCTCACCGGCGGCCCCGACTACGCGATCCAGTACATGGAGGGCGGCGAGAACTACAAGGGCCCGCTGAACGGCGAGCACCTGGCGAGCATCGAGACCCCGGACGACCGCACCATCGTCTTCCACCTGAAGCGCCCGGTCGCCGAGTTCTCGGACACCGTCACCCTGCCGACCTTCTCCCCGGTGCCGCAGTCCCAGGAGAGGGGCACCCAGTACGACGCCCGGCCGTTCTCCTCCGGCCCGTACAAGATCGAGAGCTACGACCGCGGCAAGCAGCTGGTGCTGGTCCGCAACACCAACTGGGACCAGTCCACCGACACCGTCCGCAAGGCCTACCCGGACCGGGTCGTGGTCACCCAGGGCATCAAGGGCGGCCAGGCCGACGACCGGATCATCGCCAGCGACGGCGCCGACGCCAACGCCATCAACATGCCCTGGATGCAGCACGAGACCGTCGCCAAGGTGCTGCCCAAGGCGGATGTCAGGGCCCGCATGGTCGCCGAGCAGACCGGCTGCACCGACATGCTCTACCTGAACACCGCCAAGGCCCCCTTCGACGACCCGAAGGTGCGCGAGGCGATGATGTGGGCGGTCGACCGCGAGGCCCAGGTGACCGCCTTCGGCGGGCCCGCGGTGACCGACGCGGCGACCTCCTTCCTGCCGCCGTCGCTGACCGGCGGCGCCAAGTCCGACCCGCTGAAGATCCCGGTGGCCGGCGACCCGGAGAAGGCCAAGTCGCTGCTCAAGGACGCGGGCAGGACCGACCTCAAGGTCTCGCTCACCGTCTCGACCGGCGACAAGACCCGCGCCGAGGCGATCCAGCAGTCGCTGTCCAAGGCCGGCGTCCAGGTCACCGTGAACACCGTCGACGCGTCCGCCTTCGCCGACACCGTCGGCGACATCAAGAACGCCCCCGAGCTGACCCTCAGCGGCTGGTGCCCCGACTACCCCTCCGGTGCGACCTTCCTGCCGTTCCTCTTCGACGGCCGCACCATCAAGGAGAAGGGCAACCAGGGCAACTACAGCCAGTTCAAGGACCAGGCCACGATGGACCGGATGGACCAGATCGCGGCCATGACGGACGTCAACGAGGCCAACAAGGCCTGGAAGCAACTGGACGAGGAGCTGATGAGGAAGGCCCCGGCCGTTCCGCTGCTCTGGCAGCGCCGCCCGCTGCTGGTCGGCACCAACGTGGCCGGCGCGTTCGGCAACTCGGGCTACGCCGGCATGATCGACCTGGCCACGGTCGGCCTCAAGGACCCCGCCAAGGGCAAGTGAGGGACCGGCAGCGATGAGCAACACCACCACACCTTCGGGAGCCGAAGGACGCGCCGGTGCCGAGCGTGACGAGCGACGGGCGAGCGCGGAGGGTGCCGGAGCGGGGAGCGTCGGCACCGGAACGGGAGCGGCCGGAGCCGGGCGGGGGACGGCCGAGCCCGTCACCGTCGCCGAGTCCGTCGCCGTGGCCGAGCCCGGCGCCGTGGCCGGGTCCACGGCGCCGGGCGCCGGGAGGAGTTCCGGGCGCGGGCCCTGGCGGCTGGTCTGGGACCAGCTGTGGGCCAAGGGCCCGGCCCGGTTCGGACTGGTCACCGTCGGCGTGCTGCTGCTGGCCGCCGCGCTGGCCGGCCCGCTCGGCTCGCTCGGCGGCTGGACCCCCGAGGAGTTCGACAAGCGCGCCGTCGACCCGTACCTGGGCGGCCTGCCCCGGGGCGACTTCGGCGGCATCAGCGCCCGCCACTGGCTGGGCGTCGAGCCCATCACCGGCCGCGACCTGTTCGCCCGGGTGCTGCACGGCGGGCAGGTCTCCCTGCTGATCGCGTTCACCGCGACCGCCGTCGTCGTGGTCGTCGGGACCCTGGCCGGCATCGCGGCGGGCTACTTCGGCGGTCGCACCGACACCGTGCTGTCCCGGCTGATGGACCTCACGATGTCCTTCCCCTCGCTGATCTTCATGATCGCGATGATGTCGGTGGCCAAGGACGTCAACCGGATCCTGCTGATCACCCTGGTGATCGGGCTGTTCACCTGGCCCGGCATCGCCCGGGTGGTGCGCGGCCAGACCCTCTCGCTCAAGCACCGCGAGTACGTCGAGGCCGCCAAGGTCGGCGGGGCGCGCTCCTGGCGGATCCTCACCCGCGAGATCCTGCCGAACGTCTCCGGCCCGATCATCGCCTACACCACCCTGCTCATCCCCGGGATGATCGCCACCGAGGCCGCGCTCAGCTACCTCGGTGTGGGCGTCCGCCCGCCGACCGCGTCCTGGGGCCAGATGATCGCCGAGAGCATCGTGCACTACGAGACCGACCCGACCTACTTCCTGATCCCGACCGCCTTCCTGTTCGTCGCCGTGCTCGCCTTCACCCTGCTCGGGGACGCGCTGCGCGACATCCTCGACCCCCGGGGAGGCCGGTCGTGATCCTCTACCTCGGCCGCCGGCTGCTCGGCGTGGCGGGCATCCTGCTCGCCATCTGCGCCATCACCTTCACCATCTTCTACCTGCTGCCCAACGACCCGGCCGCGGCCGCCTGCGGCAAGACCTGCAGCCCCGAGCGGCTCGCCGACGTCAAGGCGGCGATGGGCCTGGACAAGCCGCTCTGGGAGCAGTTCCTCGCCTACCTCGGCGGCATCTTCGCCGGCCGCGAGTACGGCTCCGGCCCCAGCGCGGTGCACTGCGGCTTCCCCTGCCTCGGCTACTCCTACGAGTACGGGCTGCCGGTGTGGGACCTGCTGACCGACCGCCTGCCGGTCTCCGTCTCGCTGGCGCTCGGCGCGGCCGTGCTCTGGCTGGTCCTCGGCCTCGGCGCGGGCGTCACCTCGGCGCTGCGCAAGGGCCGGCCGCTCGACAGGGCGCTGATGGTGCTGTCCGTCGGCACCGCCTCGCTGCCGGTCTACTTCACCTCGATCATGCTGATCTGGGGCGTCGTCAGGACGGCCGGAGTGCTGCCCTACCCCGCGTACCACGAGTTCACCGAGAACCCCCTGCGGTGGGGCTCCAACCTGCTGTTGCCGTGGATCGCGCTGGCCCTGCTGTACGCGGCGATGTACGCCCGGCAGAGCCGCAACTCGATGATCGAGGCGATGGCCGAACCGTACATCCGCACCGCCCGGGCCAAGGGCCTGCCGCCGCGGACGGTCACCGTCAAGCACGGGCTGCGCTCCGGGATGACGCCGATCCTGACCATCTTCGGGATGGACCTCGGCGGCCTGCTGGCCGGCGCGGTCATCACCGAGTCGATCTTCGGCCTGCCCGGCGTCGGCCGGCTGTTCTACGACGGCCTGGCCCGGTCGGACCAGCCGGTCATCCTCGGGGTCACCCTGCTCGCGGCCTTCTTCATCGTCGCGGCGAACCTGCTGGTCGACCTGCTCTACGCCTTCGTCGACCCGAGAGTGAGGTACTGATGACCGAGTTGTTGGAGGTCGAGGACCTCAAGGTCGCCTTCGACACCCCGCGCGGCAGCGTCCGGGCGGTGGACGGGATCTCCTTCACCGTTCGGGCCGGGCGCACCCTCGGCCTGGTCGGCGAGTCGGGCAGCGGGAAGTCCGTCACCTCGCTCGCCGTCATGGGCCTGCACCGCGGCGCCACCGTCACCGGCTCGATCCGGCTGAACGGACAGGAGCTGGGCGGCCTGGGGGAGCGGGAGCTCGGCACCGTCCGGGGCCGCCGGATCGCGATGATCTTCCAGGACCCGCTGTCCAGCCTGCACCCCTTCTACACGGTCGGGGAGCAGATCGCCGAGCACTACCGGGTGCACTTCAGGGCCGGCCGCAGGGCCGGCCGGGCCCGGGCGGTGGAGATGCTGGCCGAGGTCGGCATCCCGGAGCCGGCCCGCCGGGTCGACGAGTACCCGCACCAGTTCTCCGGCGGCATGCGCCAGCGCGTCATGATCGCGATGGCGCTCGCCTGCGAGCCCGAGCTGCTGATCGCCGACGAGCCCACCACGGCGCTCGACGTCACCGTCCAGGCGCAGATCCTCGACCTGATCGCCCGGATCCAGCAGGAGCGCGGCCTCGGCGTCGTGATGATCACCCACGACCTCGGCGTGGTCGCCCGGGTCGCCCACGAGGTGCTGGTCATGTACGGCGGCCGGGCCGCCGAACAGGCCCCGGTGGACCGGCTGTTCGCCCGGCCCGCGCACCCGTACACGCGCGGCCTGCTGGACTCGCTGCCGCGCCTGGACGACACCGACGACACCCCGCTGCGGGCCATCCCCGGCAGCCCGCCGTCGCTGATCGCCCCCGCCCCCGGCTGCTCCTTCGCCCCGCGCTGCGCCCGCACCGCCGCCGCGTCCGCCGAGGAGCACGCCCGCTGCCTGGCCGAGCGCCCCCCGCTCGACCTGCTCGCCCCCGGCCACCAGGCCGCCTGCCACCTGCCGCTGGTGCCGGAAGGGGTGCTGTGATGACCACGCCGTCGACGAAGGGCGCGGCCGAACCGCTGCTGTCCGTACGGGACCTGGTGAAGACCTTCCCCGGCCGGCGCGGCCGCACCGGCCGGCCCGGAGCGCCGATCCGGGCGGTGGACGGGGTGAGCTTCGACGTCGGGGCGGGGGAGACGCTCGGCCTGGTCGGCGAGTCCGGCTGCGGCAAGTCCACCACCGGGCGGATGATCGTCCGGCTGCTCGACCCGACCTCGGGCACCGTCACCTTCGACGGCACCGAGATCGGCGGGCTCTCCCAGGCCCGGCTGCGGCCGCACCGGCGCGACCTCCAGATGGTCTTCCAGGACCCGTACTCCTCGCTCAACCCCCGGCAGACGGTGGCCCGGATCATCTCCGAGCCGCTGCTCGTCCAGGGCGAGAGCGCGACGGCGGCGCGCAAGCGGGCCGCCGAGCTGATGGAGCTGGTCGGGCTGATCCCCGAGCACCTGGACCGCTACCCGCACGAGTTCTCCGGCGGCCAGGCCCAGCGCATCGGCATCGCCCGCTCGCTGGCCACCTCGCCGCGGCTGGTGGTCGCCGACGAGCCGGTCTCCGCGCTGGACGTCTCCATCCAGGCCCAGGTGGTCAACCTGATGGAGCGGCTCCAGCAGGAGCTGGGGCTGGCGTACGTGTTCATCGCGCACGACCTCTCGGTGGTCAAGCGGGTCTGCGACCGGGTCGCGGTGATGTACCTGGGCCGGATCGTGGAGATCGGCGACAAGGCCGAGGTGTACGGCAGCCCCGCGCACCCGTACACCAGGGCGCTGCTGTCCGCCGTCCCGCTGCCGGACCCGGAGGCGGAGCGGAACCGGGAGCGGATCGTCCTGCTCGGCGACCCGCCGAGCCCGGCCGACCCGCCGCCCGGGTGCAGCTTCCACCCGCGCTGCCCGAAGGCCCAGGACCTCTGCCGGACCGAGCGGCCGCTGCTGAGGATCGCCGGGCCCGGCGAGCGCCGGGCGGCCTGCCACTTCCCGGAGGCCTGAGGCGCCACAAGACCCCCGGTCGGACGCGGCGGGGAACCCTGCGAGGGCCGCGTCCGACCGGGTTCCACCCGGCTCCAGCTCTTCCCGTCCCGGTCGTTCCCCGCCCCGGTCGTTCCCCGTCCGGGTCGTTCCTGGGCCCGGTCGTTCCTCGGCCCGGTCACTCCTCGACGGGCAGCAGGCCCTCCTCCGGCAGCAGCCGGCGCGGGCCCGGGCCCTCGGCGGCCAGCTCGTCCCCCGGGTTGAGCACCCGGCAGCGGCGCAGCGACACGCAGCCGCAGCCGATGCAGCCCGTCAGCTCGTCCTCCAGCCGCTCCAGCTCGGCCCGGCGGGCGCGCAGCTGCTCGGCCCAGCGCCGGGAGATCCGCTCCCAGTCGTGCTTGCCGGGCATCCGGTCCTCGGGCAGGCCGGTGAAGACCTCGGCGACCTCGGCGAGCGGGATGCCGAGCCGCTTGGCGACCAGGATGAGCGAGATCCGGCGCAGCACGTGCCGCCGGTAGCGCCGCTGGTTGCCCGTGGTGCGCTCGGAGGAGATCAGCCCCTGGTCCTCGTAGAAGCGCACCGCCGAGGTGGCGATCCCGGCCCGCCGGGCCACCTCGCCGACGCTCAGCAGATCGACCGGCGCGGTGGTCATGGCGGGCTCCTTGACTTCAAGTTCTGTTGAAGTCCTAGCGTACCGGACGTGACCAAATCAGCTGCCGTCAAGAACGCCACCACCGCTGCCGAGCTGGATGGTTACCCGGCAAAGACGCCGACCGCCGGGGCCTGCGGCGGGTGGCGTGAACTCTTCTCCCGCCGGTACGCCGCCCCCGCCTCGATCCTGGCCGGGGGCGTCGCGCTGTACGCGATGAACCTCTACTTCACCGCCGCCCTGATGCCCTCGATCGTCGCCGACATCGGCGGCGAGCGGTACTACGCGTGGGTGGCCACCGGCTTCCTGATGGCGGCCGTCATCGCCTCGATGCTGGTCAGCCGGCTGCTGGACCGCCTCGGTGCCGCCCGGGCCTACGTGCTGGGCTTCCTGGTGTTCGGCGCCGGCGCGGTGCTCAACGCGCTCAGTCCGTCGATGGCGGCGCTGATCCTCGGCCGGGTGGTGCAGGGCCTCGGCGGCGGGCTGGTGGCCGGGCTCGGCTACGCCGTGATCCGCGGCGCCCTGCCGGAGCGGCTGTGGACCCGCGCGGCCGGGCTGGTCTCCGCGATGTGGGGCGTCGGCACCCTGGTCGGACCGTCGCTGGGCGGGCTGTTCGCCCAGCTCGGCGCCTGGCGCGGGGCGTACGTCCTGCTGCTGGTCGCCGCGCTGGTGCTGGCGCTGCTGGCCCGCCGGGTGCTGCCCGGACGCTCCGGCGACGGGCACGGCAGCGGCCCGGTGCCGATGCCCTCGCTGCTGCTGCTCACCCTGGCGGCGGCGGCCTTCAGCGTCAGCTCGACCGTGCCGGGCGGCTGGCCGACGGCGGTCTGCCTGCTCGCCGGTGTGGCGCTGCTGGCGGGCTTCGTGGCGGTCGAGCGCCGCGCGGCGGCGACGGTGCTGCCGCAGCAGACCTACCGGGCCGGCAGCCCGCTGAAGTGGCTCTACCTGACCGTCGCGGTGCTCTGCGCGGGCGTGGTGGCGGAGAACTTCATCCCGCTGTTCGGCCAGCAGCTGGGCGGCCTCGGCCCGCTGGTGGCCGGATTCCTCGGTGCCGCGGTCTCGGCCGGCTGGACCACCGCCCAGCTGTTCAGCGTGGGGATCGAGTCGGCCCGCGGCCGGGCCCTGGCGGTCCGCACCGCCCCGCTGGTGCTGGTCGGCGGCCTGCTGGTCTACGGGCTGTCGCAGACCGGGCACGCCTCCGGGCTCCGGGTGGTGCTGTGGGCGGCGGCGCTGTTCGTCGCCGGCACCGGGATCGGGCTGGCCTTCCCGCACCTGAGCGTGGCGGCGATGCGCAGCAGCGACGATCCGGCGGAGGGCGGCAAGGCGGCCGCGGCGATCAACACCACCCAGCTGATCGCCTTCTCGGTGACCTCGGCGCTGGCCGGGACCCTGGTCAACCTGGGCGGGGACGCCCGGTCGACGCGGCCCGCTACATGACCTTCGGGATCGCCGCGATCACCGTCCTCGGGGTGGCCACCGCCGCGCGCACCGCCCGCGGCCCGGGGCGCTGAGGGGCACCGGACTGCCTCCGGGCGCACGAGCGGGCCCCGGATCCCTTTCGTCGGGGGGATCCGGGGCCGTTTCGCGCGTTCCGAGGGGCCGGTCGAGCGGGTCGAGCCGGTCGGGTCGGTCCGTCAGGCCGGTCAGGCCGGCCGGTCGGCTCAGAAGGCCGCGTCAGGCCGTGGGGTCAGGAGGCGGGGCCCACCCGGACGGTGGTGATCCTCCCGCCCTGGGACTCCCGGACCACCTCGATCTTCGTGTTGGTGTCCGGCACCTTCACCGTCAGCTGCGGCGTGGCCGCGTCGCCGTACACCCCGGTGCGGTCGTTGAACACCGGGACGGCCGGCTTGGCCGGCACGCGCACCGCGACGCCGCCCTTGTGCAGGGTGAACGCGGTGGTCGGCTTGAGGGAGAAGGTCGCGTCGTAGGTCTGCGCCCGCCCGTTGACCAGCGTGCCGTCGGCGAAGCGGACCGGCGCCGGGCGGGCGTCGATCGGCAGGATCAGCCCGCCGCCGGGGTGGTCCTTGGTGTTGTTGTCACCGTACGAGGTGTCCCACAGCCAGATCAGGACGCCCTCCTGGTACGGGTAGTTGTCCACCACGTTGGCCTTGCCCGCGACGCCGGTGTAGCCGAAGTTGTAGGGGCCGGTCTTCAGGAACGCCCCGTAGCCGGTGTAGCGGCGGTTCTCGGCGAGGTAGGCGCGCGGGTGCTGCTTGACGGCGGTGCGGCCGGTGATGACCGTGAAGCCGTTGGCCGTCCAGCCGTCCGTGCCGTTCTCGGCGCCGTCGGCGAACAGCACGGCGGTGCCGGCGGTGGCCTTCACGGCGTCCACCAGCACGCCCCGGCCGTGGGTGTTGCCGTCCGAGGTGACGTGGAAGCGCAGCCGGACCTGCCGGCCGAGGTAGCCGTCCAGCGGGATGTGCAGCTGCTTGTAGCTCCCGGAACTGCCGCTCAGGCCGGGGACGTTGGCGTTGGTGCTGCCGATCGGGGCGCCGTCCACGGTGCCGCCGAGGGCGGTCCAGTGCTGGCCCTGGTCGGTGGAGGCCTCGACGGTGAGGAAGTCGTAGTCCTGCTCGGTGTCGTACCAGACCGCCGCGTCCAGGGCGGCCGGGCCGACGGCGGTGCGCAGGTCGACCTCCCGGGCGAGGGAGTTGTCGAGGTTGTCGCCGGTGTCGCTCCACCACTGCCTGCCGCCCTCGTACGGGTCGGCGAGGTCGGTGCGGGTGGTGCCGTCGGGCAGGTGGACGAGGACGGCCTGGGCCTGGTCGGTGTTGTAGCCACTGACCCCGAGGGCGTGGGTGGAGCGGGTGGCGGCCTGCGCCTCGTCGTAGTCGAGCCAGCCGAACTGCAGCTTGCTCCAGGCGTCGAGGTCGCCGGGGTAGGCGCCGGTGGTGTTCGGGCCCTTGCCGAGGTAGGAGCCGGAGGACATCAGCGACCAGAAGTTGACGCTGTTGTCGCCGCCGGTGGTGGAGTACAGGTCGGGCAGGCCGAGGTTGTGGCCGTACTCGTGGGCGAACAGGCCGACGCCGCTGTTCTCGCCGCCCTGGACGTAGTCGTAGACGTACAGGCCGCTGTCGCCGACGGGGGCGCCGCCGATCCGGTTGCCCTCCGGGCCGGTCTGCCCGGTCGCGTCCGGGAAGGCCCAACTGCGGTGCGCCCACAGCGCGTCGGCGCCCTGGGCGCCGCCGCCCCAGGTCTCGTCCACGCCCGCGTGGACCACGACGACGTTGTCCAGGTAGCCGTCCGGCCGGCCGAACTCGCCGTCCTTGTCGTGGTCGTAGCGGTCGTAGACGTCGTACTGGGCGAGCTGCGCCCTGATGTCGGCGGCGGAACGGCCCTTGGCGATCTCGCCGTCGTACCAGGCCTTGACGGCGTCCCGGATGAACTCCTGGCCCTGCGTCCAGGCGCCGGAGCCCTGCGGGCCCTTGTTGCTGCCGTAGCGGGCCTCGTTGTACGGGACGGTGACCCAGTCGCTGACGGTGCCCTCGACGTCGTACCGGCCGGAGGACTGGGTGCGGTAGTAGTTGCGCATCGACACGGTGCCGGGCGTGTCGTCGAAGAACAGCTTCTGGTAGTAGGCGCGGTCGAAGTCCGCCGACCACAGGGTGTGGTTGTCGTCCTTGCCCGGCTCGGGGATCCGGTTGTGGAGCGGGCCCGGGGTGCCGCCGTAGCGGGGCTGGCCGTTCCACTGGGTGGTGTCGTCCACCTGGTCGCCGAACTGGGCGAGGATCACGAAGACCTTGTCGGTGCGCTGGTGCGCGAGTTGGACGTAGTCGTCGCCGATCCGCACCTTCGCCGGGGCCCGCTTGGCGGCGGACTTGGCGGCGGCGCCCTGGTCGAGCGCGCCCTTGTTGAGCTGCTCCAGGGCCTTGCCGCGCAGGGCCTGGCGCTCGCGCTCCTGCGGGGCCATCGGCGCGGGCGGGGCCTCGGCGCCCTGCTGGGCGGACTCGGCGGCCGCGGTGGCGGTGAGGGTGGCGGGGGGAGCGGCCTGGGCGGGGGTGCCCAGCAGGGTGGCCGCTATCGCGCTCGTGGTGAGCGCGGCGGCGAGGGCCGCGGACAGTCTGCGCAACTGACCGGTCCTTTCGGGGGATGGGGTGCTTCGGAGGGTGTTCCGGTGCTCCGGGGTCGGTAGCTGAAGCGCAGGTAATATTTCACATGTCACGGATTACGTGAAGGGGTCGGGAGCAAGCGAGAGGGCGCCGCACCCTCGGGGTGGCGGCGCCCTCTCCTCACCGGGCCCGGGCGGCGCGACGGATCACCCCAGGGAGGCCCGCAGGAAGGCGAGTTCGGCCTGCGCCAGCTGCTCCAGCAGTCCGCCCGGGGTCATGTGGGTGACCCCGGGCAGGGGCAGCACGCTGTGCGGGCGGCCGGCCCTGGTCAGCGCCTGGGAGAGCAGCAGGGTGTGCGAGGGGTGGACGTTGTCGTCGGCCAGCCCGTGGATCAGCAGCAGCGGCCTGCTCAGGCCGGGCGCGTCGGTGATCAGGCAGTCGTCGGCGTAGCCCTCGGGGTTGTCCTGCGGCAGGCCGAGGTAGCGCTCGGTGTACGCGGTGTCGTAGAGCCGGAAGTCGGTGGGCGGGGCGCCCGCGCAGGCGGCGTGGAAGACGTCCGGGCGGCGCAGTACGGCGAGCGCCGCGAAGTAGCCGCCGTACGACCAGCCGCGCACGCCGACCCGGCCGAGGTCGAGGTCCGGGTGGCGCTCGGCGAGCGCGTGCAGGGCGTCGACCTGGTCGTCCAGCGCCACCCGGGAGAAGCGGCGGAAGATGGTCCGGGTGAAGTCCGGGGAGACGAACGGGGTGCCGCCGTTGTCGACGGTGACCACCGCGAAGCCCTGGTCGGCCCACCACTGCTTGAGCTGCCAGCGGCGCGGCTCGGCGGCCACCGCCTGGTAGCCGGGCCCGCCGTAGACGTCCAGCAGGACGGGCAGCCGCCGGCCGGGGACGTGGTCGCGCGGGTACACCACGGCGCTGGGCAGGGCGCGTTCGGTGACCCGGGCGAGCCGAGGCTCCACCCGGTGGGGCAGCGGGGCGCTGCGGTCGGTGAGCGGCAGCTCGCGGCCGTCGCGGCTGACGACGCGGCGCACGCCGTCGGCGGTGGCCGAGGTGAGCAGCAGGACGTCGGCGGTGGCGAGGGCCGAGTGCAGGCCGGGGCCGGGGGTGAGCGGCTCGGGCTCGCCGCCGTCCGGGTCGATCAGGTGGACGTACTGGTCGAAGGGGTCGCCCTCGCCGGTCTCGCAGAGCAGCCGGCCGCGCAGCCGGCCGACCACCCGGCGGATCTGCAGGCCGGTGGTGTCCAGCGGCTTGCCGTCCAGTGCGAGGCCGCGGGCCTGCGGGGTGTCGTGGACGGTCAACAGCCGGCCGTCGGCCAGCCGGGCGGGGGTGCCGGGCAGGTCGTCCACCCAGAACTCGTCGGTGGTGCGGGAGAGTTCACCGGTCTCGCCGGTGGCCGGGTCGGCGCTCAGCAGCAGTACGGTCTGCTGCAGGCGGTCGGCGACGGTGAGCAGCACCTCCTCGGCGGAGGCCCAGGAGGCGGCGCAGACGTACGGGAACTCCTCGGCGTCCCAGCGCAGTCGGACCCGGGTGCCGTCGAGGCCGAGCACCCAGAGCTGGACGTCCGCGTTGGGGCCGCCGGCCTGCGGGTAGGCGAAGTCCTCGGGCGCCTCGCCGGGGTGCGCCGGGTCGGCGAAGTACCGCCGGGGGACGGCGGATTCGTCCACCCGGGCGGCCAGCAGCGCGCCGCCGTCCGGGCGCCACCAGTGGCCGCGGGCGCGGCCGAGCTCCTCGGCGGCGGCGAACTCGGCGACGCCCCAGCGGGCGCCGTCGGCGGGGGAGAACGGTTCGAGGGCGGGGGTGACGTACAGGGCGTCCTCGGCGACGTAGGCGACGCGCTGCCCGGTGGCGTCCGGCCGGGGGTCGAACGCGGGCCCGGCGACCGGGAGTTCGTCGCTGGTGCCGGCGGCGGTGTCGGTGCGGAACAGCCGGCCGTCCAGGGTGAAGACGGCGGTGGCGAGGTCGGCGGTGGCGGCGTAGGTGCCGATGCCGGCGGCGACCAGCCGGGTGCGCTCGCGCAGCCGGCGCTCGACGGCGGGCAGGTCGTCGCGCCGGCCGGTGCGGCCGGGCAGCAGCGCGGCCGGGTCGGCGACCAGCCGTTCCTCGCCGGTGGTGGTGTCCAGCAGGTGGAGGCGGTCGACCGGATCCTCCGGACCGGTCGAGCGGAGCAGCAGCAGCCGGGTACCGTCCTCGGCGAGGGTGAACGCACGCGGCGCGCCGAAGGTGAACCGACCGGTACGGGCGCTGAGGGCAAGGAAGGCGTCGGTGATGGTCACGGCCCGATGGTGGTCGCGAGGTGCGTGTCCCGACCAGTAGTCTGTCATGTGAAATGTCACACATCAGTCTGGTGCAAGCGGAGGAAACCGTGATCGAGGACCTGCGGACCGTCGAACCCCCGGCACCGCTGCCCGCCGCCGACGGACTGTTCAGTGTGTCCCCGGGGACCGCCCATCTGAACCACGGCTCCTTCGGCGCCGTGCCCCTCCCGGTGCAGCGGGCGCAGCAGCGGCTGCGCACCGAGCACGAACGGGACCCGGACGGCTTCTTCGCCGACCTCCCGGCCCGGATCGCCGCCGCCCGCGCCCTGATCGCAGCCGAGCTGGACACCGACCCGGACCGGCTCGCGCTGGTCGCCAACGTCACCGAGGCCGCCGCGATCGCCCTGGACAGCATCCCGTTCGCGCCCGGCGACCGGATCCTGGTCACCGACCACGGCTACGGCGCGGTGACCCGGGCGGCCGCCCGCAAGGCCGCCGAGACGGGCGCCGAGGTGGTGGTCGCCCGGGTGCCGCTGGACGCCCCCGACGAGCAGGCCGTCCGGGAGGCGGTGCTGGCCGCCGTGGACGGGCGCACCACCGTCGCGGTCCTGGACCAGCTGACCTCGCCCACCGCCCGACTGGTGGCCGGCCCGGCCCTGCTCGCCGACCTGCGCGCCCGCGGCGTGACCACCGTGGTGGACGGCGCCCACGCCCCCGGCATGCTGCCCGCCCCGATCGACCCGAACGCCGACTTCTGGTTCGGCAACCTGCACAAGTGGGCCTTCGCCCCGCGCGCCACCGGGGTGCTCGCCGTCCGCCCCGAGTGGACCGGCCGGGTGCGCCCGCTGGCGCTCTCCTGGGAGCACGACGGCGGCTTCCCGGGCAACGTCGAGTGGCGCGGCACCTGCGACTACACGCCCTGGCTGGCCGCCCCGGCGGGCTTCGAACTGCTCCGCGGACTCGGCCGCGCCGCGGTGGCCGCGCACAACACCGCCCTCGCCGGGTACGGCCACCGGGCGCTGGTCGAGCGGGCCGGCCTGCCGGCGCTGCCCGCGACGCCCGGGGTGTGGATGCGCACCGTCCGGCTGCCGGCCGGGTACGGCGAGACCGAGCCGCAGGTGAAGGCGCTGATGGCCGAGGTGTGGCGCCGGCTCGGCACCCGGGTCGCGGTCCGCCCGTGGGCCGGCGGCGGGGTGCTGCGGGTCAGCGCGCAGCTGTACAACCGGCCGGGGGAGTACGAGCGGCTGGCGGACGGGCTGGCGGAGCTGCTGCGCGGGTAGGCGGTCGGGCGGCCCGGGCCGCCCGTGCCCCCGTCGCCACGGGCCCCTTCCCGGGGTCGGTCCCGGTTCAGGGTCTCCAGCGCGGCTTCGATCTGCTTGAGCCGGTGGCGGGGGGTTCGCCATCGTGGCTGTCCTCCCGTGGGTCGGCGGCTGATCCGCGGCTCGTTCCGCGCCCGTCCGCGGCTGTGACGACGACGGTGGGGAGCAACCACCGGATGCCACCGGGAATGACCGGAGACGTTCGGACCTGGCCCCTCCCGATCACTCGAAGACATTTGCCACTATGGATCTGAGAGGGAAGTGACCTCGGGAGCGACCCCGGGGGCGATCTCGTCGCACGGAAAAACGGTGCTATCGATGTCAGTCCCGCCGGGTAACCTCTCGCTGAGATGCGAGATCACACCAACCACACCCGGACGGCGATGAACACCCCCGATCCAGAGCCCCAGGGCGACCAGGAGCTCAGCCCCGCCGAGGCGTACGCGGCCAGCCGTCGCCGGGCCCAGGAGCAGGCCACCGCCCTGTACGGCTTCCAGCAGCTGTACGACTTCCCGCTGGACGACTTCCAGCTGGAGGCCTGCGAGACGCTGGAGGCCGGATCCGGCGTCCTCGTCGCCGCCCCCACCGGCTCCGGGAAGACCATCGTCGGCGAGTTCGCCGTGCACCTGGCCCTGGCCGCGGGCCGCAAGTGCTTCTACACCACGCCGATCAAGGCGCTCTCCAACCAGAAGTACGGCGACCTGGTCAAGCGCTACGGCGCCGCCAAGGTCGGCCTGCTCACCGGCGACAACACCGTCAACGGCGACGCACCCGTGGTGGTCATGACCACCGAGGTGCTGCGCAACATGCTCTACGCGGGCTCCAGCACGCTCGACGGCCTCGGCTACGTCGTGATGGACGAGGTGCACTACCTCGCCGACCGCTTCCGCGGCGCCGTCTGGGAGGAGGTCATCATCCACCTCCCCGAGTCGGTCACCCTCGTCTCGCTCTCCGCGACCGTCTCCAACGCCGAGGAGTTCGGCGACTGGCTGGACACCGTGCGCGGCGGCACCAAGGTGATCGTCTCCGAGACCAGGCCCGTGCCGCTGTGGCAGCACGTGATGGCCGGCAACCGGATGTACGACCTGTTCGCGAACCCCGACCGGGACGGCCGCCCCAAGAACAACCTGAAGAACCCCGGCAAGGCCGTCAACCCCGAGCTGGTCCGGCTCGCCCGCTCCGAACTCGACCGCAACCCGCGCGACCGCTTCGGCCGCGGCCGGGGCCGCTCGATGCCCAACGGCCGTCCCGGCCGGGTCTGGACACCGGGCCGGGTGGACGTCATCGACCGGCTCGACGCCGAGGGCCTGCTGCCCGCGATCACCTTCATCTTCAGCCGGGCCGGCTGCGAGGCCGCCGTCCAGCAGTGCCTCAGCTCCGGCCTGCGGCTCAACAAGGACTCCGACCGCGCCCTGGTCCGGGCGATCGTCGAGGAGCGCTGCGCCGACATCCCCGACGAGGACCTGCACGTCCTCGGCTACTTCGAGTGGCTGGACGGGCTGGAGCGCGGCATCGCCGCCCACCACGCCGGGATGCTGCCCCGGTTCAAGGAGGTGGTCGAGGAGCTCTTCGTGAAGGGCCTGGTCAAGGCCGTCTTCGCGACCGAGACCCTGGCGCTCGGCATCAACATGCCCGCCCGCTCGGTGGTCATGGAGAAGCTGGTCAAGTGGAACGGCGAGACCCACGCCGACATCACCCCCGGCGAGTACACCCAGCTCACCGGCCGGGCCGGGCGGCGCGGCATCGACATCGAGGGCCACGCCGTGGTGCTCTGGCAGCGCGGCCTCGACCCGGAGGCGCTGGCCGGCCTGGCCGGCACCCGCACCTACCCGCTCAAGTCCAGTTTCCGGCCCTCCTACAACATGGCCGTCAACCTGGTCTCCCAGTTCGGCCGGCACCGCTCGCGCGAGCTGCTGGAGACCTCCTTCGCCCAGTTCCAGGCGGACCGCTCGGTGGTCGGCATCGCCCGCCAGGTGCAGCGCAACGAGGAGGGGCTGGAGGGCTACCGCGAGTCGATGACCTGCCACCTCGGCGACTTCGACGAGTACATGGAGCTGCGCCGCCGGCTCAAGGACCGCGAGAACGAGCTGGCCCGCGAGGGCAGCAGCCAGCGCCGCGCGGCCGCCGTCGAGTCCATCGAGCAGCTCAAGCCCGGCGACGTCATCCACGTGCCCACCGGCAAGTTCGCCGGCCTCGCCCTGGTCCTCGACCCGGGCCTGCCGCCGGTCCACCGCTCCGGCCGGGGCGGCCCGCGCCACCCCGACTTCCAGGACGGCCCGCGCCCGGTGGTGCTCACCGCCGAGCGGCAGGTCAAGCGGCTCGCCATGATCGACTTCCCGCACCCGGTCGCCGCGATCGAACGCGTCCGCATCCCCAAGTCCTTCAACCCGCGCAGCCCGCAGTCCCGGCGCGACCTCGCCTCGGCACTGCGCACCAAGGCCGGCCACCTGGAGCCCGAGCGGTTCCGGCGCGGCCGCGCGGCCGCCGCCGACGACCCGGAGATCACCCGGCTGCGCACCGAACTGCGCCAGCACCCCTGCCACGGCTGCTCCGACCGGGAGGACCACGCCCGCTGGGCCGAGCGCTACCACCGGCTGCACCGCGACACCGAGCTGCTGGAACGCCGGATGCGCTCGCGCACCCACACCATCGCCCGCACCTTCGACCGGGTCTGCGCGCTGCTCACCGACCTCGGCTACCTGCAGGGCGACACCGTCACCGACGACGGCAAGCGGCTCGGCCGGCTCTACGGCGAGCTCGACCTGCTCGCCTCCGAGTGCATCCGCGAGGGCGTCTGGAGCGGCCTGGCCGCCGCCGAACTCGCCGCCTGCGCCTCGGCGCTGGTGTACGAGGCCCGCCAGTCCGACGACGCCGGCGCCCCCCGGGTGCCGGAGGGCGCGGCCAAGGAGGCGCTCGGCAAGATGGTCCGGATCTGGGGCCACCTGGACGCCCTGGAGGAGCAGCACCGGATCAACACCGCCGAGGGCGTCGGCCAGCGCGAGCCCGATCTGGGCTTCGCCTGGGTCGCCTACCGCTGGGCGCTCGGCCACAACCTCGACCAGGTGCTGCGCGACGCCGACATGCCGGCCGGCGACTTCGTCCGCTGGACCAAGCAGCTGATCGACGTCCTGGGCCAGATCCAGGACGCCGCCGGCGAGGACGCCGAACTCCGCCGGACGGCCCGCAAGGCCGTCGACGGCCTCCGCCGGGGCATCATCGCCTACTCCTCCGTCGGCTGACCGGCCACCCCCGAGGGGCCCGCCGCGCTCCCCGAGCGCGGCGGGCCCCTCGGCTTCCCGACTCTCCCCGCGATGAACAAGTGGAAGCTGCCGGTGCCCCACAACCCCGGCGGCTTCCGAAGAAATCTTTGGTGGGGGGTGAAGCCGCCAGGCCTGCGGCCTTGGCGGCTTCACCCCCCACCCCCCACCCCCCACCCCCCACCGTGCAGCTTCGGCTTTGCCTCGCCGCTCGGGCTTCCACGGCGTTGCGCAGGAAGTCGGTCCAGCCGACTTCCTGCGCAGAAGAAAGATGGCTCTGCCCCCGCCGAGGGCGGGGGCAGAGCCATGGAGACGGCACAAGCGACGTTCCAAGCCGTTGCCGGTTCGGCGGGGCCGAAGCGGCAACGGAAGGGGGTTGCAGGGGAAGCCGATGTGGTCGACTTCTCACGGAGAGGAGGCAGCCGAAATAAACGGGGCGATGCTTATCGTCAGGCCGTGGGTGGTGCCGGGGCGAAATAGTCGCGGAGCATCTCGGTGGTCCACGCGGGTTGGCGAACCTCTCCGCGCGGGCCGAACTCCTCGAACCACGGCTTCACTTCGATGACCGGGGTGCCATCGATGGCGTCAAGGTCCTCGACGTGCAGGTCCAGGCCGTCGACCTTGACGAGTCGACAGCGGGAGGACCCGAGCCAGTTGAGGCGTCGCATGTTCCGGTGGCCGAACACGCCGACCTCGGGCCAGTCCGGGTTGTCCCGGGGGCGGCGCGCACCGAAGTTCAGGTCGGTCGGGTCGGTCCGGTGAAACCGGAAGATCACGTCGAGGTGGGAGAACTCTTCCAGTCCCTTCGTTGCGTCGAGCGGAAACCTGTCGCCGTCCAGCCGGATGATGGCCCGCGTCCCTCCCCAGTAGTCATCGGTCGGCTCCGTTCGGCCTCCCACAACGTGCCCGAGCGCTTCCACGCTGAAGGCGTCACCCACGTGCTTCCCCTCCTGTGAACGAACCCACCGGGACGGCGGGTCAGATGGTGGTTGCCAGGTACTCAGCGGCACGCCTGTCGACGACGTCGATGGTCGCCAGCCTCCGTCCGCGGTAGGGAGACAACGCGCTGCGGATCTGCAGGGCGACGTCGCGGGTGCGGGCCGATCGGACAGTCTGCATGGCGTCAAGTGACCGCGACCAGATAGTGCAAGCCTCCTCAATGGCATGCTGCCGGGCTTTCACGAGGCCCAGGTGGCCAAGAGTAACGGCATGGGTCCTGGTGAAGGAGGAGGCCTGTCGTGTCGCGACGCTGCGTGCGAACTGCCTTGCTGCACCGTCCAGATCGCCGAGGTCGCGCAGCGCCGAGGCGGTCTCGTGCGCCAAGGAGGCCTCGCCGAAGAAGAACACCCGGCCTGGTTCGTCGTCGCCAAGGGAGGCCGCGGACAGGTCGCGTTCGGCCCGGAGTAGCGCGGCGTTCGCCTCAGTGGTGCGCCCCGCCGCAGCCAGGGCGCGCGCGTGGACGACGCCGAGCAGCGAGCGTTCGCGCGGGCTGGCGAGCCCGTACCTGTCGCCGGCCACGGAAGCTTCGGCGACCTTGACCGCGTGGTGAGGCTTTCGGAGGTCGACCGCCTGGTGGGCCATGGCGCGGAGGACGTGGCCGGCCATCGCGGGGTCGTCGGCCTCGGCCGCCAGTTTCACGGCGACGGTGTAGTAGTGCTGGGCGATGGGGTGCTCGCCGTTGTCGAACGCTGTCCACCCGGCCAGGTAAGCGAGTTCCGAGGCAGCGGAAAACATGTCGCGCCGAATCTGGTCGGAGGCAAAAGTGCCGTGCAGGAACTCTCCGACATCGGTGAGGAGATACTGCGCGACGGCTGTCCGTCCGTGGCCGCCACCTCGGCGCTGGTCGAGTTGGGAGAAGAGTCCAGCCATTTCCCGGACGGCATCGACGTCGGCCTGACCGGCGCGGCGCTGCGTAACGCCGCGGCTGCCGGTCCGGGCCATGTGTTCCCACCAACTGTCCGGCGGGATGCTCAGCGCCCCGAGTGAGTACGTGAGGGTGCGGAGGAGCTGTCTGCGTTCCACGTCAACGTCGATCCGTCCAAGAGCCGCCAGGGATTTCAGCGTATCCAAGTTCCAGTCGCGCAGGTCCGGTTGCTCGTTGCCGAGACCCATTGCCGCCAGAGTGATGTCACGGTTCAGCCAACTGGTGAGCACCTCGGCGAGATACTGCGGGATGTTCCCGGAGGGCGTCACGCCTTGGCGGACCCACTGCGTGACGGACACCCGGCTCGGTCGCGCCGGATCGTTGTGGCGGGCCGCGACGGCGCACAGGGCCCGGGCGAGGGCTTCGTTCGGCCGGCCTGCTTCCCGGATGAGCTGTCCCAGCCGCTCATTGGGTTGGCGAGTACGCCCCATGAGGGTCTCCTGGCGATGCCGTTTAACCGGTTCAACAACGGACGGTGGCTAACACCTTACTCCCAGCCACCTTGGGCGGTTTGCTGTTCGTGCAAGGCAGTTGCAGGCCGCATTGCGAACGTCCCGTCATTGGGGCAACAGCGCGGCCCGACCTCCGACAGACCTACCCGAGTGAGTGAGGCGCCCCCATGGAGCCTGGATCACGCATCATCACGACGAGGTTCCCCGCCGAACGGGAACGGATCGGCGAACTCCGTCACTGGGCCAGGACGGCCGTGCCGCTCCTCGGCCTGGACGACCGGCAGCGCGGTGGCGTGCTGGGCGACGTGGAACTCGTTCTGTCCGAACTCGGCACCAACGCCGTCCTGCATGGCTGTGGCGGCGACCAGCCGGGCGTGAAGCTGACGGCCTCTCTGACGTATGCCCCGGGCGTGCTGCGCGTGTCCGTGACCGACCCGGGTGACGGCAGGCCCGAGTACCGGCAGGCGAGCAACGGGGCCACCCATGGCCGTGGTTTGAGACTGGTCACGGCGCTTGCGTCCCGGGTCGGCATCGAGGACCTCCCCGAGGGTGGCAAAGAGATCTGGGCGGAGATCGAGCTGCCCGATTCGATGGTGGCGGCTGCCATGACCGAGCAGATCGGCCAGCGGGTCAGGGGGCCGCGCTCGGACACCGCCGTGCGGGACTTCCGCCACCGGACCGCCGGCGGCAGGCTGCCCGAGCGTCCGACGTTCGACCGGATACCGGCGTAGACAACCTGCTGGTCCGCAGGTGACGCCCGAAGGCGCCTCGCGCCGGCGACACCACCAGACTTCCCAATGCCGGCGGCCCGGTAGGCCCCATGGGATTGGGGCCTCCCGGACCGATCTCCCTTTCGCTCCATCCACCTACGCCCACCCGAGGACTGCGCTGTGAGCATCGGACTGCGCACCAGATTGTTGCTCAAGACCGCCACCCCGGCTCGCAGGCTGGACATCGCGGCCTCCTTCGAGGCCCTGACACAGGCCTGCGTGTTCACCGGTGACGACGTCGCGAAGGCCGAGTTGGTCAGCGACAGCCCGAACCACCTGTGGTCGCTGCCCGACTCCCGTGCGCTCGCCATCGTGCACCCCGACCCGGACGAGGCCTGGGCGCTCATCAAGGGCGTGCAGTTCCTGCGGCAGCACCAGGTCGCCGTCACCTCCCCCTGGTACACGGACGTCCGCGCGACCGCCGAAGGCCGGGCCGTGACCTTCTGGCAGGATCCAGGAGCACCGAGCGCCGACACGTCCCTTTCCGGATGGGTGACCGCCCTCACCCATCGGATCGACCCCGGGACGGCCCCATGGCTCAGGGAGCACGACCCGTTCGCCGGGCTGCTGGACGGCCTGGACGACGCTCCGCTGAACGAGACCGCCCGCCGCTTCCTGCGCGAGCACGCGGCTGGCCTGCGCGAAGAGTGGGACTACCTCGACTGGCCGACACCGGACACCGTCATCCTCGGCGCCCTCGGCATGGTCCCCTGTCACGACGACGGCGTCCACGTCGGGCTCCTGCTGCGCCGCCCACTGACGCGCGGCCACCGCGAGTGGGACCTGGTCGCCGCCCGCTGGCGCAGCGAGCTGCTCATCGGCCGGCGTCAGGACCACCGGCTCTACGCCGACACCTACCTCTCCTATGAGCGTCAGGACCAGGCTCCGGCTCACCCCTACATCGGCGCCTGGTCCGGTTACCAGGTCGTACGCGACGTCGTCGTCCTCACTGCGGTGATGGACGTCGTGCGCCGCGCTCACCTCGATGCCAACACCCTCCGGGAGGCCGCCCACCGCGTCGCATGCCTGCGCGGAGCCCGCCCGGCCCCGTGGAACTGGGGGCCACGAATGGAGTTCACATGGACGTGACCCGAGGACTCTTCATCACCATCGACGGTCTCAGCGCGAGCGGGAAGACCACCATCGCCCCGCTGGTCGCCGCCCTCGTCAACGGTGTTCACGTCACCGACGGCACCTTGTCGACGTTCCCCCGCACGCGTGCGGAGGTGGACGCCGTCGGCACCCTGCCGGCGCGGTTCCACTGGTGGATGATGGCCAACCACATCAAGTCCGAGACCGCCCGGGCGCTCATCGAGTCCGGTCGGACGGTGGTGGTCGAGTCCTACTTCCCGCGCACGATCGCCACGCACAGGGCGATGGGGCACGGACTGCGTGCCGGCGTATCCCGACGGGGTCCTCGTTCCGGACGTGCCGATCCTCCTGGAAGTGGACGACCGCGTACGGCAGGAGCGTCTTCATCAGCGCGCCGAACAAGGAACGCTGACCTGCTGGCACCAGCGCGAGGAGCCGAACGTGGCCGAGAGCTCCCGTGTGTACCGGGCGTTGGGCCTGCTGCCGGTGGACGGCACCGACCGCCCGCCCGAGGAGGTGGCGCGCGGTATCGCCGACACCGTGCGCTCGCATGCTCGTACCGCATCGAGGAAGGCAACGTTCCATGACCGCAATTGAGTTCGAGGCAAAGGTCCTCAACATCGAGCCGGAGGCGATGCGAGCGCTCCTGGCCGAGGCCGGGGCCGAGCACCTGGTCGACCGGTTCCAGCGCCGCTACGTCTACGACATCCCCGGCCGACCGGGCGCGTGGGTCCGGCTGCGGGACACCGGCACCGACGTCACCCTGTGCGTCAAGGAGATCCACTCCGACGCGATCGACGGCGTGACCGAGACGGAGACGACCGTCGGCGACTTCGACGTCACCAACGCGCTCCTCGGCAAGCTCGGCTACCAGCCGAAGGCCTACCAGGAGAACCGTCGGTCCTCGTGGAGGCTGGCCGGCGCGGCCGTCGAGATCGACCACTGGCCGCTGATTCCCCCCTACGTGGAGATCGAGGGCGACAGCGCCGAACACGTCCACGCGACCGCCCTCGCGCTCAAGCTCCCTCTCGAGGAGCTGACGAGCGAGAACACGACCAAGGTCTACCACCGGTACGGGATCGACATCGAGTCGACCCCCCGGCTCACGTTCGAGTGACGGGAGAGAAGCCTTGTCAGCTACCCAGCGTCCTGCGGTCAGGGTCGTCCGGGACCGGACCATCCGCATCAAGGTGATCGACGATTGCGGATTGGCCTGCACGTTCTGCCACAACGAGGGAACACCGGTCACCGCCGACAACCGGGGCCGCACCGAACTGCCCTTCGCCGCGGGCCCGGGCAGGACCGGGCGTGTGTCGATCTACAGCGAGACGAACGGAGTCGGCTTCCTGGCCGCCAGGATGGACCCGGACATGGCCTTCCGGCGGGCGGTGCGAACCGTGGCGAGGGCGTTCGGTGCCGACGAGGTCCACCTCACGGGTGGGGAGCCCACGCTGCACACGGAGGTGCCCGCGCTGGTCGCGGCGCTCTCCGGCATGGGGTTGAGCGTCGGGATGACCAGCAACGGGGAGCGCGGCCGACAGGTCATGCCGGAGTGTTCGGCAGCGGGCCTCAATCGGGTCAACGTCTCGGTGTTCGGTACGACCGCCGAAGAACTCCAGGTCGTCCAGTCCGAGCGCTTCAGGACGGCGGGCCTGGCCGAGGCGAAGATCCGCGCGGCGGAGCAGACCATCCGTGCTGCCGTCTCCAACGGTGTGAAGGTCTCCGTGAGCATCGTCGTTCCCGGAACGGCCCACGTCGACCGGGTCGTCCACCTGGTCGAGTCGTACGGCCAGTTCGCGGACGTGCGGATGCTCACCAGCATCCAGGACGGCCCGGAGTCGGTCGCGGCGATCTCCGAAGTGCTGGCCCGGGTCGGTGCGGAGCCGGTGCTCCGGACGTTCACCGCCGGTACGTCCGACGAGCGCACCCTCTACCGGGCGCTCGGCAGCCGGGCGGTGTACGTGAAGCGGCTGCTGCCGTGCGGCTCCCCGACACCTGTGCGTCGTGCCGGTTCAACAACGACACGGACTGTGAGGAGGGCTACTACGGTATCCGCCTCTACCTCACCGACCAGGGGGAGTACATGGTGGGCGTCTGCATCCAACGGATGGACCTCTGCGTTCCCGTGGCCGAGTTGCCGAAGAGCGGGATCGTCGACGAGGTGCTGGCCTTCAAGGACGCCGAAGTCCGGAGGCGGACACGAGAGTACGGCGCCGCTGCCGGAGCTGCGGCAGGAACCGACCCGGCGTAGGAAGTCGGCCCGGCCGACTTCCTACGCCGGGGTGGGCCCGGGGGCGGCGGCGTCGAGGCGGCGGACGAGGGCGCGCAGGGCGCGGAGTTCGCGGTCGAGGGCGTCGGCGCCGTGGGGGGTGAGGGTGACCCAGGTGCGGGGGCGGCGTCCGACGTAGCCCTTGGCGACGGCGACGAGGCCGGACTCCTCCAGGACCTTGAGGTGGCGGGACAGGTTGCCGTCGGTGGCGCCCAACTGCTCCTTGAGGAAGCCGAACTCGACCCGGTCGGCCTCGCGGGCGATCGCCAGGATGCCGAGCCGGACCCGCTGGTGGACGGTGTCGTCCAGGGCCAGGGTCGGGTGCTGCTCCTCGGCTTCGTCCGCAACGCTCATGAGGTGACCGTACGGGATGCCCCCGGTGTGCGGCGGGCCGCCGTCCACTGTGCCAGGCCGGCGGCCAGCAGGACCGCCGCCAGCAGCAGGGCCTTCGGCTGGGGGCCGTCGGCCCAGCCGCCGTCGCCGCGGTCGAGCCAGGGCAGCCAGCCGCTCTCCCACGGGGCCGCGAGGTAGCCGGTGAGCAGTGCCGTGTGGGCGAGGCCGGCGGCGGTCACCAGGGGGCTGCGTTCGGTCAGGCCGAGGACGATCAGGCCGATGCCGACCACGTACCAGGGCGAGGCGTAGGTGTTCACGAGCAGGGACAGTCCGAACGGCACATGGCGCGCGAAGACCAGGCCGAGCAGCACGGCGGTGAGCAGCACGCCGATCCCGACCGCGGCGCCGACCCAGCCGTCGCGGTGCGGGACGATCCCGCGGGCCTCGCCGCGCCGCCGGTACCAGCGGGCCAGGGCCAGCCAGGCGAGCGGGAGCAGGGCGTACCAGACGCCCCAGGCCAGGAAGCGGAGCACGGCGCCGTCGAAGTCGCCGGTCCGGCACGAGCCGTCCGGTGCGTGCGGCACGCAGAGGTCGATGAGCTCGGAGTAGGCGAAGGACGGGTACGAGGCGACGAACCGTCCGTTGGCGCCGAAGTTGTAGGCCTGGCCGGAGACCGGCACGGCGGCCAGGGCGAGCAGGCCGAACCCGAGCAGCGGCACCCCCGATCCGCGCAGCCGGGTCCGGGCCCGGGCCCGGAGCCCCTCCGTCTCGGCGAGGAGTTCGGCCGGGCCGGCCCGGTGTGTCGACGCCATGATCCACCCCTTGTCGCGCGTATCTGCTTTGCTGTGCCATGAACTTTGCATTGCAAAGTGACGCGGCGTCAAGGAACACCGAGGGCCCGCACGCTCCGGCGGGAGCGTGCGGGCCCTCGGCGTACGGCGGCTCAGCGGGTGGCGAGGGCCTCCAGCAGGCGGTCCAGGGAGGTGCCGAGGCCCCAGCGGGTGGAGAGTTCCTCCAGCGTCATCGGGTACAGCGGCTCGCGGGGGAGGGCCGGGTCGAAGGCGGGCAGCGGGGCGTCGTCGGCGACCCGGACGACCTTGGGGGCGACGTCGAGGTAGGCGGCGCCTTCGACGATGTTGCGGCGGCGGGCCGGGGTGAGCCTGGAACCGGGGTCGAGGGCGGCGGCGCGGATGGCCGCGAGGTCGCCGTACTCGTTGATCAGCTGGGCGGCGGTCTTCTCGCCGATGCCCTTGACGCCGGGCAGGCCGTCCGACGGGTCCCCGCGCAGGGCGGCCATGTCGGCGTACTGGGCGCCGCGCACGCCGTACTTCTCCAGCAGCAGCGCGTCGTCGGTGACCTGGAGGTTGCCCATCCCCTTGACCGGGTAGAGCACGGTGATCCCGCGGGCGTCGTCCACCAGCTGGAAGAGGTCGCGGTCGCCGGTGACGATCTGCACCGGCCCGGTGGCGCGGGCGGTGAGGGTGCCGATCACGTCGTCGGCCTCGTAGCCGGGGGAGCCGACCCGGGCGATGCCGAGGGCGTCCAGCACCTGTTCGATCACCGGGACCTGCGGGGCCAGCGTGTCGGGCACCTCCTCCTCGCCGTCCTCGGCCGCCTCGGCGACCCGGTGGGTCTTGTAGGAGGGGACGAGGTCCACCCGCCACTGCGGGCGCCAGTCGGCGTCCATGCAGGCCACGAGTTCCGCGGGGCGGTGGTCGTGGACGAGCCGGGCGATGAAGTCCAGCAGGCCGCGGACGGCGTTGACCGGCTCGCCCTGCGGCGAGCGCAGGGTGTCCGGTACGCCGAAGTAGGCCCGGAAGTACAGGCTGGCGGAGTCGAGCAGCATCAGTCGCGGTGCGGTCACGACTCAGCATCATGCCGCACCGCGGTGACGGACGGGGTGGTTGTCAGTGTTCGTGCGGCCCGGCGCGGTGGACCGGGCCGTGGGCGTCGGCGCAGTGCTCGGCGTCGACGGCCGACTCTCCGGGGCCGGCGATCTGGAGCAGCCCGCCGGACTCGTCCTCGCCGACGTGGTCGACCTGGAGGGTGCTGTGGGTGATCCCGTACTCGGCGGCGAGGTGGCCCTGGAGCCGGCGGCGCACCGCGTGGCAGTCGCCGCCGGGGGTGACCAGGATGTGCGCGGACAGGGCGGGCTGGCCGGAGGTGATCTCCCAGATGTGCAGGTCGTGGATCTCCTCGACCAGCGGCTCGGTGACCATCCGGTCGGCCACCGCGTCCGGGTCGATCCCGGCCGGGGCGGCCTCCAGGAAGATCCGTCCGGAGTCCCGGACCAGTGCGACGCCGGCCTTGAGCATCAGCGCGACGACGATCAGCGAGGCGATCGCGTCGGCCCGGGCGAAGCCGGTGGTCACCACGACCACACCGGCGACCGCGGTGGCGACGAACGCGTACAGGTCGGTCAGCACGTGCTGGAAGGCGCCCTCGACGTTCAGCGAGCTGCGGTTGGCCTTGGACATGCACCAGGTGGCCGCGAGGTTGACCACGATCCCGACCAGCGCGGTGACCAGCACCAGTGAGCCGGTGACCTCCGGCGGCTCGAACAGCCGGGTGACCGCCTCGTAGCCCAGCCAGGCCGACAGCACCAGCAGGGTGACGCCGTTGGCCTGCGCGGAGAGGATCTCGGCGCGCTTGAGGCCGTAGGTGTAGCCGCCCCGGGCCGGGCGGGCGGCGAGCCGCATGGCGATCAGCGCGAGCACGATGGACGCGGCGTCGGTGAGCATGTGCGCCGCGTCCGAGATCAGCGCCAGGGAGCCGGCGGCGAAGCCGACCACGACCTCGCCGGCCATGAAGACGACGATCAGGGCGAGCGCGCTGAGCAGCCAGCGGCGGTCCGCGTCGGCGGCGACGCCGTGCGAGTGGCCGCCGTGGCCCCCCGGTCCGTGCGAGTGACCCCCGGATCCGTGCCCGTGGCCGCCCTTCCCGTGCGAGTGCGAGCGCGAGTGCGGCTGCGACGGCGAACCCGAGTGCTGGTGGTCATGCACATGATCATCGTGCGAATGCTCGTGCCCGGCCATGAAAGTCCTCTCTGGGCGCACGGGTGCGAAAGGGGGCGCGCTGCGACCGCCCCGCAACCGAAGTGAACCGCAGAATCGACAAAGATCCAAAGGCTGTACTGGTGACCGTTGTCGTTGCCGTTCGGAGGGCCGGATCCGCCGTACGCCGCACCCCGCCGAACAGCCGAAATCCCCTGTCGCCGGGCCCAGTTGCGCTATCCCAGCGCCAGCGCGTCGAGGACCGCCGCGGTGGCCGCCCGGACCAGCGCCCGCATCAGCCGCAGGTCGTCCCCCTGCTCCGGGTGCCACTGCACTCCGAGCGCGAACCCCGGGCCCTCCACCGCCTCCACCGTCCCGTCCGGCGCGTGGGCGCTCACCCGCAGCCCCGTTCCGACCCGGTCGACGGCCTGGTGGTGGAAGGTCGGCACCTCCAGCTCGCTCTCCGGCAGCAGTCCGCCCAGCAGCGTCCCCGGCACCGGCCGCACCGCGTGGGTGCCGTAGCGCCCGGGCGGTGCGCCGTGCACGTCCACCGGCACCACGTCCGGCAGGTGCTGCACCAGCGTCCCGCCGCACACCACGTTCAGGACCTGCATCCCCCGGCAGACCGCCAGCAGCGGCATCCCCGCTGCCAGCGCCGCCCGCAGCAGCGCGACCTCCCAGGCGTCCCGCTCCGGCGAGTCCACCTCGGTCGCCGGATGGGCCGGCTCCCCGTAGTACGCCGGGTCGATGTCCGGCCCGCCCGCGATCACCAGGCCGTCCAGCCGGGCCAGCACCTCCGGCGCGCGCTCCGGGGCGTCCGGCGGCAGCAGGACCGCGATCCCGCCGGAGTCCCGGACCTGCGCGGTGTACCGCTCGGGCAGCAGTGCCACCCGGCGGTCCCGCCAATCGCTCCAACTCGCGTCCACCAGGTAGGTGCTGACGCCGATCAAAGGCCTGCGATCCATGGCGCGCATTCTCCCTCCGCGGCACCTGAACCACCGTCAGCCACGCGCGTCGGCGCGCCACGGCCACCCGACACCCACCCGCCCTCTTCCGCCCCGCGAGTCGCAGGCCGTACGGTTCGCTGTGACCGCTTGATCTCGAAGAGTGATCGAGGAGGAGGGTTCGGCCATGTCTGAAATGTCCGAGAGGTCCGAACAGGTTGCCGCAGGCTCGCCGCCCCGGCCGCCGCTGACCCTGGACGGGCTGCGCACCCTGGTGGACGCCGGCGAGGTGCACACCGTCGCGCTCGCCTTCACCGACATGCAGGGCCGTCTCCAGGGCAAGCGCTTCGCCGCCCGGTTCTTCCTCGACGAGGTCGCCGAGCACGGCGCCGAGGCCTGCGACTACCTGCTGGCCGTCGACGTCGACCTGAACACCGTGGACGGCTACGCCTTCTCCTCCTGGGCCACCGGCTACGGCGACTTCGCGATGCGCCCCGACCTCGACACCCTGCGGCTCACCCCCTGGCAGCCCGGCACCGCCCAGGTCACCGCCGACCTCGCCCGGCACGGCGGCCACCCGGTGGACGCCGCCCCGCGCCAGCTGCTGCGCCGCCAGATCGCCCGGCTCGCCGAGCACGGCCTGGCCGCCGACATCGGCACCGAACTGGAGTTCCTGGTCTTCCGCGACACCTACGAGCAGGCCTGGCTGGGCGGCTACCGCGGCCTGACCCCGGCGAACCTCTACAACGTCGACTACTCGATGCTGGGCACCGCCCGGGTCGAGCCGCTGCTGTCCCGGATCCGCACCGAGATGGCCGGCGCCGGCCTGGTGGTGGAGTCGGCCAAGGGCGAGTGCAACCTCGGCCAGCACGAGATCGCCTTCCGCTACGCCGACGCCCTCACCACCTGCGACCAGCACAGCGTCTACAAGACCGGCGCGAAGGAGATCGCCGCCCAACTCGGCTGCGCGCTCACCTTCATGGCCAAGTACGACGAGCGCGAGGGCAACAGCTGCCACATCCACCTCTCGCTGCGCGACGCCGTCGGCGCCCCCGCCTTCGCCGACCGGGACGGCCGGATGACCGACACCATGCGGCACTTCCTGGCCGGCCAGCTGGTCGCGCTGCGCGAGTTCAGCGTGCTGTACGCGCCGAACATCAACTCCTACAAGCGCTACCGCCCGGGCTCCTTCGCCCCGACCGCCGTCGCCTGGGGCCGGGACAACCGCACCTGCGCCTACCGGGTGGTCGGCCACGGCCCCGGCCTGCGGATGGAGAACCGGGTGCCGGGCGGCGACGTCAACCCGTACCTCGCGGTGGCCGGGATGATCGCGGCCGGCCTGCACGGGCTGCAGCGCAAGCTGGAACTGCCCGCGCCCTGCCTCGGCAACGCCTACGCGGTCGAGGAGTACCCCCGGGTGCCCGGATCGCTGCGCGAGGCGGCCGAGCTGTGGGCCGGCAGCGAACTGGCCCGCGAGGCGTTCGGCGACGACGTGGTCGAGCACTACCTGAACATGGCCCGGGTCGAGCAGGCCGCCTACGACGGGGCGGTCACCGACTGGGAGCGCTACCGATCCTTCGAACGGATGTGACCCATGACCGACGGATGTGACCCATGACCGAGCCCGCCGCGAGCACCGTCCGCAACCCCGCCACCGGCGAGGTGCTCGCCACCGTCCCGGACACCACCTCCGAGCAGCTGGACGCGGCCGTCCGGCGGGCGGTGAAGGCCCAGGCCGGCTGGGCCGCGCTCGCCCCCGGCGAACGCGCCCGGCTGCTGCGCCGCTTCGCCGACCAGGTCGAGGTGCACGTCCCCGAGCTGGCCGCCCTGGAGGTGGACGAGGCCGGCCACCTGCCCGCCAACGCCCGCTGGGAGGCCGGCAACGTCCGGGACCTGCTGGAGTACGCCGCCGGGGGAGTGGAGCGGCTGACCGGCCGACAGATCCCGGTGGCGGGCGGCCTGGACGTGACCCTCCACGAGCCGGTCGGCGTGGTCGGGGTGATCGCGCCGTGGAACTTCCCGATGCCGATCGCCGCCTGGGGCTTCGCCCCCGCCCTGGCGGCCGGCAACGCCGTCCTGCTCAAGCCCGCCGAGGCCACTCCGCTGACCGCCCTGCGGCTGGCCAAACTCGCCCTCGCGGCGGGCCTGCCCGAGGGCCTGTTCCAGGTCGTCCCCGGCGCGGGCGCCACCACCGGCCGGGCCCTGGCGGACCACCCGGCCGTCCGCAAGCTCGTCTTCACCGGCTCGACCGTGGTCGGCAAGGAGGTCGCCGCCCGCTGCGCCGCCCGCGCCAAGCGGGTCACCCTGGAACTCGGCGGCAAGAGCCCCAGCATCGTCTTCGCCGACGCCGACCTCGCCCGCGCCGCCGACCCGATGTCCTTCGCCGACAACAGCGGCCAGGACTGCTGCGCCCGCAGCCGGATCCTGGTCCAGCGCGAGGTGTACGAGGACTTCCTCGCCCTGCTGCTGCCCGCCGTCGAGACCCTGCGCACCGGCGACCCGACCGACCCGCAGACCCAGCTCGGCCCGCTGATCTCGGCCGCCCAGGTCCGCCGGGTGGCCTCCTACCTCACCCCCGAGCTGCCGGTGCTGGCCCGCGGCAAGGTCCCGGACGGGCCCGGCTACTGGTACCCGCCGACCGTTATCGCCCCCGCGGACCCGCAGGTCCCGGCCGTCACCGAGGAGATCTTCGGCCCGGTCGCCGCCGTCCTGCCGTTCACCGACGAGGCCGACGCCCTGCGGCTGGCCAACGCCACCCGCTACGGCCTGTCCGGCTCGATCTGGACCCGGGACGTCGGCCGCGCGCTGCGCCTGGCCCGGGGCGTACGGGCGGGCAACCTGTCGGTCAACTCGCACTCCTCGGTGCGCTACTGGACGCCCTTCGGCGGCTTCGGCGAGTCCGGGGTGGGCCGTGAGCTGGGACCGGACGCGCTGCGCCACTTCACCGAGACCAAGAACGTCTTCATCCACAGCGAGGAGTGACAGCCCGATGAGCGAGAAGCACGCCGCGCAGGACGGACCCGTCTGCCGCCGGCTGGTCGGCCGCACCGCCGTGGTCACCGGCGCGGGCAGCGGCATCGGCCTGGCCGCCGCCCGGCGGCTCGCCTCGGAGGGGGCGAAGGTGGTCTGCGCCGACCTCGACGAGGAGACCGGACGGGCCGCCGCCAAGGAGGTCGGCGGGCTCTTCGTGCACACCGACGTCACCGACCCGTACATGGTCGAGGCGCTGTTCGACGAGGCGTACGAGACCTGCGGCAGCGTGGACGTCGCGTTCAACAACGCCGGCATCTCCCCGCCCGAGGACGACTCGATCCTGACCACCGGCCTGGACGCCTGGCGCAGGGTCCAGGAGGTCAACCTGACCTCGGTCTACCTGTGCTGCAAGGCCGCGCTGCCGTACATGCGCCGGCACGGGCGGGGCTCGATCATCAACACCGCCAGCTTCGTGGCCCGGATGGGCGCGGCCACCTCGCAGATCTCCTACACCGCCTCCAAGGGCGGGGTGCTGGCGATGTCCCGCGAGCTGGGCGTGCAGTTCGCCCGGGAGGGCATCCGGGTCAACGCGCTCTCGCCCGGGCCGGTGGACACCCCGCTGCTGCGCGAGCTGTTCGCCGCGGACCCGGAGCGGGCCGCCCGCCGGCTGGTACACATCCCGCTCGGCCGGTTCGCCCGCGCCGAGGAGATCGCCGCCGCGGTGGCCTTCCTGGCCAGCGACGACTCCTCGTTCATCACCGCGAGCGAGTTCCTGGTGGACGGGGGCATCTCCGGGGCCTACGTGACGCCGCTGTAGGGTCCGCCCGGCCCGGCGCGCGGGTTCTCACCGGAATCTCATCGAAAACGGCGGGAATTCCGTGCTGCGCTGATTTCGCGTTTATCCGGCTGCCTTTAGATTCTCTGTCGTGAGTGAGCAGATTCCCGCCGGGTGGTACCCGGACCCCAAGGACACCACCAGTGACCCGAGGCCCCAGCGGTGGTGGGACGGCAGGGGCTGGACGGCCGACACCCGGCCCGCACCCTCGGACGCCCCGGCACCGGCCGCTCCGGAGCGGGAGCCGGCCGCCGCCGCGGACCCGGGGGCGGGACCGGCCGGGCGGCCCACGGTGCTGGAGGGCGAGGTGCTCGACAGCGGCCCGACCGTCCGCTACCCGGAGCCGCCGCCCTTCGGCACCGCCTACGGCTCGCCCGCCGGACCGCCGCGCCGGCCCCGGCGCCGGCCCTCCAAGCTGGTGCTGGCGACCGCCGTCGCCGCCCTGCTCGGCCTGGGCGCCGGCTCGGGCATCACCTACCTCGCGATGGACGGCCACGGGGACCGCCCCAAGCGCAGCGCCCGTCCGGCCCCGCAGTCCGACGGCAACGGCCCGTGGGGCGGCGTCCCGGACTTCGGCGACCCCGGCAACGGCGGTGACGGGAACGGCGGCGGGAGCGGCAAGGGCGGGGGCGGCGGCAACGGCGGGAGCGGCAAGGGCGGCGGTAAGCCCCGCCCGAACGCCGACCAGGCGATCGACGTGGTCAACCGGCTCACCCTGCCCGTCCCGGACGGCTGGGAGGCCGGCACCACCGACAAGGGCTACGCCATGCTCAGCGTCGGCTCGTACACCTGCGCGGGCGGCCAGGGCGAGTGCTCCCTCGGCGGGGTGAACACCGGCCGGATCGCCGGCGGCGGCACCGACGTCCAGGCGGCGGCCAAGGCCGACATCGCGTCGGCGGCCAAGGACGCGTACGGCGACGTCACCGGGCACCAGGAGCTCAAGTCCGAGGCCGTGAAGGTCAACGGCAAGGACGGCTACCTGGTCCGCTGGAAGGTGGACGCGCCCAAGGGCAACAACGGCACCGTGCAGACCGTGGTCTTCCCGTCCGCCGACGGGAAGTCGCTGGTCTCGGTGCACTTCGGCTTCGACATCGCCGACAAGTCGCCGGACGTCGCGGTGATGGACACCATCGTCCAGGGCATCTCCGACTACAAGGGCAAGCTGCCGGGCATCCCCGGACTGCCCGGGACGGGCTCCGGCTCCGGCGGCCCCGGGGGCACCACCACCTGAGCCCCGCGCTCCTCACACGGCGGCGGCCCACCCGGGAGGGAACCCTCCGGGTGGGCCGCCGCTCTTGGAACGTGCCACGGGAGCCGGGCCGGACGGGGGTATGGCCGGCCCGGTCCCGCGCCCGGCGTCAGGAGTCGCGTCGAACAGCCTCGACACGACGGCGCCGGAGCACCATGCCGGCCCAGCCGGCACCGATCGCGGCCGCGCCCGCGAGCAGCAGCGGACCGGTGGCCGAGGTGCCGCCCACGGCCGCGGCGGCGGTCGGGACCACCTGGCCGGCCGGGGAGTCCGGGTCCCCGCCGTGGCCGTGGTGGGCGACCGTGGACCTGGAGGCGTCGGCCGCGATCTGGGCGTCGCTCGGCGCGGCCGGGGCCTGGGCGGCGAGTGCCGACACGGCCGTGGTGGAGGAGCCGAAGTCGACGTCGGAGCAGGCGTAGAAGGCCTCCGGGCTGTCGCTGCGCTGCCACACCGTGTACAGCACCTGGCGGCCGGTGCGCTGCGGCAGGGTGCCCGAGTAGGAGTACGAGCCGTTGACGGTATTGCGGTCGACCTGCACCTTGGCCACCGGGGTCGGGTCGAGGTCCGACCACTTCAGCGGCTTGGTCGGGTCGTAGCCCGCCTTGGTGATGTAGACGGTCTGGGTGCCGACGTGCGGCGCGGTGGCGCGGAACTGGAAGGTGAAGGCGCCGGCCTTCACCGCGGTGGCCGGCCAGTCGGTGCGCGGCCAGTCCAGCGCCGCGTACTTGTCGCGGTTGGCCGAGCAGAGCTTGCCGTCCGGGATCAGCGCCTGGTGGTTGCCGGCGGCGCTGCCGATGTTGACCTCGTTCCAGTCGTACAGCGGCTGGGTGCCGCTCGCGGCGACGAGGTCCTTGCAGATCTGGGACACCGGGTGCTCGGGGCCCTCGGCGAAGCAGGCGGCGATCCGGCTCACGGGGTTGGTCATCGTGCCGTGGGCGCTGGCGGTGCCGGCGGTGGCACCGGCCACCGCGACGACCGCGGCGCCGATCACGCCGACGGACAGGGCACTTCGCTTGATGGACATGGGGTGGGGACTCCTTGACCGTCGTTCCGGGCGAGTGTGGGGGAACGGGCACGCCTGCCCGTTCGGGAGCCGCCGGCCCGGCGCGCGGCCCCCGGCCAGAGCGTAGGATTGGTCTGGACCAGATGGCAATAGCCGCGCGCGCTGTGCTTGTTGACGGACTGTAGGGCCCCGAGCAGCGCAAAGGCCCGACGGACGGCGTGGTTAGCCGTTCCATCGGGCCCGCTTAAGGCTCCGGAAAGGTCAGAGGTTCAGACTGTTGATCGTGTGGGCCTGTACGACCTTGCCGTGGATCCTGGCATTCCCGCCGATCTCGTTGTGCACCGTGCCGGGGACCTGCTCGGGCCGAACCGGTGCGAACTCATCGAGGATTGCCCGGAGTTCGGCGACCATGGCCGGGTCGTTGGCCAGCAGTCGGCGCAGCTTGGGCTCCCACTCCCCCTGCGCGCTCTGAGCGGCGGACTCGCGACCGTCCTCCGGTGTCGCGATCAGCTCCGCCTGGGTTTCGTCCAGTTCCTCGGAGACCGACTCCGCCCGTCGACCGAACATCGCGGCTACGCGCGGCTTGACCCGTTCCCAGGCTGACGTGACCATGAGGCCGGCCAGGGCGGTCGCGCCCCTCGTCGCAATCTCGGTGATTTCGGCGTCCATGCCGCTCCCCTCGTCACTGCCTTGGTGTCGGCTCCACGGTAGGGCAACGGCGGACGGGGCGTCAGAGGAACGCCTTCCCCTCACCCCGGTACGTCGGCACCGTCCGGACGATCCGGTCGCCCTCGATCAGGTGCAGCTCGGCGAAGCGTTCGCACAGCTCGCCCGCCTTGGCGTGCCGGAACCAGACCCGGTCGCCGATCAGCAGGTCGTCCGCCGCCGAGCCGAGCAGCGGGGTCTGCACCTCCCCGGCGCCCTCCATCGGGTCGTAGCGCAGCCCGGCGGGCAGGTACGGCACCGGCGAGCGGTCCGGCCCGGCCGCGCCGGAGGCCGGGTAGCCGCCGCCGAGGACGGTGACCACGCCGAGGCCGGGGCGGCGCACCACCGGCTGGCCGAACAGCGCGGCCGGGCGGCCCCGGAAGGAGCGGTAGTTGTCGAACAGCTGCGGCTGGTAGAGCCCGGAGCCGGCCGCCACCTCGGTGACGGCGCGCTCGGCCACGGTGGACTCCACGCTGCCGGTGCCGCCGCCGTTGACGAACTCCAGGTCGGCGACCTGCCGCAGCCGCCGGACCGCCGCCGCCCGGCGCTCGGCCAGCTCGGTCCGGGCCTTGGCCTGCATCAGCCGGATCAGCTGCGAGCGCACCGGCCGTCCGGGCACCCGGTCGCCCACCCCGGCGACGTGCCCCTCGTACGCCATCAGGCCGACCACCCGGAAGCCCCGGCGGCGCTGGACGAGCTCGGCGAAGGCGCCGAGGTCCTCGGGGGTGCGCAGCGGCGAGCGCCGGGCGCCCACCCGGACCCGGCCGCCGAGCAGGTGCAGCGAGGTGTCCAGCTCCAGGCAGACCCGGACCTCGGCGTCGCCGCCGCGGGCCTCGTCGATCAGGTCCAGCTGGGCGGGGTCGTCCAGGACGACGGTGATCCCGCGGGCGGCCTCCGGGTCGGCGGTCAGCTCGGCGAAGCCGGCCCGGTCGGCGGAGGGGTAGGCGAGCAGGATGTCGCGGAGGCCGGCGCGGGCCAGCCAGAGGGACTCCTCCAGGGTGAAGCTCATCACCCCGAGGAAGCCGTCCACCGCCAGCGCCCGCTCCAGCAGCGCCCGGCAGCGGAGCGACTTGCTGGCCAGCCGGATCGGCTTGCCGCCCGCCCGGCGGACCAGGTCGGCGGCGTTCGCGTCGAACGCGGCGAGGTCCACGACGGCCACCGGCCCGTCCAGGTGGGCGGTGGCGCGGTCGTACCGGAGGCGGTCGGAGACCGGGGCGGGCGCGGTCGCGGGTGCGTCGAGGATCACCATGGCCGCAGGGTGCCACACCGCACTACCGGTGGGTAGGCCCCGTGCGGGGAAAGTGCGGGAAGGCCTGGCAGGCGGGGGACGTGCAGCGGAATGGGGCCGCTCGGGCGCGGTGGCATAGGGTCGGACGGGTGGACCGCAAAGACTTCTCCAACCCGGCGTTCGTCGGCAAGAGCATCCCGAATCCCGGCTTCTCCGACGACGACGGCACCGCCGACCCGGCGCTCACCGAGGCGCTCGACCGCTGGTCGCGGGACCGCGCGGCCGAGCCGGAGGTGCTGGCGGCGCTGACCCCCACCCGGTTGATGGTCCCGATCGTCGCGATCCTCGGCGAGGTCGAGGTGAGCCCGGAGGGGCACCGGCACGAGAAGACCAGCGACATGGCCGTGCCGGTGCTGGAGGCCCCGGACGGCCGCCGCGCGCTGCCGGCCTTCACCTCGCTCGAATCGCTGACCCGCTGGCGCGCCGACGCCCGCCCGGCGCCGACGGCGGCCCCGCAGGCCGCGATGGTCGCCTTCGCGGAGCGCGCCGACACCCTGCTGATCGACCCGGCCGGGCCGGTGCCGTTCCAGCTGAGCGGCGCCCGGCTGCGGGCGCTGGCGGAGAACCGCCCGTTCCTGCCGCCGGTCCGGGACCCGGAGGTGCGCGAGGCGGTCCGCGGGCTGCTGGCGGCCGAGCCGGAGGTGGTCACCGGGCTGTTGGCGGCCTCGGACGGTTCGGACGGCGTGCTCGCGGTGGTGTTCGACCCGGCGCTGGACCAGGCCGGGCTGCAGGCGGCCGCGCAGCGGGTCGGGCAGGCGGTGGCCGCCGACCCGGTGCTGCGGGTGCGGCTGGACCGGGGGCTGGACCTCGCGGTGCTGCCGGCCGGCGCGGAGCTGCCGGGGGAGCCGCTCTACAAGCGGTAGTCCCGGGGGCCGCCCCCCGAGAGCGCCGGCGGCCGGCTGGGCGCGGGCAGTGGTGGACGCGAAGGGAGCGCCCCGCCCGGGGCGCTCCCTTCGCGAGCGGGCTCAGGAGTAGACCGGCCCGGTGAACTTCTCGCCCGGGCCCGCGCCCGGGGCGTCCGGGACGACCGAGGCCTCGCGGAACGCGAGCTGGAGCGAGCGCAGCCCGTCCCGCAGCGGCGCGGCGTGGAAGTTGCTGATCTCCGGGGCACCGGCGGTGACCAGCCCGGCCAGCGCGGTGATCAGCTTGCGGGCCTCGTCCAGGTCCTTGTCCTTCTCGCCGCCCTCGGCGAGACCGCACTTGACGGCGGCGGCGCTCATCAGGTGCACCGCGACGGTGGTGATCACCTCGACGGCCGGGACCTCGGCGATGTCGCGGGTGAGGTCGTCGAAGCCGATCGCGTCGTCCTCAGCGCCGGGGTTCTGGGTGGGCTCGCTGCTCAAGGGGGGCTCGTTCCGTTGTGCCGTGTGGGTACATGTGGAGCGTACAAGGGGCCCCGCGGCGGGGCGGAATAGCGTTCGACGGCACGACGCTGTAAGCTTCGAGACTGACCGGCCGGGTTCCCTCACGGGTCCCTGGCCAGCAAGAGGAGGCTCCACCGAGGAGGCCCGAGAGGGCAAACCACGAAAGTCTCCCACCCGATCGGCCTCGCGGTCGACGGGTCCCGGTCCGCGACGGGCGCCCCTGGCGCCGAGTCGCCCGCAACGCCCCTCACCGGGCGTCGCCCCCGGTTGTGTGGAGCCCCGCTTGTACCGAGCGGGGCTTTTTTCGTGCGGCGGTGTACCCACCGGGCAGCGCAGCACGAATGAAGCCCCGCCCAGTGGTCGAGTCCACTACGTGCGACCGCCGTCCGACGGCCGCATCGCAGAAGGTGCAACCGAGGAGGCCCCATCAGCACCGAGCCCCGCATCAACGACCGGATTCGCGTCCCCGAGGTGCGACTCGTCGGTCCCAGCGGCGAGCAGGTCGGCATCGTGCCGCTTGCCAAGGCGCTGGAGCTCGCGCAGGAGTACGACCTCGACCTGGTCGAGGTCGCGGCGACCGCCCGGCCGCCGGTGTGCAAGCTCATGGACTACGGCAAGTTCAAGTACGAGTCGGCCATGAAGGCCCGTGAGGCGCGCAAGAACCAGGCGCACACGGTCATCAAGGAGATGAAGCTCCGGCCGAAGATCGACCCGCACGACTATGACACCAAGAAGGGTCACGTCGTCCGGTTCCTCAAGCAGGGCGACAAGGTCAAGATCACGATCATGTTCCGCGGTCGTGAGCAGTCCCGCCCCGAGCTGGGCTTCCGTCTGCTCCAGCGGCTCGCCGACGACGTCCAGGACCTGGGCTTCGTCGAGTCCTCGCCGAAGCAGGACGGCCGTAACATGATCATGGTCCTTGGCCCGCACAAGAAGAAGACCGAGGCGATGGCCGAGGCCCGCGCCCTCGCGGACGCCCGCAAGGCCGAGCGTCAGGGCCGCACCGCCGGCTCCGACGCCGCCGCGGACGACGACGTGGCGGTCGACGAGGACGCCGTGAACGACGACGCCGTGACCGAGGCGCAGGACGCCCCGGCCGAGGCGCCGGCCGCCGAGGCCGACGCTCCGGTCGAGCAGCCGGCCGCCTCCCAGGGCGCCTGAGCCTTCACCGGCCAGGAGGTCCGGGAGACCGGCCCACAGGGTGACGGGGCGGCCCGCCCGGTCACCGCAGATCCATCCAGTTCACGCCCGCGTGGCAGCCGCCGCGCGGGCGTGGACGGGACCGACGAGGAGATACGGCGAAATGCCGAAGCAGAAGACGCACAGTGGCGCCAGCAAGCGCTTCAAGATCAGTGGCTCTGGCAAGGTGCTGCGCGAGCGCGCCGGCCGCCGCCACCTCCTGGAGCACAAGCCCTCGACGCTGACCCGCAAGCTGGCCGGGACGATCGAGCTGGCCCCCGCTGACGCCAAGAAGATCAAGAAGCTTCTCGGCAAGTGATCGCCCTCCCGCCCGGCGCGAGCCGCGAGCGGGGCAGCTGATCCTTCCCGACCCATTCGAATGACGGACCACGTGAAGTAGTCCGTGGTCCAACCCAAGGAGTAATCAAGTGGCACGCGTCAAGCGGGCAGTCAACGCCCACAAGAAGCGCCGGGTCATCCTGGAGCGCGCCAGCGGCTACCGTGGCCAGCGTTCGCGCCTGTACCGCAAGGCCAAGGAGCAGGTCACCCACTCGCTGGTCTACAACTTCAACGACCGCAAGAAGCGCAAGGGCGACTTCCGTCAGCTGTGGATCCAGCGCATCAACGCTGCGGCCCGTGCCAACGGCATCACCTACAACCGCTTCGTGCAGGGCCTGAAGGCCGCCAGCGTCGAGATCGACCGCAAGATGCTGGCCGACCTGGCCGTCAACGACCCGGGTGCGTTCGCCTCCCTGGTCGAGGTCGCCCAGAAGGCGCTGCCGGCCGACGTGAACGCCCCGAAGGCCGCCGCCGACGCCGCCTGATCTTCCGAGATCGGTTGAGCTCCGACCGGACCCGCAGGTTCGCCTGCGGGTCCGGTCCTGCTTCTGCCCCTCCTTCAGCGCCTCCAGAGAACGAGACCATGCCGAGCACCGACACCCCCCTGCTGACCTCCCTGCGCTCGCCGCGCGTCGTCGCCGCCCGCCGACTGGCCAAGCGCAACCAGCGCACCAAGGAGCGCCGGTTCCTGGCCGAGGGCCCGCAGGCGGTCCGGGAGGCCGTCGCGTTCGGCAGGCTGCCGGGCACCGGCGAGCACGCGGTGGTCGAGGTCTACGCGACGCCGGAGGCCGCCGAGCGGCACGCCGGCATCGTCGACGCCGCCCTGGCCGAGGGGCTGCCGGTGCTGACCGCCACCGACGAGGTGATCGCCGGGATCTGCGACACGGTGACCCCGCAGGGCATCGTGGCGCTCTGCCGCTTCATCGACACCCCGTTCGCCGAGGTGCTCAAGGCCCGCCCCAAGCTGGTCGCGGTCCTCGCCCACGTGCGCGACCCCGGGAACGCCGGCACCGTGCTGCGCACCGCCGACGCGGCCGGCGCGGACGCCGTGGTGCTCACCGACGCCTCGGTGGACCTCTACAACCCGAAGGCCGTCCGGGCCTCCGTGGGCAGCCTGTTCCACCTGCCGGTGGCGGTCGGCGTGCCGGTCGAGGAGGCCGTCGGGAAGCTGCGCGAGGCCGGCGTCCGGGTGCTCGCCGCGGACGGCGCGGGGGAGCGGGACCTGGACCGGGAGCTGGACGAGGGCACCCTGGGCGCGCCGGGTGCGTGGGTGTTCGGCAACGAGGCGTGGGGGCTTCCGGAGGAGACCCGCGCGCTCACCGACGAGGTCGTGCGCGTCCCGATCCACGGCCACGCGGAGAGCCTCAACCTGGCCACCGCCGCGGCCGTCTGCCTGTACGCCTCGGCCCGCGCCCAGCGTTCGCCCGGCGGCTGCCGCTCGAACGCCTGACCCGCCCGGGGGCGCGTCCGGATCACCCGTTGCAAGCCCTACTGCACGGGCCTGGGAGGCGCTAGGGTCTGCCTCGGTGGGGGGAACGGCACGGTGGGTAATCGGGGAGGCAACCCATGGTCGGCAGCGGGCCCGAGCTCGACCCGGACGACCTGCCGGACGGCCTGGTGGTCGCCGACGCGCTGGGCCGGGTGGTCTGCTTCAACCGGGCCGCGGCCCGGCTCACCGGCGTGCTCCCGCAGGCCGCGCTCGGCAGCGTGCTGGAGGACGCCCTCCCGCTGGAGGACCTGGACGGCCGCCGCTGGTGGCAGCTGACCGACCCGTACGGCGGCCTGGCCATCCGCACCCGCCAGCCGGAGCGCAACCTGCTCCTGCCCGGGGGGCGCGAGGTGCTGGTCTCCGCCCGGTACGTGCGCAGCGCGCCGGGCGGGCCGCTGGAGCGGCTGGTGATCGCCCTGCGCGGCACCGAGGCCCGGCGCCGCACCGAGCGCAGCCACGCCGAGCTGATCGCCACCGTGGCGCACGAGCTGCGCTCCCCGCTGACCAGCGTCAAGGGCTTCACGGCGACGCTGCTGGCCAAGTGGGAGCGGTTCACCGACGGGCAGAAGCGGCTGATGCTGGAGACGGTGGACGCCGACGCCGACCGGGTCACCCGGCTGATCGCCGAGCTGCTGGACATCTCCCGCATCGACGCCGGCCGGCTGGAGCTGCGCAAGCAGGTGGTCGACCTGGCCGCGGCGGTGCGCCGGCACGTCGAGCGCAAGGTCGCCACCGGCATCGCCGAGGACCGCTTCGACATCCGGATCGCCGAGCCGCTGACCGTCCTGTGGGCCGACCCGGACAAGGTCGACCAGGTGCTCGCCAACCTGCTGGAAAACGCGGTGCGGCACGGCGAGGGAACTGTCACCATCGAGGTGGCACCGGCCAAGGAGGTCGTCGAGGCACCCCTGTGGGAGCGCGGCGGCACCCCGCCCCGCATCGTGGAAGGCACAGCGGTCACCGTGAGCGACGAAGGCAGCGGAATCCCCGAGGAGTCGATGCCGCGCGTCTTCACCCGCTTCTGGCGCGGTTCCAAGCGCGGCGGCACGGGCCTGGGCCTCTACATCGTCAAGGGCATCGTGGAGGCCCACGGCGGCTCGATCCGCGTCGACCGCGCGCCCGGCGGCGGCGCCCGGTTCCGATTCATCCTGCCCGCCGGGGTACCCGACTTCATGCTCTGAAGGAGCGTGGACGACGAGCACCGCGTGCTCCGAGCCGTACCGGCCGCTCCCGAGCGGGCCGGACGTCGCTCCCCGGACGGGCTTCGCGGCAGCGGTGATACCCGCTGCGACTACACTCGACCTTTGGCGTTGGCCCAAAGACCTTGAGCACGGACGAGCAGGAGCACGGGAAAGATAGAGATGTCGGCACCCAACAAGTCGTACGACCCGGTCGAGGTCGAGGCCCTGAAGCCCGAGGTGGTGGAGCAGGCGCGGGACGAGGCGGTCGCCGCGTTCGCCGCCGCCGGTTCCCTGGACGAGCTGAAGCAGGCCAAGGTCGCCCACACCGGCGACCGCTCCGCGCTCTCTCTCGCCAACCGCGAGATCGGCGCCCTGCCCCCGCACGCCAAGGCGGCCGCCGGAAAGCTGATCGGCCAGGCCCGCGGGGCCGTCAACCAGGCCCTCGCCAAGCGGCAGGCCGAGCTGGAGGCGGAGCGGGACGCCCGCGTGCTGGTCGAGGAGGCGGTGGACGTCACGCTGCCGTACGACCGCGCCCCGCGCGGCGCCCGGCACCCGCTGACCACCATGGCCGAGCTCATCGAGGACACCTTCGTCGCGATGGGCTACCAGGTCGCGGAGGGCCCCGAGGTCGAGGCCGAGTGGCTCAACTTCGACGCCCTCAACCTGGGCCCGGACCACCCGGCCCGCTCGATGCAGGACACCTTCTTCGTCCAGGCCCCGGACGGCTCCGCCGACTCCGGCGTGGTGCTGCGCACCCAGACCTCCCCGGTCCAGGCGCGCACCATGCTCGACCGCGAGCCGCCGCTCTACGTGGTCTGCCCGGGCCGGGTCTACCGGACCGACGAGCTGGACGCCACCCACACCCCGGTCTTCCGCCAGGTCGAGGGCCTCGCGGTGGACGAGGGCATCACCTTCGCCGACCTCAAGGGCACCATCGAGGTGCTGGTCGAGAAGCTGATCGGCGGCGGCCTGGAGCTGCGCTGGCGCCCGTCGTACTTCCCGTTCACCGAGCCGAGCGCGGAGATCGACCTCCAGTGCTTCGTGTGCCGCGGTGCGAGCGTCGGCAACCCGGACCGGCCCTGCCGGACGTGCTCCTCCGAGGGCTGGATCGAGCTCGGCGGCTGCGGCGTGGTCAACCCGCGGGTGCTGGTCGCCTGCGGTGTCGACCCCGACCGCTACAGCGGCTTCGCCTTCGGCCTGGGCCTGGAGCGGATCCTGATGAATCGTCACAACGTCGCCGACATGCGCGACATGGTCGAGGGTGACGTCCGCTTCACCCTCCCGTTCGGGATGGAGATCTGATGCGCGTCCCGCTTTCCTGGCTGCGCGAGTACGTCGACCTGCCGGCCGGCGAGACCGGCCGTGACGTCGCGGAGCGCCTGGTCCGGGCCGGCCTGGAGGTCGAGACCGTCGAGCAGCTCGGCGCGGACCTCAAGGGCCCGCTGGTGGTCGGCGAGGTGCTCTCCATCGAGGAGCTGTCCGGCTTCAAGAAGCCGATCCGGCACTGCTTCGTGAACGTCGGCGACGCCAACGGCACCGGCGAGCCGCAGGAGATCGTCTGCGGCGCGACCAACTTCGCCGTCGGCGACAAGGTCGTGGTCGTGCTCCCGGGCGCGGTGCTGCCCGGCCCGTTCCCGATCGCGGCCCGCAAGACCTACGGCCACACCTCGGCCGGCATGATCTGCTCCGCCCGCGAGCTGGGCATGGGCGACGACCACAACGGCATCATCGTGCTCCCGCCGGAGTACGAGCCCGGCACCGACGCGATCGAGCTGCTCCAGCTCGTCGACGAGGTGCTCGACATCGCCGTCACCCCGGACCGCGGCTACTGCCTGTCCATGCGCGGCGTGGCCCGTGAGGCCGCCGCCGCGTACGGGCTGCCGCTGGCCGACCCGGCGCTGCTCGACGTGCCGCCGGCGAACTCCTTCGGCTACCTGGTGAAGGTCAACGACCAGGCCGGCTGCGACCGCTTCGTGGCCCGTACGGTCGTCGGCGTCGACCCGAACGCCAAGTCCCCGATCTGGCTCCAGCGCCGGCTCCAGAAGTCGGGCATCCGCCCGATCTCGCTGACCGTCGACATCACCAACTACGTGATGCTGGAGGTCGGCCAGCCGCTGCACGCCTACGACAAGCAGCGCGTCGACGGCCCCATCGTGGTCCGCCGGGCGGAGCAGGGCGAGACCCTCACCACCCTCGACGGGGTGGAGCGCAAGCTCGCCGTCGAGGACCTGCTGATCTGCGACAACAGCGGCCCGATCGGCCTGGCCGGCGTGATGGGCGGCGCCTCCACCGAGATCCTCGACCCGGCCGCGGGCCCGGGCACCACCGAGGTGATCATCGAGGCGGCGCACTTCGACCCGGTCGCGATCGCCCGCAGCGCCAAGCGGCACAAGCTGCCCTCCGAGGCGTCCAAGCGCTTCGAGCGCGGCGTCGACCCGGAGGCCGCCCGCGCCGCCGCGCAGCGCGCCGTCGACCTGCTGGTCCTGATCGCCGGCGGCACCGCCGAGGCCGGGGTCACCGACATCGCCGCCCCGCACCCGGTGCGCACCATCACCATCGCCGCCGACCTGCCCGACCGGGTGGCCGGCGCCGCGTACGGCCGCGAGACCGTCACCCGGCGCCTGCAGGAGATCGGCTGCTCGGTCTCCGGCGCCGACGTCCTGGAGGTCACCCCGCCGACCTGGCGCCCCGACCTCACCGACCCGTACGACCTCGCCGAGGAGGTCATCCGGCTGGAGGGCTACGACAACGTCCCCGCCCGGATGCCGAACGTGCCCCCGGGCAAGGGCCTGACCGAGGCCCAGCGGGTGAACCGCCGGATCGGCGTCGCGCTGGCCGGGGCCGGCTACGTCGAGGTCAACAACTACCCGTTCCTCGGCGAGGCCGCCTTCGAGGCGCTCGGCCTGGAGGCGGACGACCGGCGCCGCCGCACGGTGAAGCTGGTCAACCCGCTGAACGACGAGGAGCCGGCGCTGCGCACCACGCTGCTGCCGGGCCTGCTCGGCGCGCTGCGCCGCAACGTCGGCCGGGGCAACACCGACCTGGCGGTCTACGAGACCGGCACCGTCTTCCTGCCCAAGGACGAGCTGAGCGTGGCCCCGCGCCCGGCGGTCGACCACCGGCCCAGCGACGAGGAGCTGGCCGCGCTGGACGCCGCGCTGCCGGACCAGCCGCGCCGGATCGCCGTCGCCCTCGCGGGCGAGCGGCTGCCGTCGGGCTGGTGGGGCAAGGGCGCCCAGGCCTCCTGGGCGGACGCCGTCGAGGCGGCCCGTACGGTGGCCCGCGCGGCCGGCGTCGAGCTGACCGTCCGTCAGGGCCAGCTGGCGCCGTGGCACCCGGGCCGCTGCGCCGAGCTGGTGGTGGCCGGCACCGACCGGGTGGTCGGCCACGCCGGTGAGCTGCACCCGCGGGTGGTCAAGGCGCTCGGGCTGCCGGCCCGTACCGCCGCGATGGAGATCGACATCGACCTGCTCACCGCCGACGGCGCCGAGCGGGTCGGCGGCCCGACCGTCTCCGGTTTCCCGGTGGCGACCCAGGACGTCGCGCTGATCGTCGACACCGCCGTCCCGGCCGCCGACGTCGAGGCCGCGCTGCGCGCCGGCGCGGGCGAACTGCTGGAGGCCATCCGGCTGTTCGACGTGTTCACCGGTGAGCAGGTCGGCGAGGGCAGGAAGTCGCTGGCGTACGCGCTGCGCTTCCGCGCGGTCGACCGCACGCTGACCGCCGACGAGGCCACCGCCGCCCGTGAGGCGGCCGTCGCCGAGGCCGTCGCCCGCACCGGCGCGGTGCTGCGCGGCGCCTGACGCGGCAGCGCCCCAAGGGCCCCGCCCGGACCACGCGTCCGGGGCGGGGCCCTTTCCGTTGCCCGGGCGCGTGGTGCCCGGGTGCGTGGTGCCGGGCCGCCCAAGATCTCTTGAAGACGTTCCGTCAAAACCCTTGCGGGAGCACGGCCGGAGGCGTATTCCTACTTCTCGTTAGGAAAGTTTCCTAACCCCACGAGGAATCGGAGCGTCCCATGCGCCCTCAGCCCCGTCGTGCCCTCCGCATCGCCCTCGCCGCCGCCCTGGTGGCCGCTCCCCTGACCGTCGCGGCCACCTCGGCGGCCCAGGCCGCCCCGTCGCCGGCCGCCGCCGTCCAGTTCAAGGGGGTCGGGCTGGACGACCCGCACAAGAAGGACATCGCGATGCAGCTGGTGTCCAGCGCGGAGAACTCGTCGCTGGACTGGAAGGCCCAGTACAAGTACATCGAGGACATCAAGGACGGCCGCGGCTACACCGCCGGCATCATCGGCTTCTGTTCCGGCACCGGTGACATGCTGGAGCTGGTCCAGCACTACACCGACCTCAAGCCCGGCAACGTCCTGGCCAAGTTCCTGCCGGCGCTGGAGAAGGTCAACGGCTCCGACTCGCACGCCGGCCTCGGCTCCGCGTTCGAGAAGGCCTGGGCCACCGCCGCCAAGGACTCCGTCTTCCAGCAGGCGCAGAACGACGAGCGCGACCGGGTGTACTTCAACCCCGCCGTCAACCAGGCCAAGAGCGACGGCCTGCGCGCGCTCGGCCAGTTCGCCTACTACGACGCCATCGTCATGCACGGCCCCGGCAACAGCTCGGACAGCTTCGGCGGCATCCGCGCCGCCGCCATGAAGAAGGCCAAGACGCCCGCCCAGGGCGGCGACGAGGCCACCTACCTCAAGGCCTTCCTGGACGCCCGCAAGGTGGTCATGAAGAAGGAGGAGGCGCACTCCGACACCAGCCGGGTCGACACCGAGCAGCTGGTCTTCCTCAACGCGAAGAACTTCGACCTCAACCCGCCGCTGAAGTGGAAGGTCTACGGCGACAGCTACGCCATCAACAGCTGACGCCGCACCGCACCGGAGGGGCCCGGCGGCCGTGAACCGGCCGCCGGGCCCCTGGTGTCCGGTGCGCCGCGCAGGTCAGGCGCTCGCGGTGTAGTCGTAGAAGCCGCGGCCGGACTTTCGGCCCAGCAGGCCCGCGTCGACCATCCGGGACAGCAGCGGGGGAGCGGCGTACAGCGGCTCCTTGTACTCGTCGTACATCGACTCGGCGATCGAGACGATGGTGTCCAGGCCGATCAGGTCGCACAGCCGCAGCGGGCCCATCGGGTGGGCGCAGCCGGCCTCCATGCCCTTGTCGATGTCGGAGGCGGTGGCCACGCCCGACTCGAACATCCGCACCGCGGACAGCAGGTACGGCACCAGCAGCGCGTTGACCACGAAGCCGGCCCGGTCGCGGGCGCGGATCGGCTCCTTGCCGAGCACCTGGGAGGCGAAGGCCTCGACCCGCTCGGTGGTGGTCGCCGAGGTGGTCAGGGTCGGGATGACCTCGACCAGCTTCTGCACCGGCGCCGGGTTGAAGAAGTGCAGGCCGATCACCTGCTCCGGGCGGGTGGTGGCGGCGGCCAGCTTCACGATCGGGATCGAGGAGGTGTTGGAGGCCAGGATCGCGTCGCGGCGCTCGACCACCCGGTCCAGGGTCTCGAAGATCCGGACCTTGACGTCCTCGCGCTCGGCGACGGCCTCGACCACCAGGTCGCGGTCGGCGAAGTCGGACAGGTCGACGGTGAAGGACAGCCGGGCCATCGCCTCGTCCCGCTGCTCGGGGGTCAGCTTGCCGCGCTTGACCGCCGTGTCCAGGGAGTTGGTCAGCCGGGTGCGGCCGAACTCCAGGGCCTCACCGCTGGCCTCCGACACCAGGACGTCCAGCCCGGCCCGGGCGAAGACCTCGGCGATACCCGACCCCATCAGGCCGCAGCCGATCACTCCGACGCGCGCGATGTCACTCACTCAGTTGCCCTTCGACGGTGCTGGGGGTCGCCCAGCTACGGGTGGCCCAGCGAGCTGCTGGACGACGGGCCGGTGTACCGGAATGGGTGCACCGGTCACCGCCCCGACGACGTTACTACTCCGTACCGGCCAGTAGGTCACCCCCTCCCCGGCAGGGTGCCACCACCGGGAATCCCCCGAACGAGTGACGCGGCGCCCCCGGACCCGTGTGCCCGGGGCCTGCTCCGCCCGGCGGCCGACAGAATGCCGCAGACGGGGAGGGGGCGGAAAGCGGACCGGACCGGGGGCCCGAAGGGAGCACAGGGTGTCGACGGGATCGCTCGCGGGACAGGTCGCCCTGGTCACCGGCGCCGGCCGGGGCATCGGCCGGGAGCTCGCCATCGGCCTGGCCGCCGAGGGGATGGCCGTCGGCCTGGTCGGCCGCACCCACGAGACGCTGACCGACACCCTCAAGGAGTGCGTCAGGCGGGGCTCCCGGGGCGTCGCCGTGACCGCCGACGTCACCCGCCCCGGGTCGGTGCGCGAGGCGGTCCGGGTGGTCGAGCGCGACCTCGGGCCGATCGACCTGCTGGTCAACAACGCCGGCCTGGTCGACCGCGCCGAGGTGCCGCTCTGGGAGACCGACGCCAACCAGTGGTGGCAGGTGGTCGAGACCAACCTGCGCGGCCCCTACAACCTGCTGCGCTGCGTGCTGCCCGGCATGGTCGCCCGCCGGCGCGGCCGGGTGGTCAACCTCAACTCCGGCTTCGCGCTGCGCCCGGACGGCCACTACACCGCGTACGCCACCTCCAAGGGCGCGCTGCTCCAGCTCTCCGACAACATGGCGGACTCGCTCGCCCGCAACGGCATCGTCGTCCTCGACATCAGCCCGGGCGCGGTGGCCACCGACATGACCGCCGGGATGCCGATGTTCAAGGACGCCAGGTCCTGGGACTCCATCCCGTACATGGTCGCGGTCACCGTGGACGCCGCCCGCGGCCGCTTCGACGCACTGCACGGGCGGTTCATCCACGCCGGCCGGGACAACCTGGAGGAGCTGGTCAACCGGGCCGACGCGATCCGCGCCGCGGACGCCCGCACGCTGCGGCTGCGCCCGTACAAGGACGACGACCCGATGCTCTGAACGCGTCCTCAGGCGCAGAGCTGGCTGGCGGTCACCGGCTTGAGCCCCGCCTTGGCCAGCCCGTCCAGGATCCCGGGCAGCGCGTCCACCGTGCACTGGTGCCCCATGTGCAGCGCCACCACCGAGCCGCCGCGCACCGAGTTCAGCACCCGGCGCTGCAGCTCGGCGGCCGACGGGTCGCCGTAGTCGCGCGGGTCGACGTCGAAGGACAGCACGTGCTCGTACCCGACCGCCCTGGCCTGCTCGCGCACCATCGGCGTGGCGTACTGCGCGGCGGAGGGGCGGAACCAGCGGCCGATCGAGCCGGTGAGCCGCTGCAGGCGCTCCGCGCACTGGGCGATCTCGGCGCGCGCCTGGTCCGGCGTCATCGCCGAGATGTTGAGGTGGTTCTGGGTGTGGTTGCCCAGCTCGTGGCCGCCGTCCAGGATCCGCCGGGCCATCTGCGGCTGCTGGTCGAGCCAGCTGCCGACCACCATCACGGTCAGCCGGGCGCCGCGCTGCTCGGCGGCCTCCAGCAGGGCGGTGGCCAGCTTCGGGTCGCCGCTGCCGTGGACGGTGAGCGCCACGTTCCGGCCGGTGCGCGGCCCGTACGCGACCTCGACCGGGGTGCCGGGCGCCAGCGGCGGCAGCGCGGGCGGGGCCGGCGGGGCGGAGGGCTGGGTGGCGGCGGCCGCGGCGGCGGTCGGGCCACCGGCCGGAGCGGGCTCCGCCGGGGCGGAGGGCGCGGGGGAGCCCGGGCCCTCGCCGCCGTTCCAGGCCGGGTCGGTGGTGTGCTGCGGGTCCACGGTGCCCGGGTGCGCGGAGAGCGCCCCCGGATCGGCCCGGCGGCGCGTTCCGGTGCCGCAGGCGGTGAGCAGGCCGCCGGTGGCGGCGAGGGCGGCGAGTCGGGCGGTGGTGCGCAGCACGGTGCGGCGGTCGGCAGTCATCGGCAGCCAGCATAGAGAGCGCGGTCCGGCCGGGCGATCCGGTACGACCGGCCGCACCGGCCCTTGACGTGGACACCGTCCGTCACCGGGTGTTGCGTGAACCTGAACTCCCGCTGTTTCCGCGGAGTGTCCTTGGATACGATCACCGCGCACCGCGTGACGGGCGGTGGCCAGACTCTTCCGGCATTGCGCATTGGGGGCGGACAGGATGTACGAGGACAGCGCGGCGACCGGCCGGAGCGCGGGCACCGAGTGGGACTGGGCCAGAGCCGACGACTGGCAGCCGCCGAGCGAGCTGGACACCGGTGTCCCGCACACCGCCCGGATGTACGACTACTACCTCGGCGGCAAGGACAACTTCGAGGCCGACCGCAAGGCCGCCCAGGCCGCGATATCCGCCTACCCCGCGCTGCCGCTGCTGGCCCGCACCAACCGGCAGTTCCTCGGACGCGCCGTGGAGTTCGTGGCGGGCCGGGGCGTGCGCCAGTTCGTCGACATCGGCACCGGCATCCCGGCGGTCGGCTCCACCAGCGAGGTCGCCCAGCGCGTCGCCCCGGACGCCCGGGTGGTGTACGTGGACAACGACCCGATCGTCGCCACCCACGCCCGCGCCCTGCTGGCGAGCCACCCCGCCGGGCACACCTCGGTGATCGAGGCCGACCTGCGCGACCCGGCCTCGATCCTCGGCCACCCCGCGCTGGCCGGCGCCGTCGACCTCTCCCAGCCGGTCGCGCTGATGCTGGTCGCCGTCCTGCACTTCATCCGCGACGAGGACGGCGCGCAGCGGATCGTCCGCACCCTGCGCGACGCGCTCGCCCCCGGCAGCGCGCTGATCCTCTCCCACGGCAGCCCCGACTTCGCCTCCCGCGAGAGCGCCGCCGAGGGCACCCGGATCTACCGGAGCGCCAGCGCCCCGCTCGTGCTGCGCCCGCGCTCCGGCGTCGAACCCTTCTTCGGCGACTTCGAGTTCGCCGGCCCCGGGCTCGTCCAGCTCCCGCTCTGGCGCCCCACCGCCGGCCACGTGCCCACCTCCGAACTCCCCGAGGGCTGGCAGGACGTCTCGGCGTACGCCGGCGTCGCCTTCAAGAAGTAGCCCCCTCCCCGCTCCGCCGCGTCCGGCCCCGGCGCCTCCCTCCTGCGCCGGGACCGGACGGCAGAAGCCTACGGACCCTCACTGACATCCCCTCACCCGGAGCCGGCCCGCCGCTGTGACCGAGTCCCTGCCGCCGCTGCCCCCGGACGTCGCCGACCTCCTGCGGGCCGTCGACGCCCCGCCCCGACTGGTCGCCCACCTCGCGCTGGTGCACGAGGCGGCCGAGGAGATCGCCGACTTCTGCGCCCGCGAGGGCCTGGCCTTCGACCGCGAGGCGGTCCGCTACGGCGCCGCCACCCACGACATCGGCAAGGTCCTCCACCCCGAGGAGCTCTCCGGCCCCGGCTCCCTGCACGAGGCCGCCGGACACCGGCTGCTGCTCTCCCGCGGCGTCCCCGAGTACCTCGCCCGCTTCGCCCGCAGCCACGCGAGCTGGGGCGCACCCGGGGTGACCGTCGAGGAACTGCTGGTCAGCCTCGCCGACAAGGCCTGGAAGAACAAGCGCGTCCAGGACCTGGAGGACCGCGTGGTGGACCTCCTCGCCGCCGGCGGCAGGGGGCGCTGGGAGGACTTCCTCGCGCTGGACGACCTGCTCACCCGGATCGGCGAGGACGCCCCGCGGCGGCTGGCCGTCCAGGCCGCCCATCCGGTGCGCACCGGGTGAAAACGGCGCGACAGGGCGGACGGGTCGGTGTTAGCTTCCGCGACATGGAACCCCTGAGTGAGAACGAGATCCGCGCGTCCTTCGTCAACTGCTCCAAGGGCGAGGCCCGCCGGCTCAACCTGCCCCGGGGCCTGGCCGAACTGCCCTGGGAGCACCTGGACTTCCTCGGCTGGCGGGATCAAGGCGCACCCGACCGCGCGTACCTGGTGGCGCCGTACGGCGGCGAGCTCGTCGGCGTGACGCTGCGCTCGCCGGTGATCCGGCGCAGCCTGACCAAGACCAACGTGTGCTCGCTGTGCATCACCGCGCACGCCGGGTCAGGGGTGGCGCTGCTCGCCGCCCGCCGGGCCGGGACGGCCGGGCGCGAGGGCAACACGGTCGGCACCTACATCTGCGCCGACCTGGCCTGCTCGCTGTACGTGCGCGGGCTGAAGAAGTCCACGCTGGTCACCCGGCCCGACGAGTCGCTGCCGCTGGAGCTGCAGATCGACCGTACGGTGGGCAACCTCGGCGGCTTCCTCGACAAGGTGCTCGCCACCGCCGCCGCGTAACGGACCGGTACCTCTCAGTGTCCGCGCAGCTGGTCCAGCTCGCGGCGCTCCCGCTTGGTCGGCCGCCCGGTGCCGCGGTCCCGCGTCCCGGCCGCCGCGACGAACTCGCGCGGCGGCCGCGGCGGGCTGTTGTCGAGCAGGCACTCCGCGGCGACCGCGGCGCCGACCCGCTTGCGGATCAGCTTCCGCACCACCACGACCCGTTCGTAGCCCTCCTCGCGGACCCGGACCTCGTCCCCGGGCTTCAGCGCCTGGGCGGGCTTGGCCCGTTCGCCGTTCACCCGGACGTGCCCGGCCCGGCACGCGGCGGCCGCCAGCGCCCGCGTCCTGACCAGCCGGACCGACCAGATCCAGCTGTCCACCCGCACGCTTCCCTCGTGTTCAGCCATCCTCGGAGCCTACCCAAGACCTATCCGGCGCGCGGCGCCTCCTGGACCGCCCAGCCGTTCCCGTCCGGGTCGTTGAAGAACACGAAGTTGTTCCACGCCTCGCCGTGCCCGTCCACCCGGCCCCCCGTCACGAAGTGCTGGACGGGGCTGACCGGCACGCCCCGCGCCGTCAGTTCGGCGTGCGCCTTGTCGATGTCCGGCACCACCAGCTGGAGGCCCTTCACCGATCCGGGCGGCGAGTCGATCACCCCCTTGCCCACCACGATGGAGCAGGGCGAGCCGGGGGGAGTCAGCTGGACCACCCGGATCCCGTCCCGCAGCAGGGTGTCGTGGTCGACGGTGAACCCGACCTGCTCCTCGTAGAAGAGCTTCGAGCGGTCCACGTCGGACACCGGGACCACCACGACTTCGAGTCTCCACTCCATCGCCCTCACCCCTCTCGGTCGGGCTCTTCCAGTATCCGTCCGTAATCGCCCCCGGGGGCTGTCGGATAGCCTGAGGGCACGATGAATTCCCAGACCACGCCCGCCGCGACCCCGTCGAACACCACCATGGCCACCCCGTGGGGCACCTTGGAGCTGACCCGCTTCCCGGTGGACCCGCGCGAGCGGCTCCGGGCCTGGGACGCCGCCGACGAGTACCTGCTGCGCCACCTCGCGGGCGAGGCCGACAGCGCGGCCGGCGCCGCGACGGAACTGGCCGGCCGCACGGTCGTCGTCCTCGGCGACCGCTGGGGCGCGCTGACCACGGCGCTCGCCGGGCACCGGCCGCTGCAGATCACCGACTCCCACCTCGGCCGGCGGGCCACCCTGGCCAACCTGGCCCGGGCCGGCGCCGCCGTCGACGAGTCGCGGCTGCTGACCACCCGGGACGCGGTGCCGGAGCGGATCGACGTGCTGCTGGTGCGCGTCCCCAAGAGCCTGGCCCTGCTGGAGGACCAGCTGCACCGGCTCGCCCCGGCCGTCCACGAGGGCACCGTGGTGATCGGCACCGGCATGGTCACCGAGATCCACACCTCCACGCTCCAGCTGTTCGAGCGGATCCTCGGCCCGACCCGCACCTCGCTGGCGGTCCGCAAGGCCCGACTGATCTTCTGCACCCCGGACCGGACCCTCGACCCCGGCCCCAGTCCGTGGCCGCACCGCTACGCGCTGCCCCCGGACATCGGCCCCGCCTCCGGCCGTACCGTCGTCAACCACGCGGGCACCTTCTGCGCCGAACGGCTGGACATCGGCACCCGCTTCCTCCTCGCCCACCTGCCCGTCCCGGCCCCCGGCGCCCGGGTGGTGGACCTCGGCTGCGGCAACGGCGTGGTCGGCACGGCCGCGGCGCTGGCGGGGCCCGGCGCGGAGCTGGTGTTCGTGGACGAGTCGCACCAGGCGGTGGCCTCCGCCGAGGAGACCTTCCGCCTCAACCTGGGCCCGGACGCCCCGGCCGAGTTCCTGGCCGCCGACGCCCTGGCCCCGGACGTGGTCGCGGCCGGCTCGGTGGACCTGGTGCTCAACAACCCGCCGTTCCACTCCCACCAGGCCACCACCGACGCCACCGCCTGGCGGATGTTCACCGGCGCCAGGCGGGCGCTGCGGCCCGGCGGCGAACTCTGGGTGGTCGGCAACCGCCACCTCGGTTACCACGTCAAGCTGCGCCGCCTCTTCGGCAACTGCCAACTCGTCGCCGGCAACCCCAAGTTCGTGGTGCTGCGGGCCGTCAAGCGCTGACCCGGGCGGCTCCGCCCCGCCGGGATGCGGCATGAACTCCTTGCATGAATTTTCCGTCGGGCGTATATTCATGCCAAGTCGAAGGAGGAACGCCATGGCATTGCGAGTCGCCGTCGCCGGCGCGAGCGGTTACGCGGGCGGTGAGGTGCTGCGCCTGCTGCTCGGCCACCCGGAGGTGGAGATCGGGGCGCTGACCGGCGGCTCGAACGCGGGCACCAGACTGGGCGCGCTCCAACCGCACCTCCTCCCGCTGGCCGACCGCGTCCTCGAGGCCACCACCCCCGAGGTGCTGGCCGACCACGACGTGGTGTTCCTGGCGCTGCCGCACGGCCAGTCCGCCGCGGTCGCCGAGGAGCTCGGCCCGAACGTCCTGGTGATCGACTGCGGCGCCGACTTCCGGCTCAGGGCCGCCGCCGACTGGGAGCAGTTCTACGGCTCCGCGCACGCCGGTACCTGGCCCTACGGCCTGCCCGAACTCCCCGGCCACCGCGCCGCGTTGAAGGGCAGCAACCGGATCGCCGTCCCCGGCTGCTACCCGACGGCCGTCTCCCTGGCGCTGTTCCCCGCGTACGCCGCGCGGCTCGCCGAGCCGGAGGCCGTGGTGGTCGCCGCCTCCGGCACCTCCGGCGCCGGCAAGGCCGCCAAGCCGCACCTGCTGGGCAGCGAGGTGATGGGCAGCGTCAGCCCCTACGGCGTCGGCGGCGTCCACCGGCACACCCCGGAGATGGCGCAGAACCTCACCCCGGTCGCCGGCGAGCCGGTCACCGTCTCCTTCACCCCCACCCTCGTCCCGATGCCGCGCGGCATCCTCGCCACCTGCTCGGCCAAGGCCAGGCCGGAGGTGACGGCCCGGAGCCTGCGCGCCGCGTACACCGAGGCCTTCGCGGACGAGCCCTTCGTCCACCTGCTGCCCGAGGGGCAGTGGCCGCAGACCAGCAGCGTCTACGGCGCCAACACCGCCCTGGTCCAGGTCGCCCTGGACGCCGCCGCCGGGCGGATCATCGCGATCAGCGCGATCGACAACCTGGTCAAGGGCACCGCCGGCGGCGCGGTGCAGAGCATGAACATCGCCCTGGGCCTGCCCGAGGAGCTGGGCCTTCCCGTGAACGGAGTCGCACCGTGAGCAACAGCACGAACATCGGGGTGACCGCGGCCAAGGGCTTCCGCGCCGCCGGTGTGACCGCCGGCATCAAGGCCTCCGGCACCCCCGACCTCGCCCTGGTGGTCAACGACGGCCCCTCGCTCGCCGCGGCCGGCGTCTTCACCGCCAACCGGGTCAAGGCCGCGCCGGTGCTCTGGTCCGAGCAGGTCCTCAAGGGCGGCCGGGTCTCCGCCGTCGTCCTCAACTCCGGTGGCGCCAACGCCTGCACCGGCCCGCTCGGCTTCCAGGACACCCACGCCACCGCGGAGAAGGCGGCCGCGGAGCTGGGCCTCAACGCGGGCGAGGTCGCCGTCGCCTCCACCGGCCTGATCGGCGTGCGGCTGCCGATGGACGTCCTGCTGCCCGGGGTCGCCCTGGCCGCGGGCGAGCTCGACGAGGCCGGCGGCGAGGCCGCCGCGATCGCCATCAAGACCACCGACACGGTGCACAAGACCGCCCGGTTCACCAGCCCGGCCGGCTGGACGGTCGGCGGCATGGCCAAGGGCGCGGGCATGCTCGCCCCGAGCCTCGCCACCATGCTGGTCGTGCTCACCACCGACGCCGCCGTCGACAGCGCCGGCCTGGACGCCGCGCTGCGCGGCGCCACCCGCACCACCTTCGACCGGATCGACTCCGACGGCTGCATGTCGACCAACGACACCGTGCTGCTGCTCGCCTCCGCCGCCTCCGGCATCACCCCGGAGCAGGCCGAGTTCGCCGAGGCCGTCCGGACGGTCAGCGCCGACCTGGCCCGCCAGCTGATCGGTGACGCCGAGGGCGCGAGCAAGGAGATCCGGATCGACGTCACCGGCGCCGCCACCGAGGACGAGGCGGTCGAGGTCGCCCGGACGATCAGCCGCAACAACCTGCTCAAGTGCGCCATCCACGGCGAGGACCCCAACTGGGGCCGGGTGCTGGCCGCGATCGGCACCACCTCCGCGGCGTTCGACCCGAACGAGCTGGACGTCGCGATCAACGGCGTCTGGGTCTGCCGGGCCGGCGGCGTGGGCGAGGACCGCGACCTGGTGGACATGAAGGGCCGCGAGGTCGTCGTCACCGCGAACCTCAACGCCGGTACGGCGGGCGCCACGCTGTGGACCAACGACCTGACGGCCGACTACGTTCACGAGAACAGCGCCTACTCGACCTGATCCGCGTCACTTCCTCCGCGGCACCCTGAGCGGCGACACCCGGTCCGCGGAACCGGAGCCGCGCCACCCGGTCCGCGGAACCGGACCCGCGCCACCCGGCCCGCGCCACCTGATCCGCGACATCCTCCCCCAGCCTCCGGCCGGGGGACCCCCATCGACGAGGGAACCCGTGCAGATCGCACCCAAGGGCGAACAGGCCCGCAACAACACCGCGTTGCCCAAGGCCATGACGCTGATCGAGGCGCTGCCGTGGCTGGAGCGCTTCCACGGCAAGACCGTCGTGATCAAGTTCGGCGGCAACGCCATGGTGGACGACAGCCTCAAGGCCGCCTTCGCCCAGGACGTGGTCTTCCTGCGCTACGCCGGCCTGCACCCGGTCGTGGTGCACGGCGGCGGCCCGCAGATCAGCGCCCAACTCGACCGGCTCGGCCTGGAGTCGAGCTTCACCAACGGCCTGCGGGTCACCACCCCGGAGACCATGGACGTGGTCCGGATGGTGCTGGCCGGTCAGGTGCAGCGCGAGCTGGTCGGCCTGCTCAACGAGCACGGCCCGTTCGCGGTCGGCATGACCGGCGAGGACGCCCACACCATGACGGCGGTCAAGCGCTACGCGGTGGTGGACGGCGAGCAGGTCGACATCGGCCTGGTCGGCGACATCGTCAACATCGAGGCCGGCGCGGTGAAGGCGATGATCGCCGACGGCCGCATCCCGGTCATCTCCTCGATCGCCCGCGGCACCGACGGCCACGTCTACAACATCAACGCCGACACCGCCGCCTCCGCCCTCGCGGTCGCGCTCGGCGCCGAGATGCTCGTCGTCCTCACCGACGTCGAGGGCCTCTACAAGGACTGGCCGAACTCCGACGACGTGATCAGCCAGCTCACCGCGAGCGAGCTGGAGGAGCTGCTGCCCGACCTGGCCAGCGGCATGCTCCCCAAGATGGAGGGCTGCCTGCGCGCCGTCCGCTCCGGCGTGGGCACCGCCCGCGTGCTGGACGGCCGGGTGCAGCACAGCCTGCTGCTGGAGATCTTCACCGACGAGGGCATCGGCACGATGGTCGTGCCGGACGACGAACCGACCGTGACCGGGGGACTGGCATGACTGGCACGACTGGCGGGACCGGCACGACCGGCGGGACCGGTACGACCCACAACGAGCGGCTCGCCGAGCGCTGGCAGCACTCCTTCACCGACAACTACGGCACCCCCCGCATCCCGCTGGTGCGCGGCGAGGGCAGCAAGCTCTGGGACGCCGACGGCAAGGAGTACACCGACCTGCTCGGCGGCATCGCCGTCAACGCCCTGGGCACCGCCCACCCGGCCGTCGTCGAGGCGGTGAGCCGGCAGATCGCCACCCTCGGCCACGTCTCCAACCTCTTCATGGCCGAGCCCACCATCGCGCTCGCCGAGCGGCTGCTGGAGCTGGACGGCCGCCCCGGCGGCCGGGTGTTCTTCTGCAACTCCGGCGCCGAGGCCAACGAGGCCGCCTTCAAGATCGGCCGGCGGACCGGCCGCACCCACGTGGTCGCCCTCCAGGGCGGCTTCCACGGCCGCACCATGGGCGCCCTCGCGCTCACTGGGCAGCCCGCCAAGCAGGACCCGTTCCGCCCGCTGCCCGGCGACGTCACCCACGTCCCGTTCGGCGACGTCGAGGCGCTGCGCGCGGCCGTCACCGAGGAGACCGCCGCCGTCTTCCTGGAGCCGATCCAGGGCGAGAACGGCGCCGTCCCGCTGCCCGATGGCTACCTGAGGGCGGCCCGCGAGATCACCCGGGCCACCGGCACCCTGCTGGTCCTGGACGAGATCCAGACCGGCGTCGGCCGCACCGGCCACTGGTTCGCCCACCAGGCGTACGAGGGCGTGGAGCCGGACGTGGTCACCCTGGCCAAGGCGCTCGGCGGCGGCCTGCCGATGGGCGCGGTGCTCGCCTTCGGGCCGGCCGCCGAGCTGCTGACCCCGGGCCAGCACGGCACCACCTTCGGCGGCAACCCGGTGGCCGCCGCGGCCGGGCTCGCGGTGCTGGACACCATCGAGTCCGAGGGCCTGCTGGAGCACGCCCGCAAGCTCGGCGAGCGGCTGCGGCACGGCGTCGAGGCGCTCGGCGACCCGCTGGTCTCGCACGTGCGCGGCGCGGGACTGCTGCTCGGCATCGTGCTGACCGCGCCGGTCGCGGCCGAGGTCCAGGCCGCCGCGCAGCAGGCGGGCTTCCTGGTCAACGCGGCCGTCCCGGACGCCGTCCGGCTGGCCCCGCCGCTGGTGCTCACCGAACAGGAGGCGGACGCGTTCCTGGCCGCGCTGCCGGGCATCCTCCGGACGGTGCGCGAGGGCGCCCCGGCCGATGCGAGTTGACCGCCGTCCGGGAGAATAATCACATGACCGCATCCCACTCCGGCCCATCCGCCGCCGGCCCGACGCCGCAGGTCCCGCAGACCCGCACCGCGCGCCACCGGCGGATCGTGGACCTGCTCACCCGCCAGCCCGTGCGTTCGCAGAGCCAGCTCGCCAAGCTGCTCGCCGACGACGGACTCGTGGTCACCCAGGCCACCCTCTCCCGGGACCTGGACGAGCTGGGCGCGGTCAAGATCCGCAACCGGGACGGCGCGCTGATCTACGCCGTCCCGGCCGAGGGCGGCGACCGCACGCCGCGCGCCCCGATGGGGGAGTCGGCCAGCGAGGGCCGGATGGCCCGGCTGGCCGGCGAGCTCATGGTCTCCGCGACGGCCTCCGGCAACCTCGTGGTGCTGCGCACCCCGCCGGGCGCCGCACAGTTCCTGGCCTCGGCGATCGACCAGGCCGAGGTGTTCGAGATCATCGGCACCATCGCCGGCGACGACACCGTCCTGCTGATCAGCCGCGACCCGGCCGGCGGCCAGGCGCTCGCCGACCACCTCATGCAACTCGCCCAGGCGAAGGCGCAGTAGCGGCCCCGCCGCGGCGAGCGCGGCACCGCCCGACCCCCCACGACCCCGGCCGACGGAGACCGTCCGGCCGGGGTTTGTTTTTCATACGCCCTCGTGCATACTTATGCCAACCACCGTACATCCATGAAGGAGCCACGCGATGACCGCCGAGCAGTCCTCCGACGTCCGCCTCTGGGGCGCGCGCTTCGCCGACGGCCCGTCCGAGGCGCTGGCCCGGCTCTCGGCCTCGGTCCACTTCGACTGGCGCCTCGCGCCGTACGACATCGCGGGCTCCAGGGCCCACGCCCGGGTCCTGCACAAGGCGGGCCTGCTCTCCGACGAGGAGCTGGCCGGCATGCTGGCCGGCCTGGACCGGCTGCTCGCCGACGTCGAGGCGGGCACCTTCACCGGCACCGTCGCCGACGAGGACGTGCACACCGCCCTGGAGCGCGGCCTGCTGGAGCGCCTAGGCGCCGACCTCGGCGGCAAGCTGCGGGCCGGCCGCTCGCGCAACGACCAGATCGCCACCCTGTTCCGGATGTACCTGCGGGACCACGCCAGGATCATCGGCGGCCTGCTGCTCGACCTCCAGCAGGCCCTGGTCGGCCTCGCCGAGGCGCACCCGGACACCGCGATGCCGGGCCGCACCCACCTCCAGCACGCCCAGCCGGTGCTCTTCGCCCACCACGTCCTCGCGCACGTGCAGGCCCTCGGCCGGGACGCCGAGCGGCTGCGCCAGTGGGACGCCCGCACCGCCGTCTCGCCGTACGGCTCCGGGGCGCTGGCCGGCTCCTCGCTCGGCCTGGACCCCGAGGCCGTCGCCGCCGACCTCGGGTTCGAGGGCGGCTCGGCGGGCAACTCCATCGACGGCACCGCCTCGCGCGACTTCGTCGCCGAGTTCGCCTTCGTGACGGCGATGATCGGCGTCAACCTCTCCCGGATCGCGGAGGAGGTGATCATCTGGAACACCAGGGAGTTCGGCTTCATCACGCTGCACGACGCCTTCTCCACCGGCTCCTCGATCATGCCGCAGAAGAAGAACCCGGACATCGCCGAGCTCGCCCGGGGCAAGTCCGGCCGGCTGATCGGCAACCTGACCGGCCTGCTGGCCACCCTCAAGGCGCTGCCGCTGGCCTACAACCGGGACCTCCAGGAGGACAAGGAGCCGGTCTTCGACTCCTGCGACACGCTGGAGGTGCTGCTGCCCGCCCTCACCGGGATGATGGCCACCCTCACCGTGCACCGGGAGCGGCTGGAGGAGCTGGCCCCGGCCGGCTTCTCGCTCGCCACCGACATCGCCGAGTGGCTGGTCAAGCAGGGCGTGCCGTTCCGGGTCGCGCACGAGGTGGCCGGCGCCTGCGTCAAGGTCTGCGAGGCCGAGGGCATCGAGCTGTCCGACCTGACGGACGAGCAGTTCGCCGCGATCTCCGGGCACCTGACGCCCGAGGTGCGCTCGGTGCTCAGCGTCCACGGCGCCATCGCCGCCCGCGACGGGCGCGGCGGAACCGCCCCCTCGGCGGTCGCGGTCCAGCTCGCCGAGGTGAAGGCGGACCTGGCGCGGCAGCAGGAGTGGGCCCGGGGCTGACCCCGGCGGGAGGGTCGGCCCCGATGCGGTCGGGGCCGCCCCCCGGCACGGCGGGGGAGGGGCGCGGCGGTCCGACCGGCGCGCCCCTCCCGCGTCCGCGCGTCGGCCCGGGCGTAACCGGCCCCGCCCCGGGCCGTCATGCACGGTGTGTGCACCGCCATCCCGCCCGTCCCCTCCGCCGAGGACGTCTACCTCGCCGAGGACCGCCGCCGCGTGGTCCGCGAGACCGTCGCCGCCCTGCCCGGCCGCTGTCCGCAGCTGATCGCCGCGCTCGCCGAGGATCCGCCGCCCACCTATCGTGAGCTCGCCGAGCGGCTCGGCATGCCGCGCGGCTCGATCGGCCCCACCCGTTCCCGCTGCCTGGCCTGCCTGCGGACGCTGCTCCACGCGGAGCGCTACCCCTGAGCGCGGCCGTACGGCCCCACGGCACCCGCGCCGCACGGGAGGTGACCCTCCTCACGTCCGCGCCCGCGAAGGTTGAGGGGAGCTGACACCCGGGTAGAGCGCTGGCGAACGCAGCTCTTGACGGTGACGCGATCACTCGGATACTGAGCGTGAGCGCGCCACCCTCTGCGCGCCGGGCACGACGACTGGGGAGGCCCCTCCACATGGGCATGAGCGTGATCATCTCGGCCGCGACGGCCGAGGACGCGGAGCAGATCCTCAAGCTCCAGTACCTCGGCTACCAGCCCGAGGCCGAGCTGTACGGCGACTGGGCGATCGAGCCCCTGACGCAGAGCCTGGAGAGCCTGCGCGCCGAACTGTCCGAACAGCACTTCCTGGTCGCCCGGCTGGGCGACGAGGTGGTGGGCACGGTCCGCGGCCACGTCGGCGCCGACGGCGTCGCCCGGATAGGGCGCCTGGTCGTCCATCCGCGGATGCAGCGCCACGGCCTCGGCGGCCGGCTGATGGACGCGCTGGAGCGCGACATGGCCCAGCACGGCCCGGTGAACGCCTACCGGCTGTCCACCGGCCACCGCAGCCTCGGCAACCTGCGGCTGTACGCCCGCCAGGGGTACCGTCAGACCCGGGTCGAGCAGGTCAACAGCCGGCTGAGCGTCGTCCACCTGGAGAAGCCCGCCACCACGCCGCTCGCCGCGACGGCCTGAGCCCGCCGCCCCGCGCCCGGCTCCCGGCGCCGCCACCATCCGGACGGCCGGTGGCGGCGCCGAGCCGTATCCGCGCTGGTGGCAGGGGTGCGTGTCCGCATCGCGGACAGCTCCGGCAAATAATTGGGCGGAAAACCACCCATCTGTTTTACTGGCTCACATGACTGCGACGACGAACTGGACCCCCACCGGCACCCTGCCGGCAGGTGAGCGTGCCATGTGTCGTCGAATGTGTCACTGCTGAGGGCCACCGCCCCCGGCACCCCCGAGGGTGCCTCCCCCTCGCGCCCCGAAGCGAGACTCCGCGCCGCTCCCTCCCGTGCGAGCGCGCCCCTCCTCCCGGACCCCTCCCTCCGCCGTGCCCGCCCACCCGCGGGCCGGGTGACTCGTTAGGGCCACGCCGTCGCGCGGCCCGGCCGTCCAGCGGCCACGATCAGGGGATGGTAGGTCCGGACCCTCCCGGCGCAGCGCCGTAACGCCGCCGCCGACCGCACGCCGGTCGCGCGGTCGACCCACGCCGCCCGCCCCCGACCCACGGAAAGTCGCTGTGATCACCACCACGGACCTGACGAAGGTCTACCGTTCCCGAGGCCGCGAGGTGACCGCCCTCGCCGGCGTCGACCTGCACGTCCGCCCGGGCGAGGTCTACGGAGTCGTCGGCACCAGCGGCGCCGGCAAGTCCACCCTCATCCGCTGCGTGAACATGCTGGAGCGCCCGACCTCCGGCACGGTCACCGTGGACGGGGTCGAACTCACCGCGCTGGCCGGCGGCGAGAACCGGGCCGGCCGGGAGCTGCGCGAGGCCCGCCGCCGGATCGGCATGGTCTTCCAGCACTTCAACCTGCTCTCCTCGCGGACCGTGCAGCAGAACGTCGAGCTCCCGCTGGAGATCATCGGACTGGACCGCACCGAGCGCCGCCGCAAGGCCGCCGAACTGCTCGACCTGGTCGGCCTCGGCGACAAGGCCCGCAGCTACCCCCACCAGCTCTCCGGCGGCCAGAAGCAGCGCGTCGGCATCGCCCGGGCGCTGGCCGGCGACCCCAAGGTGCTGCTCTCCGACGAGGCCACCTCGGCGCTCGACCCGGAGACCACCCGCTCGATCCTCAAGCTGCTGCGCGACCTCAACCAGCAGCTGGGCCTCACCGTCCTGCTGATCACCCACGAGATGGACGTCATCAAGTCCGTCTGCGACTCCGCCGCCCTGATGCGCGGCGGCCGGGTGGTCGAGTCCGGCAAGCTCACCGACCTGCTGGCCGAGCCCGGCTCGGAGCTGGCCCGCGAGCTGTTCCCGCTCAGCGAGTTCGGCACCGGCCACGCCGGATCCACCGTCCTGGAGATCACCTTCCAGGGCGACAGCTCGGCCCAGCCGTTCGTCTCCCAGCTCGCCCGCACCTACCAGATCGACATCAACATCCTCGGTGCCGCGGTGGAGACCATCGCCGGCCGGATGGTCGGCCGGATGCGGGTCGAACTGCCCGGCAGCCACCAGGACAACGTGGTGCCGATCGGCTACCTGCGCGAGCAGGGCCTGCAGGTGGACCTCCTCGACGCGGACGGCGTCGGCACGGCGAACGGAGCGGTGGCATGACCTGGGACCAGATGCAGGAGCTGATGTGGCCCGCCACCCAGGAGACCTTCCAGATGGTCGGAGTGTCGACGGCCTGCACCGTCCTCCTCGGCCTGCCCCTCGGGATCCTGCTGGTGCTCACCTCCAAGGGCGGGGTGCTCCAGAACCAGCCGGTGAACAAGGTGCTCGGCGCGGTCGTGAACCTCACGCGCTCGATGCCGTTCATCATCCTGATGATCGCGCTGATCTCCTTCACCCGCTGGCTGACCGGCAACTCCCTGGGCTGGCAGGCGGCCACCGTGCCGCTGACCGTCGGTGCGATCCCCTTCTTCGCCCGACTGGTGGAGACCTCCGTCCGTGAGGTCGACCGCGGCCTGGTCGAGGCCGTCCACGCGATGGGCGGCGGCACCTGGACGCTGGTCCGCAAGGTGCTCGTGCCCGAGGCGCTCCCCGGCATCGTCGCCTCCGTCACCACCACGGTCATCGCGCTGATCGGCTACTCCGCGATGGCCGGCACGGTCGGCGGCGGCGGCCTCGGCGACCTCGCCTACCGCTACGGCTACCTGCGCTTCGAGACCTCCTTCATGTGGATCATCGTGGCGGAGATCGCGGTCATCGTCACCGTGATCCAGCTGGCCGGCGACTACGCCGTGCGCCGGCTCGCCAACCGGGGCCACGGCGGCGGACGCACCCGGCTGCTGCGTCCGCGCCCCGCCACCGCCGCCGACGAGGACCTCGTCGCCCACTAGACCTCCCCCGTCCGACCCCGGACGCGGCTCCCCGTTCCACGCAGAAAGGCACTTTTCGTGCGCAACGCCCTGAAGTTCACCAGCGTCCTCGCCACCGCCGGCATCGCCCTCTCGCTCGCCGCCTGCGGCAGCTCCGGGTCCTCCTCCTCGGACCCGAACGCGCCGCTCAAGGTCGCGGCCAGCCCCACCCCGCACGGGCAGATCCTGAAGTTCGTCAAGGACAACCTCGCGGAGAAGGCGGGCCTCAAGCTCGAGATCAAGGAGGTCACCGACTACGTGACCCCCAACACGGCGGTGCAGGACGGTTCGGCCGACGCCAACTACTTCCAGCACCTGCCGTACCTGGAGGACTTCAACAAGAAGAACGGCACGAACATCGTCCCCGTGGAGACGGTGCACCTGGAGCCGCTGGGCGCCTACTCCAAGAAGGTCAAGTCGCTCGCCGAGCTGCCGGACGGCGCCACCGTCGGACTGCCGAACGACGCCACCAACGAGGGCCGCGCGCTCAAGCTGCTCGCCGACAACAAGATCATCACCCTCAAGGACGGCGCCGGCACCGCCGCCACCCCGGCCGACGTCACGGGCAACCCGAAGAACCTCAAGTGGAAGGAGCTGGAGGCCGCCCAGCTGCCCCGCTCCATCTCCGACCTGGACGCCGCCGTCATCAACGGCAACTACGCGATCGAGGCCGGCCTGAAGCCGACCACCGACTCCCTGGTGCTGGAGAAGGCCGAGGGCAACCCGTACGCCAACCTGCTGGCCGTCAAGAAGGGCAAGGAGAACGACCCGCGGGTCAAGAAGCTCGCCGAGCTGCTGCACTCCGCCGAGGTCAAGAAGTACATCGAGGACACCTTCCAGGGCTCGGTCGTCCCGGCCTTCTGAGCCGTCGACCCGCTCGACGCCCCGATCCCGACCGGGCCCCCGCCGCACCTCGGCGGGGGCCCGGTCGGGCAGTATGCAGCAGGGACACTCCGGCCGACCGCGTTCTGACGTACCGTCGTGCGGGCGGCGCACCGCGTGGCACCCGGGGCACGACGGAGGCGTACGGTGTTGTGTTCACGACCCGGCGAGGAGAGACGGCATGGCAGCGAGCTTCCCCGAGACCGCCATCAGCACCGAGCGGCTGCTGCTGCGGCCCCTGGCGGAGGACGACGCCCCCGGCCTGGCCACCATGATGGCCGACGACCTCGTCCTCGCCTGGACGGACCTGCCGCACCCCTTCACCGAGGAGTACGCGGCCGACCTCGCCCGCACCCTCGCCCCCGCCCACCGGGCCGCCGGACGCGGCATCGTCTTCGCCGTCACCGAGCACCTGACCCAGCGCCTGGTCGGTCTGGTCGAGCTGCGCAACACCGACTGGCGGCTGCGCAGCACCGAGATCTCCTACGTCACCGCCGTCTGGGCGCGCGGCGAGGGCTACGCCCCGGAGGCCGTCCTCGGCGTCGCCCAGTGGCTGTTCGAGGACCGCGGCTTCCTGCGCCTGGAGCTGCGCACCGCCGCCGGGAACACCGCCGCCCAGCAGGTCGCCCAGAAGATCGGCGGCATCAGCGAGGGCGTGCTGCGCAGCGCCTGGATAGTCCGGGGGGAGTCCGGCGAGGTGGTCGAGGAGAGCCGCAGCGACCTCATCTTGTGGAGCCTGCTCCCGGAGGACCTGGAATCACCCGAACTGCACCGCGACGGCTGGCACGGCGACCACCGGTACGTGCTGCGCGACTGAGCCGCGCCGTCCGTTCTCCCTGCGCGGACATCCGTGCGAGATGTCGGGTCCTCGGGGATCACACCCGGTAGCCTCTGGACCGGCACCGCACGACGGCGGATCGAGTGGCACACCGAGTCGAGGGAGAACGGCCGCAGATGGCTGACCGGATCACGGTCATCGGGTGGGACGGCACACCGCTGACCGAGGCCGCCGGCGCGGCCCTGGCCGCGGCGACCCTGGTGGCCGGCGCCCCCTACCAACTGAACGCGCTCCCGGTGCCGGAGTCCGCCGAGCGGATCACCCTCGGCAACATCCGGGAGGCCGCCCGCAGGATCGCCGAGCACCGCGGCGCCGCCGTCGTGGTCGCCGAGGGCGACCCGGGCTTCTTCGGCGTGGTGCGCACCCTGCGCCGCCCCGAGTACGGCCTCGAACTGGAGGTGCTGCCCGCCGTCTCCTCGGTGGCCGCGGCCTTCGCCCGGGCCGGCATGCCCTGGGAGGACGCCCAGGTGGTCAGCGTGCACGGCGGACGGCTGCGCCGCGCGGCCAACATCTGCCGGGCCCACCCCAAGGTCGCGGTGCTCACCGCGCCGGGCGCCGGGCCCGCCGAACTCGCCCTGATGCTGCGCGGGGTGCACCGGACCTTCGTGGTCTGCGAGGCCCTCGGCACCCCCGACGAGGACGTCACCGTCCTCACCTCCGACCGGATCGCCGACCACGTGTGGCGCGACCCCAACGTGGTGCTGGTGATCGGCGGCGGCGCCCGGACCGCGGGGGTGGACGAGGCGGCCGGCTGGCTCGCCGGCCGCCCGGTCGGCTACCCCGGCGCGGACCGCGGCTGGGCACTCCCCGGTGACGCCTACGCGGGCGCCGGGCGCGCGGAGGACGAACCGGGCGTGCCGGAGGTGCTCCCCGCCCATGTGCGCGCCCTGGTGCTGGCCCGTCTGGGTGCGCGTCCCGGGGACCTGGTCTGGTCGGTCGGCGCCGGCAGCGGCGCCCTCGCGGTGGAGGCGGCCCGGTTCGGCGCCGCCGTGGTCGCGGTGGAGGGCTCCCGCTCGGCCTGCGCCCGGCTGACCGTCAACGCCCGCCGCTACGGCGTCGAGGTGGAGACGGTGTACGGGAGCGGCCCCGAGGTGCTGGGCGGCCTGCCGGAGCCGGACGCGGCGGTGGTGGAGTCCGGCGGCCTCGACGTGGTGCGGGCGGTGCTGGCCCGGCGGCCCGAGCGGTTCGTCGCGCTGCCCCGGACCCTCGCCGAGGCGGAGGAGGTCCACCGGGCGATCGCCGGGGCCGGCTACCGGGCGGACGGCGCGCTGCTCCAGTCGACCCCGCTGCGGCCGGTGGGGAGCGGCGACGGGCTGGCGCCGGGGGCGGGCGGAACCGGCGCGCTGGTGTTCTGGGGTGAGCAGATCGTGTGAAGGCCGTGGGCGCGCGCCGGGACCGTCCGGTGGCGTCGACGGTGATCCAGGTCGCATCCGGACACCGATTCGAGAGGTGACCGCGCCGGGCCGGTAGTGTGACGTCCTGGGCGGCGCGTCGGTCGGCGACCCACCCGATTCGGTCGGTTTGTCACCTTTTTGACGTGGTGCAATCCGGTTCCGCTCGGAGTGTGGGCAATTCGACGGGCCTCGTGCCGGACCTGGAGAATGCCGTAGGGTCCGGTGCGGTCGTGCCGGTTGCTCCGGGTTGTCGTTGTTTCAGACGATGTGCCGCCCCGTACGGGCGGTGCGCCGGACCCCGGGGTGCCGCAGCGCACCGGATGGACTTGGGCCGCAGCGCCACGGCGCGGCGGCCGCGTGTGGTTAGGGGCGGGTCGGTGCTGGTTCGGCCCGTGCGGATGGGCGCTGCGATCGGTGATCGTGTCGCCGAGGGCGCGGCAGCGGCCTGGAAGGAGCTTTGACAATGACCGATGGCGGCCACGTCCCGGGCGAGGGACTGCCGGAGCACCTGCACGCCGGGCCGGACTCGCTCGGCGGACCGGAGGGCGTCGCGGGCGTTGCACCCCTCCAGGGCGTCGCGACGGACGGCGGACTGATCCCCGGCCAGGCGGCCCCGATCGGCGGAGTCCCCGGCGCGGTGCCTCCGGGCGCGGGCGTCGTCCCGCCGCAGGCCCAGCACGGCTACGGCGTTCCCGGCGTGCCCCAGCCCGGCCACCCCGGCGACGGCTGGGCCGTCGACCAGGGCGCCCCGCGCCCGGCCTTCCACTTCCTCGACCAGCCCGACGCGCCGGACGGCCTGGACGACGAGGACGACGTGCTGCTGATGCCCGGCCCGCAGGGCTCCTGGGGCGAGCCGGCGGCCGTCCCGGCCGAGCAGGTGCCGCTCGCGCCGCAGGACGGCATGCCGGTCGAGCCGTCCTGGCCGCCGGTGGACCCGCCGGCGCTCGGCGCCGAGCACGCCCTCCAGCAGCAGCCCGTCCAGACGCAGCCGCAGCAGCCGGTGACGCAGGCTCAGCAGCCGCGCCGACCGCTGCACGCCGGCCCGCCGATCCCGGACCCGTCGCTGATGACCGGCCAGGTGCCGGTCCGCTCGCTGGCCGACCGCGGCCCCTCGCAGGGCGGCACGCCCGCGCACGGCATCCCGGTGGTCGGCCGTCCGCCGATGGCCGAGGCCGCCGCCCCGGCTCCCGCCGTCGCGCCGCAGGCCGCCGTCCCGGTGGCGCCGGTCGCTCCGGGCGTTCCGGTCGCGGACGGGCAGCAGCTGCCGCAGGACTTCCAGCAGGCCCAGCAGGTGCCGCTGGCCGCGCCGCCGGTCGAGGCCGTGCCGGCCGTCGAGATGGTCGGGGCGATCGAGGTGATCGAGGTCGTGGAGACGCCGGAGGCCCTCCAGGCCGTTCCGGCCCAGCCCGCGCAGGACGTGACGGCGCCCCAGGCCGCCGCCGAGGCGGTCGAGGCCGGCGAGGTCGCGCCGCAGGCCGTGGTGGCCGAGCAGGCCCAGGCCCAGGCGCAGGCCGAGAGCGAGGCCGTCCAGCCGGTGGCCGAGGCGGCCGGCGCACCCGTCGCCGAGGCCGTCGCCGTCGAGCCGGCTGTCGCCGAGGCCGTCGTCGCCGAGGGTGCCGCGACCGACGGCGCCGCGGTGCCCGCCGAGCAGCCCGAGGCCGCCGCCCCGGCCGGTCAGCCGCGCCGGATCTCCGCCTTCCTCGCCGCGCCCACCCCGCACGGCCTGCCCAAGGTGGCGCCGGCCGAGCAGGCTCCGGTCGTCGAGGAGGCGGCCCCGCAGCAGCCCGTCCCCATAGCGGCCGCCGACGCGCCGCAGGCCGCCGGGGTCGTGGAGGGCGCTCAGGCCGCCGAGGCCGTGGCGCCCGCCGAGGCCGCCCCGGTTGCCGAGGCCGTCGAGGCGGTCGCCGCCGCCGAGCAGGCCCCGCCGGTCGAGACCGCGCCGGAGGCCGTCGTGGAGCCGGCCGCCGAGCCGGTCGCCGAGACCGCCGCGGGCACCGGTGAGATGCCCTCCGGGCAGGCCGTCACCGAGCCCGCCGCCGAGGCCGAGCAGCCGCAGCAGCAGCCCGAGGCCCCGGCCGAGGCGGCCGCCGAGCCGGTCGCGGAGCCGGTCGCGGAGCAGGCCGTCGAGGCGCCCGCGGAGGCCGACGCCACCGCCGCCGTCGAGCCGGTCGCCGAGGCTCCGGCCGAGGCCGCCCCCGAGGCGGAGGCGGCCCAGCCCGCCGTAGCCGCCGAGGAGGCCGCCGCCGAGGCCGCGGAGCCTGCCGAGCAGGCCGCACCCGCCGAGGGCGCCGCCGAGCAGCCCGCCGCCCCGGAGGCCGAGGCCCCCGTGGAGCAGGCCGCCGAGCAGGCGCAGCCCCCGGCCGAGGGCGGGGCCGAGCCCGCCGCCGTCGCGGAGCCCGCCGCAGCCCAGGAGGCCGAGCCCGCCCAGGAACAGGCCGCCGAGCCCGCTGCCGAGTCGGCCGAGCAGCCCGCCGCCGAAGCCCCGCAGCCCGCCGAAGCCCCCCAGGCCACCGACGCCACCGACGCCCCCGAGGACCAGGCCGCCGCCGAGCAGCCCGTCGCAGTGGAGGCGCAGGAGCAGCCGGAACAGTCGGAGCAGCAGCCCGAGGAAGCCGCCGAGCCCACCGAGCCCGCCGAGCCGCGCGGCCCGGCCGCCCCCGGCTTCGACGAGGCCGGCCGCGAGGCCGTCCACCAGGTGATCCGCGAGCGCCGCGACGTGCGCAACGGCTTCCGCCCGGACCCGATCCCGCACGAGGTGCTGATCCGCGTCCTGGAGGCCGCCCACACCGCGCCCAGCGTCGGCTACTCGCAGCCCTGGGACTTCGTGGTGATCCGCTCGGCCAAGACCCGCCGGCGGATGCACGCCCTGGCCGAGCGCCAGCGCGAGGCGTACGCGGACTCGCTGCCCAAGGGCCGGGCCAAGCAGTTCAAGGAAATCAAGATCGAGGCCATCCTCGACACCCCGGTCAACATCGTGGTGACCTCCGACCGCACCCGCGGCGGCCGGCACACCCTGGGCCGCCACACCCAGCCGCAGATGGCCCCGTACTCGGCCGCCCTGGCCGTGGAGAACCTCTGGCTGGCCGCCCGCGCCGAGGGCCTGGGCGTCGGCTGGGTGAGCTTCTTCGACGACGAGGAACTGGTCCGCGAGCTCGGACTGCCCGAGCACCTGGAGGTCGTCGCCTACCTGTGCGTCGGCTTCGTCGACGAGTTCCCGGGCGAGCCCGAGCTGGAGCAGCAGGGCTGGGCCAAGAAGCGCCCGCTGTCCTGGGTCGTCCACGAGGAGCAGTACGGCAACCGCGCGCTGCCCGGCGAGGAGCCGCAGAGCCTGCTCGCCGAGACGCTGCGCGGCATCCGCCCGCTGGACGCCAAGGCGCTCGGCGAGGCCTGGGACCGGCAGAAGCGGATGACCAAGCCGGCCGGCTCGCTCGGCATGCTGGAGATCATCTCCGCCCAGCTGTGCGGCCTGTCCCGCAAGTGCCCGCCGCCGATCCCGGAGCCCGCCTGCGTGGCGATCTTCGCCGGCGACCACGGCGTGCATGCCCAGGGCGTCAGCCCCTGGCCGCAGGAGGTGACCGCCCAGATGGTCGCCAACTTCCTGGCCGGGGGAGCGGTGATCAACTCCTTCGCCAAGCAGATCGGCACCGAGGTCTGCGTGGTCGACGTCGGCGTCGCCGCCGAACTGCCGGACGCCGTCCAGCAGGGCCGGGCCACCGGCCTGCTGCCGCGCAAGGTCCGCCCCGGCACCGCCGACATGACCCAGGGCCCGGCGATGACCCGCGAGGAGGCCCTCAAGGCCATCGAGGTCGGCATCGAGACCGCCCGCGACCTGGTCGCGGCGGGCAACAAGGCGCTGGTCACCGGTGACATGGGGATCGCCAACACCACCGCCTCGGCCGCCCTGATCTCGGTGTTCACCGGCCTCGACCCGGCCGAGGTCACCGGCCGCGGCACCGGCATCGACGACGAGACCCACGCCCGCAAGATCGAGGTCGTCCGCGCCGCGCTGGCCCTGCACCAGCCCGACCCGAGCGACCCGGTCGGCGTGCTCGCCGCCGTCGGCGGCCTGGAGCACGCCGCCCTGGCCGGCTTCCTGCTGGGCGCCGCCTCGCTGCGCACCCCGGTGGTCCTGGACGGCGTCATCGCCGGCTCGGCCGCGCTGGCCGCCAAGGCCATCGCCCCCGAGGTGCTGGCCGCCTGCATCGCCGGCCACCGATCCGCCGAGCCCGGCCACCAGGCCGCGCTGGCGAAGCTCGGCCTGCGCCCGCTGATCGACCTGGACCTGCGGCTCGGCGAGGGCACCGGTGCCCTGCTGGCCCTGCCGCTGGTGCAGAGCGCGGCCCGCGCGATGCACGATGTAGCCACCTTCGACTCCGCCGGGGTCACCGAGAAGGCCTGACGCATCCCGTCACCGCTCCGCGGACCGGCCCGAGGGCGCGCCGGTCCGCGGAGCGGTGACGTGCCGCACCGTCCCCACACCCTCACCCCGATCAGGAGCACCGCCGATGACCGCGCCCACCCCGCACCCGAGCACCGAGGGCCGTACCCCCTACCCGGTCGGCCTGCTGCTGGCCGGCCGCCGCGTCGTCGTGGTCGGCGGCGGCCAGGTCGCCCAGCGGCGGCTGCCCGCCCTGATCGCCGCCGGCGCCGACCTGCACCTGATATCCCCGGCCACCACCCCGGCCGTCCAGGCGATGGCCGACGCCGGTGAGCTCACCTGGCACGCCCGCCCGTACCGGGACGGCGACCTGGCCGACACCTGGTACGCCCTGGTCGCCACCGACGACCAGGCCGTCAACACGGCGGTCAGCGCCGAGGCCGAGCGCGAGCGGGTGTTCTGCTCCCGCAGCGACGACGCCGCCGCGGCCACCGCCTGGACCCCGGCCAGCGGCCGCGACGCCGGCGCCACCGTCGCCGTCCTCACCGGCGACCCGCGGCACTCCGCCGCCCTGCGCGACGCCATCGTGGACGGCCTGCGGGACGGCTCGTTGGCCGCCCGCCAGTACCGCTCGCACGGCGCCGGCGTGGCCCTGGTCGGCGGCGGCCCCGGCGACCCGGACCTGATCACCGTGCGCGGCCGCCGGCTGCTCGCCGACGCCGACGTGGTCGTCACCGACCGCCTCGCCCCGCGCGAGCTGCTCGCCGAGCTGCCCGAGCACGTCGAGGTGATCGACGCCTCCAAGATCCCGTACGGCCGCTTCATGGCCCAGGAGGCGATCAACCGCACCCTGATCGAGCACGCCAAGGCCGGCAAGTTCGTGGTCCGGCTCAAGGGCGGCGACCCGTACGTCTTCGGCCGCGGCGGCGAGGAGCTGCTGGCCTGCGCGGAGGCCGGGCTGCCGGTCACCGTGGTGCCCGGGATCTCCAGTTCGATCAGCGTCCCCGCGGCGGCCGGCGTCCCGGTCACCCACCGCGGCCTGACCCACGAGTTCACCGTGATCTCCGGCCACGTCGGCCCGGACGACGAGCGCTCGCTCACCAACTGGGAGGCCGCCGCGAAGATGAGCGGCACCCTGGTGCTGCTGATGGCCGTCGACAAGATCGGTGCGATCGCCGCCCGGCTGGTCGAGTACGGCCGGCCCGCGGACACCCCGGTCGCCGTCGTCCAGGAGGGCACCACCGCCGCCCAGCGCCGGGTGGACGCCACCCTCGGCACCGTCGCCGCGGTGGTCGAGGCCGAGGGCGTCAAGCCCCCGGCGGTCATCGTGGTCGGCGACGTCGTCGACGTGCTGGCCGCGGCCTTCCGGCCGTAGGCCCGTCCGGAGCGGGAAGCCGGCCGGCCCGGCTTCCCGCTCCGGTGCCGCCCCGGGCAGCGGCGGGCCTACTCCAGTGGCTGCTCCGTCCAGATGACCTTCCCGGTCGCCGTGTAGCGCGTCCCCCAGCGGTCCGCGAACTGCGCGACCAGGAACAGCCCGCGCCCGCCCTCGTCCTCGGTCGCCGCGTACCGCAGGTGCGGCGAGGTGCTGCTGCCGTCCGACACCTCGCAGATCAGCGCGCGGTCCCGCAGCAGCCGCACCCGGATCGGCCCGGAGCCGTACCGGATCGCGTTGGTCACCAGCTCGCTGAGGATCAGCTCGGTGACGAACGCGGCCTCCGCCAGTCCCCAGGCCGTCAGCCGCTCCGCCACCGCGGCCCGGACCTCGCCCACCGCCGCCGGGTCGGACGGCACGTCCCACTGCGCCACCTGGTCCGGCGCCAGCACCCTGGTCCGCGCCACCAGCAGCGCGATGTCGTCCTGCGGGTGCTCCGGCAGCATCGCCCCGAGCACGTCCGCACAGGTCTGCTCGGGGGACCGCGGCGGCCCGGACAGCGCCGCCCGCAGCCGCTCCAGCCCCTCGTCGATGTCCCGCTGCCGGTCCTCCACCAGCCCGTCGGTGTACAGCACCAGCCGACTGCCCTCGGCCAGCTCCAGCTCGGCCGTCTCGAACGGCAGCACCCCCAGCCCCAGCGGCGGCCCGGTCGGCAGCTCCGGGAACACCACCCGGCCCTCCGGGTCCACCACGGCCGGCGGCGGGTGCCCGGCGGTGGCCAGCGTGCAGCGCCGCGACACCGGGTCGTAGATCGCGTACAGGCAGGTCGCCCCGGCCAGCTCCGCGCGCCCGCCGCCCGCCACCTCGTCCTGGTCGATCCGGTTCACCAGCTCGTCCAGGTGCCCCAGCAGCTCGTCCGGCGGCAGGTCCAGGGTCGAGAAGTTGTGGATCGCGGTGCGCAGCCGGCCCATCGTCGCCGCCGCGTGCAGCCCGTGCCCCACCACGTCCCCGACCACCAGCGCCACCCGCGCGCCCGGCAGCGGGATCACGTCGAACCAGTCCCCGCCCACCCCGGCCTGGGCCGGCAGGTAGCGGTGCGCCACGTCCAGCGCGGTCTGCTGCGGCAGGTTGCGCGGCAGCAGGCTGTGCTGGAGCGTCACCGCCATGGTGTGCTCCCGGGTGTAGCGGCGGGCGTTGTCGATGCACACCGCCGCGTGCGACACCAGCTCCTCGGCCAGCGCCAGGTCGTCCGCCTCGAACGGCTCGGCCCGCTGCGCCCGCCAGAACCGGACCGCCCCCAGCAGCACCCCGCGCGCCCGCACCGGCACCCGCACCAGCGAGTGCACCCCGTACGCCAGCGCCTGCGCCGACCGCTCCGGGTCCTGCTCCCGCCACCCGTCGGCGTCCGCCAGACGCGGCTCCATGCCGGCTTCGCCGCTGTCCAGGGCCCCGGCCAGCGGGGTCGCCGGCACCACGTCCAGCACCGTGCCGACCGGGTAGAACGGCGCGTCGTCCCGCACACCCGTCAGCGCGACCCGGCGCATCCGCCCCAGCGAGGGGCCCGGCGGCTCCTCACCGGTCAGCACCTGGTCCGCCAGGTCCACCGTGACGAAGTCCGCGAACCGCGGCACCGTGACCTGCGCCAGCTCCTCCGCCGTCCGCGTCACGTCCAGCGTGCTGCCCACCGTCACCCCGGCGTCGTACAGCAGCCGCAGCCGCCGCTGCGCGCGCTCGACCCGGCCGGACAGCGCCGCCAGCTCGGTGGAGTCGCGCAGCGTGGCGACGCAGCCCGGCAGCCCGCCAGGCTGGTCGATCAGCCGGACGTTCACCGCCAGCAGCCGCTCCCCGGACAGCACCACCTCGTCGGTCACCGGGCGCCCGGCGGTCAGCAGCCCCAGCGGTGCCTGCTCCAGGCCCAGCCCGCTCACCGGGCGGCCCTCGGCGTCCGGCGGCAGGTCCAGCAGCCGGCGCGCCTCGTCGTTGCAGAGCAGCAGCCGCCCGTCCCCGCCGACGATCATCACGCCCTCGCGCACCGCGTGCAGCACCGCCGCGTGGTGCTCGTACATCCGGGTCATCTCGACCGGGCCCAGCCCGTGCGTCTGGCGCCGCAGCCGCCGGCTGATCAGCGCCGTCCCGAGCGTGGCCAGCCCCACCGCGACCGCCGCCGCGCCCAGCACCACCGGCAGCTGGCGCTCACTGGCGCTGCTGACGTTGCTCAGCGTGACGCCCGCCGAGACCAGCCCGACCACCGAGTTGTCCGGCGCGTACACCGGGACCACCGCCTGCACCAGCGGGCCGAGCGTGCCCGTGACCTGCTCGGTCACCACCTGCCCGTGCAGGGCGGGCTCGTAGGTGCCGACGAACTTCGCGCCGATCCGTGCCGGGTTCGGGTGGGTGTAGCGGATGCCCTGGTTGTTCAGCACCACGATGAAGTCCACGCCGGAGGCGACCCGCGCGGACTGCGCCCTCGGCTGCAGGACGGCCGTCGGGTCGGGGGAGCGCAGCGCGTCCACGATCCCCGGCGAACTGGCGAAGGTCTGCGCCACCGCCACCGAACGGTTGCGCGCCTCGTGCTCGGCGTCGTTGCGCGACTGCACCACCAGCGCCACCGCGGCCGTCACCACCAGCAGCAGCACGACCAGGACCTGGAGCGCGAAGACCTGCCCCGCCACCGAACGGTGCCACACCGGCCACCGCCGCTTCGCACGCGGCAGCTGTGGCCGACCGTGTGGGCGCCCACCGGGGGAGCCGGCGGTGCCAGTGGCGCCAGAGGCCGACGGAGCCCAGGATCGACCCGGATTACGGGCCATACGGTCATATTTGCACTATGGCCAGCCGGGGACCACCCCGCCCCCTCGGCCGTTTGGCCTTCCCCGCCCCGGCTTGGCAAGATCGCAGGGTGTCCGAACCCCGCACCATCACCGACCCGGCCGACCCCCGCCTCGCCGACTACACCGGCCTCACCGACGTCGAACTGCGCCGCCGCCGCGAACCGGCGGAGGGCCTGTTCATCGCCGAGGGGGAAAAGGTCATCCGCCGCGCCCTCGCCGCCGGCTACCGGATGCGGTCGATGCTGCTCACCCCCAAGTGGCTGGAGGTGATGGGCGACGTCATCGCCGGGGCCGACGCCCCGGTCCACGTGGTCGAGCCCGCGCTCGCCGAAGCCGTCACCGGCTACCACGTGCACCGCGGCGCCCTCGCCTCGATGGAGCGCAAGCCCCTCCCGGACGCCGCCGAGGTGCTCGCCGGGGCCCGCCGGGTCGCCGTGCTGGAGGGCCTGGTCGACCACACCAACCTGGGCGCCATCTTCCGCAGCGCCGCCGCCCTCGGGATGGACGCCGTCCTGCTCTCGCCTGACTGCGCCGACCCGCTCTACCGGCGCGCCGTCAAGGTCTCCATGGGCGCCGTCTTCGCCGTCCCGTACGCCCGCCTGGACCCGTGGCCGACCGCCCTCGACACCGTCCGCGGGGCCGGCTTCACCCTGCTCGCCCTGACCCCCGCCGACAGTGCGGTGGACCTCCACACCCTGACCCCGCACGGCCTGCCCAAGGCCGCCCTGATGCTCGGCGCCGAGGGCGACGGCCTCACCCCCCGCGCCATCGCCGCCGCCCACCACCCGGTCCGGATCCCGATGGCCCACGGCATCGACTCCCTCAACGTCGGCGCCGCCGCAGCCGTGGCCTTCTACGCCGTCACCACACCCACCCCGTAACCAGCCGGCACCGGCACCGCGCGAGAAGTCGGTCCACCCGACTTCTCATGCAGGCGCGCCTACGCTGCCGGGGTGCTGTGTGCGGTTGTTCGGCTACGCCGGAGGCTGGCCCGTCCGACTTCTCGTGCCGGCCCGACGCCGTGACACCGCGGCAAGCCCGGTGGGCGTCAGCCGGTGGGGGAGGTGGGCGGGGCCGGGGCGGCCGCCGGGGGCGGGGTGGTGGCGCCGGGCCAGGACTCGTCGAGGGTGCCGTCGGGGCGGACGGTGTAGCGGGTGGAGGAGACGGCCCCGGTGACGGCCGAGCGCTCCTCGCGGACGACCGTGCCGCCTTCCAACCGCCAGCCGGCCGCCGCCTGCGGGTCGGCCACCGAGGTGCGGGAGGTGGTGGCGACCGGCGTGTCCCCGGCGAAGGTGTAGAGCTGGACGAGGTCGACCGGCGCCGAGCCCTCCGTGCGCCGCAGGACGACCACCGCGGCCGGCAGGCCCTTGTACCGGGCCGGCAGCACCGCGCTCAGCGCGACCTGCGGCCCGGCCCCGACGGAGTGCCCGTTCTGCAGGGTGACGGCGGGCCCGCCGGGCCCGTCGGGGTAGCTGTGGTTGGGCCAGTCCACGGCCGGCACCGGCGCCTGCGGGGGCGTCAGCCCGGCGTCCGCGCCGCTGCGGGCGGCTGCCGGCAGCGGTACGGCCGAGGCCTGTGGCGCGACGTCGGCCGACGTCCCCGGTACGGCCTGCTGGCTGCCGGAGCCGGCGTTCGCCACCACCGCGGTCGGCGGCCGCACGCTCCGGTCGTCCCGGTTCTCGCAGCCCTGCGCCGCCGCGATGGCCAGCGCCACCCCGATGGTCACCGTGACGAAGACCACCAGCCGCTGCCGGAGCAGCCGCTGCCGTGCGGTGCCGGGCCGTCCGCCGGGGACGGGGGTGTGCTGGCGGTCCCGGGGACGCACCCGGTCACGGGGCCCGGGGCGGGCCGGCGGCGGGGTCTGCGGGTGGTCCGGACGCTTCCGCAGCGGGCGGGTCACCGGCGTGGCCTCGGACCGGGGGGCGGGCGCGGCCGGGCCGTGCGGGCGCCGTCCGGCGGCCCCGGCCGCCTGCGCACCGGGTCGGCCCGCCGCCGCCCGGGCCCGCGCCGCGGCGGGCGGCTCTGGCGAGCGCCCGGGGGCGGGCACGCCCTGACGGCCGTTCTCCTGCTGGGCCGGAGCCGGAGCCGGCGCGTTCCGCCCGGGCCGCGCCCCGCGGGTGCCGGCGGCGGAGGCCCCCGCCGCCGTACCGCGCGCCGCGAGCTCGCTGAGCCGCTCGTGCAGCGCGGCGGCCCCGGGCCGTTCGGCGGGCTCCTTGGCCAGGCAGGCCCGGATCAGCGGTGCCAGCTGCGGCGGTACCGCCGAGAGGTCGGGCTCCTCGTGGACGACCCGGTACAGCATCACTTCGGAGGACGCCCCGGACCCGAACGGGGTGTCCCCCGTGAGGGCGTACGCGAGGGTCGCCCCGAAGGCGAAGACGTCGGTGGCGGGCGTGACGGCGGCCCCGCGCACCTGCTCGGGCGCGAGGAAGCCGGGGGAGCCGACCGCCGTGCCGACGTGGGTGAGCGTGCTGGCGCCGCGCGACCACGCGATGCCGAAGTCGATGATCCGCGGGCCCCGGGGCGAGAGCAGGATGTTGGACGGCTTGAGGTCCCGGTGGACCACCCCCGCCTCGTGCACCTTGACCAGTCCGTCGGCCAGCGCGGCCCCGATCCGGGCCGCCTCGGGCCAGTTCATCGGCCCCTCGTCGCCGACCCGCTTGTAGAGCGAGGGCCCCGGCACGTACGCGGTGGCCAGCCAGGGCCGGTCGGTCTCGATGTCGGAGCCGACCACGCGCGCGGTGCAGCCGCCCCGGATCCGGGAGGCGGCGGCGATCTCGCGGGCGAAGCGGGTACGGAACTCCTGGTCCTCGGCGAGTTCGGCGCGGATGAGCTTGAGGGCGACGCGCTGTCCGCGGCGGTCGGACCCGAGGTACACCACGCCCATGCCGCCGGCGCCAAGTCGCCGGTGCAGGCGGTACGGCCCGACGATGCGGGGGTCCTCACGCCTCAGCCGCATCATCGCCATGTTTCGTTCCCCGTCAGCCGGTGGGTGAGGCCCCGTCGGTTGGGGCATCGTCAGTTCCTGTCCGGCACAGCTTACGGACTGCCCGCTGCGGTGTGCTGATACGCAACACCTGAAGCCGCCGTGCGATTGTCGGATCGTGCGCTGACCTGCAGATCACAGGGCCGTCGAGGGGCGTCTCGGGGTTTCCCCTCAGGGTTCCCTCGGGGGTCGGAGGAGAGTTCCGTCCCCCTGCGGTAGTACGTCCCGAGTCCCATCGTCATCCTCCGGGACGTCCGAGGAACAGTACGACGGCATGACGTCCGCAGGGCCCCCGGCCCATAGCGTTGTGTCCAGCGGTGGACGGGGAGCTCGTCCCCCGAGGTAAGCCGTCCACCGCGCCAAACTCGACCGGATCAGGAGCAAGGACATGCCACCGCAGCTCACGGGAACCTCCCGCCGCCGTCGGCCGGCCTTCGTCCAGTCCCGGTCCGCCGAGCAGCCCACCCGGCACCCCGCCGTGGCGCTGGCCATGGCCCTGCCGTGCGCCGTGCTCCTGGTGCTGCTCTTCGGTGGGTGGGAGCAGATGGCGAACCAGGCGCAGGCCCTCGCCGATCTGGTCACCCGCTGAGCAGGAGGAAGAAGGACACCGGCCCCGAGCCGGTCGAAGACGGGCACCGATCCCCTGGGGACGGGGAACGGTGCCGCCGGGGAGGCCGCGGCCGCGATGACTCGCGGACGGGCGGGAGCGGTGCGCAGAGCACCCCGGCAGGCGGAGGTGCCGCGTACGGACGTCGGTGAGGGCGTCCGTACGCGGCTCTTCCCGTTCCCCCCGCAGTTCCGCGTCCCGATCCGTACGGGGACGCAAAGAGACCGGGGCCGCAGTCCTCACGGACTACGACCCCGGTCGTCACTGTGCGCGATACTGGGATTGAACCAGTGACCCCTACCGTGTCAAGGTAGTGCTCTCCCGCTGAGCTAATCGCGCCTGGTAGGGCGGTCATGCAGTGGACCCCGGGGGATCCGACGTGCGCGATACTGGGATTGAACCAGTGACCCCTACCGTGTCAAGGTAGTGCTCTCCCGCTGAGCTAATCGCGCCTGATGAGGCGGTGTTGCAGCAGACCCCGGAGGGCCCGTTACTGTGCGCGATACTGGGATTGAACCAGTGACCCCTACCGTGTCAAGGTAGTGCTCTCCCGCTGAGCTAATCGCGCCTGATGAGGCGGTCGTGCAGCAGACCCCGGGGGACCCGACGTGCGCGATACTGGGATTGAACCAGTGACCCCTACCGTGTCAAGGTAGTGCTCTCCCGCTGAGCTAATCGCGCGGGGAGGCCCCCGGTGGAACCGGGGGACCTCTTGGAGGTGGAGACGGGATTTGAACCCGTGTACACGGCTTTGCAGGCCGTTGCCTCGCCTCTCGGCCACTCCACCAGGCAACGCATGAAGAACGATCTTACACTGTTCTCCATCGAGCGGACGACGAGATTCGAACTCGCGACCCTCACCTTGGCAAGGTGATGCTCTACCAACTGAGCCACGTCCGCCTGTCTCCCGGGGACCTTCACCGCTTTTCTTCGGCTGCGCTCCCTGGCGACGTGTTGAACTCTAGCGGATTCCCGGGCCAGCTAAAAATCCGTTCCCGCAGCATGCCGCGGGGATGACCGGCGAGTGCCGTCCCGTCAGCCCTCCCGGCCGGTCACCGGCCACCACCTGCGGCGCTCCCGGAGGATCATCCGCAGGTCACCCGGCGCACACCCACGCGACGCACGCGGCTGCTCGCGCGCGGGGGCGCGCGCTGCTCAAGGCCCACGCCCCCCGACCTACACTTCAGGCACCGCCCCCAGCACCACCGCGCAGGAGAACCGTGTCCGGCCACCCCGACCCCCGCACCCCGCTCGCCCGCTTCGGCGGCCGCCTGGCCACCGGACTGCGCGACGTCACCTCGGACCCGGCCGCCCTCGACTCCGCCGGCTACTGGGCCGTCGCCTACGACTTCGAGGGCCGCCTCACCTGCGCCCGCTTCGACCGGCTCCGCCCCGCCCCCGCCCCGCCCTCCGGTGCCGGCTGGCGCGGACCCGAGGCCGGCAGCTGGCACAGCTCCCTCGACCGCGCCGCCTACACCGCCGGCGTCCGCCGCATCCGCGAGCACATCGCCGCCGGCGAGGTCTACCAGGCCAACCTCTGCCGGGTGCTCTCCGCGCCGCTGCCCGACCCGGACCACAGCGACGTCGACGCCCTCACCGGCCTCCTCGCCCGCGGCAACCCCGCGCCCTACGCCGGCACCGTCCGCCTGCCCGGGCACGGCGTCGAGATCGCCACCGCCTCGCCCGAGCTCTACCTGCGCCGCACCGGCCGCACCGTCTCCTCCGGCCCGATCAAGGGCACCGGCCGCACCGAGGACGACCTCCTCGACAAGGACCACGCCGAGAACGTGATGATCGTCGACCTGGTCCGCAACGACCTCGGCCGGGTCTGCGAGACCGGCAGCGTCACCGTCCCCGACCTCTGCGCCGTCGAGAAGCACCCCGGCCTGGTCCACCTGGTCTCCACCGTCGAGGGCACCCTCGGCGAGGGCGCCGGCTGGCCCGAGCTCCTCGCCGCCACCTTCCCGCCCGGCTCCGTCACCGGTGCCCCCAAGTCCAGCGCCCTGCGGATCATCGAAGCCCTGGAGACCGCCCCGCGCGGCCCCTACTGCGGCGCCGTCGGCTGGGTCGACGCCGACCGCGGCGAGGCCGAACTCGCCGTCGGCATCCGCACCTTCTGGATCGACCGGACGGACCCCGACGCACCCGTCCTGCGCTTCGGCACCGGCGCCGGCATCACCTGGGGCTCCGACCCCGAACGCGAATGGGCCGAAACCGAACTGAAGGCGGCCCGACTGGTCGCGATAGCGTCGGGCAGCGAACCCGGCGCCCGGTCCGGCAGCGGACCCGATCCGACCGGGGCCTGAGCCCCTACCGCTTAGGAGCAGCACCTGATGCACAACCGCACCACGAGCTGGGTCAACGGCTCCCTGGTCGACTCCGCCGACGCGGCCGTCTCGGTCCTCGACCACGGCCTCACCACCGGCGACGGCGTCTTCGAGACCCTGAAGACGGTCGACGGCCGCGCCTTCGCGGTCACCCGCCACCTCGACCGGCTCACCCGCTCCGCCCGGGGCCTCGGCCTGGCCGACCCCGACCACGACCTGGTCCGCGAGGCCTGCGCCCAGGTCCTCGCCGCCAACCCCGCACCGCTCGGCCGGCTGCGCGTCACCTACACCGGCGGCAACGGCCCGCTCAGCTCCGAGCGCGGCACCACCGGCCCGACCCTGGTCGTCGCCCTCAACGCGATCGGCCACCGCCCCGACGAGACCGCCGTCGTCGTGGTCCCCTGGCGCCGCAACGAGCACAGCGCCGTCGCCGGCCTCAAGACCACCTCGTACGCCGAGAACGTCGTCGCCCTGGCCGCCGCCCACCGCGCCGGCGCCTCCGAGGCCCTGTTCGCCAACACCGCCGGCCGGCTCTGCGAGGGCACCGGCTCCAACGTTTTCATGGTCCTCGGCGGCCGCCTGCTCACCCCCGCCCTCGCCTCCGGCTGCCTGGCCGGCATCACCCGGCAGCTCGTCGTCGACTGGTGCGGCGCCGAGGAGGCCGACCTCCCGCTCAGCGCCCTCCAGGACGCCGAGGAGGTCTTCCTGACGTCCTCCACCCGCGACGTCCAGGCCGTCACCCGCGTCGACGACCGCGAGCTGCCCGGCATCGGCCCCGTCACCGCCAAGGCCATGGCCGTCTTCGCCGAGCGCAGCGGCGACGACCTCGACCCGTGATCCCCCGGGCAGCGCACCGGTCGCGTGGATAACCCTCCGGGCAACGGGAAGGGAGCACCACATGACCACCACGCTGCGCCCCGAGGGCCCGGAGACACCCACCGCGGCCGGCGGCCGCACCAGACGCTGGCTGATCCTCTCGAACGGCCACCCGGTCGGCGCGCTGCGCACCACCGCCGACCCGCAGGGCGGCCGACTCTGGGGCCGGATATCCGAGTTGGAGATCACCGAGGGCCGCGGCCGGGGCCGGGGCACCTTCGGCGGGCTGGCCGCCGAGGAGGTGCTGCGGACCTGGGGCTGCACCCGGGTCGACGTCTCCGTCCCGGAGTCGGCCGCGGCGGCCCGCGGGCTCGCCGTGACCCTCGGGTACACCGAGCGGGCCCTGGCCATGTCCAAGCTCCTGGCCGCCGCCCCCGACCTGCCGGCCGGGCTGAGCGTGCGCCCGTTCGACCGGCCGGCCGAGCTCCGGGCCTGGTTCGACCGGTCCCTGGAGGACTACGTCGGCGCGATGGTGGACTCCGGTCTCACCGGGGAACAGGCCCGCGCCCGCACCGCCGCCGGCCGGGAGAACCCGGTCGCCTCCGACCCGGAGGCCCCGGGCGCGGTCGTGCGCCGGCTGTACGGCGAGGGCGGGCAGGAGCCGTACGGCCTGCTCTGGCTGCAGCTGCGCCTGCGCGACCTGCCGGACGGCGAACCGCTCGCCTGGGTGATGAAGGTCGAGGTCTCCCCGGCCCACCAGGGCCGGGGACACGGCCGCACGCTGATGCTGGTCGCCGAACGCGAGTGCCTGGCCGCCGGGGTGCGGAACCTCGGCCTCAACGTCTTCTCCGGCAACGAGGTCGCCGTCCGGCTCTACACCTCGCTGGGCTACCTGGTCACCGAGCGCCTCTACGGCAAGCAGCTGTGACCCGACGTGGCGTCAGGAGGACTTCGCCGCCTCGATGACGGCCGTGATCGAGGCGCGCAGCCCCTCCTGGCTCTTCCCGCCGTCGAGGCGCTTGCCGCCGATCACGTACGTCGGCGTGCCGGTGACCCCGATCGCCTTGCCCTCGGCCTGGTCGGCGTCGACGGTCAGCATGTGCCGGCCGTCGATCAGCGCGGTGTCCACCTCGTCGACGTCCGCCCCGACCTCCCGGGCCACCTCCAGCAGCACCTGCTGCCCGCGCGCCTCCAGCTCCGCGGTGCGGGCCAGCAGCGCCTCCACGAACGGCCAGCCCAGCCCCTGCGCGAACGCCTCCTCGGCCGCCTCGGCGGCGGCGTAGGCGTGCTTGTGCTTCTCCAGCGGGAAGTGCCGCAGCTCCACGCTCAGCGCGTCGCCGTACTGCGCCCGCAGCGCCCGTACGTCGTCCAGCGCGGTGTGGCAGTCCGGGCACTGGAGGTCGCACCAGAACTCGAGGCGGGGGAGGGAACCATCGATCATTCCCCCAGTGTTCCACTAGTGGGCGCCCGCTCCGGCCGGAGGTGCGCCCGAGGGCGGACCGAGAGGAAGGCACCGATGACCAGGACGACCGGACCCGAAGGAGCGGCCCCGTGCTGAGCGCGTCGATCAGCTTCATCCTCACCGCGGGCGGGGTGGCCTTCGCGGGGCTGCGGGCCTACCGGCGGCGCTTCCTGTCGGCGACCCGCTGGTTCGCGGTGGCCCTGCTGCCCGCCGGCCTCTACCTGACCGGCCTGTTCCCGCTGGCGAGCACGATCGGCCGGGAGTTCACCGACTGGGCGACCAAGCTGGTCCTCGACCCGCGGGTGTGGACCGGCATCGCGCTGCTCGGCGTCTCCGCGGCCCTGCTGCTCACCACCCGCTGGGTGGGCCGCCGGGGCGGCGCGGTGGAGGGCGCCCCGGAGCGCCCGGCCGCGGCCGGGCCGGCGCCCGAGCGTCCCGCGGTGGCGCCGACGCCCAGGGCCGCGAAGAAGCCCGCCGCGGGCAAGCGCGAGGACGGCCTCGGCGACTTCGCCGACATCGAGGAGATCCTCCGCAAGCGCGGGATCTGAGCGGGACGGCCGGCGGGTCAGGCGGAGGGGACGGCCTCCGCCGACCGCTGCCGCGCCCGGTAGGCGGCGACGTGGAGCCGGTTGCCGCAGGTTCGGCTGTCGCAGTAGCGCCGCGAGCGGTTGCGGGAGAGGTCCACGAAGACCCGTGCGCAGTCCGGCGCCTCGCAGCGGCGCAGCCGCTCCCGCTCGCCCGCCATCAGGATGAAGGCCAGCGCCATGCCCAGCTCGGCCGCCAGGTGGTCACCGAGAGCGGCGTGCGGCGCGAAGTAGTGGATGTGCCAGTCGTGGCCGTCGTGGTCGGTCAGCCGGGGCGTCGTCCCGGCGGCCGCGACGATCGAGTTGACCAGCTCGGCGGCCTGCGCGGTGGACTCCGTCGCGAACACCTCGCGCAGCCGGGTGCGCAGCTCGTGCACCCGCCGCAGGTCGTCCTCGGTCAGCGAGTCGATCTCGCTGATCTCCTGGCGGACCACGAAGGCGTCCAGTGCGGCGACGTCCGGCAGCCGCTCGGCGCCGCACACCTCGGGTGCGGTGTTGAGCAGCTCCACGAGGATGCTCAGCGCGCACTCGGTGTCATGGGTGATCAGCACGTTGGGGGCTCCTCGCGCAGGGGGACTCCGATACCCCGCGTCCACGGTTACCCCAGACCATACCGGGCCTCGTGCCGGTAGGGCGGTGGCTTCTTTCGAATGCGTGTACGTAGTCCGGCAAGGCGTACGAAACCGGGCATCGCCCGGGCGGACCGGCCTCCGGACCGGTGCGACGCCCGCCGGCGGGGCGTCCCCCGAAAGACGTCGGCGCCCGGCACCGAGGCCGGTCACCCGTGGGGATGACCGGCCTCGGTGCCGGGCGCCTGCGGTGCTGTGGCCCCGCTCCGGTGGGAGCGGGGCCGATCACCGGCCCCGAGACCGCGTGTGCGCGGCTGAGTCCGCTGCCGTGCCCCCGAGTAGGACGGCTGCGATGGCGGCAGGGGCTACGGCCCCGCCGACGGCGGGGCGTGACCGCCTCCGGCGGGGTCAGCTTTCGGCGAGGATGTGGGACAGCTCCCGGTCGAGGTCGAAGTGACGGTGTTCGGTGCCGGGGGGCACCGCGGCGTCCGTCCGCTTGAGGAACGACTCAAGCGCCCGGGCCGGGGCCTCCAGCAGGGCTTCTCCTTCCGGAGAGCTCAGCGCGATGCAGACCACCCCTTGCCCGTGGCTGCGCGACGGCCACACCCGGACGTCGCCGGTACCGGTGGGTCGGTGCAGCCCCTCCGCGAGGAGATCTCGGGCGAACACCCACTCCACGGTCTCGTCGGCGCCCGTGTGGAACGTGGCGTGCACGGCGTAGGGGTCGGCGGTGTCGTAGCGCAGGCCCGCGGGGACGGGCAGTGAGGACTCGCTGGACACGATGAGGCGCAGGTGCAGCTCGCAGCTGACCGTGGTGTTCATAAGCGCCATGGCCTTTCGCTCAGTGTGCGCTCGGGGAATCGCACGTCGGCGAACGGACCATCCCACCCCCAAGACCGATGTAAACCCCTCTGTCCCGATTCGGGCGCGAGTCGTACCCCTTACGGCGCATTGCCGAATCGCGTCGCGGCGGCCGGGCCCGGCATTACCCGGGTACTTCTTGGTTAGTTTCCTGGCATGACTGTGCGAAACGACAAGGCGGGCGGGAACGCGAGAACGGGTGAACCGGCTGTGCCGGTTGACACGGCTGCGGACGGCGGACGGGCGGTCGGTTCGAGGGCCCCGGCCTTCGTCCGCCGCTCGCCGGCGCTGCACCGGGTCTGGCAGGTGGCGGTCTTCGTGGCCGGCCTCGCCGTGGTGGCGCTCGGAGTGGTCATGCTGCCGATGCCCGGCCCCGGCTGGCTGGTGATCTTCCTGGGCATGGGGATCTGGTCCACCGAGTTCGTCTGGGCCCAGCTGGTCCTGCGCTGGACCCGCCGCAAGGTCGCCGAGGCCGCCCAGCGGGCCATGGACCCGCGGGTGCGCCGCCGCAACCTGACGCTCACCGCGATCGGGCTGGCCGCCCTCGCGGGGGCGGGCGGCTGGTACTTCGCCCGCTACGGCCTGGCGCTGCCCTGGCGGCTGGACGGGAGCTGACCCGCCCGGGCGGAGGAGCCGCGACCAGCGAGGGTGTTCGGAGCACCCCTCGGGATGCGGTAATGTTTTCCCTGCACCCGGGCGATTAGCTCAGCGGGAGAGCACTTCGTTCACACCGAAGGGGTCACTGGTTCGATCCCAGTATCGCCCACCGGAATGCATTGTGATATGTGAGGCCCAGTCGATTATCGACTGGGCCTCACGTGTATTTCCGGAAACGGTCCCGGGGCGTCGGTAATCGGCTGAGGGGGAGTCACCTCCCGTGCGGGGCGCGAGTTCTGCGGAGTCGTCGGCGGTACCCGGAACGGGCGAGTTGTACGACCGGCCCCGAATGGTGCTACAGTTCTTCTCGTTGCCCGGGCGATTAGCTCAGCGGGAGAGCACTTCGTTCACACCGAAGGGGTCACTGGTTCGATCCCAGTATCGCCCACCGGACAGCACGCAGGCCCTGACCAGGAAACCGGTCAGGGCCTGCGGCGCGTCCGGGCCCCGGATCCCCGGGGCCGCCCGTCACGCCGCCGCCTCGCAGCCGTGCTCGGGCTCCAGCCGGCGCCCGCAGCCGCACCGGGCCGGCCGCAGCGGCCAGGACAGGTCCACCCGCTCCGGCGTCCCCGAACGGTCGAACCAGTTCTGCAGCCCGCGCGCCTGTGCCGCGTGCCAGATCGCCTGCCGCAGGTGCAGCTCCGCCGCCGACAGCCCGCCGAGCGCCGCCGGGTAGCGGGCGCCTATCCGCCGGGTCAGCGCCAGCGCCGCCGTCGCGTCCGCCGCCGCGTCGTGCGCCCCCGCCAGGTCCACGCCGTAGTGGGCGCACAGGTCGGTCAGCGTCCGGCGGCCCTTGCGGTAGCGGTCCACGTGCTTGTCCAGCACCCGCGGATCCAGCACCACCAGCCCGGCCGTCGACAGCCCGTCGGCCAATGTCAGCCCGTGATGGCGGCGCAGCTCCCGGTCCAGCAGCGTCAGGTCGTAGGGCGCGTTCATCACCACCACCGGGTGCCCGGCCCGGGCCTCCGCCGCCAGCGCGCGGACGACCTCCGCCACCACCGTGCGGGCCGGGCGGCCGTGGGCGCGCACCCGGTCGTCGCTGATGCCGTGCACCGCGCGGGCGCCGTCCGGGATCGGAACGCCCGGATCCGCGAGCCAGGAGGTCGTCCGCGCCGGAGCGCCCGGCGCGAGCTGGACGACCAGGGCGGCGGAGACGATCCGGTCGTGCTCCACGTCCACGCCGGTCGTCTCGGTGTCGAACGAGGCGAGTGGGCCGGTGTACCAGTGCTGCTGCATGACTGCCCCTCAGACGAGCGTTGCGCCCGGTTGATACCCGGTTCTGACGCTCCCTCAACCCGTTTGGCCCAAGCCCGACCGGGGATCCTGCCCCTGACCGTCCCGTTCGAATCGACCGGTCCGCCCGGACCGGGGCGGGCCCGGAACCGGGGGAGGCACGGGGCGATGGCACTGACCCAGCCGCAGCCCGAGGAGGCGGCGGACGTCCTGCGGGGGAACCTCGCGGTCACCGCCTGCATGGAGACCCTGCAGGTCGGCTACCTGCACGCGGTCGCCGCCGCGGCGGGCTGCTCGCTCTCCCAGCCGTTCCCGGACAACGGCATCGACTGGCACGTCAGCCACGGCTCCCGGACGCACGAGGTGGACGACGAGGTCACCGTCAAGATCCAGCTCAAGGCCACCCAGCAGGTCGCGCCCGACCCGGCCGGGCCGTTCTTCAGCTTCACCCTCGACAACGACCACCTGCGCAAGCTCGCCCGGCCCCGGGTCGCCGTGCCGCGGATCCTGGTCGTGATGCTGCTGCCGCGCCGGGTCGGGCACTGGCTGCGGGCCCGTCCGGACGCCCTGGAGCTGCGGCACTGCTGCTACTGGGTCAACCTGGCCGGCCACCCGGTCACCGGGCAGCGGCGCACCAACGTCCGGGTGCCCACCGGCAAGGTCTTCGACGACCGCGCGCTCTGCGACATCATGGCCCGGGTCGGCGCGGGCGGCAGCCCGTGACGGCCCGGCCCCGGCAGGGAGGAACCGGACCCATGACACCGCCGCACGGACCGGGCGAGCCGGCCCCGCCCCTGCCCGACCCGGCCGCCGTCGACCCGGCGGTGCTGGCCACCCTGCTCGCCCGGCACGGCTGGGTCCGCCGCGGCGGCCCGGCCGCCCGGTACGGACGCTGGACCCCGCCCGACGGCGAAGCCGGCACCAGCCTGCTCGTCCCGGCCGGGGACGGCTTCGACGACGCCGTCGAACTCCTCGCCGACGCCGTCACCGCGCTCTCCCGTTCCCGCACCCCCTCCGCCCGCTCGATCCTGCTCGCCCTCACCGTGCCCGGCGACGAACTGCGCTGGCACCGCGACCCGCCCGGCCCCGCCGGGGCCGCCCCCTGGGACGAGGCCGAGCGGCTCCGGCAGGCGGCGCGCGGGATGCTCGCCGCCGGGGCCAAGGCCGCCCGGACCAGGGCCGGCTACTTCGGCGCCCGGCTGGACGGCCCCGCCGGGGACTTCCTGGACCGCGTCCTGCTGGTCGAACAGGGCGCCGCCCTCACCGCGTACACCCCCGCCCCCGAGGGCCGCGCCGCCGTCACCACCCTGGTCCGCGCCCTGGAGGCGCTGCGCGACGCCGTCGACTACCGCCGGGTCAGCGGCGGGCCCGAGGCCTTCGGGAGCACCGTCCGGGCCGGCGTCAGCCGCGAACTCGTCCGGTCCGTCGAGGACCTGGTGCGCGACGCGACGGCCGCCCGCTTCGGCGTCGCCTGGTCGCCCGCCGCCGGAACACCGGGCGGCTTCGGGGACCGCCGGATCGACCTCGACTTCTCGCCCGGCGACCTGCCCGCCCTGGCGGAGGCCGCCGACCTGCTGGAACGCATCGAACCCGCCGTCGCCGTCACCGTGGTCGGCGTGGTCACCCGGCTCAAGCGGGCCGACCCGGCCGTGCCTGGCTCGGTACGGCTGCGGGTGCTGGCCGGCGCCGACGTCCGAGAAGTCAGGCTCCGCCTGCCCGACCCCGACTACCGCCTGGCCGTCGAGGCGCACCTCGCGGGCCTGCCGGTCCGGGTCTCCGGCCGGCTGGACCGGCACGGCGGCTTCCGCCGGCTGTCCCGCCCGCACGGCCTGGAGCTCTGCGGCTGGGAGGAAGGGGACCGCGAGCGGCTGCTGAAGTCGCTCCGGGAGAGGACGGAGGAAGGGGGAGAAGGGGCGTAGGTGGACGGCGGGGGCGGCGCTCTCGGTACCATCGTCACGCGCAGCGCAGTGTTGCGTCCTCTGAAATCCAGCACGTCAGGAGAGACCGGTGACGGACGTCCGGGTAATCATCAGCCGCGAACCCGATCGGGAAGAGCGCGTGGTGACCACGGGCACTACGGCCGCCGAGCTCTTCGCCGACGACCGCTCGATCATCGCCGCCCGCGTCGGCGGCCAGCTCAAGGACCTCGCCTACGCCGTCCAGGACGGCGACGAGGTCGAGCCGGTCGAGATCGGCAGCAAGGACGGCCTGGACATCCTGCGCCACTCCACCGCGCACGTCATGGCCCAGGCCGTGCAGCAGCTCTTCCCCGAGGCGAAGCTCGGCATCGGCCCGCCGGTCAAGGACGGCTTCTACTACGACTTCGACGTCGAGAAGCCGTTCCACCCCGATGACCTCAAGGCCATCGAGAAGAAGATGCAGGAGATCATCAAGCGCGGGCAGAAGTTCTCCCGCCGCGTGGTCACCGACGAGTCCGCCCGCGAGGAGCTGGCCGCCGAGCCGTACAAGCTGGAGCTGATCGGCCTCAAGGGCTCCGCCGCCACCGCCGGCGAGGGCGCCGACGTCGAGGTCGGCGCCGGCGAACTCACCATCTACGACAACCTGGACGCCAAGAGCGGCGAGCAGTGCTGGGGCGACCTCTGCCGCGGCCCGCACCTGCCCAGCACCCGGCACATCCCGGCGTTCAAGCTGATGCGCAACGCGGCCGCCTACTGGCGCGGCAGCGAGCGCAACCCCATGCTGCAGCGCATCTACGGCACCGCCTGGCCGACCAAGGACGAGCTCAAGGCCCACCTGGACTTCCTCGTCGAGGCCGAGAAGCGCGACCACCGCAAGCTCGGCAACGAGCTCGACCTCTTCTCCATCCCCGAGGAGATCGGCTCCGGCCTCGCCGTCTTCCACCCCAAGGGCGGCATCATCCGCCGGGCCATGGAGGACTACTCGCGCAAGCGGCACGAGGAGGAGGGCTACGAGTTCGTCTACACCCCGCACGCCACCAAGGGGAAGCTCTTCGAGAAGAGCGGCCACCTCGACTGGTACGCGGACGGTATGTACCCGCCCATGCAGCTCGACGAGGGCGTGGACTACTACCTCAAGCCGATGAACTGCCCGATGCACAACCTGATCTTCGACGCGCGCGGCCGCTCGTACCGTGAACTGCCGCTGCGCCTCTTCGAGTTCGGGACGGTGTACCGCTACGAGAAGTCCGGCGTCGTGCACGGCCTGACCCGCGCCCGCGGCTTCACGCAGGACGACGCCCACATCTACTGCACCCGCGAGCAGATGGCGGAGGAGCTGGACTCCACGCTGACCTTCGTGCTCAACCTCCTCCGTGACTACGGTCTGACCGACTTCTACCTGGAGCTGTCGACCAAGGACCCGGAGAAGTTCGTGGGGACGGACGAAGCCTGGGAGGAGGCCACCCGCGTCCTGGCGAGCGTGGCCGAGAAGCAGGGCCTGCCGCTGGTTCCGGACCCGGGCGGCGCGGCCTTCTACGGCCCGAAGATCTCGGTGCAGGCGAAGGACGCCATCGGCCGTACCTGGCAGATGTCGACGATCCAGCTCGACTTCAACCTGCCCGAGCGCTTCGACCTCGAGTACACCGCGGCGGACGGCTCGCGCCAGCGGCCGGTCATGATCCACCGCGCGCTGTTCGGCTCGATCGAGCGGTTCTTCGCGGTGCTGCTGGAGCACTACGCCGGTGCCATGCCGCCGTGGCTGGCCCCGGTCACCGTCACCGGCATCCCGATCACCGACGAGCACGTGCCGTACCTGCTGGAGGTCGCGGCCGAGCTCAGGAAGCAGGGGATCCGGGTCGAGGTGGACACCTCGGACGACCGCATGCAGAAGAAGATCAGGAACGCCCAGAAGACCAAGGTCCCGTTCATGCTGATCGCGGGCAACGACGACGTCGAGGCCGGCGCCGTCTCCTTCCGCTACCGCAACGGGGAGCAGAAGAACGGCGTGCCCCGTGACCAGGCGATCGCCGAGATCGTCGATGCTGTGGCGCGTCGTGTCCAGGTGTGACGGCTTCCCCGCCTGAGCGGGGGTGACCCGAACCCGATGTGCCAGCGGATCCAGGGCACAGCGGTATCGCGGGTACGCGCGGGGCAGGCTCTCGAAGAGTCTGCCCCGCGCGGCTTTGCATCCACCGTCGGGCGAATATGCTGATCAGCATGACGACTGAGCCGGAACTTCAGCGGGGCGTCGGCGAGCCGGACGGTTTCCGCCGCCTGTGGACGCCTCATCGGATGGCGTACATCCAGGGTGAGAACAAGCCCACCGGTCCGGCTCCGGACGACGGTTGTCCGTTCTGCTCCATCCCGTCCCTGAGCGACGAGGACGGGCTGGTCATCGCCCGGGGGAGCGCCGTGTTCGCGGTGCTGAACCTGTACCCGTACAACGGCGGGCACCTGATGGTGGTCCCGTACCGGCACGTGGCCGACTACACCGACCTGGACGAGGCCGAGACGGCCGAGCTGGCGGACTTCACCAAGAAGGCGATGACGGCGCTGCGGGCGGCCTCCGGGGCCCACGGGTTCAACATCGGGATGAACCAGGGCGCGGCGGCCGGGGCCGGGATCGCGGCGCACCTGCACCAGCACGTGGTGCCGCGCTGGGGCGGGGACACCAACTTCATGCCGGTGGTCGGCCACACCAAGGTGCTGCCGCAGCTGCTGGCGGACACCCGGAAGATGCTGGCCGAGGTCTGGCCGCAGGGCTGAGCCGGAGTACACGCGGAAGGGCCCCGCCGAGAATTCCCGGTGGGGCCCTCCCGCGTTCCGCGCCGGATCAGCCGGCGTTGAAGGTGTCGACGTCGTACGGCCGGGGGCTCTGCGCCTCGGACTTGATGACCGAGGTGCGGTTCTTGAAGAAGCGGTCCGCGTCCAGGTCGTGCTCCTCCAGGAACTCCAGCGTGGCCGCGTGGACGGCGGCGAGCACCGGGACGGAGGCGTTCTGCGCGTTGTCGACCATGGAGCGGTTCTCCCAGGCCCGGCCGGCCCAGATGTGGCGCAGGCCGAACGGCTCCGGCAGTCCGAGCCCGCCGCCGAGCCAGCCCAGCAGGCCGGGCATGCGGTAGAACGGGGCGCGGACGGCCTGGCGGACGACCTCGTCGTTGTCGATCAGGGGGAGCTTGACGGTGCGCTCCTCCCAGAACTTCACGGTCTTCGCGACCGACTTCTCCTTGTCCTTGGGCTTGTCGAAGAAGACGCCCTTGACCGGGCCCAGCGCGTAGCCGGACACGGTGATGTTCAGGACGTTGGCGAGCAGGGTGACGGTGACGGTGAAGGTGAGGACCAGCTTGCCGTCGTGGGTGATGAACTGGGTGGCGAGGTAGTGCCGGGGGCCGCCGGAGAAGGTCTGCTTGTCGGCGACGCTCTGCACGGCGAAGTCGCGCATCCGGTCGCCGTCCATGTCGGCGTTGGCGGGGCGGCTGATCTCGTCGGCGCCCTCGCCGATGTCGAAGACCACCCACTGCTTGATGGCGACGTTGGGCATGCCGCTGTTGGCGACGTGGCTGACGCCGAGGCCCTTGAGGTGGGAGGAGATCCGGCGGACCAGGTCCCAGGGGTGGAAGGCGCGGAAGTCGGCATGGCCCTCGGCGGGGTGGAGGGTGTCGGCGAGGCGCCACTCGCCCCAGCGGCGGCCGGCGCCCAGGATGCCCTTGGGACCGGCGTAGTGGTGGATGTTGGTCTCCTGCTCGGCGTCCAGGCGGCCGAGCTTGTCGCGCAGGTCGGCGGCCTTCTTGTCGAGGTCGTCGCGGGGGACGGCCTTGGCGACCGAGGCGGCCACCACGCTGCCCTCGACCAGCGCCTGCCAGCGGGAGCGCAGGTCCTTGGCGGAGCGCTCGACGATCCGGCGGGCGAGGTACCAGCCGACGATCGGCGCGAGCATGGTGACGCGCAGGTAGACGCCGATGAAGCCGGCGGCCGGCGGGCGCAGCGCGAGCAGGACGGCGAGGGCCGCCGCCGCGGCGAGCACGATGCCGCCGTAGACGGCCGCGTTCTTCGGGTTGTCCCGCTTGAGCCAGGCGCGGAGCTGGAAGGCGCCGAGCCAGACCAGGGTGCCGGGGAGGAAGAGCACGCCGGTGGCGATGGAGACGGTGCTGAGCTGCCGGTCGCGGGTGTTGCGCAGTTCCTCGGCGGCCAGGCAGTGTTCGACGACCTGGCGGGTGTCGACTCCGAAGGCCGGGACGAGGGGCTTGCGGTCGCCGCCGAGGGCCCGGGAGATCAGCGCCTTGCTGAAGGCCTCGCCGAGGTTGGGGCGGAAGAGCGCGAAACGGCCCTTCTTCTCCGTGGCGTCGGCGACGGCGTCGACGAAGCCCTTGATCTCGCCGTCCCGGTAGGCGGTCGAGGAGAGTCCCTGGGTGATGGCGGTCTGCGGACCGGCGTCGGTCCGGGGTATCTGCGCACCCGGGGTCATGTCGAGTGTGGTCACGGTGGCGTCCCCTCCTCCCCTTGTCAGCGGCAGGTTACCGTGCCGTGGCACCCCCGCGCGGATGATCGTCTGAAGTACCGTCACCGGAGGCCTGAGGGGCATGATGCCCAGCCACCGGCAGGTCGATGCCCGTTGAGGTGGCGGTGGTGGCGGTGGGGCAGGATGGACGGTGGGAACGTGGAAAGGGGAGCGGCCGTGAAGGATCCGGTGCTGGTCTTCGACGGGGACTGTTCGTTCTGTTCGTCCTGCGTCCGCTGGGCGGAGCGGTACCTGCGGCAGACGCTGGCCTCGGGGGGCTGGGAGGCGGTGCCGTTCCAGTTCGCGGATCTGGCGGGGCTGGACGCGCTGGCCGGCGGCCGGGGGGAGGTGTCGGCCGGGCGGGCGGAGCGGGAGGTGCTCTGGGTGACGCCGACCGGCCGGGTGTACGGGGGCGCGCAGGCGGTTGCGCGGCTGCTGATGCGCTCCGGCGGGGTGTGGGCGTATCTGGGCGCCGTGTTGACGGCGGCGCCGGTCCGGCCGTTGGCGGGGCTGGTCTACCGCTGGGTGGCGCGCAACCGGCACCGGATGCCGGGGGGTACGGCGGCGTGCGCGCTGCCGGACCGCAATCCCGCCCGGCCGTAGGGCAGCCGGTGGTTCAGTCGGTGTAGCGCTCGGCCAGGGCGGCGGGCATGGGTTCGTGGCGCAGGTAGGCGCGGGAGAACTCGGCGGTGCCGTGGGTGAGCGAGCGCAGGTCGACCGGGTAGCGGACCAGTTCGAGTTCGGGGACCTCGGCGCGCAGCAGGGTGAGGCCGGTGCCGCCGGTCTCGCTGCCGAGGACGCGGCCGCGGCGGGCGGAGAGGTCGCCGAGGACGGCGCCGAGGTAGTCGTCGGGGAGCAGGACGCTGACGGCGGCGACGGGTTCGAGCAGACGGATGACGGCGTGCTCGGCGGCGTCGCGCAGGGCGAGGGCGGCGGCGTTCTGGAAGGACGCGTCGGAGGAGTCGACGGAGTGGGCCTTGCCGTCGGTGAGGGTGACCCGGACGTCGACGAGCGGGTAGCCGGTGGTGACGCCCTTGGCGAGCTGGGCGCGGACGCCCTTCTCGACGGAGGGGATGAAGTGCTTGGGGACGGCGCCGCCGACGACGTGCTCCTGGAACTCGAAGCCGGAGCCGGCCGGGAGCGGTTCGACCTCGAGCTCGCAGATGGCGTACTGGCCGTGGCCGCCGGACTGCTTGACCAGGCGGCCGTGGCCGACGGCGGCGGTGCCGAAGGTCTCGCGCAGGGCGACCTTGGGTTCGACGGTGTCGACGTGGACGCCGTGGCGGGTGCGGAGGCGGTCGAGGACGACCTCGGCGTGCGCCTCGCCGGTGCACCAGAGGACGAGCTGGTGGGTGTCGGGGTTCTGTTCCAGGCGGAGCGCCGGGTCCTCGGCGGCGAGGCGGGAGAGGGCCTGGGAGAGCTTGTCGTCGTCGGCCTTGCTGTGGGCTTCGACGGCGATCGGGAGCAGTGGCTCGGGGAGGGCCCAGCCGTCGAGGTCGACGGGGTGGCCGGGGTCGTGGACGGTGTCGCCGGCGCGGGCGGTGGTGAGTTTGGCGGCGCAGACGAGGTCGCCGGCGACGGCGTGCGGGACGGGTCGCTGGAGCTTGCCGAAGGGGCTGGTGAGGCCGGTGACGCGTTCGTCGCCGTTCTGGTCGGCGGCGTGGGCGGGGCCGGTGAGGTGGATCCGGGTGTCGGGGCGCAGGGTGCCGGCGTACAGGCGCAGCAGGCTGATCCGGCCGACGTAGGCGTCGCCGGTGACGCGGACGACCTGGGCGGCGAGCGGGGCGTCGGGGTCGCAGGCGGGGGCGGGGCGGGTGCGTTCGGTGGGGTCGGGGAAGCTGTGCGCGATGAGGTCGAGGAGTTCGGCGGCGCCGAGGCCGTTCTCGCTGGTGGGGACGGCGGGGTGGAGGGCGCAGGAGAGGACTTCGCGGCGCAGGCCGGCTTCGAGGGAGTCGGTGTCGAGGGGGTCGCCGGAGAGGTAGCGCTCCATGAGGGTGTCGTCCTGGCCGGAGATGGCTTCGACGAGGCTGTCGTGGGCGGGGGCGGTGTCGGGGAGGGGCTCGGCGTCGCCGTAGGTGTCGCCGGTGAGGAGGTCGACGCTGCCGTCGGGGTGTCCGTCGTGGAGGACGGGCAGGAAGAGCGGGCGGAGGGTGTCCGGGCCCAGGTCGAAGGCGTCGTGGCAGGCGGTGAGGATGTCGTCGAAGCCGGTGCGGGCGAGGTCGAGTTTGGCGACGGCGATGGCGCGGGGGATGCCTTCGGCGGCGCATTCGCGCCACAGGGCGCGGGTGGGGGCGGTGACCGGGTCGGTCGCGGAGACGACGAAGACGGCGGCGTCGGCGGCGTGGAGGGCGGCGCGCAGGTCGGCGGTGAAGTCGGGGTGGCCGGGCGGGTCGATCAGGTTGATCTTGACGCCCTTCCATTCGAGCGGGAGGAGCGCGAGCTGGACGGAGCGCTGCTGCTGGTGCTCGATGTCCTCGTGGTCGGAGACGGTGGTTCCGTCGGTGACGCGGCCGGCCCGGCCGGTGGCGCCGGCGGCCAGGGCGAGGGATTCGGCGAGGGTGGTCTTGCCCACACCGCTGGAGCCGATGAGGACGACGTTGCGCAGGTCCTGCGGGCCGGTGACGGCGGGTGCCTGGCCGGCTCGTGCCGTGCTGCGGTCGGGCATCGGGGTCTCCTCCCGTGGCGCCGAGGCTGTCCATCGCAGTCTAGGGTCGGGTTCGGTGGGGCGCGTCTCGTGACGGCCGGTCGGTGACCGTGGGTGTGCGTGCGGTGGCGGGGGCGGCGTCCGGCGGTGCGTGCGCCGGAGCGTGTCCCCGGCGTGGCTACGATGGGTGCGCCGGACGGGCTGATCCGCCCGGCCGTCTGCCGCGCGTGCTGCGCCAGGCGGGTATCTGGGAGATCGGAGCGGCTGGGAAGGCCATGCTCAACAAATACGCGCGTGCCTTCTTCACACGTGTCCTGACCCCGTTCGCCGCGTTCCTGATCCGTCTGGGTGTGAGCCCGGACGCCGTGACGCTGATCGGTACCGCCGGTTCGGTGGCCGGTGCGCTGGTGTTCTTCCCGCGTGGGGAGTTCTTCTGGGGCACCATCACGATCACGCTGTTCATCTTCTCGGACCTGGTGGACGGGAACATGGCCCGCCAGCTGGGTCGGAGCACGAAGTGGGGGGCGTTCCTCGACTCCACCCTGGACCGGGTCGCGGACGCGGCGATCTTCGGCGGTCTGGCGATGTGGTACGCGGGCAAGGGTGACGACGACCTGCTCTGCGCGGTGGCGATCTTCTGCCTGGCGAGCGGTCTGGTGGTGTCGTACACCAAGGCCCGGGCGGAGAGCCAGGGTCTGCCGTGCGACGTGTCGGGGCTGGTGGAGCGGGCCGAGCGGCTGGTGGCCAGCCTGGTGGCGGCCGGGGTCGCGGGTCTGCACAAGTTCGGTGTGCCGTACGTGGAGTGGCTGCTGCCGGTGGCGTTGTGGCTGGTGGCGGCGGGCAGCCTGGTGACGGTGTTCCAGCGGATGCTGACCGTGCGCCGGGAGGCGTTCGAGGCCGACCGAGCGGCGGCCGGGAGCTGATGGGGGGCGTCCTGCGGTGACGGACCGACTGGTGTACTGGGCGTACGCGCTGGGGTGGGGGCTGCTGAAGCACCTGCCGGAGCGGGTGGCCCGGGGGTTGTTCGACCGGCTGGCGGACTTCGCGTGGCGCAGGCGCGGCAAGCGGGTGCTCCAGCTGGAGGCGAACCTGCGCCGGGTCCGTCCGGGGCTGGACGAGGCCGGGCTGCGGGAGCTGTCCCGGGCCGGGATGCGCTCGTACCTGCGGTACTGGATGGAGTCGTTCCGGCTACCGGTGTGGAGCCGGGAGCGGGTGGCCCGGGACGTCCAGGTGGAGGGCTTCGAGAACCTGCGGGCGGTGTTGGAGGCCGGGCGGGGCGCGGTGATAACGCTGCCGCACATGGGCAACTGGGACCTCGCGGGGACGTGGGTGGCGCAGCAGGGCTACCCGTTCACCACGGTCGCGGAGCGGTTGAAGCCGGAGCGGCTGTTCGACCGGTTCGTGGCGTTCCGGGAGGGCCAGGGCATGGAGGTGCTGGCGCTGACCGGTGGTTCGGTGAACGTGGTCGGCACGCTGGCGCGGCGGCTGCGCGAGGGCCGACTGGTCTGTCTGGTGGGGGACCGGGACCTGTCGGAGGCGGGGATCGGGGTGACGTTCTTCGGTGAGGCGACCCGGATGCCGGCCGGTCCGGCGGCGCTGTGCCAGCGGACCGGGGCGGCGCTGCTGCCGGTCACGCTCTGGTACGACGGCCCGGTGCTGCGGGGGCGGATCCACTCCGAGGTGCCGGTGCCCGAGGAGGGCGACCGCAAGGAGCGCGTCCGGGCGATGACCCAGGCGATGGCGGACGTGTGGGAGCAGGGCGTCCGGGAGCACCCGCAGGACTGGCACATGCTGCAGAGGTTCTGGCTGGCCGACCTGCCGGTCCGTGAGACGGTGAGGGCCGCGTCCGCGGAGCGGGTGGAGGCGGCCGCGGAGCCCGCGGCCGAGGCCTCCGGGTCCTGATCCGTCGGCCGGGGCCTCCGGGGTCCCGAGCCGTTCCGCCGTCCCGCCCGCACGACCGTCCGAAGGAGCTTGAGGAACCCGTGAAGATCGGCATCGTCTGCCCGTACGACTGGGACGTCCCCGGTGGGGTGCAGTTCCACATCCGGGACCTGGCCGAGCACCTGATCGGCCTGGGGCACGAGGTGTCGGTGCTGGCGCCGGCCGACGACGACGAGGCGCTGCCGCCGTACGTGGTCCCGGCCGGGCGGTCGGTGGCGGTGCCGTACAACGGGTCGGTGGCGCGGCTGAGCTTCGGGTTCCTGTCCGCGGCGCGGGTGCGGCGCTGGCTGCACGACGGGCGTTTCGACATCCTGCACGTGCACGAGCCGGCCGCGCCGAGCCTGTCGATGCTGGCCGCGTGGTCGGCGACCGGGCCGATGGTGGGGACCTTCCACACCTCCAACCCGCGGTCGCGGGTGATGATCGCGGCCTCGCCGATCCTGCAGCCGGGGCTGGAGAAGATGCGGGCGCGGATCGCGGTGTCGGAGTACGCCCGGCGCACCCTGGTGGAGCACCTGGGCGGGGACGCGGTGGTGATCCCGAACGGCGTGGACGTGGGCTTCTTCGCCGAGGCCGAGCCGGACGAGCGCTGGACGGGCCACGCGGCGAAGGGGGAGCCGGGCACGATCGGCTTCATCGGGCGGATCAACGAGCCGCGCAAGGGCCTGCCGACGCTGCTGGCGGCGCTGCCGCGGATCCTGGCGGAGCGGCCGGGGGTGCGGCTGCTGGTGGCGGGCAAGGGCGACGAGGAGGAGGCCGTCGCGGGCCTGGCGCCCGAGGTGCGCCGGCAGGTGGAGTTCCTCGGCATGGTGAGCGACCGTGACAAGGCCCGGCTGCTGCGCAGCGTGGACCTGTACGTGGCGCCGAACACCGGTGGCGAGAGCTTCGGGATCATCCTGGTCGAGGCGATGTCCGCGGGGGCGCCGGTGCTGGCGAGCGACCTGGACGCGTTCAAGCAGGTGCTGGACGGCGGGGACGCGGGCGAGCTGTTCCCGGTGGAGGACGCGGACGCGCTGGCCCGTGCGGCGCTGCGGCTGCTGGGTGATCCGGCGCGGCTGGAGGAGCTTCGGGAGGCGGCCTCACGGCACGTGCGGCGGTTCGACTGGTCGACGGTCGGCGCGGACATCCTGGCGGTGTACGAGACGGTGACGGCGGGCGCGGCGGCGGTGGTCGAGGAGGACGAGCGCAGCGGGCGGCGCGGCCGGTTCGGGCTGGCCAGGGACTGAACCCCGAGGCCGGGGCCGGGTGGGGGCGGCGTTGGGGTCGGAGGTCCGTACCACTGCGATCCACGGGGGCACACACGATGCCGCAGATCTCCGTCGACTACTCGGCCGACCTGGCCGGCACCTTCGACCGCCGGGGCCTCGGCCTGGCGATCAACCGGCTGGCGGAGGAGACGATCGACGCGAGGCCCGGGTCCTGCAGGACGGTGTTCCGGCCGAGCGAGGTGCTGGTGGTCGGCACCGACGGGGCCGCCACCGACACCCAGGTGTTCGTGGAGTTCCAGATCTTCCCGGGCCGTGCTCCGGAGGCGAAGGCGGCGCTGGCCGAGGGCGTGCTCGCGCTGCTGGCCGAGTACGTCCGGCCGGAGCCGGGCACCCGGCTGTTCACCGCGGTGAACATCACGGACATCGACCGGGAGGGCTACCGGAACGCCACCGCTCGGGGCTGACCCGGTGACACCCGGTAACGTAGCGGCCCGTGACTACCTGGATCTGGGCCGGCGTGGCCGTGGTGCTGTTCGGCGTGTACCTGAGTTGGACGGCCGGTCGGCTGGACCGGTTGCACGCCCGGATCGACGCCGCGCGGGCGGCGCTGGACGCGCAGCTGGTCCGTCGGGCCTCGGTGGCGATGGAGCTGGCGACGTCCTCGCTGCTGGATCCGGCGGCCTCACTGCTGCTGCTGGACGCGGCGCACGCGGCCCGGCAGGCCGAGGACGAGCAGCGCGAGGTCGCGGAGAGCCAGCTGAGCCTGGCGCTGCGGGCGGTGTTCGAGGAGCCGGAGCAGATGGCGGCGCTGATGGCCGAGCCGGGTGGCGAGGACGCGGTTCGTGATCTGACGGCCGCTGTGCGGCGGGTGCCGATGGCCCGCCGGTTCCACAACGACGCGGTGCGGGCGGCGCGGGCGGTGCGCGAGCACCGGCTGGTGCGGTACTTCCGGTTGGCGGGGAAGGCGCCGTTCCCGTTGGCGTTCGAGATGGACGACGCCCCGCCGCCCGCCCTCACGCCCGAAGGGGCGCCTGCTTAAGGTGTCCCCGGATACGGCCCGTTTGTCGTATCCCGTCGTCCGGGCTGGACTTGGTGGCGCAAGAGTGGGTCACCCGTTCTGCCTACCATAGGGCGATAGCACTGATTCATCTTCGAGTGAGGTCTCACGTGTCCACCACCCCCACCACCGCAGACCAGCCGCAGATCGGCACCGCCCGGGTCAAGCGCGGCATGGCCGAGCAGCTCAAGGGCGGTGTGATCATGGACGTGGTCAACGCCGAGCAGGCCAAGATCGCCGAGGACGCCGGCGCGGTCGCCGTCATGGCCCTGGAGCGGGTCCCCGCGGACATCCGCAAGGACGGCGGCGTGGCCCGCATGTCCGACCCGAACATGATCGAGGAGATCATCGAGGCGGTCTCCATCCCGGTGATGGCCAAGTCCCGCATCGGTCACTTCGTCGAGGCCCAGGTGCTCCAGTCGCTGGGCGTCGACTACATCGACGAGTCCGAGGTGCTGACCCCGGCCGACGAGGTCAACCACTCGGACAAGTTCGCCTTCACCACCCCGTTCGTCTGCGGCGCCACCAACCTGGGCGAGGCCCTGCGCCGCATCGCCGAGGGCGCGGCCATGATCCGCTCGAAGGGCGAGGCCGGCACCGGCAACGTCGTCGAGGCCGTCCGCCACCTGCGCCAGATCAAGAACGAGATCGGCCGGCTGCGCGCCCTGGACAACAACGAGCTGTACGCCGCCGCCAAGGAGCTGCGCGCCCCGTACGAGCTGGTCAAGGAGGTCGCCGAACTCGGCAAGCTGCCGGTCGTGCTGTTCTCCGCCGGTGGCGTGGCCACCCCGGCCGACGCCGCGCTGATGCGCCAGCTGGGCGCCGAGGGCGTCTTCGTCGGCTCCGGCATCTTCAAGTCGGGCGACCCGGCCAAGCGCGCCGCCGCCATCGTGAAGGCCACCACCTTCTTCGACGACCCGAAGATCATCGCGGACGCCTCCCGCAACCTGGGCGAGGCCATGGTCGGCATCAACTGCGACACCCTGCCGGAGACCGAGCGCTACGCCAACCGCGGCTGGTGACCACCACCCCTTCCGGCCGGCCCGCCGCAGCGCCTCGGCGCGCGGCGGGCCGCGCCACGTAGTCCGTCGTAACGATCGATAGAGGTTGAAGACCGTGAGCACTCCTGTCATCGGCGTCCTCGCCCTCCAGGGCGACGTCCGCGAGCACCTGGTGGCGCTGGCCGAGGCCGACGCGCTCGCCCGTCCGGTGCGCCGCGCCGAGGAGCTGGCCGAGGTCGACGCGCTGGTGATCCCCGGCGGGGAGTCCACCACCATGTCCAAGCTGGCGCTGCTGTTCGGCGTGATGGACCCGCTGCGCGAGCGGGTCGCCGCCGGGATGCCGGTCTACGGCACCTGCGCGGGCATGATCATGCTGGCGGACAAGATCCTGGACGGCCGCGACGACCAGCAGACCGTCGGCGGCATCGACATGACGGTGCGCCGCAACGCCTTCGGCCGCCAGAACGAGTCCTTCGAGTCCGGGATCGACTTCGCGGGCCTGGACGACGCGCCGGTGCACGGCGTCTTCATCCGCGCCCCCTGGGTCGAGTCGGTCGGCGCCGGCGTCAAGGTGCTGGCCGAGCTGCCCGCCGCGGACGGCCCGGAGAGCCGGATCGTGGCGGTGCGCCAGGGCAACCTGCTGGCCACCTCGTTCCACCCCGAGCTGACCGGCGACCACCGGGTGCACGCGTACTTCGTGCGGATGGTCGAGGAGCACCTCGCGGCGGCCGCGCGCTGACCGGGCCGGCCGCGCGCTGACCGTGTGCGCCTCACCGGTGACAACACCGGTAAGATCTCATCTGTTCATTTCCCTTTGGCGACGTAAAGGAGCTGGCGATGTCCGGCCACTCTAAGTGGGCTACCACCAAGCACAAGAAGGCCGTGATCGACGCCAAGCGCGGCAAGCTCTTCGCCAAGATGATCAAGAACATCGAGGTGGCGGCGAAGACCGGCGGGCCCGACCCGGCGGGCAACCCGACCCTCTACGACGCCATCCAGAAGGCGAAGAAGAGCTCGGTCCCGATCGACAACATCAACCGCGCCGTCAAGCGCGGTGGCGGTCTGGAGGCCGGCGGTGCCGACTACCAGACCATCATGTACGAGGGCTACGGCCCGAACGGCGTCGCGGTCCTGATCGAGTGCCTCACCGACAACCGCAACCGCGCCGCCTCCGACGTGCGCGTCGCCATGACCCGCAACGGCGGCTCGATGGCCGACCCGGGCTCGGTGTCGTACATGTTCAACCGCAAGGGCGTCGTGATCGTCCCCAAGGCCGACGGCGTGGACGAGGACAAGGTCCTCGACATCGTCCTCGACCACGGGGCCGAGGAGGTCAACGACCTGGGCGAGTCCTTCGAGGTGCTCTCCGCGCCCAGCGACATGGTGGCCGTGCGCACCGCGCTGGTCGACGCCGGCGTCGAGTACGACTCGGCCGAGGCCAACTTCGTGCCGGACGTGCAGGTCGAGCTGGACGTCGACGGCGCCCGCAAGATCCTGAAGCTGATCGACGCGCTGGAGGACAGCGACGACGTGCAGAACGTCTTCGCCAACTTCGACATCCCCGACGAGGTCGGCGCGCAGCTCGACGCCGAGTGACACGGCGGCGTCCGATCGACGGTGGGTGACCGTTCCCACTGCCCGGCCCGGTGGTCCCTGGACCACCGGGCCGGTGTCGTCGGTCGGGTTGTCGGACCCGGACGGTAGCCTTCGCAGGTCGCCTGCGGGCGGCGGTCGACGAGAGGCGGGGCGAGTGGTTCGGGTACTGGGCGTGGACCCGGGGCTGACGAGGTGCGGGGTCGGCGTGGTCGAGGGCGCGCCGGGCCGGCCGCTGCGGATGGCCGGGGTCGGCGTGGTGCGCACGCCCGCCGAGGCCGAGATCGGGCAGCGGCTGCTCCAGGTCGAGCAGGGCATCGAGGCCTGGCTGGACGAGCACCGGCCCGACCTGGTCGCCGTCGAGCGGGTCTTCGCCCAGCACAACGTCCGCACCGTGATGGGCACCGCCCAGGCCAGCGCCGTCGCGATGCTCTGCGCCACCCGGCGCGGCATCCCCGTCACCCTGCACACCCCCAGCGAGGTCAAGGCCGCCGTCACCGGCTCCGGCCGGGCCGACAAGGCGCAGGTCACCGCCATGGTGCAGCGCCTGCTGCGGCTGGACGCGCCGCCCAAGCCCGCCGACGCCGCCGACGCGCTGGCGCTCGCCATCTGCCACATCTGGCGCGGCGGGGCGACCAACCGGCTGGAGGCGGCCGTCCGGGCCGCCCGCGCCACTCCCCGTACCACCTCCGTGAAGGGCACCGTCCGATGATCGCGTTCGTGCAAGGGCCCGTCGCGGCCATCTCCTCCGGGATCGCGGTGGTCGAGGTCGGCGGGGTCGGCATGGCCGTGCAGTGCACCCCGAACACACTGGCCGGGCTGCGGCTGGGCGAGCCGGCCCGGCTGGCCACCTCTCTGGTGGTCCGGGAGGACTCGCTCACCCTGTTCGGCTTCGCGGACGACGACGAGCGCGCCGTGTTCGAGATCCTCCAGGCCGCGCCCGGCGTCGGCCCCAAGCTGGCGCAGGCGATCCTCGGCGTGCACAGCCCCGACGCGCTGCGCGCCGCCGTCGCGGGCGGCGACGAGAAGGCGCTGGTCGCCGTGCCGGGCATCGGCAAGGCCAAGGCGGCCAAGCTGCTGCTGGAGTACAAGGACAAGCTCGGCGCCCCGCACGGCGCCGTCCCCGCCCAGAAGCCGATCGCGGCCGGCCCCGCGCCGTGGAGCGAGCAGCTGCACTCCGCGCTGACCGGCCTCGGCTACGCCCCGCGCGAGGCGGACGAGGCGGTCGCGGCCGTCACCCCGGAGGCCGAGGCGCAGCCGACGCCGGACGTCGGCGCCCTGCTCCGGCTCGCCCTGCGCGGCCTCAACCGCGCCCGCTGACCACCTGACGATCTGTCCCCTTGTCGACACCGGAGACTCTGGAGCCCGCGACGATGTACGACCCGGAACCCGCCGACCGGCTGGTCACGGCCGCCGCCGACGGTGAGGACCAGGCGGTGGAGGCCGCGCTGCGCCCCAAGCTGCTGGACGAGTTCATCGGCCAGGAGCGGGTGCGCGAGCAGCTGTCGCTGGTGCTCCAGGCGGCCCGCCAGCGCGGCAGCGCGCCCGACCACGTGCTGCTGAGCGGCCCGCCCGGGCTCGGCAAGACCACCCTGTCCATGATCATCGCCGCCGAGCTGGGCGCCCCGATCCGGATCACCTCCGGTCCGGCCATCCAGCACGCGGGGGATCTCGCGGCGATCCTCTCCTCGCTCACCGAGGGCGAGGTGCTCTTCCTCGACGAGATCCACCGGATGTCCCGGCCGGCCGAGGAGATGCTCTACATGGCGATGGAGGACTTCCGGGTCGACGTGATCGTCGGCAAGGGCCCGGGCGCCACCGCCATCCCGCTGGAGCTGCCGCCCTTCACCCTGGTCGGCGCCACCACCCGGGCCGGCCTGCTGCCGCCGCCGCTGCGCGACCGCTTCGGCTTCACCGGGCACATGGAGTTCTACGCCCCGGCCGAGCTCCAGCGGGTGGTGCACCGCTCGGCCACGCTGCTGGACGTGGAGATAGACCCGGCCGGCGCGGCCGAGATCGCCGGGCGCTCGCGCGGCACCCCGCGCATCGCCAACCGGCTGCTGCGCCGGGTCCGCGACTACGCCCAGGTCCGGCACGACGGGCAGGTCACCGCGGAGATCGCCGCCCAGGCGCTGGACGTCTACGAGGTGGACGCCCGCGGTCTGGACCGGCTGGACCGCGCGGTGCTGGACGCGCTGCTGCGGCTGTTCGGCGGCGGTCCGGTCGGTTTGTCGACACTCGCGGTCGCCGTGGGGGAGGAGTCCGAGACGGTCGAGGAGGTCGCCGAGCCCTTCCTGGTCCGCGAGGGCCTGCTCGCCCGCACCCCGCGCGGGCGGATCGCCACCGCCGCCGCCTGGCAGCACCTCGGCCTGACCCCGCCGGCGCAGACCCCGCCGGTCCAGACCACGCGCGGAAGCGTTCCGGCGCAGTCGGAGCTGTTCCCCGCCGACGAGAGTTGACCGCCATCGGCTGAACGGGTGAGTCCGGCCGGTCGGTTCCCGCCCCGCGCATCCGTGGCGGCACACGGAGGAGCCGGGACGGAAGTCCGGGGAAACAGTGCAGGCGGAGGGTCGCCACTTTCGGCGGCAGGATGCGATGCTTGGCGTTGTCCGATCGATTCGGGGTCGCCTAGACTCCGCCGGACCGCCCCTCTCACCTGACGGGCCGACCAATACCACACAGGCCGCCGGCCGGCGGCCCGTAAAGGACCCTGGCTGCAGTGAACCTCATCATCCTTCTCCTCCCGATCATCGCGATCGTGCTCATGTTCCGGTCGCAGAAGAAGCGCCAGCAGCAGATGCAGAGCATGCAGACCTCGCTGGAGCCCGGGGCGGGGGTGCGCACCATCGGTGGCCTGTACGCCCAGGTGAAGGCGGTCAACGAGGAGACCGTCGAGCTGGAGATCGCGCCCGGCGTGGTCGCCCACTTCACCAAGAGCGCCATCGCGGCCGTCCTGGACCCCCAGGAGTACGACGCGATCATCAACGGCCGCCCCGCCGATGACGAGCTGCCCGAGCCGGAGGCCGAGGAGGCCGACGCCGAGCCGGCCGAGGACAAGCCGCTGACGCTCACCAAGGACAGCGCCGAGAAGGGCGATGCCGAGGGCGGGGCTCCCGCGAGCAAGTAGTACGGACGGGCAACCCGCCCGGCCGCGCGGCGCAGTGCCGCGAGCCCACAGGACCTCAGGGCCGCACAACCGCCCGTACCCCCGTCCCGACGATCGCCGGCCGGGGGTACGGCCGGGGAAGTGGCATGGACAGGGAGAAACGAGCAAGGTGGCAACACCCAAGTCGCGCCCGCGCGACGGCTACCCAGGGCGGGCGCTTGCCCTCATCCTGGTCGTCACCGTCGGACTGGTCGCCCTCATGTTCGGGACGGGCACCACCAAGCCCCGGCTCGGGATCGATCTCGCCGGTGGCACCAGCATCACGCTGACCGCGAAGTCGTCCGACCCCAAGGCGCTCAGCAAGTCCAACATGGACATCGCCGTCGGGATCATCGAGCGCCGCGTCAACGGGATGGGTGTCTCCGAGGCGGAGGTCCAGACCCAGGGCTCGGACACGATCATCGTGAACATCCCCAAGGGCGGCGACCGGCAGAACGCGGCGGACCAGGTGGGTACCACCGCCAAGCTGTTCTTCCGCCCGGTCCTGGCCGTGGCCCCCAGCGGCATCAGCGCCCCGGCGCCGACCGGCACTCCGTCCGCGGCCGCCACCGGCACCCCGGGCGCGACCCCGTCCGCCGCCGCCACCGGCACCCCGTCGGCGACCGCGAGCGCCACCAAGCAGGGCCGCCCCGCGAGCGAGGCGCTGGCCGCCGAGGGCGCCACCCCGACCCCCGCCGCCACCGGCGCAGCGACCCCCGCCGCCACCGGCAGCGCGGCCCCGGCCGCCACCGGTGCCGCGAGCGCCGCGGCCACGCCGAACGCCGCCGACCTGAGCGCCGCGATGACCCAGGGCAGCGTGCCGCCCGAGCTGGCCGCCGCGTTCGCCGCCCTGGACTGCTCCAAGCCCGACGTCCGCGCCGCCCAGACCGGCGCCGAGGACAAGGCCGTCGTCGCCTGCTCGCAGAAGGCCGAGAACGGCTACTACGAGAAGCTGGCCCTCGGCCCCGTGGCCGTGAAGGGCTCGGACGTCTCCAAGGCCCAGGCCACCATCGACACCCAGACCGGCGCCGGCTGGCAGGTCCAGCTCCAGTTCAACGGCACCGGCACGGACGCCTTCACCAAGGTCACCGGCCAGCTGGCCACCCAGGCCCCGCCGAACAACCAGTTCGCCATCGTGCTGGACAACCAGGTCGTCTCCCACCCGCAGGTCAACGGGGCGATCCCGGGCGGCAGCGCGGTCATCACCGGCCGCTTCTCGCAGGCCGAGGCGCAGGACCTCGCCAACGTGCTGGGCTACGGCGCGCTGCCGCTGGAGTTCAGCAAGAGCGACATCACCACCGTCTCCCCGGCGCTCGGCAGCGACCAGCTCAAGGCCGGTCTGATCGCCGGCGCGATCGGCATGATCCTGGTGGTCGCCTACTCGCTGGTCTACTACCGCGGCCTCGGCCTGGTCTCGATCGCCGGTCTGCTCGTCTCGGCGGCCCTGACCTACTCGATCATGAGCCTGCTCGGCAACGCGATCGGCTTCGCGCTGAACCTGCCGGCGGTCTGCGGTGCGATCGTCGCGATCGGCATCACCGCGGACTCCTTCATCGTGTACTTCGAGCGCATCCGCGACGAGGTCCGCGAGGGCGCCCCGCTGCGCCCGGCGGTCCAGCGGGCCTGGCCGCGCGCCCGGCGCACCATCCTGGTCTCGGACTTCGTGTCCTTCCTCTGTGCCGCCGTGCTCTACGTGGTCTCGGTCGGCAAGGTCCAGGGCTTCGCGTTCACCCTGGGTCTGACCACCGCGCTCGACGTCGTGGTGATCTTCCTCTTCACCAAGCCGCTCATCACGCTGCTGGCCCGCCGGAAGTTCTTCCTGGACGGCCACCCGTGGTCCGGCCTGGACCCGAAGCGGCTGGGCGCCCGCCCGCCGCTGCGCAGCAGCCGTCGCCGTAACCCCTCCTCTGCCGCCGTGAAGGAGGCCTGACACCGTGTCACGCTTCTCCAACCTGGGCCACCGGCTCTACCAGGGCGAAGTCAGCTTCGACTTCGTCGGGCGCCGCAAGCTCTGGTACTCCATCTCCGGCGTGATCGTGCTGGTCGCGGCGATCGGCCTGGCCATGGGCCTGCACCTGGGCATCGAGTTCAAGGGCGGCTCGGTCTACACCGTGGCCAAGCCCGGCCTGACGGTCTCCCAGGCGCAGGAAACCGCGGACGGGGTCGTCTCCTCGCACCCGCTGGTGCAGTCGACCGAGAACGGCAAGATCCGCATCCAGGTCAGCACCGAGGAGCCGAAGAGCTCGGACCAGATCCGCACCGAGCTCTCGCAGAAGCTCGACGTGCCGCTGGACACCGTCGAGGCCCAGGTGATCGGCCCCAGCTGGGGCAAGCAGATCTCCCAGAAGGCACTCACCGGTCTGATCGTCTTCATGATCCTGGTGACGGTCTACCTGGCGATCGCCTTCGAGTGGCGGATGGCGGTGTCCGCCCTGGTCGCCCTCATCCACGACCTTCTGATCACCATCGGCGTGTACGCCCTGGTGGGCTTCGAGGTCACCCCGGGTACGGTGATCGGCTTCCTGACCATCCTCGGTTACTCGCTCTACGACACGGTCGTCGTCTTCGACACCGTGAAGGAGAACACCAAGGGGCTCACCAAGCAGAACCGGCTCACCTACAGCGAGGCCGCCAACGCGGGACTCAACCAGACCCTGGTGCGCTCGCTCAACACCACCGTGGTGGCGCTGCTGCCGGTCGCCGCGCTGCTGTTCATCGGCGGCGGCCTGCTGGGCGCCGGCACCCTGAACGACATCTCGCTCGCGCTGTTCATCGGTCTCGCGGCCGGTGCCTACTCCTCGATCTGCGTCGCCACCCCGCTGCTGGCGCAGCTCAAGGAGGAGCAGCCGGAGATGAAGGCGCTGCGCAAGCGGGTCCTCCAGCACCGCGCCGCGGCCGCCAAGGCCGAGGCCGCGGAGGGCGTCGCGGCGGACCAGGAGCCGTCGGGCGAGGAGCAGCCCGCGGGTATGGTCGGACAGCGCGGCCGTTCGGCCGGCACCGGCCGTGCCAAGGGCCGTCCGTCCACCAAGCGTTGACCCGAGGCACCGACAGACCGTGAAGGACATCACCGTGACCACCGCCGACACCGCACTGGCCGAGCTGCTGAACAGCCGGATCCGGGACGTCCCGGACTACCCGAAGCCGGGTGTGCTGTTCAAGGACATCGCGCCGCTGCTCGCCGACGCCGAGGCCTTCGGCGCCCTCACCCGGGCGCTGGCGGACCGGGCCAAGGAGCTCGGTGCCACCAAGGTGGTGGGCCTGGAGGCGCGCGGCTTCGTGCTGGCGGCCCCGGCGGCCTTCGCGGCCGGGCTCGGCTTCGTGCCGATCCGCAAGCAGGGCAAGCTGCCCGGCGAGGTGTTCCGGCGCTCGTACGAGCTGGAGTACGGCTCGGCGACGCTGGAGGTGCAGTGCGACGCCTTCGCGCCCGGTGAGCGGGTGCTGGTGGTGGACGACGTGCTGGCCACCGGTGGCACCATCGGCGCCTCGCTGGACCTGGTGAAGGAGGCCGGGGCCCGGCTGGCGGGCGTCGTGGTGCTGATGGAGCTGGGCTTCCTGGACGGCCGGGAGCGGCTGTCCGGGCACCTGGACGGCGCTCCGCTGGAGACGCTGGTCACGGTCTGAGGGCCTCCCGGAAGGACGGCGGTCGGAACATCCGACCGCCGTCCTTCCGTTTCCGGGCCCGGCCGGATGAACACCTCGGCGCCCGGCTCGGTACCATGAAGATTCATCCCCTCCCGGTTGTACCCGACCGTTCGGGTCTCGGCGGGGGTCGGCCCGGTGCCCCGAGGAGTTGTCCTTGCCCGACGAGGTTGTGCCCACGGCCGCAGCGGCCGCCCCCGAAGACCGTCCCACGCCCTCGGGGGCCACCCCGGCACGCCCGGCGCCCACCTCCTCGCGTTCGCTCGGCCCGTCGGGCCGCGGCTCCACCGGCGGCATGCGGGCCCGGCTGGCCCGGCTGGGCGGCCAGCGCTCCAGCGTGCTGAACCCCGTCCTGGAGCCGCTGTTCCGCTCGATCCGGGCCAACGACCCCAAGGCCGACCCGGCGCTGCTGCGCGACATCGAGAAGGCCTACGCGGTCGCCGAGAAGTGGCACCGCGGGCAGAAGCGCAAGAGCGGCGACCCGTACATCACCCACCCGCTGGCGGTGGCGACGATCCTGGCCGAGCTCGGCATGGACGCCCCGACCCTGATGGCCGGGCTGCTGCACGACACCGTCGAGGACACCGACTACGGCCTGGAGACCCTGCGCAAGGACTTCGGCGACTCGGTGGCCCTGCTGGTGGACGGCGTCACCAAGCTGGACCGGGTCAAGTTCGGCGAGGCCGCGCAGGCCGAGACCGTCCGCAAGATGGTCGTGGCGATGGCCAAGGACCCGCGGGTCCTGGTGATCAAGCTGGCCGACCGCCTGCACAACATGCGCACGATGCGCTACCTCAAGCGGGAGAAGCAGGAGAAGAAGGCCCGCGAGACGCTGGAGATCTACGCCCCGCTGGCGCACCGGCTGGGCATGAACACCATCAAGTGGGAGCTGGAGGACCTCGCCTTCGCGATCCTCTACCCCAAGATGTACGACGAGATCGTCCGGCTGGTCGCCGAGCGTGCCCCCAAGCGGGACGAGTACCTGGCGACCGTCATCGACCAGGTCCAGGCGGACCTGCGCGGCGCCCGGATCACCGCCTCCGTCACCGGCCGGCCGAAGCACTACTACTCGGTCTACCAGAAGATGATCGTCCGGGGCCGGGACTTCGCCGAGATCTACGACCTGGTGGGCATCCGGGTCCTGGTCGACACCGTCCGCGACTGCTACGCGGCGCTGGGCACCATCCACGCGCGGTGGAACCCGGTGCCGGGGCGGTTCAAGGACTACATCGCGATGCCCAAGTTCAACATGTACCAGTCGCTGCACACCACGGTGATCGGTCCCGGGGGCAAGCCGGTCGAGCTGCAGATCCGCACCTTCGACATGCACCGGCGGGCCGAGTACGGCATCGCCGCGCACTGGAAGTACAAGCAGCGCGCGGTGGCCGGGGCGTCCAAGGTCCGCACCGACACCCCGACCCAGGTCCGCAAGGACGACAAGGCCGGCGCCGTCAACGAGATGGCCTGGCTGCGGCAGCTGCTGGACTGGCAGAAGGAGACCGCCGACCCGGGCGAGTTCCTGGAGTCGCTCCGCTTCGACCTGGCCAGCAACGAGGTCTTCGTCTTCACCCCCAAGGGCGACGTGATAGCCCTGCCGGCCGGGGCGACCCCGGTCGACTTCGCCTTCGCGGTGCACACCGAGGTCGGCTACCGGACGATAGGCGCCCGGGTCAACGGGCGGCTGGTGCCGCTGGAGTCGACCCTGGAGAACGGCGACACCGTCGAGGTGTTCACCTCCAAGGCGGAGAACGCCGGCCCGTCCCGGGACTGGCTGGGCTTCGTCAAGTCGCCGCGCGCCCGCAACAAGATCCGCGCCTGGTTCTCCAAGGAGCGCCGCGAGGAGGCGATCGAGCACGGCAAGGAGGCGATCGTCCGGGCGATGCGCAAGCAGGGCCTGCCGATCCAGCGGATCCTGACCGGCGACTCGCTGGTCACCCTGGCCCACGAGATGCGCTACCCCGACATCTCCTCGCTCTACGCCGCGATCGGCGAGGGCCACGTCGCCGCGCCGAACATCGTGCAGAAGCTGGTCCAGGCGCTCGGTGGCGAGGAGGGCGCGACCGAGGACCTGGCGGAGACCGCCACCCCGACCCACGACAACCGCCGCGCGGCGCGCCGCCGGGCCAAGGGCGACCCGGGCGTGATCGTCAAGGGCGTCGAGGACGTCTGGGTCAAGCTCTCCCGCTGCTGCACCCCGGTGCCGGGCGACCCGATCGTCGGCTTCGTCACCCGCGGCAACGGCGTCTCGGTGCACCGCGCCGACTGCGTCAACGTGGAGGCGCTGAGCCAGCAGCCGGAGCGCATGATCGACGTCGAGTGGGCGGCCACCCAGTCCTCGGTCTTCCTGGTGGCCATCCAGGTCGAGGCGCTGGACCGCTCCCGGCTGCTCTCGGACGTCACCCGGGTGCTCTCCGACCAGCACGTCAACATCCTGTCGGCGGCCGTGCAGACGTCCCGGGACCGGGTGGCGATGAGCCGCTTCACCTTCGAGATGGGCGACCCGAAGCACCTGGGCCACGTGCTCAAGGCGGTGCGCGGCGTCGAGGGCGTGTACGACGTCTACCGCGTCACCTCCGCCCGCAAGTAGCGGCGGGTACGCGCAAGGCCCCCGGGAGCGGTCCCGGGGGCCTTCGTCGTCCAGCGCGGCGAGGAGATCAGCCGCTGAACTCCTCCTGGCTGCGGTGCGCCTGCTCCAGCAGGGTCCGCACGCCGGCCAGCTCGGACTCCAGCTTGGCGGTCCGGGAGGCGTTGCCGGCCGCGCGGGCCTTGTCCAGGTCGGCCTGGATCTTGTCGGCCTTGGCCTGGAACAGGCCCACCATGCCGGCCGCGCGGGCCTTGGCCTCCGGGTTGGAGCGCTTCCACTCGGCGTCCTCGGCCTCGCGGATGGCCCGCTCGACCGCGTTCAGCCGGCCGTCCAGCTTCGGACGGACCTCGCGCGGCACGTGACCGATCGCCTCCCAGCGCTCGTTCACCTCCCGCAGCGCGGCCTTGGCGGCCTTGAGGTCGGTGATCGGCAGGATCGCCTCGGCCTCGGCGGCCAGCGCCTCCTTGAGCTTCTGGTTCTCCACCTGCTCGGCGTCCCGCTCGCTGAACACCGCGGAGCGGGCCTGGAAGAAGACGTCCTGGGCGCCGCGGAACCGCGCCCACAGCTCGTCCTCGACGTCCCGCTGGGCCCGGCCGGCGGCCTTCCAGCGCGCCATCAGGTCGCGGTACGAGGCCGCGGTGCTGCCCCAGTCCGTGGACGAGGACAGCGCCTCGGCCTCGGCGACCAGCGCCTCCTTGGTCTGCCGGGCCCGCTCGCGCTCGGCGTCCAGGGTGGCGAAGTGCGCCTTGCGGTGCTTGGAGAAGACCGAGCGGGCGTGCGAGAAGCGGTGCCAAAGCTCGTCGTCGCTCTTGCGGTCCAGCCGCGGCAGGCCCTTCCAGGTGTCCACCAGGGCGCGCAGCCGGTCGCCGGCCTCCCGCCACTGGGTGGACTCGGCGAGCTGCTCGGCCTCGGAGACCAGCGCCTCCTTGGCCGCGCGGGCCTCGTCCTGGGCCTTGGCGCGGGCGGCCTTGCGCTCCTCGCGCCGGCTCTCGATCTCGCCGGCGAGCGTGTCCAGCCGCTTGGCCAGGCCCTCCAGGTCACCGACCGCGTGCCCCTCGACGACCTGGGCGCGCAGGTGCTCCAGCGCGGTCTGGGCGTCCTTGGCGGCCAGGTCGGTGGTGCGCACCCGCTTCTCCAGCAGGCCGATCTCCACCTCGATGCCCTGGTACTTGCGCTCGAAGTAGGCGAGGGCCTCCTCGGGCGAGCCGGCCTGCCAGGAACCGACGACGCGTTCACCGTCGGCCGTCCTGACGTAGACCGTGCCCTGCTCGTCCACACGGCCCCACGGGTCGCTGCTCATAGCGCGTCCTCCACATGACGTCGCGCCCGCGCCGGGGCGGCGCGCGTCCGTCGTCCACAGTTGATGTGCGACGGACCGAAAGAAGTCCGCCGTCCCCGTCCGCCGTGCCTTGCTGCCGAGGGTGACGGCCAGGCGGGTGCGGGCACCCTATACGACGCCAACATAGGCGACCAGGCCCGGTGCTGTCCGCATCCGGGCCGGGCGATTTCGGCCCGGGGCCGTGCGGGGGCGGCGCGCACGCCACCCGCCGACGCCCCCGGGGTAGGTCAACCCTTCGCCACCGTAACGGAGTTGAAGGTGACGTCGGCCATCGGGTGGCCGTCCGGCGAGCCCTCCAGGGTGCCCGCGGCGGCGATCTTCTGGACCGCGTCCAGGCCGCCGGTGACCTTGCCGAACGGGGTGTAGTTCGGCGGCAGCTTGGTGTCCTTGTAGACCAGGAAGAACTGGCTGCCGTTGGTGCCCGGGCCGGAGTTGGCCATCGCCACGGTGCCGGCCGGGTAGGTCGCGCCGGTCAGGTTCTCGTCCGCGAACTTGTAGCCGGGGCCGCCGGTGCCGCCGGGAACGGTCGCGCTGGCGGTCGGGTCGCCGCACTGGAGCACGAAGATGCCGTCGGTGGTGAGGCGGTGGCACTTGGTGTGGTCGAAGTACTGCTCGCCGGCCAGGAACGCGAAGGAGTTCACGGTGTGCGGGGCCTTGGCGGCGTCCAGCGCGACCGTCACCTTGCCGCAGTTGCTGTCCAGCGTCATCGTGTACGAGCCGCTGGGGTCGATGGTCATGGGCGGCTCGGCCTGCCACTGCTTGCCGTTGGGCGCGCCCGGCGCCGGGGCCGCGCAGCCCTCGACCGGCTTGCGGGTCGGGGTGGTCGGCTCGTCGGTGCCGGTCGGCGCGGCCTGGGGGCGGTCCGCGGCCGAGGCCTTCGTGTCGCCCTTGTCGTCCGAGCTGAACGCGCCGGTGGCGATCAGGGCGCCACCGCCGGCCAGCACCACGACGGCGAGCGAGGCGCCCAGGATCGTGTTCCGCCGCTTGCGCGCGGCCTGGGCCGCGACCCGGCGCTCCAACTGGCGCTCGTACTTCTCGCGGGCGAGCTGCCGCCGCCGCTGTTCGCTGCTGACCACCGGCCGTGTCTCCTACGGATGTGCGGGAAAAGTGGATGGATTCCGGAGCGGATCATCGCATCCCTCGGCGGCCAAGTGTAGGGACCGGGCCCGTAAGAACGCGGTGAACCTGTCAGGCCGCCGCGCCCCGCCACCCCTATCTGGTTCGCTACCGCACCCGCGGCGCCGGTAGGCTGCACGTACATCGTCACTGGCTGCACCAAGACCGGTGGGCGCCGCAGCCGACCGCCGCACACACCCGAAGGACGCGCGTGTTCATCGCCGGATTCCCCGCAGGAGCCTGGGGCACCAACTGCTACCTGGTCGCTCCGGCGGCGGGCGAGGAGTGCGTCATCGTCGACCCCGGCCACCAGGCGGCCCGCGGCGTCGAGGAGATGGTCCGCGAGCACCGGCTGAAGCCCGTCGCCGTGCTGCTCACCCACGGCCACATCGACCACGTGGCCTCGGTGGTCCCGGTCTGCGGCGCCCGCGGCGTCCCGGCCTGGATCCACCCCGAGGACCGGTACATGATGTCCGACCCGGAGAGGGCGCTCGGCCGCTCCCTGGGCACCCAGCTGATGGGCGAGCTCACCGTCGGCGAGCCCGACGACGTGCGCGAGCTCACCGACGGCGGCGTGCTGGAGCTGGCCGGCCTGAAGCTCACCGTGGACCACGCCCCGGGCCATACCGGGGGGTCGGTGACCTTCCGGACGCCCGGTGCCGAGGACCTCCCCCCGGTGCTGTTCTCGGGCGACCTGCTGTTCGCCGGCTCCATCGGGCGCACCGACCTCCCGGGCGGGGACAGCGAGGCGATCATGGAATCGCTGGCCCGGGTGTGCCTGCCCCTCGACGACTCCACCGTGGTCCTCTCCGGCCACGGCGGTCAGACCACCATCGGCCGCGAGCGCGCCACCAACCCCTACCTCCGACAGGCAGCGGGGGCGGCCGGCGCCCCGGCTTTCCCGCGACGAGGAATGTGACGGAAGAGAAGTTGAGCACCTTCACCGCCCCCAAGGGCACCTACGACCTGCTGCCCCCCAGCTCCGCGACGTTCCTGGCGATCCGCGAGCGCATCGCCGCCCCCGCCCGCCGGGCCGGCTACGGCTACGTCGAGACCCCGGTCTTCGAGGACGTGAAGCTGTTCTCCCGCGGTGTCGGCGAGTCCACCGACATCGTCACCAAGGAGATGTACACCCTCACCACCAAGGGCGGCGACGAGCTCGCGCTGCGCCCCGAGGGCACTGCCTCGGTGCTGCGCGCCGCGCTCCAGGCCAACCTGCACAAGCAGGGCAACCTGCCGGTCAAGCTCTGGTACTCCGGCTCGTACTACCGCTACGAGCGCGCCCAGAAGGGCCGCTACCGCCAGTTCTCCCAGGTCGGCGCCGAGGCGATCGGGGCCGAGGACCCGGCGCTGGACGCCGAGCTGATCATCCTGGCCGACGACGCCTTCCGCTCGCTGGGCCTGCGCGACTACTCGCTGCTGCTCAACAGCCTCGGCGACAAGGAGTGCCGCCCGGTCTACCGCGCCGCGCTGATCGAGTTCCTCGCCGGGCTGGACCTGGACGAGGACACCCGCCGCCGCGCCGAGATCAACCCGCTGCGCGTCCTCGACGACAAGCGCGAGTCGGTGCAGGCCCAGCTGGTCGACGCCCCGATGCTGCGCGACTACCTGTGCGAGTCCTGCAAGGCGTACGACGAGAAGGTCCGCGAGCTGCTCACCGCGGCGGGCGTGGCCTTCGTGGACGACCCCAAGCTGGTGCGCGGCCTGGACTACTACACCCGCACCACCTTCGAGTTCGTGCACAACGGCCTCGGCGCGCAGTCCGCGATCGGCGGCGGCGGCCGCTACGACGGCCTGTCCGAGATGATCGGCGGCCCGGCGCTGCCGTCCGTCGGCTGGGCGCTCGGCGTGGACCGCAGCTACCTGGCGCTGGAGGCCGAGGGCGTCACCCTCGACCTGCCGGCCGCCACCTCCGTCTACGCCGTCGCGCTCGGCGAGGAGGCCAAGAACGTCCTGTTCGCCAAGGTGGTCGAGCTTCGCCGGGCCGGCGTCGCCACCGACCTCGCCTTCGGCGTCAAGAGCATCAAGAACGCGATGAAGTCCGCCGACCGGTCCGGCGCCCGCTTCGCCCTGATCGCCGGGGACCGGGACCTCGCCGAGGGTGTCGTCCAGCTCAAGGACCTCACCACCGGCGAGCAGACCCCCGTCGCCCTCGACGCACTCGTCACCACCCTGAAGGAGAAGCAGCTGTGATCCGCACGCACGACGCGGGCACGCTCCGCCCGGAGCACGCAGGCACCACCGTCACCCTGGCCGGCTGGGTCGCCCGCCGCCGCGACCACGGCGGCGTCGCCTTCATCGACCTGCGCGACGCCTCCGGCACCGTGCAGATCGTGGTCCGCGACCTCGACTCGGTGCACGGCCTGCGCGCCGAGTACTGCGTCAAGGTCGTCGGCGACGTCCGGGTCCGCCCCGAGGGCAACGAGAACCCGGACATCCCGACCGGCGCCGTCGAGGTCGTCGTCAGCGGGATCGAGGTGCTCTCCGAGGCCGCCCCGCTGCCGTTCCCGGTCGCCGAGTACGAGCCCGGCACGGTCAACGAGGAGGTCCGGCTGCGCTACCGCTACCTGGACCTGCGCCGTGAGGGCCCGGCCAAGGGCCTGCGCCTGCGCTCCAAGGTCAACAACATCATCCGCCGGGTGATGGAGGAGAACGACTACCTCGACATCGAGACGCCGTACCTCACCCGCTCCACCCCCGAGGGCGCCCGCGACTTCCTGGTCCCGGTCCGCCTCCAGCCCGGCCACTGGTACGCCCTGCCGCAGTCGCCCCAGCTGTTCAAGCAGCTGCTGATGGTGGCCGGCATGGAGCGCTACTACCAGATCGCCCGCTGCTTCCGCGACGAGGACTTCCGCGCCGACCGGCAGCCGGAGTTCACCCAGCTGGACATCGAGGCCTCGTTCGTCGACCAGGAGGACATCCTGGCCCTCGGCGAGAAGATCATCGGCGCCGTCTGGCGCGAGGTGCACGGGTACGAGATCCCCAACCCGCTGCCGCGGATGACCTACGCGGAGGCCATGGGCCGCTACGGCTCGGACAAGCCGGACGTCCGCTTCGGCCAGGAACTCACCGACCTGACCGAGTACTTCAAGGGCACCGACTTCCGCGTCTTCCAGGCCCCGTACGTCGGCGCCGTGGTCATGCCCGGCGGCGCCTCGCAGCCGCGCAAGCAGCTGGACGCCTGGCAGGACTGGGCCAAGGCGCGCGGTGCCCGCGGTCTGGCGTACGTCCTCATCGACGCCGAGACCGGCGAGCTGCGCGGCCCGGTCGCCAAGAACCTCTCCGAGGAGCACCTGGCCGGCCTCGCCGCCGCCGCGGGCGCCAAGAACGGCGACGCGATCTTCTTCGCGGCCGGCAAGGAGCGCGCCTCGCAGGAGCTGCTCGGCGCCGCCCGTCTGGAGATCGGCCGCCGCTGCCAGCTGATCGACGAGTCCCGGTGGGCCTTCCTCTGGGTCGTCGACTTCCCGATGTTCGAGCCGATCGAGGACGACAAGGGCCAGTTCCAGGGCTGGCACGCGGTGCACCACCCGTTCACCGCCCCGACCGCGGAGTCGCTGGCCACCTTCGACACCGACCCGGGCTCGGCGCTCTCCAACGCCTACGACCTGGTCCTCAACGGCTCGGAGCTGGGCGGCGGTTCGATCCGTATCCACCAGCGAGACGTGCAGAAGCGGGCGTTCGACGCGATCGGCCTCTCCGAGGAGGAGGCGGCCTCGCAGTTCGGCTTCCTGCTGGACGCCTTCAACTACGGCCCGCCGCCGCACGGTGGTGTCGCCTTCGGCCTGGACCGCATCGTCACGCTGCTGGGCGGGTACGACACCATCCGCGACGTCATCGCCTTCCCGAAGACGTCCACCGGCGGCGACCCGCTGACCGGCGCGCCGACCCCGATCACCCCGGCGCAGCGCCGCGAGGCCGGCGTGGACGCCCAGCCGAAGGTCCGCGAGGACGCCAAGGGCGAGGCCCAGCCCAAGGCCTGACACCGCGTCATCCGCTAACCTGCAACGGCCCCGGACGGCCCAGCCGCCGTCCGGGGCCGGTCCACAACGGTGTGTGACACAGGGAGGGTTGACCCGATGCAGGTCACAACGAGAGTCGAATGTCCGGAGGACGCCCCGGCCACCAGACGCGTCCACATGGCCGCGTTCCCCGGCCCGGACGAGGCGGACCTGGTGGACGCGCTGCGCCGCGACCCGGCCTGGCTGCCCGGGCTGTCCATGGTGGCGGTCGACGAGGCCGGGCTGGTGATCGGGCACGCGCTGCTGACCCGGCTGCGGGTCGGCGACGGCAGGGGCCTGGCGCTCGCGCCGGTCGCGGTGGCGCCCGAGTGGCAGCGCCGGGGCGTCGGCGAGCTGGTCGTCCGGGCCGCGCTGACGGCGGCCGAGAAGGCGGGCGAGAAGCTCGTGGTCGTCCTCGGCGATCCGGGGTACTACGGGCGGTTCGGCTTCGCGCCGGCCGGTCGGCACGAGGTCACCGGTCCGTTCGAGGTGCCGGAGGCGTACTTCCAGGCGCTGCCGCTGGCGGCGTACGACGGCGACCCGCGCGGGCTCTGCCGGTACCCCGAGCCGTTCGTCGCCGTCTGAGCCGTCTGAGTCGTCCGCCCGTCCGACCTGTTCGACCCGTCCGGCCCGACCCCCCGGGCGCCGCTCCCTCGGGCACCTCTCCCCAGGGCCGGTCCACGAGACCGGCCCCGGTCGCCACGGCCCCGCCGACCCGCGGGTACGGCCCTCGGCGCCTACGGTGAGTGCGCATCAGCATTCAGCCGGACGGAGGACCCGAGGGTGGCCGAGCAGCAGCGGACCGGGAAGCCGGGGAGACTGGCCAGGAAGCCGTACGAGCGGGAGCTGCTGCGGCTCCAGGAGGAGCTGGTGAAGCTCCAGGAGTGGGTGCGGGTCGAGGGCGCCCGGCTGGTGGTGGTCTTCGAGGGCCGCGACGCCGCCGGCAAGGGCGGAGCGATCAAGCGGGTGACGGAGTACCTGAACCCCCGCATCGCCCGGGTCGCGGCGCTGCCCACGCCGACCGAGCGGCAGAAGACCCAGTGGTACTTCCAGCGCTACGTCGAGCACCTCCCGGCCGCCGGGGAGATCGTGCTGTTCGACCGCAGCTGGTACAACCGCGCGGGCGTCGAGCGGGTGATGGGCTTCTGCACCGACGAGGAGTACTGGCAGTTCCTGCACCAGTGCCCGACCTTCGAGCGGATGCTGACCGAGTCGGGGATCCTGCTGCGCAAGTACTGGTTCTCGGTGAGCGACACCGAGCAGGAACGGCGCTTCCGGGACCGGCTGGAGGACCCGATGAAGCGCTGGAAGCTCTCCCCGATGGACGTCGAGTCGATCACCCGCTGGGAGGACTACTCGCGGGCCAAGGACGAGATGTTCATCCACACCGACACCCCGGACTCGCCCTGGCACGTGGTGGAGAGCGACGACAAGCGCCGGGCCCGGATCAACATGATCGCCCACCTGCTGTCCACCCTGCCGTACCGCGAGATCAGGGCGCCGCAGATCGAGCTGCCGCCCCGCCCCGCGTCGCGCGGCTACGAACGGCCCCCGCGCGACCTCCAGAAGTACGTCCCGGACCACGCCGCCGGGCTCGACTAGCGGGGCCGTCGGGTCGTCCGAACGGACGCGTGGCGTTGCCGGCACCCGGGCCGGGTCGTGCGATGGACGTGCCCACCACGGCGCGGGCGCCCGACCCGGGCGCCCGCCGGACGTCAGGAGACCCGCCCATGTTCGTGCGCACCGGCTACTTCACCGGCGACCCGGCCCGCCTCGGCCGGACCCTCGACGGTTTCAGCGCGGAGGCCGTCGGCCTGCTCTCCGGCGAGCACGGCTACCGGGGCTACGGGCTCTTCGCCAACCGCGAGCTGGGGGTCTTCACCATGGGCTCCTGGTGGGACACCGCGCAGGCCGAGCGGGACAGCGACGCGAAGCTGGGCGCGCGGCGCGGCGAGCTGCTCGCCCCCTTCGCCGGCACGGCGGCCGTCGACGTCTGGGAGGCGGCGGCCTTCGCGCCGCCCGGGGAGGGCGGGCCGGGGGCCCGGTTCCGGTTGGTCCGGGCCGAGTTCGACCCCTCCTCGGCGGACCGGCTGGTCGCGGCGTTCCGGGAGCAGGCGCTGCCCAACCTGGAGCGGATGGACGGCTTCGTGGGCGGGGCCCTGCTGATCCAGCGGGACCGCGGCCGGGCCTCGGTGGGGACGATCTTCCAGGATGAGGCCACCTTCGCGGCCTCCCGCAGCCCGCAGGCCGAGGCGCGGTCCCGGGTCACCGCCGCGGTCGGCGTGACGGTGCGGTCGCTGGAGGAGTTCGAGGTCGTCCTGCTGGACCGCCGTCCGCCGCGGTAGCCGCGAGCCGCGGCGGCCGTGCGGCCGGGGAGCCGTGAGCCCCGAAGCCCGTTCCGCGGACCCGGCCGTCCGCCGCGGGACGGGCTGTCGGCGGGCTCGCATAGGCTTCCGGTGTGGACGAACCGGACCTCTTCACCGCCGCAGCCGAGGAACGCCAGACCAGGGAGCCCGGCCGGGCGCCGCTGGCCGTACGGATGCGTCCGCGCACCCTGGACGAGGTGGCCGGGCAGCGGCAGCTGCTGAAGCCCGGCTCGCCGCTGCGCCGGCTGGTCGCGGGCTCCCGCGGGCCGGCGGCGACCAGCTCGGTGATCCTCTGGGGGCCGCCCGGCACCGGCAAGACCACCCTGGCGCACGTGATCAGCCAGGCCGTCGAGGGCCGCTTCGTGGAGCTGTCCGCGATCACCGCCGGGGTCAAGGAGGTCCGGGCCGTCATCGACGGCGCCCGGCGGGCGGTCGGGATGTCCGGCCGGGAGACGGTGCTCTTCCTGGACGAGATCCACCGCTTCTCCAAGGCCCAGCAGGACTCGCTGCTGCCGGCGGTGGAGAACCGCTGGGTGACCCTGATCGCGGCGACGACGGAGAACCCGTACTTCTCGGTGATCTCCCCGCTGCTGTCCCGCTCGCTGCTGCTCACCCTGGAGTCGCTGACCGACGAGGACATCCGGGCGCTGCTGCGCCGCGCGGTGGCCGACGAGCGCGGCTTGGAGGGCGCGCTGGAGCTGACCGCGGAGGCCGAGGACCACCTGGTGCGGCTGGCCGGCGGGGACGCCCGGCGGGCGCTCACCACGCTGGAGGCGGCGGCCGGGGCGGCGCTGGAGAAGGGCGAGCCGAGCATCACGCTGGCCACCACCGAGACGGCGGTCAACCAGGCGGCGGTGCGCTACGACAAGGACGGCGACCAGCACTACGACGTGGCGAGCGCGCTGATCAAGTCCATCCGGGGCAGCGACGTGGACGCCACCCTGCACTACCTGGCCCGGATGATCGAGGCGGGGGAGGACCCGCGCTTCATCGCCCGCCGGCTGATGATCTCGGCCAGCGAGGACGTCGGCCTGGCGGACCCGACGGCGCTGCAGACGGCGGTGGCGGCGGCCCAGGCGGTGGCCCTGATCGGCTTCCCGGAGGCCCGGATCATCCTCTCCCAGGCGGCCATCGCGCTGGCCCTGGCGCCCAAGTCCAACGCGGCCTACCTGGCGATCGACGCGGCACTGGCGGACGTCCGGCAGGGCTTGGCGGGCGCCGTCCCGGCGCACCTGCGGGACTCCCACTACGGCGGCGCGGGCAAGCTCGGCCACGGCAAGGGCTACCGGTACCCGCATGACCTGCCGGAGGGCATCGCGGCCCAGCAGTACGCGCCGGACGCCGTGCACGGCAAGGAGTACTACCAGCCGACCAGGCGCGGCGGCGAGGCCCGTTACGCGGACGTCGTGGAGTGGACGCGCGGGCGGCTGCGGGGGGAGCGCAGGACGGAGAAGAAGGCCGCGAAGCCGGCCGGGAAGGCGGCGGAGAAGCCGGAGAAGCCGGAGCCGGGGGCCGAGGAGCAGCCCGGGGAAAAGGGCGGGTGATCGACCGGTATACTCGGTCGGAGTGCCATGTCCCGGGACGGCGGCGGGGGATACCCCACCGACCGGCCGCACCAGCGGGGCATCGGCGGTAGGCCTCCTCCGGGAGGCCCGCACCAGGAGCGTCGCGCACCGTCATCGGTGTCGCGGGCGGCCCAGGATCCTGGGCCGGTCCGTGTGACCAGCACTTTCGTGCCCGACTCCGGAGAGCGGCTGATCCCATCGCGCAGGCGGCGGGGTTTTCTCCGGGTCGCGACATGCGACCTCCGTCAACACCTGGTGAAGCCGTATTCGTAAGCAAGGAAGGTTTGGTTCATGGCGAACCAGAAGCGCCCCAAGGTCAAGATCGCGCGCGCCCTCGGTGTGCCGCTGACCCCGAAGTCCGTCAAGTACTTCGAGGCCCGCCCGTACCCGCCCGGCCAGCACGGCCGTGGTCGCAAGCAGAACTCGGACTACAAGGTCCGTCTGCTCGAGAAGCAGCGTCTGCGCGCCCAGTACGACCTGAGCGAGAAGCAGATGGCCCGCGCGTTCGACCGCGCGAAGAAGGCCGAGGGCAAGACCGGTGAGGCGCTCGTCGCCGACCTGGAGACCCGTCTGGACTCCCTGGTGCTGCGTTCGGGCATCGCCCGCACCATCTACCAGGCCCGCCAGATGGTCGTCCACGGCCACATCGAGGTCAACGGCGGCAAGGTCAACAAGCCGTCGTTCCAGATGAAGCCGGGCTACGTGGTGACCGTCCGCGAGCGCAGCAAGGAGAAGGTCCCCTTCCAGGTCGCCCGTGAGGGTGGCTACGCGGGTGAGGGCCAGACCCCGAAGTACCTCGAGGTCAACCTGAAGGCCCTGGCCTTCCGCCTGGACCGTGCGCCGCAGCGCAAGGAGGTCCCGGTGATCTGTGACGAGCAGCTGGTCGTCGAGTACTACTCGCGCTGACCCGGTTCCGCTCTTCGCGACACCGCGAGCGAGCCCCCGTCGCCTTTCGAGGCGGCGGGGGCTCGCCCCGTTCCGGCTGCCGCGTCAGACTGACTCGCCGGTCATCGCGGCGGCCAGCCGCAGGTGCGGGCGGCCCTCCGCGGCGCGGCCCTGGCGCTCCAGGGTGCGGCCGAGCATCAGCCGGGCGTAGTCCTCGGCCGGGTCGGCCTCCAGGATCCGCAGCAGTTCGGCCTCGGCGCGGCGCAGCTGCGCGGAGTGGAAGTAGCTGCGGGCCAGCAGCAGCCGGACGGAGAGGTTGGCCGGCTCCTCGGCCAGCACGCCTTCGAGCATGCGGGCCGCGTCGGTGTACGCCTTGGAATCGAAGTAGAACTTCGCCATGCGGTACTCGTCGGCGGTGTTGTGGACGGCCATGGTGCTCCTTCCGGGCAGTTACTTGCCTCCTCAAGCAATCGGCAAGTTTCAACTATTCCGCACCGGCGAGGGGGCGGGTGCGGGCGGCACCGCGCGGGGGCCCGGTGCCGGTTCCGGGCCCTCCGCCGCGCCCCCGCCGCCGAGCGCCCGGGTGACCGCCGCGTCCAGGTCCAGCAGGGCGCCGGCCTGGTAGCAGTCCTCGTACTCCTGGGCGGTCAGCCCGGCCAGGGCCCGCTCGGCGCACTCCTGGTGCGGGCCGAAGAAGTTCCGCGAGCCCAGGAACGGGTTGCCGACCGTGCGCCAGATCCGGTGCGCCGCGCCCTGGAGCACCCGGGCCTCGCGCAGGTCGCCCACCGTGCCCGGGCCGCTCGGCTCGGTCTCCAGCAGCGCCAGCAGGTCGATGCCCAGCACGATGCCCAGCAGGTCGTGGAAGAGGTGGTTCAGCCGCACGCACTCCCGGGCCAGCGCGCGGGCGGGCTGCACCGCGCCGTCCAGCCAGTGCGAGTAGGCCATCGCGTAGAGCACGTACGCGTAGGCCCACTGCTCGCCGTGCTCCTCGCACAGCTCGCGGGCCTGGCCGAACCAGAGCTCGCCGCTGTCGAGGTCCCCCTGGAAGAGGTAGGCCAGGCCCAGCTCCAGCATGGCCATCACCACGTTGCTGTTGAGCTCGCCGATCGTCCGGTAGTGCCAGAGCGCCTCCTCGAACAGCTCGGCGGCCCGGTCGGGGTCGTCGCCGACCAGGGCGACGCAGCCCTGGCGGTGGACGGCGTAGGCCAGGGCCCGGTCGTCGCCGGTGTTCAGGGCCTGGCGGCGGCACTCCTCCAGCGCCGGGCGGGCGGTGCCGAGGTCGCCCTGGAGGGTGGCCATGTAGCCGGTCACCCAGAGCGCCTTGGCCCGGGCCTCGGTGGGCTCGCGGTCCAGGGCGAGCGCGCGGTCCAGCCAGTGCCGGCCCTCGCCGAGGTGGCCGCAGCCGACCCAGTAGAACCAGAGCGCCCCGGCCAGCAGCAGGGCGATCTGCTCCTCGCCGGGCTCGGTGAGGCAGAACTCCAGCGCGGCGCGGAGGTTGCTGTGGGCGAGCTCCGTGCGCTCGGCGGTCTCCGCCTGCCGGGGGCCGAACCACTCGACCTCGCCCCAGGTGGCGACACCGAGGTACCAGTCCCGGTGGCGGCGCAGCAGCCGGGGCTCCTCGCCGGCGGCGCGCAGCCACTGGCCGCCGTACTCGCGCAGGGTGTCCAGCAGCCGGAAGCGCACGCCGAAGGGGCTGTCCTCGCGGAGCACCACGGACTTGGCGACCAGTTCGTCGAGCAGGTCGAGCGTCTCCTCGGGCTCGATGCCCTCGCCGGCGCAGACGTACTCGGCGGCCTCCAGGTCGAAACCGCCGGCGAAGACCGACAGTCGGGCCCAGAGTAAACGTTCCTGCACCGTGCACAGCTCATGGCTCCAGCCGATCGTCGTGCGCAGCGTCCGGTGCCGGGGCAGGGCCGTCCGGGAGCCGCCGGTGAGCAGCCGGAAGCGGTCGTCGAGCCGGGCGGTGACCTGCTCCACCGACAGCGCGCGCAGCCGGCCGGCGGCCAGCTCCACGGCCAGCGGCAGCCCGTCCAGCCGTCGGCAGAGCAGCGCGACCGCCTCCGCGTTCGCCTCCGTCACCTCGAACGACGGCAGCACCGCCCGGGCCCGGTCGGCGAACAGCCGTACCGCGTCCGGCAGCGCGCCCGGGCGCGGTGGGGCGGTCGGCAGCGGGGCGAGGGTCAGCAGGTGCTCGCCCGAGGCCCGCAGCGCGGTGCGGCTGGTGGCCAGCAGCCGCAGGCCGGGCAGCGCCCGCAGCAGCGCGTCGGCCAGCTCGGCGCAGGCCTCCACCAGGTGCTCGCAGCCGTCCAGCACCAGCAGCGGGCACAGGCCGTCCAGCCGCTCGATCAGGACGTCCAGCGGCGGACGGGCGGTGCCGTCGGAGAGCCGCAGCGCCTCCAGGACGGCGTGGCCGAGCAGCAGCGGGTCCTGCACCGGGGCCACGTCCACCAGCCAGGTGCCGTCCGGGAACGCGTCGGCCGCCCGGGCCGCCGCGCGCAGGGCCAGCCGGCTCTTGCCCACGCCGCCCGGCCCGGTGACGGTCACCAGCCGGGCCGAGGCCAGCAGGCCGGCCAGTTCGGCCAGTTCGGCCCGCCGCCCGACGAAGCCGGTCACCTCGGCCGGCAGCCGTCCGGGCTCCGGCTCCCACGGCCCCGCCCCGGGCTCCCCGGGCTGTGCTCTCCAGTCCCCGGCCAAAGGCTGCTCCCCGTGCTCCAGGCCGGACCGTCGCGGTCCGGACGTGCGTCGGGCCGTACGGGCGACGGCCTGCCAGGCAGAACGAGGTGACCGGCCGGTCGGTTACGCGCGCGGATCGCACACCCGACCGGATCGCCGGGCGGAGAACCCGGTCCGGGAATCGGGCGTGGGCGCGATAGGGTTCCGTCTGAATAGTTGCAAGGCGAGGGAGCGCGCAAAGGTGTCCGTGGGAGAGCTGGCCGGATTGCTCGTCGCCGTGTTCTGGGCGGTCCTGGTCACCCTGCTCGCCGTGGTGCTGGTCCGCCTCTCGCGGGTGCTGAAGGAGGCCGCCGTCCTGGTCTCCGCGGTCACCGAGCAGGCCGTCCCGCTGCTGACCGACGCGGGCGCCGCCGTGCGCAGCGCCAACGAGCAACTGGAGCGGGTGGACGAGATCACCGCCAACGTGCAGGACGCCGCCGCCAACGCCAACGCGCTCTCCTCCACCGTGGCCGCCACCCTGGGCGGACCGCTGGTGAAGGTCGCCGCGTTCAGCTACGGCGTGCGCAAGGCCGTCGCCCGGCAGCAGGGCGGCCTGCCGCCGGTGCCGGCGCAGGCGGGCGAGCGCGAGGAGCTGGCCCGGCTGGTCCGGGCCGAGGTGCGCGCCGCGACGGCGCCCAGGAACGGCCTGTTCTCCCGGGTCCGGCGCGCGGTGAGGGGCTGACGGCATGGTGCGACGCATCTTCTGGATGGCGGTCGGCGCCGGTGCCACCGTCTGGGCCATGAACAAGGCCAACGAGGCCGTGCACCGGCTCACCCCGGACAGCCTCTCCGGCACCGCCGCCCGGGGCGCCCTGCACCTGGGCGACCTGGCCAAGCAGTTCGCGCAGGACGTGAAGGCCGGCATGGCCGAGCGCGAGGAGCAGCTGAAGGACGACCTGGGGCTGCACGGCACCGCCGTGCTGGAGCCCCGCAGCGCCCGCCGGGTGCTGCGCGGCGAGCCGCAGTACCGAGCTATCTCGGCGGCGCCCGGTAGCCCGGCCGCCGCCCTGCCTCCGTCGTCCCGCACCCGCTCGGTACCCGACGGTGCCGGCACCACCCCCCAGACCACTGAAGAAACGCCCCGCCGCGCGCTGCCGCCGCGGGGCGGCACCCCGAACCGGAAGGACCACTAATGGAGTCGGCTGAGATCCGCCGCCGCTGGCTGCGCTTCTTCGAGGAGCGCGGCCACACCGTCGTTCCGTCGGCGTCCCTGGTCGCCGACGACCCCACCCTGCTGCTCGTCAACGCCGGCATGGTGCCGTTCAAGCCCTACTTCCTGGGCGAGGTCAAGCCGCAGTTCTCGCGCGCCACCAGCGTCCAGAAGTGCGTGCGCACCCTGGACATCGAGGAGGTCGGGAAGACCACCCGGCACGGCTCCTTCTTCCAGATGTGCGGCAACTTCTCCTTCGGCGACTATTTCAAGGAAGGAGCCATCAAGTTCGCGTGGGAGCTGCTCACCACTCCCGTCGCGGACGGCGGCTACGGCCTGGAGAAGGAGAAGCTCTGGATCACCGTCTACAAGGACGACGACGAGGCCGAGCAGATCTGGCGTGACGTCATCGGCGTGCCCTCGGAGCGCATCCAGCGCCTGGGCATGAAGGACAACTTCTGGTCGATGGGCGTCCCCGGCCCGTGCGGCCCGTGCTCGGAGATCAACTACGACCGCGGCCCCGCGTACGGCGAGGAGGGCGGCCCGGCCGTCAACGGCGAGCGCTACCTGGAGATCTGGAACCTGGTCTTCATGCAGTACGAGCGCGGCCACGGCGACGGGAAGGACGGCTTCGAGATCCTCGGCGACCTGCCGAGCAAGAACATCGACACCGGCCTCGGCCTGGAGCGCCTCGCCGCCATCCTGCAGGGCGTCGACAACCTCTTCGAGATCGACACCAGCCGGATGATCCTCGACCGCGCCGCCGAGCTCACCGGCCACACCTACGGCGCCGACCACAAGTCGGACGTCTCGCTGCGCGTGGTCACCGACCACATCCGCACCGCGCTGATGCTGATCGGCGACGGCGTCACCCCGGGCAACGAGGGCCGCGGCTACGTGCTGCGCCGCATCCTGCGCCGCGCCATCCGCAACATGCGCCTGCTGGGCGCCACCGGCGTGGTGGCCAAGGACCTCACGGACATCGCGATCAAGGCGATGGCCCCGCAGTACCCGGAGCTGGAGACCGACCGCAAGCGCATCGAGACGGTCGTCGTCGGCGAGGAGGCGGCCTTCCTGCAGACCCTGAAGGCCGGCACCAGCCTGCTGGACGCCGCGGTCACCGAGACCAAGCAGGCCGGCGGCGCCGTCCTCTCCGGCGACCAGGCCTTCAAGCTGCACGACACCTACGGCTTCCCGATCGACCTCACCCTGGAGATGGCCGAGGAGCAGGGCCTCCAGGTGGACGAGGCCGGCTTCCGCCGCCTGATGCAGGAGCAGCGGGACCGCGCCAAGGCGGACGCCAAGGCCAAGAAGATGGGCCACGCCGACGTCGCCGCGTACCGCGAGGTCGCCGACAAGTCCGGCGCCAGCGTCTTCACCGGCTACAGCCTCACCGAGGGCGAGGCCACCGTGGTCGGCCTGCTGGTGGACGGCGTCCCGGCGCCGGCCGCCTCCGAGGGCGACGAGGTCGAGATCATCCTCGACCGCACCCCGTTCTACGCCGAGGGCGGCGGCCAGCTCGCCGACCAGGGCCGGATCCGGCTCGAGTCCGGCGCGGTGGTGGAGATCCGCGACGTGCAGCAGCCCGTCCCGGGCGTCATCGTGCACTCCGGCGGGGTGCTGTTCGGCGAGGTCGTGCTGGGCGCCTCGGCGTACGCCACGATCGACACCGAGCGCCGCCGGGCGATCGCCCGCGCCCACTCGGCCACCCACCTGACCCACCAGGCGCTGCGCGACGCGCTCGGCCCGACGGCCGCCCAGGCCGGCTCCGAGAACGCCCCCGGCCGCTTCCGCTTCGACTTCGGTTCGCCCGCCGCCGTTCCCGGCAGCGTGCTGGTCGACGTCGAGCAGAAGATCAACGACGTGCTGGGCCGCGAGCTGGAGGTCAGCGCCGAGGTCATGACGATGGACCAGGCCCGCAAGGCCGGCGCCATCGCGATGTTCGGCGAGAAGTACGGCGACGAGGTCCGGGTCGTCACCATCGGCGACTTCTCCAAGGAGCTGTGCGGTGGCACCCACGTGGGCAACACCGCCCAGCTGGGCCTGGTGAAGCTGCTCGGCGAGTCCTCGATCGGCTCCGGCGTGCGCCGCGTCGAGGCGCTGGTCGGCACCGACGCGTACCGCTTCCTGGCCCGTGAGCACACCGTGGTCTCCCAGCTCACCGAGCTGGTCAAGGGCCGCCCGGAGGAGCTGCCGGAGAAGATCTCGGGCATGCTCGCCAAGCTCAAGGACGCCGAGAAGGAGATCGAGCGCTTCCGCGCCGAGAAGGTGCTGGCCGCCGCGGCGGGCCTGGCCGACTCGGCCGAGGACGTGCACGGCGTCGCCGTGGTCGCCGCGCAGGTCGCCGACGGCGTGGGCGCGGACGAGCTGCGCAAGCTGGTCCTGGACGTGCGCGGCCGCCTCGGCTCGCGCCCGGCCGTGGTCGCCGCCTTCACCGTGGCCAACGACCGTCCGCTGACCGTGATCGCCACCAACGAGGACGCCCGCGGCCGCGGCATCAAGGCCGGCGAGCTGGTCCGGACCGCCGCCAAGACCCTCGGCGGCGGCGGTGGCGGCAAGGACGACGTCGCCCAGGGCGGCGGCTCCAACCCGGCCGCGGTCGGCGAGGCCATCGCCGCGGTGCGCGGCCTGGTCGCGGAGCGCGCCAGCTGATGGAGCAGGAGGAGAGGCCCTTCCGGCGGGGGCGGCGGATCGCCGTCGACGTCGGGGACGCCCGGATCGGGGTCGCGTCCTGCGACCCCGACGGGGTGCTCGCCACCCCCGTGGAGACCGTCCCGGCCGGGGTGAAGTCACAGGCCAGGATCGCCGCCATCGTCGACGAGTACGGCGCGATGGAGGTGATCGTCGGGCTGCCGCGCTCGCTCAGCGGCAAGGAGGGCCCGGCGGCGGAGAAGGTCCGGGCGTACGCGGCCCGGCTGGCGAACCGGCTCTACCCGGTGCCGGTGCGGCTGGTGGACGAGCGGATGTCGACCGTCACCGCGACCCACGGGCTGCGCGCCTCGGGGGTCAAGGCGAAGAAGGGCCGCTCGGTGGTCGACCAGGCCGCCGCGGTGGTGATCCTCCAGACCGCCCTTGAGTCCGAACGGGTGAGCGGACGCCCGCCCGGTGAGAGCGTCGAGGCGACCGGCTGACCGGTGTGATCTAACGTCCCGTTGAGGGGTCCGTGCGGACGCGTCCGCACGGACCCCTTCTTCGTTCGTTTCCGTGTCCGTTTCAGATCGATTCGCATCGATCCAGTCCGGACCGGAGAGGATCCGCACCGATCCGGGACCGCCGAGGGGGCGCGAGCCATGACCGACCAGGACTTCCACCCGGGGCTCACACCCGGACACCTGGGTGCGCCGGTGCTGGAGCCGGAGGGCCGCCCGCCGTCCGCGCCCCGCCCGCGCTCCGATGCGCCGGATCCGCACCGACGGCGCAACGGGCTGGCCTGCGGGCTCACCGCCTTCGCCCTGGTCGCGGTGTTCGGCGGGATCGGGCTGACCGGGTACACCTGGTTCCAGTCGCAGCGCAAACCCCCGGCCGCCGCCGACTTCGCCGGGCAGGGCACCGGCAGCGTCCAGGTCTCGGTGCCGGAGGGCGCCGGCCTCTCCCAGATCGCGTCGGCGCTGGTCCGCAACGGGGTGGTGGCCAGCTCGCTGGCCTTCACCCGGGCCGCGAGGGGCAGCGCGGCGGCGGCCGGGCGGATCCAGCCAGGGACGTACACGCTGAAGCAGAAGATGTCGGCCGTGGCGGCGCTGGCGATCCTGATCGACCCGGCCAACGCCAACGGCCTGACCATCCCCGAGGGCTGGCGCGGCTACCAGATCTACGCGGCCATCGACAAGAAGCTGAACCTGCCCGAGGGCACCACCCAGAAGACCGCCCAGGAGCAGGGCGCCGAGCTCGGCCTGCCGGACTTCACCAACGGCAGCCCGGAGGGGTACCTGTTCCCGGCGACGTACAGCGTCACCGACGGCACCACCGCCTTCGACCTGCTGAAGCAGATGGTGGACCGGGCCGGCAAGGAGTTCGGCCGGGACGACGCCAACGTCGTCGCGCAGAACCTCGGGCAGACCCTGTACGGGCTGGTCACCGTGGCCAGCATGGTCCAGGGCGAGGCCGACAACACCGCGGACATGGGCAAGGTGGCCCGGGTGATCTACAACCGGCTGGCCAAGGGCATGCCCCTGCAACTGGACTCCACCATCAACTACGCGCTCGGCCGGTCGACCCTGAACACCTCGGTGACCGACACCCGGCTGGACTCCCCGTACAACACCTACCTGCACCCCGGGCTGCCGCCGAGCCCGATCTCCAACCCCGGGCGGCAGGCGATCATGGCGGCGCTGGACCCGACGCCGGGGGACTGGCTGTACTTCGTCACCGTGAAGCCCGGGGACACCCGGTTCACCGACAGCTTCGACGTGCAGCAGCGCAACGTGGCGGAGTTCAACGCCAACCGGGCGGCGGCCAGGCAGAGCGCCTCGGCGTCCGCGCCGAGCTCCGGCCCGGCGGCCCCCGGGGCGGGGGCCGGTGCGCCTTCCGGCGCCGGTGCGGGGACGCCGTAGCGGTGGTGTGTGCCGTCGGTGAGGTCGCTCACCGACGGTGCGTCCGCCCGGCCGGGGGTAAGGCTGCGGTACGGTAACGTCTCCCTCCAGGCGCTGCGCTAGCACGCCGGTTCGAGATTCAGCCGGGACCGCGTCGTCCCGGGACGGCCGGTTCGATCCTCCGGCCGTCACCGTCGGTTAAGGGGATCGATGACCGATCTGGGCGGGGGCTACGGCCCCCAGGGCGAGCCGTGGCACCCCGGTGATCCCGGGTACGACGGCCGGCAGCCGGTCCCCGGCCAGCAGGACGGCCAGTGGCAGCAGCAGTACCCGCAGCAGGGCCAGTCGGCCCAGCAGCCGTACGGGGACGTGCAGCAGGGGTACGCGCAGCAGCAGATGACGCCGCAGATGCAGCAGCAGATGATGGCGCAGCAGCAGGGCTACCAGCAGCAGGCCCCCCAGCAGCAGGGTTACGTCCAGCAGGGCTACCCGCAGCAGACGGCGCAGCAGGGCTACCCCCAGCAGGGGTACGGGCAGCAGCAGGCTCAGCAGCCGATGCAGCAGGGGTACGCGCAGCAGCAGATGCCCCAGCAGCAGGCGCCGATGCAGCAGGGCTACGAGCAGCAGGGGTACGAGCAGCAGGGCTACGAGCAGCAGGGTTTCCCCGGGGGCCAGCAGCAGGGCCACGCGCAGCAGCAGGGCCAGGCCCCCCAGCAGCAGGCGCCGATGCAGCAGCAGGCGCCCCAGCCGCAATCGCCCCAGCAGCAGGCCCCGGGGCAGCGGAGCCGGCGCCGGCAGCCGGCCCCGGAGCCCGTGCCGGCCTCCGGCCCCGGCCCGGACGGGATCGACTGGGAGGCCGAGGCCGCCGCCCTGGAGGCCGGGGCTGACCCGGTCGGCGCCGCCCGTGAGGGTGCCAAGGACGAGTGGGACGGCCACGAGGACGGCCGCCACCAGGACGACGGCTACCTCGACGAGCACGCCGAGGCCGGGGACGCCGGCTTCCTCGGGGAGCAGGACGACTCCCGCGAGGCCCAGAAGAAGCGCAAGGAGAAGGGCAAGAAGTCGGGCCGCCGCAACGGCGGCGCCTGCCTGCTGGTCGCGCTGGTGCTGCTCGGCGCCATGGGCGGGGCCGGCTGGTGGGGCTACGGCTTCTACCAGGACCACTTCGGCCCGGCGCCGGACTTCACCGGGGAGGGCACCGGCTCCGTCCAGGTGGAGGTCAAGAAGGGCGCGGTCGGCGGGCAGATCGGCCTGGCGCTGAAGAACGCCGGCGTGGTCAAGAGCGTCGACGCGTTCTCCGAGGCCTGCAAGGCCGAGCCCAAGTGCGGCACCATCCAGTACGGCTACTACGGGCTGAAGAAGGAGATGCCGGCCGCCGCCGCGCTCAAGGAGCTGCTCGCCCAGGCGGGCGGCGCCGCGATCGTGGTCCCGGAGGGCAAGAACTCCACCGAGATCTACAGCCTGATCGACACCAAGCTGAAGCTGCAGCCGGGCACCACGGCGGGCGTCGCCAAGGCCCAGGTGAACGAGCTCGGCCTGCCGCCGTACGCGAACGGCAACGTCGAGGGCTTCCTGTGGCCGACCCGCTACAACATCGCCGAGGGCATGAAGCCCGAGGACCTGCTCAAGCAGATGGTCAAGAACGCCACCGAGAAGTACGCCGGCCTGGACTCCCAGGCCGCCTCGGTGGGGCTGAAGACCGGCTACGAGGTGCTCATCGAGGCGAGCATCCTCCAGCGCGAGGGCAACAACGCCGGCGACTTCGCCAAGATGGCCAAGACCATCCAGAACCGGCTGGCCGCCGGCGGCGAGATCAACCACCGGCTCGGCATGGACACCACGCTCCAGTACTCGTTGGGCCGCAAGGACCTCAACAAGAAGGACATGGACGACGCGTCCAACAAGTACAACACCTACGTGAACCCGGGCCTGCCGCCCGGTCCGATCTCCAACCCCGGCGACGAGGCGCTCAACGCGGTGCTGCACCCGGCGGACGGCAAGTGGCTGTACTTCATCGCGATGTCCCCGACCAACACCCGGTTCGCCGAGACGAGCAAGGAGCACTACGCCAACGTCAAGGAGTACTGCCAGTCGGCCGGGCAGAACTTCGACGAGGCGCGCGGCCACTGCACCACCAAGTAGCCACGGCCGGAAGACAGTTCGCGGAGAGGCAGCGTTGACCAGCAAGCACCGGGCGGCCGTACTCGGCTCGCCGATCGCCCACTCGCTCTCGCCGGACCTGCACCGGGCGGCCTTCGCGGCGCTCGGGCTCGACGGCTGGCGCTACGACCGCTTCGAGGTGGACGAGGCCGGGCTGCCCGGGTTCGTCGCCGCCCTGGACGAGGCCGAGTGGGCCGGGCTGTCGCTCACCATGCCGCTGAAGCGGGCGGTCATCCCGCTGCTCGACGAGGTCAGCGCGACGGCCCGCTCGGTGGACGCGGTGAACACCGTGGTGTTCACCGCCGACGGTCGGCGCACCGGGGACAACACCGACGTCCCCGGGCTGGTCAACGCGCTGCGCGAGCGCGGCATCACCGAGGTGCCCGAGGCGGCCGTGCTGGGCGCCGGGGCCACCGCCTCCTCGGCGCTGGCCGCGCTGGCCCAGATCTGCACCGGCGAGGTGACGGTCTACGTGCGCAGTGCCGAGCGGGCCCGGGAGATGGCCGAGCTGGGCGACCGGCTCGGCGTGGCCGTCCGCACCGCGGACTGGGAGCGCGGCGCCGAGGCGCTGGCCCGGCCGCTGACCGTCTCCACCACGCCGGTCGGCGCGACCGACGGCTTCGCCGACGCGCTGCCCGCCGAGCCGGGCGCGCTGTTCGACGTGCTCTACCACCCGTGGCCGACGGCGCTGGCCGCCGCCTGCGCCGGGCGCGGGGCGACCGTCCTGGGCGGGCTGGACCTGCTGGTGCACCAGGCGGTGCTGCAGAGCGAGGCCTTCACCGGGCGCACGCCCGGGCCGCTGGCGGCGATGCGCGAGGCAGGGGAGAAGGCGCTCGCCGGGCACTGAGCCCCGGCACCCGGCCCGTCCTCCGGCAGGTTCCCGGCAGGTTCCCGGCAGCTTCCCGGCCGGATGGTGGCCGGTTGCCGTCCGTCACGCGGACTGTGCCCCCAGGTGCTGCTGGGGCATGAAAGGATTCAGGCACAAGGCACGCCCGGGCGGGCCCCGGCGGTGCCGAGGTCCGGTCCGCTGATGAAGGAGCTCCGTTGGGTACGTTGCGCTGGCTGACGGCGGGGGAGTCGCACGGCCCCGCACTCGTCGCGACGCTGGAAGGCCTGCCCGCCGGTGTACCGGTCACCACCGACGTGGTGGCCGACGCGCTGGCGCGCCGCCGGCTCGGTTACGGCCGCGGGGCGCGGATGAAGTTCGAGCAGGACGAGGTGACCTTCCTCGGCGGCGTCCGGCACGGTCTGACCATGGGCAGCCCGGTCGCGGTCATGGTCGGCAACACCGAGTGGCCGAAGTGGGAGCAGGTCATGTCGGCCGACCCGGTCGACCCCGAGGTGCTGGCGGGCCTGGCCCGCAACGAGGCGCTCACCCGGCCCCGCCCCGGCCACGCCGACCTGGCCGGCATGCAGAAGTACTCGATCGAGGAGGCCCGGCCGATCCTGGAGCGCGCCAGCGCCCGGGAGACGGCCGCCCGGGTCGCGCTGGGCGCCGTCGCCCGCGCGTACCTGCGCGAGGTGGCCGGGATCGAGATCGTCAGCCACGTGGTCGAGCTGGCCGCCGCCAAGGCGCCGGCCGGCGTGGTGCCGCTGCCCTCGGACGAGGCCCGGCTGGACGAGGACCCGGTGCGCTGCCTGGACGCCGACGCCTCGAAGGCGATGGTCGCCGAGATCGACCAGGCCCACAAGGACGGCGACACCCTGGGCGGCGTGGTCGAGGTGCTGGCGTACGGCGTGCCGGTGGGCCTCGGCTCGCACGTGCACTGGGACCGCCGGCTGGACGCGCGGCTGGCCGCCGCGCTGATGGGCATCCAGGCGATCAAGGGCGTCGAGGTCGGCGACGGCTTCGACCTGGCCCGGGTGCCGGGCTCCAAGGCCCACGACGAGATCGTCCCGACCGCCGAGGGCGTCAAGCGCACCTCCGGCCGCTCCGGCGGCACCGAGGGCGGCCTGTCCACCGGCGAGGTGCTGCGGGTGCGCGCCGCGATGAAGCCGATCGCCACCGTGCCGCGGGCGCTGCAGACCCTGGACGTGCGCACCGGCGAGCCGGCCAAGGCGCACCACCAGCGCTCGGACGTCTGCGCGGTTCCGGCCGCCGGCATCGTCGCCGAGGCGATGGTCGCGCTGGTGCTGGCGGACGCGGTGACCGAGAAGTTCGGCGGGGACCACGTCTCCGAGACCCGCCGCAACGTGCAGGGCTACCTCGACCACCTGATCATCCGATGACGACCCCCGTCGTGGTGCTGGTCGGCCCGCCCGGCAGTGGCAAGTCCACCGTCGGGCGGGTCCTGGCCGAGCGCCTGGGCGTCGGCTTCCGGGACACCGACGCCGACGTCGAGGCGACGGCCGGCAAGCCCGTCCCGGACATCTTCGTCGACGAGGGCGAGCCGCACTTCCGCGCGCTGGAGACGGCGGCCGTCCGCGCGGCCGCCGAGGGGCACGACGGGGTCCTGGCGCTCGGCGGCGGCGCGGTGACGGCCGAGGCCACCCGCGCGCTGCTGCGCGAGCTGCCGGTGGTCTTCCTGGAGGTCCCGCTCGCCGACGCGGTCAAGCGGGTCGGCCTGGACGCCCCGCGCCCGCTGCTGGCCGTCAACCCGCGGGCCCGCTGGCGGGAGCTGATGGAAGCCCGCCGCCCCCTCTACCTGGAGGTGGCCACCGCCGTGGTCGACACCGCCGGGCGCAGCCCGGAGCAGGTCGCGGACGCCGTACTGGAAGCACTGGAGCTGAAGACCCCCCATGACTGACACCACCGTCAGGATCCACGTCGGCGGCAGCGCCGGCCACGACCCGTACGACGTGCTGATCGGGCACCAGCTGCTCGGTGAGCTGGCGCCGCTGATCGGCGCCCGGGCCAAGCGGGTCGCGATCATCCACCCGGAGGCGCTGGCCGCCACCGCCGACGCGATCCGCGAGGACCTGCTCGGCGAGGGCTACGAGGCCATCGCGCTCCAGGTGCCCAACGCCGAGGACGCCAAGAGCGCCGAGGTCGCCGCGTACTGCTGGTCGGTGCTCGGGCAGACCGGCTTCACCCGCAGCGATGTCGTCGTCGGCCTCGGCGGCGGCGCCACCACCGACCTGGCCGGCTTCGTCGCCGCCACCTGGCTGCGCGGGGTCCGCTGGATCTCCATGCCCACCACGCTGCTCGGCATGGTCGACGCGGCCGTCGGCGGCAAGACCGGCATCAACATCGCCGAGGGCAAGAACATGGTCGGCGCCTTCCACCCGCCGGTGGGCGTGCTGGCCGACCTCGACACCCTGGAGACCGTGCCCCGGCACGACTACGTCTCCGGCTTGGCCGAGGTCATCAAGTGCGGCTTCATCGCCGACCCGGCCATCCTCGACCTGATCGAGGCCGACCCGGAGGGCGCCAAGACGCCGGCCGGCCCGCACACCGTCGAGCTGATCCGCCGGGCCATCCAGGTCAAGGCCGACGTGGTCTCCGGGGACCTCAAGGAGTCCGGGCGTCGCGAGATCCTCAACTACGGCCACACCCTCGGCCACGCCATCGAGCGCAACGAGCGGTACAAGTGGCGGCACGGCGCCGCGATCTCCATCGGCATGGTCTTCGCCGCCGAACTCGGCCGCCTGGCCGGGCGGTTGGACGACGAGACGGCCGACCGGCACCGCACCGTGCTGGCCTCGGTCGGCCTGCCGCTGAGCTACCGGGCGGACGCCTGGCCGAAGCTGCTGGACGCGATGAAGATCGACAAGAAGTCGCGCGGCGACCTGATCCGCTTCATCGTGCTGGACGGCCTGGGCAAGACCTCCGTGCTGGAGGGCCCCGACCCGTCGCTGCTGGTCGCCGCGTACGCGGAGGTCTCGGCGTGACCAGGGTGATGGTGCTCAACGGCCCCAACCTGGGCCGGCTGGGCAGCCGCGAACCGGACGTCTACGGCGCCACCTCGTACGCCGGACTGGTCGAGCGCTGCACCGCGCTGGGCAGGGAGTTCGGCTTCGAGGTCGAGGTGCACGAGACCAACTCCGAGCAGCGGATGGTGGAGTGGCTGCACGAGGCGGCCGACGGGCGGGTGCCGGTGGTGATCAACCCCGGTGCGTTCACGCACTACTCGTACGCCATGCGGGACGCGGCGGCCCAGCGCACCGCGCCGCTGATCGAGGTGCACATCTCCAACCCGTACGCCCGGGAGACCTTCCGGCACACCTCGGTGATCGCCGCGGTGGCCTCCGGCACCATCGCCGGCTTCGGGCTCGGCTCCTACGAGCTGGCGCTGCGCGCGCTGGCCGAGCAGCTCACCGCCCGCTGAGGGTACCGGCGGTGGCCCGGCGGCGGACTGTGCCCGCCGCCGGGCCGCCGTGTAGTGTCCCCGCTGAGAGGTGTCGGGAGGTGTCGTGACGCAGTACGCCGGAGGTGGGCAGGTCCCGCCGCGTCCTGTCGCCCCGCCGGTGCCGCCGGCGGGCGGTACCCGGGGGACGTCGTCGGGGGCGCCGGTCTCCCCGCCGTCTCCGCCGCCGGTCCGTCCGGCGCCCACCGCCCCGGCGGCTCCCGGGCCCGCCGCCCGTCCGGCTCCGGCCCCCGCGGTCGCTCCGGCCGGTCCGGCGCCGAGCGCACCGGTGTCCGCCGGGGGCACCGGGCACTTCGTGCTGCCGTCCGGCGCGCCCGTCCAGCTGCCCGCCCACCCGCCGCAGCACCACGCGCCCGCCGGGCCGATCGCCGTCCTGCTGATCGGACCGGCCGGGGCCGGCAAGACCACCGTCGCCCGCCACTGGGCCGAGCGGCGGCCCGGCCCGACCGCGCACATCAGCCTGGACGACGTCCGCGAGTGGGTGCAGTCCGGCTTCGCCAACCCGCAGTCCGGCTGGAACAACGCCTCCGAGGCGCAGTACCGGCTGGCCCGCCGCACCTGCGGCTTCGCCTGCCGCAACTACCTGGCCAACGGGATCTCCTGCATCATCGACGACGCCGTCTTCCCGGACCGCCCCGCGATCGGCCTCGGCGGCTGGAAGCGCCACATCGGCCCCGGCATGATCCCGGTCGTGCTGCTGCCCAGCCTGGACTCGGTGCTGCGGCGCAACGCCCGGCGCAGCGGCAACCGCCGCCTCGGGGACGAGGAGGTGGCCCGCATCCACGGGAGGATGGCCGGCTGGTACAACTCCGGGCTGCCGATCATCGACAACTCCTACCTGGACGTCGCCGGGACGGCCGCCGAGCTGGACCGGGTCATCCTGGCCCGGCTGATGGGCATCCCGGTCCGCTGACCGGCGGCGTCGCGGGGCTGTCGGTGCCGGCTGCGATGATGGACGGGTCCCTGTCGCCGCGCCCGGAGGAGCCGACGCCCGTGCCCGAAGGCCACATCATCCACCGCCTCGCCATCGAGAGCCGGACGGCCTTCGGCGGACGCCCGGTGCGGGTCTCCAGCCCGCAGGGCCGGTTCGCCGACGAGGCCAAGGTGATCGACGGGCAGCTGCTCACCGGGGCGGAGGCCACTGGCAAGCACCTGTTCCTCGGCTTCGAGGAGGGCGGCTGGGTGCACGTCCACCTCGGCCTGTACGGCGGGTTCACCTTCGGCACCGGCCCGGCGCCCGAGCCGGTCGGGCTGGTCCGGCTGCGGCTGGAGAACGAGGACGGCTACGCCGACCTGCGCGGTCCCAACACCTGCGCGCTCGTCACCGGGGAGCAGAAGGCCGCCGTCGCCGCCCGGCTGGGCCCCGACCCGCTGCGCGCCGACGCCGACCCGGACACCGCCTGGCGCCGGATATCGGGCAGCCGGACGACCGTCGCGGCGCTGCTGATGGACCAGAAGGTGCTGGCCGGGGTGGGCAACGTCTACCGGGCCGAGGTGCTGTTCCGGCACGGCATCGACCCGCACCGGGCCGGGCGCGACCTCACCCGCCGGGAGTGGGACGCGATCTGGGCCGACCTGGTCGCCCTGATGCGCGAGGGCGTCACGGCCGGCCGGATCGACACCGTCCGTCCCGAGCACACCCCCGAGGCGATGGGCCGCCCGCCGCGGGTGGACGACCACGGCGGCGAGGTGTACGTCTACCGGCGGGCCGCGATGCCCTGCCTGGTCTGCGGCACCGACGTGCGGACGGAGGAGCACGCCGCCCGCAACCTCTTCTGGTGCCCGGCCTGCCAGGCGGCCTGACCGGGCCCGGCCGTGCCGCGCCGCCGCGTGCCGACGCTGCCCCCGTGTCGCATACGACCTTTCTGACCTGCGACGATGGTCGGCGTGCTCGCCGAGCAGCCTGTCCCTACCGGTACTGCCACGTGTGAACGTGCAGCGAAAGGAAGTCCCATGATCTTCATCACGGTCAAGTTCCCGGTCCGCCCCGAGCGCGTCGACGGCTGGCTCGACCTGGTCGACGAGTTCACCCGGGCCACCCGCGACGAGCCCGGCAACATCTTCTTCGAGTGGTCCCGCAGCGTCGAGGACCCCAACGAGTTCGTCCTGGTCGAGGCGTTCCGCGACGGCGACGCGGGCCGGGAGCACGTGGAGTCCGCGCACTTCGCCAAGGCCATGGAGGACCTGTCCTACGCGGTGGCCGCCAAGCCGCGGATCGTGTCGACCGAGATCCCCGGCATGGACGGCTGGGCGGAGATGGGCGAGATCACCCCCCGGTGACATCCGAGTGCCCCACCGGTGCGGCGCCCAGCCCGTAGGCTGGGGCCGACCGGCCGGAGGGAGCAGGCGGATGGAACGGCACGAGGTGGCCAACACCGTGTCAGGCGCCACGGTGGGCGGCCACCTGGTGCAGGCCGGGAACATCGGGACGCTCCACCTCCACCAGCCGCGGGAGGTGCCGAGGCCCCGTCAGGTGCGCGCGCCGCACGGCCCGTTCGTCAACCGCGAGCCGGAGATCGCCGCACTGGCCGCCGCGCTGCGCCGGGTCGAGGAGGACGGGCTCGGGGTCGTGGTGTTCACCGGCCTCGGCGGGGTCGGGAAGACCGAACTGATCGCCAAGTTCACCGAGGACCACCGGGAGCACTTCCCGGGCGGGGACCTCTACGCCGACCTGAAGGCCTACCGGCACCAGGGCGGGGTGGACCTCCCCGAACTGCTGGCCGGCTTCCTGCGCGCCCTCGGCACCGAGCCCCCGGCCGTGGAGGCCGAGCGGTTCACGGCGTTCCGCACCGCCACCGCCGGGCGCCGGTGCCTGTTCTTCCTGGACAACGTCGAGCACGCCGCGGAGGTCCGCGCGCTGCTCCCGTCCGGCGGGCTGGTGGTGGTCGCGAGCCGGCGGCGGTTGCCCGCGCTGCGGGTGGACGGCGCCGAGGTGCGCCGGCTCGGGCCGCTGAGCGCGACGGCGGGCGCCGAGCTGGTGCGCGGCTGGGTCGGCTCCGGGCGGGGCACCGACGGGGAGCTGGCGGAACTGGTCGAGCTGTGCGGCGGGCTGCCGCTCGCGCTGAACGCGGTCGGCAGCCAGCTGCTGGACCGGGACAACCTGCCGGTCGGCCGGGTGGTGGCCGAACTCCACGACCGCGAGGGCAGGTTGGCGATGCTGGAGGACGAGGAGAGCGATCTCGGCGCGACCTACGACCTGGTCTACGAACGGCTGTCGGCTCAGGGCCGGGCGCTCTACCACCTGGTCGGCGTGCACCCCGGCCCCTTCGTGTCCGCCGAACTGGCGCGCGCGGTCGGCGTCGAGCGGGCCGAGCGGGCGATCGGGGAGCTGCGCGGCGCCCACCTGCTGGACGAGGTGGTGGACGGCGACCGCGAGGACCGTTTCCGGGCCCACGACGTGGTGCGGCTGCACGCCTACGGCCGGACCCGGGAGCTGCCGGACCGCGGGCCCCTCCTCGCCGGGGTCGTGGCGTACTACCGGGGCCGGGCGTCGGCCGCCGACCGCGCGATGGCCGGGAATCGCCTGCGCCTCCAGGACCCGAGCGGTGACGAGCTGCCCCGCTTCGCCTCCGGGGCCGCGGCCCTGGAGTGGCTGTACGCCGAACGCGCCAACTTCCGCGCGGTGGTGGCGGAGGCGGCCGAGCAGGGCTGGCACGGCGAGGTGTGGCGGCTCTGCGAGTCGCTCTGGCCGCTCTACCACGGCCGCAAGCTGTACCAGGACTGGATCGCCACCCACCGGCTCGGCGTCGAGTCGGCCCAGTGGGACAACCGGCCGGCGGCCGTGGTGCGGATGCGCAACCAGCTCGCCCGCGCCCACGTCGACCGCGGCGAGTACCGGCTCGCCGCCGAGCAGTTGGCGCTCGCCACCGAGCAGGTGCCGCTGGTGACCGAGCGCCAGGTGGTGGGGGTGCTCTACGAGACGGACGGGCTGCTCTGCCTGGCCGACGGGCGCCCGGCCGACGCGGTGCAGCGGTTCACCCTGGCCCTGGCGGAGAACCGGGGCGACGACCACGGCGAGATCGTCCAGAGCTACAACCTGGCGCAGGCGCTGATCGCCGACGGCCGTCCGGAGCAGGCGCTGGCCCTGCTGGCCGAGGCCACGGCTCACGCCGGGCGGACCGGGGACGACGACATGCTGATGAAGCTGCCGCTGGTCCGCGCCAGGGCGCACCGGGCCCTCGGACAGCTGGACCTCGCCGTCGCCCACGCGGACGACTGCGCCCGGCAGGCCAGGGAGCGCAGCCAGTACGCCAAGGAGGCGCAGGCGCACACCCTGATCGTCTCCCTCGCCGAGGAGCTGGACGACGCGGAGCTGGCCGAGCGCAGCCGGGCGCGGCTGCGGGAGCTGTCGGAGTAGGACCCCGGTACGGCCAGGACGCGGTACGGACCGAGGGATCGGTACGGCCAGGACCCGGGACGGGCCGAGGGACCGGTACGGCTACGACCTGGTACGGAACGACACCCGGGCGCGGTGCTCGCCGGTGCGGACGGTGAGCCCGTGCTCGGCGAGGCCGGCCGGCTCGCCGCCGTCGGCGAGCCAGGTGGCGACGGCGGAGCCGAGCAGCAGCGGGTCGATGCCGGGGTCGGGGCGGTCCCAGTCCGGTTCGGCGCGGGCCTCCAGCAGCAGGCCGGTGCGCAGCCGCAGCAGGTGGCGGGCCGGGCCGAGGGCGGCCACCGCGACGGCCAGGCCGGGGAGTTCGGCGGCGGTGTCGGCGAGCCAGCGGGTGGCCGGGCGTTCGGCGTGGGCCTCGGTGCGGGCGAGGACCTCGGCGGTGTAGCGCAGGGCGTCGCCCGGGTGCTCGTCGGTGAGGGCGTGGAAGCCGCGCGGGGGGTGGCCGTCCGGGGCGAAGGGGTAGCGCCGGAGGCTGACCTCGGTGCCGTCGCTGCTGCCCTCGACGTCGTACGCGGTGGGCCCCTCGGTGGTCGCGGGGAGCGGCCTGGGGTAGGGCGGCAGGGCCGGCTCGTCCCCGGGTTCGTCCAGTCCGTCCAGGAAGGAGTAGAGCAGCGGGCGCAGCAGCCGGGCGGACTCGCCGCGGTGGGCGAGTGAGCGGCCGGTGACGCCGCTCAGGCCGGCCGGGTCCTGGGCCAGGGCCAGTTCGAGCTGGGCGGCGAGGTCCCCGTCCGGGTCGAGGACGGGCGCGGCCTGGCCGAAGGCGTAGCCGGGGGAGCGCGGGTCGAGTTCGGCGGCGCCGGTGGCGACGAGCACGGTGGGGCGCTCCAGGGCGGCGCCGTAGACGGTGACCGAGCCGTGGTCGCCGATCACGCAGTCGGCGGCGACGAGCGCGGCCTGCCAGCCCTGGTGGGGCGGGATCAGGCGCAGGCCCATCCGGCGGGCGCCGTCGAGCAGCGCCTCGGGGTCGTGGCGGCTCCAGACGTTGGGGTGCAGGACGACGGCCACCGTGTACTCGTCGGCGGGGAGCCGGCGGACCAGCCGCTGGGGGAGGTCGGGGCGGCGGCCGAATAACGAGTGCTCGCTCCAGGTGGAGCTGACGACGACGAGCCGTCGGCCGCAGGTGGCGCCGAGCGCGGCGCGGTAGCCGTCGCGGGAGCGCCGGCTGCCGAGCATCCGGTCGAAGCACGGGTCGCCGACGACCCGGGCGACGTCCAGCGCCTCGGGGCAGGAGTCCCGCAGCCGGTCCAGCTGCTCGGGGTGGGAGAGGCCGAGGACGTCCACGAACACCCGTCCGCGGTGGGTGAGTTCGTTGCGGGACAGGCCGGCGGCGGTGACCGTGTCGCCGGTCGACTCGGTGACCAGGCGGTTGTAGCCGGCGCCGTGCGGGAGGACGACGAGGCGGGCGTCCAGGCGGTGCATGGAGGAGTGGACGGCGCAGGCGACGGCCAGGTCGAAGCGGCGGCGGACGGCGTCCTCCCAGTCCAGCACGGTGAAGCCGGGCAGGCCGTGCAGGTACTCGTCCAGGGCGCGGTCGGCGAAGGCGGAGCCGGGGTTGACGGTGAAGTACCGCTCGATGCCGTCCGGGCTCAGCAGGGTGAGGACGTCCAGGACCCGGGTGGCCGAGGTGAGGGTGCGGGCGACCGCCAGCACGCGGGCCCTGACTGGTCGGGTGTTCCAGCGGTCGGCGGGCCAGACGTGGGGATGGGACGGCACACCATGATCGTACTGGTCGGGCCCGGTCCCGGCCGGGGTTTGCGGGTGTCAGCCGGCGGCCGCGGTGGGCTCGTGGTGCTCGGCGGCGGTGCACTCGTCGAGGAGGGGGCGCATGGCCTCGTCCACGAGCCGGTAGCGCACCACCCGTCCGTCCCGGTCGCCGGTCACCACGCCGGCCGTGCGGAGCAGCCGCAGGGCCTGGGAGACGGCGGGGTCGCGCATGCCGGTGGCGACCGCGAGGTCGGTGACGGCGAGCGGGCCGGCCCGGTGGAGGGCGAGCAGCAGGGCGAGCCGCCCGGGGTCGGCGAGCAGCGAGAACCGCTCGGCCCAGGACCGGACGTGCGCGGGCTCGCCGATCGCGGCGATGGCCTCGCAGACCCGGTGCCCGTCGATGGTGCGGTGGCCCGCGCGGTCGGCCGGTACGAGATGCATGCGGACATTCTTGCAGGCGGCGCCCTGTGATCCTGGACACCTGCGCAGGTGCGCAGCCTTGCACCCGTGGGGCCCGGCCCCTACGGTGTTCCCCGCCGTGGTGCTCGGGAAGACCGGTGACGGATCCTCAGGGATCCCAGCCCGGAGCGGCCCTCGCCACTGTGATCGGGTCGTTCCTCCGCCCACGGAGGAACGTCGTCCGTACCCATGAAGCCACTGGGCGCCCCGCGCGCCTGGGAAGGCGGGTACGGGCGTCCCGTCAGCCAGGAGACCGGCCACGGCATCTCACGAGGTTTTCCACGAGGTGCTGGAGCGTGATCCGCAGATGACCCTGCCCGAAACCGTCGCCACCGGGGCGAAGACGGCCCCCTCCGCGCTGCCGAGCTTCCGGTGGCGGCGCGAGGACACCATCCGTACGGCCGGGTTGATGGGGGTGATCCTGGCCATGCACGTGGTGGCCTTCGGGACGCTCGTCTTCCTGGTCGCACCCGAGCGGTACGCGGTCGGTACCCAGGCCTTCGGGGTGGGCCTGGGTATCACCGCGTACACCCTCGGCATGCGGCACGCCTTCGACGCCGACCACATCGCGGTGATCGACAACACCACCCGCAAGCTGATGGCGGACGGCAAGCGGCCGGTCTCGGTGGGGTTCTGGTTCGCCCTCGGGCACTCCTCGATGGTGGTCGTGATGGCCGCCCTGGTGGCGGGCGGCGCGCAGCTGGCGAACACGCTGATGGACGACGAGTCGACCACCCACAAGTGGCTCGGCATGATCGGGACGACCACCTCGGGCGTCTTCCTCTACCTGATCGGCGCGCTCAACCTGGCGGCACTGCTCGGCATCCTCAAGGTGTTCCGGGCGATGCGGGCCGGGCAGTTCGACGAGCGGGAGCTTGAGGCGCACCTCGACTCGCGCGGCTTCATGGCCCGGGTGCTGAACCGGGCGACCCGGTCGATCACCCGACCGGGGCAGATGTTCCCGGTGGGCATGGTGCTGGGCCTGGGCTTCGACACCGCGACCGAGGTCACCCTGATGGTGATGGCCGGCTCGGGCGCGGCCTCCGGGCTGCCCTGGTACGCGATCGTCTGCCTGCCGCTGCTGTTCGCGGCCGGGATGAGCCTGTTCGACACCCTGGACGGGACGTTCATGAACTTCGCGTACCAGTGGGCCTTCGCCAACCCGGTCCGGAAGGTGTACTACAACCTGACCATCACCGGTCTGTCGATCGCGGTCGCCTTCGTCATCGGCACCATCGAGCTGGTCGGGGTGCTGCACGAGAAGCTCGACCTGACCGACCCGGTCTCCGGGTTCATCGCGGACATCTCGCTGGACAACGTCGGCTACGGCATCGCCGGGCTGTTCGTGCTGGTCTGGGCGATCGCGATCGGGTACTGGAAGCTCGCCCGGGTCGAGCAGCGCTGGACGCCGGGCCAGGAGGCCTGAGCGCCCGTCCCGCGGGTCGTCCCCGGGGCCGCGGCACGGCCCCGGGCGGGGGCGGGGCGCACGGCGCGCGCCCGGAGGTGAGGGCGCGGTCGCGCGGGGGGCGCGCAAGGAGCACCGGGGGTTCTGCCGGGGGTGCTCGGCGGGCGCTTCGGGCCGGGGGTTCGTAGGCTCGACGCATGGCGGATGCGTACGCGGGGCGGCGGGAGCGGGTGAGGGAGCACTGCAGTGCGGCCGGGGCCGATGCGGCGCTGATCACCCGCGCGGCGAACGTGCGGTACCTGACGGGCTGCGCGCCCTGCGGGGCGAGCCTGCTGCTGACCAGGGAGCGCGCCCTGCTCGCGCTGCCGGACGATCTGCCGCCGGACGACTCCGGGGAGCACCTGATCGCTCCGGACGTCACCAGGCTGCCGGTGGCGGCCGGCTCGGACACGGCGCTGGCCGCCGCGACCGCCGCCGCGCGGTCCGGGGTGTCGGGCCTGGCCGTGGAGGAGCACGACCTGACCGTCACCCGGCACCGGGCGGTGGCCGGCCTGACCGAGGGGGCCCGGCTGGTGGACCTCGGCCAGACGGTCGAGCGGCTGCGGGTGGTCAAGGACGAGCGCGAGATCGCGGACCTGCGGATCGCCGCGGAGATCGCCGACCAGGCGCTGGGCGAGCTGCTGGAGTCGATCCTGGTCGGCCGCACCGAGCGGCACCTGGCGATGGAGCTGGAGCGCCGGATGATCGACCACGGCGCCGACCGGGCGGCCTTCCCGGTCTCGGTCGGCACCGGCAGCCACTCCGGCCAGGCCGCCCACCAGCCGACCGACCGCCGGGTGGAGGAGGGCGACTTCCTGACCGTGGTGATGGGCGCCCAGTACCGCGGCTACGGCGTCTCCACCGCCCGCACCTTCGTGATCGGCGCCGCGCCGGCGCCCTGGCAGGTGGAGCTGCACCGGCTGGTCTTCCGGGCCCAGCGGGCCGGGCGGGAGGCACTCGGACCGGGCGTGGAGCAGTGCGTACCCGACCGGGCGGCCCGGCAGGTCCTGGAGGCGGCCGGCCACGCCGAGGCCTCTCCGCACCCGGTGGGCCACGGCATCGGGCTGGAGATGCGGGAGGCGCCGCGCCTCGGCCCGGCGGACATGGGTAAACTGGACAGCCGCGTGCCGGTCACCGTCGGCCCAGGAGTCCACCTCCCGGGCAAGGGCGGCGTCCGGATCGAGGACACGCTCGTCGTGCGCCCCCTCGAGGAGGGCGGGCCCGAGCTGCTCACCATCACCACCAAGGAGCTCCTCGCCCTGTGACCGCGGCCCCCGGGGGCCGCGGGCGGCAGGACGCAAACCCTTGGTTCCTTGACAGCTATACAGGAGTTAGTGCGCCCGTGGCTTCCACGAACGATCTCAAGAACGGCATGGTCCTCAAGCTGGAGGGCGGCAAGCTCTGGTCCGTCGTCGAGTTCCAGCACGTCAAGCCCGGCAAGGGCCCGGCCTTCGTGCGTACCAAGCTCAAGGAGGTCCTGACCGGCAAGGTCGTCGACAAGACCTTCAACGCGGGCACCAAGGTCGAGACCGCGAACGTCGACAAGCGCGGCATGCAGTTCTCGTACAAGGACGGCGAGAACTTCGTGTTCATGGACATGGACACCTACGACCAGCTGACCGTCGAGCCGTCGGTCGTCGGCGACGCCGCCAAGTACCTGCTGGAGGGCTTCGAGGCCCTGGTCGCCACCAACGAGGGCGCCGTCCTGTACATCGAGCTCCCGGCCGCGGTCGAGCTGACCATCGCCCACACCGAGCCGGGCGTCCAGGGCGACCGCTCCACCGGCGGCTCCAAGCCGGCCACCCTGGAGACCGGTGCCGAGATCGCCGTGCCGCTCTTCGTCACCACCGGTGAGAAGGTCAAGGTCGACACCCGCGACGGCAGCTACCTCGGCCGGGTGAAGTAAGTCCGTGTCGGCCGCACGCAGCAAGGCCCGAACCCGGGCCTTCCAGATCCTCTTCGAGGCCGACCACCGCGGGGTCGACCCGCAGCAGGTCCTCGCCGACTGGGTGGCCCGCGCCCGCGAGCCCAAGCCCGACGAGGGCACCCCGCAGGTCGGTGAGTACACCATGGAGCTCATCGAGGGGTACGTCCAGCACGCGCGTCGCATCGACGACCTGATCGAGCAGTACGCCGTGGGCTGGACGCTCGACCGGATGCCGATCGTGGACCGCAACGTCCTGCGGCTCGGCGCGTACGAGCTGATCTGGGAGGACGGCGTCCCGGACGCCGTCGTCCTGGACGAGGCCGTCGAGATCGCCAAGGAGTTCTCCACGGACGACTCCCCGGCCTTCGTCAACGGCATGCTCGCCCGCTTCCTGGAGCTGAAGCCGGGCATCCGCCGGTAGGCGGATCGACCTCCCGGACGGCCGCCGGACCCGAACAGGTGTCCGGCGGCCGTTCCGCGTTTCACCCGGGCGGCGTAGGGTGGTTCCTACTCGTCAGTAACTTGACGTCCGGAAGCACGCGCGAAGGGCAGGTCCCCCCACATGACCACGGCGATCCGCAGCGAGTTCGACCAGGGCATCGCCCTGACCAGGCACCCCGAGGAGGCCGGCCGCTACGAGGCCGAGCTCGGCGCCGGCTGGCAGATCGGCGGCGGGGTGAACGGCGGACTGCTGCTCGCCGTGGCCGGACACGCGCTGTCGCTGGAGCACGGCACCCACCCGGACCCGGTGTCGATCAGTGGTTACTACCTGTCCGCCTCCACCCCCGGCCCGGCCACCGTCCGCACCGAGGTGCTGCGCACCGGCCGCGGCCTGTCCACCGGCACCGCCTCGCTCAGCCAGGACGGCGTCGAGCGGCTGCGCGTGGTGGCCAGCCACGGCGACCTCGCCGCCGCCGACGGCGAGGTGCGCACCAGCGCGCGGCCGCCGCAGCTGCCGCCGCCGGACCAGTGCGTCGGCGTCGAACACGCGCCCAAGGAGCTGATCGCCCAGGCCGCCCTGCTGGAGCGGTTCGACCTCCGGCTGGACCCGGCCACCATCGGCTGGGCGCTCGGGCAGCCCTCCGGCAACGGGCGGATCCAGGGCTGGTTCCGGCTCGCCGACGGCCGCGAGCCCGACCCGCTGCTGCTCCTGCTGGTCGCCGACGCGCTGCCGCCGGTCACCTTCGACCTCGGCCTGCCGGGCTGGGCCCCCACCGTCGAGCTGACCGTGCACCTGCGCGCCAGGCCGGTGCCCGGCTGGCTGCGGGTCACCCACGCGACGCGCAACCTGGCCGGCGGCTACTTCGAGGAGGACGCGGAGGTCTGGGACGAGTCCGGCCGCCTGGTCGCGCAGTCCCGTCAGCTGGCCCGGGCGCCCCGGCAGGCCTGACCCCCGGGCTCCGCATTACCGGTGGTTACATTCCTGTGACACGCCGTACGTGTGCGGCGCGCGCGGATGGGGATGAAGACGGTCAAGCGGCGAGCCCGCCGCTTGACCGTCACCCTCACCGCCGACGCCGAAGCCAGGAGCCATCGATGAGTCAAAAGGGTCGCGCCCGCCGTAACTCCGACTGCACCGCCGGCGGCTCGCGGCCCGTGGTGCGGGCGTCGCACCGGCCGCGGCGGGCGGAGGGCGCCGAGCAGGCGTTCGTCATCGGGGTGCTCACCAACGCCGCGGACTTCGCCCGGGCCCGCGCCTGGGGAGTCTGCGACGCCCCCGACCACGAGCGCTACCTGGCCGACACCGCCGACCTGCTGGCCGAGGCACTGGAGCGGTTCGACAGCGTCCGGGCCCGGATGTTCCACCCGCAGGACTTCGAGGAGTTCTGCGTGCTGCACGGGCTGGACCCGGCCGAGCCCGCCGCGCGTGACCGCTACCTGGCCAACCCGGCGCTGCAGACCCAGCTGCTCGCCTACCAGGGCGAGGAGCTGGCCGGGGACTTCGTGCCCCGCCTGGTGCGCGCCCGGGAGAACGGGCTGACGCTCTGCCACGCCGACCTGCTGCTCGACGGGGGCCTGTACGGGGGCGCGGGCGCGCCCGACGAGGAGCACACCGCCTGGGTGCGCGCCGCCTACCAGCGCGGGGGCGAGGTCTTCCGGCGGATGCTGGTCGGCGCGGGCGCCGGCGTGTACGAGCTGCGCCTGCGGGTGGACGCGCCCGGCGGGGCGCTGACCGCCGCGGCGCGGGTGCTCCAGTGGGAGGACGGCGTGGTCCGGATCAACGACGAGGACCTGGAGCTGGTCTGCGCGGTGCTCTGCACCGGGCTGGCCCTGGAGCTGCCGGGGGTCGCGGTGCTGCACGGCTCGCAGGGCTCGGCGGCGTCCTGCGGGGAGTACCTGCAGGCCTCCTGGGCCTGGTCGAGCGGCGGGCAGGACTGGGCGCCGGCGGACCGGCCGGTCCGGCTGGACGGCGTGGCGGCGCAGCCCGGCTACAGCCTGGGCACGGTCTGCTGAGGCCGCCGCCCGGAATTGCCGCCGGACACCGCGGCGCGGCCCCCCGGACGAGGGAGCCGCGCCGTGACGTTTCTGCTTGTCGGCACTACCGGAACGAGTGCTGGACCGTGCCTGGATCCGCTGGCGGGAGCCGGTGCGGTGAGCCTCAGCCCGCGTCCTCCTCGCGCACCGCACGGCGCGCGTCGGGGTTCAGCACGCCCCAGGAGATCAGCTGCTCGGTGAGGATCGACGGCGACTGGTCGTAGATGACGGCCAGGGTGCGCAGGTCGTCCTGACGGATCGACAGCACCTTCCCGTTGTAGTCGCCGCGCTGGCTCTGGATGGTCGCCGCGTAGCGCTGCAGCGGGCCGGCCTTCTCGGAAGGGACCTGGGTCAGTCTCTCCAGGTCGAGGACCAGGCGCGGCGGCGGCTCGGCCGCACCGCCCGGCGTGCCGCCGGGCAGCAGCTCCTGCACCGGGACGCCGTAGAACTCCGCCAGCTCGGCCAGACGCTGCACGGTGACCGCACGGTCACCACGCTCGTACGAGCCGACGACGACTGCCTTCCAGCGGCCCTGGGACTTCTCCTCGACACCGTGCAGGGAGAGACCCTGCTGAGTGCGGATCGCTCGGAGCTTGCCTCCGAGTTGCTTCGCGTAGTCGCTGGACATTGATCTCCCCGGACGAGATTGCTTCGCGTTCAGTGGTGGGTCACGGGCGATTGCCGACGCCGTTACCGGTGGGTCCGACGTCCGTCTCGTAACTCACTGTGAGGTTACGTAGAGTAAAGTAGTTGCGTCAAGCCGAATGGGGCAGTCGTGCGAATGGCCCGCATCGTCGGCGCGTCCGGAGTGTTAACCCCCGGAAGCGGAATGATGGACGTCTGTTTGCCGTCCCGCGCGCTGGTAGGATGACCCGAAGCCCGCGCCCGGTCGGCGGGGGCTGTCCCAGACATCCTTTAAGACCCGTCCCGTGAGGCGGGGAAGGAGGTCCGCTTCGGCATGACCACACACCATGAACCGACGCCCCGGCCGCCGCACCAGGTGCTGGACGGCACGGACATCGCCCGGGTCGTCACCCGGATAGCGCACGAGATCGTCGAACGCGCCAAGGGCGCCGAGGACGTCGTGCTGCTCGGCATCCACACCAGGGGCGTCCACCTCGCCCGCCGCCTGCACGGCCGGCTGGCCCAGATCACCGGGCGCGAGATCCCGCTGGGCACCCTGGACATCACCATGTACCGGGACGACCTGCGGCTGAAGCCCGCCCGCGCCCTGGAGCACACCGAGATCCCGCCCGGCGGCATCGACGGCAAGCTCGTCGTCCTGGTCGACGACGTGCTCTTCTCCGGGCGCACCATCCGCGCCGCGCTCGACGCGCTGAACGACATCGGCCGCCCGCGCGCCGTGCAGCTCGCCGTCCTGGTCGACCGAGGCCACCGCGAGCTGCCGATCCGCGCCGACTACGTGGGCAAGAACCTCCCCACCTCGCTGCGCGAGGCCGTGCAGGTGCGCCTGTCCGACAGCGACGGCGTGGACGCCGTCCTGGTCGGCGACCGCGACTTCACCGCGCGCTCGACGCAGGCCCTGGCCCCCCAGCCGTCCGAACCGCACCTCCCGGAGTAGCCCGCGTGAAGCGCCACCTCGTCTCCGCCGCCGATCTCAGCCGCGACGACGCGCTGCTGATCCTGGACACCGCCGAGGAGCTGGCCCAGCTCTCCGGCCGGGCCGTCAAGAAGCTGCCCACGCTGCGCGGCCGCACCGTCGTCAACCTCTTCTTCGAGGACTCCACCCGGACGAAGACCTCCTTCGAGGTCGCCGAGAAGCGACTCTCGGCCGACGTCATCAACTTCTCCGCCAAGGGCTCCTCGGTCTCCAAGGGCGAGAGCCTCAAGGACACCGCGCTGACCCTCCAGGCGATGGGCGCCGACGCGGTGGTCATCCGCCACCACGCCTCCGGCGCGCCGGCCCGGCTGGCCCAGTCCGACTGGCTGCACGGCAGTGTGATCAACGCCGGTGACGGCACCCACGAGCACCCCACCCAGGCGCTGCTCGACGCCTTCACCATGCGCCGCCACCTCAACCCGGGACCGGCGGCGAACGCCCTTCGGCGAGGGCTGGACGGGCGCCGGGTCACCATCGTCGGCGACGTCCTGCACAGCCGGGTCGCCCGCTCCAACGTCCACCTGCTGAACACCCTCGGCGCGCAGGTCACCTTCGTCGCCCCGCCCACGCTGCTGCCGATCGGGATCGAGAACTGGGCCTGCGAGATCAGCTACGACCTGGACAGCGTGCTGCCCAAGACGGACGCGCTGATGATGCTGCGGGTGCAGCGCGAGCGGATGAACGCCGCGTTCTTCCCGACCGAGCGCGAGTACAGCCGCCGCTACGGCATGAACGGCCGCCGGATGGCCCAGCTGCCGGACCACGCGATCGTGATGCACCCCGGCCCGATGGTCCGCGGCATGGAGATCACCGCCGAGGTCGCCGACTCGCCGCGCTGCACCGCGGTCGAGCAGGTCGCCAACGGCGTCTCCGTCCGGATGGCCGTCCTCTACCTGCTCCTCGGCGGCGCCGTCTTCGCCGACGCCCCCGCCGACGCCCCCCGTACCGACTCCGTGGAGACCGCCCAGTGAACGAGCGCAGCGAGCGAACCAGCGACACGGTCAGCTACCTGATCCGCAACGCCGAGATCCTGGGCGGCGCCCCGCAGGACCTCCACCTCGCCGACGGCGTGATCAAGGAGATCGGCACCGGCCTGACGGTCGAGGCGGACATCGAGATCGACGCCGGCGGCCTGATCGTCCTGCCCGGCCTGGTCGACCTGCACACCCACCTGCGCGAGCCCGGCCGCGAGGACGCCGAGACCGTGCTCACCGGCACCCAGGCCGCGGCGATGGGCGGCTTCACCGCCGTCCACGCGATGGCCAACACCACCCCGGTGGCCGACACCGCCGGCGTGGTCGAGCAGGTCTGGCGGCTCGGCCAGGAGGCCGGCTACTGCGACGTGCAGCCGGTCGGCGCCGTCACCGTCGGTCTGGAGGGCAAGAAGCTCGCCGAACTCGGCGCGATGCACGAGTCGGCCGCCGGCGTCCGGGTCTTCTCCGACGACGGCAAGTGCGTCGACGACGCGGTGCTGATGCGCCGCGCCCTGGAGTACGTCAAGGCCTTCGACGGCGTCGTCGCCCAGCACGCCCAGGAGCCGCGGCTGACCGAGGGCGCCCAGATGAACGAGGGCCAGGTCTCCGGCGAGCTCGGGCTCGGCGGCTGGCCGGCCGTCGCCGAGGAGTCGATCATCGCCCGCGACGTGCTGCTCGCCGCGCACGTCGGCTCCCGGCTGCACGTCTGCCACCTCTCCACGGCCGGCTCGGTCGAGATCGTCCGCTGGGCCAAGTCCAAGGGCTGGGACGTCACCGCCGAGGTGACCCCGCACCACCTGCTGCTCACCGACGAGATGGTCCGCAGCTACGACCCGGTGTACAAGGTGAACCCGCCGCTGCGCACCGCCGCGGACGTCCAGGCGCTGCGCGAGGCGCTGGCCGACGGCACCATCGACGCCGTCGCCACCGACCACGCGCCGCACCCGGCCGAGGACAAGGACTGCGAGTGGGCCGTGGCCGCGATGGGCATGGTCGGCCTGGAGACCGCGCTGTCGGTCGTGCAGCAGACCATGGTCGACACCGGCCTGCTGAACTGGGAGGGCGTCGCGGACCGGATGTCGCACCGCCCGGCCCGGATCGGCCGTCTCAGCGGCCAGGGCCGGCCGATCTCGGTGGGTGAGCCGGCCAACCTGGTGCTGTTCGATCCCGCGTACCGTGGTGCCGTGAACCCGGACAGCTTCGCCACCCGCAGCCGCAACACCCCTTACAAGGGCCTGGACCTGCCCGGACGGGTGCACGCCACCTTCCTGCGGGGCCGCGCCACCGTGCTGGCCGGTGAGCTCGCCGAGCAGGACGGCACGCGGTGATGGACCACGCCGCGCTCGCCCAGGAGCAGGCCAGGGTCACCAACTGGCCCGGTTACATCGGCTGGTCCGTCGGCCTGCTGATCGTGATCGGCCTCGTCTACTGGCTGATGCGCCAGGGCTGGAACTGGCGGCGCACCCTGCAGTCCGGCATCCCGCCGCTGCCGGCCGTGCCGGCCCGTGCCGGGCGCACCATCCTGGAGACCAGCGGCCGGTACCACGGCACGACCACCGCCGGGAACTGGCTCGACCGGGTCGTCGCCCACGGCCTGGGCACCCGCAGCCGCGCCGACCTCACCCTCGGCGAGGACGGCCTGCTGGTGCAGCGCCCCGGCGCCGAGGACTTCTGGATCCCGGCCGGGCACCTGACCGGCGCCCGCACCGACTCCGGGATCGCCGGCAAGGTCGTCCCCTCCGGACTGCTCGTCGTCACCTGGACGCTCCCCCAGCCTTCGGCCGGGGGGACCCCCATGGGCACCATCGAGCTGGACTCCGGCTTCCGGGCCGACCACCCCGATGAGCACGCCGCCTGGGTCGAGGCGGTCGCCCAACTCGCAACACGTACGAAGACGAAGACGGAAGAGGCCGCGCAATGACCGCACCTGCCCCCACCACGCAGCGCCAACGGCGGGAACGAGTGCCTGCCGTGCTCGTCCTGGAGGACGGCCGGACCTTCCGCGGACAGGCCTACGGCGCCCTCGGCGAGACCTTCGGCGAGGCGGTCTTCAACACCGGCATGTCCGGCTACCAGGAGACCCTCACCGACCCGTCGTACCACCGCCAGGTGGTCGTGATGACCGCCCCGCAGATCGGCAACACCGGCTGGAACGACGAGGACGACGAGTCCAAGCGGATCTGGGTCGCCGGCTACGTGGTGCGCGACCCCGCCCGGGTCGCCTCCAACTGGCGCTCCCGCCGCTCGCTCGACGAGGAGCTGGTCGCGCAGGGCGTCGTCGGCATCAGCGGCATCGACACCCGCGCGCTGACCCGCCACCTGCGCGAGCGCGGCGCGATGCGCTGCGGCATCTTCTCCGGCGAGGCGCTGGCCGACCCGGCCGCCCTGCTCGCCCGGGTGCAGCAGTCGCCCGAGATGAAGGGCGCCGACCTGTGCGCCGAGGTCGCCACCACCGAGCCGTACGTGGTGCCCGCGATCGGCGAGAAGAGGTTCACCGTCGCCGCGCTGGACCTCGGCATCAAGGCGATGACCCCGCAGCGGATGGCCGAGCGCGGCATCGAGGTGCACGTCCTGCCGGCCGACGCCACCCTGGAGGACGTCTACGCCGTCGACCCGGACGGCGTGTTCTTCTCCAACGGCCCGGGCGACCCGGCCACCGCCGACCACCAGGTCGCCGTCGCGCAGGGCGTGCTGGAGCGCGCCACCCCGTTCTTCGGGATCTGCTTCGGCAACCAGATCCTCGGCCGCGCCCTGGGCTTCGGCACCTACAAGCTCAAGTACGGCCACCGCGGCATCAACCAGCCGGTGCAGGACCGCACCACCGGCAAGGTCGAGGTGACCGCCCACAACCACGGCTTCGCCGTGGACGCCCCGCTGGACAAGGTGAGCGACACCCCCTACGGGCGGGTCGAGGTCTCCCACGTCTGCCTCAACGACGACGTGGTCGAGGGCCTCCAGGCGCTCGACGTCCCGGCCTTCAGCGTGCAGTACCACCCCGAAGCGGCCGCCGGTCCGCACGACGCCGCCTACCTGTTCGACCGCTTCGTGAAGCTCATGGAGGGCCAGCGTGCCTAAGCGCACTGACATCAAGTCCGTCCTGGTGATCGGCTCCGGCCCGATCGTGATCGGCCAGGCCGCCGAGTTCGACTACTCGGGTACGCAGGCCTGCCGGGTCCTCAAGGCCGAGGGCCTGCGGGTCGTGCTGGTCAACTCCAACCCGGCCACGATCATGACCGACCCGGAGATCGCCGACGCCACCTACGTCGAGCCGATCACCCCGGAGTTCGTCGAGAAGATCATCGCCAAGGAGCGCCCCGACGCGCTGCTGCCGACCCTGGGCGGCCAGACCGCGCTGAACACGGCGATCTCGCTGCACGCGGCGGGCACGCTGGAGAAGTACGGCGTCGAGCTGATCGGCGCCGACGTCGAGGCGATCAACAAGGGCGAGGACCGCGACCTGTTCAAGGGCGTCGTCGAGGCCGTCAACGCCAAGATCGGCCACGGCGAGTCCGCCCGCTCGGTCATCTGCCACACCATGGACGAGGTGCTGGCCGGCGTCGACACGCTCGGCGGCTACCCGGTCGTCGTGCGCCCCTCCTTCACCATGGGCGGCGCCGGCTCCGGCTTCGCCCACAACGAGGAGGACCTGCGCCGCATCGCCGGCCAGGGCCTGACCCTCTCGCCGACCACCGAGGTGCTCCTGGAGGAGTCCATCCTCGGCTGGAAGGAGTACGAGCTGGAGCTGATGCGCGACAAGCACGACAACGTCGTGGTCGTCTGCTCCATCGAGAACTTCGACCCGATGGGCGTGCACACCGGTGACTCGATCACCGTCGCCCCGGCGATGACCCTCACCGACCGCGAGTACCAGATCCTGCGCGACATCGGCATCGCCGTGATCCGCGAGGTCGGCGTCGACACCGGCGGCTGCAACATCCAGTTCGCGGTCAACCCCGAGGACGGCCGGGTCATCGTCATCGAGATGAACCCGCGCGTCTCCCGCTCCTCGGCGCTCGCCTCCAAGGCCACCGGCTTCCCGATCGCCAAGATCGCCGCCAAGCTGGCCGTCGGCTACACCCTGGACGAGATCCCCAACGACATCACCGAGGAGACCCCGGCCTCCTTCGAGCCGAGCCTCGACTACGTCGTGGTGAAGGTCCCGCGGTTCGCGTTCGAGAAGTTCCCGAGCGCCGACGCCACGCTGACCACCACCATGAAGTCCGTCGGCGAGGCCATGGCCCTCGGCCGCAACTTCCCCGAGGCGCTCCAGAAGGCCCTGCGCTCGCTGGAGAAGAAGGGCTCCCAGTTCTCCTGGGCCGGCCCGGTGGGGGACAAGGCCGAGCTGCTGGCCAAGGCGGTCGTGCCGACCGACGGCCGGATCAACACCGTGATGGAGGCCGTCCGGGCCGGCGCCACCCCGGAGGAGGTCTTCGAGGCCACCAAGATCGACCCGTGGTTCGTCGACCAGCTCTTCCTGCTGGACGAGATCGCGGCCGAGCTCGCCGCGGCGGAGGAGCTCACCCCCGAGCTGCTGCGCCACGCCAAGCGGCACGGCTTCTCCGACCAGCAGATCGGCGAGATCCGCGGCCTGCGGCCGGACGTGGTCCGCGAGGTGCGCCACGCCCTCGGCATCCGCCCGGTGTTCAAGACCGTCGACACCTGCGCCGCCGAGTTCGCCGCCAAGACCCCGTACTTCTACTCGTCCTACGACGAGGAGAACGAGGTCGCCCCGCGCACCAAGCCCGCCGTGATCATCCTGGGCTCCGGCCCGAACCGCATCGGCCAGGGCATCGAGTTCGACTACTCCTGCGTGCACGCCTCCTTCGCGCTCGCCGACGCCGGGTACGAGACCGTCATGGTCAACTGCAACCCGGAGACCGTCTCCACCGACTACGACACCTCCGACCGGCTCTACTTCGAGCCGCTCACCCTGGAGGACGTGCTGGAGATCGTCCACGCCGAGCAGCAGGCCGGCCCGCTCGCCGGGGTGATCGTGCAGCTCGGCGGCCAGACCCCGCTGGGCCTGGCCCAGGCGCTCAAGGACAACGGCGTGCCGATCGTCGGCACCCAGCCCGAGGCGATCGACCTCGCCGAGGAGCGCGGCGCCTTCGGCCGCGTCCTGCGCGACGCCGGCCTGCCGGCGCCCAAGCACGGCACCGCCTTCTCCTTCGCGGAGGCCAAGGCGATCGCCGACGAGATCGGCTACCCGGTGCTCGCCCGCCCGTCCTACGTGCTCGGCGGCCGCGGCATGGAGATCGTCTACGACGAGGCCTCGCTCGCCTCGTACCTGGAGCGGCACGCCGGCCTGATCTCCGAGCACCCGGTGCTCATCGACCGCTTCCTGGACGACGCGGTGGAGATCGACGTCGACGCGCTCTACGACGGCACCGAGCTCTACCTCGGCGGCGTCATGGAGCACATCGAGGAGGCCGGCATCCACTCCGGCGACTCCGCCTGCGCGCTGCCCCCGATCACCCTCGGCGGCTTCGACATCAAGCGCCTGCGCACCTCCACCGAGGCCATCGCGCGCGGTGTCGGCGTCCGCGGTCTGATCAACATCCAGTTCGCGCTGGCCGGGGACATCCTCTACGTCCTGGAGGCCAACCCGCGCGCCTCCCGGACCGTCCCGTTCACCTCCAAGGCGACCGCCGTGCCGCTGGCCAAGGCCGCCGCCCGGATCTCGCTCGGCGCCACCATCGCCGAGCTGCGCGCCGAGGGCCTGCTCCCGGCCGAGGGCGACGGCGGCACGCTGCCCGCCGACGCGCCGATCGCGGTCAAGGAGGCCGTGATGCCGTGGAGCCGCTTCCGCGACATCCACGGCCGCGGGGTGGACACCGTGCTCGGCCCGGAGATGCGCTCGACCGGTGAGGTCATGGGCATCGACAAGGTCTTCGGCACCGCGTACGCGAAGGCGCAGACCGGTGCCTACGGCGCGCTGCCGACCAAGGGCAAGGTCTTCGTCTCGGTCGCCAACCGCGACAAGCGCAACCTGGTCTTCCCGGCCCGGGCGCTGGTCGGCCTCGGCTTCGAGCTGCTCGCCACCGCCGGCACCGCCGAGGTGCTGCAGCGCGGCGGCATCCCGTCCACGCTGGTGCGCAAGCACAGCGAGGGCGAGGGCCCGAACGGCGAGCGGACCATCGTCCAGCTGATCCACGACGGTGAGGTCGACCTCATCATCAACACGCCGTACGGCACCGGCGGCCGTCTCGACGGCTACGAGATCCGCACCGCGGCCGTGGCCCGCGCGGTGCCCTGCCTGACCACCGTCCAGGCGATGGGCGCGGCCGTCCAGGGCATCGACCGGCTGCTGCGCGACGAGGTCGGGGTGATGTCGCTCCAGGAGCACGCCGAGCGGATCAACGCCGGCCGCAAGTAGCACCACCGCAGTGGGGGGCACCGAAACCAGTCGGGTGCCCCCCACTTCCATGCCCCCGTACGTACGGTCTCCGCTCCGGGAGTTGAACCACCCTTGTACAAGCTTCTGTTCGACCTGGTCTTCAAGAAGATGGACCCCGAGAAGGCCCACCACCTCGCCTTCTTCTGGATCCGCCTCGGCTCCTCGGTGCCCGGCCTGCGCACCCTGGTGCGGCTGGTGCTCGCCCCGCGCGACCGGGCCCTGCGCACCCGCGCCCTCGGGCTCGACCTGCCCGGCCCGTTCGGGCTGGCGGCCGGCTTCGACAAGAACGGCGTCGGCATCGACGGCCTGTCGATGCTCGGCTTCGACTACGTCGAGATCGGCACCATCACCGGCGAGCCCCAGCCCGGCAACCCGGCGCCCCGGCTGTTCCGCCTGGTCGAGGACCGCGCGCTGATCAACCGGATGGGCTTCAACAACCAGGGCTCGGCCCGGGTCGCCGCCCGCCTGGCGGCCCGCCCCCACACCAGCTCCACCCCGGTGATCGGCGTCAACATCGGCAAGACCAAGGTGGTCGAGGAGGCCGACGCGGTCGCCGACTACGTGAAGTCCACCGAGCGGCTGGCCAGGTACGCCGACTACCTGGTGGTCAACGTCAGCTCGCCGAACACCCCCGGGCTGCGCAACCTCCAGGCCGTGGACCACCTGCGGCCACTGCTCGCCGCCGTCCGCGAGGCCGCCGACCGCACCACCGCGCACCACGTGCCGCTGCTGGTCAAGATCGCCCCGGACCTGGCCGACGAGGACGTCGACGCGGTCGCCGACCTCGCCCTGGAGCTGGGCCTGGACGGCATCATCGCCACCAACACCACGATCGGCCGCGAGGGCCTGCGCACCGACGCCGGGCGGGTCGAGGAGATCGGCATGGGCGGCCTGTCCGGCGCCCCGCTCAAGGCCCGCGCCCTGGAGGTGCTCCAGCGGCTGCGCGCCCGCACCGGGGGCCGGCTGACCCTGGTCTCGGTCGGCGGCATCGAGACCGCCGAGGACGCCTGGCAGCGGATCGTCCACGGCGCCGACCTGGTCCAGGGCTACAGCGCCTTCATCTACGAGGGACCGTTCTGGTGCCGGCGGATCCACCGGGGCCTGTCCGCCAGGGTCCGCGCGGGCGGCTTCCGCAGCCTGGCCGACGCCGTCGGCAGCGCCGTGCGCAGCTCGTGAACACCCCCATCGGTTCTGGAACCCGTTCTGGAAAGGACGACATGACTCTCGCCCCGTTCGGCGCCCGGCTGCGCCGGGCCCTCGACACCCGCGGCCAGCTCTGCGTCGGCATCGACCCGCACGCCTCCCTGCTCGCCGCCTGGGGGCTCGGCGACGACCTCGCCGGGCTGGAGACCTTCAGCCGCACCGTGGTCGAGGCGCTGGCCGACCGGGTGGCCGTGCTCAAGCCGCAGGCCGCCTTCTTCGAGCGGTTCGGCAGCAAGGGCGTCGCGGTCCTGGAGCGGACCGTCGAGGAGGCCCGGGCGGCGGGTGCGCTGGTCCTGATGGACGCCAAGCGCGGGGACATCGGCTCCACCATGGCCGCGTACGCCGAGGCCTTCCTGTCGCCGGGCAGCCCGCTGTTCTCGGACGCGCTGACGGTCAGCCCGTACCTGGGCTTCGGCTCGCTGCGCCCGGCCCTGGACCTGGCCCGGGAGCAGGGCTGCGGCGTGTTCGCGCTGGCGCTCACCTCCAACCCGGAGGGCGCCGAGGTGCAGCGCGCGGTGGGCGCGGACGGCGAGCCGGTCGCGGCCACGGTGCTGCGCCGGCTGGCGGCCGAGAACGAGGGCGCGGCGCCGCTCGGCTCCTTCGGCGCGGTGGTCGGCGCGACGCTGGCCGACGCGGGCGTGGACCTGGCCGTCAACGGCCCGCTGCTGGCTCCGGGGATCGGCGCCCAGGGCGCGACCATGGCGGACCTGCCGCGGGTGTTCGGCGCCTCGGTGATCAACGTGGTGCCGAGCGTCAGCCGGGACGTCCTCAGGCACGGCCCCTCGGTGCCGGCGCTGCGGGAGGCGGCGGAGCGCTTCGTCGGGGAGTTCGCGGACGCGGTCGCCTAGCGGACGCGGTCCAGTAGCGGACGCGGTCGGGCGGCGGGGGCGGTCGGGCGGCGGGGCGTCAAGAAGCGGAACCCGCCCTTCAGGTAGCCGCGCGGTGACCCTGCGGAGTGTCCGCAGCCCCGCGCGGTGGCCGCGGAACTGACGTGAGCGCCGTCACATCGGCCCCGCCAAAGTCTCGCAATCGCGGTCATTTTGCCCTGGAAAGTCCTGGTCGGCCTTGGCTGACCAGGACTTTTCGTGTTCTTTTCCTGACGTGGCGCCGCAATCCGGGTAGTGTCCGGCGATAGGTCATCGGCGAGTCGCGATTTCCGTGGCTCCCGCAGGTCAGGGCCTTGTGGTTCCCCTTGCGGACGGTGTCCTCGGTACCGAACCAGTCCTAGCTCAATCCATCCATCCACACCCTGAGGTGAACGGCGTGGCTCTTCCGCCCCTTACCCCTGAACAGCGCACCGCCGCGCTCGCCAAGGCCGCCGAGGCTCGCCGGGAGCGCGCCGAGGTGAAGAACCGGCTCAAGCACTCCGGCGCCTCCCTGCACGAGGTGATCAAGGCCGGCAAGGCCGACAACGACGTCATCGGCAAGATGAAGGTCTCGGCACTGCTGGAGTCTCTTCCGGGCGTCGGCAAGGTCCGCGCCAAGCAGATCATGGAGCGCCTCGGCATCAGCGAGAGCCGGCGCGTCCGCGGCCTCGGCACGAACCAGATCGCTTCCCTGGAGCGGGAGTTCGGCGGTGGCGCCGCCTGAGCGTGCCCCGTGGTCCCAGGATCCCCCGCGATCCGGGATAATCGGTGCATGAGTGAGCGTCCGCGGCTGACCGTGCTCTCCGGCCCTTCGGGGGTCGGCAAGAGCACGGTCGTCGCTCATATGAGGAAGATGTACCCCGAGGTCTGGCTCTCCGTGTCGGCGACGACCCGCCACCCGAGGCCCGGCGAGAAGAACGGGGTCCAGTACCACTTCGTCGACAACGACGAGTTCGACAAGCTGGTCGCCAACGGCGAACTGCTGGAGTGGGCCGAGTTCGCCGGGAACCGTTACGGGACCCCGCGTGCGGCCGTGCTGGAGAAGCTGGAGCGCGGCGAGCCGGTGCTGCTGGAGATCGACCTCCAGGGCGCCCGGCAGGTGCGCGGGTCGATGCCCGAGGCGCAGCTGGTCTTCCTGGCCCCGCCGAGCTGGGACGAGCTGGTCCGCCGGCTGACCGGCCGGGGCACCGAGTCGCCGGACGTGATCGAGAAGCGGCTGGAGGCGGCCAGGGTCGAGCTCGCGGCGGAGCCCGAGTTCGACACGACCCTTGTCAACACCTCCGTCGAGCAGGTAGCGGCCGAACTGCTAGCCTTGCTCGGTGTAGCCTGACCTGTCTGTCTTTTCCATCCTTTCGGAAGGTTTTAGCGTGTCCTCTTCGATGACCGCGCCCGAGGGCATCATCAACCCGCCGATCGACGAGCTGCTCGAGGCCACCGACTCCAAGTACAGCCTCGTGATCTACGCCGCCAAGCGCGCGCGTCAGATCAACGCGTACTACTCCCAGCTCGGCGAGGGCCTGCTGGAGTACGTCGGCCCGCTGGTCGACACCCACGTGCACGAGAAGCCGCTGTCGATCGCGCTGCGCGAGATCAACGCGGGCATGCTGACCGCCGAGGCGGTCGAGGCTGCCTGAGGCGGTCGCTGAACTCCGGAAGGGCCCGGCGGAATCGTTTCCGCCGGGCCCTTCGGCATTTCCGTGGCCGTTCGGCGTTCCGTGGCGGGGAGGGCGGCGCGCGGGCGCCGGCTGAGGGGCCGTAGGGTGGGCGCGTTCCCGATGCGGACACCCGATGCGGAGAAAGGCCGGTTGATGGCTGTGAGTGCGGACGCCCCCCGCGTGGTCCTCGGCGTGAGCGGCGGGATCGCCGCGTACAAGGCGTGCGAGCTGCTGCGCCGCTTCACCGAGTCCGGCCACCAGGTCACCGTGGTGCCGACCGCGGCCGCGCTGCACTTCGTCGGCGAGGCGACCTGGGCGGCGCTGTCCGGGCGCCCGGCCGCCACCGAGACCTGGGAGCGCGTGCACGAGGTGCCGCACGTGCGGATCGGGCAGCAGGCCGACCTGGTCGTGGTCGCCCCGGCCACCGCCGACCTGATCGCCAAGGCCGCCCACGGCCTCGCCGACGACCTGCTGACCAACACCCTGCTCACCGCCCGCTGCCCGGTCGTGGTCGCGCCCGCGATGCACACCGAGATGTGGGAGCACCCGGCCACCCGGGACAACGTGGCCACGCTGCGCCGCCGGGGCGTCATCGTGCTGGAGCCGGCCGTCGGGCGGCTGACCGGCAAGGACACCGGGAAGGGCCGGCTGCCCGAGCCCTCGGCGGTCTTCGACGCCTGCCGGGCCGTGCTGCGCCGCGGCGGGGCGGTGCCGACCGACCTGGCCGGCCGGCACGTGGTGGTCTCGGCCGGCGGCACCCGGGAGCCGCTGGACCCGGTGCGCTACCTGGGCAACCGTTCCTCCGGCAAGCAGGGCTACGCGCTCGCCGTGACGGCCGCGGCGCGGGGTGCCAGGGTGACGTTGCTCTCGGCCAACGCCGAGCTGGCGGACCCGGCCGGGGTGGACGTGGTGCACGTCTCGACCGCCCTGGAGCTGCGCGAGGCGGCGCTGGAGGCGGTCCGGGACGCGGACGCCGTGGTGATGGCCGCGGCGGTGGCCGACTTCCGGCCCGCCGAGTACGCCACCGGCAAGATCAAGAAGGTCGAGGGGGTCGACCAGCCGCCGGTCGCGCTGGTCCGCAATCCCGACATCCTGGCCGAGCTGTCGGCCCACCGGGCCCGTTCGGGTCAACTCGTGGTGGGTTTCGCGGCGGAGACCGACGACGTGCTCGCCAACGGCCGGGCCAAGCTCGCCCGCAAGGGCTGCGACCTGCTCGTCGTGAACGAGGTGGGCGACGGCAAGGCCTTCGGCACGGACGTCAACGAGGCCGTGGTTCTGGGCTCCGACGGCAGTGAGACGGCCGTTCCGGTGGGCCCGAAGGAGGCGCTCGCGGACGTGGTCTGGGACCTGGTCGCAAAGCGGTTGGAAACGGGCGGCAACTGATCGGAACCGGTCAGGCAGCGATCAGGAATTCCGGAAGCGGGTGACGTTCGGTGGAACCAGACCGTTAGACTCCAGGAATCAAGTCTTTCCGGAGTTCCCCGGTTCCCCCGGGGCACTTCAGTCAGCAGCCGCTGCAACCCCAGGGAGCGCTGTGTCTCGCCGCCTGTTCACCTCGGAGTCCGTCACCGAGGGACACCCCGACAAGATCGCTGACCAGATCAGCGACACCATCCTTGACGCTCTCCTGCGGGAGGACCCGACGTCCCGGGTCGCCGTGGAGACGCTCATCACCACCGGCCAGGTGCACGTGGCCGGCGAGGTGACCACCAAGGCGTACGCGCCGATCGCCCAGCTCGTCCGGGACAAGATCCTGGAGATCGGGTACGACAGCTCCAAGAAGGGCTTCGACGGCGCCTCCTGCGGCGTCTCGGTGTCCATCGGGGCCCAGTCGCCCGACATCGCGCAGGGTGTCGACACCGCGTACGAGGCCCGTGTCGAGGGCGACGAGGACGACCTGGACAAGCAGGGCGCCGGTGACCAGGGCCTGATGTTCGGCTACGCGTCCGACGAGACGCCCGAGCTCATGCCGCTGCCGATCACCCTGGCGCACCGCCTCTCCCGCCGCCTGACCGAGGTGCGCAAGAACGGGACCATCCCGTACCTGCGCCCCGACGGCAAGACCCAGGTCACCATCGAGTACGACGGCGACAAGGCCGTCCGCCTCGACACCGTGGTCGTCTCCACCCAGCACGCCAGCGACATCGACCTGGAGTCGCTGCTCACCCCGGACATCCGCGAGTTCGTGGTCGAGCCGGAGCTGAAGGCGCTGGCCGAGCAGGGCATCAAGCTGACCACCGAGGGCTACCGCCTGCTGGTCAACCCGACCGGCCGCTTCGAGATCGGCGGCCCGATGGGCGACGCCGGCCTCACCGGCCGCAAGATCATCATCGACACCTACGGCGGCATGGCCCGCCACGGCGGCGGCGCCTTCTCCGGCAAGGACCCGTCCAAGGTGGACCGCTCGGCCGCGTACGCGATGCGCTGGGTGGCGAAGAACATCGTCGCCGCCGGCCTCGCCCGCCGCGCCGAGGTGCAGGTCGCGTACGCGATCGGCAAGGCCGAGCCGGTCGGCCTGTTCGTGGAGACCTTCGGCACCGAGACCGTGCCGGTCCTCAGCATCCAGAAGGCCGTCTCCGAGGTCTTCGACCTGCGTCCGGCCGCGATCATCCGCGACCTGGACCTGCTGCGCCCGATCTACTCCCAGACCGCCGCGTACGGCCACTTCGGCCGTGAGCTGCCGGACTTCACCTGGGAGCGCACCGACCGGGTCGAGCAGCTGAAGGCCGCCGTCCAGGACTGACGTCCCGGAGCGCCCCGAGCGGCGCCCGCCTCCGTACGGGGGCGGGCGCCGCTTCGTGCATTGTCGGTGTGACCTGGTAGTACTTGGTGGCGATGAGCAGCACAGGGGAGAACGGGGCCGCCGAGCCGGAGCAGCTGGCGTTCATCCGGGAGACGGTCAAGCGGGCCAAGCCGCGCACCTGGCGCGGGGCCAAGCGGGCCGAGCACCTGCCGGTGGCCCGGGTCGTGGTGGACAAGGGCGTGCTCACCATCGACAAGTTCTTCGACTACGAGGTGCCGGCCGACATGGCCGAGGAGGCCCAGCCCGGCGTCCGGGTCCGGGTGCGGTTCGGGGCGCGGGTGGTCAAGGGCCAGCGCGAGGGCGGGGAACTGCACGACGGGTTCATCGTCGCCCGGCTGGAGAAGAGCGACTTCGCCGGCCCGCTCGCCCCGCTGGCCCAGGTGCTCTCGCCCGAACCGGTGCTCACCCCGCAGCTGCTGCGGCTGTGCCGGACCGTCGCCGACCGGTACGCCGGGACGCTGGCCGACGTGCTCCAACTGGCGATCCCGCCCCGGCACGCCAAGGCCGAGGCCGAACCCTCCCCGCCGCCGCTGCCGCGCCCGGCCGCCCCGGCCCCCGGCGGCTGGCAGCGCTACCCGGCCGGGCCCGACTTCCTCGCCTCGCTCGCCGCGGGCGGCTCGCCGCGCGCCGTCTGGTCGGCGCTGCCCGGGCCCGGCTGGCCGTACGAGATCGCGCGGGCGGTGGCCGCGACGCTGGCGAGCGGGCGCGGGGCGCTGGTCGTGCTCCCGGAGGGGCGCTCGGTGGCCCGGGTCGACCAGGCGCTGACCGAACTGCTCGGCGCCGGGATGCACGTGGCGCTGGAGGCCGACCTCGGCCCGCGCGAGCGCTACCGGCGCTGGCTCGCGGTGAGCCGGGGCTCGGTGCACGCCGTGGTCGGGACGAGGGCCACCATGTTCGCGCCGGTCCGGGACCTCGGGCTGGTCGTCGTCTGGTCGGACGGGGACGGCAGCCACAGCGACCCGCGCGCCCCGCACCCGCACGTGCGCGAGGTGGCGCTGCTGCGCGCCGCCGAGGAGGGCGCGGCGGTGCTGCTCGGCGGGCACGCGGTGACGGTGGAGGGCGCGCAGCTGGTCAGCACCGGCTGGGCGCGCCCGCTGGTCGCGGACCGCGAGACGGTGCGGCAGGTCGCGCCCAGGGTGCGGACCGTCACCGACCAGGACCAGCACCGGGACGCCGCCGCCCAGGCCGCCCGGCTGCCCTCGGTGGCCTGGGAGGCCGCCCGGGAGGCGCTGGCCGCCGGGCACCCGGTGCTCATCCAGGTGCCCCGGCGCGGCTACGTGCCCCGGCTGGCCTGCGGGCGCTGCCGCACCCCCGCCCGCTGCCGGCGCTGCGAGGGGCCACTGGAGGCGCCCTCGGCGGACGCCTCGCTGTGCTGCGGCTGGTGCGGGGAGCCGGAGAACGACTGGCACTGCCCCGAGTGCGGGTCCTTCCGGCTGCGGGCGCAGGTGGTCGGGGCCCGGCGGACGGCGGAGGAGCTGGGCAAGGCGTTCCCGCGCATCCCGGTGCGGACCTCGGGCCGGGATGCGGTGCTCACCACAGTGCCGGACGAGCCCTCCCTGGTGATCTCCACACCCGGCGCGGAGCCGGTGGTCGAGGGCGGCGGCGGGTACGGGGCCGCGCTGCTGCTGGACGGCTGGGCGCTGCTCAGCCGGCCCGACCTGCGGGCGGGGGAGGAGGCGCTGCGGCTCTGGCTCGCGGCGGCCGCGCTGGTGCGGCCCTCGACGGAGGGCGGGACGGTGGTCGTGGTCGCCGAGCCCTCGGCCCGGCCGGTGCAGGCGCTGGTGCGCTGGGACCCGCTGGGGCACGCCGGGATGGAGCGGGACGAACGGGCGCAGCTGCACTTCCCGCCGGTGTCCCGGATGGCCTCGGTGAGCGGGAGCCCGGCGGCGGTCGCGGACCTGCTGAACCTGATCCGGCTGCCGGAGGGGGCGGACGTGCTCGGCCCGGTGCCGGTGCCGGCGCTGCGGGGGGAGGAGCAGGAGCGCGCGCTGCTGCGGGTGGCGCCCGGGCAGGGGGCCGCGCTGGCGGCGGCGCTCAAGGCGGCGCAGATCGCGCGGATCGCGCTGCGGACGGCGGAGGCGGTGCGGGTGCGGGTGGATCCGACGGACATCGGCTGAGGGGGCTGTTGGGCCCGGGGCACGGGCGGGCCGGGGCGAGGACGGCCGGGGCCGGGGCCGGTGGGGCGGGGTGAGTGGGCCACCCCGCCCCGGACGGCCCGGCTGCGGCGGTTCGGTCAGCCGCGCAGCGGGATGCCGGTTCGGTCCGCCTGGGGGCGGTCGGCGGTCGTGGCGCGGTCGGTCGTGGCGTGGTCGATCGTCGTGCGGTCCAGCGGGGTGCGGTCGATCGTGGTGCGGTCCAGCGGGGTGCGGTCGATCGTGGTGCGCTCCAGGGGGGTGCGCTCCAGGGCGGTGCGGTCGATCGTGGTGCGCTCCAGGGCGCTGCGGTCCAGGCCGCCCTGGCGGGCCGCCGGGACGGTCGTGGCCAGACCGGTGCGCTCGGCGCCGGTGGGCAGCTCCTCGGAGCGGTCCGGGCGGCTCTGGCCCGGGACGGCGCCGCTCGCGGCGAGGAGCTCGCTGGTCGGGCGACGCATGCCGTAGCGCCGGTGCACCGCCTGCTTGGTGACCCCGAGGGCGGAGCCCACCGAGTCCCAGGAGAAGCCCAGCGCCCGGTCGAACTCGACCGCCGCCGCCACCAGCGTCTCCACGCTCTCCCGCAGCTCCTGCGCCAGGCGCACGGTCGGCGCCGGCGCCCGCCCGTACACCACGAAGCCGGCCGAGGTGCTCGGTCGGCGCGGACGGTAGACGTTGCCCAGTTGAGCGGTGAGCGTCCGCAGCGCGTCGACCTGCCGCCTCACCCGCTCGATGTCCCGCACCAGCAGGTGCAGGCTCGCCCGCGCCCGGGCGTCGTGGTTGATCTGCTCGGCCATGGCCTACGTGCCACCTTCCGTACGGTTCAGCTCGGCCGGGCGCGGTGTCCCGTGCGCCCGGCCCCGGTCAATCTCTCTTGACCAACGCCGAAGCGGGGGCCGGGGTAACGCGGCTCGGCACAGTCGGGCCGTACCGGCCGCGGATCCGGGCCCCGGGAAGCCCTCGGCGGGCGGCCGCGCGGGTTGCATAGACTGGCGGGTGAACCAGCGGCCGACCGCAGCCCGCGCCCCTACGGACAGGAGCCCGTACCCCGTGGCGATCCAGCCGATCCGTCTCTTCGGAGACCCCGTCCTGCGGTCCACCGCCAAGCCGGTGACCACCTTCGACAAGGAACTGCGCAAGCTGGTCGCCGACCTCACCGACACCATGCTGGACGCCCCTGGCGCAGGCCTCGCCGCGCCCCAACTCGGGGTGTCCCTGCGGGTGTTCACGTACCACGTGGACGGTGTCACCGGGCACCTGATCAACCCGGACCTGTCGCTGAGCGAGGAGGAGCAGGACGGCCCCGAGGGCTGCCTGTCGCTGCCCGGTCTGCGCTACGACACCAGGCGCGCGTACGGCGTGGTGGCCAAGGGCTTCAACATGTACGGCGATCCGGTGACCCTGGAGGGCACCCAGCTGCTCGCCCGGTGCATCCAGCACGAGACCGACCACCTGGACGGCATCGTCTTCATCGACCGGCTCGACCGCGAGCAGCGCAAGGCCGCGCTGAAGGCGATCCGGGAGGCGGACTGGGGCGGCGGGCCGGCCCCGGTGGTCAAGGTCTCGCCGCACAGCACCTTCGGCTCCGCCCGCTGACTTCCGCTGGTTTCCTGAATTCCGCTTGTAGAAAGGCACTTGATGCGTCTCGTCTTCGCCGGCACCCCCGAGGTCGCCGTTCCCGCCCTGGAGGCCCTGCTCGCCTCGGACCGGCACGAGGTCGTCGCGGTGGTCACCCGCCCCGACGCTCCGGCCGGGCGCGGGCGCAAGCTGGTCGCCAGCCCCGTCGCCCAGCGCGCCGAGGAGGCCGGGATCGAGGTCCTCAAGCCGGTGAAGCCCAGCGACCCGGACTTCGTCGCCCGCCTCACCGAACTCGCCCCCGACTGCTGCCCGGTGGTCGCCTACGGCGCCCTGCTGCGCCCCGGCACCCTGGAGATCCCCGAGCGCGGCTGGGTCAACCTGCACTTCTCGCTGCTGCCCGCCTGGCGCGGCGCGGCCCCGGTCCAGCACGCGGTGCTGGCCGGCGACGAGGTCACCGGCGCGTCCACCTTCCTGATCGAGCAGGGCCTGGACTCCGGCCCGGTCTACGGCGTGATCACCGAGGAGATCCGCCCGACCGACACCAGCGGCGAGCTGCTCACCCGGCTCTCGCTCTCCGGGGCCCGGCTGCTCGCGGCCACCATGGACGGCATCGAGGACGGCTCGCTGCACGCCGTGCCGCAGCCGGCCGAGGGCGTCACGCTCGCCCCGAAGATCTCCGTCGAGGACGCGCGGATCGACTGGAACCACCCCGCGCTGCGGGTCGACCGGGTGGTGCGCGGCTGCGCGCCGGCCCCGGGGGCCTGGACGGAGTTCCGGGGCGAGCGGCTGAAGGTCACCGGGCCGGTGAAGCTGCTGCCGGACTCCGCCGAGCTGGCGCCGGGCGAGGTCGCGATGGTGGGCAAGAACAGTGTCCGGGTCGGCACCGGCAGCCACGACGTCGAGCTGGGGGAGGTGCGTCCGCAGGGGAAGAAGGAGATGCGGGCCGCCGACTGGGCGCGGGGCGCGCGGCTGGAGGCGGGGGAGCGCCTCGGAGGCTGACGCTCCGGTTTGGCGCTACTGTTCGTTCGAGATCGTCAGTGTTCGTTGATAGCCGTTCGTCGATAACCACCGCAGCACCTTGAGGCACCTGTGACCACCCCCGGCAGTAACCCCGGCGCCAAGCGCGCTCCCCGCCCGCACCGCCGTCCGAAGAAGGACCCGGCCCGGATCGTCGCGTTCCGCGCGCTGCGCGCCGTCGACGAGCGCGACGCGTACGCCAACCTGATCCTGCCCTCGCTGCTCCGCGAGGCCGAGCAGAAGGGCATGGACCGGCGCGACGCCGCCCTCGCCACCGAGCTGGTCTACGGCACCCTGCGCCTGCAGGGCACCTACGACGCGATCGTCGCCGCCTGCATCGACCGGCCGCTCGGCAAGGTCGACCCGCCGGTGCTGGACGTGCTCTCGCTCGGCGCCCACCAGCTGCTCACCACCCGCATCCCCAGCCACGCGGCCGTCTCGGCGACCGTCGAACTGGCCCGGGTGGTGCTCGGCGACGGCAAGGCCAAGTTCGTCAACGCCGTACTGCGCCGGATCAGCGCCCATGACCTGGACGCCTGGATCGAGCAGGTCGCCCCGCCGTACGACCAGGACGCCGAGGACCACCTGGCGGTCGTGCACTCGCACCCGCGCTGGGTGGTCTCCGCGCTCTGGGACTCGCTCGGCCGCTGGCAGCCGGACGCCTCCGGGCGCACCGCGGTGGAGGAACTGCTGCGGGCCGACAACGAGCGGCCCGAGGTGACCCTGGTCGCCCGGCCCGGCCGGGCCACCGTCGGCGAGCTGGCCGACGCGCTGCCGGAGGCCCAGCCGGGCCGCTGGTCCCCGTTCGCGCTGCGGCTCGCCGAGGGCGGCGACCCGGGCTCGGTCGCGGCGGTGCAGGAGAACCGCGCGGGCGTGCAGGACGAGGGCAGCCAGCTGGTCGCGCTGGCGCTGGCCTCGGCGCCGCTGGACGGGCCGGACCGGCTCTGGCTGGACGGCTGCGCCGGCCCCGGCGGCAAGGCCGCGCTGCTCGGCGCGCTGGCCGCCGAGCGGGGCGCGGCGCTGGTCGCGAGCGAGAAGCAGCCGCACCGGGCCCGGCTGGTGGCGCGGGCCCTGACGGGCAACCCCGGCCCGTACACCGTGATCGCGGCCGACGGGACGCGCCCGGCCTGGCGCTCCGGCGGCTTCGACCGGGTGCTGGTCGACGTGCCGTGCTCCGGCCTCGGCGCGCTGCGCCGCCGCCCGGAGGCGCGCTGGCGGCGCCGGCCGGCCGACGTGGCGGCCTTCGGCCCGCTCCAGCGGGACCTGCTGCGCTCGGCGATCGAGGCCACCCGGGTCGGCGGGGTGGTCGGCTACGCGACCTGCTCGCCGCACCTCGCGGAGACCCGCGCGGTGGTGGACGACGTGCTGCGCGGCGAGGGCGGCCGAGTCGAGTGGATCGACGCCCGCCCGCTGCTGCCGGGCGTCCCGGCGCTCGGGGACGGGCCGGACGTGCAGCTCTGGCCGCACCTGCACGGGACGGACGCGATGTATCTGGCGCTGCTGCGGCGTACCGCCTGATCCGCGGCGGGCGGGCCCGTCGGGTTCCGCCGGCTCCCCGCCGGGGTGTCACCTCGGTGGGGAGGCCGGAGCGGTGGGGAGGTCGGGGCGGTGCGGTGTCCGGGGCGGTGGGGTGTCCGGAGCGGCGGGGCGCCGGGGAAGCGACCCCACGAGACATGCGGCGCGACGCGGCTGTTCCGTTTGCGCGAGGTGCGACCCCGGGCGGCTGCCCCTCCCGACCGGGGGAGATGAGCAGTGTCATCGGGGATTCGACGATCGCCGGACGAACCCGCCGGTTCGCGGAGTGCCGCGGCGGAACCCCGGTCCCACCGGGCCGAGGGGGACGGCGTCCGGCTCGATCTGATCGCCCTGATGGCGATCCCGGCGGTGTGCACCCTGGGCTGTCTGTCTGTCTGTCTGCCGACCGGTACGGGGTGCCGCAGGCGGTCATCGGTGGGGCGGGCGTCCTGTTCGCCGCCTGGCGGACGCCGCGGCGGTCCGAGCGGGGGGAGTGCCGACGGCGCGGGCCCCAGCGGTGAGCCGGTCGCGAACGGTGCTTGCATCTCCCGTGGGGGGAGGTAGCAGGGTGGTGGCCATGAACGGCGACACGACGTACACCATCGGTGAGCTGGCCCGGCGGACGGGGCTGACGGTCAAGACCGTCCGCTTCTACTCGGACCAGGGGATCGTGCCGCCGGCCGACCGCAACCCGGCCGGCCACCGGCGGTACGGCGCCGACGCCGTCGCGCGCCTGGAACTGGTCCGCACCCTGCGCGAGCTCGGGCTCGGACTGCCCGCGATCCGGCGGGTGGTGGAGCGCGAGCTGACGCCGGCCGACGTCGCCGCCGCGCAGGCGGAGGCGATCGACGTCCAGATCCGGGTGCTGCGGCTGCGGCGGGCGGTGCTCGGGATGGTGGCCAGGCTCGGTTCGACGCCTGAGGAGTTGACGCTCGTGCACCAGTTGGCCCGGCTCACGGAGGACGAACGGGGGCGCCTGATCGGGGAGTTCCTGACGGGGGTGTTCGACGGGATCGCCGGTGGCGGGCGGTTCGCCGCCGCGGCGCGCTCGTTGACGCCGGAGCTGCCGGAGGAACCGTCGGCCGAACAGGTCGAGGCCTGGGTGGAGTTGGCGCGGTTGGCGGGGGACGCCGGGTTCCGGGCGCTGTTGCGCGGGCTCGTGGAGGCGGAGGCGGCGGAGGCCGCGGGCGTGGAGGCGGCGGGCGTCAGGGCGGCGGGCGTCGGGGCGGTGGGCGTCGGGGCGGTGGGTGCGGAGCCGGAGGCCGGGGTCGGTCTGCCGAGGCCCGGACTGGCGGTGGCGGTGCGGGAGTTGGCCGGACCGGCGGTCGCGGCCGGGGTGGAGCCGGGGTCGCCGGAGGGGGCGGCCGTCGTCGCGGCGCTGGTGGAGCGGTACGGGCGGTGGTGCGCGGGGGCGGTGCCGGCGGATGCCGGGGCCGTGCGGGACCGGCTGGCGGAGCGGCTGGGGGCGATGGCCGATCCGCGGCGGGAGCGGTACCTGGAGCTGCTGGCGGTGGTCAACGGTTGGCCGGCGCCGGAGAGTTGGGCGACGGAGGTGGACTGGGCGGTGCGCGCCGTGGCGTGAGCCGGTGCGCCGGGTCGGTGCGGGGCCGGGGGACTGGTGAGGGGGCCGGGACCGCGTGGCTACCGGCGGGCGGAGCCGGGGAAGGTGGTGAGGAAGGCGTGGGCCTGGGCGCGGAGGTGGTCGACCGGCGGGTCCTCGCAGATCACCTCCAGGCCGAGTCCGGTCGCCCGGCCCAGGTCGTAGTAGGACTGGTAGGCGAGGTACGGGCGGTGGTCGTCGGTGGGGTCGAGTCCGACGGCGAAGGTCGCGAAGTGCGGCTGGGGCTCGCTCCCGTCAGGGGTCGGGTCGGCCGCCTCGGTCCCCGCCGAGAGCGAGCCGGGCGAGCCGGTCGGTCCGGCTGAGCCGGCTGATCGGGTCGGTCGGGATCGGGAGAGCTGCCATTCGAACTCGTACGGCTCGGGCTCAGCGGGCAGGTCCAGCAGGGCCTGGGCGAGTCGGCGGACCTCCTCCGGGTTCGCGAAGGGGATCGACTCCGACCAGTACGGGGTCGAGGCGAGCAGTTCCCAGTCGTCGCCGCTGTGGCCGACGGTCAGGGCCCACTCGCCGGTCCGGTCCTGCCAACGGCAGCTGATGATCGGGTTCACGGTGGTCAACCTCCGTGTGGCGCTGGGGTGTTCGTAGCTCCTCATCGTGGCACACCGGGCGGGCCGGGAGCGTCGGCCGTGAGCCGTCCTCGGGCCCGTTCCCAGGCCTCCTGGAGCGTGCGGTAGCCGAGCACGGTGATGCCGTGCTCGGTGAGCAGCCGACGGGCCTCGGCGGAGACGAGGAACGCGTGGTCGGTGTACCGGACGCGCCAGCCGTCGTCCGGGTCGCTGGTGTTCGGGTCGCCGGCGCTCGGGCCGGACAGGGCGGGGTGCAGCGCCCACTCGGTGAGGCCCGGTGGGAGGGCGGCGAGCAGGCGGGCGTAGTGGGCGGGCTTGCCGTCCAGGGGGACGGAGAAGCTGTCGAGGAAGCCGTGGTCCACCACCGGCAGGCCGCGCTCGCGCATCCGGGCCAGCGCGGGCGGCAGCCAGACCCGGACCGCCAGGCCGTACTCGGCGCCGAGGGCGAAGGTGAGGTCGAGGATGTCCTCGCGGCCGCCGTCGGCCAGGCAGTGGAAGTCGAGGTGGGTCGGGGCGAGGCCGGCCGCCGCCACCGCGTCGATCTGGGCGCGGAACTCGCGCTCGACCTCGTCGAGTCGGGCCCGGGCGAGCAGCTCGGCGCGTCCGGCCGGGGTGGGGGCGTAGAGGTCGCCGGAGGCGTCGAGGAGGGAGGACACCCGGTCGCGGGCGGTGAGCGGGCCCCAGCGGCGGTCGGCGGACTCGCAGACCAGCGTGAGGTGGACGCCGAACGGGACCTCCGGGTGCCGGCGCAGCAACCGGAGCGCGTGCGGCGCGGCGGCGCAGGGCGTCATCAGGCTGCAGGAGGCGGCGACGCCGTTCCGGACGGCGTCGATCACGGCGAGGTTGACGGACTCGTCCAGGCCGAGGTCGTCGCAGTTGAGGAGAAGGAGGCGGGCGTCGGGCGGGTGGCCGAGGAGGTGGTTGACGGTGGGGGGTGGGGCCGGGCGTGTGGGCGGGCTCGTGCGCGGGGCGTCGGCTGCGGGCATGGACGCAGTCTGGCCCGACGGTGGGGGCGGGGGCGCGGGAATTTCCGGGGCGCGGGTCCCTGGCGGGCGGTGTGAAGGGTGGTCAGTCGGTGCTGGTGCTGGTGCTGGTGCCGGTGCCGGTGCCGGTGCCGGTGTGGGTGTCGGCTGCGGGGGCCGGGTGCCAGGGGCGGTCGGGGCGGGTCGGGACCGGGGCGGAGGTGAGGCGCAGCGCGTACACCTCGCGGTCGGTCGCCTCGTACGGGACCTGGCCGAGGTACGCGTGGCCGGTCAGGTGGCACCACGCGGGGAGGTCGAGCGGGGCGGCGGGGTCGGTGGTGTGGATGTGGACCACCGCGCCGGCGGGGAGGTGGGCGATCCGGGCGCGCAGCTTGAGCAGGAGCTGGACGCAGAGCAGACCGGTGCCGTCGATGGTGAGGTCGGGGGACGCCGCCGTGGCGGTGTCGGGGCAGACGGCCTCGGGGGTGTCGGTCATGGTGCTGCCCTTCGCGGGGGTGTGCGTGGTGCCGGTGGTGCGGGTGATGCGTGTGGTGCCAGTCGTGCGGGATCAGCCTAGGACGTGGGATCGGGCGGCGGGTGTGGCGGGGGTGTGGGTGGGGAGCTGGGTCGGCGGATCAGCCGAGGCGCTGGCCGGGGGCGGTGCCGCCGAGGCGGGCGAGGAGGGTGGACAGCAGCCCGAGGTCCTCGGTGCTCCACCGCTCTGCCGTGAAGTGGTCGGCGGCGACCTGTCGGGCGGTGTGCAGCATCTCGGTGAGCCGCTCCCGGCCGGTCGGGGTGAGGGCGGCGTAGGCGACCCGGGCATCGCGGGCCGCCGCCTCGCGGGCGACCAGGCCGATCCGTTCCAGCGGCGCGAGGCCGCGGGTGACGCCGGAGGCGGTGAGTCCGAGCGCTTCGGCGAGGTCGACCCGGCGCATCCGGGCTCCGGGAGCCTGGGAGAGGTGGAGCAGCATGGTGAAGTCGGCCAGGCTGACGCCGTGCAGGCCGCTGAGGCTCGCATCGAAGCGCTTGACCACGGCGGTCTGGGCGCGGACCAGCCGCAGGGCGGTGTCCAGTGGGTCGGGGCCCGGGCCCGTGGCGGTCGGTGCGCTCCCGGTCCGCTCGACCTGCGCCTCCGGCGTCGGGGGTGCCGGCTGCGTCGGCTGTTCTGTCATTGCCACCTCCTTGACTACTCAAGTATATCCCGACGCGGAGCCGTCAAGGAGGTGGCGGAGGGGGAGGGGGTCGGGTCAGCGCGTGGCGTTGGCGGCGCGGCGCTGACGCTTGCCGAGCGGCGCCTGGGAGAGGTCCTCAGCCTGGGATCGGAGGTTCTTGTAGCCGTAACCGCGTTGGGCGAGCCAGGTCTGCGCCGACTGCTCGGCCCGCTCGGTGGCCTCCAGGATGTCCTCCTCGGCCTCGCCCTCGTCGAGGAAGCGGAAGGTGAAGGCGGCGCGCGCGGAGAGGTCGTAGCTGAGGTGGCCCTCGCGGGTGAAGGCGGCGTGCAGCACGTCGTGCTCGGGTGCGGCGGCGAGCAGGTCGGCGCGCTGATCGTCGGTCAGGCCGTCGAAGACGCCGCGCACCATGATGCGGAAGGTTCGAGTGGTCATCCCCCGACCATAGGCAGCAGGGGCCGCCGACCGCCAACACGATTTCGAGGTCGCGACTGCGGTGGTGCGACTGCGCTGGTACGAGTGCGGTGGTGTCGGGTGGGGCTCCTTTCGCGAGGGGGCGGGTGTGTCTCGGCGCTCGTCGGCGGTCGGGTGTGCCGGTCAGGCGGGGGTGAGCGCTTCGGCGAGCCCGTCTGCGTACCGGGTGAGCCGGTCGAGCTCGGGGCCGCCTCGGGCGAGCCGGAAGCCGTGCCGTCGACCCCAGAAGGCGGCCTGGACTGCGTGGAGTTGGGCCCAGCGACGGGTGCGTGCGCGGTCCAGCTCGGCGGCCTCGGTGAAGACGTCGAGCGCGCGGAGGAGGGCGCGGCGCACGTTCGTCGCGCCGAGCAGGGCCAGGGCGTGCGCCTTGAGCAGGGTGCCGCCGTCGTAGGCTCGGTCCCCCACGTAGCCCTTGGGGTCCACGGCCAGCCAGGGTTCGCGCTCGGCCCGCAGGATGTTGCGGGGGTGGAGGTCGCCGTGGACGAGCACGTCCGGCTGGGTGCGGGCGAGCTCGCGGACGGTCGCGAGGGCGGCGCCCACCGCGCGGGCCGACAGGGGGTGGGCCAGGGACGCCGCGTCGCTGCGCAGCCCGGCCTCCCAGTCCGCCGCCTGGTCGCTCAGCCGGGGCAGCCCCGGAGGCGCCGGGACGGCGAGCCGGCGACTGAGCCGCCCGGCGACCGTCAGCACCTCGTCGCTGTCCCGGACCTCCGCGAGCGTGGTCGGACTCGCCCGTTCGAGCAGCATCGCGAAGCGCTCGTCGTCCCGTTCGTACAGCCGGACGGCGCCCCGGCCCGCCCACACCGCGAAGGCGTCCGGCTCGTGCACGTTGCCCGGGTGGGGGAACGAGACCTTCAGTACGGCCGCGCGCCCCGCCGCCTGTCGGACGGGAAGGATCAGACCGATGCCGCCGTGGGTGGCCCCGCCGTCCGGCACGCAGCCCCAGCGGTCCAGCAGTCCGGCGGCGATGCCGGGGAGTTCGGCGATCCAGGCGGAGCCGGGGGCTCCCTCGCGGTCGACGGTGGTGCGGGCGAGGGCGTCGGGGACGGTGATCATGCGGGTTCCTTCAGGGCGGCGGGTAGCGGGGCGGGCGCTCGGCGGCGGGTGCTCGGGGGCGCGGGGTCGATGCGGTCGTCGGTGCGGGTCGTCGGGGCGGTCGGGTTCAGGGGGCGAAGGGGCCGAAGGCCGTGGCGGCGAGCCGGAGCGCCGGTGCGGGGGCGCCGTCGCCGGTGCCGATGGAGTAGACCAGCCGCCTGCGCAGGTCCGGGGTGGTGAAGACGCCGTCGGAGTACCCGAGGTCGTGCCCGGTCTTGCCCCAGACCACCGTGCCGTCCCGCAGGGGGATGGCCATCAGCCCGGCGCTGTAGCAGGCCAGCCCCTTGTCCGGGCCGAACCGGCACTCGCCCGCCCCGCGGACGGGCAGCAGCCGGCCGGAGGCGTCCCGGGGCAGGGTGAGCAGGTCCTGCAGTTGCCGGGGCGGCAGGAGTTCGCCGTCCAGCAGGGCGCTCAGGAAGCGGTCCAGGTCGGCCGGGGTGGACACCATCGACTCCGGGTTGCCGCCCTGCTCGGAGACGTCCGTCGGAGTGCCGGCGTTGTCGGGGAAGTAGCCGGCCAGGTGGGGTTCGGGCATCGAGGGCCTGCCCTCCGTCACCTCGGTGTGCCGCAGGCCGAGCGGCCTCAGGATGCGAGCCGTCACCTCCTCCCTGATCGTGTGTCCGGTCACCTGCTCGATGATCCGGCCCGCCAGCCGGTAGTTGAAGTTGTTGTACTCCTGCGCGGTGCCCGGGTCGAAGGCCGGGACGGCCTCGGGCAGACCGTCCTCCGGGTGGGGACGCAGCGTCCGCTGGATGACCTGGTCGAGCGTCTCCGTCGCGAACCGCTGGGCGATCAGGCCGTCCCGGTCCACGCCCTGCGGGCCCTCGACGGCCTGCGGCAGTCCACTGGTGTGGTCGAGGAGTTGACGGACGGTGATCGGCAGCGTGAAGCCCGCCGGGAGCGTTCCGGGCAGGTACTGCTGGACGGTGCCGTCCAGGGAGATCCGCTGCTCGGCGGCGAGTTGGAGCAGCACCGCGGCGACGAAGGTCTTGTTGATGCTGCCGATCCGGAAGGCGGCGTTCGGCGCCACCGGCCGCCCGCTCACCGGGTCGCCGGTGCTGCCGCGCCAGACCACGCCGTCGACCGTCACCCGGGCGACCGCGCCCGCCGCCGGATCGCCCGACCGGGCGGCGATCGCGGCGTCGAGGGCGGCGGGATCGGGACCGGCGGGTGGGGTCCGGCCGAGGGCGGGCGCGGGAGGCGCGGCCGCGAGGAGCAGGGCGGCGAGACCGAGGGCGAGGGTGGTGGGCTTGCTGACGGCCATGTGCTCTCCGGTGCTGCTGGGACGGGTGTGGGGCGGGCAGGCCCGCCTTGGAGAACACGAGGCTGACGGACATTCAGTTGCGCGGCCGCGGTGCGCAGGCGGAGATCTTGGGCACGGAACACGGCGGAGACTCCCTTCCGCGGCGGCCCGGGTGGCCGCCGTCGCGGTGACTCCAAGACTGATCGCCAGAACCCTGTTCGCGCATGTGCCGATCGGCAGGAACCCCACGGAAATGCGGTCGGTCCTCCCCTGCCGATCGGCAGGGGAGGACCGGGGAGCGGAAGGTGCGGACGGCGGGGGGCGGCTACACCCGCGCCGGGAGCCGGGTGCAGACCGTCCCCGCCACCAGGGGAGCGGGTTCGGCGCCCAGGGCGGCCAGGGTGAAGGCGGTGGTCAGCGCGCTGATGTCGCGGGACTCGCGGATCAGGAGGTGGTTGGCGCCCGGGGCCTCGTAGCGCGCGAGGTCCGGGACGACCCGCCGGGCGCGCAGCGCGTACTCCAGGGACTGGGTGGCACTGGCCGAGCTGTGGTCCCCGGTGCCGTGCACGATCAGCACCCGCCGCCCCGCCAGCTGGTCGACCGGGTCGCCGCTGGGCAGCCAGGGCGCGATCCCGGCCACGCCGACCACCGAAGGGTGCCCGGCGCACCAGAAGGCGGCCCGCCCGCCCAGCGAGTTGCCGACCAGGACGACGGGCGTGCCCGGGTACAGCCGGGCGAGCTCGTCGAGCGCCCAGCGGGTGTCGACGGCGGTGTCCGCGTCGGCGCCGTTCCAGCCGCCGTGGCGGTAGCGCAGCAGGTGCACCGCGAGGCCGTGCGGGCGGCCGCGGTCGGTGAGCTCGGCGGCCAGGTCCCGCAGGCCCAGCTCGGCGACCTTCAGCGGTGCGCGCCGGCTGCGGATGAATCCGCCCGGCAGCAGCAGGGCGACGCCGTTGACCGGCCCCTCGCCCTGCCACGGGGTCAGCTCTGCGGTGCGCGGACGCTGCGCTCGGAACACGCGAATTCCCTCCTGATGTGTACAGGCGGATTCTACGGTTCCGACGACGGGTCGCGGTGCGCCAGTAAGGACCACAGGACCCAGCCGGACACCCGGGTGCGCTCCACCATGACCTTCGCCCAGCGGGCGCCGAGCGGCGAGGTCCAGGTGTCCACCACCTCGACCCGGTCACCCGAACGGGCGAGGCCGATGACGGTCTCCTCGCCGAAGTGGTCGACCCGGACGTTGGCGGCGTTGGCCGACACCTCCCACCAGCCCGCGCCGAGCTCGGGCGGCAGGTCGGTGCCCGCCGAGACGGCCGCCGGGACGAGCAGGATGCCCAGCGCGACCACGGTGGCCGTCGCGCGGCCGATCACAGCCACGGGAACCTCCTTGCGGTGTCGTGCGCGGGCGACGGGAACGGCGTCGAGATCGGGGGAGGCATGTACAGCAGAACGAGCCGACCGGGCGTACGCGTACTGTCCGGCGAAGAGGTTGACCCGGTCGGCTCAGCACGATGCGGAGATCGGGTGCGCCGACGGCCCGGGGCAAACCTTGGTCCCGCGCCAACTGGCAGACCGTGGCGGAGGGTTGGCGCGCACCTGGCGGACGGCCGGCGCGCCGATCGGCGCGCGAGCGCCCGGGGCCGGTGCGCGCCCGGGACGCACCGCGTCGGCGAGGGCGGGATGCGTCGGAAGGGTGCCCGGAGCGGGGAGTCGGCCGGGCCGACTCCCCGCTCCGGACGGGCGCGCCAGGTGCCCGGCGGTCAGTGCGGGGCGGCGGCCGGGGCGGTGCGGGGGTCGGGGTGGCGCGGGGTCCAGTGCAGTTCGCGGGCGGCCTTGGCGCTGGAGACCCGCAGGGTGGTGTCCAGCATCAGCTCGCCGAGGTACGGCACGGCGGCGCGCAGGGCCCAGCCGGGGAGGCGGAGGGCCGGGCGGCCGCGGCGGGCGACGGTGGCCAGCTCACCGAAGCTCGCCGGGTGGTCGCCCGCGAGGTTGTAGGCCTCGCCGCCCCGGCCGTGCTCCAGCGCGGCCAGGGTCGCGGTGGCGGCGTCCTCGACGTGGATCCACGACAGCACCCCGCCGCCGCCCAGCGGCACGGGCATCGGGCGGGCGCCGGGGGTCGGGTCGAACCAGGTGCCCGGCCCGTGGAACAGGCCGTAGCGCAGGGCGATCCCGGCGACGTGCGGCGCCTCGAAGGCCCGCTGCTCGGCCTCGACGAGGCCGGTGACGACGTGGTCGGAGGAGGTGGGCCGGGAGCCGGTGCGGTACACGCCGAACGGGTCCTCCTCGGTGACGGGCCGGTCCCCGTGGTCGCGGTAGCCGTAGCCGAGGACGAGGGACTGGATGAGGAAGCGCGCGGCGCCCAGGACCCGCGCGGCGGCCAGCAGGTTGGCGGAGCCGCGGACGCGCAGCACGTTGGTCGGATTGTCGGCGGCCACCCTGCGGGAGGGCGCGCGGAGGGCGGTGAGCTGGTGGATCACCGCGTCCGCCGCCAGGCCGTCCACCGCGCGCAGCAGCCCATCGCGGTCCAGCGCGTCGGCCCGTACGGGCGTGCAGCCCGCGGCCAGGACGGCCCGTTCCGATCGCTCGGAGCGGGCCAGGGCGAGGACCTGGTGGCCCGCGCCGGTCAGCACCCTGGTCAACGGGGCACCGATCGCCCCGGTCGCACCTGCCAGCAGTACGCGCATCGCTCGCTCCTTCGAGTCGTTCGGGTCCTTCGGGTGGTCCTGGCCTTCGGGTCGGGCCGGCCCGAGGCCGTCACCAGCAGGGACCGGGCGGGCCGCCGGAACGTGACACGGCCGCGGGGACACGGGTTCGGAGGCGGCTCGCCCGAAGGGCTGGTAACAGTGTTTCCCATCGGTTACGTTGTTACCCATGAGCACGCCCTACCAGGACGCGCAGCGGACCGGCCAGGACGCCGTACGCGCCGTGATCCTCGACCGCGCCATCTCCCTCCTCGTCGCCGAAGGCCCCGCCGCGCTGACCGTGCGCCGGATCGCCGCCGAGATCGGCTCCTCGACGAAGGTGCTGTACACGATGTTCGGCGGGAAGGAGGGCCTGCTCGACGCGCTGTACCGGGAGGGCTTCGCGCGGCTGCGCCGAGCGCAGGAGCAGGTCCCGCGCGGTGCCGACCCGTTGGCGTACCTGACCGAGCTCGGCCGGGCCTACCGGGAGCGGGCGATCGCCGAACCCGCCTACTACCGGGTGATGTTCGAGCAGCCGGTGCCCGGGTTCCGGCCCAGCGCCGAGGCGTTGGCCGTGGCGGACGGCGCGTTCGGCGCCTCGGTGGCCGCCGTGGACGCCTGCATGGCGGCCGGAGCCTTCCGGCCCGGCGACGCCCAGGAGGTCTCCAAGCTGTTCTGGGCGGCCACCCACGGCGCGGTGAGCCTGGAGCTCGCCGGCCACTTCGCGCCGGCCGAGGCCGGGGCGCGCTACGAGGCGCTGATGGCCGCGCTGGGAAGGGCGTTCGGCGCAGGCACCCCATCACCGGACGAGAGGTCGACACCATGAACCGTGACACCGCCAGCCGCAGCCGCAGTACCAGCGGCAGCGACACCGGCCGCAACCGCTACCTGTCCGGCAACTTCGCCCCGGTGACCGAAGAGGTCACCGCCTACGACCTGCCCGTCACCGGCCGGATACCGGCCCACCTGGACGGCCGCTACCTGCGCAACGGTCCCAATCCGCTGGGCATCGAGGACCCGGTCGCGCACCTGTGGACGCTGGGCGCGGGCATGGTCCACGGCGTCCGGATCAGGGACGGGCGGGCCGAGTGGTACCGCAACCGCTGGGTCCGCTCCGGCGCGGTCGCCGACCGGCTCGGCGAGCCCCGGCGCGGCACGCCCGTCGACGAGCGGCTGGACGTCTCCCCGAACGTGCAGGTCGCGGGCCTCGCCGGGCGCACCTACGCGCTGATCGAGGGCGGCATCCGCCCGTACGAACTCACCTACGAGCTGGACACGGTGGGTCCCTGCGAGCTGGGCGCCACGCCGGAGGGGTACAGCGCCAACGCCCACTCGATCCTCGACCCGCACACCGGGGAGCTGCATTCGCTGGCCTTCCGGTACGGCTCCGAGCACGTGCAGCACATCGTGATGGACGCCGCCGGGGACGTCAGGCGCAGCACGCTGATCGAGGTGCCCGGGAACCCGTACATGCACGACTTCGCGCTCACCGAGCGGTTCGTGCTGCTGTACGACACACCGGTGGTGTTCAGCGCGGCGCACCTGGCCACCGGGGTGCCGTTCACCTGGGACGAGCGGCGGACCGCCCGGGTCGGCGTGATGCCGCGCGAGGGCGGCGCGGTGCGGTGGTTCGAGCTCGCGCCGCACCTGGTCGGGCACACCCTCAACGCGTACGAGCGGACGGCGGATGCGCTGGTGGTCGACGTCGTGCGGCACCCGCCGGGCATGGACCTGCGCGCCATCGGCGCGAGCCGGCCCACGCTCGACCGCTGGACGATCGACCTGGCGGCGGGGACGGTGCGGGAGGAGCGGCTGGACGACCGGGTCCAGGAGTTCCCGCGCCTCAATCCGCGCCGCACCGGCCGCCCTCACCGCTACGGCTACGCGGCCGCCGTCGAGCTCTACGCGCCGCCGGCCGGCCCCGGGGACGACCGCCCGGACGAGGGCTTCAGCAACGCCCTGCTCAAGCACGACCTGGACCGGGGGACCGTCGAGGCCCACGAGTTCGGGCGGGACGGGGCGGTGGGCGAGGCGGTGTTCGTCGCCGCCGAGTCGCCGACGGCGGAGGACGACGGGTACCTGATGGCCTACGTCCTCGACCCGGCCCGGGGCGCGACGGACCTGGTGATCCTCGCCGCCCAGGACTTCACCGGCGAGCCCGTCGCCCGCATCCACCTGCCGGTGCGGGTGCCGCTGGGCCTGCACGGGAACTGGGTGCCGGGGGCGGAGCCGGGTCGACCGTAGGGGGCGAATATTGGCCCGCTCACCCCCGGCCGGCCCCAGTCCCAGCCCCGGCCTGGCCCGCCCCGGCCTGGCCCGCCCCGGCCCCGGCGCGACCTGACGGGCGGCGTCATCGGGGCCGGGTGGCCCGGAGGGAGTAGGACTGCGGGGCGGGGGAGCCGGCCGGGACGCGGAAGTGGCCGTGGGCGTGCTCGTGGAGGAAGTCCAGGCGCAGGCCCGCGTCGGCCAGGGCGGTCACCACCTCGCCGAGGCCGTGCTGCCACTGGACGGTGACGGTGGCGTCGAGCCGGGCGTCCGGGTCGGCGTAGGTACCGGGGTGGTCGACGACGATCGGGGTGCGCTCGAAGTAGTCCTCCGCGAAGCTGCGCCCGTCGTCGGCGAGCACATCGGCCACCGGGTGGTGCTCGGCGACGTAGAGGAAGCCGCCGGGGGAGAGGAGCGCGGTGACCGTCCGGGCCCAGCGGGTCAGGTCGGGGAGCCAGCAGAGCGCGCCGAAGCCGGTGTAGACGATGTCGTACGTCCGTCCGTCGAGCGCCTCGGCGGCCTCGTAGACGTCGGAGGTGACGAACCGGGCGTCATCGGCGCCGACCCGGGCGGCGAGGTCGGCGGCGGCCGCGACGGCCGGGGCGGAGAAGTCGAGCCCGGTGACGACGGCGCCGCGGCGGGCCCAGGAGAGGGTGTCGAGTCCGAGGTGGCACTGGAGGTGGAGCAGCGTCCGGCCGGTGACGTCGCCGACCTCGGCGGGCTCGTAGTCCTGGAGGGTGTCACGCCCCGCGACGAAGCCGGGCAGGTCGTAGAACCGGCCGGCGGCGTGGACGGGTACGCGCTCGTCCCAGTTCGCACGGTTGGCGGTGCGCCAGTCGGGGGTGGTGGGAGTCGCGGTCATGTCGGGAGACGCTAGTCAGCGGCCCGGGGGCGGGCAATCGGTTTCCGCCGCGGGGAAGGCGGCCGGGCGGAGCCGGGACGGACAGCGCGTAGGGGCGGGGACGCACCGTGCCCTCTGCGCCGGGGCCTGGTATGTGCGGGTCATAACCGGGGTTTTCCCTGCTCTTTGTTCCGGACCATGGCGCGCTCTGCGACGATCCGATGATCGTCGCCCCGTCGCGGGTGGGCGGCGCGTCGCAGGGGAGAGACCGGCATGGCCGTTCGGCGGCCCGAGGACAGTGTCGTCCGGGCGGGGTGGGGAGCCGGGTTCGCCCGGGCCGGGGCGACCTGGCCGGTGGTCTCGGGCGGGGTCCTGGGGGCGATGTTCGCGAGCATGGGGCTGGCGGCGCTGTTCGGCCGGGCGCACGGGTTCGGCGGCGACAGCCTCGCCTACCTGGGGATCGTCAGCGTCCTCGGGCTGGTGCCGTGCGGGGCGGGCTTCGTCTGGGCGCTGATCCACCCGAGGGCCGGGCTCCCCTCGGCCGCCGTCGGGGCGCTGCTGGGGATCGGGATCTTCGTCGGCTTCGCCGGGGACGGGCTCAACGACTCCTGGAAGGCGCCGCTGGACCGTCCGTCCACGATCCGCGCGGTGGGCAGCTGGGCCGGCGGGGGCCTGGTGGTGCGGGTCCGGCCGGACCTGGTGGTGGCGTACCGCGGCGACACCGGGGCCGTCGCCTGGCGCTGGACCCCGCCCGGCGAGGACTCGGTGTGCGCGATGAGCCGGGGCACCGGGCCGGACGGGACCGGCCGCGGCGGCGCCGTCGGCCTGATCGGCCACTCGCCGCCCGGCCGGCCGTGCTCCGCCGTCACCGCGCTCGACCTCGCCGACGGCGGGGAGCGCTGGACCGCCACCGTGGACGCGCCCGCCCGGGACGGCGACGACGCGACGCCGGACGTGCTCGCGGTGGCCGGGCCGCAGGCCCTCCTCCAGGAGAAGGCCGGCTGGCGCGCGGTACGGCTGGCGGACGGCCGGGACGTCTGGCATAGCGCGGCCGACCCCGGCTGCGCCCCGCTGCAGGTCGCGGGCGGGCCCGGGGACGCCGTCACGGTCGCGCGGTGCGGCGACGCGCCGCCCGTGCTGCGCTCGCTGGCGCCGGCGGACGGCCGGGAGCGGCAGCGGATCGCGCTGCCCGCGGCGGGCGGGCTGAGGAACCTCGCGGTGGTGTCGGTCGACCCGCTCGCGGTGTGGGTGGACGCCCAGGCGGAGGGCGGCACCCACGCGGTGCTCAGCTACGACCGAGCCGGCCGGCAGCGGGCGGCGATACCGGTCGCCGGGGACGAGTACGACCTGGACGTGATGCTGGGCGGGCTGCACGCCTTCGACGAGTTCAGCGCCCGGCCGCTGTTCGGCGGGGTGGTGGTGGGGGACCTGTTCGTCGTGCCGGGCGAGAGGCCCGGCGACATCGGCATCAGCGGTGGCGGCAGGCACCCGAGCCGGACCGCCACCGGCCGGCTGCTGGCGTACTCGCTCACGGACGGCGGCAAGCGGTGGACGGCGGGGCTGGACGACCGGGTGACCGGGCTGGTGGTGGACGGCGGCTCGGTGTGGGCGATGACCCGGGGCCGGGTCACCCGGGTGGAGGCGGCGACCGGGCGGCGGAGCGCCGTGCTGGACGTCAACGACACCGCGTCGCTCTACCCGGTGGACCTGTCGCTGTCGGGCCCGGAGCGGTTCACGGTGGTGGCGGAGGACGGGACGCGGGACGAGCCGCCGGTGCGGGTGATGAGCTGACGGGCGGCTGCCGGCGGCCGCCCGACCGCACCCGGCAGCCCCCGACGCCGGCAGCCCCCATGCCGGCAGCCCCGACGCCGGAAGCCCTGACGCGGGCAGCCCTGACGCGGGCAGCCCTACGCCCGGAACCCCGGGTAGCCGAGGACGAGGATCCGCTCCGCCGGTCGCAGGACGTAGGGGACCGCCTTCCCGGTCGGCTCGAAGCCGAGCCGCCGGTAGAACGCCTGGGCGCGCTCGTTGTCCTCGTGCACGCCCAGGGTCAGTGCCCCCACGGTGGTGTGCTCCCGGGCGTGCCGGATCACCGCGTGCACCAGCTCGGCGGCCGGGCCGCCGGCTCCGCGGTGCGCCGGGGCGACGTAGACCGAGTGGATGTGCACGTGGTCGGGGACGTCCGCCAGCGGCTCGACGCCGGCGATCCCGACCCGGGCGCCGTTCCCGTCACCGGCCGTGAAGGTGGCGCTCTCCCGCGCGGTGGCCTGGTGGGCGGCCCGCTGCCGCCAGTGGTCGTCGGGGAGGGCAGCGGTGTCGGGGTAGGAGGAGCTGAAGGCGTTCGGGGAGTCCCGTAGCGCCTCCAGGGTGATCCCGCGCAGTTCCCGCCACTCCCCGGCGGCCAGCCGGCGTACGTCGTAGTGCATGCGTCGAGCCTGGCACGGGCGGTGCGGCGGCCGGATCGCGCCCGGGGATGACCTTCGTCACCGGAGCTCCCCCGGGAAGGGGACCCGCCGCCGGAGGATCTGAGCGTTCCGGGCGGTTGTGTCAGTCTGGTGGGGGAGCACCGCCGAGATCGGGAGGCTCGTGATGACCGAGATCAGGGTGAACGGGGTGGCGCTGCACTACGAGGCCCACGGAGAGGGCCCCGGCGTCGTCCTGGTCCACGGTTCCTGGAGCGACGCGGACTCCTGGGCGCGGGTGCTGCCGGGCCTGGCCGAGTCCACCACCGCGGTCGCCTACGACCGCCGGGGGCACAGCCGCAGCGAGGACCTGCTCACCCAGGGTTCGGTGCACGAGGACGCGGCCGACCTGGCCGGGCTGATCCAGGGGCTGGGCCTGGCGCCCGCCTTCGCCTACGGCGACTCCTACGGCGCACTGGTCACCCTCCGGCTCGCCGCCGCCCGGCCCGACCTGCTGCGCGGGATCGCCGTGCACGAGCCGCCGGGCACCGGCATCCTGCTGGCCGACCCGGACCTGCGCCCGATCGGCACCGCCTTCGCCGACCGGATCGCCGCCGTCCGGGAGCTGCTGGAGCAGGCCGAGTCCGCCGCGGCCGCCGAACTGTACGTGGACAGCCTCGCCTTCGGCCCCGGTGCCTGGGAGCAGCTGCCCGCGCCGGTCCGGCACACCTACATCCGCAACGCGCCCACCTACCTGGACGAGCTGCGCGACCCGGACGCGCTCGACCTCGACCTCACGGGGCTCTCCCGGTTCGGCGAACCGGCGCTGCTCACCCAGAGCGACGACAGCGCGCCGATGTTCGGCGAGGTGCTGGACCTCATCGACCTCGCCCTGCCCAAGGCGGAACGCCACCTGTACGAGGGCGCCGGGCACGCCCCTCACCTGTCGCAGCCGGAGGAGTGGGTGCGGGTGGTGCTGCCGCGGGCGCTGGGCTGAGGAGTCCCCGGCCGGACGCGCGCTGTTCGCGTAACGCCCGCCGCACGCTCGCCGTCGAAGTGCCCCGGGGCGCAGGCTACTTCCGTGACCGCGTCGGCATGGACGCGGTGCGAGCGGAAGGACGAACATGACGAGTACGCGCGGCCGCGTCGCCGCCCTGCTGGGCGCCCTCGCGGTGGTCGCCGGTACCACCCTGGCCACCCCCGCCCTCGCCTCCACCGGACCCGGCACCGGAACGGGCACCGGCACCGGAACCACCCCCGGCACCGGGATCACCGGGCAGGCGCCCTGCCCGGACGCCCCCGAGCTCACCTGCGGGACCCTCACCGTCCCGCTCGACCACCGCGGCGCCACCCCCGGCACCCTCGACCTCCGGGTGGCCGTCACCGGCACCACCAGGGCGCCCAAGGGCGACCTGCTGTTCCTCACCGGCGGCCCCGGCCAGCCCGGCGTCCCCGGGATGGACCGGATCGTGGCCAGGCTGGAGCCCGTCCTCAAGGACTACCGCCTGGTGATGTTCGACCAGCGCGGCACCGGCCGGGGCGCGCTCCGCTGCCCGGGCCTCCAGGAGGACATGGGCTCCTCCGACCTCGCCGTGCCGCGCAAGCAGTCGATCGCCGACTGCGCCGCCGCCCTCGGCCCGAACGCCCGCTTCTACAGCACGGCGGACACCGTCGCCGACATCGACCTGCTGCGCCGCGCCCTCGGCGACCGGCGCCTCACCCTGGACGGCGTCTCCTACGGCACCGTCGTCGCCGAGCGCTACGCCCTCGCCCACCCGGCGCACGTGGCCCGGCTGGTGCTCGACTCGGTAGCGCCGCGGCAGGGCTTCGACCCCCTCGACCTGGCCGCCCTACCCTCCACCGCCCGGGTCCTGCGGGCGGCCTGCCAGGCCACCGGCTGCACCACCGACCCGGCCGCCGACCTCGCGGCCACCGTCCGGCGGTACGGCAACGGGGCGCAGCTCCTGAGCGCGCTCACCGGCTACGAGTTCATCGACCCCGACTACGGCGCGGTCCCGGAGATCCTGCACGAGGCCGCGGCCGGTCGGCCCGCGAAGCTCCAGGACTTCTTCGACCTCGTTCACCGGGAGGTCGACGCCGCGTCGGCCGAGGAGCTCAGCCAGGGGTTGCACTCCGCCACCCTGTGCGCCGACTCGCGCTTCCCGTGGGGCACCACCGACACCCCCGTCGAAGGCCGCGCGGCGGCGCTGGAGCGCACCCGGCAGCGGCTGACCGCCGAGCAGACCTGGCCGTACGACCCGGCGACCGCGACCGGGCTCGGCAGCCTCCTGGTCTGCCTCGACTGGCCGCGGACGCCGGTGCCGCCGATGCCGTCGGAGCACCGCAGGCTGCCCGACGTGCCGGTCCTGCTGCTCGGCGGCGACCGTGACCTCGCCACGCCGTACGAACTGATGGACGAGTATGCCGAGTTCGCGCACCACCCGCGGATCGTGATCGTGCCCGGGGCGGCGCACTCGGTGCAGAACCGGGCGGCGAACCCGGCCGGACGGCAGGCGGTGTACGACTTCCTGCTGAAGTAGCGGGAGCCGACGGGCCGTTGCGCACACGAGGCGGAACGGCCCGTCGCGGGTCCGGAGTCGGCCGCGCGCCCCAGTCGCCGCCCTACTGTTCGACGCTCGCACCCCACCCGTCGTCCGGCAGAGTGCCGTCCGGCTCGGGGCACTCGGCGTGCTCGAAGCCCCACAGCACCGCCTTGTGCAGCACCCACTCCGGTAGCGGCGGTCGGTCGTAGCCGTCGCGGTCGGTGAGTACCAGCTCGACCCGGACCTCCTCGGCGGGCGAGAACTCCAGGTTCCGCTGGTTCGGCAGGTTCTCGTACGTCAGCGTCCGCCAGCCGTGGCCGGTGGCGGTGAGCGCGGGCGTCAGCTCGGCCTCGGTGACGCGGGTGGCGAACGTCAGCGCGCCGCCGCCCGGTTGGGGGAGGTCGAGCTCGCCGTGCCAGACCGGCAGGGACAGCGAGTGGAGCTTGCGGCAGCGGCAGAACACCGCCTGCACGTCGCCCCAGCCGAAGGCGTGCGGCCACCGGCTGTTCCGGTGGACCCGGCCGCCGTCCCACGGATCGCCGTAGCGGGCGGCGAGTTCGGGCAGCGAGGCGCCGTAGCGCAGCTCGCCGAGGCCGCCGGTGGTGGCCAGGGCGGTGACGAGCGGGAGGAAGCCGGTCAGTCCAGGCACGCGCGCACCGCCTCGATCAGCCGGTTCGCCCGGGCGTCGCCGTGGCCGATCATCCGGTTGGCGACGTAGGCGAAGCCGACGCCGAACTCGTCGTCCCCGAAGGCGAACTGGCCGCCGGCGCCGTCGTTGCCGAAGCTGCGGGCGCCGCCCCAGCCCTGGTGCTGCTGCATCTGTGGTGCCCCGTTCTGCCCTGGTCTTTCCTCAAGATCGACCGAACCACGCTACGGGAGCCGGGCGGCCCTGACGAGGGGATCTCACCAGGCCGGGGCTGGTGGGACGGATGTGGCAGACTCCCCTGCCATCGAGAAGGAGGAGGAGCGGGTGGACCGTGAGGCGCTGACGGCGCTCTGGGAACGACGGTGGCCCGGCACGGAGCCCGTCGGGTACGAGATCGGCCGGGAACGGGACGTCTGGGTGCGCTTCCACAGCCTGCCGGAGTCCAAGCGGTACCCCGACGACGAGCGGGAGTACGCGATCGTCCTGGAGCGCCACAACACCGTGCTGGACGAGCTGTTCGCCGGCGCCGAGGTGTACGTCCTCACCCCCAGGTGGACGGGCTCGGCGAGCGTCCCCCGGATGCGCCGGGACGCCAAGCACTGGCGGACCTGGCTCCAGTCGGACGACGAGGTGCCGGAGTTCCGCACGTACTGCCACGTCTTCGTGGAACGGCGGCAGTGGCGGCGCGGCAGCCTGGACGGGCTGCTGCGCCGGGTCGCCGACGACCGGGAGGGCGGGGTGATCATCACCGGCACCGGCATGCGGCGGCTCTACCACCCGTACGACGGCGGGGCGGACGTCCACCTGGCCACGACGGAGGAGCGCGACCGGCTGAGGGAACGGCACGCCGACTGGCTGTCGCGGCACCCGGGCGGCCTGTGAGCGGGGGCCGCCCGAATTCGGATGACAGCCGGGGCCGGGTCCGCGACCATGTGCCGGTGGCCATGGAACCGGACCTTCTCAGCCTGAACATCGTGTGCCCACCGGACGGCAAGGGCGGCGTGCAGGTCCGCCCGGTCGTCAACGGCCGGGATCTCCTGGCAGAGGTGCTCCCCGGCGGCGTCGGAGGCTCCCGGTACATGGCAGCGGACCCCCGGTCCCTGTTGGGCCGGGCCGGGCCGACACGGACCTGCCCCACGTGCAGTTCGGGACGACCCTCTGGATCTCCGAGGACGCCCCGGAGCTCCAGGCCGAGCAGCTCGAAGCGCGGCTGACCGCAGCAGATCCCCGGGCCACCGCCGAAGTCTGGGGAGGGTACGAGGTTGATCGACTGGGCTACCCGTGGCCGTCCGACCCGCTGTTCCTGTGAACGGCTGCTTCGCGTAGCGGCTTGCCGCCACGCCTGTCCGCGCCGCAGAGTGTCCGGGGCGCGTCGACGATCACGCGCTCCGGCGGCCCCCGGCTGCCGCGGTGAGTGAGGGAGTGGCCCGTGGCCGTCAGTCTGAGCAAGGTCGAGCAGAGCGCGCCCGCGCTGGTGAACCTCTACAAGACCGCGAGCGCCTCGGTGGAGCGGAGCGGGCTGAGCGGCCAGCGGTTGGCCGTGTACCTGGTGATCGACTACTCCGGCTCGATGAAGCCCTACTACAAGGACGGCAGCGTCCAGGCGCTCGCGGACCGGGTGCTGGGGCTGTCGGCCAACCTGGACGACGACGGGAGCGTGCCCGTCGTGTTCTTCTCCACCGAGGTGGACGCGGAGGAGGAGATCGCCCTGGCGGACCACGCGGGCTGGATCGACCGGATCGTCGCGCGCCTCGGCCACATGGGCCGGACCAGCTACCACCTGGCGATGGATGCCGTGGTCGAGCACTACCGGAAGAGCGGTACCACGGCGCCGGCCCTGGTGCTGTTCCAGACGGACGGCGGGCCGATCGACAAGGGCGCGGCGGAGCAGCGGCTGTGCGAGGCCGCGAAGCTGCCGATCTTCTGGCAGTTCATCGGGTTCGGCGACCCGGGCAGCCGGCAGTTCGACTTCCTGCGCAAGCTGGACGAGTTGGCGGTCCCGGCGAGACGGCCCATCGACAACGCGGGCTTCGTCCACCTGGGGCCGGACCCCCGGAAGGTCTCCGACCAGAAGCTGTACGACCTGCTGCTCGCGGAGCTCCCGGTGTGGCTCAGGGCCGCCCGGGCCCAGGGCGTCGCACCGGACGGCCCGGAACTGCGGGTGCCGAACGCGCCGCAGCCCGAGCAGCCGGAGCGGCCCGAGCGCCGGGGCTTCTGGGCGGCGCTGACCGCGTGGCTGGGGCGGCTGGGCGGCACCGGCCGGTGAGCGCGTGCCCGGCGCGGTGATCCCGGCGCGGTGATCCCGGCGCGGTGACGGGTGGTCGCACCACCGCCGCCGTCTATCCAGCCCCTGGCCTGGGCAGGCTCGGGCTGAGACAGTGTCAGCGAAAGGGGCCGACCATGGCCGCAGTTCACGAATCCGTCCTCGACGCGATCGGCGGCACGCCGCTGATCCGCCTGGCCCGGCTCGGCGCCGGGATCGCCGCGCCGATCTACGCCAAGGCCGAGTTCCTCAGCATCGGCGGCAGCGTCAAGGACCGGGCCGCGCTGTCCATGGTCCTCGCCGCCGAGCGGGACGGGCTGCTGGGGCCGGGCGGGACGATCGTCGAGGCGACCTCCGGGAACACCGGCATCGGCCTGGCCATCGTCGGACGGCAGCGCGGGTACCGGGTGATCGCCGGGGTGGCCGACAAGGCGTCGGCCGAGAAGTCCGACATCCTGCGGGCGTACGGCGCGGAGGTGGTGCTCGCGCCGACCTCGGTGCCACAGGAGGATCCGAGGCACCTGTTCAACGTGGTCCGGCGGCTGGTCGAGGAGATCCCGGGCGCCTGGCTCGCCAACCAGTACGACAACCCGGCCAACCCCGACGCCCACATCCGGACCACCGGCCCCGAGATCTGGGAGCAGACCGGCGGCCGGGTGACCCACTTCGTGGCGGGCGTCGGCACCGGCGGCACCGTCACCGGCAACGGGCGCTTCCTGAAGGAGGCCTCCGGGGGCAGGGTGACCGTGGTCGGCGCGGACCCGGAGTCCTCTTCGTACGGGGGCGGGGACGGCAGCCCGTGGTTCGTCGAGTCGATCGGGCACTACCTGCACCCCGAGACCGTCGAGGACCGCCGGCCGCAGGCGCTGGGGTCGGAGGTGATCGATTCCTACGAGCGGATCCCTGACCGCGAGTCGCTGCTGACCGCCCGCCGGCTCTCGCGGGAGGAGGGCCTGCTGGCCGGGCCGTCCTCCGGCGCGGCGGTCGCGGCGGCCCTGCGGGTGGCGCGGCGGCTCGGGCCGGACGACCTGGTCGTGGTGGTGCTGCCGGACTCGGGGCGCTCCTACCTGTCCAAGGTGCACAGCGACGCGTGGATGCGGGAGTGGGGCTTCCTGGAGGAGGACGGGGAGGGACTGCGGCCGCTGCTCGACGCCGCCGGGCCGCTGGTCGTGGTCGACGCCGACGCGACCGTGGGCGGGGCGCTGGAGGCGCTGCGCACCGCACCCGGTGGCGTCGCCCCGGCGGTGCTGGCGCGGGCGGCGCGCCCGTACGGGGTGGCCGCGACGGAGGTGGTCGGCGCGGTGTCCCGGGAGGTGCTGACGGCCGCGCTCGCGGACGGCGCGGCCAAGCCGGGGGACCCGCTGGGCGCGCTGGTCGGGCCGGCGCTGCCGACGGTCGGCGTCGGGCAGTCGGCGGCCGAGACGCGGGCGGCGCTGGCGGGCGGGCGGCCCGCGGTGCTGGTGCTGGTGGACGGCCGGGTGGCGGGGCTGCTGCCGAGGGAGGCGCTGGGCTAACTCCCGTCCGCCGGCGCCAGGATGGCGGTGATCACCCGGTCCAGGGCGCGGTCGAACGCCCGGTCCGGGTCGGCGGGCGGGCCGGCCGTGGCGAAGGCCTGGGCCAGGTGCGGGAATTCACCGCTCGCCGCCGCCCGGCCGAGGTAACCGACCAGCTCGGCCTGCCACTTGGCGCCCGCGGCCGCCGTGTGCTCGTACTGCGCGAACTGGCCGACGAAGCCGTTGAACAGCGCCATCGCCTCCATCCGGTCGCCGCCGCCGAGGCCGGTGGGGGCGGTGGCGGCGAGGAAGTGGTCGGTGTAGCGCAGGGCGTTGGGGCCGATGCTCGGGCGGGCCAGTACCAGGGCGGGCAGCCAGGGGTGGCGGCGGAAGACGGCCAGCTGCTGGTGGGCGAGGTCGGTGAGGTCGGCCCGGACGTCGCCGCTGGGCGCGGGCGGGAGCCGGTACTCGGCGGCGGCCGCGTCGAGCATCAGGTCGAGCAGGTGCTCCTTCTTCGGCACGTAGTTGTAGAGCGACATGGTGCCCGCGCCGAGCGCCGCCGCGACCCGCCGCATGGAGACCGCGTCCAGGCCCTCGGCGTCGGCGATCCCGATGGCCGCGGCGGCGATCGAGGCGCGGCTGTGGGCCGGGCGCGGGCCGCGGCCGGTGCGCTCGGGGCGCAGCCAGATCACCTCGGGGGCGTCGGGTGGCGTGGGTTTGCTGGACGGAGTCGGTTCGCTGGACGGCACTGGAAGATCACCTCGCTCTCCTCATCGTAGATACGTACGGCGTACGTAGTACGATGCGCTGGCGCGCGCTTCTACGTACGCTGTACCTGGAGAAGGGGCAGAGCCATGTCCGACACCACCCGGCCCGCCATCGAGATGGCGGGCGTGGAGAAACGATTCGGTGCCACCGAGGCCCTGCGCGGCCTCGACCTCACCGTCCCGGCCGGCACGGTCTGCGGCCTGCTCGGCCCCAACGGCGCCGGCAAGACCACCGCCGTCCGCGTCCTCGCCACCCTGGTCGCCCCCGACCGCGGCACCGCCAGGGTCGCCGGGCACGACGTCGTCCGGGACGCCGAGGACGTCCGGCGGGCCATCGGCCTCGCCGGGCAGCACGCCGCCGTCGACGAGGGAGTCACCGGCCGCGACAACCTGCGGCTGCTCGGCCGGCTGCACCACCTCGGCGCCCGCCGGGCCCGGGAGCGCGCCGACGAACTGCTCACCCGCTTCGACCTCACCGAGGCCGCCGACCGGCTCGTGCGCACCTACTCCGGCGGCATGCGCCGACGCCTCGACCTCGTCGCCAGCCTGGTCACCAGCCCGCCGGTGCTCTTCCTGGACGAGCCCACCACCGGGCTCGACCCGCGCAGCCGGCAGGCGATCTGGGACACCGTCAAGGAGCTGGCGGACGGCGGCACCACCGTGCTGCTCACCACCCAGTACCTGGAGGAGGCCGACCGCCTCGCCGACGACATCGTGGTGGTCGACCACGGCGCCGCCATCGCCACCGGCCCACCGCACCGGCTCAAGGCGGCGATCGGCAGCCAGGTCTCCGTCACCCTGGCCGATCCCGCCCAACTCGCCGCCACCGCCGTGGTGTTGTCCTCGATGACCGGAGGCGACGCACAGGTGGACGTCGCCGAGCGGACGGTCACCGTGCTGACCGTCCCGGGCATGCCCGTCCTGCTGCCCTCGCTGGTGCGCGAGTTGGACGGCGCCGGCGTCGTCGCCGAGGACGTCGCGGTGCGCACGCCCTCGCTGGACGACGTGTTCCTCACCCTGACCCACGAGGAGACCCTCGCCCACGAGTCCGCCGACGCCGAGAGGGCCGCCTGATGGCCGTCGCCGTCCACGCCGCTCCGCGACCGTCCGCGGCCGCCCGGCTGGTGTCCGACACCTGGACCTCGATGCTCCGCGTCCTGCTCAACTACCGCCACTCACCCGGGCTGTTGGCCGCCTCGCTGGGCGTGCCGGTGGTGATGGTGGTGGTCTTCGGGTACGTCTTCGGCAGCGCCATGCGGGTGCCCGGCGGCGGTGACTACCGGGAGTTCCTGATGCCCGGCATGTTCGCCATGGTCGCCACCAACGGCGTCATGACCACCATGGTCGGCGCCGCCCGCGACGTCGGGCGCGGGGTCGCCGACCGGCTGCGCTCCATGCCGCTCTCCCGCACCGGACTGCTGCTCGGGCAGACCCTCGCCGACCTGCTGGTCAGCGTGGTCGTCCTGGCGCTGCTGGCCCTGGTCGGCCTCGCCGTCGGCTGGCGCGCCCGGCACGGACTCGCCGACGCGGCCGGGGCGTTCGCCCTGCTGCTGCTCTTCCGCTTCGTGATGACCTGGGTCGGCACCGTGCTCGGCCTGGCCGTCGGCAAGGAGGAGGCGGCCGGTCAGCTGTCCGTCGCGGTCTTCCCGCTGGCGATGGTCACCAACGCCTACGTGCCGACCGGCGGCATGCCCGGCTGGCTGCGCTTCCTCGCCGACTGGAACCCGGTCAGCTCCGTCGTCCAGGCCTGCCGGGAGCTGTTCGGCAACCCCTCGGCGGCCGGCACCGCCTGGCCGACGCAGCACGCCGTCCCCGCCGCACTGCTCTGGAGCGCCGTGCTGCTCGTGACCTGCGTGCCGCTGGCCGTACGGAAGTTCGCCGGCCACGGGCGGTGATCCGCGGGGCTCCGGCGCACCCCTGATGCGCTGGACAGCGGAGCCGGTGTGGTCTTGGGTGGGGCGCCATGGAGTACACCCACCTCGGCCGCACCGGCCTGACCGTCTCCCGACTCTGCCTCGGCACCATGAACTTCGGCCCCCACACCGAGGAGGCCGAGGCCCACCGCCTCATGGACACCGCCCACGAGCGCGGCATCAACTTCTTCGACACCGCGAACAGTTACGGCCGCGACAGCGCGGGCGGCCAGCGGGGCCGTACCGAGGAGATCATCGGCCGGTGGTTCGCCAAAGGCGGCGGCCGCCGCGAGCGCACCGTCCTCGCCACCAAGGTCTACGCCGACATGGGCGACTGGCCGAACGAGAGCAGGCTCTCCGCGCTCGCCGTCCGCAAGGCCGTCGAGGCCAGCCTGCGCCGCCTGCAGACCGACCACATCGACCTGTACCAGATGCACCACATCGACCGGGCCACGCCCTGGGAGGAGATCTGGCAGGCGATGGAGGTCCTGGTCGCCCAGGGCAAGATCGTCTACGTCGGCTCCAGCAACTTCGCCGGCTGGCACATCGCCCAGGCCCAGGAGACCGCCCGCGCCCGCCGCTTCCTCGGCCTGGTCAGCGAGCAGTCCCTCTACAACCTGCTCGACCGCGCCGTCGAGCTGGAGGTCGTCCCCGCCCTGCAGCACTACGGCGTCGGGCTGATCCCGTGGTCCCCGCTGCGCAGCGGCCTGCTCGGCGGCATCCTGCGCAAGGAGCGCGAGGGCACCCGCGACCGCAGTGCGATGCCCTACGCCGGCGAACTCCTCGCCAGGCACCGCGACCGCATCCAGGCCTACGAGGACTTCGCCGCCGAACTCGGCGCCGACCCCGCCGACCTCGCCCTCGCCTGGCTGCTCTCCCGCCCCGCCGTCACCGCCCCGATCATCGGCCCCCGCACCCCGGCCCACCTCGACGCGGCCCTCGGGGCGCTCGACCTCAAGCTGGACCAGGAGACCCTCGACCGCCTCGACGAGCTCTTCCCGGGCCACCGGCCCGCCCCGGAGGACTACGCCTGGTAGGGCGGTCCGCTCGCCCCCGGCCGCTCCCCGGTCCCGGCTCCGGCCGCTCCCCGCCCCGGCCGCGCCTCCGGCCCGGCGGGGGCCGGGGCGCGGGGCCGGGCCGGCACATCGCCAACACGCCTTCTCCGTAGCCGAATTGTGCCCGTGGCGAGCCTTGACCGGGGCACCCGGCGCTGATGTAGTCACGGCCTACATGGGCAAGGGTACGGGGAGGCAGATTTGTCCTTGTTCGCCAGACCACAGCCGGGCTTCACCACCGCCGCCGCCACCGGCGACACCGTGGTGCTGCTGATCGGCATGCGGATCAACCGGTTCTGGGCCGTGCACCACTGGGGTCCGGTGATGTACGCGATGCTCCGGATGCTGTACGAGCTACGCCGCGCCCCCGAGCGCGGCCTGCGCGGCCGCATCCTGCTGACCGCCTCGCCGCGCACCTACTACGTCGTCCAGTACTGGGAGTCGAAGGAGAAGCTGTACGGCTACGCCCACGCGCCGGACGGCTTCCACCACACCGTGTGGGGCATCGCCAACCGCAAGCAGCGGGAGGGCAAGGTGCGCGGGCACGTCGGGCTGTGGCACGAGTCGTACATCGTGCCGCCGGGCGGGTACGAGTCGATCTACTTCGACATGCCGCCGTTCGGCCTGGCCGCCGCCACCGGTTCGCTGCCGGTGGAGGCGCGGGGGCGGAACGCGGCCCAGCGGCTGGCCTACCGCGAGCCGGCGGCCGACGGGGCGGGCGCGGCCGGCGGGGTCGGCGGGGCGGGCGGATCCGACGTGGCCAGGGGGACCGGCGCCTGAGCGCGGGCGCGTCGGGGGTGCGGGGGTGCGGGGGTGCGGGGGTGCCTGAGGGCGGGCGCGTCGGGAGTGCGGCCGCGCCGGGAGTGTCGCCGGCCGTCCCGTCGCCGCGCCGTGAGAGCGTCGGGGGACGGTAGATCGGGGTGACGCGCGGCCGCACGCGCCGGCGCGGCCGCTGCGGGTGGTGCACGAGGTGCCGTACCACGCGCAGTGGGAGTCGGCGGAGCTGGTGCGGGAGATCGTCGACGGGCGGCTGGACGCGTCCGCCGACCCGCGCTGGGGGCAGTCCGGCGCGGCCACCTCGGAGGAGTACGCGTGGTGGTCCTGGCGGCTGTGCGGGGTGGCCTGCCTGCGGATGGCGCTGGCGCACTGGTGGGGCGTGACCCCGGCGGCGATGGCGCTCGCGGGCGAGTGCGTGGCGGCCGGCGCGTACCTGCGGGACGGCGAGAGCCTGCGCGGGCTGATCCACGCGCCGTTCGCCGAGTACGTCGAGCGCCGCTGGGGACTGGCGGCGCGCGCAGCGGAGTTGACGCCGCGTCAGGTGTCTGCCGAGGTGGCCGGCGGCCGGCTGGTGATGGTGTCGGTGCACCCGTCGATCCGCGATCCGTACGGGCCGGATCCGGTGCGGCGCGGCGGGCACCTGGTGCTGGCGGTGGGCGCCACGGACACGGCGCTGCTGATCCACAACCCCTCCGGGTTCCCGGGGGAGTCACAGGCCTTCGCGCGCGTGCCGTGGCGGACGTTCGGGCGGTTCTACGCCGGTCGGGGGATCGTCCTGGGCCCGCCCGGGGCGCCGCCGTCCGGGCGCAACGGGCCTGCCGTCACTGGTTGTTGTCCGGCAGTCCCATCGGGTTGATCGGCAGCCGGCCGCGACAGAGCGCCGAGACCGGCTTCAACGCCGCGGCCAGCCGGTCGAGTTCGGCGCGCGGGTAGCCGTCCCAGACCCGGGCGGCGGCCAGGTCGGTGGCGGCCTCCAGGCTCTGGTGGCGGATCCGGCCGAGCTCGGTGAGCGCCCCCTCGGCGGTCAGCCAGCCGCGCTCGACCAGGCGCTCGGCGGCCGCCTCCCACTCGGCGTCCGTCCACCCGCGCAGCGGCTGGATCATCTCGCGCCGCATGTCCATCGCGCAGCGGACCACCAGCGCCTCGCAGCCGTCGAGCCCGGCCGCCACCAGGGCGGCCACGTGGCCGTCGCCGCGGTGCTCGCGCATCAGGGTGGCGGCCTGCCAGAGCCGCTCGTACAGGCCGCTGGGGCGGGGGAGCGCGGCGTTGGCGGCGGCCAGCACCCGGCCGGCGCAGTCCAGCCGGGTGGCGGCCTGCTCCAGGGTCTCGGCGACCAGCTCGACCTGCTCCCTGTCCACGTGCTCCAGCAGCTGGCCCAGGATCGTCGCCGAGGCCTTCAGCCGGGCGGTCAGCGCCTCCTCCGGGCTCGTGCGGCTCCACACCTCCGGCAGGGCGCGCTCGACCATCGCCGGGGCGAAGGTGAAGAACGCGGCGGTCACCGGCGGGGCGTCCACCGCGCCGAGCGGGGCCGCGCGGGTGCCGAAGTAGCCGTGCAGGCGGCCCTGCAGACCCGCCTCCTCGAAGGCGGCGGCGCCCTCGGGAAGGAAGTAGGTGACGGCGTGCACCGGCTCGAAGAGCCACCACAGGGCGCGGGCCGGGTGGACGGAATCGGTCATCGGGAGACCTTCCTCGGACGTGTTCAGGGCTGTGGACCGTTCCAGGGCTGATGACCACGGCGAGGGCCCCGGTAACCCCGGAGCGGATGTGATGACGGTCACGCGGAGGTCACCGTGTGCGGTCGGCGGCGCCGGCGCGCGGGATGATGGGATGAGGTGCCCGCTCCGGGGGCGCCGCCCAGCCCTCGCAAGCCCTCGTACGAAGGTAGTCGGTCATGGCCCAGATCAACCCCAGCATCCTGTCCGCGGACTTCGCCCGGCTCGCCGACGAGGCCGAGGCCGTCCGGGGTTCCGACTGGCTGCACGTGGACGTCATGGACAACCACTTCGTGCCCAACCTGACCCTCGGCGTGCCGGTGGTCGAGTCGCTCGCCCGCGCCACCGACATCCCGCTCGACCTCCACCTGATGATCGAGGACCCGGACCGCTGGGCCCCGCAGTACGTCGAGGCCGGCGCCGGCTCGGTCACCTTCCACGTCGAGGCCGCCGCCGCGCCCGTCCGGCTCGCCCGCGAGATCCGCGCCAAGGGCGCCCGCGCCTCGATGGCGCTCAAGCCGGGCACCCCGATCGAGCCGTACGAGGACCTGCTGCCCGAGCTCGACATGGTGCTGATCATGACCGTCGAGCCCGGCTTCGGCGGCCAGGCCTTCCTGGACATCATGCTGCCGAAGATCCGCCGCACCCGGGAGCTGATCGCCAAGCACGACCTGGAGCTGTGGCTCCAGGTGGACGGCGGCGTCGCGGCCGACACCGTGGAGCGCTGCGCGGAGGCGGGCGCGGACGTGTTCGTGGCCGGCTCCGCGGTGTACGGCGCCGAGGACCCGGCCGAGGCGGTCCGCAACCTGCGGGAGCTCGCCGGGAAGGCGTCGGCCGACGCCTGGTGGGCCTGCGGGCACTGAGCCCCGCCGCTCACCGGTCCGACCGCCGGACGGCCGGGCGCGGGTGGAGGAATGCCGCACCGTGGCGGATGATCGGTGACGGCGTCCCCGAGGACCCCGCCCGGCCCCGCCCGCCCCGAGCGACGCCGGCCCCTCTCCGTCTCCCCGTACGGTGGTGGAACCGCGATGAGCAACCTCGACACCAGGCCCACCCCGACCAGCTGCGGCCGCGAGGCCGGCACCGGCCCCGTGAAGGACTTGCTGACGGCCCGTCAGTTCCCGCTCGGTGAAAGCACGGTGGTCCGCCGACTGCTGCCCAACCTCGGCCGCCGGATGGTCGGCGCCTGGTGCTTCGTCGACCACTACGGGCCCGACGACATCGCCGACGAGCCGGGCATGCAGGTCCCGCCGCACCCGCACATGGGGCTGCAGACGGTCAGCTGGCTCCACCAGGGCGAGGTGCTGCACCGCGACAGCCTCGGCAGCCTCCAGACCGTCCGACCGTACGAGCTGGGCCTGATGACCTCCGGCCGGGCGATCTCGCACTCCGAGGAGTCCCCGCGCCCGCACGCCCGCCACCTGCACGGCGCCCAGCTCTGGGTCGCCCTGCCGGAGGCCGGCCGGCACGGCGCCCCCGCCTTCGAGCACCACCCCGAGCTGCCCGTGGTCACCGCCCCGGGGCTGCGCGCCACCGTCATCCTCGGCACGCTCGACACCGCCACCTCGCCCGGCACCACCCACACCCCGCTGGTCGGCGCCGACCTCGCCCTCACCGACGGCGCGGACCTCCGCCTCCCGCTCGTCCCCGACTTCGAGTACGCCGTCCTCGCCATGTCCGGCCGCGCCGACGTCGACGGCGTCCCGGTCGAGCCCGGCTCCCTGCTCTACCTCGGCTGCGGCCGCCCCGACCTCCCGCTCCGCGCCCACGGCGACACCGCCGTCCTCCTCCTCGGCGGCGAGCCCTTCGACGAGAAGATCGTCATGTGGTGGAACTTCATCGGCCGCTCCACCGAGGACATCGCCCGGGCCCGCAGCGACTGGATGACCGGCACCCGCTTCGGCGAGGTCCACGGCTACGACGGCGCCCGCCTACCGGCCCCGGAGCTGCCGTCGATCCCGTTGAAGTCGCGCGGACGGGTGCGCTGACTGTGCGGAAATGTGGATTTGGCGCTTGCGTTCGGCGCTCGGCGTGGCGCGACCTCACGCGCGTCTACCGCTGGTAGCGGGCAGCGAGGTCGGCGGCATGGAGGGGGTGGGGGAGCCGGGTGGCCACGTTCGTGTGGAGATGGGCCGTGCGCAGGGACTGGACGTACATGGTCCCGGCTGTCGACGTGCGGCACTTCCCGGGCGGCGTCGCGTTCGATGATGCGGACGAGGCGCAGCCCGGGGCAGTCCTCGCGGAGCCGAATGCCGAGCCGGTCGTGCGGGTCGGTGGCCCTGTCCTCGTACGGGTCCAGAAGTGCGCTCGCGTCCGGGGCGGCGCCCGGCAGGATGAGCACGTCCTCGCGCATGTGCTGGGTCTGGAGTCAGGGCCGGCCGCAGCTGCGGATGTTGCGTCCGCCGACGAGGGAGCAGGCGCGGCCCGGTCGGGCCGGCTGGTCAGCAGCTGGCAGGGCGTGATCTCCACCGGACCGGTCAGAAAGCCCTGGAGAGCTGAACGAGCTGTCCGGCTCGCGCCCGCTCGGCGAGACGTACTGGGACGGTCCTGGCATGCGGCTCGGCGGTGCCGGCCGGTCAGGGATGAATCGGTGCAGCTCATGGGTGGTGGCAGGGGAAAGGGCGCGGCAAAGCGGAATATTTCTTACCGGATATCCGGGCGGTAACGGATGTGGTGGGAGTTGGCTGTGTGACGGATGGGACTGCAGTGATTGATGTGCAAGGGTGGCTCGAAAAGTGTTGCGCTTGCGTGAGAGGCACACCTATACTCGGCAGAGTTTTGACACTGACTGTCACCCAGGTGGGGCATCGGATAGGCAAAGACCTTCTGTCGGCGTTCGACCGATTTGGGGTCAAAGTCGGACACGGGGACGGGGGGAGAGGTGGAAGCGAACCTTCGGGTCGTTTTCAGTGGATGTGATGAAGTAGTCAGTGTCAGCGATTCCGTAGATGATCGCTCCGGGCGGGGTGTGTACTAAGCCGGGGCGGTACGAGGGAGGGGGGCGGGTGAAGGAGCGCGTGCGCGCTTGCCGGAATCCGGTTGGCGCGGTTGGCGGTCGAGGCGTCTGGTGCTGGCGCCGGGGGTGTTCGGTCGTTCGGGTGCGCCGCTCGCGCTGAAGCGATGCCGGGCTTTCTCCGCCCCGGGTCTTCGGGCGAGGGCCGAGCAGTCGGGTAGCCGATCGGCCATCGGTGTGTGCCCGCTGCTGAGCTGGTCTCATGCGAATCCGCGGCGGAATGGGGCTGCCCTGGCTGGGGTCCGAACCACGCGGGTTTGCCGTCGGCCGGAATTCTGTTGTCGAAAGTGGGTGGGTTTCCGTTCCCGGAATGCCCGCAGGTCTTTGTTTCTCCCTTGAATCGCTGGCAGGGTCGAAATCGGCCAGTGGCATGTCTGAAGAAGAACTTACTCATTCACCAGAGGAGCGGACAATCATGGTGCACAGGTTCTCGCTTGTCCTGAACCGCGAAGTGAACGACAAGGAAAAGGTCGCACTGAAGGAGGCGAGCGGCGCCGGCATCGCGTTCGTCGATGACACCCTCCCGACGAACGCGGATGTCGCCGTCACCCGTATCGAATTCGAGGACGAGGTCACGGCCACGCTCGCCGAGGCCATCGAGGCCGGCTTCGAGGCCGTCAAGGTCATCCCGGACCTGTCCGTCCCCGGCCTGAGCGTGCCTGCTCAGCCGGCCACGGCCGAGAGCGGAGAGGGCGAGGAGGCCGTCAACGTGACGGCCGACGCCACGCCCTGACCGCACGCCGTCCTCGCCCGGCGGGGAACGGAACCGAATCCCGCGCCTGAGCGTGCGGGAGCCACCGCCGGGCGCCGGGAGGCAGCGCGGCCACCGCGATGAGCGGTCGGCCGCGGCCTTCCGCATGCCCGCGCGGCGGGAGCAGCACCGTGAAGAAACACGTATAGCAGTGAAGGGCCGCGTCCGCCGTACGCGCATGTGGTCAGCACGTCGATGCGCAGTTCACTACGGGGGGAGCAGAGCCGGCATGGCCGACGAACAGCAGCTTCGCGATTATCTCAAGGTCGTGACCGCCAAGCTTCGCAGTACCCGGACGGAACTGCAGATGCTGAGGCACGAGCCCATCGCCGTCGTCGGCATGGGCTGCCGCTATGCCGGCGGGGTCGACAGTCCCGAGGCGCTGTGGCGGCTGGTCGCGGACGGCATTGACGCGGTCGCCGGGTTCCCGGCCGACCGCGGCTGGGACGCCGCGGCGCTGTACGACTCGCCCGACCTTCCCGGTTCCACCACCCGTGAGGGCGGATTCCTGTACGAGGCGGCCGAGTTCGACGCCGCGTTCTTCGGGATCAGCCCGCGTGAGGCGTTGGCGATGGACCCGCAGCAGCGGCTGCTGCTGGAGACCTCCTGGGAGGCGGTCGAGCGCGCCGGCATCGATCCGTCCACGCTCCACGGGTCCCGCACCGGCGTGTTCACCGGCGTCTACTCCTCCGCTGCGGCCTACGGGAGCGACGGGGCACTGGACTTCGCAGACGCCACTGGCCACCTGCTCACCGGCACCGCCAACAGCGTGCTCTCCGGCCGGATCTCCTTCACCCTCGGCCTGGTCGGACCGGCTGTGACCGTGGACACCGCCTGCTCATCCTCCCTGGTGGCGCTGCACCTGGCGGTGCAGGCACTGCGCGCCAAGGAGTGCGACCTCGCCCTGGCGGGCGGCGCCACCCTGATGTCCTCGCCGGTGCTGTTCCGGGAGTTCTCCCGCCAGCAGGGCCTGGCCGCCGACGGCCGCTGCAAGCCCTTCTCGGCGGACGCCGATGGAACGGGCTGGGGCGAGGGTGCCGGCATGGTGGTCCTGGAGCGGCTGTCGGACGCCCGGCGCAACGACCACCCCGTCCTCGCGGTGATCAGCGGCAGCGCGGTCAACCAGGACGGAGCCTCCAACGGGCTGACCGCGCCCAACGGCAGCTCCCAGCGGGTCGTCATCCGGGCGGCCCTGGACAACGCGAAGCTGACGGCGGCCGACGTGGACGCCGTGGAGGCGCACGGAACGGGCACGCGGCTGGGCGATCCGATCGAGGCGCAGGCCCTGCTGGAGACCTACGGACAGGCGGCGGGACGCACGGACGACCGGCCGCTGTGGCTGGGGTCGGTGAAGTCCAACATCGGGCACACCCAGGCCGCGGCCGGTGTCGCGGGCGTCATCAAGATGGTGATGGCGCTGCACCACGGCGTGCTGCCCCGCACCTTGTACTCCGAGCAGCCCTCGGAGTACGTCGACTGGACCGCGGGCCGGATGCGGCTGCTGCAGCAGCCGGTGGACTGGCCCCGGCGCTCGGACGACGCCCCGCGGCGCGCCGCGGTCTCGGCGTTCGGCATCAGCGGCACCAACGCGCACCTGGTGCTGGAGGACGCGCCCGCGCCGCAGGCGCCGACCACGGAGCCGGCCGGTGACGAGGACGTCGAGACGTCCGCCCCGCCCGTCCTGCCCGGTGCGAGCGCCTGGGTGCTGTCCGGGCGGACGCCGCAGGCCGTGGCCGCGCAGGCCCGCAAGCTCTCCGCCCACCTCGCTACCCGGCCCGGGGCGGCGCCCGCCGAGGTCGCCTGGTCGCTCGCCACCACCCGCACCGCCTTCGAGCACCGCGCCGTGGTGCTGGACCCCACGTCGGCCGAGGGCCTGGCCGCGCTCGCCGCTGGGAAGCCCGCGGCGGACGTCGTGACGGGACAGACCCGGGCCGAGGGCGCCGGCCGAACGGTGTTCGTCTTCCCCGGTCAGGGCAGCCAGTGGGTCGGCATGGGGCGTGAGCTGGCGGAGGTCTCGCCGGTGTTCGCCGCGCGGCTCGCTGAGTGTGCTGATGCTCTGGCACCGTACGTGGACTGGCAGTTAAGCGACGTCCTGGCCGGTCGGCACGGTTTCGAGGCAGCCGATGTGGTGCAGCCGGCGCTGTGGGCGGTGATGGTGTCGCTGGCCGCGGTGTGGGAGGCGGCCGGTGTCGCGCCGGACGCGGTGGTGGGCCACTCCCAGGGCGAGATCGCCGCCGCCGTCGTCGCCGGGATCCTGTCCCTCGACGACGCGGCCAAAGTCGTCGCGCTGCGCAGCAGGATCCTGACGGCCCTCGCCGGGCGCGGCGGGATGATGGCCGTTGACAGCGCGGCCGACACCGTCCGCAGCTGGCTGGAGCCCTTCGGGGACCGCCTGTCGGTGGCGGCCGTCAACGGTCCGTCGGCCACGGTGGTCGCCGGGGACCAGGCCGCGCTGCAGGAGCTCGCCAAGCGCCACCCCGAGGTGCGCACCCGCGTCCTGCCGGTGGACTACGCCTCGCACAGCGCGCACGTCGAGGAACTGCGCGAGGGCATCACCGCCGCCCTGGAGGAGATCGAGCCCCGCGAGGCCCGCCTCCCGATGATCTCCGCGATGAACGGGCAGTGGCTCGTCGGGCCGGAACTCGACGCCGGCTACTGGTACGCCAGCCTGCGTGAAACGGTCGAGTTCGCCCGTGCCGTCCGCACGCTCGGCGACGACGGCCACGACACCTTCGTCGAAGTGTCCCCGCACCCCGTGCTGGCCATGGCTGTCGGCGACGAACTCGCGGACCGCGACCCCGTGGTCATCGGCACGCTGCGCCGCGACGACGGCGGGGACCGGCGGCTGCTCGCCTCCCTCGGCGAGGCGTACGTCCAGGGTGCTCCGGTGGACTGGACCACCGTCCTTCCCCGCGCCGAGCGGATCGAGCTGCCCACCTACGCCTTCCAGCGCAGCCGCTACTGGCCCCGCCGGACCGAGGCCGCGCCGACGGCGGTCGCCACCGACAGCGACGACGGCTGGCGCTACCGCACGGCCTGGGAGCCGTTCGACCTCGCCGCCCCCGCTCTGACCGGCACCTGGTTGGTCGTCACCCGGCAGGACACAGACCCTGCCGACCACGTCGCGGCCCTGACCGCGCACGGCGCCGAGACCGTCGTGCTGCGCACCGAGGCGGTGTTGCGCACCGAGCTCGCCGCCGAACTCACGGCCGCGCTCGCCGCGCTCCCCGGGACACCCGCGCAGCCGACCGGCGTGCTGTCGCTGCTCGCGCTGGACCCCCGCCCGCTGGCCGGCTCACCCGCCGTCCCGCACGGCACCGCCGCCACCCTGGCCCTGGTGCAGGCCCTTGGGGACGCCGCGATCGACGCCCCGCTCTGGGCACTCACCCGCAGCGCGGTGCGGGTCACCCCCGACGACACTCCGCCCGCGCCCGTCCAGGCGCAGGTCTGGGGACTGGGCCGGGTCGCCGCGCTGGAGCACCCCGACCGCTGGGGCGGACTGGTCGACCTGCCGGCCGCCGACGCCTGGGACGAGCGGGCCGCCGCCCGGCTCGCCGCCGTGCTCGCCGACGGCGCCGAGGACCAGGTGGCACTGCGTCGCGCCGGGGCTTTCGCCCGGCGGTTGGTCCACGCCCCCCGGACGGCCGCGGCCGGATCGGGCCGTGCCTGGTCCCCGCGCGGCACCGTGCTCGTCACCGGTGCCACCGGCTCCATCGGCCCGCACCTGACCACCTGGCTGGCCGAGCGCGGCGCCCAGCGCCTCGTCCTGCCCACCCGCTCGGGACCGGTCCCGGCGCTCGCGGCCCACGCCGCCGCCCTCGCCGAGGGCGGCACCGCCGTCGACGTCGTCGCCTGCGACCTCGCCGACCTCGCCGCGCTCGCCGCCCTGCTCGACCGGATCGCCGCCACCGGCCCGCGGCTGTCCACCGTGCTGCACGCGGCCAACGCCTTCCACCTCACCCGCCTCGACGACACCGACCTCGCGGGTCTGGAGGCCTCGCTGGCCGGCAAGGCGGCCGGTGCCGATCACCTCGACGAACTGGTCACCGACGCCGACGAGTTCATCCTCTTCTCGTCGATCGCCGCCGCCTGGGGCAGCGCCGAGCACGGCGCCTACGCCGCCGCCAACGCCCACCTCGACGCGCTCGCCGAGCGGCGCGCGGCACGTGGCGCCGGCGCGCTCTCGCTCGGCTGGGGCGTGTGGGACACCCGCGACTGGTCGGCGCCGGACGCCTTCGGCCCGAACGGCCCGGCCACCATCACCGGCGACGTCCTGCGCCGGCAGGGCACCCGTTTCCTGGAGCCGGGCCGCGCGCTGGACGTGCTCGGCCGGGTCCTCGCCGACGGAACCGGCGCCACCGAACCCTATCTCGCCCTGGCCGACATGGCCTGGGCCGACTTCGCGCCGGTCTTCACCGCGGCCCGCCGCAGCGCACTACTGGACCACATCCCCGCCGCCCGCCAGGCCTCCGATGGGGGCGCGGCCGCCACCGGGGCGTCCGCGGCTGCCGCCACAGAGGCGGACACCCCGGGGACCGACTTCACCCGCGCCCTGGGCGGCACCGCCGGCGTGCCCGAACGCGAGCGCCTGGCCACGGACCTGGTCCGCAGTCACGCCGCGGCCGTCCTCGGCCACCGTGACGCGGGCGACATAGCCGGCCACCGCGCCTTCCGCGACCTGGGCTTCGACTCGCTGACCGCCGTCGAGCTGCGCAAGCGGCTGGCCGCGGCCACCGGCCTGCGGCTGCCGTCCACGATCGTCTTCGACCACCCCACCCCGGCCTCGCTCGGCGCCCACCTCGCCGCGACGGCCCTCGGCACCGGCACCGACGCCCCCGCGCGGGCCCCGGGCACCACGGTGTCCGACGCAGACGAGCCGCTCGCCATCGTCGGCATCGGCTGCCGCTTCCCCGGCGGGGTCACCACCCCGGACCAGTACTGGAGTCTGCTCGCCTCCGGCGCCGACGTGATCGGGGGCTTGCCCACCGACCGCGGCTGGGACCCCGACCTCTACGACCCCGACCCCACCCGCCAGGGCAAGTCCGTCACCTACCGCGGCGGCTTCCTCTACGACGCCCCCGGGTTCGACGCCGCCTTCTTCGGCATCAACCCGCGCGAGGCCCTCGCCATGGACCCCCAGCAGCGACTGCTGCTGGAGACCTCCTGGGAGGCCCTGGAGCGGGCCGGCATCGCCCCCGAGTCGCTGCGTGGCACCCCCGTCGGCGTCTTCGCCGGCGCCACCCTGACCGGTTACGGCGCCGGACTGGCCGACGGGGACCCGGCGGCCGAGGGCTACCTGGTCACCGGGCACTCCAGCAGCATCATCTCCGGCCGCGTCGCCTACGTCCTCGGCCTGGAGGGCCCCGCCCTCACCATCGACACCGCCTGCTCCTCCGGCCTGGTCGCCCTGCACCTGGCGGGTCAGGCACTGCGCGCCGGCGAGTGCGAACTCGCCCTGGTCGGCGGCGTGATGGTGATGTCCACCCCCAGCCAACTGGTCGGCTTCTCCCGGCAGCGCGGCCTGGCGGCCGACGGCCGGTGCAAGCCCTTCGCGGCCGCCGCCGACGGCATGGGCCTGTCCGAGGGCGCCGCGACCATCGCTGTCGAACGGCTCTCCGACGCCCGGCGCCTCGGCCACCCCGTCCTGGCGGTCGTGCGGGGCACCGCCGTCAACCAGGACGGCGCCTCCAACGGCCTGACCGCGCCCAGCGGGCTCTCCCAGCAGCGGGTGATCCGGGCAGCCCTGGAGGCCTCGGGCCTGATGCCGGGCCAGGTCGACGCGGTGGAGGCGCACGGCACCGGAACCCCCCTCGGCGATCCCGTCGAGGCCCACGCCCTGCTGGCCACCTACGGCCAGGACCGGCCGGCGGACCGTCCGCTGTGGCTCGGCTCCGCCAAGTCCAACATCGGCCACACCCAGACCGCCGCCGGCCTCGCCGGGCTCATCAAGATGGTGCTCGGGATGCGGCACGGGACGCTGCCGCGCACCCTGCACGCCGACGAGCCCTCCCGGGAGATCGACTGGGAGTCCGGTGCGGTCCGGCTGCTGACCGAGCAGCGGCCCTGGACGACCCCGCACGACGCGCCGCGGCGCGCCGGCGTCTCCGCCTTCGGAATGAGCGGCACCAACGTGCACGTCCTCATCGAGCAGGCCCCCGAGCAACTCCCCGCCGCCGTGGACGCGGCGCGGGACGAACCGGCGGCGCCCGCCGGAGCGGCGCTGCTCACCGCCGGCACAGGCGTCACCGCCTGGCCGGTCACCGCTCGCGGCCGGGACGCCCTGGCCGCCCAGGCCGGGCGCCTGCACGCGTACGCCCTCGCTGCCGACACGCCGCCGCTCGGCGACGTGGCCTGGTCACTCGCCACCACCCGTAGCCCCTTCGAGCACCGCGCCGTGGTCGTCGGCTCCGACCGCGCCGCACTCACCGGGGGCCTGGCCGTCGTGATGGCCGGCGAGGCCGCCGACCACGTCCTCGTCGGTGAGAGTGCCGCCCGCGAGGGCCGGACGGTGTTCGTCTTCCCCGGCCAGGGTAGCCAGTGGGAGGGGATGGGCCGGCGGCTGTCGGCCCAGTCGCCGGTGTTCGCGGCCCGCTTCGCCGAGTGCGCGCAGGCCCTGCGCCCTTACGTCGACTGGGACCCGCACGCCGTGCTCGCCGGCGCGCCGGGCGCCCCCGCGCCCGACGGGGCCGCCGTGATGCAGCCGCTGCTGTGGGCCGTGATGGTCTCGCTGGCCGCGGTGTGGGAGGCGGCTGGTGTCACGCCGGACGCGGTGGTGGGCCACTCCCAGGGCGAGATCGCGGCGGCCACCGTCGCCGGCGCGCTGACCCTGGACGACGCCGCCCGTGTCGTCGCCGTCCGCGCCGCCGCGCTGACCGGTCTGCGCGTCCAGGGCGGCATGCTCTCGGTGGTGCTGCCCGTCGAGCTGGTGCGCGAACTCCTGGAACCCTTCGGCGACCGGCTCGCCGTGGCAGCCGTCAACGCCCCCGCCGCGACCGTCGTCTCCGGCGAGCCGGACGCGCTCGTCGAGTTCGAACGGGTGTTGCGCAAGCGCAAGGCGATGCGCTGGCGGGTGCCGGTCACGGACTTCGTGGCGCACTCGCGGCTGTGCGAGCCGCTGGAGGACGCGCTGCCGCAGTTGCTGGCCGGCATCCGGCCGCGCCCCGCCGGCGTCCCGCTGTTCTCCACCGTCCACGGACGCGTGGTGGACGGCGAGGAGCTGGGACCGCAGTACTGGTACGCCAACGTCCGGAACACCGTCCGCTTCGGCGAGGCAGTCGAAGCCCTCGCGGCCACCGGCCACCGGACCTTCGTCGAGGTCTCCGCGCATCCGGTGCTGCTGCCCGCCGTCCAGGAGGTGCTGGCCGGGCGCGGCGACCTGCCCGACCCGCTGGTGATCGATACGGTGCGCCGTGACGACGACGGCGCCGAGCGGCTGCTGCGCTCCCTCGGCACCGCGTACGTCCACGGTCTGCCGGTCGACTGGACCGCCGTGCTGCCCACCTCCGCGGCCCCGCGGTGCGTCGAACTGCCCACGTACGCCTTCCAGCACCGCCGCTTCTGGCCGGACGTCCGCCCGGCGGCGGCCGCGGCCACAGCCCAGGGCCCCGCCGCCGACCCCACCGACGACTGGCGGTTCGTCGCCGAGTGGGTCCACGCCCCCGAGCCCGCCCCCGCCCTGCTCACCGGCACCTGGCTGGTGTTCACGCCTGCCGGACACTCCGTACACCCGAGCGCCGCGTCCCTCGCCGACCGCGGCGCCCGGACCGTCACCGTCGAGCTGGATACCGCCGACGCCGACCGCGGCGACTACGCGCGGCGGATCACCGCCGCGCTGGACGGCGCCCGGCCCGCCGGCGTGCTCTCCCTGCTGGCTCTCGACACCGGCTCGCTCGCTGCCCACCCCACCGTGGCCCGCGGCCTCGCCGCCACCCTGGCCCTGGTCCAGGCCCTCGGTGACGCCACCGTCGGTGCCCCGCTGTGGGTCCTGACCGCCGGCGCCGTCACCACCGATCCCGGCACCGGCGCCGCCGACCCCCGGCAGGCGCCCGTCTGGGCCCTCGGGCGGACCGTTGCCGCCGAACACCCCGACCGCTGGGGCGGGCTGGTCGACCTGCCCGGGACATGGGACGAGCGGGCTGCCGCCCGCCTGGCCGCCGTCCTCGCCGCCCGCGACGAGAACGAGGTCGCGTTGCGCACCGACGGCCTGCGCCCGCGCCGCCTCGCCCACGCCCCCAAGCCGCCCCGCCCCGCCGACCGGCGGCCGCTCGTCCCCCGCGGCACCGTCCTCGTCACCGGCGGCACCGGCCACATCGGTGGCCACGTCGCCCGCTGGCTCGCCCACGAGCGCGGCGCCCGCCGCCTCGTCCTGACCAGCCGCTCCGGCCCCGCCGCCGCCGGCACCGCGACCCTCGCCGCCGAACTCGCCGCCGCCGGCGCCGCCGTGGACGTCCTTGCCTGCGACACCGCCGAGCGCCCCGCGCTCGCCGCAGTGCTCGACCGGATCGCCGCCACCGGGCCGGAGCTGTCCGTCGTGCTGCACGCCGCCGGTGCCCTGGACGACGGCGTCCTGGACCGGCTGGACGCCGCCCGCCTGGCCCACACCTTCGACGGCAAGGCCGGCGGAGCCGCCCACCTGGACGAGTTGACCGCCCACCTGGAACTCGACGCCTTCGTCCTCTGCTCCTCCATCTCCGCCACCTTCGGCAACGGCGGTCAGGGCAACTACGCCGCGGCCAACGCCTACCTGGACGCCCTCGCCGAGCAGCGCCGCTCCCGCGGCCTGCCCGCCACCTCGTTGGCCTGGGGTCCGTGGGCGGGCGGCGGTGTCGGCGAGGCCAGCGAAGGCGCCCGCCGACGGCTCGCCCGCAACAAGTGGGAAGTCCTGATGGAGCCCGAGGACGCCGTCCGCGCTCTCGCCGCCGCCGTCGAGGACCAGGATCCGCGACTGGCCGTGCTGTCGCTGATGGCCGTCGACTTCGCCGCGATGGCCACCGCCCGCGGCCCCGAACAGCTGCGCCGCGCCCCGCTGATGCGCGACATGCCCGAGATCCGGGCCGCCGACGCGGCCGGGTCCGCCGGGTCCGCCGACGCGGCGCCGCTCGCCGCCGACTCGGAGCACCTGCTGGCCGCCCGGCTGGCCGCGTCGACCTCCGCCGAAGCGCAGGACCGGCTGCTCTGCGACCTGATCCGGGAGGAGGCGGCCACCGTGATGGGGTACGCCTCTGCCGCGGACATCGAGCCCGGGCGCGCCTTCAGCGAACTCGGCCTGGACTCCCTCACTTCGGTCGAACTGCGCAACCGGCTCAGCACCGCCGCCGGCCTGCCGCTGCCCGCCACCCTGCTGTACGACCACCCGGACCCGCAGGTGCTCGCCGCGCACCTGCGTGCCCGACTGGTCGACGGCGGAGCGGTCGCCGCCGCCCCGGCCGCTCCACGCGCCGCCGCACCGGACCTCGCCGACCCGGTCGCGATCGTCGCCATGGGCTGCCGCCTGCCCGGCGGCATCCACACCCCCGAGCAGCTGTGGCAGCTGCTCGACTCCGGCCGGGACGCCATCACCGGCCTGCCCACCGACCGCGGCTGGGACCTGGCCGCCCTCTACGACCCCGCAGCCGACCGGCCCGGCACCCTCTACGCCCGCGAAGGCGGCTTCCTGCACGAGGCCGCCGAGTTCGACGCCGGGTTCTTCGGTATCAGCCCGCGCGAAGCGGTCGCCATGGACCCGCAGCAGCGGCTGCTGCTGGAGGTCGTGTGGGAGACCCTGGAACGCGGCGGCATCGACCCCACCGGCCTGCGCGGCAGCCGTACCGGGGTGTTCGTCGGCGGCTTCGGCTCCGGCTACGACCACCTCATCGCGGGTGCCGCCGACCAGGCCGGCCACCGCCAGGAGGGCCAGGCCATGATCGGCGTCGCCACCAGCGTGCTGTCCGGCCGGGTCTCCTATCTCCTCGGCCTGGAGGGCCCCGCCTTCACCGTCGACACGGCCTGCTCCTCGTCCCTGGTCGCCCTGCACTCCGCCGCCCAGGCACTGCGGGCCGGCGAGTGCGACCTCGCCCTGGTCGGCGGCGTCACCGTGATGCCCACCCCGCGCGACCTGGTCGGCTTCTCCCAGCAGCGCGGCCTGGCGGCCGACGGCCGGTGCAAGGCCTTCGGGACCGGCGCCGACGGCATGGGCATGGCCGAAGGCGTCGGCGTCCTCGCGGTCGAACGGCTCTCCGACGCCCACCGCAACGGCCACCGGGTGCTGGCCCTGGTCCGCGGCAGCGCCGTCAACCAGGACGGCGCGTCCAACGGGCTCACCGCCCCCAGCGGCCCCTCCCAGCAGCGGGTGATCCGCGCCGCGCTGGCCAGCGCCGGACTCGCCCCCGCCGACGTGGACGCCGTCGAGGCGCACGGCACCGGCACCGAACTGGGCGACCCGATCGAGGCCCAGGCCCTGCTCGCGACCTACGGCCAGGACCGGCCCGCGGACCGGCCGCTGTGGCTGGGCTCGGTCAAGTCCAACATCGGCCACACCCAGGCCGCCGCCGGCATCGCCGGGATCATGAAGGTCGTCCTGGCCCTGCGGCACGGGCAGCTGCCGCGCACGCTGCACGCCGACACCCCGTCCTCCCACGTCGACTGGTCGGCCGGCCACGTCGCTCTGCTGCATCGGTCCGTCGACTGGGCGCCGGACGGCGAGCGGCCCCGCCGAGCGGGCGTCTCCAGCTTCGGCGTCAGCGGCACCAACGCCCACGTCATCATCGAGGAACCGCCCGCCCGCCCCGAACCCGGGACGGTGGAGGCCGGCCCCGCGCCGGTGCTGTCCGGCGGACCGGTCGCCTGGCCGGTCGGCGCCCGCGATCCGCGTGCCCTCGCCGCCCAGGCGGGCCGACTGCGCGAGTTCGCGCTGGCCCGCCCCGAGCTGCCGGTCGGCGACACGGCCTGGTCCCTCGCCACCACACGCCCGGCGCTGGAGCACCGCGCCGTGGTCGTGGGCGCGGACCACGCCGAACTGCTGCCCGCCCTCGCGGCGGTGGCCGCCGGACAGTCCGCGGCCGATGCGGTCACCGGCTCCGTCGCGCCCGGCGGCGCCGGCCGCACCGTGTTCGTCTTCCCCGGCCACGGCAGCCAGTGGATCGGCATGGGCCGTGAACTCGCCGAGGACTCACCGGTCTTCCGCGAGCGGCTCGCCGAGTGCGCGCGCGCCCTCGCGCCGTACGTCGACTGGGACCTCGCGGACGTCCTGGCCGGCCGGCACGACTTCCTCGCCGCCGACGTGCTCCAGCCCGCTGTGTGGGCGGTCTCGGTGTCGCTGGCCGCGGTCTGGCAGGCCGCGGGCGTCGTCCCGGACGCCGTCGTCGGCCACTCGCTGGGCGAGATCGCCGCAGCGACCGTCGCCGGCGCCCTCACCCTCGCCGACGGCGCGAAGGTCGCCGCCCTGCGCAGCCGAGCCTTGCGGACCCTGGACGGACGCGGCGGCATGCTGTCCGTCGCCGAACCGGCCGACACGGTGCGCGAACGGCTCACCGGCTTCGAGAGCAGGCTCTCGCTCGCCACCGTCAACAGCCCCCGGTCCTGCGTGGTCTCCGGCGACCCCGACGCGCTCGACGCGTTCGCGGCCGCCTGCCCGCCCACCTGCCGCACCACCCGGGTCCCGATCGCCTACGCCTCGCACAGCCCCCAGGTCGAGGAACTGCGGGAGGAGATCCTCGCCGCGCTCGCGGACATCGAGCCCCGCGCGGCCGTCGTCCCGCTGGTCTCCGCGTACACCGGGCAGTGGCAGGACGGTCGGGAACTCGACGCCCACTACTGGTACGCGAGCCTGCGCGGCACCGTCGAGTTCGAACAGGCCGTACGAACCCTCGGCGACAGCGGGCACCGGATGTTCGTCGAGGTGTCCGGGCACCCCGCGCTGACCGGCGCCGTCCGGGACACCCTCGGCGAGGCGGCGGTCGTCACCGGCACGCTGCGGCGCCTGGACGGCGGCGCCCGACGCCTGCTCACCTCGCTCGCCACCGCGTACGTGGCCGGCGCACCCGTCGACTGGGCGGCCGTGCACGGCCCCGGCCACCTCGTCGAACTGCCCACCTACGCCTTCCAGCGCAGCCGCTACTGGCCCGAACCGGCCCGGCCCGCCGCCCCCGCGCCCGACGACGCGCTGACCGGCCTGCGCTACCGGATCACCTGGACCCGGGTCGCCGAGCGCCCCGCAGCGCCGGAACTGACCGGCACCTGGCTGCTGGTCGGCGCGGATGCCGACCCGGAGACCGCCCGGAACGTCGCCCGGGCCCTGGCCGAGCACGGCGCCGCCGACGTCCGCACCCTGCCGGACGCCGACCGCGCCGCCCTCGCCGCCCACCCGGCCCCCGCCGGCGTGGTCTCCCTACTCGCCCTGGACGAGTCCCCGGACCAGGGGCACCCGACCATGACCCGGGGCGTGGCCGCCACCCTCGACCTCATCCAGCACCTCGGCGCCGGCGCTCCCGGCACCCCGCTGTGGGTGCTCACCTCCGGCGCCGTGGCCACCGGCCCCGGCGAGAGCGGCAGCCCCCTCCAGGCCCAGGTCTGGGGACTGGGCCGGGTCACCGGCCTCGAACACCCCGGGCACTGGGGCGGACTGGTCGACCTGCCGCCCGCCGACGCCTGGGACGACCGCACCGGCACCCGGCTCGCCGCCCTGCTGTCAGGCGCCGTCGCCGAGGACCAGACGGCCCTGCGCCCGCAGGGCATCCTGGCCCGCCGCCTGGTGCGAGCGGCCGCGGCCGCCGCCACCCCCAGGCCCGGGCGCGGCACCGTCCTGGTCACCGGCGGCACCAGCGCCATCGGCGCCGAGGTCGGCCGCTGGCTCGCCGGGCGCGGCGCCGAACGCGTCGTCCTCGCCGCCGGCGAGCCGCTGACCGCCGACGTCGCCCGGCTCGCCGCCGACGTCGCCGCCTCGGGCGCCGCCCTGTCCATCGCCGCCTGCGACACCACCCGGCGCGCCGAACTCGGCGGCCTGCTGCGGCAGATCACCGCCGACGGCGGCCCCGCCCTGCGCGGCGTCGTGCACGCCGTCGGCGCCGGACAGGCCACCGCCGTCGCCGACACCACCGCGGAGGAACTCGCCGCCGTCGCCGGCGCCCGGTCGGCCGGCGCCCGCTGGCTCGACGAACTGACCGCCGACCTCGACCTGGACGACTTCGTCCTGTTCTCCTCCGTCGCCGCGACCTGGGGCAGCGCCCTGGTACCCGGCTACGCCATGGGCAGCGCCTTCGTCGACGCCCTCGCCGAGCAGCGCCGCGCCCGCGGACAGGTCGCCACCTCGGTCGCCTGGGGCCCCTGGGCCGACGGCGGCGCCACCGCGCAGTCCTCCGTCCGGCACGGCCTGGGCGTCCTGGACCCGGGCACCGCCGTCCGGGCGCTCGGCCAGGCGATGGACGGGCGCGACGCGCTCGTCACCATCGCCGACGTGGACTGGCGGACCTTCGCGCCCGCCTTCACCCTGCACCGCCCGAGCCCGCTGCTCGCCGACCTGCCGGAAGCGGCCGCCCCGGCGGACCAACCGGCCGGCCCGGCCGACGGCGGCGCGGCACCCGAGTTCGCCCGCACCGTCCTCGCCCTGCCCGCCGCCCGCCGGCCGGCCGCGGTGACGGACCTGGTGCGCGCCCAGGCGGCCCTGGTGCTGTCGCACGGGAGCACTGCCGACATCGACGCCGAACGGGCCTTCCGGGACCTCGGCTTCGACTCCCTGACCGCCATCGAACTGCGCGACCGGATCGCCGCAGCCACCGGCGTCACCCTGCCCTCCACCGTCGTCTTCGAGTACCCGACGTCCTCCGCCCTCGCCGCGCACCTGCTGCGCGAGCTCGGCGCCGGCCCGGACTCCGTGCGCACCGAACTCGACCGGCTGGACGCCTCGTTGTCGGGCCTGCTGGACCGGCTCGGCGAGGACGGCGTCGGGGCGGACGAGGACGACGAGGCGGTCGCGGCGCAGCTCGCCGCGCTGAGCGCCAAGTGGCAACGGCTCCAGCGCCGCGCCGGCGGCCCCACCGGCAGTGGCGGCAACGGCGCCGGCCCCGCTGCCGGCCAGGACGTCTCCGAGCGCCTCGCCGCCGCGGACGACGACGAGGTCTTCGACCTCCTGGGCAAGGAGTTCGGCATCGAATGACCGTACCGCTGACCCTCCCCCGGGCCGCCCGAGCGCTGCCCAGACCGAGTACCCACAGCCCGAGCACCCCGAGGTGGAACGCGTGAGCGAGGACAAGCTCCGGTACTTCCTGAAGCGCGTCACGGCCGAGCTGCACGAGAGCCGCGAGCGCGTCCGCGAGTTGGAGACCGTGACCGGCGAACCCGTCGCCGTCGTCGGCATGGCGTGCCGCTACCCGGGCGGCGTGCGCACGCCGGACGAGCTCTGGAATCTGGTCGCCACCGGTACCGACGCGGTCGGCGACTTCCCCACCGACCGCGGCTGGGACCCGGACGAGGCGGCCGCCCACGGCTACGAGACCCGCGGCGGCTTCCTTCCCGACGCGGCCGAGTTCGACCCCGGCTTCTTCGGGATCAGCCCGCGCGAGGCTCTCGCGATGGACCCGCAGCAGCGCATCGTGATGGAGATCGCCTGGGAAGCACTGGAGCACGCCGGACTGGACCCGCGCACCCTGCGCGGCTCGCACACCGGCGTGTTCGTCGGCGCCAGCGCGTCGGGCTACGACTGGTACGCACGCGAGCACGGCCACGACGAGGGCCACCTGGTCACCGGCAGCGCGATCAGCGTGCTCTCCGGCCGGGTTTCCTACACCCTGGGCCTGAACGGGCCCGCCGTGACCGTCGACACGGCCTGCTCCTCCTCGCTGGCCGCCGTCCACCTGGCGGCCCGCTCGCTGCGCTCGGGCGAGTGCTCGCTCGCCCTCGCCGGCGGCGTGATGGTGATGTCCACCCCGGTGATGTTCGCCGACTTCGCCCGCCAGCAGGGCCTCGCCTCCGACGGACGCTGCAAGCCGTTCTCGGAGGACGCCGACGGTACGGGTTGGGGCGAGGGCGCCGGACTCGTCCTGCTGGAACGGTTGTCGGACGCCCGCCGCAACGGCCACCGCGTCCTGGCGGTCATTCGCGGCAGCGCGATGAACCAGGACGGCGCGTCGAACGGCCTGACGGCGCCCAGCGCGCCCGCGCAGCGCCGGGTCATCCGGGCCGCCCTCGCCGACGCCCGCCTGACCGCGTCCGAGGTGGACGCGGTCGAGGCGCACGGGACGGGCACGGAGCTGGGCGATCCGATCGAGGCCGGCGCGCTGCTGGCCACCTACGGACAGGGCCGCGACGAGGACCGGCCGCTGTGGCTCGGCTCGCTGAAGTCCAACATCGGCCACGCGCAGCAGGCCGCCGGCGTCGGCGGCGTGATGAAAATGGTGCTCGCCCTGCGGCACGGCACCCTGCCCAGGACCCTGCACGCCGGGGAGCCGTCCTCGCACGTCGACTGGGCCTCGGGGAACGTCCGGCTGCTCCAGGAACCGGTGGAGTGGCCGGCGGGCGAGCGGGTGCGCCGGGCCGGCGTCTCGGCGTTCGGCGCGAGCGGGACGAACGTCCACGTGATCCTGGAGGAGGCGCCCGCGCCCGCGGCCGGGGAGCCGACGGCGGAGGACGAGCGCCCGTCGCCCGTCCTGTCGACGGCGGCGTCGGCCTGGGTGGTGTCGGGCCGCAGCGCGACCGCGCTGGCCGGGCAGGCGGGTCGGCTGCGTGAACACGTGGTGGCGCGGCCGGAGTTGTCCGTCGGCGATGTGGCGTGGTCGCTCGCGGCGACGCGTTCGGTGTTCGAGCAGCGTGCGGTCGTGCTGGGCGGCGAGCGCAGTGAGCTCGCGGCGGGTCTGGCGGCGGTGGCGACGGGTCAGCCGGCGGCGGGTGTGGTGACGGGGTCGGTGGCTCCTGGTGGGGTGGGGCGGACGGTGTTCGTCTTCCCGGGGCAGGGGAGTCAGTGGGTCGGGATGGGGCGCGAGCTGGCGGAGGCCTCGCCGGTGTTCGCGGCGCGGCTGGCGGAGTGTGCTGCGGCTCTGGCGCCTCACGTGGATTGGCAGTTGGACGATGTGCTGGCGGGCCGGCATGGTTTCGAGGCCGCGGATGTGGTGCAGCCGGCGCTGTGGGCGGTGATGGTGTCGCTGGCCGCTGTGTGGGAGGCGGCCGGTGTCGCGCCGGATGCGGTGGTGGGTCACTCGCAGGGTGAGATCGCCGCTGCCGCCGTCGCGGGGATTCTCTCCCTGGACGATGCCGCGAAGGTGGTGGCTCTGCGGAGCAAGACCCTTAAGGCGCTGGCCGGTCGTGGCGGGATGCTGTCGATCGCGGAGCCGGTGGACGGCGTCCGCGCGCGGCTCGCCCCGTACGGCTCCCGGTTGTCGGTGGCGGCGGTGAACGGTCCGTCGGCGACGGTCGTTTCCGGTGACGCGGATGCGCTGCGTGAACTCGCGGACTCGTGTGGGGAGTCATTGCGTGCCCGGATGATTCCGGTGGACTACGCGTCCCACAGTGCCCACGTGGACGAGCTGCGCGAGGAGATCCTTTCGGTTCTCCAGGGCATCGCGCCGACCGAGGCCCGCATCCCGATGGTGTCGGCGCTGACGGGCGCGTGGCTGTCGGGTCCGGAGCTGGACCCGGCGTACTGGTACGCGTCGCTGCGCGAGACGGTGGAGTTCGACCGCGCCGTGCGCATTCTCGCCGATGCGGGGTACGGGGTGTTCCTGGAGGTGTCGCCGCATCCGGTGCTGACCCCGGCGATCACCGACAGCCTGGAGGAGCGCTCCCCGGTCGTCGTGGGCACCCTGCGACGCGACGAGGGCGGCGTGCAGCGTCTGCTGACCTCGCTCGCCGAGGCCTACGTCCAGGGCGCTCCCGTCGACTGGGCGTCGGTGCTCGGCCGCGGGACGGCGGTTGAGCTGCCGACCTACGCGTTCCAACGCCAGCGGTACTGGCCCGCGTCCCCGGCCCGGCCGGCGGGCGCTGCGGGCGTCGACGACTGGCGCTACCGGATCCGCTGGCAACCCGCGGACGCGGACCCGACCGCCGTACCGGCCCTGTCCGGCACCTGGCTGGTCGTCGGTGAGGGAGACGTGGCCGACGCGTGCGCCCGCACGCTGGCTGACCACGGCGCGCACGTCGTCCGCACCGGCGTCGAGACGCTCGACCAGGTGATCACCGGCAGCGTGGCCGGCGTGGTGTCCCTGCTGGCGCTGGAGGAGGGCCACGACCCGGCGTACCCGTGGATCCCGCGCGGCACCGCCTCGACGGTCGACCTCGTCCAGGCACTGCGCCGGACCGGCGTCGACGCCCCGCTGTGGCTGCTGACCCGGGGCGCGGTGCAGACCGGGCCGGACGAGGTGACGACCGCTCCCGTGCAGACCCAGCTGTGGGGCATGGGCCGGGTCATCGGCATGGAACTCCCGGACCGCTGGGGAGGGCTGGTCGATCTCCCGCCGGAGTTCGACGCGCGGACCGGCGCCCGCCTCGTCGCGGTCCTCGCGGACCGCACGGAGGACCAGATCGCCCTGCGCGCCTCCGGCACGCTCGCCCGCCGCCTGGTGCGGGCCGAGCCGCGGCCGGCCGGCCGTGCCCCCTGGCGGGCGCGCGGCACCGTCCTGCTGACCGGCGGCACCGGCTCGATCGGGGCCTGCGTCGCACGCTGGCTCGCCGAGCGGGACACCCCGCGCGTCGTGCTGACGAGCCGTTCCGGCCCGTCAGCGGAGGGGGCGGTGGAACTCGCGGCCGCGATGGCGGCCGCCGGGACGGCTGTCGACATCGTCAGCTGCGACACCGGCGTCCGTCGGGACGTCACCGACCTCGTCGCCCGGATCGAGGCCACCGGACCGGGCCTGTCCACGGTCCTGCACTCGGCCAACACCGGCTACCTGGCCCGGGTCGAGGACACCACCAGGGAGGGCTTGGCGGCGGCCCTCAGCGCGAAGGCCGCCGGGGCCACCTACTTGGACGAGGCGACGGCCGCGCTGGACGTGGACGAGTTCGTGCTGTTCTCCTCGATCTCGGCGACCTGGGGGAGCAACGACCACGGCCCGTACGCGGCGGGGAACGCCTTCCTGGACGGCCTGGCCGAGGACCGCCGGGCCCGGGGCCTGCCGGGCACCTCGATTGCCTGGGGCGTCTGGGACTCCCGGGACTGGGACGCGGTCGATGACCTGATGGACCACAGCCCCGGCCGGGTGACGCCCCGACGGCTCCGCCGGCAGGGGATGAACTTCCTCCAGACCGAACGGGCGCTGACGGCGCTGGACCAGACCCTCGCGGACGACGAGACCTTCATCGCGCTCGCCGACGTGACGTGGGAGAAGTTCGCGCCGGTGTTCCGCGCGGCGCGCCCGCGCCCGCTGCTGGACGCCATCCCCGAGGCCCGGGAGCAGGAGGACCGGGGTCCGGCCGCCGCTGGGTCGGACCGGCCGGCCGAGGCCACCGGCGGACTCTTCCGCGCCCTCGTCGGCCTGACCGCGACCGAGCGCCGCCGTGCGGTCGTGGAGCTGGTCCGCGCGCATGCTGCCGCCGTCCTCGGCCACGGCTCTGCGGTCGAGGTCCCGACCACGCGCGCCTTCCGGGAGCTGGGCTTCGACTCGCTGACCGCCGTCGAACTGCGCAACCGGCTCAACGGCGCCACGGGCGTCCGTCTGCCGGCCACCGTAGTGTTCGACCACCCCAACCCGGCCGCCCTGGCCGAGGAGATCCTCTCCCGGCTCTTCGGAGCCGGGACCGGCCCGGTGACCACCGTGGTCGCGGCCCCGGCCGAACCGGTCGCGATCGTCGGCATGGCCTGCCGCTACCCCGGCGGGATCCGGACTCCCGAGGACCTCTGGACCCTCCTGGCCGAACACGGGGACGCGATCGGCGGTTTCCCGACCGACCGCGGTTGGAACACCGAGGGCCTGTTCGACCCGGACCCGGACGCCGAGGGCAAGACCTACGTCGCCGAGGGCGGATTCCTGACCGGCGCCGGGGAGTTCGATGCGGGGTTCTTCGGGATCAGCCCGCGTGAGGCGCTGGCGATGGATCCGCAGCAGCGGCTGCTGCTGGAGACGTCCTGGGAGGCCGTCGAGCGCGCGGGGATCGACCCGAAGTCGCTGCACGGCTCCGCGACCGGCGTCTTCGTCGGCGCGGCCCGGTCGAGCTACCTCGGCGTGGTGGAGGAGACCGCCGGCTCCGAAGGGCACCGCATGACCGGCACGGCGATGAGTGTGCTGTCCGGCCGGATCTCGTACGCGCTGGGCCTGGTGGGCCCGGCGATGACGGTGGACACGGCGTGCTCCTCCTCGCTGGTCGCGCTGCACCAGGCGGTGCAGTCGCTGCGGTCGGGCGAGTGCTCGGTCGCCCTGGCGGGCGGTGTGACGGTGATGGCCGACCCGAGTGAGTTCGTCGGCTTCTCGCGGCTGCGGGCCCTGTCGCCGAACGGCCGCTGCAAGGCCTTCGGCGAGGGCGCGGACGGCATGGGCATGGGCGAGGGCGTCGGCATCGTGGTGCTCGAACGCCTTTCGGACGCCCGCCGCAACGGGCACCGGGTGCTCGGCGTGGTGCGCGGAAGCGCGATCAACCAGGACGGCGCCTCCAACGGCCTCACGGCCCCCAACGGCCCCTCGCAGCAGCGGGTGATCCGTGCGGCGTTGGCCAACGCCCGGATCTCGGCGGTGGATGTGGACGTGGTCGAGGCGCACGGGACGGGTACGGAGTTGGGTGACCCGATCGAGGCGGGCGCGCTGCTGGCGACGTACGGCCAGGAGCGGTTCGAGGACCGGCCGTTGTGGCTGGGGTCGGTGAAGTCGAACATCGGGCACGCGCAGCAGGCCGCGGGTGTGGCCGGTGTGATCAAGATGGTGATGGCACTGCGGCACGAGGTGCTGCCGAAGACCCTGCACGCGGACGAGCCGTCCTCGCACGTCGATTGGGAGACGGGCAACGTCCGTCTGCTGCAGGAGGCGGTGGAGTGGCCGGTGGGCGAGCGGGTGCGCCGGGCGGGCGTGTCGGCGTTCGGGATCAGCGGCACCAACGCGCACGTGATCATCGAAGAGGCCCCGGCCGACCCGCAGGCCGTCCCCGACGACGACTCCGAGGACCGTGCGCCGGTCCTGGCGCGTCCCCTCCCCGCCTGGGTGCTGTCCGGCCGCGACGGGCAGACGCTCACTGGTCAGGCGGGCCGGTTGTACGAGCACGTAGCGGCACGGCCGGAGCTGCCGGTCGGTGACGTCGGGTGGTCGCTGGCCACCACGAGGTCGGCCTTCGAGCAGCGCGCGGTGGTGCTGGGCACGGATCGGGACGAACTGCTGGCGGGGCTTTCGGCCGTCGCCGCGGGACAGCCCGCGCCCGGCGTGGTGACCGGGTCGGTGGCGGCCGCTGGTGTGGGGCGGACGGTGTTCGTCTTCCCCGGTCAGGGGAGCCAGTGGGTCGGCATGGGGCGCGAGCTGGCGGAGGCCTCGCCGGTGTTCGCCGCCCGGCTGGCGGAGTGTGCTGCGGCTCTGGCGCCTCACGTGGACTGGCAGTTGGACGATGTGCTGGCGGGCCGCCATGGTTTTGAGGCCGCGGATGTGGTGCAGCCGGCGCTGTGGGCGGTGATGGTGTCGCTGGCCGCGGTGTGGGAGGCGGCCGGTGTCGCTCCGGACGCCGTGGTCGGTCACTCGCAGGGTGAGATCGCCGCCGCGGCGGTGGCCGGGATTCTTTCCCTGGACGATGCCGCGAAGGTGGTGGCTCTGCGGAGCAGGACCCTGAAGGCCCTTGCCGGTCGCGGTGGGATGCTGTCGATCGCGGAGCCGGTGGACGGTGTCCGCGCCCGGATCGCCCCGTACGGTTCCCGACTTTCCGTCGCGGCCGTGAACGGCCCGTCGGCGACGGTCGTCTCCGGTGACGCCGACGCGCTGCGCGAACTCGCCGAGTCGTGCGGGGATTCGCCCCGCGCCCGGATGATCCCGGTGGACTACGCCTCCCACAGCGCCCACGTGGACGAGCTGCGCGAGGAGATCCTCGCCGTCCTCCAGGGCATCACGCCGACCGAGGCCCGCATCCCCATGGTCTCCGCCATGACGGGCGCGTGGCTGTCGGGCCCGGAGCTGGACCCGGCGTACTGGTACGCGTCCCTGCGCGAGACCGTCGAGTTCGACCGCGCCGTGCGCATCCTCGCCGACGCGGGCCACGAGGCGTACGTCGAGGTCTCCCCGCACCCGGTGCTCACCCCGGCGATCACCGACGCCTTCACGGACCGGACTGCGGCCGTGGTCGGCACCCTGCGCAGGGAGGACGGCGGCGCCGAGCGTCTCCTGGTCTCGCTCGCCGAGGCGTACGTCCGGGGTATGCCCGTCGCCTGGACCGCCGTCCTCGGCGGCCGCGGCACGACCGTGGACCTACCCACCTACGCCTTCCGGCGGGACCGGTTCTGGCCGGAGCCCGCGGAGGGCCCGACCGCACCGGTCACCGCGGGCACGCCCGCCGAGGCGGGCTTCTGGAACGCCGTCGAGCGCGGTGACGCCGCCGCTCTCGCCGACCTGCTCGGTGTCGACCCGGGCGATCCGGCCCTCGGCGCGCTCACCGACTGGCGCCACCGCGAACGCGCCGAGTCGGCCGTCGCCGGCTGGCGCTACCGCATCGCCTGGTCGGCCCTGCCCGACCGCGACACCGCGCCGACCGGCACCTGGCTGCTCGTCGGCTCCGCACCGGACGTCGCCGACGCCCTCACGGCCGCCGGCGCCCGGGTCCTCACAGTGCCCGGCGATGGCCTCGACACCACCGACCGCGAGGCGCTCGCCGCCGCGCTGCCGACCGGTGTCGACGACCTCTCCGGCATCGTCTCCGCCCTCGCTCTCGACGACGAGGCGGCCTCGCCGCTCGACGCCCACCCCGGCGTCCCGCGCGCCCTGGCCGCCACCCTGGCCCTGGCGCAGGCCGTCGCCGACCGGCGCCGGGACGGGGACGACGCGCCCGCCGCCCCGCTGTGGGTGCTGACCAGGGGCGCGACCGCCGCCACCGACGGCGAGCCGGTCGGCCCGCCCGTCCACGCCCAGATCTGGGCCCTCGGCCGGACGGCCGCCCTCGCCCACCCCGACCTGTGGGGCGGCCTGATCGACCTGCCGCAGCGTCCCGAGGACACCGGCCCCGCCCTGCGGCGCCTGCCCGCCGTCCTCACGGATGGCGACGGCGAGGACCAGGTGGCGCTGCGCCCGTCCGGCGCGTACGGACGACGCCTGGTGCGCGTCGCGCAGCCGCAGGCCCCGGCGAACGGCGCCGCGTGGACCCCGCGCGGCACGGTCCTGGTCACCGGCGGGACGGGCGCCATCGGCGAGCACGTCGCACGCTGGCTCGCCGGCCGCGGCGCGCGGCGCGTCGTGCTGACCGGCCGGCGCGGCCCGGCCACCGAGGGCGTCGCCGCCCGCGCCGCCGAACTGGCCGCCCGCGGCACCGACGTCGACGTCGTCGCCTGCGACGTCGCCGAGCGCGCCGAGGTCGCCGCCCTGCTGGCCCGGATCGAGGCCACCGGCGGCCCGGCCCTGTCCACGGTGCTGCACACCGCGGGCGTCGGCCAGGGCGGCACCGTCGGCGAGACCACCGCGGCCGGGCTGGCCGAGGTGTGCGCCCCCAAGGCGGACGGCGCCCGCTGGCTGGACGAGCTGACCGCCGACCGCGGCCTCGACGACTTCGTGCTGTTCTCCTCCGGCGCGGCCGTCTGGGGCGGTAGCGACCAGGCCGGCTACGCCGCCGCAAACGGCTACCTCGACGGCCTCGCCGCCGAACGCCGCGCCGCCGGCCGCCCCGCCACCACGCTCTCCTGGGGCCTGTGGGGCGGCGGCGGCATGGGCGGCGGCAGCGTGACCACCCGGCTGACCCGCTACGGCGTCCGGGCCATGGCACCCGAACTCGCCGTCCTCGCCCTTGGCCAGGCCCTGGACGCGGGGGAGGACGCCGTCACCGTCGCGGACATCGACTGGCCGGTGTTCGGCCCGACGTTCACCCTGCGCCGTCCCAGCCGCCTCCTCGCCGACCTGCCGGACGCCGGGACCCGACCGGAGTCCGCGGACTCCGGCACCGGCGGCGACGGACAGGACGGCACCCGCCTGTCCGACCAGCTCGCCGGCCTGCCCCACGCGGAGCAGCTGCGCCGACTCGTGGAGATCGTCTGCGACCAGGCCGCCGCCGTGCTCGGTCACACCGCCGGGGCGCTGCCCAAGGGCCGACCGTTCCGCCAACTCGGCTTCGACTCCGTGATGGCCGTCGACCTGCGCAACCGGATCACCGACACCACCGGGCGGCGGCTGCCCGCCACCCTCGTCTTCGACCACCCGACCCCCGCCGAACTCGCCGAGTACCTGCACGGCGAACTCGGCCTGCGAGCCCCGTCCGCCGACGACACCCGGGCCGCCCCCGGCACCGACCCGGTGCTCGACGGGCTCGACCGCTTGGAGGCCGCGCTCGCGGCGGTGCCCGGCGGCAGCGGCGCCCGACGCGACGTGACCCTGCGGCTGAGGAACGTGCTCTCCCGCTGGCTGGGCGACACCGAGCAACCACGGCAGGACGAGCAGGAGCAGCAGACGCTGGCCGGGCGACTGGACGACGCCGACGCCGGCGAGGTCCTGGACTTCATCAACAAGGAATTGGGGCTTTCGTGATGACCGGTGGTGCGCAGGCGGCGGGCGGCGACAGCCAGCTGCTCGACACTCTGAAGAAGCTCGCCGCCGACCTGTATCGGACCCGCGAGCGCGTCAAGGAACTGGAAGCCGGCGAGCGCGAGCCGATCGCCGTCGTCGGCCTCGGCTGCCGCTACGCCGGGGGGATCACCGGTCCCGACCGGTTCTGGGACCTGGTCGCCGCAGGGACGGACGCCATGGGCGGCTTCCCCACCGACCGCGGCTGGGCGGAGTGGGAGCGCGCCTACGGCAACCCGGACGCGCGCGCCGGTGAGGAGTACGCCCGGGTCGGCGGATTCCTCTACGACGTGGCCGACTTCGACCCCGGGTTCTTCGGGATCAGCCCGCGCGAGGCCCTGGCGATGGACCCGCAGCAGCGGATCCTGCTGGAGACGGCCTGGGAGGCGGTCGAGCGGGCCGGCATCGACCCGATGTCGCTGAAGGGCTCCGACACGGGCGTGTTCGTCGGCGCCAGCGGCACCGCTTACGGCTCGGGCGTGGGCGGCAACGGCAGCGGCGCCGAGGGCTACAAGATGACCGGCGGTCTGACCGCCGTCGTCTCCGGACGCATCTCCTACACGCTGGGCCTGACCGGCCCGGCCGTGACGATCGACACCGCCTGCTCGTCCTCGCTCGTGGCACTGCACCTGGCGGTGCGCTCGCTGCGGTCGGGCGAGTGCTCCCTGGCCCTGGCGGGCGGTGTCGAGGTGCTGGTCATGCCCGACGCGTACATCGAGTTCTCCCAGCAGGGCGGCATGGCCGCGGACGGCCGGTGCAAGTCCTTCGCCGCCGAGGCCGACGGCATCGGCTGGGGCGAGGGCGCCGGCATCATCGCGCTGGAACGGCTCTCGGACGCCCGCCGCAACGGCCACCAGGTGCTCGGTGTGATCCGTGGCAGCGCCGTCAACCAGGACGGCGCCTCCAACGGCATCACCGCCCCCAACGGGCCCTCGCAGTACCGCGTCATCCACTCGGCGCTGGCCGACGCCGGCCTGACCACGGCCGACGTGGACGTGGTCGAGGCGCACGGGACGGGCACGACGCTGGGTGACCCGATCGAGGCGCAGGCGCTGCTGGCGACCTACGGGCAGGCCGAGGACCGTGCCGCCGACCGGCCGCTCTGGCTGGGCTCGGTGAAGTCCAACATCGGCCACTCCGGCTGCGCGAGCGGCGTCGCCGGTGTGATCAAGATGGTCCTGGCGCTGCAGCACGGAGTGCTGCCGAAGACCCTCTTCGCCGAGAACCCGTCGCCGCACGTGGACTGGGCCTCGGGGAACGTCCGGCTGCTGCAGGAGGCGGTGGAGTGGCCGGCGGGCGAGCGGGTGCGCCGGGCCGGCGTGTCCGCGTTCGGCGTCAGCGGCACCAACGCGCACCTGATCCTGGAGGAGGCACCGGCGGGCTCGGGCCGTCCGGAGGTCGTGGCGGGCGCCGCGCCGCGCATCCTGTCCGGCGAGGGGCTTCCCGCATGGGTGGTGTCGGGGCAGAGCGTCGCGGCGCTGGCGGGTCAGGCGGCCCGGCTGCGTGAACATGTGGTGGCGCGACCGGAGTTGTCGGTGGGAGACGTCGCGTGGTCGCTGGCCACGACGCGGTCGGCGCTGGAGCACCGGGCCGTCGTGCTCGGCGCGGACCGGGACGGACTCGCGTCGGGACTGACGGCTGTCGCCGCGGGGCAGCCCGCGCCCGGCGTGGTCACGGGCTCGGTGGCGGCCGCTGGTGTGGGGCGGACGGTGTTCGTCTTCCCCGGTCAGGGGAGTCAGTGGGTCGGGATGGGGCGCGAGCTGGCGGAGTCGTCGCCGGTGTTCGCGGCGAGGTTGGCGGAGTGTGCTGAGGCCCTGGCGCCTTATGTGGATTGGCAGTTGGACGATGTCCTGGCGGGCCGGCATGGTTTCGAGGCCGCTGATGTGGTGCAGCCGGCGCTGTGGGCGGTGATGGTGTCGCTCGCGGCGGTGTGGGAGGCGGCGGGTGTCGCTCCGGACGCGGTGGTGGGTCACTCACAGGGTGAGATCGCCGCCGCGGCGGTGGCCGGGATTCTTTCCCTGGACGATGCCGCGAAGGTGGTGGCTCTGCGGAGCAAGACCCTGAAGGCCCTTGCCGGTCGCGGTGGGATGCTGTCGATCGCGGAGCCGGTGGACGGTGTCCGCGCCCGGATCGCCCCGTACGGTTCCCGGTTGTCGGTTGCGGCGGTGAACGGTCCGTCGGCGACGGTCGTCTCCGGTGACGCGGACGCGCTGCGGGAACTGGCGGAGGCCTGTGGGGATTCGCCGCGTGCTCGGATGATTCCGGTGGACTACGCGTCGCACAGTGCCCACGTGGACGAGCTGCGGGAGGAGATCCTTTCGGTTCTCCAGGGCATCGCGCCGACCGAGGCCCGGATTCCGATGGTGTCGGCGCTGACGGGCGCGTGGCTGTCGGGCCCGGAGATGGGCGCCGACTACTGGTACGCGTCGCTCCGGGAGACGGTGGAGTTCGAGAGGGCGGTCCGGATCCTGGGCGCCTCCGGGCACGGCGTGTTCGTGGAGGTGTCCCCGCACGCGGTGCTGACCGGTGCGGTGGGTGACGTCGTCGAGGACGTCGAGGGCTCGGTGGTGGTCGGCACCCTGCGGCGCGAGGAGGGCGGCGCCGAGCGCCTGCTGACCTCGCTCGCCGAGGCCTACGTACGGGGCCTTCCGGTCGAATGGGCCGCGCTTCTGGGCGGCGGCACGGTCGTGGACCTGCCCACCTACGCCTTCCAGCGCCGGCGCTACTGGCTCGGCGCCGTGGCCTCCGTCCAGGCCGCCGGCCCGGATACCTCGGTGGACGACTGGCGCTACCGGATCGTCTGGCGGGCGGCCGACGCGAAGCGGGCCGCCACGCCGACGGGGACCTGGCTGCTGGTCGGCGACGGGCCCGACCGGGAGGCGGTCGCGAACGCGCTGACGGCACACGGCGCGAGCGTCGTCACCGTCGCGGGACCGGAGGACGTCGACGCGGAGCTGGCCGAGGGCGTGGCCGGTGTGGTGTCGCTACTGGCCCTGGACGAGACGCCGCTGGCGGAGCACCCGTCGGTTCCGGGCGGTCTGGCCGGGACGGTCGACCTGGTCCGGGTGCTGGTCGAGACCGGGGCCACGGCTCCGCTGTGGGTGCTGACCCGCGGCGCGGTGGCGGTCGACGCCGGCGAGGTGACGACCAGTCCGGTGCAGGCCCAGGTCTGGGGCCTGGGCCGGGCCGTGGGCCTGGAGCACGCGGACTGGTGGGGTGGTCTGGTGGATCTGCCGCCGGTGGTGGACGCCGATGTCGCGGCTCGTCTGGTCGGTGTGTTCGCCGATGGCGGTGAGGACCAGGTCGCGGTGCGGCCGTCGGGTGTGTTCCTGCGCCGGCTGGTGCGGGCTGAGGCCCGGCGTGTGGAGTCGGAGGGCTGGTCGCCGCGCGGCACCGTCCTGCTGACCGGCGGCACCGGATCGATCGGCGTCTGCATCGGCCCGTGGCTGGCCGAGCACGGTGCGCCGAGGGTCGTTCTGACCTCCCGCTCCGGGCCGTCGGCGCACGGCGTGGCGGCGCTGGCCGCCGCCGTGGCGAACGGGGGCTCGGCGGTCGAGGTCGTCAGCTGCGACCTGGCGGACCGGGACCAGGTGATCGGCCTGATGGCCTGGATCGAGAACAATGGCCCCGGTCTGTCCACCGTCCTGCACTCCGCCAACGCGCCCTACCTGGCCCGGGTGGAGGACACCAGCCGGGAGGGGCTGGCGGCGGCACTCGGTGCGAAGGCGGCCGGCGCCGTCCACCTGGACGAGGCGACGGCCGACCTGGACATCGACGAGTTCGTCCTCTTCTCGTCGATCTCGGCGACCTGGGGCAGCAACGACCACGGCGCCTACGCCGCCGGCAACGCCTTCCTCGACGCGCTGGCGGAGGACCGCCGTGCCCGCGGCCTGCCCGGGACGTCGATCGCGTGGGGTGTGTGGAACACCCGCGACTGGGACGCCGTCGACGCGGTGATGGACCAGGCACCCGGCCGGGTGACGCCCCAGCGCCTGCTGCGACAGGGCATGAACTTCCTCGACACGCAGCGGGCGCTGACAGCGCTCGGCGAGGTGCTGGCCGACGACGAGACCTTCATCGCACTGGCGGATGTCGAGTGGGAGAAGTTCGCGCCGGTGTTCACGGCCGCCCGCCCGCGCCCGCTGCTGGACACCATCCCCGAGACCCGGGCCGAGACGGCCGCCGGGGCGGCCGCCGACGAGCGCGGCGAGTTCGCCGCGCGGCTGGGCGGCCTGTCGGCGGCCGAGCGGCGCCGGAGCGTCGTGGAGCTGGTGCGGGCACAGGCGGCCGCGGTGCTGGGCCACGACTCGGCGGACGAGATCGTCGCGACACGGGCCTTCCGGGAGCTGGGCTTCGACTCGCTGACCGCCGTCGAGCTGCGCAACCGCCTGAACACCGTCTGCGGCCTACGGCTGCCGTCCACCGTCGTCTTCGACCACCCGAGCGCGTCCGCGCTGGCCGAGGAGATCCTCACCGCGCTGTTCGGGGCGGAGGGCCCCGGCCAGGTGGTGGCGGTGGCCGCCGCGCCCTCGGAGCCGATCGCGATCGTCGGCATGGCCTGCCGCTACCCGGGCGGCGTGCGCTCGCCGGAGGAGCTGTGGGACCTGATCGCCGCCGGCGGGGACGCGATCAGCGGCTTCCCGGCGGACCGCGGCTGGGACGCGGAGGCACTGTTCGACGCGGACGCCGACGCCGAGGGTTCGACCTACGTCGTGGAGGGCGGATTCCTCAGCGGCGCGGGGGAGTTCGATGCGGGGTTCTTCGGGATCAGCCCGCGTGAGGCGCTGGCGATGGATCCGCAGCAGCGGCTGCTGCTGGAGACGTCCTGGGAGGCCGTCGAGCGCGCGGGGATCGACCCGAAGTCGCTGCACGGCTCCGCGACCGGCGTCTTCATCGGCGCGGCCCCGTCTGGCTACTTCGGCGCGGTCGGGGACGAGGCCGGCGTACAGGCCCACCTGATCACCGGGAACGCGCTGAGCGTGCTCTCCGGCAGGATCGCCTACTCCCTGGGCCTGGTCGGCCCGGCGATGACCGTGGACACCGCGTGCTCCTCCTCGCTGGTGGCGATGCACCAGGCGGTGCAGGCGCTGCGGTCGGGCGAGTGCACGGTGGCGCTGGCCGGCGGTGTGACGGTGATGGCCGACCCCGGCGAGTTCGTCGGCTTCTCGCGCCTGCGGGCGCTGTCCTCCGACGGCCGCTGCAAGGCCTTCGGCGAGGGCGCGGACGGCATGGGCATCGGCGAAGGCGTCGGCATGCTGGTGTTGGAACGGCTGTCGGACGCCCGTCGCAACGGGCACCAGGTGCTCGGCGTGCTCCGCGGAAGCGCCGTCAACCAGGACGGTGCGTCCAACGGCCTGTCCGCGCCCAACGGCCCGTCGCAACAGCGCGTGATCCTCTCCGCGCTGGCCAATGCCCAGCTGTCGGCGTCCGACGTCGACGCGGTCGAGGCCCACGGCACCGGCACCACGCTCGGCGACCCGATCGAGGCGGGCGCGCTGCTGGCGACGTACGGCCAGGGACGCGCCGGGGACCGGCCGTTGTGGCTGGGGTCGGTGAAGTCGAACATCGGGCACGCGCAGCAGGCCGCGGGTGTGGCGGGTGTGATCAAGATGGTGATGGCGCTGCGGCACGAGGTGCTGCCGAAGACGCTGCACGCGGACGAGCCGTCCTCGCACGTGGACTGGGAGGCGGGCAACGTCCGTCTGCTGCAGGAGGCGGTGGAGTGGCCGGCGGGTGAGCGGCCGCGCCGGGCGGGCGTGTCGGCGTTCGGGATCAGCGGCACCAACGTCCACGTGATCGTGGAGGAGGCCCCGGCGGCCGTCGAGGCGGCGGTTGAGCCGCTCCCGGCGCTTCCGGTGCTGACCGGTGGGACGTCGGTGTGGCGGGTTTCCGGTCGTAGTGCGGCGGCGCTGGCCGGGCAGGCCGGTCGGCTGCGTGAACATGTGCTGGTGCGGCCGGAGTTGTCGGTGGGAGACGTCGCGTGGTCGCTCGCGACGACGCGATCGGTGTTCGAGCACCGGGCCGTCGTGCTGGGCGGCGAGCGGAGCGAGTTCGCGGAGCGTCTGGCGGCGGTGGCGACGGGGCAGCCGGCGGCGGGTGTGGTGACCGGGTCGGTGGCGGCCGCTGGTGTGGGGCGGACGGTGTTCGTCTTCCCCGGTCAGGGGAGTCAGTGGGTCGGCATGGGTCGCGAGCTGGCGGAGTCGTCGCCGGTGTTCGCGGCGCGGCTGGCGGAGTGTGCTGAGGCCCTGGCGCCTTATGTGGATTGGCAGTTGGACGATGTGCTGGCTGGGCGCCATGGCTTTGAGGCCGCTGATGTGGTGCAGCCGGCGCTGTGGGCGGTGATGGTGTCGCTGGCCGCGGTGTGGGAGGCGGCGGGTGTCGCTCCGGACGCGGTGGTCGGCCACTCGCAGGGTGAGATCGCCGCCGCGGCGGTGGCCGGGATTCTTTCCCTGGACGATGCCGCGAAGGTGGTGGCTCTGCGGAGCAAGACCCTGAAGGCCCTTGCCGGTCGTGGTGGGATGTTGTCGGTCGCGGAGCCGGTGGCGGGTGTCCGGGCGCGGATCGCTTCGTACGGTCCCCGGTTGTCGGTTGCGGCGGTGAACGGTCCGTCGGCGACGGTCGTGTCCGGTGACGCGGACGCGCTGCGTGAACTGGCGGACTCCTGTGGGGATTCGCCTCGTGCCCGGATGATTCCCGTGGACTACGCGTCGCACAGTGCCCACGTGGATGAGCTGCGCGAGGAGATCCTCTCGGTTCTCCAGGGCATCGCGCCGAGCGAGGCCCGGATCCCCATGGTCTCGGCGCTGACCGGCGCGTGGCTGTCCGGCCCCGAGCTGGACCCGGCGTACTGGTACGCGTCGCTTCGGGAGACGGTGGAGTTCGACCGCGCCGTGCGCATTCTCGCCGATGCGGGGCACGGTGTGTTCCTGGAGGTGTCGCCGCATCCGGTGCTGACCCCGGCGATCGCAGACAGCCTGGAGGAGCGCTCTCCGGTCGTGGTGGGCACGCTGCGACGTGACGAGGGTGGCGCGCAGCGTCTGCTGACGTCGTTCGCCGAGGCCTATGTGCGGGGGCTCCCCGTCGACTGGGCTGGGCTCGTGGGCGGTGGTTCGACGGTGGACCTGCCGACGTATGCGTTCGAGCACCGTCACTACTGGCCGGAGGCGGTGGCCGAGGTTGCCGAGGGTTCCGTCGTCGATGCCGAGTTCTGGGCGGCGGTCGAGGGCGGGGACGCCGACGGCCTGGCGGCGGTGTTGAACATCGATGGTGACCGGTTGGGCGAGGTGCTGCCGGCGCTGGCCGACTGGCGGCGCCGTGAGCGGGCCGGGTCGGCGGTCGCGGGCTGGCGGTACCGGGTGTCGTGGGTGCCGGTGAGCGAGTCCGGCGGGGTCCTGGCCGGAACGTGGCTGCTGGTCGGGGAGTCCCCGGACGCCGCTGCGGTTGCGGAGGCGCTGGAGTCCCACGGGGCGACCGTGGTCCGCTCGGCTCCGGATGGCGTCGCCGACGCGGTGGCCGCGTGCTCCGATCTGCGGGGTGTGGTGTCGCTGCTGGCGTTGGACGAGTCGCCGGTGGGGGCGTTCCCGCTGGTTCCGGGTGGTCTGGCGGCGACGGTCGCGCTGGTTCGGGAGCTTGGCCGGCTCGGTGTGTCCGCTCCGCTGTGGGTGGTCACGCGGGGTGCGGTGGGTGCGGTCGCGGGTGATGTGGTGCGGCCGGTGCAGGCGCAGGTGTGGGGTCTGGGTGCTGTGGCGGCGTTGGAGTTGGCGGGTCGCTGGGGCGGGTTGGTCGATCTTCCTGCTGTGGTGGACGCCCGCGTCGGTGCGCGGTTGGTGTCTGTGCTGGTCGGCGATGAGGATCAGGTGGCGGTGCGTGCGGGCGGGGTGGTGGCGCGGCGGTTGGTGCGTGCCGGTCGTCCGGTCGTGGGTGAGGTGTGGTCGCCGCGTGGTTCGGTGCTGGTGACGGGCGGTACGAGTGGTGTGGGTGCGATCACCGCCCAGTGGGTGGCGGATCGTGGTGCGTCGCGGGTGGTGCTGACGTCCCGTTCGGGTCCGGGTGCCGCCGGTGTGGCGGAGTTGGCGGCGTCGATCGCGGCTCGTGGTTCGGCGGTGCAGGTGGTGGCGTGCGACGTCGCCGACCGGGCCTCCGTGGCGGGGCTGCTCGACTCGATCGATGCGACGGGCCCGGCGTTGTCGTCGGTGGTCCACTCGGCGGGTGTCGGTGACCGTAGGCCGGTCGAGGAGATCGAGCCTTCAGACCTGTACGGGCTGCTGTCGGCGAAGGTCGGTGGCGCGATGGTGTTGGACGAGTTGACGGTGGGTCGGGATCTGGACGCGTTCGTGTTGTTCTCGTCGGGTGCGGGTGTGTGGGGCAGTGGTGGCCTGGGTGGTTACGCGGCGGCGAACGCGCATCTGGACGCGTTGGTGGAGGACCGTCGTTCCCGGGGTCTGGTGGCCTCGTCGGTCGCGTGGGGTCTGTGGTCCGGTGTCGGTATGGCCGCGAGCTCGGGTGGTGAGCGGTTGCGTGAGTTCGGGATGGAGGGTATCGACGGGCGTCGGGGCATGCTGGCGTTGGGTCAGGTCCTGGACGCGGGTGAGGGTGCGATGGTGGTGGCCGGTTTCGACTGGTCGCAGTTCGTGCCGACGTACACCCTGCACCGGGCGAGCCGTCTGCTGGCGGACCTTCCCGAGGTGCGTGCCGTCCTGGCCGCCGAGGCCGCCGTCGAGTCCGCGACGGAGGAAGTCGGCGAGTGGGCGGGCCGGTTGGCCGGCATGCCGGTCGCTGAGCAGCGTCAGGTCCTGACCGACCTGGTGCGGGGTCACGCGGCCGCGGTCCTCGGCCACGAGTCGGCGGACGACGTGCTGCCGCAACGCGCGTTCAAGGAGCTGGGCTTCGACTCCGTCGGAGCGGTCGAGCTGCGGAACCGCCTCTCCAAGGTGCTCGGTGTCAAGCTGGCCTCCACGATGGTCTTCGACCACCCGAACGCCACCGCCCTCGCGGACTACCTGCGGGGCGAACTCGTCGGCACCGCTGGGCAGACGGCCCAGGCCGACGGTGCGGTCCAGGTCGTGGCCGCGGCGATCGGCGAGCCGATCGCGATCGTCGGCATGGGGTGCCGGTACCCGGGCGGGGCGGTCGGCCCCGAGCAGTTCTGGAGCATGGTGGCCTCCGGCACCGACACCATCGGAGGCTTCCCGACCGACCGCGGGTGGGACGCCTACGAGGAGGAGTTCGGCAAGGGCCAGGAGTACCGGCGGCAGGGCGGATTCGTCCATGACGCGGCCGAGTTCGACGCCGGGTTCTTCGGGATCAGCCCGCGCGAGGCCCTGTCGATGGACCCGCAGCAGCGGCTGCTGCTGGAGACCTCGTGGGAGGCCATCGAGCACGGCGGGATCGACCCGAAGTCGCTGCACGGCTCGGCGACCGGCGTCTTCGTCGGCGCCAACTTCTCGGGGTACAGCTCGGTTCTGCCCGTCGAGGACACCAGCCTGGACGGCTACCGGCTGATCGGGAACGTGACCGCTGTCCACTCGGGCCGGATCTCGTACTGCCTGGGCCTGACCGGTCCTGCTCTGACGGTGGACACGGCGTGCTCGTCCTCGCTGGTGGCGATGCACCAGGCGGTGCAGGCGCTGCGGGCCGGCGAGTGCTCGATGGCGCTGGCCGGCGGCGTGGCGGTGATGGTCTCGCCGGCCGCCTTCATGGAGTTCGCCCAGCAGGGCGGTATGGCGTCCAGTGGCCGGTCGAAGGCGTTCTCGGACGAGGCCGACGGCATCGGCTGGGGCGAGGGCGCCGGCATGGTGCTGCTGGAGCGTCTCTCGGACGCCCGGCGCAACGGGCACCAGGTGCTGGCGGTGATCCGCGGCAGCGCGGCCAACCAGGACGGTGCGTCGAACGGTCTGGCGGCGCCGAACGGGCCTTCGCAGCGGCGGGTGATCCGCGCGGCGCTGGCGAACGCGCAGCTGTCGGCGGCGGACGTGGACGTGGTCGAGGCGCACGGGACGGGCACGACGCTGGGTGACCCGATCGAGGCGCAGGCGCTGCTGGCGACCTACGGGCAGGCCGAGGACCGTGCCGCCGACCGGCCGTTGTGGCTGGGGTCGGTGAAGTCCAACATCGGGCACTCGCAGTGCGCGGCCGGCGTGGCCGGTGTGATCAAGATGGTGATGGCGCTGCGGCACGAGGTGCTGCCGAAGACGCTGTTCGCCGATGAGCCGTCCTCGCACGTCGACTGGGAGGCGGGCAACGTCCGTCTGCTCCAGGAGGCGGTGCAGTGGCCGTCGGGTGGGCGCCCGCGCCGGGCGGGTGTGTCGGCGTTCGGTGTGAGCGGCACCAACGTCCACCTGATCGTCGAGGAAGCGCCGGCCGCGGCGGTCGAGGCCGTGCGCCCGGCGGAGCAGCCGGCGCCGGAGGTCCTCGGGACCGCGCCCTCGGTGTGGACGGTGTCCGGTCGTAGTGCGGCGGCGCTGGCGGGTCAGGCGGGTCGGCTGCGTGAACATGTGGTGGCGCGGCCGGAGTTGCCGGTCGGCGATGTGGCCTGGTCGTTGGCGACGACGCGTGCGGCGCTGGAGCATCGGGCCGTCGTGCTCGGTGGCGAGCGGGGCGAGCTCGCGGCGGGTCTGGCGGCGGTGGCGACGGGGCAGCCGGCGGCGGGTGTGGTGACGGGGTCGGTGGCGGCCGCTGGTGTGGGGCGGACGGTGTTCGTCTTCCCGGGGCAGGGGAGTCAGTGGGTCGGGATGGGGCGCGAGCTGGCGGAGTCGTCGCCGGTGTTCGCGGCGCGGCTGGCGGAGTGTGCTGAGGCTCTGGCGCCTCACGTGGACTGGCAGTTGGACGATGTGCTGGCGGGCCGGCATGGTTTCGAGGCCGCTGATGTGGTGCAGCCGGCGCTGTGGGCGGTGATGGTGTCGCTCGCGGCGGTGTGGGAGGCGGCGGGTGTCGCTCCGGACGCCGTGCTGGGTCACTCGCAGGGTGAGATCGCCGCCGCGGCGGTGGCCGGGATTCTGTCCCTGGACGATGCCGCGAAGGTGGTGGCTCTGCGGAGCAAGACCCTGAAGGCCCTTGCCGGTCGCGGTGGGATGCTGTCGGTCGCGGAGCCGGTGGACGGTGTCCGCGCCCGGATCGCCCCGTACGGTTCCCGTCTGTCCATCGCGGCGGTGAACGGTCCGTCGGCGACGGTCGTGTCCGGTGACGCCGACGCGCTGCGCGAGCTCGCCGAGTCGTGTGGGGATTCGCCGCGTGCTCGGATGATTCCGGTGGACTACGCGTCGCACAGCGCGCACGTGGACGAGCTGCGCGAGGAGATCCTTTCGGTTCTCCAGGGCATCGCGCCGACCGAGGCCCGGATTCCCATGGTGTCCGCGCTGACCGGCGCGTGGCTGTCGGGTCCGGAGATGGGCGCCGACTACTGGTTCGCGTCGCTCCGGGAGACGGTGGAGTTCGAGAGGGCGGTCCGGATCCTGGGCGCCTCCGGGCACGGCGTGTTCGTGGAGGTGTCCCCGCACGCGGTGCTGACCGGTGCGGTGGGCGACGTCGTCGAGGACGTCGAGGGCTCGGTGGTGGTCGGCACCCTGCGGCGCGAGGAGGGCGGCGCCGAGCGCCTGCTGACCTCGCTCGCCGAGGCCTACGTCCAGGGCGCGCCGGTCGACTGGGCGACGGTGCTTGGTGGTGGTGAGCGCGTCGGCCTGCCGACGTACGCCTTCCAGCGCCAGCGGTTCTGGCCGGAGCCGCGCACCCCGCAGCGGGCCAGGGCGTTGGTGGACGACTGGCGCTACCGGATCACCTGGCAGCCGGCCACCGGGAGCGGCCCGGCGGTCCTGTCCGGGCCCTGGCTGCTGGTGGGGGACGCGCCGGACGCCGGTGTGATCGCCGAGGCGCTGGCGAGTTGTGGTGCCGAGGCCGTGCGGACGACGTTGGCGGGCCTCGATGCGGCCATCGCCGGTGCCGGTGCGGATGTCCAGGGCGTGGTGTCCCTCCTGGCCCTGGACGAGTCGCCGGACGCCGAGTTCGGGTGGGTCCCGCGCGGCAGCGCCGACACCCTCGACCTGGTGCAGGCGTTGGGCCGGGCCGGTGTCACCGCCCCGTTGTGGGTGCTGACCCGCGGCGCGGTGCAGGTCACGGACGGCGAGGTGACGACCAGTCCGATCCAGACGCAGGTCTGGGGCCTGGGTCGTACGGTCGGTCTGGAGCATGCGGACCGCTGGGGCGGTCTGGTCGACCTGCCGCCGGTGGTGGACGCCGATGCCGCGGCTCGTCTGGTCGGTGTGTTCGCCGATGGCGGTGAGGACCAGGTCGCGGTGCGGCCGTCGGGTGTGTTCCTGCGCCGCCTGGTGCGGGCCGAGGCCCGGCGTGTGGAGCCGGAGGGCTGGTCGCCGCGCGGCACCGTCCTGCTGACCGGCGGCACCGGATCGATCGGCGTCTGCATCGGCCCGTGGCTGGCCGAGCACGGTGCGCCGAGGGTCGTTCTGACCTCCCGCTCCGGGCCGTCGGCGCACGGCGTGGCGGCGCTGGCCGCCGCCGTGGCGAACGGCGGTTCGGCCGTCGAGGTCGTCAGCTGCGACCTGACGGAGCGTGCGCAGGTCACGGCGATGGTGTCGTGGATCGAGAACACCGGCCCCGGCCTGTCCACCGTCCTGCACTCGGCGAACACGCCGTACCTCTCGCGGGTCGAGCACACGGGTCACGAAGGCCTGGCGGCGGCACTCGGTGCGAAGGCGGCCGGCGCTGTCCACCTGGACGAGGCGACGGCCGACCTGGGCATCGACGAGTTCGTGATGTTCTCCTCGATCTCCGCCACCTGGGGCAGCAACGACCACGCCGCGTATGCCGCCGGGAACTCCTTCCTGGACGGGCTCGCGGAGGACCGTCGCGCCCGTGGCCTGCCGGGGACGTCGATCGCGTGGGGTGTGTGGAACACCCGCGACTGGGACGCCGTCGACGCGGTGATGGACCAGGCGCCCGGCCGGGTGACCCCGCACCGGTTGTTGCGGCAGGGCATGAACTTCCTGGACACGGAGCGGGCGCTGACGGCGCTCGGCGAGGTGCTGGCCGACGACGAGACGTTCATCGCGGTCGCGGATGTGGAGTGGGAGAAGTTCGCGCCGGTGTTCACGGCCGCGCGCCCGCGTCCGCTGCTGGACACCATCCCCGAGGCGCAGGAGGACACCGCCCCTCGTACGGTCGACGAGCAGCGCAGCGAGTTCGCCGCCCGCCTGGCGGGCCTGCCGGTGGCCGAGCGGCGCCGGAGCGTCGTGGAGCTGGTGCGGACGCAGGCGGCCGCGGTGCTGGGCCACGACTCGGCGGACGAGATCGTGGCGACGCGGGCGTTCCGGGAGCTGGGCTTCGACTCGCTGACCGCCGTGGACCTGCGCAACCGCTTGAATGCGGCCGTGGGCGTCCGGCTGCCGTCCACGGTGATCTTCGACCACCCGAGCGCGTCGGCGCTGGCGGATGAGATCCTGGCCGCGCTGTTCGGGTCGGACTCGGACGAGGACCAGACGGTGACGGCGGCGGCGGTGTCGACCGATCCGATCGCGATCGTCGGCATGGCCTGCCGCTACCCGGGCGGCGTGCGCTCGCCGGAGGAGCTGTGGGACCTGATCGCCGCCGGCGGGGACGCGATCAGCGGCTTCCCGGCGGACCGCGGCTGGGACGTCGACGCGCTGTTCGACCCCGACCCCGACGCCGAGGGCTCGACCTACGTCGTGGAGGGCGGATTCCTCAGCGGCGCCGGGGAGTTCGACGCCGGGTTCTTCGGGATCAGCCCGCGCGAGGCGATGGCCATGGACCCGCAGCAGCGGCTGCTGCTGGAGACCTCCTGGGAGGCCGTCGAGCGGGCCGGCATCGACCCGAAGTCGCTGCACGGCTCGGCGACCGGCGTGTTCATCGGCGCGGCCGCCTCCGGCTACATCGGAGTGCTGGGCGACGAAGCGGAGGCCCAGGCGCATCTGATCACCGGGAACGCGCTCAGCGTGCTGTCCGGCCGGGTGTCGTACACGCTGGGCCTGAACGGGCCCGCGGTGACCGTCGACACGGCGTGCTCCTCCTCGCTGGTGGCGATGCACCAGGCGGTGCAGGCGCTGCGGTCGGGCGAGTGCACGGTGGCGCTGGCCGGCGGTGTGACGGTGATGGCCGACCCCGGCGAGTTCGTGAGCTTCTCGCGCCTGCGGGCGCTGTCGGCCGACGGCCGCTGCAAGGCCTTCGGCGAGGGCGCGGACGGCATGGGCATGGGCGAGGGCGTCGGCATGCTGGTGCTGGAGCGCCTCTCGGACGCCCGCCGCAACGGGCACCAGGTGCTCGGCGTGGTGCGCGGCAGCGCGATCAACCAGGACGGTGCGTCCAACGGTCTCACGGCGCCGAACGGTCCGGCTCAGCGGCGGGTGATCCGTGCGGCGTTGGCGAGTGCGCAGCTGTCGGCGGCGGACGTGGACGTGGTCGAGGCGCACGGGACGGGTACGGAGTTGGGTGACCCGATCGAGGCGCAGGCGCTGCTGGCGACCTACGGGCAGGCCGAGGACCGTGCCGCCGACCGGCCGTTGTGGCTGGGGTCGGTGAAGTCGAACATCGGGCACGCGCAGCAGGCCGCGGGTGTGGCGGGTGTGATCAAGATGGTGATGGCGCTGCGGGCCGGCGTGCTGCCGAAGACCCTGCACGCGGACGAGCCGTCCTCGCACGTCGATTGGGAGACGGGCAACGTCCGTCTGCTGCAGGACGCGGTGCAGTGGCCGGCGGGTGAGCGGCCGCGCCGGGCGGGCGTGTCGGCGTTCGGGATCAGCGGCACCAACGCGCACGTGATCATCGAAGAAGCTCCGGTCGAGGCGGAGGCGCCCGTCGACAGTGACAGTGGGAGCGTCGTGCCGGTGCTGTCGGGCGATGTCCCGGCGTGGGTGCTGTCCGGGCGGGACACCGAGGCACTGGCGGGTCAGGCCGGTCGGCTGCGTGAACATGTGCTGGCGCGGCCGGAGTTGCCGGTCGGCGATGTGGCCTGGTCGCTGGCGACGACGCGTGCGGCGCTGGAGCATCGGGCCGTCGTGCTCGGTGGCGAGCGGGGCGAGTTCGCGGAGCGTCTGGCGGCGGTGGCGACGGGTCAGCCGGCGGCGGGTGTGGTGACCGGGTCGGTGGCGGCCGCTGGTGTGGGGCGGACGGTGTTCGTCTTCCCCGGTCAGGGGAGCCAGTGGGTCGGGATGGGCCGTGAGCTGGCGGAGTCGTCGCCGGTGTTCGCCGCGCGGCTGGCGGAGTGTGCTGAGGCCCTGGCGCCTTATGTGGACTGGCAGTTGGACGATGTGCTGGCGGGCCGGCATGGCTTTGAGGCCGCTGATGTGGTGCAGCCGGCGCTGTGGGCGGTGATGGTGTCGCTGGCCGCGGTGTGGGAGGCGGCCGGTGTCGCTCCCGATGCGGTGGTGGGTCACTCGCAGGGTGAGATCGCCGCTGCCGCCGTCGCGGGGATTCTCTCCCTCGACGATGCCGCGAAGGTGGTGGCTCTGCGGAGCAGGACCCTTAAGGTGCTGGCCGGTCGCGGTGGGATGCTGTCGATCGCGGAGCCGGTGGACGGTGTCCGCGCCCGGATCGCTTCGTACGGTTCCCGTCTATCGGTGGCGGCTGTGAACGGTCCGTCGGCGACGGTCGTGTCCGGTGACGCCGACGCGCTGCGCGAGCTCGCCGAGTCGTGTGGGGATTCGCCGCGTGCTCGGATGATTCCGGTGGACTACGCGTCGCACAGCGCGCACGTGGACGAGCTGCGCGAGGAGATCCTCGCCGTCCTCCAGGGCATCACGCCGACCGAGGCTCAGATCCCCATGGTCTCGGCGCTGACCGGCGCGTGGCTGTCCGGCCCCGAGCTGGACCCGGCGTACTGGTACGCGTCGCTGCGGGAGACCGTCGAGTTCGAGCGGGCGGTTCGTCTGCTGGGTGAGTCCGGGCACGGGGTATTTCTGGAGGTGTCGCCGCATCCGGTGCTGACGCCGGCGATCGCCGACAGCCTGGAGGAGCGCTCCCCGGTCGTCGTGGGCACGCTGCGACGTGACGAGGGTGGCGCGCAGCGTCTGCTGACTTCGCTCGCCGAGGTGTACGCGCAGGGTCTCCCGGTCGACTGGGCCGCCGTACTCGGCCGCGGTTCGACGGTGGACCTGCCCACCTATGCCTTCCGCCACCGTCACTACTGGCCGGAGGCGGACCGCAAGCGCGCGGACGTCACGGTGGCCACCGGTGCGGAGGCGGGTTTCTGGACCGCCGTGGAGAGTGGTGATGTCACGGCGCTCGCCGATCTGCTCGGGGTGGACCCGGCGGATGCCGCGCTGGGCGCGCTGACCGACTGGCGGCGCCGTGAGCGGGCTGGGTCGGCGGTCGCGGGCTGGCGGTACCGGGTGTCGTGGGTGCCGGTGAGCGAGTCCGGCGGGGTGCTGGCCGGAACGTGGCTGCTGGTGGGGGAGTCCCCGGACGTCGCTGCGGTTGCGGAGGCGCTGGAGTCCCACGGGGCGACCGTGGTCCGCTCGGCTCCGGATGGCGTCGCCGACGTGGTGGCCGCGTGCTCCGATCTGCGGGGTGTGGTGTCGCTGCTGGCGTTGGAGGAGTCGCCGGTGGGGGCGTTCCCGCTGGTTCCGGGTGGTCTGGCGGCGACGGTCGCGCTGGTTCGGGAGCTTGGCCGGCTCGGTGTGTCCGCTCCGCTGTGGGTGGTCACGCGGGGTGCGGTGGGTGCGGTCGCGGGTGATGCGGTGCGGCCGGTGCAGGCGCAGGTGTGGGGTCTGGGTGCCGTGGCGGCGTTGGAGTTGGCGGGCCGCTGGGGCGGGTTGATTGACTTGCCGGCTGCCGTGGATGCGCGTACGGGTGCGCGGCTTGCGTCCGTCCTGGTCGGCGATGAGGACCAGGTGGCGGTGCGTGCGGGCGGGGTGGTGGCGCGGCGGTTGGTGCGTGCCGGCCGTCCGGTCGTGCGTGAGGTGTGGTCGCCGCGTGGTTCGGTGCTGGTGACGGGCGGCACGAGTGGTGTGGGTGCGATCACCGCCCAGTGGGTGGCGGATCGTGGTGCGTCGCGGGTGGTGCTGACGTCCCGTTCGGGTCCGGGTGCCGCCGGTGTGGCGGAGTTGGCGGCGTCGATCGCGGCTCGTGGTTCGGCGGTGCAGGTGGTGGCGTGCGACGTCGCCGACCGGGCCTCCGTGGCAGGCCTGCTCGACTCGATCGACGCGACGGGCCCGGTGCTGTCGTCGGTGGTCCACTCGGCGGGTGTCGGTGACCGTAGGCCGGTCGAGGAGATCGAGCCTTCAGACCTGTACGGGCTGCTGTCGGCGAAGGTCGGTGGCGCGATGGTGTTGGACGAGTTGACGGCGGGTCGGGATCTGGACGCGTTCGTGTTGTTCTCGTCGGGTGCGGGTGTGTGGGGCAGTGGTGGCCTGGGTGGTTACGCGGCGGCGAACGCGCATCTGGACGCGTTGGTGGAGGACCGTCGTTCCCGGGGTCTGGTGGCCTCGTCGGTCGCGTGGGGTCTGTGGTCCGGTGTCGGTATGGCCGCGAGCTCGGGTGGTGAGCGGTTGCGTGAGTTCGGGATGGAGGGTATCGACGGGCGTCGGGGCATGCTGGCGTTGGGTCAGGTCCTGGACGCGGGTGAGGGTGCGATGGTGGTGGCCGGTTTCGACTGGTCGCAGTTCGTGCCGACGTACACCCTGCACCGGGCGAGCCGTCTGCTGGCGGACCTTCCCGAGGTGCGTGCCGTCCTGGCCGCCGAGGCCGCCGTCGAGTCCGCGACGGAGGAAGTCGGCGAGTGGGCGGGCCGGTTGGCCGGCATGCCGGTCGCTGAGCAGCGTCAGGTCCTGACCGACCTGGTGCGGGGTCACGCGGCCGCGGTCCTCGGCCACGAGTCGGCGGACGACGTGCTGCCGCAACGCGCGTTCAAGGAGCTGGGCTTCGACTCGGTCGGAGCGGTCGAGCTGCGGAACCGCCTCTCCAAGGTGCTCGGTGTCAAGCTGGCCTCCACGATGGTCTTCGACCACCCGAACGCCACCGCCCTCGCGGAGCAGATCCTGCGCGAGTTCATCCCGGAGCAGGCCGCTCCGGAGGGTGATTCGGACGAGCTGGCCCTCAGGGAGGCCATCTCGGCGATCCCGCTGGCCCGCATCCGGCAGGCCGGCCTGCTGGACCTGCTGCTGCAACTAGCCGATCCGGCCCAGGACAACGGCGCGGGCAGTCGAACGGATGCGGAATCCATCGACGGCATGGACGCCGAAGACCTCATTCGCATAGCCCTCGATGGCAAAGACTCCTGACGCCCTCGTTGATTCGGAGCACATGATCATGGAAACGACCAACGACAGGCTCGTCGAAGCACTTCGCACCTCCCTCAAGGAAGCCGAGCTGCTCCGGCAGCAGAACAGCGCGCTCCTTGCGGCGTCGAGCGAACCGATCGCGATCGTGGGTGCGGGCTGCCGGTTCCCGGGCGGTGTGACGGGTCCCGAGGAGTTCTGGGACCTGGTGGCCGGCGGTGTCGATGCGGTGGGCGGGTTCCCGTCCGACCGCGGCTGGGAGGCCTTCGAGGAGGCGTTCGGCCGAGGGCAGACGTACCGGCGACAGGGCGGATTCGTCTACGACGCGGCCGAGTTCGACGCGGGGTTCTTCGGGATCAGCCCGCGCGAGGCGCTGGCGATGGACCCGCAGCAGCGGCTGCTGCTGGAGACCTCGTGGGAGGCCATCGAGCACGGCGGGATCGACCCGAAGTCGCTGCACGGGTCGATGACCGGTGTGTTCATCGGAGCGAACACGTCGGGGTACAGCTCGGTTCTGCCCGTCGAGGACACCAGCCTGGACGGCTACCGGCTGATCGGTGCGGTGTCGGCGGTCGCCTCGGGCCGGATCTCGTACTGCCTGGGTCTGAACGGTCCGGCGGTGACGGTGGACACGGCGTGCTCGTCGTCGCTGGTGGCGATGCACCAGGCGATTCTGGCGCTGCGGTCGGGTGAGTGCTCGATGGCGCTGGCCGGCGGCGTGGCGGTGATGGTGTCGCCGGGTGCGTTCATGGAGTTCGCCCAGCAGGGCGGTATGGCGTCCAGTGGCCGGTCGAAGGCGTTCTCGGAGGAGGCTGACGGTATCGGCTGGGGCGAGGGCGCGGGCATGGTGCTGCTGGAGCGGCTGTCCGATGCCCGGCGCAACGGGCACCAGGTGCTGGCGGTGATCCGTGGCAGTGCGGCGAACCAGGACGGTGCGTCGAACGGTCTGGCGGCGCCGAACGGTCCCTCGCAGCGGCGGGTGATCCGTGCGGCGCTGGCGAACGCGCAGCTGTCGGCGGCGGACGTGGACGTGGTCGAGGCGCACGGCACCGGGACGACGCTGGGCGACCCGATCGAGGCGCAGGCGCTGCTGGCGACCTACGGGCAGGCCGAGGACCGGGCCGCCGACCGGCCGTTGTGGCTGGGGTCGGTGAAGTCCAACATCGGGCATTCGCAGTGCGCGGCCGGTGTGGCCGGTGTGATCAAGATGGTGATGGCGCTGCGGCACGAGGTGCTGCCGAAGACGCTGCACGCGGACGAGCCGTCCTCGCACGTCGACTGGACGTCCGGGAACGTGCGGCTGCTCCAGGAACCGGTGGCGTGGCCGGCGGGTGGGCGCCCGCGCCGGGCGGGCGTGTCGGCGTTCGGTGTGAGCGGTACGAACGTCCACCTGATCGTGGAGGAGGCCCCGGCGGCCGTCGAACCCGAGACGCGGGAAGTCGAGGCGCTTCCGGTGTTCGCCGGTGGGGCGTCGGCTTGGCCGGTCTCCGGCCAGAACGCTGCGGCGCTGGCGGGTCAGGCGGGTCGGCTGCGTGAACACGTGGTGGCGCGGCCGGAGTTGTCGGTCGGCGATGTGGCCTGGTCGTTGGCGACGACGCGGTCGGCGCTGGAGCACCGGGCCGTCGTGCTCGGCGCGAACCGGGATGAACTGGCGGCGGGGCTGACGGCCGTCGCCACCGGGCAGCCGGCGGCGGGTGTGGTCACGGGGTCGGTGGCGGCCGCTGGTGTGGGGCGGACGGTGTTCGTCTTTCCGGGGCAGGGCAGTCAGTGGGTTGGGATGGGTCGCGAGTTGGCGGAGGTTTCGCCGGTGTTCGCGGCGCGGTTGGCGGAGTGTGCTGCGGCTCTGGCGCCTTATGTGGATTGGCAGTTGGACGATGTGTTGGCGGGCCGGCATGGTTTTGAGGCCGCTGATGTGGTGCAGCCGGCGCTGTGGGCGGTGATGGTGTCGCTGGCCGCGGTGTGGGAGGCGGCCGGTGTCGCACCGGAGGCGGTGGTGGGTCACTCGCAGGGTGAGATCGCCGCTGCCGTCGTCGCGGGGATCCTGTCCCTCGACGATGCCGCGAAGGTGGTGGCTCTGCGGAGCAGGACCCTGAAGGCGCTTGCCGGTCGCGGTGGGATGCTGTCGATCGCGGAGCCGGTGGACGGTGTCCGCGCCCGGATCGCTTCGTACGGTTCCCGCCTGTCCATCGCGGCCGTGAACGGTCCGTCGGCGACGGTCGTCTCCGGTGACGCGGATGCGCTGCGCGAACTCGCGGACTCCTGCGGGGAGTCCCCACGCGCCCGGATGATCCCAGTGGACTACGCCTCGCACAGCGCCCACGTGGACGAGCTGCGCGAGGAGATCCTTTCGGTTCTCCAGGGCATCGCGCCGACCGAGGCCCGCATCCCGATGGTGTCGGCGCTGACGGGCGAGTGGCTGTCCGGTCCGGAGCTGGACCCGGCGTACTGGTACGCGTCGCTGCGCGAGACCGTGGAGTTCGACCGCGCCGTGCGGATCCTCGGCGACGCGGGACATGGCGTTTTCCTGGAGGTGTCCCCGCATCCGGTGCTGACCCCGGCGATCGGTGACAGCCTGGAGGAGCGCTCCCCGGTCGTGGTCGGCACGCTGCGACGTGACGAGGGTGGCGCGCAGCGTCTGCTGACCTCGCTTGCCGAGGCGTACGTCCAGGGCGCTCCCGTCGACTGGGCGTCGGTGCTCGGCGGCGGCACGGCGGTCGCGCTGCCGACCTACGCGTTCCAGCGGCGCCGCTACTGGCCCGAGGCCCCGGCGGTGGAGCGGGCGAAGCTGTCGGTGGACGACTGGCGCTACCGCATCACCTGGCAGCCGGCCACCGCGAGCGGCCCGGCGGACCTGTCCGGCACTTGGCTGGTCGTCGGCGACGGTCCCGACGCGACGACGGTCGCCGAGGCGCTGGCCGGTCAGGGTGCCGAGGTCGTGACGGCCGCTGGCCCGGAGCACCTTGGCGCGGTGCCGGCCGAGGGCGTGGCCGGTGTGGTGTCGCTGCTGGCCCTGGACGAGACGCCGCTCGCCGACCACCCGCTGGTTCAGCGCGGGCTGGCGGAGACCGTCGAGCTGGTGCAGGCGTTGGGTCGGGCCGGGGCCACCGCTCCGTTGTGGGTGCTGACCCGGGGCGCGGTGGCCGTCGGCCCGGACGAGGTGACGACGAGCCCGGTGCAGACGCAGGTCTGGGGTCTCGGCCGTACGGTCGGTCTGGAGCATGCGGACCGCTGGGGCGGTCTGGTCGACCTGCCGCCGGTCGTGGACGCCGATGCCGCGGTCCGTCTGGTCGGTGTGTTCGCAGACGGCCGGGAGGACCAGGTCGTGGTGCGGCCATCCGGGGTGTTCCTGCGCAGGCTGGTACGGGCGGAGGCCCGTCGCGTCGAGTCGGAGGACTGGTCGCCGCGCGGCACCGTCCTGCTGACCGGCGGCTCGGGTGCCATCGGTGTGGTCCTCGGTCCGTGGCTGGCCGAGCACGGTGCGCCGAGGGTCGTTCTGACCTCCCGCTCCGGCCCGTCGGCGCCCGGGGCGGCGGCGCTCGCGGCCACGCTGGTGCAGGCTGGTTCGGCCGTCGAGGTCGTGTCGTGCGACCTGACGGTGCGTGAGCAGGTCACGGCGATGGTGTCGTGGATCGAGAACACCGGCCCCGGCCTGTCCACCGTCCTGCACTCGGCGAACACCCCGTTCCTCGCACGGCTGGAGGACACCGATCGCGACGGGCTCGCCCTGGCGGTCGGTGCGAAGGCGGCCGGCGCTGTCCACCTGGACGAGGCGACGGCCGACCTGGGCATTGACGAGTTCGTGATGTTCTCCTCGATCTCCGCCACCTGGGGCAGCAACGACCACGCCGCGTACGCGGCGGGCAACTCCTTCCTGGACGGGCTCGCGGAGGACCGTCGCGCCCGTGGCCTGCCGGGGACGTCGATCGCGTGGGGTGTGTGGAACACCCGCGACTGGGACGCCGTCGACGCGGTGATGGACCAGGCGCCCGGCCGGGTGACCCCGCACCGGTTGTTGCGGCAGGGCATGAACTTCCTGGACACGGAGCGGGCGCTGACGGCGCTCGGTGAGGTGCTGGCCGACGACGAGACGTTCATCGCGGTCGCGGATGTGGAGTGGGAGAAGTTCGCGCCGGTGTTCACGGCCGCGCGCCCGCGTCCGCTGCTGGACACCATCCCCGAGGCGCAGGAGGACACCGCCCCTCGTACGGTCGACGAGCAGCGCAGCGAGTTCGCCGCCCGCCTGGCGGGCCTGCCGGTGGCCGAGCGGCGCCGGAGCGTCGTGGAGCTGGTGCGGACGCAGGCGGCCGCGGTGCTGGGCCACGACTCGGCGGACGAGATCGTGGCGAGCCGGGCGTTCCGGGAGCTGGGCTTCGACTCGCTGACCGCCGTGGACCTGCGCAACCGCTTGAATGCGGCCGTGGGCGTCCGGCTGCCGTCCACGGTGATCTTCGACCACCCGAGCGCGTCGGCGCTGGCGGATGAGATCCTGGCCGCGCTGTTCGGGTCGGACTCGGACGAGGACCAGACGGTGACGGCGGCGGCGGTGTCGACCGATCCGATCGCGATCGTCGGCATGGCCTGCCGCTACCCCGGTGGCGTCCGGACTCCGGAGGAGCTGTGGGAGCTCCTGGCGGCGGGCGGCGACGCGATCGGCGCGTTCCCGGCGGACCGCGGCTGGGACGTCGACGCGCTCTTCGACCCCGACCCGGACGCCGAGGGCTCGACGTACGTCGTCGAGGGCGGATTCCTCAGCGGGGCTGCGGAGTTCGATGCGGGGTTCTTCGGGATCAGCCCGCGTGAGGCGCTGGCGATGGACCCGCAGCAGCGGCTGCTGCTGGAGACCTCCTGGGAGGCCGTCGAGCGGGCCGGCATCGACCCGAAGTCGCTGCACGGCTCGGCGACCGGCGTCTTCGTCGGCGCGGCTTCCTCCGGCTACATCGGCGCCGCGAGCGGCGAGGCGGGAGCCCAGGCGCACCTGATCACCGGGAACGCGCTGAGCGTGCTGTCCGGCCGGATCTCGTACTCCCTGGGCCTGGTGGGCCCGGCGGTGACGGTGGACACGGCGTGCTCGTCGTCCCTGGTCGCGCTGCACCAGGCGGTGCAGGCGCTGCGATCGGGCGAGTGCGACGTCGCTCTCGCCGGCGGTGTGACGGTGATGGCCGACCCGGGCGAGTTCGTCGGCTTCTCGCGCCTGCGGGCGCTCGCCTCCGACGGCCGCTGCAAGGCCTTCGGCGAGGGCGCCGACGGTATGGGCATCGGCGAGGGCGCGGGCATGCTCGTGCTGGAGCGCCTCTCCGAGGCGCAGCGCAAGGGCCGTCGGATCCTGGGCCTGGTGCGCGGCTGCGCGATCAACCAGGACGGTGCGTCGAACGGTCTCACGGCGCCGAACGGTCCGGCTCAACGGCGGGTGATCCGTGCGGCGTTGGCCAACGCCCGGATCTCGGCGGCGGACGTGGACGCGGTCGAGGCGCACGGGACGGGTACGGAGTTGGGTGACCCGATCGAGGCGGGTGCGCTGTTGGCGACGTACGGCCAGGAGCGGTTCGAGGACCGGCCGTTGTGGCTGGGGTCGGTGAAGTCGAACATCGGGCACGCGCAGCAGGCCGCGGGTGTGGCGGGTGTGATCAAGATGGTGATGGCGCTGCGGGCCGGCGTGCTGCCGAAGACGCTGCACGCGGACGAGCCGTCCTCGCACGTCGATTGGGAGGCGGGCAACGTCCGTCTGCTGCAGGAGGCGGTGGAGTGGCCGGCGGGTGAGCGGCCGCGCCGGGCGGGCGTGTCGGCGTTCGGGATCAGCGGCACCAACGCGCACGTGATCATCGAAGAGGCCCCGGCCGCGATCGACGCGAGTGACCCGGCTCCCGCCCCGGCTGTGGAGAGCGGGGCCCAGGCGTGGGTGGTGTCCGGTCGTAGCGCGGGGGCGCTGGCGGGTCAGGCCGGTCGGCTGCGTGAACATGTGCTGGCGCGGCCGGAGTTGTCGGTCGGCGATGTGGCCTGGTCGCTGGCGACGACGCGTGCGGCGCTGGAGCACCGGGCCGTCGTGCTGGGCGGCGAGCGGAGCGAGTTCGCGGAGCGTCTGGCGGCGGTGGCCACGGGGCAGCCGGCGGCGGGTGTGGTGACCGGGTCGGTGGCGGCCGCTGGTGTGGGGCGGACGGTGTTCGTCTTCCCCGGTCAGGGGAGTCAGTGGGTCGGGATGGGGCGCGAGCTGGCGGAGTCGTCGCCGGTGTTCGCCGCCCGGCTGGCGGAGTGTGCTGAGGCCCTGGCGCCGTATGTGGACTGGCAGTTGGATGACGTGCTGGCTGGCCTTCACGGCTTTGAGGCCGCTGATGTGGTGCAGCCGGCGCTGTGGGCGGTGATGGTGTCGCTGGCCGCGGTGTGGGAGGCGGCCGGTGTCGCTCCGGAGGCGGTGGTGGGTCACTCGCAGGGTGAGATCGCCGCCGCGGCGGTGGCCGGGATTCTCTCCCTCGACGATGCCGCGAAGGTGGTGGCTCTGCGGAGCAAGACCCTGAAGGTGCTGGCCGGTCGCGGTGGGATGCTGTCGATCGCGGAGCCGGTGGACGGTGTCCGCGCCCGGATCGCTTCGTACGGTTCCCGCCTGTCGGTTGCGGCGGTGAACGGTCCGTCGGCGACGGTCGTGTCCGGTGACGCGGACGCGCTGCGTGAACTGGCGGACTCCTGTGGGGATTCGCCGCGTGCTCGGATGATTCCGGTGGACTACGCGTCGCACAGTGCCCACGTGGACGAGCTGCGCGAGGAGATCCTCTCGGTTCTCCAGGGCATCGCGCCGACCGAGGCCCGGATCCCCATGGTCTCGGCGCTGACCGGCGCGTGGCTGTCCGGCCCCGAGCTGGACCCGGCGTACTGGTACGCGTCGCTTCGGGAGACGGTGGAGTTCGACCGCGCCGTGCGCATTCTCGCCGATGCGGGGCACGGGGTGTTCCTGGAGGTGTCGCCGCATCCGGTGCTGACCCCGGCGATCGCAGACAGCCTGGAGGAGCGCTCTCCGGTCGTGGTGGGCACGCTGCGACGTGACGAGGGTGGCGCGCAGCGTCTGCTGACGTCGTTCGCCGAGGCCTACGTGCGGGGACTTCCCGTCGACTGGGCTGGGCTCGTGGGCGGTGGTTCGACGGTGGACTTGCCGACGTATGCGTTCGAGCACCGTCACTACTGGCCGGAGGCGGTGGCCGAGGTTGCCGAGGGTTCCGTCGTCGATGCCGAGTTCTGGGCGGCGGTCGAGGGCGGGGACGCCGACGGCCTGGCGGCGGCGTTGAACATCGATGGTGACCGGTTGGGCGAGGTGCTGCCGGCGCTGGCCGACTGGCGGCGCCGTGAGCGGGCCGGGTCGGCGGTCGCGGATTGGCGGTACCGGGTGTCGTGGGTGCCGGTGAGCGAGTCCGGCGGGGTGCTGGCCGGAACGTGGCTGCTGGTCGGGGACGGCGCCGATGCGGGCGTCGTGGCGAAGGCGTTGGCGGATCACGGTGCCGATGTCGTCACTGCGGATCGTCCTGACCGGATCGGTCAGACTGTGGCCGCGTGCTCCGATCTGCGGGGTGTGGTGTCGCTGCTGGCGTTGGAGGAGTCGCCGGTGGGGGCGTTCCCGCTGGTTCCGGGTGGTCTGGCGGCGACGGTCGCGCTGGTTCGGGAGCTTGGCCGGCTCGGTGTGTCCGCTCCGCTGTGGGTGGTCACGCGGGGTGCGGTGGGTGCGGTCGCGGGTGATGTGGTGCGGCCGGTGCAGGCGCAGGTGTGGGGTCTGGGTGCCGTGGCGGCGTTGGAGTTGGCGGGCCGCTGGGGCGGGTTGATTGACTTGCCGGCTGCCGTGGATGCGCGTACGGGTGCGCGGCTTGCGTCCGTCCTGGTCGGCGATGAGGATCAGGTGGCGGTGCGTGCGGGCGGGGTGGTGGCGCGGCGGTTGGTGCGTGCCGGCCGTCCGGTCGTGCGTGAGGTGTGGTCGCCGCGTGGTTCGGTGCTGGTGACGGGCGGTACGAGTGGTGTGGGTGCGATCACCGCCCAGTGGGTGGCGGATCGTGGTGCGTCGCGGGTGGTGCTGACGTCCCGTTCGGGTCCGGGTGCCGCCGGTGTGGCGGAGCTGGCGGCGTCGATCGCGGCTCGTGGTGCGGCGGTGCAGGTGGTGGCGTGCGACGTCGCCGACCGGGCCTCCGTGGCAGGCCTGCTCGACTCGATCGACGCGACGGGCCCGGCGTTGTCGTCGGTGGTCCACTCGGCCGGAACGGGCGGCAGGACACCGGTGGAGCAGCTGTCGGTGGCCGAGCTGTCGCGGTTGCTGTCGGCGAAGGTCGGTGGCGCGATGGTGTTGGACGAGTTGACGGCGGGTCGGGATCTGGACGCGTTCGTGTTGTTCTCGTCGGGTGCGGGTGTGTGGGGCAGTGGTGGCCTGGGTGGTTACGCGGCGGCGAACGCGCATCTGGACGCGTTGGTGGAGGACCGTCGTTCCCGGGGTCTGGTGGCCTCGTCGGTCGCGTGGGGTCTGTGGTCCGGTGTCGGTATGGCCGCGAGCTCGGGTGGTGAGCGGTTGCGTGAATTCGGGATGGAGGGTATCGACGGGCGTCGGGGCATGCTGGCGTTGGGTCAGGTCCTGGACGCGGGTGAGGGTGCGATGGTGGTGGCCGGTTTCGACTGGTCGCAGTTCGTGCCGACGTACACCCTGCACCGGGCGAGCCGTCTGCTGGCGGACCTTCCCGAGGTGCGTGCCGTCCTGGCCGCCGAGGCCGTCACCACCGCGACCGAGGAAGTCGGCGAGTGGGCGGGCCGGTTGGCCGGCATGCCGGTCGCTGAGCAGCGTCAGGTCCTGACCGACCTGGTGCGGGGTCACGCGGCCGCGGTCCTCGGCCACGAGTCGGCGGACGACGTGCTGCCGCAACGCGCGTTCAAGGAGCTGGGCTTCGACTCGGTCGGAGCGGTCGAGCTGCGGAACCGCCTCTCCAAGGTGCTCGGTGTCAAGCTGGCCTCCACGATGGTCTTCGACCACCCGAACGCCACCGCCCTCGCGGACTACGTACGAGGTGAGCTGGTCGGCACCGGCGGAGCGGACGACGGCGATCCGGTGCTGGAGACCCTGGAGCGGCTGGCTGCCGAACTGGACTCCGTCGACGGGGGAGCCGACGCGCGCCAGGACATCACCGAGCGCATGCAGACCCTGCTGTCCCGGTGGATGCGGCGCGGCGCCCCCGGGACCGGCGCGGAGGACGGCGGCGCCGCCGTCACCCGGCAGACCGTGGCCGGACAGCTCAACGAAGCCTCGGCCGACGAGGTTCTGGACTTCATCAACAAGGAACTGGGGGCGTCGTGATGATCTCCGGTGCTCAGATCAAGACGACGTCGAGGAGGACCCACGATGGCCGATGAGAAGCAGCTGCTCGACGCTTTGAGGAAGCTGGCCGCCGAGCACTTCGAAACCCGTGAGCGGGTCAAGGAGCTGGAGTCCGGCGCCCGCGAGCCGATCGCGATCGTGGGCATGGGGTGCCGGTACCCGGGCGGGGCGGTCGGTCCCGAGGAGTTCTGGGACCTGGTGGCCGACGGCGTTGACGCGGTGGGCGGGTTCCCGTCCGACCGCGGCTGGGAGGCGTTCGACAACCAGGGCGGATACCGCCGGCAGGGCGGATTCGTCTACGACGTGGCCGACTTCGACGCGGGGTTCTTCGGGATCAGTCCGCGTGAGGCGCTGGCGATGGACCCGCAGCAGCGGCTGCTGCTGGAGACGGCCTGGGAGGCGATCGAGCACGGCGGGATCGACCCGCGGTCGCTGCACGGCTCGGCGACCGGCGTCTTCGTCGGTGCGAGCCACGCCGGTTACGAGGCCAGCCTGCCCGTCGAGGACACCAGCCTGGACGGCTACCGGCTGATCGGCACGGTGTCGTCCGTGGCGTCGGGCCGGATCTCGTACTGCCTGGGTCTGAACGGTCCGGCGGTGACGGTGGACACGGCGTGCTCGTCGTCGCTGGTGGCGATGCACCAGGCGATTCTGGCGCTGCGGTCGGGCGAGTGCTCGATGGCGCTGGCCGGCGGTGTCGCGGTGATGGTGTCGCCGGGTGCGTTCATGGAGTTCGGGCGTCAGGGCGGTATGGCGTCGAGCGGTCGGTCGAAGGCGTTCTCGGAGGAGGCCGACGGCATCGGCTGGGGCGAGGGCGCGGGCATGGTGCTGCTGGAGCGTCTCTCGGACGCGCGCCGCAACGGGCACCAGGTGCTGGCGGTGATCCGCGGCAGCGCGGCCAACCAGGACGGTGCGTCGAACGGTCTGGCGGCGCCCAACGGTCCCTCGCAGCGGCGGGTGATCCGCGCGGCGCTGGCCAATGCGCAGCTGTCGCCCTCCGATGTCGACGCGGTGGAGGCACACGGCACGGGTACGACGCTCGGTGACCCGATCGAGGCGGGCGCGCTGCTGGCGACGTACGGCCAGGAGCGCTTCGAGGACCGGCCGTTGTGGCTGGGGTCGGTGAAGTCCAACATCGGGCACTCGCAGTGCGCGGCCGGCGTGGCGGGTGTGATCAAGATGGTGATGGCGCTGCAGCACGAGGTGCTGCCGAAGACGCTGTTCGCCGAGGAGCCGTCCTCGCACGTGGATTGGACGTCCGGGAACGTGCGGCTGCTGAGCGAACCGGTGGCGTGGCCGGCGGGTGAGCGGCCGCGTCGCGCGGGTGTGTCGGCGTTCGGTGTGAGCGGTACGAACGTCCACCTGATCGTCGAGGAGGCCCCGGCGGCCGCCGAGGCGGCGGTTGAGCCGGCGGGCCAGGAGAGCCCGGTGCTCACCGGGGCGGCGAGTGTGGCCTGGCCGGTCTCCGGTCGCAGTGCGGTGGCGCTGGCGGGTCAGGCGGCCCGGCTGCGTGAACACGTGGTGGCGCGGCCGGAGTTGCCGGTCGGCGATGTGGCCTGGTCGTTGGCGACGACGCGTGCGGCGCTGGAGCACCGGGCCGTCGTGCTCGGCGCGAACCGGGATGAACTGGCGGCAGGGCTGACGGCCGTCGCCACCGGGCAGCCGGCGGCGGGTGTGGTCACGGGGTCGGTGGCGGCCGCTGGTGTGGGGCGGACGGTGTTCGTCTTTCCGGGGCAGGGCAGCCAGTGGGTCGGCATGGGGCGCGAGCTGGCGGAGGCCTCGCCGGTCTTCGCCGCGCGGCTGGCCGAGTGCGCCGAGGCTCTCGCGCCGTACGTGGATTGGCAGTTGGACGATGTGCTGGCGGGCCGGCATGGTTTCGAGGCCGCTGACGTCGTGCAGCCGGCGCTGTGGGCGGTGATGGTGTCGCTCGCGGCGGTGTGGGAGGCGGTAGGTGTCGCTCCCGACGCTGTGGTGGGTCACTCGCAGGGCGAGATCGCCGCTGCCGCCGTCGCGGGGATTCTCTCCCTGGACGATGCCGCGAAGGTGGTGGCTCTGCGGAGCAAGACCCTGAAGGCGCTGGCCGGTCGCGGTGGGATGCTGTCGATCGCCGAGCCGGTGGACGGTGTCCGCGCCCGGATCGCTTCGTACGGTTCCCGCCTGTCCATCGCGGCCGTGAACGGTCCGTCGGCGACGGTCGTCTCCGGTGACGCGGATGCGCTGCGCGAACTCGCGGACTCCTGCGGGGAGTCCCCACGCGCCCGGATGATCCCAGTGGACTACGCCTCGCACAGCGCCCACGTGGACGAGCTGCGCGAGGAGATCCTGACCGTCCTCGACGGGATCCGGCCTCGTGAGGCGCAGGTCCCGATGATCTCCGCGCTGACCGGTGCATGGCTCGCGGGCCCCGAACTGGACCCTCCCTACTGGTACGCGTCGCTGCGCGAGACCGTGGAGTTCGACCGCGCCGTGCGGATCCTCGGCGACGGGGGCCACGGAGTGTTCCTGGAGGTCTCGCCGCATCCGGTGCTGACCCCGGCGATCGGTGACAGCCTGGAGGACCGCTCCCCGGTCGCCGTGGGCACCCTGCGACGCGACGAGGGTGGCGCGCAGCGTCTGCTGACCTCGCTTGCCGAGGCCTACGTCCAGGGCGCTCCCGTCGACTGGGCGTCGGTGCTCGGCGGCGGCACGGCGGTCGCGCTGCCGACCTACGCGTTCCAGCGGCGCCGCTACTGGCCCGAGGCCCCGGCGGTGGAGCGGGCGAAGCTGTCGGTGGACGACTGGCGCTACCGCATCACCTGGCAGCCGGCCACCGGGAGCGGCCCGGCGGACCTGTCCGGCACCTGGCTGGTCGTCGGCGACGCCCCCGACGCGGCCACGATTGCCGACGCGCTGGCGGCGCGTGGCGCCGAGGCGGTGCGGACGACGTTGGCGGGCCTCGATGCGGCCATCGCAGGCGGGGACGTGCGCGGTGTGGTGTCGCTCCTGGCGCTCGACGAGTCGCCGGACGCCGAGTTCGCGTGGCTGTCCCGGGGCAGCGCCGACACCCTCGACCTGGTCCAGAGGTTGGGCCGGGCCGGTGTCACCGCTCCGCTCTGGGTGCTGACCCGCGGCGCGGTGCAGGTCACGGACGGCGAGGTGACGACGAGCCCGGTGCAGACGCAGGTCTGGGGCCTGGGTCGTACGGTCGGTCTGGAGCATGCGGACCGCTGGGGCGGTCTGGTCGACCTGCCGCCGGTGGTGGACGCCGATGCCGCGGCTCGTCTGGTCGGTGTGTTCGCCGATGGCGGTGAGGACCAGGTCGCGGTGCGGCCGTCGGGTGTGTTCCTGCGCCGCCTGGTGCGGGCCGAGGCCCGGCGTGTGGAGCCGGAGGGCTGGTCGCCGCGCGGCACCGTCCTGCTGACCGGCGGCACCGGCTCGATCGGCGTCTGCATCGGCCCGTGGCTGGCCGAGCACGGTGCGCCGAGGGTCGTTCTGACCTCCCGCTCCGGGCCGTCGGCGCACGGCGTGGCGGCGCTGGCCGCCGCCGTGGCGAACGGCGGTTCGGCCGTCGAGGTCGTCAGCTGCGACCTGACGGAGCGTGCGCAGGTCACGGCGATGGTGTCGTGGATCGAGGACTCCGGCCCCGGCCTGTCCACCGTCCTGCACTCCGCCAACGCGCCGATCCTGGCCCGGGTGGAGGACACCAGCCGGGAGGAGCTGGCCGTCGCGGTCGGTGCGAAGGCGGCCGGCGCTGTCCACCTGGACGAGGCGACAGCCGGCCTCGGCATCGACGAGTTCGTCCTCTTCTCGTCGATCTCCGCCACCTGGGGCAGCAACGACCACGCCGCGTATGCCGCCGGGAACTCCTTCCTGGACGGGCTCGCGGAGGACCGTCGCGCCCGTGGCCTGCCTGGGACCTCGATCGCGTGGGGCGTGTGGAACACCCGCGACTGGGACGCCGTCGACGCGGCGATGGACCAGGCGCCCGGTCGCGTGACCCCGCACCGCCTGCTGCGGCAGGGCATGAACTTCCTCGACACCCAGCGGGCGCTGACCGCGCTCGGCGAGATCCTGGCCGACGACGAGACCTTCATCGCCCTCGCGGACGTCGAGTGGGAGAAGTTCGCGCCGGTGTTCACGGCCGCCCGCCCGCGCCCGCTGCTGGACACCATCCCCGAGGCCCAGGAGGACACGACGGTCCGTCGTGACGAGGACGGGCGTGGTGACTTCGAGATCCAGCTGGCCGGCCTGTCGGCGGCCGAGCGGCGCCGGACGGTCACCGAACTGGTGCGGACGCACGCGGCCGCGGTGCTGGGCCACGAGTCGGCGGACGAGATCGTCGCGACACGGGCCTTCCGCGAGTTGGGCTTCGACTCGCTGACCGCCGTCGAGCTGCGCAACCGCCTGAACACCGCGTGCGGCCTGCGGCTGCCGTCCACGGTGATCTTCGACCACCCGAGCGCGTCGGCGCTGGCGGATGAGATCCTGGCCGCGCTGTTCGGCGCGGACTCGGACGAGAGCCAGGCCGTGACGGCGGCGGCGGTGTCGACCGATCCGATCGCGATCGTCGGCATGGCCTGCCGCTACCCGGGCGGCGTCCGGACTCCGGAGGAGCTGTGGGACCTCCTGGCGGCGGGCGGCGACGCGATCGGCGCGTTCCCGGCCGACCGCGGCTGGGACATCGAGGCGCTGTTCGACCCCGACCCCGACGCCGAGGGCTCGACCTACGTCGTGGAGGGCGGATTCCTCAGCGGGGCCGCGGAGTTCGACGCCGGGTTCTTCGGGATCAGCCCGCGCGAGGCGATGGCCATGGACCCGCAGCAGCGGCTGCTGCTGGAGACCTCCTGGGAGGCCGTCGAGCGGGCCGGCATCGACCCGAAGTCGCTGCACGGCTCGGCGACCGGCGTGTTCATCGGTGCGGCGTCGTCGGGCTACATCGCGACGGGTGCCACCGTCCCGGGCGCCGAGGCGCACCTGATCACGGGGAACGCGCTGAGCGTGCTGTCCGGCCGGATCTCGTACACGCTGGGCCTGAACGGGCCCGCGGTGACCGTCGACACGGCGTGCTCGTCCTCGCTGGTGGCGCTGCACCAGGCGGGCCAGGCGCTGCGGTCGGGCGAGTGCTCGATGGCGCTGGCGGGTGGTGTGACGGTGATGGCCGACCCGGGCGAGTTCGTCGGCTTCTCGCGCCTGCGGGCGCTCGCCTCCGACGGCCGCTGCAAGGCCTTCGGCGAGGGCGCCGACGGCATGGGCATCGGTGAGGGCGCGGGCATGCTGGTGCTGGAGCGCCTCTCGGACGCCCGCCGCAACGGGCACCAGGTGCTCGGCGTGCTCCGGGGGAGCGCCGTCAACCAGGACGGCGCCTCCAACGGCCTGTCCGCGCCCAATGGCCCCGCTCAGCGGCGGGTGATCCGTGCGGCGTTGGCGAGTGCGCAGCTGTCGGCGGCGGATGTGGACGTGGTCGAGGCGCACGGCACGGGTACGACGCTCGGTGACCCGATCGAGGCGGGCGCGCTGCTGGCGACGTACGGCCAGGAGCGGTTCGAGAACCGGCCGTTGTGGCTGGGGTCGGTGAAGTCGAACATCGGGCACGCGCAGCAGGCCGCGGGTGTGGCGGGTGTGATCAAGATGGTGATGGCGCTGCGGCACGGCGTGCTGCCGAAGACCCTGCACGCGGACGAGCCGTCCTCGCACGTCGATTGGGAGGCGGGCAACGTCCGTCTGCTGCAGGAGGCGGTGGAGTGGCCGGCGGGCGAGCGGGTGCGCCGGGCGGGCGTGTCGGCGTTCGGGATCAGCGGTACGAACGTCCACCTGATCGTGGAGGAGGCCCCGGCGGCCGCCGAGGCGGCGGTTGAGCTGGCGGGCCGGGAGAACCCGGTACTCACCGGGGCGGCGGGTGTGGCCTGGCCGGTCTCTGGTCGTAGCGCTGCGGCGCTGGCGGGTCAGGCGGGCCGGCTGCGCGAGTACGTGGTGGCGCGGCCGGAGTTGTCGGTGGGCGACGTCGCGTGGTCGCTCGCGGCGACGCGTTCGGTGTTCGAGCAGCGTGCGGTCGTGCTGGGCGGCGAGCGCAGTGAGCTCGCGGCGGGTCTGGCGGCGGTGGCGACGGGGCAGCCGGCGGCGGGTGTGGTGACGGGGTCGGTGGCTCCTGGTGGGGTGGGGCGGACGGTGTTCGTCTTCCCCGGTCAGGGGAGTCAGTGGGTCGGGATGGGCCGTGAGTTGGCGGAGTCGTCGCCGGTGTTCGCGGCGAGGTTGGCGGAGTGTGCTGCGGCTCTGGCGCCTTATGTGGATTGGCAGTTGGACGATGTGTTGGCGGGCCGGCATGGTTTCGAGGCCGCTGATGTGGTGCAGCCGGCGCTGTGGGCGGTGATGGTGTCGCTCGCGGCGGTGTGGGAGGCGGCCGGTGTCGCTCCGGACGCGGTGGTGGGTCACTCGCAGGGTGAGATCGCCGCCGCGGCGGTGGCCGGGATTCTCTCCCTCGACGACGCCGCGAAGGTCGTGGCTCTGCGGAGCAAGACCCTGAAGGCCCTTGCCGGTCGCGGTGGGATGCTGTCGATCGCGGAGCCGGTGGACGGTGTCCGCGCCCGGATCGCCCCGTACGGTTCCCGGCTGTCGGTGGCGGCTGTGAACGGTCCGTCGGCGACGGTCGTGTCCGGTGACGCCGACGCGCTGCGCGAGCTCGCCGAGTCGTGTGGGGATTCGCCGCGTGCTCGGATGATTCCGGTGGACTACGCGTCGCACAGCGCCCACGTGGACGAGCTGCGCGAGGAGATCCTCTCGGTTCTCCAGGGCATCGCGCCGACCGAGGCCCGCATCCCCATGGTCTCCGCGCTGACCGGTGAGTGGCTCGCGGGCCCCGAACTGGATCCTGCCTACTGGTACGCGTCGCTTCGGGAGACGGTGGAGTTCGACCGCGCCGTGCGCATCCTCGCCGACGCGGGGCACGGTGTTTTCCTGGAGGTTTCGCCGCATCCGGTGCTGACCCCGGCGATCGGTGACAGCCTGGAGGAGCGCTCTCCGGTCGTCGTGGGCACGCTGCGACGCGACGAGGGTGGCGCGCAGCGTCTGCTGACCTCGCTCGCCGAGGCCTACGTCCAGGGCGCCCCCGTCGACTGGGCGTCGGTGCTCGGCCGCGGGACGACCGTCGCACTGCCGACCTACGCGTTCCAGCACCGCCACTACTGGCCCGCCTTGGACGGCCGCCGTTCCGAAGCGGGCGAGGCCACCGGTGCGGAGGCGGGTTTCTGGACCGCCGTGGAGAGTGGTGATGTCACGGCGCTCGCCGATCTGCTCGGGGTGGACCCGGCGGATGCCGCGCTGGGCGCGCTGACCGACTGGCGGCGCCGTGAGCGGGCTGGGTCGGCGGTCGCGGATTGGCGGTACCGGGTGTCGTGGGTGCCGGTGAGCGAGTCCGGCGGGGTGCTGGCCGGAACGTGGCTGCTGGTGGGGGAGTCCCCGGATGTCGCTGCGGTTGCGGAGGCGCTGGAGTCCCACGGGGCGACCGTGGTCCGCTCGGCTTCGGATGGCGTCGCTGCTGCGGTGGCCGCGTGCTCCGATCTGCGGGGTGTGGTGTCGCTGCTGGCGTTGGAGGAGTCGCCGGTGGGGGCGTTCCCGCTGGTTCCGGGTGGTCTGGCGGCGACGGTCGCGCTGGTTCGGGAGCTTGGCCGGCTCGGTGTGTCCGCTCCGCTGTGGGTGGTCACGCGGGGTGCGGTGGGTGCGGTCGCGGGTGATGTGGTGCGGCCGGTGCAGGCGCAGGTGTGGGGTCTGGGTGCTGTGGCGGCGTTGGAGTTGGCGGGTCGCTGGGGCGGGTTGGTCGATCTTCCTGCTGTGGTGGACGCCCGCGTCGGTGCGCGGTTGGTGTCTGTGCTGGTCGGCGATGAGGATCAGGTGGCGGTGCGTGCGGGCGGGGTGGTGGCGCGGCGGTTGGTGCGTGCCGGCCGTCCGGTCGTGCGTGAGGTGTGGTCGCCGCGTGGTTCGGTGCTGGTGACGGGCGGTACGAGTGGTGTGGGTGCGATCACCGCCCAGTGGGTGGCGGATCGTGGTGCGTCGCGGGTGGTGCTGACGTCCCGTTCGGGTCCGGGTGCCGCCGGTGTGGCGGAGCTGGCGGCGTCGATCGCGGCTCGTGGTTCGGCGGTGCAGGTGGTGGCGTGCGACGTCGCCGACCGGGCCTCCGTGGCGGGCCTGCTCGACTCGATCGACGCGACGGGCCCGGTGCTGTCGTCGGTGGTCCACTCGGCCGGAACGGGCGGCAGGACACCGGTGGAGCAGCTGTCGGTGGCCGAGCTGTCGCGGTTGCTGTCGGCGAAGGTCGGTGGCGCCATGGTGTTGGACGAGTTGACGGCGGGTCGGGATCTGGACGCGTTCGTGTTGTTCTCGTCGGGTGCGGGTGTGTGGGGCAGTGGTGGCCTGGGTGGTTACGCGGCGGCGAACGCGCATCTGGACGCGTTGGTGGCGGACCGTCGTTCGCGGGGTCTGGTGGCCTCGTCGGTCGCGTGGGGTCTGTGGTCCGGTGTCGGTATGGCCGCGAGCTCGGGTGGTGAGCGGTTGCGTGAGTTCGGGATGGAGGGTATCGACGGGCGTCGGGGCATGCTGGCGTTGGGTCAGGTCCTGGACGCGGGTGAGGGTGCGATGGTGGTGGCCGGTTTCGACTGGTCGCAGTTCGTGCCGACGTACACCCTGCACCGGGCGAGCCGTCTGCTGGCGGACCTTCCCGAGGTGCGTGCCGTCCTGGCCGCCGAGGCCGCCGTCGAGTCCGCGACCGAGGAAGTCGGCGAGTGGGCGGGCCGGTTGGCCGGCATGCCGGTCGCTGAGCAGCGTCAGGTCCTGACCGACCTGGTGCGGGGTCACGCGGCCGCTGTTCTCGGCCACGACTCGGCGGACGACGTGCTGCCGCAACGCGCGTTCAAGGAGCTGGGCTTCGACTCGGTCGGAGCGGTCGAGCTGCGGAACCGCCTGTCCAAGGTGCTCGGTGTCAAGCTGGCCTCCACGATGGTCTTCGACCACCCGAACGCCACCGCCCTCGCGGACTACCTGCGGGGCGAACTCGTCGGCACCGCTGGGCAGACGGCCCAGGCCGACGGTGCGGTCCAGGTCGTGGCCGCGGCGATCGGCGAGCCGATCGCGATCGTCGGCATGGGGTGCCGGTACCCGGGCGGTGTGACGGGGCCCGACCAGTTCTGGGACCTGCTCGTCGCGGGGACCGACACGATCAGCGAATTCCCGACCGACCGAGGCTGGGAAGCGGTCGAGGAGGGCTTCGGCCAGCGGCAGGCGTACCGCCGACAGGGCGGATTCATCTACGACGTGGCCGACTTCGACGCGGGGTTCTTCGGGATCAGCCCGCGTGAGGCGCTGGCGATGGACCCGCAGCAGCGGCTGCTGCTGGAGACGTCCTGGGAGGCGATCGAGCGCGCGGGGATCGACCCGAAGTCGCTGCACGGCTCGGCGACCGGCGTCTTCGTCGGTGCGAGCCACGCCGGTTACGACGCGAGCCTGCCGGCCGACGACCGGAGCCTGGACGGCTACCGGCTGATCGGCACGGTGTCCGCAGTCGCCTCGGGCCGGATCTCGTACTGCCTGGGCCTGACCGGTCCCGCCATCACGGTGGACACGGCCTGCTCGTCCTCCCTGGTGGCGATGCACCAGGCGATGCTCGCCCTGCGGTCGGGCGAGTGCTCGATGGCGCTGGCCGGCGGTGTCGCGGTGATGGTCTCGCCCGGCGCGTTCATGGAGTTCGGCAGCCAGGGCGGCATGGCCTCCAGCGGCCGGTCGAAGGCGTTCTCGGACGAGGCCGACGGCATCGGCTGGGGCGAGGGCGCCGGCATGGTGCTGCTGGAGCGTCTCTCGGACGCCCGGCGCAACGGGCACCAGGTGCTGGCGGTGATCCGCGGCAGCGCGGCCAACCAGGACGGTGCGTCGAACGGTCTGGCGGCGCCCAACGGTCCCTCGCAGCGGCGGGTGATCCGCGCGGCGCTGGCCAACGCGCAGCTGTCGCCCTCCGATGTCGACGCGGTGGAGGCGCACGGCACGGGTACGACGCTCGGTGACCCGATCGAGGCGGGCGCGCTGCTGGCGACGTACGGCCAGGAGCGCTTCGAGGACCGGCCGTTGTGGCTGGGGTCGGTGAAGTCCAACATCGGCCACACCCAGTGCGCCGCCGGTGTCACCGGCGTGATCAAGATGGTGATGGCGCTGCGAAACGGCATGCTGCCGAAGACCCTGCACGCGGAGCAGCCGTCGACCCACGTGGACTGGGACACGGGCAACGTCCGTCTGCTGCAGGACGCGGTGGAGTGGCCGGCCGGCGAGCGGCCGCGCCGGGCCGGTGTGTCGGCCTTCGGCGTGAGCGGCACCAACGTCCACCTCATCCTGGAGGAGGCACCCGACGCCGAAGCCGAGGAGCTGGAAGCCGAGGCGCTTCCGGTGCTCGCCGGTGGGACGTCGGCCTGGCCGGTCTCCGGTCAGAGCGCTGCGGCACTGGCGGGTCAGGCGGGACGACTGCGTGAACACGTGCTGGCGCGGCCGGAGTTGCCGGTCGGCGATGTGGCGTGGTCGCTCGCGACGACGCGTGCGGCGCTGGAGCACCGGGCCGTCGTGCTCGGTGGCGAGCGGAGCGAGCTCGCGGAGCGTCTGGCGGCGGTGGCGACGGGTCAGCCGGCGGCGGGTGTGGTGACCGGGGCGGTGGCTCCTGGTGGTGTGGGGCGGACGGTGTTCGTCTTCCCCGGTCAGGGGAGTCAGTGGGTCGGCATGGGCCGTGAGTTGGCGGAGGCCTCGCCGGTGTTCGCCGCCCGGCTGGCGGAGTGTGCTGCGGCTCTGGCGCCTTATGTGGATTGGCAGTTGGACGATGTCCTGGCGGGCCGGCATGGTTTCGAGGCCGCTGATGTGGTGCAGCCGGCGCTGTGGGCGGTGATGGTGTCGCTGGCCGCGGTGTGGGAGGCGGCCGGTGTCGCACCGGAGGCGGTGCTGGGTCACTCGCAGGGTGAGATCGCCGCCGCGGCGGTGGCCGGGATTCTTTCCCTGGACGATGCCGCGAAGGTGGTGGCTCTGCGGAGCAAGACCCTGAAGGCCCTTGCCGGTCGCGGTGGGATGCTGTCGATCGCGGAGCCGGTGGACGGTGTCCGCGCCCGGATCGCCCCGTACGGAACCCGCCTGTCCATCGCGGCCGTGAACGGCCCGTCGGCGACGGTCGTGTCCGGTGACGCCGACGCGCTGCGCGAGCTCGCCGAGTCGTGTGGGGATTCGCCGCGTGCTCGGATGATTCCGGTGGACTACGCGTCGCACAGCGCCCACGTGGACGAGCTGCGCGAGGAGATCCTCGCCGTCCTCCAGGGCATCACGCCGACCGAGGCCCGGATCCCCATGGTCTCGGCGCTGACCGGCGCGTGGCTGTCCGGCCCCGAGCTGGACCCGGCGTACTGGTACGCGTCGCTGCGCGAGACCGTGGAGTTCGACCGCGCCGTGCGGATCCTCGGCGACGGGGGCCACGGAGTGTTCCTGGAGGTTTCGCCGCATCCGGTGCTGACCCCGGCGATCGGTGACAGCCTGGAGGAGCGCTCCCCGGTCGTCGTGGGCACGCTGCGACGCGACGAGGGTGGCGCGCAGCGTCTGCTGACCTCGCTTGCCGAGGCCTACGTCCAGGGCGCTCCCGTCGATTGGGCGTCGGTGCTCGGCGGCGGCACGGCGGTCGCGCTGCCGACCTACGCGTTCCAGCGGCGGCGCTACTGGCCCGAGGCCCCGGCGGTGGAGCGGGCGAAGCTGTCGGTGGACGACTGGCGCTACCGGATCACCTGGCAGCCGGCCACCGCGAGCGGCCCGGCGGAATTGACCGGCACTTGGCTGGTCGTCGGCGACGGTCCCGACGCGACGACGGTCGCCGAGGCGCTGGCGAGTTGTGGTGCCGAGGCCGTGCGGACGACGTTGGCGGGCCTCGATGCGGCCATCGCCGGTGCCGGTGCGGATGTCCAGGGCGTGGTGTCCCTCCTGGCCCTGGACGAGTCGCCGGACGCCGAGTTCGGGTGGGTCCCGCGCGGCAGCGCCGACACCCTCGATCTGGTGCAGAAGCTGGGCCGGGCCGGGATCGCCGCTCCGCTGTGGGTGCTGACCCGTGGCGCGGTGCAGGTCACGGACGGCGAGGTGACGACGAGTCCGGTGCAGACCCAGGTCTGGGGCCTCGGCCGCGCCGTGGGCCTGGAGCACGCGGACCGCTGGGGCGGTCTGGTCGACCTGCCGCCGGTGGTGGACGCCGATGCGGCCGCCCGGCTGGCCGGCGTCCTCGCATACGGTCGGGAGGACCAGGTCGCGGTGCGGCCGTCGGGTGTGTTCCTGCGCCGCCTGGTGCGTGCCGAGGAACACCGGCCCAAGGCCGGAGCGTGGAGCCCTCAGGGGACGGTCCTGCTGACCGGCGGTACGGGCTCGATCGGTGTCTGTGTCGGCCCGTGGCTGGCCGAGCACGGTGCGCCGAGGGTCGTTCTGACCTCCCGCTCCGGGCCGTCGGCGCCCGGCGTGGCGGCGCTGGCCGCCACGGTCGCGGGTTCGGGCACCGCCGTCGAGGTCGTGTCGTGCGACCTGACGGAGCGTTCGCAGGTCACGGCCATGGTCGCGTGGATCGAGGACTCCGGCCCCGGCCTGTCCACCGTCCTGCACTCGGCGAACACGCCGTACCTGGCCCGACTTGAGGACACCAGTCGGGAGGGTCTGGCGGCGGCACTCGGTGCGAAGGCGGCCGGCGCCGTCCACCTGGACGAGGCGACGGCGCACCTGGGCATCGACGAGTTCGTGATGTTCTCCTCGATCTCCGCCACCTGGGGCAGCAACGACCACGGCGCGTACGCGGCCGGGAACTCCTTCCTGGACGGCCTCGCCGAGGACCGTCGCGCCCGTGGCCTGCCGGGGACCTCGATCGCGTGGGGCGTGTGGAACACCCGCGACTGGAACGCCGTCGACGCGGCGATGGACCAGGCGCCCGGCCGGGTGACCCCGCACCGGCTGCTGCGGCAGGGCATGAACTTCCTCGACACCGACCGGGCCCTGACGGCGCTCGGTGAGGTGCTGGCCGACGACGAGACGTTCATCGCCCTCGCGGACGTCGAGTGGGAGAAGTTCGCGCCGGTCTTCACCGCCGCCCGCCCGCGCCCGCTGCTGGACACCATCCCCGAGGCCCAGGAGGACACCTCCTCCGGCCGTCCGGAGGACGACCAGCGCAACGAGTTCGCCGCCCGCCTGGCCGGCCTGTCGGCCGCCGAGCGGCGCCGGACCGTCGTGGAACTGGTGCGGACGCACGCCGCCGCGGTTCTCGGCCACGACTCGGCGGACGAGATCATGGCGAGCCGGGCGTTCCGCGAGCTGGGCTTCGACTCGCTGACCGCCGTCGAGCTCCGCAACCGCCTGAACAGCGCGTGCGGGGTGCGGGTGCCGTCGACGCTGGTCTTCGACCACCCGACCCCGGAGGCGGTGGCGGACTTCCTGATCACCGAGCTGACCGGGAGGGAACTGGTCGGCCACACGGCCGTGCTGGACGAGTTCGAGCGGCTGGCCGCCGGGCTCACCCCGTCGGACGACGAGACCCGCGCGGAGATCGTCGCCCGCCTGGAGGCGCTGACCCACCGCTTCCGCGCCGTCCGCGAGACCGGGGCGGACGGAACGGGCGAGGCTGACGAGCGCGCTCTGCAGGAGGCCACCGCCGACGAGCTGTTCGCCCTCCTGGAGGACGAGCTCGACGATCCGGACTTCGACTGACCATGCCGGGACCGTCGGCGCCAACTCCTCCCGAACGAGGTCGAATGTGAGCGACAGCACCATGCAGAACGAAGAGAAACTGCTCGATTTCCTCAAGCAGACCACCGCCAAGCTCCGCAGCACGCGGGCCCGGCTGCGCGAGGTGACCGAGCGGGAGCGGGAGCCGATCGCGATCGTCGGGATGGCCTGCCGCTACCCGGGCGGCGTGCGTACCCCCGAGGACCTGTGGGACCTCCTGGCGGCGGGCGGGGACGCGGTCGGCGGGTTCCCCACCGACCGCGGCTGGGACCTCGACGCGCTCTTCGACGCCGCCCCGGGCGCGGACGGCACGAGCAGCACCGTCCAGGCCGGGTTCGTCTCCGGGGCCGCGGACTTCGACGCGGGGTTCTTCGGGATCAGCCCGCGCGAGGCGCTGGCGATGGACCCGCAGCAGCGGCTGCTGCTGGAGACGGCCTGGGAGGCGGTCGAGCGGGCCGGGATCGACCCGGCGAGCCTGCGCGAGTCGGCCACCGGCGTGTTCGCGGGCGCCGCGCCCTCCGGGTACGCGACCGCCGGCGGCGACCTCTCGGGCTCGGAGGCGCACCTGATCACCGGTACGGCGATGAGCGTGCTGTCCGGCCGGGTGTCGTACACGCTGGGCCTGACCGGGCCGGCGGTGTCGGTGGACACCGCCTGCTCCTCCTCGCTGGTCGCGCTGCACCTCGCCGTGCAGTCGCTGCGCGCGGGGGAGTGCACGCTGGCGCTGGCCGGCGGGGTGACCGTGATCGTCAGCCCGGGCGAGTTCGTGGGCTTCTCGCAGCAGAACGCCCTTGCCCGGGACGGCCGTTGCAAGGCCTTCGGGGCGAGCGCGGACGGCATGGGCCTCGCCGAGGGCGCGGGTGTGGTGGTGCTGGAGCGGCTGTCGGACGCCCGGCGCAACGGGCACCGGGTGCTGGCCGTGGTCCGGGGGAGCGCCGTCAACCAGGACGGTGCCTCCAACGGCCTGTCCGCGCCCAACGGCCCCGCTCAGCAGCGGGTGATCCGCGCGGCGCTGGCCAACGCCCGGCTGGCGACGGGGGACGTGGACGTGGTCGAGGCGCACGGCACCGGCACCACGCTGGGCGACCCGATCGAGGCGCAGGCGGTGCTGGCGACGTACGGGCAGGGGCATCCGGCCGAACGGCCGCTCTGGCTGGGGTCGGTGAAGTCGAACATCGGGCACGCCCAGCAGGCGGCCGGCATCGCCGGTGTGATCAAGATGGTGCTGGCGCTGCGGCACGAGGAGCTGCCGGCGACGCTGCACGCGGCGGAGCCGACCCCGCACGTCGACTGGTCGGCGGGGCACGTGAGCCTGCTCCAGGAGCGCGTCGCGTGGCCGGCGGGCGAACAGCCGCGTCGCGCGGGCGTCTCGGCGTTCGGGATCAGCGGCACCAACGCGCACGTGATCCTGGAGGAGGCGGCCGCCGGAGGGCCGGCCGCGCCGGAGTCGGACGGGACGCCGGAGCCGGCCGCGGTGTCGGCGCAGGCCACGACGCCGGTGCTGATCGCGGAGCCCGTCGTGCTCCCGGTCACCGTCTCCGGACGGTCCGAGGAGGCCCTGGCGGACCAGGCGCGGCGGCTGCGGGACCATCTCCTGGCACGCCCCGAGCTGCCGCTGCCGGAGGTGGCCCGGTCGCTCGCCACCACGCGGACGGCGTTCAAGCGGCGCGCGGTGGTGCTGGGCGCCGACCGTGCCGAGCTGGCGGCGAAACTGGAGGCCGTGGCCACGGACCGGCCCGGGGCCGGGGTGCTGACGGGCGAGGTGCCGTCGGCCGGGGTGGGACGGACGGTGTTCGTCTTCCCGGGGCAGGGCAGCCAGTGGGTCGGCATGGGTCGCGAGCTGGCGGAGGTTTCGCCGGTGTTCGCGGCGCGGCTGGCCGAGTGCGCCGAGGCTCTGGCGCCGTACGTGGACTGGCAGTTGGACGATGTGCTGGCGGGCCTTCACGGTTTCGAGGCCGCTGATGTGGTGCAGCCGGCGCTGTGGGCCGTGATGGTCTCGCTCGCGGCGGTCTGGGAGGCGGCCGGTGTCGTTCCCGACGCGGTGGTGGGCCACTCCCAGGGCGAGATCGCGGCGGCGGCCGTGGCCGGGATCCTCTCGCTGGAGGACGCGGCGAAAGTGGTTGCTCTGCGCAGCCGGACCCTGAAGGCGCTGGCCGGTCGTGGCGGGATGCTGTCGATCGCCGAGCCGGTGGCGGGCGTCCGCGCGCGGATCGCTCCGTACGGAACCCGCCTTTCCGTCGCGGCGGTGAACGGCCCGTCGGCGACGGTCGTCTCCGGTGACGCCGACGCGCTGCGTGAACTGGCGGACGCCTGCGGGGATTCGCCGCGCGCCCGGATGATCCCGGTGGACTACGCCTCGCACAGCGCCCACGTGGACGAGCTGCGCGAGGAGATCCTCGCCGCCCTTCACGGCATCGCCCCCCGCGAGGCGCGGATTCCGATGGTCTCCTCCAGCACCGGCGCCACGGTTTCCGGACCCGAACTGGTGCCGGACTACTGGTACGCCAGCCTGCGCGAGACCGTCGAGTTCGACCGGGCCGTGCACACCCTCGCCGGAACCGGTCACGGCGCCTTCGTCGAGGTGTCCCCGCACCCGGTGCTGGCCCCGGCCATCGCGGACAGCCTGGAGGCGTACGGCCCGGTCGTGGCCGACACCCTGCGCCGCGACGACGGCGGCGCCGGGCGCCTCCTGCTCTCGCTGGCCCAGGCGTACGTCCGCGGCCTGCCCGTGGACTGGACCGCCCTGCTGCCCGCCGGGACTGGGAGCGGCACCGTCGACCTGCCGACCTACGCCTTCCAGTACCGCCGCTACTGGCCGGTGTTCCCGGAGCCGGTGGCCCGGGACACGGTGGCCGGCTGGCGGTACCGCGTCGAGTGGCAGTCCCTCGACGGGCCGTCGGGTGCGGCACCGGCGGCCTCGGTGCCGTCCGGCACGTGGCTCGTGGTCGCCGGCCCGGCCGGGGCCGAGACGGCCGCCGAGGTGGCCGGCACGCTGCGGGCCCGCGGCGTCGAGGTCCGGGTGCTGGAGACCGGCGCCGCCGATCGCGGGACTCTCGGCGACGTCCTGCGCGGTGTCGGCGAGTTCGCGGGTGTGGTGTCCCTGCTCGCGCTGGACGAGACGCCACTGCCCGGCCGGCCCCGGGTGCCCGCCGGTCTGGCGGCCTCCAGCGCGCTGCTGCAGGCGCTGCTCGACGCGGGGTCGGTGGTGCCGCTGTGGGTGCTGACCCGCGGCGCGGTGGCGGCGCTGCCGGGCGAGGTGCCCAGTCTGGCGCAGGCCCAGGTGTGGGCGTGGGGGCAGACGGCGGGTCTGGAGCAGGCCAAGCAGTGGGGCGGCCTGGTCGACCTCCCGGCCGGGGGAGACGCGTTGGCCGGGTTCGACGCCTCGGTCGGGGACCGCCTGACCGGGCTGCTCGCCGCGGGGCCGGAGGGCGAGGACCAGGTCGCGTTGCGCGGCACGGGAGCGTTCGCGCGCCGCCTGGTGCGCGCCCCGCGCCCGGCGGCGGGCCCGGATGGACCCGCCGGACCCGCCGAGCCGTGGCGGACCGCCGGGACGGCGCTGATCACCGGCGGTACGGGCCTGATCGGAGGCCGGACGGCGCGGCTGCTGGCCGAGCGCGGCACCCCGCGCGTGGTGCTGGCCGGCCGCTCGGGCCCGGCGGCGCCCGGGGTGCCCGAGCTGGCGGCCGGACTGGCGGCCCTCGGCAGTGCCGTCGAGGTGGTCGCCTGTGACGTCGCCGAGCGGTCCGCGGTCGGCGCGCTGCTGGACCGCGTCGCCGCCACCGGCCCCGCGCTGTCGGCGGTGGTGCACTCGGCGGGTACCGGCCACGGGGCGCCGGTCGCCGCGCTGACCGACGCCGGGCTGCAGGAGGTCTCCGAGGTGAAGGTCGGCGGCGCCCTGCACCTGCACGAGCTGTCGGCCGAACGCGGACTGGAGCTGGACGCCTTCGTGCTGTTCTCCTCCGGCGCCGCCACCTGGGGCAGCGGGCTGCTGGCCGGGTACGGTGCCGCCAACGCGGCGCTGGACGCCCTGGCCGAGCGGCGGCGCGCGGCCGGACTGGCGGCCACCTCGGTGGCCTGGGGCCTGTGGGGCGGCGGCGGCATGGGCGCGGGGGAGGCGGGTGAGCAGCTGAGCGCGTACGGGCTGCGGATGATGGCTCCCGAGCGCGGCATCGAGGGCCTCGCCCAGGCACTGGACGACGACGAGACGCTGCTCGTCGTCGCCGACGTCGACTGGGAACGGTTCGTGCCGCTGTACACGCTGCACCGGCCGAGCCCGCTGCTGTCCGCGCTTCCCGACGCCCTCCGGGTCCTGGAGCAGGGGGACGAGGACGGGGACGGGTTCGAGGGCGACGAGGGCGCCGGTGCGCGGCGGTCGTCCGCCGCCGTCCGGCTGTCCGCCCGGCTCGGCGGGGCGCGGTCGGCGCGGGAGCGGGAGGCGGTCCTGCTGGAGCTGGTCCTTGAGCACGCCGCCGCCGCGCTCGGCCACCCGGACGCGGCGTCCGTCGATCCGGACGCCACCTTCCTGGAGCAGGGGTTCACCTCGCTGAGCGCCCTGGAGTTGCGCAAGCGGCTCGCTGGGGCCACCGGTCTGCGGCTGAGTGGTCCGCTGGTCTTCGACCACCCGACCCCCGCCCTGACGGCCGCGTACCTGCGGGAGCGGCTCGCCGAGGGCCCGGTGCGGCAGGACGGCGGGCCGGAGCGGGCCGCGCCCCGCTTCGCGCTGGCCGCCTCGCCGGAGCCCGCGGATGGTACGGGGCCGGCCGGGAGCACCGGGACGGCGGCGGGCTCCGGCCTATCGGCTCCCGAGACGCTGGCCGCCCTGTACCTGCGGGCGAACAGCCTCGGCCAGGGGGCCAACGCCGTACGGATGATCGCTGGGCTGGCCCGGTTCCGGCCCCGCTTCGCCGGTGCGGACGAGCTGGCGGGCGTCCCGCCCCTGGTCCCGCTCACCCGCCGGTCGGCGGACACCGTCGGGCCGACGCTCGTCTGCCTGCCGTCGTTCGGTGCGGGCGGCGCCCAGGAGTTCGTCCGGGTGGTGCAGGGCCTCCGCCGCCCCCGGCACGTCCTCTCCGCGGTGATCCCCGGCTACACGGCGGGGGAACCGCTGGCCACCGACCCGGACGCGCTGCTCGACCTGTGCACCCGGACGGTGCTCGCCGCCCCGGAGACCGCCCCGGAGGCCGGCCCGTTCGTCCTCGTCGGCTACTCCTCCGGCGGGCTGGTCGCGCAGGCCCTCGCCGTCCGCCTCGCCGAGCTGGGCCGGGCTCCCGCAGCGCTGGTGTTGCTGGACAGCTTCGCCCCGCGGTCGGCCGGCGCCCCCGACGAGATCATCGGTACCCTGCCGGCCGCCGTACTCCTGGGCAACCCCGGGGGCGTCGACGCGGGCGGCATCGGCGGGGACGACTGGCTGACCGCGCTCGCTCACTACTACGTCCAGGACTGGCGCGGCCACGTCCCGTACACCGCGGACCTGCCGACCTTGCTGGTCCGCCACGGTGGCGAGCCGGGTGGCCCCGAGGGCGGGGACGGCGCCGTCGACCTCCCGTGGGGCCTCTCCGGCGACCTCACCCCGGTGACCGTTCCGGGCGACCACTTCACCATGATCGGCGCCCACGCCGGGACCACGGCGCGAGCCGTCGACTCCTGGCTCGACGAGCGCTTCACCACCACCCGGGAGGGACACGATGACTGACCGTCACGAGCAGCACCGCCTCGCCGTCATCGGCGGCGGCGTCATGGGCACCAACATCGCCGCCCTCGCCCTCGGCCACGGCGTGGACGTCACCCTCGTCGACGTCGACGAGCAGACCCTGGCCACGGCCCGGACGGCGATCCGCCGCAAGCTGAAGCACGCCCAGCTGCTGGAGGCCCTCCCCGCGGGCCGCGCCCACGGCACGCTGGCCACCACCACCGCGCCGGCCGACATCGCCCACGCGACCGCCGTCGTCGAGGCCGTCGTGGAGGTCGCCGAGGTCAAGCGCAAGGTGCTGACCGAGGTCTCCGGGCTGGTCGCCCCCGGCACCCTGCTGATCTCCAACACCTCGTGCATCCCCATCGACGAGATGGCGGGCTGGGTGGCGCGCGGCGACGAGCTCGTCGGCGTGCACTTCATGAACCCGGCCTACCTGATCACCATGGTCGAGGTGATCCGCGGCCGGGCCACCGGTGACGCCACGATGACCGCCGTCACGTCGCTGCTGACCGCGCTCGGCCGTACGGCGCTGGTGGTCAACGACGCACCGGGCTTCGTCGTCAACCGGCTGCTGCACCCGCTGATCAACCGGGCGGCGATGCTCGTGCAGGAGGGCGTCGCCTCCGTCGAGACGGTGGACGGGCTGCTGGAAGGCTGCCTCGGCCACACCACCGGGCCGCTGCGCACCGCTGACCTGATCGGCATCGACAACCTCGTCGACTCCCTGCGGGTCCTGCACGAGCGCACCGGCGATCCCGAGTGCGATCCCTGCGAGCTGATGCTCCGGAAGGTCCGCGACGGGCACCACGGCCGCAAGTCCGGCCGGGGCTTCTACACGTACGGCTGAGCACCGGGCTCCCCCGAACGGCCACACGGAACTACGAAAGGTACGGACACATGACCACCGCGAATGCCGGTGCCGGGACGACCGCCGTCGAGCAGGCACTGAGCGCCTTCCTCGTCGGACACACCGGCGCCGAACCCGAGGTCGAGCAGGACCTCTTCGCCACCGGCGCGATCTCCTCGATGTTCGCCATGGAACTGGTGGTGTTCCTGGAGGACGAGTACGACATCGAGATCGTCGGCGCCGAGCTGAACCGGGACAACTTCCGCAGCATCCGCGCCATGGCGGCCATGGTGCTGCGCCTTCGCGAAACCGGGGACGCATGAGCGGCGACGCCACGGGTACGGGCGGCGCGGGTCCGGGCGGAACGGGCTTCGACACCGTCGCGATCGACGCCCTGATCGGCGACGGGCCGGCCGCCTGGGACGCGGCCGGCCGGATCCCCGTCGACCTGCTGCGCAAGCTCGGCGCGATGGGGGTGCTGTGCGCCGAGGTGCCGGCCCGCTTCGGCGGGCCCGGCCGCACCGGCCGGGAGAACGGCGAACTCACCGCTCACGTCGGAGCCCTGTGCAGCTCGCTGCGCAGCGTCATGACGGTCCAGGGGATCGCCGCGGCGGTCGTCCGTCGCTTCGGCGACCGCGAGCAGCGTCACCGCTACCTCGGGCAGCTGACGAGCGGCCGGCTCGCCTGCGTGGGCTTCAGCGAGCCGGGCGCGGGCTCCGACCTCAGCGGCATGACGACCCGCATCCGTCCGGCCGAGGACGGGAGCGGCGACCTGATCGTCTCCGGCGAGAAGATGTGGATCACCGGGGCCGCCTACGCCGACCTCGTCATGGTCATCGGCCGTTACGGCGACGGTCCGGACGGCGCCGCCGCGATGGTGCCGACCGACGCGCCCGGCGTCCGCGTCGAGCCCGTCGCGGCCCCGCTCGGCTGCCGCGCCGCCACGCACTGCCGTGTCGTGCTCGACGACGTCCGGATCCCGGCCGCCGCCGTGCTCGGCGGCGGCCGCCAGCCGCTGGCGCTGCTGTTCACGGTCGGCCTGTCCTACGGCCGGATGTCGGTGGCCTGGGGCTGTGTCGGCATCCTGCGCGCCTGCCTCACGGCCGCCGTCGGGGACGCCCGCACCCGAGAGCAGGGCGGCGGCCCGATCGCCGAGCACCAGCTGGTCGCCCGGCACATCGCCGAGCTCTACACCTCGGAGCGGATCGCCACCCAGGTCTGCAGGCATGCCGCCGAGCAGTGGGACCGCACCGCCCCGGACGCGGCGGTGACGGCGGTGCTGGCCAAGCAGGTCGCCGCCACCCACGCGACCCGTGGTGCCGCGACGGCCGTCCAGGTGCTCGCTTCGCGGGGCTTCACCGACGGCCACGTGGTGGCCCGGGCCTACCGGGACGCCAAGGCCATGGAACTGATCGAAGGCAGCACCGAGATCTCGCAGTTGATCCTCGCCCGGCACGCCCTAGACCGGCTCTGAGCCGCCCGCCGCCCCGCACGGGCGCGACCGGCACGACGTACCACGAGTACGGCATACACGACACGCACCACGAACACGGCAACGGACGGAAATCGAAGGAGCGCCCCGTGTCCGACGCACCCACCCTCGTCAAGTGCCTGGTCTGGGACCTGGACAACACCCTGTGGCGGGGCACCCTCCTGGAGGACCACGAGGTGGTCCTGCCCGAGGAGATCCGCCGCACCGTCGTCGAACTCGACGCCCGCGGCATCCTCCAGGCCGTGGCCAGCAAGAACGACCACGACCACGCCTGGCAGCGGCTGGAGGCCCTCGGCATCGCCGAGTACTTCGTTCTGCCGCAGATCGGCTGGCACCCCAAGTCCCGGTCGGTCAAGGAGATCGCGGACCGGCTGAACTTCGCCCTGACGACGGTCGCCTTCATCGACGACCAGCCGGCGGAGCGCGCCGAGGTCGCCCACCACCACCCCGAGGTCCGCTGCTTCGACGCGGCGCGGGCCGCGGAGCTGACCGCCCTGCCCGAGTTCAGCCCGGCCGTCGTCACCGTCGACGCCGCCCGCCGCCGCAGCATGTACCAGGCGGGCTTTCGCCGGGCCGCCGAGCGCGAGGAGTTCACCGGCCCCGACGAGGCGTTCCTCCGCTCGCTGGAACTGGTCATGGAGATCAAGCGGGCCGACGACGCCGACCTCTCCCGGGTCGAGGAACTCACCCTCCGCACCAGCCAGATGAACGCCACGGGCGTCTACTACTCCGACGCCGACCTGCGGCGCCTGATCGCCGATCCGGAGCACGAGGTCCTCACGGTCTCCCTCACCGACCGCTTCGGTCCGCACGGCGCCGTCGGCGTGCTGCTCGTCGGCTACCACGAGCGGGTCTGGCACCTGAAGCTGCTGGCCACCTCCTGCCGGGTGGTGTCCTTCGGCGCGGGCGCCGTCCTGCTCGACTGGCTGATCGGCGAGGCGGCGGCGGCCGGCGTCCACCTGGCCGCCGACTTCCGCCGCACCGACCGCAACCGGATGATGGAGATCGCCTACCGGTTCGCCGGCTTCACCGACGCGGCGTGTGACTGCCTCGCCGAACTGCCCTCCGCGGGCCCCGTCGACGTTGATGCCGCCGACGCGGGGGCGGCCGGCTCCGGGCGCGCGGGCATCGAGTTCCGGCACCTGGTGCCCGACCGCCGTCCGGCCCCCACCACCGTGCGCGTCGAGGCCCCCGCCCTCGGCCCCGTGGGATCCGCGGGCGGAGCCGGCGCATGAGCTCCGAGCCCCTGGCCGTCGTCGGCATGGCCTGCCGCTACCCCGGCGGCATCGACTCGCCCGAGGACCTGTGGCAGGCCCTCGTCGACCGCCGCACCGTCACAGGCCCCTTCCCCACCGACCGTGGCTGGGACCTCGACGCGCTGCGCCGCGACGGGCGCTGCGCCACCGACCGCGGCGGGTTCCTCGACAGCGCGACCCGGTTCGACGCCGCGTTCTTCGACCTCTCCCCGCGCGAGGCCGACGCCATGGACCCACAACAGCGGCTCGCCCTGGAAGTGGGCTGGGAGGCCCTGGAACGCGCCCGCATCGACCCGACCACCCTGCGGGGCTCCCGCACCGGGGTGTTCCTCGGCGCCGAGGCCCGGCCGTACGGGCCGCCGCTGCACGAAGCGCCCGCCGACCTGGCCGGCGTGTTGTTCACCGGCACCGCCCCGAGCGTGATCAGCGGGCGCCTCGCCCATGTCCTCGGCCTCAACGGGCCGGTGCTCACCGTTGACACCTCTGCCTCCAGCTCGCTGGTGGCGCTGCACCTCGCCGTCGAGGGGCTGCGCGACGGCCGGTGCGACCTGGCACTGGCCGGCGGGGTGACGGTGATGACGACACCCGGCTACCACGTCGCGTTCAGCGCGCTGGGCGGTCTGGCCCCGGACGCCCGCTGCAAGCCCTTCTCCGCGGACGCGGACGGCGTCGCCTGGTCGGAGGGGGCCGGCGTCCTCGTGCTGGAGCGGCTGGAGCGGGCGCACCGCCTGGGCCACCGGGTGCTGGCGGTGATCCGTGGATCGGCCGTCAACTCGGACGGCGCCAGCCACAGCCTGACGGCTCCGAACGGCGAGGCCCAACGCGAGGTCATACTCGCCGCGCTCGCCGACGCGGAGCTGGCCCCCGCGGACGTCGACGCGGTCGAGGCGCACGGCACCGGCACCCGGTTGGGCGACCGCGTCGAGGCGGGCGCCCTGCTCGCCGCCTACGGCCGGGATCGGGCGCACGGGCGCCCGCTGCTGGTCGGCTCGGTGAAGTCCAACCTCGGTCACACCCTCGCCGCGGCGGGTGCCGCCGGCGTCATCAAGACCGTCCTCGCGCTGCGGCACCGCACGCTCCCCGCGTCGCTGCACATCACCGAGCCCACGCCGGCCGTCGACTGGGGAGACGGCGCGGTGCAGCTGCTGACGGAGCCGGCACCGTGGCCGGAGAGCACGCACCCGCCCCGCGCGGGCGTCTCGGGCTTCGGGATCGGCGGCACCAACGCCCATGTCGTCCTGGAGGCAGCCCCGGTCGCACCGGCCGACCCGTCCGCCCCGGCCCCCGGCGTGACCGCGGCGGACGGCTCCGGCCCCCGGCCGCTGCTCGACGACGCCGCCGTCTGGACGCTGTCGGCCCGGACACCGGCCGCGCTGGCCGCGCTGGCCGACCGGCTGCGGGAGCACCTGGCGGCCCGGCCGGAGCCGTCGGACCGTGAGGTCGCCTGGTCGCTCGCCACGACGCGGGCGTCGCTCGACCACCGCGCGGTGCTGCTCGGCCCGGAGCCGCGGAAAGGTCTGGCGGCCCTCGCGGAGGGCCGCCCCTCCGCCGTGGTGGTCACCGGCGCGGTCCGCCCCGAAGGTCCCGGGCGTACGGTGTTCGTCTTCCCCGGCCAGGGCAGCCAGTGGGTCGGCATGGGCCGTGAGTTGGCCGCGTCGTCCCCGGTGTTCGCGGCCCGGCTGGCGGAGTGCGCTGAGGCTCTCGCGCCGTACGTGGACTGGCAGTTGGACGACGTCCTGGCCGGGCGCCACGGTTTCGAGGCCGCGGACGTGGTGCAGCCCGCGCTGTGGGCCGTGATGGTCTCGCTGGCCGCTGTCTGGGAGACGGCGGGTGTCGTCCCCGACGCGGTGGTGGGCCACTCGCAGGGCGAGATCGCCGCCGCCGCCGTCGCAGGGATCCTCTCGCTGAACGACGCGGCCAAGGTCGTGGCGCTGCGCAGCCGGGCGCTGACGGCGCTCGCCGGTCGTGGCGGGATGCTCTCGGTCGCCGAGCCGGTGGACGCGGTCCGGGCGCGGATCGCGCCGTTCGGGCGGCGGCTGTCGGTCGCGGCGGTGAACGGTCCCGCGACGACAGTGGTGTCCGGTGAGCCCGAGGCCCTGCGGGAGCTTGCGGCCGCGTGCGGCGAGACGGTGCGCACCCGGATGGTCCCGGTCGACTACGCCTCGCACAGCGCCCACGTGGACGAGCTGCGCGAAGAGGTCCTGGCCGTCCTGAAGGGGATCGAGCCGGGCCCGGCCCGGGTGCCGATGGTCTCCGCGCTGACCGGGCGGTGGCTGGCCGGCCCCGAGGCGGACCCGGACTACTGGTACGCGAGCCTGCGCGAGACCGTCGAGTTCGACCGGGCCGTCGGGGTGCTCACCGCCGCCGGCCACGGCGCCTTCGTCGAAGTGTCCCCGCATCCGCTGCTGGTCGGCGCCATCGCCGCCGAGGTGGCCGTCGGCACGCTGCGGCGCGAGGACGGCGGCGCGGAGCGCCTGCTGGCCTCGCTGGCCGAGGCCCACGTCCAGGGCGTGCCCGTCGACTGGCGCGCCGTCCTGCCGGCGGCCGGACGAACCGTGGACCTGCCCGCGTACCCCTTCCAGCGCACGCACCACTGGCTGGCCGCCGGGCAGCCGGCCTCGGTGCGTCCGGCTCCCGCCGCCGCCGTGTCCCCGGACCCGGGGGCTCGGCCGGTCGCCGCGGCCCTGGGCACCGAACGGGCCGTGCTCGACCTCGTCCGCGGCCACGCCGCGGCCGTCCTCGGCCACGACGGCGCCGGGCGGGTGCACCCGACCCGGACCTTCAAGTCCCAGGGCATGGGCTCCGTGCTGGCCGTCGAGCTGCGCAACCGGCTCGCGTCCGCCACCGGCCTCGCGCTGGCGCCGGGCCTGGTGTACGACCACCCGTCGCCCGCCGCCCTGGCGTCCCGCCTGCACGCCGAGCTGAACCCCGACCCGCTACCCGCGGCGCTCGACACCCTCGAAGCACTGCTCGCCGCCACCGAGGACCCGACGGCCAGGGCGCGGGCGCTGGTCCGGCTGGAGTCGCTGGTGGGCCGGCCCGTCGGCGGGCCCGGCCGCGGGACCGCCGCGGACGCCCTGTCCGACACCACCGACGACGAACTGCTCGCCCTCATCGAGGCCGAGATCGGTCCCGACCGCGAACACTGAACGGAGAACCATGTCCACCCGACCCGACCCCACCCCCGCCGCCGACGACGACGACCTGTGGCTGCGCAGCTACCGCGGTACGGAAGCTCCCACCGCCCGCCTGGTCTGTTTCCCGCACGCGGGGGGCACCGCCCCCTTCTACCGCCCGGTGCCGTTCGCGCTGGCCGCCGCCGACCGCGTCGAGGTGCTGGCCGTCCAGTACCCGGGCCGCCAGGACCGCCGCCGTGAGGAGCCGATCGCCGACCTGAACGTCCTGGCCGATCGCATCCACGAGGTGCTGGCCCGGCGGCCCGAGCTGCCCCTGGTCCTGTTCGGCCACAGCATGGGCGCCGTCGTCGCCTTCGAGGTGGCCCGCCGTCTCGAGGCGGCGGGGCGGCCGGCCGCCCGCCTGGTGGTCTCCGGCCGCCGCGGCCCGGCGATCGGGCTGGGACCGTCCGAGGGAGTGCACCTGCTCGGGGACGACGCGATCACCGCCGAGATCCGCCGACTGGACGGGTCCTCGTCCATCGTCCTCGACGACCCCGACCTGATGGCGGCCGCGCTGCCGGCGCTGCGCGCCGACTACCGCGCCATCGAGACCTACCGTGCCGAGCAGGACGCCGTCGTCAGTTGCCCGATCACCTCCCTGACGGGCGACCGCGACCCCAAGACCTCGATCGCGGAGGCGGAGGACTGGCGGGCCCACACCACCGGGGCGTTCGACCTCCAGGTCTTCCCCGGCGGCCACTTCTTCCTGACCGAGGAGATGCCGCGGGTCATCGGGCTCCTGGACGGCCACCTCTCGGAGGCCGTGGGCACCACCAGCCCTTCCGCCGGCGGACGGTGACGCGTCGCGTGGGTGCCTCCCCGGCGCTGTGCCGCCGGGGAGGCACCCACGTGTGCGGTGCGAGCCTCGTCAGGGCGTCAGGTAGCCGTGCGAGAACCCGGCGGCCACGGCGGCCGCCCGGTCGCTGACCCCGAGTTTGGCGTACATGTGCAGGAGGTGGGTCTTGACCGTCGCCTCGCTGATGAAGAGCTTCTGAGCGGCCTCGCGGTTGGTCGTCCCCTGGGCGACCAACTCCAGGATCTCCAGCTCGCGCGCCGAGAGCGGCGCGGGCGCGGGCCGTCGCACCTGGCCCATGAGCCGGGTCGCGATCGAGGGGGAGAGCACCGCCTGCCCCTGCGCGGCAGCCTCCACCGCACGGAACAGCTCCTCCCGCGGCGCGTCCTTCAGCAGGTAGCCGGTGGCGCCGGCCTCGATGGCCGGCACGACGTCGCTGTCCATGTCGTACGTGGTGAGCACCAGCACCCGCGCGGGCACGCCGCGCTTCGTCAGTTCCTTGATGGCGGTCACCCCATCGGTCCTCGGCATCCGCAGATCCATCAGGACCACGTCGGGCCGCAGTTCCTCCGCGGCGGTGATGGCCTCCGCGCCGTCACCGGCCTCGCCGAGCACCTCGAACCGGGGGTCGGCGGTGAACATGCCCCGCAGTCCGTCCCGCACCACCGGATGATCGTCGACGATCAGTAGCGTGATCAATCCGCACCTCCCGCGGGGATGGCGGGGACGGCCGCCGAGATCGCCGTCCCGCCACCCGGTTCCGACTCGATGGCCAACCGCCCGGCGAGGCGCTGCACCCGCTGGCGCATGCCGACGAGGCCGAAGCCCCCGTTCGTGGAGCCGCTGACCCGCTTGGCGTTCGGGTCGAAGCCCACGCCGTCGTCCCGCACGTCGAGGGTGACCAGGTCCTCCATGTACGACAGCGTCAGGCCGACCCGGCTGGCCCGCGCGTGCTTGGCCACATTGGCCAGTGCCTCCTGCGCGGTCCGCAGCAGCGTCACCTCGACCTCGGTGTGCATCGGCCGGGCGTCACCGGTGGTGGTGAGCGCCGCGTCGATGTGGTGGATCTCCGACCAGCGCCTGGCCACGTCGCCGATCGCGTCCGGGAGCCGGGCCTCGGCGAGCACCGACGGCTCCACCGCGTGGACGGTCCGGCGGGCCTCGACGAGGCTCTCGCGGGCCAGGTTCGTCGCGTTCGCCAGGTGCTGACGCAGCGTCGGGGGCTCGTCCATGGTCTGCTCGGCGGCCTGGAGCTGGGTGAGTATGCCGGCCAGCCCCTGGGCGAGGGTGTCGTGGATCTCCCGGGCCATCCGCTGCCGCTCGTCCAGCACGCCCGCCTCACGGGCCTGGACCATCAACCGGGCGTGCAGGCCGGCGTTCTCCGCCAGTGCCGCCTCCAGCTTGACGTTGGCCTCGTGCAGTTCGACGAGCGCCTGCTTCTGCTTGTCGTTGCGGTGGTCGGCCATCTCGACGAAGTAGAAGAGCGCCCCGGCCAACCCCGCGGAGATCAGCCCGACGGCCAGCCACGCCCACCACATCCGGGCGTCGTTGATGCCGCTCACGCCCCCCATGAACGCCGCCGCCGAGATCATCGCGGTAGCGGCGGCGCCGGCGTAACGCCGACGACCCCGCAGGTACTGGAACGCCTGGGGGTAGCCGACGAAAGTGAAGAGCCCGTACCAGGGAGCGACGGCCACCAGGCAGGCGGCCAGCAGCATCAGCCCGGCGTAGTATCCGCCCATCAGCCGGCGGTTCTGACGCCGTTCCAGGCGGAGCGTACGGAAGCAGAGCATCCAGAGCGCGGCGGCGGCGGAGAGTCCGAGCACCAGGGTTACGTGCATCGGCACCTGCCGGACCAGCTGGAACAGCGTGATCAGGGTGCTGATGGCCAGGAGTACGTACGGGAGGGCCTTGAAGGTCGCGGTCTCCGTACGCTCCCAGTGATCGAACTCGGCGCGCAGCTCGGCCTCGATGCTCACCCACTACTCCCAGCGGAAGTATCGCGCGGCCAGTCCGCCGGCCACGATCGTCCACCCCAGCATGGCGGCGAGGTGGATCAGCTGCGGCCAGTGTCCGGCGGTGGTGTCCTGCAATGATTGCACGCCGGCGCCGAGCGGCGTCAAGTCGCTGATCGTCAGCAGCACGTCGTTCATCTTCGCGCGCGGCAGCCACAGGCCGGCGAAGAAGACCAGCGGGAAGAAGACCAGCGAACCCATCGCGCTGGCGCTGCGGCCGGTCGGCGCGAGCGCGGCGACGAGCAGGCCGACGGCGAACATCGCCAGCGCCACCAGCAGGTAGCTGAGCAGGTACGCCGGGAGCTTGCGGGGCAGGTCCACGTCGAAGGCCAGCTTGCCGATGGCCAGCATGACCAGCATCGTCACCACGGACAGCACCGTGGCCATCAGCAACTGCGCGCCGAGCATCACGCCGGGCTTGACCGGCGTGGTCCGCATCCGCCGCAGCACGCCCTTCTCCCGGTAGGAGGCGAACAGTTGGGACAGACCGCTGAGTGCGAACAGGGCGATGCCCATCGATACGACGATCGGCAGGTACAGGGTGATCGGCCGCACGTTGCCGAGCTCCGGGCTGTTCTCCCGCATAGACGGGATCAGGCCGAGCACGACCAGCAGGATCGGGGCGAACGCGACCGCGAAGAACACGACGATCGGCTCGCGGAGGAACAGCTTGGTCTCGGTGGCGGTGAGCCGGAGCAGGGGGGACACGGTGGGACTCCTCAGGATTCGACGGGGCGGCCGGTGAGCGCTACGAACGCGTCCTCCAGCGAGTTCTGCTCGACCCGCAGGTCGAGGGCGGAGATCCGCTGGCCGGCCAGCAGGGTGGTCACGGCGAGCAGCAGGTCCCCGGTGCCGGTCACGACGATCTGGGGGCCGGCCCACTCGACGGCGGTGACCTCGGGCAGCGCGGACAGCTTCGCCTCGTCCAGCGGCCCGGACGGCCGGAACCGGAGCCGCTGGCTCTTGTCGACCCTCGACACCAGGCCGCCCGGGGTGTCGATCGCGATGACGCGCCCGGTGTCGATCACGGCCAGCCGGTCGCAGAGCCGCTCCGCCTCCTCCATGAAGTGGGTGACCAGCAAGATCGTCACGCCCCGGTCGCGGATGCGCTCGATCAGGCCCCACACGTCGCGACGCGCCTGCGGGTCCAGGCCGGTGGTGAGCTCGTCGAGCACCGCCACCTTCGGGGTGCCGAGCAGCGCGAGGGCGATCGACAGCCGCTGCTTCTGACCGCCGGACAGGCGCCGGAACTGGGTGCCGAGCTTGCCGGTGAGGTTGAGGATCTCGGCCAGCTCGCGCCAGTCGGCCGGCTGGCGGTAGAAGGAGCTGTACAGCTCCAGCGCCTCGCCGACCTTGAGCTTGTCGGGCAGCTCGCTCTCCTGCAGCTGCGCGCCGAGCAGCTGCCGCAGCTCGCCGTCGTCGCGTTGCGGGTCCAAACCGCAGACGTTGATGGTCCCGCCGTCCGGGGTGCGCAGACCCTCGATGCACTCGACGGTCGTGGTCTTGCCGGCCCCGTTGGGGCCCAGGATGCCGAAGATCTCGCCCTGCTCGACGGCGAAGCTGACCCCGTTCAGCACGGAGTGGTCGCCATAGCGCTTGACGAGGTTCTCCACCTCGATGATTGCCATGGCATCAGCCTGGCAGCCGACCCCGGTCCGCCGGATCGACTGGACGGCCACACCTGCCGCTTGCTGCGGCGGATGCTCTCCATCCACCGATCGGTTGATGGAGAGTCAGCGGGGCTCGTGCGCTTCGATAGACCGCCGGTCGCGGGAAGACGAGGCCTTGAGGTGGCTTCGGGTAGCTGGCCATCTGGATCCTGACGCTGGAAGGCGGCCATGACTCTGGGGAGAGGCTGGGTTAGGTGCGGCTGACCTCGGTCTTGGGCTGGACGGCTTGGATCGACCATCCCGCCAAGCGCAGGGGACCCGCACTACAGACCTCATGGCGTCACGACCGTCTCACTGGACCTGAAACCTTCGTCTGACGTTCAGCGATAGCCATCCCCGGGTGACTGGGAGTCAAGGGGGCGAATGGTGGAAGGCCCGGGCTGTAAGTGCCGGGAAGATGGTGTGGATAGTAAGGATGGTGGAGTCGGTTAACAGGTGACCTCGGCTCGACCGCACTGCTATTCGAGTGCGAACCTCTCCGGCGTTCGGTAGCCGTTGCAGAGGAGGTCCCGTTGCTCAACAGTTCATGAGCGTCGGGAAGACTGCGGAGTATCCGAACATGTCGGTCCCGTGGGTGTATCGGGACGCTCCCCCGACGTTCATGCGTGAGTGAAGCAGCAACGCATGTCGGCTGCGTGACCCGAACAGCCGGAGCCACGTGCGGGCCTGCCTCGCTGGGGCAGGCCCGACTGGATCACCGGCACCCGCTTCGGCGAGGTCCACGGCTACGCGGGCGACCGGCTGGCCGCCCCGGAGCTGCCGGCCGTGCCGCTGAAGGCCCGGGGGCGCGAGCGTTGAGCTGGGGGGCTGTGGCCAGGCGGGGTGCTCTCCAGCAGGCGGCCGCCGTGTCGGGACGGTCGGTCCGCTGCCTGCCCGGTGTCCGTCGCCCGGCGGGTTCGGCGTGCTCGGGGGCGTCTCGCGTTCGGTGTGAGTGTCAGGCGGGCTGCGCGGCGGGCGCGGGCGTGGAGGCGGGGGCCTCGTGGGCCCTGCCGGTCTCACGGAGCATCAGCAGGCCGGTGACGGCGATCAGGGCCGAGGTCAGGCCGTGGATGCCGAGGGCGGCGGCGACGGAGCCGTGGTGGGCGAAGACGTTGATCATGTCGCCGAACGGGGCGACGGCCTCCATCAGCAGGACCCAGCCCAGGGCGCGGCGGTGGCCCGTCAGCAGCAGGATGCCGACGACCAGGCCCATCGAGAACTCGCGGATGCCCTTCATGGTGAGGAAGCCGCCGCCGTCACCGGTGGGCCAGGTCGGCAGGCCCACGCCGGGAGTGGATGCCCCGGGCGCCAGGATGAAGGACAGCCCGAGGTAGAGGACGAACAGGACGACGAGCGTGGCCAGGACGGTGTTGACCTTCTTCAGTGACACGACGCTTCTCCTTCGGTGTTCGGACTGGGTGGGGCAGGAGGCCGGGTCGGCCGATGGCCTGCCGAATGACGGGGGCCGGAGCGGGGGGGCACTGACGCGTGACCGTCCGGGAGAGGACGGGGATCCGCCGGCCGCCCTGGCCATGTCGGTACGTCCTCTCGCGGTCGGTGGCCCGGTCAAGGGTGCTCCGATCTCCACAACGCACGTTGGCAACAAGCGTTGGCAACGTGCGTTGGCAAACGTAGAGGTGCGCCCCTGGACTGTCAACAGCCGTTGGCCTACATTCGTGGACATGACTGGCACCACCGAGAACCAGCAGGCCGTACGGCGTTCCGACGCGACCCGCGCCGCGATCCTCGCCGCCGCCCGCGAGCGGTTCGCAGCGGACGGCTACGAGAAGGCGACCATCCGGGCCATCGCGCGCGACGCGAAGATCGACCCATCGATGGTGATGCGCTACTACGACAGCAAGGCGGGCCTGTTCGCGGCCGCCGTCGCGATCAACCCCGGGCTGCTCGACCTCCCCGTCGAGCCCAGCGAGGAGATCGGGCGCACGCTGGTCAGCCACTTCCTCACCCTGTGGGAGGAGAACGGGGAGTTCACCGCACTGATGCGGGTCGGAGCCACCGATCCGGCCGCCGCCGATCGCATCCAGAGCGTGCTCCGCGAGCAGTTGATCCCGCTGGCCCGCAGGGTCGGCCCCGACCCGGAGCAGGCCCAGGCGCGCGCGGCGCTGTGCGTTTCGACCGTGCTGGGGCTCGCCCTGACGCGCTATGTCCTTCGGTTCCCGGCGAGCATGGAGCTCAGCCGGGAGGAGATCGTGGACTGGCTCGGACCCACGATCCAGCGATACCTCACCGCTCCCACGCCCTGAGGCGCGCGTCGAGGCCGACCACCGCGGCCCCGGCCCCGGGGCCACTGCGCAGCGGAAGCCGCCAGTGAGGGAGGCAGTGTGACGTGTCGTACGCTCCCCGGGCATCGCTCCGGCGGTGAGGGGCGGGCCGATCGCACGGAGGGGAGGCGAGGCCGGGTCGCTCCGCACCGTCCGGGCGCGGACGGACCGTCAGGGAGGCGCCCCGGGCAGGTCATAGGATCTCTTGATGATCATCGATCAGGGGAGATCAGTGGTGAAGAACAACCGGGGGATTCTGGCCGCCGTCGTCGTGGTCGGCGTGCTCGCCACGGGCTGCGGATCCGATGGCGGCGGCGCGAAGGGCGGCCTGCCGAAGGCGGAGAAGCTCGCCGCCGACACCGGTGTGCGGTACGGGGCGGTCCGCGTGCCCGCGCTGGACGGCATGACCTGCGACAAGGGCGACGGACACTTCCGCTTCGGCAGCGACCTGGACATGATGGTCGCCGGTGACGACGACCTGCAGAAGATGACGACCTGCTTCTGGGCGCACCACGGCGCGATCGGCGTCGTCGACCTCTTCCCGCCGGACGGCAAGCACGTGCCGGTCGACGAGGCGGCCGCGAAGACCCACGAGTTCGCCGTGGGCGCCCTCTCGACCGCCGGCGCGTCCTGACCCCTCGCGGCGATCGGCATCCCGCCTGGGCGGTTCGCGGATTCCCGGGCGGGGGGTGGTGACGGTGTGCTACCGTCCGGCTACAGATCAATAGTTGACCCCGGCGGTGCTACCAACACCCCGGGGTCAGGCACGAGGAGTAAGGCTCCTCATGCACGTGCACTTTATCGCGCCCGAACGCTACGTACGGGCGCCACACGAGATCGTCCGCCACCCGCGTCTGCGGGCCACGGCGAAGACGCTGCTGCTGTGGGCGCTGTCGCTGCCGCCCGGCAGCCGGGACACCGTCCTCACGATCGGCGGGCGCATGCCCGAGGGGCGCACGGCAGTCGCCGGTGCGCGGGCCCAGCTGATCGAGGAGGGCTTCCTGCACGTCCGGCGCTCCCAGCACCCGACGAAGGGGACGTGGACGACGCGTGTCCTGGTCAGCAGCGTGCCGCTGACGGAGGCGGACGAGATCGAGGCGGCCTGGCGCGGTGCGGTCCAGAACCCGGCACTCGGTGCGGGGGAGGGCCGGGAGGTCGGCACTTCCCCCGAGGGGGAGAAGAACGAGGAGAACACCTCCTCCCGCGCGGCGGTGGGCGCGGCAGCCGTGGCGGGGGCGGTCGGGGGTGGTGACGCCGGTGCCGACGGGGAGGCCCGGGCCGCAGCGGCGGGACTGCTCGGGCGGTTGACCGCCCCGGACCGGCGCCTGCGGTTGGGGGCGGTCGAAGTCCTGGACCTCGCACCGCTGGTGGCGGACTGGCTCGCCCGGGATCCGGACGTGGGGCGGCTGCGGGAAGCGCTGTTGGGCGGTCTGCCCTCACATGTGCTGGCGCCGGCGGGCTTCCTGCGCGCGCGTCTGGAGCGGCGGATGCCGGGGGCGGGGGCGGTGCCGATGGCGGTGGTCGCGGCCGGTGACGCTTCCGGCGGCGTGGGGGAATGCGCGCGCTGCGCGGATCCGGTGGCGGGCGGGGGCGCCGTCTGCCGACGGTGCACGGGAGTCGCGACTCCTGGGGCCGGGCCGGATGCGGCCGCTCTCGAACGCAACCGGCGGGGCGCCGAACGCGCACGCAGCCTGCTGCGCGGCGCGGTCGTCGCAGCTGCGTAGCGGCGGGGCTGTTCACGAGTCCGCGTCGCGACCGAGCTCGTCGCCGACGTACCCGGGCCGGAACGCCCGCGGTTCGGGGACGGGACGGATCCCCGACGGGGGCCCGGCCGTCAGGTGGTCAGGCCGTCAGGTGGTCAGGCCGTTCAGTTCGGTGGTCCAGTCGATCAGGGCGCCCTCCGAGCCCTGGGGCACCAGGGAGAAGGTCTCCCGGCGGAGCCAGCGTCGGACCTGTCGGGAGGGGAGGTCGACGAGGACGACGCTGTCGACGCCGCGGAGCATGATGCGCAGCGAGGCGCGGCCGTGGCAGGTGCAGGGCGGCCAGACGCGGACGTCGCCGAGGCCGGCGGGCTTCTGCAGGCCCTCCCACAGGAGGTCGCGGGAGAACCGCCAGGTGCCTGCTTCGGCCGCGGGGCCGAGGAACTGGAGGGCGACGGCGAGCGGGTCGTCGCTGCGGTAGCCGAGGCGTACCGGGATGTCGACGGATCTGTGCTCGCCGAGGACCAGCCGGGCGTCGAGGGCGACGTCGGTGCTGGTGGCCTCCGGGCGGGGCTGGGGGCCGGAGAGGGAGTGGTGGGCGGGCACGGGTCTTCTCCTGGTGCGGCGTCGGGACGGGGTCGAGAGGGGTCGGGCGGCGCGTCGGACGGTCGGGGCACCGGGGCGGGGCCGGTGGCGGCGCGACGCTCTCGCCTCGGGCCCTGGGAGCTGCCGACGAGCAGGGGGAGGCGGAATCGCTCCTCAGGTTAGGAAGCGGTGCACGGCCCGGATGTTCCGGCCGTGCACCGCGAGCTGACGATCTGCGCACCGTTCGGTCGGTGTGGAAGGCGGGGCGCGGGCTCCTCGTTGTCCCGTCCGACCGGTCCGGCGTTCGCGCAGTGGTGCGGTCGGTGGCCGGTCCGACGGTCGTCGCGTCGCCTGATGGTCATTCAACTTGCTTGTTCAGCAAGGCGTCTGGCGGAGAGCGGCGGTGCGAGCGGCGCCTCGTCCGGGGGTGGCGGCCGCCCGGGGAGGGCGTGCTCCGGTCCGGTCGGAGCCCCCCGAATCCTCGGTTTGTTGAAGGTTTGTCCATCCTGTTCCGCTCCTTGTATGAAGGGCGCCGGGAGGATTTTGATCATGCAGAGGTGGAACCAGCGCTCGCGTTCGGGAGGCGAGGCGCTCCAGACGTTGGTGGACGGCCTGGCCGAGGAACTGGGACGTTCCGTCGTCCTCGACGACCCGCTGGTGCGGATGATCTGCACCAGTCGGCACTTCGGCGACGAGGACCCGGTGCGCGTGCGCACGCTGCTGCAGGGCATCGCGGACGACGAGGCCATCCGCTACGTGCTGTCGCAGGGGGTCGCCCAGTGGACCAGGCCCGGGGTCCTGCCGGGCCGCGACGACCTGGGGCTGCAGCCGCGCTACTGCGTCCCGGTCCGCGAGCGGGGCCACCTGCTGGGCATCCTCATGGTCGTGGCCGCGGGGGAGCCCCTCACCGCGGCCGAGACCGCCGCCATCGACCGGGTCGCCCGCGCCGTGGCGATCGAGATGTTCGCCGAGCAGCTGGCGTCGGACGAAGACGAGGAGCAGATCCGGCGGCTGGTGGACCAGCTGGTCGGCTCGGACTCGGCGCGGCGCTGCGCGGCGCACCAGCGGCTGCTGGACGACGGGCTGCTGCCGGCCGGCCCGCACGTCGTGGTGACCAGTGTGGCCGTCTCCGACCAGCGGGGGCCGTCCGGGCAGATCGCGGTGGCGCTGCGCGGTGCGCTGGAGCCGTTCCGGCAGACCCGTACGGCCCGCGGCCTGGCGGCGGTCGAGCAGGACCGGGCGGTCCTGGTGCAGGTCTTCGAGCGGGAACCGGCGGCGGAGGACCTGGAGCAGCAGTGCCGCGCGGTCGTCCGCTCCCTGAGGACCTTCCTGGGCCCGGAGCCGGCCGTGGTGGTGGGCGTGGGCGGACGCCGGACGGCGCTCGCCGACGCCTGGATCTCCTACGACCAGGCCCGGGTGGCGGCCCGCGCGGCCCGCCGGCTGCCCCGGCTGGAGGGCATCGGCGACTGGGAGCGGCTCGGGGAGTACGCGGTGTTCCTCCAGCTGCCCGACAGCGCGCTCACCGCCTCCCTCCTGCCGGTGCCGCTGCGGCGCCTGCTGGACGGCGGCGGCAACGCCCGGCTGGAGGAGACCCTGCGCTGCTTCCTGGAGAACGCCGGCTCGGTGCCCAAGACCGCGGAGGCCCTGGAGGTCCACCGCACCTCGCTGTACTACCGCCTGCGCCAGATCCAGGAGATCACGGGCCTGGACCTGGACAACGGCGCGCACCGCCTGGTGCTGCACATGGGGCTGCGGCTGCGGGACCTGCTGGAGGCCGGTCCGGGGGCGGCGCCGAAGCCCCCCGTTGCTACAGAGCGATGAAGCTTCGTCGGGCAATCCCTACGTCGGTCGGTGGCCAACGGGTTCAGCCCACCGCGAGAATCGTCACCACGAGCTGCCGCTCATCCCCCGGCGACCCGCGGGTTCCGGACTCCCCGGACCCGTGAGCCGAAACGAACGGACAAGAACGAGCACCATGCACGAACTGATCACGAACGACGGTGTGCGCCTGGCCTACCGCGACAGCGGCGGCGACGGGGTGCCGCTGGTGATGCTCCACGGTTGGGGCCAGACCCAGGAGATGTTCCGTCACCAGGTCGAGGGGCTGGCGCCGGGCCGGCGCGTCGTGACGGTGGACTTCCGCGGCCACGGCCGCTCCGGCAAGCCGCGCCACGGCTACCGCATCGCGCGGCTGGCCCGCGACGTCCTCGGCCTGGTCGACCACCTGGGCCTGGACGCCTTCGACGCGCTGGGCTGGTCGATGGGCGCCTCGGTGTGGTGGAGCCTCATCGACCAGCAGGGCACCGGCCGCATCCGCCGGCTCGTCCTGGTCGACCAGCCGGCCGCGGTGGCGGCGGTGCCCTGGATGACGGAGGGGGAGCGGCGCGAGTCCGGCGCCCTCTTCGACGTCGCCGGGCTGCTGGAACTGGGCGCCGCGCTGGCCGGCCCGGACGGGGAGAAGGTCCGCGAGGACTTCGTCCGCTCGATGTTCGGCGGGGACACCGACCCGGGCCTGCCGGCGTTCGTGACCGAGCAGGTCCGCGCCACCCCGGCGTACGCGGGCGTCCCGCTGCTGTTCGACCACTGCGCCCAGGACTGGCGCGACGTCCTCGAGTGCGTCGACGTGCCGACCCTGGTGCTCGGCTGCGAGGGGAGCCACGTCGACCCGGCCTCCCAGCGCTTCATCGCCGAGCGGATCCCCGGCGCCCGCCTCCACGTGTTCCCGAAGTCCGTGGCGAACTCGCACTTCCCGTTCCTGGAGAACCCCGGCGAGTTCAACGCCGTCGTGGAGCAGTTCCTCTCCTGAACGCCCCGCCGCCGCGTCGGCCCTGCGGCGCGGCGGGCCACTTCCCCTGCACCTGAACGATTCGAAACCGGTCGGAGCCTCCCGTGATCCCGTCGGGTCCCTCACCCATGCCCGAAACCCCCGCGCCCGAAGCCGAAGTCCACCCCCTCGACGGGGTCGCCCACGACAGCGGCAACGGCGTCATCGACGTCCTCTCCCCACCGCCCGGGACCGATCCCGAGGACTGCCTCTACGTCGCCCTGCACGTCCGCGGCGCGGCCTCCGTCCGCCGCCAGGGCGTCAGCACCGCGCTCGCCCCCGGGGACCTGCTGATCGGCACCACCGTCCACCCGGCGGGCCTGCTGCAGGAGGTCGGGTGCCGGATGATCCACTTCCGCGTCCCCTGCTTCTACCTGGGCGTCCGGCACGGCGACGTCCGGCGCACGGGCGGCCTGATGGCGCGCGGGAGCGAGGGCGTCGGCTCGCTCGCCTCCCAGTTCCTGCGCACCCTCGCCGCCCGGACCCGGGCCCACCGTGCCCGGCCGGGCGACCACCTCGCCCGCAGCGTCTCCGACATCGTCGCCATCCTGGTGACCGAACTGCTCGAACGGGAGAGCCCGGAGCACCTGAGCGGCTCGGCCGAACTGCTGGCGCGGATCCGCGCCCACATCGAGGAGAACCTCGCCGACCCGGACCTCGCGCCGGAGTCGATCGCCCGCTCGCAGCACATCTCGGTGCGCTACCTCCACAAGCTCTTCCAGCAGGACGGGACGACCGTCGGCCAGTGGGTCCGGCAGCGGCGGCTGGACGCCTGCCGCCGGGAGCTGGAGCGCCCGTCCCGCCGGCAGACCAGCGTCTCCGCGGTCGCGCACCGGTGGGGGTTCGTCAGCCACTCCCACTTCAGCCGGGCGTTCCGCGACGCCTACGGGGTCTCGCCCCGCGAGTGGCAGGCCTACGCCGCGCAGACCGACGGCCGCAGCCCGGCCTCCTGACCCCCTCCACCCGGCGCCGCCGACGCCACGTCCCGCCGAGGCCATGCCCCGTCGACCGGTGACGACGGCCCGACCGCCGCCCGGTGACGACGGCCCGACCGCGCCCGGCGGGACGTGGCGCCGGCGCCATCCGAAAGGCAGCCATGCACCCCACCCGGCCCACCGTCGTGCTCGTCCACGACGGCTGCTCCGACGCCACCACCTGGTTCGGCGTCATCGCCGAACTCCACAGACGCGGCCTGACGGTCCTCGCCGTCGCGAACCCGCTGCGCGGACTGGCCCACGACGCCGCCTACCTGGCCTCCGTCGTCGCGGGCATCGACGGCCCCGTCGTCCTGGCCGGCCACTCCTACGGCGGCATGGTGATCACGGAGGCCGGGGGCGCCCCGAACGTCGTGGCGCTGGTCTACGTGGCCGCCTACCTCCCCGACGTCGGCGAGAGCTACGACGTGCTCGCGAGCCGCTTCGACCCCTCGCCGCTCATCCCGCGGCTGCGGCGCTCGGAGTTCACCGTCGGGGGCACCGACCGGGCGACGGAGCTCACCGTGCCGGCGGACTGCTTCCGGCCGCTGGTGGCCGCCGACCTCGACGCGGAGGTGGCCCAGGTGCTGGCCGCGCTCCAACGCCCGGCCGCGGAGAGGGTGTTGACCGACGTGCCGACGGTGGCGGCCTGGCGCACCACGCCCGCCTGGGCCCTGGTGGCGGGGGCCGACCAGGCACTGCCGCCGTCGATCCAGCGCTTCACCGCGCAGCGGGCCGGTGCCACCGTGCTCGAACTGCCGGACGCCTCCCACGCGGTGGCCGTCTCCCGGCCGAGCACGGTCGCCGAGTTCATCCACGACGCCGCCAGGTCGGTTCCGGCCCGGCCGGGGCGGAACGCGGCCGAGGGGTACGGCACCTGACGGGTGGTGGGGGCGGAGCGCCACCCGACGGGGGCGGACGCGGACGAGCGGAGGCCCGCGGGCGGGCGGCCGGGCGACGTGTGCCCGGCCGCCCACCCGCGCCTCCGCGTCCCACCGGTCACCGAGCGGTGTGGATCTCCGCGATGTAGCCGCCCGGGAACCGCACCATCGCGCTGTCCCGGCCGTCCGCGCGGACCGGCCCCGACAGCACCGAGGCGCCGGCGGCCTTCGCCCGCTCCAGGGTGGTGGCGACGTCCGGCACGCCGTATCCGGTGAGCTCCCGGCCGAACGGGTGGGGCAGGTGGCCGTCGGTCACCGCGACCGTGGTGGTGCCGAATCCGGAGGTGAGGCGGATCAGCCGGTAGGTGGTGCCGGGCAGGCCGAGGGCGGCGCCGTCGGCCCTCCGGTCGTCGGAGACGATCCGGCCGCCGGTGAAGGAGAGGTAGCTGTGCAGGAAGGCGCCGACCGCGTCCGGTGAGAGGTAGAGCCGGTTCTCCGGCACGCTCGCCAGGGCCGGGTAGGACGGCGGCGTGGTGTGCACGTAGAGCTGGGCGCTGACCCCGCCGGGGAACTGGACGACGGCGTCGCGGCCGATCGGGTCGGCGAACGGCGCCACGGTGACGGTCGCGCCGTCGGCCCGGGCGGCGCGGACGGCCTGGTCGAGGTCGGTCACCAGCCAGCCGGTGCGTTCGGTGCCGAAGGGGTACGGGACGGGCGTGGTGAAGTCGAACACCGACAGCGTGCCGACCGGGGACACCACCAGCTCCGACAGGGTCCGGCTGGGGGTCGGGGTCACCTGGGTGGAGACCGGGCCGATCGTGGTGCCGCCGAAGGTGGACGTCCAGCTGGTCACGAAGGCCTGCTCGGTGCCGGGTTCGACGTAGACGTGGGTGGAGTCGTACTGCGGGCCGACGGCGAACTGCCGGTGGGCGCCCGGCGGTTGCGCGGCGGGGGCGTTCCCGGCCGCCGAGGCGGCGGGAGCGGCCGTCAGGGCGGCGAGCGCCGCCACCAGCGGGACCAGACGACGGGCTAAGCGGGGTTCCACGGGGACCTCCTGGTCGTGGCGCGCGCCCGGCGACCGCCGGGAGCGGTGCCGGGCGCGGGTCGGGGGTGGCCGGTACCGCCGTCGCCCGGGCCCGGGGGGCGGCGACGGCGGTACCGGCGCGGGTGCGGACGGCCGCGGTCGGGGGTGTGGCGGCCGTCCGGGCTACTTGGCGAGGAAGGCGAGCAGCGCGGCGTTGACCTCTTCGGCGTGGGTCCAGAGCAGACCGTGCGGAGCGCCCTCGATCTCGACGTAGTCGGCGGCGGGGAGCGCCTTGTGGAAGACGCGGGCGGTGTTGTCGATCGGCAGGGTGCGGTCGCCGGTGCCGTGCAGGATCAGGGCGGGCACGTCGATGCGGGCGACGTCGGCGCGGAAGTCGGTGTACCAGGTGGTCGGCGCGGCCGAGGCGGCGAAGGCGCCGCCGGACGCGGCGACGTTCCAGCTGTTGCGGACGGCCTCCTCGCTGATCCGGGTGCCGAGGTTCTCGTCCAGGTTGTAGAAGTCCTTGAAGAAGTCGGTGTAGAAGGCGAAGCGGTCGGCCTTCACCGCCGCGACGACGCCGTCGAAGAACTCCTTCGGGGCGGCGCCCTCCGGGTTGTCGTCGGTCTTCAGCAGGTAGGGCTCCAGCGAGGCCAGGAAGGCGACCTTGGCGATCCGCTCGGAGCCGTAGGTGGCGACGTACCGGGCGGTCTCGCCGGTGCCCATCGAGAAGCCGACCAGGACGGCGTCGCGCAGGTCGAGGGTCTCCAGCACGGTGTGGAGGTCGGCGGTGAAGGTGTCGTAGTCGTAGCCGGTGGTCGGCTGCGAGGACCGGCCGAAGCCGCGGCGGTCGTAGGTGACGACCCGGTAGCCGGCGTCCAGCAGGGCGGCGCTCTGGCGCTCCCAGGAGGCGCCGTTCAGCGGGAAGCCGTGGATGAGCACGACCGGCTGGCCGGTGCCGTGGTCCTCGTAGTAGAGGTCGATGGAGGCGGAGTTCTCCTGGCCAACGGTGATGTACGGCATGGGGTGTTCCTTTCCTTGCGGCAGCGTCTGGCTGCGACGTGGGCCACGCTAGGCCCGGCCGCCGCCGGCCGGTTGCCTCTGAGAGCACCCCGAATCGTCCGAGAGCGCTGCGGCCGGGCGCACCGGCGGCCCGGCCCCGGATCCGGCTCCGGGCCCCGGAGCCCGGTGCGCTGGCCGACCGCAGGCAGTGCGCCGTCGGAACAGGCCCCGGGCCCGCGCGTTCCTAGCCTGGGGGCGACAGCCGCCAGTGATCCGGAGGCCTCTGACGAGGCCCCAGTGAGGACCCCTCATGACGACCAGAGACACGCCCACCGTCGTGCTGGTGCACGGCGCCTTCGCCGATGCCTCCAGCTTCGCCGAGGTCATCCCCGAACTGCTGGCCGACGGGCTGGAGGTGGTGGCGCCGGCGGTGCCCAACCGCAGCCTGACCGGGGACGCCGCGTACCTCGCGTCGGTGGTCCGGCGGATCCCCGGGCCGGTGGTGCTGGTCGGCCACTCCTACGGCGGCGCGGTGATCACCGTGGCGGGCGCCGAGGAGAACGTCGAGGCGCTGGTGTACCTGGCGGGTTACGCACTGGAGGAGGGCGAGAGCCTGGGCGAGCTGCAGGGCCGCTTCCCGGACTCCGACCTCGCCTCCGCCCTGGTGTACGCCCCCTTCCCGCTGGAGGGCGGGGACGGCGAGGGCACCGACGTGTCGGTGGCGGTCGACCGACTTCCGGCGATCTTCGCGGCCGACGTCGACCCCGGGCTGGCCCGGGTCCTCGCCGTCTCCCAACGCCCGCTCGCCGCCGCCGCGTTCGGCGAGGCCGCGCCCACCGCCGCGTGGCGGACCAAGCCGTCCTGGGGGGTCGTCGCCACCGCCGACCGGACCCTCAACCCCGAGGTCCAGCGGTTCGGCTACCAGCGGGCCGGCATGACCACCGTCGAGGTGGACTCCTCGCACCTGGTGATGCTCTCCCACCCCGGACGCGTCGCCGACGTGATCCGCGAGGCCGTCCGGTCCACGGCCTACTGACCCGCCCTTCCCCGCAACCACCCAGCCCCAGGAGCACCATGACCAGCCAGCCTCGCCTCCACCAGCACGGTCCCGAGATCCAGGAGTTCGGCACCGTCACCCAGCTGCCGATCGCGCTCTCCCACGACGCCCGGCAGTACTCGTGCCAGCGGCTCAACCGGGTCCTCGCGGACACCCAGTTCCTGTACGCGCTGTACAAGAAGTACCACTGGGGCATGCGCGGGCCGACCGCCTACCAGCTGCACCTGCTCTTCGACAAGCACGCCCAGGAGCAACTGGAGCTGGTCGACGCGCTCGCCGAACGGGTGCAGAGCCTCGGCGGCGTCGCGGTGGGCGACCCCCGGCACGCCGCCCAGATCACCGGCGTGCCGCGCCCGCCGGACGGCGTCGAGGGGGCGCGGTCGATGCTCTCGCGGCTCCTCGACGCGCACGAGACCATCCTGGCCGACGTCCGCGACGCCGCCGCCCGTACGGCGAAGCTCGGCGACGACGGCACTCAGGACCTCCTGGTCTCGCAGATCATCCGCACCGGCGAGACCCAGGTCTGGTTCCTCGCCGAGCACCTGGTCGTCACCCCCGGTACCGGGGAGTGACCGCGGGCCGGGCCTGTTCGTCGGCAGGCCCGGCTCCGCACAGTGCCGGGCCCGTTTCGTCGGCGGGCCCGGCACTTCTCCGTCTCCGTCCCCAGCCCCCGGAGGTCCCGTGCCCGTGCCAGGACGCCAGCCGTTCCCCGACCAGGGCCCCACGGCGGGCGCGGACTGTGCCGTGCTCGCCGTCGCCGCCCAACTCCACATCGGCGAAGGGAAGTTCATCGACCTCCCGGTGCGCTTCGGCTACCACGGCACCGAGCCGTTCTCCGTGGTCATGGAGTTCCCCGGCTCCGATCCCGCGGTCGGCACCTGGGAGTTCTCCCGCGACCTGCTGTGGAAGGGCCTGCACCGGCCGGCCGGGACGGGCGACGTGCGGATCTCCCCGCCGTGCCGCTGCCACGGCCGCCGGCGGCTGCGGATCACGCTGCGGGGTGACGACGGCACCGCCTCGATCGACGTCCCGGTCGGGCCGGTGCAGGGCTGGCTGCGCGAGAGCTTCGCCCTCGTGCCGCGCGGCCGCGAGGCCGAACTGATCGACTGGGACGCCGAGTCGAGGCGACTGGTGGACGGTCGCTGAGACCGGATCCGGCGGGGGAGCGCGGATCGGCCCCCTGGAGGAGGGAGCACCCGCGGGTGCTCCCTCCTCCAGGGGGCCGAAGGCCTTCCAGGGGACGTCGCCTTCCGGAGGCCCAGACCCTCCAGAGGTCGGGACCGGCACGCCCACCGGGCTCGGGCCCCCTGGAAGGTGTCCCTTCCGAGGGGGCCCGAGCCCGGTGTGTTCCGGCCGCTCCGGCCGTGGTGCTCCGTTTCGGCCGTGGTGCGCCGCGTCAGCGGCGGTGCAGTGCGAGCCGGGTGGCCAGGCCGCCGCCGACACCGGCGACCACGGCCGCGGGCAGGCACCACAGCGGCCAGGCGGCGAGGCCGAGGGCCCCGTCGAGGGACCACTGGCCGGGGCCGGCGGCGGTCAGCGCCGCGCCGATGACGATCAGGACGAACGGGAACTCGTACCCGTCGTGCTGGACCCACAGTCCGTGGGGCCACTTGACCGTCAGGGCGACGGTCATCACGCCCATGACGCCCGCGCCGGCCAGCGGGGTGAGCAGGCCGGCGGCCAGCATCAGCCCGGCCCCGATCTGGGTGCCGCCGGCGGCCACCGCGGTGAGCCTGCCACCGCGGAAGCCGTCGCCCCGGAACTCGGCGCTGCCGCCCTCCAGCCCGCCGCCACCGAGGTGGAAGCTGACCTTCTGGACGCCGTGGCCCGCGATCAGCAGGCCGACGACCAGGCGCAGCAGGAGTAGACCCGTGTTCATGATGGGAGGCTCCGTCAGCCGGCGGCGTGCGGGTTGATCATCGACTGGGCGTAGAAGACGCCCAGGCCGTAGGCGCCGGCGTGCTCCTTGACCAGGTCCGTCACGGCGACGTAGGTCTCGCTGCGGGCCCAGTCGCGCTGGAGCTCCAGCAGGACCTGCACCCAGGTGACGGGCACGGCGCCGGCGGCGGTCATCCGCTGCAGGGCGTGCTCGTGGGCCAGCGGGCTGACGCCGCCGGAGGCGTCGGCGACGACGTAGACCTCGTAGCCCTGGTCCAGCGCGGACAGCGCCGGCAGGACGAGGCAGACCTCGGTCCACAGGCCGGACAGGATGATCTTCTTGCGGCCGGTGGCCTTGACGGCCTCGACCAGGGCCTCGTCCTCCCAGGCGTTCATGCTGGTGCGGTCGATGACCTCCTGGTCGGGGAAGACGGCCTTCAGCTGCGGCAGGATCGGGCCGGAGAAGGACTCGGCGGCGACGGTCGACAGGACCACCGGCACGTCGAAGATCTTCGCGGCCTTGGCCAGGCCGACGGTGGAGTTGATGATGGCGGTGCGGTCGCCGCTGCCGGTGCCGAAGAACATCTGCGGCTGGTGGTCAACGAACAGCATCATCGCGTTGTCCGGGGTCAGCAGGTCCGGGCTCGGCGCGGCGTGGACGTTGGCGAAGTCGACCATGGTGGGTTCTCTTTCCTTGGGGATGCAGGAAGTTGACACTGCGTCGGACGCCGGCCGGATCGGCTCGGCGTCACGTTGGCGACATTAGTCCGCGATGCTCCGGCGGTTCTGCTCGCTCTGTGCCCGGGACTGTTCCGACAACGCACCACCGGCCGGCCGCGGGCCCCCGCGCACCGAAGTGCACTGCCGGACAACCGGTCATGCGCTGCGAAGCCCCTTCGGCGCCACCCGCTGCCTAGGTTCGACGCACGGCCTCGCGCCGGAGCGCCCTCGCGGCCCCGCGCCGAACCAGCACTGAACGAAGGGACCCCCCTTGTCCACCATGCCCGTCGCCGGAATCCGCCCGGGGACCCCCGACCAGCCCGCCGACCTCGTCGTGCGCAACGCCAAGGTGTACACCAACGATCCGCGCCGCCCGCAGGCCACCGCCGTGGCCGTCCGGGACGGACTGATCCAGGCGGTCGGCGACGACGCCGACGTCGTCCCGCTGGTCGGCCCCGGCACCCGGGTGGTGGACGCGCTCGGCCGCCGGGCCGTCCCCGGCCTCAACGACGCGCACCTGCACGTCATCCGCGGCGGCCTCAACTACGTGCTGGAGCTGCGCTGGGACGGCGTCCGGACGCTGCGCGAGGCCCTGGCCATGCTCCGGCTGCAGGCCGAGCGCACCCCGCCCGGCCAGTGGGTGCGGGTGGTCGGCGGCTGGTCCGCCGACCAGTTCGCCGAGCGGCGCCTGCCCACCCTGGCCGAGCTCAACGCCGCCGCGCCCGACACCCCGGTGTTCGTGCTGCACCTCTACCAGTCGGCGCTGCTCAACAAGGCCGCGCTGCGCGCCGCGGGCTTCACCCGGGACACCCCCGACCCGGCCGGCGGCCAGATCGTCCGCGGACACGACGGCGAGCCGACCGGCCTGCTGATCGCCGCCCCCGGCGCCCTGCTGCTGTACTCCACCCTGGCCAAGGCACCGACCCTGGACGAGGCCGACCGGATCGGCTCCACCCGGCACTTCCTGCGCGAGCTGAACCGCTTCGGCCTCACCTCCGCGATCGACGCCGCCGGCGGCTTCCAGAGCTTCCCCGAGAACTACGGCACCGTGATGGAACTCGCCCGCCGCGGTGAGCTGAGCCTGCGCATCGCCTACCACCTGTTCCCGCAGACCGCCGGGCAGGAACTGGACGACCTCCGCCGGTGGGTCGACACCGTGCGCCCCGGCGAGGGCGACGCGTGGCTGCGCCTCAACGGCGCGGGGGAGAACCTCACCTGGGCCGCCGCCGACTTCGAGAACTTCACCGAACCCCGGCCACAACTGGGCGCCTACGAGACGGAGTTCGAGAAGGCCGTCCGGCTGCTCATGGAGAACGGCTGGGGATTCCGGCTGCACGCCACCTACGACGAGACCATCCGCCGCGACCTCGCCGTCTTCGAGAAGCTCGCCGCCGAGGGCCTCTTCCCGCAGGGCAACCGCTGGCTCTTCGACCACGCCGAGACCGTCAGCCCGGACAGCCTCGACCGGATCGCGGCGCTGGGCGGAGCCGTCTCCGTGCAGAACCGCCTCTCCTTCCAGGGCGAGGCCTTCGTCTCGCGCTACGGCGCCCCGGCCGCCGCCGAGGCCCCGCCGCTGCGTGCGATGCTGGACCGCGGCCTGACCGTCGCGGCGGGCACCGACGCCACCCGGGTCTCCTCCTACAACCCGTGGGTCGCCCTGCACTGGCTGGTCTCCGGACGGGCGGTCAGCGGCCGGCGCCTGGCGGCCGAGCACAACCGGCTCGGCCGCGAGCAGGCCCTGGAGCTCTACACCCTGGGCGGTGCCCGGCTCACCGGCGAGGAGGACGTCAAGGGGCGTCTGACGGTCGGCAGTTACGCGGACCTGGCGCTGCTCAGCGCCGACTACTTCACCGTCCCCGAGGCCGACATCCCGCACATCGAGGCCGTCCTGACCGTCGTCGGCGGCCGCATCGTCCACGCCGTCCAGGAGCACCAGGGGCTGGCCCCCGAGCTGCCCGAGGTGTCGCCGTCCTGGAGCCCGGTCACCCGCTTCGGCGGCTACCACGCCACCCCCGCCCCCGGCCCGGCCGCCGGTGTCCAGCAGGCCGAAGGCGTGCTGGAGGCCGTGGCGGCCTCCGGCGAACAGCTCGCCTGGCGTACCGCCCGCGGCCTCGCCCTGCCCGGGCAGCCCCAGGTGCCGCTGGACCCCTGCTTCTTCTGACGCGCCCGCCGGTTCCGTCACGGGGCACCGCCCGGACCGGGGGGTGCCCCACCCGCGTCCCCCTCCCCCTCCCGCACGAGGAGCCGTCGTGACCACCCCACCGCCGCCGCAGCCGTCCGGACCTCACATCCACGACCGCCACCCCCTGGCCCTGGCCCTGTTCGGCCTCACCCTGGTCAGCGGCCTCATCGACGCCGTCAGCTACCTCGGCCTCGGCCACGTCTTCACCGCGAACATGACCGGCAACGTCGTCGTCATCGCCTTCGCCCTGGCCGGCGCACCCGGCTTCTCCGTCGCCGGCTCGCTGACCTCGCTCGCCGCCTTCCTGCTCGGCGCGGGAGTGGCCGGCCGGATCGCGACCCGGCAGGGCTCGGTCCGACGCCCCGCGCGGCTGCGCGCGGCCTTCGTCCTGGAGGCGGTGCTGCACGCGGCGGCCGCCGCCGTCCTCTTCGTCCACAGCCCCGAGGGGGCCGCGCAGTACCCGGTGATCGCCCTGCTCGCGCTGGCCATGGGCATCCGCAACGCCACCGTCAGGGGCCTGGGCATACCGGACCTCACCACCACCGTGCTCACCCTCACCCTGACCGGCCTGGCCGCCGACTCCCGGCCGGCCGGCGGCAGCGCCCCCCGCCAGCGGCGCAAGGTCCTCTCCGTCGTCACCATGCTGGCCGGCGCCGCCCCGGGCGCCGTCCTCGTCCTGCACGGGCAGATCGCCTGGGCCCTGGTCGCCAGCGCCGTCCTGGCGGGCGCCTCCGTCCTGCTCTACCGGGAGTGACCGGCTCCACCGGCGCATGACCGGGGCCGGACGCACCGCCCCCGCCCGGCGGCCGGGGGCGTTCCAGCCGCCCGGCCCGCGACCTCGGAGCGGTTCCGGCGGGCGGTAGCCTTGGGTGCCCGGCGAGCGGCCCGGCCGGCCCGAGGGAGAGAAGCAGTGGCGGAGGACAGGCGGTTCCCGATCCTGGTCGGTCGGCAGCGGCAGACGGAGCTGCTGACCGCGGCGCTGGTCCAGGCCGTGGACGGCGCCAGCGGTTCCACCGTCCTGCTGCACGGTGACGCCGGGGTCGGCAAGAGCACCCTGGTGGCCTGGGTGGAGCGGGCGGCGCGCGAACGCGGGTTCACCGTCCTGCGCGCGGTCGGCACCGAGGCCGAGACGGACCTCGCGTTCGGCGCCCTCCACCAGGCCTTCTGGTCGCTGCTCCAGCGTTCCGACGCGCTGTCCGGGCACCAGCGGGAGGCCCTGGAGAGCGCCTTCGGCGTCCGCTCCGGGACCCCGAGCGGCTTCGCCGTCGGCGCCGCCGCCCTCGCCCTGCTGGAACAGGCGGTGCGGACCGCCCCGGTGCTGCTGGTCCTGGACGACCTGCACTGGCTCGACTCGTCCAGCGCGACCGTCTTCGCCTTCCTGCACCGGCGGTGCGCCGAGCTGCCGGTGGTGATCGTCGGGGCCACCCGCCCGGACGGGCCGGCCGTCCAGACCTGGTCGGCCGAGGCCGTCGACGTCCCGGCGCTGCCCCAGGAGGACGCGGCCGTCCTGCTGGGCACCTGCTACCCCGAACTCGCGGCGCCCGCCAGGGAACGCGTGCTGACCGAGGCGGCCGGGAACCCGCTGGCGCTGGTGGAGCTGCCGCGCCAGCTGGCGGCCGCCCAGCAGCGGGGCACCGCTCCACTGCCCGAGCGGCTGCCGCTGGGGCGCAAGCTGGAGCGGATGTTCACCGAACGGCTGGGGACGGTGACCCCGGAGGTCGGCCGGATCCTCCTGCTCGGCGCCTTGGCCGCCGGCCCGGACTCCGGCAGCGCCGAGTGGCTCCGCGCCCTCGCGGACGAGAACGCGCGGGAGATCCTGGAACGGATCGAGGCGCAGGGCCTGGCCCGGCTCGACCCGGCCGGACAGCTGGTGTTCCGGCACCCCCTGGTCCGCACCGCCGTCGTCTCCGCCGCCTCCGACACCGCGCGCCGGGAGGCGCACCGCGCGCTGTCCGACGCCCTGGCGCCGGACGACCCCCGCCGACTGGTCCACGAGGCCGCCGCCGCGCTGCTGCCCGACGACGACCTCGCGCGCCGCCTCCAGGAGGCCGGCCACGACCTCGCCCGCCGGGGCGGCGAGGCGGAGGGCGCGCTGCTGCTCGAACGCGCCGCCGCCCTCAGCCCCAGCCCCGGCGACCGCGTCCGCCGGCTCACCGCGGCCGCCGTGATGTCGGCCCGCGGCGGGCAGCTGCGCCAGACCGCGGCCCTGGTGGAGGAGCTGAGGACCGGCACCGTCCCGCCGGACGTCGCCCCGCTGTTCTCGTACGCGGTGGTCTACGCCGACCAGAGCCACCACGTCGACTTCGAGTCCTCCGCCGCGCTGCTGCCCGCGGCCCTGGACACCCTGACCGCGCCGGGCGCCGACACCTTCGGCGGGCTGGTCGAGCAGGTGTACTTCAAACTCCTCCTGGCCGCCACCTACACGGACGACCCCTGGGCGTGGCGCGCCCTGGAACGGCACCGGGAGAACGTCTCCGAGGCGGGCCGGCTGTGCCTGCGGGCCTGGACCGACCCGGCCCCGGGCGCGGCCGACGACCTGCTGGCGACGGCCGAGGACATGACCGAGGAGCAGGAGGTCGGCGCGGCCTGGCTCCTGCTGTGGACCGCCTCGGCGCTCGACTGCCCGGTGGGTGACCTCTGGCAGCGCTTCGCCGGCCTGCACGGCTACGCCATCGAGGGTTCGGTGGCCAAGGCCAAGGCCCACCAGGACTACCTGCTCGGCCACTGGGACCGCGCCGCCGTCTGCCTGCGGGAGGCCGAGATCGCGGACGAACTCGGCTACCACACCAACGCCCTGATGTTCCGCCAGTACTACGCCCACTTCCTGGCCGGCCGGGGGGACGAGGCCGGGCTGCGGGAGATCGAGCGGAGCGTCCGGCCGACCGCCACCCGCGCCCGGATGCGGTACGTCCTCGACCGCCTGGCCCATCTGCGCGGACTGGTCGCGCTCGCCCACCGGCGCTACGAGGAGGCGTACGCCCACTTCTGCGAGCTCACCCCGCCCGGGCGGCTGCCCGGCGGCCCGCCCTGGAACCACGCGCTGGTCCTCGACCTGGTCACGGCCGCCGTGCACACCGGCCGGCACGAGGAGGCCCGGGCCCACCTCGCGGCCGGCGCCGCCGCGCGCTCGGCCGAGATCTCCGGTCGGCACGCCTTCCTGTGGGCGGCCGCCACCGCCCTGGCCGCGGACGACGAGGAGGCCGACGCCGCCTACCGCGCGGCGTACGCCGTGCCGGGCGCCGAGCAGTGGGTGTTCGACCTCGCGCGGCTGCGGCTCGCCCACGGCGCGTGGCTGCGCCGCCGCCACCGGCCCGGGGCCAGGGAGGCGCTGCGCGCGGCCCACCACGTGTTCCGCCGGCTGCGGGCCACCCCCTGGGCGGCGCAGTGCGAGGAGGAGCTCCGGGCCGCGGGCGACTCGGTGGCCCTGCCCCAGGACGGGCCGCCGGCCACCGACCCGTCCGGGCTGACCGGGCAGGAGCTGCGGATCGCCCGGCTGGCCGCGACCGGTCTGACCAACAAGGAGATCGGCCGGCAGCTCCAGCTGTCGCCGCGCACCGTCGGGGCCCACCTCTACAAGATCTTCCCGAAGCTCGGCATCACCACGCGGGCCGCGCTCGCCCACGCCCTGGATGGCGTCTGACCTGCGGAAACACCCGGCCGACCGGTCCGCCCCGGTCGCCCCGCCGAGCCCCGTGACGTACCGCCCCGGCACGACAGTCAGATGACCTACCGGCCCGCCGCGCGGGCGGTCCAGGCTGGAGTGCGCAGGACTCCGGCGGAAGGACGGTCAGATGGGCGTGCGGGTGACGACGGCGTCGGTCGCGGACGGCGACAGGGCGGCCTTCTGGAGCGGAGCGGTGTCGCGGTCGCTGGTACCGCTGGAGGTGCGCCCGCGCACCGGGCGGCCCTTCGACGGACTCCTGGAGTCGCACCGCCTCGGGTACGTGCGGATCTCCACCCTGGAGGCGGACGCGGCCCGGCTCTCCCGCACCGCGGCGCTGATCGCGCGCGCCCCGCGCAGCGAGCCGCAGGTCGGGGTCGGCCTGCAGGTGGCCGGCCGGGCCGTCCTGGAGCAGGACGGGCGCCGCGCGGAGGTGCCGCCGGGCGGGCTGGTGCTGTACGACACGGCGCGCCCGTACGCGGTCGACTACCCCGAGCGGTTCCGCACCCACCTGTTCCACGTGCCGCGCCGGATGCTCGGGGTGCCGGAGCGCGACCTGCGGCACGCCTCGGCGACGGCCGTCGGGCCCACCGAGGGGTGCGGACCGGTGCTGCTGCCCTTCCTGGGCGTCCTCGCCGCCTCCGCGCACTCCTTCCCCGCGCCGGTCGGGGACCGGCTGGCCGGCAGCGTCGCCGACCTGTTCGGCACGCTCATCGCCCAGCTGGCACCCGCCCGGGAGACGGACGAGCCGGGCGCCCAGAACGCGCACCTGGTCCAGCGGGTGCGCGAGTACGTCGACCGCCACCTGGGCGAACCGGACCTGTCGCCCGAGCGGATCGCCCAGGCCCACCACATCTCGGTGCGCTACCTCCACCGGCTGTTCGAGGGCGAGGGCGTGACGGTGAGCCGCCTCGTCCAGCAGCTCCGGCTGGAGGCCTGCGCCCGCGAACTCGCCCGCCGGGGCCGCACCGCGCCCACGGTCTCGGCCGTCGCCCAGCGGTGGGGCTTCGTCAACCCTGCGCACTTCAGCCGGACCTTCCGCGCCGCGTACGGCGTCTCGCCGCGCGAGTGGCGTTCACTCCCGCACGGTGAACCCGGCTGAGGAGGAGCCGACGGCCCGCCCGCCACAGGGAACGATCAGGCCTCCCCGCAGGCCACCACGGCCGGGGCACTCAAGGAACCACCGTGCCCGCCGACCGAAGCCAGGAGCAAGAGTTGTCCGACCCCACCCCCCAGCCCGACCGGCGCCCGGTGCTCGACCGGGCGCTCCAGGACTTCCTGGACGCCGGAGCCGGCCGGTCCGCGACGGAACTGCCGGACCTCTCCTTCCTCGCCCCGGACGACCCTCCGGACGGCGCCGACGGGCCTGGTGACCCGGACGGGCACCAGGACCAGGACGACCCGTACGGCACCACGACCGAGTGGCTCGCCCTGCCCTGCGGCCCGACCGGACGGGTGCACGTCCAGGTCACCAGGCCGGTCGGCGCCGGCGGGCCCAGCCCCGTCGTGCTGTTCCTGCCCGGCCTCGGCTGGTCGCTCGGCGACGCCGCCTGCTACGCCCGGCTGATCCGGGAGTTCGCCCTGGGCACCGACGCCGCCGTGGTCTACGTGGACTACGCCCGGGCGCCCGCCGCCCGCTACCCGGTGGCCGTCGAGCAGTGCCACGCCGTGGCCCGCTGGATCCACGCGCACGGCCACGAGATCGGACTGGACGGCGAGCGGATCGCCGCCGTCGGCGACTCCGCCGGGGCCAACCTGGTGGCGGCGCTGACCCTGCTGGCCCGGGAGCGCGGCGACGCGCCGCTGGTCCACCAGGTGCTGCTCTGCCCGGTCACCGACGCCGACTTCGACACGCCGTCCTACCACCGGTTCGCGGCCGGCTACTTCCTGCACCGCGACCACATGCGCCGGTTCTGGGACGACTACCTGCCGGAGGCGGACCGCCGGACCGAGGCCACCGCCGCGCCGCTGCGCGCTTCCCTGGACCAACTCGCCGGGCTGCCGCCGGCCCTGGTGGTCACCGCCGAAGCCGACGTGCTGCGGGACGAGGGCGAGGCGTACGCGGCCAGGCTCCGCGCGGCCGGGGTCCCGGTGGTGGCGATGCGCTACCAGGGCGCCGTCCACGGCTTCCTCCTGCTCGCCGCGGACTGCCCCACCAGTACCGCCCGGGCCGCGCTGATCCAGGCCGTCGACACCGTGCACGTCGCCCTGCACGGACGCTCCTGGTGACCCTCTCGCACCGTCCCGACGCGGGCCCGTGCCCACCCGACACCGCGACACCGGACCGGCCGGTCCGGCCGACAGCCGTACGAGGAGTACCGATGCCCGTCGTCTTCGACTCCGCCCTGGTACCGCCCGCCGACCGCGCCGAGTACTGGCACCGGGCCGTCTCCCGCACCTTCGTCCCGCTGGACGTGACGCTGCTGGAGAGCGTGCCCGCGCCCGCGACGATCACCAGCCACGGCCTGGGCGCCACTCGGGTCTCCCTGGTGCAGGCCGGCCCCCAGCGGGTCGAGCGCACCGCGGGGCTGATCGCCCGCGGGGGAGAGGACCACCTCACCCTGGGGCTCCAGCACTGCGGTACCGCCCGGCTGCTCCAGGACGGCCACCGGGTGGAGCTGCGCCCGGGCACCTTCGCGATCTCCGACGCCGGGCGGCCGTTCGTCAAGGAGCTGCCGGAGCCCTTCGTCCTCACGGCCTTCCACTGGCCGCGGTCGGCCGGGGGTGTCTCCGAGGAGGACCTGCGGGTGCTGACCGCGACGGCCTTCGACGCCGGCGGGGGCACCGCCCGGCTGGTCGCCGCCTACCTGGAGTGCCTCTCCCGGTCCGCCGACACGATGGAGCCGCAGCTGGCCTCCTGGCTCGCCGCCACGGCGCTCGACCTGCTCGCGGTGCTCGCCCACGAGCGCCGCGGCCGGTCCGTCCCGGAGGCGCCCGAGGTCGCGCTCGCCACCCTGGCCCGGGTGAAGGACCACATCCTGCGGCACCTGGGGGACCCGGACCTCTCGCCCGAGCGGATCGCGGCGGCCCACCACGTGTCGGTGCGCTACCTGCACAAGCTGTTCCGCTTCGAGGGGGTGACGGTGGCCCGCTGGATCCAGCGCCAGCGGCTGGACATGGCCCGCCGGGACCTGGCCCGCCGGACCTCGGGCCAGGTGAGCGTGGCGGCGATCGCCGGACGCTGGGGCTTCGTGAGCGCCAGTCACTTCAGCCGGGCGTTCCGCGCCGCCTACGGGGTGTCCCCGCGCGGGTGGCAGGCCGGCGCGGGCCAGGGGCCGACGCCGGGAGCCGTGGGGGTGCCGGGCCTGTCGGCCGGGTACGGCGTCGCGGTGTGAACCGGGTGACGGGCTGCCGCGGACCCGGTTCAGGCGGTGGGGTCCGCGGCAGCCGCCTTGAGCGCCCAGAGCGGCACCCAGGCCTCGGTGGTCGACGCCGTTTCGGCTTTGTCGGGCCTGCCGTGCGCGGTTACGGTCAGCGCGGGCAGGGCCACGGCCAGGGCGGCCGCCATGTACAAGGCAAATTTGTCCACGAAATACTTTCCTGATGATCGTTTGGGCGGGTGATCACAGGAATAATGGCATGAGCGTTGACTTCAGGCCAGTCTGGCGATTTATGTTCGACTATTGATCAAGCTCTTTGCGAAGGTTGCGCATCTCTTTCGATTCTGACAGGTTGGCCGACTCCGAGAGCTCGACAGCGCGCTGAAGTGTCGTCCGGGCCGCCTCCAGGTGTCCGGCCCTGAGCTGCGCTTCGGCCAGCGCCTCGCAGGCGTGGGCCTCCTCCTCCGTCGCCTCGATCTGCCGGGAGAGTTCTACGGCCTGCTGGAGGTGGCCGAGCGCGTCGGACGACCGGCCGAGGGCGTGCTCGGCCCGGCCCAGTCCGCGCAGCGCACCGGCGGCCTCGCGCTGGGCGCCGATCGACCGGGCCAGTTCGAGGGCGCGCGCGTACTGGTCCAGGGCGTCCTCGTAGCGCCCGGTCTCCAGGTGCACGTTTCCCAGCCCGTTGCCGGCACTGGTCTCCAGCTGCCGGTTTCCGGTCTGGCGGAAGGTGCGGAACGCGGACCGGATGAGCTCCGTGGCGCGGTCGGCGTCGGCGGGGAGCGGCAAGGACTCCGCGAGGTTCATGCGGACGATCGCCAGATCATTCGGTGAGAGGATGTTTTCCCCGATGGTCAGGATCTGCTCGAACGCGTCGCGCGCGGCATTCGGATTCCTGGTGCTGAGGTGTATGCCGCCGATATTTCCGAGAATCAGGAGCCGGAGGCGCGCATCACCCATGGATTCGGCCAGGGGTAAGGCTTCGGTGAACGATTCCAGTGCTGCCTGATGGTCGCCGACATAGACGAGAACCGCGCCGAGATTGTTCAGGCAGCGGATTCTGTTCCCTTCGTCCCCCGCCTGCCGGTGTATCTCCACGACCTCGCGCTGGATCGACAGCGCGGCCGTCAGGTCGCTCTGGTTCCAACGGATCTTCGCGAGCCGCTCCAGCGCCTCCGCCGTGCACCCGGCGTCGCCCGCTGTCCGGGCGATGGCGAGGGCGCCCTCCGCGGCCGGCTCGGCGAGGGTGTACCGGGCGGTGCGGATCCGGACCGAGGCCAGCGCCAGGAGGGCGTGGCTCTCGGCCAGGTCCTCGCCTCGGGCGTGGAAGTGGTCGGCCGCGGCCCGGTGCATCCCGTCGGCCTCGCGCCACAGTCCCTCGGACTCCAGGTGGTCGGTGAGGGCGTGGGCGAGCCATGCGGCCTCCTCGGCCAGGCCGTTGGTCCGGGCGTGGGCCTCCACGGCGACCAGCCCGGGGAGTTCCGCGCCCAGCCACCCCCTGATCGCCCGGTCGTCGGGCCAGTCGAGTCCGCCCAGCAGGGCGTCCACGGGGGCGTGTCGCGGCAGTTCGGGAACGGCCAGTCGGAAGCGTCGGGGATTGAGGCTGCGGTCGGCTCGATCGGCCGCCCGCAAGGCGAAGTCGACGAGTCTTCGGACCGCCTGCCGCCGTTCCTCGGCCGTGACGAGATCGACGGCGAACTCGCGCAGGAGGTCGTGCAGGCCGTACCGTTCCGGCGAGTTCTCCTGGAGCATGTGCAGGTCGTGCAGGCTCTCCAGGATCCGATCGGTCTCCCGCAGCGGCCGGCCGACCAGGGCCGCGGCGGTGTCGGGGCCGAAGTCGGGAGCGGGGTGCAGACCGAGCAGGCGGAACGCCTCCTGCTGCGGGCGCGGAAGCGACCGGTAGGAGACGTCGAAGGCCAGGGCCACACTCTCCAGCCCGTGGCGGAGTTCGTCCAGCCGGCCGCTCCTGCGGGACAGCCGCCGGAGGAAGTGCTCCAGGGACCAGGTGGGGTGGGCCTTCAACCGGCTCGCCGCCAGGTCGATGGCGAGCGGGAGCCGACCGCACAGCTCGACGAGGGCCTCGGCTCCTGCGGCGTCGTCGGCCCGTTCCTTGCCGACCAGCATGGTGAAGAGCTCCACCGCGTCCTCGGGCGTCATGACGTCCAGGAAGATCGGGCTGCACGGGAGTTCGACCAGTCGGTGCCGACTGGTGACGAGCACGAAGGAGGCCGGGTCGGCCGGGAGCAGGGGACGGATCTGCTCGGGCCCCCGGGCGTCGTCCAGCACGACCACGGCCCGGCGTTCGGCGAGCAGGCCGCGGCACCGGGCCGACAGCTCCTCCCGGTCGGTCGGGATCGAGGTGGCCGGGATCCCGAACTGCCTGAGCAGCAGCGTCGCCACCGTCCCGGTCTCCAGGGGCTGTTGGGCGCCGCCGTTCGCGCGGAGGTCGACGTAGTACTGGCCGTCCGGGTAGCGGTCCTGGAGGAGGTGCGCCGCGGTGACGACGAGGCGGGTCTTCCCGGTGCCGGCCATGCCGGAGACCGCTCCGATGTAGCCGCCCGTGGACGCTGAGAGGAGGCGCCGGAGTTCCGCGTCGCGGCCCACCAGCCGGTGCAGCACGGGGAGGTAGTTGCTGCGCGCGGGGCCGCGGTCGGCCGTGGCGGGCGGGGGAGGGGGCGGCGCGGCGGCGGTCGGGGCGGCGGGGGCGGCGGCACCCGCCGGACGGGTCAGGATCCCGCCGATCGGGGCACGGCGGAGGACGCGCTGCTGAAGGAGTCTGAGCTGGTCCCCGGGTTCGGTGCCGAGGTACTCGCGCAGTAACCGCCGGGTCCGCCGGAGCACCTCCAGCGCGTCGGCGAAGCGGTCGCAGCCGTACAGCGCGGTGACCAGGTGGCCCGCCACCCGCTCGTCGGTCGGGCGCTGTTCCGCCAGCGCGGACAGTTCGGGCACCAGATCGGCGAAGTGCCCGAGTCTGAGCTCGACTTCGAAGCGGATGAGTGTGGTGGCGAGCCACTGGTCGCGCATGGTGCTCCTGGCGGCCTGCGCCCACTGGCCGGGGAGGCCGGCGAGGGGCTCGCCCCGCCAGGTGTCGTCCGCCTGCCGGAGGACTTCGAGTGCCTGGCGGTCGTGGCCCGCGTCGGCGAGCGACCGCGCGCGTCGGCCGAGTCGGACGTACCGTGCCCAGTCGACCCGCTGCGGATCGGTGGCCAGGGTGTAGGCGTGCGCGCTGCGGTTGATCACCGCGGGCGGCGCGTCGCCGTCCGCGTGCTGGGCCAGCCGGAGCGCGGTGCGCAGCCGGGAGATGTACGAGTGCGCGGCTGCCCGGGCCTTGGCGGGAGGCTCGGTTCCCCAGAGCCGGGAGATCAGGGTGTCGACCGGTACGGGCCGGCCGACGTCGAGTGCGAGTGCCGCCGCCAGGCAGCGCAGTTTGTTGGTCCGGAGGGTCACCGGCCTTCCACCGACGGAGAGTTCGACTGTCCCCAGAACATGGAACTCCACGGTGTACCCCCGCCGGTCTGTCCCGTCCGTCGCCTTGGAGAGCATGGCACGTGCGCGGCCCGTCGGCCATAGCACGTCCGAGCCTCCGGCCGGTTCACCTTTGGCATGTTCTTTATCCTTCCGCCCGCCCTGTGCTAGCCCCTCGATGAGATCTCGTCACCTGCTTGACGGGTGACGGAATGGGTTGCCATCATTGCGTCACCGGCCGAACAGGTGATGGCGCAGAGGATTTGTGCGCATCGCAGGGAGCGGCCGGACACCGATCCGATCCAGATGGGGAGCACCAGTCATGGCAGTCAGCTACACCGCCGTCGTCGACGTCGACGGGGAGGGCCGCAACGGCGGCCGGGTCCGTTCCTCCGACGGTCTGCTGGAGACCGGTCTCGCCGTTCCGAAGGAGTTCGGTGGCGCCGGCACCGCGACCAATCCGGAGCAGCTGCTCGCGGCCGGGTGGGCCGCCTGCTTCCTCGGGGCGCTCCGCCGGGCGGCCGGCGACCGCGGGGTCCGGCTGACCAGCACCTCCATCACGGCGGAGATCACGCTGACCCACGGCGACGACGGTGAGTTCTCGCTCTCCGCGGTCCTGAGCCCCGTGCTCGGCGGCGTGGACCAGGCCACCGCCGAGGAGCTGGCCCGCGCCGCGCACCGGATCTGCCCGTACTCCAAGGCCACGCGCGACAACATCCCGGTCGTCATCCACGCCGGCGTCGCCGCCTGATCCACCCCTCCCAGGCGGCGGGTCCCGTGCCTGCCCCCCGTCCGGCACGGGACCCGCCCACCCCCCCCGATTCGAGAGCGAGGCAGGACATGGCAACCTCGGCGCACACGTGTCCGCGGGCGGCCGGGTGTCGCCGTCACACCCCTGACCGGTGTTCCACCGGCGCGGAGCAGCGGCCCTGGCCGGACGGCGCGCAGCTGTGGGGCTGGGCGGAGGCCGTCCTGCGGCTGGGGTACGGTCCGGCGGCCTCGTTCTTCGCCTGAGGGCGGGACCGGTCAGCCGTCGCTGTCCCGGCCCGGCCGCACCAGGGTGTCCAGGACGGAGAGTGGTGCTGCGTCCGGCGCCGGACGCGCCCCTTGGCGGCGAGCTATCGCGCGGCCGAGGCGGGCGGAGTCCTCCTGCGCGCGCGGTAGGCGGCGGCCTTGATCCTGTTGCCGCAGGACTCCATGCCGCACCACTGGCGGCGCAGGCCCCGGGAGCGGTCGATGTAGACCCGGGTGCACTCCGGGTTGCCGCACTCCTTCATCAGCGGGACGTCCGGGCCGCCGAGGAGTTCGACCGCCTGGCGCGCGACGGTCGCCAATGCCTGCCCGGGGGTCGCCGCGTTGCGCCGCCCCGTCGTGGTGAGCTGCGGCGTCACGGGCGGCTTGCGCGCGGCCGCGTTCAGCACGGCGAGGGCCTCCCGGTCGAAGGCCTCGCCGAGCCGGCGGTCGGTGACGAGCCGGTAGACGGCCTCGCGGACGGTCTTCGCCTCGCGGAGGCCGTGCTCGTCGCCGGGCGTGATCGTGTCCACGAGCCCGCAGTCCAGGTACCAGGCGTTCAGGCGTTCCGGCGTCACCAACATCTCGAACCGCACGGTGCGCCGTGCGCGGAGCGTGGCCGCGAAGTCCAGGGCCGGGTGCCCGCAGACGAAGACATGGTCGAGGTTCACATCACCATGCTGACAGGTGACTACCCGGGGGAGCAATGACGCGCGGCCCCGGCCGGCTCCAGCCGCAGCTCGCGGCCCTGCCAGCGGCGGCGCAGCCAGCGGTCGTGGCTCGCGAGGACGATCGCGCCGGGGCCGGTGCCGAGGGCTTCCTCCAGTTCGTCGCAGAGACGCGGGGAGAGGTGGTTGGTGGGCTCGTCGAGCAGCAGGAGCCGGGGCGGGTCGGCCACCAGCAGGGCCAGCGCGAGCCGTCGGCGCTGCCCGACGGACAGCCGGCCGACGGGCTTGTCCAGGTCCGCCGGGTGCAGCAGGCCGAGCGACCCGAGCGGCACCCGCTCGGCCCGCGCCGCGCCCAGCGCCAGCGCGTAGGTGTCGCGCACGGTGCGGTCGGACCGGTCGAACACGGTGTCCTGGGTGAGCAGTCCGACCGTCAGCCCGGGGTGCCGGTGCACCGTGCCCTCGGCGGGGAGGAGCCCGGCGAGTACGGCGAGCAGCGTCGACTTGCCCGTCCCGTTGCCGCCCGTGACCAGCAGCCGGTCGGTGGCCGCCAGCTCCAGGGCGTCCAGGGCGAGGCGGCCGGGCACCCGGACGTTCCGGAGTGACACCAGGGGGCGCGGGTTCCCCCCGGGGTCCACGGCCGAGGCGTCGGCGTCCGCCGCCGGCGCGTCGGCGTCCGCCGCCAGTGCGTCGACGTCCGTCGCCAGCACGTCGACGTCCGTCGCCAGGGCCTCGACGGCGAACCGCAGCGGGCGCGGCGGCTCGGGGACCTGTGCGCGCTCCAGCTCCTCCAGCCGCCGGGTGGCGTTGCGCACCCGGCGGGAGACCTGGTTCTGCACCCGGCCCGCCCGGTGGCCGTAGCCCATCTTCTCGTTGTCGCGCGGTCCCCGGTCCGGCGCGACCAGGTGCGCGGTCACCCCGACGGTGTGCCGCAGCCGCGCCAACTCCTGCTGCTCCTCGGCGTACCGCCGCTCCCAGCGCTCCCGTTCCGCGCGCCGCTCGCCCAGGTAGGCGCTGTAGTTGCCGCCGTAGCGGACCGGCCCGTCCACCGCCGGGTCGAGGTCGACCAGGTGGGTGCAGACGGCGTCGAGGAACGCCCGGTCGTGGGTGGCCACCACCACGGTGCCGGGCAGTGCGCGCAACTGTTCCTCCAGGAAGGCGGCGGCGCCGTCGTCGAGGTGGTTGGTCGGCTCGTCCAGCAGCAGCGCGGACGGCCGCCGGACGAGCAGCGCGGCGAGGGCCAGCCGGCCGCGCTGCCCGCCGGACAGCGAGCCGAGCGCGCGGTCGTGGCCGAGCGCGCCGAGGCCCAGCCCGTCGAGGACCAGGGCCGCTCGCCGGTCGGCGTCCCAGGACTCCCGGTCCCGGGCCCGTTCCAGCCGCCGGCCGTAGGCGTCCAGGAGTTCCGGGTGGCCCGGGTCGGACTCCGGGAGCCGGGCGATCTCCGCGCCGAGCCGGTCCAGTTCCGCGAGGTCCTCACGGGCCTCGCGCAGCGCGTCGTCCAGGACGGCGGCGACGGTGGCACCGGCCTCGAACGGCATCTCCTGGTGCAGGAAGCCGAGGTCCGCGGGGCGCGAGACGCTTCCCGCGTCGGGTTCGTCCACGCCGGCGAGCACCCGCAGCAGGGTGGACTTGCCGGCGCCGTTCTCCCCGATCAGGCCGATCCGGTGGCCGGGGGCGGCGGTCAGGCCGACGCCGTCGAGGACGCGTCGGCCGCCGAGGACGCGGACGAGGTCGTGGGCGAGCAGGGCGTGCTGGAGCACGGGGAGCCTTCCGAGGTGAGGGGTGGTGGGCCTGCCGGGGCCCGGACCGCGCTCGCGGCCCGGGCCGAACGCCGGCGGATCACACCGCGGGAGCCCCGGTCTCCTTCAGCGTGCCGTCGGCCAGCCGGAGCCAGCGGTTCACCCCGATCTCCGCGAGGAAGCGCTCGTCGTGACTGACCACCAGGAAGGCGCCCTGGTAGGAGTTCAGGGCGCTCTCCAGCTGGCCGGCGCTGACCAGGTCGAGGTTGTTGGTCGGCTCGTCCAGGAGCAGCAGGTGCGGGGCGGGCTCCGCGCACAGCACGCAGGCCAGCGTGGCGCGCAGCCGCTCGCCGCCGGAGAGCACCCCGACCGGCAGGTGGGCCCGGGCGCCGCGGAAGAGGAAGCGGGCGAGCAGGTTCATCCGCTCGGTCTCGGGCCGCTCGGGCGCGAAGGCGGCGAAGTTCTCCGCCACGGTGCGGTCGAGGTCCAGCAGGTCCAGCCGCTGCGAGAGGTAGGCGATCCGCCCGTCGTTGCGCCTGATCTCCCCGGCGTCCGGGGTGAGTTCGCCGGTGACCAGGCGCAGCAGGGTGCTCTTGCCTGCGCCGTTGGGCCCGGTCAGCGCGATGCGCTCGGGGCCGCGCACGCTCAGGTCGACGCCGCCGTCGGCGAACACCGGCCGGCCGGCGTGGCGGACCTGCAGGCCCTCGCCGAGGAAGAGGTTGCGCCCGGCGGGGACCTGGGTGTCGGGCAGCTCCAGGGAGAGGCGCTGCTCCTCGCGCAGGGCGCGGCCGGCCTCGTCCAGCCGGGCCTTGGCCTCGGTGACCCGGGCCGCGTGCATCTGGCCGGCCCGGCCGGCGGACTCCTGGGCGCCGCGCTTCATGTTCCCGGCGAAGATGCGGGGCAGGCCGGCGCTCTTGAGGTTGCGGGCGGCGTTGCTCTGGCGGCGCTCGGCGCGTTCGCGGGCCTGCTGCATCTCGCGCTTCTCGCGCTTCAGCTCCTGCTCGGCGTTGCGGACGTTCTTCTCGGCGACCTCCTGCTCGGCCCGAACGGCCTCCTCGTAGGCGGTGAAGTTGCCGCCGTAGAAGCGAAGTTCACCGTTGCCGAGTTCGGCGATGTGCTGCATCCGGTCGAGCAGTGCGCGGTCGTGGCTGACCAGCAGCAGGCAGCCGTTGAAGTCCGCGAGCACGTCGTAGAGCTTGTGCCGGGCTTCCACGTCGAGGTTGTTGGTGGGCTCGTCGAGCAGCAGGACGTCGGGGCGCCTGAGCAGTTGGGCGGCGAGGCCGAGGGAGACGATCTGGCCGCCGCTGAGCGTGCTCAGGCCGCGGTCCAGGGTGAGGTCGGTCAGGCCGAGGCGGTCGAGCTGGGCGCGGGTGCGCTCCTCGATGTCCCAGTCGTCGCCGATGGTGGTGAAGTGCCGTTCGTCGACGTCGCCGGACTCCACGGCGTCGATGGCCCGGATGATCCCGGCGACGTCGAGCACCTCGGCGACGGTGAGGTCGGAGGTCAGCGGCAGGCTCTGGCGGAGGTGGCCGAGCCGTCCGGTGACCGTCACCGAGCCGGTGGCGGGCTTGAGTTCGCCGGCGATCAGCTTGAGCAGGGTGCTCTTGCCGGCGCCGTTGGGGGCGACCAGGCCGGTGCGGCCGGCGGGCACGGTGAAGGACAGGTCGTGGAAGACCGGGGTGTCGTCGGGCCAGGCGAAGGAGACGTTCGAGCAGACGACGGCAGCGTCGGACATGGGATGACCTCGAAGGGAATGAGGGCAGGGAGACGGACCTCTGCCCTGGGCAGACGTGTGGGAAAAAAGGGTCGACGAAACGGACCACCTCGGCGGCGCTCCTGAAGCACCGGCCGGTGGCCGTCAGATCCGGATCTCACCCGGAGATGTCGTCGTCACCCGCCACGTCTGCCACTCCTCGATCACACGACTACAGGTCACATCCACTGTAGCAGGGGCCGGGGGGTGGTCGATCGGTCGGCAGGTGGGCGCCGCCGGGGGCGTCGGCCGGCAACTGCCCTTCACCGCACCCGCTTTCGTCCGGGCTCCTGCTCCGCGGCCAGCCGTCGCCGGCCCGTCGGCGCTCCCGTTGACAGGCCGAGCGCGGCCGTGCCAGCATCGTCACCTGTTGAACAGGTGACGGAGTCGAGGCGCTCGACCGAGGCCACACGTGTGGACCCGCCCGCGACCGGGCGGCCGGAGAGCGGCCGCCCGCCGGGACCGTCGCCACCCCGAAGGAGCGCACTGACCATGGCGGGAAGACCGAAGCGGAGGGCCGAGGGCGCCCCGGTGGGGCGGCGAGCGGTGCTCGGCATGCTCGGCGCGGGCGTCGCGGGGATCGCCGCGGCGCCGTACCTCCAGCGCGGCTGGGAGGGGTTCCTGGCCGCCGCCTCCGAGCGCGACGCGACCGGCCTGACCGGCCTGCTGCCCAACCCCGGCGGCTTCCGGTACTACAGCGTCGTCGGCTCGGTGCCGCACAAGGACGAGACGAACTACGAGCTGCGCGTCGGCGGGCTGGTGGAGCGTCAGACGACCTACACCCTGCCGGAACTGCGCGCGCTGCCGCAGACCCGGGTGGTCCACGACGTGCTGTGAACGGACGGCTGGCGGGTGGACCGGACGCCCTTCGAGGGGGTGCGGCTGGCGGACCTCCTCGACGCCGCCGGAGTGCGCTCCCCGGGCGCGGCCGTCCGCTTCACCTGCTTCGACGGCGAGTACACCGAGAGCCTCACCCTGGAACAGGCCCGCCGCTCGGACGTCCTGGTGGCGCTGAACATGCAGGACCAGCCCATCACCCACGCGCACGGCGGGCCGGTCCGCCTCTACGTGGCGCCCATGTACTTCTACAAGTCGGCCAAGTGGCTGTCCGGCATCGAGGTCACCGACAGGGTCGTCCCCGGCTACTGGGAGGAGCGCGGCTATGACATCGACGGTTGGCTCGACGGCGCCGACCGGCGCGGCGAAGCGGCCTGAACACCGGGGCCGGGTGCGGCGGTTCAGCACCGCGGAACGCCTGGTCCACCGGGCCACCGGCGTCCTGATGCTGCTCTGCCTGGCCGCCGCGGCCTGCCTCTACCTGGGGCCGCTGGCCCAACTCGTCGGGCGGCGCCATCTGGTGGCCACCGTCCACGAGTGGTCGGGCGTGCTGCTGCCGCTGCCGCTCCTGCTCGGACTGTTCTCCGCCGAGTTCCGGGCGGACCTGCGCCGGCTCAACCGCTTCGCGCCGTACGACCGGGAGTGGCTGCGGGCCGTCCGCCGGCGCCGGGTCGGGCCCGAGGCGCGGCCCGCGGGCAAGTTCAACGCCGGGCAGAAGCTCTACGCGGGCTGGATCGCCGGCGCGGTACTGGTGATGGCGTCGACGGGCCTGCTGATGTGGTTCACCCACCTGCTGCCGTTCGTCTCCCGCACCAGCGCGATCTTCGTCCACGACGTCCTGGCCTGGGCGATCGCGTTCGTGGTCCTCGGCCACCTGCGCAAGGCGCTCCAGGACCCGGAGGCGCGGCGCGGGATGCGCACCGGGTACGTCAGCCGCTCCTGGGCGGCGCGGCACCACTCCCGGTGGCTGCCCGGGGACCGGACGGACGCCTGAGCCCGTACGGCCGGCTCTCACCTTCCTCTTCCTTGCCGCGACTCCTTCGCGGCACCTTCTTCGCCGCACCTGCTTCGCCGAACCTTCTTCGCCACACCCTCTTCGCCACACCTTCTTCGCCACACCGCTTTCGACCACCCTGCCCGGCCGCCGGACACACGTGCCCGCGCGGCCGGGCGCACACCCACGTACTTCCTTGGACGGGACACCCATGAAGAGATTCCTGACCGTGCTCGCGACCGGCGCCGCGCTGGCCGCGGTGAACCTGCCGGCGGCGACGGCGGAGACGCCGTACGGCTCCGCGCCCGCGGCGTCCGGCTGTTCCGCGCCGGCCGTGCGGGCCCCCGCCGGCACGGCGGTGGAGTCCGTGACGGCGGACCGCCGGGCGGGCGGCACGATCGACGGGACAGGGGTGGTGGGCGGCACCGTCACCGGTGTCCCCGCGTTCTGCGAGGTGGTGGTCACCCTCACCCACCCCGGTGACGACGACCACGCGAAGGTGCGGACCTGGCTGCCCGTCAGCGGCTGGAACGGCCGTTTCCAGGCGCTCGGCGGGAGCGCCTTCGCGGCCGGGGACAACGGCGTCGGGATGGGCACGGCGGTCAGGAACGGGTACGCCGCGACGACCACCGACGGCGGGCTCGCCGACGCCGTCGACGTCGGCTGGGCGCTGAACGCGAAGGGCGAGGTCGACACCGCGCTGCTGGAGAACCTCGCGTCCCGCTCCCAGCACGAGGCGGCACTCGTCGGCAAGCAGGTGGTGGCGGCGCACTTCGGCCGACCGGCCTCCTACTCGTACTTCAACGGGTGCTCCACCGGAGGGCGCCAGGGCTACCTGGAGGCCCAGCGCCACCCCGACGACTTCGACGGCATCCTGGCCGACGCGCCCGCCGTCAACTGGGACGAGTTCGAGGTCGCCACCCTGTGGCCGCAGGTGGTCATGAACAACGAGCGGACCTACCCGTCCGCCTGCGAGTTCAAGGCCTTCACCGACGCCGCCGTCGCGGCCTGCGACCCGCTCGACGGGGCCAGGGACAACCTGGTCGCCGACGCGTCGCGGTGCGACTTCGACCCGCGTCGGCTGATCGGCACCACGGTGGTCTGCGACGGGAAGGAGCTGACCATCACGGCCGCGGACGCCGCCGTGGTGCGCAGGATCTGGGACGGTCCGCGCACCGCGTCGGGCCGGAAGCTGTGGTCCGGCGTCCCGGTCGGCGCCGACCTGGCGGGGCTGGCCGGCACCGAGCGGGACGCGAACGGCCAGGTGAAGGGCGCGCCGTTCCCGGTGCCCCGGCTCTGGGTGACGACCTGGCTGAAGAAGCAGCCGTCGTTCGACGTCTCGACGATCACCTACGACCAGTTCACCCGTCTGTTCGAGCAGTCCCAGGCCGAGTACGACCGGATCATCGGCACCGACCACCCCGATCTGTCCGCCTTCCGCGACTCCGGCGGCAAGCTGCTGACCTGGCACGGCCAGGCCGACCAGTTCATCCCCACCCAGGGCACCGTCGACTACCGACGGCAGGTCGAGCGGAAGATGGGCGGCACCAAGCGCGTGGACGACTTCTACCGCCTCTTCCTCGTCCCGGGTGCGGCCCACTGCGGCCTCAACAAGGGCGCCGGCACGGTCGACGACCTCGCCGCCCTGACGGCCTGGGTCGAGCAGGGCAGGGCGCCGCGGACGCTGCCCGCCACGCTGATCGACGCCTCCGGGCGCAGCGTCGAGCGTGACGTCTGCCGCTACCCCGAGGTGTCCCGCTACCGGGGCCACGGGGACCCGGCCGCCGCCGCGAGCTTCCGCTGCGTCCTCCCCTCCCGGCACTGATCCCCGCCCGGTGCCGACCCGGCCCGGCCCGCGCCCGACGGCGCGGGCCGGGCCTTTCCGCGTCGGTCTCGTCGTCACGCGCCGGCACGCGGCCCTTCGTCACGCGCCGGCACGCCGCCTCGCGGAGGGCGTTGCCCGGGCACGGCGAAGGGGCCGACAGCCGGTGCTGTCGGCCCCTTCCGTCCTGTGGCGGGTTTCACCTGGTCCGCAGCGGCCCCGCGAAGGACTTGCGCAGGGCCGGGGGAGCGGCGACGGGGAGCAGCGCGGCGAGCATCCGGCCCTTGAGGGTGGTCGGCTGCCGGGTCAGCCGGACGTCGACCAGGGTGCCGTCGCCCTCGGGGGTCATCCGGAACACCCAGCCGCCGCCGGGGCCGAAGAGCTTGGAGTCGAGGGTGGTGACGGTGACGGTGTCGCCGCCCGGCTTCCACTCGTAGTGGGCGCGCTCCCAGGCGGCGGCGGTTCCCTCGGTGACCTCGGCCCAGGTGTCGCCGAGCGCGTGGACCTCGAAGTGCTCGGCGTCGATCGTCGGCCAGGTCTCGGCGCGGGCGGGGGTGAAGTCGGTCAGCACCGCCAGGACGTCCTCCGTGCCGAGCGTGGAGAGGAGCTGGAACCGTACGACTGCCATGGTGGGTGTCCTCATCGGGAAGTAACTGTTCTGATAGGTGACGGTAGGTTTTCATGAAGCTACGTCACCGGTCAAGATGGTGACGGTGAAATGGGGGCTGGCCGGCCCGGGCATGCCGGCGCCCGGTGCCGCCGACATGGCGGCACCGGGTGAGAGGGGGCGCGCGGGGCGGACCGGCAGCGGTCCGTCAGTGGGCCGTGGCGCGGGCGGCCCGCTCGATGACGTCCGCGACGAGCCGGGGGTGCGAGACGGCGACCGAGTGGGAGGCGGCGACCTCGGTGGTCTCGGCGTGGGCGCGCTCGGCCATGAAGCGCTGCGCCGCGGCCGGGATGTTGAGGTCGCGGGTGGTGACGACGGCCCAGCTGGGCTTGGTCAGCCAGGCGGCGGAGGTCGCCTTCTCCGTCAGGGCGGTCTGGGCGACGGGGCGCTGCCCGGCGGCCATCTGGGCGGCCTGGCCGGCGGGGACGTCGGCGGCGAACTGGTGGCGGAACGCGTCCTGGCGGATGTACAGGTCGGTGGCGTTACTGCCGTCGGCCTGCCGGTAGTCGACCGGATCCAGGGCGTCGGGCAGCGTCGAGCCCGGGTACCTGTTCGTCAGTTCGAGGGCGCTCTCGCCCGGGGCCGGCAGGAAGGCGGCCACGTAGACGAGGGCCTTGACCTCGGGATCGTCGGTGGCGGCCTGGCTGATGACGTTGCCGCCGTAGGAGTGGCCGGCCAGGATCTTGGGGCCCTTGACGTGGTCCAGGACGGTGCGCAGCGCGGCGGCGTCGGAGGCGGGTCCGCGCAGCGGGTTCGCGGCGGCGACCACCGGGTAGCCGTCGGCGCGCAGCGCGGCGACGACGCCGTTCCAACTGGAGGCGTCGGCGAAGGCGCCGTGCTCCAGGACGACGGTCGGCCTGGTCCGGCCGTTCGCGAAGGCCTCGGCCGCGGTCGCGCCGTCGGCGGTGCCGGCGAGGGCGAAGGCGCCGAGCGCCAGGCCCGCCGTGAGCGCCGAGACCACGCTCGCCGCCGGCCGCCCGCGTCCACCCTTGATGCTCACCACGACAGATCCCTCCCGGATTTCGGCGTGGGCGGGCGGCATCACCGATGCCGTCACCGCCCTGACAGGTGATGAGAATGCCGCCCCCGTCCATCACCTGTCAAGGCGGTGACGATCAACGCTCTGCGGGGTGTCGCTACGCCGGGACCACCCGGTAGCTCAGAGCTGCCAGTGGCAGGTTGGACTGCGCCAGCGACCCGGTGGCCCACGCCCGGGCGTCGCCGCACCCGGCGTCGGCGTACAGCACCACCGACGCCGCCCCGTCGGCGACCTGCACCGAGCGGACGGGCGCCGCCAGCGCGTGGCACGTGCCCAGGTCGGCGAGGTCGACGGTGGTTACCGCCCCCTTTCCGTCGGCCGCGGAATAGAGCCGCGCGCCCGGCTCCAGCGGCGGCCAGCCGGCGGCGCCGGCCGCCCCGGCGCCGAGTGCGACCAGGGCGGCGGCCATGGCCGCGGCCGTGACCGCGCCGCGGAGCCTCGCCTGGGATGTGAACATGCGACCACCTGCTTTCGTGTGGCGGAACTGCCGGAAAAGCCGACCCGCGACCCGTCGCCGGGCCCTGGCCGGGAGGCAGATCCTTGCATCTTCAACAAAGCGTCTGGGAGTGCCGATCCAGCCAAACGCGTGTGCGCCGCCAGGTGTGTCTCCATCTCCATCATCACCGGCTTGACAGGTGACAATTCGGATCGCACTCTGAAACCGTCATCCGTGACCGCCGATCAGGAGAGTGGCCATGAGCAACCAGCCCGCGGGCGACCCCGCCGCCGAGTCGCGCCACGCCCGCTACGGCAGCCTCCCCGAGCGCATCCGCTTCGAGGACATGACCGAACAGTCGGCCACCGGCCCCGGCGGCGCGGCGAACACCGCCTACGACCCCGAGCGCGCCTGGAACTTCTACTCCTGCCTGGCCGTCGACCTGGGCCTGTAGCCCCGACGGCCCGCGCCCGTCCGGCGCGCCGGACGCGCCTTGTGGGACCTCGCGGAGGGCTGACAGTATGTCAGCCACGTCCCCGGGCCGATGCGAACGCGTGGCCCCGGGGCGCCGCGGAGGAGGAGGCGGGATGGCACGGGTGAACCTGCGGGCCGCGTTCATGAGCGGGCTGTCGTCCACCGTCACGGCGCAACAGGTCTTCACCAACCGGGTCGACGAAGTGGCAGCCTTCGAGCGGTCGGTGGAGTGCCTGGCACGCACGCTCGACGAGGCGGAGGTCTCGCCGGTCGTGGACCGGGCACAGGGCCGCCGGAACGTCCTGACGCTCTACGGGGTCGGCGGGATAGGCAAGTCGACGCTCTCCCACGAGCTGGAGCGCCGGCTCCTCGCGGACGCCGCGGCCGAGGAACGCGACGACGTGGTGGCCGTCCGCGTCGACCTCGCCGAGGACGGCGCCCGCGACATCGAGGGCCTGCTGCTGCGCCTGCGGGCCGGCCTGGGGCAGCTGGGCAGCCGCTGGCAGGCCTTCGACCTGGCGCTCGCCTCGTACTGGGCCCGGGCCCACCCCGGCGAGGCCCTCCAGGACTTCCTCGACGCCTCGCCGGCCCTGCGCCGGGCCTCCCGGAACATCGGCCTCGGCGACCAGATCACCCAGACCGTGCAGGAGGTCGACCCCGGCGGCCTCGGCGGCCTGGCCGGACTGGCGCACCGGGCGGCCCTCGCCACCTACCGCGCCGTCCGGGACCGGGTCCGCGAGGGGCGCCTGCTGGCCGACTGCGAGCTGTTCGCCGAACTGGTCGAGGCCGACGCCGACTACGAGACGCTCTCCTACTTCCCGTACCTGCTGGCCTGGGACCTGGAGCGGCTGCCGCCCCGGGGCCGGCCCGCCCGGCGGCCCACCGTGTGCGTGTTCCTCGACACCTTCGAGATGGTCAACGGCCGTGCCGACCGGACGGTGGAGCGACTGATCCAGCGGTGCGCGTACCTGATGCCGAACGTGCTGTTCGTGATCACCGGCCGCAACCGGGTCGACTGGGCCGACGCGGGCGCGGGCGGCGAGCTGGACTTCACCGGCCCGCAGTGCTGGCCCAACCTGCACTACAGCAACGACACCGTCGAACCCCGCCAGCACCTCGTGGGCTACCTCTCGGACTCCGACGCCGACAGCTACCTCAGCGAGGCGCTCACCCGGGACGGCGAGCCGGTCATGCCCGCCGAGGTCCGCCGGCGCATCATCGCGGGCGGCCAGGGGCTGCCGCTGTACCTGGACCTCTCGGTCTCGCACTTCGCCGCCCTCCTCGCCCGCGGCGGGCAGCCGTCACCGGCCGACTTCGGCGGCACGTTCACGGCGGTGGCCACCCGGTCGATCCGCGACCTGCCCCGGGAGGAGCGCGACCTGGTCCGGACCGCGGCGCTCACCGAACGGGTCGGGGCGGAGCTGCTGCGGGCGGGACAGCCCCACGTCTCCGACGGCAGCGTGGCACGCTTCCTGCGCCGGCCGTTCCTGACCCACGACGACGCCTACGCCCTGCCCTACGCCCTGCACGCGGCGCTGCGCCGTGCCATCGGCGAGGCGGACCGGACGCTCCCGGACGGCTGGTCCGACCGGGACCGCAGCGAGGTCGCGGCCCGGCTGCTCACCTGGCTGGGCCGGCGCATCGGGCCGTCCGCCGGCCGGGTCGCCGTCGCCCAGGCGCTCGGATCCGGACTCAGGCTCTCGGCGGCGTACGGCGTCTTCGAGGACTGGATGGCCCGTGCCACCCAGCGCCTCGTCGAGGCCGGGCAGTGGACGGAGCTGGGCGCCGGGCTCGCCGCCGACCGGGCCGCAACGCCGGAGTACCGGGCCGTGCTCGCCGCCATACGCGGCGTCCAGCTGCGCCGTACGGGCCGCGCCGCGGAGGCGATCGAACTGCTCGGCGGCGCCGCGGAGGGCGTGCGGCAGGGCAGCCCGACGGCGCAGCTGCTCCGGATCCACCTCGCCCACGCGCTGCGCAACCACGGCGACTACACCGAGGCCGCGGAGATCTACCGCGGCCTGGTCGGCGGCGAGTTCGACGCGGCGGCCCGGTACTGGCTCTGCGACTACGACTACCTCAACGGACGGTTCGGCACGGCGCTGGGCTCGCTCCGGGAGCAGCGCAGCAGTGGCCCGGAGGAGGAGGGCGAACGCCTGCGGCTGATCGGGCACATCTGGCGGGTGAACGCCCGTTTCGACGAGGCGACCGCCGTGTACACCGAGGCGATCGACCTGGCCCGGCGGGAGGACCTCGCCGCCGCGGAGGCGAAGGCGCTGGCCAATCTCGCGCAGACCGCTTGCTGGGCCGGCGACACGGCGGTGGTCGCGGACGCGGCGGCCCGGGCGAGGGACCTGCTCGATCTGGTGCCCAACCCGGTCGAACTGGTCAAGATCCGCTCGGCCGAGGCGGTCGCGCACGCGGTGGCCGGCGAGGACGGGGCCGCTGTGGAGGCGGTCAGGAGCACCCGGCAGCTCGCCGACGGCATCGGCTACCGCGGCGGCCACAACCTGGCCGACGTGGCCCAGGTCCTGATCGGGGTGCTCGGCGAGGACCGGGACGGCGCTCGCCGCACCCGGGCCGAACTCGACGCGCGAACCCGCAGGTCGGGCGGCAACACCTACTGGGTCCCGATCGTGACCAGCTGGATCGACGGCGTCCCGAAGGCCGCGGAGCACGACCCGACGGTCGAGTGGGTGGACGGGCCGGCCGAGTCGTTGGGCCGCTGGGCGGAGGTCGCCGCGCGAGGATGAGACATCGGCGCCCCGGTGCGCGGGGCCGGTACGGACGAGGGGAAGAGGGACCATGACCCAGCGGGAGCGCGTCGAACCGGTACGTGTCGGGCTGGTGGGGATCGGCGTCATCGCCGCCACCCACCTCACCGTCCTCGCCGAACGGCCTGACGTGGAACTGGAGTTCACGGTCGACCCCGGGCCGGTGGAGCCAGTGGAGTTCCGGGGCGGGCGGCCGCCGCACTACGGCGGGCTGGGCGAGGCGCTCGACGGACACCGGCCGGACCTGCTGGTCCTCGCCACCCCGACGGAGACCCACGCCGAGCTGCTGACCACAGCACTGCTGCGCTCCACGGCCAGGATCCTGGTGGAGAAGCCGCTCGTCCACGACCGCACCTCCCTCGCCGCGCTGCGCGCGCTGGACGGGAAGTCCGACGTGCGGGGCCGGGTGTTCACCGCGCACCACTTCGCGTTCTCCCCGGAGGTCGACTGGGCGGCGGACCTGATCGCCGCACACCCGGACTGGGGGCCGGTCACGACCGTCACCTCGGCCTTCTACGACCCGTACGTCCTGCGCGGACCGGAGGCCTTCGCCTCGTACGTCTCCAGCTGGACGGACTCCGGGGTGAACCAGCTCAGCATGCTCACCCGCTTCGTGGACCTCGTCGGAGTCAGGTCCTTCCGGCAGACGGACAGCGGCGCGAGCGCGTGGTGCGCGGTGGACTTCCGCTCCCGAGGCGAGGCGGGGACGGCACGGCTGCGCAGCAGCTGGCTGACCGGGTCCAGCAGCAAGGAGAGCAGCCTGGCGTTCGGCCGCTCCGGCGTGGAGGTGTGGATCGACCACACCGCCATGACGGGGTTCGCCGCCAGGGACGGCGAGTTGCTGGCGGCGTTCGGGAACGACGGCAGGACCGAACGGAAGGTCGCCCACTACCGTCCGCTCTACGCCAGCCTGTTCTCCGGCCGGCCCGATCCGGTGATCGGCTTCGAGGCCGCGGAGCGGATCACCGCGATCCACCGGGCGGTGCCCGACCCGGAGTAGTCAGGGCGTGGGGTGGCCGGTGAGGTGGGCGAAGACGTCGTCGAGGGTGGGGCGGCGCATGGTGAAGTCGGCGACGGGGATGTCGGTGCGGCGGAGGACGGCGGCGACGGTGGCGATGTCGTTGAGGCCGTCGTCGAGGGGGATGGAGAGGCGGCCCTTCTGGGGGTCGACGGTGGGTTCGGTGGTGAGGGCGGGGCGCAGGGCGGCGAGGGCGGGGGCGAGGTCTTCCGGGGAGCGGACGGTCAGCTCCAGCCATTCGCTGCCGACCTTGCGCTTCAGTTCGTCGGGGGTGCCGTCGGCGATGACGCGGCCGGAGTCGACGACCACGATCTGGTCGGCCAGGTAGTCGGCCTCCTCCAGGTACTGGGTGGTGAGGAGCACCGTGGTGCCGGCGTCGACGAGTTCGCGGACCCGGCCCCAGAGTTCCATCCGGCTCACCGGGTCGAGGCCGGTGGTGGGTTCGTCGAGGAAGAGCACCGGGGGCGCGGTGATCAGGCAGCTGGCGAGGTCGAGGCGGCGGCGCATGCCGCCGGAGTAGGCGCGGGCGGGGCGGTCGGCGGCTTCCGACAGGCGGAAGCGCTCCAAGAGTTCGTCGGCGCGGCGGCGGGCCTCGCGGCGGCCCAGGTGGAGCAGGGTGCCGAGCAGGACGAGGTTCTCGCGGCCGGTGAGGACCTCGTCCACGGCGGTGTACTGGCCGGCCAGGCCGATCCGGCGCCGGACCTGCTGCGGTTGGCGGACGACGTCGTAGCCGGCCACCTCGGCGTGGCCGCCGTCCGGGGTGACCAGGGTGGTGAGGATCTGCACGGTGGTCGTCTTGCCGGCGCCGTTCGGGCCGAGCAGGCCGAGGACGGTGCCGGTCCGGACGTCGAGGTGGATGTCCGCGACCGCCACGACGTCCCGGTGGCGCTTGTGCAGGCCCTCGGCGCGGATGGCCATGTCCATGTGGGGCTCCCGGTCGGTGGCGTGGAGGGGAGGGAGGAGGGGAGGCGAGGGAGGCGGGGTGCGGTCAGGCGGTGAGGCGGACCGGGAGGCTGGTGTAGCCGTGGACGAAGTTGGAGTAGAGCCGGACCGGCTCGCCGAGCAGGTCGATCCGGCCGACCCGGTCGCGCAGGGCGGCGAGCATCGCCTCGACGTGGGTCCGGCCGAGGAAGGCGCCCAGGCAGAAGTGCGGGCCGTAGCCGAAGGCGACGTGCTTGTTCGGGGTGCGGGCCAGGTCGAAGCGGTCCGGGTCGGCGAAGACCGTCTCGTCGAAGTTGGCCGCGCTGTTCCACAGGGTGACGACGTCGCCGGCCCGGATCGTCCGGTCGCCGAGCTCCACGTCGGTCAGGGCGCGCCGGCCGAAGTGCATGGCCGGGGTGGTCCAGCGCATGACCTCCTCCACGGCGGTCTCCAGGCCGACCGTGCCGTCCTTCAGGGCCCGCCACTGGTCGGGGTGCTCGGAGAGGGCGATGAGGGCGCCGATGGAGGACATCCGGCTGGACTCGTCGCCGCCGAGGATCAGGCTGTAGCAGTTGAAGACGACCTCCTCCTGGCTCAGCGGCTCGCCGTCGACGGTGCCGGTCGCCAGGGCGCTGATCACGTCGTCCCCGGGGTGCCTGCGCCGTTTCGCGGCGAGCTCGGAGAAGTAGAGCAGGATCTCGTTGCGGGCCAGCCACTCCTCGGTCGCGGTGTGCTCGGCGCTGGTGCGGGAGAGGGTCTGGGTGTTCCAGTGGACCAGCCGCTCGCGGTCCTCGACCGGGACGTCCATCAGGTCGCCGATGGTGTTGATCGGGATGTGGTCGGCGAGGTCGGTGACGAAGTCGAAGGAGCCGCGGTCGAGGCCCTCGTCCAGCAGCGCGGCGGTCCGCTCGTGCACGCCGGCCACTACCGGGGCGAGCACCCGCGGGGAGAAGGACTTGAGCATCAGGTTGCGGATCTCCCGGTGCCGCGGACCGTCGGTGACGGCGAGCATCCTGCGGGAGGCGGAGTCCTCGCCCTGCAGCAGGGTGGTGAGCACGTTGCCGCGTTCGGAGGTGAACCGCTTGTTGTCGCGGTAGACGGCGAGCACGTCGGCGTGGCGGGAGACGGCCCAGAACGGCGGGCCCTGGTCGGTGGCCGGGTGCGGGTGCACCGGCCGTTCGGCCCGGAAGCGGGCCCACATCGCCCGGACGTCGAGGTCGAGGTAGGTGTGGGGGTCGGTGAGGTCGATGGCGTCGAGGTCGAGGCCGGAGACGTCCGCGGGGCCGGCGGGGCCGGCGACCGTCGGGTGGTCCAGGTTCTCCAGGGGCATGGTCGGCCGTTTCTGTGACGGGGTCAGGAGACTGCGGTCCGGTAGCGGCGCAGGCTCAGCAGGACGGTGAGGACGAACACGGCCCCGAGCGAGGCGGCGATGGTGAGCGTGAGGTTCGGGGTGGTGGCGCTGCCGGCGGCGTCCGGGTTGCCCCACAGCCGCCGCAGGGCCGTCACCACGGCGCTGACCGGGTTCCACTCGGCGACCAGCCGCAGCCAGCCCGGCAGCCGGTCGACGGACTGGAAGGCGTTGGACAGGAAGGTCAGCAGGACGGTGACCAGCCCGGCGACGACGTTGATGGTCTCCATGTTCCGGGAGAACATCCCGAGCATCAGGCCGACCCAGAGCATCGCGTACATGAAGGCGGCGAGCAGGGCGAGCCCGGCGACGACGGACAGCGGGCCGTTGTGCGGGCGCCAGCCGAACAGCAGGCCGACCACCGTGACCACGGCCAGGCCGACCAGCCCCACGACCAGGTCGCCGAGGGTGTGGCCGAGCAGCACGGCCGGTCTGGAGATCGGCATGCTGCGGAACCGGTCGACCAGGCCACCGCGCAGGTCCGCCGCGACGGCGACCGCGGTCGGGCCGATCCCGGCCAGGCCGACCTGGGCCGCCACGCCCGCGAAGATGTACTCCTGGTAGCTGCCGCTGCCGGAGAAGGACAGCGAGCCCTGGAACAGGAAGCCGAGCACGATCATCGAGATGAGCGGGTTCATCACGATGCCGATCAGCCGGCCGGGCGCCCGGCGCAGCCGCCGCAGCCGCCGTCCGGCGACGGCGACGGACTCGACGAGCAGGGCCAGCGGGGCCGAGCGGGGGCGGGGGGTGACGGCGGTCAGCATGCCCGGCCCCCGTCCGTGCCCCGGCCCGCGTCCAGGCGGCGCAGCTCGGCGTCGACCAGCCGGCCGATGACGGCCTGCGGACCGGGGTGCATCAGGTACTCGTGGCCCGCGGCGATCCGGTGGACGACCACCCGTCCGTTCACGTGCGGCTCCCATCGGCCGGTCTGGTCGGCGAGTTGGTCCGCGGTCCACTCCTCGGCGGCCGCGAAGAGGTGGAGGTCCCCGGTGAACCGGCCGGGGGCGAAGCGCTCCATCAGCGCGCCGTGGTGGCGCGACAGCCGCAGCAGCCGCAGCAGCGACTCCTCGTCGAGGTCGGCCAGCGGGCCGGCCTCGCGCCGGAGCAGGTCGAGCAGCGCGTCGCGGGTGCGGCCGGGGCCGGTCAGTTCGCCGCGCCGGTGGCCGAGCGCCTCCAGGGCGCGGAGCAGGAGTTCGCGGTCGTCCTGCCCGCTCTCGTCGCGGCCGGTGGGGCCGACGTACCCGTCCAGGTCGGCCAGGAAGTCGACCCGTTCGCCCGACTCCTGGAGCCGGACGGCGATCTCGTGGGCGAGCACGCCGCCGTAGGACCAGCCGAGCAGCCGGTACGGGCCGTGCGGCCGCAGCCGCCGGATGGTCCGCACGTAGTGCTCCGCCGCGTCGCGGATGTCGGTGGGCAGCGGGGCGGTGGCGTGCAGCGCGGGCGACTGGAGGCCGTACAGCGGGTAGCGCGGATCGAGGTACCGGGCCAGCCCCAGGTAGGGCAGGCTGAAGCCGAGTCCGCTGTGCACCAGGAACAGCGGGGGCGCGTCGCCGTCCGGCCGGATCGGCAGGACCGGGGAGAACGCGTCCGCGGACTGTTCGGCGGAGACGGTCGGCCGGGCCCGCTCGGCCAGGGCCGCGACGGTGCGGTGCAGGACGACGTCCGCCACCGCCAGCCGCAGGCCGGCCGACTGCGCCCGGCCGACCAGCCGGACCGCCAGCAGGGAGTGGCCGCCGAGGTCGAAGAAGCTGTCGTCGATGCCGACCCGGGGCAGGCCGAGGACGTCGGCGTAGAGCGCGGCGAGGGTCTCCTCGACGGGGTTGCGGGGGCGGCGCGCGGTCCCGGCGGGGGTGAGGTCGGGCGCGGGCAGCCGGTTGCGGTCGATCTTGCCGTTGGGGTTGAGGGGCAGTTCGTCGAGGACGACGACGGCGCCGGGGACCATGTACCCGGGCAGGTGGTCGGCGGTGTGGTCGCGCAGGGCGGCGGGGTCGGGGGTGGTGTCGGGGGTGGGGGTGACGTAGGCGACGAGGGTGGGGCCGGTGGGGCCGTCGGTGCGGGCGATGACGACGGCGTTGCGGACGGTGGGGTGGGTGGTGAGGACGGCTTCGATCTCGCCGGGTTCGACGCGGAAGCCGCGGATCTTGACCTGGGTGTCGGCGCGGCCGAGGTAGACGAGTTGGCCGTCGGTGGTCCAGCGGACGAGGTCGCCGGTGCGGTACATCCGTTCGCCGGAGGCGAACGGGCAGGCGAGGAAGCGGGTGGCGGTGAGGCCGGGGCGTCCGGTGTAGCCGCGGGCGAGCCCGGCGCCGGCCAGGTACAGCTCCCCGGCCACTCCCGGGGGCACCGGCCGCAGCCCGTCGTCCAGCACGTACGCCCGGGTGTTGCGGATCGGACGGCCCAGCGTCACGACGCCGTCGCCCGCCAGCCCGGCCGCCGTGGACCAGATGGTGGTCTCGGTCGGCCCGTACAGGTTGGTGACCTCCTCGGCCCGGGCGGCCAGGGCGTCGGCCAGGGCCGGCGGTACCGCCTCGCCGCCGATCAGGACGCGCAGCCCGCGCACCGACTCGGGCCGGTGCAGCACGAGTTCGTGCCAGAGCGCCGGGGTCGCCTGCATGATCGTGATGCCGTCGCGTTCGAGGGAGCCGGCCAGCGCGGCCGGGTCCAGGGCGACGCCCTCCGCGCCGACCACCAGGCCGGCCCCGGACAGCAGCGGCAGGTAGACCTCCAGGCCGGCGATGTCGAAGGACCAGGTGGTGACGGCCAGCAGCCGGTCGTGGGCCTCCAGCGGGAACCGCTCCCGGACGGAGCGCAGCAGGTTCATCAGCGACCGGTGCTCGACCATGACGCCCTTGGGCCGCCCGGTGGAGCCGGAGGTGAAGAGCAGGTAGGCCAGCCGGGAGCCGTGCAGTGGCGCGGCCCGGTCGGGGTCGGTCAGCGGCCGGTCGTCCAGCGCGGCCAGCGCGGCGTCGACCTCCGGGTCGTCGAGGGCGACCGTGGGCACGTCGGTGCGCGGAAGCCGTGCGGCGATGGCGAGTTCGGTCAGCAGGAGGACGGGCGCGGCGTCGTCGAGCATCAGCCGGATGCGGTCGGCCGGGAGCGCCGGGTCGACCGGCAGGTAGCCGGCGCCGCTCTTCAGGACGGCCAGCTGCGCCACCACCATCTCCGCCGTCCGGGGCAGCGACAGGGCCACTGGCCGATCCGGGGCGACCCCGAGGCCGACCAGGTGGCGGGCCAGGCGGTTGGCCCGGGCGTCGAGTTCGGCGTAGGTGAGGGCGGTGGAGTCGGTGACGACGGCGACGGCGTCGGGGGTGCGGGCGGCCTGGGCCTCGAAGGCGGTGACCACCGTGGTGCCGGGGTCGTCGGTGGCGGTGCCGTTGTGTGCGGTGCCGTCGTCGGCGGCGTCCTCGGTGGCGGTGTCGTTCCAGTCGGTGAGCACCTGCCGGCGCTCCTGCGCGGTGAGGACGTCCAGTCGGCCGAGCGGGAGCCCGGGGTCGTGGGCGACCTGGTCGAGCAGTCGGACCAGCCGGGCGGCCAGGGCCTCGGCGGTGGCCGGCTCGAACACGTCGGCGTTGTACTCCAGGGTGCCGACCAGACCGTCCGCGGAGTCGTCCTCGTGGCGGCGCTCGGCGACGGCGAGGGACAGGTCGAACTTGGCGCTGTCCCCGCCGACCGGCTCCTCGGTGACCGTCAACCCCGGTAGGGAGAGCGTCGGTTGGACGTTGTTCCGAAGGGCCAGCATGACCTGGAAGAGCGGGTTGCGGCCCATGGAGCGGGCGGGGTCGAGGACTTCGACGAGTCGTTCGAAGGGGATGTCCTGGTGTTCGTAGGCCTTGAGGGCGGTTTCGCGTGCGCGGTCGAGGAGTTGGGTGAAGGTGGGGTTCGCGCTGGTGTCGGTGCGTAGGACGAGGGTGTTCATGAAGCAGCCGACGAGGTCTTCCGTGGCGTCGTCGGTGCGTCCGGCGATGGGGGAGCCGATGGGGATGTCGTGGCCGGCGCCGAGGCGGGTGAGGAGGGCGGCGAGGGCGGCTTGGAGGACCATGAAGAGGGAGGCGCCGTTGTCGCGGGCGAGTTCGGCGAGCCGTCGGTGGGTGTCGGTGGTGACGTGGAAGGGGACGGTGCCGCCGCGGTGGGTGGCGACCTTGGGGCGGGGGCGGTCGAAGGGCAGGGCCAGTTCCTCGGGCAGGCCGGCCAGCTGCTCCGTCCAGTACGCCAACTGCCGTGCGGCCAGGGAGTCCTGGTCACCGTCCTCGCCGAGGAGCCGCTGCTGCCAGAGGGTGTAGTCGGCGTACTGCACGGGGAGGGCGTTCCAGCCGGGCGCGGTGCCGGTGGACCGGGCCGCGTAGGCGCGGGAGAGGTCCCGGGCCAGCGGGGTGGCGGACCAGCCGTCGGCCACGATGTGGTGGACCACCAGCAGGAGCAGGTGTTCCGTCGGGCCGGTGCGCAGCAGGGTCGCGCGGAGGGGCAGCTGGGTCGCGAGGTCGAAGCCGCGGGCCGCCTCCCGGGCCGCTTCCCCGGCGGCCTCGGCAGGGGTGGTCTCCCGGAGGGTCAGCCCCTTCCAGGCCTCCGCGCCCAGGACCTGCTGGCGGGGTTCGCCGTCGGTCTCCGGGAAGACGGTGCGCAGCACCTCGTGCCGCCCGACCAGGTCGGCCAGCGCCGCGTCCAGGGCGGCGGTGTCCAGCGGCCCGGACAGCCGGACCGCGAAGGCCATGTTGTAGGCCGCCGAACCGGGCTCCAGGTGGTTCAGGAACCACAGCCGCCGCTGGGCGAAGGACAGCGGCAGGGCCGCGGGGCGCGGTCCGGGCCGCAGCGCGGGCCGCGCGGAGCGGTCCTGGCGCAGCCGGCCGACCAGCCGGGCCACGGTCGGGGCCTCGAAGACGTCCCGGATCGAGACGGTCGAGCCCAGGGCCGTACGGATGCGGCTGACCAGCCTGGTCGCCAGCAGGGAGTGGCCGCCGAGGTCGAAGAAGCCGTCGTCGATGCCGACCCGGGGCAGGCCGAGGACCTCGGCGTAGAGCGCGCAGAGGCTCTCCTCGGCCGGGGTGCGGGGCGGCCGGGTGCCGACGGGGGTGAAGTCGGGCGCGGGCAGCCGGTTGCGGTCGATCTTGCCGCTCGGGGTGAGCGGGAGGTCGTCGAGGACGACGACGGCGGCCGGGACCATGTGGTCGGGCAGGTGGTCGGTGGTGTGGTCGCGCAGGGCGGCGGGGTCGGGGGTGGTGTCGGGGGTGGGGGTGACGTAGGCGACGAGGGTGGGGCCGGTGGGGCCGTCGGTGCGGGCGATGACGACGGCGTTGCGGACGGTGGGGTGGGTGGCCAGGACGGTTTCGATCTCGCCGGGTTCGACGCGGAAGCCGCGGATCTTGACCTGGGTGTCGGCGCGGCCGAGGTAGACGAGTTGGCCGTCGGTGGTCCAGCGGACGAGGTCGCCGGTGCGGTACATCCGCTCGCCGGGTGCGAAGGGGCAGGCGAGGAAGCGGGTGGCGGTGAGGCCGGGGCGTCCGGTGTAGCCGCGGGCGAGTCCGGCGCCGGCCAGGTACAGCTCCCCGGTGACGCCCGGGGGCACCGGCCGCAACCCGTCGTCCAGCACGTAGGCCCGCATGTTCCAGATCGGACGGCCGATCAGGGTGTCGGCGCCGTCCGGCCCGGCGAGGACCTCTCCCCGGGTCGCGACGGCACCGGCCTCCGAGGCGCCGTAGAAGTTGAGCAGCCGGGCCCGGGGCAGGGCCCGCCGGAACGCGCGGACGGTGGCGGCGGGCAGTTGCTCCCCGCTGCAGATCCAGACCGCGCAGCCCGCCGCGCCGGACAGTTCGCCGTCCCGGAAGCCGTCCAGGAAGGCGTTCAGCAGGCTGGGGACGACGGTGAGCCGGGCGATGCCGTGCCGGGCGGTGGCCGCCGCCAGCTCGGGCACGCTGCGGGCCGTGTCGGCGTCGACCAGGACGGTGGAGCCGCCGGACAGCAGCGGTGCCAGCAGCTCGGTGATCCCGTCGATCACGCTGACCGGCGACTTCGCCAGGATCGCGGCCTCCCGCTGGCCGGGCAGCTCCTCGGCGAACCAGGTCAGCCGGTTGACCAGGGCGCGGTGCAGTCCGAGCACGCCCTTGGGCCGGCCGGTGGAGCCCGAGGTGTAGATCACGTACGCCGGGTGGTCGGGCAGCAGCGGGCGGGTGCGGTCCGCGTCGGTGGGGGCGGTGCCGGCCAGCGCCGCCGTGGCGCGGTCCAGCGCGGGGTCGTCCAGCAGCAGCCGGGGCAGGCCGGTCTCCGGCAGCCGTCCGGCGGTCGCCGTGTCGGTGAGCAGCAGGACGGGCGCGGCGTCGTCCAGCATCAGCCGGATGCGGTCGGCCGGGTACGCCAGGTCGACGGGCAGGTGCGCGCCGCCGGCTTTGAGCACGGCCAGCAGGGCGACGACCATCCGCGGCGACCGGGGCACCGCGAGCGCCACGGTGTGCTCCGGTCCGACCCCCAGGCCGATCAGGTGGCGGGCCAGGCGGTTGGCCCGGGCGTCGAGTTCGGCGTAGGTGAGGGCGGCGGTCTCCGTACGGGCGGCGGTTGCCGTGCGGACGGCGGCTTCGGTGCGGACGACGGTCTCGGTGCGGACGGCGACGGCGTCGGGGGTGCGGGCGGCCTGGGCCTCGAAGAGGGCGACCACGGTGGTGGCGGGGTGGCCGCCGGCGGTGTCGTTCCAGTCGGTGAGCACCTGCCGGCGCTCCTGCGCGGAGAGCAGGTCCAGTCGGCCGAGCGGGAGCCCGGGGTCGCGGGCGACCTGGTCGAGCAGTCGGACCAGCCGGGCGGCCAGGGCCTCGGCGGTGGCCGGCTCGAACACGTCGGCGCTGTACTCCAGGAAGCCGTCGATCCCGGTCGGGGCGGCGAGCGCGTCCTGCTGTTCGGCCAGGAAGAAGTTCAGGTCGAACTTGACCGAGTCGGCGGCCGGCGGCTCGAAGGCCGCCCGGACGCCCGGCAGCGAGAGCTCGGGGCGGGTGTTGTTCTGGAGTACCAGCATGACCTGGAAGAGCGGGTTGCGGCCCATGGAGCGGGCGGGGTCGAGGGCTTCGACGAGTCGTTCGAAGGGGATGTCCTGGTGTTCGTAGGCCTTGAGGGCGGTTTCGCGTGCGCGGTCGAGGAGTTGGGTGAAGGTGGGGTTCGCGCTGGTGTCGGTGCGTAGGACGAGGGTGTTCATGAAGCAGCCGACGAGGTCTTCCATGGCGTCGTCGGTGCGTCCGGCGATGGGGGAGCCGATGGGGATGTCGTGGCCGGCGCCGAGGCGGGTGAGGAGGGCGGCGAGGGCGGCTTGGAGGACCATGAAGAGGGAGGCGCCGTTGTCGCGGGCGAGTTCGGCGAGCCGTCGGTGGGTGTCGGGGTCGACGTGGAAGGGGACGGTGCCGCCGCGGTGGGTGGCGACCTTGGGGCGGGGGCGGTCGAAGGGCAGGGCCAGTTCCTCGGGCAGGCCGGCCAGCTGCTCCGTCCAGTACGCCAACTGCCGTGCGGCCAGGGAGTTCTGGTCACCGTCCTCGCCGAGCAGTTCCCGCTGCCAGCGGGAGTAGTCCGCGTACTGCACCGGCAGCGGCTCCCAGGAGGGGGCCGTTCCGCGGGCCCGCGCCGTGTACGCCCGGGTCAGGTCCCGGGTCAGCGGGGCGGCGGACCAGCCGTCCCAGGCGATGTGGTGGACGATCAGCAGCAGCAGGTGCTCGGCCGGGCCGGTGCGCAGCAGGGTGGCCCGCAGCGGGATCTCGGTCGACAGGTCGAAGCCGCGGCCCGCCTCCCCGGCGGCCTCGGCGGGGCCGCCGTCCCGGACGGTCAGCCCGGTCCAGGCCTCCGCGCCCAGGACCTGCTGGCGGGGTTCGCCGTCGGTCTCCGGGAAGACGGTGCGCAGCACCTCGTGCCGCCCGACCAGGTCGGCCAGCGCCGCGTCCAGGGCGGCGGTGTCCAGCGGCCCGGACAGCCGGACCGCGAAGGTCACGTTGTAGGCCGCCGAACCGGGCTCCAGCCGGTTCAGGAACCACAGCCGCCGCTGGGCGAAGGAGAGCCGGCCGTCGGACCGGCCGTGGGCGGCGCGCCGCAGCGGTGGCCGCACCTCGCCGCCGCCCGCGAGTTCCCGGGCGACGCCGGCCACCGTCCGCTGCTCGAAGAGCGTGCGGATCGGCACCTCGGTGCCCAGCGCGGAGCGGACCCGGCTGATCACCTGGGTGGCCAGCAGGGAGTGGCCGCCGAGGTCGAAGAAGTCGTCGTCGATGCCGACGGCGGCCCGGCCGAGCGCGTCCGCGAAGATCCCGCCGAGGATCTCCTCGACCGGGGTGCGCGGCAGCCGGCCCGCCGGGGCGGGGGCGCTGTCGGGGGCGGGCAGGGCCCGGCGGTCCAGCTTGCCCTGCGGGGTCAGCGGCAGTTCGTCGAGCACGACGACGGCCGACGGGACCATGTACTCGGGCAGCGCCTCGGCGACCCGCTCCCGCAGCGCGGCAGGGTCCGGTACGGCCGGGGGCCGGGCGACCACGTAGGCCACCAGCCGGTCCTCGCCGTCGTCGGTGCGGACCACGACGGCGGCCTGCGCCACCTCGGGCCGGCCGGTCAGCACGGACTCGATCTCGCCCAGCTCGATCCGGAAGCCGCGCAGCTGCACCTGGTCGTCGGCCCGTCCGGCGTAGTCGAGTTGGCCGTCGGGGCGCCAGCTCGCCAGGTCGCCGGTGCGGTACATCCGCTCGCCGGCGGGGCCGAAGGGGTCGGCGACGAAGCGTTCGGAGGTCAGGCCGGGCCGGTCCAGGTAGCCGCGGGCCAGGTTGCCGCCGACGTAGAGCTCGCCGACCACCCCGGCCGGGACCGGCCGCAGCGCGGAGTCCAGCACGTAGACCCGGTGGGCCCGGGTGGGCCGGCCGATCGGGGGCCGGCCCGAGGCTCCGAGCCGCTCGCTCACCGTGGAGGCGATCACGGCCTCGGTGGGGCCGTAGCCGTTGATCATCCGCAGCTGCCCCGACCAGCGGGCCACCACGTGCGGCGGGCACGCCTCACCGGCGACGACCATGGTCAGGTCGGCGGGCAGCCGGGTGTCCTCCGGGAGCGCGGCGGCGACCACCGGCGGCAGCCCGGCGAGGTTCACCCGGTGGCGGTGGATCAGGTCGACCAGCGGCCGGCCGGGGACCCGGCACTCCTCGTCGGCCACCACCAGGGTGCCACCGCCGAGCAGCGACAGGCTGAGCTCCCAGACCGAGGCGTCGAAGCTGAACGAGGCGAACTTCAGCACCCGGGTGTCCGGGCCGGCGCCGAAGCGCTCGATCAGGCTCGCCACCATGGCGGCGAAGCCGGAGTGGTCGACGGTCACGCCCTTGGGCCGGCCGGTCGACCCGGAGGTGTAGATGACGTACGCCGGGTGCCGGGGCAGCAGCGGGGCGGTCCGCTCCGCGTCCTGCGGGGCGTGCGGCGCCAGGGCGGCCAGCTCCGCCGCGGTGGCCGGGTCGTCGAGCAGCACCGCGGCGCGGCCGCCGTCCGCGAGCCGCGGGGCGAGGTCGCGGGTGGTGACCAGCACGGCGGGCCGGCTGTCGGCCAGCATGAAGGCGATCCGGTCGGCCGGGTACTTCGGGTCGATCGGCAGGTACGCCGCGCCGGTCTTGAGCGCCGCCAGGACGGCGCAGGTCATCTCGACCGGGTCCGGTACGGCCAGGGCGATGATCCGCTCCGGTCCGACGCCGCGGGCGATCAGCAGCCGGGCCAGCCGGTTCGACCGCTCGTCCAGTTCGCGGTAGGTCGTCTCGCGGCCTTCGAAGACCACGGCCACGGCGTCCGGCGCCTGGTCGACCCGGGCGGCGAACAGCGCGGGGACCACGGTCCGCGGGGCGGCGTCGGCCCGGCCGGCCCAGTCGCCGAGGATCCGGTGCCGCTCCTCGTCGGTGAGCAGCGGCAGCCGGCGGACCGGGACGTCCGGGGCGGCCAGGACGCTCTCCACCACGTGCGCGAAGCGGTCCAGGATGCGCACGACCTCGCCGCGGTCGTAGCGGTCGGGCCGGAACTGCGCGCTCAGCGTCAGCCGGGTGTCCGGGTACGCGAGCACCGCGAGGCCGCGCTCGCCGGCCAGCCGGGTCCGCGCGTCGCCCAGCCGCAGCTCGGGCACCAGCGCGTTGAGCCGGCCGACGTCGGCCTGCGGCTGGTTCTGGTAGCTGAACACGGTGTCGAACAGCTCGCCGGCGCCGGCGATCCGCTGCACCTCGGCCAGGCCGAGGTGCCGGTGGTCGAGCAGGGCGGTCTGCTCCTCGTCGATCCGGTGGAAGAGCTCGGCGACGGGCAGGTCCGGGTCGAGCCGCACCCGCACCGGGAGCATGTTCAGGAAGAGGCCGACCAGCGACTCGATGCCCGGAAGCTCCGGCGGCCGCACCGAGTTGACCGCGCCGAACACCACGTCGGAGGCGTCGGTGAGGCGGCCGAGCAACAGCGCCCAGCAGCCCTGGAGGACGGTGTTGAGGGTGAGGTTCTCGGCGCGCGCCCAGGCGACCAGCCGGGCGGTGAGCTCCTCGGGGAGGGCGAGGTCGACGGCCTCGGGCAGCCCCGGGTCGCCCGGCCGGTCGGCCGTCCCCAGCCGCAGCGGCTCGCCCAGGCCGTCCAGCGCCCGCTGCCAGGCGGCGCGGGCGGCCTCGGTGTCCTGGGCGGCGAGCCAGTCGAAGTACGCCCGGTAGGAGGGCGCCGGCGGCAGGGCGGACGGGTCGCCGCCGGTGGCGTACAGGGTGAACAGCTCCTGGGCGATCACGCCCATCGACCAGCCGTCCACCAGCAGGTGGTGCAGGGTCCACAGCAGCCGGACCCGGTCGGGGGCCAGCCGGATCACGGTGAAGCGCAGCAGCGGGGGCTGGGCCAGGTCGAAGCCGCGGGTCCAGTCCGCGTCGGTCAGCCGCTGGGCCTCGGCCGCCTGCTCGGCCGCGGTCGGGAGGCCGGACAGGTCGACCTCCTCCCAGGGCACCGGCACCTCGGCGGCCACGACCTGCCGGGCGTCCTCGGTGGACCGCTCGGGGAAGTGCACCCGCAGGCCGTCGTGGCGGGCCAGCAGGGTGGCGGCCGCGGCGCGCAGCGCGGCCGGGTCGAACGGCCCCTCGATGTCCAGGACGGCCTGCATCAGGTAGGAGTTCATGCCCTGCTTGTCGAACTCCGTCTGGAAGATCAGGCCCTTCTGGAGCGGTGACAGCTCCAGGGCCTCCCCGTCCGTCGCGGCGGCCCCGCCCCGCCGGGCGTGGGAGCCGTGGGCGGCCAGGGCTTCGAGCGCGCGGAACCAGGCGTGGGCGATGTGTTCGGCGTCCTCGTCGGCCAGCGCCTCCGGGGCCCAGAGCCAGTCCGCGACCAGGTGCGGCCCGTCCGGCCGGTCCTCGGTGACCGGGGTGGCCGCGAGCACGTGCCGCAGCGGCATCCGCGGGTGCACCCCGGTGCCGACGACGGCGTGCCGGGAGTCCGGCAGCCAGTCCCCGGCGCTCTCGTCCCGGTCGGTCTGGAAGCGGCCGAGGTAGTTGAAGCCGAGCTCCGGCACGCCGTGCCGGGCCAGCGCGGCGACGGTCTGCGGGTTGAGGTGGCGCAGCAGCCCGTAGCCGAGCCCGTGGTCGGGCAGCCGGCCCAGCTGCCGGCGCACCCGGCGCACCGCCGCGTCGAGCGGCTCCCGGGAGGTGTCGCCGAGGTCCAGCCGCACCGGGAAGACGCTGGTGAACCAGCCGACGGTGCGGGAGAGTTCGGCCTCGTCGGTGAACGGCTCGCGGCCGTGGCCCTCCAGTTCGACGGTGACGGCGCCGGCCGGGCGGCCGCGGTGCCGGCGCCAGTCGGCGACGGCGAGCGCGAGGCCGGTCAGCAGCAGGTCGTTGATCTCCCCGCCGTAGCCGCGGCGGGCGGCGGCGAGCAGGGCCGCGGTGGTGTCCGCGGGCAGCTCCAGCCGGAGCCGGTGCGCGGAGCCGTACACGTCGCGCTCCGGGTCCAGCGGGCGGGCGCCGAGCGGCTCCCGGCCCGCCGACTGCTCGGCCCACAGCGGGAACTCGCGCACCCGCTCGGCGGTGCGGGCCTGCTCGCCGAGCAGCTGCGACCAGCGGCGGTAGGAGGTGCCGACCGGATCCGGGTCCAGGCCCCGGCAGGCGGCGGCGAGGTCGTCGACCAGGACGCGCCAGGAGATCCCGTCCACGCACAGGTGGTGGGTCAGCCACACCAGCCGGCCCGGGCGGCCGGGCCCGGCGTCGAGCAGCACGAGCTGGGTCACCGTGCCGGCCTCCGGGGCCAGCCGGGCGCGGGCCGCGTCGATCTGCTCGCCGACGGCGGCGGCCAGCGCGTCCGGGTCGTCGGCGAGCGCCGAGACGTCGACCCGGCGGACCGCGTCGGCGGCCCGGACGGCGCCCTCGGGCAGGGCCTCCAGGGACCACAGGCCGTCGGCCACCGCGGTCAGCCGCGACCGCAGCGCGGCGTGGTGGTCCAGCAGGACGGCGGCGGCCGCGGTCAGCCGGTCGAGGTCCAGGCCGGCCGGGGTGGTGAGCACCTGGTACTGGCTGTACTGCCGGGTGCGCTCGTCCAGGACGGCCAGGTCCTCGCGCAACTGGTGGGCGATCGGCAGGAGTTCGACCTCGCCGGTGTCGTCCGGCGCGGCGGCCGGGCGGGTCGCCGCACCCGGGGAGCCCGGCGCGGCGAGCGCCGCGACGGCCGCGGGGGTGTGGTGGGTGCGGATCTGCAGCGGGGTGACGGTCAGTCCGGCCCGGCGGGCGTGGCCGACCGCCAGGATGGCGCTGATGCTGTCCCCGCCCAGCTCGAAGAAGTTGTCGGTGGGGCGGACCTCCGGCACGCCGAGGACCTCGGCGAACGCGGCGCAGACGATCTCCTCGGCCCGGCTGCGCGGGGTGTCCGGCCGGGCCGGGGCCTCGGCGGCGGGCCCCGGGTCCGGCAGCGCCCGGCGGTCGACCTTGCCGTGCGCGGTCAGCGGCAGGGCGTCCAGGACCAGGACGTCGCGCGGCACCAGGTGGTCCGGCAGGACGGCGGCCAGGCGCTCGCGGACCGCGGCCGGGCGCAGCTCGGCCCCGGCGCGCGGGACGCAGTAGCCCACCAGCCGCTTGCCGCCGCCGGCGCCGTCGACCGCCCGCACCACGGCGTCCGAGACGTCCGGCAGCGCGCGCAGCGCCGCCTCGATCTCGCCGAGCTCGATCCGGTGGCCGCGCACCTTCACCTGGTTGTCCCGGCGGTCCAGGAAGACCAGCTGCCCGTCCCCGTCCCACACCACGCGGTCGCCGGTGCGGTACATCCGGCTGCCCGCCGGGCCGTACGGGTCGGGCACGAACGCGGCGGCGGAGCGGGCCGGGTCCGCCAGGTAGCCGCGCCCGACGCCGGCGCCGCCGACGTACAGCTCGCCGGGCGTGCCCTGGGGTGCCGGGAGCAGGGCGTCGTCGAGCACGTAGAGCCGGGTGTTGCGCACCGGGCGCCCGATCGGGACGGAGCCGCGCGCCGGGCCCCCGGGCCCGAGGTGGGCGTGGGCGACGTCGTCCGAGCACTCGGTGGGCCCGTACGCGTTGACCAGCCCGACCAGCGGGTAGCGGTCGGCCCAGCGCCGGCACAGGTCGGCGGGCAGCGCCTCGCCGGTCGCCACCAGGTGGCGCAGCGCGGCCAGCCGGGGGCCTGCGGCGGTCAGGTCCCAGGCGTCCAGGGCCGCGCGCAGCAGCGAGGGGACGACCTCCAGGACGGTGACGCCCTCGGTGTCGGCGAGGGCGAACAGCAGGTCGGGGTCGGCCGCGGTCTCCCGGGGCACCACCCGCACCCGGCCGCCGACCACCAGCGGCGCGAGCATCTGCCACACCGACACGTCGAAGGTGACCGGGGCGTTGTGCACCACGGTGTCGGCCCGGTCCAGCGCCAGGTCGTCGACCTTCGCCAGCAGGTGGTTGACCATCCCCGCGCGGTGCACCATGGCGCCCTTCGGCGCCCCGGTGGACCCGGAGGTGAAGATCACGTACGCCAGGTCCAGCGGGGCACCGAGGACGGGCGCGAGGTCGTCGGCGGCGTCCCGGTCCCGGGCGGAGACCTCCAGCACCCGGATCGGCCGGCTGGCGGCGGCCACCGCCCGCTCGGCGAGCGGCCGGTGGGCGGCGTCCGCGACCACGGTGCCGATCCCGTTGTCGACGAGCAGGGCGACGGTCCTGGCCTCGGGCGCGTGCGGGTCCAGCGGGACGTAGGCCGCGCCGGCGCCGATCACGCCGAGCACCGCGGCGATGAAGTCGGCGCCCGGGGCGACCAGCAGGGCGACCGGGCTGCTGCCGTCCACCCGGCGGGACAGGGCGCTCGCCCGGCCGACCAGTTCGGCGTATCCGGTCGTGCCGCCGTCCTCGACGACCGCGACCGCCTCGGGGTGCCGGGCGGCGACCTCGCGGATCCGGGCCACCGGGCAGTCGAACTCCGCCGGGCGCTCCGGTCCGCTCGCCCGCCGCAGCCAGTCGGCGCGGTCCCCGGTGGCCACGGCCAGGCCGCCGACCGGCCGGTCGTCCCCGGCCTCGGCGAACCGGTCCAGGAAGTCCACCAGCCGGGCGAGGTGCCCGTCGATCTCCGCCCCGGTGTAGCGGTCCGGGTTCCCGTTGAGGTGCAGTTCGATGCCGGCCCCGGCGGTCTCGACCACGGTGACCATCAGGTCGTCGATCAGCCCGGTCGACAGGTTGACCACCCGGGCGGTGCACGGGCCGAGGGCCAGCTCGGTCTGCTGCGGCAGCAGGTTGACGAACGGTCCGAACGGCCGCCGGTCGTCGCTGCGCAGCCCCATGGCGCGGCGGATCGCGCTGACCCGGTGGCGCTGGTGGCGGAGCACCTGGGCGAGTTCCCGGGAGGTCCGCCGCAGCAGGCCGGCCTTGGTCAGGGTGGGGCGGACGGGCACCCGCAGCGGCAGGTAGTTGGCCAGCATCCCGGGGATCGACCGCTCGTGGGCGGTCAGCCGGGCGGTCACCGGCAGGGTCAGCAGGACGTCCTCGACGCCCGTCATCCGCTGGGTGTACACCGCGACCGCGGCCATCACCGCGGTCGGCCAGGTGACGTCCGCGCGGCCGGCGGTGGCGCGCAGGTGGGCGCAGGTGGCGGGGGACAGGGCGGCGGTGCGGCGCAGGAAGCCGCGCGGCGGGGCCGCCGGGGGCTCCCGGTGGGAGAGGTCGGCCGGCTCCGGCGGCTCGGGGAACCGGCGCTGCCAGAACTCCGCGTCCCGCCGGGCCCGTTCGGAGCCGCGGTGGGCCGCCTCGGCGGCGAGCAGGTCGGCCAGCGGGGGCAGCGCCGGGCCGGGGTCGCCGCCGTCGGCCCCGTACAGTTCGGCCAGCCGGCGCCAGAGGACCACCTGGCTGAAGCCGTCGCACAGCAGGTGGTGGACGGAGAGGTAGAAGAACGCCCGGTCCGGGCCGAGGGTGAGCACGGCGAGCCGGAACAGCGGGAAGCCGGCGGGGTCGTACGGCTTCGCCAGGTCCGCGTCCATCCAGCCGGCCGCCGCCGCCGACGGATCGGCCTCGGCGCTGAAGTCCACCTCGTCGAGCGGGAGTCCGGCGATCTCGCGCAGGCGCTGGCGGGGCTCGCCGTCGACGTCGAGGAACTGCGCGCGCAGGCACTGCGCCTCCTCGACCAGCCGGGCCAGCGCGGCGCGGAAGCGGGCCCGGTCCAGCGGGCCGCGGACGTCCAGGTAGCCGGCCGAGTTGTACGCGTTGTTCCCGGCCGACCCCTGGACGTCCAGCCAGATCTCGGTCTGGCCGGCCGTCAGCGGCAGCGTGGTCCCCAGGACCGATGTCATCACAGGCTCCCCACGGAGGTCGGGCCGATCGAGGCGAGGCCGGAGCCGGGCGGCGGCGCCGCGCCGTCCAGGGCGTCCGGGCCGAAGGAGTCCAGCACCCACGCGTCGTCGTAGACGGTGTCCAGGTAGCGTTCGCCGAGGTCGGGCGCGATGGCCACCGCCGTCAGCTCCTCGTCCGGCCGGTTGGCGCGCAGCCAGCGGGTGGCCCCGCTGAGCACCGTGCCGGTCGAGCCGCCGAGCAGGAAGCCCTCGCGCAGCAGGGCGCGGCAGGCCCGGACGGTGTCGGTCTCCGGGACCAGCACGGTGTCGTCCACGTAGGACTCGTCGAGGATCGGCGGCCGGACGCTGGTGCCGATGCCCGGGATCAGCCGGCCGCGCGGCTCGTGGCCGAAGTTGACCGAGCCGACGGCGTCGATCGCGACGATCGTCACCCCCGGGTTGTTCTCCCGGAAGTACCGGGCGCAGCCCATCAGGGTGCCGGTGGTCCCGGCGCCGACGAACAGCACGTCCAGCTCCGGGAAGGCCTTGGCGATCTGCGGCCCGGTGGTGCGGTAGTGGGCGGTCCAGTTGCCCGGGTTGGCGTACTGGTTCAGCCAGTGGAAGTCCCGGTGCTCGGCGCACAGCCGGGCGACCAGGTCGAGCCGGGCGCCGAGCAGGCCGCGCTGCGGGTCCGGCTCGGTCACCACCCGCACGTCGGCGCCCAGGCGCTGCATCAGCCGCCGGGAGACGGAGGTGCAGCGGGAGTCGGTGACGCAGACGAAGGTGAGCCCCCGGCTGGCCGCGACGAGGCTGAGCGCCACGCCGAGGTTGCCGGAGGAGCTCTCCACGACCGTCATCCCCGGCCGCAGCTGCCCGGACCGGAGGGCGGAGTCCACCATCTCGCTCGCCGCCCGCAGCTTGACCGAGCCGGCGAAGTTGAACCCCTCGCACTTGAGGTACAGCGGACGGCCGACCATCCGTCGGAGGTCGACGTACAGGTCCTCGACGTCGAATTCCTGCGGTGTCGTGATAACTGGCATGCGTCTACTCCCACCCGGTCGTTCCGTGGTAGCGGGTGCCCAATCGGTCCGAAGCGATGGCCCCATGGTTTCCGAACGCGCTGACGTCGCACTGATCCGCAGCTGATGGGGCGAAAGCCCTGGTCCGAGCCTCAGGGCCGGCCGTCGGCCGCGCCCGGGGCGCGCCCGACCTTCCCGGTGAGCAGCCCCTGGAAGAGGTTCAGTCTGTGGATGTTGGCGGCGCCCTCGAGGAACTCCATCGCCCGGGCGTCGCGGGCGAGTTTGTCCAGCACCGGGTGCGCCAGCCGGGCGCCGGGCCCGAAGAACCCGCAGGCCGCCAGCGTCACGTCCTCCGCGAGCCGGGCGGCGCGCAGCTTGGCGGCCGAGGCGAGGTGCCCGTCGGCCGGCCGGGCGTCGACCGCCGCGGCGGCCCGCAGCACCAGGTGGCGGACGGCGTCGATCCGGCGGCCGAGCGCGTCCAGCCGCTCCCGCTCGGCGGTGCGCAGCGGGCCGCGGTGCTCGGCCACGTAGTCGTGGGCCGCGCGGGCGATGCCCACCGCGATCGCCGCGACGCCGGGGCGCAGCAGGTTGAAGGTCTGGACGAAGGCCCACACCCCGCGCCGGCTGGCCGGGAGGTGGCGGCCGAGGAACCGCTCCTCGGGGACGGCCACCGAGTCCAGCCGGATCGAGCTGATCCGGGCGCCGCGCAGCCCCAGCATGTCCAGCGGTTCGGCGTGGAACCCGGGGGTCGCGGTGTCGACCAGCACGGCGGTGATGCCGAGCGGCCCGGGCCGGGTGCGGGCGAAGACCACCGCGAGCCGGGCCCGCGAGGCGTTGCCGACGTAGCGCTTCTCGCCGTTCAGCAGCGCCCCGCCCGGGGCGGGGGTCAGCGCGGTGGTCAGGGCCGTCGCGTCCGAGCCGCGGTCCGGTTCGGTCAGCGCGAAGCAGGTCCACAGCGGTTCGCTCAGCATCCGGCCGTAGAACCACTGCTTCTGCCGCTCGTCGGCGCACAGGCCGACCGCGACGCCGGCCAGGAACGGCCCCGGCGAGGCGACCATCGAGCCGACGTCGGCGCGGGCGAGCTCCTCCATGACGACCGCGCGCTCCAGCGCCGAGTCGCCGCAGTGGCGGTGCCCGTCGATCTTCTCCGGCTCGTTCCCGTACTCGGCCGGGATGCCCATCGTCGCGAGGTAGCGGACGGCCGGGAGGTCCAGGTGGTGCCGGATGGCCTCCGGGTCGCGGTCGATCTCCAGCGCGAGCGGGCGCAGGTCGGCGCCCCACTCGCGGGCCCGGGCGCGCAGCGCGGCCAGGTGCCCGTCCGGCCCGGTCACCGCGGCTCCTCCCCGGTCACGAAGACCTCCGCCACCAGCTCCGACAGGTAGCAGGGCATCCCGGGGCCGTCCCGCAGGTAGCCGCTGGCGCCCAGCAGCCGGACCTGCTCGCGGTCGGCCGCGGTGATCCGGGCGTGCAGGTCCGCCAGCACCGCGGCGGACAGGTCGCCGGGGCCGGCGCCGGACAGCACCGCCTCGACCTCCAGGTGGTCGGCCACCGCCTCGGCGACGGTGCCCTTCACCAGCTGCTGCTGCAGCAGGTAGGTGTCGCCGCTGCGGCGCCGGCCGAGGTAGTCCAGGCACGCCGAGCGCAGCGACTCCGACAGTCCGAGCCGCACCCAGGCCAGGCCCAGGACGAAGGCGGAGCCGGCGTCCCGTTCGGCCGCGCTGCGCCCGGCCGGCTGCGGGGCGGTCGTGACGGCGGCGGCGACCACCTCGCCGCCGGGCAGCGGGGTGCGCGACAGCACGGCCTCGTCGCCGGGGCGGCGCGGCCGGGTGGTGCCGTCGACCCAGAGCCAGTCGGCCGCGGCGAAGGTCCCGGCGTCGGCGACGGTGTGCCCGCCGGGCCCGCAGGGCAGCAGGCCGGGCGTCAGGGAGGAGCCGAGCAGCCGCAGCGCCGGGGCGAGTCCCTGGTGCCGGGCGGCGTCCCGGCAGCGGGTCCACAGGCCCGCGTCCTGCCGCGTCACGGTGGTCATCGACCGCCCCGTTCGATCAGGCAGACGGCGAGGTCGCCGGTGTCGGGCTCGTGGTCGACGACGACGATCCGCTGCTCCCGGCCGGCCGACCAGGCGGGGTCGGCGGCGAGGGCGGTGAGCGCGCCGGAGGCCGGGTGGCCCGGCGGGGTGCGCACGATCCGGCCGGGGTGGCCCGGCAGGTCGCGCGCGGGGTCGACGGCGGCGCCGGCGACCACCGGGCAGCCGGTGGCGTCCAGGTCGGCCAGGGCGGTGCGGACGGCCGCCGCCACGTCGTCCGGGCCGGTGGCGGTGCGCTGCCACAGGGTGAGCCGGCCGAGGGAGCCGGTGTCGGTCAGCAGCAGCGCGAGGCCCGCGTCGCCGGCGAGTTCCCGTCCGCTCCGGTACGGGAAGGTGGCCTGGTCGAGTACGAACAGCGCGACCCGGCGGTGGCCGTGCCGCCGGGCGTAGGCGGCGGCCAGCCGCAGCGCGGCGAAGGGGGCGTTGGAGCCGCACTCGGAGACGGTGAAGGACAGCGGGCCGCCGGGGACGAGCTCGGACAGGGCGGTGACCGCGGCGAGCCGGCAGTCCAGGTCCGGGGTGGCGTGGGCGACCACCGCCAGGTCGATCGGCGCGCTCCGGGCGTCGTGCGGGGCCGAGGGGTCCGACGGGGCTGGCGGGGCTGACGGCCCGAGCCCGGCGAGCAGCTCCCCGGCCATCGCGGCGAAGGTGTTCCCGGCCGCGTCCTGGACCAGGTCCGGCCGGTGGTCGACGCCGTAGGCCGCCGTCAGGTCGGCGAAGTGGCGCCGGGAGAAGGCGTCGTCGATCCGTGCCGGGCCCGGCGGGAACCTCCGGTGGGTGATCGCGGCGAGCCCGAGCGGGAAGACGGCGGGCGCCTCCCAGGGGCCCTTCGTCGGTGCGGTCCGGACCGGCATCCTCAGCCGTCCAGTTCCGTGGCCACGAAGTCGGCCAGCGAGCGCACGCTCGCGAAGTGGGCCATCTCCAGGGAGTCGGTGTCGAACTCGACGTCCAGTGACTCCTCCAGCCGCATCAGCAGCTCGAAGACGCCGGTCGAGTCGAGGCCGAGCTCGTCGAAGAGCCGGGACTCCTCGGTGAGTTCGGGCAGGTCGTAGTCGAGCACCTCGCCGAGGGCGGCGGAGATCTCGGTGACGATCCGCGCGCGGTCCGTGCCGGTCGCTCCGGTCATGGTCAGCACTCCTTCTGGTGGGTGGGCGGGGGGTTCTCGGGCGCGGATTCTCAGGCGCGCCGGAGGAGTTCGGGGGCGATCGGGCGCTGGTGGCGCAGCAGGTCCTCGGGCCGGTCGGGTTCGCGGACCAGGTGCGCCTCGCCGTCGAGCACCAGGACCTCGGCCGGGTAGCCGTGGCTGAGGAAGTGCACGGGGGAGGCGGTCGGTCCGTACGCGCCGGAGCGCAGCACTCCGAGCAGGTCGCCCGGGCGCACCGGCGGCAGCTCGGCCTTCTTGGCCAGCGTGTCGTTGGGCGTGCAGAGCGGGCCGGTGACGTTCCAGACCTCGGTGGCGGGCTCGTCGATCCGGTTGAGCAGCCGCATCGGGAAGTTGCGCTTGACGAAGGAGCCGATGCCGACCGCCGCCATGTGGTGGTGGGTGCCGCCGTCGGCGACCGCGAAGCGCTCGCCCAGCGACTCCTTCACGTACCGGATCCGGGTGACGTACGTGCCGGCCAGCGCGGTGAGGTAGCGGCCGAGTTCCATCACCAGCCGGGTGCCGGGGTGGCGTTCGGCGAACCCGGCGACCAGCGGGTTGATCCCGGCGGCGAGCTTCGGCAGGTCGAGGTCCCGCTCGCCGTCGAAGTAGGCGACGCCGAGCCCGCCGCCGACGTCCACCAGCTCGAGCGGGAAGTCCAGGGCGGCGGAGAGGCGTTCGGCGAGCGCGAAGATCCGCTCGGTGTTCTCGACGACGGTGTCCTCGACCAGGATGCGGGTGCCCATGTAGACCTGCACGCCCATCACCCGCACCGCCGGGTGGCGTGCCACCAGCCCCGGATCGGCGAGCAGTTGGGCCTCGTCCATGCCGAACTGGCGGGCCTTGCCGCCCATGGTGAGGCCGGAGCCCTTGACCGAGAAGCTCGGGTTGACCCGCAGCGCCACCGGGGCCACCACCCCGCGCTCGCGGGCGAGTTCGTCGATCAGCGCCAGTTCCTGGAAGGACTCGCAGACGATCGCCGCGATCCGCTCGTCCAGGCAGGCGGCCAGCTCCTCCCGGCTCTTGCCGGGCCCCAGGAAGATGATGTCCGGGCCGGTCACCCCGGCCCGCCGGGCGGTGCGCAGCTCGGTGAGCGAGGAGACCTCGGCGCGGGCGCCGTGGGCGTGGAGCAGGGCGCAGACGGCCAGGTTGGGGTTGGACTTGAGCGAGAAGAACACCTGCAGGCGCGGGTCCAGCTGTTCGCGCAGTTCGCGCATCCGCCCGGTCAGGGCGTCCCCGTCGTAGAGGAAGAGCGGGGTGCCGTACCGCTCGGCGATCTCGGTGACGGGTGTGCCCTGGATCTCGAAGACTCCGCTCACGGCCGGTCTCCCCTCTCCCGTCCGTCGAGGCGGACGGCGATCTGCGCGTCGATGGTGGTCAGTTCCTCCGCCGAGTCGGCGACGACGATCCCGTACAGCCGGCCGTCGACGGGGGCGTCGGCGCCGGTGAACGCCGCGTTGACGGTGGCGAAGTTGTTCACCAGCAGGCCCCGGCCGCCGGCCGGGTCGAGCAGCAGGCCGTCGAGCAGCCGGCGCAGTTCGTCGAAGGCCAGGGGTTCGGTCAGCCGCAGCGGGTAGTGGCGGGCGACGGCGACCTGTCCCGGCTTGACGAACCGTTCCTGCAGACGGACCTGGTAGGTGGACATGTTGTTGCGGGCGTTGATCTCCACGACCGGGTAGAGCCCGCCGTCCGGGTCCACCATGGCGTCCACGCCCACCACGCCGTGGAAGCCGTCGGCGGCCAGCCGCTTGCCGAGCCGGTCCGCGGCGGTGCGCAGCTCGTCGACCTGGGCGGCGGTGAGCCGGGCCGGCATCCGGTGGCCCTTGTGGACGCCGTCCTCGGTCAGCTGCTCCTTGACGAAGTCGAACGCCACCGAGCCGTCCAGGCCCACGGTGAACTGGTAGTTGAGGTCGGCGGCCTTGTCGACCCACTCCTCGACGACCATGGCGATCCGCTCCCGGCCGGAGCCCTCGACCTGCTTGGCGACCAACCCGAGGATGCGCTCGCCCCGGCGCCGGCTGGTCAGCCGGGCGATGCCCTTGCCGGAGACGCCGAACGCCTCCTTCACCACGGCCCGGCCGTCGCCGAGCTCGGCGTCCACCGCCGCGAAGGCGGCGGCGAGTTCGGCGAGCGTCTCGCAGGCCCAGCCCCTCGGCTGGCGCAGGCCCAGCTCGTCGGCGATCCGGCGGCTGTACACCTTGCTGTTGACGGCCTTGCAGGTGGCCGCGTCCGGCCCGGCGAGCGGCAGCCCGGTGGCCGCGGCGAGGCGCTCCTCCGGTTCGGACACGCCGTGGACGGCGATCCGGCAGTCCTCGGCGGCCAGGCCCGCCAGCGCGGCGAGCAGCGCCGGGTCGGCCAGGGCGTCCTCGGTGACGGTGCGCTGCGGGTCCTGGACGGCCGGGACGTGGACGCGCGGCAGCTCCAGGCCGAGGCCGGCCAGGTACCCGAGGTAGTCCCGGTCCGGGTGGGTCTTGAGCACCACGTGGTCGCGGCCGCCGGCCAGCAGCAGGGCGAACTCGTCCATCCGGTTGACCACGGCGCTGGAGGCGGCGGCGGACAGCCGGGGCAGGGTGTGCTCGCCCAGCGCCCACTGCTGCTCCACCTCGAAGTTGCCCAGGAAGAGGAAGCGGGCGTCCGGCGATCCGGTCAGGGCGAGCGACAGCCGGCCGGCGAAGTCCTGGGCCGGGGGCCCCGGGTGGGCGGCCATCAGTGCCTCACGACCATCGCGGCGAAGGACTGGCCGAGCCCGGCGGAGGTCATCAGGTAGGTGTCCCCGGGCCGTAGCAGGCCGAGTTCGAGCGCCGACTGGTAGTTGATGAACGGGTCGGCGCAGAAGCAGTGGCCGGTCCGGGCGATGTTCTCCAGGAAGATCCGGTCCCGGTGGATGCCGAGCGCGTTGGCGGCGACCGTCCAGGAGACCCGGTTGACGTTGTGCGGCAGCACCAGGTCGAGGTCGCCGACGGCCAGCCCGGCCGCGGCCAGGGCGCCGTCGATGACCTCGGCCATCGCGTCCTGGTAGATCCGCTTGGCCTCGCGGGCGCCCTCGGCGTCGAGGTCGATGACGCCGTCCTCGCGGCCGTGGATCCGGGCGTGGTAGCCGAGCACCCGGTTGCGGTCGCCGCCGGCCCCCACCAGCAGGGCGGTGACGCCCTCGCCCATGATCGACACGTCCTCGACCCACTGGGAGAACGGGGTGAGCGTCTTGTCGCCGGCCAGGACCAGCGCGAGCGCGTCCGGGTCCCCGTCCTCGGCCAGCAGGGTGCCGGCCGCGTCCACCGCGAGCAGGCCGGTCGCGCACCCGTGGTCGGCCACCGAGAACACCTTCGCCCGGCGCAGCCCGAGCGACTCGCAGACCGTCCGCAGCGGGCTGACCGGGTACGGTGCGGTGGTGCGCAGCCCCTTGGCGCGCACCACGTACCGGATCCGGTCCTCCTGCCCGGCGAGGGCGTCCAGCTTGCCCGCCGCGGTGGTCAGCAGCTCCGCCTCGGACTGGTCGGGCGCCTGGCAGATCCGGTCCAGGCCGTACAGCCTGGTGAACCGGCGCACCTGCTGGTCGGTCAGCCCCAGCGGCTCCCGCAGCTGTTCGACCGAGACCGTCGGTGGCAGGTAGCTCGATACCGCTTCTATCGACGTCATGCGACGGGGCCTCCTCGCGACAAGGATCGGAGCCCCACCAGAGTCGCCGGGAACGCTGACAGGCTGCTGACGCCCGGCTGATCGCCGGACGGCAGGCAGCCGGTGGTCGCGTCAGGCCTGCTTGACCGAGATGCGTCCGTTGCTGGTGCTCAGGGTGAGCTGGTACTGGCCGGACGGGTCGTCGGAGACCCCGATGTCCTTGTGGCCGTTGCCGGTCTTCGCGGAGACCTTGTACTTGGCGGCCGGCACGACCAGGGTGATGGCGCCGTTGGAGGTCGACGCGGAGACGTCTTGCGGCTTGGTCGAGGTGATGTTGATCGCGCCGTTGTGGGTCTCGGCCCGGATCCGGTCGCCGTTCAGCCCGCGCCCGCTGATGGCGCCGTTGGTGGTCTTCACCTCCGTGCTGCCGTTCACCCCGTCCAGGTTGACCCCGCCGGAGTGGGTGGAGACCTGCACGCTGCCGACCTGCGTGAGGCTGACCGAGCCGGAGGAGGTCTGGCCGGTGACCGGCAGCCCGGCGGGGACCTCGACGGTGTAGGTGACCGAGCAGTACTGGCCGCAGCCGCCGAGCACCAGGACGCCGTTCTCGACCCGGCTCGTCGCGCCCGGCTTGTCGTTCTTGTAGCTGACCGACCGGTGCACGGAGATCTTGTCGAGGCCCTCCTTGCCGCGCAGGGTGACCCCGCCGGAGGTGGTGTCGAGCTTCACCGCGGTGATCCTGTCGCCCACCGTGGCGTCGTCGTCGAAGGTGTTGTCGGGAGCTAAGCCGCAGGCGCTCAGACCGCCCACGGCGGCCGCGAGGACGACGAAGGACGCGAGACGGCCGGACTGCTGGCGCATGTCATTCCCCAGATCTGGAAGGCGTTGCCGGAAAAGGCCCCGTCGCGGGGCGTACCCCACGACGCTAGCGCGCCGGAAAACCGGCGGACCATGGGGCTAACCCCCCTGTCCCGATGGGGAGTTCCCCCAAACGGCGGACGTCAGGCGAATGTCAGTTCCAGGTCAGCGCACCCGTCCAGAGTCGAGCCATGACAGCGCTGACGGCACGGGCCCCCGAGCGGACCCTGGGCGTACTGGGCGGCATGGGCCCGGCGGCGACCGCGGAGTTCCTGCGGCTGCTCGCCGCCGACGCGCCGGCCGCCCGGGACCAGCAGCACCCCCGGCTGCTGCTGCTGTCCGAGCCGGGCATCCCGGACCGCACCGCCGCGATCCTCGGCGGCGACGAGGAGCCGGCCCGGCGGGTGCGGGAGTGCCTGCGCACGCTGGTCGGCTGGGGCGCGGACCTGCTGGCGGTGCCCTGCAACACGGCGCACGTCTTCCTGGACGGCTTCGCCGCCACCTCGCCCGTGCCGGTGGTCGACATCGTCGACGCCACCCTGGACGAGGCCGTCCGGCTGAGCCCGGACGGCGGCTGGCTCACGGCGACCACCGGGACCGTGCTCAGCGGCCTCTACCAGCGGCGGGCCGCGGCCCGCGGCTACCGGCTGCTGCTGCCGGACGACAGGACGCAGCAGGCCGTCCACGGGGCCGCCGAACGGGTGAAGGCCGGACGGGTCGAGGAGGCCGGCGCCGCCTTCCGGGACGCCGTCGGAGGGCTGTGGCGGCGCCGGCGGCTGCCGGTGGTGGCCGCCTGCACCGAGCTGCCGCTCGCCTACCGCAGCGCGGGCCTGCCGGCGGAGCTGATGGTCTCCAGCCTGGCCGCGCTCTCCCGCGCGTGCATCGCCGAACTCTACCGGAGCGTGCCGGTCCGTACCTGAAGCTTGTCGCGACGGAGAACGGCCCCGGCGCAGCAGCGCCGGGGCCGTTCTCCGTCGAGCGTTCCGTTCCGGTTCGTGCCGTTCGCGGGCCGGTCAGCCGCAGCCGCCGGCGTGGCCGTCGTCGACGGAGCGGGCGCCGAGTCCGACCGCGGGCGCGGCCGGCGGCGGCAGCGCCCCGGCGGGCACCGCCCGGGCCCGCAGGTGGGCGACGAAGTCCGGCAGCCGGTCCAGGCCCCAGAAGCGGCTGAAGCCCTGGACGAAGAACGGCACGCCGAACACCCCGTCGTCGCAGATGTCCTTGAGCAGCCGAGCCCCCTGCCGGCGCAGCTCGGGATCGTCGCTCGCCCCCGCCGCCGCCACCGGGTCGAGGCCCAGTCCGGCCGCGATCCCGGCGACGACCGTACGGTCGCAGATGTCCCGCCCCTCCTCCCAGCGGGCCCGGTAGGCGGCCGCCACGAACTGCGGGCCGCGACCCCCGCGCACGGCCAGCAGGTAGGCCAGGTGGGGCACCTCCCACACCGGGTCGCGGTCCACCGGCCAGCGGAACTCCACCCCCCGCGCGGCGGTGAGCCGCCGCACGTCCTGGAGGACGTACAGGTGCTTGGCGCGGGACATCGCGGTGTACGGGAACGTGCCGCCGAGCTCGGCCAGCAGCCGCTCGCTGGTGGGGTCGGGCTCGAAGAACGGTTGCCACTCCACCGCGTCGGCCACGTCCGGGTGCCGCTCCAGCAGCTCCCGGTAGGCGAGCCAGGAGTACGGGCTGCGCAGCGAGAAGTAGAACCGCGGCGCCCTGCCGGAGCCGCTCACAGCACCAGCCCGCCGTCGACCCCGAAGACCTGCCCGGTGATGTACGAGGCGCGGTCCGACAGCAGGAAGGCCACCAGGTCGGCGACCTCCTCGGGGCGGCCGAAGCGGCCCAGCGGGATCCGGGCGGCGAGGCCGCCGCCGACGTCCCCGGCCAGGCCGGAGGTCATGTCGGTCTCGATGAAGCCGGGCGCCACGGCGTTGACCCGGATGCCGCGCGGGGCGACCTCCTTGGCCAGCGCCTTGGAGAACCCGATGATCCCGGCCTTGGACGCCGAGTAGTTGGTCTGGGTGGCGTTGCCGTACACGCCGGCCACCGAGGACATCGTCACCAGCGCACCGGCGCGGCGCTTCATCATGGCGAACACCGCCGCCCGGCAGACGTGGTAGGTGCCGTCCAGGTTGACCCGCATGACGTCCTGCCAGGCCTGCTCGGTGAGCAGCACCAGCGGGTTGTCCCGGACGATGCCGGCCGAGGAGACCACCGCGTGGAGCGGGCCCAGCTCGTGCTCGGCCGCCCGGACGAAGGCCTCGGCCTCCGCGCGGTCGGCCACGTCGACCCGGCGGGCCAGCACCCGGGCGCCGGCCGCCTCGGCCTCCTTGGCGGTCTCCGCCGCGGCCTCCTCCCGGGACTGGTAGCAGAACGCCACGTCGTAGCCGTCGGCGGCGAGCCGCGCCACCACGCTGCGCCCGATGCCCCGGGACCCGCCGGTCACCAGGGCGACCCGTCGTGCGGACATCACGGCCTCCCGCCGGTCGTGGTTCCAGGGGCCCGGAGCACCTCGGCCGGGCGCAGCGCCAGGGTCAACTGGCCGACCTCCAGCACCGGCCGGCCGTCCACGGTGCTGCGGCCGGAGGTGATGAAGGTGTCGCCGAGGTCGCGGACCATGGTGACCTCGTGCACCATGACCGAGCCGGGGCGGACCGGGCCGAGCACCCGGACGTCCCGGGTCCTGGCCAGCAGCACGACCTGCCCGGTCAGCACGTCGGCGTTCGGCTTCTCCCAGCAGGCGAGCAGCACCGCGCACTGCGCCCAGGACTCCAGCATCTGGCCCAGCGGGTAGTCGTACTCCTCGTTGGGGGCGTCGTCGGGCACGTCCTGGTAGGCGGGCTCGGCGAGGGTGACCGCCTTGTACGCGACCAGCCGGCGGCCCGGTTCGATCTCGGCGATCCGGTCGACCAGCAGCGCGGGGTGGCGGTGCGGGACGACCGACTTGATGGCGGCGGTGTCCTTCACAGGACCTCCCGGGGGTAGAACAGGGCGATCTCGGCGGCGGGGCGGTCGTCGGCGGAGACCTGGGCGGAAACCCGGACGCCGTCGTGGTCGCGCTGGATCCGGGCGTCGACGGCGACCTCCTCGCCGGGCCGCACCGGGCTCAGGAACCGGGCCCGGGTGAGTTCGGCCCGGCCGGGGCAGGGCACGGCGGCCGCGGCCGCCAGCTCGTGGACGTACTGCACCAGGCCGAAGCCGGGGACCACCGGCAGGCCGGGGTAGTGCCCGCGCAGGAACGGTTCGTCCGCGCTCAGCACGACGGTGCCCCGGACGTGCCGGGCCACCGGCTCGCCGGCCGTGCCGCCGGGCTCGGGGCGGCCTTCCGGCTCCACCACGGTCAACGCTCTGAGCATCATGGTCTGTCCCTCCTCTGTCACGTGGACGGCCCCCACCGGGACGGCCGCCGGGTTCAGCCGCCCAGGAGCGCGCAGCCGACCGTGCCGTCCCGGTCGACGCAGGTCACCAGCGCCAGCCCGGCCGTGGGCAGCCGGCCCTCGTCGGCCGCGGCCAGCACCGCCGCCAGCTGGAGGCCGGTCGCGGCCGCCGAGGCGTCGCCGAGCAGCGGCCGGCACCGGATCCACTCCGGGTCCGCGCCGGCCGGCAGGGCCGCGCGGACCGCCGCCTCCTCGCCGGGGGCCCCGAGCGGGGCCGCCAGGCGTACGTCCCGGCCGTCCGCACCGGCCTCGGCGAGCACCGCGCGCACGCACTCGGTCAGCGCCGCGGCGGCCTGTCCGGGCCGGTGGTAGGCGCGGAAGCGGGTGCCGAGCAGCCGCGCCAGCACCGGGCGGCCGGCCGCCCGGGCCTGGTCGGCGGACTCCAGCAGCCAGGCCACGCCGCCCTCGCCGAGCGGGGTCCGGGCGTCCTCGTCCGCGCTGTGCCACTCCAGCCAGGCGCGCTGGACCGAGTACTCCTCGGCGGCGCCGCACAGCACCCGGTCGCAGTGGCCGCCGCGGAAAAGCCGGGCGGCGTAGCCGAGGGCGAGCAGACCGGCCGACCAGCCGCCCGCGATGGTGCTGTTGGGGCCCTTGATGCCGTGCCAGATCGCGCACTGGCCGGCGGCCCGGTTCATCACGGTGTTGGGGAACCTGGCCGGGTCGACCAGGTAGGGGCGGTCGCCGGTCAGCGAGTCCCTGGTGAAGTCCATGATGCTCTGCACGCTGCCCGAGCCGGTGCCCAGCACCAGGGCGACCCGCTCGGGGCGCTCCAGCAGGCCGGGCCCGCAGCCGTCGAGCAGGGTGCCGAAGGTGTGCACGGCGAGCGCGGTGACCCGGTCCATGGTCCTGGTGCCCTTGCGGCCCAGGGCGCCGGCGGCGCTGAAGTCCGGTACCAGGGCGGCCTGTTCGTACGGGCCCGGGTAGGCGGTGCGGTCCAGGGCGGTGACGGCGCCGGCGCCCGACCGCAGCCCGGCGCCGAAGGCCCGCGCGCCGACCCCGAACGGGGAGACCGCCGACCAGGCGGAGAACACCGGCTCGCGCACCGCGGGCGCGCCGTCGGCCGGCCGGGCCCGGGCCGGACTGTCGGTGGCCGTCATACCCGGCCCCGGCCGAGGGCCCTGCCCGCCTTGCCGGTCAGGGCGTCGGTCAGCCGGTCGTCGAAGTCGACCAGGCTCCAGTCGCGGCGGTTCTCGATCACCGCCCAGCCGTGGGTGATCCGGCCGGTGGCGGTCGGCACCAGGACGCCGTCGCGCAGCACGTAGGCGTCCATCCGGGCGGTGTAGGTCAGCCGCTTGAAGACGCTCTCGACGGTGTAGACGGTGTAGAGGGTCTCCTCCATCAGCGCCTCGTCCAGGACGGTGATCCGGGAGTGCGGGACGACCGGGATCCAGTCCTGCTCGTCCAGCAGGGTCTTGATGGAGACGCCGCGGTCGGCCAGGAAGAGGTCGACGACCTCCTCCATCTGCCGCAGGTAGCCGGACATCTGGACCCGCTCGGTGAAGTGGCAGTAGAAGTACGGCATCCGCCACGCCCAGCCGAAGGCGTTGCGCCCCGCGGTCAGCTGTTCGAGCGGGTCGGCGCCGGGCTCCAGCGGGACGGGCGCGCCGCCCGCGCCCAGCCGGTCGACGGTCAGGGCGGCGAGCTCGGCGGGCCGCTCGGCGACGGCGTGGCCGCGCGGGTCGGACCGCAGGTGGAGGGTGACCTTGGCGGCGACGGCCTTCACGGTCTCGCCGGAGCGCTCCACGGTCAGCTCCACGCCCAGGCGCAGTCCGTCGTCCTGGGCGGGCAGCCGGCGCACGGTGGCCGTCACGACGTCGTCGATGTGCAGCGCGGTGAGGATCTTGGTGTCGAGGTCGGTGAGGTCGACGCCCAGGCCGTACCGCTCGAACAGCTCCCCGGGCGGGAACCCGTGCTGCCGGGCGTGGTCGTAGACGGCCTCCTCGACCAGGTAGTTGACGTGCTTGAACCCGATCCAGGTGCAGATGTTCGAGCCCTCGTAGCGCGGGCGGAGCTCGACCCGGGTGGTCGGGTCGGCGGCCGGGGCACTGCTGGTCATGGCGACTCCAGGGATGAGAGGGTGGTGGCGTCGGCGGGCGGCGCCCCGGCCACGGCGGTGCGCAGGAAGTCGCACACCAGCCGGGCGACCAGGTCGGGCCGCTCGACCATCGGGAAGTGCCGGCAGCCCGGCAGGGGTTCGTACCGCGCCCGGGGCACCCGGGCGGCGAGCGCCCGGCCGTCCTCGGGCCGGGCGGCGGCGTCCTGCTGCCCGGAGAGCACGAGCAGCGGCGAGCGGACCGCGCCGAGGTCGAGCGTGGGGGAGCGCAGGTAGGCCTCGAAGAACCGCATCCAGCCGTACGGCCCGACCTGGTCGCGCAGTTGGCGCGCCATCCAGTCGCGGTGGGAGCGGGCGAAGCGCGCGGTCTCGCCGACCTCCAGCGCCTCCTCGAAGACGCGGTGGAAGTCGTTCAGGTAGTACGAGATCACCGACCAGTCGAAGTCCTTGGGGCTGGGCCGGTAGAACGGGCTGATCAGGACGGTGGGCCGGGGTGCGGTCCGGCCGGCCGCGGTCGCCTCGACGACCAGGTTCGCCGCGTACGAGTGGGCCACGACGGCGTCGAACCGCTCGTCCAGCAGTTCGACCAGGAAGCGGCCCGGATCGGGCCGGGCGCCCCAGCCGTCGCCCTCGGACTGGGCGCGCCACGGCAGTTCGACGTCCCACAGCTCGAAGGCGGCCCCGGCCCGCCGCACCAGCGGGCTCCACACCGAGGGCTTGCCGCCCAGGCCGTGCAGCAGCAGCACCCGGATCGGGTCGGGGTCCTCGGCGGCCCTGCGCAGCCGGGGGATCGGCGCGCTCATGCGTCCGGCTGCCGCGGGTCCGCCCGCCCCGCCCGCGGGTCGTCCCGGTACGCGCCGAGGATGAGCACCGCGTTGTTGCCGGCGAAGGCCAGCGCGTTGTTCTGCACGATGCGCACCTCGGCGGTGCGGGCCCGGTTGGGGACGGGGTCGAGGCCGCACTCCGGGTCGGTCCGGCGGTGGTTGATCGTCGGCGGGATGAAGCCCTCCTTGATCGCCAGGGCGCAGGCGGCGGAGGCGAGGGCGCTGGCCGCGCCCATGGTGTGGCCGAGCATCGACTTGATGGAGACGGTCGGCGGCGGGGTGGCGAACACCTGCCGGATCGCGCCGGCCTCCGTCACGTCGTTGGCCTTGGTGCCGGTGCCGTGGGCGGAGATGAAGTCGATGTCCTCCGGCTTCACCCCGGCGTTGCGGTGGGCCAGTTCGATGCAGGCGGCCAGGCTGTCCTGGTCCGGGGCGACCGGGTGGTGGGCGTCGCAGTTCAGCCCGTACCCGAGCACCTCGGCGTAGATGTCCGCGCCGCGGGCGAGCGCCGACTCCAGGCTCTCCATCAGCAGGACGCCGGCGCCCTCGCCGGTGAGGATGCCCTTGCGGTCGACGTCGAAGGGCTGGCTCACCTCCGGGGCGATGGTGCCGAGCCGGTAGAAGCCGGTGAAGGTCTTGCGGCAGACCGCGTCGGCGCCGCCGGACAGGGCCACGTCCGCCTCGCCCGATCGGATGGCGTCGAAGCCGGAGCCGATGGCGTAGTTGCCCGCGGCGCAGGCGGTGGCGATGGTGACGGCCTCCACGTCGACCAGTTCCAGCTCGCGCACCACGCTGCTGGACAGCAGGCCGGCCGAGGAGCGGCGGGCCACCACCGCGGGCAGGTCCTCGGGCCCCTGGTGGAGCTGGCGTTCGGTCAGGGCGTCGAGGTCGCGGGACTCGCCGTCGGTGGTGCCGACCGAGACCAGGACCCGCCGGGCGCGCAGCTCCTCCAGGGCGAGCCCCGCGTCGGCCACCGCCATCCTCGCCGCCGCGACGGAGAACTGGCTGGCCCGGCCCAGTTCTTCGGGATCGCCGTGCTCGATCCACTGGGCCGGGTCGAAGTCGTCGATCTCGCAGCCGTTCGCGTGCGCGTAGCCCGTCGTGTCGAAGGACGTGATCGGTTTGACGCCGCTGCGGCCGCTGCGGAGTCCGCCGAGGAACTCGGCCGCCCCGGTGCCGATGCTGGTGACCGCTCCCAGCCCGGTGATGACGACCCGGCGCGGTGGCCGGTGCCCGCTGCTCGCCATTGCTGACTCCGTTCTGTCGACTCGGCGCTGTGGCGGGCTACTTGGACAGGCTCTCCTGGACGACGGCGACGACGCCGTCGAGGTTGACCATCCGGATCAGCTCGGCCTGGTCGATCTCGATCCCGAAGGTGCGCTCCAGCGAGGAGAGGATCTCGATGGCGCCGAGCGAGTCGGCGTTGTGGTCCTCCTTGAAGCGGCTGGTGTCGGTGACCTCGTCGGCCTCCAGTTCGAGGATGTCGCAGACGATGTCCTTGATCTGGGCGCGCTGTTCGGCGGTGACGACCGCGGTGCTGGGCATTTCGCCTCCCGGTGAGGGTGGGTGCGACAGATTGATGATCTGAATTCTTCTCGGCCGCGCTGACGGGCAACTGACGTACAGCTGACGGTCGTTGGTCGGCTTGACAGTGCTTGCTCACACCTGTCAGTCTCAACTTTCAGGTAGGAGGAAGAGGGTGGGGGTGCTGACAAGCGCGGAGCTACTGGCCCTGCTGGCCGCCGTCGGGCACACCCAGCGCCTGCGGATCATCGGCGAACTGGCGCAGGGCCGGGTCCACGTCAGCGAACTGGCCCGACGGCTCGGCATGTCCAGGCCGCTGCTCTACATGCACCTGGAGCGGCTCGAACACGCCGGCCTGGTGGCCGGCGCGCTGGAGCTCTCCGGTGACGGGAAGGCCATGAAGTTCTTCGAACTCACCCCGTTCGACATCCACGTCACGGTCGACACCGTCATCGCCGCCCTCCGGGAGGACCGGGCGCAGGTCGAGCGGACCCAGCACGACGCCTGAAGGAGACCCGGCGTCGGAAGGAAGCACGGCGCGCGAAGGAACAGAAGGGACCCTCATGAGTGGCGGCGTGATCGCCATCGTCATCACACTGATCGTCATCGGCGGGATCAGCGTCAGCATCGTCTCGTACTTCACCCTCCAGCGGCACCGCGCGGACGCCGCGGCGATGGCCGCCTACCGGCGGCTGGCCGAGGACACCCTGGCCGGCCAGAAGCTGCTCCGGGGTGAACTGCGGGCGCTGACCGCCAGATTGGCGTCGGTCGAGGACCTGCTGCGAAGCGTCGACGAACACTGATATCCGGCCCGGTCACTCAGGAGATGCCCATGACCACCGCAACCGTGCACGGCATCGCCGATGCCGTGCGACTGAGGAACGTCTGCCGCCGCTACGGCAACGAGCGCAACCGGGTCGTCGCCCTCGACGACGTGTCGGTGGGCTTCGGCCGCAGCACCTTCACCGCCGTGATGGGACCGTCCGGATCGGGCAAGACCACGCTGCTGCAGTGCGCCGCCGGGCTGGACCGGCCGGACTCCGGCTCGGTCTCGCTGGACGGCCTGGAACTCGCCGGGCTCGGCGAGAAGGAGCTCACCAGGCTCCGCAGGGACCGGATCGGCTTCATCTTCCAGGCCTTCAACCTGCTGCCCGCGCTCAGCGTGGCCGACAACGTGGCCCTGCCACTGCGGCTGGCCGGGCGCCGGCCCGCACGGGAGAGCGTCGAGCGGGTGCTGGAGCAGGTCGGCCTCGGCGACCGCGGCGACCGCCGGCCCGGCGAACTGTCCGGCGGCCAGCAGCAGCGGGTCGCCATCGCCCGGGCCCTGATCACCCGGCCCGCGGTGCTCTTCGGCGACGAGCCGACCGGCGCGCTGGACACCCGCACCGCGGTGGAGATCCTGCGGCTGCTGCGCCAGGCCGTCCACGGCGACGGGCAGACCGCCGTCATGGTCACCCACGACCCGGTCGCCGCCTCCTACGCCGACCGGGTGCTGTTCCTGGCCGACGGACGGATCGTCGACGAGCTGAGCGGCGCCTCGGCCGACACCATCGCCGAGCGGATGACCCGGCTCGGCGCCTGGGGCGACAGTCCCGGCCCCGACGTCCCCGTCACCCGCGTCACCCGCGGCGGAGAGGCGGCCCGCTGATGTTCACCCTGGCCCTGCAGACCCTGCGGTTCCGCCGGACGAGCTTCGTCGCCTCCACCGTCGCGCTGTTCTTCGGCGCGGTGATCCTCACCGCCTGCGGCGGCCTGATGGAGACCGGCATCCGCCACCGGGTGCCGCCGTTCGCGGACGTTCCGCCGGGCACCCAGCAGGCGGCCAGCCGGCTGATCTCGATGTCCGCGGTGTTCGGCGGCATCGCCGCGATGGTCACCGTCTTCATCGTCGGCTCCACGCTGGCCCTGGTGGTCCAGCAGCGGCTCGGCGAGATGGCGCTGCTGCGCGCCATCGGCACCCTGCCGGGACAGCTCCGCCGGATGATCGTGGTGGAGACCCTGGCGGTCGCGCTGGTCGCCGTCGGCCTCGCCCTGGCGCCGGGCTACCTCGCCGGCGAGTGGATGCTGGAGCAGATCGCGGCCAGCGGGGTGGTGCCCAAGGGGATCGACTACACCGCCGGCTGGATCCCGATGCTCACCGCGGGCGGCACCTCGCTGCTCGCCGCGCTGAGCGCGGCCTTCATCGCCTCCCGCCGGGCGGCGCTGTCCCGGCCCGCCGACGCGCTCGCGGAGTCCCGCCTCCAGCACCGCTGGCTGAGCGGCCCGCGGCTGGCCTTCGCGGTGTTCTGCCTGGCCGGCGGCACCGCCCTGGCCGTGGTCACCGGGACGGTGATGAACGGCGAGGTCGCCGCCAGCACCGCCGGCCCCTCGGCGATGCTCTGGGCCGGCGGGATCGCCCTGCTCAGCCCCGGGCTGACCAAGGCGCTCACCGCGGTGTTCCACCGCCCGCTGCGCGCGCTGTTCGGGCTGACCGGGGACCTGGCGATGGACAACGCCCGGGCCCGGCGGATCCGGATCGCGGGCGCGGTCAGCCCCGTGATGCTGGCCACCGGGCTGTCCACCGCGCTGATCTACCTCCAGACCACGCTGTCCGCCGCGCAGGGCGGCGACGGGGTCGGCGCCTGGGTGGACTACCTGCTGGCCGGCAGCATCATCGCGTACGCGGTGATCTCGCTGGTCAACACCCTGGTGGTGGCGGCCTCCGAGCGCCGCCGGGAGTTCGCCCTGCAACGGCTCGTCGGCGCCACCCCCGGCCAGATCCTGGCGATGACCGGCATCGAGTCGGTGCTGGTCACCACCGTCGGCACGGTGCTCGGCACCTTCGTCGCCGGCGCGACGCTCGCGCCCTTCGGGATGGCGCTGGACGGTTCCTGGATGCCCCGCGGACCGGTCTGGATCTACCTCTCGATCGTCGGGTTCGTCGGGGCGCTGACCGCCCTGGCCAGTGTCTCGGCCACCGGGGCGGCCCTGCGGACGCCGCCGGCCGAGGCGCTCGCCACCCTGTGACCGGCCCCGGGCCCGGAGCGGTCCGGGCCCGGCCGGCCGGGCGGGACGAACGGCGCCCGGGGCGGCAGGAACGACTCCAACTCCGTGAACTCGTCGGGGTGTTGGGTGACCCACGACCAGTACCAGGGGATCGTGCGGGCGTACTCGCAGTAGTAGCGGCGGAGCGTGTTCAGGAGTCTTCGCTGGATGTCGCAGGTCACCGAGTCGCTGCGCCACACCAGCAGCATGTCGGTGCCCTCGGCGACGGAGATCGGGACCAGCCGCACCTCTCGGGTGGCGCCGGTGGGAGGCGTCAGCGCGGCGGCCCGGGCGTCCCGGACCCAGTTCATCGCCTCGTGGTGGCCGTCGACGTAGTGGAGCACCTCCAGCTCGGCGTGGCCGACGGAGGCGAACAGCTGCTTCTCGATCGGGTGGAACCAGTGGTCGCGGGTGTAGCGGACCCACCGCAGCGAGGCGAGCTGCGCCGGGCTCACGGCGTCCTGGCCGACCAGGCAGTGGTCGTGCGGGAGCGCCACCCAGACGGGCTCCCGCACGATCACCGTACTGGCCAGGGCGAGTTCGTCCGCCTCGGTCGAGGCGGCCAGCGCGACTCCGGGCACCATCGCGGCGTGCAGGGCGCCGCGGGACACCTGGGCGATGGCCGCGTCGGGGCTGAGCGTCTCGGTCTGCACCTCCTTGACCGGCAGGGCGGACTTGAGCGCGCTGCGCAGCGACGGCGGCGTCCACTCGGCGTTCCCGAACCGGAACACCTCCGTGAAGTGCGCGGTCGCCTCGGCGATCACCCGGTCGGCGTGCCGGACCAGTTCGGCCAGCATCGGGATGATCCGCTCGCCCAAGGCGGTCGGAATGATTCCGGTCCTGGTCCGCACGAACAGTTCGCCGCCCACCGCCCTTTCGATCCGCTTCAATTGCGCGGTGAGACTCGATTGCGGGAGGCTCAATTGGGCGGCGGCTCTGGAAATGCTGCCCAGCCGGTCGATGGTGGTGACGATCTTGGCATGCCTCAACTCGACGTCCACTGGGCCCCCGTCCGCGATTTCCACTTCCTCGCGCAACCACCAGGAAAATTCCAAGGCGGTCGCCACGCTAACAGAGCGATCCTGGAGCGTCCACAGCCGGACAGGCGCGAACGGGGTGAAATCGGGCGGTGGTTGCGGGCCCGGAAACGGCACGAACGGTGAGCGCCGTTCCAGGGATTCCGGAACGGGCATATGCCAAACGGAATCAGGCCGGTACGGGTCCGGCGAAGTCCAGCGCCCGCCGCGGCTCGCCGAGCAGGTCGGCCTGCCGCAGGATCGCCTGGTACGCGTGGTGCAGCGCCCGGCCGGGCTCCAGCCCCAGGTCGTCGGCGAGGCGCCGGCGGGTGCTGTGGAAGACCTCCAGCGCCTCGGCCTGCCGGCCGTCGCGGTAGAGCGCCAGCATCAACAGCTCGCTCAGGCGCTCCCGTTCGGAGTGCTCGTCGGCGAGCTGCCGCAGTTCGGACACCGGGACGCGGGCCGAGTCCACGGCGAGCTTGGCGGCGGTCAGGTCCTCGTACGCGCTGATCCTGCGCTCCTCCAGGTGGTCCGCCCGGATCCGGCAGCGCAGGCCGTCGCAGGAGTCCATCAGCGCTCCGCCGCGCCACAGGGCGAGCGCCTGCTCCAGGGCCGCGATGGCCCGGGCCGGGTCCCGGCGGACGAGGTCGCCGCCCTCGTCGGAGAGCCGCAGGAAGCGGTGGGCGTCGATGGCGTCCGGCGGGACGTCGAGGAGGTAGCCGCCGTTGGCGGTGCGGAGGGTTTCGTCGCCCTTGCGGCCGGTCACGGATTCCAGCAGCCGGCGCAGCCGGCCGACATTCGCCTGGAGGGCGTTGCGGGCATTGGCCATCGGCTGGTCACCCCATAACTCGTCCACGATCTCGTCGAACGGGACGGGTATCCCCGGGGAGGTCGCCAGCAGGGCCAGCACGACGCTGGTCCGCTTCGACGCCATGGTGTAGTGCGCGTTCTCGTGCGACAGGAGCAGCGGGCCGAGAAGCTTGATTTCCAAAACAGCATCCCCCAATTTCCGAGCCGTCCAGGCGAGTCTGCGCGACGCCGGTGCGGAGCGGGAGATACCAGCCGGGCGGCGGAGCCGCGGACGGGTGGTATGACACGCGCTGTCCATGACAGCCGGGGGGCGCCGGATCGACGGGGGAGCGATCCGGCGCCCTGCTCGGAGGCGGGGGCGCGGCCTCGCCGCACCGCCCGGAACAGGTCGATGGGGACGCACCGTGACGGCGGGTCCTGATCTGTCGACCTGTCAGAAGAATGCTACAGGTGACGGGTTGAGCTGTCCATGGGGAGTCGGGGCGGCGGCTACGGCTGCCGGGTGTTCCGGCCGTAGCGGTCCAGCTCGTGGAAGAAGCCCTCCACCACGGCGAGTTCGCCCCGTGCCGCCAGTTCATCGTAGACGAACCTGCCGACCGCGAGGTCGAGAACGCCGAGCCCGAACGGGGAGAACACCACCGGGCGGTCGGTCGGCACCGCCACCCGCCCGGCCATCACCTCGTGGAGCGTGCCGTCGACGAAGTCCCGGTTGCCGGTGAGCTGTTCCGTCAGGTGCGGGGAGGTGTCGGCCTTCAGGCAGTGCTCGACGTCGTCCAGCACGTTGGCCGAGGCGAGCAGCACCTCGGGTGCCAGGTCGCGCAGCGAGACGTTGAGCACCACCGGGTTGTGGGAGAACCACGAGGGCTCGGTGAGGTGCGGCGCGGCGGCGACGGTGGCCAGGACCACCAGGTCCGAGGAGCGGACCAGCTCCTCGGCGCTCGCGTGCACGGTGATCCGCGGCGCGGCGCCGGCGCCCGCCTCGCCGGCGCCCGCCGGGCCTTCGCCTTCCGGCTCCGCGCCTTCCGCGTCCGGGCGTTCCGGGTCCGCGCGTTCGAGGTAGGCGCGGAAGCCGGCCGCGTGCTCGGCGGACAGGTCGTGCACCCCGACCTCGTCGAACTCCCAGCCGGTGCGGGCGAGGTAGGTGTGGATGTGCCGGGCGATCAGGCCGGTGCCGATGAAGCCGACCCGCCGCGGCCGGGGCCGGCCGGCGCAGAGCAGGTCGGCCGCCAGCGCGGCCGAGGCGGCGGTGCGGGCGGCGCTGATGATCGAGCTCTCCAGGCAGGCGATCGGGTAGCCGGTCGCGGGGTCGTTGAGCACCAGCACCGCGGAGGCCCGGGGCAGGCCGGAGGCCACGTTCTCCGGGAAGCTGGAGATCCACTTGATCCCGTCGACCGGGGTGTCGCCGCCCACCGAGGCCGGCAGCGCGATGATGCGCGAGGAGGGCCGGTCCGGGAAGCGCAGGAAGTACGAGGGCGGGTTGACCGTGCCGCCCTCGCCGTGCACCCGGTAGGTCGCCGCGACCAGGTCGAGGGTGTGCTTCTCGTTGCCGGACAGCACGCTGTGCACCTGCGCGCCGGGGATCACGGCGAACTGCGGGATCGGCCTCTGCTGGGTCATGGCTGGCTCCGTCTCGGGGGGAGATCTGGCCACAGCAGTGTCGCTGACCTGCGCTGACACCGCGCTGACGAACCGTCAGGTGTTCGATTCGTCGACAGGTACGGATCAACCCGACCTGCGACTTTCGGCCAGTGCCAAATGACCTGGTCGGACCTTACGCCGTTGCCTAGAGTCACTCTCTGGTGGCGCCGCCCTCAGCTTCTTCCAGCGGGGTGACGACCGACGGTGCCACCGCTGCCGGTATCCGGCACCACCCCTGCCGGAACACGTGGACCACCGAAGAGGAGTCACCAGTGCTCGACCGGGTTGTGATCGTAGGCGGCGGAACAGCGGGATGGATGACGGCTTCGTACCTGAAGGCCGCGTTCGAGGACCGGGTGGACATCACCCTCGTGGAGTCCGGCAACGTCTCCACCGTGGGCGTCGGCGAGGCCACCTTCAGCGACATCCGCCACTTCTTCGAGTTCCTCGGGCTCAAGGAGAAGGACTGGATGCCGGCCTGCAACGCCACGTACAAGCTCGCCGTGCGGTTCGAGAACTGGCGCGAGCCCGGCCACTACTTCTACCACCCGTTCGAGCAGATGCGCTCGGTCAACGGCTTCCCGCTCACCGACTGGTGGCTCAAGCAGCGCCCCACCGGCCGGTTCGACAAGGACTGCTTCGTGATGGCCTCGGTCATCGACGCCGGCCTCAGCCCGCGCCACCTCGACGGCACCCTCATCGACCAGCCCTTCGACGAGGGCGCGGACGAGATGCAGGGCCTCACCATGTCCGAGCACCAGGGCAAGACCCAGTTCCCGTACGCCTACCAGTTCGAGGCCGCGCTGCTCGCCAAGTACCTGACGCAGTACGCGACCGACAGAGGGGTCAGGCGCATCGTCGACGACGTCCAGGAGGTGAAGCTCGACGAGCGCGGCTGGATCAGCGGACTGCGCACCGCCGAGCACGGCGAGCTCACCGGCGACCTCTTCGTCGACTGCACCGGCTTCCGCGGCGTGCTGCTCAACCAGGCGCTGGAGGAGCCGTTCATCTCCTACCAGGACACCCTGCCCAACGACAGCGCGGTCGCCCTCCAGGTGCCGATGGACATGGAGAAGCGCGGCATGCTGCCGTGCACCACCGCCACCGCCCAGGACGCCGGCTGGATCTGGACGATCCCGCTGATGGGCCGGGTCGGCACCGGGTACGTCTACGCGAAGGACTACCTCTCCCCGGAGGAGGCCGAGCGGACCCTGCGCTCCTTCGTCGGCCCCGCCGCCGCCGACGTCGAGGCCAACCACATCAGGATGCGGATCGGCCGCAGCCGCAACTCCTGGTCCCGCAACTGCGTGGCCATCGGCCTCGCCAGCGGTTTCGTCGAGCCGCTGGAGTCGACCGGGATCTTCTTCATCCACCACGCCATCGAGCAACTGGTCAAGTACTTCCCGGCGGAGGACTGGAACCCGGTCCCGCGCGACCTCTACAACCGGGCCGTCGCCCACGTCATGGACGGGGTGCGCGAGTTCCTGGTGCTGCACTACGTCGCGGCCAAGCGCACCGACACCCAGTACTGGCGGGACACCAAGACCCGGAGCATCCCCGACTCGCTGGCCGAGCGGCTCGAACTCTGGAAGTCCCGGCTCCCCGACTCCGAGACGGTCTTCCCGTACTACCACGGCCTGCCGCCGTACTCCTACATGTGCGTCCTGCTGGGCATGGGCGGCATCGACGTGGCGCACTCGCCGGCCCTGGACCTGTCCGACGGCGCCGCCGCGGAACGGGAGTTCGCCCAGATCCGGGAGAAGACCGAGCGGCTCGTGGCGACCCTGCCCAAGGCGTACGACTACTTCGCCCGGATGCGCTGACCCCGATCCCCGGGAAGGGGCCCGTTCATCATGGACGTCCTCCAGTTCCTGATCCACGTCGCGCACGCGGCCGCCGTCCTCGGCGTCGTGCTGCTGATCGCCGTGGCGGGGAGGAGAGTCGCGCGCCGTCTGAGGCAGCCGGAGGTGATCGGGGAGATCACGGGGGGCCTGCTGGCCGGGCCCGCCGTGATCGCCCTGGTCGGCCGGCCCGCCTTCGACGACGTGCTGCCGGGGCCGGTGTTCGACCTCGTCAAGAACGTCGCCGAGGCCGCCCTGGTGCTCTTCCTGGTCGGCCTCGCCCACAAGCTGCGCCGGGGCCGGGACCGCCTGCCCCGGCGCGCCACCACCTGGATCACCGCCGGGGCCCTGGTGCCGCCGCTGGCCACCGGCTGCGTGCTGGTCGGACTGATCGCGCTCACCGGCGACCGGGCGGCCCGCGGCAGCGCCCCGCTGCCGGCCTACCTCCTGATGGTCGCCGTCACCATGTCCATCACCGCCGTCCCGGTGATGGCCCGCATCCTGGCCGACCGCCGGATGGGCGACACCGTGCCGGGCCGGCTCTCGCTGGCCTCGGCCGTCGTCATCGACGCGTTCGGCTGGCTGCTGCTCTCGGTGGCGATCAGCCTCGGCGCCGGGGACCTGGCGCGCTCGCTGCACTCGCTGCGCGCCCTGGCCGTCGGCGTGCTCTGCGCCCTGGCCATCCGCTACGCGCTGGGCACCCGCGCCGCCTCCCGGCTGTGCGGCCGCTCGCCCCGGGGGATGGCCGTCCTGGTCGCGGCGGCCGCCCTCGCGGTGGCCTTCGCCATGGAGCACCTCGGCATGACGTCGATCCTCGGCGCCGCACTGGCCGGGCTGGCGGTGCCGCACGACGACGGCGGACCGTGGACCCGCGTGGTGTCCACGGTCTCCCGGTCCGGGCAGTTCCTGACCCCCGCCTTCTTCGTGGTCACCGGGGTCACCGTGCTCACCCGCGCCTTCTCCGCCACCTCCGCGGTGCTGATCGCGGCCACGGTCCTGCTCGGCTTCCTCGGCAAGGGCCTCGGCGGCTACCTCGGGGCCCGGCTGGGCGGCCAGCGGCCGCCCGCCGCCCGGCGGATCGGCGCGCTGATGAACACCCGCGGCCTCACCGAGCTGATCGTCCTCCAGGCCGGCTACGCCTCCGGGGTGCTGCCCGCGCCGATGGTCCTGGCGCTGGTGGTGATGGCGCTGGCCACCACGGCGGCCACCGGGCCGCTGCTGGAACTGTTCGACCGGATGGAGGGCCGCCCGGCCGCCGCGGAGGCGCCCTCGGAGGCGGAGGCGGCCTCCGAGGTGGAAGCGATCAGCGCGACGGCCGTGGCGCCGAGGGAGTCCGTCGACACAGAAAGCGGTGCGAGATGACCGAGTACGCCGGTGAACCGGTCCGCGCGCGGACCGGGGCGGTGGGGACGGCAGGGGCCGTGAAGACGGCCGGGGCCGCTCCCGACGAGTTCCGGACCATGATGAGCGGGTTCCCCACGGGCGTGAGCGTGGTGTCCGCCACCGACCCCGACGGCCTCCCGAGGGGCATGACCTGCTCCGCCGTGTGCAGCGTCTCACTCGACCCGCCGACCCTCCTGGTCTGCCTGCGCGAGGGCAGCCCCACGCTCGAAGCCGTCACCGACAGCGGCCTGTTCGCGGTCAACCTGCTGCACGAGGACGCCCAGGGGACCGCCGAACTGTTCGCCTCCGGCGACCCGGACCGGTTCCAACTGCTCCCCTGGGAGCAGACCCCGGACGCGGCCGGGCCGCACCTGGTGCGCGACGCCCACACGGTGGCCGACTGCGGCGTGGTGCTGACCCAGCGGGTGGGCGACCACGTCACCGTGTACGGCGAGGTCCGCCGGGTCGTACGGCGCCACCACCAGCGGCCGCTGCTGTACGGGCTGCGCCAGTTCCGGGCCTGGCCGCGGAGCTGATCCCGGCGGGCCGGGACGGTCGTGGACCCCCGGCACCCCCGGCACGGGACGGGTGCCGGGGGCGCCGGGGGCCACGGCGGTGGGGCCGGCGGCCGGCTAGGACGCGAGGAGGCGCGAGGTGCTCCGGGGCCGGACGCCGCAACCCGGCCGGTCGGCCCGGTCGGCCCGGTCGCGGTTCCCGACCGCGGGCACCGGCCGCACCGGACCGCCGTCCAGCAGCGCCATGCCGAGCGGCGTCACCGAGTGCAGCACGGTGTTGCGCACCCGGCGGGTGGTGATCAGCCCGGTCTGCCGCAGCACCGCCGCGTGCTGACTGGCACTGGCCGCCGAGATGCCCAGCCGGTCGGCGAGCTGACTGGTCGTACAACTCGCCCGCAGGGCCCGGAGGGCGGCCGCCCGGGTCTGGCCGACCAGCGCGCCGAGCGGCCGCGAGCTGCGGTCCCGCTCCTGCCACAGCTGCGCGCCCTTGAGGGCGTGCGGCGGGGCCGCGAAGACCAGCACCACCTGCTCGTCCGGACCCTCGGCGTCGATCGCCACGCCCGGCCGGTGGTTGAGGAAGACCGAGGGCGTGAGCACCAGGCCCCGGCCGCCCAGCCGGATGTCCTGGTCCGGCCCGCCGGGGATCTCCAGCACCGGCGCCCGCCAGGTCATCCGGGGGTGCGCGGTGGACAGCAGCAGCTCCACCCCACCGGCCATCACGATCCGGCCGCGCGCCTCGCACTCGGCCACCAGGTAGGCGTGCAGGTGCTGCCAGAACGGCGCCACGGCCAGCCGCCAGGCCTCCAGCAGGCAGGCGTCCACGCCCGCCCCCGGGTGCTCCGGCGGCTCGGCCGCGCCGGGCGGCGCGTCGGGCTCCCCGGCGTACCGGAGCGCCTGCCGCAGCAGCGCCTCCACGTCGTGCTCCGGCCGGCCGTGCGGGCGGGCCGCCGGTCGGCGGGGCAGGCGCTCGTTCACCTGTTTTCGCCACCGGGCGTACGGCGCGTTCACGCCGCGGTCCAGCAGGTCGCGGGCGAAGGCCGACTCCGCGAGCGGGCCCAGGGTGCTCTTCAGACGGGTTCTGGCGAGGTCGGCGGCGGTGAAGTGGATCCTTTGCACGATGAGGGTCCCCGTTCCGTGTCGATGAGGGGGAAATCGACGCGGCCCGGCCGTACCCGCGCGGGTGGACCGGGCCCTTCCTCGGGTGGGATCGGACCGGGCCTACGAGGCCCGGGCGGTGGAGGCCTCGCGCAGGCTGCGCGGGCGCATGTCCGTCCAGTTGGCCTCGACGTAGGCCAGCGCGTCCTCGCGCGGCCCCTCGGCCAGGGCCACCGTCCAGCCGTCCGGCCGTTCGGCGAACGCGGGCCACAGGGAGTGCTGGCCCTCGTCGTTCACCAGCACCAGGAAGGTCCCGTCCGCGTCGTCAAAGGGGTTCGACATGTCGCACACTCCGTTCCGGGTCGGGGCGCGGGGACACCGGGCACACCCGCTCCGCACATGCTCCCTCGGCTCGCTGACATGGTGCTGATGGAGCCCCGGCGCGGCTCACCGGGACGCGGTGCCCGGTGAAACCGCCTCGTCCACGGCTGACGCGGCGTGGCATCCGCCTCGTTCCCGACGTCCCGCGCGGCTCCGGCCGGCGCTCCGGAGCGCCGTGCGCGAGATGGCAATTGAACGCGTTCAGTATTCCTGGCATGATCTTCCGCGCCGGCCACCGCCGACGCGGAACGAAGGAGCCTGCCGTGGACCCGAGCACGCCGTGGCGGAACCTGGGGCTCATCGGGCTGCGGCTCGCCGACCTGGCGGTCCGCTACGCCCTCACCTTCGCGGCGGTGCTCCTGGTGGCGTCGGCGGCGGGCGGCGGCTTCGCGGCGAGCGACGTGCGGGGGTTCGTGGTCCTCGTCGGGATCCCGTCCGTGGCGATCTGCGCCCTCCACTCGTTGTTCAGCACCCGTACGGGCACGGCGTTCCGGGGCCGGTTGGCCGGGCTGCTGCTCCTGCCGCTCTGGTTCCTGCTGTTCTTCCCGCCGCTCCTGCCCGTCCCCCTCCTGGGCCAGCTCCTCTTCGCCCTGTGCGTGGTCCGGGCGCCGCTGCTGGGGCCGCCCCGGATCCGGCCGCTGGTGCGCCGCGTCCTCGGCGCGGCCCGTGGCCGGCGCCGCGGGCCGGCATGAGAAGTCGGCCCCGCCGACTTCCTGTACGGGACCGATGCGGCGTACTCCGGGCCGGTGGCTGCCGGCCCGGGGGCCCGGGGCGGCGTCAGGCGCCGTGGAGGATGATCTCCTTCACGCCGTCCGCGACGGCCCTGCTCGTCCGCCACCGCCGCAGCAGGCGGTCCGCCGCCAGCGCCTCGACGACCGAGGTCAGCCAGGCGTCGTCGCCGAGCCGGTGCACCCGGCCGAGGTCGACGACGTTCCCGAGCAGCTGGCGCAGCACGGTGATCTCGGGCATCGGGTACCAGTGGCGGTGGTGGACGAACCGGGGCCGCCACACGTCATAGGGGCGCCGGACCATGGTGTCCAGCCAGGAGCCGTGGGCGCCGATCCCGTCGTGCCTGGTCAGGAGGCCGCCGGCCGGGGTGCTGAAGAAGCGTCCGCTGGTGACCCCGAGTTCCAGGCTCATCAGGCGGTCCCACGGCACCAGGAACGGCTCCTGGCCGGTGACGCGGTGCTCGAACCCCTCGGGGAGGACGGCGAGGTGGGCCCTGCTCCGGTGGTCTCCGATGAACCAGCCGCCGTCGGTCCGCACCAGCGGGCCGAGGCCGACCGGCGGCACGTGGACACCGGGGGCGTCGGAGGGGGTCGACCGGTCCGCGGGGGTGGGGTGGTTGGCGTTCACGGCTCTCCTCGGGTCATGCGGCAGCTGTTCGCCGGTCGGACTCGCCGGCCCACCCCGTGGGTCACCATATCGGCCGGTGGGGGCCGTCGGGCGGGAGAACGCGAAAGGCCCCCCGACGGGTGGGCTACTCGGCGTCCGGGGCGGCGGCGGCCGGGGCGCCCTCCATCGCGGTCATCCGCGGCAGCAGGAGCAGCACCGCGACCAGCAGGGCCAGCAGCAGGCCGCCGCCGACCAGGAGCGGGGTGCGGACGCCGACGGTGGAGGCGATCCAACCGCTCAGGGCGGCACCGGCCATGATGCCGAGTCGGCTCAGCAGCATGTAGCAGCTGTTGACCCGGCCGAGCAGCTCCTTCGGCACGGCCTGCTGGCGCAGCGAGATCGCCTGGATGTTCCAGGTGACCATCCCGAAGCCGATCACGGCGTACAGCGCGGCCACTTCGGCCACCGTGGTGCTCAGGCCGATCAGGATCAGCGAGACGCCCATCAGCAGGAAGGCGAGGGCGATCCGGGTGCCCCGGCCGAGCAGCCGGCTGAGCCGGCCGGCCAGAGTGCTGGCGGCGGTGCCGCCGATGGCGCCGGCCGCGAGGACGATGCCGTAGGCGGCGGCGGGGGCGTGGATGACCTTGGTGACCATCAGGACCACCATGGTGGTGCCCGTGAAGCAGGCCAGCGCGCCGAGGGTGGAGAGCACGGCGAGCATCCGCACGTCGCGGTGGTGCAGCAGCCAGTCGACGCCCTCGCGGATCTCGGTGAGCACCGGGCGGCGGTCGGCCCGGGTGCGCGGGGCGGTGGAGCGGCCGGTGGCGGCGACCAGGACGGCGGCGAGCGCGAAGGATATGCCGTCCACCGTGAAGGGCGAGGCGACGGCCACGGCGAACAGCGCGGAGCCGACCAGCGGGCCGACCAGGTTGCCGCCGACCAGCATGTTGGCCTGCAACCGGCCGTTGGCGGCGTCGAGTTGGTCGGGGCGGACCAGCTCGGGGACGGCGGAGGTGGCGGCGTTGGAGAAGACCGTCTCGCCGCAGCCGAGCAGGAAGGCCAGCGCGGCCAGCGCCACCAGCGGAGGGTCGGCGACCAGCACCCAGCAGGCGAAGCCCAGGACGACCGCGGCGCGGGCGGCGTCGATCGTCCACATCAGCCGCCGCCGGTCGGCCCGGTCGGCGAGCACCCCGCCGTACAGGGACATCACCAGGAAGGGCAGCGACGCGGCGACCGAGACCACGGAGACCGCGCTGGGGGAGTCGGAGACGGCCACCGCCAGCAGCGGCAGGGCGGAGTCCCGCATGCCGTCGCCGACCGAGGAGATCGCCGACGCGGACCACAGCAGATTGAACTTCCGGCCCAGTCGGGGACGGCTCTTGGACGGCTTCGCGGCCAGGTCAGCTGAGGTCACCGAGGCAGTATGTCATGTCCGCGGAGGACTTCCCGGGTGGTTTCCGAACTGCCTGAGGTGTCCCGAACTGTCCGTGTCGGCAAGGGCGTCGGGCTCATCCCGGGGTGTCCGGAGTGTCCGGGCGGAGCGGTCGGCGGGGCGGGCGGCTCCCGGCGGTCGCGGCAGGGTCCCGGGCGGGGGCCGCTGGGCCCGACCGCCCGACCGCCCGACCGCTTCCCGGCCGGCGGGCGCGGGCCCGCGGGCGGGCACGCGCCCGGACCTGGCGGGGGTCAGTGCTTCGGGACGGCGTCCGCGGACTCCGGCAGCGGGTAGGCGCCCGGGTCGACCGGGCCCGGGAGGCCGGTGGCCGGGCGGCCGGGCGCGGTCGGGTCGGGCAGCGAGGGCTGGGCGGGCGGCGCCGGAACCTGGCTGAACGGGATGCCGGGCGGCGCCTGGACCGGGGTGCTGCGGCCGAACGGCGGGGCGGTGCGGCCCTGGACGGCGCACCCCGCCAGCGTCTCCAGGCCGTCCGGGCTCTGCACGGCCGGCTGGTTGCCGCTGAAGCAGTTGGCCGGGTCGACGGAGGCCAGGACGAGGTCGGTGCCGTTGCCGGTGGCCCGGTTGTCCTCGACCCGGTTGCCGCTCGCGGGGTGCCCGGGCGGGTCGGTGACCACGATGCCGGCCGCGCGGTTGCCCCGGACCAGGTTGCGCTGCACCTGGTTGGCCGTGCCGCCGCCGATCCCGATGCCGATCCCCCAGGCGCCGTCGGCCTGTTGGGGGGTGTCGGAGGCGTTGTTGTCGGTGACGACGTTGCCCGCGATCACCGCGCCGTGCTGCGGGGCGAGGGCCTCCAGGTCGTTGGAGTTGACGGTGACGCCGACCCGGTTGCCGTTGATCCGGTTGCCGACGATGGTGACCCCGTCGGAGGCGTTGGTGAGCTCGATGCCGACGGCGTTGCGCTCGACGGTGTTGCCGCGCACCAGGGTGTCGCAGGGCTTGCACTGGCCGACGTAGATGCCCGAGTCGGCCTGCCCGGAGGCGTACGAGTCCTCGATGACGCCGCCGCGGGCGTCGAAGGCGTAGATGCCGTACAGGCCGTTGTTGTACGAGGTGACGTTGCTCGCCCGGAAGCCCTCGACGACCGGGAAGCGGGCGGTGTCCAGCGGGTCGTAGGCGGAGCCGCCGGCGCCGCGCTGCTGGAGCTTCTCGTCGGTGACGCCGGTGAACAGCACGCCGTTGGCGAGGTATCCGTGGACGGTGAGGTTCTCCACCACCGAGCCGGGGCCGGTCGCCGTGATGCCGTTGACCAGCCGCAGCCCGCCGTCCAGGACCACGGTGCCGCGGTCGGTGCCGCGCAGCACGATCCGCGGCTTGGTCAGGCGCACGCTCTCCCGGTAGGTGCCCGGGTCGACCAGCACGGTGTCCCCTTCGCGGGCGACGTCCACCGCCTGCTGGATGGTCGGGAAGTGCTGCGGGACCCGGACGACCGTGCCGTCCGGGTGCTTGGCGTCGGAGGAGGACGAGCCGCCCGAGGAGCAGCCGGCGAGGGCGAGGACGGCGGCGGCGAGCAGCGCCGGCAGGCGCCTGGCGGTTCGGGCCCCGGGCGAGGGGGTTGTGCCGGAGCGCAGGTGACGTGTGGTCAAAAGTTGCATACGGCGTGTTCTATCGTCTCCAATGTCGCCCATGCATGCCGAAACCGGAAAGGCGCAGGACCAGCCACCGACCGTCAGAAGCGGCGGCGTGGATCGAAGGGGGCTGCTCGCGGGCGGGGCGGCGGTGGCCGCCGGGCTCGGCGCGGGGGTCACGGCGCTGGCGCTGGGCGGCGGGAACGCCCGGGACGGCCGCGGCCGGACGGCGGCGGCGCCGGAGCCGTCGGCGGTGCCCTTCCACGGCGAACGGCAGTCCGGGGTGACCGCCCCGCAGCAGCCGGCCACCGAGCTGCTGGCCCTCGACCTGGCGCCCGCCGCGACCTCGGACGGCCGGGCCGCCCTGCGCGGCCTGCTCGGCGGGTTGACCCGGGTGCTGGCCGAGGCGGCGGGCGACGAACCGGCGGACTCGCGGCTGCGGGGCGGCCGACCGGCCCGGCTGAGCAGCCTGGTGGGGGTCGGCCCCGGTCTCGCCGCCCGGTTGGGGCTGGACGTTCCGCCCGCCCTGCTGGCCGGGCTGCCCGACTTCCCCGGGGACCGGCTCGACCCGGCGCGCGGCGGCGGCGACCTGGTGGTCCAGCTGTGCGCGGAGGACCGCTGGCCGCTGTCCGTCGTCGCCGAGCAGGTGGGCGCGACGGCCCGGGCGGCCGGCGCCACGGTGCGCTGGACGCAGTCCGGCTTCCTGGCCCGGACGGCCGCCGGCGCCACCCCGCGCAACCTGTTCGGCTTCAAGGACGGCACGGCGAACCCGGACGGCACGGACGCCGGGCAGTGGGTCTGGGGCCCGCCGGGGCCGTACGAGCACGGGACGGTACTGGTCTACCGCCGGATCCGGATGGACACCGCCGCCTTCGCCGCCCTCCCCGGGGACCGCCAGGAGCAGGTGATGGGCCGTCGGGCCGGCGACGGCGCCCCGCTCACCGGTACGGCGGAGCACGACGAGCCGGACATCTACGCCAAGAACCCGGACGGCTCGTACGTCATCCCCGCCACCGCGCACGTCCGGCTCTCCAGCCCCCGGCTGGACGGCGGCGCCCGGATGCTGCGCCGGGGCTACAGCTACGACGACGGCCCGGGCGACCGCGGCCTGCTGTTCTGCGCCTTCGTACGCGACCCGGCCCAGTTCACCCGGGTCCAGAACCGGCTGGCCGCGCGCGACGCGCTCAACGCCTTCGTCGAGCACACGGCCTCGGCGGTGGCCTACGTGCTGCCGGGCGCCCCGGCGGGCGGGACGCTGGGGGACGGGCTGTTCGGCTGAGCCGTGCGGGGGAACGGTCGCTGTCCGGCGGGACTTCACCGGTACCGGTACCGGCGTCGGAGCGGCGGCCCGGCCGTGCGCGGAGTGGCGAGGGGAAGCCCGGCGCGCCGGCGCCCTCGGGAGCGGTGGTCGGCGCCCTGCTCGACGGGTGGCGCCGAGCGGGGCGCCGCTCCGACGCGGCGCCCCGGGCCCTACCGGTCCACCGGGCGGCTACCAGTCCACCGGGAGGCGGGCCGGGCTCCGGGTGGTGCCGCCGAGCTGCCAGGCGAGCTCCGCGACCGGGACGGTGAGGCGCAGGCCCGGCAGGGCGGTGGCGAGGCGGTGCAGGGACTCGCGCATCTCCAGCCGGACCCGCCAGGCGCCGATGCAGTAGTGCGGGCCGGCACTGAAGGCGAGGGTGGGGGCGGGCAGCGGCAGGCCGAGGTCGGCGTCGAGGCCGTCGGGGTAGACGGCCGGGTCGCGGTTGGCGCTGCCGAGGCTGACGGCGACGACCGCGCCGGCCGGCACGGTGACGCCGCCGACCTCGATCGGCGCGGTGGTGCGGCGGATGGTCGCCTCGTCGTCGCCGAGCGGGATGTAGTGCAGCAGCCGTTCGGCGGTGCGCTCGGCGACGTCCGGGTCGGCGAGGCGCGGCCAGTGCTCGGGGCGTTCGCCGAGCACGTAGACCAGGGCGTTGGCGAGTGCCCCGGCAACGCTCTCGTTGCCGCTGGCGGTGAGCCCGGCGGTGAGGAAGACGAGTGACTCCTCGGGGACGCCGCCGTCCTGGTCGGCGGCCCGGACCAGTCGGCTGACCAGGTCGTCGCTGGGCTCGCGGCGCCGGCGGGCGACCAACTCGCCCATGAAGGCGCCGAATTCGGCGAGGGTGTCGCCGTGGTCGGCCCCGTCGGCCCCCTCGGCGCCGGTCGACCCGTCGCCCTGTTCGCCGCCCTGCCCGTCGCCCTGTTCGTCGCCCTGGGCGAGCAGGGCGACGGTCCAGCGGTGCAGCCGCTCCTCGTCCAGGTGGTCCGGCCCGTCCCCGTCGAGCCCCATCAGCCGGGTGGTGACGGCGAACGGCACCGGCCGGGCGAACGCGGGGACCAGATCGGCCGGCGGGCCGGCGGCGACCAGCCGGTCCACGGACTGCTGGACGGCGGCCGCGACCCACGGCTGCCAGCCGGCGATGGCGCGCGGGGTGAAGGCCCGTTGGACGGTGCCGCGCAGCCGGCGGTGGGCGGGCCCGTCCTGGTTGAACAGGGACGCCGGGTTGGCGGCCACGTCGGCGGTGGCGCCCGCGGTGCCGACGTCATGCAGGTCGGCCCGGGTGACCCGGGGGTCGCCGAGGACCTGGCGGACGTCGTGGTAGCGGGTGATCAGCCACGCGGGGGTGCCGTCCGGGAGGGTGGTGGGGTGGGGCGGCTGGGCCGGGGTGGTGGGGAGCCGGTGGAGCGGGGGCAGGGTGGTCCGGGTGTCGGCTGCGGCGGAGTCCATGGGTCCCTTCGCGGAGTTCGGAGGTCCGGCAGGTCGGGGGAGTCGGAGCATCCAATTGTCATATATTCATAGGGACTTGGACGCTTGCGGCGATTCTCCCGTTACGCCCCGATGGTATGCCCTCGGCGCTCCCAGCCGGGTGCCGGATCGACGGGCAGCAGCGGCCGGAGCGCGCCCAGTACGGCGCCGATGCAGGTGTCCCGCAGCTCGGTGCGGGTGCAGGTCTCCTCGGTCAGCCAGTCGAGGACCAGTACCCGGACGAACACCAGCCAGCCGCGCAGGACTTGGGACACCGCCTGCCGCGCCCGCTCGTCCGCGAGCGGGAGGACGCCGAGCAGCCGGTCGCGCAGGGCGTCGAGCTCCTCGGCGATGATGGTCTGGATCACCTGGTCCCCGGCCAGCACGCGGTTGGCCGCGAGCACGGCGTGCCGGTTGGCGACGAAGTAGTCCAGGTGGGCGTCCATGCCCTCGACCAGCTGCTCGACCAGGGTGTCGGCCGGGTCGAACCGGCTCCTGGCGAGCAGGTCGTCGGCGGCCTCCCGGTAGACGGCGGCGAAGAGCTCGTGCTTGCTCGGGAAGTGCCGGTAGAGCAGCGCGCGGGAGACCCCGGCCCGCTCGGCGACCTCCTCCATCAGCACCTCCTCGTACGGCCGTTCGGCGAACAGCCGGGCACTGACGGAGAGCAGCTGGGCGCGTCGCTCGGCGGGGGCGAGCCGGCGGCGGCGTTCGTGGACTGGCATGCGGGCAGGTTACTTGACACGTGTCTACTTGGCGGCGCTAGCCTGGTGCCGCACGCTTAGTAGACACGTGTCAACTGTGTCGACCGGACCTCTGTGACGGGTGGGTGGGTCATGGCCAGGGCATTACGGGTGCTCGTGTGGACGATGGGGGTCGCCTGCGTGGCGATCGGCTTCTTCCACCTGCTGCTGGGGAACGCCGCGATCCCCGGGATCGCGGACGCCGGCCCGACGGTCGACAGCTTCGGCCGCTTCATGGGCGCGGTCTTCGCCGGGTACGGCGCGGCCTGGATCCAGGCCGCCCGGCAGGCGCCGGTGCCCGCCCGGGCGGTGCGGTGGCTGGCTGCGGTGCTGCTGCTGGGCGGCCTCGCGCGGGTGCTGTCGATCGCGGCGGACGGCCGGCCGCACTGGTTCCAACTGGTGCTGATGGCCGTCGAATTCGGGCTCCCACCGGTCTACTGGTGGCTCGCCGACGCGGACGAGCGGGCACGCGGCGGGGGCCGGCCCGGCGGGGGCCGGCCTGCCGAGGGCCAAGCCGTCGGGGCCGGGCCCGCCGGAGCCGGGCCCACCAGGGCGTAGCCCGGCGGCGCGACGCCGTACCCGGCCGTCCTGGACGGGTACGGCGTCGCCACTGCCGCGGGCGCCCTCGGCGGGCCGGCCGCACCGGGCGACTATGCTTCCGCACCGACCGAACGCCCGTCCGAGAGGGGAGCCCGGAAGATGAGCGGCACCGTGGTGGCAGTCAGCAGCAACGCCGAGTACGCGTTCACCAAACCGAACCGGGACGGCATCACACTGCTCGCCGGGCTGGGCGTCGAGGGGGACGTGCACGCCGGGGTGACGGTCAAGCACCGTTCCCGGATGGCCCAGGACCCGACCGCGCCCAACCTGCGCCAGGTCCACCTGATCCACCGCGAACTGCTCGCCGAACTCGGCGAGTCCGGCTTCGACGTGGCGCCGGGCGCGCTCGGCGAGAACATCACCACCGAAGGTGTCGACCTGCTCGGCCTGCCGGTCGGCGCGGTGCTGCGGATCGGCCCGGAGGCGGAGGTGGAGATCACCGGCCTGCGCAACCCGTGCGCCCAGATCGACGGCTACCGGCCCGGTCTGCTCAAGCAGGTCGTCGGCCGCGCCGAGGACGGCACGATCGTGCGCCGCGCCGGAGTCATGGGCGTCGTCCGCACCGGCGGCCCCGTCCGGCCCGGCGACACCGTCGAGGTCGACCTCCCGGACGGCCCGCACCGCCCGCTCGACCGGGTCTGAGGACCGTCAGGCACCGGTCGCTTCCCCGCCGAGGTGGCGCAGGTCGTAGAGGTACGACCGGCCCGCCTTCCAACTGCGCCACGGCCCGGCCGGCGGAAGCGCCCGGTGCCGGTCCTCGCCCAGCAGCGGACCGGAGTTGGGCACCCCCGCGGCGTCGACCACGCACCAGCCCCGCTCCGGCAGCCACCGGCACCACAGGTCCAGGTCCTGCCGCCGGTACGACGGTCGGCCGTGGAAGACGCCGTCCGGGTCGAAGCGGTACACCAGGCCGTCCAGCCGGCGGACGAACTCGATGGACACGGTGGGCTCCTCCCTCTGTTCGACCGCGCCGCCGCGGCGGCGACCGGCGCCGTCGCAGCGTCCGGATCACCCGGAGCCGTCGGGAGCCGCGCGTTCATGCCCTCCAACACGGACCGCACGCCCAGCTCGCGGCGAGGAGTTACCCCTACCGGGTACCGATATGCAACAGGACGCCCTCCGGCCGGCAGGTGCGCCGGAGGGCGTCCTGTCCTGTGCTGTGCCTCCCCGCGATCTGCCCGTGCGGGCCTCAGGAGCGGACCAGGCGGGCGATGGCCTGGTTGGCCTCGCGGATCTTGGTGCTCGCCTCCTGGCCGCCCTCGGCGATGGCGTCGCGGACGCAGCATTCGATGTGCTCGTCCAGGAGTTGGAGGGCGAAGGACTGGAGCGCGCGACTGGCGGCGGACACCTGGGTGAGGACGTCGATGCAGTAGGTGTCCTGTTCGACCATGCGCTGGAGGCCACGGATCTGGCCCTCGACGCGGCGGAGCCGCTTGAGGAAGTCGTCCTTGTGGGAGCTGTAGCTGGCCATGGCCGTCTCCGGTTCCTGTGCGGTGAGGAGTGGTCTCACTCTACCGGGGGCGCGGTGGGGTGGAGCCGGCCCGGACGGGCGGGGTGGTGCCCGCCCGGGCCGACGACGGTGGGTCAGCCCTGGACGCGGCCGACCAGCTCGTAACCGGCCTCGTCCACGGCGGCGGCCACGTCGGAGTCGGCGAGCGGCTTGGTGCTGCCGACGGTGACCTGGCCGGTGGCGAGGTCCACGGCGACGTCCTCGACGCCGTCGAGCTTCTTCAGCTCGGCGGTCACCGAGGAGACGCAGTGACCGCAGGTCATGCCCTGGACCTGGAAGACCGAGGTCCGGGCGGACTCGGCGGCGGGGGCCGCACCGGCGTTGGTGCCGCACGAGCCGCAGCAGGAGGAGGTCTCGGCGGCGGACTCGACGGTGACGGTGGTCTCGCTCATGGGTGTGCTCCTGTCGTGGGTGCCCGGCGCCGACCCGGACTGCCCGGGCGGCTGCTTCATTTCGAAGGTACCATACCCCCCTAGGGTAATGAAGGGGCTCGCCGGGAGCCGCGCCCGAAGCCGCCAACACCACGCTGTGGCAGTGCTGTTGCCCTCGGAGGCGCTCAACCCAGGGGGTTCTCGGCTTCGGTGAGTCGCAGGCTCGCCTGCCACAGGCGCAGTCGGGCCGCGCTGTCGTAGGCCTGGGAGTGGGCGCGTGCGTCGCGGGTGCGGTCGTAGAAGCGTCCGGTGGTACCGGCGAGTGCCGGGTCGGTGACGAGCCGGCGGGTGGCGGTCACTCCTTCTTCCAGCGTGTCGATGCTGTGTCCGATCTCGGCGAGGACGATCTTGGTCGGCATGTAGGTCGCGGGGTGCAGGCTGTTGACCGTGACCTCGTCGGCGGGCAGGCGTGCGGCGAGCTCGAAGCCGGACGCGATCTGGGCGAGCTTGCTCTGGCCGTAGGCCCGGGTGCCGTCGTAGTCGCGCTCCAGCATCAGGTTCTCGAAGTCGAGCGGGTGCTGGCCGATGGAAGCGACGTTGACGATGCGGGCCGGCGCTGACGCGCGCAGCAGCGGCAGGAGTTCGAGGGTGAGCAGGAAGCCGGCGAGGTGGTTGACGGCGAAGCGCAGCTCGTGGCCGTCGGCGCTGGTGCGGCGGGTGCGGCCGTCCGGTTGCCCGGCGCCGATGCCGGCGTTGTTCACCAGGACGTCGAGTCGGTCCACCGACGCCCGGATCTCGGCGGCCATGCGGCGGACCTGGCCGAGGTCGGCGAGGTCCGCGGTCACGGTCCGGGGCCCGGATGCGCCGCGGGCCGCGAACCGGTCTGCGACGCGGTCGAGTTTGGCCTGGTCGCGGCCGTGCAGGATCAGGTCGGCGCCGTCGGCTGCCAGGCGTTCGGCCAAGGCCAGGCCGAGGCCGTCGGTGGCCCCCGTGACGAGGATGGTGCGGCGAGGGGTCATTGCCGGTCCCCCCGGTCGATCACCGTGCCGGTCGGGGGTTGGGCGGTCTGCGTGAGGGTGGCCGTGAGGTCCTCGACGAGGTCGTCGCCCATGGGCCGGCGCGTGGCCAGGAGGCGGTACCACAGGGTGCCGAACACGATGTCCAGGACGGTGGACGGAGCAGGGCGGGGCGGCAGGTCGCCCCGTGTCCGGGCCCGGTCGAGGACTGCCTGGAGCGCGTCGCGCCGGCGCTGCAGGAAGGCACTGCGGAAGAGTCGGCCGAACTCCTCGTTGATCTGGGCCTCCGCCATCAGGACGCGCAGGATGTCGACGACAAGCTGCTGGCGGCCGAGCCGGAAGGTGTCCCCGAGGAAGGCCCGTAGGTCGTCGGCATAGGAGCCGTGGTCGGCGTTCGTGACGTACAGATCGGCTTTCACCGCGAGTGCTTCGAGGAGAACGTGGGCCTTGGAGGGCCACCAGCGGTAGATCGTCTGTTTGCCGCATCCGGCGCGGTTGGCGATTCCTTCGATCGTCAGGCCCGCGTATCCGACCTCGCCGACCAGTTCGAACGCCGCGACCAGGATCGCCATCCGGCTCTCCTCGCTGCGCTTGCGTCCCGGGCGTGACTCCAAGGGGGGTTGATCGTCCATGACCATGGAGGCTAGCTTAATTCGAGACGCAGCGGTTCGAAATAAGGAGACGTCATGTCCCAGCGCACTGCCCTCGTGGTCGGGGGAACGTCCGGCATCGGGCTCGCAACGGCCCGCCTGCTCCAGGCTCGTGGCGCCACGGTGCACATCGCCGGCCGCAGCAAGGAGCGCCTTGACGCCCTTGCCGTCACGGACGCCGAACTGGTCGGGCACCGGGCCGACGCCGGAAACCCTGACGAGATGAGCGCCCTCGCCGAGGCGACCGGCGGCATCGACTGGCTGGTCCTGGCGGCCGGCGGAAGCGAAGGGCCGGGGCCGGTGGCCGATCTCGACCTGACGATGCTGCGACGCGCGTTCGAGGCGAAGTTCTGGCCCCACGTCACCACGATCCAGGCGGTCCTACCGCACCTCACGCCGGACGGGTCCATCACCCTGCTCGGCGCCATCACCGCGCGGACCGGCATGCCGGGAACCGCCGGCATCGCCGCCATCAACGGCGCCGTCGAGGCCCTGATCAGGCCGCTGGCCGCGGAACTCGCTCCGATACGGGTGAACGCCGTCTCTCCCGGGTTCGTCGACACGCCCTGGTGGAACGGCCTGCCGGAGGACGCCAAGCGCGAGTACTTCGCACAGGCGGCCGCCACCCTGCCGGTCCGCCACATCGCCTCGGCCCAGGAGATCGCCGAGGTCGTGGCCCTGGCCGCCACCAATGCCAACCTCACGGGCACCATCATCGAGACCGACGGGGGCGCGCGTCTGGTCTCGCTCGGCTGACCTGCCCACCGCGCCGTGGCGTCCTGCTCCTGCCGCCTCACCTCGGCAGGGGCAGGACGCCGACACCCAACGCCGGGGTGACCCCCGGCCGGGCCGGCGCATGGTCCGGCCCCCCGGTGGACCCAACGCGAGGACGGAAATCTGAGTGAAACTCAGGACAGTGACGGTGCGGGCGAGTTCACGCCGTGCGGTAGGCGTCGGCGATGGTCTGGTCGAGGGTGTTGCCGTCGGTGTCGGTGAGTTCGGCGCGCAGGGAGACGCCGGTGCCCGGGGGCGGGTTGTGGACGGTGACGGCGCCGTCCGCGAGTGGGAGGCGGGTCCACGAGGCGCCGGCGTCGGTGGAGGCCGAGACGGTCAGCGAGCGGGTGCGGCCGTCGGCGGCGGCGCCCTGGACGGTCACCGGGATGCGGAGGGGGCGGCCGGCCGCCGCGGTGCCGGCCGGGGTGAGCTCGGGGGAGAACCGCACGACGCTCACCGGGAGCGCGGTCGCTCCGGCGGTGGCGGCCGAGGCGAAGGTCCAGGACGCGGTCACCCGGGTGGTCGCGCCGGCCGCGGCCCTGCGGGTCGCCGTGGCGGCCAGTCGGTAGGACGCCCGGCCCGGCGCCACGGTGAACTCGCCGCGTCCGGGCGTGCCGGACGCGGCGCCGACCAGTACGCCGTCGCGGTGGAGCGAGGTGTAGGCGGTGTCGAACGACGGGGTCGACGGCACGTGGCCGTCGCCGTCGGCGAGCAGCGGGACGTCGGCGGTGATCCGGTCGCCGTCGCGGACGACGGCGGGGCGGTCGGTGAGCGCGGGGCCGAAGACCGGGCCGTCGAAGGTGTGGCCGGTCGTGCTCCCGGCCCGTACGGCGACGCGGTCGGCGGAGTAGTGGCGCGGCGCCGTGCCCTCCGGGCCGGGGGCGGTGTAGCCGATGTCCCAGGTGCCGCGCTCGGGCGTGACGTGGAAGGTGGCGGTGCCCGGCGTCCTCATGCTGTTGGAGGCGCCGATGGTCTGGCCGTCGGTCGGCTGGAGGTTGTACAGGCCGAACCCGGTACCGCCCGGCCCGGCGGCGCCGCGGATGTTCACGGTGGCCAGCTCCGGTGCGGAGTAGTGCCGGGTGAGGCCGGTGAGGGCGCGGGTGCCCGAGAAGGTCGGGCCGAGCACGTAGCCTCCGCCGTCGGTCTCCCAGTGGGAGTCGAACCACTGCCTCAGCGCGCCGGGTTCGGTGTCGGGCCCCAGGTGGGCCACGCGCAGGTTCGTCGATCCGTTGCCGACGTGGGCCGTCCTGCTGACACCGCCGTGGGTGACCTCGACGGACATCGTGCTCTGCCGGAAGCGCGCGGAGCCGTCCGGGGGCCGGACGTCGACGGGGGCGGTGGTCCGCGCGTCGACGGTGACGGTGGTGTCCCGGTCGAGGTCCAGGCGCGGCTGGACGATCCAGTCCGTCCAGTACGGGGACCCGGTACCCGGGCCGCCCGAGCTCAGGGTGCTGTCCAGCAGGTACCGGCCCCTGGGCAGGCGGACGGTGGTGACGCCGGACGCGTCGGATTCCTCGACGACCTGCTCGGGCCCGGCCTCGAAGATCCCGGCGACATGGGTGCGGTACGGCCGGACCGGATGGCCGGCGCGGTCCAGGTGCCTGATCGTGAGGGTGTACGTCGGCGGCCCGGCGGCGAAGGCCGGGCCGCCGAAGGCGGGAGCCGAGAGGCCGGCCGCCGAGGTGCCGGCCAGCGCGACGGTGACGGCCAGGGCCCGGAGGGCGTTCCGACGGGGCACGGAACGGGGATCGGAAGGTGCGCTCATGCTCCGTACTGCTCGGACGGACGGGGGAGTTCCCGCGATCCGCCTGTGACACATGTCACCGGAACCCGCGCAACGGGCCGGGCAGGGCAGAGTGTGGAAGCACTCATGAGAACGCGTCTTCGCCGCGGCGACCCCGACGTCCTGGGCGAGCTGTACGACGAGCACGCCCAGGTGTTGTACCGCTACGCCCTGCGCGTGACGGGCGACTGGGCGGAGGCCGAGGACGTCGTCTCGACGACCTTCCTGGAGGCGTGGCGGAGCCGGGAGCGGCTGCACCCCGACGGCGACGGCCTGCGGCCGTGGCTGCTGGGGATCGCGACCAACGTCATGCGCCGCAACGCCCGTGCCCGCCGGCGCCGCGACCTCGCGCTCGCCCGGCTCCCGGAGCGCGGCTCCGTCCCGGACTTCGCCGACGACCTGGTCGCGCACCTCGCGGACGTGGACCAGCTGTGCGCCGCGCGCCGTGCGCTCGGCCGGCTCCGGCGCCGCGACCGGGAGGTGTTCACCCTCGTGGTGTGGGCCGGGCTGGACTACGCGAGCGCGGCCGAGGCGCTCGGCACGCCGGTCGGCACCGTCCGTTCCCGGCTGTCCCGGGCGCGGGCCCGGCTGCGCGAGCTGACCGAGGCCGAGGCGAGGGCCGAGGCGAAGGCGCGATCCAGGGTCGCAGCGAAGGCCGGGGCGAAAGCGCGAGCCAGGGCCGAAGCCAGGGCGGCGGCCGGTGCCGGGGCCCGCTCCGCCGTCACCGCCCTGCCCGTACCGGGTCGCGTCCCCGCGCTCCGGCCGTCGACCCAGGAGAGCCACGGATGAACGCCGCCCCACGGCGCGGTCCGCACTGCCAGTCGGAGGAGTCCGAGGAGTCCGAGCGCCGCGGACTCGCCGAGCTGCTGCCCCCGCCGGCGGTGCCGGACCTGCGGGAGGATCGTCAACTGCTGCTGCGGGAACGTCTGTTGCGCGATACCGCGTCCGGCGAGCCGCGGCGGCGGCGCGCCACCCGGCGTCCGGTCCGGTTCCGGATCGCCATGCCGGCGCTCGCCTGCGCGCTGGCCGTTGCCGGCGCCCTGGCGGTGGACCTCGGAGGTACGGCCGGGCGCGACCGCGCGGCGGTGACCGAGGGCGCTGCCGCCACCGTAACGGCCGAGGCGGTGCTCCTCCTCGACCGCATCGCGCTCGCCGCCGCCGACGGGCCGGAGCAGCCGCCGGTCCGCGCCGACCAGTTCGTCTACATCGAGAGCCGAGTCGCCTACGCGGCGCAGAGCGCCGCCGGCGGTCCCGTGACGATGGCTCCCGCGCACACCCGACAGGTCTGGCTGTCCGCCGACGGCAGCCGCCCCGGCCTGCTGCGCGAGGAGGGCGGGCCCGACAGCCGGCTCGACACCCCGCGCGGAAGCGGACCGTCGATCGACGCGCCGACCCACACGTACGTCGCCTCGCTGCCCACCGACCCGGACGCCCTGCTGGAGCTGATCAGGGACGGTGACCCCGGCCAGGACCCGAACCAGCGGGCCTTCGCCGCGATCGGCGATCTGCTGGCCGAGACCTGGGCTCCGCCGCGGGTCAGCGCCGCGCTCTACCGGGCCGCCGAGCGGATTCCCGGCGTCACCGTCGTCCCGTCGGCCGTCGACGCCGCCGGGCGCGAGGGTGTCGCCGTGGCCCGTACGGCGCACGGACGGCAGACCCAGTGGGTCTTCGACCGGACCACCTACGCGTTCCTCGGCGAGCGCACGGTTCTCGACGGGGACGGCGACGCGGGCCCGACCGGGACGGTGGTCGGCACCTCGGCCGTCCTCGCCAAGGGCGCGGCCGACCGGGCCGGTGAACTTCCGTCAGCAGCGCGGTGATCCGCTGACGCGCTGAGCCGGGCGAGGGCCCCGGCCCGCGCCCGGCCGGGACGGCCGGACGGTCTCAGAAGGTGACGACGATCTTCCCGGTCAGCCCGCCCTCCCGGAACCGCTCGTGCGCGGCCCGGATCCGGTGGAGCCCGTAGGTGGCGTGCACGCGCGGGTGCAGCGCGCCCTCGTCCACGAGCCGGGCCAGTTCGGCCAGCCCGGCGCCGTCCTCGCGGACCTGGTGGACGGCGGTGCGCACGCCCCGGGCGGAGAGGTCGGGTACCGGGCCGGCCTGGGTGGCGATGGACGCGTACCGGCCGCCGTCCGCGACCGCCTCCGTGACGAAGGCCCCGAAGGTGTCGAAGACGGCGTCGTAGCGGCGGCCCCCGAAGGCGGCGGGATCGGTGGAGACCAGGCCCGCGCCGTGCTCGCGGACGAAGGCGGCCTGGCCGTCCCGGGAGACCAGGGCGTCCACCTCGGCGCCGCGCGCCCGGGCGATCTGCAGGGCCAGGCCGCCGACCGCACCGGCGGCGCCGGCGACGAGCAGCCGCTCGCCGGCGGACACCGCGAGCCAGTCCAGGGTCTGCAGCGCCGTCAGGCCGGGCAGCGGCAGCGTGGCGGCCTCGACCAGGCTGACCGTGCGCGGTGCGACGGCCACCGCCTCCGCCGGAAGGGCGACCAGGTCGGCCCAGGTGCCCCGGGCGGTGTCGAGCTGGTGCGACATCGCGAACACCCGGTCCCCCGCCCGCAGCGGGCTCGCGCCGCCGTCGACCACCACCCCGGCCAGGTCCCAGCCGAGCGTCAGCGGCAGCGGGGGAGTCCCCTCGCCGATGGCCCCCTCCCGGGTCTTGTCGTCCACGGGGTTGATGCCGGTCGCGACGGTCCGCACCAGCACCTCCCCGGGCCCGGGCAGGGGCCGCCGGTCCTCGACGAGGTCGAGGACCTCGGGGGAGCCGAAACGGTCGATGCGGATGGCGCGCACGGAAGTCCTCTCGTCCTGAGGCCTGCTGACGCTTCGTGGAACCGCGACGGAGATCACGGGATTCCCGCGCCAGTCACCGGTTCTCGCACCCGCACCCGCCCCCGCCCGACGGTATACCCCCTGCCCCCATGGCGCCGGATTCCCCCGCTGCCTTCCGTAGATAAACCGTACCCCCCTAGGGTATGTTCATCGACGTCCCCGCCGGAGCCGCCGGCCGGAGTGCCCGCCTCGCCCTTACTGCGAGTTGGCACTTTCCGGCCGCGCTCCGATGCCCCGGCCGCGGCGATGGCTAGATACCCCCAACGGGTAAGGAGCAAGAGAAATGGCAACCGACAACACCGGGCCGAACCCCCGGAGGTGGCGCGCCTTGGCGCTGATCGCCGCCGCGCAGTTCGTCGTGATCATGGACACCTCGATCATCGGGGTGGCCCTGCCCAAGATGAAGGACGACCTCGGCTTCGGCCAGGAGGACCTGTCCTGGGTGTTCAACGCGTACGTGGTCGCCTTCGGCGGCCTGCTCCTGCTCGGCGGACGGCTCTCCGACCTGCTCGGCGCCCGCCGCCTGTTCAGCGCCGGCTGGGCCGTCCTCGGCGCCGGCTCGCTGCTCGCCGGGCTCGCCCAGAACGTCCCGACCGAGCTGGCCGGCCGCGGCGTCCAGGGCCTCGGCGCCGCGCTGATCGCCCCCTCGGCGCTCACCCTGCTGATGACGCTCTTCGGCGGCAACCCGAAGGAACTCACCAAGGCCTTCGCCCTGTACGGCGCGGCGGCGCCGGCCGGCGGTACCGCGGGCGTCTTCCTCGGCGGCCTGATCACCCAGTACATCAGCTGGCCCTGGGTGTTCTACGTCAACATCCCGGTGGCCGTGGTCGCGCTGCTCGCCGCCCCCGCGCTGATGCCCTCCGCGCCCCGGCGCAGCGGCGGCATCGACGTCCTCGGCGCGCTCACCGTCACCGGCGGCCTGGCCGCCGCGGTGTACGCCGTCGTCCGTGCCCCGGAGGAGGGCTGGGCCTCGGCGTCCACCCTGCTGACGCTGGCCGGCGCGGCCGTGCTGCTGATCGCCTTCCTGGTCATCCAGGGCAGGCGCCGCGAGCCGCTGATGCGGCTGAGCATCTTCCGGGTGCCGAACCTCGGCGCCGCCAACCTCGCCCAGTTCCTGCTGGCCGCGGCCTGGGTGCCGATGTGGTTCTTCCTCAACCTCTACCTCCAGCAGGTGCTGCACCTCGGTGCCTTCGCCAGCGGCGCGGCCCTGCTGCCGATGACCGTCGCCATCATGGCCATCATGATCACCGCGGCGCCCAGGCTCATCGCCCGCTTCGGCCCCAAGGCGCTGGTCGTCACCGGCATGCTGGCCCTCGGCGCCGGCCTGTTCGGGCTCTCACTGGCCCGCCCGGACGGCAACTTCTGGACCGACGTGCTGCCCGCCTCGCTGCTCGCCGCGATCGGCATGGCGCTCGCCTTCATCCCCTCGCTCGGCACCGCGATCTCCAGCACGCCCCCGCAGGACGGCGGCCTCGCCTCCGGCATCGTCAACACCGGCTACCAGGTCGGCTCGGCGCTCGGCCTGGCCGCGATGACCGCGCTGGCCGGCGCCCGGACCCCGGACGCCACCGTCGAGGGCCTGACCTCGGGCTTCTCGGCCGCCTTCGTCGGCGCCGCGGCGATCGCGGTGGTCGGCGGCCTGCTCGCGATGGCCACCCTGCGCACCCCGCGCCCCGAGGGCGCGGCCCGCGAGGCGCGGTCGGCGACGGCCGCGTGAGGCCGTCCACCACCCCACCGCGGGGCGGGCCCGGAACCGGCGCCCGCCCCGCCCGCCCCGCCGGGGGCCGCGTCGACCGACGCGGCCCCCGGCGGCCGTGCACCGCCGTCCCCGTTCCGTCCGCCCTCCCCCGCGAAGGAGCGTCCGATGAGGCCCCGCGAAACCCCCGCCACCCTGCCGCCCGCGCTGCTGCGGGCCGTACGCCACCCCGTCACCCGCTGCCTGATCGCCTGCCTGGCCGGCGCCGCCGCGGCAGCCGCCGCCGAGCCGGCCAGGCCCGCCACCGCCCGCGGCTGCCCGGGGCGCTGACCGGCGCCGTCCGTCGCACCCCCGCCCGGCGACCGACAGGTGAGGTCGAGCGGGTCCCCGACCCTGATCCGCTTCATCGACGCGTCGGCGACCCGGACCTCGACGGTCTTGGAGCCGCCGGTGATCAGGTCGAGTCGTGGTCAAGACCTGTGGACCGTGATCACCGGCTGGTCGTGGGGGCGTCGTGCTGCTCCACGAAGGGGATGAACTCGCTCTGGTGGTCGGCCAGTAGACCGGCGGCCTGGTGCACCGGGAGGAAGTAGCAGCGGAAGACCATGCCGTGGTCCTGGTCTCCTTGCTGTCCCGCAACGGTGTGCATCCAGGTGTCGCGGGTCTCGGTGGTCTGTGCGTGGAAGAACACGGTGACCCGGGGCCGGCCGGTGTGAGGGTGCCGGCGCTGCTGCACGGCCAGGGCGGTGTCGAGCACGACGGCGGTGACGCCGGTTTCCTCCGCGATCTCCCTGAGGACGGCATCGGTGAGACGCTCCCCGGGATTCACGCCACCCGCCGGCACCTGCGTACCGGCCTCGGGGTGATCGCGGTGATCGAAGACGAGCAGTTCCCGGCCGCCCGGGACGTTGCGGGTCACGTAGGCGGCTGTTCGCACGCGCGCGGGTTGCACCGGATGTCCCTCCATGTTGTCGGGTGGCGCTCCGTGATCACGCTGCTGCGGCTTCGGGCCGTTCGATGAGGTGGCCGTTCTCGAAGCGGGCGCCGCAGCGATGTCGCCGGACGGCAGTCCCAGCGGATGGCGCAGCGTCAGGACCCGGGATGCTCCGGCAAGCCGCTCCAGCATACGTACGGACGACGACAGCAGAGAAGTGCCGGGCGATCCCTCTGCGGGACCGCCCGGCACCTCTCTGCTGTCGCGCCTGTTCAGTGCTGGTGGCCGCCCGTCTCGCCGGTCGGGTGGGCGGTGGGAGCGGCGGCCGGGGCCGCGGGGGCGGTGGTGCCGTCGGTGGTCAGGGTGAACGCCGCGGTGCGGACGGTGTCCCCGTGCTTGAAGTCCAGGAAGAGCCGGTAGGCGCCGTTGCTCGGGGCGGTGGTGGTGAAGCCGATCTCCGGGCCCGGGACGGTGATGTCCGGGTGGACGTGCAGGTAGGCGAGGTCGCCGGCGCGCAGCGCGACGAGGTGGCCGTACGCGCCGAGGTAGGGCTGGAGGTCGGTGACCGGCCTGCCGTCCTTGCTGACGCTCAGGGCGAGCCGGCCGCTGCGCCCGGGGGTGAGGTCGCCGCCCAGGGTGACGGTGTAGCCGTCGACGGTGACGGTCCGTCCGGTCTCCGGGAGCGGGGCGGGCCGCAGGTCACCCGCGGAGTGGAGGTCGGCGCCGAGGGTGAGGCCCTCGCTCTGGCCGGCCGGGGTGAAGTCCGCGAAGACCCGGTACTCCCCGGCGGCGGGGACGGCGGTCGGGGCGCTCCAGGTGCCGTCGGCGGCCAGCGTCGGGTGCAGGTGCTGGAAGGTCGACAGGTCGCGCGGGGCGACGATCAGGTGCAGGTCCTTCTCGTGCTGCGGCTGGTAGGCGGTGACGGGCCTGCCGTCCGCGCCGAGGATGCGGAACCGCAGGTCGGTGGGGGAGCCGGCGTTCACGAAGGGGGTGTCGACGCTGAGCGTGTAGCCGCGTTCGGAGACCTGCAGCCCGCCGGGCAGGTGCTCGGCGGCGGGTGCGGTCCCGGCCGCCCGGCCGGGGTCGGCGGTGTGCCCCGCGTGCCCGGCGGTGGCGGGCCTGGGGGACGGGCCGCTGCCGGTGGCGTTGCCGACGCCGAGGGCGAGGCCGAAGGCGGCGGCGAGTCCGGCGGCGAAGGCGGTGATGCGCAGCGGGGTGTTCATGGCGGGGTTCTCCTCGTGACGCGGAGCGGGCGGCGGATGGGAAGGGGCGGCGGGTGCTCAGGCCCGCATGAGCCGGGCGATGGCCTGGCCGGCCTCGGCGACCTTGGCGTCCGCCTCGGCGCCGCCGCCCGCGATGGCGTCGTGGACGCAGTGGGCGAGGTGGGAGTCGAGCAGCTGCAGGGCGACGGACTGGAGGGCCTTGGTGGCGGCCGAGACCTGGGTCAGCGTGTCGATGCAGTAGGTGTCGGTGTCGACCATGCGCTGGAGGCCGCGGATCTGGCCCTCGACGCGGCGCAGTCGGCGCAGGAGCTGGTCCTTGTCGGTGCGGTAGCCGGCCATGGGGGCCCTCCTCAGGAGTCCGGCGGGGCTCGGTGTGCCATGAGTGAATACCCCACGGGGGTATCAAGTCAAGCGGATCGTTCCTTCGAGAAAATACCTAGCGGGGGTATCGCCAAGGCTTGCGGCTGATACCCCTTGGGGGTATAACTGAACCCGGCACCGCCCGATACCCCTCCGCGGTATGAAGGCCCGGCCGCCGAACGTACCGCACGGCAACCGCACGATTGACGTTCACGAGGAGCGACGATGACTACGCAGGCACCCGCCTCGGCGGAGGTGGAACTCTCGATCGGCGGCATGACGTGCGCCTCCTGCGCGGCCCGGATCGAGAAGAAGCTCAACCGGATGGACGGGGTCACGGCCAGCGTCAACTACGCCACCGAGAAGGCGAAGGTCTCCTTCGAGGGCGGTGTCGAGGTCGCCGACCTGATCGCGACGGTCGAGGCCACCGGCTACACCGCGGCGCCGCCCAAGCCCCCGGTCACCGAGGGGGCGGGCGGCGAGCCGGCCGAGCCGGCCGACGAACTGGCCCCGCTGCGCCAGCGGCTGTTCACCGCGGTGGGGCTCGCGCTGCCGGTGATCGCGATGGCGATGGTGCCGGCCCTCCAGTTCGACAACTGGCAGTGGCTCTCGCTGACCCTCGCCGCGCCGGTCGTCACCTACGCCGCCTGGCCGTTCCACCGGGCCGCGTTCACCAACGCCCGGCACGGCGCCGCGACCATGGACACCCTGGTGTCGCTCGGCACCGTCGCCGCGTTCCTCTGGTCGCTGTGGGCGCTGTTCTTCGGCGACGCCGGGATGCCGGGCATGCGGCACGGCTTCGAGTTCACCATCGCCCGCACCGACGGCTCGTCCAACATCTACCTGGAGGCGGCGGCCGGCGTCACCGCCTTCATCCTGGCCGGCCGCTACTTCGAGGCGCGCTCCAAGCGCACCGCCGGGGCCGCGCTCAAGGCGCTGCTGGAACTGGGCGCCAAGGACGTGACGGTGCTGCGCGGCGGCGCCGAGGTGCGCATCCCGATCGCGGACCTCGCCGTGGGCGACCGCTTCGTGGTCCGGCCGGGAGAGAAGATCGCCACCGACGGCGTGGTGGTCGAGGGCGCCTCGGCGGTGGACGCCTCGATGCTGACCGGCGAGTCCGTCCCGGTCGAGGTCGGGGTCGGGGACGGCGTCACCGGCGCCACCGTCAACGCGGGCGGACGCCTGGTGGTCGAGGCCACCCGGGTCGGCGCGGACACCCAGCTGTCCCGGATGGCCAAGCTGGTCGAGGACGCGCAGAACGGCAAGGCCGCCGCGCAGCGCCTCGCGGACCGGATCTCCGCGGTCTTCGTGCCGATCGTGATCACCCTCGCGGTGGCCACCCTCGGCTACTGGCTGGGCACCGGCGAGGGCTGGACCGCCGCCTTCACCGCGGCGGTGGCCGTGCTGATCATCGCCTGCCCGTGCGCGCTGGGCCTGGCCACCCCGACCGCCCTGCTGGTCGGCACCGGCCGCGGCGCCCAGCTGGGCGTCCTGATCAAGGGCCCGGAGGTCCTGGAGTCCACCCGCAAGGTCGACACCATCGTGCTGGACAAGACCGGCACCGTCACCACCGGCCAGATGACCCTGCTCGCGGTGCACACCGCCGAGGGCGTGGCCGAGGCCGAGGTGCTGCGCCTGGCCGGCGCCCTGGAGCACGCCTCCGAGCACCCGATCGCCCGGGCGATCGCCACCGCCGCCGCCAAGGCCGGCGAACTGCCCGCCGTCGAGGGCTTCGAGAACGTCCCGGGCCTCGGTGTCCAGGGCGTGGTGGACGGCCACGCCGTGGTGGCCGGCCGGGAGGCCCTGCTGAACGAGTGGTCGCAGCGGCTGCCCGAGGCGCTGGCCGAGGCCAAGCGCACCGCCGAGGCGGCCGGCCGGACCGCGATCGCGGTCGGCTGGGACGGCGAGGCCCGGGCCGTGCTGGAGGTCGCCGACGCCGTCAAGCCGACCAGCGCCGAGGCGATCGGCAGGCTGCGCGCCCTGGGCCTGACCCCGGTGCTGCTGACCGGCGACAACCGGCTGGTCGCCGAGGCCGTGGCGGCCGAGGTCGGCATCAGGCCGGAGCACGTGATCGCCGAGGTCATGCCGCAGGACAAGGTCGACACGGTCAAGCGGCTGCAGGCCGAGGGCAAGGTCGTGGCGATGGTCGGCGACGGCGTCAACGACGCGGCCGCGCTCGCCCAGGCCGACCTGGGCCTGGCGATGGGCACCGGCACCGACGCCGCGATCGAGGCCGGCGACCTCACCCTGGTCCGCGGCGACCTGCTGGCCGCGGCGGACGCCATCCGGCTCTCCCGCAAGACCCTGAGCACCATCAAGAGCAACCTGTTCTGGGCCTTCGGCTACAACGTCGCCGCCCTGCCGCTGGCCGCCGCCGGCCTGCTCAACCCGATGATCGCGGGGGCCGCGATGGCCTTCTCCTCGGTCTTCGTGGTCGGCAACAGCCTGCGGCTGCGCCGCTTCCGCTGAGCGGCCGGCAGCGAGGGCGCCGAGCAGCCGAGCAGCCGAGTGACCGCGTGACCGGGTACCGGCGAACCGGTGGACGCGGAACCGAGCCACTCCCCACCGCCGGGCCGAGGCCCCGGAACCCCCGTCAGGGTTCCGGGGCCTCGGCGTGTCCGGGTCCGTCGGCGCCCGCCTCCGCGGCCTCCGCGGTCTCCTCGGCGTCCGCGGATTCACCCCTCCGGCAGCTCCACCGCCTGCCAGCGGTACGCCGCGTCCTCCTGCCACACCTGCAACTCGCCCTCCACCACCGCCGCCAGGCACAGCCGCCAGTCGTCGCCCATGGCCAGCGCGACCCGGGTGGCCGGGCGCAGCGTCGGCCGCCACCAGCGCGGCCGCCGGGAGGCGCCGCCGGCCGGCAGCCGCAGCCGTACGCCGCCCGCGCCGGCCAGTGCGAGGGTCGGGCCGCCGCGGTGGCCGACCATGGCGATGCCGAGCGAGGGCTCGCCGTCGCCGATCTCGGTCCCCGCCCCGGCCGCGCCGAGGGTGTGCAGCTGGACCGATCCGTCCGGCCGCAGTGTGGCGGCCTGCGTCCCGGCGGACGTGCGGGCCAGCGCCCCGGCGCGCAGCGGGCCGGGCGGGCCCACCGGGAGGGGCCGTCCGGATGCTCCGGGCCGCCAGCTGAGCACCCGCTCGCGGTGCTCGACCAGCAGCAGCCAGGCGCCGGGCCGTTCCTCCTCGGCGGCGAGCACCCGGTCGGCCGGGCAGCCGGGGTGCTCCTGGCCGGTGAGGGTGCGACCGGGCGCCCAGCGGTAGGAGCGCAGCGCGCCGCCGGCCGCCGTCCAGACGGTCATCTCCCCGGCCGAACCGGCCGCGCCCGCCAGGCCGTTGACCCCGCGTGCCGCCTCCCACCAGCCGCCCGCCGTACCGACCCACAGGGTGCCGCCGCGGTCCTCGGCGCAGACCACCAGCTCGCCCTGGGGCCCGGCCCAGCCGGCCGTCAACTCGCGGACGGCGGAAGGGCCCTGGCCGGACGGGAGCCGTCGGCCGAGGTGGCCGGGACCGGCCAGCGCGGTGCCGTCGGCGCCGCCGGTGACCACCAGCGGCCGACCGGTCGGGTCGGGCAGCACGGCCAGGCCCGCGGTCCGGGCCACCGGCCGGTGGGCGCGCAGCAGTTCACGTCCCCGGGCGGCCCACGGCCCGAGCGGGGAGGGGCGGCGGTCCGGCTCGCGGGCCAGCGGCTCGCAGGCCCAGCGCGCCAACTCCTCGCTGTAGCCCGCCGCCAGCAGCTCGGCGCGGGCCTGCTCGGCGGCCAGCCGGTGGTCCAGCCGGCCGTGGTCGGGCAGCAGCAGGATGCGGGCGAGGGTGCCGACCGCGAACAGGTCCTTGGCGGTGGTCGGGAAGCCGCCCACCTGCTCGGCCTCCGGCGGGACGTGCCCGGGGGTGAACACCGCGACGGTCAGGGTGTGGTCCAGCGGGGCGAGGAAGGTCAGGTCGATCAGCTTGACCTGCCCCTGGCCGTCCACCAGGACGTTGGCGGGGGAGATGTCGCGGTGCACCCAGCGCTTGCGGTGCAGCTCGTCGACGATCCGGCAGAGCCGGCTCAGCACCTCGGCCACCGCCGGCGGGCCGCCGCGCTGGCCGCGCGCCCAGGTGTGCAGCGGTACGCCCTCGACCCAGGGCGAGATCTGGTAGCCGAGCAGCGCGCCGCCGGGCGGGGTGCCGGGCCGGTGCGGGGAGGGGCCGAGCAGGAAGCTGGGCACCACCAGGTCGGTGACGCCCAACCGGTGCGCGTTGTGCGAGACGTCGTCCCAGCGGCCGAGCCAGCGCCGCACCTCGGCCGGGTCGCGCTCCAGCATGATCTTCGCGGCGACCAGCTCCTTGCGCCCGTTGTGCCCGGTGCGCACCGCCCGCCACACCTCGGCCTCGCCGCCCCGGTGGTGGAACTCCAGGAGCTCGTACTGCTCGGGGTCGAACTCCGGCCCGAACCGGAGGCCGGGCACCCAACGCGACTCGGACACACGACCCCCGACGCTTCTGACCGCTGGTGACGCGCCGTCCGCGCGCCGCTGCTGTGCTGTCGTCCTGCTGTTGATGTGATGCCCAGGATAGTGCTCTCTCCTGTTCGTCCGTCCGACCGAGGGCCTATTCTGATGGCGCTCGAGCAACATCACGACATGACGTCAACTCATGATCGCTCCACGCCAGTTGATCATGAGATGGGTGGTGTCCGAACTCAGGGGGACGGTGCATGGCGCTGATAGCGGTGCTGCTGGTCGTGATGGCGCTGGCCGGTGCGGCCGCCGTCGTCCTGGTCCGCCGGCGGGCTCTGGACGCCGCGGCGGTGGCGAAGGCCCTGGCGGCGGCCGCCGAACGGCTCGCCGCCGGGCAGGCCGCCCAGGCCCGCCGCCGCTACGCCCGGCTGGCCCGCCGGCTCGCCGACGCCCCCGAGGAACTGCGCCCGCAGCGCGGTCTCGCACTGCTCGGCCAGGCCGAGGCCACCATCCCCACCGGCGACCAGCAGGCCACCCTCGCCCTGCACCGCGAGGCCTACCCGCTGCTCGCCGACCCGGCCCGGCAGCTGCCCCGGTGGAGCCTGCGCCGTCTCGCCGAGGAGCGGATGCGGGCCGCCGACGGCGACCTCGGCCCGCTGTTCGCCTTCCTCCAGGCCACCGCCGCCGGCGCCGAACCCGGTGAGGAGGCCGAGGCCGCCGCCCGAACCGTCGACTGGCTGCAGCACCGCTGCCGCGACGGCGCCCCCGACCAGCGCGAGGACGTCACCGCCCGCGCCCTCGCCGCCCTGCCCGGCCGGGACTGGCCGGTGCTCGCCCGGGCCGCCCTGCTGAACACCACCGACCGGGCCGCCGAGGCCGAGGCCCTGCTCGCCGCCGCGGCCCCCGCCGGAAGCGGAGAGCTCTGGTTCCGCTGGGGCGCCCAGCTCTACACCCTGCACCGCGACGAACCCGCCGTCACCGCCTTCGACGAGGCACTGCGCCGCGGCCCCGGCGAACCCTCCCCGTGGGGGCGCGGCCCGGCCCTGCGCACCGACGGCCTGCTCTTCCGCGGCCTGGCCCGCCAGCGCCTGGGCGCCACCGAGGAGGCCTGGGCCGACCTCGCGGCCGCCACCGGCGAGAGCCCGACCGACCCCCGCCCCCGCTACGCCCTGGGCCGGCTCGCCCTGCTGCTCGGCGCCGACGAGCAGGCCCGGGAGCAGTTCGCCGCCGCCCTGACCGTCCGACCCGACTTCGCCCCGGCCCGGTTCGGCCTCGCCCTGGTCCACGAACGGGCCGAGCGCTTCGCCGAGGCCGCCGCCGACTACCGGGCCGGCCTCGGCGGGGCCCCCGACTGGCGCCCCGCCAGGGTCCGGCTCGGCGCCGCCCTGCTCGCCGCCGGACAGGCCGAGGAGGCCGAACCGGTCCTGCGCGCCGAGGCCGACACCGAACCGGGCACCCGCTGGACCACCATCGCCGTCTTCCACCACGGCCTCGCCCTCGCCCGCACCGACGACCCGGCCGGCGCCCTCGCCCGCTGGGAGGCGCTGGACGACGAGGACCTGAACCCCCGCCGGGCCCTGGCCCGGGACCGGCTCGCCCGCACCCGGCTGGCCGCCGACCCGACGGCCGCCCGCGAACTCTGGCAGCGGGCCGCCGCCGAGCACCCGGCCGCCCCCGGCTACCGCGCCGCGCTGCGCGAGGCCGCCCTGCGCGAGGCCGCCCACCTGCTGGTCACCGGCCGCGACCACGCCGAGCCGCGCCGCCGCGCCGCCGCCGCGCTCGCCCTCGCCGACACCCTGCCCGGCGCCCTCACCCACCGCCAGGCCCGGCTGCGCGCCGCCCTCGCCCTGACCGAGGGCGACCCGGAGCCGGTCGCCGCCCTGCTCGACGCCGGCAGCGGCCTGCGCGACCGCTACCACCTGGCCGCCGTCGCCCTGCTGGCGGGCCGTCCGGCCCGGACGATCGCCCTGCTCGGCCCGCCCGACCCGGCCGGCGACCCGGCGACCGCCCGGCTGCGCGCCCTGCTCGCCGAACGGGCCGGCAACTGGGCCGCCGCCCTGGACTGGTACCGGCACTTCCTGGCCTCCGGTACGGCGCAGAGCCCGGCGCCGACCGGCGACTGCGCGCTCTGCGACCGCCCCGCCGCCGCCACCTGCGGCGGCTGTGGCCGCGAGGCCTGCCCCGACCACCAGCACGCCCCCGGGGCCGCCGCCTCGCCCCGCTGCGTCCACTGCGCCGCCCCCGCGTTGCGCGCCGTCCTCGACTGCGCCCGCCGGGCCGGCACCCCCGAGGAAGCCGAACCCGTGCTCGCCCGCTGGGCCGAGGCGTTCGGCGACGGCGCCGCCGGCGCGCCCGTCCGCACCGACCTCGCCCTGCTGCGCGCCGAACTCGGCCGACCGGACGAGGCCCTGGCCGGTCTGCCCGAGGACGCCGGGCAGGCCCGCGCCGCCGTGCTGGTCCGCCGGGCCGGTGCCGCCCTCGCCGCCGACCGGCCCGGCCGGGCCGCCGTCGACCTGCGCGAGGCGCTGCGACTGGCCCCCGGCCAGGAGCGGGCGGCCGGCGCGCTCGTCCTGCTCGCCGAGCACGAGGCCCACCAGGCCGCCCTCGACGGCCGCCACCGGGAGGCCTGGGAGGGCTACCGCGCGCTGCTGCTCGACGACCCGGCCCACCCCCGGCTGCTGCACGCGCTCGGCCTGGCCGGCTACCGGCTCGCGGCCGGCGCCGAGGCCTCCGACGAGGAGGTCTGGGACTGGACGCTCGGCTGCCTGGTCGCCGCCCTGCACCAGCCCGACCTGTGGGCCGAGTCCGCCCGGATCACCGGCCGCACCGCCGAACCCCAGCGGCTGGCCGCCGCCCGTACCGGGCTGCTCGACCGCCTCCGCGACGACCTGCGCGCCCTGGACCGGGCCGCCGGGCTCAGCGGCGACGAGGTCACCGCCTGGACGCTGCGCCTCGGCATGGAGACCCACTGCGCGGACGCCTTCGCCCAGGAGGACATCCGGATCACCCTGCCCGGCCGCCCGGCCCGCCGCCTCGCACTCGGCCCCGCCCTCGACCGGCTGCTCCGCGCCGGGAGCGGACCGGCCGGCTGGGCCGAGGCCTTCGAGCAGGCCGTCCGGCCCTGGCGGCGGCCCGCCGGCCCCGACGCGCCCGCGCCCGTCCGGGCCCTCGGCCTGTTCGGCGAGCTCGGGCCGCAGCGCTACCTCCAGCTCCAGGGCCGGCAGGCCGCCGCCGTCGCCGCCCTGGACGCGGTGCCCGAGCAGCGGCGCGGCGAGGACTGGCAGGCGCTGCTCGGCGAGTCCCTGGTCAGCCAGGCCCGCGAGCACCACCGCAACCAGGACTGGCGCGAGGCCCTGGAGAGCCTCACCCGCGCCCGCTCCGTCCCCGGCGCCCGGCTGCCCGCCGACGCCGCCGCGATCGCCGCCGAGTCCGGCGTCCGGGCCGCCCGCGCACTGCTCAAGAACAGCCTGGACGACCAGGCCGGCGCCGCCGAACTCCTGGAGAAGGCCCTGGCGTTGGCCCCCGACGACCCCGAGGTGCGGGGCGACCTCGGCGCCACCTACGCCCAGTGGGCACGCAAGATCAACAACGAGGACAAGGACTACCCCCGCGCCCTCGCCCTGCTGGAGAAGAGCATGGAGCTGGCCCCGGGCGACCCGACCGCCCGGCACTTCCTGGAGGCCGCCCTCGGCAACCGGGCCGGCCAGCTCAGCCGTCCCGACGCCACCGACGCGGAACTGGAGGAGGCCGCCGAGGCCTGGCGGGCGCTGATCGAACTCAACCCCGACCCGGACCACCGGCTCGGCCTCGCCTTCGTGCTGCGCCACCTCGCCCGCTCGGCCGCCTTCGCCGACGACCGCCGCCGGGCCGTCGAGCGGATGGCCGAGGCGCTGCGCGCCGACCCGGAGTGGGAGGGCGCCGTCGACCAGGAGGCCCCGCGCAGGGTCTCGGTGATGCTCGCCAACCACGTGGTGGACGCCATGCAGGACCAGCCGTTCACCGCCCAGGCCGCGATGCTCCAGAAGGCCAGGTCCTACGACGACTCGGCCGACATCCGCCGGCTGATGGTCAGCGTCTGGCGCGGCGAGGCGATCGGCCACTACGAGGCCCGCCGCTACCCCGAGGCGGTCCGGCTGCTGGAGGAGGCCCTCGGCCTGTCCCGCACCCCGGAGGACACCGACAAGCTGCACCGCGAACTCGGCATCGTCTACGGCTCGTACGCCGTCCAGCGGGCCAACGCCCGGCAGTTGCGCGAGGCCCGCGACCTGGCCCGCAAGGCCGTCGAGCACAGCCCGGACGACGTCGAGCTGCGGACCATGCAGAGGCGGATCAACTCGCTCTACTGACGGCAACCGCACGGCAGTCGGCGTCGTCCTAGAGCGTACGCCGCGGTCGCGCCGCCGGCCGAGTCGTCCGAGCAGCCCGAGCAGCCCGAGCCACCCGAGCAGTCCGAGCCACCCGAGCAGTCCCGCCACCGTGAGGAGAGAGACCGCCCGCCATGCCACTGCACGAACCGTCGCCGTACGAGGTCCTGGGCATCCCGCTCACGGCCGGCGTGCGCGAGATCAACCTCGCCGTCGGACCGGCGATGCGGGCCGGCCGGTACAGCCGCCAGCAGATCCAGGAGGCCGCCGCGCTGCTGCGCAACCCGGACCGGCGCCTGGAGGCGGACCTCCAGCAGCCCCTCCCGCCGGAGCCGGTCGACCAGGCCGCCGAGCTGCTCGCCCCGGCCCTCGCCGAACCGCTGCTGGTGATCGAGCGCCCGCCGCTGCCGCCCACCGCCCTGGCCGTCCTCCACCGGGCCGAGCTGGCCGCCGACTTCGCCGAGCCGGCCCCCGGCGGTGCCGACCCCGAACCGCCCGTCCCCGCCCGCTACGCGGCGGACCTGTCCGTGCTGCCGCAGATCGAGGTACCCGAATGACCGACGCACCCGCCGACGCGCCCACCGGAGCACCCGCAGACGCGCCCGCCGAGGCGCCCGCCGCCGCCCTGCCCGACGGCCACCGGCCGCTGGAGGTCCCGCCCGGCGTCGAGGAGGTCGACCTGGAGCAGGCCTTCGGCCGGCTGCTCTTCCGGGCCTCCCTGCTGGGCAGCAAGCTGACCGAGCAGAAGCAGGCCGCCCGGGCCGAACAGCGCGAACTGCTGGGCATCCTGGTCGAGGTGGACGACGCGCTCGCCGCCCTCGGCCTGGACCGCGAGCTGGTGGCGCTCGGCCGCGGCGCCGGCCTGGAGGCCACCCGGCGGCGGCTGCTCGGGCAGCTCGCCAAGGCCAAGGTGCGGCCGATGCGGCTGGAGGGCATGACGGCAGACCCGGACCTGACCGAGATCGTGGGCACCGAGGCCCGGTCCGGGGTGGCGCCGGAGACGGTGGTGCGGACGGTGGTGACCGGGTTCTTCTGGGGGGACGAGGTGCTGCGCCGGGCCCAGGTGGTGGTCGCCGCACCGGAGCCGGACCCGCAGCCGGATCCCCGGGAGCCGGCGACGGACCACGCACTGTCGGAGCCCGCGGGCCCCGCACCGACGACGCCCGGACCCGTCGAGGCCGAGGCCGCCGGCCCCGGGACTCCGGCGGCGCCTGAGGCACCCGGGGCACCCGAGCCGCCCGGGCCCGTCGAGGACGAGCCGTCCGCCGCCGTCACCGCCGCCGTCACCGCCGTCGCCGCGCCGGTCGTCCGCGCCCAGCCCAAGGCGGTCCCGCCCCGCGCCCGGCGCCGGGGCAAGGCCGTGGCCAAGCAGGCCAAGCGCAAGAAGTAGCCAGGACCACGAGGGGCAAGAGGGGAACGACATGTACCGCACACTCGGCATCGACCTGGGCACCACCAACTCGGTGGTCGCCCACCTGCGCCGGGGCGAGCCGGAGATCATCTTCAACCGGCAGAACCAGGAGGCCACGCCCTCCGTGGTCGGCAGCGGCCGCAAGGGCGAGCTGCTGGTGGGCTCCACCGCGCGCAGCCGGATCGCCATCGACGGCGCCAACGTGATCCGCTCGGTCAAGCGCTTCATGGGCCGCAAGTTCAAGGACCCGCAGGTCCAGGCGGCCCTGAAGGAGGTGGACTACAAGGTCACCGCGGGCACCGACGGTGACGTCAACGTCTGGTTCAACGGCCGCTCGTACACCCCGATCGAGATCTCCGCGATCATCCTGCACCGCCTCAAGGAGGACGCCGAGCAGCGCTTCGGCGAGCCCTTCCCCCGGGCCGTCATCACCGTCCCCGCGTACTTCGGCGAGCGGCAGGTCGCGGCCACCCAGGAGGCGGGCCGGATGGCCGGCCTGCACGTGCTGCGGATCATCAACGAGCCGACCGCCGCCGCCCTCGCCTACGGCATCACCTCGGAGGCGGGCGACGAGGGCAGGACCGTCCTGGTCTACGACCTGGGCGGCGGCACCTTCGACATCTCGATCCTGCTGCTGGTGCCCGGCTCGGTCTCGGTGCTCGGCATCGAGGGCGACAACCTGCTCGGCGGCGACGACTTCGACCGCGGGATCACCACCGCGCTGCTGGAGGACATCCGCGAGGAGTACGGCTCGGAGTACCAGCCGGACCTGCGCGACCGTCCCAAGATCGCCGCCACCGCCGAGACCATCAAGATCGAGCTCTCCAACCAGGAGTCCTCCGAGGTCATCCTGCCGGGCCTGGGCGCCGGGCAGCTGGTGCTGGAGACGGAGTTCGAGCGGGCCCGCTTCGAGGAGCTGATCGAGGGCCGGATCGAGCGCACCATCGAGCTGACCCACAAGGCCATCATGCAGGCCAACCTGACCGTCGGGGACATCGACGAGGTGGTGCTGGTCGGCGGCTCGACCGCGATCCCGCTGGTCGCCCGCCGGCTCGGCGAGGTCTTCGGCCCCCGCCGGATCCGGCGGGGCGTCAACCCGATGCAGTGCGTGGCGCTCGGCGCGGCCGTGCAGTCCGCGCTGGTCGGCGAGGTGGAGTGCCCCGAGTGCCGGGCCCCCGGTGACCTGTCCGCCTCCAACTGCGCCAACTGCGCCACCACCCTGCTCGGCGGCGCCCGGATCTCCTGCCCGACCTGCCACATCCCGGTCGACGCCGAGGCCTCCGCCTGCCCCAAGTGCGAGCAGGCGCTGGACGGTTCGGGCGGCGGCGCGGCGATCCCGCGGCAGACCGGCACCACCGCCGTGGTGCACGGCGGCAACTGCCCGCGCTGTGGCACCCCGGCCGCCCCCGGCGTCACGGCCTGCGAACTGTGCGGCGAGCCGCTCAACTCGGCCGCCCCCGGCCACACCAAGGTGGCCACCACCGCCGCCGAGGACGTCGGCCTGCGCTGCGCCTCCTGCGGCGTGGTCAACCCGCCCGGCTGCGAGGTCTGCCCGGGCTGCGGCGAGCTGGCGCAGGTCACCAACCCGTTCGACATCACGCCGAAGAACCTCGGCATCGAGCTGAACGACGGCCGGCTCGCCGTCATCATCCCCAAGAACACCAGCTACCCGACGAGTTCGCCGGTCAGCCGGGAGTTCGTGGTCTCCGGCAGTGGCCGGCAGCGGCTGGAGGTCGCGGTCTACGAGGGCGAGCACGAGATCGCCCAGCAGAACGAGCTGATCGGCCACCTCACCCTGCGGCTGCCCGAGGGCCTGGGCGGCCGCACCCCGGTGGAGGTGTCCTTCGGCCTCGACCGGGACCGCACCATCACCCTGTCGGTGCGGATCCAGGGCGGCGCCGAGAAGACCGTCAAGCTGGAGCGGGTCACCCTCGACCCCGAGCTGAAGGTGCAGGTCGAGGAGCAGCAGCGGCAGATCGAGACCTTCACCGACCGCTGGGGCGGCGAGCTGACCGAGGCCGAGATGCGCGAGGCCCAGCGGCTGATGGACACCCTGGACGACCTGGCGGCCGGGCAGACCCGCGGCCAGTCCGTGGACGCCGCGCTGGAGCGGGCCCAGCAGCAGCTCAAGGCCCAGCGCTGGGTGCGCGGCTCCGAGGCGTACCTGAGCCTGTTCATCCACTACTGCGAGAAGCACCTCGACCCGAGCGACCTGGACCGGCTGCGGTCGGTGGCCGCCGAGCTGCGGCTGCGCCGGGAGGCCGCCGACTGGGAGGGCGCGGTGCGCGCGGCCCAGAAGGCGGACGAGCTGTGCGACGCGCTCGGGCACACCATGCGGATGCTCACCATGTGCAACGTCTACGTGACCCAGAACATGGTCTCGCCCGCGCTGGCCCAGCTGATCATGGCCGAGCTGCGCGGGCTGGACGCGGCCGTGGAGGCACCCAACATGGCGGACGTCAACACCCACATGTCGAACCTGCTGGCCCTGTACGCGCAGGCGCAGCGGGAGCTGGGCAGCGAGCCGGCCCAGGAGTCGCTCGGCCCGGTCCGGCCGGAGGAGGCGGGGCCGCGATGAGCGCCGTGGAAGACCTGGAGGCCGCGGAGGCCGTGGCGGGTTCGCAGGGCCCGCAGGACCCGGAGGCGCCCGAGGTGCCCTGCCCGCTGTGCAGGGTGCCCGCGGACCCGGGGACGCTGCGCTGCCCGTCCTGCCGGGAGGACCTGTCCGTGCTGTTCCGGCTGCGTTACGCCGGACGGATCGACTACAACCGGGCGCTCCAGGCCCTGGCGGCCGGTGACGGGGCGCTCGCGCTCGGGCTGCTGCACCGTGCGGTGGCGGCCGAGCCGGGGCTGCGTCCGGCCCGGGACCTGCTGGGATCACTGAGCGTCGCCGGTTCGGCGGCCCCGGCGGCGGGGGGCCGGGAGGACGGTGGGGAGGGCGACACTCCCTAGGACGGGCCAATCCCGCGTGCGGCGGACCGGATCGCTTGTGATCGTAAGCGAGTGTGATCGTCACACTTCGAACCGCCCTGCTCACAAGGAGCGACGCAATGCGTATGCGTACCACCCTCGCCGCCACCGCCCTGACCGCGGCGGCGGTCCTCGCCGGAACCGGGACCGCCTTCGCCGGCAGCGCCACCGCCAACGGTGCCGCCATCGGCTCGCCCGGCATCCTGTCCGGCAACGTGATCCAGGTCCCGATCAACCTGGAGGCCAACGTCTGCGGGAACTCGATCGACGTCATCGGGATCCTCAACCCGGCGTTCGGCAACATCTGCATCAACCAGTGACCCCGCGCGCCGGGGCCGTCCGTCGAGAGCGACGGGCGGCCCCGGCGCCGTGTCGGTACCCCCGTTCGGGGGTGGCGGTGCGGGGCACCGGACCGCGACCATGGTCCCTGTCCCGCACCGCCGTCCCCAGGAGCCAGCCCGTGCCGACCACGCCGATCCCGCGCAGCTACGCCTCCGGCGCCTCGGACGTCCCGCTGCTCGGCGACACCATCGGGGAGAACCTCGACCGCGCGGTGCGCGCCTTCCCGGACCGCGACGCCCTGGTCGACCGGGCCACCGCCCGCCGCTGGACGTACGCCGAACTCGCCGCCGAAGTCGACGCGTTGGCGCTCGGCCTGCTGGAGCTCGGGATCGCCAAGGGGGACCGGGTCGGCATCTGGGCCCCCAACTGCGCGGAGTGGACGCTCACCCAGTACGCCACCGCCAAGCTCGGCGCGATCCTGGTCACGGTCAACCCGGCCTACCGCGCCCACGAGTTGGAGTACGTGCTGAACCAGGCCGGGATCCGGCTGCTGGTCGCCGCCGAGCGCTTCAAGACCTCCGACTACGCCGGGATGATCGAGGAAGTCCGGCCCCGCTGCCCCGGGTTGGAGCGCGTCCTGCTGATCGGCAGCTCCGACTGGGACGCCACGACCGCCGCCGGAAGGCGGGCCGACCCGGCCCGACTCGCCGAGCGCCAGGCCGAGTTGTCCCCCGACGACCCGATCAACATCCAGTACACCTCCGGGACGACCGGCTTCCCCAAGGGCGCGACCCTCTCGCACCACAACATCCTCAACAACGGCTACTTCGTGGGCGAGCTGCTCGACTACACCGAGCAGGACCGGATCTGCATCCCGGTGCCCTTCTACCACTGCTTCGGCATGGTGATGGGCAACCTGGCGGCCACCTCGCACGGCGCCTGCGCGGTCATCCCGGCCCCCTCCTTCGAGCCCGGTGCCACCCTGGCCGCCGTCGCCGCCGAGCGCTGCACCTCGCTGTACGGCGTACCGACCATGTTCATCGCCGAACTGGCCGACCCGGACTTCGACCGCTACGACCTCGGCAGCCTGCGCACCGGCATCATGGCCGGCTCGCCCTGCCCCAGCGAGGTGATGAAGGAGGTCATCGGGCGGATGGGCATGACGCAGGTCTCCATCTGCTACGGCATGACCGAGACCTCGCCGGTCTCCACCCAGACCCGGGTCGACGACCCGGTCGAGCGGCGGGTCGCCACGGTGGGCCGGGTCGGCCCGCACCTGGAGGTCAAGGTCGTCGACCCGGCCACCGGCAGGACCGTCCCGCGCGGCGAACCCGGCGAGCTGTGCACCCGCGGCTACTCCGTCATGCTCGGCTACTGGGGCGAGCCCGAGCGCACCGCCGAGGCCGTCGACGCCGCCCGCTGGATGCACACCGGGGACCTCGCGGTGATGGACGAGGACGGCTACCTCGCCATCACCGGCCGGATCAAGGACATGGTGATCCGCGGCGGCGAGAACCTCTACCCGCGCGAGATCGAGGAGTTCCTCCACACCCACCCGGACGTCCTCGACGTCCAGGTGATCGGCGTCCCCGACGTTAGGTACGGCGAGGAGCTGATGGCCTGGATCCGGATGCGGGAGGGCGCCGAGCCGCTCACCGCCGAGACCGTCCGCGCGTACTGCGCCGGCCGGCTCGCCCACGTCAAGATCCCGCGCTACGTGCACGTGGTCGAGGAGTTCCCGATGACGGTCACCGGGAAGATCCGCAAGGTCGAGATGCGGGCGCAGGCGCAGCGGATCCTGGGGCTCTGACGGCCCCTCGGGCCGTGACAGGCCGCCGGGCCGGACCGGGTTCGCCCGTTCGGCCCTCGCCCCCGGTGCGTCCGGGGAGCGCGGTGGCCCGTCCGGCGGGAGAGTGTGATCATGCCCCTCGACGTCACAGTGGAACGCCTGATCCCCCTCCCGCCCGCCACGGTCGCCGCCTACGCGATGGACTGGCGCCACGACTCCGCGTGGACCAGGGGCATCCGCGACGCCACCCTCACCCGGGAGGCCGACGGCGGCGGCTTCGGCGTGGGCGCGGAGGTCACCCGGACCGCGCACTTCCTGGGCAGGTCCTTCTCGTACGTGCTGCGGGTGGCGCGCCACGACCCGCCGACGGTGCTCGACATGGTCTCCGTCGCCGGGCCGATGCCGATGCGCGTCACCTACACCTTCGAGCCCACCCTGAACGGCACCTTCGCCCGCATCCGCGTCCGCGGCGGCTTCCGCCTGGCCGGCCCGCTGGCGTCCCGCCCGGTCCGGGCCGCGCTCACGGCGGACCTGCGCGCCCTGGAGGACCGGCTCGGCCGCTGACCGCCGCTCCCCGGGGCGGGCCGCCTTCCCACCGGCGCGTCCGCGCGGCGCCCGGTGCTCGTCCGCGGTCCGTCCGGCGCCCGCCGTTTCCCTCCCTCCGGTAGGGTGCGCCGACGTCGAAGCCGGAGCGGGAGAGGTGCGGGGCATGAGTTCGTCGCCGACGGCGGCAGGACCGGGGGAGCTGCGGCGGCACCTGGGGGTGTTCGACGCCGTGGTGATCGGGCTGGGCTCGATGATCGGCGCGGGCGTCTTCGCCGCGCTGGCGCCCGCCGCCGGGGCCGCCGGCTCGGGGCTGCTGGTCGGGCTGGCGCTGGCCGGTGCGGTGGCGTACTGCAACGCGACCTCCTCGGCCCGGCTGGCCGCCCGCTACCCGCGGTCCGGCGGCACCTACGTCTACGGCCGGGAGCGGCTCGGCGACTTCTGGGGGTACCTGGCCGGCTGGGGCTTCGTGGTCGGCAAGACCGCCTCCTGCGCCGCGATGGCCCTCACCGTCGGTTCCTACGTCTGGCCGACCCAGGCCCACGCCGTCGCGGTCGCCGCCGTGGTGGCGCTGACCGCCGTCGACTACGTCGGCGTGCAGAAGGCCGCCTGGCTGACCAGGGCGATCGTGGCCGTCGTCCTGGCGGTGCTGGCCGCCGTCGTCACCGCCTGTCTGACGAGCGGTGAGACCGACACCGGCCGCTGGGCCCCGGGTGCGGACGCGGGCTTCCACGGCGTGCTCCAGGCCGCCGGCCTGTTGTTCTTCGCCTTCGCCGGGTACGCCCGGATCGCCACCCTCGGCGAGGAGGTCCGCGACCCGCGGCGCACCATCCCCCGGGCGATCCCGCTGGCCCTCGGCATCGCCCTGGTGGTCTACGCCGCCGTGGCCCTCGCCGTCCTGGCCGTCCTCGGCCCCGACCGGCTCGCCCACAGCGCCGCGCCGCTGGCCGACGCCGTACGGGCCGCCGGAGCGCCCGCCCTCGCCCCGGTGGTGCGGGCCGGTGCGGCGGTCGCCGCCCTCGGCTCGCTGCTCGCCCTGATCCTCGGCGTCTCCCGCACCACCCTGGCGATGGCCCGGGACCGCCACCTCCCGCACGCCCTGGCCGCCGTCCACCCCCGCTTCGGAGTCCCGCACCGGGCCGAGCTGACCGTCGGCGCGGTGGTCGCCGTCGCCGCCGCCCTCGGCGACGTCCGCGGCGCGATCGGCTTCTCCTCCTTCGGCGTCCTCGCCTACTACGCCGTCGCCAACGCCGCCGCCTGGACCCTCACCCCCGCCGAGGGCCGCCCCCCGCGCGCCGTCCCCGTCCTCGGCCTCGTCGGCTGCCTCGCCCTCGCCTTCGCCCTCCCCGCCGCCTCCGTCCTCCAGGGCGCCGCCGTCCTCGCCCTCGGCGCCGCCGCCTACCTCGTCCGCAAGGCCCTCGCCCGGGCCTGAGCCCCGGAGGACCGGGAACGCCGACGGCCGGCGAGGGCTGCCGCCCTGCGCCGGCCATCGGTGAGGTCGGTACGGATTACCGCGCGCCCCATTCCCGGTCGGTCGGCACGATCTCGCGGCCGAGCGGCATCAGCGAGATCGGGATCATCTTCAGGTTGGCCCACCCGAAGGGGATGCCGATGACCGACAGGAACAGCGGAATGCTGGTGATCAGGTGCCCGAGCGCCAGCCACCACCCGGCGAACACCAGCCAGATGACGTTCCCCACGCAGGACGCCGGCCCGGCGTCCGGCCGTTCCACCGCCGTGCGCCCGAACGGCCACAGGATGAAGCCGGCGATCCGGAATGAAGCAATGCCGAATGGGATGGTAATGACGAGTACGCAGCAGATAACTCCGGCGAGCACATAGGCGAGAGCCATCCAAATGCCGCAGAAAAGCAGCCAGATGACATTGAGGACGAACTTCAGGGCACTCATGCTCGGTACCTTCTCATGGCTGATGGCGTTGCACTATGACCTGCCATGCCCGCCGACGAACGCATCTACGCCCTTAGGGGTCGATCCTCAGGGTCCGGTCCGGGTGAGCTGACGAACATCGAGGTCGCTCCATGTCGGGGACCACGAAATGATGAAGAGGTTGGGTTCTGGCCCCATTGCGCTACCTGCACGAGCGACCAGGTCCTGGTAGGACCCCAGTCCTACCTGACCGGCTGCACGGTGGAGGACGAGGTGTTCCTGGCCACCGGCTGGGTCTTCAACGGTGCTCACATCGGCACGCGCGCCGAGGTCCGCATCAACGCGGTCGTGCACCTGCGCACCGTCCTGCCGGCTGATGCGATGGTGCCGATCGGCTGGGTCGCAGTCGGCGACCCGGCCCGCATCCTGCCGCCCGACCAGCACGAAGCCATCTGGGCAGTTCAGAAAGACCTGGACTTTCCCGGCTACGTCTTCGGCCTGGACCGCCCCGTCGACGGTCAGAGCCTGATGCCGGCCCTGACCGAACGCTTCGGCCGCGCACTGGGCCGTCACCGCGACGACCGCACCGCCGGTGAAGCCTCAGCGGCAAACGGTGAAGCGTCGCCGTCGTAGGGGAGCTCCGGTGGCGGTGGAGCATGATCACGGTGCCGCCGAGGGCGACCGTGCGTTCACTGCGGATAGGGCAGCAGGCGACGGGCCATGACGGTGCAGACGGTGGCGCGGGGCGCTCGCTCCGCGGGGACACCGCGATGGCGCGGCGCGCCGTGTCCAGTTCGGCCGGGGGCGTGGCCGAATCCTGTGCGGGAGGCGATCACACGCAGAGTGCGTGGCATGGAGATGATCAGCAGCACCAGGCTGCACGGCAGGCCTGGCCCGCGCTGGTGGCCGACCACCGCCCGGCCCCGGGGCTGGAACAGTCGTCGGCGTCTTCTTCATGGTCAGGTGGGATTCGAGGCGCAGGACGGCGGGCAGGCCGCTGAGCTTCTCGGTGAGCTCTTACTTGTTCCGGTAGGAACCGAGGTGCCAGAGCGTGAGGGTGTCGAGGCGGGCCGAGCCGCCCTCGGCGAACAGCTGGACGCCCTGGCTGCCGGGGTCGGGGAAGACCTGGTCGGTGATGACGGCTTCGCCCTGGCCGCCGAACACCTCGACCGAGGACCAGTCGACGACCACCCGGATGTGGATCCTGCCGTCCTCCTGCGGCTTGAGCGGGGCGGTCTGGATGCCGGGGAAGTCGGGGTCGAAGTCGACCGCGCCGGACCTGGTGCGGTCGACGTAGAGCCGCTGGTTGGCGGTGTCGTAGCCGATGACGGTCTCCTGGCCGGGTCCGGTGCGCACCTTGAGGCCGAACGTCTTCGCGTCGGCGGGGGAGAAGACGGCGTCGACGTCGAGGGCCTTGCCGGTGCTGCGGGAGGGCAGCGCGGTGGTGCCGGCCGGGACTGTGGCGTGGTTCAGCGCGACGGCCGGTCCCCGGCGCAGCGTGTTCAGGGACCGCACCGGCTGCTGGGTGAGCCGGAGGCGCCCGTCGACGGTGCGCAGTTGCAGGGTGCGGGGCAGGCTCTGCGCGCTGCGCCAGGGGGTGGTGGGGGTGTTGCCGGCGTACTGCCAGTTGCTCATCCAGCCGATCATGGTGCGCTCGCCGCGGGGTGCGTCGTTGTAGGTGACGGCGGCGTAGAAGTCCTTGCCGAAGTCGACCCAGTGGGCGCGCTGGAGGGTGGAGAGGGCGGGCTGGTCGGCGGCGGTGAACTGGTCGGCCATGATGTGGCCCCAGCCGCCGGTGTTCAGGTCGGCGATCTGGATCCGGGCCTGCTTGCCCTTGTGGGGGCGTAGGTCGAAGGAGGCCCAGTCCAGGGTTTCGCTGTCGGAGCCGGTGGCGCTCTGCACGACCCGGCCGTCGACGACCAGGTTGACGGCGGTTTCGCTCGACCGGGGCCTGGCCCGGGTGTCGGACAGGACGATCCGGTCGACGTTGATGTGGCCCCAGCCGCCGGTGTTCTGGTCGACGATCCTGATCCGGGCGGTCTTGCCCTGGAGGTCGGACAGGTCCCAGGAGACCCAGTCGAGGTGCTCGTCGTTGCTGCCGGTGGCGCTGCGGACGGTCTTGCCGTCGACGACGAGTTCGATGGTGGTGGGGGAGTCGGAGCCGGCGGGGTGGGCGCCGCCGCCGATCAGGAAGTCGAGGTACTTCTTGTCGATGGTGAACGTCGGCGAGGTGAGGGTGCCGGTGGTGGTATCGCCCTGGAGGAAGCTGTTGGCCAGCCCGTGGCCGGTGTAGCCCGAGACGTCCATCTGGCCCGGGAGGGTGCCCTGGGCCGGTCCGGTGCCGAAGGCGGTGCCGGTGGTGGTCCAGTCGCCGTAGGTGTCGCCCTCGAAGTCGGCGAGGACGGTGCCGCTGGGCGGGGTGTAGGAGCCGTCGTCGTCGGGCGTGAAGGTGGTGCCGTCGAAGTCGCCGACGAAGTACTGGGCGCCGGAGCCGCCGGCGATGCCGCCGGGGTTGAGGTTGACGACCATGACCCACTTGACGTGTTGGGGGTCACCGTCGACGGCGAGGGGGAAGAAGTCCGGGCATTCCCAGGCACCGCCGGTGGCCCCGGCCGGGCCGAACTCGCTGAGGAGAGCCCAGGACTTGAGATCTTTGGAGGTGTAGAACTGCACCTTGTGCTCGTCGGCCAGGGAGACGGTCATCAGCCAGCTGCGGGTCGGCGCGTACCACTGCACCTTCGGGTCGCGGAAGGCGTGGGAGCCGATGTCGAGCACCGGGTTGCCGGCGTACTTGGTCCAGGTGCGGCCGCGGTCGGTGCTGTGGGCCAGCGACTGGGCCTGCCTCCCGTCGGTGTAGGCGCTGGTGTACACCGCGACCATGGCGGGGTTCGCGCGGGTGCCGAGGCCGGAGGTGTTGTCGGTGTCGACGACCACGCTGCCGGAGAAGACCATCTCGTCGTCGCTGCGGGGGATGGCCGGCGGCAGCTCCTTCCAGTGGACGAGGTCGGTGCTGACGGCGTGGCCCCAGGACATGTCGCCCCAGGAGTTGCCGTTCGGGTTGTACTGGTAGAAGAGGTGGTACTCGCCCTGGTCGTACACGAGCCCGTTGGGGTCGTTCATCCAGTTCTGCGCGGGGGTGTAGTGCACCTGGGGGCGGTACGGCTCCTGGAATCGGGCGGTGTCGGCCACGGCGGGGGAGCCGGCGGTCAGGGCGAGGCAGACGGCGGTGGCCAGGATGGCCGGCGAGGTGCGACGGGTGGGTCGGGAGGCGGGCATGGCGAGCTCCTTCGCCGAGCTTGGGCGGGGGGTGAATGGGGGGAGGCGCTCACTGGTTCGCCGGAGCACGGCGCTCCCAGGGCATGGCTGGGCCGGGGCAGGGCGGCGCGACGACGGGCGCCGAGGGTGAGCGGGTCGTTCGCGGTGTGCGGTGTGCGGTGTGCGGTGGCGCGGAACTACTGTGCCGGGGGCGGGAGTTCGCCGGAGCCGCGGGGGATGAGGCGGGTGGGGACGGTGACCGTACGGGCCCGGGTGCGGTCGCCGTCGAGGCGGGCCAGGGCGATCTCGGCCGCGGCGGTGCCGATGGCGGTCGGGTCCTGGGCGACGGTGGTGATCGCGGGTTCCAGGACCTCGGCGAACGGCAGGTCGTCGAAGGAGACGAGGGCGACGTCGCGTCGGCCGGCCCGGGTGGTGCCCAGAACGGTGCCCATGGCGGCGAAGTTGTTGGCCGCGAGGATCGCGGTCGGCGGCTGCGGGTCGCGCAGCGCGCGCTGGACGGTGTCGGCGGCCTCGGCCTCGGTGTGGCCGTCGAGGACGAGCGAGCGGTCGTAGGGGATGCGGGCGGCGTCGAGGGCCTCGCGGTAGCCGGCGAGGCGCTCGCGGCGGGTGTAGAGGGTGGCGGGGCGGTCGCCGACGAAGGCGATCCGGCGGTGCCCGGCGGCGATCAGGTGGGCGGTGCCCTCGCGCGCGCCGTCCCGGTTGGAGCTGACCACGCTGTCGGCGGTCAGGCCGGTGCCGGGGCGGTCGAGGAAGACCACCGGCAGGCCGTTCGCCCGGGCGGTGCGCAGCTGGGCGTGGTCGGCGCCCGCGGTGGGCACCACCATCAGGGCGCTGACCCGGCGGGCCAGGAAGGTGCTGATCAGGGCCCGTTCCAGGGCGGGGTCGTCGGCGCAGGAGCCCATCAGCAGGGTGAGTCCTCGTTCGCGCACCGCGCTCTCGATCCCGCCGGCGACGGAGCCGAAGAACGGGTTGCCCATGTCGGGGATGATCAGGCCGACGGTGCTGTCCGGACCGCCCACGCGGATGTTGCGGGCCATCAGGTTGGGCTGGAAGCCGAGCTTCTCGACCGCCGCCATGACCTTCTCCCGGGTCTCCCGGGAGGTCGGCCCGTCGCCGTTGAGCACCCGGGAGACGGTCTTGGCGCTCACGCCGACCTCCTGGGCGACGTCGGCGAGCGTCGTGCGACGGGGCGAGGCCATGGACCACCGTTCCGGCTTCGTCGGGTGCGGGCCCCGCCACGGCGGGCGGGGCCCGGTCTGGTCAGTTCGGGCGGATGCCGGCCGCCTCGGCGGCGGCGTCCGCCACGACAGTACCGCCGCCGTCCCGGTCGACGTCGAGCGCACCGGTCATGATGGCCACGACCTCGGACATGGAGTAGTCGGACGGCTTGATCAGGGCCTCGCGCCGGCCCATCCGGTGGACGTGGATGCGGTCGGCGATCTCGAAGACGTGCGGCATGTTGTGGCTGATCAGGATGATCGGCAGGCCCTTGTCGCGGACCCGGCGGATCAGGTCGAGGACCTGGCCGGACTCCTTGACGCCCAGGGCTGCGGTGGGTTCGTCCATCACGACGACGCTGCGGGCCCAGGCGACGGCGCGGGCCACCGCCACGGCCTGGCGCTGGCCGCCGGAGAGGGTCTCCACCGGCTGGGTGAGCGAGCGCAGGCCGATCTTGAGGTCGGCCATGTGCGCTGCGGCCTCCTCGCGCATCCGCTTCTTGTCCAGCATCCGCAGGATGCCGCCGAGCGGGCCGGGGCGGCGCAGTTCGCGGCCGAGGAACATGTTGGAGGCGATGTCCATCGAGGCCGCCACCGCGAGGTCCTGGTACACGGTCTCGATGCCGTGGGCCCGGGCGTCCTGCGGCCCGTTGAAGCGGATCACCTCGCCGTTCAGGCGGATCTCGCCCTCGTCGGGGGTGACGGCGCCGGTGAGCGCCTTGATCAGGCTGGACTTGCCGGCGCCGTTGTCGCCGATGACGGCCAGCACCTCGCCGGGCAGCAGGTCGAAGTCGGCGCCGTCGATGGCGGTGACGTGGCCGTAGCGCTTGACCAGGCCCCGGGCCTGGATCACGGGGGTGACCGTGGTGGTGCTCATCAGCGGATCCTCTTCCGGGAGATCTGGTCGACGGTCACGGCGAGGATGACCAGGACGCCGGTGATCAGGGTCTGGTAGATGGAGGCGACGCCCATCAGCTGGAGGCCGTTGCGGAACACGCCGACGATGAGGGCACCGATCAGCGAACCCAGCACGCTGCCGCGGCCGCCGAACAGGCTGGTGCCGCCGAGGACGACGGCGGTGATGCTGTCGAGGTTGTCGGTCTGCCCCGCCTGGGGGTCGCCGACCCCGGTGCGGGAGGTCAGCAGCAGCGCGGCGACGCCGTAGATCAGTCCGGCGATCGCATAGAGGCCGATGGTGAGGCGGCCGGTGCGGATGCCGTTGAGCCGGGCCGCCTCGGGGCTGTTGCCGAGGGCGTAGACGTGGCGGCCCCAGGAGGTGCTGCTCAGCAGGTAGGCGAACGCGCCGAACAGCGCCAGGGCGAGCAGGGAGCCGTAGGTGACGTCGGTGCCGCCGAGCGGGAACGTCTCGCCGAGGAAGGTCAGCTCGCGGGGCAGGTTGCTGACGGTCTGCTCGTCGGAGTAGATGTGGGTGAGCGCGAAGGCCACGTTCAGCATGCCGAGCGTCACGATGAACGGCGGCAGCGGGATCAGCTTCACCAGCAGGCCGTTGAGCAGCCCGAAGCCCGCGCACACCGCCAGGCCCAGCGCGATGGCCACCAGCGGCGGGACGGTGCCCTCGGCGGCCATCCTCGCGATCACGATCGAGCCGAAGGCCATCACCGCGCCGCAGGACAGGTCGATTCCGGCGGTGAGGATGATCAGCGTCTGCCCCACGGCCAGCGCACCGACCACCATCACCTGCTGGATGATCAGGGAGAAGTTCCCGCCGGACAAGAACTGGTCCGTCATCAGGGAGAAGAAGGCGCAGGCCAGGACGAGCGCGGCGAGCGGGCCCGCGATCGGGGCCGTCGCCAGTCGCCGCAGCCTCGACGGCCCGGTCAGGTTTCCGTACGGGACGGTGGATGTGGTCATGGAAGGTCCTTGCCGGTGGAGCGGATCGGGAGCGCCGAGCGGACGGCGTCGCGACGGATGGGAGCGGTCCGGGCCGGGTCGGGGCAGGAGATCCGGCCCGGACCGCTGGTTCGGCGGGGCGCGGATCAGCCCCAGCAGTTCTCCAGGCCGTAGGCGGTCTCCTTGGCCTCCACGCCGGCCTGAGGCTTGTCGGTGACCAGGTTGACGCCGGTGTCGGTGTAACCGGTGGGCTTGACCCCGGACTTGGCGTACTCGGCGACGGTCTTGACGCCCTGCGCCGCCATCACCAGCGGGTACTGCTGGGAGGTCGCGGCGATCTTCCCGTCCTTGACGGCCCGGGTGCCGGTGCAGCCGCCGTCGACCGAGACGATCAGGACGTCCTTCTCCCGGCCCTTGGCCTTCAGCGCGGTGTAGGCGCCCAGCGCGGCGGGTTCGTTGATGGTGTAGACGACGTTGATGTCGGGCGCCTTCTGGAGGCAGTTCTCCATCGCGGTCTGGCCCTTGGCCTGGTCGCCGCCGGTGTCCTGGGAGCAGACCACCGACGGGTCGCCCTCCTTGACGCCGAAGCCCTGCAGGAACCCGTTGTGGCGCAACTGTCCGACGGCGACGCCCGGCGCGAGGTCCAGGGTGGCGATCCTGGCGGGCTTGCCCGCCATCGCGGCCTTGGCGTACTCGCCGATCAGCCTGCCCGCCTTCTCGTTGTCGGTGGCGAACAGCGCGTCGGTGCCGTCCACCGGGTCGGTGGGGCTGTCGAGGGCGATCACCAGGACGCCCTTGTCACGGGCCTTCTTGATCGCGGGCAGGATCGCCTTCGAGTCGCTCGGGGTGATCAGGATGCCCTTGACCCCGGAGGCGACCATGTTCTCGATCGCCGCGATCTGGCCCGCGTTGTCGCCGTCGAACTTGCCCGCCGCGGTGCTCAGCGTGACGTCGTTCTCCTTGGCGGCCTTCTGCGCGCCCTCCTTCATCTTCACGAAGAACGGGTTGGTGTCGGTCTTGGTGATCAGGCCGACCTTGACCGCACCGCCGGAGGAACCGGCTCCCGCGGAACCCTTCGAGCCGGAGCCGCACGCGGCCAGCGTGAGCGCCAGGCCGCCGGCCAGCACGACGGCCGCGGTTCTGGTCAGGGTGGGGCGAGGGGCGAGGGACATGGTGGCTCCGTAAGTTGTCAGGCGGCCCGGGAGGGCCGGATGTGGCTGATGGCGGCTTGCCCTTGGGGGCTCCCCAGGAGTGGCCGTCCGGTTCTCCGGGGCGCCCTGGCTGCTGATGGAGATCTGCGTTCCGGTCGCTGTCTACGGAGCTGACGGCGGGGTGTTCCCCGGGCCGACGGGTGCTGATCCCGGGCGCCGAGTTCGTCGTCTCCGCCGGCGACCTCGCGGCCTGCGCCGACGCCGGTCGTCCGGCCTCCGCAGCCGGCCTGGTACCGGTCCCGCGGGACTCCGGGTGCCGCACCGGCAACCTGCACCGGCCCAAGCGCTACAGCCGCCGCCCGCGAAGGGTGTTCTACATTCCCGCCCAGACCGGCATCATCAAGGACGGCCCCAATCGGGACTTCCTCCTCAAGAAGCGCGCCGAGGGCTGCGGCCACGTCCAGGCGCTGATCGCCCTGGCGCGACGCCGGGTCAACGTCCTGTGGGCCCTCCTGCGTGACGGACGAGAGTTCACCCCCGCCCAGCCGGTCACGCAGTCGGCTTGACTCAGTCATTGCAACTCCTGGGGGTGCGGCCGGGGGGACAGGGCGGGGAGTCAGCAGCATCGAGGATGTCATCGTTGACTTATGTCATCGTTGACATCGGCTTGGGAGTGATGATGAAGTCTGCGAAAGCCGGGCCACAAGCCCCTTCCGCGTAACGACTGGGTAACGCGGCCGTAATCATCCGCGCCGCCGGCGAAGACCCGCCCGGCCGGTCTCCGGCCCCCAGGGCGTCCGGTTCGCCCCTGTTCCTCCTAGCATCCGAAAGGCGCAACGATGGCCCAGCGCCCGATCGCCGTCCTCGGTGAGTGCGTCGCAGACGCCTTCGCCGACGCCCTCCAGCCCCGCCCCGGAGAGCTCGCCCTGCGCGTCCTGCCGGGCGGCGGACCGGCCAACACCGCCGTGGCGCTGGCCCGGCTCGGCACCCCCGCCCGCTTCCTCGGCCGGATCTCCACCGACGCCTTCGGCGCGCTCTTCCGCGCCCACCTCGCCGCCTCCGGCGTCGACCTCTCCGGCGCGGTCGCCGCCCCCGAGCCCAGCACCCTGGCCATCGCCACCTTCGACCCGCACGGCCAGGCCCAGTACTCCTTCCACGCCGAAGCCACCGCCGACTGGCAGTGGACCGACGCCGAACTCGCCGCCGCCCGCCCCGAGGACGCGGCCTGCCTGCACACCGGCTCCCTCGCCCTGGTCCGCGCCCCCGGCGACGAGCGCATCGAGGAGATGCTGCAGCACGCCCGCGGCGGCGCGACCGTCTCGATCGACCCCAACGTCCGCCCCCTGCTGGTCGATCCGGCCGTCTACCGGCAACGGCTGTCCCGCTGGTGCGTGCTCGCCGACATCCTGCGCCTGAGCTCCGACGACCTGGAACTGCTGATGCCCGGCGTCACGCCCGAGCGCGCCTGCGACGCCTGGCACCTCGCCGGGGTCCGGCTGGTCGTGATCACCCTCGGCGGTCGCGGCGCGCTGGCCTCGCTCGACGGCGTCCGGGTCCTCGTCCCCGCCCCGCGGACCGAGGTCGTGGACACCATCGGCGCCGGCGACTCGTTCACCGCAGGCCTGCTCCACCGGCTCTCCCTGGCCGACCGCCTGGGCGGACGGCTGGAGCAGCTGACCGCCGACGAGGTGGCCGACGCCTGCCGGTACGCGGCCCGCGTCGCCGCGCTGACCTGCTCGGTCGCCGGCCCGAACCCGCCCTGGGCGCACCAGATGGAGTCCGTCCCCGTCACCGCCTCCCGGTGACGACGCCCCCGCCCCTGTGTACGGAAAGCGACAGCGATGAAGAAGACCCTGCTGGCCGAGTTCACCGCCAAGCCCGGCTGCGAGGAGCAGGTCGCCGCCCTGGTCTCGGACTTCGCCCTGCTGGTCCGGGCCGAACCCGGCAACCTCGCCTTCGACGTCTACCACAGGGCGTCCGACCCCCGCGCCTACTGGATCTTCGAGGAGTACCGGGACGAGGCCGCCTTCGCCGCGCACCTCGCCGCCCCGCACGGAGGGCCGTTCAACGCCCGGCTGGTGCCGATGATCGAGGAGGACGCCTCCGTCCTCACCTTCCTGACCCCCGCCGACTGAGCGGCGGCCAGCTGCCCACCAGGCCGGAGCGAGGCGTCCACGATCGCTCCAGGAGGCGCCCAACCGTCGTCGGCTCTCGTCACGGCAGCCGCAGCGACGGTAGTCGCGGCCACGGGTGGGACAGGTGCTCGTCGAGTTCTCGATGCGTCAGGTGATCCTGGTGAGACATCCACCATGCGGTGGGCATCACGACCCGAAGGCCCTGCTGGACGCTGCCACCGACCAGGGCCGGAACCCGCTGCCGGCCGAGGAACTCGGCGACGGGCGCCTCGTACCGGATGAGCACGAAGGCACCTGGGGGTGTTCCCGCGGCTGCCGGGGTCGGTCGGGGTCGTGCGGACCGTCCGACCCGCTGCCCCGCCACCACCCGCCGGAGGCCGGCCGGTTCGCAGGACTCCCCGCGTGGTCCTGCGTCGCGGTGACGGGGCAGCTGTGCGGTGGGGTGTGTCAGTCGCGCGGAACGGTGCCCTCCTCGAAGCGGAGGTAGCGCTCGACGGACCGGCTCAGGACTTCGTTGCCGTGGCAGGTGACGGCCCGGTCCCACCAGGCGCCGTAGATCCGCTCGAAACGGTAGCCGGCGAGCAGGTCCGCTGCCGCGCGGACCGCCTGCGGGCGCTCCGGGATGTGGTTGGCGTAGCTGTACATGAGGGTCACCCACCGGCTGTCCGGGCAGACGTTGACGACGTCGCCGGTGAACAGCGCCCCGTCGCCGGCGCTCCAGTGCAGCACCGCGCTGCCCGGGAAGTGCACGCCCGGGTTGATCAGGGTCACCTCGTCGGTGAGCTGGAGCGTGCGCCCGCTCCAGAACCGCACGGCCGGGTCCGGTCGGCCCACCCACTGCCGGTCGGCGTCGTGCAGATGGACCGGTGCGTCGAAGGCGTGTGCCCACTCCACCATCGCGGAGTAGAAGTGCGGGTGGCTGATCGCGATGTGGTCGATGCCGCCGAGCTCCTCGACGGCGCGCACCATCGCGTCGTCGAGGTACGGCACGCAGTCCCACAGCACGTTCCCGGCGGCGGTGCGCAGCAGCAGGGCCCGCTGGCCGATGGCGAACTCCGGGGTGACCCCCACGCCGAGCACACCGGGCCCCTGCTCCTCGAAGCGGCCGGTGTGGCCTTCCTCCCGCAGGCCCGCCAGTGTCGTCCACTGCTGGCCGTCCCGGCCCACGTACTGGCGTTCGTCCAGACAGACCGGACAGTCCGGACGCGCGGCGGCGTACTGGGTGCCGCAGGTGCGGCAGATCGGACGTGTCGGGGCGGCGGTGTCAGCCACGGTCGCCTCCGGCGAGTTCGTCGAGGACGTACGGGCGGCTCGGCAGCCAGCCCAGTTCCTCGACGGCGCGCCGTCCCGACACCACCTGGTTCAGGCCGAGGGCCTCGGCGAACGGGCCGCCCACGGCCTCGGCGGCCTGCTCCACCGGCCAGGGCTCGGCCCGGCCGGTGCCGCCCGCGGCGATGTCGGCGGCCGCGGCGAGTGCGGCGACCGGCACCGCTTCGTGCGCCACGCCGTGCAGCACGCTGCCCGCGTCCGCCTTGGTCACCGCCAGCCCGAAGAGTTCGGCGAGGTCGTCCACGTGCACCATGGGCCAGCGGGTCGCGGCCGAGCCGACGTACCGGCCGGTGCCGTGCTCGCGTGCCCAGCCGGTCATCATGCCGGGGATACCGCCGCCGTGGCCGTACACGATGCCGGGCCGCAGGACGACGGCGCGCACGTCGTCCCCGGCGGCGGCCAGCACGCGCTGCTCGATCCGCGGGCGGTAGCCGACGATGGCGATGGCGTTGGTCGGCGCGTCCTCGGTCAGGGGGGTGTCCCCGGTGGCGCCGAGCACCCAGACGCCACTGGTGTAGACGAACGCCCGGTTCGTGCCGCGCAGCGGTGCGAGCAGCGCCTCGAGGGCGGCGGTGTCCACCGACTCGTCGCCGGTCGGGGTGGCGAGGTTCACCACCGCGTCCACGTCGTCCGTCACCGCCGCGCGCAGTGACGCCGGGTCGGTCAGGTCGCCGACCCGTACCGGCACGTCCGGATGCAGCGCGGCCGCGTCCTTGACCAGGGGCACCACGTCGTGGCCGTCCAGCGTCAGACGGGACACCACCGCGGAGCCGATGTAGCCGGTGGCACCGAGTACCAGAACCTTCATGAACCCTCCCAGCAGACGTTCGTCGAACACGACAACCGTAGGAACCGCGCTCGCACCCGCGGATCCGTCGAATGACCGGGGCGCGTACCGGCGTTCACCCGCAAGGGGACCGACGGTCGACCTGGCCGACCGGGTCGACCGGGCCGACGGGCGAGGAGGTGACGGGGTGGCGGGACCGGGCGGAGGTCAGCCCAGGTCGAGCGCTCCCAGGGCGGCCCGCGATGTCACGCCGAGCTTCGGGTAGGCGTTGGACAGGTGGTAGCCGACCGTGCGCGGGCTCAGGAACAGGCGCGCGCCGATGTCCCGGTTGCTCAGGCCGGTTGCCGCGAGCCGGACCACCCGCAGCTCCTGAGCGGTCAGCCGGTCCACGGGAGCCGTGCCCGCCGCTGACGCGGCCGGGGCGACACCGGCGGCCCGCAACTCCGTGCGGGCCCGGTTCGCCCACGCGGCGGCCGACATCCGCTCGAACGACTCCAACGCCACGGTCAGCGCCTCCCGGGCGTCAGCCCGACGCTTCGCCCGGCGCAGCCATTCCCCGTACAGCAACCGGGTGCGCGCCTCCTCGAACGGGCGGCCGTCCCCGTCGTGGGCGGCGAGCGCCCGCTGGTAGAACTCCTCCGCGGCTGCGGCGTCGGCGGTGAGCAGGGCGCGGCAGCGCAGTTCCACCGCCCTCGCCCACGCGGTTCCGGTGGCCCCGGTCCAGCGCGCGAAACCCTCGGCGGCCGGCCCGGCCTCGGTGGGCCGCTCCGCGCGCACGGCGGCCTCCACCTGGTCGGGCAGGCTGTGCACGGAAACCATGAGGTGCCGGTGCGGGCCCCCCGTCAGGGCGGCGAAATGCTGCAGCGCCCGGTCGTAGCGTCCGAGTCCGAGGTCGAGCAGGCCGTGTGCCCTGGTCAGCCAGAACGGGGACGGTACGACCTCGGGGCACAGGCCCTGTCCCGGCCGTCCGGCGGAGCCGCGGCCGAGCAGGTCCCCGCCCACCGGGCCGTCGGTTCCCGCCGGCCCCTCCGCGGTGCCCGGCTCCGTCCCGTCGAGCGCGGCCAGCACCGCCAGGACGCCGCTGAGCATCGTGGCGAGATGGCGCTGACCGGTGTCGCAGGCGATCTCCAGACCCTCGACCGCCGTCGTGCGGGCGTCCCGGTGCCGTCCCAGGAACAGCCGCAGCCGCGCCAGCCGCAGCAGCACCCGCGGCAGTACCCCGACGGCACCCTCCACCCGGCACTCCCGCTCCAGGGCCACGGCCTCGTCGTGCACCGTGCGGTACTCGCCGAGCAGCATGTCCCAGCCGTGCAGCCGCACCTGCTCGGTCAGGCTGCGCTGGTGCCGGGTCCGCGCGACGTACCGGGCGAACTCCCGTACCGCCGTCGCCCCGTCCACCAGATCACCCGCCAGCATGTCGAGCACCCCGACCGCGCCCCGGTGCACGGGATGCCCACCGAAGTCGAGACCGGCCACCCGCGCGCGGGTGGCCCGGGCCGCCGCGACCGGGTCCGGCGCCTCCCAGGCCATCGCGGTGGACTCGAACAGCAGCGACGCCCCCATGGCGGGACGGTCCGCCGTCACCTCGGAAGCCGCCTCGACGAGCAGCAGCCGCGCCGACTCCGCACGGCCCTGCTCGTGTTCGAGCGCTGCCCGGACGCTGGCGAGCCGGGCGACCGCCGGTGGACTGCTCACCGGCCCCGCCTCGTCGGCGAGCATCCCCGCGAGTTCCACCTGTCCCGCCTCGGCCGCGGCGGCGGCCGCGGCGGTCAGCCGCAGCGACCGGGCCTCCTGGTCCCCTGACAGCCGTGCGGCCCGCCGATAGGCGGCGGCGACCGCCGCCCGGCCGCCCCGTGAGCGGAACAGCTCGGCGCTGCGCTCCAGTTCGGCGGCGACCTCGTCGTCGTAGCCGACGGTCGCCGCGGCCAGGTGCCAGGCCCGGCGGCCCATGTCGTCGGCGGCCGGGGCCGCTTCGGCGAGCGCCCGGTGCGCGGCCGTCCGTTCGGCCAGCACCGCACCTTGGTACGCGGCGGCGCGCGCCAGCGGATGCCGGAACACCAGTCGGCGTCCGGACACTCTCACCAGGTCCGCCGCCTCCGCCGGCCCGAGGTCCCCGGCGGCCGCGCCCACCCGTTGCCCTGCCGCCACCAGCAGCGCCACGTCGCCGGTGTCGTCGGCTGCGGCGATCGTCAGCAGGAGACGGGTCGGCGCGGGCAGTGCTCGAATCCGCTCGTCGAAGATCCGCCGCACCCGCCACGAGGCCGGCAGCACGGCGATCTCCCGTGCGTCCAGCGGTTCGCTCCCGTCCCGCTGGGCCGCCGTCAGGGCCCCCACGAGTTCCACCATGGCCAGCGGATTGCCCTGCGCGAGCCCGAGAATGCGGCTGCTCACGGCGGCATGCAGCTCGGGCGCCCGGTCCGCGAGCAGCGCCGCCCCCTCCTCGTCGGTCAACGGCCCCAGGTGCAGCACCGGCAGCCCCGGCGCGCCGTCGAAGGCCGCCGGATCGTCGTGCGCTGCGACCACCATGGCCACCCGCCCCCTGCCGAGCCGGCGGGCGGCGAACAGCAGGGCGTCCACGGTCTCCAGGTCCAGCCAGTGCGCGTCGTCCACCAGGACCACGACCGGACGTTCCTCGGCGAGTTCGTCGAGCAGGCCCAGCGTCGCGGCCCCGACCAGGAAGCGGTCCCCGGCGGGCACGTCGTCCGGTGTGATCGCCCCGCGCAGCGCCGTCAACTGCCGCTCCGGCAGGCGCCTGGCCAGGCCCAGGGTGCCCTGGAGGAGCACCTGAAGACCGGCGTACGGCAGCGAGGCCTCCGACTGGACACCCGTACACCGCAACAGCCGGGCTCCGGCTGCCGCCGCCGCGCAGGCGCACCGGTCGAGCAGCGCCGTCTTGCCCGACCCCGACTCACCGAGGAGCACCACGGCCCCGCCCCGGCTCTCCCGGGCTGCACTCAACAGCCCGGCGAGCTCTTCCTGTTCGTGCTGCCGGCCGCTGAGACCGGCGGGCCTCCGATCGGCGCTGCCTGCCCGGACCACGTCGGTCATCTGATGCTGTCCCCTCCTTCGGTCAGCGTGGCTGACGATGTCATCGGTTCAACCGTCGCGCGTCCGCACCGCCGGGCCGCTGCTGCGTACCAGGGTCCGTCTTCTAACTCCCGTCGTTCGCCCGGAGGGCGGGCGAGGCGTCGCCCGTGGTCTTGCTGTAGCCGAGGGACTCGACGATCAGGCCGTCCCGTACGAGCGTGAGGCTCACGCCGCGGACCGAGTCGACGGGTCCGTCGTGGAAGTGGCACCGCCAGCGGACCGTTGCCCGTTCACCGGTGACGACGACGGCCTCCGGCTCGAACTGGATCGTGCGGTCATCGGCGAGTGCCCGGCAGAACTCCAGGCACTCGGCGCGGCCCTCGTAGCGGGCTCCGTCAGGAGCCGGCTCCCTCGCCTCCATGACGCAGTCGTCGGCGATCAGGTCGGCGAGCAGGGAGGCGTCATGCTCGATGAAGGCGCGGTTGAAGCAGTGGATCACCTCGGCCGTGGTACGGAACGTCAATGCCGCAACTCCTCGGAAGTGGAACGATCGGTCTGCCGTGGCCCGGGTGCGTGCGCGCCTGGTGCGCGGGCTGCCGGTACGGGTGCCGCAGCGCCCACGGGCCACGCGCGGCGGGTCCGGCCGTCGTCGATCTTCCAGCCCCCCACCGCGCCCATCAACGTCGAAGATCAGTAGGATTCGATAACCGAGGCTTATGACGGGGGTCGGCACGGGTGGAAATACGCGACATCGAGATCTTTCTGACGTTGGCCGAGGAACTGCACTTCGGCAGGGCGGCCGCCCGGCTGCACCTCACGCAGGCCCGCGTCAGCCAGGTGATCGGACGCCAGGAGCGGCAGTTGGGCGGCTTGTTGTTCGACCGTTCCAACCGCCGCCAGATCCGCCTGACCCCGCTCGGCGAGCAGCTCCGCAGCGACCTGCGGCCGGTCTACGCGAACCTGCGCGACAGCCTCGAACGCGCCCGGATGGCGACCCGCGGCAAGACCGCACGCCTGCGCGTCGGCATGATGCCGTTCAACGTGCCCGACATGTACCCCTACTGGGAGACCTTCCGCTCCCGTCATCCCCAGTGGGAACTGCAGCTGCGCCGGGCGCCCTACCTCGACCCGTTCGCCAGGCTGCGCGAGGGCGACATGGACGTCTTCCTCACCTGGCTGCCGGTCGACGAGCCCGACCTCACCGTCGGCCCCGTCCTCTTCCGCGACCCCCGCGTCCTGGCCGTCGCCGCGGGCCACGAACTCGCCGAACGGCACTCCGTCCCGTTCGAGGCCCTGGCCGACTACGCCCATGCCATGCCGCCCGACATGCCCGACTACTGGGAGGACGCCTACCTGTCGTTCCACACGGCCCGGGGAAAGCCGATCGAACGCATCGAACAGGTCGCCAACGCCGACGAACTGATCCACCTCGTCAGCACCGGCGAGATCGTCCACCCCTTTCCCTCCCACGTCACCCGCTACTGGTCCATGTCCCACGTCCGCTTCGTCCCCGTCCCCGACATGGGGACGATTCCCTACGCCCTGGTGTGGCGCAGGGACGGAGAGAACGACCTCGTCCGGGCCCTCGCCCAGACCGTCCGCGACATCGGCGTCCTGCACTTCTGACGAAGCCCGCGCGGCGACCGCCGCCACCGGTACGGGCCGCCCCGCGCCCACGTCCCGGCACGCGGACCAACCGGCCCGGCAGGCGGGTGGAGGGTGCGTTCGGGTGAGGACGACCGTCGCGCTATCTTCGCGATCATGAACAGAGTACGAGCCACCAGGCTCATCGGGTCGAGCTTCGGGCTATTCTTCGTCCAGGCCAATGCCGGTGCCCTTCCGAACGCCGTCGGCATCCCCCTCCGGGTCCTCGCCGTCGTCGCGCTCCTACTCCTCGGGGTCTTCAACCGCCGGCCCGTCCCCGAGACCACCACCGCCTCCCCGCTGCGCTTCGGCCGGTCCTACTGGTTCGTCGCCGCAGCCGAGGTCGTCGGCATAGCCGTCGGCCTCGCCGTCATCAACAAGGTCCTCCACACGCCCGCCGCCACCGCCGGCTGGATCGCCTTCGTCGTCGGCGTCCACTTCTTCGGCCTCGCGACCGCGTGGAGCCGGCCCCCGCTCCGCGTCCTCGGCGGCTCGATGGCGGCCTGCGGTGCACTCGGCATGGCCCTCGCCTTCCTCGGCGCCCCCGCCCCCGCCGTCTCCACCGTCGCGGGCATCCTCCCCGGCGCACTCCTCTTCGGCTCGGTCTGGTGGTCGAGCCGCTCCGGGCACGACGACGACGCCGTCGCCGTCCGCGAGGACGACGTCGCCGGGCCGCACGCCTAGGTGGTTCCCGAGGGTCGGTCCGGGACGGGCCGATGGGGGCTCAACCGGCCTGTGGCGGCCGGCCGTCGTCACCCGCGCCGGTGTCGTGCGGGCCCTTGTCGAGCGACAGAGGCGGTTGCGGGGCCGCTCCGGCGGCCTGCGGGGTCTGCGGGGTCTGCGGGTCGCTCTGCTCGATGCGGCTCAGCAGCCGGGCGACGGAGTCGGTGCGTTCCCGTAGGAGGGCGACCCGGGAGGTGCCGGTCGGCTCGGCGGGTTCGTCGACGGGCAGCACCGGGATGCCCCGGCTGCGGGCGGTGGCGATCAGGCTCTCGCCGGCCCGGTCGGCCACGACGAGCGCCGCGGCGGCGAACGCGCCCGCGTCCAGGGTCTTCTCCCGGCCGAGCAGGCCGCGGTGGACGATGCGGGCCGGGACGGTCAGTTCGTCCAGGCGCTGGTCGTCCGAGGCGCGTTCGAGGGCGGCGAGGACGACGGTGGTCAGTGCCTCGCCGGCCCGGGTGACGACCCACTTGCGGCCGGGCACCGGCGGGAGGAACTCGCGGATCCGGTCCACCTCCTGCTCCAGCGCGGTGGTGGTCAGCACCTCGAAGGCGTTGCTGGTGCGGATCTCGACGACCTTCTCCCAGTCGACCTCCTCGCCGTCGAAGCCGACCTGGGACGGCCCCAGGTGGACGGCGCCGAGGCCGTCCAGGAGCCCGAGCAGCTTGTGCACCACGGCCGGGGTCAGGGGGTGGCGGCCGATCAGGGTGCCCACCGACAGCTTCCACGGCGCCGTGGCGGGCACCAGCGGCGGGGCGACGGAGGTGAGCGCCGTGTGCGCCCACCGGCCGCCCGCCGCCGCTCCCCGTCCGCCCCGCTGGACGGCCTGCCGACCCGCCTCGCCCAACCCGGCCGCCGCCCCCGCGGCCGCCCCGGCCGCCGCTCCGACCAGCCGCCCCAGACCGCCCACCAACTCGCCCCCGCGCACGTCCTGTTCCCCTCGTCGTACCGCTGTCCGTCGAAGGTGGCCATGCTACGGGCCGCGCTCCGCCTGGTCAGGCCGTCCCCATGACATCCGTCATGACCTTCCGGCCACAGAACTCACTGACACCGGGCCGGCCCCGTGCGACAGGCTCGACCCACGGAGAGCCCGCACGGCGGGACGGACAGGGGAGCGGACATGAAGGTACTGGTGGCCGGAGCCGGACTCGGCGGGCTCTGCCTCGCGCACGGGCTGCTGCGGGCGGGCGTGGACGTCCGGGTCCACGAGCGGGAGGACGGCCCGGACAGCCGCTACCAGGGCTTCCGGATCGCGCTGAACGCTCACGGCCTGGCCGCTCTGCACGCCTGCCTGCCGGAGCGGCTGCACGCCCTGCTGGCGGCCGTCTCCGGTCCGATGGCGGGCGAGCGGCTGGTGGTGGACCAGCGGCTGCGGGAGGTCCGTCGGCTCGGTGTCGCGGACGAGGGCACGGCCGTCGACCGCCACGTGCTGCGTCAACTGCTGCTGGCCGGGCTCGGCGACCGGGTCGAGTTCGGCAGGCCCGTGACCGGCTACACCGAGCGGGCGGACGGCACGGTCGAGGCGCACCTCGGCGACGGCGGCGGCGCGGTCGGCGACCTGCTCGTCGGCGCGGACGGCGTGGGCTCGGCGGTGCGCCGCCAACTGCTGCCCGGGGCCCGGGTGGTGACCCTCCCCGGCAGCGCCGTCCTCGGGCGCACCCCGCTCACCGAGCGGTTCGCCGCCCTCGTCCCCGGCTTCGGCACCGTCGTCCAGGGCGCCGGTGCCCGCGGCACCCGGGTGAGCATGCTGCTCGGCCGGATGGAGTTCCGCCGCCCGCCCCGGTTGGCGGCCGCCGAGCTGGCCCCCGACGTCCGGCTGCCTGACACCGGGAGCTACCTGCGCTGGGTGGTGATGCCGGCCGAGCCGCTCCCCGCCGGGCCGCGGAACTGGGAGGCGGTCAGGGCGGACCTGCTCGACCTGCTCGACGGCTGGCACCCGGACCTCGTCGACCTCGTCCACCGGGCCGACGTCGTCAACAGCGCGCCGCTGAGCGCCCGTTACGCCGAACCGGTGTCGCACTGGGCCGGCAGCCGGCGGGTCACCCTGCTCGGGGACGCGATCCACACCATGCCGCCGAGCGGCGGCCAGGGGGCCAACTCGGCCCTGCGCGACGCCGCCCTGCTGGCCCGTACGCTCACCGCCGTCCAGCGCGGGCGGGCCGAACTCCCGGACGCCGTCGGGCGGTACGAGCGGCGGATGCTGGAGTACGGCTTCGCCGCCGTCGCCGACAGCGTGCGGCGACTGCCGGACTTCACCCCGGCACGCTGACCGCCACCTGAATGACCGGACGGCCCGGGGACCGGGACGCACGGGGCCGCCGGGCTCGCCGGGGTCACCAGAGGCGGCGTTCGGCCGGGGTGCCGTGGCCGGTGCGGAGCCGGCGGACGAGGGTGCGGCGCAGGTCGCGGTCGTGGTCGGTCTCGACGGGGAGGTCGAGTTGGACGATGTCCACGCCCGCGGAGCGGAGCAGTCCGATGCGGGTGGCGACGGTGGCGGGGGAGCCGGTGTAGGCGGCGGTGAGGGAGCGGCGGACGTACGCGGCGACCTGCTCGTCGCCGTGCGCGGGGTCGGAGCGGCCGCGTTCGCGGTCGCGGTCGAGCTGGACGGCCTCCCGCCAGCGGCCGGCGCCGGCTCCGGAGGTGAGGCGCAGGGCGTCGCGGCGCAGCCGGCGGACGCGGTCGCGGGCCTGCTCGTCGGTGTCGGCGAGGACGACGGTGAGGTGCCGCCAGATCCGCAGGGACCGGCCGTGGGCGGCGGCCGCGGCGCGGGCCTGGGCGATCCGGCGGCGGGTGTCGGGCAGCGGCAGCGGGCTGACGGCGTAGACCTCGGCGTAGCGGGCGGCGAGGTCGAGGCCCTGCGGGGACGAGCCGCCGAAGGAGAGCAGCTCGCCGCCCGGTCTCGGGTGCAGGCCGGGGCGGGCGGCGGTCACGGTGTAGAACTCGCCCTCGTGGTCGATGTCCTGGTCGGCGCGCAGGTAGCGGGTGAACAGGTCGAGGTACTCCTCCGCCCGGCGGTAGCGCTCCGCCTTGTCGAGGCGGTCGCCGTCGCGGGCGGTGTCGAGGTCGCTGGAGCCGATGATGACGTGCGCCGCCGCCCGCCCGCCGGAGAGGCGGTCCAGGGTCGCCAGGGAGCGGGCGGCGACGGTGGGCGCGGTGGTGCCGATCCGGTGGGCGACGGCGACGCGCAGCCGGGTGGTGGCGGCCAGCGCCCAGGAGGCCACCAGCCAGGGGTCGGGCCACGAACTGGACTGCACCACGAGGGCGCTGTCCAGCCCGTCCTCCTCGTTCTCGCGCGCGGTGCGGGCGACGTACGCGGGGTCGGCGGTGCGGTCGCGGCCGTCGGGGGCCCAGCGCAGGGCCTGGCGCTCCTGCGGGGTGTCGCCGGGGACGGGGGCGGCGCGGACCCCGCCGCGGATCTCCAGGGGCACGGGCTCTCCTCGGATGGGAAGGGACGGGGCGGGTCAGCGGGCGGCCGGGCCGAGCCGGGCGAGGGTGTCGAGCAGCTTGGCCCGGCTGACGAACACCTCGGGCGGCAGCGACACGTACAGCTGGATGGTGGTGACGCCCGGCCGGTGGTAGGCGAGGATGCGCTCGCGGCACTCCTCGGGGGAGCCGCTGACGAAGAGTCCGTCGACGACCTCGTCGGGCAGGGCCTTCTGGGCGCCCTCCGGGTCCCCCTCGGCCCAGCGGCGGTGCGTCTCGGCGAGCAGCTCGCCGTGGCCCAGCCACTCGTGGAACTTCCGGTAGGGCTCGCGGTTGAGGATCCAGGCCAGGAAGGGCCGGGTGGCGCGGTGGGCGTAGTCGGTGTCCTCGGTGGGGCAGACGAAGACCTTGACCACCAGCTCCTTGCCGGGCGGCTGCGGACCGACGGTCTCCAGGATCTTCGGCACGTCGTGCGGGAACAGCAGGTTGGTGATGGCGCCGTCCCCCTCGGTGAAGCCGAGCCGGAGCATGTTGGGCCGCAGTGCGCCGAGGATCACCTTGACCGGTTCGGCCGGCGGGTGCGGCAGCCGGTAGCCGGTGATGTCGAAGGTGTCGAAGCCGCCGGTGACGTACTCGCCGCGCAGCGCCCGGGTGACGAAGCGCAGGACGTCCCGGGTGCGCTTGAAGGGCTCGTCGAAGGGGATGCCGTTGATGTCGGTGACGTGGGCGGGGACGGAGGCGCCGATGCCCAGCAGGACGCGGCCGGGGGCGAGTTGGGCGAGCGTCGCGGCGGTCTGGGCGAGCACGGCCGGGCCGCGGGTGTGCACCGGGACGATGCCGGTGGCGATCCGCAGCGACGGGGACCACGCGGCGGTGGCGGCCAGCGGGGTGAAGGCGTCGGTGCCGCCGCCCTCGGCGCTCCACACGTCGGTGTAGCCGAGCTCGGGCAGCCGCTCGACCAGGAAGCGGTGCCGGTCGATGGTCAGGCCCGGCAGCGGCAGGGTGATGCCCCACTTGGGCGGTTCGGCCTCGGGGTGGTGGTGCGGCGGGTGCGGGGTGGTCATCGGGCGGGTGTCCGTTCTGTGGGGCTCGGGAGAGGGGGAGCGGGCTTCAGCGGACCCACACCGTGGTGAGGTCGATGAACCAGGACCGCGGCTGCACCAGCCCGTGGACCTTCGGCGAAAGCGCCCGCGGATTGCGGTCGTTGACGACGAAGAGCCAGGGCGCGTCCTGGGTGACGAGGGCGAGTGCCTTGCGGTAGCCGGCCTGCCGGGCACTCTGGTCGGTGTCGGCGGCCGAGGCGGCGAGCAGTTCGTCGACCTGCGGGTTCGCGTAGTGGCCGGTCCAGAACGGGCTCCCGGAGCCGACGAACAGCGGCAGCAGCGCCTCGGACTGGAACAGCGTGGTGGACTGGGCGACGGCGTCGGAGCCGAGCGCCACCTGGCCCTTGGCCTCGGCGCCGATCAGGGTGGTCCAGTCGGTGGTGCGCAGTTCGGCCCTGATGCCGACGGCGGCGAGGTCGCGCTGGATCGCCTCGGCGATCGGTACCGGGAGCAGGTTGCCGCTGCCGCCGGTGGGCACGGTGACGGAGGTGGCGAAGCCGTTCGGGACGCCGGCCTCGGCGAGCAACTGCCGTGCTCTGGCCGGGTCGTAGGAGTAGGCGTCCCCGGCGGGGTCGTAGGCGGCGGTGGCGCGCGGCGCGGCCTGGTAGGCCGGGTCGGCGGTGCCGTGCAGCAGGGTGTCGGCGATCGCCCCGCGGTCGATGGCGTAGTTGGCGGCCCGGCGCACCAGCGGGTTGTTCCAGGGGGCCTTGGAGGTGTCCAGGATCCAGTACCAGAGGTGGTCGTAGCTGTTGGTGGCGACCGTGACGCCGTCGGCCCGGAGGCTGTCGAGGTCGTCGGGGTTCGGGTACTCGATCCAGTTCGCGCCGCCGGAGCGCAGGGCCGCGGTGCGGGCGGCGGCGTCCGGCAGCGCCTTGACCACGAGCCGGTCCAGCCTGGGGGCGCCGCGCCAGTAGCCCTTGTTGGCGGCGAGCTCGATCTGCTGGCCCTCGGTCTGCGAGACGAAGCTGAACGGGCCGGTGCCGACGGGGTGTTGGGCGAAGTTCGCCGAGCCGGTCCGGCGGACGGCGGTGGGGCTGGCGATCAGGACGTGCGCGAGGTCCTCCGGGAAGTGGCCGTTGGGCTGCTTGGTGACGAGTTCGACGTGGTCGGCGTCGGTCTTGCGGTAGGAGGCGATGTCGCCCGCGTACTCCGCGGCGGCGGCTCCGAGGGCGTCGGTGTACTCGGGGCTGCCCTTGTCGAGGTAGCGCGCCAGGTTGAAGACCACGGCGTCGGCGTCGAAGGGGGTGCCGTCCTGGAAGGTGACGCCCTTGCGGAGGGTGAACGTCCAGGTCCTGTGGTCGGCGGCGACCTGCCAGTCGGTGGCCAGGGCGCCGGTGACGACCGGCGGCCTGTCGGTGCCCTGGAGCAGCTCGTAGCGGGTGAGGCCCTCGTAGAGCTGGAAGGAGACCAGGCGCTTGCCCTCGAAGCCCGCGCCGCCGATCACGGTGTCGGGGTTGGGCAGCTTGCCGGTGGCGCCGATGACCAGCGTCCCGCCGCGGCCGTCGCCGCCGCCCGCCCCGGTGCCGGCGCCGTCGGTTCCGGCGCAGCCGGCGGCCGCGGTGAGCAGGGCGACGGCGGCCGGCAGGGCGACGGCTCTGGAGCGGGTACGGGCGGTGCGCGTCATGGCGGGTCCTCGTCGGTTCGGTGGTTCGTGGTTCGTGGTTCGTGGTTCGGCGTTCGGGGGGCGTCAGGTCGTGGGTCGGGCGGTGCCGGTGGCGGCTTCCAGCAGGGCGCGGGTGTACGGGTGCGCGGGGGAGTCCCAGAGGCGGTCGGCGGGGCCCTCCTCGACCACCCGGCCGTGCCGCAGCACCAGCACCCGGTGGGCGAGCCGGCGTACGACGGCGAGGTCGTGGGAGATGAACAGGTAGGCCAGGCCGGTGCGTTCGCGCAGCTCGGTGAGCAGGTCGAGCAGCCGGGCCTGCACGCCGCGGTCCAGGGCGGAGGTCGGTTCGTCGCAGACCAGCAGCTCAGGCCCGGTGGCCAGGGCCCGGGCGACGGCCACCCGCTGGAGCTGCCCGCCGGACAGCTCGCGCGGGTAGCGGGCGGCGAGCGCGGGCTCCAGGCCGACCCGGTCGAAGAGCCGGGCGACGGCGGCGGCGCGCTCGGCGCGCGGTGTGCCGTGCAGCCGCAGCGCGAAGGCGACCGCCTCCCCGGCCCGCAGAGCGGGGTTGAGCGAGCCGCGCGGGTGCTGCGGGACGTACTGCAGGCGGCCCCGCAGCGCGCGGTCGGCGCGGCCGCGCAGCCGGTACGGGTCCCGGCCGGCGAAACGGACGGTGCCGGAGTCGGCGGCGAGCAGGCCGAGGGCGAGCCGGGCCAGGGTGGACTTGCCGGAGCCGGACTCGCCGACCAGGCCGACGGTCTCGCCGGGCGCGACGGCGAGGCTGACGCCGTCCACGGCGGTCCGGTCGCCGTAGCGCTTGCCGACGGCGTCCAGGGTGAGCAGGGCGGGCGGGGCCGGGTTCATCGGCGTGCTCCCGGGTCGGCGGCCACCAGGGCGGCGGTGAAGGCGTGGTCGGGCTCGCCGAGCACCCGCTCGGCGGGCCCGAGTTCGACGACCCGGCCGGCCCGCATGACCGCCACCGTGCCGCCGGTCCGGCGGGCGACGGCGAGGTCGTGGGTGACCAGCAGCAGGGCGATGCCGCAGTCGGCGCGCAGGGTGGCGAACAGGTCCAGGATCCGGCCGCGGACCAGGGCGTCCAGCGCGGTGGTCGGCTCGTCGGCGATCAGCAGCTCCGGGCCGCAGCAGACCGCGAGGGCGATCGCGGCGCGCTGGCGCAGCCCGCCGGAGAGCTCGTGCGGGTACGCCCGGGCGACCCGCTCCGGGTCCGGGACGCCCGCGGTGGCGAGCAGCCCGGGCACGGCGGCGCGGGCGGCCCGGCGGCCGTCGGCGACCCCGTGCCGGCGCAGCACCTCGGCGAGCTGCGGGCCGATCCGGCGCAGCGGGTCGAGCGAGGCGCTCGGGTCCTGCGGCACGTAGCCGATCCGCCGGCCGCGGACGTTTGAGAGCGCGCGTTCGTCGAGCGCCCGCAGGTCGGTTCCGCCGAGCCGGACGCCCCCGGTGACGGCGGCGCCCCGGCCGGGCAGGCCGAGCACCGTCCGGGCGACGGTGGTCTTTCCGCTGCCGGACTCGCCGAGCAGTACCAGGGCGCCGCCGGGGCGCAGGGTGAGGGAGACCCCGTCGACGGCCCGGACGCCTCCGGGGTACTCGACGGTCAGGGCGTCGACCTCCAGCAACTCCTTCACCGGGTCACCTGCTTCGGGGCTCGTCGCGGTGCCGGCGGGGCGGCCCGCGGCAGGTGGGCGGCGGCGTCGCCGATGCGGGTGCGCAGCGCCTCGCCGAGGGTGTTGAACACGACCGAGACCGCGAGGATGACGAGGGCCGGCAGCACCGCCACCCAGGGGTGGGTGAGCAGCGCGGGCCGCAGCTCGTCCAGCATCGCGCCCCACTCGGCGGCGGGCGGGGCGACCCCGAGCCCGAGGAAGGACAGCCCGGCGGCGTACACGACGGCCAGCCCGACCAGCGAGGAGGCGTACACCAGCACCACCGGCGCCACCACGGGCGCGACCTGGCGGAGCACCAGCGCGCCCCAGCCGGCGCCGCTGACCCGGGCGGCCTCCAGGTACTCGGCGGACCGGATCCGCCGGGTCTCGGTGAATGCGACCCGGGCGACCGCGGGGGTGAGCACCACGGACAGCGCGAGCACGGTCGCGCCCAGGCCGGGGGTGAGCAGGGAGGCGACGGCGATCGCCAGCAGCACCCCGGGGAAGGCGTAGAGCACGTCCAGCGTGCGCAGCAGGGCCTGTTCGGTGAGCCGGCCGCCGAGGCCGGCCGCGATGCCGAGCAGCGTGCCGGCGAGGGTGGCGACGGTGACCGGTACCAGGGCGCCGGTGAGCGAGGCGCGTCCGGCCCAGACCAGCCGGCTCAGCAGGTCGCGGCCCTGTCCGTCGGTGCCGAGCGGGTGGCCGGGGCTGCCGGGGTCGAGCAGCCGGTCCGCGAGCCGGCCGGCGGCCGGGTCGTACGGGGCGACCAGCGGTGCGGCGAGGGCGAGCAGGACGAGCAGGACGGCGAGGGCGGCGGGGACGACCAGGCCGAGGTGGCGTGCGACGGGCGGGTGCGACGTCATGTCAGGCCCTCACCCGCGGGTCGACGGCCGCGTGCGCCGCGTCCACCAGGAGGTTGACGCCGACGAACGCGACCGCCACCACGAGCACCCCGCCCTGCACCAGTGGCAGGTCCCGGGCGGTGAGCGCGTCGTACAGCAGCCGGCCGACGCCGGGCCAGGTGAACAGGGTCTCCACGAAGACCACTCCCTCCAGCAGGTAGGCGAGTTGCAGGCCGCCGATGGTCAGCAGCGCGGGGGAGGCGTTGTGCGCGCAGTGCCGCAGCACGGCGGCCGGGCGCAGGCCGCGGGCGCGCAGCGAGTCGGCCAGCTCACCGGCCAGGACGGTGCCCAGCGCGGCCCGGAACACCCGAGCGGTGAGCCCGAGCGGCACCAGCGCGGCGGCGACCGCCGGGAGGACCAGGTGACGGGCGAGGTCGGCCGGGCCGCCGGAGCCGAACGCGTCGTGGGTGCCGCCGGCCGGGAGCCAGCGCAGCCCGACCGCGAAGACGGCGATCAGCAGCAGCGCCACCGAGTACTGCGGGGCGGACACCGCGAGGGTGGAGAGCGCGCCGGAGATCCGCCCGCCGGGGCCGCGCGGGCGCAGCGCGCCGACGGCGCCGAGCGCCACCCCGCCGGCCAGGACCAGGACGAACGCGGCCGCGGTCAGGGTGAGGGTCTGGCCGAGCGCGGGCAGCAAGAGGTCGGCGACCGGGCGCTGGCCCGAGACCGAGGTGCCGAGGTCGCCGGTGAGCGCGTGGCCGAGCCAGTCGGCGTAGCGGACCGGCAACGGCTGGTCCAGGCCGAGCCGTTCGGCGAGCTGCCGACGGGCCTCGGGCGGCGCGCCCGGGCCGAGGAAGGCGGTGACCGGGTCGCCGGGGACGAGCGCGACGGTCGCGAAGACGACGGCGGTGACGCCGAGCAGCGTGGGGACGGCCAGCAGGAGCCGGCGCAGCAGGAACCGGGTCACCCGTCGGCCCTCCGGGGCGGGGCGCCGGACGGGCCGGCGGCGGGCCGGTGGGGCGGGGCGGGCATGGCGCTGCTGCTCCTTCGGGCGTCGGAGTCCTCGGACGGGAGGCGGGGACGAGTGGTGCCGTCGTCTCGGCGTCGGCGAGCGCGGGTCCGGCACGGGGGCGGCGGCCGCCACCGGGCGTCGGGGCGACGCCGCGAGGGCCGCGGCCGCTGGGAGGAGCGTCGCGGACGGACGGCCCGGACAGCCAGTCAGCTCCTGATGCTGTTACTCCGGCTCACAGCATCCGCAGTGACCCGCAGTACCGCTGCCCGGGCCGCCGAGGCCCGGTCCCGTCCTTGACCTGCACAAGGAACCGGACCTAGGGTGCCCGCATGGCTATTCGGCGGACCGACTTCACCTTGGTCGGGATCGGCGGCTCGTGGCACCGCAGGTGCTTCGACGAGCTCTGTCGACCGCGCGCGACGCGCTGACCGCCCTGCTCCACACCCGCCGCGGTCGACGCCCTCTCCTCACCCGGATCCACACCCGACGCCCGTCCGCGTCGCCGGCCGATCCCTGTCGCAGCGTGCCGCTCCGCACGCGACGTCCGGCAGCGGACCGCGTCGCGCACCGCGTCGCACCCGCGTTCACGGGGCCGACCGGCCACCAGCAAGGGGGACCGCAGAGCCATGCCCGACCACAGACGTCCTGCCTCCGTTCCCGGAGGTGCCCGATGGCAGCAGTGAGCACCTTCGCTGCCCCGGCCGGCCCGCGCGGCCGCCGGTACCCCGCCCGCCGCGGCGCCTGCGGCGGCACCGGCCCGGGAGACGCCCCCGCCACGGGAGCGCCCCCGCTGCACGCCGAGATCGACAATCCGCTCGACCTGATCGCCGGCCACCAGCTGCTGGCCGAACCCGCACCGCCCGGCGCGGCCCGGGCCGCTGCCGGGTGCGGCTGCGGCCACCCGATGTGCGTGGACGAGGACCGCGAACGCACCGCGGCGGCCCGGGTGTTCCTGGTCGAGCGGCACCCGGTGACCAGCGCCGGACTGCGCAGCGTGCTGGCCACCGCGCCCGGACTGACGGTGGTCGGCTCCACCGGCGACCGGCTGCGCGCGGTGCCGGCCGTGCGCCGCACCGCCCCCGACGTCGTCCTGCTCGGCCGCGGCGCGAGCCTGGAGGAGGACCTCGCGGCCGTGGTGGCACTGCGCGGACCGGACGGGGCGCCCGACGCCCGGGTCCTGCTGCTGCGCCGCGCCGAGTCGACCGCCGAGGCGAGCCGGATGCTGCTGGCCGGGGCCGGCGGCTGCTTCCCGCTCGACCTGGCGGGGGAACGGATCATCGGAGCGGTCCAACTCGCCGCCGCAGGGGGGTCGGTGTTCCTGCCGGCCCCGCCGTCGGCCCGGATCCACCCGGCCGCCCCGGCGCGGCACCTCGGCGAGCTGCCGCCGCAGCAGGCCGGGCTGACCGAGCGCGAGCGGGAGGTGCTGGTCAAGCTCGGACAGGGGCTGAGCAACGCCGAGATCGGGCGCGAACTCGCCCTGGCCGAGGCCACCGTGAAGAAGCACCTCACCCAGGCGATGCGCAAGATCGGGCAGCCCGACCGGCTGCGCGCCGCGCTGTACGCCCACCGGCACGGGCTCGCCGGGTAGTTCCGCCTCCGCCCACCCACACCGCCCGAGGGCGGGTCCCGCCGGTCCGCGGGGCCCGCCCTCCGTCGTGTCCGTCCACCCGCTCGGCGCGGGGCGACCTTCGGAGCATCCGCACGGCGACGATCGGCGCCCTGACCGGCGCCGTTCGGGGCTACCGGGGCGCCCGAGCCGCTTCGTAGCGTGGCGGGAACGACGACGACACGACGGTCCGAAGGATCGTCCAGCCGAAGGGAGATGGCCCGATGGGGGGTGTGTCCGACGGGACCGGCGGTCCGACCGGCGCCGGTGACGGGGCGGGTGTCGAGGCCGGTCCGGTCACGGCGGTGCTGGCCGCCGCGTCGATCCGGGGCGGCGGCCCCGGTGCGGAGCAGCCGAGGTCCCCGTACCGCGCGATGGCGGACGCCGAGCGGTCCGCGCTCTGGCGGCAGCGGCTGCACGAGGCCGAGGCCGGGCTGACCCGCTACCTGGTGTCGCGCGGGCACGAACCGCACCTCACCGACTGGTTCGTGCTGCAGTCCGAGCTCTTCGCCGACCTGCCCGAGCCGGACGCCCCGGCCGTCGAGTGGCAGCGGGTGTTCTTCCGCGACCAGGCCCTGATGGAGCGCTTCCTCGTCCTGCGCTACGGCGAGGAGGTCCTCGGGGACTGGGCCCGGTCGAACGCCGAGGTGCACCGCGAGGTCGAGCCCGACCACGGCCGGGGCGCCGCCGACCCGATCCACCGGATCGCCCGGCAGGCCGAACTGTACGGCTCCGACTACGAGTTCGACGACGACGCGGCGCCCGGCCGGGAGCGCGCGGCGCTCACCATCACGCACTGCGCGATCTGGGACTACCGGGAGAAGGCCCGGCGCTCGGGCGTACGGCTGACCCTCGCCTCGCCCTGCACGTACTGCACCGAGGCGCTGTCCGCCAACATCCGCGCCAAGGGCTACCGGCCGGCGCACCGGCTGACCCACGGCCCGACCGGCCACGGCTGCCGCTGGGAGGCCACCGCCGCGAACGGGCCGGCCGCCACCGCCGAGACCGCCGCCACCGCGACGCCCGCCGCCACCGCCGCCGCGCCCACCGCCACCGACGACCCCGGGGAGTCCTGACATGTGCGGAATCACCGGTTGGATCGACTGGGACACCGACCTGCTCCACCAGGCCCGGACCGTCCGGGAGATGACCGCCACCCTGGCCTGCCGGGGCCCGGATGCCGACGGCGTCTGGCTCTCCCGGCACGCCGCCCTCGGCCACCGCCGGCTCTCCGTGATCGACCCGGACGGCGGCGCCCAGCCGCTCGCCGACCGCCCCGGGCCGGACGCCGCGGCCGTCCTCTCCTACAACGGCGAGCTGTACAACCACCGCGAGCTGCGCACCGAACTGGAGGCCCTCGGGCACGCCTTCCGGACCCGCTCGGACACCGAGGTGGTCCTGCGCGCCCACCTCCAGTGGGGGAAGGAGGCGCCGACCAGGTTCAACGGCATCTTCGCCTACGCCCTGTGGGACGCCCGGCGCGAGGAACTGCTGCTGGTCCGCGACCACCTCGGTGTCAAGCCGCTCTACTGGCACGCCCACCGCGGCGGCCTGCTGTTCGGCTCCGAGCCGAAGGCCGTCCTCGCCAACCCGCTGTTCCGCGCCGAGCTGGACGCCGAGGGCGTCGCCGAACTGTTCGCGCTGCCCGCCGCGCCGAGCGCCGGCCACGGGATCTTCCGCGGCCTGCACGAGGTCCGGCCCGGCCACCTGGTGGTCGCCACCCGCGCCGCCACCCGCGAAGTCCGGTACTGGCGGCTGGAGTCCGCCGAGCACCGGGACGACGCCGCGACCACCCGGGCGACCGTCCGCGAGCTGCTCGCCGACGCCGTCGAGCGCCAGCTGGTCAGCGACGTGCCGCTGTGCACCCTGCTCTCCGGCGGCGTCGACTCCAGCGCCGTCACCGCCCTGGCCGCCGCCGCCCGCGAACGCGCCGGCCAGGGGAAGATCACCAGCTTCTCCGTCGACTTCCCCGGCAGCGCCGACCGCACCCCCGACGCCTGGCGGACCACCCTGGACGCCCCCTACGTGGCGGCCGCAGCCGAGCACATCGGCACCCTGCACACCACCGTCCTGGTGCCCGACGACGACCTGCTGGACGCCCGCGACGCCGTCCTGCGCGCCCGCGACCGCCCCGGCTGGGGCGAGATGGACGCCTCCCTGCACCTGCTCTTCCGCGAGGTCCGGCGGCGCTCCACCGTCGCCCTCTCCGGCGAGGCCGCGGACGAGATCTTCGGCGGCTACCCGTACTTCCACGACGCCGACGCGCTCGCCGCCCCGACCTTCCCGTGGCTGCACGGCAGGGCGACCCCGGCGGACCTGCTGCGCCCGGACGTCCGGGCCGAGGTGCGCCCCGAGGAGTACACCGCCGCCGCGTACCGGCGCTCGCTCGGTGAAGTGCCGCGCCTGCCCGGCGAGTCGGCCGCCGACGCGCGCACCCGCGAGGTCTTCCACCTCGCGCTCACCCGCTGGCTGCCCCCGCTGCTGGACCGGGTGGACCGGGTGTCGATGTCGGTCGGGCTGGAGGTACGGGTGCCGTTCTGCGACCACCGCCTGGTGGAGTACCTGTGGAACGTCCCGTGGGCGCTCAAGGCGCCGGACGGGCGGGCCAAGGGGCTGCTGCGCGACGCCGTCCGGGACCTCCTTCCGCCGCAGGTCGCCGACCGGCCCAAGAGCGGCTACCCGTCCACCCCGGCCGTCCGCTACGCCGAGGTGCTCACGAGCCGGGCACGGGACCTGCTGGCCGACCCGAACGCGCCGGTCTTCGAGCTGGTGGACCGTGGAGCGGTCCGCCGACTGCTCGCCGAGGGCCGTCCGCTGCCCAGCCCGCGCACCGCGCCGAACCCGGTCGGCGGCCTCGACCACCTGGTGCAGGTCGACGAGTGGCTGCGCGCCTACCGGGTGGGGCTGCGGTGAGCGGCGCCCTCACCCGGGCCGCCCAGCCCGCCGCCGAGACCTCCGCCGAGCCCACCGCTCAGCCCGCCGCCCGGCCGGCCGCCGAGCACGTCACCGAGGAGGACTTCCGGGCCGCCTCCCGGGGCTGGACCAGCGGGGTCGCGGTGGTCACCACCCGCGCGGGCGAGGAGGTCTTCGCCAAGACGGTCTCCTCCTTCAGCACCCTCTCCCTCGACCCGCCGCTGGTCACCGTCGCGGTCGGCCGGCACAGCCCGCTGGTCGCGGCCGCCCGGACCGCCGGACGATTCGCCCTGTCCGTCCTGACGGACCGTCAGGAACCGGTCGCCCGGCGGTTCGCCACCCCCGGAGCCGGCCGCGCGCTCGGTGACTTCACCGCCGCGGGCGCCTTCGCCGCCGTGCCGACGAGGACCGCCGCCACCGGCGCCCCGCTCGTCGAGTCCGCCCTCGCCTGGTTCGACTGCCGGCTGCACGCCGCCCTGCCCGGCGGCGACCACACCATCCTGGTCGGCCTGGTCGCCGCCGCGGACCACGGCGCCGGCGCACCCCTGCTCTACCACGACGCCCGGTACCGCGTACTGGCCCCGACACCCCTGAATCCCACCGGAGTTGGCGCATGACACTGTTGGACACCGCCCCCGGTCGCGGCGCGCCCGCCACCGCCCGAGGCCTGCTCACCGGCGACCGCTACCGGGCCGAACTCGACGACGGGCGCGAGCTCTACCTCGACGGCCGGCGGATCACCGACCCCGCCGGACACCCCGCGTTCCGCCCGGCCGTGGACGAGCTGGCCCGCCTGCTCGACCTCCAGCACCACCCCGACCACCGCGACCTGCTCACCTGGCAGGACCCGGACAGCGGCCTGCGCCTCGCCCGCGCCTACCAGCCCCCGCGCACCCTCGACGAGCTCCGGCTCCAGCGCCGCAGCGCCGAGTTCTGGCACGCCGAGGCGCTCGGACAGCAGGGCCGCTCGCCCGCCTTCATGGCCTCCATCGCCGTCGGCGTCTACGACTTCCGGCACCGGCTGGCCGCCGCCGACCCGCGCTTCGGCGCCAACGCCGAAGCCTGGTACCGCCACTGCGCCACCAACGACCTCGTCCTCTCGCACGCCCTCGGCGACCCGCAGATCGACCGCTCCGCCGACCCGGTCGACGACCCGGACCTCGCCCTGCGCGTCATCGAGGAGAACGACCGGGGCATCGTGGTGCGCGGCGCCAAGCAGCTCACCACCCTCGCCCCGCTCGCCCACGAGGTGCTGGTCTACCTCTCGGCCTCCTTCACCGAGGGCCGCGGCGAGCAGTTCGTGAGCTGGTTCGCCCTGCCGCTGAACACGCCCGGGCTGGTCACGCTCGCCCGCGAGCCGCTCGGCGGCGCCCCCTGGGGCCACGCCCATCCGCTCGGCGCGCGGTACGACGAGCAGGACGCGATGCTCTTCTTCGACGACGTCCTGGTGCCCTGGGACCGCGTCTTCCTGCTGCGCGACGCCGGCCTCGCCCGGCTCGGCCTCGGCCGGATCAACGCCTGGAGCGCCTACGTCGGCCACATCCGCTACCGCGAGCGGCTGCGCACCCTGCTCGCCACCGCCACCCTCGTCGCCGAGTCGATCGGGGTGGACGGCTTCCGCAACATCCAGGAGGACCTCGGCCGCCTCGCCGGCTACGCCGAGCTGACCGAGTACTTCCTGGACGCCGCCGAGGCCCGCGGCGGCCCCACCGACGGCGGCCTGTTCGCCCCCGGCGACACCGCCGCCTCCCGGGTCTGGTCCGCCGAGGTGGCCGGCAGCGCCGTCGAGATCGTCCGCCGGATCGGCGCCTCCGGGCTGCTCATCCAGCCCACCGCCGCCGACCTCGCCCACCCCCGGCTGCGCCCGCACCTGGACCGCTACATGCGCGGGCGCGGCATCGACGCCGAGCGCAAGTCCCGGCTGTTCCGGATCGCCTGGGAGCTCACCGGCGACGGCTTCGGCCAGCGCCAGGACCTCTACGAGTACGTCCACCGGGGCGACCTGACCCGCAACCGGATCAACATCTTCAAGCGGTACGACCAGAGCGGCGCCCGTGAGCGCCTGCTCCAGCTGGTCGACCGGCCCGCAGGCACCGAGGAGGACCAGAAGTGAGCCCGTCCGCCGTCGAGATCCAGGCCCGCACCCTCGCCGGGTACGCCGACGCCAGCCGACTGCGCCAGGTCCAGGACCGCGACTGGGTGCTCGACCGGATCACCGGCACCCCCGAGTCCCTGATCGACCTGGGCAGCGGGATCGGCCAGCTGCTGCAGGCCGCGCTGGAACGGTTCCCCACCCTGCGGCGCGCCGTCGGCCTGGAACGCTCCGAACACCGCCTCGCCGAGGCCGCCGACCGGCTGCGCCCGTACGGCGACCGCGTCGCCCTGCACCGGGCCGACCTCACCGCGCCCGAGCCGCTGCCGTTCCGGGCTGAGGTGATCACCCAGACCTCGGTGCTGCACTGGCTCCACCCGGACGAGGAGCGCGTCTTCGCCTGGGCCGCCGCCCACCTCACCCCCGACGGCAGCTTCCTGCTCACCACCTACCACCCCGCCCGGGACGAGCACGGCCTCGGCGGCGAGGACGAGCTGGTCCGCGACGCCCTGGTCGCCCTCGGCACCCCCCACCAGGAGGTGCCCGCGGTGTTCGCGCGCCACGGGGTGCTGCCGATCGCGACCCGCACCAGGACCGCCGAGGACCTCGCGGCGGTGATCGGCCCGCACCTCCGGGTGGCCGGGCGGCTGGAGCGCGACGCCGTCGTCACCATCGACAGCGCCGAGCAGTACGAGCACTTCCACGCCGCCACCTTCGGCGACTACTACAGCCGCCTGGTGCCGGAGGAGCGGCGGGCCGCGTTCTTCCGCGCCGTGGGCGAGAGCGCCTGGCGCCGGCAGCGCGAGCGGGGACACGTCAGCAGCATGCCCGTCCTGCTCTGGACGCTCACCCCTCGTTAACAGCGTGTGTAGCCCGCCGCTCATCCCTGGGACGGGCGGCGGGCCGCGCCTTACGCTGGGGTTCGTCACGAACCCGCACCACCGGACCTGGCCGAGGAGCCCCACCGTGTCAACTCCCCCCACCGGACGGGAACTCGGCGCCTTCCTGCGCGCCCACCGCGAACTCCTCAAGCCTGCCGACGTCGGCCTCACCGCCACCACCCGCCGCCGCACCCCCGGGCTGCGCCGCGAGGAGGTCGCCTCCCTCTCCGGCGTCGGCCTCGCCTGGTACACCTGGATCGAGCAGGGCAGGGTCGCCGCCTCCCGGCAGGTGCTGGAGGCGATCGCCCGGGTGCTGAAGCTGGACGACGCCGGCCTGCGGCACGCCCTGCGCCTGGCCGGCTTCCACGAGCCGGCGCCGGACGCCGGCCCGGAGGGCACCGACCGCATCACCGGGGCCATCCAGCACGTCCTGGACTCCTGGCCCACCAGCCCGGCCGTCCTGCTGGACCGCCACTTCGACCTGCGCGGCTGGAACGCGGCGTGGGCGGCGCTGTGGGGCTCGCCCGAGTTCGTGCCCGCCGACCGGCGCAACCTGATGTGGGTGATGGCCGCCGACCGCCGGGTCCGCGCGGTGCTGCGGGACTGGGAACCGCTCGCGATGAACGTCTTCCAGCACTTCCGGGCCCAGGCGGGCGCCGCTCTGGCCGAGGCCCGCACCGGTGAGGTCTACCGGCACCTGGACGAGGACGCGCCGGAGCTCCGCCACTGGTGGGGGTGCCACTCGGTGGCGGAGCTGACCGTCCGCACCGTCACGGTCGAGCCGGCCGGGCTCGGCCCCGTCCGGATGGCCCTGTCCTCCTTCCACCCGGTGGACGACCCCTCGGCGACGGTGCTGCTGTTCACCCCGAGCGGCGCCGCCGACCGGGCGCGGATGGCCGAACTCGTCGAGCACCCGTTGCGCGCGGTCGGCGACGCGGAGGGGGAGCGCCGGGTCGGCTGAGCCCGGATCTCAGGCCTTCCGTCCGGCGGCCCGGCGCAGCCCCAGGCTGACCGCCAGGGCGCCGAGCGCGGCCGGCAGCGCGAGCCCCGCGCCGATCACCAGAATGCCGTCCGCGACGTCGTCGAAGGTGCCCACCGCCCAGGCGCCGACCCCGGTGCCCGCGTACATGGTCGAGGTCAGCCACGCGCTGGAGGTCGCGCGCAGCTCCGGGGCGATGGTGCCCGCGAGCGTCTGCTGGTCCGTCACGAAGCCGCCCGAGGCCACGAACCACACCGTCACCCCGGCCAGGGCGAGCACCAGGCCCGGCCCCTCGGCCGCCACCGCGACGCCCACCGCCAGCAGGACGCCCCACAGCGGCAGCAGCGGCAGGTCGGAGCGGCCGGCGGTCCTGGCCCGGTCGCCGAGCCGCCCGCCGAGCAGCGAGCCGGCCACGCTGCCCGCGCCGACCAGCACGCCCACCAGGCCGAGCGCCTGCACCGACAGGTCGAAGCGCTGCACCAGCAGCGCGCCGAGGAAGGTGTAGGCGCCCAGGTTGGCGGTGTTGAAGACGGTGTTGACCAGCAGGGCGCGGCGCAGCGTGGGATCGGCCCAGCCCGCCAGGATCGCCCGGACGGCGCCCACCCGCGGCGCGGCCGCCTGTTGCGCCTGCTCCTCCGTACGGCCCCGGACCTGGCGCAGCAGCAGCGGCACGGCCGCGGCGGTGCCGACGGCCAGCGCCCAGAACGCCGAGCGCCAGCCGGCCAGCCCGGCCAGGAAGCCGCCGAGCGGCACACCGATCACCTGGCCGCAGGAGAACAGGGCCATGCCGAGGCCCAGTGCGCGCCCGCGCACCGCCTCCGGCGCGCTCTCGGCGATGTGCGCCCAGATGGCCGGCCCGGCCGCGGCCGCCGCCAGCCCGGCCACCGCGCGGGAGACCACCAGCAGGGTCAGCCCGGTGGACAGGGCCGCCGCCGCGTTCGACAGGACGAACAGCAGGGTGCCCGCGACCAGCGTCCGGCGGCGGCCCAGACGGTCGCTCAGCAGCCCGAGGAAGGGCGCCGCGACGGCGTACACCAGCACGTAGGCGGTGACGCTGGAGGCGGCGGCGGCCTCGCTGGTGCGGACCGAGTCCGCGATGGTCGGCAGCAGGGGCGAGACCAGGAAGGTCTCGGTGCCGAACAGGAACAGCAGGAGGAACACCCCGGCGTAGCGCCACCGGTCGAAGGCCCGCGCCGACGCGGGCAGTTGGGGGACGTCCTCGGCCTCGTCGGAGGGCCGGGGCGGGTCGGAGATGCTGCTCACGGCGAAGTACCGCCTTCTCGTACGGGGGCGCGGCCGGGCCCTCGGACGGCAGGCGGAAGCGGCCGCGCGACGGCTGACAGAGGTCCGATGCGGCCATCCTGCGGACCGGCGGGACGCCCAGCCAGACAGGCGGTGATCCTGTGAGTCCAGCTCACAGGCTGGGCGCCGCACTCCGTGCGCCCGCTCCGCCGCCCAGGCCCTCCCGCGCCGTCAACCGGCCCGCAGGGCCTCCGCGGCGGCCGTCGCGACCACCTCCGCGACGGTGGACAGGGCGGGCGAGTCCAGCTTCCACTGCTGCCAGTACAGCGGGACGTCCATGGGCCGACCGGGTGCCAGCTCCACCAGTCGGCCGGAGCGCAGCAGCGGTTCGGCCTGCGGTTCGGGTACCAGGCCCCAGCCGAGACCGGCGGCCACCGCGTCCCGGAACCCGTCCGAGGCGGGCACCATGTGGCGGATCCGGCCGGCGCCGGACCGCCCCCGGGTGAGGGAGCGGACGAACGCGTCCTGGAGCTCGTCGCGCCGGTCGAAGACCACGGTGGGTGCCTCGCACAGGTCCTCGGCCACGTCGCCGGTGAGCCAGCGGGCGGCGAACTCCGGGGTGGCCACGGCCAGGTAGCGGGCCAGGCCGAGCCGCCGCACGGTGCAGCCGGCCACCGGGTCGGGCGAGGAGGTGACGGCCGCCATCACCTGGCCCTCGCGCAGCAGGGCGGTGGTGTGGGCCTCGTCCTCCCGGTGCAGCTCGAAGCAGATCGGCGGGTCCTGCGGCACCCGGGTGAGCGCGGGCAGGAACCACGTGGCGAGGGAGTCGGCGTTGACCGCGATCGGCACCCGGGCCGGGCCCTGCTCGGCCGCCAGGCCCAGTTCGGCGCGGGCGTCCCGCTCCAGGCGGGCCAGCTGGCGGGCGAACCGGACCACCACCTCGCCGGAATCGGTCAGCCGTACCGGCTTGGTGCGCATCAGCAGCACCCGCCCGGTGCGCTGTTCCAGGGCCTTGACGCGCTGGCTGACGGCGGAGGGGGTCACGTGCAGGGCGGTGGCCGCGGCGTCGAAGGTGCCTTCGTCGACCACCGCGAGCAGGGTCCGGACCTGGTCCAGGGGGAGTTCGTCCATAAGTGGGGCTAAGGATACGTAAAAATTCTTAGCTGTACTCATGGCCGGGCGATCCCTACGGTCGGAGCCATGAACAGCAGCACCATCGCGGCCGTGGTCGCCGGTTTCGGCACCGGGCTCTCCCTCATCGTGGCCATCGGGGCCCAGAACGCCTTCGTCCTGCGCCAGGGCGCCCGCCGGCAGGCCGTCCTGGCCGTGGTCGCCATCTGCGCGCTCTCCGACGCGGTCCTGATCACCCTCGGCGTGACCGGGGTGGGCGCGGTGGTCACGGCCTGGCCGACGGCGCTGACCGCGGTGGGCCTGGCGGGCGGGGCCTTCCTGCTCTGCTACGGCGTCCTGGCGGCCCGGCGGGTGCTGCGCCCGGACCCGGCCGCCGCGCTCACCGAGGGCGGGCCGGGGGCGGGCTCCGTCCGGCGGGCGGTCCTCACCTGCCTGGCGATGACCTGGCTGAACCCGCACGTCTACCTCGACACCGTGGTCCTGCTGGGCTCGCTCGCCTCCCACCGCGGCGACCTGCGCTGGGCCTTCGGCGCGGGCGCGGCGCTGGCCAGCCTGGGCTGGTTCGCCGCCCTCGGCTTCGGCGCCCGGCTGCTGAGCGGCGTGCTGTCCCGGCCGAAGGCCTGGCGGGTGCTGGACGGAGTGGTCGCGGCGACCATGCTGGCCATGGGCGGGATGCTGGTCGCCGGGGCCTGAGGGTCGTTCCGTCGTTCCGCGGGGGGCGGAGGGTCGTGAACGAGGGGGGCGTGGCGTGATGCGGCGGCGCCCGATGCGGGATTGCGGTTCAACGGGCACGCCGCGGAGGGAATTCCGGCGAGCGGTGTCGGCGGGTGCCGTCCGAATGCCGGGGAAAAGCGACCGGATGACGCCGCGGACGGATTTCGTCGCCGCCCCGACCCGGCCCGCGACGGGCACGGCGGGGAGCCGGCGCCGTTCGGGCGGCGCGGGCGCCGGGCCGGCCCGGCGGGAACGGACCGCGACTGAACGGAGCCCGGCCCGGGGATGGCCGGACGGCGGGCATCCGAGGAAACTTGGTCTAGACCTGATCGGCGAGCTGGCTTAGCCTCCCTGAAGAATCGGGCGGGATCAGGCGGGGGAACGCTGTGCTTGAAGTTCTGGGCATCGAACCATCGGCCGAGGCGGTGTACCGGCTGCTCGTCGACGAGCCGGGATTCCGGATCGGCGACATGGCCGAGCGGCTGGGGTGGAGCGAGGAGCGGGTGCGCTCCGCGTTGAACCAGCTCGCCGAGCTCGACCTGGTGAACCTGGAGGACGGCTGCCTGGACGCGGTGCCGTTCAACCCGGACATCGGCTTCGGGTTCCTGCTCTCGCGCGCCACCGCCGACCTCAGCCGCCGACAGCGGCAGATCGAGTCCGCCGAGCAGGCCGTGACCGCGCTGAGCGCCCGGTTCAACGCCAACCGGCCGTCCCGGCACGAGATCATCCACCGGCTGGAGGGGCTGGACGTGGTCCGCAAGCGCCTGGAGGACCTGGCCTCCACCGCCGAGCGCGAGTGCCTCTCGCTGCTGCCCGGCGGCGCCCAGCTGCCGGACACCATGGACGCCAGCGAACCGCTGGACCGGCAGGCGCTGGAACGCGGGGTGCGGATCAGGAGCGTCTACCAGGAGAGCTTCCGCAACGACCCGCCGACGCTGGAGTACGTCCGCTGGTTCACCCGGCTCGGCGGCGAGGCCCGCACGGTGCCCCTGCTGCCGATGCTCCTGGTGGTGGTGGACCGGGAGACGGCGCTGGTGCCGATCGACCCGCAGGACGGCCGCGCCGGCGCGCTGGAGGTCCGCACCCCGGGGGTGGTGACCGCGCTGGCCCTGCTGTTCGAGCAGTTCTGGGCGGCGGGCACGCCGTTCGGCCAGGACCCGCCCCGCAACGAGCACGACCTGACGCCCCAGGAACGGGAGTTGCTGCTCCTGCTGAGCATCGGCTGCACCGACGAGGCGGCCTCGCGGCGGCTCGGGCTGTCGCTGCGCACGGTGCGCCGGATGAGCTCCCAGCTGATGAACCGGCTGGGCGCGCGCAGCCGCTTCGAGGCGGGGGTGCGCGCGGCGAAGGAGGGCTGGCTCTGACCCGGCCGGTGAATTCCGGTGCTCGGTCGGCGCGGGCGGAAAGTTCGTGGGTGAAACGTGATAACAGCGGCGAGATCAGGCTCCGCCACGCGCGTGATCGCGCCGTTTTCCGTGCGGCGAGTCGGTTCGTGCCGTAACCGGGTGAGGATCCGACGAGGGGAGACGGTCACGGTATTCCGGTGGCGGACATTCCTGTGGTGAACAGGAAGAAGGGGATGGGATCAGATGCTCCTGGAGCGCGACGAGGTGCTGGGGGCGGCCGCGGCGGCCGCGGCCGCCGCGCGGGCGGGCAGCGGACGCTGGGTCCTGCTCTCGGCGCCGGTGGCGGGCATGGGGCGCAGCGCCGCCCTGGAGGCGATCGTCCGGCAGCAGGCGGACGGCGACGCGATGCGGGTGGGCCGCGCGCGCGGTGTGCCGGAGGAGACGGCGTTCCCGTTCGGGCTCGTCCGGCAGCTCTTCGCGGACGACGAGGCCGTCCCCTTCTCGGCGCCGGCCGGGCCGGACGAACAGCGGCTGTTCCACCGGCTGACGACACGGCTGACCCGCTCGGCCGCCGAACGGCCGACGCTGCTCGCGGTGGACGACCTCCACCACGCCGACGAGCCGTCCCGGCGCTGGATCGGCTACCTCGCCCGCCGGATCGGCGGGATCCCCGTCCTGCTGGTGGCCACCGAGCGCGCCGACCCGTGCGGTCCGGCCCCCTTCCCGGGCCCCACGGGCGTGTCCGTCGCCCTCCGCCCCCTCAGCGCGTCCGCGGTCGCCCGGATCGCCCGGGCCGCCGGCCTGGACCAGGGGTCCACCGTGACCTGCGTCGAGGCGAGCGCCGGAAACCCGGCCCTGGTACGGGCCCTCGCCGCCGACCTCGGCGACGGACGGATCCCCCGCCGACCGTCCGCCCGGTCCCGCAGCCGCTACCGCGACACGATCGCCGACTGGCTGAGGGGGGCCGATCCGTGCTTACGCCACGCCTGCCTCGCGCTCGCCGCCGCGGCCGAGGAGGGGATGCCGGCCGGCCCCGGCCTGCTCCGCCGGCTCTCCGGCCGCCGCCCGTCGTGGCGTTCCCCGGGCGAGCGGCCGGTGCGTCGCCTGAGCAGACTGCTGAGCCACCCCCTCGCGCGGCAGGCCGTCCTCGCCGCCGCGGAGCCGGAGGAGATCGCCGCACTGCGCGCCCGCATCGCGGAACTGCTCGACGAGAGCGGTGCGCCCGCGAGGGCGGTGGCCGCCCGGCTCCTGCGGGTGGACCGGCCCGGCGAGGTGTGGATGGCCCGTTCGCTGGCCGAGGCCGCCGAGGAGGCGATGCGCGCCGGCCACGTCGCGGAGTCCGCCGCGTACCTGCGCCACGCCCTGAGCGGCCCGCTCGACCCGGATCGGCGCGCCGCCCTCACCATGCGCCTCGGCGCGCTGGAACTCCCGAGCAACGCGACCGCCGGCATCCGCAGGCTCCACACCGGACTGGACCTGCACACCGATCTCCGGGACCGGGCGACCGCGGCGACCGCCCTCAGCGCGGCCCTCGTCGCCGGCCGGGACCCGGACACCGCCCTGCGGATCCTCCACCAGGCCGGCCGGGGCGCCACCGACGACGAGCTCGTCCAGGTGTTGCAGACCCTCGGCGCGTTGGTCTCCTCGCACGACGGCGACGCGTGGCGCGGCGCCGTCGCGGGCCTGCGCGCGCTCGCCCCCACGGCAGCCCCGGCCATCGAGCCGCTGGTGTGCGGACTGATCACCGAGTACGAAGCCGGAGCCGGCCTCTGCTCGGCGGCCGAGGCGCTCGCCCGGGTCCGGCCGCGGCTGGCGGCGCCGGTGGACCCGCGGCTGCGGACCGCCTGGCTGGGCAGCGCGGCCACCCTGTTGCAGTGGGCGGACCGCCTGGCGGAGGCGCGCGAGCTGACCGGCCTCTGCCTGCCCGCCCCGCCCGTCCCGCCGGATCTGACGGACGCGGGCCTCCAGAGCCTGCTCAGCGTCCGGGCCGAAGCGACGCTCTGGGCGGGCGAGTTCGAGCGGGTCGTCGCCGAGAACGCGCCCCTGGTGGAGGCGACCGCCGGGCGGGGCGTCCGGCTGCCGCACCTGGCGGCCATGGTGGCGACCGCCCGGTGCGAGACCGGGCGGCGCGCCGGGGCGTGGCAGGCCGTGGACCTCGCCGGCCCCTGCGGCAGCGACAGTTCCTGGGAGTGGAACGAACTCAGCCACGCCCGGGCCCTGTTGCACGCGGCGGACGGCGACTGGCAGGCGGCGCTCGACGACCACCTGCGCTGCGGAGCCGGCCAGAGCGCCCGTGACTTCGTCAGCCCGGTCGCCACGCCGTGGCGTTCCGGGGCGGCGCTCGCCCTGGTGCGGCTCGGGCGGCGGGAGGAGGCCCGGGAACTCGCCGAGGAGGAGCTGCGCCACGCCCGGACCTGGGGGACCGCGCGAGCCGTCGGCCGGGCGCTGCGGGCCTTCGCCGCGACCGTCGGCGGCCGAGTGGCCCTGGGGGCGCTGACGGAGGGCGCCGAGCTGCTCAGGCCGGCTTGCGCGCCGGTGGAACTCGTGGAGGTCCTGGTCGACCTGGGCCGGGCCCGGATCGGGGCGGGCAACGCCCGCAAGGGCCGCGACACGCTGCGCGAGGCGCACGCCGTGGCGCTGCGGCTGGCCGGGCCCGCCGCGGAGAACGGGGCGCCGGCCACCGGCCGACTGCTCGACCTGACGGCGCGGGCGCTGCGCGAGGGCGGGGTGCGCAACCGGAGCGCCGGGCACGAACTGACCCCCGCCGAGCGGCGGGTGGCCGAACTGGCGGCGGCGGGGCACACCAACGCCCAGATCTCCGACGCGCTCTTCCTCACCCGCCGCACCGTGGAGACGCACCTCACCAACGCCTACCGCAAGCTGCGGATCGCCCGGCGGACCCAACTGGTCGCGGTGCTGGGGCAGTAGGAGCACGCCGCTCCGCCCGGGTGCGGATGAACCCGGGCGGAGCGGCTCAGGTCAGGCCGGCGCGATCAGGACTTCGACAGGGTGAAGGAGACCGCGGCGTTGTCGCCACCGCCGCCCTGCCAGGTGCACTTGTACCCCCAGGGGGCGTCGCAGCTGTAGCTGTTGCTGCCCGTGTAGGGGTTGTTCCAGTGCACCTTCACCTTGCCCTGCTCGCCGAGGACGTCGAAGGTGACGTCGCCCTCGGTGCCGGTCATGAAGCCGTCCGACTCGCTCTCCCACTTCGCGGTGACGCCGGACTGGATCATGGACGGCGGCATCCCGTTGTCGGACCAGATCCCCCACTGCAGGCTCGCGCCGGAACGGGTGAGCAGCTTGCCCGAGTTGTTGGTGAAGTTGACGGAGGTGCTGCGGGCGGCACTGGTGAGGGCGGGGGCCTCCGCAGCGGCCGGGGACGCGGCGGCGAACGAGGCGCGCCCGATGGAGAACGAGACCGAGGTGTTGTCCCCGCTGCCGCCGCTGCGGGAACAGGTGTAGCCGTACGGGACGGTGCAGCTGTAGTCGTTGGAGCCCCAGTAGGGGTTGTTCCAGTGCAGCTTGACCTCGCCGCCGTCGGAGAGCGTGTAGGTGATGCTCCCCTCCGTCCCGGTCGCGAACCCGCAGGACTCGCTCTGCCAGGTGGCGGACTTCGAGTTGGGGACGTAGTCGGGCGGCAGCATGTCGTTCGTCCAGCAGCCGTGGTCGAGCTTCTCCCAGGTCTTGGTCAGGCCGGACCCGCTGTTGTTGGAGACGGTGACCTTCGTGGAACGGTCCGCGGTGATCCGCGGCACGCTCGCCGCCTCGCTCTCGGCGGCCGGGCGCTGCGCCGCGGAGGCCTGGGGCGCGGCCGGTGCGGCGGCCTGCGCGGACGGGGCGAGGGAGACCGCTCCGGCCGCCATCAGCAGGGCGGTGAGGGCACCGGCGGCCGTGCGGCCTAGGGCGGTGGTGGACGTCGTACGCTGCATGGGGTGACCAACTCTCTTCGTGGCGGGGCGAGCGGATGCGGCACGCTCGCCGTGGTCGGATCCGGGGGCGTCGCGGCGCGGGGCCGGCGGCGGGGGACTCGCTGGACGTGGCCGGGGACCTACTGGATGTAGAGCTCCCACCGGTACGCGCCGTCGACCCAGACCTGCTCGATCTTCTGCTTGACGGCGCTCCCGAGGCCGTACAGCACCCAGTACGCGGCCTCCGCCGCGACGTACGTGTCGTACCGGCCGGCCCACCGCCAGATGTCGATGGCCTGCGCCGAGGTGCCCTCCTGGAGGGCGGTCGGCGCGTCGGCGGGCGCCACGGCGGCGTGCGGCCGGGCGGGGGCGGCCGAAGAGGCGGCGGCGTACGCCTGGGCGGTGCCGCCGACGAGGACCGCGGCGGCGAGGGCGGCGCAGAGCGAGGCCGCGCGAATTCGCCTGTTCATGACAAATATTCCCTTCTGGACGTTCCACGCGACAGCCGGTCACCCGTGGCGGATCGGCCCGCCCCGGCTGCGGGGTGCGGTGGTGGTCACAGACTGGCAGCGACCGCCGCGCCCGGGCATCGTGGAAAACCGCGAACTTGGCGCGGTGCGCGTCCCAGGGGTGTGCGTCCCGGAAGTGCGCGTTCCCCAAGTGCGCGCGCGTCCCAGGGCTACCGGGGCCTGTCCCGCACGACAGGCCCCGGCGGCTGGGCGGAGCGCGGACCGGGTCGCTCAGGCCGCGGTGTCCAGCCGCCGGCGCTGCTCCTCGTCGAGGACGAGGTCCAACGCGCCCAGGCTCTCCTCCAGTTGGGCGACGGAGCTGGCGCCGACGACCGGGACGGTCGGCACGGGGTGGCCGATCAGCCAGGCCAGCACGACCTGGTTGACGGTGGCGCCGGTCTCCTCGGCCACCTCCGCCAGCGCGGCCAGCCGGGCCTTCGTCGACGGCTGCTCGTACTGCTCGCGCAGCGGGCGGTCGGGACGGCAGTACGAGCCGCCGAGCAGCGGGGAGTAGGCGAGCAGCGTCATCGACGGCCGCGGCGCGAGGTACCAGAGCAGCGCGTCGTCGGCGTGCTTCTGGATGCCGAAGTCCGCGTCGGGCCGCGGCCGCAGGTAGCTGTGGCGCTGCTGGACGCACCGGTAGCCGGGCCAACCCCGCTCGTCGGCGAGGTCGTTGGCGGCGGCCAGTTCGGCGGCGCCGTGGTTGCTGCAGCCGAGGGCGGTGACCTTGCCGTCGGCGACCAGCCCGGCGAAGGCGCCCATGGTCTCCTCGACCGGCGTGGCCGGGTCGGTGACGTGGGCGTAGTAGAGGTCCACCCGGTCGGTGCCGAGCCGGCGCAGGCTGCCCTCGGCGGCCTCGCGCACCGCGCGGGCGGACAGGCCCTCGATGTGCTCGGGGAAGGGCAGTCCGGGCACCGGGCGAGCGCCGACCTTGGTGGCGAGCACCAGGTCGTCGCGGTTGCCGCGGCGGGCCGTCCAACGGCCGAGCAGCTCCTCGCTCTCGTGGCCGTCGGCGCCGGGCGCCCAGAAGGCGTAGTTGTTCGAGGTGTCGATGAACGTCCCGCCGGCTTCGGTGAACCGGTCGAGGATCGCCGTCGCGGTCTCCTCGTCGACGGTGGTGCCGAAGGTCATCGCGCCGAGACAGAGCGCGCTGGCCGACTTTCCGTCAACTCCGAGGCTGCGGTACCGCATCAGTCATCCCTCCAGGGGGGTCGTCGGTGGTGTCGCCGGTCGCGGCCGGGGGTGTGCCCCGCCGGGACCGGGTCACCAGAATCATTACCCCGGCGGTGCCCAGTTCGGCCAATGTGCAGACCAGCCGGGAGACGATCGCGGCGGCGCCCGCCGTCGGGACCGGGACGACCGTCGACAGCGACAGCACCAGGACCATCTCCCGGGCGCCCAGGCCGTCCGGGAGGACGATCGTCAGCGTCCCGGCGACGGTGGCGAGCGCGAAGCCGCCGACGCAGGCCGACAACGAGCGGGCGGGCGGCCCGTCCAGGGCGACCACGATCAGCCACAGGTGCAGCCCGGCCGAGAACCAGGACAGCAGCGCCAGGGCGAGCGAGACCCGCACCGCGCGGGGCGAGTTGCGTCCGGTCGGCGGCGGTCGGCGGAACAGCCGGGCGCCGCGCTCCACCGACGCGCCGATCAGCCCCGGGCGGACCACGAAGCAGAGCAGGACGAGCACCGGCAGGGTCAGCCACCAGGTGTTCCCGCCGAGCACGGCGGGGGCGATGCCGAGCGCGGCGAGGCAGGCGGTCAGCATGGTGATGCCCAGGCTGACCACGTAGGTGGTGACCATCCGGCCGGCCGTGGCCCCGTACTCGGCGCCGAGCTGGATGTGCGCCAGCAGCCCGAAGACCGGGGTCGGGAGGAACTTGCCGAGCAGCCCGCAGAAGAAGATCCGGGCGCTGCCGAACAGCCCGACGGGCGGCCCCAGGTCGTCGAGGACGGCCCGCCAGGACAGCAGGCCGAGCAGCAGCCCGCCGACGTTCGTCAGCACGGACAGCGCCAGCAGGGCCAGGAAGCGCCCGTCCGCCATCCTGGTCACCAGGCTCCAGGCGTCGTTGCGGGCCACCGCGACCAGGCCCGCGACGCCGGCCAGCAGCAGGACGGCGGTCAGCAGGCGGTGCCGGGCCCTGGGCTGCCCCGCCGCCGTGCCCACGGCCGGCGTGCCGGCCGCAGCGCCGTCCGCCGCCGCATCGCCGGCCGGTGCGGCGCCCACCGCCGGCGCCGCGGCCGGACGCCCCCCGGACGCGCCGGTCATGACGCCCGGTGCCGCGGCCGCCGGAAGCCGCGCTCGGTGAGCGCCCGCACCGCGCCCCGGGCGACGCCCGCCACCAGCGCGGTGTGCAGCAGGAAGTGGTAGCCGACGAAGACCGGGTAGTACCGCAGCCCCTGGTCCCGCACCACGAACCGGGCCAACCCGGGGTCCGCCACCGCGAACCAGGCCACCCCCAGCGCCGGGAGGACGGCCGCCCGGGGCGTCAGGAGCAGCAGCGGCAGGCTCCCCCAGGTGGCGGCGGTGGCCAGCACGCCCGGCATCCGGTTGGCCTTGAGCGCCCCCGGGCTGAACCGGTGGGCGCCGGCGAACGCCACCAGCAGCTGCGAGCGCCGGTACTGCTCGCCGAGCAGGGCGCCCAGCCGGTCCACGTCGTCGTGCCGGCCGGTGATCCGCTCGGTCAGCAGGATCGGGTGCTTCGCCGACAGACGCTCGCTGTACTCGACGTCCTCCGACTCCCGCAGGGTCTCGTCCAGCGGGCCGATCTCCTCGAACACCGTCCGCCGGATCGCGCACATGGCGAAGAAGACGGTGCGGACCCGGCCGGTGGCCCGCCGGCGCCACCAGTACTCGTGCAGGACGCGGTAGCGCTCGACCGGCCCGTCGTCGAACAGCGCCCGCTTGCCGACCACCCCGTGGACGCAGCCGAGGTCGGGCTGTTCCTCCAGCAGGGCCACCGCGTTCCCGACCGCGTCCGGGTCCAGCGCGATGTCGGAGTCCAGGAAGAACAGGATCTCGCCGGTGCTCTCGGCCGCGCCCCGGTTGCGGGCGACGGACACCCCGCCGTTGCGCTGGGTGATCAGCCGGACCGGGTAGCGCCGGACGATCTCCGGGGAGCGGTCCGAGCTGCCGTCGTCGACGACCAGCACCTCGTGCACGGGATAGGTCTGCGCCAGCGCGGACTCGACGACCGCCGCGATGGTCTTCTCGTAGTTGTAGTTGGGGATGATCACCGACACCGTGGGTCGTGCGTCAGCCATGCGTGCCTCCCGATGCCGGCCCGGAGATCCAGGCGTCCTGGCGGAGATGGTCGGATGTGCCCTCGGGGCTGCTCAGCGCGTAGCGGTGGGTCCGGGCACCGTGCGCGGTGAACGCCCAGTCGAAGCGCCACCAGTCGTGCCAGCTGCCGGCGTCCCAGGACGTCGGCAGGACCGTGTCGCCCGCGTCCGCGGCGTCCTGGGCGAGGCCGCGCAGCACGTTGAGGTCGCCCATGCCGGCGTTGGTGTTGAAGTCGCCGGCGATGAACAGCGGGTTGGGGTTGTCCCGGACGTCCCGGAGCAGCCCGTCGAACTGCTGCCGGCGCTCCCGCTGCCGGCGGTGCACGTCGGCCGGGAAGTCCCGCGGGGGCATCCCGTAGGCGACCGGCACGAGCATGTGGACGTTGTAGAAGGAGACCACCGACCCGTTCACCGCGAGGTCGGTGCGCAGCACCTTGGCCCCGGCGAAGACCCGCGACCAGTCGCCCTCCCCGCTCGCCCGCAGCTCGCGGTCCGGGCCGACCGGCGGCTGCGCCACCACCGGGAAGCGGGAGAGCGTCACCAACTCGCCCCGGATCACGAGCTGGTAGCCGGGGAACTCGCGCCTCAGCCGGGCGGTGTCGTCCACCTCGCGGGCGCCGTCCGCGCCGGCCGAGTCGTCCCAGTGCAGGTACTCCTGGAGCAGGTAGACGTCGGCGTCCTGCGCCCTGAGGTAGGCGTAGAACCGGTCCGGGTCGACGTCGGAGCCCCAGTACTCGGTGTTCTGCGCGACGACGTGGACCGCGCCGGGCGGTACGGTCCGGTCGGCCGTCGCCGCGGCCAGGGTCAGCCCGGATTGGTCCAGTCCGACGGCGAGCGAGAGCGCGCCCATGGCGGCCGGCCAGCGCACCCGGCTGGGGCTGCGGCGCAGCCGGACGGCCAGCGCGGCCAGCAGCACCAGCAGCGGGACGCCGAGCAGCACCGGCGGGGGCGCGGAGCCGGGCACCACCCAGAACCAGGCCCGGCCGGTCAGCGCCTCCTGCAGCGCGCAGAACAGCAGCCACGCCGCGCTCGCCCCGGTCAGCAGCCGGACCGGCCAGGTGGCGGCCCGGTCGGCGAGGAACCAGGAGCGCCGGGGCCGGGGGAGGAGGCGGCGGCCGGGCCCGGGGAGCGCGGAGCGGCCGGGCCCGGGGAGCGTCACCACGACTGCACCACCAGCAGGAGGCCGAAGCCGGCCAGCCACAGCCCGCCGACCGCGAGCATGGTCCGGTCCGTGAAGAGCGTCCGGGTGGGTTCGCCGCCGCCCTCGCTGACCAGCAGGATCTGCAGGTAGCGGGCGATCGCGAAGACCGCCAGCGGGGTGGAGAGCAGGATCCGCAGCTGGCGCATGCCGCCGGCCGCGGCGTCGCTCTGCAGGAAGGACACGTAGGCGAGCACGGTCACCGACGCGGCGAAGGTGACCATGCTGTTCAGGAACGGGACGGAGTAGGCGCGCAGGGCCGGCCGGTGCAGCTCGGAGGGCCCGCCCTGGACCGACGTCAGTTCGTGCCGGCGTTTGCCGAAGCCCAGCAGGATGCAGACCGAGAAGACGCAGAGCAGGAACCACGAGGAGATCGAGACCGACGCCGCCATGGCGCCGGCGCAGACCCTCAGCACGAAGCCGGTGGCGATGACGAAGACGTCGACCACCGAGACGTGCTTGAGGACGAAGCTGTACAGGATGTTGGTGACCGCGTAGACGAGCACGGGGACCGCGGCGGCCCCCGCGGTCGCCGATCCGGCCAGCAGGGCGAGGTAGAGGACGGCGCCGAGCACGACGGCGGCCGGGACCGGCACGGCCCCGGAGGCGATCGGGCGGTGGCGCTTGACCGGGTGGCGGCGGTCCCGCTCCCGGTCGGCGAGGTCGTTGACGACGTAGGTGGCCGAGGAGGCGAGGACGAACAGCACCAGGACGGGCAGCGCGCCGACGACCGCCGGCCACGGCGAGGTGCCGGACTCCAGCAGCGGCAGCACCAGGACGACCGCGTTCTTCGCCCACTGGTGCGGTCGGACCAGCCGGACCAGGCCGCGCACCAGCGCGCCGCGTCCGGGCTTCCGGGGTGACGCGCCGGGCCCGTCGGGCGGTTCGGCGGTCGGGGGGCCGGTGTCCCCGTCGGGCGGATGGACCGGCGGGCCGACCAGGCCCTCGCGGTACTCGCTCGCAGTACTCACTTCCGTTCCCTTCGCTGCTGTCAGAAGAGGACCTTGACCGTGCGCAGGGCACCCTCGCGCCAGCGGTCGGAGTGCGTCCGGCCGGTGGTTCCGGCCACGGTGGACCGGTTCTCGCGGTACCAGGTGAAGCTGCGCCCGATGGCGGTCGCGTTGGAGTGGCGGGGGGTGAAACCGAGCACCTCGCGGGCGTCGGTGATGTCGACGCAGGAGTCCCGGGTGAGCTTCTGGACGAGGCGGCCGTAGACCGGTGACAGCCGCAGCGCGGCCAGCGTCCGCAGGGCCGCCTTCGCCGGGCCGAGCGGCAGCGGGACGACGCGTCTGCCGTGGCCGGCGAGGTCCAGGACGACCTGGCAGTCCTCGCGGAACGAGCCGTACTCGGCCGCGCCGACGTTGAACTCCCGGTTGATCCGCTCGCCCGGCATGGTGAGCATCGCGGTCACCAGGTCGCAGAGGTCCTCGACGTCCAGCATCTGGTTGAGGGTGTGGCCGCCGCCGAGGACGGGGAAGCCGCGGCCGTCCAGCGCCCAGTCGAAGAGCATCGCGAACACGCCGAGCCGGCCCGGGCCGATGAAGGTCTTCGGGCGCAGCACGGGCACGCACATGCCCCGGTTCCGGTGGTCGGCGCACAGCCGCTCGGCGGCGATCTTCGCGGCGTTGTACGGGTCGACCGGGACGAGCGGGTGGGACTCCGGGGTCGGCGTGCGCTCCGGCAGGCCGTACACCGCGGTGGAGGAGATGTGCAGCACCCGGTCGGTCCCGGCCCGCCGGGCGGCGTCCAGGACGGTGCGGGTGCCGTCGACGTCCACTGAGCGGATCTCCGCCGCCGGGTGGCTCGGCAGCGCGGCGGCGCCGTGCACCACCACGTCCGCCTCGGCCGTCAGCCGGCCGAGCAGGGTGCGGTCCCGGACGTCGCCGACCACCGCCTCCACGGAGGGCAGGGCGGCGAGTGCGGGCGGCAGCGGGCGGCGGTCGAGGGCGACCACCCGGTGCCCGGGCGAGCTTCCGAGCCGGCGGACCAGGGCGCTGCCGAGGAAGCCCGCCGCGCCGGTGAGCAGGACGCGCTGGGGGCGGGCGGCGGGTCGGGGGGTGTCGGCGGGTCGGGCGGTGTCGGGGGTCACGGGCGGCCTGCCGGCCCGCTCGGGAGCGGGTTCCGGCCCGCGCCGGGTGCCGCCGACGAGGCACCGGCGGCTGGACCGGCGCCCGCTGGCGGCAGTTGACGCCGGTACAGCCGCCGGAACCGCGGGCTCAGCAGCCACTGGCCGGCGCCGACCGCCGCGCCCGCGGTCACCGCGGTGCCCGCCGCGAAGTGCAGGGCGGTGTACGCGACGGTGGTCGCGACCCCGCGTTCGCGGACCAGGAAGGCGTGGAAGCCGCGGTCGGCGAGCACGGCGCCGGCCGCCAGCGCGGCGGTGACCGGAAGCGTCCGGCGGGACACCAGGGCCAGCGGCAGCGAGGCCGTCGCGCCGGCCGCGGCGAGCGCGGCGAAGGCCCGGGAGCGGGTCTCGAATCCGCGCATGAAGCCCCGGTGGTCGACGTAGAGCGGCACCCGCAGCCGCGCCCGCCGGAACAGCTTGCGGACCAGGGCGGACAGCCGCTCCTCGTCGTTGTGCCGCCCGACCACCGCGGAGCTGAGCTCGATCCGGTGGGTGGCCGACAACCGTACGCCGAAGTCGATCTCCTCGGTCTGGCGCAGGGCCGGGTTCAGCCCGCCGGAGTCCAGGAACAGCGACCGGCGGATGGCCGCCAGGGCCGAGAACCAGGGGGTGACGGTGCCTTCGGAGCTGATCCGCCAGTAGTACGACTGGAGGATCCGGTAGTCCCCGACCCGGGTGGTCGGCAGCAGCGGGTGCTTGTCGGTGATGCCGCACACCGATCCGACCTCCGGGTCGGCGGCCAGCCGCTCCACGGCGGCGGCGACCGAGGTCGGGGACAGGCCGACGTCGGCGTCCAGGAAGAACACGATCTCGCCGCGGGCCTCCCGGGCACCGCGGTTGCGGGTCTCGGCGGGGCCGGAGTTGCGCTCCTGGCGGACCAGCCGGCACGGGTACCGCTCGGCGACCAGGGCCGAGTCGTCGGTGCTGGCGTCGTCGACCACGACGATCTCGACGTTGGGGTAGGTCTGGGCGGTCACCGCCTCCAGGCAGGCGGGCAGCGTGCGGGCGTCGTTGTAGAGCGGGATGACCACCGACACCAGGGGAAGGGTCATGACAGTCCTGTTCAGGCCGCGGGGATCTCGGGCAGGTCCGGGTCATCGTCGGACGGGTTCACCCGCGCCTCGCTGATGATCTTCCGGTCGTCACTGGTCAGGCAGCGGCCGGTGGCCAGGTCGAACTCCCAGTCGTGCAGCCGGCAGGTGAGCACGCCGTCCCGGTGGGAGCCGAACCGGACCAGGTCCGCCTTGAGGTGGGGGCAGAGCCGCTGGACGACGTAGTCGCCGGCCCGGGCGCGCTCCTCGGTCTGGCTCAACTCCGCGTAGTAGCCCTCGACGTAGGACATCCGCTCGGTCGAGAGGGAGGCGAAGAAGGTGGTCACGAACTCGTTGAAGGGCCCCTTGCGGGCCGCCTTGAAACGGCAGGACAGGAACAGCTCGTTCGCCCAGTCGGGGCAGCGTTCGGCGACCAGCCGTTCCACCAGCGGCCGGGGCAGCTCGAAGCGGTAGCGGCACTCCTCGCCCGCCCAGCGGGACACCCGGCGGTCCAGGAAGTCGAACAGGATCTGCTCGGTGCCCGCGCCCGGGGCCCCGGCCGCGTCCGCGCCGTCCACCACCTCGACCAGGACCCGGCCGTTGACGCCCTCGCAGGTGTGGTCGGCGTACCGCAGCAGCGGCTCCACCCACTCCTGGAGGCTCGTCAGCAGGTCGGTGCGGTCGGTCGGCCAGCCGGCCTTCTCCGTGCGGATCCGCTCGGCCCGGCGGGCCTGGTAGTCGCGCAGGTAGCCGGTGCGGTCGTCGCGGATCCGGGCGACCGTCCGCTCGTCGACCTGCTCCAGCCGGAAGCCTCGGTCCGGGCCCAACTCGGTGACGGTGCCGGGCAGGAACAGGTGGGCGTTGGCCACCCCGTGCTCGCGCAGGAAGTCGAGGAACACCCACTGGTCGGGGAAGATGTTGGCGTCGTCGCCGTCCAGGTCGTTGAGGTGGAAGAGCTCCTCGTCGAGGAAGCAGGGTGGCCCGGCGAACGGGAAGACGTGCTCGGCGCCGTACTGCTCGACGTAGTTCAGCGCGCGGGCCATGCCGTTGCGGCGCTTGCGGCGGCCGACGGTCTGCTTCATCCGGGCGGGGAAGTCGTACACCATCGGGTACCAGATCGCCCCGGAGTACTGGAGGAAGTGCCCGGCGAGCGGCCCGAAGGACCTGATCCGGGGCTCGTCGACCGGGCGGGCGTCGTTCTGGTTGAGGATCCTGGTGCCGTTGTCGTCGACCAGGATCGCGGAGTCGCCGATCGGGCCGTCGGTCGGCGAGGTGAGCGCGTTGACCATCACCCGGACGCCGCCGTCCAGCGGGGTCGGTTCGAGGTCCCGGGTCTGCACGAAGTGGCGGAAGCCGAGGTCCTCCAGGGACGTCCGCAGGTCGCGGACCGGGAAGTCCGGCAGCAGCACCACGGTGTCCTTGGACATCCGGGTCCGCAGCCACTCGGCGTCGAAGTGGTCGTGGTGGAGGTGGGAGACGTACAGGTACTCCGCGGTGTGCAGCTGGGCCGTGTCCATCGCCTCGTTGTCGGGGAACGGGAACCAGGAGGCGAAGAAGGCCGGGTTGAACCAGGGGTCGCACAGGATGCGCCCGGCACTGGTCTCCACGAGCAGGCCGGCGTGGCCGACGGATGTGATGCGCATGAGTCTCCAAAGGCGGTCGAGCGACTTCGGGAGGAGGCGGACCGGGTGGGCGACGGCGGTGCGTGCGTGGGGGAGCCGCCGTCGGGTGACCGTCCCGTGCGGGCGTCAGCGGGCGCCGTGCGGCGGGCGGGCGGGGCGGTCGAGCACGTTGAAGTCCGCGACGGCGAACCGGGCGAGCGCGGTCGGTCCGGCGACGGCGCGGTGGGCGATCGCGATGGCGCGGCCGACGGCGTCGACCAGATCGCAGCCGGCCAGGTAGAAGGTCAACCGGACGCCGCGCGGGGTGACCTGGACATGGACGTGCTCGACGCCGTCGCGCGCGGACGTCACGCCGTCCAGGGCCGCGAGCACGGCCCCGGCGGTCGGCCGGGCGTCCGCCGAGCCGCCCGCGGCGGCGGTCAGCAGGACGCCGACGAGGTGAACCGGAGGTCCCGGGAGGTGTGGGGGAGACCGGCCGGTCAGCCCCAGGAGAAGCCGTCGCCGGCCGAGGCCCGGACGGCCTCCGGCGCCGGACAGCCGGGGAACGCGACGGCCGGTGCGGTGCGGAGCCCGGTCGTCGCCCGGTGCACGGGGCCGCGGGAACGCGCGGAGGTGAACATGGGGAAGTCCTCCGAATCGTGGGGGGTTTCGGGCCGCGTTCGTTCGTCCGCGGCCTCTGCGGTCCCAAGATTCGCACGCGTCCCGGAGCGCTCACACGGGTTCCGGGGTGACACCAAACGCGTGGCAGCTTCGGGCCAGGGGCGGGTCACCGGGTCGACCCCAAGTGAGCTGCGCGGCAGCGGCCTTGGCAGGTTTGGGTCAGGCGGAAGCTGTCAGCTCCCGGCCGCCGGGCGTCCCGCGATGTGGACACCGGCGCGGTCCGTCCCCCGCCGGTGCGGCCGACGCGCCCCCGCCCCGCCGGTGCGGCCGAACGCCCCGGGCCCCTCGCGCGGAACTCTGGCGCGAGGGGCCCGGGGCGGGGGTGGAGGAGCGCTCGGGATCAGGCCGGGCAAGGGAGGTAGGCCAGGCCGTGGGCGCCCGGGTCGGCGAGCTTGGGGATGGTCAGCCGGGAGACCGGGGTCAGGGTGGCCAGGTCGATGACGTCGACGGTGGAGGACACCACGCTGGCGACGTAGGCGAGTTCGCCGTCCGGGGAGGAGGTGATGGTGAGCGGGAAGAGGCCCACCTCGACGGAGCCGATCAGCCGGTGGTCGTCGGCCCCGAACACGGTGAGACGGCCCGGGAGTTGACGGCCCAGCGCGTTGGCCGGGTCGGGAGCCAGCCGGACCTCGCCGGCCAGGATCCGGCCGGTCGAGGTGAGGTGGACCGGCAGGGCCGGGGACTCCGTGGGCAGGACGGCCGTGACGGTCGCGGTCGGGACGTCGATGACCCGGACGCCGGGGGCCGCCGCGGGGGCGGCGGAGGTGGAGAGGTACGGGCCGGCGGCGTAGACCCGCTTGCCGTCGGGGGAGACGGCCAGGCCCTCGCTGCCGGGGACCTCCACCTTCGCGGTCAGCACCCCCCGTTCGAGGTCCACCACCGAGACGAAGGGAGCCTCCTTGTTGGTGGCGAAGCCGGTCCGGCCGTCCGGGGAGACGGCGAACCAGTGCGGGCCGGGGGCGTCGGTGTCGATCCGGCCGAGCGGGCGGCGGGTCTCGGTGTCGATGACCACGACGCCGCCGGGGCGGTCCTCGCCGCCCTCCACGCTGACGTAGAGGCGGCGCCGGGCGGTGTCCAACGCCAGCCCGTGCGGGCCGTGTTCGGGGGCGAGGTCGATCACCTCGACGATCCGGCGGGTGTCGGCGTCGATGACGGTCAGCTCGGTGCGGCGGCCGCTGTTGGCGTGGTAGTAGCCCGAGCGGTACGCGCTGGTGCACCAGAGCAGCCGCTGGGTCGGGTCGAAGCACAGCTCGTGCGGCTCGGCGAGGACCTCGACGGTGTCCAGGAGCCGGTCGGTGGCGGCGTCGAAGAACGAGACGGTCGGACCGCTCTGGCTGACGACGGCGAGGACGTCGCCGGCGCGGGCGGCGCGGGAGGGCTGTGACATGAGGACTCCTCAGAAGGTTTCGCGGTCGTCTCCACCTTCGTCGGCGGCCCCGACCGGAACAATGCAAGAATCGGCATCGCATAGTTGCCCAGGACGCAAAGACACAGCTCGGGAGCGTACGGTCGATGGACCTCAACCTGCTGCGGGCGCTGGACGCCCTGCTCCAGGAGAACAGCGTGACCCGCGCGGCCGAGCGGCTCGGCACCTCGCCGGCGGCGGTCAGCCGGATGCTGGCCCGGCTGCGCCGGGCCGTCGAGGACCCGCTGCTGGTGCGCGCCGGGCAGGGCCTCGTCCCCACCCCGCGGGCGCTCGAACTGCGGGAGGAGGTGGCCGCGTTGCTGCGCGGCTGCGACGACGTGCTGCGGCCCGGCGCCGGGTTCGACCCCGTGCACCTCGACCGCACCTTCACGGTGCAGGCCGGTGAGCTGCTGCTGGCCCGGACGGCCGGACCGCTCGCCGAGCGGGTCCGGGCCGAGGCGCCGCGGGTGGACGTGGTGTTCCTGCCGGAGAGCCTGGAGGGCGGCCCGGCGCTGCGGCAGGGCCTGGTGGACGTGGAGCTGGGCGTGCTCGGGCAGCTGGACCCGGAGATCCGCAGCCGCGGACTGCTGAGCGCCTCGCTGGTCGGCCTCGCCCGCGACGGCCACCCGCTGTTCGACGGCCGCCGGATCACCGCCCGGCGCTTCGCCGCCGTCGACCACATCGGCGTCTCCCGGCGCGGCAAGCGGCTCGGCCCGATCGACACCGCGCTGGCCGGGCTCGGGCTGCGGCGCCGGGTGGCGGTCGTCGTGCCCAGCCACACCGGCGCGATGCTGCTGGCCCGGGACAGCGACCTGGTCACCCTCGTCCTGGCGGACTGGCTGCCGGACACCGTGGCCGCGCTGGGGCTGCGGACGTTCCCGATCCCGCTCGAACTCGCCCCGCTGGAACTGGGCATGGCCTGGCACCCGCGCAACTCGGCCGATCCGGGGCACCGCTGGTTCCGCGAGCACGTGGCGGCCGCGGTGCTGGGCGCCGGCCCCCGTGGGGCGGGGGAGCGTCCGAGGGAGTGAACGCGGCGCCCCGGCGCGGCCCCCGAGGTGAACTCGGGATACCCTGCCGGGGTACATCCAGGCGGGCGTCGACGGGAGGCGGAGGATGGTGCGGTCACGGCCGTTCGGCCCGCCGGTGCCGTGGGCGCCGCGCCTGCTGCTGCTCGCCGCCCTGGTGCTCGGCCTCGTGACCATGCACACGCTCGGGCATCCGGGCGGCGGACACGGGGGAGCTGTCGGCGCCGGCGGGCACGAGGGGGCCGGGACGCACGCCTCCGCGACGCACGGCTACGCGATGGGCGCCTCCGCGACGCACGGCTACGCGATGGGCGCCTCCGCCGTGCTCCCGGCGGCGGGTGCCGCGCACCACGGCCCGGCCGTCGAACCCGCGGCGGTCACCGCGGCCGCCCGCGCCACGGCCGACCCCGCCGCCCCCGGCGGCATGGACCCGATGACCGTCTGCCTCGCCGTCCTGTCCGGCTGGACCCTGCTGCTCCTCCTGGTCGGCCCGCTGCTGCGCCGCAGCGGCGACGCCGCCGCCGACGTCCGGGCCCGGCTGCTGCGGGCCGTCCGCGCCCTGCCCCCGCCCGGGGGCGGGCGGTTGCTCCTCACCCGGCTCTCGGTGCTGCGCCAGTAGGCGCGCGCCCGCCGTCCCGTGCCCGCGCCCGCTCAGTGGCGCCCGCGCGCACCTCCGCACGCCCGCTCGCGCCCTGCGGCGCCCGCGCACGGAACGGCCGACGCGACGTCCCGCACACCCACACACCGCACGAGGTGCACTCCGCCATGCGCACACCCACCCGTCGTACCGTCCTCGGCGCCGCGCTCGCCGCCGCCGGGACCGGCCTGCTCACCGCCTGCTCCTCCGACTCCATGCAGGGCATGGACCACGCGTCCATGAACCACGGCGCCACGAGCGCCACGTCCGGCCCGACCGGCCCGTCCGCCGCCCCGGCCGGCTACCTCGCCCCGAACGGCCCCGAGGTCGCCGCCGCCGAGGCCGCGCGCAACCCCGGACCGGAGCGCAAGGTCGCGCTCACCGCCACCGAGACCACCCTCGACCTCGGCGGCCGCACCGTCCGCAGCTGGGCGTACGGCGACCGGCTGCCCGGCCAGGAGGTGCGCGCCACCCTCGGCGACACGCTCGCCGTCACCCTCGCCAACCACCTGCCGCAGTCCACCTCGCTGCACTGGCACGGCCTCGCGCTGCGCAACGACATGGACGGCGTGCCGGGCCTGACCCAGGCCGACGTCAGGCCCGGCGCCTCCTTCGAGTACCGCTTCGCGCTCGCCCACCCGGGCACGTACTGGTTCCACCCGCACTCCGGCGTCCAGCAGGACCGCGGCCTGTACGCCCCGCTGATCGTCGAGGACCCCAAGGAGCCGCTGGCCTACGACCGGGAGTGGGTCGTCGTCCTGGACGACTGGGTGGACGGCGTCGACGGCAGCACCCCGGACGCCGTCCTCGCCGAACTCGCCCGGGGCATGGGCGGGACGGACCACTCGGGCGGCTCCGGGCACGACATGTCCGGGATGCCGGGCCACGACCCGGCGGGAACGTCCGGGACGGCCCCGGCCGCCCCGACCGGCCCGGCCCGGATGCTGATGGGCGCCCGGAGCACGCTGCTCGGTGGCGACGCCGGTGACGTTGCCTACCCGTTCCACCTGGTCAACGGCAGACTCGCGACCGCCCCGGAGACCTTCACCGCCAAGCCCGGCGACCGGATCCGGATCCGGCTGATCAACGCCGGCGGCGACACCGCCTACCGGGTCGCCCTCGGCGGCCACGAGCTGACCGTCACCCACACCGACGGCTTCCCGGTCGAACCGGCCACCACCCAGGCGCTGCTGCTCGGCATGGGCGAGCGCTACGACGTGCTGGTCACCGCCGGGGACGGCGCCTTCCCGCTGACCGCGCTGGCCGAGGGCAAGAACGCCACCGCCCTGGCCGTGCTGCGCACCGGCGGGGGCGCCGCGCCCGACGCCGCCGTCCGCCCGGCCGAACTGGACGGCCGGCTGGTCACCGCCGGGCAGCTCAGGGCCGCCCCGGCCGTCCGGCTGCCCGCCAGGCAGCCGGACCGCACGGTGCGGCTGGAGCTCACCGGCGGGATGGCGAAGGCCGACTGGGCGTTCAACGGCCGCGGGTACGACCCGGCGCAGCGCCACCCGGTGGCGGCGGGCGAGCGGGTGCGGCTGGAGTTCCGCAACAGCACCACCATGTGGCACCCCGTCCACCTGCACGGCCACAGCTTCGCGCTGCCCGGCGACGGCCCGCGCAAGGACACCGCGGTGGTGCTGCCGGGCGCGACCCTGGCCGTCGACTTCGACGCCGACAACCCGGGCCTGTGGATGGTGCACTGCCACAACGTCTACCACGCGGAGACGGGCATGATGACCGTCCTCGGTTACCGGGCCTGACCCAGGCTCCCCCCCCGAGAGAGAAAGCCTCCGGGTCTCGCCCCGGGAAGGGCCCCGAATTCTCCACCGGTTCGGGGTCCTTCCCCTCCCGGCATCCGGCCCACCTCGGCGTGCCGCCGCCGCCGACCCGCGCGGCCATGACGTTTTCTTAACGCGGCCGATGGCGGATTCCTGACGCCGGTCGCATAGCGTGTCGCACTGCCGTCGCTCGACGGCGTTCTTCCCGGGGTCTTCAAACAAGAGGTGCAAGGTGGTTTCGTCGGGTTCGACGGAGACGGCGGAGTCGGACGCGCCGTCCGCGCGAATACGCCTCCGCAGCTGGTTGCTGGAGGACGTGAGCGCGGCGAAGCCCGCGCAGCCGTCCACCGCGGAGGGCGCCCCGGAGGCGTCGCCCGAGGGCGCGGCCGCGGAGGACCCCGCCGCGCACGGTGCGCACCCCGGCCGGCGCTGGTGGCGGGTGATGTGCCTGACCGGCCTGGACTACTTCTCGACGCTCGGCTACCAGCCGGGCATCGCCGCCCTCGCCGCGGGCGTGCTGTCGCCGATCGCCACCATCGTGCTGGTGGTGGTCACCCTGCTCGGCGCGCTGCCGGTCTACCGGCGGGTGGCCAAGGAGAGCCCGCACGGCGAGGGCTCGATCGCGATGCTGGAGCGGCTGCTGTCGTTCTGGAAGGGCAAGCTGTTCGTCCTCGCGCTGCTGGGCTTCGCGGCCACGGACTTCCTGATCACCATCACGCTGTCGGCCGCCGACGCGAGCGCGCACCTGGTGGAGAACCCGCACCTGACCGGCGCCCTCGGCGGCAAGCAGGTGCTGATCACGCTGGTCCTGGTGGCGCTGCTCGGCGCGGTCTTCCTCAAGGGCTTCAGCGAGGCGATCGGCCTGGCGGTGTTCCTGGTCGGGACGTACCTGCTGCTGAACGTGGTCGTGGTGGCCGTCGGCCTCTGGAAGATCGTCGAGGCGCCGCACGTGGTCACCGACTGGACGGACGCGCTGACCGCCCAGCACGGCAACCCGATCGTCATGGTCGGCGTGGCGCTGGTGACCTTCCCGAAGCTGGCGCTCGGCCTGTCCGGCTTCGAGACCGGCGTCGCCGTGATGCCGCACATCAAGGGCGGCCCCGACGACACCGAGGCGAACCCGGCCGGCCGGATCCGCGGCACCCGCAAGCTGCTGACCACCTCCGCCGTGATCATGAGCTGCTTCCTGATCGCCACCAGCTTCATCACCACGCTGCTCATCCCGGCCGACCAGTTCAAGGCCGGCGGCGACGCCAACGGCCGCGCCCTGGCGTACCTGGCGCACGAGTACCTGGGCGGCGCCTTCGGCAGCGTCTACGACCTCTCCACCATCGCGATCCTCTGGTTCGCCGGCGCCTCCGCCATGGCCGGCATGCTCAACCTGCTGCCCCGGTACCTGCCGCGCTACGGCATGGCCCCGCACTGGGCCCGCGCGGTGCGGCCGATGGTGATCGTGCTGACCCTGATCGGCTTCCTGGTCACCTGGATCTTCGACGCGGACGTGGACGCCCAGGGCGGCGCGTACGCGACCGGTGTGCTGGTGCTGATCAGCTCCGCCGCCATCGCGGTGACCATCGCCGCGTACCGGAAGCGCGAGCGCGGCTGGACCGTCGCCTTCGCGGCCATCTCGGCGATCTTCCTCTACACCACCGTGCTGAACGTGCTGGAGCGGCCGGACGGCCTGAAGATCGGCGCCTGCTTCATCGCCGGGATCATCCTCGTCTCGCTGCTCTCCCGGCTGCGCCGCGCCTTCGAGCTGCGCGTCACCAGCGTGGCCCTGGACGACACGGCGGAACGTTTCATCAGGGACTACGCGCACCGCCCGCTACGGCTGATCGCCAACGAGCCGAGCCACCGCGACGTCGCCGAGTACCGCGACAAGATCCGCCAGATCCGCGCCGACAACGACATCCCCGGCGAGGACGACCTGGTCTTCGTCGAGGTGACCGTCCGCGACGCCTCCGACTTCGAGGCCGAGCTGACGGTGCGCGGCGAGGTGCTGCACGGCCGCTACCGGGTGCTCACCCTGGAGAGCTCCAGCATCCCGAACGCGCTCGCCGCGCTGGCGCTGAACGTCCGGGACCGCACCGGGCAGCAGCCGCACCTCTACTTCGAGTGGACGGAGGGCAGCCCCTTCGCCCAGTTCCTGCGGTTCTTCCTGTTCGGGCAGGGCGAGGTCGCACCGGTCACCCGCGAGGTGCTGCGCGAGGCGGAGCCGGACCGCTCGCGCCGCCCGCGCGTCCACGTCGGCTGACCCACCGGCGACGGCCCGCCCGCTCACCAGGAGCGGGCGGGCCGTCGGCGCGTCCGGGAGGTTCCTCCCGGTGCGGCGCCGCCCGCGCCGGGGCGGGCGCGGGCGGCGGACCGGGTGGGCCGGCGGGGTCAGGACGGGAGGTCGAGGACCAGGCCGGGGTGGATGAGGTCCGGGTCCTCCCCGATGGCGGCACGGTTGAGCTCGTAGAGCGCGGGCCAGCCGCCGGGGACCCGCAGGGCCTCGGCGATGTCGGCGAGGGTGTCGTTCTCGCGGACGGTCCAGGTGCCGTCCTTCGACGCGGCCCGGGCCGGGGCGGCCGGGGGAGCCAGGACGGTCTCGCGGCCGCCGTGGCCGCGGGTGGCGCGGGCGCCGCAGACAGGCCACGGGGAGAGGCCGCGGCGGTCGGCGAGGTGCTGGGCGACGGCGATCTGCTGCTCGCGGGTGGCGAGGTCGGCTCGCGGGGCGTACGCCGGGCCACCGTTCTCCCGCCAGGTCGGCTGGTCGAACTGGAGGCCGCCGTAGTAGCCGTTGCCGGTGTTGATGCGCCAGTTGCCGTTGCTCTCGCAGGCCGCCACGCGGTCCCAGTCGTACGAGCCGTCGCCCGCCCTCCCGGGGTCGGACCCGCTGTCGCGGCCCGGTGGCGCGGCGTGGGCCGCGGGGGCGGCGGCGAGGGCCACGGACAGGGCGCAGAGCGCGGTCGGGACGATGCGGCGCAGACGGGCGGTGGCAGGCATGGGCGGCTCTCAGGCTCGGGGACAGGACCGGCGCCGTCCGCGGACGGCGCCCTCCCACCCAGGCACGCCACACGGGGCGTTTCGCCGCCGACACGTCCGACAGGTCACCCGCACGGCGGCCCCGGGCCACTCCGGCGGCCCACGGCCGATCGGCCGTCACCCTCGTCACCGGGCCCGGCCGCTCCCCGATCCACGGGAACGGGGGGCTCTCATCCTTCCCGGCCGCCGACACGTACCTCGGGCACGAGACGAAGAACGACGAGCCCGTCCCCATGGTGGGCTCCGAGCGGGACGGCCGTGGACCGGATCACCGTGCGGCGCGGCCGACCCGGTCCGGTTTGAGTACTCCTACTCAGGCGGCCGGCGGCGGCGCCCGGCGAGCATGGAGGCGTCACTCCGCCGAAGTCCCACGAAGGAACCGCCATGCTCAGCCGGATCGCCGCCGCCCTGGTGCCCGCCCTCGGCCGTCTGTCCGTCACGTCCGAGGTCGCGGGCCCGGTCGCCCCGGGCAGCATCGTCGCGGCCAACCACAGCTCGCTCGCCGACCCCGGCGTGGTGCTGGCCGCGCTGCGCCGGCTGGGCACCGAGCCGGTGGTGATGGCGACCGCCGGGCTGTGGCGGGTGCCGCTGCTCGGCGGGGCGCTGCGGGCCGGCGGGCACATCCCCGTCCACCGCGGGACGGCCCGGGCGGCCACGGCCCTGGACTCCGCGGCGGCGGCCCTCGCGGCCGGCCGGGTCGTCCTGATCTACGGCGAGGGCGGCCTGCCCGAGCGCCGGGACCCGCACGACGCCGGGCCGCGCGCCTTCCGCACCGGCCTGGCCCGGCTCGCCGCGGCGAGCGGCGCCCCGGTGGTGCCGCTCGGCCAGTGCGGCGCCCGCCGCCTCAGCTCCGGCGGCGCCGCCAAACAGCTCGCCGGCTTCGCCACCGCCCCGCTGCGCCGCCCCGCCCTGCACGTCCACCTCGGCACCCCGCTCCAGCTGGCGGGCGACATCCCCGCCGCCACCGCCGCCGCCCACCACGCCGTCACCGCCGCCTGGCGCACCGCGCAGCGCCGCTGCCCCCGGCGGTGAGCCCCCGCATGGTCGCGCGACCGGTGTGCCGCGGCGCTGCGCGCCGGTCGGCGGAGCGGCTTGTCGGTGCGGGGTGGGACGGTGGGGAGCGCGGGTAGGCCGGGTGGGGGACGGATGACTGGGGAGGCGTGTGTGAGCGGGGAACCGAGCATCGACTGGGAGCCGCAGTACCGGGGGGACCGTACGCGTCCCGAAGTCCTCGCGTGCTTCGAGCGGTTCGTCTCCGCTCCGGACGCGGAGGGGCTGGCCGCGCTGAAGGCGGCGGCCCTGTCGGCCGACCCGCTCCCGGGGGACCTGCACGCACTGGCGTCGGCCCACCTGGTCGCGGGGCAGTTCGCGGAGGCGGTCCCGCTGCTGGAGTTCCTGGCGGACGCGGGGCCGGAGGACCCGGCCACGCGGTGCGACCTCGCCACCGGCTACACCCGGATCGGCGGGGTGGACCGGGCCGCCCGGGAGCTGGAGCGCGTCCTCGCGGCCCACCCCGACTGGGTCGCCGCCGAGCGGCAACTCGTCGACGTCCGGGCCTGGTTGCGGTGGCACGAGGCGTCCGTGGACGTGCTGCGGCAGCAGGCCGGCGTGCTCTCCGGACTGGTCGCCGACGGGCCAGGTGGCCCGGACGAGTGGCTCGCCCTGGGGAGGGTGCTGTACCAGCTGGCCGCGGTCCCGCGCAGCGGCGTGGACTGGCCGGACGTGGTGGGCGTCCTGGAGCGGGCCGACCACCTCGACCCCGACCGCGAACCGGTGCTGGAACTCCTCGCGGCGGCGGCGTACCGGGCGGGCGCCGAGGCCCGGTGGCAGGCGGCGGTGCTGGGGCTGGTGCGGGTCGCCCCCGGGTCCGGCCGCCTCGACCACTGGCGCTCGGCCCCGCCCGCCGCCGCGCCGGACCCCGACCGGCTGCTCGCCCTCGCGGCCGAGCCCGCGGAGACGCACGGCGCCGTCCGGGACCTCCGGTCGCAGTACCGGACGAGCCCCAACAACCCGGACGTCCTGCGCTGCGTGGTGCAGGCCGAGGCCGGCACCGGGAACGCGGCCGAGGCGCTGTGGCTGGCCGAGAGCCTCGCCGCCGTCGAGGAACTCGACTTCTACGGGCACGGCGCCCTGGCGATGGTCTACCGGATGCTCGGGGACGGCCGGGCCCACCACCATGCCGCCGTGGCGCTGGAGACGGCGCCGGACGAGGACGAACGGGCCGAGTTCCGGGCCCGGTACGACGGCCTGGGCAGCGCCTGACGGCGCCACGGGTGGCACTCTGCGGTGACGCGGTGAAGTTCCCGTTCTGCTGCGCTTGGACCGAATCGTGCGGTATTCATCTCCCATGACGACGGTCGATGAGCTTCGCGAAGACCTCGAACGCCTCCTGACGGCGGCGGAGCGGTGGCTGCAGAACCTGTCCTCCGCCCCCGACCTCGAGCTGGACGGCGACCAGATCGCCCGGGACGTGCGGCAGATGCGGAGCATGCGCACCCGCGCACTGTCGGCGATGCTGAACGTGGCGTTGGTCGGCAGCCAGTCCTCGGGCAAGAGCTTCCTGGTCAGCGGCCTGCAGCACGGTCTGAAGTACGTCGAGGTCGAGGAGGACGACGGCGGCGTCGCCGACCTCTACACGGGAATCCTGCCCTCGGCCTCCAACGCGACCACCGCCTGCCCCTCCACCGTCGTGCCCGTCCGGCGCGGCCCCTCCGATCCGGAGTTCAAGCGGGGCCTGCTGCGGGTCTGCTTCGCGGAGTTCACGGCGGAGGGGTGGGTGGAGATCGGCAGCGACCTCTCGCCGGCCGAGGTGGCGGCCTACGGCTCGGGCGACAACCTGCAGGACCGGCGGCCGGAGCACATCGGGCTCACCGTCAAGGAGATCGAACTGCTGCTCCAGGACCCGCCGTTGGCGGCCAAGCTCTACGACCTGCCCGGAGCGCAGTCCCCGGACCGGTCGCACGACGCGATCATGCGGCGGGTCTGGGCCGAGGCGGACTGCTTCATCTACGTCACCCAGGCGACGTCGAGCCTCTCCGACCCGGAGCTGGAACTGATCCGGGACCTGCACCGGCACCACCTGGAGACCGGGAAGAAGGTCCTGTGGGTGCTCACCGGGATCGACCGGGCGAACCAGCGGGACGCGACCACGCAGAAGCTGGCCTGGCGCACCACGCAGGAGACGAACAACGCCTACCTCTACCAGCACTTCGGCCACGGCCCCTACAGCGACGCCACGTTCATCGGGCCCGGATTCGTCGCCGTCTCTCCCGCCTGGGAGGCCCAGGCCGCCTTCCAGGAGGAGGACGGACAGGCGAGGATCGCCGGGCGGAACCGTCGGAACAGCAACATGGAATCGCTCCGCGCGCTGCTGTCCGGCCTGGTGGACGGCGGGGCGGGCTACCGGCACCTCGTCCAGATCGCCGACGAGGCGCGGCTGCTGGTCAAGCGCAGGCACCGCCCCGTCCTCGACCAGGTCGGCGCGCACCAGCTCTCGGTGAGCGACCTGGCCGACCAGCTCGCCGAGGTGCGGGAGCGCATCCGGAGGACGGAGGACTCCGCCGACCGGGTGAGCGCACAGCTGCGCAAGAGCCTCGACCGGCGGATCCGGGAAGCCGAGCAGCCCTTCGGGAAGCTCGCCGACCACCTGCACCGGGGGCTGGACGGGCTGATCGACGGCGGCAACCTCGATGCCGAGCACAACAACCAGATCGAGGTGCGGCAGAACCACGTGTTCGCCGAGTGGATGACCGCTCCCGCCGGGCCGGCCGTGCTCTGGCAGCACGCGCTGGAGGCGCTCAGTCAGGAGGGCCACGCCCTGCTGAGCGCGTCCCTCGGCGACGAGGAGAGCGACTTCCGGCTGGTCGCGCCCGAACCCTTCGACACCACGGGGATGCTGGGCTCCAGGCCTGAGCGCAGCCCGTCGGACCTCTACCGCATGGTGCAGACCGCGGGCGCGACCGTCGGGCTGATCGGCCCGGTCGCGGGGGGCACGGCCTGGCTGATGACGAGCCTCTCGCTGGCCACCCTCGCGCTGCCGGTGGCGGCCGCGGTCGCGGTCGGCGCGGCCGCCGTGGCCGGTGCCAAGGCGCTCAAGGAACGCGAGTCGGTCGTCCAACGGGCCCGCGGGGAACGGAAGCAGGCCATCGCGGGGCAGGTCGTCACGGCCCAGAACGACTTCAGGAAGGTGGCCGAACAGCAGGGCCTGCTGTTGATCGACGCCGTCGAGAACCACATCCAGCAGTACCGCAACCGGCTCCACGCCACCCTCCACCAGATCGAGGCGCGGATCAACGCGCCGGACATCGTGCGGAGCCGCGAGCTGGTCGGTCGGCTGACCCCGCTGAACGACGAGGGCAGGGAGCTCATCAGCAGCCTGATGGACATCAGCGACCAGGCGCGCGGCGAGCTCTCCCACTCCTCGACGACGCACGGCGGGCACCGAGGCGGGCACTGAGGCGGACTTGGCGGCTGCGGCCCCGCTACGGCTGCAGTACTACGCTGGCGGGCATGGACTGGCTCGACCGGGTGGCGCGGCTGAGGCGCTGGACGAAGCGCGGCGAGCGTGCGCCGCACAAGCCCTTGCTGCTGCTGTACGCCCTGGGCGGCTACCAGCGGGACGCGGAGGGCGAACTGCGGTACAGCGCGGTCGAGGAGGAGCTGAGACGACTGCTCGCCGAGTACGGGCCGCCGCGTCCGACGACTCCGGCCTACCCGTTCCACCACCTGGTCAGCGACGGGGTGTGGGAGGTCCGCACCGACCGGGGCCCGGGCAGCCCCGGCAGCGGGATCGGGGTCCTCCGGTCGAGCGGCGCCACCGGTCGGCTCGCACCCGCGCTGCGCGAGTCCCTGGCGGAGGACCCCGCCCTGCTGGGACGGATGGCCAGGGTGCTGCTGGACGTCAACTTCCCGTCCTCCCTGCACACCGAGCTCTGCGAGGCGGTCGGCCTCGACCTGGAGCGGGCCGAGACCGTCCTCGCGGGCGGGGCCGACACCGCGGCCCGGCGGCAGCGCGACCGGCGGATGCGTGAACTGATACTCACCGCCTACGAGTTCCAGTGCGCCTTCTGCGGCTACGACGGCGCCCTCGGGGCGAGCACGGTCGGCCTGGAGGCCGCGCACGTGCGCTGGTGGTCGCACGAGGGGCCGGACGAGGTCGACAACGGCCTGTGCCTGTGCTCGCTGCACCACAAGCTCTTCGACAAGGGCGTGCTGGGCCTGGGCGAGGGCCACCGCATCCTGGTCTCCGACCGCTTCGTCGGCCGCAGCGAGGCCAGCCGCCGCCACGTGCTCGCCCTGAACGGCCGCCCCGTGATCGGCCCCCAACCCGGCCGCCCGCCGGTCGCGGACCGGCACCGGGAGTGGCACGTGCAGCAGGTCTTCCACGGCGAACCGCGCCAACCGTCGGATTCGACGCCCTCCTGCGTGGCGTCGAGGCGGGCGGGTTCGACCACCTGACGATGTGACGGCCCGTGCCCCGGGTGTCCTGGGGCACGGGCCACCGTTTGTGTGCGGCTGCCGGGTGAGGGCGGGTTCGGGGGGGCGCCGTACGGGGGTGGCGCGAGGCCCGTGGGTTCGGCCAGGCATGGTCGCCCAGCAGGGCCAGGGCGGCGGGCAGCGGGTCGCGGGCGTCGGCGACCTGACGGCGTGCCAGGGCGGTGGGTGCGACCGCGGCCGTGCGCGTGAGAAGTCGGCCGGGCCGACTTCTCACGCACGTCCCGGGGCTCGGAACGGCCAGGAGAGTTCGGCCGCAGCCGACCTCTCCGGAGCCGGGTGCGGTCAGGCGGCCGCGAGCGCCTCGGTGGCCGCCCGGGCCTGGTCGTAGCGGTGGAGCACCAGGCGGGCGACGGCCGGGTGGGGGCCCAGGGGGGCGCTGGTCCAGGTGGCCGCGGTCGTGGCGGCGCGGCGGGCGAAGAAGCCGGGGGAGAGGAGGTAGCTCGCGAGGGCGACCTCGGGGTGGCCGGCCCGCCGGAGGTCGGCGACCGCCTGGTGCGGGGTGGGGGTGGCGGCCGACAGGTGCGACGGGGTGACCGGGCGCCCGAGCCGGGCGGCCAGCAGCGCGGCCATCCGGGCGGTGTCGGCGAGGGCGGCGGGGTCGGAGGAGCCGGCGCCGGCCAGCACCACGGGGGCGTGCGGCGGTGCGCCGCTCTCGGTGAGACGGTCGGCGAGGGCCTCGGCGAGCAGCGGGTGCGGGCCGAGCACGGGGGCGAGGTGGGGCAGCGGGAGACCGGCGGCGGCGAGCGCGGCGGGGAGGTCGACCCGCTGGTGGTAGCCGTTGGAGAGGAGGAGGGGGACCAGGACCGGCCGGGAGCCGGCGACTTGGGAGAGGGCTTCGGCGAGCGAGGGGCGGGCGAGGTCCAGGAAGCAGCAGCGGACGGGCAGTTCGGGCCGGAGCGAGCGAACCGTCCGCAGCAGCAGGCGGATCGAGGTGCCGGCCGCCTGGTCCCGGCTGCCGTGCGCGACGGCGAGCAGCATCAGCCCGCCGCCAGCCGGTAGCCGCGCTTGGGGACCGTCCGGATCAGCCCCGCGTGCGGCCCCAGGGCGGCCCGCAGCCGGCCGATCGCCGCCTCCACCGCGTGTTCGTCGGCGCTCGCGTCCGGCCAGGCGGCGCGCAGGAGTTCGGCCCGGCTGAGCACCCGGCCGGGCCGCTCGGCGAGTGCCCGCAGGACGGCGGCTCCGCGCGGGCTGAGCCGGTGGCTCTCGCCGTCGACCAGGACGGCGTTCCCCTGGAGGGTCAACAGCAGCCCGGGCAGGGGGACTTCGCGTCGGGAGCGGCCCGGAAGGGTGTCCGCGAGCAGTCGGACCAGGGCGCCGAGCCGGCCGCGTTCGGGGTGGACGGCGGGCAGGCCGAGCTCGGTGAGCGGCCGGGCGCAGAGCGTGCCGACGCAGACCGGCAGGACGTCCGCGCGCAGGGCGTCGAGCAGCGCCTCGCGCAGGCCCTCGTCCTCCGCCGCGGCGAGCAGCGCGGTGATCGCGGGGGCGCTGGTGAAGGTGAGCGCGTGCACCTGGCGCCGTACGGTCTGGTCGAGCAGGCGGCGCACCGCCCCCGGGTCCTCCGGCGGTGCCCAGCGGTACACCGGAACGGAGATCACCTCGGCGCCGCGTTCGCGCAGCGCCGCCGCGAAGGCGTCCAGCCGGACCCCGTGCTCCTGGACGGCGATCCGCCGCCCGGCCAGCGGGCGGGCGAGCAGCCAGGTGAGCAGTTCGTCGGTGGCCTCGGTGGCGGGGGACCAGCCCTCGTCCAGCCCGCTCGCCCGGACCGCCCCGGTGGCCTTGGGGCCGCGGCTGAGCACCACCGCGCCGCGGCAGGCCTCGGCGAGCGCGGCGCCCCGGCCCCAGCCCTCGGCGGCGCTCATCCAGCCGCGCCAGCCGACCCCGGTGGTGGCCACCACGTAGTCGAGCGGGCCGGCCAGGCAGCGGTCGGTGGCCTCGCGCAGGGCGAGGTCGTCGGCGAGCGGCAGGATGCGCAGCACCGGGGCCTCGACCACCTGGGCGCCGCGCCGGGTGAGCAGCGCGGTCAGCTCCTCGCGGCGGCGCGCGGCGGTGACGCCGACGGTGTAGCCGGTGAGGGGCCCCGGCTGGGTGAGGGTTGCCATGCCGGTCAGCCTCCGCCGCACGTGTTACGGGGGCATTGCCCGGCCGTCACCTGCCGGTAAGCGAAAGTGCCGCCGAGGTTACGGCAGATGTCCGGCCGTGCACCCTGCGGCCGGGACGGCGTGAGCGAGGTGTACCGCGCACGCAACACCGGCGACCCGCTCGCGAAACAGCGGGCGGCGACCTTTCTGGGCATGACGCCGACCAGCCCCAGCGCCACGACGACCGGCCCCGGTGCCGGGCCGACCAGCCCCAGCGCCGCGTCGACCGGCCGTGCCGCCGCCGTGGCCGCCACCGACACGCACTGCCCGTACTGCTCGCTGCAGTGCGGGATGCGGCTGGCGCCGGGGGCGGACCTGCCCGTCGAGGTGCTGGAGCGCCCCGACTTCCCGGTGAACCGCGGCGCGCTGTGCGGCAAGGGCCGCTCGGCGCCGGCGCTGCTCGCCCGGGACGTCCGGCTGACCGGCCCGCTGCTGCGCGACCGCCCCGGCGGGCCGCTGCGTTCGGCCGGCTGGCCGGAGGCACTGGACCGGGTGGCCGCCGGACTGGCCCGGGTCCGGGCGGAGCACGGGCCGGACGCGGTCGGCGTGTTCGGCGGCGGCGGGCTGACCAACGAGAAGGCGTACCTGCTGGGCAAGTTCGCCCGGGTCGTGCTGGGCACCGCCAACATCGATTACAACGGCCGGTTCTGCATGTCCTCGGCCGCCGCCGCGCACCGCCGGGCCTTCGGCCTGGACCGCGGACTGCCGTTCCCGCTCGCCGACATCCCGCACACCGGCTGCCTGGTCCTGGTCGGCGGCAACCCGGCCGAGACGATGCCGCCCGCCGTCCGCTACCTCCGCGAACTGCGGGAGAACGGCGGGAAGTTGATCGTGGTCGACCCGCGCCGCACCCGCACCGCCGAACTGGCCGACCTGCACCTGCAGCCCCGCCCCGGCGGGGACCTGGCGCTCGCCCTCGGCCTGCTGCACCTGGTGATCGCCGACGGACTGGTCGACCACGAGTTCGTCGCCGAGCGGACGTCGGGCTTCGAGCGGGCGCGCGAGGCGGCGATGGCCCACTGGCCCGACCGGGTGGAGCGGATCACCGGCGTGCCCGCCCACCGACTGCGGGAGGCGGCGGGCCTGTTCGGCCGGGCGGCGACCGGCATGGTGCTCACCGCGCGCGGCCCGGAGCAGCAGAGCAAGGGCACCGACACCGTCGGCGCCTGGATCGACCTCTGCCTGGCCACCGGCAAGGCCGGCCGTCCGTACAGCGGCTACGGCTGCCTGACCGGCCAGGGCAACGGCCAGGGCGGGCGCGAGCACGGCCAGAAGGCCGACCAGCTGCCCGGCTACCGCTCGATCGAGGACCCGGCGGCGCGCGAGCACGTCGCCGGCGTCTGGGGCGTGCCCGCCGGGAGCCTGCCCGGTCCCGGCAAGTCGGCGTACGAGCTGCTGGACGGCCTCGGCCGCCCCGGCGGCGTCCGGGCGCTGCTGCTGGCCGGCTCCAACCCGGCGGTGTCCGCGCCGAACGCCGGGCACGTCACCGAACGGCTGCGCGCGCTGGACCTGCTGGTGGTCGCCGACCTGGTGCTCTCCGAGACGGCCCGGCTCGCGGACGTCGTGCTGCCGGTCACCCAGTGGGCCGAGGAGACTGGCACCACCACCAACCTGGAGGGCCGGGTGATCCTGCGCCGCCGCGCCGTCGACCCGCCCGAGGGCGTGCGCAGCGAACTGTGGGTGCTGCGCGAGCTGGCCGCCCGGCTCGGGGTGCCGGACGGCTTCCCGGCGGACGGCTTCCCGGTCGAGGCCGAGCGGGCCTTCGACGAGCTGCGCCGTGCCTCGGCCGGCGGCGACGCCGACTACGCGGGCATCGACTACGCCCGGATCGCCGCCGAGGACGGGGTGTTCTGGCCCTGCCCGACGCCGGACCACCCGGGCACGCCCCGGCTGTTCCTGGACCGCTTCGCCACCCCGGACGGCCGGGCCCGGTTCGCCGCCGTCACCCACCGCCCGGCCGGCGAGGAACCGGACGAGGCCTACCCCCTGTACCTGACCACCGGCCGGGTGCTCGCCCAGTACCAGAGCGGGGCGCAGACCCGCCGGGTCGCCGAGCTGAACTCGGCCGCGCCCGGACCGTACGTCGAGCTGCACCCCAGGCTCGCCGCGCGGCTCGGGATCGCCGACGGCGAGCCGGTGGCCGTCACCAGCCGGCGCGGCCGGGCCGTCGCCCCGGCCCGGGTCACCGAGGCGATCCGGCCGGACACCGTCTTCATGCCCTTCCACTGGGCGGGCGCCGGCCGGGCCAACAGCCTCACCAACCCGGCGCTGGACCCGGTCTCCCGGATGCCGGAGTTCAAGCTCTGCGCCGTCCGGGTGGAGCCGCTCCGGTCGCAGTCGGCCGGGTCGGACACGGCCGGAGCGGACGCGGCAGGTTCGGAGCACGCCCGAGAGGAGGCGGCGGCATGACCCCGAGGATCGCCGTGGTCGGCGGCGGCATGGCGGCCGCCCGCTTCGCCGAGCGGTACGGCGCCCTCGGCGGCGCCGGCGAGGTGACGCTGTACGGCGCCGAGCCGCGCGCCCCGTACAACCGGGTGCTGCTCGCCGAGGTGCTGACCGGCCGCTACGACGCCGAGTCGATCGCCCTGCCGCTCGGCGGGGCGTCCGCCCGGCCCGGTTGCGAGGTGGTCGCCCTCGATCCGGCCGCCCGCACCCTGCGGCTGGCCGACGGCACCGTGGAGCCCTGGGACGAACTGGTGCTGGCCACCGGCGCCAACCCGGTGCTGCCGCCCGTCCGCGGGCTGCGCCGCCCCGACGGGTACGGCCTGGTCGAGGGCGTGCACACGCTGCGCACCCTGGAGGACTGCGCCCGGCTGGCCGAGGAGGCGGTGGGCGCCAAGCGGGCGGTGGTGATCGGCGGCGGGGTGCTCGGGGTGAGCGCCGCCCGGGCGCTGGCCGCGCTCGGAGTGCGCACCGAAATCGTCCACCAGGCGCCGTACCTGATCGAGCGTCAGCTCGACCCGGAGGCGGCCGCCGTGCTGCGCGAGCGGCTCCGGACGCTCGGCGTCGACTGCTACACCGGCAACCGCGCCCGGACCGTGCACGGCGGCGAGTCGGTGGCCGCCGTGGAGCTGGCCAACGGGTACCGGCTGGACTGCGACCTGGTGGTCCTCGCCTGCGGCACCCGCCCGCGCACCGCGCTCGCCCACACGGCAGGCCTGCCGGTCGGCACCGGCATCCTGGTCGACGACCGGCTGGCCGTCGCCCCGCGGGTGTCCGCGATCGGCGACTGCGCCGAGCACCGCGGCACCGTCCACGGCCTGGCCGGCCCCGCCTGGGAACAGGCCGACGTGCTCGCCCGTCGCCTCTCCGGCGCCGAGCCCGAAGCCCGCTACCCCGGCACCAGCCCGCGCGCCCGGCTCAGCACCGGAGACCTGGAGTACGCCGCCTTCGGCGCCGTGGACGAGACCCTCGACCCCGGCCTCGACGTGCTGCGGCTCGCCGACGCCACCCGCGGCAGCTACAAGAAGCTCGTCCTGCGCGGCGACCGGCTGGTCGGCGCCATCCTGCTCGGCGACCTGGCCGCCGTGGACGCCTTGGCCGGCGCCTTCGCCGACGGCGGCGCGCTGGCCGGCCACCCCCTGCACCTGCTCACCCGAGGAACCGCAATGACTGGAGAAGCGCGATGACCCTTGACGACCGGACTGTCCGCGACCTCGTCCTGGTCGGCCACGGCATGGTCGGCCAGCGCTTCCTGGAGGCCTGGACCGAGCAGTCGGCCGCGCGCGGTTGGCGGGTCACCGTGCTCGCCGAGGAGCCCAGGCCCGCCTACGACCGGGTCCACCTCAGCTCGCTGTTCGACGGCAGCACCGCCGAGGACCTCGCGCTCTGCCCGTCCGGCTTCCTCGCCGAGCACGGCATCGACCTGCGCCTGGGCGACCCGGCCACCGCGATCGACCGGGCCGGGCGGACCGTCACCACCCGGTCCGGTGCCGAAGTCCGCTACGACGTCCTGGTGCTGGCCACCGGCTCGGTGCCGTTCGTACCGCCGGTGCCCGGGACGGACGCCCCCGGCTGCCACGTCTACCGCACCATCGAGGACGTCGACGCCATCCGCGCCGACGCCGCCACCGCCGGCACCGGCGTGGTGGTCGGCGGCGGACTGCTCGGCCTGGAGGCGGCCGGCGCCCTGCGGGCCGGTGGCCTGGCCACCCACGTGGTGGAGTTCGCGCCCCGGCTGATGGCCGTCCAGGTCGACGACGGCGGCGGCGCAGCGCTGCGCCGCAAGATCGAGGACCTGGGCGTCACCGTGCACACCGGCGCCGGCGCCGGCGGCGTGCTCACCGGCCCGGACGGCCGGGTCCGCGGCCTCGCCCTGTCCGACGGCCGGGAGCTGCCCGCCGACCTGGTGGTCTTCTCCGCCGGGGTGCGCGCCCGCGACCAGCTCGCCCGGGACTGCGGACTGCCGGTCGGCCCGCGCGGCGGCGTGGTGGTCGACGAGCGGTGCCGCACCGAGGACCCGGCGGTCCTCGCCATCGGCGAGTGCGCCCAGGCCGTCGACGGCCGGGTCTACGGCCTGGTCGCCCCCGGCTACCAGATGGCCGAGACGGCCGCCCGCACGGTGGCCGGCCTGGACGGCGCGGCCTTCACCGGCGCCGACCTCTCCACCAAGCTCAAGCTGCTCGGCGTGGACGTCGCCAGCTTCGGCGACCCGCACGGCACCGCCGAGGGCGCCCTCGACGTGCTCTACAGCGACAGCCGCAGCGGCGTCTACCGCAAGCTCGTCATCGGCACCGACGGCGCGCTGCTCGGCGGCGTCCTGGTCGGCGACACCGAGGGCTACGGCACCCTGCGCCCGCTCGCCGTCGGCGGCAAACCGCTCACCGTGGCCCCCGAACAGCTCGTCCTGCCCGCCGGGTTCGCGGGGGCCGCCGGGCCGGTCGCGCTGCCCGACGACGCGGTGCTCTGCTCCTGCCACAACGTCACCCAGGGCGCGGTGCGCGCCGCCGTCCGCGAGCAGGGCGCCGACAGCGTCGCCGCCGTCAAGAAGTGCACCCGGGCCGGCACCGGCTGCGGCAGCTGCCTCAAGCAGCTCGGCACCGTCGTCACCGAGGAGCTGGAGGCCGCCGGGGTCTCCGCGTTCAAGGGCCTGTGCGAGCACTTCGCCCACACCCGGGCCGAGTTGTACGAGATCGTCCGGGTGACCGGGGTGACCACCTTCACCGAACTGCGCGACCGGCACGGCAGCGGCGAGGGCTGCGAGATCTGCAAGCCGACCGTCGCCTCCATCCTGGCCAGCCTCGGCAACGGCCACATCCTGGACGGCGAGCAGGGCGCGCTCCAGGACTCCAACGACCACTTCCTCGCCAACCTCCAGCGCAACGGCTCGTACTCCGTCGTCCCCCGGGTGCCCGGCGGCGAGATCACCCCCGAGGGTCTGATCACCATCGGCGAGATCGCCCGCGACCACGGCCTGTACACCAAGATCACCGGCGGCCAGCGGATCGACATGTTCGGCGCCACCGTCGACCAACTGCCCGCGATCTGGCACCGGTTGGTCGAGGCCGGGTTCGAGTCCGGGCACGCCTACGGCAAGTCGCTGCGCACCGTGAAGTCCTGCGTCGGCGAGACCTGGTGCCGCTACGGAGTCCAGGACTCCACCGCCCTGGCCATCGAACTCGAGCTGCGCTACCGGGGGTTGCGCTCCCCGCACAAGCTCAAGGCGGCCGTCTCCGGCTGCGCCCGCGAGTGCGCGGAGGCGCAGAGCAAGGACTTCGGCATCATCGCCACCTCGGCCGGCTGGAACCTCTACGTCGGCGGCAACGGCGGCATGACCCCGCGCCACGCCGACCTGCTCGCCGCCGACCTCGACCGCGAGACGCTGATCCGCACCATCGACCGCTACCTGATGTTCTACATCCGCACCGCCGACCGGCTGGAACGCACCTCGGTCTGGCTGGAGCGGATGGAGGGCGGCCTGGACCACCTGCGCGCCGTCGTCCTCGACGACTCGCTCGGCATCGCCGCCGAACTGGACGACCTGATGGACCGTCACATCTGCGGCTACCAGGACGAATGGGCCGCCACCCTGGCCGACCCCGAGCGGCTGCGGCGCTTCGCCTCCTTCGTCAACGCCCCCGGCACCCCCGACCCCGCCGTGACCTTCGTCCCCGAACGCGGGCAGATCCGCCCGGCCCGCCCCGGCGAGGCCGGCCACACCCTCAACGCCCCGGTGCTGGTCGCCGGGGCCCGACTGGAGGTGCTCACCCCGTGACCGTACAGATCCACGACGGCACCAGCTGGCAGACCGTCTGCGACCTCACCGACCTCCAACCCGGCCGCGGCGTCGCCGTGCTGCTCCCCGAAGCCGGACAGGTCGCGCTCTTCCGCGACGGCTCCGACGAGCTGTACGCCGTCGACAACCTCGACCCGTTCAGCGGCGCCCCCGTCCTCGCCCGCGGCCTGCTCGGCAGCCGCGGCGACCGGCCGACGCTCATCTCGCCGATGTACAAGCAGGTCTACGACCTCACCGACGGCCGCTGCCTGGACGAGGACACCGCCCCCGACGGCACGCCCGCCGTACTGCGCCGCTGGCCGGTCCGGGCCCTCGCCGGGGAGGCCGCGGCATGACGACCGTCCTCGACACCAGATCGCCCGCCCCGCTGACCGGTTGGGACCCGGAGGACGAGGAGTTCTGGGCCCGCGACGGCGCCCGGATCGCCCGCCGGAACCTGGTCTTCTCGGTGCTCTCCGAACACATCGGCTTCTCGGTGTGGAGCCTCTGGTCGGTCCTGGTGCTGTTCCTCGGCCCCGAGTACCACATCGACACCGCGGGCAAGTTCACCCTCACCGCCCTGCCGACCGCCCTCGGCGCGCTGCTGCGGCTGCCGTACACCTTCGCCGTCGCCCGCTTCGGCGGCCGGACCTGGACGGTGATCAGCGCACTGCTGCTGCTCGTGCCCACCGCGCTCGCCGCCCTGGTGCTGGAACCCGGGGTGCCGTACGGGACGCTGCTGGCCGTCGCCTGCGTGGCGGGCGTCGGCGGCGGCAACTTCGCCTCCTCGATGGCCAACATCAACGCCTTCTACCCGCACCGGCTCAAGGGCTGGGCGCTCGGCGTCAACGCGGGCGGCGGCAACCTGGGCGTGCCCGCGGTGCAGCTGCTCGGGCTGCTGGTGCTGGCCACCGCCGGCGCCGCCCACCCCCGGCTGCTGCCGCTGCTCTACCTGCCGCTGATCCTGCTGGCGGCGGCGGGGGCGTGGTGGCGGATGGACAACCTGCCAGTGGCGTCGGGCGGTTCGGGCGGTTCGGGCGGCTCGGGAGGTTCGGGCGGTTCGGGCGGATCGGGGGAGGGGCGGGCGCTGCGCGAGGTCGCCCGCGATCCGTACGGCTGGGCCGTCTCCACCCTCTACATCGGCACCTTCGGTTCCTTCATCGGCTTCGGGTTCGCCTTCGGACAGGTGCTCCAGGTGCAGTTCCACGAGCGCTTCGACACCCCTGCCAAGGCCGCCGCGCTCACCTTCCTCGGGCCGCTGCTCGGCTCGCTGCTGCGGCCGGTCGGCGGACGCCTCGCCGACCGGTACGGCGGCGCGCGGGTGACCCTGGGCACCTTCGCCGCCATGGGCGCCGGTACGGCGGTGGTGCTCGCCGCCTCCCGGGCGGGCTCGCTGCCGCTGTTCCTCGGCGGGTTCGTCGCCCTGTTCGTGCTCAGCGGCATCGGCAACGGCTCGACGTACAAGATGATCCCGGCGCACTACCAGGCCGTCGCCCGGACGGCGGTCGCGGCCGGCGCCGAACCGGCGGCCGCCGAGGCCGACTCCCGACGCCGGTCCGCGGCGCTGATCGGGCTCGCGGGAGCGGTCGGGGCGTTCGGCGGGGTGCTGGTGAACCTGGCGTTCCGGCAGTCCTTCCTGGCCGGCGGCAACGGGGACGCGGCCTACACGGGGTTCCTGCTGGCCTACGCGGCCTGCTCGGCGCTGACCTGGGCGGTCTGGCTCCGGCGGCGCTGAGGGGCTGGTCGCCCGTCACTCCGCGCGCGGCATCCCGACCGACGACCGTGGCGCGAACCGCGATTGCCCTACGCTCGTCCCCGGCACATGGGGAGGGCGCAGGGCATGGTCGACAACACGACGAACGCGGTGAACGGCGCAGTGACCGGGCCGGTCGTGCAGGCAGGGAGCATCGGGGCCGTCTACCTGGACGGGAGCCGGCCCCCGGCGGTGCCGGAAGGGGCCGACCACTGGGTGCGGGCCGCCGCGGAGTCCCGCGTCTGGAAGCACGTCCGGGAGGACCGGGACGTCGAGCCGTACCGGCGCGTCGTGCTGACGGCCGTGGGCGAGCTGGCCGTGCTGCGGGACTCGGTCGACCTGGCGGACGATCCCTGGCAGGACCCGGGCATCGCGGAGCGCTTCGCCTCACGAGTCGACTGGCTGCTCGGCAACGACCGCCTGGACCTCTACCCGGCCGAGGCGGCGCTGCTGGCGGTGCTTCCGTTCCTCTACCGGGTCCGTTCGCTGCGGTTGGCGGCGGCGCGGGTCTCCGTCCGTCCGACCGACCTGCTGCCCTCGGACGGCATCGGCGACCGGGCCGCGTACGAGCAGTTCATCGAGTCCTACGACCTCCTCGTGGGCCGCACCCGGACCCGGCCGAACTCCACCGCCCCGCTCGGCTGGTGGCTCTACCACCGCTGGCTCGACCAGTATGAGGATCTCGCCGACCCCGAGGGCGTCGGCGAGATCCTCGACCGGGTGCCCGCGCTGTCGGAACTCGGCGAGACCTTCGCCCTCAAGCGGATCTGCGCCCTGCTGCACGGTCTGCGCCGGGGCCCCGACGTCGGGAACCGCGACTACCTCGCCGGCCTCAGCGCGCACGACCACCTGCGGGCGCCAGGCGAACAGCACGTCCGGGAACTGCGGTTGGCGCTGCTGCTGGCGCTGGCGTACGGGACGGCCGTCGAGATGACCGCCCTGCCCGAGATCGTGGCCGAACACCTCGGCATCCCGGAGCAGTACGAGGTCGACCTCGTCGACCTGCGCCGGACACTCGAACTCGCCGTCTGGGGCGGCTCGTACGACCTGCCGGTGCTGCGCGCCGAGTGTCATCACGAGGCAGTGGTGGAAAGCCTGCGCGAGTACACCGCCCGGGCCGACGAAATCCTCCACGCCGTCCGCCGCGTCCTAACGTCGCATCCCCTCCCTACCCGCCTGACCTCCGACGAAGCCGCGCCTGCGCCCGGTGCCTTCACCGGCTGGGCGCGCTTCCGGATGGACGAACGCCGGGTGCGTAGCCTGCTGATGGGCGTCGAGCTCTACCGCGACCGGGACCTCGCCGTGCGCGAGCTCTACCAGAACGCCCTGGACGCATGCCGGTACCGCCGCGCCCGCACGGAGTACCTCGACCGCACGAACCCGATCGCCACCTTCACCTACGAAGGCCGGATCGAGTTCCGCCAGGGCGTCGACGAGAACGGCCGCGCCTACCTGGAATGCCAGGACAACGGCGTCGGCATGGGCGAGGAGGAGCTCAGGGGCGTCTTCTCCAACGCCGGCGCCCGCTTCGCCGAACAACTCGACTTCAAGCTCGAACGCGCCGAGTGGCGCAAGGTCGACCCACCCGTCGAGCTGTACCCCAACAGCCGCTTCGGCATCGGCGTGCTGAGCTACTTCATGCTCGCCGACGAGATCCGGGTGACCACCTGCCGCATGCACGCCGACGGCAGCCTCGGCCCGCAGCTGGAGGTCTCCATCTACGGCCCGAGCCACCTCTTCCGGATCCTCCCCCGGCCCGAGCCGGCTCGGAAGCCCGGCACCACGGTGCGGCTGTACCTGCGAGAGGACATCGACCTCGGCGCGTCCTGGTCGGCCCTCGACGTCCTCGAACGCCTGCTGGGGATCGCGGAGTTCCGCACCACGGCGGTGCACGGTGAGCGCGTCGTCGAGTGGCGGCCGAAGACGCTGCGGACCAGAGAGGCGCAGTCGGACGAGGAGTTCGGGTTCCACGCGTCGGGCACGCTCGTCCCGTGGGAGCACGCTCCCGACGGTGCGCAGGTGGTGTGGTGCCAGTACGGCGGGGCCGTGTTGGTGGACGGCCTGTTCGTCCGGCCTTCTGCGGCGGGAGAGTTCGTGGGCGCCGGCCAGGGCCTGGAGGGGGCCGTGGTGAACCTGTCGGGGGTGTGGTCACCGAACAAGTTGTCGGTGGACCGGCGCCTGGTCATCGATGACGTGTCCCAGCAGGTACGTCGGCTCCTGGAGTCGGCGGCGGTCGATCTGGTCCGGACCGACGCGGCGCTGCTGAGCATGGAGTGGCTCGCGCGGGTGACGCCCGGCCATGTCGGCGTCGCCGATGTGGTGGCTGCCGAGTGCGTCAAGCAGGGGCGCCGGTTCGAGTACCGCGGCTTCGAGTTCGACACCCGACGGACGGGGTGTTGCCCGGTGGACCTCGACCTGTTCGGCGCGGTGGGAATCCCCCTACCCGACGGAGGCAGCGCGTTGGGGTGGCTGTCCGGCGCGCCGGACGACTCCGTGGTCCTCTGGAGGCTCCTGGCGCACGACCGGCAGCAGGAGTTGGCGGAACTCGCGGAGATCTGGCCGCCGCTCCTGACGGTCGGCCGCGGACGTGTGGCCATGCCCTCCGACCAGCTCGCCATGACGGAGAAGCGTGGCCGCAGGACGCCATACTGGCGGCGCTTCCCCCGGGTCGGCCGGGTGGAGGGCCTCCCCGAGACGGATGGTCGGCCGGTCACGGTCACCGACTTGGTGACGGCAGCGGACGAGCGGTCCGAATCGGTCGCCCGGGTGGCCGCAGACTGGTCGCGGGCCGGAGTGAACGTTCCCGGGGCCGTCCTCGACCTGGCGCTTGCCGTCGAGTCGGACCGGGTGTTCCTGAGGGAGACTGAGGAGGGGCGGAGGTTTCGTGGGTGGCCGGAGCCGGGTGAGGCCGTCGCTCCGGGGTACCTGGCCAAGGCCGGCGCTGTGCTGGGGGTTCCCGTCACGGAGGTCGCCGAGGCCATGGCGTCCTACGGACTGGAGGTCGATCTCACGGGACTTCCGGACCTGCCGTCGAACGAGACGGCCGTGCTGCTCAGTCACCAACTCGACGGGTTGTGGCCATGGTTGAGCCGGGCGCACCCCGTTCCCGTCGCCCATGTGCTGCGCGTGGCGGATGAGTCGGGGGCGAGCATCGCCGAGGTGCTCGGGTCCTTCGCGGGGCTCGGGTTCCCGATCCCCGAGATGCCGCACGATGCCACACCGGATGATCTGTTCCTCTTCGACGGGCGGTCGGCGTGGGGCGATCCCGCGGACGTCCACTTCCGGTTCGCGTTCTCCCTGCTGAGGGACGACGAGATCTCGCTGGAGGAGCTGGTCGAGCGGTACCGTGCCTACGGATCGCCGGTTTTCCTACCGGGCCCGGCCACGCGCCTCGACCGGGAGCTCTTCCACCCCGACAGCGTCATGGACTGGGACGACCTGGCGATGGGGGACACGGTTCCGCTGGCCAAGTTGATCACGGCGGGGTACCGCCTCGACCGGAGTCCGGGGGAGCTGGCCCGCCATCTGAGGTCCCGGGGGATCGCCCTGTCCTGCGACGACCTGCCCCGGCAGCTGACGCACCGCCAGGCGCTGGAGATCGTCGGCGAGCTGGACAACAGCCCGCACATGGTCGGCAAGGGCATCTCGTTGGTGACCCTGCTGGAGGTGTCCCGGCGAACCGGCCACTCGGTCGCGCAGATCGCCGAGTGGTACCGGGAGTGGGGCATCCCCGTCCCCGACGTCGCCGAGTCGATCCGCGACGCCCTCGCACGGGTCCCGACGGCCGACGCCGACCCCTCCTGACCGCCGCGGACGCGGCGCCCGGTCCGCGGCGCTGATCACGCCCGGTCGAGGCCCGCGGAGCGGGCGGTGTCGACCAGGAGCTGGGCGGCGTCCAGGGGGACGGGGAGTCGGCGGGCGATCCAGGGGGCGGGGCGGCCGGCCCGGGCGAGCATCCAGGCGGAGTAGAGGTGGCCGAGCTGGGGCGCGTTCTCGGCGAGCAGCAGTGGGCGGACGGCCTCCATGGGGAAGCCTTCGAGGGCGCGGGCGCTGTACTCGCGGCCGTTGGGGCCGGGCGGGGGCAGCGGGAGGGGGCGGCGGAGGTCGAGCCAGCGGCTGAGCAGTACCGCGCCGACCACCAGCAGACCGGTGCCGGAGGCGCCGATCAGGATGCCGCCGATGACGGGGCGGTCGTCCTCCTCGGCCATGCCGAGGGCGATCTCCTCCAGGACGAGCAGGCTGAGCGCGGTGAGCAGGACCGCGGCCTCGGCGGGGCGCGGGTGGGTCCGGGACGTCGTCATGCGGAACCTCCTCCTCGGCGGGGCGGCCGGGGGTTTCGGGCGGGCGCGGCGATTCACCTTCCGTACAACGGTGGTGGGCGGCCCGGGGCACGCGTCACGGCTCAGGCGGTGAAATCGCGGGATGTGAATTGACGGGCCGTCAAGAAAGTGAAGGGGGAGGGACGTTGGCCGCGTTCGGAGGGCTGGAGGCAGCTCCTTCCGGTCGGTCGCGCCTGGGCGGTGCGTTCGTCGACGGGGCGGGAGGCCGGTGGTGGCCGGACTTCCGGGCTTCGGGTCAGCATAGCCCGGGCATGCCAACTTCGACAGGAGTGTCGAAGTCGCGGGACCCGGGCCCGCGGGGGAACGGCGAAACGTCGGGAGCCCCTGGCTGATCACCAGGGGCTCCCGACGTGAGCGGGCCGAGCGAGTCGAGCGGGCCGAGCGGGCCGACCGTGCCGAACCCGTGCGAAGCGTCCTCAGCGGGCCATCAGGGGCAGCGGCGCGCCGGTGCGGGCGGGGAGTTCGAGTCGGGCGAGCAGCGCCGAGGGGGAGACCTCGACCACCCGGCAGCCGGCCCGGTGGCGGCAGTGGCGGGCCACCGAGCCGTGCCGCAGGCGGTCCAGGCGGCGGCGGGTGGCGGCGCCGAGGACGAGCAGGTCGTCCGGACCGGTGACGGCGCCGACCAGGGCGGGGCCGGGGTCGGCGTTGACCACCAGCGGGTGGATGACCAGGCCGGACGGGTAGCCGCCGTAGGCCTGTTCGAACGCGACGTCGAGGCGCCGCCGGGCGGCGTGCTCCGGTTCGGCGGGCGGGCGCAGGCCGTCCCGCTCGTTCGCGGTCCAGGCGGCGACGGGCACCAGCACCGCCCGGTGCCGGGCCGCCTCGCCGACGGCGTGGTAGAGGGCGGCCAGACTGCTCAGTGATCCGCTCAGGCCGACGATCACTCGGGTGGTCCCGGTCATGGCCGTTGCCTCCGTCTCTCCGGCGGAGCGCCCGGCGGAACTCTCCGTCGGGCTCCGCCGGTTCGGCACTCCTTGCTTCGGATGACTCCAGTCAACCCCGGAACGGAGCCCTCCGGACCGCCGCTGACACCACCATGACGCCGGGCGCACCCATCTTGACGGCCTGCTGACAGGGCCCCGCTCCCGCACCTCTCGGGCCCAGCCCGGGCACGAACTGGATCAGCAGGTCGATCGCCTTGATGCCGAGGAACGGCAGGACGGGCCCGCCGAGCCCGTATCGAGAATGTGGTCAACGCGCCCCGGGTGATGAGGAGTTGCTCTCCCACCCGGATGATCTCGATCGGCTTCGCCGGGTTGGAGTCGAGGTCGACCATGTTGCCGGCCTCCTCGGCGGCCGGGGTGCCGGAGTTCATCGCGACACCGACGTCCGCCTGGGCGGGCGCGGGGGCGTCGTCGGTGCCGTCGCCGGTCGTCGCGACGATGTTCCCGGCGGCCGGGGTGCGCCGCAGACGGGGTGGGGCTGCGGGGACGGCGGACAGCCCACCACCGGAGGAACGGGGGACATGCCCGCCTTGACGAGGCCTTGGCGGCGAAGCGGCCGTCCCTGACGCCTCCCTGACACCCCGGCCGCAACGCCGTCAGGAGGGCGTCAAGGACGGCCGCCGGACCGTACGCCCTGCGTCAAGGACGGGTGCGACCGGTCGGCGGAGGGGCTCCACTGGAGGGGTCCGGCCGTACGGGCCGCTGTTGGAAGGGACCTCCATGACCACTGTCACCGCCGCCGTCGACGTCGAGGAGCCGCCGGAGCGGACGGTCCGCCTCCTGCCCGCCGCCTGGGGCCGGGACCGCCGGGACCGCGGGGACCGCCCCGAGCCGCCGGAACCGGCCCCGGCGGCCGACCGGGGGCGCACCCGCCCGGCGCACTGCCGGTTCGCGATGCACTACGAGGACTGACCCCGGCCCCACGCGGACGACCGACACCGCCACCCCGCGCCGATCCACAGGAGCAGCCGCCATGACCCAGCTCACCGCCCCGCCCGCCCCGCCCGTTCCGCCGGTCCCGCCGATTCCGCCCGTCCCCACGCCCCCCGCCACGCCCGCCGACGCGCTCGGCGGCCCCTGGCCGGCCTCGGCGCGGCCCGGCCGGGGAGCCGACCTGCTGGTCGGCGGGGTGGGGCTGGCCGAGGCCGCCGAGCGGTTCGGCACCCCGCTGTACGTGCTGGACGAGTCCGAGGTCCGCGACCGCGCCCGGGCCTACCGGCGGGCACTGCCGCACGCCGAGGTGCTGTACGCGGCCAAGGCCTTCCTCTGCAGCGCGATGGCCGACTGGGTGGAACAGGAGGGCCTGGGGCTGGACGTCTGCTCCTCGGGCGAGCTGCGGCTGGCGGTCTCGGCGGGCTTCCCGGCACAGCGGATTCTGCTGCACGGCAACGCCAAGTCCCCGGAGGAACTGCGGCTGGCGCGGCGGCTGCGGGTCGGGCGGATCGTCATCGACGGCCCGGCGGAGATCGCGCGGCTGGCCGCGCTGGTGGCCGCCGACACGCCGCAGAAGGTACTGGTCCGGGTGGTGCCGGGGATCGCCGCCGGGCACCACGCGGCGGTGCGGACGGGCGTCGGCGGGCAGAAGTTCGGCTTCCCGATCGAGGGCGGCGACGCGGCGGACGCCGTCGCCCGGGTGCTCGGCCAGCCGGGGCTGGAACTCGCGGGCCTGCACTGCCACCTGGGCTCCCAGATCACCTCGGTCGAACCGTACCTGCGGGCGCTGGACGCGCTGGTGGGGCTGCTCGCCGAGGTGCGGGAGCGGCACGGTGTGGAGCTGCCGGAGCTGGACCTCGGCGGCGGCCACGGCATCCGCTACCTGCCCGGGGACACCGGGCTGGACCTCGCCGAGTTCGCGGTACGGGTGACCGACCGGCTGGCGGTGCGCTGCGCCGAGGCCGGGCTGGAGGTGCCCCGGCTGATCGTCGAACCCGGCCGCGCGATCGCCGGCCCGGCCGCGGTGGCGGTCTACCGGGTGCTCTCCGTCAAGCACGCCGCCGACGGCCGCTGCTTCGTCGCGGTGGACGGCGGCATGAGCGACAACCCGCGCCCGGCCCTGTACGGATCGCCGTACGCGGTGCGGCTGGTGGGCCGCCACGCGGAGGCGGGCGAGGCCCGGGTGGACGTCGTCGGCCGCCACTGCGAGGCCGGCGACGTGCTGGTGCGCGACGCCGCCCTGCCCGCCGACCTGCGCCCCGGCGACCTGCTGGCGATGCCGTCGGCCGGCGCGTACCAGCTGTCGATGGCCTCCGGCTACAACCTGGTCGGCCGCCCGGCCGTGGTCGCGGTGAGGGACGGCCGCGCCCGCCTGCTGATCCGGCGGGAGACGGTGGAGGACTTCCGCCTCCGCGAGGTCGGCCGCTGAGGGGGAGCACCGGCGCGTGAGAAGTCGGCCCGGCCGACTTCCCGCGCGGGTTCCCGGCGAAAGAGCAGGTGAGAGCGGGTGGAAGCGATCAGTAGGGTCCTGTCCGTGACGAACTGGCAGGAGATCTACGAGAGCGACTGCGCGCACCCCCCGGGGTGGCGGCTGGACAACCTGGTGGCGGAGCTGGCGGACGCGCTGGGCGATCCCGACCCCGAGGTCAGGGACGGCTACCCGTACGCGGTGCTGGCGGCCTGGATCCGGCGCGGGGTGGTCGACGGCGACCGGTGCCTGGCGCTCGGCGACCTGATGGCGGAGCGCTTCACCGATCCGCGGATCGAGGCCCGGACCTTCGCCCCGCTCGTCCTGGAGATGATCGTGCGCCGGGGCCGGCTCCGGCCCGCCTGGCTCGACGCGTTCGCCGCCTGGTACCCCGCGGAGGCGGACCTACGGGGCCGTGACGACGAACTCGGCTGGCTGCACGCCGTGGCGCACGGCGCGGACCTGCTGGGGGCCGTCGGCCTGCGGCCCGACGTCGACCCGGAGGTGATGCTCGCGCTCGCCGCCGAGCGCCTGCTCGCGCCGACGGACCTCGGCGTCTCGGCGGAGCGCGGCGGGCATCCCGTCCCGCTCACCCACGGCGACGCGGTCAAGGCCGGCCTGGCCGAGGTCCTTCGCCCGGTCCTGTAGGCCCGGGGGAGCACCGGCGCGTGAGAAGTCGGCCCGGCCGACTTCTCACGCGGGTGGGTCCAGGCGCCGGTGGCTCACGCGGGGCGGCGGCCCCAGCAGGAGACCATCATCCAGGCGGTGTCGGCGAAGGCCGGGTCGTCCAGGTGGGCGACCGCCGCCGTGATCTGCTCGGCCGTCATCAGCCCGGTGGCGATGAGCCCGGGGGTGGCCTGGGCGAAGCACCGGCGCCAGAAGGCGTCCTCCGTGTCGTCCGTTCCGCACACGGCGACGCGGATGGTCATGCCGACGTCGGTGAGGCCGGCACGGGCCATGGCCGCCGGGATGCGGCGGGCCCAGGAGTGGTCCGTCCCGTGGGTCCTGGCCAGCAACTGCTGGCAGGCCTCCAGCAGTTCGGCGAACCGCGGATAGGGGGAGGCCGCGGCCGGGAGGTAGGTGGGGTCCTCGACGACGATCCACCCGCCGGGCCTGAGCCAGCCGGCCATCCGGTCGAGGGCGAGTTCCGGGTCGGGGAGGTGGCCGAGCAGGGCCCGGGCGTGCACCAGGTCCTGGGAGCCCGCCGGGAAGCCGTCCCGCGTCACGTCGTGCCGCGCGACCGTTAGGTTGGCCGGTACGGGCGACGCCTCGAGCAACGCGGTGTCGAGGTCGGTGGCCGTCACCCGGCCGTCGGGGCAGCGGGCGGCGAGCCAGCGGGCGATGGACCCGTGTCCGGCCCCCGCCTCGACGCAGTGCCAGTCCGCGGCGACACCGAGCTGTTCGAAGACGGCGACGGTGGCCGGGTCGTTGAGCTCCTCCAGCAGACGCAGGCGTTCGCGTTCGCCCCGCGTGCCGTGGGCGAGGACTCCGTCCTGGTAGACCGGGTCGCTCATCGTTCTCCGTTCGGGAGCCGGGCCGCGACGGGGCTGACGCGCGGCTGCTCGCCGGGGTCGGTCATCGGGCTGTTCCACTCGCGCATCAGCTCGACCAGCCGGCCGCAGTAGCTGCGCTCCGCCTTCACGTAGCGGCTGCCGCCCGCGCCGAACGACCAGGCGACGGCGTTCATCTCCTCCTCGTCGTACGAGGGAGCGCCCCGGAAGAAGGCGGCCAGTCGCTCGTTGACGCGCGGGAACCGCCCGGCGGGCAGCCGGAGGGCGTAGACGCCGACGCGCTCGATCCGGCCGGTCCCGAGGCGCAGCGTCACCGAGAAGGTGTGCCCGTCCGGGGCCGTGAAGGCCGTCATGTCCCGGAAGGTCGCCGCGTCCGGCACCCCGCCCCCGGACAGGGCGAGCAGGCGCTCCACGCCCGCCGGACCGAGCCCTTCCCGGGTGCGGAAGTACAGGTTCGCGGTGTCGTGCTGGTAGTCCACGGCGACGTGCCGCACCGACGTCAGGCCCAGTTCGCGGAACCGGTCGTGATGGCGGCGGATCGTGTCCGGGACCCCGGGGGCGTCGAGGACCTCCGCCACGGGCCGCATCCCGCCCAGGTACACCCAGGTCTTGACCAGGCCCCGGACCGCGTCGAAGTCGCACAGCTCCGTCGAGCCGTCGTACAGCGAGCTCCAGGCGGAGACCAGGCCGGCGGTCCGGCTGTGCGGGCCGAGGAGTCCGGCCCGCACCGCGATGTCCACGGAGTCGATGGGGACGCGGTCGTAGAAGCGGTAGTTCAGGGCGCCGCCGGGCCTGTCGTCGGTGCGCCACAGGACGGCTCCGCGGTGGAAGCTCTCCTCGTACGCGTCCAGGACGCGGCGGGTCGTCGGCAGGGAGTGGTCGACGCCCAGCAGGTCCGCGGTGGCCTCGACGTCCTGGAGGAACCGGGACGGCGAGAAGCCGACGGCAGAGGTCATCAGAGGGGTTCCCCCTTCGGTCGTGCAGGGGCTCCGCCCCAGTCCCTCAGTGATCAAACCACTGAGAAGATCATTTCGCCAGAGGGGAGGAGCGCGGGCGCACGGTTCCCGGTTGACCGAATCAGACCGCTTCTGTCGATCTGTCAGTCCGGACTCCTGGGGTAGTTGATGCGAACTCGACCGTTTGTGGCGGGCCGCTGTTAGGCTGCGCGCCTGAATACGAAGTCTCCACGATGTAAAAGGACTTGGAAGAGAGGGTGAAGGCTCGCGCCTTCACCGCCGCCGCCGACCCCCGAGGAGCCACGTGAGACCCGAAGACGTCCCCCTGCTGTTCCAGGAGCTGGCCCGCGAGTACGCGGACGTGACCGACATGTCGGTGGCGGCGACCGGTTCACTCGCGCGCGGCGACCACCGCACCGGGCCCGGCGGCGACATCGTCTCCAACCTCGACCTGATCCACGTCGTGGCCGACGGCGCCGACGTGCCGGAGGTCCGGGCCCTGGTGGAACGGAGGATGCAGCGGATCTCGGACTCCTTCCGGATCGAGACGACGTCCGTCATCGCCATGCTTCCGGCGTTCCGGATGGCCGGCCACGCCCACTACCGGATCAGCATGCGGCCCGAGTGGTTCTGCGACGGGCTCGGGCTCGGGCCGGAGGCCTTCGTCCACCCCGGCCGCGCCGAGGGCGACCAGCGCGCCGCGTTGTCCTGGATGATGCAGCCCGTCCCCTACTACCTGGCGAAGGCCACCGTCCTCGACCCGACGACCAACCTGGCCAAGGCCCGTAGGGCCGCGACGCGGCTGGCCGACCGGTTCGACCTGGAGGAGGTGCGCGACAACCTCGACAACCTCCCGCGGGCCCTGCGCACCCTGATCGCCGAACGCGGCGTGACCCCGCTCGAGTCGACCGCCCGCTACCTCGACACCCCCACCCATCCCGACGTCGCCCGGCTCGTCCGCGACGCGGTCTTCGTCGAGAGCATGGGCCTGCCGTCCGCCGACTCGATGCTCGTCCTGCTGCCGTCCGCCCCGAACTGACCACGACCGGAGAGCACTTCATGTCCACTCGGCAGCACGTGGAGATCCTTCCCCCGCACCCCCTGCGGGCGGGCTACGACAGGGCGCTGGAGCGCGGGTCGATCGCCGACGACTTCCAACGGCGCCTGGAGCCGGCCCACTTCAACCCGGGATACCTCGGCGCCCTGACCGAGCGGGTCGAACAGGCCCTTCGCCAGGACCCGGCGGACGAGACCATGCGGTGGCGCCTGGCGTTCCTGCTGCTCCAGAACAACGCCACCGCGGCCGCCGTCGAGCGGGCCGCGGACCTACTCGCCGAAACCACCCTGCCGCAGGGCCGGCGGCTGGCCCACCTGGTGGCCGGGATCCGCGGCCGGGCCGGGCAGCCGCGCACCGGCCGCCGCGTCCGACGGGTCAACTGGTCGATCAACAACCGCTGCCCGATGTCCTGCCAGGGCTGCTACAACCCGTTCGCCGCGGAGCAGATCGACCTCGCGCAGGCGTACCGGATCACCGACAAGCTGGTCGCGCACGGGACCAGCGACCTGGTCCTGGCCGGCGGCGACCCGCTGCTGTGGCCGCCGATCTTCGACGTGGTCGACCACGCCGTCGCCGGCGGCCTCAAGGTCGGCCTCGACACCACCGGCTACACGCTCACCGCCGAGAAGCTCGCCCGGCTGCGGGGGCTGTCCTCGCTGCGGCTGCCGCTGGACGCCGTCACCGCGGACGTGCAGCGCGCCTTCCGCCGCAGTCCGGACGGCAACCTGCTCCAGGCGCTGCTGGACTCCCTCGCCCTGTGCGACGCCGAGGGCTTCGACCGCGTCCGGGTGCACACCGTGGCGAGCGCCGAGAACCTCCACCAACTGCCCGAGCTCGCCGCCGAGGTGATGTCCCATCCGTCGGTCGCCCAGTGGGTGATCTTCCAGTGGTGGGGCCGGCGGGCGTCACCGGCCACCGTCCGCAGGCTCGGGGTGGCGGTGGAGGACGTCCGCGAGGTGGTGGAGGCGATCCGGCGGGACCACCCCGGCCGGGAGATCCACCTGGCGGAGAGCAGCGAGCGGGAGCTGCTGAACTGGATGATCCAGTCGAGCGGGCAGGTCGTGACCTTCGGCTCGGGCGCCGAGGAGGAGTTCATCCTGGGCAACCTGCTGACCGACGAGGTCGAGGAGATCCTGACCCACCCGATCCTGGACTTCGAGGCCATGTCCCGGGGCATCCCGGTCACCCCGGGGACGGTGTTCGAACCGGTGGACGCCGGGCGGGGCTGACGGGGCGCCGGGCGGAGCCGTCGGGACGCCGGGCGAGGCGCGGCCCCCGGCTGATAACGGAACGGTTGCGGAGCCCGCCCTTCCCGTGCCCAGGGCTTGACGGCACGGGGAGGGCGGGCGTTTGCTGTGTCCGCTCGTTGGAACCTGTTCGGTTCTGATTTGTTTTGTGTGTTTGAACGTTCAAACCGTGTCGAGCCCCCGCCGCACCCGTCTCTCCCCACCCAGCACCCCCCTGCGCACCACAGCCTTCCGGCGCCACCCCACCGAGAGGAATGCAATGTCACACCTTTCCCGTCGCGACCTCCTCCGCGCATCCGGAGCCGGCCTGCTGGCCGTCGCCGCCGGAGGCACCCTCGCGGCCTGCGGCGGCTCCGGCTCGGCAGGCGCCGGCGGGGACGCCGACACCGGCACCATCACCGTCTGGTCCTGGGCCACCGCCGCCGAAGCCCTGCGCGGGATCGTCCCGGCCTTCGAGAAGGACAACCCGGGGATCAAGGTCGACGTCCAGGACATCGGCGAGCCCGCCATCTGGGACAAGATCACCGTCGGCATGGCGGCCGGCGGCCAGGGCCTCGGCGACGTCCTGCACATCGGCTGCGACTACCTGCCCGGATACCTGGAGAAGTTCCCCGGCGGCCTGGCCGACCTCTCCTCGCTCGGTGCCGACGCGCACAAGGACAGGTTCGCCAAGGGCCTGTGGCCGGTCGTCTCCGGCAAGGACGGCCACGCCTACGCGCTGCCCTGGGAGGTCAACCCGCTCGGCTTCTTCTACCGCAAGGACTACTTCGACAGGGCCGGCATCGACCCCGAGGCCCTCGCCACCTGGGACGACCTGCTCGCCGTCGCCGACCGCTTCAAGGCCGCCAACCCCGGCACCGCCCTGATCGGCCTCAACCGGGCCGCCAACCCCACCCCCGACCTGGACTTCCTGCAGTCCCTGATGCAGCTCCAGGGCGCCTTCTACTTCGACCTCCAGGGCAGGATCACCGTCGGCTCGGAACCGGCCGTACGCGCCCTGACCATCATCAAGCGGCTGGACGAGGCCGGGCTGGTCGGCGACACCCCCGGCGTCCAGAGCTGGCCGCCCGTGATGAAGGCCGGCAAGCTCGCGGTCGCCGCGATGCCCGCCTGGGTCGCCCACTACCTGGAGAAGAAGTTCCCCGACCAGAGCGGCAACTGGCGCCTCACCAAGCCCCCGGCGGTCACCCCCGGCGGCCGGCGCACCGCCCTGGTCAACTCCACCCACCTGGCCGTCGCCTCCTCCAGCCCGCGCCGCCGGGCCGCCTGGAAGTTCGTCGAGTACGCCGTCACCCGCCCCGCCTCGGTGAACGCCATGTTCGACGCGGGCGGCGTCTTCCCGGCCCTCACCGAGGCCTACACCGACCCGCTGTACGCCGCGCCGAGCGCCTACTACGGCGGCCAGCCGGTGCTGAGGACCTTCGCCGACCTCGCCACCGAGGGCGGCGACCCCACCAACTACTCCGGCGACTACGCGCGCGCCCTCAAGCTGGTCAGCGACGCCCAGGTCAAGGTCCTCCTCAAGGGCGCCGACCCGGCCGCCGTGCTCCAGGACGCCGCCAAGCAGCTCGCCCAGCAGACGGGGCGCGGTATCGCATGAGTGCCGCCAGCCCGCCCGCCACCTCCCTCGCGGGGAAGGCCGGAACGGCCCGCCGGCGCCGCGCCGCCGTACCGTACCTGCTGCTCGCCCCCGCCCTGCTCACCTTCGGCGTGTTCAAGGCCTACCCGGTCGTCGACTCGCTGCTGCTCTCCTTCACCACCGGCTCCGGCTCCGCCACCCGCGACGCCGGCCTCGCCAACTACCGGCGGCTGCTGGACGACCCGCTGTTCTGGACGGCCCTGCGCAACACCGGCGAGATCCTCGTCATCCAGGTCCCGCTGATGCTCGGACTGGCCCTGCTGATGGCCGTCGGCATCAACTCCGCCCTGGTGCGCTGGCGCACGGTGTGGCGGCTCGGCGTCTTCATGCCCTCCGTCACCGGCCTGGTCGCCACCGGCGTGATGTTCGCCTACCTGCTCAAGGCCGACGACGGCATGGTCAACCGGGTGCTGAACGCCGTCGGCCTGCCCTCCGTCGACTGGCTGGGCCAGCCCGGCTGGGCCCGGATGGCCGTCGTCGTGGTGCTCACCTGGCACTACACCGGCTACAACGCCGTCATCTACCTCGCCGGACTCCAGTCCATTCCCAAGGAGTTGTACGAGGCCGCGATGGTCGACGGCGCCGGCCCGATCCGCCGGTTCACCTCGGTCACCGTCCCCGCGCTGCGCCCGGTGCTGCTGTTCACCGTCGTGCTCTCGACCATCGGCACGCTCCAGCTCTTCGACGAGCCGTACGTGCTGACCGGCGGCGGACCGGACAACGCCACCCTGACCGTCTCCATGTACCTGTACCAGAACGGCTTCCGGTACTTCGACTTCGGCTACGCCTCCGCCATCGCCTACGCGCTCACCCTGCTGGTGTCGGTGCTCGGCGCCGCCCAGATGCGCCTGATGGGGGAGAAGGACAAGTGAACCTCAGGAAACTGCGCGGCTGGCCGCTGACCTTCTTCCTCGCCGCCGTCACCGGGCTGTCCGTCGCCCCCTTCTACTGGCTGGTGGTCTCCGCCACCCGCAAGGACACCGAGGTCTTCGACTGGCCGCCCAAGCTGCTGCCCGGCGGGAGCCTCGGCGAGAACCTGGGCCACCTGGAGCAGAAGATCGGCCTGCTCCGGGTGGTCGGGAACTCCCTGCTGGTGGCGGGGATCCAGACCCTGGGCGCCCTCGTCGTGGCGCTGCTCGCGGGCTACGCCTTCGCCAAGTTCCGCTTCCGCGGCCGCACCCTGCTGTTCGCCCTGCTGCTCTCCACCCTCGTGGTGCCCGAACAGGTCACGCTGGTACCGCTGTTCACGATGATGACGGACTTCGGCCTGCTGGACACCTACCAGGCGCTGATCCTGCCCGGCCTGTGCGTGCCCTTCGCCGTCTTCCTGATGCGGCAGTCGCTGAGCAGCCTGCCGGACGAACTCCTGGACGCCGCCCGGGTCGACGGCGCGGGCGAACTGCGGGTGCTGTTCAGCGTGGTGGTGCCGGTCATGCGCCCGGTGCTGGCGGCCCTGTCGATCTTCCTCTTCCTGGGCTCCTGGAACCAGTTCGTCTGGCCCCTGATCGCCCTGCGCAGCCCCGAGATGCACACCCTGCCGGTCGCCCTGGCGACGCTGCACGGCAACAAGTCCAACACCGACTACGGCGCGATCCTCTCCGGCACCGCGCTGTCCACCCTGCCGATGATGGTCCTCTTCCTGGTCCTCCAACGGCAGTTCATCTCCGGCCTGCTGGCCGGCGCCACGAAGGGATGACCATGACCGGGACCGACGAGACCGCCACGGCCGAGGTCTGGGAGCCGCACGCCCCCACCGCCGCCGGCGGCCTGCGCCCGCTGTACGCCGACGGGCTGGACCTGCGGGTGAGCGGTACGGGCACCGCCCGGGGCCTCGCCGACGGGGTGGTGGAGGTGACCGCCGAGGGCGCGGGCGGGGTGCGGATCGAGTGGCGGGTGCCCTGCGTCGACGCCACCGCCCTGTGGACCCCCGAGCCGCGCGGCACCGGCTGGCTGCCCGCCGCCTGGAGCGCCCCGCGCCGTACCGGCCTCGCCAACGGCGCGCCGATCGCCGCGCTGGTCGGCACCGGGGACGTCGCCCTGTGCGCCTTCGCCGCCGGGCGCCCGGACGTGCTGGTCGGCGCCGGAGTGGTCGAGGAGACCGGCGAGTTCCGGTTCTGGGCCCAGGCCGAGGACCGGCTCACCGTCCGGATCGACACCTCCCGCCGGCACTTCGGCCGCGCCCTGGCCGACCTCGCCGCCTGGTGGGGCGAGGGCCGAACGGCTGACATCCCGGAGGCCGCCCGCCGCCCCGCGTACTCCACCTGGTACTCGATGCACCAGGACGTCACGCCCAAGGGCGTCGAGACCCAGGCCGCGCTCGGCAAGGAGCTGGGCCTGGACGTGATCATCGTGGACGACGGCTGGATGACCGCCGACCGCACCCGCGGCTACGCCCACTGCGGCGACTGGGAGCCGGTCTCGCTGCCCGACACCGCCGCCCACGTCCGGCGGGTGCACGACCTCGGGGTGCGCTACCTGCTCTGGTACGCGCTGCCGTTCATCGGCAAGGACAGCGCCGCGTACCGGGAGATCGGCCACCTGGCGCTGGCCGACGTCCCCCACATGGGCGCGATCGTCGCCGACCCGCGCCACCCCGAGGTCCGGGCCTTCCTCACCGACCGGCTCGCCCGGGCCGTCGAGGAGTGGGGCATGGACGGCCTCAAGGTGGACTTCGTCGACTGGTTCGCCCGCGCCGCCGAGAGCGCCGACGCCGCGCCGGCCCGCCCCGGCGCGGACTGCGCGAGCGTGGAGGAGGGCGTGGAGCGGCTGCTCGCCGGGATCCGCCGCCGGATCACCGCCGCCGACCCGGAGGCGATGATCGAGCACCGCCAGCCGTACGTCAGCCCCGGCCTGTGGCCGTACGCCACCATGATCCGCGCGACCGACTGCCCGCTCAGCCCGCAGGAGAACCGGCAGCGGACCGTCGACGTGCGGCTGGCCGCCGGGCCCGTCCCGGTCCACGCCGACATGCTGATGTGGCACCGCGACGAGCCGCCGGAGCAGGTCGCATGCCACCTGATCAACGTGCTGTTCTCGGTGCCGCAGGTCTCCGTCGACCTCGCCGCGCAGAGCGAGGGCCAGCGCGAGGCGATGGCCTTCTGGCTCGGCGTCTTCCGCGAGCACGCCGCCACCCTCCAGCTCGGCGAACTGCTCCCGGCCCGCCCGGACCTCGGCTACCCCATGGTCACCGCGCACGGCGACGGCACCGTGGCCGTGGCCCGCTACGCCGCGCTGCCGGTGGACGCCTCCGGCGACGACTGGCAGACCCTGCTGGTGGCCAACGCCGACGCCGACCCGGACGTCCGGCTCACCGGCGGCCGCGGGCGGGTGGCGGTGACGGTGCGGGACGCCCGGGGGCGTATCGTCCGGCAGGGCGAGGTCGAGCTGGACCGCGCGGACGCGATCCCCGTGCCGCGCGGCGGGCTGCTGACCCTGCGCCGATCCTGACCCCGCGCCGAGGCCGACGCCGCGCCGAGGCCGACCCGTTCGGGGTCCGGGACGGGTGCCGGCGCCCGTCCCGAACCCCGACCACGCCTGGAGAACCGCATGCCCGAGGGACCGCACCGGCCGCGCCGCGGCGCCACCACGATCGAGGAGGTCGCCCGGGCGGCCGGGGTCTCCCGACAGACCGTCTCCAACGCGCTGAACGCGCCGCGGCGGGTCCGTTCGGAGACGCTGGAGCGGGTGAACGCGGCGATCCGCGAACTCGGCTACCAGCCCGACCAGTCGGCCCGCTCGCTGCGCAGCGGCGCCCGGCGCACCATCGGCTACCTCGCGCCGGTGGACGACCCGCTCGACCCCAACCCGCTGATGGCCGGCTTCCTGGAGGCCCTGGTGGACGCGGCCGGGGCGGCGGGGCAGCGGGTGCTGCTGTTCCGGCCGGGGCAGGGCGCGGCCGACCCGGTCGCCGCGATCGACGAGCTGGTGGCGGCCCGTCAGGTGGACGGGCTGGTGCTGGCGGACGTCCTGCGCGACGACGTCCGGATCGCCCATGCGGCCCGGCTCGGCGTGCCGTTCGTCAGCTTCGGGCGGACCGGGCCCGGCGAGCCCCAGCACTGGGTGGACATCGGCAACGAGGCGGCGATGGCCGGGGTGGTGCGGCACCTCGCGGCGCTCGGCCACCGCCGGATCGGCTACCTCGGGGGCGCCGAGGAGCTGCCCTGGATGGCGGCCCGGCGGGCCGGGTTCCTCGCCGAGGCCCACCGGCTGGGCCTGTCCGCGGTCACGACGGACGCGGTCACGACGGACACGGTGATGACGGACGCGGCGGAGACGGGTTCGGGGACTGGTTCGGGGAGTGGTTCGGCGACCGGCGCCGCCGTGGCGGCTTCCGTCCGGGCACTGCTGGGCGGGCCGGACCGGCCCACCGCCTTCGCGGCCGGCAGCGACCTGCTGGCGCTGGACGCGTACGAGGCCGTCCGGGCGCAGGGGCTGGCGGTCGGGCCGGACGGGGTGGCCGTCACCGGGTTCCACGACACGCCGCTCTGCCGGCACCTCCATCCCGCGCTGACCTCGGTCCGGCTGCCGCTGCGGGCGATCGCCACGGCGCTGGTCGGTCGGCTGCTGGACCAGGTGCGCGGCGAGGCGGCGCCGGCCCAGGGGCTGGAGCTGCCCACCGAGCTGGTGGTGCGCGGGAGTTCGGGGCGATCCGGCGGGACGGACTAGCCGGTCCGTCCCGCCCCCCCCGGCTAGTCCGCCCCGCCCGGCCGGTCGGGGCGGTCCGCCGTCGTCGCCACGATCAGCTCGCCGACCAGCCGGGCGGCGGCCGCCCGCTGCTCGGCGGACAGGGCGTCGTCGGTGACCAGGACGTCCAGCTGGTCCAGGTCGGCGAAGGAGGCCAGGCCGACCGAGTTCCACTTGGTGTGGTCGGCCACCACCACGACCCGCCGGGCCGACCGGAGGAAGGCGCGGTTGGTCTCCGCCTCGGCCAGGTTCGGGGTGGTCAGCCCGGCCTCGGGGGAGAGGCCGTGGCAGCCCAGGACCAGCAGGTTGACGTGCAGGGAGCGGATCGCCTGGTCGGCCACCGGCCCGACCAGCGCGTCCGAGGGGGTCCGGACGCCGCCGGTGCGGATCACCGTGGCGGTGGCCGGGGTGCCGTCCTCGGCGGGCTGCTCCAGCAGCTCGGCGATCCGCAGCGAGTTGGTGACCACGGTGAGGTCCTCGACGGCGCGCAGGTGCCGGGCGACCGCGAAGGTGGTCGTCCCGCCGGCCAGTCCGACCGCCGAACCCGGCGGGACGATCGCCGCCGCGGCGCGGGCGATCGCGTCCTTGGCGGGCAGCTCCCAGTGGGCCTTGGTCTCGAACCCGGGCTCGCCGGTGGCCGGCGCCTCGACCCGTACCGCGCCGCCGTGCACCTTGTGCACCAGGCCGCGGCGGGCCAGCGCGTCCAGGTCGCGCCGGACGGTCATGTCGGACACGCCGAGGTCCCGGACCAGTTCGGTGACCCGGACCCCGCCGCGCGCGCGGATCCGCTCCAGGATCAGCACGCGGCGCTGCCCGGCGAGCGGTTGGGCGCTGTCAGCCATCGGGACGCCTCCTTCGACCACTTCGGGTGAGTGGTCCTGGTGGATAATGTTTGAGATTGTAGCTTTCTGTTGATTCCAATGGCTCCACTCAGAGGAAGAAGGGCCATGCCCGGGACGTCCCTGACCCAGCCCACCCCCGTCAGCCCCACCGTCAGGACCGTGACCACCCTCGCGGACGGTCGGCAGCTGATCTACTACGACGGCGGCGCCGCCGCCCCCCGCGACGCCGTGGACGAACGGCCGCTCGACCCGCAGGCCCCCGGCTCCGAGGTCCGGCTGGACCCGGCCACCGGCGACTGGGTCACCATCGCGGCCCACCGCCAGGCGCGCACCTACCATCCGCCGGCCGAGGAGTGCCCGCTCTGCCCGTCCCGGGACGGCAGGCTCAGCGAGATCCCGGCGGACGACTACCAGGTGGCCGTCTTCGAGAACCGCTTCCCCTCGCTGGCCGGCCCGCCCGCGGAGCCCGTCCGGGCGGCCGAGGGCCTGTGGACCAGCGGCCCCGGCGCCGGACGCTGCGAGGTGGTCTGCTTCACCGCCGACCACGACGCCTCCTTCGCCGACCTCACCCCCGAACGCGCCCGGCTGGTCCTGGACGCCTGGACCGACCGCACCGCCGAACTCTCCGCCCGGCCCGGCGTGCGGCAGGTCTACTGCTTCGAGAACCGAGGCGCCGAGATCGGCGTCACCCTCGCCCACCCGCACGGCCAGGTCTACGCCCTGCCCTTCACCGCCCCGCGCACCGCCCGGATGGCCGTCCGCGCCGCCGAACACCGCGCCGCCACCGGCCGCAACCTCTTCGAGGACCTGCTCGCCGCCGAACGCGCCCACGGCGGCAGGGTCGTGCTCGCCGGAGAGCACTGGACGGCCTTCGTCCCGTTCGCCGCCCGCTGGCCGTACGAGGTGCACCTGTACCCGCACCGCCGGGTGCCCGACCTGACCGCCCTGGACGCCGGCCAGCGGGACGAGTTCCCGTCCCTCTACCTGGAGTTGCTGCGCCGCTTCGACCGGCTCTTCGGCACCGGCCGCACCCCGTACATCTCCGCCTGGCACCAGGCCCCCGCCGGTCAGCGGGACGAACTCGCCCTGCACCTGGAGCTGTTCACCGTCCGCCGCACCGCCGACAAGCTCAAGTACCTGGCCGGGGTGGAGTCCGGGATGGACGCCTTCGTCAACGACGTCGCCCCCGAGGACGCGGCCCGCCGGCTGCGGGAGGTCGCGGCATGAGCTCCTTCCAGCAGCTGTTCGGCCGTGCCTCCGAGGGGGAGTGGGCCGCCCCCGGCCGGGTCAACCTGATCGGCGAACACACCGACTACAACCTCGGGTTCGTCCTCCCGATCGCCCTGCCGCAGACCGTCCGGGCCCAGGTCGCCCGCCGGGAGGACGGGCTGCTGCGGCTCTGGTCCGCCCAGGGCGGCGAACTCGTGGTGCTCCGCGTCGACGACCTCGCCCCCGGCGCGGTGCCCGGCTGGGCCGGCTACCCGGCCGGGGTGGTCTGGGCGCTGCGCGAGGCCGGACACCCGGTCGGCGGGGCGGACGTCCGGCTGGACAGCGACGTGCCCAGCGGCGCCGGGCTCTCCTCCTCGGCCGCGCTGGAGTGCGTCGTCGCCACCGCCTGCAACGACCTGTACGGGCTGGGCCTTCCGGCCGCGGACCTGGCCGTCCTGGCCCAGCGGGCCGAGAACACCTTCGTCGGCGTGCCCTGCGGGATCATGGACCAGATGGCCTCGATGTGCTGCCGCCCCGGGTCCGCGCTCTTCCTGGACACCCGCGACCTGACGGCACGTCAGGTGCCGGTCGACCTCGCGGGCGCGGGCCTCGCCCTGCTGGTCCTGGACACCCGGGTGAAGCACGACCTCGGCGACGGCGCCTACGCCGCGCTGCGGGCCGGCTGCGAACGCGCCGCCGCCCTGCTCGGGCTGCCCGCGCTGCGCTCGCTCCAGCCGTCCGGGCTGGCCGGTGCGCTCGCCCGACTGCCGGAGGAACTGCGCCGGCTGGTGCGGCACGTGGTCACCGAGAACGCCCGGGTGGAGGCCGCCGTCGCCCGGCTGGACGCCGGAGACCTCGCCGCGCTCGGACCGGTCCTCACCGCCGGGCACGCCTCGCTGCGCGACGACTACCGGGTCTCCTGCCCGGAGACCGACCTCGCCGTCGAGGCCGCCCTGGCCGCCGGCGCCCACGGCGCACGGATGACCGGCGGCGGCTTCGGCGGCTCGGTCATCGCCCTGGTGGACGCGGACGCCGCCGAGCGCGTCGCCGCCGCAGCCACCGCCGCGTTCCGGGAAGCCGGGTACGCCGAGCCGCGCACCCTCACCGCCGTCCCGGCGGAGGGGGCGCGCCGGCTCCGCTGACTCAGGCCCTGTGGGCCGCCGGGCGCTCCGGGGAAGCCTCCGCGAGCGCCCGGGTCACCGCCTCGACCCCGGCGCGCAGCCCGTACACCGGGGTGGCCGGCTGCTGGCGCCAGGACTCGTCGATCCCGCCCGCGTCCACGGTGTCGAAGCCCAGTTCGTCGACCAGTGCCCGGACCACCCGCTTGGCCGCCTCGTCGTCCGACGCGACCGGCACCGCGAGCCGCTCCGGGTCCCCCGCCGGGCGCGGGCGCTCCAGCAGGTCCTGCGCGTAGGTGCCGTTGAACACCTTGACCACCCGGTGCCCGAGGTGCTGCTCCGTCCAGCGGCTCTCGGTGAGCCCGCCGTCCTCGATCGCGTCGATCCGGCCGTCGCGCTCCTTCGGGTAGTAGTTGCCGGTGTCGATCACCGCGACGCCCTCGGCGGCCTCGGCGAACAGCCCGGAGGGCAGGTCCGGCACGTTCTTCAGCGGGACGGTGACGACCACGACCTGCGCCCCGCGGGCCGCCTCGGAGACCGTCACCGCCTTGGCGCCGGTCTCCTCGACCAGGTCCTTGAGCGTCTCCGGGCCACGGGAGTTGGCCACCGAGACGTCGTGCCCGAGCGCGGTCAGCCGCCTGGTCAGGTTGCCGCCGATGTTGCCCGCGCCGATGATGCCGATCTTCATGGGAAGCCCCGTTCGCGAGTGCCGTGTTGGACCGTCGCCTGGGGCCAACCACCGTACGGCCGCTCCGATTCCCGGTCGGCGGGTGGTTCTGCCGGACCCAGGGTCGGAGCGGGCCTGGTGTCCGCCCGGCGCGGGTCGCGAGGGTGGACGCCATGAACTCCACTTCCTCGAACTCCACCGTCCTCGTCACCGGCGGCACCAGCGGCATGGGCCTCGCCACCGCCCGCCACCTGCTCGCCGCCGGCTCCCGGGTCGTGATCACCGGCCGCGACGACGCCCGGCTCGCCCGCGCCGCGGCGACGCTCGACGCCGGCGACAGGCTGCTCGCCGTCCGCGCCGACGCCTCCGTACCGGCGGACCTCGCCCGGCTCGCCGACACCGTGCGGGAGCGGTACGGCCGGCTCGACGGCGTCTTCGCCAACGCGGGCGTGGCCGGCTTCCAGCCGGTCGAGGAGGTCGCGGAGGCCGAGTTCGACCGGATCGTCGCCACCAACCTCAAGGGCGTCTTCTTCACCGTCCAGCACGCCCTGCCGCTGCTGGCCGCGGCCGGCGGCGGCTCGGTCGTCCTCAACGCCTCCTGGACCCCGCACCGCGGGCTGCCCGGCGCCGCCGTCTACGCCGCCACCAAGGCCGCCGTGCTCAGCCTCGCCCGCACCCTGTCCGCCGAGCTGGCCGGGCGCGGCATCCGGGTCAACTCGGTCAGCCCGGGCTACATCGTCACCGAGATGTTCCACGAGGCGATCCCCGACCCGGCCGACCACGAGCCGATCCGCGGCAACGTCCCGCTCGGCCGGCTGGGCACCGCCGAGGACGTCGCGGAGACGGTCGCCTTCCTGCTCTCCGAGCGCTCCTCGTACATCACCGGCCAGGACGTCGTGATCGACGGCGGCCTCGTCCCGGCCTTCCCGTCCCTGACCGGCTGACCGTTCCCCCGGGTGCCCGCGGCCGACCGCACCGTCGGGTGCCCGCTCTGCCGTGGCCGCCCGTGCCTGGTCCTGGCAGGACCAGGCACGGAGGCGCCCGTCCGGGTGACAATCCGTACCGTGAACCCGAGCAGCGCCCTGAGCGAATTCCTCCGCACCCGCCGCGCCCGCCTGCGGCCCGAGGACGTCGACCTCCCCGACTACGGCGGCCGCCGCCGCGTCGCCGGGCTGCGCCGCGAGGAACTCGCCCACCTCGCCGGAGTCAGCGTCGACTACTACACCCGGCTCGAACAGGGCCGGGTCGGCAACCCCTCCGACGCCGTCCTCGACGCCGTCGCCCGCGCCCTGCGCCTGGAGCCCGACGAGTCCGGCCACCTCCACCGCCTCGCCCGCCCCACCGCCCGCCCCCGGCGCCCCGCCGCCCGCCAGCAGCCGCGCCCCTCCCTGCTGCACCTGCTGGCGCAACTCCACGACACCCCGGCCATGGTGATGGGCCACCGGATGGACATCCTGGCCTGGAACCGCGCCGCGGTGGCGCTCTTCGGCGACTACGGCGCCCTGCCCGTCGAGGACCGCAACATCGCCCGCATCACCTTCCTCGACCCGTCCTCCCGCGAGCTCTACGCCGACTGGGCCACCTGCGCCCGGGAGAACGTCGCCTTCCTCCACCTGGAGGCCGGCCGCCGCCCCGACGACCCGCTGCTCGCCGAACTCGTCGGCCAACTCTGCCTGGGAAGCGGTGAGTTCCAGCAGATGTGGGCCGAACACCCGGTCGCCGACAAGACCTCGGGCCGGAAGTCCTTCCGCCACCCCCTGGCCGGCACCCTGGACCTCGCCTACGACACCCTCCGCCCCGCCGACGACCCCGGCCAGGCCCTGGTCACCTACACCGCCGACCCGGGCTCGCCGTCGGACGACGGACTGCGGCTGCTGCTGTCCTGGGCGGCGTCGGGCTGAGGGTCAGAGGTGAACGCGATCAGGTTCCTCCTGGCCAGTTCGGTGTTGGGATGCTCCGGCCCGAGGATTCGGTCGAGATCGGCCACCGCCTGACGGAGCATCTCCACCGCACGGGCCGGGCGTCCGGCGGCCCAGTAGATGCAGGCGAGGTTGCTGCGGGTCATGAGGGTGTCGGGGTCGTCGGGGCCCAGGAGACGTTGGCGGTCGGCGAGCACGTGCTCCTGGACTCGGATGGCCTCCTCCGTGCGCCCGGTCTCCGCATAGACGATGGCGACGTTGTTGCGGGTCATGAGGGTGTCGAGGTGGTCGTTGCCCAGGACGCGTTCGCGATCGGCGAGGACCTGTTCCTGGAGAATCCTGGCCTCATCGATGCGCCCGGCGTCCCAGTAGGTGGCGGCGAGGTTGTTGAGGGAGGTGAGGAGGGCCGGATCGTCGGCGTCGACGAGGCGTCGGCGGACGGCGAGCACCTGTTCCTGGAGGAGCATCGCCTGATCGATGTCGTTGGCCTCCCAGTGCGCGGAGGCGAGATTGTGGCGGGCGCTTAGGGTGTCGAGGTGGTCGCTGCCCAGGAGACGTTCGCTCGTGGTGGAGAGACCGCTCCAGTACTGAATGCCGGTGGTGTACAGGCCTGCCTGCAACAGGCTGATTCCGCAGCGGAAGAGAAGTCCGTGGATTCCCCGCGACGGTTGAATCAGGTGGGCGGCATCATGTCCGGCGAGGACGTCGGTGTTGGCCCGGAGTGTCGCGGTCAGGTCCTGCGCACTGTAGTCCGCGCTCGGCCACAGTTCGAGGAGGGCATTGGCGGCCGCGAGGACGGTTTGCGGCGTGTCGGGCCCGATGTCGAGAGCGGCACGGGCGGTGAGCGTGTGGAGGGCCACCTCGCGGTGGGAAGTCTCTGTGTGGTTGATGAGGCTGTAGTTGTGCAGCACCGCGAGCGCGGTCAGTGCGTCGTCAGCCGTGACAGTCCTGCCGCGGATGCTGCTGAGGTGATCCAACACCGCTTCGGTGCCCCATACCTGCTCCGGATGGCCGGCGGGGTCGAGTAGTGCGGCCAAGTGGAGCACCGGCCCCGCGAGCCCGACCGGCTCCTCCTGCTGCGCCGCGTCCAACGCCAGCAGCAGCGCCGCCGTCACCGGGCCGCGATAGCCGTCGGCGCCGGAGCGGGCCGGCAGGACGGCGTCCAGGCTGCGCGAGCGGTCGCGGAAGAGCTCCAGGTACCGGCCGCAGCTGCGCCGGGTGTTGACCATGTAGGCCGCCGCGTGCGCCAGCGCGAGCGGCAGGTGCCCCAGCTCCCGCGCCAGTTCCTCCGCGTGCTCGTCCAGGAAGCGGGCGCACTTCGCCCGCTCCAGCCGTTCGCGCAGGTAGGCGGCCGACTCGGCGGCGGAGTACGTGCTGACGTCCACGAGCATCCGGTCCCCGCCCGTACTGGCGGCGCCCCGGTGCCGGGTGGTCGCGATGACCCGGCCCCGGCCGCCCCGGCTGGTGGCGGGCCACAGCTGCTCGGGCGTGTGCTCCGTGGTGTTGTCGAGGACGATCAGCCAGCCGCGTTCGGTGGCGGCCAGCCAGGCCAGGAAGCGTTCGGCGTCCTGCTCGGCCTCGCCGCTCGCCCCCGGCGCCCGGACCGCCGCCGCGGCCCGGGCGTACAGGTCCGTCACGGCGGACGGCTCGGCGGCGTCGGCCCACAGCACCAGGTCGGTGCCCGCGTCGATCGCCTCGCGCGCGTAGTGCGCCGCCAGCTGCGACTTCCCGACGCCCCCGCCGCCCGCCAGCACCTGGCTCAGCACGACGGTCCCGCACTCCCCGCGCGCCTCGTCGATCTCCCGCCGCAGCTCCGCGCGGGGCTGGAAGGCCGTCGCCTTCGGCGGGATCCGCCCGATCACCATCGGCCACCGCACCTCGGCCGTCGGCGCGGCGTACTGGTTGACGGTCATCTCCCCGGCCTGGAAGGCATCGCCGTTGACGGTCCCGCCGTCGATCCCGTTCCGGACCCGCCACCCCTGCTGCACGTGCTCGCCCCCACCGCCCCGCGTTGTCCTGGCCTCCATTATGGAAGCCGGAAACGGCGCTGCCGTGCCGCCCGGGCCGGCGGCCCGTCGGGGCGACCAACTCGCCGCCGTCCATGACATCGTGGCGGCCCTGCCGTACCGTCCGTGCACGTGACCCTCGACCAGGCGTACGTGAACCAGATCTTCCTCCCGGACACCTACGCCCGCGGCGTGCCGTACGAACTCCTCCGGGAGCTGCGGGAGTCCGCTCCCGTCTGTCGGGTCGAGGAGCCGCCCGTCGGCGGCTGGCCCGGCGGGCCGGGGTACTGGGCGGTGCTGCGGCACGCGGACGTGAAGCACGTGCTGCGCAGCCCGGGGGACTTCTCCTCGCACCTGGGGGCGACCCAGATCCGTGACCCCGACACGCCGGCGGACCTGGAGTTCGCCCGGGCGATGATGCTCAACCAGGACCCGCCCGACCACTCCCGGCTGCGCCGGGCCGTCGCGGCCGCGTTCACCCCGCGGGCGCTCCGGGAGCTGGGCGAGGGCATCGAGCGGCGGGCGGCCGAACTCGTCGCCGCCGTCCGCCCGCTCGGCGAGGCCGACTTCGTGCCGCTCGCCGCCGACCTGCCCGTGTGGTCACTGGCCCGGATCCTGGGCGTGCCCGAGCAGGACCGGCAGTTGCTGGTCGACTGGTCGAACCGGGTCATCGGCTACCAGGACCCCGACCACGCCCGGTCCAGCACCGCCGACCCGTCCCGGCTCACCGACCTCGGCCGGGCCGCGCTGGCCCGCCGCCCGGAGGCGCTCACCACCCCCGACGGCCGCCCGGTCGACCCGCGTTCGCGCGCCGCCCTCGCGGACATGTTCGCCTACGCGCACGCGCTGGCCGAACAGCCGCCGCCCGGGAGCATCGTGGCCCGGATGCGGGAAGCCGGGCTGGGCGTCGCCGAGTTCGAGACGATGTTCTTCCTCTTCGCGGTGGCCGGCAACGAGACCCTGCGCAACGGTCTGCCGGGTGGGCTGTACTCCCTGCTCACCCACCCCGACCAGTACCGTCTGCTGTGCCGGCGGCCGGACCTGGTCGGGTCGGCGGTGGAGGAGCTGCTGCGGTTCTGGCCGCCCGTCATGGAGTTCCGGCGCACCGCCGCGCGGGACGTGGAGCTCGGGGGGCAGCCGATCCGCCGTGGTGACAAGGTGGTCGTGTACCACGCCTCCGCCAACCGCGACGGATCGGTGTTCGCCGAACCGGACCGCCTGGACATCACCCGTACGCCGAACGACCACGTCAGCTTCGGTTACGGCCCGCACTTCTGCGTGGGAGCGCAACTCGCCAGGATCCAGATGTCGGCCCTGCTCCGGCGGGTCGTCGCCGAGCTGCCCGACCTGGAACTCACTCCGGGCGTACCGCCGACGCGGCTCGTCTCCAACTTCCAGAACGGGTTGAAGAGCCTGCCCGTCCGCTGGCGCCGGGGAGGGCGCTCCGCCGGCCGTACGGTGGTGGACCGGTGAACGCCGTACGACTTCGGGTACCGGTCCCGTGCGTCGGTCCGCACCGATGAGTCGTCCGGGCGTACGGCGGGCGTCACCCCGGTGTCCTGCCGCTGGTCTGCCAGTCCCTCGGTGTCATGCCGTAGGCGTCGCGGAAGGCGCGGCTGAAGTGGCTGGAGTTGGCGAAGCCCCACCGTCGGGCGATCCCCGCCACCCCGAGCTCCTCGGCGAGCGGCCGCAGGAGGTCCCGGCTGCAGCGCTCCAGCCGCTGCGTGCGGATCCACCCGCCGACCGTGACGCCCTCCTGCTGGAACAGCTTGTGGAGGAGGCGCACCGACATGAAGTTCGCCTCCGCGATCCCCGACGGAGACAGGTCCGGATCGCGGAGGTGGCGCAGGATGTGGTCCTTGACCCGCTCCAGCGAGGCCGCGGTCCGCGAACCCCGCGTGCGGGCGCGCCCGCGCCGGTCGTCGACCAGGAGCGCCAGCAGGTCGAGCGCCGTCGCCGCGGCCCGGCGCCCGACGGCCTCGTCCAGCCCCGGTGCCTCGCGCGCCATCCTCGACAGGTAGGTCCCCAGCAGTGCGGCGCTGCCCTCGGCTCCGCTGAACACCGTCGCGGTGAGTTCCCGCAGGTCCTTCTCCGGCACGTCCAGTTCCGTGCGGGGGAAGTGGAAGGAGGTGAAGGCGAAGTCGTCCTCGAGCGTCTTCCGGAAGACCCGCGAGGTGTCGGTGATGGAGAACTCGCCGGGCCGGACGAGCGCCTCCCTCCCGTCCTGCTCCTTGATCGCGGTGCCCCGCTCCTGCAGGCTGACGATGAGCGACGGCGAGTCGCCGTCGGTGATCAGGCGCCTGTTGCGCGTCACCACCTGCGGCCCGGCCTGGACCCTCGATATCCGCACCGGGCCCAGCTGGTGGCCGACGATCTCCCCGGGCGAGGGCACCTCCTCCAGGAGGCTCACCGCCATCGGCACGAAGGCGTGGGACACGGCGTCGTGCCAGCTCTCCGCCCGGTCGGAGGCGGACAGCTGGGCGGTGGAGAGAGATGCGGACACCGGGTTCCTCCCAGGTCAGGTCGAAGGGGCATCAGGACACCGGGCCCTGGACGGTGCCACGGGCGAATCGTCGGCCCGCCGGCGCATCCAGCATGGAACACCGGATGACTTACGTCGGCGGCCGGATGACTGCGAAGCGACTGCGGTCGGTGTGGTGCCAGACACATGGTTGCCGGCGCGTTCCGGCGGTGCTCTGCGCGCACGTACACTGCAACGGTCCAGGTCAGGACGTTGGCGCGGGCGCAGAGGAACATCGGATGTCAGGCTCCGGACTGTTCGGCCGGGAGGCTGAGCTGTCGGTCGTCGACGAACTGGTCGACGGGCTCCCCGGGCGCGGCGACGCGCTGCTGCTGCGCGGGGCTCCCGGGATCGGCAAGTCCGCCCTCCTGGACCACGCGGTCGCCCGGGCCAGGGCCTCGGGGTTCACCGTCCTGAGGGCGTCGGGTGTCCAGTCCGAGACCGATCTGCCGTTCGCGGGGCTGCACCAGCTGACCCACGCCATGACGGGTCGCGTCTCGCGCCTCCCCTCCGCGCAGGCACAGGCGCTGCTCGACGCCTTCGGCATGGCGGATCCGTCCTACAGCACCTCAGGTCCCCGGTTCTTCATGATCGCCCTGGCCGTCCTCGGCCTGCTCGGCGACGCGGCCGCCGAGGCTCCCGTGCTGCTGGTCGTGGACGACGCCCAGTGGATGGACACGCCGACCCTGGACGTCCTCGGGTTCCTCGCGCGCCGCGTCGGCTCCGCGCCCTTCGGCCTGCTCGTCGCCGTCCGCGAGGACCGTACGGCGTGGCCGGGCGCCCCCGACCTGGACGAACTCCACCTCAAGCCCCTGGACCGGAGCGCGGTCGACGCCCTGCTGGACGCCCGCAACCCCGGTCTCGCGCCGGGGACGCGCCGCCTGGTGGCGGAGGTGTCGGCCGGCAACCCCCTCGCACTGACCGAGCTGCCCGTCGCCCTGGGGACGAACGGCGTGCCGTCGGACTTCCCGGCGTCGCCGGAGCTTCCCCTCACCGCCCGACTCGAGCGTGCCTACTCCTCGCGGCTGGCCGGTCTTCCGTCCGAGACGCGCCGTGTGCTGCTGGTCGCGGCCACCGCCGAGGACGGTGCGCTGGCCGAGGTGCTCGCCGCGGCTTCGGCCCTGACGGGCACCGAGGTGTCCGCGGGCTCCCTGGAGCCCGCCATGGCCGCCGGCCTGGTGCGCATCGACAGGCTCCGGGCCGACTTCACCGACCCCCTGCTGCGCTCCGCCGTTCTGCGGTCGGCCTCGCTCGCGGACCGTCTGGCCGCCCACGGCGCGCTCGCCCGCACCCTGCGGGGACACCCCGACCGGCAGGCGTGGCACCGGGCCGCGGCCGGCGGTCGCCCCGACGAGGCGGTGGCACGGCAACTGGACCAGGCGGCTCTCGACGCGCGGGAGCTCGGTGCCCCCGCGACGGCCCTGACCGCACTGGAACGCGCCACCGCGCTGAGCGAGGCCCCCGCGGGAAGGGTGGCCCGCCTCCTCGGCGCCGCGGAACTGCGCTTCGAACTCGGCCAGACGGGTCGCGCGTCGGACCTGGTGCAGCAGGCCGAATCCCTGGGCCCGGCCGGGCTGGAGCGAGCCCGCGTGGTCCTGCTGCGCGACTGGCTCGAGTCGGAGTCCGACACGAGCACGTCCCGGCTCCACCTGCTGGTCGCCACGGCGGAGCAGGCCGCCGAGGCGGGCGATCCCGAACTCGCCCTGCGGCTGCTGCGCGCGGCCGCGCGGCGCTGCTGGTGGGCGGACCCGGGGCGGGAACTGCGGGAGCGGGTCGTGGCGGCCGCCGAGCGGCTGCCGGTGCCGGAACTCCACCCGGACCTGGTGTGCACGCTGGCGGCCGCCGCCCCGGTGGAGGCGTCGGCGACGGTGCTCGACCGGCTGCGGCGCCTCGAACGCGAGGGCGGGTACGACGTCCTGACCGCTGCCGCCCTGGCCAATGCGGCCATCATGGTGAACGCCTACGACCAGGTCACCGGATTCGTCCGCCACGCGGCGGACGGCCTGCGCAGGCAGGGGCGTCTGGGCCCGCTGGCCCAGAGCCTGGTGTTCCTCGCCCTCGCCACCGTGCACACCGTCGACCGGGAGACCGGGCTCCCGGCGGCGGCCGAGGCGGCACGGCTGGCCGAGGAGAACGCGCAGCCGCGCTGGCTGACCGGCGCGCGGGTGGCGCGGGCGCAGTTCGCCGCCCTGAGCGGGGACCTGGACACCGCGCTGGTCGCGATCGGCGAGGCGGAGGGCCAGGGGCTGACGGTGGTCGACCCGTCCAAGCTGGCGTACGTCCAGATCACGCGCGGCCTCATCGGCCTCGCCGCGGGCCACCACGCCGAGGCGTTCTCCTGCGTCTGGCGGGTCTTCGACCCCGCCGATCCCTCCTACCACCCGTTCATGCAGACCATGGCGATCACGGAGCTGGCCGAGGCGGCCACCGGCGACGAGCAGCGGGCCCTGGCGAGGACCGCCCTGCGACAGCTCGTCGCGTCCGCCGGGGCGAGCGAGGTCCAGACGGTCCGGGTGAACCTGGGGTTCGCCCGGGCGCTGCTCGCCGACGACGAGCACGCCGAGGAGCACTTCCGGTCGGCGTTCGAGCTGGACATGTCCCGTACGCCCTTCGTCCGCGCTCGGCTCATGCTCGCCTACGGCACCTGGCTCCGGCGCCGCCGCCGGGTGACGGAGGCCCGCAATCCGCTGCGGACGGCCCGGGAGTCCTTCGCGGCCATGGGCGTGGAGCCCTGGTGGGAACGGGCGGCCCAGGAGCTCCGCTCGGCCGGCGAGGGCAGCAGGAGCCAGAGCCCCGTCGGCCGGGACCTGCTCACGCCCCAGGAGGTCCAGATCGCCCAGCTGGCGGCGCAAGGCCTGTCCAACAAGGAGATAGGCCGTCAGCTGCACCTGTCGCCGCGGACGATCGGCACCCACCTGTACCGGATCTTCCCGAAGCTCGGGATCACCTCCCGCAGCCAGCTGAGCGACAAGCTCGCGGACTGAGCGCGGCCCGGTCGGTGCCCGGGCGGGCACCGCGGAGCCGAGGCTGCCCCTCGGGTGCGCCCGGCCCGTCACTCGAAGCGGGACGGGTCGCCGGCCCCCCGCCGGGTGATCTCCGGTGCGCCGCCGGAGAAGTCGACGACGGTGGTCGGTTCCGTGCCGCAGTCGCCCGAGTCCACCACGGCGTCCAGTACGTGGTCGAGGCGCTCCTTGATCTCCCAGCCCTGGGTCATCGGTTCGTCGTCGCCGGGCAGGACCAGGGTGCTGGAGAGCAGCGGCTCCCCGAGTTCGGCGAGCAGCGCCCTGGTGACGGCGTGGTCGGGGATCCGGACTCCCACCGTCTTCTTCTTCGGGTGCATCAGGCGGCGCGGGACCTCCTTGGTGGCCGGGAGGATGAAGGTGTAGCTGCCCGGGGTCGCGGCCTTGACGGCGCGGAAGACGGCGTTGTCGAGTTGGACGAACTGGCCCAGCTGCGCGAAGTCCACGCACATCAGCGTGAAGTGGTGGCGGTCGTCGAGGCGCCGGATCGACCGGATCCGTTCGAGGCCGTCGCGGTTGTCCAGCCGGCAGCCCAGCGCGAAGCAGGAGTCGGTCGGGTACGCGATGAGGGCCCCGGAGCGGAGGCTGTCGACCACGGTGCCGATGGTGCGCGGCTGGGGGGAGTCGGGGTGCACGTCGAAGTACTTCGCCATCTGGCCGACCCTACGGGATGCCGGCGGTCGACGGGCGCAGCCGCGACGCGTCGCGACCGGCCGCCGGCGCGGGCGACGGTGCGGCCCCGCCGTGTGCCGGAACGCTCAGCCCGAGCAGGCCGGGCACAGCCCCCGGTAGGTGACCTCCGCCTGGGACACGGCGAATCCGAAGCGCTGCTCGGCCGGCAGGTCGGCCAGCGGGTTGCCCTGCGGGTGGACGTCGCGGATGGCGCCGCAGCCGGTGCAGATCAGGTGCTGGTGCGGGCGGTGGGCGTTGGGGTCGTAACGCTTGGCGCGCCCGTCGGTGGACACCTCGATGATCTCACCCAGGGTGACGAGCTCACCGAGCGTGTTGTAGACCGTCGCCCGGGAGATCTCCGGCAGGCGCTCCGCCGCCCGGGCGTGCACCTCGTCGGCGGTCAGGTGCACGTGCTCGCCGTCCAGGACCTCGGCCACGACACGCCGCTGCGAGGTGAGACGCCAGCCGCGCCCGCGCAGCCGCTCCAGCAGGTCACTCATAACGGTTCACCTATTCAGGTCAAGGGGAGGACCGGAGTTTACCAATGCGGATCCGGTCCCTTCCGAATCCCGATCGGATATGGCTTTGGTGTCTTTCTTGACTTGGATTCCGTCCATCGTAGGATCGGCTCCGGCGCTAGCCTGGGTAGCAGCACACGTGACTCCCGTCACCGCCGTACCCGGCGGCGAGCAGGAGCAGCACGTGGCGCGCCAGGACGAGACAGCAGCAGTAGGTGCCGTAGGTAGCAGAAGACACCGTGATCCGCCTTGTGAGGGAAGGATTCCCATGTCTGACATCCACGATGCAACCGGCGTAGAGGCGAAGGCGGAGGGCTGCCCGGTGGTCCACGGGCGCGCGCCGCACCCCACCCAGGGCGGCGGGAACCGCCAGTGGTGGCCGGAACGGCTCAATCTGAAGATCCTCGCGAAGAACCCGGCCGTGGCCAATCCGCTCGGTGCGGACTTCGACTACGCCGAGGCTTTCCGGACGCTCGACCTCCCGGCCGTCAAGCGGGACATCCAGGAGGTCCTCTCGACCTCGAAGGACTGGTGGCCGGCCGACTTCGGCTACTACGGCCCCTTCATCATCCGGATGGCCTGGCACAGCGCGGGCACCTACCGGATCAGCGACGGCCGCGGCGGCGCCGGCGGCGGCCAGCAGCGCTTCGCCCCGCTGAACAGCTGGCCCGACAACGCCAGCCTGGACAAGGCCCGCCGCCTGCTGTGGCCGGTGAAGAAGAAGTACGGGCGCGCCCTGTCCTGGGCCGACCTGATCGTCCTGTCCGGCAACGTGGCCCTGGAGGGCATGGGCTTCCGGACCTTCGGCTTCGGCGGCGGCCGGGTCGACGAGTGGGAGCCGGACGAGGACGTCTACTGGGGCCCCGAGACCACCTGGCTCGGCGACGAGCGCTACACCGGCGACCGCGAGCTGGAGAACCCGCTGGCCGCCGTCCAGATGGGCCTGATCTACGTCAACCCCGAGGGCCCCAACGGCAACCCGGACCCGATCGCCGCCGCCCGCGACATCCGCGAGACCTTCCACCGGATGGCGATGAACGACGAGGAGACCGTCGCGCTGATCGCCGGCGGCCACACCTTCGGCAAGACCCACGGCGCCGGCCCGGCGGACAACGTCGGCCCGGCCCCCGAGGACGCCCCGATCGAGCAGCAGGGCCTCGGCTGGAAGAGCGGCTACGGCACCGGCGTCGGCCGCGACGCCATCACCAGCGGTCTGGAGGGCACCTGGACGCCCACCCCGATCACCTGGGACAACAGCTTCTTCGAGACGCTGTTCGGCTACGAGTGGGAGCTCACCAAGAGCCCGGCCGGCGCCCACCAGTGGAAGCCCAAGGACGGCGCCGGCGAGGGCACCGTCCCGGACGCCCACGACCCGGCCCGGCGGCACGTGCCGATCATGCTCACCACCGACCTGTCGCTGCGCTTCGACCCGGTCTACGAGCCGATCTCCCGGCGCTTCCTGGAGAACCCGGAGGAGTTCGCCGACGCCTTCGCCCGTGCCTGGTACAAGCTGACCCACCGCGACATGGGCCCGGTGGTCCGCTACCTCGGCCCGGAGGTCCCGAGCGAGCAGCTGCTCTGGCAGGACCCGCTGCCGGAGGTCACCTACCAGCGGATCGGCGCGGCCGACGTCGCCGACCTCAAGCGGCGGATCACCGCCACCGGCCTCCCGGTGTCCGACCTGGTCTTCGCCGCCTGGGCGGCCGCCTCCTCCTTCCGCTCCAGCGACAAGCGCGGCGGCGCCAACGGCGGCCGGATCCGGCTCCAGCCGCAGATCGGCTGGGAGGTCAACGAGCCCGACCGGCTGGCCCCGGTGCTGCGCGCCCTGGAAGGCGTGCAGCAGGAGTTCAACGCGCAGGCCGGCGACAGGCAGGTCTCGATCGCCGACCTGGTGGTGCTGGCCGGCGGCGTCGGCGTCGAGCAGGCCGCCAAGGCGGCCGGCGTCGCCGTCGAGGTGCCGTTCACCCCCGGCCGGGTGGACGCGCCGCAGGAGCTCACCGACACCGAGTCCTTCGCCGCCCTGGAGCCCCGGGCGGACGGCTTCCGCAACTGGGTCGGCAAGGGCAACCGGCTGCCGGCCGAGTACCTGCTGCTCGACAAGGCCAACCTGCTGGGCGTCAGCGCGCCCGAGCTGACCGTGCTGGTCGGCGGCCTGCGGGTGCTGGGGGCCAACCACGGCGGGTCCGCGCACGGCGTGTTCACCAGGACCCCCGGCGTGCTGACGAACGACTACTTCGTCAACCTGCTGGACCTCGGCACCAGTTGGACGGCCACCTCGGAGGACGCCCACACCTTCGAGGGCCGGGACGAGTCGGGCCGGGTCATCTGGACGGGCACCCGCGCCGACCTGGTCTTCGGCTCGAACGCCGAGCTGCGGGCCGTCGCCGAGGTGTACGCGAGCGACGACGCCAAGGAGAAGTTCGTCGAGGACTTCGTCGCGGCCTGGGTCAAGGTCATGAACGCGGACCGCTTCGACCTCGTCCGACCGGCGGCTGATCGGCCGTAGCAGCGGCAGCCGACGGCGGGAGCCCGGGGACGTCGACCCCGGGCTCCCGCCGTCGCTATCCCTCACCCTTCCGGCCCGGGCCCTCACTGCCGGCCGCCTGCCCGGCCGCCGTCTCCTCCTCCGCCCGCTGCTCGGCCGCCCGGATCCGCTCGGCGAAGTCGTGGGCGTCGATCCGCTCGACCGCGGCCCCGTGCCGGGCGGCCAGCTCGTCGGCCGGTCCCGGCGCGGACTCCCTGACCTCCAGAACGAGCAGCGCGCCGCTGTCCGGCACCCGGGGCGAGAGCACGATCAGCCCGGCGCCGCCCTCGGCCGCCTGGTGCTCCTCGGCCGCGTTGCCGAGCGCCGCGCCCGCCGCGAAGCCCAGCAGCACGCCGACCGGCCCGCCGAGCAGCCCGATCAGGCCGCCCAGCACCCCCGAACCGACGGTGGCCATGCCCGCGCCCCGGGTGTAGGTGTCCCTGACCTCCAGCAGTCCGTCGGCGCTGCGCTCCATCGCCGCCACCATCCGCAGGCCCGGCAGGTGCTGCGCCTCGTCGAACGCCGGGCGCCAGGCACCGGCGTCGGGGAAGGTCAGCAGGACGACGTTGTGCTGGTCGCTCATGGCGCTCCGATCGGGCCGGGACCGGCGGTGGCCGGGCTTCCATCGTGACCCCCGGTACGGCCCGCTGCCACCCCGGCGCCCGCGGGGCGAATCGAACATCACGGACCTCCCCGGTGATCGACTGCCACCAACTCGCCGTCGCCGACACGGATTTGCCCGGATCGAGTGAGACCGCCCGGGACACGCCGGTCGGCCCCGCGGGCCGCTGCCAGGATCGGGGTCCGCACCGGCGGACCGCCCCTCGCGGCGTGCCCGCCGGCACCGCTGCCGCCCCGGCGCACCCACCCGGCGCCGAGGGCTGCCCGGGTGCGGATCCACCGCGGCCCCGGCCGCCGTACCAGGGAGGAACACCGTGTCCCAGCAGGACGTGAATCCCCACCGAACCCCGGACCGGACGGACGGGCCCGAGCGCGACGAGCCCGAGCACGACGAGGAGCTGCGCCTGTGCTTCCCCGGCGACCGCCGCGCCCGGGCCGGCGCCGCGATGTCGGCGAGCGCCATGCTGCGCCGCCTGCCGAACCTGGTGCGGCGGGCGCTGACGCTGGCCTGGGCGGCGGACCGGACGTCCACCGTGCTGCTGCTGGTCTGCCAGGCGCTGGCGGGCGTGTTCGGGGCGCTCGCGCTGTACGCCACCACCGGCACCCTCGGCGCGCTGCTGGTGCCCGGCCCGGTCACCGAGCACCTGCGCACCGCCGCGCCCTCGCTGCTGCTGCTCACCGTCTCGGCCGCGCTGCGCGCCGTCCTGGGCATCGCCGTGGTCGGCCTGTCCGGTCGGGTCTCGCCGCGGATCACCCGGGAGGCGGAGCTGGCGCTGATCGCGGCCGGGTGCGCCGCCGAGCTGGAGGCCTACGACGAGCCCGCGTACAACGAGCAGTGGGAGGCCGCCGACCGGGGCGCCTCCACCACGCCCGACCTGCTCTCCAACGCCCAGGACGTGATCGCCTCCACCGTCTCGCTGGCCGCCGCCGCCGGCGTCCTGGCCACCCTGCACCCCTGGCTGGTGCCGCTGCTGCTGCTCGGCTCGGTGCCCACCGGCGTCGGCGCCGTCCGCACCGCCCGGATCCACTACCTGGCGGCGGTGACCACCAACGAGGACCGCGGGGCGCTGCGCGTCTACCGCTGGTTCCTGGTCGACAAGACCCGGGCCGACCAGGTCCGTTCGGACCAGGTCACGCCGTTCCTGATGGCCAAGTACCGGCGCGCCGAGGAGAAGATCGTCGCCGCCACCGACCGGGCGACCAGGCAGGCCGCCAGGGTCTCGCTGCTGGCCGCGCTCGGCACCGGCGCGGGCAGCGCGCTGATCTGGGGCACCCTGCTCTACCTGGTCGCGAGCGGCCGGATCGACCTGGCCGCCGCCGGCACCGCCACCTTCGCGCTGCGCACTGCCGCCACCGGTCTGCACGGCCTGGTCGGCAACGGCGCCCGGCTCTACCGGATGGGCCTCTACCTGGACGACTACTTCACCTTCCTGGACGAGGCCGGCGGCCACCGCATCCGACGCGGTGCACTGGTGCCCGCGGCGCCGGCGTCGGTCGAGGTCACCGACCTGGTCCACCGCTACCCGGGCGAGCAGCAGGAGCCGGCGCTGCGCGGGGTCAGCATGACCCTGCGGGCCGGCGAGGTGGTCGCCGTCATCGGGCAGAACGGCAGCGGCAAGTCGACGCTGCTGAAGCTGCTCTCCGGCCTCTACCTGCCGCAGTCCGGCCGGATCACCTGGGACGGCGTCCCGGTGGAGGAGCTGGACGCGGACGCCATGTGGGCCCGGGTGGCCCGGGTGCCGCAGGAGTTCGCCCGCTGGCCGCTGGGCGCCGCCGAGAACGTCCACCTGGGGCACCTCACCGAGCGGCCGATGGCGGACGTCGAGCAGGCCGCGGCCCGTACCGGCTTCGACGAGGTGGTCGCCCGGCTGCGCTCCGGCTGGCGCACCCTGCTGGCCCAGGGGTGGTGGGGCGGCGCCGAGTTGTCCGGCGGCGGGTGGCAGCGCGCGGCGGTCGCCCGGGCGCTCTACCGTACGGAGCGCAGCCCCGGCCTGCTGATCCTGGACGAGCCGACCTCCGACCTGGACCCGCGTGCCGAGCACCGCATCCTGCACGCGCTGCGCGACCTCGCCCCCGGGCGGATCATCCTGCTGGTCACCCACAACATCGCCAACGCGGCGGTCGCGGACCGGGTGCTGGTGATGGACCAGGGCCGGATCGTCCAGTCCGGCACCTGGGCCGAGCTGGCCGCCCGCCCGGACGGCCTGTTCCGCGAACTGCTGGACCTCCAGCGGGACCGTTCGATCCCCGCCCAGCGGGCCGGGGAGAACGGCTGACCGGTCCGGCCGTCAGCCCCTGGCGCGGGCCGCGCCGCGCAGCTTGCGCCAGGTCCGGCTGACGGAGGACGGCCCGGTGCGTCCGGCGGCGGGCGCACCGGGCTCCCAGGTCCGGGCCGCCTCGGCGAGGGTCTCCGTGGTGGCCCGGGGGGCCGGCGGGCGGGCCCGGGCGGCGCGCAGCAGGTCCTCCGGTCGGAGGGCGTCGAGGCGCGCCCGGGCGTGGTCGAGCAGGGCGGCGCAGGCCTCGGTGATCGCGGCCTCGCCGAGCGGGCGGTCGGGCAGGCCGAGGCCTTCGGCCAACTGTCCCGCCAGGGCGGTGCGCAGGTCCTGGACGGAGAGGTCGCGGACGGTCAGCGACAGGTGGGCGGACAGGCCTCCGGCGCCGACCGCGCGGTGCGCGAAGCCGCGCGGGACGTAGAGCACGCCGCCGGGTTCGAGGACGCCGTGCAGGCGCAGCGGGGAGCGTTCGCCGTCCGGGAGTTCGCCGAGCCGCCAGTCCGCCGTCGCCGGTGCGTCGTGGACGTACCAGGTCTTGCGCCCGGCGGCCTGGAGGACGAACACGTCGGCGTCGTCGCGGTGCACCGCGAGGCCCTGGCCGCCGGCCGGGGTGACGAAGAAGAAGGCCTCCACCGGCCGGTCGAGTTCCTCGGACAGCCGGGCCACCAGGTCGCCGGTCGGGCGGTGCCACTGGTCGACGCGGCGCAGCAGCAGGGTCGCCCCGCCGCGCAGCAGCGCGAGCACCTTCGCGCGGTCGGCGAAGCCGTGGTGGGTGACGCCGTTGACCACGCGCGGGGTGGTGAAGGCCTCGGGCGGGATGGTGACCTTGTCGGAGCGGACCAGCTCCAGGTAGGGGGTGCGCAGCAGCCCGCCGTCGAAGGCGGCGTCCAGCTCGTCGAGGTCGAACGGCGGGGCGCAGGCCCCGGGGTCCTCCCGGGGGAAGAGCGCGGGCTCGCGCTGCCACTGGCGGCCGGTGAAGCCGCGGACGTCGCCGACCCAGTCGGCCAGTGTGGGCGATTCCATGGTGTGTCCCGTGGTGGTCAGGGTCTTCCGGGGCGCCGGGGGTGCGCCTGGCGCCGGGGGTGCACCGGGGTGCCGGGGCGTCAGGTGCCGACCCGCGCCTCGAACCGTACGGAGAGCAGGGAGCGCAGCGGCACCTGGGCCTGCGGCTGGGGGGTGTGGACGACGAGGCGGTTGTCCAGGGCGACGGTCAGCAGCCGTTCGGCCAGCGGTACGACCAGGTGCTTGGCCCAGCAGCGGGCGCCGTCGAAGCCGAACGGCATGAACCCGGGCGTCCTCTCCGGGTCGGCGACGCCGTCCCACCGCTCGGGGCGGAACTCCAGCGGGTCCGCCCAGTAGTCGCGGTGGCGGTGCATCAGCAGCGGGAAGAGCGCGACGTCGTCCTCCGGCCGGATCTCCGGGTGGAGTCCGGCGTACGCCGCGCCGCCGTCGCGGTACAGCATCCAGGCCGGCGGGAGGAGCCGCAGGGTCTCCCAGAGGACCGCGGTGAGCCCGGCGCGGGCCTGCGGCCGGTCCCGGTCGGGGCCCATCAGCCACAGGGCGTTTCCGGTCAGCGCGGCGACGCCGTCGCAGAGGGTGGCCGTCGCCCGCCGGTACATCGCGACGGCCTGCTTGCGCTCCAGCGGGTCGTCGGCGTCGCGGATCAGCCCGGCCAGCGCGGTGCGCCCGTCCTGGCCGGCGGAGCCGGGCCAGAGCGTGACGGCGCGGTCGACCAGCCGGGAGAGGGCGTCGGAGCGGGTGACGCCGCGCTTCGACAGCAGGGAGACCGGCAGCGGGTCGGCGGAGAACAGCCAGCGGCGCAGATAGGAGGTGCCCGCGTACGGCCAGGGGCCGGCCATCGCGCGGGCCGGCGGCGGGGGCGTCCGGATGCCCGCAATGGCGTCCTGCCCCAGCGCCCGGATCGTCCGGGTCGCGCTGTCGTGGGGGATGTCGGCGCCGGCGGCGGGTTTGTAGACCGACCGCTCGGTGGAAAGCACGGGGCGGGCCGCGACGATTTCGGCCATCAGCCGGGAGTCCGCGACGCCGACCTTGGCCGGGTCGATCCGGAACACCTTGCCGGTCCTGGCCAGCAGGTCCTGAATCCTCGGGGCGAACACGATGGAATGGCTGGGTGCGGTCGCCGTCGTCATTTCTTCCACGGGACTCCGGCCTCCATTTCGAAATGCCTGGGAAATGCTTTCGGGGCGGCCTCCGGGGGAATTCCGGACGCGCCGCGGCGCCGGCGGGGGATCGGCCGACCCGGGCCCCCGCCGACGGCTGACCACGTCAGATGACGTGCAGCACCCACGCGTGGTTCGCGAGGTCCTCGTCCTTCTTGAACTTCTTCACGAGCGCCTTGATCATCTTCATGACTACTCTCCATTTCTGGGATCGCGGGCCCGGCGGAAATGCCGCGCCCGTGCCGTCAGAGATATTCGGCATTCCGTTGCCGGCCGCCGAACGGTTGATCTGTTCATGGACCCTAACCGAAAGTTCGCCGTCCGGACACCCCTTCCGCAGAGAAGTATGCGATCTCTGCGCCTTGTTGACGGGCTATTCGGTGGTCGAATCGTTATAACCTCCGGGAAAGTGCGGTGGGGGCCCGGAACGGGAACGCGGAAGGGCCCCGCGAAGCCGCGGGGCCCTGCTGTGCGATACGTCGTGAACGGTGCGAACGGTCAGTTGTAGGTCGTGGTGACGGTGACGCCGCCGAAGCCCTGCTGCCCGAAGAGGCTGAAGTACACCCAGCCGGACGGCGGGTTGGTGATGGTGAGGGTCTCCCCGTTGCCGCTGTTGGTGGACTTGGCCAGGTACGAGCCGGTGGTGGCCCAGGCCCCGCCGTTGTAGTACAGGTCGGCGTTGCCGGTGCCGCCGCTGGTGGTGACGGTCAGCTGCCGCACGCCGGCCGGCAGGTACAGGAAGCTGTAGGCGTAGTTCCCGGTGGTGGCGGCCACGTCGTCCCGGCGGCAGTTCTTGTCGTACTGCCGGACGTCGGCGGCGGTGCACAGAGGGGCCTGGTCGGTGGGCAGCGAGCCGCAGGCGTCGGCGCCGCACTGCTTGAGCCAGGCGGCGAAGTCGGCGTCGTACCGGGTGCCGATGGTGGTCTTCAGCAGGGTGCGGGCGCCGTTCCAGTCGCCGGCGCGGTACTTGGCGAGCAGCGCGGCGACGTCCTGCGGGTGCGACTGGAGCATGTAACGGACGGACAGGTAGCCCCAGTTGTAGATGCGGGTGGAGTCCGCGTTGTCGTACGTGGTGTCGAACAGGGTGCTCAGGGCGTAGGTGCCCTTGGCCGCCTGGGCGACCGCGTCGTCGTAGTGCGCGCCGCGGTAGCTGTAGGAGACGTACTCGGCGAGGCCCTCGACCCACCAGATGGTCGGGGTGGTCATGCCGGCCTCGAAGTCGCCGTACATGTCGTAGCGGCCGTCGAGGTAGTGGGTGTACTCGTGGTTGAGGTTCCAGATCTGGAACGACGGGCGCAGCCAGGAGGCCTCGTGGGCGATGAAGCGGGCCTGGTTGCCGGCCTTGGCCGGGTCGCCCTCCTCGTACATGCCGCCGTTGTCGACCGCGATCTTGTACATCTCCCAGGCGTACAGGCTGTAGTTGTAGTAGTCGTCGAAGACGACGACCTCGAGGCTGGTGTTGTTGTCGCCGGGGACGGCGCCGTTGTCCTTGACGACCTTGTGGAAGAACGCGTCCTGGTTGACCAGGCTGGCGCAGGTGTCGGCGAGCTGCTGCGCGGTCATGTCCTGGGCGCGGACGCGCAGGTTGGCGTTGCAGGTGTGGTCGACGGTGAGCACCAGCGGGACGAGCTTGGCCGGCACGTCGCAGGTGCCGTAGTAGGAGCAGTTGCCGCTGTCCTTGTTCTCCGTGAACCAGAGCAGGTTCATGGTGAGCGGACCGGTGGCGCCGACCAGCGGGTAGCGGTTGATCAGGTCCTTGAGGACCGGCCGGCCCTGGGCGCGCAGCGCGTCGTGGGCGACCAGGTTGCCCAGCTGGATGCCGACCCTGGTGACCACGTCACCGCCGTTGATCACGGCGCTGTTGCGGGTGACGAAGGAGGACACGGTGGTGGCGAAGGCGGGGTCGGCCTGGAGGGCGGAGACGAACTCCGGCAGTTCGAAGCCGCGCTCGATGACCGTCTCGGTGTTGGCGACGGCGCTGGTCATCGCGGTGGGCCAGCTGCCGGTGTAGTCGTTCAGCAGCCGCTTGACGACGCCGGTGTAGCGGGCGTTCTCCCGGGCGCTGTCGATCAGGGTGACGGCCTCGGCGAGGGTCGCCCCGTTGGCGTCGGTGACGTCCTTGCTGTGCGGGGCGGCGTAGAAGGCGTCCAGCGCGCCGCGGATGGCGGTCTTGAGGCCGGCCCCGTACGGGCCCACGGCGTCGGCGTTGTTCCACTGCACGTAGTAGCCGGCCCGCAGGAAGAGCACCAGCTGCCCGGCTGAGGTGGAGTTGTCGCCGGGGTAGGTGGCGGCGGTGTCGCGCAGGGCGTTGGCGACGGTGACCATCTGGGCCTCGTTGAAGGCGCCCTTGGCGTCGTTTCCGGTGAGCGTGAACAGGGAGTTGACGCAGTCGAGCCCGGCCGCCTCGACCTGCTGGACCAGCGCGGCACCGGACTTGCCGGTGAAGGCGGAGACGTCGCAGGCGGCGGTGAGCGCCCGGGCCGCCGGGGCGGCGCCGACGGAGCTGCCCGCCGTCGGGGCGGTCGCCCTGGCCTGCGGGTCCGAGGCGAGCGGGCGGGCGTCCTTGGGGGTGTCGGGGGACTTCGGGACGGGTATCGCGCGCGGCGCGGCCTTGCCCGCCGAGGCGGCCGGGGCGGGCGGCTGCCCGGCCGGGGCGGCGGCGGCGGTGGTGGCGGCGTGCGCCGCCGGTGCGAACAGGCCGAGCGAGAGGAGGAGGGCGGTGCCGAGCGCAGGGAGTCTGCGCGCGCCGTCCTTCGCCATCGAGGAGGGACGCATCTGTGGGGGCCTCCGGGGCCGTCGGGGTGGGGGTGGCCGTGCTGGGTGGGGCGCACGGGCCTTGCCGTGTGACATGTAAAATGGCACACCGGAGAACGCGGAGGGAAGCCCCGGGAACGGATTGCCGGGCTGCGAGACCGAAACGTTGTCAGGTCCGGGCTGGGGCCGGGCCGGTGGCCGTCCCGGGCGGGTTCCTCTCAGGTCGCCCGCGGGGCGAGGGCCGCGAACTCCAGCGGAGCCGACGGATCCACCGACACGTCGGCGGGGGCCGGCTCCGCGCCCGAGCGGACCAGCAGGTCGCCGACCGCCGCCACCATCGCGCCGTTGTCCGTGCACAGCCGCAGCGGCGGCACCCGCAGCGCGATCCCGGCCGCCGCGCACCGCCGCTCGGCCAGCGCCCGCACCCGGGAGTTGGCCGCGACGCCGCCGACCACCACCAGGGTGCCGATCCCGTGGTCCAGGCAGGCCCGCACCGCCTTGCGGGTCAGCACGTCCGCGATCGCCTCCTGCAGCGCGGCCGCCACGTCCGCCACCCGGGGCTCGGGTCCGGCCTCGACGCAGCGGGCGGCGGCGGTCTTCAGGCCGGAGAAGGAGAACGCATACGGGTCGTCACGCGGCCCGGTCAGCGGCCGCGGCAGCCGGACGGCCGTCGGGTCGCCCTCGCGCGCCGCGCGGTCGATCGCCGGACCGCCCGGGTAGGGGAGCCCCAGGACCCGGGCGACCTTGTCGAAGCACTCGCCGGCCGCGTCGTCCAGGGTGTCGCCGAGGTGGACGATCCGGTCCCGGGCCAGGTCGCGCACCAGCAGCAGCGAGGTGTGGCCACCGGAGACGATGAGCACCACGCACGGGTCGGGCAGCGGGCCGCCGTCCAGGGTGGCGGCGGCGACGTGCCCGGCGAGGTGGTGCACGCCGTACAGCGGGACGCCGAGCGAGAAGGCGTACCCCTTGGCGGCGGCCACGCCCACCTGCAGTGCCCCGGCCAACCCTGGACCGGTGGTCACCGCGACCGCGCCGACGTCCGCGAGGGTGAGTCCGGCGCGGTCCAGCGCCTCCCGGACCACCGGCGCCATCGCGTGGACGTGCGCCCGGGCGGCGATCTCGGGCACCACCCCGCCGTAGCGGGCGTGCTCGTCCATCGACGAGGCCACCGCCTGCCCGAGCAGCACGCCGTCACGGACCAGGCCCGCTCCCGTCTCGTCGCAGGAGGACTCGATGCCCAGCACCACCGGCGACCCTGTCACAGTCACTCACCCTTGTCGGTCATTACGCGGAACGGTGGCCATTGTGCCCGACGGGGTGTGAGGAATAAGCAGGAGCCCATGCTTCGTTCTTGCAACTGATACGCAATAGTGTTGTCCCGGCACGATCACCACCGTTCAACCCGCCGAAAGGGGCCGTGTCCTGATGGGCACCTACACGCTTCCCGACCTGCCGTACGACTACTCCGCGCTGGAGCGGGCGATGTCGGCCGAGATCCTGGAGCTGCACCACTCCAAGCACCACGCCGCGTACGTCAAGGGCGCCAACGACACCCTGGACCAGCTGGCCGAGGCCCGCGACAAGGAGCAGTTCGGCGGCCTGGTCGGCCTGCAGAAGACCTTCGCCTTCCACCTGTCGGGCCACGTGCTGCACTCGCTGTTCTGGCAGAACCTCTCGCCCGAGGGCGGCGACCGCCCCGAGGGTGAGCTGGCCGACGCCATCACCGAGCACTTCGGCAGCTTCGAGGCCTTCAAGAAGCAGCTCACCACCGCCACCACCGGCGTGCAGGGCTCCGGCTGGGGCATCCTGTCCTGGGAGCCGCTGGGTCAGCGCCTGATCGTCGAGCAGGTCTACGACCACCACGGCAACGTCGGCCAGAACACCACTCCGCTGCTGGCCTTCGACGCCTGGGAGCACGCCTACTACCTCCAGTACCGCAACGTCCGCCCGGACTACGTCACCCGCCTGTGGGACGTCGTCAACTGGCAGGACGTCTCGGACCGCTTCGCGGCCGTCAAGAGCGCCTGATCAGCATCGGGTGACGGAAGGTCCCGGGCCGGTCGGGCGGTCCGGGCCCTTTCCCTTGTTCCCCTCCCACGGGGGTTTCCCGGTACCGGAGTTGACCCCGGACACAGCCGATGCACCCCGCCGCAGGCCGGACGCCACCCGCCGTTCGCCTGCCGGTCGCGTGTGCTCCCTACGCTCGCTGGGACCACCGCCGGTGACCGGCCGGCAACGGCCTCCCGGCCCGTCCGCTCCTGAGCGAAAGGGCGCCCGATGGCCCCGCTGGCCCCGCGTCTCTCCCTGGTCGTCCCGGTCTACAACGTCGAGCGCTACCTCCGGGAGTGCCTGGACTCGATCGCGGCGCAGACCTTCGGGGACTTCGAGTGCGTCCTGGTCGACGACGGCTCGACCGACGGCGGCCCGCGCATCGCCGAGGCGTACGCCGAAAAGGACCGGCGCTTCCGGCTGGTCCGCCAGGACAACCAGGGCCTCGGCGCCGCCCGGAACACCGGCTGGCGCCACCTCACCCCCGGCACCGAGTACCTGGCCTTCGTCGACAGCGACGACACCCTGCCGCCGGACGCCTACCAGCTGATGATCGACACCCTGGACGGGACCGGCTCCGACTTCGCCGCCGGCAACGCCCTGCGGCTGCGCACCACCGGCCTCACCCCCTCGCACGGCCACCGCCGCCCGTTCCGCGAGACCCGGCTGCGCACCCACGTCAGCGAACTGCCGGCGCTCGTCACCGACCGCACCGCCTGGAACAAGGTCTACCGGCGCTCCTTCTTCGACGGCGCGGGCATCCTGTACCCCGAGGGCATCCTGTACGAGGACGCCCCGGTCAGCGTGCCCCACCACTTCCTCGCCGAACGCGTCGACGTGCTCGCCGACCCGGTCTACCACTGGCGCGTGCGCGAGGACGGCGACCTCTCCATCACCCAGAAGAAGACCGACCCGCGCGGGGTCGTCGACCGCGTCCGCTCGATGGAACTCGTCCGCGAGTGGCTCCTCGCCCGCCCCGAACCCGTCTTCGCCGACCACCTGCGCGCCTACGACCGCAACTGCCTGGTCGAGGAGATCCCGATGTTCTTCTGGACCGTCCCCGACGGCGACCGCGCCTACCGCGCCGCCTACCAGCAGCACGTCACCCGCCTCCTGCGCGCCATCGGCCCCGAGGCCCAGGCCGGCCTCAGCCCCCAACTCCGCCTCAAGTACCGCCTCACCCAGGCCGGTTCCATGCCCGCCTTCGTCGCCGTCCAACGCGCCCACCGCCTCGCCCGCCGCACCCGCCAGGCCGTCGGCCGCCGCTGAGTCGGCCGTGCCGCCTTGCTGAGCGCGGCACCGTCCGGCGGGCCCCGGCACGGACGCGGCAGCGGCCGGCCACCCCTTCGGGGGCGGCCGGCCGGGCGTGCGGTGCGTCTCCCGGGTCAGCCGACCCGGAGCTCGACGACGGCGGTCGGCTTCTGGCCGAGACCCTCGCCGACGTTCGTCGAGGAGTTCGACGGCACGTCGACGCTGGTGCTGGCGCCGTCGCTGGTGGTCAGACGGGCATGCACCGGGTAGTCGGTGGTCTGGACGATGAAGGTCTGCGGGAGTTCCAGCGAGAGGTACCCGCTGGGGGCGGTGACGCGGAAGCACACGCTGGGGCCGGCCCCGCCGATGACCCGGCTGTACAGCTTGATCTGCGTGGTGGTGTGGCAGTCGGCGACGATGATGTGCCCGTCCCCGCGCAGCAGCTTGAGCTCGGGGTACGGCGAGGGCCCGGGGTAGCTGAAGTCCTCGACGGCCGGCGGGGCCGTTTCGGCGCCGCCCGACGAGGCGTTGGCGGAGGCGAGCGCAGAGCCGCCGACGGTGGCGGCGGCGACGGCGACGACTGCTGCGGCGGCGGTGCCCCACCGGGTACGAGTCTTCATCGTGAATTTCCTCAATTGGGGTTCCGTCGTCGATTGCGGGCTTTGGTGATGGGGCATGTCCGGGTTGGTCCGAACTGTTCCGGAGCCGCTGGGACGGAAGGGTGCGATCAGGTCTGGAGATGCCAAAGACTAGAAGATCGCGCGGGGTGTGTAAACGGCTTTCCTGGCTCCGCGGCTGGCCGGAAATCGCTGTCTTCGGCAGGGACCATGACGCCTTGTCACGGACTTCCGGCCATCCGTCCGGGGATCCGGTGCGGGGCAAATCGGGCCGCAAGTGAATCGAACGGGGAAAACGCGGCGCCAATTCGAGCCAGCGGTCGGGGCATTGCGGCGGATTTCCCCGAATTCCGTCGAAGCGCCCCCGGTACGCTCGTCGCGCGCCCGGAAGAGGCGTGGACGAAGGAACAATGAAAAGGGGGCCATGAGTGGACATGTCGGTGTTCCTGAAGGGGCGGGGGAGGAGGGCGCGGGGAGCGCCGGCGCGCCGTTTGACGGCCCGCCTGCTACCCCTGGCGCTGGTCGCCGGCCTGCTGGGCAGCGCTCCGGCCTTCGCGGCCGGGACGGCCGATCCCACCGCGCCCGCCGTGCCGGTGACCGACCGGGCGCGGGTGCTGGCGTTCTGGCAGTCGGGCGGGCCGGGCATACGGGCCCTGGCCGAGGCCGCGCTGCTGGGGAGCGACGCCGACGTGCGCCGCTTCCTGGACGCCGAACAGGCCAACGCGCAGATCAAGGACGACCAGGTCGCGATCGCCCAGATCAACACCCTGGCCGGCCCGGGCGTCCAGGCCGAAGGGCTGAAGGCGCTCCAGGGTACGGCCCAGGACCTGCAGAACTTCCTGAACGGCGGCTACCGGGCCGCCCTGCTGAAGGACCAGCAGGTCCAGGCGGCGCAGCTGAAGAACGGCGCCGGCCAGAGCGTGCGCACGGCTGCGGACGCAGCCCTGCAGGGCTCGGCCGAGGACCTGCGGGTGTTCCTGACCGAGGGCCAGTTCACCGCGCGGGAGGCCGACGACCGGGTCCAGTTGGTCCAGATCCTCAGCGCCGGCGGGCCCAACACCCAGGCCGCGGCCAGGCTGGCGCTCAACGGCTCCATCGACGACGTCCGCGAGTTCCTGCGGGTGGGCCAGCACGTGGCGCGCGCCCGCGACGCCGAGCGCACCACGGTCGAGCAGCTGGTGCAGCAGTCCAAGGAGGCCACCGCGGCCGCGTCGCGCGAGAGCGAGTCCGCCAAGACCGCCTCCGCCCAGGCAGTGGGTGCGGCCAAGCAGGCCAAGGAGGCCGCGGCTCGGGCCGCCCAGGAGACCGAACTCGCCGGTGCGGACACCGCCAAGGCCGGCGCCGCCGCCGACAAGGCCGCCGAGGCGGCCAACCAGGCCGCCACCGCCGCCCAGACCGCCGCGACGGCCGCCCGGTCCGCCACCAGCTCCGCCCGGACCGCCTCCGCGGCCGCCGCCCAGGCCGCGTTCGCCGCCGCCGCGGCGGCCCAGGCCGCCACCAAGGCGCGCAGCTCGGCGGCGGCCGCCGCCTACGACCGCGCCAAGGCGGGCGAGGCCTCCCGGGACGCGATCCTGGCGAAGCAGGCCGGGGAGAACGCCCTGACCGCCGCCCGTTCGCTGGACGACGCGCTGGTCGCCGCCGATTCGAGCAAGGTCGCGACGGCCTCGGCGCTCGCCGCCGGTGCCGACGCCAACGAGGCGGCGAACTCCGCCGTCAAGGCCGGCGGTTTCGCCGACCAGGCGGGGGCCCAGTCCGCCCGGGTCCGGCAGGCCGCGGCCTCCACCCAGCGCCACGCGCAGGAGGCGAGCCGCGCGGCCCAGGCCGCCGCCGGCCTGCTGGAGGCCGCGGGGGTGTTCGCCGCCGAGGCCAGGACCCTGGCCGCCAGTGCCGGGGCCCACGCCCAGGCCGCCGCCGCGGCCGCCGAGGAGGCCGCCCAGCACGCCGGTGAAGCCGCCACTGCAGCCGCGAACTCCAAGGCCCACGCCGAGCAGGCGCAGATCCTGGCCAACGAGGCGCAGGCCGCGGTCGAGAAGGCCAACCAGGTGCGCGACCTGGCCCAGCGCACGGAGGCCGAGGACCTCACCGCCCGCACCGCGGACGCCGTCGACAAGGCGGCCGACGCCCGCGCGGCCTACGACGACTCCGCCCAACAGACCGGCGAGGCCGTCCAGAAGGCCCGCCGCTACCAGGACGAGGCCGACCGGCTGGCCCAGGCCGTCCTCAAGCCGGACGCCGACACCGCGCAGCTGGTCACCGACGGCCGCAAGCTGGCCCTGCTGTCGGTGCAGATCTCCGGCCCCTACGACCAGGCCGCGGCCCGGATCGCGCTCTCGGGCACCGACGCCGCGGTGCTGGACTACATCCGCACCGGGCGCACCAAGGCCGTCCAGGCGGACGAGCGGGCACGGGTGGCCCGGCTCGCCACCGAGTCCGAGATGGCCGGTGTCCGAGCGGCTGCTGCCAAGGCCCTCAGCGGTGACGCCCAGGCCGTCGGCGCCTTCCTGACCTCCGGTCAGTACGACGCCGCGGCCAAGGACTACCAGGTCTCCGTCGCCCAGAGCTCCAACGGCGCTGGCCCCGGAGTCACGGCGGCCGCCCAGGCGGCCCTGAGCGCGGGCACCGTCGACGCGCTGCGCGGGTACCTCGGCTCCGGCCGCTACAACGCCCAGCTGGCCGACGACAAGGTCCGCGCGGCCCAACTGCGCAACGGCGCCGGCCCCGAACTGGACGCTGCCGCCCGCGTCGCCCTCGAAGGAACGCCGGAGATGCTGCGGGCCTTCGTCGAGAGCGGGCAGTACATGGCCCAGCGCAAGGACGAGCTGACCGGCGCCCACCAGGCGGACATCGAGCGCCTGATCGCCGAGGGCGCGGCCAACGTGGCCTATGCCCAGCAGGCTGCGGCCGAGGCCGCCCAGGCCGCCGCCGTCGCCAGCAACGCCCAGACCGAGGCCGAGGCGGCCGCGGGCCAGGCCCAGGCGGCCGCCACCAAGGCGGCCGGCTACGCCGCCCAGGCCCAGGAGCGCGCCAAGCAGGCCGAAGGCAGCGCCGCGCGCGCGGCCGTCGCCTCGCAGAACGCCAATGCGGCGAAGTCCACCGCCACCGCGGCCTACGCGAGCGCACGCTACTCCGAGCAGCGCGCCCGGTACTCCGAGCGCGAGGCCCGCGGTTCCGCGAACTCCGCCTACCGCGCCGCCGACGCGGCGCGCGCCTCCGCCGTGGCGGCCGGCAAGGACGCCCGGACCGCCGCCGCTGCGGCCGCGTCCGCCTTCGACACCGCGGTGATCAAGGACATCGAGGAACGCAAGGCCGAGGCCCGGGCGCTGGAGCTGAAGCTGGAGGACGCGGCCGTCGCGGCCCAGCGGGAGGCGGTCAAGCAGCTGCAGATCGAGGAGCAGCGCAAGAAGATCGAGGACGAGGACCGCAAGGGCGGGGGCGGCGGCGGACACACCCCGGTCGGCGGTGGCCCGTACGACTTCCTCCACCCCAACATCCCGTGGCTTCCGGCGCCGTTCCTGTGGCCGGTCGACTGGGCGATCGACACCTTCGTCGGGCCGGCCACCGACGCCGCGTTGCGCGCGTACAACCGACTCCTCGATCTCTACAGCTCGGCCAAGTCGCTGTTGGGGACCGTCTTCTTCGACACCGTCCCCACCCTGGCGAGGCAGGCGGGCGGCTGCGTGAGCGGGATCGTGCACGGCGATGCCATCGACCGGATCCCGGATTGCACCAGGGATCCGAGGGGTGTGCTGGCCGAACCTGCGTCCAAGCTCCTCGACGTCACCCGTCGGCTCCCCTTCGTCGGAAACAAGATAACCCCCTTCCTGGAGGACGCGTTCTCCAAGGTGGGGATCTGCTTGACCCCCAACAGCTTCCCGGCCGGCACCAAGGTGCTGATGGCCGACGGCGGCAACCGGCCGATCGAGCAGGTGCGGTACGGCGACCGGGTCCTCGCCACCGATCCGGGCACCGGCACCACCGCCGCCCAACCGGTCGACGGCACCATCCAGAGCCCGGCCGACCGTGACTTCGTCGACCTCACGGTGACCGACGGGACGGGAGGCTCCGGCAGCGTCACGGCGACCGCCCATCACCCCTTCTGGTCGGAGAACCGCCAGGCCTGGGTCGATGTGGCGGACGTCGTCGTCGGCGACCAGCTGCGGACCGCCGACGCGGCAACGGTGACGGTCGCGGCGGTGCGGCAGTGGGCCGGCCTCCAGGCCGCCTACAACCTGACCGTCCGGGACGTCCACACGTACTACGTGCTGGCGGGGACCACACCGGTTCTGGTTCACAACGGCGAGTGCGGCCGCATCGCCCTGGGGCTCACGGAGGCCAACGGAGACAGGTACGCTCTCGAAACGTTCGCCGACCACAACGACGCCTCGTACTGGGAGCAGTGGAGCGCCGAGGGCAAGGACTTCGAGAAGGTGGTCCGAGCCGCCCTGTCGCCGGACAGTACGACCGAGATCTACTTCAACCTGGACGACATCACGGACCCCAAGGAGTGGGCGAAGACGGCGGACCCGAACAATCCGTACGCATCCGACCTGACCGCGTGGGAACTTGCGATGATCAGGGACGCCCCGCCGTCCGCGCGGGCCCGGGTCAAGTGGTTCAAGGGCGGGGCGGAGCAGGGCAAGGGTCCGTTCGACTGAGAGAGGACACGAAATGACCGGCAGCCGGGCGTCCCTGCCCCTGCACTTCGACCATTGGTTCCAACTGTGGTCGTACACCAAGTCCCACCGGACCCTGGTCCTGCGGGGGAAGCCCGGTGAGGACCACACGGACTATGTGGACCTGGTCTTCGGCGACGTGCTGGCGATGAAGACGGTGTCCAGCTACACCTCGCTCACCGTCACGGAGGTGGAGGACACCCGGGAGATCGACGCCCTGCTCCCGATCCCGGAGCGTCACGCCGGAAGGTTCCGGAAACTTCGGGTCGTCCAGGGCGACGGCGCGCACGACGGGTTCGTGGTCTGCGGAGTCCTCACCGTGCGTTGCGGCACGGGCTGGAGCGAGCCGCCCTCCGCCGCCTCCGAGCAGCGGATGGTCGTCGACTGAGAAGGACGGGGTGCCCCGGCGCCGAGGAGGCGCCGGGGCACCCCCGTGCTCAGGAACGTCCGCGGGTGCAGGTTGCTGACCGCGGGGTGGAGCCACAGGTCGGGGAGTGCGAGGACTCGGCGACCGGTCGGCGGCAGCCCTACCGCAAGGGCCATCCGTTCGCCGGGTGGTCGAGCCAGCCGGTGTGTCCCTCGGGCGTGACGGTCAGGCCGAGCCGGTCCGGCCCGGGACGGTCGTTGTCCAGCCACCACCGGTGAGCGGCCTCGACCTCGGTCCACACCTGGCGTGGACCGTGCTGCCACACGGTGAAATGCGTCGTGTTCTCGGTTCCGTCCCAGTCCACGGCCGCCCAGGAGCCGCCGTCGGTCGTGGCCACCCAGAGGCGGGTCGTCACGCCCTCGACCTCGGGGTCGTGGTGCCAGGCGTACCAGAGGTCGCCCAAGCGGTGGCCGAGGGCGAACTGGGTCTCGAAGGCGGAATCCGCGACGGACCACGGGTCGAGGGCGGTCGTGGACTCGGCCGGTACGTGCTCGTCCATGACGACGTCCCGGAAGAGCCGGAGGTCTAGGCGCTGGGTGGGCATCAGCATGAATGCACTGTCGGGGGTGTACCGGCCGACGGCGGTCCCGTCGTCGCCGACGGTGAGGCGGAGCAGGCCACCGTGGCTCCAGTCGTCGCACCACGGGGTGAGGATGACTCCGCCAGGCCGCCCCTGGCGGATCCAGGCGTACCGAACCTGCCGCACCAAGCACGTGGCCACCAGACGGTCGTACGGCGCTTGGGCGCTCCGACCGAGGCCTCCGTCGCCGCGGACCACGGTGGGGGCGTAGCCGGTGGCCTTGAGGTTGGAACGAGCGAGGTCGGCGAGGTCAGGGTCGATCTCGATCGTGGTCACGTTTCGTCGTCCAGCCGGTGGGACAGGAGCGCCGCGTTGAACCCGGTGCCCGTGCCGATCTCGAGGATTGTCATCGCCGGTTCGAGGCCCAGGAGTTCGAGTATTCGAAAGACGATCGACAGGGCCGAGGCCGAGGAGGACGGAAGGGTATCGGACGGGTCCTTCACATGCTGCCCGTCGTTGATCTGTGTCACCACGGGCTCGTCCGCATAGGCGGCGTCCCACCACCGGTCGGGATCGCTCCCACGATCGCACGGTGCGAGAGCGTCGCCGTCGGGACCCAGCCAAACGCGGGCGGGGAGGAAACGGTGGCGCGGGGTCGCGTGGGCTGCCCTGCGCCACTCCGGAGCGACATCGTGGCCGAGATGGCGGGAAACAGCCTGCAACAGGCCGGTGGTTCCGGCCTGTTGCAGGCTCTTCTGGCTGGTGGTCACTTCTTGTCGTTGTCCTTGCCGTGCTTGTTGTCGCGCTTTCCCGACTGGTGATCCTGGTTCTGCGGGCTCTTGCTGAAGTCCTTGTTGCCGGCGTGCTTGCCCTGTCCGCCGTCGTTGGAACCGCTGCCGCCGCCGGAGCTGCCGCCCTTGCCCGTGCCCCGTCCCATGGGATTCTCCCGCTTGTTCGTGTTACCGCGCGTTGCACACCCACCATCGCCTCACTGAGCGCGTTCGGCGATATCCAGACAGTAATCTCACCGTGGAATAGATCGATTGACGAGAGGTCAGTCTCATGGGCAGTGCACTCGAACCGGCTAGGTTGGCCGATCTCGCCTGGCAGAACGAGCAGGTACGGTGCGCGCTGCGGGACCGCGATGTCGCCGCTCTGTTCCGCTATGTGCAGCACCACAGTGGCGCGAGTCAGGCACGGTTGGCCGTGCAGGTGGGGATGACGCAAGGCCGGGTGAACGAGATCCTCAACGGCCGCCGGCTGGTGACGAAGCTGAGCGTGTTCGAGCGAATCGCCGACGAGCTGAACCTTCCTGACGATGCGCGGCGGTTGCTCGGACTGGCGCCACAGTCAGACGGCCGACGTACGTCCGGACCAGCCATCGACCTTGCGGCGTTTCCGGAAATCGTCCGCGTGTACAGCGACCAGGCCTCGGCGGCCGCCGAGATCCAGTCCGCGGCGAGGTCGGCAGCCGAACTGGGCATCCTGGCCGTACGCGGCCTCGGTCTCCTCGCCCTGCGCGATTCCCTGCTGCGTCAGCACCTGCGCCGCGAGGGCGGCCCAGCCCCCGTCTGCGGGTGCTGCTCCTTGATCCGGAATCACCGGCCGTCGAACGCCGGGCGGCCGAGATCGGAGAATCCACCGCTTCACTGGCGGGAGGCATCCGTCTGGCGGAGGCTCGGCTGCGGGAGGTGGCCGACCACGGACAGGTCGAGGTCTACCGGTATCGCACGGTGCCTGTGTGGCGGGTCATCCGGCGGACCGCAGCATGTTCGTCGGATCCTTCAGGCGCGGGATCCGAACGGTGATCCCGCAGCCGGCCGACCAGATCGCCAACCGCAAGCGCAAAGGCCGAGCCGGCGGCCGGCCACCGGCCTTCGACCGCGAGGCCTACAAGCAGCGCAACACCGTCGAGCGGTGCATCAACCGCCTGAAGAACTGGCGTGGCCTGGCCACCCGCTATGAGAAGACCGCGACCGTCTTCCAAGCCGGACTCCACATTGCTGGAATCTTCATCTGGTCCGCCCGCTGAGCCAAAAGAAACGCCCTAGTCGCCCGAGCCGACGGGAGAGCGTCTCCCGGACGACTTTCTGCACCTCGGCCCGGGGGATCGTGTCGGAGAGCCAGTAGGAGATGGCGGACTTGTCGTAGGTCAGCCGGAGTCCGGCCTCGCAGCCGACCCGGTTCACGGCCCGGGCGAGTTGGTCATTGCCCCACTGCGCCTGCTTCATGAGTGAGGCGAGGTCGGTGTTCGGTGTGCGAGGTCGACTGGTCATCGCGGTCCCGTCCTCTGTTCAACCGGTTCAATGGCTGTACCAGCATCTCCGGTTCTCCGCTCCTGTGTACCCGCGTTGAGTTGTTGTCAGCCGTTCGGGCGATGGATGCGTACCCGAACGAACCGGCATGGCGCTGAATTGTTGACTGTGACCAGATGGAGTCTGGAACCGCAGGTCAAGGACTGCGACGAGGAGGCGACCAGCGGGCGCGGCCTGGTGCTTGTGGAGGCGCTCGCGGATTGGTGGTGGTGGTGCTTGATGGAGGTGGGCAGGTGGTGTGGTTCGAGTACCTCGAAACCCGCGAAGCGCCGTGCCTCACGCAGGGGTGGGGGCACGGCGCTCGACTAGTGCGCGCAGGGTCAGGTGAAGAAGGCGTCCAGGATCTGCTGGGCGGCCAGGCCGGCCGGGAGGGCGCCGGCGCGGACCTGGGCCTCCAGTTCGGGGGTCAGGCGCCGCACTTCGGGGTTCTCGTGGAGGCGGGCGTAGAGCTGGTCGTGGACCATGGACCAGGTCCACTCGACCTGCTGGTCGCGGCGCTTGGCGGCCAGCGCGCCCGTCGCGTCCAGCACCTTGCGGTGCTGCTGGAGCCGCTCCCACAGCGCGTCCAGGCCGGCGCCGTCGCGGCCGCTGCAGGTCAGCACGGGCGGCGTCCACGCCGCGTCCGGTGCCTGCAACAGCCGCAGCGCGCCCGCGAGTTCGCGGGCCGCCGCCTTGGCGTCGGTCTCGTGCGGGCCGTCCGCCTTGTTGACGGCGATGACGTCCGCGAGCTCCAGCACGCCCTTCTTGATGCCCTGCAGCTGGTCGCCGGTCCGGGCGAGGCTGAGCAGCAGGAAGGTGTCCACCATCCCGGCCACCGCCGTCTCGGACTGCCCGACGCCCACCGTCTCGATCAGCACCACGTCGTACCCGGCCGCCTCCATCACCACCATGGACTCCCGGGTGGCCTTGGCGACGCCGCCCAGCGTCCCCGAGGTCGGCGACGGCCGGACGAAGGCGGCGGGGTCGACGGCGAGCCGCTCCATCCGGGTCTTGTCGCCCAGGATGGAGCCGCCCGTCCGGCTGGAGGTCGGGTCGACGGCGAGGACCGCGACCCGGCGGCCCTGCCCGGTCAGCATGGTGCCGAAGGAGTCGATGAAGGTCGACTTGCCGACACCGGGCACCCCGGTGATGCCCACCCGGACCGCCCCGCCCGCGTGCGGCAGCAGCCGCTGGAGCAACTGCTGCGCGAGCGCGCGGTGGTCGGGCCGGGAGGACTCGACGAGGGTGACGGCGCGCGCGATCCAGGCGCGCGAGCCGTCCAGCACACCCGTCACGTAGCTGTCGAGGTCGATCGTCCGCGGAGGCATACGATCAGGCGATCACAGCTCGTGGCCGAGGTCGGCCGCCAGGGACTTCAGCAGGTCGTACGCGGCGTCCGGGATGACCGTCCCGGGCGGGAAGACCGCGGCCGCGCCCGCCTCGTACAGGGCGTCGAAGTCCTGCGGCGGAATGACCCCGCCCACCACGATGGTGATGTCCTCCCGCCCCGCCTCGGCGAGTTCGGCGCGCAGCGCGGGCACCAGCGTGAGGTGGCCGGCGGCCAGCGAGGACACGCCGACGATGTGGACGTCCGCCTCGACGGCCTGGCGGGCGACCTCGGCCGGGGTCTGGAACAGCGGGCCGACGTCCACGGTGAAGCCGATGTCGGCGAACGCCGTGGCGATCACCTTCTGGCCGCGGTCGTGGCCGTCCTGGCCCATCTTGGCGACCAGGATGCGCGGCCGGCGGCCCTCGGCCCGCTCGAACCGCTCGACCAGGTCGCGGGTGCGCTGGAGGGAGGCCGACGGGCCCGCTTCGTCTCGGTACACACCCGAGATGGTACGGATCTGACCGGAGTGGCGGCCGTACACCTTCTCCAGGGCGTCCGAGATCTCGCCGACGGTGGCCTTGGCCCGGGCCGCGTTGACGGCCAGGTGCAGCAGGTTGCCGTCCAGCGAGCCGCCGCGCTGCGGACCGGCCCCGGCGGCCCGGGTGAGGGCGTGCAGGGAGTCCTGGACGAGGGCCTCGTCGCGCTCCGCGCGCAGCCGGCGCAGCTTCTCGATCTGACGGGCGCGCACCGAGGAGTTGTCGACCTTGAGCACGTCGATCTGCTCGTCGCTCTCCACCCGGTACTTGTTGACGCCGATCACCGGCTGGCGGCCGGAGTCGATCCGCGCCTGGGTGCGGGCGGCGGCCTCCTCGACGCGCAGCTTGGGGATGCCGGCGTCGATGGCCTTGGCCATGCCGCCGGCCGCCTCGACCTCCTGGATGTGCTCCCAGGCCCTGGCGGCGAGGTCGTGGGTGAGCTTCTCGACGTACGCCGAGCCGCCCCACGGGTCGATCACCCGGCAGGTGCCCGACTCCTGCTGGAGCAGCAGCTGGGTGTTGCGGGCGATGCGGGCGGAGAAGTCGGTGGGCAGGGCGAGCGCCTCGTCCAGGGCGTTGGTGTGCAGCGACTGGGTGTGGCCCTGGGTCGCCGCCATCGCCTCCACGCAGGTGCGGGTGACGTTGTTGAACACGTCCTGGGCGGTGAGGGACCAGCCGGAGGTCTGCGAATGGGTGCGCAGCGAGAGGGACTTGGGGTTCTTCGGGTCGAACTGCTTGACCAGCTTGGCCCACAGCAGCCGGGCCGCGCGCAGCTTGGCGACCTCCATGAAGAAGTTCATGCCGATCGCCCAGAAGAACGACAGCCGCGGCGCGAAGGCGTCCACGTCCAGGCCGACGTCCAGGCCCGCGCGCAGGTACTCCACCCCGTCGGCCAGGGTGTAGGCGAGCTCCAGGTCGGCGGTCGCCCCCGCCTCCTGGATGTGGTAGCCGGAGATGGAGATCGAGTTGTACCGGGGCATCTTCTGCGAGGTGTACGCGAAGATGTCCGAGATGATCCGCATCGACGGCTGCGGCGGGTAGATGTAGGTGTTGCGGACCATGAACTCCTTGAGGATGTCGTTCTGGATGGTCCCCGCCAGCTTCTCCGGTGGTACGCCCTGCTCCTCGGCCGCGACGATGTACAGCGCGAGGACCGGCAGCACGGCGCCGTTCATGGTCATCGACACCGACATCCGGTCCAGCGGGATGCCGTCGAACAGCTGGCGCATGTCGTAGATCGAGTCGATCGCCACGCCCGCCATGCCGACGTCGCCGGTGACCCGGGGGTGGTCGCTGTCGTAGCCGCGGTGGGTCGGCAGGTCGAAGGCGACCGACAGGCCCTTCTGGCCGGCCGCGAGGTTGCGGCGGTAGAAGGCGTTGGACTCCTCGGCGGTGGAGAAGCCCGCGTACTGGCGGACGGTCCACGGCTGGTTGACGTACATGGTCGGGTAGGGCCCGCGCAGGTACGGGGCGACGCCCGGGTAGGTCTCCAGGAAGTCCAGCCCGGCCAGGTCGGCGCCGGTGTACAGCGGCTTGACGCCGATGCCCTCGGGGGTGTCCCAGAGCAGCTCGTCGACGTCCTTGCCGGTGGACCGGCGCCAGGCGGCCTGCCACTGCTCGTCCGTGACGCCGGCGGCGGGGCCGCCGTCCAGCCCGATTCCGGTGAAGTCGGGGATCATCGAGCGGCTCCGATCTGGTCCAGCAGGGAGGTCAGGACGGCGACCGCGTCGCCCCCCGCGAAGATGAACTCGTCCACGCCGTCGGGTGCTTCGGCGGGTCGCCCGGCCAGCAGCACCCGGTCGGCGCCGGCCGCCTTCAGGGCCCCGGCGACCGGGGCGGCGTGCTCGGCGTACAGCGCGTCGCTGGAACAGAGGCAGGCGACGGTCGCGCCGGAGGCGGTGAACGCCTGGGCGAAGGCCGCCGGGTCGACGGACTCGGCGGAGACCGTCGCGATGCCGCCGGCCTGGAACAGGTTGGCGGCGAAGGTGGTGCGCGCCGTATGTGCGGAGGCGGTGCCGATGGAGGCGAGGAACAGCGTCGGACGGGCGCCGGTCGCGGCGAGGTGGGCGTCCGAGCGGTCCCGCAGCGCCTCGTAGGCCTCGGCGCGGCGCACCTGCGGCAGCCCGCCGGCGAGTGCGGCCGGGGCCGGCTCGCGGACCAGCGGCTGCTCGTCCAGGTGCGGGAACTCGCTGACGCCGGTGATCGGTTCGCGCCGCTTGGCGAGCTTCACCGAGCGCTCCGCCCAGGTCGCGGCGATCCGCTCCTCGACCAGCCCGGTGGACAGGGCGGCGCGCAGGCCGCCGGCCCGCTCGATCTCCTGGAACCAGGCCCAGGCGGCCCGCGCCAGCTCCTCGCCCAGCTGCTCGACGTACCAGGAGCCGCCGGCCGGGTCGATCACCCGGGCCAGGTGGGACTCCTCCAGCAGGATCGCCTGGGTGTTGCGGGCGATCCGGCGGGCGAAGGCGTCCGGCAGGCCGAGGGCGCTGTCGAAGGGCAGCACGGTGACGGAGTCGGCGCCGCCGACGCCCGCGGCCAGGCAGGCGACCGTGGTGCGCAGCATGTTCACCCACGGGTCGCGGGCGGTCATCATCACCCGGGAGGTGACGGCGTGCTGGCGCTGCGCGGAGGCGGTCGCGCCGGCCCCGGAGACCTCGGCGACCCGGGCCCAGAGGCGGCGCGCGGCACGGAACTTGGCGATGGTGAGGAACTGGTCGGCGTCCGCGGCGTAGCGGAACTCCAGCTGGCCGAGCGCCTCGTCCACGGTGAGCCCGGCGGCGGTCAGCGCGCGCAGGTAGGCGACGCCGGCGGCGAGCGAGCAGCCGAGTTCCTGGGCGGGGGAGGCGCCCGCCTCGTGGTACGGCAGGGCGTCCACGGTGAGCGCCCGCAGGCCCGGGTACCCGGCGGCGCAGCGGGCGGCCAGCGCGGTGGCCTCGGCGAGCAGCGCCTCGGTGCGGTCGCCGTCGCCGGTACGGGCCTGGAGGCCGAGCGGGTCGGCGCCGAGGTTGCCGGCGGCGGAGCCGGGGGAGACCTCGCGCTCCTCGTACAGCTTGAACAACTGCTCGGCGGCGTGGGTGAATTCGGGTCCGGCGTCGAGGGCCACGGCGGCCAGGTCCAGGTACACGCCGGCCAGCGCCTCGGGCAGGGCGTCGACCGGGAGGCCGGCGCCGCCCAGTTCCAGCCAGAGCGAGCTCACGCCGTGCTCCAGGTCCGCCAGCACGGCCTCGTTGGCGCGACGGCGGTCCGGGTCGGCGTGCCGCTGGCGAACGTCCCACCCGGTCACGGCGGCGCCCTGCGGCCGGCCGCCGCGCACGAACGGCGGGAAGCCCGGGAAGCCCGGGTCGGCGGCGGTGTCCTCGGCGGTGTACAGCGGGCGGGCGCTCAGCCCGTCCTGCAGCCGGGTGGTGAGCGCCTGCTCGGCGGCGGGGCCGTCCTCGGGCTGGGCACCGGACTTGCGCAGCACACCCTGGACGAGCTGCTGCCACTGCTCACGGTGCGCGGCCGGGAACTCGGCAGCGAGGGGGAGCCTTTCGGGCGGGACCTTCATGTGCGCAGGTTAGCGCCCGTTCGCAGGGCCGCAGGAGGGGGAGCCCGTGTGACCTTTCCCTCGATTTGGCTGATTTCGAGCACTCCTCGGGGCGGGGAGTGCCACGGGGTGCCGGGGCGGCCGGCACCCGGGTCGGGAGGGGGTGCCGCGACGGGCGGCCGGAGGTGCGGGGCGGGTGCGGGCCGGCCGCCGTCGGCGGTGGCCGGTGTCCGCGGTCAACGCCGATGGCACGGAACGCGATCGATGGCCCGTCATGCTGCCGGAACGTCATGATCAGGGGGATTGCGGAACCCGGCCCCTCATCTATTAAGTTACTTCGAAGAAGGTGGGCGGGGCAGCACCCCCCCGTTGCTCGCCCTGCCCGCCTTCGCCGTCCACCGGCCCCGGCCGAGCCGTTCCCCCGGCCCGTCCGGACCGTCCCCAGATTCCCCCGAAGGAGAGCGACCGGCATGGGAAAGCGTCGCAAGCCCAGCCCCCCGAGCCGGGCCCGTATGGCGGTCCTCACCACGGCCATGGCGGCCGGCAGCGCGGTCCTCGCCTCCGGCACCGCCCACGCCGAGCCCTCCCCGAACCTCGCCTCCGTCAAGGAGCAGGTCGACCTGCTCAACGAGGAGGCCGAGCAGGCGATCGAGAAGCACAACGGCTTCCAGGCGCGGCAGCAGAAGCTCCAGGCCGAGGCCAACCAGATCCAGGAGAAGGTCGTCCGCGGCCAGGAGACGATGAACGAACTGCGGACCCGGCTCGGCGCGGTCGCCGCCGACCAGTACCGCACCAACGGCATCGACCCGTCGGTCCAGCTGATGCTCGACTCCGACCCGTCCGCCTACCTGGAACGCGCCGCGGTGCAGAACCAGGTCTCCGACTCCCAGGCGAACCTGCTCAAGCAGGCCCAGGACGAGCAGCGCAAGCTCGACCAGGACCGCGCCGAGGCCACCGCCACCCTGGCCGCGCTCGACTCGGTCGGCACCCAGCTGGCGGAGCAGAAGAAGGACATCCAGACCAAGCTGGCCCAGGCCCAGGAGATGCTGAACAAGCTCAGCGCCGAGGACCGGGCCAAGATCAACGCCCAGCAGAGCGCCGAGAAGGCCAAGGCCGAGGCCCAGCAGGCCGCCACCGCGGCGGCCAAGGACCGCGCCTCCCGCTCCGCCGACCGCCCGGACATGAACGCCCCGGTGCCGGCGGCCTCCGGCCGGGCCGCCGACATCATCGCGTTCGCCCAGGCCCAGCTGGGCAAGCCGTACGGCTGGGGCAAGTCCGGCCCCGCCAGCTTCGACTGCTCCGGCCTCACCAGCCAGGCCTACCGCGCGGCGGGCGTCAGGATCTCCCGGACGTCCGAGGAGCAGTGGAAGGACGGCCCGCACGTGGACCGTGCCAACCTCCAGCCCGGTGACCTGGTCTTCTTCTACAACGACCTGCACCACGTCGGCCTGTACATCGGCGACGGCAAGATGATCCACGCCCCGCGCACGGGCAAGAACATCGAGGTCCTGCCGATCTCCGCGATGCCCTACATGGGCGCCGTCCGCCCGGCCTGACGGGTACGTACGCCTCCGGTGGCCCGCTCCCGCTTCGGCGGGGGGCGGGCCACCGTCGTTCTGGGTGGGGAGGGGGACTCGGCGGCCGATCGGGCGGGTCAGAGCGCGGCGAGCCGTCGCAGCAGGTGCGCCGGGTCGGTGAGTCCGCAGGCCCGGCGGACGGCGGCGTCGTGGGCGGCGGCGAGGGCGTCCAGGCGGGTCAGCCGGGCGCGGCCCTGGCGGGAGAGGTGGGCGGTGATCCGGCGGCGGTCCTGGTCGTCCTGGCGGCGGTAGGCCCAGCCGGAGTCGGCCAGCGAGTCCACCAGCCGGCTCAGGCTCGCCTGCGGGATCAGCAGGGCCTGGGCCAGCTCGCCCATCGGGTGCCCCCGGCCGTCCGCGAGGGCGCGCAGCAGCCGCCACTGGTCGACGGTGCAGTCCTCCTCGGCCAGCGCGGCGGCGAGGCCGCCGGAGAGCCTGCGCTGGGCCAGCGTGACCAGCTCGACCAGCAGCGGTTCCGGGACGGCCGGACGGTCCGCCGGGTCGCCGGTGGGCCGGTCCGCGGCCCGGTCGACGGAATCGCCGGGGCGGGTGTCGACTCCCGGTGCGGCACCAGCTGCGGTCATCGGACGCTCCCCTTCCCGGCCTTTCCCGATATCGGTGGTACGACGATACTCGCCCTGTGAGCGTCGAGGTGAGGTTGATCGATCCGCTCGACGCGCTGCACTCGGCCCGGGAGGAGGCGGCGTTTCGGGTGGGCCTCGTCGTGCCGCAGTCCGGCCCGCTCGGGCTCACCGGCCCGTCCGCGCTGGACGGCGCCCTGCTCGCCGCACACGAGGTCAACGGGGGCGGCGGGGTGCGAGGCCGCCCCCTGGAGCTGGTGCTGGTGGACGGCGGCGGCGCCCCGGGGCCGGTCGCCGGGGAGGTGCGGCGGCTGCTGGACGCCGGGGCGCTGGACGCGCTCGCCGGGTGCCACACCAGCGATGTGCACCGGGCGGTGGAGGCCGTCGCCGCGGGCCGCGTCGCGTACGTCTACACCCCGCCGCACGAGGGCGGCTCCCGGCTGCCCGGAGTGCTCTGCACCGGCCTCGGCCCGTCCCGTCAACTAAGTTCAGCGGTAACGGAACTGACGGTGCGTCACCGCATCGGACGGTGGGCGCTGATCGGCAACGACTACATCTGGCCGCGCTCCGTCCACCGGGCCGCGGAGGAGCTCGCGGCGCGGGCCGGCGCCCGGGTGGTGCTGGAGCGGAGGATCCCGTTCGGGGCGGTCGAGGAGGCGCTCGAACCGCTGCTGGACGCGCTGCGCGCCGCCCGCGCGGACGCCCTGCTGCTCAGCCTGATCGGGCGCGACCTGGTGCACTTCAACCGGGCGCTGCGGCGCAGCGGGCTGGACCGCCGGATGGTGCGGCTCTCCGGCGCCCTGGAGGAGAACGGCCTGCTCGCGCTCGGCGGCGACGACACCGGGACGCTGTACGCGGCGATGCCCTCCTTCGCGACGCTGGCCGAGGAGCACCGGCAGGGCCTCGCCGAGCGGCACCGGGCGCTGTGCGGCCCGTGGGCGCCGGTCCTGGACGCCTACGCGGTGGGCCTGTACGAGGGGCTGCGCCTGCTGGCCGAGCTGGCGGCCCGGCGGGCCCTGGCCCCGGACGGCCTGCTGACGGCCGCCGGTCGGCTGCTGCACCGCGCGGGTGCGGGCCGGGCGCCGATCCACCTCGCCCGGGCCGAGGGCCTCGGCTTCACCGTCCTGTCGCGGTAGCCCCGCGCCTTCCGCCGGGAGCCCCGAGTGCCCCGCCGGCGGCCCCGGTCGCCTGGTTCCCGTCAGGGGGAACCCCGGCAAATCCCTTCCATCTGGAAATAGTTGCCTCTACAGTCTCCCCACACACCCGCAGGGTCGTCACGGAGAGAGAGCACCATGGCCGACACACCCGCGCCCCAGGGCATCGAGAGCTACGGCTACCAGCAGGAGCTGCGCCGCTCGCTCGGTTTCACCGACCTGCTCGTCTACGGGCTGGTGTTCATGGTGCCGATCGCACCGTTCGGCATCTTCGGCGGCGTCTTCCAGGGCTCCGGCGGCATGGTCGCCCTGGCCTACGTCCTCGGCATGGTGGCGATGATGTTCACCGCCCTGTCCTACGCCCAGATGTCCCGGGCCTTCCCGATGGCCGGCTCGGTCTACACCTACGCGGGCCGCGGCATCGCCGCCCCGGTCGGCTTCCTGTCCGGCTGGATGATCCTGCTCGACTACGTGCTGGTGCCGGGGCTGCTGTACCTGATCGCCGGCGTCGCGATGAACTCGCTGGTGCCGTCCGTCCCGGTCTGGCTCTGGCTGGTCGGCTTCGTGCTGCTCAACACCGTGGTCAACTACCTCGGCATCGAGACCACCAGCAAGGTCAACAAGGCGATGCTGGTCGGCGAACTCGTCGTGCTGGCCGTGTTCGTGGTGATCGGCGTGATCGCCCTGGCCGACGGCAAGGGCCGCGGCTTCGACTTCACGCCGCTGTACGACCCGCACACCTTCTCGTGGAGCCTGGCCTTCGGGGCGGTCTCGATCGCGGTGCTCAGCTTCCTGGGCTTCGACGGCATCTCCACCCTCTCGGAGGAGAACCGGGACTCCACCAAGGCCATCGGCAGGTCGATGGTCGCCGCGCTGCTGCTCGCGGGCACCCTGTTCATCGTGCAGACCTGGGTCGCCTCGCTGCTGGTCGCCGACCCCGACGCGCTGATCCGGGACGGCGACCCGAACGGCACCGCCTTCTACGACGCGGCCCGCACCGCCGCCGGGGGCTGGCTCGCCACCCTGACCGCCGCCTCCACCGCCGTGGCCTGGGGCTTCGCCAACTCGCTGGTCGCCCAGGCGGCCACCTCCCGGCTGCTGTTCGCGATGGCCCGCGACCGCCAGCTGCCCTCGTTCCTGGCCCGGATCCACCCCACCCGCCGGGTGCCGGTCAACGCGACCCTGCTGACCGCCGGGATCTCGCTGGTGCTCGGCCTCTACACGGCCTCCCGCGACGACGGCATCACGCTGCTGAGCACCCTGGTCAACTTCGGTGCGCTGACCACCTTCCTGGTCCTGCACGTCGCCGTCGTCGTCCACTACCTGATCCGCCGGCGCAGCAAGGACTACTGGCGGCACCTGATCGCCCCGGCGCTCGGCTTCGCGATCCTCGCGTACGTCGTGGTCAACGCCGACATCGCGGCCCAGCGGCTCGGCTTCGTCTGGCTGCTCGTCGGCGGGATCGTCCTCGCCGGGCTGATGGCGACCGGCCGCACGCCCCGACTGGCCGTCACCGGGGGCGAGTCCGCCGCGGACCCGGGCACCGGTGCGACGAACGCCGCCGCGACCAGCGCCGACACGACGAACACCGCCGCACCGAACGCCACCACCCCTGCCGAGGAGAAGCAGTGAGCCTGCCCGAGATCGTCACGCTGTCCCCGACCCCGGAGGACTACGCCTACACCTTCGGCGGCCGCGCCCCGCTGGTCACCGTCCGGCCCGGCACCGTCGTCGAACTGACCACCGAGGACTGCTTCGGCGGCAGGGTGCGCGGCACCGGCGACCTGCCCAGCCAGGTCTGCGCCTTCCCCTACCTCAACCCGGTCACCGGCCCGATCGCGGTGGCGGGCGCCGAGCCCGGGGACGTCCTCGCGGTGCACTTCGTGGAGATCACCCCGGCCCGGGACTACGGCATCTCCAGCACCTTCCCGCACTTCGGCGCGCTGACCGCCACCCACAGCACCGCGATGCTGCACCCGGCGCTGGAGGAGCGGGTCTGGGTCTACGACCTGGACGTCAAGGCGGGCCTGTGCCGGTTCCGGGCCCGCAACGGCGGCTTCACGGTGGACCTGCCGCTCGACCCGATGCACGGCACGGTCGGCGTCGCCCCGGCGGCCGGCGAGGTGCTGGCCTCGATCACCCCGGGCGCGCACGGCGGCAACCTGGACACCCCCGAGATGCGGGCCGGCACCACCGCCTACTTCGGGGTCAACGTCGAGGGCGGCCTGCTCGCCGTCGGCGACGGCCACGCCCGCCAGGGCGAGGGCGAGGTGTGCGGCACGGCGGTGGAGGCGGCGATGCGGACCACCGTGATCGTCGACCTGGTCAAGGGCGGCGGCCCGGCCTGGCCCCGGCTGGAGAACGACGACTTCCTGATCAGCACCGGCTCGGCCCGTCCGCTGGAGGACGCGTTCCGGATCAGCCAGCACGACCTGGTCGGCTGGACCGGCGGACTGCTCGGGCTGGACCAGCTGGACGCGTACCAGCTGGTCAGCCAGGCCGGGCTGGCGCCGGCGGCGAACGTATGCGACACCAACTACACGATGGTCGCCAAGCTGCCGAAGAGCCTGCTCGGCCGGGCCCGCGCCTACGACGGGCTGCACGACCGGCTGCGCGAGGCCGCCGGGGCGTACCTGCGGCACCGGTAGGCGCCGCCGGGCCGGGCGCGCCTGGTTGAAGCGCCGGCTCGGACGTGCGGGCCGAAGCGCGGGTTCAGGTGCGCCGGTCAAGGTCCCGGCAAATCTCCACGGACCCCCACCCCGGGCCCGTCGGCCCCGGTCGGCACCGGTCGCCGACGGGCCCGCGGGGCGTCTTCCAGGGGGCCCGCGGGTCAGCCGGCGGCCCGGGAGCGCACCTGTTCGAGCGCGAGGAGCAGGGCCGAGGCCTCGTCCCCGGTGATCCGGTCGACGAAGCGGAGCAGCGCGCCGGCGCGGTCGGGCGTGGTCGCCAGGGCCTGGTGCATCAGGCGGGCGGTGTACTCCTCGCGGGTGCAGGTCGGTTCGTACACCCAGGCGCGGCCGACCTTGTCGCGGCGCAGCCAGCCCTTGGTGTGCAGGATGTCCGCGACCGTGGTGACGGTGGTGTACGCGACCGCGCGGTCCTGCTGGAGGTCGTCCACCACCTCGCGCACCGTGGCGGGCCGGCCCCAGGACCAGAACCGGTCCATGATCTCGGCCTCGAGATCGCCGAACCCCCGTAGCACCGCCCTCTTCTCCCTCGCCGAGCCGACCACCGGCGCCCTTCGCCCGCCGGAACGCGGCCCATGGTACGGCGAGCGCCGGGCGCCCGCCCCCGGGTGAAGGGGGTGGACGCCCGGCGTGTTCCGGGTGGTGCCCGGGTGGTGCCCAAGTGGTGTCGGCCGGTGACCGGGGCGTGTCCAAGCCGTGTCGGAAGCGTCCGGGACGGCCGGGCCTCAGAACGGCCGACCGCTCAGGACAGCCTCCGACCGAGCGGGACGCGGGACCGGGTGAACAGCGCCGCGAGCAGCCCCGCGAGCACCGGCAGCGCCAGCACGATCAGCAGCAACTCGCCCCAGGGCGCGGCGATCAGCGCCGGCTTGGCCCCGAACCCGCCGGCCCGGGACTTCAACAGCCCCACCGCGGGAACGAACCCGTTGACCGCCCCGAGCAGCGCGCCCAGCAGGGCGATCAGCATGCACTGGAGGCCCGCCATGGTCCGCCGGATCCTCGGCGGCGCGCCGACCGCGGCCAGGGTGGCCTGGTCCTGCCGGGAGTCGGCGGCCGCCAGGCCGGTGGCGATCCCGGCGGCGCCGAGCACGACCAGCGCGGCGAAGCCGGTGAGCGCCAGGGTCAGCGCGTCGCTCTTCGGCTGGTACCCGCGTTCCACCTGCAGCCTGGCGAAGCGGTCCAGCTGGACGGTGGCCGCCTCGGCGCGCTGCTGCGCCTTGCGGTCGGGCGGGGTGGCCGGCAGCCAGACCGATCCGGTCGGCTGGGTGGAGAGCCCGAGCCGGGGCAGGGCGGAGGGCAGCACCAGGCCCTGGGCGAACTTGGCGGCGGCCGGGTTGTCCACCAGCACCACCTCGACCGGGACCTCCTGCACGTCCGGCTTGGGCACCTCGCCCGGCCGCACCGGGGCGCCCCCGCCGCGCAGCACCATCACGGCCTTGCCGTCGGCGCCCACCACGGCCGGGTCGAAGACCAGCAGCTTGCCGGCGGCGAGCGCCTCCTCGGCTGCCGGGTCGTGGACGGCGAACAGGTTGTGCAGCACGTTCACGTCACCGGCGGCCAGGTGCGGCGGGGCGACGAGGCCGCGCCGCACCTCCGGGGCCTTGAGCTGGACGACGCTGGTGCAGTTGTCGCAGAAGCGGTACACCACCTGGTCGAGGTCGCCGCGCGGGCCGAGCCCGGTCAGCTGCTTCTCCACCTCGGCGCGCTCGTCGGCGAGCCGGGGCCCGTCGGCGTGGCTGATCAGCTGGACGGCGCCGTACGGGGCCTCCGGCTCGTAGTCGCGCCGGTTCTCGGCGTCGGTGCTGGTGGTGTAGACGCCGATGGCGACGGCACCGGCCACCGCGGCCATCACCGCGGCCACCGCCGGAGCGGTGCGCGAGCGGTGCCGGGCGGAGTCGCGCAGCGCGAGCCGCGGCCCGAGCGGCAGCCGGCCGGCGGCCCGGCCGATCAGGGCGACCAGCATCGGGGTGCAGAGCAGCAGGCCGATCTCGGCGACCACCGATCCGCCGAGCACGGTGAGCACCCGGCCGCCGTAGCCGCCCACGCCGGACTGTTCGCGCGGGACCGCGGTCGCGCCGTACATCGCGAGCACGGCGCCGAGGGCGAGCAGCGCCACGCCCGCGACGGTGACCCGGCGGCTGGGCCCGCGGACGGTGTCCCGGCCGGTGAGCCCGGCGGTGACGCTGCGGCGGGCGGCCTGCAGCGCGGGCAGCGCGGCCGCGAGCAGCGCGGTGCACAGGCCGATCCCGGCGATCGCGAGCAGGTCCAGCGGGGGGAGCGCGAGGTGCCCGAAGCGCACGCCGCCGAACTGTTCGATCCGGGAGCGCAGCACGGCGACCACCGCGGTGCCGAGCACCACGCCGACCAGTGCCCCGGCCGCGCCGAGGACCAGGCCGCCGCCGAGCACCACCGCACCGACGTGGGCGCGGCTGCCGCCGGCCGCGCCGAGCAGGGCGAGCTGGCGGCGCGAGCGGTTGGCGCCCACCGCGAAGGCGGGCCCGGCGAGCAGGGCGACCTCCAGCAGCGCCAGGCCGGTCACGGTGGCGACGACGATCCTGGTGTTCATGGCGGGCGCCGGGTCGCTGTAGCGGAACGAGTCGCGGTAGTAGGGGACGGCCCGCTCCGGCGGCGGAGCGATCGCCACCGAACGCGCGGTCAGCGTGTAGCCGTGGGCGTTGAACCGCTGGACCCCGGCCCAGTCGAGGGCCGCACCGGACGGCAGCCGGACCAGCCAGCTGGAGCGGGTGGTCGCGGGCTTCTCCGCGGCGGCGCCGCCGGCGGCCAGCGCGGTGCTCAGCGGATCGATCAACTCGCCCGGCCGGGCGACGAGTTCGACCCGGCCCAGCTCGCTCGGGTGCTCCACCACACCGGTGATGGTGTAGGTGGTGCCCTCCAGGCCCTGGAGGGTGGTGGTGGAGCCCGTCCTGAGCCCGGAGCGGTCCAGGAAGGCCCGGGTGGCGGCCACTTCGCGCGGGGCGGCCGGGGCGCGGCCCTCGACCAGGTCGAGCCGGCCGCGCCAGACCGGGTCGCCGAGGTCGGCCTCGGTGGTGAGGGCGCGGACCAGGCCCTCGGGCGAGGTCGCGCCGGCCTCCGGGCCGGGCCGGGCCGGGACGAGCACGCTGCCGGGCGGCAGCAGCGAACCGATCAGGGTGACCGGGTCGGTGCTCGCGCCCTTCTGCTGTTCGGCCGTCGGCTGTTCCCCCGGGCGGAGCGGGACGGAGAAGGCGCCGTCCTCGGCGATCGGGGCCTGCTCGACCAGCTGGCCCGGGTCGAGCGAGGTGACCAGGGCGTCCGCGCCGCCCACCACCCGCTCCACCCGTTCGGCCGGGGTCAACTGCCCGCTGCGGTGGACCACGTCGGCGCCGGTGACGCCGAGCACGGGCAGCGCGATCATGGCGGCGATCAGCGCGCTGCGGCCCTTGGCGCGCAGCGCGTCGCGGCGGGCGATCCGCAGGGCGACCCGCCAGGCTCCGAGCCTCACTGCGCCACCTCGCCGACCGCGCCGGACGGGCGCACCGCGGCGAGGTGGGCGGAGGCCCGGCGGCCGGCGGCCTCCGAGGCGACCGCGCCGTCCCGCAGGTGGACCACCCGGTCCGCCCAAGCGGCGTGCGCCGCCTCGTGGGTGACCATCATCGCGGCGGCGCCGGCGTCGCAGCGGGCGCGCAGCACGGCGAGCACCGCCTCGCCGGTGGCCGAGTCGAGGGCGCCGGTCGGCTCGTCGGCGAGCACCAGCCGGCGTTCGCCGATCAGCGCCCGGGCGATCGCGACGCGCTGCTGCTGGCCGCCGGACATGTCGTCGGGGAAGCGGTCGGCGAGCTCGCCGATGCCCAGCTCCTCCAGCGCCGCCAGCGCCTCCCGGCGGGCCCGGCGTCCCGGGACGCCGTCCAGTTCGCGGGGCAGCGCGATGTTCTCGGCGGCGGTCAGCGCCGGGATCAGGTTGTAGTCCTGGAAGACGTATCCGATCGAACGGCGCCGCAGGTCGGCGAGCTTGCCGCGGCCGAGGCCGCCGAGCGCGACCCCCTCCACCAGCACCTCACCGCCGCTGGGCTGGTCCAGCCCGCCGGCCAGGGTCAGCAGGGTGGACTTCCCGGAGCCGGACGGGCCCATGACGGCGACGAACTCGCCCGGGTGGACGGACAGGTCGATGCCGCGCAGGGCGTGCACCTCGGCGGCGCCCCGCCCGTGCACACGGGTGACGTCGGCCAGGCGCAGGACGGGCGCGGGCCGGGTCGGATCGGCGTGGGACACACTTCCCCCTCGTGAAAGCTGCTCAACTGCATATGTCGGTGAACTATATATGCCGGAGGACGTGACGCAAGGCCGGATGGTTCCCGTGCGGGCTTCCCGGGCTTCCGGGGCGCGGTGGTCGGCTTCGGTCAAACTTCTACAAAGCTGTCGAGGATGGAGCGGAAACCCGGTCGGGGTCGTTCGCGGCCGGTCTAAGCTCGGGACGGCTCACAACTCACGCCCCCGGGCGCCCCTGCGCGCCTACCCACCGGCCGCGACGGCGGTCGCCATCATCGAGGTCGTCCGGACCGCGCGCCGGACGGCCGACCGCGCCGACCACGTGCCGCCTTCCGGTGCCACCGTCCGCACGGACGGCCGGAGGGCGGCGGCCACCCGCCCCTCCCCTCCTCCCGTGAAGGAGGTGCCGTCGTGCACACCCTGACCACCGCCGACTTCCTGATCCGGCTCGCCACCGGCGTCGCCTGCGGCGCGCTGATCGGCGTCGAACGCCAGTGGCGGGCCCGGATGGCCGGCCTGCGCACCAACGCCCTGGTCGCCGCCGGCGCCACCCTGTTCGTGCTGTACAGCGAGGCTGTCGGCGACGCCGGCAGCCCGACCCGGGTCGCCTCGTACGTCGTCTCCGGCATCGGCTTCCTCGGCGGCGGCGTCATCCTGCGCGACGGCGCCGGCGTACGCGGCCTCAACACCGCCGCCACGCTGTGGTGTTCGGCCGCCGTCGGGGTACTGGCCGCCTCCGGCGAGCTGGAGTTCGCCGTCCTCGGCACGCTCGCCGTGCTCGTCGTCCACCTGGTGCTGCGCCCGGCCGGCCGGCTGCTCGACCGGGCCCCGCAGTCCGGCAGCGACCCGGACTCCACCAGCCGTGCCACTGTCCACCTGGAGTGCGACCGCAAGTCCGAGACCCACATCCGGGCCCTGCTGCTCCAGGCCCTCTCCGCCTCCGGGCTCGCCCCGACCGGACTGCGCGCCCGCCGCACCGACAGCGGCGACGCCACCAGCCTGCGGGCCACCGTCGCGATCACCGGATCGGTCGCCCCGGCGCTCGAACAGGTCGTCACCCGGCTGTCGCTGGAACCGGGGGTGCGCGACCTGCACTGGCACCTGGAGGACGAACCGGAGGACCCCGGCAACCCGGCGCTCGCCTGACGGGCCGTACGGAGTCCACCCGTAACCGTCCGGGCCTTCGTCCGCGCCCCACCCGAACCCTGGTCCGACCCCGCCCGAACCGACTGGAGGCCCGATGCCGACTCCCGACCCCGAGCACGGGCCGCTGGTCCCGATGCTGCTGGTGCTGACCGTGGTCACCGGGGTGGTGGACGCGGTCAGCTACCTGGAACTCGGCCACGTCTTCGTCGCCAACATGACCGGCAACGTGGTGTTCCTCGGCTTCGCCCTGGCCGGCGCGGCCAACCTCTCCGCCACCGCCTCGCTGGCCGCCCTCGCCGCCTTCCTGCTCGGCGCCCTCGCGGGCGGCCACCTCGCCCGCCGGCTGCCCGGCCACCGCGGGCAGCTGCTGACCGCCGCCGTCGTCGTCCAGTCGGTGCTGGTCGCGGCGGCCACCGTGCTGGCGGCCGCGGCCGGCCACACCTCCGACCCGGCCCGCTACACCCTGATCGGGCTGCTCGGCTTCGCCATGGGCGGCCAGAACGCGGTGGTCCGCGCCCTGAAGGTGCCCGACCTCACCACCACCGTGCTGACCATGACCATCACCGCCCTCGCCGCCGACCTCACCGGCAGCCGCCGCCTCGCCTCCGCCGTCTGGATGTTCGCCGGAGCCCTCCTCGGCGCCCTCCTGGTCCTCCACGCCGGTGTGCCCGTCGCCCTCGCCCTGGCCCTCGCCCTCCTCCTCGCCGTCGCCGCCCTCACCCACCACGCCGCCAGGGCCGCCCCCGCCTGGACCCGTCCCCGCTGACCGGGCCGCCTCCCGGCGCGGCTCGGTCAGCGGGGACGGATCCAGCCGGATGGCGGGGGCCGAGGCCGGGGAGCCGCTCGGCACCGACCGGCCGCCGGCGTTCCGCCGCAGGCTGTCGGCGGGTCAGTCCTCGTGCCGCTGGCCCGCGCGGCCGCTCCAGAGGGGTTCGAGGCGGGCCCAGTCGGCGGTCCAGGCGGATTCGGCGCGGCGGTCGAGGGCGCGGAGGCGCAGACGGAGGGCGAGGGCGAGCACGGCCAGCAGGGCGAGCAGGGCGCCGGCGCCGGTGCAGGCGGCGGAGACGGCCAGGGCCACCCGGTCGGCCGGGGGAGCGGAGGCGGCGCCGGACGGGTCGACCCACACGGGGACGCGGCCGCCGACGGCGGCGGAGTGCGGGGCCTGGACGGTGCCTCGGCGCTCGGTGCCGTCGGGCCCGGTCCAGTCGGCGTCGACGTCGATCCGGTTGCTGTAGCCGCCGGCGAAGCGGCTCCCGGAGGCGGTTGTGGTGCCGGCGGCGGTGGCGTCGCGGCCCGGGACGGCGCGGACCACCGCGTCGACCTGGCGCAGCCGTCCGCGGTCGACGGCGGCCTGGTGCACGGTGGCGCGGTAGAGGAGCAGGGCGGCGCCCGCGGACAGCGCGAGGGCGAGCACCGCGCCGAGCGCGGCGGACAGCCAGGCCCGGGCCCGGGAGCGGTCGACCGGGCGGACGAGCGGCTCGTGCCGGGCACCGAGGGCCCGCCGCAGCCGCCGGCCGGTGCGCCGCGGGGGCGGCCCGGGCCGGGCCGGACGGGGCGTGCTGGACACGGTGAGGGCTCCTCAGGGACGCGGGAACGCACGGTGTTTGCGCCCCAATGTCCACCCGGCGACCCCTCGCGCACAAGAGTCGTGCGCGTCCGTAGCACCGCCTGGGCCACTCGGCGCCGCCGCCAGGGCCGCTCGGCCCCACGGCCGGGACGTTCGGCCCTCGGCACCCGCCGTTCGCTCCCGGCAGGCTGGGGCTGTGGCGGTGCTCCCTGTGCCTGGGCGCGGCCGTGGCCCGGTCGACCGTGGGGGCGCCGGGCCGGGTACGGGGCAGGGGGTGGTCGTGGGGTCACCCCCTGCCTGTGCCGCGCGTCCCGTTCCCGTCCGGTCCCGGCCGGGAGGCCCGCTTCCCTGACGACGGCCGGGAGCCGTCAGCTGTCAGCCGTGAGCCGTCAGCACTCGGCATTCAGCGGGCGACGGGGTAGCCGTGCGTCCCGTCCGCCCGCACCACGTCCAGCCCCGGCAGCCAGCTGCCGAGCACCAGCGCGGACGGGTAGAACATCGGCTCCGGCAGCGCGTCCACCGGGAAGCGCTCCCAGCCCGCGCAGGCGTGCGGCTCGGTGACCACGGCCTCGGCCAGGCTGGGCGGGGCCAGTACGGCGGCGGTCAGCCGGGGCCGGCCGAGTTCGTGGTCCAGGTGGACGGCGAGCACCCGCATCCCCTCGGCGGGCAGCACGATGCCGGTCTCCTCGGCGAGTTCGCGGGCCGCGGTCTGCTCGAAGGACTCGCCCGGGTCGACCTTGCCGCCGGGCAGGCTCCAGGTGGGCGGCTCGCCGGCGGTGATCCGGCGGCCGACCAGCACCCGGCCGTCCCCGGTGGGTACGACGATCCCGGCGCCGAGCAGCGGTGCGGTCGGTGCTGTGCTCAACTCGCCATCTCCTTCAGCTGGTTACCAGTTGGCGCGCTCGTAGTCCTTGAGGAAGCAGCCGTACAGGTCCTCGCCCGCCTCGCCCCGCACGATCGGGTCGTACACCCGGGCCGCGCCGTCGACCAGGTCGAGCGGGGCGTGGAAGCCCTCTTCGGCGAGCCGCATCTTGTCCGGGTGCGGGCGCTCGTCGGTGATCCAGCCGGTGTCGACGGCGGTCATCAGGATGCCGTCGGCCTCGAACATCTCCTGGGCGCTGGTGCGGGTGAGCATGTTCAGCGCGGCCTTGGCCATGTTGGTGTGCGGGTGTCCGGCGCCCTTGTAGCCGCGCGAGAACACGCCCTCCATCGCGGAGACGTTGACCACGTACTTGCGGCGGGACGGGGAGGCGGCCATCGCCGGGCGGAGCCGGCTGATCAGGATGAACGGCGCGGTGGAGTTGCAGAGCTGGACCTCCAGCAGCTCGACCGGGCCGACCTCCGAGACGGTCTGCACCCAGCTGTTGGTGTCCGCGAGGTCGGGCACCAGGCCGCCGGCGTCGATCGCGGTGCCGGCCGCGATCCGGGCGGGCGTGGCGGAGCCGGTGACCAGGGCGAGCGAGGTGACGTCCTCCGCGGCGATCGGCCGCGCGTCGCCGCCCGCCTGGTGGGGCAGGGCGGGCAGCTCGACGCCGCCGCTGCCGAAGCGGCCGATCGTGGTGGACTGGGGAAGCTCGCCGGCCGGCAACGGCGCGGACTCGGCGTTGACCAGCTCGCGGTAGGACTCCGGCGGGCGGCGCACGGTCTGCGCGGCGTTGTTGATCAGGATGTCCAGCGGGCCGTCCGCGGCGACCTCGTCGGCCAGCGCCATCACCTGGGCCGGGTCGCGCAGGTCGATGCCGACGATCTTGAGGCGGTGGAGCCACTCGGCGCTGTCCGGCATCGCCTTGAAGCGGCGGATCGCGTCGTTGGGGAAGCGGGTGGTGATGGTGGTGTGGGCGCCGTCGCGCAGCAGCATCAGCGCGATGTACATCCCGATCTTGGCGCGGCCGCCGGTGAGCAGCGCGCGCTTGCCGGTGAGGTCGGCGCGGGCGTTCCGGCGGGAGCGGTTCAGCACCGCGCACTTCTGGCACAGGTTGTGGTAGAAGGCGTCGACCTCGACGTAGCGCTGCTTGCAGGTGTAGCAGGAGCGCGGACGCTCCAGGACGCCGGCGATCTCGGTGGTGGTGACGGTGGTCAGGCCGAAGGCGCCCGCCGTCTCGTCGTCGATCCGGGTGGGCGCGCCGGTGGCGGTGCGGGCCGTGACCGCGCGGTCGTTGGCGGTCTTGCGGGCCCGGGTCTCCTGGCGGCGGCGCTGCTTGAGGGTCCGGAATATGCCGCCGACGGCCTTGCGGACGGTGATCGCGTCCGGGTGGTCCACGTGCAGCTCGTCGAGCTCGGCGAGCACCTCCAGGCAGAGCCTCAGCCGTTCGGGGTCGAGGCCGGGACCGTAGTCGATCTCCTCCTCGGTGCCCTCGATCAGGTCCTGCTCGATGTCCGTCTGCCCGATGCTCACGCCTGCTGCCGCTTTCCCGTCTCGCCACGCCCACACGCGTGAAGCCATGCCCGTTACCGCGTGAATGCTACGGGAGGGGCCGGGACCGGGGCGAAAACCGGACGTCGGAGGGGGTCCTTGGACGATCCTCCATGTCTACGCGCGGAGCATTCCGCGGGGTTTGTGCACAGCCCCAGCGATGCTCCTCGGACTGGCTTTTGCCCCCGCTCTTCCCGGAGAATCGAACGCTGGGTGCCGGGCGCCCGAGTGCGCTCCGGCGGCATCGCCGCAACCGCACCCGAGGTGTATCCCCCAGCCAGAGAGCCCTTCTTCATGCGCTTCCTGAACGACCTCACACCCTCGTACGACCTGACGTACGACGACGTCTTCATGGTCCCCAGCCGTTCCGCCGTGGGCTCCCGGCAGGGCGTCGACCTCTCCTCGAACGACGGCACCGGCACCACCATCCCGCTGGTCGTGGCCAACATGACCGCCATCGCCGGCCGTCGGATGGCCGAGACCGTCGCCCGCCGCGGCGGCCTGGTCGCCATCCCGCAGGACATCCCCACCGAGGTCATCGCCGAGGTCGTCTCCTGGGTCAAGCAGCGCCACCTGGTCTTCGACACCCCGATCACGCTCGACCCGGGCGCCACCGTCGCCGAGGCGCTCTCGCTGCTGCCCAAGCGCGCGCACGGCGCCCTCGTGGTGGTCGAGGACGGCCGGCCGGTCGGCGTGGTCGCCGAGTCCGACTGCCAGGGCGTGGACCGCTTCACCAGCCTGGCCGACGTCATGTCCCGCGACCTGCTGGTGCTGGACGAGGGCATCGACCCGCGGGCCGCGTTCGAGAAGCTCACCGAGGCGCACCGCAAGCTCGCCCCGGTCGTGGACGGCGAGGGCCGGCTGGTCGGCATCCTCACCCGCAAGGGCGCGCTGCGCGCCACCCTGTACACCCCGGCCGTGGACGCGGCCGGCAAGCTGCGGATCGCCGCCACCGTCGGCATCAACGGCGACGTCGCGGGCAAGGCGAAGGCGCTGATCGAGGCCGGCGCCGACGTGCTGGTGGTCGACACCGCGCACGGCCACCAGGAGTCCATGATCACCGCGCTGCGCGCGGTGCGCGGCCTGGATCCGCAGGTCCCGATCGTGGCCGGCAACGTGGTCTCCGCCGCCGGTGTCCGCGACCTGGTCGAGGCGGGCGCCGACATCCTCAAGGTCGGCGTCGGCCCCGGCGCCATGTGCACCACCCGGATGATGACCGGCGTCGGCCGGCCGCAGTTCTCCGCCGTCCTGGAGTGCGCTGCCGAGGCCCGCCGGCTCGGCAAGCACGTCTGGGCCGACGGCGGTGTGCGCCACCCGCGCGACGTCGCGATGGCGCTGGCCGCCGGCGCCTCGAACGTGATGATCGGCTCCTGGTTCGCCGGGACCTACGAGTCCCCGGGCGACCTCCAGACCGCCGCCGACGGCCGGCAGTACAAGGAGAGCTTCGGCATGGCCTCGGCCCGCGCGGTCAGCAACCGCACCGCCCAGGACTCCTCGTACGACCGGGCCCGCAAGGCGCTGTTCGAGGAGGGCATCTCGCACTCCCGGATGTTCCTGGACCCGGCCCGCCCGGGCGTCGAGGACCTGATCGACTCGATCATCGCGGGCGTCCGCAGCTCCTGCACCTACGCGGGCGCCGGCAGCCTGGAGGAGTTCCACGAGAAGGCGATCGTGGGCGTCCAGAGCGCGGCCGGCTACGCCGAGGGCAAGCCGCTGCACTCCAGCTGGGCCTGATCGCCGCCGGCGGCCGCCGCGCCGCCCGCGTCCGTACCGCCGGCCGTCCGGTTCCTTGCCTCGGGGAGCCGGGCGGCGGCCGTTGCGGGGGCGTTCCGCCCAGTGCCGGGGCGATCGTCCGGGCCGTCGTCCGGGCGCCCCGCCGGGGGAGCGGCGGGCCCGTCGTCCGGCCCGGACGGGAGCAGCGCTCCGAGCGGGAGCAGCAGGGCGCGGCCGAGCAGCCCGGCCGAAGCGTCCAGTGCGATGGTGAACGCCCGGGCCGCGTCCGGCAGGTGGCGCAGTTCCCACAGCGCGTCGGCGGCGCTCCAGGCACCCTCCCGGGCGGCCGCGACCGACCAGACGCCGAGCAGGTGGGTGAGCGGCTCGGCGAGCTCCAGCAGGTCGGGCCCGGGCATCAGCTGCTCCCGGACGGCCGCCTCCACCTCCGCCAGCACCCGGTTGATCCGGCGGTAGTCCTCCTCGATGACGGCCGGCTCGCAGCCCCGGCGGCGGCAGGTGTCCAGGACGGCCAGCGGCAGGTCGTGCTGGATGTGGGCGGCCATCCCGGCCAGTGCGAACTGGAGCGGGTGCACCCCCGGGTGGGCGCGCAGCGCGAACAGCGGCCGCCAGCAGGCGGGCGGCTCCCGCCCGGCCGCGTCGGCGGCCACAGCTCGGAGGTAGCGCCGGGCGAACACGGTCCAGCTCGGCCACGGCCGGCGGGTCGGCGAAGTACCCGTCGCCCAGCCGGTCGCGGACGGCCTCCGTCACGGCGAGGTAGATCCGGTTGAAGACCGCCACCCCGTCGGCCGGGGGCAGTGCGGCCCCGATCCGCCGCAGCCGGCCGACCACCTGCCCGACCGTCCTCGCATCCCTGATCCGTGCCGTCGTACGGTCCACCGCTGTGCCGGGCATGCGCCACCCTCCGATGCCGATCATGCGCTGATCGCATCATCGTGACAGCGCGGGTCCGCGCCGGTGGGCGCCGCACGCGTCCGCCCAGCCGGTGTCACACGATCGGACCGGTCCCGGCGGGGGCGGCCTCGACCCGTCGTGGCCCTGCGGGGACTGTCGCCGATCTCCACCTCCTGCCATGATCCGTGACCGTGATCAACCGACGAACCCTCATCACCGCGCTCGCCGCGGCCCCGGCGCTCGGTACCCTCGGCGCCGTCGTGGGACGCACCCCCGCGAGCGCCGCCGGAGACCTGTTCCCCTCCAACACGGCCCTCTACGCCAGCTCGTCCGTGGTCGAGGGCGTGGACTACGGCCGCCGCTACCGCCGGCACCTGATCGACGACCAGAGCCTGCAGAGCCGCGGGCCGTTCGTCCGGACCACCGTCATCGCCCCGCACGGCGGCGGCATCGAGGTCGGCACCTCCGAACTGTGCCTGGCCGTCGCCGGCTACCACCCCGCGGACCTCACCCCGACCCCGGCCGCCGGGCCGACGCACGACTTCTGGATGTTCGAGGGCCTGCGCTCCTCCGGCAACGGCGAGCTGCACGTCACGTCGACCCACTGCGACGACGGCGTGGCCCGCGCGATGTGCGCCGGCAGCCTCAACGTGCTGTCGCTGCACGGCTGCACCGCCGCCCAGGCGGGCCTGGAAACCGGTGCCCAGGCCGTGCTGGTCGGTGGCCTGAACCCCACCTTCCGCCAGTACCTGACGGAGGAGTTCGCGGCGGCGGGCGTCCGGGCCGTGACCGCCTCCGGCGAGGAGGAGATCGCGGGCATCTCCACGGAGAACATCTGCAACCGCAGCCTGCTCGGAATGGGCGCCCAGCTGGAGATGACCACTGAGCTGCGGACCGCGATGTTCGTCCCCGGCAAGAACACCCGCGCCGATCGGGCGACCAACACCCTGCCGCTGTTCTGGAGCTTCACGACCGCCGTCCGGACCGCGATCCAGCGGCTGGAGGCGTCCCAGCCCGTCCTCTGACGGACCCGGCGGCGGCCTGCGCGCGCCGCGGCCGGCGTCAGCCCGGCACCCACGGTGCCGCCGTGGGCGCCATGCCCGGAGAGCCGGCGAGCAGTACGCCCCCGACCCGGCCCCGTTCGAGGGAGCGGACCACGGCAGCCGCTACCCGCGGTGGCCCTGGACCTGGCGGTGGGCAGGCGCCGCCGTGCCGCCCCCTCGACCGGCGGCGCGGGAGGCCGGGAGGCGCCGGAGCACGCGGCCGAGGACGCGGTCGAGGGGGAAGCAGCCGGCCTGCCGGGAGTCGACGCTGGCCGCCGGATTGTCGCCCAGCAGTACCAGTGCGCCCGGCGGGACCGGGCCGTCGCCCGCCGGTCCCGAGCGGGCCGCGGCCGGTACGGGATCCCCGGGGAGTGCCGCCACGCGCTTGATCGCCCACCGCCGTCCGGCCGGGCCTCCGCCCGCGCCGACGGGCCCGAGGCGCCGCAGCGGACGGTCCGGCCAACACCCGTGGGCGTCCGCGTGCTCGATCACGACGACCTGACCGACCGCCGGGCCGGAGGCTCTCAGCACGAGGACCCGGTCACCGTCGCGGAGCGCCGGGAGCATGCTCTCCCCCCGGACCGTCACCACCACCAGCGCCAGGCGCACCAGTCGGACGGCCACCAGCGCCGTCACCACTGCCGGGACCGCTGCGATCCACGGCAGCTTCACGAGGCCGCCTCCGCCGTCCGGTAGCCCCGGCTCTGCAGCGCGAACAGCCGCTGGTAGGCGCCGGCCGCGGCCATCAGCTGGTCGTGTCCGCCGGACTCGACCACCCGGCCCTCGCGCAGCACCACGATCCGGTCCGCCTCCCGGACCGCGCCGAGCCGGTGCGAGATCAGCAGACTGGTCCGCCCGGACCGGGCCTGCCGCAGCGACTGGTGCACCTCGTACTCGGCCTCGGCGTCCAGACCGGCCGAGGGTTCGTCGAGGATCATCAGGTCCCGCCGCTCGCGCAGCAGTGCCCGTGCCAGGGCCAGGCGCTGCCACTGCCCCCCGGAGAGCACGAGGCCGGTGGTCCGGTCCGCCCGGGCACCGGGCGGCAGGAACGTCCGGGAGAGCAGGGTGTCGTAGCCGCCGGGCAGCGCGGCGACGGCCCGGTGCACCCCGGCGCGTTCGGCGGCGGCCTCGATCCTCGGCCGGTCGTCCAGTGCCGCCAGGTCCCCCAGGGCGATGTTCTCGGCGGCCGTCAGGTCGTAGTGCATGAAGTCCTGGAAGACCGCGCCGATCCTGGCCCGCAGCTGGGCCGGGTCGATCTCCCGCAGGTCCACCCCGTCCCAGAGGATGACCCCGCAGGTCGGGTCGTACAACCGGCAGAGCAGCTTCACCAGGGTGGACTTCCCGGCACCGTTCAGCCCCACCAGGGCCACCGAAGCACCGCAGGGGATGAAGAGGTCGACACCCCGCAGCACCCAGGGGTGGTCGGGAGAGTAGCGGAACCAGACGTCCCGCAGCTCGATGCCCTCGCGCAGTGGCGGCAGGGTGCGGAACGTCCGCGGGAGCCGCACGTCCGGTCCGGAGTCCAGTACGGCCAGGTGGTGGGCGAAGAGCAGCAGGGCCTGCTGGGCGACGGCCGTCGTGGCCGCCAGCCCGGCGAGCGCGCCCTGCACGCCCGCCACCGCGGCGACGAACATGGTGACCCCGCCCGGGGTGATGACACCGGTACGGGCCAGCTCCACCGCCCAGAGCAGGCCGCAGCCGGAGACCAGGGCCGCGAGTACTCCCAGCGCGGACTGCACCCTCACCTCGCGCCGGTCCAGCAGCCGGCGGGCGGTGTCGGCCGTCCGTCGCTCGGCCAGCATCCGGCCGCGCAGGAAGGCGCCGGTGCCGAACAACCGGACCTCCTTGGCCGCCGCGACGCTGGTCAGCAGCTCGCTGTAGAACAACTCGCGCCGCTCCGTCGGTCCGATGTCCCAGAGCAGCCGGACCCGGCGCCGTCCGAGCGTCAACTCGGCCGCCAGCACGGGAGCTCCGGCGAGCAGCACCACAGCGGCCAGCGCGGGACCGACCACCAGCAGGGAGCCCAGGAAGCCGACCACGACCAGCACGGACCGCGCGGTGCCCAGCAGCCCCTCCAGCGCCTGGCCGACGGCGGTCCGGCCGGCCTGCTGGGCGAGCCTGAGCCGGTCCAGGAAGCGCGGATCCTCGAACCGGGCCAGGCCGGTGAAGCCGTCGACGGCGGTGAACAGCTGCTCCTGTGCCAGCAGGCCGGTGCGGCGCTGGACCTGCGCCGCGAGATAGCGGGTGAGTTGCGGCAGCAGGGTGGTGACCACACCGGCGGCGACCAGCCCGCCGCCGAGGACGGCTGGCATGGCGGGGCCGCCGTGACCGGTCAGGGCGTCCAGCAGTGACCTGGTGAGCCAGGCGAGAACGACCGGCAGTGCGGCCGCGGCCAGCGAGCAGGCGGCGTAGCCCGCGAGGGCGCCGGGCGCCGCTTCGGCGGCGAGCCGCAGGCAGGAGCGTACGAGCCTCCAGCTCAGCCGGTCGTGCTTCCCGGTCGGCGCCTCCTGCTTCCCGTCCAGCCGGTCCGGTTCCGCGTTCAGGCGGTCCTGTTTCCAGGTCGGCGCCTCCTGCTTCCCGTCCAGCCGGCCCGCCACAGGGGAGGCCTGGACGCAACCGTCGCCGGCCGGGTGCTTCGCCGGACCGCCCCGGGCCGGGCGCCGCGCCGGGCCGGATCCGGCGCCGTTCACGCCGCCACCGGAACCGAGGGGGCCAGCGCCACGTCGTTGGCGGTGACCGCCAGTCGGCCCGCGGGACGGCCCACCGTGAGCAGGGTGGGGAAGGCCTGTGCCTGGAAGGCCCCTGCCAGCGCGCCGCCGCTGCTCTCGCGGAGCGTACGGGTCACCGCCGAGAGCCGGCGGACGAAGTCCGCGGACTCCTCGGGCTCGCCGACCACCACGGCCAGTGCGCCGTTCCTCCCCCGCGGCAGCGCGGCGACGTGCTCGACGAACTTCGGCAGCTTCGTCCGGCACGGACCGCAGGTCGGTGAGAAGAAGGCCACCAGGGTGCCCTCCGCCAGATCCGCGTCCGTCAACCGCTCGCCGGTGGTCGTCTCGACGCTGAACTCGCCGATCGGCGTCCCCACTTCGGGTGCCACGGGCACCGCGCCCGGACCGCCGGGGGCTGCCAGCAGGTCGGAGTGCTCACGCAGCCGCCTGATCACTCCGAGAGTGAGCAGCAGGTCCAGGACGCAGAGCGCCCCGACGAGGAGCAGGAGCGGAATCAGGACGGACATCGACGACCTCCTCGGGTCGGGTGGTTCGGAAGAGTTCGATCAGGTCGTCGAGCGCGACGACCAGCACACCGAGCAGCAGGCCGGCGGCCACCGCGAGAGCGGTCCCGACGGTGCCCGTGGTCGACGCCCCGGGGCCGGACACGGCGGCGGCCGCCAGCGCGGCCGCCGACAGCAGCAGGTTGCGGGCCAGCTGTCGGGCCCCGAGCGGGGCGGTGGACCCGCCGAAGCAGCGGCAGGGCACCCGGGCACCGTGCCGCAGGGCCGGCACGATGCCGATCGCGAAGACCAGCAGCAGCCCGGTCGCCACCAACAGCCCGGCCGACCAGAGGACGCGGACCGGCATCGCGAGCAGGGCCGCATCGGCCAGTTCGACCACGGGAACGGCCAGGGCGACCGGACGGACCAGCCACGCGGGCAGCAGCCCCAGGCCCTCGACCGACTGCGCGAAGGAGGTGAGCCGGTTGCGGCCGACGAGCTTGCCGATGGACGAGGCCAGGAAGACCGCGCCGAGCAGTGCCCGGACGCAGACGACGAGACTGTGCATCACACCCTCCTGGTGGGGGTTCTGAGGCGTGACCGGCGCGGGGCGCGACCGGCGCGCAGCGCGGCGGGTGTACCGGGCCCGGGCGCGGCGGGGGCGCCGGTGGTCGAGCCAGGCTCGACCACCGGCGCCCCCGCCCTGCTCGCGTAGACCTCGGACGCCGCCCCGGAAGGGCTACTTGCAGACCAGCTGGCCGTTGCAGGTGTTGACGCTGCACGGCGAGCCGGCGCACTGCCAGCACTGCGACCAGCTGTACCAGCCGCAGGCCTGGGCATCGGCCGTGGGCACGAAACGCTCCAGCAGGCTTCCGCCGAGTCGCTCAAGCTTCCTGAACATCTCGATCTCCTTCTTCTCCGGTGGTGACTGTTCTCCAAGGTGTGCCGATGGACGCACGCGCAGGCGGTTCGACCGCCTTCCGGTCGGTTCGGGTGAAAGGTCCCGCCTCCCACCCGGCGGCAGCAGGCGGCTGCCGTCTCACCTCACCCGGCCTGACCGGGCGGCCTGGAGGACGGACCGATGTGACTCCCCGTGTGGGGACCGTCGCCCCACCCGCTGTCCGCCCGCAGCACGGTGACCGGCTGCCGGCTCGCCACGGTCTCGGCCACCGCCGGCACCGCCGCGAACACCGCGGCTGCCGAGGCGACGCCCAGACAGGACTTCAGGAGCTTCCTTCGCATCGAGCCATCCCCCTTGTGGTCGGGACTTCTCTCCGCCGCGGGGGCCGCCCCCTCGGCTGACTCCAGAGTGCCGGTGGACACCCGGCACGTGACATGTGTTGGATGGCTCATCTGCTCCGCGGGAACGAAATGAGGGATGACACTCATGGACAAATCCGCGCACATCGGCGCTGCGGACTCGCCTGTTCTCGACGAGATCGGGGTCGCCGCCTACCAGTGGGCGGTGCGGAACGGCGGACTGGACGCCGCTGACCCGGACCGCTGCGCCGATGAACTCGGCGTGACAGCCGCTGAGTTGACCGCATCCGTCGACACTCTGAACGCACTCCACCTGCTGACTCCGATGGCCGGCAGCTCCGTGCTGCTGCCGAACGGCCCCGACGCGGCGATAGCGGCACTGCTCGGCCCCACCGAAGACGAATTACGCAGGGCCGAAACGGAGTTGAGTCGACGGCGGCGCAACACCGAACAGGTCCGCAGTGCGCTGTCCGCGCTCTCCGCCGTCTACTTCGAGGCCCGTCGGCAGCGCAACCACGACGAGGCGGTGGACAGCCTCGCCGACAAGTTCGCGGTCCGGACCCTGCTCGCCGAGCTCGGCGCCAACTGTCGTGTCGAACTGATGGCGTGTCAGCCGGGCGGCGGCCGTCCGCCCGCCGCCCTGGCGGACGCACTGCCCAGGGACCTGGCGATGCTCGAACGCGGGGTCCGGATCCGCAGCCTCTACCAGCACACCGCGCGCTTCCACGCCCCCACCCAAGCCTATGTGGAGGCGGTCGTCGAAGCCGGGTCGGAGATCCGCACACTCGTCGAACTCCCCGGCCGGATGCTCATCTTCGACCGTCAGGTGGCCTTCCTGCCTCATCTCCGCCAGCCCGGCGGTGCGGTGATCGTCCGCGAGGAGTCGATCGTGGCCCACCTCTGCCAGAGCTTCGAGCAGGCCTGGGCCACTGCCTCGGAGTACCGCACCGGTCCGCTGGCGGCCCACGAGAGCGCCGAGGACATCAAGCGGCTGATCACCACCCTGCTCGGGGCCGGCCTCAAGGACGATGTGATCGCCAAGCGTGCCGGGCTCTCCGTCCGATCCTGCCGCCAGCACATCGCCGAGCTGCTGGAGCGGCTCGGCGCGCGCAGCCGCTTCCAGGCCGGCGTCATCGCCGCTCGCAGCGGCCTGCTGCCGCCGGCCCGGCCCGGAGCCCTTGCCGCGGAGACCGGTGACGGGGTGCACGGCAGGTGATCTCGAACGGGTGCCTCGGCCCCGGCAGGAACGCCCGGGCCGAGCGGGCGACCGACACCCTGCCGCCGTTCCGGAGCTACCCGACCGCCGTCCGGACGGCGGTCGGGCGGCCGGAGGCCGGGCCGACCGTCCACTGACCGCTCGGGCGGCCGACTGCGCGCGCCGCGGCCGGCGTCAGCCCAGCTCGTACTCCAGCACGTAGGTGTGGGTGCCGGACGCGTCGACGGTCAGCTGGAACTCCCCGGTGATCCCGGTCAGCTCGCCCGTCCCGGTGCCCGGCACCACGCGTATCGTCGTGCCGCTGGTGTCCCAGGCCGCGTGCTGGAGCACGAACGAGCCCCTGCGCCCGTCCAGCTCGCCCGTGACGTGCTCCACCGCGACGTACGAGGCCGGGCCGCCGTCGGGGCCCCCGACGGAGAGCATCCGCACCTCGCTCGCCCCGCTCAGCCCGCCCGTGAAGGTCTTGGCGATCCGGACCCGCCCGAAGGCCGCGCCCGCCAGCTCCTCCGTCTCCACCGGTTCGAACGCGGTGAGCTCGAACGACCCGCCGGCCCTGCTCCCCATGGCACCGTCCCCTCGTCGGTCGATCGTCGACCACCCGGCGGCCGGCTCCCCGCCGACCGCGAACCGAGCCTTGCACACACCCCTGACAACCGCGTCCGAGCCGGCCGCCCGCGGCCCGGTCACGGCTCCCAGCGGATCGCCAGCACCGCCGCGTCGTCGGCCAGCCCGGCGTCCCCGACCCAGCCGCCGACGTCCGTCAGCACGTCGTCCAGCAGGTCCGCCGGGGTGCCGCCGTGCAGGCCGGGCAGCCGCTCCGCGATCGGGTAGAACCGGCCCTCGGCGTCCCGGGCCTCCGACACGCCGTCGGTGTGCAGGAGCAGCACGTCGCCCGGCTCCGGGTCGAACCGCCGGTCCCGGTACGAGTCGCCGGTGAGCCCGAGCAGCCCCAGCGGCGGCGCCGGGGACGGCGGCTCCAGCTCGCTCACCCGGCCCGCCCGGCGCAGCAGCGGCGGCGGGTGGCCGCAGTTCACCAGCCGCACCGGCCCCCGGTCCGGCGCCACGTCGAGCAGCAGCGCGGTGGCGAACCGGCCCTCGTCCGACTGCCGGGCGGCGAGCGCCGCGTCCAGCCGTTCGGCGAGCCGCCCGGGGTCGGGCTCGGTCCGCGCGGCCTCCCGGAACACCCCGAGGACGTCCGCCGCCGTCTCCACCGCCGGAAGGCCGTGCCCCTGGACGTCCCCGAGCAGGATCCGCACCCCGAAGCGGGTCTCCACCACGGCGTACAGGTCGCCGCCGATCCGGGCCTCGGCGGCCGCCGCCACGTACCGCACCGCCACGCGCAGCGGTCCGATCCGCTCCGGCGGCGGCCGCAGCAGGGCCCGCTGGGCCGCCTCGGCGACCGTCCGGACCTGGAACAGCTCCCGCTCGCGGGCCGCCACCAGGACGACGCTGGCGGCGCTGGCCAGGGTCGAGGCCAGGACGGTGACCGGCACGCTGATCCGCACCGAGAGCGGCAGCTGCGCGTTGGCCGACTCCAGCATCCCGACGGCGAGCAGCGCCGCCGCGCCGACCAGCAGCGGCACCCGGGCCTGCCGGGTGGTCGCGCCGGCCAGCACCGGGGCCACCGCCAGCAGCGGGGCCAGGGTGGTTCCGGGGCCGATCGCCAGTGCGGCCACCACGGCGGCGACCAGCAGCAGGAGCGCGCCGTAGAGCAGCAGCCGGGTCCGCCTCGGCAGGTGCAGCGGCGGCACCCCGTCCGGGCCGTCGGCGGTCACGCGTCCTCCAGTGCTGCCGGGCGGTCCGGCGGGTCGATCGGTTGTCGGTCTGCGGCCCGGCGGGTCGGCCCGGTCGGCAGTCCCGGCCCGTCGGCCGGGCCGGTGGGCCGGACACCGGCCCGCCGGGCCGCCCGGCGGACGGCCGGGAGGCCCCCGGCGGAACGAGGGCCTCCGGTCCACTCTCCCTGCCCGGCCCCGGGTCAGCACCTCGGCGGCGGGTCGTGCGCCGGCGCGCACTACGCTGGGCCGGGAGATGAGACGCAAGAGCCGCCGCCCGACCTCCCCCCTCCCGCAGCGCCGCGGCGTGGACCCGGTGCACCTCCGGCTGCCGCTCGAAGGCCCCTGGCCGACGGTGCGGGACCACCTGGTGGACCGGCTGCCCGCCGTCCCGGCCGAACGGATCGACGCGGCGCTGCGGGACGGCGAGATCGTCGGCGAGCACGGCCCGGTCGCCCCGGCGGAACCGTTCCGCCCCGGCGCGCACCTGTGGTTCTACCGGGACCTGCCGGAGGAGGTGCCCGTCCCGTTCGAGCTGGTCGTGCTGCACCGCGACGAGCACCTGGTGGTGGTCGACAAGCCGCACTTCCTGGCCACCACGCCGCGCGGCCGGCACGTCACCGAGACCGCGCTGTCCCGGCTGCGGCACACCCTCGACCTGCCCGCGCTCAGCCCCGCGCACCGCCTGGACCGGCTCACCGCCGGCCTGGCCATGTTCGTCGTCCGCCCGGAGGACCGCGGCGCCTACCAGACGCTGTTCCGGGACCGCCTGGTGCGCAAGGAGTACCAGGCGGTAGCCGGGTACGACCCGGAGCTGAGCCTGCCGCGCACCGTGCGCAGCCACATCGTCAAGGAGCGCGGGGTGATCGCCGCCCAGGAGATCGACGCGCCGCCGAACAGCGAGAGCCGGATCGACCTGCTGGAACGCCGCGACGGCCTGGCGCGCTACCGGCTGCGGCCGCTGAGCGGGCGCACCCACCAGCTGCGGCTGCACATGAGCGGCCTCGGACTGCCGATCCTCGGGGACCCGGTCTACCCGGTGGTGCTGCCCGAACCGGCCCCGGACGACTTCCGCCGCCCGCTGCAGCTGCTCGCCTCGACGGTCGAGTTCACCGATCCGCTGTCCGGCCACGAGCGCCGCTTCGAGACCCGCCGCACGCTGGCCGCCTGGACCGACCCGCGGGGCTGGTCCGACGGAGTCGGGAGCAGGTCCTAGGACGGCCCTCCGGACGGTCTAGGGCCAACGTCCGGCCGGTCCCGGGCCCGGCGGCCGATCCGCCGCCGGGCCCGCCGGCGGGATGGTTGCGGCATGAACGCAGGCATCGACGCAGACAACAACGCAGGCAGCGACGCGGGCACCGGCGCGGACATGGACGCGGGCGACGACGCGGCGCAGCACACCGCCACGCAGCACACCGCCGCATCGCCGACCGGCGGCCCGGATCCCGCCCCCGTCGCGCTGGTCACCGGAGCCTCCCGCGGCCTCGGCCTGGCCCTCGCGCACGCCCTCGCCGCCGAGGGCTGGCACCTGGTCGTCACCGCCCGGGGCGCGGCCGAACTCGCCGCCGCCGCGGCCGACCTGGCCGCCGTCACCCGGGTCGTCGCCCTGGCCGGCTCCGTCGTCGACGACGACCACCGCGCCCACCTGGCCGAGGCCGCCGAGCGCCTCGGCGGTGCGAGCCTGCTGGTCAACAACGCCGGAACGCTCAACGGCGCGCCCGGCCCCGGCGGGGAGCCGCTGCCCCGGCTGGCCGACTTCCCGCTGCCGGACCTGCTGGAGACCTTCGAGGTCAACGTGCTCGCCCCGATCGCCCTCACCCAGCTCGTGCTGCCCCAGCTGCGCGCCCACGCCGGCGCCGTCCTCAACGTGAGCTCCGACGCCGCCGTGGTGCCGTATCACGGCTGGGGCGGCTACGGCGCCAGCAAGGCCGCCCTGGACCTCGCCAGCGGCGTACTCGCCCGGGAGGAGCCGCGGTTGCGGGTCTGGGCGGTGGACCCGGGCAGCATGCGCACCCGGATGCTCCAGGAGGCCAGCCCCGGCGAGGACATCTCCGGCGAGCCGCTGCCCGAGCAGGTGGCGCCGGTCCTGCTCGGCCTGCTCCGCGACCGCCGGCCCTCCGGGCGCTACCGCGCCGAGGACATGGCCGCCGCGGCCGCCGACCGGGGCGGGCGATGACGGCATCCACCGACCCCGATCTCACCGGCCCCGATCCGACCGGCCCCGACCGCACCGCCTCCCGCCTCACCGCCTCCCCCCTCACCGGCCCCGACCCCGCCGGTGCGGCGCCCCTCGGCCTCGGACCCCTCGGCCTCGACGTCACCGTCCCGCCCGAACTCTCCGCCCGCGCACCGGCGGAGGCGCGCGGCACGGCCCGGGACGGCGTCCGGATGCTGGTCGGCCGGCGCGCCACGGGCGCGGTCGAGCACCGCCGCTTCACCGACCTGCCCGAGGTGCTGCGCCCGGGGGACCTGCTGGTGGTCAACAACTCGGCCACCGTCCCCGCCGCGCTGCCCGGCCGGCTGCCGGACGGCACCCCGGTCGCGCTGCACCTCTCCTCCGCCCAGCCGGACGGATCGGGCGCCCACCTGGTCGAGTTGCGCCGGGTGGTGCCGGCCCGGGCGGCGGCCCACTACCCGCCGGAGGAGTCCCCGGCCCGCCCGGGCCTGCGCGTCTCGCTGCCCGCGGCCGGCGCGGCGGTGCTGACCCGGCCGCTGACCGCCCGACTCTGGTACGCCGAACTCGCCCTGCCGGAGCCGCTGTTGCCGTACCTGGAGCGGCACGGCCGGGCGATCCGGTACGGCTACGTGGACCGCGACTGGCCGATCGAGGCCTACCGGACGGTCTTCGCGACCGTCCCCGGCAGCAGCGAGATGCCCAGCGCGGCCCGTCCGTTCAGCCCCGAGGTGGTGGCGCGGCTGGCCGGTCGCGGGGTGCTCCTCGCGCCGGTCACCCTGCACACCGGGGTGGCGTCGCCCGAGGTCCACGAGGCCCCGTACGCCGAGCGCTTCCACGTCCCGGCCGCCACCGCCCGGCTGGTCGGCCACGTCCGGGCCGGGGGCGGCCGGGTGATCGCCGTCGGCACCACCGTGGTCCGGGCTCTGGAGTCGGCCGCTGCGGACGGCACCGTCCAGGAGGCCGACGGCTGGACGGAGCTGGTCGTCACCCCGGAGCGCGGGGTGCGGGCCGTGGACGGGCTGCTCACCGGCTGGCACGAGCCCCGGGCCTCCCACCTGCTGATGCTCGCCGCCGTCGCGGGCCGTCCGCTGCTGGCGGCCTGCTACCGGGAGGCGGTGCGGCACCGCTACCTGTGGCACGAGTTCGGCGACGTCAACCTGCTGCTGCCGGACTGACCCCGGCCGGTCGGCGGCGGGCGGCCGGCGCTCCTCGCGGGCGCCGTTCAGGCCAGCAGGGTCCGCGCCACGTGGTCGGTGTCCAGGTACTCGCGGACGGAGGTGATCAGGCCGTCCGTCACCGTGAACACCCCCAGGCAGTGGTTCTCGTACGCGGCGCCGTTGGCGGCGGTGCCGACGGTGGTCCACTCGGCCACCGCCTGCGGGCCGTCGGCGAGGACGTGGGTGAGGGTGATGGCCGGCAGGCCGTCGGGGGCGAAGAGGGTGCCGACCTGGCCGAGGAAGTCGCCGAAGATCTCCTGCCTGCCCCGCCAGGTGCGGGAGAGCGCGAGGCTGCCCGGATAGCTCCAGGTGGCGTCCTCGGCGAACAGGGCGATCGCGGCCTCGCGTTCGCCCGCCGCGATGAGGGTGACGTAGTCGGTGACGACGGTGCGGGCGTCGGGGTGCTGCACGGTGGGCTCCTGGGGTCCGTCCGGGCGGGGCCGTCCCGCCGTGGCACCAGACAACCGCCGCGGCGGGCCGCCGGGCCGACAACCGCGGCGCCGGACCGACAACCGTCCGTTGTTCAGGCAGGCGGCGAGGCCCCCGGGGGCAGCTCCAGCTCGAACCAGACCACCTTGCCGTCCTGGGTGCGGCGGCTGCCCCAGCGGTGCGCGAGCTCGTTGACCAGGTGGATGCCCCGGCCGCCCTCGTCCTCTCCGCGGGCGCGGCGGATCCGCGGCACCTCGGGCTCCCGGTCGGCTACCTCGACGGTGAGCACCCGGTCGCAGTACAGCCGCAGCTGGGTGGGCGAACCGGCGTGCACCAGGGCGTTGGTGATCAGCTCGCTGGTGAGCAGCTCGGCCCAGTCGGCGAGCGCGCCGAGCCCCCAGGCGGCCAGCGTCTCGCGGGTGAAGCGGCGTGAGTGGGCGACCATCGCGCGGTCGCCGGTGAGCGGCAGGGTGGCGATCCGGTCCGTGCCCCGGGGGCGGACCTGCGCCATGATGACGGCGATGTCGTCCTCGCTGGTGCGCTCGGTGAGCCGGTTCAGCACGGCGTCGCAGGTCTGCTCCAGCGAGCCGCGCCGGTCGGCGACGGTCCGGCACAGCAACTGCAGCCCCTCGTCCAGGTCCTGGCCCCGGCGCTCGACCAGCCCGTCCGTGTAGAGTGTCAGGATGCCCTCCTCGGGGAGGGTGAACTCGGCGCTCTCGAAGGCGACTCCGCCGACGCCCAGCGGGGTGCCGGACGGCAGCTCGACCAGGTGCGCCCGCCCCTCGGCGTCGGCGACCACCGGCGGCAGGTGCCCGGCGCTGGCCGCGGTGCAGCGGCGGCCCACCGGGTCGTACACCACGCAGACGCAGGTGGCGAACTGGCCCTCGCCGACCGTCGCGGTCGCCTCGTCCAGCCGGTACAGCACCCGCGCCGGATCCAGCTCAAGGGTGATCAACGTCCGGGCGACCGTGCGGAGTTGCCCCATGGTCGCGGCGGCCCGGATGCCGTGGCCCATCACGTCGCCGACGATCAGCGCGACCCGCCCGGAGGACAGCGGCACCACGTCGAACCAGTCGCCGCCGACCTCGCTGACCACGCTGCTGGGCAGGTAGCGGTAGGCGAGGTCCAGGCCGAGGGCGCGGTGCACCTCCTGGGGGAGCAGACTGCGCTGGAGGGTGAGCGCGGTGTCCCGCTCGCGGCGGTAGAGCCGGCCGTTGTCGATCGCCAGCGCGGTGCGGGCGGCCAGCTCCTCGGCCAGCGAACGGTCCGCCGGGCCGAACGGCGCCGGGTTGCCGGTGCGGACGAACTCCGCGCCGCCCAGCACGTGCCCGCGCGCCATCAGCGGCACCATCAGGTACGAGTGCACCCCGGCGTCCAGGCTGGGCTGCACCCGGTCGGGCGAGGCGACGATCCGGCGCAGCTCCTCCTCGGTCACCTCGGCGACCAGGATCGAGCGCCGGGTGCGCAGGCTCTGCGCGTACAGCCTGGCCGACTGCGAGGTCTCGCCCACCTGGTCGGCCGCCTCGTGCATGCGGCCGTCCGGGCCGGCCTCGCCCACCGCCACCGCCCGCATCAGCACCGGGCCCTCCGGCGGGACCGCCCCGGGCTCCTCGCCGCTGAGCACCGCCTCGCGCAGGTCCACGGTGACGAAGTCGGCGAACCGCGGGATCACCACCTCCACCAACTCCCGTGCCGTGCGGTGCAGATCGAGCGTGGTGCCGATCCGGTTACTGGCCTCGTTCAGCAGCGACAGCCGCTGCTGGGCGGCCCAGGCCTCGTCCAGCGCCCGCTGCCGGGCGGCGGCCGCGTCGCGCTCGCGGGTGAACAGCAGCGCGTTGTCGATCGAGACGGCGGCCCGCACCGCCAGCTCCCCGGCCAGCGCCACGTCGTCCTCGTCGTACGGGCGCTCGACCAGGGTGCGGTAGAAGCCCGCCACACCGATCGGGGTGCCGCGCGCGATCAGCGGCACCACCATGAACGACAGCACGTGCTGCTCCCGTACGGCGGCCTGGCGCACCGGGTCGTCGGCGAACCAGGCCATGCCCTCCTCGTCCATCCGCGGCACCAGCACCGGCTCGCGGTGCGCCAGGCTCCACGCGTACGGCGAACCGGGCACGAAGCGGTGCACGTTGCCGGTGCGGGAGATCGGGGCCAGGGTCGAGCCGCGCACCGAGTGGAAGGCCATCCGCCGCAGCAGCGCCGAGCCGTCCACCGGGGCGGTCGCCGCGCGCTCGCCGCGGACCAGCTCCTCCAGCACCTCCACCACCACCGTGTCGGCCAGCCGGGGCGTCGCCACCTCGGCCAACTCCTGGGCGGTCTGGGCCAGATCGAGCGTGGTGCCGATCCGGGCGGAGGCCGCGTTGACCAGCGCGAGACGCTCCTGCGCGGCCTTCGCCTCGCGCAGCGCCTGCTGCCGCGCCAGCACGGTCTGGTGCTGGCGCAGGTACAGCCGGGCGTTGTCGAGCGCGACGGCCGCCCGCGAGGCCAGCTCGTCGCCGAGCGTGATGTCGGCCGCCGCGAAGGACTCCCGGGCACCGCGCCGCGAGTACACCACCATGCCGAGCGTCGTGCCGCGCGCCACCAGCGGGGTGATCCGCACCGAGCGCGGCCGTTCGCCGAGGTAGGCCTGGCGGCGGCTCTCGTTGATGCCCTCGCTCAGCATCGGCAGCTCCCAGGACGGCACCACCATGGTGCGCCCGCTGGTCAGCGCCCGGGCGTAGGGGGAGTCCGGCGGCAGCTCGTGCACGGCGTCCACCGGCAGCGCCTCGGCCGGGTAGAGCGAGTCCGTCGTGGAGATCGCGAGGCGGCGCACCAGCAGCGGGGCGTCCGGCGCGGGCGGTTCCACGTTCCGGCCGGCCACCAGCTCCTCCAGCCCGAACACCGCGCTGATGTCGGCGACCCTGGGCACCATCGCGTCGACCAGCTCCCGGGCGGTCTGCCGCAGGTCCAGCGTGGTGCCGATCGAGGCGGTCGCGTCGACCAGCAGGGACAGCCGCTCCTGGGCGCGCGCCGCCCGGGCGTCGGCGTGGAACCGTTCGGTGACGTCGATGACCGTGGCGCACACCCCGAGCACCCGGCCGCCGCGGTCCGTCAGCCGGAAGTAGGAGGTCGACCAGGCGTGGTCGTGGTTCGGGTCGCCCGGGGTGCGGCCGTGCGCGAGGTCGTCCACCACCGGTTCGCCGCTCGCCAGCACCCGGCGCATCACCGCCTCCACCTCGGCGCTGTTGATCCTGGGCAGCACCTCGGTGAGCCGCCGGCCCAGCGGATCCCCGACGGCCAGGCCGTTCGCGTTCGCCAGCGCCTCGTTCAGCCGGACGAAGCGCAGGTCGGTGTCGAAGACCGCCATGCCGACCGGGGACTGGGTGAAGAACCCGTCGAGGAGGGCCAGGTCCGCCTGGAGCCGGTGCAGCGTGGTCACCTCGGAGGCCACCGCCAGCACCATCGGGGCGCCGCCGGGGCCGCGGACCGGGTGGGTGCGGAACTCCAGGTCCACCAGGTGCCCGTCCCGGTGCCGGACCGGGAACACCCCGGACCAGGACCGGCCCGCCAGGATCTGCCGGAACAGCTGGAGCACCTCCGGCCGGAGTTCGTCGGAGGTCAGCAGCGTCGCGGCCCGCGCGCCCAGCGCCTCCCGCGCGGGGTGTCCGAGCAACGCCTCCGCGTCACTGCTCCAGTGCAGGATCCGCCCGTCGGCGTCGATCAGCGCCGTGGCGATCGGCACCATCAGCAGGGCGTCCTGCCGCGGCTGCCCCGGGCGCTGCGCGTATTCGTCCACCATGGCCAGAGAACCGTCCCAGAAACCGTCCGGAGATCGTTCCCACCAGCCCTGCCATCTTCGCACGCACCCCCACCCGGCGCAGCCGCCCCGCTCAGCCCGGTCGGGCCGCCCGTTCCGCCCCGGGTCGGCCTGCCGACGGCCCGACCCGGGGGGCGGGCCTCAGGCGGGTTTCAGGGGGTGAAGCGCACCTCCGGGTTGGCGGCGCTCGGTCCGTCGAGCAGCGGTTGCGGGACGCCCTTCAGGTGGAGGTCGAAGAAGGCCCCGACGTACTGCCGGGTGAGGGCGGTGGCGCGCAGGCTCCCGATGGTGGTGTACGGGCCCCTGGGGACGCCGAGCCCGTCGATGAAGAGCGGGAGGTCGGTGAAACTGCCGTGGTCGGAGCCGTCGAGGGTCAGCAGGCGCTTCCAGCCGTCCAGCCGGGCCCAGCTGGTGACCCAGGTCGGGTCCTGGGCGCCGCCGGGGAGCGGGTGGCCGAACATCAGGTACGGCTTGCCCCGGAGGCCGGACTCGGGCACCCGGTAGTGCATGGTGCCGTCCAGGTTCACCCCGGCGCGGATCCGGTCGTCGGTGAGCAGGGCCGGGACGGTGGAGGCGCCACCGGCGGAGTGCCCGGCCATGCCGATCCGGTCGCGGTCGATCAGCCGGGCGTGGCGCCAGGCCGGGTGCGGGCGGTCGGTCAGCCGGTCGATGACGAAGGACACGTCCTTCGCCCGGCCCGCCTCCAGGCGCGCCGCCGCCTCTTCGCTGTCGACCGAGCCGCACGCGGCGCAGGGGAGCGTCCGTCCGTCCGGGAGGGTGGTCCCGGTGTTCTCGTAGGTGTGGTCGACGACCGCGACGACGTAGCCGTGGCTGGTCAGGTCCTCGGCGAGGCCGCTGAGCATCGCACGCGGCATGGTGAAGCCGGGGGACAGGACCACCAGCGGGTAGTGGCCGCCCCGCGGACGCGCTCCGGACTCCGCCCAGGTCCGGGTGCCGGACACCGCCTCGGTCGGGACGGTGTTGCCCGGCAGCTTCCCGTCCAGCAGCGCCCGGGCGGCGGCGGAGGTCAGGTACGGGGCGGGGGTGCCCGTCCCCGCGTGCGCGGGGTAGGACATCGAGACCATCAGCTGACGCGGACCGTCGGCGGGCACCCACGGGTCCGGACGGTCGCCGTCCACCAGGTGCAGGACCTCCTGCCCGACCGCGTACGGCCCGGTCGGCCGGGGGAGTTCGACCCGGGTGGCCGGGGTGGCGGCCCGGGTGGTCGGGCCGCCCGTGGCGGCGGCGGGGCCGGGCGGCGCGGCCAGGGCCGGTGCGGCAGCGGCGACGGACAGCGGGAGCGCCAGCAGCAGGGCTGCCGTGGCGGCGGTCGTGCGGAGTCGGCTCATGCGAGCGACCGTAGGCCGCGGGCACGGGGGCTGACGTCCACTCAGCGGCGTACTGATCCCTTCCGGGAAGAGCCCGCGCCGCCCCTTAGGGGTCGGCCCCGGGCCCGCACGCCGGGCGGCCGCCCGGCGCTGGTCACCCGGCGGCAGCCGTCCGGAGGTCCTCCAGGAAGCCCGCGGCCGCCCGGGCGTTGGGCACCGGGAAGGTGAGCGGGAGGCCGGCCGAGTGCGTCCGGATCTCCAACTCGCCGAGGGCGGACGCCCGGGCCGAGAGCACCTCCGTCCAGCGGTGGGCCTCCGTCGCGGCGAGCGGGTGCGCCGGCCGGTGCACCAGCCCGCAGGCCGTCACCGTGAGTCGCCCCCGCGCGAAGCGGACGCTCCCCTCGGTGCGCAGCGTCTCGTGCAGCGCGGCCCGGAGCCCGGGGGAGAGGCGCTCCTCCAGCTCCCGGAACAGCCCGCCCAGCCCGCGCAGGTGCGCCAGCACCAGCGGCTCGTCCGCGCCCGCCGGCCATATTCGCCCGTGCTCGTGCTCCCCGCGCGGCCCGCCGGGGGAGTACTCGGTGGCCTCCACGGCGCTCCAGGGCAGCGGCTCCTCGCGACCGTCCGCCGCGACCAGCACCAGCCCGCCCTCGTGGACGCGTACGGACCGCAGCCCGGGCGCCGACCGCAGCCGCTCGTACCCGCTCACCGCCACCACCGCGGCGGCCGCCAGCACGGGTGCCGGCCACCACCCGCCGAGCACCAGGCAGACCACCACGGAGACGGCCACCCCGCAGAGGTGCAACCACACCCGCGCCGACCAGGACAGCGGCCGGTACCGCCGGTACACCCGCACCACCGCGCCGAGCCGGCCGGCCGCACCGGCCGGACCCACCGAACCGACCGAACCGACCGAACCGGCCGAGCCGGTAGAACCGGTCGACCGCACCCGGGTCGGCGACCACGTCACCGCCATGTCGGCCCCCTTCCACTCGGCGGACTTCCCCATCGGAACCGCGACCGCTCGATCCCCAGCATCATCTGCTCGCCGCTCCCGGCGACAGTGCCAATCGGCACCATTTGGCCCGAAACGCCCTCGCCATCATCGCGCCCCGGCCGGGGCCGCCCGCACCGGGGGTGGGTACGAACCGGACTGCCGCCTCCCGGGCCGGACGGTGCCCGCCCTCACGCCACCGTCGCGAACCCGTTCTGCAGGCCGCGCAGCAGCGCCGTGCCCGCCGGATCGGCCGACCGGCGGGTGTTGGCCAGCACCACCACGCCCACCTGCTTCTCCGGGTCGAAGGCCACGAAGGAGCTGAACCCGCCGGTGCCCCCGTTGTGCCAGATCTGGAGGTGCCCGCCCTGCTGGGTGTGCAGCCGGTGCCCGAGCCAGCCCAGGTGCACCCAGGCGAACGGATTGACCCGGTGCCGGGTCTCCCGGGTGAGGGCGATCGCCGGCGACAGCGCCGCGTCCGGCTCCCGCCCGGCGGCCAGTTGGGCCCGCAGGAACACCACCAGGTCGGCGGCGGTCGACCGGAGCCCGCCCATCCCGGGCAGCGCCGCGAAGCTCCAGTACGGCACCGGCCGGCCGCCCGGCGTGTGCCCGTGCGCCAGCCGCGCGGCCTGCTCCTCGTCCGGCCGCACACAGGTGTCCACCAGCCCCAGCGGCGCGCAGACCTCGCGCGCCACCAACTCCTCGTACCCGACGCCGGACCGCTGCGCGAGGGCCAGACCGAGCAGCCCCGCGCCCAGGTTGGAGTAGCGGAAGCTCCGCCCGGGCACGGCCCGCAGCCGCGTCCGGGCGAGCCCGTCGAGCACCCGCTCGGCGGTGCAGTCGGCGTACGGATCGGGCTTGTTGGGGGACAGCAGCGCCTGCACGGCCATGCCCCGGGGCAGCCGGGGGAGCCCCGAGGTGTGGGTGGCGAGGTGCCGCAGGGTGACCGGCTCCGGACCCCTGGCCGGGACGGTCGCGCGACCGCCCGAGGCCCCGGTGAGCACCTCGGCCAGCGGATCGTCCAGCCGGACCGTGCCGCCGAGGGCCAGCCGCGCGAGCGCGAGCGAGGTGAACACCTTGGTGACGGAGCCTATGTCGAACAGGGTGCGGGGCCCGGGCACCCCGCCGCCCGGACCGGTCCGCCCGGCACCGCGGATCTCCACGGCGCCGCCGGCCAGCCCGGCGACCACCGCGCCGACGTGTCGGCCCGCGAGCCGGTCGGCCGTCTGCTGCACGAGGCAGGCGAGTTCGTTCATGCTCGCGAGCCTAGGCGCCCCCGCCGACGTGATCGTCCCCCCGGAAAAGGAGATCGACCCCCGCCGATGCTCCCACGGGGGTACGGCCCGCTGCGCCCTGAGCGGTACCCGGCGAGCGCGGAGCAGTGGGCGCCTCGCTCAGCCCTCCAGCGCCTCCCGCAGCCGGACCGCGACCTGCGCCGCCTCCGCCTCGTCCGGGTACCGCCGCCGCGGCCAGAAGAACCCGCGCAGCCCGTCCCTCGGATTGCGCGGCACCACGTGGACGTGCAGGTGCGGCACCGACTGGCTGATCCGGTTGTTCGCCGCCACGAAGCTGCCCGCCGCGCCCATCCCGCGCTCGACGGCCTTCGCCACCCGCTGCACCCGCAGGAAGAACGGCCCCACCGCGCCGGCCGGCAGGTCGGCCAGCGTCGGGTGGTGGGCGCGCGGCACGACCAGCACGTGCCCGGGGAACAGCGGCCGACGGTCCAGGAAGGCCACCGCCACCTCGTCGTCCAGCACCCGGTGCGCCGGCTCCTCGCCCGCCGCCACCGCACAGAAGACGCAGTCCATCCGTCCATTCAAACCACCGGCGGCCGCCCCGGCACGCCCGGCGGACCCGCCGTCACCCGACCGGCCGCCGTCCGGGTGCGGCGGCCCGGGTGCCGGGCATCCGGGCCCGCCCCCTCACTCGTACCGGTACAGCAGCGACTCCCGCTCGTGCTGCTCGATGACCTCCACCGTCAGCGACTCGTCCCGCAGGTGCGAGAGCGTGACCTCCGCGGAGCTCGGCTGCGCGTCCGCGGCGAGCCAGTTCTCCGGCTTCCACGCCGAGGAGCGCAGGAAGGCCTTCGGGCAGTGCCCGTACACCTCCTCGACGGCGACCACGATCGCGCTGCGCGGCGGCTTGCCGACGGCGGTCAGCTGCCGCAGCAACTCCGGGTCGGTCGAGACGCAGGCCCGCCCGTTGACCCGCAGCGTGGTTTCCCGGCCCGGGACGACGAAGAGCAGCCCGACCCGGCCGGTCTCCAGGATGTTGTGCAGGGTGTCCAGGCGCTTGTTGCCGGTGGCGTCCGGAACGGCCAGGGTGTGCTCGTCGAGCACCGAGACCAGCCCGGCCGGCCCGCCGCGCGGGGAGACGTCGCAGCGCCCGGCGGCGTCCGCGCTGGCCACGAACACCAGCGGGGAGCAGGCGATCAGGCGCTGGGCGACCTCGTGCAGGTGGTCGACCTGCTTGCGGCGGGCGTGGTCGCCGGGCTGCTCGTAAACCTCGCGCAGCTGGGCGGGGTCGCTGAGCGCGCCCGCGCGGAGGGCGTCGAACAGACTGCCCGGCCGGTTGGGCGCGGCGGTTGACGAAGCGACAGTTTCCGGTGTGGTCGTCATACCGGGAATGTAGCCGAGGCCGTTCGGCGCACCCCCCGGCCGATGGCCTCGGAGCCCCCGGTACCGGACCGGCCGTACCCCTGGCGACCAGCGGTTTTCCGCTGATAATGGGGCCAGGGACTCCAGCCGGAGGTGGTGGTCGTGATCGTCAGAATCTGGGCCGGGCAGGTCCTGGCCGGTCGCTGCGAGGAGTTCTGCGCGCACCTGGCCGCCCAGGTGATCCCGGAACTCGGGCGGACCGACGGCTGCCTCGGCGGCGAGCTGCTGCGCTCGGTGTCCGAGGACGGGCACCGGGTGCTGGTGCTGAGCCGCTGGCGCGACGAGGAGGCCCTGCGCGGCTACGCGGGGCCGATGTGGCGGATCCGGCCGGTCTGGTCGGAGGGCGAGCTGAGCTACCTCGCCCACCCTCCGGAGGTCACCCACTTCCTGCAGGTCAGCGCCCCCGCCACGCTCTGAACCGCCGGCCTCACACCGGCAGCGGCCGTCAGGCCGACGACGGTCCGAGGGCCGACGACGGCATCAGGCCGACGACGGCCCGCGGACCGACTACGGCGCTCAGACCGACAGCGGCACCGGGTGGATCTCGTCCGCCGGGTGCCCGGTGCGGCTGTGGACCCGCTGCACGGCCTCCCTGGACGGCGCGTCGGAGAGGCAGTACACCGTGCCCGACTCCGGGTCCGCCCACGCCTGCTCGAAGTGGACGCCCTCCTCGCCCTCGATCGCCAGGTCGGCCGCGTGGGCCTGCCTGAGCTGTTCGACCGTGATCCCGGCCATCCCGTGGTGGACGTCCATGAACTTCGCCATCGCCCTCGCCTCCGTAGCTTCGGTGCGTCACCGGCAGGGCCCCGTCTACCAGCCTCGCCCCCGCCGCCCGGCTCCGCCACCGTGCCCGCAGCGGGATGCCACCGGGTCGCCACCGGGACGCCACCGCACCGCGCATTCCCCGCAAGCCCGTGAAACAGACCACAGCGCAGGGGTCTCCCTGCCGTTGCGCCGTCCGTGGCACAATGACGGCATCAAAGCAGTGACGTTCAGCGCACTCCGGGGTCGGTGAAAATCCGAACCGGCGGTTACAGTCCGCGACCCGTCCGCAGCCAGCGGCCGGTTGACCAGGTGAAATTCCTGGACCGACGGTTAAAGTCCGGATGGGAGGCGTGCGCGGGCGGACGAAGAGCAGTGCCCGTGGTCCATCGGCAGGCGACAGCCGGCCTCCGGACCCCGGTCAGGTGAACGACGGGAGCGGTGTCTCCCGGGCCGGGCGAGTGATCTCCCGGTGGCCTCGGCAACCCCGGAGAAGGGTCTGCCCCGGGCCCGTGCACCGGTGCCCGTCCGTGTCATCTCCCATGCCGCCCCGGAGTCCGCGCCCCAAGCGCGAGGAGAACCCGGGTGTTCACCGGCATCATCGAAGAGCTCGGCGAGGTCGTGTCGATCGAGGAGATCGGCGACTCCTCGCGGATCCGCCTGCGCGGCCCGGTGGTCTGTACGGGTGCCCGGCACGGCGACTCCATCGCGGTCAACGGCGTGTGCCTGACCGTCGTCGACAGCCCGGCGGAACTGGCCGCCGGCACCGGTGAGTTCAGCGCCGACGTGATGGCCGAGACGCTGCACCGGTCCAGCCTCGGCGAGTTGAAGCCCGGCTCCCGGGTCAACCTGGAGCGCGCCATGGCGCTCGGCGCCCGTCTGGGCGGCCACCTCGTCCAGGGTCATGTCGACGCCACCGGGCGGCTGTTGAGCCGCGAGCCCGGCGAGCGCGACGCGGCCGGCGAGCTGCGCTGGGAGGTGCTGCGGTTCTCGCTGCCCGACACCATCTCCCGCTACCTGGTGGAGAAGGGCTCGATCACGGTCGACGGCGTCAGCCTCACCGTGGTGGAGGCCGCCCGGGACAGCTTCACCGTCAGCCTCATCCCGACCACCCTCGCGCTGACCACGCTGGGCGCCAAGTCCGTCGGGGAGGGCGTCAACCTGGAGGTGGACGTGCTGGCGAAGTACGTCGAGCGGCTCCTGGAATCCCGCACCCTCCCGAACCTCCCGGGCCTGTCGGATCCTTCCAGCCCTTCCGGCCTTTCCAACCTTTCCAACGTTTCCGACCCGTCCGACCTGCCGGTCGACGGAACCCCGGGGGAGTCCAAGTGAGCTGGCTCAGCGGCGAGGCGTTCACCGTCCTCGGCGAACACGTCAAGTGGGCCGACATGATCGGCAACATCCTCGGCTTCGGCGGGCTCGCGCTCGGCTGGCGCCGCTCGGTCTGGAGCTGGCCGGTCCAGCTGCTGTCCGGCGCGGTGCTGATCGCCGCCTACCTGGGCGGTCACGTCCCCGGGCTGATCGGCAAGCAGCTGATCGTGATCGCCACCGCCTCCTGGGGCTGGGCGCAGTGGCGGCGGGGCCGCCGCGACGGCGGCGCGATCGCCGTCCGGTTCGCCAGCTGGCCCGAGCGGCTCGTGCTGGCGGCGGGCACCGCGGCCGTCACCGTGGCGCTCGCCCTGCTGTTCACGTCCTTCCCCAGCCTGTCCTGGAGCCCCTGGTCGGACGCCTACATCTTCGTCGGCACGCTGGCCGCGATGATCGCCCAGGCCCGCGGCTGGGTGGAGTTCTGGTTCGCCTGGATCGCGGTCGACGCGGTCGGCGTGCCGTTCGCCTTCAACAGCGGCTACACCTTCTCCGGTCTCACCTACTCCGTCTACTTCGTCCTGGTGCTGCTCGGCCTGCGGTCCTGGTGGCTGAGCACCCGTGAGCCGCGCGCCACGTCCGCCACCGTCCCGCAGGGAGCCACGGCATGACCGAGATGAGCGAGAACCAGTCCAGCACCGGCGCCACCGGGTCCGCACCCGGGCCCGAGCTCGTCCTCGACCCGGTCGAGCGGGCGATCGCCGACATCGCCCTCGGCCGCGCCGTGGTCGTGGTCGACGACGAGGACCGCGAGAACGAGGGCGACATCGTCTTCGCGGCGTCCGCCGCGACCCCCGAGCTGATGGCCTTCACCATCCGCTACAGCTCCGGCGTGATCTGCGCCCCGATGACCGGCGAGGAGCTGGACCGCCTCAAGCTCCCGCCGATGACCCAGGTCAACGAGGACCGCAAGGGCACCGCGTACACCGTCTCGGTGGACGCCCGGGAGGGGGTCGACACCGGCATCTCCGCCGCCGACCGCGCCCGCACCGTACGGCTGCTCTCCTCGCCCGGCACCGAACCCGGCGACCTCACCCGCCCCGGGCACGTCTTCCCGCTGCGCGCCGTCGAGGGCGGCGTGCTGGTCCGCCCCGGCCACACCGAGGCCGCCGTCGACCTGGCCCGGCTGGCCGGGCTGCCGCCGGCCGGCGCGATCGCCGAGGTGGTCAACGACGACGGCAGCATGGCCCGGCTGCCCGAGCTGGTCGCCTTCGCCCGCCAGCACGGCCTGGCGATCATCTCCATCGAGGACCTGATCGCCTATCGCCGCCGCACCGAGCTGCACGTCGACCGGGCCGCCGTCACCGCCCTGCCCACCGCGCACGGGGAGTTCACCGCCGTCGGCTACCGGGGCACCATCGACGGGGTCGAGCACCTCGCGCTGGTGGCCGGCGGCCTCGACGCGGAGGGCCGGCTGCCGGACAGCGAGGACGTCCTGGTGCGGGTCCACTCCGAGTGCCTGACCGGTGACGTCTTCGGCTCGCTGCGCTGCGACTGCGGCCCGCAGCTGGAGGCCTCGCTGCGGCGGGTCGCCGAGGCCGGGCGCGGTGTGGTGCTGTACCTGCGCGGCCACGAGGGGCGCGGGATCGGCCTGGCCCACAAGCTGCGCGCGTACGAGCTCCAGGAGCGGGGGCGGGACACCGTCGACGCCAATCTGGACCTCGGCCTGCCCGCCGACGCGCGCGACTACAGCATCGCGGCCCAGATGCTGGTGGACCTCGGCGTCCGCTCGCTCACCCTGCTCACCAACAACCCGCAGAAGCTGACCGCGCTCACCGAGCACGGGCTCAAGGTCAAGGGGCGCGAAGCGGTCGAGATCGCGCCCGGCGAGCACAACCTGGGCTACCTGCGCACCAAGCGCGACCGGATGGGCCACCACCTGCCCGGCCTCGGCTCCTGAACCCGCGCGACCCCCGCGCGACCCCCGCACGTCCCGCCCCAGCGAACGGAAGAGAACGAACATGAGCGGCCACGGAGCCCCCGAGCTGACCATCGACGGCGCCGCCGACCTCAAGGTCGCCGTCGTCGCCGCCCAGTGGCACGACCAGGTGATGAACGGCCTGCTGGACGGCGCCCACCGCGCGCTCACGGAGCTGGGCGTCACCGAGCCGACCGTGCTGCGGGTGCCCGGCACCTTCGAGCTGCCGGTCGCCGCCAAGCGCCTCGCCGAGCGCGGCTACGACGCCGTGGTGGCGCTCGGCGTGGTGATCCGCGGCGGCACCCCGCACTTCGACTACGTCTGCCAGGCCGCCACCGCCGGCCTCACCCAGGTCAGCGTCGACACCGGCGTCCCGGTCGGCTTCGGCGTGCTGACCTGCGACAACGAGGAGCAGGCGCTCGACCGCGCGGGCCTTCCCGGCTCCGCCGAGGACAAGGGCCACGAGGCCGTCACCGCGGCCGTCGCCACCGCCGCGGTGCTGCGCGCCGCGCTCTGAGCACGGCCCGCCCGGTCCCGGAGCGCGGACGTCCACCGGACTGTCCACGCTCCGGGACCGTTTACCGTCCGTTCGCCGGTACGCCGTAAGGTGGGCCCATCATGGCTTCGAAGACATTCGAGGAGCTCTACGCCGAGCTCCAGCAGAAGGCCGCCACCGGCGACCCCTCGTCCTCCCGTACCGCGCAGCTCGTCCAGCAGGGCGTCCATGCGATCGGCAAGAAGGTCGTCGAGGAGGCCGCCGAGGTCTGGATGGCCGCCGAGTTCCAGTCGGACGAGCAGACGGCGGAGGAGATCTCGCAGCTCCTCTACCACCTTCAGGTGATGATGATCGCCCGTGGACTGACGCTCGACGACGTCTACAAGTACCTCTAGACCCCCCGCTCCGCCGAGCACACCCATCCTCCCAACAGGTAAGGAAGCAACCTCCCATGCTGCGCATCGCCGTCCCCAACAAGGGTTCTCTCTCGGGTCCCGCGGCGGAGATGCTCCATGAGGCCGGCTACCGCCAGCGGAAGGACCCCAAGGAGCTCGTCCTCGTCGACCCGAACAACGAGGTGGAGTTCTTCTTCCTCCGCCCGCGGGACATCGCCGTGTACGTCGGCTCCGGCCGCCTCGACGTCGGCATCACCGGCCGCGACCTGCTGCTGGACTCGCACTCCAACGCCGAGGAGGTGCTCGCCCTCGGCTTCGCCGGGTCGACCTTCCGCTTCGCCCGCCCCGAGGGCGTGGACGTCGAGGACGTCAAGGGCCTGGAGGGCCTGCGGATCGCCACCTCGTACACCGGCCTGGTCGAGCAGCACCTGGCCGACCACGGTGTGAAGGCGACGGTCACCAAGCTGGACGGCGCGGTCGAGACCGCGGTGCAGCTGGGCGTCGCCGATGTGATCGCCGACGTGGTGGAGACCGGCACCAGCCTGCGCAACGCCGGCCTGGAGGTGTTCGGCGAGCCGATCCTGGTCTCCGACGCCGTGGTGATCCGGCCGAAGGGTTCGGGCGAGGACGCGCGGGTGGAGCAGTTCCTGCGCCGCCTCCAGGGCGTGCTGGTGGCCCGCCGCTACGTGCTGATGGACTACGACATCCGCGCCGAGAAGGTCGGCGCGGCCGTCGCGCTCACCCCGGGCCTGGAGTCGCCGACCGTCTCGCCGCTGCACACCGAGGGCTGGGTCGCGGTGCGTTCGATGGTGCTCCGCAAGGAGGCCCAGCAGATCATGGACGACCTGTGGGGCATCGGCGCCCGGGCCATCCTGGTCACCAACATCCACGCCTGCCGCCTCTGACCCGTGCGACCGGCCGGACGACTCGGACGCCCGGTCGGCCCGGACGCCCGGACGACCGGCGCGCCCGGGTGACCTGCGCACCGGTCCACGAGTAAGGAACGGTTCAATGGGGCGGGGACGCCGACCGCGTCCCCGCCCCGTCGTGCTGCCGCCACCAGAACCACCCCGGAGACCCCACGTGTCCACGCCGCCCGTCCAGTTCCCCGTCACCTGGGCGCCGCGCCGCACCCGCGCCGTGCTCCTGCCGGTCTGCGTGCTGCTGGTGGCGCTGTTCTCCGCGATGGCGGTGCTGCTCCCGGAGAACTGGCAGCTCAACGACCGGATCATGATGGTCGCCAGCGGGGTCCTGTTCGCCGCCGTCGGCCTGATGCTGGCCCGCCCCCGGGTGAGCGCCGACGCGGAGGGCGTGACGGTGGTCAACTTCGTCCGCCGTCGCCGGCTCGCCTGGGCCGAGATCGTCCGGGTCAACTTCCGCCAGGGCGACCCGTGGGCCACCCTGGACCTCGCCGACGGCACCTCGCTCGCCGCGGTCGGCATCCAGTCCGGCGTCGGCAAGGACCGGGCGATCGCGGACGCCCGCGCGCTGCGCGACCTGGTCGAGCAGCACGCCCGGGCCTGAGCCCGGACCCGCTCCCACCTGGGGTTCCCCGCTCCCGGCGGGCCGACCGGGCCTCGTACCGCCGTCCCGGTATGGTCTACGCTGGTAAAAGCGGGGCAAAGTCCGCCCTGCCCCCGATCGAGTGCCCGAACGACCTGAGGAGTGACACTCCCCCTCGATGGACGATCCGTCCGGTAGTACCTGCGCCGCCTCGCTTCCGACCCCCGGAAGGCAGGCGGCACTGTGATCACCGCCTGGCTGCTGTTGTTCGCGGCCGTTCTCCTGATCCTCGCCAACGGCCTGTTCGTGGCCGCCGAGTTCGCCTTCGTGACCGTCGAGCGCGGGGAGGTGGAGCGCGCCGCCGAGGCGGGCGACGCCAAGTCCCGCCGCGTCGCCGGGGCCCTGCGGCACCTCTCCTTCGAGCTGTCCGGCGCCCAGCTCGGCATCACCGTCACCTCGCTGGTGGTCGGCATGCTCGCCGAGCCGGCCCTGTCCACGCTGCTCGCGCCCGTCATGTCCGGCATCGGCGTGCCCGACTCGGCCGCCCGCGGCGTCGCCGTGATCGTCGGCATGGTGCTGGCCACCGTCGTCCAGATGGTGATCGGCGAGCTGGTGCCGAAGAACTGGGCGATCTCCCGCCCGCTCCAGGTGGCCCGCGCGGTCGCCGCGCCGCACATGGCGTTCTCCTTCGCCTGCCGCCCGCTGATCAGCTTCCTGAACGGCGCCGCCGACCGGACCGTCCGGGCCTTCGGCATCGAGCCGCAGGAGGAGCTGGGCCACGCCCGCACCCCGGACGAGCTGGTCTCGCTGGCCCGCCACTCGGCCCGGGCCGGCGCGATAGACGAGGAGTCGGCGACCCTGTTCGTCCGCACCCTGGGCCTGAGCGAGCTGACCGCCGAGTCCGTGATGACCCCGCGGATAGACGTGGCCGCGCTCCAGCGCGACGCCACCGCCTCCGACGTGATCAACCTGACCCGGGCCACCGGCCTGTCCCGCTTCCCGGTCTACACCGACAGCCTGGACGAGGTCACCGGCATCGTCACGCTCAAGGACGCCCTGGCCGTCCCGGCCGTCCGGCGCGGCCTGGTGCGGGTCGGCGAGCTGGCCTCGCCGCCGCTGCTGGTGCCCGAGACGCTGCCCGCCGAGCGGCTGCTCGACCGGCTGCGCCGCCTCCAGCCGATGGCCATCGTGGTCGACGAGTACGGCGGCACCGCCGGCGTCGTCACCGTCGAGGACATCGTCGAGGAGATCGTCGGCGAGGTGCAGGACGAGCACGACCCCGACGACCACCCCGAGCTGCTCCCGCTGCCGCCGGTCGACGGCCTGCCGGTCTGGGAGGCCGACGGCCGCGCCCGGATCGACCAGCTGGAGCGGATCGGCCTGAACGCCCCGGACGGCCCGTACGAGACCCTCGCCGGGCTGGTCTCCGACCTGCTCGGCAAGCTCCCCGAGGTGGGGGAGCAGGCCGAGCTGCCCGGCTGGCGCTTCACCGTGACCGGTGTCGACCGCCACCGCACCACCGGGGTCCGGGTGGAGCGCACCACCGCGCCCGCGCAGTTCGACGAGGACCGGGAGGACGGCCGATGACCGCCCTGCAACTGGCCGTCGCGCTGCTGCTCCTGCTCGGCAACGCCTTCTTCGTCGGCGCCGAGTTCGCCGTGGTGTCGGTGCGCCGCAGCCAGATCGAGCCGCTCGCCGAGGCCGGGCACAAGCGCGCCCGCACCGTGCTGCACGCGCTGTCCAACGTCTCCGCGATGCTCGCCGCCGCCCAGCTCGGCATCACCGTCTGCTCGCTGGGCCTCGGTGCCCTCGCCGAGCCGACCATCGCCTCCCTGCTGGAGGGCCCGTTCCACGCGATCGGCGTCCCGTCCGGCCTGATGCACCCGCTCTCGTACGGGATCTCGCTCGCCGTCGTGGTCTTCCTGCACATGGTGATGGGCGAGATGGTGCCGAAGAACATGGCCATGGCGGGCCCCGAGCGGGCCGCGCTCTGGCTCGGCCCGCCGCTGGACCGGCTGGCCCGCTGGCTCGCCCCGGTGATCCGGGTGCTGAACGCCTTCGCCAACGGCGTGCTGAAGCTGTTCCGGGTGGACGCCAAGGACGAGGTGGAGTCGGTCTTCACCACCGAGCAGCTGATGTACCTGCTGGCGGACTCCCGGGACGCCGGGCTGCTCGACGAGAGCCGCCAGGAGCGCCTGGAGGACGCCCTGGAGCTCGGCCGCCGGCCGATCACCGAGGTGCTGCTGGAACCCGAGCAGCTGGTCACCGTGGACACCAAGGCGACCGCCGCCGAGGTCGAGGAGCTGGCGCTGCGCACCGGCTTCTCGCGCTTCCCGGTCACCGACGGCGACCCGGCCGGCCACGGCTACCTCGGCTACGTCCACCTCAAGGACATCCTCGACGTGGAGGACCCGTCGGCGCCCGTCCCGGCCCGCCTGTGGCGGCCGATCACGGTGCTGCGCGGCGGCCTCCCGCTGGACGACGCGCTCGGGGCGATGCGCCGGGCGACCTGTCACCTGGCCGCCGTACTGGACCAGGACGGGCGCACGCTCGGCGTGGTCATGCTGGAGGACGTGCTGGAGGAGCTGGTCGGCGAGATGCACGACCCGGACCACCGCGCCACGGCCTGACGCCGGTCCACCCGGCCACGGCCTGACCCCGGACAAACCGGCGCCGGTTCGTCGGCGCCGGTTTGTCCGGGTCCGTCCGTAGAGCTCCGGCTTCCGCTGACGGTGTGTTCGCTGCGGGCGATTCTGCCCAGAGCATGCGGCAGTTCCGTGCCGGCCACCCGGGGGAGCAGGGTGGTCGGCATGAGACTTCTCGTGCTGGGTGGAACCAAGTTCGTCGGACGGGTCGTCGCCGAGGAGGCGCTGGCCAGGGGATGGGAGGTGACCGCCCTCAACCGCGGCACGCAGCCCGCGCCCGAGGGCGTCCGGGTGCTGAAGGGCGACCGCACCGCCGAGAACGGCCTGGCGGCGCTCGGTCCGGGGGAGTGGGACGCGGTGGTGGACACCTGGTCCTGGGCCCCCGCGGCGGTGCGCGACAGCGCCCGGTTCCTCAACGGCCGGGTCGGCCACTACGCGTACGTCTCCAGCCGGTCGGTGTACGACTACCCGCTGGAGGCCGGGGCCGGCGAGAGCGCGCCGGTGGTCGACTCCTCCCCGGACCTCACCGGCGAGGTGCCCTACGCCGAGGCCAAGCGCGGTGCGGAACTGGCGCTGGAGGCCGAGTACGGCGGGCAGGCGCTGCTGGCCCGCGCCGGGCTGATCATCGGCCCGCACGAGAACATCGGCCGACTGCCCTGGTGGCTCAACCGGATCGCGGAGGGCGGCCCGGTGCTCGCCCCCGGGCCCCGCGACCTGCCGCTGCAGTACATCGACGCGCGCGACCTCGCGGCCTGGACCCTGGACGCCGTGGTGGCCCGCCTCGGCGGCCCGTACAACCTGGTCAGCCCGTCCGGCCACACCACCATGGGCGAGCTGCTGGAGGCCTGCGTACGGGCCACCGGCTCGGACGCCGAGCTGCGCTGGACGGCCCCGGAGCGGATCCTCGCGGCGGGCATCGAGCCGTGGACCGAGCTGCCGATCTGGCTGGCGCCCGGCGACCTCTACGACTTCCTGCACACCGGCCTGGTCGAGCGCGCGCTCGGCGCCGGGCTGCGCTGCCGCCCGGTCGCCGAGACCGTCGAGGACACCTGGGCCTGGCTGCGGTCGATCGGCGGCAGCGCGCCCCAGCGGGCCGACCGGGTCACCGTCGGGCTGGACCGGGAGCGGGAGACCGCGGTCCTGAACGGCTGACCCGGTCGGCGGCCGGAACGGACCGGGAGAGCTGGTCGCGGGGCTGCACGGGGGTCAGCCCCGGCCGTCGATCAGCTCCCCGTACGCCTGCACGAGGTCCGGCAGCCGCAGGGTGGCCAGGTCCTCCCGGCCCGGCGGCTCGCGCAGCAGTGACAGCCGCAGGTCCCGGTAGGCGCAGGACTTCTCGTACAGGGTGCGGATGAACCGGCCGTTGCCCAGCTCGTCGATCCAGCCCTCGCGCACCACGTGGGTGCAGATGCTGGCCAGTTCCTCGGCGGCGTCCTCGTCCCAGCCGTCGCCGTCCCGGCCGGCCAGCGCGGCGCCGATCGCGGTCAGCTCGCCGGGGCGGTAGCTCGGGAAGTCGACCCTGGTGGTGAAGCGCGAGTTGAGGCCGGGGTTGGTGGCGAGCAGCCGGTTCATGCCCTCGGGGTAGCCGGCCAGGATGACCACCAGCCGGTCCCGGTTGTCCTCGGCGCGCTTGAGCAGCACCTGCAGCGCCTCGTCGCCGTACGCGTCGCCCTTGGTGTAGCCGGAGTTGGAGAGGCTGTACGCCTCGTCGATGAACAGCACGCCGTCCAGCGCGGAGTCGATCAGCTCGTTCGCCTTCACGGCGGTCTGGCCCAGGAACTCGCCCACCAGATCGGCGCGTTGGGCCTCCACCAGGTGGTCGCCGGAGAGCAGGCCGAGGGCGTGGAAGACCCGGCCGAGGATGCGGGCCACGGTGGTCTTGCCGGTGCCCGAGGGGCCGGAGAAGACGAAGTGGCGCTTCGGCGGCTGGACGGGCAGGCCCTGGGCGGCCCGCAGCCGTGACATCCTCAACTGGGCGGACAGCGCCCGCACCTGGCGCTTGACCGGCTCCAGGCCGACCATCAGCGACAGTTCGGCCAGGGCCGCGTCCAGCTCCCGCTCGTCGCCGCCGGAGCGGGGCTCGGGCCCGGCGGCGGTCCGGGGCTGGGCCCGGCCGAGGGCGGGCAGCGGCGGCGGCACGGCGGGGCCGGGCGGGGCGCCCGAGCCGGAGCGCTCCCCGGCGGCCTGCGGTGCGCCGTCGGGCCGGACGCCGTCCAGCAGGGCGCCGCCGGCCGCGGTTCCGTCCAGGAGGGAGCCGCCGGTCAGGGCGCCGTCCGCCGGGGGGCCGTCCACCAGCCCGGCGTCCACCGAGGGCCCGCCGCCCGGGGGCACCCCGCCGTTGAGCAGCCCGCCGTTCGGTGCCCCGCCGGGCAGCTGCCCGCCGCTGAGCAGCCCGCCGCCGGCGACCCCGTCACCGGCGACGGTCGCGCCGCCGGGCCCGCCCGCGTCCCCGAACTCCTCGCCGTACCCGGGCACTCCGGTGAACCCGGCCTCGTCCGGGTAGCCGTCGTCGACACCGGGCCCGCCCGGTGCGGCGGCGTCGGCCGCCCCCGGGCGCCCGCCCGCCGGCAGCAGTCCGTCCGAGAGCCCGTCCGCGAGTCCGTCCGAGAGCCCGTCCGCGAGAGCGTCCTCGGCCGAGATGGCCGCCAGCCGGGCCGCGGTGTCCATGAACGCCGGGTCCGCCCGGTGCACCGCCCGGTAGAGCGGCAGCGCCGCGGCGCTGCGCCCGGCCCCGTCGTACGCCCGGGCCAGCCAGTACCGCAGCTCCTTGCGCTGGGGCTGTTCGGAGCGGCAGCGGGCCAGTGAGGCGGCCAGCGGTGCCTGCGCCTGGGCGCACATGTCGAGGCGCACCCGCGCCATGCCGGCGAACAGCCCGGCCTCGATGCCGAGCAGCGGGTCGTCCAGCAGCCGGTCGGTGTCCCGGATCAGCTGCTCCCAGTCCTTGAGCAGGTAGGACCGGCAGGCGTACAGGAAGCGGGCGGACGGGTCCTCGCTGGGCGCCGGGCACTGCTCCAACGCCCGGTCCAGCTCGGCCAGGTGCCGGCCGTCCAGCCAGTGCGAGGCGTGCGCCAGCGCGAGGTCGCGGGCGTCCTCCAGCACCGGCTGCACCCACCAGCCCAGCCAGTACCAGGAACTGAGCGGGCGTCGGTGCAGCCGCCGCTGCTCGCCGAACCGCTTCTGGTGGCGGTACATGGCGAGCAGCGCGGCCGAGGTGTCGCTGCGCAGCGCGTGCAGTCCGAGCCAGGCGTCGGCCATGCCGGGATCCAGCCGGACGGCGGCCCGGAACTCCTCCTCGGCCCGGCTGTACGCACCGGCCGTGTAGGCGTCCATGGCGCGCAGCCAGGCGCGGTCGGCGTGCCGGTCCGGCCCGCCCGCCGTGCTGTCGGAACTGTCCACCGTCGTCACTCACGCCCCCCGCGGTGCGGCCCGGGACTCGGCCGGCGAGTCGCCTGCGCCTAGGGCCTGTGGTCGTCGACCCCCTGCGGCGCGTCTGCGCCTGCCAGGAATCGTACCGGCGCGGAGCTGATCCGGAAGGGTGCCGTACGGGGTCAAATGCGATCGCGCGAGCGGCCGTTGAGCGTCCGGGCGGACGAAACGGGCGGCGGGGGAGCGACTTTCGGAAGGGGACCGGGCGGCGCCCCCGGCTCACGGGGGAACAAGCCGGGGGCGCCGGGTCCGAGGCGACCGGAGCCTTTCGTTCCGGCGGCTGAGGAGAACCTAGATCCTGGCGATGTCGCAGGTCAAGGCGGTGGTTGAAAGTTCACCCACGGTGCCCGGGGCGATCCGTCCGGTCACTCCGTCGACCAGCGTCGCGGCATGCGGACGGCTCGGATCGGCGGCGAAATGCGCCGATTCGGCCCGGGCCCAGCCCGCCCAGAACTCGGCCAGTTCCGGACCGTCCCGCTCCTCCCCGCGCCGCCGGGCCGAGGCGGCGTCCAGCTCCATCCAGATCACCCGGGCCAGCCACGGCCGCACCGCCCGCCGGCCGGAGCCGACCCCCTCCACCAGCACCACCGGGGCGGCCGGCACCGCGGCCGTCCCCGCGAAGCGGCGCAGCGTCCAGTCGTACACCCGGTACTCGGCGTCCCGGCCGGCCGCCAGCGGCTCCAGCACCTGCTCGCGCAGCCGTCCGGTCCAGCCGAACGGCTCGCGGTGGGTGGCCAGGTCGTCGAGGTGGACCACCGGGGCGCCGCCGAGCGCCGCCGCCAGCCGTCCGGCGAAGGTGGTCTTGCCGGAGCCGGCGTGCCCGTCCACCGCGACCAGCCGCACCGGCCCGCAGGACGGCGGCAGCGCGCGCAGCTCCGCCGCGAGCGCGGTCAACCGGGTGTCCGGATCGGGCCGGGACAGGGGTGGGAAGGGTTCGGATGCAGCCACAACGTCAACCCTACGGTGCCGTAGCCCGCCACTGCGGACAGTTCATCTGTGCAGGTCGTGACGGCAGCCCGGGTTTCGGGCATACTCGCCTTCGCCACGACTGTGAACGGCCGTTCACCGCAACCCGGTGCCGGTCGGTCCGACCAGCCACACCCCGCCGGACCGGCCGACACCTCGGCCCGGCGCCCGATCGAGGAGGCGACCACCGCCATGACCCCCTCCCCTGTGAAAGCCGTGGAGCGCCAGTTGCCCAGCGAGGAGGCCCGCGAGCTGCTGAGCCTCACCCGCGACCTGGTGCAGCGCGAGCTCCAGCCGAGGGCGGCGGAGGACGAGGCCGCCGACCGCTTCCCGCGGGAGGTCTTCCGCACCCTCGGCGAGGCCGGCCTGCTCTCCCTCCCGTACGACGAGAAGTACGGCGGCGGCGAACAGCCCTACGAGGTGTACCTCCAGGTCCTGGAGGAGCTCGCGGCGGGCTGGCTGGCCGTCGGCCTCGGCGTCAGCGTGCACACCCTGTCCTGCCACGCGCTGGCCACCTTCGGCACCGACGAGCAGCGCGCGAAGTGGCTGCCCGCCATGCTCTCCGGCGAGCAGCTCGGCGCCTACTGCCTGTCCGAGCCGCAGTCCGGCTCCGACGCGGCCGCGCTGCGCACCCGCGCCGACCTCGACGGCGAGGCGTACGTGGTGAACGGCACCAAGGCCTGGATCACCCACGGCGGCCAGGCCGACTTCTACAGCGCCCTGGTGCGCACCGGCGTCGACGGCCCCAAGAGCATCAGCTGCCTGCTGGTCCCCGGCACCCAGCAGGGCCTGTCCGCGGCCCCGCCGGAGCACAAGATGGGCATGCGCTCCTCGCCGACCGCCCAGCTGCACTTCGACGGCGCCCGGGTGCCCCGCGAGCGGCTGATCGGCGAGGAGGGGCAGGGCTTCCAGATCGCGCTCGCCGCGCTGGACTCCGGCCGCCTCGGGATCGCCGCCTGCGCGATCGGCGTCGCCCAGGCCGCGCTCGACCTCGCGGTCGACTACGCGCGCACCCGGCGCCAGTTCGGCCGCCCGATCGCCGAGTTCCAGGGCCTGTCCTTCATGCTCGCCGACATGGCCACCCAGATCGAGGCCGGCCGCGCGCTCTACCTCTCCGCCGCGCGCCTGAAGGACGCCGGCCGGCCGTTCTCCAAGGAGGCGGCGATGGCCAAGCTGTTCTGCACCGACACGGTGATGCGGGTGGCCACCGACGCCGTCCAGGTGCTCGGCGGCTACGGCTACACCCAGGACTTCCCGGCCGAGCGCTTCATGCGCGAGGCGAAGGTCCTGCAGATCGTCGAGGGCACCAACCAGATCCAGCGGCTGGTGATCGGCCGCCACCTCACGAAGGCCTGACGCCTTCCTCCCACACGGCCTCCGGCCGTCACTCCAGGGTGCGGAGTGACGGCCGGAGGCGTTCCCGGCGGGCTGTCAGCTCGCCTTGGCGGTACGCGTGGCCAGCGCCGCACGACGGCGGCGCTGCTCCGGGATGGCGGCCCGCAGCGCGGTGACCGTCGGTACGGCGGGCGCCTCCGGGGCGGCCCCGGCGACCGCGGCGAGCCGCACCGGCCGGTGCGCGACGGCGTGCGAGAACGGCTGGGTGCGCCAGTCCAGCCCGCTCGGGAGCTTGAACAGCGTGGCGAACCCGGCCGGTTCGGCGTCCTCCGGGGCCTCGACCTCGGCCAGGTCGTCCGTCGGCGCGCCCGAACCCGGGCAGAGCGCGGGGGCGAAGGGGTTCCAGGCGGTCGGCAGCAGCGCGTGCTGCGGCAGCCGGTCCTCGTCCGCCACCAGGGCGATCGGACGGCGGCACTCGGGGCAGTTGACCCGGAAGACGTCCCAGTTCTCCGCCTCGCCGGGGTCGCTGCCCGGCACGAGGTCGACCGCGAGGCCCTCGCGGCCGGTCGGATCGTCGGTCTCGTCGGAGCCCAGCACACGCTGGTCAGTAGCAGGCATGAGGATCCCCCTAGGATCGGGCCCGGCGTGGTCGTCCAGGGCCACAACCAGCACTTCCCTGCGATCCGGACTCATAATCCTGCGGTCACGTGCACCGTGATGCACCGGGTGTGTCCTTGGCCACACCGGATGCCACATTCACCCGGCATGTGCCCGCCCGGCACCTGCGGTCCCTCGCCGTGACACCGCGTGCGCCCCCCGTGCTCCCGACCGGGTAGGTTTGCGCACTGTGGAGGATCTCGACCAACGCATCGTCCAGCTGCTCCTCGAGGACGGCCGGATGAGCTACACGGACCTGGGCAAGGCCACCGGCCTGTCCACCTCGGCGGTGCACCAGCGGGTGCGCCGCCTCGAACAGCGCGGGGTGATCCGCGGCTACACCGCGATCATCGACCCCGACGCCGTCGACCTGGCGCTGACCGCGTTCATCTCGGTCAAACCCTTCGACCCGAGCGCCCCGGACGACACCCCGGAGCGGCTGGCCGGCCTGCCCGAGATCGAGGCCTGCCACAGCGTCGCCGGCGACGAGAACTACATACTCAAGGTCCGGGTCGGCGCCCCCGGCGACCTGGAGGACCTGCTCGCCCGCATCCGCAGCGCCGCCGGCGTCTCCACCCGCACCACCGTCGTCCTGTCCACCCCCTACGAGGCGCGCCCCCCGAAGCTCTGAACCGCGGGCCGGTCGCCGCGGGGCGACCGGTGACGTGCAGACTTGGCGGCATGACCGAACGCACCCCCCGGACCGTCCTGCTGCGCGGCGGCGCCGTCTACAGCCCCGCCGACCCCTTCGCCACCGCGATGCTCGTGGAAGGCGGGCACGTCGCCTGGGTCGGCAGCGACGGCGCCGCCGAGGCGTACGCCGCGACCGCCGACGAGGTCGTCGAGCTGGACGGCGCCCTGGTCACCCCCGCCTTCGTGGACGCCCACGTGCATGCCACCGCCACCGGCCTGGCGCTCACCGGCCTCGACCTCACCGGCAGCCCCTCGCTGGCCGCCGCCCTGGCCGCCGTCACCGCCTTCGTCGACGCCCGGCCCGAGCCCGGCGGGGTGCTGATCGGCCACGGCTGGGACGAGACCGGCTGGCCCGAGGGCCGCCCGCCCACGCTCGCCGAACTCGACGCCGCCGCCCGCGGCGCCGCGCTCTACCTCTCCCGCACCGACGTGCACTCCGCGCTCGCCACCACCGCGCTGCGCGCCCTCACCGGGGGCCTGGCCGAGGCGCCCGGCTTCGACCCCGAGGGCCCGCTCACCAAGGACGCCCACCACGCCGTCCGGCAGACCGCGCTGGCCCGGCTCACCCCCGAGCAGCGCCGCCGCGCCCAGCGCGCCACCCTCGCCCGTGCCGCCGAGCTCGGCATCGGCGCCCTGCACGAGTGCGCCGGCCCCGAGATCTCCTCGGAGGCCGACCTGGCCGCTCTGCTGGCCCTGGCCGCCGACGGCGAGGGGCCCGAAGTCTTCGGCTACTGGGGCGAGTTGGGCGGTGTCGAGACCGCCCGCAGGCTCGGCGCGGTGGGCGCCGGCGGGGACCTCTTCGTGGACGGCGCGCTCGGCTCGCGCACCGCCTGCCTGCACGCCCCGTACGACGACGCCGAGCACACCGGCACCGCCTACCTGACCGCCGAGCAGGTCGCCGACCACGTCGCCGCCTGCACCGAGGCCGGGCTCCAGGCCGGGTTCCACGCCATCGGCGACGCGGCCGTCGCAGCGGTCCTCGACGGTGTCCGGGCGGCCGGCGCCCGGGTCGGCGCCGACCGGGTCAAGGCCCTGCGCCACCGCGTCGAACACGCCGAGGCCCTGGACGACGAGGCCGTCGCCGCCTTCGCCGAACTCGGCCTGACCGCCTCCGTCCAGCCCGCCTTCGACGCCGCCTGGGGCGGCCCGGACGGCATGTACGTCCAGCGCCTGGGCGCCGAGCGGGCGGCCGCCCTCAACCCCTTCGCCGCGCTGCTGCGGGCCGGCGTCCCGCTGGCCTTCGGCTCGGACGCCCCGGTCACCCCGCTCGACCCCTGGGGCACCGTCCGCGCGGCCGCCTTCCACCGGACCCTGGACCACCGGATCTCGGTGCGGGCCGCCTTCACCGCCCACACCCGCGGCGGCTGGCGCGCCGTCGGCCGGGACCAGGACGGCGTGCTGGTCCCCGGCGCGGTCGCCAGCTACGCGATCTGGGCGGCCGGCGACCTGGTCGTCCAGGCCCCCGACTCCCGGGTGGCCGGCTGGTCCACCGACCCGCGCTCCGGCACCCCCGGACTGCCCGACCTCACCCCCGGCCACCCGCTGCCGACCTGCCTGCGCACCGTGGTCCGCGGCCGCACCGTCTACCAGCGCTGAAACCCCGTGGAACGGCGGGCCGCCGGACCCTAGGGTCTCCACCATGACCGAACTGGTGCCCGCCGACTTCACCGTCCCGCGCGAACTGCTCGCCCCGGAGTTCCGCCTCGAACCCCTGGGCGAGCAGCACAACACCTCCGACCACGCCGCCTGGACATGGGGGTCTCCGGCGGGGAGCACCGGGGGCGCGACGCCGGGGCACGCACCTCGCCGCGTTGTCGTCGGTCGCCAATGGCCCCCAGCCTCCGGCCGGGAGGTGCCCCCACCGCAGTGGCTCCCTCCTCCGCCTTGCGATGCACGCACCCCACCGCCGCACCCTGATCCGGCGGTCCCCACCGGAAACCCCCGCAGCATCGCCCACATCCGCTCCACCCCCGGCTGGGCCGGCCGCCACTGGCCGCCCCTCGACGGGATGCCCCTGGAGCGCAACCGCGACGACCTGCGCCGCCACGCCGCCGACTTCGAGGCCCGTACCGGCTTCTCCTACACCGTCCTGGAGCCGGACCGCGACGAGGTGATCGGCTGCGTCTACATCTATCCGGACCGCGAGGACCCGTCCGCGGTCTCGGTCAGCTCCTGGGTCCGGGCCGACCGGGCCCACCTTGACGCCCCGCTGTACCGCGCCGTCTCCGACTGGCTCGCCCGGCACTGGCCCCTGCGGGAGGTCCGCTACGCCCCGCGCTGACCCGCTACCACCCTGACCTCACGGGCCGCCGACGTTCCGGGGTACCTTCTTCGCACAGCGTCCGAACAGCAAGCCCCAGGAAGATGGTGCGCCGGTGGCCACTCCCGTCACCCAGGAACGGCCCGAGGCCGTCCCCGAGCCGCCGGAGCCGGCGCCCCGACCGAGCCGCGGAGCCCGGGCGCTCGCCAAGGTCCGCGCCGGGCTTCCCCGCACCGGCCTCGCCGCCCTGGCCGGCCTGCTGCTCGCCCTCGCCTTCCCGCCGTACGACCTGTGGCCGCTGTCGCTGCTCGGCGTCGCCGCGCTCTCGCTGCTCACCCGGGGCCGCACCTTCCGCCAGGGCCTGTGGACGGGCTTCGCCTTCGGCCTGCCGTTCTTCCTGATGCTGCTCAGCTGGCTGCGGGTGGTCGGCTGGGACGCCACGATCGGCCTGTCCGTCGTGGAGGCGCTGTTCCTGGCCGTGCTCGGCGGCGCCCTGGCCGTCACCTCCCGGCTGCCCGGCTGGCCGCTCTGGGCGGCCTGCCTGTGGATCACCCAGGAGTGGGCCCGCGACCGGCTGCCGCTCGGCGGCTTCCCCTGGGGCCGGCTCGCCTTCGCCAACACCGCCACCCCGTACACCCCGCTGGCCGCGCTCGGCGGCGCGCCGCTGGTGACCTTCGCCGTCGCCCTCTCCGGCACCCTGCTGGCCTGGGCCGCGCTGCGGCTGCGCGGGCCCGGCAGGGCCCCGGTCGCGGCCGCGCTGGCGGCGCTCGGCGCGGTGGCCGCCCTGCTGGCGGGCTACCTCGTCCCGGTGCCCACGGCCGCCGCCGACACCGTCAAGGTCGCCATCGTCCAGGGCAACGTGCCCAACCCGGGCATGGACTTCCTGGGCCGTCCGATGATGGTCCTCAACAACCACGCCTCGGCCACCGAGCGGCTCGCCGCCGACATCGGGGCGGGCAGGGCCGAGCGCCCCGACATCGTGATCTGGCCGGAGAACTCCTCCGACCTGGACCCGTTCAGCGACCCACTGGCCCGCCGGCGGATCGACCAGGCGGTCAAGGCGATCGGCGTGCCCACCCTGGTCGGCACCCTGGTGGACGGCCCGGACGCGCAGCACGTCCAGAACGAGGGCATCGTCTGGGACCCGGCCACCGGCCCCGGCGCCTCCTACACCAAGCAGCACCCCGTCCCGTTCGGCGAGTACGTCCCCTTCCGCGCCCAGCTGATGAAGGTGATCACCCGCCTGCAGAGGGTCGCCCGGGACTTCTACCCCGGCGACCACAACGGCGTGATGCAGCTCGGCCCGGCCAGGATCGGCGACGTGATCTGCTTCGAGGTCGCGTACGACGAGATCGTCCGCGACACCGTGGACAGCGGCGCGAGGGTCCTGGTCGTCCAGACCAACAACGCGACCTACGCCCGGACCGGCCAGCCCGAGCAGCAGCTGGCGATGAGCCGGCTGCGGGCCGTCGAGCACGGCCGGGCGGTGCTGATCGCCGCCACCAGCGGCATCAGCGCGGTGATCGGCCCGGACGGCGGCGTCCAGCAGCGCACCGAGGAGCTGACCGCGGCCGAGCTGTCGGCCACCGTCCCGCTGCGCGACGGCACCACGGTGGCCGACCGGGTCGGCGCCGCCCCGGAGTGGACGCTGGCCGTCGGCGGCCTGCTGGCCTGCGGCGCGGCGGTGCTGGTCGGACGCCGCCGGAAGGCACCGGCCGGAACACCGGCCGGGCCGGAATCGTTGGACCAGGTGGTGCCGTAGCCGGCCCGGACCTCCCGTGCGGCACGCAGAGCACCGCATGGAGTGGATTCGTACCGTGACCCAGCAAGCTACCCCCACCCGTCCGGCCCCGCGTAGCAGGCTCCGCCGGGTGCTGCCGCTGCTGATGACCGCCTGGCTGGTGCTGGAGATCTGGCTGCTGGTCCAGGTCGGCTCGTGGCTGGGCGGTCTCACCGTCGTGCTGCTGCTCGTCGCGGGCGGCCTGATCGGCGGCTCGCTGATCAAGCGGGCCGGGGCGAAGGCCCTGTCGGCGGCGATCGAGCAGAGCAGGAACCCGCAGTCCGAGCAGCCCCAGACCGGCACCAGCATGACGGTGCTGGCCGGCCTGCTGCTGATCGTCCCCGGCTTCCTGTCGGACCTGGTCGCCCTGACCCTGCTCTTCCCGCCCACCCGGGCGCTGTGGCGGGCGGTCGGGCGCCGGGTCGCGGACAAGGCGCTGCGCAGCGCCACCGTGGCCGGCACCGATCCGCTCGCGGACGCGATGCGGCTCCAGGAGCAGCTGCGCATCCACCGCCCGGACGGCAAGGTGATCCAGGGCGAGGTCCTGGACCCGGAGTCCGGCCCGCGCGGCCCGCAGGGGCCGGACACCACCCACCGGCCGCCGATCGGGGGCTGACCCGACCGTTCCACCGGCCGCCCGGGGCACATCCGTCCCGGGCGGTCCGGCGTACCGGGGCGGTTTCGACGGACAGCTCGGAGAACGCGAAAGGGACCCTGGTGACCAGGGTCCCTTTTCGCGTCCTCCCGCTCGTGGCGGGAGCGAGGTGTCAGGCGCTCTTACGGGTGTCCCGCGGGTGCACCGCGAGGTTCATCCCACCGGAGCGGAGCACGGCCAGCCGCTCGGCCAGCACCTCCTCCAGCTCCTCGCGCGTCCGGCGCTCCATCAGCATGTCCCAATGGGTGCGCGTCGGCTTGATCTTCTTCTCCTCCGGCTCGTCGCCGTCGAGAAGTGCCGCCTCCTGGCCGCAGAAGCGGCATTCCCAGGTCGCGGGGATCTCCGCCTCGACCGAGAAAGGAACCTCGAAACGGTGTCCGTTCTGACATGCGTACTCGACGGTCTGGCGGGGAGCCAGATCGATACCACGGTCGGTCTCGTAGCTAGTGGCCCCGAGTCGCGTGCCGCGGAGAGCTCGCTCGCTCATGAATCGTGCCTCCCGGGCTTATGGCCCACAGGACTAGTGGTCGCTGTTCTTCGTCGTTCGGTCAACGCTCGGCTTCCGACGAAGATTCCCGTCCCGGGACATGCGTCGTCTGTAGTGCCGCCCCTGTTTGTACCCACCTGCGCCCGATTTGTCACATCTGGCCGGTGATATCACCCCAGGTGTCACCTATTTCACATCTGGTGATCGTGCGGGCTTTCTGTGACGAGCGTACCGGGACGGGATTCCGGAGCGGGTGCCGACCCCGGCCGAGGGCGGCGGAACCGGCCCTCGACCGGGGCCGGTCCGGCCGTCAGGAGATCGGACGCGAGCGGATCATCGGCTCGTCCTTGGCCAGGTCGACCGGGCGGGCCGGCGCGGCCGGATCGGCCGCGGGCACGGCCGGCGGGCAGTCCGGGCGGGGCGGCACGGCGGGGGCGGCCGCCTCGGTGCGGGTGTCCCGGTGCGGCAGCAGGGCGATCACCGCGTCCCGCAGCGGGGCCGGGGCCTCGTCGTCGAGCGGGTCGACGGTGGTGGGCACCTGGAGCCGCACCGGGGTGCCGTTGCCGATCCGGGCGTAGCCGCGGCCGACCGGGGCGTGGACGGCGGGCACGATGTCCAGCGGCGCGCCGAGCGCGTCGTGCCCCTCGTCCAGGCCGGCCGGGCCGAGCACCACGCGGGCCCGGGTGGTGGCGCGGACGGTGGCGGTGAGCCGGTGCCGGGCCTGCAGGTCGTCGGCGACCACCACGGTGACCCGGGCGGCCCGGCCGTGCCGCAGCGGGAGCTCCAGCAGGTCCTGCGGGTCCGGGCGGCCCTCGGCCTGGGCGAGCTCGCTCAGCTCGGTCGGGTGGTCCAGCAGCAGCCACAGCGGCCGGGTGACGTCCTCCGGCGGGGCGCCGCCCGCGTGCCGGGCGGCGTTGAGCGCGGCGAGCCGGCGCTCGGTCTCGCCGACGGCCCACTCCAGCGCGGCCAGCGCGCCGTGCAGGCTGGTCTCCACGGTGTGCACGCCGGGCCGGTTGACCAGGCAGGCGTGCTCCCCGGTGCCCGCGCCGTCGACCACCACCAGGTCGCCGTACGGCAGGGCCTGGAGCGCGATCGAGCGCAGCAGGCTGGAGGTGCCGTAGCCGGTGACGCCGAGCACCAGCAGGTGCGGCTCGGCGGAGCGCGGGCCGGTGCGCCAGACCACCGGCGGCTGCTGGACGGTCGTGCCGCCCCGGGTGACCGGGATGGTCCGGGCGGTGCCGCCCTCGTCGGTGAAGCCCAGCACGACCTCGCCGGGGGCCGCCACGAAGCGCTGGGCGACGATGTCGGTGGGCAGCGGGGCGAGCGCGGCGATCCGCAGCCGGTTGGACTCCTCGTCCCAGTCGAAGCGGTACTCGCGGGCCCGGCCGGCCTTGCCCTGCACCACCTGCTCGATCCGGGCCCGGGCGGCCGGCTCGGTGTCGGTGAAGTAGGCGGGGTAGGTCAGTTCCAGCCGGGACAGCCGGCCCTCGCCGTCGAACTCCCAGTCGCTGAAGGCGTTCTTGTAGCCGCCCTCGAAGTGGTACAGCGGGTTGGCGTCCTCGGGCCCGCACAGGTACGGGGTGAGCGCCGCGTAGAGGGCGCCGAGCTTGACGTCGGCGACGTCCGGGGCGGGCTGCGCGGGCGCCGCCCGGGGGGCCCGGCCGGCCCAGGCGGCGCTGGCCATCAGGGCGATCAGAGCGAAGAGCAGCCCGTGCGGCAGCAGGTAGACGCCGATCAGCAGGGCGGCGGTGAGGAACAGCGTCGGGCCGCGGCGCTCCTTCGGGGTGTCCTGCCAGCGGGACCTGGCCCAGTCGACGTGGTGGCGCAGGCCGCGGCCGATGACGGAGAGCGGGGCGAACATGTCGGAGGCGTGGTCCCCGGCGGTCCGGGCGATCGCGCGGCCCTTGCTGAGGTGGCGGTGGAGCGGCATTCCTTGACTCCCCGGGCGGTGGGACGGGAGGGGGCGGAGGTGGGGTACGACGGGGCCCGGGGGCGGTGGGATCCGCGCCCGGGCCGGTACGGGGAGGGGTGGGGGTGGGAGTCAGGACCTAGAACCTGATGCCGCTGAGCAGGCTGGCGAGGCTGGCGCCGCCCGCGGTGATGCTCGGTGCGATCGAGGAGCCGGCGATGTAGAAGCCCAGCAGGGCGCAGACGATGGCGTGGGAGACCTTCAGTCCGTCCCGGCGGAAGAAGAGGAAGGCGATGGTGCCGAACAGGACGATGCCGGAAATCGAGAGGATCATGTTCCGCTCCTCAGGAAGGTGGGGACAAGCAGGGGTGTTACGGTAAGCGCATTAATCGTGACAAAAAGTAATAGATGATGGAACGGCGCAAATGGGTGGTTCTGCCGTTCGAGACCGTTCCGTCGGCCGGGTGGCGTCGGCGCGCCGGCCGGGGTGGGGCCTGGCGTCGCGGGATTCGGTGGGCCGAGGCATTCCCGCTCGGCGGGCGGGAAGTTTCCGGGGGGTCCGGGAAGTTCCCTCGAATGGCTGCGCGGCGCGCGCGGCCGCGTGTCGTCGCGGGCGCGGGCCGTCATCCGGATTCCGGAGGCCCGCTGGCCCGTTCCGGCGCCGGCCGCTACCGTGCCCTGGGCGCAGCCGCGAGACCGCCCGACGACCGACCGGAAAGGCCGCCCACCATGACCGACGCCGCCAGCCAGCAGCCCGCCGACGCCCCCGACGCCGAGGTGGTCGCGCTCGCCGGGAAGCTCTTCGACGCCGCCCGGGCCGGGGAGACCGACACCCTGTCCGGCTACCTGGACGCCGGCGCCCCGGCCGACCTCACCAACGGCCGCGGCGACACCCTGATCATGCTCGCCGCCTACCACGGCCACGCCGCCACCGTCGCGGAGCTGCTCCGGCACGGCGCCGACCCGAACCTCGTCAACGACCACGGCCAGACCCCGCTGGCCGGCGCCGTCTTCAAGGGCGCCACGGACGTGCTCGACGTGCTGCTGGCCGGCGGCGCCGACCCGCGGGCCGGCGCCCCGAGCGCCGTGGACACCGCCCGGATGTTCGGCAAGGACGACCTGGTCGCCCGGTTCGAGGCCCGCTGAACGGGGACCGTAGGCTCTTCCGACATGAGCACCAGCACCGCCCAGGAAACCGGCACCGTCGAGTTCCGCATCACCGGCTACGCCCACCCCGACGCCCAGGCGCTCTCGGCGGAGGTCCAGCAGGAGTACGTGCGCCGCTACGGCGACCCGGACGAGACCGTCATGCACCCGGAGGACTTCGAGGCGCCGGCCGGCCTGTTCATGATCGCCTACCTGGACGGCCGGCCGGTCGCCTGCGGCGGCTGGCGGGCCAAGCAGGCCGGCCCGGACGACCTGCGCGACGGTGACGTCGAGCTGAAGCGGATGTTCGTGGTCCCCGAGGCCCGGGGCCGCGGCCTGGCCCGGGCGGTGCTGGGCCGCCTGGAGCGGACCGCGGCCGAGGCCGGGCGCACCCGCGTCGTCCTGGAGACCGGCACCGAGCAGCCCGAGGCCGTCGCGCTGTACCGGTCCGAGGGCTACGCCCCGATCCGGAAGTTCGGCATCTACAAGGACCACCCGCAGAGCATCTGCCTCGGCAAGGAACTGGCTCCGGCGGTCTGACCCGCGCTCGCGCGGGGAAGGCTCCCGTCGGCCCGAAGGGGGAGACGGATGAGTCACCGGCAAGCCGGACCCGGCGCACCCGGAGCCGACCGGCTCCCCACCCTGGCCGCGCCCGGCGGGGAGTTGGACCGGCTCGTCGGGGACGGCGCGCGCACCCTCGGGGCGGGCGCCGTCTGGGCCGTCGGCGAGGCCGACGGCACGCTCGGCGGCGGCAGCCACGGCGTGCTCGGGCAGGGGCCGTACGCGCGGCTGCGGCCCGGGCCGGACACCCCGTACGACCTCGCCAGCCTCACCAAGGTCGTCGCGCTCTGGCCCTGCGCCGGGGTGCTGCGGCAGACCGGCCGACTGCCCCTGGACGAGCCGCTCGGCCGCTGGTGGCGGCCGGCCGCAGGCCTCCCCGCCGGCGAGGTGACGGCCCGTCAACTCCTCGCCCACACCGCCGGGATGCTCCCGTACACCCGCTTCGAGGAGCTCTACGGGCGCGACCCCGCGGCGATCCGGGCCGGGGTCCTCGCCGCCCCGCTGCACCGCCCGCCGGGCACGGCCGTCGAGTACACCGACCGGGCCGCCGTGCTGCTCACCCACCTGGTCGAGGACCTCGGCGGCGCCCCGCTGGACGAGCTCGCCGCGCGCTGGGCCTGGCGGCCGCTCGGCATGGCCGACACCCGGTACGGCCCGCTCGACGCCGCGTCCGCCGGCCGGGCCGCGCCCACCGAGTACGACGAGGGCGTCGGCGGCCACCTGCGCGGCGTCGTCCACGACCCGTCCGCCCGGCTGCTCGGCGGCGTCTCCGGCAACGCCGGGGCCTTCTCCACCGCCCGCGACCTCGCCCGCTTCCTCACCGCGCTGCTCGCCCCGCCGCCCGCACTGCCCTGGGGCGGCGCGTGGATCGGGGAGTCGCTGCGCGAGCAGACCGGCGGCCTCGCCCCCGCCCGCGGCCTGTCCTGGCTGTGCGCCCCCGGCACCGACCCGGCCGAGGGCACCTTCGTCCACTACGGCTTCACCGGCACCGGCTTCTGGGTCTCCCGGCGGCTCGGCCGCTGGGCGCTGCTGCTCACCAACAAGGTGCACTACGACCGGGGCGTCCAGCGGCTGACCGAGCTGCGCAACGCCTTCCGGCGGGCCGTCTTCGGATAGGCCCCCGGCACTCCTTCGGGTGGATTCGGCGCGAACCGCCGTTTCGCGGGCCGCGACCGCGGCAGATTGTCCCCGAGGCGGCGGTCGGCGGAGGAGGCGCGATGACGGACACCTGGGCACTCTCGGAGGAGGAGTGGCTCGCCGGCATGGTGCGCGCCTACGTCGGGTGCAGCGTGCTGCTGACCGACGAGGCGGGCAGGATCCTGCTGCTGAAGGCCAGTTACCGCGACCAGTGGCAGTTCCCCGGCGGCGGGATGGACCCGGGGGAGGGGCCCGCCGAGTGCGCGGCCCGCGAACTGTACGAGGAGACCGGCCTGTCGGCCGGGCCGCTGCGGCTGCTGGTGGTGGAGTGGCGCGACGCGATCCCCGACCAGGGCGAACACGCCCACCCCGCCGTGCAGTTCATGTTCGACGGCGGGACGGTCGCGGCCGGGGCGGTGGTCCGGGCGCAGGCCGAGGAGGTCGCCGACCACGGGTACTTCACCCCGGCCCAGGCGGCCGTCCTGCTGCAGCCGGGTGCGGCGCGCCGGCTCACCGGGGCCCTGGAGGCCCGGCGGACCGGCGCCGCCGCACTGCTGCACTCGCCCGGGTACGTCGGATGACGGGAGGTCAGAGGAGGGTGCTCCAGTAGTACCAGAACCGGTTGAGGACCATCAGCGCGATCACCGCGGCCCACAGCACCGGCAGCGCCCAGTGGTACCGCGCCGCCTCCCGGACGACCACCCGCAGCCGCGGGCCCACCGGGACGACGCCCGAGCGCAGGTTGTGCAGCGTGGTGTACCAGAACAGCGAGACCACCGTCGCCCACACCACCATGCAGTACGGGCAGAGCGCGCCGATGTCGTACAGCGCCTGGTAGACCAGCCAGTGCGCGAACACCACGCCCAGCGCGGTGCCCGCGTTCAGCCCCAGCCAGAACCAGCGCCGGTAGGCGGCCCCGGCGAGCAGCCCCGCGCCGATCGCCGTCAGCGCGCCGAAGGCGGCCAGCCCGAGCAGCGGGTTCGGGAAGCCGAAGACCTCGGCCTGCTCGGTGCGCATCACCGAGCCGCAGCTGATCACCGGGTTGATGTTGCAGCTGGGGACGTAGGAGGGGTTCTCCAGGATGCGGAGCTTGTCGAAGGTCAGGACGGCCGAGGCGGCCAGCCCGACCAGCCCGCCGAGGAACAGCAGGAGGGCGAGGGCGCGGCTCGCGCCGACCGGGGCCCGGCCGGTGCCGTCGTCGTCGGGGGCGGAGCGGGACAGGTGCACGGGGGTAGCGGCGGTCATGGCAGCACACTCCGGTGGCTGGCTTGGAGGAGCCGGCCCGGCCGGGGATCGGCCGGGCCGGGTGGTGCCGGTACGGGTGCGGGACGCGGCCTACTGGAGGCCGGCCGCCTGCTTCACCTGCGCGGTGAACTGCTCCGGCGGGACCACGGCGTTGCCGGCGAACAGGGTGATCTGCTTGCCGTCCACCTTGACGGTCGGAGTGCCGGTCACCCCGCTGTCGTTGAACGCGTCGGAGACCTTGGCCGCCCACGGGGCGTAGGTCCGGTCGGTCACCGCCTTCACGAAGGCGTCCGTCTTCAGACCGGGCACCTGGCCGGCCAGGTCCAGGAGGTGGTCGACGTCGCCGAAGCCGTCCTCGCGCTCGTCCGGCTGGTTGGCGTACAGCACGTCGTGGAACGCCTTGAACTGGTCCACGCCCTCGTTCAGCGCGGCGCCGACGGCGGCCAGCGCGGTGCGCGAACCCTTGCCGCCGAGGTTCTTGTCCAGGAACGCCGCCAGGTGGAATTCCACCTTGATCCGGCCGTCCTCGGTGAGCTTCCTGACGGTCTCGCCGTTCGCCGCCTCGAAGTGCTTGCAGACCGGGCAGCGGAAGTCCTCGTAGATCGCCATGGTGTGCGGCGCGTCGGCCTTGCCGTAGGTGACCACCGTGCCGTCCGGGCCGGAGGCGTTGGCCGGCACGACCAGCGGCGCCGAGGCGGCGGCGGAGGAGGCCTTGTCGTCCTTGCCCGAGGCCGAGTTGACCGCGAGGGCGACGCCGCCCGCGAGGGCCAGGACGACGACGGCCGAGACCGTCACCACGATCCGCTGCCGGCGCTTGGCGGCCTGCTGCTCGCGGCGCTGCGCCTCCTGGATCCGCTCACGGGCACTGATGCGCTTGGCCTGCTGCTTGCTGGGGGCCTGAGCCATGGGGAAGTCAACTCCTGTACGCGGCGCGCGGGTGCGCGCGGGAAGCCGCACCTGGTGCGGCGGGTTCGGGGAACGCGGGAGTCGTGCGCACTGCCTGCGGGCGCACCGGGCCGTCCGGCCGGGCACGCGGGAGGATCGAGCGGGAGGGGCGATCAGCAGGCAGGCGCGAGGGCGGGCGGGCCGCGCCGGGGCGCCGGGCTCAGCACCACGTCCTCGCGGCGCGGCCGCGGACGGTCCGACACCGGCAGCGGCACCCGCAGCACCGGGCGCACCGGAGCCGGGAGCAGCAGGACGACCAGGGCGCGCAGCGGGCCGGCCAGCGACTCGCGCAGCGCGCGCAGCGCCCGGGCCAGGGAGGACAGGGCGGCGTCGCCCATCCGCAGCCAGGCCGACGCGGCCAGGGCGATCACCAGGTGCACCAGCAGGAGCAGCAGCTGGGTCGCGGCGGGGGCCAACTGCCCGGCGTGGCCCAACGGGCCGCTCAGCAGCGAGCCGTCCACCGAACCGCCGCCACAGACCAGCAGGTTCACGCCGCGGGCGGGCACCTGACCGGTCAGCACCGGCGAACAGCCAGCCTGGCCCAGGTTGAAGGTGGTGTTGAGCAGCAGCTCGACCGGCACCATCACGCCGGAGATGTGCAGCAGCCGCCGCTCCCCGCCGGCCAGCACGGCCGCGACCAGGAAGACGACGGCACCGGCCGTGGCCACCAGCGACAGCGGCAGCGGGCGGCCGGTGATGACCACCTGGCCCAACGCGGCCATCGGCACGGCGAGCGCGGTGAACACCGCGGCCCGCAGGGCCCTGGTCGCACTGGAGGAGGTCGTCACGCTCCGGAGTATGCCATGGCGCCCGCATCCGGCACGAGGGCCCGTAGGTCCCTGGCCCGGCTGACGCGCGTTCAGTAGCCTGCGAGGTCGCCCGCGAGCCCGCCGGCCCGGCCGCTTCCGACGAGCGCTGCGGGGGCGGCAGCGGCGGTGCGCGGACTAGCCTGGAAGGCGTTCCCGCTGACCCGACGAGGGGAGCGAGCGCCGATGGCGAAACCCGGGACCACGGTCGGGCAGGTGCTGATGGCCCGCATCGAGGCGCAGGCCGTGCTGCTGGCCGGCCTGGACGACGCCGTCCGGGCGGACGAGCCGGACGCCGTGCACCGGATGCGGGTCGCCTGCCGGCGGCTGCGCAGCGCCCTGCGGTCCTTCCGGCGGCTGTTCGTGCCCGGCGCCACCGAGGACCTGGTGGTCGAGCTGCGCTGGCTCGCCGGCGCGCTCGGCAGGGCCCGCGACCACGAGGTGCTGGCCGAGCGGCTGGCCGCCGAGGCCCGCCGGCTGCCCGCCGCCTGCGAGCCGGGGCGGGTCGCCGCCGCGCTGGAGCGGTGGGGCCGGGCCGAGTACCGGGAGGTCCGGTCCGAGGTGGTCGCCGCCGTCGACAGCCCCCGCCGCCGGGCGCTCGGCGAGGCCCTTGCCGTCCTGCTCGCCGACCCGCCGCTGCGCCCGCGCGCCGCCCGCGACGCCGGCCCGGAGCTCTCCCGGATCGCCGCCCGCGAGCAGCGCCGCACCGCCGAACGCGTCCGCACCGCCCTCGCCGCCGGCCCCGAGCAGCGGGACCACGCCCTCCACCAGGCCCGCAAGGCGGCCAAGCGCGCCCGCTACGCCGGTGAGACCGCCGTCCCGGCGGTCGGCGCCCGGGCCGAGCGCTACGTCCGGCGGATGAAGGCCGTCCAGGAGGTGCTGGGCGAACACCAGGACGCCGTGGTCGCCGCGGGCACCCTCGCCGCCCACGCGGCCGACGGCGGCGAGCCGTTCGGCTACGGCGTCCTGTACGGCGGCCGGCTGGCCGTCGCGGAGGCCGCCCGGCGACGGCTGCCGGACGTCTGGCGGCGGGCGGCCGGACGGAAGCTCGCCCGGTTCGATTGACCGGGGCCTCAGCGGGGGTCGAGTCCCGCCGAGCGGGCCGCCTCGCGCAGCAGCTCCCGGAGCATCGCGGTGGTCAGCCGGCCGGTGTTCGTGTTGCGCGGGCTCACGTGGTAGCAGCCGTACATCCGCAGCTCCGGGCCGCCGTCGCGGGCCGGGAAGGCGGCCAGGGCGGCGTGGCCGAAGGCGGGGCGGGGACGGGGGACCTGCCAGCCGGCGTCCGCGATCACCGGCAGCATCGCCTGCCAGGCGAAGCCGCCGAGGGCGACGACGGTGCGCACCGTGGGGCGCATCAGCTCCAGTTCCCGGGTTATCCAGGGCCGGCAGGTGTCGCGCTCGGCGGTGCTGGGCCGGTTGTCGGGCGGGGCGCAGCGGACCGGGTCGGTGATCCGCACGCCGAACAGCTCCAGGCCGTCGCCGTGGCGGACGGACTCGGGGCGGTTGGCGAGCCCGAGCTCGTACAGGGAGGCGTAGAGCAGGTCGCCGGAGGGGTCGCCGGTGAAGATCCGGCCGGTGCGGTTGGCGCCGTGGGCGGCGGGGGCGAGGCCGACCAGGACGAGCGGGGCGTCCGGCGGGCCGAAGCCGGGGATGGGGCGGGCCCAGTAGTCCCAGTCCAGGTAGGCGCGGCGCTTGGTCCGGGCGGTCTCCTCGCGCCACTCGACCAGGCGGGGGCAGGCGCGGCAGCCGGTGACGACGCGGTCCAGCGCGGCGGTTCCGCCGGCCCGGGCGGCGGCCGCGGCGGGGTGGCGGGGGTCGTCGGGGTCGTCGGCGGGCCCGTCCGCGGCTGCGTCCGCGGGTTCGTCGGCGGGCTCGTCGGAGGGGGAGGGCACGGCCACGGTCGGCATGGCCCCGATCCTAACCAGCCGGGGCCCCGGGGGGCCGGGGGACGTTCCGGGGCGGGCCGGGCAGGCGTAGCGTGGAACCAGTTGCTCCGGCGGTCCCCGGCCGGTCCGGGTCGGCGGCGGCCGGACGCGCCGGTGTGCGCGCAGGCCGCGAGGAGGCCGCGATGATCGTCGATGCGGTGCTGGGTGCCGTCGGAGGGCTCGTCGGCCTGGGGGCGATCTGGGCGGGCATGAGCATCAGGGTCGTCCAGCAGTTCCAGAAGGGCGTGGTGTTCCGCTTCGGGAAGGTGCGCGACGAGGTGCGCGATCCCGGGCTGGTGGCGCTGCTGCCGATCGCGGACCGGCTGCGCAAGGTGAACGTGCAGATCGTGACGATGCCGATCCCGGCGCAGGAGGGCATCACCCGGGACAACGTGACCGTGCGGGTGGACGCGGTGGTCTACTTCCGGGTGCTGGACCCGGTGAAGGCCACCGTCAACGTCCAGGACTACAACTTCGCGATCTCCCAGGTCGCGCAGACCTCGCTGCGCTCGATCATCGGCAAGAGCGAGCTGGACGACCTGCTGGCCAACCGGGAACCGATCAACCAGGGGCTGGAGTTGATGATCGACAGCCCGGCGCTGGGCTGGGGCATCGAGATCGACCGGGTGGAGATCAAGGACGTCGCGCTGCCGGAGTCGATGAAGCGCTCGATCGCCCGGCAGGCGGAGGCCGAGCGGGAGCGGCGGGCCCGGATCATCACGGCGGACGGCGAGTACCAGGCCTCGGAGCGGCTGTCGGAGGCCGCGGCGGTGATGAGCGCGACCCCGGCCGCGCTCCAACTGCGGCTGCTGCAGACCGTGGTGGAGGTGGCCGCGGAGAAGAACTCGACGCTGGTGCTGCCCTTCCCGGTGGAGCTGCTGCGCTTCCTGGACAGCGCGACGGAGGTCCAGCAGCGGAACCTGCTGACGGCCGCGGCGGCCGCGGCCGGGGCGAAGGCCGCGGAGGAGGCGGTGGAGAGCGGCGAGGTCCCGGAGGAGGAGCTGGAACCGGACCATACCAAGCACGAACTGCCGCCCCTGGAAGAGGTGTTGGAGCACTTGCCGGTGGACCGTCCGGAGTCGCCGGACGGCCGGCCGGAGCGCGACGGCCGGACCGGACCGGCCGGGGGGGAGTGAGCGGACCGGGCCCCGGTGGCGTCGGCCCCCCGCCCGGACCAGGATGGACGAGGGGAAGGGAAGCCAGGTCAGGAGGCGGACCATGACCAGAGCCAGCGACATCATGCACCCGGGCGCGGAGTGCGTCCGCGAGCACGAGACGCTCGCGGCCGCAGCCCGGATCATGCGGGAACGGCATGTGGGCGCGCTGCCCATCTGCGGGCCGGGCGACAAGCTGGTGGGCATCGTGACCGACCGCGACATCGTGCTGCGCTGCGTCGCCGAGGGCCGTGACCCGGCGTCGGTGACGGCGGGCGACCTGGCGCAGGGGCGGCCGATGACGGTGGAGGCGGACGAGGACTGCGAGCAGGTGCTGCGGGTGATGGAGCAGTACCAGGTGCGCCGGCTGCCGGTGATCAATCACCCGGAGCACAAGCTGGTCGGCATGATCAGCGAGGCGGACATCGCGCGCGGCCTGCCGCAGGCGCGGGTCGCCGAGTTCGTCTCGGCGGTCTGTGCGGAGGAGGCGCCCGCGGGGGCGGCCCAGGGCTGAACCCGCCGTGCCCACGCGGCCCCCGCCCCCGGCGCCGCACCGGGCGGGGGCCGCGGCCGCGCCGGTCGGGCGGCCGGGGCGGGACGAGGAGGCCGGGGGCCGGCCGGCTCACCCCAGGGCGTAGACGGCGGTGGCGTGGGCGGCGGGGTCCTCGTCGCCCTCGGGGGCGAGGGCGACGTCGAGGAAGGCGATCCGGCGGCCGAGCTTGGTGATCCGGGCGTGCACCAGGACGTCCCGGTCGAGGACCGCGCGCTGGAAGCTGGTGGACTGCTGGACGGTGGTCATCGGGCCGAAGCCGCCGCGGGCCGATGCGACGGCGATCACGCAAACCGTGTCGGCGGCGGCCATCAGCGCCTGGCCGGACAGGGCGCCGCCCTCGCGGGCGAGCCGGTCGGACCAGGGCAGCCGCAGGACGGCGTGGCGCTCGCCGGCCTCGACGGTCGACAGGCCCAGGGCCTGCACCCAGGGCGCGAAGTGGTCGGCGAGGACCTGGTCCGCCGCGGCGGTGGTGAGGGTCATCGCGCCATTGTGCCGGGCGTGTCGGCGCGGTGTCAGCAGGCCGGCGCGGCCAGGGTGTCGAGGTGGCGGCGCAGCACGGCGCGCAGCTCGTCCGGCCCGACCAGGTCGGGGTGCTGGACGGCCTGGAGGGTGAGTCCGTCCAGCAGGGCGGAGAGCCGGCGGGTCTCGACGGCGAGGTCGAGCCCGGGGGCCAGGCGGCCGGAGCGCTCGGACTCGACGAGGACGCGCCGGACCAGGTCGTCGAGGCCGGCCTGCAGCTCGGCGGCGCGGGGCCGCAGCTCGGGCCGGGTGCGGGCGGCGGTGACGAAGGACAGCCAGAGCGCGGACTCCTCCCGGCGCTCGGCGTCCAGCGGGAGGGTCTCGGCGAGCAGCCCGGCGACCAGCTCGCGCCGGTCGGTGCCGGGGGCCGGGGCGAGCAGGGCGGCGGCGTGGACCCGGACGCGGGCCTCGATCCGCCGGGCCAGCTCGCGCATCGCGAAGATCATCAGCTCCGAGCCGCCGGCGAAGTAGTGCCGCACCGAGCCGACGGCCAGCCCGGCCTCCTCGGCCACGTTGCGCAGCGAGGCGTGCTCCAGGCCCTCCCGGGCCGCGACGCGCAGCACGGCGTCGGCGACGGCCTGGCGGCGTTCGGCGGGGTCGACGATCTTCGGCATGTTGCCGTTATAGCACGGGCCAGCTAAATTGCTGATTTAGCGCGGTCGAGCCATAAAAACCGGGGGAGTGGATGAACGGCTGGGTGTACGCGGGGCTGATCGCCGTCGTGGTCGTGGTGGTGGTGATCCGGCGGCTGCGCGGCGAACCGCTCAACGCGCGGGACCTCTTCGGCGCGCCGGTGGTGCTCACCGGGCTCGGCGGGTGGACGGTCGCCCAGCGGCCCGGCCTGCGGGTGTCGGACTACGGCTGGATCGCGGCGGGCGCCGTGCTCGGCGTCGCGCTGGGGGCGGTGCGCGGCGCCACCATCCGGGTCTACGAGCGTGAGGGCGTGCTGTGGCAGCGCTACACCGGGCGCACCTTCCTGGTTGCGGCGCTCTCGCTGGCCGTGATGGCCGGCTTCGCCGCGCTGGCCGGGTACTACGGCCTGGCCCCGGATGCCCGGCCGGTCCAGCTGTCGATCGGGGTGGGCTTCCTGGGAGAGGCCCTGGTGGTGGGCTGTCGGGGAGTCGTTTCGGGTGTCCCGTTCGCGCCCGAGCGGCGGGGTGCGAGCCCGCTGGACCGACTTCGTCGGTAACTCTGGTTGTCAATGGCGAGGCTGGTAACTACAGTTGTCGGCATGGTCGCTGTGGAGATCACCCATGAGGAACAGGTCGAGCTGGCCAAGGCCCTTCTCGACGCCCTTGACCCCCTCGCCATCGCCGTGCGCGCCCGCGCGACCGGCCTGCCCGCGGAGCGGATGTGGGACGCCGAACCGGTCGAGGTCGCGCTCTCCGTGCTGTCCGCCTGGAAACTGGTGGACGCGGAGGTCAAGCGGCTCACGGCCGGCGCGGCCGCCACCGCGGGCTCCTACGGCGCCAGCTACGAGCAGCTCGGCGCCGCCTGGGGCATCACCCGGCAGGGCGCCCGGAAGAAGTGGCCGGCGGCGGTCAGCCGTCCGGCGGCCCGGCTCGGCTCGCTCGACCTGTTCGGCGGGACAGTCGATCTCGCCGAGGACGAGGCCGGCGGCGGCTGGCGCTGGACGGCCGTCGGTGCGGACGGGGAGCGCGGTGAGGCCGCCATCGCCCACCGGACCCGGGAGGAGGCCGCGGCGCACGCCGGGGCCTTCCTCGCGGCGCACGCCTAACCGGCGTCCCGCAGAGCCCGGGCGATCAGCTCCGCCAGGTGCAGGGCCTGCCGCCCGTCGGCGAGTTGGGCGATCTGGGTGCGGCAGCTGAAGCCGTCCGCGAGGACCACCGTCCGGGGCCCGGCGGCCCGGACCTCGGGCAGCAGCACCCGCTCCGCGATGGCCTCGGACACCTCGAAGTGGCCCCGGGTGAAGCCGAAGTCGCCCGCCAGGCCGCAGCAGCCGGCGTCCAGCACCCGGTTGTCCAGACCGAGCCGGGCCTCCACCCGGCGGTCGGCAGCGCTGCCGAGCACCGCGTGCTGGTGGCAGTGGGTCTGGGTGACGGCGGCCAGCGGGATCCGCGGGAGCGGGGCGTCCGGGGCGTACTCGTCGAGGAACTCGGCGAAGGTGCGGGTGCGGTCGGCGAGCGGGCGGCCCTGCGCCCCGAGCAGTCGGGGCAGGTCCTCGCGCAGGGTCGCCGTGCAGCTCGGGTCCAGGCCGACCACGGGGGTGTCGGCCGGCACCCGGGCTGCCGCCAGAACCCGCAGGCTGCGCCGCAACACCCGGCGGGCGGTGCCGAGTTGGCCGGTGGAGTACCAGGTGAGGCCGCAGCAGACCGGGCCCGGGGGCAGCCGGACGTCGAAGCCCAGGTGCTCCAGCACCTCGACGGCCGAGCGGAGCACGTTCGGCTGGAGGCGGTCGGAGAAGGTGTCCGGCCACAGCAGCACCGGCCGGGCGCCCGCCGGGGCCGGGTGGGCGGCCCGGTGCCGCCGGTACCAGGCGGTGAAGGTCTCCGGCGGCAGGACCGGCAGCACCCGGCGCGGGTCGATCCCGCCGAGCCGCTTGAGCAGCCCGCCGGCCCGCGAGCGGGCGAGCGCGTTGGCGGCCCCGGGTGCGAGCGCGGCGGCCCGCAGCCAGAGCGGCAGCCAGCCCATCGAGTAGTGCGCGGGCGGACGCGGCCGGTGCCGGTAGTGCTGGTACAGGAACTCGGACTTGTAGGTCGCCATGTCGACGTGGACCGGGCAGTCGCTCGCGCAGCCCTTGCAGCTCAGGCAGAGGTCCAGCGCCTCCCGGACCTCCTCCGAACGCCAGCCGTCCGGGATCGCCTCCCCGCGCAGCAGCTCGGCGAGCAGCCGGGCCCGCCCCCGGGTGGAGTGCCGCTCCTCGCCGGTGGCCAGGTAGCTCGGGCACATCACCCCGCTGCCCGGGGCCACGCACTTGGCGACGCCCACGCAGCGGTGCACCGCCTTGGCCAGGCTGCCGCCGTCCTGCTCGTACGGGAGGGCCAGCGGCAGTGTGCGGCGCGGGGCGGTGACGAAGCGCAGGTCGGCGTCGAGCGGCCGGGGATCGACCAGGGCGCCCGGGTTGAGCAGGTTCTCCGGATCCCAGATCCGCTTGAACTCGCCGAACAGGCCGATGACTTCGGGCGGGTACATGCGCGGCAGCAGCTCGGCCCGGGCCTGTCCGTCGCCGTGCTCGCCGGAGAGCGAACCGCCGTACGAGACCGCCAGATCGGCCGCCTCCTCCAGGAACTCCCGGAAGACCAGCACCCCTTGGGGCTCGTCCAGCGGGAAGTCGATCCGCAGGTGCACGCAGCCGTCGCCGAAGTGCCCGTACGGGACGCCGTGCAGGCTGTGCCGGCGCAGCAGGGCGCGCAGGTCCCGCAGGTAGTCGCCGAGCCGCTCGGGCGGGACGGCGGAGTCCTCCCAGCCGGGCCAGGCCTCGCCGCCCCCGGGCAGCCGGGTGACGATCCCCGCGCCTGCCTCCCGGACGGCCCACAGCTGGCGCTGCTCGGCCGGGTCGGTGACCAGGGCGACGGTGGCCGAGCGCTCGCGGCGCACCGCGTCGGCGAGCCGGCGGGCGGCCTGGTAGGCGGCCAACGGGGTCGCGCCGCCGGTCTCCAGGAACAGCCAGCACTCGCCGGCGGGCAGCCGGTCCAGCGCGGGCGGGCGGGGCCCGGCGGCGAGCAGCGCGGCGATCAGGTCGGCGGCCATGCCCTCGGCGGTCAGCGGACCGTACGGCAGCAGCGCCGGGACGGCGTCGGCGGCGGCGCCCTCGTCGGGGTAGCCGGCCACCACCAGGGCCCGGGCGGGCGGGTCCTCGACCAGCCGGACGGTGGCGCCGAGCAGCAGCGCGCAGGTGCCCTCGGTGCCGGTGAGCGCCCGGGCCAGGTCGTGGCCGTGCTCGGGCAGCAGCGCGTCCAGCGGGTAGCCGGAGGTGCGGCGGGGCAGCCGCGGCAGGCCCCGCCGGATGAGGGCGAGGTTGCGGTCGGTGAACTCCTGGAGTTCGCCGTGCAGCCGCCCCGCCCGGCCGGGCAGCGCGCGCAGCGCCGCGCGCTCGTCCGCACCGAGCCGCCCGCCGACGGTCAGCTCGGTGCCGTCCGCGAGCAGCAGCTCCAGCCGCTCGACGTTGTCGGCGGTGCGCCCCCAGGCGAGCGAGTGCGAGCCGCAGGAGTCGTTGCCGATCATGCCCCCGAGGGTGCAGCGGCTGTGCGTGGACGGGTCCGGGCCGAAGCGCAGCCCGTACGGCCGGGCGGCGCGCTGGAGGTCGTCCAGCACGGTGCCCGGCTGGACGCGCGCGGTGCGGGCCTCCGGGTCCAGCTCCAGCACCGCGCCCAGGTGGCGGCGGAAGTCCAGCACCACCGCGCCGGGGCCGATCGCCTGCCCGCCGATGCTGGTCCCGGCCCCGCGCGCCACCACCGGCACCCGGTGCTCACGGCAGAGCGCCAGCGCGGTGCGCACGTCGTCGAGGTCGGCGGGCTTGACCACGCCGAGCGGCAACTGCCGGTAGTTGGAGGCGTCGTGGCTGTAGACGGTGCGCTCGGCGGCGCCGAAGCGGACCTCGCCGCGCACCACGGCGGCCAGCTCGCGGGCCAACGCGGCCCCGGGGACGGCGGACGGACGGCTCACCAGGGACCTCCCGGGCGGGTGCGGCGACGGCTCCGCCGATGATCGCAGCCGCGCGGCCTGCCGGGCACCGGGCACGACGGGGGTACCGCCGACGGGGTGTCGTATGACAGTCTCGGCGGTCATGATCGACGAACCCGCGGCCGTGGACCCGGCCGGCCCCGACGCCTACCTCGCCCACCTCCCGATCGGCGAGCCGCTGCCCTTCCCGGCGGACGGCGCGCCGTCCTGGGAGATCTTCCCGTACGAGGGCGAGCTGACCGTCCGGCGACTGCGGGCGCCCGAGTTGCCCGAGCCGCCCCGGCAGGGCGAGGACGGCCCGGACGGCTGCCCGGACTGCGCCCGCCCGGACACCGACTTCCTGTGGACGGACGAGCACTGGCGGCTCGGCACCACCGAGCAGCCGGACGGCCTGCCCGCCACCCTGCTGCTCTGGCCGCGCGCCCACCACGACCTGCTGGATCTGCCGGCCGAACTCTCCGCGGCGCTGGGGCCGATGCTCCAGCGGGTGGAGTGGGCCGTACGGTCGCTCGGCGGCGTCGGCCGGGTCCATGTGAACCGCTGGGGCGACGGCGCCGCCCACCTGCACCTGTGGATCCTCGCCCGGCCCGAGGGGATGGCGCAGCTGCGCGGCTCGACGCTGCCGCTGTGGATGGACGTGCTGCCGCCGCTGCCCGCCGCGGTGCGGGCCGAGCGGGCTCGCCGGATCGCCGCCGCGATGGCCGCCGGGGGCGGCACCGCGCACGCCTGAGCGGCCCGCCCGGCCGCCGCTCCGCTGCCCGCGCTACTTCCGCCCGGTGAGCGTGCCGCGCGCGATGTGGGACAGCTTGGCCACCTCGAAGGCCGGGTAGGCCCCGCCCGCCAGCAGCGAGAACTTGATCCCCTCGCGGCCGCCCGGCCGGCGGTGCCCGGGTGGCTGGAAGCGGCGGTGGTGCTCGGCGGCGCGGTGGAAGAACTGCGGCCGCTCGGCGCGGCTGACGCAGCCGGCCAGGTCGAAGACGAACAGGTAGTGCCGGACCATCCGGACGAACAGCGCGTCGCGCACCGCGTACAGGTGCGGCTGGTCCTCCAGCAGGGCGAAGCTGCGCTCGTACTGCTCGAACAGGTCGAAGACGCTGCTGCCCGGGCCGCTCGCCGGGTGGACGGTCTCCCGGCGGCGCAGCTGGACGCACTCGCGCGCCAGCACGGCGGCCTTCCGGGCGCCGAGCAGAGCGGCGTGCGCCACCGGGACCTCCTCGTAGCGGCCGGGCGGGAAGGCCAGGCCCAGTTCCTCCCAGTGGCCGCGCCGGAGCAGACGGTCCCAGACCAGCGGCGGCGCGCCGAACAGCGCGGGCCGGTCGAAGGGCGCGAACGGCTCGGGGCCGGCCTCGGCGAGCAGCGCCTCGGCCCCGCCCGGCCAGTCCCGGTCCTGGTGCCGGCGGGAGTGGCCGAACAGCAGCACGTCCACCGGGCCGGTCTGCCGGAGCCGGTCGGCGAGCGTCTGGAGCGCGTCCCGGGGCAGCAGGTGGTCGGCGTCCAGGAAGAGCAGGTACTCGCCGGTCGCCCGCGCGGCCCCCGCGTTCCGGCTCGCCCCGACCCCGACCGCCGCGTTCAGGTGCAGCACCGACACCCGGGGGTGCCGGGCCGCGTACGCGTCGGCGAGCCCACCCGCGGTCTCGGGGGAGCGGTCGGCGACGACGATCACCTCGACGTCGGCCAGGGACTGCGCGAGCAGCGAGTCCAGGCAGTCGGCGAGCTGTTCGTGCTGGTCGTAGGCGGGGACCACGACGCTGATCAGGGGTGAGGGCATGACGCCGGAGCGTAAGAGGGCTCGCGAACCGTGGCAAAGGCCTGACGGCGCGTAATTACGAGCAATCAGTGGCAAATCGTACGAGCGTACGCCATATCTTCACGCCGCCTTCCGGCCGTGTCCACGCTCCCGACCTGGGGCGATGCGCGCCGGGGGTGCGCCGGGGCCCGCGACGCGGGGTGCGTCGCGGGCCCGGGAGCCGAACGGTCGGCCTGGTGCCAGGGTTCGGCCTAGTACCAGTGGTGGGCCTGCCAGAACGACCAGGCGGCGCAGGGGCTGCCGTAGCGGGTGTTCATGTAGTTCAGGCCCCACTTGATCTGGGTGGCCGGGTTGGTGCGCCAGTCGGCGCCGGCGGAGGCCATCTTGGAGCCGGGCAGGGCCTGGACCAGGCCGTAGGCGCCGGAGGAGGCGTTGACCGCGAGCGGGTTCCAGCTGCTCTCGCGGAACACGATGTTGCTGAAGCACTGGAGCTGGCCGGCCGGGACGATCTGCGCGGCGATCTGCTGCGGGGTGCCGGAGTAGGCGGCCGGGGCGCTGTCGAGGTTCTTGCGCTCCTGGGAGCGGGAGGCGGCGGCCTCGGCGTCGGCCTTGGCCTTGGCGTCCGCCTGCGCCTGGGCCTGGGCCGCGGCCTGCGCCTGCGCCTGGGCGGCGGCGTCCGCCTCGGCCTTGGCCCGGGCCTCCTGGGCGGCCTGCTCGGCGGCGGCAGCGGTGTCAGCGGTGTCGGCCTGGCCCCGGCCCTGGTCGGCGACCGGCGCGCCGTCCACCGAGACGGCGGCCACGGGGGCGGCCTCGGTGGTGCTCCCGGCCTGCGGGACGGCGAGGGCGGCGGTGGCGGCGCTCGCGACCACCAGGGTGGCGACGCCGGTGATCAGGGAGTTGCGGCGGGCATGGCTGAGCTGCATGGGGCGGACGATCCTTCTCCGTCGGGGGCCGTGCCGGTGGCACCGGGGGCGGGCGTCGCGTGGGCTCCGGGTCAGCGGGGCCGGTGCGGCCGCCCTGGACGGCCGTGGCGCCCCGGCGGAAGCGGCGGGGCGGGCGGGCTGCGCGGCGGCGGAGGTGATCGGCTGCGCTGCCTGGCGACGGGCCATTCTTGGCAGGGCCGGGGACGGGTGGCAAAGGCGTCACCTACTACGCCGGATCGTGGCTGCGGGGCGGTCACGGCGGGGTCCGGTGGAGAATTCGGAGGGATTTGCCCGGATTGCCCATCTGGGGATCGACGCCGGCGACCACGGCGGATCGCAAGGGCGACAGCCGCGGTGGCCTGTGTTCTTCAGGAGGAGCGCGGTCGGGGGCGGCCCGGCCGCGGCGCCCGGGGCCCACTGGTGAGCGGGCCCCGGGCCGCAGTTCCACTATCGGGGATCGTAGATGGCGCACCCGCTGTGGGCGGGCTCACACGTGGACGGCCGGAAGCTCGGCGCAGCGTGAGCGGACGGTCACGGACTCAGGAGCTCGCGTACGGATTCCCGGGGACGGGCCGCGCGGGGGCGGAGGGCTGCTCGGGGGCGGGCGTCTCCTCCTCCGGCGCGTCCTGCCCCGTCGTCGGCACCAGGTCGCGGGCCAGCAGGGTGGCACCGGCGACGGCCCCCGGCATGGCGAGCACCGTGACCAGCGGCACCAGGAACGCCAGCACCAGCGGCGTGCCGAAGCCCAGCGCCAGCCCGAGCCGGCCGCGCAGCAGCCGGATCCGCTCGGGCTGCGGCACCCCGCGCCGCTGCAGGGCGACGGCCGTCAGCTCGACGGTCAGGAAGAAGCCGGACACCAGGAAGCCGAGCGCCGGGACCACCGTCTGCCCGATCACCGGGATGAACCCGCAGGCGAACAGCAGCACGCCGAACGCGGCCACCCGCGCCAGCACGTACACGCTGTCGCGCAGCGCGATCAGCAGTTCGAGCCAGACCGGGATGTCCGGCGGGGTGGGCGCGCCGCCCTCGCTCTCGTCCACCGCGGCGCAGAGCGCCTCGTAGAAGGGCTGTCCGACCAGCAGGGTGACGGCGGTGAAGGTGAGCAGGGAGAGCAGCAGGCCGCCGCCGAAGACGATCGCGGCGAGCGCGTCGCGCAGCAGGTCCCGCCAGGGCGAGCCCCAGTGGTCGGCGAACGGGGTGGCCCAGGCCGCGAGGTCCACGGACCAGGCGCCGAGGAAGGCGAGCGCGACGACGTAGCCGACCAGGGCGATCAGGGCCGGCAGCATCCCGAAGCCCCACCAGCGGCCGTGCCGGCCCACCCACTTCTGGCCCGCGATCAGGTACTTCGTCCCCGCCACAAGATCTCGCATGGGCGATCACCCTAGGGCCTCCCCGCCCGGAACCTCGCATTGCCGTGTTCCTGCCAGTTTCGACCGGCAAGGTCCGGACCCTCCTGCCGCACCGTCCGCCGGGCCACTCTCGGTGCTCCCCCACCTGTCAAGGAGGAGCTCGATGAAGCGTCAACTCGGCAGAATGACGAGTCTGTTGGCCGGCCTGGTGCTCGGCGCCGGCCTGCTCGTGCTGCCCGCCGCCGCCTCGCCCGCACCGTCCCCCGGCGTGGTCGGCGGCACGCGGGCGGCGCAGGGCGAGTTCCCGTTCATGGCGCGGCTCTCGATGGGCTGCGGCGGCGCGCTCTACACCCCGCAGATCGTGCTCACCGCCGCCCACTGCGTCGACGGCACCGGCGCCAACAGCAGCATCACCGCCACCTTCGGGGCGGTCGACCTGCGCAGCGGCAGCGCGATCAAGGTCCGCTCCTCGTACGTCTACCAGTCGCCGGGCTTCACCGGTGCCGAGAACGGCGACGACTGGGCGCTGATCAAGCTGGCCTCGCCGGTGAACAGCAGCCTGGTCAGCACCCTGCCGATCGCCACCACCACCGCCTACGACAGCGGCACCTTCACCATCATGGGCTGGGGCGCCGCGCGCGAGGGCGGGGCCCAGCAGCGGTACCTGCTCAAGGCCACCGTGCCGTTCGTCGACGACGCCGGCTGCGAGAGCGCCTACCCGGGCCTGAACAGGGCCGGCTCGATCTGCGCGGGCTACGTCGACCAGGGCGGCGTCGACACCTGCCAGGGCGACTCGGGCGGCCCGATGGTCCGCCAGGACACGGCGGGCCGCTGGATCCAGGTCGGCATCGTCAGCTGGGGCAACGGCTGCGCCCGCGCGGGCTACCCGGGGGTCTACTCCCAGGTGAGCACCTACGCGGCCGACATCGCCGCGGCGGCGGCCGGCCTCTGAGCCGACCCGGCGCGGGCGCCGGCCGAACCGGCGCCCGTCCCGGCCGATCCGGTCCGGCGGGGTCGGCCACCACTTCCCCAGGTGGTGGCCGGCCCCGCCGGGCCGTGGCGGAGCGGACGCCGCGGCACGGCGGGCGGGGCGCCCCGCGTCCGGGCGGTCACCCGCGCAGCCACTCCTCGGCCCGCCGCCGCTCGCGGGCGATCCGGCCGGTGGCGTTCGGGGGCAGCAGGGCGAGCAGGCCGACGGCGGCGTCGGCGCGGCCGCCGAGGGCGTGGGCGCCGGCCAGGCGGGCGGTGACCAGGGCGTGGTCGCGCGGACGGGCGGCCGGGTCGAGCAGGCGCAGGGCGGCCTCCAGCCGGTCGGCGGCGGCGCGGGCGTGGCCGGCGCGGCCGGTGCGGACGGCGAGGTCCCGCTGGCAGGTGCCGTGCGCGACGGCCAGGACCAGGTCGGCGCGTGCCGACCAGGGCGTCGGCTCGCCGGAGCGCAGCGCGGCGCCGGTCAGCCGCCGGGCGTCCTCCAGGGCCCGGGACACCTGCGGCGCCCGGCCGGCCAGGGCGTGGGCGTGGGCCTGGACGACGGCGGCCCAGGCCCGCGGCCCGGGCAGAGGAGGGGCGGTGTTCCGGGCGGCGTCGGCCAGGGCGAGCGCGGTGGCGTCGTCGCCGTGCCACCAGTAGAGGGTGCTCTGCCGGGCGAGCAGTGCGGCCGCGGTGGCCCGGTCGCCGGTCGCGTGGGCCCACTCCAGGCCGGTGGCGTACCAGCTGAGCGCCCGGGCGTGGCGGCCGCCCTCGAAGTGCGCCCAGCCGGCGAGTTCGGCGTACTGGGCGGCGAGCGACCCGGCGCCGGGGTGGTCGCGCGGGTCCGGGAGGGCCCGGCCGAGCAGGGTGTGGGCGTGGTGCTCCAGGACGGCGGCCAGTTCCTCGCCGCCGAGCCGGGCCGCGGTGGCGCGGTAGGCGGCGAGCAGCTGGGCGAGCGCCTCGACGGTGGCGTCGTCCGGTGGGGCCGGGGCGGCCGGGAGCGGTGGGCGGGCGGCGGCGGCGCGGGCGCCGAGGCGTTCGCGTTCCCGGTGGACGGACTGCCAGAGGGCCGCCAACTCGCCGCCGGCGAGCAGGAGTTCGTCGGCCCGGGCGGGCAGTCCGGGCGGCGGCCAGCGGCGGGCGTTCTCCACCCGGCTGATCAGTGAGTCGTGGTAGCCGAGCAGTCGGCCGACCTCGGCCTGGCTCAGCCCGCGGGCCTCGCGCCAGTGGCGCAGCCGGTGGCCGAAGCGCAGGCGCGCGGCCTCGGGTTGCGCGCGCGGAGGGGGTGGCGGGGGCGGTGCGGGGGCGGGCAGGGGCGGCACGGGGTCTCCCGGAGGGGCGGGGGCTCGTGGGGGAGCGTCATGCCCTGGTATCCCCTTTGACGTGCCTTGGTCAAACTGGGGATGCGTGGTGGCCGGGGCCCGGCTCCCGGCCACCCCGTACGCCGGGAACGGCACCGGGCCCGGGAGCCTCCGCAACGGCTCCCGGGCCCGGCGTTCCCGCGCGGGGCGGACGGGTCAGGAGCCCGCCGCCACCGCGGCCCGCCGCCGTCGGCCCACCACGGCCGAGGCCGCCAGCACGATGGCTGCGGCGACCAGCGACAGGTACATCTGCTTGCGCCCGTCGGCGTCGGTGAACATGTACGCCATGACGAACCCGATCATGCCCATGGCCGTCCAGGTCAGGTACGGGTACAGCCACATCCGGACGGTGTGCCGCTCGGGCATCTCGCGCTCGATGATCTTGCGCATCCGCAGCTGGGTGGCGCAGATGACCAGCCAGACGAAGAGCGCGACGGCGCCGGAGGAGTTGAGCAGGAAGGCGAAGACGGTGTCCGGCGAGGTGTAGTTGAAGAACACCGCGACGAAGCCGAAGACCACCGAGGAGAGGATCGCCACCCGCGGCACGCCGCGCGAGGTCACCGTGGCGAAGGCCTTGGGCGCGTCCCCGCGCTGGCCGAGCGAGAACGCCATCCGGGAGGCCGTGTACATCCCGGAGTTGAGGCAGGACAGCACCGCCGTCAGCACGATCACGTCCATCACCTGGCCGGCGCCCGGGATGCCGATGTGGTCCAGAACCGCCACGTACGGGCTCGCCTTGACCTCGGCGGAGTCCCACGGCAGCAGGGTGACCACGAGCAGGATCGAGCCCAGGTAGAAGATCCCGATGCGCCAGATGACGCTGTTGGTGGCCTTGCTGACCGCCTTCTCCGGGTCCTCCGACTCGCCGGCGGCCAGGGTGACGATCTCGCTGCCCATGAAGGCGAAGACCACGGTGAGCATGCCGGTGAAGACCGCGCCCACCCCGTGCGGCAGGAAGCCGCCGTGGCCGGTGAGGTTGCTGGTGCCGACCGAGTGGGTGCCCGGCAGCAGACCGAAGGCGGCGAGGGTGCCGATCACCAGGAAGGCGGCGATCGCGACCACCTTGATCCCGGCGAACCAGAACTCGAACTCGCCGTAGGAGGCCACCGAGAAGAGGTTGGTGGCGGTCAGTACCGCCATCACTATCAGCGCCCAGCCCCACTGCGGCACGCCGGGCACCCAGTTGTTGAGGATCTTCGCGCCGGCCGTCGCCTCGACGGCGAGCACCACGACCCAGAAGAACCAGTACAGCCAGCCGATGGAGAAGCCGGCCCAGCGGCCGAGCGCGCGGTCCGCGTACGCCGAGAACGAGCCGCTCTGCGGGTCGGCCGCGGCCATCTCGCCGAGCATCCGCATCACCAGCACGACCAGCGCGCCGGCCAGTGCGTAGGAGAGCAGGATGCCCGGGCCGGTGGACGCGATGCCCGCGCCGGAGCCGACGAAGAGGCCGGCGCCGATCACGCCGCCGATGGCGATCATCGACAGGTGGCGGTTCTTGAGCCCGGCCTTCAGGTGGCCGTCGCCGCCGTGTCCGATCGGCTCCGACCGGTGGGGGGGCTCGGTGGCCGTCGTGGGCTTGGTGGTGTCCGCACTCATCAAGGGTGCCCTGTGCCTTTCCAGCGCGGTGTGACCCTCGGCTCGTCGCGCCGGAGGGTGGGGGACTTGCCCGCGCATTGCGTCGCAACCTAACTTCTACGCCCGAGTATCGGAACAATCCTTTGATAACTGTTCGCTCACCGAACGCAAAAGGCCTGGTCAGGGTGGGTGGAAAGGTGGCATGGAAACCTCAGATCTGACGCACCGTCAGTGATCGGGCAGGTCGCCAAGCTCTGCTGGGGCTCAAATCGGCCCTGGGTGGGGCGGTCGGACCGGCCGCGGGGGGCGGTCAGACCGGCCGCACGTCGAGGACGGTGATCGAGGCCCCGTCCGCCGGCCGCCCGGTCAGCCGGGCGGCCAGGATCCGGGGGATGTCCTCCTCCTGTGAGTATCCGGGCAGCACGGTCACCTCCGCGCGTCGTACGCCGGGCTCGCCCCGCACCGCGTACGTCACCAGGTAGCCGTACCGCTCCGGCGGCGGCTCCCGGCCCGGGTCGTGCCGGTCCTCCCGGCTCCGGACGGTCATCGCATCGACCTCCTCGGCCCATTGTCGGCGCGGTGTGGCCGATCCTCGCAAATCCGGGCACAGTGGGACTCTCGGGGCATGTCGTAGGAGCATCCCGAGCGTGCTCGGTGCCGGCCGGTACCCGGCGCCGGTCAGGAGCGACCCCATGCAGACCACCTGGAAGGGGACGATCAGCTTCGGGCTGGTCAGCATCCCCGTCCACCTCTACTCCGCGACCCAGGAGCACGACGTCCCGCTGCACCAGGTGCACGCGAAGGACGGCGGCCGGGTGCGGATGAAGCGGTACTGCGAGCGGGAGGAGAAGGAGGTCCCGTACGCGGAGATCGCCAAGGGGTACGAGTCCCCCGACGGGCGGACCGTCACGCTCTCCGACGAGGACCTCGCCGACCTGCCGCTGCCCAGCAAGAAGATCATCGACGTGCTGGCCTTCGTCGACGAGGGCGAGATCGACCCGCTGATGTTCTCCAAGGCCTACTACGTGGGCGTCGCCGACAAGGCCGCCGCCAAGCCGTACGCCCTGCTGCGCGACGCGCTCACCGATTCCGGGCAGATCGCCGTCACCAAGATCGCGCTGCGCACCCGGGAGTCGCCCGCGGTGCTGCGGGTGCACGACAACACCCTGGTGCTCCAGACCTGCATCTGGCCCGACGAGGTCCGCCCGGCGGCCGGCATCGCGCCCGAGGACGACGTCACCGTCCGGCCGCAGGAGCTCAAGATGGCGCGGTCGCTGATGGACACCCTCTCCGAGGACTTCGACCTGTCCCAGCTGCACGACGACTACCAGCAGGCGCTGCAGCAGGTGATCACCGCGCGGCTGGAGGGCGTGGAGGTCCCGCACGAGGAGGAGCCGGGCGAGGCGCCGGACAACGTGATCGACCTGATGGAGGCGCTGCGCAGCAGCCTCAAGCAGGCCAAGGGCGGGCGGGGCGGCGGGGCCGGGGAGGCCGGGGAGGCCGGCGCCGAGGAGGAGCCCGCGCCGCGCAAGCGCGCCCCGGCGAAGAAGACCGCCGCGAAGACGGCCCCGAAGTCCTCCGGGGCGACCTCCGGGAAGGGTGCCACGAAGACCTCGGCGAAGTCCGCCGCGAGCGGTTCGACGGCGAAGAAGACCACCACCCGGAAGTCCTCGTCACCCCGCAAGGCCTCCTGACCCCCACGGGGCCAGGCTCCCCCACCGTCCAGCCGTCCAGCATTGGAGGCGATCCCGATGGACCTGCTGACCTACAAGGAGATCGACGCCCGGGCCGACGCCGACGCCGGCCCCGAAGCCCGCAGGGCCCGGGGCTTCGGGCACCGCGCCTGGCACTGGCTGCTCAGCCTCAGCCCCACCGTGGTGACGTTCATGATCGCGCTCTCGGTCGGCCTCGGCATGATCGCCGCCCAGGTGAGCCTGCTGCCGGTGCTGGTGCCGATGGCGGTCTTCTGGGGCCTGACGATCGTCGCCATGGTCGGCGTGATCGCCCGCTGGATGACCCCGGGGCCGGGCCGGCACCGGATGGCGTCCTGACCCGGCCGGGAGGGCGTGGTCCGGGAGGGCTCAGCCGATCCACACCGTGGTGACGTTGCAGAACTCCCGGATCCCGTGCCCGGACAGCTCCCGCCCGAACCCGGAGCGCTTGACCCCGCCGAACGGCAGCGCCGGGTGGGAGGCCGTCATCCCGTTGAAGAACACCCCGCCGGCCTGGATGTCCCGGACGAAGCGCTCCCGCTCGGCCGCGTCCGTGGTCCAGACGTTGGCGCTGAGCCCGAACGGGGTGTCGTTGGCGACCGCCACCGCCTCGTCCAGGTCGGCCACCCGGTAGACGGTGGCGACCGGGCCGAAGGTCTCCTCCTGGTGGATCCGCATCGCCGGGGTGATGCCGGTCAGCACCGTCGGCTCGTAGAACCAGCCGGTGTCCCAGCCCTCCGGGCGCCCGCCGCCGCACTCCACCCGGGCGCCGCGGGTGCGGGCGTCCTCGACCAGCTCCTCCAGGTCGTCCCGGCCCTGGCGGCTGGCCAACGGGCCGACGTCGGTGGCCTCGTCCATCGGGTCGCCGACCTTCAGCGCGCCCATCGCCGCGGTGAAGGCGGCGGTGAAGCGGTCGTACACGTCGGTGTGCACGATGAAGCGCTTGGCGGCGATGCAGGACTGGCCGTTGTTCTGCACCCGGGCCCGGACGGCGGTGCGCACCGCGGCGTCCAGGTCGGCGCTCGGCAGCACGACGAACGGGTCGCTGCCGCCCAGCTCCAGGACGGCCTTCTTCACCTCGTCCGCGGCGGCGGCCGCGACCGCCCGCCCGGCCGGCTCGCTGCCGGTGAGGGTGACGGCGGCGACCCGGCGGTCCCGGACCACCCCCTCCACCTCGCCCGAGCCGATCAGCAGGGTCTGGAAGCAGCCCTCCGGGAAGCCGGCCCGCCGGAACAGCTCCTCGATCGCCAGCGCGGTGCGCGGCACGTTGGACGCGTGCTTCAGCAGGCCGACGTTGCCCGCCATCAGGGCCGGCGCGGCGAACCGGACCACCTGCCAGAACGGGAAGTTCCACGGCATCACGGCCAGCACCGGGCCGAGCGGACGGTAGCGGACGTAGGCGCGGACGGCGCCGGAGTCGGCGACGTCGGCCGGGGCCGGGTGCTCGTCCGCGAGCAGCGCCTCGGCGTTGTCCGCGTACCAGTGCATCGCCTTCGCGCACTTGGCGGCCTCGGCGCGGGCGGCGGCCAGCGGCTTGCCCATCTCCTCGGTCATGGTGCGGGCGATCGCCTCCTGGTCCCGCTCCAGCAGGTCGGCGGCGCGGTGCAGCAGTTCGGCGCGGGCACCGAACGAGGTGCCGCGGTAGCCCTGGAAGGCGGCCTCGGCGCGGGCCAGCCGCCGCTCGACGCCGGCCGCGTCGAGCGCTTCGAAGGTCTGGACGGTCTCGCCGGTCGCGGGGTTGACGCTGGCGATGGGCATGCGGGGCTCCCAGGAGGGGTGAGGGTCCGGTGGATCTGCCCTCCCACCCTCCCCGACCGCCCGGCTCCGGGCACGCCAACCGCGCGCCCGGCGTGTCCCGGCGGGCGCGCGGTCGGGCGCGGTCACTCCGGCAGCGACTCCACCCGGGCCGCCGCCTCGCGGGCGCGGGCCCCGGCCCTGGTCCGGGCGGCGGTCACCTGCCGGTTGGGGAAGCGGTGCAGGTACTCGGCCTCCAGCTCCCCGGTGCGCAGCGTGTGCCGCTTCAACGCCTCCTCCGAGCCGTACAGGAAGGTCTCGTGGCGCGTGCGGTGGAGCTGCTCCAGCTCGTGCAGCAGCGTGTCGTTGCCCAGGGCGTGCGGGGAGATGCCCGCGGGCCGGATGTGCGGGTCGTCTGCGTGCCGCATCTCGGTGCCTCCTCGGCGGAAGTCCCCTCCTCCAGGGTGCCCGCGGAGCGTCGTCGGTGCACCCGTTCATCAGCGCTCGGATCATAGGATGAATCCTTCACGACCTCCCAGGACCACCCGCTACAGCTCGGACAGATCGCACATGCCGCTTCCCAAGGCCGAACTCCACCTGCACATCGAAGGCACCCTGGAGCCCGAACTCGCCTTCGCGCTCGCCGCCCGCAACGGCGTCGAGCTGCCGTACGCCGACACCGAGGCGCTGCGCGAGGCGTACTCCTTCAGCGACCTCCAGTCCTTCCTGGACCTCTACTACGCGCTGATGGCCGTGCTGCGCACCGAGGACGACTTCGCCGACCTCGCCGACGCCTACCTGGCCCGGGCGGCCGAGCAGGGCGTCCGCCACGCGGAGATCTTCTTCGACCCGCAGGCGCACACCGCGCGCGGGGTGCCGCTGGGCGTGGTGGTGGACGGGCTGACCCGGGCGCTGGAGCGCGGCGAGGAGCGGTACGGCATCAGCACCCAGCTGATCATGTGCTTCCTGCGGGACGAGTCCGCCGAGTCCGCGCTGGAGACCTTCGAGGCCGCCCGCCCCTACTTCGGCCGGATCGCCGGCATCGGCCTGGACTCCGCCGAGGTCGGCCACCCGCCGGTGAAGTTCCGCGAGGTGTACCGCCGGGCCGCCGAGGCCGGGCTGCGCCGGGTCGCCCACGCGGGTGAGGAGGGCCCGGCCTCGTACGTCACCGAGGCGCTGGACGTCCTCGGCGTCGAGCGGATCGACCACGGGCTGCGCTGCCTGGAGGACGGCGAGCTGGTCGCCCGGCTGGTCCGCGAGCAGATCCCGCTGACCCTCTGCCCGCTCTCCAACGTCCGGCTGCGCTGCGTCGACACCCTCGCCGACCACCCGCTGCGGGAGATGCTGGAGGCCGGCCTGCTGGTCACCGTCAACTCCGACGACCCGGCGTACTTCGGCGGGTACGTGGAGGACAACTTCCGCGCCGTGCGCGAGGCCCTCGCGCTCGACCGGGAGACCATGCGGCTGCTGGCCGCCAACTCCTTCCGCGCCTCGTTCATCAGCGAGCGGCGCCGGGAGGAACTCCTCGCCGAGGTGGAGGCGTACGCCTTCTGATCCTCTTCGCGCGGCGGCCCCGCGCGGCAGCGCGTCGGCCCGTCACCCGTCCAGGGGCGACGGGCCGACGCGCTCGTAGTGGAGCAGGGTGACGCCGTTGGTGAAGCGGTGGGTGTCCTTCAGGGCGAGCGGCAGGGGGCGGTCGGCCGGGCGGAAGAACAGGGTGCCGCGGCCGAGCACGACGGGGTGGACGTAGAGGCGGAACTCGTCGACGAGGTCCTGGGCGAGGAAGGACTCGGCCAGGTTCGCGCCGCTGAGGGAGAGGTCCCCGCCGGGGCCGGCGGTCAGGGCGGCCACCGTCTCGGGGGTGACCTCGCGGACGACGGTGGTGTCCCAGTCGGCGCGGTCCAGGGTGCGGGAGAAGACGGTCTTCGGCATCGCGCGCCAGATGCCCGCGAACTCGACCATCGGGGCGTCGGCGTCCGGATCCTGGTCGGCGGTCGGCCAGAAGGAGGCCATCAGCTCGTGCGTCACCCGGCCGGAGACGAAACCACCCATACGGGCGAGTTCCCGGTTGAAGTGGGTGTGCACCTCGTCGTCGACCAGGTGCCAGCCGAGGTCATGGTCCGGGCCCTCGAAGTAGCCGTCGACCGAGAGGGACACGAAGAGGACGATCCTGCGGCGCATGGCACCCACCGGGAGGACGGTCCGCCGCCCTCCCCGCGGAAGGGGAGGGCGGCGGACGGCGGTCAGATCAGGGTGCTCCAGTAGTACCAGAACCGGTTGAGGATCAGCAGCGCGATCACCGCGTACCCCAGGGCCGGGACGACCCAGTGGTAGCGGGCCGCCTCCCGCACGGCCACCCGCAGCCGCGGGCCCACCGGGATCACGCCCGAGCGCAGGTTGTGCAGCGTGGTGTACCAGAACAGCGGGATCACCGCGGCCCACACCACCATGCAGTACGGGCAGAGCGCGCCGATCCGGTACAGCGCCTGGTACATCAGCCAGGTCACGAAGCCGATCCCGAACACCGTCCCGGCCTGCAGGCCGAGCCAGAACCAGCGCCGGTGGGCGGCCCCGGCGAGCAGCCCCGCGCCGATCGCCGTCAGCGCGCCGAAGGCGACCAGCCCGATCAGCGAGTTGGGGAAGCCGAAGGCCTCCGCCTGGTCGCTGCGCATGATCGAACCGCAGCTGATGATCGGATTGATGTTGCAGTTCGGAACGTAGGACGGGTCCTCCAGCAGCCGGATCTTGTCCAGGGTGAGGACCGCCGAGGCGAACAGGCCGACCGCGCCGCCGATCAGCAGCAGCCAGGCGAACGGGCGGCTCGCGCCGAAACCGGGCCGCACCGCGGGGGAGCCGGCCGTCATCCGGTCACCTGCTTGACCATCGCGGTGAACTGCTCGGGCGAGACGGCCTTGCCGTTGCTCAGGACGTCCAGCTTCTTCCCGTCCAGCTTGACGGTCGGGGTACCGGTGACGTCGCTCTTGTTGAACTCCTCGTTGACCTTGGCGGCCCACGGGGCGTAGGTGCCGTCCTGGACGGCCTTCACGAAGCCGTCGGTCTTCAGTCCGGGCACCTGGCCGGCCAGGTCCAGGAGGTGGTTGACGTCGCCGAAGGCGTCGCTGCGCTCGTCCGGCTGGTTGGCGTACAGCACGTCGTGGAAGGCCTTGAACTTGTCCACGCCCTCGTTCAGCGCGGCGCCGGCGGCGGCCAGCGCGGTGCGCGAGCCCTTGCCGCCGAGGTTGTCGTCCAGGAACGTCGCCAGGTGGTACTCGACCTTGTACGTGCCGTCGTCGGCGAGCTGCTGGATCGCCTTGCCGGTGGTGGTCTCCAGCTGCTCGCAGTACGGGCAGCGGAAGTCCTCGTAGACCTCCAGGGTGTGCGGGGCGTCGGCCTTGCCGTAGGTGACCACGGTGCCGTTGCCGCCGCCCGCGTTGGCCGGGACGACCAGCGGGCCGCTCGCGGCGTTCGAACCGGAGCCGGAGGCGCCGCCGACGGCGAAGGCCACGCCCGCCGCGAGGGCGAGCACGGCGGCGGAGACGCCGCCGACCACCACCCGGCGGCGGACGCGCTCGGAGCGCTCGGCCTGGGCCCGGGCGGCGCGCATGCGGTCGGCGGCGGAGGTCTTCTGGGCGGTCCTGCGGGTGTTGCTCATGGGGTGTCGTCCTGTGCTCTCGGGCGTACGGGAGGGCGCGCGCGGCCCGGTCGGGGCCCGCGCGGGGGGGGGAGAGAGAGAGAGACAGCCGGCCGAGCGGTACCGGGCGGGAGGCCCGCTGCTCAGACGGCCAGGGCGAACACCGGCGGACCACGCCGGACGGCCGGACGGACGACGACGTCCTCGGCGGGGACCAGCACGCGGCTGGCCCGGGGGAACGGCACCCGCGCCGGCGGACGGGCCGGCAGCGGGGCGGCCAGCAGCCGCAGCCAGCGGGCGGCGGCCGGCAGGTGGCGCTGCAGGAACTCGCCGAGCATCCGGACGGCGCCGGCCAGGCAGCACAGCGCGGCGTCCGCGCGGCGCAGCCAGTAGGCGCCGGCCAGCGCGATCACCGTGTGCAGCAGCAGGAGCAGCAGCACCCCGGTCCGCGCCGAGACGCCGTGGCCGAGCAGGAAGCCGCCGAGCGAGCCGCCGCCGCACAGCAGCGGCTGCAGGCCGTGCCCGGCACCGGGCGGCAGGGAGGGACAGCTGCTCTGGGCCAGGTCGAACAGCGCGCCGGCGCCCAGCTCCAGCGGGAGGAACACCGCCGCGACCGCCGGATAGCCGCGCTCGCGGCCCGCCAGCGCGAAGGCCACCGCGAACACGGCGGCCCCGGCCGGCAGCATCGGACCGACCGGCAGCGCGCGGCCGGTGACCAGCACCTGGCCCAGCCCGGCGAGCAGCACGACCAGCGCGGCGAAGACCGCCGCGCGGAGCGTCCTGGTGACCGGGCCGATGTCCATGGGACCCGAGTCTGCCACAGGTTGAAACTGGAACGTTCTGTCGGGCGGCGTGCTGTGAAGAGCCTCACCACCCGCACTGAGCTGGGCTTATCCGGCGCTTACGGGTTTGTCGTCGGCGGCGTTCACCCGGGCCTCGACCAGCTCCCGGAAGTGCTCCAGGTCCTCGCGCACCGCCCGCTCGATCGCCCCGGCCTGGGCGAAACCGCGCGGCCCGCCGAACTCCCGGTGCACCGCCTCCGGGTCGTACTCCACCCGGATCTGCACCCGGGTGTGCCGGGCGTCCAGCGGCCGCAGCGCGAAGGCGCCGCGCAGCCGGAGCGAGTCCAGGGTCCGCCAGGCCATCACCCGGCCGCGACCGCGGTCGGTGATCTCGGCGTCGACCGCGCGCTCGGCGCCGGCGACCTCCACCCCGAGGTGGGCGAGGTTCCGGCCGTGCGGGTGGGCGCTGCGGACGCCGTCGACGAAACGGGGGTACTCGTGCACCCGGTGCAGTTGCTCCCAGGCGGCGAGGACGGGGGCGGCGATGTCGATCTGTTCCTCGAGGGTGCTCATGGGGTGGGGACCTCCCTTGGGTCCAGCGTGCGCCTTGGGGGGTGGGGGGGCAATGGGGGGTCTTCGGGGGTGGGTGGGCTTTCGGGAGGGTGGGGGGCCGGGGGCGGCTCCGGGGGTGGGTGCTGCGGGGGCTGGATGATTTTCAGACTGCCGGTCCTGTGCCTGCGGGCTGGGGAGCGTTGGCAGTCTGAAAATCACCCGTCACGCCCCTCTCCGCACCCACCCCCTGCGCCGCCCCCTTCCGCAGCGCGTCCCTCTCGCTGGGGTGGGGGAGGGGTGCGTGGGCGGGGGTGCCTGCTGCTGGGGTGGGTGGGGGATGTCCTGCTGGTGGGACGCCTGCTGGGGGTGGGGGGTGCCTGCTGCTGGGGTGGGTGGGGGCGTGGGGGGCTGGTGGGTCTTGTGTGGGCGCGCGGGTGGGGGTGGGGCGGGGGAGACTGGGCGCATGCCGGAGTTGCCTGAGGTCGAGGCGCTGAGTGCCTTTCTGTCCGAGCGGTTGACCGGGCGGGTGATCGCCCGGGTGCTGCCGGTGGCGATCAGTGCGTTGAAGACGTACGACCCGCCGGTGGGGGAGTTGGAGGGGCGGACGGTCGGGGCGGTGACCAGGCGTGGCAAGTTCCTGGACATCGAGGTGGAGGGGCTGCACCTGGTGGTCCACCTGGCCCGCGCGGGCTGGTTGCGGTGGAAGGAGGGCCTGCCCGTCGAGCCGCCGCGGCCGGGGCCGCGCAATCCGCTGGCGTTGCGGGTGCGGTTGGAGGGTGAGGCCGGGGAGGGGTTCGACCTGACCGAGGCGGGGTCGAAGAAGGGGCTGGCGGTCTATGTGGTGCGGGATCCGGGGGAGGTGCCGGGGGTGGCGCGGCTCGGTCCGGATCCGTTGGACCCGGCCTTCGCGCTGGCGGACTTCGCCGCGTTGCTGCGGGGTGACCGGCGGCGGCTCAAGGGGGTGCTGCGGGACCAGAGCGTGTTGGCGGGGGTGGGCAACGCCTATTCGGACGAGGTGCTGCACGCGGCCCGGATGTCGCCGTACAAGCAGGCCGCGAGCCTGACCGAGGACGAGGTGGCCCGGTTGTACGAGGCGCTCGGTGGCACGTTGCGCGAGGCGGTGGAGCGTTCGCACGGGTTGGCGGCGGGGGAGCTGAAGGCGGAGAAGAAGCTCGGGCTGCGGGTGCACGGCCGGACCGGTGAGCCCTGTCCGGTGTGCGGCGACACCATCCGGGAGGTGTCCTTCGCGGACTCCTCGCTCCAGTACTGCCCGACCTGTCAGACCGGGGGCAAGCCGTTGGCGGACCGGCGGTTGTCGCGGCTGCTGAAGTGAGCCGGGTGGGACGGCCCGCGCCCCACCCGGTGTTCGACCGGGTCAGCGCTTGATCGCGACGCCGCCCCAGTAGTACGCGGCCTTCGGGTCGGCCGGGGGCTCGCCGTCCGGGCGCCAGGCCAGTACCGGGGCGACGCCCGGCTCGACCAGCTCCCAGCCGTCGAAGAAGCGCACCACGTCGTCGTAGCCGCGCGGGACCAGGGTCATCCCGCCGGCCCGGGCGGCCTCGGCGACCTTGCCGACGGCCTCCGGGTCGAAGTCCGGGGTGGGGGTGGTCAGCGCGATGCAGCTGCCGGCCGGCAGGGCGTCGCGCAGCGCGGCGACCCGGCCCCACGGGTCGTCCTCGTCGGCGATCAGCATCAGCACGGCGATCATCAGCAGGCCGACGGGCTGGGTGAGGTCGAGGGTGGCGGTGAGCGCCGGGTCGGCGAACAGCTCCGCGGGCTCGCGCAGGTCGGCGTGGATGTAGGTGGTGCGGCTGGCCGGGGTGGAGACCATCAGCGCGCGGGCGTGGGCGAGCACGATCGGGTCGTTGTCGACGTAGACCACCCTGGTCCCCGGGCTGACCGCCTCGGCGATCTCGTGGGTGTTCGGCGAGGTCGGGATGCCGGTGCCGAGGTCGAGGAACTGGCGGATGCCGTGCTCCCGGGCCAGGTAGCGGACGGCCCGGCCCTGGAAGGCCCGGTTGGCCTTGGCCATCGCCTTGACGCTCGGTACGGCCTGCTCGATGGCCTGCCCCATGGCGCGGTCCGGCGGGAAGTTGGTCTTACCGCCCAGCCAGTAGTCGTACACGCGCGCGGAGTGCGGGGTGGTGGTGTCGACGCCGAAACGTTCCCACTGGCTGAGCTCGGCGTCGTCGTCCCGCGGGCCCTGGTGGGGGAAGTCCTGACTTGTCGTCATGGCCACGTCCTCTGATGGCAGATCATCACACTGGGGAAGGCACAGCGTAGCGGCTCCCGGGGAGGCGGAGCGTCCGGTCGGGGAAGGGCTGTGAAGGGGCGGGGGAGGGCGGGACCGTAGGCCGTCGGAGTGGTGATCGGGAAGGGCGGTGGCGGCCGGGGGATGCATTCAGAATGCTGTCAGATCGTCAGATTACTTCGCGTAGATTGTTGCTGGTTGCGGCTGGAATGTCCCTCCTGGGCGCGGCCGCCGGATGTCGGAGCACCTGGAGCGACGGGGAGGGCGGTGCGGCGGCGGGGGTGGACGAGGCGGTCGTCCCCGCCGTTCCGGTGGGGCCGGAGGGGGTGCCGGCCGGGCCGGGTGCCGTACCGGCCGCGGCGTCGGCGGCCCCGGCGGGTACGCCGTCCGCGGCGGCCCCGTCCGCCGCCGTGCCGAGTGCGGTGCCGGTGCGCCGGGCGCTCACCGAGGCGGAGAGCAAACCGGTGTACGACCTGGATCCGGAGCGGAAGGTGGTGGCGCTCACCATCGACGACGGCCCGGACCCGCGGCACACGCCGACCGTGCTGGCGCTGTTCGAGCAGTACGGGATCAGGGCGACGTTCTTCCTGATCGGCGAGAACGCGGCCGAGCACCCCGCGCTGGTCCGGGAGATCGCGGACCGCGGCCACCACATCGCCAACCACACCTGGACCCATCCCGACCTGCGGCACCTGTCCGAGGCCAAGGTGCGGGACGAGCTGGAACGCACCTCCGACCTGCTGCACCGGGCGACCGGCCGGCAGCCGACCTGGTTCCGGGCGCCGGGCGGGGACTGGTCCACGGCCTCGCTCCGGGTGGCCGCCGACCTCGGGATGCGGAACATGGCCTGGTCGGTGGACCCCCGGGACTGGGCCCGGCCCGGGACCCCGGCGATCATCGACCGGATCCTCAAGGGCGTCCGGCCCGGGTCGATCGTGCTCAACCACGACGGCGGCGGGGACCGGTCGCAGACGGTGGCGGCGTTGAAGACGTACCTGCCGGTGCTGGTCGACTCGGGGTACTGCTTCACGGCCCCGCCGAACTGAGCGGGTTTTCGTACGGGTAGCGGTTTCGACCCTTAAACCACTCGAACGGGTGGGTTGGAAGAACCGTTTCTGCGGATTTTGGGCCTCTAGGGTGATATCGCATCAATAGACCGGGTACCGCCGCGTACCACCTGAAAGGCCCTCACCCATGCGTCTCCGCAACGCCGTGCTCGCCGCCGCCAGCGCCATCGCCCTCGTCCTCGCCGTTCCGTTCTCGGCCAACGCCGCGGAGGGCGACTTCCTCTACAAGGTCGGCCCCGGGGTCCGCACCGGCCTGGCGGACCCGGAGAGCCGCGAGTGCGTCGACCTGCCGTGGACGACCGAGGAGGCCCCGGGCTTCGCGCCGGAGAACCTCACCCGCTCCACGGCCACGGTCTTCCTGGACTTCGGCTGCGCGGGTGACGTGTTCTACGTGATGAGCCCCGGCAAGAAGCTCGGCGACCGGCTGAAGCTGCGCTCCGTCGTCTTCTCCTGAGCGCGCGGTCACCGCGGTTCCGGTCGGTCCGGGAGCCGGCGGACCGACCGGAACCGGCCCCGCCGCACTTCCTGTGGGGCCGTTCGGGTGAGTGGCGTAGCGTGACTGGGGAGGGGGCGCCGTCCCGGCCGCGGAGGAGGAAGCCATGTCCGTACGGGAACTGGACGCGGTGAAGCAGGAGGAATTCGGCGGGCGCGTGCTGGAGGTCCTCAACGACGCCTGCCTGGGGCTGATGACCAGCATCGGCCACCAGACCGGGCTGTTCGACCTGATGGCCGGGCTCGCCCCCTCGACCGGTGAGGAGATCGCCCGGGCCGCCGGGCTCGACGAGCGCTACGTGCGCGAGTGGCTGGGCTGCATGGTCGTCGCCGGGTTCGTGGAGTACGACCCGGCGGAGCGCACCTACGTGCTGCCGCCCGAGCACGCGGCGTCACTGACCAGGGCCGCCGGGCCGGACAACCTCGCCGGGATGATGCCCTTCCTCGCGATGATGGGCGAGGTCGAGCAGGAGCTGCTCGGGCACTTCCGCACCGGCGGCGGGATGCCCTACTCGGCGTACCCGCGGTTCCAGCGGCTCCAGGCCGAGGAGACCGCCCGGGTGTACGACCTGGCGCTGGTGGACGCGATCGTGCCGCTGGTGGACGGGCTGACCGAGCGGCTGCGGGCCGGGATCGACGCGGTGGACATCGGCACCGGGCAGGGCCACGCCGTCACGGTGCTCGCCCGGGCGTTCCCGGAGAGCCGCTTCACCGGCATCGACATCTCCGAGGAGGGGATCGCCGCGGCCCGCGCGTCGGCGGCCGAACTGGGCCTGCGCAACGCCCGGTTCGAGGTCGCCGACTCGGCCACGCTGACCGGGGAGTACGACCTGGTCACCGCCTTCGACGTGATCCACGACCTGGCCCGTCCGACCCGCACGCTGGCCGCGATCGCGGGCGCGCTGCGGCCCGACGGCGTCTTCCTGATGGGCGACATCGCCGCCAGCAGCGAGCTGGCGGAGAACATCGGCCACCCGCTGGCGCCCGCGCTCTACACCTTCTCGACCTTCTACTGCATGACGGTCTCGCTCGGTGAGGGCGGCGAGGGGCTCGGGACGGTCTGGGGCGAGCAGACGGCGCGGCGGATGCTGGCGACGGCCGGGTTCCAGTCGGTCGAGGCGAAGCGGGTCGAGGGGGACGTGCTGAACCTGTACTACGTGGCGCGGCTCGACGGGGCGGCGAACGGCTGACCGGCCCGGCCCTCCCCGGGGTGGCCCGGGCCGGACGGGCGGCGTAGGTTCGAACTGTCCGGCCCGGTCGCCGGCGCCCCGCCGTGCCCCTGTGCCCCGCTGTCGTCGTACGGCCCGCTGTGCCCGTGGTCGGGCTCCGCGGCCTGGGCAGAGCGAAGGAGGGCCTGGGATGACCGGCAACGGCTACGCGCACCCCGAGACGTTGGTCCGCACCGACTGGCTGGCCCACCACCTGGACGACGGGACGATCAGGGTCGTCGAGGTGGACGAGGACACACAGGCCTACGACCGGGACCACATCCCCGGCGCGGTGGGCTGGAACTGGACCACCGATCTGCACAGCCGGGTCGGCCGGGACTACGTCGACCGCGACGGCGTCCAGCACCTGCTGCGGGCGGCCGGGGTCGAGGACGACACCACCGTGGTGCTCTACGGCGGCAACAACAACTGGTTCGCCGCCTACGCCTACTGGCTGTTGCGGCTGCGCGGCTTCGGCCCGGTGCGGCTGCTGGACGGCGGGCGCAAGAAGTGGGAGCTGGAGGGCCGGGAGCTGACCCCCGAGGTGATGGACTACCAGCACACCGGCTACCGGCTCAGCGGGCCCGAACGGCCGGAGCTGCGGGCGCTGCGGGACGAGGTCCTGGCCAAGGCCGAGGTGTTCGCCAAGCCCGGGGCGGACTCGGTGCTGGTGGACGTCCGCTCGCCGGCCGAGTTCCGGGGCGAGCTGATCGCGCCCCCGCACCTGCCGCAGGAGCAGGCGCAGGTGCCCGGGCACATCCCGGGCGCGGTCAACATCCCCTGGTCGCAGGCGGCCAACGACGACGGGACGTTCCGCTCGGCGGAGGAGCTGCGGGCGCTCTACGGGGGCCGGGGCGTGGAGTCGGAGCGCGAGGTGATCGCGTACTGCCGGATCGGCGAGCGGTCCGCGCACACCTGGTTCGCGCTCACCGAGCTGCTCGGGTACCCGCACGTGAAGAACTACGACGGCTCGTGGACGGAGTACGGCTCGCTGGTGCGGGCGCCGGTGGCGCTCGGGACGTGAGTGACGGGAGGGGCGGGTGAGGAGATGTGACGGCTTCGCGGCGCCACTGCGAAGCCGTCATGTCGGCGCGTTTCTTTTCATGAACATCTCACCGGAGGGGAGTGGAGGCGGGGCTTCCGGGACAAGGATCGATCCGACCCAATCGTTCCGGTGATCCCTGGAGGACCACGTGCGCAAGAGGCTGATCGTCTCTGCTGCCAGTGCCCTGAGCCTGTTCCTGGCCGTCCCCGCCTCGGCTTCCGACTTCCGGGCCGGCACGGCCGGGGTCGGCGACTCGTACTACCCGACATACGGCAACGGCGGTTACGACGTCTCGCACTACGACATCCGGCTGAAGTACCAGCCCGCCACCGACGAACTGGAGGGCACCGCCACCATCCTGGCCACGGCGACCCAGGACCTGTCCCGGTTCAACCTCGACTTCGCGCTGAACGTCTCGGAGGTCCGGGTCAACGGGCGGCTCGCGGCCTTCGCCACCAGCGGCGACCAGGAGCTGGAGATCACCCCGGCCCGGCCGCTGGCCAAGGGCTCCCAGGCCACCGTGGTGGTGCGGTACAAGGGCGTGCCCTCCACGGTGAAGAAGTACGGCTTCACCAGCTGGCACCGCACCCCGGACGGCGCGGTGGCGGCCAACGAGCCCGAGGCGGCCTGGTGGTGGTTCCCGAGCAACGACCACCCGAGCGACAAGGCCACCTACGACGTCTCGGTGCTGGTGCCGGACGGCAACCAGGTGATCAGCAACGGCGTGCTGGCCGGTACGTCGTCCCAGGCCGGCTGGACCCGCTACAGCTGGCGCGAGAACAAGCCGCAGGCGACGTACCTGGCGACGCTGGCGATCGGCAAGTTCGACATCACCCGGGACACCACGGCGAGCGGGCTGCCGGTCTACAACGCGTACAGCAAGGACCTCGGCGACAACGCCGACGCGGCGCGGGCGAGCGTCGAGCGCACCGGCGAGCTGGTCGACTGGCTGAGCGGCTACCTCGGCGAGTACCCGTTCAGCTCGGTCGGCGGCTACGTCCCCAACGTCCCGACCGGCTACGCCCTGGAGACCCAGACCCGGATCTTCTACAGCCCCCGGCAGTTCGCCAAGGGCTCCAACACCTCGGTGGTCGTGCACGAGCTGGCCCACCAGTGGTACGGCGACAGCGTCTCGCTGTCGCGCTGGAGCGACATCTGGCTGAACGAGGGCTTCGCCCGGTACGCGCAGTTCCTCTGGTCCGAGCACGAGAACGAGGGCACCGCGCAGGAGTTGGCGGACTACGTCTACGCCTCGCATCCGGCCGACGACCCGTTCTGGACCATCAAGCCGGGTGACCCGGGCCCGGACAACCAGTTCTCCAGCGCCGTCTACGAGCGCGGCGCGGTGGCCGTCCAGGCGCTGCGCAACGCCGTCGGGGACGAGAAGTTCTTCCAGATCCTCAAGGGCTGGCCGACCGAGCGCCGCTACGGCAACGCCACCATCCCGGAGTTCCAGGCGTACGCGGAGAAGGTCTCCGGGAAGAAGCTCGGCGACGTGCTGAACACCTGGCTGTTCACCCCGAGCAAGCCGGCCGTCGGGCCGGTGCCCCCGGGGACGGCGGCCGTGGCCTCGCTGGCACCGGGCGCCGGTGCGGACGCGGGGCAGCTGCCCGCCGAGCCGAAGTCCTGGAAGAAGATCCAGGACACCAACTCGGCGCACGAGGCGCACAGCTGATCGAGCGTCATGCCGTAGGCGCCACCGGCTTCGCGCACGGGTCATGACGGCTTCGCGGCACCGCTGCGGAGCCGTCATGTCGGCGCGTTTCTTTTCATGAACATCTCACCGGAGGGGAATGGGGGCGGGGTTCTCAGGACAGGGATCGGTCGATCCCGTCGATCCGATGAATCCTGGAGGACCACGTGCGCAAGAGGCTGATCGTCTCTGCTGCCAGCGCCCTGAGCCTGTTCCTGGCCGTCCCCGCCTCGGCTTCCGGCTTCCGACCCGGCGCGGACGGCGTCGGTGACCCGTACTACCCGACTCTCGGCAACGGCGGCTACCGCGTCTCGCACTACGACATCCGACTGAAGTACCAGCCCGCCACCGACCGGTTGGAGGGCACCACGACCATCCTCGCCACGGCCACCGAGGACCTGTCCCGGTTCAACCTCGACTTCGCGCTGAACGTCTCGGAGGTCCGGGTCAACGGGCGGCTCGCGGCCTTCGCCACCAGCGGCGACCAGGAGCTGGAGGTCACCCCGTCCCGGCCGCTGGCCAAGGGGTCCCAGGCCACCGTGGTGGTGCGCTACCAGGACGTGCCGTCCACGGTGAAGAAGTACGGCGGCTACACCGCCTGGCGCCGTACGCCGGACGGTGCGGTGGTGGCCGGCGAGCCCGTGTCGGCCGGGTGGTGGTTCCCGGGCAACGACCACCCGAGTGACAAGGCGACCTTCGACGTCTCGGTGCTGGTGCCGGACGGCAGCCAGGTGATCAGCAACGGGGTGCTGACCGGAACCAGCTCGCAGGCGGGCTGGACCCGCTACAGCTGGCGTGAGAACAAGCCGCAGGCGACGTACCTGGCGACGCTGGCGATCGGCAGGTTCGACATCACCACGGACACCACGGCGGGCGGGCTGCCGGTCTACAACGCGTACAGCAAGGACCTGGGGGAGAACGCCGACGCGGCGCGGGCGAGCGTCGAGCGCACCGGTGAGCTGGTCGACTGGCTGAGCGGCTACTTCGGGGAGTACCCGTTCAGCTCCGTCGGCGGATACGTCCCCAACGTCCAGGCCAGTGGCGCGCTGGAGACCCAGACCCGGATCTTCTACGGCCCCGGGATGTTCACCCGCGGCTCCAACACCCAGGTGGTCGTGCACGAGCTGGCCCACCAGTGGTACGGCGACAGCGTCTCGCTCTCCCGCTGGAGCGACATCTGGCTGAACGAGGGCTTCGCCCAGTACGCCCAGTTCCTCTGGTCCGAGCACGAGAACGAGGGCACCGCGCAGGAACTGGCCGACTACGTCTACGCCTCGCGTCCGGCCGACGACCCGTTCTGGAGCGTGAAGCCGGGCGACCCGGGTGAGGACAACCAGTTCTCCGCCGCGGTGTACTACCGCGGCGCGGTGGCCGTCCAGGCGCTGCGCAACGCCGTCGGGGACGAGAGTTTCTTCCGGATCCTGAAGGGCTGGCCGACCGAGCGCCGCTACGGCAACGCCACCATTCCGGAGTTCCAGGCGTACGCGGAGAAGGTCTCCGGGAAGAAGCTCGGCGACGTGCTGAACACCTGGCTGTTCACCCCGGGCAAGCCGGCCGTCGGGCCGGTGCCGCCGGGGGCGGCGGCCGTGGCCTCGGTGGCACCGGGCGGCGACGCGGACGCGGGGCGGCTGCCCGCCGAGCCGAAGTCCTGGAAGAAGATCCAGGAGGCCGCCTCGGCGCACGAAGCCCGTCACTGACGGTACGGGGGAACGGGCCGGCGGTTCCGCGCGTACGGCGGGGACCGCGGGCCCGGACCTACGCCGCTCCCGGGCCGTCCGCCGCCAGCAGTTCGGTGAGGCGGCGGACGGCGAAGGGTATGAGGTCGCGGACCGGGAGCAGCCGGCAGGGCGCGCTGCCGACCAGGACCTCCCGGATGCCCGCCCACTCCTCGAACTCCCGCCCCACCACCGGGAAGTGGGTGCCGTTGTCGTCCGCCACGTCCGGCGCCTCGATCCAGACCCGCTCGCCCTGGATCGCCATCGGGAAGCGGCGGAGCTTGAGCCGGCGGTTGGGGGCGAAGGTCTCGGCGTAGTGCAGGAAGGTGTTGCGGTCGTGGCCGACGCCGACCAGCAGCACGTGCCCGCCGAGGTCGTGCAGCGCGCCGAACGGCGACTCCCGGCCGACGGCGAAGCCGAGTGAGCGCCGGGCGGTGACCTCCCTGGCGTGCGCGCCGACGGCGGCGACCGAGACCTGCGGGTGGGTGCTGCGGAGGCTCTCCGGCAGGGCGCGCAGCGCCTCCGCCACCGCGCCGGTGGCGGAGGGCAGCCCGGGGTGGAACAGCGGGACGCCGGCCCGGAGTTCGGCGAGCTCGGGGCCGGGCGGTCCGGTGTGCCGGGGGGCCGGGTCGCGGACCGTGTCGGTGGTGAAGGTGGGCGCGGCGACGGTGCCGCCGGGCCCGACCGCCTCGCGCAGACTGGCCACCACGGCCGCCGCGCCGCCCTCGACCCGGCCGAGGCTGGAGAGCGAGGAGTGCACGATCAGCGCCATGCCCTCGCGGACGCCCGCCCGGCGCCAGCCCTCGACGAGGTCGGCGGTGGTGAGCGGGCCGGTGCCCGGTGCGGTCATGGTGGTGCCCCCTGGTGACGGTGGTGCTGTTCGTACTGGGATCGTTCGGGGCCGACCATAGCGGGTGGTACTGACATCCGGTCAGGACGGGGTCGCCCTGGCGGGATCAGGGGCGGTCGGCCGGCCGGAACCGCGGGTAGTCGGTGTAGCCGGTGGCCTCCTGGCCGTAGAGGTGGGTGGGGTCGACGGGGGCGAGCGGGGCGTCGGCGGCGAACCGCTCCGGCAGGTCGGGGTTGGCGATGAAGGCGCGGCCGTAGGAGACCAGGTCGGCCAGGCCGGCGGCCAGCACCGCCTCGCCGCGCTCGCGGTCGGTGGCGGCACGGTTCTCGCCGACGTTGCCGATCAGCGGACCGGACCAGCGCGGGCGCAGGTCGGCCAGGGCCGGGTAGTCGTCGTTGTCGGTGAGGTGGAGGTAGGCCAGGCCGAGGCCGTCCAGTTCGGCGAGCAGCGCGCGGTAGACCGGTGCGGGGTCGGCCTCGTACATGCCGAACTGCGGGTTGCCGGGGGAGAGCCGCAGGCCGAGGCGGTCGGGGCCGACGGCCTCGGCGACGGCAGTCACCAGCTCGATCGGGAAGCGCAGCCGGTCGGCGAGGGTGCGGGGGCCGTACTCGTCGGTGCGCAGGTTGGTGTTGTCGGCCAGGAACTGGTGGATCAGGTAGGAGTTGGCGCCGTGCAGTTCGACGGCGTCGAAGCCGGCCGCGAGGGCCAGGCGGGCGGAGTCCACGTGGTCGGCGATCGTCCGGTGGATCTCCTCGCGGGTCATCGCGCGCGGGGTGACGGCCTCGGCCTTGCCGCCGTCCTTGACGTGCACCGGGCCCGGGGCGGGCACGGCGGAGGGGCCGGCCGGGACGTCGCCGAGCAGCCGGTTGAGCGGGTGGCCCTGGCGCCCGCCGTGCATCAGCTGGGCGGCGATCCGCCCGCCGGCGGCGTGCACGGCCTCGGTCACCGCGCGCCAGCCGGCCGCGTGCGCGGGCGTCTCCAGGCCGGGCAGGCGCCAGCCGGACTGGCCCTGCCGGCTGGGCCAGATGCCCTCGGTGACGATCAGGCCGGCGCCGGCGCGCTGGGCGTAGTGCTCGGCGACGACGGGCAGCGGCGTGCCGTCCTCGGCGGCCCGGTACCGCGTCATCGGGGCCATGACGACGCGGTTCGGCAGGTCGAGCCGGCCGAGGCGGTACGGGGTGAGCAGGGAGGAGGTGGTGGTCGTGGTCATGCCGGTACGGTAGAACCTGACACCGGTGTCAGGTTCAAGCGTGATCGGCGGTCGCGGGGCCGGTCGCGGGTTCCGTCGCGGCGGTGTCCGTTCGGGCGTCCGTTGCGGCCTCGGTGAGGATCAACTCCTCGATGCCGTACAGGAACCGCTCCATCGCCGGGCGCGGCAGCACGGACGGGTCCGCCGTCATGGCCAGGCTCAGCGCCTCGGCGGACTGCAGGGCGTCCAGGGCGTACGTCAGGCCCGGGCGGGGCTCGAACTCCACCGGCCAGGTGAGGGTGGTCCGGTCGCCGCCGGGGTCGGCGGTGGCCGGGAGCAGTTCCCTGGTGTCGTTGAACACGCAGGAGCGGTCGGCCAGTCGGACCCCCTCGGCGGTGAGCCGGTCGGTCTCGGCGGCCAGCGCCAGCTTGTCGTAGTACGCGTGGCGGTAGGTGCCGATCGCGGCGGCGTGGGTGCGCCGCACCACCTCCCCGAAGTCGCCCGTGGCGTCCGGGAGGTGGAACAGCCCGTCGCCCGCGACCACGCTCACCGCGTGGGCCAGTCCGGGCAGGAAGCGGTTGTTGACCACGACGTTCAGTACGGCCTCGGAGGTGCCGGCGAGCCGGGCGGTCATCGCGGCCGTCGCGGCGAGCAGTACCGAGCCGGTGCTGACCCGGTGCCGGGCCGCCACCCGCTCGGCGGCCCGGGGCAGCGCGGGGGAGCGGAGCACCGCGTTGGGGAACCGGGCGGGCTGCTCGGCGGCCGGCGGGAAGAGCCGGGCCGGGCCCAGCCGGAGCTTGCGCGTGAACTGGGCGCGGGCGCCCGCGTCGCGCCGCAGGCCCCGCTCGGAAGTCTGGAACTCGGCTTCTTCCAAAGGCTGTTGGGCGGGTTCGCGCAGCTGGGCCAGCTCCTCGGGGGAACTGCCGAGGCAGAGCGCGGACAGGTCGGCGACCAGCCGGCTCATCCCGGAGCCGTCCACCGCGGTGTGCGAGAGCACCAGGCTGATGTGCCGGACCAGCCCGTCCGCCGTCACCGCGCCGATCCGGATCGGCCACTGGGTGGCGGTGTCGAAGGCCTGCGCGGCCAGCTCCCGGTGGAGTCGGGCGCCGATTTCGGCCGGGTCCTGGTGCTCCCCGGCGGGTCGCAGGTGGACGCCCAGGGTGCCTTCGCCGTCGACGACCTGGCGCAGGCCGCCGGCCTCGTCCGGGAGCAGCCGGGTGTGCAGCGAGTCGTGCAGGTGCAGCAGTCGCTCCAGGGCGGCGAGCAGGACGGGCAGCGGAAGCCCCGGGTCCAGCGGCGCCGCGGTGGCGATGTTGTAGCGCGGCGCGTCGGCCGGCGGCAGTTGTCGTACGGCGTCCCAGATGGCCCGTTGGCCCCAGGTGGCCGGTCCGGAACCGGTCCGTCCGGACGAGAAGGCGAGCTCCAGCAGTTGGCGAGTGGTCACCGATCGGCTCTCCGTAGTGCGGTGGTCGTTTCGTCGTGCCGGTGCGTTGGGAGCGCGGGTGCTGCTGGGGAGAGTGTGGCGCACCGGCCGCCGCGCGTCGAGGCGGTTCGGGCGGGGGATTCCCCGTCCGGCGTCGCGGTACCGGCGTTTTCGGGGGTTCCGTCAGTCTCTTGATGTGAAGTATCTTGATGTCGAGATTGATGCCGGTCGTGCGGCCCGACGATTCACGGGACACACCGCGACCCACACCACGGACGGGGGCCTGCCATGCGGGGGAACGGACTGATAGCGCAGCTGAGGCGGCCGCCCGGCGGTCGGGACGCGCGGATCATGCTGCTGGCGCAGTGCGTCGACCGGACTGGAACGGGGGTGTGGGCGGCCGCCTCGGTGCTCTACTTCACCTACGTCTGCGGGATGGACGCGCGACAGCTCGGGCTGCTGCTCGGGGTGGGCGCGGTGGCGGGGATCGCCGGATCCCCGCTGGCCGGGCGGGCGGCCGAGCGGGTGCCGGTGCGGTGGCTGCTGATCGGCTGCCACCTGCTGCGGCTGGGCGCGATGGGGCTGCTGCTGGTGGTCGACGACTTCGCCGCGCTGCTGCCCGTGGTGGCCCTGATCTGCCTGGCCGAGCGGGCCGCCAAGACGCTGGAGATGCTGTTCGCGACCCGGGTGGCGGGCGAGCGGCGGGCCACCTACCAGGCGCTGTTCCGCAGCGTGGCCAACGCCGGGTACGCGCTGGGCGCGGGCATCGCGGCGATCGGGCTGGCGGTGGGGACCACGGGCGCCTACCGGGTGCTGATCCTGGCCAACGCGCTGTCCTACGTGCTGGCCGCCGTGCTGGTCTGGCGCACCCGGGAGCCGTCCGGGCGCGGCCTGGTCGCCGCGAAGGCGGGCGACGAGCCCGCCGGGGCGCCGTCCGCCATGCCGAGCCCCTGGCGCGACCGCGGCTACCTGCGGTTCGTCCTGCTGGACATGCCGCTGAACCTGGACGACTCGATCCTCAACGTCGGCCTGCCGCTCTGGCTGGTCCACCACACCGGCGCGCCGCACGCCGTCGTCCCGGTCTTCCTGGTGCTCAACACGGTGCTGGTGGTGGTGCTGCAACTGCGGGTCTCGGCCCGGGCGGAGGGAGCGCTCGGGGCGGCCGCGGCGGTGCGCTGGTACGGGGTGACGGTGCTGGCGGGCTGCGTGCTGATCGCGCTCGCCACCGGCGCCGGGCCGGTGGCGGCGTCGGTCGCGCTGCTGGCCGCGGCGATGCTGGTCACCCTGGCGGAGCTGCTGCGCTCGGTGAGCTCCTGGGAGCTGGCGGTCGTGCTGGCCCCGCCCGGCGCCCGGGCCTCGTACCTGGGGGTCGCCGGGATGTCCCAGTCGGTGCAGAAGTCGGTGGGGCCGCTGCTGCTGACCGGGGTGGTGATGGCCGCCGGGCCGGTCGGCTGGCTGGGGCTCGGCGCGGCGACCGTCGGCCTCGGCGCGCTCCAGCGCCGGGCCAGCCTGCGGCGGCTGGCGGCGCTGGGGCGGGCGGCCGACGGCACGGGGGCCGGCGCGGCGCCGTCGGCGACGGTGCCGGTGAGCTGAGGCACCGGTGGCTGAGGTGCCGGGCGGGTCCGCGCGGGGCCGCTCAGTGGGCGGCGGCCGTGACCGGGCGGTGGCGGAGCATCCAGGCGGCCGCCGGGGCGGCGCACAGGGCCGCCAGGGCCAGCGCACCGGCCGCCACCAGCCCCACCGGGCGCCACGGCAGCGTCCACGGCCCGGGCGCGCCGAGGACGCCCAACGCGGCGTGCATGGCGCCGAGTTGGGCGGCGGCCACGGCGCACCCGAGCAGCACGCCGACCCCCGCCACCAGCACCGCCTCGGCGGTCACCAGGCGCACCACCTGGCCCCGGGTGGCGCCGGCCAGCCGGAGCAGGGCGAGTTCGCGGCGGCGGTCCCCGGTGGTGGTGAGCAGCGTGTTGGCGAGCGCGATCGCGGTGTAGAGGAGCGCCAGGCCGAGCACCAGGACGGTCCGGAGCCAGGCGATCCGGCCGGCCGCGGGGGAGGGGGCGAGCCCCTCGGCCCGGTCGAGCACCGCCGCACCGTACGGGCGCAGGGCGGCGCGGGCGCGGTCGAGGGCGGCCGCGCCGTCGGTGCCGGGGGCGAGCCGCGCCTCGATGCGGTCCACCCGGGCGCCGGGGGCGTTGGCGGCGGTCACGTACAGCCCGTTGTCGCCGAGGCCGTCGCGCAGTACGGCGGCGACCCGCAGGACGGTCCGGCTGCCGTCGGCCCGGACCACCGGGACCGGCTCGCCGACCGTACGGCCCCACTCGGCGGGCAGGACCAGGGAGTCGTCGTCGAGGTCGGCCGGGGAGCCGGCCAGCAGGGGGAGGCGGGCGAGGGCGGCCAACCCGGCCGGGTCGGCGGCGCGGGCCTCGGAGCGGACGGTGACGCCGTCCGGCTCGACGAGGGCCAGCGGCGTGGGCGCGGTCGCCGAGACGGCGGTCACCCCGGGGACGGTCCGCAGGGCGGCGACCAACGGCGCCGCCGGCCCGGCGGGGCGGACGACCAGGTCGGCGGCGGTCCGGGCCCCGGCCTCGGCGGCCCGGGCGGCGCCCACCGTGTCCAGCGCGCCGGCCAGCGAGCCGGTCAGCGCCACCGCCACCAGCACCGGCGCGGCCACCGCGCCCGTCCGGCGCAGCGCGGCGGCGGCGTTGGCGGGCACCAGCCGGCCCGGGTAGCCGGTGAGCCGGGTGGGCAGCAGCAGGCCGAGCGCCCGGACCAGGGGCGGCGCCAGGAGCGGGGAGAGCAGGCCGGCCGCGCAGATCAGCCACATCGGCTGGGTGGTGTACGTCTTGCGGTGCAGCAGGTCGGCCGGGTCGGTGGCGAGCGCGGTGCCGGCCAGCGCGGCGGCGGTGAGGAACAGGCCGAGGCCGAGCAGCAGCCGGCCGCGGGTCAGCACCCCGGAGTCGAGGTCGGCCGCGCGCAGGGCGTCCAGCGGGCCGACCCGGCCCGCGCGGCGGGCGGCCACCGCGACCCCGCCCAGCGCGACGAGCAGGCCGGTCCAGAACGCGGCGTGCAGCGGCCAGGCCGCACCGCTCGGCGCGAAACCGGGCGGAGCCATGCCGACCCCGGACAGCCACCGGACGAGCGAGGGCGCGCCGAGCCGGCCGAGCAGGCAGCCGGTGGCCGAGGCGGCCGCGCCCAGCAGCAGCGCCTCGGCGAGCACCGTGCGGCGGACCTGCGCCCGGGTGGCCCCGGCCAGCCGGAGCAGGCCGAGCTCGCGGCGGCGCCGGACGACGGCGTAGGAGTAGGTGGAGGAGACGACGAACGCCGAGACGAACGCGCTCACCCCGCCCGCGGTGCCGAGTGCGGCGACCAGCGAGACCAACTCCCCGCCGCCGGGCGGCGCGTCGAGTGCGGCGGCGAGGCCCAGCAGCATCACGGCGGTCATCGCGGTGCCGAGCGCCAGGGCGAGGAAGGCGCCGAGCAGGGAGGGCCAGCGCGTGGCCAGGGAGGAGAGGGCGATCCGCAGCGTTCTCATGGCGTCCAGCGAACCGGCCGGGGGCGGGGGCGGTCAGCAGCCCGGGGCCTACTCCGCGGGGTAGGGGCAGCCCTACCCGTAGGGGAGGTCCCCGGTGGCGGGCACCCGGAGCGGGGGAGGCAGGCCGGGCCTGCCTGGTGCCGGGGAAGAGGTGGGGCGCGCCGTGCCCGGTGCCGGGAGGAAAGGTAGGCCGGGCCCTACCGCCTGGACGTCCGTCCGGTGCCTAGGGTGGGCCGGACGGTTTTCGCGACGGAGGGGGCACGGTGAACGGGGGCACGACGGCGGTGGGGGCGACGGCGGGCGGTGCGGGGACCGGGAGCCGCTGGGCGTCGCCGGTCCGGGCCGGGTTCCTGCGCTCCGACGCCCCCTGGCGGGCGGTCGGGTACCTGCTGGCCACCGGCCTGAGCGGGTTGCTGCTCTGCTTCGGGCTGCTGCTGTCGGGGCTGGTCGCCGGGCTCCTGGCGGTGGTGCTGGTCGGGCTGCCGCTGGCGGCCGCGCTGGCCCTGGCCGGGGTGCCGATCGCCGCCTGGGAGCGGCGGCTGGTCCGCTTCCTGGACGGCGGCCGGGTGCCGGACCCGCACCTCGTCCCGCAGGAAGCGGGCCTGGCCGCCTGGTTGCGGCTGCGCTACCGGGAGCAGGCGACCTGGCGGGAGCTGGGCTTCGCGCTGCTGGCGGCGTTCGTGCTCTGGCCGATCGACCTGGTGGTGGCGGGCTGCTTCCTCGTCGTCCCCGGCTATCTGGTCGCGGCCCTGCCGCTGCTGCTGCGGGACGGCGAGCAGGTGAACGTGCTCAAGGTGGTCGTGGTGCACTCGCCGACGGTGGCCGCCCTGCTCGGCCTGGCCGGACTGCTGCTGCTCCCGTTGCTCGCCTACCCGCTGGCCGTCCTGGCGGCCGCCCGGGCGGCGCTGGTCCGGCTGGTGCTGGCGCCCGGCGGGCAGGAGCAGCGGATCGGCGAACTGGTGCGCTCCCGGGCCCGGTTGGTGGACGCCTTCGAGGCGGAGCGGCGCCGGATCGAGCGCGACCTGCACGACGGCGCCCAGCAGCGGCTGGTGGCACTGACCATGGCGCTCGGACTGGCCCGGCTGGACGCGCCGACGGACGGGCCACTGGCCGCCCGGCTGGCCGAGGCCCACCGGGATGCCGGTGAAGTCCTCGCCGAACTACGGGAGTTGATCAACGGCATCCACCCGCAGGTGCTCACTGACCACGGCCTGCCGGAGGCCTGCGCGGACGCCGCCGACCGCTCGCCGGTCCCGGTCGTCACCCGCTTCGAGCTGCCCGGCCGGCTGCCGGCCCCGGTCGAGTCGGCCGGCTACTTCGCCGTCGCCGAGGCGCTCGCCAACCTCGCCAAGCACAGCGGCGCGAGGAGCGCGACGGTCGAGGGGCGGTACGCGGAGGGCCGGTTGACGATCGAGGTGACGGACGACGGCCACGGCGGCGCCGACCCGGCGCGCGGCACCGGACTGACCGGGCTGGCCGACCGGGTCGCGGTGGTGCACGGCACACTGTCCGTCAGCAGTCCGCCCGGCGGACCGACCCTGGTGCGGGTGGAGATCCCCTGCACCCCGATCGACCGAGGAGCGGCGTGACGACCGACGGACCGACGACGGACGGCCTGCGGGTGGTGCTGGCCGAGGACGGCGTCCTGCTGCGCGAGGGCCTGATCGGCCTGCTGACCCGGTTCGGGTACCGGGTGGTGGCCGCCGTCGGGGACGCCGAGGCGCTGCGGACGGCGGTCGCTGAGCACCGGCCGGACCTCGTGGTCACGGACGTGCGGATGCCGCCGGGCCAGCGCGACGAGGGGCTGCGCGCCGCCCTCGCGCTGCGCGAGCGCTTCCCCGGGCTGCCCGTCCTGGTGCTCAGCCAGTACGTGCAGCACTCCTACGCGGCCCGGCTGCTGGAGGCGGGGGACGGCTCCGGCGTCGGCTACCTCCTGAAGGACCGGATCGGGCAGATCGAGGAGTTCGTGGTGGCCCTGGGCACGGTGGCGGCCGGGGGCACGGTGGTGGACCCGGAGGTGGTGCGGCAGCTGCTGCGCCGCCGCCGCAGCCCGCTGGAGCGGCTGACCCCGCGCGAACGGGAGGTGCTGGCGCTGATGGCGGAGGGGCGGTCGAACGCGGCGATCTGCCGGGAGCTGGTGGTGTCGGAGGCGGCGGTGAGCAAGCACATCGGCAACATCCTGATGAAGCTGGACCTGCCGCCGGCCGAGGAGACCCACCGGCGGGTGCTGGCGGTGCTGGAGTTCCTCCGGGCCTGACGGCGACCCCCTCGCCGCCATGGCCGCCGACCTGGCGGTCGACCGCGTCGCCGGTCTTGTCCGGCACCCGGTCGAGCCGGGGCCGTCCGATCCCTCGGACCGCCCCGGCTCCTCCGGCTACAGGGTGCGGCGCACGCCCGCCTGCCGCTCCAGCCGCTGCAGCTGGCCGTCCAGGCCTGCCCGCATGGCGTCCCGCACGGGGCCGTTGCGCCCGATCCACAGGACCTCCCGGCCCCGGAGCTCCTCCAGCATCAGGGCGTAGGCCGCGTACATCGCGACCGCCGCGAGGAGCATGCCGAGCGCGCCGGCGACCTGGCCCAGGACGGCCACGCCCGAGACGCCGTGGAGGCCGGCGACGAAGTAGCGCGGCACGGCGATCAGCAGGAGCACCCACAGCACCCGCTTCGGCCTGGCCACCGAGGCCATCAGGGCCGCGAAGACCGTGAACGCCAGGTTCATCACGCCGAGGACCTGCGCCCCGCCGTGCGCATCCGTCGCCGTGACCAGGCCGTTGGCCAGCCAGGCGCCCGCGAACCCGGCCATCAGGGTCGCCGCGATGACGTCCCGGGCGCCGAAGGCCAGGATGCTGACCAGCAGTTGGAGCACGAAGGCGGAGAAGACCGTGAGCGCCACGGCCTGCCGGTTCGCGGCGTCGATCAGGCCGAGCTGCAGGCTGCTGGTCACGGCGGAGGAGATGGCCACCGTGAAGAAGCCGAGCGGCATCGGCGAGGCGATCGGCCGCAGGGTGATCCGGGTCATGGCGTGCAGGTCCGGCTCGGCCCCGGACCGGGCCTCCGGTGCCGGGCCCGTCGACGTCTCCGCGCCGGACACCGCCGGGCCCGGCCCGCGCACCTGCTCGTCCTCCCTCACCACTGCCACCATCGACTCGCTCCTCGTTCTCGGTACTCGGCGTCCTCGGGGCGGGCGCCGGCAGAGCGGCGGGCCCTCATCGCTCCGGAGGCTACGGGCGGGGACGAGGACGGGTTCGTCCCGATGCGCACGACTCCTGTCGCCTCCGTGCCCGGCTGCGACGTGCCTCGGGGACGACGTGGCCGCCCGACCGTGGGGGCCGCCCGGCGGTGGTGCGCGGTCCTCGGCCGCCGGGGTGTGACAGCGGGCCGGGAGTCGGCGCTGAAGAGGGTGCGACCACCTCACCGTCCGGTCCGCCGTGATCGACGGGCGCAGCCGTGGTAGCCCCGTGAACCGACAACCCCTGGACTCGACATCGTGCCCGTCACGTCGTACGGCCCGTGGCCGACCGCCGAGGAACAACCTCAGCCACCGCTGGTCCCGAGGTACTTCCACGGCCCCTCGGCCGACGAACCGCTCGCCGCCCCGGCCGACCGCTTCGGCCCCGGGACCGACCGCTTCGCCCCCGTGGCCGGTCCCGCGGACCACCAGCCGTGGCCCGGCGAGGCGCAGGACCCGCCCACCGCCGAGCTGCCGGTCCTCGCCGACACCGCGGACGAGCAGCCCCCGTCCCCGCCCGCTCCCGGGTCCCCGCCCGTCCCGCCGCCGGTGTTCGTCGACGCCTCCGGACGCCGTCAGCGCCGGATCCGCCGGCTCGGGGTGGCGCTGGCGGTGCCGGCCGGCGGGTACCTCGTCCTGTTGGCCAGCACGCTGCTCGGCGGCCCCACCGTGAGCGCGCCGTTCCTCCCGATCCCCCAGCCGGCCGCGCCGAGCGCGCCGGCCCGAGCGGCCACCCCGTCCGCGGCGCCCTCCGCGGCCCCGGAGGCCGCGGCCCCGCCCGACGCGCCGCCCACGGCCGCGCCCGCCCGCCAGACCGGCCCCGGCCCGGCGACCGGGGGCCGTAGCGCGCGGCCGACCGGCGAGCCGGCCGAACCGGCCGCCGGCCTGCCGGGCGCCCCCGGGGCCGCCGGCTCGCCCGCTCCCGTCGCCACCGCCACGGCACCGCCGGCCGCGCCGCCCGGTGCCACGCCCACGCCCGGGCGCGGCCGCCCCACCGGCCAGCCGGGGAACTCCGGCAACAAACCCGTCAAGCCCTGACCCCCGACCGCCCCGACCCACCACCCGCACACCGGAAGCAGCCCATGAGCAGTGCCCGCCGCCGACGAGCCCCAGCCCCCGACCGTCCCCGAAGAGGCCGGCGCGCCATGGTGAGGCAGCGTCCGCTGCGCACCCACTGGGTGCTGTTCACCGCCCTGCTGCTCACCCTCTCCGGCGCGCTGCTGCTCCAGGGGTACACCCAGCACAGCTTCGACGACCGCCCGGACGGGACGGCCACCCGCACGAGCGCGACCACCGTGCCGGCGCCCGTCCTCGACGGCGGTCCGGTGATCGACGCCGCCGGCCCGCAGCCGCGCAGCGCCGCCCCCGGGCCCGGCACCGTCGCCCTCACCTTCGACGACGGCCCCGACCCGACCTGGACCCCGCGGGTCCTCGACGTGCTGCGCCGCGAGGGGGTGCGCGCCACCTTCTTCGTGGTCGGCACCCAGGCCGCCGCCCACCCGGACCTGGTCCGCCGGATTGTGGCCGAGGGCCACCAGATCGGCGTGCACACCTTCACCCACACCGACCTCGGCGCCGCGCCCGACTGGCGCCGCTCCCTGGAGCTGCGCGAGACCCAGCTGGTGCTGGCCGGTGCGGCCGGGGTGACCAGCTCCCTGCTGCGGCCGCCGTACTCCTCCAGCCCGGACGCCCTGGACGACCGCGCGTGGGACGCCGTCCGGGAGGCCGGGCGCGCCGGCTACCTGACCGTGCTCACCACCCAGGACAGCGAGGACTGGCGCCTGCCGGGGGCCGAGCGGATCGCGCGGACGCTCGACGACGCCCCGGCGGGCCCGGGGCGGATCGTGCTCCTGCACGACGCGGGCGGTGACCGCTCCCAGACCGTCGCGGCGCTCACCACCGAGCTGCCCCGGCTGAAGGCCCGCGGCCTGCGCTTCACCACCGTCAGCGAGGCGGTCGGCCTGTCCGACCCGGTCCACCCGGCCGGGACCGCCGACCGCCTCCAGGGGACCGCGTTCATCTGGATCCTGCGGGGCGGCGACTGGACGCTCACCGTCCTGGGCTGGCTGCTGTGGGCGGCGGGCGCGATCAGCGTGCTGCGCGCCGTGGCCGTCCTGGTGGCCGCGCGCCGGCACCGGCGGCTGCGCCGCCGCCGCTGGGGGGCGCCGGTCACCGAACCGGTCAGCGTGATCGTGCCGGCGTACAACGAGTCCGCCGGGATCGAGGCCGCACTGCGGTCGCTGCTCGCCTCCGACCATCCGGTGGAGGTGATCGTGGTCGACGACGGCTCCACCGACGGCACCGCCGACCTGGTCGAGGCGCTCGACCTGCCGTACACCCGGGTGATCCGCCAGGAGAACGCGGGGAAGCCGGCCGCCCTCAACACCGGTATCGCGGCCGCCCGTTCGGAGCTGCTGGTGATGGTGGACGGTGACACCGTGTTCGAGCCGGACGCCGTGCGGCACCTCGTGCAGCCGTTCGCGGACCCGTCGGTCGGCGCGGTCTCCGGCAACGCCAAGGTGATCAACCGCGGTGGACTGCTGGGCCGTTGGCAGCACATCGAGTACGTGGTGGGCTTCAACCTGGACCGCCGGCTCTTCGACCTCGCCGAGTGCATGCCCACCGTGCCGGGCGCGGTCGGCGCCTTCCGCCGCTCGGCGCTGCTGGCGGTCGGCGGGGTGGGCGAGGAGACGCTCGCCGAGGACACCGACCTCACCATGGCGTTCTGCCGGGCCGGCTGGCGGGTGGTCTACGAGGAGCGGGCGAAGGCCTGGACCGAGGCCCCGGCCTCGCTGAGCGCCCTGTGGCGGCAGCGCTACCGCTGGTGCTACGGCACCCTGCAGGCGATGTGGAAGCACCGCGGCGCGCTGGTCCAGGGCGGGCAGGCCGGGAAGCTGGGCCGCCGGGGGCTGCTCTACCTGCTGATGTTCCAGGTCCTGCTGCCGCTGCTGGCACCGGTGGTCGACGTCTTCGCGCTGTACGGGCTGGTCTTCCTCGACCCGGTGCGGATCGTCGGGCTGTGGGCGGCGTTCCTGCTGGTCCAGATGCTGATGGGCGCCTACGCGTTCCGGCTCGACAAGGAACGGCTCGGACCGCTGTGGAGCCTGCCGCTGCAGCAGTTCGTCTACCGGCAGTTGATGTACCTGGTGGTGATCCACTCGGTCTTCACCGCGCTCGCGGGGTCCCGCCTGCGCTGGCAGCGGATGCAGCGGTACGGGACGCTCCGGGTGCCCGCGGGGGGCTGAGCCGGACGGGCCGCCGGCCGGTGGCCCGCCGCCCGCGGCAGGGCGGTCGGGGCCGGGCGGCCGGCCGTGCCGAGCGAGGTCGGGCACGAACTCCGATGAGGGAAAACGCCAGTTCAGACCCGGTCCCGCCGGGCGGCGCCCCGGGGGGTTGTCGAGATGGTGTGCAGGCCGCGTCCGAGGCCTTGTGCCGCTCCACGGGCCTGCCCATACTTCCCGTCAGCGCCTGTCAGGGGCAGTTCATCCGCGGTGGCTCCCCATGGGCACCGTCGGGTGTCCGCGCACTCCCTGATCGCGCCTCACGGCCCCCACACCCTCAGGGGGCCTCTCACTCCCAGGAGGAGACCCAGTGAGGACCACGCGCACAACCCCCCACACCGGCACCGCGAGGACCACCCGACTGCTCGCCGCCGTCGTCGGCCTGCTGTCCGCCACCGCGGTCGCCGCGCCGGGCGCGGTCGCCGCCCCGTCCGCCTCCGCTCCCGGCCAGGCCCGACTGGCGGCGGTGGGCGACGCCGTGCAGCGGACCGACGTCAACGGCATCGCCTGGTACGTCGACCAGGCGGCCGACCGCGTCGTCGTCACGGCGGACGGCACCGTGTCGCCGGCCGCGATCGCCAGGATCAGGCAGGCCGCGGGCGCCGACGCGGCCAAGCTGACGATCCAGCGCACCCCCGGCACCTTCCGCCCGCTGCTCGCGGCCGGTGACGCCGTCTACGGCGGCCAGTACCGCTGTTCGCTCGGCTTCAACGTGGTGAGCGGCAGCACGTACTACTTCCTCACCGCGGGCCACTGTGGGAACGTCGCGAACACCTGGTACACCAACTCCGGTCACACCACGCTGATCGGGGCCACCGTCAACTCCAGCTTCCCGGGCGACGACTACGCGCTCGTCCGCTACGACAACAGCGCCCTGAGCCACAGCGGCGGGTTCACCTCCGCCCCGAACGCCTACGTCGGCGAGTCGGTCAAGCGCAGCGGGTCGACCAGCGGCACCCACGGCGGCACCGTCACCGGGCTCAACGCCACCGTGCGCTACGCCGACGGCGGCACCGTCCGCGGCATGATCCAGACCAACGTCTGCGCCGAGCCCGGGGACTCCGGCGGCCCGCTGTACGACGGCACCAAGGCCCTCGGCATCACCTCCGGCGGCAGCGGCGACTGCAGCACCGGCGGCACGACCTTCTTCCAACCGGCCAACGAGGCCCTCGCCAAGTACGGCGTCAGCGTCTTCTGACCGACCGCCACACCCCCGGCCCGCCCGGCCGGATCCCCGGCCGCGTGCGGCGGCCGGGGCCGGCCGGGCGGCGTCGGGCGTCCGTCCGACGGCGCCCCACGGTGCCGAGCAGTGGGCCACCGGAGGTTCCGGTGGCCCGGAAGGGAACGCCCAGCAGTGCCGATCACCGACTTCCCCACAGCCCTCAGACGGGCGGCAGGCGCCGCCCTCGCCGGAGCGCTCGCCGCCGGCGCGCTCGTCACGGGGACCACGCCCGCCGCCGCGATCAACTCGTACAACGCCTCACCCGCACCGGAGCGCACCGAGGTCGGTGCCCTGGTGGTGCAGTGGGACGACGACGGCGACCCCGCCACCCCGGACCGGGTCGACTGGATGTGCACCGGCACCATGGTGGACGCCGACACCTTCCTCACCGCCGCGCACTGCACCAGCGACTGGCCGGCCGGCGCCCGCTTCCACGTCTCGCTCGACCAGGACGTCCAGGCCGGCCTGGACGCCGCCCGGGCCGCCCACCCCGGCGACCCGTCGGCCGTCGCCGCGGCGGTGGCCGTCGAAGGGACCGCCCATCAGGACCCGGCCTACCCGGGGCCCTCGTCGGACCCGCACGACATCGCCGTCGTCCAGCTGCCGGCGGCCGAGGTGGCCGCGCGCTGGACCTTCACCCCGGCCACGCTGCCCACGGAGGGCCGGCTCGGCGCGCTCGGACCGCAGCGGCTCGACGCGACCCCGTTCACCGTCGCCGGCTACGGCACCCAGGAGGCGCGACGCGGCCCCGGCGGCCAGACGCACCCGGGCGGCGGCGTGCGGATGAAGGCCCCGGTGGGCTTCGACGCGCTCAACGCCCCGTGGGTGCGGCTGGCGATGACCGCGCCGCAGGGCAACGGCGGCGCCTGCTACGGGGACTCCGGCGGCCCGAACTTCGCCACGATCGACGGCCGGACCCTGCTGGTCGCGACGACCGTCACGGGCGACGGGCCGTGCTACGCGACCAACGTCGCGTACCGACTCGACACGCCGGTCGCCCGGGGGTTCCTCGCCCCCTTCGTCGCGCTTCCCTGACGGGAGCCCGCCGGCCGGGCCTGCGGGCCCGACCGGCGCGCCCTGCGTGCGCTACGAGTTGGACCAGGCGCGGGTGGACAGCACCAGCAGGTAGCCGTCGGGGTCCTGGAACGTCACACCCCAGGTGTCCCAGTACGGGTTGTGAGCCGGCACCCGCTTCCCGCCGTGCCGCTCCAGCCGTTCCACGAGGGAGTCGGGCACCGGCTCGCCGAGGTAGACGACCAGGAGGTCCTCGGGGGTCGACCGCGGCTCCACGGGAGCGGCGGGGTCGTGCACGAGTTCCAGATGCCAGCCGGCACCGGGCCAGCCGACCATGAGGAGCGAGCTGTGGCCGGGGGTGCCGTCCGCCGCGTGCCGGTAGAGGACGTCGAGGCCGAGGCCCGAGACCCAGAAGCGCTCCGCCGCCCTGAGGTCGCGTGAGGGCCGGGCCATGCGGATGTGGGCGGTGGAGTCAGCGGGCATTTCGTGGTACCTCGTCATCGGGCGGGCCGGGCGTGGGCCGGCGGCCGCGTCTTCGGGCTCGGACGACAGCGAGCCTAGGGATCACGTGACCGCGTGCCATCGGGCGCTGGTCCTACGCCTGCGCGCCGAGGACCGACCGGCTCGGACCGGTACCTTCGACGTACGACCGCGGTGGCGCCGAGGCCCGGCCGCCCGCGCCCGCCGTACCGGCTGCGGCTACCGCTGCGGGCTACCGCTACCGCTACGGGCTACCGCGAGTCCTGGTGCGCCACCGCGGTGCGATGGCAAGAATCGGATCGTGGACGACATCCAGGCGCGCACGCCCGTAGCCCCCGACGGACGACTCGGCACGGCGGCCGAGCACCCGGGGTTCAGCGACCCCCGCTACCTGCGCAGACGCGCGGCCGTCGCGGCTCTCGCCCGTGGCCTGCGGGTCGGCGACCCGTCGCCGACGGTGGTCTACAGCGACAGCGAGGAGCGGACCTGGCGGGCGGTCCACCGCGCACTGTGGACGGCCCAGGGCGAGCACGCGTGCCGTGCCGCGCTGAAAGCCCGGGAGCAGGCTCCGATTCCCGCCGACCACATCCCGCAGCACGCCGAAGTGGGCGCCCGGCTACGGCAGTTGACGGGTTTCGACTTCACCGCGGCCGGGGGCGTGGTGGAGAACAAGCGGTTCCTGGGGTCGATGGCCGAGGGCTACTTCCACGCCGTACAGTTCGTCCGCCACCCGGCCATGCCGCTGTTCACGCCCGAGCCCGACGTCCTCCACGACGTCTTCGGCCACGGCATCCACCTGGCCTCGCCGGACTTCGCCGAGGTCTACCGCCTGATCGGAGAGGCGGCGAGACGCATCGACGACGAGGACGTCCTGCAGATGATCAGCGACGTCTACTGGTTCACCCTGGAGTACGGCGTCCTCCACGAGGACGGCACGCCCAAGGCGTACGGTGCGGCCCTGCTCTCCTCCTACGGTGAGATCCGACGGCTGACGCGGGCCCGCGTCCGACCGCTCGACATCACGGCCGTGCTCGCCACCGACTACGACATCACCGGCTACCAGCCGGTCCTCTTCAGCGCCCGCGCCCTGTCCGAGGTCGCCGACACACTGGGCGGCTTCCTCGAACAGCTCGACGACGACAGCGCCCCCCGCTACGGCCGCGCCGCCACGCCCTGACCGGCCCCCGCTGCTTCAACAGGAGGTGCGAGCACTCGACCGAGCGTCCGCAACCCGGCTCGGAACGACCACTTACCAGGATCCGTCGTTCTGCCGCGGGTGCCTGGCCCGACGATCTTTTGACCTACGCCGCCGTGGGCCGTAGACAAGGGGAACCGTCCTGGTCCGGCCCGGAGTTGAGGAGTCGTCGTGCACACCATCGCGGTCCTGGCACTCGACGAGGTCATCCCGTTCGACCTCGCCACGCCCCTGGAGGTGTTCACCCGAGCCCGGCTGCCGGACGGGCGCCACCCCTACCGGGTGCGGGTGTGCGGACCCGGGGCGCAGGTCCGGGCCGCGGGATTCCTGATCACCGCCCCCTGGGGCCTGGAGGAACTGGCCGACGCCGACACCGTGATCGTGCCCGGCCGCGCGCAGGACGCGTCCCCGCCGGGTGAGGAGGTGCTGGAGGCGCTGCGCGCGGCGGCGGCCCGGGGTGCCCGGATCGCCTCGATCTGCGCCGGCGCCTTCGACCTCGCCCTGACCGGACTGCTGGACGGACTGGCCGCCACCACCCACTGGATCGCCGCCGCCGAGCTGGCCCGGCGCTTCCCCGCGCTCGAAGTGCGCCCCGACGTCCTCTACGTCGACAACGGGCAACTCCTCACCTCCGCAGGCGCCTCGGCAGGGCTCGACCTGTGCCTGCACCTGATCCGCCGCGACTTCGGCTCCGCGGTGGCCGCCGACGCGGCCCGGCTGGCCGTCGCCCCGCTGGAACGCGAAGGAGGCCAGGCGCAGTTCATCGTCCACTCCCACCCACCGGTTCCCCGGGGCTCCACCCTCGAACCGGTGCTCGCCTGGTTGGAGGACCACCTCGACGAGGAGCTGACGCTCGACCTCATGGCCCGGCGCAGCGGCATGAGCGGGCGCACCTTCAGCCGGCGGTTCCGTGAGCAGACCGGCACCACACCGCTGCAGTGGCTGCTGCGAGCCCGGATCCGCCGGGCGCAGTTCCTCCTGGAGAACACCGACCACACCGTCGAGCGCATAGCCGGCCAGGCCGGATTCGGTTCCCCGACCGCCTTCCGCGAGCGCTTCAAACGGGTCGCCGGCACCACCCCGTACAGCTACCGCGCCGCCTTTCGCAGCCGCGAGCGCAGCTGAGGGGCCTGCGCCGACGCGGTACCCGAATCGTCCGGCGAGCGGTTCCGGGCGGCGGCGGTGCGGCGTCCACCTGGTAGCCGCCGCCCCGGCCCGCTCCTGGCGAGATCCCGTCGGAATCTGTCACTCGGGCCCGTCTCCGCCGCGCGTACGCGCTCCTAGCATCGAGCCGAAGCCGGTGAACCCCGGCTTCTACCGCTCGATGAAAGGCACTCACATGCACGTCCAGATCGTGCTGTTCGACGGTTTCGACCCGCTCGACGCCATCGCACCGTTCGAAGTCCTCCACGCCGGCGCGACCGCCTCCGGGGGCGCCGTCAGCGTGGAACTGGTCAGCGCCCAGGGCCCGAGAGAGGTGGTCAGCGGCACCGGCGGCCTGTCGCTGCGCACCACCGGCCTCCTCGACCCCCGCCGCCCGGGCGTCGTCCTCGTGCCCGGTGCTTCCGGACGCCTCGGCAATCCCGACGACGGTGCCGGCCCCGACGACGGCGCCGACCCCGACGACGATGGCGCGCAGCAGGACACGGTCGCGGTCCGGCTGGCCCGTACGCTGGACACCGAGCTGCCGGCGCTGCTCAAGGCCGCCATGGAGGAGACCCGGATCACCGTGGCGACGGTCTGCGGCGGTGCGCTGGTCCTGGCCATGGCCGGCCTGCTCCAGGACCGCCACGCGACCACCCACCACCTGGGCCTGGACCTCCTCGACGCGACCGGCGCCCACGCCGTACGCGCACGCGTCGTCGACGACGGCGACCTGGTCACCGCCGCCGGGGTCACCTCCGGACTCGACCTCGGCCTGTACCTGCTGGAACGCGAGGTGGGCCCGCAGATCGCCCACGCCGTCGAGGAGTTGTTCGCCCACGAGCGCCGCGGCACCACCTGGCGCCCCGGTGGTCCCGCGCCCGCCGCCCTCTGAACGCATCGCACCCCCGCACGTCACGAGTGAGGAAACGCCACTTCATGTCCACCGACATCCACGGCATCTGGGACCTGACCATTGCCACGCCCATCGGGCGGATCCGGCCCGTAGTCGAACTGAGCTCCCATGAAGGGGAGTTGGTCGGCACCGCCCGCGGCGCGGGCGAGAACCTGCCGCTGCGGGACGTCGTCCTCGACGGTCACCGGCTGACCTGGAAGCAGTCCGTCACCCGGCCGATGCGACTCGACCTGACCTTCACCCTCACCGTCGACGGTGACACGCTCACCGGTACTTCCAGGGCCGGTCGCCTCCCGTCCTCGAAGGTCACCGGCCGACGCCGCCGCGACGACGAAGCCGGGCCGGCATGACGACCACGCCGCGCGCCAGGACGGCGGCCACCGCCGCGGCGGCGGCCGGGACCCCCACCCTGGTGTTCCTGGCGGCCGACGCGGGCGGCGGCCCGCGCTCCGCGTCCGTCGCAGCGGCGGTGACCGCCGTGCTCGTCCTCGGGTGGCGGCTGCGCGCCCGCCGGCACGTCCCGCACGCGGTCCTCGGCGCCCTGCTGGCCACGGCCTGCGCGGCCGTGGCCGCCTGGACCGGCCAGGCGCGGGGCTTCTTCCTGCTCCCGATGGCGGTCCCCGCCGCGGCGGCGGCGGCCTGCCTGCTGTCCCTCGCGGCCGACCGCCCCCTGGCGGGCCTGGTGGCGAACAGACTGGTGGGCGGCCCTGCCGGGTGGCGCTCCAACCGCGTGCTGCACCGCTGCTACGCGCTGTCGACCGTGGCGATCGCGCTGGTGAGCCTCGCGAGCCTGGCCGCGCAGGCGGCCCTGTACCGCTGGAACGACGTCGCCGGGCTGGGGCTCCTGCACGTCCTCATGGGACCGCTGTGGGCCGCCGTCACGGCACTGTCCCTCGCGCTGGCCCGCCGGACGGTCACCCGCGAGCGGGACGCCGCCGGCGCTGACGGCCGCACTCCCTGAACCGGCGGAAGGGACTCGGGCCGGCGCGCAGCGCGGGCGCCGAGCCCGACCGGGCAGGTGCGGGTCGTCAGAGGCCCAGGACGCGGGCGGCGTTCTCCTTGAGGATCAGGGGGCGGACCTCCGGCTTGATGCCGAGGGCGTCGAAGTCCGCCAGCCAGCGGTCGGGCGTGACGACGGGGAAGTCCGAGCCGAACAGCACCTTGTGCCGGAGGAAGGAGCCGGCCGCCTTCACGAGCTGCGGCGGGAAGTACTTCGGCGACCACCCCGACAGGTCGATGTACACGTTGGCCTTGTGCGTGGCGACGGAGATCGCCTCGTCCTGCCAGGGCACCGACGGGTGCGCCAGGACGATCGTCAGGCCGGGGAAGTCGGCGGCGACGTCGTCCAGGAGCATCGGGTCGGACCAGCGCAGCTTGATGCCGCGCCCGCCGGGCAGGCCGGCGCCGATCCCGGTCTGCCCGGTGTGGAACAGGGCGGGGACGCCCAGTTCCTGGATCGCCTCGTAGAGCGGGTAGTGCTCGCGGTCGTTCGGCACGAACGCCTGGAGGCTCGGGTGGAACTTGAAGCCGCGGACACCGTGGTCGCGGACGAGCGAGCGGGCCCGGGCGACGGCGTCCGGCCGGTGCGGGTCGACCGAGCCGAACGGGATGAGGACGTCGCGGTGGGCGGCCGCCGCCTCGGCGATCTCCTCGCTCGACAGGGCGGGATGGCCCAGGCCCGTGGTGGCGTCCACCGTGAAGACCACGGCGGCCATGCGGCGCTCGCGGTAGTACGCGGCCAGGCTCTCCACGGTCGGCGTGCGGTCCTGGCCGGACTTGAAGTAGGCGGCCGAGGCGTCCATCAGCTCCGCGTCGAGCGCGAGGTGGCCGTGGGCGTCCTGCTCCACGTGGACGTGGAAGTCGATGGCGATCGAGTCGGCGGGGTTCATCGGAGTGCTCACAGGTGGTCGGTCCGGTTCTTGGCGTCGAGGAGGAGGGAGAGGAGGGCGTCGCGTTCCGTGACGAGGTCGGCCTCCGCGGTCCCGGCCAGCTCGTCGCGGACGCCTTGGGCGATCGCGCGCGTCAGCCCGGGGGTGAGGCGCGGTGCGCCGAGGTCGGCCCACCACTCCTCCATGGGCGGGCCGAGGTGCTCCAGGACGTGCGCGATGCCGCCCGCACCGCCCGAGAGGTGCTGGTTGAGGAAGGGCCCGAGCAGCGCCCAGCGCAGGCCGGGACCGTGGGCGATGGCCGCGTCGACGTCGGCGACGCTCGCCGCACCCCGCTCGACGAGCGAGTACGCCTCCCGCCAGAGCGCGGCCTGGAGCCGGTTCGCGACATGGCCGGGCAGTTCCCGGCGCAGCCGGATCGGATGGCGGCCCAGGCTGCGGTAGAACCCCATGGCCGCTTCGACGGCGGCTTCACCGGTCCGCTCGCCGGGCACGACCTCGACCAGCGGGATGAGGTGGGGCGGGTTGAACGGATGCCCCACGAGGACCCGTTCGGGATGGGCCGCGCAGGCCTGCTGGATCCGCGACGGCGGCAGCCCGGAGGAACTGCTCGCCAGGATCGTCCCCGAGGGGCCGCGGCGTCGAGGACGGCGAAGACCTCGTCCTTCAGTTCGGGACGCTCCGGGCCGTTCTCCTGGACGAAGCCGGCGTCCGCGACGGCCTCGGCGAGGTCCGGGGTGAACGACAGCCGGCGCTGGTCGGCGGCGACGGCCGCCCGGAGCCGCTCCTCCGCGCCGGGCGCGGGATCGCTGGCGACGACCGAGTGCCCGTGCGACAGGAAGAGCGTGGTCCAGGACGCCCCGATGACCCCGGTGCCGACGACGGCGACCCTCACGACGCGCTCCCGGGTCCGGTGCCGGCGGCCCGCCCGGCGGCGTAGGCGACGAAGGCGGCCAGTGAACGGGGGTCGGCGAGGACGTCGGTGCCGGCGACGGACTCGGGCCGCGCGCCGAGGAGGATCCGCTTGACCGGCACCTCCAGCTTCTTGCCGGTGCGGTTGCGCGGGACGGCCGGCACCCGCTCGATGACGTCCGGGACGTGCCGCGGCGACAGCGCCGACCGCAGTGCGCGGGCGATCCTCGTACGGAGGGCGTCGTCCAGCTCCACGGGGCCCGCGACGAAGAGCAGCAGCTCCCCGTTGCCGCCCTCGGGGTCCTCGATGTGGACGACGAGACTGTCCTCGATCTCGGGCAGGTCCTCGACGACGGCGTAGAACTCGGCGGTGCCGAGCCGTACCCCGCCCCGGTTGAGGGTGGCGTCGGAGCGTCCGGCGACGACGCAGTGGCCCTCGGGCGCGAACCGCACCCAGTCGCCGTGCCGCCACACGCCCGGGTACTCCTCGAAGTACGCGGCCCGGTAGCGGGAGCCGTCGGTGTCTCCCCAGAAGCCGACGGGCATCGACGGCATCGGCTCGGTGATCACCAGCTCGCCCAGCTCGCCGACGACCCGTCGGCCCTCGCTGTCGTAGGCGTACGCGGCGACCCCGAGGCAGGGGCCGGAGATCTCCCCGGCGCGGACGGTCTGGAGCGGGCTGCCCTGGAGGATGCCGGTGCAGACGTCGGTGCCGCCGCAGCCGACGTTCAGGAGCACCCGGTCCCCGAACTGCTCCGCGACCCAGCGGAAGCCGTCGGCGGGGAGCGGGCTGCCGGCCGCGCCGAGCTGCCGCAGCCGCGACAGGTCGAACTCCTCGGCGGGCCGGATCCCGGCCTTGCGGCAGGCCATGAGGTAGCCGGGGCTCACGCCCATCAGCGTCGCCCCCGTCTCCTCGGCGATCCGCCACTGCTCGCGCAGGTCGGGGTGGACCGGATTGCCGTCGATCATGACGATCGAGGTGCGGACGAGCAGCGCCGAGACCAGGCTGTTCCACAGCATCCAGGCCGTCGTGCTGAACCAGAGCATCCGGTCGCCCGGCTTCAGGTCCCAGCTCAGCGCGTGGTTCTTCAGGTGCTCCAGGAGGATCCCGCCGTGCCGGTGGACGATCGCCTTGGGGATGCCGGTGGTGCCGGAGGAGAAGAGCACGAACAGCGGATGGTCGAACGGCACGGGCTCGAAGGCGAGTTCGGCCGGTTCGGCCAGCAGCTCCGGCCAGCCCAGCGCGCCGGGGACGGCGTTCGGCCCGTACGGGACGTGGACGACCCGCTCCACGGTGGGCAGCCGGGAGGCGATCTCCGCCACCTCGGCACGGCGGTCGATGTCCCGGTCCCCGTAGCGGTAGCCGGCGACGGTCAGCAGCACCTTCGGTTCGAGCTGGGCGAACCGGTCGACCACGCTGCGCGGGCCGAACTCCGGTGCGCAGGCAGCCCAGACCGCGCCGATGGCGGCGGTGGCGAGGAAGGCCACCAGCGTCTCCGGGATGTTCGGCAGGTAGGCGACGACCCGGTCGCCCTTGCGGACGCCGAGGCGCAGCAGCCCGGCGCGTGCCCGGGCGACCTGGTCGCGGAGTTCGCCGAAGGTCAGCTCGATCGGCTCCCGGGTCTGGGAGCGGGCGACCAGCGCGACCGCGTCGAGGTCCTCCTCGCGTCCGAGCGCGTGCTCGGCGTAGTTGAGGGTCGCGCCGGGGAACCACTCGGTGTCCGGCATGGCCCTGCGGCCCAGGGCGGCCGTGGGCGGGGTGTGCGGGCGGACCTCGAAGAACTCCCACACCGACGACCAGAAGCCCTCCAGGTCGGCGACGGACCACTGCCACAGGCTGTCGTAGTCCGGGAAGCCCAGCTGCCGCTCCGACTCCAGCCAGCGGAGGTAGCGGCCGATCTCGGACTCGTCCCCGACCGCGGGGCCGGGGGTGCTGAGGATCTCGCTCATCGGGCGTCCTCTCCGTGGGGGGCCTGTCCGGCGGCGACCTTCGCGGCGCGGCCCTCCAGGAACGCCCGCATCCGCTCCTGGGCGTCGTGGCTGCCGGCGGCGACGGCCGACATGAGGGATTCGAGGAGCAGGCCGCCGGCGGGCGACGCCTCGGCGATCCGGGGGAGCGCCCGGAGGACGGCGAAGTTGGTCAGGGGGGCGTTGGCCGCGATCCGCTCGGCGAGTTCGAGGGCGCGGGCCCGCGCCCCGCCCTGCTCGGTCAGGTACTGCGAGAGGCCGGCCGCCTGGCCCTCGGCGGCGTCGAGGACGCGGCCGGTGAGCATCATGTCCGCCACCCGGTGCGCGCCGATCAGCCGGGGGACCCGGACCGAGCCGCCACCGCCGACGAAGAGTCCGCGCTGACCCTCGGGCAGCGCGTAGAAGGTGGACGGCTCGGCCACGCGGAGGTGCGCGGAGGCCGCGAGCTCCAGGCCGCCGCCGATCACCGCGCCCTTGAGCGCGGCGACCACGGGCACGCGCCCGCCCTCGATGGTGTCGAAGACGCGGTGCCACATGAGCGAGTGCTCCAGCGCCTCCTCGGTGGAGCGCTCGGTCAGCTCGCCGAGGTCGAGCCCGGCCGAGAAGTGGTCGCCCTCGGCGTCCAGGACGACGGCGCGGACGTCCGCGCCGGGCTTCCGGAAGAACTCCTCGACGCCCAGCACGGTGGCGTCGTCGAGGGCGTTGCGCTTGGCGGGGCGGCGGAGTGTCAACACCGCGACAGCGCCGCGGTGTTCGATGGAGAGCGTACGCAAGGGAAGGGCTCCTCGGTTACCAGGATTCCCCGCCCGTGTCCCTCACCGTCGATGCCAACGGATCACCGCCTTGGGGGTGGGGGTGGGGTGGGGGAAGTGCGAGTCATGAAACCGGGGGCGAAACGAAACGTCAATGCCGTTGTCATAAGAACGCCGGGGTCGGCCGCCGGACGACCGTCAGCCGAGCCCCGGCCGCTGCTTCCGGGGTCGCCGCGTCAGCCCTGGAGCCCGAGCGCTCGCATGCCCCTGGCGCCGGCGATCCCCGACGCCGTGTCGGACCCGAGGAGGTCGAGGACTTCGCGGGCGAGGTCCGGTCGGGCGGAGGAAGCCAGGACGGCCCCGCTGAAGACCGAGTCGATCCCGGTGTCGCCCGGCAGCGGGCCGACGACGACGCCTGGCAGGTCCATCAGTTCGCTGCGCTGCTGGAAGGCCAGGTCGGCCCGGCCGGACGCGAGCAGGCTGCCGGCGGGCACCCCCGCCGGTGCCTGGACCAGCCGGTCCGACAGCGTGTCGGCCAGCCCCAGCCGGGTGATCAGTCCGACGAGGGCCGTCCCGCTGGGACCGGTGGAGTACGCGATCCTCTGCGCGGACAGCAGAGCGGCTCGCAGGTCGGATTCCGCATCGAACGCCGGAACCGGCGTGCCGTCCGGTACGGCGGCGACGACCTGGGAGACCCACAGCGGGCGCGCCGTGCCGCCCAGGAGGTGCCCCTCCTGCTCCAGCTGGGCCAGTGCTCCCTCGGCGAGGACGAGCAGGTCGGCCTCGGCACCCTCGCGCACCCGCCGCGCGATCTCGACCCCGCCGCCGGATTCGAAGCGCACGGGGACACCGCGGGTGCGTCGGATGTGTTCGGAAAGGTCGGTCAGGATCGGCCGTGTCGCCATCGAGGACAGCCCGGAGATCTCCTGGTTCACATCGACTCCTTGAGTTCGGCAGATGGTACGACTGGTGCGACGCGCGCCCGGGCGGCTCGACGCCGCCCTGCGACACTGGCCGGATGAGCGCAACCCGGAGTACGGCAGCCGGCAAGGTCCTTGAGATCCTCTCGACCTTCGACCGTGAGCACCCGTCGCAGACGCTGTCGGAGATCGCCCAGCGTACGGGCATGGCCCTGAGCACCACGCACCGCGTGATCACGGAGCTGGCGGGATGGGGAGCGCTGGAGCGCGCGGAGGACGGGTCGTGGCACGTCGGGCTGCGCCTGTGGGAGATCGCCTCGGGGTGTCCCCGGACGCAGATCCTGCGCGATTCGGCGCTGCCGTTCATGCAGGACCTCTACGAGGCGACCCATGAGAACGTCCAGCTCGCGGTGCGCGAGGGCACGGAGCTGGTCTTCGTGGAACGGATCGCGGGGCACCGGTCGGTGGAGGTGGTCACGATGGTCGGGTCCCGGTTCCCCGTCGTCTCCACCGGGATGGGGCGGGTGCTGCTGGCGCACGCGCCCCGGGAGATCCAGGAGGAGGTGCTCGGATCGCCGCTCCGGGCCTGGACCCCGCACACCGTCACCGAACCGAAGGCGCTGCGGGCGCAGTTGGACCGGATCCGCCGCGAGCAGGTCTTCGTGAGCGACCGGCAGCTCTCGGAGCGCTCGGTCGCGGTGGCCGCGCCGGTACGGATCGGCCGGTCCGGCCCGGTGAGCGCCGCCTTGGGGATCGTCGTCGCGGCGCGGGGCGAGAGCCGGGCGCGCGGGCTGCGCGAGCCGCTGCTGAGGGCCGCGCGGGGGATCTCCGAGGAGCTCGGCAGGCGGGCCCGGACGACGGTCTGAAACCCGGGGAGGTTTCCGCCTGACGGAAAGGGGGGCGACCGGTCGAGGGCCCGGGTGCGAGCGTTCGGGGAGTTCGAAGCCTTCGAAGCCCCCGCGCCACCGTTCAGGAGATGCCATGGCCGATGCCATCGTCGACACCGTCGCCTCGGTCCCAGTCGCCGTCGTCGGCGCCGGCCCGGCCGGACTGATGCTGGCCCATCTGCTCGGGCGCGCCGGGGTCGAGACGGTCGTGCTCGACACCCGTACCCGGCAGGAGATCGAGACGACGCACCGGGCCGGCATCCTCGAAGCCGACGCGGCCCGGGACCTGGTGGAGACCGGTGTCTCCGAGCGGATCCTGCTCGACGGCCACGAACACGAGGGCGTCGAGCTCCGGTTCGGCGGCCGGCCGTACCGCATCGACTTCAAGGAGCTGGTCGGCGCGTCGGTGTGGCTCTACCCGCAGACCGACGTGTTCATCGACCTGGCCGACGCCCGGGAGCGCGACGGCGGCACGGTCCACTTCGGTGTTAGGGAGACCGAGGTCCTCGACGTGACGACCGACGCTCCCCGCGTCCGCTGGACCGCGTCCGACGGGACCCGCCACGAAGTCCGGGCGCGGTACGTGGTCGGTGCGGACGGGTCGCGCAGCATGTGCCGCGACCTGGTGCCCGAGGACCGGCGGGCGCGCTACGGCAAGGAGTACCCCTACGCGTGGTTCGGCATCATGGCCGAGGCGCCGATGAGCGCACCCGAGCTGGTCTACGCCCATTCCGAGCACGGGTTCGCGCTGATCAGCCAGCGCACCCCGCGCGTGCAGCGGATGTACTTCCAGTGCGCCCCCGACGAGCCCGTGGAGGCCTGGTCGGACGACCGCGTCTGGGAGACGCTCCAGGCCCGGGTGGCCGGCGAGGACGGCTTCCGGCTCAACGAGGGGCCGATCCTGGAGAAGACGGTGCTGCGGTTCCGCTCGTTCGTGCAGGAGCCGATGCGCTGGGGCTCGATGGCGCTGGCGGGCGACGCCGCGCACACCGTGCCGCCGACCGGCGCCCGCGGGCTGAACCTGGCGCTGCACGACGTGAAGGTACTCGCCGGTGTCCTGCTGCGCGCGCTCGGCGGCGAGGGCGCGGCCGCGCTGGACGACTACCAGCCGCGCGCCCTCCAACGGGTCTGGCGGGCACAGAACTTCTCGTACTGGATGACCCGGCTGCTGCACACGGCCCCTGGCGACACGCCGTTCGACCTGCGGCGTCAGCTCGGCGAGCTCGACAACGCGGTGGGCACCCGGGCCGGCCGCACCTTCCTCGCCGAGCAGTACACCGGCTGGCCCACCGGCACCCAGGACTGACCCGGACGCCCCTCAGGAGAGCACGCATGATCATCGACTGTCACGGCCACTTCACCACCGCACCACCGCAGTTGGCGCGGTGGCGGGACCGGCAGGTGGCGGCGGCCGGCTCCGCCGGCGACGCACCCGACCCCGACGACCTGGTCATCACCGACGACGACCTGCGCCAGGCGATCGAGGGCAACCAGCTGCGGCTCATGGACGAGCGCGGCAGCGACCTGACGATCTTCTCCCCGCGGGCCAGCTTCATGGCCCATCACATCGGCGACTTCGCGGTCTCCTCGGTGTGGGCGCGGATCTGCAACGACCTGGTCCACCGCGTCAGCACGCTCCACCCCGACCGCTTCGCGATGGGCGCGATGCTCCCGCAGTCGCCCGGCGCCGACCCCGCCACCTGCCTGCCCGAGCTGCGCCGCGCGGTCGAGGAGCTCGGTGCGGTGACCGTCAATCTCAACCCCGACCCGTCGGGCGGCCGGTGGACCGCACCGCCGTTGACCGACCGCAGCTGGTACCCGCTCTACGAGGCGATGGCCGAGTACGACATCCCCGCCATGATCCACGTCAGCACCTCGTGCAACCCGGCCTTCCACACCACCGGCGCCCACTACCTCAACGCCGACACCACGGCGTTCATGCAGCTGGTCCAGGGCGACCTGTTCGCCGACTTCCCGACGCTGCGGTTCGTGATCCCGCACGGCGGCGGCGCGGTGCCCTACCACTGGGGGCGGTTCCGCGGCCTGGCGATGGCGCTCGGCAAGCCGGATCCCGAGACGCTGCTGGACAACGTCCTCTTCGACACCTGCGTCTACCACCAGCCCGGCATCGACCTGCTGACCCGGGTGATCCCGAGCCGGTCGGTCCTCTTCGCCAGCGAGATGATCGGCGCGGTCCGCGACATCGACCCGCGCACCGGTCACCACTTCGACGACACGAAGCGGTACGTCGACGCCACCCCGAACCTCTCGGACGAGGAGCGGGCGGCCGTCTACGCCGGCAACGCCCTGCGCGTCTACCCCCGCCTCGCCGCCCGCCTCACCGCAGCCGGCCGCTGAACCCAGGAGGAGAAACGGATGGAGCACACCGAGATCGGCATCGTCCACACGTCGATCACCCGCGCCGACCCCGAGGCGGTCGCCGCGCTGTCGGAGTTCGGCGTGGCGACGGTCCACGAGGCCATGGGCCGGGTCGGCCTGATGCGCCCCTACCTGCGCCCGGTCTACCCCGGGGCCCGGCTGTGCGGCACGGCGGTGACGGTCCTGCTGCAGCCCGGCGACAACTGGATGCTGCACGTCGCCGCGGAGCAGGTCCGCGAGGGCGACGTCGTGGTCGCGGCCTGCACGACCGAGAGCGAGGACGGATTCTTCGGTGACCTGCTCGCCACCTCCTTCCGCGCCCGCGGCTGCAAGGGCCTGGTCATCGACGGCGGCGTGCGCGACGTGGCCGACCTCCAGGCGATGGACTTCCCGGTCTTCGCGCGGGCGGTCAACGCCAAGGGCACGGTCAAGGCCACCCTCGGCTCGGTCAACGTGCCGGTGGTCTGCGCCAACGCCCTGGTGCGGCCCGGCGACGTCGTCCTCGCGGACGGCGACGGCGTCGTCGTCGTGCCGCGTGAGCGGGCCGCCGAGGTCGCCGAGGCGGCGGACAGGCGCGAGGCGGGCGAGGCGGGCAAGCGCGCGAGGTTCCGCGCGGGCGAACTCGGCCTGGACGTCTACGACATGCGCGGCCCGCTGGCCGCGCTCGGGCTGCGGTACGAGGACTGAGGATGACGACGACCTTCGAGAAGACCCCCGGCTGGCTGGACTGGTACGCCGGCCCGAGCCGCCCGCAGTTCCGGCTGCCCGCCGGCGCCGTCGACGCGCACTGCCATGTCTTCGGGCCGGGCGCGGAGTTCCCGTTCGCCCCCGAGCGCAAGTACACCCCGTGCGACGCGTCCAGGGACCAGCTCTTCGAGCTGCGCGACCACCTGGGCTTCGCCCGCACCATCGTGGTCCAGGCGACCTGCCACGGCTCCGACAACACCGCCATGGTCGACGCCCTGCGGGCGTCGGGGGGCCTGGCCCGCGGGGTGGCGACGGTACGCCCGGGGATCCCCGACGCGCAGGTGCGGGAACTGCACGAGGCCGGCGTGCGCGGCGTACGGTTCAACTTCGTCAAGCGGCTCGTCGACGCGGCGCCGCGGCAGGACCTGTGGGACGTCGTCGAGCGGATCCGACCGTACGGCTGGCACGTCGTCGTCTACTTCGAGGCCGCCGACCTCGCCGACCTGCGCGAGTTCCTCCTCTCGATCCCGGTGCCGCTGGTCGTCGACCACATGGGCCGGCCCGACGTCGCCAAGGACCCGCACGGCCCGGAGTTCGAGGCGTTCCTGGACTTCCTGCGGGCCCGGCCCGACATCTGGTGCAAGGTCACCTGCCCGGAGCGGCTGTCGGTGGGCGGCCCGCCGGCCCTGGACGGGGAGCGGACGGCCTACCGCGACGTCGTCCCGTTCGCCCGGCGCGTGGTCGAGGAGTTCCCCGACCGGGTGCTGTGGGGCACCGACTGGCCGCACCCGAACCTCACCGACCACATGCCCGACGACGGCCTGCTCGTCGACTTCGTCCCGCACATCGCGCCGACGCCCGAGCTTCAGCACAAGCTGCTGGTCGACAACCCGATGCGCCTGTACTGGCCCGAATCGGACTGAACCGTCCCACGAAACGGAGGACCCACCCATGTCGCTGGACAAGCGCTACAAGCTGGTCCCGGGGACGACCGTCTTCGACGCCGAGCAGTCCGCCAGGGGTTACCACCTCAACCAGTTCTGCATGTCCTTGATGACGGCCGAGAACCGGCACCGCTACCTCGCCGACGAGCGCGCCTACCTGGACGCGTGGCCACTGCGGGAGGAACAGAAGCAGGCGCTGCTCGACCGCGACCTCAACGCCGCGATACGCGAGGGCGGCAACATCTACTTCCTCGCCAAGTGGGGTGCGACGCTGGGACTGTCGTTCCAGCAGATGGCCGGCTCGATGACCGGCATGACCGAGCAGGAGTACCGCGACATGATGGTCGCCGGCGGCCGCTCCGTCGCCGGCAACCGGATCGATCACGCCGTCCTCGAAGCGGCGCACACCGACCGGCGGTCGCCGCGGGGACAGGCCGTCATCACCGGCGCGGTGTTCACCTCGCACGTGCCGGCGATCGGCGCGGCGATGGACCACCACAAGACCGACGAGCCCTACTGGCGGCCGGTCTTCGAGGGCTACGGGTTCTCCAGGCAGTGGGAACGGGACAACGCCCCCGACGTGATCCTCCTGGTCTACAACGACCACGCCTCCACCTTCGACCTGTCGATGATCCCGACCTTCGTGCTCGGCACCGGAACGGTCTACCCCACCGCCGACGAGGGCTACGGACCCAGGCCGGTCCCCGGGATCGAGGGCGACCCGGAGCTGGCCGCGCACATCGCGCACTCACTGATCCGCGACGACTTCGACCTCACCCTCGCCAACGAGATGGCCGTCGACCACGGCCTGACCGTCCCGCTGTCGTTGATGTTCGGCGACGTCGAGCGGTGGCCGTGCAAGGTGATCCCGTTCCACGTCAACGTGGTGCAGTACCCGGTGCCCTCGGGCGCGCGGTGCTTCCGGCTCGGCCAGGCGCTGCGCAGGGCGATCGAGTCCTACGACAGGCCGCTGAAGGTCCAGGTGTGGGGCACCGGGGGCATGAGCCACCAGCTCCAGGGGCCGCGCGCCGGCCTGATCAACCGGGAGTGGGACAACGCCTTCCTGGACCGGCTGATCGCGGATCCGGAGGGCCTGGCCCAGGTGCCCCACCTGGAGTACGTCGAGGAGGCCGGCTCCGAGGGGATCGAGCTGGTCATGTGGCTGATCGCCCGAGGTGCGATGAGCGACATCGACGGAAGCGGCGGGATCGAGGTCAAACACCGCTTCTACCACGTGCCGGCGTCCAACACCGCCGTCGGCCACCTGATCCTTGAGAACCACCCGGCGGGCGGGACGCCCGCCGTGAAGGAGTGACGACATGACCGAGAAGCAGACCGTCCGGATCGCCCTGGTCGGCGGCGGCGCCTTCGGCGCCAAGCACGCGGCCGCGCTGCGCCGGATCGAGGGCGTCGAGGTGACCGCCGTGGTCAGCAGCAGCCTGGAGAAGGCGCGGCGGTTCGCCGAGGAGCAGGCCGTGGGCCGCGCCGTCGCCACGCTGGAAGAAGTGCTGGCGATGGACGACGTCGACGCGGTGATCCTCGCGACGCCCACCCAGATGCACGCCGGGCAGACGCTCGCCTGTCTGTACGCGGGCAAGCACGTCCAGGTCGAGATCCCGCTGGCCGACTCGCTTGCCGACGCCGAGGCCTGCGACGCGGCGCAGCGGCGCACCGGGCTGGTCGCCATGGTGGGACACACCCGGCGCTTCAACCCCAGCCACCAGTGGGTGCGGCAGCGGATCCAGGCCGGGGACTACCGGATCCAGCAGATGGACGTGCAGACCTACTTCTTCCGCCGCGAGAACCTCAACGCACTGGGCCAGGCACGTTCCTGGACCGACCACCTGCTGTGGCACCACGCCGCGCACACCGTCGACCTGTTCGCCCACCAGACCGGCTCGCCGATCGTGCAGGCCAACGCGATCCAGGGGCCGATCCACCCCGAACTCGGCATCGCGATGGACATGTCCATCCAGCTGCGCGCGGAGAACGGCGCCATCTGCACGCTGTCGCTGTCCTTCAACAACGACGGTCCGCTGGGCACCTTCTTCCGCTACATCGGCGACACCGGTACCTACCTCGCACGTTACGACGACCTGTTCACCGGCAGGGACGAGCCGATCGACGTGAGTGGGGTCGACGTCTCGATGGACGGCATCGAGCTGCAGGACCGCGAGTTCGTCGCCGCCGTCCGCGAGGGCCGCGAGCCGAACTCCTCCATCGCCCAGGTGCTGAACTGCTACCGGACGCTGGCCGCCCTGGAGAAGCAGCTCGCGGCTGCCGCGTCGTGACCGCGGCGAAGACCTCGGGCCCGGGCCGCCGCGTGGTGCGGCGGCCCGGACCGTTCGAGGTCCCGGCGGTCGGCCCGAGTTGGTCTTCCGGTGCGCTTGATTTCTGATCCGCGGCAGGAATTTCTCGTACGCCGTCCGTAATGATCACGGATGGCGCCGGTGGGCGCGCTGCGTGGCCGGCGCGGCGGGGCAGGTCCGTCCCCGGCGCCCGTGGGGCTCGCCCGTCGAGGAGGGCGGGGCGCGGGCGTCGGGAGGGCTGAGCTGCCAGGCCAACCAGGGTTTTTCTCGCGGGCGTTGACGGTCATGCCGCCTCGCGACCGCGGTCCCGGGGGAAGGGGCCTGCAGAACCGGGGTGGAATTTCCTCCCGTGGCGGGCCTGGACCTGCTAGGGTCGTTGTAGTTGCAGTAGTGGTTCCCATGAACTTTGTGTGCGCCTGCTGATGTTTCGCAGGCGCATTTTTGTTTCCCGGCTCTTCCCCGGGTGGGTGCTCATCGCGGCGACTCGAAGTCCGCACTGGGCGGATTTCGGACAGCCCCTTGAAGGAGATTTCTTTATGGCTAATGGCACTGTGAAGTGGTTCAACGCGGAAAAGGGCTTCGGCTTCATCGAGCAGGACGGCGGCGGCGCTGACGTGTTCGCCCACTACTCGAACATCAACGCCAACGGCTTCCGTGAGCTGCTCGAGGGCCAGAAGGTCGAGTTCGACGTCACGCAGGGCCAGAAGGGCCCGCAGGCCGAGAACATTCGTCCGCTGTAGTTTCTGCCACGGCACCCGCCTGGTAGCCAGGGGCCCGCACCGCGTACATGATGCCCGGTGCGGGCCCCTCGGCATCGCGCCACGACGCACCCCCCCGGCCGTTCAGGCCCCTGGCCCCGCCACCGGCGGCCATCCCCACGCGAGACGCTCGGCGCCGCGTCCGGATCGGCGCCCTGCCGTGACACCCACGGTTCGAGGATCCTCGCTCCCGCCCTTCGCGGTGAGCGCGGACCTGAGGTGACGTGCCGCACGGTTTCACCGTCCACGCCCCGCCCTCTCCACACTTTCGGCCCGTTCCTCGCGATCTCCTGCCGGCGCCCCGCGCTGCAGAGCCGCCGCGCGGCGTGCCGCCCCAGGAAGGTTTCCCATGAACCGCTCCAGTCGCTCCGCGTACCGGACCACCAACTCCCGCTCCTCGGCCTCCGCCCGCTCCGGCGGTTCCCACGGATCCCGTTCCGGCGGCGGTTCCTTCTACGGCGACCGGCCCGCCGGCGGCCGCAACTCCCGTCAGGGCTCGTCCCTGCAGGGGGAGTTCGCGATGCCGGTGAGCACCACCCCGGCGCTGCCGGCCGTCGAGGCGTTCGGCGAGCTGGACATGCCGAAGGCGCTGTTGTCGGTGCTGACCCGCCAGGGCGTCACCGCGCCGTTCCCGATCCAGGCTGCCACGCTGCCGAACTCGCTGGCCGGCCGTGACGTCCTCGGACGAGGCCGCACCGGATCCGGCAAGACCATCGCGTTCGGCCTCGCCGTGCTGGCCCGGACCGCCGGGCGGCGCGCCGAGCCGCGCCGCCCGCTTGCCCTGGTGCTGGTGCCCACCCGCGAGCTCGCGCAGCAGGTCACCGACGCCCTCACCCCGTTCGCCCACGCGGTGCGGCTGCGCATGGCGACCGTGGTCGGCGGAATGTCGATCGGACGCCAGGCCCACGCCCTGAACCAGGGGGCCGAGGTCGTGGTCGCCACCCCCGGTCGCCTCAAGGACCTGATCCAGCGCGGCGACTGCCAGCTGGACGGGGTCGGCATCACCGTCCTCGACGAGGCCGACCAGATGGCCGACATGGGCTTCCTGCCGCAGGTCACCGGACTCCTCGACCAGGTCGCCGAGGGCTGCCAGACGATGCTGTTCTCCGCCACCCTGGACCGCAACGTCGACCGCCTGGTCCGGCGGTTCCTGAAGGATCCGGTCACCCACTCGGTGGACCCGTCCGCAGGCGCGGTCAGCACGATGGAGCACCACGTGCTGCACGTGCAGAACCACGACAAGGCCGCCACGATCGCCCACATCGCCTCCCGCGAGGGCGGCGTGATCATGTTCATCGACACCAAGCACGGAGCGGACCGCCTGGTGGAGGACCTGCTCGCGAACGGGGTGAAGGCCGCCGCCCTGCACGGCGGCAAGTCCCAGCCCCAGCGCACCCGCACCCTGGAGCAGTTCCGTACCGGCCAGGTCACCGCGTTGATCGCGACCAACGTCGCCGCCCGGGGCATCCACGTCGACGGCCTCGACCTGGTCGTCAACCTCGACCCGCCCGCCGACCACAAGGACTACCTGCACCGCGGCGGCCGCACCGCCCGCGCCGGCGAGTCCGGCACCGTCGTCACCCTCGTCCTGCCCAACCAGCGCCGCGAGATGGCCCGCATGATGGCCACGGCCGCCATCACCCCCGTCACCACCCGCGTCAGCGCCGGCGACGACGACCTGGCCCGCATCACCGGCGCCCGGGTACCCACGGGCATCCCCACCGTGATCGCCGTCCCCGTCGTCGAACGCCCCCGCCGCAGCGCGTCCGCGAGCCGCGGCCGCCGCGGCCGCCCCGCCCACGCGGGAGCCGACACCCGCGCCACCGCCACGGGCCGCGACAACAAGGGCTCCTCCGGCCGCCGCCGGGCACCGCGCCGAGTCGCCCTCGCCGCCTAGCACGGGCGCGTGGGGTCCGGGACCGCCGCCGTGGTCCCGGCTCCCACCACTCACCGGACGAACAGCAGTCTCGGCCCACTCCGGCGCACCCGCCGGCCGTCCCACCGTCAGCGTTCCGCCCACCGCCGGTCCCGGCGGTGGATACGCGAAGGAGTCTGCCCATGACCATCACCCTCGAACGCACCGAGACCGCCGCCACGGTCGGCGACGTCATGAAGTGCCCTGATCTGCAGGTCAGCGACGACATCATGGTCGACACGGCGATGGACATCCTGCAGAGCTCCGGCACCGACCACATCCTGGTCCGCGACGACGACGGCCGCTGTGCGGGGCTGCTGACGCGCCTGCACCTCGCGCCGTTCCAGGCCCGCTCCTGGTACACCGAGCGGACCCCGGTGCGCGCCGTCGTCCTCGACCGCGGCCCGTTCGCCACCGCTGACATGCCCGCGGACGCGGCGGCCGCCGCCATGCGCGCCCGAGGCCTGGACGTGTGGCCGGTGGTGGACCATGACGGCCACGCCATCGGCCTGCTCAGCTTCTAGGACCGTCCCGTCGGCGCCGACGCGCCGGCCGTCGCCCTGTCGCTCGCAGTGTCCCTCACCGCGGCTTTCGGCCCCGTGTCCCGCCAGGGGAGGCGGATGGCCGACCAGCACGAGGCCATCGCCGGCGCCCTCGCCACCGTTGGCGAGTTGTCGCACCGGTGGCGCACCCGGGCCGACCACCTGAACGGTGGTAGTGACCGGCACGGCGCCCGACTCGGATACCGTGTTCCCACACGGGGTGCCATAACGGATGTGGCGCCTCCTACGGAGGTAGCCAGCGTATGAGTTCCAAGCGCAGCCAGAATCCAGCCCTGCCCGTCCTCGACGACGCGTACCGGCTCGCGTCGGTCAAGGACACCGAAGAGTCCACCCGCGACTTGGCCGCACGGCTGGCCACCACCGAGCTGCGCCGCGTCTCCCACCCCGGCCGGGTCACCTGGGATCCCATCGATCAGGCCGATCCCGTACCGGCCCCGCCGACTGTGGTCGACGGTGACGGGGACCTGTGGCTACGGGACCGGGCCACCGGCACCTGGACCATGCCCGAATTCGACCCGAAGACGTTCCCGGCCCGCTGTGGCGAGGTCCTGACGTGGAACCAGCTGGCCTGTGAGTACGGCCCGCTGACCGCACTGGCCAACGACCGCCACATCGGCGGCGGCGGCCGCCGCCGCCGATGACCGCGCCGCCCTCCGAGTAGACCGCACCCGAAGGACACCGACGCGGTCCTGACAGTGGCCCTTCTCCCCGACCGGGCGCGAATCGGGCAACACGGTCCGGCGGTCGTCCTGGCCGTGTGCCCGTTTCGAGGTGTTGCGTGAGCCGGTGGGCAGGCGAACCGCCGCCACGGGATGCCTGACCTGACCGGTGATGCCCTGGGAGCGGGCCCACAGGCTGCCGGGATCGCACGACGGTGCTGGGCGTCAAGGGGTGCCCGAAGTCGAGCCGTGAGGGCCCGGTGCGGGCCCGCCCGCCGGGGGTGCGGGCGAGCCTGGGGGCGGGCCCCGGTGTCAGATGCGGGTGGCGGTGAGGACGTGGTAGTCGAGGAGGCCGTCGCGCCAGGCGGTGAGGAAGTGGCGGGACCAGTGGGCGGTGGGGACGGTGTCGGTGAGGTAGCGGTCGAAGCCGGGCCAGACGTCGGAGCCGATGGATTCGGTGGTGATGTCGGTGAAGCCGTGGCGGGTGAGGTCGGCGGTGAAGGCGTCGAGGGGGTGGGGGACGTCGAGGCCGTCGGCGAAGCTGGCGAGCATGATCTTGAGGCGTTCGGCGGCGTCGGGGCCGGGGGCGGTGAAGAAGGTGGTCACGACGAGGCGGCCGCCCGATCGCAGGACGCGGGAGGACTCGCGGGCGAAACCGCTCAGTTCGCGGAAGTGCTGGGCGGCCTCGACGGAGAAGACGCCGTCCAGGTAGCCGTCGGAGAACGGGAGTTCGTCCGCCGAGCCCAGGGTGTAAGCCAGCCGATCGGGGTACGTCGCCAGGGCTCTCGCGTTGACGGCCCGGGCGCGCTCGATCTGGTCCGGGTGGATGTCCACCCCCGTCACCCCCGCGAACCGGAACTCCCGCAGGGCGAGGGCACTCCCGAGGCCGCGCCCGCAACCCACCTCCGCCAGCCGCAGCCGCTCGCGCGGTTCGGGGAACTCCCGCAACACCCGCCGGTACAGCTGCTCCTGGCTGCGCACCCGGTCCTCGGGGGTCGGGGCCGCGAGGTCGATCCCCTGCCAGTAGCCGAAGTTGATGAAACCGCCGGCGAATGACGGGGCCGTGCTGAGGTCGTCGGCGCCGTAGGTCTGGCGCACGGTCGGGGGGATGCGGTTGTGGTCCATGGGCCGCTGGGTCTCCTGGTCGGTGGGTGCCCGGCCGTCGGGCGTGCCGAGGTACGTACCCAAACCTGTGGTGGTCCGAACACGGTACGTGATGGCGGGGTGGGCCGTGTCCAGGGGCGGCGGGGGGCGTGGTGGTGCTCCGAGGGGGCGCGGGCACCACCACGCGACGGGGGCGGCTACCGGGTGAGGACGGCCGGGGCGTCGAGCCGGGTCAGCTTCCGCGGGTTGCGGACGATGTAGACCCGGGTGATCCGGCCGTCCGCCACCGCGAGGCTCACCACCGAGGGCTCGCCGCCGATGTCGATCCGGCCGGCCGGTGCGCCGTTGAGCCAGACCGTGGCGGCGTCGAACGCGACCGGCAGCCGGCCGGTGCGGGCGAGCAGCGCCGCCACCGCCTCGGCCCCGTGCACCGGGGCGGTGACCGCCGCCGCGATGCCGCCGCCGTCGGCGATCAGGACGACGTCCGGCGCCAGCACCGCCATCAGGTCCTGCAACCGCCCGGTGCGCAGGGTCTCCAGGAAGCGCTCCACCACCTGCTGCTGCTCGGAGCGGCTCACCCGCACCCGGGGCCGGCGGGCCGCCACGTGCCCGCGGGCCCGGCGGGCGAGCTGCCGTACGGCGGCCGGGGTCTTGCCGAGGGCCTCGGCGATCTCCTCGTACGGCAGCTCGAAGACCTCGCGGAGCACGAACACCGCCCGCTCGGTCGGCCCGAGGGTCTCCAGCACGGTCAGCACCGCGAACGAGACGCTCTCCGCGAGTTCGACGTCCTCGGCGACGTCGGGGCTGGTGAGCAGCGGCTCCGGCAGCCACTCGCCGACGTACTGCTCGCGTCGGCGGGAGAGCGTCCGCAGCCTGTTGAGGCCCTGGCGGGTGACGATCCGGATGAGGTACGAGCGCGGGTCCTGCACCCGGTCGTGGTCGACCTCGGCCCACCGCAGCCAGGACTCCTGCAGCACGTCCTCGGCGTCGGCGGCGGAGCCGAGCAGCTCGTAGGCGACGGTGAAGAGCAGGCTGCGGTGGGTGACGAAGGGGTCCTCGGTCCCGGTCATGCCGGCGACGCCCCGGCGGCGTCGTCGACGGCGGCGGCGCCGCGCCGGGCCAGGGGGATCTCGCAGGAGTCCGAGAAGCCCTGGGAGCGGACGCCGTTCGCGGTGTTGTTCCTGGTGGCCATGTTGACGAAGGCCACGTAGGCGGTGAGTTCGACCATGGCCGCCGGGCCGAGCTCGTCCAGCAGGTGCTCGTACAGTTCGTCGGTGACGGCCGGCGGGGTCACGGTCATCGCCTCGGCGTACTCCATCACCTCCCGCTCCAGCGGCGTGAAGACCTCGGACGCCCGCCAGTTCGGCACCTGGCTCGCCTTGGCCAGGTCCAGGCCCTGGTTCCGCGCCTGGAAGTAGCCGACGTCCAGGCACCAGCCGCAGCCGACCTGCGCGGCCACCGCCATGTGCGCGAAGGACTTGAGGCTCTCGTCGAGCGCGTCCCACTCGGCGATCCGGCGGGAGAAGTCCAGGTTCGCGGTGGCGACGCCGGGGTTGTGCCAGATCGCCTCGACGGGTTCGAGCTCCGTCCCGAAGCCCTTGATCATGTTCTCGCTCAGCTCGGCGGGCAGCTGGGCCTTCGGCAGTCGCAGTGCCATGGTGTCCTCCCGGTTCGGGGGTTCGGTGGTGCGGCGGGTTCGCCGGACATGAAGACACCGGACGGCGCGCGGATGTGACAGGGCGGTGCGAGAGCAGGGGAAAACGCTTTCCGGACGGGCCGGGCGGTTCGCTACAGTCCGCGGGTACCGCCGACCACCGCGAGGAGCACGACACCGTGAACGTCCCCGACGACCGCCCCGCCCCGCCGCTGACCGGAGGCGAGCGCGAGATGCTGCGCGGCTTCCTCGACTTCCACCGGGCGACCCTCGCCCTGAAGTGCGAGGGCCTGACCGACGAGCAGCTGCGGCTGCGCTCCAGCCCGCCGTCCGCGCTCAGCCTGCTGGGCCTGGTCCGGCACATGGCGGAGGTGGAGCGGACCTGGTTCCGCCGGGTGATCAACGGCGAGGACCTGCCGCTGGTCTGGTCCGGGGACGGCGACTACCAGGCCGCGTACGACCCCGCCGGCGCCACCCGGGACGAGGCCTTCACCGCCTGGCAGACCGAGGTCGAGCACTCCCGGCGCATCGAGCTCGCCGCCGACTCCCTCGACGTCACCGGCCACCAGGCCCGGTGGGACGCCGAGGTGTCGCTGCGGCTGGTGATGCTCCACCTGATCCACGAGTACGCCCGGCACAACGGGCACGCCGACTTCCTGCGGGAGGCGATCGACGGGGTGGTGGGCGCCTGACGAGCCCCAGCGCCCTATCAGCCGAGCCCGAGCGCCCTACCAGCCGAGCAGGTGGGTGCGGTGGGCGAGCGCCGCGAGGACGGATGCGGCGGTGGTCTCGGGGGTGAGGGCGGTGGTGTCGAGCGCGTGGTCGGGGGCCTCGGCGGCCGGGCCGGCGTGCAGCACGACGTAGTGGAGGGCGGCGCCGGTGGTGCGGCTCTCGCGGCGGAAGGTGTCGAGGGCGGCCGGGACGGCGGGCGCCTCCACCACGACCTGGTAGCCCCGGGTGGCGTAGGCGAAGGCGGCCTGGGCGGCGGCGGCCAGGGCGGTGGCGTTCTGGTGCCCGGCCTCGGGCAGGTGGGGCGGCAGCTGGCCGCTGCGGATGACCCGCAGGAAGTCGTCCGTCCGCAGGTGGACGCTCGGGTTCAGCTCCCGGGCGAGCAGCTCCGCGACCGGGCTGTTCCCGGCCCCGTCGGGGTCGACGAGGACGAGGACGCCCCCGGCGCCCCGGCCGCCCCCGAGCTCCGGCCCACCTACGGTCGTACGGTTCACAGCTGCTGATCCCTTCGCGGGCCGGGGACGGTCGGGTAGCCGGGGGCGGGGCGGTCGGCGTGCGAAGGGGCTGGTCGGCCCCTGTACCGGACAACCGACCGCCTCGTCCCTACGACTGATGCGTTTCGGGGATCAACCTAGTCCAAACGGGTGGCGGAGTCGTCCCCCGTCCGGTTCCTGGGCGGGTCGGAGGGCGAGGTCGGTGCGGGTCGGAGGGGACGTCCGGGCCGGTCGGCGGGGAGGCCGGAGAGGCCCGGGCGGGTCGGTGCCGGCCGCTACCGCTCCTCGGTGCGCAGCACGATCGGGTTGGTGAGCGCCGCCATCGGCCCCCAGGGCAGGTCCGGCCCCATCGAGTTGCCCCTGCCCGGGGTGCCGTCCGCCTTCGGGTGGCGCACCTCGGCCCGGACGTAGGAGGCGAGCGAGGCGGTGGTGCGCCAGACCACGGTGCCGGAGCCGTCGGCGGGCAGCGACTCCTGGTGCAGCTGCCCCTCGTCGGTGAGCAGGCGGACCGTCCCGCCGGGCACCCCGGACACGGTGAGCCGGACGTCCAGCGGGGCGTCGGCCGGGACGGTCAGCTCCTCGCCGATGCCCGCCCGGCGGCCGTGTCCGGTGACGGTGAAGTCGAGCCGGACGGCGGAGGACTCGGCCAGCCAGCTGCGCCCGGCGCGCAGCCCGTCCAGGATCGCGTCGCGGGTGAGGTCCTCGGCCAGCACCACGGTGTGCGGGGAGCCGATGGCCTGCGGCTCGCTGTGCGCGTCGCTGTTGCCCAGGGCGGGCAGCCAGGAGCGGCCCTCGCGCAGGGCGACGGCGAGCCGGCCGTCCCAGGTGTCCACCGCCGACTCGTCGTCGTACGTCCACGGGCCGTTCCACACCTCGACGGCGTCGGCCCCCTCGTAGCCGAACTTCCACTGGCAGGCGACGTACGGGCAGTACGGGTGCGCGGGCACCACCAGGCCGCCGGCCCGGTGGACCTGGCGGACGAAGCGCGGGTACTCCTCGTCGCGCGAGCGGTAGCGCCAGTCGACGAACTGGCCGGGCTCCAGGCCGAGGGCGAGCCAGTGGCCGTTGCGGGTGGTGACCTCCTCGCCCGGCAGGATCAGCAGGTCGGGGCCGGCCAGCGGGCCCCAGGAGCCGTGCGAGGAGCTGGTGTTGTGGTCGGTGGAGACGATGAAGTCCAGGCCGGCCGCGCGGGCCCCGGCCGCCACCTCCTCGGGCGTGCGCCGCCCGTCGGAGTGGACGGTGTGCAGGTGGCAGTCGCCCCGGTACCAGGCCCGGCCGCGGCCGCGGGCCCGCTCCGCCGGGTAGTGGGGGGTGAACCGCGGCCCGGGCGGACCGGACCGGAGGGTGACCTCGACGTGGTAGTCCAGGCCCTGCGGGGCGATCTGGTAGGGGCCGAGGACGACGTGCCAGGTGCCGGGGTCGATCGGCCCGGGGAGGTAGCCGGGGGTCGCGGCGCCGCGGGAGAGGCTGAACTCGGTGCGGAAGCCGCCGGACCAGCCGCGGAAGCCGGCGCCGCCGAGGTCGGTGCCGCGGGCGTCGAAGATGCCGATGTCGCAGGAGTTGCCGGGGGTGCCGGCCGGGACCGGCGGCTTGTCGTAGCGGTAGGAGACGGCGATCTCGCGGACGCCCTCGGGCACTTCGACGGGGAGGTGGACGAAGTCGGGGGAGCCGGTGGGCAGATGGCCGGTGAGGGTGAGGGTGCCTCCGGGGGTGCCGCCGGGAGCGTCGGTGGGGGAGGCGGCGGCCCGGGCGGTGGTGGCGGCCAGGCCGAGGGCGGTGGCGGCGCCGGTGGCGAGGCCGGTGCGGAGCAGGTCGCGGCGGGCGGGCTGGTCGTGGCGGGGCGTGCTGGGCTCGGTCGGCATCGAGGTCTCCGGTTCGCGGCGGGCGGGTCGCCCGCGTGCCTACCCCGGCGAGTGAACCGGGGGTGAGTCGGGGCCCACGGTGGTGGGGCGGGGCGGTGAAGAGGTGCCGGCCGGGGGCGGGGGCGAGTTGCGGGGAGTGACGATTGGTCGGTTCATAGTCATGTCGTCGGTTTATATGAGAACTAGTGCGGATGGGAGACGGATGTGTCGGTGAGGCGGCGGACGCTGCTCATGGTGGTGGCCGGAGGAGCGCTGACGGGGTGCCGGACCAGGTCGGCGGGCGCCGACTCATCCCTGCTCCCGCCGGCCGGCTCCGCCTCGGCGGCCTCGGCGATACCGTCCGCCGCCCCGTCCGCCGCCCCGCTCGGGACGCCCGCCGACGGGACTGCGGCCGGGCCCGCCGAGGCCGCCGCCGCGCCGACGGCCGGGCCGGAGCCCACGCCCGCCCCGGAGGCCGCGAAGCAGCCGGCGCGGGAGCCGACCCGGGCCGAGTCGGTGGAGCGGTACGACGGGCAGGCCCCGGGCGACTGGGGGCTGGAGGTGTCCGGGGTGATCACCGCGCTGCCCGAGGGCGAGAGCGCCATGGCGCTCACCTTCGACGCCTGCGGCGGCCCCGGCGGCAACGGCTACGACGCCGACCTGATCGACTTCCTGCGGGCGAACGGCGTGCCGGCCACCCTCTTCCTGAACGCCCGCTGGATCGACGCCAACCCGGAGGAGTTCGAGCGGCTCGCCGCCGACCCGCTGTTCGAGATCGGCAACCACGGCACCGCCCACCGCCCGCTCTCGGTCACCGGCCGCTCCGCGTACGGCATCGCCGGCACGCGCGACGTCGGCGAGGTGTACGACGAGGTGGCGGGCAACGCCCACAAGCTCGCCGAGCTGCTCGGGCACCCGCCCCGGTTCTTCCGCTCCGGCACCGCGCACTACGACGACGTCGCCACCCGGGTGGTCGCCGACCTCGGCCAGCGGGTGGCCGGCTTCACCGTGAACGGCGACGGCGGGGCGACGCTGCGGGCCGCCGAGGTGCGGCAGGAGGTGGCCTCCGCCCCGCCCGGCGCGATCGTGATCGGCCATCTGAACCATCCGGGCGGCGGCACCGCCCCCGGGGTGGCGGCGGCGGTGCCGGGGCTGCTGGCGGCGGGTCGGCGCTTCGTACGGCTGTCGGACGTGCTGTAGCCGGGCGGGCGGGGGCGCCTCGGGGCGGACGGCTCAGGCCAGGCGCAGGCCGCCCGGGTGCTCCTCCTCGATGATCCGGACCAGCCAGTCGAAGACCGTCGGCCCCCGGCCCGCCCGGGCGGCGTCCAGCTGGGCGGTGATCTGCGCCCGGTTGGCGGGGTGGGCCCGCGACAGCCGCAGCTCCAGCTGGCGGACCGTCTCCGGGTGGCCGAGGTTGCGGCGGGAGACCTCGTGGTGGCGCCACTCGATGACCCAGTCGCCGTCGTCGGGGGTGCCGTAGCCGCCGCGCAGGCAGTCGGCGAAGGCGTCGAGGTTGCGGCCGAAGTAGCCGTCCTCGCCGATGGTCCGCCCGACCGCGTCCCAGAAGTCCTCCAGGGTCCTGATCCCGTTGCCGTCGATCACATAGGTCACCGTCACGGGGTCGAGGATATGCGGCGCCGGCGGCGGGTCAGGGCGAGACGGCGATCGCGGTGGCGAGCAGCCCGTCCCGGACCGCCCAGCGGCCGTCGAAGCCGTCGATCCGGCGGCCGCCGACCACCGGGCCGGGGACGAGCAGCCGGGCGGTGAAGGTGCCGTCGGGGGAGAGGTCGAGCTCGGCCTCGTGGAAGTCCAGGAAGAGCAGGGTCAGCGGGAACCAGGCCTTGTACACCGACTCCTTGGCGCTGAACAGGATGCGGTCCCACGGCACGTCCGGGTACTCGGCGGCCAGCTTGGCGAGCCGCTGCTGCTCGACCGGCAGCGCGACCGCCTCCTGGACGCCCTCGGGCAGCGGCAGCGCGGGTTCGGCGTCGATGCCGACGGAGGCGAGGGTGCCGGCCCGGGCCACGGCCGCCGCGCGGAAGCCGTCGCAGTGGGTGAGGCTGCCGACCACGCCGTCCGGCCAGCTCGGGGCGCCGCGCAGGCCCGGGACCAGCGGCCGGTACGGGACGCCGAGCCGGGCGAGGGCGGTCCGGGCGCAGTGCCGGACGGTGGTGAACTCGCGGCGCCGCTTGTCGACGGCCCGGGCGACGGCCGGCTCCTCCTCGGGCTCCAGCCGGGCCTCCGGCGGGTCGTCGTAGGCCACCTCGGTCACCACGACGTCCGGCAGCAGGTCCCCGATCATCCGTTCCCCCCTCGGTCGGCCGCGCGGACGGGCGCCGCGCGGGACGAGGGTAACCCGGGTGGAGGGATCTCGGCGGGGGATCGGGAACCCCGAGGCGGCTGCGGGTGCCTTCGGCGCCGCCCTCGCCGGGGCCGGTCCCCGGTGCCGCCCCGCGCGGAGGTGCGGCCGCTACCGCGTGAGCAGGCGGGCGAAGTCCAGCCCGAGGCTGCCGAGGACGGGCAGTGCGCCGAGGTCGGTCACACCGGCCACCGGGATGCTGTAGCCCTGGTTCACCTCGCGGGGCGCGGCAGCGGCGGCGACGGGGGCGGCGGTCGGGAGCAGGAAGGTGCCGAGGAGCAGGGCGACGAGCGAGGTGCGCATCTGAGGGGGCCTCCGGAGACTCGGGTGACGCCCTGTCAACACCCTCCGTGGCGGTGCGGTCACGCATCTTCGCCCCTTCGGCCGCATTGGTAAAGATGCTTGCCTTGTGTTCATGCCAACATCGCGGAGGTCTGGACCACCCGCGGTAGGGCGCATACGTTTCCTCCACAAGGGCGGACATTCGGTCGGCGAACCGTCGTGCGGATGTGTCGAGTTCCGCCTGTCATGCACATGCCATACCCTGCACCGCAACCGGAGGGAACGGACCATGCGCGCCATCGGCAAGAACCTCAGGATCCTCGCGGGCGCCCCGCTCGCCGCAGCCGCCCTGATCGCCCTCACGGCCGGCTCCGCCAGCGCCGCGATCCCGATCAACAAGCCCATGACCGGCAAGGCCACCTACTACAACGACGCCGGCTACGGCGCCTGCGGCACCCAGATCAACGCCGCCACCCAGATGCTGGTCGCCGTCTCGCACACCTGGTGGACCACCGCCAACCCGAACAACGACCCCGTCTGCAAGGGCATTTCGGTCAAGGTGACCTACCAGGGCAAGACCGTCACCGTCCCGGTGAAGGACCAGTGTCCGTCCTGCGACTCCACCCACATCGACCTCAGCCAGCCGGCCTTCGCCAAGCTGGCCCCGCTGGACAAGGGCGTCATCAGCGGCCTGAGCTGGCAGTTCGTCAAGGCCGGGCGCAACGGCGAGACCGTCGAGCTCTCCGCCCCGATCACCGGCTCCACCATCGGCTGAGCCCCTGACGGCCGTGCCCGCCCCCGCCCGGTTCGCGGGGGCGGGCACCGGAGCGGTCGCGGGCACCGGGGCCGCCCAGAGCCGGTGGTCGGTCAGCCGGACAGCCAGTACTGGTTGGCCTGGCTCCCGCAGTCCCAGAGCTGGACCTTCGAGCTGCGTCCCCAGTTGTAGATGTCCATGCACTGGCCGGGGTAGGCGATGTTCTCGACGCGGAACGCGCCGACGAAGGAGTCGATCTTCCAGGCCTGCCCCAGGCCGGTGCCGCAGGAGTTCTGGATCAGCTGCTCCCCTTTGCCCAGGGAGCCGTCGACGCACTGGTGGCTGGCGAGGCTCTGGATGTTCCAGCCCCCGCTGGTGCCGTTCCAGGAGATGGTCCAGGCCTGGTTGCTGCCGCCGTGGCAGGCCCACATCTGGATGTCCCGCCCCTTGCCCCAGTCGTAGACGTCCAGGCACTTGCCGGCGGCCTCCGGGCTGGCGCTGGTGATCGTGGAGATCCCGTCGGGCTGCGCGGCCGCTCCCGCCGTGCGGGTCGGCAGGGCGCTGCCGGCCGCCGACAGTGCCGCGGGCTGCCCGCCCGCGGCCGCCGGCCCGGCGCACAGGGCCAGCGCCGCCGCGGCGGCCCCGAGGATCGAGCCGGCTCGTGTGGACACGTTCATTCATGGACTCCCGTGCTCGGACTGTGTCGGTGCCCCGACGCTAGGACCCTGTCCGCGACCGGGCACAGGTGACTATCGGCCGTTCGGATCACGGCCGGATGCCGTCGCCCGGCGCCGGCGCCGACGCCCGCGCGCTGCCTACCACCACGCTCCCGCAGCACCCGCCGTGCCTCCTCGGCGGCCGCGCGCCCGGCCGGCGCCGGCGCACAGCCCTTGCCGGTGCGCTCGACCAGCCGTCCGGCGGCCCGGGTGACGATGGCAAGGGTTGCTCGTCGCTTCCGGTCGGAACCGGTCGTGGACGGCCCCGGCATGACCGGCTTTCCTGGAGACGGCCGCCGGCCCCCGGCGGGCCACCCTTCGAGCGAGGAGTTCACCATGGACGTCGTCGTGGTCGGAAGCGGGATCATCGGGCTCACCACAGCGATCCGGCTGCAGGAGAAGGGACTTCGGGTCGTCGTGGTGACGGCCGACGACCTGCTGTCGACGACCTCGGCCGTGGCCGCGGCGGTCTGGTTGCCGGTCGCCACCGGCACCAGCGGCCGGGTGGCGGACTGGTCCGCGACCGCCTTCGCCGAGTTCGCCCGCCAGGCGGCCGACGGCGTCCCCGGCGTCTCGATGCGCAGCACCCGGATGCTGGAGCACGAGCAGCAGTCGGCGGGCCTGCCCTGGTGGGGTGCCGCCGTCCCCGACCTGCGCCGGCTGACGGCCGCCGAACGCGGACCGGACAGCGCGGACGGCTGGTCGTTCACCGCACCCGCCGTCGAGATGCCGCTCTACCTGCCCTGGCTGCTCGACCGGTTCCTCGACCACGGCGGGGAGACCGTCCACCGCCGCCTCGACACCCTCGACCAGGCCCGGGCCTGGGCGCCCGTGGTCGTCAACGCCACCGGAATCGGCGCCCGACAGCTCTGCGACGACCCGGCCGTCCACCCGGTGCGCGGCCAGCTCGTCCTGGTCCGCAACCCCGGACTGCCCGCCTCCACCCGCATCCAGGACGACCCGGGCGGCTACACCTACGTCCACCCCCGCAGCGCCGACGTCGTCCTCGGCGGCACCTTCGAACCGGACGACTGGAACACCGCACCCGACCCCGCCACCGCGGCAGCCATCCTCGCCCGCTGCACGGCCCGCATCCCGGCCCTCCGTGACGCCCGCGTCATCGGCCACGCCGTCGGCCTGCGCCCCGCCCGCCACGGCGGCCCCCGCCTCGAACCGGACCCGGCCGGCCGCATCGTCCACAACTACGGCCACGGCGGCGCCGGCGTCACCCTCAGCTGGGGCTGCGCCGACGCGGCGGCGGACTACGCGGCCGCGCTCGGATCGATCGGATGAGTCGTCATATGTGCTTTCCCCGACCGTATTTGCGAACTTTCGAACGCACGCCCCACGGTCCTCCGATCATGACCGACGGGTAGGTCCCGGACCGGTCACGGACCCATCACAGGATCCCCGCTCGACGGTGCGCATCGCTACGGTCGCTCCAACCAACCGCACCACGTCCCAGAGGAACCCATGCGTCGCACCGCCCTCACCCTGCTCGCCGCCGGCGCCACCGTTCTCGGTCTGGCAGCATGCGATCCCAGCACCTCCACCAGCAGCGGGAGCACCGCCCCCGCTGTCGCCGCGACCACCGCCGGCGCCCCGGCGGCACCCGCGGCGGGCGACACTGCTCCCGCGGCCGCCCCGCCGGCCGCGGCCCCCGCCGGTGGTGGCGACGCCGCCAAGGACGCCGAGATCACCAAGTGCACGGTCAACGACCTGCTGAAGATGCCCGAGGCCGAGGTCAGGATCACCAACCACAGCAGCAAGAGCAGCAACTACATCGTGCAACTGGAGTTCACCGACGCCTCGGGCACCCGCATCGCCGAGGGCGCCGCCGCGACCAACAACCTCGCCCCCAGCCAGGCCGCCGTGCAGAAGGCCCCGGGGGCGGCGCAGGTGTCCGGCAAGGTCAACTGCCGGATCACCGGTGTCACGCGCTACGCGGCCCCCTGAGCGGGTCCGGGAAAGCACCCGCCGCACAGGAAGTCGGCCTACCCGACTTCCTGTGCGGCGGGGGCGGGACCGGTGCCGGCGAGGACGGGGCGGGGGCCGGTGCCGGCGCCTGCCGACCGGGCGGGCTACCGGTCCGCGACGAGCTTGCCGGCCGCGCCCCAGTTCTCCGCCGGGTACTCCTGGATCCACACGTACACGCTCTCGGCGGGAACCTCCAGCGCCTCCACGAAGGCCTCGGTGACCCGCTTGACCAGCTCGCGCTTCTGCTCGACCTCGCGCGGGCCCTGCTGAATGGTGACGATCGGCATCCTCGGCTCCTGACCGGGTGGTGTTCCGCCGGGATCTCCGGCTGGGAACAGTCCACCCCGGGCGGGCCCGCCGCACCCAGACCGGAATCGCTCTGGCAGCGATCACGAACCCTGATCGTCCCAGGTCACCGCCGATCGGCAGGCTTCCAGGAGCAGCCGCGGGAGCGGGCTGGAACGCCGTACGGCGATCGAGGTCGGCAGGGCCAGCCGGGTCCGGCAGGGGCGGAAGGCGATCCGGCGGGCGTTCACCATCCGGGCGTTGGCGGCGTACACCACCGTCCACATCGGCGTGCCGGTGCCGATCGACGCCAGGGTGTCCTGGAGCGAGCCGTGCGGCGGGCCGAGGGTCGGCTCGAAGCCGGCCCTCGCGCAGGCGTCCATCACCAGGTCCACCAGCGCCGGATGGTTGCGCCGTTCGGTCAACCGGAGCGGCAGGTCGGCGAGTTCCGTGAGGTCGACCTCGGACTGGTCGGCGAGGGGGTGCCGGCCGGGCAGCGCCAGCACCAGCTCGTCCTGCCAGACGGGCAGGAACCGGAGCTCCGGGCTGTCCTCGGCGATCGCGCCCCGGACGAACGCGGCGTCGAGGCGGCCGTCCGCCACGCGGGCCAGCCGCTCCCGCACCGGGGCGTCCCGCAGCTCGACGCGCACCTCGGGCGCCCGCCGCTGGTAGGTGTCCAGGATCAGGTCGAGCCGTTCACCGAGCCCGGTGACGGTGCCGAGCCGGAGCGTGGCGGGCGCGGCCAGGTCGGCGGCCACGGCCCGGGCGGCGGCCTCGGCGGCCAGCACGTCCCTGGCCGCGCCCAGGAAGCGCTCGCCGGCCGGGGTCAACCGGACGTACCGGGGCGACCGGTCGAACAGCTCGACCCTCAACTCCCGTTCCAGCCGCCGGACCTGCTGACTCACCGCGGGCTGCCCGAGCAGCAGCCGCTCGGCGGCCCGTCCGAAGTGCAGTTCCTCGGCGACGGCCACGAAGCAGCGCAGCTGCCGTAGCTCCATGCGGTCCCCCTGCTCGATCGGCCGCCCTCGATGCCCCCATCGTCCCAGGCCGGGGCAGGCCGCCCCGCGCCGCCCCGCCCCGCGCCGCCCCGCCCCGCGGGCGCCCCGCCCGGAGCCGGGGCCGGGTGCCAGGGAGCGGACCAGGCGGACGGCTTACTGTTCTGGGGTCCGCAGGTGGGCCGGGAGTGGGGAGTCCGAGGGTGTCCGAGGCGAAGAAGCCGGTGCTGTACGTGGTGGTGTGCGCGGCGGGGGTCGCGGGCGGGGTGGGGGAGCTGATCGCGGCGGCGCAGGGGCAGGGGTGGGACGTGGGGGTGGTGGCGACGCCCCATGCGATGCCGATGATCGACGCCGGGGCGATCGTCGCGCAGACCGGGTATCCGATCCGTTCGGCCTGGCGCAGGCCGGGCGAGCCCCGGCCGCTGCCGGACCCGGACGCGATCGTGGTGTCCCCGGCCACCTTCAACTCGATCAACAAGTGGGCCCTGGGCATCTCCGACACCCTCGCCCTCGGCATCCTCTGCGAGTCGTACGGCTGGGGCGTCCCCGTCGCCGTGCAGCCCTGCCTGAGCGCGGCGCAGTCGGCGCACCCGGCGTACGCGGAGAGCCTGGCGAAGCTGCGCCGGATGGGGGTGCGGATCGCGGACTCCGCGCCGGGCTCGTACGACTGGACGCGGGCCCTGGAGCTGCTGCGGGACTGACAGGGTGGCTGGTGCGGCACGCGGATCCCGGCAGTGTGAGGGGTGGCCGCCGCCGGACCTCCGGAGGTAGCGTCCGGGCAGGTCGGCGAGGGTGTGGGAGGTTTCCGGTGGCGGCGGTCAACGGCGGGGTGTCGTTCTGGTACGCGGCGGACGGGGTGCCCGGGGCGGGGCCCGGGCTGCCGGGGGACCGGGACGTCGACGTGTGCGTCGTCGGCGGCGGGTACACCGGCCTCTGGACCGCCTACTACCTGAAGAAGGCCGACCCCGGCCTCCGGATCGCCGTCCTCGAACAGCGCTTCTGCGGCTACGGCGCCTCCGGGCGCAACGGCGGCTGGCTGTACAACGGCTTCGCCGGGCGCGGCGCGTTCGCGAGGACGTACGGGCTGCGGCGCGCGGCCGCGATGCAGCGGCTGATGGACGAGGCGGTCGGGGAGGTCGTCGACGTCACGGAGGCGGAGCGGATCGAGGCGGACGTCGTCCGCGGCGGGGTACTCGAAGTCGCCCGCAGCAGACCGCAGTTGGAACGCCTGCGGGCCCACGTCGAGGGTGAGCGGGCCTACGGCGAAGGCCGCGTCGAGCTGCTCGGCGCGAAGGAGGCGGGGGACCGGATCAACGTCGCCGGCACCCTCGGCGGCTGCTGGACCCGGTACGGCGCCCGCATCCAGCCCGCCAAGCTCGTCCGCGGACTCGCCCGCACCGTGCGCGAGTCGGGCATCGAGGTGTACGAGGGGACGGCGGTGACCGCCATCCTGCCCGGCTCCGGCTACCGCAAGCCCCGCGCCGTCACCCCGCACGGCACCGTCACCGCCGACCAAGTGCTGCGCGCCACCGAGGGGTTCACCGCCGGGCTGCGCGGCGAGCGGCGGACCTGGCTGCCGATGAACTCGGCGATGGTCGCCACCGAGCCGCTGCCCGCCGGGTTCTGGGCCGAGGCCGGCTGGGAGGGCCGGGAGGTGCTGGGCGACTTCGCGCACGCCTACATGTACGCCCAGCGCACCGCCGACGACCGGATCGCGCTCGGCGGTCGCGGCGTGCCCTACCGGTTCGGTTCGCGGACGGACTCGGACGGCGGCACCCAGGTGGAGACGGTGCGCCGGCTGCGCCGGATTCTCGACCGCTTCTTCCCTGGGGCCGCGCAGGCCCGGATCGACCACGCCTGGGCGGGCGTGCTCGGCGTCCCCCGGGACTGGTGCGCCACCGTCGAGCTGGACCGGGTGAGCGGGCTCGGCTGGGCGGGCGGGTACGTCGGCAGCGGGGTGACCACCAGCAACCTGGCCGGCCGGACCCTGCGGGACCTGGTGCTCGGCCGGGACACCGAGTTGACCCGGCTGCCCTGGGTGGGCCACACCGTGCGGCGCTGGGAGCCGGAGCCGCTGCGCTGGCTGGGCGTGCACGCGATGTACGCCGCGTACCACGCCGCCGACCGGCAGGAGGCGGCGGGCCGGGCCACCACCTCGCCGATCGCCCGGGTCGCGGACCTCGTTGCCGGGCGCTGAGCCGCTGGGTGCCGAGCCGCTGGGCGTTGAGCCGCCGGGCGCCGAGTTGCCGGGTGCTGAGCCGATGGCCGTCGAACCGCCGGGTCCGAGCCGTCGGCGTCGAACGTCCGCAGGGCGGAAGGAGCGTGGTCGACGGACCGGCGCGCCCGACAGTGGACGAGGCGGACCCTTGGAGTCGCCGTCCCGCCCCCGCGGTGTCGATCGTCCGTTCGGACGTGCCGCCGAGCGGAGTCGGCCCGCAGCACCGACGGTGAAGGCGTGCTGAGGAGAACGCCGCCGGCCCTCGCGGTCGCCCTGCTGCTCTGCGCGCCCGGGAACGGCGCGTGGGCCGGGTCGCCGGGCCGGCAGGTGGCGGTCGTGGACCAGGCCTCGCGCAGCGTGCTGGTGTTGCAGAGCGCCGAGGAGCTGATGGCCTACCGGGGCCCGGACTGGCTGCCGGTGGCCTGGGCCTGGAGTGCCGACCGGGCACCGGAGTTGGCGGATCTGGCACCCGCGCGCAGCTGGACCGGTCCGGACGAGGCGAAGTCCCGGGTCCGGCAGGGCCGTCGCTACCTGCTGACCACCGCCTCCGGCGGGCTGGCCGCGGTCGTGGAGACGGCCACCGGCCGCGTCCACTGGGCCGCGGACCTGGGGGCGGCCGCCAATCCGCACAGCATCGAGCTGCTGCCGGACGGCAACGTGGCCGTGGCGGCGAGCAGCGGCGGCTGGGTGCGGCTGTACGCGGCCTCGCAGGGCCCGCGGGCCGCGGCGTACGCGGAGTTCCCGCTGCCCGGCGCGCACGGGGTGCACCGGGACGCCCGGACCGGCCTGCTCCTGGTGCTCGGCGACACGTCGCTGACCGCGCTGCGGGTCGGCGGCACCCCGGCCGCGCCGACCCTCGCCGCGGTGCGCAACACCCCGCTGCCGGCGCCCGGCGGGCACGACCTGGCGGCCGTGTCGGCGTCCCCCGGACGGTTCTGGGTGACCACGTCGGCCGGCCTGTGGCGCTACGACCCGGCGGCCGACCGGTTCACCGCCGTGCACCTGGCGGATCCGGCGGCCGAGCGGGACCTCAAGAGCGTCGGTGACGAGCCCGGCACCGGCCGGCTGCTCACGGTGGCGCCCGACCACACGGCCCCGTGCGACTGGTGCACCTCGGTGATCACCCTGCACCGGCCGGAGGGGACGCGGGTGCTGCGCGGCACGCACCTCTACAAGGCGAGGTGGTGGAGTGTCCGGTAGCAGATTCTGGACCGTGAGGGGTCGATCTCGGGGCGCGCGTCGGAGATACCACCCGAATTGCGGACGGCATTCGGCTGATGGGGCATATTGTGTACACCGACAAACTACTCCGATGGAGGTCAGTTTTCCGTCGCGGTCCGCAAACCATCCGTCGACCCCGGTCGGCTGGGATAGCGTCGTGGGGTCGGGGGGTCGACACCGATCCGGTGTATTCGAACGCCAGCTACTGGGCCGTAGAGGCCGAATGAGTCATGGAGAAAAACATGCGGAATTTCCCTGTGGAAAACCGGCCGGATGGAGTTGACGACCTTCAGCTCGCGATGGAATCTCTGGCAGCCTTCCCGTCCCGGAACGCGGGGAGCGGGGCGGATGTGACCGAGCGGCTCGCGGCCGTTCACGACCTGTGCCGCGCGGTCGACGCCGTGCTCGACAGTCTGGTCGTCCAGGCCGCCGCCGAGGCGGCCGAGGAGGGGTGGACCGCGGCCCGGATGGCGGCCGAACACTCCGGCTACTACGCCAGGTTGCAGCGTGCGCTGCTCCCCGCCGGTGCCGGGCTGACCCGGCAGTGAGCGCGGTCCAGCCGGGCGTGCACGTGCTGTCCTGCCCCACCCGGTGGAGCGACGTCGACGAGAACGGGCACATCAACAACGCCCGCCTGGTCGGCTACATCCAGGAGGGGATTTACGACCTGTTCTGCCACCACGAAACCGCCGTGCGGGAGTCGCTGTTCCCGTCCGGATTCATTATCGCGCGGCACGAGATCGACTACCTGGAGCAGTTGCACCACCGGCCGGAGCCGTTGGCGGTGCGGCTCACCGTGGAGCGGCTCGGACGGAGTTCCGCGCAGGTCGAGGTGAATGTCTGCCGGGATCGGCTGACCTATATGCGGGCGCGGACCGTGGTGGTCGCGCGGGACCGCGAATCCGGCCGCTCGCGGCCGCTCAGCCCGGCCGAGCGGGTCTTTCTCTCGGCGTTTATGACGGACGGGGCCCGCGCCCAAGCCGCCCTGGCGGCCACGACGGTGACCGCGGCGACGACCGTGACCACGGCGACCACCGTGCCGACGGGGACGCCGGTGACGCCGGCCGCGGCGCCGGTGAGCGCGACGGCCCCGGCGCAGCGCGTACCGGCCGGTGCGGCCACCGGTGGGCTGCTGCCGGCCCGGCGGCCGCGCAGGCGGTGCCACGCCTCGGCGGGCTGAACCGCCGGCGCGGGCGGCCGGTGGCGTGATCGACGACGGCGTCGGTCCGCCCGGCCGAACCCCGGGGGCGGGCGGGCCGTACGGTCCCGCGTTCCGTGGCGGCAGGCCGGTTCCGGAGGCGCCGGGGCGAGTTACCCTGAGCAGCACGGGCACCGGTACGTCCCGCGGCGGTCACGGGCTGCGACTCCCCTCCCGGCTCCGGGCGAGCAGGCCGCCGTCGGTCCGGCCGGCGCCGCCGACCGGAAGGAGGATGCGATGACCATCTCCTGGGAGGACTTCCTCGCCCGCGTCGTGGAGCGCGGCGAGTACCGGGGCGAGGCCGAGGCGGACCACGCCGTCCGGGTCGTGCTCGCCCTGCTCGGCGAGCACCTGGTGGGCTCCGAACGGAACGAACTCGCCGACGCGCTGCCCGTCACCTACGCGTCGCTGCTGCGCGACGCCGCGCCCGCGGCCGAGCCGCTGACCGCCGAGCGCTTCGTGGAGGCCGTGGTGGGGTGGATCGACGGGGCCACCCCGGCGACGGCGCAGTGGGACATCGGGGCCGTGCTCAGCACCGTCGCCGACCTGGTCCCGGGGGTACTGGTGGACCGGGTGATCGAGCAACTCCCGGAGGGCTACGACCTGTTGTTCGGCCATCCCGCCCGGGCCTGAACCCGCCCACGCCGGGAGCCGCCCGTGCCCCCGGAGCCGCGCCGGCGGCTCCGGGGCGGCCGCGATCCCGGGGCGGCCGTGACCGCGTGGCGGCCGTCTACCCCGTGGTGGCCCGGAACAGCTCCGTGCCCGGGCCGGTCAGCTCGACCGGCCCGGCGCCCGGACGCAGATAGGCCGACGCGCCCGCGGGGAGCGGGAGTTCGGCGCCACCGGGCGCCCGCAGCCGGGCCCGGCCGGAGACGCAGAGCAGGATCTGCGGGGTGGGGAGGTCGACCCGGACGGCGGCGGCGCCGGGGCGCAGCCGGGAGAGGCCGAACTCCTCGGCGGGTGAGGGGAACCGCTCCTCGGTTCCATTTTCGGTGCCGGTGCCGGTGCCGGTTCCGAAGCCGTCGCCGGAGCCGCTCCCGAGCGGGCGCGGCAGGAGCACCTCGGGCTCCTGGGGGCGGAAGGACGTGACCGCCAGCAGGCCGTCCACGTCGACGTGCTTGGGGGTGAGCCCGCAACGCAGCACGTTGTCCGAGTTGGCCATCAACTCCACGCCCACGCCCCGCAGATAGGCGTGCGGCACCCCGGCGTCCAGGTACAGCGCCTGCCCGGCGGTGAGCCGGACGTGGTTGAGCAGCAGCGCGGCGAGCAGCCCCCGGTCGCCGGGGTACTCCTCGGCGAGCCGGGCGTACGCGGCGCAGCTCGCGGCGTACGGCCCGCCGGCGGCTGCCGTGCGGCGCAACGCCCCGGTGACGGCGGCGAGTTCGTCGTCGGAGGCGTTCAGCCCGGAGCGCAGCAGCCCGGGCAGCACCGCCTCGGCGGGCCGGGTGCGCAGGGCGGCGGCCCAGTCGGGGAGCACGTCGAGCGCGTCCAGCAGCCGGGCGGTGCCGGCGGTCGGGCGGAAGCCGCACAGTGCCTCGAAGTCGCCGAGGGCGCAGATGAGTTCGGGCTTGTGCTCGCGGTCCTTGAAGACCCGCTCCGGCGCGTCCAGCGGGATGCCGCGGGCCTGCTCCGCCGCGTACCCGGCCTCGGCCTGGGCCCGGGTGGGGTGGACCTGGAGCGAGAGCGCCCGCTCGGCGGCCAGCACCTTGAACAGGAACGGCAGCGCCGGGCCGAACCGCCGTACGGTGTCCGGCCCGAGCCAGCCGTCCGGGTCGGCGTCGATCAGCCCGTCCAGCGGCCGCGGTCCGCCCTCGCCGCCGCGGCCGTCGACGGTCAGCAGGGACGGCGCCGAGGGGTGGGCGCCCAGCCAGAGTTCGGCCTGCGGGGTGCCGTCGGGCGCGGTGCCGGTGAGCGCGGGGATGGCGGTGGCCGACCCCCAGGCGTAGCGGCGGACGGGATTGCGCAGGAGGGCGAACGGGGGGAGGGCGAACGGCGGGAGGACGGGCGGCATGCGGGTGGCTCCGGGGAGGGTCAGCGGCAGAGCGCGGCCGCGCCGATCAGCCCGGCGTCGGTGCCGAGTTCGGCGCGGCGCACGTCCAGGCCGCGGATGTACGAGAGGGCGGCGTAGCGGTCCAGGTGGCGGGCGAGCGGGGTGAGCAGCACGTCCCCGGCCGCGGCCACGCCGCCGCCGATCACCACCCGGGAGAGGTCCACCAGGGCGGCCGTGGCGGCGATCCCGGCGGCCAGCGCCTGGGCGGCGCGGTCGAAGGAGGCGAGCGCGACCGGGTCGCCCGCGGCGGCGGAGGCGGCGACGGCGCGGGCCGTCCGGTCGCCGTCCACGGGCCGCCAGCCCTCGGCGAGTGCGCGGCGGGCGATCGCGGTGCCGCTGGCGAGGCCTTCCAGGCAGCCGCGCGAGCCGCACGGGCAGGGCTCGCCGTCCAGGTCGACGGTGATGTGGCCGAGGTGGCCGGCGTTGCCGCTGGGGCCGGGGCGCACCACGCCGTCGAGCACCAGCCCGGCGCCGACGCCGGTCGACACCACCAGGCAGAGCGCGTTGGCGGCGCCCCGGGCCGCGCCCTGCCAGTGCTCGGCGGCGGCCATCGCCACGCCGTCCCCGGCGAGGTGGACGGGCAGCGCGCGGGCCGCCACCGCCGGGTGCGCGGCGACCTCGGCGACCAGCGGGAAGCCGCGCCAGCCGGGGATGTTGACCGGGCTGACGGTGCCGTCGGTGAGGTCGACCGGGCCGGCGCTGCCGATCCCGACGGCCGTCACGGCGGCCCAGTCGGCCGTAGCGGCGAGCCGTTCCAGCACCCGGTGCACCACGGCGAGCACGGCCGCGCCCGGCTCGGCGGCAGGGGTGGGCAGCTGGAGCCGGTGCCGCAGCCGTCCGTCGGTGTCGACCAGCGCCCCGGCGATCTTGGTACCGCCGACGTCGACGGCGGCGAACAGCGGGGTGACGGGCACGGTGGGCTCCAGAAGCGGTCGATGGGGGCGGCGCCCCGGCCGAGGCGGCCGAGGCGCCGAACAGCGTACGTGGACCAGCGGACCGACGGACCCGTGGCCCAGCGGCTCAGTGGTCCAGCGGCTCAATGGGCTCAGTGGTCCAGCCGCTCAGCGGGCCGCGCTGAGCCGCAGCGTGACCAGCTCGAACGGCCGCAGCGCGAGCCGCACCGCGCCGTCCTCGACCGCGACCTCCCCCCGGGTGCCGTCCCAGGGCCGCTCCAGCAGGTCGCAGGGGACGGCACCGGCCAACGGGAAGGAGGTGGTCAGCCGCCCCCGGACGCGGCCGCCGCCGGCCTCGTAGACCCGGACGATCAGGTCCCCGCTGCGGTCGTCGGCGAGCTTGACGGCGCTCACCACCAGGGCGTCGTCGTCCACCTCCACCAGCGGAGCGACCTGCTCGGCGCTGCCGGTGACCCGCCGCTCGGGCAGGCCGATCCGGTAGCCCTCGCGGACGGCGTCGCCGATCGCCGCGCCCGGCACCAGGGCGTGCCGGAAGCGGTGCAGGCCCTGGTCGGTCTTCGGGTCGGGGAAGCGCGGGGCGCGCAGCAGCGAGAAGCGGACGGTGGTGGTCGTCCCGCCGTCGTCGGCGCGCACCGCGCGGGTGACGTCGTGGCCGTAGGTGGAGGCGGTGACCAGGGCGACGCCCCAGCCGGGCTCGTCGAGGTGGACGAAGCGGTGGTTGCAGGCCTCGAACTTGGCGGCGTCCCAGCTGGTGTTGGTGTGGGTGGGCCGGTAGAGGTGGCCGAACTGGGTCTCGGCGGCGTAGCGCTCGGTGTGGATGTCCAGCGGGAACGCGGCCTTGAGGAACTTCTCGGTCTCGTGCCAGTCGACCTCGGTGTCGATGTCCAGTCGCTGCTCGCCGGCCGGCAGGGTGAGGGTCTGGACGACGGTGGAGGAGCCGAAGGAGCGGGCGATCCGCACCGAGGCCGCGTCGGGGGAGCAGGTGGCGGTGAGCGAGTCCACGCCGGTCAGGTCGGTGACGGTGTTGCGGTAGAACTGGTCCACGTCCCAGGCGTCCCACATGTTGGGGAAGTCGGGGTGCAGCTGGAGCAGGTTGGCCCGGCTGCCGGGCGCGACGGTCTCCCGGCCGGTCGCGAGGTCGACCACCGAGGCGATCAGGCCGTCCGCGTCCACGACGACCTCCAGCAGGCCGTTGTGCAGGGTGAAGCCGCCCTCCGGCCGCTCCACCGCCTCGCAGCCGGCGCCCGGCGACGCGACCACGGCGGCCCCGCCCGCCGGCACCGCCGAGCGGGTGTGCGGCGCCGCGTTGAACACCAGCTCGCGTCCGCCGTCGGCGGCCCCGGCCAGCGCCTGCTGGGCCGCGCCGATCAGCCCCTCCAGCTCGGCGGCCAGCGCGGCGTACGTCGCCTCGGCCTCGCGGTGCACCCAGGCGATGGACGAGCCGGGCAGGATGTCGTGGAACTGGTGCAGCAGCACGGTCTTCCAGATCCGGTCCAGCTGCTCGTACGGGTAGGCCGCGCCGGTGCGCAACGCGGCGGTGGCGCACCAGAGTTCGGCCTCGCGCAGCAGGTTCTCGCTGCGCCGGTTGCCCTGCTTGGTCTTCGCCTGGCTGGTCAGGGTGGCGCGGTGCAGCTCCAGGTAGAGCTCGCCGACCCAGACCGGCGGGTCCGGGTACTCGGCCTCGGCCTTGGCGAAGAACTCGGCCGGGTCCTCCCAGCGGACGGTGGCCGAGCCCTCCAGGTCCTTCATCCGGGCCGCCTTGGCGACCATCTCGCGCGTGGTGCCGCCGCCGCCGTCGCCCCAGCCGGTCGGGGCGAGCGAGTGCCGGGCGACGCCCTTGTCCTTGAAGTTCCTCGCCGCGTGGGCGATCTCGCTGCCCTTCATCGAGCAGTTGTAGGTGTCCACCGGCGGGAAGTGGGTGAAGATCCTGGTCCCGTCGATGCCCTCCCAGAGGAAGGTGTGGTGCGGGAACCGGTTCACCTGGCTCCACGAGATCTTCTGGGTCAGCAGCCACTTGGAGCCCGCGTTGCGGATGATCTGCGGCAGGCCGCCGGTGAAGCCGAAGGTGTCCGGCAGCCACGCCTCGTGGTTCTCCACCCCGAACTCGTCCAGGAAGAACCGCTTGCCGTGGACGAACTGCCGGGCCATCGCCTCCGAGCTCGGCATGTTGGTGTCGGACTCGACCCACATGCCGCCGACCGGCACGAACCGGCCCTCCGCCACGGCCTTCCGGACCCGGGCGTACACCTCGGGCCGGTGCTCCTTGATCCAGGCGAACTGCTGCGCCTGGGACATGGTGTAGCGGAACTCCGGCTCGTCCTCCAGCAGCGCGGTCATGTTGGCGGTGGTGCGGGCGACCTTGCGGACGGTCTCGCGCAGCGGCCAGAGCCAGGCCGAGTCGATGTGGGCGTGGCCGATCGCGCTGATCCGGTGCGCGGACGGCACGGCGGGCGCGGCCAGCACCCCTTCCAGCTGCGAACGGGCGGCCGCGGCCGTGCCGTTGACGTCCTGGAGGTCGACCGCGTCGAGCGCCCGCTCGACCGCGCGCAGGATCTCCCAGCGGCGGGGGCCCTCCACCGGCAGCTCGGCCATCAGCTCGCCGAGCACCTCCAGGTCCAGCACCAGCTGCCAGACCGTCTCGTCGAAGACGGCCAGGTCCATCCGGGCCAGCTTGTACTGCGGCTGGTCGCCGGCCGTCTCCTTGTCGCCCAACTCGGTCGGCAGGAAGGGGTGGTAGTCCAGGATGACCGGGTTGGAGGCGGCCTCGACGTGCAGCAGCACCTGCTCGCCGCCGGCCGCCGGGGCGGCGATCCGCACCCACTGGTTCTGCGGGTTGAGGCCCTTCACCGGGGAGCCGTCCGGGCGGTAGACCAGGCCCTCGCACTGGAAGCCGGGCATGTTGGCGTCGAAGCCGAGGTCGATCAGCGCCTCGACGGTGCGCCCGGCCCAGGCCTCGGGCACGGTGCCCGTCACGGTGATCCAGCTGGTGCCCCAGGGCGCGCCCCAGGCGTCGCCGACCGCGATCGGGGTGCGCGGGGCGGCCAGGCCCTCGGCGACCGGGACGGGCTCGCCGGGCGCCGTCCAGATGCCGACCTCCAGCGGGACGGACTCGGGGTAGACGGCCGGGCGGATGCGCTCGTCCAGGACGCGCTTGAGGCGGGACTCGACCAGGGTGCGGTCATCGTGCATGTCAGCGGGCTCCGTTGCGGGCTGGGGACGGTTGGAGGGAGGGTACGTCGGAGGGGTGGACCACCTCGGTGATGCCGCGCGCGGCGAGGTGCTCGCGGTCCTCGGCGTGCTCGGCGAGCACCGCGGTCGGCCGGGCGCCGTCCTCGGCGAGGCGCATGAACGCCTCGTACACCGGACCGCCGGGGCCGCAGACCGCGCGCCGCGGCGAGGTGACCTCGTCGCCGGTGGCGACCACCACGGCGGTGCTGCGCGGCTTCGGCGGCTGCCAGGACCGGCGGGCCTCGGCGGCGGCCTCGGCGAGCCGGGCGCCGGCCGGCTTGACCGTCCGGTCGGTGGTCAACAGGCCGAGGCTGTACTCCAGTTCGGGGAAGTCGGCGAGCGAGCGGTCCACGTCGTGCGAGCACCACCAGGTCACGCCCCACAGGTCGGGGCAGTCCAGTACGGCCGCCACCGTGGCGCCGGTGAAGCGCGCCGCGTCCTGCGCCGTGATGTGCGGGGCGGGCGCGCCGACCTCCTGCAGCCAGACCGGGCGGGCCGGGTCGTCCGCCCAGGCCTTGGAGAGCTCGACCAGGTACGCGGCGTGCTGGGCGGTGGCGGTGGAGTGGGCGCCGTAGCGCTGGGCGGTGCCGTTGAACACCCAGGAGTGCACGGCGGTCGCGGCGCCGATCCGGGCCGAGTGCCAGGGGGTGAACGGGTGCTCGTCCAGGTACCAGGCCGCGTCGTAGGAGGCGTGCAGGTGCAGCCGGCCGGGGGCGCCCTGTTCGCAGGCGTCGAGCATCCGGCGCAGCCAGGCCTCCGCCTCGGCGGGGGTGGCCCGGTCGGGGTCGGGGTGCGGGGCGCCGGAGAACTGGTTGATCTCGTTGCCGAGCGTCATCCCGAGGAAGTTGGGCCGCTCGCGCAGCGCTCCGGCGAGGGTGCGCAGGTACGCGGCCTGGCCGTCGAGCACCTCGGGGTCGGTGAAGATGTTGCGCCGGTGCCAGGTCCGCGTCCAGGACGGCAGGAAGTCGAAGCTGGACAGGTGGCCCTGCAGGCCGTCCACCGCGACGTCCAACCCGCGCTCGCCGGCCGCGTCCACCAGGGCCGTCAGCTGCTCGACGGCGCGCGGGCGGATCAGGGTGCGGTTGGGCTGGAAGACCGGCCAGAGCGGGAAGACCCGTACGTGGTCCAGGCCGAGGGCGGCGATGGAGTCGAAGTCGGCGCGCACGGCGTCGAGGTCGAAGTCGAGCCAGTGGTGGAACCAGCCGGCGCTGGGGGTGTAGTTGACACCGAAACGGGGAGCGGTGGTCATCGGGCATCTTCCTCAACGGGTTCGGGGCGTACGGGCGGTGGGCTATCCCTTGACGGCTCCCTCCTCGACGCCCTTGAAGAAGAAGCGCTGGCAGACGGCGAACACCACGACGATCGGCAGGAAGGCGATCATGGTGCCGGCCGCGATCAGCCGGGGGTTGGCGGAGAAGGTGCCGTTGAGGTACTGGAGCCCGACGGTGAGGGTGTACTTCTGCGGGTCGTTGAGCACGATCAGCGGCCACAGGAAGTCGTCCCAGGCACCGATGAAGGTGAAGATCACGATCACGCTGAGCATGCCGCGCACGTTCGGCAGGCCGATGTGCCACAGCCGCTGCCAGACGTTGGCGCCGTCCACCAGCGCGGCCTGGTCCAGCTCGACCGGGACGGCGGCGAAGGCGGTGCGCATCAGCAGCACGTTGAGCATCGCGATCGAACCCGGCAGCGCGACGCCGGCCAGGGTGTCGGCCAGGCCGAGGCCGCGCACCAGCACGTACTGGGAGACGATGGTGACCTCGCCTGGCAGGATCAGGGTGGCGAGGAACAGGCCCAGGACGAGCTTGGCGCCGCGGAAGCGCAGCCGGGCGAGCGCGTAGCCGGCCAGGGTGCAGCCGACCACGTTGCCGGTGATGCAGACGGCGGCGACGATCACCGAGTTGAGCGCGTAGGTCCACACCGGGATGACGTCGGCGACCTTGCCGTAGTTGCCCAGGGTCGGCTGGTCGGGCAGGAAGCTCGGGGTGCGGGTGTAGACGTCCTCGGCGGGGCCCTTGAGCGAGGTGGACAGCTGCCACAGGAAGGGGCCGATCACCAGCAGCAGGACCAGCACCAGGAGCAGGTAGCGGGCGACGGTCTGGGCGGTGGAGGGGGTGTTGAAGCCCCGGGCGGGCCCGGCCGGCTTGACGGGCCCGGGCGCGCGGTCGGGCCCGGTCGGGTCGTCGGGCCCGGCGGCCCTCGTGCGGACGGTGGTCATGGGTCAGGCCGCCTTCCGGTTCAGGCGCATCAGGAACAGCATCGGGCCGAGGGTGATGACGAACAGCAGCAGGCTGAGCGCCGAGGCGTAGCCCAGGTGGCCGTTGAAGCCGCGGCTGTACATCTGGATCAGCATCACCACCGACATGTCCCGGCCGCCCGGGCCGCCCAGGCCGTTGGAGAGCACGTACAGCTCGGAGAACACGCGCAGCGAGCTCACCGAGATCAGCGCGGAGATCAGGACCATGGTCGGGCGCACCCCGGGCAGGGTGACGTGCCGGAACCGGTGCAGCGGGCCGGCGCCGTCCACGGCCGCGGCCTCGTGCAGCTCGCGCGGGACGTTGGCGAGGGCGGACAGGTAGATCACCATGTAGTAGCCGAGGCCCTTCCAGACGGTCAGGGCGATCGCGCTGAACAGCAGCAGCCAGCGGTCGGTCAGGAAGGGGACCGGGGAGTCGGCCAGCCCGGACTGCCCGAGCAGGCCGTTGACCAGACCGCGGTCGTCCAGCACCCAGCCCCAGATCAGCGCCACCACGACGGCGGAGGCGATCACCGGGGTGTAGAAGGCGGTGCGGAAGAAGGTGATGCCGGGGATCCTGCGCTGCACCAGCAGGGCGAGCAGCAGCGGCAGGACGGTCAGCAGGGGCAGGCAGACCAGCATGAACACGATGCTGTTGAGCAGGGCGTCGGCGAGCTGCTCGTCGTCCAGCAGCCGGCCGTAGTTCTCCAGGCCGGTGAACTGCCCGCCGCCCAGGGGCTTGGCGTTGGTGAAGGAGAGGATCACCGTGTTGACGGCCGGCCAGAGGTTGAAGACGGCCAGCCAGACTATCGCGGGGCCGGCGAGCAGCCAGGGGGTGAACCAACGCCGGTGGGTCATGCCGTTGCCTTCCTGGGGCCTGAGGTGGTGCGGGTGGCTCCCGGCGGGCGGCGGGTGGGGGAGGCCCGCCGCCCGCGCCGGTACGCGGAGTGGTGCCCGGGTGTCGGGCGTCAGCCCTTGAGCAGCTTGTTGCACTGCTCGACGGCGGTGTCCAGCGCCTGCTTGGAGCTGGTCTCGCCGCTGATGGCCAGGGCGAACTGCTGCTTGATGACGGTGGCCATCGCGTCGTCCACCTCGACGGGCTGGATCAGCTTCGCCTTGGCGAGCGAGGTGAAGGCGATCACCTTGGCGTCGCCCGCGTTGGTGCCGTCGCCCTTGCTGAAGAACGGGTCGTTCGCGGAGGCCTTGGTGGACGGGAAGACGCTGGTCAGGTGGGCGAAGGCGGCCTGGTTCTCGGGGCTGGTCACCCAGCGGGCGAGCGCCACGGCGGCGGCCGGGTTCTTGGTGTTCTTCGGGATGGACAGGCCCTGGACGTACAGCGGCGGGGTGCCCATCGCGGCGGAGGGGACGACCTTCGGGGCGAGGGTCGGGTTGTCGGTGGCGAGGCTGGTGATGAAGTTGCCGCCGCCGGTGGTCCAGGCCGCGGTGCCGGAGCTGAAGAGCTTGGAGTTGCCGGCGTAGGTGTCGGTCAGCACCCCGTTCGGCATCAGGCCCTCCTTGAAGGCGTCGCGGTACTTGTCGAGCAGCGCGGCGGCCTCGGGGGTGTTGAAGGTGAAGGTCCTGCCGTCGTCGGACATGATCTTCACTCCGATGTTGTACAGGTCGCCGATGCCCGGCTTGCGGCTCATCAGGTAGGTCTGGCCGCCGGACTTCTCCTTCATCACCCGGGCCTGGGCGATCAGCTCGTCCAGGCTGGTCGGGGGCTTCTGCGGGTCCAGTCCGAACTTCGTGAGGAGTTCCGAACTCCAGTAGTTCACATCGGTGTTGAGGTACCACGGGTAGCCGAAGGTGCCCTGGTGGCCGTTGAACCGGTAGGCGTCCACGCCGCCGGAGACGTACTCCTCGCCGAGCTTCGGGTCGGCCTTGGCGACGTCCAGCAGGACGTCCTTCTTCGCCAGTGGGAAGGCGAAGTCCGGCGGGAGGTTGACCACGTCGGGCAGGGTGCCGGCGGCGGCCTGGCTGAGCACCTTGTCGGAGTAGCCCTCGCCGGGCTGGTCGAGCCACTCGACCTCGACGCCGGGGTACTTCTTCTTGAAGCCGTCGATCACGCCCTGCATGTAGTCGGTGAACTTCGGCTTGAGCGCCCAGGTCTGGAGCGAGACCTTGCCCTTGACCTCGCCGGTGGCGGCCGCACTCGCCACCGCGTCGCTGTCCTTGGCGTCGCCGGAACCGAGCCCGCAGCCGCTGAGCGCGGCGGTGGCGAGCGCGGTCGTGGTCAGTGCCGCCCAGATTCTTCGCATGAGGGTCTCCCGGTCCTGGGGGTGGGTGGGGGATCGTGCGCACTTCGGGGGTGGTGCCTGCGGGTTCCGGCCCAACCGGGTCGCGCGACGGGGGTCGTGCACGACGGGGGTTGTGCCGGATTCCGGAACCTGACTAACTAAACCGGTCTAGCTATGCCAGGGACTATGCTCCCGCCTAAACTTGGATGTCAAGAGAGGAGTCGGGTTCTGTGGGCAGACCGACGATCGCCGACATCGCCCGCCAGGCCGGTGTCTCCAAGGGCGCGGTGTCCTTCGCGCTCAACGGCCGGCCGGGCGTGAGCGAGGCGACCAGGGCCCGGATCCTGCGGGTCGCCGAGGAGATGAACTGGCGCCCGCACAGCGCCGCGCGGGCCCTCGGCGGAGCCCGGGCCGACGCCGTCGGCCTGGTGATCGCCCGACCGGCCCGCACCATCGGCGTCGAGCCGTTCTTCAGCCAACTGCTGTCCGGGCTCCAGGCGGTGCTCTCGGCCAGCTCGATCGCGCTGCACCTGATGGTGGTGGAGGACACCGCCGCCGAGATCGACGTCTACCGGGGCTGGGCCTCCGAGCACCGGGTGGACGGCTTCATCGTGGTCGACCTCCAGGTCAGGGACCCGCGGCTGCCCGTGCTGGACGAACTCGGGCTGCCCGCCGTGGTGCTGGGCGGGCCCGGCAAGGGCGGCAACCAGCTGCGGATCTGGGCCGACGACCGGGAGGCGATGCTGTCGATCGTGGACTACCTGGCCGCCGTCGGGCACCGCCGGATCGCCCACCTCGCCGGGCTGCCGCACTTCCAGCACACCCAGCGGCGGATCCGCGCGCTGCGCGACGCCTCGCGCCGGCTGGGGCTGGAGGAGGCGGTGTCGGTGCCCACCGACTTCAGCGACGCGGAGGGCGCGGCCGCCACCCGGACGCTGCTGTCCCGGGCCCGGCGGCCCACCGCGATCGTCTACGACAGCGACGTGATGGCCGTCGCGGGCCTCGGCGTGGCGGGGGAGATGGGCGTCGCGGTGCCCGGCGAGCTGTCCATCGTCTCCTTCGACGACTCGGTGCTCGCGCGGATCGTCCACCCGCCGCTGACCGCGCTCAGCCGGGACACCTTCGCGCTCGGCGAGCAGGTCGCGCGCAGCCTGCTGGCGGCGCTGGACGAGCCGGGGCCGGGGCGCGACCTGCAGATGCCCACGCCGCGGCTGACCGTACGGGAGTCCACCTCGCCGCCCGGGGCGGTCGGCCCGGCCGTTTCCCCCGCCGGGGTGGTTGCTGCGCGCATCGTTGACAGCGGTTCTGAACCGGTTTAGCCTCGCAGCGCCGAGCGGGACCCGCTCGGCGCGCTCCGCCGCACCACGCCCGGCTCCCGCTGCCCGATCCGCTCCCCGTTCCGCCGTCGCCCCCCGGCGCACCGCGGAAGCCCGATGCCCGTCCGGGCTCCCGGCCGAGGGCGGCAGCAGTACGACCCCCACTCGATCCAGCACCGGCACGCCCGCATGCAGCCGGGCCCGTCCGCGACGGCGGGCCCGCCCCCACCCTCCTCCGCTCGATCGGAGCCACCGCATGTCACGACGCCTCCCTCTGCTGCTCAGCGCCGTCCTCGCGTCGGCCGCGCTGACCACCGCCCCCGCGGCCTGGGCCGACCCGATACCGGCCGCGGCACCCGCCGCGTCGGCCGCGGGAACGGGCAGCCAGCCCTTCGCCTCGTACTGGTACCCCAACAGCATCCTGAACTGGGACCCGGCGACCGACCCGGACGCCCGCTTCAACCGCTCCCGCGTCCCGCTCCAGCCGCGCACCGGCGACCCGGCGCTGCGGGCCAACCCCAACGCCCGGAGCGGCGAGGGGAAGATCGCCTCGCTGGTCTCCTTCGGCCCCACCTCCAACAACCCCTCGCAGGGCTCCGCCGACCCGAACTACTACGCCTTCGGCTACTGGCAGTACGTCGACAAGCTGGTGTTCTGGGGCGGCTCGGCCGGCGAGGGCCTGATCCTGGCCCCCAACCCGACCGTGATCGACGCCGCCCACCGCAACGGCGTCAAGGTGTACGGCACGGTCTTCTTCCCGCCCGGCGCGTACGGCGGCCAGCTCCAGTGGGTCCGCGACTTCGTCCAGAAGTCGGGCAGCCGCTACCCCGTCGCCGACAAGCTCGTCCAGGCCGCGCAGTACTACGGCTTCGACGGCTGGTTCATCAACCAGGAGACCGGCGGCGGCGATTCGGCCCTGGCGGCCGAGGTGCGCAACCTGATGCAGTACACCAAGGCGCAGAGCGGCACCGAGTTCATGTGGTACGACGCGATGACCACCTCCGGCTCGGTCAACTGGCAGAACGCCCTCACCTCGGCCAACTCGCCGTTCCTGCAAGACGGTTCGAAGCGCACCTCGGACTCGATGTTCCTGAACTTCAACTGGTCGGCGAGCGGCCTCGCCTCCTCCCGGACACTGGCCCGGCAGCTGGGCCGCAGCGAGTACGAGCTCTACACCGGCATCGACACCGAGGCCGGCGGCTACAACACCGGGGTGGACTGGAACACCCTCTTCCCGTCCGGGCGGCCGCACACCACCTCGCTCGGCCTCTACCGCCCGGAGTGGACCTGGAAGTCCGCCGCCGACCGCGCCGACTTCTACGCCAAGGACGCCCGCTACTGGGTCGGCGCCGCCAACGACCCGTCCAGGATCGACCTCTCGGCGAGCTGGCCCGGACTGGCCGGCTACGTCGCCGAGTCCTCGCCGATCACCGCCAAGCCCTTCGTCACCAACTTCGACACCGGGCAGGGCGACTTCTACAACGCGGCCGGCACCCGGGTCGCCACCGGCGGCTGGAACAACCTCTCGCTCCAGGACGTCCCGCCCACCTACCGCTGGGTGGTCGAGTCGAGCGGCAGCAGGCTCACCCCGTCCGTCGACTTCACCGACGCCTACCAGGGCGGCTCCTCGCTGCGGCTGAGCGGAAAGCTGGACGCCGCCAACACCGTCCGGCTGTACCAGACCAGGCTGGCGGTCGCCGCGAACACCAAGCTGGACCTGGTGGTCAAGGCCCCGGCCGCCGGGCCGACCAGGCTGAAGGCCGCCGTCTCCTTCACCGACGCGCCGGGCAGCTTCACCACGATCGACGTCGGCTCCAACTCCGGTACCGGCTGGGAGCGGCACACCCTCGACCTCTCCCCGTACGCCGGCCGCACCGTCGCCCAGATCGCCCTGCGGGTCGAGGGCAGCGACCCGGCGTACGACCTTCGGGTCGGCCAAGTCGCCCTCTACGACGGCTCGGTGGAGACCCCGGCGGCACCGTCCGGCCTCACCGTGCTCGGCGCGAGCGACGTCACGCCCGGCTCCAGCCAGTCCCTGCGGCTGTCCTGGACGGCGGCGGCCGGCGGCAACGTGCACCACTACGAGGTGTACCGGCGCAACCCGGACGGCAGCCGCACCTTCCTCGGCGCCACGCCCAACGACGCCTACTTCGTCGGGCGGCTCGACCGGGCCGGCACCGAGAGCGCCGCCACGCTGGACGTCGAGGCGGTGTCCACCACCTACGGGCGCTCCACCGCCGCCTCCACCACGGTGAGTTGGAACGGGACCCCGTCGACCTCCGGCAACCTCGCGCTCAACCGCCCGGCCACCGCCTCCGGCCAGTGCAACGCCAACGAGGGCCCGGCCAAGGCCGTCAACGGCAGCGTCAGCGGCGGGAACGGCGACAAGTGGTGCGCTCTGACGGCCGCCAAGACGCTGGAGGTGGACCTCGGTTCGGCGAAGCAGCTGTCCAGGTTCGTGGTCAAGCACGCCGCGGCCGGCGGCGAGAGCGCGTCGTACAACACCCGCGACTTCGCCATCCAGGTCCGGTCGGGCGTGAACGACCCCTGGACGACGGTCGCCGACGTCACCGGCAACACGGCCGGCACGACGAGCCACCCGGTGAACACCACCGCCCGCTACGTCCGGCTGATGGTCACCACGCCCACCCAGACCACCGACCCGGCCGCCCGCATCTACGAGTTCGAGGCCTGGGGCGCGTAGCCCCGTAGGAAAGGAAGCACCCCGTGCCGGTCACCATCACCGCCGTCGAGAGCACCGACCTGTTCGTCGGCCCCGAGCACGCCCCGCGCCAAGTGCTGCGGGTGCGGCTGGAGGGCCCGGCCGCCCGGATCACCGTCAGCGGCCCGGGTGTCCGCGGCGAGGCGACCGGCACGGGGCTGGTCGAGGTCCCGCTGGAGATCAGCGGGGCCTCGCCCGGCGACCGGCTGCCCGTGGTGGTCGGCGTCGAAGGCGCGGCCGCCGAAGGCGTGGTCGACGTCGCGGAGCCCGGCTGGACGATGTTCCTGGTCTCGCACTTCCACTACGACCCGGTCTGGTGGAACACCCAGGCCGCCTACACCTCCCCGTGGGAGCTCCTCTCCGCCGACGCCACCACCCGGCCGCTGTGGGAGCGCAACGGCTTCGCCCTCGTCGACGCCCACCTGGACCTCGCCCTGCGGGACCCGGTGTACAAGTTCGTGCTCGCCGAAGTCGACTACCTGAAGCCCTACTTCGACCAGCACCCGGAGCGCCGCGAGACGCTGCGGCAGCTGCTGGAACGCGGCCAGGTCGAACTCGTCGGCGGCACCTACAACGAGCCCAACACCAACCTCACCGGCGCCGAGACCACCATCCGCAACATCGTCCACGGCATCGGCTACCAGCGCGACATCCTCGGCGGCGACCCGCGGACCGCCTGGCAGCTCGACGTGTTCGGGCACGACCCGCAGTTCCCCGGCCACCTCGCCGCGGCCGGCCTGACCGGCAGCGCCTGGGCGCGCGGCCCCTTCCACCAGTGGGGCCCGATCCAGAAGAACTTCCGCGAGGCCAAGGACGACGCCCGGGTGATGCAGTTCCCGAGCGAGTTCGAGTGGATCGCCCCCGGCGGCGAGGGCGTGCTCACCCACTACATGCCGCACCACTACTCGGCCGGCTGGTGGATGGACTCCTCCGCCGACCTCGCCACCGCCGAACAGGCCGTCTACGAGCTGTACCGCAAGCTCAAGCCGGTGGGCGCGACGAAGAACCTGCTGCTGCCGGTCGGGACGGACTACACCCCGCCGAACAAGTGGGTCACCGAGATCCACCGCTCCTGGGCCGCCAAGTACCTCTGGCCGCGGTTCGTCTGCGCCGTCCCGCGCGACTTCCTCGACGCCGTGCGCGCCGAACTCGCCGCCACCGGACGCCGGCCCAGTCCGCAGACCCGCGACATGAACCCGGTGTACACCGGCAAGGACGTCTCGTACATCGACACCAAGCAGGCCCAACGGGCCGGCGAGGTCGCGGCCGTGGACGCCGAGAAGCTCGCCACCCTCGCCGCCGTCCACGGCCTCGGCCGCTACCCGGCCGCCGCCCTCGACAAGGTCTGGCGCCAACTGGCCTACGGCGCCCACCACGACGCGATCACCGGCTCCGAGTCCGACCAGGTCTACCTGGACCTGCTCGGCGGCTGGCGGGAGGCCTACGACCTGGCCTCCGGCGTCCGGGACGCCGCGCTGGACGCCCTGGCGGCGCGGATCTCCACGGCGGGGCCGGGCCGGGCGATCGTGGTGACCAACCCGCTCTCCTTCGACCGGACCGACCTCGTCACCGTCGAACTCCCTTCCGACGTGAGGTCGGTGAGGGTGCTGGACGACCGGGGCGACGCGGTGCCGAGCGCCGTCGACCGGGGGACGCTGCGCTTCCTGGCCGCCGACGTGCCCGCGCTCGGCTGGCGCACCTGGCGGCTGGTGGAGGGCGCCGCGGAACAGCCGTGGACGGCCGCCGACGGCTTCGTGATCGAGGGCGACCGGTACCGCGTCACCGCCGACCCGGCCCGCGGCGGCGGCCTGTGTTCGGTGTGGGACCTGCGGCACGACCGGGAGTTGATCCAGGACGGCCGGATCGGCAACGAGCTGCGGGTGTACGAGGAGTACCCGCAGCACCCCGACTTCGGCGAGGGCCCCTGGCACCTGGTGCCCAGCGGCCCGGTGGTCGGCTCCGGGGACGGCGTGGCGTCGGTCCGCCGGGAGACCGGGCCGCTCGGCGAGCGGCTGGTGATCGAGGGGACGGTCGACGCGGTCCGGTACGAGCAGACCGTCACGCTCTGGCGCGGCCTCGACCGGGTCGACTGCCGTACCCGGGTGGTGGACTACTCCGGCGCCGACCGGCTGCTGCGACTGCGCTTCCCGGTGGACGTCCCCGGTGGCCTGCCGGTCAGCGAGGTCGCGGGCGCGGTCGTCGGACGCGGCTTCGCGATGCCGGACGTCGACTCGGCGGAGGCGCCGTGGACCCTGGACAACCCGGCCAACACCTGGTTCGGCCTCGGCGCCACCGCGCGGATCGAGCTCACCGACACCGCCGGGACGGCCGTCGGCTCCCGCGCCCTCGGCGTGGCGGAGGTCGTCGTCCCCGCGTTGGACGACGCCGCCGACGCCCGTCCGCTGGTCGTCGCGCTCGCCCGGGTCGGCGTCACGGCCACCACCTCGGGGGCGGACTGGGCGCGGTACGGCTGGCTGGACGTGGACTCCAACCTGCCGGACTTCCGGATCGTCGTCGGCGGCCCCGAAGCCAACGAGGCGGCACGGGAGTTGATATCCACGGCGGGGGAGGAGTACGCGGCCGTCCTGAAGGCGCACGGCGCGGTGTGGGTGCCGGCGCTGACGCCGCTCGCCGAGGTCTGGCGGCCGGACGCCGACCTGCGCGACCTGCGGGCGCTGCCGGCGCTCGTCGTCTCCGACGGGGTGGCCGTGGCGGCGCTGGTCGAGGACCTGGCCGACGCCCGGATCACCGCCGTCTGCCCGACGGCGGTCTCCGACCAACTGGCCAACCACACTGTGGCGTTGCTGACATTCGGCCTGCCCGGCTTCGCCGTCGACACCACCGGGGCCCTGCACCTGTCGCTGATGCGCTCCTGCACCGGCTGGCCCTCGGGGGTCTGGATCGACCCGCCCCGGCGCACCCTTCCCGACGGAGCATCCTTCCAGCTCCAGCACTGGACGCATGAGTTCAGCTACGCGCTGGTCGGCGGGGACGGCGACTGGCGCTCGCAGATGCTGCCTGCCCGGGGCCAGGAGTTCAACCACCCGCTGTACACCCGGATCGCCGAGGCCCAGGACGGGCCGCTGCCGGCCACGCTGTCGTGGCTGCGGGTCGAACCGCAGCGCGAGGTGCTGCTCGGCACGCTCAAGCCGGCCGGGAACCCGATTGCGCACGGCTCGGCGGCGCCGGTGGGCCCGGATCTGGCCGTCCGCCTGGTCGAGTCGACCGGCCTCGGCCGGACGGCGCGGCTCGGCGGCGCGCTCGGGCTGGGCTCGTTCCAGGCCGCCGACCTGCTGGAACGGCCGCTTCCTTCGGGTGGATCCGGGCTCGACCTCGCCGGGTCGCAGATCGCCACCCTGCTCGCGACCCCCGCCGTCTCGGCTCCGGCGGGCTCGACGGACCTCGGCCCGGCAGCCGAGGTCGCCCAACCCGTCCACGCCCGCTACTGGCTGCACAACCGGGGCCCGGCACCGCTCGGCTACCTGCCGGTGTCGGTCGGCGCCTCGCCCGGGCTGCTGCGGACGACGGGGGAGCCGGTGACGCTCTCGGTCGCCCTCTCCTCCCAGCTGCGGGACGCGGCGGTCGAGGGCACGGCCGTGGTGCTGCCGCCCGAGGGATGGGCGACCAGCCTCGGCAGCCGCCCGTACCGGCTGGAGGCGGACGGGCACCTGCGCTTCCCGGTGACCCTCACCCCGCCGGCCGGCGCCGAGCCCGGGCTCCACTTCGCGGCGGTGCGGATCGAGCACGACGGCCAGCAGATCGAGGACGTGGTCACCATCGCCGTCGGCGACCTCCCCGACCTGCTGCCCGTCCCCGGCGAGACCCCCGAGGACTGGACGATCGCCCAGGGCACCAAGGCCACCACCGGCCGCGACACCGGCCTGACCGTCGAGGTCGCGGCCGAGACCCTGCGGCTCGCCCCCGGCGGCCGGGCCACCCTCGCGCTCACCCTGACCAACCGGACGCGCGGCGAGATCCGCGGCGAGCTGCAGCTGGTCTCCCCGTGGGGCACCTGGGAGGCGATCCCCGACCCCGTCCGGGGCTTCACCGTCCCGCCCGGCTCCTCCACTGTGGTCGAATTCGCCGTCGCCGCCCCCGAGTCCACCGATCCGGGCTCGTACTGGGCACTGGCGAAGGTCATGTGGTTCGGCCGCTGCCAGTACGCCCCGACCGTCGCCCTGGTGGTGGAGGCATGACCCTCGGCCTGCTCGACGGACGCCCCTTCCCGCGTACGGCGCTCGACCACCGCCTCGCCGCCTTACGGAACGGCCCCCGCGCCACCGCCCTGCCGCAGCCCGGCAGTTCGGAGGACCGCCAGCTCACCCGGTGGGTCGCCCAGGTCCTGCTGACCGAGGCGTTGTGCGAGACGGTGGCCGCCGAACGCGACCTGCCCGTGGGGTCTTCGTTGCCCGCCCACCTCGACCAACGAGCCGCCGTCGAACTCGGCTCCATCACCGCGGCCGCCTACGAGGGCAGTGCGGCCGTCCGAGCCGTCTACAACTCCGTGACGGCCGACATCGAGCCCTCACCCACCGACGTCGCCCACTACCGCACCATGACCACCCGGCCGCCCGCGGAACGCTGGCATATCGCCCTCCCCGACGGCGAGTTGGAAGCCGACCCCGAAACCCTTCCGAAGGCCCTCGCCGAAGCCCTCCGCACGGCACCGGAGGGCGAGTGGGTCACCACCGGCCCCTGGACAGCCGCCCTCCTCGCCGCGACCACGCCCCCGGAAGCCCCCGACCCCACCCCCGCCCTCCGCGACGCCGCCCGCCGAGCCGCCTTCGTCCGCTGGCTCGACCACGCCCGTGCCCACCGCCTCACCCTGGTCGAGGGCCTGGAACACCCGGGCGACCCCGCCCAACCCGACAACCATCACCGCCACTGAGCACGCCCCTTCCGGGCGGCCCTTCGCCCCGTGGAGCGAAGGGCCGCCCACGGGTGTCATGGGGAGTCAGACGATGAACTCCTCGTGGGGGATGCCCGCCGCCCACACGGCCTCGAATGCCGCCGAGCAGAGCCGCACCGCCGCTTCGTCCACCGTGAAGGTGTGCCCCGCCCAGTCCCCGTCGCCCGTGAACCAGTGGAAGAGCACCAGTCGCCGGTCGATCAGCCAGAAGTCGTTGCCCGGCAGGGCGATGGTCGACGCCCGGCTTCGGGGGAGCCACCGGACCCGTTCGCCGGCCGCGAGGTTGACGGGGGTGAGGGCGTGCTCGTACCTGATGTAGTCGGTCACCGGCTCCGAGACGATGCGGGCGCGGCGCATGACGACGCCCCGGGAGATCGCGTCCTCCACCAGGGGAATCCACGTCGGCCAGAACGACGCGTTCGGGTCGTCGTCCACCTCACCGGTCCTCTTGAAGCGATCGAAGGACTCGGCCTCGTCACCGACCGAGTAGCTGTCACGCATCTCCAGGTGGACGGCGGAGCGCGTCGCGCCCCCCAACAACACGGCGAAGTCCGGCGCGTTCTGCGTCATCACAGGCCTTCCTCAAGGTCGGGACCAACCTGTACCGGCCCCTCGCTCCGCGGAGCGAGGGGCCGGAGGTGTCAGGTGGCGGAGCCGGCGTGGTGGTCGAACTCGCCGGCCTTGGCGGCGTCGAGGAACGTGGCGAAGCTGACGGAGGCGGTGCGGACTATGACGTCGGCGTCGTCGGACTCCCGTATCTCGACCGACCCGTTGAGGGTGCGCACCTCGACGCAGTTGTCATTGGCAGCCGAGTAGCTGGACTTGAGCCAGGCAGAACTATCCATGCTTGCGTTCCAGTTCGTCTTCAAGGGACCGAATGAGGTCACGTGATTCTCTCTCGGAGAGGGCACTCGACTCCATCTGGGCGATGAGAGCCCGGAACCTCGACAGGTGGGCGGGTGTCTCGAAGAGCTGACCGCCGTGACCTGTGTCCATCTGCGCCGTGTCCAGCTCGGTGATCGGCCCGGCCGCGTAGGTGAAGTTCTCACTGGGGCTCGGGACGACATTGGCGTCGAACGGGACGACTCGAATCGAGATGTTCGAATGCCTGGAGTCGGTGACGAGGGCGTTGAGCTGGGCGGCCAGGATCTTCGGCCCGCAGAACTGCATGTGCAAGGCCGTCTCGTGGATGAACGCGGCATAGGGCGTCGTGCCGGATCGAACGATGCGCTGTCGTCGCATCCGGAAGGCCGTCCGGAGGTCGACCTGGTGATCCGGTAGTGGCGGGTAGGTCTGGGCGAACAGGACGTGGGCGTAGTCGCTGGTCTGGAGCATTCCGGGTATGAAGGTGGACGTGTACGTCGTGAGCCGCTGTGCACCGGCCTCGAGTTCTGCGATCTCCAGGAAGTCGACGGCCAGGCTTGCGCGGTACTCCTCCCACCAACCGTTCCGCTCCCGGACCGCGATGATGTCGGCCAAGGCATCGATCAGGCGCTGATCGGCACACAGGCAGGCTTCGGCGATCGCATGCAGACGATCAAGGGTCACGCTGGTCTTGCCGGATTCCATCTGTGTGACGTGGGCCGGACTCACGCCGAGTGTGCGGGCGAGTTGGGTGCCGCCGAGACCGGCTCTTTCTCGCATCCTTCGTAGCTCCGCTCCCAGGCGGCGCTGGCGAAGGGTCGGGTTGCTGCGACCGGGCATGGCGTCCTCTCGGTGTTCCTGGGATCAGTGTGCCGGTTTGGTCGAAGGTCGAGCCATTCGTCCCCCGGAAGAGGGAACTTCCCCACAGCTACCTAAATTTAAGTTCCGCTGCCCCTATGGTTGATGCCACGAGACCCAACGGATCGTCAGTAACGCTCGTTCTCCCGGGCAGCAGGCGCCTGCTGCCCGCGCACCGCAGAGCAGTCACGCGCGGCATCAACCAGCCCTGCCCTGACTTGGCTCACGGCGACGAATCCGCCGGCTCACCTCTCCCACGCCACCACCTCACGGAGGTTCCCGTGTGCTCCCGTAACACGCCCTCGATCACCCTCACCCGGCAGGCCCTGCGGGACGCCCTGGCCCGCGCCGGCTGGGCGTCCGAGACCGTCTTCAACGCCGAACTCGCCCTCTGCGAGCTCATCGTCAACGCCTGGCGGCACGGTGCCACGGCCGCCCCCGTCGTCTACTTCTCCCTGCTCGGCCGTACTCTCCGCGTCTCCGTCGCGGACGAGAGCGACGTGCTCCCCGAACAGCGCCTGCCCACCGACCTCGGCGAATGCGGCCGCGGCCTCCAGCTCGTCCAGGGGCTGACCCACCGCTGGGGCGTCGACCCCCAGAAGCGCGGCAAGGTCGTCTGGTACGAGCTGGAGTCGCTCGCGTGACCCGCGAGCCCGTCGCGCCGGACGACCCCCGGATGCGCGACTACACCGGGCCGCAGATCACGGCGCTCCTGGGCGAGTTGCACAGGCGCGGAATGCCGTACGGGCTTCTCTGGGGTTCCGCCTCGGCCGGTGAGTCCACCCTCGACGGCCGCATCCTGGTCGACTTCGGCAACGCGCCGGTCAGCACCCTGCTGAACCTCCTCCACCTCCTGCCCGGCCCGGAAGGGGGCGACCGCAGATGAGTCCCGGTACCGCCACCTTTCTGGTCGGCGCCGCGTTCGCCGACCTCCTGGCACTCGCGTTCACCACCGTCGCCCTCGGTGCGGTCACAGCCCTCCGGATGCCCAGGCCCGATGCGCCGGGTGGACTCGTGACGGACAGTGTGGATCTCGCGGTCCGCCATCAGCCCGAAGTGGTAGCCGTGCTCGGTGATTGCCTCGTCGACCAGGCCATCACAGCGGGGCGTGCCGGCAGCAGCGGGGCTATCCGGTCCCACAGATCGTCGGGGACACGGTTCGCGGTCACGACCCCCGGAAGCACGCCAGAGAACCCGGTTGAGCCCCTTCGAGTCCCTTCGACATACTCCCCGGATGACCAACACCGGGACCGGAGAAGCCGCAGAGCAAGGATGGGATGGACCCTGGTACCGCGTCCGAAGGGATCGGTTCGAGGCGTCGTTCCTGCCCAACGCGGGCGAACCTCTGGACAGCGTCTGCAACGTCGACGTCCTAGTACGGCTGACGGCGGACGGCTCACGCTGGAGTGCGACCGTGTTCACACTTGCCGAGGTCGAACGCCTCATGGAGCGGTGGTCCCGTACCGGCGAGGAATCGAGCGGCCGTTACTTCTGGTGCCCCGACGGCCTCATCGTCCGGCATCCCGGCATCGACAACATGACTCAGGTGCTGGCTGATCTCCTCGACGCCGACGAGTTCCCACGGGTTCTCCAGCAGCTCGACGACGAAAGCCCATCCGACGCCTCATTCTGAAACGAGCAGTAAGACGCTGCGATGGACCCCGTACGAGCGAGACGGCGTCCCGCTCACCAGCTGGGCGGAACCCGTCGTCGCCGACCAGGTGGACGACTCGCTACGGCTGGCACCGCACCTGTTCCAGGAGCTGGTGGACAAGGTCGCCGATCTGCGCGTGCTGGTGGTCGGTAGCCGGGTGTTCGCGGTGCGGATCGACTCCGACTTGTTGGACTGGCGGAAGGACTATTCGGCACTCTCCTACAGCGTGGTAGACCTGCCGGACCGGTTGGAGGCGGCACTGCTGGCTTACCTGGGGCGCTTCGGGCTGGTGTCCGGCAGTTTCGACCTGGCGATCGACCGGCAGGGCGACGCGCATTGGCTTGAGCTGAACCCGACCGGTCAATGGGGCTGGCTGGAGGAGGAGACGGGGCTCCCGATGGCCGCCGCGTTCGCCGACCTACTCGTGCAAGGAGGCAAGATCTGATGAACAAGCCTGACACCGCCGCCGAGCGCCGCGCCCTCGCCGACCGGCTCGAAGCCGTCGGCATCCTCCGCCCGGCTTCGAAGCTGCGGTCGGCCGTGGAAGGGGTTCCGCGCGAACTGTTCCTCCAACCCGGGGTGTTCCTGCCCGAGGGATCGCACTGGCGGCCGGTCACCGCTCTCGGTACGGACCCGAAGGAATGGACGGAGATCGCCTACAGCGACCAGAGTCTCGCCACCCAACTGGACGGACACCTCACCGCCGACCGGGCCGCCGGTCCTGTCACCGGCTCTCCCACCTCCTCCTCCACGATGCCCGTGACCGTGGTCGGAATGATCGAAGACCTGGAGCTGGAAGACGGGCAGTCCGTGTTGGAGATCGGCACCGGGACCGGGTACTCCACCGCGTTGCTGTGCCACCGTCTCGGCGAGGACCAGGTCACGACGGTCGAGGTGGACGCCGACGTTGCCGCGCGGGCGGACGCGGCGCTGGAGTCCTGCGGGTATTCCACCTGGACCGTCACCGGTGACGGCTTGCTCGGGTACCCCAGCCGCGCCCCCTACGACCGGGTGATCGCCACGTGCGCGGTCCGGCGCATCCCGTACACGTGGATCCGGCAGACCAAGCCAGGCGGGATCGTCCTGGCCACGGTCGGCTCATGGCCCTGGGGCACCGGCCTGGCCAAGTTGACCGTCAACGGGGACGGGACCGCAGAAGGCCGCATCATCGGTCGGTCGTCATTCATGCACGCCCGCGCTCACGCGATCCCGCCGCTGGCCGGAGACCTGGCGGCGCGCACCGCCTACGCCGACACCGAACGCCCCACAGCTGTCGTACCAGCGGTGCTGGACGAATGGATGCCCGCCTTCCTGGTGCAACTCACGTTGCCGGGAGCGCAGGTGGTCCGCGCCACCGCCGACGGCAAGCCACTGGTCTACCTGTTCGACATCGAGCGGGAGTTGTTCGCCGCGTTCAGCGAGGACGGCGACGGCTGGACCGTCAGGCAGGGCGGTCCCGCCCGGTTGTGGGACCGCGTGGAGGAGACGCTGAAGGCCTGGCAGGACGCCGGGCGCCCCGGCATCAGTACCGTGCGCCTCCACATCACCGACCGGGCGCACACCTACTGGATCGGCGGCCGGCGCATCCCCACCCCATCCGGCAACCGCTGGGTCGGTGACGGCACCACGCTTCGCTGGCAGCACGCCGTGGCCCCTGGTCGGCAGGCTGCTACGGCATAGGTGTGCCGGAGACGCCGAGTGCGGTACTACGTCCACCGCCGTTGTCGGTTCGGCCGTCTCCGAACGCTGGAACGAGGACCCGACCAGGCGTGCACCCCCTGACCGTGCCAACGGCCGGGCTGAGTCGTCCGACTCGGCCCGGCGGTCCGGCATCCGCGCTCGCCCCGCCGCGCTCGTGCCGTGCGCGGCGGGGCCGAAGTGGTTCGGGTCCTGTGGGGTGGCCCGGCCGGGCCGCTGTGCGTCAGATCGGGAGGTCCCAGCCGGGGCCGTCCTCGGTGCGGAGCCAGACCCGCTGGCCGGTGGGTGAGACCGTGATGCCGAATTCCTCCTGGCGGGGTTCGCCGGCGGCCTGCCAGCGGTGCACCGCCTGCTCGACCCGGTCCCACAGGCGGACGGGACCGCGCTGGACGACGGTCCAGCCGCCGTCGTGGTCGCGGGCGGTCCGGGCCTGGGAACCGGTGGACACGTCCCAGAGGATCTGTTCCGCTCCCGCCCCCAGGCGTTCGGCCGAGGGCGCCGCGAGCTGGGCGATCCAACCGCCGGTCCAGTCGTCGAGCTTCGCGGGGTCGATCCGGCTCGGGCGCTCCTCCCAGGGGAGGAGCGCCAGCGTCGGGCGGGGCGGCCGGTCGTGGGGGCGGGCGATCATGAAGCTGGTGCAGCCGGGCAGGAAGCGGCCCGTGGCCTCTCCCGGGCCGGTCACGTCGAGCAGCGCGAGGGCGTTGGCGTAACCCCATCCGGACAGCGTGACCAGGATCCTTCCCCCCCGGCTCCACCTGGTGAAGCCATGGCAACGGGATGTACCGGACCGAGCAGGTGGCGATCAGCCGGTCGTACCGCCCACCGTCCGGATCACCGCGCAGCCCGTCGCCGATTACCAGTCGGGGCGCGAAGCCCGCCGCCTTGAGCGCCGCTGCGGCAAGCCCCGCCCACCACGGGGTCGTACTCGATGCTGGTGAGGCTGCCGTCCCCGAGGCGGTGCGCGCCGAGGGCGGTCGAGTAACCGGTCCCGGTGCCGATCTCCAGCACCCGGTGTCCGGGCTCGGCGCCGAGCCGGTGCCACATGCGCAGCACCAGCGAGGGCAGGGTGGACGACGAGGACGGGGAACCGTGTACGGCCTCCTCGGGCACGTCGTCGGCCCGGATGCGGCCGTCGAGTTGAGTGATCAGCGTTTCGTCGGAGTAGACACCTTCAAGCCACCCGGGCTCGCCCTCGCGGACGGGCCGGTAGCTGGTGGGGGCGCTGCCCGCCACCGGCCGGAAGTAGGAACCGGTGAACAGCTCGCGGGGCACCGCCCTGACGGCGCTGCCCCACTCGGGCTCCATGAGGGTGCCGTCCTCGGCGAGCCTGTCCGCCAGGGCGGCGCGAAGCCGGGTTGCCGTGTTCATGTGTCGGGGCCCTTCTCCAACTGGTCGGCGACGGCGTGGGCGATCGCCGTGGTGGTCTCCGTCGGCTGCCACGCCCACTGGCCGTTCGGATTGCACTCGAGGAAGTACCAGTCGCCGGCGGCGGTGACGGCGAAGTCGAACGCGCCGTAGCCCAAATGGAGTTCGGCCAGGTAGGCGGTGATCGGACGGCTGACCGACCGGGGTACCTCGATCGGTGTGCACGTCATCAGCTCCTGGCGGTAGCGCCAGTCGAGATCAGGGCTGTCGATCCGGATCCCTTACAGCGGGCCGCCGATCGCGGTCACCCGTACGTCGAACGCCTTGTCGACCTTGGCCTGGAACATGTGCGGGCAGACCGACACGGCGGTCCTGGTCGCTCAGCCCCTGCGGCCCTCGTAGGGGAGGGCCGACGCACCCAGACGGACCGGATCCGAGTGGTGTCGATCTCCCGGCTTGCCGTGCGCAGGGTGCCCGCCGACGAGCGGCCGTGAGGCCGAACCCCAGACCGACGCCCGTGCAGACGGCCGACCGCCCGACCCGTCCCGATGGTGCGGGGTGTACCCCTGGGTCGCCCGTGCCAAGCCGGTGCCCCCGAGGTACCGCGCCAACGCCCTCGCCTCGGACCGCCGTTGACGGCAGTCGGTCGACTGCGTCACGCTCGATGGACCGCCGAGGTCGGGCCCGTCGGCCGGGCCGCGAACCGCTCGCCGCGAGCCACGTGCGCCGTGTGTCACGCGCTGCGGAGCCGAGAGCCGTCAACCGTGAGCAGTCAGCCGCGCTCTGAACCGCCGCGCCGTCCCGACACCCGGCCCGGATGACCACCCGCGCACCCGTGTGGAGGTACCGCCATGTCCAAGCACCGTTTCGCCGTCCACGGAGCCGTCGTCGCCGCTCTGGCCCTCCTCTCCCTGCTCGTCCCGCTCACCGGCGCCCACGCCGCGCCGCCCGCCGACTCCTGCACCCAGAACTGGAGCATCAGCTCCGGCCAGGGCTACGCCAACGGAAAGTGGTGCAACTACGACACCAAGGTCGTCGGCACGGTGCACGACACCAAGGCGGACGGCCGCTGTCCCTACGTGCGCGGCGGCCTCTCCAACGGCGGCTACGTCGACAGCGACTGGGCCGGCGGCAAGGGCAAGTCCCGCGCCATCACCCTCCACGCCCCCTCGGGCACCCGCTTCACCAGCCTCAGCATGCGCTCCATCGGCTGCTGACGCCGACCGCGCGGCCGAACGACGAAAGGCGTCCCGCCGGACGGATCCGGTGGGACGCCTTCGTGCTGCTGGAATCAGGTGCGTCGGGTCACAGGCTCATGAGCTGCATGCGGCTGCACACGACGAAGCCCTGGTGGGTGCCGTCGGACAACAGCAGGGTCCGGTGGAGTTCGCGGTCCTCGTCCGACAGGCCCACGAACTGGTCGATCTCGGGGACCGCACGGGCCTCGGAGACGTACAGGTCCTCGAAGGTCCGGCGGAGCTTCATTCCCGTGACGTTCTCGAACTCCAATTCCAGGACCGGCTGCCGGCTGTCCTCCCAGGTGCGCAGCACCAGGCGGCGGTGCGACACCGAGTAGGACCAGGGGCGGAACGCCCGGCCGGTCCGCAGGGGCAGGTCCTCGAATCCTGCCAGGAACGTCGTCTCGCTGCTCATTCGGAATGGCTCGTCTCAGTCGAAGGGGCTCGTCGTCTCCACACCGTTCTCGTACCACTTCACGCGTGCTCGAACCTCCGGTGGCGCGTTCCTGATCAGGGCCAGTTCCCAGGCCGTGTAGTTGCCCGTGGGATCCACGACGTCCTTGGCCGACTCGGCCCATTCCCGGGCCTTCTCCTTCCCGATGTGGTCGAGGTTGAAGAGGATGTCGGTCTTCTTCTCCGGCTTGACCGCCTCGCGGATGACGTCCTTCCAGTTCACGCCCTCGGGGAAGGAGAGGTACGACTTCGCGTTGACGCTCTTGGCGAATTCCCACAGCACGTCACCCTGGTCCTTGGTCTCGGTGACACCGAGTGCGAGGCGCTTCGGGCAGTACGGCGCGTTGTGGACCAGGACCGGAAGGTCGCCGGCCAGCACGTAGTAGGTGTGGAGGTCGTCGACGGTGAGGTTGTACGCGCCCTGGAGGGTGTTCCAGTGCCGGACGCCCTCGATGCGTTGCGGCTGTCCGGCCGGGTCGCGCAGTTCGTCGCCGGCCCTGAGGTCGGCGGCGTCGGTCCACTGCTTCCGGTTCTCGGACCAGAAGGGGTGGTGGTCGGTGCTGGTCAGGGACTTCCCGGCGCCGAGGGAGAGGTCGGTGAAGTCGCGGTCGTCCGGGGTGTAGATGGTGGCCGAGACCCGACGGGGCCCGGTCTGCCCGGGGGTGGGATCGGTCGCCACGACCTCTTCGCCGACCTGGACCGCCTCGATCGCGCGGGCGGAGCCGTCGGCCATCAGGACGCGGGTGCCGGCCGGGAAGCTGTTCAGTGGGCAGGCCGGCGGAACGCGTGTGACGAGCTTCTTGATGAAGTCGACGGCCTTCTCGCCCCAGGAGCCGAACTTCTTGGCCCACTGGGCGAGTTTGGCGATGGCGGCGCCGTCGCCGATGAAGGGGATCGCGCCGATGCAGGAGGTGACCGCGTCGGTGGTGCGGCCCTCGACGGCGTAGTAGGCGCAGTTGACGAGGTCGGCGATGTCGGCGAGGCCGGGGGCGATGACGCCGCCCGCGCCGCCGATGACGTCGAGCGTGAGGTGGATGCTCTCGGAGAACAGGTGGTAGAGGAAGCTGATGTTCTCGCTGTCCTCCTTCGCCTTCTTGATCTCCTCCTCGATCGCCGCGATCGCGTCCTGCTTCTCCTTGGCGGCCTGCTCCTGCGCCTCCTGCTGGGCCGCCCTGCGGTCCGCCTCCAGCTTGGCGAGCCGGGCCTTCTCCTCGGCCTCCCGCTTCGTCTCGTAGCTCGCGTGGGCGTCGTCGGCGGCTGCCTGGGCGGCTGTCGCGTCCTGGCCGGCCGCCTGGGCGGAGGCGCGGGCGGCGCTTGCGGAGTCGTTGGCCTCGGCCGCGGACCATCGGGCCTGTCGGGCTGAGCGTTCGGCCTGGTTGGCGGAGTAGACGGCCTTGGCGGCGTCGCGGTTGGCGGAGGCCTTGGCGGCGTTGGCGGTCTTCGCGGAGGCGGCGGCCCTGGTGGCGTCGGCCTGGGCGGCGTCGGCGGCGGCCTGGGCCTTGGCGACCTGTTCGGTGGCGGTGTTGGCCGAGGCTTCGGCGGCGGCCTGGTAGCCCTTGGCCTCGTCGGCGGCGTTGCGGGCGATGGCGGCGGCGGCCTGGGCCGTGGCCGCGTTCTGGGCGGCGGTCGCGGCGGCGGCGGTGGCCTGGGCGATCAGGCCCTTGACGTCGGCGACGTGGACGGCGGTGAGCCGGTCGCGCTGCTGGGCGGTGTACTGGCCCTTGGCGACGAAGGCGCGCAGGTCCTGCACAGGGCCTTCGAGGGCGATCCTCGCCGCGGCCTTGAGTTCGGGCTCGGTGGCGGGGGAGTCCTCCAGTCGGGTCGCGGTGAGCCGGTCGTCGGCGGCCTGCGCGTCCGCCAGCCCCTTGGCGAGGAAGTCCCGCAGTGCGGCGGGCGTGTTGACCCGCAGCGCCTGGTCGGCGGCGGCCTTGACGGCGGGGCCGGCGTTGTCGGTGATCCGGGTGATCGTCAGCCGGTTCTCCGGCGCGGCGGCCTCGTACTGGCCGCTGGTCACGAACGCGCCGACCTGGGCCGTGTCGCCCTGCAGCGCGGTGTAGGCCGCGGTGCGGACCGCGTCGCTCTCCGAGTCCGAGTAGACCTGGGTGGCGCGGTCGCGGGCGTCGTGCTCCTCGGCCTGCTTGCGAGCGGCCTTGACGTAGGAGAACACGGCCGTGTCCGGGCCGGTGAGGGCCGCGTCGGCTGCCGCCGATCCCCAGGTGCCGGACATCTTGCGGGAGACGAGGGCGAGCTTGCGGCCGTCGGTGGCGACCTGCGCCGGGGTGGCGCCGGGCTGGCCGGCCAGCGCGGCGAGGCGGTCGGCCTCGGCCTTCGCCTGCTGGACCTGCTGGGCGGCCTGGTCGGTCTGCGCCTGCTTCTCGGCCTCGTCGGCCTTGGCCTTGCGGGCCTTCTCCACGGCCGCCGCGGTGCGGTTGGCCAGGTCCTCGGCCTCGGTACGCCGGGTCAGGTCCTGGACGGCGTTGGCCTTGTCGACCGCGCTCTGCGCCTCCGCGGCGAAGCCGGAGGCGGCGTTCGCATGGTCGGTCGCCTCCTGCGCGGCGTTGGCGCTCTGCCCTGCGTGGTCGGCCGCGTCCCGAGCCGCCTGCGCGGCGGCGGCGGCGTGCGAAGCCGCGGACGCCAGCAGCGTCTTGGCGGCCTCGGCCTGCGTCGCGGCCTCGCCAGCCAGCTGCTGCGAAGCCGCGGCCGCACGGCCGGCCTCGGCGGCCTGGCGACGCGTCGCCGCCGCCGCCTGCTTGGCCTTCGCCGACTGCCCACCGGCGCTGTCCGCGTAGGCACCGGCCTGCTCGGCGGAACCCGCCGCGGCATCGGCGTTGCCCTTGGCACTGAGTGCGGCACCCGCCGCGTCCTTGCTCCGCGCCGCGGCCTCGTTCGCCTTGACGAGGGTGGCGTTCGCGTCCGCCGCGATCTTCGCCGCCGCGTCGGCGGCGTCCGCCGCCACCCGCGCCTCGTGCGCCTTCGTCTCGTCACCGGCCGCCGCAGCCGCGGCCGTCCGGGCGTTGGCCGCGGCCCGCTGGGCACCGGCCGCCGCGGCGGCGGCGTTCGACGCCGCCACGGCGGCGGACCGCGCCGAGGCGTTGGCCGCACGCGCGGCGGTCATCGCCGTCTGCGCCGCCGCACCCGCGCGCTCGGCCGCCGACGCGGCCTTGTTCGCCGCCTCGGTCGCCTTGGCCGTGTCACTGCCGGCCTGCTGGGTCTCGAGCGCGGCCCGCGCGGCATCGGCCTTGGCCAGCTCCGAGTTCTTGACCGCCTGGTCCTTGGCCTCGATCGCCGCGGCCGTCTCCTGGGCCGCCTGCGCGCCCGCGTCCTTCGCCTGCTGGGCGAGCTGCGCGATGCTCGCGCGCTCCATGTCACGGCTCTGCGCGATGTACTGGCCGGTCGCCAGGAACTCGCGCACGTCCTCGATCGACCCGTTCAGCGCGATGCGCGCCGCCGCCTGGGTGTTCGCGCCGCCCGTGCTGTAGATCCGGACCAGCTTGACCCGGTCGTCGGCGTCCTTGGCCGTGAACTGGGTCTCGGTCAGGAACTTCTGCAGGTCGTCGCTGGTGTTGGCGCGCAGCGCGGCGTCGCCGGCGGCCTGCAGACTGCTGCCGGCGCCCGTCGCGGGGTCGGTGATCCGGGTGATCCACAGCCGTCGGTCGGCGTCGAGGGCCGCCTGCCAGCCGCCCTCCAGGAAGGCGCGCAGCTCCTCGGCGGTGCCGTCGATGGCCTTGTCGGCGGCCTCGCGGACCTTCGGCCCGCCCACGCTGGAGATCTGCGTGGCCGCGAGCAGGTCGTCCGCGTGCTGGGCGCCGGCGAGCTCGTTGTCGACGAACCGCTGCACGTCCTGGTCGGAGCCGGCCAGCGCGGTCTCGGCCAGCGCGTGGACGCGGGGGCCGCCGTTGAGCCACGCCTGCAGGGCGCGCTCACGGGAGCTCGGCTGGACCTGCCCACTCCCGGGTTCGACCGCGGCGGCGGTCTGCACGCCCGACCCCACCAGGCCGGCCGTCAGCGCGAGGGGCAGCAGGGCCAGGGAGAGCCTGCCCGGCAATGGCGGCCTCCCCCTCCCTCGCCGTTCTGAACGGGATATCGAAGGACCCACGGGAAACCTCCACTGTCGACGTCGGCCGAATCCCGGCCGCAGCGGAGCCCCACGATAAATGACGGAACGACAGAATGCCTACGAAGTTGGTGGGTCGAGCGCTTACGAGGCTTTGCGCCGCAGTAAAACGCGCCTCAGTCGGCTCATATTTCGGCAAAGGTGTCGCACCGTCAGCTTGTGATCGAATGCCTTCTAAACCATGACAAGTCGGCTGTCTGACCTGCCGAAATGGGGGTTGGCGAGGCCTGGTTCGATCTGCTTCGATGGGGCGGCTTCCGCTCGTGGTCGAAGGGGTGGTCAGACGGCTTCTCCGGTGCTCGTTCCCGCCTTTCATGACGCTTCATCACGTCATGCCGGTTCGCCTGCTCTCCGGGGCCTTCGTCCCATTCCGCGGATCTGTCGATCAGGACAACACCGAACGAACGAAGAGGACCAGGAATGACAAAGCGCTTGTCCCGTTGGATCGTCGGCGGAGCCGTCGCCGTGGCCGCCACGCTCGGTGCCACCGCGCTCGCCTCCGCCGACGGCTCCCCGGCGGACAGCTCGGCCGCGCCGCCCGCGGTCGAGGACTTCATGCACCCCGGCGCGGCCCCGTTCCCGAACGTGAAGCTGCTGCGCGGCGACGGCCACATCGTGCTGTCCGACTGCGCCGTCGACGACCAGATCAGCGTGCTCAGCTGGGACCTGCCCAACAGCAGCGGCAACAGGATCTGCTTCCGCGCCACCAGCGGCACCGGCTACCTCGCCCTCGAGGTGCCCAACGTCTTCCGCATCCGCACCGACGACTACTCCATCAACGCCAAGCTCACCAGCGAGGGCGTCTCCCAGAGCGTCGACATCGCCAAGGGCACCGCCGTCCCCGTCGGCATCGGCAGCGGAACCGGCAACGGCAAGCCCGCCACCCTCCTCGAACTGCGCGTCACCGGCTGACCCGCCACCGCCCGCCCGCCCGTCCTCCCCATGGAGCCCAGGTGACCCACAACCCCCTGCGCACCGCCACCGCACGCCGGTGGCTGGCCACCGCCGCGGTGACCGCCGCCGCCCTCGGCGGCGCGACCGCGATCGCCTCCGCCGACACCACCCCGCCGCCCGCCGACAACTCCGCCGCACCACCGGCCGTCGAGGACTTCGCCTACCCCGGCGCCGCCGCCATCACCAAGGTCAAACTGCTGCGCGGCGACGGCCGCATCCTGCTCGCCGACTGCAAGCAGCCCACCCACATCCAGATCGGCACCCTGGCCCCGGGCAACCCGGACAACCAGATCTGCTTCACCGTCGCCGGCACCACCGGAAACCTCTCCCTCCAACTGCCCGACGTCTTCTACCTCCAGACCAGCGGCGGCCGCTCGGTCCGCGCCGGCCTCACCAGCGGCGGCACCTCGCAGACCGTCGACGTCCCCACCAACGGCTTCAAGCCCGTCGGCGTCGGCAACACCGGCACCGCGGCCAGCCTCGTCGAACTCACCGTCACCGGCTGACCACCACCGCCCGCGTCCACACCTCACCTGGGGGAACACCACCTCATGCCTCGCAACTCCTCGTCCCGCACCCTGCGGGCCGGCGTGCTGGTCGCGGCCGCGGCCGCGACCGCCGGCACGCTGAGCACCTTCTCCCCGGCCGGTGCCGTCTCCGGTGACGTCGCCGCCGACGGCAGCTACGCCTCCGCCGCCCGGATCGTCGTCGGTGACAACCTGCGCGCCTGCACCGGCGCGCTGGTGGACCGCTACTGGGTGCTGACCGCCGCCTCCTGCTTCGCCGACGACCCGGCGCAGCCGCAGGCCCTCGCGGCCGGCGCGCCGAAGTGGGGGACCACGGCCACCATCGGCGACAAGTCCGTCCAGATAGCGGAGCTGGTGCCGCGTCAGGACCGCGACCTGGTGATGGCCCGCCTCGCCACGCCGGTGGACGGCGTCGCGCCGCTGCCGCCGGCCGCCACGGCGCCGACCGCCGGGCAGAGCCTGCGCGTCACCGGCTTCGGCCGGACCAAGGGCGAGTGGATCCCGGGCAGGCCGCACACCGGCGCCTTCTCCCTCGACACGGTGAGTGCCACCGGCATCGGCACCACCGGCACCGGCGGCGCGGTGGTCTGCAAGGGCGACACCGGCGCCCCCGTGATCCGCGAGACGGGCGGCCGGGCCGAGCTGGTCGCCGTGGCGTCCCGCTCCTGGCAGGGCGGCTGCCTGGGCGTGCCCGCCACCGAGACCCGCACCGGCGCCCACAACTCCCGCGTCGACGACCTCGGCGACTGGGTGAAGGAGCTGCGCTACACCACGGCGGAGGTCAAGGGCGGCCTGCACGTGCAGGCCGTCGGCTCGGACAACAGGCTGTGGGACACCGTCGCCGACTACCGTGCCGGCGGCGGCTGGCTCGGCAACTGGTCGCCGCTCAGGAGCGTCGAGCTGACCGCCGTCGACAGCGTCACCATCGGTGACAAGGTGTACGTCTACGCCGTCGGCACGGACGGCAAGGTCTACACCCGCGACGGCAGGGTCGGCGAAGGGTGGACGGCGTCGCAGGAGGTGCCCGGCGGCGCCGGTGGCGCCAAGGGCGTCACCGCCGCCGTCCGCGGCAGCCGGGTCGACCTGCAGATCATCGGCTCCGACGGCTCGCTCTACAGCACCTACGCCGACTACGCGGCCCACCAGTGGGCGCCGACCTGGGAGAAGGTCGGCACCAACAACCTGAAGGCCATCACCAGCGCCGCCACCGCCGACGGCGTCCTCCACGTCCTCGCCGTCAACGAGGACGGCCGCGTCTACGTCCGGGACAACGGGACCGACGGCCGGTGGACGCCGTCGTGGGCCGAGATCCCCGGCGACGCGGCCGACGTCAGGGGCATCACCGCCGCCGCCCGCGGCACCACCGTCGACCTGCAGATCATCGGCTCCGACGGCTCCCTGTTCACCACCTACGGCTACTACGACCTCGGCCGCTGGGAGCAGAACTGGGAGAAGGTCAGCGACAACCGTCTGAAGGCGATCAGCAGCAGCGCCGAGGGCAACGTCGTCCACCTCGTCGCCGTCAACGAGGACGACAGGGTCTACAACCGCGACGCCGACTACAACGCCGGCAAGTGGACCGACTGGGGCGAGGTCCCCGGCGGTGCCACCGGCGTCAAGGCCGTCACGGCCGCGACCACCGGCTGATCCGAGCACGCACCGCGTCCCGCCGGACCGCCCGCCGTCCGGCCGCCGGAGCGGCCGAGCGGCGGGACACCACCTTCACGCACTTCCCAGGGGGGAATACCGATGTCCCGCAAGTCCCAGTCCCGCTTCGGGTGGGCCGGCGTGCTCGTCGCGGCCGCCGCCGCGAGCACGCTGAGCACCTTCTCGCCGGCCCAGGCCGTGGTGGGCGACACCGCTGCCGCCGGTTCGTACGCCTTCACCGCGCGCCTGGTGATCGGCGACCACCTGCGCGGCTGCACGGGCGCGTTGGTGGACCGCTACTGGGTGGTCACCGCGGCGTCGTGCTTCGCGGACGACCCGGCGCAGCCGCAGGCACTGGCGGCCGGCGCGCCGAAGTGGGCGACCACCGCCACCGTCGGCGGCAGGACCGCGCAGATCGCCGAGCTGGTGCCGCGGCAGGACCGCGATCTGGTGCTGGCCCGCCTCACCACGGCCGTGGACGGCGTCGCGCCGCTGCCGCTGGCCGCCACGGCGCCGACCGCCGGGCAGAGGCTGCGCGTCCCCGGCGCCGGCCGGACCAGGGACGAGTGGGTGCCGCTCCAGCTCCACTCCGGCGTGTTCAGCCTCGACACCGTGAACCCGACGGGCATCGGCCTCACGGGGACGGGCGGTGCGGCGGTCTGCAAGGGCGACACCGGCGCCCCGGCAGTCCGGGAGGTCAACGGCAGGGCCGAGCTGGTCGCCGTCGCCTCCCGCTCCTGGCAGGGCGGTTGCCTGGGTGTGCCCGCCACCGAGACCCGCACCGGCGCGTACGGATCCCGGGTCGACGACCTCGGCGGCTGGGTGAAGCAGGTGAAGGCGTCCCGTCCGGGCAGCGAGCTGCTCGCGATCGGCGGGGACAGCAAGGTCTGGGCGAACGAGGGCTCGTACACCACGGACGTGTGGGGCACCTTCGAGTCCGTGTCGAACGGCAGTGGCATCCGGCAGGTCAGCGCCGTCACGATGGGCGACCGGATCCGGCTGTTCGGGATCGGCTCCGACCAGCGCATCTGGACGAGCACCAAGGACCCCGTCTCCGGGACCTGGAGCCCCTTCGAGGCGGTGCCGGACAACAGCGGCATCCAGCAGGTGACGGCCGTCGCCATGGGCGACAAGGTCCGGCTGTTCGCCGTCGGTGGCGACGGCAGGATCTACACCGCGGCGGGCGACTACGCGGCCGGCACCTGGTCCGGATTCGAGGCGCTGCCCAGCAGCGCCATCAAGCAGGTGACGGCGACCGTCGTCGGCGACACCGTGCGGCTGTTCGCGATCGGCGGCGACGGCCGGGTCTGGACCACCACCGGCGACTACACCGCCGGTACGTGGAGCACCTTCGAGGCCATCGAGAGCAGCGGCATCCGGCACATCGCCGCCACCACGATCGGCAACACCGTGCGCGTGTTCGCCGTCGGCTCCGACCAGGGGGTCTTCACCACTGACAGCACCGGTAACGGCCCCTGGACCGCCTTCGACCCGGTTCCCGGCAGCCACGCCGTCAAGCAGGTGGCCACCACCACCATCGGTGACACCATCCGGCTGTTCGCGATCGGCGGCGACGACCGGATCTGGACCGCCGACAAGAAGGCCGACGGCAGCTGGACCAGCTTCGGCCTGGTCGCCAGCAGTGACATCCACGGCCTCGCCGCCACCGTGACCGGCTGACCCGCAACTCCCCTTCCCGCGGGGGCCGTCGGCGCACGAGCGTCGGCCCCCGCGGGCTCCCGCAGCCTCCCGCAGACCCACCCGAAGGGGATTCCGCATGTCCCGTAAGTCCCAGTACCGCTCCCGGCGAGCGGGAGTGCTGGCCGCCGTCGCGGCCGCCGCCGGCACGCTGAGCACCTTCGCCCCGGCCGGCGCCGTGGCCGGTGACCCGACGGCCGCCGGCTCGTACGCCTTCACCGCGCGCCTGGTGATCGGTGACAGCCTGCGGGCCTGCACCGGCGCGCTGATCGACCAGTACTGGGTGATCGGCGCCGCCTCCTGCTTCTCCGACGACCCGGCGCAGCCGCAGGCGTTGGCGGCCGGCGCGCCCAAGTGGGGGACCGTCGCCACGGTCGGCGCGAAGTCGGCCCAGGTGGTCGAGCTGGTGCCGCGGCAGGACCGCGACCTGGTGATGGCCCGCCTCGCGAATCCCGTGGAGGGCGTTGTGCCGCTGGCGGTCGCCTCCACCGCGCCGATGGCCGGGCAGTCGCTGCGGGTGCCCGGCTACGGGCGCACCAGGTCGGAGTGGATCCCGAACACGCCGCACACCGGCGCGTTCAGCCTCGACACGGTGAGCCCGACCGGTGTCGGCATCACGGGGACGGGCGGCGCGGCGGTCTGCAAGGGCGACACCGGCGCCCCGGCGGTCCGAGAGGTCAACGGTCGGGCCGAGCTGGTCGCCGTGGCGTCCCGTTCCTGGCAGGGCGGTTGCCTGGGCGTGCCCGCCACCGAGACCCGCACCGGCGCGTTCGCCACCCGGGTCGACGACCTCGGCCAGTGGGTCACCAACGTCCGGCACTCCACCCCGTCGGGGACCGTGGTGACGGCCTCGCCGTTCACCGTCGTGGACCCGGTCACCGGCCACCCGCTGACCTTCGTGCAGGACAGCGCCAACCACCTGTGGTCGGTCGATCCGAGGAACGAGGGCTGGCTCGACCTGGGCGGTTACGCCGCCGCCCGGCCCACCGCGATCGTCGACCCGGCCGACAACCACGTGAGGGTGTACGTCAACGGGCCGGACCACAAGCTCTGGTCCTACGACCGCACCACCGGTCAGTGGACCGCGTTCGTCCCCACCCCGTCGGGGACCGTGCTGGCCCCCGGCGCCGTGCCGCGCACGGTCGTCGACCCGGCCACCGGCAACCTGGTGACCTTCGTCCGTGACACGGCCAACCACCTGTGGTCGGTCGACCCGCAGGGCGAGGGCTGGTACGACTACGGCCCGCTGGCCGCCACCGATCCCGTCCCAGTGGTCAACCCGAACGACGGCCACATCGTGGTGTACGTCAACGGGCCCGACAACCGGCTGAACTCCATCGACCGCAAGGGCGCGGGCCGAGTCGAGTTCGTCCCGCCGACGATGGCCCCGGACGCCGTCCCCTCGACCGTGGTCGACCCGGCCACCGGGCACTTCACCACGTTCGTCCGTGACGCTGCCAACCACCTGTGGTCCGTCGACCCGTGGGGCCCGGGCTGGCGCGACTGGGGCGTGATGGCCGCCACCGACCCGGTCGCGGTCGCCGACAAGGACGGCAACCGGACCGTGGTGTACGTCAACGGCCCGAACAACCGGCTGCACTCGCTGGACTTCTCCACCGGGGCGTGGACCGAGTTCGACCCCACCCCGGCGGGCACCGCGCTGGCCGCGGACGCCGTCCCGCAGACCGTCCTCGACCCGGCCACCAAGCACCCGGTCACGTACGTACGGGATGTCAACAACACGCTCTGGTCGGTCGACCCGCAGGGCCCGGGCTGGGTCCGCTTCCACGGTGGCCCCTCCGCCCCCTGACCCGCGGCAGACCCGATGCGGCCCGCCCTGCCACCGGCAGGGCGGGCCGCAGTGCTCGCCGGGTCGTCGCGGAACCGGTGGAGCCGTCAGAGGCGCTCGGGCACCGGGTTGCCGACGGCCTCGATGGCCCGGCGGACCGGGACCTTGAGCAGGACGGCGAAGCCGATGACGAAGAAGACCAGCAGCGAGATGATCGCCGAGCGGTAGCTGCCGGTGAGCTGGTAGGCGAGGCCGAAGACGAGCGGGCCCATCCAGCTGGTGCCGCGGTCGCTGACCTTGTAGAAGCTGAAGTACTCGGCCTCCCGGCCGGGCGGGATGAGGTGGGAGAACAGGGAGCGGGAGAGCGCCTGGCTGCCGCCGAGGACCAGGCCGATCGTGCAGGCCAGGGCGTAGAACCAGGCGGGCTGGTGGGCGGGCATGAAGTAGCCGAGGGCGACGGTGACGGCCCAGCCGACCAGGGAGCCGAGGATGGTCCGCTTGGCGCCGTACCGGTGGGCTATCCGGCCGAGCAGCAGCGCGCCGCCGATCGCCACCACCTGGACCAGGAGCACGGCGGTGACCAGCGAGGTCTGGTCCATGCCGAGTTCCTCGCTGCCGTAGAGCGAGGCCTGGGAGACGACGGTCTGGATGCCGTCGTTGTAGCAGAGGAAGGCGGCGAGGTAGAGCAGGGTGAGCGGGTGCTTGCGCATCTCGCGCAGAGTCCGGGCGAGTTGGCGCAGGCTGCCGTCGGCCGGCCGGTCGGTCCCGGCCGGGTCGGTGGCCGGACGGGGGGCGATGCCCGCCCGGGAGGGCAGCCGCAACATCGGGACGACGGTGAACAGCGCCCACCACAGGCCGGCCGAGGCGAGGCAGATCCGGACGGCGGTGCCGGAGTCCAGGCCGAAGGCGTCGTGGCCCTGGAACAGCACCAGGTTGGCGATCAGCAGCAGTCCGCCGCCCGCGTAGCCGTAGGCCCAGCCCGTGGAGGAGACCTTGTCGCGCTCGTCGGGGGAGGCCAGGCCGGGCAGGTAGGAGTAGGAGAGCGCGACCGAGGTCGCGTACGAGATGTTGGCGACCACCAGCAGCGCGCCGCCGAGCAGGTAGCGGTCGCCGTCGAGGAGGAACATCCCCATCGTGGCGAGCGAACCGACGTACGCGAAGCCGCACATCAGCTCCTTGTGGCGCCCGGTGCGGTCGGCGACGGTGCCGGTCAGCAGCATCACCGCGACCGAGAGCAGCACGGAGAAGGAGACCGTGTACGGGAAGAACGATCCCGCGCGGATCGACAGGCCGAGCGGGTGCACGTTGCCGGCCGCGTCGGCGGCCTCCTTGGCGACGGTGGTCAGGTACGGGCCGAGGAACACCGTCAGGACGGTGGCCGAGAAGGCGGCGTTCGCCCAGTCGTTGACGTACCAGCCGAACTGCATCCGCCGCAGGGAGCGGGCGTCCTCGGCGGAGGCGGCGGAGGAAGCAGGGGAGGCGGAGGGGCCGGAGGCGGCGGAGGAGGCGGAGGCGGCCGCGTCGGCGGCCGTGGGGTCGGTCGGTGGGTCGTCCGGCAGGTGCGTCGCCGAGTTCGTGGAGCTCATGGGGTTCCCATCACCGTGCTGGAGCCCGTGCTGCCGTCCGTCCAGCAGCCGCGCTCGCCGAGGACGTCCCGCAGGACGTCGATGCGATCGGCCATGATGCCATCCACACCCAGGTCGAGGAGAGCCCTGATCCGTGTGGGATCGTCCACAGTCCAGACGTGCACCTGGAGCCCGAGCCGGTGGGCGGTGCGGACGAAGGCCCGGTCGACGACCCGGAGGCCCCGGTGCCGTTCCGGCACCTGTGCGCACAGCCCGGTGAAGGGCGCTCCCGGACGCCGGGACAGCGGACCGCGCGCGGACGACGGCAGGAACGGTTCGGCCAGCGAGCGCAGCCGTAGCCGGGCCACCTCGCGCGGGCCGAGCGAGGTGGCCAGCCGGGGCCCGGCGGCGGCCCGGACGGCGGCCAGCCGGGTGTCGGAGAAGCCGCCGACGCAGACCCGGTCCCAGGAGCCGGTCCGGCGGATCGCCTCGACCAGCGGCGCGACGGCCGGCGCGGCCTTGACGTCGATGTTGAAGCGGGCCCCGGGGAACGCGCCGAGCAGGTCCTCCAGCAGCGGCACCGGCTCGGTCCCGCCGATCCGGGCCCGCCTGACGCTCTCCCAGGGAAGCTCCGAGACGGCGCCGGTGCGGTCGGTGACCCGGTCGAGGCGCGAGTCGTGGAAGGCCACCAGCACGCCGTCGGCCGTCGCGTGCACGTCCGTCTCCAGGTAGCGGTAGCCGAGCGCGACGGCGGCCTCGAAGGCGGCGAGCGAGTTCTCGGGGCGCCCGAGGTCACCGCCCCGGTGTGCGAAGGCGAGCGGCCCGGGGTGGTCGAGGAAGGGGTGCATGTGCTGCTCCGAGCTGCGGGGAGGGGACCCGGCGGGCCCGCGAGGCCGGGATCCGTGGGCGTACCAGCGCGTTACAGTATTACGCACCCTGTCAAGCAGTAACGATCACCCGGCCCCGGGCCCAGGCTCCCGGCGTCCGCGCCCCGGTTCCGGCACGCGGCCCCCGCGCCCCGCCCCCCCCCCCCCCGGCGCACAGCACCCGCCGCTCAGCCGCCCGCCCCCGCGCGGGCGTCCCGGCGCATGCCGAGGATCTCCGCGACGGCCTCCAGCCAGCGCGCGAGCAGCTGGTCGCCGTCGACGGTGGTGACGGTGGTGGCCGCCGAGCCCAGCCAGTCGCGGGCGAGCCGGGCCGGCTCCGCCCCGGGCAGCGGTTCGGTGAGGTCCGCGGCGAAGCGGGCGCCGCCGCTGCGCACCACCTCGGCGAGGAAGGTGAGCGACCGGGGGAGCACCCCCAGCCGGTCGGCGGCCAGGGCGGCCGCGACGGCGCCCTCGCCGAACAGCGCGGCCCGGTGCGGCCCGGCGAAGGCCAGGCCGTAGCGGAGCATGGCGGACACGTCGAGCCGGAGCAGCTCGGCGTCGCCCTTGGGGCGGAAGCGGTCGTCGGGGCTCATCGGACCGTCACCGTGTAGGTGTTGCGCACGACCAGTTTCCTGTTCTCTTCGCCGGTGGTGGGGAGGTTGCAGTAACCGCGGAAGCAGTTGAGGAGGGTGACGGCGGTGGTCCCGCCGCCCTTGGCCTCGAAGGTGTAGAAGCGGGTGCCGCCGACGCCGTCCGAGGTCTTCGACTCCTTCGGGAGGTCGAGCTGCTCGTCGGCCAGGGCCGCGACCGCGGCGTCCGGTTTCGGGTCCGCGACGCTCCAGCGGTCCCCGGCCGAGGAGTTGTCCCGGACGGCGACCGTGAAGCGCTCACCGACGGTGAGGGTCACCGAGCGCTCCTCCGGGCCGAGCAGCCGGCCGCGGCTCGATCCGCTCGATCCGCTCGACCCGCCCGATCCGGCCTGCCCGTCCTGTCCGCAGGCCGTCAGCCCGACCGTCAGCCCGGCGGCGAGGACGGCCGCCAGCGCCGCCTTCCGCACCGGCCTCCTGGTGAACACCCTTGCCACCCCGGTCACTTCGGCATGTGGACGGCGTAGGCGGTGGGCAGCCGGTTGTCCGAGGCCCCGCCCATGCGGCCGTTGACGAAGTCGTCCTCGCTGACCCAGGTGGTGGTGCCCCACGGGTTGTAGATCTGCAGCATGTTGCCCTCCTGGCCGACGATCATCATGGCGTGGCCCGACCGCTTGCCGTCCTTGTCGTAGCCCTCCACCCCGACCGGCACCGGCTTGCCGTCGGCGACCGACTTCTCGATGTCCGGCAGCAGCTCGCGCCGGGAGTCGGCGTCCGGCATCTTCTTGTAGTCGAACTCGGCGCCGGTGTGCGGGCTGACCTCGTGCTCCAGCACCCTCTCCTTGCCGTCCGGCCCCATGCCGTCCCAGTTGTCGCCGCCGTCGCCCTCCTGGTGCACCCGGTGCTGCTCGGCGAGCAGTCGCCGCTGGAACGCCGCCGGGTCGTCCTCCTGGCCGGTCGGGCCGCCGGTCAGGTCCAGCGCGTAGAGCGGGTCTACCATCGCCCGGGCGGTGACGGTGGAGGAGGCGACGCAGGTGCCCTCGGTGTTCGCCTGCTGCCAGCGGGCGCCGTCGAAGGTCACCTCGTCCGTGTTCCGGTTGGAGCCGTCGTCGTTGGTCCCGCCGCTGGTGGTGTCGTCGTCCTCGGTGTGGACGGGCGTCAGGTGCGTCCGGAGCCACTCCGGGTCCTTGCCGTGGATCTTGCCCTGGAAGGTGCGGATCTCGTCCATGTTGTGACCGGCCGCCAGCGCCTTCATCAGATAGGCGCGCTCCTGCGGCGACTTGGAGTCGGCGAGCAGCTTCTCGAAGTCCGCCCGGTCCTTCTCGTTCATCTTGTCCAGGTACTCGCCGGACCGCTTCATGTCGTTGGCGGTCAGCAGCTCGTTAAGCTCGGTCGGACCGTCCGGACCGGAGGTCTCGGCCAGCACGATCTTGTCGGCGGCGGTGACCGCGTTGGTCTTCATCTTGCCCGCGCGGGCCTCGGAGGCCAGCTTGTTCAGGTCGCGGGCCGCGGCCCGGGCGGCCTCGTCGGCGTGCTTGGCGGCGGCCAGCATCGACTCGACGTACGGGGCGGCGGCCTGCTGGGCCTTCTTGCGCTCCGCCTCCTCGTCGTCGTACTCGACCATGTCGTCGAACCAGCCGTCCTCGCCGCCCAGCGAGCTCAGCACCTGCTGGAGCCCGGAGCGCGCGGCGCCGTCCTGGCTCTGGGCGGTGCGCAGCGCGTCCGCGAGGTGGAGCAGGGCTATCCCGCCGTTGTGGAGCGCGGTGGTCTGCTGGTCGACGGCCCGGGCGGCGGCGGCCACCACCTCGGCGGCCTTCGCGCCCGTCGAACCGGTCCAGACGTCCGGCAGCCCGGAGGTGGACACCGCCAGGACGTCCTGGTGGAGCTGGTTGGAGTCGGCGGCCGCGGTCTTGTAGCGGTTGCCGGTGGCCTCGATGGTGCCCACGTCCCCGACCGGGGCGTGCACCGCGAGGGCGCCCTTGATCGCGGAGATCAGGCCGTTCTTGCTGTCCGCCCCGCGGACGTCCTTCAGCCGTTCGCTCAGCGCCTTGCAGCGCTGGGTGGTGGATTCCCCTGCCATGGCGGCTCGTTCGCCCCCCTGTTTCCTTGCCCGTGGTGTGGTTCCTGCTGGTGCTGCTCGTTCTCACCGCTGCCCGTCGGCCGCTGCCGGCGGCCCGTCGGCCGTCCGTCGGCCGTCCGTCCGTCGGACGCCCGGCTCAGCCGAAGGGCCGGTACTCGCCGCTGCCCGCGGCCGCGAGGTCCTTCACCACGGTGCCGTCGGCCGACTGGTAACCGGCCGAGGAGCTCCGTACCTTCCCCGCCAGCTCGCTCAGCGCGCTCTTGATCGTCGCGCTCTCCGCCTGCCAGGCGCTGCTGAAGTTCTGGTACGCCGGGTCGACGTCCTCACCTCCGAACACGTCCGCGGTGTAGCACATCGGGTCGCTGATCGCCGTCCCGATCCTGCCCTCGTCGCCGGACGCCTTGTCCAGCGCCTTCGCCTGACCCTCGGCCCCGCCGGCCTGGATCGCGTACCCCGACCCCTGCGCCATGGTTCACCTCTCGTGCGTCCCCCGAGCCGTCCGCGCGACGGCGTCCGAGCACCATACGGGCCCTCCGGTGCCCGGGCAATTCGTATCGCGCCTGGTCGCAGCGGTGTTGCCGATTCATGACACACCGTCCACCATCCGGTGACCACCGCCGCCGGCGCCCCGTTCACGGCCCGCCCACGCCCAGCCCACGCCCCGTCCACGCCCCGTCCACGGCCGGTGCGGCGCCGAGCGACGGCTGCCGCCGGCGCCGCGCCGGCCCGGCGAGGGCACCGTCCTGTCAGCGCGGTGCCGGTGACCTGTCAGCGGTGACAGCGCCCTGTCCACCACCTGCAAGTGGCCCGTCCCAGGCTGGAGTCGAAACGAGGCAGACGACCCATGGGAGGTCACCATGTCGAACAGCACCCGGCCGGACTCCGACCCGCGCACCACCTCGGTCCTGGTCTCCGGCGCCGGGATCGCCGGCACCGCGCTCGCCTACTGGCTGAACCGCTACGGCTTCCACGTCACCGTCGTGGAGCGGGCCCCCTCGCTGCGCGGCGGCGGGCAGGCGGTGGACATCCGCGGCACCGCCCTGACGGTGGTCGAGCGGATGGGGCTGCTGGAGGAGGTCCGGGCCCGCCGGACCGGGCTGCTCGGGATGTCCGTGGTCGACGCGGACGGCCGAGAGCTGAACCGCAGCACCGAGTGGACGGCCAGCGGCGGGCCGATCGAGGGCCCGGACGTGGAGATCCTGCGCGACGAACTCGCCGAGCTGATCGTCGGAGCGGAGAAGACCGCCGAGGGCACCGGGGCCGCCGGGGCCGTCGGAGCAGCCGGAGCAGCCGTAACCGCGGGGAGCGCCGGGCCCGGCGTCGAGTACCGCTTCGACGACGCGATCGAGACCCTGGTGCAGCACCCGGAGGGCGTCGAGGTGCGGTTCCGCAGCGGCACCGAGCGCTCCTTCGACCTGGTCGTCGGCGCCGACGGCCTGCACTCGAACACCCGCCGCCTCGTCTTCGGCCCCGAGGCGGACTACCTGCACCCCATCGGCACCTACCTCGCCGGCTGGAGCGCGCCCAACCACCTCGGCCTCGACCGCTGGGAGGTCGCCTTCCGGGACAGCGCCGACCCGAACTGGTTCTGCATGGCGATGACCGTCCGCGAGAACAGCGAGCTGCGCGTCTTCGTCGGCTTCCACAGCGACGAGCCGCTCGACGACATGCTCCCGCGCGAGCCCGCCCGGCAGCGCGCGCTGGTCGCCGAGCGGTCCGCCCACGCCCGCTGGGAGGTGCCGCGCTTCCTCCGGGCGATGGAGGAGCCCGGGGCGTCCTTCCACTACGACGTCATCGCCCAGATCCGGATGGACCGCTGGTCCAAGAACCGCGTCGTCCTGCTCGGCGACGCCGGCTACTGCTGCTCCCCGGCCACCGGCCAGGGCACCAGCGTGGCCCTGACCGCCGCCTACGTCCTGGCGGGCGAACTGCACGCGGCCGACGGCGACCACCGCACGGCCTTCCCCGCCTACGAGCGGCGGCTGCGCGACCACGTGGCCGCGAACCAGGCGATCCTGGAGGTGACCGGGGACCGGAAGGCCCGGTCCGAGATGGTCACGAACCTCGGACTGGTCGACCCGAGGCTGGAGGCGCTCCACCAGGCGGCCCTCGCCTTCGACCTGCCGGACTACTGACCGGCCGGGCCGACGGGCCGTGCCCGGTCGTCGGGTACGGCCCGTCGGCCCGCCCGTCGGCCCGCCCGTCGGGCACGGCCCGTCCCGCGCCCCTACCGGGCGACGGGCGGGGAGAGCTCCGCGGCCAGCCGGCGCAGCTCGGGGCCGTACTCGGGATTGGCGAGCGCGGCGGCGAACTGGGCGCGCAGGTAGGCGGCGGGGTTGCCGGTGTCGTACCAGGTGCCGTCGATGACCTGCCCGTAGACCGCGCGCCGGGCCGCGTAGGCGTTGATGGCGTCGGTCAGGTACACCTCGTCCTCGGGCTTCTCGGCCCATCGGAGGGTCAGCTCGCGCAGCTCGTCGACGATGCCGGGGGTGATGACGTAGCCGCCGATCGCGGCGTAGGAGGAGGGCGCGTCGTCCGGCTTCGGCTTCTCGACCAGGCCGGTGATCCGCAGCGAGCCGCCGCCGAGGTCCTCCTTCACCACCGGCACGCCGTAGCGGTAGGAGTCCTCAGGCGCCATCGGCATCAGCGCGAGCACCGGCGCGTTGGTCTGCTCGTACGCCCGGATCAGCTGCTGCGCGCGGGGGACCTCGGCCACGAAGACGTCGTCGGGCCAGAGCACCAGGCAGGGCTCGTCGCCGAAGTGGCGGGCGGCGTTGAGCACCGGGGTGCCGTTGCCGTACGGGCCGTGCTGGTAGAGGTAGCTGATGTGGCCCTTGCGGGACAGCTCGCCGACCTCCTCGACCGCCGCCGCGAACGCCGTCTTGCCGTCCCGGCGCAGTTGCTCGACCAGGACGGGGTTGGGGCGGAAGTGCTCCTGGATCAGGCCCTTGTCGCCGTTCACGACGATGGTGATGTCGGTGATGCCGCTCTCGACCAGCTCCCGCACGGTGTGCTCGATCACCGGCTTGTCACCGACGGGCAGCATCTCCTTGGGGGTCGCCTTGGTCAGCGGCAGGAGGCGGGAGCCGAGCCCGGCGGCGGGGATGACGGCTCGGCGGATCGTCCTGGGGGCCATGTGACGCCCTCTCGTTTCGTCGGTGCTGCTGCTGCGCCGTGGTGACGCGGCGTTACGGTGCCGACGCTATCAAGGCCCGACCTGTCGTTAAGTGGACGGTCGGCGTACGGAAGTTGGCCCCCCGGCAGCCGTCCGGCGGTGCCGTGGGCGGGGAGGAGCGAGCCGCCGGACCGGGCCCTTTTTGCTCCCGGCTCGTTGCCCACGGTGTCAGACCACCAGAGGACGACCACCGGAGGTTCCCCATGACGGACGAGCCGGAGACGCCGAACGAGCCCGAGGCGAAGGACGGGCCCGAAGCGCCGGACGGCGCCGAGCCGGACTGGCCCGAGCTGCCGCCGTACCGCAGCTACTCCTGGGAGGACGAGGAGGGAGCCGTCCACATCACCCTCTACCCCGGCGAGGAGGAGGCCGACGAGGAGCGCAAGGCCGCGTTCCGGGCGAGGGGCGCCCGGATGCTGGCCGACCTGATCACCGACCGGGAGGCGGAGCACACCCCGCCGTACCCCGGCCTGCCGAACCTCCGCCTGATCCGCGGCGGGGGCGGATCCTCCTGAACACCCGGCGGCCGCACGGCCCGGTGCGCGGCCGCCGTACGGCCGTACGGCCGCCCGCTCAGCCCTTGCCGCCCGCCTTCAGCACCTGGGCCGCGGCCACGCCCGCCGCGCTGAAGCCGTGCCCGCCGCCCTCGACCTCGGCGGCGACGGCGAGGTCCCCGCGGTAGGCGATGAACCAGCTGTTGTTGTTCTGCCCGCCGGCCTCGACGGTGCCGGTCTTGGCGCCGATCTGGCCGGACAGGCCGGCCATCGGGGTGCGGGCGGTGCCCTGGGTGGCGGTCCTGGCCATCATGGCGCGCAGGTCCCGGGCGACGTCGGCCGGGAGCCTGCCGGGCGCCGTCGCCCGCTTGGCGTCCTCGCGCAGCACGGGCTGGCGGAACGTTCCGCTCTGCACGGTGGCGGCGACCGACGCCATCAGCAGCGAGTTGACCTGGATCTGGCCCTGGCCGATGTACTGGGCCGCGGCCTCGTCCTTGTTCCCGGGCGCCGGGATGGTGCCGTCCCGGCTCGGGATGCCGATGTGCCACTCCAGGCCGAGGCCGAACTGCTCACGGGCCACCTTGCCGAGGGCGCCGGGCTGGAGCTTCTCCAGGCCCTTGTCGATGAAGCCGGTGTTGCAGGAGTGGGAGAAGTCGTCGGCGAGGGTGTAGTCCGGGAAGTCGCCGCGCTCGTCGTTGTGCCAGGCGCGCGGGGAGTAGGTGGTGTCCTTGCAGGGCACCACGGTGTCCGGGGTCACCCCGGCCTCCAGCAGGGCGGCCGAGGTGATCACCTTCATCGTCGAGCCGGGCGCCTGACCGCCGGCGACCGCCCGGTTGAAGCCGCCCTGCGGGGCGCTCGCGATCGCCAGGATGTTGCCGGTGCTCGGCTGGACGGCCACCAGCGAGGCCGGATTGCCGTTCGCCGACTGCTGTTTGACCGCGTCCTCGGCGACCTGCTGGAGGTCGGCGTCCAGGGTGAGCCTGACCTGCGGGGCGCTCGACGGCGTCAGCACGAACAGCTGCTCCGGCTCGCCGCCGGTCCCGCCGGCGTTCGAGAGCACCACGGCCCGACCGGTGGCGACGGCGGCGCCGTCCGGCGGGGCGATCTGGGGGAGGACGGCGCGCAGTGACGGGAAGGCGTCCAGCGGCCGGCCCTTGCGGTCGGTGGGCTTGGACACCGGGTTGGGCAGCGCCCTCACCCCGATGGTCGTCCCGGTGGTGAGCCTGGGGTGGACCACGGAAGGCCGCCAGCGCACCACCGGCCGCCCGTCCTGGGACCGGACGAAGCTCAGCACGCTGTCGTACTCCCAGGCGTCCGGGGTGCCCTCGAACTCCGCCTTCACCCGGAACCCGAGGGCCGGCTCGCTCGAGCTGTCGGTCTGCGCCCGGCCCGTCCCGGTCAGGGCGAGCGAGCGGGCGCCCACCTGCTGCTGGAACGACGTCAGCGCGGCGCGGGCGCTCTCCGGGCGGTCCGTCAGACCGGCGGCGGCCGTGACGTCACCGCGGCTCCAGGCCGCCAGGAACTCCCTGGCCGCCGACTCGGCCTGCTCGGCGGTCGGCGGGACCTGCGGGGCCTGCGCCGCGGCGCTGGAGCCCTGGCCGCCGCCGGAGGGGCCGTTGTCCGTCACGGCGTTCATCACGTTGTAGGCGCCGTAGCCGCCGACCGCCAGCAGGGCGGTGAAGACCCCGCCGACCGCCACCAGCACGATCCGGCGCCTGGCCGAACCGCGCGGGGCACCGTCGCCGTCGCCGTCCCCGTCCTCGGCGTAGGCGTCACGGGCGTCGTACGGGCCGTCGTCGTCAGCGAGCTCGTCGTATCCCTGGTAGGCCCCGTGGCCGTCCGGCCCGTGGAACCCGTCGTCGTGCACGTGGTCCTCGCCGTGCCAGTGATCGTCTTCGTGCCAGTGGTCCTCGTCGTGCCGGCCGTCCTCGTCGTGCCGGCCGTCCTCGTCGTGCCGGCCGTCCTGGTCGTGCCGGTCGTTCCTACGCTCCCCGGACATGGTTCCGTCCCCCCTGCGATCCCGTGTGTGCTGCGGGCACGCCCCCTCCGGCATGTCGGCCCGCCGGCCCGATGACCGGACGAAGGTCCGTTCGGGCGCGGATCAGCCTATGCCGGACCACCGGACCGGTCGACGGCGGGACGGCCCGCCCGGCGCTCGGCCGGGCGGGCCACCGGGGCCGGGCCCCGGGGCCGGTCAGGCCCAGGGGTCGGTGAAGGAGCGGCCCGGGACGGGCTTGGCGACCAGGGCGATGGCGGTGAAGAAGTTGACCTGGCCGATGGCGAGCATGAGCGTGGTCAACGCCTTGTCGTCGTAGTACCCGGCGACCTCGGCGTACAGCGCGTCCGACACCCGCTCACCGCGGGGGTTGGGCTGGAGGACGGCCTCGACCAGGGCGAGCGCGGCGCGCTCGGGGGCGGTGAACCAGGGGGAGTCCTGCCAGCCGGCCACCGAGGCGATCCGCTCCTCCGACTCGCCGGCCTTGCGCAGGAAGCCGGTGTGCAGGACGGTCAGGTAGGTGCTGCCGGCGATCTGGCCGGCCCGCAGCTGGATCAGGCTGATGGTGCTGCGGGGGACCGAGTGGTTGCCGGTCGCCTTGAACAGGGCGGCCGAGACCTCGGAGATCTCGGGGACGAGCTCCACCGGGTCCTGGGCCATGCGCGGGCGCAGCGGGATCTCGGCGGTGATCGGGCGGGCGTTCATCGTGGCGTTCCTCTTCTCGCGGGTGAACCGTGCGGTCACCGGTCCGACGGATCGCGGCGCGGATGTGTGACAGCCGGAGCCCGTTTTCCTCGAATTGCGTCGAACGCCGTCCGACGCTATTCGACGCCGCCCCCGGGGCCCTGCCTCAGCCCAGTACCGCCGGCGTCGGCCCGTCCGGCCGCACGGTGATGCTGTACGCCGCCCCCGCGGGCCGCGACCGGAACGCCAACCGCCCCATCGGCAGCAGGAGTTCCAGCAGTGCCGTGGTCTCGCGCAGTGCGAACTGGGTGCCCAGGCAGGCGCGGGCGCCGAGGCCGAACGGGAAGTAGGCGCCGAGCTGCCCCGGGCGGTCCGCGCCGGGGGCGAAGCGGGCGGGGTCGAAGCGTTCCGGGTCGGGCCACAGCGCCGGGTCGCGGTGGGTGAGGTACGGGCAGACCAGTACGTCCGTCCCGGCGGCGATGCGGTGCCCGGCGACGACGTCGTCCTCGACGGCGTGCCGGGGGAGCAGCCACGCGGAGGGGTAGAGCCGCAGCGTCTCGCTCACCAGGGCCTGCGGATCGGCCGTCCGGGCCCCGGGGTGGCGGTCCAGCAGCAGGAAGAGCCAGGTGAGCGTGGTGGCGGTGGTCTCGTGGCCGGCGACGAGCAGGGTGACCAGCTCGTCGCGGATCAGCCGGTCGGTGTACTCGGGGTACTGCTCGCCCGCCTCGATCAGCGTCCGCAGCACGCCGGGCTCCTCGGTCGGCCCGGCCGAGCGTGCCGCGTCGATCGCCGCGTGGGCCACCGCGTCGATCCGGGCGAGGTCCCCGGCGACGGCGTCCCGGGCGTCCGCCGCGTTGGTCGGCAGTGTCGGCATCGCGGCCACCACCCGTTCCACCGCGCGGAGTTCGCGATCCGTCCGGTCATCCAGCGGCAGCCCGGTGAGCGCCCGCCAGACGGTGTCCAGGGCGAAGCCGCGCATCTCCTCGCCGACGTCGAAGGTCTCCCCGGTGCGCCGGTACCCCTCCCAGCGGTCGGCGGTCCGACGGGCCGCCGCGGCGATCCGCCCCTCGTAGCGGCGCATCCCGGTGCCGGTGAACTGCGACTGCAGCAACCGGCGTTGACGCTTCCAGGCGTCTCCGGTGGCGGACAGCACACCGTCCCCGACGAGCATCCGGGCGCGGTGCGAGCGCTTGACGTACCGGTCCGGGTGGCGGCCCAGGACGTGCTGCACCGCGGCCGGGTCGGTGACCAGGACGGTCGGCGTCGGGCCGAGCCGGAAGGCGGCGACGCCGCCGACGCCGCGCTGCGCGCGGGCCAGCAGGTCGACGAGCTCGGCCTCCTCGGCCCGCCACTGCTCGACGACCTCGGCGGCCAGCTCCGGTACCGGGCGGGTGTCCGTGCTCACGGTTCGGGGTCCTTCCGTTCTGCTGACGGTTCGTCCGTTCCGGGACGACTGTAGGCCCTGACCGTCCGGGGGTTGCACCGAACGGGTGGCGGGCCCGGCGGGGGGCAGCGCGGCGGCCCGCCCGGCCGTACGCGCACGGATACCGTGCGGCGGGGGCGACCGGCCCCCTGTTCGCTGCGCGGATGGGAGAACGCATGCCCGGGACCCGACACTTCGGAGGCGGCAGGACCAGCCGCGCGGCCCGGTGGCTGGCGGCCGCCCTGCTCGTCCCGGCCCTGGCGGCCTGCGGTGGCGGCGGCGACTCAGGCTCGACCGGCGCCAACCAGACCGGGCAGAACGACCGGAACGGCGGTTCGGGCCGGCCGGACGACCAGCGGACCAAGGAGGAGGCGGGCCAGGGCGGGTTCCGCAACGCCGGCCAGCCCTCGGCGAGCGTCCAGGGCACCGACAACACCGCCCTGATCAGCCTCTCCTTCCCGTCGAAGACCAGCTTCGAGGCCGTCATCAGCAAGGTCGCCGACTGCGGCAGTACGGTGTACGCCACCCCGGCCGAGCGAACGGTCCGGGTGACCGACGGCAGGACCGAGCCGGCCGAGTTCACCCTCCCGCAGTGGAAGCCGAAGACGACGGCCCGGACCATCTGCCTCACGGTGTCGGCGGACGACTCCACCAAGCGGATCCAGGGCGATGGCTCGGTGCAGATCATCAGCCCGGACGAAGGGGCCACCACCGACGACAGCGGGACCCCGGACGACGGCGGAACACCGGACGACGGCGGGAGCCCCACCGGCGAGTCGACCCCGTACGGCGGCGGCGCCACCGGCGACGGGAGCACCCCCTGAGCCCTGCCGAGGAGGACCCCGCGGGCGAGCCCCGGCAGCCGGAGGCGCGCTCCTGGACCGACTGGATCACCAAGCTCGCCTCCTGGGTCGCCCCGACCACCCTCCTCACCGCGCTGCTCTTCTTCTTCGGCTACGCCTACACCAGCTCGCTCTACGCCTACTTCGGCATCGACGCCGGCACGATCGGCTTCGCCACCCAGGACCTGCTGCTCCGCAGTTCCCCCGCGCTCTACGTCCCGGCCGGGGTCGCCCTGTGCGGGGCCCTGGTCGGCGCGCTGGTCTACCACCTCGCGACCAGGGCGGCCGGCGGCGGCGGGGGCGGCGCCCGGACGGTGCGGTGGATCTGCCTGGCCGTGATCGCGCTGGTCGTACCGCTGCTGCTGCTCGGCTTCCTGGCCGGCTTCGAGGTGTTCGACGCCGGGACGACGGGCACCCCGCTGCTGATCGGCGGCGCGCTGCTGCTCGGGGTCCTGGCCCGGACGATGTACGTGCGCAGCACCGGCGCGCCGTACCCGCTGGCCGGGGAGCGCGCGGCGCTGGGCATCAGCGTGGCGATCATCGTGCTCTGCTCGTACTGGGCGGTCGGCGGCTACGCCCAGCAGAAGGGCACGGCCGACGCCGAGCAGCTCGCCCACCACCTCTACCGGCGTCCGGCGGTCGTCCTGGACACCGCGGAGCGCCTCCACCTGGGCTGGTCCGGGGTTCGGGAGACGGCGCTGTCCGACGTGGAGCCGGGCGCGCGGTTCCGCTACCGCTACGAGGGCCTGCGGCTGCTCGCCCACGCCGGCGGGCGGATGTTCCTCGTCCCGCGCGACTGGACGTGGGAGACGGGCAACGGGCTGATCGTCCCGTTCGACGCCACCGTCCGGGTCGCCTTCCACCCCGGCTGAGGCCCGGCGGCGCCCCGCGCCGTCCGTCACCGGCCCCGAGTACGGCTGCGCCGCGGTCCGTCCCCCTCGACGGACCGCGGCGCAGCGGCTTCACAGGCGTCGGAGCGCCTCGGTCACACCTGCTGCCAGAGCGCGGGGACGATCGGCGGCTCCCAGCCGACCTGGGCGGTGTGGCCCTGGAGGCAGCGGTAGCTGACCCCGTTGTAGGTCACCACGTCACCGGCCTGGTAGGTGGTGCCGGCGGCCCAGGTGCCACCGGGGTTCGGCGTGTCGCCGCCCACCACCAGGGAGAAGCTGGTGCTGTGGGTGGCCGAGCCGGTCCCGGTCAGGGTGATGTTGTACGTCCCGGCGGCGGTCGAGGCGGAGGTGGCGACGGTGAGCGTCGCCGAGCCGCCGGACTGCACCGAGGACGGGTTGAAGGAGACCGTCACCCCGGCCGGGGCGCCCGAGGCGGTCAGGTTGACCGTCTGGGCCGAACCGGAGGTGGTCGAGGTGGCGACCGTCGCGGTGGCGGTCTCACCGGGCTTGACGGTGGCGGTGGTCGGGTTCACCGAGACGGAGAAGTCGTTGGCGGGCGTGGTGCCGCCGACCGAGGTCTTCCAGATGGTGTACGCCACGCCGTCGGCGCTGCGGTTCAGCACCGTCGCGTCGATGTTGTTGGTGGTGTCGCAGGAGGAGTGGTAGCAGGAGTCGTAGGAACGTCCCGCCGTGCCGCCCCACTTGGCCGCCTGCGCCGAGGTCTTGGTGTCGCTGGCGCCGGCCGCGTAGCCCGACGTCGGGATGCCGGCCTGCTGGAAGGAGTAGTCGTCGGAGCGGCCCTGGCCCTCGACGTTCTCCTCCGGCTTGAGGTTCAGCGAGTCCCAGTAGGCCTTCATCGGCGCGGAGGCCGAGGAGTTGATGTTGTTGATGAAGTAGCCGGCGTTGGTCGAGCCGACCATGTCGAAGTTGTAGTACGCCTTGATCGCGGAGCGCTGGGCGGAGCTCAGCTGGCCGACGTAGGACTGCGAGCCCTGCAGGCCCTGCTCCTCACCGGTCCACCAGGCGAACCGGACGTGCCGGGTCAGGCTGGGGTTCTGCTGGGCGAGCGCGAGCGCGTTCTCCAGCAGGGTGGCCGAGCCGGAGCCGTTGTCGTTGATGCCGGGGCCGGCCGAGACGCTGTCCAGGTGGGCGCCGAACATGGTGACCTGGTCGGACGGGCCGCCGGGCCAGTCGGCGATCAGGTTGTTGGACTGGTAGGTGCAGGAGGTGCAGGTCTGCTCGGTGACGTTGTAGCCGGCCGCCTGCAGCTTGCCCTTGATGTACGCCACCGACTGGCTGTGCCCGGCGCTGCCCGCCCGGCGGTGGCCGCCGTTCTGGTTGGCGATGCTGTTCAGCTGGGACAGGTGGGCCTGGACCTTGGCGACGTCGATGTCGGGCGCCGGACCGCCGGGGTTGCCCCCGCCGCCGACCGTCAGGCCGTACTGGGCGGTGTGGCTGGTCGAGCCGGCGGTGCCGGTGACGGTGATCTGGTAGGTCCCGGCCGCGGCCGCCGCGGAGGCCGCGAGCGTCAGCGTCGAGGAGGAACCCGCCTGCACCGAGGAGGGGTTGAAGGTGGCGGTGACGCCGGCGGGCAGGCCCGAGGCGGTGAGGTTGACGGTCTGGGCGGTGCCGGAGGCGACGGCGGTGGCGACCGTGGCGGTGGTGGAGGCACCGGGCTGGACGGAGCCGGAGGCCGGGTTGAGGGAGAGCGAGAAGTCGCTGTTCCCGGACGGCGTGCAGGTGGGGTCGCCGCTCTGGGCGGGGACGCTGACGGCGTCCCAGGCGGCCTTGGTGCGGGTGAAGAAGGTGCAGGTCGGGTCGAGGTTCTTGGCGGCGGTCAGGGTCGCGGTGCGGTAGCGCTTGTAGGTCATGCCGCTGGTCTTGAGGAGCATGCCGCCGTAGAAGACGCGGCCGGCGTCCTTGATGCCGATGCCGGTGACGGAGGAGTTGTTGCAGGTGGGGCTGGTGGGCTTGCCGCCGCCGGGGTTGGAGCCCTCGGCGAGGAGGTAGAACCAGTGGTTCAGCGGGCCGGCCGCCGCGTGCTCCTCGGTCTGCGGGATGGACGCCGAGTAGCAGTTGGGGTTGTTGCTCACCAGTGAGGGGTTGTACATGTTGCGGATCGGGCCGCTGCCGACCAGGTTGATCATCTCGCCGACGGTGTAGTCCGGGGCGTCGTAGGGGGCGCTCTGGTTGGCGTAGGACTCGGTGAGGGCGCCCATGATGTCGCCGGTGGCCTCGCCCAGGCCGGACTCGTTGTTGGCGCCGCCGGGGGTGTACTGGTCCAGGCCGTGGCCGAACTCGTGGCCCACCACGTCGATGGACGCGATCCACTTGTTGGCCTGGCTGTGGCCGATGGAGACCGTGCTGCCGTCCCAGTAGGCGTTGACGTCGTTGAGCCCGACCTTGACCGGCCAACTGCCGCCGTTGCCGTTGTGCCCGTTGCGACCGAGCCAGTCGCGGAGCATGTCCCATTCCTTCTGGGCCGCGAACATCGCGTCGCCGCAGCCGGTCTCCTTGCTGGAGGCGCTGCCGTTGCCCCAGGTGTCGCTGGACTTGGAGAAGACCTGGCCGGTGCCGTAGTCGGAACAGGACAGGCCCGGGCGGTTGGGGTCGCGCAGCGAGTACGAGCCCCCCGAGCTGGTGGTGCTGATGCTCGGGGACGGGCCGTTCCACTCGCTGTTGACGGTGCCCGCGCGGACGTCGTCGTAGCTGTCGATCACCTCGCCGGTGGCGGCGTCGACGAAGACGTGCAGGCGGCTGGGGGTGGCGCCGCGGTGCCCGGTGAGGACGCTCTCCCAGGCCAGTCGGGCGCCCTGGCCGTCCTTGACCCGGACGACCAGGCGGGGGGCTTCGGCGGCGTCCGCCGTCGGTAGCGCGGTGCGGGCGGTCTTCTCGGCCTGGTCGGCGGGTATCCGGGGGGTGGTGGAGCCGCCGACGGGGCCGGGGGCGGCGGACTGCAGGCCGCGGATCCTGCCCTGGCCGTCGGCGAGGACGACCGCGTCGCCGCCGACCACGGGCAGGCCGTGGTAGCTGCGCTCGTAGGCGACGGAGTAGAGGCCGGCGACCCAGGGCGTGACGGACTTGCGTTCGTAGGTCTCGTCGGGGCCCTTGGCCAGGGCGTCCAGGCCGGCCGCGGTGGCGGCGTCGGCCGCGTTCACGGCCGCGGCCAGCGCGCTCGGCGGGGCCGGGGAGGGGGCGGGCGCGGCGGTGGCCGGCCCCGCGGTGGCGGCGATCATGCCGGCCAGCACGGTCAGGGTGGTCGCTGTGGTCAGCAACCTCCCCGCGGAAATCCTGCGTTGCATCGAGGCTCCTCGCATGTGGGGGTCCTCGACCGCGGACGGTAGGGCTGGTGGCACACCGCAGGGCCGCATGGGGAGGACGGCCGTGCGGACCGTCCGCGCTCGGGTGCCCCGAACCCTCACACGGCGTCATGCCCGGGTCAATGCCTGGTGCGCGGCGGGAAAGGGGTTGGCAAATTCCGTCAAGCTGGGGTTTTCTTCAAGTGGTTGAGACCACGTCATGTACGGGACGGGTGGCGATCGAGTACCGTCCTCGTCATCGGAGTCGTCGGAATCACAGGAATCGTCGGCGGGCCCTGCGACCGGCCGCCGGGGACGACGCGCCCGGGGAGGCAGCCGTGCAGCGGAACCGTGTGGCCCCTGCGGCGGCGGTGCCGGCACCGCCGACCGGCCGCGGGCAGGACGCCTGGCGGGAGTTCGGCGCCCGGCTGCGGCACTGGCGGCGCCGGGCCGGCCTCACCCAGGCGCAGCTCGGCGCCGGGATCGGCTACGACCACACCGCGGTCAGCAGGATCGAGCACGGCGCCCGCCGGGTCACCCCCCGGATCGCCGACCGGATCGACGACCTCCTCGGCGCCGGCGGCGAGTTGAGCGCCGCCTGCCAGCGGGCCGAGAGCGCCGAGCTCCACGTCCCGGACGCCCTCTCGCCCGCGCTGCTCCGGCCCCCGCTGCCCAGCGGGGAGCCGGCCGGCGCGCCCGTCCCGCCCGCGGCCCCCGCTCCGCCGCGACTGCCCGACTACGGCCTGCTCTGCCCGCTGCACGGCGCCGAGGGCTGCGCCGTCCCCGAGCGGGGGGAACTCGCCGCCCTGCACGCCGAGTTCTGCGCCCCCGAGGCACTCGCCGATCCGGCCGCCGCGCCCCCGCTGGACGCCGTCACCGCGCACGCGCTGACCGGGCTGCTCGCCTCCCACCTGCGCTCCGGGGAGACCGGCGACCGGCCGGGCCTGGCCGCCGCCGTCGAGCGCACCCTGCGCGCCGTGCTCGCCCGGCTCGCCGCCGCCCCCGCCGCGCAGCGCGGCCCGCTGGTCCGGCTGGCGGCCGAGCACGCCCACGCGGCCGGCGCGCTGCGGATGCAGGACGGCCGCAACGCCACCGCGATGGCCTGCTACGACCGCGCCCTCACCTGGGCCGGCCTGGCCGCGGACCAGCCCACCCAGGTCGGCACGCTCAGCGACATGAGCATCCTGGCCCGGCTGGACGGGGACCCGGTCGCCGCCCTCGGCTACGCCCGCGAGATCGAACGGGTCGCCCCGGACCGGCACTGGGCCGGGGCGATGGGCCGGATCAGCCGGGCCCGGGCGTACGCCCTCACCGGCGACGTGCGGGCGACCGTCCGGCAGATCGGCCTGGCCCGGGCGCACCTGGACCACATCGGTGCGGAGGACGAGGTCGACGTGCCGTGGCTGTCCATCGCCTCGATGCGGATGCGGGTCGAGTCCGCGGCGGCCGCCGCGCTGCGCGACCTCGCCGCGGCCACCGACGACCCCCGGCTGGCCCGCCGGGCGCTGGACGCCACCGAGACCGCCCTGGGCCTGCTCGGCCCGGACCAGCTGCCCTCCAGCCGCCTGCTCTTCACCGTCCGGGCGGCCGACTGCCACGTCTGCGCGCACGACCCGGCGACGGCCGTCGAACTGCTCGGCCCCGCCCTGGCGGCGACCGGCGCGACCGCGCTGCCCGCGCTGGTCGAGTACGAGCTGCGCGGTCTGCGCGACCGTCTCGCGGCGCACGCGCCCCGTGCCGCACACCGACTGGTGGAGCCGGCCCGGTCCTGACCGGGTGGTGGTCCGGGGGCCGCGGCGGCGTCCGTCCCGGTTGGCCGGATCGGTGGCGGCGCAGGGCGGCGTGGAAGGGGCGCACACCAGCGCCCGTTCGCCGGAACAACCGAGTCCGCACGCCGCCAACTCCCGGCTCTTCTCGAAAATGCGCCCCCTTCGCGCCGCTCAGACGTCAACTTCGTGCGCGTATAGTCCGCCGATCGGGTCATTCATGGAGTTAACACGTCGAATGACTGTCACGACGCGTGTCTGCCGCTAGAGTCTCTGACGTTTCCAGTCGTTAGTCCGCGAAGAACGGGGGGCGCGTGCTGTCAGCCATTGCCCGCCGGCTCGCCCATCCGCTGCTGCTCCTGGGTGTGCTGTGCACGGCCGTCGCGACCCTGCACTTCCGCTGGGCGCCGGACCGGGTCTCCCCGCTCTTCCTGGTCACCGTCATCGGATATCTGGCGGTCCTGGAGCGGGTGATCCCGTACCGGACCGAATGGCACCCGAGCCGACGCGAACTCGGCTGGTACAGCGTCTACTTCGTGCTGAGCATGGTCGGCGGCGCACTGGCCCAGGGGCTGGTCACGACGCTGGTGGAGGTGCTCGGCCCGGCCCACCCGGCGCTGCCGTTCGCGGTGGAGATCCCACTCGCGCTGCTGGTCGGCTCGCTCGGCGACTACCTCGTGCACCGCTGGTCCCACCGCAACCGGTGGCTCTGGCGGCTGCACGGGGTGCACCACGTCCCGGACAAGGTGAACGTCGCGAACAACGGCGTGAATCATTTCCTGGACGTGCTCGTCGCCCAGTCCGTGGTCCAACTGTCACTGGCGCTGATCGGATTCTCCCCGGATTCGGTGTTCGTGGTCGGAATATTCGTGCTTGCCCAGGGGTATTTCGTCCACGCCAACATCGATGTCCGAATCGGTCTGCTCGGCCACGTCCTGGCCGGCCCGGAACTCCACCGCCTGCACCACAGCACCGACCTCGCCGAAGCGGGCCACTACGCCTCGGACCTCTCGCTCTGGGACCACGTGTTCGGGAGCTTCACCTGGCGGCCCGGCAGAGTGCCGAAGGCCGTCGGCCTCACCGACCCGGCCGCGTTCCCCGCCACCGGGGAACTCGGCGCCACCCTGCTGCACCCCTGGCGCCGGGCGAAGGCCACCGAGCAGTCCGTCTGAACCCCGGCCCGTGAGGCCGCCCCCCCACCTGCCCGTGCCCCCGGCGCCACGCCTTCACCCTCGGAATGGATCATGACCTCCTCGCCCTTCGCCGTGCCCCGCGAGCGCATCGCGATCACCGGTATCGGCTGCCGCCTGCCGGGACACGCCAACGACCACCGCTCCTACTGGCGCAACCTGATCGAGGGCCGGGACTGTCTCACCGAGACGCCCGCCGACCGCTACGACACCGGCACCCTGGGCAGCAGGGACCGGGCCAAGCCGGGGCGGCTGATCGGCGGCCGGGGCGGCTACATCGACGGCTTCGACACCTTCGACCCGGACTTCTTCGGGATCAGCCCGCGCGAGGCCGAACACATGGACCCGCAGCAGCGCAAGCTCCTGGAGGTCAGCTGGGAGGCCCTGGAGGACGGCGGCCTGCGCCCCGGCGAACTGGCCGGCCGGGAGGTCGGCGTCTACATGGGCGCCTTCACCCTGGACTGGAAGATCCTCCAGTTCGCCGACCTCGACTTCGCCACCATCGCGGCGCACACCGCCACCGGCACCATGATGACGATGGTGTCCAACCGGATCTCGCACTGCTTCGACTTCCGCGGGCCCAGCGTCTCGATCGACACCGCGTGCAGCTCCTCGCTGGTCGCGGTCCACCTCGCCTGCCAGAGCCTGCTCCGCGGCGAGACCGAACTCGCCCTGGCCGGCGGCGCCCTGCTGCACATGGCGCCGCAGTACACGATCGCCGAGACGAAGGGCGGCTTCCTCTCCGCGGACGGCCGCTCGCGCGCCTTCGACGCCTCCGCCGACGGCTACGTCCGGGCCGAGGGCGTCGGCGTGGTCGTGCTCAAGCGGCTTTCCGACGCGCTGCGCGACGGGGACCCGGTGCACGCCGTCATCCTCGGCACCGGCGTCAACCAGGACGGCCGCACCAACGGCATCACCGTCCCCAGCGCGGACGCCCAGGTCACCCTGATCGAGCGGGTGTGCGCCGAGGCCGGGGTGCGGCCCGGCAGCCTCCAGTACGTCGAGGCGCACGGCACCTCCACCCCGGTCGGCGACCCGATCGAGGCCGCCGCCCTGGGCCGGGTGCTCGGCATCGGCCGCCGCGCCGGGGAGCGCTGCTACGTCGGCTCGGTCAAGACCAACATCGGGCACACCGAGGCGGCGGCCGGCGTCGCCGGACTGATCAAGACCGCGCTCGCGATCAAGCACCGCCGCATCCCGCCGCACCTCAACCTGGAGCAGCCCAACCCCGGCATCGACCTGGACGCGCTGCCGTTCGAGATCCCGACCGCCCCGGTGGACTGGCCCGAACACCGGGGCCCGGCCCGCGCCGGCGTCAACTCCTTCGGCTTCGGCGGCACCAACGCCCACGTCCTGCTGGAGGAGCCGCCGCGGCCCGCGCCCGCCGTACCGGCCGCCGAACCGGCCCGCACGGTGCTGCCGCTGAGCACCAAGGACACCGCCGGACTGCCCGAACTGGCCGCCGCCGTACGGCAGGAGCTCGCCGACGGGGTGTCCCTGGCCGACCTCGGCCACACCCTGGCGCACCGCCGCCAGCACCTGCCCGAGCGGCTCGGGGTGGTCTACTCCACCCGGGAGGACCTGGCCGAGGCGCTGGCCGCGTACGAGCGCGGCGAGGAGCACCCCCGGGTGGTCCAGGGCCGCGCCCGGGAGCGCCGGCAGCGCCGACTGGCCTGGGTGTTCACCGGCATGGGCCCGCAGTGGTGGGGGATGGGCCGGGGGCTGTACGAGCACGAGCCGGTCTACCGGGAGGCCGTGCAGGCCGTCGACCGGGAGATCCGCGCCCAGGCCGACTGGTCGCTGCTGACCGAGCTGGGCCGCCCCGAAGCGGACTCCCGGATGGCCGAGACCTGGCTGGCCCAGCCCGCCAACTTCGCCGTCCAGGTAGGGCTTTCGGCGCTCTGGCGGAGCCACGGCCTGCGCCCCGACGCGGTGGTCGGCCACAGCACCGGCGAGGTCGCCGCCTTCCACGAGGCCGGGGTGTACGACCTGGCCGACGCCGTCCGGGTGGTGCTCGCCCGCAGCCGGCTCCAGCAGCGCCTGGCCGGTACCGGCACCATGCTCGCGGTCGGCCTGCCGGAGGCCGAGGCCGAGCGCCGGATCCGCCCGTACCGCTCGCTGGTCTCGCTCGGCGCGGTCAACAGCCCCTCCGCGGTGACCCTGGCCGGGGACGCCGAGGCGCTGGCCGAACTGGCCGAGGAACTGCGCGGACAGGGCGTCTTCGCCCGTCTGCTGGACGTCGAAGTCCCATACCACAGCGTGCGGATGGACCCGATCCGGGACGAGCTGGTGGCCGCGCTCGCCGCCATCAAGCCGCAGGAGGCGCGGCTGCCGCTGTACCTGACCGCCCGCGAGGGCCTCGCCCGCGGGCCGGAGCTGGACGGCGAGTACTGGTGGCAGAACGTCCGCAACCCGGTCCGCTTCCGGGCCGCCGTCGAGCGGATGGCCGAGGACGGCCACGGGCTGTTCCTGGAGCTCGGCCCGCACCCGGTGCTCGGCCACGCGATCCGCGAGTGCGCCGAGCAGGCGCACACCCTGCCGTCGATCCGCCGGCAGCAGGACGAGCCCGAGCGCTTCGCCCGCAGCCTCGCCGAACTGCACACCCTCGGAGTCGAGTTGAGCTGGAACGCGCTGCACCCGGGCGGCCGCCCGGTGCCGCTGCCCCGCTACCCCTGGCGGCGCGACCGGTACTGGGTGGAGCCCGCGCCGGTCGCGCAGGTCCGGCTCGGCCGGCTCGACCACCCGCTGCTCGGCCGCCGCACCGCCGCCGCCCAGCCCGGCTGGACCGGCACGCTCGACCCCGAGCGGCTGCCCTACCTCACCGACCACCGGATCGAGGGCCAGGTGGTCTTCCCGGCCGCCGGGTACCTGGAGATGGCCGCCCAGGCCGTCCGCACCCTGACCGGCGGCACCGAGGTCACGCTGGCCGAGGTCGAACTCAACCGGGCGCTGTTCCTCTCCGAGACCGAGCCTGTTCCCGTCCAGCTCGGCTACTCGCCCGAGGACGCCCGCTTCACCGTCGCCTCCACCCCCGCCGGCGGCGAACCGACCGTGCACGCCGGCGGCCGGGTCCGCACCGGCCAGCGCCGCTCCTACGGGCCCGCGCCGGACATCGACGCCCTGCGCGCCCGCGGACGGCACCTGGACGGCCCGGACTGCTACCGGCGACTGGCCGCGCGCGGCTACGACTACGGGCCCGCCTTCCAGACCATCGCCGAGGTGTGGGCCGGCCCCGGCGAGGCGCTGGCCCTGGTCCGGCCGACCGCGCAGCTCGGCCCGGACGCGGCCGACCACCACCTGCACCCGGTGCTGCTGGACGGCTGCTTCCAGACCCTGCTCACCACCCAGCTGGAGGCGCCCGAGGGCGGCAGCGTCCGGCTCCCCGTCTCGATCGAGGAGGTCCGGCTCGACGGGACCGGCGACCGCCCGCTGTGGGTGCACGCCACCGTCACCCGGGACACCGGCGAGGAGCTCGTCGGCGACCTCGCGCTCTACGCCGAGGACGGCACCCCGGTCGGCAGGGTCACCGGCTTCCGGGTCGCCGACGTCGCCCAGGCCCCCGCCTCCGTCGGGCTCGCCACCATCGACGGCTGGCTCACCGAGGTCGCCTGGGTGGCCGCCGCCGGACCGGCCGCCGACGAGGACCCCGGCGACCTGCTGCTGTTCGCCGACGAGGGCGGCCTCGCCGAGCGGCTGGCCGCACTGGCCGCCGGGCGCGGCGCCCGCTGCCACCTGGTCCGGCCCGGCACCGGGTACCGGCACGACGAGGGGCGCTCGACCGTCCGGCCCGACTCCGCCGAGGACCTCCAGCGGCTCTTCGCGGACCTGGACAGAGGGTTCGCCACCGTCGTCCACCTCTGGAACCTCGACCAGCCCGCGCTGGCCGCCACCTCCGCCGACCGGCTCGGCCCGCTGGCCACGCTCGGCGCCTACTCCCTGATCACCCTTGCCCCGGCCCTGTCCGCCGCCCGCCCGGACGGCCGGCTGCACATCGTCACCCGGGGCACCCAGCCCGCCGCCCCCGGCGACCGGGTCGAACCGCTCGGCGCCCCCGCCTGGGGCATCGGCCGGGTGCTCTGGCAGCAGGAACTCGTCGCCCAGCACGGCACCCTGATCGACCTCGACCCGGCCGTCGAGGCCGCCGACCAGGCCGAGGCGCTGCTCGCCGAACTCGCCGCCCGGGACGAGCAGGAGATCGCCCTGCGGGCCGGCGGCCGGCTCACCAGTCGGCTGCGGCAGGCCGAGGGCCTCACCCGCCCGCTGCCGCCGGTCCTGCGCCCCGACGGCAGCTACCTGGTCACCGGGGCCTTCGGTGCCCTCGGCCGGCTGCTCTGCCGCACCCTCGTCCGGCGCGGCGCCCGGCGGCTGATCCTGGTCGGCCGCACCGCCCTGCCCGAGCGCTCCCGGTGGGCGGGCACCGACCCGGACAGCCCCGTCGGTGAGCGGATCGCCTTCCTGCGCGAACTCCAGGCGCTCGGCGCCGAACCGCTGCTCGCCCCCGTCGACGTCACCGACGAGACCGCCCTCGCGGACTGGCTCGCCGACTACCGGCAGCGCCAACTCCCGCCGATCCGAGGCGTGTTCCACCTCGCCGGGCAGGTCAAGGACACCCTGCTGGCCCAGATGGACCGCCCGTCCTTCGACGCCGGCTACGCCCCCAAGGTGATCGGCGCCCACCTGCTGCACCGGCTGCTGAGCGACGAACCGCTCGACCACTTCGTGCTGTTCGCCTCCGTCGCCTCGCTGCTCACCACCGCCGGACAGACCAACTACGCGGCCGGCAACGCCTTCCTGGACGCCCTCGCCCACCACCGCCGGGCCGAGGGGCTGCCCGGGCTCAGCCTGGACTGGGGCCCCTGGGCCACCGGCATGATCGAGGAGCTGGGCCTGGTCGCCCACTACCGCGACGCCCGCGGCATGAGCTCGCTGCCGCCGGACGCCGGAACGGCCGTCCTGGAGCGCGTCCTCGGCCAGGACCGCGCCCAGCTGCTGGTCGCCACCGTGGTCGACTGGCCGACCTTCCTCGCCTGGTACCCGGCGCCGCCGCCGCTGGTCGCCGACCTGGCGGCGAGCGCCGCCGAACAGGCCCCGGCCGAGACCGGCGGCTTCCTGGACGCCTACCGCGCCGCCGACCCGCAGGCCCGCCGGGAGCTGGTCACCGAGCGGTTCACCGCCGCCGCCGCGGCCGTGCTGCGGATCGGCGCCGAGCGGATCGACGCGGAGACCAGGCTCGGCGCACACGGCCTGGACTCGCTGCTCGCGATGGAGCTGCGCGCCCGGGTGCACGGCGAACTCGGCGTCGCCCTCCCGGTGGTGGCCCTGCTCAGCAACGGCACCGTCGGCGACCTGGTCGACCTGCTCACCGAGGGCCTGGCCGAGCGGCTCGCCGCCGACGGCGGCCCGGCCGAGGCCGAGGTGGAGCTGTACACCGACGAGTCCCGCTTCCCGCTCACCCACAACCAGCAGGCGCTCTGGTTCCTGCGCCTGCTCCACCCGGACGGCTTCGCGTACAACATCGGCGGCGCCGTCGAGGTCCGCGCCGAGCTCGACCCGGAGCTGATGTTCGGGGCCTTCCGCTTCCTCGTCGCCCGGCACCCCGAGCTGCGCGCCGCCTTCACGGCCGAGGAGGGCCGGCCGGTCCAGCGGATCCGGGAGGACGCCGAGGCCGACACCGGGCTGTTCGACGTCGAGGGCCGGCCGTGGGAGGAGATCCACGACCTGATCGTCCGCGAGTACCGGCGGCCGTACGACCTGGCCGAGGACCCGCTGGTGCGGCTGCGGCTGTTCCGGCGCGGCCCGGATTGCTGGGTGCTGATGAAGGCCGTCCACCACATCGTCTCGGACGCGATCTCCACCTTCACCTTCATCGAGGAGCTGTTCGAGGTCTACGAGGCGCTGCGCCAGGGCCGCACCCCGGAACTGCCCCCGGTGCCCGCCCGCTACCTGGACTTCCTCAACCGCCAGAACCGCTTCCTGGCCGGGCCCGAGGCCCGGCGGATGCTCGACTACTGGCGCGGCCACCTGCCGGTCGAGATGCCGGTGCTGGCGCTGCCCACCGACAAGCCGCGCCCGGCCGTGCAGACCCACAACGGCGCCTCCGAGTTCTTCCGGCTCGACGCCGACCTCACCGCCAGGGTCCACGAGCTGGCCCGCGCCAACGGCGCCACCCCGTTCATGGTGCTGCTCAGCGCCTACTACCTGCTGCTGCACCGCTGGTCCGGGCAGCCGGACATCGTGGTCGGCAGCCCGGTCACCGGCCGCACCGAGGAGGAGTTCGCCTCCGTCTACGGCTACTTCGTCAACCCGCTGCCGCTGCACGTGAGCCTGGCCGGGGAGCCGACCGTCGCCGAACTGCTCTCCCGGGTGCGGGAGAGCGTGCTCGGCGGGCTGGACAACCAGGAGTACCCCTTCCCGCTGCTGGTCGAGCAGCTCGGGCTCCAGCACGACCCGAGCCGCTCCGCGGTGTTCCAGGCGATGTTCATCCTGCTCACCCACAAGGTCGCCGTGGAGCGCTTCGGCTACCGCCTGGAGTACATCGAACTGCCCGAGGAGGAAGGACAGTTCGACCTCACGCTGTCCGCCTACGAGGACCGTTCGGACGGCTGCTTCCACTGCGTCTTCAAGTACAACTCCGACCTCTTCGAGCCCGCCACCGTCCAGCGGCTGGCCGCCCACTACCGCAACCTGCTGGACGCCATGACCCGCGCCGCCGAGAGCGAGCCGGTCGGCCGGCTGCGGATGCTGGGCGAGGCCGAACGGCGGGAGATCCTCACCGGCTTCAGCGGCGCCGGGCACCGGATCGAGCACGGCACCCCGGTGCCGGAGCTGATCGCCAAGGCCGCCGCCGAGCGGCCGGAGGCCGTCGCGGTGGTCGCGCCCGGCCGGGACGCCGTCCGCCGGCTGACCTACGGCGAGCTGGACCGGCAGGCCCGGCGCGCCGCCGTACGCCTGCGCGAACTCGGCGTCGGCGAGGGCTCGGTGGTCGCGGTCTGCCTGGACAAGTCGCCCGAGCTGATCACCACCCTGCTGGCGATCTGGCGGGCCGGCGCCGCCTACCTGCCGCTCGACCCCGGACACCCGGCCGACCGGCTCGCCCACCAGGTGGCCGACGCCGGAGCGGAGCTGGTGGTGGTCGACCAGCGGCGCCCGCTGGTGGCCGACCTGCCCGCCCGGCCGGTCACCCTGGAGGAGCTGGACCGGCCGGTGCCGGACGGCGCCGCGGCGCTGCCCGCCGCCGACCCGGACCGGGCCGCCTACGTGATCCACACCTCGGGCTCCACCGGCCGCCCGAAGGGGGTCCGGGTCGACCACCGCAACCTGGCCGCCGTCACCGCCGGCTGGCGCGCCGAGTACCGGCTGGACACCGAGGTGCGGGTGCACCTCCAGATGGCCGGTACCGCCTTCGACGTGTTCTCCGGCGACCTCGCCCGGGCGCTCAGCACCGGCGGCACCCTCGTCCTGGTCGACCGGGAACTGCTCTTCGACACCGCCCGGCTGTACCGGGTGATGCGCGAGGAGGCCGTGGACGGCGGCGAGTTCGTGCCCGCGGTGGCCCGCGCACTGCTGGCGCACTGCGAGCGGGAGGGCCTGACGCTGGACTTCCTGCGGCTGCTGATCGTCGGCTCCGACTCCTGGAAGGCCGCCGAACACCAGCGGGTGCGCGCCCTGTGTGGCCCGCGGACCCGGCTGGTCAACTCCTACGGGCTCACCGAGGCCAGCGTCGACAGCACCTACTACGAGGGCGCGACCGACCGGCTGGAACCCGGCCGGATGGTGCCGATCGGACGGCCGTTCCCGAACAGCGCGGTGTACGTCCTGGACCCCTACGGCGAGCCCGTCCCGGCGGGCGTGCCCGGCGAGCTGTGGATCGGCGGCGCGGGCGTCGCGGCCGGCTACCCCAACGACCCGGAGCAGACCGCCCGGCGCTTCGTCACCCTGGAGCTCGACGGAACGCCCCTGCGGCTCTACCGCACCGGCGACCTCGGCCACTGGGACACCGCCGGCACCCTGCACCTGCTCGGCCGGATCGACAACCAGGTCAAGGTCCGCGGCCACCGGATCGAGCTGGGCGAGATCGAGGCCCACCTCACCGCCCGCCCGGAACTCGCCCAGGCCTGCGTGGCCGTCCGGCAGGACGCCCGGGGCGAGGCCGTCCTCGCCGCCTACGTGGTGCCCGCCGAGGGCACCGCGCTGGACCGCCGCGAACTGCGCCGCCACCTGGCCGAGCACCTGCCCACCGTGATGATCCCCTCCTACCTCACCGAACTGCCCGCCCTGCCGCTCACCCCGAACGGCAAGGTGGACCTCGCGGCGCTGCCCGAGCCGAAGGCCGACACCGCCGGGGCCCAGCACGAACCACCCGTCACGCTCTACGAGACGAGGGTCGCCGAGCACTGGCGGAACCTGCTCGGCCTGGAGCAGGTCGGCCTCCAGCACGACTTCTTCGAACTCGGCGGCAGCTCGATCCGGCTGATCGAGCTGATCCACCACCTCCAGAGCGAGTTCAACATCAGCATCCCGGTCGGCCTGCTGTTCAAGGTCACCACCCTGCACGGGATGGCCCGCACCGTCGAACAGATCATCACCGGCGAGGTGGCCGGCGGCGAGCCCTACCTCTGGTTCAACGCCGGGGCGCCCGAGGACCGAACGGTGTTCTGCTTCCCGCCGGCCGGCGGGCACGGACTGGTCTACCGGCAGCTCGCCGCGCACCTCCCGGAGCACCGGATCGCCTCCTTCAACTACCTGACCGGCGACGACAAGACCGCCCGCTACGCGGACCTGGTCGAGGAACTGCACGCCGCCGGGCCGTACGTCCTGCTCGGCTACTCGCTCGGCGGCAACCTCGCCTTCGAGGTGGCCAAGGAGCTGGAACGGCGCGGACGAGAGGTGGCCTCGGTGCTGCTGGTGGACGCCTACCGGGTCACCGAGGCCTTCGACCTCGGCGAGGAGCACCTGGCCGTCTTCGAACGCGAACTCCACGAGCACCTGCACCGCCACACCGGCTCACGGATCGTCGCCCAGGAGACCCTCGAACAGGCCAGGGACTACCTGGAGTTCAGCAGCCGAACGCCCAACACCGGCACGGTGAAGGCCCAGTTGGACGTCGTCTGCGAATCCGACCGGCTCTCGGTGCACGTGGCCGGCGAGCCCGGCTCCTGGCACGGCGCCTCCACCACGGGCACCGCGGTGTACGTCGGGCACGGCGCCCACGCCGAGATGCTCGACGGGGAGTTCGCGGCCCGCAACGCCGAACTGGCGGGCTCCATCCTGGCCGGAGGGACCGCCGATGGCCGCGGCTGACCGCGGACCGGACTGGTCCACCAGGGAGCGGGCCCCCGGCAGCCCGCCCCGGGTCATCGTGATCGGAGCCGGCCTGGCCGGCCTCGCCACCGGCTGCTACGCGCAGATGAGCGGCCTGGAGACCCGGATCTTCGAGAAGCACGTGCTGCCCGGCGGCTGCTGCACCGCGTGGTCCCGGCACGGCTACCTGTTCGACTACTGCATCGACTGGCTGATCGGCACCGCCGAGGGCACCGGGGCGCACCAGGTCTGGAGCGAACTCGGCGCCCTGGACGGCAAGTCGGTGACCCGCTTCGACACCTTCAACCGGGTCGTCGACGAACACGGCCGGGCCGTCACCTTCTACGGCGACCCGGACCGGCTGGAGGCCCACCTGCTGGCCCTCGCACCCGGCGACGCCAAGCCGATCCGGGCCTTCTGCCGGGACCTGCGCCGCTTCGCCGCGATCGAGCTGCCCTGGGACCTCACCCCGCCGCCGCTGCGCACCCCGGCGGAACGGCTGCGCACCCTGCGCACCGTGCTGCCCGCGTTCCGGCTGTTCTGGCGCACCGCGACCACCCCGATGAGCGGCTTCGCCGAGCGCTTCCAGGACCCGCTGCTGCGGCGGGCGTTCCCCAACATGTTCCTCCAGGAGCCCGCGGGCTTCCCGCTGCTGCCGTACCTGTACACCCTGGCGGCCGCCCACAACGGCAACGCCGGGTTCCCGCAGGGCGGTTCGCTCGGGCTGGCCCGCTCGGTGGAGGAGCGCTACACCTCGCTCGGCGGGGTGATCGGCTACCGCTGCCGGGTGGAGCGCGTCCTGATCGAGGACGGGCGCGCGATCGGGGTGGAGCTCCGGGACGGCTCACGGCACTACGCCGACCACGTGGTGGCCGCCTGCGACGGCCCGACGGTGCTCGAACGGCTGCTGGAGGGCCGCTACTCCAGCCCTGCCACCGAGAAGCTGTACGGCGAACTGCTCGACAAGCCGGGCAACCTGTACCCGGCCGTGGTGTCCGCCTTCGTCGGCATCGACGGCCCGCTGCCCGCGGGCGAGCCGCACAGCACCACCTACCTGCTGGCGCCCGAGGACGGCGCGCGGCTGCCCGGCTCGCTCCAGCGCAGCCTGGTGGTGCAGATGCGCTCCTCCTACGCGGACGGCTTCGCGCCGCCGGGCAAGTCGGTGCTGCACTGCACCTACTTCAGCGACTACCGCTCCTGGAAGGACCTGCGGACCGAGGACCGCCGGGCCTACCGGGCGCGCAAGCAGGAAGTCGCGGCGTTCGTCCGGGAGTTCCTGGAGCGGACCTATCCCGGGCTCGGCGGGCGGATCGAACTCGTGGACGTGGCCTCGCCGGTGACCACCGAGCGGTTCACCGGCAACACCTACGGCAGCATCCTCGCCTGGCAGGCCTTCTCCGAGGCGGAGGACGCCGCCAACCGGCTGGTCAACCGGGACCGGATGCGGCTGCCCGGGCTGAGCGGCTTCTCCATGGCGGGCCAGTGGACCGCGCTCGGCGGGCTGATCCGGGCCGCCACCAGCGGACGGTTCGCCGCGCAGTACCTCTGCCGGGAGCTCGGCCGGCCGTTCCGGGCCTGGCCCAGCGACAACCGGGAGCCGTGGCACGCGGGGAAGTGGGGCCGCCTGCCGCAACTCGACCGGGCCACCGTGGGGCAGCCGGATGTGGGAGTGGCGGAAGTGGGAGTGGCGGAGTGAGCGGGACGACGACCGGCGGCCGGCGGAGCATGGTCATCATCGGCGGGGGGCTCGGTGGGCTGTCCACCGGCTGCTTCGCGCAGATGAACGGCTACCGCACCCGGATCCTGGAGATGCACGAGATCCCCGGCGGCTGCTGCACCGGCTGGGACCGCGGCGAGTTCACCTTCGACTGCTGCGTCAGCTGGCTGCTGGGCAGCGGGCCGGGCAACGAGATGCACCAGATCTGGCTCGAACTCGGCGCGCTGCAGGGCAAGCGGATGCGCAACTTCGACGTCTTCAACGTGGTGCGCACCAGGGACGGGCGGGCGGTCTACTTCTACTCCGACCCGGACCGGCTGGAGGCCCACCTGCTGGAGCTCGCGCCGGAGGACGCCCGCCGGATCCGGCAGTTCTGCGCCGGGCTGCGCAAGTTCCGCCTGGCGCTGGCCCGTTACCCCTTCCTCAAGCCGGTCGGGCTGATGGGCCGGTGGGAGCGGATGCGGATGCTGGCCTCCTTCCTGCCGTACTTCAACGTGATCCGGCGCTCGATCACGGTGCTGATGAGCGACTACTCGGCGAAGTTCCGGAGCCCGCTGCTGCGCGAGGCGTTCAACTTCATCCTGTACGAGAAGCACCCCAACTTCCCGGTACTGCCCAACTACTTCCAACTCGCCTGCCACGCCGGGCAGTCGGCCGGAGTGCCGGAGGGCGGGTCGCTGGGGCTGGCCAACTCGGTCGAGCAGCGCTACCTGCGACTGGGCGGCGAGATCTCGTACAACACCAAGGTGACCGAGGTCCTGATCGAGGACGACCGGGCGGTGGGGGTGCGGCTGAGCGACGGCCAGGAGGTGCGGGCCGACATCGTGGTGGCCGCCTGCGACGGCCGGACCACCATGATGGACCTGCTCAAGGGCCGCTACCTGAGCGACACCTACCGCAGGCTGTACACCCAGACCATCACCGAGCCGGGCATGGTCTTCCCCGGCTACGTGACCGTCTTCCTCGGCCTGCGCCGGCCCTTCCCGGCCGGGGACCCGTGCACCACCTACCTGCTGGAGGACGAGGTCGCCGAGCGGCTCACCGGCATCCGGCACCCGAGCATCAACGTCCAGTTCCGCAGCCGCCACTACCCGGAACTGTCGCCCGCCGGCACCACCGTGGTGTACGCCAGCTACTTCTGCGACATCGAGCCGTGGCGGGAGCTGAGCACCGGGCCGGAGCAGGAGCCCCGGGTGCGGCGCGGCGAGGAGCTGCACACCCTGCCGGTCGGCCGGGGGCGGGAGTACCAGCGGGAGAAGCGCCGGGTGCGGGACACCATCGTCGAGTTCCTGGACGGCCACCACCCCGGGCTGCGGGAGGCGGTGTCGGTCAAGGACGTCTCCACCCCGCTCACCCAGGTCCGGTACACCGGCAACTACAACGGGACGGTGCTGGGCTGGCAGCCCTTCGTGGAGAGCGGCGAGACCCTGGAGGAGGAGGTCAAGCGCAACGGCCCGGGCCTGCCCGGCCTGGCGAACTTCTACCTCTCCGGCGTGTGGGCGACCACCGGCGGTCTGATCCGGGCGGCGGCGGCCGGCCGGCACGTCGTCCAGTTCATCTGCCGGGACGACGGCAGGCCCTTCACCGCCGAGGTGGACGACAGCGCCCCGCCGCCCACCCTGCTCATCGAACCGGTCGGCCCCGCCGTCCGGCAGTTTGGAGTCACGTCGTGAGGATCGAGAAGTGGGTCGTCCAGGAGCACGTGGACGGCGTGCCGGACGTCGAGCGGATGTACCGGAAGGTCGTGGAGGACCTGGACGTCCGGCTCGCCCCGGACGAGATGCTGCTGCGCACCCGGTACGTCTCCGTCGACCCGTACCTCCAGGGCATCGCGCTGGACACCCCGATCGGCGACTGCATGGGCGCGGACTCGATCATGGAGGTGCTGGAGGCCGGGCCGGCCGCGCGGTTCGCGGTCGGCGACCTGGTGCAGGGCTTCACCGGCTGGCGCAGCCACCTGGTCAGCAACGGCGAGCCCCGGCTGTGGCGGACCGGGACCTTCCCGATGGTGTTCCCGGCCCTCCGCCGACTGGACCCGGCGGACTACGACGAGGCCCTGCCGCTGTCCACCGCGCTCGGCATCCTGGGCGGGCCCGGGATGACGGCCTGGGGGACGGTCGAGAAGTTCCTGGACATCCGGCCCGGCTCGACGGTGCTGGTCAGCGGTGCCTCGGGGGCGGTCGGGTCGCTGGTCGGGCAGCTGGCCAAGCTGCGGGGCGCCCGGGTGATCGGCACCACGGCGACGCCGGAGAAGACCGGGTGGCTGCGGGAGCTGGGCTACGACGAGGTGCTGCTGTACCGCGACGGCGACCCGGCGGAGTCGGTGGAGAAGGAGCTGGCCGAACTCGCCCCGGAGGGCGTCGACCGCTACTTCGACAGCCTCGGCGGGGCGCTGACCGACGTGGTCTTCGGGATGCTGGCGGTGGAGAGCCGGGTGGCGGTCTGCTGGCAGTGGGCGAGCCAGGTCGGCGGGGACTGGACGGGGCCGCGCCTGCTGCCGATGATCATGTTCCCGCGCACCACGATCCGCGGGATCTTCTCGCTGGAGTGGTTCACCGAGGAGAACTGGGCCGCGCTGCGGCGGGACATCGGGCCGCTGGTCCGCAGCGGGCGGCTGACGTACCGGCAGACCGTGCACCAGGGGTTCGACAGCATCCCGGCCGCCTACCGCGGCCTCTACCTGGACCGTGCGGCCAGCAGCGGCAAGGTGCTGGTCGAGCTCTGAGCGGGCGGGGCCGCGGCGGGGGATCTTCGGCGGGCGCGCCGAAGGTCCCCCGCCGGAAGGCTAGTTCAGCGTGAACCAGGTGCTGCGGGACTTCTTCCACTCCGGGTGGGTGAGGTCCTTGGCGGCGGTGGCGTCGCCGTAGAGGTCGGCGGAGCCGTCGTCGGTGATCAGCTGGGCGCGGGCGCCGGGGGCGTCCAGGTCCGGGACGTCGACGACGGCCTCCCAGGCGCCGTAGTCCCTGGTCGGCAGGTCGGTCAGCTTGGTCGGCCGGCTGCCGGGCCGCCCGTCCCAGCGGTAGAGCGCGTACGGGGCGGAGTTGTCCTCGGCGGACCAGGACCCGGCCACGATCAGGTACTGGCCGAGGTCGTTGCGGCGGATGTCCCGCACGGACAGCCCGCCGAGGTCCAGCTCGATCGGGTCGCCGAAGGCGGCGTGCGCGGCCGAACCGGTCAGCAGCGACGGGAGGTTGGTGACCGGGACGAGCAGCGCCCGGCCGCCGGTGACCGCCGGGGTGAGCGGCGCGCGGAAGCCGACGTAGGCGGTGCTGGTGCTGCCGGGGGCGAACTCCAGGCCCTCCACGTTGAACCCGTCGACCTGCTTGGGCGCCTGGCCGTCGGCGGCGCCGGCCGCGAAGCCGTAGCGCTTGCCGTGGGCGTCGTCCCAGGCGATCAGGTCGTCGCGCAGGCCGTCGAACGAGCCGGCCAGGGACAGCTGGGTGTCGGCGCCGGAGCCGGTGACGGTGGTGGCGAAGACGGTGTGCCGGTCCGGCTTGATCACGCCGTCCTTGTTGTTGCCGAGCGAGCCCGTCCAGTAGATGACGTCGCCGACCCGGGTGGCGCCCTCGATGTCGATCTCCTTGGAGACGCCGAGGGCCGAGCTGAAGTCCCAGCTGCGGACCGGTGCGCCGGAGCGGTCGCGGTCGTACAGGCGCAGCGTGTTGGACTCGTCGTCGCCGACCACGATGTAGCCGCCGCCCGCGTCCACGGCGGCCGAGGCGTCGCTGGAGCCGGTGAGGTAGCGGCTGGTGGCGGAGAACTGGACGGCGGGGGAGGCGGCGTAGTGCAGGGTGCGGGTGGCGCTCTTGCCGCCGAGGCCGGTGACCTTGATCGTGAGGTCGGCGTAGCCGACGCCCTGGGCGGCGACCGCCAGGGTGCGGGTGCCGCCGCTGCCGGTGACCGTGACGTCGCCGGTGCGGGCGACGGCGCTGCGGGTGGTGGCGGAGGCGGCGACGGTCAGCGCGGAGGCGGAGGCGCCGGACTGGGCGACCGTCACCGTCACGGTCGGGTCGCCGGTGGCGCCGACCGCGCCGGACAGGTACCCGGCCGAGAAGGTGATCGTCGGGGTGCCGTAGGTGACCGCGCCGGCCGGGACGGCGGGCAGGGCGAGCACGGGCACCGCCGCGACGGCGACGGCGAGCGGCAGCAGGCGGCGGAGGGAACGCGACACGGTGGCAACCCTTCGGCTTGTGGGGGCAGTTGGCGGAGGGTGCAAGCCTGGTGGCGCTCGGCGAACACCGACCCTACGGCGACCTTACGGGCATGGACGGGCGGGCGAACAGCGGGCCTCGCGGCCGGGCGCCGGCCGGGGCCGCCGGCCGCGGGTCGGCCGCCCCGGGAGCGCGGGTCGACGAGCGCGGCTCAGCCCGTGATGCCGGCTGCCCGCAGCCTGAGCTCGACGGCGTCCCAGTCGGCGGCGACCGGCTCGGTCCGGAGGGTGCCGACGCCCTTGTCCTTGAACCCGCTGGAGGTCGACACGCAGACCACCGGGCCGTCCGAGAGGTCCGGTTCGCCGAGGCTGCGCAGCCCGGCCAGGCCGGCCGCCGCGGACAGTTCCGTCCAGAGCCCGGCGCGGGCCAGCTCGCCCTGGGCGGCGGCGAGTTGGCCGTCGTCCAGGGTCAGCGCCCGGCCGCCGCTCTCCCGGACCGCGAGCACGCCCCGGTAGCCGCTCACCTGGGAGCCGATCGAGTAGGCGTCGCTCGGGCCGACCGTCACGTGGGCGGCCGGCAGGCCCTCGGCGATCGCCCGGGCGAGCGGCCCGGAGGTGGCCGTCTCGCAGGAGTGGATGCGCGGCACCCGGTCGGTCAGGCCCAGCCGCCGCAGCTCGGTGAAGCCCTTCCAGACGCCGAACAGCAGCTCGCCGTAGCCGGTCGGGACGAACACCGCACTCGGCAGGCCGACGTCCTGGAAGATCTCGTACGCGACGGTCTTGTAGCCCTCGGGGCCGTACGCGTGGCCGGTGTGGGTGGTGGTCAGGTTGCTGACCGGGTGCAGGCCCAGCCGGTCGACCGCCAGGCGCAGCAGCGGCCAGCGGGCCTCCCACGGCACCGGGAGCACCACCGCGCCGTAGGCGTTGAGGAAGGAGTCGACGTTCGGCGGCACGTCCGGGCCGGTGAACACCACGCAGGGCAGTCCGGCGCGGGCGGCGTAGGCGGCGGCCGAGGCGCCGTGGTTGCCGGAGGAGGCGACCGCGAGGCCCGGCGCGCCGGCGGCCACGGCGGCGCTGGTGGTGCAGCGGTTCAGCCGGTCTTTGTGGCTCCAGGTGGGGTTGCGGGACTCGTCCTTCACGTACACCCCGGGCTCGATCTCCACCATCGCGGTGGCGCCCTCGCCCAGGCCCGGGGCGAGCAGCGGCGGCAGCAGCGGGGCCCAGCGCTCCAGGCCGCCGCGCACCGGGGCGGGGGCGAACAGGGCCGCCACGTCGACCTTGTCGTAGGCGTAGTCGACCTCGACGGGGTAGGAGACGTCCTCGGTGCTGGTGCGCGGGCAGCCGGCGGTGAGCGCGGGCCGGAGCGGGTAGTCGAGGGCGGGGTCGCCGAGGGAGCGCTGGCCGGTCGCGAGGGAGTCTTCTGTTGGCATGCCAGGAGACTAGCCGGGCGGACGCCGCGCGGTCCGGCGGTTGGCGGGGCCGCGGCGGGAACCCGTTCGTGGCGGACCGGTTCCGGCCGCTGCGGGCGGTCGGAACCGGTCCGGAGTGCTAGACGAGTAGTTCCGAAGTCGGTCAGTGGTCGTAGGCGATCAGTGAGCGGGTGACGGGTTGGCCGGTGGTCCGGTTGTGCCAGATCGCGCAGGTCATCGCCAGCAGCCGCTGGCCGACCCGGGCGCCGACGCCTTCGATGGTGCGGCCGCCGTGTTGTTCGAGTCCGAGTTGGCCTTTGAGCGTGTCGTTGACGGACTCGATGAGCTGGCGGACCGACTTCAGCAGTCCCTCGCCCGGGCGAGGGGCGAGGTTGCGGTACGACGGTCGCAGCAGCTGGATGCCGTACTGGTCGAGGAAGCGGTCGAGTTCGGCGGAGACGTAGCCCTTGTCGGCGAGGATCAGCAGGCCGGGCCGCTCGCGCACGAGACCGGGCTCGGTCTCGACGAGCGCGGCCAGGACCTCGCGCTCGTCGACCTTGGGGTTGGCGAGGGCCCAGGTGACGGGCAGGCCGGCCGGGGTGCACACCAGGTGCAGCTTCAGGCCCCAGAACCAGCGCGAGTGGGAGCGGCTGTAGCCGTAGCCGGCCCAGCCGGCCAGCGCCGAGCGGCGGACGGTGTCGCGGGAGCGGCCGCACTCCACGGGCGTCGAGTCGGTGATCCACACCGGGTCGCCCCACAGGTCGGTCGCCCGGGCCAGGTCGCGCACGGCCTGCTGGAGCAGCGGCCGTGCCGCGCGCAGGCGCTTGTTGTAGCCGGGCCTGCCGGGCAGGTTCGGGAACATGCCGCGCAGATGGGCCTGGGCGAAGCGGATCCAGCGGGCCTCTGAGTGGAAGCCGAGCAGCACCTGGGCCACGGCCAGGCAGACCAGTTCGGAGTCCGTCAGCAACGGCGGGCGGCCCAACCACCGCGTTCGGGGCAGGTGATCATCGATCTGCACGTAGAGTGCCGTCAGGAGGGTGTCCAGCTCTTCGGTCGTCACAACCCGATGCTGGACACCCTTCCTGCATGCCCGGAGCAGAACCGGCAAACCCAGCCCACTTCGGAACTACTCGTCTAGCCGCCCTGGCGGATCGCCGAGATGTCGAACTCCAGGACGACCTTGTCACCGACCAGGACGCCGCCGCCCTCCAGGGCAGCGTTCCAGGTGACGCCGTACTCCTTGCGGCTGATGGTGACCGAGCCCTCCAGGCCCACCCGGAGGTTGCCGTACGGGTCGACGGCGTTGCCGGTGTACTCGAAGTCGATGGTGACCGGGCGGGTGGTGTCCTTGATGGTGAGGTCGCCGGTCACCCGGTACTCGGACTCCGAGCGCACCTCGACCGCGGTGGAGCGGAAGGTGATGTCGGGGAAGTTCGGCGCGTCCAGGAAGTCGTTGGTGCGCAGGTGCTGGTCGCGCTGCTCCACGCCGGTGTCGATGCTCTCGGTCTTGATCACCACCTGGCCGGAGGAGCGGGACGGGTCGCCGCCGTCCAGGTGGGCGGTGCCCTCGAACTCGTGGAACGCGCCGCGGACCTTGGTCACCATGGCGTGGCGGGCGACGAAGCCGATCCGGGTGTGGGTGGGATCGAGGACGTAGTCGCCGGTGAGCTCGGAGAGGTTGGCGGTCATGGTCGGCATGCCTCCTGGTGCGGGTCCCGGGTCTCGGCCCGGGGGTGGTCGGGCGGTCCCCGGACCACGCTAGGGGCAGCTCCCCGGGGCCGCGCGTTATGCGGGGGCCCGGATGACCGGTGGCCGGTGCCCCGCGTCGGGGGCACCGGCCGCGCCGGTTCAGCGGTGGCCGGGTTCTGCGGCGCCCGGGTTCAGCGGTGGCCGGGGAACTGCACCACCTGCTGGTAGGTCGGGCGGTTCTGCCAGGTGGTCTTGGCGTCCGTCACGCCGCCCAGCGGGCGCTGGATGATCGTGTCGGCGCACCACTGGTCGCCGGCCGCGCAGTCCGCGTCGCCCGGGTAGACCTGGGCCGGAGTCCGGGCGGCGGCCTGCTTCAGGGTGTCCAGCAGGACGGTCCGGCAGGCCGCGAGGTCGCCGCCGCCGCAGAACGGCCGGGCCAGCGGGCCGGCCACCTGGTCGCCGAGGACGGCGCGCAGGTCCTTGTCCAGGTAGCTCCACCAGCCGTACTGGAAGGCCGAGCCCTTGTGCGGGATGGCCTCGTTGGCGCTCACCGGGCCGGAGGCGGCGCCGGTCTGGCCGCCGGAGGGGGACTCGTTGATCTGCAGGGCGCCGGTCAGCGCGCCGAACAGCGGGTCGCCGAGGCCCGGCCGCATGACGCCGTCGGCGACCAGCGGCCACCAGGCGTCCATCACCCGGATCGCGGTGGCGTCCGCGTAGCCGTGGCTGCCCGGTGAAGTCTCCTTCCGCAGGGCGCCGGCGGCGAGCCAGGCCTCCAGCTGCTGCAGGGCGGTGAGGGCGGCCTGGTCGGTGACGGGGGCGCCGCGCAGCACGCGGATCAGGTCGGGCAGCACGTCCTCGGCCCGCAGGTCGGCGAGGGCGGCGCTCTCCATGGCCTGGGTGAGCGAGACCCGGCCGGCCTTGCCGCCGTTGCGCAGCAGGGACCTGACCCGGTCGTCCAGCAGGTTGCCGCGGTGCACCGAGCCGTTGCCGAAGCCGGCCGAGGTGTAGCCGTCCGCCTGCTTGTTGTTCCAGGAGATGTAGTAGTCCTGGTTGACGGACTGCGGGTGCTCGGCCGCCGGGGTGTACCGGGCGGTGTTGGCGACGGGGTCGAAGTCGACCCACTCGTAGGCGGGTCGGGCGTGGACGGGCAGGCCCGGGTCCACGCCGGGGGCGCGGACCGGGTTGCTGCCGGAGTTGTAGTACGCGATGTCGCGCGAGTCGGCGTAGAACCAGTTGAAGGTGTAGTTGATGTCCTGCGCGGCCTGCTGGAAGCCCGCCGCGTCGCGCACCGCGCCCGGGTCGTTCAGCTCCTGGAAACCGATGATGGAGTCGGCCTCGTGCCGGTAGGTGGAGCGCAGCGAGGTGAAGGCGACGGGTGCGCCGCCGACCGTGCCGCGGGCGGTCACCAGGCCGTACCGGGAGCGGTTCATCACCAGGGTGTAGGAGCCGGCCGGGGTGGAGTCGGCGGTGGTCGGCTTCCACGCGTTCCTGCGTTCCAGCCGGTCGAAGGGCAGGCACTGGCCGTGCCAGAGGTAGGAGTCGGCGGCGGTGGTGACGGGGGAGCCGTCGGTGGTGCAGAGCGGGACGGCGTAGGTGTCGGTGATGTCCTGTCCGGCGGAGGTGGCGCTCCAGGCGTAGTCCTGGCCGCGGCCGAGCTGCACGTAGAAGCTCAGGCCGGCGAAGGCGGCGCCGCGTGCGCTGATGCCGGGGCCCTGGATCTCCTCCAGCATCAGCAGCTGCGGGGCGAAGTAGCCGGTCTGCGGGCCGAACACGGCCACCGGGTGCCCGTCGTCGGTGTGCGCGCCGGAGACCAGCAGGGCGTTGGACATGCCGTGCTTGGCGGTCAGCAGGTTGCCGGGCAGGACGCCGTTCGCCGCGGTGGTGGCGGAGCCGGCCGAGCCGGTGGCGTCGTAGACCACCCGCTCGGGCACCACCGAGCCCGGGTCGGGCAGCGCCGCGCCCTGCGGGTGGTCCGGGACGGTCGCGTACGGGAAGCTCTGGCCGTCGTGCAGGGTCTGGACGGCCTCCGGGTCGTCCGCCTCGCGCAGCGACTTCCAGACCGCGTCCCCGGTGTCCTTGCCGTACCGGGCCTCGGCGGCCGACTTGACCTGGGCGGAGGCGAGTTCACCGCCGCCGCCGGAGCCGAACAGGGCGCCGACCACGGAGGCGAGGGCGACCAGGTCGGTCAGCTTGAACGGCTCGATCGAGCCGGCGTTGGTGATCGGGTCGATGTGCCCGGTGAGGTCGTACTCGCCGGGGAAGGTGCGGGCGTCGTACGACTCCTTGGCGTACTTGTTGACGCCGTCGAGGTAGGCGGTCGCGTCGGCGAGGGCCTGGGTGGCCCGGCCGCCGCGGGCGGCGATGGCGTCGATCTGCTGCTGCAGCTCCGCCTCGGTGTACGGCGCGGCCTGCCAGAAGGTCTGCTCCAGCTGGCGGTTGGCGGCGGCGCCGCCCGCGAAGCCGGACAGCTGGCCGCGGCCGACGTGGCGGAAGAGGTCCATCACCCAGAGCCGGTCCTGGGCGGCGGCGTAGCCCGCGCCGAACTCGGTGCCGTAGCGGGTGGTGCCGGTGATGTGCGGGACGCCGGTGGCCTTGTCGCGCACGATGGTGACGTCCGGGCGCGGGCTGGTGGTGCTGGCCACCTGGTCGGCGGGGACGCCGAAGGAGGCGTCGTTGAAGAAGTCGCGCAGCTTGGCCTCGGTCAGGCCGGGGTAGCCGGAGGCGAGGGCGGCGTAGGGGCCGAGCTGGTCGTCGGTGTGCGCGGGGCGGGTGCCGAAGGCCCGGTTGAGCAGGATGTCGGCGAGGGTGGCGTTGCCGTTCTCGCCGGGCGGCAGGATGTCGGCGCAGCGGCCGCCGCAGTAGTCGGTGGCGGCGGCCGCCGTCGCGGGGGTGGGTGCGGCGGTGGCGGCGGGGGTGGTGGTGAGGGCGGCGGTGACGAGCAGGGCCGAGGCGAGGGCGGCGGCCGGGAGTCGGAGGGAGCGGGGGCGGGGGCGTTGGCGTGGACGCAAGGCGGACTCCTCCGTCGAAGTCTCACGGAAGAGTCGACGGTAGGGGTGCTACTGGCCGGTTGGCTAGTGGCGTGCATGCCATTTTCGCTGTGGGCGCCGGGAGTTGGGGCTCGTGGGGCGGCGCTTCCGGGGAAGCGGGAGGACGGGGAGGGGCGGCGCCGCACCCGCCGGGCTCAGTCCGGCAGGTGCAGCGCCGGGTCGGCGTCGCCCTGGGCGAAGCGGGTGAAGCGGACCTGGAGGCCGGCGCGTTCGGGGGAGCAGCAGAACGGGCCGGCGGTGGCGGCCGCCTCGGGGGCGAGCGGCGCGAGGCGGACCAGGCGCCAGGGGCCGTCCGCGCAGCGGGCGCGAACGGTCACGGCGTCGCCGGTGCGGCTCGCGCGCACGGTGACCGGGCGGCCGTGCCAGTCGGGGACCGGCGCGAGGGACCAGTCGGAGACGCCGTGGGTGACGACCGCCCCGAGGTGGGGGACGCCGTCGCTCATCTCCACTCCGGCCTTGATCCACGTCGTGGGGTCGACCCGGACCAGCAGGCCGGCCTGGTCGTAGAGGGCGGCGAAGTCCGCGACGAAGGTGACCTCGGTGGCGCTGCCCGGCGGGAAGCCGGCGAGCAGCGCGTGCCCGTCGTCGCGGACGAAGCCGTAACCGGTGGTGCGCCAGAAGTCGCTGCGGCCGCGGGCGGTGACCAGGAGGTCGGCGCCGTCGGTCCGGGCGTCCTCGGGTTCGTTGAGCCAGCTGCCCTCGTGCCAGGGGATGTCGCGGGGCGGGTGCACGGTCCCATCCTTCATCGGCTTGCCGGAAGTTGCTGAAAGACTATCGGCCGGCCCGCCCCGGCGACGGGGGTGGGGGCTCGGTCAGGGCTTGAGCACCAGGCGGATCGGGTTGCCCTCCTTGTGCTCCAGCGCCTCGACCGCGCGGGCCGCCTCGGCCAGCGGGAAGGTGCCGCTCACCGAGCGGGCGAAGTCGAGCCGGCCGCCGCGGACCAGGTTGACCAGGTCGATGACGTCCTGGCCCTCGGAGCCGTAGTGGCCGCGGATCTGCTGGCGCAGGTAGCTGACCAGGGTGCCGTTGGTGACGGTCAGCGGCTTGTCGGTGAGGCCGACCAGTACCAGGCGGCCGTGCTCGCCGAGGGTGGCCATGGCCTGCTCGCGCACCGGGGCGACGCCGGCGAAGTCGAAGGCGACGGACAGCGGGCGGCCGCCGGTGGCCTCGCGCAGCAGCTCGGCGAACCGGGGGTCGGCCGGGTCGAGGGCGGCGTCCGCGCCGAAGGCCAGGGCGCGCTCGCGGGCGGCCGGCAGCGGGTCGACGGCGACGATCGGGAAGGCGCCGACGGTCCGCAGCAGCTGGACGCCGTGGGCGCCGAGGCCGCCGACGCCCCAGACGCCGACCGCCTCGGCCGGGCGCACGGCGCCGGTGGCGGTGATCGCGGCCCAGGGGGTGGAGACCGCGTCGGGGATGAAGCAGGCCTGCTCGAAGGGGAGTTCGTCGGGGATCGGCACCAGGGTGGTGGCGGTGGCGAGCGCGTACTCGGCCCAGCCGCCGTCGTAGTCCACGCCCCGGGTGTGCACGACGCCGTCGCGGGTCTCGCCGGCCTGCAGCAGCACCCGGTCGCCGACGGCCGCGGTGGTGACGCCCTCGCCGAGGGTGTGCACGGTGCCCGCGACCTCGTGGCCGAGGGTGACCTTGCCGCCCTGGAGGAACAGCGGCTTGAGCATGCCCTCGATCAGGTGGACGTCGGAGAGGCAGACGCCGGCGGCCTCCACCTTGATCAGCACCTCGCCCGGACCGGGCGCCGGGACGGGGACCTCCTCCACGGCGAAGGCGCCCTTCGCGACGTCGAGCCGGCCGGCGAGCATCGTGGCGGTCATCGGGACTTCCCTTCTCGCGGGGGCGGCGGGTCGGGGGAGTGCTCGCCGCTCCGGAAGTTACTTGTTATCCAACAAGCAAGTTCACCGTAGCATGGTCTTATGTCTACGCACGATGAGGACCGCACGGGCCGGTCCGGGGAGTCCGGGGAGTCCGCGGGGCCCGGCGAGGCGCCGGCGCGCCGAACCCAGGCCGAACGGCGGGCCCGGGCCGAGTCCGCGCTGATCGCGGCCGCCGCCCGGCTGATCGCCGAGCACGGCAGCACCGGGGTCACGCTCGCCAGGGTGGGGGAGGAGGCGGGCTTCAGCCGGGGCCTGGCCACCCACTACTTCGGGTCGAAGGCGGCGCTGCTGGCACGCCTGCAGGAGGCGGCGCTGGCCGAGGCGATGGCGGCGGCCGCGCCGGAGCGCAGCGGGGCGGGGGCGGTGGACGAGCTGTGCGGGTTCGCGCGCGGCTGCCTGGAGGGCGTACGCGAGCCGACCGACCTGGGCCGGGCGTTCGTGGTGCTGGGGGCCGAGGCGCTCGCCGGGGCCTCGGAACTGACCGCGGCGGTGGCGGAGCTGGACGCCCGGACCCGGAACTGGGCGGCCGAGGTGGTCCGGCAGGGTCAGCGGGACGGGGAGCTGCACCCCGGCGTGGACCCGGAGGCCTTCGCGCCGGCCTTCGTCGGGCTGCTCAAGGGGCTGGTGGTGCAGGCCGCGGCCGCCCCGGAGGCCTTCGACGTGGGGGTGGCGGTCGTGGAGTCCGGGCGCTGGATCCGGCTCGCGCTCACGGCGGGCTGAGGGCTCTCATCGCGCGGCGGGCGGGGACGGACGCGGCGCCGCCGCCGCACGGTGGCCGTGCGGCGGTGGGCGAGGGCGGCGGCCGGCCGGGGTGGGGTCAGGCCTGCCGGGCCGGGGAACTCCGGCGCGCGGGCGGCGTGATGCGCACCCGCTCGGTGGCGGGCGCCTTCTCCAGGTCGTCCAGCTGGGCGAGGAGGGTGGCGCGCAGGTCGTCGTCGTCCTCGAAGTGGTGGTCGTTGAAGAGGGTGTAGCCGGACCACATCAGGTTGGCGCAGACCCGGGGCGGGACCTTGCCCGTCCGGGCGCCCATGCCGACCAGCGCGACGGACTCGATGGAACCCGGCCGCAGCCGGTTCTGTCGGTGGACGGCCTGGAAGGCGGCGGCGCAGGCCAGGGCCACGTTCAAGGTCTCGCTGACGTTCTGCGAGGAGGACCGCATCGTCGGGGCCGATATCAGGAACCCGGGGTTGACGGCGCCGGACGGGACGCAGACGGCGCTGCCGACCGGGAGGCTGCCGGCGTGCTGCTCGCGGATCGCCTTCTGGACCCGCAGCTGGATGCCCGCGCCCAGGTGGCGCTTGATCGCCGCGTCCGTCCCGCCGTCCATCAGGCCGCGGGAGTTGGTGGGGCTGACCCAGGCGTCGACCTTCGCGGTGAGGATGGAGGCGTGCCGGATCTCGATCCCGGGGACGTCGGCGAAGGCCGCCCGCCAGGACTCCACGACCGTCGCGTTGAGGTCGGTCAGCACCACCTTGAGCGGCGACTGGGTGCGGTCCGTGGTCATGCTGGGCTCCTGTCGGTGGGGTGGTCGGCCGAGTGGTGGTCCGGCGGGCGGGCCGGCCGTGGCCGGTCGCTCCGGTTCCTTGGTGACACCGACGAAGCTAGCGCCCCGCACTGACAATCCGTCGGGCCCCGTCCGCCCTGGTCGGGCGGCCGGCCGGAGCGGACGGGACTGTCGGACCCGGCTGGTAGGACTGTGCTGTCCGCCAGGGAAGCTGACGGATCATCACCTGCCGTTCGTCTGTTCTTCCTACGGTCCCGACCAGCCGGAGTCGCACCACCATGAGCGCTGTCGACACCCCCGCCACCCAGCCCGACCCGAACGACCCGCTCGCCCTCGCGGAGCTCTTCACGGGCGGCGGCGAGCCGTGGCTGCCGCTGCTGAAGCCGGTCATCGAGGCGCAGCCGGGCGCGGCCTCGTTCATCGGCCCCGGCCGCAGCCCGGAGGTCGTCCCGGTCCGCGAGCTGACCTTCCAGGCGCTCAAGCCGCACGCGCCGCACAAGTGGAAGGTCGTGGTCTTCGGGCAGAACCCGTACCCGAGGCCGGAGAGCGCCACCGGCATCGCGATGTTCGACAACACCTTCCACGACTGGAAGGACAGCCAGTTCGGCCGGGTGATCAGCATCCGCTGCCTCATCAAGGCCGCGGCGATGTGGAAGTACGGCATCCCCAAGAAGACGCCGATCGCCGACATACGGGCGCTGCTGAAGAAGCAGGAGACGGTCCAGCCGCCGGAGTGGTTCCAGGCGATGCTCACCCAGGGCGTCCTGCTGCTGAACGCGGCGCTCACCGCGAGCAGCGACGGCGCGATGGGGCCGGACCAGCACACCGGGTTCTGGCGGCCGGTCGCCGAGCGGATCGTGGAGGAGATCCTCCGGGCCAAGCAGCAGGCCGCCGAGGAGGACCGCTACGTGGTCTTCGCCTGGTGGGGCGCGCACGCGCGCAGCCTGAAGAACGTCGTCCTGCGGCTGCAGCGGAAGTACCCCGAGGTCGAGGTCCGGCACATCGACCACGCCAACCCGGCGGCCCAGGGCGACATCTTCTGCGACGGCGAGCACTTCGCCACGGTCAACGCCGCTCTCGCCTCGCTCGGCGCCGACGAGGTCGACTGGCTGCCCAGCACCGGGTGGGACGCGGCGTCGGCGCAGGACGGCGGGGCGGCGGACGGGGTCGCCGAGCGGATGGGCGCCTTCATCGCCTCCACCATGGAGCTGCACCAGCTCTACCTGGACCGACTCGCCGGGGTGAAGGACGAGGGCCTCGTCCTGCCCGCCATCACCGGCGTGTTCGACACCCCGCTGATGGGCTTCCGGGAGGCGGTGTCGCCGGTCGCCGAGCTGCTGCGCGGCCTGGACCGGCACGTCGCGCTGTCGCACGACTTCGGCAAGCGGCGGGCCGACGAGGCGGCCACCGGCCTGTCCGCCGACGAGGTCGCCGCGCTGTATCTGTACACCTGCGAGTCCGCGTTCTACCGGGAGATCAACGCGGTGCTGCGCTCGCCGGACCGCGGCCGGCTGGTGCCCTACCTGCCGTACCTGCGGCTGCTGTTCGCGGCGGTGTCGCGGCTGCCCGTCCGCACCGCGCCGCTGTGGCGCGGGGTCTCGCTGGACCTGCGGCGGCAGTACCCGCTCGGGAAGACGGTGACGTGGTGGGGCGTCTCCTCCTGCACCTCCAAGCTCGGGGTGGCGCGGTCCTTCCTCGGCAGCCGGGGCAAGCGGATGCTCTTCGAGGTGCGTCCGGTGCGGGCCGCCGGCATCCAGAACTTCTCGGCGTTCACCGGCGAGGAGGAGTTCATCCTGCTGCCCGGTACCCAGCTGGAGGTCACCGAGGTACGGGCCGAGCGGGGCGGCCTGTGCACCGTGACGCTGACGGAGCTGGAGGAGGCGCCCCTGGTGTCCTGAGCGGTCCGGGCCCGTTCTGCCGTCAGAGTCGGCAACCAAGTCAGTATTTTGACTCGGTTAAGTTATGCTGGACTCCGAACGACAGGTGAGCCCGTCATGCGGGAAGGGACGCGAACGATGACCTCGGAAGCCCACGCCCTCGACGGCGAACTGGAACGGGAGCGGGCCTACGTGGAGGTCTGCCGGGCGGCGACGGCCCGGCAGGTCGAGGACGCGGGCCGCCAGGTCGTCGCCGGCGAGGACGTCTCCGGCGACGGAGCCAGCGCGGAGGCGCTCGGCCGGTACCTGCGCACCCGCGCCAAGCTGATGCGAGAGCTGCCGGAGAGCCCGTCGTTCTTCGGCCGCCTCGACTTCGCCGACACCGCGGAGGCCGGCGACCACCGGCGCCAGCGCTACTACGTGGGCCGCCGGCGGATCTCCGAGGACCCGACGGTGCCGCCGCTGGTGGTCGACTGGCGGGCCCCGGTCTCCCGGGCGTTCTACCAGGCGAGCGCCCACGCCCCGCTCGGGCTCGCGCGGCGCCGCCGGTTCGGCTGGGCGCCGTGGAGCCTGGGCGCGCCCGAGGAGCTGACCGGGCTGGAGGACGAGCCCCTCGGCGGGCCCGGCGGGACCGGCGGGACCGACCAGTCCGGCGGGGCGGGAGGCATCCTGGCTGCCGAGATCGAGCGGCCCCGCACCGGCCCGATGCGGGACATCGTCGCCACCATCCAGCCCGAACAGGACGTCCTGGTGCGGGGCGAGCTGAGCGAGTCGGTCTGCGTGCAGGGCGCGCCCGGCAGCGGCAAGACCGCCGTCGGGCTGCACCGCGCCGCGTACCTGCTCTACAGCTTCCCGCAGCGGATCCGGCGCGGCGGCCTGCTGGTCATCGGCCCGAACCGGACCTTCCTGCGCTACATCGCCGAGGTGCTCCCCGCGCTCGGCGAGATCGACGTCACCCAGAGCACCGTCGAGGACCTGGTCGCCACCCGGCTGGTCACCGCGGTGGACGACGAGCGGGCCGCCGCCGTCAAGCAGGACGCGCGGATGGCGACAGTGCTGCACCGGGCGCTGTACGGCCGGATCCGGGCGACGGGCTCGGAGCCGCTGGTCGTCCCGGACGGCTCCTACCGCTGGCGGGTGTCGCCGGAGCGGCTCGACCGGACGGTCGCCGAACTGCGCGAGCAGGCGCCGCCGTACGCGATCGGCCGGGAGAACCTGCGCACCCGGGTGGTGGCGATGCTCCAGGACCAGGCCGAGCGGCGGACCGGTGTCCGGTCCGGCGCCTGGTCGCGGAAGACCGGCCGCTGCAAACCGGTCGCGGCCTTCCTGGAGGCCGCCTGGCCCCGGCTGCGCCCGGAGACCGTGGTCGCCGCGCTGCTGAGCGACCCGGCCGTGCTGGCCGAGGCCGCCGACGGGGTGCTCGGCCCCGAGGAGCAGGCGGCGGTCCTGTGGCGCAGGCCGCCGCGCTCGGAGAAGAGCGCCAGGTGGTCCGAGCACGACCTGATGCTCCTGGACGAGGTGGCCGGGTTGATCGAGCGCCCGGCCGGCTTCGGGCACGTGGTGGTGGACGAGGCCCAGGACCTCTCCCCGATGCAGTGCCGGGCGATCGCCCGGCGCAGCGCCTTCGGCTCCCTCACCGTCCTCGGCGACCTCGCCCAGGCGACGGCCCCGTGGGCCGCCCGCAGCTGGTCCGAGCAGCTCGCCCACCTGGGCAAGCCGCAGGCCGCGGTGGTGCCGCTGACCACCGGCTTCCGCGTCCCGGCCGCCGTCACGGCCCTGGCCAACACCCTGCTGGGCGCCCTGGACGTGGACGTGCCGCCGGCCGTGTCGCTGCGGCAGGACGGCGAGCTGACGGTGCGGCGGGTGGCCGGCGGCGGCCTGGGCGGAGCGGCGGTGGCGGCGGTGCGGGCCGCGCTGGAGCGCGAGGGCTCGATCGCGGTGATCGCGGCGGACGGCGCGGTGGCGGAGGCCGCCGAGGCGCTCCTCGCCGCGGGCATCCCGACCGGGGCGGCCGAACAGGTCGGGAGCACGGCGCGGGTGACGGTGCTGCCGGCCTCGCTGGTGAAGGGGCTGGAGTACGACCACGTGGTGGTGCTGGAGCCGGCCGCCATCGTGGAGGCCGAGGCGCGCGGGCTGCACCGGCTGTACGTGGTGGTGACCAGGGCCGTCTCCCGGCTGGACGTCCTGCACTCCCGCCCGTTGCCCGCGCCGCTCGGCGGGTGAGGGTGGGGGCGGACCCCGGCACCCCGCTGACCTCCGCACTCGTCCCGCGGATCCCTTCGAACACCTGGATATCCTGAACCCATGAGCGACAACCTCCCCCCGTGCCCGCAGTGCTCCAGCGAGTACACCTATGAGATGAACGCCCTCATGGTGTGCCCCGAGTGCGCCCACGAGTGGGTGCCCGGCGGCGCCGACCAGGCCGGCGCGCCGGCCGGCCAGCGCGTGGTCACGGACGCGGTCGGCAACCCGCTGAGCGACGGCGACACCGTGACGGTGGTCAAGGCGCTCAAGGTCAAGGGCAGCGCCTCCGGCATCAAGGCCGGCACCAAGGTGCGCAACATCCGCCTGGTGGACGGTGTCGACGGGCACGACATCGACTGCCGCATCGAGGGCTTCGGTGCCATGCAGCTCAAGTCCAGCGTGGTGAAGAAGGCCTGACAGTGAGGATGTGTGGTGGCTTCTCCGCCGGGTCTGACTCACGGCCTGACCGACGCCGACTGGCTGTCCTTTGCGGGATTCGTCGGCCCGGACGGGGAGGCCACCGCACGCGACCGGACGGGCGCTCGTGACCTTATAGGAGCTTGGTCAGAAGCCCCGCCACTGTCTTGTCCGCCCGCCCGGCCGGCGCGTGCCGCCCCACCCGGTTCAGTGAGAGGACGGCAGTGACCAGCATGACGGATCAGGCTCTGGAAGTCACAGGCGGCGTGGATACCCATGGCGAGACGCACCACGCGGCCGTAATCGACCGGATCGGCCGCCACCTGGCCGACCGCGAGTTCCCCGCCAACGGCACCGGATACCGGCAGCTACTTTCCTGGTTGAGCTCGTTCGGAACCCTCACCACGGTCGGGGTCGAGGGTACGGGAGCCTACGGCGCCGAGCTGGCCCGCACCCTGCGCCGGGCCGGACTGACCGTGATCGAGGTCGACCGACCCGACCGCAAGACCCGCCGGATGAAGGGCAAGTCCGACCCGATCGACGCCTACGCCGCTGCCCAGGCGGTGGCCTCCGGTCGGGCCAGCGGCACCCCGAAGACCCGCGACGGCATCGTGGAGGCCATCCGCACCCTGCGGGTCGTACGCCGCTCGGCCGTCAAGTCCCGCACCCAGGCCATCAACCAGGCCCGGCAGCTGCTGGTCACCGCCCCCGAGGCCCTGCGCGCCCAGCTGCGCGGGTTGTCGACCAGCGCCCTGGCCCAGGCATGCGTCCGGCTGCGACCGGGCGACGACCTCGCCGACCCGGCCCAAGCCGCCAAGGCGGCCCTGCGCCGCCTTGGCAAGCGCATCCTGGCCCTGAGCGACGAGGCCGACGAGCTGGACACCCAGCTCAAGAAGCTGACCACCCAGGCCGCCCCGGAGCTGCTGGCGCTCAAGGGCGTCGGCCAGGATGTGGCCGGCCAGCTGCTGGCCACCGCCGGCGACAACCCCGACCGGCTCCGCTCCGAGGCCGCCTTCGCCCACTTGTGCGGCGTCGCGCCGATACCCGCCTCGTCCGGACGACGCGACCGCCACCGGCTCAACCGCGGCGGTGACCGGGCCGCCAATCACGCCCTCCACACGATCGTGCTGTCCCGCATGCGCTGGGACGAACGCACCCGCGCCTACGTCGAGCGGCGCACCACCGAAGGACTCGCGAAGAAGGACATCATGCGCTGCCTGAAACGCCACGTCGCCCGCGAGGTCTACCGCGCCCTGCTGCGGTCGATCCGCACTTCCGACACTCGGCGAACCACTCAAAACGACCTCACCGAAGCCGCTTGACATCCATAGGAGCATCCCGCCGGCCGGAACGGCCGCGCCCCGCCGAGGAGACCGGCGGGGCGCGGCCGTTGCCGTTTCCGGGGGCCGGTCGGGGGTGGAGCCGGTCGCGAGTTAGTTGTAGTCTCACAATGATTGCAACAACACAACTAATTGGGGAGGGTCCGTCATGCCCCCTGCCGCCCGAACGCGGCCATGGCTCGTGCTCGCCGTCTGCTGCATGAGCCTGCTGATCGTCAGCCTCGACATCACCATCATGAACGTGGCCCTGCCCGCGATCCGGCGCGACCTGGACACCTCGGTGTCCGGGCTGCAGTGGACGGTCGACGCGTACACCCTGGTGCTGGCGAGCCTGCTGATGCTCGCCGGCTCGACGGCCGACCGGATCGGCCGCCGCCGGGTGTTCCGGATCGGCCTGGTGGTGTTCACCGCGGCCTCCCTGCTGTGCAGCCTGGCCCCGAGCCTCGGCTGGCTGATCGCCGCCCGGATGCTCCAGGCCGTCGGCGGATCGATGCTGAACCCCGTCGCCATGTCGATCATCAGCAACACCTTCACCGACTCCTGCCAGCGCGCCCGTGCGATCGGCGTCTGGAGCGGCGTGGTCGGCATCAGCATGGCCGCCGGGCCGATCATCGGCGGGGCGCTGGTGGAGTCGGCCGGCTGGCGGGCGATCTTCTGGATCAACGTCCCGATCGGCCTGGCCGCGCTCTTCCTCACCACCCGCTACGTGCCGGAGTCCCGGGCCGCCCGCGCCCGCCGGGTGGACCCGGTCGGCCAGCTGCTGGTCGTCGTGCTGCTCGCCGCCCTCACCTGCGCGATCATCGAGTCGCCGGAGCGCGGCTGGACCTCGCCCGTGGTCCTCGGCTGCACGGCGGCGGCGCTCGGCGCGCTGCTGGGACTGCTGTGGTACGAGCCCCGGCGCACCGATCCGCTGATCGACCTGCGGTTCTTCCGCTCCGCGCCCTTCTCCGGCGCCACCGTGACCGCGGTCGCCGCCTTCGCCGCCCTCGGCGGCTTCCTGTTCCTCAGCTCCCTGTACCTCCAGGACGTCCGCGGCCTCGACCCGCTGCACGCCGGGCTGTTCATGCTGCCGATGGCGGCCATGTCGCTGCTCGCCGCACCGCTGTCCGGCCGGATGGTGGCCACCCGGGGGCCGCGTACGCCGCTGCTGCTGGCCGGGACGGCGCTGACCGCGAGCGCGGTGCTCCAGGCGGTCGGCTACTCCGAGCACGTGCCGAGCGGACTGCTGGTCCTCGCCTTCCTGCTCTTCGGCACCGGCTTCGGCCTGGTCAACGCGCCCATCACCAACACCGCCGTCTCCGGGATGCCCCGCTCGCAGGCCGGGGTGGCGGCCGCCGTCGCCTCCACCAGCCGACAGGTCGGCCAGTCGCTGGGGGTCGCGGTGATCGGCGCCGTGATGGCCGGGGCCGCCGGTGCGGACCCGGCGGCCTTCACCGGCGCGGCCCGGACGGCGTGGTGGATCATCGCCGGCTGCGGGGCCGCCGTGCTGGTCACCGGTACGCTCACCTCGGGCCGCTGGGCCCGGGCGACGGCCGAGCGCACGGCGCAGCGGCTCGCCGCCGAGGAGGCGGCCGGGGGAAGCAAGGACACGAAGGAGACGGTGGACGCCTGATGGAGCGCCTGGAGGCCGGTGGGCACCCGGAGGGTGGCGAAGCGGACGCCGGAACGGCGGCCCGGGTCTGGCAGGGGATGAACGCGCTCGTGCTGGAGCGCCACGACCGCCGCAAGACCGTCGCCGAAGCCCTCGGCATGAGCTTCGGCCGGGTCAGGGCGCTGCGCAGGCTCGCCGCCGGCCCGATCACCCTGCGGGAGCTGGCCGAGCGGCTGACCGCCGACCCGCCGTACACCAGCGTCATCGTGGACGACCTGGTGCGGCGCGGCCTCGCCGAACGCATCACCAACCCGGCCGACCGGCGCTCCAAGCTGGTCCACCTCACCGAGGAGGGCGAGGCGAAGGCCGCGCTCGCCACCGGGATCCTCACCACCCCGCCGGACGCGCTGCTGGCGCTGCCCCCGGAGGACCTCCGGGTGCTCGACCGGGTGCTGGCGAAGCTCCTGGGCTGACCCGCCCGGGCTCGCCGCCGCTGGACCACCGGCCGCCCAGGCTACGGATCCTGCGCTCCGGGCCCGGTGGTCACGGGGCGACCCAGCCGGCCGTCAGTGCCTGCACGGCCGAGCCGTCGAGGTCCTTGAGCTTCGTGCCGGCGAAGGCCCGGGCGGCGTCGGAGGTGAGCAGCCGGAAGGCGGGCCGCTCGGCGGTGAGCAGCCCGAGGATGCGGGCGGCGACGTCCTCCGGCGCCTGCGCGTGGGCGAAGGCGCCGCGGGTGCGGTCCAGGTAGGCGACCAGGGCCGGGGCGTACGGGCCGGCCTGCCGCGGCGCGTCGTCCGTGAGGCCCACGTTGGCGACGAACTCGCTGGCCACCGCGCCCGGTTCGACGACGCTGACGGACACCCCGGCGGTGGCCGCGACCGGCGCGAGGGACTCCATGAAGCCCTCCACCGCGAACTTGGCGGCGCAGTAGGCCTCGTTGAAGGGCTGGCCGACCACGCCGCCGACGCTGGTCACGGTGAGCACCCGGCCCCGGCTCGCCCGCAGCAGGGGCAGGGCGGCCTTGGTGACGTTCAGGACCCCGAAGAAGTTGACCTCCATGACGGCGCGGACGGCGTCCACGCTCTCCTGCTCCAGGGTGCCGAGGTGGCCCGCCCCGGCGTTGTTGACCAGGGCGTCCAGCCGGTCGAGGCCGACCAGGCAGGCCGAGACCGAGGCCGGGTCGGTGACGTCCAGCGCCCGGACCTCGACGGTGACCCCGGCCTCCGTCGCGGCCGCCAGCAGTGCGTCGGCCTTCGCGGTGTTCCGCATGGTGGCGATCACGTGCCAGCCGCCGCGGGCGGCCGCGACGGCGGTGGCCAGGCCGATGCCGGAGGAGGTGCCGGTGATCAGGACGGTCCTGTCGCTCATCTCGCTGTACCCCAGACGCTTATGGATCATAACCAATATGTTCCATAACTATGTGGCCTGACATTTCACTCTGTCAAGCATCTGGCTACCCTGGTGGTCATGTCCCACCCATCGGATGACCTCACCAGGGAGATCGTCGGGCTCTTCGCGGCCGTCAACCGCCGCTACGGCCGGGAGTCCGAGGCCGCCGCGGCGGTCCACGACCTGACTCCGCTGCAGGCCAAGGCGCTGCTGGCCGCCGAGGCGCCGGTCCCGACCCGCCGGATCGCCGAGCGGCTGCACGCGGAGCCGTCCAACGTGACCGTGATCATCGACCGGCTGGAGGCCCGGGGCCTGGTCGAGCGCAGCGTCGACCCGGGCGACCGCCGGGTCAAGCACGTCGCCGCCACCGCCGCCGGGCGTGCGGTCGCCGCCGACCTGCGCGCCCGGATGCCCTTCGCCGGCGACCCGCTGGCCCGGCTCGGCGAGGACCAGCGCGAGTCCCTGCGGGACCTCCTGCGGCTGGTGCTGGAGGCGTGACGGCAGCCCCCGGACTGGTGGTCCGGGGGCGGCGGGTCGAACCCCGTGGTGTCCGGACCGGTGGGCGGGCCCCGCGGTGTCCGAACCACGGCGGAGGCCGGGCGGGACGGTTCCGGGCCGTCCCGCCCGGCCTCCGCCGGGTCGGGGTCCGGTGCGCCGGGGAGGTCGGCTCCGGAGCGGCCGTTCGCGGGGCGGTTCCAGCGGCAGTCGGACTGGTCGACCGGTCAACCAGTCCGACCGGTCCGACGGGTCAGCCGGCCAGCCCCGGCAGCACCCGGGCGCCCGGCAGTTCGGCCAGGGCCCACCCGGGCAGGATCAGCTTGCCCCGCCGTCGGCCGCTGCCGACCAGGACGTACGGGGCCGCGGCCACCGCCTCGTCGATCAGCAGCGGCCAGCCGGCGGGTAGCCCGACGGGGGTGATCCCGCCGTACTCCATGCCGGTCAGCTCGACCGCGGTGTCCATCGGCGCGAAGGACGCCTTGCGCGCGCCCAGGTGGGTGCGCACGGCCCGGTTGACGTCCACGCGCGTGGTGGCGAGCGCCAGGCACGCGGCCAGGGTCACCTCGCCGGCGCGCTTGGCGGCGACCACCACGCAGTTCGCGGACAGCTCCGGCGGTACGTCGTAGGCGGCGCAGAACACGGCGGTGTCCGCGTGCGCCGGGTCGCTGTCCACATGGAGCACCGAGGCGGCCGCCCCGGGCGCGGCCCAGTCCTTCAGCGCGTCGGCGACGGGCGCGGCGAGGTCCGCGCCGAGGTCCAGCGCGGCCACGGCGGTGTCGAAGTTCCCGAAGGGCGGGCGTACGGACTCACTCATGGGACCGGACTGTAGCGCGCCCGCCGTCCTGGTCAGTCGTACGGGACGACCGCCACCGGGCAGTGCACGTGGTGGATCGCGGCGTGCGCCACCGGGCCGAGATGGTGGTGGAGCAGGGGCAGCCGCCGCAGGCGGCGGCCGACGACCAGCAGCCGGGCCGTCGCCGCGGCGTCGACCAGGCCGACGGCGGGCTTGCCCCGGACCAGCTCGGTGGTCACCTCCACCTCGGGGTGCCCGGCCCGCCAGGGCGCCAGGGCCTGTTCGAGCCCGCTGCTCTCGGCCGCGGACGCCTCGCCCTCGAGGCCGCCGATCGCCCCGTACGCCATGTGCTCGCTGCCGGCCGGCGGCGACCAGACGTGCACCACCCGCAGCGGCGCGGAGCGGACCGCGGCGGACTCGAAGGCGAAGGCCAGCACGGCCTCCGCGGGGCGGCCCAGGTCCAGGCCGACCGTCACCGGGCCGGCGGGCTCCTCCGCGTCGGCGCGGACCAGCACCACGGGGCAGGCCGCCCGGCGCAGCACCTCCTGGCTGACCGAGCCGACCAGGAACCCACGCAGCGTGCCCAGCCCGCGCGAGCCGAGCACCAGGACGGCGGCCTCCCGGGAGGCCGCCTCCAGCGCCTCGACGGGATCGCCGGCCACGGAGGTGGCGGCGACCGCCACCTCCGGCGCGAGGGCCCGCAACTCGCCCTCGTGGTCGGCGAGTTGCGCCAGGACCGGATGGTCGCCGGAGCTGGTCCCCGGCGGGAGGTGCTTCGGCCGGGGCCAGGCCTGGAGGACGTCCAGCCGCAGGCCGCGGCGCTGCGCCTCGCGGGCGGCCCAGGCGGCGGCGGCCAGGCTCGGGGGCGAGCCGTCGAATCCGACGACGACGGGTCCGGTGGGTCCGGTCACGGTGTGCTCCGTAAGGTGTCAGGCATTCCGGTCCAGGCATCCCGGGCCAGGCGTCCCGTACGGCCCGCGGCCTGCGGAGGTTCCGGTGCGGCCCAGTATCCGCGCCGCCCCCGGCCGGCGCCTCCCGGCGCCGGCCCGCCGTACGGAGGGTGGCCACGCCGGTGCCGGTGCGGGTGCCGGTTCCGCCGTCCGGCTGGTCGGCCGTCCGGCGGCGCGGCACGCCCGGGTCAGGCGGGGGTGCCCGGGCTAGGGTCGGCCGGACCGTCCGTCCCAGCCTGGGAGAACGATGCCGAGCGTTCCCGCTTTCCGCTCGCGGTGGGCGAGCGCCGCCGCCGGACTGGCCGTGCTCGCCTCCGCCCTGGCGGGCTGCGGGGGCGGTGGGAGCGGCGGCCCGGTGACCCTGAACTGGTACAACTTCCCGGACGACTCGGGCGCCCTCCAGCAGGCCGCCGACCGCTGCGGGCGGCAGTCCGGCGGCCGCTACGCGATCCGCTACCACAAGCTGCCCCGGGGCGCCGACGGCCAGCGCCAGCAGCTGGTGCGCCGGATGGCGGCGCACGACGCCGACGTGGACATCCTGGGCCTGGACGTCACCTGGCCCGCCGAGTTCGCCGAGGCCGGCTGGATCCGCGAGTGGACGGGGGAGATGCGCGAGCGGGCCACCGCCGACACCCTGGACGCGGCGGTGCGGACCGCGACCTGGCGGGACCGGCTGTACGCGGTGCCGTACAACTCCAACACACAGCTGCTCTGGTACCGCGACGACCTGGTGCCGACCCCGCCCCGGACCTGGGCGCAGATGCTCGCCCTGGCGCAGGGGCTGGCCCGCGAGGGCAAGCCGCACCTGGTCGAGGTCCAGGGCGCCCAGTACGAGGGGCTGACGGTCTGGTTCAACACGCTGGTCACCAGCGCGGGCGGCTCGATCCTCACCCCGGACGCCCAGGCGCCCTCGCTCGGGGCGCCCGCCGTCACGGCCGCCGGGGTGATGCGCGACTTGGCGGCGTCCGTGGCCGCCGACCCCTCGCTGCCGAACCAGATGGAGGACCAGAACCGGCTCGCCATGGAGTCCGGTACGGCCGCCTTCGAACTCAACTACCCCTTCGTCTACCCGTCGATGAAGGCCAACCGGCCGGAGCTGTTCCCGCACTTCCGCTGGGCCCCGTACCCGGCGGTGAGCGCCGACCGGCCCGCCAGCGTCACCATCGGCGGGATCGACCTCGCGGTGGGCGCCTACGGCCGGCACCCCGACCTCGCCGCCGAGGCCACCCTCTGCCTGCGCAACCGGGACAACCAGCTCACCAACGCGCTGGAGGGCGGCCTGCCGCCCTCGCTGCGCAGCCTGTACGGGACGGCCGAGCTCACCGCCAGCTACCCGTTCGCCGCCGACGTGCTGGCCGCCCTCGACTCCGCCAGCGTGCGCCCGCAGACCCCGGCCTACCAGAACGTCTCCATCGCCGTCTCGCACACCCTCTCCCCGCCGGGCGGCATCCGCCCGGAGAAGGACGTGGCCGACCTCCGCGGGCAGATCCGGGACGCCCTCGGTTCGAAGGGGCTGATCCCGTGACACCGTCCACCGAGACCGCCGCCGCAGCCGTACCGGCACCCGCCGGGCCGTCGAGCGGCGCCCGCCAGGAGCGCCGGCTGGGCCTGCTGCTGTGCGCCCCCGCGGTGATCGTGATGCTGGCCGTCACCGCCTATCCGATCGGCTACGCCGTCTACCTGTCCCTGCAGCGCTACGACCTGCGCTTCCCCGAACAGGCGCACTGGGTCGGGCTCGCCAACTACGGCGCGGTGCTGGCCTCGCCGGTGTGGTGGCAGGCGCTCGGCGTCACCGTGCTGGTCACCGTGGTGTCGGTGGCCGTCGAGCTGGTGCTCGGCCTGGCGCTCGCGCTGGTGATGCACCGTACGGTCTTCGGGCGTGGCACGGTGCGCACCGCGGTGCTGGTGCCGTACGGGATCGTCACGGTGGTCGCGGCCTACTCCTGGCAGTACGCCTGGACGCCGGGCACCGGCTACCTGGCCGCCCTGCTGCCGGAGGGCAGCGCCCCGCTGACCGAGCAGTGGCCGGCCGTCGGTCTGATCATCCTCGCGGAGGTGTGGAAGACCACCCCGTTCATGGCGCTGCTGCTGCTCGCCGGACTGGCCCTCGTCCCGGAGGAGACCGTCCGGGCGGCGATGGTGGACGGCGCGAGTCCCGGGCAGCGGCTGCGGCTGGTGGTCCTGCCGCTGATGAAGCCGGCGATCCTGGTGGCGCTGCTGTTCCGCACCCTGGACGCGTTCCGGATCTTCGACAACGTCTACGTGCTGACCGGCGGCTCCAACGACACCGGCTCGGTGTCGATCCTCGGCTACGACAACCTGTTCACCGCGCTCAACCTGGGCATCGGCTCGGCGATCTCGGTGCTGATCTTCGTCTGCGTGGCACTGATCGCCGTGGTCTTCGTCAAGCTGTTCGGCACGGCCGCACCCGGCGCGGAACCGGAGCGGCGATGAGCGGCCGGCACACCCGGACCCTGACCGGCTGGGGCGTCGCCAACCTGGTGGTCGTGCTCTACGCGCTCTTTCCGGTCTGGTGGATCGTGGCGCTCTCCTTCAAGGACCCGAGCACCCTCTCCGACGGCGACTTCGTGCCCCGCCGGTGGACCCTGGCCAACTACCGGGGCATCTTCCAGACCTCGGAGTTCACCCGCGCCCTGGTCAACTCGGTCGGCATCGCGGTGATCGCCACCACCGTCGCCGTCGTGCTCGGCACCATGGCCGCGTACGCGGTGGCCCGGCTGCGCTTCCCCGGCAAGCGGCTGCTGATCGGGGTGTCCCTGCTGATCGCGATGTTCCCGCCGATCTCGCTGGTCTCGCCGCTGTTCGACATCGAGCGGGTGCTCGGCCTGTTCGACACCTGGCCCGGGCTGATCATCCCGTACATGACCTTCTCGCTGCCGCTGGCGATCTACACGCTCTCGGCGTTCTTCCGGGAGATCCCCTGGGACCTGGAGAAGGCGGCCAAGGTGGACGGCGCCACGCCGTGGCAGGCGTTCCGGCTGGTCATCGCGCCGCTGGCGGCCCCGGGCGTGTTCACCACCGGGATCCTGGTGTTCATCTTCTGCTGGAACGACTTCCTGTTCGCGATCTCGCTGACCTCCACCACCTCGGCCCGGACGGTCCCGGCCGCGATCGCCTTCTTCACCGGGAGCTCCCAGTTCGAGCAGCCGACCGGCTCGATCGCGGCCGCCGCCGTGGTCATCACGATCCCGATCGTGGTGTTCGTGCTGCTGTTCCAGCGCCGCATCGTCGCCGGGCTGACCGCCGGCGCAGTCAAGGGTTGAGACGGACGCGGGACCCGGTCCCGGGCCCGACGGATGAGCCCGCCGCACCCGGCGGACCAGGAAGGCGGATCGTGGCCGAGATCGTCCTCGACGGCATCACCAAGCGCTACCCCGACGGCGCCCTCGCCGTCCACGGCGTCAACCTCACCATCGCCGACGGCGAGTTCGTGATCCTGGTCGGCCCGTCCGGCTGCGGCAAGTCCACCACGCTCAACATGATCGCCGGGCTGGAGGACATCACCGAGGGCACCCTGCGGATCGCCGGGCAGGTGGTCAACGACCGCGCGCCCAAGGACCGCGACATCGCGATGGTCTTCCAGAGCTACGCCCTCTACCCGCACATGAGCGTGCGCGACAACATGGGCTTCGCGCTGCGCCTGGCCAAGGTCGACAAGTCGACCATCGCCGCCAAGGTGGAGGAGGCCGCCCGGATCCTGGACCTGACCCGGCACCTGGACCGCAAGCCCGCCAACCTCTCCGGCGGGCAGCGCCAGCGGGTCGCGATGGGGCGGGCGATCGTCCGCGACCCCAAGGCCTTCCTGATGGACGAACCGCTGTCCAACCTGGACGCCAAGCTCCGGGTGCAGATGCGCACCCAGATCGCCGCCCTCCAGCGCCGCCTGGGCACCACCACCGTCTACGTCACCCACGACCAGGTCGAGGCGATGACGCTCGGCGACCGGGTGGTGGTGATGCGCTCCGGCGTCGTCCAGCAGGTCGGCTCGCCGCAGGAGCTGTACGACGAGCCGGTGAACCTCTTCGTCGCCGGGTTCATCGGCTCGCCCGGGATGAACTTCCTCGGCGCCGCGCTGGAGCAGGGCGCCCTGCGCACGCCGTTGGGCGACCTGCCGCTGGACGACCGCACCCGGCGCGCCCTGGAGCGCGCGGACGCGCCGCGCGAACTGATCGTCGGCATCCGCCCCGAGGACTTCGAGGACGCCGCCCTGTCCGAGCGGCACGCCGGCGGGATCACCGTCACCGTGACCGTCGAGGTCCGCGAGTCGGTCGGCTCGGACGTCTTCGTCCACTTCGCGCAGGAGGGCGGACCGGCGGCGACCGAGGAACTCGCCGAACTCGCCGCCGACTCGGGCCGGGCCGACACCGGCATGCGGGAGCACGGGGCGGTCGCCCGGTTGAACCCCGCCACCCGGGCCGCCGAGGGCGGGCCGCTGGAGCTGTGGGTGGACACCACGCGCATCCACGTCTTCGACCCCCGCGACGGGGCCAACCTGACCCATCCGGAGCGCTCCTAGGCTGGTACGGAAGGCCCAACCGCCCGGCGGTGCGCGGTGTGCCTGAGCGCGGGTGTCCGGAAGTCGACCTACATTGCCCGGCTATGAGAGAAAATGTCGGAATCAGTCGCCGATCGATGCTCAAGGCCCTCCCCGCGGCCGCCGTCCTCATGGCGGCCTCCGACGGGATCCTCGCCCGGCCCGCGCTGGCGGCGGCGGCCCCCTTCCCGCAGCCGGTCGTCCGGAGTCCGCGAAGGCGCCCCGGGGCCCGGCGGGCGGTGCTCGACCAGACGCTCGACGTGCGGTTCACCGAGACCAGCGTCCCGGGCTACGGCACCGTCACCACGCGCACCTACAACGGCACCATCCCCGGACCGACCCTGCGGGTGCGCGGCGGAGACACCCTGCGGCTCACCCAGGTCAACGGCCTGCCGCCCAACCCGCCGTACAGCGGCGGCCACAACCGCCCGCACCGCGCGAACAGCTTCAACCTGCACACCCACGGGATGCACGTCTCCCCGTCCGGGCGCGCCGACAACGTGCTGCGCGAGTTCGCGCCGCGCACGGCCGAGGAGGTCGAGGCCGGCGCCGACGAGCCGGAGTACCTGACCGTCATCGAGATCCCGGCCGACCACCCGGCCGGCACCTACTGGTACCACCCGCACGCGCACGGGGCCACCGCCGAGCAGATCGGCGGGGGGATGGCCGGGGTCATCGTCGTCGAGGGCGACGTCGACGAGGTGCCGGAAATCGCGGCCGCCGCCGACCTCGTGGTCTGCGTCAACGAACTCCGGCTCCGGGACGGCGCGGTCCCCGAGTTCACCGCCGACAACTCGCTCACCGGCGCCCCGTCGACCTTCACCGTCAACGGCGAGGTCAACCCCGGACTCGTGCTGCGCCCCGGCGAGGTCCAGCGGTGGCGGCTGGTGGCGGCCACCGGGTTCACCACGCTGGAGCTCCAACTGGTGCGCGAGGACACGGAGATGACGATGCACCAGATCGCGCGGGACGGCGTGACCTTCGCCGTGCCGGTCGCCGCCGGGACGGTGCAGCTGGCGCCCGGCAGCCGGGCCGACGTGCTGGTGCGCGGCGGCGGGGCCGGGACGTACGAACTGCGCGCCCAGGGTGTCCCCGACCCGCTGATGACGGTCGAGGTGGCGGGGGAGGCCGTCGAGCCGCCGATGGAGCTGCCGACCGCCCTGCCGCAGGGCAAGCCCTTCCTCGACGAGGACGACATCGTCAACCCCGACGGGGACCGCACGGTGGTCTTCCACGTCGACCCGGGCGTCTTCGAGCGGCCGTACCCCAACGCCTACCGCATCCTCGGCAGCCACCCGACCCCGGCCGCCGGCACCACGGACGACGGCGACGGGGGCGGCGTCGACCTCACGCGCGACCCCGCCTACGGAATGTTCGACCCCGAGTACGTCAACCACACCCTGGAACTCGGGGCCGTCGAGCGGTGGACCCTGCGCACCGACGACACCCAGCCGGTCTTCCACCACCCCTTCCACCTGCACACCAACCACGTGCTGGTCACCCACCGCAACGGCGAGCGGCTCGACCCGCCGGTGTGGCAGGACACCGTCGACCTGGCCGGCGGCAGGCCCGGCGACACCGTCACCTTCCTGGTCAGGTACGAGGACTTCACCGGCCGCACCGTCCTGCACTGCCACCAGCTCCAGCACGAGGACCTCGGCATGATGCAGCTGGTCGAGTACGTCGAACCGCGGCGGCCGGGCCGGAGGGCGGCGCCGGGGCGGGCGGGGAAGACCGCGCCGGGCGGGGGCTGATCAGCCGCCGGCCCGGCCCGTCCAGGCCAGCAGCCGTTCGCGCGGCCAGGTGGTGACCAGCCGTTCGGGGCCGAGGCCGAAGCGGGCCGCGCGGGCGTAGCCGGAGCTGAGCCAGTGCAGCTGGTCGGGTGCGTGGGCGTCGGTGTCGACGGCGAACAGGCAGCCCGCCGCGGCGGCCAGGCCCAGCAGGTCGTCGGGCGGATCGCGGCGCTCGGGGCGGCAGTTGATCTCCACCGCCGTCCCGCCGGCGGCGCAGGCCGCGAACACCGCCTCGGCGTCGAACCGGGACGGCGGGCGGCCGCGGCCGGTGACGATCCGGCCGGTGCAGTGCCCGAGGACGTTCGTGCGGGGCGCGCGGACCGCCGCCAGCATCCGGGCCGTCATCGGTCCGGGGTCGGAGCGCAGCTTCGAGTGCACGGAGGCCACCACCACGTCGAGCCGGTCGAGCAGGTCGGGCTGCTGGTCCAGGGAGCCGTCCTCCAGGATGTCGCACTCGATCCCGGTCAGCAGCCGGAACGGCCCGTTGCCGGAGTTCCAGGCCGCCACCGCGTCGAGCTGGCGGCGCAGCCGGTCGGGGGAGAGGCCGTTGGCGATGGTCAGCCGGGGGGAGTGGTCGGTGAGCACCGCCCAGTCGTGCCCGAGGTCGCGGGCGGCGCCGGCCATCTCCTCGAACGGATGGCCGCCGTCGGACCAGTCGGAGTGCAGGTGGCAGTCGCCCCGGGCGGCCGCCAGCAGGGCCCACCCGGCGGACGCGGCCGGTCCGGCCTCGGCCTCCAGCCGGGCGAGGTACGACGGTGTCGCGCCGGCCGAGGCCTCGGCGATCACCGCGGCGGTCACCGGTCCGACGCCCCGCAGGCGGCGGACGCCGTCGGCGTCCACCGGGCCGGGCGGCAGTCCGCGGACGGCCTCGGCCGCGGTGTGGAACGCCCGCACCCGGTAGGGCGAGGCGCCCTGCCACTCCAGGAGGAAGGCGATCCGCCGCAGCGCCTGTGCCGGGTCCACGGTCGCGCCCGCCTCACCGCACCGCCGCGGCGGGGGCGGCGCCGGTGGTCCCGGGGCGCGGGCCGGCAGGTGTGTCGATCCGCATGAGGGGCGTTTTGCCGGGCGGAGGCCGTTCCAATCCCGCCGGAGGTCCGTCCGTACGGGCCGGGGTCGGTGCTCCCGTTTCCCGCGGGAGGGGGCGTGTAGCCGGGGCCGGCCCGGGCAGGCGTCGGTCATGGACGACGAGGCGGTGCACCCGTTCACCCCCGAGCCCTCCCCGTCGGCACCGGGCAACGGCCCGGTCCGGCGCGGGGGGTGGCAGGGCGGTCCGCCGGCGCGGCCGGCGCCCGTACGGAGACGGGCGACGGGAGCCCGCGCGACCACCGGTGAGCACGGGCCCGGCGGGCTGCGTGGCCCGGTGCCGGACGAGGGGCCGGTGCGGAACGTGACCGCCGGCGGGGAAACCGGACGACGACCCGGCGGGCGGGGTGCGCGCCGAGTCGTCGTCCGGGCCGAGGTGAGGAGGCCGGGCATGGACTGCTACGGACGAGTGCCGCTGCCGGGGCCGATCGGGGCACCGCACCCGTTCGGAGTACCGCTGCCCAGGCGGGTCCCGGGCCGGGACGAGACCAGGCGGCTGGTGTTCGCCGGCCGGGCGGGCGCCGTACAGGCCGGCCGTGACTTCAGCCGGGAGGCACTGCGGTCCTGGCGCTGGCTGCCGGCCGCGGACGGGGAACGGCCGGCGGTCGTCGAGGACGTGGTGCTGATGGTCTCGGAGCTGGTCACCAACGCCTGCCTGCACACCCGCGGCGGGCCGGACGAGCTGCGGCTGAGGTGGGACGGGCGACGTCTGCGGGTGGAGGTCGCGGACTCCAGCCCGGTGCGGCCCGAGCTGCGCCCGTACGCCGACCCGGGCCGCCCCGGCCGACACGGCCTGCGCGTGGTGGAACGGCTCGCGCGCTCCTGGGGCTCCGCGCCCGAGGGCGGGGGCAAGCAGGTGTGGCTGGAGGTCGCGCTGCCGTCCGGGTGGCCCGATCCCCTCGGGCGCCCGGCCTGACCGGCCGGGTCGGAGGCTGCTCGACGCCCGGCCGGTCCGGCCGATGATCGGCGACGGCGCGGGAAAAACACCAGCACGGGTGTTCGGAGCCGGATCCAGGGGTAGAACGAGTGGTGCAGCGGCCGTGACCGACCCGGCTGCTCCCGCACCGTGGACGGTGCCACCGGGACCGCGCTTGAAGAAGCCGGGCACAGGTCCTGGGGGAAGAGGTCCGCGACGCACGAGGTGCGAGTTCGCACGCGTCGCAGGGCGTTGCCCCGCATGCCCAGGAGCGATCAAGTGTCCACCCACCTGGAAACGACCGACCGGGAATTCGTGTCGTCGGACGTGCCGCCGTCCGACCTGCCGCCGCGCCCGACGGCCGCCGAACTGCGCCGGATGGGGAAGTCGGAGGCCCGCGAACTGAGCGACGCGCTGTTCGAGCGGCTCTCCGGGCTGGCCCGGGAGACCCACGCGTACAGCTACGTCCGCGGCACGATCATCGAGCTGAACATGCCGCTGGTGCGCTTCATCGCCGCCCGCTTCCGCCACCGCGCCGAGGACCTGGACGACATTCTGCAGGTCGGCACGATCGGGCTGATCAAGGCCGTGGACGGCTACGACCCGCAGCGCGGCGTCGAGTTCGTCACCTACGCGATCCCGACCATCACCGGTGAGATCAAGCGGTTCTTCCGCGACACCTCGTGGCCGGTGCGGGTGCCGCGCAGCATGCAGGAGCTCTACCTGTCCGTCGCCCGCGGCTCGGACCGCCTGGAGCAGGAACTCGGCCGGCTGCCGCAGCCCGAGGAGATCGCCGAGGACCTGCACATCACCGTCGAGCAGGCCACCGAAGGCCTGACGGCGGGCCGGGTCTACCGCCCCAACTCGTTGGACGCGCTGCGCGACCAGGACACCGACGAGTCGGGCAGCGCCCTGCTCGACCGCCTCGGCGGCTGCGACCCCGGCATCGAACTCACCGACTTCCGCATCGCCGTCCGCCCGCTGCTGGCCCGGCTGCCCGAACGCGAGCAGACCGTCCTCAAGCTGCGGTTCTGGGACGGCCTGACGCAGTCCCGGATCGCCGAGCGGATCGGCGTGTCCCAGATGCACGTCTCCCGGCTGCTCAGCGCCACCCTGGCCTGGCTGCGCCAGGAGCTGGAGGACCTGGACGCCCCCGGCTGGGCCGAGGAGTCCGAGGGGGCCGGCTGAGCCCGAGCGGACTGCAGGTCGACCCTGCTTCCGCCCGGCGCCGGCCTTGAGCAGGTAGGGCCGTTCGGGCAGGTCGTCGGGCACCGGGACGTACCCTTCTCCCCATCCACCGGGCCGCGCACTGCGCGGCCCGGCGTCGCGTACCCGGCGGGAACGGTCGGACACCCCCTAGCCTGGGAGGGGGGATGCCCGGGTGGGGGCGGCCGGGCCCGGCATCGAGGACGGCCCGGATGAAGGACTTTCTGGCGGCCAGCGGGTGGACGGCGGTCCCGCTCGGCGGGGACCGCCGCGCCCGCGCGGTGCGGCACCGCCGCCCGGACGTGGCGGCGACCCGTGCGTGAGGACCGGAGCCCCGAGCAGCCCGCCCCGCCCGACGACGCGGCCGTGCTGCGGGAGGCCGTCGACCGGCTGCGCACCGAGGCCGAGGGCCTGCGGCGGGCCATGCGCACCAGGGGTGTCATCGAACAGGCCAAGGGCATGCTGGCCGAGCGGCTGGACTGCACGCCGGAGGAGGCGTTCGACCACCTCGTCCAGCTCTCGCAGGACACCAACCGCCGGCTCGCGGACATCGCCGCGGGACTGGTGGGCCTGGCCGCCCCGCTGTCGGACCCGAAGGAGCCGGTGGAGGAGCCGGTGGAGGAGCCCGACGCGGAGCCCGGGCGCACGGCCGCCGGCGCCTCGCCGCGTCGGGAGCCGCTCGCTCCCGCCGCCGCTCCCGCCCCAGCACCAGCCCCCGCCGCCGCGCCCGCCCCCGCCCCCGGGCCGCCCACGGCGGCCCCGGCCGCCGCGGTGCCCGGCCTCGCCGCGCGCTACCACCTGGCGGCCTCGGCCCTGGCCAGCGCGGAGACGCCCGTGGAACTGGCCCGGCTGCTGCACCAGGTGGCCCTGGCCCCGGTCGGCGTCGTCGCCGTGGTGCTGGGCCGCCTGGAGCCGGACGGCGCGCTGCTCCTGGTGGGCAGCCACGGCGTGGAGCCCCGGCGGGTCAGCCAGTGGCAGCGCGTCCCGCCGGAGACCGGCGTGCCGCTGGTGGCCGCCGCCCACGGCGGCAGCCTGGTCTGGGAGTTCGACCGCGGCCACCGCGGCGGCCGCGCTCCGGGCAGCGGACGGATCGTCCCCGGTCGCAGCGCCTGCGCCGTGCCGCTGCGCTCCGGCGAGCGGGTCATCGGGGCGATGAGCCTCGGCTGGGACGTACCGGCCGCCCGGGCCCGCGCGGCGACCCGGTACGTGGACGCGCTGTCCGGGCTGGTCGCGGGGCACCTGCTGCGGTTCAACGGCACGGGCGAGGACGAGCCGGAGGTGGCGGTGCCCGGCGGCGAGCACTGGTTCCGCGCCGTGCTGGACGCCGTGTTCGACCCCGTCCTGGTGCTCACGGCCGTGCGCGGGGCCGTCCCCGGCGGTGCGATCACCGACCTGCGGGTCCGGTACGCCAACGCCGCGGCCGGCCTCGGCGCGGCGGACGGACGGCGGCTGAGCGAACTCCACCCCGGACTGGTCGCGACGGGGCACTTCGCGCGGATCCTGCAGGCCGCGACGACCGGCACCGGGTACGAGGGGCGGACCGAGGACTTCACCGGCGCCGGGCCGGACCGGACGCTGGCCCTGCGGGCGGAACCGTTCCTGGACGGCGTACTGCTCACCTGGCACCCCGACCACGGTGCCGAGCGCGAGGCCCGGCTCCACCGGGCGCAGCGGCTGGCCGGCCTGGGCAGCTTCGAGTGGGCACCCGGAGCGCCGCCGGAGCTGTCCGGGGAGGCCCTGCGGCTGCTCGGCCTCGACCCCGACCGCACCGACCCGGTCCGGCCGGCCGAACTGGTGGCCCGGGTGCCCCCCGCCGACCGCCCGGCGGCCCGGCTGTTCCTGCGCCGTCTGCTGGCCGGGCGGCGGACGCCGGCCCTGCAGTTCGACGCCGAGCGGCCCGGCGAGGCCACCCGCACCGTGCGGGTCTCCGCGGAGGCGGCGGGGGACCCGGAGAGCGGCCGCCCCCGGGTGATCCGGGGAGTCCTGCAGGACGTCAGCCGGTGGCACCGCACCGAGCTGGCCCTGACCGGCGCCCGGGCCCGGCTCGCCGAGCAGCGCCGCCGGGCCGGCGCCGAGCACCGTACGGTGCGGGCCCTGCAGAACGCGCTGGTGGCCGGGCCCCAGGCGCCCGAGCCCGACCCCGCCGTCCTCGACCACGCCGCCCGCCACCTGTCCGCCGGGGACCGCCCCCGGCTCGGCGGCGACTGGTACGACCTGGCCGCGCTCGCCGACGGCCGGATCCTGCTCGCCGTCGGCGAGGTCGGCGGCCACGGCCTGACCGCCGCCGTCGGCACGGCCGAACTCCGGTACGCGCTGCACGGCCTCTGCTACACCGGCCAGGGGCCGGGGGAGATGCTCGGACGGCTCAACACGATGCTCTGCCACCAGGGCGGCGGCCGGACCGCCGGCGTGCTGTGCGGCCTGCTCGACCCGGGGTCGGCGACCCTCACCTGGAGCGCGGCCGGGCACTCGCCGCCCGCCGTGGTCCGGGGCGCCACCGCCGGCCTCGCCGAGGGCCCCACCGGGAGCGCCCTCGGCGCCCAGCCGGACACCCGCTACCCCGACACCGTGCTACCGCTGCGCCCCGCCGAGGACACCGTGCTGTTCTGGACCGACGGCCTGCTGAACCGGCCGGACGACGCAACCGCCCGCCCGGACCGGCTGCTGCGCGCGGCCGAGGAGTGTGCCGGCCGCGCGCCGGCGGACTGCCTGGACCACCTCGCCGCCCGGCTCGGCGGCCCCGACGCCGACGAGGACGGCTGCCTGCTGGCCGTCCGGCTGCGCCCGCGCCCCGGGCGTTAGCGATCGCGCATCCGGGGTAATCGCTGCGGCGGACCACGGGGGACGGCACGGCGAGGAGGCGGACGGCATGGTCGGACACGAGCGGGCGCGGGCGCGCGGAACCGGACGTCGGCCGCGCCGCGACCCGGCCCCGGAGCCGCTGCTGCGCACCGTCGGGCTCGGTCTGCGCGGCCGCGCCTGGGACCTGGTGCGCGGACTGCGGCCGCGGACCGTGCTCGGGCTCGCCCTGCTGTCGCTGGGCCTGCTGGCCGCCGGCCTCGGGGTGTCGGCGGCCCCGTTCCGGTGGGGCCTCACGGGCTGCTGGGCCCTGGCGCTGGCGGCCGCCTCCGCGGTGCTCCGCGGCTGCGCCGACGGCCGCGGGGAGGAGCGGTGAGCGTGCCGCCGGTCGCGGCTCGCCGCGCTCACGCCGGCCCGACGACCCCGTCCGTACCGCGTGGCGGGCGGCTGTGCCGCCGGTGGCTGGTGTCGCAGAACGGGTAGGTGCGGCTGCGGCGGCAGGCGCACAGCGCCACCACCGGACGCTCGGAGACCCGCACCGTGCCGTCCGGCAGGACCACCTCGACCGGCCCCTCCACCAGCAGCGGACCGTTCGGGACGACGACCACCCGGGTCGCGGCCCGGTCAACGTTCGAGGACACCGCGCACCACCACCAGCTCCTCCGCGCGCTCGCCCGGCCGGATCAGCCCGCGCTGCTCGAACAGGGCGGCCCGCGCGGTCATCACCGGACCGAACTCCTGCCGCCGGTGCGCCGCCACCTCCGCGCGCAACCCGGCCGCGCGCAGCAGCACGAGCGTGGCGCGGACGTCCGCGACCGCGGACTGCACCACCAGCAGCACGCCGCCGGGGGCGAGCAGACCGGGCGCCTCCCGGCAGATCCGGTCGAGGACCAGCCGCCCGTCCGGGCCGGCGTCCCAGGCCAGGGCGGCGCCGCGGCCGGCGGTGCCCGACCCGGCGCGGACCGGGACGTACGGCGGGTTCGCGGTGATCAGGTCGTAGCTCCCGCCGGCCACCGGGGCCAGCAGGTCGCCCCGGCGCACCCGGACGCGCCGGTGGTGCAGGCGGCTGTTGAGCCAGGCGGTGGCGACGGCGCGGGCGGACAGGTCCACCGCGGTGACCCGCGCCCCCGCCCGGGCCGCCACGAGCGCGACGGCGCCCGTCCCGGTGCAGAGGTCGAGCACCCGGCTGGAGCCGTCCAGCGGCTCCCGGCGCACGCAGGCGGCCAGGAGCGCGGTGTCCCCCTGGGGCGGATAGACCCCGGGCGGCCGGAGCAGCAGCACGGCGGTCACCACGTTTCCGGTGCGGTGACGGCCGGCCGGGCACCGGACTTCGGCGGCCCGGCCGCCGCCGCGGTCCCCGCGCGGTACCGGCGTGCGGGGACGGAGGGGCGGGGGCGGCCCGGGTGAACGGGGCTGGGTGCGGTCATGGCTGCTCCTGGGGGGTAGGCCGGGCGGTGACGGCGGGTCAGGCCGATCCGGGCAGTCGGACCTCCAGGTGTCCGGAGAGCACCCGGGTCTCCAGCACCGGCTGGGGCGCGGTGGCCGGACCGTGCACCACCTCGCCGTCCCGCAGCCGGAACTCGCTGCCGTGCCACGGGCAGCGCAGGCAGCCGTCCACCACGGCGCCCTCGGACAGCGGCCCCGACAGGTGGCTGCAGCGCTCGGCCAGCACGTGGCAGTCCTCGCCCTCGCGGACCACCACCACGGCCAGCTCACCGGCCGTCGCGCGGACCGGCTTCCCGGGCGGGAAGTCCTCCACCGCGCCGAGGGCGACCCAGTCGGTCGGCCCCAGCCGGGGCACGGCGGCGGCCCGGTCCGGTCCGGCGGCCAGCCGGTAGGTCAGGTGGCCGCCGAGCGCGGCACCGACCGAGACGGCGGTCAGCCCGGCCAGGCCGAGCAGCCGGCCGCGCGCCCGGTGCCCCCGGCAGCGGGCCAGCAGCGAGCCGCCGTACAGCAGCACGCCGGTGGTGTTGGACAGCGCGTGCACCAGGCCGGTACGCCGGCGCGGCGGGTCGAGCCGGGCCCAGTCCACCCAGCCGGTGAGCGCGGTGGGCCCGGCGGCCAGCAGGCCGACCGCCACCAGGGCGTCGGCGGACCGGCGCCCGCCGGGGAGGTAGTCCAGCACTCCGGCGGACATCCAGCAGCCGAGCGGCAGGTGGATCAGCGCCGGGTGGAGCGGGTGGCCGAGCCACACGCCGTGCAGGGCGTCGCGGTACGGTCCGAGCGGGAGGGCCTCGACCGCTTCGGCGAGCGGCCGGGCCGGGGCGTCGAGGACGTCCCAGCGCGCCGGTGCGTCCAGCGCCCGGCGCAGCCGGCGGGACCACCGTTGGGTGTGCAGCGATGTGGTGTCCATACCCGGGCGGCTAACCGGGCACCGGCCCCGTAAACCCGGGTGCCGGGGTGTGTCGTGGACCGGGCCGGGTAGGCGCGCGTCGGTGGCCGTCCGCGGGGCGGCGGCCGGGTGCCGGCGGCTGGACGCGGCGGGACCCGGCGTGACCGCGGCCGGGGCGGCCTCACACGGCCGGGTGCGGTACGGAGTGGGGCACGCCGAACCGCCGTTCGTGCGGAGCCGATCCGCCGTCCGCCCGCCGTGCGGGCCCGGACCGCGAGGATCACGCTGCGGCCCGGCCGGTCGACCACCGGGCGACGGCGGCAGGACGGAAGAAGGGCGAGGCGCGGAGATGGCCGATCTGACGCGCATCGCGCGGATCGTGGCCGAGGCCGTCAACGGCCCGGGCCGGCCCTCCCTGCCCGAGCGGCTCTGCGCGGCCTGCGTGGCGGCGCTGCCCGCCGACGCCGCCGCGATCACCCTGATGGCCGACCCCGGGCACCGGGCCGGGGTCTGGGCCAGCGACGACCGGGCCCGGCGGATCGAGGAGCGGCAGTTCGGCCTCGGCGAGGGCCCGGGCGTGGACGCCTTCCGCACCCGCGGGCCGGTCGCGGTCGCCGACCTGCTGTCGCCCGAGGAGGTGCGCTGGCCGGTCCTGGCCGTCGACCTGGCCTCCTCGGCAGCCCCGCCCGGGCCCGCGCTGCGCAGCGCCTACGCCTCCCCGCTCCACCTCGGATCGTCCGGGATCGGCGTGCTCAGCCTGTACGGCGCGCGACCGGGTGTCCCGGAGCTCGCGGAGGCCGCCGACATCCAGGTCGCCGCGACCGCCGTGGCCCTCGCGATCGTGGGCTCCTTCCTGGCGCCCTCCGGCCACGGCTGCTCCGGCGGGCTGCCGGAGCAGCCGTGGCCGGAGGGGTCGGCGCTCGACGGCGTCGAGGTGGACCAGGTGATCGGCATGATCATGGTGCAGCTCGGGGTGCCCGCCGGGGAGGCGCTGGACCGGCTGCGGGCCCACGCCTTCGCCCACGGCCGGGAGATCGACGAGGTCGCCCACGACGTGGTGGAGCGGCGGCTGCGGTTCACGGAGGAGGACCGGTGATCCGGTCGTCGGCGGACGGCGGGGTTGAGGTGCGGGACGGATCGCCGGCGGGCTGACCACCGGGCGAGCTGAGCGAGGGGGCGCCGGGCGCCGGGGCGAAGTGTAGAGCGCGGGGAAGCCGACGGCGCGGTTTCGCTGCGTGATCGGCGCATACTTTCCGTAAACACACGGAGGTGCTCATGCCCATGGTGGATGTCGCTGCCCTCGGCCGACTGGTCGCGGAGTACGAGGCCCTGTCCCCGTCGAGCTCGCCGGAGGCCGGGCAACGGCTGCGCGACGTCTGCTACACGATCGGCATCTACACCGGGGAGGCCGACGCGGTCCGCGCGGTCGCCCGGGCCCGCCTGCTGCTGAGCCGCCAGGGGGCGGCCGACGTGGGCGGGACGGCGGCCGGGGCGCCGGCGACGGATACCCGCGCGGCGCTGCTGGCCGAACTCGGCGAACTCGCGGCCCGCGAGCGGCTGCGGCCCGCGCCCCTGCCGACCCTGAACGACGTGGTGCAGCTGACCCGGGTCACCGTCCCGGACTGCGTGGGCGCCGCCGTGAGCACCTGGCACGACGACGGCTCGGTCGAGACCTTCGCGGCGGCCCCGTCGTACCTGCTGGCCCTGGAACGCGCCCAGCGCGGGTCGGAAGCGGGCCCGCTGCCCCGGCTCCGCCGTCAGGGCGAGGGGCAGGTCGTGGTCCGGCTGGACCCGGGCCGGACCGGCCGGTTCGCCGACCGGGCCCGGCGCTGCGGCGTACGGGCGGTGGCCGGCGCCCACCTGCGCACCCACCCGCACGGCTGCACCGTGTTCAGCGCCTACCTGCGCACGCCGGACGAGCCCGGCACCCCGGCGCTCGGGCTGGTCGAGGTGCTCGCCCTCCAGGCGTCGGCCGCCCTCGACCGCTACGCGCTGTCCAGGGCGGTGGCCGACCTGCTGGACCGCCGGCACGCCACCGGCCTGGCCATCGGCCTCACCGCGGAGCGGTTCGAGGTCACCCCGCACACCGCGCTGGGCCTGCTGGTCGGGGCCGCGCAGCGGCTGGGCACGGACCTCGACACGGTGGCCCGGCACCTGGCCGACGGCGACCGGGCACGGTCCGGGCCCGGCGAGCGGAGCGGCCCGTAGCGGGTGCCCGGTCCGGTACTCAGGCCGGCGCCGGACCAGGCGGGAAGGCCGGACCGGGTTGGCAGGCCGGACCGGCGGGGATGGTTGCGCCGGTGTCGGCCGGGCAGGCGCGGGGGCGGCCGGGACGGCCCCGGCCGCACCGTACGAGGAGGCCGGGATGAGCATGGTGAAGGAGTCCGTGGACGTGGCGGTCCCCCTGCACACCGCCTACAACCAGTGGACGCAGTTCGAGGAGTTCCCGCGCTTCATGGAGGGCGTCGACTCGGTGACCCAGCTGGACGACCGCCACAACCACTGGCGGACCAGCATCGGCGGTGTCACCCGTGAGTTCGACACCGAGATCGTCGACCAGGAGCCCGACGAGCGGATCGCCTGGCGGACCGTGGACGGCGACGTGGACCAGAAGGGCGTGGTGACCTTCCGACGGCTCGACGAGGGCCACACCCGGGTCGCGATGGCCATCGACTTCCGGCCCGAGGGCATGGCGGAGCGGGCCGCCGATGTCACGGGCGTGGTCGACCGCCGGGTGAAGGGGGACCTGAAGCGGTTCAAGGAGTTCATCGAGGACCGCGGCCGGGAGGAGGGCGGCTGGAGGGGGCGGATCAGTCCGGGTTGAGTCTGCCGCCGGTCGTCCGGTCGGTGGACCGGCCGCCTGCTGGACGCTTCGTACGTCCGTCAGCCGCATGTCCGCGCGACCCCGGCCGCCGATCCGGCCGGGGTCGCGCGGTGTGCCCGGAACCGTCCGCGGGCGGCCGCACGGGCGCCGCTCAGTCGGCCACCACGCGCAGGGTGGCCAGGGAGTCGTCGGCGGCGTCCGGGACGACCATCCCGGCGGCGGTCCCGGAGCGCAGGTAGTCCACGACCTCGCGGTTCAGCCGTTCGCCGGGCAGGGCGGCCGGGATGCCGGGCGGGTAGGGGGTCAGCACCTCGGCGGCGATCCGTCCGACCGCCCGGGCCGCGGGCACCGCCTCGGTCGGCCCGAAGAAGGCCTCGCGCGGGGTCAGCGCCTGTTCCAGCCGCAGGCCGGACGGGTCCGGCACGTCGATGTGGGCCGCGGGCCGGAGTTCGTCGACGTGGTCGACGAGGTCCCGCAGCGCGGCCACCAGGGCGTCCACGGTGTCGGGGCCGTCGGCGTGGCTGAGCTGGGCGCTGATCCGGCGGTGGTCGGCGAGGTGGAGGTCGATCCGCCGGTGGGCGCGCAGCCAGTCGGCCGCCTGGTAGCCGTCGGTGCCCAGCGCGGCCAGGTCCACCACGAGCTGGAGCGGGTCGAAGTCGGCGGCCCGGTGCGGCGCGCAGAACTCCTCGCGCCCGTACAGCCGCAGCCCGGGCACCAGCGGGATCCACTGCCGGGCGGTCTCGGCCGTCCGCAGGGCCTGGTCGAACAGCCCGCGGCCGTGCTGGACCATCTGGCGGCGCCAGCCGTCCAGCGCCGCGTACATCAGGACGGAGGGGCTGGTGGTGCCGAGCAGGTCGGCCCGGGCCTTCAGCTTCGCGGGATCGACGCGGTCGCCGCGCAGGTGGTAGACCGAGCTCTGTTCGAGCCCCGAGCCCATCTTGTGCACCGAGGTGACGCACAGGTCCGCGCCCACGTCCATCGCCCAGGCCGGCAGCCCGGGGTGGAAGGGCAGGTGGGCGCCCCAGGCCTCGTCCACGACGACCGGCAGGTCGCGTTCGTGGCAGACCCGTACGATGCCGGCCAGGTCCGCGCAGCCGCCGTACGGCGTCGGGCTGGTGACCAGGGCGCCGGCCGCGTCCGGGTGGTCGGCGAGGGCCTTGGCGAACGCCCTGGCCGACGGCGGGTGGGCGAAGTGCAGCTGGGGATCCCACTCCGGGTCCACCCATACCGGGCGCACGCCGGACAGGAGGAGGCCGGAGGCGACCGACTTGTGCACGTCACGGCCGATCAGCAACTTCTCGCCGGGCGCGGCCACCGCGAGCATCGCGGCCTTGACCGAGAGCGAACTGCCGCAGGTGGTGAAGTAGGTGAGGTCCGCGTGGACGGCGTCGGCCATCAGCTCCTCGGCCTGTTGGAGCACCCGGCCGGTCGAGCGGCGGTCGTCCAGCCCGCCGGTGGCGAGCACGTCGGCGCGGAACAGGGCGTCCCCGAGGAGGGCCACGACCCGTGGGTCGGCGCCCCGGCCCTGCCGGTGGCCGGGCGGCGTGTACCCCAGCCGGCCCTTCTCGTGGTAGTCGGCGAGTGCTTCGAGGACGGGTGCGCGTGAGTGGTCCATGTCCGGCGGTTGCCCGGCCGCGGTGGTGGGAAACCGAGAACGCCAGGGGGGCGGCTGCACCCACGCGTCGCCGCCGGAGCGGAGTTTGGCCGGAGGAGCCGGGGGGACACGCCCGGAGCGGCGGGGAATCCCGCCGAGGGGCAGGAGGAGGGCGACCGGTACCACCGCATCGCCGACGCGCCGGGAGGGCCGCCCGCCCGCACGCAGGAAGGACACCACCCGTGCCGTACGACGAAGACCTGTTGGAGCAGCTCACCGCCGACCACCGGTCGGTCCTGGTCCGCTTCAGCCGACTCAGCGGCATCCCCCACGGGGACGGGGAGCGCAAGGAACTGGTCGACCTGCTGACGGACCAGCTGGTCCGGCACACCCGGGCCGAGGAGGAGCACCTCTACCCGCTCGCCCGCGACCGGCTGGCCGACGGGCCGGCCGTGGTGGAACGTGAACTCGCCGACCACCGCGGGGTGGAGGAGCTGCTCGGCGAACTCCGCCCGACCCATGTGACCTCGCCCCGGTTCGACCGCCTGGTGGCCCGGCTGGCCGAGGAGGTCACCCGTCACGCCGGCGACGAGGAGGCCCGGCTCTTCCCGGCCGTACGCGCCGTGGCCACCGAGGCCGAGCTGCACGCCCTGGCGGTCCGGGCCCGGGAGACCAAGGAGTCCTCGACCGGACGGCCCCGCCACCTGCCGCCGACCGACCGGCCGGCGGACCGGCTCCCGCCGCCCGAGCGCTCGGTCGGGGAGCGGGTGCGGGACTTCCTGACGCCGGGCGGACCGCACTGAGGCGCCCGGCGCGGGGCCCGTCCGATCGAACCGGGAGGTGCGACGTGCGTGAACGAGTGGACCGGATCGCCGAACCGTGGGGCGACCGCACCCCCTACGGCCCCGGCGGGCCGTGGCCGGTGCGGGTGGACGCCTACCTGGAACCCGGTGTCGATGCCGACGAGGTCGACCGGTGGGTGCCCACGGCGTCGCTGCTGCACTCCAACGGGGACGCGATGGACGTCGCCGTCGCCGACGGACGGATCGTCCCCGCAGGGGGACCGGCCGGGCGCGGACGGCGGGCGGGCCGCGAACGAGACCACGATCACCGACTGGGACCCGGTCTCCAAGCAGCCGCTGTTCAAGACCGCCGCCGCCCGGATCGCCCTGGTCGCCCGCGCCGACGGGCACCGCGCCCCGGCGCCCACCACCACGGCCTCGGCCCCGGCCGACGGCGCGTCCGTACCGCCCACCACCGGCGGGCCGGAGGCGGTCGCCGCCCAGCGCGCCGACGCGCCGGAAGGAGACGGATCGTGAGCGGCACCACGGACACCCTCCGCGCCCTGCACGACGGGGAGCGCCGGCTGGAACGGGCCCTCCTCGCGGCGGCGGAACGCCACCGCGCGGAACACGAGGTCCACCACGTCGCCACGGACCTCGCCCGGTGGTCCCGCGAGCACGCCCGCCGGATCGCCGACGCGGCCCGCGACCACGGGCTCGACCTGCCGGGGCCGCCCGGCGCTCCTGGGCCGTCCGACGTGTCCGACGTGCCCGGGCCGCCCGACGTGCCCGGGCCTCACTCCGAATCCGGCCTGCGCCTGCTCCACGACCTGCGGGACCTCCACCTCGCCGCGACCGCGAACTCCCTCCACTGGGAGATGCTCGCCCAGGTGGCGCAGGCCACCGGCGACGACACCCTGCTCTCCCTCGCCACCGCCTGCCACCCCCAGACGCTGCGCCAGATGCGCTGGAGCAACACGATGCTCAAGACCCTCTCCCCGCAGCTGCTCTCCAGCCTCTGAACGGACCGGTCAACGATCGCCCTCCGGGGCGTCCGCCGGCGCCGGGGCCGGCCCGTCGAACCCGGCGCCCCCGTCCCCGTCCCCGTCCCCGTCCCCCGAAGGCTCCGGCCCGGGCTCCCCACTCACCGCGGCCCCCTCCTCCGGCATCGGGACCGCCGGATGCGTCGGCACCCTGGTGGGCCCGCGCGAGCCGAGGCCCCGCTGGCCGCGCCACCGGCCCTGCCGGTCAGGCGGGATCCTGTCGCTCACGGCGTCCTCCTTCGCGTCGGGGCTCACCATTGTGTCCCGGCGGTCGGACACCCGGCACCTGACGGAGGACTACCGAGGCCGGCTCCCGGAAGGCGTCGCCCTGGGCCCCGGCGAGCGGCTCGTCGTCATCCCCGGACGGATGCTCAGCGCGGCGAAGGCGGCCATCGCGGACGCCTGATCGGCGGTCCCGCCGGCGTCGGCGGCGACGGGAGGGCGGGGGCCGGGTGAAAGGCGGTGGCCCGGTCGCTGGGGGGTCGGGTGGGAGGTAGCGTCACTGCTGGTCACCAGGGTGGCACGGTGATCCCTCATCGGGTGGGGTCGGCCGGGCCCTGGAGCAGACCGCCGCCGTTCCGACCGTCGACCTGACAGGAGCTTCCCCCCGTGGCCGTACCCACCACCTTCGACCAGAACGTCACCGGCTACAGCCTCCAGCACGCCTACTGGCTGGCCAAGGCCGCCGACCTCGCGTACAAGGACGAGGCCACCATCGACGAGCAGGCCCACGACTGGGGCTTCGACACCGTGCGCCACCACCAGACCCGGTTCACCCCGCCGTTCCCGCTGCAGGACACCCAGGCGTACACCATGGCGAGCGACCGCATGATCGTCACGGCGTTCCGCGGCACCGAACCCGTGCAGATCCGCGACTGGCTCACCGACTCCACCACCCCGCCCTGGCCGGGCCCCGCCCGGACGGGCTACGTGCACTACGGCTTCGCCGAGGCGCTCGAATCGATCTTCCCCGACGTCGCCAAGGCCATCGCCGACCTGCGCACCGAGGACCAGAGCGTCTGGTTCACCGGCCACAGCCTCGGCGGCGCGCTCGCCATGCTCGTCGCCGCCCGGCTCGACCTGGAGGACCCGAGAATGGCGGCCGACGGCGTCTACACCTTCGGCCAGCCCCGGACCTGCGACCGGCTGCTGGCCGCCGCGTACGACAAGGGCCTGAAGGGGCGCACCTACCGGTTCGTCCACGGCAACGACATCGTGCCCGAGCTGCCCCCGGCGCCCGCCTTCACCCACGTCGAGGCGCTGCGCCACATCGACTCCGCGGGCCGCGTCAAGGAGAAGACGGGGCTGGTCTCCGCCCTGACCGACCGGGCCAAGGGGCTGGGCGCCGCGGCGTTCTCGCCCGATGGCGAGGGCCTGCGCGACCACATGATGCGCAGCTACCTCGCCGCGTTGGAGAAGGCCCTGGCCTGACCGGCGGGAAGGGGCACCCGGCCCGGGTGGAGGGGCGGCCGCCGTCGGGGTGTGCGGCGGCCGTCGCCCGGCGGGGGCGGGGGAGTCGACAGCCGGACAGGTGGGGGAGGAGACGGCCGGTTGGGGTGGGGGTGGATTCGACGCCGGGGCGAGGGTGACGCGGAACCGGGTGCCGCGGTGGGGTGGGCGCGAGGCGTTCGGCCGGTGATCTTGGACGGATAGGCTGCCGTGTTGTCAGGTCCTCAGGGTGAGGACGGAGCTGATGACGATCGGTGGTGTACGGACATGATGGGACCGGCGCATTCGCTGTCGGGTGCGACCGCGTGGCTGGGGGTGGGCGCGGTGGCGGCCGGGATGGGGGAGCCGATGCCTTGGCCGGTCCTGCTCGCGGGGGCGCTGATCTGTGCGGGGGCGGCGCTGGCGCCGGACCTGGACCACAAGGCGGCGACGATATCCAGGGCGTTCGGGCCGGTGTCCCGGGTGCTCTGCGAGGTGATCGACAACCTCTCGTACGCGGTGTACAAGGCCACCCGGGGCAAGGGCGATCCGCGGCGCTCGGGCGGCCACCGGACGCTGACGCACACCTGGCCCTGGGCCGTGCTGTGCGGGGCGGGTGCCGCGGCGGTGGCCGGGTACGGCGGCCGCTGGGGTGTGCTGGCGGTGCTGTTCGTGCACATGGTGCTGGCGATCGAGGGCCTGCTGTGGCGGCACGCCCGGGTCTCCAGCGACGTCCTGGTGTGGCTGCTGGGGGCGGCCGGCGCATGGATGATCGCGGAGGTCCTCGACAAGCCGGGCAACGGCTCGCAGTGGCTGTTCGAGGCGCCCGGGCAGCAGTACCTCTGGATCGGGCTGCCGATCGCGCTCGGCGCGCTGGTGCACTGCCTGGGCGACGCGCTGACCGTCTCGGGCTGCCCGGTGCTGTGGCCGATACCGATCGGCCGCCGGCGCTGGTACCCGATCGGGCCGCCGAAGGGCATGCGGTTCCGGGCCGGCAGCTGGGTGGAGCTCAAGGTGCTGACGCCGGTCTTCATGGGGGCCGGCGGGCTCTGTGCGGTGGGGGCGCTCGGCTTCTTCGGCAACGGCTGAGGCCGACTGCTTCCGAGTTCTTGGGAGTCGGCGGGGCGTCGGCTGGTGTGTCGCCGACCGCCCCGCCCGCTCAGCGGGCCGCGAGCAGGCCGTCGACCAGGGCGTCGAGGCCGTCCCGGTAGGTGTCCTGGGCGGTGAGCGGCGCCCAGCGGTCGGCGAGCCCGGCCAGGCGGGGGAGCCGCTCCGGGTCGAGCCCGGCGAAGACCTGCTGACGGTGGGTCGGGCCGTCGTCGGCCGCCCGGCGGCGGGCCGCCGTCGCGCGGACCATGATCTCGCCGGCGGTGTAGTACCAGATGGCGCGGTAGCCCTGGACGGCCCGTTCCGGCGACAGGCCGCAGCCGACCAGGCCGTCGACGATCTGCTCGACGAACCACAGGGCGTGGGCGGACAACAGGCTGTCCCCGGTCAGCACCTCGACGATCCACGGGCAGGCGGCGAGCGCCCCGTGGATGGCGGCCGCCGCGGCGACGACCCGTTCGCGCGGCTCGGCCGGGAGGTCGGTCGGCCGCAGCGTCCGCTCCGCGTAGTCGTCCAGCAGCAGGACGAGCAACTCCTCCTTGTCGCGGACGTGGTGGTAGAGCGCCATCGGCGTGCTGCCGACCTCGGTGGCCAGCCGGCGCATGGTCAGCCGCTCGACGCCCTCCTCGTCCACGATCCGGCGGGCCGCGGTGACGACCTCCTCCCGGGAGATGCGGGGAGGCCGGCCGGTGGCCTTGCGCGGTGCGGCGGGCTGCGGTGCGGCGGGCTGCGGGGCGGAGGGCTGCTGCATGCCCCCATCATCACCCGGGACTCGACAGCGGGGATCGTCCGGGGCTACTTTCTATACATGTACAGAAACTTACCGGGGCCACGCCCCGGCCTGGTGCTGGCGGCCGTGACCGTCGCACAGTTCGTCTTCGCCCTGGACATGTCCGTGGTCAACGTCGCCCTGCCCGCGATCCGGGCCGACCTGGGCTTCGCGCCGCTCGACCTCTCCTGGGTCGTGCACGTCTACGCGCTCACCTTCGGCGGGCTCCTGCTGCTGGGCGGCCGCGCCTGCGACCTGTACGGCCGACGGCGGCTGCTCCTGCTGGGCCTGGCCGTCTTCGGACTCTGCTCACTGGCGGGCGGACTGGCCCAGGAGCCCTGGCAGCTGGTCGCCGCCCGCGCCGGACAGGGCGTGGGCGCCGCGGCGGCGGCCCCGGCCGCGCTCGCGATGCTCACCACCACGTTCGCCGAAGGCCCCCGGCGGGTGCGCGCGCTCGGCGTGTGGAGCGCGGCCAACGCCGCCGGCGGCGCGCTGGGCGTCCTGGCCGGCGGACTGCTGACCGAGTACGCGAGCTGGCGCTGGGTCATGCTGGTCAGCCTGCCCGTCGTGGCGACGGCGCTCGCACTGCTGCCCGCGGGCGACCCCGCCAGGGTGCCCGGGGCGCCTGACGCCCGGTTCGTACGGCGGGCGCGGCCGGACGTGCTCGGCGCCGTCCTCGCGACCGCCGGGATCGGGCTGCTGGTGTTCGGCGTGGTCCGCACCGACGTCCGGGGCTGGGGCTCCCCGGCCACCCTCGGCACGCTCGCCGCCGCGGTCGCGCTGCTGGCCGCCTTCGCCGTCACCGAGACCAGGACCGCGGCACCGCTGCTCCGGCTCGGCCTGCTGCGCAGCCGCTGGGTGGCCGGTGCCAACGTCCTGGTGTTCCTGGCCGCGGCCGGGCAGTTCACGGCCTTCTACTTCGTCTCCCTCTACCTCCAGCAGGTGCTGGGCCTGGGCGCCGCCGCCACCGGCCTCGCCTTCCTGCCCTTCTCGGCCGGGCTGGTCGCGGGCACCGTCCTCGCCACGCGCGTCGTCGCCGTCCGCACTCCCCGGGTCGCCCTGGTGCCCGGGGCCGTGCTGGCCGCCGCCGGACTGGCCTGGTTCGCCCTGATCAGCCCCGACGGCGGCTTCCTCACCGACGTCCTCGGCCCGTCCCTGGTCACCAGCATCGGCACCGGACTGGTGCTGGCCCCGGTCGCCGCCGCCGCGACCACCGGCGTGGCCGCCCGCGAGGCCGGTACGGCCTCCGGCCTGCTCAACAGCTCGCGCCAGCTCGGCGGTTGTGTCGGCCTGGCCGCCCTGGCCACCGTCGCCGCCCACCGCACCGGCGGCGCCACCGACCCCGCCGCCCTCAACGACGGCTACGCCACCGGACTGGCCGTCACCGCCGGGCTCTTCGTCCTCGCCGCACTGGTGGCGATCGCCGTGCTGCCCGGGCGGCGGCCGGAGGCGCCCCACCCGCTCGCCCCCGCCAACCGACTGGAAGGAACCCGCTCATGACGACCGCTCCGATCGCGGTGGTGGACCTGTTCGCCTCGGCCCTGCACATCCACCCCGACGGCGACCTCCGGGCCACCGAGCGCCGGATGACCGGCGGCGACGCCGGGGCCTGGCAGATCGCGACCTTCCACGTGGAGAGCGACGCCGACGTCCACGCCGACCACTGGGAGATGCACCCCGAGGCCGAGGAGGCGGTCTGCTGCCTGGCCGGCGGCGTCCGGCTCCACCTCCGCCCGGCCGAGCCCGGCGAGCCGGAGTCCATGGTGCGCCTGGCGCCCGGCAGCGCGGTGATCGTCCCCCGGGGCCGCTGGCACCGGCTGGAGCTCGACGCCCCCAGCGACCTGATGTCGATCACCCTCCGCACGGGCACCCGGCTGGAAGGGCGTACCGAGACCGGCTGACGGGAGGCGCGCCCGCGCGCCGCGGTCGTCAACTCGGCTGCCGGTACCTCGCCCTGACGTGTGAGGCGCCGTTGCCGGATGACGGGAGCGGGGGACAGGGCCCGTCCCACCGCCACCGTGCCGCCCCGGCCGGCCCGGGGCGGCACCGCCGTACCCGCCGCCGCGGGGTGCTCCCGGACGGATCCGTCCGGCCCCGTCCGACCGGTCGCCTACCCTACGAACGGACCGGCCGTCCAGGCCGTGGCCGCTCAAGGAGGAGTCCCGTGTCGTCCTGCGACCCCCAACACGCTCCCGTCGGCGATGTGAGCGCAGCGCTCATGGTGATCGACTCCCGGCTCAAGTCCGTCTACGACGGCAAGTCCGGGACGGACCCCGAGCACCAGCGGATGGTCGACCAGCTCACCGCGTCCTTCGGCCCCGAGGAGGCCGAGGCGCTGGTGGACGGCGCCTGCACGCTCGTCTACATCTACATGAACTGGCTGCGCTCGGCCTTCGAGCAGCAGGAGGAGGACGTGATCGAGCACGCCGTCCCCAGCCTGGTGGCCACCATGCGGATGATGCCGAGGACCTTCCGTCCCGAGGTGGTCCCCATGATGGCGGGCCTGCTCGTCGCCGCCGGCACCGGGCTGAGCCCCAACCTGTGGCGCGCCCAGTACGGGCCGTGGACGAAGGAGGAGATGAACCCCCTGGAGGCCACGGCGGTGCTGCTCGCGGAGTACATCAACCGGATCTCCGGCCAGGGCGAGGACTTCGCCACCAAGCTGGTCTCCGACGCGCTGTCCCAGCTGGACTAGGAGCGCCGGGCGCCGCCCCCGGACGGGGCGGCGCCGCGGCCCGGGTGGAGCGGCCGCTCAGCCGTGCATCACCCCGGTCTCCAGGGCCAGGGTGTCCAGGCCGTACCGGGTGACGTGGTCGACGTTCTCCAGGTCGATCGTGCGGACGCCCTCGGCGGCGAGCCGCTCGTTGATCTCGTCCAGGTGCCGCTGGACGGTCTGCTTCTCGGCGTCGGTGGTGCGGCCCTTGTGCGGCCGCCCGGCGTGCTCCAGGCTGGCGTAGTCGACCCGCTCCCGGTGGGTGGCGGCCGCCGCCCCGTGGCCGGCGGCCCGGGCGGCAGGCCTGGCGCCACGCAGCACCTCGGCCATCGGCGCGGCCGAGGCCAGCCGGTCGAACGTCCCGGCCTCCATCACCACCGTCTGCGGCTCCGCGCGGTCCGGGTGGTGCAGTTCGACGGTGACCAGGTCGAGCGCCAGCTCCCGCACCCCGCCCAACTCCCCGGCGAGCGCGTCGATCTCGACCGGGCCGTCCGTCAGGTCGGGGTGCTGGAGCACCACGATCCGCACCAGGTCCCGGTCGCTCTCCGCGTGCTTGCCGGTCAGGTCCGAGAACCGGATGATCTTCTGGCCCATGTCTCCCTCTCCTGCCCCTGCGATCAGCCGAGAGCCTACGCCCGGATGATCATCCCCGCCGCCCGGTCTCGCCCGCCCCCGGTCCGGGCCGGGCGGCCACGGCAAGCAACGCCCGGGCGGTCGGCGGCAGTTCGGTCCGGTCCCGGCCCGTTCGGGGCTCCTTCCCGGCGGGTCGCCGCCGGACCCGGTCCGGTAGGTGGAGGGTGGGGGCGGCCGGTTTCGGGATTCGCCGACGGGGCGTGCGGGGACGCCGTACGCTCGGGGCGCAGGCGGTCGGCCGCCGCCCGGGACCCGGAGGAGGACGGTGTGGACACGGCTGCCGTACGGCGGGACACGGGCACGGAGCGGCCGCCCGGCGAGCCCCGGATCGACCCGCTGCTCGCCGACCGCGTCACCGAGGCGCTCCTCCTGGCCGGCCTGCCCGTCGGGTACGGCGGACACGGGCCCGGTGTCCAGCTGCGCCCGGCCCGGCCGTACGACGACTCCGACGACTGCGGAGGCCTGATCGCCCTGCACTGGGAGCCCGGGCCCCGGCTGGCGGCCGCCGCGGCCATGGAGCAGCCCGAGCAGCCGGCCGCCGCCGCCCGGCGGATCGTCGACAGCACCATGCGGAACGCGCTGGCGGAGTTCCTGCCGGCCTTCGGCGTCGAGGTCGTGGCCGGCCGGCTCGGCGGGGAGACCAGGGTCGGCCGGGCCGGCGGCCCCGCCCCGGCCACCGGCCAGGACGCCTCCGTGCCCGCGCCGACCGGGGCCGGCCCGCAGGACCTCGGCATCGGCGCGGACGTCGTCCACGCGGTGCGCCGCGCCGCCGCGCTGGCCGGGCTGCCGGTCGCCGACCACCCGGACGCGCCCGGCATCGCCCTCACGCCGTGCCGGCCCGTCGACGACGGCGACGACACCACCGGCGTCGCCGACCTCCGCTGGAACCCCTCCCGGCGCCTGGCCGCCGCGGCCGAGGGCGACACCCCCGCTGCCGAGCGGGCCGCCCGCGCCCGGACCGCCGTCCAGGACGCGATGCGGCACGCCTTCGGCGCCGTCCTCGGCGCCTGCGGCCTCGACCTCCAGTGGCGCCGCCCGGCCGCGCTCCCGTACCAGCTGCGCGCCTACGGGCCCACCGAGCAGCCGCCGATCCGGCGCTGACCGGCGGGAGTCGGGCGGAGCGGGACCGGCTTCCGGCCGCAAGTCGGTTGTCGGTCGGGGGTGTTGGTGGTGCCGCCGGGGCGGCGGTTACGGAACCTCGGTCTCCCGCAGTTCCGGCACGCCGTGCGGCAGTTGACCGGGGCGAGTCGGGCGGAGCGGGACCGGCTTCCGGCCGCAAGGCGGCTGTGGGTCGGGGGTGACGGTGATGCCGCCGGGGCGACGGCTATGGCACCTCGGCCTGCTCTCGCAGTTCCGGCGCGCCGTGCGGCAGTTGACCGGCGGCGGCCTCGACCGGCGGGCGCCGCAGGGGCGTTCGGAGGCGGTGGGCGAGTGCGCTGGCCGCCACGCAGAGCGCCAGGGCGGCCCAGAGCAGCGGGGGGTTCTGCAGGCCCACGCCGATGACGGCCGGGCCGACCGCGTAGGACACCGTCCAGGTCAGCTGGAACACGGACATGTACGGGCCTTCGTCGCCCTTGGGCGCCAAGCCGACCGCCGCCGCGGCCGCGGTCGGCTTCGAGGCCAGCTCGGCCAGCGCCAGCACCACGGCCACGAGGACGGCGAGCGGCCCCTGGAGGGCGTGCGGGGCGCTGGAGACGGTCGCGGTCAGGGCGATGGCGCAGGCCGCCGCGCCGATCGACAGGCCCAGCACCCGTGACCTGGTCCAGCCGGACAGCCGTCGGCTGATCCGCATCTGCAGGGTGGTGGCGGTGGCGTAGCGGACGGCGACCACGACGGTCGGCCAGTAGGCGGCCTGGTGGAGCGTCTCGACCAGGTAGACGGGGAAGGCGACCGTCGGGATCAGCCAGGCCGCCGACAGCAGTGTCTGGGATGCCACCAGCGACAGGAAGGGCCGGTCCGCGAGTGCCGCCCGGGCGTTGGACCTCGCCGCCCTGGGCCCGGGCCGCTCGGCGGCCGGCACGGCGACCCCCAGCAGGAGGACGGCGGCGAGCAGGGAGCTGGCGCTGTTCAGGGCGAGCGCGGCCTGCAGGCCGTGCCCGCCGGCGAGCGCCATCAGGGCGGTCGCCCCCAGCGTGCCGACCCCCAGCGAGGTGGTCTTGAGCACGGTGACCGCGGAGAACCACTCGGTGAGCTCGGCCGGCTTCGCGAACCGCGCGACCAGCGTCGGCCAGGCGGCGCCGTAGAGCCGGTCGGCGGCGGTCACCAGGAAGGTGACGGCCGCCACGGCGGGCAGCTCGTCCGCCGCGAAGAACAGGCCGTACCCGAGCGCGGTCAGGACGTTGCTGACGAGCAGGCAGGACTTGGGCCCGAGGGCCTGGACGAGCCGTCCGCAGAGCGGCACGACGGCGAAGGACGCGAGCGAGCCGACCGTCACGGCCGTGCCCGCGGCGGCCGCCGGGAAGTGCTGGACGGTGACGAAGTACAGCAGCGACAGCGGCAGGAAGACGCCGGAGCCGAACGTGTCGATCGCCACCGAGAGGAACAACCGCCGCTGCCGACGGAACCGCCCGGCCCCTGTCACGCCACCCCCACCACGATCGAACCCGCCCCTCTGGAACCCACCCCGGCCGCGGTACGGACTACCGCGTGTCGTCGCGCAGCTTGAGAATGTACGTCGCGGTGAGCGAGACCGCACGGTCCTCGTCCCGCGACAGCTCCTCCAGGGCGCGGGACGTCGTGCTCCCCGGGACCTCCGCGAGCGCCTGGGTCAGCCGCCGGCGGGCGTCCGGTCCGACGGCGTCGTGGGCGAGGCGGTCGACCAGACCGGTGGCGATCCGCTCCGCCAGCGCCGGGTCGCCCGCCAGCGCGCCCAGCGCGTCGGCCGCGTCGGCGTCGTTCACTGCCTCGACGACCATGCCGATGAGCGTCGGCACGGCCTCCGCCACGCCCCGGGCCCCGAGCGCCAGGGCCGCGTACCCGCGGACCACGGCGTCGGGGCTGCCGAGGGCGTCCCGCAGCAGCGCGGTCGCCGTACCGTCCGGCAGCTCGGCGAGGCAGCGGACGGCCCGTTCGCGCACCTCGGCCGCGGGTGCCCGCAGGCCCTCCGCGAGCAGGGCCGCGCCGTCCTCGCCGGCCTGCGCCAGCGCCCAGCGGAGGGCACCGGCGACGTGCGGGTCCGACTCGCCCAGGACGGCCTCGACCAGCGCCTCCGCCGGCACCGGGACGGCCTCGCCGACGGACAGGGCCGCGCGCTGGCGGGCCCCCGGGCTCTTCGACTCCAGGCCCTGGAGCAGCGCGACGACCCGGAGGGCCTCCTCCCAGCCGGCGGGTTCCGCGGCGTCGATCCGGCGCAGCCGGGTGAGCAGCTCCGTCTCCGCCGCGATGCGCTCGCGGGTCCGGCGGATCAGGTCGTCGACGAGCTCCGCGGGCGCGAAGCCGGGATCGTCGAGGGCCCGCCCGACGTCGCGCAGCGACAGGCCCAGCGACCGCAGGCTCTCGATGTGGAAGATCCGCCGGATGTCCTCGTCCGAGTACCGGCGGTAACCCGAGTCGGTGCGCTCCGTCGGCCGCACCAGTCCGAGCGATTCGTAGTGCCGGAGCATGCGGGCGCTGACCCCGGACCTCCGCGCGACGTCGCCGATCAACACTGCCTACCGTCCCTCCCGGCCGCCCCCGCCGAGGGCCACCGTGCGCTTCGCCTCCTCGATCGCCGACTCGAAGCCGGCGTCCGGGTCGTGCCACAGCCGTTCCGTGGCGAGCGCGTGGGCGCGCACCCGGGGGTCGCGGTCCGTCGCCGCGGTGGCCAGCACCGGCAGCACCACCTCCCCGAGCCCGATCAGCGCCCGGCTCAGGCTCAGCCGTGTCTCGTGTCCGCCGCGTCCGAGCTGAGCCGCCAAGCCTACGGCCAGCTCGCGTTCGCCACCCTCGGGCACCAGCACGACGGCGGCCCGCCAGGCGCTGCGGGCCACCTCCTCGTCGGCGTCGGCCAGCAGCGCCGGGGTGACCGCCGGCCAGGCCCGGCGGTCCCCGATCTTGGACAGCGTGTGCAGGGCCTGGCTCCGGGCCTGCGCGCGCTCCGAGCGGACCTCGCCGAGCAGCAGCGGGACGGTCACCGCCGCCTCGTACCGGGTGAGCGCCCAGGTGAGCATCTCCCGTACGAGGAACTCGGGTTCGACCGCGCACCGCTCGACGAGCCCGCCGACGAGCCCCGGCCGCGGGCTCGTGCCGACGGCCAGCGCCGCCCGCAGCCGCACCGACGGGTCGTCGTGCGCCAGCCCCCGGAGCGCCCGCACCGTGTCCGTGTCCTCTTCCGCCCTGGTCATCAGGACCACCTCCTGGGCCACAGTGAAGGGCTTGCCACCGTGACAAGGTCAAGCGGACCCGGGCACGCGGCCCACGGCGGCGGGATGGGGAGTCCGGTCTTACCGTGAATACGGGGCTCCGCCGACGCGGGTGCACGTCCCCGCGCTCCCGGAGCACCGCCGCCCGGCTGCCCTCCCCCCGTCTCCCCGTGTCCGCGAGGCGGCTGCCACCGAAGGAGCCCATGTCATGGCCAGTAGTGCTACCGGAGCCGGCCCCGTCGCCAGGGGCCCCGAGCGGTACCCCCACGCGAGCGGGTGGACCGTCTTCGCGGGGGTCATGCTGATCACGGCCGGCATGATGGCGGTCTTCCAGGGGGCCGCGGCCGTCCGCAAGGACGGTCTGCTGATCGTCACCCGCAGCTACGTGTACTCGATGAACACCGAGGGGTGGGGATGGATCCACCTCATCCTCGGCGTCGTCGTGGTGGTGGCCGGTGTGGCGGTCTTCAGCGGCGCCGTCTGGGCCCGCGTCGTCGGCGTCGTCGTCGCCGGGCTGGGCATGCTCGCCAACTTCCTCTGGCTGCCCTACTACCCCGTCTGGGCCATCGTCCTGATCGCGGTCGACGCCCTGGTCATCTGGGCGCTGTGCGTCGGACGGGTGGACAGGCCAGCCTGACCGGCAGCGCACTCCTCCGCCCGGTCCGCCCGCCCCCCTCGCCCGCCCGATCCGCCGCCTGCCGGACGCCCGTCGCCCGGCAGGCGGACGCACGTGTGGGCGGGGGGCTTGCCGAGCGCCCCGGGGAGTCTTGTATCGTTCCTGGCGAATCATCCAGAGGGGTGGAGGGACCGGCCCTACGAAGCCCCGGCAACTCCCCGTTCGACCCGGCGTCCGAAGTACGCGCCGTGCCGTCCGGGGTCAGTGCCAACTCCGGCCTGTCGCCACTGTGGCGCGGGAAAGATGAGGAGACACGGTGCTCTCTGTGCTGTCCTTCGCCCGGGCGCTTCCCGCCCCGGCCCTTTCGCGTACCCGTCTCGTGCCCGGCGCAGGCAATCGGCCGACTTCCCCGGCCCGTCCTCGCTGACCACCCCCCGGCTCCCCACCCGGAGCCACCGGTGAGCAGCGCCGACCCGCTGCTCCCGGGCCCTGAGACTGGAGTACCCCACCCATGGAGAACACGAGCGGCGTCGGCGTGCTCGACAAGGTCACCTCGATCCTCGGCATCCTGGAGGCCGGCCCCGTCACGCTGGGCGGCCTGGTCGCCGCCACCGGCATGGCGCGGCCCACCGCCCACCGCCTGGCCGTCGCGCTCGAACACCACCGCCTGGTCAGCCGGGACATGCAGGGCCGGTTCATGCTCGGCCCCCGGCTCGGCGAGCTCTCGGCGGCCGCCGGCGAGGACCGGCTGCTGGCCGCGGCCGGCTCGGTGCTCACCCACCTGCGGGACGTCACCGGCGAGAGCGCCCAGCTCTACCGCCGGCAGGGCGAGGTGCGGATCTGCGTGGCCGCCGCCGAGCGGCTCTCCGGCCTGCGCGACACCGTGCCGGTGGGCATCACGCTCCCCATGAAGGTCGGCTCCGCGGCCCAGATCCTGCTCGCCTGGGAGGAGCCCGAGCGCCTCCACCGCGGTCTGCAGGGCGCCCGCTTCACCGCCACGGCCCTGAGCGGCGTACGGCGGCGCGGCTGGGCCCAGTCCGTGGGCGAGCGCGAGCTCGGGGTGGCCTCGGTCTCCGCGCCCGTGCGCGGCCAGTCCAACCGGGTGGTGGCCGCGGTCTCGGTGTCCGGGCCGATCGAACGCCTCACCCGGCATCCCGGCGCCACCCTCTCCCAGGCCGTCGTCGAGGCGGCCCACCGCCTCACCGAGGCCCTGCGCCACCCCTGAGAAGAACTCCGGGCCCTGGGGCGCACCTCCGCGCGCCCCAGGGCCCGGTTCCCGGGTCGAGGCTCCGGCCCGGTCCCGGCGGGAGGGCTGAGGCCCGGTCCCGGCGGGACGGCTCAGGCTCGGGACAGCAGCCCGGCGCGGCAGGGACGGGGGATCCGGCTGATCACGGCGCCGATCAGCGTGCCGATCGACACTCCGAACACCGCCGAGACGGCCGCCAGGACCGACTGGGCGCCGTTGCCGACCTCGATCTGCGCGGTGTTCAACAGGCCGAAGGAGCCCGGCACCACGATCCAGAACGCCGGGAGGTAGAGCACCTGCCCGAGCGGCCCGCCCGGCAGCCAGTGCACCAGGGTGGCCGCGACCGCGGCGGCGACCGCCCCGGCCAGGCCACCGATCGCCGCGCCGTGCGCCGACCCCACCGCCACCTGGGCGGTGGCGCTGACCGCGATCACGGCGACGATCCACGGGATGGTCGAGGGCGGCGTGTGGACGTTGACCACCACGCCGGCCACCGCGATCGCCAGGCCCAGCGCGATGACCCACCAGCTGGGCTCGGCGACCTGGACGTTGGCCAGCGCGGTGGCCGGCATGCCGATCGCCGTCGCGGCCGCGGCCACCCCGGCGAGGAACAGCGCCAGCTGGACCGCGCCGGACACCAGCCGGGCGGTGCCCGCGCTGGCCGCGCCCGCGGCGATCTCGGACAGCCCGGTGACCAGCAGCCCGCCCGGCAGCAGGATCGCCAGGGTGGCCACGATGGTCCGCAGCGGGCCGTCCAGCAGCGACGCCCGCGCGAGCCCCAGGACCAGCAGGGCGACCAGGAACCCGGCCGTGACGGGCAGCAGCGGCCGCAGGTACGGGAACCGCCGGGCGAGCACGGTCAGCCCCACCACGATCAGCGAGCCGAGCCCGGCCGCCAGGACGTTCGCCGCCACCGGCTGGAGGAAGAGGCAGACCCCCACGCCGACCGGCAGCGCCCCGAGGTCCGCCACCCACGCGGGCCAGCGGGCCGGCGCCCGCCGGATCCGGTCCAGCTCGGCGAGCGCCCGGGGCCCGTCGAGCTCGCCCGCCCGCAGCCGGTGCACCAGGTGGAGGACGTCGGCCGTCTGCTCGAACCGCAGCGCACCGCCGACCGGCTGGAACCTGGTGGCCCCGTCCGGGCCGAGCGAGACGAACAGCCCGTTGGTCAGCGCGGCGACCCGCGCCTCCGGAGCCCCCGACGCCCGTGCCAGCCCACGGAGTTCCTCCTCGACGTCGTGGACGGGCAGGCCACCGCCGAGCAGGGCCTCGCCCAGGTCGAGGAGCAGACGGTGGAGCGGCTCGGGCGGGGCGTCGAGGACCCGGGCCGACGGAGACTTGCTAGACATGGCGGATATCGTCCCACCCTGCCCGGTTCGGACCGACTCTGCCCCGGTCTGTTCGGTCATGGACCGGTCGAGCGCGTGTCCCACCCGGCCTCCCGGCTCCGGGCAGTAGCATCGCCTGGACCTGTTTCGGGATGCCTTCCGGTGAATCCGTGACGGTTCGACCGCACGCGGGAAGACCGTCCTCCGGCGTTGGGGGAGATGTGACCGTCGTCGCCGCCGTGGCCCGCTCCACCCGGGTCCGACCGCTCTCCGCCGCCGACCTGCTCGCCGAGGCGGTCGCCCGGGCCGGTCTCTGGGAACGGCTCGCCGAGCGGGCGCACGGCGAGCCGGGGACGCTCGCGGTGCTGCTGGCACCGGGCGCCTCCGGGTACGGCGATCCGGCGACCGCCGTCGACGCCGCCCTGGTGGAGCACCTGATCGACCTGCTGCACGACCGCGGCTACCGGGACGTCGCCGTCGGCGCCGCCCGCTGCGGCCCGGACACCTGGCTGGCCGGCCCCGGGCTCCCCGAAGCCTGCCGTCGGCTCGGCTACACGGGGCGCACCCCGCAGGGCAACGCCTACCGCGTCGTGGACCTGGCGGAGGACGTCGAACCGGCCGGGTTCCCCGACTCCTCGGTGCTGCACGGCAGCGGGATGGCGCGCGGCTGGCTGGAGGCGGGCTTCCGGATCAACATCGCGAAGAACAGCACCCATCGGAGTTCGGCTACGCGCTGTGCCTGGCCAACCTGTTCGGCGTGCTCCCGCAGGACGACAAGCACCACCACTACCGCGCCCGGCGCGACGGTGCCGAGGTCGTCGTGGACCTGCTGCGCACCCACCCACCGGACTTCCACCTCGTCGACGCCGTGGTGAGCAGCCACGGCTGCGCCGGATCGCAGGTCGGCAGACCGCTGCGGACGGGGACGGTGATCGCCGCGGCGGACGGCGTGCTGGCGGACCTGGTCGGCGCGCTGCTCATGGGCGTCGACCCCGCCTCGTCGCCGCTCTACGCGCGGGTGCTCGACGACTGCGGCCTGCCGGACGACTACCGGATCGACGGCGACCTCACGCCCTACCAGGGCTGGCGCAACCCGCCGAGGCCGCTCGTCGAGGCGGTGCGCCGGCTCGCCCCCGACGGGTGGGCCCACCGGCTGTTCAGCGTCGCCGCCTGGCACGTCGCCCCGGGCACGGCGCAGGTCACCGACCCGGCGCTCGCCCGGCTCTCCCGGATCCTCACCTCGCTGATCCGCGCCGCGGACACCAACCCGGCCGCCGCCACCCTCTGCGCGGTGCTCGGCGCGACCGCCTCGGCCTCCTCCACTGTCCGCGCCTGGCGGGCGGGGAACGCCAAGGACGGCCTCCGCCACCGGGACGTCTCCCTCGCGGTCGACCCGGACGCCTACACCCTCGCGGACTTCGACCGGATCACCGACCTGCTGCGCCCGCTGGAGACGGTGATCGACGCGCTGCCCGCCGACGCCTGGCAGATGCGCCGGCGGCACGTCGGGCACTCGATCCTGTTCGGCTGCGAACGCACCGTCAACGCGCCGTACCGGGAATTCGTCCGGCGGGTCGACGTCAGCCGGTCCATCAGCTACATGACCGACTACCTCGGCGGACGGGTCCACGTGGTGTCCCGCGACGCCCGGGGCCGCCCCACCCGCCAGATCGAACGCAACCTGTACCTGGCGCAGCCGAACTACCTGACGTACTACGGCGGCCCGCCCATCGACGTCTGCAAGCTGGAGTCGGTGGACTACGCGGAACAGCGGCAGCGGATCTCCTGGCGGACGGTCCGAAGCCCGAACGGGTCCGCCGACTACGACGACGGATCGGTCACCTTCCTCCCGGCGGACGGCGGCGCCCGCACCCGGATCGTCATCCGGGTCCGCCAGCGGTTCACCCTGCCGCTGACCTGGCAGGTGATCCGCCCCGACACCCGGCCCAAGCTCAGGGACCCGCTGGTGCAGGACTCCTACCAGCGCTTCTTCACCCGCACCCTCGACAACTTCGAGGCGCAGTACGAGGGCCGCCCCTACCGGATCGGCCGCCCCTGGGAGGAACTCGACGACCTGGAGGCGGCCGAACTGCCCACCCAGCGGCTGACCGAGGCCGCCCTGATGCTGCGGACCGTCGCCGCCCAGGCCCTGACCGTGCCGCCACCGCCGGGACGGCTGGGGCCGGACGGCTTCTGGCACGTCACGCCCGGCGACCTCCCGAGCCGCACCCCGCTGCTGGCGGAGTTCCGCGAGTCGCTGCGCCCGGCGGTGGCCGGCTTCTGGCAGGGGCTGCGCGAGGCGGCGGCCCGGGACCGGCGCTCCCGGTGGACGCCGTGAGGGCGTGCGTCACCGGGGCCAGCGGGCTCGTCGGCTCCCAGGTGGTGCGCGCGCTGCGCGCCGCCGGCCACGAGGTGCGGGCGCTGGTGCGCCGCAGCAGCGACCTGCGACAGCTGCACGGCCTGGACGTGCCCCTGGTCAACGCGGACCTGCGCGACCCGCTCAGCCTGCGGCCCGGGTTCGAGGGCTGCGACACGGTGTTCCACTGCGCCGCCGTCTTCGCCTACTGGGACGCCAGCAGGGAGGAGCTCACCAAGGCCAACGTCGAGGGCACCTGCGAGGTGCTGCGGGCGGCGGCGCTGGCCGGGGTCCGGCGGATGGTGGTGACCTCGTCGTCCATCACCTGCGGCTCCTCCGGCGGACCGGTCGCCCGGGACGAGGAGTGGACGCCCGGGGAGGAGTACCTGCCGGACTACTTCGTCACCAAGCTGGAGCAGGAGCGGACGGCCTTCGCCCTGGGCGCCGAGCTCGGCCTGGACGTGGTGGCGGCCTGCCCGACCATCGTGGTCGGCGGCCCCGACTGGCGGCTGGTGCCCAGCAACGCGCTGATCACCCGGTACCTGGCCGACCCGCTGCGCACCACCTACCCGGGCGGCTGCAACATCGTCTCCGTCCGGGACGTCGCGGCCGGCCACGTGCTGCTCGCCGAGCGCGGGGCGCCCGGGGAGCGCTACCTGCTCGGCGGCGAGAACTGGGCCTGGCGGACCATCCACCAGACCGTCTCCGAGCTGTGCGGCACGCGGGGGCCGTGGGCCACCACCAGCCACACGGGCGCGTACCTGGCGGCGACGCTGGGGGAGATCCGCGCGGTGCTGACCGCGCGGGCCCCGGCGACCACCCGGTCGGAGGCCCGGACGATGGGGCGCTTCTACTGGTACCGGCACGACCGGGCCGCGGGCCTCGGCTACCGGCCGCGGCCCGCGCGGCAGGCACTGGTCGAGGCGCTCGGCTGGCTGGTGACCAGCCCGCACCTGTCGGACCGGGTCAGGTCCGGGCTGCGGCCGCACCCGGAGGTGACGGGCGCGCGGGAGCTGCTGCCCCGCCCGCTGGCGGAAGGGGACCCGGCGGGCTGAGGAGAGCCGGCGGGCCGAGGGGGCCCGGCGGGCCGAGCGTCACCGCTTCGGGGTCCTGGAGCGGGACGGCCGGGCGGGCTTCGGCGCGGGCTCGTCGGTCTCCTCCGGGAGGGGCTCGACGTCCCCCTCCACGGCCCTGCGCAGGTGGTCCCGCAGCCGCTGCTCGTGCTCCCGGGTGACCTCCGCGACCCGCTGGGCGTAGTCCATGCCGAGGCCGCTCAGCTCCATGGCGAACCTCAGGTCCTCCTCGGCGACGAACTTCCAGTACTCGCTGTAGACCTTCCCCCAGGGGAGCCTGCCGGTGGCCAGGCCGGCGGTCAGCTCCGCCCAGTCGCCCCACATCGAGGTCTGGAGCTCGGCGACCGTGGCCGCGGTGGACCGCAGGTGCTCCCAGCCGGCCTGGAGTTCGTCGTTCAGCTGCTCGGGGGTTTCGGCGCTCATGGGCACTCCTCGGTTCGGGTTTCCTCAGGCCGGGTTTCGGGCGGGGGCCGCCTGCGGGCTCAGCAGCGTGCTGTGGTGGAACCCCAGGCGGGGATCGGTCCAGACGGGCAGTTCGGGAAGGTGGCTGCGCAGCTCCGGCATCGCGACCCGCAGCCGTACGGTGTTGGCCGGGTAGTCGTACACGGTGATCGTGTTCAGCCCCCGGTTGGCGGTGAACAGCAGGGACTGGTCGGCGGAGAGCTGGCAGGCGTAGATCCCGTCGACGAGGGTGCCGCGGGTGACTCTCAGGGCGCCGACGAAGTGCTTGCTGCTCGGGCCGGGCGAGCCCCGGGTGAAGGCGTCGGTGACCTGCCGCGCCGCCTGCCGGGCGGAGCGCAACTGGGCGGCCAGGCGCGGGCGTTCGTCGATGACGCGGTACGAGGCGAAGTCGTCGAGGTCGATCATGACGATGGTGCCGCTGCCGCCGTTGCAGTAGATCAGCTCACGGTCGGAGACGCAGACGTCCGAGTTGATGTGCCCGGGGAAGGACTGGCCGGCGGCCCAGTGCCGCAGGATCCGGCCGGTCACGGCGTCGATCTCGTACACGTACTCCTTGAAGTAGGCCATGGCCCACTCGTGCCAGTCCCGGCCCTCCTGGGGCAGGACGCGGAAGGAGAGGGCGTAGAACCGCTCGTCGCTCGGGTGGCAGGCCACGTGCCAGCAGGTCGTCGGCAGCGGCACCCGCCGGGCGACGCGCTTCTCCAGGTCGAAGATGCCGACCTCGGCGGCCTCGCCGCGGCCCGGGTGGTCCATGCCGCCGTAGACGAGGTACCGGCCGGAGGCGGTGCGCTTCATGGCGTGCGGGAGCTTCAGCAGGTGGTCGCCGATGCGGCGGGCCTCGGTCGGGCGGTCGAGGTCCATCAGCCACAGGCCGTCGCCGATCGCGGTGATGCCGTGGGTGCCGTCCAGCCACACCATGTGGGTGCTGCTCTTGATGGCCGCGTCGGGGGGTTCGAAGCGCAGAGTGGAGACCCGCTGGCTCTCGTCCAGGGACTGGACGTCGTAGAAGAGGAGCTGTTGCCCCGCGTTGCCGAGGAACCCGAACCTGCGGTCGGGGGTGATGCTGACGGCGTGTCCGCCGGCGACGCCGTCGTAGTACTGGATCCGGTAGGCGTAGTCGCCGCTGTCCGGGTCGTAGCGGAAGACGCACACGCCGGCGGCGCCCTCCAGGCCGTTCATGCCGTTCCCGTCCAGGGCGATGTGGAAGGCGTAGGGGTAATTTCCCATCCGATTCCTGGCCTCCGTTGATCAGCGTACGAGGGGCGCTGATTGATCGCATGCGATGCGCACCGATTGTGACACGGTGACTGCTCGCGGGGCCGGGTTGAAAAGTCCGTGGATTCGCGCGTGTGCGAACCGGGTGGGTGGGTAACCGCGTGGTGACGGTGGGCGACCGCCCTCCGTTCCTCGCGGAAGTCCTTCATGAAAGAACAGGTGGATCCCATGATGCCCACCGAAACGATCATGACACCGGCGCCTGGAGAGACTGCGGACTCGGACGTGGCGGCCGACGTCAAGACGGTCACCACCAGGCAGGAAAGCGCTCCTATCGGGCGCAAGGGCGAGAAGGGATTTCATATTTTCACGATCACGCTGGGTGTAGACCCGCAAGGCGGCAAATATGAGCCCGGAGTGCTGAAGTGTGACCGAGATCTTTAGTTGGCGGATCGTGTTCTGAGATGCAGAGGTCAGGAGCGCGTGGAGAATTCTGTTTGGCGGATCTTGAGAGGCCTAGTTGGCGGACCTTGAGATTTCGGCGTTCACTGTGCGTGAGCGTGTGCGCCGCTCTTAGTCGCGGTGGGTCGGTTGGGCGGGCTGGGAGTATCCCGCCCTACGAACTACGCGGGTGGGGGTGTGCTTTGGGCGAGCCGGACGCGGTGGCCTTCTGCAGTGTCGCCGAAGTCGCGTTCGTCGTCGTCGCGGAAACGCTTGTAGAACCACTCGGGTACTCGGGTGGTGTCCAGGCGGGTGCGGAGTACGCCGTCCTGCACGTCCCGTGCAACGCTTCGAAGGCGGCGCCATTCGTCGTCAGGGACGGGGCCTGGGCGTCCGCTGTGTAGCTCGGTGTTGACGACCTTGGTGAGTCGGTCGCGTTCGTCAGCCACTTTGCGTTGGCCGGACCAGATTTCGTAAGCGATCTGGTAGACCGCCAGGGATGGGACGAAGAAGCTGAGGAGAGTGTCGCCCAGAGTGGCGTCCGCGACCACCAAGCCGGCGAGGAAACCGATGGCGGCCCACAGCAACGCAACGGCAGCGATGACGTAGCTATAGCGACGGCGAAGACGAGCGTCCCAGGCGAGGTTCTGTTCCTGAGCAATGAACACGTCGTAGGGGTGGTGGACGTCGTGGGTGGGGTCGTACCAGCCGTCAGTGATGCGCTTGTCCTTCGGGCCGCCTCGGGGGAGCTTGCGCGCGAGACGGCGGACGTCGGGTTCGGGGATGGGGTCGCCTGCAACGGTGGCGCGCCACGGCAAGTGGAACAGGGCGACGTCGAACATCTCTTGGAGCAGGGCGCCCTGGCGGGCGGTGCTCCCGGCGAGGCCCTTAAGCAGGAACGCGGAGATGACGAACCAGAAGAACCCGACGATCGAGACGACTGTCCGGCCGTGGCCGGACAGTGTGATCAGGACACCGGCGGCGGCGAGCAGAACGGCGGCGGTGACGCGCACAGCTTCGAGGAGCTGGCCGCGTTGGTGGCTTGCCGACGCGGCGCGCTGGAGAAGCAACATGTCGTCGTCGAGCTGCCGCTCGTGGATAGCCCGAGGCGGTATCCCGTGAACGCCGCCGGGGTCTGTGGAGAGGTTCATGGCCTGGTCATCCTGTTCCCGAACAGCTTCTTCCACTCGTCGTAGGCGGCGCGCTCCTGGCCCTCGTCCTCCAAGTCGACCGCCCGCTCTGCGATGGCGCGGGCCTGGGTGAGTGCGTTGGCCGCGGCGAGCTTCTGAATCGCGTTCATGACGGCGTTGACGTCACCGCCCAGGCCAGCGGGGTCAGGCCACTCGTCGCCGATGCGTTCGGCGGCGGTGGCCAAGAACAGTACGATCTCGTCCTGGTAGCGCCCTATCGGCGGTTTCACCAGCGACTGGGCCATGACCTCCAGCAGGAAGGAGGGCGACACGGGCTCACCGAGTTCGCGGTTGATGCCCTTGACCATCTTGACGAAGGGCACGTACTTGCCGTCGCAGTCGGCGTTCTTGGCGATGCTCAGCTCGTGGTGGCGCTTGGGGTTGGTCGCGATCCAGTCGCCTGCCGAGGGATTGGGGATGTAGTAGCCGCCCTCGCCTCGCTTGAAGGCGGGGACCACGTCGATCGACATGACCTCGTCGTCGGGGCCGTAGGGGATGACGACTGCCATGCCGTCGCGGGCGGCAGCGCTCCACTTCTGACGGAGCAGGGTCTCCAGGGCGTTGATCACTTGGATGGGCGCCTGATCGCGGAAGTCGGCCTGGGAGCCGTTGGCGTCGAGGACCACGAAGATATCGATGTCCTTGAGCTTCTTTGTCTTGGTGTCGCGCCGGTAGCTGCCGGTGAGGAAATCGTCGGCGAGGTCCCAGTGCGACCGGACGAAATCGCGGATGGCCTCGTGCCGTGCCTTCGCCAGGTTCTGCTCGGTCTGGGTGATCTCCAGGTTGTGCTTGAGCTTGGTGAAGGCGTCGTCGATGTATCCCATAGCGGTGTCTTCCTGCTCGTGGCCTCAGGTGTGGTAGTACCGCATGCCGGTCGAGGCGTGTGGGGCGGAGCCGAGGGTGCCGAAGGTGATGCCGCGCAGGCCGTCGGTGCTCGACCGCTGGCCGGGGCCCCAACCCGGTTGCGGGGTGCGGGGCCCGTTGAAGGTGCAGAACAGCCGGTAGGTGGTGCCCGCGGGCACCTGGTCGAACTTGGCCCGGAACCGGGCGGCTCGGGCACGAGAGGCGGTGAACTCGGCGTTGCCGTCGCCGGCGGTGGTGTAGGAGACCGGGAACTCGATCACCGGCGCCACGGCGCCCGAGGACTGGTGGCACTCGAGGACGACCGTGTCGAGTGAGCCCTCCTCGATCCACGCCTTGATCGCGTTCTCGTTCAGCACCCAGTCGCGATGCAGCCGGTCCATGTTGATCCCCAGGTCGGCGAGGATGTCGGTGATGGTGCCGAGGATGACGTCGGTCAGGTGCGTGGCGGTGTGGGTCCGGGTGTAGCTGTAGGTATAGGTGGAGGTCATCGCTGGGTCACCGCCCGACGCAGAGCCTCACGGTCGATCAGCGGACCGGAGCTGGCCGCCTTCGTCTCCGGAGCGGGCGGGACAGCGTCGGACAACCGGGCGTGACCATCGACGGCTGCCTTCACCTGCTCCTGGAGCGGGGTCGGGGACGGCAGGTGGATCGTGAAATCGTCGGCGCCCGCCGCGCCGGGGACCGGGTTGAGGTTCTCCTCCAACGTCAGCGCCGCCGTGCCGGACACCGTCGTGATCTCGCAGTGCACCTTGCCGGCCACCAGGGTGATCGGGTGCTGCTGCAGGTGCCCTGCCGCGATCAGCATCCGCCCGATTGCCTCGGCGGCCGACATCGCCTGCACCGCCTCGTCGCGGGACAGCGCGGAGGACTGCGCCACGGTATCCGCCACGAGGTCCGAGATCACCGCCCAGGTTCCGCTGGCGCTGCGCGTGGGGGAGGCCGCCACCTGCCTAGCGCGCCGCACGGGACACCTCCGGCTGGCCCGTTTCCGCGACGGCGTTGTGCACCGCGGCGGCCAGGTCGTCTTCGGTCAGGCTGCCGGGGTCCAGCACCGTGTCCAGCCGCTGAGCCAGGGCTTCGAAGACCACCTTGCGCGTACGGCGGCCGTCCAGTCCGTGAGCCGCCTCGGCGATGCGCTCCACCACCGAGGAGCGCGCAAGCTCGCCCAAGGCGGGGTACTTGTCGGCCAGCATCAGCAGCGTGGAGGCCAGGATCTTCCGCAGCGCCTCCGGCTCGGGAAGCGGGACGAGGATGGCGGCGTCGGAGCGGGAGAGGAACGCCTCGTCCAGAGCGGTGGTGAAGTTGCTGGTCGCGACGAAGAACAGGTGCGGGTGCTCGGCGGCGTTGAGATCCAAGGCAGTGAGCACCGCGTCCGTGGCGCGATGGACGTCGGCCGGGTTGGCGGCCAGCGACGCCGCCGAGCGGGCCACCGCCATCGACTCGACCTCGTCGAGAATCACCACGGTCGGCACGCCATCCGACGCGAGGCCCGGAACGTACTCGCCGAGCAACTCGCTGACCCGCTGCTGCGACTGCCCGTGCTCGGCGCTCATGAGCCCGTGCGGGTTGATCTCGATCCGTCGGACCGCGCCTCCACCGACGTAGCGGGCGACCTGCGCCGGCAGACCCCGCGCCAGGGTCGTCTTGCCAGTACCAGGAGGACCGTAGAGCGTGCACAGGCCGTGCAGCGCCGTCACCGCAAACGGCAGGTCAGGCCGCACAAGCAGCGACAACACGGTTTGGTTGCGCAACCGCTCCTTGATCCCCTCTGGCACCACGATGGCGTCCCACAAGGCGGTCTCCGCCGAGTCGGCGGAGATCACCTCGTTGGACAGCACGCACTCCTGAACTCTCAGCACCTCAGCTCCGTCCCCCACCGCTGGCGGGTCACCTCAGATTTGAACATCATCTTCCGTGCGATAGGTAGAGTACATGACGGGGTGGAGATGCAACTCGACACACTTCACTCGGGCGCGTCCGGCCGGAGCTGAGCGATTTGACCGATCGGTAACCAAGGTGTGCCTAAGATGCGAGCAGCATTCAAGATCGAGAAGCGTCCGCTGATCAGCGGACGTCGACTGGCCGGGAGGCGAGCGACGTGAACGACCTACAACTGGACGCCGGCGACATCGCAGCCCTGTTCGATCGCGCCCGGCTGCGAATGGCACGCGAACTGCGGGGGCTCACCCAGGTGCAACTGGCCAGGGAAGTGGGCTCCGTCACCGCAGCCTCGATCAGCCAGTTCGAGAACGGACACACCAAGCCCGCCACATCGACGCTTCGCCGGCTCGCGGTCGCGTTGCGGGTTCCGACGTCGTTCTTCGCCGCTCCGGCCCGTCCCCCCGCCCAAGGGCAGGTCAACGGCTTCTTCCGCAGTCTTCGATCCACCTCTCCGCGAGACCGCCAACAAGCTCTCGCCTACGTACACCTCGCGCGGGAATTCACGCTTGAGCTCGAAAAACACGTTGCGTTGCCCGAACTTAATCTGCCGCGCGTGCCAATCGAAGAAGGGCAGCCTCTCCGGTCCGCTGATATCGAACAAGCGGCAGCCCAGATCCGTGGCCACTGGAAAGTCCCACGCGGTCCGGTCCAAGACGTTGTGCGACTGCTGGAAATGAACGGAATTATTGTTGTCCGCTTCCGCGTTGGCCTCGAAAAAGTCGATGCATTCTGCGTCGACTTCTCCGACAGGCCCGTGGTTGCTCTTGGGGCCGACAAGGGACTGCGCGACCGTTCCCGTTTCGACGCGGCCCACGAGCTAGGCCATCTGGTCTTGCATGGTGTCACTGGAAAAATTGGCGACAAGGCTACTGAGAGTCAAGCTCACGAGTTCGCCGCCGCGTTCCTCATGCCTGCCAGCGACATCAAATCAGAACTTCCGGAACGGCTCGACTGGCCCGCACTTCTTCGCTTGAAGGCGAAATGGCACGTCTCGCTAGCTGCTCTCCTCGTCCGAGCAAAAACACTCGGCGTCATGAGCGAAAACACCTACGCGCAAGGATGGAAAGCGTTGTCCGTCCGAGGGTGGAGGAAAGTAGAGCCAGGTTCTCTAGGTAATCCAGAAGCTCCGGTCCTCTTGCGTCGTGCACTGGAGCTCACGGAAACAACTGGTGTCTCCTTCGGCGATTTCATCAATCGTTCCGGCCTTCCAGAATCCGACATTCGAACCCTGCTTGGCCGGGATATTGTCGAACGGCCTCGCGTGGAGTTCTGACCTACCTCACTCAGTCGCTGGGTCTGAAGGGAACCTCCCCCTAATAGAATTCGGGGAATCTCCATTCAGAAACTCTTCCATGGCTCGTTGTGCTTCATCTGGGCTCAATCCCTCATAGGGAAGGGCGATGGCCTGCTGAGTTTCCACGTAGTCGCGGAGGAACGTCGCGAGGGCTTCCTCCGAGAGAAAACCGGACGGGAACGTACACGACTCGGGGGATGGCCATGCCCGCTGCACATTAGGGGACTTTGTCAGGCTCTGAAGGAGTATGCTTCGGAACTCTTCCAGTTCAGGCGGGCAGCGGAACATGAGCAATGCGACGTTTTTCACGGCGAAGTAGAAGAGGCCGCCATTGTCCGCATCTGAAGCCGTAGGTGGCGCTGTTCCGTAGTAGGAAGAGAATATTCCAATAGCTACCTGGGTGATGGGCTCGACCGAATGCATCAGCAGAATAATATCGCTGTGCGGTGGCCTGTGTTCTGAGGCTAGGCTGTGATACTCGGCCTCAGTGAAGGGGTTATTCAGTGGCGAGCGCGTCAAGGCGTACGCCATCCATGTCTTAGTCACCCATGCTGAAAGAAGTGTCAAATCTTCGGCATCGAGATCCAAATTTTCCTGCCCCTCCATTATGTGAGGGCTGAGGATCCTCTTCGCTTCTTCCTCCAGGGTGCCTATCCACCCTTCATTGCAAGTCTTGCAGACGCGGACCTGTACTTGCGGAAGATACTTATTGACGCTCCGAGATTGTGAAGTCTCTATTTGGTATTTTCCGTTTTCGTCTACCGTGATCTCGGCATGGCCGACGGAAATCCGCTCTCCAAATGTCCCCGCGAGGAGATCTTTCGCCGCTGGAGTGGCGTGCATCCATTGAGCCCAGACGTGTTCTTTACTCGACTTGCCCTGCAATCCGCAAAATGGGCACGAGAACGGCTTTTGCATGGGGTCTTCCAACTGCTGATGGCACGCAGGTGCCGTTCCATGTTACGCCTGCGAGGCCAAGCTGGCGCTTTCTTAGGCCCGGCTCACTACGGGCGACCGTTGAGCCTGGCGGCTGCGTCGGCTCGATGCCACAGGGGCCGGTAACCCGATACGTCGAGGTCCGGCTCTGCTCCGGCAAGTTGTCGTTTCCGGCCATAGAGATGCGGCTGCGAGTATTTGTTGGCAAATTTGATCTGCGCTGTGCAGGTCAGATGGTGATGGAGAATTCTTGATGGCCAACCTTGAGATGGTTGAATCAGGGTCGGGCGCTCACTGTGTGTGACTTTCGGGGTGCCTGGTCTGCTCAACGCCTGAGTCGATGTCCCGGGTAAGCTGTTGGGCATATTCGGCAAGAATTCGACGCATTTCAGCATAGTGACTCATCGGATCGGGACGAGTGAGCTGGAACCAAGTTGTGTTCCGACGTCGAGCCCATTGCTGGCGGACTTCGGGAGGTTGTGCGGCTTCGAGTGGCCGCGGAGCGAAGAGGTGCTCGCCCTGTGTGATGAGCGTCCATACGTAGACGGATGCCGCTTGACGTTTTCGATCGCCGAGGCCGATCTGCGTGGCATGGAGGGGCCGATGAAGGCCCTGGAGCAGGGCATTCCAAGCATCAGGGCTGATTACCCACTCGTGAAGAGCATGCCGCCTGCGCCGGTAGTCAATCAGCGGTTGGCGTGGTGAGTGCAGTTCTGAGGCGAGAGCACGGAGAGCCTTGTCGAACTCAACAGGGTTGCAGCCACTCCTCAGCGGCCACCGAGCATCACGTCCTGAGAAACTGCTTGTCTGGATGAGTGGGATCCCTAGGAACTTTGCGGCGTCGTCGAGAGATCCGCCCATAGCCCACTGGACGAGACGGACGGCGGCGGTCCTCCGTACGATCTTGGATGCCGAGCCTGCGGCACTGGCCAGGTGACGCTGATACCATCCCGGCTCTAGGAATGCCGGGATGTGCTCGGGCTGGTAGCCGCTTCGGAGGGGTGCTCGAGTGGGCACCCGGCGGAATAGGCGTGTCACAGGATTGGCCGCCTGGCGGAGTCGCTCAGAGCAGTTGTTCTCGTGCCGGTCGTAGACAACGACCCATGGTGTTCGGCTTCGAGGCTGGTTGGAGGTGGCGAAGGCGGCGTGTGTGAGATCTGAAAGCAGATCAGGGAAATCATGCCTCGAAAGCAGCCGATCTGCGGCCATCAGCAGGACTCCGCAGGCGACGGGATCACGCGGTGGCGTGTCGCGGACCCATCGGTGGTAGTTCCTTCCACTCCTGTCGCCGTGCAGGTTCCGCGAATAGGAGCCGATTTGCTCAGAGGTGTCAGCGTCGAAGAGGTTGCAGCCATGCGGCCAGGTTGTACTGATCAGCGCGACGGCTAGCCGGAGATCAGTGAAGTACTCGGATGCATCCTTGGCTGGAGTCAACGGCGCCAGGCGGAAAAGGAGGGACTGCTGGAAACCGAGAATTTCGGCAGTCGGTTGTGGCCGACCAACGTCGGCAAAAGCAGCTCGATCGTCGAGTCGGCCGGCACAGGCGTAGGACTTCCTCTTCGGCATCCGGGCGTCGCTCGTCCACCGGCATTGTGCTGGATGGAGAGTGTGGTCGTTGGCCCGCTGAATCAGATGTCCTGGTCTGTCGTGTGGCCGGCCGCAGTGCGGGCAGTCAGTTTCCAGGTAAGTCTGATGCTCGACGCAGGCGAAGACGACCGGTAGGTGCCAGAGTTTGTCCCAGGGCCCTCCATGCAGTTGCTGGGTCGGGGTGCCGTCGCCCGCCAGACAGGAGGGGCAGAAGCGCGGTGAGCCAAAGTAGAGCCATGTGTCTGGTCTCAACCGTCCCGGGCTGGTCATAGAACGGGCGATTGGCGGATATCGATCTCGCCACTGCGTCAGTGTGAGGGCCGAGACCTCCTCTGCCGTCTGCTTCGTCAGCCGGGCGAACGCTTGGGCCTGTGGCCTGGAGAGGTCCAGCAGCACACTGCCGGGGACGTCGTGGTTGCTCCAGCCCGCTGCACGTACCAGGTGCAGAGGCGAAAGGTCGAGGCGGTGCCCGAGCCGAAGCAGGTAGCTGATCACGGATTCTCCCGCCACGGGTTCGAGGCTCCGGGGTAGCGGATGCATCACGGCTTCATCCCTCATGAGCCCGTGTGTGCGGCAGCCGGGCCGCGGTCATCGAAGACGGTATTCCGGGGCCGCTTCGATCGCGTGGTCTTTTTGCCAGCGGTCTGTGGGTCTGCAGGGATCACAGGCTCGTCTGGCGCCTGCTCGGGCTCGTCTCGCCGGAGCAGGATCTCGTCCAGGAGGCTCTCGTCGATCATTTCCTTCCCGGACTCCATAGCCTCCTGGGCGCCGTCCTCGAGTAGGCGTCCCAGCAGGCCGACGACGCCACCGGTGCGACGCATCAAGTACTCCGGCATCACACCGCCGGTGAGCATGCCCGCCTTTGCGTTCAGCAGCCGCAGGTGCTGCTCGATTCCCTCCAGGTGGTCGACAAAGGCCTGGATCTGCTTCGGGGTGGTGTAGCGGAAGCGGTCGAGTTCGATGAGCTCGAAGCGATGCTCGGTCTGGGTGATCTCCAGGCCGTGGATGCGGGTCGACTCCAGCGGTGGCATCTCCCACTGCCGGGTCTTCTTGTTCCATTTGGCCTCGCGCAGCAGCCCGATGCCGGAGATGTTGACGCCGGTCAGGATCAGGGTGACATCCAGGCTCATGAAGGCCCGCATCAGGTCGAGGACGTCCTGGTCGTCGGCTCGGTGCATCCGCAGTCGGTTGATGTCGTCCAGGATCAGCGCCTTGACGCCATGGTCGTGGAGGGAGTCGGCGACCTGCCGTACCAGTTCCGGCAGCGTGGCCGACCTGCGGGTCGGGGCCTGGAAGAAGCCCAGGATCGACGCGCAAAGGCCCTTCGGGGTCGCTGTCACCGGCGTCGAGACATAGACGACCGGCGCGTGAAGATCACGCGTCCCCGGCAGGGACCCGGGGTTGAGATAGCTGTGCAGCTCCAGCCACTGGTCTTCGAACACGGCCCCGGCGGAGCAGACGGACGCCGTCTTGCCGTAGTTGCCCCACCCGCTGACCATGACGCCGGCCCGCGTCGGATCGTCCTGCTTCATCGTGTTGCCGCGCAACCGGCGCCGGATCAGCTTGCCGACCTTGTCGTGCATCGGCGTGTCCTGCAGCGGAAGGTTCGCGTTCGTCAACTGCCGGTAGAGGTCGTAGTCGGCCCTGCGGCTCTCGGGGATCAACGGCCACTGCCGCGGCGAGATCACGGGAGCGGGGACGAGCAGGCCGCAGTGGGTGCGGTAATGCTGCCAGCCGACGTAGATGTCGCGGGGCGGGCGATCGCCGAGGATCAACTCGGCGATCCTGGCCCGCTGAGGCAGCCCGTCCAGTGGATCGCCGTGGGACAGGGATCTGGTCACGCCTCTTCCTCCCCGGCAGCCGTGTTGGCTTCCGAGCCGTCGCGTGGCGGAATCAGGAACATGGGGCGCCGCCTCAAGGCCTCATGGAGCGTCGGCGGGGCGACGGGTCTGGTTCCGGCAAGTGCTTCTTCACGCCGCCGGCGTCGGTCGGTGTCGACCGCGCGGTCGATCGTGCGGGCGTGCTCGGCCCAGGCCACGGGCATCTCGACCGGAGCCCGCTCGGGCGCGGGGGTCGGTGCGGCGGGGCGGTCGGCGGCCGCGGCCTGCGCGCGGGTGATCTCGCGGGCCTGGGCGACGCGCTGCTTCTTCCCGGCCTTCTTCTTGGCCTGGCTGGGCCATTGGTCGACGGGGGTGACCGAGCCGAGGATCCCCAGTAGATGCTCCAGGAGCTCGCTCTCGGAGTGGATCCTGATGTTGTTCGCCTTCACCCGTGCCAGAAGGGCGTCGGCCGTCTTGTCCGAGAAGGCGGGAACCTCGCCCTCGGGCGGCAGTCCTCGCCAGCGCAGGATGTGCCAGGTCTCGTGGTCGGCAGGGTCCTGGAAGAAGACCTGCCGGCGGTCCCTTCGGTCACTGCGGACCACCCACTGGCCCGCGTGCTTGCCGCCCCGAGCGGAGGGCTGTAGAAAGCGCGGCTCGTCGAGGACCGGGTGGTGATACCAAAGTCCGAGGATCTTCACTCCGCGTCGCGGATGGATCTTCACGTGGTGCTTGCGCAGGACCTTGTAGTAGAAGCTCGGTTCGGGGAAGTCCAGGTCGAAGCCGCCCTGTTCCATCGCCGCCGCGAAGATCGTGTTGGGGCTATGGTCCTCACCCGGCGCCCAGCTCGGGGCGTATTCACCTAGTTTGTGGTTCTGCCAGATCTGGACGATCCAGGTCGCGATGAGGTGCTCGGCCTGCGCGAGCGTGAGGCTCGCATCGCGTTCGGGGTCGACGCCGCGGTCCGCGACGTCGCCGCCGGTGAAGCCCCGCAGGTGCTCGAAGAGCATGGTCTGGATGGTGAGAAACTGGCGCTCGACCGCGAACTTGTCGGTCTGCCGCAGGACACGGGCTGGCAGGATCCGGCAGCCGATCTCCCGCTCGGCCTCCACCAGGTCGTGGTTCTTGTAGGGGCCGCCGTGGTCGGTGGTGACCGTCTCAGGTGCGAAGAACGGAAGAGCGGCCACCCGGTGCCCGGTGAACTCGGCGATCACGTCGGCCGGGACCCCGGCGTAGGGCCATTCCATGTCCTCGTCCCAGCCCTCCCGCATCGGAAGCGGCAGCATCACGTCCCGCAGCAGCATCGCGACGTCGACCGACGTGTCGGACTGCAGCGTGAGCCGGAAAGCCGGCAGCCCGTGTGTGTAGAGATCGAGCGCGAGGGTCAGCGTCGCGGTGACCGCGTCTCCGAACACGGTCTCGCGCAGCTTCACCGGCATCGGAGTTGAGTCCAGCACGAGAACCTGGCCCGGCCGGTGGACCACCATCCGGCCCGAGACGCCCGCCTCCGCGGCGGCCTCGGCCGTCCGCCCGTAGCGTGGCCGGGCTCCGCCGGGCCCGAACCACTCCTCCCAGACTGCCGCAAACGTCCAGCGGGAAGGGATCTTCTCGGTTGGGAACGTCGGGAACCGCTCGCGGATGTACTGGTGCATCAACCGGTGTCTGGCGGCCAGGCTCAGACGGGCGCGTTCGCCGCATTCGGCCTTGACGGCGAAGATCGCCTCCCGGACCTCCTCGGTGATGCTGCGGTGCCCACTGCGTCGCCGTGTCCAGCGCCCATCCGCGCAGGCCAGCAGGAGACTGTCGCCAGACAGGCCCGACAGACGCTCCAGGGTCCGGTAGCTGAGGTGCTGCAGGCCGAGCCGTACCGCTTCTGGACGGGGCATCGCCTTCGTCTCCGCCGCCTTCGCGTGGCGGCGTTGGGTCAGAGTCGTGCGGTCCGGATCGTAGGCAGGCCGGGGTTCACCCGGCAGGGCCCGAGCCGGGTGGCCCTCCCGGAACCCCGTCTCGGCTTCCAGCACGTGCGCAGCCCGTAGCCGGGCCCGCTCCAGTTGGTCCCCGGTCAGGTCGGCCAATGTCCTCGGCTGCCGGGAGACCGCCGGCGGGCGCCTCGATGCTTCGACCGTCGGCAGGAGCCGCAGGTCAGCGTGGTTGATGAGCCAGCGGAACGAACGGGTCTCCGCGAGGCCGTCGCCATCCACGAGGACGAGCCGGCCTCGCTGGCCCTGGACGTCTTCGACCGTCCATTCGACGCCGTTGAGCGCGACCCGCCTGCCGCGCGCGATCTGCAGGAACCCCCTCGCCGCCATCACGCCGCCCAGATCAGCGAGCTGTCGCGCAAGGGACTGCCCAGGTCAACGCCGAGTTCGCGTTGCCAGAGCAGCCGGACGATGTTCGCCCGGCCGACGGAAGGCACGCTGGTCGAGTCCGCCAGCTCGGAGAACGTCATCACCCGACCCTGCTGCCCGCTGATAGCGGTGAGCAGCTGGTCGCGCATGCCCAGCAGATCCCTCGCTGGCCGACGCCGCGAGGACAAGTGATCAAGGACGCTCCAGACATGCGGGCGCCAGCCCGCGACCACCGAGTACCGCCAGCCGCATGCCGCCGCCACCTCCCTGGCCGCCGCGAACTTCAGCGCGTCATCGTCCTTGATCAGCTCCATAGGGCGCACGTCCATCAGCCACATCCCGCCGCCGATCACGCCCAGGAAGTCCGGGATGTGCCAGGCTTGCCCGCCCACGTACTCGAAGTCCAGCCGGAACGGCTGCGACAGCACCTCCGACGCCCTCAGGAAGTCCAGCGCGACCAGCAGCCGCACCTCCTCCATCGACTCGAAGCCGTGCTTCCGGCCCGTCGACACCATCACCTCCAGCCCGGGCCGATGCCGCTGCTTCGCCCGCCATGTGAACCCCCGCATCGGCCGGGACAACAGCACCGGTACGTGGGCCATATCCCGGACGGGCCAGCAGACCTCCCCGGCACCCACCTGCCACGTCGAACTCCAACGACGCGTCCAGTCGTCCCCGAGCCGCAGCCGATCCCGCAGCCGGGCATCCTCGTCGTACGCGGTGACAAGCTGATCCAGACAACTCGAATCCGACGGGATCTTCGCGCTCGCTGCCTTGCTCATCCACCCACGGCAGCACCCAACGGCTGGAGACGGGGGCCGTTCTTCGCATCTGATCGCAACGCAGCGTTATGAGACCAAGATCCGCCAAGTAGCGCGCTCATCCGCCAACTAAAACTCTCGGTCACATGAAGTACGAGCTCAAGGCCCCCAGCGGCTGGTACTGGGTCAAATTCGCGAGCTACTACTACTACGACGAGAAGGAGTACAAGGCCACCGCGGCGAAGATCCTCGACGCGACCGTCGAGGGCAGGACGCTCTCCTTCAGTCTCGACAGCCACCTGAACACGGGCAAGGACGGCGACAAGACCCGCCTGTGCTTCACGGTGATGGCCGATCCGGAGAAGGACGCCGAGGCCAAGCTCACCAGCGACGGGAAGGTCACCGTGACCGGGGACGCGGGGAAGAAGATCCCTGCGGTGATCAGCCTCAGCGGCGTCGTCACCGCGTAGTACGCGGGAACACCGAAGCCGGCAGCGGCGGTGCGGATCCGGGCCCCGGATCCGCACCGCCTGCCGCTGTCACGGGCGGACGGTGAGCACCAGCTTCCCGGTGACCCGGCCCGTGCCGCCCTCGGCGTGGGCCGCGGCGGCGTCGGCGAGCGGGTAGGTGGCGGAGACGTGCACGCGCAGCTGCCCGGACTCGGCGAGGGAGGCGATCGCGGCCATGCCCGCCTGGTCGTGCTCGACCAGCAGGGTCTTCGCCGTCACGCCCAACTCGGCGGCGCGCTCGGCCAGTCCTTCGAGGCCCTGGGGCAGGATCGACACCAGGACGCCGCCGGGCCGGAGCGTCTCCAGGGAGCGCAGCCGGTCGTCCCCGCCCAGCGCGTCGAGGACCACGTCGATGTCGCGGGCCTCCCGCACGAAGTCGGTGGTGCGGTAGTCGATCACCTCGTCCGCGCCCAGGCCCCGGACGAAGTCGTGCTTGGCGGCGGACGCCGTGCCGATGACGTACGCGCCGCGCGCCTTGGCGATCTGCACGGCGACGTGCCCCACGCCGCCGGCCGCGGCGTGCACCAGGACCCGCTGCCCCGGCTGGACCCGCGCGGTGTCGACCAGGGCCTGCCAGGCGGTGAGCGACACCAGCGGGAGCGCGGCGGCCTCGACGTGGCTCAGCGCGGCCGGCTTGGGCACGAAGGCCCGGGCGGGGCCCGCGACGTACTCGGCGTGCGAGCCGACGCCGTACGGGTAGGGCAGCATGCCGAAGACCTCGTCGCCCGGCGCGAACAGCGAGACGCCGAAGCCGACCGCCTCGACGGTGCCGGAGACGTCCCAGCCGAGGGTGAACGGCGGCCGGCCGAGGAAGTAGCCGTGCTCGCGGTGCTTCCAGTCGGTGGGGTTGACGCCGGCGGCGTGGACGGCGACGAGGATCTGGCCGACGCCGGGCTCGGGGCGTTCGACCTCGGCCTCGTGGAGGACGTCCGGGGCGCCGAGGGTGGTCTGGGTGATGGCTCGCATGGTGTTCGTGGTCATGGACCAACCCTGCGGTCACGGCCCTGACCAGGGAAATGGCAAGAGTGCCAAAGACCGATAGGATCGTGCCATGCGCCCGATCGAACCCCTCGCCCTGCGCGACCGGCCGCCGCACCGCGTCGTCGTCCTCGCCCTCGACGGGGTCTACCCCTTCGAGCTGGGCATCCCCAACCGGGTCTTCCCGGGGGTGCCGGGGGCGTACGAGGTGGTGACCTGCGCCGCCACGGAGGAGCGGACGGTCGCCACGGTGGCCGACTTCACGATCACCGTCGGCCACGGGCCCGAGGCGCTGGAGAGCGCCGACACCGTCGTCATCCCGCCCTACGCGCTGCACCGCGTCACCGCCGACCTGCCGGAGGCGGACCGCGCTGCGCTCGCCCGGATCCGCCCCGGCACCCGCATCGTCTCCATCTGCACCGGGGCGTTCGCCCTCGCGGCCGTCGGCCTGCTCGACGGGCGTCCCGCCACCACCCACTGGGCGCTGGCCCCGGCCTTCCGTCGGATGTTCCCCCGGGTCCGCCTGGACGCCGACGTGCTGTTCGTCGACGACGGCGACATCCTGACCTCGGCGGGCGCCGCGTCCGGCCTCGACGTGTGCCTGCACGTGGTGCGCTCCGACCACGGCAGCGCCGTCGCCAACCAGGTCGCCCGGCAGTGCGTGGTGCCGCCCTGGCGCGAGGGCGGCCAGGCCCAGTACATCGACCAGCCGGTGCCCCCGGAGGGCGCCAACGGCACCGCCGCGACCCAGGCCTGGGCCCTGGAGAACCTCGACCGGCCGCTCGCGCTCAGGGAGTTGGCCGCGCACGCGCGGATGAGCCCGCGCACCTTCGCCCGCCGCTTCCAGGACGAGACGGGCACCAGCCCGGGCCGCTGGCTGATCCAGCAGCGGCTGCACCGCGCCCGGCACCTGCTGGAGACCAGCGACCTCCCGGTCGACCGGATCGCCACCGAGATCGGCTTCGCCACCGGAGCGTCGCTGCGCCAGCACCTGCACGCCGCGATCGGGGTGTCGCCCCAGGCCTACCGCAACACCTTCCGGGGCCAGGCCGCCGCCGCCCCGAGCGGGGCCTGAGCGGTTCCTCGGCGGGGCGGCCTCTCGGGGAGGGTGCACGGGAAGTCGACGGGGCCGACTTCCCGTGTCGTCCGTACCGCTCACCGGGTCCGCGTGGAGCCCGTGCGGAGGAGCTCCGCCGCGGTGCGGGCGCCGGGAGGGCCCGCACCGCGAGCCGCGGTGCCCCGCGGTAGCCGCTCCGGGTGACAGTTCGGGCGCGTACGCCGTGGCCCGGTTCGCCGGGGCGGAATGCTGTACCCGCCCGAGGCCCGGGGTGCGCCGGTACCCGCCGGCGCGGGGCCCGCGGCGTGCAGCGAGGAGGCGCGATGTCGAGCGGCGAAATCACCATGGGCCCTCTGCCGGACCCGTGGATCACGGCACGGGAGGTCACCGTCACCGTACCCGTGGGACTGGCGGGTGACCTCGACCGGATGAACCAGGTGATCAAGAACGTGATGACCCAACTCGGCCATCCGAACTGCCACTCCGGGTTCGACCTGAGGTTCCGGCAGTCGCTGGACTTCGTGGTCTCGCCCAAGGGCGACGTCGCGCAGGGCATCGCCCAGCCCTTCCTGGGCTAGGGCGGGCGGCCAGATGACCGGGCTCGGTGTCGGGCTCACCCACGTCCCCGGCGCCGAGCCGCTCCTCGAGGCCTGCGCCGACCTGCTGGAGGTCGTCGAGATCGAACCGCAGACGCTCTGGCGCGCCCGGTCGGACGGCACGACGGGCTGCGACGAGGAGGCGCTGCGCCGCATCGCGGACCTCCCCGGTGCCCGGCTGCTGCACGGCGTCGGCAACCCGGTCGGCGGCTGCCGGCCGCCCGATCCCCGGCAGACCGCCCTCGTCGGCGAGTTGGCCGAGCGACTGCGCGCTCCCTGGGTCAGCGAGCACCTCGCGTTCAACCGGACGGGCCGGGACGGCGAGGAGTTCCACACCGGCTTCCTGCTCCCGCCGCGGCAGACCCCCGAGGGCGTGCGGCGCGGCGTCGCCTCCGTGCGGGCCATGGCCGGGGCCCTGCCGGTGCCGCTCGCCGTCGAGATCGGTACCAACTACCTGCGGCCGCGCGCCGACGAGCTGCCGGACGGCCGGTTCGTCGCGGGCGTGGCCGACGGAGCGGGCTGCGGGCTGCTGCTCGACCTGCACAACGTCCTCGCCAACGAGCGCAACGGCCGGACGCCCGTCGACGGGCTGCTCGACGACCTCCCGCTCGACCGGGTCTGGGAGGTGCACCTCGCCGGCGGCTTCGAACACCGCGGCTACTGGCTGGACGCCCACTGCGGGCTGCCCGACGAGGAGTTGCTCGCGCTGGCGGAGCGGGTGCTGCCCCGGCTGCCGGCGCTGCGGGCGGTCCTGTTCGAGGTGACGGGCTCGGCGGTGCCGTACGTCGATCCGCGGGCCGTCCGGGACCTGCTGGTCCGGGTCCGCGAGCAGTGGCGGCCGCGGCCGGTGCTCGGGCCGCTCCTGCTTCCGCTGCCGCCGGGGCCGCCGTCGGTCGGTGGAAGGGGCGACGGGCGGGGCGAGGGGCCGGGCCCCGAGGAGTGGGAGTGCGCGCTGGGCGCGCTGGCGGTCGGCCGGGAGGCGGACGGCCCGCTCGCCCGGGAGCTGGCGGCCGACCCGGCGACCGCGCTGCTGCGGGAACTGGTCACGGAGCTGCGGGCGGGCGCGCTGGCCGGCACACTGGTCCACACCGTCCGCCTGCTGCTGCTCACCCTGGGGGAGGCGGGGGTTCGCGCCCTGCTGGACGACTACACTCGCTCCCACCCTCCGGAGCCGTTCCCCACGGAGGAGGCGGTGGCGTTCGCCGCCCACCTGCGGCGCACCCGCCCGCGCGTTCCCTGGCTGGCCGACGTCCTGGAACTGGACCTCGGTCTGGTCCGGGTGCGACTCGACGGCGCGCCGCAGACGGTCCGCCTCGGCACTGACGCGAACGACCTGCTGAACGCGCTCGGCGCCGGCCGACTGCCGGTCGCCCCGCGCCGGGGCGAGTTCCTGGTCCGGCTGACGGCCTGACGGCCCGGCAGGCCGGCGTCAGTCGTGGAGGGTGACGTCGGGCAGTGGGCGGCCGGCGGCGTCGAACAGGGCGGTTCCGCAGTCGCAGTGCTCGCCGGCCAGGGTCTCGGCCGGGGGGAGTTCCCAGACCAGCATCTGCGCGCACTCCGGGCAGTTCAGGCTGACCAGGGTCGCCGCCTCGGACGCCCCGGACGCCTCGGATTCCGATCCCCAGGCCCGGACCGGGAGGCCCTCGTGCGTCAACCCGGCCGGCTCGTGCCCGCCGGTCGGCGCGACCAGCAGCTCGTAGGCGTCGGTGCCGCCCTCCCGCACCAGGAGGGTGTAGCCGAGCTCCGCCAACACGTCGGCCAGGTGATCGAGTTGGCGGGCCGGGAGGTCACCGCGGCGCAGCGTCGGGTCGTCCGCGGCGGCCCGGTGGACGGCGTCGGTGTCGACACCCGTCGGCTCGGCCCCGAAGGCCCGTACCCGACCGGCCACGAACTCCGCCAGTCGGCCCGGGCGGTCCTCGCCGGTCCAGTCCATCGTGAACACCACCCGGTCGACCCGGACTCCCCGGGCCCGCTCGTCGGGGGTCAGGACCAGTTCCGCCAGCTCCGTCATGGCGGTCACGCTATCAACGGGCCGGGCGGCGCGCTCCCTTGGCCGGCCGCTGGCCCGGCGGGGCCGGGGAGCGCTCCGATCTGATCGGTTCCCTTCACGGTCCAAACACCGGACAACCACAGGGCCTCCCCACTAAGGTGAGGCCCGATCCACTGCTCGGCCTTCCCCGCGACCAGCGGGCATCCAGCATGCCCGCCGCCACGACAGGAGTGAACCGAACATGCATCCTCGTCCCCTCTGGAAGCGCCTCACCGGCGCGATCGTCCGCCGCGGCATCGGCGCCACCATAGGCGCGTTCGCGCTCGTCGCCGCCTTCGTCCTCGCGGGCACCGCCGCCGGCACCTCGACCGCGGCCGCCCAGCCCGCCGCGGTCGCCGGCACCGGCCAGTGGGCCTGCTCCGGCGCCGCCATCCCGGACGGCTGGGCCATCACCGCCTACAACAAGGACGGCTGCAGCGGCTGGGGCTCGTGGTTCCAGCAGCCGGAAGCGGACGGGCTCTACTCCTGCGGCGGCTCCCCGATCTACTCGGGCTACGTCGTCACCGACTTCAGCAAGTACGGCTGCAACGGGGTGGGTTCCTGGCGGCACAACCTCGTCAAGGACGGGATCTGGACCTGCGGCGGCTCCCCGATCGTCCCGGGCTACGTCGTGACCGGCTACCAGGTCCCGGGCTGCAACGGCGTCGGCGCCTGGTACCACCAGATCGCCCGGGTCGGCCTGCTCACCTGTCCCAACTCGCCGATCCCGCCGGGCTTCGTCTCGGGCGCGTACTGGGGATGGGGCTGCACCGGCCACGGCGGCTACTACCTCGGCAAGGCCTGACCCCGCACCCCGTCCGGCGCACACGCCCGGGGGCACCGCACACGACGTGTGCGGTGCCCCCGGCACGTTCCGGCAGGGCAGGGCCGCGCCTTCTTCCGACCGTGGGGCCGCCTCGATGCCCAACTCGGCTGTGCCACAACGGTGTTCGACCAAGCCGAGGGTCGATACGCTGATCCGGTGTCCACCGGCCGGGCCCGCGTCGCGGACGAGCGCGGAGCGGCGGCTGACAGGGGCGACCGGGGAAGGCTGGTGCGCATGGTCCTGGGCAGGCGGAAGCGGCGGGAAGCGGACGAGGCACGCGCGAAGTTCATCGCCAACCGGGAGAAGGTCCGTGCGTGGAACGGCAGTTGGGACTGCCCTGAGGTGGACTGGCCGGCCTTCGAGGAGGTCCCGCGTCCGTGGCTGGTCCTGCCGCGCGAACGCGCCTGGTGGCTGGACCTCCACGCGCCCTTCCTGGAGTGGTACGACTGGTTCCTCGAAGCCACACCCCGGGCGAACGGCGTCGACGAACTGTGGGCGCTCTGGGAGTTCGGCACGGGCCACGCGTTCGAGCGCCTGACGATCCGCTTCCGCAGCGTCCTGGACCCCGAGTACCTGGCCGAGAAGCTGGCCCTCGGCATCGAGGCGGCGGAACTCGAAGGTTGGCAGGACGGCGACACCCAGAGCGCCTACGACTGGCTGTACGAGGGGGTCGGCGGCCTGGTCGGCACCGGCATGGTGCGCGGGAAGCACCGCCTGGGGTTCGTCCTGCTGGAGCTGACCTGCGCGGCGGTCGGCCGCGCCGACGTCATCACCGAACTCCGTGCCTCGCTCACGACCACCTCCCTGGAGGGAAAGCCCCTGAAGCCCGACGGCCGGGACTAGTACGGCAGCCCACGCTCCCGGCCTGGCCGGCAAATCACACAGATCCCTCGGTCAAACCCGCCGTCGGCTACGAGGCGACCGTGCTCATCGCGGCCGTGAACGAGTAGCTGTCGGTAAGCCGCTACGGGAAGACAGGATTACCGTCCTCGCCGATCCATGGATGCTGGTCCGGCTGCCGGCCGACGGCTTGCCAGACGGCTCGTGCCGCAGCGAACTTCACGTCACCGGGGCCCGTGTCCGCTGGTGCCGTCACGATCTCCACGACGGAAACGAGCACGCCACGGGCCTCTTCGGGAAGGTGCATGAGCGCGTACCAAGCACCTTCCCGCGCCTCCGCCTCGACGCGTTGGTCATCGGCGCGGCCGGCGCAGGGCGCGGTGCCGTAGGACCGGCCGCGCCAACCGAACACGTCGGGCCCCATCCGCACCGCTGGCTCGGTGGCCACGGATCCGTGCACGGTGACCTGGGCAAACCGCGCCCATCGACTCGTCTGGCGCAGCAGCCTGTACTTCCCCTCCACGATCCACATTCTTCCGCACGCGCCTGAGCGCGGGGCCCACCGGGATCACTTCTGCGACGAGCTCCAGCGGCGGCGGGTCAGCGCGAGGTGGCGGGACCTGTCCTACCGAATCGGGACCTCCGCTCCCACGCTTCGAGTCATGACTCCCAAGAGGCGGATCGTCGCCGCCGCGACCTCGCTCACGACCACCTCCCCGGAGGGCAAGCCCCTGAAGCCCGACGGCAGGGATCAAGGGCTGCCCCGTGACTGACCGTCGGGACGGCAGGGCGGCTCTTCCCGACTGCGACCCGCCGCAGGCCTTGACGGACGGGATCTGACGTCGTGCCATGAGAGGTCACACCGCGATGGGGGAGGACACGATGGCGGCGGAGAGACGCGACGGACCCAGTGGCGAGCCCGGCAGCCGCCGTGGGGTTCCACAGGGGAGCGCTCCGGAAACCCCGTCCGCCACCAACGAATGGGTCGGCCATGTAGTCGTGATCGTCCTGGCTCTGGTCGTCGTAGCCGTGATCGTCCTGGCGCTCGTCGTCCTGGTGATGATCGTGAGGAGCGCGGCATCCAGCGGATGCTCTCCGCACTGCGCCGGCAACACGCCCTTGTGGCACTGACCACCGACCTGCCCGCGAACCCGGGCGCCACCGTGCCGGTGGCCACCGCCGGTTCGCTGCTGCGGCGCCGGCGCCGGCGCGATCTTTTTTGGATTACCTGATCGGCATTTTGAAGCATTCATTTCGGTGGCGTGGAGGGCGCGTCTCCGCAGCCCGGACGCCGGATTTCCGTGGGTACCATCTCCATTCGAGAAGACCATGGGCGAACGCCGAAGGGTGCACTGTGTCCGACTCCGCAAAACTTCGTATTTTCGCAATGCTGGACGCGAATGGTGACGGTGTCATTTCCAGGTCGGAGTACCTCGCGAGGGTCGACCGGGTGGTGTCGGCCCTGGGGTTCGAGGCCGGGCATCCGGTCGTGCTCGCGGCCCGGGCCGCCCACGAAGGCGTGTGGCAGGACATGGACGCCGACCAGGACGGCCGGGTCACCTTCGAGGAGTACCGCGAGTGGGCCGGGCCCGAGGCGTTCGAGCGGTCCTGCCGGGCCGTCCTCGGTTCCATGTTCGACATCGCGGACGCCGACGCCGACGGGCGGCTGACCCGCGACGAGTTCGTCCGCCTGCGTACGGCGATGGGCAACGCGAAGTCCGATGTCGAGACGGCCTTCGAGAACCTCGACACCGATCGCGACGGCTACGTCGACCGCGACGCGTATCTGGAGGGGATCCGCGGCTTCGTGCTCACCGGAATCTCCGCCATGGCCCCCGTGTACGGCGACGGTGGCGTTCCACGGGAAGCGCAGCCGTCGCGCTGACGGTCCGCAGCTCCGGTTGCGGCGACCCGGTGCTCCCCGTGCGCGGGAAGTCGGTGGGGCCGACTTCCCGCGCACGGCGCGGGGTTCAGGGGTGGCGGGCGGCTTGGGTGCGGCAGTGGGCGAGGGCGTACTTGAGGCGGGTGTCGGCGACGGGGATGGTGAGGAGCTCGCCGGCGGTGACGAGGGTGGCCCAGTACAGGGCGGGGTCGCCGGTGCGGGGGAGGGGTCGGGCGGCGGCGAGGGAGAGGTAGGCGGCACCGAGGTTGCCGGTGGTGAACCACCGGCTCAGGCCGTGCTGGTGGCCGGGGCGGATGCCGCCCATGGCCTCGATGGCGACCAGGAAGTGCTCGACGACGGCGAGTTCGGTGTCGGTGAGGGGCTTGGGGACGTCGAAGACGCCGAGGGCTTCGAGGAGTTCGCCGGTGTCGTGTTCGGAGCCGGGGCGGGGGTCGGCGAGGAGGGCGTCGTAGCAGTCGTCCAGGCGACGGGCGGTCTCGGCGAGCGGGATGGCCAGGGCGAGGCAGACCGCGCGGGCGGAGGGCACCGGCTTGCGGGTGCGGCGGCTGAGCAGCGCGTAGGTCTCGGCGGGGGTGCGGCCACGGGAGAGGGCGTGGCCGGCGAGAGTGGTGAGGTGCACGGGGGTTCGGGCTTTCAGGCGGTGACGAGCGTGGGGGCGGGGGCGGGGGCGACGAGGGCCCAGATGTACTTGCCGATGCCGCCGGGGCGCTCGGCGCAGCCCCAGCGTTCGGCGAGTTCGTTGACGAGGAACAGGCCTCGGCCGTGTTCGTCCTCGGGGACCGGGGCGTGGAGGACGGGACGGCCGGATCCGGCGTCGTGGACCTCCAGCCTGAGGCAGGAGTCGACGAGGGTGAAGCGGACCTCGACGTGCCGGTCGTCGGGGGCGTCGGAGTGCTGGACGGCGTTGGCGAAGAGTTCGCCGAGGAGGAGCTCGGCGGTGTCCGAGTAGCGCTCGCCGGAGGGGAGTCCGGAGAGGTAGGCGCGGAGCAGGTAGCGCGCCAGCGGCGTGGACTCGGCGCGGGAGTCGAGGTGCGCGACGAACGCGCGGGGGCGGCTGTGGGTTTTGGGCATGGGGGTACCTCACGGGGGCGGAGGGGGGCGTGCGACAGGAGCGCGCACCATCACGCTACGCATGCAGATGATTGCGTTCCGGTCTCAATGATCGGCTGGCGGAGGTACGGTGATGGCCGAAATCGGGTACCACGCACGTGCGGTACGTCTGGGGGTCTTGCATGGCACACCGGCGGCTGAAGAGCGAAGTGACGGCCAGTTCGGCGCGCATCTTCGGCGAGGAGCTGCGGTTCTACCGGGAGATGGCCGGCTACACGCAGGAGCAGTTGGCGAAGCTGCTGCACTGCACCAGGCCGAACATCACGCGGTACGAGTCCGGCCAGAGGCGCATGCCGCCGGACCTGGTCGTGAAGGCCGACGTGTTGCTCGACACGGGCGGATCGCTGAAGCGGCTCTGGGACCGGGTGGACTGGAGCGTGGGGGTCGAGCATCCGGATTGGTTCCAGACTCATGCCGACATGGAATCTGAGGCCGTGGCCGCAAGGATCTTCCAGCTAGCCGTCGTGCATGGCCTCTTGCAGTGCCGCCAATACGCCGAATCGGTCCTGGCGGTCAGTGACGCGGCTGGAAAGCCCGAGGTGATCGAAGAACGAGTGGCGGCTCGTTTGGCGAGGCAGGGGCGGTTCCTGGAGCTGGAGGGGCCGACTCTGCTGGTAATCCTGGATGAGAGCGCGATCCGAACTGTCGTCGGCGGACCCGGAGTGATGAGACGCCAGATGCAGCACCTGCTGGACGTTTCGGCACTTCCGAACGTGGTCATCCAGGTTGTGCCGTTCACGTGTCGACCGGCCAACGCCGACAAGTCCATGGTGATGCTGGAGTTGCCGGATGGCCGCACCTGCGTGTACTCGGAGAGCCTCGATCGCGGACACTCCAGTGACGATCCGGCGATCGTTGCACGGCATCGCTGGAACTATGATCTGGTGCATGGGGCGGCACTGCCAGTAGCCGAGTCGCTCGCGCTGATCGCCGATGCGCTGGAAGGGTTCAGAAATGATGAGGAACGAGCTCGACGTGACCGCCTGGCGCAAGAGCAGCTACAGCGGAAGCAATGGAGGCGACTGCATCGAGGTGGCCCCCGGATTCCCCGGCCTCGTCCCCGTGCGTGACTCCAAGGACCCCCACGGCCCGGCGCTCGTCTTCCAGGCCGCCGCGTGGGAGGCGTTCGTGGGAGCCGTCCAGGAGGGTGAGTTCCCGGTATGAAACCGGTCTGGCGCAAGAGCAGCTACAGCGGAACGAACGGCGGCAACTGCGTCGAGGTGGCCCCCGGAAGCCTCCCCGACCTCGTCCCGGTGCGTGACTCCAAGGACCCGCACGGCCCGGCGCTCGTCTTCCCGGCCGCCGCTTGGGATTCCTTCATCGCCGCGATCCGGGGAGACGAGTTCCCGGTCGGCAGCTGACCGGGGATCGGCAGGACAGGGGCCGGGGCGCCCGGACGGCGCGCCCCGGCTCAGGCGCGCAGGTGGGCGAGGAGCGTGTCGGCGGACGGGTAGGGGCGTTCGGCGGGGAGGAGCTGTCGGGCGGCGTCCAGTTCCCCGTTCCGCACGTGGGCGTGGACCGTGTGCGTGAGCTCGGTGACGTCGGTGATCGAGACGATCCAGTCGTCCGCGTAGCGCCTGGCCGCCTCGCCAGCGAGGCCGAGCTGGAGGGAGCGGTGGGGGAGCGGCTGCAGGCGCAGGCCGCGCTCCGGGTCCCACTGCACGCGGGCCGGCGATCGCTTCAACTCCCGCTTCCAGGCGGCCTGGTCAGGGTGCAGCGCGGGGACGTAGTGGGACAGGCAGCTGTTCCGCAGCGCCCATTCGAAGCCCTCGCGGGTGATCTCGACGGCGAGGACGGTCTCCTGCCCCTCCTTCGTCCCCCACCCGCAGCGGTACATCATCCAGAGGAACGACGGCTTGATCCACGTCATCCGGTCCCGCTTCCACACCGCAGGGAAGCGGCCGTCCCTGGCGGCGGGCAGGCCGATCTCGGGGGAGTACGCCTGGTAGACGGTCACGGTGGAGGCGGTGTGGAGGGCGCGGATCTCGAACTCGGGTTCTGGCACGGTGATCAGGATCAAGGATAGGCGAGCGCGGCGCCAGCGGATTCTTCGACGGCTGCGCTGAGGATCCGAAGGAGCCCCGCCGGAAGACGGCGGGGCTCGGGCCGTGACGGTGCGTCAAGTGGCGTGAACGGCTCCGCCCGAGCCGTTCATCTCAGCTGTCGCCCTCGGGTGCGACACGCAGACGGCCGTGGCCCCGCGCACGAGGAGTGCGCGGGGCCACGGCCGCGAGGGGCGGGCGGGTCCTACCGGTCGTGGAGCGCCGAGGCGCTGCTCTCCACCCGGGTGGTGCCGGGCAGGGCGATGAGCTCCGGCTTGAACAGCGGCTGGGTGTCCATCGCCGGCTCCCAGGTCGCCAGCTTCTCGTCCTGGGGCACCTCGATCCGCCGGTCCGCGGCGAGGTCGGCGACCACCTTCACCAGCAGGCGCACGCCGAGCGGGGCCAGGTGGTCGCGCCACAGGCTCTGCGCGGTCGAACCCGGCGGCACGAGCAGGTGCTCCTGGGCGGCCAGCGGGCCGCCGTCGGTGCGCTCGGTGAGGTGGTAGACGCTCCCGCCCGTCACCTTGTCGCCGTCGCGGATGGTCCACCGGATCGCGTCCCGGCCGCGGTGCAGCGGCAGCAGGCTGGGGTGGTACCCGATGGTGGCGACGGAGGCCCGGGCGCGCGTCTGCCGGCCGAGGAAGGCGTGCGAGTGCGCGGCGACGATGACGTCCACCCCGTCCGGGACGTGCATCGCGCGCAGCTCGGCCGAGTCCGTCCAGGGGATGTCCCGGGGGAACGCCCAGGCCCGCAGGCGGTCCCAGGCCATCGCGTCGCCCTCGTCGGACTTGCCCTTGCGCAGCCGGGGTGCGGCCGCGCCGACGATCTTGTGCCCGTTGTCCAGCAGGGCTTCCGCGACCTGGACCGCGAACGCCCCCTGTCCTGACATGTAGATGTTCATCCGCACTCCCGCGGTCGCAGTCCGGAGTGGTCGGGCTCGAAGCGCACCGGCATGGTGGAGAACCCGGTCAGGAAGTTGGACCGGATCCGCTGCGCCTCGTCGGTCTGCTCGAACCCGAGGGTGAAGTCCCGCAGGGCCTTCAGCAGTTCGGCGATCTCGACCTTGGCCAGGTACGAGCCCACGCAGAAGTGCGGGCCGTAGCCGAAGGCCAGGTGCTTGTTGGGGGTACGGCCGAGGTCGAACACCTCGGGCCGCGCGAAGACCCGCTCGTCCCGGTTGCCGGAGGCGTGCCAGAGCGTGACGATCTCGCCCGGCCGCAGCCGTACGCCGTGCAGCTCGGTCTCCCGTTCGACGCTGCGCCCGAAGTGCATGGTGGGCGAGGCCCAGCGCAGCACCTCGTCCACCGCGGTCTCGACCGCGACCTCGCCGTGCTTGAGCCGGCGCCACTGCTCGGGCTGGGACGCCAGCGTGCGGACGCAGTCGATCATCGTCAGCCGGCTGGTCTCGTCGCCGCCGATGATCAGGCTGTAGCAGTTGAGCACCACGTCCTCGTCGGACAGCGGGACACCGTCGATGGCGCTGCCGATCAGCATGCTGATCACGTCGTCGCCCGGCGACTCGCGCCGCTCCTCGACGACGTCCATGAAGTACATCAGGATCTCGTTGCGGGCCATCTCGGAGTCGACCTCGTCGACGTCCTCGTCGTCGGCCGAGAGCGCGGTCTTGGTCAGCGAGAGCAGGTAGTCCCGGTCCCGCTCGGGCACCCCGAGCAGGTTCGAGATGGTCGTCATCGGGATCCGGCTGGCGATCTGCTCCGCGAAGTCGCAGCCGCCGGACTCGACCGCCTCGCGGATCCACAGCCGGGTGTTGTCCCGGACGGTCCGCGCGACCTCGTCGAGCACCCTCGGCGACAGCACCCGCTGGAGGATCTTGCGCAGCTCCAGGTGCCGGGGCCCGTCGGTGACGGCCAGCATCCGGCCGGCCCCGGCGTCGCCGCCCTCCAGGAGGGTGACGAGCACGTTGCCGCGCTGGGACGTGAAGTTCACGTTGTCCCGGTAGGTGGCCATGATGTCGTCGTAGCGGGAGAGCACCCAGAACCCCCGGCGGCCGCCGACCGGCGGGTTCCAGTGCAGCGGCGCGGTGTCCCGCAGGCTGCGCCAGAACCCGTCCAGGTCGTGGTCCGCGAAGGTGGCCGGGTCGCCCAGGTCCACCGTGTCCAGTGCCGGTGCGCTCATGCTCACCAGTCCGTACGCCAGAAGCGGCGGGGCTGGAAGGGGTAGGTGGGCAGCGGCACGCGCCGGCCCGACCCGTCCCGGTGCAGGGCGTCGAAGTCCACCTGCCGGCCGGTCACCCAGGCGGCGGCCAGGTCGGCCAGCGCGGGCGCGTCCTGGCCGGCCGGCACGATCCCGCCGTCGGTGCGCCCGAAGGCGCCGGCGTCCGTCCGCGGGGCGGCGGCGGTCGACGTGACCGGGCCGCGGGCGTCGTCGGACAGCGCCGCGACCAGCTCCTCGCGGCTGCGCACCACGGCCGCCCACCGGCGGCCCATCACCTTGCGGCCGAGGTTGAGGGTGAAGCAGACGTCGTCCAGGCGCAGGCCGGGGTCGGCCTCCAGCCACTCCCTGAGCCGGGTGCGCTGACGGGCCAGCGCCTCGTCGTCCATCGCGGACAGGGTGGCCAGCCGCGGCCGGCCGGTGTCCTCGGGGGCGCGCTCGGCGGGCGCCGGCGCCTCCTCCAGCAGCAGGTGGGCGTTGTAGCCGCCGCCGCCGATCGAGGTGATGCCCGCGCGGCGGATGCCGGCCTCCGGCTCCCAGGCCGCGCCCTCGATCTGCGGTACGAACGGGGTGCTGGGGAAGTCGAGGTCCTGGTTGACCTCGGTCAGGTTGATCGTCGCCGGGAGGGTCTTGTGGTACAGCGCCAGCGCGGCCTTGATCGCGCCGAAGCCGCCGGACACCACGCCGCCGTGGCCGACGTTGCCCTTGACCCCGCCGATCGAGGTGGTCGCGGTCTGCTTGCCGAACGCCATGGTCGCCGCGTGCACTTCGAGCTCGTCGGTCATCGGCAGGCCGAGCCCGTTGGCCTCGTACATGGACACCGTGTCCGGGGTGACGCCGCCCACCTCCATGGCGGCGGCGATGCAGGCGCTCAGCCGCTCGGGCTGGGCCAGGCCGTACGCCATCGCGCTGACGCCGTTGTTGTTGACGGCCGAGCCCCGGACCACCGCGTAGACGTGGTCGCGGTCGGCGACGGCCCGGCCCAGCGGCTTCAGCAGCACGGTGACGACGCCGCTGGACAGCGCGGTGCCGGTGCCGTTGGCATCGAAGGGGCGGCAGTGGCCGTCCTTCGACAGGATGCGGTTCTCCTCCCACAGGTGGCCGCGGGGGTGCGGCATGCGCACCATCGAGCCGCCGGCGATCGCCATGTCGCTCTGGCCGAGCAGCAGCGACTGGCAGGCCAGGTGCACCGCGTAGTGGAAGCCCGCACAGACGGCGGCGACGGTGACGGCCTCGCCGGTGAGCCCCATGTAGTACAGCGCGTTGGAGGTCATGGTGTCCGGCGACCACGCCAGGCTGGCCTCGATCGCCTCCGGGCCGACCGAGACGCGGTCCGGCGGCGAGCTGTAGAGCGCGGCGGTCTGCGGGTTGTTGGCGCCGTACATGCCGATCTCGGCCTTGAGCCGGTCCGGGTCGTAGCCGCCGTCCTCCAGCGACTCCCAGGCGCTCTCCAGGTACAGCCGGTTCTCCGGGGTCATCGCGGCCGCCATCCGGTCGCTGATCCCGAACACCGACGGGTCGAACTTGTCGTACGTGTCGAGGACGCCGCAGGCCCGTACGTAGAACGGGCTGTGGATCAGGGTCTCGTCGACGTGGATGTCGTCCTTGGCCAGGAAGGAGACGGTCTCCCGGCCGTTGACCAGGACGTCCCAGAACTGCTCCTTGGTACGGGCTCCCGGTGCCCGCAGGGACATGCCGATGATGGCCACGTCACCCGGGTCGTACTCCTGCTCGGGGCTGTCGGTCATGGGAAGGCTCCTGCTTCGGTTGCTTCGGTTCGGGTGGTGGTGACGGGGCTCAGCGGCCGGTCGGGCCGCCGCGGCCGGCGGCGCCACCGCGGCCGCGCAGCGCGGCCCGGCGGGCGCCGGCCCGCTCGCGGGCCGACTGGACCACCTCGGGGGTGGCGCCGGCCTCCTCGTCGAGCCAGCGGGCGAGCGAGGCGATGTCGCGGAAGCTGAAGAGGTCGGGCACCCGGACGCGGCGGTCGAAGCGCCGGGTCATCAGCCGGGCGAGGCGGACCAGCAGCAGCGAGTCGCCGCCGAGGTCGTAGAACGCGGACTGCACGTCGATGCCCGACGGGTCGAGGTCGAGCAGCTGGCCCCAGATCTCCGACAGGGCCACCTCGGTCGGGGTGGCGGCGGCGGTCAGCGGCCGGTCGGTGCCGGCGGCCGGCGGCTCGGGCAGCGCGGCGCGGTCGAGCTTCCCGCCCGGGCCCAGCGGGAGGGCGGGCAGCGAGACCAGCGTCGCGGGCACCATGTAGTCGGGCAGTTCGACGGCGAGCCGGCCGGTGACGGCGCTCTGGAGCGCGGCGTCCACCCGGGGGCCGTCCTGCGGCGCGCCGTCGCCCGCCGGCACGACATAGCCGATCAGCCGGTTGCCCCGGACGACGGCGGCCGCCTCCCGGACCTCGGGGCAGGCGGTCAGCCGGGCCTCGACCTCCTCCAGCTCGATCCGGTAGCCGCGCAGCTTGACCTGGTGGTCGGAGCGGCCGAGGAACCGGAGTTCGCCGTCCTCGGTGAACGCCACGACGTCCCCGGTGCGGTACATCCGCCCGCCGGGGCGGAACGGGTCCGGCACGAACCGCTCGGCGGTGGTGCGCGGCCGGTTGACGTAGCCGTGCGCGACGCCGACGCCGCCGAGGTAGAGCTCGCCGGACTCGCCGACCGGCAGCGGCTCCAGGTTCTCGTCGAGCACGTAGACCAGGTCGGTGGTGGTCGGCGGGCCGATGGTCGGTTCGTCGGTCCCGTCCTCGGGGACCAGCCCGAAGGTGCAGAAGACCGTCCCCTCGGTGGGGCCGTAGGCGTTGAACACCCGGGTGGCGCCGGTCTCCCGGTAGGTCCGGTCCACCAGCTTGCGGCGCAGGGCCTCGCCGCCGAACACCACCGAGCGCACGTTCGGGGGCAGGGCGCCGGCGTCGAGCAGCCCGTTCATGACCGACGGGACGACGGTCAGGTGGGTGATCCGGTCCACGTACCGGCTCTCCGGCAGGTGCACGGCGCTCTCGACGAGCACCACGGCGCCGCCGCGGCACAGCGCGTTGAAGAGCTCCATCACGGACATGTCGAAGCAGACCGAGCTCGCCGCCGAGACGCCGCTCAGGTCGCAGCCCTCCAGGACCCGGTCCATCTCGGCGAGCATCGCCACCGCGCCGGCGTGCCGGACGGCCACGCCCTTGGGCCGGCCGGTGGAGCCCGAGGTGTAGATGACGTACGCGGTGTCCTCGGGCACGACCGCGACGGGCTTGGCGCCCGGCTCGGTCGTCACGGTGTCCCCGAGCACGACCACCGTCGGCCCGGGCGGGCAACTGGCCCGGGACGCGGGCGTGGTGAGCAGTAGTCGGGTGCCGCTGTCCTGGACCATGAAGGTCAGCCGGTCGGCGGGGTAGTTCGGGTCCAGCGGGAGGTAGCAGGATCCGGCGCGCAGCGCGGCCAGGACCGCCACCAGCAGGTCGGGGGTGCGTTCGACGCAGATGCCGACCGGGACGCCGGGGCCCGCGCCGTCGGCGACCAGCCGCTCGGCCAGCACCCGGGACCGCTCGTTCAGTTCGCCGTAGGTCAGGACGCCCGCGTCGGAGTAGACCGCGGTCGCGTCGGGGTTCTTGACCGCCTGGGCGACGAACTCGGAGTGCAGGGTGTCGGTCATCGGTGGGTCTCCTCGGGGAGGCCGGTCGACGCGATGTCGCCGAGGGCCTGGTCGGGTCGGGCGATCGAGTCGAAGAGCACGGTGCGGTACAGCGCGAGCAGTGCTGTCACGGTCTGCCTTTCCAGGTAGCTCGGTTTGAACTGGACGTGGCCGGCCACCCTGCCGTCGATGTCGGCCATCGAGATCTCGAGGTCGAACTTGGCGAGGTGCCTGCGCACCTGGAGCGGTTCGAGCGGCAGCGCGCCGTCCGGGGTGAGCGTCTCGCCGACGCCGTGGAAGAGCTTCACGGAGCGGGGGAAGGCGTCCGAGGACAGCCAGTTCACCACCACGTCGAACCAGGGGGAGCGGCCCTCGGCGCGCGGCGGCTTCAGCTGGGAGGCCAGCAGGTCGAGGGGGTAGTTCATGTGTTCCAGCAGGCCGAGCGAGAACGCGTGGACCTCGCGCAGCAGCTCGCGGAAGCTGCGGTCGCCGGCCGGGTTCGCCCGCACCAGCACGGTGTTGAGGTAGTAGCCGATGGCGGACTCCCAGCCGGGTTCGGCCCGCTGGGCGATGGCGGTGGCCAGCACCGAGTCCTCGGTCCCGGTCGCCCGGTTGAGGGTGGCGAAGAACCCGGCCAGCACGACGGTGCTGACCGACACGCCCTCGCGCACCGCGAACTCCCGCAGCAGGCGGGTCTCCTCGGCGCTCCAGCGGAACGCGATGTCGCGGCCCTCGTAGGTGACGCCCGGCGGCCGCTCCTTGCTGGAGAGGTCGAGGTGGGCGGGCGGGTCGGCCAGCTTCCGCGACCACCAGTCCAGCGCCGCCTCGGCGGCCGGCCCGGCCAGCCACTGCCGTTCCCACTCGACGAACTCGGTGTACGGGGCGACCGGCGCGCTGTCGGCGGGGTCGGCGCCCTCGTAGTACTCCTGGATCTCGCGGATCATGACGTCGGCCGACGCCGCGTCCGAGGCGATGTGGTGGACGAGCACCATCAGGTAGTGGTCGGCCGGCCCGCGCCGCATCAGGACGATCCGCACCAGCGGCCCGTTGTCCATGTCGAGCGGCTCGTGCCCGTACTGGGCCAGTTCCTCGCGGGCCTGTTCGTCGTCCAGGTCGGAGGTGTCCACCACCAGGAACTCGTACACCGGCTCGTCCAGGATGACCTGGTAGGGGCTGCCGCCCGCCTCCACGAAGACGGTGCGCAGCGCGGGATGGCGGTCCAGCACGGCCCGGACGGCGTGCTCCAGGGCCTCCTCGTCGACCTCGGCCCGGATCCGGGCGGTCACCATGAAGTTGTAGGGCACGGCGTCCGGCGCGACCATCTGCATGAACCAGAGCGAGGCCTGGCCGTGCGAGGCGGGTGCCACCTGGAGGCCGAGGCCCTCGGCGCGCAGCTGCTCCAGCGCCGGTGCGTCGGTGGCCTCCAGCAGGCCGCGGGCGTCGAGTTCCTCCACCAGCTCCTCGGCGTCCAGTTCGGACAGGTCCGCCAGGAACGAGGGCGTCGGTCCGGCCGCGGCGGCCGGTACCGGCGCCGGGGCGGCCGGGGGCGCGGCGGGCGCGGGCCGGGCGGCTGCCGGCGCGGCCGGGCCACCGGTGATCTCGACGAAGTGGTCGACCACCTCGGCGATGGAGCGCCCGTCCAGGAAGACCACCGGCGAGACCCGGTGGCCGAGCACCGCCTGCATCTTGTTGACCAGGCGGATCGCCAGCATCGAGTCGAGGCCGAAGTCGCGCAGGCCGGCGTTCGCGTCGAACCGGCCCACCGGCACGCCCAGCGCGTCGGCGAGTTCGGCGAGGACGACCTCCGCGACCGGCCGCTCCGCCGCCGGCTGCGGGGCGGCCGGCCGCGCCTCGACCGCCGGGGCCGCCGCGGCGGGCGCCGCCACCGTGGCGGCGGCCGGGGCCGGGGCGGCCTCGCGGCGGGGCTCGGTGTCGATCCAGTAGCGCTCCTTCTGCCACTGGACCAGCGGGGTCTCCACGACCTCGACGTCGTCGGGGAAGAGGGAGTCGAAGGTCAGCGGCAGGCCCCGGACGTACAGCGAGGCGGCGGCGCCCAGCAGGCAGCGGACGTCGCTCTCCTCGCGCCGCAGGGAGTTGACCGCGTGCACCTGGACGCCGCGGGACAGCCCGATCTCCTCGACGGCGCCGCGCAGCGTCTCGTGCGGGCCGATCTCGACGAAGGTGGAGACGCCCCGGTCGACCAGCGCGCCGATGGTCTCGGCGAACCGGACCTGGTTGCGCAGGTTGTGCACCCAGTAGTCGACGTCGGCGACCGGGTCCACCGTGTCGGCCAGCGCCGTGGAGTGGAAGGGGATGCCGGGGGTCAGCGGGGTGATGCCGTCGATGCTCTCGCGCAGCGGCTGGACCAGCGGGTCCATGCCGGGGCTGTGCACCGGGCGCTCGACCCGGATCCGCCGGACCGAGATCCCGTCCCGCCGGAGGTCCGCCTCCAGCGCGTCGACGGCCCCGGGCGATCCGGAGACCGCGGCGCTGGTGGGGCTGTTGACCACGGCGACGGCGGCGTGCTCGGCGTACGGGGCGAGCCGCGGCAGCAGCTCCGCCTCCGGCAGGTCGACCGAGATCATGGCGCCCTCGGCGGCCTTGCGCTCCAGCAGGTGCGAGCGGGCGACCACCACGCGGGCGGCGTCCTCCAGGGACAGCGCGCCGGACACGCAGGCGGCCGCGACCTCGCCCAGGCTGTGGCCGACGACGGCGGCCGGCTCGATGCCGAGGTCCAGCCAGACCTTCGCCAGCGACACCTGGAGGGCGAACAGCACGGGCTGCTGGAAGTCCATCTCCTCGTACCTGGCCTCCTCGGCCGGGGCGGCGAGGTGGTCGAGCACCGAGCAGCCGCCGGCCGCGCGCACGGCGGCGTCGCAGGCCTCCATCCAGGTACGGAACCCGGCGTGCGCGCGCAGCAGTTCGCGGCCCATGCCGACCCACTGGGTGCCGCCGCCGGAGAACACCAGCGCCACCCGCCGGTCGGCGTTGCCGGAGACCGTGCCCGTGACGACGTCGGGGTGCGCCTGGCCGGCGGCGACCCGGGCGAGTCCGTCCAGGACGTCCTGCCGGTTGCGGGCGAACAGCGCGATCCGGTGGCTGTGGTGGGTGCGCCGGGCGGCGAGGGTGTAGGCGAGGTCGGAGACCCGCAGGGCCGGGTCGCGTTCCACGTGGTTGGACAGTTCGCGGCAGGTGTCGGCCAGCGCGCCCGCGGTGCGGGCGGTGACGGGCACCAGGTACGGCCGCTCGTCGGCCGGGGCGTCGCCCGGGCTCGGCGCGAGGTGCCGGCCCCGGTCGCCGGCCAGGAACGGGTGGGCCGCGACGGGGAGTCCGGCGGCGTACAGGGCGCCGAGCGAGCCGAGCAGGGTCGCGGCCTCGTCGGCGCCGCGCCGCAGCGACGGCAGGGTGGTCGCCGGCAGGATCTCCGACACCGACTTGAGCAGCAGGGGGTGCGGGCTGATCTCGACCACCGCGTCGACGTCGTGGTCGCGCAGCCTGGTCAGGGCGTCGACCACCCGGATCTCCCGGCGCAGGTTGTCCGCCCAGTAGTCCGGGCCGAGCTCCGCGCCGTCGACGGGTTCGCCGGTGACCGTCGAGATCATCGGGATGCGGGCGGTCCGGGGCCGGATGCCCGCCAGCTCGGCCTTCAGCGGGGCGAGGACGTGGTCGACCAGCGGCGAGTGCGGGGCGTGGCCCATCCGTACCCGGTGGTTGGTGACGCCCGCGTCGGTCAGCCGCCGGACGAGGTCGTCGATCTCCTGCGGAGTGCCGGTGACGAGCGTGGAGTTCAGGCCGTTGTGGCCGGAGAGGGTGAGCCCGCCGGTCAGGTGCGGCCGGACCTCGTCCGCGGGGGTCATCACCACGATGCCCTCGCCGCGGCCCACGGCCAGCAGCTGGAGGAGCCGGCCGTGGTGGGCGGCCAGGCGGGAGGCGTCGTCGAAGTCGAGCGCTCCGGCGACGTGGGAGGCGGCGAACTCGCCGACGCTCTGGCCCACCACGACGTCCGGCTCCACGCCCAGCGAGCGCCAGGTCTCGGCCAGCGCGACCTGGAGGGAGAACAGCAGCGGCTGGAAGACGTCCATGTCGTCGAGCCGGCCGTCGGGGGAGAGCAGCTGCTCGACGAGCGAGAAGCCCAGCAGCTCCCGCATCCGCTTGTCGGACCTCATCATGGACCGGCGGAACACCGGCTGGCCGGCCAGCAGTTGGCGGCCCATGCCGACCCACTGCGAGCCGTTGCCGGAGAACAGGAAGGCCACCCGCGGCCTGCGCCCGGCCGGCTCCCCGACGCTCAGCCCGGGGGCCTTCCCGCCGTTGCCGAAGGCGTCGAGGCTGCTCCTGAGTTCGGCCATGTCGCGGGCGGTGGCGGCGAGCCGGAACGGGCCGTCGCCGGGCGTGCGGCGGCAGAGCGCGCGCAGGTCGGTGCCGTCGCGCAGCGCCCGGGCCCGCTCGGCCAGTTCCTCGCGGGAGTCCGCGGCCAGCAGGAGGAGCGAGGACTCGGGGCGCGGCAGCTCCTCGACGGCGACGTGACAGATCGAGCCGCCGAACCCGAAGGAGCTGACGCCGCCGCGGCGGGCGTCGGAGCGCCGCGGCCACGGCTCCAGCCGGTCCTGGACGGTGAGGTTGTACTCGTCGAACAGGATCTGCGGGTTCGGCGCGCTGAAGTGCAGGCTCGGCGGCAGCACGCCGTTGCGCATCGACATCGCGAGCTTGACCAGGCCGACGATGCCGGCGGCCGCCTCCAGGTGGCCGACGTTGGACTTCACGGAGCCCAGCCGCAGCGGTTCGGCGCGGTCGCCGCCGAGGACGGCGCCGATGGCGTTGGCCTCGATCGGGTCGCCGAGCGGGGTCGCGGAGCCGTGGCACTCGATGTAGTCCACCAGGTGCGGTGCGACGCCGGCCCGCTGCCAGGCGGTGCGGAGCATCTTCTCCTGCGCCTGGGGGTTCGGCGCCGTCATGCCGTTGCTCAGGCCGTCGTTGTTGGAGGAGCTGCCCTTGATCAGGCAGTACACCGGCAGGTCGCGCTCCAGCGCCACGCTGAGCGGGGCGAGCACGACGACGCCGGCGCCCTCGCCGCGGACGTAGCCGTTGGCCCGGGCGTCGAAGGACTTGCAGCGGCCGTCCGGGGCGAGCGCGCCCATCGCGTCCATGGCGGTGTAGTAGTCGGAGACGAAGCTCAGGTTCACGCCGCCGGCGAGCACCAGGTCGCTCTCGCCGAGCCAGATCGACTGGCAGCCGGTGTGCACCGAGATGAGCGATCCGGCGCAGGCGGAGTCGATGGCCATGCTGGGGCCCTGCAGGCCCAGGACGTACGAGACGCGGTTGGCGATGATGCCGTCGTGCATGCCGGTCGCGGTGTGCGGGGTGATCTGGCTGTCGGGGCCGCGGTAGTGGGCCAGCGCGGCGTAGTCGCCCCAGCAGGAGGCCATGAACACGCCGGTGTCGCTGCCGACGAGGGTGTGCGGCGCGATGCCCGCGTCCTCCAGGGCCTCCCAGGACAGCTCCAGGATCAGCCGCTGCTGGGGGTCCATCTGGACGGCCTCGCGGGGCGAGATGCCGAAGAACAGCGGGTCGAACCGGTCGATGCCGTCGATGAACCCGCCCCAGCGGACCCGGTCGTTGAGCAGCTCGCGGCGCGCGGCCGGCACCGGTCCGACGGCGTCGCCGCCCTCGACCAGCAGCCGCCAGAACGCGGACGGGTCGGGCCCGCCGGGGAAGCGGCAGCCGATGCCCACGATCGCGACGGGCTCGTGCGAGGGCTGGCGGCGCTCGGTGCTCGGGGCGGGCTCCGCGGCCCGCGGACCGTCGACGAGGGCGCGGGCCAGCCCGTCGAGGGTCGGGTACTGCCAAATCCAGGTCGCCGGGACCTGCCAGCCGAGGAACTCGGACAGCGCGGCCGCGAGGTTCACCGACCTCAACGAGTCCAACCCGTACCGGTGCATCGGCGCCCACCGGTCCACGGAGTGCGCGGAGACGTCCAACAGCTCGGCGAAACGTGATAGCAGGAAATCCGTGACGGCGGATATGTCTCGCGCCGCGCGCTCCTGGGGCATGGTGACTCCTCGACAGGGCGGGTGGAATGGACGGGTGGAGCTTCACACCGATCGTTCGCAAGGGGGGGCTGGTCAGTACGTCCGCGTCGGGCCAATTCGGACACGAAGAAAAGGACTAGACCTGTACATGACATGATGGTTCATGCGATCGGGCAACGCGGCTCCTCTCGTGGCAGGAAGGGAGGTTCGAGGCGCTGACCACGCGACTCGGCGGCGCGCGCCGAGGGCGGGAGGCTCCGAGGACGGGGGCTTCGAAGTGACGTGGGCGATCGCGATTCAGCGGCTCACTGTGGAGTTCTCACCGGCGTGTGCGGCCTTACCGAAGGTTCTGTCGCGCATTCCGCTGCCGGGATTCCGCAGCACTGGCCTTTCATCCGCCGTTGAGCGCGGCGGGGCGTCGACTCCAGGATTGCGCACTTTGCGGTCCGGTTGCGGCAGTGGCGAGATTTGATCGACAAAGTGTCCGATTCGATCTCCTCGGGCGGCACCGCCCAGTACCGTCCGGGCGCCCCGGCGCGGAGTGGACAGCAGACGATCGACCAATGCAAGCTGTCCGCATGGCAGTTGACAAATTCGATGCGGCGTCAGCCGATGCCAACAGCTCCTTACCCCGACGTGCCGACCACCTCGGCCGGGCACCCGCCGCCCGCGACCTCGACGGCAGGCCCGCATGACCGACACCACGGATACCACTGACTCCACCGACTCCACCGGCACCGCGACCGGTCCGGTCCGCCGGCCGGGACTGGCCCTCGGCGTGCTGGCCGGGGCGCTCGCACTGGACGTGAGCGGCCTCGGCGTCCTCAACGCCGCCCTCCCCTCCGTCGGAGAGCGCTTCCACCTCGACGAGACCACGCTCCAGTGGGTGATGACCGCCTACGCCGTCACCTTCGCCGGCTTCCTGCTGGTCGGCGGCCGGCTGGCCGACGTGCTCGGGCGGCGGCGGGTGTTCGAGGTCGGTGTCGCCCTGTTCACCGTGTCCGCGCTGGTCGGGGCCGTGGCCCCGAACACCGTGACCCTGCTGGGCGCGCGCGCCGTCCAGGGCATCGGCGCCGCCCTGTCCGGACCGGCCGCGCTGGCGCTGCTCACCGACACGTTCCCGGCCGGTCCGGCGCGCAACCGGGCCTTCGGCGTGTACGCGGCCGTCGGCGCCGCGAGCTTCAGCGGCGGGGTGCTGCTGGGCGGGGTGCTGACCGAGTTCTTCGGCTGGCGCTCGGTGCTGTGGTTCTCGGTGCTGCTCGGCCTCGGCGTGCTGGGCGCGACGCGGATCGGACTGCCGGACGGCGCCGGGCACCGCGGCCGGCTCGACCTGCCCGGCGCGATCACCGGCACCCTCGGCCTCACCCTGCTCATCGTCGGCGCCAGCGGCAACGGCGCGTCGGCGTGGATCGTCCTCGGCGCCGCGGTGCTCTGCCTGGTGCTGTTCGTCGTGCGCGAGCACCGCACCGCCGACCCGCTGCTCCCGCTCGGCCTCTTCCGGATCACCTCGGTGCGGGAGGCCAGCCTGGCGGCGTTCCTCCAGTACATGGGCTCGGTCGGGATGCTGTTCTTCGCCCCGCTGTACCTGCAGGGGATGCTGCACTACTCGCCGTTCGAGTCCGGCATGGCGCTGGTGCCGATGTCCCTGGCCGTGTTCCTCACCGCCAACTTCGCCACCGGCCGGCTGCTGGCCAGGTACTCCCCGCGGACGCTGATGGCCGTCGGCCTCGTCCTGATCGGGGTGGGCACCGGGCTGTGGCTGGGTACGCCGCAGGACGGCGACTACGTGCTGCACGTGCTGCCCGGCCTGGTGGTCAGCGGCATCGGCCAGGGGCTGAACTTCCCCTCGATGACCTCCGCGGGCCTGTCCGGCGTCCCGGAGCAACAGCAGGGCGTCGCAGGGGCGTTGAACGTGGTGACCCAGCAGATCGGCGCCAGCGCGGGCGTGGCGGTGATGGTCCTGGTCGCGGCGACCACCGACGACCAGCTCTCCGGCTACCACCTCGCCTACGTCACCGCCGCCGTCGCCTGCCTGCTGGGTGCGGCGGCCATCGCGGTGAGACGGCGGGCCTGAGCGCCCCGGCGTCGCGGACGCGGGTTTCGACGACAGACCCCAGGGGGCGGCGGTCGGCAGCAGCCGGCCGCCGCCCCCTTCGTCGGGTCCGGGGCCGGCGCCGAGGGCGCCGGGAGGCCCGGCGCCGGCTCAACCGGCCTTGGGGAGCTTGGAGTTCCTGGAGAAGGCCGCCGCCCGGACGTCCAGCAGTGCGAGCAGGACCGGCGGGTCGAGGACGTGCACCGGGCGCAGGCGCAGTTCGAGCGGGTCCAGCGGTACGTTCGGCCTGATCTCGATGGGGCCGACGGATCCGACGGAGACCTCGCCGGTGAGGACTTCGTCGAAGGAGGCGGGGACGGAGTGCGCGAGGAGGTACCAGGTCCCGGCCGGTACGTGTTCGAGGAGGAAGGCGCCGGGGCGGGGCAGGACGGTGCAGGCGGCCGGCCGGCCCTCCGGGATGCGGGTGCGGAAGAGGCCGACGAAGACCCGGCCGAGTTCCTCGGCGACGGAGGCCCGGATCTCGCCCTGGACGGTGGCGAGTTCCGTCGGCCGGCTCCATCGCCGGTTGTCGAGTTCGATCCTGGTGGTGAAGCCGCGTAACTGGCGGAACATGGTGGGCGAGGTGCCGACGCTGCTGGCGAACCGCGAACTGAAGGTGCCGACGCTGTTGTAGCCGACCCGGTGGCTGATCTCGGTGACGGTGAGGTCCGTTTCGATGAGCAGGCGTTTCGCGGCGTCGATCCGAATGGCGGACAGGAAGCGTCGGGGCGAGACCCCGGTCACCCGCTGGAATTCCCGGGAGAAATGGAATTTGCTGTAGATGGCGGCCTGGGCCATGTCATCTATCGTGAGCAATTCGCCGATGTTCTCGTGCATGACCTCGATCGCGCGGGCCACGGCCTCTTCTATTGCTGGCTTCAAGGCTGCTCCAGATTCTCGCATGTACCGGTGGACGACGGAAACTCCGCCCCGGTATTGCGTCCTGGAACGCGGCCGAAGGGGTGGGTGACCCTTGGCTACCGGAGCGCGCGAGGTTTCCCCATCTCCCTTCCGTTAAGCGGCGGTGACACAGTGTGTCGACCCGATAACGACTGATGACCGTAGCAGGCGGACATGACAAGTTCAACGGCTCCTCCCGTGCTTCCATTTGGCAAAGCCGAAGCATCGAATACTGGCCGGTATGTGTTTGAAATACTGCAGCAATTGGGGAGATGCGCCGGTGGGGGGTGCGTGGACGATGCGGATGGGGAGGCGGTGGGGCGGGCGGGCCGGTGGGGTGGGCGGGCCGGTGGGGCGGCCGCGCCGGGGGAGGCTCCCGCCGTCAGTCCGTTCCGGTCGCCGTGGTGTCCACCTCCCTCCACAGCCGCTCCGCCGAGGCCGCCACCGAGCCGACGGCGGCCTGCCGGGTGTCGCCGACGGCCACCATCAGCCCCACCAGCTGAGCCTCCAGCAGGCGGTCGGCGTCCCAGGGCTCGGTGAGGTAGCCGCCGAGCTCCAGAACGACCAGGCCGTGCACCGCCGACCACATCTGATGCGCCACCAGATCGGCGTCCGCCGCCCGGAACCGGCCCGCCTCGATGCAACGGGCGGCGCACTCGGAGACGCCGGCCAGCGTGTAACGGCCGTATTGCCGGTCCTCCTCACCGAGTGAGAATCCGGCCAGTGAGGAACCCCCGAACATCACCGCGTACAGGTGGGGGTTGGCCAGCGCATTGCACCGGTAGGCACGGCCCAGCAGCGCCAGGTCGCTCACCGGATCGTCGCTGAACTCCACCAGGGTGAAGTAGTGCTGGAGCCGGGTGAACCCTTCGTGGACCATGGCGCGCACCAGTCCGCGCATTCCGTTGAAGTGGGTGTACAGGGCCATCGTGGAGGTGCCGATCTCGCTCGCGATGCGGCGGGCGGACAGCGCCTGCGGCCCTTCCTCCGCCAGCAGCCGGGCGGCGATGTCCACCAGTGCCGGACGGGCGCGGGGATCCGAGTGACGTGGACTCATTCCCTCAGTCAAGCAAAATGCCGTTATCCCAGGCACGTTCGAGCTCCACAACCCTCCGATCCCCGCACATTGCGAGAAGCGGCCGTCCGGACGCCGGGCATAGCTTTCCAGTCACCCGGCGCGACTTTCCGGGGTCAACGAGCGGCCGGAGACGATATCTTGACGACCCGTCGCGCACTCCCCACCCTCGGTCCCCACGGAGGTCGCTCTTGTCCACGCCCGCCCCCGGCCGCTCCACCGGCGCCACGCTGCTGCTCTCCCTGGGCAGCCTGATCGTGCTGGTCTCCTCGGCCGTGGCCTTCTACCACTCCTTCGCCATGGACCCGGCGATGCCGATGTCCCACATGCCGGCCGACGACGACCGGAAGCTGCACGGCATGGCGCTGTCGGAGATGCCGGAGATGTTCACCGCCCTCGGCGGACTGCTGCTCGTGGTGGCCGGCGCCGCCCTGCGCGGCCGCCCGAAGGCCGTCCCGGCCGACTCCGGGACGGGCCGCGGCGGCCGGCTGCTGATCACCGTCATCGGCACCGCCGCCCTCACCATCGACATCAGCAAGACCTCCACCCTGGGCTTCGTCATACCGGGCCTGCGCACCGAGTACGGACTCGACCCCCGCACGGCGTCCCTGCTGGCGGTCTGCGGGCTGACCGGCACGGCGGCCGGGGCGCTGCTGTTCGGGGTGCTCACCGACCGGATCGGCCGCCGCAGCTCCTACCTGATCGCCACCCTCGGCTTCACCGCCACCAGCATGTGCGGCTCGATGCCCACCTTCGAGGGCAACCTGGTGATGTGCGCCCTGATGGGCGTGGCGGTCGGCGGCCTCGCCCCGCTGCTGATCACCCTGCTCACCGAGACCGTCGGCGGAAAGGTCCGCGGATCGGTGGTGGTGGCGCTCTCCGTGGTCGCCACCGCGGTCGGCTACCTGGTCGCCGCCGGCTCGGCGCTCTGGCTGGAACCGGTGTTCGGCTGGCGCATCCTGTGGCTGATCGGCGCCCCCACCGGCGCCGTGCTGGCCCTGCTCACGCCCTTCGTCCCCAACCGCACCTCCGCCCCCGCCCCGGCGGCCGAGGGCGCACCGGCCGTCCGGCACCTGCCGAGGTCCTCCCGGGCCCTCACCAGCGGTCTGCAGCGCGCCTTCGCCACCCTGATCGGGCTGCTCACCTTCGGCCTCACCACCTGGGTGCCGAGCCTGGCCAGGATCGGCGGCGTGCCGGTGCACACCGCGAACCTGATGCTCACCGTCGCGGCGGTCGCGATGATCCCGTGCGCCCTGCTGCTGATGCTGGGCTACCGCCGCTTCGGCCCGACCTCCATGGCGGCCGGCCTGGCGACCGTCACCGCCGTGCTGCTGCTGGCGCTCACCGCCAGCGGCGCGGTGGCCGAGGTGGGCTGGATCGCCGCGGGCGCGCTGGTGGCCGCGCTGTTCTCGGTGAACTCGATGGCGGCGATCTTCCTGCCGATCGCGGCCGACCTGGCGGAGCCGGAACGGCGCGGCCGCACCACCGGGTGGGTCTCGCTGTTCAACCGGCTGGGCGGCCTGATGGGGCCGCTGCTGCTGGCGAGCCTGGTGTCCTCGGCCTCCGCCGTCCTGGTGGCGGTCTCCGCCCTCGCCCTGCTGTGCGGCGCGGCCGCCTGGTACATCAGCCGGCGGCACCGACTGGCCCTGGCCACCCTGGAGCCGGCGGTGGACTGACCTGCCGTCAACTCATCTGCGGCAGGCCTGCCGACCGACGCAACCCGTCGGTCGGCAGGCCTGCCGTGCTTCGTCGCGCGCCGCCGGCGAGCCGGGCGCACGCCCGCGCTCCGCAGGGGGAGCGGGCGTACAGCACGAGCAGAGAAGCCCGCAGATCCGCACCCGGCCAATACTGGGCTGGCCCCCGCTGCGACGCCGCGCACCGCGCGTCGAGCGGGCGTCGGCACCCGGATCCCCCCTGGACGGAACCGGACCCCCTGGACGGAAGGAAGAGGCATGGCCGACTCGCAGGACGTCACAGCCGCACTGAAGGCCGACGGCGACGCCGTCGAAGCCCTGGTGGCGAACCTGGCGGACGCCGACTGGGAGCGGCCCACGCCGGCGCCCGGCTGGACCGTCGCCCACCAGATCGCCCACCTCGCGGCCACCTTCAAGCTGGCGGGCACCGCCGCGGCCGACCCCGAGGCGTTCAAGGCGCTGGCCGCGGGCGTCGGCCAGGACTTCGACGGCGCGGTGCAGCAGTCCCTCAAGCCCTACCTGGCCTCCGCCACGCCGAAGATCCTGCTGGAGCGCTGGAACGCCGAGCGGCGGATGGCCGAGCAGGCCCTGGCGGCCGTCCCGGCGGGGCAGCTGGTGCCGTGGCTGGTCCGCCCGCTGCCGGCGCCCGTGCTGGCCGCCGCCGGCATGATGGAGCTGTTCGGCCACGGCCAGGACATCGCCGACGCCCTCGGGGTGCCCCGCGAGCACACCGACCGGCTCCGCTACCTGGTCGAATTCGCCGTCCGCACCTGGGACTTCGGCTACCAGGCGCGCGGACTCGACACCCCCGACACCGAGTTCCGCTTCGAGATCACCGCGCCGTCGGGCGCCCGCTGGGAGTTCGGCCCCGCCGACGCGGAGCAGCGCGTCAGCGGCCCCGCCGTCGACTTCTGCCTCCTGGTGACCCGGCGCCGGCACCGCGACGACCTCGCCCTGACCGCCGAGGGCAAGGACGCCGACGCCTGGCTCGACGTCGCCCAGGCCTACCGCGGCCCGGCCGGCGAGGGCCGCACCCCGGGCCAGTTCGGTCCGTCCGCCAACTGACCGCACCCGTCCGGAATCCGTAGAGAGGGGACCTTCATGGCCACCCGTACCGACGAATGTGCCGTGGTTCTCGGCGGAAGCATTGCGGGCCTGCTGGCGGCCAGGGTGCTCTCCGAGTCCTATCCCCGGGTCGTCGTCGTCGAACGCGACCGGATCCTCGGGGTCCAGGGGCCGCGCCGCGGCGTGCCGCACGGCAACCACGCCCACGGGCTGGTCGCCCGCGGCCACCAGATCATGGAATCGCTGTTCCCGGGCCTCACCGACGAGTTGATCGCCGCGGGGGTGCGGCCCGGTGACTTCAGCAACGACATCCAGTGGTACTTCAACGGGCTGCGGCTGAGCCCCGCCCGCACCGGCCTGCCGTCCGTGCCCGCCACCCGGCCGGTGCTCGAGTACCACCTGCGCGAGCGGGTGCGGAAGCTGCCGGAGGTGTCGTTCCTGGAGGAGCACGACGTCATCGCCCCGGTGGCCGACGCCGCCGGGCACCGGGTCACCGGGGTCAGGGTGCAGGCGCGCACCCCCGGAGCCGAGGAGCGGACGATCTCCGCGAACCTCGTCGTCGACACCACCGGCCGCGGCTCCCGGGCCCCGCTCTGGCTGGCCGACCTCGGGTACCAGGCACCCCCCGAGGAACGGATCGAGATCGACCTGGCGTACACCACCCGCCACTACCGGCTGGAGAAGGACCCGTTCGGCAGCGACATCGCCATCATCCCGGCCGCCACGCCCTCGCACCCGCGCGGGGCGTTCTTCTACCGGGTGCCCGGCGACGACAACCGGGTGGAGCTGTCGGTGACCGGCCTCCTCGGCGACCACCCGCCCACCGACCCGGAGGGGTTCCACGCCTTCGTCCGGTCGCTGCCCGTCCCCGAGATCTACGAGGCGATCCGGGACGCCGAACCGCTCGACGAACCGCTGCGCTTCCGCTTCCCGGCCAGCGTCCGCCGGGACTACCACCGGCTGGAGCGCTTCCCGGCCGGACTGCTGGTGATGGGCGACGCGATCTGCAGCTTCAACCCCGCCTACGCCCAGGGCATGACCTCGGCGGCCCTGCAGGCGCTCGTGCTGCGCCGGCACGCCGCCGGGCGGCGGCTGCCCAGGCCCCAGGCCTACTTCCGCGACATCGCCCGCGAGATCCGCTCGCCCTGGTCCTTCGCCGCGGTGACCGACCTGGGCTACCAGGGCGTCAAGGGCAAGCGGAACCTCCAGACCGCCCTGGTCAACCGGTACGCCGCGCTGGCCCAGCGGGCGGCGGTGCACGACCCCCGGGTGACCGACGCACTGGTGCGGATCGCCGGACTGGTGGCCACCCCACAGTCCCTGATGCACCCTCGGACGCTGCTGCGCGTCCTGCGCGCCGCCCGCCGCCCGGTGCCGCCCTCGGCCTTCGGCGTCACCGCGCCGTGAGGGCCTCCTCCGTCGTTCCGCTGGTACGGGAAAAAGTTTTTCGCGAGGATGTCGAAGTCGGCGGATCAGCGCCGACTTCTAAGTGAAGGCCCCACCGGGCGCCTCACGTCGCAAGGAGCGGAACGATGAAGTACCTGATCATGATGTACCCGAACGCCGACGTCCTGGCCGCGCTGCCGGAGGAGGAGCGCAACGCGGTCTTCCAGGGCCACGGCGCGTTCATGGAGAAGATCAAGGCGACCGGCGAGTTCGTCGGGACCCTGGCCCTGGCCGGCCCGGACCAGAGCTCCGTGGTGCGGGTGCGCGGCGGCGTCCCGGCGGTGACGGACGGCCCGTACGCCGAGGCCAAGGAATACGTGGGTGGTACCTACATCATCGAGGTCAAGGACCTGGCGCGCGCCCACGAGGTCGCCGCGATGATCCCGGACGCCGCTGTCGAGGGCCTCGGCATCGAGCTCCGTCCGATCGTCTTCAGCGAGGGCGCTGCCGCCTGACCGGCTGCCCGGGGGCCTCGCGGCCCCCGGGCTCCGTCCTGCCCCTCGGTAGTCCGTGCGCACTGTTATCGAGAGAGGACGAACACATGAAGGTTCCGGAGCTGCTCCGAGACAAGGTCGTCGTCGTGTCGGGCGTGGGGGCCGGTCTCGGCCGGACGCTGGCCGTGCGGTGCGCCGAGGCCGGAGCCGACGTGGTGCTCGCGGCCCGTACCTCCTCCTACCTGGACGAGGTGGCCAAGGCCGTCGAGGAGACCGGGCGCCGCGCACTGGCGGTGCCCACCGACATCACCGATCCGGCCGCCGCGAGCGCGCTCGTCGCCGCCGCGCTCGACGAGTTCGGCCGGGTCGACACCCTGATCAACAACGCGCTGGTGGAGCCGCCGCACACCGAGCTGCAGGACACCGACCTGGACGACGTCCGCCTCGGCATGGAGGTGACCGTCTACGCGGCGCTGCGGCTGTCGAAGCTGTTCACCCCGGCCCTGCGGGACAGCCGCGGCTCGATCGTCATGGTCAACTCGTCCGTCCTGCGGCACTCCAAGCGTGCCTGCGGCGCCTACAAGATCGCCAAGTCGGGGCTGCTCGCGGCCGCCCAGATGCTCTCCACCGAGCTGGGCCCGGAGGGGATCCGGGTGAACACCGTGGCGCCCGGGCCGATGTGGACCGACAAGGTCAAGGACTTCATCGGCGGGCTCGCCGAGATGCGCGGCCTGACGCTGGAGGAGGGCTACCAGGAGGTGGCCTCCGACATGGACCTGCGCCGGCTGCAGACCCCGGAGGAGACCGCCGACGTGGTGATCTTCCTGGCCTCGGACCTGGCGCGCGCCGTCACCGGCCACTGCCTCGACGTCAACTGCGGCGAGTACCACCACTGATCCCGCGTCCGCCCCGGGCGGCCGGCGGACCACCGGCCGCCGTGGCCGGGACATGTCCCAGAACAGTCGAACAGATGTCCATTCGTGGAGCCGATGGTGTCGACCACCATCGGCTCCACGCGTCTGACCAGCGACGACGCCACAGCCGTCGGGGCCGTGCGGAAGTCATCTGAAAAAAGTTCCGCGAACCGGCGCAAGAATCGGTCGGCTGCTTCGACAACGTAGTGAGCGACCTTCCGAAAATGAGCGAAAGGAACAACACGGCCATGTCCGTCACTACAGCGGAGACAGACCTCCCTCGCACCACTGCACGGCCCTGGCTGGCACTCGCGGTCCTCGCGCTGCCGACCCTGCTGGTCGCGCTGGACGCGAACGTCCTGTTCCTGGCGCTGCCCGAACTCACCGCCGACCTGGGCGCCAGCAGCGTCCAGCAGTTGTGGATCACCGACGCCTACGGCTTCATGGTCGCCGGCCTGGTGATCACGATGGGGACGGTCGGTGACCGGATCGGGCGCCGCAAGCTCCTGATGGCGGGCATGGCGGTGTTCGCGCTGGCCTCGCTGGTCTGCGCCTGGGCGACCAGCCCGATCATGCTGATCGCGGCGCGCGGCGTGCAGGGCATCGCGGGTGCCACGCTGATGCCCTCCACCCTCGCGCTGATCACCAACATCTTCCGCGACGACAAGCAGCGCGGGAAGGCCATCTCGATCTGGGCCACCTGCACCTTCACCGGCGCCGCGCTCGGCCCGGTGCTCGGCGGCGTGCTGCTCGCGCCGTTCTGGTGGGGCGCGGTGTTCCTGCTCGCCGTCCCGGTCGCGGCCGTGGTGCTGATCGCCGGGCCCGTGCTGCTCCCGGAGTTCCGCCCCGAGCAGTCCCGGAGCCTGGACCTGACCAGCGTCGTGCTCTCCCTGCTGGGAATCCTCCCGGTGGTCTACGCGATCAAGGTGCTCAGCCTGGGCACCGGCAGCACCCTGACCGGCGTGGTGTCGCTGGCCGTGGGCCTGCTGTTCGGCACCGTGTTCGTGCGCCGCCAGCTCAAGGGCGACGACCCGCTGCTCGACCTGCGGCTCTTCGCGAACAGCTCGTTCACCGTCATGCTGACCGCGCTGGCGCTGGCCGGGATGGTCCTGGCGGGCACCGCCCTGAACGTCACCCAGCTGCTGCAGACGGTGCTCGGCTACACCCCGCTCGCGTCGGCCCTGTGGTTCGTCCCGATGGGCCTGTGCATGGCGGTGGGCACGATGTCCACGCCGGCCCTGATCCGTTCGATCCAGCCGCGGACCGCGATCATCGGCGGCATGTTCCTCTCCGCGATCGGCGCCGCGGTGCTGATCCTGGTGAACGGCGACCACGGCCCCTGGCCGATCGTGCTCGGCACCGCCGTCATCGGCCTGGGCGCCGGCCCGATGTTCGCGCTGGGCATCGGCCTGGTGGTCGGCTCGGTGCCGCCGGAGCGCGCCGGTTCGGCCGCCTCGATGGCGGAGACCGCGAACTACCTCGGTGGCGCGCTCGGCCTGGCCGTGCTCGGCACGATCGGCTCCGCGGTGTACACCAGCGAGATGAGCGGTGTCGACTCCGCGCAGGCCCGGGAGACCGTGGCCGGCGCCGCCGCCGAGGCCACGAAGCTCGGCGCGGACGCCTCCGCGGCGCTGCTGAAGACGGCGCACGCGGCCTTCGTGAGCGGCCTGAACGCCGTCGCGGCGGTGTCCTCCGCGGTCTTCGTCGTGCTGGCGCTGCTGGCCGGGATCTACTTCCAGCGGGCCGCCCGCAACAGCGGCCAGTGAGCTGACCGGCCGACCCGACGAGGCCGGCGCGGGACCCGAGGGTCCCGCGCCGGCCTCGGCCGTTGCGCCCTACTCCTCGATCAGGGAGAGGGTGCGGGTCGGGCACTCCTCGACCGCCGTCCGCGCGCCCGCCAGCTGGGCGCCCGCGACCCGTTCGGTCAGCACCACCACCGTCCCGTCCCGGTCGCTCTGGTCGAACAGGTCGGGTGCCGCGAGGTAGCACCGGCCCGCGCCGATGCAGCGGTCTTCGTCCGTACGGATCCGCATGGCTTCCTCCCTCACCAGGTGACCGGCAGCGCGTGCAGGCCGTAGTTGACGTGCTCCTCCTTGAACCGCAGCGACTCCACCGGCTCGGCCAGCCGCAGCTCGGGGATGCGCTCGAACAGGGTGCTCAGGACGACCTCCAGTTCGGTCCGCGCCAGGTGCTGGCCGATGCACTGGTGCGCGCCGAAGCCGAAGGCCAGGCTGCGGTCGACGCGGTCGAGGTCGAAGGCGTCCGGGTCCCGGAACCGCTGCGGGTCCCGGTTGGCCCCCACCGTCAGGCCGAGCACGCCCTCGCCGGCGGCTATCCGGACCCCGCCGATCTCGACGTCCTCCAGGGCCACCCGGGAGTTGGCGATCTCCGCGATGGTGAAGTACCGCACCAGCTCGTCGATCGCCGCCGGCCAGCGCGACGGGTCGGTGGCCAGCGACTTGCGCAGCAGCGGGCGGTCCAGCAGCAGCATGGCGCCCAGCCCGATGACGTTCGCGATGGTCTCGTGGCCCGCCATCAGCAGCATGAAGGCCATGCCGACGAGGTCGCGGTGGTCGGGGACGCCCGGCTCGCCCCGCCGCGCCGCGAGCCGGCCGATCAGGTCGTCGGTCGGGTTCCGCTCCTTGTCGGTGACCATCTGGTCCATGTAGCCCATGAGCTCCCCGGTCGCCTGGGCGCCGGCCTCCGGGGTGTTGGCGTTCATCACCGTGAAGGAGATCCGCAGGAAGAACTCGCGGTCGGCGAACGGGACGCCGAGCAGCTCGCAGATCACCAGCAGCGGCACCGGGTTGGCGAAGCCGTCGATCAGGTCGACGGGGCGCGGGCCGGCCAGCAGCCGGTCCACGTACTCGTCGGTGATCTCCTGGATCCGGGGCCGCAGCCGGTTGACGCTGCGGGGGGTGAAGTCGGCGGCCACCGCGCGCCGCGCCAGGGTGTGGTCCGGCGGGTCCATCCCGACCAGCGAGGTGGAGAACTCCGGCGGGGGGACCTGGTGGTCCATCATCAGCGGGTACCCCGGGCGGCGCAGGTCGGAGCTGAACCGGTTGTCGCCCAGCATCGCCTTGACGTCCTCGTAGCGGGTGGCGGCCCAGGCGAGCTTGCCGCTGGGCAGCCTGACCTTGCCCAGCGTCGGGCGGTCGAGGAGCTGCCGGTATCCGGCCGGGAGCGTGTACGGGCACGTCCGGCGCATCGGGTAGGACGGGTGCTCGGAGTGGTCGGAGTGGTCGGTCAGGTCGGCCGGGTCGGCCATGGCTGTCTCCGATCGTCGTGTGACGGTGGTTCAGGTCTGCGGCTGGGGTTCCGGGTTCGGTCGCTTGGGGGCGCGCTGGGCCGCCGGTCGGCTCCAGCGGCGCATCGCCGGCATCTCGACGGACTTGTGCAGGACCCAGGCGAGCGCGACGCACAGGGCGTAGAGCGCGACGACGAACGCGACGGCGACGGGCGTGCTGAACGCCGTCGGGGTGTACGAGTGGGCGTAGCCCACCAGGTCGCCGGCGAACGCCGCGTGCACCGCGAACATCACGGTGATGTGGATGACGTAGAAGGCGAAGGACAGTTCCCCGAGCCACACCATGAAGGGCGTGCCGAGGACCGTGGGCCGGCCGGACAGGTCCCGGGTGGCGAGCGCGCCGATCAGCAGCGCGGCCGGGACGGGGTAGAGCGCCGCGATCCCGAACGGGATGGGCAGGTGGAACAGCAGCAGGAAGACGGCGAGGTTGAGCAGGGCGGCCGGTACGATCCGGATCCGCGGCCAGCTCCCGGAGGCGACGATCCGGGCGAGGAACATGCCGATCACGAAGTCTATGCACCGCACGGGCGGGAAGAAGTACAGCGCCCACAGCTGGGGCCAGGACCCGGCGGGGTAGAACTCGCTCGGCGGGAAGCCGGAGAGCAGCGGGTAGCTGACGGCCGGGAGCAGCACGGCGGTCGCGCCGAGGCCGATGATCCAGGACCACAGCGCCCGGTTGCCGAGCCGCCGGACGTACCGGACCAGCAGCGGGAACATCGCGTAGCAGAGCATCTCGACCGCGAGCGTCCAGGTCGCGCCGTTGAACTGGTACATGATCAGGTCCTGGGAGGGCCACCAGTTCTGCACCAGGAAGAGGTTGGCGAGGGCCGGCCCCCACCGGATGGTCTCGCCCGCGGCGGCGAACTGGCTCAGGGCGATGACGCCGATCAGGACGTGGGAGGGGCCGATGCGCACCAGCCTGCGCCGCCAGAAGCCGGTGGCGGTCTGCCCCGGCTTGGCGGACCAGGTGAGCACGAAGCCGCTGAGGACGAAGAAGAACGAGACCGCGAGGAAGCCGATGCGTCCGTCGCCCGTCAGGGTGCTGAAGACGGAGAGGGCGTCCGGGTCCTTGAACGCGCCCAGGACGAGCGCGTGGCTGGCGAAGACGAAGACGACCGCGATGGCTCTGAGGCCCTCCAGTGACGGCAGTTTCGCCGTACGGGTCGGTTGTGGCGAACTCATGGGTGAACCCCTGTCTCCGAGGTGGGGACCGCTGGCGCGGTCCCGGCCGATCATGGGTCGGGCGCGTGGTGCCACTCGCGTGTTAGTCGTAACCGGGGGAGGAGATTCGACAACATGTTTTCTTCCAACGTGCTGCCCGTGGATCTCCGGTCGGCGGGGTCCGGACGCGCGGACGGCCGTGGCCGGGGCGAAGGGCCCCGGCCACGGCCGTGCGGTTTGTGACGGTCCGTCACTATTTCTCGATGGTCGTACGGAGGGGAGCGCGCGGTTCGTGCGCGCCGCCGGTCACCGCCTCCAGAACAGGAGGTGGGTGACTCCGCTGGGGCTCGGCACGGTGTCGAGGTGGTAGCGGTCGAGCAGCTCGGTGTGGCTCTCCCAGAGCCGCTCCCCGCGGCCGAGGTCGACCGGCGCGACGGCGAAGTGCATGGTGTCGACCAGGTCGGCGTCGATGAACTCGCGGACGGTGGTGACCCCGCCGCTGATGCGCACGTTCCGGCCCTCGGCGGCCTCCTTCGCGTGCTTCAGCGCCTCGGCCGGCGTCGCGTTGAGGAAGTGGAAGGTGGTGTCGGACAGCGTGAAGGACGGGCGCTCGTAGTGGGTGAGCACGAAGACCGGCGCGTGGAAGGGCGGGTTCGGCCCCCACCAGCCCTTCCAGTCGTGGTCCTCCCACGGGCCGCGCTGGGGGCCGAACTTGTTGCGTCCCATGATCACCGCGCCCGGCGGGCGGGCGTGGTCGCGGGTCAGGTAGTCGTCCAGGCCGCGGGTGCCGCCGGGGTCCGTGCGGTTCACCCAGCTCGCGGTGGCACCCGCCCAGGAGAAGAAGGGGGAGGGGTCCGCGTGGCCGAATGGCCGTTCCAGGGACTGTCCCTCGCCGGCCCCGAACCCGTCGCGCGACAGGTTGAAGCACTGCACCGACACCAGCTGCGACATGCGTTCCGCACCTTTCCTCGTGGGGCGATCCGGGCATCCGTACGACCGGGCGCCCGCGCCCCCAACGACCGGAGCGGAGGCGGGGGCACGGTGCGGTACGCCGTACGGGTGATCGCCGCGTCGGGCGGGCGGTGCGGAGGGCGGTCAGCCGGCCGCGGGGGCGGTGCCGGGGTCCGCCGGGTGCCCGTCGGCGGCGGCGCCCGGCGGCCGGCCGGTGGGCGGCAGGTGGCGCAGCAGCGCCGTCACCAGGGCGGCGGTGGCGAGCAGCAGGACGCCGGCGACGGCGACCACGGTGTGGAGCTCGTCGGCGAAGGCGGCCCGGGCGGGGGTCAGGAGGGCGTCGGCGAGCTGGCCGGAGAGCGAACGGGCGGCCTCCTGGGCGCCGTTGAGGGAGTCCCGGGCGGCCCGGACGGCGTCGGCGGGCAGGCCGTCCGGCAGGTCGAGGGCGCCGCGGTAGACGGCGGCGCCGACGCTGCCGAGGGCCGCGACGCCGAGGGCGAAGCCGAGTTGGCCGCTGGTCTCGTTGAGCGCGGCCGCCGAGCCGGCCTTCTCCACCGGGGCGGATCCCATCACCAGGCCCATGCCGAGGGTGACCATCGGGCCGGAGCCGAGGAAGACCACGGCGAAGCCGGTGATCAGCACCGCTGGGCTGGACCCGGGCTCCGCCCTGGTGATCACCAGCATGCCGAGCGTGCAGAGGACCAGGCCGCCGCCGATGAGGTACGCCGGACGGAAGCGCTGGCCGAGCCGGGGGGACAGGGTGAAGGAGACCGTGTTGGCGGCGATCGCCGGCAGCATCCACAGGCCCGCGTGGAACGGGTCGCGCCCGTACAGCAGTTGGAGGGTCTGGGTGACGAAGAACATCACCGCGCCGGTGAGCATGGTGCCGAGGAACAGGCTGAGCAGCGCCGCGGTGAAGGCGCGGTGGCCGAACAGGCCCAGGTCCAGCAGCGGGTGCGGGAGGTGGCGCTGGCGGTGGACGAAGAGGATACCGAACCCGATGCCGGCCAGCACGGCCGCGATCGGCATCGGCTGCCAGCCGTCCTTGGCGATCTCCTTCAGGCCCCAGATGGCGGGGAGGACGGCGGCCAGCGACTCCAGCACGCTGATCAGGTCCGGGCGCCCGGCGTCGGGGTCGCGGAACTCGGGCAGCAGGACCGGGCCGAGCACGAGCAGCAGCACCATCGCGGGGACGCCGAGCAGGAAGGCCGAGCCCCACCAGAAGTGGTCGAGCATGGTGCCGCCGATGATCGGACCGGCAACGGCGCCGACCGAGAAGCAGGCGCCCCAGATGCCGAAGGCGGCGCCGCGCTGCCGGGCGTCCTGGAACATGGTGGTGATCAGCGAGAGGGTGCTCGGCGCGAGGGTGGCGCCGGCGACGCCGAGCAGGGCGCGCGCCGCGATCAGCATGCCTGGGCTGACGGCGTAGGCGGAGGCGACGGAGGCGACACCGAACGCCGCGGCGCCGATCAGCAGCAGCCGGCGCCGGCCGATGCGGTCGCCGAGCGACCCCATGGTGACGAGCAGGCCGGCGAGCATGAACGAGTAGATGTCGGTGATCCACAACTGCTGCACGCCGCCGGCGTCGAGGGCGTCCGCCACGCTGGGCAGGGCCAGCAGCATGACGAAGACGTCGATGGAGACCAGCAGGGCGGGCAGGGCGAGGACGGCCAGCCCGATCCACTCCCGCCGTCCGGCCCGGGGCGCGGGCGCGCTGGGGGGTGTGGTGTCGCTCATCGCGGGGTCCTTCCGGATTCTCGGGGCACGTGGCACCCGCGGGTGCCGTCACACCCGGTACGTCGGACCAGGCGACACGGTCTCGACGTCCGCGCCGGAAACCCGGGCGGAGCGCCGTGATCTCGGCTTGGATGTCGAGGGCGGCCCTCCGGCGGCGACGTCTCAGGTGCATGGCACCAGTCCGCCGCACGAGGGACCAAGGAATGATGAGATGAAGTACATGCTGTTGATCCACATGAACCCGGTAGTCTGGGACGGCTTGTCCGAGAGAGAGCGCAACGAGGTCTTCGCCGGACACGCCACGTTCCAGCAGAACATCCTCGACTCCGGTGAGATGGTGGTGACCCAAGCCCTCGCCGACCCGGCCGGCAGTGCCACGGTCCGCGTCCGCGCCGGCCGGCCCGCGGTCTCCGACGGTCCCTACCTGGCCGGCAAGGAGTTCCTGGCCGGGTACTACCTGGTCGAGTGCGCGTCCAGGGAACGCGCGATCGAATTGGCGGGTCTGATCCCCGACGCCCGGTACACGGGCGTCGAGGTCCGCCAGGTCGTCTTCGAAGCCGATACGGAGAGCTGAGCCGATGAACCGTGACGTCCGGGTCGAGGACCTGCTCCGATCGCTCGCACCGCAGGTCCTCGGCGCGGTCGTCCGCCGCTACGGGCACTTCGACGCCTGCGAGGACGCCGTCCAGGACGCCCTGCTGGCCGCCGCCGTCCAGTGGCCCGACCAGGGCGTGCCCGGCAACCCCCGGGCCTGGCTGATCACCGTGGCCGCCCGCCGGGTGATCGACGGGCTGCGCAGCGAGCAGGCCCGCCAGCGCCGCGAGGCCACCGCCGCCGCGCTCACCCCGACCGACGAGACGGTGACGCCCGGCCCGGGCGAGGAGCCGAAGGCGGCCGAGCAGGACGACATGCTCACCCTGCTGTTCCTCTGCTGCCACCCCTCGCTCACCCCCGGCTCGCAGGTCGCGCTGACCCTCCGGGCCGTCGGGGGTCTGACCACCGTGCAGATCGCGCACGCCTTCCTGGTCCCCGAGGCGACCATGGCCCAGCGGATCAGCCGGGCCAAGCAGCGGATCAAGTCCACCGGGTCGTCGTTCCGGATGCCTCCGCAGAGCGAGCGCAAGGAGCGGCTGGGGGTCGTGCTCCAGGTGCTCTACCTGATCTTCAACGAGGGCTACACCACCACCAGCGGCCCCGACCTCCTGCAGCCCGAGCTCGCGCGCGAGGCCATCCGCCTCACCCGTGAGCTGCACCGGCTGCTGCCCGAGGAGGGCGAGGTGGCGGGCCTGCTGGCGCTGATGCTGCTGACCGACGCCCGCCGGCCGGCCCGTACCCGGCCGGACGGCAGCCTCGTCCCGCTCGCCGAGCAGGACCGCTCGGCGTGGGACCAGTCCGCGCTGAAGGAGGGGCTGGCGCTGATAGCCGAGACCCTTCCGCGGATGGTGGCCGGGCCGTACCAGGTGCAGGCGGCGATCGCGGCCGTGCACGGCGAGGCCGCGCACGCCGAGGACACCGACTGGACGCAGATCATGGCGCTGTACGAGGTGCTGGAGGAGATGTCCCCCGGCCCGATGGTGACCCTCAACCACGCCGTCGCCCGGGGGATGGCCCTCGGCCCGGCGGCCGGGCTCGAACTGCTCGCCACGCTGGAGGCCGACGGCCGGCTCGCCGACCACCACCGGCTCGCCGCGGTCCGCGCCCACCTGCTGGAGATGAACGGCGACCGGGAGGCGGCCCGGAACAGCTTCCGGGAGGCCGCCCGGCGCACCGGCAGCATCCCCGAGCGGCGCTACCTGGAGACCAGGGCCGAGGCGCTCAACGACCGGTGACGGCCGTCAGCGGGTGAGCCCCTGGAGCCCCAGCAGCAGTTCCGGGACGTCGGTGGCGCCGATCGCCCCGGCCGCGTCGAGGACGGGCCGCCAGTCCGGGTCCGAGCAGATCAGCACGGGGCCGTCGGCGGGCGAGTCCGGGAGGCGGCCGTGCGAACCGCGGACCCAGGTCGGATCCAGCGGCACCACGTTCATGGTGTGGCGCAGGCCGAGCTTCTTGCGGGCCAGGCCGACCGCGGCCCGGGCCCTGGCCCACGGGTCCGCCGGGTCGAAGAACAGCTCGGCGGGGTCGTAGCCGGGCTTGCGGTGGATCTCGACGGACCGCGCGAAGTCGGGGGCCCGCGCGTCGTCCAGCCAGTAGTAGTAGGTGAACCAGGAGTCGGGGGCCGCGACCGCCACCAGCTCCCCGGAGCGCGGGTGGTCGAGGCCGTGGCGGGCCTGGTCCGCGCGGTCCAGCACCTCGGCCACGCCGGGGAGCCGGAGCAGCTGGTCGCGCACCTTGGGCAGGTCCGCCTCGTCGGGGACGTAGACGTGGGCGATCTGGTGGTCGGCGACGGCGAAGGCCCGCGAGGCCCAGGGGTCCAGGTACTCCATCCCGGCCTGGGTGTACACCTCCAGCAGGCCCTCCCGGCGCAGTTCGCGGTTGATGTCCACCGGGCGGCGGACCGGGGTGATGCCGTACTCGCTGAGCGCGACCACGCTCGCGCCGGCCCCCTCCGCCTGCTCCAGCAGCGGCGCCAGCTCGGCGTCCACCTCCCGGGCCGCCGCCACGGCCTGCGGGGAGTCGGGCCCGAAGCGCTGCAGGTCGTAGTCCAGGTGCGGGACGTAGACCAGCAGCAGGTCGGGCCGCTCGGTGCGCAGGATCCGGCGGGCCGCCGAGACGATCCAGCGGCTGGAGGCGATCCCGGCGGTCGGGCCCCAGTACTGGAAGAGCGGGAAGGGCCCCAGCTCGGCGGTGAGTTCGTCGCGCAGCCCGGCCGGCCGGGTGTAGCAGTCGGGCGACTTGCGGCCGTCGGCGTGGTAGACCGGGCGCGGGGTGACCAGCAGGTCGGTGGCGGCGCCCATGGCGTACCACCAGCAGACGTTGGCGACCCGGTAGCCGGGGTGCCGGGCGCGCGCGGTCTCCCACACCTTCGGCGTCCGGACCAGCCGGTTGTGCTGGCGCCAGAGGTGGATCTCGCCGAGGTCCCGGAAGTACCAGCCGTTGCCGACGATCCCGTGCTCGGCGGGCAGCCGGCCGGTGAGCAGCGTGGACTGCACGCTGCAGGTGACGGCGGGCAGCACCGTGCGCAGCGGGGCGGACCCGCCGCGCCCGGCGAGCCGGGTGAGGTTCGGCATGTACGGCAGCAGGCGCGGGGTCAGGCCGACCACGTCCAGCAGGACCACGGGTTTCAACCGTCCACCCTTTCGCTGATCAGTTCGCGTTCGGCCCACAGGAGTTCGGCGGCCGTGCCGGCGGGGACGTCGACCGGGGCCCCGGCCGGCCGGCCGGGCAGCACCGGCCAGGTGTACGTCTCGACCTCGACCACCGTCCGTTCCCGGACGGCCGCCACCGCCCGGCGGAGCACGTCGGTGGTGGCGCTCAGCGGCGCGGGCGGCGGGGCGTGCAGCGGCACGTGGAAGTGCACCCGCCAGGGGCCGCGGCCGGGCAGCCGGTCCAGTGCCTCCGGCAGGTCGTCGGCGGTGAGCACCCGGCCGGAGCGGTCCGACTCCCGCACCTGGTGGAGGTAGCGGGGTTCGGCGTAGTCGGCGAGCAGCCGGCGGGCCGCCGGGTCCCCCGGGTCGTCCACGTGCAGGGCGGCCGACGCCTGGATCCTGACCACCCGCACGCCGGCCCGTTCGGCGTCGGCCACCGTCCGCTCCGGGTCGGCGAAGGAGACCGCCAGGTGGCAGGTGTCGAGGCAGAGGCCGACGAAGTCGAGGTCCGCCCGGGTGGCGAGCCAGCGCACGGCGTCCGCGACGTCGTCCAGCACGCAGCCGGGTTCCGGCTCGACGGCGAGCCGGATCGGCCGGCCGGCCCGGTCCGAGACGGCGCGGAACGCCGCCGCGGTGCGCCGCAGCGCCTCCTCGGCGGTCCGGTCCGCGGCGGGGGACCACGGCCGGCGCCAGGCCAGCGGCAGGGTGGAGACGCTGCCGCCGTCGGCGTCCTCGGGCAGCAGGCCGGCCAGCACGGTCGCGCAGTCGGCGGTGTAGCGGGCCCGGGCGGGTTCGGTCCAGTCCGGCCGGTACACCGCGTGCTTGACCACCCGCCGGTGGAAGCCGCCGTACGGGAAGGCGTTCATGGCGAGCACCGACAGGCTCCGGGCGTCCAGTTCCGAGCGCAGCCGGCGGAGCAGGGCGGGGTCGGCGGCGAGTTCGGCCGCGGCGTCGGCGGCCAGCCACAGTCCGAGCCCGAGCCGGTCGAAGCCGGTCCGCTCGCGGATCGGGCCGGCGCAGGTGTCGAGCTGGCGGAGGATCCCCGGCAGGTCCTCGGCCGGATGGACGTTGGTGGAGTAGCAGAGCCGGTTCACGAGCCGCCCCGGAGCACCGAGTTGCCCGCGAAGGAGGCGGTGCCGGTGTCGGCCCGGAGCTCCTCGTCGAGGATCAGCCGCCCGCTCCGGCCGTAGAACTCGACCGGGTTGCGCCACAGCACGGTGTCCACGTCCGCCGCGGTGAAGCCGGCCGTCAGCATCGCCCGGCCCACCAGGTGGGTCTTGAGCGGGTCCGAATTACCCCAGTCCGCGGCGGAGTTGACGAGGATCCGGGCGGTGCCGTACTCCTTCAGCACGGCGACCATCCGCTGCTCGTCCATCTTGGTGTCCGGGTAGATGGAGAAGCCCATCCAGCAGCCGGAGTCGGCGACGGTGGCCACGGTGACCTCGTTGAGGTGGTCCACCAGGACGGCGCCCGGGTCGATGCCGGACTCCCGGACCACGTCCAGGGTGCGGCGGGTGCCGGCGTGCTTGTCCCGGTGCGGGGTGTGGACCAGGGCCGGCAGGCCGTGGTCGACGGCCAGTTCCAGCTGGCGGGCGAACGCCTCGTCCTCGGCCCTGGTCATCGAGTCGTAGCCGATCTCGCCGACCGCGACCACGCCGTCCTTGCCGAGGTAGCGGGGCAGGACGTCCAGCACCCCGACGCAGCGCGGGTCGTTGGCCTCCTTGGGGTTCAGGGCGATCGCGCAGTTGTGGTTGATCCCGAACCGGGACGCCCGGAACCGCTCCCAGCCGAGCAGGCCGTCGAAGTAGTCGGTGAAGGAGCCCGGGTTGGTGCGGGGCTGGCCGAGCCAGAAGGCCGGCTCGACGACGGCGCGGACCCCGGCCGCCCGCATCGCCCGGTAGTCGTCGGTGGTGCGCGAGCTCATGTGGACGTGCGGGTCGAAGATCCTCATGACCGGGCCTCCTCCGGGCGCGGGGGCACGAGTGCCAGCAGGACGGTCATGCCGAGCAGCGCCCGCAGGTCGGGGTCGATCTCCCGGCCGGCCGCCCGCCGTTCCTCGGCCAGGTCGCGGGCCATCCGCAGCAGTTCGGAGTCGGTGCGGGCGACCAGCTCCGCCACGGCCGTCAGCGGAACCCCGGTGAACAGGCACTTCAGCACGCCGTGGCGCCACTGGTCCTGGGGCAGGTGCCGGGCCGCGAAGGGGCCCATCGCCGCCGCGACCAGCCGCGGGTCGTTGGTGCGCAGGCCGTCGGCGACCAGCTCCAGGCCGAGCCGTCGCACGCTGTCCGGCAGTTCCGGCAGCGCGCGCAGCACCCCGCGCCGCTCGGCGTCGTCGCCGTGCCGGTAGAGCTTCTCGACCTCGGCCGCCAGGACCGCCCCGGGCAGGGCCCCGGCCAGCGCCGCGAGCAGCCGGCCCCGGGCCAGGTCGTCGACCGTGCCGTGCACCAGCCCCTGCGGGTCGGCGTCCGGCCGGACCGGGTCGCGGCCGACCATCCGGCCGGCCAGCGGGAACTCCTGGTGGACGGTGCCGGGCCACTCGCGGACCCGGCGCTCGGCGCGGGTCGGCCAGTCGTCCTCCGGGTCCGCCGGCGGCACCGGCCAGCTCCCGCCGTAGACGCTGGTTTCGAGCCAGCGGTGGTGCTCTGGGTTGGTCATGACTGGCGGTCTCCGATCGTGGACGACGCCGGTGCACCCGTGTGCGCCGGCGGAACGGAAACGGTCTCCTGGGCCCGGCGTATCGCCGCCAGGGCCGTCCGTGCGGTCTGCGGCGCGGCATGGCTGTGCCGGGGCAGTTCGACCGCCGCGACGCCGGTGTAGCCGATCCCGTCGAGGGCGGCCAGCGTCGCGGCGAGGTCGAGCCGCCCCTGTCCGAACTCCAGGTGCTCGTGGACGCCCGGGAGCATGTCGTCCAGTTGGACGTTGACCAGCAGCCCGGCCGCCTGCCGGACGCACCGCGCGGCGTCCACCGGCTCCACGGCCACGCAGTGCCCGACGTCGAGGGTGATGCCGAGGGCCTCGGGCTCGCCGAGTTCGCGGCGCAGGTCGAGCGCCTGGTCGAGGTGCTGGACGACCATGCCGGGCTCGGGCTCCAGGCCGAGCCGTACGGCCCGGCGCCCCGCCTCGGCCAGGACCGGGGCGAGGTGCTCGACCAGCCGTGCGCGGTTGGTCCGGCGGTCCGCCCCGGGCTCGCTCACCCCGGACCAGAAGGACACGCAGTCGGCGCCGAGCGACTCGGCGATCCGGACGGCGCGCAGCAGGAAGTCGATCCTCGGCCGGGCGTCCTCGGACACCAGCGTGGGGTGGTGCTTGCGGTAGGGGTCCAGCAGGTAGCGCGCGCCGGTCTCGACCACGCAGCGCAGCTTCGACGAGGAGAGCAGCGCCGCGAGCCGGTCGGTCTCGCGGGCCAGGTCCGGGCCGAACGGGTCGAGGTGGTGGTGGTCGAGGGTGAGGGCGACCGACGTGTAGCCCAGGTCGGCGATGACCCGGATCGCGTCGTCCAGCCGGTGGTTGGCGAACCCGTTGGTGCCGTACCCGATGGCGATCGCGCTCACGTCGGGCTCCTGCGGGCGGACAGCCGGCGGGCCAGCGGCAGGGCGGCCAGCACCAGGGCGGCGGCCGGCAGCGAACCCCGCCGTGCGGCCAGTGCGGCCTGCAGCGGCAGCATGCCGTGGATCCCGGCCACCGTCGCGGTCCGGACCGCGACGGCGGTGCGGTCGGCCTCCGCCGTGCGGTCCGGCGCCGCTGTGCGGTCCGGCGCCGCCGCGGTGGGGCGGCCCGGGGCGGTGGCGAGCTGGGCGGTGCCGGTGGTGGCCGCGTACCCCAGCGCGCAGAGCGCCGCGGCCGTGCGGTGCCGGGCCGAGGCGGCCCGGCCGGCGTCGGTCAGCAGGGTGGTGGCCACGGTGGCGGCCAGCGCCAGCCGGGTGTCGGCCGGGCGGCCGCCGTGGACCTCGCCGCGGGACAGCGCGGTGACGCCCAGGGTGTGGGTGGCCAGCGCCAGCGCCGGGACGCCGGCCGCCCGCCAGTGCCCGGATCCGGCGCCGAGCAGGACGTCCAGGCCGCGGCAGGCCGCCATGCCCAGCGGAGCGGCCGGGGTCGGCTTCAGCACCGTGTCGTAGGCCCACACCGTCGCGGTGAGCGGGACGGCGATCCGCAGCGCGTCGGCGCCGCCGGCGAGGCCGGCCAGGGCCAGCCCGGTGGCGCCGAGCCCGGCGGCCGCCGCGAGCGCGGTCCCGGGCGCGATCCGGCCGGAGGGGATGGGGCGCTCGGGGCGCTCCAGCGCGTCGACGTCGCGGTCCGCCCAGTCGTTCAACGCCATCCCCGACCAGTACAGGGCGACGGAGGCGAGCGGCAGGGCCAGCCGTCGGCCGCGCAGCGGCCGGCCGGCCGCCACCGCGCCGGCCACGGTGTCCCCGAGGACGGTGAGCGCGGCCGGTGCCCGGACCAGGTCGAGCCACGGGCGCAGGGCGACCCTCATCGGGCCACCGCGATCCGCCGCGTCCAGGACACCAGGTCCTGTTCCTGCCGGGCGAGCCGGTGCTCGTCGCTGCCGAGCGGGTCCTTGAAGAAGAAGGCCAGCGCGCCGAGCGGCCCGGAGATCCCGGCCGCGTGCGCACCGGCGACCAGCCGGGCGAGGTCGAGGACCAGCGGCGCGGCCAGCGTCGAGTCGTAGCCGTCCCAGGTCAGTTGGAGGCTCATCGGGGTGCCGAGGAAGCCCTCGAAGGAGACGTGGTCCCAGGCGACCTTGCGCTCGCCGAGGTCGGGCACGTGGTCGATGTGCAGCGGCGCGGTGACGTCCCCGCCGAGCAGCGCGGCCAGACCGCGGGCCTTGGACTCCAGCTTGCCCCGCGCCCGTCCGGCCACGCCCAGGTTGGCGCCGTCCCCGCCGCCGAGCAGGTTGGTCCCCGACCAGGACCGCACCCGCAGCCCGCGGGCCGTGAACATCGGCGCCAGCGCGCTGCGCAGCAGGGTCTCGCCGGTCTTGCCGTCGCAGCCCGCGTACGGCAGGCCGTGCCGGTCGGCCAGCTCGGTGACCGCCGGGATGCGCAGGCCGGGCGACGGGGTGAAGTCGACGTAGGGGCAGCCGGCCGAGAACGCGGCGTACGCGGAGAGGGCGGCCGGGCCGAGCACCCGCTGGCCCGGCCGGGCGAGGGCGTCGTCGAGGGCGGCCAGGTCGGCGTGCTCGGGCCGGGGCGGGAGCGGGGGCTCGGTGGAGGAGACGTTGACGACCACGACCCGCTCCAGGCCGTGGGAGCGCCGGAAGTCCGCGAGGTCGGCGGCGAGCCGGGCCGCCGCCTCGGCCTGGGTGGCCGGGGTGTCGTCGGCCGGGTCGTGGCCGCGGCGGATCTCCCGGTCGGCGGCCGCGAGTTCCCCGGCGACCGCCGACGGGAGCCAGGCGGGCAGCACCCCCGCGGCGGCGAGCTCCTCCGCCCGCTTGCCCAGCGGGGTGGGGACGACGTCGTGGCCGCCGGTGACCAGCTCGGACCAGCCGGGGAAGACGCCCGGGTCGAGGTCGAGCCGTTCGCTGACGCTGCCGGTCGCCGGGGCGAGCCCGGCCCGCAACGCGGCGAGCCCGCAGACCGCGGTGGTGGCCACCGACCCCCGGCCGCCGATCAGCCATAGTCCGGTCCTGCCTGCCATGGTTCAACTCCCTTTCGGTGAGGCGGAGGTGACTGGTCCTACGACTGGTCCCAGCCCGCCCAGCGCCAGAGCCGGCCGGTGCCCGGGCGGGACTCGACGCCGTGGTCGGTCATCTCGAACTCGCCGAAGTCCAGGATCAGCAGCGCGTCGTCGCCCGGGGCGAAGCCGACGTCGATCGGCCGGTGCAGCTCGGGACCGGACGGCAGCCCCCGGGTGGACCAGTCGGAGGGGTCGACCAGCAGCAGGTCGCGCCCCAGCTGGGGGCCGCCCGGCGGCAGGGTCATCGGCGCCTCGTCCCCGAACAGGGTGACCACCAGCCGTCCGGCCAGCGGCGAACTCGGCGGCGCCACGGCGAACTTGGTAGCCGCGACGTGCGACTCGAAGTCGAGCACCGGCCGCTCGGGCGGCGGGAGCTCGTCGTGGTTGGCGAGCAGGAAGGTCGGCTGCGGGCCGCGGGTGGGCTTGAACGCCGGGTCCGTCACCGGGATGCCGCCGATGAAGTCCGGCCACCCGTACCAGGCTCCCTCGCGCACCTCGAACAGCAGGTCGGGGGCGTTGCCGATCGGGCGGCTGCCGCGGTCGTCCGCGCCCTGGTCGACCGCCAGCAGCCGGCCGTCGGGCAGGAAGCCCAGGCCGAAGGCGTTGCGCATCCCCCAGGCCACCAGCTCCAGGTTGCCGCCGTCGAGGTCGCAGCGCAGCACGGCCGCGCTGCACGGCAGTCCGGCCGGTATCCGCTGCCCGGCCCGTGTCGGGGTGCCGAAGGGGACGAACGCGCCGGTGGTGGTCCGCGCCCCGGCCCGGCCGGCCAGCGGGTCGTCCGTGGTCACGTTGACACCGGTGAGCTCGATGTCCAGGCCGGGGACGTCGTACGAGTGCGGAAGCCGTCCCAGCCAGCCGAGTTCGTAGGCGTCCAGACCGATGATCCCCAGGTTGGACATCGCGCCCTGGGCGAAGTACAGCTTCCCGTCCGGGCCGGCCACGGCCATGTCGACGTGGTAGTTGCCGGGCCCCGGCAGGCCGTCGACGATGACGGTCCGCCGCCCGTCCGGGCCGAGCCGGGTGATCCGGCCGGCCCCGCCCTCCGAGACGTAGAGGTCGCCCTCGTGCCAGAGCAGTCCGGTCACCGGGGCGGCCAGGCCGTCGGCGAGGAGTGTGCGTGACGAGGTGCCGGTCCCCGGCTCCAGACGCCAGATCCGGCCCCCGGGGGCGGCGCCCCCGAAGGGCAGTCCGGACTCGGCCAGGTACGTCCGGCCCTCGTCGTCGAATGCCAGGCTGGTCGGGAAGTCGAGCCCATCGGCCAGTACGGTGAGTGATTGCACCATGGCTCCTCCACGGTCGTGCCCACAGAAGATCCGCCGCCCCGGTACGGTCGGCGACGGACGATGTGTAGCAGCGTCCACGAAGCATGGTCAAGAACCGCCCGAGCGCCCGCCGAGGGCCGTGCGGTGATCGGCACGGCTGGGGAATGCGCAGGTCAGGCGGTGTGTGAAGGCCATGGAGGGCGGCTCGGAGCGGGGCCGTGGGGTCTGCTGGGCACCGCACGACGCGAGAAGGCCCGGGCGCTGCCGCCCGTCGGTGACGGGCCGTCCGCGGGTGCCGTCCACGCGTGGGCCGGAGCCCGGACCGCCGCTCTCCAGTCACTCCCGGTAGTTCCCGGCGGGCTCCCTTCCCGGCTGTCGGCCGAGGCCGACGGTCGCCGGGGAGGGCGTCCACTCCGTCCCCGGCGACCGTGACCGTTGTCGAGGCAGGGGGCCTCGACCGCGCCGGGGTCCAGGCCCGGCACTTGGTAGACGGAGCCGGTGGCCGCGGATCGACATCCGACGGGAGATTTCTCGGGAGAACCTCGGGCCGTAGCTCTGGGCGCGGGCCGGAACGCACGCACGACGGCCACCGGCGCGGCGTGGGTCGCCGGGCCGGTGGCCGTCGGTGGTCGGGCTCGGTGGAGCGGTGTGCGGAACGGGGTCAGAGCGAACGGAGGATCAGAGCGAGTAGGCGATCAGCTCGAACGACGGGTTGGTCGTGAACGCCGGGGCGCCCGCACCGACCAGGAGCAGGTTGCCGCTCACCGCCGGGAAGGAGATGATGCCGGCCGGTGTCCTGGCCGTCCACAGGGTCGCTCCGGTGGCGGTGTCGAACCCGTAGACCTGGCCGTCGAAGGTGGAGGTGAACACCACGTCGTTGGCCACGGTGGCGGCGCCCAGCGCCATCTGCGGCAGGTCCCGCTGCCAGAGCACCTTGCCGGTCGCCACGTCGGCGGCGGTGAGGCCTCCCCGGCCGACGGTGTAGTCGGGCAGCGCCAGCCCGCCGGTGGCGTCGAGCTTGGCGGGGTTGTCGACCCAGGGCACGAAGAGCCGCCCGCGGGAGAGCGCCATCGGCGTCTCCACCCCGCCGATGATGCCCGGCAGGACGGTGGTCGGGGTGTTCGGCAGCGGGCCCTCGTCGTTCAGGTGGGCGCCGACCGGCAGGGTCCACAGCGGCGTGCCGTCGTCGGCCCGGTAGGCGAAGACCTTGCCCATCTTGCCCGCCGTCACCACGATCTCGGTGGGCACGCCGCGGACCTTGACCTTGGTCACGATCGGGGGTTCCTGGAGGTCGTAGTCGCGCAGGTCGTGCGGCGCGGTCGCCTGGTACCAGAGCAGCTTGCCGGTCCTGGCGTCCAGGGCCAGCAGGCAGTTGGTGTAGAGGTTGGGGCCCGGCCGGCTGCTGCCGTTGGGGTACTCGGGGGTGCCGGGCAGCGGGGCGGGGTTGGCGATGGAGAGGAAGAGCCGTCCGTGCTCGTCCAGGGCCGGCGCGAACCACGTCCCGCCGCCGCTGTTGATCTCCGGGTGGCCCCAGAGGTCGCCGTCCTTGACCGTGTTGAAGCTCCACCGCGGGTTCCCGGTGGCGGTGTCCAGCGCGTAGATGGTCCCCATCGCCCCCGGCACGTAGCGGCCGAAGGTGTTGGGGACGGTGCTGACCACGACGGTGTCCTCGTACACCTGGGGGGCGACGTCGATGCCGCCCGCACCGGAGGCGATCAGCTCCCGCTCCCAGAGCGTCCGGCCGGTCCTCGGGTCGAGGGCGAACACGCCGGTGAAGGTGGTGCCGTAGAGCACCCCGCGCGCGTAGGCCACGCCGTTCGGCCCGACCGAGGGGCTGTTGAACACGCGCTTCCAGCGGACCTTCCCGGTCTCCTTGTCCACCGCGTAGACGTCGGAGTTGAGGGTGATCAGGTAGACCGTGTCGCCCACCACGACCGGGTTGGAGGCCATGATGCCGGCGAAGGTGGGGTCCCCCTCCAGCGGCAGCCGCCACTTGACCTTGAGGTCCTTGACGTTGTGCGAGTTGATCGGGGTCCGGGTGACGTTGCGGGTGTTGGTCAGATCGCCGTTGGACAGCGCCCAGTCCCGTGGGTTGACCCGGCGGTCGTGGCCGTCCGCGGCGGACTCCGGCCCCGCGGCCGCCAGGTCCGGGGCGGCCATGCCGGGAACGATCGCCAGCGCGGCGGCCGCCAGTGCCGTGGCCGCCAGCCAGCCGGGCCGGCGGCGACCGCGCCGCCCGGCGCCGCGGCTCTTCAGGATGAAGGACAACTCAACTCCTTTTCCGCCCAGGGTCGTTGCCGACCTCGGGCCTGGTCGAAGGGGACCGGATCAGGGTGACCCGGAACGGCGCTCAGCGCACCCGGCGCGCGAACGTCCGGACGTCGCCGACGAACAGCCCGGGCTCCTCCAGCGCCGCGAAGTGCCCGCCGCGCTCGAACTCGGACCAGTGGGCAAGGGTCGGGAGGATCCGCTCGGCCCACCGGCGGATCGGCCGGACGGCGTCCTCCGGGAAGACGGCCACCCCGACCGGCGCGGCGAGCTGCCACGGGCCGGCCCAGGTGCCGACGAACTCGGAGTCCAGCCGGTTGGACTCGTAGTAGAGCTGGGCGCTGGAGCCCGCGGAGGCGGTGAACCAGTAGATCGCGGCGTTGGTCAGCAGCCGGTCGCGGGCCACGGCGTCCTCCGGAGCCGTGTCGGCGGCCGTCCACTCCTTGAACTTCTCGACGATCCAGGCGAGTTGGCCGACCGGCGAGTCGGTCAGAGCGTAGCTGATCGTCTGCGGGCGGGTGGACTGGATCTTCCGCCAGCCGGCCCCGTCCTGCTCGAAGTGCGCGGCGAACTCCAGCCGGGCCCGGTCCGCCTCGTCCAGGTCCGCGAACTCGGCCGGGTCCTGCGGCGGGAAGGTGGCGAGCATGTTGAGGTGGACGCCCGCGACGTGCGCCGGATCGGCCAGGCCGAGCCGGAGCGAGATCGGCATGCCCCAGTCGCCGCCCTGGACGAGGTACCGGTCGTAGTCGAGCCGGCGCATCAGCTCGGCCCAGGCCCGGCCGACCCGGGCGGTGTCCCAGCCCGTCTCCCGGGGGCGGCCGGAGAAGCCGTAGCCGGGCAGCGAGGGGATGACCAGGTGGAACGCGTCGGCGGGGTCGCCGCCGTGGGCCCGCGGATCGGTCAACGGGCCGATCACGTCGAGGAACTCCGCCACCGAGCCGGGCCAGCCGTGGGTGATGATCAACGGCATGGCGTCCGGCTCCGGCGAGCGCACGTGCAGGAAGTGGATGTCCACGCCGTCGATCTCGGTCAGGAACTGCGGGAACGCGTTGAGCTGCTCCTCGGCCTTGCGCCAGTCGAAGCCGGTGCGCCAGTACTCGGCCAGGTCCTTCAGGTAGCCCAGCGGCACACCGCGCTGCCAGCCCACGCCCGGCAGTTCACCCGGCCAGCGGGTCGCCGCGAGCCGGCGGTCCAGGTCGTCGAGGGCTTCCTGCGGGACGTCGATACGGAAGGGGCGCATGTCAAAGTCCTCTCGGTGGGACGGTCGGGTCTCCGGGGCGGGCAGCCGCGGCGGGCGGCGGCGGGCCGGCGGCGGGCCGGGTCTCAGGCGGCGATCGGGGTGTTCTGGTACGAGGCGATCCGCCAGTCGCCGCCCTGGCGGGCCAGCACCCAGGTCGCCCGGATCGCGCGCTCGGCCGTCACCTCGGTGTCCCCGGGGGCCAGCACGCCGCCCCGGGTGACCACCACGGCCACGTCCTCGGCCAGCGGGCGGACCGACACCGGCTCGCCGGTGACCCGGGTGCCCTTGAACGGGCCGGCGAAGGCCTGGGTCATGAAGGCGCGGATCGCCTGACGGCCGGTCAGGAACACGTCGCCGGGCAGGATCAGGGTGGCGTCCTCGGTGAAGACCTCGGCGAAGCCGTCGGCGTCGTGCTGGGCCCAGGCGGCGACGATGCGCTCCGGGACGGCGCGCAGCGCGGCGGCGTCGGGGGTGTGGGACGGGGGAGTGGCGGACATGGCTCTCTCCTTCTCCTGGTCGCGGCCGCGATCACGGCGGCCGGGTGACGGCCAGCCTCACAGCAGCCCGCGGAGGGCGACAACTCCCCGATTGCGATGCTCGGTTGACCGGGCACCCGGCCAGGCCGCGCTCCGGGTGCGCCGCAATCCGGGAGATGCGGGCACCCCGCCCGGCTGCCAGCCTCGACAGGGCCGATCAACGACCGCGGCCCCCGGACGGCCCACCGTTCCGAGCGGGCCGCCCACTCCGGAGGAGTCCAGATGACAGCCAAGGAATCCCCGTCCAGGGAAGAACTGGTGAGCCGTGCCGCCGAGTTGGTGCCGCTGCTGCAGAAGAACGCGCTGTGGCACGAGGAGCACCGCCGGCTGTCCGACGAGACGCTGGCCGCGCTCCGGGACTCCGGGCTGCTGCGGATGCGGGTTCCGGTCCGCTACGGCGGCTACGAGTCCGACATGCGCACCGCGGTGGACGTGATCGCCGAGCTGGCCCGCGGCGACGGCTCCACGGCCTGGGTCGCGGCGGTCTACGCGATCAGCTCCTGGATGGCCGGCCTGTTCCCGGACGAGGTACAGGACGAGGTCTTCGCTGACCCGGACGTCCGGGTGAGCGGCATCCTCAGCCCGACCGCGGTCGCCGTGCCGGTCGAGGGCGGCGTGCTGCTGAACGGCAAGTGGACCTTCAACTCCGGTGCGCTGCACAGCGCCTGGAACACCAACGCGGCCGTGCTGATGACCCCGGAAGGCCCGCAGCCGATCATGGTGGCGGTCCCGCTCGCGGAGCTGGAGATCGTCGACGACTGGCACACCACCGGCCTGCGCGGCTCCGGCAGCGTCACCACCGTCGCCACCGACCTGTTCGTCCCCGAGCCGCGGGTGCTGCCGATGGTCCCGGTGCTCCAGGGCCGGCACCGCTCCCTGGCGAACGCCGAGGCGCCCATCTACCGCGCCCCGTTCATGCCCACCGCCTGCGCCACGGTCGCCGCGCCCGCCCTCGGGCTGGCCAAGGCCGCCCGGGAGGCGTTCTTCGAGCGGCTCCCCGGCCGGAAGATCAGCTACACCGAGTACGCCAACCAGGCCGAGGCCCCGGTGACCCACATCCAGGTGGCCGACGCCATCACCAGGATCGACGAGGTGGAGTTCCACGCCCACCGCGCCGCCACCCTGCTCGACACCAAGGGCCCCACCGGCGAGGAGTGGACCCTGGAGGAGCGGGCCCGGATCCGGCTCGACCTCGGCGCGGTCTGCGCGCGCACCAAGGAAGCGGTGGACATCCTCAACACCGCCAGCGGCGGCTCCTCGATCTACACCACGGTGCCGATCCAGCGCATCGAGCGGGACGTCCAGACCCTCAACCTGCACGGCATCCTGCACCCCAACACCAACCTCGAACTGTACGGGCGGGTCGCCTGCGGCCTCGGGCCCAACACCCTCTACCTGTAGCCGATGCTCCGCGGTACAGGGCCGCCCGCCGGCGGCCCTGTCCCCGGCGTGCCCCTCCCACCGTTCCCACCGACCGCCGGAGGCCCACCATGGCAATCCCCGAACCCGTCGTCATCGACCCCGCCGGACACGACATCCACGGCGAGGCCGCCCGGATCCGGGCGAACGGCCCGGTCGCCCGCATCGAACTGCCCGGCGGCGTGCTCGCCTGGTCGATCACCGACCACGAGCTCGCCCGACAGGCCATGACCGACCACCGGCTGTCCAAGGACCCGCGGCAGCACTGGACGGCCTTCGCCGAGGGCCGGATCGGCGAGGACTTCCCGCTGATCGGCTGGGTGCTGATGGACAACCTCACCACCCGGTACGGCGCCGACCACACCCGGCTGCGCAAGCTGACCGCCGGGGCCTTCACCCCGCGCCGGGTCGAGGCCATGCGGGCCGAGGTCGAGAAGGCCGTCGAGGAACTGCTGGACGAACTGGACCGCTGCGCGCCCGGCGAGGTGGTGGACCTCAAGGCCCGCTTCGCCCGCCCGATGCCCGCCCGGGTGATCTGCGACCTGTTCGGCGTGCCGGCCGAGGACCGCGCGCAGATGCTGCGCGGCGGCGAGGCGAACATCGACACCACCCTCACCCCGGAGGAGTCGGCGGCCAACGTCGAGCAGTGGCACCGGGAGATGACGGAGTTCGTCGAGTCCAAGCGCCGCGGCCCCGGGGACGACCTGACCAGCGACCTGGTCCAGGCCCAGGAGGAGGACGGCTCCCGGCTGAACGACTCCGAACTCGTCGGCACCCTGCACCTGCTGCTCGCCACCGGCACCGAGCCGGTGATGAACCTGCTCGCCAACGCGACCCGGGCCCTGCTCACCCACCCCGAGCAGCTGGCGCTGCTCCGCAGCGGTGCGGTGAGCTGGGCGGACGTGATCGAGGAGACCCTGCGGGTCGAGGCGCCGGTCGCCCACCTGCCGTTCCGCTTCGCGGTGGAGGACATCGAGCTCGGCGGCGTCGTCATCCCCAAGGGCGAACCGGTCCTGATCAACTTCGCGGCGGTGGGCCGCGACCGCGCCGTGCACGGCGACAGCGCGGCCGCCTTCGACGCCACCCGGCCGGACAAGGAGCACCTCTCCTTCGGCCACGGCGTCTACCGCTGCATCGGCATGCCGCTGGCCCGGATGGAGGCCGAGGTCGCCCTCGCCGCGCTGTTCGACCGCTTCCCCGACCTCGAACTCGCCGTCCCCGCCGGGGAACTGGAGCCGCAGGTCACCTTCATCATGAACGGCGTGCAGACCCTCCCGGTCCGCCTCACGCCGCGAACCCGCTGACACGAAAGGGAGGCCGGCCTGATGTGGGCTGCCGTCGTACCCGAGGCCAAGGCGCGCTGGGAACTGCGCGAGGTCCCCACCCCCAAGGCAGGTCCGGGCCAGGTGCTGATCCGGGTCCACGCCTGCGGGCTCTGCCACAACGACCTCTGGGTCAGCCAGGGCGTCTTCCCCTTCCCGCCGCTCGACCCGGTGGTGGTCGGCCACGAGGCCGCCGGCGAGGTCGTCGAGGTCGGCCCGGGAGTGACCACCCGCCGGGTCGGCGACCGGGTCGGCACCACCTGGGTGCAGGCGACCTGCGGCCGGTGCGACTACTGCCGGCTCAACCTCCCGCTCACCGGGCAGTCCGGGATGAACTGCCCGGAGTCGGTGATGAGCGGCCTCACCGTCCAGGGCGGCCACGCGGAGTACGTCGCGGTGGCGGCCGGGAGCACGGTGCTGCTGCCGGACGCCCTCTCGTACGAGGCCGCCGCGCCGGTGCTGTGCGCGGGGTACACCGCGTGGAGCGCGCTGCGTGCCGCCAACCCCGAGCCGCACGAGCGGGTCGCGGTCCTCGGGATCGGCGGACTCGGCCACCTCGCCGTGCAGTTCGCCCACGCCGCCGGGTTCGAGACGGTGGCCGTCACCCGCTCGCCGGACAAGCACGGGCTGGCCCGCACGCTCGGGGCCGACCACGTGGTCGCCGACGGCGAGCAACTGCGGGCGGCGGGCGGCGCCGACGTCGTCCTGGTGACCGGCACCTCCTATCGGGCGGCCACCGACTCCCTCCAGGGGCTGCGGCCGAACGGCCGGATCGTGCTCGCCACGATCGACCCGGTCGACTCCTTCACGATCCCGCCCACCAGCCCGTTCTGGGCGCAGCGCCAGCAGGTGATCGGCGCCACCCACAACGGCCTGGACCAGCTCACCGAGGCGCTGGACCTGGTCGCGTCCGGCGCCGTCACGCCGATGATCGAGACCTTCCCCAAGGAGCGGGTCGCCGAGGCCGTCGAGCGGGCCGACCGGGGCGAGGCGCGCTTCCGCGCGGTCGTGACCTACGCCTGACGAACCGTCACGGCCCTGATGTGAACGCATGCGTACCGATGTGGGGAGGACACCCTGTACAGGCGAAGATTTCTGGGCCTCGCGGGCATCGCGGCGGCCACCGGTGTCGGGCTGCCGGTGAGCGCGCTGGCCGGCGGGAAGCCGCTGCCGCCCGGACCGGCCGCCGCCGGGGGACCGGCCAAGGGGCCGTTCGCCGTGCGGATGCCCGTCCCGCCGACCCTGCGGCCGGTGGCGCGGACCGACGACACCGACGTCTACCGGCTCGACGTCCTGGCCGCCGACCTGGAGCTGCTCCCGGGCGTCCGGACCAGCTGCCTGACCTACGGCGGGAGCTTCGTCGGCCCGACGATCCGCGCCCGGGAGGGCCGCCGGGTCCTGGTCACCTACCGCAACCGGCTGCCCGAGGCCGTCAACGTGCACCTGCACGGCGGCCACGTCCCGGCCGACAGCGACGGACACCCGATGCAGCTCATCGACCCGGGCGGCGAGCGCCGCTACGAGTACCCGAACCGCCAGCCCGGCGCCACGCTCTGGTACCACGACCACAGCCATCACAGCGAGGCCGAGCACGTCTACCGCGGCATGCACGGCTTCTACCTGATCGAGGGCGAGGACGAGCGCCGGTACGACCTGCCCGGCGGCGAGTACGACGTCCCGATCGCGATCCGCGACGCCGAGTTCGACGCCGAGGGCCGACTGGTGCACGGCGACCCGGCGAAGCGGAACGTGATCCTGGTCAACGGCCGCTCCAAGCCGTACTTCCCGGTGGCCGCCCGCAAGTACCGGCTGCGCCTGCTGAACAGCTCGACGCTGCGGTTCCTGAAGCTGAACTTCGGCTCCCTGCCGGTCCTCCAGATCGGTTCGGACGGCGGTCTGCTGCCCGCGCCCGTCGACCGGACCGGCACGGACTTCCCGCTCGCCGCCGGTGAGCGGGTGGAACTGGTCGTGGACTTCTCCGGGCTGTCCGTCGGCAGCCGGGCCGCGCTCACCAACCAGGGCCAGTTCACCGGCGACGACCGGACCGAGCCGGTGCTGCAGTTCAGGGTGGACCGCAGGGGGCACGACCGCAGCCGGGTGCCCGCCGTCCTGCGCCCGCTGCCCGAGCTGCCGCCGGCCACGGTCCACCGCGAGCTGACGCTCTCCTTCGACCTGGACGGCACGCCGGTCGGCCTGGTCAACGGGCTCGCCTTCGACCCGGACCGGGTCGACCAGCGGATCCGGCGCGGTGCCACCGAGATCTGGACGGTCACCAACGGCGACAGCGCCACCAAGTACGGCCCGATCCAGCACTCGTTCCACCTGCACCTCGCCCAGTTCCGGGTGCTGGACCGGGACGGCCGCCCGCCGCTGCCCGGTGACGCCGGCCTGAAGGACACCGTGCCGCTTCCGCCCGGCACCTCCGTCCGGGTCCAGGCGACCTTCACCGACTACCTCGGCCGCTACATGTACCACTGCCACATGCTGGAGCACTCCTCGGCGGGGATGATGGGCCAGCTGGAGATCGTCGACTGATCCGCTGATCCGCTGATCCGCTGATCCGCGAACGCCGGCGGCGGGCCGGGCCGGACCCCCGGCCCGGCCCGCCGCCGGCGTTCGCGCACCGGCCCGGGGCCCGGCTCCGACCCCCGTCCGCGGGGTCGGAGCCGGGCCCCGGGCCGTCACATCTCCAGGCCCTGCTCGAACATCACCTGACGGACCTCGACCCCCGTGTGCCGGGCGTCCGGGATCAGCGCGGCCAGCTCGATCGCGCGCTCCCTGGTCTCGACGTCGACCAGGTAGAAGCCGCAGACGAACTCCTTGGTGTCCAGGTACGGCCCGTCGCTGTGCACCGGGCCGTCGTCGCGGACCCGGACGGTCGTACTCTGCTCCGGCACCGCCAGCGCCTGCGTGGTGACCAGTTCGCCGGACTCCTTGATGAGCTTCATGAAGTCGCCGTGGCCGGCGTACACCGCCTGCTGCTCGTCCACGGACAGGCCGTCCCACAGCACCGGGTCCATGTGCATCACGAGCAGGTACTTCATGATTCTCACTCCTTGGGCCGTGGCCCCCGGGCGTCTCCGGAGGGTCCTCACTGGAGACGTCGGAGCCGACGGGCCGTTCTCGACGTTTTCCGGCCCGCCGGTCTGTTGTGCCCGCGGGGGCTCCGGTCGTCGGGGTTGCGGCAACGGGACGGGCGCGGGCGCGGTGCAGGGGGTGGTCGGGGGCACGAAAACGCGCGGCCGGCCGTGAGGGTTCACGGCCGGCCGCGCGGGGACCGGTGTCAGCGCACCAGCTGGGCGGCCCGGGGGCCGGTCCGCTCCAGCCACCAGTGGGCGACCAGCAGGTTGACCACCCAGCCCGCCCAGTTGGCGACCTCCAGCAGCGTCGGGAGGTCGAGCTTGAAGCCCGGGATGTACCCCATCAGCTCGACCACCACCCGGCCCCAGCTGGTGCCGAGGGCCATCGCGAAGCTGTAGACCATCCAGCGCCGGTGGTCGACGTACCGGCGCTGCAGGGCGGCCCGCAGCCCGAGCACGGTGGTGAGCAGCCAGAGCCCGCCCATCATGGCCAGGCCGATCTGGCCGCTCGGGGCGGTGGAGTAGGGCAGCAGCACCAGCGCCAGCAGCCCGCCGGGCAGGGCCCCGGCGAAGACGTACACCCGGCCGCTCACCCGGTGCACCGCCGGGTAGTGGCGGCGGATCCACGGCAGGACCTGGAGGAACACCGTCACCATCGAGATGTTGCCGAAGACGACGTGCCCCACCAGGACGGCGTAGTGCGCCGGGAAGCCCGCGTCCAGCGGGATCCGCGCCTGCCCCGGCCCGCCGGTCAGGTAGCGGGGGAAGGCGTACACCAGGTTGAAGACCACCAGGACGGCCAGGGCCGCCACCCATGGGCTCTGCCACCAGCTCGGTGCGGCCGCGGCCGCACCGCCGCCGGGTCTCGCGCGTTCCCGTCCGGCGGCCAGCGCCCCGGACGGCTCCGTGTTCTGTGTCACCGCTGATCCTCGACTTCCGTTGGGTCCGGGCGGTTCAGTGGTGGTACTCGCCGGCGTTGACGTCCAGGCAGTGGCCGGTGACGGCGCGGGAGAGCGGGGACATCAGGAACAGCACGGCGTCGGCGACCTCGTCCGGCTCGGGGAGCCGGCCGAGGTCGAGGGTGGCCGCGACCTCGTCGTAGATGTCCTGGACGGTGACGCCGCGCTGCGCCGCCCACTGGCCGAAGCCCTCGCGCAGCGCGTCCGCCCAGATGTACCCGGGGGCGACGGTGTTCACCCGGACGCCCTGCGGGCCGAGTTCGGTGGCCAGGCTCTGGGCCAGCGACAGCAGGGCGGCCTTGCTCATCTTGTAGGCGCCGAACAGCCGCTTGGAGTGCCGGATCACCGCGGAGTTGATCATCACGACCGAGCCCCGGTTCTCGGCCAGGGCGGGGGAGAACAGCCGGGTGAGCCGCAGTGCGGCGTAGACGTTGGTCTCGAACCCGGCCCGGACGTCCGACAGTTCGACCTCGCCGAGGTCGACCAGCGGCGGCACCGCGAAGGCGTTGTTCACCAGGGCGTCGATCCGGCCGAAGGTCTCCGTCGCGGCCTTGACCAGGGCGGCCGCCGACTCGTCGTCGGTGATGTCGGTCGGTACCGCCAGCGCCCGGCGCCCGGTCCGCTCGACCTCCGCGGCGATCTCCGCGATCCGGGAGCCGGTCCGGGCGGCGAGCACCACGTCCGCGCCCGCGTGCGCGGCGCGCAGGGCTATCGAGCGTCCCAGGCCGGGGCCGACCCCCGAGACCACGACGACCTTGTCCTCAAGCATCCTGATCCTCCAGCAAGTCCGGGTGTGCTTCGGTTGGTTCGATCGACAGTGCGTGGCGGAACACGTTCCGGGGGTCGTACGTCCGCTTGACCCGCTGCAGGCGCGGGTAGTTGGCGCCGTAGTAGAGCGTCGACCACGGCACCCCCGAGGTGTTCCACGCGGGGTCGGCCAGGTCGCTGTCGGGGTAGCCGATGTAGGCGCCGTCGGTGAAGGCGTCGGAGACGGGGACCCCGCCGGTCCCGGCGTGGACCTCGCGGTAGAACTCCCGGATCCAGGAGACGCAGGCCTCGTCCTGGTCCGCGGACTGCCAGACGCCGCCTCCGTAGAGGACCTTCAGGACGGAGTCCCGCTGGACGGCGGCGGTGGCGTCGGGGGCGACGGTGTTGACCTTCCCGCCGAAGCCGGCGACCACCAGGCACGACATCGGGTTGATGTGCTCCGGATCGGTCAGGTAGCGCCAGATCACCCCGAGTTGGCGGTCGGTGAAGCCCTTGCGCAGGTAGGCGGCCTTGTCCTTGTAGCGCCCCTTGGGGTCGTTCGGGAAGCTGTACGAGGGCAGCCAGGAGCTCAGCCACGGCACGACCTCGGTGAGGTGCACCGAGGGCTCCACGCCGACTCCCGCGCTGACCGAGTCGAAGTGCTCGGCCAGCACCTTCTCGGCGTCGGGCCCGTCGTGGTCGATCACCACGACCATCCCGAACGCCCCGGAGTCCCGGTGGGTGACGATCAGGTTGCTCCACAGGCCGGCCGCCGGCGCGTCGGCGTCGTCGTGGTCCTCGTACCAGGTGCAGTAGTTGCGCAGCAGGGTGGTGAGGGACCGCTCGGTCATCTCCGCCCAGGGCCACATCACCGTCCGCTTCCACACCCGGGCCGGAGCCTTGGGCAGCAGCAGGGCCGGGTCCGCGGCGTCGGCCCCGGGGGTGCGCAGCCAGTACCTGGTCACCACGCCGAAGTTGCCGCCGCCCCCGCCGGTGTGGGCCCACCAGAGGTCGTGGTGGGGGTCCTCGGGGTCGGCGGTCGCCACCACCGCGCGGGCCCTGCCCGACTCGTCGACGACCACCACCTCGACGGCGTACAGGTGGTCGACCACCAGGCCGTCGCGGCGCGAGAGGTGTCCGTAGCCGCCGGCCGCGAAGTGGCCGCCGACGCCGACCTCCAGGCAGGTGCCGGCCGGGACCGTCACGCCCCAGCGCTTGAAGAGGGTCCGGTAGACGTCGCCCAGCAGGGCGCCGGAGCCGACCTCGATCGCGCGCCGGGCGGGATCGTAGGAGACGCCGTTCAGTTGGGACACGTCCAGCAGCACCTGGACGTCGGGGGAGGCGGTGAAGTCCTCGAAGCAGTGACCGCCGCTGCGGACCGCGATCCGCCTGCCCGCCGCCACCGCCTCGTCGACGGCCGCCACCACCTCCTCGGTGCCGGTCACCACGTGCACCTGGTCGGGGCGTCCGACGAAGCGGTGGTTGTAGCCCTGGACGAGGTTCTCGTACCGAGGGTCCCCGGGCCTGACCACCGTCGGCCCGGTCGGATCAACGGTCCTGTCGCTCATGCTCGTTCGTCCTTCCACGTGCGCGGCCGGCCCAGGTCGCCCCGGGTGCCGGCCGTCGGGTCCCGGGGTCCTCCCGCACGGCCCGGGGGAACCCGCCCCGTCCCGATCCCTCGCCGTCGGGACGGGGCGCGTTCCCCGGGCCGGGACGGCCGGCTAGCCGGCGTTGGGGGCGAACAGCTCGGGGGCCACGTCCTCGGCCATCGCCCGGGCCGACTGCCAGCCGACCTCGTGGGCGGTGCCGACGCCGCCGCAGAACAGCACGAACCGGCGGAAGCCGGCGGACACCAGCGCGTCCAGCTTGGCCCGGACCGTCTCGGGCGAGCCGACCAGGGCGAAGGGGTTGCGGAGGTAGGACTCCGCGGGGGCCTCGAACACGCCCTGCACGCCGGTGTCGCCCTCCTTCGCGAGCTCCGACAGCGGGCTGTCGGCGGGCGAGGCTCCGGCCATCCGCGCCAGGACCCCGCCGGCCGTCTCGATGTGCGAGACGAAGCCGGCGCGGACGATCTCGGCGGCCTCGCGGTCGGTGTCGGCGACCACGGTGAAGCAACTCGCCGCGGTGTTCGCCATGGACAGCTCGTGTCCGTGCTCCTTGCCGACCTCGAAGTAGCGGTGCAGGCGGGTGACCATCTCGTCCACGCTGATCTTGGACATGCCGCCGGCCGACGGGTCGAGGTTCAGCCCGGTGAACACGTTCCAGCCGCGGCGGGCCGCCATGGCGAGGGAGCCGTCCGTCTCGGCGGCCACCCACAGCGGCACGCTCGGCTGCACCGGCCGGGGCCACACGGTGACCTTCGCGACCTCGGTGTCCTGGAGGAAGGCGGTGTACGTGGCGGTCAGGTCGTCCTTCGCCACCGGGTGGTCGATCCGGTTGACGGCGCCGTCGACGAGGTCGGCGCTGTGCTCGAAGGCGGCCCGGTCGCCGCGCCGGCCGAGGCCGATCTCCAGGCGGCCGTTGGAGAGCACGTCGATCATGTTGAACTGCTCGGCGAGGTGCAGCGGGTGGTGCAGCAGGGCCAGGTTCACGCCCGTGACCAGCCGGGCCCGGGTGGTCCGCGCGGCGAGCGCGGCCAGCAGGATGTTCGGGTGCGGGGAGATCGACGACGGGCCGAAGTGCTCCGGCACGCTCAGGCCGGCGTAGCCGAGGCGCTCGGCCTCGACGCAGTGGTCGAGGTAGCTCTCGTAGAGGCGGGCGCCGAGGACCGGATCCCACTCCTCCGGCGAGCGCGAGCCCGTGGGCGCGTAGGTGAGGTTGTCCCAGTAGACGAACTTGACGCTGTTCGGGTCCTCGGAGAGTGTGCTCATGCCGGTGGTTCCCCTCTGTTCGCAAGGCTCGCAGTGGATGTGAATCAATCTATCCAGGCAGGCGGAGGCCGCCATCTTCCAGATTGCCCGCGCGGTCCGGCCCCGGTTCAGCCGGTGCCGCGGGCCTCCAGCGACCGGGCCAGCGCGACGGCGTCCTCGCGCACCCGGCCGCCGAGGCGCGGGCGTTGACCGGTGTCGGAGTACTGCCTGGGCCGGCTGCCGCTGGTGCGGCGCAGCACGGTCATGCTGTTCTGCCGCAGCTTCCGGCTCTCCAGCAGGTTCAGCATCTCGAACTCGCCGGGGGCCGTCCGCTGGGTGTCGGCGATGTACTCCAGGATCGCCTCGCCCTCGGGGTAGGTCATCAGGTAGTGCATGACCACGATCCCGCCGTCCGGGTCGATCAACTCCCAGAAGTTCTCGAAGAAGTAGAGGCAGTCCCAGGCGTCCACCCAGGCGAAGTCGATCGGCCGGAACTCCTCGGGGAGGCGGCCGACGGCCCCGCGCATGTCGGAGTTGACGATGGTGACCCGCTCGGCGAGGCCGAGTTCGCCCAGCACCTCCGTCACCAGCGGGGCCGAGGAGCCGGAGTCCGAGAGGTCGTCGATCGCCACGAACCGCGGCCGGTACGGCTCGCGGTAACCGGCCGGCAGCAGCAGCGCGGGCTCGCTGTCGATCCACGCCTCGTCCAGCTCCCGGCCGTCCGCGAGGTACGGCCCGGTCTTGCGGACCAGCGCGGCCGCCTCGGCCTCGGCCAGCTCCTCGGCCTCGGCCAGGGCCTTCGCCAGGAACGGCGTGGTGTACCCCATGCCGACCTCCAGCACCCGGCGGGGCCGGGCCAGGTGGATCAGGTGGGAGAGCAGCGGCGCCACCACCTCGGTCCCCATGCCGGGCACCCGCAGCCGCTCCACCGCGGTGCGGAAGCGGTCGTCGAAGATCCCGTCACGCGTCATCGCCGGTGCCCCTGCCCTGCTGGTGCTCGATGGCCTGGTAGAGCGCCTTGATGTTGCCGCTGCCGAAGGAGCGGGCCCCCATCCGCTCGATGACCTCCAGGAAGAGGGTGTTGCGGGGGTGCACGGACTTGGCGAAGATCTGGAACAGCTGGCCGTCGTGGTCCTGGTCGATCAGCAGGTTCAGCCGCTCCAGCTCCGCCACCGAGTGCCGCAGCGGGGTGAGGCGGTCCGGCAGCAGCCGGTAGTACGCCTGCGGGGTGCCCAGGAACTCCACGCCCCGGCGGGCGATCGCGTCGACCGAGCGCACGATGTCGTCCGTGGTGAAGGCGATGTGCTGCACCCCCGGGCCGCCGTGGTCCTTCAGGAACTCGTCCAGGTGGCCGCTGACCTGGGCCTGGTCCGGTTCGATCAGCGTGAAGGTGACGGTGCCGTTCTGCACCACCTTGGTGATCATCACCTGCCCGTTGACCTCGATCCGCTCCGTGAAGATCAGCTCGAAGTCGAGGACCTCGCGGTAGAAGGCGACCGTCGCGTCGATCTGCCCGGGCTCGACGCAGATCGCGAAGTGGTCGACCTCCCGCAGGCCGAGGTCCGGCGCGGCCGGGTCGGTGTCGACCGGCGTCAGCCCGGGCAGCGTCCGCTCGTCCGCCCGGTCCGACCGCTCGACGAAGGTGTGGGCGATGTCGCCGACGCCCATGATGGTCGCGGTGACCAGCTCGCCGTCGGCGACCGGCCCGGCGACGGGCCGGGCACCGCGCCGCACGGCCGCCGCGAAGGCGGCCCGGGCGTCCGGGACGCGCAGCGCGATGTCGGCCACCCCGTCCCCGTGCTTCTCCACGTACGCCGCCCCCGGGTGGTCGCCCGGCAGCGGCTGGCTGAGCAGCACCCGGATGCCGTTGCGGCCGACCGCCACCGAGCGGAGGTCCGACGCCTGCGGGGCGGAGCCCGCGTACACTTCCAGGCCGTACCCGCGGACCAGCCACTCGGTGGTGACCGCCAGGTCGGCGACGTAGCAGGTGATGTGGTCGACGAGCATGCCGCAGAAGGTCTCCTGACCCGCGTCGAGGCTCATGTCAGACTCCTCGTCAGTCGTCGGGCTGCCCGGCGGGGCGCCCGGTGAGGCTCTTCGGCCTCAGGTCGGTCCAGTGCTCGTTCACGTACGCGAGGGCGGCGGCCCGTCCGGACGGCCCGTGCACGGGCGTCCAGCCCGCCGGCACCGCCACGGCGGCCGGCCAGAGCGAGTGCCGGCCCTCCGCGTCGACCAGGACCGTGAACTCGCCGTCGTCGGCGTCGAAGGGGCTGGTCATCCCCGTTCCCCCTCCGCCCGGTCCAGCAGGGCTTCCAGGGCGGCCACCGAGGGCACGTCGAAGAAGTCGGTGACGGTGAGGCGGACGTCCAGCGCCGCGCGGATCCGGCTGACCAGCCGCATCGCGTCCAGGGACTGGCCGCCGACCTCGAAGAAGCTGTCGTCGACGCCGATCTCGGGCACCCCGAGCACCTCGGCGAACAGCGCGCACAGCTGCCGCTGCCGCTCGGTCGCCGGCGCCCGGCGGGCGGCATCGGCCACCGGCTCGGGCAGCGCCCGCCGGTCCAGCTTGCCGTTGGGCGTCAGCGGGAGGGCGGGCACGCTCACGAAGGCCGTCGGCACCATGTAGGCCGGCAGCTGCTCCACCGCGTGCGCCCGCAGCGCGCCCGCCTCGACGTCGGACTCCGGGACGTAGTAGGCGACCAGGCGCTTGTCCCCGGACTCCGACTCCCGTGCCACCACGGCGACGTGGGCCAGGCCGGGGTAGCGCGCCAGCACCGCCTCCACCTCGGCGGGCTCCACCCGGAAGCCCATCACCTTGAGCTGGTCGTTGGCCCGGCCGAGGTACTCCAGCAGGCCGTCCCGGTCGACCCGGACGAGATCCCCGGTGCGGTACATCCGTTCGCCCGGCGCGTCGAAGGGGTTGGCGACGAAGCGCTCGGCCGTCAGGTCGGGCCGGTTGTAGTAGCCGCGGGCCAGGCCGCGTCCGGCGATGTGGAGCTCTCCCACCCCGCCGACCGGCACCGGCCGAAGCTCGGCGTCCAGGACGTGCAGCCGCACGTCGTCCATCGGCCGGCCGACGCCCACCGGGCCGTCCGCCCGGAAGGGGGCGGTCATCGGCGAGCTGGTGCTGAACAGCGTCGCCTCGGTCGCGCCGTACATCGCGCGCACCACCAGGCCGGGGTTGTGCTCCAGCACCCGCCGGACGGCCGAGGGGGCGATGACGTCGCCGCCGGTGAGCACCTCGCGCACCCCGGCCAGGCAGCCCGGGTCCTCCTCGGCCAGCACCCGGAACAGCCCCGCGGTCAGGTGGATGCCGGTGATCCGCTCCTCGGCGATCAGCCCGCGCAGGGCGTGCACGTCGAGGTCGCCGGGCGGCGCCACCACGATCCGCCCGCCGTGCAGCAGCGGCACCCAGAGCTCGTACGTGGAGACGTTGAAGGCGTACGGCGCCACCATCAGCACCCGCTCGTGCCGGCCGTCCGCCCAGATCGAGTCCAGGGCCAGGCCGAGCGCGTCCCGGTGGGCGATCGCGACGCCCTTGGGCTCCCCGGTGGAGCCCGAGGTGTGGATCACGTAGGCGAGCCCGTCCGGGCCGACGGGGACGGCCGGGTCCGTCGCCGGGTGGTCGGCGAGGCCCTTCTCGCCGTCGACGACGACCACCTCGGGGACCTCCGGCAGACCCTGCCGGCGCATCGCCTCGTCGGTCAGCAGCACCGGCGCCGCGCAGTGCTCCACGATCCACTGCTTGCGCGGCAGCGGGTAGGCGCTGTGCAGCGGGAGGTAGCAGCCGCCGGCCTTGAGCACGGCCAGGATCGCCACCACCAGGTCCGCCGACCGTTCCATCAGCACCGCGACCGGCGACTCGGCCACCACGCCGAGCTCGCCCAGCCGGTGCGCCAACCGGTTCGCCCGTTCGTCCAACTCCCGGTACGTGAGCCGGACTTCGCCGGACGACACGGCGATCGCGTCCGGTGTCCTGAGCGCCTGTTCCGTGAAATGCCCCTGAAGGGAAGGGGAAGCCACCATGCCCTCCGATCCTGATCGATTGGTTGTCGGTGCCCGGATCAGCTGTCGAGCAGCCCGTGGACGGAGTCGCTCAGGTCGGCGAAGGAGGACAGATCGGGTACGGTCCACCCGTTCAGGTCGTACTCCGCCAGGCACTCGTCGACCAGGCCCTTGTAGGAGTCCAGCTGGCCGTTGGCGAGCTGGGCGAAGAGCAGCTCGATCCGGGTGTTCTCGTGGCTGCCGGCGTAGTTGCGCTCGTACAGCTCGTGGCGGCCGCCGAACTCGCTGCCGACGGCGTCCCAGAGCAGTTTCATCACCTTGACCCGCTCGACCGCGTCCACGCCGCCGGAGCCGCGCAGGAACCGGTCCAGGTAGGGCCGGATCCCCGGGTTGTCGAAGTCCTTGGCGCTGGAGTTCACGTAGATCAGCCCGCTGGCCACGTCCTGGAGCACGATCTCCCTGATCCGCGGGTAGCCGGTCTGCATGAACCACCGGTAGGCCAGCCCGTACTGGGAGTTGGGCAGCACCGCGCCGTTGCGCCAGGCGACCGGGTTGCGGGCGGCCGCGTCCGACAGCCCCCAGAACAGGTTGCGCCAGGCCAGCACCTCGCCGAGCCGGCTCTGCACCCCGCGGAAGTCTCCGGTACCGGTGATGTCCAGCGCCTTGGCCAGCAGCCCGGCGATGAACTCCAGCTTCACCGCGAGCCGGGTGCAGCCGTGGAAGGTGAACCGCTCGATGAAGCCCGACTGGCCGGTGAACATCCGGATCTTCTCCGGCTGCCCGTAGACGAAGACGTTCTCCCACGGGATGAGCACCTTGTCGAGCACCAGGATGGTGTCGTTCTCGTCCAGCCGGGACGACAGCGGGTGGTCGAACGGGCTGCCCATCGCCGCCGCCGTCGCGGTGTACGACGGGCGGCAGATCAGCTTCATCCCGGGAGCGTCCATCGGCACGGTGGCCACCAGGGCGAAGGTGCGGTCCTTGATCGGCAGGCCGTAGTGCGCGATGAAGTTGTAGTGCGTCAGCGCGGAGCCGGTGGCGACCACCTTCGCGCCGGACACGACCAGCCCGGCGTCGGTCTCCCGCTCGGCGTGGATGAAGACGTCCTTCACCTGGTCCGGCGGCAGGCTCCGGTCGACCGGCGGGTGCACGATCGCGTGGTTCCAGTACAGCACCTTCTCCTGCGACTCCGCGTACCAGCGCCGGGCGTTGTCCGCGAACGGCTCGTAGAAGTCCGCGTTCGCGCCCAGGGTGCCGAGGAAGGACGCCTTGTAGTCGGGGCTGCGGCCCATCCAGCCGTAGCTCATCCGCGCCCAGGCGGCGATCGCCTGCTGGTCGCCGACCAGGTCCTCCGCGCTGCGCGGGGTGGTGAAGAAGCGGTGGGTGTAGCCCTCGCCGCCGCTGTCGACCGGCGCGGTCAGTACGGGCCGATGCCGGGGATCGTGCAGGGCGTCGTAGAGCCGTGCCGTCATCCGGACCGGATTGTGGAACGCCGGGTGGGTCGTGACGTCCTTGACCCGGTCGCCGTAGAGATAGATCTCCCGGTCGTCGCGAAGGCTCTCGATGTACTCCGCCCCGGTCAGCGGGCGGGTCCCGCGCGCATCGCCGGCGGTGGTCTCCCGGGCTTCGGCCATCAGACGCCTCTCCTTGCTGCCAGTTCACCGGACGGATCGAGCGTGCCAGCCCGGATGCGGAGGCCGCTTCTCCCGGCGTGCGCGCTTGCCCTCACCCGGGCGGTCAGGCCCGCCGGACTCAGCACTTGCGGAGATGCCCCGGTCCGGCCGCCCCCGGAGCATGAGCATCTGAATCGCCCGGCCTGTGCAGGAAGGACTCCGGAATGAGCCAGCGAACCGACATCGACATCGTGGTCCCGCTCTATCCGTTCATGCCGTACTTTCTCGACCGGACACGGGAGTTGGCGGAGAAGTTCACGGCCAACCACCCCGAGTACCGGATCCGGGTCACCGGCGCGGACTGGCTGTCGGTGCCCCAGGCGGTGCACGACGCCGTCGGCAAGGGGGAGGCGCCGACCATCGCGCAGTACTTCTACACCTCGACCCGGGACGCCCTCGACGCCCGACGGCCCGACGGGTCACCGCTGTTCACCTCCGTCGAGCGGGCGATCGCGGGCCGCACCGAGATCCTCGGCGAGCCGGTCGTGCTCGGCGACGTCGCGCCCGCCGCCCGGCACTACTACACCTACGACGGCGCGGTGGCGGCCATGCCGCCGCTCACCTCGACCACGCTGCTCTACGCCAACACCACCCTGCTGGAGCGGGCCGGGATCACCGAGGTCCCGCAGACCTGGGCCGGGATCGAGGCGGCCTGCCGGGCCGTCGCCGCGCTCCCGGTCGGGCCGGCCCACGCGATCACCTGGCCCAACCACGGCTGGTGGTTCCAGCAGTCGGTGGCCCAGCAGGGCGCCCTGCTCGCCGACCAGGACAACGGCCGGTCCGGCCGCGCCGAGCGGCTGTACCTCGACTCGGACGCGATGCTGGCCTACGTCGAGTGGTGGCGGGGGCTGCACCGGGCGGGCCTGTACCGCTACCACCCGAGCCGGGTGAACACCGAGGTCGACTGGGACGGCAACTTCCGCGCCTTCGCCGACCAGGAGGTCGCCTTCACCCTCACCACCTCGGTCGAGGCGGCCCGGATGGCCCAGGCCGGCCGGGACGGCGGGTTCGAGGTGCGGGCCTGCCGGATGCCGTACAACGACCGGGTGCCGTACGCGGGCAACGTGATCGGCGGGGACGCGCTCTGGCTGGCCGCCGGCCTGGACCAGCGGACCCAGGACGGCGCCCTGGCCTTCATGCAGTACCTGAACACCCCGCGGACCGCCGCCGAGCGGCACCGGGAGACCGGGTTCATCCCGGTCACCGGCGGGGCGATCGACCTGCTGGAGCAGGAGGGCTGGTTCCGGCGCAACCCGCACTTCCGCACGGCGCTGGACCAGCTCGCCGCCAACTCCGGCTCGCCGGCCGCCCGGGGCGCGCTGCTCGGGGAGTTCGCCGGGATCCAGGACGTCCTGACCACCGCCATGCACGACGTCCTGGTCACCGACGTGGACCCGCGGGTCCGCTTCGCCCGGGCCAACGCGGAGGCCCAGCGGCTGCTGGACCACTACAACGACGCCTGCCGGGGCCTGCGCCCGCGCGGCCCGATCAGGGTCGGCTGAGAACGGACCGGGTCCGACGGCCCCGCCCGGCGGCGGCCGTCGGACCCGGTCCCCGGGCTCAGGAGCGCTCGGGGCGGAGGTCCAGGGGCGCGTCCGGCGCGCCGACCAGCTCCCGCAGCACCTCGCGGAAGCGGTCCACCTGCTCCGCCACCGAGCTCTCGTCGTACAGGTTGCTGTTGTACTGGATGCCGGCCACCACGTCGCCGGCCGGGTCGAGGTTGAGCGTCCACAGCGCGCCGTTGGGCACGTCGGAGCCGACCGGCTGCGAGGTGAGCCGGCGGCGCACCTCGGTGTACTCCAGGTCCCCGATCAGCTCGCCGTCCAGCAGGAACGGGAACGGGAACACCTGGAAGACGCAGGCCGCCCGCCCGTCCTCCAGCGTCGGCAGCATCAACTCCGGTGCCTGCGCGAGGATCTGCCCGAACGGGATGTCGTGGGCGTACGCCTCCAGGCTGGTGGTGCGGATCCGGGAGACCACCTCGGCGAAGTCGCGGGACCCGGCCAGCTCGGTGCACAGCGGGAGGAAGTTGAAGAACGGCCCGACGGTGTGGTGGAAGCGGTCCTCGCCGCGGCCCGGCGAGAAGGTCGGCACCACCACCCGGGTGGTCCCGGTGGACCGCGCGACCATCACCGCGAACGCGCCCAGCAGCACCATGAACGGCGTGCTGCGCAGCGCGCGGCCGATCTCCACCGCCCGGGCGGTCAACTCGGCGTCGACGGTGAAGCGGTGGACGGCGGTGGCCTCCGGCAGGCCGGAGGACTTCGGCCGGTCGGTGGGCACCGAGAGGATCCGGGCGCCGGCCAGCCGCTCCCGCCAGAACGCGCGCGACTCCTCCAGCGCCGGGTCCGCCGCGTACTCCCGCTGCCAGGCGGAGAACTCGCGGTACGGCAGGGCGTCGGGCAGGTCGGGCTGCCGGTGCCCGCGGCGCTCGGCGTAGCGGACGGCGAGGTCGCGGATGATCAGCCGGACCGACCAGCCGTCCGCCGCGGTGTGGTGCACGACCAGCGCCAGGACCGCGTCGTCCTCGTCGAAGCGGAGCAGGGTGGCCTTCAGCAGCGGGAGTTCGCGCGCGCTGATGGTGCCCGACTCGACCTCGGTGATCAGGTCCTCGACCGCCTGCTCGCGCGCCGCCGGATCCGCTCCGGGCAGCTCCCGCAGCTCCAGCCGGACCGGGGTGGGCGGGTGGACCTCCTGGTAGCGCTCGCCCTCGCCCCGGACGATCGCGGTCCGCAGCGCCTCGTGCCGCACCACCACGTCGTCCAGGGCCAGTTGCAGCGTCGCGGCGTCGACCTTCCCGCGCAGCCGCCAGCCGTGCACGATGTGGAACCGCGGCCCGAACGGCCCCTCGTCGTCGCCGCGGTCGAAGCCGCAGAGGAATTCCTGGTTGAACGAGAGCGGCGTCCTGCCCACCGGTGCGTCCGACTGCGGCTTTCCATCGAGGCTCATGGGAATTCCTCTCACTGGTTCCGGGGCGAATTCGCCCCGGAACCGTAGCAACCGCCCCGCCGCCGCGGTTCTTCGATCGTGCTGGCAATCAGGGAGATGCGGCCCGGCCGGTCCGCGCGCGACGCTGGCCGGGAAAGTCCCGCGGGAAAGCCCGCTCGAACCGCAGAGGAGCCGCGCGCACATGACGGTCGCCACGAATGCCGCAGGGTCCGGCTCGCCGCAGCCGCCCGAGCCCGGTCTGACACCCGAGGAGATCATCGCCAGGGCCGAGGCCATCGCGCCGCTCCTGGTGCCCCGGCAGGCCGAGACCGAACAGCGTACCTACTACGCCCAGGACACCCACGAGGCGTTCGCCCGGGCCGGCTTCTACCGGATCCTCGTCCCGAAACGGTACGGCGGCTACGAGTTCGGCATCGACACGTTCCTGCGGGTGGCGACGACGCTGGCCCGCGGCTGCCCGTCGACCGGCTGGATGTACTGCCTCGGCGCCACCCACGCCCTGCCCGCGGCCTCGCTGTTCGGCGAGCGCGCGCAGGCCGAGCTGTTCGCCGGCGGCGACTTCATCTGCCCGGCCACCATCGTCCCGAACGGCACGGCGGAGCGGGACGGGGACGGCGGCTGGCGGATCGACGGCACCTGGAACTACTGCTCCGGCTCGCCGTACGCGACCCACTTCATGGGACACGTGCCGATGCCCGGCGAGGACGGCGAACCGCCGGCGCCGATGCTCTTCGTCGCCCCGCGCGAGCAGTTCCGCCGGCTCGACGACTGGGGCGGCCAGCTGGGCCTCAAGGGCAGCGGCTCGCACAGCATCGTGATCGAGGACGGCCGGGTCCCGGACCACCTGGCCTTGCCGCGGACCCACATGAGCGAGGTCCTCGTCGACGGGGGCACGCCCGGCTACCGGCTGCACGGCAACCCGGAGTACGGCGGCGGCTCGCTCAGCTTCATGGTGCTGGAGGTCGCCTCGCTCGCCGTGGGCATGGCCCAGGGCGCGCTGGACGCCTACGGGGAGCTGATGGTCTCCCGCACGACGCTGTTCCCGCCCGTGGTCACCCGCGCCGAGGACCCGGACTACCAGTTCTGGTACGGCGAGGCGGCCGGCATGATCGCCACCGCCGAGGCGGCCGTGCGGCAGGCGGTCACCCAGTGGCAGGAGCTGTGCGCCCGGGGGCCGGGCGCCTTCACCCGGGAGCACGACCTGCGCCTGGCCACCATCTGCCGCGAGGTGATCCGGCTGTGCTGGCACGCCGTGGAGGGGCAGCTGTTCCCGACGGCGGGTTCCAGCTCGGTGCGGCACGGCGAGCGGATCGAGCGGGTCTGGCGCGACCTGTCCACCCTGCACAGCCACTCCGGGATCGGCGTCTTCCTGTCCGCGGTGACCACCCGGGAGCTCGCCCGCGCCCGGTTCGGTGTCAAGTAGCGCGTCGAGCAGCCCGTCACGCAGTCCGTCAGGCGGCCCGTCGAGCAGTCCGCCGAACCCGTCAGCCGAGCAGCCCGTCGACCCGAGGAGTTCCCGTCATGACCGAGACCGAGCAGGCCGTCGCGCTGCCCGGGGAGCCCGGCTACGCCGCCGCGACCGCCGTGTTCAACCTGGCCGCCCCGGTCCGGCCCGCGGCGGCGGTGACGGTCCGCACCGTCGAGCAGGTCCGGGCGGCGCTGCGCCACGCCCGGCACGAGGGGCGGTGGGTCCGGGTGCACACCACCGGGCACGCCGCCTCCTCGGCCCGCCCGATGGACGACAGCCTGCTGATCCGCACCGAGCCCGACGGCCCGGTGGTGGTCGACCCGGTGGCCCGCACCGCCCGGGTCCCGGCCGGCGCGCGCTGGGGCGAGGTGGTCGAGGCCGCCGCCGCGCACGGGCTGGCCGCGCCGCACGGCACCTCGCCCACGGTCGGGGTGGTCGGCTTCCTGCTGCGCGGCGGGATCAGCTTCTACGGCCGCCGGGCCGGGCTCGCCGTGAACAGCGTCCGGGCGGTCGAACTCGTCACCCCGGACGGCGAGTTCCGCCGGGTCTCGGCGAGTGAGGACCCGGAGCTGTTCTGGGCGCTGCGCGGGGGCGGCGGCGGACTCGGCGTCGTCACCGCGATCGAGGTCGGGCTCTTCCCGGCGGCCCGGGTGGTCACCGGCGCGGCCTTCTGGCCCGCGTCGCACGGCCCCGAGCTGCTGTCGCGCTGGCTGGACTGGACCGGGGACGCGCCCGAGGCCGTCACCACCGTGTTCCGGGTGATGAACCTGCCGGCCGTGCCCGGCATCCCGCCGGAGCTGACCGGCGGCCCGGTGGTGTGCCTGGCCGGCGTGGTGCTCAGCCCGACCGAGGACGGCCTGGCGACGGCCGAACGCCGGGCCGCGGACCTGCTCGGCCGGTTCCGGGCGGTCGCCGGGCCGGTGCTGGACACCTGGTGCACCACCACCCCGTCGGCCGTGGTCGGCACCCACATGGACCCGACCGACCCGGTGCCGGTGCTCGGGGACCACCAACTGCTCTCCGCACTGGGCGCGGACGGCGCCGAGACGTTCCTCAAGGTGCTCGGCGAGGGCTCGGGCTCGCCGCTGGTCAACGCCGAACTGCGGCAGCTGGGCGGGGCGCTCGCGGTGCCCGATCCGAACGGCGGGGCGCTGAGCCACCTCGACGCCGCCTTCGCGTTCACGGCGGGCGGCCTGGCGGTCGACCAGGCCTCGGCGGCGGCGGTCCGGGCGCACTGCGCCGAGGTCCGCTCCGCCCTGGCGCCCTGGGACACCGGCCGGACCGCGCCGACCCTGGTCGAGCGCCTGGAGCAACCGCAGCGGCACCTGTCCGCGGCCGCCGTCGAGCGGGTGGACCGGGTGCGCCGCCGGGTGGACCCGTCGGGGTGGATGCGCCACGACGTGCCGCCGGGGGCCTCCGCCCGCTACTGACCCGCGCCGGCGGGAACCGACCGCCGGCGACACCGCACGCACCCGCCGAAGCGCCCTCCGCGTACCTCCGGAGGGCGCTTCGGCGTGTCCGGCCGGCCGAACGGCGGGATTCCTCCGCCGGCCAATTCCCGGTAAAAGCCGGGGCGGGTCGGTGAGCAATGTGAGAGATGCCTTGGTCAGCGCGCGGAGTTCATGCTCGTGCAGTAGACCTGCGCGTGAAGTGGGATTCACCGTCGCATTCCGGGAACGCGGATTCCGGACCCCGGGCCTTTTCCGGCCCGCAGGAGTCGGCCGCGTCGTGCACTCGATGCGAGAGCAGGGTCGTACGCGATCTGCTGAGAGGGGAATTCGGTGTCAAACCGTGAACGATTCCGCAGACTGGTACCGGGCCTGGTGGTGATCATGGTGGCCGCCTCGCTGTTCTTCGCGGCGAGGAGCTCGGTCGCGGTGGCCGGCGCGGAGGACGTCGCGAAGAAGTACGGCTTCAAGGAGATGCCCATCGCGATGCCGCCCGACTACGACCAGCGGCCGATGAAGACCGTCCGGAACGTCAACCCGGCCTACCAGAAGATCCGTTCGTGGATCTCCTCGGTCGGGGCCAGCATCGCCATCAACGACCTCACCGGGCACGGTGTCGCCGACAGCATGTGCATCGTCGACACCAGGACCGACAGCGTGATCGTGACGTACACGCCGACCGCCCGGGAGGCCGACCGGTTCACGCCCTTCGTGCTGGACGGCAAGCCGCTGCCGATGGACGAGGCCATGGCGCCCACCGCCTGCACCCCCGGGGACTTCAACGCGGACGGCCGGATGGACCTCCTGGTGACGTACTGGGGCCGGACGCCGATCCTGTTCATGGCGAAGTCGGACGCCACGACCGTGTCCCCGAGCGCCTACGTGCCCCGGGAGCTGATCCCCTCGGAGTCGCTGGACGGGAGGTACCACGGCCCGCGCTGGAACACCGACGCGGACTACGTCGGCGACCTCGACGGCAGCGGACACCCGTCGATCGTGATCGGCAACTACTTCCCCGACTCCGACGTGCTCGACCCGAACGGTCTGAACAACGTCGAGATGAACGACTCGCTGTCCAGCGCCAAGAACGCCGGCGGCGACCACGTCCTGCGCTGGCAGCAGAGCACCTCGGGCCCCGAGCCCACGGTGTCCTACGTGGAGGAGAAGGGCGCCATCCCCTACGACGCGTCCACCGGGTGGACGCTCGCCATCTCCGGCGCCGACCTGACCGGTGACGGGCTGCCCGAGCTGTACATCGCCAACGACTTCGGCCACGGGCACCTGCTGTACAACCGGTCGACGCCCGGGCACATCGAGCTCACCGAGGCCAAGGGCGAGCGCACCCCGACCACGCCCAAGTCCTTCGTGCTCGGCAACGGCTCCTTCAAGGGCATGGGCGTCGACTTCGGCGACCTCGGCCGCGACGGCAAGTTCGACATGATGGTCAGCAACATCGCCGTCGCCTGGGGCCTGGAGGAGAGCAACTTCGTCTGGATCAACAAGTCCAAGGACGAGGCCGACATGCGGGCCAAACTCGCCGCCGGCATCGCGCCGTTCAAGCAGGAGGCCCAGGAGCACGGGATGGCCTGGAGCGGCTGGGGCTGGGACGCCAAGATGGGCGACTTCCTCAACAGCGGCGAGCTCAACGTCCTCCAGGCGACCGGCTTCGTGAAGGGCAAGATCAACCGCTGGCCGTGGCTGCAGGAGATGGCCATGACCAACGACGACCTGCTCTCCAACCCCGCGATGTGGCCCAACGTCCAGCCGGGCGACGACATCGCCGGCGACGAGGCCATCGCCTTCTACGCCAAGACCCCCGGCGGCCCGTACGTCAACATCAGCTCCGAGCTGGGCATCGACGTGCCGACCCCGACCCGCGGCCTGGCCACCGGCGACACCACCGGCACCGGCAAGCTGGACTTCGCCGTCGCCCGCCAGTGGGGGCCGCCCGCCTTCTACGCCAACACCTCGCCGAACCTCGGCAACCAGCTGAACCTGCGGCTCTACCGGCCGACCGCCGAGGGCGGAGCGGGCCAGGGCCTGGTGAACACCGGGGCCCCGGCGTACGGCGCCACCGTGTGCGTCATGACCCCGGACGGCAACCAGATCTCCCAGCTCGACGGCGGCGGCGGCCACGGCGGCTACCGCAGCTTCGACGTGCGCTTCGGCCTCGGCTCCCACCAGGGCCCGGTCACCGTCAAGCTGACCTGGCGGGACGCCGCCGGCGGGCTGCACGAGAAGACCCAGGAGATCACCCCCGGCACCCACTCCCTGATGCTGACCAGTGACGTCCAGGAGGTCCCGAACCGATGAGCGCGACCGCGCAAGCCCAGCCCGGCGGCGCCCCGGCGGCCGCGCCGGCCGCCCCCGCGAAGGCCAAGGACCCCCGCTACCTCGCCCTGCGGAACTTCGCGATCTCCATCAGCGTGTTCAACACCTTCGGCTACACCCTGCTCGGCTTCGAACAGCCCTGGCTGTGGCCGTTCATCGCGGTGTTCACCGCCTACGCCTGTGAGCTCGGCTTCGAGCTGATCAGCGCCTGGGCCCAGCGCCGCGCGCCGCGCTTCCGCGGCAACGGGGGCCGGGGGCTCTACGAGTTCCTGCTGCCGGCGCACATCACGGCGCTCGCGGTCAACATGCTGACGTACGGCAACAACCAGCTGCTGCCGCTGTTCTTCGGGGTGGTCATCGGCGTCGGCGGCAAGCACGCCCTGCAGGCGCCGATCGCCGGCCGGATGCGGCACTACATGAACCCGTCCAACTTCGGGATCACCATGTCGCTGCTGTGCTTCGGCTCCTGGTTCAGCATCTCGCCGCCGTACCAGTTCACCGAGAACGCGAACACCTTCTTCCGCGTCATGATCCCGCTGATCATCGCCACCGCGGGCACGGTGATCAACGCGCTGCTCACCAAGCGGACCCCGCTGATCGTCGGCTGGCTCGGCGCGTTCGCCATCCAGGCGTTCGTCCGGCACTGGATCTGGGACGTCGCGCTGTTCTCCGCGCTCGGCGCGATGACCGGCGTCGCCTTCGTGCTGTTCACCAACTACATGATCAGCGACCCGGGGACGACGCCGATGAAGGCCCGCGCCCAGTTCATGTTCGGCTCCTCGGTCGCCATGGTCTACGGCGTCCTGATGGTGTTCAACGTCGTCTACACCCTGTTCTACGCCACCACGATCGTCTGCGCCCTGCGCGGGATCGGCTGGTGGGTCGCCCACCTGCTCCAGCGGTCCCGGCAGGCGGCCGCCGCCGGCGCGGGCGCCGCGGACGGGACGGCCGCGCAGCCGCAGCAGATCGGCGCGGTCGCGGCCTGAACCACCGCTGGTGACACCGCTGAACCACCGCGGGTGACACCGCGAACGGCGCTGTGGCGCTGCCCGACCGGGCAGCGCCACAGCGCCGTTCGCCGTTCCGCCGGAAGGGCGGGCCGGCCGCCTACCGCTCGGCGAGCACCGCCTCGACGGGCTTCGCCGGCGGGTGGAACGGCCCCCAGGTGAACGCCGGCAGCCAGGGCCCGGGCGCGGCGCTCCAGGCCAGTTCGGCGATCTGGCCGAGCGACCGCCGGCCGGTGAGCGACCGCAGCAGGTCGTGCCGGTGCCCGCGCAGCACGGCGGCCGGCTCGCCGTCGCCGGCCAGCCACTCGGCGCCCGGCGTCTCGATCCGCAGCGCCGGAAGGCCCAGGGTGCGCACCGCGGCGGAGAAGCCCCGGACCACCAGGTCCAACGACGAGGGGTAGGAGGGGTGTTCCGGCACCACCGGCACCCCCAGCGCGCCCCGGATGTCGAGCTCGTGGGTGAACGCGTCCATCATCAGCATGGTGTGCCGCAGCTGCGGGGACTCCGTGACCACCCGCTCCACCGGGCCGTCCAGCCGCGCCCACTCGGCGAGCAGGCCGGCGAGGCCGTCGCCGGAGCCGTCGTGCGGGACCTCCCACAGGTTGCCGGGCGCGTCGGCGGCCACCGTCCGGCAGACCTCCAGCAGATGGCCGACCACGTCCAGGACGGTCCACCCCGGGCAGGCGGGCACCGGAACGCCGGCCACCCCGGGGCGCTCCACCAATCCGGTGATGTACTCCCGGGAACCGCGGTAGGCGAGGTGGTCGGGCACCCGCTCCCAGAGCGACCCGGACGTGGCCTCGGCGTTGCGCTGGTACGTGCTCATACGGGCTCTCCTTCGGTTGGACGGCCGTGACGGGACGGACCGGCGACGCCGGAACTCCGGTCTCGCGCGGGCCGGTTCCATTGTGGTGCCGGGGCCCCGCGGGAAGGCCGGCGCAGGCGGGCGGAGCACGTCCGAAGATGCCCGCGGGCCGGGCGGGGCCAGGAACGCAACCGCGGAGATGCGGACCGTGACAGGACGTCAGGACCATGGGGGGACCGTGGATTTCTGGACGTGAGCATGGGAGGCATCGTGCCGACGACCTTCGGATCGCTGCGCCGGCTGGTACTGACACCGTCACTGGCCTCGGTGACCTTCGCCGGGCGCGGCTTCCCGGTGACGCCGACGGAGGCCACCGAACGGCTGGAGGCGGTGCCCCAGGCGGTGGTCTGCGGCTTCGAGTGGGGGATCGACGCCCGGAGCCAGTGGGAGGTCGAGCGCAGGCTCGGCCTGGTCGAGCCGGAACAGCGCGGATTCGCGTACGAGGGAGCCACGATGGCCTTCACCGTCCTGGACGCGACGGGCGGCGGCCACCGCACCCGCGACCTGCTGGCCGGGCCCGGGCAGCCGCACATCTTCCTGGCGTACATCGGCATCGGCTTCGCGATGGCGCGGCTGCCGAGGTCGCTGTGGCGCAAGGTGCTGCCGGACCTCACCGGGACGCCCTACCACCCGACGATGAGCTGGCTGGCCGTCGACGGCTACGGCTTCGACCTCGCCTACTTCCACACCCGGCGCTGGGTGGACGAGCAGCGCCGGCCGAAGCCGTACCCGTGGCAGGGCGCGCCCGGCTACTTCCAGCGGGCGGTCGACCAGGGCGTCGGACGGGCGCTGTGGTTCATCCACGGCGGATCGCCGACCCATGTCGCGGCCGCGGTACGGAAGTTCGGCGCGGACCGGCAGGGCGACCTGTGGAGCGGCGTGGGACTGGCCGCGACCTTCGCCGGGGGCGGCACGGCCGAGGGCCTGGCCGGGCTGGCCGACACGGCGGGACCGCACCGGGCGGAGCTCGCCCAGGGGTCGGTGTTCGCCGCCAAGGCGCGCGCGTACGCGGGCTTCGTCCCCGCGCACTCCGAGGTGGCCTCGACGAGCCTGACCGGCCTGTCGGTGGAGGCGGCCGCGAAGCTCGCCGACGACTGCGCGGTGGACGGTCCCGCCCCGGGCGCCGCCGGCGGGACGCCCCCGTACGAGCTGTGGCGGGCGAACGTGCGCGCGCACTTCGGGGACGGCGGGCCCGCGCCGCTCCCGACGGCCCGGACACGCTGAGCGCCCGCGCGCAGGGCCCGGGCCGGACGGGTGCGAACCCAGCCGCGGGGCGGATCGGCCGCCTCGCGGGAGAACCTGAGAGGAGTATGGCGTGGCCAGTGCATGGCGGACGCTCCGACGTCGAATTCTCACCCCGAACACCTCTGAAACGCTATTGGAGACGCGTGGTTTCCACCGGAAGTCGCCGGCCGCCCAGGAAATCCTGGAGACGGTCGGCGCGCGCTTCCTGGAGGGCTACGCCCACGCCGTGGAGGCCCGGAACCCGGCGGAGGCGGAACACCCGCTGGAGGAGATCCCGGTCCGGTTCCGCGGCTTCGCCTACGAGGGCGCCGGAATGGGCTTCGCCATGCTCGACGGGCTGCGGCTGACCGGCCGCGACTCGGTGGCCCGCTTCCTCGCCGGCCGGGGCGCCGACCACGTCTACATGGTCTACGTCGGGATCGGCTGGGCGATGGCCCGGCTGCCGAGGTTCCGCTGGCCCGACATCGACGCGCTCGACCCGCTGCTGCGCTGGCTGGTGCTCGACGGGTACGGCTTCCACCAGGCCTACTTCCGCACCGACCGGTACGTCCACCAGCAGTACCGGGACCCGGCGTTCCCCTGGCCGGCGCACGACCACCCGTCGTACGCGGGCCGCGCCATCGACCAGGGCATCGGCCGGGCCCTGTGGTTCGTCGGCGGCACCGACGCGGACCTGGTCGCGACCATGATCGAGAAGTTCCCGGAGTCCCGGTGGTCCGACCTCTACGGCGGGGCCGGCCTCGCGGCCACCTACGCCGGGGGCGTGGGCGAGGCCGAACTGTGCGCGTTCCGGGAGCGGGCCGGCGACCACCGGGCGATGGTCGCCCAGGGCAGCGCGTTCGCCGCGGAGGCCCGGATCCGGGCCGGGCTGCTGGTGCCGCACACCGAGCTGGCCACCCGCGTCTTCTGCGGCATGTCGTCCGCCCAGGCGGCCGCGGTGACCCAGGAGGTGCGGCCGGCCGGGCCGGTGCCGGGCGCGCTTCCCGCGTACGAGGTGTGGCGCCAGGCCATCGCCGACCGCTTCCCCGCCGTCGGGGGGTGCTAGCCGTGGCCGCCGGCCACCGGGTGCCGCCGGGCCCGCCGCGCCGGGCCGCCCCCGTCCTGCTGCGCAGGCTGGTCGGGGACCGGCTCTCGATGATGCGCTCCGCCGCCGCGGAGTACGGCGACGCGGTCCGGATCTCCATGGGCCCCAAGACGCTCTACTTCTTCAACCACCCCGACCACGCCAAGCACGTGCTCGCGGACAACGCGGCCAGCTACCACAAGGGGATCGGGCTGGCCCAGGCCCGGCGCGCCCTCGGCAACGGCCTGCTGACCAGCGAGGGCGAGCTCTGGCGCAAGCAGCGCCGGCAGATCCAGCCCGCCTTCCAGCACAAGCGGATCGTCCAACAGGCCGACGCCGTCGCGGAGGAGGCGGCCAAGCTGGTCGGCCGGCTGCGGGCGCACGAGGGCGGCGGACCGGTCGACGTGGTCAAGGAGGTGACGGCGCTGACCCTCGGGGTGCTCGGCCGCACCCTGCTCGACGTCGACCTCAGCGCCTTCGAGGCGGTCGGGCACGACTTCGAGGCCGTGCAGGACCAGGCGATGTTCGACATGGTCACCATGGGCATGGTGCCCGGCTGGGTGCCGCTGTCCACCCAACTGCGCTTCCGCAAGGCCCGGCAGGACCTGCAGAAGGTGGTCGACCGGCTGGTGGCGGAGCGGGTCTCCCGCGACGGCGGGGAGGTCGAGGGCGACGACGCGCTGTCCCGGCTGATCGTCGCCACCCGCCAGGAGCCCGACGCCGCGGTCGCCCGGCAGCGGATGCGCGACGAGCTGGTCACCCTGCTGCTGGCCGGCCACGAGACCACGGCGAGCACCCTCGGCTGGACCTTCTACCTGGCCGACCGGCACCCCGAGGTGATGGACCGGCTGCACGCCGAGGCCGTCGAGGTGCTCGGCGACCGGCTGCCCGGGTTCGACGACCTGCACCGCCTGCGGTACACCTCGATGGTGGTGGAGGAGGTCATGCGGCTCTACCCGCCGGTGTGGATCCTGCCCCGGCAGGCCCAGGCGGACGACGAGGTCGGCGGGTACCACGTCCCGGCCGGCGCCGACGTCCTGATCTGCCCGTACACCCTGCACCGCCACCCCCGGTTCTGGGACGCCCCGGAGCAGTTCGACCCGGAGCGGTTCGACCGGGACCGGGCCACCGAGCGGCCGCGCTACGCCTACATCCCGTTCGGGGCGGGGCCGCGGTTCTGCATCGGCAACCACCTCGGGCTGCTGGAGGCGACCTTCACGATCGCCATGGTCGCCCGCGACCTCCGGCTGGCCAAGGTGCCCGGCTACCGCGTGGTGGCCGAGCCGATGCTGTCGCTGCGGGTGCGCGGCGGCCTGCCGATGACCGTGCGGTCCGTCGGCTGAGGAACCGCCCCGCCGGTCCCGTCCGGCGGAGCCCGCACGGCAGAGCCCCCGCGACGTCCGTCGCGGGGGCTCCGTGCGGAGGCCGCCGTGGTGCCGGCCGCGCCGGATCAGGCGGTGTCGGTGATCAGGGCACGTTCGGTGGCCAGCGCCACCGCCCGGGCGTCCAGCAGGGCCAGCAGGACCGGCGGGTCGAGGACGCGGGCCGGGCGCAGGCGCAGTTCGATCGGCAGCAGCGGGACGTCCGGCCGCACCTCGACCGGTCCGACCGATCCCACCGAGACCTCGCGGTCACCCGTCAGCACCTCGTCGAACGCGGCCGGGACGGAGTGCGCCAGCAGGTACCAGGTGCCGGCCGGCACCTGGTCGAATAAGAAGACCCCGGGGCGGGGGAGGACGGTACACGCGGCCGGCCGCCCCTCCGGGACCCGGGTCGGGAACAGCCCGACGTAGACCCGGCCGAGGTCCCCGGCGATCGGGGCGCGGATCTCGCCGCGGAAGGCGGAGAGCTCCGTGCCGCGGGCCACGCCGCGCAAGTCGACCTCGATCCGGGGAGTGAAACCCCCGAGCTGGCGGTAGGTGGTGGGGGGGACGCCGACGCTGCTGGCGAACCGCGAGCTGAACGTACCGACGCTGTTGTAGCCCACGCGGTGGCTGATCTCGGTCACCGTGAACGACGTTTCGATGAGGAGGCGCTTGGCCGTTTCGAGGCGGATGGCGGAGAGGAACCGCCGCGGCGAGACCCCGGTCATCCGCTGGAATTCCCGGGAGAAGTGGAATTTGCTGTACATGGCCGCCTGCGCCATGTCGTCGATGGTCAGCAGCTCACCGATGTTGTCGTGCATGGTCTCGATGGCCCGGGAAACGGCTTGCTCGATGGCAGATGTCATCTTTGGCTCCAGATTCTCCGCTGCACCTGCGGATGAACGGAAATTCCATCCTGGCGATGATCGGGAACGAAAGTCGCGGCCGCGGTGACCGACCGACCGTCCGTGCCAGGCAAGCGAAGGGAGGACCCCCTTCGGAAAGGCGAAGCTGACAATTGTCGCCGCCATAGCAAGTGACGACCGTAGCAGCAGGCACATGACAGTCGCAATGGTTCGGTGGCACTTGCCGCTGGCATGCCCGACGGGTGAGAAGTCCCGGAATTCAGGTTTGAACGGCCGCCGGTGGCCCTCAGCAACACGGGAGATGCAGGCGAGGGCGAATTGCGCGCACGATGCCACAGTCGCGTATGCGAATCGGGATCGGCCGATGCGCGCCGGCCCGCTTTTCGACAAGAACCTGAGGAGATGCCGGTGGGCTCGCCTACCTCAGATCGACACGATTACCGGACCATGACGCTCGAAGCGTTCGCGGACACCATCGTCCCGGGCGAGAAGCGTTCCCCCGACGACCGGGCGGTGGCCGGGGCCTCGACCGGCGGCGGCGCCGTCCAGGCGGGCGCCATCGAGCTGCTGGAGACCCCCGCGACCGGACTCACGGACGCCCTGGACGACTACGAGCAGGCGCTGAACCGCCACGCGGCCACGTACGCGGACGAGCACGGCCTGCGGCTCGACGACTCGGTGCCGCCGTTCGTCGCCCTGCCGTTCGCCGACCGGACCAGCCTGGTGCAGGCACTGACCGGGAAGGACCACCAGGAACGCGAACTCTGGGTCCTGCTGGCGCTGTTCGCCAACATGGCCTTCGACACCGCCGCCCACATGCACACCACGGACGCGCTCGCGGCGGGCCACCCGGGCCTCACCGGGATGGGCTTCATGAAGCCGGACGAGGACGGCCTGTGGCGGTTCCCCGACTTCTCGTACGGCAAGCAGCTGGCCGATCCCCACCCGGACACCACGTCTTCAGGGAGTCCCGCATGACGAGCACCGAGAGCACCGACGTCCTGATCGTGGGCAGCGGCTTCGGCGGCGCGATCGCGGCGTACCACCTGGCGGCCGGCGGCGCGAAGGTCACCATCCTGGAGCGCGGCCCGTGGCTCAAGGCGGACGACTTCGACCACGACTTCATGCTCGGCTCCTCGTACACCCGGATCTTCGACTTCGTGGTGGGCGACGGCATGAGCCTGCTCGGCGGCAACTGCGTCGGCGGCGGCAGCGTGGTGTACTTCGCCGCGATGCCGCGCGCGCCGCGGTTCGTCTTCGAGCGCCGCGGCAGCATCGGCCGGCGCATGTGGCCGACCGCCATCGACCGGGACGTCCTCGACCCCTGGTACGACCGGGTGGAGGAGGCGCTGCCCATCACCCGGCAGGACTGGAACGACGTCACGTACGCGGGCGGGCTGTTCGCCGCCGCCTGCGAGCACGCGGGACGCACCGCCAACCCCGTCCCGGCCGCCATCGACCGGGCCAAGTGCACCAACTGCAACTGGATGATGTCCGGTTGCCGCTTCGACGCCAAGCGGTCGCTGCTGCTGAACTACCTGCCCGCGGCCCTCGCGCACGGCGCCGAGATCCGGCCGCTGCACGAGGTGCAGCAGCTGTCCCGGACGGACGACGGCGGCTACCGGGTGCACTACTCGGTCGTCGACGACGAGGACTACCGGGTGCACGTCGGCAGCGGCACGATCGACGCGAAGATCATCGTGCTCGCCGCCGGCGCCGGCGCCACCCCGGTGATCCTCCAGCGCTCCGAGGCGACCCTGGGCACCATGCCGCACGCCGTGGGCCGCTACTTCTCCGGCAACGGGGAGCGCCTCAACACGGCCGTCGTCGACGAGGACCGGGCCCGCGACCTGCTGGGGCTCAAGCGCTCCGACGGCCGGGCGTTCCGGGCCAACCAGATCGGCAAGGGCCCGGTCGTGGCCAGCTGGGACAACCTCGACGGCTCGCTGCCGGAGCACCGCCGGTTCTCCCTGGAGCAGCTCTACTTCCCGCCGGGGTTCGGCACCATCCTGGCCCAGGTGCCCGACGCGAGCGGGCCCAGCTGGTTCGGCGTGGAGAAGAAGGAACTGGTCCGGCAGTGGCAGTCCTGGCTGACCGTCTTCACCATGATCGAGGACGACAACGAGGGCGTCTTCGGCCCGCCGCCGGCCACCGGCAACGCGCAGCGGATCTCCCAGCAGATGCTCGGGCGCGGGACGATCTCCTACCGGCCGACCGCCAACACCCTGCGCGCCTGGGAGGAGTCGGACGCGGTCGTGAAGGACATCCTGGAGCGCGACGGCCTGGCCCGCGTGATGCCGTGGACCAACGACCTGGTGGGCGCCTACACCGTGCACCCGCTGGCGTCCTGCCGGATCGGCGACGACCCGGGGACCTCGGCGCTCGACGACCGGCAGGAGCTGCGCGACCACCCGGGCATCTTCGTCACCGACGGCTCCGCCGTCCCGGGGGCGCTGACGGTCAACCCCGCGCTGACCATCTCCGCGCTCGCCGAGCGCGCGATCCCCGGCATCGTGGCCGCCGCCCAGGAGCGCGGCGTGAACGTCAGGTACGGCGCGCCCGCGCCGGACGGCGGCACCAGCGGACGGCGGGGCGTGCAGGTCCAACTGCCCGGCCTGATGCGCCGGTAGCGGACACCCGGCGCCGGATCGAGCCATCGAGGAGGGCACATGACGACACCGTTCCTGCGGCCGGCCCTGCGGAGGTCCATGGCGGGGATCCACCGGGTCGCCCCGGTGCGGCCGGCCGACGCGGGGGAGGAGGTGGCCCGCGTCTTCGCCGAGGTCGAGCGGGAGTTCGGGATGCTCGCACCGCCGATCGGCCTGCACGCCGCCGCGCCGGAGGTGCTCGCCGCCTCCTGGGTGATGCTGCGGGAGACCCTGGTCGCCGGCGGGCGGGTCGACCGGGCGACCAAGGAGGCGGTGGCCGCGGCCGTCTCGGCCGCCAACGCCTGCCCGTACTGCGTGGAGGTGCACAGCACGACGCTGGGCGCGCTGCTGCCCGGGGCGGGCGCCCCGGGTGCGGCCCGCGCGGCGGCGGAGGCGGCGGCCGACTGGTTCCGCGCGGACGGGGACCACGGGCGGACGCCGGGCGCCGGGCCGCCGTTCCCGGCGGAGGCGGCGCCCGAACTGGTCGGGGTGGCGGTCACCTTCCACTACCTCAACCGCATGGTCAACCTGTTCCTCGCGGACAGCCCGCTCCCGGCCGGCCTCCCGGCGGCCGCGCGGTCGGCGGCGCGGGCCGTCCTCGGCCGGCTGATGCGCCGCGGCGCGCGGGTCGCCCCGCCGGCCGGGACCTCGCTCGACCTGCTGGCGTCCGCGCCGCTGCCCGGGGACCTGCGCTGGGCGGCGGGCACCCCGAGCGTCGCCGGGGCGTTCGCCCGGGCGGCCGCCGTGATCGACGCGGCGGGCGCCCGGTCCGTGCCGGACGGCGTCCGCGGCCTGGTCGTGGACCAGCTGGCCGGGTGGGACGGCCGGCCGCCGGGGCTCGGCCGCGGCTGGGTCGAGGAGGCGGTGTCGGCGCTGCCCGAGGACGAGCGTGCGGCGGGCCGGCTGGCCCTGCTGACCGCCAAGGCCTCGTACCAGGTCGACGACGGTACCGTCGCCGGGTTCCGGCGCGACCGGCCGGGCGACGCCGCGCTGATCGAGCTCACCTCCTGGGCCGCCCTGACGGCGGCCCGGGAGCTGGGCGCCCGGCTCGGCGACCGCGTCCCGGCGGCCGCCGGCCCCTGACCCCGCGTACGCCCGCACCACCGAGGCCCCCGCCGACCGGCGGGGGCCTCGGTGCGTTCCCGGCGCGGCCGGCCGGCGAATCACGGCGTTATCGAATAGCGCGGCCAGGAAATCACACCGTTATGGAAAAGCGGCATCACGCCGTTATGGAAAAGCACCGGCCCGGACCAGCCGGAAAGCAAACTCGGAGAAGACATCCGGACGGCCGCAGATGCACGCTTGACGACAGTGCAGAGAGTCGAGCCGGCGACAATATTCGCCGTCAATTCATCTCCATGGGTGGTGAATACGTGAGCAGTGAGCGGATCGCTATCGTGGGAATTGGCCTCCGTTACCCGGACGCCAATTCGGCGAGCGAACTGTGGGACAACGTACTGGGTGGTCGGCGGGCCTTCCGGCGGCTGCCGGACGAGCGGATGAACCAGGCGGACTACTGGTCGGAGGACCGGAGCGCGCCCGACCGGCACTACACGAAGAAGGCCGCCGTCCTCCGGGACTACGCGTTCGACCGCATCAAGTACAGCGTCGCCGGGAGCACCTACCGGGCGACCGACCTGACGCACTGGCTGGCCCTCGACGTGGCCGCCGAGGCGCTCGCCGACGCCGGATTCCCGGACGGTTCGGGCCTTCCCCACCAGAGCACCGGCGTGGTGGTCGGAAACAGCCTCACCGGGGAATTCTCGCGGGCCAACATCATGCGGCTGCGGTGGCCGTACGTGCGCCGCACGGTGGCCGCCGCGCTGGCCGGCCAGGGCTGGTCCGAGGGCGACGTCGCCAAGTTCCTCCAGGAGCTGGAGCCGCAGTACAAGGCGCCGTTCCCGGCCATCGACGAGGACTCGCTGGCCGGCGGCCTCGCCAACACCATCGCCGGCCGGATCTGCAACCACTTCGACCTGCGCGGTGGCGGCTACACGGTCGACGGCGCCTGCTCCTCCTCCCTGCTGTCCGTCGTCACGGCGGCCAAGGCGCTCGCCGACGGCGAGCTGGACGTGGCCGTCGCCGGCGGCGTCGACCTCTCCATCGACCCGTTCGAGGTGATCGGCTTCGCCAAGACCGGCGCGCTGGCCACCGGCGAGATGAAGGTCTACGACCGGGACTCCAACGGCTTCTGGCCCGGCGAGGGCTCCGGCATGCTCGTGCTGATGCGCGAGCGGGACGCGGTGGCGCAGGGCCGGCGGATCTACGCGAGCATCAGCGGCTGGGGCGTCTCCTCCGACGGCAAGGGCGGCATCACCCGGCCGGAGGCCGGCGGCCACCGGCTGGCGCTGACCCGCGCCTACCAGCGGGCGGGCTACGGCGTCGAGACGGTCTCCTACTTCGAGGGTCACGGCACCGGCACCGCCCTCGGCGACGCGACCGAGATCGAGGCGCTGTCCTCCGCCCGCCGCCTCGCCGACCCGACGGCCCGTCCGGCCGCGCTGGGCACGGTCAAGGGGAACTTCGGGCACACCAAGGCCGCCGCGGGCGTCGCCGGTCTGATCAAGGCGGCCCTCGCCGTGCACCACCAGGTGATCCCCCCGGCCACCGGCCACGTCGACCCGCACCCCGGCCTGCTCGGTGACGACGCGGCGATGTACGTCCCGCGCCAGGCCGAACTCTGGCCGGCCGACCAGCCGGTCCGGGCCGGGGTGTCGGCGATGGGCTTCGGCGGGATCAACACCCACGTCGCGGTCGCCCAGGCGCCCGGCAGCACCCGGCGCGAGGCGCTCGACGAGCGCACCACCCGGCTGGTCGCCGGCCGCCAGGACGCCGAACTGCTGCTGCTGGACGGGCCGGACACGGCCGCGCTGCGCGCGGAAGTGGCCCGACTGCTGGAACTCGTGCCGAAGCTGGCCCAGGCCGAACTGGCCGACCTGGCCGGCACGCTGGCCGACCGGCAGGCCGGCGGCCCGGTGCGCGCCGCCGTCGTCGCGACCACGCCGGACGACGCCGTACGCGGCCTCGAACGGCTGCTGGCCCTGCTCGACTCCGGCGCGCGGGAGGCGTTCTCGGCCGGTGAGGGAGTCTTCCTCGGCCGCGCCCGGACCGCCCCGCGGATCGTCTACCTCTTCCCGGGCCAGGGCTCCGGCCGCGGCGCCGTCGGCGCGATCCGGCGCCGGTTCGCCGCGGCGGAGGAGGTGTTCCGGGCGGCCGCGCTGCCCACCGGCGACGACCAGGTCGCCACCCAGGTGGCCCAGCCGCGGATCGTCACCGGCTCGCTGGCCGCCCTGCGGGTGCTCGACGCGATCGGCATCCGGGCCGACACCGCCGTCGGCCACAGCCTGGGGGAGCTGACCGCCCTGCACTGGGCGGGCACGATGACCGAGGAGCAGGTGGTGCGCCTGGCCACCGTCCGCGGCCGGGTGATGGCGCGGGCGAGCCGCGGCGGCGGCGCGATGGCCGGCCTGGCGGCGACCCCGGAGCAGGCCGCCCGGCTGTCCGCCGGTCAGGACGTGGTCGTCGCGGGCTACAACGGGCCCCGGCAGACCGTGCTCTCCGGCCCCGCCGAGGCGGTCGACGAGGTCTGCCGCCGGGCCGCGGCCGAGGGCGTCACGGCGACCCGGCTGAACGTGTCGCACGCCTTCCACTCGCCGCTGGTCGAGCCGGCCGCGGTCGCGATGGCGGCCGAACTGGCGGAGTTCGACTTCAGCGAGCCGGTCCGCCCGATCGCCTCCACCGTCACCGGCCGGTTCCTGGACCCGTCCGCCGACCTGCGGGAGGTCCTGCGCGAGCAGGTGCTGCTCCCGGTCCGGTTCCAGGAGGCCGCCACCGCGGCGGCCGCCGGCGCCGACCTGGTCGTGGAGGTCGGCCCGGGCCGGGTGCTGTCCGGCCTGCTGGCGGAGATCGCCCCGGACCTCACCACCCTGGCGGTCGACACCGACAGCGCCTCGCTCGGCCCGCTGCTCAGGGTCGCCGGCGCCGCGTACGTGCTCGGCGTGCCGCTGCGGACCGAGGCCCTGTTCGGCGACCGCCTGGTGCGGCCGCTGCCGGCCGACGGTGCGATGACCTTCCTGGCCAACCCCTGCGAGGCGGCTCCGGCCATCGACGCGGACCTGGCCGACCCGGTGGCCCGGGACGGCGGACCGGGCCGGGACGAGCGGGACGGCGCGCGGGCGTCCGCGGACACCGACGCGGCCCAGGACTCCACCCTGGAGCTGCTGCGCCGGCTCGCCGCCGAGCGGGTCGAACTGCCGCTGGACTCCGTCACCGCGCAGACCCACCCGATGGACGACCTGCACCTGAGCTCGATCACCATCGGCCAGATCGTCAACGACGTCACCCGGGCGCTCGGCCGGCCCGTGCTCGCCGCCACGCCCAACTACGCGACCGTGAACCTGGGCGGGATCGCCGAGCTGATCGACCAGCTGGCCGGGACCGCGCAGGACGGCGCCGCGCCGGCGGGCGAGGTCGACGGCGTGGCCCCGTGGGTGCGGCCCTTCGCGGTCGAGCACGTCCCGGCCGCCCCGCCGGCCCGCCCGCAGCCCGGCCCCGCGGGCCCGGCCGGGGACTGGACGGTCCACAGCACGCCCGGCCACCCGCTGGCCGAGCCGCTGCGCACCGCGCTCGCCGCCGCGGGCCTCGGCAACGGCGTGCTGCTCTGCCTCCCGGACGCGTGCGGACCGGACGAGGCGGAGCTCTTCCTGGCCGCCGGGCGGGCCGTGCTGGCCGCCCCCGAGGGCACCCGGCTGGTCGTGGTCCAGCACCGGCTCGGCGCCGCCGGGCTGGCCAAGACCCTGCACCTGGAGCACCCGACCGTCCCGACCACGATCGTCGAACTGCCCGACACCGCGCCCGAGGGGGCCGCCCGCGACGAGGCGGTGGCCCGGGTGGTCGCCGAGACCGCCGCCACGGCCGGCTTCGCGGAGGTCCGCTACCAGGCGGACGGCGGCCGGACCGTCCCGCTGCTGCGGCCGCTGCAGCTGCGCCCGGCAGCGGAGGGCGGCTCCCCGCTCGACGCCGGGGACGTCCTGCTGGTCACCGGCGGCGGCAAGGGCATCACCGCCGAGTGCGCCATCGCGATGGCCAAGGACTCCGGGGCCGCCCTGGCCCTGATCGGCCGCGCCGACCCGGCCACCGACCGCGAACTCGCCGGCAACCTCGCCAGGATGGACGACGCGGGCCTGCGCTACCGCTACGCCCGCGCCGACGTCACCTCGGCCGAGGAGGTCGCCGCCGCGGTGGCCCTGCTGGAGAGCGGGCTCGGCCCGGTCACCGCGGTGCTGCACGGCGCCGGCCGCAACCACCCGGCCGCCCTCGACGCGCTGACCGCCGAGGACTTCCGGCAGACCCTGGCGCCCAAGACCGACGGCCTGGAGGCGGTCCTCGCGGCCGTCCGGCCGGAGCGCCTCAAGCTGCTGGTCACCTTCGGCTCGATCATCGGCCGGGCCGGCCTGCGCGGCGAGGCGCACTACGCCACCGCCAACGACTGGATGACCGAACTGACCCTCCGCTTCCAGCAGCGGTACCCGAAGGCCCGGGCCCTCGCGCTGGAGTGGTCGGTCTGGTCGGGCGCGGGCATGGGCGAACGGCTCGGTGTCGTCGAGGCGCTGATCCGCGAGGGCATCACGCCGATCTCCACCGAGAACGGCATCCAGGTGCTCCGCGAGGTGCTCGCGGACCCGTCGGCCGGCCCCGTCCTGGTGGTGAGCGGACGGGCCGGCGGCCTGCCGACCCTCGCCACCGTCCGCCAGGAGCTGCCGCTGACCAGGTTCGTGGAGCGGGTGGTGGCGCACCACCCCGGCATCGAGCTGATCACCGAGACCGAGCTCACCGAGGGCGGCGACCCGTACCTGACCGACCACCGGCTCCAGGACGACCTGCTCTTCCCGGCCGTGCTCGGCATGGAGGCGATGGCCCAGGTCGCCGCCGCGGTGAGCGGCCACCAGGGCCCGCCGCTGCTGGAGGACGTCGAGTTCCGGCGGCCCGTGGTGGTCCGGCCGGGCGGCTCGACCACCATCCGGATCGCGGCCCTGGTCCGGGATCCCGGGACGGTCGACGTGGTGCTGCGCAGCGAGGGCACCGACTTCGCCGCCGACCACTTCCGGGCCACGCTGCGCTACCCGCGGCCCGAGGTGCCCGGGACGCCGGTGCCGGCCGAGTTCGGCCTGCCGGCGGTGCCGGTGGACCCGGTGACCGAGCTGTACGGCAGCGTGCTCTTCCAGGGAAAGCGGTTCCAGCGGCTGCTGGAGTACCGGCGGGCGAGCGCCCGGCACGCGCTGGCGGAGATCTCCACCACCGCCCAGGCGCCGTGGTTCGCGGCCTTCCTGCCGCAGGACCAGCGGCTCGCCGACCCCGGCACCCGGGACGCGATGATGCACGCCATCCAGTGCTGCGTGCCGGACGCCACGCTGCTGCCGCAGGGCATCGAACGGCTCTGGCTGGCCGACCCGGCCGACCAGGACTCCGAGTACGTGGTGCTCGACGCCAGGGAGCGCTCGCAGGACGGGGACAGCTACGTCTACGACCTCGACGTGCGCACCCCGGCCGGGAAGGTGGTCGAGCGCTGGGAGGGGCTGACCCTGGTCGCCGTCCGCAAGCGCGACGGAGCCGGGCCCTGGGTGCCCGCGATGCTCGGCTCGTACCTGGAACGCGGTCTGGAACGGGTGCTGGGCGGCCGCCGCGCGGTGGTCGTCGAACCCGAGGCGAAGCCCGCCGCGGACGGCACGGCCCAGGCCGCCGCCCGGGACGGGGACCGCAGGGCCCGCACCGCGACCGCCCTCGGCCGGGCGCTGGGCCGGCCGGTGGAACTGCGCCACCGGCCGGACGGCAAGCCCGAACTCGCCGGTGCGCCGGAACTCGACGGCACCACGGTGTCGGCCTCGCACGCCGCCGGCCTGACCCTCGCGGTGGCCGGACGCGGGCGGCTCGCCTGCGACGTCGAGACCGTCCTGGAGCGGACCGCCGAGGACTGGGACGCGCTGCTGGGCGCCGGCCAACTCGCCCTGCGGGACCTGCTGGTGACCGATGCGGGCTGCAGCCCGGCGGTGGCCGGCACCCGGGTCTGGAGCGCGCTGGAATGCCTGCGCAAGTCCGGCGCCACCACCCAGGCGCTGACCCTCGACCGGGTCCACCCGGGCGGCTGGGTGGTGCTGTCCGCCGGTGACGCGTCCGTCGCCACCTGGGTGACCACCGTCAACGACCGGACGGAGCCGGTGCTCTTCGCGGTCCTCGTCGGAAAGGAGAACTGATGTCGGCCTACTACGAGATCCGGCACACCGTCGGGTTCGAGGAGACCAACCTCGTCGGCAACGTCTACTACGTGAACTACCTGCGCTGGCAGGGGCGCTGTCGGGAGATGTTCCTCAAGGACAAGGCGCCGGAGGTGCTCGCCGAGCTGCAGGACGACCTGAAGCTGTTCACCCTCAAGGTGGAGTGCGACTTCTTCGCCGAGATCACCTCGTTCGACGAGCTGTCGGTCCGGATGCGGCTGGAGGAGCTGACCCAGACCCAGATCCAGTTCAGCTTCGACTACCTGCGGATCGACGGCGAGCAGGAGAACCTGGTCGCCCGCGGCCGGCAGCGGATCGCGTGCATGCGCGGACCGAACACGGCCACCGTCCCCGCCCGGGTGCCCGAGGCGCTGCGCCGGGCGCTGGCGCCGTACGCCGAGGGCCCGGCCGTCGCGCGGGCCCTGGCGGCCCAGGCCGCGCCCGGCGGTCCGGTGGAGACGGAGCGGGCGCTGTGATCGGCAACGGCCGGTCCCCGGTCAACACCCGGCCGCCGGCCCCGGCGCCGGCGGCCGCCGAGAACCGGGCCGTCCTGCCGGGCGCCCTGCGCGAGACGATGGCCCGGTTCGCCACCGGGATCACGGTGCTGACCACGGGCGGCGAGTACGTCCACGGGATGACCGCCAACGCGTTCAGCTCGGTCTCCCTGGAACCGCCGATGGTGCTGTGCTGCGTGGCCCGCTCCGCGACGATGCACGAGGCGATCACCGCGACCAGGTCCTTCGCGGTCTCCGTGCTCGGCGCCGAACAGGAGCGTCTCGCACGCTACTTCGCGAACAAGAGCAGGCCGCGCGGGGCCGCCCAGTTCGACGGCCTCGACTGGCAGCCCGGCCCGTTCACCGGCGCCCCGCTGCTGGCGGACTCGCTGGCCTGGCTGGAGTGCAAGCTCGCCGAGCAGTACGACGGCGGCGACCACTCGATCTTCCTCGGCGAGGTGCTGGCCGCGGACTGGTCCGACCACCGGCAGGCGCTGCTGTTCTACGGTGGCGCCTTCCACCGGGGCGTCGGCGGGAACCCGGAAGGGATCGGCTGAGCGGAGGATGGACCGATGTTGGTGAGCGTGACCGGCGGCACCGGATTCCTCGGCCTGCACTCCGTCGCGGCGATGGTCCGCGGCGGACACCGGGTGCGCATGCTGGTCCGCGACCCGCAGGCCGCGGAACGGGCGCTCGGCCTGCTGGCGGTGGACCCGGCCGCCGTCGACCTGGTCGTCGGGGACGTGACCGACGAGGGCGGCGCGGCCCGGGCTGTGCGCGGCGCCGACGCCGTCCTGCACGCGGCCGGGGTGTACTCCTTCGACAGCCGGCGGAACGCGGAGATGCGCCGGACCAACGAACGGGGCACCGAGCTGGTGCTGGCCGCGGCCCGCCGGTCGGGCGCCGACCCGGTCGTCCACGTCTCCAGCATCGTCGCCCTGCTGCCGTCCCCTGGACGGCCGCTCGGGGAGCACTCCCCGGTCGGCCGCCCCCGGGACACGTACATGGCGACCAAGGCCGCGGCCGAGCGGATCGCCCGGGGCCACCAGCGGGACGGCGCGCCGGTGGTCATCAGCTACCCGCCGGCGCTGCTCGGCCCGCAGGACCCGGGGCCGGGCGACCAGAACGCCCGGCTGCGCAACGCCCTGCGCGGGCTGATGCCGATCTGGCCGCTCGGCGGCTTCCCGGTCGGCGACGTCCGGGACACCGCGCAGCTGCACGCCCGGCTGCTGACCGCGCCGAGGGCGGGCGCCGACCGGCACTTCGGGCCCGGCCGCCACCTGTCCACCCGGCAGTACGTGCGGACCCTGCGGGAGGTCACCGGGCGGCGGCTGCCCGCGGCCTTCCTCCCGGCCCGGGCCATGCTGCCGGTCGGCACCCTGGCCGGCCTGCTCCAGCGCGGATGGCCCTGGCACATCCCCGCCGAGTACGGGGCCGTGTACACCTGCGCCTGCGCGGCCCCGGTCGACCCCGCCGCGAGCACCGGCGGGCTGACCCCGAGGCCGACGGCCGACACCATGGCCGACACGGTGCGCTGGCTGTACGGCCAGGGCAAGTTGACGACACGTCAGGCCGGTGTGCTCGCGCGGGACAAGGACGGCCCCCGGGCCCGCTGAGCCGCACCGGCGGCCGGTCGCGGGCGGACTCCGGTCCGCCCCCGACCGGCCGTCGGCCGTTCCCGGCCCCGCGGTGCCGGACGCGGACGGTCGAACCCCGGAGGGGGCGCCGTCCGTGCTAACGGCTGGGGGCGGTCGGCAGCCGGCCCGAAGGACGGACGAGGGAGCACAGCGATGGCCTGGTACCAGGGGGCGAGCCGGATCACGGTGACGGCGGTGGAGGGGCGGTTCCCCCAGCGGGCGGTGGTGACCGTCCGGGGCGCCGCCCCGGTGGAGATCCCCGGCGAGGTCGGCGCCGTCCACGTCGTCGAGGCGGAGCGCTGGGAACTCGACCTGGAACACCGGGACGAGGGCGGCTGGTGCCCCAACAGCCGTGCCGTCCAGGGCCGGTGGCAGGACGTCGGCGGCGTGTCGACACAGGTCGTGCACAGCCGCAACCGCGACCTGGCGGGCGGCCGCCAGGACCGCAACCTGGTGCTGAGGATCGAGCGGATCGCACCGGGCGGCGACGCCCCCTCGACCGCGCCGACCGCCCCCGCCGCCCGCCGGACCACCGCAGCGCCCCGCACGGCGGCGGCCCCGGCCGCGCCCCGCACCTCGGCCGGCCCGACGGTCGGCACCACCGCCCCGGGGGTGCGGACCACCACCTCTGGCGCCGGAGCCGGGGCCCCGGCCACCCGGGGCACCGCCACCGGAGGCACGCCCCGGGCGACCGGCACGACCGGCACGACCGGCACCTGGAGCGGCTGAGCCCGCGGGCGGAACCGCGGAGGCCGCCGGCCGCCGGTGCGGGCCGGGCGGGTCAGGCCTCCTGCGGGGCGGGCGCGGTCAGGGGGGCGAAGGTCTGGCGGAGGTCGACGACCGTGGTCGGGCCCTTCACCCAGGCGAGCGGGGCGTGGTGCACCCGGACGCCGGCCGGCGGCTGGAGGAGGGCCTCGCCGGCCGCGTTCCGCGGCCACTCGACCGAGCCGGTGGCGGTGCGGGCCGGGACGAGCCAGTAGTCGCCGCGGGCGTAGTCGCCGCCCGGGCGGAAGTACACCTGGACGCCGTCCTCCAGGTCGAGCCAGGCGCCCTCCCGCAGCCGCAGGGCGCCGCCGGCCAGCGGCAGGGCGTCCCGGCCGCGGGGCGCGCGGTGGTCCCAGCGGCGCAGGAAGGGGTGGCGTTCGGCCAGCCGGCCGACCTCCGGCGCCGGTTCGGCGGACAGCCGCACCCGGCGGCCCGGCAGGTCGGTCTCCTCCACCTGGAGCAGGTCCGCCGGCTCCTCCCGGCTGACGTACGCGCTGTCCGCGACCTCGACCCAGTCGCCGACCGAGAGGCCCAGCTTGTCGTCGTCGCCCAGCGTGGTGAGGTCGACCCAGACGCCCTCGACCGAGGCGATCGGAAGGACGACCGAGCCGTTCTCCCGGGACCACTTGAAGGTGGCGCCGCACTCGGCCGAGCCGCTCCGGTGGACCTCCACCCGGTACATCTGGTTCTCCGGGCCCCGGTAGGCGGCCTCGGGGTGGGACAGGCACGGGTCCTCGTTCGCCCGGTCCGGACGCCGGGCGCGCGCGGCCAGCCAGGCGGCGGCCCGCTCCTGCGGTTCGGCCCACGCGTCGAAGGCGTCCCGGACCCGGGACACCCCGCCGTCCGGGACGCTCAACTCCGAGGCGGGCAGGGCCAGTACCTGCCAGACCACCTTGGCGCGGGCCGCGGTGTCGGGCATCGCCGCTCCGAGGGCGACCTCGCGGATCTCCGGGTCCTCGACGGCGGTGACGCTGCGCTCCCAGACCTTCAGGTAGACCAGGAACGGGAACTCGGCGGGCAGCCGGTCGCCGGGGCGCTCCTGGTCCCGGTAGGCGTCCGGCTGGTCCCAGTACGTCCAGACGGCGGGCTCCTGCCCGGGGACACCGACGGCACCGGCGGCCCCGTCCGTCCCGTCGCCGCCCCAGTGGCCGTCGTCGGGCACGGCGGCGCCGGGCTCGGGCCGGTAGGCCTCGCACAGGATGCCGTCCACGTAGTACCGGCCGCCGCCGATGGTCAGGTCGGCCGCGTCCTGGTTGCCCGGCAGGTAGCCGATCTCGAACCCGGGCGCGGCGGCCGGCCCGCCGCGGCGGCCGATCAGGTCGGCGGCGAGCGTGCGCAGCTGGTAGCGCTCGATCGCGGCCTGCTCGTTGGCGTCGGCGTCCAGCTGGACGCGGCCCTGCTGGCTCAGCACCGCGGAGTAGTGCTTGTCGGGCCGGAAGGTCAGGCGCGAGAAGTCTGCGTGCACGGGTTCCCTCTCACAGTCGATGGTCGGGGGCGGTGTCGGGGGCGGGTCAGGTCACGAAGAAGACGCCGGCGTCGGTGCCGGCCGGCGCGTACTCGGCCAGCCGCGCCCGCAGGTTGTCCTCGCGCTGGGGCTGGAACAGGTCGTGGAAGGCGCCCAGCTCGGAGCGGTCCTCGGCGCCGCGGGTGATCTCCGGCGCGCACCCGGCGGCCAGCCGCGCGTAGTCGGGCGTGCCGTACCGCAGGCTGCTGAACACCGGGCGGACCCGGGCCGCCTCCACGTCGCGCAGCCTGGCGGCCTGCGCCGGGGGCAGCTCGCCGCGCTCGACCAGCCCGGTCACCGCCGAGCGCACCAGGTCGGGCTGGCACTCGTACCGGCGCGGGGTGCGCGAGCCCGGGGGGACGTAGCAGAACCGCAGGCAGCCGACCGCGCGGCGGGCCACCCGCAGCCGCCCGGTGAACACGCTGTCCTCGGCGATCGGCACCGCGTGGGCGTGCACCTCGCCGACCACCGTGGAGCGGTGGGCGTGCAGCAGCGCGAAGGCGTGTTCGCAGTCGGGCCCGGCGAGCGCCGGCCGCTCGGATCCGGTGGCGTCCAGGATGCTGTCGGCGAGGTGGACCTCCAGCGGGTCGGCGTCCACCTCGTCGCCGACGACCTGGATCGCGCCCAGGACGCTGCGCTCGATCCGGACGCAGGCCGTGGTGTGGTCCAGGACGAGGCTGGGCTCGTACGGCGAGTGCGGTTCGCAGTGCGGCTCCAGCGACCAGCCCGGCACCAGGGTGCAGTGCCGCAGCGTGACGGAGGCCAGCGGCCCGGTGACGTTGACCCCGCGGCCGGTGATCAGCAGGCCGTCCAGGACCAGCCGCCCGCCCGGGCAGACACCCCGGACGTTGAGCGCGTCCGGCCGGTTGCTGTACCAGTCGAGCAGCCGGATCACCGGCCGGGCGCCCTCGGCGGCGCGCAGTTCGAGGCGGTCGTCGCCCTCCAGGTCGAAGTCCAGCTGCTCCTGGTAGGCCCCGCTGTGGGTGATCTCGATGACGGCGGCGCCGCCCGCGCCGCCGTCCGCCTGGTCGGCGCGCCACTGCTGGTAGGCGTCGTTGATCCGCTCGTACGGCCGGCCGGGCCCGACCTGGTAGACCGTGCGGTGCCGGGCCTCGGGGCGGTCCCGCGGGTACTCGCCGCCGCCGGTGTCGTCGCCGAACGCGTAGTGGTAGTCGACCCAGACGCCGCGGCGCGGGGCGGAGCGGGCGCCGAAGGCGATCCGGCCGAGCAGCGGGTCGACGGCGACCTGGCCGCGCTTGGGCCGGTACGCCCAGTCGGTCAGGTCGGCCACCGTGATCTCCGCGGGCGGGACCGGCTCCTGGGCGCCGTCGCGCCAGATGGCGAAGCTCTTCCCGGGCCCGTAGTAGTCGGCCGGCCGCTCGGCCAGCTGCCGGCGCCGGATCGGCGCCGGCACGTTGTCGATCGCCGCGAGGTGGGTGGCCGAGGGCTCCGGCTCTGGCCGGGTGACCAGCGGGGCGTCGTTGCCGAGGACGGAGAAGGTGAAGAGGTTCCTGGCCCGGTCGACGCAGTAGGCCGGCGCCCGGGTGACCCGGTACGGCTTCAGCCGCCAGACGTACAGGGCGACCCCGGCCGGCGTGTGGCCGCCCTGGCGGCGGGTGGAGGCGGCCCGGCGGACGTCGACGGTGTGGGCCTGCCCGTCGAAGGGGCCGCCGAGCAGGTCCAGCGCGGCCCCGCGCCGTACGTCGACCAGCCGGCCCCGGCCCAGCCGCTGACGGTCGGCGAGCTCCTCGTCGGGGCGCAGCAGCCGCACCGGCTGGGTCCCGCCGAGCAGCCGGGACAGCTCCACGGCCCGGGCCGGCCAGTCGGCCACCGAGGCGGACAGCTCCTCCAGCAGGGGCAGCGTGCCCTTGCGCCGGCGGTTGGCGACGGTGTTCGCGACGTCGTGCCGCGGCGCCAGCCGGGCGGCGAGCCGGTCGCGGGCCGCGGCCCGCTCCGGGGAGGCGCCGCCGTGCAGACCGGTGGCGAGCACCTCCTCGTAGCCGGGCAGGATCCGGTAGCCGACCAGGTCGCCGAGGTAGGCGACGGCCCAGTCGGCGGCGGTCTCCACGAACCAGTCCCGGTAGCCCTGTTCGACGCCGCCGCGGACCAGGTCGACCTGCTCGGCGATGACGGCCAGCAGGGCGCGCAGCGGCTCGCCCGCGTCGGCGTCCCGCAGCCGGTGCCACTGCGGCAGCAGCTCCAGCAGTCCGTCCGGGTCCCGGCTGTCCCACGGCGAGGTCATGCGGCCTCCCCGCTCCGCTCGGCGGGGGCGTTCGCCCACGCGCGCCTCTCGTCGACTCGCTCTCCCCCGGCCTCCGGCCGGGGGTGCCCCCATCGCTCGCTCATGCGCGGATCTCCTTGAGGATCAACGTGTCGGGCAGGTTCGGTGACAGCACGGCGAGTTGGGCCGGGCGGACGCCGCGGAACACCGTCAGCACGCGGCCGGGCGGCAGCGGGCGGGTGTCGGTGACGGCCGGGTTGAGGCGCAGCAGCTCGGCGACCGGGATGCCGTTGCGGGCGGCGATGTCGGTGAGGGTCTCCCCGTCGCGGTCCCGCACCCGGTACCGCTGCTCCTCGAAGCGGGCGAGCCGGGCCGGGACGGTCGGCTGCGGCTGCGCGAGCTGTTCGGACAGCCGCTCCAGGCCCTCCGGGGTGAGGCTGCCGGGCACGCCGGTGAAGGCGTCGACGTCGATCCAGTCCACGCCGGGGACGGCCTGGGCGGTGGCGAGCACCTCGGACAGGTGGGCGCTCTGGCCGAGTTGGCGTCCGGAGTGGCCGAGGCGGTCGAGCAGGGCCCGGCGCAGTGCCGGTTCGACCAGGTCCCAGGAGTGGTCCGGGTGGACCTTCACGCGCGCGGCGACGACCAGCAGGACGAGTTCGCGCACCGCGACCTCGACCGGCAGCCGCGGGTCGCCGTAGGCGGTGAGCGCGGAGCGCAGGGTGCGGACCAGGTCGGAGTCGCCGCTGAGCGGGATGTCGTCCACCCCGGCCACGGTGACGTGGACGAGCTCCCGCCCGCCGTCCGAGAGCCGGGTGGCGCTGGCCCGGCCGATGCCGGCCCGGGAACGGGTGAAGTCCTCGTAGTCGGGCACCGAGACCAGCCGGTCGAGGGAGGTGACGGCGAGCGGGATGTTGCGCCGGGCGAGGCCGGGGCCGTCCGGGCCGGCGCCGCCGGTGGCGGGCAGCGGGTTGACGACGGCGGAGACGCCGAGCGGGCGGGTGGTGAGCTGGGTGATCCGGCCGGCGCCGACGTTGCCCGCCTCGCCGATGCCGATCCGGTAGCGGGCGCGGACGTTCTCCCGGCCGGTGGGCAGGCGCGAGCCGTGCACGCCGTCGCCGAAGGTGACGGTGGTGCGGCCGTCGCCGGTGGTCCCGGTGACGTAGACGCGCTCGTCCGGGCCGCGTCCGGCGAGGCTGTCGACCTCCTGCCAGCGCACCCCGTCGACCCGGACCTCCAGGGTGCTGCGGGCGCCCCCGGGGGTGTCGGCGGCGAGCCAGGTGAGCGGCGACTGCCAGAGGGTGAAGCGCTGGCCCGGGACGCCGGCGTCGCCGCTGCCGAGGGCCTCGTCGCGGGTGGCGCCCTGGGTGGCCCGGACCACGTTGCCGAGGACCTGGACGGTGTCGCGCCGGTAGCGGTGGGCGAGGGGGGCGCTGAGCGTGATGGTGGTGCGGACGGTGTCGCCGGGCAGGTGTGGGTCGACGCCCTGCTCGACGCCGGCGATCATGGCCAGTTCGGTGGCCCGGACGCCGGTGGTGCCCGGGATGTCGGTCCGCTCGCCGCTGACCGCGATCCACCGGCCGGGGGTCAAGCCGTCGTAGAGCCGGGCGAGTTCGATCCGGCCGCCGTGGACGTCCTCGGTGACGGGCTCGTCGGCGAGCCGCAGCGACTCGCCGCGGGCGTAGACGGTGGCGTCCCGGATGTCCGAGAGCTGGGTGTCCTTGTCGTCCAGCCACGGCTGCTGCAGGGACAGTTCGGTCACCTTGCCGGTGATGCCGAAGTCGGCGCGGGAGACCACCCGCACGTCCGTCACCCGGGTGATGACCTCGGCGAGGTCGCGGCTGCCCGGGATGCCGCCGTCGAGGCCCTTGCGCGGGCGCTGGACGACCACCCAGCTGCCGGGCGCGATCTGGTCGTACACCGCGTCGAGGGCGAGGACGGTGCCGGAGACCGGCTGCAGCTTGGTGGTGAACACCACCTCGACCGCGGGCGCCGACTGGTCGGTGGCGGTGTGGCGCAGCACCCGGACGTTCAGCTCGCCGGACTCGCCGGTCTTCTCCTGGCCGGGTTCGAGCAGGTAGTCGAGCGCGGGGCCGGGCCCGCCGTCGACCGTCACGTGGATGCGTCCGTCGGCCCGCGGGCGGGACACGAAGACGGTGCGTTCGGGCAGCTTGGCGAGGAACCGGGCGCTGACCCCGGGCTCCGGGGCGGGCGCGGGCACGGCGGCCCGCGGGTTCGGCGGCGGCTCCGGCGGCTCGGTGGTGACCACCTTGACCTGGCCGGGCCCGAACGGAAAGGTGTGGTCCCACGGCAGCGAGAAGCCGCTGTGCACCAGGCTGCCGGCCTCGACGTACGTGAAGTCGGCGGTCGTCGGGACCGTCCCGGCGGCGTCGAAGGTGAACCGGACGCCGACCAGGGTGCTGCCGGCGAGCGGCCAGTCCACGTAGCGGTCGATCCGGCCGTCGTCGCCGTAGACGGGCTTGAGCGGCGCGGTGGCGCCGAACGGGGTGGCGACCACCCGCATCGCCTGGATCTCGTGCACGGCGAGCGGCTCGGTCAGGTCGACCCGTCGCCAGGCGGGGTAGAGGCCGTCGCGCAGCCGGGGGTCGAGCGCGGTCAGCAGCTGCGCGCCGAGGTCCGAGCCGGGCGCGAAGAGGCGCCGGGGGTCGCGGGCGAGGTCCCGGGCGCTCAGCGGGGGCCGGGTGGGGGTGGTGCGCAGCGCCGCCAGCAGCGGGCCGAGTCCGCGGACGGCCGGGTCGGCGGCGCCGGGGCCGGGCCCGGGCTGCTCGGGGGCCTGCGGCGGCTCCAGCTGGTGGGCCCGGTCGCGCAGGCCGGCCAGCTCCTCGCCGAGGCGGCCGAACCAGTCGGCCACCGGCTGCCGGGAGCGGGCCAGTTCGGCGGCCTCGGCGGCCCGGGCGACGACCGGGGCGAGCCGGTCGGCGAACTCGGCCGGGGTGCTGAGCGGACCGGCGGGCCGGTCGAGGTCGGCGCGCAGCGGGGCCAGCACCTGGTCGTCGAACGCCCGGATGATCCGGCTGGGCCCGGGCCTGGGGTTCGGGGCGGTCTCGGTGACGGTGATCCAGTCGGCCAGTTCGGCGCGCAGGTCCTTGAGGGTGCGCAGGTCCCGGGGCAGCCCGATCACCGTGACGTCGTTCTCGCGGTCGATCCGGACCTCGGGCACCAGCCGCAGCACCCGGTGGACCGGGTCGGCGGCCTTGTCGGCGCTGAACACGAAGAGCAGCCGGTCGCCGGGCCTGAGGTTGTTGGCGGTCCCGGCGGCGAACAGCTCGGCGCGGCCGCCGGGGTTCAGCTGGCCCGGCGTCAGCTGGTACGGGCGGCGGCGCAGCACGGCCAGTTCGTTCCAGGCCGAGCGGGCGGCGAGGTCCTCGGCGGTCTCGAAGGACTGCGGGTCCTCGCCGGGGCCGGGGACGCTCTGGCTGCGGGCGCCGCGCGGCACGACCACGGTCGGGTCCTCGGCGGCCCGCGGGTCGTGGTCGAGGGTGTAGGCGAGGTAGGTGTCGGCGGCCACGCCGGGCCGGGGCCGGTGCCCGACCAGCCGGCCGAGCAGGGCGAGCGAGCCCTCCTCGGTGGCGGTGCGCAGGTAGCCCTCGTTGGCGATCCGCTCCGAGTAGAAGGTGAGCACGTCGGCGAGCACGGCCCAGGAGTCCAGCAGCGCGATCGCCGGGTCGTCCGGGGTGCGGACGGTCAGGTCGCGCAGCGCCGGGTAGCCGGGGCCGGACAGCCGGGCGAGCAGGCTGTCCAGGAACTCCCCGTAGCGGCCGACGCGGTAGCCGATGGCGTCCAGCCCGGGCGGGTTGAACAGCGGGGCCGGGGTCGCGGTGGCGGTGCCCGAGCAGCCGCAGGTGCACTGGCCGGTCATCGGCCGCCTCCGATCACGATCGAGAGCCGGCCGTTCTCCGGCCGGTCGGGGTCGTCGTCGCAGACGGCGACCTCCAGCGCGCCGAGCCGCAGCAGCCCGTCCGCCAGTTCGCCGTCGTCCCGTCCGAACTGCCGCCGCAGCCGGGTGACCTGGGCACTGACCACGCCCGGCACGGCGGCGGCCGCGGCCACCAGCCGGGAGACCCGCACCGGGTCGCCGAAGCCCAGCGCGTCCGGGTGGAAGAAGCCGACCCGGCCGTCCGGCAGGGCGCGGCCGCCCAGCACCCGCCGCAACTCGGCCAGCACGTGGCCGCGTTGGTACCCCGCGGCGGCGCAGATCCGCAGTTCGAGGTCGACCGGCACCAGCAGCGCGGGGCGGACCACCAGGTCGTGGCCGATCCGGCGGTACGCCTCCAGGCCGTGGCCGACCGCCTCCAGCAGCGCGGTGTCCGCCTCGGCCCGCCCGTACGGTTCGACGGCCACGTGGACCTCCTGGACGCTGCCGGTCCAGCGCAGCCCGGCGGCGGCGCGCCGGACGCCCGGCAGGGTGGCGGCCAGCTCCGCGTAGTCGGCGGCGGTGACGGCGCGCAGCCGGGTGCGGCTCAGCGCCAGCGGGGCCAACTGGCGTACCTGGTCGAGCGGTTCGGGATCGGTGCCGCCGGTCGCGGGCAGCGGATTGCGGACCCGGAGCACCGCGTCCTGCGGCCGGGCGGCGGTGCCGCGACCGGTCGGGTCGGGCTGCTGTCCGCAGACCACCAGGTGGTTGACGGCTTCCGCGCCCACGTTCCCGGCGGTGCCGTTGCCGATCCGGTACGCGACCCGCAGCTCGGCGCCGGGCCGGGGCGGCAGGCCGTGGCGGCCGTCGCCGAAGCGCAGCGCCAGGCGGCCGTCGTCCTCCAGCTCGCCCACGAAGTGCCGGTCCCGCCGGCCGTCGGCGAGCAGGTCCCGGCGGGGCGTCCACTCCCGGCCCTCGGCGGTGGCCAGCACCGCGGGCAGGGCGGTACGCGGGTCCTGGACGGCGATGCCGCTCGCCGGGCCGGCCAGCGCGGGGGAGTCGGGGTCGAGCCCGGCGGCGTACCGGGCGCCCCAGCTCTGGGCCACCTCCCAGACGCCGCCGCGCCGGAGCACCCCGCCGCAGCGGGCCCGCGCGGTGAGCACCTCGAGGCGGCGCAGCTTGGCGGCGAGCAGGCGGGTGCGGCGGGCCAGCAGCTCGCGCAGCCCGGCGGCCGGCCGGTCGGCGAGGCGCAGCTCGTGCACCACCCGGGCGCCGAACAGCAGGGTGAGTTCGGCGACTTCGGCGCGGGACAGGTCGTGGCCGCGGTCCGCCCGGTGCCACAGCTCCTCCAGCCGTAGGCGGACCCGTCCGGGGATGCCGGCGAGCAGGACGGCCTGCCGGGCGCCGACCTGTCCGCGGTCCGGGTATGCGGCCGCCTGGGTGACCGGCGCGTAGCGCAGCAGCGGGCGGAACGGCTGCGGCAGGACGGGGTAGCGGGTCTGGTCGAGCAGCGTCTCCAGGGCCGCCGCCTGGGCGTCGGCGGTGGGCGGCTCGACCACGGCGCCCTGGCCCTCCCCGCCCTCCGCGCCGGAGCCGGGGGCGAGCCGGACGCTCAGCCCGGCCCGGCGGACCGCCGCCTCGCCGACCAGCGCGTCCAGCTCGCGGACCTGCTCGGGGCCGAGCTGGCGGCCGGCCCGGGCCTGGTCCAGCAGTTCGTGGATCGCCTCCGCCGCGGGGCTGCCGCCGTCGCGGTCCGCGCAGCCGCAGCCGCCCGGCCCGCAGGGCGCCACCCGGACGGGTTCCGGCGGCACCGCGAAGGTCTCCGGGGCGCCGCCGCAGAAGGTGAGGGAGCGGCCGTGGTCGACCAGGACGACGTTGCCGCGGGCGACGCTCACGTCGTCGATCGGGCCGCAGTCGCTCCCGCCGTGCGCGGACAGGCAGACCGGGAAGGCCAGCGCGTCCTCCGGCGCCCAGGCGACCTCGACCACGGGCTGCTCGTACAGCTCGTCGACCAGGTGGGTGACGGAGGTGAGCCGGACGGCCTGGCGGTGCGCGGGGTCGGCGTCGGCGGCGGCGCCGGTGCGCGGGCCGAGCACCTCCTCGATGACCAGCAGGTCGCCGGGGCGCAGCGCCAGGTGCCGGGTGCGGGCCTCCGGCCGGTCGGCCGGGTGCCAGTCGTCGCGCAGGGTGGCGGAGGTGGCGCCCGCGGGCAGGACGCAGTCCTGGTCCCCCCAGGTCCAGAACCGGATGGTGTTGTGCGCGGGGTGCAGCACCAGGTCGGCCGCGCCGAGCGGCTCGAACACCTCGACGGCGGCGGTCCGGGTGAGCGCGTCCAGCTCCTCGTCCGGGATCACCGTGGACAGCCGCGGCCGTTCCTGCGGGCCGAGCCCGCCGACGTCGACGGCGGCGAAGCGGAAGGTGCCGCGCCGGAGGGTGAGGGTGCGGTCCGCCGTCAGCGCGACGAACGTCCGGGCGTTGCAGCCGTCGTGCACGGGGTAGTCGATCAGCCGGACGTGCCGGCGCACCGACACCCGGCGGCGGGCGGTGTCGAGGTACGCCTCGGTGGCCACCGCGTCCTGCTGGTAGGAGAGCTGGTCGGCGGTGTGGGCGAGCAGCTCGACCAGGGTGACGCCGAGGTCGGGCAGGTGCCGCTCGGTCCAGCCGGGAGTGGTGAGGCTCATCCGGTCCAGCACCAGCCGGCGCAGGCTCTCGTAGTCGCGGGCGGTGTAGTCGATGACCGGGGCCGGCCGGACGGCGGGCGGGCAGCTCTCCTCGCTGCGGCAGTCGTACGGGGAGGGGCAGTCGGCTCCGAAGGAGAACCCGGTGCTCGCGTACCTCGGGTCGAAGCCCGGGTACGGGCGGGTGCCCGGGCGGCCGTAGGCGTCCGCCTCGACCACGGTCAGCCGGTAGCGGGAGGTGTCGCCGGCCCGGTCGAGGGTGACGTGCATCCGGTCGTCCAGCTCCGGGTCGTCCGCGCGCTCGATGTCGACCTCGACGGCGCGCAGGCCGGTGATCCGCCGGCCGCCGTCGACCCGGATGTTCTCCGGGCCCAGCCCGGCCGGGGCCCGGCCGAGGAAGGTCACACTCAGCGTGCGCCCGTCGTCGTCCGGCTCGGCGCCGTCCAGGCCCAGCAGGTGCGCCGCGCGCACGTCGGCGCGGCGCCGTTCCGTCCCGCACCGGACCGTCGGGCCTCCGTCCCACCCGCTCGCCTCGGATCCGCCGGTCATGCCGTCACCCCGCCCTCGAACACGTCGTGCCGCCGCGCACCCGTCCGGCGGACGACGTACGCCAGCTCGACCCGGACCACGTTGTCCTCGCTCTCCACGTCGAGCGAGACGACCTCGATCACGTCGCCGAGCCACCGCTGCAGCGCCGCCTGGACGGACAGCTGCAGGGTGGCCGCCAGCTCCGGGCTGTTCGGCGCGAAGACCAGGTCGAGCAGCCCGCAGCCGAAGTCCGGGTGCATGACCCGCTCGCCGGGGCTGGTGAACAGCAACTGCTCGATCATGTCCCGCACGTGGTCGTCGTACGCCGCCTCGGCGGTGCGCCCGCGGCTGTCGGTCCGGAACGGGAAGGCGAGGTCCGTGCGGGCCGGTCCGGCGCCGTTCGCGGGGTACCCGGTCGTCGTCATGCGCCCACCGCCCGCTGCTGGACGACGGTCACGACCGGCGGCCCCTGCGGGACCTGCTCGGCGCTCTGGCACAGCCCGACGGCGGACTGCGGCAGCGCGGGGGAGCCGTTCACCCGGATCCGGGCGGACGGCACCACCCAGCGGATCGTGACGCAGGGCTGCGGCTTGCCGGCCACGTTGAACGGGCAGCCGGTCACGGTGTACAGGTCGGCGGTGCCGGTGACGGCCTGGCCGGCGGCCAGCACCCGCGCCTGGGCGGGCCGGGCCGTGGCCTGGGCGCCGTGCGGGCAGGTCACCGTCGCATTGACGTGCAGCAGATTTCCGGGCACGAGACTCTCCCCCCGTCAGGTCACGCTCAGGGCGTCCTGGTTGATGGAAACGGTGGCGCCGACGAGCGAGATCGAGGCGCCCTGGCCGTTGCTGATCTGGATGCCCGAGTCGTTGATCACGATCGAGGCGCCGCTCGGGGTGCGCAGGGTGATCCCCGTCGTCGGGTCGTCGGACAGCACGATCACCCGCCGGCCGGAGGTCTCCAGCACCGCGTTCGGGAACCCCGGCGGGCCGGTCGTCGCCTCGGCCGGGACCTCCGAGGCGGAGCCGTACCAGCAGCCCGTCCAGATCGGGTAGCTCTGGTCGCCCTGCTCGAACTCCACCCACACGCCGGCCCCGACCGGCGGGACCGCGTAGTGCCCCATGCCCGGGCCGGCCACCGGGAAGCACGGCATCGCCCAGGTCGAGGTGACCTCGCCCAGGACGTCGGGCACCTGGGCCTGGATGCGGCCGATCCCGAGCGGGTCGACGTTGTTCACCACCGTTCCCCGGAACTTGCCGAGGTAGCGGGTCGGTTCGGCCATGCTGGCAACTCCTGCTGCGGGTCGGTCGGGGCGGTGTTACGGCACGACGGCCGGCTGGAGGGCGATCAGGCCCTCGCGGGCCAGCGTGAAGTTCTGGCTGTACGCGCCGCGCTTGAGGTTGTGGGTGACGCTCTTGACGAAGTACAGGCCGTCGTAGGTGATCCCGGCGCCGCGGACGCCGACCAGCTCGCGCGGCCGCAGCACGTGGCCGTACCGGACGACGTCGAGCTGGCCGGAGCCCGTGACGGCGTCCGCCGACACCATCGCCTTGGCGATGGTCTCCGCGACGGCCTGGGAGGTGTCCTTCTTGGCGGTGTCGGCGATGACCTTCTTCTTCAGCGCCGGCGCGGGCCGCAGCGCCAGCGGCGGGCGCAGGATGCTGACCTCCGGCACCGGCAGGACGGCGGACACCTTGGTCGCCGGGAACTGGATGCGGGCCTCCGGCTCCTCGCGGGCCGTCCCGTCGAAGGCGAAGGTCAGCTGGTCGACGTTGGACAGCGCGTCCATGTTGACGTTCAGCGCGTGCTGCGGGACCCCGAGCCGGACCTCCGGCCCCCAGTAGGCGCGGCTCATCCCGGGGACCGGGCCCGGGTCGAGGTAGAACACGTAACCGTTGGCCTTCGCCAGCTCGTTGACGTACCCGAGGTCGGTGCCCTTCTGGAAGTCGATCCGCCGGGTGGGCATCGGCGTCTGCGGCACCAGCTCGGGGACGACCAGCGGCACCATGCCGTACTGCCCGTACTTGCCGATGATCGCGGCGACCCGGGCCGCCGGGGACATCGCCGGGAACGGCACCCCGGCCTGCTCCTCCAGGTCCATCAGCACCGTCAGGTCCTCGCCGGTGACGGTGAGCGTGGACTGGCCGGGCTGGTTGCTGATGCCGACCTCCTGGCGGATGATCACCCCGTCCATCAGCACGGTCGGGGTGCCCGTGACGACCACCATCAGGACGACCCTGATCTTCGGGTCGAAGAAGCCGCCCGGCAGCAGCGCGGTGTTGACCAGACCGTGCTTCGACAGGTCGAAGGCCAGCTGGAACCCGCTGCGCTGCCCGGACGCCACCGTGACCTGCGCGGACAACAGGGCGTCGGTCACCGGCTGCGGCACCGGCACCGGGATCTGCGGGCCCATCAGCAGGCTCAGGTGGATCGACCCGACGGCCGAGGCGTCAGCCACCGCCCACCCCCGGCACGGCGCCCGGCAGCGCGACGGTGATCCGCCGGCCCGGCGTCGCGGTCAGCTCCCGCGGATCGACCACCGGGTTGGCGTCGGCGATCCGCCACCACGGGTCGGCGCTGCCGAGGTAGCGGTAGGCGAGCAGATCGAGGCGGTCGCCGGTGCTGACGGTGTGCTCCGCGAGCGGCGTCAGCCCGTCCGTGCTCGGCAGCAACCGCCGCCGGAGATAGGGGACCTGGCGTCCGTCCGGCATCGTGTGCAACGCGACCGGCACGCCGTGGTACCGGCTGGTCAGCGGGTACGGCGAGGGCGCGGGCAGCGCGTCGTTGATGGTCATCGGAGCCCCCCGTCCAGGCCGAGAGCACTCAACCGCCCGTCCGCCGCGCCGCCGACCAGCCGCTCCTTCTGCGCCAGGTGCGCCAGGTACAGCTCGGCCCCGCGGTGCCCGGTCGGCAGATCACTGACGGTCAGCACGCGCAGGCCGATGGAGACGGTGGCCCTGATCGGATTCAGCTCGATGTCGAACGCCTCCTCGGTGATGGTCAGTTCGGTCAGCCGCACCGGCAGGATCCGCTTGCCGCCCCAGGTGAACAGGGTCAGCGGCGCCTCGATCGGGGTGACCTCCAGGGTGCCCAGCGCGGCCAGCGCCTGGTTGCTCCTGAGCTGGGCGCTGGCCGGCTGCACCAGCAACTCCAGCGTGGCCAACTGCGGATGGATCCCGTTGGGAGCGGGAACCTCCAGCTGGTCGGTGGCATCCAGCTCGGCGGTGAACTTCCAGGTCTCGACCGCGGGCCCCTTCAACCGCAACGCCTCCGTCCGGTCCCCGCTCCCGTCCGCCCCGGCGACCTGGGGGGCCAACGAGCGCTCCAGACTGTCCGGATTGAACTGCAGCACGACGATCCGCTGCGGCGTCCCCCGCAACGGATCGACGATGACCAGCCCGGACCTGATGGGCCGCGGGGCGTCCAGGTAGCCGGTCACGCGTCCCCTCGTTCCCCGTCGGACTCCTTCTCCTTGGAGGCCCGGCGGTTCCGCTCCGCGATGGCGGCGCCGGCCTGGTCGCGGACCTTCTCCTCCGGGTCGTGTTCCTGGAGGAACACGAACAAGGGATGGAGTTCCTCCCAGTCGACCCGGCCGGCGGTGAAGACGGCGATCCGGCGGACGAGCGGCTCGGGATCGTTCATCGCCCAACGGAACAGCGCGAACATGTCCGGGTCGAACGGGCCGTAGCAATGGACGGAAAGCATCCGCAGGGCGTGCATGAGGGCGATGCCGTCCCGGGTGCTGTCGAACAGCTCCGTCATGGTCCCGTTGTCGTGCACGCCGATTCGCCCGCGGACGAATTCGACGGTCGGTTCCCGGTCCGGGCCCGCGATCAGGAAGTAGTGGACCTGAAGGAGATCGTCCTCGATCCAGTAGACGGCCGCACCGCGGTCCGGGGTCAGCCAGATCTTCTGGAACGGGGAGCCACCGCTGCTCTCACTCGTCGAGTGGAGTTCCCAACCGGCTTCCTCCGCAAGCCTGTCGACATCGGCACGACCGGGTACTTCCTTGGGCACAAGCCGCACGAACAGGGTCAACGGAACTCCTTCGTCGGATTACGGGGATGAGACGTCATGAGGGTATCCACAGGCCGCCGGGCGACTTTCGCCATCCGGGGTGCAACTTTTCGTCCGACGCTATCCGGCCGTTGGGTGCGAGGAACCTCGCGGCGTTGTGCATCGCCCACAAGGGGAATTGCTGGACCAGCTGTTCATCGCTGAGCACCAGTTCATCGGCCTTCGCTCTGGCGAAAGCGCGGATTATCAGAAGCTTGGACCGCGTCGTCATCCCCGCCACGGCCGTTTCGAGCTGAGCGCCCTTCTTGGTGAGGTCCCCGGTCCGGGAGTTCGTGTGCTCGGCGGCGATGCCCTGTGGGTTCAGAAGGTACTGCGAGCCGGCCACGGCGTTGCGTGGCGCCATGGTGTTGGTGTTCGACACGACGTCCTGCCAGGTCGCCCCGGGGAAGTTCGCGAGTTGCCAGGCCGCGATGTTGGTCATGGCAGCCGCCGGATAGCGAGCCCCCTCGACGGTCGGCATGAGCCTGGCCGCCGCCGCCATGGTTTCGGCGGCCTTCGGATTGCTACGGAAGAACTCGTCCTGCGGGATCCGCTGCTGCACGAGGTCGAAGAAGGCCCGCTGCATCCGCTGACGGGCTTGGGCCGATCGGTCGGCCGCGCTGACGCCCTCCTTACCGAGGCTGTGGGCGATCATGTCCTCGATCTCGGCCAACTTGTCGGCCGCCGCGGCCTTCGACGCCGGCCCGGCCTTGACGTAGTGCCCCGACCCCAGACCGCTGAGCACCTTGATCAGTCCTGGCGGAGTTTCACCGGCCCGGTCGCCGCTCCTGATGGCTTGCTGCTGCTCGCTGACACCGATCTCCACGCCACCACCGGACGCCATGATGATGCGCTCGTGTCCCGGAGGCCTGTTCCCCCCGCGGATGGCACGTGCCTCGACCAGGCCGGCGCGGGCCGGCCGGGTCTCCTGGCTGGGCTTCTTCGACGCGCTGCGGCGCTCCTGGTAGGCGCGCTGCTCCTCGTTGAGCACGTCGGCACGGGCGACGACGTCCGGTGCGTCGATCAGCTTCTCACCGAGCTGTTCCAGGATGCGCATCAGTGCGGGTTCGTTCTTGCGCACCAGGTCCTCGGCCGCGGGAATGTGGTCCCGGACGTCCTTCTCCGGATTCAGTTCGGCGGTGATCGCGGTCAGCGGTCCGTCCTCGCGGGTGCTCAGACGGGTCAGCCGGTACCACGCCCGCATGGCGCCGAGAACCCCACGGAGGGTCAGGCGACCGATGCCCCGGCCGAGCAGGCGCTCGACCTTCGGGCGGATGCGAGCCACGATCAGGTCGAGGCGGTTCTTCTTCGCCTCCGGCGAGTTCTCGTGGGCTCGGCGCTGCGCGCGCTGCTGCTGGCGCTTCTGGTGCCACGCCCGCAGGCGGTCGCGCTGTTTGCGGTAGGCGTCGCGGATGCGGTGGGCGCCGTTGGTGAGGGCGCGGCCCAGTTTGCTGTTGCGGAGTTTGCGGCCGAGGGCGCGGGCGGCGGTCCGCACCCGGTTGAGGGCGGCTTTGACGGTCTGGCGGGAGGCGTTGAGGGCGCGGCCGACGGGGGAGGTGGGGCGGCGGGGGGTGGTGGTGGGCTTCGGGCGGGGGCGGCCCGGGCGCTCGGCGGGGCGGGCGGTGTGGCGGGCGGGGCCGCTCCGTACGGGGCGGGCCGGCCGCCGCCCCACCGGGGGCCGCCGCTTCAGCGACTGGGTGGCCCGGCGCAGGCTGGCCCGGGCCTTGTTGACCGCCCGTCCGGCGGCCTTGCGGGCGCCCCGGCCGGCCCGGGCCAGGCCCTTGAGGATCTTCTGCGCGATCCCCTTGAGCTTCGTCCCGACCGCCTTCCCCGCTCCCTTGAGCTTGCCGAGCAGGAAGTTGGAGATGAAGTCCAGCAGCGCGACCACGCCCGCCGCGACCGCGTCGGCGAACAGGCAGGCCGCCGAGCCGGACTTGACCGCCTTGAGGAAGGTGACGAACTTCCCGATCGCAGCGACGATCTTGCTGATGGTGTTCCACGCCGCGACCAGGCCCTGGATGATCGCCATGATCGCGCCCGCGGCCGGCACGATCAGCGACACCAGCTTCTCGACCACGATCGAGACGATCATCCCGGGCAACGCGGCGACGATCGCCTGCCACGCCATCCGCCCGATCTGCGCCATCGATATGCAGCCCTTGACCAGGACGTTGACGATGGTGGAGGTCAGCCCGACGACCGACTCCACCTTCTCGTTGAACCAGGTCCGCACCGCGCTCTTGATCGCGCCCCACAGGTAGTGCTGGATGCCGTCGACCGCGGCGGTGCCGAGCTTCTTCAGCCACCCGCCCGGGTCGGGGGCGATGTCGCCGATCAGGGCCGCGAACTCCCCGAACACCGCGATCGCCTTCCGCACGAAGTCGATCGCGTCCATGACCGCCTTGCGGACCGCCTCGATCGCGGCCTTCAGCCCCGCCTCCAGGGCGTCCAACAGCGCGTTCAGCCCGGCCGCCAGCGCGTCCAACAGCTTGTTGACGGCGTTCTTGAGCTTGTCCGCCCACTCGTTGACCTTGGCGATCGCCTTGTCGCGCCACTCCTCGATCTTCTGGCGGAACTTGTCCCGCAGCTCGGGGAAGGCCGCCAGCAGCACGTCGCAGATCCTGATCAGCGCGTCGGCGAGCTTGTCGATCAGCTCGACGGCGAACTTCCGGGCCTGGTCGATCGCCCAGTTCGCGAACTTCCGGAAGCCGTCGATGATGTCGTTGATCAGTCCGCGGAAGAAGTCGAAGACCTTGGTGACCGCCTCGACCAGCGCGTCGAAGGCCGCCTTCACCTTGGACTTGACCCAGCCCCACCAGCCCTCGGACTCCTCCTTCTTGCGGTCCTTCTCCTTCTGAGCCTTCTCCTCGGCCTCCCTGCGCTTGTCCTGGATCTTCTGGTTGTCCTGCTGCCGGCGGTCCTGGACGTCCTTGTCGGCCTCGGCGCGCTTCCTGCCGATCCGGCCGGTCTTGTCCTCGTGCTCCGCGCCGGCGTCCTGGTCCGCGGTGGAGATCCTCTCGTCCTGCTCAGTGCGCCACTGCTCGCGTTCGGCCCTGATCTTCTCCGCCGCGTCGCCCCGCTCACCGGCCTGGGCCTCGGCGTTGTCGGCGACCGCCTGGTCGACCTCGGCCTGGTTCTGCCGCCGCGCCTCGGCCTCGCCCTGCTTCTGCTCGGCCTGCTCGGAACCCAGCCGGCTCTGCCCCTGGCCGACCGCCGCCTGGATCTGCGGCCCGCGCTCCTGCCGGGTGACGATGCCGATGCCCTGTTCGGCGGAGACCGCGCCGCGGGCGCCCCCGCCCTTGCGGCGGCCGCCGCCCGGGACGGAGGCGGTGAGCGTCTCCTTCGGCACGTCCGGGTAGATCCGGTCCTCGCCCATCGGCTTGGCGGTGTCCTCCCGGCCGACGCCGAGGATCCGGCCGGAGCTCTCCTTGAGCTTCGCCGCCTGCCGGTCGGTGCGTGCCGGGTCGCTCTCCCCGGTCAGCTCGACCTTGGGCGCCGGGCCGACGGTGGTGTTCAGCGCCGGGTCGGTCGAGGGCACGCCGTCGACCGCGACCTGGGCCTGCTGCACCTCCTGCGCCGACACCTGGTTGCCCGGGTCGTCGGCGACGTGCGGCGGGGCGACCCGGTCACCGGGGTTGCCGCCCTCGACCTTCTTCTCCTCGGCCTTCCGCTGCTCACCGTCCGCGCCCTGCGGACCGACCCGCTCCAGCCGCTCCGTCACCGCCTCGGCGGGCGGCGCGGCCTCGGGCGGGCCGGACCGGGTCCGCGGTGCGCCGGACGGGCGCCGGGTGGTCGGCGGGGCGGCCTGCAACCGGGCGTGCTGCTCACCGACCGTACGGTCCACCGAACCGTCCACGCCGTCCAGGGTCGCGGCCATCTGATCGGGCGGCAGGCTCGCGGCGGTGGCGAGCGCGCTCTGCGGGTCCTGGCCGGAGACGTCGGGCGGGGCCGGCTGCTCCTGCCGCTCGGCGGGGGCGCCGGCCGCGCCACCGCCGCCGCCCGCGGCGCAGCCTCCACCGCCCGCTCCGTCCGGCTCCGCCTCGGTGGTGGGCTGCTGCGGGCCCGCGCAGGCGCCGCCGCCGGCCTCCAGGGAGGCGTCCGGGGCGGGCTGGGCGGTGAGCCCGGCGGGCGCGTCGGCCTGCTCGGCCGCCGGACCGGGGGCGGCGGCGCCGGACGGCGCCGCGTCGGGCTCGGCCCCGAGCGGGCTGTCCGGGACGTCGGCCGGGCCGCCCGGGCCCTCGCCGCCGACCGGGCCGGCCCCGGTGCGGGCGGCGGTGGGCCCGGGGACGTCCGGCTCGGGTCCGGCCGCGGGCTCGGTCGCCCGGGCCGGCACGGCGGGTGCTTCCTGGTCCCGCTGTTCCGGCTGCTCGGGCTGCTCGGGCTGCGGGGACGGAGCGACGGGTTCGGCGGCTGCCGCGGGTTCTGCGGGCTCCGCGCCCCGGGCCTGGCCGTGGGCCGGGTCGGGGCCGACCTCCTGCTCGACCGGGCGCTCCGGCTGGAGGTCGCGGCTGCTGCGGTCCTCGGCCTCAGCGGCCTCAGCGGCGTCCGCGGCAGGAGCCGGGGGAGCCTCGGGCCGGGCCGGCTGCGGCGGCGCGGCCGGCTCCTCGTCGGCCTCCGGCCGGCTCTCCCGCTCCTCCTGGACCTGCTCGGCTTTGGTCGCGGGCGGCTCGGGGAACGCCGGCGCCTCGGCGTTCGCGGCGGGTGCGCCGTCCGCCGAGGGCGGCATCCGGTCGACGGTCGGGACGGCGGACACGTCGAGGTCAGCGGCGGGCAGGAAGTCCCCGGGCGCCAGCTCCTGATCGGCGGCGGACGGCTGCGGCGGCCGCTCCTGGTCCGCGCCGGGGGTGTCCTGGACCTCGGCCTCGGCGCCGGACTCCAGACCCAACGGCCTTTCCTGGTCCGGGGTTTCGCCCTGCCGGTGGTCGTCCTCCAGCAGGCCGTGCCGGGTGAGCGGGCTGTCCGGGGCCTGCGCGACCGCGTCCAGGCGATCGGGTTCGACCGGCGCGGGCTGTGGCGGTGGTGCGGCGTCCGGCTCCTGCGGCTTCGTACCGGCCGACGGCTGGGCGGCGGCGTCCGGCTGCCCGGCTTCGGGCGCGCCGGTGACGGGGACGGCCTCCTCCACCGCGGCAGGCGCCTCCGCCGCGGCTGCCTCCGGTACGGCCGCCTCCGGCCCGGCCGTGGGCTCGGCCGGGCCGGTGGCGGGCTGCCCCGCCGACTGCGCGGCGCCCTGCGGAGCCTGGTCGGCCTCGCCCTCCGCGGCCGGCGCCTGCTCCTCCGGCCGCTCCCCGGTGCCCGCCCGCTCGTCCTCGCCCTTGCGGTGCTTGCGTCGCCGCTTCCGGCCGTCCGGCCGCTCCGCCTCCTGTTCCGGCTCCTGCTCCGCGCCCTGTTCCGCGCCCTGCTCCGGCTGCCGGTCCTGCCGCTGCTCCGGGTCGTCGCTCTCCTCGCGCTCCTGGTCCGTCCGCTCGGCGGCTCCGGTGACCGGCTCGGGCGTCAGCGCGCCGTCCACCTCGGAGAGGCGGTGCTCGGCGGCCTCGACCAGCTCCAGCACCCGGGTGTAGTCCGAGGATGGCATCCGGAGTGCCAGCCGATCGAGCACGGAGGCCTGCAACTCGGGGGCGAAACGGGCGAGTTGCAGACGGACCCGGCCGGAGGAGTCGGTCGGGTCGCCGCGCAGCGAGCGCAGGATTCCGGCCGCCAGCCGGTCGACCAGCGTGGCCGGGTCGAGCCGCTCGGTGCGGAACCGGTCGGCGTCCACGGTCGCGTAGCGGAGCCAGCCCGGCGTGGCGCCCGGTGTCGCCGCCGCCGGCCCGCCGTCGCGCGCGCCGAGCTCCGCCTCCCGTTCGACGGCGTCCTGCGGCAGGCTGACCGCGCCCAGGTCGCGGCCGGCCCGCAGCGCGCCGAGCGGGTTCGGGGCCTGGACGGTGTGCAGCAGCTCGTGGGTGAGCAGCCGACGGCCGTCCTCGGCGGCCGGGCGGTACTTGCCCTCGCCGAAGAAGAGGTCCGGGCCGACGGCGACGGCGTCCGCGCCGATCAGCTCGGTGAGTGCGGCGGAGTCCCGGTCGGTGTGCACCCGGACCCGGCTGAGGTCGTGGCCGAGCCGGGCCTCCAGCTCCCGGCGCACGCCCGGGTCGAGCGGCTGGCCGGCGCCGGAGACGATCTCCTTCGGTTCGGGCGTACGGGCCTTCGGCGTCCGCGTCCTGCGCCGGGCCGCGCCCTGCTTGCCGTCCGGCGCGGAATCCTTCGCAGCGGTGGTGACCCGCGTCATGTCCGCCCCCGCTCCGGCCGTCGGCCACCGCCGGACAGCCCGGCGTGCACGGCGCGGGCGAGGGCCTCGCCGAGCCGCTGCGGCGAGGTGCCCGCCGGCAGCGGCGGCAGCCCGGAGAGCAGGTCCAGGACGCGGTCGCCGCCGGCCGCGAGCGGCACGCCGCGCACCTCGACCAGGCGGGTCAGTTCGCTCCGGAACGCCGCCGTCAGCCGGTCGTGGTCGATGCGCGCGAAGCCGTCGAGGACCAGCTCGCCGATCTCCACCTCGATCCGCCCGGCCCTCCCGTGCGCGAGGTCCTGCCGTCCGGCGCTCCCACGCCCGGTACCCGCCTGTCCGGCACCCCCGGGCCCCGTCCCGGGCCCCACGGTCAGATCCATCCGCCGACCTCCGAGGGCGTCAGCGAGCGCTCCAGCTTCAGGTACTCGGTGCGCGCGGCCGCCAGCAGGTGCCGCATCTGCATCGGGCAGCCCTCGTCGGCGGCCTGGAAGGCGGCGGACAGCGCGATGTTGCGGATGGAGCCGCCGGCCACGGTGAGCTGGGCGAGCCGCTCCGGGTCGAGGCCCTCGCTGGGAGTCCGTTCGGGGATGACCCGCCGCCAGATCTCGGCGCGCTCCGGCACCCCGGGGAACGGGAAGTCGACCACGAACCTGATCCGCCGCATGAACGCCGGGTCCAGGGCCTTCTTCATGTTGGTGGTGAGCACGGCCAGGCCCCGGTAGGCCTCCATCCGCATCAACAGGTAGCTGACCTCCAGGTTGGCGTAGCGGTCGTGGCTGTCCTTGATCTCACTGCGCTTGCCGAACAGCGCGTCGGCCTCGTCGAACAGCAGCAGCGCACCGCCGCGTTCGGCCGCGTCGAAGACCCGGCGGAGGTTCTTCTCGGTCTCGCCGATGTACTTGCTGACGACCTGGGAGAGGTCGATGACGAACAGGTCCACGCCGAGCTGCCCGGCGACGACCTCGGCCGCCAGCGTCTTCCCGGTGCCCGATCCGCCGGCGAACAGCGCGGTGACGCCGAGCCCGCGGCGCAGCACCGACTCGAATCCCCACTCCTGGTAGACCGTGCCGCGCCGGCGGACGTGGGCGACGATCTCGCGCAGCGTCGCCCGCTGGCGCTCCTCCAGCACCAGGTCGTCCCAGTCGGCGCGCGGCTCGACCCGCCGGCCCAGCTCGTCCAGGGACATCCGGGCCTCCACCAGCCCGGCCTGCCACGCCAGCGGGCTGATGTCCCGGCCGTCCTCGGCCGCCCGCCGGGCGGTCGCCGCGGCGGCCCGGATGACGTGGCCGGGCAGCGAGAACTGCGCGGCCAGCGCGCGGAGTCCGCCGTCGGTGACGCCCGGCGCGCCGTCCAGCTCGGTGGCCCAGATCGCCAGCTGCTCCTCGGGGCCGAGCGGGGGCACGGTCAGCCGGGCGCGGTCGGAGGCCCCGGCCGGCGGGAGCTCGTCGCCGGACACGACCAGCGGCACCGCCAGGCTCGCGAGGAAGGCCTCGGTGCCGTTCGGGGCCTGCGGGCGCTCCCGGCCCGGCTCCCCGCCCTCCACCAGCAGCGCGGCGGGGATCAGGATCGCCTCCCGCTGCCAGAGCCGGGCGAGTTGCTCGCGTTCGGCGGGTTCGGTGGGCAGGTCCTCGCGGTGCGCGGCGTAGAGGCCCAGCCCGGAGCGGTGGGCCGCCGCGGCGGCGATCTCCCAGCGGGTGCGGCGGTCGGCGCCGGTCAGCTCGGTGTGCGGCGGGCCGGTCAGCCCGGCAGCGGTCCAGCCACGGGCCAGCTCGGCCGCGCACCGCTCGTGCGGGTCGGGCAGCTCGCCGGGCGGCCCGAGCCGGGTGAGCAGGCCGTGCAGCCGTACGTCCAGGTACGGCACGCCGACCAGGTAGTGCAGCACCCGTTCGTCGATCCGCAGCCGGGAGGCGGTGAGCGCGGTCTCGTCGTCCAGCTCGACCAGCCGGAAGCGGCGCAGCGGGCCCACCGGGGTGAGCGCGCTCCAGTGCGGCTGGTCCAGGGCGGCGAGGGCGAGCGAGAAGGTCGGGTACGCGCGCGCGGGGTCGCCGCCCGCGGCGGCGCACCGGGCGGCTGCGGTGGGGTCGATGGCGGGGGCGGCGGCCAGGACGAGGACGTCGCGCTCGAACGGGGTGAGCCCGAAGGAGGCGGTGAGCGCGTCCAGGGCGGTGGCGGGCTGCCGGCGCCCGCCCCGGCGGCCGGCGGAAGCGGACGGCGCGGGCCCACCCGAGGGCGCGGCCCCACCGGACGACCCCGGCTCACCGGACGGCGCGGCCCCGCCCGACGACTCCGGCCCGCCCGACGGCGCGGCCCCGCCCGACGGCGGCGGGTCGGTGCGCCCGGCCGCGTGCGCGTCGACCCGTTCGAGCACGGCGGCGACCGCGGCCGACAGCGACCGCCGGTGCGGCTCGTCCGCCGGGCCCTCGCGGCCCTGCCTCCGGCGCGTGCTCATCCCTCTCCCCCCGTCCTGCGGTCAGTGCGTCAGGTCCACGACGGGACCGGTGAAGGACCCGTCGTCGGACACCGTCAACTCGCTCGGCACGCCGTCCACCTGGACCCGGGCCAGGTACGCCGTCGGGCGTACGCCGACGACCGGCACCCGCACCTCGAACGGGTCGGTGCGAGGCCGCGGCGGCGCGGGTGCGCGGAACTGGTGGCTCGCCCCGGGCCGCCCGGCGGGCGGGTGCAGCTCGTCCAGCAGCAGCAGGACCTGCTGGTCGTCCCGGAGCGGCAGGTCCAGCCGGACGTCCAGCCGGGCCGAGACGCCGGCCGGTCCGTCGTGGCGGTCCGCGGTGCCGATCGGCGCGACGATCCGCGGCTGCCGGGCGAAGGTCTGGGCGTTGGACTCCACGGCGAGGTGCTCGGCGGCGGGGCGGCCGTCCAGCGCCAGTCCGTGCAGCACCTGCACCCGGTGCACGCCGGGCGGCAGGTCCGCCGGTACGGCGACCACCAGGCGGTCGTCCCGGACGCCGGCCGGGTCGACCGTCACCCGCCGCTCGCCCAGCCGGGCCACCACCAGGTCCGCCCGCAGCCCGGAGCCGTCCACCACCAGCTCCCGGTCCTTGGTCACCGGCCCTTCCTCGGGGGCGCCCCGGGACCCGGCGGGCCGGGAGCGCACCCGGTCGACGACCGGCCCGCGGGACGGCAGGGCGTGCACGCTGCGGCGCAGCACCGGCTTGCCGGCCACCGGATCGACCCGGCCCTCCACCAGGACGGCGGTGGCCTGGTAGAGCACGGACAGCGCGTACGGCGTCTGGAGCAGTGTGCTCCACAGCTTGGACATCTCGTCGACGTCCATCACCGTCGGCGTGAAGCGCACCCGTTGCGGCGAGGCGGCCAGGTCCGCCCCGACCAGGTACGGCTGGGCGGCCGCCTCCTCGATCAACTGCCGGGAGAGCATGGGCTGTTCGGTCAGCGCCCGGATCACGCAGCCGAGCAGCCGCTGGCCGACCAGCTGGGACTCCTCGCCGTAGCAGCTGATCAGGTAGTGCAGGTCGAGGGCGGTGGTCGGCCGGGCCAGCACGGTGCCGTCCGCGGCGCGGGTGGGCGCGTCGCGGTTGCGCAGCGCCGCGTTGGGCGTGACCTGGTAGAGGAAGACGGTGATGGCCGGGTCGGTCGGCGGCTCGGTCGGCGGCTTGCGGGCGCCGACCTCGACGGCGAACGGGATGTCGGGCGAGAGCGAGCGGCTGATGAGCAGCCGCAGCGCCTCGCTCACGGTCGCGATCGCGAGGTGGTTGCTCATGCGACCGCCTCGCCGGGGCCGGCGGGGGCGTCCGCCCGCGCGCACCTGTCGATGGTTCGCTCGCTCCGCTCGCTCATGCGCCCGCCTCGCTGCGCTCGGCGAGGGCATTCGCCCACGCGCACCTCTCGATGGTTCGCTCGCTCCGCTCGCTCACGTGCCCACCCGCCCGGTCATGACGGCTCCCGGTTGAGGTACCCGTCCAGGTCGAGGGCCGGGGCCGGGCGGGCCGCGGCCGTGCGGCGCGGTCCGACCGGGGTGCGCTCGGCGGCCCTGACCTCGACCCGTCCGATCTGGACCCGGACCACCCGTTCGACCGGCCGCTGCCGGCCGCGGGCCCCGGCCCCGGGAGCGTGCCCCGGGGCGGTCGCCGCGGCGGCCCGCCGTCCGGCCGCCGGAGTGGTGGCGGGCCGTGCCGGTAGGGGCGGTGCCCCGGCCGCGGCGGTCCGGGGCGGTGCGGTGACGGGCGCCGCGGCGACGGCCGGTACGGCTGCCGGGCGGGCGGCCGCCGCCCGCCCCAGCGGGTCGACGGCCGGCGTGCCGGCGCGGACGGTCGGCGGCGCGACCAGCAGGGGCGTGCGCGGCAGCGGAGGGATGACGGGTGCGGCGGCGGGCCGGCCGTCGCGGACCGCCGACGGGGGCGCCGCCTCGGCCGCCGCCGGTCGCGGCGCCGCCGCGGGCCGGGGGAGCGGAGCGGGATCCGGCGGCCCGCCCGCCCGGTCCGGTACGGCCGGTTCGTCGCCGGGGGCCGGCCGGGCCGGTCCGAGCGCGTCGATCCGTTCGAACGGCCCCGGCAGGCGCGGGCGCACGCGCACCCCGGACCCGGCTCGGTCCGGGTCGCCCTTCGCCACCAGGCGGTCGAAGTGGTCAGCCATCTGCACACAGCTCCAGGTAGTAGCGGCGCCGCAGCGGGCTGAGCGCCAGGATCTCCGTCTCGCTCCAGCCGTAGGCGGTGGCCAGCAGGTGGACGTCGAGCAGGGTGGCCCGGGCCCAGTCGTCCAGCTCCTCCCAGAGGTAGGAGGCGATGTCCAGCTCGGCGTGGGCGGCCCGGCCGCACTCGGGGCAGCTGAGGTTCAGCCGGACGTCGGCGCAGGGGTCGGCGGCGGCCGCGGCCTCGGCCATCCGCCGCTGGACCGGTTCGGGGAGCCGCCGGGCGGCCACCGGCTCCCCGTCGTGCTCGGCGGTCAGCACGCACCGCTCCAGCAGCACGTCCCTGGCCAGGCCCGCAGGGGCCTGTTCGGCGGCGGCCAGGTCCCCTGGGGTGGGCAGCCGGAAGCCGACCCGCCAGCCGTCCAGCTCCACCCGCAGCGGCCCGGGCTCCGGGCGTGCGGTGCCGATCAACTCCCGGGCGGCGAAGGCGAATTCCATCTCCTCCGCGCAGTCCGGGCAGCCGACCCGCACGTCGAGCTGTTCGCCGAACAACTCGGCGCGCAGGCCGAACAGTTCGGCGTCCCGCTCGCCGACCGGCACGGACAGCAGCTCCGCCGTCCCGGCGCCCGGGCGGGCGACGGTGTGCAGCAGCAGGGCCCGCCCGGTGCGGCCGGCCGCCAGCCCGGCCTCCCAGGTGGCCAACAGGGCGGCCTGCCCGGCGCTTTCCATCGGCCGGCCGCTCAGGCCGGCTGCTGGAACGACGGCTCTTCCGGTTCGGGCGTCTCCTCGTCCCGCTCCCAGCCCTCCACTTCCAGCTTGAGGCTCTGGATCGCCACCGCGTTGGCGTTGGCGTCCAGTTCGCCGAGCACCTGGTACTCGCTGGGCCAGGCGCGGTACAGCTTGTGGGCGACGGCCACCTGGCCGGCCTCGTTGAGCACCTGGATCACCAGGTCCTTGCGGAAGTCCCGGAGCGAGACCTCCGCCCCGCGGCCCGCGCCGACCATCCAGACCTTGTTGGCCCAGCGGTCGAACTCCGGGTCGTGGGTGACCCCGCGCTCCAGGGTGACCGCCTCGAAGTCGGTGCGGCCCGGCGACTTGCGCGGCGCGCTCGGATCGCCCCCGCTGCGGTGCTTCACCACCTCGGTGGTGCGCTTGAGCGGGCTGATCTTGCTGACCCCGGCGACGACCCGGCCGTCCCAGACCACCAGGAACTTGAAGTTCTTGTACGGATCGAACCGGTGCGGATTGACGGTGAACTCGACCATGGAGATCCTAAACCTCGAACTGTCCGGCGAGCTGCTCGATCTTGACGATCACGAATTCCGCGGGTTTCAGCGGCGCGAATCCGACCACGACGTTCACCACTCCGCGATTGACGTCGTCCTGGGTGGTGGTGTCCCGGTCGCACTTGACGAAATAGGCCGAGCGCGCGGACGTTCCCTGGAACGCGCCCTGCAGGAAGAGCGAGTGCAGGAACGCGCCCACGTTCAGCCGGATCTGGGCCCAGAGCCGCTCGTCGTTGGGCTCGAACACGACCCACTTGGTGCCGCGGTAGAGGCTCTCCTCCAGCATCAGCGCCAGGCGCCGCACCGGGACGTACTTCCACTGCGAGCCGAGCACGTCGGCGCCGGCCATCGTCCGGGCGCCCCACACCACCGGGCCCACCACCGGGAAGGTCCGCAGGCAGTTCACCGCGAGCGGGTTCAGCAGGCCGTTCTCCCGGTCCGTCAGCGGGACGGTCAGCGCGCGCACCCCGGGCAGGCCGGCCTCGGTGCCGGCCGGCGCCTTCCACACGCCCCGCTGGGCGTCGGTGCGCGCCATCACGCCGGCGACGGTGCCGGACGGCGGGAAGCTGCGCAGCCGCCCGGTGAGCGGGTCGACCAGCTCCAGGTGCGGGAAGTACAGCGCCGAGTGGTCGCCGCGCACGGAGTCGAAGGCGGACAGGCCCGCCCGGGCGGCGTCCAGCGTCGTCCACGCCTGCGGCGAGTCGACGATCAGGAACATCCGCTTCTCCGCACAGAGCGCCTGGGCGGCCGAGACGACCGTGACGGCGTCGTCGACGTCGGCGTAGCCGGCCAGTTCCGGCAGCACCAGCAGGTTGACGTCCTGGACGTCCCGCAGGGCCTGGATGCCGGTCTTGGCCGCCTCGCTGCCGATCAGGTCGGTCAGGCCGGGGGCTCCGCCGTCCTGGCCGCCGGCGAGCGCGAGGACCGGCGGGTTGACCGAGCCCTCCAGCCCGAGGTTGTTGGCGGCCTCGCCGAGGAAGCGCACCACGTCGGCCGGGTCGGTGGAGCCGGCGACGACCTGGAGCTGCCGGCCGAACACGCTGACCCGGGTGCCCGCGAAGGCCCGCCGGCCCGGGGCGTCGGGCAGGGCGCGCAGCTTGCGCTCCAGCAGCAGGGCGAGTTCGGCGACGGTGGTCGGGGCGGGGCCGTCCGCCGCCGGGTCGTGGATCCTGACGGTCCGCGCGACGTCGCCGATCTTGACCTGGACCTCGTGGGTGAGGTCCGGCAGCGTGGCCGCGAACGGCTTGGAGACGGTGCCCACCGGGTCCGGCCGGCTCTCCGCCAGGACCTTCACCCGGACGACCGCCGAGCCGCCGTTCACCACCGTCTCGGCGAACCGGGGGCTGGCCTCCCGCACCGACAGGTCCGTGAAGGACTCCCGGACGGCGCCCGAGGTGTCGAAGACCTGGAGGTTGAAGGTCTCGGCCGGGGTGGGCGTCCGGTAGTCCACGGCGACCCGCAGCGAGGCGCCCCAGAGGCCCGGCTCGACGGCGGTGACCTCCAGGGCCGGGGTGGCGGTGGAGGTCTGGGTGGAGGCGAGCGTGACGCCCGCGGCGGCGCCGGTGCCGGCCGCCGCGACCCGGACCACCACGGCGATCGAGCCGCCGTTGAGGAAGAACTGCTGGACGGCGTAGCTGACCGGGCTCTGGCTCGCGAGCCCGCCGAACCGGCGCTCGAAGTCCGCGAAGCTGGTGATGGTGACGGGCTGGTCGAGCGGACCGCGCCGGGTGGCCCCGACGAAGGCGGTCACCGAGGTGCTCACCGCGGTGATGGTACGGACGCCGCTGGGAAGCTCTTCGATGTAGACGCCCGGATAGGTCGGTGTCGTCGGCAAATTCCCCCTCCGTTCACTTCGTGCATCAAGAGACCGGGAGAAAGCGATTCGGATCGCGGGCGGGCCGCGTGGCCCCGATGCATTGGTGGCAGGCTCAGTCTCAGATTCGGGGGACTATTCGTCAAGACCCGAACTTGAAAAGCCAATTGTATTACTGTGCTTATTATGTGGGGGCTGCGGAAGCGGGAACTCCGTAACCCCCGGTCGGTGCCGGGCGGGCGGTCAGCCGCCTTCGGGCAGGTTCCGGTAGTCGGGGCGGGCCGTCGTGGGCTCCGCCGGTTCCGGCTTCGGCGTCGGCGTCGGTGCGGCGGGGGGCGCCGGCTCGGGGGCGGGCGCGGCGGGAGCGGGAGCAGGAACGGGCGTAGGAGTGGGCGCGGGCGCCGACGCGGTCGGCGGGGTGACCGCCGCCGGGGTCGGGGTCGGCGTCGGAGTCGGCGGCTGGTAGGACGGCGGCCGGGCGGCCCCCAGGAACCAGCCCCAGTTCGCGCCGAACCGGTGCTCCAGGAACCGGAACGCCGCGTAGTAGGCCGTACCGAAGCCGGTGACCAGGGCGGAGGTGACGGAGGCGTCGTCCAGGCGGACGCCGAGCCGCGCGGCCTGCACCACGAGGAAGGCGACGACGTAGGGCACACAGGTGCGCCACAGGGACAGGGCGAGTTGGTACATGGTCCTCCTCGGCGGACGTCAGTCGACGACCGTGAAGCCGTGCTCCCGGCCGAGCCGGGTCAGCGAGCTGCTGCCGGGTATGCCGTCCGCCTGCTGCCCGCTGTACCCGTACCTGCGCTGCAGGGCGGAGTAGGCGTCGACGGTCTGGGTGCCGAACGAGCCGTCGAGCCAACGCCGGTCGAGCAGCCCCTCGGCGACCAGGGCCAGCTCCACCGTGTACGCGTCGTCCGCGTGGGTGGTGGCGCCCTGGGGCGCGTCCGGGTCCCGGCGGGCCGCCTCGACCACGTTCGACCTGGACACCTCGGCCAGCGGGACGGCCCCGCCGAGCAGCCGGCGCAGCGAGGCCTCGCCGGGCACGCCGTCGGCGTCCCCGCCGGAGTAGCCCAGACTGCGCTGGTAGTCGGCGTAGTTGAGGGTGTCGGCGTCGGTCCAGTCCGGGCCGGGGCCCTCGCTGTAGTGCGAGCCGAAGCCCGCCGCCACCAGGGCCTCGCCGACGGCGGTGACCTGCGGCCCGTGCGCGCCGTAGCCGTAGGGCAGGCCGCCGACGCTGTTCTGGTACCGGGCCGGGGTCGGGTCCGGTTGCGGCGCGGGCTCCTGGGACGGCGGATCGGGCACCGGTCCGGACGGGCGCGGCGCACCCGACGTCACCCAGGCGTACAGCGCCGGGCCGGGGCAGTCGGTCGAGTAGCCGTCCTGGTGCCCCTTGATCTCGGGGCCGGCCGGGCCCTGCCGCATGCAGTACTCGATCGCGTCCCGCAGCCCGTTGAGCATCTCCGGGGTCGGCTCGGTCGACCCGGAGGAGCCGACCAGTCCGCACACCGCGTAGTGCGCCTCGTTGAGCGGGACGTCGCCGTTCGCGCTGTTGCGCCGGTTCAGGCCGCGGCCCTCGAAGACGTGGCCGTGCTCGCAGACCACGAAGCTGTAGCCGATGTCGGACCAGCGGTCGTCGTCCATGTGCGAGGCCTGGAGGCGCCGTACGTAGGCCGGGCAGGTGTCGTGGGTGTCGAAGGTGTACGCGGTGCCGAGGTAGTGCACCTTCACCCCGGCGCGCGGCCCGGCGTACGGGATCGAACCGTTGGGCTCGCGCCAGCGGCGCGCGCCCCACTGGGCGCGGTCCACCAGCTGCAGCCCCGGCCAGTCGGGCACCGGTGGCACGGGGTCCGGCGCCGGCGCGGGCGACTCGGGGGCCTGGGCGGCGCCGGCCCACGCCCGCAGCTCGTCCAGCGAGCCGTTGTACACGTCCACGTCGAGCGGGTCGTCGCTGTACTGGTGGAAGTGCCAGGGCGCCTGGACGCGTGGCGCACCCGCGGCCACGTAGTCCGCGATCCACAGGAAGTCGCCGGCGTTGTCGTCGGTGCGGAACCAGTAGTCGCGGTTGGTGTAGAGCCCGACCAGGTGGTCCGGGTAGCGCTGCTTGACCGCCGCCAGCCACCGGTTCTTCGCCTCGGTCGCGGCCCCGTCGCCGACCGACTGCCCGTACGGCTCGAAGTCCAGCACCAGCAGTTCGCCCGGCGGGATCCGTCCGACGACCCGGCAGAAGTGCTCCACCTCGCCGTCGACCGGGTTCTCCGCGTGCAGGAAGTGGTAGTGCCCGACCACCAGGCCCCGGCGCCGGGCGTCGGCGAGCTTGTCGGCGTAACCGGACTGGCCGGTGCGTCCGCCCTCGGTGGCCTTGATGAAGACGAACTCCGCGTCCCCCGGGATGCCCGACTGGAAGTCGGAGACGTCGTAACCCTTCGCGTATGCCATCAGGATGCTCCCCCTTTGCGCCGATGGCAGCCACGGCCGACCGGCCCCCGGTCCGGGGCGCGACGCCGGCCAGAGCGTCATGCTCACTCCACAGTACCGCCAATGGAAGGTCAACTCCCTTGTTTTTCAAGGGATTTGCGCGCCGGGGCGGCCCTCCGGTGGCGGACCGTGCCGCCGCACTATGCCAGCGGCACCGTGCCGCCGGCGCGCGCTCCGGCGGGCGCCCCCGACAGGGGGCGGACCGGCGCGTGATCGGTGATCGGGGATTTCCGGAAGTGTTGATTCCTGTACGACCTCAGGCGATCTCGGATCGATGTGGGGCAGTGATTTATTCCCTGACGAGATCCTTATGGCCTGATCGTTTCAAGTTGGCCTGATGTCACATGATCATTCGTCAAATGTTCATATCGAATGGCAGTGTGGATGGAGTTAGTCGTAACCCCTCTGCACCACGTGTACTGATCGTGTACATGATGACGAATGGCTGAACTGTGCGCATGTCCCGTTCGGATCGCAACGACGCGACCACGCGGCCCCGCCTCCCCGGCGAAAAGCTCACCCTCGAGGAGTTCTCCGAGCTCGCCGGCCAGGTCGGGGGCTATCCCTATGTGAAGATCGTGCTCGACCGCGACGAGTCGGTGCTCCACTTCATCGACAGTGCCGACGGCACCCTCCACGTCCGCTACATCGCCTGCGAGATCCTCGGCATGTCGATCGAGGAACTGGCGGGTCGGCTCGATTCGTTCAACGACGAGGTATACCGGAATCCCGACCGCCGTTTCTATCTCGGCACCCTCGCCCGCCACACCCGCACCGCGGAGAACGGCCACGGGGCCGACACCTTCCTGTCCCTGGAAACCGTCGACGTCGACACCATGGACCAGGAGATGCTGCGCTTCTTCTACCACCGGGTGCGCGAGCACGTCGACCCGTCGCTGCGGTTGGTGCTCAAGCCGGCCGGCCACCGCCAGGAGGGCTACCTCGCCGGCATCCCGGAGTCGGAGATACCGCGCGTCCTGTCCCACGAGCTCTACTCCGCGGCCTCGTTCGTGCCGCTGGCCGCCGGGACGGCCCACGGCCGGCTGCGGGTGTTCCGCTCGGAGGAGGAGTACCGGGCCGACCCCGAGCCGCTGGAGTGGCACGACATCGTGGTGATGCCCCGGGTGCCCGAGGACATTCCCCGGGTGTCCGGCATCATCCACACCGAGCACACCACGCCGCTCTCCCACATCAACGTGATGGCCGCCGGCTGGCGGATCCCCAACGCCGTCCGCATCGGCGCCGTCGAGCGGATCGAGCGCGCCGGGCTGGCCGGCCGGTGGGTGCGCTACCGGGTCGACGTCGGCGGCGAGGACCTCCTGCTCGAAGCGGCCGAGCCGCCCACCGACCGGGGAGCGCGACCGGCCCCGCCCACCGACCGGATCACCGTGGACCGGCCCGACCTCGCGCCCACGCCGGTCACCCCGCTGTTCGAACTGCGCGAGGGCGACCACGTCCGGTTCGGCACCAAGGCCGCCAACCTCGGCGAACTCACCCACCTGCTGCAGCACGGCTCGCCCCGCTGGCTCGGCTTCTACCAGGTGCCCCGGCCGCCCCGGGCCGACCTGCTGCGCTACCTGGCCCGGCAGCTCGGCCTCCCGGAGGACGCGGACGGCACCGAACTGGACGCCGCCGCGCGGCTGCTGGTGAAGGAGCACGCCGAGGTGCCGCGCGGGATCGTGCTGCCGTTCTCGCTCCAGCAGCGCTTCCTCGACTCCTCGCCGGAGCTCCGGGACGCCGTCGAGCGGCTGGACTCCGCCCTCGGCGAGGGCGCCCCGCGCGGTGGAGCGGCCGGGCAGGAGGAGGGGACGTCGCGGATCGAGGAGCTCTGCCTCGACGTGCAGCGGCTGGTCCGCGGCACCCCGCTGCCCGAGCCGGTCCGCGCCGAGATCGACCGGGCCCTCGACCGGCACCTGTACGGCAGCGCCGTCCAGGTCGTCCGCAGCTCCTCCAACGCCGAGGACCTGCCCGGCTTCTCCGCCGCCGGACTCTACGAATCGGTGGCCCAGGTCAGCGGCACGGAGGCGGTCCTGGACGCGGTCCGGGAGGTGTGGGCCTCGCTCTTCTCGCCGCGCGCGGTGCTGCTGCGGCGCCAGGCGGGCATCCCCCTGGACCACTGCCGGATGGGCGTGATCGTCCAGGAGCAGGTCGGCGCCACCGTCGGCGGCGTCCTGGTCACCTGCAACCCGCTGAGCCCGCAGGACTTCCGCAACGTCTACCTCAACATCTCGCCGCGCTCGGTGACCGACGTGGTCTCCGGCCGGGGCGCCCCGCTCCAGTACCTGTGCAACACCATGGAGGGCGGCAGCCGGACGCTGTCGCTCGGCACCGCCACCGGCGACCTGGACACCGGGACCAAGGAGCTGGTCCGCCGGCTGGCCCTGATCAGCAGGCTGCTGCAGTCGCACTTCGCACCCGACGAGACCTACGCGGCCCCGGTCGACATCGAGTGGGCGATCGAGGGCGACCGGGTCAGCCTGCTGCAGCTGCGCCCCTTCCACACCGCCGGCTGACGCTGCCGGAGCACCGTACGGGCCCCGCCTGTCCAGGGGTCCGTGCGAGGCGGCCCCGGCATGCCCCGGGCCGAATGAACTTCCCTCAGGAGAGAGTACGTTGAACCGGATTCTGTACGTCTACGTCAAGGGCGGCGCCCCGCTGGAGTACGCCTTCCCGCGCATCGCCGCCTGCGGCGAACTGCACGTCCTCGCGCTGGCGCCGCTGCCCACCACCGGGGAGGACGTCTGGCGGCCCAGCTGTACCGGCATCGAGCTGGTGCCCGACGCGCCGCGCGGTGACGAGCTGGTCGACCTGATCGTGGAGCACGCGAAGGCCATCGGGGCCGACGCGGTGCTGACCCTCTCGGAGTTCGCGGTGCTGGCCGTCGCGCACGCCGCGAGCCGGCTCAACCTGGCCGGGGCCGGCGCCGGCATCCTGCGGGCCCGGGACAAGCGGCTGATGCGGGAGGCGTGGGCCGAGGCCGGGGTGCCGGTACCCGGGTTCCGCCGGGTCGACAGCCTCGTCGACCTGGACGCCGCGCTCGCCGACTTCACGCCCCCGCTGCTGCTGAAGCCCGCCTGGGGCGCCGGCTCGGTCGCCCAGATCGTGCTGAACGGGCCCGCGGACGCCGCCCCGGCGTGGGCCGGGATCGAGCGTGGGCTCCGGGCCGGCAGCCGGGTCGGCATGAACGAGCTCTACGCCGCCGACACCGACCGGGACCGCCTGGTCGAGGAGATCGCCCAGGGCTCCACCGAGGGCTGGTACCAGGAGCCCGGCTACGGCGACTACGTGAGCGTGGAGGGCATCGTCGCGGACGGCGTCTACCGCCCGCTGGCCATCACCGCCAAGCTGCCCACCGTGCCGTCCTTCGTCGAGGTGGCCAGCACCTCGCCGTCCGTCATGGCGGTGCCGCTGCAGCGCCGGATCGAGGAGGTCTCGCGGCAGGCCGTCGACGCGCTCGGGCTGGAGAACTGCGGCACCCACACCGAGCTGAAGCTGATGAAGGACGGCGAGCTGGTGGTCATCGAGACCGCGGCCCGGTTCGGCGGCCTGCTGACGACCCGGCAGGTCGAGGAGGTCTTCGGGCTCGACCCGATCGGCATGCTGGTCCGGCAGCTGCTCGGCGAGCGGGTCGACTATCCGGAGGCCATGCTCACCGACGGGGTCAGGGCCGCCGCGTCGCTGGCCGTCGTGCCGGCCGACGCGGCGGGCGTGCCCTGGCGGAGCACGCCGGTCTGGAACCCGCAGGCCGTGGACTGGCAGAGCCTGCTGTCCCCGGGCAGCACCATCGAGGCCGTCCCCGCCTTCGCCATGCCGGCCGGCCAGCCGGTGCCCGCCTTCGACCCGTCCGCGGGATCGCGCAACTGGCTCGGGGTCTACCTGCTGAGCGCCGTCGACGCCGCCACCCTGCAGCGCGACTGCAACGCCGTGCTGAACGGCATGGAAGCCGCCCTGCACCGGGCCGCCTCCTGACCCCCCGTCCCGACCACCGAGGTTCCTTCATGCGTGTACTGTTCGCCGGCGCCCCCGGCATCGGCCACCTCTTCCCGCTGGTCCCGCTGGCCAGGGCGATGCGGGCGCTCGGCCACGAGGTCGCGGTGGCCTCGATGGACGGCGGCGAGCCGGTCGCCGGATCCGGGCTGCCGTACCTGCCCGTCGCGCCGGGGGTCGACTGGCGCAAGGAGATCCGGGAGGCCGGCCGCACCCGGCGGCCCGACCTGATGCGGCGGGTGGTCGAGAGCAACTCGGCCGACCGCGAGGCGTTCGTCCCGCTGGCCGCCCACGTCAACAGCGCGGTGGCCGACGCCATGGTCGAGCTCGCCGCGCGGTGGCGGCCCGACCTGGTGGTGTACGACTACCAGTTCCCGGTGGCGCTGCTCGCGGCGACCCGGCTGGGCGTGCCCGCGGTCCAGCACGACCTGGGGTTCGTCCGCACCCCGAAGCTGCGCGCGCTGATGCTCGCGGAGATGGCGGACACCTTCGCCCGGCACGGGATCGACCGGCTGCCCGAACCGGCGGACACCGTCGACCTCGCGCCGCCGAGCATGGCCGGACCGGAGCGCTACGGCTGCTCGATGCGGCCCGTCGCCTACAACGGCGAGGGCGCACTGCCCGACCGGCTGGCCGGGCCCGCCGACCGTCCGCGGGTGGCGGTGACCCTGGGCACCGTCGCGCCCAAGACCGACGGCCTGACCAGGCTGGAGCGGGTGATCGCGGCGGCCGCCGAGGTCGACGCGGAGTTCGTGCTGGCGACCGGCGAACTCGACCTCGGCGCGCTCGGCACCCTGCCGGACAACGTCCGCCCGTACGGCTGGGTCCCGTGGCGGGCGCTGCTGGGGACCTGCGCGGCCGCCGTCCACCACGGCGGCAGCAGCACCGCGCTCAGCGCGCTGGACGCGGGCATCCCGCAGCTGGTGCTGCCGGACGGGTCCGACCGCTTCATCACCGCGGACGCGGTGCGCGAACGCGGAGCCGGGCTCGGCGCGGGCGCCGGGGAGATCGGGCCGGAGCTGCTCGACCGGCTGCTCACCGACGGCGCGCTGAGCCGGGCCGCGCGGGAGGTCGCCGCCGAGATCGCGGCGATGCCGTCGCCGACGGCCGTGGCGGAGCGGCTCACCGGCGCCGCCGCGCGGTAGCGGCGGGCCCGTCCCCGGCGTGGGAAGCCGGCCCGGTCGGCTTCCCACGCCGGGAGCCCCTGTGCCAGGCCCGCCGCGGACCCGCACCGGGAGGTCAGCCCCGGCGGTCCGCGTGGTAGGCGACGTAGCGGTGCAGGCCGTCGGGGTTGGACGGGAGGGCCCGGGCGTCGGCGAGGACGGCGAGCCGGGCGGCCCGGGTGGTGCTGAAGCGGGCGGCGGCGTCCTCGAAGGCCATCGGTGAGCGCTCCGGGCGGGTCGTCGGCACCGGCAGCAGCGCCAGCGCCCCCGCGAGCCGGCGGTCGTCGGGTGCGGCGGCCGCGGCCCGGTGGACGGCCTGCCAGAAGTCCTGGTACTCGACCTTGCGCAGGCCGAAGGCCGATCCGAAGCCGCCGAGCAGGTCGTCGAGCGGCAGCGGCCCGGGGCGCAGCAGGTGGAAGTAGCCGGACCGGCGGTGGGTGACGGCGGCGACCAGCAGCCGCCCGACGTGGTCGACGGGGGTGTAGTCGGTGCTCAGGTCGCTGGTGAAGTAGGCGCCGACCCGCAGGCAGGCCCGGACGAGCAGCTCGACCCGCGAGCCGGGGTTGGGGATGCCGGTGCGGGTGGACGGCATGACCTCGCCGAGCCGGTGCACGGCGACCGCCAGACCGCGGTCCGCGGCGGCCTGGACCAGCTGTTCGGCGGCCCACTTGGACTGCCCGTAGCCGGTGTCCGGGGTGCGTCCGGCCGGGACGGGGCGCTCCGGGACCGGGGTGTCCCCGGCCGGCTCCGCCGGGCAGGCGGCGAGGGTGGAGACGAAGTGCACCATCGCCGGCCGGCCGGTGGCGGCGAGCCGGAGCAGTTCCACGGTGCCGGTCACATTGGTGCGGCGGTGGGCGCGGTAGCCGCGCACCAGGTTGACCATGGCCCCGGCGTGCACGACGGTGTCCACCTGTTCGGCCAGTCGGCGGTGGTCGGCCGGGTCGAGGCCGAGCGCGGGACCGCTCAGGTCGCCGGGGACGGCGTGGATCCGGTGGGCGGTCCGGTCGGACCACAGCCGGTACCGGTGCAGGGCGTCCACCACCCGTCGGCGGGCCGCCTCCGGGCCGTCGGCGCGGACTAGGCAGTGCACGGTCGCGTCGGTCCGTTCCAGCAGGTCGTGCAGCAGTTGGGCGCCGATGAACCCGGTCGCGCCGGTGAGCAGCACGTGCCGCGGCGGCCCGGACGGGGTGCCGGCCGGCCGGATGTCGGCGGGCAGCGTCAGGTCGGTGGCGGGCGTCGCGGTGTTGGTCGGGGCGGCGGGCAGGGCACGGCCGCCGTCGAGCGCGGCGGCCTGGAGCGCGATGGTCGGCGCGTGGACGATGTCCCGGATCGAGAGCGGGGTGTCGAAGCGGGCCGACACCGCGAGGGCGAGCCGCTGGGCGTGGAGCGAGTCGCCCCCGCTGTCGAAGAAGTCGGCGTCCGGGCTGGTGACGGGTTCCGGCAGCAGGGCGTTCCACAGTTCGGCGAGGGCGCGTTCGGTGCTGCTCCCGGTGGCCGTCCAGCCGTCGGGCCCGGTCGGCGAGGGGGACTTCAGGAGTTCCGCGAGGGCCCTGCGGTCCGTCTTCCCGTTGCCGTTCACCGGGACGGCGTCGAGCCTGACGAACCGCTTCGGGACCAGCTCCGCCGGCAGCAGCGCGCGGACGTGCGACCTGAGCTGATGCTTCGTCAGGTCGCCCCGCACGGTGAAGAACGCGGCCAGGTGCTGGCCGCCGCCGTGGTCGCTGACCAGCACCTTGGCCTCGCGCACGGCAGGGTGCGAGGCGACGGCGTGCTCGATCTCGGAGAGCTCGACCCGCACGCCGCCGATCTTCACCTGCTGGTCGCGCCGGCCGTCGAAGTAGAGCAGTCCGTCGGCGCCGTAGTGGCCGAGGTCGCCGGTGCGGTACATCCGCTCCCCGGGCAGTTCGGGGAACGGGTTCGCGACGAAGGCGAGGGCGGTGCGGTCGGGGTCGCCGAGGTAGCCGGTGCCCAGGCAGGCGCCGCCGATGCAGATCTCGCCGACCTCCCCGGTGCGGGCCGGTTCCCCGTGTTCGTCGAGCACGACCGCCCAGGTGTTGTCGATCGGCCGGCCGATCGGCACGGGGGCGGGGTCCTCGGCGGACACCTCGTGGAAGACGGAGCCGATCGAGGCCTCGGTCGGGCCGTAGGTGTTGGTCACCCGCAGCTGAGGGAGGAGCCGCTGCAGGGCGCGCACGCTCTGCGGGGCGATCTCCTCGCCGCCGACCAGCAGCATCCGCAGGCTCGCCAGGCCGTCCACCAACTCCGGCCGGGAGTCGAGCAGTTCGACGAGGGCGGTGAGGATGGTGGGCACGAAGTCGGTCATCGTGACGCGGTGGCGCCCGATCACCTCGACGGTGGCGGTGAGGTCGAGGATGTCGTGGGCGCGGGGGATGACGACCCGGCTGCCGCAGGTGAGCGGCCAGAGCAGCTGCCACAGCGAGGAGTCGAAGGTGTGCCGGCTGTTCTGCAGCACCACGTTCCGCGGGGTCGATCCGAACCGGCGGCCCATGGCGAGCAGCCGGTTCGCCAGGCCGCTGTGCAGGTTGAGGGCGCACTTGGGCGTGCCGGTGGAGCCCGAGGTGTAGAAGCCGTAGGCGAGTTCGTCCGGGCGGGGCGGCGCCGGCACCGGCCGTGCGGGGAGGGCCGGCGCGGGCCCGGAGACCGGATCGACGGCGATGGCCGGCGCGGACCAGCCGTCCGGGGCGGCGCCGGGGGAGAGCAGGACCGCGGCGGGGCGGCACGCGTCGACCATGGCGCGCAGGCGCGGGCCGGGCCACTGCTCGTCCAGCGGGACGAACACGGCGGCGGAGCGCAGCACGGCGAGCATGGCGACCAGCAGTTCGGGCCCGCCGGCCATCACCAGCGGAACGAAGCCGCCCCGGCGCACCCCGGCGTCGGCCAGCCGGCCGGCCAGGGCGTCGACCCGGGCCATCAGCCCGCGGTACGTCAGGGTTCCGCCGGGATGCTCGACCGCGACGGCGTCGGGGGTACGGGCGGCCGCCGCCTCGACGAGGCTCCAGGCGGTGACGTCCGGGTGGTGGGGGACGGTGTCGCCGCGGAACTGGCCCAGCTGCCGCTCGGTCGGGGCTCGCATGGCTCTCCCTTGGTCGCTGAACGAGGACGGGGGACAGGGGCGGGAACGGAGGGCGGGAGGAGGGACGGGAACAGGGCGGGCCCGGGAACGGGCGCGGGCCCGGCGCGACCGGGCCGGCCCGCGGCCGCGGCAGATGCGGCACGGGCCGGCCCGGGAGCGGTTCAGGGCCTCAACGGGACCGGGGCGGGGCTCAGACCTCGGTGGCCACCCAGCTGATGTACCAGCCGTGGCTCACCGCGTAGTCGACCGTCAGCGGACGGCCGTCCTGCCAGCGGACGTAGATCCGGAAGCCCTTCGAGGTGGGGGTGTAGATGGTGTTCCCCCCGGTGGTCGTCCACATCGAGTCGCGGCCGCAGAGGTTCGCGGTGTAGACCGGCGTCTCGCTGAAGTTGCCGGCGGAGGTGTCGACGTCGATGTAGATGCCGGTCCCGTTGTCCTCCTCGACATGCTGCTGCCAGTCGCCCACGGGCGTGTTGCCGGCGATGAACCTGGGGTTGGACATACCTGTCTCCTCGCTGTGATCACACAAACGGGCAGGGGGGTGGATCAGAATGGATCGCTGGCGCACCAGGGATCATCCACCGCAGCGAGTCTGAGTGAATCTTCCATTGATCACAAGAGTGCTTAATGCGAGGAATGGAATTCCGGTTGAGAATACTGATCACGGTGCCGGAGCCGTGAACGGTGGTGCGGTTCCGGCTTCTTGACGCCGCGTGGTTCGATCGTGCTATACCTGTGACTTCTGACGTGATCAGGTCACCGTCGCCCGGGTGTGCTGGTCCACCTGTCTCGGGAAACGCGCCGTCTCATATGCCGGACCGTCATGATCTGAATTCCCGGAGATCTTCTTTGTGTGAGGAGTGCGTGATAGGCATGCCCGAATTCTCTGCCGTCCCGGAGATGTCCGCCGCCGATTCCTGGGACGATCTCGTTCCGGTCGTGGAACTGGCGTACGGGGGCTACGGGCACACCGCGGACTACCACGCCTCGGCGGCGTCGATCTTCGAACCCAAACGATCGCTGGTCGCCCGCATCGGCGGCCGCACCTGCGGAACCTGTGCCGTCTACTCGCTGGAAATGACCCTGCCGGGCGGCCCCCGGGCGGTGGCCGGCCTCGGCTACGTGACCGTCGCGCCCGAGCACCGGCGGCGCGGGGTGATGAGCGGCATGGTGCTGCGCGTCCTGCACACCCTGCACGAGGGCGGCGCCGAGCCGGTGGCGGTCCTCAACACCACCGAGGCCGGGATCTACGGCCGCTTCGGGTTCGGCCTCGCCAGCCAGGCCGCCCAGATCCGGATCCCCCGGCACGCCCGGGAGCTGCGCGACACCGCCGGCGGCGAGCGGACCGTGCGGATCGGCGGGCCGGAGGAGCACTCCGCCGCGATCGCCGCGGTCTACGCCCAGTGCGTCGGGGAACGCCCCGGGACGCTGCGCCGGGACGCGGCCTGGGCCGCCCGGGCCGTGCTGGACCTGCCCGACCACCGCGGCGGGAGCGGACGCCTGCTCTGCCTGGTGGTCGAGGAGCGGGGGGAGCCGTCCGGCTACGCCCTCTACCGGCTGACCGCGGCCTGGGAGCACTCGGTGCCGCGCTACGAGGTGTCGGTGCGCGAGCTGTTCGCGCGCGACCCCGCCTCCGGCGCGGCGCTCTGGCGCGCCCTGCTCGACGTCGACCTGGCCGGCAGCGTGGTCGCCGACCGGCCGGTGGACGACCCGGTGCTCGCCCTGCTCACCGACCCCCGCAGCGCGGCGCCCGTCCTGCGCGACCAGCTGCACGTGCGGCTGGTGGACGTGGACCGGGCGCTGGAGCAGCGCGGCTACGCCGCCGAGGTCGACGTCGTCCTGGACGTCACCGACCCGCTCTGCCCGTGGAACGAGCGGCGGTTCCGGCTGCGCACCGGCCCCGAGGGCGGCGAGTGCCGGCCCACCACCGCGGCGGCCGACCTGGAACTGACCGCCCGGGAGCTGGGAGCGCTGCACCTCGGCGGCACCTCCCTGGTGCAGCTCGCCCGGGCCGGCCTGGTGCGCGAACTGCGCCCGGGCGCGGTCCGGGCCGCCGCCACGGCGTTCCGCCACGATCCGGCGCCGTTCTGCCCCGTCGTCTTCTGACACCCGGCCGCCCGCGCCGGCCGGACCGCCCGCGCACCAGCCGGAGCGCGCCGGCCGGCGTTCCCCGACATCCGTCCGAGTACCGAACCGAGCACCCACCGAGCACCGAACGAACACCGAGCGAGAACCGACCGAGCACCGACCGACGCCCGACCAAGGAGCCTCATGCCTGGTCCCGGATACGCGTACTTCGGCGCCGAGGAGCGCCGCAACCTCCTCGAAGTCGTCGACTCCTGGCTCGCCACCTCCGACGCCCACTCCCGCCCACCCGGCGTGGACGCCCAGGTCCGGGGCCTGGAGCGGGAGCTGTCCGCACGCTTCGCCGGCCCGCACTGCCTGGCCGTCAACAGCGGCACCTCCGCCCTGCTGGCCGCGCTCGCCGCGCTCGGCATCGGCCCGGGCGACGAGGTCATCGTCCCCGGCTACCTCTACGCCGCCTCCGTCTCGGCCGTCGTCTTCGCGGGCGCCACCCCGGTGTTCGCCGAGATCGACGAGTCGCTGACCCTCGACCCGGCCGACGTCCTGGCCCGGATCACGCCGCGCACCAAGGCCGTCATGCCCATCCACATGCTCGGCGCGCCCTGCGACCTGGCCGCCCTCGGGCAGATCGCCGACGACCACGGGCTGTTCCTGCTGGAGGACGCCGCCCAGGCCTGCGGGGCGACCTACCGGGGCCGTCCGGTCGGCACCTTCGGCCAGGCCGGCGCCTTCTCCACCAACATCTTCAAGGTGATCACCGGCGGCGACGGCGGCTTCCTGCTCACCCCCGACGAGCGCCTCTTCCAGCGCGCCTACTCCTTCCACCACCACGGCTGGTTCCCCTACGGGGAGGAGACCGGCGACGGGGACCAGCTCTTCGGCCTCAACCTGCGGATGAACGCCTTCACCGCGGCCGTCGTCCGCGCCCAACTCGCCCGGCTGGACGCCATCCTGGACCACAACCGCACGCTGGCCCGGGCGCTGGCCGCGGCGATCCCGGCCCGCGACGGCCTGCGCCCGCGCCTGCTGCACGACGCCGACGGCGACTGCGCGACCCTGCTGGTCTACCTCTTCGACGACGCGGCGAGCGCCGACGCGGTGGCCAAGGAACTCGGCACCCGTACGCTGCTCCACTCGCCCAAGCACTACTACGGCGGCCTGCCCGAACTCACCGCCCTGATGGCCGGCGACGCCCGGCCGAGCCCGTTCCGGCGGCCGCCCGACACGGCGCGGCACGACTACCGGGCCGGCGCGCTGCCGAGGACGGACGACGTCCTGGCCCGCTCGCTGGCGCTGACCGTCGGGCTCACCGACACCTACCTGGGCGCCGACTTCGGACTGACCGCGCGCAGCACCCCGGCCGACGTCGACGCGGTCGCCGAGCGGTTCCGCACCGCCGTGGCGGGAGTGCTGGGCCGGTGACCGCCGCCGACCCGGCCGGCCGCGGCGGCCGGCCGCACGCCGCCGACCCGGTGCCCGGTGCCGGCCCGGGTGCCGACGACGCCGACGTGATCGTGGTCGGCGCCGGCTTCACCGGCCTGGCCGCCGCGCACGAACTCGCCCTGGCGGGCCTGCGCTGCCGGGTCGTCGAGTCGGCCGACCGGATCGGCGGCCTCGCCGCGACCTTCCCGGTCGGCGGCCGGCAGCTGGAGCGGTTCTACCACCACTGGTTCGACTCCGACCACGAGATCTTCCGGCTCTGCGCCGAACTCGGCTGCGCGGACCTGATCGAACGCCGCCCCACCCGCACCGGCGTCTACCACGCCAACTCGGTGTACCGCCTCTCCAGCCCGCTCGACGTGCTGCGCTTCGCCCCGCTGCCCCCGGTCGACCGGCTACGGCTCGGCCTGTCGGCCGTACGGGCCGGCCGGGTGCGGCACTGGCGGGAACTGGAGGCGCTCACCGCCGAGCAGTGGCTGGTCCAGCTGGGCGGGCGCCGGGCCTTCGAGGTGGTCTGGCGCCCCCTGCTGGAGGGCAAGTTCGGCTCCTACGCCTCCCAGGTCGGCGCCACCTGGATGTGGACCAAGCTGCACCTGCGCGGCGGCAGCCGGTCCCGCTCGGGCAAGGAGGTGCTGCACTACCTGCGGGGCGGTTCCGGCGCACTGCTGGAGGCCTGGCGCGACCGGCTCCAGCACCTGGGCGTGGACCTGCGCACCGGCAGCCCGGTCGACGCGGTGCTGGTCGGGGAGCGGGGCGTGACCGGCGTCCGGACGGGCGGGCGCGTCCTGCGCGCCCGGCGGGTCCTGGTGACCACCGCCCCCGGCCCGCTGGCCGGCATGCTCGACGGGGCCGCCGGCGCCCACCCGGCCGTCCCGGCGCTGCTGCGCAGGCTGCGCTCCGTCCCGTACCTGGCCAACCTCTGCCTGGTCCTGGAGAACCGCCGGGCCCTGTCCGACACCTACTGGCTCAACGTCACCGACCCGGCGTTCCCGTACGTCGGCGTCATCGAGCACACCAACCTCGACGCACCGGACCGCTACGGCGGCCGCCACCTCGTCTACCTGTCCAAGTACCTCCCGGTCGACGCCGAGCTGTACCGGATGAGCGACGAGGAGGTCTACCGCCACAGCCTGCCCCACCTGCGCCGGATGTTCCCGCGGTTCCGCGAGGACTGGGTGCACCGCTACCACGTCTGGCGCGCGGAGCACGCCCAGCCGGTGGTCACCCCCGGCTACTCCCGGCGCGTCCCCGAGGTCGAGTGCGCCGTGCCCGGCCTCTACATGTCGAGCATGGCGCAGGTCTTCCCGGAGGACCGCGGCACCAACTACGCCGTACGGCACGGCCGGTCGGCCGGACGGCTGATCGCGGACCGGATCCGCACCCGCCGGCACGCGGGGCTCCGCACGGCACCGACCGAGGAGGCGGTATGAACGACCTGCTGGACATCGCGGCCGCCGAGAACCTGACCGAGGACCAGGTGCACGCGCTCTACCGGAGCTTCGTCAGCCGCAGCCAGGTCTCCCTGGTCGGGGCGTTCGGCTTCGGACACGACCTGGTCGAGAGCGCCGAGGGCTGCTGGATCACCCTGCGCGACGGCCGGCGCGTCCTGGACTTCACCGGCGGGATCGGCGTCCTCAACCACGGCCACAACCACCCGAGGATCCTCGCCGCCCGCCGGAGCTTCGCCGAGCGGCGCCGGATGGAGGTCCACAAGAACTACCTCTCGCCCTACGTCGCGGCCCTCAGCCACAACCTGGCCCGGCTGCTCCCCGGCGACCTCGACGTCAGCTACTTCCCCAACTCCGGTGCGGAGGCGGTCGAAGGCGCCGTCAAGCTCGCCTACAAGTACCACGCGGGCCGCCGCGGCACGGTGCTGCACACCGACATCTCCTTCCACGGCAAACTGCTCGGCGCGGGCAGCCTCACCGCCTCGCCCGAACTCCACTTCGACTACCCGAGGATCCCCGGCACCGACTACTTCGGCTACGGCGACCTCGACTCCTTCGCCCTCGCCCTGGACCGGCACCGGGCGCTCGACGGCGGCAGCGACGTCTACGCGGTGGTGCTGGAGCCGTTCAGCGCCTCCAGCCTGCGCGAGTGCTCGGGGGAGTTCCTGCGCGAGGTCCGCCGGCTGTGCACCGAACGGGACATCGTGCTGGTCTTCGACGAGGTCTACACCGGCTGGGGCCGCACCGGCGCGCTGTTCCACTTCATGCACCACCCAGGGCTGGTCCCCGACGTGGTGACGATGTCCAAGTCCTTCGGCGGCGGCAAGGCGTCCATCGCCGGGTACGTGGCCCGCGGCCCGGTCTTCCGCCGCGCCTACGACAACCTCCAGGACGCCACCCTGCACAGCACCACCTACTACGGCTTCGGCGAGGAGACCGCCACCGCGCTGGAGGCCGTCGCCGTCGCCGTCGAGGACGACTACCCGGGACGCGCCCGCAAGCTCGGCGCCGTCCTGGAGACCGGCCTGCGGGACATCGCCGACCGGCACCCCGCCCTGGTCGCCTCGACCTCCGGGTGCGGCGCCCTGCACGGCGTCTTCCTCAAGGCCGGGCCGGCCTCGCTCGACCGCCTGCTGCCGCTGCTCCCGGCGGCACTCGGACGCGACGCCCGGCTGCGGACCAAACTGATCACCGGCGCGGTGATCGCCGCCCTCTACCGCGACCACGGCGTGCTCACCTTCTTCGGGTCCAACCACGGCCTGCCGCTGGTCGTCGCGCCGCCGCTGGTCGCCGAGGAGGCCGAGGCGCAGACCTTCCTCCGGGCGCTCGACGAGGTGCTCGGACAGGGCGCGGTGCGCCTGCTCGGCCGACTGGCCAGGGAACTGGCCGCCGGGAGGCTCCGCCCGTGACGATCGACCTCCTGCTGCGGATCTGGACGCTGCGCCACCCCGCCCTGGGCGGTCCGGCGGCCCGCGCGGCGGCCCGCGCCCACGTCCTCGGCAGCCTCGCCGAACTGGCCCCGCACTACCGGGCGGGCCTGGCCGTGGCACTGCGGCTGGTGCCGCTCGCGCTCCTGCTGCTGACCGGCCGCCGCCCGGCCGCCGCCCCGCCGGACGCCCTGCTGGCCGGGCTCCGGCGGGTGGAGCGGCTGCCGCTGATCGGGCGGGCGGTGCGCACCGCGGAGACCCTCGCCCTGTACAGCGGGCTGGACGCCGCCGCGGCCACCACCGCCGGGGACGGCCCCGACCTGCGGCCCGCGCGCGTCCCGGCGTCGTGGACCGCCGAACGGATGGCCGCCCGATGAGCCGGCCACCGCGCCCGATCGACTGCGACGCCCTGGTGATCGGCTCCGGCGCCGGCGGCAGCGTCGCCGCCCTCGGCCTGGCCCGGGCCGGACGCGAGACCGTCGTCCTCGAGGAGGGCCCGCGGGTCACGACGGCCGAACTCGCCGCCGCCTCGCCCGCGCAGAACCTCCGCCGCCTCTACCGGCACGCCGGCCTGGCCCCCATCCACGGCCGGCCCGTCATCGCCTTCGGCGAGGGCTGCTGCGTCGGCGGCACCACCGTCGTCAACGGCGGACTGCTCTGGGAACCGCCCGCCGACCTGCTCGACCGCTGGGCCCACCGGGCCGGCACCGACGGCTACCGCCGCACCGACCTGGACGGCCACCTGCGCGAGATCACCCGGCGCCTCGGCGTCGCCGCCCAGCAGCCCGGCGACGGCAACCGCGACTCCCGGCTGCTCGCCGACGGCGCCGACCGGCTCGGCTGGCACTGGGCCGCGGCCCGCCGCGCCGCCCCCGGCTGCTCGCACGCCAACCGCTGCCCGACCGGCTGCCCGTCCGGCGCCAAACAGAGCATGCTGCTCAGCTACCTGCCCGCCGCCGAACGCCACGGCGCGCTGATCCGCCCCCGCACCCGGGTGCTGAGGCTGGGCCACCGCCGCGGGCGCGTCACCGAGGTCCACGCCGTGGGCCCCGACGGCGAACCGGTCGGCTACCGGCCGCGCACCGTGGTGCTCGCCGCCGGCCCGATCGGCACCCCCGCCCTGCTCCAGCGCAGCGGCATCCACCGCCGCCGGGCCGGCCGGCGCACCGCCGTCCACGTCAACCTGAAGGTCGTCGCCCGCTTCCGGGAGCCCCTACGGGCCACCAACGGCACCATCTTCACCGCCCAGCTCCAGCACTTCCAGGACGAGGGACTGCTGGTGATGCCCGCCAACCTCACCCCCGGCGCCCTCGGGGCCGCCCTGGCCGGCCACGACCCGCGGACCGTCAACTCCGTGCTGGCGGACCTCGACCGGGTCGCCCTGTTCACCGCCCAGGTCCGGGTGGACGGACCGGTCACCGTCACCGCCCTGCCCGGCGGCCACACCCTGCTGCGCCACCGGCTCACCGCCGCCGACGCCGCCCGGCTGCGCTCCGCGCTCCACCGCACCGCCCGCCTGCTGCTCGCCGCCGGCGCCACCGAGATCCACCCGCCGTTCCCCGGCCCCCCGCTGCGCTCGGAGGCCGAGGCCCGGCAGTGCGCCGACCGCAGCGCCCTCGCCGACTGGCCGCTGGTCTCCGTCCACGCCATGGCCTCCTGCCCGATGGGCGACCCGGCCCACGGCGGGCTCTGCGACGCCGTCGGACGGCCGTACGGCTTCGACAACCTCCACCTCTGCGACGCCTCGGTGCTCCCGGGCGCGACCGGCATCAGCCCCCAGGGCACCGTGATGGCCTTCGCCCACGAGATCACCGAACGGCTGCTCCAGACCACCCGACGGGAGACCACCGGATGACGGACGACCAGGCACCGCACCGGCTCCCCGGTGTCATCGAGCCGGACGGACCGGAGGTCGACTGCGACCTCGCGATCATCGGCTCCGGCATGGGCGGATCCACCCTCGCCCACGCGCTGCGCGCCTCCGGCGCGCGGATCCTCGTCGTCGAACGCGGCGACTTCCTGCCGCGCGAGCAGCAGAACTGGTCCCCGGAGGCGGTCTTCGTCCAGGGCCGCTACCGCAACGGCGACCAGTGGCAGGACGCGCAGGGGCGGCCCTTCCAGCCCGGCGTCCACTACTACGTCGGCGGCAACACCAAGGTCTACGGGGCCACCCTCCCGCGCTTCCGCGAGACCGACTTCGGCCCGGTCGCCCACGCCGAGGGCGACTCGCCCGGCTGGCCGATCGACTACGCCGACCTGGAACCCCACTACGGCCGGGCCGAGGACCTCTACCGGGTGCACGGCGCCGGCGGCGAGGACCCCACCGACCCGTGGCGCTCCACCGACTACCCCCACCCGGCCGTCGAACACGAGGGCGCGGTCGTCGACCTCGCCCACCGCCTGCGCGACCAGGGCCTGAACCCCTTCCACCTGCCGACCGGCATCGACCTGCGCGAGGGCGGCGCCTGCGTGCGCTGCGCCACCTGCGACAGCTTCCCCTGCCTGGTCGGCGCCAAGAGCGACGCCGACGTCCGCGCGCTGCGCCCCGCCCTGGCCGGCGGCGACGTCCGGCTGCTGACCCGCACCCTGGTCGGCCGGCTGCACGCCGACGCCACCGGGCGGGTGACCCACGCCATGGCGACCCGGGACGGCAGGGAGCTGACGATCCGGGCCGAGCGCTTCGTGCTCGCCTGCGGCGCCGTCAACACCGCGGCGCTGCTGCTGCGTTCGGGTCTCGCCAACGGCTCGGGCCAGGTCGGGCGCAACTACCTGGTGCACAACAGCACCTTCCTGGTCGCCGCCGACCCCGCCCGCCGCAACCGGGCGGTCTTCCAGAAGACGCTGGGCATCAACGACTGGTACCTCGCCAAGGGCGGCCGCCCCCCGCTGGGCAACGTCCAGATGCTCGGCAAGCTCCAGGAGCCCATGGTGCGCGCGGCCAGCCCGAACGTGCCGGCCGCGGTCCGGCGCTTCGTCACCGGCCGCAGCCTCGACCTCTACCTGACCAGCGAGGACCTGCCGACCCGGGACAACCGCGTCCTGCTGGACGCGGCCGGACGGATCACCGTGCACTGGCGGCCCAACAACCTCGGCGCCCACCGGGAACTGGTCCGGCGCACCACCGGCGCGCTGCGCGCGGCCGGCTACCCGCTGGTGTTCACCCGGCGGATGGGCATCGAGACCAACTCCCACCAGTGCGGCACCGCCGTGATGGGGACCGACCCGGCCACCAGCGTGGTCGACCCGGCCGGGCGCACCCACGAGCACGACAACCTCTGGGTGGCGGACGCCTCGGTGTTCTGCTCGTCGGCGGCGGTCAACCCGGCCCTGACCATCGCCGCCAACGCCTTCCGGATCGCCAAGGGAGTGCTGGCCTGACGCCGCCTCACCCCGCAACCCCGACGGCGGTGCCGTCCTCGTCCAGGACGAGGACGGCACCGCCGTCCGCCGCTCGGGGGCTCAGTCGGCGAGCTGCTTGGTGCTGAACGGGATGACGACGCGGTAGTTGACCTCGTCGCCGTGGACCGGGTGGCCGGCCGGGGAGAGCATCGAGTAGGCGGTGACCTGCGCGCGGTAGATCCGGACCGGGGAGTCCCCGGCGAAGTCCTGCGGCGGGCGGGCCCGACGGGCCCGCGCCGCCTCGTCCGGGTAGCGCCGCCGGTAGTACAGCTCGCAGCCCTCGACCAGGTCCGCACCTTCCAGGACCTCGGCCCGCGCGAGCGCGTAGAGCGCGTCGCCGCCCCCGCCGGCCGGGTTGGAGTCGTAGACCGTCAGCGAGACCACCGGGTTGGCCGCGATGTTCCGGGAGTGGAGGGTGTCCAGCCCCGAGATCCAGTAGAACCGGTCCTCGTCGTCCCAGGCGTGGGCCAGCGCGGACACCCACGGGACGGCCTGCGGCGAGGCGGTGCCGAGCGTCAGGTAGCGGGTGGAGCGGAGGATCTCGCGTGCGGAGGTGCAGAGGTCGTCGTCCGAGCTGGGCACAGTGCCTCCGGTTCGGTGAGCTTGGGCTGCTGCCACGGGTTCGCACGGGCAAGGCGGGCGGATCGACCGCTCCGCCGGGCGTCCTGCGGCCGGGCGCCGGGACGCCGGTTCTTCGCGTCCTCACTCTACCGAGGCCCGGCGCGGCCCAGAAGAGGGCCGCGACCGGTAGGGCCGGCCGCGCCGAAGCGGCGGCGCGGCGCCCGGCGCGGTACGAACGGTCGGCGAGCGGGAGGACTTCCGTCCGCCCGCGCCTCAGAGGTAGAGCGGGTGGAGGCCGCCGGTGAGGCCGATGTTCAGGCGGGCGTCGTGGCCGGTGCGGACGAAGGCGGAGACCAGGCGGCCGTCGACGGCGCCGACGGCCACGTCGTGGTGGGCGGTGGATCCGTCGGCGCCGCCGCGCAGCCGCGGGCTGGGCAGGTGCTCCTGGACCAGCCAGCCCTCGGCGGTGGCGAGGGCGACGGCGTCCGCCCAGGCGGCGGCGTCGGTGTCCGGGCCGACGACCACGCCGTGGCCGTTGCTGCCCAGCGGGCGTTTGAGGACGTAGTGCCCGCGGTCGCGGGCGATCCGGCGGACGGTCGGGCCGTCGCAGAGGGCGAGGTTGCGCGACCACGGGACGGCCGGCTGGACGAGCCGGTGGTCGGCCGGGTCGAAGAGGTCGGCGAAGCGGGGGTCGGACAGGACGGCGAGGCAGAGCTTGTTGTCGCCGAGGAGCCGGGCGCGCAGGCCGTTCTGCACGAACAGGGCGCGCTCGCGCACGGCCCGCAGGTACGGGCCGAGGTCGCCGAAGAGGTGCTGGAGGTCCCGCAGGGGGATCTTGGCGTAGGCGTGCCGGAGGCGCTCGCCGCGCAGGGTGGCGCCGCCGTCCGGGCCGGTGCGCAGCTCGCGCGGGTCGGCGTGCAGGACGCGGACGCCGAGGGCGCGCAGGCCGTCCTCGTAGGACCGGACGGCGTTGCGGCCGCCGCGGTCCGGACGCAGCAGCGCGACGGTGTCCGGTCGGCGGCCGGTCTCCCGTTCGGCGAGGTCGAGCAACCACCGGCCGGTCCAGTCGGCGTCGTCGGCGGGCAGCGGGCGGGGCAGGTCGATCCCGTGCCGGGTGAGCAGCGGCCGCCAGGCGGCCCGGGCCCGGCCGACCACGGCCAGCCCGCCCGGCCCGTTGGCGTTGGTCTCCAACACACCCCAGCGGCCGTCGGGTTGGGGCAGCAGGTCGAGCCGCAGCAGGTGCACCCGGGTGTCGCGGGCGGCCGCCGCCAGGGCACCGAGCGGCTCCGGGACGGTGAGGACCCGGCGCAGCCGCGGATCGTGCTCCCAGGCGGTCACGACGGCTTCGAGCATCCGGGTGCAGGCGGCGACGAGGGCCTCCGACTCCGCGCGCAGGCCCGGCCGCAGCCGCAGCGGCAGGCCGAGCGGCCGTGCCTTCCCCAGCGCCGGGTCGCCCACGGTGTGCGACTCGGCCAGCGCCCGGCCCTCCGCCGTCGCGCCGATCGCGGCGACCTGCCGGGTGAACGCCTCGTCCACCCCCGCCCAGCTCCCGCCGTCGGCGGTCCTGGTGTCGTCAGCCATGGGAACCATCACGTCCTCAACCCGTCGAGAGCCCGAACGGTGACCGAAGGTAGCCATTCGCTCACCCGGCCTCAAGGGGGCGCGCGGTCAAGGCAGTCGGCGCCCGGCGGGTTCCGGCCAGGCCCGTTCACCGGATGGTGTCGCCGCGCTCCCGCACGACCGTCCAGCCGTCGCCGTCCAGCGCGTGGACGGGCGGCCGGGGCCGCACCCACAGGTGGGCGAACGGCTGGTCGTAGCCGCCGGCGCCGCCGATCACCACCACGTCGCCCGGCGCCGCCCCGGCCGGCCCGGCGACGTCGTCCGCGAACACGTCGCCCTCGTAGCAGTTGGCGCCGAGCAGCCGGTAGCGGCCGCCGAGGTCGCCCGGCGCGGCGGGGAACTCGATCGGGTGCGCCCGGCTCTTCACCGTACGGGCCAGGTTGGTGCCCCCGTCCAGCACCAGGAGTTCGCGCCCGTCCCGGGACTTGCGCACCGCCACCCGGCAGACCAGCGCGCCGTGCTCCTCCACGAGGGAGCGCCCCGGCTCGATCAGCAGGTCCAGCTCCTCCGGGCGCAGCCCCGCCTCGCGGCACCCGGCCGCCACGGCCGCCGCGTACACCTCCCACTCGCGTCCGGGCACTCCGCGGGGCGGGAAACCGCCGCCGACGTCGACCGTCAACCGGCCCCCGGCCGCCTTCGCCAGGTCCCGCAGCGTCTCCGCCCAGAACACCAGCGCCTCGCGGTACGCGTCCGGCCCGGAGAGCGTCCCGACCCCGGCGTGCACCCCCCACACCGGCCGGTCGGCCCGGTCCAGCAGCTCCCGGGCCCGTGCCACCTCGTCCGGCACCAGCCCGAACCGCGACCACTCGCCGTCGCCGCCCCGGGTGGCGAGCCGCAGGCCCACCGGCGGGGGCCCGTCGGGCAGCGCGAGCAGGTCGTCCAGCTCGGTCAGCGAGTCGACCTGCACGGGCACCCCGAGCCGGGCCGCCAGGGCGAGTTCCGCCGGGCTCTTCACCGGCCCGTCGAAGACGATCCGCCCGGGTGCGAAGCCGTCGGACAGGGCCAGGGACAGCTCCGCGCCCGACACCACCTCCGCCGTCCCGCCGAGCGCCGCCAGCCGCCGGGTCGCCGCCGCCAGCGGGTTGGTCTTGTACGAGTACGCCACCGTCAGGTTCGGGAACTCCCGTCGCCAGACCCGCTCCATCTCCCGGTAGCCGGCGCCGAGTCGCTCCAGGTCGAACAGGTAGAACGGCGTCGCGCAGCGCTCCGCCACCTCCAGCGCCCCAGCCCGCAGACGATCGTTCAGCACGGTGCACCCACCCTCCGGCACGGTTCGTACGGCCGTGAAGCACGATAGGCGAGCGCCATCGGGTTGTCAGTGCCACCTCAAGGGGGTCGCGGGGTGGTGAGCGGCCTACACCTTCTGCGGGCCGCAACTCCCGTTGCCCGCCCGGTGCCGCATGCTCCGTCGCCGTGCCCCCGGCGGTCAGGGACTGCCGCCGTGCGCGGTGGCGGCCCGCCGGGCGAGGGAGGTGGTGGAGTGCCCGTCGAGGTAGGGCAGGACGACGGCGTGGCCGTCCCAGCCGCGCAGGACGGCCCGTTCGGGCAGCGTCTCGGCGGTGTAGTCGCCGCCCTTGACCCACAGGTGGGGCCGCAGCCGCCCGAGCACGCGGTCCGGGGTGTCCTCGTCGAAGACCTCCACCGCGTCGACGCAGCCGAGGCCGGCCAGCACCCGGGCCCGGTTCTCGGCGGCGTTGATCGGCCGTCCGGGGCCCTTGAGCCGCCGGACGGAGGCGTCGGAGTTGAGGCACACGATCAGGCAGTCGCCGAGCCGCCGGGCGGACTCCAGCAGGGCCACGTGTCCGGGGTGCAGCAGGTCGAAGCAGCCGCCGGTGGCGACCACCGTGCCGCCCCGCGCGCGGACCGACCGGGCCAGCCGCGCGGCGTCGGACGTGGCCCGGCGGGCCGGGACGCGGTCGGCCGCCGGCTCGTGCTGCCAGAGCGCCGGGTCGCCCACGCCGCCGCGGGCGACGAAGTCCGTGGCCGCCGTGACGCCGCGGTGCACGGCCTCCTCGGGCAGACCGCCGTCGGCGAGCGCGGCGGTCACCGTGGCGGCGAAGCAGTCCCCGGCGCCGCAGGTGTCGCCCGCCGCCTGGTACGGGGCCGGCAGCAGGATCGGGCTGTCCGGGCCGCGGCTGAGCAGGGCGCCGAGCGGCCCGAGGGTCACCGCGACACCGGCGGCCCGCCAGTGGCGGGTGAGCAGGGCGGCCCGGCGGGTGTGCGCGGGAAGGTCCTCGCCCGGGGGCTCGCCGGGTGCGAGCGCGGCGGTGAACAGCCGGGCCTCGGCGGCGTTCGGGGTGGCGAGCCGCACACCGGGCACCGGCGGACCACTGCGGGGGTGCGGGTCCCACACCACCGGGACGCGGTCGGCCACCGCGGCCAGCAGCGCCCGCAACCGGTCGGCCGTGCCCGTGCCGTAGTCGGACACCAGCACCGCCCCGGCAGCCGCGACGGCCTTCCGGACGGCGTCCGTCGGCGCGCCGGGCACGCCGCCGCCCCGGTCGATCCGGACCAGCGGCCGGCCGCCGGTGCGGACCCGGGTCTTGACGGGCAGGTCGCCGTCCAGGGGGAGCCCGGCGAGGACGACCCGGTCCGCGAGCAGCCGCCGTAGCTCGGTCGAGGCCTCGCCGTCGCCGACCGCCGTCACCAGGACGACCTCGCGGCCGCCGCTCGCCGCCAGCCAGGCGGCCAGCGCGGCGCCACCGGGCCGGTGCCGCTCGCCCGTCACGTCCACCACCGGCACGGGCGCGTCGGGGGCGAGCCGGGTCGCCTCCCCGTCGATGTCGCAGTCGAGCAGGCTGTCCCCGACGACGACCAGCGGACCGCGCCGGTCCGTACGCCGTACCGCGACGCCGCTCATGCCGGCCCCCCGGACGGGCGCCGGCCGTCGCCGCCCCCGCGCCCGGCGGCGGCACGGGGCGGCAGCGGACCGGGCCGCGGGCGGGCCGGCGCCGCGACGAAGGCCCCGCGGCCGGGGTGCGGGGCGGGCGTGGTGCTCCTGGGGCCCGGGCTCATCGGGCCACCTCCTCGATCAGCTGCCGCCAGTCGTGCAGGAACCGCTTCAGCCCGTAGCGTTCGAGCGCGGCCCGGCGGGCCTGCCGGCCGTCGGCCTCGGCCGCGGCGGGGTCGTGCAGGTAGCGGCGGGCCGCCTCGGCCAGCTCCGCCGGCCGGGTGGAGAGCACTCCGGCGCCGGGCGGTACCGCCCGCACCACCTCGGTCGTGGCGAGCGCCACCACGGGCAGGCCGAGGTGCATCGCCTCCAGCAGCGACAGCCCCAGGGACGTCCAGCGGACGGGGTGCAGGTACACGCGGCGCCGCGCGAGTTCGGCGTGCAGGCGCGCCTGCGGCAGCTCGTACGTCCGGCAGCGCTCGCGGGCGAGGCCGAGGTGGTCGGCCAAGCCCTCGGTGCGCATGCCGAAGACGTCCAGCGGAGCGGCGTCCGACAGCGCGGGCAGCAGGTCGCAGCCGACGGTGCGCCCGCGCCGGACGGGCTCGTTGACGACCACGGCGGCCCGCTCCAGCTCGCCGGTGTACAGGTGGCCCGGGTCGACGACGCCGTGCTCCACGACGGTGGTCGGGGCCCGCCCGTTGTCCCAGAACAGCCGGTTGAAGTGGGTCACGTGGACGATCGGCACCCGGTCCTGGCCGGCCATCGGATGACGGGTGTCGGGGACGTCCCCGTGCGGGCTGTTGTGCTCCAGGTAGACGGCCGGCACGTCCCGGCCGGGCCGGCGCCCGAGCCAGCGCTCGGCGAGGTCCTGTTCGTGGGGGCGCTGGAGCACCACCAGGTCGACGTCCGTGCCGCGCAGCTCCTCGGGGGAGAGCTCGACGACGGACGACGGCCAGTCGAACGTCCGGGCCCGTCCGAGGCCGTCCGGCCCGCGGTCGGGCAGCACCGGGACGAGGTAGCGGTGCGGCCCCTGGACGAAGGCCGTCGTCCAGGACCCGTGCACGTGCCACAGCAGGATGTTCACGAAGCCTCCTCGGTACGGGGGAGCGGACCGTCGACGGCGCGGGCGACCCCGGGCCCGCCCGGCGCGCCCGGACCGGTGCGGCCCGGAACCGGGCAGGCGGTCCTCCTCACCGGGCGCGGCAGCAGGACCAGCATCGGTGACCGGCCCGCGGGCCCGCGACCGGAGCCGGCGGCGCCGCGTTCCCGGCGACGGCGTCCGACCGGTGTCGCACCGCGCTCCGGCGGCGGCCGCCGGCGCGTCGCGGCCCGCCGCCACTCGGGTGACCCCGGCCCGGTGACCGGCCCTGCGGCGGACGCGGTCGGGCACGGCCCGGCAGAGGCGTCGGCGGCAGCTCCGGCCGACCCTGGAGAGAGCGCGTGGCCGGGCGGATTGCCGCGCGGCCGGACGGGCAAGCGCTCGGTGCAGGCCGACGGACGCGGCAGCGACCCGTCGGCGACGTCGCAGCGGTCAGGGCGGAGGGAGTCGGGACATGCGTCTGAGAACCAGCGATCCGCACGGGCCCGGCTACCGGCGGAGGCGGCACGGTCGTGGCTTCCGCTACCTCGCCGCGGACGGCCGGCCGGTGGGCGAGGAGGAACTCGCCCGCCTCAGGGCCCTCGCGGTGCCGCCCGCCTGGACCGACGTGTGGATCTGTCCGCACGCCGACGGGCACCTGCAAGCCGTGGGCACCGACGCGGCCGGCCGCCGACAGTACCTCTACCACCCGGCCTTCCGGGAGCAGCGCGACCGGGCGAAGCACGAGCACGTCGTGGACGTCGCGGCCTGCCTCCCCAAGCTCCGCGCCGCCGTCGAACGGGACCTGGCCGGACGCGGACTGCGTCGTGAGCGCGTGCTGGCCTGCGGGGCCCGGCTGCTGGACCTCGGCCTCTTCCGCATCGGATCCGACGCCTACACCCGGGACAACGGCTCCTACGGCCTCACCACCGTCCTGCGCTCCCACGTCACCCTGGCGCGCGACGGGGTCCGTTTCGAGTACCCGGCCAAATCCGGCCGACAGCGGTTCGCCGTCCTCGCGGACCCGCCGGCCTGCGCCGCGGTCCGGTCCCTCCTGCGTAGCCGTCACCCGGGCGAGCGGCTCCTGGTCCACCGGCAGGGGCGGGGGTGGCGCGAGGTGCACGGGAGCGACCTCAACGAGTACCTGCGGGAGCTCGGCGGGACGGACATCACCGCCAAGGACTTCCGGACGTGGAACGCCACCGTCCTCGCCGCGGTCGGGCTCGCCGTCTCGCGCCGGGCCGCCGGCACGTCCGAGGCCGCCCGCAAGCGGGCGGTGGGGCGGGTGGTCAGGGAAGTGGCCGACTACCTGGGCAACACCCCCGCCGTCTGCCGGGCCTCCTACATCAACCCGCGGCTGATCGAACTGTTCGACGAAGGCGTGACCATCGCGCCGGCCCTCGACGACCTCGGGATCGACGGCGGACCCGTCGCCACCCACGGACCGGTCGAGGACGCGGTCCGCGCGCTCCTGTCCGAACCGGTGGGTCCGCCGGGCCGGCGATGAGCGCGGCCGCCCGCGTCGGTCAGCGGCCCGAGGGTACGCCGACGTGCCCGACGAACGGCCCGAGGACGGCCCCCACCGCCGGTCGCGGGCCCGCCGCCGACGGGCCGGAACAGCCGGCTGGCGTGCTCGGAAGGGCTGGGCCACACTGACCGGGAGGTGAGGCTCCGATGAGATCGCTGCGCATTTCACTGGTGTCCGAAAGGGTCAGCCCCCTCGCACCGCCCGGCGGCGACGCGGACCCGCTGCGCGCCCACGTCGCGGCCCTCTCCCGGGCCCTCGCCCGCCGCGGCCACCAGGTCACCGTGCACACCAGGCGTGCCGACACCCGCCTCGGCGAGGACGTCCCGCTCTGCCCGGGCGTCCTGGTGCACCACGTGGGCGAGTGCCTGGCCCTCGGCACCTCCGAGGAGGACGTGCTGCGCGGCATGGCGGACTTCGGCGAACGGCTCGCCGACTACTGGATCCACCACCCGCCGACGATCGCCCACGCGCACTTCTGGACCTCCGGGCTCGTCGCCCTGCCCGGCGCCCACTACCTGGGCGTCCCCCTGGTGCAGACCTTCCACGCCCTCGGCGGCAGCGCGGCACGGGGCCGTGACGACGGCCGGGGCGACGGCCGGGGCGTGACCGCGTCCGGCCGGCTCGCCATCGAGACCGCCGTGGGGCGGCAGGCCGACCGGGTCCTCGCGGGCTGCCAGGACGAGTTCGGCGCCCTGCGGGCGATGGGCGTCGCCGAGGAGCGGATCCGGCTCCTCCCGCGGGACGGGGACCGCTCGGTGTCGCGCCGCCCGCCGGCGGCGGCCCGCCACGCCCGCGACCGGGCCGCCGCCTTCACCGAACTGGTCTACCGGGAGGCGCTGGAGACCCGGTCGCCCCGCCGGGAGCACCCGTAGCGGGACGTCCGCAACCGTCCGGCAGCGAGCCGCCGGGCACCGCCGTCCGTCGGGCCGGCCGGCCCTCAGGCCGCGACGGCGATCCGCTCCTCCGCGACGGCGACCCGCCCCTCCGCGGCCGCGGCCGTGACCGGCCCGGCCGATCGGCGTCGCGCGGCGGCGGCTCCGCCCACCGCCCCGCCGACCACCAGCCCGCCGGAAAGCAGCGCGCCCCGGGCCCCCAGCGCCTGGATGGACCCCCCGAGCACGAGCGGTCCGGCGAGGCCCCACACGGTGCTGACACTGCGCCAGGCGCCCAGGACCCGTCCGCGCAGGTGAGCCGGCGGGTCCGTCTGGAGGATCGTCGAGACCGCGGTGTCGCTCAGCGACTCCAGCACGGCCATCGGGACGACCAGCAGCGCGAGGAACAGGACGGTGGGGGAGAGCGCGGCGAAGCACTGGAGCACGCCGCCGGCCGCCGTCACGACGGCCACCAACCGCACGGAGGGGTTGCGCAGCCGTCCGGCCAGCACCGCCCCGGCGGTTCCGCCGACGGCCAGGACGGTGGCGATCACCCCGAACTCCTCCGCTCCGCCGTGCAGGGCGCCGCTGACCAGTGCGGCGAGCGTCAGGCCGTAGTTGCGGCCCAGCACCGAGCCCAGGCCGGTCAGACACGCCAGCGCGACCAGGCGGCGCCTGCTGCAGAAGAAGGCGATGCCGTCCCTGACGCCCTGTCCCGCGGCCGGCGGCGGTGGCGCGTCGGCCGTGACCGCGCCGGCGGCCGGCCGCAGGAACGGGATGACCGCCGCCACCAGGACGAAGGAGACGCCGTTGACCACGTACGCGCTCGCCATCCCGAACAGGGCGACGACGACGCCGGCCGACGCGGTGCCGGCCAGCCGTCCGACGCTGTGCACGACCGAGCCGACCGAGATCGCCGAGGGGACGTCCTCCGGCGGCACGAGGTCGTTGCCCAGGAGGGCGCAGGCCGGGCCCTCGACCGTGGCGACGAGCCCGGTGAGGACGGCCAGCACCATCAGGGCCGGGACACTGAGCGCCCCGAAGGCCACCAGGGCCGCCGTGGCGAAGGCGATCGCGGCCAGCACCGCCTGGCAGGCGGTCGCCGTGAGCTTGCGCGGCCAGCGGTCGACCGCGGCTCCGCCCACGAGTCCGAGCAGCAGGCCGGGGGCGACCTGGAGGGCGAGCGACAGTCCGGTGACGGCGGCCGAGCCGGTCAGCTGGAGGACCAGGAGGTTCTGGACGGTCAGCTGCATCCAGGCGCCGACGTTCGAGACCAGGTTCGCCAGCGACCACCAGCGCATGCCGCGGTGGCGCAGGGAGCGCCACGGGGCGCGCGACCCGGACGGGGCGGTCGGGGGGACGGCGGGACTCGCGGCAGGACGGTCCGGGCCGCTTCGTTGGGCGGGGAGCAGGGTGTTCGGGGTCGCCGGCGACGCCTTGGTGGTGGGCAGCACGTCTCACATCTGGATCAGGTGGGCACGGGGAGGGCTCCGGGCGGACGGTCGCCGGGCGGGAGCCGGGGCGGCTCGGACGCGGGAGCGACGGAGCGGCGCCGTCCATCCTGACCGGTCGCGGCGGGATCCCGAACGACGATCGCGTCACACTGCCGGGGCGCGGAGCCGTCGCACCCGGCTTGACCAGCGGCGTCGCCGCTCGGTGGCGTCTGTCACACCGCGTCGGCCGGGCGGTCGGTCCGGTGCGGTGTGACGCTCCGCGACCGGGCCGGTGCGGCGGGCGCCGCACCGCCGTGGGGGAGCGCCGCCTGCCGTGCGGCGCGGGCTCAACCGACGTAGCGGCGCGCGGTCGACGACCGCTGGGGCTCCTCCAGCAGCCGCAGCGCCTGCTCGACCCGGGCCGGCAGCCGTCGGCGCTCCCGCAGGACCCAGGGCAGGCCGGCGGCGGCCTCGGCGAAGGCGCGGGCGGAGACGGCGTCGCGGGGGACGGTGCGCACCAGGTGGGCGGTGCGCCGCACGACGGTGGCGGGATGCCGCCGGAGCCAGGTCGTCCACAGGGTGTTCCGGATCCCGTGGCGGCGTCGCAGCGTCGGGTCGCGCAGCGGTGACGGCCGGTGGTGGACGGTGAGTTCGGCGGCGTAGACGAGCCACCAGCCCTTCGAGGCGAGGTCGTGGGCGAGGAGCTCCTCCTCGCCGCCCAGCCACAGCCGCGGCGAGAAGCCGCCGGCCGCCCGGAAGGCCGAGAGCCGGACGACGGTGGCTCCGGCCAGGAACGAGCCGAGGGCGGGACCGGGCAGGCCCGGCGGGGCGGGCACGGGGGAGTCGCGCAGTTCGGCCACGATCGGGTCCTCGGCCGGCGGCCGGTCCGGCGCGGCCGGGTCCTCGACCACGATCCGGGCGGTGACGGTGGCGACGTCCGGATGGGCGTCCAGCAGGTCGGCCGCGGCGCTGAGCGAGCCCGGTTCCCACCAGGTGTCGTCATCGCTGAAGGCCAGGTAGGGGCAGTCCAGCTCGCGGGCGGCGAGGTTGCGACCGCAGGCGCCGAGGTTGCGGCCGGGGGTGAGCAGGCGGACCCCGGGATGCAGCCTGCGGACGGCGTCCGCACTGCCGTCGGCGGAGGCGTTGTCCACGACGACGACGGGCGGCCGCTCGGGCAGCAGGGCGAGCCGGCCGAGGGTGTGGAGGAGCTCGTCGCGGCGGTTGTGCGTGATGACGGCGACGGCGACGCGCTGGTCGGTCATCGGGCCGTCCCGTCGATCACGCCGGCTTCCTCCAGACAGGCCACGGACTGCTCCACCTCCGGAGGGAGGGGCCTGCGCAGGGCGAGTGCCACGGGGATCCTGGGGAGCGCTCCGACCAGGGCCCGGGCGGCCTGGGGACTCCCCGCGGCCTCCCGCAGCAGGCCGGCGCTCTGCCGGGCCACGTGGGGCCACGGCCGGCGCAGCCAGCAGGTGAGCAGTTCGTTGCGGCGCATCCGCGCGACCCGTCCGGGCCGCGGGCCCGGGTCCGGGTGGTGGTGGGCGACGACCTGCGGGCAGTGGGCGACTCCCCAGCCCGCCGCGGCCAGGTCGAGGGCCAGCAGGGCCTCCTCCCCGCCGAAGTGCAGCACCGGGTGGAACCCTCCCACCTGCAGGAACGCGCTCCGGCGGACGACGCTCGCGCAGGCGAGGAAGCCCAGGACGGAAGGCCCCGGCAGATCGGGAGCCACCCCGAGCGGGGACGCGGCGAGCCGGTCGTCGATGGGGTCGGCCCGACCGCCGGGCCCGACCCGGGTGGCCGCCGCGAGCAGCCCGAGCCGCTCGTGCCGGTCGAACAGCCCGGCCGCGAGGGACAGCGCCCCGGGCCGCCACCACGAGTCGTCGTCACTGAAGGCGACGTAGGGGGTGCCGAGCTGCTCGACTCCGACGTTCCGGGCGACCGCGCCCCGGTTGCGGCGCAGGACGTGCACCGCCACGGCGGGGTGGCGCTCGCGTACGGCGGCGGCCGTGCCGTCGGTGGAGGCGTTGTCCAGGACGACGACGGGCGGGGCCTCGGGCAGGCTCCGGAGCCGGTCGAGGGTGTGCAGCAGGCGTTCCCGGCGGTTGCGCGTGATGACCACGACGCCGACGCGGGGTGCGGGGTGCGGGCTCGTCATCGGTCGCCGTCACCTCCTTCCTGCGCCCGGGCGGGGAGGGCCCTCAGTTCGGACAGGACGTCGTCCGGACCGATCCGCAGCAGCCGTGGGTCGGGGGACTCGCCGTGCGCGTCGCCGGGCCGGTCGCCGTCGAGGCGCTCGGGCCGCCACAGGATCCGGTGGCGCTCGTCGGCGGGCGGTCCCCAGAGGCGGGGCGACACCGGGCCGAAGAGGGTGACCGAGGCGGTGCCGAGGGCCGTGGCGAGATGGGAGAGGCCGGTGTCCCCGGCGACCACGGCGCCCGCCTCGGCGACCAGCGCCGCCAGGGTCTCGAACGGCACGTCCGCGGCCCCGCCGAGGACCGATCCCGCGGGCAGGCCGGCGAGGGCGGCCACCTCCCGGGCGAGCTCCGCCTCGCCCGCGCCGGCGGTGACGACCACCGGCCGGCCGGAGCGGCGCAGCTCGCGGGCCACCGCGGCGAAGCGGGCGGCGGGCCACCGGCGGGCCCCCGCGTCGGCGCCCGGGTGCAGCACCACCGCGCCAGGAGCGGGGGAACGAACCGCCGGCCGTCGGATCAGCAGGTCGGCGGGGTCCGCGGGGATGCCGTGGGAGCGCAGCAGACGGCACCAGCGGTCCCGTTCGTGTTCGTCCGCGCGCCACCCGGCGCCGCCGGCCCCCCGTGCCGCGTACCCGATGAGCCGCCGCGGCTCCAGGGCCCGCAGGAGTCCGAGGCTCTCCTCGCCGCAGCCGTGCAGGTCGACCGCCAGTGCCGGCGCCGGCCCGTCCCAGCGCAGGTCGCCCGGCACCTCGCGCCCGGCGGCGTCGGTGGCCAGCAGCCGGTCGACGCAGCCGGTGGCCGCCACCGCCGGGGCCAGGCGGCCGGGCGCCGCCAGGACCAGTTCGTGGCCGGGGTGGTGGCGGCGCAGCGCGCGCAGGGCCGGGATCCCGGTGAGCAGGTCGCCGAGGCCCAGCGCGCGCAGGACGAGCAGCCGCGGCCGGCCGTCGGCCGCGCTCACGGGCCCGCCCCCGCGGAGCCCGGCCCGCCGGTGCCGACGGCGCCGACACCGGCGGCCCGCTCCGCCACCACGGGCGGCCCGTTCACGCGACCTCACCCGCCGGCCGGGCGCCGTCGGCCGGGGCCCGCCCGCCGGCGCGGCGGGCCAGCGCCGCGTCGAACGCCTCGCAGACCAGGTGGAGGGCCATCAGGTGGACCTCCTGGACGGTGGCGGTCGCCTCGGAGGCGACGGCGAACGTCTCGTCGGCCCGCTCGGCGAGCGGGTTGGGTGCCGGGCCCGTCATCGCCCACACCCCGAGGCCGGACCTACGGCCGACGTCGGCGGCCCTGAGCAGGTTGCCGCTGCGCCCCGAGGTCGACATCAGGACCAGCACGTCGCCGGGCCTCCCGTGTGCGGCCACCTGGCGCGCGTACACCTCCTCGAAGCCGTAGTCGTTGCCGATCGCGGTCAGCGCGGAGGTCTCGGCGTGCAGGGCCAGCGCGGAGAACGCGGGGCGCTCCACGCGATAGCGGCCGACGAGTTCGGCGGTGAGGTGCTGGGCCTGCGCGGCACTGCCGCCGTTGCCCGCGACGAGCAGGCGCCCACCGGCGGGCAGCAGGCCGGCCAGGGCCTGGCCCCAGCTGGTGAGCAGCGGAAGCTGCCCGCCGCGCAGGGCCCGCACCGCGTCCTCCAGCGCGGCGCAGTGCCGCTGGGCCTCGGCGAGGTCGTGCGCCGACTCGTGGAAGTGAGCGCTCATCACAGTCCTCCCGACGGTGCCGCGGTACGGGCCTGCGGATCGGGGGCCACGGGGTGGGGGCGCACCGCCTCCCGGTAGATCCGCTCGGTGCTCGCCGCGACCCGCTCCCAGCTGTAGGAGGCGAGGACGCGCCGGCGTCCGGCCGCCCCGAAGTCACGGCGCAGCCGGTGGTCGCCGAGCAGCCTGGCGGCCGCGGCGGCCAGCGCCGCACCGGACCCGCTGGGCACCAGCAGGCCGGTCCGGCCGTCGGCGACCGTGTCGAGGTGGCCGCCGACCGCGGTGGCGACCACCGGCACGCCGCACGCCATCGCCTCCAGCGGGACGATGCCGAACGGCTCGTAGTGCGCGGGGCAGACCACGAGGTCGGCGCTGCGCAGGAGCGCCGGCATCCGGGTGTTGGGCACGCCGCCCAGCAGGACGAGCCGGTCGGCCACTCCGTGCTCGACGGCCAGCGCGCGCAGCCGCCGGCACTCCGGATCGGCGTCCAGGCGTTCGGCCGGGGGGCCGCCGGCGATCACCAACTCGGTGTCGGGCAGCCGGGCGAGCGCCTCCAGGGCGGTGGCAACGCCCTTGCGCGCGACGAGCCGTCCGACCATGAGCAGCCGGTGCGGTGCCGAGCGCGGTGCCACGTCGCCCTGCGGGCTGAACCGGTCGGGGTCGACACCGCACGGCACGATCCTGACCCGGTCGGTGGGTACGCCCATCGCGAGGAGCTCGGACACCTCGTCGCTGCAGGTGGCGATCACACGGGTGGCGGTGCGGCCGAGGTGCGACTCCAGCCCGATCCGCTGGGCGGGGCTGCTGTCCTCGTGGCCCTGGTGGCGGCGTTTGACCGTACCGAGCGCGTGGTAGGTGTGGGCGACCGGTAGGCCCAGGTGCCGGGCTCCGCGCAGGGCGGCCAGCCCCGACATCCAGAAGTGCGAGTGCACGATGTCCGGTCTGCGGCGGGTCCAGTAACGCGCCAGATGGTCCCCGAACTCGTCCATGTAGGGCAGCAGTTGGTCCTTGGGGACGGGGCGGGGCGGTCCGGCCGGCACGTGGTGGACGACGACGCCCGGACGCATCGCGACCTCCTCGGGCGATCCGGCGCGGTCGCGCCGGGTGTGGACGACCACCCGGTGGCCCAGGTCGGCCAGGGCGCCGGCGAGTGCGGCGACGTGGACGTTCTGGCCTCCGGCGTCCACCCCGCCGAGCACGGCGAGCGGGCTGGCGTGTTCGGACACCAGGGCGACGGTCAGGGGCCGGTTCACCGGGTCACCTCATCGGTCAGGCGGTCCCGGTCCGCCGGGAGCCGCTCCTCGGCCGTCCCGGTCGTCCGGGAGCCGTGCACGTGCCTCAGCAGGGTGTTCATGAGCTCACCTTTCCGGTGCTCGGCCGGGCGGGCGGGAACTGCCCGCCCGGCACCGCTCCGTTCGTCAACCGGCCCACCGCCGCCGCGATCTGGATGCCGGTCAGGGTGTCCAGGCAGGGATGGCCCTCGACGGGGCAGACCCTGGCCCGGCTCGCGGCGCACGGCGCGTCCTGCCGGCCCAGCAGCAGGTGCGGCACGCCGAACGGACGCCAGCGCTCGGCCGGCACGACCGGGGAGAACAGGCTCACGACCGGGGTGCCGACGGCGGCGGCCAGGTGGGCCGGACCGGTGTTGCCGGCGACCACGGCGTCGGCCGCGGCCAGCACCGCCGACAGGCCCCTGAGGTCGGTGCGGCCGCCGAGGTCCAGGGCGTGCGCCCCCGCGACCTCGGCGGTGAGTTCCTTCTCCGCCGGGCCGCCGGTCACCACCACCCGCCGTCCGGAGTCCGCCAGGGCGCGCACGGCGGCCGCGAGCACCGCGGGACCGGCGGCGCGGGCGGGAACGGCCGCGCCGGGATGGACCACCACGTACGGGTCCGGACCGGTCAGGTGCCGCAGGTCGGGCGGCGGCAGCACCCGCAGCCGGCCGTCGTCGTGCGGGGGGAGCGGGAATCCGGCGGCCCGGGCCAGGTCGAGGGCCGCTTCGGCCTCGTGCCGGCCGGGCGCGCGCCGGTGGCGCAGATCGAGCAGCGAACCCGGGTAGTCCTCGCAGTCGGCGGCGATCCAGGCCACGCCGGCCAGCCGGAGCAGCAGGGCGGTGGGCAGCGGGCTCTGATGGAAGGACGTGAGCACGAGGGCGCGGTCGAATCGCTGCCGGGCGAGGTCCGCCACGACCGCCCGGATGTCCTCGGCCTCCAGCGGGGGCGGGTCGAAGCCGACCCAGGGGGCCTCCCAGACGACGGTCCGGTCGACGCCGGGCAGCAGCTCGGCCGCCGCGGCGCCCCGGGGCCCGCAGAGCACGGCCACGTGCGCGGAGGAGCCGGCGACGGCCCGCACGGCGGGCCCGGCGAGCAGCACGTCGCCCGCGCTGTCGAGGCGTACGACGAGGGTCCTCGTCATGCGGCCCGCCCGGGGGGAAGGAGGTGGTGCAGCGCGGTCCCGACGGCAGCGACGAGATCGCTCGCGACGGTCCTCGCCGCGGCCGTCTCCTCGGCGCGGGTGGCGGCGTTGGGCACCAGGACGGGGAACGCCCCGGCGGCCTCGGCGGCGGCGCCGTCGGAGCCGATGTCCCCGATGACGACCGCCCGCCGGGGCGGGACGCCCAGGACCCGGCAGGCGGCCAGCACCAGCCCGGGCGCCGGCTTGCGGCAGCGGCAGCCGTCCTCGGGGCCGTGCGGGCAGACGGCCCAGACGTCCACCGGTCCGAGCAGTTCCTCGACGCGCCGGTTCACCGCCTCGACCTGCTCCCGGGTCAACAGGCCGCGGGCCACCCCGGACTGGTTGCTCACGACGCCCACCAGGATCCCGGCCGACCGCACGGCCGCGACGGCGTCGGCCGCGCCGGTCACCGGACGGACGGCGCCCGGATCACCGTTGTACGGCACGTCGTGGACGAGCGTCCCGTCGCGGTCGAAGAGCACGGCCGTACGTGGTGTCCCCGGACGGTCCGCGGCACCCGCGGGCCCGGTCGTACGGATCCATGGCAGCAGGCCGTCCGGAGCCGGGCGCCCGGGCACGGGCCCGGCCGGCGCGGTGGAGTCGGTGGGAACGGTCATGGGGGTGTCCTCCTCGGCTGCGCGGCTACGGGGCTCAGTGGTGGGCCGGAACCGGTCGTCCGCCGCCGGCCCGGTGCGCGGGCCCGGGCCCGGCGTCCGGCGCGGGCCGCCAGGGCGCCACGCGGCGGTGCCGCAGAAGGCCCGCGGCCCAGTGGTAGCCCGCGGCGGGCGGGATCGCCGCGCTGGTGAGCAGCATCGTGGTGACCTCGTCCGCGAGCCGCGGCCCGGGCGCGATCCTCGCCAGCGCGAACTCCCCGGTGCCCGCCAGCCAGAGCCCGGCGAGCGCGAGCGAGGCGCGGGGGCGGCGGGCCAGGGCGGCGACGGCGGCGCCGACCGCGCAGCCGGTGACCGCCAGGTGCCGGGGGAGCCGGCCGCGGGGGGCTCCGGCCCGGTGCCACCAGTGCCGCCCGTGGAGGCGGTTCATCAGGACGTCGTCCGCGTTGCCCGCCTGCTGGCGCAGGGAGACCCAGCGGTCGGCCGGCCGGACGGGGTGCAGGGTGGTGCGCGCGCCCTGGGTGAGGTGCCAGCCCGCGTCGAGGACGCGCAGGGCCAGGTCGGCGTCCTCGCGGAAGGCCCTGCGGAAGCGCTCGTCGAAGCCGCCGACCTGCTCCAGGGCGGTGCGGCGGTACGCCATGTCCGCGGTGATCCACAACGATCTGGCGAGCCCGGCCGTCGACCGCTCCCAGTCGGTCGGCCGCCGGTCGTCGGGCAGCGGCACCACGATGGTGCCCTGGCTTCCGCCGGTGCGCCGCCCGCAGGCGGCGAGGTCGGCGGCGAGGTCGGCCCGCCAGGTCGGTCCGGGCACGGTGTCGTCGTCCAGGAAGGCGATCCACTCCTGTCCGACGCTCCGCCAGCCGGCGTTGCGGGCGGCCGCGGGGCCGTTCCCGCAACCCGCCACCACCGAGGTCCGGTCCCGGAGGGACGGCGGGACCTCGACGTCCAGCGGCCCGCAGTCGGTCAGCGGGCGGTCGTCCACCAGGACCACGCGTTCCGGCGCCGGCCCGCGGGCCCCGGCGAGGGCGGCGAGGGTGACGGACAGGCTCGGCCGGCCGAGCGTGGGTATGACGACGGCGTACGAGGGGCCGGTGCCGTGCGTCATGCCCGGGCCTCCGTCCGGTCCGGCCCCGCGAACAGGGCCCCTCGGCGGACGACGAACGGGCCGAGGGCGAGCAGGTCGACCGGCGCGGAGCCGAAGCACTCCAGGGCGTCCCGGACGTCGTCCACCATCGGGCGCCCCGCCGTGTTGAGGCTGGTGTTGACGACGACGGGGAGGCCGGTGAGCAGCTCGAACCGCTCCAGCATCCGTGCCGTCAGGGGGTCGTCCAGCGGATCGACGGTCTGGATCCGGGCCGTGCCGTCCACGTGGACCACGGCGGGGATCCGGTCGCGCCACGCGGGTGCGACCTCGTGGACGAACAGCATGTAGGGGCTCGGGTGCCGGCCGTTGAAGATCTTCTGCGCCCGGTCGGCGAGGACCATCGGCGCGACGGGCCGGAACTGCTCCCGCCCCTTGACGTCGTTCAGCCGTTCGAGGTTCGCGGCCCGGCCGGGGTGGGCGAGCAGCGAGCGGTGCCCGAGCGCGCGCGGGCCGAACTCGGACCGGCCCTGGAACCACGCGACGATGCCGTCCGCGGCGAGCTCCCGGGCCACCTCGGCGGCGACGTCCTCCGGCCGTTCGTAGGGGACGGCGGCGCCGCGCAGCCAGTCCTCCAGCTCCCGGTCCGACCAGCCCCGGCCGAGGTCGGCGCCGGGCATCGGTTCCGGCTGGTCCCCGGCGGAGGCCGCGAGGTGCAGCGCGGCGCCGAGCGCGGTGCCGGCGTCGCCGGCGGCCGGTTGCACCCAGACCCGTTCGAACGGGCCCTCGGCGGCGATGCGGGAGTTCGCCACGCAGTTCAGGGCCACCCCGCCGGCCATCGTCAGCAGCCGGTCGTGGGTGCGCCCGTGCAGCCAGCGGGCCAGGTCCAGCAGCACCTCCTCGAGCACCCGTTGCGCGGAGCACGCGAGGTCGGCGTGGGCGGTAGTCCAATCCTGGCTGGGCCGCAGGGCCGGTGCGAACTCGGCCCACGGCACGCCGGCGGCGCGGAAGCCGCCGTCGCCGGTGGAGTGGACGTACCGGCGGAGTTCCGCCACCGAGGTCGGCGAGCCGTACGAGGCCATCGCCATCACCTTGTACTCGTCCGAGGACCGGAGGAATCCCAGGTGCTGGGTCAGCTCCTCGTACACCAGGCCCATGGAGTGCGGGAGTTCCTGGGCCGCGAGCTGGTGCAGCCGCGGCCCCTCCCGGCGGGCGGCCAGGTGCGACGTCGCCTCGCCCCGGCCGTCGAGCACCAGGACCGAGGAGGGGTCGGTGTTCCCGTCGGCGGCGAACGCGGCGGACGCGGCGTGCGCGACGTGGTGCGGGACGAACCTGACCTTGGCGGGGTCCAGTCCGGGCAGCGCCTCGGCGAGGAAGTTCGGGGCCTCGCGGGCGTAGGTGAGGCGCACGTGGTCCCAGGGGTCGTCCAGGCCCAGCTGCTCGGCGGGCCGGGCGAGTGCCGGGTCGAAGGAGTAGCCCACCAGGTCGAGGTCGCCGGGGCGGATGCCCGCGTGGTCCAGGCACCAGCGGGCGGCCTGTTCGGGCAGCTCCCAGGCGGAGAAGGGCAGCGGACGCTTGCCGTGCTTGCGGCGGCTGAAACGCTCCTCCTCCGCCGCCGCCACCGTCCGCCCGTCGATGACGAGGGCGGCGGCAGGGTCGTGGAAGAGGGCGTTGATGCCGAGAATGCGCATGGTCATGACGGCCTTCCGGATCGGCGGCGGGCCCCGCACGTCAGGTGGAGGGTCGGGTCGGGGAGGACTGCTCAGGCCTCGGGTGCTCGCGTCAGGCCTCGGGGTGCTCGCGGAACCAGGCGATGGTGCGGGCGAGTCCCTCGCGGGCGGGCACCGTCGGTTCCCAGCGGAGCTTCCCGCGGGCCAGGGTGATGTCCGGGCACCTGACGGCGGGGTCGTCGGTGGGGCGCGCGATGAACTCCACCGTCGACGTGGAACCGGTGAGCTCGATGACGAGCCTCGCCAGGTCCAGCATGGTGATCTCGGTGTCGTTGCCGAGGTTCACCGGGCCGGCCAGCTCGGAGCGGGCCATGGCGAGGATGCCGTTCACGGTGTCGCTCACGTAGGTCAGGGAGCGGGTCTGGCTGCCGTCGCCGGTCACCGTCAGGGGCTCGCCGGCCAGCGCCTGGCGGATGAACGTCGGCACCGCCCGCCCGTCGTGGGACCTCATCCGGGGCCCGTAGGTGTTGAACAGGCGGACGATCGCGGTGTCCACCCCCTCGGCGGCGGACTCGGCCGTGGTCAGCGCCTCGGCGAACCGCTTCGCCTCGTCGTAGACGCTCCGCGGACCGACCGGGTTGACGTTGCCCCAGTAGGTCTCGCTCTGCGGATGCTGCAGCGGATCGCCGTAGACCTCCGAGGTCGAGGTGAGCAGGAACCTCGCGCCGTGCCGCTGGGCCAGGGCCAGCGCGTTGCGGGTGCCCAGGCTGCCCGCGTCGAGGGTGTGGACCGGGAGCCGGAGGTAGTCGCTGGGCGAGGCGGGGGAGGCGAGGTGCAGGACGAGGTCCACGGGCCGGTCGATCTCCAGCCGGTCGGTGACGTCCGCCTCGCGGAGCTCGAAACCGGGGCGGCCCAGCAGGTGGCGCACGTTGGCCGGGGAACCGGTGCAGAAGTCGTCGACGCAGGTGACGGCATGGCCGAGCCGGACGAGTTCCGTGCACACATGGGAACCCACGAAGCCGGCCCCTCCCGTCACGACGGCATGCATGTGGTCGGTCGGCAAGCTGCCCATGGAATTCCTTTCGGTCGTCGCGGACTTGCGGCCCGCGGTCCCCGGACCAGCTTTGGCGGACCTGGGGGCGTTCCGCCAGTCGGACCGCCCGCGTCTCGGGTTCCGGCCCGCGCACCCCCCCGCCGCGCCCGCGGGCCGCCGCCGCCCCGCCCGCCCTGCCGCCCCCCGGCGCGGCGGCAGGCCGCGGACGACCGCGAACGGACGGCCGCCGCCGACCGGGCCGGTACTCCATCCGAACGAACCCCGGCCGTCCCGGCCGGGCCGCCGAGAACCTGGGGGCGATCCCCCCATGCGGCCCCGGGCCGGCGTGCGCCCGGCCCGGGAAGCACCGCGCACGACGGTGTCCCGCGGGGCCGCCGAGGCCTTCCCCGGGGAGCGGGGAGGGGCCGCCTCGGCCGTGGGCGGAATGCGGGGGCCGATCCCCCATGCGGCTCCAGCCGGGCCCGACCGATGCTCAGGGCCCAAGAGGACTCGCCGCGCCGATCGAGGAGCCGCTCCATGGGGAACGCCCTGTCCGTCCGCGTAGTCGCACTGGATCCCGTCCTGGAGGCGGGAGCCGCCAGCACCCTGGGCAACAGCCCGGAGGTCACGCTGGCGCTCCCCAACGAGCCCGCCCAGGTCGCCGTCGTGATCGTCGACCAGGTGGACCGCCCGGCCCTGGACCTGGTCACCACCACCCGCGAACGGTCCCAGCGGCCCGAAGTGGTCCTGGTGGCCACCGAACTGGACGCCGCCGACGCGCGCCAGGCCGTCACCGCCGGTGCGGCCGGACTGCTGCGCCGCCGCGAGGTGACCGTCGACCGCCTGGTGCGCACCGTGCTCACCGCCGCGGGCGGCGACTGCACCATGTCCGCCGACCTGCTCGACGAACTGCTCGACCACCGGGAGGGCGGCGTCCGCCCGTACGCCGGCGGCCCGGGCCTCAGCGACCGGGAACGCACCGTGCTGCAACTGGTCGCGGACGGCCGGGAGACCGAGGAGATCGCCCGCGAACTGAACTACTCGGTGCGGACCGTGACGACCGTGCTGCGCGACATCACGCAGCGGTTCCGGCTGCGCAACCGCGCCCACGCCGTCGCCTTCGCGCTGCGCGGGGGCCTGCTGTGAGCGGCGCGGCGGTGGCCGAGGTTCCGGCCGGGCCCCTGACCGGCGCCTCGTACCCGGCCGCGCCGGCCGCGCCGGCCGACCGGGCCCGGACCGGCGCGGGCCACCGGTTGCGCGCCCACCTCCGGACCGCCGACCTCGCCGGGTACGAGGCCCTGGCCGACGCGCTGAGACGGGCCGGCGTGGAACTGCTCGGCAGCCGCCCCGTCGACGGACCACCGGGCGCGGTCACGGTCGCCGTCGGCGGGACGGTCGAGGAGGCCCTCGGCATCTGCCCGCCGCCGGGAGGGTCCGGGGCCGGGTCCGGGGTGCTGCTGGTCGCCGAACGCTTCACCGCGGGCGGGGTGCTGCGGGCCGTGCGCTCCGGCGCCCGGACCATGCTGCGCGCCGGTGACACCGCCCCGCACCGGCTGGCCGCCGCCGTGCGCACCGCCCGGCACGGGGAGGGGATGATCCCGCAGGGCGTGGTGCTGCGGCTGTTCCCCGTCGGGGGCGAGGAACCGGGGGCGCAGCGCCCCGGAACGCCGCTGACCGCCCGGCAGTCCCTGGTGCTCGCCCTGGTGGCCGAGGGCTACGACAACGCCGCGATCGCCCGGACGCTGTCCTGCTCGCAGCACACCGTGAAGAACGCGCTGTACGACCTGATGGCCCGGCTCCAGGTCCGCAACCGCGCCCACGCGGTGGCGCACGCCGTCCGGGCCGGCCTGATATAGGGCGTGTCTGCCGGGCCGGTGGGGCGCCGTCCCCGGCGCCCCACCGGCCCGGCCGCCGGTCACTCCCGGGCGTCCGGGGCGATCACCCGCTCGATCACCGCCGCCAGCTCGCCGACCAGGGGCGGCTTCACCACCCCGAAGTGGTCGCCCGCCATCCGGTGCACGGTCACCTCGCCGGCCGCCAGCTCCCGCCAGCGCGCCAGGTAGTCGGCGAACTCGGTGCCGTAGGCCACCTCGTGGCGTCCCTGGGCGAGTTCGTCGCTGGCGATCAGGTGCAGCCCCCCGGCGTACCGGCGGTGGCGGTAGGTGAGGCACATCTCCATGACCTCGCGCCAGATCCGGGCGGACGGCAGCCACACCTCGTCGGCCCCGTGCTCGGGCAGCACGATGCCGATCTCCGGGTCGACGTCGTCGACGATGTGGTCGAGCAGTTCCAGGGTCTCGCGCCGCAGCTCCGAGGTGTCCTGCTCCGGCGGGGCGGCGGCGAGTGCCTCCAGCTTCTCGACACAGCTCTCGATCAGCCGGAACTCCCGCCACAGCTGCGGGCTGTCGTGGCTGTCCAGACCGGGGTCGAGCAGCAGCAGGACGACCTCCTCGCCCTCGGCGGTCAGCCGGTGCGCCAGCTCGCTGGCGATGCCGCTGCCGCCGCACCAGCCGAACAGCCGGTACGGCCCGTGCGGCACGGCGGCCCGCAGTTCGGCGAGGTAGCGCTCGGCCATCCGCTCCGTCGAGGGCGCCGGCCCGGTGGCGGCCTGCAGACCCGGCCAGGCGAAGGCGAGGACCGGTTGGTCGGGGTCGAGGTGCTCGACCAGCGGCCGGTACCAGTGGGCGCTGCCCCCGCCGGGGTGGACGCAGACCAGGACCGGCCGGCTGCCGGTGCGCCGCAGCCACAGCAGCGCCTGCGAGCCGTCCCCGCCGGCCGCGGCGGCCAGCCCGGCCACCGTGTGGTGCTCGGTGAAGGACCGCACGGTCAGCTCGACGCCGTGCCGCTCGCGCAGCAGGGCGGTGATCCGCAGGATCGCCAGCGAGTGCCCGCCGAGGGCGTAGAAGTCGTCGTGGACCCCGACCTCCGGCAGGCCCAGCACCTCGGCCCAGACCTCCGCGACGGCCCGCTCGGTCGGGGTGCGCGGAGCGACGGACTCCTCGGCCGCGACGGCGCCGGAGGGCTCCGGCAGCGCGGCCCGGTCGAGCTTTCCGTTGGCGGTGAGCGGCAGGGCGTCGAGGACCACCCAGGCCGAGGGGACCAGGAAGTCCGGGACCCGCTGCCGCAGCAGGGCGCGCAGCGCGACGGGGTCGAGGCCGCCGGCGGCGTCGGTCGCGTCGGGATCCGGGACGAGGTAGCCGACCAGGTTCCGGTTCCCGTCCGCTCCCGGCCGGGCGGCGGCCGCCACCGCCCGGACCCCCGGGAGCTCGCCGAGGGCGGCCTCCACCTCGCCGAGTTCGACGCGGTGCCCGCGGATCTTCACCTGGTGGTCGCGGCGGCCGATGAAGTGCAGGGTGCCGTCGGGGTCGCGCCGCACGAGGTCCCCGGTGCGGTACATCCGCGCCCCGGGCCGGGCCCCGGTCGGGTCGGGGACGAAGGCCTCGGCCGTCAGGTCCGGCCGGCCCAGGTAGCCCCGGGCGAGACCGGGGCCGCCGAGCAGCAGTTCGCCGACCACCCCGAAGGGCACCGGGTTCAGCTCCTCGTCGACCACGGCGGCGACGGTGTCGGTGATCGGCCTGCCGATCGGCAGCGCGCGTTCGGCGTCGGCCGCGGTCAGGCCGGGCCGGACGGTGCTGAAGGTGGTGCACTCGGTGGGCCCGTAGACGTTGCCCACCGGCGCGCCGTGGGCGAGGGCGGTGCGGACGTGGGAGGGCGAGAGGGCGTCGCCGCCGGTGAGCAGGTTGCGCAGGCCGGCGAGCGCCTCGGGCCGGGTCTCGACCACGTGGTTGAAGAGGCCGGTGGTCAGGAACAGGCTGGTCACCCCGTGCCGCCGCAGCACCTCGGCCAGTCCGTCCGCGTCGGTGGCGCCGGGCGGGCTGAGGGCGAGGCGGGCGCCGTTGCACAGCGCTCCCCAGACCTCGAAGGTCGAGGCGTCGAACGCGAGCGGGGCGTGCTGCAGCAGCACCTCGTCCGGGCCGAGCTCGGCGTAGTCGGCGTCGTGGACCAGCCGCACCACTGCCCGGTGGGTGATCTGGACCCCCTTCGGCCGTCCGGTCGAACCGGAGGTGTAGGTGGTGTACGCGAGGTGGTCGGGGCAGAGCGGCACCTCGGGCCGGCCCTCCGGCTGGCCGTCCAGCGCCGTCCACTCCGGGTCCAGTACGACTGTCCGCAGGCCCGGGCGGTCGGCGAAGCGGCCGGCGTGGCGGGCGGTGGTGGCCAGCACGGTGGTTCCGGCGTCGGTCAGGACGAATGCGATGCGGGCGTCCGGGTACGCCGGGTCCAGGCAGAGGTAGTACCCGCCGGCCTTCAGGACGCCGAGCATCGTGACGACGGCCTCGATGCCGCGCTCCAGGCAGACCGCGACCGGGACGTCCGGTCCGACGCCGAGCGAGCGCAGCAGGTGGGCGAGACGGTCGGACCGCTCCTGGAGCTCACGGTAGGTCAGCTGCCGCTCGCCGTCCTCCAGGGCGACGGCTCCGGGGTCGGAGCGCTCGTCGATCAGCCGGGGCACGGTCACCTCGGGCAGCGGCCGGGCGGTCCGGGGCTCGGCGGTCGGCCGCTCCAGGGCGGGGGCTCGGAAGGTCCGGGGGTCGCCCTCCGGGTCCGTCACCATCGCGGTGAGCACGCCGAGGAAGGCCTCGGCGGCGGCCGCCAGCCGGTCCCGGCCCAGCCAGCCCGGGCGGCAGGTCATCCGCAGCTCGCCGGGGAAGGTCCAGACGTCGAAGGTGAACTCGTTCGGGCTGTCGTCGGTCACGTCGCCGATGCCCTCGGCGTGGTCGTCCAGCACGTGGAAGTCGAGGTAGCCGAAGACGACCTCGACCAGCGGGGAGCCGTCGCCGAAGGACTGCTGCATGGCGGGCAGCGGGTAGCGGCGGTGCGGCCACAGCGCCAGCTCCTCCGCGAAGACCGAGCCGACCAGCTCCCGCCAGCTCGCGGCCCGCAGGTCGACGGCGAACGGCACGGTGTTGAGGTACATGCCGCGCACCTGGTCGCCGTCGGCCAGTTCGGGCCGGCCGTTGGTCACCGCCCCGGCGAAGAAGCGGCGCTGGCCGCTGAGCAGTCCGAGCACCGTGAGGTGCGCGGTGTACAGCACGCTCTTGAGGGAGGCCCCGGACGCGGCGGCCAGGCGGCGCAGGTCGGGCTCCAGGTGCGCCCAGGACAGCCGCACCTCGGTGGCGGGCAGCGCCGCCTCCTCGGGCGCGGTGTCGGCGGGCAGCCGGAGCCGTTCGAAGCCGGTGATCCGCCGGCGCCAGAACTCGGCGTCCTGCGCGGACCGCAGCGCCCGGCGCTCCAGCGCGATGAAGTCGGCGTAGCGCGCCTCGGGCGCGGTGGCCGGCGGGATGCCCGGGTCGTCGCGCAGGTCCCGGTAGGAGGCCCGCAGTTCGGCGATGACCGAGTGGTGGCTCCAGCCGTCCAGGATGGCGTGGCACTCCACGTGGGTGAGCAGCCACTCCCGGTCGCCGGTGCGGTGGACGTGGTAGCGCAGCAGGGGGGCCCGCTTCACGTCGAAGGGCGTGCGCTGGGCCTCGGCGCGGAACCGCCGGACCTCCTCCCGCTGCTGTTCGGGGGTCAGGTCGCGCAGGTCGTGCACGGTGACGGGCGCCTCGACGGCGTCGGCCGGGTGCACCAGTTGGAGCGGTTCGGAGTAACCGGAGAGGTCGAAGGAGGTGCGCAGGATCTCGTGGCGGGCGACCACCCGCCGCACCGCCTCCCGGAGGGCCGGCTCGGAGAACGGGCCGTCGTCGACGACCTGGAAGGTGCTGACGTTCTGGTAGGTGTTGCGCTCGGGGTCGGCCAGCATCTCGAAGACCATGCCGACCTGGACCCGGCCCATCGGGTAGGCGTCGACCAGGCCCTCCGGCAGCCGTTCGCGGTCGGCGTCGGCGAGCAGCTCGAACGGCCGGACGAGGGTGTCCCGGGGCTCCCGGTCCTCCTCCCCGGCGCGCGCGGCCACCGCCCCGGCGAGGTCGGCCACGGTCTGCCGGGTGAAGACGTCCTGCACCTCCAGGGGGACGCCCCGGGCGCGCAGGGCGCCGACCGCCCGGATGGCGCGCATGGAGTCGCCGCCGAGCTGGAAGAAGCCGTCCAGGACGCCCACCCGGTCCAGGCCCAGGGCGCCGGCGAACGCCTCGGCGAGGGTCCGTTCCAGGGCGTCCCGGGGTGCGACGTACTCCCCGGCGAGCGCGGAGCGGCTGCCGTCGGGGGCGGGCAGGGCCCGGCGGTCGGTCTTGCCGCTGGGGGTGAGCGGCAGGGCGTCGTGCAGCAGCCAGTGGGCCGGGTGCAGGGCGGCGGGCAGCCGGTCGTGCAGGTGCTCGCGCACCGCGGCCGGGGCGACCGTGCGCGGGGCGAGGTGGGCGACCAGCCGGCCGTCGTGGACGGTGACGGCCGCCGCGGCCACGCCCGGCGCGGAGGCCAGGGCCGCCTCGATCTCGCCGGGCTCGACCCGCTGGCCGCGGATCTTCACCTGGTCGTCGAGCCGGCCGAGGTACTCGATCGCGCCGTCGGGCCGCAGCCGGGCGAGGTCGCCGGTGCGGTAGAGCCGCTCGCCGGGCGCGGTGGCGAACGGGGACGGGACGAAGCGCTCCGCGGTCAGACCCGGCCTGCCCAGGTAGCCGCGGGCCAACTGCACGCCGCCGAGCAGCAGTTCGCCGGCCACGCCGATCGGGACCGGCCGCAGCCCGGCGTCCACCACGTAGGTGCGGGTGTTGGCGATCGGCCGGCCGATGGTGACCGGCTCGCCCGGCAGGCAGCGCAGGGCGGTGACGTCCACCGCGGCCTCGGTCGGGCCGTACAGGTTGTGCAGCTCGCAGCCGATCCGCCGGTGCACCGCCTCGGCGAGCTCGCTCGGCAGGGCCTCGCCGCTGCAGACCATCCGGCGCAGGTCGGGCAGGTCGGGCAGGTCCGCGGCGAGGAACTCGCGCAGCATGGACGGCACGAAGTGCACGGTGGTCACCCGCTCCGCGGCGACCAGTTCGGCGAGGTGGGCCGGGTCCCGGTGGCCGCCGGGTTTGGCGAGCACCATGGTCGCCCCGGTGGCCAGCGGCCAGAACAGCTCCCACACCGAGACGTCGAAGCTGGTCGGCGTCTTGTGCAGGACCCGGTCGTCGGGGCCCAGCCGGTAGGCCTCCTGCATCCAGTGCAGCCGGTTGACGATCGCCCGGTGCTCCACCACGACGCCCTTGGGGCGGCCGGTGGAGCCGGAGGTGTAGATGACGTACGCCGGGTGGGCCGGCCCGGCGAGCGGGGCGGGGTCCTCGGCGGGAAGGCCGGACACGTCCTCGGCGACGTCGACCAGGACCGCGTCGCCGTCGGCTCTCGGAGTCCCGGCCGGGTGGCCGGCGTGGCCGATCATCACCCGGGCGCCCGAGTCGGCCAGCATGAAGGCCAGCCGCTCGGCCGGGTAGTCCGGGTCGAGCGGCAGGTAGGCGCCGCCCGCCTTGAGCACGGCGAGCAGCGCCACCACCAGCTCGGCGCCGCGGTGCAGCCGCACCCCGACCACGGACTCCGGGCCCACGCCGAGGGCGCGCAGCCGGTGCGCCAGCCGGTTGGCCCGGGTGTTCAGCTCCGCGTAGGACACGGTGACGCCCTGGTCGCGCAGGGCGGGGGCGTCCGGGGCGCGGTGGGCCCGGCCCTCGACCAGGGCGGTGAGGGTCCCGGTGGGGTAGTCGCGGGCGGTGTCGTTCCAGGTCTCCAGCAGCAGGGTGCGCTCGGCCGCGGGCAGCACCTCCAGGGCGTCGACGGGCAGCTCCGGCGCGGCGACGGCGCTCGCCAGCAGCTCGGCCAGCTGGGCGGCGAAGCGTTCGACGGTGGCGCGGTCGAACAGGGCGGAGGCGTAGGTGATCCCGCCGGCCAGCGAGCCGTCCGGCTGCTCGGTGAGGCCCAGGGTGAGGTCCACCTTGGCGCTGCTCTCGCCGACCGGCAGGCGGCCGACGGTCAGTCCGCCGGCCGGCACGTCGGCGGCGGTCGACGCGTCCTCCCACAGCAGCATCGTGGTGAACAGCGGGTTGCGGGACGGGTCGCGCTCCGGGACCAGCTCGTCCACCAGCAGCTCGAACGGGAGCTCCTGGTGGGCGTAGGCGTCCATCGCGCCCTCGCGCACCCGGCGCAGCAGCCCGGTGAAGGACGGGGCACCGGACAGGTCCGTCCGCAGGACCAGGGTGTTGAGGAACAGGCCCACCACGGACTGGAGTTCGGTGCGGTCCCGGCCGGCCACCGGGGTGCCGACGGCCACGTCCCGCTGCCCGCTCCAACGGCCGAGCAGCACGGCGTAGGCGGCCTGCAGGGCCATGAACGGGGTGGCGCCGTGCTCCCGGGCCAGCGCGGAGAGCCTGCCGGCGACGTCCGCCGGGACGGCCACCGGCACCTGGGCGCCGGCCGGGTCCCAGACCGGCGGCCGGGGCCGGTCGGTGGGCAGCTCCAGGGGGGCGAGACCGGCCAGCCGCTCGCGCCAGAAGGCCAGGTGCCGTTCGGACGGCTCGGCGGCGAGCCGCTCGCGCTGCCAGACGGCGTAGTCCGCGTACTGGAGGGGCGCGACTTCCGCGGTCGCCTCCGGGGCGCCGGTGGAGGCCGCGGCGTAGCGGGCGGTGAACTCGGCGACCAGCAGGTCCTCCGACCGGCCGTCGGCCGCGATGTGGTGGAAGGTCAGCAGCAGGGCGTGCTCGTCCTCGCCGAGCCGGGCCAGGGCGGCGCGCAGCACCGGCCCGGTGGCGAGGTCGACCGGGCGGCGCTCGGAGCTGGTCAGGGCGTCGATCCGGGCCTCGGCGGCGGTGCGGTCCAGCCCGCTCAGGTCCAGCTCGTCGAGCTCCACCGGGGCCGGGTCGTCGACCAGCTGGACGGGTTCGTCGCCGATCACCGGGTAGCGGGTGCGCAGCACCTCGTGCCGGGCCGGCAGGGCGTCCAGCGCGGTGTGCAGGGCCCGGCGGTCCAGGGGGCCGCGCAGGCGCAGGGCGGCGGTCATCAGGTACTCGGTGCCGCCGGGCCGCATCCGGTCCAGGATCCAGAGCCGGCGCTGGGCGGAGGAGAGCGGCAGGGGGCCGGTGCGGGGGGCCCGGCCGATGGCGTCGGCCGGGCGGGGCGCGGCCCCGCCCTCCAGCCGGCGGCGCAGCAGCTCGGCGCGCCGGGCGGCGCGGTCAACGGACTCGCTCACAGAACACCCTTCCGGGACAGGAGGTCCTCGATCTCGTCATCGGTCAGCCGGTCGATGTCGGCCTCGACGGCCTCCTCCACCGCCTCGGCCAGGGCGGCCACCGTGGTGGCCTCGAACAGTCGGCGCAGCGGCAGGTCGACCGCGAAGGCCTCCCGCAGGGCGGCGAGCACCCGGGTGGCGAGCAGGGAGTGGCCGCCGAGGGCGAAGAAGTCGTCCTGGGCGCCGACCCCGGGCAGGCCGAGGACCTCGGACCAGATGGCCGCGAGGGCCTCCTGCACCGGGCCTTCCGGGGGCAGGTGGTCGGCCGTCCGCTCGGTGCCGGCCGGGGCGGGGTCCGGCAGGGCCCTGCGGTCGACCTTGCCGCTGGAGGTCATCGGGAACTCCGCCAGCGGGGTCCAGCGCGCGGGGATCATGTACTCGGGCAGCAGGTCGCGCAGGTGGGCGCGCAGGTCGGCGACCGGCGGGACCTCCGCGCCGGGCCGGGCGACCAGGTAGGCGACCAGCTGCCGCTCGCCGGGCGCGGTGGGCGCCGCGACGACCACGGCCTCCCGCACCGCGGGGTGCCGGGCCAGCGCCGCCTCGATCTCGCCGAGCTCGATCCGCAGGCCGCGCAGCTTGACCTGGCGGTCGATCCGGCCGAGGAACTCGATGGCACCGTCCGGGCGGCGCCGGACCAGGTCGCCGGTGCGGTAGAGCCGCTGCCCCGGCGCGGTGGCGAGCGGGTCGGGGACGAAGCGGTCGGCGGTCAGCCCGGGCCGGCGGTGGTAGCCGCGGGCCAGGCGCACCCCGCCGAGGCAGAGTTCACCGGGCACCCCGACCGGGACGGGCCGCAGGTCGGCGTCCAGGACGTGGGCCCGGGTGCCGGCCACCGGCCGTCCGATCGGCAGCGCGGCGGAGGCCTGCCGGCCGGCTTCCTCGGCGGCGTCCACCGGGTGGAGCAGGCAGGTGACGGTGGCCTCGGTGGGGCCGTAGTTGCACAGGAAGCGGCCGGGCAGGCCGGTGTCGGCCCAGCGGCGGGCGTCGTCGACGGTGACGACGTCGCTGCCGACGTTCATCAGCTTGAGCGCGGTCAGCCGGCCGAGGTCGGGGGAGTCCAGGACGGCCCGGTAGTAGGCGGGGGTGATCTCGAGGACCGTCACGCCGTACTCGGCGAGCCGGGCGGGCAGTTCGGCCGGCGTCCAGAAGACCGGGTCGCCGACCACGATGGTGGCGCCGGCGACCAGGGTGGCCGCGATCTGGTCCATCGCGACGTCGAAGGTGAGCGCGGAGAGCAGGACGACCCGCTCGCCCGGGGCGATGCCGTAGGCGTCGGCGATCACCCGGCAGTGGTGGGCGTAGGAGCGGTGCTCGATCATCACGCCCTTGGGGCGGCCGGTCGAGCCCGAGGTGTAGATGACGTAGGCGAGGTTGCCGGGCCCGGCCAGCGGCACCGGGTCGGTGTCGGCGCCGGCGTCCGGGTCCGCGTCCGGGCCGGTGGCGTGAGCCGGCTCGGTCCGCCCGCCGTCCGGCCCGGGCTTGTCGTCGACCAGGACGGTCCGGTGCCGGCCGTCGGCCGTGCGGTCGGCGAACTCGGTGGTGGTGACCACCAGGTCGGCGCCGGCGTCGTCGAGCATGAAGGCCAGCCGCTCGGCCGGGTGCCGGGGATCGAGGGGGACGTACACGCCGCCCGCCTTGAGCACGGCCACCAGGGTGACCACGGCGGCCACGCTGCGCTCCAGGCAGGAGGCGACCACCGTCTCCGGCCCGACGCCGAGCCGGCGCAGCCGGTGCGCGAGGCGGTTGGCCCGGGCGTTCAGCTCGGCGTAGTCGATCCGCTCCTGCCCGGCGATCAGCGCGACGGCCCCGGGGGTGCGGCGGGCCGCGCGCTCGATCAGCTGCGGTACGCACAGCCCGTGGTCCTCGGCCGGGTCGAGGACGGCGGTGCGGTGCCCGTCCGGGTCCGGCCACCGTTCGAGCAGCTGGTGGCGCTCCTGCGCGGTGAGCAGTCCGAGGTCGCCGATCCGGGCGTCGGGGGCGGCGGCGACGGCGTGCAGCAGGGTCAGGTAGTGCCCGGCGAGGCGGTCCATGGTGGCCCGGTCGAACAGGGCGGTGGCGTACTCGAACCAGACCCGCAGCAGGCCGTCCTCGTGCTGGGTGACCGTCACCGTGAGGTCGAACTTGGCGACGGAGGGCCCGGCGTCGATCCACTCGGCCGCGGCCCCGCCGAGGGCGGTGGGCAGGTCGTCGGCGTGCTGGAGCTCGAACATCACCTGGAACAGCGGGTTGCGGGAGAGGTCGCGGTCCGGCCGCAGGGCGTCGACCAGGTGCTCGAACGGCACGTCCTGGTGGGCGAGCGCGTCGGCGGACGCCCGGTGGACCTGCTGCAGGAGGTCGGTGAACCGCGGATCACCGGCCAGGTCGGTGCGGATCACCAGGGTGTTGGTGAAGAAGCCGACCAGGTCCTCGGTCTCGGGCCTGGTCCGCCCGGCGACGGGGGTGCCGACCGCGACGTCCTCCCGTCCGGTGTGGCGGCCCAGGAGCAGCTGGAAGGCGGTCAGCAGCAGGACGAACGGCGTCACCCCGCTGCGGCGGGCCAGCTCGGTCAGCTCGCGGCCGAGCCCGGCCGGCACGGTGGTGTCGAAGGTGGCGCCCCGGGTGTCCCGGACGGTGGCCCGCAGCCGGTCGGTGGGCAGTTCGACGGGCACCAGGCCCGCCAGCCGCTCCCGCCAGTGGTCGAGCTGCCTGGTGAGCTCGCCGGAGTCCTCCCGCTCGCGCTGCCAGACCGCGAAGTCCGCGTAGTGCACCGGCTGCGCGGCCAACGGCGACGGCCCGCCCGCCGCGAGCGCGCGGTAGGCCCGGTCGAGGTCGGCGAGCAGCAGACCGGTCGACCAGCCGTCGCAGACGATGTGGTGCAGGGTCAGGGCCAGCAGGTGGTCCTCGGGGGCGATGCGCACGACGGTGACGCGCACCGGCCACTCGGCCGCCAGGTCGAACGGGCGGCTGCCGGCCTTGGCCGCCAGCTCGTGCGCCTGCGCCTCGGCGTCGGGGGTGGCGGCGAGGTCGACCAGCCAGAACGGCACCGGGCCCGGCGGGTCGATCACCTGGCGGGGGTCGCCGTCGTTGGGCAGGTAGTGGGTGCGCAGCACCTCGTGCCGGGCGGCGACGGCATCCACCGCGCCGCGCAGCGCGTCGACGTCCAGCGGGCCGCGCAGCCGCACGGCGAGCGGGACGAGGTACTCGTCGCTGCCGGGCTCCAACTGGTCGAGGAACCAGAGCCGTTGCTGGCCGAAGGAGAGCGGCATCCCGCCGGTGCGCGGCACCGGCCGGATGGCGGGCCCGGCGTCGGCGGCGGTGGCGCCGGCCGCGTCGACCCGGGCGGCCAGCGCGGCGACGGTGCGGGCGCCGAACAGGTCGCCGACGGTCAGGTCGACGCCGAGCGCCCGGCGCAGCCGCAGGACCATCCGGATCGCCACCAGCGAGTGGCCGCCGAGGGCGAAGAAGTCGTCCTCGGCGCCGACCCGGTCCACCTCCAGCACCTCGGCCATCGCCTCGGCGACGGCCCGCTCGGTGGCGGTGCGCGGGGCGGTCCAGGGGCGGCTCGCGTCGCGCTGCCGGCCCTCGCGCGAGGGCAGCAGCTTGCGGTCGACCTTGCCGCTGGGGGTGAGCGGCAGTTCGTCCAGTTCCAGGACGGCGGAGGGCACCATGGCCTCCGGCAGCCGGGCGGCCAGGTGGGCGCGCAGCTCCTCGGCGGTGGCGGCCGCGCCGGGGGCGGGCACCACGTAGGCGGTCAGCTCCAGGTCCCCGGCGGCCGACCGGTGGGCGGCCACCGCGGCGGCCCGGACGGCCGGGTGCAGGGCGAGCGCCGCCTCGATCTCCCCGGGCTCGATCCGCACCCCGCGGACCTTGACCTGCTCGTCCAGCCGGGCCAGGAACTCCAGCGCGCCGTCCGCCCGGCGGCGGACCAGGTCCCCGGTGCGGTACCAGCGCTCGCCGGGGGTCAGCGGGTACGGGTTGGGCGCGAAGCGCTCCGCGGTCAGGCCGGGCCGGCCGAGGTAGCCGCGGGCCAGGCCGACGCCGGCCACGCACAGCTCGCCGGGCACGCCGACCGGTACCAGCCGGTCCTGGGCGTCGACGACGTGGACCCGGGCCCCGGTGAGCGGGTGGCCGATCGGGACGATGCCGTCCCGCTGGGAGCCGTCGTGCGGCCAGGCGGTGGAGTCGATGGCGCACTCGGTCGGGCCGTAGGTGTTGACCACCCGGACGTCGAGCAGGGCGCGCAGCCGCTCGCAGAGGTCGGCGGGCAGCGGCTCCCCGGCGGAGCAGACCACGCGCAGCGCGGTGCAGTCGGCCAGGCCGGGCTCGGCGAGCAGCAGCCGCAGCACCGAGGGGACGAGCTGCAGCACGGTGACGCCGTGTTCGGCGGCGGCCCGGGCCATCACGGCCGGGTCGCGGTGGGCGTCGGCCGGGGCCGTCACCACGGTCGCGCCGCTCACCAGCGGGGAGAGGAACTCCCAGACGGCGGCGTCGAAGCCGATCGTGGTCTTCTGCAGCAGCCGCTCGCCGGGGCCGAGGTCCAGGTGCTCGACCGACCAGAGCACCCGGTTGCGGATGGCCGCGTGCGGCACGACCACGCCCTTGGGGCGGCCGGTCGAGCCGGAGGTGTACATCACGTACGCGGCGCCCGCGGGGTCGACGGGCACGGGTGCCGCGAGGGCTTGCGCGGGCTCGGACCCGTCGCCGTCCAGCAGCACCAGCCGGGGCCCGTCGGGCAGCCGGTCGCGCAGCGACTCCTCGGTGAGCACCAGGCCGACCCCGGCGTCCTCGACCAGGTAGGCGAGCCGGTCGGCGGGGTGGTCGGGGGCGAGCGGCACGTACACCCCGCCCGCGGTGAGCACCGCGAGCAGCGCGGTGACCAGGTCGGCGCCCCGGTGCAGGGCGACCCCGACCGGGGTCTCCGGGGTGACCCCGAGCCCGCGCAGCCGGTGGGCCAGCCGCCTGGTCCGGTCGGCGAGTTCGGCGTACGTCAGCTCCAGCGGGCCGGCCACCACGGCCACCGCGTCCGGGGCGGCCTCCGCCCGGGCGAGGAAGAGCTCGGGCAGGGACGGGCCCGACCACAGCCGGTCGGGGTCGGCCTCGGTGCGGTTCCAGGCCCGGAGCGCCCGGGACTCGTCCTCGGTGAGCAGCTCCAGCCGCTGCACGGGGGTGTCCGGGTGCTCGGCCAGTTCGGTCAGCAGCCGCAGCAGGTGGCCGGCTATCCGCTCGATCCGGTCGGCGTCGAACAGGGCGGTGGGGTAGAAGAGGCGCCCGCTGAGCGAGCCGTCCGCCTCCTCGGAGAGGTGCAGCGAGAGGTCGAAGGGGGAGGTGGTGACGGTCGCCGGGACGAGGTCGACGTCCAGGCCGGCGAGCCGGAACGGCTGGGCGTCGGTGGTGTGCAGGGCGAAGGCGGCCTGGAAGACCGGGTTGCGGGACTGGTCGCGCTCGGGGGCGAGGTCCGCCACCACCCGGTCGAAGGGCACGTCCTGGTGGTCGTAGGCGTCCAGGACGCCCTCCCGGACCCGGCCGAGCAGCTGGTGGAAGCTCGGCGAGCCGGACAGGTCGGTGCGCAGCACCACGGTGTTGAGGAACATGCCGAGCAGCTGTTCCAGCTCGGGCTGGTCGCGGCGGGAGACCGACACCCCGACGGCCACGTCCTCGCGGCCCGCGTGCCGGGCCAGCAGCAGCTGGTAGGCGGCCAGGTACACCATGAACGGGGTGGCGCCGTGGTCGCGGCCGAGCTCGGTGAGCCGGGCGGCGCACTCGGCGGGCACGGTGAAGGTGACGTCGGCGCCGGCCGCGTCCCACCGCGCCGGCCGGTGCCGGTCGGCGGGCAGGTCCAGCGGCTCCAGCCCGGCCAGCCGCTCCCGCCAGTAGCCGCGGCGGCGCTCCATCCGCTCGGCGTCGGCGTCCCAGCGCTCCCGCTCCCACTCGGCGTAGTCCGCGTACTGCAGGGCCGGCGGCTCCAGCGGGGACGGCTCGCCGGCCCGGAACGCGCCGTACAGGGCGTCGAGTTCACGGGCGAGCAGGACCCAGGAGCCGGCGTCGAAGGCGATGTGGTGGACGGTCACCAGCAGGGCCGCGTCGGCTTCGCCGAGCCGCACCAGGGTCAGCCGCCAGGGCGCCGCGGCGCGCAGGTCGATCGGGGTCCGCCGTTCGGCGACGCTCAGCTCCCGCAGCCGGTCCCGCTGGTCGGCCGCCGACAGGCCGGTCAGGTCCACCCGGCGGGGCTCGACCGGGGACGGGTCGTCGACGAGCTGGGAGCCGGCGCCGTCCACCGCGGCGTACCGGGTGCGCAGGATCTCGTGCCGGGCCGCGACCTCGGTCAGCGCGGCCGTCAGCGCGGCCTCGTCCAGCGGGCCGCGCAGCCGGATCGTCTCGTGCAGCAGGTACTCGGTCGAGGCGCCCGAGCGCAGCTGGTCGACGAACCACAGCTGCTCCTGGGCGAAGGAGAGCGGGGGGCCGGTCTCATCGGGTGCCATCGGACGCCTCCCCGGGCGAGTCGGTACGGGCGGCGCGGGCCTGGGCGGCGTCGGCCGCGGACCAGGGCTCGGCCATGGCCACGGCGATCCGCCGCGGTCCGGTGAAGGGCTCGCGGCCGTGCGCCGCCAGCATGTTGTCGACCACCAGCACGTCGTCGAGCTGCCAGTCGAAGCGGCGCTGCTCCGCGCGGTAGCAGTCCCGCAGGTGGGCGACCACCTCGTCGGGCACCGGTGCGCCGTCGCCGTAGTAGGTGTTGGTGGGCAGGTCGGCCTCGCCGTACATCTCCCGCAGGCCGTCGCAGACCTCCGGCCCCAGCGTGGTGACGTGGAAGAAGGCGAGGTGGTTGAACCAGACCCGCTCACCGGTCTCCGGGTGCCGGTGCACGGCCTCCCGCCGGGCCCGGGTCCGCAGGCCGGTCGCGGTCCACTCGGCGGTCATGCCGTTGCGGACGCAGTACCGTTCCACCTCGGCCCGGTCCTCGGTGCCGAAGGCCTGCTGCCAGGCCACCCCGAAGCCCTCGGTGAAGTTGCGCACCACCATCCAGCCGCGGGCCGCGAACTCCTCGCGCACCGCCGGGTCGATCGCGGCGTACACCCGGCGGACGTCGGCGAGCGGGGTCGAGCCGAGCGTCTCCGGCGGCCGCACGCAGTGGAAGAACAGCGTCCTGGGCCAGGCGGCCTGGTAGGAGTTCTCGTTGTGGAGGAAGATCTCCTCGGCCGGCGGGTAGTCGGTGGAGGTGTACACCCGGCCCTTGATGGTGCTGCGGGGCGAGGAGCGCTCGGTGTAGGCCAGGGGCTCGCCGGACACCGCGGCGACCACGCCGGCGAACCCGTCGACCCCGCCGACGTCGAAACCGCGCAGCAGGACCGCGCCGTGCTCCAGGAGCCGCCGGCGGAGGAGAGGACGGGCGGCGGGCAGGTACTCGGCCACGGGGGTACCCGGCGCGTCCGCCGACAGGACGAAGGGAAGGGCGGACTCCACGGCACGCTCTCCCGAGGGGTCCGCGGTCACGGACAGGGGTGACGGGTTCGCAGTCATGCGTCTCAGCCTCTCGGGCCGGACCGGGTGCGGCGAGAGAACTACCGGCAGCCCTGTCGGCAGCCCCTCCACCGGGCCCGCTGCGTGTCCTTCTCTTCCGCCTCCCCCGCCCGGGCCCCTCCCGCTTCGGACCCCTCCCGGTGGGTGCGCCGGGCCGGGTGCCGCGGTCCGGTGCGCGGGCACGCCGACGGCGGCCGGGCCCCCGCACCGGTGCGGGGGCCCGGCCGCCGTCGGGCCGGTGGGTGTGCCGTCAGCCGAGCCGCTCCACCGGGAGGCCGGGGCGCTCGCCCGCGGCCGCGACGAAGGCGGTGAACGCGCCGGCCAGGTCGCGGGCGGCCGTCGCGGTCAGCAGGCCCTCCGGGTAGTGCAGCCGGCCGTCCAGGGCGCCGCCGTTCTCGCGCAGGTCGACCAGCACGTCGAAGGGGTGCCCACCCTGCCCGTGGTCGTACGGTTCGGCGACGACCCCGGGCAGGTCGACCCGGCCGGTGAGCGGGCCCAGCAGTTGGAAGCCGGCCTGGGCGACCGGGTTGCGGCTCGGGTCGCGCGGCGGGCGCAGCGCCGTCACCACGCGGTCGAAGGGCAGGCCCTGGTGGCGGTAGGCGGCGAGTGCGGTGGCCCGGGTGCGGGCCAGCACCTGGGTGAACGGCTCGCGCCGCCCGACCGGAGTGCGCAGCGCCAGGGTGTTGACGAACAGGCCGACCAGGTCGGTGAGTTCGGCGACCGGGCGGTTGGCGGTGAAGGTGGCCACGACCAGGTCGTCCGTCTCGCCGGCCGCGGTGAGCACGGCGGAGAAGCAGGACAGCAGCGCCATGAACGGGGTGGCGCCGGCCTCGCCGGCCGTCCGGTTGAGCGCGGCGGTGGCGGCCGGGGCCAGGGTGAAGTCGACCACGGCGTCCCGGCGTCCGCGCAGCGGCGGCCGGGCGCCGTCGCCGGGCGGCCCCGGGGCGGGCAGCTCCAGGACGGGCAGCGGCGCCCGGAGGTGGCGCAGCCAGTGGTCGAGGTCCTCCTCGGCGCGGTCCGCGTCGTCGGCTCCGGCGCGCTGCCAGGCCGCGTAGTCCGGGTAGTCGACGGGCAGGTCGGGCAGCCGGGGCGCGCGGCCGGCGCTCGCGGCCCGGTAGCACTCGGACAGGTCGCGCCAGAACACGCCCATCGACCAGTCGTCGGAGACGATGTGGTGGGTCACCGCCAGCAGCACGTGGTCCTCGGGCCCCAGGGCGAGCAGGACCAGGCGCAGCAGCGGGCCCCGGTCCAGCGCGAACGGCCGGGCCACCTGCTCCCGGACGGCCCGGCGGGCCCGTTCCTCGCGCTCGCCGGGCGGGGTGCCGGTGAGGTCCAGCAGTTCCGGGACGATCGGCAGGTCCTGGTGCACCACCTGGTGCGGCACCCCGCGGGTGGCCTCGAAGGTGGTGCGCAGCGCGGCGTGCCGGCGGACGGTCGCCCGCAGCGCCTCGTGCAGCGCGGCCGGGTCGATCCGGCCGCGCAGCCGGTGCGCGTCGTACATGGTGTACTCGGTGCTGCCGGGGGTGAGCCGGTCCAGGAACCAGAGCCGGTGCTGCTCCGAGGAGAGCGGCACCGGGCCGGGCGGGCGCGGCGGGACGGTGCGGCCGGCCTCCGGGGCGGCGGCCGGTCCGGCCGCGTCGAGCAGGGCCGCCAGTTCCTCCACGGTGGGCCGGGCCAGCAGGTCGGCGGGGGAGGGCGCGGCGCCGGTCAGCGCCCGCAGCCGGGAGCAGATCCGGGTCGCGATCAGGGACTGGCCGCCCAGGTCGAGGAAGCGGTCCCGGACGCCGATCGGGGCGACCCCCAGGGCCTGCTCCCAGACGTCGACCAGGGCCCGCTCGGTCGGGGTGCGCGGCGCCAGGTAGGCGGTGGCGAGCTCCGGGCGGCCGTCGTCGGGGGCGGGCAGCGCCTTGCGGTCGGTCTTGCCGCTCGCGGTGAGCGGCAGTTCGGGCAGCCGCACCCAGGCGGTGGGGACCATGTAGTCGGGCAGCAGTTCGCCCAGGTGCTTGCGCAGCTCGGTGAGGTCGGGTGCGTCGGGGACGACGCCGACCAGGTAGCCGACCAGCCGGCTGCCGCCGGTGGCGGCCGGGTGCGCGGCCACCACGGCGGCGTGCACCTGCGGGTGGGAGGCCAGCGCGGCCTCCACGTCGCCGAGTTCGATCCGCAGGCCGCGGATCTTCACCTGGTGGTCGAGCCGGCCCAGGTACTCGATCCGCCCGTCCACCCGGCGGCGCGCCAGGTCCCCCGTGCGGTAGAGCCGGGCGCCGGGCGGGCCGTACGGGTCGGGCCGGAAGGCGGCGGCGGTCAGGCCGGGCCGGCCGAGGTAGCCCCGGGCCAGCTGGACGCCGGCCAGGCAGAGTTCGCCGTCGGTGCCGGGCGGTACGGGCACCCCGTCGGGGTCCAGGACGTACGTCCGGGTGTTGGCCACCGCCCGGCCGATGGTGACCGGGGCGCCGGGCAGGCAGCGCTCGGCGGTGACGTCCACCGCCGCCTCGGTGGGCCCGTACAGGTTGAACAGTTCGCAGTCCAGCAGCTCGTGCACCTCGCGGACCAGGTCCGGCCCGAGCGCCTCGCCGCTGCACACGATCCGGCGCAGGGCGGGCAGTTCGGGCGGGCCGCCGTGGGTGCGGCGGGCCCGCAGGTCGGCCAGGAACTCCCGCAGCATCGAGGGGACGAAGTGCACGGTGTCCACCCGCTCCTCGGCCAGCACCCGGTGCAGGTAGGCCGGGTCCCGGTGGCCGCCGGGGCGGGCCAGGACGAGCGTGCCGCCGACCGCCAGCGGGCCGAAGAACTCCCAGACCGACACGTCGAAGGTGGCCGGCGTCTTCTGCAGCACCCGGCCGCCGCCGACCAGCCCGCAGTCGTCGCGCATCCACAGCAGCCGGTTGACCACGCCCCGGTGCGGCACCACGACGCCCTTGGGACGGCCGGTCGAGCCGGAGGTGAAGATCGCGTACGCCGGGTGGTCCGGCCCGGCCGCGGGGTCCGGGTTGTGGGAGGGCCAGTCCGGCTCGTCCGCGGGGACGACCGGGTGCACCCCGGCGTGCTCGGCGGCCCGCGCCGCCCCGGCGTCGGTGACCAGCAGGGCCGCACCGCTCTCGGCCAGGACCGCGGCGGTGCGCAGCGGCGGGTGCTCGGGGTCGAGCGGCACGTACCCGGCCCCCGACTTGAGCACCGCCAGGAGCGCCACCACCAGGTCGATCCCCCGCTCCAGCCGGACGCCGACCAGGGCCTCCGGCCCGGCCCCGGCCGCCCGCAGCCGGTGGGCCAGCCGGTTGGCCCGCTCGTTGAGCCGGGCGTAGCCCAGCTCGACGCCCTCGCAGACCAGCGCGACCGCGTCCGGAGTGAGCCGGGCCTGGTGCTCGAACAGCTGGTGGACGCACTGCTCCAGCGGGTACGGCCGGTCGGGGCCGGTCGCGTCGGCCAGGTACCGCCGCAGCTCCAGTGGAGCCAGGACGGCGGGCCGGGCGGTCACGGCGCGCCGCCGGGCAGGAAGTCGTCCAGCCGGGTGCCGCCGCCCCCGGCCTCGGCGCCGCGCCGCACCAGGTCGGCCAGTGCGAGGTCGAGGATGCCCAGGCCGAACGGGGAGAACACCGTGGTGCGCCGCGGGTCGCGCGGCCCCGGGGCCGGCCCGGCGAGCAGGCCGCCGATCATGGCGGTGATGAACTCCCGGTCGCCGGCCTCCTGTTCGGCCAGGTGAAGGGAGGTCGCGGCCCGGCACACGTGGTCCGGGTCGTCCACCACGTTGACCGCCGAGAGCACCGACTCCACCGTCAGGTCGCGCAGTGAGACGTGCAGGACCAGCGTGCCGGGCCGGCAGGGCCCGGTGGACAGGTGCGGGGTGGCGGCGGTGGTGGCGAGGCTGACCAGCGGGTGGGCGGCCAGCGCGTCCTCGGGCCGGTCCGCCACGGCGGTCTTCAGGCCCGGCTGCTCCCGCGCGCAGCGGGCGGCGAACTCCTCCGCCCGGACGCGGTCCCGGTCGTACAGGGTGACGGTGTCCAGGGCGGGCAGGACCACCCGGAGGAAGCGGAGCACCTCGAAGTTGATCACGCCGCAGCCGATCAGGGCCGCCCCGGTGTCGGGCTGCTCGCCGGCCAGGGTGGCGGCGGCCAGCGCGGCGCTCGCGGCGGTGCGCCGGGCCGAGACCAGGGACCCCTCGATCAGCGCCTCGGGGTGCCCGGTGCGCATCGAGTTGAGGATGATCGCCGCCGAGGCGCGCTCCAGGCCCAGCTCCAGGTTGCCGGGGAAGGAGGAGATCCACTTCATCCCGGCCACCGGCTGCTCACCGCCCAGGTAGGCGGGCAGGCCGATGATCCGGTTGCGCTCGTCCTCGGGGAAGCGCAGGAACACCGAGTGCGGGATCGCGCTCTCGCCCCGCGCGTGCCGGACGTAGGCCTCGCGGACGGCCGCCAGCACCTCCCGCTCCCGTCCGTCGAGGGCCTGTCGTACGTCGCGGGCACCCAGGATCAGCATGCTGCCACCTCCACCGAAGGGTCCTTCCACAGGTCGGCGGCGTCGCCGAAGTGCTCGGCCGCCCAGTCGTCGTTGTAGATCGTGTCCAGGTAGCGCTCGCCCCGGTCGGGCAGGACCACGGCGCAGACGGACCCGGCCGGCACCCGGGGGCGGATCCGGTCCAGGGCGCTGAGCACCGCGCCGGAGGAGCCGCCGGCCAGGATCGCCTCCCGGCGGGCCAGCGCGCGGCAGCCGACCAGGCAGTCCAGGTCGTCGACGTGCACCACCTCGTCGGCCAGGTCCGCGTCGAAGAGCGCGGGGCGCACCGAGGCGCCGTGGCCGGGGATCAGCCGGGGCCCGGCCGTCCCGCCGAAGATCACGCTGCCGACCGCGTCGACGGCCACGATCCGGGTCGACAGGCCGCGTTCGCGCACGTACTCGGCGCAGCCGCGCAGGGTGCCGCAGGAGCTGGTGGCGCAGACCAGGTAGTCGACCCGGCCGTCCAGCTCGTCGACGATCTCCCGCATGGTCTGCCGGTGCGCCCCGGCGTTCAGCGGGTTGGCGTACTGGTCCGGGCAGTAGGCGTGCGGGATCCCGGCGACCAGCTCGCGCACCCGGCGCAGCCGGACCGGCAGGTACTCGCCGGTGTCCTGGTCGCACTCGGTCACCACCTCGACCTCGGCGCCCAGGGCCCGCATCACGGCGATGTTCTGCTGGTTGGTGCGGCCGTCCACCACGCAGACGAAGCGCAGTCCGAAGTACCGGCAGACCTGGGCCAGGCCGATCCCGAGGTTGCCGGAACTCGACTCCACCACCACGGACTTGCCGGGGGTGAGGGCGCCGGAGCGGACCCGGTCGACGAGCATGTTGAGCGCGGCGCGGTCCTTGATGCTGCCGCCGGGGTTGTGCGACTCCAGCTTGGCGTAGGTGCGGAAGCCGCTGTCCGGGAAGATCCGGGTGAGTTCGACCAGCGGGGTGGCGCCGACGGTGGACAGCACGCCGCCGGCCACCCCGACGGCCGGGGGCGCCGTCACCGGACGCCCGCGCGCGCGTCGCGGCCGGCCCGGGCCGGGGAGGTTGGGGTACGGGTCATGGCGGGACTCCTGGTGAGAGCGTCGAGGAGAGGACGGGGACGGGCTCAGGCGGGTGCGTCCGTCGGGGCGGGGAGCGCCGGGTCGCTCGCCGCGGGGTCGTCGGGGGCGGCCGGGCCCCGGCGGACGGCCTTGCTGAGCGTCACCGCGGCGGCCAGCAGCACCATCCAGACGGCGAGCGCGGTCAGGGCCGTCCCGGTGCCGTACCACTGGAGCAGCAGGCCGCCGGCGAGCGAGCCGAGCGGCAGCGCTCCGCCGGACAGCACCGAGCTGGCGCCGGACACCCGGCCCTGGAGGTGGTCCGGGGTGGTGGAGAGCTGCTGAGTGGCGACGGCGACGTTCCAGATCGGGCCGACGAACCACATCAGCGCGTACAGCGCGCCGGTGAGCCAGAGGTCGTCGGCGAGGACCAGGCCGACCGCCAGCGCGGCCCAGGCCCAGTTGGCGCCGATCACCACGGCCGGCAGCGGCAGGCGCCGCCGGCACCAGGCGGCGGCGGTGGAGCCGAGCACGCCGCCCGCCCCCGCGACGCCCAGCAGGACGCCGATGCCGGTGGGGGAGGCGCCGCGCTCGTCGGCGAGCACCACGACGACCAGGAACAGCGCCCGGAACAGCAGGTTGCTGCCGGCGACGGCCAGGGCGGCGGTGCGCAGGAACGGCCGGCGCCACAGCCAGGCGAACCCGGCGGCCAGCTCGGCGAGCGGCTTGGCAGGCGGCCCGGCGTCGGCGTCCGCGCCGGTGTCGGCGGCGGCGGCGGCCTCCTTCGCCGTGCCGGGCGCCGACTGGAAGTCCTTGCGGATCAGCAGCAGCGTCACCACCGACACCGCGTAGCTGACCGCGTCCAGCAGGAACGGCAGGGCCCGGGCCACCCCGAAGAGCGCGCCGCCCAGCGGGGTGCCCAGGGTGATCGCGGCCCGTTCACGGGCCTCGTTGCGCGACAGCGCCTCGGTCAGCCGCCGTTTCGACACCAGGTGCGGGACGGCGACGTGCGAGGCCAGTTCGTGGCAGACCGTCAGGGTGCCCTCGACGAAGCCGACCAGCAGGATCTGGGCCAGGGTCAGCCGGTCGAGGGCCAGCGCGAGCACGATGCTCAGCGCGCCGGCCCCCCGGACGACGTCGCACCAGATCATCAGGCGCCTGCGGTCCACCCGGTCCACCAGCGCCCCGGCCGGTACCGGGAAGAGCAGCAGCGGCAGCAGCGCGGTGAACCCGGCGAGCCCCGCGTCGGCGGCCGAGCCGGTGACGGCCAGCACCAGCAGCGGGTAGGCGACGGTGGCACCCGTCGACCCCAGCATGGACAGCGCCGAGCCGGTCCACAGCAGGACGAAGTCCCGGTTGCGGTGCAGCGGCGGGTCCTCGGCGTCGGGCCGCCCGGCCGCGACGGCGGTCACCGGGCACCGCCCCGGCGGGCCCGGCGGGAGCCCAGCAGCGGCAGCGCGGCGGCCGAGCCCGCCTCCGGGTAGTCGGGCAGCGCGGCGGCCAGCGCGGCCACCGTGGCGCGGTCGAAGACCGCCCGCACCGGGACGTCCCGGCCGGTCGCCTCGCGCAGCCGCAGGGCGATCCGGGTGGCCAGCACGGAGTGCCCGCCGAGGGTGAAGAAGTTGTCGTGCGCGCCGATCCGCGGGTGGCCGAGGATCTCGCGCCAGGCGGCGGCGACGGTCCGTTCGTCCGGGGTCCTGGGTTCGACGAACTCCTGGACGCCCACGCCGGGTTCGACCGCCGGCAGGCGGCGGCGGTCGACCTTGCCGGAGGGGGTCAGCGGCAGCGCGTCGAGGACGGAGAAGGCGGCCGGGACCATGTAGTCGGGCAGGGTCGCCAGCAGCCGGTCGCGCAGTTCGCCGTGGCCGGGCACGCTGGCGCCGGGCACCGGTTCCAGGTGGGCGACCAGGTCGACCTCGCCGGTCGGCAGGGTCACCGGCTGGACCACGGCGGCCCGCACCTCCGGGCAGGAGAGCAGCGCGGTCTCGATCTCGCCGGGCTCGATCCGGTGGCCGCGGATCTTCACCTGGTGGTCGGCCCGGCCGAGCAGCTCCACGCCGCCGTCCGGGCGCCGGCGGCCGAGGTCGCCGGTGCGGTACATCCGGGCGCCGGGCACCCCGGCGTAGGGGTCGGGCAGGAAGGCGTCGGCGGTGGTGCCGGGCCGGCCGAGGTAGCCCCGGGCGGGGCCCGAGCCGCCGAGGTGGATCTCGCCGACCACGCCGTCCGGGGCCGGTTCCAGCCGCCCGTCCAGGACGTACAGCCGGGTGTTGGCCAGGACGGACCACGGGGCTCCGCCGGGGTCGGCGCCCGGCCGGGTGACGGTGGCCCAGACGGTGGTCTCGGTGGGGCCGTACAGGTCCCAGACCCGGGCGCCGTCGGCGGTGAGCCGCTCGACCAGGTCGGCGGTGAGCCGCTCGCCGCCGCTGAGCACCAGCAGTCCGGCGGGGGCGCTCCAGCCGGCGTCCAGCAGCATCCGCAGGGTGACCGGGGTGGCCTGGACGACGGCCGGGCGGGCGCGGTCCAGCAGCTTGGCCATCCGCAGCGGGTCCCTGGCCTCCTCGGTGTCGGCGAGGACCACCCGGCCGCCCGCGAGCAGCGGGAGGTACAGCTCCAGGACGGACGGGTCGAAGGAGACGGTGGTCAGCGCGGCGACCGCGTCGTCCGGCCGCACCGGAACCTGTTCGGCCACGGCGGTCAGGAAGCCGGCCAGTCCGCCGTGGGTGATCATGACGCCCTTGGGGCGGCCGGTGGAGCCGGAGGTGTGGATGACGTAGGCCAGCGCGGCCGGGTCGAGGTCCACGGCGGGCGCGGTGTCCGGGTGCGCGGCGATCTCCGCCCGGTGGGCGTCGGTCAGCACCAGCCGGCGCCCCCCGGCGGGCCCGTCGGCAGCGAGCCGGGCGGCCAGCGCGCGGTCGGTGACGACCAGCGGGCTGGCGCAGTCGTCGAACAGGAAGCGGATCCGGTCCTCGGGCAGGTTCGGGTCGACCGGCAGGTAGGCCGCGCCGGAGCCGAGCACGCCCAGCATCGCCGTCAGCAGCTCGGGGCCGCGCTCCAGGAGCAGCCCGACCACGGTGCCCGGGCCGGCGCCCAGCGCCCGCAGGTGGTGGGCCAGCCGGTTGGCGCGCGAGCGCAGCCCGGCGTAGTCGATCCGCTCCTCGCCGCAGACCAGCGCCACCGCGTCGGGCGTGCGCTCGGCCTGCCGGTGGAACAGCTCGGGCACGGTCGGGCCGTCCTGGTCGGCGGCGGGCGGCGGCCCGGCGGGCAGCAGGGCCCGGCGGTCGGCCGGGGGCAGCGTGACGGCGCGCGGGTCGGCCTGCGGGTCGGCCACCAGGCCGGCCAGCACGTGCCGGTAGGTCCGGGCCAGCAGGGCGAGCTCCTCGGCGCCGATCCGGTCCGCGGCGGCCTCCAGCTGGAGGGTGCCGGGCACGGTCGAGACCGACAGGCCGAACTCGTTCGGCGTCACGTCCTCGACCTCGTCGGCGTCGATGCCCTCGCCGGCCAGCACGTGCATGTCGGTGTAGTTGAAGAACACGTCGACCAGCGGCGTGTCCTGGCCCCAGGCGCGCTGCACGGCGGGCAGCGGGTGGTGCCGGTGCGGCCAGAGCGCGGTCTCCTCGGCGAAGACGGCCCGGGCCAGCGCGGGCCAGTCGGCCGCGTCGAGCACCACCGGGAACGGCACGGTGTTGAGGAACATGCCGCGCACCTGGTCGCCGTCGGAGGTCTCCGGGCGGGCGTTGCAGACCAGCCCGGAGGTGAACGCGGCCGGGCCGTCGGTGCTGCCGCCGAACAGGCCGAGCACGGTCAGGTGGGCGGCGAACAGCACGCTCTTCAGCGGCACCCCGGCCCCGGTGGCCACCGCGCGCAGGCCCGGCAGCAGGTCGGCGAAGCCCACCCGGGCGACCCGGTGGACGGCCTCGTCGCCGCCGTCCGCGCGGTGCCGCTCCGGGGCGGACCAGCCCTCGGGGACCCGCCACGGCCCGTACCGTGACACCCGCTCGCGCCAGAACTCCCGGTCCTCGGCGGACTCCAGGGAGCGGCGCTCCAGCGCGATGGTGTCGGCGAACCGGGTGGTCGGCGGGGGAGGCGGGGCCGGGTCCCGGCCGTCGCGCAACGCCCGGTAGTAGCCCAGTAGTTCGGGGACCAGGGAGTTCTGGCTCCAGCCGTCCAGGATGGTGTGGGCGTAGACGACGGTCAGCCGCCACCGCCGGTCGTCGATCCGGTGCGCGACCAGCCGCAGCAGCGGGGCGGCGGCCAGGTCGAAGGGCGTGGACTGCTCGCGCGCCGTGGCGGCGGCGAGTTCGGCCCGCAGCCGCTCGGGGGAGAGCCCGCGCAGGTCGTGGACCTCCAGCGGGACGTGCGCCACGGCGTGCACCAGCTGGAGCGGCTCGCCGTGGCCGGACAGGTCGACCGAGGTCCGCAGGATCTCGTGCCGCTCCGCCAGCAGCGCTGCGGCGGCGCGCAGCGCGTCGGGCGCGAAGCCGTCGTCCTCCTCGCGCACCGGGTAGCTCAGCACGTTGACGTACATGCCCCGGTCCGCGCCGGCCAGCATCTCGTACGCCATCCCGGCCTGCACCTGGGACAGCGGATAGGCGTCGGTCAGGCCGCCCGGCAGCCGCTCTCGGTCGCCCGGGGCGAGCAGGGCGAAGGGCGCCGTGGGCTCGGCCCGCCGGCCGGCCGCCCGCGGGGCCAGCGCCTCGGCGAGCAGGCCCAGGGTCCGGTACCGGAAGAGGTCCTGGACGGAGACGTCGAGCCCCTGCTCGCGCAGCCGGCCGACGGCGCGGATGGCGAGGATGGAGTCGCCGCCGAGGTCGAAGAAGGTGTCGTGCACGCCGATCCGGGAGACGCCCAGGGCCGCCGCCCACGCCCGGGCGACGAGGTGCTCGACCGGGGTGCGCGGGGGGACGTGCTCGGCGGCGGCCTGCGGCACCGGATCGGGCAGGGCCGCGCGGTCCAGCTTGCCGTTCGGCGTGGTCGGCAGCCGGGGCAGGCTGGTCCACGCGGTGGGGACCATGTGCTCGGGCAGCGACAGCCTCAGGTGGGCCTGGAGTTCGGCGGCGGCCGGCGCGGCGGCCGGGTCGGCCGGGACGACGTGCGCGGTCAGCCGCTCGCCGCCGGGCGTGCCGTGCAGCGCCGCCACGGCGTCGGCGACCAGCGGGTGGGTGCGCAGCGCGGCCTCGATCTCGCCGAGCTCGATCCGGTGCCCGTGCAGCTTCACCTGGTGGTCACCGCGGCCGTGGTAGGTCAGGGTGCCGTCGGGGTTGCGCCGGGCGAGGTCGCCGGTCAGGTAGAGCCGCCCGCCCGGGTTGGCCGGGTCGGGGTCGGGCACGAAGCGCTCGGCGGTCAGCGCGGGCCGGTTGAGGTAGCCGCGGGCGAGCTGGACGCCCGCCAGGCAGAGCTGCCCGGGGACGTCGACGGGCACCGGGGCGAGGTCGTCGTCCAGCAAGTGGACCCGGGTATTGGAGACGGGCGTGCCGATGGTGACGCGCTCGCCGGGCCGGCACGGGGTGGCGGTGACGTCGATGCTGGCCTCGGTGGGGCCGTACAGGTTGTGCAGCGCGGCGCCGCCGGTCACCGGGTGGCGGTGGCAGGCCTCGGCCAGGTCGTCGGGCAGGGCCTCGCCGCTGCACAGCACCAGCCGCAGCGCGGCGGGCGGGGTGTCGGCGGGCACGGTGGCCAGGAAGGCGCGGAGCATCGCGGGCACGAAGTGCAGGGTGGTGACGCCCTGGTCGGTGATGGCCCGGGCGAGGTAGCCGGGGTCGCGGTGGCCGTCCGGCCGGGCCATCACCAGGGTCGCGCCGGTGATCAGCGGCCAGAACAGCTCCCAGACGGACACGTCGAAGCTGTACGGCGTCTTCTGCAGCACCCGGTCGGCCTTGGTGAGGCCGTAGGCGTCCTGCATCCAGCGCAGCCGGTTGACCACGCCCCGGTGGGTGGTGACCACGCCCTTGGGACGGCCGGTGGAGCCGGAGGTGTAGATGACGTAGGCCGGGTGCAGCGGGTCGACGGCCGCGGCGGCCACGGGCTCCGCCGGCTCCGCGGCCTCCTCGCCGGCGTCGGCGTCCAGCAGCAGCACGCGGGCCCGGTGCGGGGGCAGCGCGGCCGCGAGGTCGCCGGTGGTCAGCACGACCGGGGCGGCGGAGTCCGCGAGCATGTGGGCCAGCCGGTCCGCCGGGTAGCCCGGGTCCAGCGGCAGGTAGGCGCCGCCGGCCCGGAGCACGGCCAGCAGCGCCACCGGCAGCTCCAGCCCGCGGTTGAGGCAGACGGCCACCGTGCGCTCCGGGCCGACGCCCAGCGCCCGCAGCCGGCGGGCCAGCGCCTCGGCGCGGGACTGCAGCGCGCGGTAGTCGAGCGCGTCCGTCCCGAAGCGCACGGCGACGGCCGCGGGGGTGCGCCCGGCCTGCCGCTCGACCAGGGAGTGCAGCAGTTCGTCGTCGGGGTAGCGCACCGCGGTGTCGTTCCACCGCTCCAGCCGGGCGCGCTCGTCCGGCGAGAACAGGGTGGCGCCGGTGACGGCGGTGCCGGGGTCGGCGGCGACCGCCTCCAGCAGCGCGGTGAAGTGCTCGGCCAGCACGGCCGCCCGCTCGGGGGTGAACAGGGCGGTGGCGTACTCGACCACGCCGGACAGCGAGCCGTCGGGCTGCTCGGTCAGGTGCAGCGTCAGGTCGAACTTGGCGCTGTGCCACGGCGTGGCGTACGGGGTGGCGCTCAGCCCGGCGCCGCCGAAGCCGTGGCCGGCGCTCGCCCCGTTGTAGGCGAACATCACCTGGAACAGCGGGTTGCGGGACAGGTCGCGCTCGGCGCCCAGCTCGTCCACCAGCCGCTCGAACGGGACGTCCTGGTGGGCGAAGGCGCCCAGCGCGCTCTCCCGGACCCGCTCCACGGCCTCCTCGAAGGTCGGCTCCCCGGACAGGTCGGTGCGCAGCACCAGGGTGTTGACGAAGAAGCCGAGCAGCTCGCGGGCCTCCGGGCGGGTGCGGCCGGCCAGCGGGGCCCCGACGGTGACGTCCGCGCGGCCGGCGTGCCGGGCCAGCAGCAGCTTGAAGGCGGCCAGCAGCAGCATGAACGGCGTCGCGCCGCGGCCGCGCCCCCAGGCGGTCAGGGCACGGGCGGTGCCGGCCGGCACGGTGAACGGCAGGATCGCGCCCGCCGGGTCGAACACCGGCGGCCGGGGCCGGTCGGTGGGCAGCTCCAGCGCGGTCGAGCCGGCCAGCTTCCGCCGCCAGTAGTCGAGCTGGCCGGCGGTCGCGGCGGCCGAGTGCGCCTCGCGCTGCCAGCCGGCCCAGTCCGCGTACTGCACCGCGGGCGGCGTCAGCGGGCTGGGCCGCCCCTCGGCGAACGCGGGGTACAGGGCACCGAGCTCGGCGGCGAGGACACCGACCGAATGGCCGTCGAAGGCGATGTGGTGGAAGGCCAGGACGAGGACGTGGTGCTCCTCGGCGAGCCGGACCAGCCGGGCCCGCAGCGGGGTGCCGGCCGTGAGGTCGAAGGGCGCGCGGGCCAGTCGCTCGACGAGCCCGCCGAGCCGGTCCCGGGCGTCGGCGGCGGGCAGCACGGCCAGGTCGACCAGCTCGAACTCCGGTGCGGCCACGTCCAGCGGCAGCTGGCGGGGCTCGCCGTCGACCTCCAGGTAGCGGGTGCGCAGCACCTCGTGGCGGGCCGACACCTCGGCCAGCGCGCGGCGCAGCGCCGGCACGTCCAGCGGGCCGCGCAGCTCCCAGCCGACCGGCAGCACGTACTCGGCGGTGCCGGGGCGCAACTGCTCCAGCAGCCACAGCCGCTGCTGGGCGAAGGAGAGCGGCAGCGGGCCGCCGCGGGCCAGCCGGGCGACGGCGCCCTCGGCGGCGGCGCCGGGAGGGGCGGGCCGGGCCGAGCCGCGCAGCAGGCCGTCCAGCAGCGCCCGGCGCCGCTCGGCCTGCGCGCTCGCGCCCGTCGTACCCTCGGCGTTCGTCGTGCCCTCGGCGCCCGTCGTGTCCTCGGAGTTCGTCGGGTCGGCGGGTTCGGCGGGGGGAGGGCCGGTCAGCGGAGCGCTCATCCCTCGATCACCTGAGACAACATCGACTCCACTTCTGCATCGGAAAGTTGCTCGACCCGCTCGGTGATCGCCTCGCGCAGCCGTTCGGCGAGCTGGGCCGGGGTGCGGGCGTCGAACACCGCGCTCACCGGCAGCTCGACCGGGAAGCGCTCGCCCAGCAGGGCGGTCACCTCGGTGGCCAGCAGCGAGTGGCCGCCCAGCTCGAAGAAGTCGTCGTGCACGCCGATCGCGGCCACCGACAGCAGCTCGGACCAGACCTCGACGACGGCCCGCTCGACCGGCGTGCGCGGGGCGGCCACCGGCGCCCGGCCCGGGTCGTCGCCGGGGGTCGGCAGCGCGGCCCGGTCCACCTTGCCGTTGGGGTTCAGCGGCAGTTCGGGCAGCCGCACCCACGCGGTCGGCACCAGGTACTCGGGCAGCAGCCCGCCCAGGTACTCCCGTAGCGGCCGGCCCGGCCGGTCGAGGGTGTCCGACACCACGTAGCCGACCAGCTGCTTGTCCCCGGCCGGGGTCGGCCGGACCGCGGCCACCGCCGCCCGGACCTCCGGGTGGTTGCTCAGCGCGGCCTCGACCTCGCCGGGTTCGATCCGGTGGCCGTTGATCTTGACCTGCTGGTCGCGCCGGCCGTGGAAGAGCAGCTGCCCGTCGGGGCCCTCGGTGACGAGGTCCCCGGTGCGGTAGAGCCGGGCGCCGGGCACCGTGCCGTACGGGTCCGGGACGAACCGCTCGGCGGTGAGCGCCGGGCGGCCGTGGTAGCCCCGGGCCACCCCCGGCCCGCCGACCAGCAGTTCACCGGGCTCGCCGGCCGGCAGCACGGTGACGCCGTCCTCCGCCACCACGTACAGGCTGGTCCGGGTGATGGCCCGGCCGATCGGGACGGAGCCCCGGGTCTCGGCCAGGGTGACCCCGCGCCGCGCGGCGCAGAAGGTCGTGCACTCGGTCGGCCCGTAGCCGTTGACCACCTCCACGCCCTGCTCCACCAGCATCCGCACCTCGGCCGGCGGCGCCACGTCACCGGCCACCAGGACCTGGCGCACCGTCGCCAGCGCGCCGGGCCGGGTGCGCACCACGTGCTGGAACAGCCCGGTGCTCAGCAGCGCCACGCTGACGGCGTGCCGGCGCACCGCCTCCTCGATCGAGGCGGCGGTCGGCACGCCCTGCGGCAGCACGGCCAGCCGGGCGCCGTTGCACAGCGCGCCCCAGACCTCGAAGGTGGACAGGTCGAAGGACAGCGGGGCGAGCATCAGCACCACCTGCCCCGGGTCGAGGTCCGCGTAGTCGGCCTCGTGTACCAGCCGCAGCACGTTGCGGTGGGTGACCCCGACCCCCTTCGGACGGCCGGTGGAGCCCGAGGTGTACATCAGGTAGGCCAGGTCGTCCGGTACGGCCCCCGAGGCGGGGGCCGTGGTCGGCAGGCCGGCCGCCGCCGACCAGTCCGGCTCGATCGCCACCCGGTCCAGGCCGGTGGCCGCGAACCGGTCGGCGAGCCCCGGCTCGACCAGCAGGACCCGGGCGCCGGAGTCGGCCACCATGAAGGCGAGCCGCTCGGGCGGGTACTCCGGATCCAGCGGCAGGTAGTGCCCGCCCGCCTTGAGCACGGCCAGCAGGGCGGTCACCACCTCCGGGCTGCGCTGGGCGCACACCGCGACCGGGGCGTCGGGCCCGACTCCGCGGGCGCGCAGCAGATGGGCCAACTGGTTGGCCCGGGAGTCCAGTTCGGCGTAGGTCAGCCGCCGTCCGCCGAACTCCAGGGCCGTCACGTCCGGCGTGCCCGACGCCCGTCCCGCGAACCACTCGTGCACGCACCGGTCGGGCAGGGGTGCGTCGGCGCGGCCAACCACGGTGTTCATGCCGTCCGGGTCTCCTGTTCCATCCGCCGACGCAGGCTCAGCGGACGCATGTCCGTCCAGACCGTGTCGATGTGGTCCAGGCAGTCCTGCTTGGGGCCCTCCTTGCCCTCCCGCTGCCAGCCGAGCGGGAGCTCCCGGTCGGCCAGCCAGATCGAGTACTGCTCCTCGTCGTTGCGGACCACCCAGTACGTGCGCGGGTCGGTACTCTCGTCAGCCATTCCGCTCTCCTCTCGCAGGGGCGGGCGCCCGCTCGGCCGGGGCGCCGCGACAGGAAGACTCGCCCGGGGCGGGCCGGACGCCATAGGGAAGAAGCGGCCGACAATCCGGCAGCCCCGCTGCCCGCAGGACTGCTGGTCCTTCTCTTCTGCGCGCCCGCGCCGCGCCGGAATGCTGGCCGGACCCCGCCGCGTCGGAAAGGACACCTATGACCGTCGAACGGACCGCGCCGGCCACCCCGGCAGAGCCGCCGGCCCCCGGCGACCACGCCCTCTTCGAGACCATGGAGGCCGACGTCCGGCTCTACTGCCGGAAGTTCCCGGTGGTCTTCGAGCGGGCCAAGGGCGCGGAACTGCACGCCGAGGACGGCCGGGTCTTCCTCGACTTCTTCTGCGGCGCCGGCACCCTCAACTACGGCCACAACCCCGACCCGATCAAGCGGAAGCTGGCCGCCTACCTCGCCGCCGACGGCGTCAGCCACGGCCTGGACATGTACACCGTCGCCAAGCGGGACTTCCTGGCCCGGATGGACGAGGTGCTGCTGCGCCCCCGCGGCCTCGACCACAAGGTCCAGTTCACCGGCCCGACCGGCACCGACGCGGTGGAGGCCGCCCTCAAACTGGCCCGCAAGGCCACCGGGCGGCGCGGCCTGGTCGCCTTCACCGGCGGCTTCCACGGCATGTCGCAGGGTTCGCTGGCGGTCACCGGCAGCCGGCGGGCCCGCCGGGCCGGCGGCGCGATCGCCCAGGACGTCACCTTCGTCCCCTACGAGGACGGCCCGCACGGCGCGTTCGACTCGATCGGGTACCTGGAGCGGCTGCTCACCGACCCGTCCTCCGGCACCGACCTGCCGGCCGCCGTGATCGTCGAGCCGCTCCAGATGGAGGGCGGCGTCTACCCGGCCTCCGCGGACTGGCTGCGCCGCCTGCGGGACCTGACGGTCCGCCACGGCATCCTGCTGATCGCCGACGAGATCCAGTCCGGCTGCGGCCGCACCGGCACCTTCTTCGCCTTCGAGCAGTCCGGCATCGTCCCCGACCTGATCACCCTCTCCAAGTCCATCGGCGGGTACGGGCTGCCGCTCTCCCTGGTGCTGCTGCGCCGCGACCTCGACTGCTGGGAGCCCGGCGAGCACACCGGGACCTTCCGCGGCAACCAGCTCGCCTTCGTCGCGGCCACCGCCGCCTGGGACTACTGGGAGCAGCCCGAGTTCCTCGACGCCCTCGCCGACAACGCCGAGCGGCTGCGCGAGTTCGGCGAGACCGTCCTCGCGAAGGTGCCCGGCGTCACGGCACGCGGCCGGGGCATGGTGCTCGGCCTCGACCTCGCCGGGGCGGGCGGCCCCGAGCGGGCCGAACGCGTCCAGCGGTACTGCTTCGACCACGGCCTGGTGGTCGAACTCGCCGGCCGGCACGACGAGGTGGTCAAGCTCCTCCCGCCGCTGGCGATCGACCGGGCCCCGCTGGAACGCGGCCTCGCCGTCGTCCTCGACGCGATCCTGGCCGGGTGAGCGCCGTGACCAGTCGCCGCCACCTGATCTCGATCGACGACCTCTCCGACCAGGAGCTGTACGACCTGGTCCGCCGGGGCACCGAGTTCGCCGCCGGCCACGCCGAGGACGCCCGCCCGCTGCGCGAGCACGTGGTCGGCATCCTCTTCCGCAAGACCTCCACCCGCACCAGGACGGCCTTCTCCGCCGGGGCGCTGCGGCTCGGCGCGCGGATCATCGGCTACGGCCCCGACGACCTCCAGCAGAACACCGGTGAGAGCGTCGAGGACACCGCCCGGGTGCTGTCCGGGATGCTCGACGTGCTGGTGGCCCGGACGGCGGGCCCCGAGGCCGAGCTGCGGGCACTGGCCGACCAGCAGACCATGGCGGTCGTCAACGCGATGAGCGCCGAGGAGCACCCGACCCAGGCCCTCGCCGACCTCACCACCCTGCACCGGCACTTCGGCCGGATCGACGGGCTCCGGGTGCTCTACGCGGGGGAGGGCAACAACAGCGCCTCCGCGCTCACGCTGGCCCTGTCCCGCTACCCCGGCACCGAGCTGCACCTGCGCACGCCGCCCGGCTACGGCGTCCACCCCCGGTACGTGGAGCGGGCCGCGGCCGGGGCCGGGCGCCGCGGCGGCCTGGTCGAGCAGCGGCACGACATGGCCCGCCTGCCGGAGGTCGACGTCGTCTACACCACCCGCTGGCAGACCACCGGCACCAGCAAGCCCGACCCGCACTGGCGCTCGCTGTTCGACCCCTTCCGGGTGGACGACGCGGTGATGGCCGCCACCTCCGCCCCGGTCTTCCTGCACGACCTGCCGGCCCACCGGGGCGAGGAGGTCACCGCCTCCGTGCTCGACGGACCGCTCAGCCTCGCCTTCGGGCAGGCCGAGAACAAGTACCACAGCGCGCGCGCCGTCCTGGAGTGGTGCACGGTCGGGAACGGCTGAGCGCGGTGTGGCGCGGCGGCGCGGTGGCGGCGTCGGGAACGGCCGGCCCGGCGCGCCGCCCGTTCCCGGCCCGTGCGCCGCGCCGCCGTCCCCGGCCGGCCGGGGACGCACCGGTGCCCACGTCCCCCGGGGGCACCGGTGCCCACGTCCCCTCCGGGTGCTCCGGCGCACCGGCGCTCACAGCCGGCGCGGGTGCTCCGGCGCACCGGCGTTCACGGCCGGCGCGGGTCCGGGGCGAGCTCGGCCGCCAGTCGGCAGAGCCCGCCCCGGTCGGCCGCCCCGGTCTTCTGCACCAGGCTCGCCAGGTGCTTCTCCACCGTGCGCGGCGAGATCGACAGCCGCCGGGCGAGGTCCTGGTTGCCGGGCCGGTCCACCAGCAGCGCCAGCACCTCGTACTCGCGCGGGGTGACGCCCCGCTCCCGCAGCGCGGCCGGAATGCGGTCCCGTCCGCTGCGGCGCTGCCCGACGCTCGCCCCCGCCTGCCGGAGCAGGGCCCGGCAGGCGCCCGCGACGGACGGCACGTCCAGCTCGTGGAAGTACTCCTCCGCGGTGCGCAGCCAGCTCACCGGATCGCCCCAGCCGTCGGCCAGCGCGGCCTCGGCGACCAGCCGCAGGCCCAGCCGGTGGGCGGTCGGGAAGAGGTCGGGGTCCCGCCGCAGCCGCTCGACCTCGGCGGCGGCCTCCGCCCCCCGGCCCCGCCGGCCGAGCAGGACCGCCCGGGCCAGTGCCAGGAACGGGCGGTTCCAGGCCAGTTCCGCGCCCGGGGCGCCGGCGACCGCCTCGTACGCGGCCCAGTCCGCCCGGCCGGCCAGTACGGCGAGCAGCGGGGCCAGCCCGTACTGGCCGGACAGGTAGAAGACGCTCGGGTGCAGCGCCTCCCACTCGGCGGTGGCGGTCAGCTCGGCCTCCGCGCCGGCCCGGTCCTCCTCCAGCAGTGCGCAGACCGCCCGGCAGAGCCCGAGCACCACCGGGGTGAGCAGCGAGCCGTCGCCCCCGGCCTGCCGGAACAGCCGCAGTTCGCGCTCCATGTCCCGGCGGCGGCCGCGGTGGGCGGCCAGCGTCGCCGAGGTCAGCCGCAGGTAGCGGTGGGTGGCCAGGTTGCCCATCCGCAGACTGGTGTCCAGCCAGCGGTCCACGATGGCCTCGGCGGCGGCCGGGTCGCCGCACAGGACGGCGTTCATCGCGAGCAGGCTCTCGGTGTGCTGGGTGCGCACCAGCGAGCCCAGTTCCCGGGCGGCCTCCCCGGCCTGCTCCAGCCGGCGGGCGTCGCCGGTGCGCAGGAAGGCGTTGGCGCCCAGCCGGAGCAGGGCCTCGAAGCGCCAGTTGGGCAGGCCGTGCGTCTCGGCGACCGCCAGCATCCGCTCCAGGCACTGGTCGGCCGCGTCGAAGCCGCGCTCGCGCGCGAGCAGGGCGAGCAGTTGCAGGGCCTGGCAGGCCAGTACCGGCGGGCCGGTCCGCTCCGCCTCCTCGGCGGTCTCCCGGGCGATCCGCTCGGCGTCGTCCACCCGGTCCCGCCGGCCGGGCAGCAGCGCCAGGTGCCCCTCGACCACCGCCAGCGCGGCGGTCTGCTCGGGCCGGCCCCCGTCGCGCAGCAGCGCCCGGGCCGCCGCGACCTGGGTGACGGTTTCGGGGCCCCGCTCAGCCACCACGGCCGCCCAGGCCAGCCGGGTGCGCAGCGCGACCTCCCGTTCGGGGCTCAACGCCGCCGCGCTGGCCGTCGGCAGGGTGTCGGCCAGGGCGAGCGCGCGGTCCAGCTGGCCTGCCTCGACCAGCGCGTAACCCAGCGACTCGGTGGCCGCCGTCCGGTCGGCCGGCGCCGCCAGTTCCACGGCCCGCTCCAGCAGCCGCACCGCCGAGGCGGACGCGCCCTCGGCCAGCGCCTGCCGGCCGGCCTCCGCGTAGAGCAGGGCCGCGCCGTGGTGGTCGCCGGCCGCGACGAGCAGCCGGGCCACCAGCCGGCCGTGGTCGGCCGCGTACGGCGGCCCGGCCTTGCGCAGCGCGGCGGCGGCCCGGCGGGCGAGCGCGGCCCGCTCGGCCGGGGCGACGCTCTCCAGCACCGCCTGCGCGGTGATGGCGTGCCGGAAGCCGTACCCCTCGGGCGCACCCGGGTCCGGCACGATGAAGTCCGCCTCGGCCGCGGCGCGCAGCCGGGCGAACAGGCCCGGATCGTCGTCCCCGGTGACGAGTTGCAGGCTGTCGACCGAGAACCGGGGGCCGAGGGTGGCCGCCGCCAGCAGCAGGTCGCGGACCGGCGGGGCCAGCCGGCCCAGTCGCAGGCCGCAGCCGTGCACCACGCTGGCCGGCACGGTCGCGGCCAGGTCGCCGGTCACCCGCCAGCCGTCGCCGTCCCGGCGCAGCGCGCCCGAGCCGACCAGCTCGGCCAGCAACTCCTCCACCAGGTACGGGTTCCCGCCGCTGCGCTCGGCCAGCCGGCCGGTCACCGCGGACGGCACCCGGCCCACCGGCACGCCCAGGCAGCCCGCCGCCAGCGCCCCGACGTCGGCGGTGGTCAGCGGCGGCAGCGCGGCGACGGACGCCACCCGGCGCCGCTCCGCGCCGCGCACCAGGTCCAACGCGTTGCCCGGCTCCGGCCGCAGCGTGGCGACCAGCAGCGCCGGCACCCGGTCGAGGTGGTCCACCAGGTACTCCACCGCGGCGAGCGTCTCCGCGTCCGCGTCGTGCAGGTCCTCCAGGGCCAGCACGCAGCCGGACCGGCGGCCGATCACGCCCAGCAGCCGCAGCAGCGCCTCGGCGAGCTCCACCACGCTCTCGGCGTAGCCCGGCCCCGCCGCCGGCCGCCACTCCGGCACCAGCCGGCCCAGGGCCGGCCGGTACGGCAGCAGTTCGGCGTCCTCCGGGGGGCCCTCGGCGTGGAAGCACGAGTACAGCGCCTCCGCCAGCGGGCGGAAGGGCGTGTCCGCCCCGGTCGCGCTGCTGCGCCCGCGCAGTGCCGGCAGTCCGGCCGCCACGGCCCGCCCGGCGCAGTCGTCGACCAGCCGGGACTTGCCGATGCCGGCCTCGCCGACCAGGAACACCGCGCGCCCGCCGTCGCTCTGAAGGCGTGTCAGGGTTCGTCGCAGCAGTGACGTTTCGGCCGTGCGGCCGACGGTCACCGGTGATGAGGTCCGCATGGCCGCAGGCTATTGGTCACCGGACGGCTCCGGTAGAGCGGAATCGGGCATTCACCGCCCGGCTGACCGGCATGTTCATGCCTGAACGTGCCGGTCAGGCGGGCGGTGGCGGGTCGTCCGGGCACCGGCGGCCGCGCGCCGCGGGGGTCACGCCGACCGCGTGCGCACCCGGGGGCGCCGGCGCACACACGGGCCCGGACGGGCTGGGCCGGCTACTCCTCGTGGTAGCTCATCGTCGTCCACGGGTCGGTTTCGGCCATCCGGGCCGTCCCGCCGCCCAGCAGCACGGAGCGGCGGGCGAGCCGGCCGCCCGGGTGAAGCCTGATCGCGCCGGCCGGGTGGTCGGCGGCCACGCCCTCGTGCCCGTCGGCCCGCTTCCACCGGCGGACGGCCTCCGGCGCGGGCGTTCCGGCGGACTGCCCGACGGCCGGTCTGCCCGCGGCGGGGGTGGTTCCGGCGAGTGCTCTGGCCAGGGGGACGGATCGGTTCAAGGACTTCACCCTTCTCTCTCGTGGATCACGGCGTCCGGGGCGGACGCCGTTCGGTGCCGCGACGTCCGGGGGGACGACCGCGGGTGGGTCACGGCGTCCTCGTGGGACGGCCGCGTCGAACCCGGCGCCAGGAGCAGCGCCGAAGCCGTACGGTGGGCGAAACCGAGCCGGAGCAGCCCGTGGCCGACTCCGGACAGCCCGAACAGCAGACCCGGGACGGCGAGGCCACCGGGGGTGCCGCAGACCGGCCCGGTGCGGGCCAGCGCGTCCAGCAGGGCGGCCGAACGGCGCGCCAGCCCCTGCCGGGCGGCGGCGCCCGGCGCCCGGCCGAGCAGCTCCAGCACGCCGGTCTCGCCGTGGCAGAGGCTGTGGTCGGGCCGCGTCCCGGCCGTGACCGCCGCGCCGACGGCGGCCCCGGCCCAGGCGGCCAGCTCCGGGTCGCCCGCCGACGCCCCGCTGTCGATCACCGCGAGTGCGATGCCGGGCGCGCCCTCGCAGCAGGACCCGCCGGGTGCCCGCCCGGCCACGGACGAGCGCAGCGCGGCCAGCCCCGCGTGCCGGTACGCGGCGCCGCCGCCCGCCTGCGCGTACGCCAGCAGGGCCCAGCCGAGGCCGGCCGTTCCGGTGGCGAAGCCCGGGGCCGGGCGGTCGGGCCGGTCGCGCGGCCCGTCCGGGCCGTGCGCGTCGTGCACCCGGTACAGGTCGAGTCGACCGAGCAGGCGCTCGGCGCAGCGCCGGGCACCGGCCAGGGCCTCGGCGTCCCCGGTCTCCCGCCCCACCGCGAGCAGGGCCGCCAGCCCGCCGGCCGTACCGTCGGCCAGCCCGGACGGCTCCTCCGCCTCCGCGGCGGCCGCGGTGAGCCGGACGGCGGGCCCGACCCAGCCGAGCACCTCCCGGTCGTCCAGCAGGCCACCGACCTGCGCCAGCGCCCAGGTGAGGCCGCCCAGGCCGGCCCAGGCACCCGAACCGACCAGCGCCAGGTCCTCGGGCCGGGCGGCGAGCCGCTCCAGCAGGGCCGGCACCGGCCGCAGAGCCAGACGGGCCACCTCCGCGTAGCGGTCCGCGCCGGTGAGCGCGGCGAGTTGGGCGAGGAACAGCGCCGGCCCGGGGTAGCCGCCGCCGAGGTCGGCGCCGGCCGGGGCGAGCCGCCAGTAGCGGTCGGCGATCAGGTCGAGCCCGAGCCAGTTGGCCCGGTCCGCGGACCGGTGCGCCCCGTCGACCAGCCGGTCGCCGATCTCCCGGGCGGCGGCGAGCAGCCGGGCGGGGTCCGGAGCGGCGGGCGGGTCGGCGGGCGGGTCGGCGGGCGTCCCCGGCCCGGTGTGGCCGTGCGCCGGGCCGGTCGAGCGGGCCGCCATGGCCGCGCGGACGATCCACTCCTGCTCGGCCGGACCGGTCGCCCCCAGGGCGGTGAGCCGCTCCGCGACCCGGTCGAGGCCGGGGCGGTCCAGGGCGCCGGCGACCGGTCGGCCCCGGCCGCCGCGCAGTTCGGTCCCGCCCGGGCGGGTGGTGAACAGCGGCACGTCACCGGCCCACAGTTCGGCGACCTCCTCGTCGATCACCGCCGCCGGGCCGGGCCGGGCGGACTCGCCGGTGCCGAGGGTCCGGAACAGCGCCTCGCGGTGCCCGGCCTCGCGCAGCACGTCGGGGTGGGTCGACTCGTCGAGCAGCGTCGCGTACTCCTCGGTGGCCCGCAGGACGACCCGGACCTCGTCCTCGGCGAAGGCGCTCAGCAGGCCGCGCGGGCCGGTGAGGTCCGCGAGTCCGGCCACGAGGGCCCGGCGGCCCGCTCGGAACCCGGCCAGCAGCTCGTCCAGGTGGTCGGCCGGATCGGAGTCGGTGCCGTCGAGCCGCGGCCGGTTCTCGGCGCCGGCGAACTCGGCCGCACCGCGGACCAGCCGCATCCCGTCGGTGCCCGCCGCCGCCCAGCGCACGGCCGCGCTCGGGGAGCCGGCGCCGGCGTCACCGCCGAGCCCGGAGGCGTCCAGGGCACGCTCGTCGCCGAGGACCAGCCGGGGCAGCAGGCCGGTGCGGTGCACCGAGGCCTGGAGTGCGAGCGCCGCCGGGTCCTCGTGCCACGGGTCGTCGTCCGGCCGGTCCGGGTCGGCGGGCGCGGGCGGGTGGAAGAGGGTCTCCAGGTCGACCGGTACGGGGTGCTCGCCGCAGGCGATCAGGTTCCCGGCGTGCAGGTCGGTGGCGTCCAGGGCGTGCAGCAGGGCGAGCCAGGCGCCCTGCCGGAGGTAGAACCGCTGCACCTCGGCCGGTTCGGTGCACGGCCGCCGCTCCACGAACTCCAGCCAGCCGTAGCCCGGTCGCTCCAGCAGGGCGGGGGTCCGCAGACCGGGGGTGCCGGGCCGGGTGTTGAACCAGTGGACCACGTCGGCGAGATGACGGTGGACGGCGGTCGGCCGCGGCCGGTACACCAGCCGCCCGCCACCGGCGAAGCGCAGCACCGCGACGGACCGCCCGCCCTGGTGCCCGTCGCCCGCGTCGCGCCGGACGGCTACCAGGGGGCCGGGGTCGACGCCGTGGAACAGGGCTGCGGTCACCTCGCGCCGGTCGGCGGCGAACCGGGTCAGCAGTTCCGCGAAGGCGTCGGCGGCGGCCAGGCAGGTCCGGGCCAGGACCCGTGCCAGGACCGGGTACTCGCCGAACAGCGCGCGGAGCGCGGCCGGTGCGGCCATCCGCCGGACGAAGTCCCGGAAGCGGTCGGCGGGGGAGTCGCCCGCCAACACCCCTTCCTCCCTGGCCACGTTGAGCTCCAGGACCAGCGTCCGGGCGGCCTGCCGGGCCAGCGTGTCGGTGAGCCCGTCGACGAACCGTGCCCGTACGGTGGGCAGGTCGACCGCCCCGGCGGGCAGCGCGGTCGGCAGTCCGGCCCCGGCCAGCCGGGCCAGCGGCGCCACCACGGGCCGGAACCCGCTGACGCCGGGCAGGTCGCCGGCGGGTAACCCGTGGTCGGTCGCGTCGGTCGTCGGCGCCCCGGCCACCGCCCGCTCGACGAACACGGCCCAGTCGGGCCGGCCCGCCGGGGCCCGGTCCGCTGCCCGGACCGCGGGCAGCCACCAACCACCGGATCCGTAACCGGCGTTGACGGTCGTGGGGTCCCTGGCAATCACAGTGCAGAGGGTGGCATCGTGTGGATGATTGCACAAGGGTGTGATCTCCACGTAGTGATCACGTGGCTACCGTGCGGACCGTCCTCGCCCGGCCCCCGTCGTCAGGCCCCCGCCGCCCGCGCGGCTCCCGGGGAAGGTACAGGGACGCCTTCTCCAGGACGTGCGAGGTGAACACCCCGCCCCACGCGAAGCCGCCCCGGTACCTCGGGACCCGGGCGGCCCCCGGAGCCGCCGCCTCCATACGGCGACGCGCAGCGGCTTCTTCGCAGCCTCGCCCGTGGGCCGTGGGCAGGGCGTCGACGACCAGGCGGGCCCGGTGGTGGTCGGCCATCGCGTAGCCGACCACCTCGCGAGTGGCCAGGTCCAGCCGGCACGCCAGGTAGTACCAGCCCTCGCCGGTGGGCAGGCAGGTGATGCCGTTCTTCAAGACCTCGATGGTCCTGTCCTGTTCGAGGTTCTGCCGTCGCAGACGCCGGAGGTCCTCGCGTTCGGCACTGGTCAGCTCGCCGGCACCGCCCTCACCACGGTCGGCCCGGTCCTGCCTGTGAACTCCTCCGCGTGAGGTCCCCCGTGAGAGCTACGTGCGAGTGCCCTCTGCGGGGTGACGATCCCTGCCCACCGGTTCCGTAGCGTTCGGTCAGCCGCGGTGCTCCGCCCGCGGATCGGGCGTGAAGCCGGAAGCGGAACCGAAGAGAGAGTCGTCATGAAACTGGTGTGGCAGATCCTGGCCGTGGTCCTGGTCGGTGCGGTCGGCGGTCAGAGTGTCACCGCGGCCGCGGGCAACCCGTGGCTGTCACTGCTCCTGGGCGGCCTGACGGTTGCGCTCTCGGTGGTCGTCTACCGGTGGGTCGTGGGGCGCACCGAGCGGCGCCCGGTCACGGAACTGGCCTGGGAAGGCGCGCGCGGGTCGCTCCTGCGGGGCTTGGTCATCGGAGTCGCGATGTTCGGATGCGTCATCGCGAACATCACCTTCCTCGGCGACTACACGGTCCACGGGTTCGGCTCGCCCACCGGGGCGATCGGGCTGGTCGGTTTCATGGCCGGCGCCGCCGTCACGGAGGAACTCATGTTCCGCGGCCTGCTCTTTCGACTCGTGGAGCGCGGTCTCGGAACGTACCCCGCACTGGCCCTTTCCAGTGTGATATTCGGCGCGGCCCACCTGCTCAACAAGGACGCCACCCTGCTGGGCGCCGTCGCCATCTCGCTCGAGGCCGGCGGCATGCTGGCCGCCGCGTACGCCGCCACCCGCTCCCTGTGGCTGCCGATCGGCCTGCACTTCGGCTGGAACTACGCAGAATCCGGCATCTTCGGCACCGAGGTCTCCGGCAACGGCGACGTCCACGGGCTGCTGAACGCCTCGACCTCGGGCAGCGAGCTGCTCACCGGCGGCGAGTTCGGCCCGGAAGCCAGCGTGTACGCGATGCTGTTCGGCACACTGCTCACCGTCGCCTTCCTGTGGCTCGCCCACCGCCGCGGCCACATCGTCCCTCGGCAGCGTGTCGAGCGGGTCAAGGCCCTCGCTACACTCGCCCGGTGATCAGCCTTCAGGGTGCCGGGCGGGTCTGGCGCCGACTCGACGTCACCGTGCGCGACCTTCCCCTCGGACTGCTCTTCATGGCCGCGCCGTTCCTGCCGGGGCTGCGCGGTCACGGAACGCAGCTCGGGGACCTGCCCACCCACCGCCTCGACGCGCCGGCCGCCGTGGCCCTCGTGTTCGAAGGCCTCGCCCTCGTGGTGCGCCGACGGTGGCCGATCGTCTCTCTCGCCCTGGTGGCCTGCGGCTTCGCCCTCGACCAGCTGCGCGGCTACCACTCGGTCGCCGGCGCCGCCCTGCCCCTCGTGCTGATCAGTGCGGGATCCCACCTCGAACGGCACCGGCGCGCCGTCCTGGCCCTCCTCTCGCTGGCGTACGTGCCCCTGGCGGTCGCGCTCACCCGGCTCGGTTCGGGCGGCGAGACGCCGACGGGGTTCGTGACCTTCTACCTGGCCCTCGCGGTGGCCTGGGGGGCCGGAGCGTGGCTCCGCTCCATGCGGGCGGAGGAAGCCGAACGCCGCGAAAGCGTGGCCGCCGAGGTCCGCGCCGCCGAACGCGCGCGCATCGCCCGCGAGTTGCACGACGTGGTGACCCACCACGTGACCGCGATGGTCGTCCAGGCCGAAGCCGCTCGCTACCTGACCGCCGCACCCGAGCGGTTGGAGCGATCCCTGACCGCCGTCAGCGACACCGGCCGCCGCGCCCTCACCGACCTGCGCCACTTGCTGGACCTGCTCAACCCGGACCACGGCATCACGACGACGGAGAGCGCTCACCCCAGGACACCGGTCGTCGGCAGGATCGGCACCCTCGTCGAGCAGACCCGCCGGGCCGGACAGCCCGTGGACTTCACCGAGCAGGGCACACCAGCGGCCTCGACCGGCAGCGCCGACCTCGTCGCCTACCGCGTGGTACAGGAGGCACTGACCAACGCCCTCAAGCATGCCCGCGGCAGCCGCACGTCCGTGCGGGTGCAGCACGGAGAGAGGGAGATCACCGTATCGGTCAGCACGGACGGAACCGGCTCGCACGCCGCCGACGCCACCGGCGGCGGACGGGGCCTCGCGGGCCTGCGCGAACGCGTCGACATCCTGGACGGCGAATTCAGCGCCGACCGCGGTTCGGACGGCGCCTTCAACGTCCGGGCGCGCATCCCCGCCGGAGGGACTTCGTGAGCACACCGATCCGGGTCCTGGTCTGCGACGACCAGATCCTGGTCCGCACCGGCCTGGTCACCATCATCGACGCCCAGCCCGACATGGAGGTGGCCGGCGAGTGCGGGGACGGACGGAGCGGGGTCGACCTCGCCCGCGAGCTACGTCCCGACGTCGTCGTGATGGACATCCGCATGCCGGTCCTCGACGGCCTCGAAGCCACCCGACTGCTGGCCGGCATCGACATATCCAACCCCGCCAAAGTCCTCGTCGTGACCACGTTCAACCTGGACGAATACGTCTACGAGGCACTGCGCGCCGGTGCAAGCGGCTTCCTCCTCAAGGATGCCCCGCCGGACCGGCTGCTCCACGGCATCCGGACCGTGGCCACCGGCGCGGCCCTCCTCGACCCGGACGTGACACGCCGGCTAGTCGGGCACTACGCCGCCGGCACCCGCCCCGCCACGAGCAGCTCCCACGACGTCCCGCTCACACCTCGCGAACTGGAAGTCCTGCGCCTCATCGCCGAGGGCCTCTCGAACAACGAGATCGCCGCAACCCTCGTCATCAGCCACGAGACCGTCAAGACCTTCGTCTCCCGCATCCTCGCCAAACTCCAGCTCCGCGACCGCGTCCAGGCCGTCGTGTACGCCTACCGCCACGGCCTGGTCGCTGACGGAGCCTTCGCCCCACCCGGCCGGCCACGGCGCTGACCCGGGACGGGCACGGGCCGCAGGAGCGCCGGTTCACCGTGCTCCCGGTCCAGGTCGTCATGGAGGACGACCTGGCCCGGCCGGCACCCGATCGGCGAGCGGAATGGGCGATGGCGGCTGATCGTCCACTTCTGCTCCAGCAGGCGGTGGACGTCCGCGAAGCGGTCGCGGGTGCGCTCGACGAGCGTCCGACCGTCCCGTGCCCCGCACAAACCGCCGCGGGGCACCGCGGCCACCGGCCCGCTCGTCGGAGGACTTGCGCTCCTCCGTGCGGCGCCCGCCCCCGGAGTCGGGCTCCATGGACGCGGTGGTATCCGCCGCCCTGCCGCCGAACAGTCACCGTCCGCCGCTGGGCGGTCGGCGAGGGACGCCGTCCTGCTCCACGGTGGTGGTGATCCGGACCTGACACGGCGTGCGAGGGGTGGAACCGAACCCGAAGCGGACGGGTGGTTCGACCGGGCGCAGTGAACCGAGGTCCCGTCCCCGGTGTACGGCGGTGGCGGCGGTGATCGGCCACAGATCGCGGGCGGCGTACCACTCGCGGCGCCCCTGGCCGGCGCTGCCGCGCGTCCGTACCCCCGGCAGCAGGCTGCTCGGAACGTCGGTCAGGGCCGCCCACGCAGGCCGGCAGGAGAGCGGCGCGGGCACGGCGCGCAGCAACCAGCCCAGCGGGCCGCGTCGGCCCAACGTGAACCGCAGGGTCAGCGGTCCCGCCGTCACCGACCACCCTGTGCCCGTACGAGCCACCGCGACCGGCACGACGTCAACCTGGTCGAAGCTGTAGGTGCCCGCGACGAACTCGCCGATCTGTCCGGTGGGGACCAGCAGAAGCCGGAACCCGTCCGCTTGCTCGACCATGACATCGCTGAACGCCCCGAACGGGGACGCCGTCCAGTGCCCTACGACGATCCGGGTACCGGATTCGGTCCCGACACCCGCGATCCAACCGTCGAACCGCAGCCGCACCCGTTCCACGTTCCCACCACCGCTCCGTCATCCACACTGCGCACCACCTCCTCGAAGCCGCGCACGTGCAGGACCGGCCAGGCTCCGCCGACCAGGTCGAAGAGGCCCTGGAAGCGGGCGACGGCCCTCGGGTTCACGATTGCGCCTCCTCCGTACGGGGAGTCGCCGTGTCCGTGCCGTGGCGGCCTCGCCCGGGCGCGTGGCCGAGATGGGTGGGACGGGTCAGACCCAGGCGTACCGGTTCGACTCCGTCCGAGAAGTGCACCAGCGGCTCGCCGCCGGGAGCGGGCAGCCCTGCGGCGCGGGTGAGGCTCTCCTCGAGCACGTCGACCGCTGCCTCGCGCAGCGGCCAGGGCCCGTGTTCGACGGGCGTGCGCCAGAGCCTCCCCAGCCTGCTGGTGTAGGCCCGCCAGAGGGAGGTCAGCCACACGTCGAGTCCAACGGGTTCGATCGCCCTGCCGGGTCGCACCCGCAGTCGGTACGCGGCGCCCGCTCCACGGCGGTGGCCGGTGTAGGTGAGCGCGCCGCCCGCTCGGGACAGGTCGAGCCGTGCGCGGTGGTAAGGAGCGCCCACCGCCCGAGCGCCGAGCATGACGGCACGGTTGACCTCGATGGACAGGAACCACAGCCCCCGGGAGCCGTCCGGCCCCAGCACGTAGGTCCGCAGGTTCGTCTCCAAGCAGGTGAACCCGGCACCGGGCAGTCCCGCCGGCCGAACCCGGGCCATCACGAACGGCGTCAGGCTCACCCAGGCCATCCCGTCGTAGGTGTCCACGGTCAACCCGCTCGGCAACAGGGCCATGACGTGCTCGGGCTCGAACGCCCAGTGCACGAACGTCTGGGTGAGCCACCCGGCGCGCAACGCGGCGAGCTTCACGGGTTGCTCCGGCATCAACGAGACCACGCCGAGCGCCTGTCCGTCCGGCCCTGGTGCCAAACACCCGGATCCCCCGTCGTGGAGTTCACCGAGGCCGACCAGGTGGTGCGCAGCCCGTCCTCCAGCAAGATCCGCAGCGTCAACGCCGCCTTCAACGTCTCCTTCGCCCTGAAGACCGAGGCGAGCATCCTGTCGATCACCGCACCGGGCGGCGTCGGCACCGCCCTGCCCCCGCCCAGTGGCCTTCTGTCACGGACGGAGTGCGTCTCGACTCAGCCGCGCTCCTTCGACGCGTTGCCCTCGATGGCCTGGACGACCTTCTTCGCCGTGGCCTTGGCCGAGCTCGGGTTCTGGCCGGTGACGAGGTTGCCGTCGGTGACGACGTAGGGGACGAACGGCAGTGCCGCCTTCCGGTAGAGCGCGCCGCGTTGCTTGGCCTTCTCCTCGGCGTTGTAGGGGACCAGTTTGTCGACCCGGGCGAGGACCTCCTCGGTCCAGGCGAATCCCGTCATCTTGCGGCCGGCGATGAGGTAGGAGCCGTCGGAGAGCCGGGTGTTGAGCAGGCCGCAGTAGCCGTGGCAGACCGAGGAGACGATGCCGCCGCGCTCGTGGATCTCGCGGGTGATGCGCTGCAGGCCCTCGCTGTCGGGGAAGTCGTACATCACCGCGTGTCCGCCGGTGAAGTAGATCGCGTCGTACTCGGCCGGGTCGATCTGGTCCGGGCTGGCCGTGTTGTGGAGCAGCGCCATCTTCCCGGGATCGGCGCGCCAGGCTTTGGCTGTCCTGTCGTAGTTCGGGAACTTCAGCGCACGGGGTTCGAGGGGCACCGCGCCGCCGGCCGGGCTGACGAGTGTCTGCTCGTAGCCGTGTTCCTGGAAGACGTGCCAGGCGTGCGTGAGCTCGGAGAGCCACAGGCCCGTGGTGTGGGACGGGTCGTCGTAGTGACCGACGTTGGTGACGACGTTGAGGACGCGCTTGGTCATGGCTGATCTTCCTTCATGCGGACCGGGACAGCGAGGTGGCGCTCCGACGCCACGGGGTGGTCGGTCAGCGGGCGCCCAGGGCGCGCAGCGTCCCGAATGCCCGGGTCAGGATCCGCGCCCACTGTTCGTGCCCAAGTCCGCGGAGTGGGGTGAAGCCCTGGAGGTCGCACGGGACGTGAGCACCGTCAACAATGGAGGGCGTAGAGCATGTGCGGGGTGGCGGTGCGGGTCAGGCGCCCACCGATGTGAGGGCGAGGAAGGTGCCGCGTACCCGGTCGGCGACCTCCTCGCCCGACGCGGCCTGCAGCTTGCCGTCGAGGTACAGGCAGGCCAGCCCGTGGGCGAGCCCCCAGCCGGCCGTGGCCAGGGCCGAGGCGTCCGCATCGGGGAAGACGCGATCGAGTGCGTCGGCCAGGAGCTCGTGCAGGGCGTCGGCGGCCTTGACCCGCTCGTCGTCGGCGTCGTCGCACGGCTTGCCGAACATCACGCGGAACAGGGCCGGGCGCCGCAGCGCGAAGGCGACGTAGGCGACGGCGAACTCGGCCAGGTCCGGGAGCGAGGCGGGCAGGTCGCGCCCGCCGCCCAGGTCGCCCAGCAGGTCCCGGAAGCCCTCCACGGCCAGTGCGGACTCCAGGGCGTCGCGGTCCTTGAAGTGGCGGTACGGCGCGGTCGGCGACACGCCGGCCCGGCGTGCGACGGCACGCAGCGAGAAGGGCTCGCCGCCCTCCAGCATCTCCATCGCGGTCGACAGCAGCGCCGCCCGCAGGTCGCCGTGGTGGTAGCCGCTCTTCTCTGATGTTGACATTGCTTACTTTGCCCTCCTATGCTTTGTGAGCACTGTAAACATAGCGTACGTCCGAAGGAGCCGAGACCCGATGTCCCCACGCACGAACCCGCGCCGCTTCGACGTCGTGCTCCTCGGCGCCACCGGCTTCACCGGCGCGCTGACCGCCGAGTACCTGGCTGCCCATCTCCCTCCCGGAGCGAGGCTCGCCCTGGCCGGACGCAACCAGGCCAAGCTGGAGGCCGTTCGCGATCGTCTCGTCCGGATCGACCAGCGGCCGGAGGACATCGCGCTGTTCCACGCCGACTCCTCGGACCGGCAGTCCCTGGCCCGCGTCGCCGAGTCCGCGCGGGTCGTGATCACCACGGTCGGCCCCTACCTGGAGCACGGCGAAGCGCTGGTCGCGGCCTGTGCCGCGGCCGGCACGGACTACGTCGACCTCGCCGGCGAGCCCGAGTTCGTCGACCGGATGTACGTCGAGCACCATGCGACGGCCGAGCGGACCGGTGCTCGCATCGTTCACGCCTGCGGCTTCGACTCGGTCCCGCACGACCTCGGTGCGCTCTTCACCGTCCAGCAGCTGCCGGCCGGGGTACCGGTGACCCTTCGGGGAGTGGTCCGCACGAACGCCACCATCTCCGGCGGCACGCTGCACTCCGGTCTCGGCCAGCTGTCGCGACCGCGCGCGATGCTGCGGGCCGCGGCCGGACGCCGCCGCCTCGAGCCTCGACCGCGCGGCCGACAGGTCCGCACCCGCATCGGCCGCCCCCGTCGCGACCGCACGCTCGGGACCTGGCTGATCCCGCTGCCCACGATCGACGCCGACGTCGTACGGCGCTCCGCGCTCGCCCGCCCGGACTACGGGCCCGACTTCGCCTACTCCCACTACGCCGGGGCCCGACGCGTCGCCACCGTCGCCGGCGCGGTTGCCGGCTTCGCCGCAGCCCTGGCAGCCGTGCAGGTCCCGCCCCTGCGCCGCGCCATCGGCCGACGCATCCCCCGAGGAGAGGGGCCGTCGGTGCAGCGGCGCGACCGCACCTGGTTCACCGTCGACATCATCGGCGAGGGCGGCGGTCGGACCGTGCACACCCGGGTCAGCGGCGGGGACCCCGGCTACACCGAGACGGCCAAGATGCTGGCCGAGTCGGCGTTGTGCCTCGCCTTCGACGACAACCCGCCCACCGCCGGCCAGGTCACCACCGCCACCGCGATGGGAGAGAACCTGCTGCGCCGGCTCGGCGACGCCGGCATGTCCTTCACCGTGGTCACCTCGCAGACGGCGACCCGTACCGGACGTTGAGCAGGGTGGCACCAGCGCGCCGATCGTTCGCAGTCGGGCCGTCGTCGCCACCCGCACCATCCACCTCAAGGAGACCGCACCCATGCAGACCGTCCTTGGCGCCGGCGGACCCATCGCCGACGAGCTCGTGAACGAGCTCCACCGCAACCACACCAAGGACATCCGCCTCGTCAGCCGCAAGCCGGTGAGGGTGAACGACACCGACGAGCTCGTGGCCGCAGACCTCACCGACGCCGACGCCACCAGCCGTGCCGTCGCGGGCAGCGACATCGCCTACCTCACCGTCGGTCTGCCCCTGGACTCGGAGCTGTGGGAGCGACAGTTCCCCGTCATCATGCGCAACGTCATCGACGCCTGCGCCGAACACGGCACGAGGCTCGTCTTCTTCGACAACACCTACATGTATCCCGGAACAGCGACGCCCCAGACCGAGTCGACAGCATTCGCACCGGGCGGACGCAAAGGACGGGTCCGCGCACAGATCGCCACCATGCTGCTCGAGGCCATGCGGGCCGGACAGGTCGAAGCCCTGATCGGCCGAGCGCCCGAGTTCTACGGTCCCGGCCGGACGAAGAGCTACACGAACTCGCTCGTGTTCGACCGGATCAAGGCGGGCAAGCGACCGTTCGTCCCGGTCGATGCCCATGCCAAGCGTTCCCTGATCTGGACCCCCGACGCGAGCCGCGCTCTCGCCCTGCTCGGCAACACGCCGGATGCCTACGGCCAGACGTGGCACCTGCCCATCGACCCGGACCGCCAGTCCTACGCTCAGCTCGTCGGGATCGCCGGCGAGGTCACCGGCCGCAGGATCGGCTACACGGTGCTGCCGATGCTCGCCTTCCGCCTCGGGCGCCGCTTCGTCAAGCCGCTCGATGAGATGTTCGAGCTGCTCGCCCGCTACCGCGACGACAACGTCTTCGACAGCGCGAAGTTCGCGGCCCGCTTTCCCGACTTCCCGGTCACGACCTATCGGGACGGCGCAGAGCGGATCCTCGCTGACTGACCCGTCAACAGGAGGTGCTCCATGGGTGGGGCTCGTGCGCGCGGGCGTGCAGCCGGGCCTGCACCGCGCGGACGCGGTCGGCGCAGCGCTGGGCGGCAGGCCCTGTCGAGTCAGCCGCCCATGTTCCCGGCTGCGGTCACTCCTGGTGGAGAGCCTCTCGCAGCGCGTCGACGGACAGCTTCCGTGCGACGTTGGTGGCCGGGGTGTCCCGCAGGCTGTCCAACAGCATGAAGTCGTGGACGGTCCCGCTGACGCGGACGGCCGTCACCTCGACGCCGGCCTCACGGAGCTTGTTGGCGTAGAGCTCGCCGCCGTCCCGGAGGACGTCGGCCTCTGCCGTGATGACGAGGGCGGGCGGCAGCCCGTTGAGGTCCTCGAGGGTCGCCCGCAGCGGCGAGGCGTACTTCTCCTCGCGCTTGGTCTCGTCGGTCGTGTACGCGTCCCAGAACCACTTCATACCGTCGCGGGTGAGGTAGTAGTGCTCCGCGAACTGGTGGTAGGACTGTGTGTCAAAGTCCGGCCCGGTCACGGGGTAGAGCAGGATCTGCGCCTTGAGCGCGAGCCCGCCGCGGTCCTTGTTCATCTGGGCGAAGACTGCGGACATGCATCCGCCGACCGACTCGCCGGCGACTGCGACGCGGGAGGTGTCGAGGCCGTGGTCGGCGCCGTTCTCCTGCAGCCACTGGCCGACGGCGTAGTTCTGCTCGACCTGGCTGGGGTACCCCTTCTCGGGCGCCCGGTCGTAGACCGGGAAGACGCCGGCGGCACCGGCCCCGACGGTGAGCTCGCGGAAGAGGCGGTCGTGGGTCTTGTCGTCGCCGAAGACCCACCCGGCGCCGTGGATGTAGAAGACCACGGGCAGCGGGTCCGTGGCGCCCTTGGGCTTGATGATGCGGGTGCGGACGGTGCCCCACTCGCCGGCGTCGACGTCGACCCACTCCTCGTCGACGTCCGGGCGCTCGACGCCCTCGCCGCTCTGCAGGTCGCTGAGGATCTTGCGCCCCTCCTCGGGCGGAAGCTCGTAGATCCGCGGGTGCGGGTCGGTGTCGTCGGCGAGCTTCTTGGCCTCGGGCTCCAGGTACGGAGTGGTCGGGGCTGGAAGGTCGGTCATCGCTGGTCCTCTCCTCGACGCCGGTGGCCTGCCTCATCGACGCTACGCACGGTCCGCATCCAGGCCGAGTGCCGCGAACGACTCCCTTCGAGGTGATCGCGACACCCGATCCGAGGTGCGGAGAAGCGGGCGAGTCGAGAACGGGAGGCCCCGAAGTGCGGCGGCCCGGCAGGGGGGCCGCTCGTGAATGGACATGGCGGGCCTTCGGCGGACGGCTCGTCCTCCCTACAGGGTCCGGCTCGTCGGCGTTGATCGCATTCGCATTCGATGATGCTGGTGGGAGTGGTGTGCCGCATGCGCACTGAGCGGGGACTGGCAGGGCACGGAGCCCGGCCCCCTCGGCGAGGGGGCCGGGCCGGGTCGTGCGGTGCGTCAGGGCTACGCGCAGGTCACCTTGCCCGCGGGGTCGGCGGTGCAGGAGAGCGTCAAGGTGCCGTTGTTCGGGTCGCTCGCGACCGGGCTGGCCGACACGCGGGTCATGGTCAGCGGGTAGCTGGTGCCCGGGGTCAGCGCGCCGACGCTGAAGGAGATCAGCGGGGTGGTCCGGTGATGACCGGAGGCGAGGGCCCCGGTGTCACAGGTCAGCACCCGGTTCACCGCGTCGATCGTGCAGGCGGACGGGGAGGTCGGGTTGCCGAAGGCCTCCGGGTAGCTGAGCTGGTAGCGGACGCCGGTGGCGTCGCTGCGGCCCCCGTTCACCACCGTCGGGTGCACCTGGATGGTGCCGCCGACGGTGGCCTGCGAGGTCCGCAGGTCGAGGATCGGGTTGGTGGCCGGCGCGGGGTGCGACAGCGGAGAGGCGGGGCCCTGGCCGCGCGCGTTCACCGCGGTGACCTGCACCTGGGCGCCGTCCGCCTCGATCTGCGCGATCCGGTCGGCCGGGACGGCCAGCGAGGTCGCCGTGCCGGGCACGGTGCCGAGCACCGTCTCGGCGCCGGCCGGGTTGCCCGGGTCGTTCACCACGGTCACGACGTACTCCAGGATCGGGCTGCCGCCGTCGCCGGCCGCGGTCCAGCTGACGGTCGTGCCGTCCGCGCTGACCACCGGCTGCTTGGGCGCGGCCGGGAGGCTGGCGCCGTGGTGGACCGCCGCCTGGAGGGTGGTGGGCGCGCAGCCGGCGGAGCCGGCCGTGGTGGCGGTGATCACGTCGACGTAGTTGTACGTGGGGCGCGGGTGCGGCGGGCTGTAGAGGCCGGTCTGGTCGACGCTGCCGAGCGAGCCGGGCGCCATGGACCAGGTGACCGCCTGGGTGCTGTCGCAGCCCGCCGGCCAGGTCACGTGGTACTGGTGGGTGGCCGTCAGCGCGGTGCCGGAGGCCGGTGCCTGGTCGTCCGCCGGCGCGAGCTCGCCCTTCGCCGCCGCTCCGTCCGACGGCGCCGAGGCGGCCGCCGCCGACCCGCCGGACAGGGACGGTCCGGGGAACGGCCCGGGCGCCTGGTACACGTCGAAGGTCTTGTTGAACACGACGCCGCCGAAGGCGAACTTCGTCAGTTTGACGTCCAGGAGGAAGAAGGCCGACACCTTCAACGGCGCCTTCACCGTCAGCCATGGATTGGCCGAGGTGTCCGCGGTCACCTCGATGGCGGGCGTGATCTCCACCTCCGGGCCGGCCACCCCGTAGATCAGGACCTTGAACGACACCGGGAAGGCGAAGCTGACCTTGGCGGCCGCGTTCAGCGTGTAGTCGAACTTGGTGACCGCGTCCTTGGTCAGGTCCTCCGTCTGGCTGTTCCCGCTGTAGTCGCGGAAGACCCGGCCGCCCATGGTCCGCTCGTAGGAGGCCGAGAAGGAGAACCTGATCGAGCCGTCGATCGAGGTCTGGGTGTAGACCGTGAGCGAGGGGCAGAACGCGATCCCGTACACGAACAGGCAGCTCTGCGGCGTGATGGTGACCAGGGGCTCGCGCTGCGTCTCGTGCTTGTAGGCGATGCCGAACTCACCGTTGATCGACGCCTTCGCGGTGGCCGTCGCGGAGAAGTCGTAGGTGAAGGTCGGCAGGGTGTACCAGGAGCCGTTGGGGTCCTGCTTGAAGTCGACGGCGGCCGCCCAGTTGGTGCTCAGGCTCAGGGCCGCGGTCAGCTTGGCGGTGACCGTGGCGCCGCCCAGCCTCTCCTTCATCTTCGGGTCGTCGTTGATCTTCTCGGCCAGGTCGAGGGTGAAGGTCTTCTCCGCGCCCGGGCCGGAGCCCTGAGGTGCCAGCGCGGCCTGGAACTTCGGGTTGAGCGACTTGACCCGGTAGCCCTCGGACCCGGAGGTGAGCCGGCTGCCGGTGGCGCTGAAGTCGAGGTTCTGGAAGGCCTGTTGCAGCGCGGCCTGGCTGGTGGTGAGGGTCACCACGCCGCCCTCGGTGCTGATCCTGTCCACGATGCGCAGCAGGCCGGTGCGGATCAGCGGGTTGGCGCTCTCGCCGACCACGATGATGTTCCTGACCTTCAGACCGGTCACCTGCGCGGGCGGGTTGGTGAACACCACGGTGCTGCCGGTGAGCTTGGTGACGGACGCCACCGATTCCCTGGACAGGAACACCGTGCCGGCCTTCAGCGTCGGTGCGGGCGCGGCCTTGGCCGGGGCGCTGGTGGCGCCGCGGTTGCCGTCCTGCTGGAGGGCGGTGACGGTGACCGCGTACTCGACGCCCGGGGCGAGCGAGAGCAGCGTGGCCTCCTTGGCGGTGCCCGCCACGGTGGCCGAGACGGTCGGCTGTCCGGCCGCGGTCGCGTCGACGGTGTAGCCGGTGACGGTGTTGCCGCCGTCGTCCTGCGGCGAGTCCCAGGTCACCTTGAGCGCGCTCGGGTCGGGCTGGCTGCCGTCCGGGCCGACCGGCGGCGGTCCGGCGGACACGTCCTGCGGGGCACTGGCCGCGTAGGCGGGCTTGGTGAGGACGGTGCCGTTGGAGTCGGCGCCGGTGGTCTGGCTGTCCGAGACGGCGGTCGGCCCGGTCCCGGCGGCGTTGGTCGCGCTGACCGTGACGAAGTAGTACCGGTTGCTGACCAGCCCGGTGACGGTGGTGCTCAGCACGTCACCGGCCACGGTGGTGGTCACGCCGGCGCCCGGGCCGTTCGGGGTCGCGGTGACGGTGTAGGCGGTCACCGGCGAGCCGTTGGGGTGGGCCGGGTTCCAGCTGACGATCACCCCGGTCTCGCGTCCCAGGAGGCCGGCCAGGGTGGGGGCGAGCGGGGCCTTGGGCGTCTGCGGGCCGCCGATGAAGGCGGGGGACGTGCCGGAGACGACACCGCCCGCGGTGGTCTCGGTGGCCGTGAACGCGTAGTTGACGTCGTTGGCCAGTCCGCTGACCTCGACCACCGGCGGGTTGGCCGGGTCCGGGCGCTGTGCCCGGCCGGTGGCGACCGGCGCGCCGGTCGCGTTGCCGGCATCGTCCAGCGCGTAGGCGGCCACGTCGACGGCGGCCACGGCCTCCTGGGCGGTGTCACCCGGGGTGACGGTCACCCGCACCGTGCCGGAGGCGAACGGCTGCACCGAGTCGATCAGCGGCGCCTGCACCGTCTGCGTGGCCCGGGCCGAGTCGCCGGCCGGTCCGGCCGAGGGTGCCGCGGCCGCGCCGACCGTTCCCGCGCCCAGGCCGAGCACGACCGCGACGGCGAGCACCGCGCGTCCGCGTAAGCTCCCGGCCCGCCGTTTCCGGGCATGTCCATGCCACATGTTTCCCCACCTTTCTGCCCACGCACGCAAGGTCCATGGGCGGGGGCCCCGATTGGGCCCAGCGGATCGTATCGCTCCGGATAGCGGCAGCGGCAGAACGATGTCCAAAGCTGCTTCAAGGCAATGGACTTGGCGTCTACCGCCGATCCGGTGGAAGGCGTAGGGGAGGCCGTCGAATCGACGCGCGGGTGACCGGGGAGGACTCATGTGACGGGAGGGGGAGGCCCGTGTGTCGCAGCTCACCGCCCGTGCCGCGACGACCAGCGGCCGGCGCACGGCCGGCGGCACAGATGTCGGGATCGCCTGCGCGAACGGCATCCTCATCGCGGCGGCGTTCTCGGGGCTGTCCCTGATCTCGGCAGGGTGGCCTGGTCGAGCCTGCCCTCGCGACGGTAGGTCGGCAGTGTGCGCTTGATGTCGGACAGCGGGATCGCGCCGTACATGGCGTACGCGTGGGCTCGGGACGTACACGGCGATGGCATGGCGGGGCCGGAACGGACGCATCCCGCTCCGCCGGGGGCGTCGTTGACCGGAGCTCGCCCCCGTCCGGCGCCGGATCAGTCCACCGGTCAGTCCGTTCGAGCAGCCGCGTTCTTCGCCGCGTACGTCTCCAGGTAGGCGCTCACCAACCGCTTCGCCTCCGCCATCACGGCCTCGTCCCCGTTCGGGTCCCGCTTGAAGGCGATGTCGAAGAGGTGCCCGCCGGCTTCGAACGCCAGCCTCATCACGAGCGGCGACGCATCGGCGCGCAGTAGTCCGCGACCGATTCCGAGCCGCCACACGCGCTCGGAGACCTGGTCGTCGAACTCCTGGATGAGGGCGGTCAGTGCCTCATTGCGACCGGCGAACCAGAGCTCGACACAGCTCGGATGCATCCGGAAGTACTCGACGATCTCATCGAGCACGAGGATCAGGACATCCGAGATCGACTGGAAGTCTTCACCGTCGATGCGGTCGAGCCTGACGATCAGTGCGTCGGCGTGACGCTTGATGATGGCCGTGTCCACCTGATAGCGGTCGGCGAAGTAGTGGTACACGGAAGCCGTCGGGATGCCGGTCCGTTCACCGATCGCCTTGAGAGTGGCGGTTTCGTAGCCGCCCTCGACCAGGATCTCCTCCGCGGCGTCCAGGATCGCCTTGACCCGGGCCGCACCACGGCGCTGCAGCACGGCCTCCGGGCGGGCGGGCGCCTGGCGAATCTCCGAGCCGGAGTCCGTCGACGAGGCGCGGGTCGATCCGCCGTCGCTCCGTCTAGCCATGCCACGTCCCGAACGGAAGAGCCAAGTCGATCACGGATGGGGATTTTAGCAGCGGACGGCCGGACCTCGACCGCACTCCTTGACATCGCATCCGAGAAGAAATAAAACTCGATACGAGTTCGAGTATCGATCCGAAGCCCGCACCGCCGCCGGTGCAGCAGACGCACGAGGAACGGTGAGATGAGGACCGAAGACATCGACTACACGGCGTTCACCGGCTGGATCGATCCTCCGTCCGACGTCCTCCCGGCGCTCAAGGCGGAGATCACCTGCGATGTGGCGGTCGTCGGCGGCGGCCTCGGTGGCATGTCGACCGCCCTGCGCCTGGCCGAACGCGGCATCGACGTCGTTCTGCTGGAGGCGGAGTTCTGCGGTCACGGATCGAGTTCGCGCAACGCCGGACAGCTGGCCGGCGGTCCCGGCGGCGACATCCAGATGCTCGACATCCTCTATCCCAAGCGCCTGTCCTCCATCGTGAGGTTCGCCGAGAACGCCGCCCACTTCGTCGAGAGCCTGATGAAGCGCCTCGACATCGAGTGCGACTACGAGCCGACGGGGAACGTCGGTGTCGCGGTGTCGAAGGGCCAGATGGGCAGGGTCCGCAGGGTCGCCGAGATCCTCGCGAGGTGCGGCGCGACCGTCGAGGTCGGAACCAGTGCGGAGCTCGGGATACCGCGCAGTTTCGTCGGCGGGTTCCTCGAACCCGTCGGCGGCATGATGAACCCGGGGAAGTTCACCCTGGGCGTTCGGCGCGCCCTGCTCGCGTCGAGAGCGCGCGTGTTCGAGCAGACGCGTGTCGAGGACGTCGAGCCGTCCGGGGACGGCGTACTCGTCTCGGTCCCCGGTGGCCGGGTCCGGGCCAACCGGGTGGTGCTGTCCACCAACGCGTTCGGCGGAGAGCTGCGGATCACGCCGAAGCGACTCGCCTCACCGATCTGGGTCACGGAGGTCGAGACCGAGCCGATCGATCCCGCCCGCCTCGCCGCGCTGGGCTGGACCAGCCGGTCCGGGGTGGTCACCCAGCACGCCATCATGCAGAACTACCGGCTGACGCCGCGCAACACGATCATCACCGGCGTGCGCAGGCTGCAGCGCGGAAGGTATCCGCTCCCGCCGGGACGCACGGCCGACGAGTCCGTGGTGGCCGGTCTCGTGGACGGGTTCAGGACGCACTTCCCCTCCCTCGCGGGCGTCGAGTTCGAGCGCGCCTGGGGCGGCTGGGTGGCGGTCACGCCCAGCTGGCTGCCCGTGGCCGGCCAGGTCGGCGACACCGTCTACTACTCGATCGGCTGCAACGGGCACGGCCTGGGGCAAGCCCCCTACCTCGGGCAGCTCATCGCCGACCGCATCGCCGGCGATGCTCCGCACGAGGACCTGCTCGCCCTGTGGCGCACGAAGCCCAGGTTCCTCCCCTCGCCGCCGATGACCCGGGTGGGTCTGCGTGCCGTCTGGCTCGTGGACCGCATCGCCGACCGGTTCAACGGCAGTCGGCCCCACGCCAAGGGGAACTGACGAGGGGCACTGACGAGGGGAACCGAGAGTGCGCCCGGCCGGGGTTGGACACCCTCGGCGGCAGCCCTCGATCGTTGGCGACGGCCCGCCGGTTCACCGGCGGGCCGTTTGCGCGTCTCGGACCGCCGGTGGGCACGGCGGCGACCCGGCGATCGCCGCGGGAGCGGGTGGACGCGCTGCCCGTTCTCCCCTGTGACGCAGTCAGCTCCGACACGCGGACGCAGGGGCCGGCGCCGAGGGCGACCAGCGCGGCACCCTCGGTGGCCCGGTGAAGCCCGCCCAGCTCGAAGAGGCCTGACACGAACTCAAGTCGGGTTGTAAATCGGCAGTTCCAGGCCGTTGACGCGACCCGGCCCCGGGCACATACTCGACATCGAATCGACTTTGACTCTCGGCCAGTTCCGGCGCAGTAGAGGAGCACATCGAGGTGCACGAGTACGGCACGTTCTTCATCGGCGGCGAGTTCGTCGCCCCCCGGGGGACCGACACGATCACCGTCATCAACCCCAGCACCGAGGAGGCCATCGGCCGGGTGCCCGAGGGCACGCAGGCGGACGTCGATGCCGCGGTCACCGCCGCACGGAGGTCGTTCGACAGTGCCGGCGGCTGGGGCGGCTACACCCCGCAACAGCGCGCCGACGCCCTGAACCGCCTGGCCGACGAGCTCGACGCCCGCCAGGAGGCCATCGCCACGGCCGTGTCCAGTCAGAACGGCATGCCCTTGGCCGTGGCCGGACTACTGGAGATCAACTACCCGTCGGCGGTCTTCCGGTACTACGCGCGCCTCGCCGTCACGACGGCGTACGAGGAGCACCGTCCCGGCTTCCTCGGAGCCGGTGACACGCTCATCGAGCGCCGTCCGATCGGCGTCCTGGCAGCGATCGTCCCGTGGAACTTCCCCCAGGCGCTGACCGCCTGGAAGGTCGGACCGGCCCTGGCGGCCGGCTGCACCGTGGTCATCAAGCCCTCTCCGGAGACCGTGCTGGACTCCTACCTCTTCGCCGAGGCCGCCCGGGCGGCCGGCCTGCCGCCCGGGACGGTCAACATCGTGCCCGCGGGCGGCGCCGTCGGGGCGTACCTGGTCAGCCACCCCGGCATCGACAAGGTGACCTTCACCGGATCGACCGCCGTGGGCCGGGCGATCGGCGAGGTCTGCGGACGCCTGCTGCGTCCGGTGACCCTGGAACTCGGCGGCAAGTCGGCGGCGATCTTCCTCGACGACGTCGACCTCGACCTGGCCAGGATCGGTGAGGCCCTGTTCACCACGTGCCTGCTGAACAACGGGCAGACCTGCTTCCTCACCAGCCGCATCCTCGCTCCGCGCTCCCGCTACGACGAGGTCGTCGACGCGATCTCCGCGCTCGCCGGATCCATGACGGTCGGAGACGCCCTGGACCCGTCGACGCAGATCGGCCCGATGGCCACAGCGAAGCACCGTGACCGGGTCGAGGGCTACATCGCCGAGGGGAAGGCGGCGGGTGCCCGGATCACCGTGGGCGGCGGACGCCCGGCACACCGGTCGAAGGGCTGGTTCGTGGAGCCGACCGTCTTCGCCGATGTCGACAACGCGTCGACCATCGCCCAGGAGGAGATCTTCGGCCCGGTGCTGTCGGTCATCGCCTACGAGGACGAGGACGACGCGGTGCGCATCGCCAACGATTCGGCCTACGGGCTCGGGGGAGCGATCTGGACCGGGGACCCGGAGCGCGGCCGGTCGATCGCACGGCGCGTGCGGACGGGCACCGTGGGCGTGAACCGCTACCTGCCCGACGCCGCGGCCCCCTTCGGCGGGGTCAAGGCCAGCGGCAGCGGCCGCGACCTGGGGCCGGAAGCCCTCGCCGCCCACCTGGAAATCAAGTCCATCTACGTGTGACCGAGCGGGCCGCCGCGGACCACGTCTCCTCCGCACCGGAAGAACACCATGCTGAACCTCTCCGTCCTCCTGGAGGACTCCGCCCGCAGGCACCCGGCGCGGGACGCGCTCGTGCTCGGGCCGAACCGCCTCACCTACCGTCAGGTTGACGAGGCAGCCAACCAGGTCGCGAACCTGCTCGTCGAACGGGGCGTCCGGCCCGGTGACAAGGTGGCGCTCAGCTGCCCGAACCTGCCGTGGTTCCCGGTCGTCTACTACGGGATCCTCAAGGCCGGCGCCGTCGTGGTGCCGCTGAACGTGCTCCTCAAGAGCCGCGAGATCACCTATCACCTCGAGGATGCCGACGTCGTCGCGTACTTCTGCTTCGAAGGCACGCCGGAGTTGCCGATGGGAACCGAGGGCTTCGCCGCCTTCACCGCCGTCGACGGCGTCGAGCACTTCTTCCTCATCACCGCCGATCCGGCGGCGGCGAGCCCGATCGCCGGCGCGGAGACGTTCGCCCGGGCGACCGCCGGCCGCGGGACCCGTTTCGAGACCGTGCCGACCGAGGCCACCGACACCGCGATCATCCTCTACACCTCCGGCACCACCGGAACGGCGAAGGGGGCCGAACTCTCCCACGCCAACACGATGATGAACACCCTGGCCGTCAACCGGCTCTTCACGAGCAGGCCGGCCACCGACAGCCATCTGCTCTGTCTGCCGCTGTTCCACACCTTCGGCGCGACCGTGCAGATGCACGCGGGCTTCTCCACGGCCGCCACGCTCCACCTCGTGCCGCGCTTCGACGCGCGGCAGGTCGTCCAGCTCATGGACCGCGAGGAGATCACCTTCTTCGCCGGTGTACCGACGATGTGGTGGGGCCTTCTCGGGGCGCTGACCGACGGCATCGACGTGGAGCGCATCGCCCGCAACCTCCGGGTGGGCATCTCCGGCGGCGCCGCGCTGCCGGTAGAGCTCCTGAAGCAGATCGAGGAACGCCTGAACGTCACGGTTCTGGAGGGGTACGGCCTGTCCGAGACGAGCCCGGTGGCCACGTTCAGCGACAGCGAGCGCGAGCCGCGTCCCGGTTCGATAGGCGTTCCGATCTGGGGTGTGGAACTGAAGCTGATCCACCCGGACTGGACCGAGGTCACGGAGGCCGGTGCCGTCGGTGAGATCGCCGTCAAGGGCCACAACGTGATGAAGGGCTACTACGGCCGTCCCGAAGCGACGGCCGAGGCGATCAGGGACGGCTGGTTCCGCACCGGGGACCTGGCCCGCAGGGACGAGGACGGCCACTACTACATCGTCGACCGCTCCAAGGACCTCATCATCCGCGGCGGCTTCAACGTCTACCCCCGCGAGGTCGAGGAAGTGCTCATGACGCATCCGGCCGTCAGCCTCGCCGCCGTGGTCGGCGTGCCGCACGAAAGTCACGGCGAGGAGATCAAGGCGTTCGTCATCCTCGCGCCGGGCGCCGAGGCCACGCCCGCCGCGCTCGTCGCCTGGGGCAGGGAGCAGATGGCCGGCCACAAGTACCCGCGCATCGTGGAGATCGTTCAGAACCTGCCGATGACCGCCACCGGAAAGATCCTCAAGCGTGAGCTCACCTGAGCGTCACCTGTCGGCATCAGTCGCGTAGGAGGACAGGTAGGCGGCGACGAGGCGTCGGGCTTCCTCGATCACCTCGTCGTCGCCGCCCGGAGTGCTCCGGAACGCCACCTCGAAGAGCTGGTAGCCGGCGGCCCAGGCGAGCCGCACCACGAGTCGCGGGGTGTCGGCGGCGATCAGCTTCCTCCCGACGAGGAAGTGCCAGAACCTGTCCGCCTGCGACTCGTCGAAGCTGCGGACGAGCTCTTCCAGGGCCCGATGGCCCATCGCGAACCACAGCTCGACGCAGCTCGGGCGCCGGCGGAAGAAGTCGCGCATGAGGTCGATGACGCCCTCGACGGCGTCTCGAAGCGTGCGGGGTCCGGGCCTGGCCAGCTCGGTACCGATGAGCGCGTCCATCTCGCGCACATGGCCCCGCATGAGCTCGATGTCGACCTCGTGCCGGTCGGAGAAGTAGTGGTAGACGGAGGCGGTCGGAATGCCCGCCCGTTCGCCGATCGCCTTGAGCGTGGCGGCCTCGTAACCCTGCTCGCCGAGCAGCGCCTCGGCGGCATCGAGGATCGCTCGTCTGCGCTCCATCCCACGGCGCTGCGCCCCGCGTGGGCGACGGGTTGTCGGTGCTGACGATTCCATCTCGAACACGATTCGAGATCGTATCAGCGCCACTCGACCGTCCGCCCTGTCGAAGGCATTGACAGTGCTTGAATCCCTTCTAAACTCGAAGTCGAGTCGACTTTCATAGTTCGACACTCTGGGCGGGAGCCGCACGTGCAGATCACGACCACCGGCAGGACGTCACCCCCCGCGGACGTCGATGTGCTGATCATCGGCGCCGGCATCTCGGGAATCGGGGCGGCCTCGCACCTCAGAACCCTCCACCCCCTGAAGTCGTTCGCGATCCTCGAGGCACGCGAATCCATCGGCGGCACCTGGGACCTGTTCAGGTATCCCGGCATCCGTTCGGACTCGGACATGCCCACCTTCGGCTTCGGTTTCAAGCCGTGGACTCACCGCAAGTCGATCGCCGACGGGCACATCATCCTGGACTACCTGCAACAGACCGTCGCCGAGCAGGGGCTGACCGAGACCATCCGCTTCGGATACCGCGTGCTCGGCGCGGAGTTCTCGTCCGAGCAAGGACGGTGGACCGTCACCGCCCGGCATTCCCCCACGGGTGAGACAGCCGAGTTCACCGCACGATTCCTCTTCCTGGGCACCGGCATGTACGACCACGACGCCGGCTTCACACCGGAGTTCACCGGCGTCGAGGACTTCGAGGGGCAGGTGGTCCATCCCCAACACTGGCCGGAGGGCCTGGACTACGCGGGCAAGCAGGTGATCGTGATCGGCAGTGGTGCCACGGCAGTCACGCTGGTCCCGTCGATGGCCCGCACGGCCGGGCACGTCACGATGCTCCAGCGCTCGCCGGGCTACATCCTCTCCTCACCCGCCGAGGACAAGATCGCCAACGCGCTCAGGCGAATCCTCGGCCACGAGCGCGCACACAAGGCCGTTCGGCGCAAGAACATCCTCCTCACGCGCGGGGTCCACAAGGTGTCCCTGCGTGCCCCGAAACTGATGCGCAGGCTGCTGATCGCCAACGTGCGCCGCCGGTTGCCCCGGCACTTCGACGTCGACACCCACTTCACCCCTCGTTACAACCCGTGGGAGCAGCGGCTGTGCGTGGTGCCCGACGGCGATCTGTTCAAGGCGCTCTCCGTCGGCCGGGCATCCGTGGTCACCGACCACATCGAGCGGTTCACGAAGACGGGCATCCTGCTGAAGTCGGGCCAGGAGCTGGCCGCGGATCTCATCGTGACCGCGACCGGGCTCGTCATGTCGCCCTTCGGCAAGATCAGGTTGAGTGTCGACGGCCGGCCCGTCGATCCGTCCGCGACGACGTCGTACAAGGCGATGATGCTCTCCGGCGTGCCGAACCTCGTGTTCGCCCTCGGCTACACGAACCTCTCCTGGACGCTCAAGGTCGACCTGGTCAGCGAACACTTCTGCCGACTGCTCGACCACATGGACTCCCACGACTACGCCACCGTCGAACCGGTGCTGGACGATCCGTCCGTGGAGCGGGTGCCGTACATGGACCTGGCCTCGAACTACGTCCGGCGGGGCATCGGGGCGTTCCCGCGCGCGGGGACCAGTGGCCCCTGGACCGTCGAGATGGCTTACGAGAAGGACGTCAAGCGGCTGCGCGAGGGGCCCGTCGACGATCCGGCCCTGAGGTTCACCGCCGCCGGGCCGGTGCCGTCGGCCTCCCGACCGAGGGGAGCGCGATGAAACACGACATCACGTTCACCAGTCACGGCGTCAGCTGCGCCGCCTGGCACGTGCCGGCCACCACTGACGCCCTGGCCGGTCAGGCGGGGCGGCCCTGTGTGGTCATGGCGCACGGCTTCGGCGGCACCCGCGACAGCGGCCTGCTGAACTACGCCGAGCCCTTCGCCGCCGCCGGCATCGACGTGCTCGCCTTCGACTACCGCGGCTTCGGGGACTCCGGGGGCGCACTCCGCCAGGACGTCTCGGTCCGCCGCCAGCGGCAGGACTACCACGCGGCCCTCGCGGCCGCGCGGCGCCTGCCGGGCGTCGATCCGGACCGGATCGCGGTGTGGGGGGTGTCGTACGCGGGCGGTCACGCCCTCGTGGTCGCGGCACAGGACGCCCGTGTCGCCGCGGTCGTCTCCCTGACTCCCGTGACCGACGGCCTCGCCTCCTTGGCGCAGGTCGTACGCCACGCCGGGGTCGGCCGGTTGTTGCGGCTGGCCGGTCACGGATTGCGTGACGCGGCTCGCGCGCTCACCGCGCGAGCCGCGCACCGCGTGCCCGTCGTCGGGGAGCCCGGTGTCCTGGCGATGATGAGCGTGCCGCGCGCGGAGGAGCTCTGCGCCTCGTTCGCCGGGTCGGCCTTCCGCAACGAGGTGTGCGCCCGCGCCGCGCTGAAGGTCGGGTTGAACCGGCCCACGACCTTCGTCGGACGCCTGGCGTGTCCGATCCTGGTCCAGGTCGGTACGCACGACCGCATCGCACCGCCCGCCGCGGCACGCCGGACCGCCCGCAAGGCCGGTCGGTGGGCGCAGTTGCGCGAGTACCCCGTCGACCATCTGGACGTGTACGCCGGGCCGGGGCAGCGGCGGGTGCTGGCCGACCAGCTCGCCTTCCTCACCCACACCCTGGATCCGGCTGGGGCACCCCCGCCTCCGGTGCGGCACCGGGCTCCCCGGGCTCCCCGGGCGTAGGAACCGTCCGGTCCTGGGCACCCAACCTTCTTTCACCGCAACGTCGTTCGCCCCACACATTCTTCGTTCAACGGACGGGATGAGCATGTACGACTACGTCATCGTCGGCGCCGGATCCGCGGGCTGTGTCCTCGCGGCGCGGCTGTCGGAGGACCCTGAGGTCCGGGTGGCCCTGATCGAGGCCGGCGGCCCCGACACGGCTCAGGAGATCCACATCCCGGCCGCCTTCCCCCAGTTGTTCAAGTCCGGCCTCGACTGGGACCTGGACACCGACCCGGAACCGGGCCTCGGCGGGCGGCGGGCCTACCTGCCCCGGGGCAAGGTGTTCGGCGGCTGCAGCTCGACCAACGCGATGATCTACATCCGCGGCAGCCGTGCCGACTACGACGGCTGGGCCGCGGCAGGGGCGACCGGCTGGTCGTACGACGAGGTGCTCCCGTACTTCAAGCGCGCCGAGGACAACGAGCGCGGCGAGGACCACTTCCACGGTGCGGGCGGGCCGTTGACGGTCAGCGACGGAAGGTCGGGGCATCCGCTCTCCTCGCTCTTCGTGCAGGCCGCCCAGCAGGCCGGGTACAAGGCGAACGACGACTTCAACGGCGAGGACCAGTTCGGCGTCGGGCGCTACCAGCTGACGCAGCGGGGCGGCCTGCGCTGCAGCGCGGCTGTCGCCTACCTGCACCCGGCCCTCGACCGTCCGAACCTCACCGTGCTGCCTTCGGTCCTCGCCCGACGCGTGGTCATCGAGAACGGCCGGGCGGCGGGCGCGGAGGTGGACCGCGGCGGTGCCGTCGAGGTGGTTCGCGCCGAGCGCGAGGTGATCCTGTCGGCCGGCGCCTACGAATCCCCGAAGCTGCTGATGCTGTCCGGGATCGGCCCCGCCGACGACCTGGTCGCCTTCGGCATCGACGTCGTGCGGGACCTCCCGGTCGGCCGGGGCCTGCAGGACCACTACATGGCGATGCTGAACTTCCGCACCGACGCCGAGTCGCTGATCAGCGCGGCCACCGCCTCGAACGCCGCGCTGCTGCAGAGCGAGGGGCGCGGCCCGCTGACGTCCAACATCGGCGAGGCCGGCGGATTCTTCCGCAGCCGTCCCGAACTGGAGGCCCCCGACGTGCAGTTCCACGCCGCGCCCGTGCTCTTCCACCAGGAGGGGCTCGGCGCGGCCCCCGAGCACGGCTTCGCCTTCGGCCCGTGTGTGCTCGCCCCGACCAGCCGCGGCGCGGTGACCCTGCGCTCGCCCCGCCCGGACGCCGCGCCCCGGATCGTTCACAACTACCTGGCGACGCCGCAGGACCGGGACTGCATCGTCGCCGGGGTCCGGATCGCCCTGGACATCGCCGAGCAGCAGGCGGTGACCGACGCCGTCACGGGACCCTTCGAGGCGCCGGCCCCCGGTTCCCCCGACGCCGACATCCTCGACTGGGCGCAGCGGATCGGCCAGACGCTGTTCCACCCGACCTCGACCTGCGCCATCGGTTCGGTCGTCGACCCCGAACTGCGCGTGTACGGCGTGGCAGCCCTGCGGGTCGTCGACGCCTCCGTCTTCCCGACGGTACCGCGCGGCAACACCAACGCCCCAACGATCATGGCCGCCGAGAAGGCGGCCGACCTCATCAGGGGAGTCGTGTGACCGGCGATCCTCCGGGGCCTCGGATCCTCCCCCGGGGCCCCCACCGTTCGCACGACTCCCGTTACGAGAAAGGACCACACATGGACGAGTCAGTGCGGGAAGCGTTCCGGAACGACGGAGCCGCCCTGATCAAGGGCTGTCTCGACGACGGTCAACTGGCCAGGTGCCGCGAGGCGTTCGACTGGGCCGTGGCCAACCCGTCGCCGCTCGCGACTCAGCTCCTCGACGGGACCGAGCAGCAGTCGCTCGTCGACAACGCCAACCCGCTCGCCAAGGACCGGCTGGACGATCTGGTGTCCTCGCTGCCCTTCGGCCGCCTGTTCGCCGAGCTGTGGGGCTCGGAGAACGTCTGGTACTTCGCCGAGGAGGTGTTCCTCAAGGCCGGAGGAAAGGGCGGCCGCAGTGCCTGGCACCAGGACACCGCCTACCTGCCGTGGGCCGGCGAGCACTGGGGAAACGCGTGGATCACGTTCCAGCCGCTCTCCAAGCAGTACTCGCTGGAGGTCGTGCGCGGCTCCCACCACGGTGCCCAGTACGACGGCACCACCTTCGCGAACCCCGACGACCCGACCGAGCCCCTCTTCGGCGACGGTTCCCTGCCCCGCCTGCCGGACGTGGAGGCCGAGCGCGCGCTCGACCCCGACGCCTACGACGTGGCCTCGTGGGCGACCGAGCCCGGCGACGTCGTGGTGATCCACCCCCGCTCGCTGCACAGTGGCCCCGCCGTCGACGCCGGCTGCCCGGACCGTTACACGCTGGTCCTCCGCTTCTTCGGCGACGACGCGGTGTTCCGTGCCCTGCCGGACGTGGAGGGGCACCCCTTCGCCCGCAACGGCGTCCTCTTCGTCGAGGAGATGGCGAAGCTCAATCCGGGGGACCCGTTCCGCTCGCCCCTCTTCCGCAAGCTGATCTGAAACGGACCCCGCCATGAGTACGCACGACATGAAGCGTCAGCTGATCAACCCGCCCCCCACTCAGGCGATGTACGAGGCGCTGCACTTCTCGCAGGCGACCCGCGTCGGCGACCTGGTCTGGGTGTCGGGACAGGTCGGGATCGACACCGCCACCCTGACACCCGCCGACGGAGTGGAGGCCCAGACCCGGCTCGCGTTCGAAGGCGTGAAATCCGCCCTCCGGGGCGCCGGAGCGAGCTTGGCCGACATCGTCGAGCTGTCGACCTTCCACACCGACCTCCGCGGGGACATGGAGGTGTTCAGCCGGGTGAAGGACGAGTACCTGCCCGAGCTGTATCCGTCGTGGACCGCGGTCGGCGTGAGCCAACTCGCGCTCCCCGAGCTGGTGGTGGAGATACGGGTTGTCGCCGTGGTCGGCAGCGGCGGCGACTGACGGCGGTGGCTTCCTGATCGTTGCGCGGCGGGGAGTCCCCGGTCGGCCGACGCCCGACCGGCCGCGGGCTCCCCGCCGCCGTGAGGTTCCCCCACGGCTCGGTGGTTGCCGAGTTTTCGGGGCGGAGTCGGTGGGGTGAGTAACAGCCCGGTGCCGGCCGGGCATCCCTCGATTCGTCTTCCAGTTACCGCCGGCCGAGAACAGCAAGAGGAGTCGCGCGTCATGAACACCGTGCAACACATGGACGAGGAGACCTGCGACGTCGTCGTGATCGGCGCGGGAATGGCGGGCCTCATGGCGGCCACCACCCTCGCCGACAAGACCGACGTCAGGGTCCTCGAGTCGGAGGACCGTCCGGGCGGACGGGTCGAGACGGTCCGGAAGGGCGACTACTGGATCAACGTCGGCACCCAGTTCACCGAGGGAACGGGGCCGTTGATCGACGCCCTCGACCGGCACGGCATCGAGATGGGGTCGCTGGCCGGCACGAGTGTGGAGCTCGTCCTCAACGGCACATCGGTCGACACCTCCGATGTGCTCGGCCTCATGTTCCGCACCCGCATGACCGTCATGGACCGGGTCGGTATGGCGTTGGTCGGTGCCCGGATCCTCGCCGCGGTCCCGTTCCTGGAGTCGGAGAGCCGCCTGGCGAAGAAGGTGCGGGCCAGGCTCGACAAGCGCCCCGCGTCGCACCTCCTGCGCGGCGTCCGCTCCGAGGTGGCCCGGGCCATGGTCCGGGCCTGGTCCGCGCAGTGGATGGGGTGCGAGCCGGAGGAGACGGCGGCGACCCAGCTCGTGGCGTCGATCGGAGTCGCTCTGACGGACCCGGCGAAGGTGCCGAACTTCGCCCTGCCGGTCGGCGGAAACCAGACCTTGACCGACATCCTCGCCGCGGACCTCGGCGACCGTCTTCAGCTCGGCTCGACCGTGCGGTCCGTACGGAGGAGCGGCGACGGCGTCGTCGTGGACTACGACGTCGCGGGCCGTCCGGCACGGCTCCGCGCCGCACGCGCCATCGTCTCGGTTCCCAGCGACGTCGCCACGCGAATCCTCCCCGAGCTTCCGCGGGCGCACCGCGAGGCGTTCGACGACATCCGCTACGGCCGGTACGTGGTCGTCGGCTTCTTCACCGACGAAGAGGGCCCCCAGCCCTGGGACGGGCTCCTCGCCGTGTCCACGCCGCAGCTCTCCTTCCAGGCGGTGTTCAACCACGCCGCCGCCCTGCGAAAGAAGGGGCCGCGCAGGCCGGGCGGTGCGCTGGCGTGCTTCGCCGGTGGCGCTTCGGCCGACGCCCTGTTCGAACTCTCCGACGACGAGATCGTCGCCCGGTTCTCCAGGGACCTCCTCTCGGTCTACCCCCGGCTCGACGGGAAGCTCGGGGACGGCATCGTGCGACGCCACCGCCGCGTGGTGCCGTTCTGGGCGCCACGCGGCCGCGAGTCGCTGCCAACGCTGCGCAACCCATGGGGACCGATCCACCTGGCCGGCGACTACCAGCTCGACATGCCCTCGCTAGCCGACGCGGCCACCTCGGGCGAGAACGCGGCGAAGGCGGTTCTCGCAAGCCTGGGCCGCTGACGCTTCAAGGCTGCGGCGGCCGTCATCCGTTCGACCCGCAGCGCTACTGGAGTCGGTCGAGGTCGGCGGGCGGCGGCGTAGGCGCGCTGCCAGGTGATCGGTCCGGCGGGGCACCGCCTGAGGGCAGCCTGTCCATCCCGGTCCGGTCCGGCGGGTCAGGCTTTCCGGCTTTGCAGGGCTGTGGCCCGGTCTGGGGCGCCGGTACACGGTTGATACACGACTGCGTGATGGCGGAAGCCGAGCTACGACCGGGCCGAAGGGCCGGTCGTGGAGTCTGTGGGTCCACCCGGTGGCCACCGCCCCGGGACGTTGTCCCTCTGACTCCGGGAGGCCGTTGTCGTGTCAGTTCCCACACCATCCGAAGACCGAGACCGAGACCGAGACCGGAACCGGGAGCGGCGTTACTCGCCCGGTCGGCTTGCTCCGGTCCGTAGGGGGGCGCTGTGGGCCCTGGCCGTTGTCCTGCTCGCCGGGGCCGGGGCCGGTGGTGGCGCGCTGGCTGCCCGGCAGGGCGGCGACGCGGCCGTGGGCAGCGGCATCCGGGCCGGCGGGGCGCTGGTGCTGCCGGTTCCGGAGGCGATCGCGGCGCTGGGTCTCCCCTGGCCGCAGGAGGGGCAGTCGGCCGTCGCGGCGGCGAAGGTCGGGGTGCTCGGCGTCCAAGGCGGCCGGCAGCCGGTGCCGATCGCGAGCGTGACCAAGGTGATGACGGCGTACGTGGTTCTGCGGGACCATCCGCTCAAGGACGGCGAGGACGGGCCGACGATCACCGTCGACTCGCAGGCCGCCGCCGAGGCGGGTTCGGCGGACGAGTCGACCGCTCCCGTCACGGCCGGACAGCGCCTGACCCAGCGCAAACTGCTGGAGGTGATGCTGCTGCCCTCCGCCAACAACGTGGCCCGGCTGCTCGCCCGGTGGGACGCGGGCAGCGAGGAGGCGTTCGTGTCCCGAATGAACGCGGAGGCCGCCCGGCTGGGGATGACCGGCACCACCTACACCGGGGCCAGCGGCTTGGAGGCCACGACCGTGTCCACCGCCGCAGACCAGCTCAAGCTGGCCCGCGAGGCGATGAAGGAGCCGGCGCTGCGGGCGACCGTGGCCCTGCGCGACACCACGCTGCCGGGCCGGGCCGTGCCACTACGCAACACCAACAGGCTGCTCGACCTGCCCGGGGTAGTGGGTCTGAAGACCGGTTCGACCACCTCGGCGGGCGGAAACCTGATGTGGGCCCTGGAAGTCGCCGACGCCGAGAGCGGCTCGGGGCGCCGGCTCGTCTACGGTGTCGTGCTCGGTCAGCGGGCCGGCGCCGCTCCCGCGGACGGCATGCGGGCGGCTCTGGAGAGCAGCGGCCGGCTCGTGGCCGCCCTGCGGCAGAAACTGCCCGGTGTCCTCCCGGCGCTCGACGGCGGCCGGCGGGAGTGGGCGTGAGCGGGCGCACCGGCACGGCCCCGGCAACGGTCGTCGCAGCACAGGCCCACGAGTCGGGCGACGGCGACGGCCCGCACCGCCGGACGGTTCGCCACCGTCTTCCCCGTCGTCCAACCCTCCGGGACGCCGGGCGGCGCGGGCGGCTGATCGCGGGGTCCGCCGCTGTGCTCGCCGCCCTGATGACGCTGAACCCCTGGCTGCCGAACGGCTCGGTCAACCTCGCCAGCCTCTGGCAGACCGTCCTGCCCTGGTCGGTCCTGGGCATCGTCGTGCTGTTCCTCCTGGCGGCACTGCGGCGCTCCGCCCTGGCCGCGGCGGCCGTACTGCTGCCCGCCCTCGTCTGGAGCGTCCTGTTCGTCCCGGCCGTACTCGACAAGCGCGCGGACGGCGGCGACTTCACGATCGTCAGCCACAACGTCAACGAGGACAACCCCGACCCCGCCCGGACGGCGCGCGCCCTGGCCGGCTCGGGAGCCGACGTCGTGGCGGTGGAGGAACTGGCGAGCCGCGCTCAGGAGACCTTCCGGCGCGAGCTGGCCGCCACCTACCCCTACTCCCAGGTACGCGGCGGCATCGGGTTGTGGAGCAAGTACCCGTTGCAGTCGGTGGAGCCGGTGGAGATCATGCCCTGGACCCGGGCCATCCGAGCCACCGTCCAAACACCCAAGGGCCCCATCGCCCTCTACACAGCACACCTGGCCTCGGTGCGGGTACGCCTGGATGCGGGATTCACCACCATCGACCGCAACGACGCGGCCGCCAAGCTCGCTGCCGCTGTCCGAAGCGAGCCGCTCGCGAGGATCGTCGTCGTGGGTGACCTCAACGGCTCCTTCGACGACTCCGCACTGCGGACGCTCACCGGGCCGCTGCGCTCGGCCCAGCAGGAAGCCGGCGACGGCTTCGGCTTCACCTGGCCCGCGTCGTTCCCGGTGGTGCGCATCGACCAGATCCTGCTGAAGGGCATCACCGCGCGCTCCGCGTGGACCCTGCCCGACACCGGCAGCGACCACCTCCCGGTCGCGGCGTCCCTGCGACTGTGACCGCCCCGCACGTCCGCACCCACCCAACGCGGTGACCCGCACACCACGCCCCCGGAAGCCGCGACCGGCCGCCGACGTGCTGGAATGAGTTCCCCCACCCCCCAGGCGACGACATCGGAGAGCTCTTGTCCGCCACCCGAGTACCCGACACGGTCAACGTGCTGCTCGTCGAGGACGACGCGGTCATCCGCCGCTCCGTCCAACTGGCCCTCGAACGCTACGGCTACCAGGTCGACGTCACCGGGGACGGGCTCGACGGCCTGGACGCCATCCGGACCGGCGCCCATGACGTCCTGATCCTGGACGTGATGCTGCCCGGCCTCGACGGCATCAGCCTGTGCCGGCGCGTCCGCGAACACACCCTCACCCCCATCCTGATGATGTCCGCCCGGGGCGACGCCCTCGACGTCGTGGCCGGCCTCGAGGCCGGCGCCGACGACTACGTGATCAAACCCGTCGACATCCCCGTCCTCGTCGCCCGCATCCGCTCCCTGCTACGCCGCGCCGCCTTCCACGAGCAACCGGCCGCGCGGCCCGCCCCGGAGGAACGAACCGCGCCCGGCGAATCCCACAGCCGGCCCTCGCACTCCGCCGGACAAGAGCCGGACCTGCTCTCCTTCGGCGGCCTCACCATCGACCTGCGTGGTCTGGACGTGTGCCTGGACAGCCGGACCGTCCCCCTCACGCCCACCGAGCTACGCCTGTTGCTGGTCTTCGCGGAGAACCCCGGCACGGTCCTGGACCGCCGCCGTCTGCTGCGCGACGTGTGGGACTACGGCTGGGAGGGCGACACCCGGGTCGTCGACCTGTGCGTGGTGCGGTTGCGCAAGAAGATCGGCGCCGAGCGCATCGAAACCATCCGGGGCTTCGGCTACAAGTTCGTGCGGAGCTGACGCGATGGCCGCACGACGCGTCGGCCCGCGCCTGTTGGACCCGCGCTCCCTTCGCTGGAAGATCACCGCCCTGGTCGCGCTCGCCTGTGGTGCTATCGCCGTGGTGATCGGCGTGCTCGTTCACCAGGCGACCGCGGAGCGGGGCGACCGGATGGGGCGCGACCTGGCGATCGCCCGGCTGGGCTCCGCCGAGCAGGAGTTCTCCCGAACCGGCCGCCGCCCCGACTACGCCTCCCTCCAGCCCAGGACCACCTTGCCCGCACCATTGGCCCAAGCAGTCCAGGACTCGACGGTCCCGGGGGAGTACGCCCTGTGGTACGACGTCAAAGCGCCGAACTGGTACTGGATGTGGGCGGCCGTCGCCGTCGGCGACAACCAGGTGCTCACCGTCCGCACCGACCTGAGCGCCACCGTGCGCAGCCTCCAACTGCTGGACCGCAGCATCGTCAAGGCCGCCCTCGCGGCCCTCGCCGTCGTCGTTCCCGTCACCGCGCTGGCCGCCGAGCGGATGAACCGGCGCCTGCGCCACACATCCCGGACCGCCCGCCGGATCGCGGACGGTGATCTCGACGCCCGCATCGGCCGCCGGGGCCGCGCCCGCGACGAGATCACCGAGATGTCCGCGGCCGTGGACGAGATGGCCGCGACGCTGCAAGAGCGGCTCGCGGCGGAGAAGCGCTTCACCGCCGACGTCGCGCACGAACTCCGCACCCCGCTGATGGGCCTGGTCACCGCCGCCGGACTGCTGCCCGAGGACGATGAGGCCACCGACCTTGTGCGCACGCAGGTCCGCGCCCTGCGCGGCCTGGTGGAGGACCTGCTGGAGGTCTCCCGTCTCGACGCCGGCGCCGAGAGCGCCCGCCTCGACGAGGTACCTCTCGGCGATCTCATCGAGGAGGTGAGCAGGAAGGCCGACGGCAGTGTCCGGCTCCGGCTGACGACACCCGCCACCGTCCGCACCGACCCGCGCCGCGTGGAGCGGATCATCACCAATCTCGTCGCCAACGCCCACCGGCACGGCACCGCCCCCGTCGAGGTCACCGTCACCGGCAGCCGGATCACCGTACGCGATCACGGAGCGGGCTTCCCCGACGCCCTCCTCGCCGACGGGCCGCAGCGCTTCCGCACCGGGGTCGCCGAACGCGGCCAAGGACACGGCCTGGGCCTCACCATCGCCACCGGCCAGGCCGCGGTCCTCAACGCCCGTCTGACCTTCGCGAATGCCCCCGGCGGCGGAGCCGTCGCCACCCTCGACCTCCCCACCTAGTGCTGTGACCGCATAGCTTCGCCGGGTGAACGGTGGGAACAGATGCGGTGGCCCTGAGGAGCCACGTCTCGTGGTGGATCAGTCGATCGCGCGGCGGACCATCCGCCCCCGCCTGCCGAACCGGAACTCTCCACAAGCCTTCTCAGGCGACCGATTCGATGGCCGCGCCGCACCGGCTCGGCCATCGAATCGGTCGCCCTGGCCCCGCCGGTTTCTGTGGCGGATCCCCGTACTCGGGCCGGCCCTGCGCCGGGAGGGCCGCATGCCCGTCCACCGGGGCACCGCGCGGGCGGCGGAGTCGCTCGAAACAGGCATCTCTGCCGAGAAGTTGATCAGATGCCCTGCTTGGCCGACCCTCGCTGAAACACGTTTGAGCGGTTGCGGTGGTGTGCCTGAAGCACGGGTGAAGTCCTCCGGATACTCCCTGCGGTCAAGATCGTGGCCATGCGGAACGGCCCGGTGCTGTTCCTCCGTACATGCCGCCCGGCCTCATGTCAGGCGGCGCTCGAACGGGAGTCACACATGCGCAAGTGGATGAGCCGAAGGACGGCCGCCGTCCTGACGACCGGGGCTGTGGCGATCATGAGCCTGGTCACCGCCTTACCGGCGCAGGCCATCATGGGAGGTACCGAGTCCACCCAGCCGTATTCGTTCATGGTCTCGCTCCAGTACGACTCTCCCCGCCCGGACGGACACCGGTGCGGGGCCGTGCTCATCGCCCCGCAGTGGGCGGTGACCGCGGGGCACTGCGCCAACACCCCGACGGGCTTGAAGGCGGGCGTTCCCCGCGGCTGGAAGGTCCGCGTCGGGTCACTGGACGTCACCAACGGCGGCGAAGTCGCCGAGGTCGACACGTTCTACCGGCGTCTACTGAAGTTCGACCCCCCGGGCCAGGACATCGCGTTGCTGCACCTGCGCAAGCCGGTGCGGGCCAAGCCCGTACGGCTCTTGGAGACCACGCCCGCCGTGGGGACGCCCGTCCGCATACTCGGCTGGGGCCAGGCTTCGGACACCTGCGACAGCTTCGACGACCCCACGTGCTTTCCCAGCAGACTGCGCGAGGCCGACACCGAGATCGTGCCGCTCCAGGACTGCTGGGACGACATCGACGCCACCGCGCCGTTGTGTGTCGGCCGCGTCGATCCTCCTGTCGGGCCGGGGACGACCGACTCCGGAGGGCCTGCCCTGGTTCGTGCGGGCAACGAGTGGGCGCTCGCGGGAACGGTCATCGGCGGCGGCATCAGGAACGCCAACTTTCCCACCCTGTACACCGATGTCGCGAAGAACCTCGCCTGGATCAACGGCATCGTGACCGGAACCGATGTGCCGCCGTTCGACCCGATCCCGAACGTGGAGGGCGTGGCCACGGTGGGTGACTGCGTGGGGTCCGTGGTGCGTCCGCCCACCGCGCGCCCCAAGGACCCAGCGTTGGTGCTGACCAACGGCCACTGCGTGCCGAGCGGTCGGCCCGCGCCGGGGACGGCGCTGGTGGACCGGCCCGCCGATCTGAACGGCCCGGTCACCATCAACGACTCCGCCGGCTACACCCGGACCACCGCCCGCGCGACCCGGCTGGTATACGCGACGATGTCGGGCACCGACATCGCGCTGTACCGGCTGGACAAGACCTACGCACAGTTGGCCGCGGAGGGCGCGAAGGTCTTCCGGTTGTCCACCACCCCGATGCGCAGCGGTGACCAGCTGTCCATGGCCTACAAGTCCAGCCGTCCGTCGTGCACGGTGGAGGCCGTGGTGCCACACCTGCGGGAGGACGGCTATCAACAGGACCACGCGGTGCGCTACGCAACCAACGACAACTGCGTGAGCAGGCCCGGCTACTCCGGCAGTGCACTGCTGGCGCCCGACGGGGAGACCGTCGTGGGCGTCAACAACACCCACAACCGCGACGGCGAGCAGTGCACCGACAACAACCCCTGCGAGGTCGGCCGGGACGGATCCGTGACCGCGGTGCAGGGTCGCAGCTACGGCCAGCAGGTCCATCAGATCGCCGCCTGCCTCACCGAGGGCTCGCGATTGAAGCTGACACGCCCGGGCTGTGTGCTGACTGGTGCCACAGCAGGACCTCGCTAGGCGTGTTGATCACGAGCGTTGCCGACGGTGGTCGCGCGCGACCATGACGAAGACCTCCGGTGCGGTCGAGGTGCCCAGGCTCCACACCGCACACGGAGGTCTTCGTGTCCGACCGCAACGCCCGGCCGGCCGTGCACGCGGGCGGCTCCTGGCCGAGCGTGTCCGCTCCGGCCGACCGGTCGCGCACGTCACCGCCGAGAACTGGCGTCTTTCGAGTCACGGCCCACCCGTTTCCGCAGGTCAGAGCCTTGCCTGACCTGCGGAAACGGTGAGAGATCAACCTGCGATTCCGCAGGTCAGGGGCACTCCTACAGGTCGTAGTAGAGCTCGAACCCGCGTGCATCGGGAGTTGGAGCACACGTCAGTTGTCCACGTCGAACACCACGGTGACGGGGGCGTGGTCGGACCAGCGTTCGGCGTGGGTGGCGGCGCGTTCGACGTAGGCCTCGACGGCCTTGGCGGCGAGGGCGGGGGTGGCGACCTGGAGGTCGATGCGCCAGCGGAACGACGCCTTTTGTAAAAGGTCCACCCGTTCGAGAGTGCCCTGTTCGAGGGTGCCTGCTGGCCTTGGCGGTAGGGGGAGGCCCATGGGCATTGTGACGGCTTTGGCGCCGGTTCGGGCGGTCGTTGGTTCGCGTGTCTCGGACACGCACGGGGATGAGGGCAAGGTCTCGCATCTGGTGCAGGCGGAGTCGGCGACGCGGCACGCGGTCTCGAAGGAGTGGGAGATCGTCGGGTCGTTCGAGGACCTGGACGTCTCGGCCCAGATCACGCCGTGGAAGCGTCCCGACCTTGGTCCGTGGCTCACCGAGCGCCAGGGCGAGTGGGACGCGATGGTATGGGCGAAGGTCGACCGGGCGTTCAGGTCCGCGAAGGACTGCGCGGACGTCGCCCACTGGGCGGAGGAGAACCACAAAGTCCTGGTCTTCACCGACGACGGGATCACCCTGGACTACCGGCAGGGTCGGGAGTCGTCGTTCGGGAACGAGCTGGCCAACACCTTCCTGATGCTCGCCTCGATCTTCGCGGAGATGGAACTCAAGCGGATCAAGGCCCGCGTCACCGCCGCGCACAAGCACCTGCGAAAGACCGACCGGTGGGCCGGCGGGCAGCCGCCGTACGGCTACCGGATCGTGGACCGGCCCGGCGGCGGCCGCACACTCGAGCCGGACCCGGTGACCTCGGAGGCCGTGCGGTACATGGGCAAGCTGCTGTTGGAGGGGCAGAGTCAGTGGATGATCGCCACGGCCCTGGAGGCAGCTGGCTTCGACACTCCGGCCACCCACGCGTACAAGAACCAGGGCGACACCTACACGAGCAAGCGCAAGACTGCTCCGTCGAACCACTGGAACCCCAGCAGCGTGGGGAAGATCTTGCGCTCGCCGGCGACGATGGGTTTGAAGCTGACCGGCCGGTCCGTGAAGGCGCGCAAGATCGCCCGGGACGCGAAGGGCCTGCCGATCCGGATGGCCAAGCCTCTGTTCACGGAGGAGGAGTGGGCCGCGGTCCAGGCGGCGATGGACGAGCGCTCGGTCACGAAGGAGCGCTCGAACGGCGCTTCACCCTGGCTGGGCGTGCCGCACTGCGACCGCTGCGGCGACCGGTTCTACCGGCAGGTGAACCTCGCGAAGAACGGCAAGATCTACGAGTACTACCGCTGCGCGAAGACGGCCGGCAAACCCGCCTGCAAGGGCCAGTCCATCAAGGGCGAGCGCGTCACCAACGCGATCACCGCCCTGGTGGAGCGCTTGGCCGGGCTGGCGATGACCGTGCGCAGGTTCATCCCCGGCGAGGACCACACCGAGCAGCTCAACCACGTCACGGCGGCCATGAAGGACTTGCGCGAGGAGAAGCGCCGCAATCTGTTCGACTACCCCGGCGGCGACGACGAGTACTCCGAAGCCCTCGAGACCCTGGTCGACGAACGACGCCGCCTCGCAGCCCTTCCACAACGCCCCTCCGCCTGGGTCGAGGTCGAGACCGGCCAGACCTTCGCCGACGCCTGGACCCAAGCCGACCAGGAGTACCGCCGCCAGCTCCTCCTTGGCCTCAAGGCCCGTCTCTACATGACACCCGCCATCGAAGGCTGGTACCTACCCACCGAACTCGAATCCCGAGTACGGCAGCTCGAACGCGCTGGAAGCTCGGCGTAGGTCGGGTGATTCGGGATCGTTGTGGACCCGAGACCTCCGCGTACGCGGGACCGTCCGCCCGGGAACGCGGCCTTGGCCTGCGTTCCGCGTAATTCAGCGGCCTAGAGTTGCGGATCTGGGGTGTGACCTGCGCGGACATAGGTGAGGGCGCCTGAGAGTCGTTTCTCTAGGCGCTGGTGTTTGTGCTGGTCAGCGGGGTGCGGGTTCGAGGGCGATGATCTGCTTCGGTGCGGGGATGCCGAGCTTGGCCAGGAGGTCGGCCTGGGGCTTGGTGAGGGTGGTGACCTGTCGGAACAGGCCGGTAGGGCCGGTGAACGTGCCAAGGTGGAGCCGGTCGAGCTCGCGGCGGACGGTCGTCCAGGTCGCGTCGGTGGTGGTCTCGATGATGCGGATCAGCAGCAGGGCGAGCCAGCAGAGGACGACGTGTGCGCGTATGCGCTCCTCGAGCCGGTGATAGACGGGCCGCAGGTCGATGATCTGTTTCATGTCCCGCCAGCCCCGCTCGACTTCAAGGAGTTGCTTGTAGCCGAGGGCGATGTCCTCGGCCGACAACTGCGGGTCGGAGCATCGCAGCAGGTACTTGCCGTCGAGGTTCTCCTCGGCCTTGATCTTCGCGGTGTCGATGCGGAGCTTGCCGGCCGGGGTGGTGCGGAGGTAGCGGTTGAGGCCGGGCTTGTCGGCGAGCTTGCCGCGGAGTTCGCCACGCTTGAAGTCGCTGAGCTTGTCGGTGCCTTCGATCAGGGTCGTGAGCTGGGAGACGAGCTGTTCGCGTATGTGCTGGTCACGGGTGGCGGCTTCGGGGTTGTGGCAGATCACGAACCGTTCGGTGTCGGAGATCCGCACCTCCTTGACCCGCATGTTCCCGGCGATCTCGCTGTAGCGGCCCTGGCGGGACAGGGCGGCCTTCACCTCCGGGCTGCCGGAGCGGAGTTTCTCGCCGACGATGTAGGCGTGGTCGCCCTGGCGGAGGTAGCGGCGGTTGCGTTCGCTGGAGAATCCCCGGTCGGTGACCCACACGATCTTGCTCAGGGTCCAGTCCCGCATGTCGTCCTTGACCTGCCGGATCAGCTTCTGGTCACCGGTGTTGCCGGGCCAGGACCAGACGCGGACCGGGATCCCGTCCCTGGTGACGGCCATCCCGATCACGATCTGCGGCAGGTCGTCGCGGGAGTCCTTCGATTTGCCGAAGGTGCGGAACCCGGCCTGCTCCGCGGACTCGCCGTCCTCTTCGGCGGTTGGGCCGTCATCCGTCAGGAGGCGGCCCTTGGCGTCGCGGGCAACGGGTTCGTCAGCCTCCTCCAGCTCGAAGTAGGTGCTGGTGGTGTCGAAGAACAGCAGGTCGACCTCGAGGTTGAGGAGGTTCGCGACCTCGTCGAACACCCGCTTCTCCAGGTCGTCGGTCACCTCGTGGAGCCAGTCCATCGCCCGGTAGCAGGCGTCGTCGTCGGTGGCCGGCAGGCCCTCGACGTGCACGTCGTGCGTGACCCAGTCCGCGGCGGCCAGCTTCGACGACGGCGCCAGGGCCCGGTTCGCGACCAGGGAGAACAGCACCCGCTCGGTCACCGACATGTCCCGGCGCCGGCCCCGTTTGGGCTGCCCGACCTGCCCGACGATCCTGTCGATCCTCAGCCGCCGCCAGAATTGGTCGAGGACGTAGGTGCCGCCGAACGGGACCGACGAGACGAACTCCAGGTCACCCGCCGCCGTCGACGCCAGTGCCTCACCCGGCTCCAGCAGCCTCGATAGAGACGCGACCAGGCGCTTGACCGCGTCCCGGTCGAGGTCGTCCTCACGGCCGAACGTGAACAGGACCTTCGGGACCGCCCGGCCCTTCACCGGATCCCACTCGTTGTGGGCCAGGTGCAGGTACCGGACCGTGCCGGACTTGTTCTCCCGCTTCGTCGTCTTCACGTACACGACTCCAGACCCTACGGACCAACTCCAGGTCGGCGCAGGCGAATCCGCAAAATCGCGTCTCTAGGCGAATCCGACTACGTCACCAGCCACCAACCCACTGACCTGCACCTTCAACCCGGCAGGAACTCCAGACCCCCCGAATTACGCGGAACGCGGGCTTGGCCTCCAACGACATCCTGCTGCCCTCCACACCGAGTTTCAGTGATCGCGAGATGGCGGTGCGTCACCTCTATGGCAGTCGGAACCGACAGCACCGCCCGCCGACCGTAGTGAACAAGGGGCGCCCGGAGCACCGCCGCGCTCCACACTGGATGGCTGACCGCCAAGGCTGGAGTCCGAAGGAACGTGAGCGGTACGGCAACGACCTTCGCGACCCCCGGGCGCTGCTCGCCGTCTCCGCCAAGACGAACCGCTCGAAATCCGACAAGGACCCTGCGGACTGGATGCCCCCGGTAGGGGACTTTGCGTGCACATATGTCAGCGACTGGGTTGTCGTGAAGACCCGCTGGGGTTTGAGCATTGATCAACGGGAAGCTGACGCGCTGCACCGGATCGCTGCCGGCTGCGAGGACACCAAGCTTCAGGTCGTACTTGCCCGATGAGCCAGTATGGAGTCACCCCGTCAATGCGGGACGTCAGGGCTCCGGTGGGCAGAACCAGGGCCCTGCCCACCGGAGCCTTACTTGACCGTGTGGTGATCAGAGGCTGCTGGTGATCATGGTTCCGGTGTGGTTTCCGGGGATGGAGGTGAGGTTGAGGGTCTCGGGGGCGGCCCAGGTGCCGTCGGCGTGGCGGGCGGTGAGCAGGACCTTGTTGTCGGTGGTGGCAATGGCGAACTGGGCGTCGGTGTCGAAGGGAGCGGCGCTGATGCTGGTGCCGATGACGTTCCCGATGACGCCGCCAAGAGAGGCGACGGGCTGCCAGCTTCCATTGGCCCAGCGCAGGGTGTGGTACTGGCCGTCACTGGCGATGAAGGCGAGATTGAGATCGAGACTCTGGCGGGAGATGGCCACGGCGGTCACGGGCGCGGTGGCCCCGGCGGCGTCGGCGACCGAGCCCCACGCACCCCAGCTCCCCGCAGCGTTGCGCAGAGTGTGGTAGATCTTCCCACCCGACACGGCGGCGATGTGCAGGTCACCGCCGGCGGCCCCGGCGGCCGAGATGGACGTGATGCCCTTCAGCGGGCCGGCAGCATCGGTCACCACACCGAACCCACTCCACTGCCCGGCACCGTTACGGACGGTGTGGAAGAGGAAGTCGTCGGCGACCACGACCACGTGCAGATTGTCACCGATCGGGGAGATGGAGACCTGCGTGATGTTACCGAGGTCGTTGAGCGCGATGTTGAGATCGACGAAGCGCTGCGCCCAGGTGCCGTCCAGGTTGCGGATCGCGTAGTGCAGGTGCCCGTCGCCGCCAAGCGCGATGATGTGGGTGGACGTGTTGATCCCGGCGGTGGCGACGGCACGCACGCCGCCGATGTTGCCGGCCGCGGCCTGGACGTCCTCGTACGGCGTCCAGGAACCGTCGTACAGGCGGGTCGCGAAGTACAGGTTGTCGTCGCTGCGGACCAGGGCCTGGGTCTTCCAACCCAGGGACTTCGCTCGGGTTTGCTGGACCCAGCTCGCGATGTTGTCGACGCGGGAGTTGAAGGCGTCGGTGCGGGTCTCGGCCACCGGGGCTCCCAGGCAGCCGCCCTGCCAGGAACGGGAGGAGACGGCGACGAGCTCGGACTTGCCGTTGACCTCACGGATCACGGGAGCGCCGGCGTCGCCTTGGCAGATTGGTGCCTGGCCAGCGGCGGGGGTGGTGTCGACGCCGGTGGTGGTGATGACGCCAGCGATGTGAGTGTTGGTGTGGAGCTTGGTGGGCACCCAGTCCGTGACGGTGCGGCCGAAGCCGAGAGCGCGCAGGCTCTCGCCAGCAGTGGGCGCAGCAGTGGAGAGAACAGCGGGATTAATGCCGTCGACGGGGGTGGCGAGGCGGGCCATCACCAGGTCGCGGTCCTGGTGGGGGACGAGTTCAACGACGTCGATGACGGCGCCGGCGGTGGTGTTGGTGAGATCAGTGCGCCCGATGGTGGCAGTGGTCTTGTCCTTGGGGGCGCCGGCGGTGACGGTGGACAGGTTGTCGGGGGTGTCGGTGAAGCAGCTGGCTGCGGTCAGCAGCCAGCTGCGGTCGACGAGGGTGGCGGTGCAGGCGCGCTTGCCGTTGCCGATGTTCAGCTTGGCGGCGAAGGCGAGTTTGGTGTCGGTGGGTTGTGGGGTGGGCAGGGCAGTGCTGCTGCCGGTGACGCGCAGTTCGAGGACGACTGCGGGGGCGTTGGGGTCGATCGACTGGCCGATGCCCTTGGAGGTGTTGGCGGCGACGTCGACGGTCTCGACGGGCTGCTGGTTGGTGGACAGGCTGGCCCTGATCGAGCGGTCGTAGGTGTGTATGCGGTAGGCGTCCGGGATGGACAGGGCCAGGTAGCCGCTGGCGCCGGGGGCCTTGAAGCAGACGACGTCGCCATCGGTCTTGTCCGGGGTGATGGCGCCGAGCTTGATCTGATAGTTGCCGTCGGCGCAGTCGGTCAGGGTGATGCCGCCGTCGCCGCGGGTGAGGGTGATACCGCGCTCGGCGAGGATCCGCTGGGCGTCGGGGTAGGAGAAGGTCTCTACCGTGGCGGGGGCCGCCGCGGGGGCTGGCGTGGTGTCGGCGGAGGCGGTCGGTGCCACGGTCCAGCCGGTCACGCCGGCGAGAACGAGGGCAGCCGCGGCCGCGAATAGGCCGCGCGCGTGTGCACGGGACGTCATGGGGTTTCCTTCGGTTTGGTCCGGATCGGTCGGGTGCCGTCCCTCTCACCAGAGGGTGCGGGAAGCCGCTCATAAGCACTCTTGAATGACTGGCAGCTGACGCATAATAATGTACGATCTCTGCGTCGTCGAACAGGTATTTACGTAGAAATACCAGTCCTTTGACCATAGCTTTTATGACGTTCTGTCCACTTTGGCGGTACTGATCAGCGGTTCCCTGGATCAGGGAGGCTGCCCTTTGTTGTTCACTTTTCCGATAACCGGAAGGGGTTGTCGTGCTTTTTCGAATAGGTAAATCCAGGGCCGGGGGGAGGGGGTCCGGCATTCGGTTGTTCGGCCGCTCCGTGCTGCCCGTTGCCCTGCTGGCGTCTATGGTCACCGCGACGCCGGTGGCGGCGGATGCGACACAGCCGCCGACCGGGCCTCAGCTGACCGACCGGGGACGGGTCCTGCAGGAATGGAAGGACGGCGGACCGTCCGTCAAAGCGGCCGCCGAGATCGCCCTGATCGGCGGAGACGACCAGGTACGGCTGTTCCTCGGCACGGCCACCGACCCGGGCGGTGAGCTCGCCCGTGCCGGATTCAAGGACAGCCGCCAGGCCGCACTGCAGATCCTCACCGAGGCGGGTCCGCAGCTTCGCGCCGCGGCCCAGAGCGCTCTCGCTGGCAACGACCAGAGCGTCGAGACGTTCGTCAAGGAGGGCTGGAAGGTCCCGCTCGAGCAGGACCAGCGACTTCTGGTTTCCCAGATCGCCGAGACCGCCGGCCCCCGCACGAAAGCCGCAGCCATCGCTCTGACCGGCAGGCCGGTCGCCGAGATCCGGGCCTTCCTCAACGAGGAGCAGTACGTCCTCGGCGAGAGCGACGACCGTCTGCGGGTCTCCCAGATCGCGGAGAGCGGCGGCCCCGCCACCCGCCAGGCTGCGCTGCTTGCCTACGAAGGCAACCTGGACGACGTCCGCGACTTCCTGCAGGTCGGTCAGCACATCACCCGTGCCCGCGACCAGGAGCACGCCTCCGTCGAGGAACTGGTCAAGCAGGCCGAGGCCGCAGGCGACCAGGCGGTGCGCGAGAAGGACGCCGCCGTCGACGCCTCCCAGCGGGCCGTGGCCGCCGCCGCGCTGGCTAAGGAAGCCGCCGACAAGGCCGCCGAGGAGACGCGACTCGCGCAGGGCGACGCCGCGCGAGCCGCGGCCGCGGCAGACCGCGCCGCCGAGGCCGGCAAACGCGCCGGCGAGGCCGCCAAGGCCGCCACCGCCGCCGCGGTGAGGGCCAACAACTCGGCCAAGGTCGCCTCCGCCGCCGCCTCTCAGGCCGCGGCCGCCGCGATCGGCGCCGCCCAGGCGACCACCCGCGCGCTGAACTCCGCCGCGGCGGCGAAGGTCGACGAGGACGCCGCCAAGGGCGCCGAGAACGCGGCCATGCTCGCCGGCTACGCGGCCAAGGCTGCCGACCGGGCCAGCAAGGCCGCCATCCAGGCCGCGTTCGCCGCCGAGGCAGCCGCCTCCGCGAAGGCCAACGTCGATGCCACCGCCGCTGCGGCCGACCAGGCCGGAGCATACGCCGACCAGGCCGGGGCATCCTCCGGCAGGGCCAAGCAGGCCGCCGCCTCGGCTCGCCGCGACGCCACCGAGGCCGCTCGCTCCGCCACCGCCGCCGCCGCGCTCGCCCGCCAGTCGGCTGCCTACGCCGACCAGGCCCGCCAGGCCGCCGAGTCAGCCTCCACCCGCGCCGCGCGCGCCGCCGAATCGGCCCGCAACTCCGCGGCCAACGCTGGCGAGGCCGCCAACGCCGCCCAGCAGGCCGACGCCCACGCCAAGAGCGCCCGCCAGGCCGCTGACGCGGCCACGAACGCCGTCGCCACGGCTGGCCAGATCCACCAGGCCGCCCTCGCCAGCGAGGCCGAGGAGCGCACCGCCCGACTGAACGCAGGCCTCGCCCGCGCTCAGGACCTCGACGTCGCCTACAAGCAGAGCCAGCGCGCCGCCGACAACGCCAAAGCCGAGGCCCTTCGTCTGGACCAGGAGTCCGTGCGCCTGGCGCAACAGGTTTCACAGCCCGGCACCGACCCGCTCACGGTCGTCTCCGCCGGGCGCAAGATGGCTCTCACCGCATTGAAGGTGCGCGGCCCCTGGAGTAAAGCCGCCGCCGAGTACGCGCTCACCGGCAACGACGAGGCCGTTGTTGACTACGTCACGACTGGCTGGAAGACCGCCACTGAGCAGGACGACCGCACCCAGGCCCGCTACATCGCGCAGGACAGCCCCTACGAGAGCGTGCGCACCGCCGCCACCGCCGCTCTGGCCGGCGACGGTGCCCAGGTCGCCGCGTTCCTGGCCATTGGGCAGCACCAGGCAGCGTTCAGCCAGTACCGGCTAAGGGTCTCGCAGCTCGCTGAGAGCGGCGGAACCAAGGTCAAACAGGCCGCCTTCGCCGCCATGGAAACTAATACCGTCGAATCCCTCACAGACTTCCTCAACCAGGGCCAGTACACGGCCAGAGAGAGCGACGACAGGCTCACCGTCTCACAGCTGATAGAGGCCGACGGCGAGGAACTCAAGATCGCCGCCCGCATGGCCGACGCGAGCCCGCTGCCCGCCATCACCGACTTCCTCCAGACCGGTCAGTACCGGGCGCGGGCCAAGGACGAACTCACCCGCACCCACGTCACGTCCATCGAGAATGCCATCGCCGGCGCCAACCAGGTCGCCGCCCTTGCCCAGCAGAACGCCTCCACCGCGGAGGCGGCCGCCGCCACCGCCGCCGGAGCCAACGACCAGGCCCAAAGCTACGCGCAGCAGGCCGCCGCCTCCGCCCAGCAGGCCGCCTCGTATGCACAACAGGCCAAGTCCTCCGCAGACCGCGCGCAGACCTCGGCCAACCAGGCTGCCCAATCGGCCAAGACCGCACGGGCCGCCCAAGCCCGCGCGGAGCAGAGCGCCCGCTCCGCCCAGTTGTCCTCGATTTCGGCGCAGGCCAGCGCCAATGCGGCCCGCACCTCCGCGAACACCGCCTACGCCGCCGTGGCCGAAGCCCGTAAGTCCGCCGAGAACGCCGGACAGAGCCGCGACGCAGCCCGCGCCACCGCCGAGAACGCCCTCAAGGAGGCCGCCTACGCAGCACAGCAGGAGCAGGCGCAGCGGGACAACCAGCAGCAGGCGATGCTGAACTTCCTCATCAACATGCCCCAGGACGGCGGAACCGCGGACGGCGGCAGCTGGTACGACACCTTCTCCTCCGTCGGCCACAATGCCCTCGACGTGGCGGGCATGTTCCCCATCGTTGGTGACGTCCTCGCCGACGGCACCAACTGTGTCTGGACCGCCGCCGAGTACTTCGGCGGCTACAAAAACGCGGACGGCTTCAACACCGTCCTGACCTGCGTCAACATGATCCCCGGCGTCGGCTACATCAGCCTTGGCATCAAATGGGGTAAGAAGCTCGACGGAGTCGCCGGGGACCTCGCGGACTGGGCCCAGAGCAAGTGGCCCTGGGCCAAGAAGCCCAAGACGAAGCCGGGCCTGCCCTCGTGCCTCAACAGCTTCCCCGCCGGCACCCGAGTCCTCATGGCAGACGGCACCGCCCGCCCCATTGAGGCCATCCGGCCAGGCGACCAGGTCTCATCAGCCGACCCAACCACCGGTGAATCCGGACCGCGCACGGTAGCGGACACGATCTACACCCCAGACGACAGCAGCTACACCGAACTGACCGTCACCGCGGCCGACGGCACCAAGGCATCCGTTACCGCCACCGACCACCACCCCTTCTGGCTGCAGAACACCGGCCAGTGGACCGACGCCGCCGACATCAAGCCCGGCGACACCCTGCGCACCGACACCGGCGCCTCTGCACAGGTCGCCTCCCTGCGGCACTGGACCGCGCTTGCCCCTGCCTACAACCTGGCCGTCGCCGACCTGCACACCTTCCACGTGCTCGCCGGCGACACACCACTGCTCACCCACAACTGCCTCGACCCCAAGACCCTCTTCGACGAACTGCCCGCATGGGTCAAGGGTGACAAAACCATGGGGCAGGCGTTCTACATCGGCAAGAACGGCATCGAGAAGCTTTCGACCAGCCTGGAAAGCGGCTACACCAAATGGTCGCCGGAAATCAGCGCCTATTTGGCCAAGAAGTTCGGAAAACCTGCGGGTACGTCGTTCGACACCTCTGCGCACGTTGAGACTGGGCTCGCATGGATGATGCGGAATTCCATGAAGAACGGCGCGCAAAAACTGAACCTGAACGTCGTCATCAATAACACAGAAGGAATCTGCAAGGGTACGACCAACTGTGTCGAATCCGTGCAGCACATCCTTCCTGACGGAAGTACTCTCAGGGTTTGGATGAAGGATACGGCAACCGGTAGGATGACCTCCCGACTGATCGAAGGAAAGGGTTCCCTGGAGGACTAAAATGATTCTTACCGTCCTAATTGGCGATGAGCAATTCTACGGGGAAAGTGAAGGTGATGCGGAACAGTTGATCACCAGGGTGCTGGAGGGCCTGGAATTCGGCGACAGTGCATGGCTCTCAATCGATGACCAGCGCCGCGAAGAGGGCAGCTACGCAAGCAACGCCCTCAAGATTTCAATGAATCCGTCAACTGGATACGGAGGGGTGATCTGGCAGGCCGGCACGAACTATCCAAAGCAGGGCGGAATATACTCCTACACCTGGATCTCTGACAACCCAAATCCTCCCGAAGTCGATCCGAGGATCCTGTCCGATCCCCACCATCCCGTGTTCATGGAGCCGGCAAGCGCGCTCCCCCTCTCCGAGCTTAGAAAGGTTCTCGAAGAGTTCTACCGGACAGGGACCGGCGACAGGCCCACCTGCATCAAATGGGTCAGGGGACATATGAACGGCGAACGTGAGGTCCTGGGACCCGGAGTAGAACCGGCACCGCTTTCTACCACCGACTGGGACTCCCTAGCGGGCGAACTCATGAACCTTTCGTCTGACGAGGGAGAAAACCGCTCGGGATGAATCCCGGACAGCCAGAATGTGGGTGGGCGGGGCAGGGCTGACATTGGCCCGGTCCCGCCCTCCTTTTTCCCGGCGTCCGCATCGCCCAGCACAAGGGGGATTTCCCCTTGAAAGCGGACATCTGCTCTCTGGCGGTCGCCTCCCGAGTTGGCAGGGAACCCCAGCGCCTGAACCGTGCGGACTTCGAAGTCGGGGGCGGCGGGCGGTCAATGTCAGTCACAACCAATCAAAACCCTTCTAGTACTCCAGCAGGACTTCGACGTTTTGCCTGATCAGAAGGCTGCGCGGTGAGTGTAGTGGGTTGATGCCCGTCAGGGGCGGTCTTCCTGGGACCGCCCCTCGATGGTGTGCAGCCGGCGTTGGTAATGGCAGCGACGGGGGCAGCGTCCCGTTGTGATCAACGAGCCTGCAGCCGAGAGCTGGGACCGCGAACTCGACGACCTCTTCCTCCGTGTCGGCCACCGTTTCGGCCGCGTGGAGCCACGTCGCCGAATGCGCGACTACGTTCGCGGCCTACTCGGCCCGGTCGGTCGCAAGAACGGCTGGCAGCTGGCCGAATACGCAGGTCATGCCACCCCTGACGGGCTGCAGCACCTGCTTGCAGGTTCCCGCTGGGACGCGGACGAGATCCGCGACGAGCTCCAGCACTACGTCGCCGAACGCCTCGGCGAGATCAACGGTGTCCTGATCCTCGACGACACCGGCTTCATCAAGAAGGGCATCACCTCCGCGGGCGTGCAGCGCCAGTACTCCGGCACCGCCGGCCGTACCGAGAACTGCCAGATCGGGGTCTTCGCGGCCTACGCCTCCGCTAAGGGCCGGGCCCTGGTCGACCGGGAGCTGTACCTGCCCAAGTCCTGGACCGAGGACCGGGACCGCTGCCGCGCGGCGAAGATCCCCGACGAGCGGGACTTCCATACCAAGGGCGACCTGGGCAAGGCCATCGTGCTGCGTGCGCTCGCCTCCGAGCTGCCGATCGCCTGGGTCACCGCGGATTCGGCCTACGGACAGGAGGGTCGCTTCCGGCGCCTGCTCGAACAGTCCGGCGTCGGCTACGTCCTGGCGGTGCCCAAGTCCCAGTTCAGCGTGGGATGTCCACGCATCGACTGGCTGTTCGCCCAGGCTCCGGCGGAGGCCTGGAAACGGATCTCGTGCGGGGACGGCGCCAAGGGACCACGCATCTACGACTGGGCGGCCATCCGGCTGCCGGCCGTGGCCGAGTACGACTACCAGGACGAGACTCTCGTCCGCCGCCGATGGGCGCTGGCCCGCCGCAGTCCGACCAAGCCCGACGAGATCGCCTACTTCCTCGCCTACGCACAACTTGAGTCCACTGTGGAGCAGTTGGTGCGGATCGCCGGGATGCGCTGGGCGATCGAAGAGTGTTTCCAGGCCGCGAAGAACGAGGGCGGCCTGGACCAGTACGAGGTCCGCCGCTACACCGGCTGGATGTGACACATCACGCTGGCCATGCTCGCCCACGCGTTCTTGGCCTCGATGGCCGCAGCCGCGGCATCAAAGGGGGCTGCAGAAACGGTTCACGCACCATGGTCGACCTCACCGTGGCAGAGATCCGGCGGCTCCTGGCAGGCGGCCGTTCCCGCGGCTCGTGTCCGCCACGGTGCTCGCCCCGCGTTCACGCCTTGAACTGGTCCACTTGGCGCCGACGACACCAGGCCATCGCCCGTCGCTGCCATTACCAACGACGGCTGCACACGATCGAGGGGCGGTCCCAGGAAGACCGCCCCTGACGGGCATCAACCCACTACACTCACCGCGCAGCCTTCTGATCAGGCAAAACGTCGAAGTCCTGCTGGAGTACTAAGCCATCCACCGCCCAGTTCCAGTCGATCCCCGACTATCGCCCCGCGATCCAAGTCGCGCTCTCGCATGATCATCCCGGCGCTGTTTGCGGCGTCACAATCTGCGCGCGAAGGGATCGCTCCAAATATGAGGTACAGCCTCCGTAGGTCATTACTCGGGTTTCTGTTATTAGCCCTGGTTTCACTGGTTCTGACACCGCCGTCGTGGGCCGAGCCGGGCAAGGAACCAGGCAGTGGCGCGGGCGCCCGTGCCGGCGCAGCCCCGCAGGCTGCTGCCCCGCCGGTCCCGTGGACGATCGAGCAGAAGCAGCGCCAGGCCCACGAGCTCAAGACGGACGGGCCGGCTGGCCCGCCACCGACGCCGGTCGCGCAGCGGATCGCGGGTCCGGGGACCGAAGGCTACAGGGACCTCTCGGGCGAGGAGTTGCGGGCCTTGCCGTTGGGCAAGGCCCGGCCTACGCCGACGAGGCCTGCCCACGATGTGGAGGGCGTGGTAGCGGGCTGGCCTGCGGGTCATCCGTATATCGCCAATCTTCGGACATTCGTCGACAACTCCCAGAGTGGGAACACCGGTCTGTCGTGGTGTGCGACCTGGGATTTCAATCCGGATCTCCCGGCTGAACTGTGGGCGAACAGCCGCGGGGATGTCGTGGTCACGTTTCACCGGGCGTCCGACAATGCTCTGCTGGGTGCCAGTCAGTGGATGGTGTACGAGGCCACTGGGTGGTGCTCCCTCAGCGCTCCGATCCAGCGCGGTGTGGGCTACTACCTGACGGTCCGCTATGGGTACGCGGACGGGAGCTCGGACGAGCTGACGTCGATCGCTGCCCCGCCGGTGCCGATTGTCGGTGTGCCGGACAACGTGTCGCTGGCGTGCCCGGACTCGCCGTCCAGCACCGGGATCGTACTGAGTCTGGTCAGGTACTGTGCCGACCCAGTCAACACCTCGACAGGTGCTTTCGGCGAGGCGGTCACGGACGCCGAACTCCCGGGCCCCGGGCAGCCGTTCCGGCTGACCCGCAGCTATTCCTCTACATCGGCGGCCTCGGGTGTGCTCGGCAAGGGCTGGGTGCTCCCGTACTCGGCTTCCCTCATCGTGGGCCAGTCGGTGGTCACCTTCCGGGCCGAGGACGGCTCGCAGGTCGACTACGCGGTCCAGGCCGACGGCTCACTGAAGGCCACACGCCCCTACGTCCACTCGAGCCTGCAGAAGCAGGGCTCCGGTTACCAGCTGACCACGCCCGATCGGCATCAGCTGATGTTCGACTCGACCGGCCGGCTCACCGCGATGGTGGATGCCGCCGGTATCGGGCTCACGATGACGTACACGGGCAGCCAACTGACCGGCATCACCGACGGCGCCGGCCGCACTGTCAGCCTCGCCTACACCGGCGGACTGCTGACCAGCATGACCGTGCCCGGGCAGCGCACGGTCGCCTACCAGTACACGGGCAACCTGCTCACCAGTGTCCGTGACCTGCGCGGCCAGACCACCGTCTACGGCTACGACGCGAACGGCCGGCTCAGCACTGTCACCGACCCGCTCGGCCACGTCGTGACCGCCAACACCTACGACGGCTCCGGCCGGGTCGCCAGCCAGGTCGACGCCCTCGGAGGCACGACGACGTTCAGCTACGACACCGCCAACTCCATCACGTATGTGACCCATCCGGACGGCGGGATCTGGACCCACGCCTACTCCGGCGGCATCATCAGCTGGCAGTCCGACCCCTATGGCAAGACCACCCGCTACACCTACGACAGCGCGTTCAACCGCACGGCGTTCACCGATCCGAACGGCAACACCTCGACGTTCACGTTCGACGCCAACGGCAATATGCTGACCAGCACGGCCCCGGCGCCGGTGTCCGCCATCCAGACGTGGACCTACGACGGCAACAACAACGTCACCGCGCAGAAGGACGCCCTCGGCTGCACCACCACCTACGCCTACAACGCGCTGAACCAGCTGACCGGCACCACCGACCCAGCCGGCGGAAAGACCGGCTACACCTACACCCCGCTCGGTGCCCTGGCCACCGTGACCACGCCTCGCGGGGCCACCACCACATATGGGTACGACGGCGCAGGTAACCGGACATCGGTCACCACGCCGCTCGGCGAGAAGACGACGTTCACCTACGACACGGCCACCCGACTCACGAGCAAGACCGACCCGCGCGGGAACACGGAGGTGCCAACGCCGCCGCCTACACAACGGCCTACACGTACGACGCGGGCGGCCTGCTCACCTCCGCCACCGACCCCCTGGGGAACACCGGAAGCGGCCGGGATCTGATGCGACTGCTGCGGCTGCAAGGACAGTGGCTGCAGCGCATCAGTACCGACCAGGATCTACTCGCCGAGTTCCTGCGCACACGGCAGGTCGTCGGCGGAACCGCGATCGGCTTCCTGGGACACCCGGCGGCACGCGACCTGGAGTTCGACCTCTGCATCTTCGATGAGGCATCCAAGGCCACCGCGACCGAGGCCCTTGTACCTCTCGCCCGGTCTCAGCGGTGGGTACTGCTCGGCGACACTCGCCAACTGCCGCCCATCGACGAGGACCTCCTTCGCGATAAAAAGATCATGGCGGACTACCAGCTCATCCCCGAACTGGTAACCACCACCCTGTTCCAGTACCTGGCCACCCACACTGCCCATCCCATCCAGCACCTGCTGCGTGAGCAGTACCGCATGACCCCCGCCATCGGGAACATGATCTCGACCTGCTTCTACGGCGGTAAGCTCCTGTCGCCCAACCCCCACACGCTGCCGGGCTACGACCAGATCAACAAGCCCGTCCTGTGGCTCGACACCACCAAACTCCCCAGCCGCCGCGAGTTCGAGCGCACCAGCACCGAGACGAGCATCTCAACCGCACCGAGGCCAAGCTCGCGGTCAAGCGCTTGGAGACAATCGACAAGGCCATTGACCGGCAGCTGATCAAGGCCCCGCCTGGCCGCAAGCTGGACGTCCTGGCCATCGCCCCGTACGGCCGACAGGTCGAAGAGCTAAATCGGCAACTCGCTGAGGTCCGGCTCAAGCACCTGGCAGTCGAGGTGCTGTCCGTCGACGCAGTGCAGGGCCGAGAGTGTGACCTGGCCGTCTTCTCCGTCACCCGCAGCAACGACCGGTCAGATTTCGGCTTCCTCGGCGAACCGTACTGGCGACGCATCAACGTTGCGCTCTCCCGCGCCCGCTTCGGCCTCATCGTCGTGGGGGACGCGGCGTTCTGCCGCAGCAAACGCGGCGCGCTGCGCGATGTCCTCGACTACATGTCCAGCCACCCGCAGGAGTGCGAGGTCCGCGATGCCTACCTTTAGCGAGAACAGCCTCCTGCACATCCGTTTCCACAACGACCGCCAGGGACTGGAGCTCGTCGCCATCGTCGACGCCGGCATCCCCGTTGCCCTGGTCACCGCCGACATCCTCGCCCAGGACCGCAAGCCACTGCCCCTGCTCCAGGAATTCGTCCTCCACCTCGTCGGCGAGAACGTCGAGACCGAGGAAGCCATCGCCGGCATCCTCGGCTTGCCCCAGCGGATGGTCACCAACACCATCGCCCGGCAGTTCTCCGACGACCTGCTCACCTACACGTCACCCCGGCTCAGGAGCGGTGCTGAGTCGGCTGCCCACAGGCTGCGCCTGACAGCCCGCGGTCAGCAGACCGCCCACGACATGGCCGCCATCACTCCCGTGCAGGTCGGTCAGCCACTCGTCTACGATCAGCTTCTCGGTAAGGCCAAGCCCTACGACCGCCACACGATCATCCCCCACCGCCAGGCCGAGGAAGAAGGCGTCGTCGTGCTACCCGCGCCCCATTCCGGGGTCGTGGAGACCAGCGATATCCCAGTCCCCGACATCAACGCGCTGCTGCGCGAACGCGGGACCACCAACCGCGAAGTCCTGCTGGTCCGCGGAATCACCCAGGCCAAGGCCCGCCGCGTCATGCCGGCCAAACTTCTCGTCTATGCAGACCCGGAGCGCACTGACATCCAACTCGGCGTCGTCGTGGACGGGGAGCTCAGCCATGCCCACGAGATCGCTCTGCTGAACCACGGCGGTGCCAGGGCCCTCGGTATCCAGGTCGAACTCGCGCCCGAACGCCCCGCGCTGGCCCCGGACCTCGAGTGCGCCCGTATCGACCTGCTGCAGGCCACCCGTCAACGTGCTGACCAGGCAGCAGCCCAGCTCGGTATCCAACAATCGGATGATCAAAGCCAGACTGGAGGAGCCGCAATACGGCGCGATCAGGTCCGCGCGATCAGCGTTTTCGAGCACCCCGACCTGCTGGACGAAGCCCTCACCCAGGCTCGACAACGCATCCTGATCATCTCCCCCTGGATCAAGAACGCCATCATTACCACCGATTTCCTCACCAAGCTCGAGAATCGGCTCAAGCGCGGCACCACCGTCCACATCGCCTACGGCTACCAGGACAACGACACCAAGACCGATCCTGCAGCCGTCCGCAAGCTCGAGAACCTAGCCCACCGCTACCCTGCCAAGCTCACAGTCGCCCGCCTGAAATCCACTCACGCGAAGATCCTCATCTTCGACGACACCTGGATCGCCACAAGCTTCAATTGGCTCTCCTTCCGTGGCGACCCCGACCGCACCTACCGCATGGAAGAGGGCACCCTCGTCAGCAACAGGCAAGCCGCCGACGATCAGTACCGTCGCTACATCGAACTGATCAACCAGGAACGCCGGTAGCAGGCAGTGATACCCGTCTGAGGTCAGGCGCTGGCTGGGTGCAATGTGGGGCAAGTCAGCCGCGCGGGCCCGGGGGAACTGCCAATCCGTTACTGTCCGAGGCTGCGGTACGCGAGCGGCTGGTCGCCGCAATATCGTGGCCGGGCGCCCGCGCGTCGACACCCCGCTGAGCTGCGACTATCGTGAAGGCAGAGGCCAAGGACGTACGAGTGCGCACCTCGGGGTGGAGCGGAGCGATCCCAGGAGGGCGTCATGAAGAGCCTGCACGCGCTGTGGTGCCTGCGCAGGATGAACGCCGCTCGGGAGTCCACGGAACCGGACGTGGCGGCGGGCAAAGCTGCTGCGGACAAGGCCGCCGAAGAGGCGGCCGAGCAGGAGCGGGTGAAGCTGGCCTACAAGGTGGCCATGGACCTGTTCGCCGCCCAGGATCGCACGGTCGGGAACCTTCGTACGAGGGCGACCGGGATCTTCGCGACCGCGGCCTTCGTAGTCACGTTCTCGTCATCCGTGCACCTGGTCGGGACGGGCGGCGCGGTCGAGTTCCCGCTCTGGGCGGCCATCTCCTTGCTGTGTGTCGTACTGGTACAGGGATTCTTCGTCATGATGGTGCTCTGGCCAAGGACCTTCACATTCGGTCACAGCGTGCTCGGTGTGCTGGACCCGCGGTCGGGCGGGGCGAACGACCCTCCCGTGGACCGGGAGCTGGTGCTGCAGCTGGTGGAGACTCTGAAGAAGAACAAGGCACAGATCAAAGAGCTGGCCGCGTACTACCGGTGTGCCGTCCTCTTGCTGCTGGCCGAGGTCTCCCTCGTCCTCGCGGCAGTGATCTCCCAACTGTGACTGTCCGTGATTGGAGCGGGAAATGCCACGTCCGAATGGGAATGGTGGCGAGCACGAATGGCCCACGGTCGTCTACCGGGGGGACGAGCACGGGCGACAGATTCTGCGCCTGGACCTACCCGAGGGTGTCGACGCCGCAGCGGTCGGCGAGATCCTGACCCGCCACGGCATCGGCTACTTGAAGGTCGCGGACCTTCCCGGTGAGAAACCGGCCGCGCAGGTGGAGCTGATCGGCGGCGGCGATGTGGCGGACCGGGCCGTGGTGGCGCTGCGGGCCGACCTCGGGGGCGGCGCGGCCGCCTCCGGCTGAGAAAGTGTTGGGTAATTGATCAACTGCGTGCCGTGACGCGCTGGCGGTGATCTTCGCGGTCGGGGTGTCCGCGAAGATCACCGCCATGTGTGTCTGCGCGTGCAAGCCGTCCTATGACTCGTCGTTGACGGATGCCCAGTGGGCGGTGATCGAGCCGTGTTGCGGGAGCGGGTCCGGGTGGCCGACGGACGGGATCCGCAGCCCTCGGCGGCGGTGCTGGATTCACAGTCGACGCGCAGCCACGAAGGCGGTCAGGCGATCGGCTACGACGCGGGCAAGCGCGTGCGGGGCCGCAAGCGGCACCTGCTGGTGGACACCTGCGGGCTTGTGCTGCGGGCGGTCGTGCACTCGGCCTCGGTGCAGGACCGGGCGGGCGCGAAGCTCGTCCTCGCCGGCATCAGGGACATGTTTCCGCAGGTCGGGCTGGTCTGGGTCGACGGCGGCTACGTCAACGTGGTCGATGCCGGCCTGGTCGGCTGGGCGGCCGAGCACGAAGGCCTGGAGATCGTCGCGGTGCCGCGCAACGTGGATGTGAAAGGCTTCCAGGTGCTGCCCCGCAGGTGGGTGGTCGAGCGGACATTCTCCTGGCTGGGACGGTGCAGACGGTTGGCACGGGACTACGAGCGCAAGACCGCGCACGCCGAAGCGATGATCAAAGTCGCCATAATCCGGCTCATGGCTGCCCGCCTCGCCGGCGAGGAGATCGAACCACGCGGTCCCATCGAGACCGAAGCAGCCCGCCGCCTCGCCGACGACCTCAAGAACGAGTGATCACCCGATTACCCAACACTTTCTGAGGCGAGGGCTCGAAGGAGCACGGAGGACGAGCGATGGAGCGCGACTCCCTGTCACTGGAGATCTCAGGCCACGAAGGCCGCTACTCGGTCCGGGCGCAGGCGGGAGACGTACCCGGCGCGTTGGTCGACGGCGTCCCGCTGGACGTCGTGGACCTCCGGAGGACGGCAGGCAACCTGCAGGTGCCGGTGCGGAGAGTGAGCCTCGCGGCGAGGTCGGGTCCAGGTGAGTTCTCCATGCAGGGCGAGACCGCACGGCAGATCGGCGACAAGCTGTTCGAGGCGGCCCTCCCCGGTGAGGTGCGGAGCCTGTACGCCAGCAGCCGGCGCGCCGCGGCGGAGCGGGGCCGCCCGTTGCGGATGCTACTTCACCTGGATGACCCGGAGCTGGCCGCGCTCCCGTGGGAGCTGATGCACAGTGAAGAGTTCGGCTACCTGTGCCTGGACCACGAGGTGGTGCGCCGGGTCGAGCCGTCCCAGAGTGTGGCGCCGCTCGCCGTCACCTCGCCCCTCCAGGTGCTCGCAGTGGCCTCCCAAGCGCCGGGGAAGCCCAGGCTGGACATCGATAGGGAACGCGGCCACCTGGAGCGCAGCATGGCGGCGCTTGAGCGGGGCGACCTCGCCCGCCTGCGCTGGGTGACCGCCGAGGACTGGGAGTCGATGCTGGAGGCGCTGACCGGTGAGCCCGGCGGCTGCCACGTCCTCCACTTCGTGGGTCACGGCCACTACGACGAGGCCAAGCAGGAAGGCGCGCTGCTCTTCGACGACGGCCGCGGCGGCGAGCAGCGGATCCACGCCAAGGCCCTGGGACAGGCGATCGGGTACGCGCGCCCGAGGCCGCAACTGGTGGTTCTGAACGGTTGCGAGACCGGCGCCGCGGGCGACCAGGACGTCTTCTCCAGTGTCGCGGGAGCGCTCCTGCGGTTTGTCCCGGCCGTGGTGGCCATGCAGTTCAAGGTCACCGACGAGGCGGCGATCGTCTTCGCCCGGTTCTTCTACCAGGCCCTGGTCGCGCTGCGCCGCCCGATCGACGTGGCAGTGCACCAAGGCCGCCTCGCCATGCTGCTGCAGAACGACGACAGCCTCGCCTGGGCCACGCCGGTGCTCTACGTCCGCGACGACCAGGACATTCGCCTGTTCGACATCGAGCTGTCCCAGCCGCACCAGGAGAAGGCCGCCGAGGGGCTGGAGATCGACGAGGCACGGTTGATCGCGGCCGGCGCGGCCCACGGTACGCAGGTCACGGGCACACCGACGCTGATCCAGGATTGGTCGGGGGCCAGCGGTGACTTCGAGTTCCTGTGCCCCGCTGAGGACGGCGGCCTGGTTCACCTGCGGCGAAGGAACAACATGGCTGGCCTTCCCTGGGACTCTCCGGCTCCCGTCCTGCTGGACCTCGGGGCGGTGGAGGCGGTGGGGATGGTGAGGAGCGATCTCGGGGAGGGGCGGGGGAGTCTTGAGGTGGTGGCGCGAGTGGGGGAGCGGCTGATGTTCCTGTGGAACGAGACGGGGGAGCCGGCGGACTGGCAGGTGTTGGCGGAGCCGATCGCGGGTGGCGTGCGCGGCAACCCGGTGCTGCTGCAGGACCGGTCGGGCGAGCCAGGGGACTTCGAGCTGGTCTGCCCGGCCGTCGGCGGAGGCATGCTGTTCCTGCGCCGTAGGAACAACATGCGCGGGAGGCCCTGGACCCTGCCGTACGCGATCGCCCGGGACCTGGACATCGTCGCCGTCAGCATGATCCAGAGCACGTTCGGCGGCCGGGACGGCCGGCCGGGCGGCAACCTCGAACTCATCGCGCGGGTGGACGACGTGCTGGAGTTCTTCTGGAAAGGGCCGCCGCCCGAATTCTGGAAGCACCTGACCTTCGACGACCGGCACCCCCTGGTCACCGCCCTGACACCGCACACCGGGGAGCCAGGCTGATCGACGGTGGTGGTCCGGGAGGTGCTGACTACCTACGCGATGTTTGAGGACGTCAAGGGCCGAGGACGTTGGCAGGTGGGCCGCCGAGGTGGCCGGTACGAGACCGCTTGAGCATGCAGTACCGAGGCACCAGTTCGGGGCCCTTCATCACATCCGCCGAAGGGCCCTCTCGCACTCGCGGCATTGCCGGTCCTCAAACTCTGCTGGGTACCACGGCTCGTAACCGGCCTGGTAGTGCGTGTGCACCAACGGGTCCGTGCGGATGCCACAGAGCGTCGTCGGCAGCGGGTCCTCCGGCATCTCAGGGTCGCTCGCGGCGGAGTGGACCGACCGGATGAAGACGGGGTCCGCTTCATCCGGGTCGAACTCCTCAAGAACCTCTGGCGATAGCATGCGCGATTTGGCACAACCGCACCACCGGCCGACCCGTCACCCGCTCACTGGTCGCCTACGACCACTGACCGACCTCGGAACTACTCGTCTAGTAGTACTTCGTTAGGTCGATTTGATCTTGGTTGCCGTGCGGTGCATGCTGCGGTCTGTGGATCTGGGTGAAGTGGAGAGGCTCCGCGAAGACCTCGGCGAGTTCGTCGCCGAGGTGTTCGCATCCCTGGTGCGCAAGGACCAGCGCCGACAGGGGGATTGCTATCTTCGCGGGCTGATGCTGGATGGGCGGCGCAAGTCGATCCAGCCCATGGCCGAGCGGCTGCCGGACGGGAACATGCAGGCTCTGCAGCAGTTCGTCAGCCAGTCGCCGTGGGACCACGCGCCGGTGCTGCGACAGATCGCCCGGAAGATGACCTCCGCCCTCGCACCGGAAGCATGGGTGATCGACGACACCTCGTTCCCGAAGGCCGGCGACCAGTCCGTGGCCACGGCGCGCCAGTACTGCGGCGCGCTGGGCAAGCGCTCGCTCTGCCAGGTCGGGGTGAGCGTCCACGCAGTCACCGACCAGGCTTCCAGCCCGTTGTCCTGGCGGCTGTTCGTGCCGCCGGACTGGGACGGCCGCGACGACGAGCGCCGGTGACGCACCGGCCTGCCGCCGGAGGTCGGGCACGTCGAGAAGTGGCGGCTGGCCATCGACATGCTGGACGAACTGATCGCCTGGGGGCTCGCCTCGCAGGTCGTGGTCGCCGACGCGGGCTACGGCCAGTCGGCGGCCTTCCGCCATGCCCTGCGCTCCAGGGGTCTGGACTACATCGTGGCGGTGCGCGGGGACGAGACCGCGCACCGCCACGACGCCGAGCCGGTGGCGCCCGCCTACGGCGGTGCCGGCCGCAGGACCCTGCCCCGCTACCGCACCGACCCCCTCGCCCTGCACGAACTCGCCGCCGAAGGCGGCCGCCGGGCGTTTCGGCAGGTCACCTGGCGCCAGGGCAGCCGCGGAGCGATGCGCTCACGGTTCCGGGTCCTGCAGATACGGCCCGCGGGGAAGATCCCCCGTACGCTCGCCGCAGCCGAGGCCGGAGGCGGCGCCGCATGGGACGGCGTCCTGCCGGCCGAGACCCTGCTGGCCGAATGGCCGCCCGACGCGAGCGCGCCCACCGAGTACTGGCTGACCACCCTGCCACCCGACACCGCGATCCGCCGCCTCGTGCGCCTGGCCAAGATCCGTTGGCGCATCGAGCACGACTACCGCGAGATGAAGCACGGTCTGGGCCTGGACCACTTCGAGGGCCGCACCTGGCGAGGCTGGCACCACCACGTCACCCTGGTCACCGCCGCCCACGCCTTCCTCACCCTGCGGCGCCTCGACCCAAAAGTCGAGGCGCCGGCCTGACCTTCTACCGAGTCCTCGACGCCATCCAGGACCTCATACGGGCCTGGACCGGCGAATGCCCCACCTGCCACCGCGAGTTACCCACCGCACGCCGACCAGGGCGCACCGGACCATGCCGAACCTAACGAAGTACTACTAGTCGCTCCGGATCGAACCGACGCTATCCGCAGCAAATTTGACAGCTGGTCGGATTTGCGAAACTGCACAGATCTGTACGCTGTTGATCGGACTGGCGCGTTGCACCGGGCCGATCAACATCTCCGGTATGCCACGCAGAAGCCGTGGAAGCCGTGCACCAGCCCCGTCGGCCGCCCATACACCGCGCACGGAACCGGACCGTCCCGGGTCCGGGCCGACACCCGGATCACCTTGCCCTCGTCCGCCACACCCTAGACGACCAAGGCCGACAGGCCAGGAAACACCACACTCATAAGCTCGTTGACATCACACACACCGACGTTTCTTCGGGCATTCCGAGTGCGCGGGTGGGGCTTTCGTAGCTCAGGAGCGGTCTGGGGCACTGTAGCGGATGCAACAGGTGTGGTGCACGGGGCTGCCCGGGTTGCTCGTACTCTGCCGGGATCACCCCACTGAGGACACGGCAGCAACGAGTAGCGAGAAGCTTTCCGAAAGTGATCCTCCTCGCCGTGGCCAGAGGGGATCATGTCGCTATGACCAACGAAGACGCTGCGAACGCGCAGCCAAGGTTCTTGACGATCACGGCGGAGAGCCTGGCCGATGCCGGCTTGGAGTCGCAGGTGGGGTCGTGGATCGGCGACGGTCCCAATGAGGCCATCAGCGCCGCGCAGATCGTTGCGGTTGTCGGTGAGGACCAGCTCGCCCAAGCCGCAGAAGATCTGGGAAGGGAGCCCGCCGGCCTTGCCGCTGACCTCGCCGCCCGACTTCCCGGGCTGGTCGAGGCTGCCGCGCCCAACGACCAGACCGCTTCCGACGGCGGAAGCGGGTTCCCCGGTTTCCAGGTCCGGATCGCGCCGACCAGCCAGCTGAGTCTGAACAACGAGGTGGCGATCGACGGCTCGGTGACTTTCACCGTCCACTACCTCTAGGAAACTTCCGGTGCGCGACCAGGACGCCCTGGGCGGGGGTGCCGCTCGCGTGTGCAGCAGTTCGACGGCGACGCCGGGATAGCGACGGGATATCGGCCGGCCGTACGTGGTACGGACCGGCCCTGTCCAGTACGCGCATGGGCAGACTGTCGCAGGATCGGCCCGGGAAGCACTTCCCTGGCCGATCCTGCTGGATGAGGTGTTGCGGGGGTCAGGGGTTGGTGACCTCGACGGCGTACAGGCCGCGCAGCCGGCCATCACCGGCGTCGGACTGGGAGGGGTAGAGGATCTGGACATCGACGGGCAGCGGGGTACCGGGCTCGATGGTGTGGGAGCCGCCGCCCGGGGAGCCCAGCACGACGGTTCCTTCCAGGCCGTCCTTGATGACCCGGTACCACTGGGTCTGCGCGGGGTTGACGCGGGTGCGCGCGGGGACGTCGAAGGCGATCTCCCAGGCCGTCACACGGTGTTCGTTGGCGGCCAGGGTGAGGTTGTAGCTGACGAGCCAGCCCCTGGCGTCCTCGGGCCAGGTCTGGTCCCACTGAGCGGCGGTCTTCTGGCCGACGGTGATCAGGGGCAGTTCGGCGGTGGTGGTGACCCGACCGGACTGCTGGGTCGCGGTGTTGGCACGGGTGACCGAGGTGATCCGGCTCGTGGCGGTGAAGTCGCCCTCGTAGTGGGGGTCGACGGTGCCCCTCAAGGTGATCACCGCCTTGCTGCCCCTGGGCAGGCTGAGTGGCTGGTGGAGCTCGCCCTCGGTGGCGGATCCCGGGCCGCACACCGCGCCGTTCTCCCCACGGCACGTCACCTCCACGTCGACCAACTGAACGGGCACGTCGCCGCGCACGACGGCGTCGGGGGCGTCGTTGGGCCCGTGGTTCTGGACGCCGACGGTGTAGGAGATCCGGTGGCCGGCCTTGGCGGTCAGCGGGCCGCTCATCTCCAGCGGCATGGCGACGGGCAGCGCGACAGTGAGGTTGCGGATGCGGTGGGCCGCGGTGGCGCCGCCGGTACCGGCAGAGAACCCGAGCTTGAATGTGGCGGGCATCTGGACCTGGCCCGGGCCGGCGGCCAGGTCCAGATCGTCGATCAGCACCGCGCCGTTGGGGTCCGAGGCGCTGGAGCGCCGCACCGTCACGCGCCCCCCGATGACGGTCACCTGCAGGTGCGCCCCCGCCTCCCAGCCGCCCCGGAACCCGCCCGGCACCTCGACGCCGGCGAGCCAGGCGAAGCCCGTGAGCAGGTCCCCGGAGCCGCGCACACCCGCAGTGCCGGGGCTGCGGCCGGGACCGCCGGGACCGCTGGAAGCGGCGGCGAAGTTCCCGAAGTTGTCGAAGCCGACGCCCACGTAACCGGCGCTGACGCCGGGAAGGTTGATCGAGCCGTCCTTGATGTAGGAGTAGCCCAGCGCCCCGCCACGGGCCCCCGGCTCCGTGGTGCGGTTCCCGTCGATCAGGTAGAGGCTGAACCCGTCCCCCAGACCCATGCCCCCGCCGCCCTCGCACGAGTAGTCGAAGTCGATGCTCACCCCGAGCGAGGAGGAGAACGGCTGGTCCAGGAAAGCCGTACCCGCCTGCGACGCACTGTTCGGCGTCAGCTCCAGCGCGCCCTCGTTCAGCCGCGCGCTCCCCAGCAGCCGCCAGAGCGGATTCGCCGGGGCCGTGCCGGTGAACGACTCGGTGATGGGGAACTGCACCTGCTGCTGCGCGGCGTCGGACGTTTGACCTGTCATGGAGGATTCCTCTTCGCTGGACCGGTACGTTCGCGGCCCGCTGTGGACGCGAACCGCGGGGGCCGTGACGGCCCCCGCGCTGACCATGCCCACACGCCCGAGGTCGTACGCATGGAAATCTACACAAAGCGACGAGGTGTCACCCTCTGTCATGTCGTTGATGCGCGGAGAGCGGATGCGTCAAGTGCCCGCACCGGGTCGCCTTGACGGCGACACGCGGTCGGCAGGTCCGTGAAGCCCTTCCACGCCGCCGCCCGGTCCATCTCCAGGATGTAACCGGCCTGCGCCTCGGCGGGTGGCAATTCCTCGTACCGCACGCCGCTGACTTGCTCGGCGGCGGTCAGTACGTTGTGCAGGTCGGTCAGCACCGCCTCAACGAGCCCGGCTGTTCTGGTTCACCGGTCACGCCGGCCCCGTCCGCCGTGTATCGCAGGGCTCATGCGGTTCTCCGTAAGGTGTTAGGCGGCCCAGGAGGGCCGGATGTGGCTGATGCGGTCTTGCCTCCAGTGGCTGCCCAGGAGTGGCCGTCCGGCTCTCCCGGGCACCCTGGCTGCTGATTGAGATGTGCGCGCCTTGTGCGGTCGCTGTTTACGGAGACGACAGCGGGGTGTTCCTCGGGCCAACGGGATGCGAGTGGGATCGAGGAGGGGCGAGTGAGCGAGCCACGTGTCCGTGTGTGGGCAGGTATTGACGCTGGCAAGGGTCACCACTGGGCGGCCGTGGTCGACGACACCGGCAGGACGCTGTGGTCGAAGAAGGTCGAAAACGACGAGACGGCGATCCTGACCGCGCTCGGCGAGATCCTCGCTCTGGCCGGCGAAGTGTACTGGGCGGTGGACATCTCCGGAACGTCCTCCGCGCTGCTGCTGGCCCTGCTGGCGGCCCACGGCCAGCAGGCCGTCTACGTACCCGGCCGGACCGTGAACCGCATGGCAGGCGCCTACCGGGGCGAGGCGAAGACCGACGCCCGTGACGCCTACGTCATCGCCGAGACCGCCCGTCACCGGCGTGACTTCACCACTATCAAGGTGCCCGCCCAGCTGGCGGCCGACCTCGCGCTGCTGACCGCCTACCGATCCGACCTGGTCGCCGACCGGGTGCGGATGATCAACCGACTTCGCGACGTGCTGACCGGCATCTTTCCCGCGCTGGAACGGGCCTTCGACTACTCCGCGCACAAGGGTGCTCTGGTGCTGCTGACCGGCTACCAGACCCCGGCCGCGCTCCGCCGCCGGGGCCGTGCCCGGTTGACGGCCTGGCTTGCCAACCGGAGCGTGCGCGGCGCCGACGCGGTGGCGGCCACTGCCCTGGATGCCGCCGATGCCCAGCACACCGTCCTGCCCGGGGAAGAGGTCGCCGCGGCGATCGTCGCGGACCTGGCCGCGCAGATCCTGGCCCTGGACGACCGGTTGAAGCGGATCGACAAGCAGATCCGCGACACCTTCCACGCCCACCCGCAGGCCGAGATCGTCGAGTCTCTGCCCGGCATCGGACCGATACTCGGCGCCGAACTCGTCGTGGCTGCCGGTGACCTGACGGCCTACGCAAACGCCGGCCACCTCGCCTCGGCTGCCGGGCTCGTGCCCGTCCCGCGCGACTCCGGCCGACGGACGGGCAACCTGCACCGGCCCAAGCGCTACAGTCGCCGCCTGCGACGGGTGTTCTACCTGTCCGCGCAGACCAGCATCATCAAGGACGGCCCGAACCGGGACTTCTACCTCAAAAAGCGCGGTGAGGGCTGCAAGCACGTTCAGGCCGTCATCGCCCTGGCCCGCCGACGGGTCAGCGTCCTGTGGGCCCTCCTGCGCGACAACCGCATCTTCACCCCCGACGCGCCGGCCGCGCAGACGGCTTGACTCAGTCATTGAGACTCCCGGGACGGACGTCGGGCCGTGGCCGACCGACGCGGGCATGCCGGGCATGGCGGTACGGCTGCGGTGCACCAGGGCGGCGGCATCGTCGATCCGTGCGCGCTCCTCGGCGGACGGGTCTCCCGTTCGGCCTCGGCCCGGGTGGTCAGGTGCCTGGAAGAGGGGACATGCGCGTTGTCATCCACGGCTGGCAGCAAACGCGTTGGTGTCACTCGAGTGAGATCGGTCAGGGTCTTGCGGGCCTCGCCGAGGGTCACCGCGGCCGCGGATGGCGGCGGTGATGTCGGCAGCCCAGTCTGCGGGGTGGTGGTGTCCGAGGAGGTCGGCGAGGCGCTCCAGCCGAATCCGGCGTTCTTCCGGAGCGAGCGTCAAGGCTTGGTGCAGGGTGTCAACGAGGTCGACGGGTGAGTGGGGATCGGTGAGCAGTGCCGCGGCGCCGAGCTGGGAGGCGGCGCCCGTGTGGCGGGAGAGCACGAGCACGCCGGGGCGGCCGGCAGCGCGCTGGGCGGCGACGAACTCCTTCGCGGTCAGGTTCATCCCGTCCTGCAGGGAGGTCACCCAGAACACGTCGGCCGCCAAGTCGTGGTCGATCACCTCGCTGAAGGGCAGGCTGCGGGGCAGATACTCGATGGGCTGCCAACCGGCGTCTCCCCAGGCGTGGTTCACCTCGCTGATGCGGCGCTCCAGCAGTTGCCGGGTCGCGTCGTAGGAGGTTATGCCGGCCTCGGGAGGTGGGCACACCAGGCGGAACCGCAGCCGTCCCCGCAACTCGGGGCGGCAGGCGAGCAGCGCGGCGATGGCCTCGACCTTCTGCACCGGGGCCTTGGCGTAGTCCAGGCGCTCGACGGAGAGCACCAACGCCCCGTCCACCGGGCCCGCCTGGAGTCGGCGGGAACGGGCCATCGCCGTGATGACGTCGCGGTCGATGCCCAGCGGATGCACGCCCACCCGAGGTGGACTGGGCACTTGGGCGAGGGCTTGGCGGAAGTGCTCGGCGAAGGCCTCGGTGTGGAATCCGGCCCAGTCCAGGCAGCCCAGGGAGGCGAGGATTTCGGCAGCGGTGGGGAGCGCGCGAAGATGTCCGGCGGCGGGAAGGGCGTGTGGTGGAACAGGCCGACCCTTAGGCCGTGTCTCATAATTGATCTTGTGGTGGGTCGTGGAGAGATAACGGATGCGGCGTGGGCTCGGATTGAGCCGTTGTTGCCGCAGCGGGACGGGGCCGGGCGTCCTTGGCGGGATCACCGGCAGGTGGTGAACGGGGTGCTGTGGCGGCTGCGCACAGGTGCCCCGTGGCGCGATCTGCCCGAGCGGTACGGTCCGTGGCAGACCGTCTACCGGCGCTTCGCCCAGTGGGAGAAGGACGGAACCTGGGCCACACTCCTGCGTGAGATCCAGGTCCGCAACGACGCGGTGGGGACCGTGGAGTGGACGGTCTCGATCGACTCCACGGTCGCCAGAGCCCACCAGCACGCGGCCGGCGCCCGCAAAAAGGGGGCCAGTCCGAGGACGAATCGGATGATCCGGCAGCAGTTGCGTGCCGCGAGGCGCTTGGCCGGTCCCGGGGCGGACTGACGACCAAGATCCACCTGGCGGTCGACGGTCGGGGCCTGCCGCTGTCGATCGTGCTGAGCACGGGCAACACGGCCGACTGCACGATGCTGCCCACCGTCCTCGACGCCATCCGCGTCCCACGTCTCGGGAGTGGGCGGCCAAGGACCAGGCCCGACCGGGTCGTGGCCGACAAGGCGTACTCCTCCCGGAAGATCCGCCGGCTGCTGCGGCGCCGGCGGATCAAGGCGACCATCCCCGAACGCCGGGACCAGATCGCCGGCCGCGCCCGCCGCGCAAGCCGCGGCGGGCGCCCACCTGCCTTCGACAAGGCCGCCTACAAGGGGCGGAACGTCGTTGAGCGCTGCTTCGCCAAGCTGAAGCAATTCCGGGCAGTGGCAACCAGGTTCGACAAACTGGCCAACCGCTACCGGGCCGGCGTCGTCCTCGCCTCGCTGATCCTGTGGCTGCGAGCCGAGGAGCAATGACCCCCGCCAAGATCAATTACGAGACACGCCCTAGGTCGGGGCGGGCCGGGCGGAGCAGGCCGGGGACGAGCCACAGGTTGTAGTCGTGCAGCCAGACGGTGGCGCCCGGTGCGGCGCGGGCGCTGATGTGTTCGGCGAAGCGGGCGTTGACATCGCGGTAGCGGGTCCAGGCCTCGGGGTCGAAACGCAGCCGCTGCGGCTGGGACATCAGCACCGGCCAGAGCGTCTCCTTGCAGGCCCGATGGAAGTATCCGGTCCACTCGGCGGGGCTCAACGGCACGAAGGACAGCGGCAGCCCGGTGTCGTGTCGCTCCAGGGGAGCCGGGTGCGCGTCAGACTCAAGGACTGCGGCGGTGCTCCAGACGGCCTGCGAGTTCGCGGCGAACAGGCTTCGCAGTGTGGGCAGGATGCCGTTGGGGCTGGCGGGTGGCCGCCAGCCGTCGGGGGTCCACTGCACCGGTGGCCGGTGGTAGCCGACGACGAGCGGGTACTCGCGTTCCACCCAGCCGAGTTCCTGAAGGGCCGACAGGATGCCGGCGGCGCCCGGCCGGTCGGGCCGGTGGACTACGGTGTCCTCACGCAGGGCTTCGAGCAGGGCGGGCTCTGCGTTGCCGACGATCACACCGTGTGCGCCGAGGCCGAACAGCGACAGGTCGTTGAGCGAGTCGCCGGCGACCAGGACCGATGACATCGGCCAGTGCTGCTCGGCGGCCAGCGCCGCCAGCGCGGCGCCCTTGCCCGCGCCCGGCGGCAGGACGTCGAAGTAGCGGTCCGCGGAGTACAACCAGGTACAGCCCAGCGCGCGCACCGAGTCGGTGACCTCCTCGGTGAGCTGTTCGGGGCCGAGGTGGAACGAGCAGCGGCCGTCCTGCGCCACACCGTGCTGGTATTCCAGGCCTGGAAGGTGGCGTAACGCGGCGCGGACCCGCCGTGCTCCGGGCCAGCCGCTGCGCAGCCCGCTCTGCAGGGCCTCGACCGGGGTCAGGTCCGCGCCGTCGATGACGCTCGCCCCCACGTCCGCGATGATCCAGCGCGGCCTTGGCACCAGCGGGTCCCGCAGCACCTCGCGCACCGAGGGCAACCCGCGGCCGGTCGCGAAGACCACGGCCACCTCCGGGTGGCGGGCCAGCGCGGCGTGCAGGCGGCGACGGTCGGCCCGGTCGCCGCCCAGCAGCGTGCCGTCCAGGTCGGTGACCAGAATCCTCATCCGATGCCCCCTTCGGCGGTGCGGGGCCGAAGCCGTCCTGGGCCCGCTCGTCGCCGTCCCAGCCGCACCTGCACCCCCTCGCCCTCTCCGCGTGGAGATGCGCCCCGCCGGCGGGGCCGGAGCGCATCCCAGGTCGATCACCGGACGCTAACACGAACCGGTCACCGAGTGAATGGGGAGTGCCACTGTGCGCAACGCCGACGGTCTCTCGCGCACCACCCAGCGTGCGAGCGGCCTCTGACGGAACGCCGGGTACGTGGGGCGATCAGAGACGAGGGACGCGGGCCAACCACTGCCGCAGCCCGGCGGAGTCGAGCGCGCGGCTGGAGCCCGGACCGGCTGTGGCCGCCGCCCCGCACGCGACAGCGGCGGCGAGGCAGTCGGGAAGCCGCTTGCCCGTGAGGAGGGCGTGCACGAAGCCGGCGTTGAAGCAGTCTCCGGCCGCGGTTGTGTCCACGACGTCGACCGGGACGGCGAGGACGTCGTGGCGCTTCCCGTCCCGCACGGCACTGGCCCCCTCCCCACCGCGCTTGACGACCACGGTACGCACCAGTCCCGCGAGCACGTCCAGAGCGTCGTCCACCGTGGTGGTGCCGGTCAGCCGCAGCGCTTCATCGGCGTTGGGGGCGAAGACGTCCACCTCCGCGAGGACCTCTCGCACTGTGGGGGTGTCGAGGGTGGCCGGCATATCCTGGCAGTCCATGAACACTTGAGTTCCGAGCTGACGGGCGACCTGTAGGGACACCTTCACGGATTCTCCGTACCGGAGCTGGGGAAGCATCAGCATCTCGGGGCGGTGCTCGCGCAGCAGCTCGCCGAGCGGCGGCGCACCGCACGGGTCCTGAAAGCTGACCATGGCCCGGTCCCCGGGGTGCGACAGCGCCACCGTGACACTGCGCAGCGGGACCGGGTGGTGACGAAAGCCGGCCTCGTCCGGGCCCTCCGCGCGGGCTGCCGACAGGACAAGAGAGCTGAACAGGTCATTGCCGAAGTCGGTGGCCCACACCACGTCATGGCCGAGCCGACGCATGGCCATCGCCGGCGTGAAGGCCCCGCCGGGCAGCAGGTCGAGTGCCCCGGCGAAAACCTCGGTGCCCGGCCGGACCGGCCGCTCAAGATCCTGGAAGATCAGATCGGCGAAGTAGGCGCCGACGACCAGTACCTCGCAACCTCGCGACGCACCGTCCGTCGGCGCCTCGGCTGCGCGAACGGACCTGCGCCGGCCCGACTGCGCGGGGCGCTGGGGCACGGCGGGCACCTGGCCGTCCCGCCCCGGTGCCCGCCCACTTCGATCGAAGCCCGATGTCATACGCCCGTCCTCCTCCATGCCGGCGACCGTCAACCGCGGAGCCAGGCTCCCCACATTCGTCGGACCCGAAGCAGACCTGCTCGGTCCCTGCGGCCGGGCTACCGGCGTCTGCGGTCGTTCAGGGCCAGGCGCGGCCCGAAGCGCGGTGCGCGGGCGCCGGTGAGGCGGATGAAGGTGGAAGCCACCGGCCGAGACAGCGCCGGCGTTGGCGCGCTGCAAGGTCTCGGCCGCCGTCCAGACAGCGATGCCGGGCATCGACATCAGCCGGCGAAGGCCTCCGCGCTGCTCATGACAGAGGCCTTCTCGAAGGGGGTGCAAGCCGGTCGGCGCGCAGCACGGCGGCGGGGAGCCCGGGGTCAACGCCGACCTTGTGCCACTCCCAGCTGGGGATCGCGGCCCAGTCCCGGGCGGAGGGCATCACGTACAGGCCGGGGCGGGCCCGGCGCCCCGCTTTCTGCGCCGATCGCAGGGCCGGGCTCCCTGGCCGGTTCGGACACCGACTTTCAGCCATACTCGTAACCAAATGTAGGTAGACGCATGCTCAGTGTGTCTGCCTGGCTAGGCTCCCTTCAGCGGACACGTCAGGGCCGACACCGGCGCCGACGCGTGATTCCGCCTTCCCCTTTTGCCCCGATGCAGAGGGTTGGGCCGCCGTGACAGCACGCGTGGAAGACGTTCGGAAGCTCCTCGAACAGGCAGCCGCTGGAGGTGTGGTCGAGATTCCGGCATCTGACGTCGTCGATCCCGACGCCGCCGCGCTCGTGTTCCGCTCTGGCCTCGTGCGCGTCGATGGCGCGCAGGGCGATCCGCAGGCCATGACGGTCAGTGGCTTTGCCTCGACCACCGCCTGCGCGTCCACGGTCCCGGTGCGTGTCTCCTTCTCCACGGACGGCGAGTGGGTGACCGGCATGGTGGCCGTCGCCGATCTCGGCGAGAGCCGGGCTCTGCTCCTGGTCGACGGCGCTCCTGCCGGCACCCCGCTGGCGGCCGGGGCGTGGGCGCTGACAAGCGGCCGCGCCCTGCGGCTGGTCCGGCGCGCGCCGGCGCTGCCGACCGACCCCGGACGTCTCGACGGCCTGGGCCGCGCCCTGCCGGCGGTGCGGCATCGCGACGGCGCCGCACGCGAGCGGGTCCCGCAGGCGCTGGTCACCCAGCACGGCATCCTCACTCCGCGCCCCGGACCGCGGCGCCGCAAGGGCATGAGGGTCCTGGAGGCACCGTCGGCACGCGGCTGGTCGCCGATCGGCACACCGGGCGGAGAGAACGGCCTGAGCGTCGACTACTACAGCCCGCCGCTTCGCATCGCCGGCGCGCTGACCGCGCTGCCCGCCCCCGCGCCGTACGAGACGGTGGTCGGCGGGGTCCTGCTGGTGGACACCGGCGCGTTCAACGGCTCCGCCATGGGCGCCTACGTCGTTCCGAAGAGCGGCGCCGATCCGTCGCTGTTCGCCTACGGCTCCCTCGGCAGCCAGGTCGGGTTCGGGCCGCCGCAGTTCCAGGTGCGCGGGATCTCCGCCGGGTTCGGCTGGAACAGCCGGGTGCGGGTCCCGGCCGCCGACACGCTGGGCGACTTCCCGTTCCTCGTCGCCCTCGACAACCCCGGCGCGATCGGCGCCGACGACGACGAGGTCGACCCGCTCAAGGTCCTCAGCGAGCTGATCGGCGGCGGCAATCCGTGGGTGCGGGCGCAGGAGGGCGACCTGTGGTTCGCCGCCGGCCTGGCCTTCGACTGCTTCGAGACGTTCAGCGGGCGCGCCATGGCCCTGGTGCAGACCGGCTCCGAGCTGACGATCAGCCTGCTGGGTGCGGCCGGGATGCAGCTGCCCACCAAGAGCGACAAGAAGATCGCCCGGGTGGAGATCGGCATCGAAGCCACCTTGCGCCCCACCGCCGGGGAGCTGAGCATCGGCGCGGCGTTCACCGAGAAGACGTTCCTCATCGACCCGAACTGCAAGCTGCGCGGCGGCGTCGGCATGAAGTTCTGGTTCGGAAACCACCCGCAGGCCGGCGACTTCGCGTTCATGCTCGGCGCTATCCCCGCAGGCCGGGAGCTACCCGCCCGCTACCCACGCCAGCAGCCGGCCGGCCTGACCTGGGGCGTCGGCTCAACCGTCAACATCACCGGCAACGCCTACGCCGCGTTCACCCCCAAGTCCCTGATGGCCGGCGGCTCCCTGGACGTCGTCTTCCAGTCCGGCATGCTGCGCGCCTGGCTCACCGCCCGCGTGGACGCCCTGCTGGAGTGGAACCCCTTCTACTTCGACGTCGGCATGGGGGTGCGGGTCGGGGTATCGGCGACCATCAAGGTCTGGTTCGTCAAGGTCAGGATCTCGGTCGAGGTCGGCGTCAGCGTCCGGGTCTGGGGCCCGGCGGTGGGTGGTGAGGCCACCGTCCACCTGTGGTTCATCTCCTTCACCATCGGCTTCGGCGCCGGCCGCCGCAGCCAGGCCCCGGCGCTGGACTGGGGCGGTTTCCAGGGCATGCTGCCGCCGCCGGAGAACATGGTCCGCACCACGGCGATCGCCGGGTACACCGGGGAGGGCGCCCCGGCCACCCGCGGCGCGGTCAAGCCGTGGCTGGTCAGCAACGGCGGCTTCACCTTCACGGCCGACACCCAGGCCCCCGTCAGCACGGTCTACCTCGACCAGAGCGGCACCACGCCCGTCGCCACCGACAGCGCAGCGGTCGACATCCTGCCCATGCACCTGCGGGGCAAGAGCAGCGAACTGCGTATCTGGCTCACATACAACGGCCAGGCCGCGAGCATGACGAAGTGGGGCCGGGCCGTGCTGCGCGGCAACGTGCCCAACGGCCTGTGGGGTCAGCAGCCGGACGCGCCCAACGACGGGATCATCCCCGACCGGGTCCTCGGTATCCGGCTGACCTCGCCCCCGGTCGACCACGGCACCTCCACCGGGTTCCTCGACGAGAAGGCCATCTCCTTCGACCCGATCAACCCCGACGGCAACCAGCCCCTCTCCGGGGAGCCCGCCACCGGCCCGCTCCCGACCCGTCCCGTCGGGGTGATCGCCGCGATCCAGGACGGCATCGACTCCACCGCCACTCGCGGCAATCGCGCCGCCCTGGCCCAGGCGCTCAAGGGTCTCGGCACGGACCTCGGCGTTCTCGACACCGACCTGAGCGCCTACGCGCACGCCGCCGGCACCGCGTTCACCGCCGAGCCGATGCTCGTCGCCGGCTGACCGGACGCGCCGCACCCGGGGCCGCCCGCGCCGCCTCCGCAGGGCGGCCCCATCCGCCGTGCGCTCCCAGACTCTTTGCCCACTGCTGCGTCCTGTCGAAAGGCACGCCCTGTGACCACCACCTCCGAACCCGCCCCCCAGCCGCGCACCACCACCCCGGGGGCCGAGCACCGCACCCGGTTCTTCGACCACCGCATCCCTTCGCTGTACGCGGGCCAGTACCGGATCGACAACCGGCAGACCCTCAAGGACGTCGGCGGCGCCGACCGTGTCATCGACGCCACCCCGCAGCCCTTCGACGTCGTCCAGCCGCGCTTCAGCTTCGACCCGACCGGCATCAACGCCCGGTTCCCGGTGCCCGACGCCGTCGGCACCTACAGCCAGACCCTCGCCCACATCAACCTCGACGTCCCCGGCCTGCCGTGGGCCCGCCTGCTCGGCGACGGTCAGCCGGGCGCGGTCCCATGGATGGCCCTGCTGCTCTTCCGCGAGGACGAACTGCCCGAGGATCCGGACGCGGTCGGCCTCGTCACCACCGACAGCGTGCGCGAGTTCCTCGCCGGCGCCCACGGCCCCGGAGCGGTGCCGGTCATCGCCCCCGAGAGCATGCGCCCGGACGAGTACGACGAGCAGTGCGCCACCGTCCTCGTCCCCGCCGCGCTGTTCGACGTGGTGAAGCCGCTGCCCTCCGAGATGGGCTACCTCGCGCACCTTCGCGAGGGCGGGCGCCCCGACGCCACCCGTGCCGGCACGGACCCCGAGCCCGACGAGGGCGAACTCAACGCCGTCCTCGTCGCCAACCGCTTCCCCGCCGCCGCGGGCGGGCGCCACGTCGTCCACCTCGTCTCCCTCGAAGGCCACGACCGATACCTGACCGCCCCCGCCCCCTCCGAAGGCGTACGGCTGGTCTCCCTCGCCTCCTGGTCCTTCACCACCGAACCCGACTCCGGCATCGGCTTCGGCGACCTCGCCCAGCACCTGGCCACCACCGACGGCACCACCCCGCGCCACAAGGACGAACTGCGCCTGCGCGTACCGGCCTCCGGCCCGGCCCATCCGGCCGGCCCGCAGAAGGAAGCCCTGGAACGCATGGCAGGCGGCGCCGTGGCCCTGCCGCAGCGCCTGGAGACCGGCGAGCGCACCCTCGCCTTCTACCGCGGCCCGCTCACCGCCGAACCCGCCCAGGAGCTTCCCGACCCGGCCGCCACCCGCCTGGACTCCCCGGGCGAGGCCCTGATCTACCTGCAGCAGTACGGCGTCTTCGACACCACCTACGCCGCCGCGTTCACCACCGGCCGCACCCTCGCCCTCGCCGACGCCGAGTTCCGCACCGCCCTGCTGGAGTTCCGCTCCGCCGCCCGCACCGCGGCCCGCCGCCTCGCCTCCCACCCCGAACTCGCCGCACGGTTCGCCGCATCCCTGACTGGCCGTCACCTCACGGCACCGCTCGCCTTCGAGGCCTTCGACCGCCTCCTCACCGACGGCGACGCCCGCTCAGGCGGCGCCCGCCTCGTCCAAGCCCTCGACCAGGCCGGCCCGCAGCTGAGGGCCGGCCGGCGCCGCACCGCCGCCCGCACCCGCCGCGGCCAGGGTGACGCACGTGCCGTCCTGGCCCAGCCCGGCGTGGCGAGCCTGCTCACCCAGGCCGCCCCCGACACGTTCGCGAAGGTCACCGCCTGGCTGGACGCGCTGCGCCGTCTGGAGCTGCTAGGCCTGTCCCATCTGGTGCCCGACCCGCGCGCCCTGCCCGCCGAGAGCATCCGCTTCGCCTACATCGACCCTGCCTGGGTGCGGGCGGCCGTGGACGGGGCGCTGAGCGTCGGCGTCGGCCACGCCCTGGACGCCGACCTCAACGCCCTCGCCACCGGTGGCGGCCCGGTGCCGACGTGCGCGGTGCTGATCAACTCCAGTCTGGTCCCGAACTGGCCCAAGGCCGTCGTCACCGCCTACAAGGGCACCGAAGTCGTCGAGCCCGTGCGCGAGGCCGTGTTCGGCACGGAGATCCGCCTGTCGATCTTCCCGGAACTGATCGATCGCTTCGAGCTGGCCGAGCCGCCGCGCGGCCTGTGCTTCGGGATCGGCGACGTCGGCACCATCGAGCTGCGCGAGATCACCGGGGACCGGATCGGCCACCCCATGGGCGAGTTCCCGCAGCCGGCCGGCTTCGCCCGGTTCCTGCGCCCGGGAGGGCGGGACGTCCTCAACGTCGACGGCCCCGGCGACGCCCTGGTGCCCGCGCTGTCCCGAGCGCACGGGGTGGCACGGATCTCCTCCGCACAGTTCGCCCTGCAGATGATCAACGCGCCGCAGGCGCAGACCTTCTCCCGGCCCTGAGCCCCGCCCCGTTCCCGCGCCGTAACACCACGCGCTGACCGAAAGGACCCCGGGCCAATGTCCGTGGACAACACCCTCGTCGTGCCGGTCGAGGTCGCGGCCCTCGCCGTCAACCGGGCCACCCGCGACACCGCAACCCCGCACGTGTTCCACCGGTGGATCACCAACTTCAAGGACATCGGCCAGGGCGTTCCGGCCGAGCCGGACCCGTTCTCCAGCCCGGAGGAGTGGACCGGCCGGGAGGACCGCCTCGGCGTCTACCTCCAGTGGGAACTGCCCGCCGCCCTCACCCGCGGCCGCCACGACGAGGAGGAGGGCATCGGCGACTTCCCCCTGGTACCCAACCGGTGGCTCGTCGTCCGCCACACCGACAGCACCCGCCCCCTCAAGGCATGGATCGTCGAGAGCGACTACCTCGACCCCATGAACGGCACTGTCTCCTTCCAGGACCCCGACCGTGAAGAACCCGCCGCGACCCTGATCGGCAAGTGCCACGAACTCACCGGCCCCTGGCGCGAACCGGCCGACCGTCGCGCGCCGTTCCTCACTGCTATCGGCCCCGGCCTGCCCACCTTCTCCGTCTTCCAGCCCTACAACACCAACGTCTTCTCCCTCCACGACACCCTCCTGGACACCCCCGACGGGGAACTGCCCACGCAGGAGCGGCTCAGCTACCTCGTCGCCGGCTGGTACGCCCAGCCGGACAGCGACATCCTCGCCCACGCCGACGACCTCGCCGCCCTGCTGGAGCACCTGCAGTGGACGCCGCCCGTCGGCTCCGGCAGCGGCATCCGTACCTCCGTCTACTCCGGCACCGTCCTGGGCCTGGACTGGGACCTGACCGGTCCCGTCCCCGACTCGCCCTGCCCGAAGCCGGCCGACGTCACCGCGATCGTGTCCAACAGCATCGCCGAAGCCGTCGCCGAACTCGCAGCCCAGTCCGCCGGACAAGGCTCCCTGTCCGCAGACGAGGCCGACCTGTTCCGGGCGTTCCTGCTCGGCGGCATCGACGCCCTGGAGGAGCGCGACCGGCCCGAGGCCGACCTCCTCACCGACCGCCGCGCCCACGACAGCGCCTTCGGCCCCGTCCCGGGCGGATACCGGTGGTTCATCGGCGAACGCGGCGAGGAGACCGGCCGCACCCCCTCCCGCGCGGCCCGGGCCGCGGAGGCCGAGACCGTCGCCGAACTCAACCGCCGCCAGGCCGCCCACGACGCCACCGAAGCCGAACTCGACACCGCCCGCGAACACCTCTACCACCTGTGGTGGCTCAACCACCTGCCGAAGAAGTCCGACGAGTTCACCGCCCGCATCGACGACGAACTCGACCCCGCCAACCCGGACGGCGCAGCCGGGTGTGTCCTCGCCCTCGCCCGCGAGCTGGCCGTGCAACGCGCCGAACTGCCCTGGGGCAAGAGCGAGGCGGACCTGGCGGCGCGCATCGACGCCCTGTACCCGGCCTACGGTGCACGCGCCGCCCGCCGGCTGATCCGCGTCCCGGCCGAGGACTTCGAGTACAGCGCCGACCCGGTCCTCACCCTTCAGGGCGCCAACCTCCACGCCCCGCTCACCCGCGACACCGCCCTGCCCTGCCGCACCCCCGAACGCCTGGTCACCCGTGCCTCCGGCATCACCACTGCCGACGTCGCCGCCGTGGCCGCCCAGATCGACCTCACCGGCCAGCAGCCGCCCTGCTTGCCCGCGCTGCTCGCCGAGTTCCTCATCCTGGAGCGCGCGCTGAAGTCCGGCGCGATCCGCGACGTCACCGGAACCCTGCCCGAATACGGCACCACGCCCTGGACCATGCCCTGGCAGCCGCTGTTCCTGCTGTGGAAGGCCGAGTACTTCCCCCTGCCGTTCCGCGACGGCGACACCGCGCACTGGGACTTCGTCGACCGCTCCCGCTACCAGTGGAACGGAAGCGGGCAGCCCGGCGAGCCCCTGACCGTCTACGGCCGCCAGATGCTCGCCCCCACCGCCGGCCACATCGTCGACGGCACCCTGCAGACCTACGCCCGCGTGCGCGACCAGCTGCCTTCCGACGCCGTGCGGCAGGTCCGGTCCCAGGCCCGCGAAGTGGACTACCTCTCCCAGACCCTCGACGGGTTCGGCGCCATGATCGCCCAACGCCAGCCCCTCGCCGGCCTCCAGCCCGCCGGCGACCTCGCCGACCTCATCGGCAACGGCGACTACCCTCCGCCCATCCCCGGCCCCGTCAGGGCCAGCGACTGGGACCCCGACCCCGTCTCCACGTTCCAGGAGCTGCGCGCCGGCCAGCTCGTCTTCCTCGACCTGGCGGTCGTCGACCGCTTCGGACGATCCGTCAACCTGATCGGCGCCGCGAGCCACTTCGCACCCGAGATGCCGGACACCATGCGCCCGGCCCACCCCGTCAGCGGCTACGACTCCGACCGGCTCGTCGAACTCGGCCCCCGCCTGCTGCAGTCGGCCCGGCTGCGCTTCGACTTCCTCGCCGCCACCACCGACGACGACACCGACCTGACCCCCGGGGCCAACCCCGTCTGCGCCTGGCTGCTGCACAACCGCCTCGACCAGTCCCTCGTCGTCCACTCCCCCGACGGCGCCGCACTCGGCGAACTCCGCGTCACCCTGAACGGCAACAGCCAGCGCGAGGTCTCCTGGAGCGCTCTTCCCGGCTCCCAGATGACCCACTTCGAGCAGCTGGAAGCACTCACCCGGCACACCTACCAGCTGCTCAAGGCCGTGAAGACCCGCGGTCCGCAAACCTTCGACGCGTTCCGTACCACCCTCGACCAGGCCCTGCAGACCATCGACCCGGACGGACCGGCCGACCCCGGGCTCGGCTTCCTCCTCGGACGCCCCCTCGCCCTGGTCCGCACCCGCCTCACCATGAACCTCCGCGGCCCCCTGCGCACCGACGTCAGCTGGCAGAACCTCTTCGCGCCGTCCCCTTCCCAACTGCCCGGCTACCCGTGGACGGTCCGCCTCGGCGAAGCGCAGCAGAGCGACGACGGCCTGGTCGGCTACGTCCTCAACGACGACTACGAGCACTTCGCGACCATCATCGACCCGGCCTCCGGCAGCGACGGCTACCTTCGCCCGATCGGCGACAAGCCCAGCCTCGAACTGGACTTCGGTGACAACAGCACCGCGGTCGCCACCGTGCTGCTCGATCCGCGCGCGGCCGTGCACGCCACCACCGACATCTTCGCCACCAAGAAGGTGTTCGTCCCGCAGGAGTTCACCGACCCCGCGATCGCCCGCATGAGCGTGAACTTCCGCACCGGGCCGCTGCTGGCCGCCGCCACCGGCCTGCGCGGCCCGCACGGCGAGAGCGAGGAGACCGCCCTCATGCCGGCCCCGGCCGGTGTTGTCGGCACCTGGACGTGGTCCGAGAACCGCGGCGGTGAGTGGGAGAAGCTGCCGATCCTCAGCCAGGACCAGTACGACCTCCCCCTCGCCGAACCGGAGATCCGCTCCGGCTTCCTCACCCTCGACGACGCCGCCACACACAGCCGCACCGCCCGCTGACACCCACCGCCGCCGCACGCCACCTCGGGAACGGGACGGCGCGGCCCCCGAATCCGAAGGAGAACCACCCCGTGTCCGTCGTGATCCAGACCCAGAACGCCGGTACCGCCGCCGATGATCCGCTGCTGACCTATCAGATCACCACCACCCCGAGCCCGCTGAAGGCATCACCCGAAAACCCGCAGGCCCCCGAGGAGATCGGAGAACTGATCATCTCGGTCGCCCGGCAGAGCGGCACACCGGCCGACGTCGAATGGATCAAGGTGAAGGTCCCGGCCGGGGCGATGGCCCCCGACCTCGCCACCGACCTCAACAAGATCAGCCCCCGGATCAGCCTCACCGGCTGGACCGTACGCCTGGACGCGGCCGCCAAGGAATTCGTCTGCGCGCCCGCCGCCAGCCACGCCCCGATCGGCCCCGGCACCGGGTTCACCATCCAGCTGTCCGACATCCCCATCAGCCGCAAGGTCGGCACCGCCCCGGTCACCGTCACCGAACGCTCCCGCACCGGGAACTCCGCCTTCCAGAACCGGGCCACCGTCTTCCACCTCGGCAAGTTCCCCGCCGACTTCTACCTGCGCAACTTCCAGTGCGCACCCTCCATCATCCCCAACGGCGGCGACGTCGAGCTCACCTGGGAACGCTCCGCCAACGCCACCTACGAGCTGCTGTACCCGGGGGTCAACCGCGACGTCACCACCCGCACCAGCCTGCCCATCGAAGGCGTCACGTCCGACACCACCTTCTATCTGCGCGGAACCACCGGCGACCCGTCCAACCCCGTCGTGAGGATCCTCTCCACCCATCTCACCGTCCTCAAACCCGACCTCGACATCGGCAACCTCATCGTCAACGGCACCGTCATGGCGAAGGGCGATGTCACGATTGCGCCGGGCAAGCAGCTGGCCGTTCCCAAGATCGTCGGCAACGGCAGTCACATCGAAGTGGCCAGCAGCATCCACCAGTCGGCCGGCGGCGTCTCGGTCAACACCGGCGGCCTGACCGTCGACGGGAACGCCACCGTTTCGGGCGAGCTCACCGCCACTTCGGTGACAGCCCGCAACTCCCTGACCGTCGGCCTACCGACCGCCAGCGCCCTCCCCGAGGGCATGGCGGGCTACACGGCCGACAAGATGCTGGACGGCCGGGACGACACCTTCTACCAGTCGAGGTTGACCCCTCATGTCAACGACTGGGCGATGGTCGACCTCGGGGAAGTTCGCCGCATCACCAGGATCGACATCCACTTCACCTCATCCGGGGTGATCGGAAGGGTCGAAACATCCAACGATCGGACCAACTGGACCTCACGGGGGGCCGTCACCCCGCCGGTGTCCAGCCACACGCTTCCAAACGGCGGAGCCGAGGTCCGGTACGTCCGCTTCCTTCTCCCTGTAGGCCAGCTCCTCCCCTACCAGATCCGGCACTTCATCATCACTCCAGGCGGTTCATTCACCGCCGGCCTCAGCTCCACCCGCAGCCTCGGCACTGAACCAACGGCTGCCGCCGATGCGACAGCCGTGACGAACGACGACGGCCCGCCCGCACAAGCAGACACACAGCCCTCCGCCACACATGCCCCCCTCCCGCTACCGGACGCGGACGCCCAGGACGGAACGCGCACGTAAGGCATACTCTCCGGCACGGGCCCCGCCCGCGCCGACACCGTCGTGCAACTCGCCGGCCCGGCCGGTCCGGTGCAGGTGAACGCCCCGTACACCGTCACCCTTGACGTGCCGAACAACGCCCCCGACTGGGCGCAGAACTCCGCCATCGTGAACATCGCGCTGACGGGGACCGCCGCCGTGACGTCCGCGAAGGCATCCGCCCCGGACTGGGCGTGCGACTTCTCGGCGGGTTCCTCCGGCACCTGCTGGAACCTGGCCGCCTTGACCTCCCCCATCTCGGTCACCCTGACGGTGGTGCCGACGGCGGGCGCGAGCGTCACCGTCTCGGCCGACGCCCGCAACCCCGCCCACAAGCCGATCGGGTCCGACTCCCTGACCACGAAGGTCCAGGCACCGGCGCCGGTGGTGACCGGCCTCGCCCCCGACCACGGGCCGCTGGCCGGCGGCGGCAGGGCGGTCCTGACGGGCAGCCACCTGACCGGGGCCACCGCGGTCGCCTTCGGGGCCGTGGCCGCCACCGCGTTCACCGTGGACAGCGACACGCAGATCACCGCGACCGTCCCGGCCGGGGCCGCCCCCGGGAAGGCCGACGTCACCGTCACCACCCCGGGCGGCACGGCCGCCGCCGGGGCGTACACCTACCAGGACCCGGCGACGGCCGGCGCCTACGTGTTCTCGCAGAGCGCCGACCCGGCGTCCGGCTCGACGGTGAAGCCCGGCAGCAAGGTCGCCTACACCGTGACCGTCGCCCAGCAGGGCCCGGACCCGGCCGCGGGCGCGACCGTGACCGCCGACCTGGCGCAGGTCCTCGACGACGCCGCCTACGCGGGCGACGCGGCGGCGAACTCCGGCACCGCCGCCGTCAAGGACGGGAAGCTGACCTGGACCGGCGACCTGCCGGTGGGCGGCCGCGCGACGATCACCTACTCGGTGACCGTCGACGGCCGCCTGCACAGCACCGTCGGCACCCCGGACGAGCGGCGGGGCACCTGCGACAGCACGAAGAGCTGCACGGCCGACCACACCGTCCCGGCCCCGAACAGCCCGACGCCGACGCCCACCGACGACGGCGGGCAGGCACCCGGCACCCCGACGCCCGCGCCCACCGCGCCCGCCGGACCCGACCCGCGGACCCCGGCCGCCACCGCGCCGCCGGCCGCCTCCTCGTCCGCCCTGGCCACCACCGGCACCGGCGCCCTCGGCAGCGCCGTCGCGGCCGCCGCCCTGCTCGCACTCGGCGCCCTTGCCGCCGCCCTCGGCCGCCGCCGGGGCCGCCGCGCCTGACACCGCACCACCCCGCACAAGGCGAGGCCGCCACCGGCATTCCGGTGGCGGCCTCCGCGGTCTCGGGGGCGGGGTCAGCCGATGCGGATGAGGCTGGCGGTGGCGCCGGCGGCCTCGTGGGCGCCGTCGCCGGTGGTGCTGACCACCGAGAGCGTGCCCGCGTTGAGGTTCGCGGCGTAGAGCGTCGTGCCGTCGGGGCTGAGCGCCATGCCGCTGATCGACCGCCCGTCGAGGGTGGGCACGGAAGAGGTGATCGCGTTCGTGGCGGGGTCGATGGTCACGACGGTCCCGGACATTCCCGCGTACAGGTGCGTTGCGTCCGGGGACGGCACGAACCTGCTCACCATGTAGGGGGTGGGAATCCTCGCGGCGACCGTCAGGGTCGCGATGTCGATCACGTCGACGGACGGCCTGTTGTTGTTGAGCTCGGCGACGTAGACGCGCGCGCCGTCCGGCGAGAACGCGAGCGCGGCCGGGAAGGCGCCCGGCGTCAGCGTCGCGACGGCCGTGTTGGTGGCGGTGTCCACCACCGACAGCGAGTTGCCGAAGACGTTGCCGGTCCACACCTGGCCGCCGTCCGGGGAGACCGCCAGCGCGATGGGCCGGGACCCGACCGGGACGGTGGCCACCACGCTCTCGCTCGACAGGTCGTAGGCCACCAGCGCGTCGTGGGACTGATCGGTCAGGTAGACCAGCCGCGCCGGTGCGGCCTGCGCCGGCACCGCGGGCAGCACCGCGCCGACGGTGCCGAGGACCGCGGCGGCCAGGGCCGCGGCCGCGCCCCGCCACAACGGCGCGGCCGACCTGGGGCGGCCTGCTTGGAGTGATCGCATCGTTCGCCTCTCGGGGAGAACCCGCCCGGAACCTGTCGCTCCGGATCGAACCGACGCTATCCGAACCGCATTTGACAGCTCATCGGATCTTCGAAACTGCACAGATCTGCACATCCCTGATCGACCCGCCGGTCGACGCAACGCTGCCGCGCGCCCCGCCGTGCGCCGGCGGCCCGACCGGGCAGTCCGCGAACGGGCCGCACGCCGGATGCGCGGCCGTCCGGCCGCGCGCCTCGGTCCGGGGAGGCCCCGCCTGCGCCCCGGAGACCGGCACGACCGGGGCCCAGCCGCCTGCGGGCGGCGGGAACGCCGTCACCGCGCGGATGCACCCGCACGGTGACGGGCCATGAGGATGGCCGGATTTCGCCCTGCCCGACAGGGCGTGCTGTTGGATCTCCGGTGCGACGGGGGAAGGGCTCCCGTCCGTTGCGGAGTGGGGTTTTCATGGCCCGGTCATGGCGCAGGACATGGCGGCGGCTGGCAGGAGTCGCGCTGATGGGCGCGCTGATGGGGCTCTTGTCCGGCACGGTGCCGGCGCGCGCCATCGTCAACGGCACAAAGGCCACAAAGATGCCCCCGTACATGGCGTCAATCCGGGAGCGCGGGAGCGCCATCTGCGGCGGGGTCATCCTGAACGACAGGACGATCCTCACCGCCGCGCACTGCCTCCAGCACCAGTACCCTCCGAGCGAACCGAGCGTGGGGGTGGGCGATCTCCGGCTCAGCAGGGCCACCATCCACCCCGTGGAGAAGTACGTCGTCCACCCGCAGTACAACATGGCCGTCAGTTACAACAACGACGTCGCACTGCTCAAGCTGGCGACGCCCCTGACCTTCAGGCCCGGCATCCTCGGCCCGGTCGGCTGGCCGCTCTCCTCCGACCAGCCGCCGTACGGCCAGGTCCTCTCCGTCGCAGGATGGGGGCGCCTTTCCGAAGGCGGCTCGACACCGGACGAGCTGTACACCACGAATGTGATGGGCCTGAGGAACGACCAGGAGGGGTGCTCGAACTACTACAGGGAGGGCCGCCTCTCCGACACGATGTTCTGCGCCGGATACCCGGACGGGCACACGGACGCCTGCCAGGGGGACAGCGGCGGCCCGCTCGTCAACCGGTACAACGAGCTGGTCGGCATCGTCTCCTGGGGCATCGGCTGCGCCCAGCCGGGACGGGCCGGCGTGTACACGGACGTCAACAAGCTCCGCTCCTGGATCAACACCGCCAAGTAACCCCCGCACAGGACACTGCAGCCCCTCGTGCACAGAAGCGTTGCAGCACGCACCGTACGGCGGCAGATCGCGCACACCGTCCCGGACAAGCCCGACCGGGCCGGACACCGCCTGCGCCGCGGCAGCGCGGACGGACGGCCGCCCGGCCTCGACCGCGGACCCTGCAGACGCAGGCACAAGGCCGAATGCCGGACCGGTCCGCCGAAACAGGATCGAAGCGTCGTGACGCGCTACGGCGAACTCGCCGGCCGGCGCGACTCCCTGATGCGGGCGGGAGTCCCGTGCAGGACGCGTCAGCCGCTGGCCGGAATCAGCCCTTCCGGATGTGTGTACGAGCTATGAAACGTGGAGTTCCGGCCATCCGCCGGTAAGTCAGGTACGCGGACGGCGTGGGGACGTGAGGATTCCGGATCGGACCGGCAATCCGCCGGTCTGTGCGATTCCGGAACAACAGGGGTGGGGCATATGGCAGCAACGTGGCAGGGCTTGGTGGACCAGCTCATCGGCTCGGCGAACATCACCCAAGCGGCGATCATCAGGCGCGACAATGGCGCACCCGTTGCCGCCAGCGCGGGATTCGCGCTGAAGGACGGCGAGGCCGCAGCGATCCTCAAGCTGTACGCGGACCCCTCGAAGGTGTTCAACACCGGCGTCACCGTCGGCGGCACGAACTACCGGGGCACCAGGGGCGTCGGCCGCTCGATCCGCGGCGAGAACAGCGGCAACGGCACCGTCCTGGTCCGGACCGACCAGACCGTCCTGATCGGTCTCTACACTGCGCAGCAGCACCGCGAAGACGCGATCTATACCGTGGAGAAGCTGGCCGACTACCTGCTGAGCGGCGGCTACTAGGTTCTGTCCGGCGGATCTTGATGCCCCTCAGGGCGCTATAGCGCCCGTACCGGGGACGACACCCTGGCCGTGGCCGGATCCAAGGCACTGATGGCGATCCGCCGTGCTCGGGCCGAAGTCCGCGAGAGAGTCTGGCGGTTGCCCTGCGAGGCGGCCCCGGACGTGGGCGGCGAGGTGATCGTGGACATCAACGGTGTGCCACCTCGCTCAACTTCATTGTCCTGCGGAGGAATCGACTCTCCGGGCGGGGTTTCTATTGGCATGTTCCTGGTCAACTATTCCAACCATGGGCTTATCGCTGATTGCCGGTCATCCTCCCGTCGCCGTCTTCCGTACGCCCCGGGGCGGCCAACCCGTCGCGGAGTTGGGCCCGCGAGTCGCCGGCTCCGCGCAGCGCGCCGCGAGCGTGCTGGCCGCTGTCGCCTCGCACGCCCGACCGGTCCAGCGGACAGCATCGGTGCGACAGGCGGCCGCGGCGGTCGGCGAGTTGGTCGCTGCGCTGTCGGCTCTGGCTCCGGCCGTGGTCGGTGAGGACGTGCCGGCGGAGTCGGCCAGCCAGTCGTACTTCCGGGTCCGCGAAGTGGAGCTGTCGGATCAACAGGCCGCCCTGCATGGCGCCCTGGTCGTCCACCGCGGTCTGGAAGACCTCTACGACGCTCCGCTGTCGGGCGCCGACCTGGCACTGGAAGCGGCCGGGATGCGGCAGGCGGTGCTCGACATCACCGGCGCGTTGCCGGACGCCGGCCCCGAGTCCGCGCTACCGGTGCCCGTCCCGCAGCCCCGCGCGGGGGTGCCCTTGGAGCAAGCGTGGAGTGCTCGGTGGCTCATCGGGCACCAGGTCCACGTCCTGTTCAACGTCTGCGCCGCCGTCGCCGTGGCCGACACCGCCCACCACCTGCGCCACGGCGACACCGACGCCGCACTGGACCGGCTGGCCGCTGCGACGGTGTACGTGCGCGGCTTCCCAGCGGCGATGAACCACGCCAGTACGATCCCCACCGACTACTACATGACGGCGATCCGCCAGACCATGGCACCGCCGTCGACGGACATCCCGCTGAGCGGGCGTCAGCACCGCGGGTACAAGCTGTTCCGGGCCGCGATGAAGGACCTGCTGTCGCTGCTTCCCGACTCCTACGAGCAGTTGGCCGCCCGTGCTCCCGAACTCGCGGAGGCACGGGGCGCGATCCTGGAGGCCGATCTCGTGGACGCCGAACGGCACGTCACCCTGGCGTACTCGATGGTGCACCTGCGCCGTTCCATCGCCCAACGGCCCGAGGGCCCCGACAACGCCGTCGCGGAGCTGCGGCTGATGCGCCACCGCCGAGCGGCCCAGTACGCCTCCCTGGTCCGCTTCGGGGACCACTACATCGCCGACGCCGTGGCCGACTTGCGCCATTCGTGACTCCACCCGCCCACCGTCCGCACTTCCGGCAGGAGCCCTGATGCCCGGCACCGCACCCGGCAAGACCGTCGCAGCCGACTGGACCCTGGACCCGACCGACGCCGACACCAGCGAACGGCTGGCCCGCGCCCTGTGCACCGACGGGCGTGACCAGGTGGACAGTCCCGAGTGGGTGGCACGGGCCCGGGACGCCTGGGACGAACTCCCGCTGCAACTGCGACGCGCGATACGCCGCTTCCGCCGGCACTCCGGCCCGCACGGCACCCTGCTGATCGGCGGCTTGCCCGTCAACCCGGCGAGCCTGCCTCCGACACCGGCCGTACCCGGCTCGGTCCAGCGCCAGGCCACCGTCCCGGCCGCGCTGCTCACGATGGTGGCCTGCGGGCTCGGTGACCCCCTCGCCTACCTGGCCGAGAAGTCCGGCGCCCTGGTGCAGGACGTGGTGCCCGTGCCCGGGCAGGAGACCTTCCACGGCAACGCCGGATCGGCGCCGCTGTCCTTCCACACCGAGAACGGCTTCCACCCCCACCCGCCCGACTACGTCGTCTTCCTGTGCCTGCGCGCCGACCACGACCGCACCGCCGGCATGCGCGTCGCGGGCATCCGCCAGGCGCTGGCGCTCCTCACCCCGGCAGACCGCGAGACCCTGTTCGCACCGGAGTTCATCACCACCCCACCCCCCTCCTTCGGCCCCGACACCGCGAGCGGGGCCGCGGCCGAGCCCCGGCCGGTGCTCTCCGGAGCGGTCGAGGACCCCGACATCCGCATGGCCCAGCTCGTCACCACCCCGCTCACCCCTCGGGCCACCGCCGCGCTGGCCGAGTTCGGACGAGCCTGTGGGGCTACCGCCCGGTCCCTGCGCCTGGTCCCCGGCGACCTGGTCGTCATCGACAACCGGGTCACCGTCCACGGCCGCACCGCATTCCAGCCCCGCTACGACGGAGCCGACCGCTGGCTCCAACGCACCTACGTCAGCAGCGACCTGCGCCGCTCCCGCGACCACCGGCCCCACGACGGCCACGTACTCGCCCGCTGACCCGTGCCTCGACGGCCGCCCGGCAACCGGCTAGACGAGTAGTTCCGAAGTGGGCTGGGTTTGCCGGTTCTGCTCCGGGCATGCAGGAAGGGTGTCCAGCATCGGGTTGTGACGACCGAAGAGCTGGACACCCTCCTGACGGCACTCTACGTGCAGATCGATGATCACCTGCCCCGAACGCGGTGGTTGGGCCGCCCGCCGTTGCTGACGGACTCCGAACTGGTCTGCCTGGCCGTGGCCCAGGTGCTGCTCGGCTTCCACTCAGAGGCCCGCTGGATCCGCTTCGCCCAGGCCCATCTGCGCGGCATGTTCCCGAACCTGCCCGGCAGGCCCGGCTACAACAAGCGCCTGCGCGCGGCACGGCCGCTGCTCCAGCAGGCCGTGCGCGACCTGGCCCGGGCGACCGACCTGTGGGGCGACCCGGTGTGGATCACCGACTCGACGCCCGTGGAGTGCGGCCGCTCCCGCGACACCGTCCGCCGCTCGGCGCTGGCCGGCTGGGCCGGCTACGGCTACAGCCGCTCCCACTCGCGCTGGTTCTGGGGCCTGAAGCTGCACCTGGTGTGCACCCCGGCCGGCCTGCCCGTCACCTGGGCCCTCGCCAACCCCAAGGTCGACGAGCGCGAGGTCCTGGCCGCGCTCGTCGAGACCGAGCCCGGTCTCGTGCGCGAGCGGCCCGGCCTGCTGATCCTCGCCGACAAGGGCTACGTCTCCGCCGAACTCGACCGCTTCCTCGACCAGTACGGCATCCAGCTGCTGCGACCGTCGTACCGCAACCTCGCCCCTCGCCCGGGCGAGGGACTGCTGAAGTCGGTCCGCCAGCTCATCGAGTCCGTCAACGACACGCTCAAAGGCCAACTCGGACTCGAACAACACGGCGGCCGCACCATCGAAGGCGTCGGCGCCCGGGTCGGCCAGCGGCTGCTGGCGATGACCTGCGCGATCTGGCACAACCGGACCACCGGCCAACCCGTCACCCGCTCACTGATCGCCTACGACCACTGACCGACTTCGGAACTACTCGTCTAGATCGTTCCCTTCAAACCCCATGTCGCCCCAAGAGATGAACATGGTTCGTACCCGGGCGTGTCGCAGCTGACCTCTGCGAACCTCTTCCATGCCAGGCAGGTATGCCAACTGCCCTTTCCGGCAGGGCCTGGCCACGTCCGACCATCCCACCGAGCCGACACCCGTCGGCGCACTTGCGGAGGTACCCCATGTCCCGTTCCATTACCGCGCTGGCCGGCCTGGCCGCCGCCGGCCTGATCGTCGTGACCGTACCCGCAGCTGCCGTCGCCTCGCCCCGCGCGGCCAGCACCATGTGCCTGGACGTGGGCGGGTCCCGCAACAACGGCGACTGGGTCAAGATCTGGGAGTGCCAGAACCCCGGCTTCGGCAACCAGGACTTCGTCGTGGACCGGGGCCAGATCAAGGTCAGGGACACCATCGGCAGCGGCCGAGAGATGTGCCTGGACGTGGGCGGGTCCCGCAACAACGGCGACCGGGTCAAGATCTGGGAGTGCCAGAACCCCGGCTTCGGCAACCAGGACTTCGTCGTGGACCGGGGCCAGATCAAGGTCAGGGGCACCATCGGCAGCGGCCGAGAGATGTGCCTGGACGTGGGCGGGTCCCGCAACAACGGCGACCGGGTCAAGATCTGGGAGTGCCAGAACCCCGGCTTCGGCAACCAGGACTTCGTCATCGACAGCGGCCAGCTCAAGGTCAAGGACACGATCTGACAAATCGGCGGAGGCGAGTCGAAGACCTCGCCTCGTTGAGGACGGGTCGGCCCCGTACGCACCGGCCTCCGGAAGGTTCCTGGCCCAATGCCGTTGCTTTAGCCCACCCAGCCGCTGAAGGGGAACCGAACGGGTTCAGGCCCGCCGACTATTGGCCGGCGGGCCTGAAAGGAGCTGTCAGCGGTCCCGGGCAGGAACCGTGTGACGCCTGCTACTCGATGGTGATGTCCTCGTACGTGATCGTGACCGCCTCAGTTGCCATTCCCGAGTTGGCTGCACCGAGCTGAGGCCCCTCCCAGCTGGAGGCCCATGCGTTGGTGAGGTGAATCCTTCGGACGTGGCCCGTAGCGTCGGAGATTTGGAGGACAGCCGGCTCCGGTGTGCCGTCTTCCGCCGCTTTGGCCAGGGCCTGGGCCTGTTCTGCCGGGAGCACGAGCGTGATTGTTCCGGGCTGGGCGACCTTCGGCTTCACCTCGCCGACCAAGTCCTGAACTGTGGTGGAGCCGTTCACCTCGATGACGTCCTGCCCAATGGTCAGGCCGTCGATCGACTGGACGGTCTCAACCTGGAACTGGCCCAGGCTGAGCTCGAACGTGTGGTCGGTCAGGGCGTCCTCGATAGTCATCCTGCGTCACCGATCTTCTGTCTCATGGCCCGGCGGGTCAGCCCCGGACAGGCGCATCCCGTTTCGGCGGTGCGTCCGACCTTGCATGGCAGCACCGACTGCTGACAGTAGTGGGGCGATTCCACTCTGTCTCGGGTGCGCGCCAAAAACCGGCTACGCGCGCGTTCTCGTACGACTCCCGGGCGAACAGGCAGAGCCCGAGCACGAAGTACATGACCAGCCGGGCGGGCAGTATTCGCCGTCGCTGCTCGGCCCTGCCGTGCTCGGCTATCGCCGCGTCGACCAGCTCCGGAGTGAACACCTGAGCCAGCGTTCCTAGCCTCAGCTGGCCGCCCGGCCCCGCCCCTCGAAGATCCACACCCGTCCAACAGGCCAGGCAGGGCTAAAGCAACGGCATTGGGTTCCTGGCCCCCCGGTACCCCGGCGCCCTCGCGGGCCCTACGCCCACCGCGACGGTGAACCTCTTCTGAGGGCACCGGAGCACGACCGGCACGCGTGGCCCCGCGAGAGCCCTTGCCGATCGAGGCACCCCGGCAGGGGCTCTCGCCGTTCCCGACACCAACCGCGCCCCCGGGGGGCGATGTTCAACCGCTGGTCCAGGTAAGCACCTTCAGCCACCTCGGAACCCGAGCTGTCAGCGGACGTCAAGTCCGTTTCTGGTAGCGGCCTGGCTGCGGGACCCCGGATCCCCGGTTGCCGACCGCGCCACCCGACCCTGCTCCCAAGCCGTGACCATCGCCTCGATCAACGCCCGCTGCTCGTTTGACAAGTCGCTCGGATACGCCCGTCCGTCCATGCGCCGCAGAACCCCGCTTGCGAGGCCGGCTAACACAGCTGGGAAGGACCGGACGTTCCGAGCGGGTCTTCAGTGGCGGAGGTAGTGGGTGATCCCGATGGCGGGCTCCGGAAGATCAACAGAATCCGGAAGCGAGTCAACGAGCGTCAGGATGTCGATGTCCATCGTGGTGCGACGGTAGGCGTGGGCGAGTTCGGCCAGTTGGGCGGACGCCTGGCCGGGGAACTGCTTGGCGGCGCTCTGGGCCTCGGTGCCGATGGCCCGCAGGAGCAGGTCACGAGCCGAGGCGGCGGCGGGTACTTCCGCCGTTGAGGCTTTGGAGAAGGCGGCCGCGAAGCCACTCTGTTCTGCTGGAACGACGAGGAGGGCGACATCCGCCTGCGACGTACCGGTGATCATGTTTTTGGCCGTTGGGCCCTCAGGCTGGTCCGTTCCGGGGGCGAAGCGGTATGCGGAGGAGGTCGCCCAGTACCCTCGCGTCGTCAACGTGTAGGCGCGGGCGAGTTCGGCCAGTTGGGCGGACGCCTGACCGGGGAACTGCTCCGCCAGGTTCTGGGCCTCGGCGCCGATGGCGGCGAGCAGTGCGTCGCGGGCTTCGGCGACGGCGGGCGACTCCGGCGCAACGGTGATCGGCGCCGGGCCCCGGCCGTCGGCCTCGGCCTGTGGGGTGGTGGAGCTGTCAGGCACGGTCTCTCCCAGGTGCTTTGGGCAGTCGAATACCGCCACCTGGGCAGCCTATCCAGCGAGCAGCACTGTCATGCGGTGTTCAAGCGGGGCACTCCGAACGGGTCTTCAGTGCCGGCAGGGGCCATCCGGCGGCGGGGGTCCGGAGCAGGCGGTGGTGGTTCGCGGCGGCGAACCACCACCGCCTGTCGAAGCGCAGGTCGTTGTGGATCAGGTCGAGGTGGCCATGGACATGACGGCCAAACAAGGCGATCACGGTTCCGGCCTGCTGACGACGGGGAGCGTTCCTCCTCACCGGCCGGCATGTGGGGTCGGCGCACTGGGGGGCTCATGCCACAGAACATCGCTTTCGATCTGCCGTTTTCACTTCGCGTCAGCCCGGACATGGAAGCTGCCCGGTCCCGCAACCTCGCGTGGGTCCGCGACCACGGGCTGGTGGGCGGTGAGCGGTCGATGGACTGGTACGCCTCGTGGGACATGCCCCGGCTCGCCGCTTACGGCTTCCCTGACGCCACCGGCTCCGGGCTGAGCCTGTGCACCGACGCCATGGCGTTCTTCTTCGTCTTCGACGACCAGTTCGACGGCCCACTGGGCCTTGCACCCGACCGTGCCGCCCGGGTGTGCCAGGGCCTGATCGACATCGTCCACGGAGCCGCACCGCGCCACGGCGACGGTCCCTGCGCGAGCGCCTTCGCCGACCTGTGGCGCCGCAGCACCGACGGCGCCCCGGCCGGCTGGGCGGCGCGGGTCGCCTACGAGTGGGAGTACTACTTCGCCGCCCACGCCCACGAGGCCGTGAACCGGCGCCGCGGGACACCGCTCGACATGGAGCAGTACCTCCAGGTCCGCCGGGGCGTCGCGGCGACCGCGCTACCGGTGTCACTGGGAGAACGCGCTGCGGGCATCACCGTCCCGCCGGCCGCCTTCCATAGCCCGCAGCTGAGGATCATGCGGGAGATCGCCATCGACATCACGCTCATGTGCAACGACGTGTACTCCCTGGAGAAGGAGGAGGCGCGCGGGGACATGGACAACCTCGTCCTCGTCATCGAACACGCCCAGCACCGCACCCGCGACGAAGCCCTGGTCGCCGCCCAGGAGGAGGTTCACCGGCGCTGCACCCGCTTCCAGCAGCTCGCCCGCGAGGTCCCCGCCATGTGCGCAGACCTCGCGCTGCCCGCCTCGCAGCGGGCCGGCGTGGACGCCTACGTCGATGTCATGACTGCCTGGATCAGCGGCTACCACGTCTGGGAGACCGAGACCCTCCGCTACACCACGGCGCTGGATGCCCTTCCCAGGTCCGGCCCCGGCTACTTCGAGAACGTCCTGGGGGATGATGCCTCACATGTCCCGCCACCGGTCACATGATGGCGCTCGCCGATGGCGTGCCGCCGAAGACGTCCTGATGATCTAGCGGCTTCGCCTCGCTGGCCGGGATAACCCCGCAACGCCCGCCGCCGCAGACGCCCGTGACAAGCTGCTGGCAGCCATCGGCGCCGAGGTCCAACTCGTCGCGGAGAAGTCACCCGGCCAGGGGGCATCGCCGGCCACCACCCTCGACGGCCGGGGCCCGGCGCCGATCACCCTGCAATAGGGTGGCGCCACTGTTGGCGAATTGGGCAGGGACGGTGCTGGTGGGGTGTCACGCCCGCGCTCATCGGACACGGATCCGCGCAACCATGTCCGGCAAGTGACGTCATCCTGACAATTAGTCATGGAAGGTTCCCTGAGGGTCGGCATGGGGCCGACCGGTAAGGGGAGAGCGACATGGCTGAGCAGTTCACGCCCGACTCAAAGGGGCCGGCCCCGGTCACGATCAATAGCCCGGCGACGGAGGTGAAGCCCGAGGGCACGCCGACGCTGACCCCCACCTACGTGGACGGGGTTCCTGTCCTGTCCCTCGGAAACTTCACCTTCGTCCGCGGCTTCACCGCGGAGAACGTCGACTCGATCGGGTTCGTCGTCCGCAGATGGACCCAGTGCTCCGCTGGGAAGTCGTAGAACGCCGGCAACTCGTCCCGGTCCTCGGAGTTCTTCGCGACCGCGTTCGGCCACTTGGTCCCGTAGGAGCGGGCGAACGCCTCGACCGCCCGCTCTGCGTGGGCCCCGTCCTCGGCGTTGTAAATCTCCTGCATCGCCCTCGTCGCGCCGGGTTGCGCGGACTTCGCCTTGTCGTCGACTGCGACCTGGAACGGCGGGCGACCCCCATCGACAGGTACCCGGCCCATCATCTGGCCCGGACTCCGCTCGGCTGCCGTGCCCGCACTCGGCGCCGAGCGGAGCTCTGCCCGGGCGCGGCACCCGATGCCTGCGCGTCGAGGTGGCTACGGCTTGGGCACGCCCGCAAACGGGTTGGTGATCTGGGCGTGTCCGTCGAAGAGGAAGAGCGGGTCAAAGGCCGCTGTCGTGCCGGGACCGAAGGCGTTGGTGAAGGCAGCTTCGCCCGGCGCAGCGAGCTTGAGAGGGATGTTCTTGGTGTCGACGGTGGTTGGGGTGAAGGAAACGAGGTCGAGCGCGACCGGGTAGTGGAAGAAGTCAACGTGCGTGGCGGCTGCGCCGTCTTGGGCGACGTCCGCGCTGGTGGAGCCTTCACCGAGCTTGATGTGGATGTTGAGGTTGGTCACATCGAGACGGTGCTCGGAGCTGGCGAAGCGCATGCCTCCCTGGAAGGGGCCCCCGCCACTGGAGAGGTCGGAAGCCAGGGTGCCGGAGCCGCGCAGGGTGACGCAGTTGCCCGTGCGCGTGGCGGGGGCGATGGCTTCGAGCGTCACGTTCTGGGCTGCCAGGGTGTGTTCCGCGTTGGGCGACAGGCAGAAGGTGCCGCTGCCGCGGATGGGGAGGTCGGCGCCGATGGCGCCTGCCTGAGCGGTGATGCCAAGGGCTGTCGCGGTGAGGAGAGTGAGGACGACGGTGCGCTTCTTGGAGGTGAAGATCTTCATGTCCAGTTAACGACTGCGTCCCGGGGCTGGACCTGCGGTATCGGCCGTGATCACTCGTACGCGTTACCGCTCCGGGAGCGGAGTGCGGGGCGGGCGCCCGTCGGCTTGGCAGGATGGTTGCGCGGTGTCTACGGGATGCACAGGCGGACGTTGCGTGCGAGGGCTTCGAGGGCTGCTTCTCGGGTGAGTTGGGACGGCAGCAGGCGGTCCAGGTGGCAGGGAAGTGGCGGGTGCTCGGGGGGTTGGAAGCCGAGTTGGGCGATGCGGGCCAGGCCGTGGCTGCGGCGGTGGGTGGCACTGGGCGGGGCAAGGAGCGGCCGGGTGGGGCGGCCGGTTTCGGTGAGGTGGTCGAGGCAGGCGCGTTCCATGTCGGCGGCCGTCAGCCGGGCCTGGCCGGCGGTGGCCCAGTGGAGGGTGGCCGCGGAGGTGTCGCCACGGAGGAGGGCGTCGGTCAGGGCCGTGAGGTAGTCGGTCAGCATTTCGATGGGCAGGACGTCGCACCAGTGGTCAGGGTTGACGGGCAGTCCTCCGGCACGGTCCTGCAGCAGGGCGGTGAGCAGGGCGTGGGGGAACTGGTGGCGGGGTGGGGCGGTGGCGTTGCGTGCGGCGAACAGTAGTGCGGGGCGGACGATGGCGACGGGCTGGGTGCAGTGGGCGGCGAGTTCTTCGGCGCGGCGTTTTGAGGTGCTGTAGGCGCGCATGGAGCGGGCGGCCAGGTCCTCGCCGGGGGTTTGGAACGCTGCTGCGGCGGAGGAGAGCAGCAGGACGGGTACGCGTGCCTCCTCGGCCAGGCGCAGGATGCGGCGGGTGCCCTCGGCGTTGATGGTGTCAAAGGCGGTGAGGTCGGGCGGAGCCATGGCCGCGAGGCCTGCGCAGTGCACGATCACGTCGATTGATGCTGCCAGTTCTCGGCGCTGGCTGGTGTTCATGCCCAGGTCTTCGGCGGTGAGGTCACCTGTCACGCACGCCACCGGGGCATCGGGCCGTCGATGGCGGACGAGTGCGGTGACGTGGTGGCGTGCGGCGAAGGCGGGCAGGAGGCTCGACCCGATCACCCCTGTGGACCCGGTGAGCAGGACGGTGGGGCGGCAGGGGAGCATGCGGGCACCTCAGATCGTGACTGGGGGGGTGTGGCGGTATGTGCGTGTCAGGGGCAGGTGGCAGCGGCCAGTTCGGCTACGGCGCGTTGCCACAGGTTGGGCAGGTCGCGCACGTGCTGGTGCTGTTCCTGGGCGGTGATGGAGAGGGTGGCGCAGCTGTGGAGGTAGAGCAGGACGCTGGAGAAGAGGTGCCCGGCAGCCAGCGCGGGCATGGCGATGCCGGCGGTGACCGGTGAGTTGTTGAAGGCCATGGGCCTGGGGGCGCTGAGGAGGGTGACGCCGGCGAGGGAGTCACCGGGGGTGAGGGAGGCCGCGATGTGCTGCCACAGCAGGTGGTGCGGCATGCGGTCCAGGAGCCTGCGGGTGCGCTCCCGGGGCCAGACGGTCGTTCGCTGGACGACGAGGGCCAGCCGGTGCGCGGGCTTGGGTTCGTCGACGGGCAGGAGCATGCGCGTGTATCCCAGGCGGTTGCCGCGGTCCTGGCGCTCATGGCGCAGGCGCACGCTGAAGGGGACGCGTACGGGGGCCGGCTGGTCGCGTTCGGTGGGGGGCAGCCAGGCGCGCAGGGCTCCGGCCAGAGCAGCGAGGTAGATGTCGTTCAGGGAGGCGCCCGTGGTGCGGACGATGGCGCGCATCGCGTCCAGGGGGGCATCTGCTGTTGCCAGCAGGCGGTTGCCGACGGGGTCGGGCGCACTGGCCCCCGGGGCTGCGCCGTGGCGGGCTCCGCTGAGCGGGACGGGGGCGTGGGGGTCGAGCAGGCGCTTGATGGTGTGGGCGGTCGCCACCCCGTCCTGGGCGGCATGGTGGACGCGGTAGGCCAGCAGGAACTCGCCGTCGCGTTCGGTATCGCCGAGCCACAGGCCCCAGCGTGGCCGGTCGTCCCAGACGGGCTGGTTGGCGAGCATCTGCGCCCAGCGCCACAGGTCGGCGGACCGGTCAAGGATGTGGACGTGGCGGCTGGCGTCGAAGGCGCTGTCCGGGTGCCAGGCTTCTACGCCGGCCGGCCCGTCCAGGCGCTCTGCGAGTGCCGGCAGTTGAGGCAGTCGGGCATTGACAAGGGCAGCGATCTGGGCGAGGTCGGGCTTGGGCCCTCTCAGTCTCAGCGTGAGGCCCACGACGAAGCCGTCATCGGGATACCGGCGCGACCATTCGAGCATCGCGCGGTCCTGGTGGGCAGGAAACTCTGCGCCCGCGGGGACAGCCTTCACACCCTGTGTCGTGGCCATGCCGGCACCAGCAGGTGTGGGTCCAGGGCCGGCGTCGCCTTCCCGGGCGTGATCTTGCTGGGCTGGCGGCCTGGCCGTTGTCACGGACACCTCGGGGTGATGACTGTCAGGGCCCGGCGCCTGCGTTCCGCCTGATCCGATGCTGGTTGGCGCACTCACACATACTCCGATCGCGAACGTGTACTCAAGGGGCCGGCCGTGACACCGATGGAACGACCGCAGGTGGGCATTGGATGCGCCCAGATCGACGGCGGCCGGTGAGGCAGACACGAGAGCGTGCGCGCTTCGGGACGGCTCGGGACGCCGTGACAGCTGCGCCAAAGGACTTCTTCAGGACGAGTACGCCTCACCGCAGTCGGGTCCTGCGGATCCGTGCCTTTCGCGCGTGGTGTCCGTTGGACTCCTCGGCACCACTCGTTCAGTCCGGCAATGGAGACAATCCTCATGTTCGACAAGCTCGTCGCAATGTTGTTCGAGATCGGCATCGACACCTCGCACGTCACCGCACAAACCACCTTCCGCCAGCTGGAGATGGACTCGCTGTCCCTGACCGAGCTAGCCGTCATCGCCGCCGAAGAGGTCGGTGCCGGCGCCGACGGCATGACCCTCGACACCACCCTGGACGAGGCCGCGCAGCAACTCGCGCACGCTGCCCAGCCGCAGCAGGCGTAGACCATGACACCGCACAGCTTTACGACCGCTCCCAGGCCGTTCACCGCTCTCCCCGGTCCGGGCGCAGGGACCCGGACCGCGCGACATCACCAGTGCCAGGTGCTCTTCCACCCTCTCTCGCAGGCGGTCTCCGCAGCCCCCGTGGCCCCGTGCACGCCGGCACCGGCGTCAGCGCCGATGCTGTTGCCGGCCCGGCAGCCATTGCCGCCCGGCGGGGACACCCCTGTGGGCCTTGGCCACCTGGCGGCAGGCGAAGGCGGTGTGCGATGAACAGGCCTGAGATCGCCGTTACAGGACTGGGAATGCTCACTCCCGCCGGCAACGGCGCGCAAGCCACCTGGACAGGGGTCCTGGACGGTAAGTCGACGGCCGCCGCCAGCGAACAGCTAGCCGGTCTACCCGTCGATTTCTGCTGCTCCCTGCCCCCCTTCGACCCCGCCGACACGCTCGGCCGCCGTACCGCGCACCGCCTGGACCGCTCCAGCCAGCTCGCCGTCATCGCCGTCCAAGAAGCCCTGCGCGACGCAGGCCTTGACCCCGCCACCTGGGACGGTGCCCGCGTAGGGGTCGTTATCGGCTGCGGAGTGGGTGCTTCACACACCTGGGAGACTCAGGGCAGGAAGCTGCACGAGTTCGGGCCCCGGCGGGTCTCACCGCTGCTGCTGCCGATGATCGGCCCCAGCACCCCCGCGGGCGAGGTCGCCCTCGCGTGCGGCGCCCAGGGGCCGAGCCTGGCCACCGGGACCGCCTGCGCCTCCGGCGCGACAGCGATCGTGATCGCGCGCGACCTGCTCACTTCCCGGCAGTGCGATGTGGTCATCGCGGGCGGTACCGAAGCGTGCAACACGCCCCTGATCGTGACCGGTCTCGCCCAACTCGGCGCACTCTCCAGCCGCTGTGACGATCCCGCATCGGCATCCCGTCCCTTCGATGCGGCACGTGACGGATTCGTCCTAGGCGAAGCCGCCGCGGTTCTCATCCTCGAACGCGCCGAGGACTCAATCGCCCGTCGGCATCGTCCCCGAGCCCTGCTCGCCGGCTGCGGATCCTCTACCGACGCCTACCACCCCACAACACCCCACCCCGAAGGGCGCGGCATCGAAGCGGCCATGCGTACCGCTTTGACTGACGCAGGGCTCCGCGCAAGCGACATCGGCTACGTCAACGCGCACGGCACCTCGACCCGACTCAACGACACCGTCGAAGCCCACACCGTGCACAACGTGTTGCCGCACGGCCCGTACGTGACGTCTACCAAAGGCGTACTCGGGCACTCCCTCGGCGCCACCGGCGCCGTCGAAGCCGCCCTTACCGTCCTGAGCATCCAGCACGCACTCATCCCACCCACCGCCAACCTCGAAACCCCGGACCAGGACATCGACCTCAACCTCGTCACCCGAACCGCGGTGAAGCAGCGTGTGGGAGCGGCCCTCAGCAACTCCTTCGGGTTCGGCGGCCACAACGTCGTCCTCGCCTTCCACGGCCCGTGAGCTTGTCCTACCTTAGAATCAGCACTGGTGTCATGTGATGGCGCACAAGTCCGCCGCGTGAGGTCGGTCGGCTGGTTGGAGTTGGTACGCCGACGGTCCTGCGGTGGCGGGCAGACCGGGTAGGGCGAGGCAAGCGTGCCAGCGGCCAGAGTGCTTGCTGGCCCTGGCCGGCGAGCTGGACTCGGACGACGCTTGGCTGTGAGGCCCGGTCCGAGCGCGTGCCCGTGCTGCTGATCACGGTAATGGGTGAGCTCGTTGGCGCGGCACCGTCCTCGGAGGTCCGCACGAGCGGGCACCGTCGCGGTTGCGCGAGTATTCGGGACTTCCGGCCGTCTTTCTCTCGGGTGCCCCGGGCTCCGGAGCCCGGTTGCCGACGCGGGTGCGCCGCCACAACCGGGGGTCCACGGCGGGCACTACACAGAACTCCCGCGGAGATCGAACCCAGTGCACTCTCATTTCACATCGCGAGCGTCAGAACAATCGGCGCGAGTCGGCGGCCTGGCGTTTCCGCAGGTCAGAGCTTTGCTGGCCTGCGGAACCCATGAGAGACGGATTCGCGTTTCCGCAGGTCAGAGGCATGCCTAGCAGTCGTAGTAGAGCTCGAACCCGTGTGCATCGGGAGTTGGAGCACACGTCAGTTGTCCACGTCGAACACCACGGTGACGGGAGCATGGTCGGACCAGCGTTCGGCGTGGGTGGCGGCGCGTTCGACGTAGGCTTCGACGGCCTTGGCGGCGAGGGCGGGGGTGGCGACCTGGAGGTCGATGCGCCAGCCGGTGTCGTTGTCGAAGGCGCGGCCGCGGTAGGACCACCAGGTGTAGGGGCCGGTGCGGTCGGGGTGGAGGGCGCGGACGACGTCGACGTAGCCGGCCTCGTCGTAGACGCGGGAGAGCCAGGCGCGTTCCTCGGGGAGGAAGCCGGCGGACTTCTGGTTGGCCCGCCAGTTCTTGAGGTCCTCGGGGCGGTGGGCGATGTTCCAGTCGCCGCAGACGACGACCTCGCGGCCGTCGGCGGCGGCGCGGGCGCGCAGGGCGGTGAGGTGGACGAGGAATTCCGCCATGAAGCGTTCCTTCTCGTCCTGGCGGTCGGTGCCGACCTCGCCGGAGGGGAGGTAGAGGCTGGCGACGGTCAGCCCGGGCAGGTCGATTTCGACATACCTGCCCGAATTGTCGAATTCAGCGGAGCCGAATCCGACCACCGTGCGCTGCGGCTCCTGGCGGGAGAGGACGGCGACGCCCGCCCGGCCCTTGGCGGCGGAGGGGGCCCAGACCGCGTGCCAACCGTCCAGGTCGCGCAGCTCGACGGGTAGTTGTCCGGGCTCGGAGCGCACTTCCTGCAGGCAGACCACGTCGGCCTCGGTCCCGGCCAGCCATTCGACGAAGCCCTTCTTGGCCGCTGCCCGGATTCCGTTCACGTTCACACTCGTCACCACGATCACTCGGGCAGCCTACCGACTGGCCGTTGCCGGGCCGAACGGCGACGCGCGGACCCGCCGTCCGCGGCGGATGGTGACAGTGGCTGACAGGAGCTGTCGTGAACGCGGCATGAATATGGGTGACGGCCCCATCAAGCCCCGCCATTGGTCTTGACCATCTCCGGACGGAGCACCTAGGGTCACTTACTGCAAGGACCTTTAATAAAGAAGGACGGATAAAGGCCCGCTCTCCCACCTGCCGCAACAGCGGACAGCGGGCCCGGGGTCCGCCCTTTTCGTCGCAGGGCGGACAGACAGCAGGGTGGAGGACGCGGTGGGAACGACAGGACAGCTTTCTGCGGTGCCGGAGCCGAAGTACTGGCACCTGCGCACGGTGCTGCTGCGGGCCATCGACTCGGAGTTCTCCACCGGGCAGGTGCTGCCCAACGAGCGCGAGCTCTCGGCCCGCTTCGGCGTCGCCCGGGCCACGCTGCGCCAGGCGCTGGACCAGCTGGAGTTGGAGGGCCGGCTGGTGCGCCGCCGGGGGATCGGCACCCTGATCGCCGCCCCGCGGGTCGGCGTCCCGGTCAACCGGCAGGAGGAGGGCTGGCCCGGCACCGCGCGCAGCCAGGCCTGGCGGACGGTCGACTGCGCCACCGCCCCCGCCTCCGCGCAGCTGGCGAAGGACCTCGGCATCGCCGAGGGCGCCACGGTGCACACCGTGCGCCGGGTCCGCATGGTGGAGGGCCGCGCGATGGCCACCGAGTCGCTGCACGTCCCGGCCGCCGCCCTGCCGCACCTGCCGGGCTTCCGCGCCGAGAGCGACCGCGCCCGTTCGGTGCTGCGTCAGCTGGAGCGCCTGGAGGTGGACGGCGAGTCCCGCTCGGTCGAGCTGGGCGTCGCCGAGGCCGAGCAGGCCGCCCTGCTGGAGCGCCCGCCCGGCTCGCCGGTCCTGGTGATGACCACCCAGTACGCCTCGGCCGGCCGGCTGGTGGCGCTGGCGGTCTCCACCTACCGCGCGGACACCTGCAAGCTGACCTTCGGTGAGGCCGGACTCGTCGAGGTCACCCCGGTCGGCGCGACGGCCGAGGTCCGTACCGCCTCCTGAACCATTCTCCGGAAAACCCTCAGGCCGAGGCCCGGGCGCCAACTGGCGTCCGGGCCTTCGCCGTTGAGTGGGATGCATGGGCCATGGGGCGGCCGCGGGCCGGCGGCCGCCCGGGCGTCGGGCGTCGGGCGTCAGGCCCGGGGCGGGTCCACCGCGAAGAGCTGCTCCTCGACGTGGTCGAGGGCGACGCGCAGGGCGCCCATCGCCACCACCTCCGAGCCGAGGGCCGCCAGGGCGACCTCGGGCGCGCGCAGGGTGAACTGGGCCAGGCGTTCGCGCAGCGGGTCCAGGACACCGTCGAGGCCGGCCGCCCAGCCGCCGATCACCACCAGCTGCGGGTCGATGGCCAGCACGAGCGCGGCCACCCCCTGGACGAGACGGGTGAGGAAGCGGTCCATGGCGACCTTGGCGACCTCGTCGCCCTCCCGGGCCAGCCTCAGCACCCGGGCCACCGCCGCCTCGTCCAGCGGGTTGAGGGGCTTTCCGGTGGTGGACAGCAGGCGCTCGGGGGTGACCTCCTGGCCGAGCAGGTGCAGGGCGCCGATCTCGCCGGCCGCGCCGCCGAAGCCGCGGTGCAGCCGACCGCCGATGAGGGAGCCGGCGCCCGGGCTGAGGCCGGCCATCACGAAGACGACGTCGTCGGCGCCGACCGCCGACCCCTGCCAGTGCTCGGCGATGGCGGCCAGGTTGGCGTCGTTCTCGATCATGACCGGGCAGCGGAAGGAGCGCCGCAGCTTGGCGCCGAGGTCGAGCCCGGTCCAGCCGGGCATCGCGGTGCCCAGCTGGACGGTGCCCTCGCGGTCCACGATGCCGGGGGTGCCGATGCCGACCGCCCACAGGTTGTCGCGGGAGATGCCGGCCTTGCGCAGCACCTCGGCGACGGCGGTGCGGACGGCGGCGAGCCGGTCCTCGGCGTCGAGGGTCTCGTCCACCGGCTTGAAGTGACTGCCCACCACCTCGCCGGTGAGGTCGGCCAGGATGACCCGGATGTCGTGCACGCCGATCTCGATGCCGAGGATGTGCCCGGCCTCGGCGCGGAAGCGGAACCAGCGGGCCGGGCGGCCGCGGCGGCCGGGGCCCGGCTGGCCCTCCTCCCGCGGCTGCTCGACCTCGGCGACCAGTCCGGTCTCGACCAGGCCCTCGATCACGCCCTCGACCGTCGGCCGGGAGAGCCCGGTCTCTCCGACGAGCTGAGTGAGGGTCACGGAGTGGCCGTTGCGCAGCGCCCGGAGCGTGACCGCCGCGTTGATCCGCCGCAGCAGCGAGGAGTCTCCTCCGGTGAGCCGATCCGCCAATGCGATGCCCTTCGCCGTTCGCGCGACTGCCCTGGCGCGCGTGTCGAGTGCGCGGTGCCCACCGAATGGCCCGCGGGGGAGCGCCTCCGGAGAACGCGGCACGGCGGCGGGGGCCGCCTGCGCGAGGGCCGGAGGACAACCGGAGCCTACCCGGGGACCGGCCCGGGCGGCGAGGATCCTCGCAGCTCACCCAGGCTTCGGTATCGAAATGGTACGGATCGGGTGGCGGTGCGTGACCCGGACTTCACCGCTCGCCCACGGACGGCCCGCGCCCGGCGGCGGACGGGGCCGGTGTGACGGGTCGGGTCACCGACCGGACGGGGCGCACCGGCGGGAGCGGGCCGGGCCGAGCGAGCCGAGCGAACCGAACGAGCCCAGCGAGCTGAACGAGCCCACACGGCGCCAGGAGCCCACGGAGAGGGCGGACATCGCGGAGCCGATCGAGCCGATGGACGCGAACGAGCCGATCGAACCGATGGAAGCGGCCGACCCGATCGAGCCGATGGAGGTGAACGACCCGATCGAGCCGATGGACAGGAACGAGCCCACCGAACCGATCGAGAGGAAGGAGCCGACGGACCCGATCGAGAGGTTCGAGCCGATCGACGCGAGCGCGTCCACTGTGCGGAGAATCCGAGGCATGACCCCGATCGTAGCCAGCGGCGCCACCGGCCGCTGCTCGGTCCGTGCTGCTTGGTCCGTGCTGCGCGGTACGTGCCGGCCGCCCGGCCTGTCGTGCCCGGGCCATCCGCGGGTCAGTCCACCCGGGCCGCGAACAGCCGTTGTCCCAGCAGGCCCAGCGGGTGCCCGTCCTCGGGGAGGGTCAGCACCGTCGGGCAGCCCGCGGCGGCCAGTGCCGACCGCCAGTGCTCCGCCGGTCGGGCGGTGGGGCCGTGGGCGTCGCCGGTGATCAGCAGGTCGAGCTGTTCGGCGGTGGGCGCGAGCAGCAGCAGCCGGCCACCGGGCGAGAGCAGCCGGACCAGCGCCGGGAGTTCGGGCTCCGGCCGTCCGGTCACGGTGGCGACGACGAGGTGGTAGCGGCCGCCGTCGGGGGCGGGGTGGTGCTCGGTGGCCTGCCGGGGGCGGGCGGCGAGGGCGCGGGCGACGGCGGGCTCGCCGGCCTCGGGGCCGAGTTCGAGGACGCGCAGCGGCCCGGGCCCGTCGTGGGCCCCGGCGGCGCCGCGCACCAGCGCGTCGAGGGCGGCGTCGAGGAAGTCGCGGGCGGCGGCCGAGCGGACCGGGGCGGCGGCCGGCCGGGGAGCCTCCTGGCCGGTGATCAGCCGGGGCAGCCGCAGGGCGTCGCGCCGGACCCGGTCCAGGGCGGCCGCCGGGCCCAGGCCGTCGGCCCAGGCCTCGACGACCGGGCGCCAGACCTCCCGGACCTCGGCGGCGTCCGGCCCGGGCCCGCCGCGGTAGACCGGGCCCCCGGCGCCGCCGTCCTGGCGGGTGATCAGGCCGTGCCGGGCGAGTGCGTCCAGCCAGCGGGAGACCCGGGGTCGCTGGGCGGGGGTGACCATGGCCGCGGCCAGCACCTCGGCCTCGGGGTGGCCGCGCGCGGGGTCGGTGAGCACACCGCTCTGCTGGAGGGTGTGCAGCAGAGCGGTGAGCACGGCCCGGTCGAGCCGGGTGCCGAAGTCGCGGACCTGCTCGGCGGTGACGCCGATGCCGTGCTTCCAGGCGGCGGCCGAGGCGCTCTCGGCGTCGGCGCGCAGCCGGCGGTCGGCGGCCTCGGCGCTGCTGTCCGGGGCGCGGACGTGGGCGAGGACGGCGCCGAGCGCGTCGACGGCCGCGTACACGTCCTCCTGCCGGGGTTCGGGGCCGACGTGCAGGACCAGGCGCAGCGAGCCGAGGTCGTGGGTGCCCGGAGCAGGGGCACCCGGATCGCTGCCACCGGGATCGCCGGCACCGTCAGCCCCGCCGCCGGGACCGCCGGCACCGTCATCCCCGCCGGCGGGATCGCCGGCGGCGGTGTCCCGGGCGCCGAGGCCGGGCTGCCGGCTGAGCCGCCAGAGCAGGGCGGACGGCAGGCTGAGGTGGGTGGTCCGGGCGGCGGCGACGGCGGCGAGCAGCTGCTCGGGGTGCTGCTCGGGGTCCCCGCAGTGGACGGTGCCGCCGGCCAGCAGGGTGGCGAGGGCGAGGTCGACGGCGAGGTCGGTGACGGGGTGCAGCACGGTGTGCCGGATCGGGGGCGTGCCGAGGACGCCGGCCCAGTGGCGCAGCCGCTGTTCGGCGGCGCGGGCGGCGGAGGGCGGCAGCGCCGCGTGCTCGGCGACCCGCTGGGCCAGGGCCCGGGGCAGGCCGCCCGGCGGGGAGACGCCGAGCAGCAGGCCGATGCCGCTGATCGCGCGCCCGTCGGCGACGACGGCGGGCCGGTCGCCGAGTTCACGCAGCGCGCTGACCAGGGCGGAAGTCGTGGGCACGGTGATCACTCCGGGGTGCGGGGCGGAAACCGCACTACTGAACCACGGGGGTGGGGCGGGGAAGGTCGGTAGCAAGTCAAGTTTCTGTAATGATTTTCATATCGGACAACCAAGCTGCCGGGGCGAAGTCGCCTCGAAGCGGTCGGAACGGTGCATTCCGGAGGGTCTGTGCGATCCCTTGACAGGTGGTTCGGGTACTGGATCAATGGAGCGGAGGCGGACCTGACCGAACGATCGGTCGGCGATCCGTACGGGCAGAGCAGCGAAGGAGCGATGATGACCGGCACCGTACCCGTCCCGCGCCGACACCTCGGGGAGCCGCTCCCACCGGAGCTCCTGGACGCCGGCGAGCGGATGGGTCCGGACGAACTGCGCGCCCACCAGCTCACCCGGCTGCGGGCCACCCTGCGGCACGCGTACGACAACGTCGAGCTCTACCGCCGCAAGTTCGACGCCGCCGGGATCCGCCCCGAGGACTGCCGCACCCTGGACGACCTCGCCCGCTTCCCCTTCACCACCAAGGCCGACCTGCGCGAGGGGTACCCCTTCGGCATGTTCGCCGTCCCGATGGAGCAGGTCCGCCGGATCCACGCCTCCAGCGGCACCACCGGGCTGCCGACCGTGGTCGGCTACACCGACGGCGACCTCTCCATGTGGGCCGACGTGGTCGCCCGCTCGATCCGCGCGGCCGGCGGCCGCCCCGGCCACAAGGTGCACATCGCCTACGGCTACGGGCTGTTCACCGGCGGCCTGGGCGCGCACTACGGCGCCGAGCGGGCCGGCTGCACCGTCATCCCGGCCTCCGGCGGCATGACGGCCCGCCAGGTGCGGCTGATCCTGGACTTCGAACCCGAGATCATCATGGTCACCCCGTCCTACCTGCTGACGCTGCTGGACGAGTTCGAGAAGCAGGGCATCGACCCGCGCGGCACCTCGCTGCGGATCGGCATCTTCGGCGCCGAGCCGTGGACGGAGGAGATGCGGCGCGAGATCGAGGAACGGCTCGACCTGCACGCCGTCGACATCTACGGCCTCTCCGAGGTGGTCGGCCCCGGCATCGCGCAGGAGTGCGTGGAGACCAAGGACGGGCTGCACATCTGGGAGGACCACTTCTACCCGGAGGTCGTCGACCCGTTCACCGACGAGGTACTGCCCGAGGGCGAGGGCGGCGAACTGGTCTTCACCTCGCTCACCAAGGAGGCGCTGCCGATCATCCGCTACCGCACCCGCGACCTCAGCCGGCTGCTGCCCGGCACCGCGCGGCCGGCCTTCCGGCGGATGGAGAAGGTCACCGGGCGCAGCGACGACATGATCATCCTGCGCGGGGTGAACGTCTTCCCGACCCAGATCGAGGAGATCCTGCTGCGCACCCCGGCCGTCGCGCCGCACTTCCAGCTGCGGCTCGGCCGGCAGGGGCGGCTGGACCACATGACCGTCCGGGTGGAGGCCCGGCCGGACGCCTCCGCCGAGCAGCGGGAGGCGGCGCGGGCGGAGATCGTCCGCGCGGTGAAGGACGGGGTCGGGATCACCGTCGCGGCCGAGGTGGTGGACCCGTACACGCTGGAGCGCTCGGTCGGGAAGATCAGGCGGGTGGTGGACGAACGGGGGTGACGGGGCCTTCGGCCGACCGGTCCGGGCCGGCCGGCCGACCGCTCCGGGCCGACCGGGCGAGCTGCCCGGGCCGACCGCTGCGCCCGAGCCGCCGAGCGACTCCGGTGTCCGGGAGCACCCCCGTACGGCTCTATGCTGCGGGGCATGCCGAGTGAGCTGCGCACGCTTCAGCCGGCCGACGACCTCGCCTTCATCCGGCGGGAGACCGAGCTGAAGCCCGTCCCCTTCGTGCCCGAGATCAGCCTGCACATGGCCGAGGACGCCATCGCCCTGTGGGAGACCACCGAGCGGGCGCGCGGGGAGGCCGGGTTGCCGCCGCCGTTCTGGGCCTTCGCCTGGGCGGGCGGCGTGGCGGTCGCCCGCTACGTCCTGGACCACCCCGAACTCGTCGCGGGCCGCACGGTGTTGGACGTCGCGTCCGGCTCGGGGCTGGTCGGGGTGGCCGCCGCGCTGCGCGGGGCGACGCAGGTGCGCGCGGCCGAGATCGACGCCTACGCGGTGGCCGCGATCGGGCTGAACGCCGAGGCCAACGGGGTGCGGGTGGACGGCGCCCTGGTGGACCTGGTGGACGGCGACGGCGGGCCCGCCGAGGTGGTGCTCGCGGGCGACGTCTTCTACGAACGGGCCATGGCGGCCCGGTTCCTGCCGTTCCTGGAGCGGGCCGCGGCGCGCGGCGCGACCGTCGTCGTCGGCGACCCGGGCCGGGCCTACCTGCCCCGGGAGCGGTTCACCGCGGTGGCGGCGTACCAGGTGCCGGTGGTCGCGGACCTGGAGGACACCGCGGTCAAGACCACCACCGTGTGGCGGCTCGGCTGACGGGCCGCCGGGTGGCGCGCCGTGGCCGTCCGGGCCGTGGAATTCCCGGCGGCGCGGCGGCGACGGCTGGTAGACAGGCGCGCATGACCGACCAGATCGCCCTGCGCGCCGCCGTCCCCGACGAGATCCCCGCCCTGCTCGCCCTCTGGGCCCGGGCCGCCAAGGGCACCAGCATCACGGACGACGAGGCGGGGGTGGCCGCCCTGCTCGCCCGGGACCCGGAGTGCCTGATCGTCGCCACCCCGGCCGAGGACCCGGCGACCGTCCTCGGCACGGTGATCGCCGGCTGGGACGGCTGGCGCTGCCACCTGTACCGCCTCGCCGTCGACCCCGGGCACCGCCGCCGGGGCATCGGCGCCGCGCTGCTGGCCGCCGCCGAGGAGCGCTTCGCCGCGCTCGGCGGGCGGCGGGCCGACGCGATGGTGCTGGACGACAACGCCCTGGGCCACCGGACCTGGCAGGCGGCCGGCTACGCGCCCGAGCCGCAGTGGAGCCGCTGGGTCAAGCCCCTGCCGGCCTGATGCGGGGGCGCCTGACCTGCGAGGAGTTCCTCCGGCGGCGCCGTGGCGGGACGTCGGGAGCGGGCGGGTTCCGCGGGTGGCGCAGGTTCGTGCGATCATGGTTACCGACTGGTAATCAGATGACGTCCGGTCATCGAGCCACGCACCCCAGCAAGGAGTCACCCAAGTGCGTCGACGCATTCCCGCCCTGGTCCTGACCGCCGCCCTGGCCGGCGGAGCCCTGGCGACGGTCGCGCAGGTCGCCACCGCCCAGCCCGCGGCGGCCGCCTCGGTCACCGCCGATCTCAAGCAGATGCGCCAGCAGGTCTACGAGCTGCGCCAGAAGGCGAAGCGGATGGACCACGAGGGCGAGAAGGAAGCGGCCCGCAGGGCCCGCGCCCAGGCCGACGCGCTGCAGCGCCGGATCGACGCGCTGGAGAAGGCGGACCGCGACGCCAGCCGCCACTTCTGACGGCCGCTCCGCGGTCGGCGCCGTTCCGGCTGCCCGACTGATCCAAAGGCCCCTGCTCCCGTCCTCGCCAGGACGGGAGCAGGGGCCTTGCCGGTGGAGCCCTCAGCCGCGCAGCCGGGCCAGCCAGGCCTCGACCTCGTCGGAGCGGCGCGGGAGGTCGGCGGAGAGGTTCTCGTTGCCGTCCTCGGTGACCAGGATGTCGTCCTCGATCCGCACCCCGATGCCCCGGTACTCCTCCGGCACCGTCAGGTCGTTCTCCTGGAAGTAGATGCCCGGCTCGACGGTGAGCACCATGCCCGGCCGGAGCGGGCCGTCGACGTGCTCCTCGGTGCGGGAGTGGGCGCAGTCGTGGACGTCGATGCCCAGCATGTGGCCGGTGCCGGCCAGGGTGAAGCGGCGGTGCAGGCCCAGCTCGTACACCTTGTCCGCGCCAAGGTCGCCGAACAGCCCCCAGGAGGTGAGGTGTTCGGCCAGCTCGCGCTGGGCGGCGTGGTGGAAGTCGCGGAACCGGCCGCCCGGCTTCACCGCGGCGATGCCGGCCTCCTGGGCCGCGTACACGGCGTCGTAGACCTTGCGCTGGATCCCGGTGAAGCGGCCGCTGACCGGCAGGGTGCGGGTGACGTCGGCGGTGTAGAGGTGGTTGGTCTCCACGCCCGCGTCGAGCAGCAGCAGGTCCCCGGGCCGGGCGTGGCCGTTGTTGCGCACCCAGTGCAGGGTGGTCGCGTGCGGGCCGGCGGCGGCGATGGTGCTGTAGCCCACGTCGTTGCCCTCGATCCGGGCGCGGACGAAGAAGGTGCCCTCGATCAGCCGCTCGGCGGTCTCGGTGTCGGTGCCGAGGACGCGCACCACGTCCTCGAAGCCGCGGGCCGTCGCCTCGCAGGCGAAGCGCAGCTCGGCGATCTCCCACTCGTCCTTGACCAGGCGCAGCCCGGACAGGAAGACCTCGAACTCCTCGTCCCGCTCGGCGTCCGCCCGGTCCGCGAGCGCCGCCTCCACGCCCGCGTCGTGGCGGCGCAGCACCCGCACCGGGCCGGTGGCGGCGCGCAGGTCGGCGCCGACGGCGCGCACGTCCCGGCAGGGCAGGCCGAACAGCCGCTCGCTCTCGGTCAGGCTGTTGCGGCGGCCGTCCCACAGCTCGCCGTGGCCGTCCAGCCAGAACTCGCCGTTGTCGGTGCGGGAGCGGCCGCGCAGGTAGAGCACGGCCTCGTGGCCGCTCTCCCCGGTCGGCGTGAGCACCAGGACACCGTCCTGGGACTGGTCGCCGGTCAGGTAGGCGTAGTCGGAGGAGGGGCGGAACGGGTAGTCGGTGTCGTTGGCCCGCACCTTGGGGTTGCCGGCCGGGACCACCAGCAGCTCGCCGGGGAAGGCGGCGGAGAGCTCCGCGCGGCGGCGGGCGGTGTGCGCGGCCTGCGGGACCGGCTCCAGGGTGGTGCGCTCGGTGTCGGCCCAGCCCCGCGTCATGCTCTCGGCGAGTTCGTCCGTGACGCCGCGGGTCAGGCCGTTCTTCCGGTACTTGATGGTCTCGGTGGGCTCGGCGGTCTCGGCGGGCTCGGTCACTGCGGTCTCCAGGTGAGGGTGAGGGAGGCGCGGTGCTTCGCTACGCTGCCCCGTCCATCGGTGTGCGTCCCGTACGGTATACCGAACGGTCTCGGGAGAGAAGAGGTCCAGCATGAACGATGCCGAGGAATCCGTCCGGGGCGTCCTCGCCGCCAACCTGAAGCGGGTGCGGGCCCAGCGCGGACTGTCGCTGTCCGAGCTGTCCCGGCAGGCGGGGGTCGGCAAGGCGACGCTCTCCCAGCTGGAGTCGGGGGCCGGCAACCCCACCCTGGAGACGGTGCTCGGGCTGTCCCGGGTGCTCGGCGTGCCGATCTCCGACCTGGTCGAGGCCCGGCCCGCCGACGAGGTCACGGTGGTGCGCGCGGCCGACACCGAGGTGCTCAGCGGACGGGGCGTCGACCTGCGCCCGCTGCGCCGGATCGAGTGCGGCGACGCGGTGTTCGAGGTCTACGACCAGGTGGTGCGGATCGACGGCACCCAGATCTCCGCCGGCCACGGCGGCACCGAGCACACCGTCGTCCAGGCCGGCCGGCTGCGGGTCCGGGCGGGCCGCCGCGAGGTGGAACTCGGCCCGGGCGACTACGTCGGCTTCGACGCCGCCCTGCCGCACAGCTACACCGCCGTGAGCGGCGAGCCGGTGCGCTCGGTGCTCCTGCTGCAGCACCGCTCGGAGCAGCGCCTGCACCTCGCCGCTGCGACGGGCGACCCGGCGGGCGAACGGCCGCAGCCCGGTCTACCGCAGGGGCACGGGCACTGAGCCCGGCGGTTCGCCGGGGCTGGACTCGCACGTTCGGTTTGCCGAACGGTCCGTCGCCCGCACGCCCCCGGCCCGGCACGTCCTCCGGGTGGCCGTCAGCAGTGGCAGCGGCCGGTGGTGTACGGAAGAGTCCTCGGCACGGCGAGGGGACCCGACCCTCGCGCCCACCCCCGAGGAGAGTCGCCATGAGCGCTCCGCAGAACGATCCGCAGAACAGCCCCAGCGGCGTCGACGTCAAGCTGGACGAGCAGGGCCGCATCGTCGTGTCGCCCCAGCTGGCGAGCTTGGCGAGCACCGGCGAGACACCCGACATCCAGAGGCGACACGGCCACGTCACCAACGTCTGTCCCAACATGGTGGCCGGCTGCGGCTCTCCGCCGGTGTAGTCGAACCGAGTCGCCCGAGTAGTCCGACCGACCCGTCCGACGGAGAACCGCACCCATGACGCAGACCCTCACCGCGCCCGGTACCGGCGGGAGCACCTCCCCGGCGTTCCGGGTGCAGCTCGCGGAGTCACTGACCGACCGGGCCCTGCACCTGATCGTCCTCCCCACCGAGCAGTGCAACTTCCGCTGCACCTACTGCTACGAGGACTTCACCGTCGGACGGATGGACGAAGCCGTGGTCGGCGGCATCAAGCGGCTGATCGACCGGCGCGCCGCGGACCTGCGGCGCCTGGACGTCTCCTGGTTCGGCGGGGAGCCACTGCTCGCACGCCCGATCGTCGAGGAACTCTCCGCCCACCTGGCCGACTTGGCCGCCGCCCGGCCCGGTCTGCAATACCAGGCTGACATGACCACCAACGGCTACCTGCTCGACACCGGGACCGCCCGCAGGCTCGCGGCCCTCGGCGTCGACCGGTACCAGATCTCCCTGGACGGCCCGGCCGAGGCCCACGACACCACCAGGCTGCGCGCGGACGGCCGCGGCTCGTTCGACCGGATCTGGCGGAACCTGCTGGCGATCCGGGACAGCGCGCTGCCCGTCCGCGTGCTGCTGCGGGTCCACCTCACCCCCGCCAACCTGCCGCTCATGCCCGGGTTCCTCGCCCGGCTGCGCGACACCTTCCTGCGGGACGAGCGGTTCACGCTCCACCTCAAGCCGGTCGAGCGGATGGGCGGGCCGAACGACCGGACGATGGAGATCCTCGAACAGGGGCTGCGCCCGAAGGTCCTGGACGAGCTGACCGCCGTGGCGTACGACGGGCTCCCGGCCGCGCCGGAACCCGACGAGCTGCCCGTCTGCTACGCGGCCCGGCCGAACTCCCTGGTGATCCGGGCCGACGGCACCGTCGGCAAGTGCACGGTGGCGCTCACCGACCCCGCCAACGCGGTCGGCCGGCTGCTGCCGGACGGCACCCTGCGGATCGACAACGAGCGGCTCGCCCCGTGGGTGCGCGGCTGGGCGACCGGCGACGAGAGCGCGGTGCACTGCCCGTACGCGGCGATGGACCGCCCGGCCCCGGCCCCGGCGCTGCTGCAGATCGGCAGGCGGCCGGCAGCGGCTGTCCCGAGCTGACCGGCGGGGCCGCATCGGCCGGGTTGTCGGTGCCGTGCGGCAGGATGGCCGGCATGACGGACACGCTCACCTGGCTCGCCGAACCCCAGTCGATCGCCTTCGGCGGCTACAGCGTCGTGCTGGCCCGCGGCCTGGCGCCGGAGAAGCTGGTGGCCCGGATCGCCGAGGGCTTCCCGAGGTGCACCGCGCGGCCGCTCGGCGAACTCACCGCTCGGGACCTGGTCGAGGAGTACGAACTCGAGTTCCCCGGCGACATCGAGGACATCGCGCTGCACCACGGGCGCACCGGCGACCTCGCCTTCGCGGTGGTGTACGGGTACTGGCAGGGCGAGCTGAGCGTCCCGCCGGCCGCCTCGCGCGGCGGCGCCGAGGTCTTCCACCTGGAGTTCGAGGAGGAGAACGGCAAGCCGGTGCCGCCGTTCTTCCACGGCTACCGGGACGGCCGGGAGATCTGCTTCCTCAACCTCCACCTGGACGGCAGCTGGGGCCCCGACGGCGTCGCGGGCGAGCCGGCCACCGTCGCCGCCCTGACGGCCGAGCTGGCGGCGGCCGGCCTGCCCGACCACGACCGCGCGGACGACGACCTCCACCGGACCAGCCTGGAGGTGCTCGGCCGCCACTTCGGGCTCACCCTCCCGCGCACCCTGGTGCGGGAGGCCGCGCTGCCGGCGGTGCTGCTGGAGGCCGACTGAGCGCCCGCCCGGCGGGCGCTCAGAAGCGTCGTCGGTCCCAGGCCGGGGCGGGGGCTTCGTCAACCGGCGTCCGGGGATTACGCCTCGGGGCGCGAACGGTGCGGGAACGGACCGTGAATAGTTCCCGGGCCGGGTGGACTCCCCGGCCGGCCGCCGGGCCCTGCGGGCATCATGGGCCGCGACCGGGACGTCGCGGAACAGGGAGTCGACCGATGGGAAGGCCGAGGGCGGAGTTCGGCTGCGCGAAGTGCTACGGGGAGGACGAGAAGGCCGTGTGGGGGCGGCAGCGGGAGGGCTTCGAGCACGAGGCGGAGGTGGTGGACGGCTCGCACTTCTCCGTCGGTCTGCGGCGCTGCCGGGAGTGCGCGCAGCGGTTCGTGTGGATCTTCAGCGAGGTCGTCGACTGGATGGGCGGGGACGACGCCCAGTACGTGACGATCATGCCGGTGACCGCCGACGAGGCCACCGGCCTGAGGCAGGGCACGCTGCGCCCGCAGCAGCTCGGAGGACTCGGCCGCGACCGCCGCCACCTGGACCACGACTGGCCCACCGGCGGCCCGGCGAGCCTGCGGTGGCGCTCCGGCCGCTTCCTGGTCCCGGAAGGCCGCGGATGGGAGAGGGATCAGAAGACGCCGAACTCCCCGGGCCTCAGGCGTCGTTGAGGGCGTAGCTGCGGAAGGTGGCCAGCAGGGGCAGCACCTCGGTCTTGTCGGGGTCCTCGGTGACGGCCCGCATCGCGTCGATCACCGTGTGGGCGATGATCTTCGTCACCGAGAGGTCGTCCGAGGGCGCGAGGGTGCCCCAGGCCCTCAGCGTCTGCGTCAGCAGCGCGCTCATCCGGGCGCCGATGTTGGAGCTGACGGCGTCGGAGATCTCGGCGAGCTCCTCGTCGCTCATGGTCGCGCGCAGCCCGAAGGCCAGCGCCATCAGGGTGTCCATCGCGTGCTCGCCGTACGCGGCGACCAGCGCCGGCAGCGGCCGTTCGCCGGCGCCGCCCGCCGCCAGGGCGGACAGCGCCTCGTCGTCGTCCTTCCACGCCGCCTCCAAGGCGGCCAGGGCCCGCAGGGCCTCGTCCACGGTCAGCCCGTCTGTCATGGAAGGAACGGTATTGAGCCGCCTGGGCTTCCGACAGGCCCGGGCGCCCGGATCACCCCTTCGAGCGAAGCGGGGCCGATTCGGGCCGATGGAGGCGCGCGAAGTGCTCCACGTCCCAGCCGCCGCCCAGCTCGGGGGCCAGCGAGGCGTACGCGAGGGCGGCGAAGTCCTCGGCGCCGCCCGCCCGTTCCGGCAGGGCGCCGAGCAGTGGGGCGCCGGCCGAGCGGGGCAGGTCGGCGAGGTTGCAGCGTTCGGCGAGGCCCGGTTCGGCGGGCCAGGACCCGACGAGCACACCCGCGAGCGGCAGGCCGCGGGCCGCCAGCGCCTCCGCCGTGAGGGCGACGATGTTGAGCGTGCCGAGCCCGGCCGAGGCGATCAGCAGGACCTCGGCCGGCAGCCCGGCCTCGCGCACGGCCCGGGCCTGGTCGGCGAGCGTGCGGCCCTCGTCGTCGTAGCGGACCAGCAGCCCGCCCGCGCCCTCCACCAGGACGAGGTCGTGGCCGGCGGCCAGGTCGGCCACCTCGGACACCACCGCGGCGGGGGAGAGGTACGGCATCCCGGCCCGCCGGGCGGCGGTGTCGGGAGCCAGCGGCTCGGGATAGCGCACCAGCTCACGGACCGTCAGATCGCCCGCCAGCCTGCGCACTTCGGCGGCGTCGCCCGGTTCGTCCGGCGACACGCCCGTCTGCCCGGGCTTGAGCACCGCGACCTTCAGGCCCGCCCGCAGCGCCGCCGAGGCGACCGCCGCGGTGGCGACCGTCTTGCCGACGTCCGTGTTGGTCCCCGTCACGAACAGGATGCGCGCGCTCATCCCGCCACCGCCGCGGCGGTCACGGCGGCAGCGATCCGTGCCACGTCCTCGTCCTCCGTCACATAGGGGGGCATGGTGTAGATCAGGTCCCGGAACGGCCGCAGCCAGACGCCCTCCCGCGCCGCCGCCTCCGTCGCCGCGCGGACGTCCACCGGGTGGTCCAACTGGACGACGCCGATGGCCCCCCGGGTGCGCACGTCGAGCACGCCGGGGACGTCCGCGGCCGCCGCGAGGCCCTCGGCCAGGCCGGCCCCGATCCGCTTCACCTCGGTCGACCAGTCCTGCCCGAGCAGCAGCTCCAGCGAGGCGTTGGCGACCGCGCAGGCGAGCGGGTTGCCCATGAACGTCGGCCCGTGGGCGAGCACCGGCACCTCGCCGCGGCTGATGCCGTCGGCGATCCCGCTGGTGCACAGCGTGGCGGCCAGCGTCAGGTACCCGCCGGTCAGCGCCTTGCCCAGGCACATCACGTCCGGCGAGACGCCCGCGTGGTCGGCGGCGAACAGCGCGCCGCTGCGCCCGAACCCGGTGGCGATCTCGTCGAAGACCAGCAACACCCCGTAGCGGTCGCACAGTTCGCGCAGCATCCGCAGGTAGGCGGGGGAGTGGAAGCGCATCCCGCCCGCGCCCTGGACCACCGGCTCGACGATGACGGCGGCCAGCTCGTCCGCGTACCGGGCCATCAACTCCTCGAAGCGCGCGGCGTATCCGGGGTCGAGCGGGGCGTCGAAGCCGGCCGGAGGCTCGGGGGCGAACAGCTGGCCGGGCAGCACCCCGCCCCACAGGTGGTGCATCCCGCCCTCCGGGTCGCAGACCGACATCGGGTGGAAGGTGTCCCCGTGGTAGCCGCCGCGCCAGGTGAGCAGCCGGCGCTTGGCCGGCCGCCCGACGGACTGCCAGTACTGCAGGCACATCTTCATCGCGACCTCGACGGCCACCGAGCCCGAGTCGGCGAGGAAGACGTGCCGCAGCGGCTCCGGGGTGATCTCCACCAGGGTGGCGGCCAGCCGGACGGCGGGCTCGTGGGTGAGCCCGCCGAACATCACATGGCTCATCCGCCCCAGCTGGTCGCGCACCGCCTCGTCCAGCACCGGGTGCCGGTAGCCGTGGATCGCCGCCCACCAGGACGACATCCCGTCGACCAGCTCGCGCCGCCCGCCCGCGACCGGCTCGGCGAGGCGCAGCCGCACCCCCGAGGCGGACTCGACCACGTACGGGGTGACGGTCCCGGGCATCGGCCCGTACGGGTGCCACACATGGGCGCGGTCGAGGTCGAGCAGGGCGGCTGCGGACGGCTGGAGCATGGCGGTTCTCCGGAGGGTCGGAACTGTCAGGCGTTGGGCGCGAGTTCGGTGCCGGCGCCGCGGCGGCGGACCTTCACGAGGTCGCTGCGCAGCTCGTCGCCGTCCGGGGTCTGCGGGGCGACGGCCTCCGGGGAGGCGGCCTCGGAGCCGTGCGCGTGCCCGCCGCACGGCCCGCAGCCACCGCCGCTGCCGCAGGCCGGGGCCGCGGTGCCGCAGCCGCCACCGGCCGCCGCCTCGGCGACGTCCGCGCGGTGGCGCGGCAGGGTGGCCTCGCCGGCGCCCTCGACCTCGAAGCCGGCGTCCTTGATCATGTCGAGGTCGGCCTGTCCGGCCTGGCCCTCGCTGGTGAGGTAGTCGCCGAGGAAGATGGAGTTGGCGATGTGCAGGCCGAGCGGCTGCATCGAGCGCAGGTGCACCTCGCGTCCGCCCGCGATCCGCACCTCGGTGTCCGGGTTGACGAAGCGGACCATCGCCAGGATGCGCAGGCAGCGCTGCGGGCTGAGGTTCCACTCCTTGGCGAGCGGGGTGCCCTCGAACGGGATCAGGAAGTTGACCGGGACGGAGTCCGAGCCCAGCTCGCGCAGCGCGAAGACGACGTCGACCAGGTCCTCGTCGCTCTCGCCCATGCCGGCGATCAGGCCGGAGCAGGCGGACAGGCCCGCGCCGTGCGCCTTCTGCACGGTGTCCACCCGGTCCGCGTAGGTGTGGGTGGTGGCGATGTCGCCGTAGGTGCCCTCGGAGGTGTTGAGGTTGTGGTTGTAGGCGTCGGCGCCGGCCGCCTTGAGCCGCTCCGCCTGGTTGTCGGAGAGCAGGCCGAGGCAGACGCAGATCTCGACCTCGGGGTCGGCGTCCTTGATGGCGGCCATGGTGTCGGTGACCCGGTCGATGTCGCGGTCCGTCGGGCCGCGGCCGCTGGCGACCAGGCAGACCCGCTTGGCGCCGCCGGCCACCCCGGCGCGGGCCGCGTCGGCGGCCTGGTCGGGCTTGAGCCAGGTGTACTTGAGGATCTCGGCCTTCGACCCGAGCCGCTGCGAGCAGTACGAGCAGTCCTCCGGACAGAGCCCGCTCTTCAGGTTCACCAGGTAGTTGAGCTTGACCCGGCGGCCGAACCAGCGGCGGCGCACCTTGCCGGCCGCGGCGACCACGTCGAGCAGCTCGTCGTCGGTGGTGGCGAGGACGGCCAGGGCCTCCTCGCGGGTCGGGACTTCGCCGCGCAGGCCCTTGGCGGTGAGGGTATCGAGCAGATCCATGGGGCGATCCTGCCTGGTGGTGATCGGGCGGCGCCAGAGCAAACCCGCCAGAAGATCCGTGTGAGGATGTGCCGATTGCCACAGTGTCGAAGCTCACGGCTCCGCCGCAGGTCACGCGCTTGACGTCGCGCCCGGGCGCCGCCTACCGGCGGGTGGTGGGACGGACGGCGGACGGCTCCGGCGGGCGATGATCCACAACTCCCGACCCAGTGATCCACGCCACCCCGGGGGTGCTTAGAATCTGCGCCATGACCACGCAGGGGGAGCGCACCCCGACTCCGGGAGAGGGCCGGGAAGGCCGGGCAGGACAGCGGGTCGGCGGGGGCGCCGACGCCGACGGGGGAACGGGCCGCGGGCGGCGCGGCCGACGGCTGACGGCCCGTCGGGCGGCGGGCTGGATCGTCGTGGTCGGCGTGGTGGCGGGCGGGGGATGGATCATCACCCGCCCGATGCCCGGCGACTACATACCCGGGCTAGGCCCGTCCAGCAAGGACTCCTCCGCGACGCCGCGCGTGGTGGGCACCCCGCCGCCGCTCACCGACCCCGAGGCCCTCAACGTCGACAACATCTTCCCCGCCCAGCGGCCGGTCGAGGTCGGCGCCTACAAGGCGCGGCGCAACGGCGTCCGGCAGGGCGAGAACTGCGCCGAGGCGCTCCAGGACCGGACCCAGGACCCGCTGAAGGAGACCGGCTGCCAGGGTTACCTGGCCGTCAGCTTCAGCGGCCAGGACCGCCCGGTGCTCAGCAGCGTCACCCTGCTGCGCTTCCCCGACCAGGCCTCCGCCGCCCGGGCCGCCGAGGCCCTGCGGGCCAAGCCCGGCGCGGTCGCCTTCACCCTCGCCAACGCCGGCACCGCCCCCGGCCTGCCTCCCGGCGGCGCCAAGCCGGGCGGCGAGCCGCGGATAGAGGCGGTCGGGCACTACGTGACCGTCACCAGCTCCCGGCCGGGCGACGAGCGACCGGCGGGCTCCCCCACGGTCGGCACCGGGGCGCCGACCGCGCCGGTCCCGCCGACCGCCGGCGCGACGCCCGGCGCCGAGCAGGGCCTGGACGAGGCCACCCGCGCGCTCTCCTACGCCGCGGGCTCGCCGTTCGTCTGGATGTGACGGCCCGCCGAACGCGCGGATCCCCCGGAAGCCTCGGCCTCCGGGGGGATCCGCGCGTTCGGGCGCCGGCTCAGCCGCCGAGCCGGTCCACCGAGGTCACCCGCAGCACCGCCCGGCCCTCCTCGTCCGAGCCGTAGAGGTCGACCTCGGCGCTGATGCCCCAGTCGTGGTCGCCCTCCGGGTCGTCGAAGATCTGCCGGACGCGCCAGGAGGAGTCCTCCTCCTCGATGATCAGCATCTTCGGGCCGCGTGCGTCCGGGCCGGTGCCGAGGTCGTCGTACTCCTCCCAGTACCCGTCCATGGCGTCCGCCCAGCGGTCCGCGTCCCAGCCGTACTCGCCGTCCAGCTCGCCGAGCGCGTCCCAGTTCTCCAGCGCGCACAGCTCGACCCGGCGGAACATCTCGTTGCGCACCAGGACCCGGAAGGCGCGGGCGTTGGCGGTGACCGGCGCCGGCTTGTCGTCCAGGCGCACCTCGGCGGCCTGCGGCTCGGTCGGGTTGGCCAGCTGCTCCCACTCGTCCAGCAGGCTGGAGTCGACCTGGCGGACCAGCTCGCCGAGCCAGGCGATGACGTCCTTGAGGTCGTCGGTCTTCACGTCCTCGGGGACGGTCTGCTCCAGCGCCTTGAACGCGCCGGCCAGGTAGCGCAGCACGATGCCCTCGGTGCGGGCCAGCTCGTAGAAGCCGACGTAGTCCGAGAAGGTCATCGCCCGCTCGTACAGGTCGCGGACCACCGACTTCGGCTGCAGCCGGTGGTCGCCGATCCACGGGTGCGCCCGGCGGTACACCTCGTAGGCGTGGGTGAGCAGCTCCTCCAGCGGCTTCGGGTAGGTGATCTCCTGGAGCCGCTCCATCCGCTCCTCGTACTCGATGCCGTCCCGCTTCATCTCGCCGACGGCCTCGCCGCGCGCCTTGTTCTGCTGGGCGGCGAGGATCTGGCGGGGGTCGTCGAGGGTCGCCTCGACGACGGAGACGACGTCCATCGCGTACGAGGGCGAGGTCGGGTCGAGCAGCTCGAAGGAGGCCAGCGCGAAGGTGGACAGCGGCTGGTTGAGCGCGAAGTTCTCCTGGAGGTCCAGGGTGAGCCGGACGATCCGGCCCTCGGCGTCCGGCTCCGGCAGCCGCTCCACCACGCCGCCCTCCAGCAGCGAGCGGTAGATGGCGATCGCGGTGCGGATGTGGCGGCGCTGCGCGGCCCGGTCCTCGTGGTTGTCGGTCAGCAGCTTGCGCATCGCCTCGAAGGCGTTGCCCGGGCGGCCGATCACCGACAGCAGCATCGCGTGGCTGACCTTGAACCGGGAGACCAGCGGCTCCGGGTCGGCGCCGATCAGCTTGTCGAAGGTCTCCTCGGTCCAGCCGACGAAGCCCTCCGGGGCCTTCTTCCGGACGACCTTGCGCTTCTTCTTGGGGTCGTCCCCGGCCTTGGCGATCGCCTTGTCGTTCTCGATCACGTGCTCCGGCGCCTGCGCCACGACCTGGCCGACGGTGTCGAAGCCGGCCCGGCCGGCCCGGCCGGCGATCTGGTGGAACTCGCGGGCGCGCAGGATGCGCACCCGGTTGCCGTCGTACTTGGACAGCGCGGTGAACAGCACCGTGCGGATCGGCACATTGACGCCGACGCCGAGCGTGTCGGTGCCGCAGATGACCTTCAACAGGCCCGCCTGGGCGAGGCGTTCGACCAGTCGGCGGTACTTCGGCAGCATGCCCGCGTGGTGCACGCCGATGCCGTGGCGCACGTAACGGGACAGGTTGCGGCCGAACTTGGTGGTGAAGCGGAAGTTGCCGATCAGGTCGGCGATGGCCTCCTTCTCCGCCTTCGAGCACATGTTGATGCTCATCAGCGACTGGGCCCGCTCCACCGCCTCCTTCTGGGTGAAGTGCACGACGTAGACCGGCGCCTGGCCGGTCTGCAGCAGCTCCTCCAGGGTGTCGTGCATGGTGGTGCGGCGGTACTCGTAGAACAGCGGCACCGGGCGGGTCGCGTTGCGCACCACCGTGGTCGGCCGGCCCGTGCGGCGGGTCAGGTCCTCCTCGAAGCGGCGGACGTCGCCGAGCGTCGCGGACATCAGCAGGAACTGCGCCTGCGGCAGCTCCAGCAGCGGGATCTGCCAGGCCCAGCCGCGGTCCGGCTCGGCGTAGAAGTGGAACTCGTCCATGACCACCTGGCCGATGTCCGCCCGGGCGCCGTCGCGCAGCGCGATCTGGGCGAGCACCTCGGCGGTGCAGCAGATGATCGGCGCGGTCGGGTTCACGCTCGCGTCGCCGGTCATCATGCCGACCTGCTCGGTGCCGAACATCTTCACCAGGTCGAAGAACTTCTCCGACACCAGCGCCTTGATCGGGGCGGTGTAGAAGGTCCGCTGCCCCTCGGCCAGCGCCGCGAAGTGCGCGCCCGCCGCCACCAGGCTCTTGCCCGAGCCGGTCGGCGTCGCCAGGATCACGTTGTTCCCGGACACCAGCTCGATCAGCGCCTCCTCCTGCGCCGGGTACAGCGTGATCCCGCGTTCCTCCGCCCAGGCTGCGAACGTCTCGTACAGCGCGTCGGGGGTGGCGGGCTTCGGCATCAGATCAAGGAGGGTCACCCGGCTATCTTGCCTGCTCGCCGCCACCCCGGGCAAAGCCCCGGGCGGGCGGACGCCGGGGACCGGCTTGTGGCGACCGGCCGGCCGGTCGCGCCGATCATGTGCCGAGAGGCACATTGATCCCCGTTCACGGCGCGTGCCAGAGTGCCGGGCATGAACCATCCGCTCGCGGCCGAGCCGCGCACCGCCGCCCCCGCCCCCGCGCACGTGTTCGACTGGCTCGACGAGACGGCCGCGATGCGGGCGGAGGCGGGGCTGACGCGCACGCTGCGCAGCCGGGCGGCGGACGACGGGGTGCTGGACCTCGCGGGCAACGACTACCTGGGGCTGACCAGGCATCCGGTGGTCGCCCGGGCGGCCGCCGACGCGGCGCTGCGCTGGGGCGGGGGGTCGACGGGCTCGCGGCTGGTCACCGGGACGACCGCGCTGCACACCGAACTGGAGGAGGAGCTGGCCGAGTTCTGCGGGGTGGAGGCCGCGCTGGTGTTCTCCTCCGGCTACACGGCCAACCTCGCGGCGCTGACCGCGCTCACCGACCCGGACACCCTGATCGTCTCCGACGCCTACAACCACGCGTCGCTGATCGACGGCTGCCGGCTCTCCCGCGCCGACGTCCACCGCGCCCCGCACGCCGACCCGGCGGCCGTCGCCGAGGCGCTCGCCGGGCGGGCCCGGCAGCGGGCGCTGGTGGTGACCGACTCGGTGTTCTCGGTGGACGGCGACGCGGCCCCGCTGCCCGCGCTGTCCGCCGCCGCCCGCGCGCACGGCGCCGCGCTGCTGGTGGACGACGCGCACGGGCTGGGCGTGCTCGGCCCCGGCGGCACCGGGGCGCTCGCCGCGGCCGGGCTCGCCGGGCAGCCGGACACGGTGGCCACCGCCACCCTCTCCAAGTCGCTCGGCTCGCAGGGCGGCGCCGTCCTCGGCCCGCGCCGGGTGATCCGCCACCTCACCGAGACCGCCCGCACCTTCATCTTCGACACCGGCCTCGCCCCGGCCGCCGCCGGCGCCGCCCTCGCCGCCCTGCGGCTGCTGCGCGCCGAGCCCGCCCGCGCCGAGCGCGCCCGCGAGGTCGCCCGCACCCTGGCCCGGCAGCTCACCGCGGAAGGGCTGCGCAGCTGCGAGCCCGAGGCCGCCGTGGTCTCCGTCCGGGCCCCCGGCCCCGAGGCGGCCGTCGCCTGGGCCGCCGACTGCCGCCGGGCCGGCCTCGCCGTCGGCTGCTTCCGCCCGCCCTCCGTCCCGGACGGCGTCTCCCGGCTGCGGCTGACCGCCCGCGGCGACCTGACGGACGGGCAGATCGCCGAGGCCGTGCGCATCGTCGCCGAACTGGCCCCGGCCGGCGCGCGGGGCTGAGGCCCCAGCGGGCGACGCCGTGGCCCGGGGCGGGTGAGCCGGGGCGCAGGCGCGCTACTTCTTCCTCGCCCGGCTGGGCTGGACCCGGGTGGGCTCGCCGGCCGCCTTGGGGTGGTCGGGCGGGTAGGGGAGTTCGCCGAGGCCCTCGTCGTGCAACTGCTTGTCGTAGAGCTCCAGCAGGGGCTCCAGGCGGAACGCGTGCTGCTCCATCCCGGCGTTCAGGTCGCCGAGTTCGGCGAAACGGGCGGGGACGGTGCGCAGGTCGAAGTCCTCCGGGACGGCGTCGTCCAGTTCCTCCCAGCGCAGCGGGGTGGAGGCGGTGGCGCGGGGACGGGCGCGCAGGGAGTAGGCCGAGGCGATGGTGCGGTCGCGGGCCATCTGGTTGTAGTCGACGAAGATCCGCTCGCCGCGCTCCTCCTTCCACCACGCGGTGGTGACCTTCCCGGGCATCCGCTGCTCCAGCACCCGGCCGAGCGCGATCACCGCGTGCCGTCCGTCGGTGAACGTCCACTCGGGTGCCAGCGGCACGTAGACGTGCAGCCCGCGCCCGCCGGAGGACTTGGGCCAGCCGCGCAGCCCGTACTCCTCCAGCAGGGCGCGCAGCTCGTGGGCGGCCCGGACGGCGTCGTGGAAGTCGGTGCCGGGCTGCGGGTCGAGGTCGATGCGCAGCTCGTCCACGTGGCCGGTGTCGGAGCGCCGCACCGGCCAGGGGTGGAAGGTGAGGCAGCCCAGGTTGGCCGCCCACAGCACGGCGGCCGGCTCGGTGGGGCAGATCTCGTCGGCGGAGCGGCCGGACGGGAACTCGATCCGGGCGGTGGGCAGCCACTCCGGCAGGCCCTTGGGCGCGCGCTTCTGGTAGAAGAACTCGCCCTCCACCCCGTCCGGGAAGCGCTGCAGGGTGGTCGGCCGCTCGCGCAGCCCGCGCAGCACCCCGTCGGCGACGGCCAGGTAGTACTGTGCGACGTCCAGCTTGGTGAAGCCCCGCTCGGGGTAGTACACCTTGTCCGGGTTCGACAGCCGGACGGTGCGCCCGGCGACATCCAGTTCCACGGCTGAGCCCATGCCCCACACGCTAAGCGCCGTACGCCCGGCGCGCGCCCCGGGGCGAACCGGGCGAGGATCGGACGCATGGACCTGCCTGTGATGCCGCCGGTGGCGCCGATGCTCGCCAAGTCGGTGGCCAAGATCCCGCCCGGGATGCAGTACGAGGCCAAGTGGGACGGCTTCCGCTCCATCGTGTTCCGCGACGGCGACGAGGTGGAGCTCGGCAGCCGCACCGGCAAGCCGCTGACCAGGTACTTCCCCGAGCTGGTCGAGGCGTTCCGGCGGGAGCTGCCGCCGCGCTGCGTGCTGGACGGCGAGGTGGTGATCGCCCGGGACGGCCGGCTGCGCTTCGAGGAACTGCTGGAGCGCATCCACCCCGCCGCGAGCCGGGTGAGGCTGCTCGCCGAGCGGACCCCGGCCTCCTTCGTCGCCTTCGACCTGCTCGCCCTCGGCGACGACTCCCTGCTGGACGAGCCGCTGTCGGCGCGCCGCCCGGCGCTGGAGGCCGCGCTCGCGGGCGCCGCCGACCCGGTGTTCACCGCCCCCGCCGCCACCGACCTCGACCTGGCCCGGAGCTGGTTCGACGAGTTCGAGGGCGCCGGGCTGGACGGGGTGGTCGCCAAGCCGCTGGACCAGCCGTACCGGCCGGGCGAGCGGACCATGTTCAAGGTCAAGCACGAGCGCACCGCCGACTGCGTGGTGGCCGGCTACCGCGAGCACAAGAGCGGCCCGGTGGTCGGCTCGCTGCTGCTGGGCATCTTCGACGACGACGGCAGGCTCCAGCACGTCGGCGTCTGCGCCGCCTTCCCGATGGCCCGCCGCCGCGAACTCGCCGAGGAGCTGGCGCCGTTGCGCATGGACGACCTCTCCCGGCACCCCTGGGGCGGCTGGGCGGACGAGGCCGCGCACGCCGAGGGCCGGCTGCCCGGCGCGGTCAGCCGCTGGACCGGCGGCAAGGACCTCTCGTGGATCGCGCTGCGCCCCGAGCGGGTGGTCGAGGTGGCGTACGACCACATGGAGGGCACCCGGTTCCGGCACACCGCGCAGTTCCGCCGCTGGCGGCCGGACCGCACGCCGGAGAGCTGCACCTACGCGCAGCTGGAGGAGCCGGTCTCGTACGACCTCGGCAAGGTGCTGGGGGGCTGACGGCGTACGGAGGCCCGACCCGGGGGGCCGGGTCGGGCCTCTCGCGTGTGGTCCGGGTGGGGCTCAGGAGACGTGCAGCGTGGCGGTGCCGGTGGGCGTGCCGGGCGCGGTCGCCGTCGGCGAGGCCTTCGGCGAGGCGGACCCGGTGGGCGAGGCGGTCGGTGACGGGGAAGCCGTGGGCGAGGCCGTCGGGGAGCCCGTGCCGGGCGGGGTGGGCAGCGTGTAGACGTTGTCCGGCGAGACGATCCGGGTGATCGCCCGGGCCAGGAACGTCGAGGGTTCCGACTCGTCGTGCGTGATGTCGGTGTTGAGCAGGATGGCCAGGCTGGCCTTGGCCTGCGGCAGGTAGAGCACCACGCTCTCGTAGCCGGGCAGCGAGCCGTTGTGGCCCATCCACCCGTGGGTGGTGAAGATGCCGAAGCCGTAGCCGAGGTCGGGGGTGTCCCCGACGGACTTGAACTTCAGCCGCTCCGCCTGGGTGGCGGGCTTGAGCAGCGGCTCGCCGGTGGCCAGCGCCTTCGACCAGGTCTGCAGGTCGGCCAGGTTGGAGATGGCGGCGCCGGCCGCCCAGCCCCAGGACGGGTTCCAGGTGGTGGAGTCCTCGACCTTGCCGCTGAGGGTCTGGTCGGTGTAGCCGTGGGCGTGCGGGTCCGGGAAGGCCGCGTCGGTCGGCAGGCTCGTCCGGGAGAGCCCGGCCGGGGTGAACACCTGCTGCTTGAGGAAGTCCTGGAGCGGCCGGCCGCCGACCTTCTCGACGACCAGGCCGAGCAGGATCAGGTTGGTGTTGGAGTACTCGAACCTGGCGCCCGGCGCGAAGTTCGCCGGGTGCTTGAACGCGTAGCCGAGCAGCTGGTCCGGGGTGAACGGGCGGCCCGGGTCCTTGAAGAACGCCTGTTGGAAGTCGTCGTCCAGGGTGTAGTTGAACAGTCCGCTGCGCATCTCGCCGAGCTGGCGCAGGGTGATCCCGTCGCCGCCGGGCACGTTCGGGACGTACGTGGAGACCGGGTCGTCCAGGTGCAGCTTGCCCTGGTCCACGAGCCGCAGGACGGCGGTGGTGGTGAAGGTCTTGGTCACGCTGCCGATCCGCATGTACAGGTCGGGGGACATCGCCGTACCGGTGCTCCGGTCGGCGACGCCGAAGGTGCGCTGGTAGCTGCCGTCGGGGGTGGTGTAGCCGACGATCACCCCCGGGATGTCGACCTCGCTCATCACCTGCTTGATCGCGCTGTCCAGGCGGGCTTCGACGTCGGGGGTGAGCGCCACCACTGCGCCGGAGGGGCTGCCGGTCGGCTTGGCGGTCGGGCTGAGCGCGGCCGGTTCGGCGGTGACCGCCGGGCCGGCCTGTCGGGCGGGCTTCGCGTCACCGGAGCAGCCGGAGACGGCGAGCAGTCCGGTCAGCGCGAGGGCGGCGGAGGCCACCCGTACGGACCGGGGGACGGCCGGGCGCGGGCAGCGGGGAACGGCCGGTCGGGGCCGTCGGGTGTCGGTCATCGGCGCAGGCGGCCTCTCTGGGGCGGACGGCCCCGTGGCGAAGGGCCCCGGAGTGCGGCTCGGCCGGGCCGGAGCGCCGCTCCACGGGGCGCGGGGGATCGCCGCCACCGTAAGCACCGCCGCCGGACGGCCGCGCGCGGGTCGCGGCCCGACTGGACCGAACGGGAGAGCGGGTCAGCCGAGTGCCGCAACCGGCTGGTGTCGTGCTGTCAAGTACCCCGGCCGGACCGCCGGTTGGTGTCGTGGCGGCCGTCCCGCGCTCGGCCGGACGGGTGAGCACCGGCACGCCGCACCCGCCGCCGGCCGCTGCTCGGGCACGATCGTTCAGCCCAGCTGTGGCCGCCCTTAAGAATTCCTCGATGGACCGCACCCCCTCCGACCAGGCAGATTGCTGCCTGCCCGGAGCGCGCCCGCCAGGAGCGGCCGAACCGGGCCACCTCGGCCTGCCCGACCCCCGAAGGCCGTCCCCCGCGCACGTCAGGAGCCGTCGCCGTGAAGGCACTCGTCAAGCAGCAGGCCGAGCCCGGCCTCTGGATGATCGATGTCCCGAAGCCCGAGATCGGCCCCGGCGAGGTGCTGATCAAGGTGCTGCGGACCGGCATCTGCGGCACCGACCTGCACATCCGCAAGTGGGACGGCTGGGCCCAGCAGACCATCCGGACCCCGCTGGTGCTCGGCCACGAGTTCGTCGGCGAGGTCGCCGAGACCGGCGCCGGCGTCGCGGACATCGCGGTCGGCGACCTGGTCAGCGGCGAGGGCCACCTGGTCTGCGGCAAGTGCCGCAACTGCCTGGCCGGCCGCCGCCACCTGTGCCGCAACACCGTCGGCCTGGGCGTCAACCGCGACGGCGCCTTCGCCGAGTACGTGGCCCTGCCCGCCTCCAACGTCTGGGTGCACCGGGTGCCGGTCGACCTGGACGTGGCCGCGATCTTCGACCCGTTCGGCAACGCCGTGCACACCGCGCTGTCCTTCCCGCTGGTCGGCGAGGACGTGCTGGTCACCGGCGCCGGCCCGATCGGCATCATGGCCGCCGCCGTCGCCAAGCACGCCGGCGCCCGCAACGTGATGATCACCGACGTCTCCCCGTACCGCCTCGACCTGGCCCGCAAGGTCGGCGTGACGCTGGCGCTCGACGTCTCCCAGCACACCATCGAGGAGGGCCAGCAGAAGCTGGGCCTGCGCGAGGGCTTCGACGTCGGCCTGGAGATGTCCGGCCGCCCCGAGGCGATGCAGTCGATGATCGCCAACATGACCCACGGCGGGAAGATCGCCATGCTCGGCCTGCCCGCCGAGCAGTTCCCGGTGGACTGGGCCTCGATCGTCACCTCGATGATCACCATCAAGGGCATCTACGGCCGCGAGATGTTCGAGACCTGGTACGCGATGTCCGTGCTGCTGGAGGGCGGCCTGGACCTCAGCCCGGTGATCACCGGCCGCTACGCCGCCGCCGACTTCGAGGCCGCCTTCGACGACGCCGCGAGCGGCAACTGCGGCAAGATCATCCTCGACTGGACGGCCTGAGCCCGGCCCGGGCCCCGCCGAAATGCTCCCGCCGAACTGCTGAAGGAGACCGCAGTGTTCGACAACGTGCGTGCCGACGTCGCCGCCACCCTGGACGAGATCCGCGAGGCGGGCCTGTTCAAGCCCGAGCGGGTGATCGGCACCCCGCAGAGCGCCGCGGTCACCGTGACCGGCGGCGGCCGCCCGGGCGAGGTGCTGAACTTCTGCGCCAACAACTACCTCGGCCTGGCCGACCACCCCGCGGTGCTCGCCGCGGCCAAGGACGCCCTGGACCGCTGGGGCTACGGCATGGCCTCGGTCCGGTTCATCTGCGGCACCCAGGACGTCCACAAGGAGCTGGAGGACCGCCTCTCGGCCTTCCTCGGGCAGGAGGACACGATCCTCTACTCCTCCTGCTTCGACGCCAACGGCGGTGTCTTCGAGACCTTGCTCGGCGCCGAGGACGCCGTCATCTCCGACGCGCTGAACCACGCCAGCATCATCGACGGCATCCGGCTCAGCAAGGCCCGCCGCCACCGCTACGCCAACCGCGACATGGCCGACCTGGAGAAGCAGCTCCAGGACACCCAGGACGCCCGCCGCCGCCTGATCGTCACCGACGGCGTGTTCTCGATGGACGGCTACGTCGCCCCGCTGCGGGAGATCTGCGACCTGGCCGACCGCTACGACGCCATGGTCATGGTCGACGACTCGCACGCCGTCGGCTTCGTCGGCGCGGGCGGCCGCGGCACCCCCGAGCTGCACGGCGTGATGGACCGCGTGGACATCATCACCGGCACCCTCGGCAAGGCCCTCGGCGGCGCCTCCGGCGGCTACGTCGCCGCCCGCCGCGAGATCGTCGCCCTGCTGCGCCAGCGCTCCCGCCCGTACCTGTTCTCCAACTCGCTGGCCCCGGTGATCGCGGCCGCCTCGCTCAAGGTGCTCGACCTGGTCGAGCAGTCCAACGAACTGCGCGAGCGGCTCGCGGCCAACACCGCGCTGTTCCGCACGAGGATGACCGAGGCCGGCTTCGAGATCCTGCCCGGCGACCACCCGATCGCCCCGGTGATGATCGGCGACGCGGCCCGGGCCGGCAAGCTCGCCGAACTGCTGCTGGAGCGCGGCGTGTACGTGATCGGCTTCTCCTACCCGGTCGTCCCGCACGGCCAGGCCCGGATCCGGGTCCAGCTGTCCGCGGCGCACTCCACCGAGGACGTCGAGCGCGCCGTCGCGGCCTTCGTGGACGCGCGCGCCGCGCTGGGGGAGTAACCCCCGGCCACCAGCCGCCCGTGGGCCGGACCGCTCGGAACCGGACCGGCCCACGGGCCCACGACTCCCGTGCGGCGGGGGCGAACCGATCCGCCCCCGCCGCACGGACCAGAGACCATCCGCCCCACCCTCCCGCTGCGGGGGCGGGACGCCGGCCCCGCCGACGTCCCGCCCCCGTCGTGGTTCCGTCGTGGCTCCGGGCTACCGCTCGTCGCCGTCCTCGCCCTGGTCGTCGCCGTCGCCCCGGTGGAGCCCGGTGGGCTTGGCGAAGACCTGGTAGCCCTCGGCCGCCGGGGTGCCGGTGCCGGCGACCAGGTTGCCGCTGGTCGAGTCGAACACCACGGTGGTGCCGGCGGCGGACACGAACGGCTGCGTGGACGAGCCGTTGCCGGACGAGCCGTCCGGCGCGGTGGCGACCCGCTCGGTGCGTCCGGTGCGCAGGTCCTGGCGGTAGACGTCCCAGCCCGGGTGCTGCGGCCCGGCCACCAGGTTGTCGGCGGCGGACTCGAAGTAGAGCCACCGGTTGTCGGCGGTGATCGAGCCGTGGTCGGAGGAACCGGTCGAGGTGGTGCCGGGCAGGCCGCCGCTGACCTTCGTCACGGCCCCCGTGCGCAGGTCCCGGACGTGGAGCACGGTGTGGTACCGGTGGCCGCCGGTCGAGCCGCCGGGCTCGGGCAGGGTGTAGATCGCGCGCCGCCCGTCGGGGCTGATCGTCGCCTCGAAGCTGGAGTTGCCGACGGCGCCGTCGAGGCCCACGCTCACCGGGGTGAGCGTCCTGGAGGGCACGTCGTAGGCGTAGTAGACGGCGGAGGTCGGGCGGGCCAGCAGCGGCTGCGGCAGGGACTTCGCCACGGACTGCGGGACGCTGCGGCGCGCGGCCTCGGCGGCGCCCGGGGTGAGTTCGGTGTCGGCGGCCGCGGCCGCCGCGGCGGCCAGGGCGGGGGTCTGCTCGGGCGGCAGCAGGTCGGAGATGGAGCCGAAGCCGACGGTGCGGCCGTCCGCGCTGACCGTGGGGCGGAAGGAGGTGAGCTCGCCCGGCCTGCCCTGCACGTCGTGGGAGACCAGCCGGGTGGTGTGGGTCCGGCGGTCGGTGAGGTAGACGTTGATCTTCCAGGTGTAGGGCCTGGCGAGCGACACCCCGGGCTCGGGCTCGGGCCCGGGGTCCACGACGGTCGGGTCCAGGTCCGTCCGGGAGGACACGTACGCCACGTAGCGGCCGTCGGCGCTGATCGAGGGCGCGTACGAGCCGTGGAACCGGTCGGTGTCGGTGGCGGTGAGCCCGCCGCTGACCAGCTCGGTGCGGCCGGTCCTGAGGTCCCGGACGTACACCTCGGTGCGCCCCTTGACCTGCATGCCGGGCACCGCGTTGTCGGCGTCGCTCTCGAAGGCGACGTAGCGGCCGTTGGCGCTGATCGCGGCCTGTTCGGTCCAGCCGTTCAGCCGCTCGCCCGAGTCGGACAGGTTCACCTGCTCGGTGCGGCCGGTGCGCAGGTCCCTCACGTAGGCGTCGCGCGAGCCCGGCGTGGTCCCGGGCACCAGGTTCGAGGCCCAGGAGGTGAACAGGGCGTAGCGGCCGTCCGCGCTGACGCCCTGGCCGAAGGACTGGTCGTCGGGCACGGCGCCGTTCAGCCCGGTGCTGACCTGCGTGGTGCCGCGCGGCGGCGGTGCGGCCTGGGCGGGTGCGGCGGTGACGGCGAGCAGGGCGGCCGCGGCCAGGGCGCTGCCGCCGCCCGCCAGCCACCGGTTGCGGATGGTACGGGTCATGAGGTGGTCCCCCTCCGATCGCCCGGCCGGGCTCCCTCCCGGCGACGGGCTTTTCGGGAGAGCCAATCGTCGGGAGGGCCGGTGGTCAACGTCCGTGGGTGATCTCGGCGGAAAATACGTCAACGGACGTATGCGGAACGGGGGTCGGGCGTCAGGGGCGGCGACGTGGAATGGGGGCCGGCCGTCACAGGCGGCGCCGGAAGACGTCGGTGGCGGCGTTGGTGTCGCCGGGCACCAGGTCGCCGTCCTCGGCGTCGAAGAGCACCGTGCCGCCGGTGGCGTCCACGTACGGGGTGCGGGCGTCGGCTGTGCCCTGCCCGCCGGCCCGGGTGAGGCTGACCCGTTCGATCCGGCCGGTCCACAGATCGCGGCGGAAGATGTCGCTGCTGTCATTGGTGTCGCCGGCAACGAGGGTCTCGGCGTAGGACTCGAAGTAGACCCAGCGGCTGTCGGCCGTCATGACGGCGGAACCCGAGGACCGCTTCGTGGTGGTGCCGGGCAGGTCGGTGTTGACCTTGGTGAGCCTGCCGGTGGCCAGCTCGTGGACATACACGTCCAGCCGGATGCCGTGGTTGGAAGTGGGGATCCCGGCGCCGAAGACCGGGAGGGTGTAGACCGCGTGGCGGCCGTCCGGGCTGATCCGGGCGGCCAGGCCGACGCCGCGCCGGGCGCCGGTGCCGTCCACGCTGCCGACGGTGATCCGGCCGGTGTCGGCCTTCCAGACGTAGTACGGGTAGTAGCGGGGGCCGGTGAGCGCGGGCCCGTCGGTGTCGTCGGCGCCCTGGTCGGCGGCTCCGGCCGGGTCGGGCGGCAGCAGGTTCCCGGCGCGGGAGGTGAAGCCGATGGTCGAACCGTCCGCGCTGATGGTCGGGCGGTAGGAGTTGTTTCCGGCCTCCTCGCCGTTCGCGCCGACGGTGACCAGCCGGGTGGTGCGAGTCCGGCGGTCGGTGACGTAGACGTTGAACCGGCCGTGCTCCACCCCGGGCGCGAGGTCGGTGCGGTTGGAGACGTAGGCGACGTAGCGGCCGTCCCGGCTGAGGCTGGGGCTGGTCGCGTCACGGAAGCTCTGGTCGTCGGTGCTCGGTACGCCGGCCGCGCTGACCAGCTCGGTGCGCCCGGTCCGGCGGTCGCGGACGAAGACGTCGCCGGCGTGCTTCGGCTGACCGGGCAGCACGTTGGTGGCGCCGGTGCTGAACGCCACGTACCGTCCGTCGGCGCTGATCGCGGCGTCGGTGGTGGGGGCGTCGAGTCGGGAGCCGTCGTCGGCGACGCTGATCCGTTCGAGGTGCCCGTTGCGCAGATCCCGGACGTAGACCTCGTCCGAGTTCGGGGTGCCGGGCCCGGGCAGCAGGTTGGTCGCGGTCGAGGTGAACAGCGCGGCGCGGCCGTCCTCGCTCAGCCCGAGCGCCGACGAGTAGCCGTTCGGCTGCTCGCCCTTGAAGCCCTCGCTGACCCGGGCGGTGTCGCCCTTGGGCGGCCGGGCCTCGGCGGCGGGCGGCGCGGCGACGGCGGCGACGGTCGCCACGGCGGTGGCCGCCAGCACGGCGGCGGTGCGGGCGAGTCGGCGTCGGGTGGGTGGGTGCGTCATGGATCGTCCTCCCCTGGTGACGGTGCCGGGCCCACGGCCCCCGCGGCCCGGTCGGGAGAGAGCCAAGCCTCCTGCGCGGGGCTGGTCAACGACCGGCGGCGATCTCGTCGGGAAATACGCCACCGGTCGTATCCCCTAGGGGAGTTCAGCGCGTCACAGGCGGCGTCGGAAGACGTCGAGGAAGGTGTCGGCGTCTCCCGGCACCAGGTTGCCGTCGTCGGCGGTGAAGAGCACCGTGTCGCCGGTGGCGTCCACGACCGGGCCGTAGGAGGACGCGGTGCTCTGCCCGCCGTCCCGGGTGAGGCTGACCCGTTCGACCCGCCCGGTCCACAGGTCGCGGCGGAAGACGTCGCTGGTGTCGTTGGTGTCGCCGGGGACCAGGCTGTCGGCGGCGGAGTCGAAGTAGACCCAGCGGTCGTCGGCCGTCATGACCCCGCTGGTGGCGGACCACTTCGCGGTGGTGCCCGGGAGGTCGGTGTTGGCCTTGGTGAGCGTGCCGGTGGCCAGCTCGTGGACGTACACGTCCAGCCGGTCGCCGTGGCTCGGGCCGGGGAGGCCGCCGACCGCCGGGACGCCGTAGACCGCGTAGCGGCCGTCCGGGCTGATCCGGCCGTCGTGGGCGACGCCGACCAGCTCGCCGGCGGCGTCCAGGCTGGCGCCGGTGATCGTGCCCGTGCTGGCCTTCCAGACGTAGTACGGGCGGTAGCGGGGCCCGGTCAGCGCGGGCGCGTCGGCGTCGGCGGCCGGGGTGCCCGGGAGCAGGTTCCCGGCCCGGGAGGCGAAGCCGACGGTGGCGCCGTCCGCGCTGATCGTCGGGGTGAAGGAGTGGTTGTCGGCGCCCTCGCCCTCGGTGCCGGCGGTGACCAGCCGGGTGGTGCCGGTCCAGCGGTCGGTGACGTAGATGTTGGACTTGCCGCGCTTCACGCCGGGGGCGAGGTCGGTGCGGGTGGAGGCGTAGGCGACGTAGCGGCCGTCCCGGCTGAGGCTGGGGCTGGTCGCGTCGCGGATGCTCTGGTCGTCGGTGCTCGGCAGGGTTCCGGCGGAGACCAGCTCGGTGCGGCCGGTCCAGCGGTCGCGGACGAAGACGTCGCCGGCGTGCTTCGGCTGGCCGGGCAGCACGTTGGTGGCGGCGGTGCTGAACGCCACGAACCGGCCGTCGCCGCTGATCGCGGCGTCGGTGGTGGGGGCGTCGAGCCGGGAACCGTCGTCGGCGACGCTGATCCGTTCGAGGTGGCCGTTGCGCAGGTCCCGGACGTAGACCTCGCCGGAGTCCGGTGCGCCGGGCGTGGCGGGCCCGGGCAGCAGGTTGGTCGCGGTCGAGGTGAACAGCGCGGCGCGGCCGTCCTCGCTCAGCCCGAGCGCGGTCGACGGGCCGTTCGGCTGCTCGCCCTTGAAGCCCTCGCTGACCCGGGCGGTGTCGCCCTTGGGCGGCCGGGCCTCGGCGGCGGGCGGCGCGGCGACGGCGGCGACGGCCGCCACGGCGGTGGCCGCCAGCACGGCGGCGGTGCGGGCGAGCCGGCGTCGGGTGGGTGGGTGCGTCATGGATCGTCCTCCCCTGGTGACGGTGCCGGGCCCACGGCCCCCGCGGCCCGGTCGGTACGAGCCAAGCGCCGGGCCGGGCGGGCGGTCAACGAGCGGAGGCGATCTCGTCCGGAAATGCGCCACCGGCGGTGCCCGCGGCCGAAACCGCCGCTCCGGTGGGGCCGGGCCCGCGCTGCGGCCGGTCCGCCGCACCGCGCCGCGCTGGCAGAATTGATCCGTGATCGACGCACGACGGCTGCGGACCCTGCGGGCCGTGGCGGACCACCGCACCGTGACCGCCGCGGCGGCCGCCCTCTACCTGACCCCCTCCGCCGTCTCCCAGCAGCTGGCCGCCCTGGAGCAGGAGACCGGCCACCACCTGCTCGCCCGGGAGGGCCGGGGCGTACGGCTGACCGCCGCCGGGGAGATCCTGCTCGGCCACGCCGACGTGGTGCTCGCCCAGCTGGAGCGCGCCGAGGCCGACCTCGCCGCGTACAGCGCGGGCGTCTCCGGGGAGGTCACCGTCGCCTCCTTCGCGACCGCCATCGCCTCCGTGCTCGCCCCCGCCGTCGGCCTGCTCGCCGGGCGCGCGCCCGGGGTGCGGCTCAAGGTGCTGGACGCCGAGGGCGACGCCAGCCTGCCGATGGTGCTGGACGGCCGCGCCGACCTCGCGGTGGCCGTCGAGTACCGGGGCGCCCCGCGCGCCGACGACGCCCGGCTGACCCGGGTGCCGCTGTACGCCGAGCCCTTCGAGGCCGTGCTGCCGCTCGGCCACCGGCTGGCCGGGGAGGCCGGCCCGCTGGCCGTCGCCGCGCTGGCCGACGAGCCGTGGATCGGGCCGTACCCGGGCAACCCCTGCCACGACGTGGTGCTGCTGGCCTGCGAGCACGCCGGGTTCCAGCCCCGGCTGCTGCACTCCTCGGACGACTTCCGCGCCGTGGTGGCGCTCGCCTCGGCGGGCCTGGGGGTGGCGCTGGTGCCGCGCTCGGCGCTGCGCGGCGTCGACCTCGGCGCGGTCGCGGTGCGCCCGGTGGACAGCGAGCTGGCCACCCGCCGGGTCTTCGCCGCCGTCCGGGCGGGCGCCGACGGGCATCCGCTGATCCGGCCGGTCCTGGACTCCCTCGCCGAGGCGGCCGCAGGCTCCTAACGGGCCCGGAGCGGGAGCGGCGCTGCCCGGAAGAGGCCCGGAAAAGGCTGTGCGGCTGCTCGGCGTCCCGGGTCGGGCGGCCGCGCCGTGTGCAGCTGGCGTGGCGTCCCGGCCCGGGCGGCCGGGCAGCCGCAGGTCCTCGGGGTCGGTCCGGTGCCCGGCCGCCGGCACCCGGTGTCGAGGGGTGGTCCGGCGGTACCGATCGGTTCCGACTCGAAAACGGTACCGATCGGTGCCGTTTGGCGTCAAGGGCGGTTAGGATCGGTGGCATGGCAGTCAACGCACGGGCGCGCCTGCTGAGCACGGCGGAGTCCCTCTTCTACGCCCACGGGATCCACGCGGTCGGCGTGGAGCGCATCCTCTCCGAGTCCGGCGTGGGCCGGGCCTCCTTCTACCGGCACTTCGCCGGCAAGGAGGCGCTGGTGACGGCCGTCCTGGAAGGCCGCGACCAGCGGTGGCGCGCCTGGCTCTCCGAGCGGGTCGCGGCCCACGGCGGCCACCCGCTGACCGTCTTCGACGCGCTGGCCGAACGCTTCGCGGCCCAGGACTACCGCGGCTGCGTGGCCATCAACACGATGACCGAGATCTCCGACCGCGCCAGCCCGGCCCGCGAGATGGCGGCGCTCCACAAACGGCGCGTCATCGAGCTGGTCGAGCAGCTCATGCGGGACGCCGACATCCCCGAACCCGCCGAGCGGGCACGGCAGTTCGCCCTCCTGATGGACGGCGCCATCGTCACCGCCCTGCGCGAGGGCACCCCGGACGCCGCCCTGCGGGCCCGCGGCATCGCCGAGACCCTGCTGGCCGCCCGGCCGGACGCATCGGGCGGGATCGGCGACGCATAGGGTGGAGGCGGCCGACGACCGCGCACCACAGGAGTCCCCATGAGTTCGACAGCCGCACCCGACACCCGGCTCCCGGTCGGGGTGATCGGCCTCGGCGACATCGCGCAGAAGGCCTACCTGCCGGTGCTCACCGCACTGCCCGGGCTCGACCTGCGGCTGATGACCCGCGACGCGGCCAAGCTGGACCGGCTCGGCGAGGCCCACCGGATCGCCCCCGAGCACCGCTTCACCGACCTCGGCGCGCTGATCGCCGGCGGCATCCGCGCCGCCTTCGTGCACGCCGCCACCGACCAGCACGTCCCGATCGTCGAGCAGCTGCTCACCGCCGGGGTGGACGTCTACGTCGACAAGCCGCTCGACTACACCCTGGATGGCGCCCGCCGGCTGGTCGACCTCGCCGACCGCACCGGCCGCTCCCTGATGGTCGGCTTCAACCGCCGCCACGCGCCCGGCTACGCCCAGGCCAAGGAGCGCCCGCGCGACCTGATCGTGCTCCAGAAGAACCGCGAGGGCCTGCCCGAGACCGCCCGCACCCTGGTGTACGACGACTTCATCCACGTCGTGGACCTGCTGCGCTTCCTGGCCCCCGGCGAGATCGAGCACGTGGACGTCCGGGCCCGCACCCGGGACGGGCTGGTCGAGCACGTGGTGCTCACCCTCGGCGGGGCCGGGTTCACCGCGCTGGGCATCATGAACCGGCTGTCCGGCTCCACCGAGGAGGTGCTGGAGGTCTCCGGCGGCGACTCCAAGCGCGAGGTGCGCAACCTGGCCGAGGTGATCGACCACCGCGGCCAGCCGACCGTCCGGCGCCGCGGCGACTGGGTGCCGGTGGCCCGGCAGCGCGGCATCGAGCAGTGCGTGCTGGCCTTCCTGGCGGCCGTCCGGGCCGGGCAGACCCTGGACGCCCACGACGCGCTGCGCACCCACGAGCTGTGCGAGCTGGTCGTGGAGCGGATCGAGGCCTCCTGGGAGTCCGCCGGGGCGGGCTGTGAGCAGCCCGGACTGACCGTGAGTCACGTCACCCCGGTGGAACCGACAGTTCACCGGAGAGGTCTTGTCGGGGCGTTTTCTACGCGCGTATCTTGAGGGGCGCCGCGGGGGGCGGGTGTTCGTTCCCCCGCTTCTTCCCCACGCGAGTAGCCGCGCCCGAAGCGCGCCTCCGCCCGGACCGCCGTGCCACGACCGTGCCGCACGGCGGAGCTAGGAGTCCTGCCCGGTGACCACCGCCCCCGCTCCCCGCCCCCGCAGAGCCCTGCTGCGCGCCGCCCTGATCCCGGCCTCGCTGGCCGCCTCGCTGGTGCTCGTCCCACTGCCGGTGGCGAACGCCGCCGCCCCCGCGACCCCCGCCCCGACCGAGGCCGGCCCGCTGCGGATCCACGACGTCCAGGGCGGCACCCGGATATCCCCGCAGGCCGGCAAGCCCGTCACCGGCGTGCCCGGCATCGTCACCGGCGTGCGCGCGTACGGCAGTTCCAAGGGCTTCTGGATCCAGGACCCGAACCCGGACGCCGACCCGGCCACCAGCGAGGGCGTCTTCGTCTTCACCGGCGGCAACCCGACCGTGAAGGTCGGCGACTCGGTGCTGGTGAGCGGCAAAGTCACCGAGTACTACCCGAACTTCAACGGCGGCTCGCAGTCCCTCACCGAGATCTCCGCCCCGGGCGTCACCGTCCTGTCGGCCGGCAACCCGCTGCCCGCCCCGGTGGTCGTGGACACCCGCAACATCCCCGGCACCTACAGCCCGGCGGCCGGCGCGGACGGCTCCATCGACGGCGTCGGGCTCCGCCCGGAGAAGTACACCCTGGACTTCTACGAGTCCCTGGAGGGCATGCTCGTCCAGGTCAAGGACGTCCGGGTGATCCAGGCCACCGACAAGTACAACGAGCTGTGGGTCGCCGCCGACCGCCAGGACCAGCGCAGCAAGCGCGGCGGCGTGCTGTACGAGTCCTACCGCGAGCCCAACGTCGGCCGCCTGATGGTCCAGCAGCAGGCCGCGGTCTCCCAGCAGCCCTTCCCGGTGGCCAACGTCGGCGACGAGCTGACCGGCACCACCAGCGGCCCGCTGGACTACAACAACTTCGGCGGCTACACCCTGGTCGCCGGCACCATGGGCACGCTGAAGGACAACCACCTCCAGCGCGAGGTCACCGCCCAGCCCGGCGACCGCGAACTCACCCTCGCCACCTACAACGTGGAGAACCTGGCCCCGGGCAACCCGGACGCCAAGTTCGCCGAGCTGGCCCAGGGCGTCGTCACCAACCTGCGCTCGCCCGACATCATCGCCCTGGAGGAGATCCAGGACGACAACGGCGCCAAGAACGACGGCACGGTGGGCGCGAGCCAGACCGTCGCCAAGTTCACCGCCGCGATCAGGGCGGCCGGCGGCCCGTCCTACGACTGGCGCTCGATCGACCCGCAGGACGGCAAGGACGGCGGCGAGCCCGGCGGCAACATCCGCCAGGTCTTCCTGTTCAACCCGCAGCGGGTGTCCTTCACCGACATCCCCGGCGGCACCGCCACCACCGCCGTCGGCGTGACCGGCACCGGCGCGGACGCCGCGCTGACCGCCTCGCCCGGCCGGATCGAGCCGAACGACGAGGCCTGGACCAACAGCCGCAAGCCGCTGGTCGGCCAGTTCTCCTTCCGCGGCAAGAAGGTCTTCGTGATCGCCAACCACTTCAACAGCAAGGGCGGCGACCAGGGCATCGACAGCCGGTTCCAGCAGCCGACCCGCGGCTCCGAGGTGCAGCGGACCAGGCAGGCCACCGTCGAACAGGCCTTCGTCGCCGGGCTGCTGGCCGCCGACAAGGAGGCCAAGGTCGTCTCCCTCGGCGACTTCAACGACTACCAGTTCTCGCCCGCGCTCGCCGCGCTCACCAAGGACGGCGTGCTGCGCGACCTGGTGAACGAGCTGCCGGAGACCGAGCAGTACTCGTACGTCTTCCAGGGCAACTCGCAGGTGCTGGACCACATCCTGGTCAGCCCCGAGGTCGGCTACGCCAAGTACGACGTGGTGCACATCAACGCCGAGTTCGCCCAGCAGGCCAGCGACCACGACCCGCAGGTGGTCCGCATCAAGCCGTAGTACCGGCCACGGCTATCCTGCCTCCGCCACCGGTGACCGCCGGCGGCGGAGGCAGTGCCGTGTGACGGGGAGCGGAGCCGATGTCGATGCCGACGGAGTACCGGGTCGAGCGGATCGGGCGGGCCGACTGGCAGCGCCTGCGGGCCGTGCGGCTGGCCCAACTCCTCGACACGCCCCTGGCGTTCGGCGAGACCCACGAGGCCGCCGGCCGGCACGGCGAGGGCGAGTGGCGGGCCCGCTGCGACTGGCTCAACGAACCCGACCGGCTCGGGCTGGTCGCGGTGGACGCCGCGGGGGAGTGGGTCGGCACCATGCTGTCCGCCCCGAACCGGACGCAGGCCCGCGCGCTCGACCTGATCGGCGTCTGGGTGGACCCGGCGCACCGCGGCCGCGGGCGCGGCGTCGCCGACGGCCTGCTGGACGCGGTGCTCGCCTGGGCGCGGGTCCGGGGCGCCGGGCGGATGCTGCTCGGGGTGCACGAGGCGAACCCCCGCGCCGCCGCGTTCTACCGGCGGCGCGGGTTCGCCTACACGGGGGAGTCGACGCCGTACGTGCTGGACGCCTCGGCGCGGATCCTGGAGATGGCCCTGCCGCTGGGCTGACCAGCGCGCGGCGGCCCGGGCCCGGGCACGGCGGCCCGGCCCGGGCACGGCGGCCCGGCCCGGGCACGGATCAGCGGAGGTACGGCTCAGCCCAGGTACTGGGCCAGCGCCTCGCCGGTCAGCGTGGACCGGGCGGCGACCAGCTCGGCCGGGGTGCCCTCGAAGACCACCCGCCCGCCGTCGTGGCCGGCGCCCGGTCCGAGGTCGATGATCCAGTCGGCGTGCGCCATCACCGCCGGGTGGTGCTCGATCACGATCACCGACTTGCCGGACTCCACCAGCCGGTCCAGCAGCCCGAGCAGCTGCTCGACGTCCGCCAGGTGCAGGCCGGTGGTCGGCTCGTCCAGCACGTACACCCCGCCCTTGTCCGCCATGTGGGTGGCCAGCTTGAGCCGCTGCCGCTCGCCGCCGGAGAGCGTGGTGAGCGGCTGGCCGAGGCTCACGTAGCCGAGCCCGACGTCGGCGAGCCGCTCCAGGATGCGGTGCGCGGCCGGGAGCTTCGCCTCGCCCGAGCCGAAGAACTCCTCCGCCTCCGTCACCGGCATCGCCAGCACCTCGGCGATGTCCCGCCCGCCCAGGTGGTAATCCAGCACCGCCGGCTGGTAGCGCTTGCCCTCGCAGTCCTCGCAGGTGGTGGCCACCCCGGCCATCATCGCCAGGTCGGTGTAGACCACCCCCGCGCCGTTGCAGGTCGGGCAGGCGCCCTCGGAGTTCGCGCTGAACAGGGCCGGCTTCACGCCGTTGGCCTTGGCGAAGGCCTTGCGGATCGGCTCCAGCAGCCCGGTGTAGGTGGCCGGGTTGCTGCGCCGGGAGCCCTTGATCGCGCCCTGGTCGACGGAGACCACGCCCTCCTCGGCGCGGATCGAGCCGTGGATCAGCGAGCTCTTGCCGGAGCCCGCCACGCCGGTCACCACGGTGAGCACCCCGAGCGGGACGTCCACGTCCACGTCCCGCAGGTTGTGGGTGCTCGCGCCGCGGATCTCCAGCGCGCCGGTGGGCTTGCGCACGGTCGCCCGCAGCGGCGTCCGGTCGGACAGGTGGCGGCCGGTCACCGTGCCGCTGGTGCGCAGCCCCGCCACGTCGCCCTCGTAGCAGACCGTGCCGCCCGCCGTACCGGCCCCGGGGCCGAGGTCGACCACGTGGTCGGCGATCGCGATGGTCTGCGGCTTGTGCTCCACCACCAGCACCGTGTTGCCCTTGTCCCGTAGGCGCAGCAGCAGCCGGTTCATCCGGTCGATGTCGTGCGGGTGCAGGCCGGTGGTGGGCTCGTCGAAGACGTAGGTGGTGTCGGTGAGCGAGGAGCCGAGGTGGCGGATCATCTTGACCCGCTGCGCCTCGCCGCCGGAGAGGGTGCCGGAGGGGCGGTCGAGGGAGAGGTAGCCGAGGCCGATCTCCACGAAGGAGTCGAGGGCCTGCCGGAGCGTGCCGAGCAACGGCGCCACCGAGGGCTCGTCCAGGCCGCGGACCCAGTCGGCGAGGTCGCTGATCTGCATCGCGCAGGCGTCGGCGATGCTGATCCCGGCGATCCTGGAGGAGCGGGCGGCCTCGCTGAGCCGGGTGCCCCCGCAGTCGGGGCAGGCGGTGAAGGTCACGGCCCGCTCCACGAAGGCCCGGATGTGCGGCTGCAGCGCCTCCTTGTCCTTGGCGAGCATGGACTTCTGGATCTTGGGGACGAGGCCCTCGTAGGTGAGGTTGACGCCGTTGACCTTGACCTTGGTCGGCTCCCGGTACAGGAAGTCCCGCAGCTCCTGCTCGGTGTACTCGCGGATCGGCTTGTCCGGGTCGAGGAAGCCCGAGTTGGCGTAGACGCCGACCGTCCACCAGCTGTCCGTCTTCCAGCCCGGGATGGTGATCGCGCCCTCGGAGATCGACTTGCCGTCGTCGAACAGCTGGGTGAGGTCGATGTCCGAGACGGTGCCGCGGCCCTCGCAGCGCGGGCACATGCCGCCGGTGATGCTGAAGCTGCGCCGTTCCTTGACCGTCCGGCCGGCGCGCTCGACGGTGACGGCGCCGGCGCCGCTGATCGAGGGGACGTTGAAGGAGAAGGCCTTGGGGGAGCCGATGTGCGGGGTGCCCAGGCGGCTGAACAGGATGCGCAGCATCGCGTTGGCGTCGGTGGCGGTGCCGACGGTGGAGCGCGGGTCGGCGCCCATCCGCTGCTGGTCGACGATGATCGCCGTGGTCAGGCCCTCCAGGACGTCCACCTCGGGACGGGCCAGGGTGGGCATGAAGCCCTGGACGAAGGCGCTGTAGGTCTCGTTGATCAGCCGCTGGGACTCGGCGGCGACGGTGTCGAAGACCAGCGAGCTCTTGCCCGAGCCGGACACCCCGGTGAACACCGTCAGCCGGCGCTTGGGGATGTCGACGCTGACGTCCTTGAGGTTGTTCTCGCGGGCGCCGTGCACGCGGATCAGGTCGTGGCTGTCGGCGACGTGCGGCTGCGCGTCCGTCCGCTTGGGCATCGTTCTCTTCGCTCCCTGGCTCTCGGCGGTCTGGGTGGAGGGGGCCGGGCGGGCCCGCCCCGCGGCCGCCGTCGGTGTGCTCGGACCCCCCGATCCAACCATCGATCCGGCCGGGATCGAACAGGATTCGAGTACGGCCGACGGCGGGAGGGAGGGCGAGGGTGGGGGCGACGGCGGGGCGGGCGCGCTGCCCGGCGGCTCGGCGCGGTGCGGCCCGGGCCGGGCCCGGCTCAGCCCAGCTCGTTGAAGCGGACCATGTTGCCCGCCGGGTCGCGGAACGCGCAGTCGCGGACGCCGTACGGCTGCTTCGTCGGCTCCTGGACCAGCTCGGCGCCGCCGGACTTCAGCCGGTCGAAGACGCCGTCCAGGTCGGTGGTGCCCAGGACGAGCCGGGCGTAGGTGCCCTTGGCCATCATCTCGGTGACGGTCCGCTGCTCCTCCTCGGTGCGGCCCGGGGCGGCGGAGGCCGGCTCCAGCACCAGGGAGACGTCGGGCTGGCCGACGGGGCCGACGGTGATCCAGCGCATCGCGCCGCCGCCGACGTCGCTGCGCACCTCGAAGCCGAGCAGGTCGCGGTAGAAGGCGAGGGAGGCCTCGGGGTCGGTGTGCGGGAGGAAGGTCCAGTGAATGGTGATCTCGTTCATGACTGCAACGCTAGGCGCGCACCCCGGCGGGGCGCTTCTCGAATCCTGATCGGTCCGCCCGGCCGCCCTGGGGGCGGTGATCGTCACGGCATGGACGCGACCGTGCTGGTCGGGGCCGTCGGCCGGGGTCGTCGGCCGGGCGGCTGGACCGGGTCGATCCGCGACGATCCGTTATTCTCAGGGGAGTTGACGTCCCTCGGAGCCGGGGAGGATGACCTGTGGCCGTGCACGTGACCGTGTGGGACGACCGCGATCGGGCCGGAGCGGACCGGGCCCCGGCGGGCCCGGCGACCTCGGTGGACCCGGACGCCCCCGCCCTCTTCGTCCACAACATCTTCAGCTGGGGCAGCGACCCCGCGTACGGGTTCGCCGGGCAGCGGCCCCTCGCGGACGGCCGGCGGCTCCTCCTGGTGGACCGCCGGGGCTACGGCGACAGCCCGGACACCGCGCGCAGCGACTTCGAGGTCGACGCCGAGGACGTCGTGGAGGTCCTCGAAGGCGGGGCCCGGGCCGCGGGGCCCGGCGGCGCCCACCTGGTGGGGCACGGGAACGGCGCCGTCGCCGTGCTCCTCGCCGCCGCGCGCCGGCCCGACCTCGTCCGCTCGCTCGCCCTCGTCCAGCCCTCCGCCTTCACCGCCGCCGCGCACCATCCGGTCGTCGCCGCCCTCCTCGACCGGGTGCGCGAGGGCGCCCCGGGCATCCCGGACGACGTCACGCCGGAGCAGTACCTGCGTGCGTCCACCGAGGGGCTGGGGATGGAGATGCCCGAGCCCACGGAGCGCCGGCTCCGCGCCGTGGCCACGTCCATGGGCGAGCGGCCTGTTTGGGAGGCGGAGATCCCGCTGGAGGCGATCCGGGGGGCCGCCCTGCCGGTCCTGGTGATCTGCGGGACCTGGGAGGGCGCGCCCGCCGCGTACCGCGAGCACGTGGGGCTCCCCCTGATGGCCGTGGCCGAGTCCCTCACGGAGTCCCTCGCGGGCCGGCTCCTCCGGGTGCCCGGGTACTACCCGCACACCCAGGAGCCCGCCGCCGTCAACGCCGCCCTGCGGGAGTTCTGGGGCTGACCCGGTCCCGCGTCGGCCACCGGTCCCGCGCAGCCCCGACTCGCCCGGCGACCCCCACCGGCGACGAGGCCACGGCCCGGGAGCCGGGCCTCGTCCCGGCGGACACGCGAGAGGGCGTGTCTGACAATTCCCGCCGGGCACGCGACGCCGGGGCACGCACCTCGCCGCGTTGTCGTCGGTCGCCAATGCTCCGCAGTGGCTCCCTCCTCCGCCTTGCGATGCACGCACCCCAACGCCGCTCGCTGATCCGACGCCAATTGTCAGACACGCCCTAGCAGTCGGGGATGGTGGTGCCGTTGTTGTCCCTGGCCGTGTCGTTGCCCCAGCGGGACAGGTAGAAGGCCGACACCCACTGGCCGGCCGGGCCGGCGTCCGGGTCCGTCCTCAGCCACCAGTGGTTGTAGGCGTCGCCGTTGGAGACCTCGCGGCCCCAGGCCTTGCAGTACACGTAGTTCGTGCCCTGGTTCAGCGTGCCGGTGGCGTTGGTGGAGGTCGGCGAGGCGTAGACGCTCGCGCTCGCGAAGGTGTCCACCCAGTACTTGCCGGTGGCGGGCGGGGTGCCGCCGCCCGCGCAGGTGGGGATGGTGGTGCCGTTGTTGTCCTTAGCCACGTCGTTGCCCCAGCGGGACAGGTAGAAGGCCGACACCCACTGGCCGCCGGGGCCCACGTCCGGGTCCGTCTTCAGCCACCAGTGGTTGTAGGCGCCGCCGTTGGAGACCTCGCGGCCCCAGGCCTTGCAGAAGACGTAGTTCGTGCCTTGGTACAGCGTCCCGGTGCTGGTGGTGGAGGTCGGGGAGCCGTACACCGGCGCGTCGGCGAGGGTGTCCACCCAGTACTGGCCGCTGTTCGACGGGGGCGTGGTGGGCGGGGTCGTGCTGCCGGGCCCGTACAGCCGGATGGCGCCGTAGTAGTCGCCGTGCGAGGAGAGCGCCGCCACCTGGACGTGGCCGCCGGAGTAGGGGGCCTCGACGATCCAGCCCTGCCCGAGGTACATCGCGACGTGGTGGATGGTGGAGGCGGTGTTGCCGAAGAACACCAGGTCGCCGGGGAGCAGCGGTGCGGTGCCGTCCGCCCGGTAGTAGCGGGCGACCGCGCGGGAGGTCGGCCACTGGGTCCGGGTGGTGCCGTTGACGACGTCCTCGCCGACCGCCAGGTCGTAGGCGTAGCGGACCATGCCGGAGCAGTCCAGACCGCGGACGTGGCAGTCGTTCGGCGCGCCGTTGGCGGGGTCGCAGAGGCCGTAGGTCGGGCCGGGCTGCGAGCCGTGGCCGCCGCCCCACGAGTACGGGGTGCCGATCAGCCCGCAGGCCGAGCGGACGGCGGCGTCCGCCTGCGCCGCCCCGCCGGTGGAGAGCACCCCGCAGGCGGGCGCGGCCTGGGCCGCTCCGGCGCCGACGAAGAACACTCCGACCGACACCAGGACCGACAGCAGGGCCGCCCACCGCAGGGAGGCGATCAGCCGTCCTGACAGGAGGTTTACGCGCGTAGTCATGGTCGCGCATCCTTTCCGAACCGCTGACTCCGGGTCAATGGCCGTGTCCCACCTACGTCCTGTGGTTCCGCGCAGTTGCCGGTCCGGGTGTTCCGGGCACGCCGACCGGCAACTGCGCGGCATCCGGCCGGCGTCCGGCCCGACCGGAGGCGGCGGGGGCCCGGCTACCGCAGCCCGGCGCCCGGACGGGCCGGGGCGCCGCCCAGGTCGATGACCAGGCGGACGACGAGCGAGCCGAGGGCGGCCTCGACGGCGGGGACGGTGCCGCCGCGATGGATGGTGACCAGGAGCGCGACGGCGCCGCCGGCGTGCCGGTCGAGCGGCTCGGTGTCCAGGACGCCCACCGCGTGCGGCAGGTGGGCCCGGGTCCAGCGCAGACCGGCCTCGCCGCGGTGGACCACCACGACCCGGACCGTCGGGAGGAGGAAGCGGGGCGCGAGCAGGGCGGCGAGGTTGCCGGTCAGGCCGTCCCCGTGCACGACGAGGGTGTCGGGGGCCGAGGCGGCCAGGCAGGAGAGGGCGTAGCGGACGACGGCGTACGGCTCGACCAGGGTGGCGCGGGCGGCGGGGAGGTCCTCGGGCAGGTGGGAGACCAGGCCGCCGCGGACGGCCGAGGCGCCGATCAGGACGCGCTGCTGGAACAGGCCCGGCACGTTGTGGCCGAGGAGGAAGGAGGGGTCGCCGGGGTGGGTCGGGTTGACGACCACCCAGTCGCCGCGGACCGTCGCGGGGATGGCGTGGGACTCCGTACGGGTCCCGCTGGGGCAGGCGTGAGCCGACGGCCCTGACCGGGCGTCGGCTCACGTGGTTCGGGCGGGCGGCTGTCGCGGTTCGGGCAGGTGGCGTCAGGGCCCGGGCAGGTGGCGTCAGGGCCCGGGCGGGCGGCGTCGGTGCCCGGGCGGGCGGCGTCGGGGGCGGTCGGCCCTTGGTGGGTCGGCCCTGGTGGTTCGGCCGGTCAGCCGCCGGTGCCCGGGCGGTGGACGGTGAGGTCGCCGTAGGCCGACAGCGCGCCGGCCAGGTCGCCGGGTTCCTGCCGCAGGGTGGCGTCCAGGAAGGCGAGCGTGGTCGCGGCGACGATGTGCGGACCCCGGGTGCGGCCCAGGGAGCCGACCAGCGAGGGCACCGGCGGCAGGTACAGGGGCGCGTCCGTGAAGGTGAGGTGGGCGGCACCGGGGACGGTGAGCCGGTAGCCCGTCGCGGTGCTGCGCCCGAGGACCTCGTTGAGGCGCGGGAGGTACCGCGGGTCGGTCGTCGGGCCGAGGGCCTGGGTGAGCGCCAGCGCCGGCTGGTGGAAGGGGAGCGGCTCGGGGTCGCGGGGGTAGCCGTCCAGGTCGATGACGGCGGCGAACCGGCGGTCCTGGCGGGCTGCCTGCAGGGCGGCGGCGCCGCCCAGCGAGTGGCCGGTCGCCGCGGCCCGGCCGGTGTCCAGCCGTCCGGCCAGCGGGCCGTCGATCTCGCCCCGGTCCAGCCGTCCCAGCTGGGTGAGGACGAAGCCGAGGTCCGCGGCCCGGATCCCGGTCGTCTCGGCGGCCCGCCGGTCGTCCTCGGCGTCGTCGCCGGTGGCGGCGAGCGCGGTGCCGACCGTCCGGCCGTCGGCGAGCACGACGGCGGCGGAGTCGTACGGGTGGTCGAGCGCGGCGACCACGTAGCCGTGACTGGCCAGCTCCTCCGCCCAGGCGGTGTTCTGGGTGCGCACGCCGCCCAGTCCGGGGGAGAACAGCACGACCGGGAACCGTCCGCCGTCGCCGGCCACCGGGGCGTCGACCACCGCGTGGCCGTGGGCGCGCGGAACCCCGTCGACCAGGAAGCCGGGGAGGCCGGAGTAGCGGGCGAGGGCGCCGGCGACGGTCCGCGCCTCCTGCTCCGTACGGCCGAGGTACCGGGCCCGCTGCGCACCCGCGGGGCTGCGTTGCGCGGGGTACCAGAGCTGGACCACGACCGTGCGCCGGTCACCGGGTTCGGGCGTGGCGGTCTCGGGGCGCTCCGGGTCGGTCCACTGCACCACCCGGGTGCCGACCGCGAAGCGGCCGGTCGGCTCGGGGAGGACGGGGACGGGGAAGGCCCAGGCGGCCGCCGGGCCCGTGGCGGTCAGGGCGGCGCAGACGAGCGAACCCGGCAGCGCCACCCACCAGCGGGCCCGCCTGACCGGTCGGCCGGCACGCCGGCGCAGCAGCGGGGAGACGGCGAACGGCAGCGCCAGGGCGCCACCCGCCAGGACCGGCAGCAGCTGCCAGCGGAGCCCCGACACACCCAGTGCTGCCGCGGACAGCGCGAAGACCGGTCCCGCCGCGACGGTGACGGGCGGCCGGGCGGCGGGCGGAAGCCAGCGCGCCACGACCAGTGCGAGGGCTGCCAGCAGGGCGAGGATTTCCAGGGGGGACATCTGCGGTCCCGTGATGATGTCGGTCACCCGGCCATCGTCGGCGCGCGGTGCGCGCCGCCACATCGATCCCGGGTCGCCACCGCGTGCGACCGGAGCCGCAACCGGCGGCACGTCCCCCGCCGACCGCGGCCGCACCCGGAAGCGTCGCCCGTGCGACCGGAGTCGCAGTCCGGCACGCCTGATCAGCGGTCCTTCTGCGACCCCGGGAGGTGGTGGGACTCCTCCTGCGGTCGTACTCCGGACCGCCGCCCTCCGACGGTGGACTCATGCGCTCCGCCTGCGCGCGGCCCTACGGTGGCAGGGCCGCGGTACGCGGAGGCGGGCCCGACCGGGCCGCCATGACGCCGGATCGACAGGGACGTGCGATGACCGAGGCGGCAGCGGGCACCGGCGGTGCCAGTCCGGTGCGGCGGCGGGACAGGGTGCCGGGCCGGGTGCTCCGGGCGTGGGCGGCCGTACGGCCGGCGGAGTACGCCGACCCGGGCGCCGCGTCCTCCGCTTGGGCGGCGCGAGCGCTGAGCGCCGCCCGGCGCCGGGGCTCCCGGCTGCCGCCCACCGTGTGGGACTCGCTGCTGCCCGCGCTGCTCGTCCTCAACATCGCGACCACGCGCGGGCCGCAGGACCTGCCGGAGGCCGCCGGCTTCACGGCCGCGCTCGCGCTGCCCCTGGTGTGGCGGCGCCGGGCGCCGCTCACCGTGTTCGGCACCGTTGCGGCCGTGGCCTTCGTCCAGTGGCTGATGGACGTCCAACTGCCCGCGGACATCGCCCTGTTGGTGGCGCTCTACACGGTGGCCGCGAACGCGGGGCGGCGCGCCACCCTGGTCGCCGGTGCCGTCGTGGAGGCGGGCGCCCTGCTGGCCTGCCTGCGCTGGACGGCGGACGGCGCGTTCCTCACCCCCTTCGTCGCGGCGAGCGCGATGGCCGTCGCCGCCGCCGTCCTCGGCGTGAACGTGCGGACCACGCGTGCCTACCTCGCGGCCGTGGAGGAACGGGCCGCCCGCCTGGAGCAGCAGCAGGAACAGCAGGCGCGGCTGGCCGTCGCCGAGGAGCGGGCCCGCATCACCCGCGAGATGCACGACATCGTCACCCACAACCTGTCCGTCATGGTCGCGCTCACCGACGCCGCCGTCTACGCGCAGCACCGGTCGCCCGAGAAGGCGACCGCCGCGATGCTCCAGATCTCCGAGACCGGCCGACAGGCCCTGACCGACATGCGGCGCTCCCTGGGCCTGCTGCGCACCGACGAACCGGACGCCGAACCGGACGTGGAGCGCCACCCGCTGCCCGGCATCGCCCAACTGCGGGCCCTGGCCGACCAGATGTGCGCCGCCGGGCTGCCGACCCGGCTGGAGGTCCACGGCAGCCACACCCACGTCCCCGCCACCGCCCAACTGACCGTCTACCGCCTGGTACAGGAAGCCTTGACCAACGCTTTCAAGCACACACCCCCCGGCACCCGGGCGAACGTCCGGGTGCGGTGCTCGGCCGTGGACGTCACCGTCGACGTCACCGACAGCGGCCCGTGCCCGCCGTCCTCCGGCGCCACTCCCGCCGGCCACGGCATCCCCGGCATGCGCGAGCGCGCCGCCGCCTACGGGGGGACGTTGCGGGCCGGACCGCTGCCGGACGGCGGCTGGGGCGTCCGGACCCGCCTCGACCTCGGCGGCGGCACGGAGGCGCCCGCATGACGATCCGCATCCTGATCGCCGACGACGAGGCGCTGCTCCGGATGGCCTTCGGCACCGTCCTGGAGGCCCAGCCCGACATGGCCCCGGTCGGCGAGGCCGCGGACGGCGCCGAGGCCGTCCGCCTCGCCCGGGAACTGCGGCCCGACGTCGTCCTCATGGACGTCCGGATGCCCGGCACCGACGGGATCGAGGCGACCAGGCGGCTGGTGCGGGCCTCCCCGCAGAGCAGGGTGCTGATCCTCACCACCTTCGACCTCGACGAGTACGCCTTCGCCGGACTCGACGCCGGAGCCTCGGGCTTCCTGCTGAAGAACACCAGGCCTGAGGAACTGCTCACCGCGATCCGCAGCGTGGCCGCCGGCGACGCGGTGGTCTCCCCGCGGATCACCCGCCTCCTCCTGGAGAACTTCCGCCCTCACCTCCCCGGCAGCCGGGACACCGCCCGCGACACCGCCCGCGACGAGCGCCTGCGACGGCTCACCCCCCGCGAACGCGAGGTGCTCGTCCAGGTCGGCCGCGGCCTGTCCAACACCGAGATCGCGGCCACCCTGCACCTCGCGGAGGCCACCGTCAAGTCCCACCTCGGCCGCGTCCTGCAGAAGCTCGAACTCCGCGACCGCATCCAGGCCGTGGTCTTCGCCTACGAGTCCCGCCTCGTCCACCCGACCTGACCCGGCCGCCCGCTGGGTGGGGAGAGGCATCGGATCTCGCCGCAGGTCAGGGGCCGACCCCGCCGCCGCGCCAACCGGCCGAGGGCCGTGCCCGGTCACGGCCCGGTGGCCGGCCAGACGGCCGCGGCCGCCGTGACGGTGAGCCCGGCGTTGAGTGCGATCCGGCGGTCTCCGCCCGTGAGGTGGACGGTGATCGCGCCGATCTGCAGGAGGACGAAGCCGATGGCCGCGGCCGGTGCCAGGGAGGGGACGACGCCGGTCAGCGGTGGCAGGAGCAGGCCGGTCGCGCCGAGTATCTCGACCGTCCCCAGGGCTCTGAGGGCGGGCAGGGGCAGGCGGTCGACCCAGGCCATCATCGGGCGGAGTTCATCGCGGCTGCGGACCGCCTTCAGCGTGCCCGCGTAGCAGTAGAAGAGCGCGAGCGGTCCCGCGACGATCCAGTAGACGGCGTTCATGGTTCCCGTTCATGGGCCGCCGGTCCACGGCGGCCCGTCGATGGTGTGGTTCGCCGGGAGGGGCCCTTCACCCTAGGCCGGTGGCGGGCTCGGTCGCGTAGCGGCTCATCGCGTCGAGGGTGGTCCGGGGCGTCTGCAGCCGGCCGGTGGCGAGCACGAGTGGCCCTGGTGCCGCTGGCCGACATGGCGCCGAGCCGAGTGGTGGCGGTGTGGAACGCGGGGGACACCAACCCGTTGGTCCGCTCCTTCGTCGAGACCGCCACGGCCGCGTACCGCCGCTGAGCACGTGCGTCGGCCGGTCCGGCGCGGCACCGGTGTGCGCCCTGGCGCAATCCGCGGACCCACCCGGTGCCACCGTCGTCCGTCGGCGCCGGAGGCGGGTGGCCGACGCCGGGGGAGCGCGGCTACTGTGCGCGGATGTCGTACCGACTCGACGCCGTCATCGGCGACTTCGACCGCTTGCGGAGCTGGGCCCAAGGCGTGCCGGGGGCGGTGGTCGCCCCGCTCGGGCAGCGCCTGGGGCTGCTGCCGCTGTCCACCGCGCTCCGCGGTGAGCTGCCGCGGATCCTTCGTGAGCTCTCGCGGAGCGGGCCGGTGGCCCGGGTCGAAGCGGACTTCTGGGGCGGCGACGGGGACCAGACCGCCGCCGTCTGGCGGGCCGGTGCGCGGGAGTGGGGGCCCGTGCACACCGCGGAGTTCAGTGGTCCGCGGGAGGAGTGGCCGATCAACGCGGCGCTCGCCCGGCTCGGGGTGGCGCCGGCCGGCCCCGGCGCGCCGGACCACCGCGACCTGTTCCTGGAGGTGGGGCTCGGCCGGGGACGGGACGAGGAGGACTGGCGTCGGGCCGCGCTGAAGGCCCGCGACGTGGCCGACTACGACGAGTGGCACGCCGGGGAGCGGGCCGAGCGCGAGCGCGGGGAGCGCGCCGCAGCCGAGCGCGCCGTCCACCGGCGGCTGCCCGGCGTCCCGGTGCCGCTGGACGGCGGGGAGATCATCGCCCTGCTCGGCCTTCCGCCGGGCCGGACGATCGGAGCGGCCATCCGCCACCTCCAGCAACTCCACCTCGACCGAGGCCCCCAGTCCCGCGCGGAAGCCGAAGCCGCACTGCGCACCTGGGCGGCGGAGCAGGGGCTGACCCCCGCCGCGGAGTAGCGGGACGGCGACTCGACAGGCCGCCGTCGGCGGTCAGGGCACGGACACCCGGGCGGTCGCCGTCCCGCCCGTTCCCGTTCCGGAGGGCGGGAAACGGATGCCCGAAAACAAGCAAGCATGATTGCTTTTTTCTTCGGGCGGTGCCACGCTGCTGCCCGGCGGCGCCCGTCCGAGGATGCCGTCAACTCACCGGCAGGGGAGGCGCATTGGCGCGCGACGGCACGGTACTGCGGATCGGCAACGCCTCGGGGTTCTACGGGGACCGCTTCGCCGCGGTGCGGGAGATGCTCACCGGCGGGCCGCTGGACGTGCTCACCGGGGACTACCTGGCCGAGCTGACCATGCTGATCCTCGCCCGGGACCGCTTGAAGGACCCGTCGCTCGGCTACGCCCGGACCTTCCTGCGGCAGATGGAGGAGTGCCTCGGCCTGGCCCGCGAGCGGGACGTGAAGATCGTGGTCAACGCCGGCGGCCTCAACCCGGCCCGGCTCGCCGAGGAGCTGCGCGCGCTGGCCCGGCGGCTGGGCGTGGAGGCCTCCGTCGCCCATGTCGAGGGTGACGACCTGCTGCCACGCCGGGCCGAACTCGGACTGCCCGACGGCTTGTTGGCCGCCAATGCCTACCTCGGCGGGTTCGGCGTCGCCGCCTGCCTGGCCGCGGGCGCCGACGTGGTGGTGACCGGCCGGGTGACGGACGCGGCGCTGGTCGTCGGCCCCGGGATCGCCCACTTCGGCTGGACCCACGAGGACCTGGACGCCCTGGCCGGCGCGGTGGTGGCCGGGCACGTCCTGGAGTGCGGCGCCCAGGCGACCGGCGGCAACTACGCCTTCTTCCAGGAGCACGACGTCACCCGCCCCGGCTTCCCGCTCGCCGAACTCCACGCCGACGGCTCCAGTGTGATCACCAAGCACCCGGGCACCGGCGGCGCCGTCACCACCGGCACCGTCACCGCCCAACTCCTGTACGAGACCGGCGGACCGCACTACCTCGGCCCGGACGTCACGGCCAGGCTGGACACCGTGCGGCTCACCGAGGAGGGCCCGGACCGGGTCCGGATCGACGGCGTGCGCGGCGAGGCCCCGCCGCCCACCCTGAAGGCGGGCCTCAACCGGCTCGGCGGCCACCTCAACGAAGTGGTGTTCCTGCTGACCGGCCTGGACATCGAGGCGAAGGCCGCCCTGGTGCGGCGGCAGTTCGCCCAGGCGCTGCCGCCCGGCGCCCGCCCCGCCGAACTGCGCTGGACGCTGGCCCGCACCGACCACCCGGACGCCCCGACCGAGGAGGCCGCCTCCGCCCTGCTCCGGCTGGCCGCCCGCGACCCGGACCCGGCCCGGGTCGGGCGCGAACTCGGCAGGGCCGCCGTGGAGTCGGGGCTGTCCGGGTACCCCGGCTTCCACCTCGCCGCCCCGCCCGGGCCGGGTGCGCCGTACGGGGTGTTCAGCGCCGCGTACGTCGACGCCGAGGCCGTCGAGCACACCGCCGTCCTGCCGGACGGCCGCCGGATCGCCGTACCGCCGGCGCCCGTCACCACCGCCCAACCGGAGCCGGTGGAAGCCGAGTTGCCGGAGCCGCCGGCGGCCGGGCCCACCCGGCGGGCCCCGCTCGGCCTGGTGGCCGGCGCACGCAGCGGCGACAAGGGCGGCGACGCCAACCTCGGCGTCTGGGCCCGTTCGGCGGACGGCTGGCGCTGGCTGGCGCACACCCTCACCGTCGAGAGGCTCCGCGAACTCCTCCCCGAGACGGCCGACCTGCCCGTCACCCGGTATCTGCTGCCGAACCTGCGCGCGGTCAACTTCACCCTCACCGGCCTGCTCGGCGAGGGCGTCGCCGCCCGGCACCGCTTCGACCCGCAGGCCAAGGCCCTCGGGGAGTGGCTGCGCTCCCGCCACCTCGACATCCCGGAGGCCCTGCTGTGACCGCCCTGACCACCCGCGTCGACCCGGCCGGTCCCGAGTACGCCGAGCACCGCGCCGCGATGCTCGCCAGGCTCGCCGAGCTCGACGCCGAGCACGCCAAGGCACTGGCCGGCGGCGGCCCCGCGTACGTGGAGCGCCACCGCGGGCGCGGCAAGCTGCTGGCCCGCGAGCGGATCGAGCTGCTGGTCGACCCGGACTCCCCGTTCCTGGAGCTGTCCCCGCTGGCCGCCTGGGGGAGCGACCACCCGGTGGGCGCGGCCCTGGTCACCGGCATCGGCGTGATCGAGGGGGTGGAGTGCGTGATCACCGCCAACGACCCGACGGTGCGCGGCGGCGCCAGCAACCCCTGGACCCTCCGCAAGGCCCTGCGGGCCAACGAGATCGCGCTGGTCAACCGCCTCCCGCTGGTCAACCTGGTCGAGTCCGGCGGCGCCGACCTGCCCAGCCAGAAGGAGATCTTCATCCCCGGCGGCGCCCTCTTCCGCGACCTCACCCGGCTCTCCGCCGCCGGAGTCCCCACCGTGGCCGTGGTGTTCGGCAACTCGACGGCCGGCGGCGCCTACGTGCCGGGCATGTCCGACCACACCGTGCTGGTCAAGGAGCGCGCCAAGGTGTTCCTCGGCGGCCCGCCGCTGGTGCGGATGGCCACCGGTGAGGAGGCCGACGACGAGTCGCTGGGCGGCGCCGAGATGCACGCCCGGGTCTCCGGCCTGGCCGACCACTTCGCCGTGGACGAGGCGGACGCGCTGCGGACCGCCCGCCGGATCGTCGCCCGGCTCGACCACCGCAAGCCCGGCCCCGACCCGGACCCGCTGGCCGAGCCGCCCAGGTACGACGAGGAGGAGCTGCTCGGCATCGTCCCGGGGGACCTCAAGGTGCCCTTCGACCCGCGCGAGGTGATCGCCCGGATCGTCGACGGCTCCGACTTCGACGAGTTCAAACCGCTCTACGGCACCAGCCTGGCCACCGGCTGGGCCCGCCTGCACGGCTACCCGGTGGGTGTGCTGGCCAACGCCCAGGGCGTGCTGTTCAGCCAGGAGTCCCAGAAGGCCGCCCAGTTCATCCAGCTGGCCAACCAGCGGAACACCCCGCTGCTGTTCCTGCACAACACCACCGGCTACATGGTCGGCAAGGACTACGAGCAGGGCGGCATCATCAAGCACGGCGCGATGATGATCAACGCCGTCGCCAACTCCACCGTGCCGCACCTGTCCGTGCTGATGGGCGCCTCCTACGGCGCCGGCCACTACGGCATGTGCGGCCGCGCCTTCGAGCCGCGCTTCCTGTTCGCCTGGCCGAGCGCCAAGTCCGCGGTGATGGGCCCCCAGCAGCTCGCCGGGGTGCTGTCGATCGTCGCCCGGCAGTCCGCCGCGGCCAAGGGGCGGCCGTACGACGAGGACGCGGACGCGGCGATCCGGGCGATGGTCGAGCAGCAGATCGAGGCCGAGTCCCTGCCGGCGTTCCTCTCCGGCCGGCTCTACGACGACGGCGTCATCGACCCGCGCGACACCCGGACGGTGCTCGGCCTGTGCCTGTCCGCGATCCACAACGCGCCGGTCGAGGGCGCGCGCGGCTACGGCGTCTTCCGACTGTAAGGGACTCCCGAGACATGATCACCAACCTGCTGGTCGCCAACCGGGGTGAGATCGCCCGCCGGGTCTTCCGCACCTGCCGGGAGCTCGGCATCGCGACCACCGCCGTCCACTCCGACCCGGACGCGGGCGCCCCGCACGTGCGCGAGGCCGACGCCGCCGTCCGGCTGCCCGGCGCCTCGCCCGCCGACACCTACCTGCGCGCCGACCTGATCGTCCGGGCCGCGCTGGCCGCCGGGGCCGACGCCGTCCACCCCGGGTACGGGTTCCTGTCCGAGAACGCCGGGTTCGCCCGGGCCGTGCTGGACGCCGGCCTGGTCTGGGTCGGCCCGCCGCCGGCCGCGATCGCCGCGATGGGCTCCAAGACCGCCGCCAAGCGGCTGATGGCCGAAGCCGGGGTGCCGGTGCTGGGCGCCCTCACCGAGCCCACCGAGGCCGACCTGCCGCTGCTGGTCAAGGCCGCCGCGGGCGGCGGCGGACGCGGCATGCGGGTCGTCCGGAGCCTGGCCGACCTCCCCGGCGAACTGGCGGCCGCCCGCGCCGAGGCGGCCAAGGCCTTCGGCTCGGACGAGGTGTTCTGCGAGCGCTACCTGCCCGCCGGCCGCCACGTCGAGGTCCAACTGCTGGCCGACACCCACGGCACCGTCTGGGCGGTCGGCGACCGCGACTGCTCGCTGCAGCGGCGGCACCAGAAGGTGATCGAGGAGGCCCCGGCCCCCGGCCTGCCGGCGGAGGTCCGCACCGCGCTGCACGCGGCGGCCCGCGACGCGGCCGGGGCGATCGGCTACACGGGCGCCGGCACCGCCGAGTTCCTGCTCGCCGAGGACGGCCGGTTCTACTTCCTGGAGATGAACACCCGCCTCCAGGTCGAACACCCGGTCACCGAGGCGGTCACCGGCCTGGACCTGGTGGCCCTGCAACTCGCCGTCGCCGAGGGCGAGCGGCTGCCGCCCGAGCCCCCCGCCCCCAGCGGCCACGCGATCGAGGCCCGGCTATACGCCGAGGACCCGGCCCAGGACTGGCGGCCCGCCACCGGCACCCTGCACCGGCTCGAACTCACCGTCCCGCACCAGGAGTTCACCGGCGCCGGGATCCGGCTGGACGCCGGCGTGGAGGCCGGCAGCGAGATCACCCCGCACTACGACGCGATGCTCGCCAAGGTGATCGCCTGGGCGCCCACCCGCGCGGCCGCCGCCCGCCGGCTCGCCGACGCGCTCGCCCGCGCCCGGATCCACGGCCCGGCCACCAACCGGGAGCTGCTGGTCCGCGCGCTGCGCCACCCGGCCTTCCTGGCCGCCGAGTTGCACACCGGCTTCCTGGCCGAGCACTCGGACGACCTCACCGCCCCGGACACCGGGGGTGTCGAACGCGCCGCGCTGGCCGCCGCCCTGGCCGACGCGGCCGGCCGCCGGGGCGCGCTGCCCTCCGGCTGGCGCAACCTGCCCTCCCAGCCGCAGCTCAGGCGCTACCGGGCCGAGGGCGGCACGGAGAGCGGCGCCGAAGCGGACACCGAGGACGGCGCCGAGGTGACCGTGCGCTACCGGCTCACCCGCACCGGCCTGCTGGCCGAAGGCCACCCGGAGGTCGAACTCGTGGAGGCCGCGCCGGACCGGGTGGTGCTGTCCGAGGGCGGGCTCCGGCGCACCTACCGGATCGCCCGGTACGGCAACCGGGTGCACGTCGACACCCCGGCCGGCGGCACCGCGCTCACCGCCCTGCCGCGCTTCCCCGACCCCGCCGTTCGCACCGACCCCGGGGCGCTGCTCGCCCCGATGCCCGGCACCGTCGTCCGGGTCGTCGCCGCCGTCGGGGAGACCGTCGCCGCGGGGCAGCCGCTGCTGGTCCTGGAGGCGATGAAGATGGAGCACCGCGTCGCCGCCCCGGCCGACGGCACCCTCGTCGAACTGCTCGCCGCCCCCGGCCGGCAGGTCGAGACCGGCACCCTGCTGGCCGTCGTCCAGCCCGCCCCGGCTGTGCAGCCCGTGCCAGCCGTGCAGCCCGCCCCGACCGCCGCCCAGCCCGCCCCGACCGCCGCCCAGCCCGCCCCGGCCGTCGTCCGGCCCACCGAAGCCTGAGGAAGGACCCGCATGTCCACCATCGGCAGCCAGCTCCTGGAGACCCCCGAACGCCGGACCCTGCGCCGGGCCGTCGGCGACCTCGGCCGCCGCTACGGCTCCGCCTACTACCTCGCCAAGGCCCGGGCCGGCGAGCCCGCCGACGAACTGTGGGCGGAGGCCGGCAAGGCCGGCTACCTCGGCGTCAACCTGCCCGCCGAGTACGGCGGCGGGGGCGGCGGCGTCACCGACCTCGCCATCGTCCTGGAGGAACTCGGCACCGCCGGCTGCCCGCTGCTGCTGCTGATCGTCTCCCCGGCGATCTGCGGCACCGTGATCGCCCGCTACGGCACCGAGGAGCAGAAGCGCCGCTGGCTGCCCGGCCTGGCCGACGGCAGCCGCAGGATGGCCTTCGGCATCACCGAACCGGACGCCGGCTCCAACACCCACCGGATATCCACCGTCGCCCGCCGGGACGGCGAGGACTGGCTGCTGACCGGCCGCAAGGTCTTCGTCTCCGGCATCGACCACTGCGACGCGGTGCTGTTCGTCGCCCGTACGGAGGACGCCCGCACCGGTCGGCTCAAGCCCTGCCTGTTCGTCGTCCCGCGCGAGACCCCCGGCTTCGAGTACCGGGCGATCCCGATGGAGCTGGTCGCCCCGGAGAAGCAGTTCCAGGTCTTCCTGGACGACGTCCGGCTGCCCGCCGACGCCCTGGTCGGCGACGAGGACGCGGGCCTGCTCCAGCTGTTCGCCGGCCTCAACCCCGAGCGCGTCCTGACCGCCGCCTTCTCGCTCGGCCTCGCCCGCCAGGCGCTCGGCAAGGCCGTCGAGTACGCCAGGACCCGCACCGTCTGGTCCACCCCGATCGGCGCCCACCAGGGCCTGGCCCACCCGCTCGCCCAGTGCGCGGTGGAGATCGAGCTGGCCCGGCTGATGACCCAGAAGGCCGGGCTGCTCTACGACGCGGGCGAGGACGTCGCCGCCGGGGAGGCCGCCAACATGGCCAAGTACGCCGCCGGGGAGGCCGCCGCCCGCACGGTCGACCAGGCGGTGCAGACCCTCGGAGGCAACGGCCTGACCCAGGAGTACGGGCTGGGCGCGCTGCTGGCCGCCACCCGGGTGGGCCGGGTCGCCCCGGTCAGCCGGGAGATGGTGCTCAACTACGTGGCCCAGCACACCCTCGGGCTGCCCAAGTCGTACTGAGCCACCGGCCGTCGCACGGATGCGCGAACACCACGGTGCCGTCCTCGCGGCCGGTGCGGCGTCCACGGTCGGGGCCCGGGCCGGCGGCGGGGGAGGGGGTCACCCGGCGGGGGAGCGCCAGGGGGCGGGTGGACGAGGTGCGCACCGCCCGGTCGGGCGCCCCCCGGGAGCAACCGCGCCCCGCATCCCCCGTCCCCGGTTCCCCACAATGGCCGAGCCGGACCCCTGACTGTCCGTATGCTCCTGAACGCGCACCGCACCGAAACGCTCACCGGTTTTGTTGCTACGTCAACTTCCTTACTGGAGGCTCACCTTGGTGTTCCGAAGCGAGTTCCCCGACGTCCCCGTGGTCGACCTGCCGATCCACGAGGCGGTGCTCGGCGCCGCACGGAGGTACGGCGACCGTCCGGCCCTGATCGACGGCATCACCGGCGAGAGCACCAGCTACGCCCAACTCGCCGCCGCCGTCGAGCGGGTGGCCGCCGGGCTGGCCGAGACAGGCGTGCGCCGCGGTGACGTCGTCGCCCTCTTCAGCCCCAATTCGACCGCCTACCCGATGGCCTACTTCGGCGCGACCAGGGCCGGCGCCACCGTCACCACGGTCTCCTCCTTCGCCACGCCCCCCGAGCTGGCCGGCCAGCTGCGCGACAGCGGCACCCGCTGGCTGGTCACCGTCTCCCGCTTCCTGCCGACCGCCCGTGCGGCCGCCGAACTGCTCGTCGAACAGGGCCACCCGCTGGCCGAGATCATCGTCCTGGACGGCGCCGAGGACCACCGCTCGCTCACCGACCTGCTGGCCTCCGCCGGCCCCGCCCCCGAGGTCGCCATCGACCCGGGCGAGGACATCGCCGTGCTGCCGTACTCCAGCGGCACCACCGGCCTGCCCAAGGGCGTGATGCTCACCCACCGCTCGATCGCCACCAACCTCGCCCAGTGCGACGCCCTCTACCGGCCCGCCGAGGGCGAACGGGTGCTCGCCGTCCTGCCGTTCTTCCACATCTACGGACTGGCCGCGCTGCTCAACCAGCCGCTGCGCTGCGGCGCCACCGTGGTCGTCCTGCCCCGCTTCGACCTGGAGCAGTTCTGCCGCACGATCCAGGAGCACCGGGTGCAGGCCCTGGTGGTGGCCCCGCCGATCGCCCTCGCGCTGGCCCGCCACCCGGTCGTGGAGCAGTACGACCTCTCCTCGGTCGAGTACCTGCTGTGCGCCGCCGCCCCGCTGGACCACGAACTCGCCGACGCCTGCGCCAAGCGGCTCGGCCTGCCGCACCTGCTCCAGGGCTACGGCATGACCGAGCTCTCCCCGGTCACCCACGTCGTCTCCCCGCGCGAGGGCGACCCCCCGCCCGGCTCGGTCGGCCGGATGGTCCCCTCCACCGAGCTGCGGATCGCCGCCCTGGACGGCTCCGACGGCGACCTCGGGCCAGGTGAGCGCGGCGAGCTGCTGATCCGCGGCCCCCAGGTGATGAAGGGCTACTTCGGCCGCCCGTCCGAGACCGCCGCGGTGGTAGACGCCGAGGGCTGGCTGCACACCGGCGACGTCGGCTTCGTGGACGAGCGCGGCTACCTGCACATCGTCGACCGGGTCAAGGAGCTGATCAAGTACAAGGGCTACCAGGTCGCCCCCGCCGAGCTGGAGGCCGTCCTGCTCGGCCACCCGCAGATCACCGACGCCGCCGTGATCGGGGTCCCGGACGCCGAGGGCACCGAGTGCCCCAAGGCCTTCGTGGTCCGCGCCCCGGGCAGCGCCCTCACCGAGGAGGAGGTCACCGGCTACGTCGCCCGGCAGGTCGCCCCGTACAAGAAGGTCCGCGTGGTGGAGTTCGTGGACGCCGTCCCCAAGTCCGCCGCCGGGAAGATCCTCCGCCGCGAACTGCGCGCCCGCGAGGCCGGCCGCGCCGCCGCCCGCTGACCGGCCCGGGCCGCCCCGGCGGCCGAAGACCGGCGCCCGTCTGTGAGGATCTTCCTGCCGCGCCCCGACCGGGACCCGCCGCGCCCCGACCGGAACAGGAACCGCCCGCCGCCATGACCAGCCACCCCGCCGTCCGCACCCCGCAGCAGGACCGCAGCCGAGCGACCAGGGCCCGGCTGCTCGCGGCGGCCGTGGACTGCCTGGCCGAGCTCGGCTGGCACGGCTCCACCGTCGCCGTCGTCGCCGAGCGGGCCGGGGTCTCCCGGGGCGCGGCCCAGCACCACTTCCCGACCCGCGAGGACCTCTTCACCGCGGCCGTCGAGCACGTCACCGCCGAGCGGCTGGCCGCCGTCCGCGCCCACGCGGACGAGCTGCCGGCCGCCGGGCCGGACCGCACCGGGGCCGTGGTCGACATGATCGTGCGGCTCTACACCGGCCCGCTGTTCCGCGCTGCCCTGCACCTGTGGACCGCCGCCGCCACCGAGGAGGCGCTGCGTGAGCGGATCATCGCCCTGGAGGGCCACGTCGGCCGGGAGGCCCACCGGGCCGCCGTGGAGTTCCTGGACGCCGACGAGAGCCGCCCCGGAGTGCGCGAATCGGTGCAGGCCACGCTGGACCTCGCCCGCGGACTGGGCCTCGCCAACCTGCTCACCGACGACAGCCACCGACGTTCCGGAGTGATCCGGCAGTGGGCGGGCGTTCTGGAGAGTACGCTGCGGCCGGTACGCCCATGACGCCCGTACACCCGGAGCGGCCGGACGCCCCCTGACCAAGGGGTCGCCGGGCGGCCGATGTCCGTGCAGTCTGGAGAAGAACCCCGGCCGGCGCGGACCGCGAGGCCCATCCGGCCGGGCACGAGCCGAACCGGGGTGCTGCCTGATCATGCACGGACACGAGTGGGACGCGACCGACGCCGCCGACCCGGCACCGGGCGGCACCCAGGTGCGCCCCGAGGACGCCCGCTCCGAGGGCGAACGGCCCACCGGCCACCGGCTCGTCCCGCTCGCGACGGCGCTGCTCCAGGGCGACGGACTGATCCTGCACTGGAGCGAGGACGCCGAGGCCCTGCTCGGGTACCCCGCCGAGGAGGCCGTCGGCAGCTACGCCGCCCAGCTGCTCACCGACGAGTCCGACCGCGCCGAGGTGCTCGGCCTCTTCCAGCGGATCATGAGCGGCACCGGGTGGTCCGGCGTCTTCCCGGTGCGCCACCGCGACGGCCACACGGTCGACCTGGAGTTCCGCACCTACCCGATCGCCGGCCCGGCCGGCACCCTGCTGCTGCTCGCCACCGCCTCCGACACCCGCGCCCTGCACGCCGTCGAGGCCGACCTCGCGGTGCTGGACGGCATCTTCGGCCGCTCGCCGATCGGCATGGCCGTCTACGACACCGAGCTGCGCTACATCCGGATCAACGAGGCGCTGGCCCGGATGAACGGGGTGCCCGTCGCCGCCCACCTCGGCCGCCGGATATCCGCCGTACTGCCCGGCATCAACAGCGTCGAGATCGAGCAGATCATGCGCCAGGTGCTGAAGACCGGCAAGCCGGTGGTGGACGCCCGCTCGCACGGCAGGGTCCCCGGCGACCCCAAGCGGGACCGCGCCTGGTCCGCCTCCTACTTCCGGCTGGAGGACTCCACCGGCCGGATCTTCGGGGTCTGCTCCTCGATCATCGACGTGACCGAGCGCTTCCAGGCCGAGGCCCGCGCCGCCCGCGCCCAGGAGCGGCTCGCCACCATCGCCGAGGCGACCGCCCGGATCGGCACCACCCTCGACCTCCAGCGCACCGCCGAGGAGCTGATCGAGGCCGTCGTCCCCCGGTTCGCCGACTTCGCCACCGTCGACCTGCTGGAGCCGGTGCTGCGCGGCGCCGAACCCGCCGCGATCCCCTCCGACCGCAACATCAAGCTGCGCGCCGTCGCCGTCGGGGAGTCCTACGAGAGCGGCCTCGCGCACGCCGTGGACGTGGTCGGCGAGACCTCCGAGTACGCCCCCGACCGCAGCTACGTCCAGTGCCTGCGCAGCGGGAAGCCGCTGCTGCGCGCCCACGTGGACGAGGAGGCGCTGCGCGGACTGGTGGCCAGCGAGGACCGGGTGGCCCCCGGGATGGCGGCGGGCATCCACTCGTACCTGATGGTGCCGATCACCGCCCGGGGCATGGTGCTCGGCGGCTCCGAGTTCATCCGGATGCGCAACCCCGAGCCGTTCACCGCCGCCGACGTCGCCCTCGCCGAGGAACTCGTCGCCCGCACCGCGCTGGCCCTCGACAACGCCCGGCTCTACCGCCGCGAGCGGGAGACCGCGCTCACCCTCCAGCGCAGCCTGCTGCCGCAGGAGGTGCACCGCACCCTCGGCCTGGAGATCGCCTACCGCTACCTGCCCAGCAGCGTGGTCAGCGAGGTCGGCGGCGACTGGTTCGACGTGGTGCCGCTGTCCTGCGGGCGGGTCGCCCTGGTGGTCGGCGACGTCATGGGCCACGGCATCCGGGCCGCCGCCACGATGGGCCAGCTGCGCACCGTCGCCCGGACCCTCGCCACCCTCGACATGCCGCCCGAGCAGGTCCTCACCCGGCTGGACGAGACCGCCTCCGGGATCGGCGAGGGCCAGTTCGCCACCTGCATCTGCGCGGTGTACGACCCGCTGGAGCGCACCGTCCAGGTCGCCTCGGCCGGGCACCTGCCGCCGGTCCGGGTCGCCCCCGACGGCACCGCGTCCGTCGTGGAGGTGCCGCCCGGGGTGCCGCTGGGCGTCGGCGGGGTGGCCTTCGAGTCGATCGAGTTCGGCATCCCCGAGGGCGGCATGGTCGCGCTCTACACCGACGGCCTGGTCGAGCGGCGCGGCCAGGACCTGGACGCCGGGATCGACCTGCTCGCCCGTACCCTGGCCGGCCCCGGCCGGACCCTGGAGGAGAGCTGCGACGCCGTCCTCGGGGCGCTGGTCACCGACGGCACCGAGGACGACATCGCGATGATCATGGCCCGGGTGCTGCCGCTGCCCGCCGACCGGATAGCCACCCTGCCGCTGTCCGGCGGCGGCCGGGTGCCCGGCAAGGCCCGCCGCTTCACCCGCGCCACCCTGGAGGCCTGGGGCCTGTCGACGCTCACCGACTACGCGGAGCTGCTGGTCAGCGAACTGGTCACGAACGCCCTGCTGCACGCCGACGCCCCGCGCCGGCTGCGGCTGTTCCGCGACCGGGTGCTCACCGTGGAGGTCTCCGACGCGGGCGGGCAGACCCCGCAGCTGCGCCCGTTCGCCGAGCAGGACGAGGGCGGCCGCGGGATGTTCCTGGTCAGCGAGCTGGCGCAGCGCTGGGGCAGCCGGCTGACCCGGGACGGCAAGGTGGTCTGGGCGGAGCTGGAACTGCCCTTCGGGACCCTGTAGGGAACGCTCGCCGCACGGACGACAACGGCCCTCGCAGGCACGAGAACGGCCCTCGCAGGCACGAGAACGGCCCTCGCAAGCACGAGAACGGCCGTTCCCCTGGGGGAAACGGCCGTTCTCGTTGTTCTCGCCGACGCGTCCGAGCCGCTACGCGTCGACCTTCGGCTGGGCGGCCGGCACGGCGACCACGTCCGCCGCGTCCGTTCCCGCGCCGGTCCCCGTCCCGGTCTTCGGGTCGGACAGCCCGCGCAGCAGCCGCCAGGCCATCACGGCCGCACCGACCAGCAGCGCGGCGGCCAGCAGCCCGGCGCTGTTCATGCCGTGGACGAAGGACTCGCGGGCGCTCGCCAGCAGCGGCTGGGCGAGCTCCGGCGCCAGCCCCTGCGCCGTCTCGACGGCCGATCCCAGCGATTCGCCGGCCCGGGCGGCGGCCGCCGGGTCCGTCCCGGCCGGGACCGCCAGCCCGTTCGCGTAGACCGAGCCGACCACCGAGCCCACCAGCGCGATGCCGAGCGCGGTGCCCAGCTCGTACGCCGTCTCCGAGACCGCCGAGGCGGCGCCGGCCCGGTCGGCGGGCGCGGCGCCCAGCACCAGGTCGGCGCCGAGCGTGTAGACCACGCCCTCGGCCGTCCCGACCAGCAGGAAGGAGGCGGCCAGCAGCAGGTAGGTGGTGTCCTGCGCCAGCCAGCCGAGCGCGCCCACGCCCAGCCCCATCGCCAGCAGGCAGGCCGTCAGCGCCCTGCGGGCGCCGAAGCGCCGGGCGATCCGGGCGGTCAGCAGACCGCCGACCACGGAGCCCGCGAAGGCCGGCAGCTCGGCCAGGCCCGCCTGGAGCGGCTGGTAGCCGCGGACCAGCTGGAGGTACTGCGAGACCACGAAGATCACGCCGGAGAGCCCGACCAGGGAGATCAGCGACGCCGAGACGGCCGCCGTGAACCGCCGGTCGCGGAACAGCCGGACGTCGAGCAGCGGTGACTCCAGCCGCAGCTGGCGGCGGACGAAGACGAACAGCGCGGCGGCGCCCAGCAGGAAGGCGGCCGGTACGTCCCAGCGGTCCACGCCGTGCGCGGCGGCCTCCTTGACGGCGTACACCACGCCGATCACCCCGGCCATCGACAGCAGCACGCTGAGCACGTCCCAGCGGCCCGGCGCCGGGTCCTTGGACTCCGGCAGCAGCCAGGCGCCGGACACCAGCAGCAGGACCAGCACCGGGATGTTCAGCAGGAACACCGAACCCCACCAGAAGTGCTCCAGCAGCACCCCGCCGACCACCGGCCCGAGGGCGGCGCCGGCGGTGGCGGCCGCACCCCAGATGCCGATCGCGGTGGCCCGCTCGCGGTCGTCCGGGAAGAGGCCGCGGATCAGCGAGAGCGTGGAGGGCATGATGGTCGCCCCCGCCACGCCGAGCAGCGCGCGGGCCAGGATCAGCCAGCCGGCGCTGGGCGCATAGGCGGCCAGCAGCGAGGCGGCGCCGAAGGCGGCGGACCCGACCAGCAGCAGCTTCTTGCGGCCGATCCGGTCGCTCAGGGCGCCCATGCTGACCAGCAGGCCGGCCAGCACGAAGGAGTAGGAGTCGCCGATCCAGAGCAGCTGGGTGCCGCTGGGGCGCAGCGTCTCGCTGATCGACGGGATGGCGAGGGAGAGGACGGTCGCGTCCAGGGCGACCACGGTCACGGCCAGGACGAGGACGGCGAGGCCGGTCCAGCGCTGGCGGGCGGTCAGGGTGCTCATGGTTTATCGGTGTCCGGCCTGTGGTCGGCGGTACTGGGGGAGGTGGTGCCGTGCGGGGTGGAGCCGTGGGTGGTGGTGCCGTGGGTGGTGGTGCCGTGGGTGGTGGTGACGTGCGGCGTGGCCCCGGGGGCGGTCGTGCTCCCGGCGGAGGCGGCAGCGGCGGTGCGGGCGTCCGGTCTGCGCAGCGCGCCGCCGAGGAACAGCTCGGCGAGCGAGAACGCGGCGTCGCGCGGGGCGAGCCGGCCGTCCTGGATGGCCCAGCCGACGCCGGCCACCAGGTCGAAGAAGGCCTCGCTCAGCCAGGCGGCGCTCAGCTCGATCCGGAACGCGCCCTGCTGCTGGCCGCGCAGGAAGAGCGCGTGCAGCCGGGCGATCTGGACCTCCCAGAGGTCGTTGATGTCGTCGTTCTCGTAGAGCTGGTTCTCGCCGGCCAGGAAGGCGCAGAGCATGGCGTCCGGGACGGAGGCGTCCACCAGGCGGCGCAGCGCGGCCTCGGCGTCGCCCCGCTCGACCTCGGCGGTGTCCAGTGCGGCGGCGAACCGGCGCAGCCCGAGCAGGCCGACCTCGCGGATCAGCGCCTCGCGGCCCGGGAAGAGCCGGTGCAGCGTGGCGCGGCTGATGCCGGCGGCGCGCGCGATCTCGTCCAGGTGGGCGGTGGGGCGGCGGGAGAGCACGCCGACGGCGGCTTCCAGGACGGTGTCGCGATCGGTGGCCATGAGTCGAGTCTAGGTCATGTGAGACATGGATGTCTCATTCTTTTGTTCCGTCTCTCATGCGAGACGCGACGCCCCGGCCGCAGGGCACGCAAAAAACCGGGGACGGTGGGTACCGTCCCCGGTCTCGGCCGGGCTCCGGGCCTGTCGGCTCAGCTCTGGTTGTAGAAGCCGGTGTCGTCCATCGGGCGGTCGATCACCATGACCTCGACGTCGGCCGGGGTGAGCAGGAAGACCCTCCGGGCGATCCGCTCGATGCCGCCCCGGGTGCCGAAGATCAGCCCGGAGGCGAAGTCGACCATGCGCTTGGCCTCGGCCTCCTCCATCTCGGTGAGGTCCATGACCACCGGGATGCTCGCCCGGATGTGCTCACCGACCGTCCGGGCCGCCTCGAAGCCCGTCGGCCGCAGGGAGACGATCTTCGTGGGCGCGGGGGCGGTCGGAACCGTCTCCTGGTCGACCCACTCGTCGTCGTACACCGCGGCCGGGTAGTTCCCCGAGGGCATCAGCCACCCGTTGTGGTGCTCGTCGCGAAGTGCTCCCATGCCGCGCCTCCCTGCCTCGTCCCGTCCTGGTCCCCCGGGGTCGCGTGCCGTTCTTGACACGTCATCCACTCGTCGGAACTGTCCGAGTATCGCACTGTTCACCGGTCCCGTGCCCGCTCGCAACCCCCGTACGAGTCGTGCCGCGCCGGAAACCCGGGCGAACCCGGGCACTCCCATGGACGCGGCACAGCGCCGTACGGTTGCGCGCGTTGACCTTATCGGTCGCGGTCACTGCGCAATTGACCTTCTGTCAACAATGCGGGAACGATTTCACCCGTCGCGTCACTCCCCGGTCGAACCGTCGATCAATTCGCGCAGAAGATCCGCGTGGCCGTTGTGTCGCGCGTACTCCTCGATCATGTGGGTGAGGATCCAGCGGAGCGTCACCGGCTCGCCGTGGCGCAGCTTCTTGGCGACGGTGTCCAGCGGCAGGCCGGCGGTGGCCCGGCGGGCCGCCTCGACCTCGGCGCGCCAGGTGGCGAAGTCGGCCGCCACGTCGGCGGTGTCGACGCCGTCGAAGTCGCCGTCCTCGCTCTCGTCGGTCCAGAAGTGCCAGGCGGTGATCTCCCGGCCGGGCAGCATGGACCGGAACCAGTGCTGCTCCACGTCGGCCATGTGCCGGACCAGGCCGAGCAGCGAGAGCTTGGACGGCGGGGCGGAGCGCAGCCGCAGCTGGTCGTCGGTCAGGCCCTCGCACTTCCGCGCGAGGGTGTCGCGGTGGTAGTCGAGGAAGGCGATCAGGGTGGCGGCCTCGTCGGCCGTCGTCGGCGGGTCCACCCGCGGGTCGAGTTCGGTCATGCCCGCCATCCTGGCGTCTGGTGGTGCACGGGCGCGAATGATTTAGCCCGGACCTGCCCGTTTCCGCCCTGTCCGGCTCCGTCCCCCTGCCCGTCTCCGCCTCGTCCGTCCCTGCCCGGCGGGCGGTTCAGCCGGTTCGGGCGTTCAGTCGGCCGTCGCCCGGCGGCGGGTTCGGGCCGTCCGCCAGAGCCCCACCACGCTGCCCAGGACCAGCAGCGCGATCACCCCCGCCGACAGCAGGAAGGCCGCCGAGCCCGGCCGGCCCGCACTCGCCGCCGCCGTGACGTACACCGCGGTGGTCGGCACCACGCCGATCGCGGTGGCCAGGACGAACGGCAGGAAGCGGACCCCGGAGAAGGCCGCGCCGTAGTTGGCCGCCTGGAACGGCATGCCGGGCAGCAGCCGCAGCACCAGCACGCTGCGGAAACCCTGCTCGGTGAACCGCCGGTCCAGCGCCCCGAGCACCTTCCCGCGCAGGTACGGGCGCAGCGCCTCGCGGCCGAGGCCCCGGCCGAGCCCGAAGGCCAGGGCGGCGCCCACCGTGGTGCCGAGCACCGACAGCAGCACGCCCTGCTGGATGCCGAGCAGCAGCCCGGCCGCCGCGTTCAGCGCGGGGCGGGGCACGAAGGCGAGCGTGCCCACCGCGTAGACCAGGGCGAACAGCGGGCCGAACCAGTACCCGGGCATCCGGTCCGCCAGGCCGCCGGAGAGCAGGTCCGTCGGGCTCCAGAGCAACAGCGACCCGGCCGCCGCCGCGAGCACCGCCACCAGCAGCGCGAACCGCCACCACGGAGAGCGCGGCGAGGCGACGGGCTGCGGCGCCGCGGCGGGGGCCTGCGGCGGCACGGCGGGCGGCGCGGGGACGGCGGCATCGGGCTCGAACACCGCCCGAGCCTAACCGGTACCCGGCCGCGCCCCGCTTCCCGGCCCCGACCGCCGGCGGGGGCATGAGTCCCACCACGGGTCGTCGCGCCGGGTGCCGGTCGGGCGCGCCGGCCGGTCCCCGGGTGACGCCCCCCGGGGATCAGGCGCGAGCCGGGTCCGCCGCCGACCGCGTCGCGCGGTGGCGGCGGACCGCGTCCCGGTTGGCGCACCGTTGGGAGCAGTAGCGCTGGCGGCCGGTGCGCGTGGTGTCGGCGTAGATCGTGGTGCACCCGGCGACGGCGCACCGGCCGAGCCGGTGCATGCCGCGCCCCACCAGGTGGAACGCCGTGCCCACGGCGATCAGCGAGGACAGCACGGCGGCGAACGGCAGGCGGTCGTCGCGGTAGTGGAGGTGCCAGCCGCCGGAGTGGTCGGTCAGCCGGGGGTGGGACGCGCCGGCGGCCAGCATCCGGTTGAGCCGCTCGGCCCGCTCGCCTTCGGTGGCCGCGTCGACGACTCCCTCCCAGGTGTCCAGGAGGGCGAGGGTGTGCGCCAGGTCGGCCTGCGGCACCGGCCCGTCGATCACCAGCCCGGCGGCGCGGCAGCGGTCCGTCAGGTCTTCGACGGTCTGCGGACGTCGGTTGGCCAGCTCGGCGGCGAGCTTCACGGCGTCCCCGCCGTAAGGGTTGAGATGCATAAGACCATGACACCAGGCTGGGCGGCATGAGTCACCACCCCCGTCACCGCCGGAGGTCCGGCCCGGCCTGCCGGCCGGTCACCGCCCGGGCACATCCCCGAGCCGATCGATCGACTGCCGTGCCCGCCAAAGAAGTTGACGATCACCCGGAACTCGGGACGCGGGTTCCCGCCCTCGACGGCGCGGCCCCGGTCCCGGTCTCGTCCCCGGCGTCCCCGGCGTCACCGGCCCCGGACCGGTGCCGGTGAGCGGCCGCACCGCGACCAGGGTCCGGAACGACCGCGGGCGCGCCGCTCCCGCCGGGCGGTACCGCTGGACGATCCTCGGCATCGCCACCTTCGCCCAGGCGACCTCCTGCTTCTTCGTGCAGGGCATCGGAGCGATGGCCGTCGACCTGCAACGCTCACTGGACATCGGCACCGGCCAGCTCGGACTGCTCCTGTCCTCCTCCCAACTCGTCCCCCTGGTAGGCCTGTTGGTGGCCGGCGAGCTGCTGGACCGGCACAACGAGCGCTGGGTCGTCGGCATCGGCGCCGCCGTGGTCGCCGGAGGCCTGCTCCTCGGCAGCCTGGCGCAGGGGTACGCCTCCCTGCTGGCCGTGCTGCTGGTCGTCGGCGCCGGGTACAGCACGGCGCAGCCCGGGGGCAGCAAGTCGGTCGCCGCCTGGTTCGCCCCCGCGCAGCGCGGGCTGGCGATGGGCGTGCGGCAGGCCGGACTGCCGCTGGGTGCGGCGGTCGCCGCCGCCGTCCTGCCGGCCGTGGCCGCGGCGTACGGGTGGCGGATGGCCCTGGTGGTGGGCGGGCTCGCGGCACTCACGGGAGCCGTGGTCTTCATGGCCCTCTACCGGAGGCCGCCCGCCGCCGCCGTCGCGGTCGTTCCGGTCGCCGACCCCGGCCGGACGCGGTCCGACCTCCGGGAGGGGGCCCCGTCCGCCGCGCCGCGCTCCCGGCTGCGGATGCTGCGGGAACCGGCCATGGTGAGGATCCTGCTGTCCGGCACGAGCATGGTGGCGGTGCACGGCGGCGTCGGCCTCCTGGGCGCGCTGTACCTGCACGACGTGACGCGCCTGGGCGCCGGTCCGACGGCCGCCGTCCTGGTGGCCGCTCAGGTGGCGGGTGCGACCGGCCGGATCGGCCTGGCCGCCTGGAGCGACCGCAGCCGCGGCGGACGGTACCGGCCCGTCCTGGTCAGCATGGGCGCGGTGGTGGCGGGCCTGACGGTGCTGATGACGCCGGCGGGCCAGTCCCCACCGGTGGCCGCCCTGGTGTTCACCTGGCTCGGCTTCTTCGGGATCGGCTGGTACGGCCCCTGGGTCGCCCACCTGGCGGAGTCCGCCCCGCCGGGCCGGACCGGCTTCGCGCTCGGCCTGGTCATGGCCGTCAACCAGCTGGCCGTCATCCTGGTCCCGCCCGCACTCGGGCTGCTCCGCGACACCACGCACAGCTTCACCCCGGCCTGGGCGGCCCTCGCGGGCACCACGGCCCTGACCCTCGTGGCGACCGCGAGCGGCGACCGGCACCGGCGCAGGAGCGGTTCGCCGTGAGCCTCCGGCCTCCGCCGTCCGGGGGCCGCCGTCCGCCGTCCGGCGGCTCTCGGCCGGGGACCCGCTGAACAGCGCCGCCCGGGTTCGGTGCGGCCCCGGTTCAGCGCGGCCCGGCGAGGAACGCCAGCAGGCGCCGCCACGAGTCCCGGGCCGCGTCGGCGTGCTCGACGGCGGCGCTCTCGAAGAAGTCGTGCGGTGCGCCCGGGTAGCGGACGAACTCGTGCGGGCAGCCGGCCGCGGTGAGCGCCGCGTCGAAGGCGTCGACGGTGCCGGCCGGGATGTGCTCGTCGGCGCCGCCCCAGAAGGCGAGGACCGGGGCGGTCAGCTCCCCGGCCAGCTGGGTGGGCCCCGGGGCGCCGTGGAGGGCGTCCGGGTAGCCGTAGTAGCCGACCGCGCCGGCCAGGCCGAAGCGCGGGGCGGCGGTGCGGAAGGCCTGCCGGCCGCCGAAGCAGAAGCCGAGCGCGACCACCTCGGCGGGCCCGACCGCGCGCAGCCGTTCCAGCGCGGCGGTGATGTCGTCGTCCAGTCCCCCGGGGGTGAGCGCGAGCAGGTGGGGGAGCAGGCCCGGCATTTCGCCGAATTCCGCCGGGCGCTTTTCCGGGAAGGCCCCGGCGGTGCGGCCGTAATAGTCGAGGACGAGGGCCGGGTGGCCCTGTTCGGCGAGCCGGGCGGCGGTCTGCCGGTAGAACGCGGAAAGGCCCTTGTTGTCCGGCAGGACGAGCACGCCGGGCCCGGTGGCGACCTCGGGGCGGGCCAGGAAGGCGCCGAAGCGGGTGCCGTCGGCCGAGGTCAGGGTGAGCGGGGCGGCCTCGGCCGGCGGCCACCGGGCGGGGCTGAAGGCGGGCGGGGCGGCATTCGGGTCGTAGCACACGGGGAATTCCTCTCGTGGAACGCGAGAACCGCCGGGCGCGGTGTGCGCCCGGCGGTTCGAGACCTTAGCGGGGAATTCCCTCGGGAATTCACCATCATATCGCGGAGAGATCTTTTCCGGAAGGCTTTTCCGGTGACATTGCGGTCACGTTCCCGTCGCCGGAGTTCCGTTCGGCCAGCTTCAGCGCCCCGGCGCTCAGCAGCAGGGCGCAGGCGAGCGCGGTGACCAGGGTGAAGGAGACGGTCAGCGAGGTGGCCTGGGCGAGGGCGCCGATGACCGCGGGGGCGATCAGGCCGGAGGTGTAGGTGACGGTGGCGACGCCCGCGATGGCCTGGCTGGGGTTGGTGCCGATCCGGCCGGCCGCGGCGAAGGCGAGCGGGACGATCACCGCGATGCCGACGCCGATGAGGGCGAACCCGGGGATGGCCAGCGCCGGGCTGTCCGCGGCGACCACCAGCAGGCCGCCGGCGGTGGCGACGGCGCCGCCGATGCGGGTGGTGCGGACGGCGCCGAGGCGGCGGATCGCGGCGTCCCCGGCGAGCCGGCTGACCGCCATGGTGAGCGAGAAGGCGGTGTACGAGGCGGCGGCGACGGTGGCCGAGGCGCCGGTGACGTCCCGCAGGTAGACGCCGCTCCAGTCCATCGAGGCGCCCTCGGCGAAGACCGCGCAGAAGCCGACCAGCCCGATCACCAGCGAGCTGCGCGGCGGCAGCGCGAACCGGGGCGGCTCCTCCGCGCCCTCGTGCGCCCGGATGTCGGGCAGGGCGCGGCAGACGGGCTGGGCGAGGGCGAGCAGGATCAGCGCGGTGACGGCCAGCTGGAGCCGGGCGTCCAGCTCCAGGTGGGCGGCGAGGATGCCGAAGGGCGAGGCCAGCAGGCCGCCGGCACTCCACATCCCGTGCAGTCCGGACATGATCGAGCGCCCGAGCCGTTCCTCGATCTCCACGCCCTGGGCGTTCATCGCGACGTCCGCCATCCCGGCCGTGGCGCCGTACACCAGCAGCGCGGCGCACAGCGCGGGCAGCGAGGGGGCGAGCGCGGGCAGGGCGAGCGTCAGGCACCAGAGCGAGATCAGCCCGCGCACCGCCGCCCGGCCGCCGTAGCGGTGCACGAAGCGGCCGGCCAGCGGCATGGCGAGGGAGGAGCCGATGGCGGGCATGACCAGGGCCAGGCCGAGCTGGCCGGCGGAGAGGTCGAGGCGGTCCTGGATCCACGGGATGCGGGTGACGAAGCTGCCGCTGACGGCCCCGTGCACGCAGAAGACCAGGGCGATGCCCGCCCGGGCCCGGCGCGGGGCGGTCAGCGGCTCCGGCGGTGGTGCGGTGGTCCCGCTCATTCGGTGTTCCCTCCCGGTCGCGCGACGAGGGGCGCGACAGTGCCCTGTGACGGTGGATAAATTATCAGGAAGGGACCCTGATAGAAATGCTCTGGAAGGATGATCTGCCATGACCATCGCGCGTACGGCCACGCCGAGCACCGCCCGGGCGATCAACGACCGGCTGGCACTCAACCTGCTGCTCGAACAGGGCCCCCTGACCGCGACCGAGCTGCGCGACCTCACCGGCCTGTCCCGGCCGACCGTCGCCGACCTGCTCGAACGCCTCCAGCGCACCGGCCTGGTGGCCGTCGTCGGCGAGCGCGGTGAACAGCGGCGCGGCCCCAACGCCCGGCTCTACGCGCTGGTCGCGTCCCGGGCCCACCTGGCCGCCTTCGACGTCCGCTCCGGCGGCGTCAGCCTGGTCGTCGCCGACCTGGCCGGGCGCAGCCTCGCCACCGCCGAGGTCCCGGTCGAGGGCGACGGCGGCCCGGAGACCGCCGGCGCCGTCGTCGCCGCCCTGCGGGAGACCGCCCGCGGCGCCGGCGTCGAACGGCTGCACACCGTCGCCGTCGGCGCCCCCGGGCTGGTCGACCCGGCCACCGGACGGCTGCAGAGCACCGGCAAGCTCCCCGCCTGGCACGCCGAACTCCTCGCCGCGCTGCGGGACCTGCCCGGCACCGAGGTGATCCTGGAGAACGAGGTCAACCTGGCCGGGCGGGCCGAGTACCGGGTCGGCGCCGCTCGCGACCGCGACACCTTCGTCCTGATGTGGCTCGGCCACAGCGTCGGCGCCGCCGTGATCCTGGACGGGCGGCTGCGCCGGGGCTTCTCCGGCGGCACCGGCGAGATCTGCTTCCTGCCCGTCCCCGGCACCGTCGGCCTGCCCAGCGCCGACAGCTGCGAGGGCGGCTTCCACGGACTGGTCGGCAGCGCCGCGATCTGCGCGCTGGCCCGCGCCCACGGACTGCCGGCGGACCCGGCGGACGACGCCCCCGCCGCCGAGGCCGTCGTCCGGGCCGCGCTGTCGGCCGGCGCGGCGGGCGACGGCTTCCTGGACGAGCTGGCCGAGCGGATCGCGATCGGCGCGGCCGGCGTCTGCGTGGTGCTGGACCCCGGCTGCGTGGTGCTCGGCGGCGAGACCGGCCGGGCCGGCGGACCGGAGCTGGCCCGGCGGGTCGAACGGCGGCTGGCCCGGCTCTCCCCGCTCAGCACCGAGGTGCGGGCCGGCACGGCGGGCGGCGGCGCGGTGCTCGCCGGGGCGGTGCTCACCGCCGGGGACGCGGTGCGGCGCGACCTCTTCGGCGAGCCGTAGCGCCGGTCCGCCGCCCTCGGGTGATCACCCGCGCCGCCGGTACGGCAGGATGGCGCGGGGGCACCCGTCCCCGGATCCCGAACCACGGTCAGGAGACGCACATGCGCCAGCCCGAGGTGCCGGCCAACCCGTACCGCATCGGCGAAGCCGCGGCGCTGCTCGGCGTCAGCGCCGACACCATGCGGCGCTGGGTGGACGCCGGGCGGGTCGCCGCCGCGCGGGACGAGAACGGGCACCGGATCATCCCGGGCGCCGAACTCGCCGCCTTCGCCCGGGAGCTGGCCCGGCCGGAGAACGCCGAGGCGGAGGGCCGGCCGTCCTCGGCCCGCAACCGCTTCCCGGGGATCGTCACCCACGTGGTGCTCGGCGACGTGGCCGCGCAGGTGGAGATCCAGGCCGGGCCGTTCCGGGTGGTGTCACTGATCAGCCGGGAGTCGGCGGAGGAGCTGAAGCTGGTCCCCGGCGCACCCGCCACGGCGGTCGTCAAGTCCACCAACGTGATGGTCGAACTGCGCTAGGGCGTGTCTGACAATTCCCTAGCCCTCCCCGCACGAGCCGCCCGAGTCCCGGAACCGAAGGAGAGGCCCGGATGCCGCCCCCGCACCTGCCGACCACCCAGAGCGCCGTGCTCGCGATCGAGGCCGTGGCCGGCCGGCACGGCCGCACCGTCCGCGCCGAGCACGACATCGGCCGCGACCGGACCTTCGCCGGCCTGGTCGGTCCGGACGGCCCGGCGGACGAGCCGGCCGGCCTCCCGCACGAGGCGCTGCTGGAGTTCGACGGCCGCCCCGCCGTCACCGTCCGGCTGTTCACCCACGACGAGGTCACCGTGACCGTCGAGGGCATCCCCTTCGACGTCGACCGCGACCGCGTCCCCGGCTTCCTGAACGCCGTCTGGTCCGACCTGGTGCACGTCCGGGCGCGCACCTTCCCGCCGTCCACCACGCTGATCGTCACCGTCCCCGGGGAGCCGAGCTACCGCGAGGACGTCGGCGTCCACAGCCTCACCCCCTGGCTCACCGGAAGGGTCCGATGAACGCCGCAGCCAAGCCGCTCGCCGTCGCCCACCGCGGCGACCCGTACCGGTTCCGCGAGAACACCCTGCCCTCCGTCGAGTCCGCGCTCGCCGCCGGGGCCGACGCCGTCGAGGTGGACGTCCAGCTCACCCGCGACCGGGTGCCCGTGCTGCTGCACGACCGCACCCTGGAACGGCTGTGGGGCGACCCGCGCCCGATCGACCGGGTCACCGCCGACCAGCTGGCGGAGCTGCGGCACGGCCCGCTCGCCGTCCCCACCCTCGCCGAGGCGGTCAAGGCGGTGGCCGCCGTCGACGGCCGCCGGCTGCTGATCGACCTGGACGACGCCGCGCCGGCCGCCGCCACCTGGTCGGTGGTCACCGCGCTCGGCGCCGAACGGGCGGTCGCCTTCTGCGGCCCCGCCGCCGCCATGCTCGCCGTGCGCGAGCTGAGCCCGGACGCCGAGCTCGCGCTCACCTGGAAGCAGCCCCGGATGCCCGTGCGCGCCCTGCTGGACGACCTGCGCCCGCGCTACCTCAACCCGCCGTTCGGGCTGGTCACCCCCGAGTTCACCGCCGCCGCGACGGACGAGGGACTCGCCGTCTCCACCTGGACCGCCGACCTGCGCCGCACCATGCGCCGACTGCGCGGGAGCGGCGTCGCCTCCATCACCTCCAACCGGATCGGCGTCCTGCGCTCGGTGCTGGACGGCCGCCGGTGACCGGCCCGGTCCTCGGGCGGCGGGCGCTCGGCCGGGCCCTGCTGGCCCGCCAGCACCTGCTCGCCCGCACCGACCAGCCGCCCGCCGCCGTCATCCACCACCTCGGCGGACTCCAGGCCCAGGCCGCGCCCCAGCCGCCCTACCTCGGCCTGCTCGCCCGGCTCGACGGCTTCACGCCCGAGCGGCTGAGCACGCTGCTGGAGCAGCGGGCCGCGGTCCGGATCGCCCTCCACCGCGGCACCATCCACCTGGTCACCGCCGAGGACTGCCGGACACTGCGCCCGCTCCTCCAGCCGATGCTGGACCAGGCGCTGCGCACCACCTACGGCAAGCGGCTCGCCGGGCTGGACCTGGACGCGCTCGCCGCCGAGGCCCGCGCCTTGGTCGAGGCGGAGCCGCGCACCTTCCAGCAGCTCGGCGCGCTGCTCGCGCAGAGCCGGCCGGACCGCGACCCGGCCGCCCTCGCCCAGGCCGCCCGCTGCCGGCTGCCGCTGGTGCAGGTCCCACCGCGCGGGCTGTGGGGGCGCGGCGGCCCGGCCGCCCACACCACCGCCGAAGCCTGGCTCGGCCGACCGCTCGATCCGTCGCCCGACCCGGACGGCCTGGTGCTGCGCCATCTCGCCGCCTTCGGCCCGGCCTCCGCGGCGGACCTGCGCCAGTGGTGCGGCCTGGCCGGCCTCGCCCCGGTGCTGCGGCGGCTCGCTCCGCGGCTCCTGGCCTTCCGCGACGAGCGGGGCCGGCAGCTGTACGACCTGCCCGAGGCGCCCCGCCCCGACCCGGACACCCCGGCGCCGGTACGGCTGGTCGCGCCCTTCGACAACCTGCTGCTCTCGCACGCCGACCGCACCCGGGTGCTGCCCGAGGAGCACCGGGGCCGGGTGATGACCCGCAACGGCATCGTGCCCGGGACGCTGCTGGTGGACGGGCTGGTCGCCGGCACCTGGCGGCTGACCGGCGAACGCGAGGTGGACGTCGTACCGTTCGCGCCGCTGGGGCGGGCCGACCGGCAGGCGGCGGAGGCCGAGGCGCGGCGGGTGCTGGCGTTCGCGGGGGCGGGCGAGGACGGCGTGGTGCGGTTCCAGGCGCCCGGGTAGTCCGTTCGGGTACTCCCGGCAGGTCCGCCGCGCGGGCCGTCGGAACCTCTGCTGAGCTGGGGCGGTCCGGAATCCCCGACGACCCCGGCGGAGGTGGCCGTGTCCGTGGAGCGCGAGCCCGGCGAGCAGCGGCCGCCGGACCACCGCAGGCCGTACCTGATGCTGCCGCCCGCGCTGCGGCAGGCGGCGGCCTGGTCGGTGGCGGTGATCCTGCTGATCGCCGTCGCCTCGCTGGCGGTCTTCGCGCTGGTCGAACTGCGGGCCGCGACCGTGCCGTTCGTCCTGGCGCTGCTCGGCGCCTCGCTGCTCCACCCGGTGGTGCCCTGGCTGGTGCGCAGGGGCGTCGGGCGGGGCCTGGCCGCCGGACTGACCTGCACCGTGCTGGTCTGCGCGGTCGGCGGGGTGCTGGCGCTGCTGGTCAACTCCCTGGTGCACAGCGCCCCGCAGATCGCCTCCTCGCTCCAGGAGGCCGGGGAGCGGCTGGCCGACTGGCTCGGCCCGTTCGGCGCGAAGATCCAGCACGCGCTCAGCAACGCCAAGGGCGAGACCGACTCGCTGGTCTCCACCCTCACCAGCGGGGTGCTCTCCGGGCTGGGCCTGCTCACCCAGCTGATCGCCGGCGGGGTGCTGTCGCTCGCCCTGGTGTTCTTCTTCCTCCGGGACGGCCACCGCACCGGCGACGCCATCCGCTCCTACCTGCCCGAGCGCAGCGCCACGACCGTGATCGCCTGCGCCGAGCGGGCCTTCGCCGCGATGGCCGGGTTCATGCGCGGCACCACCCTGATCGCCCTGATCGACGCGGGCTTCATCACCGTCGGCCTGGTCGCCCTCGGTGTTCCGGGTGCGCCGGGGCTCGGGGCGCTGGTCTTCATGGGCGCCTACATCCCCTTCGTCGGCGCCTTCCTGTCCGGCACGGTGGCGGTGCTGGTGGCCCTCGCCGACGGCGGTCTCGGCACGGCCCTGTGGGCGCTCGGCGTGGTGCTCGCGGTGCAGATGATCGAGGGCAACATCCTCCAACCGGTCATCCAGAGCCGGACGGTGGAGCTGCACCCGGCCACCATCATGGTCGCCGTGGTGGCCGGCTCCGGCATCGCGGGCATCATCGGGGCCCTGCTCGCCGTCCCGGTCTGCGCCGCGGGCATGGGCGTCGTCTCGGTCCTGCGGGGCGACCCGGGACCGGCGGCGGAGAAGTCGGTTGCCGGGGCCTGACCGCTGTGCGAAGATCGCTAATGCGACGAGAGTCGCGATAGCGCTTGGAGGGGTCGCATGGAACTGATCGAGGTCGCCGAGGCGGGGGCCGGGCCGTACGGGGTGGCGGTGGCGCCGGACGGGGGCGTCTGGTTCACGCTGGTGCACAGCGGGCAGGTCGGGCGGCTCGACGCGGGCGGCGGTGTCGAGCTCCACGGCCTCGGGGCGCCCGGGTGCGGGCCTTCGGTGATCACGGCGGGGCCGGACGGGGCGATGTGGTTCTGCCGGATGCGGGACCACCGGATCGGGCGGATCGGCGCGGACGGGACGGCGCGCTCGTACGGGGTGCCGACGGCGGACGCCGGGCCGTACGGCATCGCGGCCGGGCCCGACGGGGCGCTCTGGTTCACCGAGCTGAACGCGAACCGGGTCGGGCGGATCACCGTGCGGGGCGAGGTGACGGAGTACCCGCTACCGGTCGAAGGGGCGTTCCCGTCGCTGATCACCGCCGGGCCGGACGGAGCGCTGTGGTGCACGCTCAACCAGGCGGACGCGGTGGCGAGGGTCGCCACCGACGGCGAGGTGACCGTCCATCGGCTGCCCACCGCGGGCACCGCGCCGGTCGGGATCACCGCCGGGGCGGACGGGGCGCTCTGGTACGTGGGGATCGGCGGCGGGCTGGTCGGGCGGATCACCGTGGACGGCGGGGTGACCGAGTTCCCGCTGGCCGACCGCTCGGCCCGGCCGCACGCGATCGCGGCCGGGCCGGACGGCCGGCTCTGGTTCACCGAGTGGGGCGCCGGGCGGATCGGGGTGCTCACCCCGGACGGGCGGCTCGACGGCCACCCGGTCCCGGGCGACGGCGCCGAGCCGCACGGCATCGCGGTCGCCCCGGACGGCACGGTGTACGCGGCGCTGGAGCGCGGGCAGATCGCCCGGCTGGCGCCGGCGCGGCCTGGAGCCTGACGGCCGGTCGGGAGGTCCCGCGCGGGCGGTGCGGAGGCCCCGGGTGCGCGGCCGGTGAGGCCCCGGGCACGCGGTCGGGAGGTCCCGGTCGGGGCCCGGGAACTCGGGCCCAGCGGCCCCGGGCGGGCGGGCCGAAGGGCCCTGGGGTGCGGAGGCGGTCTGTTCGGATCATGGATCGCCACCCATCCGCACGACGTTCCGAAGGAGCGCGTCCTTGAGCGCCACCCAGGCACAGGGCGACCCCACCTCACCGCCGACGGCCCTCCCCGCCGGGGCGGTCAGGCCCAGCAGGCCCGGTTCGGCCCTGGTCAGACTGCTGACCACCACCGACCACAAGACGATCGGCACCATGTACCTGGTGTCCTCGTTCGCGTTCTTCCTGATCGGCGGCATCCTCGCCCTGGTCATGCGCGCCGAACTCGCCCGGCCCGGAACGCAGATCCTCTCCAACGAGCAGTTCAACCAGGCCTTCACCATGCACGGCTCGGTGATGCTGCTGCTGTTCGCGATGCCGCTGTTCACCGGCTTCGCCAACTGGATCATGCCGCTGCAGATCGGCGCCCCGGACGTCGCCTTCCCGCGGCTGAACATGCTGTCCTACTGGCTGTTCATGTTCGGCTCGCTGATCGCCGCGGCCGGTTTCGCGACCCCGCAGGGCGCCGCCGACTTCGGCTGGTTCCTCTACGCGCCGCTGTCCGACGCGATCCACTCGCCCGGCGTCGGCGCCGACATGTGGATCATGGGCGTGACGCTGTCCGGCTTCGGCAGCATCTTCGGGGCCGTCAACTTCATCACCACCATCATCTGCATGCGCGCCCCGGGCATGACGATGTTCCGGATGTCGATCTTCTGCTGGAACGTGCTGCTGACCTCGGTGCTGGTGCTGCTGGTCTTCCCGGTGCTGGCAGCCGCGCTGCTGGCGCTGGAGTGCGACCGCAAGTTCGGCTCGCACGTCTTCGACCCGGCCAACGGCGGGGCGATGCTCTGGCAGCACCTGTTCTGGTTCTTCGGGCACCCCGAGGTGTACATCCTGGCGCTGCCGTTCTTCGGGATCGTCTCCGAGGTCATCCCGGTGTTCAGCCGCAAGCCGATGTTCGGCTACTCCGGCCTGATCGCCGCGACGGTGGCCATCGCGGGCCTGTCGGTGACGGTGTGGGCGCACCACATGTACGTCACCGGGCAGGTCCTGCTGCCGTTCTTCTCCTTCATGACCTTCCTGATCGCCGTGCCGACGGGCGTGAAGTTCTTCAACTGGGTCGGCACCATGTGGAAGGGCTCGCTGAGCTTCGAGACCCCGATGCTCTGGACGGTCGGCTTCCTGGTCACCTTCCTGTTCGGCGGCCTGACCGGCGTGCTGCTCGCGGCCCCGCCGATCGACTTCCACGTCTCCGACTCGTACTTCGTGGTCGCGCACTTCCACTACACGCTGTTCGGCACCGTGGTCTACGCGATGTTCGCCGGCTTCCACTTCTGGTGGCCGAAGATGACCGGCAGGAAGCTCGACGAGCGCCTGGGCCGGATCACCTTCTGGACCCTCACCGTCGGCTTCCACTCGACCTTCCTGGTCCAGCACTGGCTGGGCGCCGAGGGCATGCCCCGCCGCTACGCCGACTACCTGGCGTCGGACGGCTTCACCACCCTGAACACCGTCTCCACCATCGGCTCGTTCCTGCTCGGCCTGTCGATCCTGCCGTTCCTCTACAACGTCTGGAAGACCGCCAAGTACGGCGAGAAGGTCACCGTGGACGACCCGTGGGGCTGGGGCCGCTCGCTGGAGTGGGCCACCTCCTGCCCGCCGCCGCGGCACAACTTCGTGAAGCTGCCGCGGATCCGCTCCGAATCCCCGGCCTTCGACCTCCACCACCCGGACATCGCGGCCCGGGACGTGCTGGAGCACAGCGGGGAGCCCGCCAAGCACCTGGAGGGCGTGGAGCCGGCGAAGTACGACCGGCCGCTGAGCCGGGCGGACCGGGCGGCCGCCGCCCTCGCCGCCGAGGCCCCGGCCGCCGGGCCCGCCGACCCGCCGTCGGGCGGCTGAGTTCCGCCGTACCGAACGCCGTCCCCGCCCGCCTCGCCGCCGCCGGGCGGGCGGGGACGGCCCGTCCACTCTCGCCACCCCTTCGTGACCAGGAAGGCCGGGTCGTGAACCACACCGTTCTCGCCATCGGCACCGCCGCCCTCACCGCGAGCGGCTGTGTCTGGTACCTGCCCGCCATCGCCGACCTCCAGGCCGGCGCCGACCGACCGCGCTCCACCCGTACGGCCGCCGCGGCCTGCGTGCTGTGGTGGGCCGGGCTCGCGCTGGCGGGCGGGCTGCTGCTCGTCCTGCCGGACTGGCGGCCCGCCGCGCAGATCGCACTCGCCGGCCTGGTCGGCGGCGCGGCGCTGCGGCTGCGGGCCCTGGGCGACCGCCGCCGGGAGGTGCGGGAGGCGGCCGCCCGCTGGGCCGCCCTGGACGCCGGGCCCGCCCCGCGCTCCGACCGGCCGCCGGCGCTGGTGCTGGCCGGGTGGCTGGTGGTCGGCGCGGCCGTCGCCTCGCTGGGGGCGGCGGCCATCCTGCTGTCCGGCGGCGGCGCGGTGGTGCCCCGGGTGGTGCTCGCGGCGGTCAGCGGCGCGGGCGTCGCGCTCGCCTTCCTGCTGATGGGGCTGGGCAATGTACGGCGGCAGGGGCGCTGAGGCGCCCGCGCCGACGGCCCGGTGCCCGTTGCCGGGGGCGGGGGCGGGGGCGGGGGCGGGGGCGGGGGCGGGGCTCCGGGCCCAGGGCACCGGGGCCCGGTCCGAATGGGGCCGTTGGGCCCTGGGGCGGCGGCCGGATCCGGGGGAGGATGCCCTGGGCCCCGCTGGGAGTGTGCGGGGGTGTGACGAAGGCGGAGCCGCATCATGATGGCGACCAAGACGGAGGGTGCCGAGGCCTCGGCACCGGTCCGGGTGTTCCTGCTGGACGACCACGAGGTGGTGCGCCGCGGCGTGCACGACCTGCTGGACAGCGAGCCGGACCTGGAGGTGGTCGGCGAGGCGGCGACGGCCGAGCAGGCGCTCGTCCGGGTGCCCGCCCTGCGGCCCGACGTGGCCGTGCTGGACGTCCGGCTGGGCGACGGCGACGGCGTCTCGGTCTGCCGTGAGCTGCGCTCGCGGATGCCCGGGCTGGCCTGCCTGATGCTGACCTCCTTCGACGACGAGGAGGCGCTGCTGGACGCCGTGATGGCGGGTGCCGCCGGCTACGTGCTCAAGCAGATCAGCGGGACCGACCTGGTCGCCGCCGTCCGCACCGTCGCCTCCGGGCGCTCGATGCTGGACCCGGGCGCCGCGACCCGCCTGCTCAACCGGCTGCGCAGCGACGCCGAGCCGGCCCAGCCGGTCACCACCGGGCCGGGCCTGACCGCGCGCGAGCAGGAGGTCCTGGAGCTCATCGGCGAGGGCCTGACCAACCGGCAGATCGGCGAGCGGCTCTACCTCGCCGAGAAGACCGTCAAGAACCACGTATCGCGGCTGCTCGCCAAGCTCGGTGTCGAGCGGCGGGTGCAGGCCGCCCTGATCGCCACCGAGCTGCGCCAGGCCTCCGCCGCCCCGCAGTCCTCCGTGCTGCGCTCCGGCCGGTTCTGACCCGGCCGCCCGGCTCCCTCCGGGGCGGTTCGGCTCCCTCACAGTCCCAGCAACCCCCGGGCGGTGCGCAGGAGTTCGGTGTCCGCCGAGGTCTCCGGGGCGCCGGCCAGGCCGGAGCGGAAGAGCGAGGCGCCCTCGATCAGCATGATGAACACCTGGGCGCGGGCCCGGCGTTCGTCCTCCCCGAGGGCCGGGCGGCGTTCGGCGAGGAAGCAGACGACCAGGTCCCGGTAGCGGGTGTAGAAGGCCTGGACGGCGGTGGCCACCGAGGGGTCGCGGGCGGCCAGTGCCCACAGCTCGGCGAACAGCCGGACCAGGCGGGCGTCCTGCTGCTCGGCGAGGAGGGCGCGGATCAGGTCGTCCTCGTCGCGGCCGGGGTCGAGCAGCGGGGCGAGCCGTTCCGCCGAGCGGCCGAGGACGCGTTCCAGTACGGCGCCCACCAGCTCGGCGTGGGTCGGGAAGTAGTGCTGGAGGTGGCCGAGGCGCACGCCCGCGGCAGCCGCCACCGCCCGCATGGACAGCTCGCTGCCGCCGGTGGTGACCAGCAACTCCTCGGCCGTGTCCAGCAGTTGCTCGCGCCGCTGGGCGCCCTTGCCGCTCAGGCCCCGGGTGTTGCTCATGCCGCCGCCTCCGTACCGGGCCGCCCGTCGGCCGCGGAGACCGTGACGGTGACGTCCAGTGCCGCGAGGGCTCCCAGGACTCGCCCGGGCAGGGGGGTCTGCTCCGGGAAGGCCACCCCGGCGGGCGGCGGGGCGCCGTCGGTGCCGAGCGTCCGGCGCAGCGCGAGCAGGGCGCCGACGGCGGTGAGCCGGGCCTGTCCGGCCCGGTCCTCGACGGTGGCGGTGAGGGTGCGCCCGCCGGAGCCGACGTCGACGCGCAGCCGGGCGGTGCCGCCCTCGCCGGGGGAGTACAGCAGGGCGCGGCGGGCGCCCTGCCAGCGCTCGCCGCGCCCCCAGCGGAAGAACCCGGCGCGGCGGGCGGCCAGCAGGGCGGTGGTGGAGGAGCGGGAGCTGAAGCCGATCCGGGTGGTGGCGGTGGTGGCGCCCAGGGTGAGCGGGAGGGTGAACTGCTCGGGGGTGTCGATCCCGGCGACCAGGGTCGGGGAGTCCCCGATCCGGACGGTGCGGGGGCGGCTGAGCGGGGTGACGGAGCGGCGCAGGCCGTCCTGCACCACCTCGTAGTCGAGCCCGAGGCGGTCCATGAACTCCACCGAGTCGGCGCCGGCCCGGTCGGCGAGGTCCCAGCGGACGGCGGTCTCGATCCGCTCGGCGCCGCCCAGCCGGTCCGCCAGGGCGGCGGCGACCAGGCTGGTCACCCCGCCCATCCAGGCGGAGGAGAGCAGCACCGGGGCGGTCGGGCGCAGCAGGGCGGCGAGCGTGGCCGCGCGCTGCAGCCGGGCGGTCCAGCGGGTGACGTCCACGTACGGGACGCCGGCGCGGACGGCGGCCCGCAGCACCCGGTCGTCCGGGTCGTTGACCACCCCGACCACCGCCCGGACGGCGGCGCTGAACGGCTCGGGGTCGGCGAGGTCCCAGCGCCGGACGGTGGCGTCGCCCAGTTCGGCGGCCAGGGCGGCGCCGCGCCGTTCGGAGCGGCCGGTGAGCAGCAACGGCCAGGCGGGGGAGGCGAGTCGGGCGAGTTCGGCGCCCACGGTGCCGTAGCCGCCGACCAGCAGGACGGGGCCGTCGGGGTTGTGGCTGAGGCGGTCTGAGGGGAAGGTGGGGTGTACGGGCAGGCCGTCGCCCACGGGGTCGGTGCTCATGGGAGACAAATATAGGTCGTCCGACCTAAAATTGTCGTCATGACGTACTCCGCTGCCCCCGGATCGACCTTCGACCTGCATTCGTTCGACAGCGGCCACGGCCGCCTCGCCTACCTCGACGCCGGCTCGGGCGAGCCGCTGGTGCTCCTCCACGGCGGCCTGCTGGACCACCGGAGCTGGGCGGACCAGCTCCCCGCCCTGCTGCCCGAACACCGGGTGATCGCACCGGACACCCGCGGCCACGGCGCCTCCGACAACGCGAGGCGGCCGTTCCGCCCCGCCGACGACCTGGCGGACCTGCTGCGCCACCTCGGCCTCGGCCCGGTCACCGTGGTCGGGCTCTCCATGGGCGGGACGATCGCCCTCGACCTGGCGCTCGAACACCCCGAGCTGGTCCGCGCGTTGGTGATCAGCGGCAACGGCACCGGCGAGTCCGAGTTCAACGACCCGTGGCTGCGCGAACTCGCCGCCGAGCAGGGCGCCGCGCTCGCCGAGGGGGACGGCGAGCGCTGGCTCGACTCGTTCACCCGGCTCGCCTCCGGTCCGTACCGCGGCCTGGACGAGGTCGACCCCGAAGTGGTGCGCCGGCTCAAGGAGATGACCCGGCACACCGTCGCCAAGCACACCCCCGACGAGCCCCAGTACCTGGTGCCGGTGACCGACACCTGGAAGCGGCTGACCGGCATCACCGTCCCGCTGCTGGCGATCAACGGCGGCATCGACTCGGTGGACCACATCGGCCTGGCCGAACGGGTCTGCCGCACCGTCGTCGACGGCCGCGCGGTGACCGTCGAGGGCACCGCGCACTACCCGAACATGGAAAGGCCCGCCGAGTTCAACGCCCACCTCCTGGGCTTCCTGCGCGCCCTGCGGGGCTGACGGCTCCGGCGCCCGGCCGGGACCGAGTGCCGTCCGACCGGCGGGACCGCCGTGTTCCCGGCGGCGCCATCGTGTCGGCGGTGGGGACGGCGGGGTCGGCCGTAGGCTCCGTCGGGCGGGCCTTTCGTCCCGTCGCGGAGGGTCCTGCGGCCTCTGCCGCCGGGCCGTGCACCGCTGCCAGGGTGGGGGAGGAGCGGACGGGGCGTCAGAGCGCACCGCGGCCCGCACCGAACCGCCGAGCGTCGACAGCGTGTCGACAGTGTGGAGGAGGACTCATGACGTCAACCGTGCTGGCCGGGGTCGACGGATCGCCGCAGAGCACCGCGGCCGCCCGCTGGGCCGCCACCGAGGCGGCGCGCCGGGGCGCCTCGCTGCGCCTGGTGCACGCCTGGCCGTGGCTGACCGACGGCGTGTCGTCCTTCGCCGAGCCGGACACGCTGCCCGAGGCCGTCCGCCGCATCCTGGCCGAGGCCGCCGAGGACGTCCGCAGTCCGCACCCGGAGCTGGCCGTGGAGACCGACGCCGTGCTGGACGCGCCGGTGGACGGTCTGGTGGCCGCCGCCGAGGAGGCGGAGCTGCTGGTGCTGGGCTCGCGCGGCCGCGGCGGCTTCACCGGGCTGCTGCTGGGCTCGGTCAGCAGGTCGGTGGCCGGGCGCAGCCCGGTGCCGGTGGTCGTGGTGCGCGAGGCCGGCGCGGAGGGCGCGGGCGAGGTGGTGGTGGGCGTCGACGCCCACACCCCGGAGGCCGAGGTGCTCGACTTCGCCTTCCGCGAGGCGGCCCTGCGCGGCGCCCGGGTCCGGGCGGTGCACGGCTGGGAGCTGCCGCCGGTGTTCGGCTACGCGGGCGGCGCCGTCCCGGCGGCCGAGCTCGCGCAGCTGGAGGCGCTGGAGGCCAAGCTGCTGACGCTCGCCCTGGCCGGGCCGCGCGAGCGGCACCCGGACGTCGAGGTGGTCGAGGACGTGCAGCTCGGTGCCGCCCGCGCCCTGGTCGAGGCCTCGGCCGGCGCCGCGCTGGTCGTGGTCGGCCGGGGCCGCCGCCCGATCGAGCTCGGCCCCCGGCTCGGCCGGGTCGCGCACGCCGTCCTGCACCACACCGAGGCTCCCGTCGCGGTCGTTCCGCACGGGTGACGGGCGGCCCGTCCGGTGGATCCGCCCCCGTCCCGATCCACCGGACGGGCCCTCCCCAGGCCTGCGAACGCCTGGGGGCGGCCGGAGGAACAGGCCCAAGGGCCCTTTCGCCGGCCCGTGCCGGGCGCGCACCCTCGGAAGCAGCGGGACCTCCGGGCACGCGCGCGGACCCGGCGGTCGAAGCCGAAGCCCCGCGGTTGAAGGAGTGCATCGCCATGACGCTCGACCCGGCCCTCACCCCGATGCTCAGCGCCGCCGACCTGCGCCTGCTCGCCGCGGCCGGCGGCGCCGCGCCGTCGCTGCACAACAGCCAGCCCTGGCGCTTCACGCCGACCCCGGACGGGCGCGGGCTCGCCGTGTACGCCGACACCGGGCGCTCCGTACCGCTGGCCGACCCGGTCGGCGCCGCGGTGCACATCGCGGTCGGCGCGGCCGTGTTCAACCTGCGGGTGGCGGCCGGGCGGCTGGACCGCGAACCGCTGGTGCGGCTGCTGCCGGACGCCGCCGAGCCCGGGCTGCTCGCCGTGCTGGACCTCTCCCGCCCGGCCGCCGAGCAGACGCCGTTCGGCCGCGACCTCTACCCCGCCGTCGCCGCCCGGCACTCCAGCCGCCTGCCCTTCACCCAGCGCGACGTGCCCGAGGCGGTGGTCGGCGAGCTCATCGACGCCGCCCGCGAGGAGGGCGTCGTGCTGACCGTGCTGGAGGAGGAGGGCGTACGGCGGGTGCAGGCGCTCACCGCCGAGGCCGAGCGCCGCAACGCCGCCGACCCGGCCCGCACCGCCGAGTCCCGCGCCTGGCTGCGGCCCGACGACGGCACCGCCGGGGACGGCATCCCGCAGGCCGCGCTCGGCCCGCAGGACCACGACGCCCGGGTGCCGATGCGCGGGTTCGCGGGCCGCCCGCCGGAGGCCCCCGGGCAGCAGCCGTCCCAGCGCTTCGAGGCGCTGCCCCAGCTGTGCACGCTCAGCACCCCCGGCGACGGCCCGCTGGACTGGCTGCGCACCGGGCAGGCGCTGGAGAGGGTGTGGCTGCTGGCCACGGTGCACGGGGTGCGGCTCACCGTATGGCACCAGGCGATCGAGTGGCCGGACACCCGCTGGGCGCTGCGCGACCCGGCCGCCGGGCCGGGCCACGTCCAGCTGGTGCTGCGGGCCGGCTACGGCCCGCCCGGTGCGGCCACCCCGCGGCGGTCCGCCGAGGAGACCCTCGGGGGTTCCTGAGCAGGCCTTCCCCAGCAGCCGGCTCGGCCCCCTGCCCCGCTCAGCGCGGCCGTTCGGCCGCGGGCAGCACCTGGGCCGCGAGCCGCAGCGGCGGGCTGTGACGGAAGGTGAGGGTGAACTCCACCCACTGGCCGGCCCGCAGCGGCGGCGGGTCGGCGATCATCAGGTCGGCGTCCTCCGGGGTCATCCGCAGCTCGCCGCGGCCCGGCACCGGGAGCGCCGGGGCCGCCTCCCAGCGGCCCGCCGCGCCCTGGTGCAGGTGCCGCTTCGGGGTGATCCGGCCGCCGAACCGCCAACTGGCACCGGTCAGTTCGTCCGGTACGTCGCCCGGGTTGCGGACCGTGAAGAAGGCCGCGGTGGCGGAGGCCGCGCCCGCCGCGGGCAGCAGCACCCAGCCCGGCCCGGCCTCCACCGGGCGGGCGCGGCCGGCCCCGCCGACCGCCGTCCACCCGGAGAGCAGGACCAGGGCCAGCGCCGCCGCGCCGACCGGCGGGCCGACCACCCCGAGCCGTCCGACCGCCTTCACCGACGGCCTCCCCGGCGCCGTCCGTGCCCGGGCTCCCAGGTGCGCAGCCGCAGGCTGTTGCCCACCACGAGCAGCGAGCTGAGCGACATCGCGACCGCCGCCAGCATCGGGTTGAGCAGCCCGACCGCCGCCAGCGGGATCAGCACCAGGTTGTAGCCGAAGGCCCAGAGCAGGTTGGCCCGGATGGTCGCCAGGGTCTGCCGCGCCAGCCGTACGGCGTCCACCACCGCCTCGATGTCGCCGCGCACCAGGGTCAGCCCGGCCGCACCGATCGCGGCGTCGCTGCCGGAGGCCAGGGCCACCCCGAGGTCCGCCGAGGCCAGTGCCACCGCGTCGTTGACGCCGTCGCCGACCACCGCCACCGTCCGGCCGGAGGCGCGCAGCTCGGCCACCACCTCGGCCTTGCGCTCGGGGGAGGCGCAGGCGTGCACCCGCCCGATGCCCAGTTCGGCCGCCACCGCGCGGGCGGCGCCGGGGCCGTCCCCGGTCAGCAGGACGGTCTCCAGGCCCAGCCCGCGCAGCCGGTGGAGCGCCCGCCAGCTGCCCGACCGCACGGTGTCGCCGACCTCCAGGACGGCCGCCGGCCGCCCGTCCAGCTCGACCGCGACGGCCGTGCGGCCCGTCTCCCCGGCCCGCGCGACCGCCTCGGCCAGGGCCGGCGGCAGGACGGTGTCGTCCGGCCGCACCACCCGGACGGCCCGGCCCCCGACCGTCCCGGACACCCCGAGCCCGGTGGTGGCCGCGAAGCCCTCCACGGCCGGCGGCGGCCCGCAGCGCTCCCGGGCGGCCGCCGCGACGGCCCGGCCGATCGGGTGCTCCGAGCGGTGCTCGACCGCGCCGGCCAGCCGCAGCGCCTCGTCCTCGGTGAGACCGCCCGCGGTGGTGACGGCGGCCAGCTCCATCCGGCCGGTGGTCAGCGTCCCGGTCTTGTCCATCACCACCGTGTCCACCCGGCGCAGGCTCTCCAGCACCTCCGGGCCGCGCACCAGCACGCCCAGCTCCGCGCCCCGTCCGGTCGCCGCCAGCAGCGCCGTCGGCGTGGCCAGCCCGAGCGCGCACGGGCAGGCCACCACCAGCACCGCGACCGCCGCCGTCACCGCCGCCTGCGGCTCGGCGCCCGCCCCCAGCCAGAAGCCCAGCACGCTCGCCGCGACCGCCAGCACACAGGGCACGAACACCCCGGCCACCGCGTCCGCGAGCCGCTGCGCCCGCGCCTTGCCCGCCTGGGCCTGCGCCACCAGCGCGGTGATCCGTGCCAGTTGGGTGTCCGCGCCGACCGCCGTGGCCCGGACCACCAGCGCGCCGCCGACGTTCACCGTCGCCCCCGCCACCAGGGCCCCGGGGCCGACCTCGACCGGCACACTCTCCCCGGTCAGCAGGCTCAGGTCGAGCGCCGAACCGCCCTCGACCACCACCCCGTCGGTGGCCACCCGCTCGCCCGGCCGCACCACGAACTCCTGCCCGGGCAGCAGCAGTTCGATCGGCACCAGGCGCTCCTCGCCGTCCGCGTCCCGCAGGCACACCTGCTTGGCGCCCAGCTCGGCCAGCGCCCGCAGCGCGGAGCCGCTGCGCCGGCGCACCCGGCCCTCCAGCAGCCGCCCGGCCAGCACGAACAGCGGCACGCCGACCGCCGCCTCCAGGTACACGTGCGCGGTGCCGCCGCCGTCGGCGGTCAGCGAGAACGGCATCCGCATGCCCGGATCCCCGGCCCCGCCGAGGAACAGCGCGTACGCCGACCAGCCGAAGGAGGCCACCACACCCAGGCTGACCAGGGTGTCCATGGTCGCCGCCGCGTGCCGCAGGCCCCGCAGGGCCCGGCGGTGGAAGCCGGCCGACCCCCAGGTCACCACCGGCACGGCGAGCCCGAAGCAGACCCACTGCCAGGCGGTGAACTGCGCCGACGGCACCATCGACAGCACCAGCACCGGGACGGCCAGCAGGGCGGTGACCAGCAGCCGCCACCACTCGTCCGGCTCCTCGGCCGCCACCCCGACCGGCGCCCCCGCGGGCAGCGGCGCGGCGGTGTAGCCCGCCCGCTCGACCGCCGCCACCAGTTCGCCGACCGGCACCCCGGCCGGGTGCAGCACCCGGGCCCGCCCGGTCGCCAGGTTCACCCCGGCCGTCACGCCCTCGATCCGGGCCAGCCGCTTCTCGACCCGGCCCACGCAGGCGGCGCAGGTCATCCCGCCGACCGCCAGATCGGTGGCCACCACGGGCTCCGCGACGGCGCTCACCGCATGCCGCCCATGTCGTGCCCACCCGCCCCGGGCGGCGCGCCGCCCCCGTCGGCGGGCCGCAGCCCGGGCGACACCGGCCCCACCTGCCGCCCCACCCCGTAGGCCACCACGAACACCACCACCAGCAGCAGGAGGAACCCCGCCAGCACACTCAACGGCCGGACACCCGGCGACTTCGCACTCACGCCCCACCAGTCGGACGGCCACCCCGGCCGGTTCCCGGAAGCTCGGAAACAGTGCGCGAACAATCGGATGACGGCCGAGGAGCCGGGGACGGTGGGGCGCCGCCGTCGGCGCTGCCCGCCTTTTCTCCCGCATTTGCCCGTCTGCTGACGGATCATCACCTCGACATTAGGTTGATGGCGAAGGGATTTCGGCCAACTTGCCGCCGCACGGGGTGACGCGTTCCCACCAAAGCTGGCACTGTACCGTCCCATCGCGGCAGAGGCCCTTGCCGTCGCACGCGCACCACCCGACGCGGCGATCGCGTCGGGTCGGACACACCGTTCCACCCGTTCGGACCACCAGCTCTACCGGGCGGCACCACGCTCGCCGCCCGGCTGACTCCGGCCGCCCCGAACCCGGCCGTCGCAGAAGGAGTTCCGTGTGACTCGATCCTTCCGAAAGGCCACCGCCGCAGGCGCGTTGATAGCCAGCGCCGCGATGGTGGTGACCGCTCTGACGTCCGGCGTCGCCGCCGCCGACGAGACTCCCGCCGTGGCCTCCGCCGAGGCCCGGGCCTTCGCCGGCGCGCTGCCGGTGGAGCTTTCGCCGGAGCAGCGCGGTGATCTGCTGGCCTCCGCCGACGCGTCGCTGGCGAAGACCGCCGCCTCGCTGAACCTGGAGTCGAAGGAGGCGCTGGTCGTCCGGGGCGTCACCAAGGACGCGGACGGCACCGTGCACACCCGTTACGAGCGGACCTTCGACGGACTGCCGGTGCTCGGTGGCGACCTGGTCGTCCACACCGCGCCGGACGGCTCCACGAAGGGCGTCGACAAGGCCACCGAGGCGAGCATCGCCGTCGACACCGCGCCCAAGGAGAGCGCGGAGGCGGCGAAGGGCCTCGCGCTGGAGAGCGCCGGGGAGGCGAAGGTCGCGGAGCCGGCCGCCGACGACGCCCGCAAGGTGGTCTGGGCCGCCTCCGGCACCCCGCGCCTGGCGTGGGAGACGGTCGTGACGGGCACCCAGGAGGACGGCACGCCGTCCGAACTGCACGTCATCACCGACGCCGCATCCGGCAAGAAGATCTTCGAGTACCAGGGCATCGAGACCGGTGTCGGCAACAGCAAGTACTCCGGCCAGGTCGACATCGGCACCACGGCGGCCGGCGGCGGCTTCGCGATGACCGACAACACCCGCGGCGGCCACAGCACCTACGACCTGAACGGCACCACCGGCACCAGGACGCTGTTCACCAACCCGACCGACACCTGGGGCGACGGCACCGTCGCCAACCGGCAGACCGCCGCCGTCGACGCCGCCTACGGCGCCCAACTCACCTGGGACTACTACAAGAACGTCCACGGCCGCAACGGCATCAAGGACGACGGCGTCGCCGCGTACACCCGGGTCCACTACGGCAAGAACTACGTCAACGCGTTCTGGTCCAACGCCTGCTTCTGCATGACGTACGGCGACGGCGCGGGCAACGTCAAGCCGCTGACCTCGATCGACGTCGGCGGCCACGAGATGACCCACGGCGTCACCTCCGCCACCGCGAACCTGGTCTACAGCGGCGAGTCCGGCGGCCTGAACGAGGCCACCTCCGACATCATGGCCACCGCGATCGAGTTCTGGGCGAACAACCCCCAGGACCAGGGCGACTACCTGATCGGCGAGAAGATCGACATCAGGGGCGACGGCAGCCCGCTGCGCTACATGGACAAGCCGTCCAAGGACGGCAAGTCCAGGGACTACTGGTCGGCGGACCTCGGCTCCGTCGACGTGCACTACTCCTCCGGGCCGGCCAACCACTGGTTCTACCTGGCCTCCGAGGGCAGCGGTGCCAAGACCGTCAACGGCGTCGCCTACGACTCCGCGACCTCCGACGGCCTGCCGGTGACCGGCATCGGCCGGGACGCCGCCACCAAGATCTGGTACCGGGCGCTCACCACCTACATGACCTCGTCCACCAACTACGCGGCCGCCCGCGTCGCCACCCTGAAGGCCACCGCCGACCTCTACGGGCCGACCAGCGCGACCTACCAGAACGTCGCCAACGCCTGGGCGGCCATCAACGTCGGCCCGCGCGTCGTCGACGGGCTCCTGCTCGACCCCGTCGACAGCCAGATCACCGCGATCGGCACCGCCGCCGATCTCCAGGTGAAGGCCGTCAACTTCAACCCCGGCGTCGTCACCTACCACGCGACCGGCCTCCCGCTGGGCCTGACGCTCCACCCGGTCACCGGCCGCGTCACCGGCGTCCCGGCCCTTCCCGGCACGTACCCGGTCACCCTCACCGCCAAGGCCTCCCACCACAGCAGCCTGACGACGACGTTCTCCTGGAAGGTCTCCGCGGGCATCTTCGCGAACACCACCCCCCTGCCGATCCCGGACGGCGGCCCGGCGGTCTTCTCGGACATCGCCGTCGACCGGCTCCCCGGCCAGGCGCCGAGCGACCTCAGGGTGTCCGTGGACATCAAGCACACCTGGCGCGGTGACCTGGCCATCGACCTGGTCGGCCCGGACGGCACCGTGTACCCGCTGAAGAAGAGCAACCTCGGCGACTCGGCCGAGAACGTCGTCGCGACCTACACGGTGGACGCCTCCGCCCAGCCCGCCAAGGGCACCTGGCGGCTCCGGGTGCAGGACGTGTACCGCGGCGACTCGGGCCGCCTCGACGGCTGGAAGCTCGTCTTCTGACCGTCACGCCTCATCGAGGTGATCCGGCCGGCGAAGCGCCCGCTTCGCCGGCCGGACCGTTCCCCGGAAGCGCGGTACGGTTCCTCGCCGGGCTCCGGGTCACCTGGTCGGGGCCCGGCGCTACGGCCGCACAGTGCGCGGCCCGGTCACGGCGGCGCCGAGGGCGCCGACCCGGGACCGCAGTCCGCGGTCGGCGGTGGCCACCAGGCAGGCCCGCTCCGGGTGCTCGGCCCGCGCCGCCCGGACCAGCTCCACGATCCGGTCGTCCCCGCTGCCGTCCGCCTCGACCACCCGGACCTCGGGCAGCCCGGCGACACCCCGGGCGGCGCCCTCCACCACCAGGACCACCTCCAGCGGGCCGGGCAGCTCCGGCAGGCCCCGGGCGGCGAGTGGGACCAGGGTGTCCCGCAGCCGCCCGGCGGCGCCCTGCCGGTCCCGCCACCAGCCGTCCGGGACGGAGCCGACCACGTTCGCGCCGTCGACCACCAGCAGGGGCGGCGGCGCGGCCTCGTTCTGTTCCATGGCCGCCAGCCTGCCACGCCCGGACGGCAGCGGCGGTCGGCCTGCCGGGGTGGGGTGGCAGGCGTCCGGCCGACGGGTGGCGTCCCGGCGGCGGTCGGTGTCCCGGCGGCGGATGGCGTCCGGGCCGCCGTCAGTCCGTCAGCGTGATCCGGATGCCGACGGTCCCGCGCTCGCCGCGCCGCAGCCGGCTGCCGAGCAGGGTGAGCACGCCCAGCAGGCCGTACTTCTGGCGCAGCAGCGTGCGGTAGGCGCCGGTGCGCTCGGGGCCGAGGATCTCGGCGGTGGCGGGGTACTGCTCGCCGGTCGGGCGGCCCTTGACGTCGCAGGGACCGACCAGCACGTCGGCGCGGTTGCGGATCCGCTTGACCTTCCAGGAGTCCGCGACGGTCCAGACACCGAGCGCCTCCCCGTCGCGCACCACCCACACCGGGGTCGGCACGGCGGTGCCGTCCTTCTTGTACGTGGTGACGAGCAGGTAGCTCCCGGAGGAGAGCTGCACGATCCGGGCGAGCCGGTTCGCGGCGGAGGGGTCGGGCGTGGTCATGGCCGGAAGTCTAGGGCCTGTCGCCCGGGCCTCCCACGCGTCGGCGCGGGTCAGCCGAACGACGGCCACCGGTGGGCGGCCCACCGCCGCCAGTCCACCGGGCCGGGGGGCGGGCCGACCGGCTCGCGGCCCTCCAGCTCCGCCGCGTCGGGCTCCTCGAAGTGCGCCCGCCCGTGCCGGATGTCGGCCTCGGTCATCGGGAACGTCTCCTCGGGGGAAGTCGCCCAGCGGTGGGCGATCCGGGCGCGCTGGGTGGCGTCGTCCACCGGCAGGTAGACCATGCGGAAGCACGCGCCCTCCGCCTCCACCAGCCAGCGGATCGCGGAGCGCTCGTCCCGGGACCAACAGCCGTAGTCCACCACGACGTCGGTGCCCAGCCGGACCGCCTCCAGGGCGAGCCAGAGCAGGCGCCCCTCCAGCACGTCGCGCTTCCCGTCCGCCTCCGCCGTGCCGAACAGGGGGAGTATCCAGTCGTCGGGCGTCAGGCGCAGTGCGCCGTGCTCCGCCGCGAGCCGCCGGGCCTCCGTGGTCTTGCCGGCGCCCGGCAGGCCGACCATCAGGAACAACGTCGTCACCCCTGGATGGTGCCCGCGGAGCCGGGTGTCCGGCCACCGATTTCTCCGGCCGGCCACGGCGGGGCGGCTGCCCGACCCGCTCCCGAGCGGGGACCGGCCGGCGCTCAGCGCGGCGGGCGGTGCCGGTGGCTCCGGGCGGAGTGGACCAGGGCGCGGGCGCGACGGGTGAGGCGGCGCCGGCCGCGCCCGCCGACGGCGGTGGCGCCCCCGAGGGCGGTCGCGCCGCCCCCGCCGTACGCCGGGGCGGCCACGGCCCGGGCGGGTGCGGTGCGGCGGCGGGCGGCGGTACGGGCGGTGGCCCAGGCGGCGAGGGCGGCGCCGAGGGCGGCGGCGGTCCAGGCGGCGGGGGCGAGGCCGGTGCCGGAGCCGCCGGTCACCGGCGGGCGGGACCAGGGCGGCACCTGCTCGACGGCGTCGGTCTCGGCGTCGGCCCCGGGTTGGGCCCCGGCCTGCGCGGTGGGGGAGGGCGCGGCGACCTCGTCGACCAGTCGGCCGACCGGCTGGACCTTCCCGGCGGCGGCGAAGCCCCAGTCCAGCAGGCTGGCGGCCTCGTCGTAGACCTTGCTCTGCACCTCCGGGTGCATCACCGTCACCAGCAGGGTGCGGCCGCCGCGTTCGGCGGCGCCGGTGAAAGTGGCGCCCGCGTTGGTGGTGTAGCCGTTCTTGACGCCGATCAGGCCGGGGTACTTGCCCAGCAGCCGGTCGGTGTTGGCGATGTCGAAGCTGGCGCGCTGGCCGGTGAGCTTGTCCAGCCCGCCCGGGAAGCGCGCGGTGCGGGTGGCGCAGTAGGCGCGGAAGTCGGCGTTGCGCAGCCCGGCCCGGGCGAAGAGCGTGAGGTCGTAGGCGGAGGAGACCTGGCCGTCCATGTCGTAGCCGTCGGGGGAGACCACCCTGGTGTCGCGGGCCTGGAGCGCCCGGGCGCGCTCCTGCATCTCGGCGACGGTCCGCTGGAGGCCGCCGTTCATGTGGGCGAGGACGTGGACGGCGTCGTTGCCGGAGCTGAGGAAGACACCCCGCCAGAGGTCCTCGACCCGGTACGGCAGGTCCTCCTTGACGCCGACCAGGCTGCTGCCCGCGCCGAGGCCGGCGAGCTCGGCGGTGGTGACCCGGTGCTCCAGCGCCCGGTCGAACTTGGGCAGCACGGTGTCCGCGAACAGCATCTTGAGGGTGCTGGCCGGGGGCAGCGGCAGATGGGCGTCGCGGGCGGCGAGAACCTCGCCGGTGGCCGCGTCGGCTATCAGCCAGGAGCGGCCGGTCAGCGCCGACGGCAGCGCGGGGGCCCCGGCCAGCGGTGCGACCTGGACGGCGGAGAGGCCGAGCCGCTCGCCGCCGACGGCGGGGACGGCGTCCTGGGCGAGGGCCGACGGGGCGACGGCGGCGAGTACCAGGGCGGTACCGGCGGTGGCCGCGGCCCTGGCGACGTACGGCGGCTTCGGCGGTATGCGGGTGGGGAGCACACGGCGAACGTACCCGGGCGGCCGCCGGGCCGCCGGGCCTGCTGCTCCGTCCGGAGCCGTCCGGAGCCGTGCGCGGCCGCGCGGAAACCACGACTTTGGTGGTGCCCGGCCGCGCCGAAAGTCGGATGCCCGGCCGAGGGGCGGCTTCCTAGGCTCGGGATCATGAAGACCCTGCTCGGCTACCTCGGTTCCGTGTTGATCGTCGGCGGCACCTCCGGCCTGCTGTCCACCTGGATCGACGGCTTCCGGCTGTTCGGCTTCGTCCGGGTCCTGGTACCGGTCGGCCACGAGGTCGCCGGGTACGCCACGCTGGTGGTGCTCGGCGTCGTGCTGGCCCTCCCCGCCGCCCACCGCGGTTAGTCGGTTTCGTTCGGATCATCTGGCCGAAGCCGTGACCTCGGTGCTCGGGCAGCACCCCCGTGCCGTAGTCCCGGCCGTCACCCGTGCCGTTGCCGGGGATGACGAGTTCGGTGAAGGCGGCGATCGAGCCGCATAGTCGAGCTCGGCCGCCTCTTGACTGACCTCTGACCCGATGGCGAAACGCCGCGGCTTGCCGGGGCGTTTCCTCGGTTCAGCGCAAGCCGTCTGTGTCGTCGTGCTCTTCGCCGACTGGGAGTGGCCGACGGTCCTCCGCCGGGTCATCGCTGTGGATGGCCGCGGAGACCGCCCTGTTGTAGGCATCGTCGAGGTCGTCACCGCTTGCGTCGAGTATGTTCTCCCAGTCAATTCCCATACCTACGAGCCTACCCGTAGTGTCCGAGGGACCGGGCGATGTGGGCGTTGAGCCCGTACTCGACGGGCACGTCCCGCCACGGAACCCCAGTACGGACCCGAAACCGTATGCCATCGATCAACCGCCGCGGAGGCCGGACAGGTGGCCGGCCCGCCTTCGTGCCCTTCGGCAACAACGGCTCCAGCACCGCCCTGCTCGTCCGTGAGATCTCCCCGACCCATGAACCGTGATCATCCACAGCACCAGATCCACTTTCGCCACACAGCCTAGACGCAGCTGGTGCCATCAGCCCTGCCGACAGTCGCCCACCAGCCGATCACTCGGGCTGCCATCGCGTCAGGTCGCAGGCCCAGAGGGTCGAGACCGAAGTGTTCCTCCAGCTCCTGCCGCAGAAGCGCACCGATCTCCTCCTGGTCCGCGCCAGCACGGAGGCGCTGGAGCAGAGGGGCGAGCATGCAGTCATACTCGTCCCGCACCTCGTCGGCGACGCCGATCGGATCCCACTGATTGAGCAGCTGCCGCAGGTCGTTCTCGGTGGCGTCGGTTCCAGGTCGCATCGCACCAGGGTGCCACCCGGGAACCGCCGTCATCACTCGCCCTCGCCATGATCCAAACGAAACGCCCAGGCGCCCGGGTCACCGTCTGCCCCTGAGGCATCCCGGTGCGCCTCGGACGCCTCGTCCGCCGCGATGCCGTCGAGCAGCACGGCGAGGCCGGTGCGGAAGGCCTCCCGGTGGGGGCCTTCCGGGGTGTCGCCGGTGGGGGTCTGGAGGGCGGCCAGCAGCGGGAAGCGTTGCGCGAAGTCCGGGGCCAGTTCGGCGAGTCGGGCCGAGCGGGTGGCCCACCAGTCCTCGTCGGTGACCCCGGTCGCGGCCGCCGCGCCGCGGGCGTCGGCGGCGGTGGCGGCCAGGCCGCGGACGAACTGCCAGAGCGCGGCGACCGCCCCGCGCAGTCGCGGTGGCGTCAGGCCGGCCGGTCGCAGCGCGCTCAACAGCGCCTCCATCGCGGCGAGTTCGGCGGGGCCGAGCACCGGGCGGGCCTGCGAGACCTGGAGCACCCAGGAGTGGCGCAGGTAGCAGGCGTACAGTTCCTCGGCCCAGCCGGTGACGGCCTGCCGCCAGTCGTCGGGCGCGGGAGCTTCGGCGGGGACGGCGGTGGGGAGTTCGGCGAGCGCCCGGTCGTGCATCAGGTCGAGGAGTTCGGCCTTGCCGGGCACGTAGGTGTAGAGCGCCATCGCGGTGCGGCCGAGCCGTTCGCCGACGGCGCGCATCGACAGGGCGGCCATGCCCTCGGCGTCGGCGACCGCGATGCCGGCGGACACGATCGCGTCCACACTCAGGCCCGGTTTGGGGCCGCTGCGCCCGGTGCGCGGCTCCTCGGGCGCGCCCCAGAGCAGGGCGAGCGAGCGGTGGGCGTCGCCCTGCCCGGCGTAGACGGTCATCCGGCATCTCCTTATGGCGTAAAGTATCTTTTCCGGAGCAATTCTTTATGCCGTAAGGCTATCAATCGGAGGGGTTTCGCGATGACATTGCCCGTCACCTTCGTCGAGGTCGTCGAGGTCCGCCGGATCACCCCGCGCACCGCCCGGATCGCCTTCGCGGCCGACGATCTGCCCGACACCGCCGGCACCGCCCCCGACCAGCAGCTCAAGCTCTGCTTCCCGCGCCCGGGGCAGCGCGAGCCGGTGCTGCCCGCCCGGCAGGACGACCCGATGGGCTGGTACCAGGCCTACCTGGCGATCCCGGAGGAGCGGCGCCCGCTGCTGCGCAGCTTCACCCTGCGCGGACGGCGCCCCGGCACCCGACTGGTGGAGATCGACTTCGTGCTGCACGGCGACACCGGCCCGGCCGCCGCCTGGGCGCTGCGCGCCGCGCCGGGGGACCGGCTCGGGATGGTCGGTCCGTCCGCGCTGTACGCCCCGCCGGTGCCGTTCGCCGAGGCGGCGGCCGCCGCCGACTGGGTGCTGCTGGCCGGTGACGAGACCGCGCTGCCGGCGCTCGCGACGCTGGTCGGGGCGCTGCCCGAGGGGGTGCGGGCGTACGCCTGGATCGAGGTCGCCGACCGGGCGGAGCGCCAAAGCCTGGAAAGCCGCGCCGAGTTGGAGGTGGAGTGGCTGTACCGCGACGGCGCGACCCCGGGTGCGGTGCTCACCGAGGCGTTCCGGGACGGTGTGCTGCCGGCGGGCGAGCCCTTCGTCTGGCTGGCCGGGGAGGCGGGGGCGGTCCGGGCGATCCGGCGGTGCCTGGTCGAGGAGCAGGGGGTGCCGAAGGGGAACATCGACTTCACCGGCTACTGGCGCCACCGGCTGACCCAGGACGACGCGCCCACCCCCGAGGACCTGGCGGACGCCCGGGAGCGGCCGGCCGGCCGCTGAGCGGGGCTCGGAAAGGGCCGATCGGCTGAAAGCGGGGGGTTCGGCCCGATTTCCGCTCCGAATTTTACTGATCGATGGTCAACTTTACTTTCTGATGGGGATTTACCCCCTTGTCGTGATCCTCTCAGGTGCGTTGAAATGCGTCAGCTGTCCATCTGACGAGAGGATTTATATGATCAGCTGGCGGAAAACCCGGCTAACAGCCGCCGTCGCGGTCACCGCGGCGTCCATGGTCCTGAGCCTCGGGACGGTCGCCGGAGCGGCCCCGGCCGCCCCCGCCCCGCAGAACGCCCAGGCGGCGCCCGCGGACGGGGCCCCGGTGCCGGTGATCGTGATCCTGAAGGACCAGATCGCGGACGCCCCGGCCGACCACCGCCACCTGGGCGCCCGGCAGCAGAAGGCCGCCGACGCCCAGGCGCCGCTGCTGGACAGGGTCAGGGCGGGCGGCGGCACCGACATCAAGACCTTCGTGGTCGGCAACGCCTTCTCCGCCACGGTCGGTCCCGCCCTGCGGGCCCGGCTCCAGGCAGACCCGGCGGTCGCCGCGGTGGTGGCGGACGGCCAGGTCCAGGTCGCCCCGCCGACCGCGGCCAAGGCGAAGGCCGCCGCTGCCGCCGCGGGTGCCAAGGCGCCCAAGGCCGACGCCTCGCCACAGGCCGACGCCGCTGTGCAGGCCGTTCCGGGCAGCAACGGTCAGGACGGCAAGGCTCAGGACGGCAAGGCTCTGGACGGCAAGGGGCAGAGCGGCAAGGCTCAGGCGGCCGAGGAGAACGCGACCAACACGGTCTGCCCCTCCGACCCGGGCAAGCCGCTCCTGGAGCCCGAGGCCCTGTACTCGACCCGGGCCGTCACCGGCAACGGCAAGCCCGGTGTGGAGGACCTGGCCACCGGCAAGGGCGTCAAGGTCGCCTACATCGCGGACGGCCTCGACCCGGACAACCCGGACTTCATCCGGGCCGACGGCTCGCACGCCGTGGTCGACCACCAGGACTTCGCGGGCGACGGCTGGGACGCGCCGACCGGCGCGGCCGAGGCCTTCGGCGACGCCTCGGCGGTCATCGCCCAGGGCCGCCAGGTCTACGACGTCTCCGCGTTCGTCAACGCCTCGCACCCGCTGCCGACCGGCTGCACCATCCGCATCCGCGGCCTCGCCCCGGACGCCGACCTGGTCGCGCTGAAGGCCGGCGGCGAGATGATGTCCAACTCGTCGATCCTCCAGGCGATCGACTACGCGGTGCGGGTCGCCCACGTGGACGTGCTGAACGAGTCCTTCGGCGGCAACGTCACCCCGGACAGCGGCGCCCACGACACCATCTCGCTCTTCAACGAGCAGGCCGTCAAGGCCGGTGTCACCGTCGCCGTCTCCACCGGTGACGCCGGCATCAGCGGCACGATCGGCACCCCGGCCACCGACCCGTACGTGATCGCGGTCGGCGCCTCCACCGACAACCAGAACTACCAGCAGACCGGTTACGCGGCCTCCCAGTTCTCCAACCGGACCTGGAGCGACAACCGGATCTCCGCGCTCTCCTCGGGCGGCTTCACCCAGGCCGGCCGGACCGTCGACCTGGTCGCGCCCGGCGAGTCGGACTGGGCGCTGTGCACGCCCGACACCAGCAGGTACACCGACTGCAAGGGCTACAACGGCCGGCCCTCGCCGATCCAGCCGTTCGGCGGCACCAGCCAGTCCGCCCCCTTCGTGACGGGCGCCGCGGCCCTGGTCATCCAGGCCTACCGGGACACCCACGGCGGCGACTCGCCGTCCCCGGCCCTGGTGAAGAAGCTCCTCACCGGCACCGCCACCGACCTCGGCGTGCCGGCCGAGGAGCAGGGCGCCGGCCTGCTGAACGTCCGCGCCGCCGTCGAGGCCGCCCGCGGCTACGACGACGGGGACGGCACCGGGGGCGCGCGGACCGTGGTGGTCGGCACCGGCCAGGTCGACATCGCCGGCGCCCCCGGCTCGACCCACACCGCCGAGGTGTCCGTCACCAACACCGGCGACAGCACCCAGACGGTGAGCGCCGCGACCCGCACCTTCGCCCCGCAGTCGAGCGAGCGGCAGACCGTCCAGCTGGACCCGTCCTCGACGGACACCTTCAAGTACGCGACCAACGGCGCGGACTGGGTGCGCAAGCAGGTCACGTTCACCGTCCCGGCCGGCGCCGACCGCCTCGCGGCCTCGATCGCCTGGCAGGGCGCGCCCGACCCGGTCACCAACGGACCGGTGGTCCGCATGACGCTGCTCGACCCCTCGGGCCGCTTCGAGACCAACACCCGCCCGCAGGGCGGCGCCACCCCGGCGGACTTCGGCCTGGTCGACGTCCCGCACCCGGTGGCCGGCGAGTGGACCGCCGTCCTCTACACCCCGGCCGGTCCCGCCGGCTACAAGGGCGACGTCCAGCTGGGCACCGCCACCCAGCGCGCGGTGCCGGCCGGCGCCGTGAGCCCGAGCACCACCGACCTGAAGCCGGGCCAGACCAGGACCCTCAAGGTCCAGCTCACCACCCCGGCCACCAGCGGCGACTCCAGCCAGGCCGTACTGGTCTCCAGCTCCGACGGCCACACCACCAGCGTCCCGGTCGTGCTGCGCAGCCTCGTCCCGGTCGACCACGGCAAGGGCACCTTCACCGGAACCGTCACCGGTGGCAACGCCCGCAGCGCCTCGCCGACGCAGAGCTTCTCGTACGCCTTCGACGTCCCGAAGGGGCAGCGGGACCTGCGGGTCGGCGTGACTGTCGGCAAGGACCCGAAGCTGCTCATGCAGGGCGCGCTGATCAGCCCGAACGGCACCCCGGTCGACATCGAGGGCAACGGGCTGTTCGACGCCCAGGGCAACCCGGCCGGCACCGGTGACGGCGTCTCGGCCACCGCCGTCGCCCCGGCCGCCGGCCGCTGGCGGTTCGTCCTGAACGTGCTCGGCCCGGTCAGCGGCCAGGAACTCGCCCAGGACTTCACCGGCACCGTGGCGTTCGACCGGAACCAGGCCACCGCGGCCGGGCTGCCGAACGACACCCGCACCAGGCTGGCGGCCGGCAAGCCGGTCACCGTCCAGGTGGACTACACCAACAACACCGTCGCGACCCAGCGGATCGCGGCCGACGGCCGGCTGGACCGCCGGGTGGACCTGCCGCTGGTACCGCGGGGCGCCTCCGCGACCGTCAGCCTGCCGCTCAGCCTCGACTCCGCGGTGCCGTCCTTCCTGGTGCCGCCGGGCACCGACCGGCTCCAGGCCGTGGCGGCGTCCTCCACGCCGGCGCAGATCGAGCTGAGCGCCACCGCCGGCTCGCCGGACCTGTTCGGCGACCTGAGGAAGGCCCAGGACGGTTCGGCCGTCTCGGTCGCGACCGACCACGGCACCGCCGAGCAGCCGGTCGTCCCCGGCAACTGGGGCACCTTCGTCCAGCAGATCGGCCCGTTCGGCACCGGCGGGGCGCCGGCCGGCACCTCCACCGTCACGGCCACCGCGCACACCCCGGCCTTCGACCCGGCGCTGACCTCCAGCACCGGTGACCCGTACGCCGCCTCCGTGGACGCCTCGGCCGCGGCCGCCGTCCCGGTGACCGTCGCCCCCGGCGCCACCGGCTCGCTCCAGGTGACGCTGACCCCGGCCGGCCCCAGGGGCAGCACCGTGAGGGGCGTGCTGTACCTGGTCTCCGGCCCGACCGGCGTGGCCACCGCCAACAACGTCCTGAACACCACCGGTTCGGTGCTCGCGGCGATCCCGTACAGCTACACGGTGGGCTGACCTCACGCCGGTTCCACCGGAGTCGAGACCGAGGCCGTCCCGGATCGCCGGGGCGGCCTCGGCCGCGTCCGGTGGGCCGGACACCTTGCGGGCCGGACACCTTGCGGGTGGGGCCGTGCGGGCACCAACGCGGTACCGGCGCGGCACCGGTGGGTTCCGGGGCCGGTCGGCTGGGCAGGGTCGGGAGTGAACGGATGTCGTCACCGGATGGGGAGTCTTCGAGTTGAACCAGGCGATCAAGCACGGCGAGGCCGAGGTGAACGGCGTACGGCTGCACTTCGCGGAGCAGGGCGAAGGGCCGCTGGTCCTGCTGCTGCACGGCTTCCCGGAGAGCTGGTACTCCTGGCGGCACCAGTTCGGGCCGCTCGCCGAGGCCGGCTACCGGGTCGTCGCGCCGGACCAGCGCGGGTACGCCCGCAGCGCGCAGCCGGAGCGGGCGGACGCCTACAGCCTGCTGCACCTGGTCGGCGACGTGACCGCGCTGATCGGCGCGCTGGGCGAGGAGCGGGCGGTCGTGGTCGGGCACGACTGGGGCGCGCCGGTGGCCTGGACGACCGCCGCGCTGCGCCCCGACCTCGTGCGCGGGGTGGCCGGGCTGAGCGTACCGCCGCTGCCGGTGGGCGGGCCGCCGCCGCTGGAGGCGGCCCGGGCGGCCTTCGGCGAGGGCTTCTACCAGGTCTACTTCCAGGAGCCCGGCAAGGCCGACGCCGAACTGGCCGCGGACGTGAAGTCCAGCCTGCGCCGCATCCTCTGCGGCAGGCAGCCGGACGGCGTGCCCCGGCCGTGGATCATCCCCGAGGGCAAGGGGCTGCTGGACACCGTCCCGGAGCCGGAGCGGCTGCCGGACTGGCTCACCGACGCGGACCTGGACGTCTTCACGGCCGACTACGCCACCCACGGGGCGAAGGCCTTCACCGGCGGCCTCAACTGGTACCGCAACCTCGACCGCAACGCCGAACTGCTGGCCGCCTTCAGCGGGGTGACGGTCGACGTGCCCGCGCTGTTCGTGGTCGGCGAGCAGGACCTGGTCAACGCGATGGTCCCGCCCCCGGTGCTGGACCACCTGCTGGGGCGGCTGCCCAGGCTGCACCGCCACGTCCGGCTGCCGGACACCGGGCACTGGACGCAGCAGGAACGCCCGGCCGAGGTGACCGAGGCGCTGCTGGACTTCCTGGCGCACCTGGACAAGTGATCGGCCGACGGAACGCCGGTCGCGGCCGCCCGCCCGGGGCCGGCGTTCCGCCTCGGCGCGGACCAGTGGCCCCGGTCGGCGTCAGACCGGCAGCAGGCGGGCGATCAGCTCGCCGAGGCGGCGGGCGTTGCGGCAGGAGTGCATCTCCACCACGCCCGCGTAGGCCAGGGCGGCGGAGTCGCCGGTCGGCCAGAGCGAGGGCTGCTCGGGGTTGAGCCAGAACACCCGGCGGGCCCGGGCGTCGATCCGGCGCAGCGCGTCCAGGTTGGGGTCGCGCTGGTTGTTCCTGGCGTCGCCGAGGACCAGGACGCAGGTGCGCGGGCCGACCGCGTCCAGGTGGTGCTCGGCGAACCCGCCCAGCGCGGAGCCGTAGTCGCTGTTGCCGTGGTAGCCCGTGACCTCGGCCTCGGCGAGGATCCGGGCGGCCAGGCGGGCCGGGTCGTCGCCGCCGCGGAGCAGGCCGGTGACCTCGGCGGTGCGGTTGACGAAGGCGAACACCCGGACCTTGCTGAACTGTTCGCTCATCGCCTGCACCAGCAGCATGGTGAAGTCGGCGAAGCCGGCCACCGAGCCGGAGACGTCGCACAGCAGCACCAGCTCCGGGCGCGCCGGGCGGCGCAGCCGGTACGCGGGGCGCAGCGGTACCCCGCCGGTGGTCAGCGAGCGGCGCAGGGTGCGGCGCAGGTCGATCTCGCCGCGGGCGGCGCGGCGGCGCCGGGCGGCCAGCCGGGTGGCCAGCTTGCGGGCCAACGGGTGGACGGTGCGGCGCAGTTCGGCGAGCTGGTCGCGGCCGGCGTAGAGGAAGTCGACCAGGTCGGGGGTGGGGGCGACGGCGCGTTCGGCGATCCGCTCGGGGCCGCGCAGCTCGGCGACCCGGCGGCGGGCCTCGCCGGCGGTCAGGGCGCGGAAGTCCCGGATGCGGCGGCGGATCTCGTCGGCGAGCACCAGGTCGGAGAGGTCCGGGGCGTCCTGGCCCTCGCGCAGGGCGGCCAGGACGCGGGCCAGCAGCGTCTCGGGGGCGAGCCGGCCGAGCGCCTGCTGGGCGGACCAGCCGCCGGTGCCGGGCGAGCCGCCGGTGCCGTACCGGCCGAAGGCCTCCACCACCTCGCCGGCCAGCCGGGCCTGGGCGGCGCGGTCGTCGGCGGCCAGCGCGGCGGCGAGGCGGTCGCGCAGCTGCTCGCGCAGCGGGTCGGGGCGGCCGAAACGCGGCGGCTCGGGGTCGTCGGGAACGGGCGGCGGGTCCGCCCGGACGGCCTCCGGGGTGCCGACGCCGAGCGGGAAGAACAGGTCGAAGGCGGCGTCGAAGACCGTCCGCTGGCCCTCCGAGCGCAGCAGGGCGGCGGCCAGGCCGGCCCGCATCCGCTCGCGGTCGGTGAAGCCGAGGACGTCCAGCACGGCGGCGGCGTCCACCGTCTCGGCCGGGCCGATCCGCAGGCCGTGGCCGCGCAGGGCGCGGACCAGGCCGGTGAGGCGGGCTGCGGTGTCGGCCGGCTGCGGCGCCGTCACGCCGGGGTGAGCTTCTGGGCGGCCTTGCGGACGTCGTCCTGGTGCTTGAGGATCACCCCGAGGGTGTCCCGGACGACGGCCTCGTCCAGGGTGTCGGCGCCGAGGGCGAGCAGGGTGCGGGCCCAGTCGATGGTCTCGGCGACGGACGGCGCCTTGCGCAGCTCCATCGCCCGCAGCGCGCCGACGATCCGGACCAGCGACTCGGCCAGCGTCTCGTCCAGGCCGGGCACCTTGAGCCGGACGATCCGGCGCTCCAGCTCGGCGTCGGGGTAGTCGAGGTGGAGGAAGAGGCAGCGGCGGCGCAGCGCCTCGGAGAGCTCGCGGGTGGCGTTCGAGGTGAGCAGGACGAAGGGGCGGCGGGTCGCGGTGATGGTGCCCAGCTCGGGGACGGTGACCTGGAAGTCGCTGAGCACCTCCAGCAGCAGCGCCTCCACCTCGACGTCGGCCTTGTCCATCTCGTCGATCAGCAGCACGGTCGGCTCCTCGCCGCGGATCGCGGTGAGCAGCGGGCGGGTGAGCAGGAACTCCTCGCCGAAGATGTCGGTGCGGGCCTCCTGCCAGCCTTCGTCGCGGCCGGCGGTGATCCGCAGCAGCTGCTTGGCGTGGTTCCACTCGTAGAGGGCGCGGGCCTCGTCGATGCCCTCGTAGCACTGGAGCCGGACCAGCCGGGCGCGGCCGATCTCGGCGACCGCCTTGGCGAGTTCGGTCTTGCCGACCCCGGCGGGGCCCTCGACCAGCAGCGGCTTGCCGAGCCGGTCGGCGAGGAAGACGGTGGTGGCCACGGCGGTGGAGGCCAGGTAGCCGGTGGCGGCCAACTGCTCGGCGGCGTCCGCCACCGAGGTGAAGAAGCCCGTGCTGTCGTCGCTCATCCGCCTGCCCCGTTCCGGTTGGCCGTCTGCGTGCGGCGCCACCCTACCGGCCGGTCACTTCGCTGTCTCGGGGGTTGGGGCGGGGGCGGGTGTCCGGGGACGGGTGACGGGGGGCGTTCGGTCAGGGCGCGCTTACGGGGCGGGTACGGCGGAGCGGCGTACGGCGGAGCGGCGTACGGCCCCGTGAAGGTGCCGTACGCCGCCGTGGTGCCGGCGGGCCTGGTGGGCGGTGGACCCGGGGCCCTCAGCCGCGTCCCGGCGTCAGTTGACGAAGAGGACCGGGCTGCCGGCGACGGAGCTGTCGACGACCGGGCCGTAGGTGGCGCTGAAGTAGCCCGTCGAGAAGCACAGGCTCGGGCCGGAGGCCAGGGTGAACGCCTGGCCGGCGAACCCGATGGTGTTGCCGGTGTTGGAGGTGGTGCCGTTGATCCCGGTGGTGTTCTGGTAGTTGCAGCTGATGCTGCCCAGGATGGTGTTGAGCACCACGGTGGTGCCCATCACGCCGGCCGCGCCGGGGGTGAGCTTGACCGGGTTGCCGGGGGCGTCGCTGACCGTGTTGGTGAACGGCAGGTTGGTGACCGTGACGCTCTTGACGCCGGTGACACCGACGACGTTGGAGGTGCAGGACCCGAAGGTCTGGGTGTCGAGCCGCTCGACGGCGCTGCCCGGCGCGGCCGGGTTGGAGGTGACGGTCGCCGAGAAGGAGGAGGCGGCGCACTTGACGCCGGTCGTCCCGGTGGCGCTGTTGTAGAAGGTCGCGGAGGTGCCGGAGACCAGGTTGGCGGTCAGCACGTCACCGACGGCGACGGCCGGGCCGGTCGGACTGCCGGTGGTCAGGACCGCGCCGGCGGCCTGGGCGGGGGAGACGGCCGCGCCGGTGAGGGCGAGCGCGGCGAGGGCGGTGGTGGCGAGGGTGCGGCGGATGCGCATGAGGGTACCTCTCTCCGTCCGGAGGACGGGTGGGGGAATCCCGGCGTGCGGGTGTGGTGGTGAGCACGGCGGGGGAGGTGCATGGCGTGCCGGAGGCTTGGTACCGGTGGCCTCGTGCCGAAGGCTCCGTCGAGCCGGTTCGTCCCGCGGGAGGTGTCCCGCAGGCTGCGTCGCGCGGGCTTCGGACGGTGCCGAGGGAGGGCGGGCCCGGCGCCACGGGCCCGTCCGTGCGGTACGGCGGTGCGGACGTACGCGAGGGTGGGCGTACGGAGGTGCGGGTGGTGCTGCGGTGCGGGTGGTGCGGTGGTGGTGCGGCGGTACCGGCGTGCGGTGGTGCGGTGGTGGTACCGGCGTGCGGTGGTGCTGCCGTGCGGCCCTGCGTACGGACGGCGGCGTGGACCACCAGCGGCACCGCGCCGTTCGGTCGGGGACGTGCGGTGCCGTGGGGGCACGTCGACGGCTGCCACCGTCGCGGTCCCGCCTCCGCCGTGGTCCCGACGGCCCGGGCGTTCGCCTCGGGCCGACCGGGGCCCCCGGAGGTTCGACCGGTGGGGGCCTGCTCGCCCACCGGTTGGAAACCTGTCAGTGTTGTAAACCCGGTGTTACGTCAATGTCAATACAGGACACAGGAGTTGGTGATGGATCGGAAACACCTCCGCGGAGCCGACGTGGTCCTGCTGCCGGGCGCCCGGACCGGCCGGGACCCGGCCCGCTCGATCAAGCCCGGCCCGCGCCGACTGCCCGCCGGCGTCATCGCCGCCACCCAGCGCGACCGGCTGCTGGACGGTCTGGTGCGGACCGTCGCCGAGCGCGGCTACCAGCACGCCACGGTCAGCGACATCTGCCGGGCGGCCGGCGTGACCAGGCCGGTCTTCTACGAGCTGTTCAGCGGCAAGGAGGACGCCTTCCTGGCCGCGCACCGGCACGGCACCGGCGTGGTGATCCGGCGGATGGCGGAGGCCTTCACGGCCGAATCCGACTGGTGCCGGGGCATCCGGAAGGCCCTCGGCGTGATGCTCCAACTGCTCGCCGGGACACCGGCGTTCGCCACCATGGCGGTGATCGAGGTCGAGGCCGTCGGTCCGGCCGGCCGGCATGAGCGGGCCCAACTGCTCACCAGATTCCGGGGGTTCTTCGCCGACGTGCCCCAACTTCCGGGCGGCGTCGAGGCGAAGGAGATGGTGGACGCCGTGGTGGGCGGCGTCTACAGCGCGATCTACCGGCGGATCGACTCCGGCCGGACGGAACAACTGATGGAACTGCTACCGGTGTTGAGCATGTTCTGCCTGTCGCCGTTCCTCGGCCCGGCGGAGGCGGCCGAGCGGCTGGGGGTGCGGGACTGGCCGAAGCGGGTCGCGGACTGGTGAAGATCCTCCGTGCACCCGTATTGACCCGGCCAATACCGGGCAGTAGCTTCCCAGTTACTCACCGAGCGCCGACCGGGCCCGCCCCGCTGCCAAGGGGCGGACGGCCCGGTCGGGCCGGGTAACGCTGTCCGCGCCAGGACAACGTGCCAGTGCCTGCACACCCATTCCATCCACAGGGAGCACACATGGCCATGTCCGAGGACGCCGCCACGGCGGCCGAGACCCCGCAGACGCCGAGCGCGCCGAGAAGAGGCCGGGTTCGGATGAAGCGCACCGCCCTGATGGCCGTGCCGGCCGTCGCGGCCGGGGGCGTCCTGATGGCGCTCACCGCGCAGGGCGTGCTCGCCGCCCAGTTCTCCATCTCCGGCATGCCGTTCACCATCACCGCCGACAAGCTGGACGGCGAGGGCTTCGCGCAGTTCGGCGCGCTGGACTCGATGATCCCCGACAGCCCCAACGCCGGGTCCACCGGCGGCCAGGTGCTGGTCGCGGTGTCGGCGATCAAGAAGGCCGAGATCACCAACCTCTGCCAGAGCGTCGACCTCGGCGGCATCAACCTGGTGATCCACGCGGGCGACGGCGGCACCCCGGTCACCGCCTCCGACCTCACCACCGACTCCGACCTGCTCTCCGGCAACGCGGAGTTCAGGAACATCGAGATCGGCGGCGACGCCAGCACGTACACCAAGGCCGGACCGATCGGCAAGGGCAACCCCGGCGTGTTCGGCCAGCAGGCCGACCACGTCACGCTGACCAACCTGAACCAGCACAACTACGCGAGCACCGCCGTCGGGTTCAAGCTGCCCAACCTGCGGCTGAGCTTCAGCTCCACGGGCTGCTGACCATGACGGAGTCCGTACCGGAGCCGGCCCGCACCGGCGGGGACACCGCGGCACGGGCCCAGGGGGTGGCCGCCGAGGGGACGGCGGCCGCGCCCGCCCAGGCCGTGGCGGCCCCCGCCGCCGAGCCCGCCGCACGCCCGGCCAAGCGCGACTGGCGGGGCAAGCGACCGTTCTGGGGCGGGCTGCTGGTGACGCTCGGCGGCGCCGAGATCCTGTTCACCCTGAAGGCCCCGCTGCCCGTCATCCTGCACATCGGGATGCAGGGGCTGGCGGGGTACCTGGTGCCGGCGGTGATGGTGCTGTGCGGCCTGCTGATCCTGTTCAACCCGGCGCAGCGGCTGTTCTACTCCATCCTCGCCCTGCTGGCCTCGCTGGGCAGCTGGATCACCTCCAACCTGGGCGGCTTCGTGATCGGGATGCTGCTCGGGGTGGTCGGCGCCTGCCTCACCTTCGGATGGCTGCCCGACCAGCCGCTGCGCCAGGGCCGGCAGCGGCGGCTGGACCGCCGGGAGGCGCGCCGGGCGGGCGCCTGACGGGCCTGACGGGTCTCCACGGCCTGTCGGGGCCGGCGCCTGGCGGGCCGCAGCCGGACGGCCAGGGGCTCGTGACGGCGGCGCCCCGGGGTCCTGGTGGTGGGAGAGCACCAGGGCACGGGGCGCCGGGGCACGGGGGCGCGGGGCACCCTCCGGTCGTGCCCGCCCGTTCCGGGCGGTCCCAGCCGCGGTTCCGGCCGCGGTCCCGGCCGCCGTCAACCCTCCCGGTCCGTCGGCACCGACGCAAGGGGTCGATGGTCCCGGGTCCGCCCGGGGCGATCGGCCCTTCTCGCGTTCGGCGGGCGGGCAGTTGACTGAACAGGACATGGACAACAGCAGCAGCACGAACACTGGCACCGCCACTGCCACCGCCGAGTACGACCGCCTGATCGCCCGCCATCACGCGATGCGCCTGCGACGCCGACTCCTGGCCCCGTCCTCCTCGGGCGGCGGCGACCTCGGGTACGGCGCCCACGGCGGGGACAGCGGCTACGACGGCGCCGCCGACCAGTACCTGATCCGGCGCGACCTCGACCTGATCTCCCCGCTCGCGGACCTGATCGACCACCTCTACGCGGTGATGTTCGACCACCGCCCCTACCTGCGGCCGCTCTTCCCCGACTCCATGGAGTTCCAGCAGCTCCACCTCGAACGGATCTTCCACCACCTGATCGACCACCTCGACCGGCCGGCCGAACTGGAGCGGACGCTGCGCCAACTCGGCCGCGACCACCGGAAACTGGGCGTCCGGCCGGTGCACTACGAGGCGTTCGAGGAGGCCCTGTGCGCGGCCGTCCGGCACCGGGCCGGCGAGCGCTGGAGCGAGGAACTGGAGGGCGCCTGGGTGCGGATGCTGCGCTTCGCCGTCGGTGCGATGGTCGCCGGCGCCGACTCCGCGCTCACCGAACCCCCGTACTGGCACGCCGTGGTCACCGGCCATGAGCGCCGCCGCCCCGACCTCGCCGTGCTGCGGGTGCGCACCGGCGAACCGTACCCGTACCGGGCCGGGCAGTACGGCACCGTCGAGCACCCGGCGCTGCCGCACACCTGGCGGCAGTACTCGATGGGCTGCGCCCCGCGCGCCGACAACGAGGTGGAGTTCCACGTCCGCCGCACCGGGCCCGGCGGGGTCAGTGCCGCCCTGGTCGAGCACACCGCCGTCGGCGACCGGCTGCGCCTCGGCCCGCCGCGCGGCAGCCTGCTGCCCGACGACGACGTCCGGGACCTGCTGCTGGTCGCGGGAGGCACCGGCCTCGCCCCGATGAAGGCGATCGTCGAGCAGCAGGCCGCCCACCGGCCGGCCGGCCGCCTGGTCCACCTGTTCGTCGGCGCCCGGGACCGCGCGGACCTCTACGACTGGCAGTCCCTGGCCGAACTCGGCTTGCACAAGCCGTGGTTGACCGTCACCCCGGTCACCGTCGGCGAACTCGCCGACACCGTCGCGGCGGCCGGCGACTGGCGCGAGCACCTGGCCTGCGTCACCGGGCCGGCCGGCATGGTCGGGTCCGTCCGCACCCGGCTGGCGGCGGCCGGGCTGCCGCCGGCGCGGGTACGGTTCGACCAGGCGCTGTTCCGGTGACGCCGGCGGTGCGGACGGCTCAGCGGTAGCAGTAGGAGTCGGAGGAGGCGTCGCCGCCCGCCAGGTGGGTCTGGTGGACGCGCAGGCCCCGGAAGTCGGCGCCGTGCGGGAAGAAGCGTTCGTCGACGCTCAGCCCGCCGGCCTCCGGGTCCGCGTCCAGCTTGACCATCCACGGCTCGATGCCGTCCGGGTAGAACTGGTCGTCCCAGGCGCCGTACAGCGAGTTGGTGAGGTAGAGCCGTCGGCCGTCCCGGCTGATCTCCACCATCTGCGGCGCCCCGCTCAGCGGACGGCCCGGCTCGGCCGGGTGCGGGGTGCGGGCGGTGATCCCGCCGAGCCGGACCGAACCGGCCAACCGGGGGTGGAACGGGTCCGACACGTCGTACTGGAACAACTCGCCGGTGCCCCAGGCGGACACGTACAGCCAGCGGTCGTCCACCGACAGGTTGATGTCGGTCACCAGCGGCGGCACCGCGCCGAACGGCCGCAGCGCCGGCGGCAGGTCCTCGGCCTTCGCCGGCTCGGCGGGGATCTCGATCACCTTGCGCGCGGTGAAGGCCGGCCCCTCCCGGTACCAGAGCCAGACCGAGGAGGAGAGGTCCTCCACGTTGGTGACCACCCCGGCGAAGCCCCACTCGGCCTGCGGGTCGTGCGCCGGGCGCAGCTCCAGCACCATCTGGTACTGGTCGCCGAGGTCCACCCGCTGGAGGTGGCGGCCGGAGTCCAGCTCCCAGAAGTGCAGCGCGTGGCCGTACTTGCGCCCCAGCAGGAGGTCCGGCACCACGCCGTCCTCGACCATCCGCGGGGTGCCCCACTCGCTGGTGACGGCCACGTTGGTGCCCAGGTGCCACCAGACGTCGTAGGCGAAGTGCTGCGACCCGCGCTCGGTCTCCCAGGCGCGCAGCACCTCGAAGGTGGTGTGGTCGAGCAGTGCCACCCCGCCCGGGCCGTCGTCGCCCTCGCCGCTGCCGAGGCAGGACAGGAAGACGCCGTCGGGGCCGCAGTGCAGGGTGTGCGGGCGCGAGTAGCCCGCCCGGGCGGCCAGTTCCCCGGCCTCGACCGTCTTGACCAGGCGCGGGCGGACCGGGTCGGGACGGGTGTCCAGCACGTACAGCCGGGAGGAGCGCAGCCCGGGCAGCAGCAGGTAGCGCCGCTCCGGGTTCTCGTGGCAGGCGTGGGCGAGGGCACTGGAGCAGGCGTTCCAGCCGAAGTGATGCAACTCGTCGCCGAGCGTGGGAAGTTCGGCGAAGTTCAGGACCTTCCCGTAGCTCGCGGAATCCGGATCGGTGTCGACGCTCAGCAGCGCGTCCGGCCGACGCCCCGACCGGTCGAAGCCGGCCACGTACGCCAGCTTCTCCGGCGGAGCGGCGATCGCCTCGGCGGCCGACCGGTAGAGCGACGGATCGATGTGCCCGTGCCGCATGCAGACTCCCCAACTCGCCTTGTCGGTCCGGGAAGCGTTCCACACGACCACCGGCGCACAGCAGGCGCACGAGGGGCGGACGGCTACCCTGGCGGCGTGCACGACGGCATTCGGGGCGGCAACGTCCACGCCCCGGTCGTCCAGGTGCACACGGCGCAGCCGGCCCTCCACGCCCGGCCCCCGACCAGGTCCGCCTCCGCCGGCGCCGTCCGCCCGCCGCCGCCTCCTGATCACCTCCCGGGAGACCCTCCCCCGCGGCGCCCGGCCGTCCTCGTTCCTCCGTCCGAATGGTCGCCCTGTTCACCCCCGGCGAGGTGGAATCCCGGCCCCGTCCGCGGCGCCGGGGAGCGGACCGACGCGTGACACCCCCGGCCGCCGAGCGCTCCGCGGCTACCGGCCGGTATGGTCAGGGGCGGAAACGGGTGGTCGCCTGCCGATCCGGGCAGGCGGAGCAGAGGACGGGTGCGGCGAGCTGATGGATTTCCGTGAAGACATCCTGGGTGCCCCCTACGAGGCGGCCGAGCTGACGCTGCGGCCGGACGGCGAGGGGCCGGTGTGCGCGACGCTCGTCCGCCGGCTGGTGCCCGGGTCGGAGCGGGCCGTGCTGTACATCCACGGCTACAACGACTACTTCTTCCAGACCAACCTCGCGGACCACTACACCGCGCTCGGGTTCTCCTTCTACGCCCTCGACCTGCGCAAGTACGGCCGCTCGCTGCGCCCGCACCAGTCGCCGAACTTCGTCCGCCACCTCGCCGAGTACGACGAGGAGATCGACGAGGCGGTCCGGATCATCCGCGAGGTGGACGGCCACCGGCAGCTGCTGCTGAACGGGCACTCCACCGGCGGCCTCGTCGCCGCACTGTGGGCCGGCCGGCGGTCCGGGCGCGGGGTGGTGGACGGGCTGTTCCTCAACTCGCCGTTCCTGTCGATGCCGACCGGGCCGGCCGTCCGCGCGCTCGGCGGGCCGCCCCTGACGGCGCTCGGGCGGATGGCGCCGACCCGCGTCCTGCCGTCCGCGCTCAACCCGCACTACACCCACAGCCTGCACAAGGACCACCGGGGCGAGTGGGACTTCGACCTCACCCTCAAGCGCCCCGAGAGCTTCCCGCTGTTCGCGGGGTGGCTGTCGGCGATCCACCAGGGCCACCGGCGGCTGCGGCACGGGCTGGGGATCGACGTGCCGGTGCTGCTGATGGCCTCGACCCGGTCCATCTCCACCACCAAGTGGCACAACGCGCTGCACCACGCCGACGCCGTGCTGCGCGCCGACGACATCGCCGCGCAGGGCCCCCGGCTGGGCCGGCACGTCACCATCGTGCGGATCGAGGGCGGCATGCACGACCTGGTGCTCTCCGGCGAGGCGGCCCGCACCGAGGTGTTCGCCGAGCTGGACCACTGGCTCGCGGCCTACCTGGACGTCGAGCCCGTGGCCGGGCGGGCCGTCGGAGAGCACGCGTGACCTCCGAGCAGCACGAGCCCGACTCGCGCGACTCCGACGACTCGTTCGACTCGCACGACGATCCGTTGCCGGTCGGGCGGCAGACCGACCTGGGCTTCGCCAAGCTGATGCCCGACCTCGACCGCGACGGCGGCTGGCTGCTCACCCTCGACGGCACCCCGCAGTCGTACGTCGACCTCGCCGACCCCACCCACCTGGAGTTCGAGTACACCCGGCGCCTCGGCCACCTCGCCGACGCGCTGGCCCCCGCCGGACGGCCGCTGGACGCGCTGCACCTCGGCGGCGGCGCCCTCACCCTGCCGCGCTACCTGGCCGCCACCCGGCCCGGCTCGCGGCAGCGGGTGGTGGAGGTCGACGGACCGCTGCTGGAACTGGTCACCGAGCGACTGCCCTGGCAGGGCCCCGGCGCGAACATCACCGCGACCGTCGGCGACGCCCGCGCGGCCCTGGCCGAGGTGCCGGCCGGCTCCCAGGACCTGGTGATCGCCGACGTCTTCCACGGCTCGCGCACCCCCGCCCACCTCACCTCGGTGGAGTTCCTGCGGCTGGCGGCGGCCGCGCTGCGCCCCGGCGGCTGCTACGCGGCGAACCTGGCGGACGGCCCGCCGCTGGCCTTCGCCAAGGCCCAGGCGGCGACGGTACGGGCGGTGTTCCCGTACGTCTGCCTGGTGGCGGAGGCGCCGGTGCTGCGCGGCCGCCGGTACGGCAACATCCTGCTGGCCGGTTCGACGGCGCCGCTGCCGGTCGCCGAGCTGACCCGGCTGCTCGCGGGCGACATCTTCCCGGCCCGGCTCACCGAGGGGGAGGACCTGGCGGCCCTGGTCGGCCGGATCGCCCCGGTCACCGACGCCGAGGCCACCGACTCCCCGCCCCCGCCGGACGGCGCCTTCAGCATCGGCTGAGGCTCCGGGGCCCCGAGGCCCCGGGGCCCACCGTCCCCCCGTCCCGGGCCCGGAAATCCGTTGGGCCTCCCCGGTCCCCGCCGATAGCGTGCGGGGACGAACCCGGAGGAGGCGAGACGATGCGGCCGCTGCTGCTGGTGGACGTCGACGGACCACTGAACCCGCACGCGGCGAAGCCGTACCGGCGGCCCGAGGGGTACGAGACCCACCGCCTGATGACGCCGCGCTGGGCGGCGGCCGAGCGCCGCCGGCTCACCGCGTGGGGCCTTCCCCACAAACCCCCGAAGCCGCTGCGGGTCTGGCTCAACCCGGCCCACGGGCCGGCCCTCGCCGCGCTGCCCTTCGACCTGGTCTGGGCGACGACCTGGGAAGAGGAGGCCAACACCTTCATCGCGCCCCTCCTGGGGTTGCCCGCCCTGCCGTACCTCGCCTGGCCCGAACCCCGGCCCGAGCCGGACGGCGGAGTGTTCTGGAAGACCCCGGAGATCGTCGCCTGGGCGCAGGGCCGCCCGTTCGCCTGGGTCGACGACCTGATCACGGACGCCGACCGCACCTGGGTCGCCGCCCACCACGACGGCCCGGCCCTCCTCCACCACGTCGACCCGAAGACCGGCCTGACGACGAAGGACTTCGCCCGGCTGACGGACTGGTCGAACGGGCTCGGCTGAGCGGAAGGGCCGGGCCGCTCCCCGCCTTTGTCACAACATCCCGGGGACCGCTACGCGGCGTGGAAGAGGACAGATCGATGGCGAGACGCACCTCCCCATGCGTGTGCTGCGGGCCGCGCTCGACAAGTGGCCGGCGTACAACGTCGTGGACGACCAGGACACCTACCACGACGCGGCCGAGCGGGCCGCACGCGGTGAACCGACCCCCGCGCGGGAAGTCCGCGCCCATGCGGATCCCCGAAGGGGTGATTTCCGGCTTCCTGTTCAAGGTCATCCGGGAGCAGATCCCGAGGACTCAGGACGAGTTGGCCGTGGATCTGGGCATCGACAAGAGCACCGTGCAGGGCTGGGAGTCCGGCCGTCGGCCGCTCTCCTCCACGAGGGCCGGGAACCTGGTGCTGCTGCGCCGGAAGCTGGTCCTGCTCGGCGCGCCGACCGGGCTGGTGGACCTGATCAGCCTTGCGATGGATGCGGACTTCGTCCTCGGCGAGATACTGCGGTCCCGGCCTACGAGGGCCGAGGTTCTGGAGCATCCACTGGCCGGGTGGGTTCTTACCCGGGACACCACGCACATGATCGGGTGGGCGGTCAGCGGGGTCCTGCCCGGCGCGGTGGCATCCGAGTTGAGCATCCCCGCCGCCCGACGCGGGCCGGTCTCCACCGCGCCGCTCCTCGGTCAGGACGTGCGTTCGCGCTTCTTCGACAACCTCCGGCATACCGCCGACCTGGTGGAGACCGGCGGTGCCGAGACCGCCTTGCTCCGGAGACAGGTTTGGTACCTGTCCTCCTACGACCGTGCCCGCGATGTGGTCGAGTGGTTCGGCGGGATGCAGCGCAGGGGCAGGATTCCCTCGGCCGGCTCGGGCTGGTCACCGCGCTGGGCCGAGGCTCGGTCGGTCGCAGCGGCTCTGGCGCGGCAGGGGGATCCCGAACTGCTCCGGTACTTCATCGCCCGCTCGATCACCGACAACGACGACTTCGAAGCCGCGAACCTGAACTACTGGGCGCACTGGCTCGGGCTCGACTCACGGCCCCAGACCAGCGACGACTTCATGGCGGAGCAGGAACGCCCGGCGTGGGATGCCTCCTCGTTGCTGCGGCAGCTCGCCGTCCGGCTGGACCGTGCCGGCGCGTACACAGACCTGTACGTCCATTCGATCTGGGCACTCCTGCTCTCCCGCCGGGGGCTGGCCGACGCCGACCCCCGCACAGCCCGCGACCTGGCCGCACGTGTTCGCACACTGCTCGATGGAGCCGGCCTCTCGCAGCAGTCCCGTCGCGAGTTGGAGTCTGTGCACTACGGTCTGCGGGTAGGCGGTTACAGCAACAACCGATCCAACAGCGAAGGACAGCGATGACGGACGACAAGCAGGCGAAAGGCACCGCTGGTTTCCTGTTCGAGGCGGGCATGCTCAAGCGGGCGAAGCGCTCCGGCTGGTGGATCGCTGGGGTCAAGGACCCGGAGACCATTGCCGAGCACTCGTTCCGGGCGGGAGTCGTCGGCGCGGTACTCGCGATGATGGAGGGCGCAGACCCGGCCAAGGTCGCCCTGCTGTGTCTCTTCCACGACACCCAGGAGACTCGGGTCAGCGATATTCCGCACATCAGCCGGCGCTACCTCACCGCTGCTTCGAACGAACGCGTGACTGCCGACCAGGTCAGCGCCGCTCACCCGGCCGTCGTCGCGGGGGTGCAAGCCATTGTGGAGGAGTACGAGAACGCCGAGAGCCTGGAAGTCACCGTCGCCCACGACGCGGACAAGCTGGAGTGCCTGATTCAGGCGGTGGAGTACCGTGAGCAGGGATACCAGAACGTCCAGCCGTGGATCGACAGCAGCCTCGGCAGCCTCAAGACCGAGTCGGCTCGCACCCTCGCCGAGGCCGCACTGACGATGACGTCGTTGGAATGGCAGAAGGTCTACCTCAGCTAATGCCTGCTGACGTCGTCTCCGGCTGCTGGTCAGCTGACCAGCGGCGAGCAACTGTCGTACGGCGGCTTCGGCCTGGTGCCGGCAATATTGCGCGGACTCAGGCAGGCCCCTGGCCGCCTTGCCGAGATCCGCCGTGAAGGCGGAGGTCCGAGGCGCGGCCGCGACGCCATCGCTGCCCGCTGGGGAAAACCTCGTGTGGGACGCGGCGTCCGTGTCGCGTACGTCGCGTGAAATCTGTCGCACGTGGTAACTCACTTGTTATTTCCGCGAGTTAGAACGATGGGTGACCGCGTTCCCGCCGGGGCACAATGAGGACATGTGGAGCAAGTTCCGAGTGCCACGCACGCTCTTGCTCGTCCTGTTCACGGTGATCGCCACGGCCCTCGTCCTCCACTTGCCCGGACCTCCTGGTCATGGTCGATCGGATCCTCCGCGTCACCATGATGGGCCTGTCTACCAGCCCCCGCCGCTCCCGCAGCCCGCTCCGCCCCCGCCCCCACCCTGGCCGGGGTGGCCGGGGCCGCCGCCGTGGCAGGTGTACCGGTAGTCATCGGGCGTCGGAAGCCGATTCCGCCCGGCGTGGTGGCGTCCGAGTCGAGGACATGCGGGCGCGGCTCTGTGCGCCGGGGCGGCGGTGCGGTCGGTCATGTCAGTGGCGGGGCGTACTGTCCGCGCCATGAACACTCTTCACCTCGCACCATGGTCCGAAAAGGGTCTGCAGATCCTGCACCGCCAGAACACTCCCGAGATGACCGAGCACCTCGGCGGACCGGAGACCGAGCAGGCGATCGCCGATCGTCATGCGCGCTACCTGCGCCTTGACGGCGGCGAGATGCTGATCGTCCACCTCGGTGAGGTGGCGATCGGTTCGGTCGGGTACTGGGAGCGGGAGTGGAACGGCGAGGACGTGTACGAGACCGGGTACGGGATCCTTCCGGAGTTCGGCGGTAACGGATACGCGGTCGAGGCCCTGCGGTTGGCTGCGGACCGGGCGGCGGCGCGTGGCGACCGGCGCTACCTGCACGCGTTTCCCCACGTGGAACACGCGGCGTCGAACGCGGTGTGCCGCAAGGCCGGGTTCGACCTGGTCGGCACGACCTCCTTCGAATACCCCAAGGGCACCTGGTCGGAGTCCAACGACTGGCGGCTCGACCTGACTGCCAGGGGAGTCTGACCGCACCGCTCGGACAGGTGCGTGAAGGGCGGTCCGGGCCGCTGACGGAGGCGGTCGAGCCGGTCTGTGCTGTACGGGCGTCGGCATCTCCTGGTCCGACTTCGAGGGCTGACGTCCACTCGGCGCGGCCCGCCGCTCCGGTGCTCGCGGGAAGCCGCCGGGCCCCGCGAGACGGGGGCGCCGACGGATGACCGCTCCAGGGCGGGGGCCGGTCCTGACCTCGGGTTGCGGGTGATCGGCGGGGCCATTCGGGGTTGGACGGGGGCCGTCTGCAGCCACGAGGGCTGACGTCCCTCGGCGTCCCTCCGGCGGGGCGTGGGCCTGCGGGTTTGCCGCCCCGCCCGCCGGGCACGCGCCCGGGCACCGGAGCGACGAACACCGAGAAGGGAGGCCCCGCGACGGCTACCGGCGAAACCGGGTTCAGCGACGTGGCGTACGACCTGATCTCCGTGCAGTGCCAGGCTCTGGAGGTCGGCCACGACTACGGCCAGTACGTGTGGGACGCGGGCGACGCCGGCGAGGAGGACGGCCCCGCGGTGAGCGGCGGCGCCGCGTCATGAGCCCCGGCCCCGGCTCGCCGTGGGCGGGGCCGGGGCGGGTCGAAGCGGTGGGCGGCGGGGGTCTCGTACTCGGGGCCGGGTCGGCCTGCCGGGCCCGGGATGCCCTTGTTGGTCGTCCGGGCCGTTGTGCGAAAGGAGGCGGGCACCGTGAAGCCTGCAGATGTGACGTTCAAGGCGTTCGGCCTGGTACCGGGGCCGTGGAGCGGTGTGGCGGCCGGGTGGGCCCTTCGACGGCTGCGGCGCCGTCGCGGCCACCCTGCGCAGGGCCGGCACGTTCCCGGCCGCAAGCGCGTCTGGCGCCGCCGTCTGGCCGTGGCCGCCGTCCCGGCGGCGGCGTTCGCGTTGGTGAGGGCGGTGGTGCGCGTCAGCTCGACAGGGGCGCCCCGGGAGCCCGGGTAGGGGCGCAGGAGGGAGTGGTCGGCGGCCCTCGGGCGCCCCGTCCGGTGCGGGCGCGCTGCACCGCCGGCTCGACTCCGAGCCCCCGCGGAAGGAAGCCGGAGCGGCTCCGACGGGCTCGGATCCGATACCCCGGTGACGGCCCGCGGCCCGACCGGCCCGGCGGCCCGTCGGGCGGGATCGGCCCGGGTCAGTCCGGCGGCTCGGGGGCGTGGGGCTCGCCCGGTCCCGGTGGGGCCGGTTCGGGGTTCGGTGGGGCCGGGGTACGCGGGTGCGGTTCCGGGGGCGGTACGGGGGCGCCGGGTGGCGGCGGTGGGTCCGGTACCAGCGGGGGGCGGGAGGGGCCGCCGGGGTCGGGAGGGGGCGCGGCCTCGAGGGGCCGGGTCTGCTCGGTCACGGCGGGTTGCTCCCTTCGTCGTCGGGCCGGGCCCTGGATGCGCCGGCCGCTCTCCGCGTCCGTCTGCCCCTGATCTGCGGATTCATGCGTCAGCGGCCCGTGCGGGCGGGCGCCCGGCGCGAGCGGATGCCGGGCGCCCGCAGCGGGCCCCGTCTCTGGGAGAAAGTGCGGATTGCGGGGGAATGTTCCGCCGGGACGGGGGAAACCGGCAGCCACACCAGGAAGACGGTAACTCCGTCCGACGAGGAGGCAGTTGTGACCAGTGGACTGTGGGATTACGGCAACGCCGAGGGTTACGCCCCGGGCACCGACCTGACGGGTTACCGGGTCGAGGCCGAGGACGGTCACATCGGCAAGGTGGACCGGCACACCGAGGAGGTGGACTCCGCGCACATCGTGGTCGACACCGGCCCGTGGATCTTCGGCCGTGAAGTGCTGCTGCCCGCCGGCACCATCCGGCGCGTGGACACCGTCGAGCGGACGGTGTGGGTGAACCGGACGAAGGACGAGGTGAAGAACTCGCCCGAGTTCCACAAGGACCGGCACACCGCGGACCCGGACTACCATCGGGCGATCGGCGGGTACTACGGCGGGGCTCTCTGACCGCCCCTCACCGGCGCGCCCCGCAGGGCCCCGACCACCAGGTCGGGGCCCTGCGGCGCTCCCGGCGGAGTGGCGGGAGCGCCGGTGCGCCTGACCGGTCGCCGGTCGCCGGTCGCCGGTCTCCGGTCTCCGGCCGACGGCCGACGGCCGACGGACCGTGAGGTGCGTCGGCATGCGGTGACCGGATGCGGGCAGGCGCTGGACGCACGCATCCGGAGGTTCTCGAAGGCATCCGAAGGTTGGAGGGAGGTCTGCATGGCCAGGATCCACGGAGTGGGGTGGGCCCGACGCCTTCCGCTCGGCGCGGGAGTACGGGCCGGCCGGGAGTGGGCGCGGACGCATCTGGAGGCCATGGGCTGGAACCGGGACGCGCCGGCGGTCGCGGACGCGGTGGTGCTGGCCGTGTCCGAACTGACCACCAACGCCCACGTCCACGCCGGCAGTGACGCGGAGCTGGTGCTGACGTGGGACGGGCGCTGTCTGCACCTGAGCGTCCACGACCACAGCCCCCGGCTGCCCCGTCCGCGATCGGCCGCCCCCGACGCCGTCGGCGGGCGGGGCCTGAAGCTGGTCGAGGCGCTCGCCGACCACTGGCACACCCGCCGGCAGAAGAACGGCAAGACGGTCACCGCCTGTTTCCACCCGCCGGGTGTGGGGCCGTCCCACTGAGCGCCGGCGGGCCAGGTGAGCGCCGGCCGTCCCGGGAGGGTGAATCCCGGACCGGTTCGGGCCATGCGGGTCCGGACACCGGGTAGACGCTGGGGGCCGCGCGGCGGCCCCGAGCCGTTCCCGGCGACCTCACCGACCCGACCGGCCCTCTGGGAGGACACCCGTGACACCCCCCGACAAGCACCCCGCGAGCCGCCACCAGTCGCTGGCCGACCCCGTCGCCGCGCAGGCGGGCTGGGACGCCGTGGACGTCCGGGCCGTGGACACCGCCCGGCTGCTCGCGGCCGACGCCGTGCAGCGCACCGGCAACGGCCACCCCGGGACGGCGATGAGCCTGGCGCCGCTGGCCCACCTGCTGTTCCAGAACGTCCTGCGCCACGACCCCGCCGACGACCAGTGGCTGGGACGGGACCGGTTCGTGCTGTCCTGCGGCCACACCAGCCTCACCCTCTACATCCAGCTCTACCTCACCGGCTACGGCCTGGAGCTCGACGACCTGAAGGCCCTCCGGACCTGGGGCTCCGCCACGCCGGGCCACCCCGAGTACCGGCACACCCGAGGGGTGGAGATCACCACCGGTCCGCTCGGCCAGGGCCTGGGCTCGGCCGTCGGGATCGCGATGGCGGCCCGCCGTGAACGCGGCCTGCTGGACCCGGACGCCCCGGCCGGCGAGAGCCCCTTCGACCACCACGTCTACGTCCTGGCCTCGGACGGCGACCTGATGGAGGGCGTCACCGCGGAGGCGAGTTCGCTCGCCGGCCACCAGCAGCTGGGCAACCTGATCATGGTCTACGACCAGAACCACATCTCGATCGAGGACGACACCGACGTCTCGTTCAGCGAGGACGTCGCCGCCCGCTACCGCGCGTACGGCTGGCACGTGCAGACCGTCGACTGGACCCGCACCGGCCGCTACGTGGAGGACGTCGACGCCGTCCTCGAAGCGCTCCGGGCCGCCCGCGCGGAGACCACCCGGCCCTCGCTGCTGGTCCTGCGGACGGTCATCGGGTGGCCGGCCCCCAACCTCCAGAACTCCGGCAAGGCCCACGGCTCCGCGCTCGGCGACGAGGAAGTCGCCGCCACCAAGGAACTCCTCGGCTTCGACCCCGCAGCCAGCTTCACGGTCGAGGACGAGGTCCTCGCCCGGACCCGCGAGGCACGGGTGCGCGGCCGCGAGCTCCACGAGGCGTGGACCCCGCGCTACGAGCGCTGGCGCGCCGAGCACCCCGAGCGTGCCGCGTTGCTGGACCGGCTGACGGAGCGCCGGCTGCCGGACGGCTGGGCGGACCGCCTTCCGGACTTCCCCGCGGACCCGAAGGGGCTGGCCACCCGCGCCGCCTCGGGCCGGGTGCTGACCGCGCTCGCCCCGGCGCTGCCCGAACTGTGGGGCGGTTCCGCCGACCTCGCGGGCAGCAACAACACCACGATGGAGGGCGAGCCCTCGTTCCTCCCCGAAGGCGTGGAGACCGCGCAGTGGAAGGGCGGCCCGTACGGCCGCACCCTGCACTTCGGGATCCGGGAGCACGCCATGGGGGCGATCCTGAACGGGATCGCCCTGCAGAGCCTGACCCGCCCCTACGGCGGCACCTTCCTGACCTTCAGCGACTACATGCGGCCGGCGGTGCGGCTGGCCGCGCTGATGAAGCTCCCGACGATCTACGTCTGGACCCACGACTCGATCGGCCTCGGCGAGGACGGCCCCACCCACCAGCCGGTGGAGCACCTCGCGGCGCTGCGCGCGATCCCCGGCCTCGACGTGGTGCGCCCCTGCGACGCCAACGAGACGGCCGCCTGCTGGCGGGCGGTGCTGGAGCAGCACGACCGGCCGACCGGCCTCGTCCTCACCCGGCAGAAGGTGCCCGTCCTGGACCGCGGCGCGGCCGGGTACGCGCCGGCGGACGGCGCCGCCCGCGGCGGCTACGTGCTGCGGGACCCGGCGGACGGCGCCGCGCCGCAGGTGCTGCTCCTCGCCACCGGCTCGGAGGTCCACCTCGCGTCGGCGGCCCAGGACCTGCTGGCCGACGAGGGCGTGGCGAGCCGGGTGGTGTCGCTGCCGTGCCTGGAGTGGTTCGCCGCCCAGCCCCGGGAGTACCGCGACGAGGTCCTCCCGCCCGCCGTGACGGCGCGGGTGAGCGTGGAGGCGGGCGTGGCACTCGGCTGGCGCGAGCTGGTCGGGCAGCACGGCAGGATCGTCAGCCTCGAGCACTTCGGCGCCTCCGCCGACTACGAGCGGCTGTACCGGGAGTTCGGCCTCACCGCCGAGGCCGTGGCCGCGGCCGCCCGGGAGAGCCTCGCCGCAGCGGCGGGCTGACCCGCGGGCCGGCGCGGGCCGACCTTCACGGTCGTCGAGGGTGCGGACCGCCGAGTCGGTCGGGCCCGTTAGCGGTCCAACTCCGGGTAGTGGCCACGCTGGCAGGGGACAGCTGGGAGATGGCGAGCTCCGCCGCGCCCCGGCAGATCACGCAGACGCGGCTCCGGTGGCAGGCGGGGCAGTTGATTCGCCCGCCGGTCGGGTCGGGCAGCCGGCCGCGTCCCTCGCAGCCATGGCACCAGCCCAGGCCGTCGTACTCGTAGCACAGCACGTACCCGGGTGTGACGGTCTCGGCGGGGCGGACCGGCTGCGGCCGCTGGAACTCCTGCGGATCGTGCAGGGCCGTCGCCGGTGTCCGGCCCCTGTGCGACCAAGGGCGACGGCGTGCGCTGTGCGGTGTGCGCCCCTGTCGGGGTGGATGCGCCCCCTTGGGGTGGTCGGCGCGTCGGCGGGAGGGGAGGGGCGGGCGGGGTGTGAGAATCGGCGGGTTCATGCCCATGACGGGACCACGTCCGAAGGAGTGCGCGATGAGTGGCGGCGGGGTGCGGCCGGAGCTGGGGCAGGTGCCGGAGACGGCGCTGTGGACGCTGTGGCACCGGGCGCTGGAGGCGCGGCGGGCGGACACCGTGCTGCCGGACCCGAAGGCGGTCGAGCTGGTGGACCGGATCGACTACCCGTTCGCGGGGCGGTTCGGCCGGAACGCGTTGGTGAGCCAGCTCCAGGCGCTGCGGGCGGCCTGCTTCGACCGCGAGGTGGCCGACTTCCTGATCCGCTGCCCGCGCGGCACCGTGGTCGGGCTCGGCGGCGGGCTGGAGACCCAGGCCTGGCGGGTGGACAACGGACGGGCGCACTGGCTGTCGGTGGACCTGCCGGAGACGGCCGCGCTACGGCGGCGGCTGCTGCCGCCGGACGAGCGGCACCGGATCGTCGCCCACTCGGCCACCGAACCGGGCTGGATGGACGAGGTGGACCCGGCGAACGGCGTGCTGCTGAGCGCCGAGGGGCTGCTGATGTACCTGCGGCCGCAGGAGGTCCGCGACCTGATCGCGGCCTGCGCCGAGCGCTTCCCCGGCGGGGCCATGGTGCTGGACGCGGTGCCGCGCTGGTTCAGCCGGCGGGCCGTCGAGGGCAAGCTGCGGGACCGGCACTACCAGGCCCCGCCGATGCCGTTCGGGATGGACGCGGACGAGCGCGGCCGGCTGGCCACCGCGCACCCCGGGGTCACCGACCTGCGCGAGGTGTACCCGGAGGGCGGACGCTGGCCCGTGAGCGCCCTGCTGCCGCTCGCGCGCCGGATCAAGCAGCGCCCGTCCGTGGTCGCACTGCGTTTTGCCGAATCTTGAAGAAACGCCGGCCGACCTGGAACCATGGCCTCGGGGCGTACGTCGTAACCACGGGTGATCGGCCGGGGGGACAGGCCGCCCGGCACGTTAGGCTCGCTCTGGGGGAGCGGCCTGGGTGCCGCCATCGGACGAAATGCCGGGACGGGCACGCTGCTCCAGGGGGAGCGCTGCCGGTCCCGTCCTGCCACGGAGGGACTGGCCTTGCACATCGACGCCTGGATCGAGGGGATTCCGCCCACGGCGGTGTACGCCGTGATCGGTCTGATCATCGGCCTGGAATCGCTGGGCATTCCCCTGCCCGGCGAGATCGCCCTGGTCACGGCGTCCCTCATGGCCGTCAAGGGTGTGGTGAGCCCGTGGGGCGTCGCGATCTGTGCGATCGCCGGCGCGATCATCGGCGACTCGATCGGCTACTCGATCGGACGCAAGGGCGGCAAGCCGCTCTTCGAGAAGCTGGGACGCAAGTTCCCCAAGCACTTCGGGCCCTCGCACCTGGCCACCGCCGAGCGCTCGTTCCAGAAGTGGGGCATGTGGGCGGTCTTCTTCGGCCGGTTCATCGCCCTGCTGCGCATCTTCGCCGGTCCGCTGGCGGGCGCGCTGAAGATGCCGTACTGGAAGTTCCTGATCGCCAACGTGCTGGGCGGCATCGTCTGGGCCGGCGGTACGACGCTGCTGATCTACAAGGTCGGCAAGAGCATCGAGCCCTGGCTGTCCCGGTTCTCCTGGGCGGGCCTGGGGGCGGCGCTGGTGATCGGCCTGCTCTCGGCCTGGATCATGAAGCGCCGTGCCGCCAAGACCCACGCCAGGATCGAGGCCGAGGAGGCGGCGGAGGCGGCCAAGGCCGGCGCCGCCGCCGAGTAGCGGGTCGGGTAGCCGGTCGAGGACCGGTCGCTCGTCCGACCGTTCGTCCGGTCGGTCGGTCCTCGGTCGGTCGTCCACAACCGTCGTCGTGGTGCCTTCGGGCCCTCGGAGTAGCATCGGCCGGGTACCTGCCGATCTTGCACTCCGGAGGGCCCGATGTCTTTGCAGCCGACCTGGGACGCCGTGGACGCGTACTTCACCGAGCAGCTGGTCGGGCCCGACGCGGTGCTGGAGCGGGCGACGGCCGCCGCCGACGCGGCCGGGCTGCCGAAGATCGCGGTGGCGCCCAACCAGGGCAAGCTGCTCCACCTGCTGGCACTGACCCAGGGCGCGAAGCGGATCCTGGAGGTCGGTACGCTCGGCGGCTACAGCGCGATCTGGCTGGCCCGGGCGCTGCCCGCGGACGGCACCCTGCTGACCCTGGAGCTGAACCCCCACCACGCCGAGGTCGCCCGGGACAACCTGGCGGCCGCCGGGCTGGCCGGGGTCGCCGAGGTACGGGCGGGCCGGGCGGCCGACTCGCTGGCCGCGCTGGTGGAGCAGGGCGTGGAGCCCTTCGACCTGGTCTTCATCGACGCCGACAAGCCGAGCAACCCGGAGTACTTCCGGCGGGCGCTCCAGCTGACCCGGCCCGGCTCGCTGATCATCGTCGACAACGTGGTGCGCGGCGGCGCGGTCGCCGACCCGGCCAGCACCGACCCGGCGGTGCTCGGCACCCGCGCGCTGCACGAGCTGATCGCGGCCGAGCCGACGGTCACCGCGACCTCGGTGCAGACGGTCGGCAGCAAGGGCTACGACGGCTTCACCCTGGCCCGCGTCCTGGGCTGAAGCCTTGCCGGGGGACCCTCATGGGGGATGCCCGCCAGGAACAGGCGGACACGCGGATACGCGAACACGCGAACACGCGAACACGCGAACACGCGAACACGCGAACACGCGGATACTCGAACACTCGAACACCGGAGAACGGAGACATCGTGCGGATCGGACTGCTGGGAACCGGCCCCTGGGCGGAGCGGGTGCACGCGCCCGTCCTGGCCGAGCACCCCGGGCTGGAGTTCACCGGCGTCTGGGGCCGCCGACCGGAGGCGGCCGAGGCGCTGGGCGCCGGGTACGGCGTGCCGGGGTACGCGGACCTCGACCGGCTGCTGGCCGACGTGGACGCGGTCTCCATCGCGCTGCCCCCGACCGTGCAGGCGGGCCTCGCGGTGCGCGCCGCCGAGGCCGGCTGCCACCTGCTGCTGGACAAGCCGGTCGCGCTGACCGTGCCGGACGCCGAGGCCGTGGCCGTGGCGGTGCGCGAGCACAAGGTCGCCTCGGTGGTCTTCTTCACCGTGCGTTTCGGCGGCGAGCAGATCCCGTGGATCGAGCGGCAGGCGGAGCTCGGCGGCTGGTTCACCGGCCGCTCGGACTGGCTCGGCTCGGTGTTCGCCCCCGGCAGCACCAGCCCGTACGCGGCCTCGCCGTGGCGGGAGGAGAAGGGCGCGCTGTGGGACGTCGGCCCGCACGCGCTGTCCGTGCTGCTGCCGGTGCTGGGCGACGCCACCCGGGTGACGGCGGCGGCCGGCCCGCTGGACACCGTGCACTTGGTGGTGCGGCACGCCGGCGGCGCCTCCAGCACGCTCGCGCTCAGCCTGACCGCGCCGCTCGCCGCGGGCGGGACGGGCATGGAGCTGCGCGGCGAGCACGGCGTGGTGCAGCTGCCCGCGCGGGGCGAGGGCCCGGTCGCGGCGCTGCACCGGGCGCTGGACGCCCTGCAGGCCTCGGCGGCCTCCGGCGAGCCGCACCCCTGCGGGGCCGACTTCGGCCTGCGGGTGGTGGAGATCCTGGCCGCCGCCGAGCGTTCGCTGGCGAGCGGTGCCACGGTGGACGTCTGAGCTTCTGAGCGCCTGAGCGATCGAGTGATCGAGCGAACGGCTGGGCGGTTGGACGGCTGACCGACTGGACGGCTGAGCGCTTGAGACGGCGGGGCCCGGTGCGGAGGAGATCCGCGCCGGGCCCCGCCGCGTCCCGCCCCTCAGGACGGCGGCAGCTGCGGCGGAGCCGAGGAAGGCCGGCGGTCCGGGGGCCGGGCCGGGGGGATGACCGGGGCGTGGAAGTCGCGCGGGCCGGTCCACAGCGCGGGGACGGCGTCGCTGCGGCGGGCCAGCTCGTACGCCAGCGCCTCGTAGTTGACCCGCCAGCCGTGGAAGTGCGCCCAGGCGTCCTCGACCGGGCGCTCGCGCGGGAAGCCGGCCGCGGTGATCATCGCGACCGCGCCCAGGTACTCGGCGTAGGTCAGCCGGATCGGGAGGTCCGGGTCCGGGTCCGGGTCGAAGCCGATCCGCAGCGAGCGGGCGATGTCGCGCATCGCGGTGAAGCCGGCCCGGAGCACCAGCCGGGCCTCGGGCGGGGCCGAGCGCGGGCAGAGCGCCAGGTGCAGGGCGGCGGCGTCCATCACGGCGATCAGCCCGACCACCCAGCTGCGGTTGGGCTGCGGGGAGCGGAAGGAGAGCAGCACCGGGTAGTTGGAGTGGCTCTCGCCGATGTCGGCGGCCAGCCGCTCCCAGTCCCGGTAGAGCTGGGGCAGGGCGGTCTCGGTGTCCACCAGGGACTGGCGGGCCAGCAGCTCGGGGCCCCAGGCGGGCTCGCCGGCCCGGGACTGGAGCAGTGTCACCTCGGTCTCGCGGCGCTGGTAGGCGGCGTAGAGGGTCGGCAGGTAGGAGATCTGCAGGGCGATCACCAGCGGACCGCTGGCGGCGGCCAGGAAGTCGATCGCGGAGAGGTGCAGCCGCTCGCCGCTGGCGAAGCCGAGGGTGAACAGGCTGGACCCGGCCTCGCGCACGGCCACCGACCAGCTGAGTTCGGAAGTGCCGTGCAGCAGCAGGGTGTAGGCGGTCAGCATGCAGCTGAGCCACACCCCGAGCATGCCGAGCAGGACCAGCGGCGCCAGCCAGGTGAGCGCCCGGTCCTGTGCGTGGTACCCGCGGGCCGGTACGGCGGACAGCCGCAGCAGGGTGCGCAGCACCCGCCAGAGCCGCATCACCAGCGCCGAGTAGAGCCCGCGCGGAACGACCAGCGTGCGCAGGATGCTGCCGACGACCAGTAGGAGCAGCAGCGCGCCGAGCGCGGTCTGGATCATCCTCATGGCGCCATTCTGGCGGTAGCCCGGGGGTGCGGCGGACCGGCTTCCGCACGGCCGCCCGCTCCGCCGCCGGGTGCCCGCCCGCCGTCGGCCCGCTCCGCCGCCGGGTGCCCGCCCCGCCGCTGGCCAGCCCCGTCCCAGAGCGCCCGCCCGCCACGCGCCCCACCCGTCACCCGTGTCAGGGGCTCGGAGTATGACCATGATCACACCGCGGCCAGGCCTACGTACTGATGTTCTCATCGCGTCTTGAGTGCGGAGGATCAGTCCCACGAGCGAATCGGAGACCGGACTGTGCGTGCTCAGCAGGACGACGGGCCCGAGGACGAGAAGCCCGGACGCCGCCGGTGGCGCTTACCGCGGCGACGCGGGCCGCTCCAGGAGGCGCGTCCGCTGAAGGGGCGGCGCCCCTCGCTGCGGATCGACTACCCGCGCCGCGGACGGCGCGGGATCCGCCGCTGGCTCCCGTCCTGGCGGCAGCTGCTGCTGGTGGCCGGGACCGGCACGGCGGCGTTGGTCGGCTGGCTGGTCTGGTTCTACGTGAACACCGCGGTCCCGGAGGACCTGAACTCCTTCGCCACCCAGCAGAACAACGTCTACTACTGGGCGGACGGCACCGAGATGGCGCGGATCGGCCCGACCAACCGGCAGGAGGTGCCGCTCGGCCAGGTGCCGGAGCACGTCCAGTGGGCGGTGCTCGCCGCCGAGAACGAGACCTTCTACACCGACCCGGGCATCTCCCTGACCGGCATCGGCCGCGCCGTCTCCCAGATGGTCATGGGCGGTGACACCCAGGGCGGTTCCACCATCACCCAGCAGTACGTCAAGAACATCTACCTGAACCAGCGCCAGGACATCTCCCGCAAACTCAGCGAGATCGTCATCGCGGTCAAGCTGGACGACCGGATGACCAAGCAGGACATCCTGGCCGGCTACCTCAACACCAGCTGGTTCGGGCGCGGCAGTTACGGCATCGAGCGCGCCGCGGCGGCCTACTACGGCAAGGACGTCTCCCAGCTCGACCCGAGCGAAGGCGCCCTGCTGGCAGCCGTGTTGAAGGGCGCCGGGCAGTACGACCCGGCGGTGGGCCCGCAGAACCACGAGCGGGCCGAGGAGCGCTGGTCCTGGATCCTGGACCGGATGGTGAAGGTCGGAAAGCTGTCCGCCGCCGATCGCGCCCGGTACACCGTCTTCCCCGAGCCCAGGCCGCAGCCGAAGTCGGCGGGGCTGAGCGGCCAGATCGGGTACCTGGTGGACATGGCCCGCGCGTACGTGGAGAGCCACAGCGACATCACCCCGGCCCAGTTCGACCTCGGCGGCCACCAGATCCGCACCACCTTCGAGAAGCCGAAGGTCGACGCCCTGGCCGCCGCCGTGCGGGAGGCCACCGCGGGGATCGACCCGGACAACCGGGAGGCCGACAGGTTCCTCAAGGTCGGCGCCGCCTCGGTGGCCCCGGACGGCAGGATCGTCGCGCTGCACGGCGGCCCCGACTACCTGAAACAGGGCTTCAACAACGCCAACACCACCACCGTGCCCATCGGTTCGGCCTTCACCCCGGTGGTGTACGCGGCCGGTCTCGGCGAGGGGGCGCAGCGCCGGCGGGACGGCGACCGCACCCCGGTGACCCCCGCCACCCCCTACAACGGCGACGACGGGGTGAACGTGATGACCCCGGAGGGGCCGTACTGGGGGAGGGACGGGAAGATCGTCAAGACCGTCAACGAGGGCAGGCGGAGCTGGGGCACGATCACCCTGCGGAACGCGGTCGAGCAGTCCGTCAACGGGCCGCTGATGCAGCTCGGCATGGACGTCGGCCTGGACCGGGTGCAGCGGACCGCCACCGAGCTCGGCCTGCTTCCCACCAGCCTGGGCGAACTCGTCCCGGCCCTCGGCGTCGGCAACTCCACCCCCAGCGCCGTCCGCACCGCCGACGCGTACGCCACCTTCGCGGCGGGCGGCCGGCACACCGACCCGTACTCGGTGCTCAAGGTCTCCCGCAACGGCGTCCAGCTGCCCCTGCGCCTGCCGGCCGCCGTCCAGGCGCTGGCCCCGGCGGTCGCGGCCGAGGTGGACGCGGCGCTCAAGGGCTCGGTCCGCGACGGCGCCGCCAAGGCCGCGGCGGACGCGGGCCCGAACCTCGCGGCCAAGCCGGGCACCACCGCGGACCGTACGGCGGGGTGGTTCGTCGGCTACGACGGGCAGTCGTCGACGGCGGTCACCGTGTTCCGCGCGGACCTGAAGGACATGAAGCTGCTCTCCCTGGAAGGCCTCGGCGGCGCCGCTCCGGACGCCTCCGACGCCGCCCTTCCGGCCCGCATCTGGTCCGCCTACATGAAGTCGACGGCCGCCCGGTAGCCCGCTGCGGGGCCCGTGGAGCGGCGGGCTCCGCGGTACCGGGTCGGCGGGCTCCGCGGTATCGGGCGGCGGGCCGCGCGGTACTAGGACTTGTCCGGCCGATCATGTGACTATCACCGGCCTTGGTCGTTAGTTCGGGCATGGGGCGGGGTGATCTCACGGATGCCGAGTGGGAACGGCTGCGGCCGTTCCTGCCGGTCAGCAACAGGCGTTGTGGCCGGTGGCGCGACCATCGGCAGGTGATCGACGGGATTCTGCACCGGGTGCGGACGGGTGTGCACTGGCGTGACCTGCCCGAGCGGTTCGGGCCGTGGAAGACGGTCTACGAGCGCCACCGGCTGTGGTCGGCCGACGGGACGTGGGAGCGTCTGCTCCAGCAGGTCCAGGCGGAAGCGGACGCGGCCGGCGACATCGACTGGGACATCTCCGTCGACTCCACCATCGTGCGGGCCCACCAGCACGCGGCCGGTGCCCGCACCGATCCACCACCGGCCCTGGCCTCAAAGGGGGCTGGGCAGGGCGAACACCAGGACGAGACGCCGTGGCAGAGCCTCGTCGCCCGCCTGGTGGAGGTGGTGCTGGAGGCGAGGGCCTTGGCCGCTCGCGGGGCGGGTTCACCACCAAGGTCCACCTGAGCGCGGACGGCCGCTGCCGCCCCCTTTCCCTGGTCGTCACGCCGGGGCAGCGGGCGGACTGCACCCAGTTCGAGCCCGTGCTGGAGAAGATCCGCATCCCGCGGACCGGGCCGGGCAGGCCCCGCAAGACGCCCGACAGCGTGGCCGCCGACAAGGCCTACAGCAACGGACCCATCCGCGCCTACCTGCGCAGGCGCGGCATCCGGCACACGATCCCGGAGAAGAGCGACAGCCGGGCCGCCCGCCTGCGCAAAGGCTCGCGCGGCGGGCGGCCACCGGGCTTCGACGAGGAGCGGTACAAGAAACGCAACACCGTCGAACGGGCCATCAACAAGCTCAAGCACGCCCGAGCCGTCGCCACCCGATACGACAAACGCGGATACGTCTACCTCGGCACCATCACCGCAGCCGCCCTCGCCATCTGGCTCCGCACATGATCGACCGGACGTGTCCTAGGCTGAAGCGGATGAAGATGACGTTCGGGCTGTTGGGGCCCCTGACGGTCGCCGTGGACTCGGTGCCGCAGACGCTGCCGCGGGCCACCGTGCTGCGTGGGCTCCTGGGCGCGCTGCTGCTCGCGGAGGGGGAGCGGCTGCCTGTCGGGCGGCTGCTGGACCTCGTGTGGGCGGGGCAGGCGGACCGGGTCGGGCGGGGCGCGGTGCACACCGGGATGTCCCGGCTGCGCACCTGGCTCGGACGTTTCGGGGACGAGGCGGTGGCGCTGGAGTCCGACGCGCAGGGCTACCGGCTGGTGACCGGGCCGGACGCGGTGGACCTCGGACGGTTCCGCCGGCTCGCCGCCGACGGGGACCCGGCCGGGGCGATCGGCCTGCGGCGCGGCCCGGTGCTGGCCGGGGTGGAGCGGATCAACCGCGAGGACCCACTGGTGACGTCCGTGGCGGACGAGGTGCGCGCCACCGTCCTGGCCCTGGCCCGGGCCGCACCCGCCGCCGGGATGGCCCGGACCGCCGTTCCCGCCCTGACGGCGCTCGCCGAGGAGCACCCGTTCGACGAGCCCGTGCAGGCCGCCCTGCTGGAGCTGCTGGCGGCGGACGGGCGGGCGGCCGAGGCACTGCGCCGCTTCCAGGCGCTGCGCCGGCGGCTGTCCGAGGAGCTAGGGATCGAGCCGGGCGAGCAGGTGCAGAACGTCTTCCTGGCGCTGCTGGCGCACGACCGGGAGGGCGCCCGCACGGGCCCCGGACCGGCCCGCGTTCCCTCCCAACTCCCCCGGGACCTCCCGGACTTCGCCGGGCGCGACGAACAGGTGCGGATCGTCCTGGACGCCCTGGCGGCCGGCCGGGTGCCGGTGATCGCCGGCATGGGCGGCATCGGCAAGACGGCGCTCGCCGTCCACGCCGCGCACCGCGCCGCCGCGGACTACCCCGACGGCCGGCTGTACGCCGACCTGCGCGGGGCCGACGAGACGCCCGCCGACCCGGCCGGCGTCCTGGCCGCCTTCCTGCGCGCCCTCGGCGCCGACCCCCGGGAGATTCCGGCCTCCCTGGAGGAGCGGTCCGCGCTGTACCGCACCCTGCTCGCCGGCCGCCGTACGCTCGTCCTCCTCGACAACGCCGCCGGGGAGCAGCAGATCGGGCCGCTGCTCCCGGGGACCCCGGGGGACGCGGCCGGTACGGGTGACGCGGTGGGCGCGGGCGACCGCCCCGGGCCCCGCCCGGCCGTCCTGGTCACCAGCCGCGCCGCGCTCACGGCCCTGCCCGGCTCCCGGCTCGTCGACCTGCACGAGCTCGACGCCCCCCACGCCCGGACGCTGCTGCGCCGCATCCTCGGGGACCACCGGGTCGCCGCCGAACCGGTGGCCGCCGCCCAGATCGTCGAACTGTGCGGCGGCATGCCGCTGGCCGTCCGCATCGCCGGGGCCCGGCTGGCCGCCCGGCCGCGCTGGACCCTGGCCCGGCTCGCGCACCTGCTGCGCGACGAACGGCGGCGGCTCGACGAGTTGTCGGCCGGGAACCTGGCCGTACGGGCCGGCTTCGCGGTCGGCTACGCCCGGCTGTCGGAGCCGACCCGCCGGACGTTCCGGCTGCTCGGGCTGCTCGACGCGCCCGACTTCGCACCGTGGGCCGCGGCCGCGCTGGCCGGCATCCCGCCGGAGCAGGCCGAGCGGCAGCTGGAAGAACTGATCGACGCCCAACTGCTGCAGGAGACCGGCACCGAGCCGCACCTGCGCTACCGCTTCCACGACCTGGTCCGGCTGTACGCGCGCGAGCACGCCGAGGCCGCCGACGAGCCGGCGGTACGCGCCGCCGCGCTCGAACGGGCCTTCGGCGCCTGGCTCTGGCTGGCCGAACAGGCCGCCGACCAGGTGCCCGGGCCGTGCTTCGCGCCGATCCACGGCCCCGCGCCGCGCCACCCGATGCCGTCCGGCCTCGCGGCGGCGCTGCTGGACGACCCGATGGCCTGGTTCGACGCCGAGCAGCCGGCCCTGAACGCGAGCGCCCGGCAGGCCGCCGCGCTGCGCATGGTGCCGACGGCCTGGGACCTGGCCGCCTGCCAGGAGAAGTACTGCGACGTGCGCGGCCTGTACGACGAGTGGCGCACCACCCACCTGGCCGTCCTCCAGGCCTGCCGCGCGGCCGGCGACGGCCTGGGCACGGCGGTGCTCACCCGCGGCCTGATCGAGGTGACGACCTGGACCACCCCGGCCGACGGCGCCGGGACGGCCGTCGACCTGGCGGACGGCTCGCAGACGATGGTCGCCCTGGCGGACCGCGCCCGGCAGCTCCAGCACCTGTTCGAGCAGGTGGGCGAACCGCGCGGGACCGCCGACGCCCTCGTGCTGACCGCCTGGAGCCTGGTGGCGCAGGGCCGCGAGCGAGAGGCCCTGGACGCCGGCCGCCGCGCCCTGGACCTCGCCGCCGCCCACGACCACCCGGGCGGCGAGGCCCGGGCCCACCAGATCATCGCCATCGCCTACGGGGAGACGGACCTCGACCGCACGATCGAGCACCTCACCGAGACGCTGCGGCTGGCGCGGCTGATCGGCAACACCCGCTTCGAGGCGACCGCGATCCAGTTCCTGGGAGCCGCCCACGGCCGGGCCGGCCAGGTGGAGCGCGGCGGCGAACTGCTGCTCCGCTCGCTCGCCATGGCCCGCTCCCTCAAGGACCGCTACGTGGAGGCGTTCTCGCTGCTCTACCTGGCCATGCTGTACGCGGCCACCGGCGACGGCCGGGCCCGCGGGACTGCCGAGGCCGCGCTGGCCATCGCCCGCCGCTTCGACCTGGGACACCACCTCGCCCAGGCGCTCGGCATCCTCGGGGAGCTGGACCTGGCGGCGGGGGACCACGCCTCGGCGGTCGCGCACCTGGAGGAGTCGGTCCTGGTGTGGCGTGCCCGCGGCTGGCGCTCCTTCCTCGCGGAGGCGCTGCGCGCGCTCGGCCGGGCGTACGGGGCGGCCGGGCTGCCCGAGTCGGCGGCGCGGGTGCTGGCGGAGGCGCGGGAGCTGAGCGACATCCGGTAGCGGACGGGGGCGCCGGCGGTCCCACCGTCTTACGCCCTTACCGCTCTACCGCCCCGTCTTACCGCCTTACCGTCGTCGTACCGGTCGCCGGCCAATCGGTAAGCATTCGGTAAGACGCCCCTGCCTAGGATCGATCCCCACGGCACAGGACAGGCACACGAACCAGGCCCCAGGCCCGGTCGACGCGCCCGTCCGGTACCCGCCGCACGAGCAGCCGGTCGGGTCCGCGCAGGGGACGGACCCGGCCGGAGGCGCGTCCAGCGGCCCCGCGAACGCGGGCCGGATCCGGATCCGACGGATCGACGGGCAGGATGACCCGGTTCTTCGGGCCGGTGTCCAGCAGTGAGGCCCCGCCGTCCCGGCGTCAGGTGATGTGCCGCAGCAGCGCGGCGACCGCCGGCGGTGCCTCGCCGGGCGGCCGGACCACCATGACCTTCCAGTGCGGTGCGTGCCGCTCGAAGCGGTACCGGGGGAGATCGGGGAAGCGGTCCGCGATCGACCTGGGCATGATGCAGACGCCCAGGTCGTTGCGGACCAGCTCGGCCGCCGCGACGATGTCGTTCACCTCGAAGGTCGTGCTGCGGTCGACGCCCGCGGCCCGGAAGGCCCGGTCGACCGCGTCGCGGATCGCCCAGCCGGGGGTGAAGTCCACCATGGACAGCCGGGCGACGTCGGCGAGTCGCACCTCGCCCTCCGGGGTCGTCCCGGCGAGCACCCGCCGGGGCGCCGCCAGCAGCACCATGTCCTCGCGGGACAGCAGCCTGGTGGTGAGCCCGCGCTGCTGCCGGCGGTCGAGCGCCACCACGGCCAGGTCCACCGTGCCGTCGCGCAGTGACTGCCGGATGTCGGCGACGGCGGCCTGGCGCAGCCGCACGACCACGCCCGGGTGCTCGGCGCGCAGGGTGGCGAGCGCGTGGTGGAGTCCGGCCCAGACCCCTTGCATGGTGCCGACCGTCACCCGGCCGCACAGCTTCCCCCGTACGGCGTTGACCGCTTCGCGGGTGTGCTCGGCGGCGCGCAGGGTCGCCCGCGCGGCGGGGACGAACGCCTCGCCGGCCGGGGTGAGGGCGACGCGGTGGGTGGTGCGGTCGAACAGCGGGGTGCCCAGTTCGCGTTCGAGGGCGCGGACCGTACTGGAGACCGAGGACTGGACCACGTGCAGCCGCCGGGCCGCCGCCGTGAAGCCGCCGGTGTCCGCCACCGCGACCACGACCTCCATCTGCCGCAGGTCCATCGTCCACTCCTGGTCGGGCCGCGTTCCGTCCGGTCCGGAGGCGGCGCGCTGTCGGTCGTCACCGCATCGTAGGCGGTGGGCGGGCGGCGCCGGCCCGGCCCCCGGCGGGGGGACGGACCGGCGGTCGCGACGGGATCAGGCCTTCGCCGTGCCGGCGCCCGCGTCCGCCTCCGGCCGGCGTTCGGTGGTCCAGTAGAGGAGGGCGAGGAGCGGCAGGGCGGTGCCGAGGACGGTGACGCCGGTCCAGCCCCAGGAGTGGTAGAGGACGGAGCCGAGTTCGGATCCGGCTGCTCCGCCGACGAAGAACATGGCGATGAAGGCGCTGTTCAGGCGGGCCCGGGCGGCCGGGTCGAGCTGGTAGACGGTGTGCTGGCCGAGGATCAGGGTGGCCTGGACGGCCATGTCGACGAGGACGGCGGCGAGGGCGAGCAGGACGACGCTGCGCCCGCCGAAGCCGGCGAGGGCGAAGGCCGCGGCGGCGACCGTGAAGGCGATGCCGGTCGCGGGGCGGACGAGCCCGCGGTCGGCCCAGTGTCCGGCGAACGGGGCGACGGCCGCGCCGGCGGCGCCGACCAGGGCGAACAGGCCGACTCCGACGGGGGAGTAGTGGAAGCCGGGGCCGGTCAGGACGAAGGAGACGGTCGTCCAGAAGGCGCTGAAGGCACCGAACATGGCCGCCTGGTAGAGGCCGCGGCGCAGCAGGGCGGGGTGGGTGCGCACCAGGCGGGCGGTGGAGCGCAGGACGTGGTGGTAGGGGATGGTGGTGGTCGGGGCGTGGGCGGGCAGGGCGATGCGCAGCGCTATGCCGAGGAGGGCCATCAGGACGGCGGAGCCGAGGAAGACGGTGCGCCAGCCGGCGAGGTCGGAGACCAGGCTGCTCAGGGTGCGGGAGAGCAGGATGCCGGTGAGCAGGCCGCTCATCACCCGGCCGACGATGCGGCCGCGGGCGTGGTCGGGGGCGAGGCTCGCGGCGAAGGGGACGAGGACCTGGGCGACGACGGAGGTGGCGCCGCTGATCAGGGAGGCGACGAGCAGCATGGGGAAGCTGGTGGCGAGCCCGGCCGCGACGAGGGCGAGGGTGGTGACCGTCAGCAGGGCGGTGATCAGGTTGCGCTTCTCCAGCCGGTCGCCGAGCGGGACGAGGAAGAGCATGCCGATCACGTAGCCGACCTGGGTGAGGGTGATCAGGGCCCCGGTGGTGGCGGTGCTGGTGTGGAAGACCGCGCTCAGCGAGGACAGCAGGGGCTGGGCGTAGTACAGGTTGGCGACCGTCATGCCGGAGGCGACGGCGAAGAGCGCGATCAGCCAGCCCGGCACGCCGTGCGGGGCGGCAGCCGGGGCGGCGGTCGTGGTCGCGCCTGCGGTCGTGGTCGAGCTTGCGCCTGCGGTCGCGGTTTCGCGCTGGCGCGCGGCGGTCGGGAGATCCGGCGATGCGGACATGTGCACCTACTCGTGGCAGCGGGCCGGGGATTCCGGCGGGGGCGGGGCGGACGGCAGCCTCCTCGCTGCCGTCCCGCAGGTACGAGCGTTGATCCGCCCCCGCTGCTTCCTCACTTGAGGAGATGCTTCGGAATGTCAGTCATCTCGTTCGGAGATGACCGTGGGGGCCGAGGTCCCAGGGGCCAGGGTCCAGGGCCCAGGTCCCTGCGGGGCCGCCGCGTCACTTGACCAGGCGGGACCAGTCGGCCGGCTGGGCGGGGTCGAGCTGGCGCAGCTTGTCGAGGACCTTCGGGTCCTGGGCGTCCAGCCAGTCGGCGACCTGACGGAAGGAGACGCAGCGGACGCCGTCGCGCTTGCAGACGTTCTTCATCACGTCCTCGACGGCCTGCATGTAGATGCCGCCGTTCCAGGACTCGAAGTGGTTGCCGATGAAGAGCGGGGCGCGGCTGCCGTTGTAGACGCGTTCGAAGCCGGCGAGGTAGCTGTCCCGGGTCTCCTTCTCCCAGGTGTCGTACTTCTTGGGGTCGCCGTTGGTGGTGTTCCCGGACTGGTTGGCCAGGAAGTTGAAGTCCATCGAGAGGCTCTGGGTCGACTTGCCGGAGTAGGGGAGCATCTGCAGCGGGAAGTTCCAGATGCCCTCCTTCTTGACGGGCCAGACCTGGAACTCGCCCGGGGAGCTGGCGTCGTAGCGGAAGCCGGCCGCCTTCTCGGCCGCCAGCAGGTTCTTCTGGCCCTCCAGGCAGGGGGCGCGGCCGCCGACCAGTTCCCTGGTGTAGTCGAAGGGGAGCGGGGGGAGGTCCTTGAGACCGGTGTTGGTCTTCCAGTTGGTGACGAAGGAGACCGACTGGTCGAGCTCGCTCTTCCACTCCTCGGTGCTCCAGTCGCCGCCGCCCTTGGGGCCGCAGAAGTGCCCGTTGAAGTGGGTGCCGATCTCGTTGCCGTCCAGCCAGGCCAGGCGCAGCTGCTCCAGGGTGTCCTTGATGTGGGGGTCGGTGGCGAAGTCGATGGAGGCTTCGCCGGCCTTGTGCTGCGGCGGCTGGTAGAGCGTGCTCCTGGACTTGGGGAGGGTGTAGAGGCCGGTCAGGAAGAAGGTCATCTGGGCGTTGTTCTCCACGCCGAGCTTGCGGAAGCGGGAGAACAGGCGCTCGTCGCCCTCCAGGGCGCCGTCCCAGGAGAAGACGACGAACTGCGGCGGTTTCTCGCCCGGCTTGAGCCGCTCGGGCACGGGTTGCTTGGGCTGTGGGCCGGTGTCGGAGGTGGAGCCGTCGCCGAGGACCTTGACCTGGCCGTCCCAGGTGGGCGTGGGAGCGGGCGGCGGTGGCGGCGCGGGGGCCTCCGTCGTGGTGCTCGCGGCGGGGGTGGAAGGCGTGGTGCCGGTGGCGGCGGAGGAGGGTCTGCTCTGCGTGCCGGAGCATCCCGTCGCGAGGGCGGAGGCCCCGAGGACCCCCATTGCCAGCAGGATGGCCGAGCTGCGAGCAGTCCGCACCGGACCCCATTTCTCTGATCTTCGATCAGACGGCGTTCTGAAGACGATCGATGGATGTGATCATCAGAACACTTTTGATCGACCTCTGTCGAGGCGGGTCCGGCACGGTTGCGGAGGGTACGGGGGAGGAAGCAACTGCCCTACGTCACAAGGCGGATGCTCCGCCGGAACCGCGCCGGCGTGACGGTCCAGGACGCGCTGGAGGGCGGCGCGGAGCACCGGTCGGTGGTCGGGTTCGAGGACGGAGGTCTCGTCGTCCAGTTCGGCGACATCCGTCCCCAGGGGGGCGCGCCGCACAGCTTTCCGGCCAAGTTCGTGGCATGGCCACGGCGCTCCGTACCCAATCGTTCCGGTCCCGGCTAGGGTCGCATCAGCCCCATGAACCTCCGTGGACCTTCCCGATTGGACTGGTGTGCCATGAACAGGACGTACTACCGCCCGCTGGACCGTCCGGCGACCACGACCCGCCGGAGTCGGCTCGCCTCCGCTGCAGGAGCCGCCGCGGTGCTCGCCTGCGTCGTCACCGGCATCGCCGTCGGCGCCGCCGGTGCCGCGACCGCCGCTCCCGGCTCGGTCCCCGCGCCCGCCATCACCATCTACGGCGTGGCCGGGGCCACGCAGCCCGCCGAACCCCGCTGAGCCGGGGGCGGCCCCCTCGACGGAGCGGCCCCCTCGACTCACACGTGGCAGCGGACGTTGACCAGCAGGGTGTCGCCGGGAAGGCCGATGAGGTAGGCCAGTAGATCCTGGTGCCTGCCGGCGACCTCCGGCTCGTGGTCGCACGTGGCCCGGCCCCGGCAGGCCCCGTGCAGCGGCTCCTCGTCACCGTCGCACCACCATCCGCCGAGGGTGAGCACACCGCGCGGCGGCAGCAGGCTGAACGCGTAGGCCAGCGTGAACTCCTCGCGGCTGCGCTCGCCGATGCCGACCGGGTCCCAGTCGAAGGTGAAGTGGTCGCCGAGGTCGCGCCGTTCGAGGGCCGGCGCGACCTCGGCCCAGGCGCGTAGGGCCGGCTGCGCCCGGTAGGCGACAGCCTCCCGCGAGCCCGGGTAGGACGCCCGGGTTCCACCGTCAGCGAGGTGGCGCCCGTAGAACACGGACTCGCCGTGCGCGACGGGGTGTTCGGCGGCCACCTCCCGCCAGCGGTCCCACACCAGGCCGGTGTGTTCGGCGGCCTCCGTCCGCTGCCGGTCGCGGAAGTCGATCAGCTCGCGCGGTCCACCCGCGCACAGGCCGGGTTCCGCTCCGTCCGGCGTCCCGTCGGGGAACGGTCGCCCGGCGACCAGGCGCGGGTCGTCCTCGTGGCCGGGCAGGACGGGCAGCCCTCCGCCGCCGGTGATCCGGTAGCTGTCCCACACATCCCGCTCCACGGCGCCCGCGCCGTCCGACGCGAAGGGCCGCATCGCCTCCGCGACCGCCTCGTCCACCCTGGTCGCGTCCGCACCGGGCAGGCACACGATGATCCTCATTCCAGCCACCCCGGCAGGGTAGGGGATGGTCCGCGGATCCCTCGGTGGAAAAGGATCTTCCCGCCCGGATCGATCCCGTCAACCTGCACGCGTGAACGGACCAGGCCGGTACCGGTGGCGCACCGGACTCCGAGGCCACCGCCGTGCTCGTCGAGCGGTTCCGGGTACGGCATGGATGTGCGGTCTTGAGCGACCTTGAGCGGCATCGACATGGTGGCATTGACAGCGGACGCCCGCGGCTGAATGCTAAGCAAGCGCTTAGTCAACGAGACCCCGCCTGGAGGAGCCGCCCGATGGCCGAGACCCCCGCCGACCCGCCCGGCCTGGACCTGGCCCGACTCCGGTCCCACCTGGAGCGCGAGCTGCCCGGCACCCTCCAGGGGGCCCTGCGGGCCGACCTCATCGAGGGGGGCCGCTCCAACCTCACGTACGTCCTGGGCGACGGCGTCTCCCGCTGGGTGCTGCGCCGGCCCCCGCTCGGGCACGTCCTCGCCACCGCCCACGACATGAGCCGCGAGTACCGGGTGATGACCGCGCTGCGCGACACCGGCGTCCCCGTTCCCCGTACGCTCCTGCTCGACCAGGGCGAGGACGTGCTCGGCGCGCCCTGGTACCTCATGGAGTACGTCCCCGGCACCGCCCACCGGGACGCCGCCCCGCTCGCCGCCCTCGGCGAGCAGCGGGTGCACGCGCTCGGATACAGGCTGGTCGACACCCTCGCCACCCTGCACCGGATCGACCCCGCCGCCGTCGGCCTCGCCGACTTCGGGCACCCGGACGGCTACCTGGAGCGCCAGCTGCGCCGCTGGGCCAAGCAGCTCGCCGCCTCCCGCAGCCGCGACCTGCCGGACCTGGACCGGCTGGGCGACCTCCTCGGCCGGCGGCTGCCGGCCTCACCCGCGCCCGCCCTGGTGCACGGCGACTACCGCCTGGACAACGTGCTGGTCGACGCGGACGACGACATCGCCGCCGTCCTGGACTGGGAGATGTCCACCCTCGGCGACCCGCTCACCGACGTCGGCCTCCTGGTGATGTACACCGAACTCGCGGGCGTCGGCGGCGGCATCATCCCCTCCGCCATGACGGCCCCCGGCTTCCCCGGGCCGGACGAGATCGTCTCCCGCTACGCCGACGCGACCGGCCGCCGGGCGGAGGACCTCGACTGGTACGTCGCCTTCGCCTCCTTCAAGCTCGCCGCCGTCGCCGAGGGCATCCACTTCCGCTTCCAGCAGGGCCGCACCCTGGGCGCCGGCTTCGAGCGCGCCGGCGAGATGGCCCCGATCCTCGCCCGGCACGGGCTGGGCACTCTCAAGGCCTGATCACCCCTCAACGCCTGAGCTCCCGAAGCCCGCGCACCCTCAAGGAGAACCGAACACCGATGGACTTCGCCTACGACGCCCGGACGAACGAACTCCGCGAGCAGCTGCTCGCCTTCATGGACGAGCACGTGTACCCCGCCGAGCCCGTCCTCGCCGCCCAACTCGCCGACCGGGACCGCGAACCCTGGGCCGTCCCCCCGGTCGTCGCCGACCTCCAGGCCGAGGCCCGCAAGCAGAACCTCTGGAACCTCTTCCTGCCCGGCGAGCTCGGCGCCGGACTCACCAACCTCCAGTACGCCCCGCTCGCCGAAATCACCGGCCGCAGCATCCAGTTGGCGCCGCCCGCGCTCAACTGCGCGGCGCCCGACACCGGCAACATGGAACTGCTCGCCCAGTTCGGCAGCGCCGAACAGCGCGAGCGCTGGCTGCGCCCGCTCCTCGACGGCGGGATCCGCTCCGCCTTCGCGATGACCGAGCCCGAGGTCGCCTCCTCGGACGCCACCAACATCGCCACCCGCATCGAACGGGACGGCGACGAGTACGTGGTCAACGGCCGCAAGTGGTACATCACCGGCGCGATGAACCCCGACTGCCGGATCCTCATCGTGATGGGCAAGACCGACCCGGCCGCCGAGCCGCACCGCCAGCAGAGCATGGTGCTCGTCCCGCGCGACACCCCGGGCGTGACGGTGAAGCGCGGCATGACGGTCTTCGGCTACGACGACGCCGACCACGGCGGCCACGCCGAGGTGCTGTTCGAGGACGTCCGCGTCCCGGTGGAGAACCTGATCGGCGAGGAGGGGACGGGCTTCGCCATCGCCCAGGCCCGGCTCGGCCCCGGCCGGATCCACCACTGCATGCGCGCCATCGGCATCGCCGAGCGGGCGCTGGAGCTGATGTGCCGCCGGGCCGGCGAGCGGGTGGCGTTCGGGAGGCCGCTGGCCGAGCAGGGCGTGGTGCAGGACTGGATCGCCGAGTCCCGGGTGCGGATCGAGCAGTTGCGGCTGCTGGTGCTGAAGACCGCCTGGCTGATGGACACCGTCGGCAACCGGGGTGCGCACACCGAGATCCAGGCGATCAAGATCGCCACCCCGCGCACCGTCGAGTGGATCCTCGACAAGGCCGTCCAGGCCCACGGCGCCGCCGGCGTCAGCCAGGACACCCCGCTCGCCCAGCTCTGGGCCGGCAACCGCACCCTGCGGCTGGCCGACGGCCCGGACGAGGTGCACAAGCGCTCCCTGGCTCGCCGGGAGCTGCGGAAGTACCGCCAGTGACCTGATCCGGAGATCCGGCGTCGGCCGGGTGCGAGCCGTCCTGGTTCGAAGCTCCCGCCGTCACCCGTCACCGATGCCCGGCGGGAGGTGCTCCGGTCCTGGGCCCGTCGCCGCTCGACGGCCCAGATCGTCTTGGAGTGCGCCGGGGCCACTCGATCATGGCTGTGTCCCGACGGCTCGGCATCGCGCGGGACACGGTCCGCACCGGCAGCGCCGGAACTGAGGCAGGCGTCGGGACCCTGGACGCCAAGGCCCACAGGGGCGGCATCCGGCGCAACGCCGACGTCGTCAACGCGCTGTGGCCGCGCTGGCTCGCGTTCAACCTCCTCGCCCCGACCTACGAGCTGACGGCGTGGATTGCCACCGCCCTGGACCCGGCGATCGCGCTGATGGCTGACGGCCACCACGCCAAGGCCGACCCGCGGCGCGTCCTGTCCAATCCGCGCTTCGCCTGCCTGGAGGCCCTGGTGATCGGTGAGGGCGAGATGCGGGTCGCTGCCCTGCTCGGGGACGGCCACCGGCGCCGCGAGCTGCCGAAGGTGATGTGATGCGACTGCCTGCTCGGCACCACCGCCGGCGGCGTCCAGCTCTTTGGCGACACCACCCGCTGGCTCGTCCCGGACATCGACTCCCTCGCCGTCGCCGCCGCTTCCTCGCTCAGGACCCGTACCGGACCGTCGACGGCCGCATCGAGGCCAAACTGGTGTGCTCGCGCGACTGCCCTACGAGTGCGGTTTCTGCGGAGCAGCCGCCTCCATGAATCCCGAGGTCAGCATCCGCACCCCCGAGAACATCGTCGCCGAGATGCACCGGCTCGACGCCGACTTCGGCTGGACAGCCTTCCGAGCGGTGGACGATCTCTTCCTCGGCGCCCGCCGCGTCATCCACCCAGCCCTGGACGCCTTCGCCGCCGAGCGCGTCGGCGAAAGGTCCGTGCGGGACGCCACCGGCCGCCAGCAGGCTTAAGAGCGGGAGAAGGCCGGCCAGAGCCGGAAGGACAGCGGTCACTTCTTCACCCGGCCAGACGGCCACCCGATCGAACCCGTAACCCTCACCCGACACTTCAAAGCGCTCCTCCGCCGAGCGGGACTCCGGCAGATCCGATTTCACGACCTCCCCCACGCGACCGCGACGCTTCTCCTGGAGCAGGGCGTCGAAGTCGTCGTGATCAAGGAACTCCTCGGCCACGCCCACATCGGCGTCACCGCCACCGTGTACGCCCACGTCGGCTCCGCCTCCAGCGCGACGCCATCGACCTTCTCAGCCGCAAGCTCGGCAGGCATTCCGAAGCCGCCACCGAGCCCGGCGACGATGACGATCCGACGGTTTGTGCGGCACCCGTGCGCTGACGTTGCCGTCAACTACTGCCGTCAAGACGCCATGAGCCCTTGGAATCGCCCAGGGGCTTCACGCACGTTCGATCTCAGTCTAAGGGCTGTCCCGTAATTGATCTTTGCGTCGCTCGGGACAGGATCAGCCGACCTCTTGTCGGGCTCGGCTATGCGGCCTGGAGGAGGTTGTGGAGGCGGGCGATGCCGAGCATGGCGTGGTGGACGCCGTCGCCTCTGAGAAGGTGTTGGGTAATTGATCAACTGCATGGCGTGATGCACTGGCGGTGGTCTTCGTGGGCGACGGGCCCGCGAAGATCTCCGCCGTGTGTGTCTGTTCCTGCAAGCCTTCCTATGACTCGTCGTTGACGGACGCTCAGTGGGCGGTGATCGAGCCGCTGCTACCCGGGCGGGATCCGCGCCGGGGCGGCCGTCCGTTGAAGTTCTCTCGTCGGCTCGTTGTGGACAGTGTCTTGTACGTGCTGGTCACAGGCTGTGCGTGGCGGCTGCTGCCCCACGATCTCGCGCCATGGGATGCGGCCTACCGGTGGTTCCGTGCCTGGACGGCGGACGGGACCTGGGATCGGGTCCACGATGCGCTGCGCGAACGGCTCCGGGTGGCGGACGGCCGCGATCCGCAGCCGTCGGCGGCGGTGCTGGACTCACAGTCCGTGCGCAGTCACCAGGGCGGCGAGGCCATCGGCTACGACGCGGGCAAGCGTGTCCGGGGCCGCAAGCGGCACCTGCTGGTGGACACCTGCGGCCTCGTGCTGCGGGCGGTCGTGCACTCGGCCTCGGTGCAGGAACGCGCCGGGGCCAAGCTGGTCCTGGCCGGTGTCCGCGACGCGTTTCCGCACGTCGGACTGGTATGGGTGGACGGTGGCTACGTCAACGCGATTGACGCGGGACTCGTCGGCTGGGCGGCCGAGCGGGAGAACCTGGAGATCGTCGCGGTGCCCCGGAACGCCGATGTGAAAGGCTTCCAGGTGCTGCCCCGCAGGTGGGTGGTCGAGCGGACATTCTCCTGGCTGGGACGGTGCAGACGGTTGGCACGGGACTACGAGCGCAAGACCGCGCACGCCGAAGCGATGATCAAGGTCGCAATGATCCGCCTCATGGCCGCCCGCCTCGCCGGCGAGACGATCGAACCCCACGGCCCCATCGAGACCGAAGCAGCCCGCCGCCTCGCCGACGACCTCAAGAGCGAGTAATCACGCAGTTACCCAACACTTTCTGAGAGCGGCCGGACGGTCGTGGCACATCTCCTCGGGGTTACGGGACAGCCCTTAGGGAAATCCTGGGGATCAGCCTTCGCTAAGAAGGCCGATAGCTTCGGGAAGCTCCAGAATTGCCCTCTTGCGCTCCGGATTATCCTCAAGCTCGGCACACTGAAGCATCAAGGAAGCGACCTCCCGACGCCCCTCTTCCGAGAGGCCTCCGAAGAGGGCAGCAGCGGGCTCAAGAATATCCGTGGCGACATCAGGGTTGATATCGTCGTCGTCGGTCAGGTCGATCGATACCCCAACGCTTGCAAATGCTTGCGCCAGGACCTGGTTGACATTCATCAGGGCACCATCCTCACTCGAATGTTGGTGAGCAGGAGGCTTCGGAGAACCCTCCGCGCTCGCACTGCCTCAGCTTCGGTGGGAACCTCCCACCGTCCCGCGTAGCCGTTCTTCCCAAGCGCAAGAGACTGGTTCATAGCCTACCGGTAGGTCTTGTTGAAGGTCGTTACGCTGACCTTCCGATCAATCATTACGCCGCTTGTTGCATCAAACCAGTCGAACTTGATATCCGACAGCTTGCTCGCGCCAGCCTTGTAGTACTGCAGCGCCGCCGCCCAGCCTGCCCTGGAAGCTGTAGCCACAGCATTGTAAGTACGAGCAGTGGGGCTCATGCCGGCATTCTCATTGACCCAATTAACATCGCCATCAGGTTGCGAACCAGACCGGCGTGACCCCCGCCAGAAGATAGCTCTTTTGGAATTGCTCGACGATGTCCTACCGTTGCAGTCCTCGCCGTAACGTGCCGGCCCGCCGAATCGCCGACGGGCCGGCACGACTGATTGAAACTAAGGCTGCGTCAAACATTCTGCGCTATTGAGCAGGCATCTGGGCAAATTCGTGTCCGACAGGCATGCCTCCTAGGATGCTCGCGGCTTGGACGCTTGGGCGGACTAGGCGTAGCCTTGCGCCAGCGGCCCAAGAGGGTCAGCCAGGTTCTCTAGATTCGTCAGAGCCTTTCCAAGGAATCCAATAGCCGCGCTTAGTTCAATGCCTTCAGTCGTTTCCTCGTACACTAGAATTTCCTGCGGCCCGCTCAGGCCTTCGACCATCTCGCCCAGGCCGCCCCGAACTGCAACAGCCGCCATGCATGAGAATTCCTCAATACACACACTTGCGACAATATAGATCTCCCTAGAGTCTGCAAAATCGGGGCCGATTGAAACCGTAAAACGATGCAAAGATGTAAACTTTACCGACCCCCCGATCGGCTCGATGAGAATTTGGTGAATCAATTCAACGGCACCGTCAAACTTATATTCACGCAGAAGTCTACTTGAGAAGTCTGTGAGTCCGTCATGAAATTTCCCTAGACTCGCCAGAGTGCTGGCTAGAGCGTTCTGGGTCTGCCCCATTTGCGACCATCTCCCCTATGTCTATCGAGGCGCCGGCTCGCTTGAGCGAGCCGACGCCTCAGTGTCGAGCAGCGCGACTACCAGGCCATGACAGTATGCACGGTCCATGTTCCCTTGTGGCCGTCTGTTCCCTTATTCACGCGCCTGATGAGGAGTTGTAGATTATATGCATCCGAGACGTTTCCAGCACTGTCGGCAACCCTGCCGATGGGGCTGTTAAATCTCCCAGTCAGCGTCCTTTCGGCCCCGTGTGTGTTCTTGGCTGCCCAGGCGTTGAGATTTACGCCGGAAAGTACGGAGTCGATGCTCTGCTGGGCGGTAGCTGGATTCAAGCTCGATGCCTTGCCGCCCTTGAGACTAGGCGCTCTGTCTATCAACTGCTGATCCGATAGACTCCCGCCACGGTGCGTCTTCGTACGAGCTGCGCTTCCTCGGCCCGGAGGTGACCATCGACAACGACTCAAGACGGGTTCTGGATCACTTTCCGGATGCTGCTGGTGATCTTCAGTAACTGTCGCTTGGATTCGGTCGATCGTCTGCCGCAGAGGCGCGTGAAGCGGATTGCGGAGTTGGTCCGGTTGTCGCCTGGCTGATGCTGGTGGAGGCGGTTGATGTTGGTTCCGGTTGCGGTGGACCCGTGCTGGACATGGGGTTCTCGCTGTGCCGCGGTAGCGGTGGCTACACCACATGGTCGCCGGACATCGATGCCACCTGGCCAAGAGGTTCGGAAAGGCCGAGGGTTGTTGAGCCTGCTGATCGCTCACGGCCGGGAAGGTCCTCCACATCTCCCGGCGTCTGGTGAACCGGGCCGCTGGCGGCTACCGCGGCGACGGCAAGACCGGTGCCCGCGATGCCTACGTGATTGCCGATCAGCCCCGGATGCGCCGCGACCTGCGACGGATTCGGCCCGGCGACGAGGCCGCGATCGAGTTCAAGCTGCTGATCGGACGGCGCGCCGACCTGGTTGAGGACTGCATCCGCACGGCCAACCGCCTTCGCGGCGGGCCGCGGACGGCTCGACCGGTCCGACGAGCTGGGCCGTGATTCGGTCTGCTACGTTCACATGCACGAATGAATCGCTCAGATGTGCAGTCATGCGCACCGCAGCGCAGTTGCGGCGGCGCGGCTCGTTGAGCGGGTACAGGACGGTTGGCAGGGGGGACCGTAGTCCATGAATGCGTACGCAGGCCCGGACGGGCAGGGAGGGCTCTACGCCCTCCCCTCCATCACGCCGCCGCTCGGGCCGACCTTCGGAGTCAACCCGGCGGATCTGGACCTGGCGGCCAAGGCAGCCAAGGAGAGTGGGGAGGCGATGCCCGGCGAGCTCAAGGCGATTCACCAGCCCTCCGACACGGCGGTCGCCGCTCTGTCGGGCTGGCAGGTCGGCGCCGCGCTGCACAACTGCACCGCGGCGTGGGAGGAACTGCTGAACAAGCTGGCCTCCGAGGTCGACGGGGTCGCCCTGAAGCTGAGCCAGACCGCCACCGACTACCGCAACGCGGACAAGAACGGCGCCACGAGCCTGACGCCTTCCGGGCTGTTTTCGCAGGGCACGCACTGATGGTCAGCCTCGCCCAGCTGCGCGACGCCAACCTGTCCGGCCTGGCGCCGGCGGCCACCGCCTACGACACCCTTGCCACCAACTTCGGCAAGCATGTCCAGAACATGCAGCACGAGGTCCTCAAGCACGTCCTCAACGCGAACTGGGTTGGCAACGCGGCCGGCGCCGCCAACGCCTCGCTGCAGCGCACCAGCAATCGGCTGGACGCCGCCCACACGGAGATGTCCGCGGTCTCGGGGCTGCTGCGCGAGGCGTCCGAGAGCTTCCTGCTGGCGCAGTCCAAGCTGCAGATGGCATTGCAGGAGGCTCAGAAACTGGGGCTGACCGTCGCCGATGACGGGACGGTGTCCTGGCCCGCGCCGTCAAAGGCCGAGACGAACGACCCGGGGTACAACATCCCCGAACGGGCGAAGGCGCTGGCGAACCGGATATCCGGCGCCGTCGCCGAGGCCGGCAACGCCGATCAGAAGATCGCGGGGCTCCTGAACTCCCTGACCGAGCGCGCCCGAAACGGCACGGGGCTGGAGACGGACAAGGCTGCCGCCGACCTCAAGGCCGTCACACAGCAGGGCGTCGACCTGATGGCCGCGGGCTTCCCACCCGCCGGTGCCTCGCCCACCGAGGTCAACTCCTGGTGGAAGGGCCTGACGCCGGGCGAGCAGCAGCGGCTCATCGAGGCGCACCCGGACCTGCTGGGCATGCGCGACGGCATCCCCGCAGTGGCCCGCAACGAGGCCAATCAGCTCAATCTCGCCAACCTCATCAGCAGGTACCAGCAGAAACCCAATCTGACGGAGGACGAGAAGCAGAAGCTCGACGGCTTCATCGCGATCAGCAAGAAGTTGGAGGAACGCAGGGGCAAGCAGCCGCCCGTTTTCCTGATCGGCGTCAGCGAGGAGGGGCAGGGTCGCGGCATCCTGTCCTACGGCAACCCGGACACCGCGAAGAACGTCAGCGCATACGTGCCGGGGCTGGGTACCACGCTCTCCGCGGTCGGCGGCAAGGACGCGGACCGCGCCTTGAACGTGTGGAACGCAGCCGCCGCCGCCGATCCCAACGCCGAGGTCGCCTCGATGGTCTGGCTCGGCTACGATCCGCCGCCCGGCCTGGAGAAGCTCGCCCAGGGCGACCTCCGGCCTCTGGACGTGATGGACACGGAGCGCGCCGCCAAGGGCGGCGCCGCCTACGACAAGTTCATGGCGGGCCTGCGCGCCACCCACGACGGCCCCCCAGCCCACCTCGTCGCCCTCGCCCATAGCTACGGCTCCACCACCGTCGGCCTGGGCGCCCAGATGACTGGTGGCACCGGCGCCGACGACATCATCCTCGTCGGTTCCCCCGGCACCGGGGCCACCAAGGCATCCCAACTGAACGTCGATCCCGGCCATGTCTGGGTCGGCGACGCGGAGAACGACCCCGTGAGCCATCTGCCGCCTGCAACTCGTGTCGCCAACGACGTGGCCCTGTTCCCTGCCCTGGGCCCCCTTGGCGACGAGGTTTACAAGATGTACTCCCCTGACAACCAACTCTGGTTCGGCCAGGACCCGGCCAGCAAGGAATTCGGCGCCAACCGCTTCGCCGTCCCGGACGGCGCGCCGCTGTCCTTCGACTCGCACTCCCACTACATGGATGAGCCGAAGAAGGACCCCGCACCGGACGATACTGCGGTCTCGGTCAACAACATCGGCCAAATCGTGGCCGGCAGGTACGACCACGTCACAAGGCAGGGCCAACGATGAACATCCCGTCCCGTCGCACCCCGCTCGTCAGCGCCGCACCCTCGAACGCCCCGCGACCCGGCAAGCCGCTGACGCGGTGTCTCGCTGCGGCCGCCGTGCCCATCGCGCTCGTGCTGACGCTGACGGCCTGCGGCGCCTTCACGGCCGGCGTCGGCGACGGCGCCCGCCCGGACCCGATGGCGACGGCCCCGCTCATGGCGCCCGGGCAGGCCCTGCAGAAGCTCAACGCCCTGCTGGAAGAAGCGACCTCGAGCGTGCAGCCGACGCTGCGGTACTGGGATGCCTGGCCTGAGACCAGGGAGCAGTACTCCTCCGGCCTGAACGAGCACTCCCTCGGCTACGCCAAGGCTTCCCGCAAGCGCCACGTCATGACCAAGGTCGCCCCCGCCAAGTACGCCACCCTGCTGGACACGGTTCGGAGCGTGTGGGAGGCCAAGGGCTACCGAATCGAAACGGGCCCCGCTGGGAAGGCCGTGTCCGCCACCACGGCGGAGGGGTTCAGCGTGCGCATCGGCATTGGCTCCGCCGGGGACATCGACATCGAGGCCAGAGTCAGCCCGACCCCGGTGCCCGACGGTCGGGACCTGTTCGGCACCCCGACACCCGACCCTGTCATGGCCAACGGCAACCCGGACATCCTGCCCAAGTACGACGACCCATACTGGTCTGCTTGAGCACCGGCCCCGTCCTCTGTTCCAGATACCGCCTGCCGGGCGATGCCGTACGGCGCCCGCACCGTTGGAAAGTCCTTGAATGACCCCCGAACAGGCCGTCCAGGCACTCAACGCGCTCCTTGACGAGGCGATGACCTCCATTCGCCCTCGGCTGCAGTACTGGGACGGCTGGCCGCGGTCCACCGAGCAGACCACAGGCCCCGACGACCGCTCCCTGGGCTATGCCGTGGCCACCCGCGACCGCTACATCATGACCAAGGTCGCCGCAGCCAAGTACGGCGCGCTGCTGGGCGTCGTCGAACGTGGCTGGCAGGCCCATGGCTACCGGATCACCTCCGTCAACCCCGGCCAGCCCGCCATGTTCGCCACCACGCCCACTCGGTACGGCGTGTGCATGCTCTTCGGCGCCGCCGGCAACATCACCTTCCAAGCCACCGTGGGTCCCATCCCCGTCATCCGCGACCGCGACCCCTTCGGCACCTACGTCCCCGAGCCGACTTTGCCGAACGGCAATCTCGACATCATTCCCCGGTACGACGATCCGTTCTGGTCGCACTGAACCATCATCCGGCCGCGTTCGAGGCGAGCCGGACTCCGCCTGGCCCTCGGATGCTGTGCTTGCTCGGCTTGACACTGTCGGCTGGCGTCCCGGCAGGAGCGGGCGCACCGCACCCTGATGCCGTGCCGCCTGTACGGAAGTGCCGTGGGAGACCGTCGCGGGGGCCCCCGAGTCTGCCCCGGAGGACCTTCCGCCGCGCCGTGGCCGTCGGGTTGAGTGGGAGGTTGCCGACGATCCCAGGAGGGGCTGAGCCCAATGCGCAAGCGGGAGAACGAGGAAGCCACGGGGGCCAGGGCGGGCCAGGAAGCGAGGCGCGCGCCCGCCCGGGCCGGGCAGCCGCGGTCGGGGCTGCTCGCCCTCCAGGGCACCGTGGGCAACGCGGCGGTGGTCCAGATGCTCCGCCGGGCCGGCCACGGCCCGGACGAGGAGCAGCATCGGCACGGTGACGGCTGCGGTCACGAGGGCTTCGACGGCCCCGCCGTCCAGCGTGCCGCCGCCCCGGCCGTGCAGCGTTCCTCCGTCCACGATGTCCTGCGCGGCCCCGGCCGGCCCCTGGACCAGGCCACCCGTGCGGACATGGAGTCCCGCCTCGGCGCCGACTTCTCCGACGTGCGCGTCCACACCGGCGGCGCCGCGAAGGCCTCCGCCGCCGAGGTCGGAGCGCGTGCCTACACCTCCGGCAACCACGTCGTCATCGGCGAGGGCGGGGCCGACGCCCACACCCTCGCCCACGAGCTCACCCATGTCATCCAGCAGCGCCAGGGGCCGGTCAGCGGTACCGACAACGGCGCCGGGCTGAAGGTCTCCGACCCCTCCGACCGCTTCGAACGCGAGGCCGAGGCCAACGCCCGCGCGGTGATGAGCCGTCCGGCCCCGCGCGCCGCCTCAGACGTGCAGCGTTCGGCCGGCCCCGGGACGGGGACGGCCGGTGCGGCGGAGGCGCCCGTGCAGCGCACCCTCGCGGCGAAGCTCCCGAAGGGGACCCCGGTCGTCAAGCACACGGACGAGAGGGACATCGAGGGGCAGACGATCCTCGGTTTCAGCCTCGGGTCCTATCTGATCTCCGAGGGCGCGGACGGCAAGAAGGCCCGGGCGTCCCTCAAGGACAAGTCGTGGGGGACGGTCGCGGACCGGGAGGCGTCCCGCGCGGAGTACGAGGCGGCTCGCGCCCAGGAGTTGGACCCGGCGGTCCTCGCGGCCAAGCAGAAGCAGAAGGACCTCGACCTCGGCGAGAACTACCTCAGCGCCGACTACCGCCGGATCAACCCGCTCCTCGCGGCCCTGGGGCAGGTCGGCTTCTCCCCCGGCGAGATCGCCGCCCCCGGCTTCTCCTACAAGTCGAAGGAGCGCGAGGTGCTGGAGACGTGGCGCAGTGTCGCCATGGCGCGGGGCTACGCGGACGAGCAGACCACGGGGGCGTGGGACGAGCGGAGCCTCGCGGACACCTTCGACATCTTCGCCCGGATCAACGGCGTGTGGGACGACTTCGCGACGCCCCGCGCGAACGCGGACGGCAACGTGGTGCGGGGCGACAGCAAGCACCTGTACGAGTCGTTCGGCGGCATCCTCAAGCAGCAGGAGAGCCACCCGGACGGCGGCTACGTCCCGGTCGACCAGACGATCGAGTGGCCGGCGATCCTGTCGACCACGTACGGCGATCCGTTGACCCACACGTACGTCGCCGGCAAGGAGATCGTCTGGGAGTTCGGCCTCCCGGAGGACCACCGGGGAAGGGCGCTCGGCAGGAACAACCAGTCCGAGGAGGAGATGACCTTCCCCATCGGTACCAAGATCCACATCAACCGGATCCTGGTGCGCAGCGGCGACTTCCGGGAGGAGCTGACGGCGAAGTACGGCGAGAGCGCGCTCGTGATCGTCTTCGCCGACATCGTGGCGGGACAGGGATCGAACGGCGGAGCCTGAGGTGACACGCCGAGGCCGGTGCCGCGGCGCCGGGAGGCGTGCCGCGGCACCGGCCCGAGGGCGGGGAGCCCGCTGCTACAGGAAGGCGAGGATGTCGATCTGCCCGTCGGGCCGGGTGGCGATGGTCGCCTCGCCCGGGCCCTGGGCGGGATCGGCGTTGAGGTACGCGGCCGCGGCGTCCGCGTCCGCCCGGACGACGTGGTGCCAGGTCTTCGTGCCTGCTGCCTCCCTCACCAGCGACTTCTTGTGGTCCGAATCGGACGCGCCGGCCTGGGTCATGGGTCGCTCCTTCGAATGGCGGTCGAGAGTGCCGCCCCGGCCGGGCGGCAGCTGGAAGCTAGCACCGGCGGTGGCCGAGGACGCCGTATCCCGGCGGCGGTTCGACGCCGTACCGCGGCGCGTTCCGTCGGACGGCGCACGCGGACGACGCGCGCCCGGGCGAGGCCGGTCGCGGGGCGGGGCCCGGGCGGGTACCCGTAGGGGAGTGATACCCGGGTACTCAGGGGCGGGTTGGCCCCCTGGTATGACGGCCGCGCCCCCTCCCCGACCGTAGTGTCCTGGGTGTTCGATGATCGGAAGACGGAGGAACACCATGGGCATTCCGGGACGGGCCGTGGCAGCGGTGGTACTGGCGGCGGCAGCGGCCGTGGGCACGGTCGGCGCGACCGGAGCGGTGGCGGCGGCGCCGGGGGAGGCAGGCACCGGGCGGCAGGCGCGGGCCTGGCTGCCGGAGCCCAGCGGGCCGTACCCGATCGGGACCACCGCGCTGCACCTCACCGACACCGGACGGGAGGACCCCTGGCACCCCGGGCAGCGGCGCGAGCTGATGGTCAGCCTCTGGTACCCGACCTCCCACCCGGCCGCCGGCGACGACCGCGCCCCGTACATGGAGCCCACCGCCGGGAAGCACTTCGACGGGCCGGACGGCGTCGGGCTGCTCAACTACGGCACCGCGCCCGGCCGCACCGACTGGTCGGCGATCCGCACCCACGCCCGCAGGGACGCCCCGGCGCTGTCCGGCGGCCCGCGCCCGGTGGTGCTGTACTCGCCCGGCCTCGGCGACCCGCGCACCTGGGGGACGGCGCTGGTCGAGGACCTCGCCTCGCGCGGCTACGTGGTGGTCACCGTCGACCACACCTACGAGGCCTCCGAAGTCGCCTTCCCCGGCGGCGACCTGGCCCCCTCGGTGCTCCCCGGCATGCTCGGGCAGCCCGGGCTGGACATCGGCGCGGTGCTGCGCAAGGCCATGGCCACCCGGGTCGCCGACACCCGCTTCGTGCTGGACCAGCTCGCCGGGCTGGGCGAACGGCCCGGCCTGCCCGCCGGGGTGGCCCGGGCCCTGGACCTCGGCCGGATCGGCATGGTCGGCCAGTCGGCGGGCGGCTTCACCGCGCTCCAGACCATGCACGACGACCCGCGGATCGCGGCCGGCGTCAACATGGACGGCCAGCTGCACTTCCCCGGCCCCGACGGCCACACCGGCGTCGCTCTGCCCAGCGTCGCCGAGGACGGCCTGAACCGGCCGTTCCTGCTGATGGGCACCGGGAGCGACGACTCCGGGAGCTACCGGAACCAGCCCGGCTGGAACGCCCTGTGGCAGCACAGCACCGGCTGGCACGCCGACGTGACCCTCACCGGCTCCCGCCACGGCTCGTACACCGACGCCCAGCCCCTGCTGCCGCAGCTCGCCCGGCAGGGCGTGCTCGACGCCGAGCAGCTGCGCAAGGACGTCGGCGACATCCGCCCCGGCCGGGCCGAACTCGCCACCCGCTCGTACGTGGCGTCCTTCTTCGACCGCTGGCTGCGCGGCCAGGACGACCACCTGCTGGACGGGCCCTCGGCGCGCTTCCCGGAGATGGCGTACGAGCGGTAGCCGCCCCGGCCGCAGCGTCCGCCGGCCGCCCGGCCGCGTCCCGGCCTAGCGGCCGCGGGCCGCCCGGACCGCGGCCGTGATCAGCCGGTGGTTCTCCGGCCCCGCGCCGTACCCCGACGGCAGGCCGAAGCGGCGGCGGGTGTACGCGTAGGCGAGGCCGCTATCCGGGTCGGCGAGGGCGAGGGAGCCGGTCGCCCCGCCGCCACCGTCCCGTGAACGCTGCTGTCGTCGTGCGCCATCGCCTGCTGCCCCCGCTGACGGTCGTCCGCCGGCAGGAGAGCAACAACAGCCGTATGGGGGCGGTCATTCCCGCGGTCGCCGGAGTCCGCCCGAACGGGTCAGCGGATCTCCGAGCCCGGGTTGGCCTCGTCCCACGCGCGGCGGGAGGAGACGATCGCGTCGTGGTGGTCGTACGACCAGTCCGCCATCGCCCGCACCAGGTGGGTCAGGCTGTGGCCGAGCGCGGTCAGCTCGTACTCCACCTGCGGCGGGACGGTCGGGTGGACGGTCCGCGAGACCACGCCGTCGCGCTCCAGGCGGCGCACGGTCAGCGTGAGCATCCGCTGCGAGATGCCCGGCAGGGCGCGCTGCAGCTCGCGGAACCGCCGTACGCCCTGGGCGAGTTCGACGACGGTGAGGACGGACCACTTGTCGCCCAGGCGGTCCAGCAGGTCGCGGATGCCGCAGTCCACGCCGTCCTCGCACCAGACCACCGGGCGAGGGGTGGTTACCGCGGTGTGCCCTGCTGACATGAATGTGCCTCCTTACGCCGGACGCCCAGGCTATCGAGGATGGTCGGGTAGCCGACGACCGATCACCCCTGGAGGAACCCCATGCTGCTCGTCACCGGAGTCAACGGAGGCCTGGGCGCGCTGGTGCTGGAGCGGCTCGCCGGGCGGGACGGCGTCGCGGCCGGCTCCCGGACGCCGGAGAAGGTGCCCGACGGCGTTCCGGCCCGACTGGTGGACTTCGACCGGCCGGACACCCTGGCGCGGGCCTTCGCCGGGGTGCGGACCCTGCTGCTGATCTCGGCCGGCGCCGCCGAGGACGACGTGGTGATCGCCCGGCACGGCGCCGCGATCGAGGCGGCGGAGCGGGCGGGCGTCGAGCACGTCGTCTACACCAGTCTGTCCGGCGACGGCGACCACCTGCCCTACGCCCTCGCCCACCGCTGGACGGAGCGGCGGCTGCGCGAGTCCGCCACGCTGCGCTGGACGGTGCTGCGCAACGGCCTGTACGCCGAGTTCCTGGGGGCGATCGCCGCACCGGGCCCGGACGGGGTGATCGGCGCTCCGCTCGGGGACGGGAAGCTCGCGGCGGTGGCCCGGGCGGACCTGGCGGAGGCGGCGGTGAACGTCGCCCTGGCGCCCGCCGGACACGCGGGCCGGACCTACGAGCTGGTGGGGGAGCGGGCGTTGGGCGGCGCGGAGCTGGCCGAGGCGCTCGGCGCCGAGTACCGGCCGGGACGGCTCGCCGACACCCGGGCGGCGGTGGGGGCCACGGGCGCGCCGGCCTTCCAGGTGCCGATGCTGGTGGGCACCTACTCGGCGATCGCCCACGGCTTCCTCGCCGGCCCGGGCGGGGCGGGGGATCTGGCGGCCCTGCTCGGCCGCGAGCCCCGCCCGGCCCTGGAGGTCATCGCCGGGGGCCGGTGAGGCGTCGCACGGCGCGGGCGGGCGGTGCGGGCTCCCGCACCGCCCGCCCGCGTACGGGCTACGGGCAGAGGCGGTGCGGGGTCGGGGTGCACTCGGGGTCGGGGTCGACCGGTCCGCTGCCGCCGGGGCGGAAGTTGGACCACCACAGCGGCGTGCTTCCGTAGTAGACGACCATGTTCCCGGAGTTCTGGATGGCGAGGTAGGCGCCCGGGTGGCCCCAGGTCTGGGCGTTCCACACCGCGCGCATGGCGGCGTCGTACGCGACCAGGTTGCCGTCGGCCTGGATGTAGAAGTAGCTGCCGATGCCGTACGTGCCCTGGGCGGTCCAGATCGCGGCCCCGTTGTGGTACAGCACCACGTGCCCGTCACCCTGCTGGTACAGCACGGTGCCGCCGTCGGGCGAGGACCAGCTCTGCCCGCGGCTCAGGCCCGCGGTGCCCTGGACGACCGTCTGGTCGGCGTTCGACACGGCGGCGGTCGCGCTCACCGCGGGGGCCCCGGCGGAGGTCCCGGCCGGTGCGGCCTGGGCAGCGGTCGCGCCCAGCAGTCCGGCCGCCATCAGCGCGGCGGCCAGCACGGCGCCGGCCCGGGGAGCGAGGGTGCGCGGGTTTCGCATGGGGGTCACTCTCCTGAAATCGCCCGTACCGCGGGCAGGTTGCCGCGGTCCCTGGGAGCCGCGGCGGTGTGACGGCCGCGGCCTGGCCAGTCTCACCGGGAGCGGTGCGTCCGGGCCATCCTTTCGATGCACCTCGAAGCCGGGCCCGGCCACCGCCCTCACGCCGCCGGCTCCGGATCGCCGTCGAGGAGCGCGGTGCCGAGCCGGCTGCGCCGGTGGCACACCGCCCTGCCCTCCCGGCACGTGGTGATCAGCCCGGCGTCGCGGAGGATGGCGGTGTGCCAGCTCGCGGTGGCGGGGGAGACGCCGAGCGCCGCCGCCAGCCGGGAGGTGCTCAGCCCGTCGTCCAGCAGCAGGAGGATCCGCGCCCGGGCGGGGCCGACGAGCTGGGCCAGCGCCGCGCGGGAGCCGTCCGTCGACGGCGGCGCGAGCCAGCTCAGCGGCCGGGCCACCGGGTAGGTGAGGGTCAGCGGCAGGTCCTCGTCGACGACGGCGGCCGGGTGCGCGCTGAAGAACGACGGGACCAGGGTGAGCGGACGCCCGCCGGTGTGCACCTCCCAGTCGACCGCGCAGGAGGCCGAGAGCGTCCCGTCCTGCCAGCGCAGCACGTCCTCGTCGAAGCTGGACAGCAGCCCCTCGGCGCCGCCGGAGAGCACGGCCCGGATCCGCTGCCTGCGGTCGGTGTCGGCGGCCTGCTCGGTGCGCGGCCGGTAGGGCGCGATGGCGATCCGGTGGTACTGCCGGATCGCGGCGCCGAGCGCCTTCAGGGCGCCGAGCTCGCCCTCGGCCAACTTCCTGGTCCACAGTGGCAGTTGCGGTCGGTACCCGGCGTACCTGGTCAGCTGGGCGGCGATCTGCCGGCGGGGCGTGGACAGGACCTGGTCGATCCCCTCCTCCAGCGAGGTGCCGCCCTGGCGCGGGATCAGGAAGTCCGGGGCGTAGCCGTCGATGGGGAACAGCCGGGCCAGTGCGGCCACGGTGCGCTCCAGACCGCCGCGCCTGATGCGCTCGGTGACCTGGCGGCGCCACGCGTCGAAGGCGAGGTTCGCCTCGCGGTTCTGGTACAGGTACAGGCTGGTGGTGACCTCCCAGAGGGGGTCGAGCCCCTCGGCCATGCGGACGCGGCCGATATCGCCGCTGGACAGGTGGAAAGTGAGCACGACGCCCCCCCGGGCTTCCGTCGTTCGGTCAAGGTGCGGTGACTACGACGTCCCGGCCTTCCCGCGTGTCGCGGGCGCCGGTGCGAACGCCGGTGCGAACGCCGGAGTGGAGCCCGGAGTCGGCGCCGGAGCGGGCGCCGGTGCAGGCGCCGGTGCGGGCGGCTGAAACGGTGTCATCCCCGCATCCTGACAGTGCTCCCGCCCCCGCCGCAGCCGTATCGGCGACCGGGGCGACGCACCGAAGGCCGCCCCCCGTCACCCGAAATTCACGGACCGGGGTCTACCCGCATAGACGGCGCTGCGCCATCCTGGTGCGGTGCCGGTCCTCGGAGCCTGCTCGGAGAAACGCCATCCTCACCGGGAGATGCAGATGAAGCCACGCACCGCAGCCACCGTCGTCGCCCTGGCCGTGGCCGGCCTCGCCGTCGCGGCGCCCCCGGCCGTCGCGAGCGGCACCAAGCTGTCGCAGGCGACGGCCGCCGCCCAGTTCAGCAGCGCCGGCATCACCTGGAGCTCCAGCGGGGGCTGCACCACCAGGTCCAACTCCACCTGCACCTCGTTCGAGCAGATCAACTCGGGCACGGTCGACGCCGTCATCACCCTCAAGCGCGCCAGCGGCTGCGCCATCAACATCACGGGCGGGACCGAGGTGGGCCACGCCTCCGGCACCTACAGCCACTACAACGGCTACAAGGTGGACATCAGCCGCAACTCCTGCATCGACGGCTACATCCAGAACAGCTTCACCTACATCGGCTACCGGGGCGACGGCTACCCGCAGTGGAAGGCCGCCTCGGGCAACCTGTACTGCAACGAGGGCAGCCACTGGGACATCCTGGTCTACTGACGCCGAGCCGGGGCGGGTGACGCCGAACCGGGGCGGGGCCGTCGCGGCCCCGCCCCGGCCGCGCTCCGGGCGGCGCGGCGGGTCAGTCGCCCAGGACGGCGATCCGGCCGGTGCTGAGCCCGGCGGCGACGCGGTGGACGGCGTCCGCGGCGGCGGCCAGCGGCACCCGGGCGCTGACCAGGGGTCGGACGGCGCCCTCGGCGGCGAGCTCGGTGAGTCCGTCGTGGGCGGCGCGGACGGCGCGCGGGTCACGGGCGTTGTAGAGGCCCCAGTGCAGGCCCAGGATCGAGTAGTTCTTCACCAGGGCGTGGTTGAGCGCGGGGGCGGGGATCTGCCCGGCCGCGAAGCCGACCACCACGATCCGGCCCTCGAAGGCGACGCACCGGGTGGAGCCGGTGTAGGCCTCGCCGCCGACCGGGTCGAAGACCACGTCCGCGCCGCGCCCCTCGGTGGCCTCCTTGACGGCGGCGACGAAGTCCCGTTCCCGGCGGTCCACCACCAGGTCGGCGCCGAGCGCCCGCGCGGCCCGTGCCTTCTCCGGCCCGCCGACCACGGCGATCACCCGCGCCCCGGCGGCCCGGCCGAGCTGGACCGCCGCGCTGCCGACCCCGCCGGCCGCCGCGTGCACCAGCAGGGTCTCGCCGGCCCGCAGCCGGGCCCGCCGGTGCAGCGCGAACCAGGCGGTCTGGTAGCCGATGTGCAGGGCGGCGGCCTCGGCGTCGTCCAGCGCCTCGGGCGCGGGGAACGCGGCGGCGGCGTCCAGCAGCGCGTACTCGGCGAAGGCGCCGTGCGGCAGCACCGGGTTGCCGATCAGCCGCTCGCCGCGCCGGGCGCCGTCCACCACCTCGCCGCACAGCTCCACCCCGGGCGTGAACGGCAGCGGCGGGCGGACCTGGTACTGCCCGCGCACCATCAGCGCGTCCGGGAAGTTGACGGCCGCCGCCCGGACCCGGACCAGCAACTGCCCCGGGCCGGCCACCGGCCGCGCGACGTCCTCGGCCAGCCGCATCACCTCGGCCGGCTCGCCCAGCTCACCCACCTGCCAGGCCCTCACAGCGCCTCGCTCCTCTCCAGCTCCCGCTGGAGCCGGTTCATCCCGGCGATCCAGCGGTCCGGGTCGGTGGCCCGCGCGCGGTAGTAGTCGGCGACCTCGGGGTGCGGCAGGAGCAGGAAGCGCTCCGCGCGCATCCCCTCCAGCGCCGCCTCGGCGACGTCCGCCGGGTCGAGCGCGGTCGGGGCGAGCAGCGCCTCGCCGACGGCGCCGGTGGAGGCGAGCATGTCGGTGCGCACGCCCTGCGGGCAGAGCGCGTGCACCCGGACGCCGCGGTGCCGGTAGGTCGCGGAGAGCCACTCGGCGAAGGCCAGCGCGCCGTGCTTGCTGACCGCGTACGGGGCCGAGCCCAACATGGTGAGCAGTCCGGCGGCGGAGACGGTGGCCAGGAAGCGCCCTTCGCCGCGCTCCAGCCAGCGGGGGAGCAGCAGTTCGGCGGCCCGGACGTGGGCGAGGACGTTGACCTCCCAGGCGCTCGCCCAGGCCGCGGCGGGCGCGTCGGCCCCGCCCACCGGGGCGACGCCGGCGTTGGCGCACCAGACGTCGATCTCGCCGAGTTCGGCGCGGGCCCGGCCGACCAGGTCGGCCAGCCCCTCGGCGGAGGCGGCGTCCCCGGGCAGCGCGGCGCCCGCGCACTCCGCCGCCACCGCCCGCGCCGCCGCGGCGTCCTGGTCGTTGACCACCACCCGGGCGCCGGCCGCGGCGAGGGCCCGGGCCAGCGCGGCGCCGATGCCCCGGCCGCCGCCGGTCACCACCACGCCCCGGCCGTCGAACGCCGAGGCGGTCACATTCCACCGCCCAGGGTGACCCCGCCGTCGACGACCAGGGTCTGTCCGGTGATCCAGCCGGCGTCCGCGGAGAGCAGGAAGGCGACCGCGCCGGCGACGTCCTCGGGGACGCCGAGCCGGCCGAGCGGGTAGGCCTGGGCGACCTCCTCCTCCCGGCCCTCGAACAGCGCCTGGGCGAACTTCGTCTTGACCACGGCGGGGGCGACGGCGTTGACCCGGATGCCCTGGGGGCCCAGCTCGGCGGCGAGTTCGGTGGTGAGCCGGATCAGCGCGGCCTTGCTGACGCCGTACATGCCGATCCCGAGCGAGGAGCGGATGCCCGCGATGGAGGCGACGTTGACGACCGAGCCGCCGTGCTCGCCCATCCAGGCGGCGTGGGCGCGGCGGGTCCAGGCCAGCGGGGCCAGCACGTTGACGGCGAGGATCTTGGCGGCGGCGGCCTCGTCGGTGTCGAGGACCGGCCCGTAGACCGGGTTGATGCCGGTGTTGTTGACCAGGTGGTCGAGCCGGCCGAAGGCCTCCAGGGTGCGGGCGACCGCCTCCTCCTGGTGCGCCGGGTCGTCGGCCTTGCCCGCGACGGCGATCGCGTTGTCCGGCCCGCCCAGGTCGCGGACGGCCTCGGCCAGCGGCTCCGGGTTGCGGGCGGTGAGGCAGACCCTGGCCCCGCGGTCGACCAGCTCGCGTGCGATGCCGAGGCCGATGCCCCGGCTCGATCCGGTGACGACGGCCACCCGGCCCTTGAAGGAGTGCACCACGGAGCGTCCTGCCTTTCGTGCGAGGATCTCTTCCAGCTGCTGACTAAGCGCTTGCTCAGCATGCTGTCGGTGCGGGAGCCTGTCAACAGCCGGTCGGACGTCCGCCCAGGCCCGGTCCGCAGGGCGGTCCGGCAGGCCGGTCGGCGGGAAAGCCTGTACGAGTTCTCTGGGAGGATGACGCCATGACCAGCACCCCGCTCGCCGACCTCTGGCCGACCCTGCCCGGCGCCGACGCCCGCCCGGAAGCGGCGTACCGGCTGCTCCAGGCCGCCGTCGAGTCGTTCGCGGAGCGCGGCTTCCACGCCACCACGACCCGGGACATCGCCACCGCGGCGGGGATGAGCCCGGCCGCGCTGTACATCCACTACCAGTCGAAGGCCGCGCTGCTGGCCGAGATCAGCCGGGCCGGGCACGCCGCCACGCTGACCCTGGTCCGGGACGCGGCGGCCGGCCCGGGCGGCCCGGCCGAGCGGATGCGGCGCCTGGTCGAGCAGTTCACCGCCTGGCACGCCCGGGCCCGGAGGGTCGGCCGGGTGGTCAACTACGAGCTGCACGCGCTGCCCGAGGACGACTACGCGGTGGTCGCCGCGCTGCGGCTGGACATCGAGCGCGAGGTCAGCGCGCTGATCGAGGCGGGCGTGGCGGCGGGGGACTTCCAGGTGGCGGAGGTGCGGACGGCGGCCCGTGCGGTCACCTCGCTGGGCATCGACGTCTCCCGCTGGTACACCGACAACTCCTCCGAGGCGCCGGAGGAACTCGGGCGCCGCTACGGGGACCTGGTGCTGCGGATGCTGGGCGCCCGGGTCTGACCGCGGCGGCGGTCGGCCGGCCTCCGGGAAGGGCCCGTTCCACCCTTGACCTGCTCACGGAGTGCGAGCAGACTCGTATACGAAGTACGTGTGCCTCGTAGGCGTACAGCGTAGGCGGACCGGCACGCAGGGTGACACCGCGAGCCCCTCCCCGCGCACTCCCACCGCAGCCCCGACGCTGCGGATCGAAGCAACCACCTCCCGCGGCGACCACGCCCCCGACCGGCGGCGCCGAACGGGAGCGACCCCCGCCCCGGGCCGGACCGGCCGGGTCGTGCCGCCGCCACGGCGCGGCGGCACGGGAACGGCGCGCGCCGCGTCGCGCGCGGCCCGGGCGGTCGGAGAGAAGGGGGAGGCGCAGTGATGCCCTTCCGGCAATCCCATCCGGTCCGGCCCCGCTTCTGGCTGGAGACGGCCGTCGGCGGGCTGTCCGGACTGCTGTTCCTGCTCACGCTGGTGTGGCCGCAGTGGATCGAGACGCTCCTCGGCATCGACCCGGACGCCGGCAGCGGTGCGGCGGAGTGGCTGGTGGTCGCGCTGGCGGCCGCCGTCACCGCCGCCTGCCTGCTCGGCGCGCGGATCGAGTGGCGTCGGGCGCACCCGTCCTCGGTCCGCGCCGCGCGCTGACGGTGTAAGGAGGACCGTCATGAACGACCCAACACCGGACGTCGGCCGCGAGCGGCTGACCGAACTCGTCCGGCAGGCCCCGCTCAGTTTCCGCGGCACCGTGACCCGGGTCGGCGGCACCTCGCTGGCGGCGGTCCCGGCCGAGGACCGCGACGAACGGACGGCCGTGGTGAAGGTGGACGAGGTGCTGCACGCACCCGACGCCTTCAGACAGCTCGCGGGCAGCGAGGTCACCGTCCAACTGGCCGCCGACGCCGACCTGCTGCAGGTCGGCGACTCGGCGGCGTTCTTCACCCAGGGCCTGGTCTACGGCGAGGGCCTGGGCGTCCGGGAGATCGGCCGGCTGCCCGCCGAGGCCGTCCAGACCCATGTCGCGCTCGCCGCGACCACCGCCGACGAGCTGCCCTTCTCGTCGGTGCAGCGCCGGATCCGCAACCAGGACATCGCCGAGCACGCCGCGACGGCGGACGCCGTGGTGGTGGGCACGGTGGTCGCTCTGGAGGACCTCGGCCTGCCGGCGTACTCCGAGCACGCCCCGCAGTGGTGGCGTGCCGTGATCGACGTCTCGCACGTCGAGTCCGGCCAGGTCGAACCCGGCCGGACCACCGTCGTCTACCCGAGCAGCACGGACATCCGTTGGCGTCAGGTGCCCAAGCCGGTCGCCGGGCAGCTGGGCCTGTGGCTGCTGCACGCCACCCGGGGCGACCTGGCCGAGCGGGCGCCGTTCCAGCTGCTCGACCCCGACGACTACCAGCCGGCGCAGAAGCTCGCCGTGCTCCAGGAACGGAGGTGAGCCGACATGCCCACCATCAAGGTCGTCAACATCACCCCGAAGGCGCTGAGCGGCGACCGGCTCCTGGACAGTGAGCCCAATCTGGCCGTCAACCCGGAGAACCCGGACCAGATGGTCGCGACCGCCTTCACCCCCGATCCGATGGGCGGCCCGCTGGCCCCGGTGTACGTCTCCGCCGACGGAGGGAACACCTGGGTGCTGAACAGCGTCGTCCCGGGCAACGGGAGCCTCGGCACCGGGGACATCAGCATCGGTTTCGGCGCGCGGGGCGGCCGGCTCTACACCGGCATCCTCAACGGCCGGACCGGCGACATGCAGATCCTGCGCGCGCCGAACATCGCCTCGCCCACCCCGATGGGCGTGCTCGTCGACCGGACCGACGAGGACCAGCCGTGGGTCGTCGCCGTCAGCGTCACGGCGGACGGCCACAGCAACGACCGGGTGTACGTCGGCAGCAACGACTTCGCCTCGCCGGCCAACACCGCCACCGTGGACGTCTCGGGCGACGCCGGGACCGGGCCCGCCCCGGCCGGCTTCGCCCCCGTCCGGCTCGACCGGCGGTCCGGGGTGGTCTTCGACGGCCCGCCGGTGCGGATCGCCGCGCACCCGGACGGCACGGTCTACATCGTGTTCATGAGCATCACCGCCGAAGCCCCGCTGGACCGGGCCCGCAAGACCTTCGACGTCGTGGTGACCCGCGACGACAAGGGCGGCGTCGGGCCGAGCCCCTTCGAGGACCTCCTGGACTCGGCGGACGGCGAGGTCGGCCAACGCGCGGTCAGCGGCCGCAAGGTGCGGTTCAACCCGCAGCAGCGGACGCTGGGCCAGGAACGCACCGGTGCGGACCTGTCGATCGCGGTGGACCCCACGGACTCCAACAGCGTCTGGGTCGCCTACTGCGACAACCTCGGCGGCGCCGTCCCCACCGACTACGTGCTGCACACCCTGCACTCGGCGGACCGCGGGCAGACCTGGTCCACGGCCCGCCCGGACGTGGTCAACGGCAAGAACCCGTCCTTCGCCGTCAACTCCGACGGCCTGGTCGGGCTGGTCTACCAGCAGCTGACCCACAACCAGTGGTCGACGGTGCTGGAACTCAGCGACGACGGCTTCCGGACCGTGGAGAGCCAGGTGCTGCACCAGGCCCCGGGCGACGTCCCGCCGGCCGGGAACCAACTGCCCTACCTCGGCGACTACATCCGGATGGTCACGGTCGGGAAGGACTTCTACGGCATCTTCGCCGGCAACAACACCCCCGACCGGGCCAACTTCCCGGTGGGCGTGACGTACCAGCGCAACGCCAACTTCACCACCCGTCAACTGCTCAGCACGGACGGCGTGACCAGGATCGCGCCGTCGATCGACCCGTTCTTCTTCCACCGGGCCGCGTGAGTTCCGCCGGGCGGCCCGAGCACCCGCACGGGCCGCCCGGCAACCGCAAGCCCACGGCGCCCGCCACGATCGGTCGTGGCGGGCGCCCTGCTGTCGGGCACTGCGGTCCGGGGGCCGGTCAGGTGGTGGCCGGCGTCAGGTGGTGGCCAGGCAGAACTGCACCAGCCCGGCGTCCACGTCGCGGATGATCTCCTCCATCTCCGCCCACCGCGGGTGGAACTCGGTGCCCCACTCGACGGTGAAGCCGAGCACCTTGCCCTGGTCGGGCTCGGCGAAGTGGCGGGCGTAGACGTAGTCGTCGCTGGTCCCGCTGGTCGGGTAGAGGTGGAAGCCGGTGATCGGCTTGTACGCCAGGCCGCGGACGCCCTTGAGGCCCTGGCAGAAGGCCTCGGCGAGCAGCACGGCGGCGTCCTCGTCCTCCTTGGGGATGTACTCGGCGTACGCGAGGTCGTCGGGCCGGCCGCGCTTGCCGTCGAAGTCGGCGTTGCGGAAGTTCATGTCGGGGTTGTCCGACTGGTTCTCGTCGTCGCCCCAGTTGTAGAGGATGTCCTGCGAGTAGCTGTGCACGTCGACGAACCACGCGGTCCGCGGGAAGTTCTCCAGCAGGGCGAGGACGTTCTTGGTCTCCGGTTCGGAGAACGCGCTCGGGCCGCAGTAGACCTGCGGGTCGCAGGGGTCGTTGGACACCCGGGCGTCGGCGGCCGGGTCGAAGGCGGTGACGAAGTCGAAGAGGAAGTCGTAGTTGCGGTTGAGGTCCACGCCCACGCAGTCGGGGTTGTGGCTGCCGCCGGTGTAGGCGGTGTTGCGGTTCTTGCGCCACATCGGCCGGACGGTCTGGCTGTAGTGCCGGCCGTCGGGGTTGACCAGGGGGAAGAGCACCAGGTCGATCCGGTGGAACAGGTCGCTGACCTGGCCGGCGGCGAAGGTGGTGCCGCCGTAGCCGAGGCCGGTGCCGTCGCGGTGGGCCTCCAGCAGGTCGGCGGCGAGGTGGACGAGGATCTCGCAGCTGCCCCACTCACGGGCGTGGACGCCGCCGATCATCATCACGCACGGCTTCGGGAGCGCCGCGGGGGCGCCGATCAGCAGGGCGTGGGAGGTGCGGCCCTCGCACGAGGGTTCGGGCAGGGTCAGGAGCTGGGTGACGTCGGGGTAGGCGGTGGCCAGGCTGGTCACGGCGGACTCGACCTCGGTGACGTTCAGGTACGGCATGGCGGGCCTCCCGGGTCAGCCGGTGAACTTGGCGGCCAGGCCGCGCGGGACGGCGTCGTCGGGGGCGAACCGGTCGCCGGACCCGATGTCGGCCTGGGCGGCGCGCCCGGCCTCACTGGCGTTGCCGGTCCAGGTGACGGTGACGCCCTCGCGTTCGAGGGCCGGCACCTGGGCGGCCGTGGCATAGACGTCGATGCCGATGCTGCCGTCCGCCTCGACGCGCGGCCGACCGCCGACGTCGGAGCGGGTTTCGCGCAGCACGGCGCGCAGGGTCTCCGGGTCCCTGGCGGTCACGCGCAGGCGCAGGATGTCTTCGTGCGGTTCGTTCGGAACGGCGGACATGGGGAGCTTCTTCCGGGTGCCGTCGGAGCGGGGCCGGAACGGTGTCCGGCAGGTCGCCCGGCGGCGCCGATATGAGGGTGTATGTCCGACGTGTACCTCGTATACCTCAGGATGCGTCGCCGCCGTAGAAGTCGTCAAGGGCGGGCTCCGGCATCCCGTCGAGCAGGCTGTCCAGGCCGCTCAGCATCTCCGCCTCGTCGTCGAACTCGGCGAACCTGGGCACCAGGGCGCGCAGTCGCGGGTAGTCGGTGGCGGGCAGCCGGTGCAGGCCGAGCCGCAGGGCCGGGTCCGGCTCGCTCGGGTTGTCGACCACCTGGCGCTTGTCGACCAGCAGGCAGCCGAGGTTCCAGGCGACGAAGGTGCGGTAGACCGTCAGCGCGCCGGCGTCGTCGAAGCCGGCCCGGCCGAGCACGGCCAGGATGTGCTCGGTGAGCTCCAGTACCGAGACCGGGCGGCGGGTGATCGGGACGGCCAGCGGGCGGGTCGCGACCAGTGGCAGGATCTCCGGGTGGGCGTGCGCGGTGGCGGCGAACGCCCGGGCGATCCGGCGCAGTTCGGTGCGCCAGCCGGCCTCGTGGGAACCGCGCCCGGCGCCGGCCCGCAGCCGGGCGTTGATCTCGTCGAAGTAGGCCTCGACCAGGCCGTCGATCAGCGCCTCCTTGCCCGGGGTGTAGCGGTACAGCGCCATCGACTCCACGCCGAGGTCGGCCGCCAGCCTGCGCATCGTCAGCGCGGCCAGGCCCTCGCGGTCGACCAGGGCCACGGCTGCGCCCAGCACCAGCGGGCGGCTCAGCCGGCCCCGCTTCTCGGGGGCGTCCTGCTCGACCATCTCCGCACTCCTCCGGGTCGGTGGCAGCGTCGTCGGTCGTGCCCGGGCCGGACTGGCGGCTCGGTGGACCGGCGGTGGCGCGGGGCCGCTGCCGGGGCGGTCTTCGGCGGACGTCACTCAGCGGATACAGACCAGGATACAAGGTAGGAATCAGACGTAAACGGGTGAACCGCTTTTACCGCCAGATTTCGCCGATCCCGCTGGTCAGCCGACCGGCGGCGGCTCGGCGCGGGTGGCGGGAACGGCGACCGGGGCGGCGGGATCGGTGGCGGTGAGTGACGGACCGCGCCGTGACGGTCGGTCGAGGGGCCGGGCGGTGCGGCGGGAGCGGTGACCGGGACGACCGGACCGGTCGCGGTGCGTAGTCGGGCGCCCGGGGCGGGCGGCCGGGCGGCGCTCAGTCGAGCAGCAGCCGGACGGCGAGGACGGCGACCAGGGCGGCGGAGCCCAGGGCGGTGAGCAGCCGGCCGCGCGGGCCGGTCAGCGCCCGGCCGAGCAGCGCGCCGCCGGAGGCCAGCAGCAGCTGCCAGGCCGCGGAGGCGGCGAAGGCGCCGAGGGTGAAGGCGGCCCGGGCCGTGGCGCCGTCCCGGCCGCCGCCGCCGAGCACCAGGGCGGCGAAGTAGAGCACGGTGAGCGGGTTCAGCAGGGTGATGCCCAGCAGGGTGAGGAAGGCCCGGGCCGGGGTGGGCGGCGCGGCCCGCGGCCCGGCACCGCCGCCGGGCCGGACGCGCAGCGCGGCGACGGCCGTCCGGGCGGCCAGCGCCAGCAGGACCAGGGCGGAGACGATCCGCAGCGGGCGGGCGACCGGTTCGAGCAGCGGCGCGAGACCGGCACCGCCGGCCGCCGCGAGCAGCGCGTACAGCCCGTCCGCGGTGGCCACGCCGAGCGCGGCGCAGGCGCCGGTGCGCAGCGAGGTGCGCGCGGTGAGCGACACCAGGTAGGCCCCGACGGCCCCCACCGGGACGGCCACGCCGAGCCCGGCGAGCAGCCCCGCGGCCAGCGCGGCGCTCACGTGCGCGCGGCGTCGGGCCTCCGGGGACGGCCGGACCGCTGTCGGACCGCGGCCGGGCGGGCGGCGGAGGTCACGGGCAGCGGGCGGGCGGCGGAGTCGGTCATGGGCCGATGGTGGCGGCCCGGGCCCGGGGGCGGCAAACGGTTTTCCCGGGCCCCGGGGTAGCGTGGGCCCGACCCCGTGATCACCGTTCCCGAGGAGAGTCGATGAGCAGTCAGAACGACCCGGTGCGAGCGATGTTGGCGCAGGCCTGGGCCTCCTGGGCGGAGCGGGGCGCGGCCCTGTCCGCCGAGGACTGGGACCGTCCCACCCGGCTGCCCGCGTGGACGGTACGGGAGCTGTTCGCCCATGCCGCGCCGGTGCCGGAGATGTTCGGCGGGCTGCGCGGGGCGCTGCTGGACGGGCCGGCCGAGATCACCACCGGCGCCGGGATCCTGCGCGCCTACAACCGGCCCGGCGGCCTCGCGCACACCGCCGCCGGGCAGATCGCCGAGACGGCCAGGCAGGCCGCCGGGCGGACCGAACCCGCCGTGCTGATCGCCCGGTTCGGGGTCGAGGGGCCGGCCGCCCTGGCCGGGCTCGCGGACCTGCCGCCGGACACCACGGTGGCGCACCCGCTGCTCGGCAGCGTGGCGCTGGGCGCGCTCGGCGAGGTGGCGCTGATGGAGGCGACCGTCCACCTGCTCGACCTGGTCGCGGCCGTCGGCGGCCCGCCGCCCGCGGAGGGCGCGCTGCGCTTCACCCGCGCGCTGCTGGCGGAGGTCGCCGACCCGGTGGCCTTCATCGAGGCGGCGACCGGGCGCGGCTCGGAGGCGGTGCTGCCGGTGATCCGGTGAGGCTATGAGGCGGTCGTCGGGTGAGACGGTCGTCGGATGACGCGGTCGTCCGACGAGCCGGTCGCCCGGTGAGGTGGCCGTTCCGCGAGCCGGTCGTCGGATGAGGCGTATGCGTCTCATGTCATGAGCCTTTCAAAGGTGCGGGTTTGCTGTCACGCTGCTGCTCCCGACCCGCTCCCACGAGAGGCTCCGATGAGAAGAATCCTGCCCGCCCTGACCGGCGCCGCCCTGTTCGCGGCGACCGGCCTCGCGGTGCTCGCCACCCCCAATGTGGCGAGCGCCGCGGCCTGCACACCCGCCCAGGTGGTGGCCAACGGCGGCTTCGAGTCCGGCAGTTCACCCTGGACGGCGCCGAGCGGCGCGATCACCGGCGACAGCGGACAGAGCGCGCACTCCGGCAGCTCCTACGCCTGGCTCGACGGCTACGGCTCCAGCCACACCGACACGCTCTCGCAGTCCGTCACCCTCCCCACCGGGTGCGGCACCGCGACGCTCGGGTTCTGGCTGCACGTCGACACCGCCGAGACGACCGGCGGCACCGCCTACGACAAGCTGAGCGTGAAGGTCGGCTCCACCACCGTGGCCACCTACTCCAACCTGGACGCCCAGGCCGGGTACGTGCACCGGACCGTCGACGTCTCCGCCTTCGCCGGCCAGGCCGTGACGCTCGCCTTCACCGGCGTCGAGGACTCCAGCCTGCAGACCAGCTTCGTGCTGGACGACGTCACCCTGGACGTCTCCGGCGGTACCACCCCGCCCCAGCCCGGCGACCCGACCCGCACCCCGGTCGCTCCGGCGTACAGCGTCGACCTCAGCAGCGACGCCTCCGGCGGCAGTTGGACCGGGCACGAGAGCGTGACCTTCACCAACGCCTCGCCCACCGCGCTGAACGAGGTGTACCTGCGGCTGTGGGACAACGCCCACGGCAGCTGCCCCAGCACCCCGATCACGGTGACCAACGTGACCGGCGGCACGCCGTCCCCGCTCACCGTGAACTGCACCGCGCTCAAGATCACCCTTCCGGCCCCGCTCGCCCAGGGCCAGAGCGGCACCGTCGGCTTCGACCTCGGCATCACCGTGCCGAGCGGCGCGGACCGCTTCGGCCACGACGGCGCGTACAACTTCCTCGGCAACGCCCTGCCCGTCCTGGCGATACGGGACGCGGCCGGCTGGCACCTCGACCCGTACACCAACAACGGGGAGTCCTTCTACTCGGTGGCCTCGGACTTCACCGTCACCCTGGACCACCCGACCGGCCTGCTGGTGCCCGCGACCGGCACCTCGGTGGACACCCCCGGCACGGCCGGACGGACCGTCACCAAGGCGACCGCGACCAAGGTGCGCGACTTCGCCTGGGGCGCCGGGCCGTTCACCAGGATCTCCGGCACCTCCGCGGCCGGGGTGAAGGTCAACGTCTACTCGGTGGCCGGGATCAGCGCGGCCGACTCCAAGTCGATGCTCTCCACCGCCACTTCGGCGGTCGACGCCCACGCCCAGCGCTTCGGCGCCTACCCGTACGGCGAGCTGGACGCGGTGATCGACAACAACTTCTGGTTCGGCGGCATGGAGTACCCGGGCTTCGTCCTCGACCTGGTCAGCACCACGGCGCTCACCCACGAGATCGGCCACCAGTGGTGGTACGGCATCGTCGGTGACGACGAGTACACCAGCCCCTGGCTGGACGAGTCCTTCACCGACTACGCCACCGACCTCGCCCTCGGCAAGACCGGCAACGGCTGCTGGAACAGCGTCTCCTGGGCCTCGTCGGCGGAGCGGATCACCAACTCGATGGCGTACTGGGACGCCAACTCCTCCCGCTACTCCACCGTCGTCTACGGCTACGGCAAGTGCGCCCTGCACGACCTGCGCCGGACCATCGGCGACAGCGCGATGACCACGCTGCTGCGGAACTACGCGCAGGGGCACTGGAACGGCGTCTCCACCACCGCCGAGTTCAAGGCGGCGGCCCAGGCCGCCACCACCGTGGACCTGACCTCCTTCTGGAGCCAGCACCGCATCGACGGCTGAGCCGCGCGGCCCCGCGGCGCCGCCCCGGTCCCGGCCGGGGCGGCGCCCTCCGGCGCCTCCCCGACGCCGACTGCAGCGCCCCCGTCGACGCCCCTTGACGCCGCCGCGGGCCGGGAGGACGCTGTCCGTATACGACATAAGCGTCTGCCGTATACGGACAGTCGAAAGCGCACGACCAAGAGTCGCGAGCTCCCGGCGCTGACCGACCGCTGGAGCGATCATGTCGACCAACCACTACGTGGCGCTGCCGGACAGCACCCGCGTCCCGCTCGCCGGAGCACGGGTCATCGGACCGGCCCACCCCCAGACACCCCTGACCGTCACCGTCTACCTGCGACGCGACCCGGCCGCGCAGCCGCGTCCGGACGTCTACGAGCTGGCACTCCAGGCGCCGACCCGGCGCACCCTGCCCAGCGACGACCAGTACGCCGCCACCCACCGGTGGCTGGATACCGATCTCAAGGCGGTCGAGGCCTTCGCCGCCGAGCACGGCCTCAAGGCCGCCAACCCCGACCCGCTCGCCCGCAGCATCCAGCTGACCGGCAGCACCCGGGACGTCGCGGACGCCTTCCAGGTGACGCTGGCCCGCTACCGCTACCAGGACGCCAACGGCGCCCCCCAGACCTACCGCGGCCGGGAAGGGCAGATCTACGTACCGGCGGAGCTCGACGGCATCGTCACCGGCGTCTTCGGCCTGGACAACCGCCCGATCGGCACCCGGCTGCTGATCCGCCGGGCCGCCGACAGCGTCCCGGTGACACGCGCCACCCCGACGGTCCACCCCGGAGCCTTCCTGCCACCGCAGCTCCAGGCGCCGTACGCCTACCCGGCCGGCACCGACGGCAGCGGGCAGTGCATCGCCGTCCTCGCCTTCAACGGCGAGACCCCACCGGGCGTCCCGTCCGGTGGCTACTCGCTCGAAGCCCTGCGGAACTACTTCGTCAACGTCCTGCACCAGGACATGCCGGAGATCACCAACGTGGTCGTCCCGGGCGTCGGCACCCCCGGCAACGAACCCGGCCAGGACGCCGACTTCGACACGGCCGACACCAGCGGCGAGATCATGCTCGACCTGGCGGTCGTCGGCGGCCTCGCCCCCAAGGCGAGGATCGTCGTCTACTTCAGCAGGTTCACCGAACAGGGCTGGGTCGACGTGATCACCCGGATCGTCAACGACACGGTGAACCGGCCGACGGTGATCTCCTCCAGCTACGGCAACCCCGAGGCCAACCCCGGCAGCCGGTGGACGGTCGGGGCGATGAAGCGGGTCGACGCCGCGTTCGCCAGCGCGGCCGAGAAGAACGTCAGCATCTGCTGCGCCTCGGGCGACGACGGCTCCCGCGACCAGATCCACGACGAGCGCGCCCACGCCGACTTCCCCGCCGCCAGCCCGCACGTGCTCGGTGTCGGCGGCACCAGGCTGGCGGTCTCCCACGGGCAGGTCGTCAGCGAGGTCTGCTGGGACAACGGCCCGGGCAGCCGGACGGGCGGCGGCATCAGCAAGGTCTTCCCGGTGCCGCCGTACCAGGCCGACGCCCAGGTGCCGCCGTCGGCCAATCCGCCGCACGCCCGCGGGCGCGGTGTGCCGGACGTGTCCGCGCTGGCCGACCCGGACACCGGCGTGGTCGTCCCGAGCGTCGACGGCGTGCACTTCAACCAGATCGGCGGCACCAGCGCCGCCGCCCCGATGTGGTCCGCCCTGCTCGCCCGGGTCAACCAGGCCCTGCCCGGGTCCGCCCAGGTCGGCTTCCTCAACCCGCTGCTGTACGCGAAGTTCGCGAGGGGCGTCCTGCGGGACATCACCCAGGGCAGCAACGGCGCGTACGCCTCCGGGCCCGACTGGGACCCGTGCACCGGCCTCGGCAGTCCCGGCGGTCAGCAGCTGCTGGACGGCCTCAGGGCGCTGTAGACCCGGACGTCGGACGTCCGCACCGACGGGCCCCCGCCTCGGCGACGGGAGCCCGACGGACGGCCGGTCAGCCCAGGGCGAGCGCGCGCAGGCGGTCGGTGGCGCCGTTGAAGTAGTTCTGGTCGCCGGGGAAGGTGCCGGAGTCGGCGAACTGCCAGAAGGTCTGGTAGCCCCAGCCGTTCGGCAGGGTGCCGACGGAGGTGGAGTAGCGGGCTATCCAGAGCGGGTTGGTGGTGCCGAAGCCGCCGTAGTTGCCGGTGCACTGGGTCCACCAGTTGGTGGTGGTGTAGATGGTGGGGTAGCGGCCGGTGCGGGAGCGCACGGTGTTGCTGAAGTCGCGGATCCAGCTGACCATGGCGCTCTGGCTGAGGCCGTAGCAGGTGGCGCCGTAGGGGTTGTACTCGATGTCCAGCGCGGGCGGCAGGGTCCTGCCGTCGGCGGACCAGCCGCCGCCGTGGCTGACGAAGTAGCCGGCCTGGGTGGCGCCGGAGGAGGCGTTCGGCAGCGCGAAGTGGTAGGCGCCGCGGATCAGGCCGGCGTTGTACGAGCCGTTGTACTGCTGGGCGAAGTACGGGTTGGTGTAGCCGGTGCCCTCGGTGGCCTTCACGTAGGCGAACTTGGCGCCGTTGGCGGCCACCGAGGACCAGTTGACGTTGCCCTGGTGGCTGGAGACGTCCAGCCCCGGGGTCTGGGTGGCGGCGAGGGAGGCGAACGGGGTTCCACCGTCGCGGCCCTCGTGGGCGGCGACGGTGGAACCGGCGAAGTCCTGCTCGGGGTGGAAGCCGGGGCGGCCTTCGACGACGGGGGCGACAGGGGCGGGGTCGGCCGCGTACGCGGGGGCGGCCACGCCGGCGACCAGGGCGGTCGCGGCGGCGAGGGCGGCCGGCGCGGGCAGGCGGCGGCGGGCCGGTCTGTCGGTGCCGGTCGTGGTGCGGGCGGAGCGGGAAGAGCGGGGCATGAGCACTCCTCTGGTCCGTGCGAGGGGAAGGTCGAGACGACCCGGTACGGCCGGGGTCGGACCGGCCGTACCGCAGAGTAGCCAGGTACCCGCTACTGCCGCCAGGCAGCTTTTTTCACAGCGTGAACGCACCTCACGCGGGCCGGAACACCGTTGCGAGCAACGGGTGTTGCCGGTTCTGCCGGTCCGCCGGGGATCAGTGCCGCAGGGTGAGGAGGCCGGGCCGCCAGGGGAGCTGGTCGTACGGGGCGGTCGAGCCGGGGACCATGCCCTGGTAGAGGAGCTGGAGGTTGCAGGGGTCGATGGTCATGGTCTGGTCGGGGTTCTCGCGGACGAGGTCGCCGTGGCTGATGTCGTTGGTCCAGGTGGCGCCGCTGTTGGCCTTGCCCGCGAAGGGGTTGCCCTCGGTGGCGGCCTGCGGGGTCCAGGAACCGTTCAGGCTGGTGGCGGTGAAGGAGCGGAAGTAGCGCTGCTCGCTCGCGCCGCGGGCCTCGACGATCATCAGGTACTGGTTCTGGCCCTTGACCTTGTAGACCTGCGGGGCCTCGAAGAGGTTCTTGACCGTGTCGGTCATGACGGTGGTGTAGGAGGAGCCGAAGTTGCCGGGGAAGTTCCCGATCGGCATGCTCGCGCGGTAGATGCTGCCGTTGTCGCCGGCGAAGAACAGGTACATGTTCTGGTCGTCGGCGATCAGGGTCTGGTCGATCGGGCCGGTGCCGGAGTTGGGGATGCTGCCGGTGAACAGCGGCTGCGGCGCGGACCAGCCGTTGGGGTTGGTCGGGTCGCTCGACGTGCGGTAGACGAACGGCCACGCACCCCACTGGTACGCCAGCACCCAGATGTTCCTGGGCGCGAAGTAGAACAGCGTGGGCGCCACCGCCCGCTCGCTCATCCCGGTCTGCCCGGCCGAGGCCATGTCCGACCAGTTGGTGAAGGGGGCGAAGGCCATCGAGCCGTAGGAGGACCCCGAGACGTTCGAGGCGTAGACCAGGTGCTTGCCGTTGTAGACGACGTCGGTGTAGTCCTTCAGCGCGGCCCAGCCGTTGGCCGGCTGCGCCAGCGCGCCGGTCGAGGACCAACGGTAGGTGGACGGCAGGGCGCAGTTGCCGCCCGGCGGGGTGGTCCCGGACAGGCCGGACCACTTCTGGTTGCTGCCGCCGTTGCAGTTCCAGAGCCCCACCGACGTGCCGTTGGCCGTGCCGGCGCCCGTCACGTCCAGGCACAGCCCCGACTCGACGCCGACGATCGTGCCGTCGGAGTTCACCCGCCACTGCTGGTTCGCGCCGCCGCTGCAGCCCCGGATCTGCACCTTGGTGCCGGGCGTGGTGGCGTGGCCCGGCACGTCCAGGCACTTGTCGCCGTACACGGTCAGCTGGCTGCCGGACGTCGACGTCCACAGCTGGTTGGCACCGCCCGAGCAGTCGTAGATCTGCAGGGACGCGCCGTCGGTCCGACTGGCGCCCGTCACGTCGAGGCACCGGCCGGAGCCCGTACCGCGCAGGGCGCCGCTGGTGGCCGCCTGGGCGGGGGCGGCGACGAGCGTCGCCGCGAGCGCCGCCCCGGCCGCGACCACGGCGGTGAGCACCGCCGGCAGCTGCCTGCGGCGGGAACTTCGTTGGTGCATGGGATCTCCCTCTTCATGGATGGAGCTGTCGCCCAGCTCTGTCAACGCCCGCATACCGGGGGCGCGCGCCTGTCGAGCGCGCGCCCGCGCGGCTCAGCTCACTTGAAGGTCCAGTGCTGGTTGGCGCCGCCGTTGGAGTCCCAGATCTGGACGGGCGTGCCGTTGGCGGTCTGTCCGCCGGGGGTCTCCAGGGCGCGGCCGCTGGCGACGTTGGTGAGGGTGTAGGAGCCGTCGCTGTTCCGAGCGGCCTTCCAGTGCTGGTTGGCGCCGCCGCTGGGATCCCAGACCTGCATCCTCGTCCCGTTGCCCGTCTGGCCGGCCGGCTCGTCCAGGGCGCGGCCGCTGGCGATGTTGGTCAGCGTGTAGGAGCCGTCCCCGTTCTGGTCGGCCCGCCACTGCTGGTTGGCGGCACCGGCGGCGTCCCACACCTGGAGCGGCGTGCCGTTGCCGTTCTGCCCCGCGGGCTCGTCGAGGACGCGCCCGCCGGCTCCCGCCGCCGAGAGCGTGTAGACGGTGCCGGAGACGATGCCCCCGCTCGGCGTGCCGCTGCCACCGCCGCCCAGGGCGGTGAGGACCGCTCCGTAGGCGGGCTTCCTGTTGCCGTTGTTGTCGAACAGCAGCGGGTTCTCGCCGGTGCGCCAGGAGTCGCTGTCGCGGATGCCCCACACCGTGATGCCGGTGCAGCGGGTGACGTTGAGGCAGGTCCTGACGGCGGAGGCGTACGCGGTGGGGGAGGCCTGGGCGATGTCGAGCTCGGTGAGCTGGACGTCCACGCCGAGCGCGGCGAAGCTGGAGAGGGTGGTCTGGAAGTTGGACGGCGGTCCGCCGGCGCCGAAGTGGCTCTGGAAGCCGACGCAGTCGATGGGCACGCCGCGGGACTTGAAGTCCTTGACCATGCGGTAGACGCCCTGGGTCTTGGCGTCGGACCAGTTCTCGATGCTGTAGTCGTTGTAGCAGAGCTTGGCCGAGGGGTCGACGTTCCGCGCGGTGCGGAACGCCTCCTCGATGAAGCCGTCGCCCAGCACGTTCTGGAACACCGAGCCGCGGTGCTGGCCGCTGCCGCCGTCGGCGAACGCCTCGTTGACCACGTCCCAGGCATAGATCCTGCCCTTGTAGTGGTTCATCTCGGCGGTGATGTGGTTGTTCATCACGCTGCGCAGCGTGTTCGCGTCGCCGATGGAGCTGACCCAGTTGGGCAGTTGGGAGTGCCAGACCAGGGTGTGGCCGCGCATCCGCTGGCCGTGGGTGTTGGCGTGGTTGACGATCGAGTCCGCGGGGCCGAAGTTGAAGTTGCCGCGGGACGGCTCGACGGTGTCCCACTTCATCTCGTTCTCCGGGGTGACCATGGTGAATTCCCGGTCGAGGACGGCGGAGTACGTCGAGTCGCCGAGCCGGCCGGCGGCCACGGCGGTGCCGAAGTAGCGGCCGCTGTCGGCGGCGGCCGCGCCCAGCGTGGTCGCCCCGGCGGCCTGCGCCGTGGGGATCGCGGTGACGGCGCCGGCCGCGCCGACGAGCAGGCACGCGGCCGTCGTCAGGGCCTTGCGGAGGCGGGGTTTCGTGGTGATTCGTGGCATGACGGATCGTTCTCCTCGGGTGGGGGGATGCCTGCACACCGGACGTGGCGCCCGCCTTGCCGGTCAGCGCATACTGTTAGCGCTAACAATTCGCGGCGGCCGCGGGCCCTGTCCGGAATGTTCAGGTGAGGTCTCCGACAGGCGATGTACGGCGTCGACAGGACCGCGCCCGTGGGTGGTCGGCGCGCGGGGCCGGGGAGCCATGACCTCCTCGGACTTGTCGACGGCGCCAGTGTTGGCCTGAGCCCGTCAAGCTGTCAACGCTTTCGGCGAAAACGGCGACAACTTCGCTCGGCCCCGGGGCCCTCTCGTCGGAGAGCGGCGCCGGTCAGGCGCGTGGCGGTTGAGCCGACGCAGCGTCAGCCATGCGGAGGAGCGGCGAAACTTTCGAAGCGCGGTTCACGGCCGGCCGGGCGCCACGGCGCTGGAGCGCACCACCAGGGTGGTGGAGAGTTCGAGGCGGGTGGGGGCGGTCGGGGCCTCGCCGGCGCGGAGGGAGAAGATCAGCCGGGTCGCCTGTTCGGCCATCTCGCGCAGCGGCTGGCGGACGGTGGTCAGCGCGGGGCTGGTCCACTGCGCGATGTCCAGGTCGTCGTAGCCGACCACGGACAGGTCCTCGGGGACGCGCAGGCCGCGGACCCGGGCGGCCTCCATGACGCCGAGTGCCTGCAGGTCGCTGCCGGCGAAGATCGCGGTGGGCCGGTCGGGGAGCTCCAACAGCCGCCCGGCCCGGGCGAATCCGCCCTCGGCGTGGAAGTCGCCGAAGGCGGTCAGCGCCGGGTCGACCGCCAGGCCGGCCATGGCCAGCGCGGAGCGGTAGCCGTCCAGCCGCGCCAGCGAGCAGAGGGTGTCCTCGGGGCCGGTGACGATGCCGATGCGCCGGTGGCCGAGCTCGATCAGGTGCCGGGTGGCGGCCAGGCCGCCGGCCCAGTTGGCCGAGCCCACCGAGGGCACGTCCGGGTCGGGGTTGCCGGCCGGGTCGACGATGACGAACGGGATGGAGCGCGCGCGCAGTTGGCGCTTGAACTCGGGCGGCAGGCTGGAGAAGACCAGGACGACACCGAGGGGGCGCCGGCGCAGCACCGCCTCGATCCACTCCGGTCCGGGGGCGTGGCGTGAACCGCTGTGGGTGACCACCACCGCCGCGCCGTGCTCGTTCGCCACCGCCTCGACGCCGCGGAGGAGTTCCATCGCCCAGAGGCTGTCGAGCTCGTGGAAGACGATCTCGACGAGCGGCGCCTCGCCGCCGCCGCGCGCGGTGCGCCGGTAGTCGTGGTCGTTCAGGACCTGCTCGACGCGCACGCGGGTGGCCGCCGCCACGTCGGTACGGCCGTTGAGGACCTTCGAAACCGTCGAAACGGAGACCTCGGCCTCGCGCGCGATGTCCGCGAGGGTCACCCGTCCCAGTTCATCGCCCTTTTCCATGGGGGGCAGCATAAGGCACGGGCAGCACAGGGCAGTTGGCGCGGCAACGCCTCGGCATTCCGTCCGCCCGGGGGCTTGACCCGAAACATGTCCGCAACCTAGCGTCCCCGCCATGCAGTTATTTCGAGAAACCCGTCGAAACTTTAGGGGAGACCCGATGAAGAGACGCGCTTTCGCCGCCGCCTTCGGACTGGCCGCGGTCATGGTCGGGACAGCCGCCTGCGGCAGTGGCGGCTCCTCCGCCGGCGGAGGAGCCGGCACGATCCACGTGCTGGTGTACGGGGACGCCAGCAACAAGGTCGAGAAGCAGCTGGTCGACACCTTCAACAAGACGTCGAAGGTCAAGGCCGTCCTGGACACCATCCCCGGCGCGGACTACCAGGCCAAGCTCAACACCGTCATCAACACCCCCCAGGCCCCGGACGTCTTCTTCAACTGGGGCGGCGGCAGCATCCAGCCCTACGTGAAGTCCGACCTGCTGCTCCCGCTGGACGACATGATCGCCGCGGACCCGGCGCTGAAGAGCAGCTTCCTGCCCTCGGTGTTCAACACCGCGGTGATCGACGGCAAGTCCTACGGCATCCCGATGCGCGGCACCCAGCCCGTGCTGCTGTTCCACAACAAGAAGGTGCTGGCCGACGCCGGCCTGAGCGTCCCGAAGACCTGGGACGACCTGCTGAGCGCCGTTCAGGTGCTCAAGGGCAAGGGCATCACCCCGTTCGCCCTCGGTGGCGGCGACCAGTGGCCGACCCTGATGTGGTACGAGTACGTCTTCGACCGCGTCGCGGGCCCCGAGCTGTTCCGGAAGGCGCTGTCCGGCGACAGGAGCGCCTGGGAGAGCGCGGACGCCAGGAAGGCCCTGGGCATGCTCAAGCAGCTGGTCGACGCCGGGGCGTTCGGCTCGAACTTCGACTCGGTGAAGTTCACCGACGGCGGCTCCCCGGCCCTGCTGGCCAAGGGCAAGGCGGCCTTCGAGCTGATGGGCTCCTGGGAGTACGCCACCCAGCGGGACGCCGACCCCGACTTCACCAAGGACAAGCTCGGGTACAGCAGCTTCCCCGCCGTCGCCGGCGGCAAGGGCGACCCGGCCGACCTGGTCGGCAACACCAACAACTTCTACTCGGTGCTGAAGAAGAGCAAGCACCCCGAGGCGGCGGCCGCCTTCCTGAAGCTCATGTACTCCGACGAGTTCGTGAAGGCGCAGCTGGCGATCGGCAACCTGCCGACCACCACCAACACCGAACAGTTCCTCGCCACCTCGGACAGCCCCGACTACTCGAAGTACCAGTACGACCTGGTCAAGGCCGCCCCGTCGTTCCAGCTGTCCTGGGACCAGGCGTACCCGCCGGCCGCCAACACGCCGATCCACACCGCCGTCCAGCAGTTCTTCGACGGCAAGCTCGACGCGGACGGCTTCATCAAGGCCATGCAGGCCTTGCCCGCCTCCTGAGACGGATCGCCATGAGTGCTACCTCCCTAGACCCTCCGGCGATCGGGGCGCGGCCCCGCCGGACCGGCGTCGGGGTGACCCGCCCGGGCCTCGCCTGGGCGCTGCCCGCGACCGTGTTCTTCCTGGTGTTCGCGGTTCTGCCGCTGGTCCTGGTGGCGGTGCTCTCCTTCACCAGCTGGAACGGCGTCGACGCCCCCCGGTTCAACGGCCTCGCCAACTGGACCAGGCTGCTGCACGACCCGGTCATGACGCAGAGCGTCGGTCTGACCCTGGTGCTGACCGTGGCCGGGGTGGTCGTGCAGACCCCGGTGAGCCTCCTGCTGGGCGTGTGGGCGGCCGGGCACCAACGCAACCGGGCCGTGCTGTCCGCGATCTTCTTCGTGCCGCTGCTGCTGTCCGCGACCGCGGTCTCGGTGGTCTGGCGCGCCATCCTCGACCCCAACTTCGGCGTGCCCGCGCAGCTGGAAGAGCTGTTCGGCCGGAGCAACCTGATGGGCAGTCAGAACAGTGCCCTCGCGGTGCTCACCTTCGTCGGCATGTGGCAGTGGACGCCCATGCACGCCCTGCTCTACCAGGGCGGCGCCCGGGCGATCCCGCAGGTGCTCTACCAGGCCGCGTCGATCGACGGCGCGGGCAGGGTGCGGCAGTTCTTCCACATCACCCTGCCGCAGCTGCGCAACACGGTCATCACGTCGGTGATCCTGATGCTGGTCGGCGGCCTCACCACCTTCGACACCGTCCTCATCCTCACCCAGGGCGGCCCCGGCACCGACACCACCAACAGCGCCTACTACATGTACCAACAGGCCTTCAAGAGCTTCGACTTCGGTGCCGGCTCGGCCATCGCCCTGGTCCTCGTGGTGGTCGCCACCCTGATCTCGCTCGCCGTCGTACGGCTGTCCGGCTACGACAGGATGCGCGGCACCACGGAGGGACTGTGATGCGACGGCGTCCCAACCACCTCGCCGGGCTCGGCTCGCTGGTCTGGCTCGCACTCGTCGGCTTCCCGCTGTACGTGCTGCTGATCGCGACCTTCCGGACCCGGTCCGACTACTCCTCGCGGGGACCGCTCACCTTCCCCGCGCGGCTGACCCTGCAGAACTACGTCGACGACTTCTCCAACGGGTTCGGCCGCGACTTCCTCAACACGCTCCTCGTCACCGTGAGCGTGGTCGCGATCGTGCTGCTCGTGGTGCCCCCGCTCGCCTACGCGATCGTCCGCGCCCGGGGCAGGGCCATCGGGACGGTCTTCCGGGTCTTCCTGCTCGGGCTGGCGATCCCGGCCCAGGCCGTGATCGTGCCGATGTTCTACGTCATCAGCAAGGCCGGCCTCTACGACAACCTGCTCGGCGTCGTCCTGCCCACCGCGGCGTTCTGCCTGCCGGTCTGCACGCTGGTGCTCACCGGCGCGATGCGGGACATCACCGGCGAGCTCTACGAGGCGATGGCCATGGACGGGGCCACCCCCTGGCGGGTGTTCTGGCAGCTGGTGCTGCCGCTGTCCCGGGGCGGCCTCTCCTCCGTCGTGGTCTTCTCCGCGCTGCAGGCCTGGAACGGCTTCCTGTTCCCCCTGATCCTCACCCAGTCGGAGGGCACCAAGGTCATCACCCTCGGCCTGTACGAGTTCCAGACCGAGCACGGCGTGAACGTGCCCGGCCTGCTCAGCGCCGTCGTGCTGTCGACGCTCCCCGTATTCATCGTCTACCTGTTCGCCCGCCGTGCCTTGGTCCAAGGCCTGATGGGCGTCGGAGGAAAGTGACCGGCACCATGAACCCGGCCGTCCCGTCCGCTGAACCGACCGCCCGCTGGCGCGACCGCGCGCTCAGCCCCGAGGAACGCGCGGACTCCCTGCTCGCCGAGATGACCCTGCCGGAGAAGCTGGCCCAGCTCGTCGGCGTCTGGGTCGGCGCCTCCGACGAGGGCGGCGACGTCGCCCCGCACCAGCACGACATGGAGGAGCCGCCCGCCCTCGACGACCTGCTCCCCACCGGACTGGGCCAGCTGACCCGGCCCTTCGGCACGGTGCCGGTCGACCCGGCGCTGGGCGCGCTCTCCCTGGCCCGCAGCCAGCAGCGCATCGCCGCCGCGAACCGGTTCGGCATCCCGGCCCTCGCGCACGAGGAGTGCCTGGCCGGCTTCGCCGCCTGGGGCGCCACCGCCTACCCGGTGCCGCTCTCCTGGGGCGCCACCTTCGACCCGGACCTGATCCGGCGGATGGCCGCGGCCGTCGGCCGCGACATGCGCGCGGTCGGCGTCCACCAGGGCCTCGCCCCGGTCCTCGACGTCGTCCGCGACGCCCGCTGGGGCCGGGTCGAGGAGACCATCGGCGAGGACCCCTACCTGGTCGGCACGGTGGCCACCGCCTACGTGCGGGGCCTGGAGTCGGCGGGGATCGTCGCCACCCTCAAGCACTTCGCCGGGTACTCGGCCTCGCGCGCCGGACGCAACCTCGCCCCGGTCGGCATGGGTGCGCGGGAGCGTGCCGACGTGATCCTGCCGCCGTTCGAGATGGCGGTGCGCGAGGGCCGGCCCGGTTCGGTCATGCACGCCTACACCGACACCGACGGCGTCCCCTCGGCCGCCGACGAGGCGCTGCTGACCGGGCTGCTGCGCGACACCTGGGGCTTCGAGGGGACGGTGGTCGCCGACTACTTCGGCATCGCCTTCCTCAAGGTGCTGCACGGCGTCGCCGGGGACTGGGCCGAGGCCGCCGCCCTCGCCCTGGCCAGCGGCGTGGACGTGGAACTGCCCACCGTCAAGACCTTCGGGGAGCCGCTGCTGCGCGCCGTCGAGGACGGGACGGTGCCGGAGGCGCTGGTGGACCGGGCGCTGCGCCGGGTGCTGACGCAGAAGGCCCGACTCGGCCTGCTGGACGAGGACTGGGACGCCGTCCCGGCGGCGCTCGCCGGCCGCTCGCTCGACGACCCGGCCGCGCTGCGCGGCTCGGTCGACCTGGACCGCCCGGAGAACCGCGCCCTCGCCCGGGAGATCGCCGAGCAGGCGGTGGTGCTGCTGCGCAACGACGGCACCCTGCCGCTGCGCGGCCCGCGCCGGATCGCGCTGATCGGCCCCAACGCCGACACCCCGACTTCGGTGCTGGGCTGCTACGCCTTCCCGGTGCACGTCGGCAGCCAGCACCCCGGGGTCCCGGTCGGCATCGAACTGCCCACGCTGAAGCAGGCGTTGGCGGCCGAGTTCCCCGACAGCGAGATCCGCACGGCAGCGGGGGCGAGCGTCGACGGGCCCGACACGTCCGGCTTCGCCGAGGCCGTCGAGGCGGCCCGGCAGGCCGAGGTCGTGATCGTCGCCCTCGGGGACCGGGCCGGCCTGTTCGGGCGCGGCACCAGCGGCGAGGGCTGCGACGTCGAGTCCCTGGAACTGCCCGGGGTGCAGCGGCAGTTGCTCGACGCGCTGCTGGACACCGGCAAGCCGGTGGTGCCGGTGCTGCTCGCCGGGCGCCCCTACGCGCTGGGACGGGCGGCGACCGAGGCGGCGGCCCTGGTGCAGGCCTTCTTCCCCGGCGAGGCCGGGACCGAGGCGATCGCCGCCGTGCTCAGCGGCCGGACCAACCCCTCGGGCCGGCTGCCGGTCAGCATCCCGGCCCGGCCGGGCGTGCAGCCCTCCACCTACCTCGCCGCCCGGCTGGCCGGACCCAGCGAGGTGTCCAGCACCGACCCGACCCCCGCGTTCGGGTTCGGGCACGGCATCGGCTACACCACGTTCGCCTGGACCGATCTGGAGGTGGACCGGGCCGCCGCCGCGACCGACGGCGAGCTCGGCCTCGCCTTCACCCTGCGCAACACCGGTGAGCGCGGCGGCAGCGAGACCGTCCAGCTCTACCTGCACGACCCCGTCGCCTCCGTCGTCCAGCCGGTCATGCGGTTGATCGGCTACCGGCGGATCACCCTCGACGCGGGCGAGCGGACCCGGATCAGCGTCCGCGTGCCCGCCGACCTCGCGTCCTTCACCGGACGCGACGGCCGGCGCGTCGTCGAGCCCGGCGAGCTGGAGCTGCGGATCGCCGCCTCCAGCACCGACGTCCGGCTCACCGCCACCGTCCGACTGGACGGCCCGGTCCGCGTCCTGGACCACACCCGGCGCCTGCACGCGGACTTCCGGTGCACCTGATCCACCACCGCGCCGGCCGGCACCGGAACCTTCCTCGCACCCATGGCAATCCCGACGGAGAGGTCCCATGTTCCGAAACCGCTCGTTACCGTCCCGCCTCCTGGGCATCGCCGCCGCGCTCGGCCTGGCGGTCGGCCTGAGCCTTCAGGCCGCGCCGCGGGCCGCCGCGGCCCCGGCCGCCGCCGCCACCCAGGCTGCCACCCCGGCCGCCACCGCGCAGACCACCGGCTCGCTGACGCAGATCACGAACTTCGGCGCCAACCCGACCGGTCTGCTGATGCACCTGTACGTGCCGAACAGCGTCCGGGCCCACCCCCCGATCCTGCTGGCCCTGCACGGGTGCCAGGGGACGGGCCCCTACCTGTACTCCAGCACCGACTTCGGCTCGCTCGCCGACCGGTACGGCTTCCTCGTCGTCTACCCGTCGACGAACCCGAGCGGAAGCTGCTGGGACGTCTCCTCCGACCAGGCGCTGACCCGCAACGGCGGCAGTGACCCGATCGGGCTCAGGTCGATGATCACCTACACCGAGCAGCACTACGGCGGCAACGCCGACGCCGTGTACGTGACCGGCCAGTCGTCGGGCGGGATGATGACCAACGTCATGCTCGCCGACTACCCCGACGTGTTCAAGGCGGGCGCGGCCTTCATGGGGGTGCCCTACCACTGCTTCCACACCGGCTCCGTCCGCGGCTGGAACGCGGACTGCGCCCAGGGCAGGGTGTCGATGACCCCGCAGCAGTGGGGCGGCCTGGTCCGCAACACGGGGTACCCCGGTTACACCGGGCCGCGTCCGCGCGTGCAGCTGTGGCACGGAACCGCCGACACGATCCTGAGCCACAACAACCTCGGTGAGGAGATCAAGGAGTGGACCGACGTCCTCGGCGTGAGCCGGACGCCGTCGGCCACGGACACCCCCACGGCCAACTGGAACCGGACGCGGTACGACAACAGCGCCGGGGCCACCCAGGTCGAGGCGTACAGCATCGCCGGGGCCGGGCACCAACTGCCGGTCCAGGGCACCGCGATGGCCGCCGAGGCCATCCGCTTCATGGGCCTGGACGCGGCGCCCTCCGGCGGCGGCACGACCGGCGCGCTGCACGCGGTGGGGGCGGGCAAGTGCCTGACCGCGGCGAACAACGCGACGCCCGGCACCCAGCAGCAGATCCACGGCTGCGACGGCGGAGCCGCCCAGACCTGGACCCGTACGGCGTCGAACCAGCTGACCGTGACCGTCGGCGGCAGCACGCTGTGCCTGGACGCCAGTGGCAAGGGCACCACCGACGGCACCAAGGTGGTCGTCTGGTCGTGCAACGGCCAGGCCAACCAGCAGTGGCGGCTGAACGCGAACGGCACCGTCACCGGCGTGCAGTCGGGGCTCTGCCTGGACGTGGCCGGCCTGGGCACCGCCGACGGCACGCCCGTCCAGCTGTGGAGCTGCAGCGGCGGCCGGAACCAGCAGTGGACGCTCGGATGACCGGATGACACCGCGGGCACGGCCGGTCGCGGTGACCCGGTCCGGCCGTGACCGCGCGGGCCGCCCGCCGCACCGTGACGGTGCGGCGGGCGGGCGCGTCCGGGGGTGCTCAGGCGCAGGCGGCGCCGTTCAGGGTGAAGCGGGAGGGCGCCGGGTCGGCGGCGGACGTCGCCTGGAACCCGAAGCTCGCGCTCGCCCCGGGCGCCAGGGTGCCGTTCCAGCCGGCGTCCCGGGCGCTCACGGCGCTGCCGGACTGGGTGACCGTCGCGTTCCACCCGGTCGAGATCCGCTGGTCGCCCGGGAAGCTCCAACCGACGGTCCAGCCGGAGACGGTGGCGGTGCCGGTGTTCCGTACCGTCACCGTCGCGGTGAACCCGCCGCTCCAGGCGCTGTCGACCTTGTACGCCACCGCGCAGGACGCCGTCGGCGGGGTCGGCGCCGTCCGCCGTTCGGCGGCGAACGCCGCGAGCCAGGCCAGCGAGGCGTTCCAGTTGACCGCCACCTCGTTGGTCGAGTACGAGCCGATGTCGTCGACGTAGCAGGCCGCCGGTGCGCAGCCGGTCAGCTTGGCCTTCGCCACCGGGTCCTCCAGGGCCGCGTCCGGGCCGCCCGCGAAGGAGCCGGCCGGCGGGTGCGGCAGTGCGGCGTCGTTCTGGTGCGCCCAGAACCGGTGGTGCTGGTTCTGCGAGGCCCGCTCGCCGTAGCCGCTCACGTACGAGTGGTCCAGCGCGTTGCGGCCGAGCAGGTAGTCCATCGCCTCCAGGGCGCCGGCCCGGTAGCGCGCGGCACCGGTCAGCTCGTACGCCACGGCCAGCACCATCGCGTTGTTGGCGACCGAGCTGTTGGACCCCCAGACGTAGCCGTCGGCGGCGATCGGCACCGCGTAGCCCTGTCCGGCCATGGTGGCCAGGTGGCTGTCGGCGGCCGCGGTCAGCAGGCCGCGCAGGCGCGCCACGTCGGCGGCGGGCAGGGCCACGCCGGGGACGGTGGCCAGGGTGATCCGGCCGAGCGTCGCGGTGCCGCCCCACCAGAACCCGTCCACCGGTTTCGTGTGGTGCGGGGAGGAGGTGACCGCGTCCCGGTACTGCGACTCACCGGTGGTGGCGAGGAGTTCGGCCGCGGCCCAGTAGAACTCGTCGGAGACGTCGGCGTCCTCGTACGCGCCGCCGCCGGTGTTGTCGCTCGCCGGGGCGAGGAGGTCCGGGTTGGCCCTGGCCGCCGTCCAGGCGTGGCGGGCCGCGTCCAGGCAGCGGGTGGCGAAGGCGGCGTCGTACGGGGCGTACACCCGGGCGCACTGCGCCCCGACGGCGGCCAGGTTGAGCGTGGCGGCGGTCGACGGCTTGTGCAACTCGCGCGGCTGGTCGTCGAGTTCGGGCCGGGTCGGCAGGCCGGTCCACTGGGCGTCGTGCAGCTTGTGGAAGGCCATGCCGGCCATCGGCCTGCCCTCGGGGACCTGCATCCGCAGCAGGAAGTCCAGTTCCCAGCGGGCCTCGTCCAGGACGTCCGGCACCCCGTTGCCGCGCTCGGGAACGCGCAGGGTGGAGTCGCCGAGGGCCGCGTCGGCGCCCGCACGGTGCGCCCGCTCGAAGGAGTCGACCAGCTCCCAGGTCGCGATGCCGCCGTTGACCACGTACTTGCCCTGGTCCCCGGCGTCGTACCAGCCGCCGCGGACGTCCGAGCGGTAGTCGCACACCCCGGCCTGGCACGGCACGCCGGTGTCGCCCTGGTTCGGCGCCACGCCCAGGTGGCCGGCGGGGCGGGCGTACGCGCTGCCGGCCAGCGCCGCGTCGATGGCGATGCCGCTGCGCTGCTGGTAGAAGAACGACATGCTGTCGGCGCGCAGCCCGTCGTACAGCGAGGCCGAGATGTCGAACGGGTGGCTCGCGCCGCCGTCCACGACCAGGGTGAAGCCGGTGCCGGTGCCGGTGTAGGCGCCGAAGTCCACCAGGTGCGTGGACTGGCCGGACGCCCGGTCGGCGCCGTGCACGGTGGTGGTGCCGGCGGCGACCTGCGCGCCGGAGGCGTCGTGCAGCCGCCAGGGGACCGGGGCGGTCGCGGAGCTGACCACGGTGGCCCGCTTGGGCCCGTCCGGGAGGTAGCCGAGCTGGTTCACGCGGACGGGGAAGTCGGCGGCCGTGGTGGCCGTGGCCGTGGCCGCTGCCGCGGTGGTGGCGGGCGGGGCGAAGGCGGTGGCGGTCAGCCCGCCGGCGGCCAGGGCCAGACCGGCCAGTGCGGCGGCCGCGCGCCGGGGCAGCCCGCGGCCGGGGAGGAGGGGAGGCATGGGTGGGGCCTTCCTTCGGGGGTGGGGAGTCGGGGGCGCGGGAGCGCGTGGACCGTGGGAGCGCTCCCAGTGCCCCCAATGAAGCCAGCCGTCCGCCGGGCGCGTCAAGGTGCGGTGAGGCGACAGGAATTGACGACACGTCAGTTCGTGTGGGACGCCCTGGCGGAACCGGTGTTGACGGACTGTCGGGCGGGGCGGCCGGGCGCTGCCGGGGCTGGTCAAGATTGGATAACGGGCTGCGGTGAATCTTGTCGAGTCGAATGTTAGCGCTAACAATCGAGCGATCGACGATCCCGAGAGGAAGTCCCCCCATGTCCAAGAGAGTTGCGGCGGCCCTGGTCGCCGGCACGATGGTCGCCCTCCTCACCGCCTGTGGATCCGGTGGCGGAGGCTCCGCCGGCAAGGCCTCCGGCGGCAAGCTCGTCGTGGGCTTCTCGCAGGTGGGAGCGGAGAGCGGGTGGCGCACCGCCAACACCAAGTCGATCCAGGAGGCCGCGAAGAAGGCCGGGATCGAGCTGAAGTTCTCCGACGCGCAGCAGAAGCAGGAGAACCAGATCAAGGCGATCCGCTCGTTCATCCAGCAGAAGGTCGACGTGATCGCCTTCTCGCCGGTGGTGGAGTCGGGTTGGGACACCGTTCTGAAGGAGGCCAAGGACGCGCACATCCCGGTCGTCCTGACCGACCGCGCGGTGAACTCCAAGGACGAGTCGCTCTACGCCTCCTTCCTCGGCTCGGACTTCGTCGAGGAGGGCAAGGCGGCCGGCGACTGGCTGGTCAAGGAGTACGCGGCCGGCGACGGTGACGTGAACATCGTCCAGCTGGAGGGCACCACCGGATCGGCGCCGGCCAACGACCGCAAGTCCGGCTTCGCGGACGCCGTGAAGGGGCAGCCCAGGTTCAAGGTGGTCGCCTCGCAGACCGGTGACTTCACCCGCGCTAAGGGCAAGGAGGTCATGCAGGCCTTCCTGAAGTCCCAGCCGAAGATCGACGTGCTGTACGCGCACAACGACGACATGGCGCTCGGTGCGATCCAGGCGATCGAGGAGGCCGGCAAGAAGCCGGGCACCGACATCAAGATCGTCTCCGTGGACGGCGTCAAGGACGCCTTCACCGCGATGAGCCAGGGCAAGATCAACTATGACGTCGAGTGCAACCCGCTCCTCGGCGACCAGCTGATGGACCTGGTGAAGAAGGTCAAGGCGGGTGAGCAGGTGCCCCGGCGGATCAAGACCGAGGAGGGGACCTTCACCCCCGAGCAGGCCACCGCGGCCCTGCCGAACCGCCAGTACTGACCCGCCGATCCGTGCGGGGCCGCTCCCGAGGGCCGACCCCGCACGGCCCCGCACGGCCCGGACCGGACCGCCCTCCGGCGGTCCGCGGTCCGGGAGACACGAAAGGAGAACCGGGGTGCGGCAGCAACCGGTCCTGGAAGTCCGGGGGCTCCGGAAGGAGTTCCCCGGGGTGGTGGCGCTGGACGGGGTCGACTTCCGGCTCTTCCCCGGCGAGGTGCACGCCCTGATGGGGGAGAACGGCGCCGGCAAGTCCACGCTGATCAAGGTGCTCACCGGAGTCCACCCGGCCGACGGCGGCGAGGTGCTGCTCGCCGGCCGACCGGTGCGGATCGCCGGACCGGCGCAGGCCCAGCAGGCCGGCATCAGCACGGTCTACCAGGAGGTGAACCTCTGCCCGAACCTGTCGGTCGCGGAGAACGTCCTCATCGGGCGGGAGCCCCGCCGGTTCGGTCTGATCGACTGGCGCGCGCTGCGCCGCCGGGCCGCCGAGCTGGTCCGCGGGCTGGACCTGGACATCGACGTCAGCGCGCCGCTGAGCAGCTACTCCATCGCCGTCCAGCAGCTCGTGGCCATCGTCCGCGCGGTGCACGTCTCCGCCAAGGTGCTGATCCTGGACGAACCCACCTCCAGCCTCGACCGCGACGAGGTCCGCCAGCTCTTCGCCGTCATGCGCCGGCTGCGCGACCAGGGAGTCGCCATCCTGTTCGTCTCGCACTTCCTCGACCAGGTCTACGAGATCTGCGACCGGATGACCGTGCTGCGCAACGGCCGGCTCGAGGGCGAGTACCTGACCAGCGAACTGGACCAGGCCCAGCTGGTCTCCCGGATGATCGGCGCCGAGCTCGCCGGACTCGACCGGCTCGGTGGCGGCAAGCGGCGCGAACGCACCACACCGGCCACCGCGGCGGTGTTCCTGCAAGCCGAGGGGCTGACCCGGCGGGGCGCCGTCGAACCGTACGACCTGACCGTCCGGTCGGGCGAAGTGGTCGGACTGGCCGGGCTGTTGGGCTCCGGACGGACCGAGGCCGCCCGGCTGCTGTTCGGCGCCGACCGGAGCGACGGCGGCACGCTGCGGATCGAGGGCGCCGACACCGCACTGCGCGGACCGCGCGACGCGATCGCCCACGGCATCGCGTTCTGCTCGGAGAACCGCAAGACCGAGGGCCTGGTCGGCGAACTGACCGTCCGGGAGAACATCGTCCTGGCGCTCCAGGCGGCCCGGGGCTGGACCCGTCCGCTGTCCCGCACCGCGCAGGACGAACTCTCCGTGCGCTGGATCCGCGCCCTGGACATCCGTCCCGGCAACCCCGAGGCACTGGTGCGCAACCTCAGCGGCGGCAACCAGCAGAAGGTGCTGCTCGCCCGCTGGCTGATCACCGACCCCAAGCTGCTGATCCTGGACGAGCCGACCCGCGGCATCGACATCGGGGCGAAGGCCGAGATCCAGAAGCTGGTGGCGAAGCTCGCCGAGGACGGCATGGCGGTGCTCTTCGTCTCCGCCGAACTGGAGGAGGTGCTGCGGCTCAGCCACCGGGTCGGCGTGCTGCGCGACCACCGGATGGTCGCCCAGCTGGACAACGACGGCGAGCTCACCCCGGAGCGCGTCATGGCCACCATCGCGAGCGGAGCGGAGCAATGAGCACGGCAACGGCGGCGAGCCCGGCGAAGGCGGTGACCCGGTACCGGCTGTTCTGGCCGGCCGCGGTGCTGGCCGTGCTCCTGGTCGCCAACCTCGCCTTCACCCCCGACTTCTTCGCCGTCCACCTGCGGGACGGCCACCTCTACGGCTCCCTGGTCGACATCCTGCACTTCGGCGCCCCGCTGATCCTGGTCTCCCTGGGCATGACCCTGGTGATCGCCACCGGCGGCATCGACCTGTCGGTCGGCTCGACCGTCGCGATCTCCGGGGCGCTGGCCTGCCTGCACATCAGCCGGTCCGCCGACCCGGGCGGCGTCGGCACCGTGCTGACCGCCGTCGGCTACGCCCTCGGCACCGCGCTGGTGCTCGGCCTCGTCAACGGCGTCCTGGTGGCCAGGGCCGGCGTCCAGCCGATCATCGCCACCCTGATCCTGATGGTCGCCGGGCGCGGGCTGGCCCAGCTGGTCACCGACGGCCAGATCATCACCGTCACCAGCGAGCCCTACAAGCTGATCGGCGGCGACTACTGGCTGACCGTGCCGTTCGCGATCCTGCTCGCCGGCCTGGTCGTCCTGCTCACCGCGCTGCTCACCCGGTCCACCGCGCTCGGCCTGCTGCTGGAGTCGGTCGGCGGCAACCCGGTGGCCAGCCGGCTGGTCGGCATCAGGGCGGTGCGCCTGGTCGGCCTGGTGTACGTGTTCAGCGCGCTGTGCGCGGCGGTCGCCGGGCTGATGGTCTCCTCCAACGTCTCGGCGGCGGACGGCAACAACGCCGGCCTGTGGATCGAACTCGACGCCATCCTCGCCGTGGTGCTCGGCGGGACCTCGCTCAACGGCGGCCGGTTCTCGATCGGCGGCACCGTGCTCGGCGCGCTGATCATCCAGACCCTCTCCACCACCGTCTACACCGTCGGCATCCCGCCGGAGACCACCCTGGTGTTCAAGGCGTTCGTGGTGATCACCGTCTGCCTGGTCCAGTCGCCCGCCTTCCGTGCCAAGTTCGCCGGTCGCCGAGCCCGGCCCCGGCACACCGCCCGGTCGCACCCCGCGGCCCCCACCATCCGGGAGGTCGGCGAATGAACGCCAACGCCCACGCCCTGTCGGCCCGGCTCCGCCGGCAGGTCCCGCTGCTGGTCACCGCGGTCCTGCTGGTGTCGATGTTCGGCGCCGGCTCGGTGGAGTACGACGGGTTCCTCTCCGGCCAGGTCGTGCTCAACCTGCTGATCGACAACGCCTTCCTGCTGGTCGTCGCGGTCGGGATGACGTTCGTCGTGCTGACCGGCGGCATCGACCTGTCGGTCGGCGCGGTGGTCGCGCTGTCCACCGTGGTCTCCGCCTGGCTGGTCGAACAGCACGGCTGGCCACCACTGCTGGTGATCCCGCTGGTCCTGCTGATGGGCACCGGCGGCGGCTGGCTGATGGGCTGGGTCATCCACGTCTTCGAGATCCAGCCGTTCATCGTCACCCTGGCCGGCATGTTCCTCGCCCGCGGCCTGTGCTACACGATCAGCATCGACTCGATCTCCATCACCGACCCGCAGTACACCGCCATGGCGCAGACCCGGATCCCGCTCGGCAGCGTGTTCGTCTCACCGAGCGCGGTGATCGCCCTGCTGGTGGTCGCCGCCGGATTCGTGGTCCTCCACTACACCCGGCTCGGCCGCGACGTGTACGCGCTCGGCGGCAGCGAGCAGTCCGCCCTGCTGATGGGCCTGCCGGTCCAGCGGACCAAGACCACCGTGTACGCGATCAGCGGCTTCTGCTCCGCGCTCGGCGGTGTCCTGCTCACCTTCTACATGCTCTCCGGCTACGGCCTGCACGCGGTCGGCCTGGAACTGGACGCGATCGCCGCGGTCGTCATCGGCGGCACCCTGCTCACCGGCGGCTCCGGCTACCTGCTCGGCACCGTGCTCGGTGTGCTGGTGCTCGGGCTGATCCAGACCGTGATCAGCTTCCAGGGCACGCTCAGCTCCTGGTGGACCCGGATCGTCATCGGCGCCCTGCTGTTCGTCTTCATCGTCCTGCAGCGCCTGATCACCGCGCGCCGGCGCTGACCGCCCGGCGCCGATCGCCCGGCGCTGCCGACCGCCGGGCGTGCTGGTCACCCGCCCCGGCCCCGGCCCCGCGCACGCCCGCGGAGCCGGGGCCGGTGCGGCCGGTCAGCCCTTCAGGGCGCCCTGGGTGATGCCGCCGACGATCTGGCGGCCGAAGACGGTGAAGACCAGGAGCAGCGGCGCGGTGCCGACGAGCGCGCCGGCGGTGATGACGGACCAGTCGGTGGACCAGCCGGTGCCGAGCCCGGCGAGGGCGACCTGGACGGTCGGGTTCGTGGCGCCGTTCATCGCGATGACGGGCCACAGGAAGTCGTTCCAGGACTGGACGAAGACGAGCATCCCCAGGACGGCCATGGCGGGCCGGGCGACCGGCAGGACGACGTGCCAGACGACCCGCAGCGAGTGCGCGCCGTCGACCCGGGCCGCCTCCAGCAGTTCGGTGGGCAGGGCCTGGGTGAGGTACTGGCGCATGAAGAAGACGCCGAAGGCGGTCACCAGGGAGGGCAGGACGAGCGCGCCGAGATGGTTGCCGAGCCCCAGGTGCCGCATCAGGATGAACAGCGGCACCACGCTGACCTGGGCGGGCACCGCCATGGTGGCGACGACGAGGGACAGCAGCGCCCCGCGGCCGCGGAAGCGCAGCTTGGCGAACGCGAAGCCGGCCAGCACGGAGAACGCCACCGTGCTGAGCGCGACGGTGCCGGCGACCAGGGTGGAGTTGAGCAGCGCGACGCCCATGCCGCGCGCTCCGGCGTTGTCCCACACGTAGCCGATGTTGTGGAACAGGTTCGATCCGGGCAGGAGCGGCGGGGGCGTGGAGACCACCCGGTGGCTGTCGGTCGACGCCGCCACGAGCGTCCAGTACAGCGGGAACAGCGAGACGAGGGCGGCCACGACCAGCGCCGCCAGGGCGAACGGCCCGGCCCGGTGCTGGTCGCCCGCGCCCGGGGAGCGCAGCCGGCTCCGGCGCCCGGCGCCCCGCCGGCCGGCGGCGGGTGCGGGTGCGGGGGCGGGGATGGTGGTCATGGAGTCGTCCTTCCCGGTCACTTGGCGGCGCGCAGGCGGCGGGCGATCAGCGTGTTGGCCAGTCCGACCAGCAGGAGCAGGCCGAACATCAGCCAGGCGATGGCCGAGGCGCGTCCGAGCAGGCTGTAGTGGAAGCCCTGGTCGTACATGAGGATGCCGAGGGTCTCGTACTGGTGGTCGGTGCCGCCCTGGTGGCCGCTCTGCCCGCCGAACAGGTAGGGCTCGCCGAAGAGTTGGGTCGATCCGATGAACGAGACGACGACGGTGAACAGGATGGTCGGGCGCAGTTCGGGGATCGTGACGTGGCGGAACTGCCGCCAGCGGTTGGCCCCGTCGATCGCGGCGGCCTCGTACAGCTCGCGGGGGACGGCCTGCATCGCGGCGAGGTAGATCAGCGCGTTGTAGCCGGTCCAGCGCCAGATGACGATCACCGAGACGGCGAACTGGGAGCTCCAGGTGCCGGACTCCCAGCGGACCGGCCCGAGGTCCACCAGCCCGAGCAGCCAGTTGGCCATGCCGCCCTCGGGGCTGAAGATCAGCGCGAAGACGAGCGTGGCGGCCGCCACCGAGGTCGCGTACGGCGCGAGCAGCGCCGTGCGGAAGAAACCCCGGGCCGGGAGGCGGTAGTTGAGCAGGTGGGCGAGGCCGAGCGCGATCAGCAGCTGGGGGACGGTGGACAGCACGCCGAGGCTGACCGTGTTGCGCAGGGCGTTCCAGAAGAGCTCGCTCGCCGGCCCGAACAGCAGGTCCTGGTAGTTCTGGAGACCGACCCAGTCGGTCCGGTCCACGTTGTACAGGCTGACCTGGTGCAGGGACAGCCAGCCGGTGTAGACGAGGGGGAAGAGCCCGAAGACCGCGAACACCACGAAGAAGGGCGCGACGAACACGTACGGCGAGCCGGTGTGGTCCCAGCGGCGCAGCCGGCGGCGCAGGCCGGTCGGCTCCGCGCGGCGCTCCGGCGGGCTCGGGGCGGGTGGGTCGGCCGGGTCTCTTCGGGGGGTGCGGGTCGGGGTGGCCACAAGTTCCTCCGTGCCGGGTCGACGGCCGGCTGGGGTCGTCGCGTCGTTCGTGGACAGGGGGTCGGTCGGTCTCGGTCGTTCGGGGGTGGCGGCCGTACGGACGGCCCGGGGGAGTGGCGGCGGTACGGAACCGCGCCGGGGCGGGGGCCGCGCGGTCCGTACGGCCGGGGCCCGGCGGCTACTGGACGGTGCTCGCGAGCTGCTTGACGGTGGCGGCCCAGGCCTCCTCGGGGCTCTGGTGGTTCTGCTCCATCAGCTGCACGCCGTTGCCGAACGCCCCGTGGAAGTCGCCGTGGTGCGGCCCGGTCTCGGCCGGCTGGATGGCCTTGGCGGCGGTGGAGAAGATCCGACCGGTGGGGGCGTTCGGGCCGATGTACGGGTTGGTGAAGTCCGTGACGCCCGGCAGCGCGTACGCCTTCTGGTTGGAGGGGATGTTGCCGACCTTCTGGAAGACCTTGGCCTGCTGCTCGGGCGCGGTGAGCCAGGCGGCCAGCGCCTGGGCCTGGGCGACGTGCTTGCCGGAGGCCGGCACCGTCAGGAACGAGCCGCCCCAGTTCCCGGCGGCGGGGGCCTGCGCGACGTTCCACTTCCCGGCGTTGCCCGGGCCGGAGTACTTCTCGATGTTGGCCTGCTGCCAGGACGGGCAGACGGTGGTGGCGAACGTGGAGTTGGAGAAGGCCGTCTGCCAGGGGGTGTCGAACTCCTTGAGCCCCTGGGTGATGCCGGCCTGGACGGCGTCGGAGGCCAGCTTCCAGCCCTTCCGCACACCGGCGGAGCCCTGGTAGTCGGCCTTGCCGTTCTTGTAGTACTGCTCGGTGTCGGAGGAGACCACGCCGTTGTACAGGCCGGTGGCGGTGTCCATGAAGAAGGTCCCCTGGGGGGCCTTGGCCTGGTACCGGCGGCCGGCCTCGACGTACTTGGCCCAGTCGCCCGCCCACAGGGCGCCGACCGACGCGGGGTCGCCGGGCAGGCCCGCCGCCTCGAAGAGGTCCTGGCGGTAGCAGATCGCCATCGGGCCGACGTCGGTGCCGAGGCCGACGGTCTTGCCCTGGGCGGTGGTCGCCTGCTTCCACTTCCACGGCAGGTAGGCGTCCTTGTCGACGCCCGGGGCCTTCGACAGGTCGGTGAAGGCGGCGCTGAGCTGGTCGGAGGCGGCGAGCGCGATCCGGCTCACCTCCAGGGCCTGGATGTCGTCGAGCCCGCCGCCCGACAGCCGGGTCTGCAGCGCCGTCCAGTAGTCGCCCTCCACCGTGGTGGCGTTCTCCTTGACGGTGATGTTCGGGTGCTCCTTCATGTACTCGTCGAAGAGCCCGGCGTCCTTGTAGCCGAAGGTGCCGAAGTCGCCCACGGTGAGCGTGATCTTCGCGTTCGGGTCGTCCGAGCCGGAGCCGGACCCTCCGGAGGAGCAGCCGGTGACCAGGGCCGCGGTGACGGCGGCGGCCGACAGGAGGGCGGGGGCTCTGCGGGAACGGCTGCGCAGGAACATGGGGTTCTCCAGGGGCGGTAGCGGGACGCGCGGGGGTGGGCCGCGCTCGTGATGCCGGGAGCGGGGCCGCGAGCGGTCGTGAGGGGTGGGTGAGGACGCGCAGGGGGGCCGGGGTGGACTCGCCCCGGCGGCCCGGGAGCGTCCGCCGGAGGCGTGGGAGCGCTCCCAAGGGGGAACCCTGCTCCCTCCGGGACGGACTGTCAAGAGCTCTGGCAGCAGGGGAGTTGGGGCCGTTCGACCGTCCCGCGCGGGCGGGCCGCCGGCCGGGCCAGTCCGCGGGCGGGGCGCGGAGTCGCGGACGGTCAGGCGGGTGGGGGCGCGGAGTCGCGGACGGTCAGGCGGGTGGGGAGGACGAGGGGGCTCGGGTCCTGGCCGTCGAGGACGGCCACCAGCATCCGGGCCATCTCCAGCCCGAGCGCGCGCACCGGCTGGTGAACGGTCGTCAGCGGCGGATCGGCGTACAGGGCGTCGGCGAGGTCGTCGAAGCCGACGACCGCGACGTCCTCGGGCACGCGCCGGCCGTGTCGGCGCAGGGCGCGCAGCGCTCCCAGGGCCATGCCGTCGTTGGCCGCGAACACCGCGTCGATGTCCGGACGGTCCGCGAGCAGCCGCTCCATCGCGGCCTCACCGCCGGCCCGGGTGAAGCCGCCGGTCGCCACGCCGGCGTCGGACCGGCCGGCCAGGACGAGTGCCTCGCGGAAGCCCTGTTCGCGGGCGACGGCGGCCTGGAGGTCGACCTGTCCGGTGATCATCGCGATGTTCCCTCGCCCGCCGCGCACCAGGTGCTCGACGGCCAGCCGCGCGCCGCCCCGGTTGTCCGGATCCACGTACCAGCGGGGCGTGCCCGTCAGGGGCAGGCCGCCGAAGACCACGGGCAGGCTGGTCTGCTCGGCCAGCCGGCCCAGCGGGTCGTCGCCGCGCACCGCCATCAGCATCACGCCGTCCGCCCGGTGGGAGCTCAGGACGCGCTCCAGGCGTTCCCTGCCGCGCGGGGTGTCGGCCAGCAGCAGGACCAGTTCGAGGTCCGTCCGGTCGAGGTGGGAGCTGACGCCCACCGTCACCTCGGCGAAGAACGGGTCGGCGAACAGGCCGGGCTCGTCGCCGGCCACCGCCAGCACGACCGCCCCCGCGCGCCGGGTCGCCAGCGCCCGGGCGGTCGGATTCGGCGTGTAGTCGAGCTCGCGGACGGCCCGCTCCACCGCGGCGCGCTTGGCGGCGCTCACGTGCGGCACGTTGTTGATCACCCGGGACGCCGCCGTGCGGGAGACACCGGCCCGGGCGGCGACCTCGTCCAGCGTCGGCCGGCGTCGTGGAGACGTCCCCATCGCGATCGCCGATCCTCCCGTTGCCGTCGCGGCGTTCTGCGGACCATCGTTCCACGGACGTGCCGCCGCCGGCGGGTGAATTCGACCCGAAGCCGCTCGCTCGACGGACCGGAAGCGCTTCCAGGCCGGGCGGCGGTCGGTCCGGCCCCGCTCCGCATGGGCGGGCAGGCCGCCGCTGCCAGGCGAGCCCCGAAACAAGGGCCTTGTGCGGGCGGCGTCTTGACAGGCCGTCCGGAAAGCCCCAATCATCTGGGAACCGGAAGCGCTTCCATCCTCCCCCCAAACCCCCACCCGTGGAGGAAGCACCATGCTCCGTTCGCGCCGTACCCGTTCCCTGCTCCTGGCCCCGGTGCTGAGCACCGCCCTCCTCACGCTCCACCCCGCGGCCGCCCACGCCGCCGACCCCACCACGATGACCAGCGGCTTCTACGTGGACCCCGACTCCTCCGCGCGGCGGTGGGTCGACGCCAACCCGGGCGACGGCCGCGCGCCCGCGATCCGGTCCTCGATCGCCGACGTGCCGACGGCACGCTGGTTCGGCAACTGGAGCGGCACCATCGGGACGGCCACCGGCTCCTTCGTCGGTGCGGCCGCCGCCCAGCGCAAGCTGCCCGTCCTGGTGGCGTACAACATCCCCAACCGTGACATCTGCGCGGGTCAGTCCGGCGGCGGGGCGGGCAGCGCCGCCGACTACCGGACCTGGATCGCCGCCTTCGCGAGCGGCATCGGCAGCCGGCCGGCGGTGGTCGTCCTCGAACCCGACTCGCTCGGCGACGAGAGCTGCATGAGCCCGGCCCAGATCACCGAGCGCAACGCCCTGCTGAGCGACGCCATCGCGCAGTTCAACACCAAGGCCCCGAACACCTGGGTCTACCTCGACGCGGGCAACCCCGGCTGGCTGAGCGCCGACACCATGGCCCGGCACCTGGCCGCGGCCGGGGTGAGCGGGGCGCACGGGTTCTCGCTGAACGTGTCGAACTACCTCACCACCTCCGAGAACACCGCCTACGGCAACGCCGTCAACGCGGCCCTGAGGGCCGCCAAGGGCTTCACCAAGCCCTACGTCATCGACACCAGCCGCAACGGCAACGGCTCCAACGGGGCGTGGTGCAACCCGGCGGGGCGGCGGATCGGCCGGCCCTCGCAGCTCGGCGGCGGTGCCGAGATGCTGCTGTGGATCAAGGCACCCGGCGAGTCCGACGGCAACTGCGGCGTCGGCGCCGGATCCACCGCCGGACAGTTCCTGCCCGAGGTCGCCTACAAGATGATCTACGGCTACTGACGGGAACCGACGCCCGCGTGGCGTCGCCGCCCGCCCGTTCGAAGCGCCCGGTGGGGCGGCCCTCGACTCCGGGGCCGCCCCACCGGGCGCGCGGCTACCGGGCGGGCGGGTCGTCCGGACGGCTCCGGGCCGTGCGGACGGCGCGGGGGGAGGCGCCGAGTTCGCGCCGGCAGGCCTTGTTGAAGGCGTGCAGGTCGGGGATGCCCACGGAGGCGGCGATCGCGGGGATGGAGAGCGTCGTGGCGCGCAGGAAGTGGCGGGCGCGTTCCATCCGGCGGGCGCGGATGTAGCCGACGACGGTTTCGCCGGTGGCGGCGCGGAACAGCCGGGTGAGGTGGTTGTGCGAGACGCCGGCGGCGCGCGCGATCTCGGGCACGGTGAGGGGTTCGGCGAGTCGGGCCTCGATCAGGGCGGTGGCGGAGGCGACCGAAGGGTGGACGGCCGGGGTGCCGGGCTCGCCGGGAGGGGCGAGCACGGCGATCCGCCACAGCGCGGACCAGATCTCGGCGGCGGCCCGGGCGGGCGTGCGCGGCCAGGCGGCGAGCGCCTGACGGAACCGGGCGGTGAGCGGGTCGAGTTCGGGCCCGGCGGGCTGGATGACGGGGATCCGGTGCGGGGTGCCGGCGGTGCCGAGGCGCAGGTGGACGTAGAAGTGCTCGGAGCGGCCCCGGTAGCGGTAACGGACGTCGGAGCCGGGCGGTACCAGGCTGACCCGGCCGGGACGGATGCTGTACGGGGCGCCGTCCACCGTCAGGTCGGCGTGGTAGTCGTAGAGATGGAGTTGCCAGAGGTCCGGCAGCGAGAACACGTCCACGTGGCCGGCCGGTCCGTGCACGCCGATGCCGACGCCGGCGAGGGTCGGTGGCTCGTCGAGCCGGGCGAGGACTGTGCGCATGGCCACGAGTTCTACCACGCGCGGAGGACGGTGAAAACGGACCACCGGAGGGTGAACCCGGCCCACGCGGTGGTGCGCCGGCCGGACCTAGCGTGGCGGCCATGGAGAAAACGGGAGAACTGCTGTCGTCGGTGCGCATGGCGCGCTTCGTGGCACGGGGGTCGCTGCGGCTGGACGCCGTGGTCCCGGCGGAGATGAACGCCGAGGGCCTCGCGGTCCTGGCTGCGGGCCTGCCGGACGTGCCGTACGGAACGCCGGTGCCCGAGGCGTACGCGGAGGGTTCGTTCGTCCGTCGCCTGCTGGAACTGCCGCAGGTGGCGGGCGCGTTGGACAGCCTGGTCGGACCGGAGCCGTGGGTCGACCACCACGCGGTGCACATCCGCGAGCCGCACGGCGGCTCGGCGCAGCCGCTGCACGCGGACGCGATCATCGACGTCCGGCCGGACGCGTTCGACGTGCAGCTGATGTACTACCCGCAGGACGTGACGCTGGAGATGGGCGGAACGCTCAGTGTGCCGGGCAGCCACCTGCGGCGGACCAACGAGTCCGACACCGGCCGCTACCAGAACCTGCGCGGCCAGGACCGCCTGGTCTGCCCCGCGGGGACGGTGGTGTTTCTGCACCACGGACTCTGGCACGGCGGCCGGCGCAACGACAGCGACACCGTCCGCTACATGTTCAAGATCCGCTTCAATCCGAGGGTCCGCCAGCGACTGCTCTGGGACACCTCCGACCTCCACGACCCGCGGGTGAAAACCGAGTTGGACGCGGTCTTCCCCTGGTACGAGTGGGCGACCGGCCGGCTGGAGCGGTACAACCGCATCCTGCTGTGGCGGGAGCTGACCGGCGACCCGGGCTACGACCTCGACCACTGGGTGACCAGGGTCTCCAACCGCCCGAAGGAGACGGCGGCATGACGACTACGACGGCCGCGACGACCTCGACCGCACGGACCGCACGGACCGGCGAGGCCGCCGTACCGCGCCAGCAGGTGCTGGTGCTGTACCTGGCCGACTCCCGGCTGGACTCGGAGGTGGTCGGCTGGACGCGCTACGACGGCACCGGCCGCACCTCGCCGACGACCGGCGACAGCGACGAACCGCCGTACGGGAGCGGGGTGGAGGCGCTGCTGGACGGCTGGCGGCTGTTCCAGGCCGCGCAGCTGATCCCGCCGTACCCGGGTCACGAGTACGACGTCTCCTTCCTCAAGCACGAGTACTTCTTCGAGCGGATCGTCCCGGTCCCCGAGCCGGGCGCCCGGTAGCGGCCCCGGCGCAGGCCCCGCGTCCCGTGCGGACGGGGGCCTGCGCCGGTCCGGAGGGCTACCCCTCGGCCGGTGGGCGCAGCTCGCCGGTCCGGGCCACCCGGGCGTACCAGTGGGCGCTGGTCTTGGGGGTGCGGGTCTGGGTCGGGTAGTCGACGTGGACGAGGCCGAAGCGCTTGGCGTAGCCGTACGCCCACTCGAAGTTGTCCAGCAGGGACCAGGCGAAGTAGCCGCGCACGTCCGCGCCGTCCGCGGTCGCGCGGTGGATCGCCGCCAGATGGGCGTGGAGGTAGGCGGCGCGTTCCGGGTCGTGGACCGTGCCGTCCTCGCCGACCTCGTCCTGGTAGGCGGCGCCGTTCTCGGTGACCACCAGCGGCAGGTCGGGGTACCGGCGGGCGAGGCCGGTCAGCAGCTCGTACAGGCCGGAGGGGTCGACGGCCCAGTCCATCGCGGTCCGCTCGCCCGGTGCCGGGTGGAAGCCGACCCGGTCCGCGCCCGGCCAGGGCGAGGCGGTGCCGCCGCCGTGGCCGTCCGCGCGGGCGGGGGCGGTGCCCTCGGGGGTCGCGGAGACGACGGTGGGCGTGTAGTAGTTGACGCCCAGCCAGTCCACCGGCTGGTGGATCTCCTTCTCGTCGCCGGCCCGGACGAAGGACCAGTCGGTGAGGTGGGCGGTGTCGGCCAGCAGGTCCTCCGGGTAGGCGCCCTCCAGCATCGGGCCGAGGAAGACCCGGTTGCCGACGGCGTCGATCCGGCGCACGGCGTCCCGGTCGTCGGCCGACGGGGTGAGCGGGCGCAGCGCGTGCAGGTTGAGCGAGACGGACAGCTGCGCGTCGGCGGGCAGCACACCGCGCAGCGCGGTGACGGCCAGGCCGTGGCCGAGGTTGAGGTGGTGGGCGGCGCGCAGGGCGGCCACCGGGTCGGTGCGGCCGGGGGCGTGGACGCCGGAGCCGTAGCCGAGGAAGGCGCTGCACCAGGGTTCGTTGAGGGTGGTCCAGTGGCCGATCCGGTCGCCGAGTGCCTCGCCCACCAGCCCGGCGTACTCGGCGAACCGCTCGGCGGTGGTGCGCTCGGGCCAGCCGCCCGCCGACTCCAGCTCCTGCGGGAGGTCCCAGTGGTAGAGCGTGACGACGGGGGTGATCCCGGCGGAGAGCAGCTCGTCGGTGAGGCGGCGGTAGAAGTCCAGGCCCTGCTGGACGGCCGGGCCGTGGCCGGTGGGCTGGACGCGCGGCCAGGAGACGGAGAAGCGGTAGGCGGTCAGCCCGAGCCCGGCCATCAGCCGGACGTCCTCGCGGAAGCGGTGGTAGTGGTCGACCGCGACCTCGCCGGTGTGGTCCTGGAAGACCTTGCCGGGGGTGCGGCAGAAGGTGTCCCAGATCGAGGCGGTGCGGCCGTCCTCGGCGGTGGCGCCCTCCACCTGGTAGGCGGAGGTGGCCGCGCCCCAGAGGAACCCGGCCGGGAACCGGGGCGGGGCGGTGGAGGTCGGGTGGGGACGGGAGGGGGGCACGGGCACGGATCGCTCCAACGGTGAGGGGTTCGGCGTTCGGGGGTGGGTGGAGACCACGCTGACGGTGAAGGTGTTGTCCAGGGTGTTGCGGAGGAAACCGCCGGTCCGGGGGTGGGCGCTGCCGGGGCCCACCGGTGGCGGCTCCCGGAAGGAGGTGTGGGAGCGCTCCCACGTCCTGTCCGAAGGTTCCTGCCTCAGCTGATCCGGTGTCAAGGGAAGAAGCCGAACTGCCCGGGAGTGGCTGCCGATCGGCCGGCCGCGCGCGGGGTCGGCGCCCACCCGGTCCGGACGGTCCGTGGCGGTGCTCCACCCTGGTGACCTACGATCGCCTGCCAGGAGGGCGCGAGACCGATGGTGGCGACGGAAGGCGGGTGGGCGGTGGGCGGACGGCAGACCGGAAGGCCGACCCTGGAGGAGGTCGCGGCCAGGGCCGGGGTCGGGCGCGGCACGGTGTCCCGGGTGATCAACGGCTCGTCGCGGGTCAGCGAGCAGGCGAAGGAGGCGGTCGACCGGGCCGTCGCGGAGCTCGGCTACGTGCCCAACCGGGCGGCCCGGGCCCTGGCCGGCAGCCGGACCGACGCGGTCGCGCTGGTCGTGCCGGAGACCGAGGCGCGGCTGTTCGCGGAGCCGTACTTCCTGGACATCATCCGCGGGGTGAGCGCCGAACTCGCGGCGTCCGACAAGCAGTTGCTGCTCACGCTGATCCGCACCGAGCAGGAGCGGCAGCGCTTCGAGCAGTACCTCGCGGCCCAGCGGGTGGACGGTGTGCTGCTGGTGTCCGTCCACCGGGACGACCCGCTGCCGGACCAGGTGCGCGCGCTGGGCCTGCCGGTGGTGCTGAACGGGCGCCGCTCGCCGCGGGAACCGGTGGCGTACGTGGACTCCGACAACGTGGGGGCCGGCCGGTCGGCCGTGGACCACCTGGCCGGGCGCGGGCGGCGCCGCATCGCCACCATCACCGGTCCGCTCGACATGGACGCGGCCGAGGGCCGGTTGGCCGGCTACCGCGAGGGGCTGGCGGCGGCCGGACTGCCGGAGGACGAACGGCTCGTCGCCACCGGGGACTTCACGGAGGACGGCGGCCGCCGGGCGATGCGCGAACTGCTGGAGCGCCGCCCCGACCTGGACGCGGTGTTCGCCGCCTCCGACCTGATGGCGGTCGGGGCCCTCGCCGTCCTGCGGGCCAGGGGCCTGGAGGTGCCGGGCGATGTCGCGCTGGTGGGCGTCGACGACTCGCCGGTGGCCCGCCACCTCGACCCGCCGCTGACCACCGTCCGCCAGCCGATCGAGCGGATGGGCCGCACGATGGCCGGGCTCCTGCTGCGGCAGATCGCCGGGGAGGACGCGGAGCCGTCCCGCCTGGTGCTGCCGACGGAGCTGGTGGTGCGGCAGTCCTCCTGACCGGCGGTCCTCCTGACCGGCGACCGTCCGGAGCCAGGCGCGGCTCCGGACGGCCGGGGCGTTCAACGCCGCGTCACAGCGCCGGATGGGCGTTCTTCAGCAGCTCCTGGAACTGGGCGGAGAACCACTCGCCGGACAGCGGCGCGTCCGGCAGCGCACCGGACATGTGGTTGTTGTTCCTCGGGTTGCCGGTGTACGCCGGGTCGCACATCCCGTCGAAGCCCTTGCCGTCGTTGTTCGGGATCAGCTTGCTGGCCCCGTCCGACTCGCCCGGGGGCTTCATCCAGACGTAGGCGTCGATCCCCGGGGCCGGGGCGGCCTGCGGCCGTTCGCCGAGGCCCGCGCCCGCCTGGTTGCACCAGTTGCCGGTGTTCAGCCGCCGGTCGTAGCGCCCGCCGTCGACGTACGCGTCGACGGTGGTCTTCGGCCCGGGCCCGGCCGGACGGGCGGCGCCGCCCCAGCCGTTGCGCGAGGTGTCGATCAGCATGCCGAGCCTGGAGTCGAAGCCCAGCGAGACCAGCTTGCTCCGCAGCGCCTGCGCGTAGGAGAGCTCGTCGACGTAGCGGTTCCAGTCGACCCACTTGGACTGGCGGACGGAGGTGCCGTTGACGCTGTCGTCGACGGTGAAGTTGTCCTCCTTGAGCGCGCTGTAGTTCGCGGTGTTGACGATGAAGCCGTGGACGTTGGCGACGGTGGAGCCCTCGGCGGTCGCCGCCTGCTTGAACAGCTCGGCGGACGGACCGAGGTTGTCGTCCCAGCCGAGCCAGCCGTGGTGCCCGGCGTCGGCGTAGTTGTACACGTTGGGGATGGCGCCCAGCTTCTTGAGCGCGTAGCCGATGCCCGTGATGTAGTTGCCGTTGGCCTTCATCACGTCGCAGGCGGGAGTGGCGGTGGCCCGCGGCGTGGTGTTGGTGACGAGGTTCGGCAGCGAGTCGAGCTCGACCGTGGTGACGATCCGCAGGCCCGCGTACTTGGGGTCGGCGAGGATGGCCGCGATCGGGTCGATGAACTCCTTCTTGTACCGGTCGATCTCGGTCGGGCCGAGCTCGCCGTTGGAGGAGAGCGCGGCGCAGTCCCGGCCGGGCAGGTCGTAGACCACCAGCTGGACGACGAGCTCGCCGCCGCCCTTCTGGCGCAGCGCCTCGTCGAGGTGGGCGCGCAGCCCCATCCTGCCGTTGGCGCCGGCGATCGCGGCGATCCGGTCCAGCCAGATGCCGGTGGGCTGGCCGGCGACCTTGGCGCCGCCGGGCTCGGCGGCGGCGTGCGCGGACCACTCGGGGTTCACGTAGACCTTCGCGCCGGCGTACGGGTTGTCGACGCGGGTGCCGGCCGGGGTGGTCGGCGTACCGGTCGGGGAGGCGGTGGGCGTGCCGGTGGGCGTGCCGGTGGGGGTGGGCGTGGGCGTCGTGGTGGAGCCGTTGCAGGCCACGCCGTTGAGCTTGAAGGCGGTGGGCACGGGGTTGGCGCCGCTGTAGGAGCCGTTGAAGCCGAAGGAGGTGGAACCGCCGGTCGCCAGGCTGCCGTTGTACGAGAGGTTGCGGGCGGTGACGGCGGCGCCGGACTGGCCGATGGCCGCGTTCCAGCCCTGGGTGACCTGCTGGTTGCCGGCGAAGGTCCACTCCAGGGTCCAGGAGCTCAGCGGGTCACCGGTGTTGGTGACGGTGACGTTGGCGCCGAAACCGGTGTCCCACTGGTTGGACACCTGGTAGTCGATCCGGCAGCCGGCCGAGGCGGCGCCCGCCGAGGTGGACAGCACGGTGGCGGTGGCGCCGGTCGCGGTCAGCAGGCCGAGGGCGGCGAGCAGGGCGGTCCGGCTGCTGCGCAACCGGTTGAGGCCGGGGTGGGTGGTGCGGCTCATGGTGGGGGTCCCTTTCAGTGTCCGTCGAGGGCGCGAAGGTGGTCGCGCAGTCCGAGGCCGAAGGCGGTGGGGGTGCCGTCGTACGCGCTGATCAGGGCGGGACCGGAGGAGCAGTCCCAGGTGTTCCAGGTCCAGCCCAGGTAGGAGAGCCCGCGGTCGTCGGACCACTTCATGACGCGGTCGACGAACGCGTGCCCGCAGGTGTTCTCGCCGATCTCGCCCGCCACGAGCGGGACGCGGGCGGCGACCGGGGCCAGGGTGGATGTCCAACATGATTCGTTGGCACAGGAGTTGAAGTTGTAGACGTGCCAGGCGGCGGCCAGATCGCCGGTCGGGTCCGAGGGTGCGTGGGCGAGCCAGCCGCTCAGGTCGTTCGCGTAGGCGATCCCGGCGACGAGCACGACGTTGCGCGAGCCGGTGGCGCGGACGGCGTCCACCAGGTCCTGCATGCCGGCCACCTCGTAGCCGATGCCCGGGCAGCTGCCGCCGTCGCGCCAGCAGGCCCAGGCCTGCTCGGTGGTGCCGGTGGCCCGGTCCGGGTAGGGCTCGTTGAACAGGTCGAAGACCACCCGGCGGTCGTCCTTGAAGGTGTTCGCCACCGAGGTCCAGAAGGCCGGGGCGTAGCGGGCGTCCGGCATCGGCTTCTGGCAGGAGGCGTGCACGTCCGGGCAGCCCGCCGAGTTGCCGGTGTACTGGCCGTACGTCCAGTGGAGTTCGACCACGGGGGTCATCCCGTGCGCGAGGACGCGGGCCACCAGTGCCTTGACGGCGTCGGTGTACGCGGTGCCCCGGTACTCGGGCCGGATGTTGTCCAGGCCGAGCCAGCACTCCTCGTTGAGCGGGATGCGGACGGTGTTGGCCCGCCAGTCCGCGATGGACTGGACGGCCGCGTCGTCCACCGGTCCGTCGAAGATGCCGTGGCCCTGGACGCACATGAACTCGCCGCCGGAGCGGTTGACGCCGAGCAGCCGGCGGGTGGTGCCGCCCGGGTCGGTCAGCCGGTTGCCGCTGACGCCGAGCACGGGCGCGCCGACGGGCGGGGTGGGTGTGGTGGTGGGGGATCCGGTCGGGGTCGGGGTCGGGGTGCCGGTCGGGCTGGGGGACGGGCCCGAACCGGCGGAGCAGGCCAGGCCGTTGAGGGTGAACGCGGTCGGCGCGGGGTTGCCGCCGGACCAGGAGCCGGTGAAGCCGATGGTGACGCTCGCGCCGGTGCCGAGCGAGCCGTTCCAGCTCTCGTTGACGGCGGTGACCCTGCTACCGGACTGGGACCAGCTGGCGCTCCAGCCCTGGGTGAGGTGCTGGCCGCCGGCGAAGTCGAAGCCGAGGCTCCAACCGCTGGTCGGTGCACCGTTGTTGGTGATGGCGACGGATGCCTGGAAGCCGCCGTCCCACTGGTTGACCGTGGCGTAGGCCACGGAGCAAGCGGGCGGATCGGCGGTGACCGGGCCCGCACCCGCCGCGGCGGACACGGCACTCACCAGGGTGAGGACCGCGCCGCCCAGCAGCGCTGTGAGGGGTGGGGGGTGCCGCATGAGCGACTCCTTGCAGCGAGGACACGCCGCTACCGGCGCGCCGACTGATGGAACCGCTCCCACTGGTGGCCACCGACCGTAGCGCCAACTGCCGCCGAGGAAAAGGGGAGTTGCCGGGATTCGTGCGAAGAGGCGCCGGACGCGTCGCGCCTCTTGACCGGCTCACGGCGATCCCGCACAGTGGGAGCGCTCCCACTGGTGAAGCACGTGTCGTGGAACGTCCTGGCCGCCCGTCACCCAGTCGCGGGCGGCCGCCCCTCGCCGCGCCCTGCCAGGCGCGACCGGACCAGGTCGCGCGCGGTGGCGGCGTTCGGCGGGCTGCTGACGCCGAGACCGACCAGGTCCAAGGCGATGGCCGGGTCGGCGGCCGCCTCGCCGCGGACGATCCGAACCCGGACCGGGGTGCCCGTTCAACCGAGCGGGCACCCCGTCGTGTCCGCGGACGAGACGGTGTGAGTGCGTGTCCGGGCGGAAGCGGCCCGGGCGAGCATCCACCCGGACCGCTTCCGCGGAAGCCGACCACCCTTTCGGCAGAAGTCGACCGCCCCTTCGGCAGTAGCCGACCGTCCCGTCAGCGGCCCGGGGAGAAGCCTCCCCAGACCGATGCGGAGCCGCCCGCGGACTGGGCGTCCACGCGGTAGCCGTCGTTCGCCGAACCGCGCACGCCGGTGGCGTGGTTGTACTGGCCGGCGAACTCGTGCTGCCCGGGCGGAACGGTACGGCCCGGTTTGAGCACCCAGCGGTAGACCAGCGCGCCACCGGTCTCCTGGACGGTGACGGTGAAGTCGTCGACCGGCAGGGTCCGCCAGTTGCCGGTGTCGCGCACGTCGCCGGTCTGCGCGACGCGCAGTTCGACGGTGAGCGAGGTGAGCGGCTGGGTGGTCCTGAGGGTGAGGTTGCTCTGGGCCCAGTAGACGGTGCTGTGCGGGTCGATCGACCCCTCCGACCAGAGCGGACCGTTCTGGGCCCGGGCGGTCGCCGACGGGGTCGGTCGGGGGCTGCTCGGGGTGCCGACGGGCGGCGCGGTGGTCGCGGGCGCCGGTGCCGGGGCGGCGGGCGGGGGAGCGGACCGGGTCGGCGTCGGCGTCGGCGTGGGCGTCGGCGAGGGGTCGGCCGGTGCGGTGGTGGCGGGGTCCGACGGCTGCGGGGTCCAGGAGCCGATGCCGGCCACGGCGAGTCCGCCGGTGGCCAGGGCGCCGGCGGCGGCGAGGCCCGCGAGCGCGACCCTCGGCCACGACCGCAGGCCCGACCGGGCGCGGTGGCGGACGGCGGGACCGGCCGTGCCGCGCTGCACGCGGGCCAGCATCCGGGCGCGGTCGGGCTGGTGGGCCTCGGCGGCCTCGCGCAGCTGCCGGGCGATGTGCTCGTTCACCGGTTCCTCCTCCCTGCCGTCAGTTCGCCGACCGATCCCGCGCCGAGCGCTCTCTCCAACTCGGCCATCCCCTTCGAGGTCTGGCTCTTCACCGTACCGACCGATATGCCCAGTGCCGCGGCGGTGTCCTTCTCCGAGAGGTCGAAGGCGTGCCGCAGCACCACGCACGCCCGCTTGCGGAACGGCAGCCGGGCGAGCGCCGCACGGACGTCCAGCACGGCCGCGACGTCCGGTCCGTCGGTCCGGTCGGGGCTGCGGGTCCAGAACAGCAGGATCCGGCGCCGTTCGCGGACCGCGCTGCGGATCCGCTCCCGGGCCATGTTGGCGACCACCCCGCGGGCGTAGGCGATCGGGTGGTCGGCCGCGCGGACCCGGTCCCAGCGCTGCCACAGGGCGACGAGGGCGTCCGCGGCGAGGTCGTCGGCAGCGTCCGCCCCGCCGGTCAGGAGGTGGGCGAGACGGGCGAGTTCGGCGTGGTGACGCTCGAAGAAGTCATGGAATTCCGCGGAGGTGTCATCGAGGAGCATGTCCCCCGGTCGCCCTCTCCTTGCATTGTGAACGTTAACAATCGGTGTGAGCCTAGCAGTGCCCGGCTCCCGGGCGGGGCGGGGCCCGGCCTGGAGGGGCACGGTCGACGACCGACGGGCGGGCGGCGCGGTCAATGCCGGGTGAACTGGACGGGGGTCGGCTGGACGACGTCCGGCTTCACCGCGATCCCGTCGACGGTCAGCTGCTCCCCGTAGACGTCGGTGACCCTGAGGGTTGCGCCGCACCCGCCGCCGTCGGGGGAGAGGAAGTAGTTGTAGTCGGTGCGCGACAACCGCCGCCAGCCGCCGCCGGTCCGGACCTCCAGCGCGGCCACCGGGTTCCGGTGGCCGATCACCTGGATCCCGCACCACCACTGGGTGGACCCCGTCTTGTACCGGACCGACATGGTGTCCGGCGCCGAGCCGGGGCTCAGCAGCGTCCAGGTGATCGGGAGCCGGCCCACCGAGAGTTCGGCGAGCCTGCCGAAGGCCTCGTGGCTCAGGTCGAGCTGCCCGGGCGCGCAGGGCAGCGGGCACTCGTTGACGATCCGCACCGTGATGCTCGCCCCGCCTGCGGCGCGGACCAGCACGTACGCCCCGCAGGCAGCGGACGTCTCGTAGTCGGTGTGGTTCATCGCCGCGACCATGAGGTCGCCGGACGGGCCGAACGAGCAGGCGCCGTTGCCGTCGGCCGCGTCGTAGGAGGTGGCGACGCCGGGGTAGCTCGTGCCCGGCTTGATCCGCCCGGCCAGGGAAGCGGTGGACGGCACCGCGCGGGCGCTGCCGGTGGCGGCCGGGGGCGAGGGGACGGCGGTGGTGGCCGACGGCCGCGCCGTGGGGGCGGGCGTGGGCGTCGGTGCGGCCGACGGGGACGAGCCGGCGGCCGAGGGCGAGGGGGCGGCGGCCGACGACGGCGGCGCCGAGGGCGCGGCAGGGGCCGGGGTGTCGCCGGATCCGGGTGGCGTGCTCGCCTCGGTGGCCGCGACGGCGGCGGCGGCCGGTCGCGCGGCGTCGGTGCCGGGACCGCCCCCGTTCCCCGGGAGGAGCGCGAGAACCAGGCACACCAGCACCCCGACGGCCCCCAGTGCCACCGGAATCCCCACGACCAGTCCCTGCCTCCGCCGCGCCCGCGGGTCGGCGTGCTTCGTTGCCCTCATGCCCATCCAGTTCGGTAGATCGAGTCGGCGTCGCACCACTCAGTGGCCGCCGGAGCGGGAAAGGTTGCCGGTCCGGCGCGGGTTTTTCGGGCCGGACCGCGGGCGGGGGCGTGACGGCTCGGCCGCCCGCCCACGGTGTCGCCCGTCAGTTGCCGCCGTCGCGGTGGAGGTTGCCGCCCGTCCGGAAGCCCTTCGACCGGACCGGGGGCCGCGGGCGCGCGACCGGTGGCGGCTTTCCGGAGCGGAAGGCTCCAGGCCGTTCGAGGCAACAGGATGTTAACGAGATCGACCCATATTGCGCCCGGAATGCGTCTTTACTCTCTCCATGGCCGTGCTTTACTCATTCTTGACGCGTCATCAGGTTGCCGCGACGGCACCGACGACGACGCGGCCCAGTGGCGTGCCGCGGCCGTCGTTCCGACGCACCGTTCCGAGGCACCGTTCCGAGGCACCGCCCCGACCATCGCCCCTCCGGCCGTAACCGCCGGGGCCACGAAGGAGGCACACCCCATGGATCCGCTCATCGACCGGGCCCGCGCCTTTCCGCAGCGCGCCGGCGACACCGGCCGGGAACTCACCGGCCTCGCCGCCGGCCAGGCACCCCAGGCCCTCTTCATCACCTGCTCGGACTCGCGCGTGGTGCCCGCCCTGATCACCAACGCCGACCCCGGCGACCTCTTCGAGCTCCGCACCGCGGGCAACATCGTCCCCGCCTACCGGGCCGACCGCGCCTCGGGCGAGACCGCCACCATCGAGTACGCCGTCGAGGTGCTCGGCGTCCGCGACATCGTGGTCTGCGGCCATTCGCACTGCGGTGCCGTCGGCGCCGTGGTCCGCGGCGAGGACCTCAGCGTCGTCCCCGCCGTCCGTGCCTGGCTGCGCCAGGCCGACCCGGCCGAACTCGGCGCGGACGGGCCGGACGTGTTCGACCCGACGGTCGCCGGGCCGGTGCAGCGCCACGTCCTGGCCCAGCTGGACCGGCTGCGCGGCTACCCGGCCGTGGCCCGGCGGCTGGAGGAGGGCGCGATCCGGCTGCACGGCTGGTTCTACGAGATCCACACCGGGCTGGTGCTCGCCCACCGGCCCGACGCCGGGCTCTTCCTGCCGCTGTGAAGCCGCAGCGAACCGGGGTGCCGCCGCCGGTGGGCGCGGACACCCCGCCCCGCGCGCCGCGGCGCCGCCACCGACCCCCGGACCGACACCGTCCGCACCGCTACTCTCCCGAGGACCCGATGACCCGTCGTCCCGCCCTTCGGCTGAGCACTCTGCGCTCTGACCTCCCCGCTTCCGTCGTCGTCTTCCTGGTCGCGCTCCCGCTGTGCGTGGGCGTCGCCGTCGCCTCCGGCGTGCCGGCCGAACTCGGCCTGGTCACCGGCATCGTGGGCGGCGTGCTGACCGGGCTGATGCCCGGCAGCAGCCTCCAGGTGTCCGGCCCCGCCGCCGGTCTGACCGTGCTGGTCTTCGCCGCCGTCCAGGAACACGGCCTCGCCGCCCTCGGCGTCATCACCGCCGTGGCCGGCCTGCTCCAACTCGCCATGGGCGCGGCCCGGCTCGGCCGGCTGTTCCGGGCGATATCCGTCTCCGTCGTCCAGGGGATGCTCGCCGGGATCGGCCTCGTCCTGATCGCCGGCCAGCTCTACGCCCTGGCCGACGCCAAGGCGCCGGCCGACGGCCTGGCCAAACTGGCCGGCCTCCCGGGCCTGGCCGCCGACGTCGCCGGGAGCCCGCACGCCCTCGCCGCCGTGGCGATCGGCGCCGGGACGGTGGCGGTGCTGCTGCTCTGGCCGCGGCTGCCCGCGAAGGTCCGGACGGTGCCCGCACCGCTCGCCGCCGTCGCCGCCGCGACGGCCGCCACCGCCCTGTTCGACCTCCCCGTGGCCCGGGTCCGGGTGGCCGGCCTCGCCGGGGTGGTCCACCTGCCCGGCGCCTCCGACCTCGCGGCGCTCGGCAGCGTCGGCGTCCTCGGTACGGCGCTCGCGTTCGCGCTGATCGCCTCCGCCGAGAGCCTGTTCAGCGCCGCGGCCGTCGACCGCCTGCACGACGGCCCGCGGACGGACTACGACCGCGAACTGCTCGCCCAGGGCGTCGGCAACACCGTCTGCGGGCTCCTCGGCGCGCTCCCGATGACCGCCGTGATCGTGCGCAGCGCCGCCAACGTGCAGGCCGGCGCCCGCACCAAGGCCTCCCGGGTGCTGCACGGAGTGTGGCTGCTGCTCTTCGCCGCGCTGTTCCCGGCCGCGCTCTCCGCCATCCCGCTCGCCGCCCTGGCCGGGGTGCTGGTGCACGCCGGCGCCAAGCTGGTCCCGCTCCGCACGCTGCGCCCGCTGTGGCGGGCCGACCGCGGGGAGGCGGTGATCCTGGCGGTCACCGCGCTGGCCATCGTGGTGACCAACCTGCTGGAGGGCGTGCTGCTCGGCCTGCTCCTCGCGGTGCTCAAGAGCGCCTGGGACACCTCGCACCTGCAGATCGCCGTCACCGATCCGGGCGACGGCGCCGTCCGGGTGACCCTGCACGGGAACGCCACCTTCCTCCGGCTGCCCCGGCTGCTGGAGACCCTGGAATCCCTGGAGGAGCTGCCCGCGGACCGCCCGGTCAGGCTCGACCTCTCCGGCCTGCGCCACCTCGACCACGCCTGCCGCAGCGCCCTGGACCTGTGGCAGGAGCGCCACAACCGCAGCGGCTCCGCCGAGTTGGTCGGGCTCCCGGCCGCGGCGGTCTGACCGGAGGCCGTCCTGCGGCGTGCGAGCGTGCCGTCCGGTGGTCCGTGCCTGCGGACAGCCGGACAGCCGGACGGGCGGGGCCGGGGCGGTGAGCGCATCTCACCACCCCGGCCCCGCCCGCGTTCCCGGACCGGCCCGAGCCCGGCCGGTCAGGAACCGGCGCGGCGCTTGTTGTAGACGTCGAAGCCGACGGCCGCGAGCAGCACCAGGCCCTTGATGACCTGCTGGTAGTCGGTGCCGACGCCGACCAGCGACATGCCGTTGTTCAGCACGCCGAGCACCAGGCCGCCGATGATGGCGCCGAGGACGGTGCCCACGCCGCCGCTGGCGGAGGCGCCGCCGATGAAGGCGGCGGCGATGGCCTCCAGTTCGAAGTTGATGCCGGCCTGCGGGGTACCGGCGTTGAGGCGCGCGGCGAAGACCAGTCCGGCGAGCGCCGCGAGGACGCCCATGTTGGTGAAGGCGAGGAAGACGACCCGCTTGCTCTTCACCCCGGACAGCTTGGCCGCGGCCTCGTTGCCGCCGATGGCGTAGGTGTGCCGTCCGATGATCGAGTTGCGCATCAGGTAGCCGAAGCCGACCAGCAGGGCGCCGAGGATCAGCAGGACGATCGGGACGCCGTGGTAGCTGGCCAGCAGCAGGGTGAACGCGACCACGGCCGCCGTGATCACGGCGAGCTTGGCCAGGAACAGCCCGAGCGGGAGCGGCTCCATCCCGTACGAGGCGGTCTGGCGCCGCCCGCGCAGCTCCTGGAGGACCGCGACGGCCAGCACCGCGAGGCCCAGCAGCAGGGTGAGGTTGTGGTAGTCGGTGTGCGGTCCGACCTCGGGGAGGAAGCCGCTGCTGATGCTCTGGAAGCCCTTGGGGAACGGCGCGACCGACTGGCCCTGGAGCAGGATCTGGGTGCCGCCGCGGAACAGCAGCATGCCCGCCAGGGTGACGATGAAGGACGGGATCCCGAGGTAGGCGATCCAGAAGCCCTGCCAGGCGCCGGCGAGGGCGCCGACCACCAGCGCGGCCAGCACCACCACGGGCCACGGCAGGTGCTGCTTGACCATCATCACCGCGGCGGCGGCCCCGACGAAGGCGGCCAGGGAGCCGACCGAGAGGTCGATGTGCCCGGCGATGATGACGATCATCATCCCGATCGCCAGGATCAGGATGTAGCCGTTCTGCTGGATCAGGTTGGTGATGTTGAGCGGCTGGAGGAGGATGCCGTCCGTCCAGATCTGGAACAGCAGGACGATCAGCGCGAGCGCGACCAGCATGCCGTACTGGCGCACGTTGCCGCGCAGCGCGCCGGCCAGGGCGGAGCCGATGGAGGGGCTCGGGCCGGTCTGCGGCGCCTTCGGGGACGAATCCGGGATGATGTCGGTCTGGGCCATGCCTCACACCTGCTCGTTGCTGGATGCGGCGCTCATGGTCATGAGCCGCATGAGGGATTCCTGGGTGGCGTCGGCACGGGCGACCTCGCCGGTGATCCGGCCTTCGGCCATGGTGTAGATCCGGTCGCACAGCCCCAGGAGTTCGGGGAGTTCGGACGAGATGACGAGTACCGCCTTGCCCTGCGCGGCCAGCTCGGCGATGACCGTGTAGATCTCCGCCTTGGCGCCGATGTCGATGCCGCGGGTGGGCTCGTCGAGGATCAGCACCTCCGGCTCGGCGAAGATCCACTTGCTGAGGACGACCTTCTGCTGGTTGCCGCCGCTGAGCGTGCCGGTCCGGGTGAACACCGTCGGGGCCTTGATGTTCATGGTCCGCCGGAAGGACTCGGCGACCTTGGCCTCCTCGTGCCGGTCGACTCGGCCGTACCGGGCGACCTTGCCGAGCGCGCTCAGCGAGATGTTCCGGCTGATGTCGTCGATGAGGTTCAGCCCGAGGTGCTTGCGGTCCTCGGTGACGTAGGCGAGGCCGTGCCCGATCGCCTCGGGCACCGTCCGGGTGCGGATCTCGCGGCCGTGCAGCCGCACCCGGCCGGACGCCCACCGCCCGTACGAGCGGCCGAAGACGCTCATCGCGAGCTCCGTGCGGCCGGCGCCCATCAGTCCGGCGATGCCGACGATCTCACCGCGCCGCACGTTCAGCGAGGCGCCGTCCACCACCATGCGCTGCTGGTCGAGCGGGTGCCGGACGCTCCAGTCCTCGACCTCGAAGGCGACCTCCCCGATCTCGGGGGTGCGCTCCGGGTAGCGGTGCTCCAGGTCGCGGCCGACCATGCCGCGGATGATCCGGTCCTCGGAGATGCCCTCGGGGCCGATCGCGAGGGTCTCGATGGTCCGCCCGTCGCGCAGGATGGTGACGGAGTCGGCGACCCGGGCGATCTCGTTCAGCTTGTGCGAGATGATGATGCAGGAGATGCCCTGCGCCTTGAGTTCGAGGATCAGGTCGAGCAGCTTGCGGCTGTCCTCGTCGTTCAGCGAGGCCGTCGGCTCGTCCAGGATGAGCAGCTTGACCTTCTTGGCCAGCGCCTTGGCGATCTCGACCAGCTGCTGCTTGCCCACCCCGAGGTCGGCGATCCGGGTGTGCGGATTCTCGTCGAGGCCGACCTGGCTGAGCAGTTCGGCGGCGTGGGTGAGGGTGCGCTGCCAGCTGATGATGCCCCGGGCGGCGTGCTCGTTGCCGAGGAAGACGTTCTCGGCGATGGACAGGTACGGCACCAGCGCCAGTTCCTGGTGGATGATGACGATGCCGCGCTGCTCGCTGGCCCGGATGTCCCTGAACCGGCAGGGCTCGCCCTCGAAGAGGATCTCGCCCTCGTAGGTGCCGTGCGGGTAGACACCGCTGAGCACCTTCATCAGGGTGGACTTGCCGGCACCGTTCTCGCCGCAGATGGCGTGCACCTCTCCGGCGGCGACGCTCAGGTTGACCTCGGAGAGTGCTTTGACGCCGGGGAACGACTTGCTGATCGACCGCATTTCGAGAACGGGTCCAGCCATGGGTGTGCGTCCGTATCGTTCGGGGCGGTGCGGGCCGGTCTCGGGGCGCCGCACCGCCGGTTCGGCAAGGGCCCGTCCGTCGGGCCCCGCGGGCTACTTGAGCTGGTCCGCGGTGTACTGGCCGCTGTCGACCAGGATCTTCTGGTAGTTGTCCTTGTCGACGCTGACCGGCTGGAGCAGCTGGGCCGGGACGGTCTTGACGCCGTTGTTGTACTGGCTGGTGTCGTTGACCTCGGGCTTGCCGCCGGTCAGCACCGCGTCACCCATCTGGACGGCGGCCTTGGCCAGTTGGCGGGTGTCCTTGTAGACGGTCTGGGTCTGCTCGCCCGCGATGATCGACTTCACCGAGGCCAGCTCGCCGTCCTGGCCCGTGACGACGGGCAGCGACTTGGCGGTGCCGTAGCCGACGCCCTTGAGGGAGGAGAGGATGCCGATCGAGATGCCGTCGTACGGCGAGAGCACGGCGTCGACGTGGGCGGAGGTGTAGGCCTTGCTCAGCAGGTTGTCCATCCGGGACTGGGCGACACCGCCGTCCCAGCGCAGCGTGGCGACCTGGTTGAACTCGGTCTGGCCGCTCTGCACGACCAGCTTCTTCTCGTCGATGTACGGCTTGAGGACGCTCATGGCGCCGTTGAAGAAGAAGGTGGCGTTGTTGTCGTCCGGCGAGCCGGCGAACAGCTCGATGTTGAACGGCCCCTTGCCGTCCTTGAGCCCGAGCTTGTCGGCGATGTAACCGCCCTGGAGGACACCGACCTTGTAGTTGTCGAAGGTCGCGTAGTAGTCGACGTTCGGGGTGCCCTTGATCAGCCGGTCGTAGGAGATCACCGGGATGTGGGCGTCGGCGGCCTTCTGCAGCACGTTGGTGAGGGAGGCGCCGTCGATGGCGGCGATCACCAGGAGCTTGGCGCCCTTGGTGATCATGTTCTCCACCTGGGAGACCTGGTTCTCCACCACGTTGTCGCCGTACTGCAGGTCGGTCTTGTAGCCCTTGGCCTGGAACTCCTTGACCATGTTGGTGCCGTCGTTGATCCAGCGCTCGGACGACTTGGTGGGCATCGCGATGCCGACCAGACCGCCCTTGGCGTCCCCCTTGGCGGGGCCGTCGCCGGCGCCGTTGGCGCTCTGGCCGCAGGCCGCCAGTGAGAGCACCAGGCCGGCGGCGACCAGGCCCGCCGAAATCTTCCGCACAGTTCCTCCAGTGGTGTTCCGCGACCGGCGCAGCGCGTCCCCTGACTGGGCGGGCTGGGAGCGGTCGAGCGGGGCCGGCCGGGAGTGGTCCCTCGGGGCTGTGGGGCATCGGGGTTACGGACACCCTGGCCTGGCGTGACATGAGTGTTAACGCTCACAACGATGGCGTCAAGAGGCGTCGGATCACCATTGGGTCGCGGTGTCCCGTCGGCCGTCCCGAGCGGGGCGCGCACCTGCCGGCCGCGCCGGCTGCCGGACCGCCCACCGGCCACTGTCGCCCCACGGGTGATCCCGGTATTCACCTTCGCGGTGCGGCTGTGAACGTTAACTTGGCAATGTCGGCAGATGTGAGCGCCCCGCACGGCTGGTATGAAGAAGCCGCCGGTCGAACCGAGGGTGACGGATTGGCCCGGACCAGGTCGCGTACTGTGGTCCGCAGCCGAGGAGGGAACTGCGAGTGGGAACCGATAGCACCGGGACGGAATCGCGCCAGCCCGTGATGGCGGACGTGGCGAAACTGGCGGGGGTGTCCCACCAGACGGTGTCCCGGGTGCTCAACGGCGCCCCGCACGTGCGGCCCGACACCCGGGACCGGGTGCTGGCGGCCATACGGGAGCTCGACTACCGGCCCAACTCCGCCGCCCGCGCGCTGGTCACCCGACGCTCGCAGACCCTCGGGGTGGTCAGCTTCGACTCGACCCTGTACGGCCCCGCGTCGATGCTGGACGGCATCGAGCAGGCCGCGCGCAGCGCCGGGTACTTCGTCAGCGTCACCAGCCTGCGCTCGCTTGACGGCCGTTCGGTCCAGGAGGCCGTCGACCGGCTGCGCGACCAGGGCGTGGAGGGCGTCGTGGTGATCGCGCCGCAGATCTCCGCGGTCAGCGCGGTGGCCCGGCTCTCCAGCTCGGTGCCGCTGGTCGCGGTGGGTTCGGGCAACCAGACCCAGGTGCCGATGGTGTCGGTGGGCAACCGCTACGGCGCCGGAGAGGCCACCAGGCATCTGCTCGACCTGGGCCACCGCACCGTGCACCACGTGGCGGGACCGGTCAACTGGCTGGAGAGTCAGGACCGGGAGGAGGGGTGGCGCTCCACGCTGGAGGCGGCCGGAGCCCCCGTGCCCGAGGTCGAGCGCGGCGACTGGAGCGCCCGCTCGGGCTACCAGGCGGGGCTGCGGATCGCCGAACTGCCCGAGATCACCGCCGTGTTCTGCGCGAACGACCACATGGCCCTCGGTCTGCTGCGGGCCCTGCACGAGGCCGGCCGGTCGGTCCCGGACGAGATCAGCGTGGTCGGCTTCGACGACATTCCGGAGGCGGCCTACTTCATCCCGCCGCTGACCACCGTGCGGCAGGACTTCGGCGAACTCGGCCGGCGGGCCCTGGAACTGCTCGTCGGGGAGCTGGAGGCGGCCACGTCCTCGCCGACCCATCTGCAGATCTCCCCGGAGCTGGTGCTGCGGCGCAGCGCCGGGCCGGCGGCCGGGCGCTGAACCGGTAGCGCCGCTCCGGTCCGGTCCGCGGCGCGCCCGCCTCCGGAAACCCCGACCCGGGCGGGTTCCGTTCGTACGGGCTCCGGCCTCGCCGACATCCCTTGACAGCCACTTTGTTAGCGCTAACAATCTGCCTGAGCGTTCACAACAACGCCCCTTCCGCTCCGTCGGCCGGGCCGCCGTCATCCCGCTTCCGGGTCGCCCGGCCGACGGCTACACGTTCCGCCCTTCAGAGGGAGAGGTAGCGGAACGAAGCCTGTCGCCGGTGCGCGCCGCCCTGCCCCGGCCGACGACCGCACCGGCGACAGGCGCCAACACAGCTCTCCCGTACGAAGGATGAGAAAGTGACCGTGATCCCTGTCGCCGCCCCCGAGCCGGACCGGTACGTCGTCGGCGTCGACTTCGGCACCCTTTCCGGCCGCGCCGTGGTGGTCCGCGTCCGGGACGGCGAGGAGCTGGGCACCGCCGTCCACGACTACCCGCACGCCGTGATCGAGCGCGAACTGCCCGGCAGCGGGCGGTCGCTGCCGCCCGACTGGGCGCTCCAGCACCCGGCCGACTGGCGCGAGGTGCTGCGCACCGCCGTCCCGGCCGCGCTCGCCGCCGCCGGTGTCGACCCGGCGCACGTCATCGGGATCGCCACCGACTTCACCGCCTGCACCGTCCTGCCGGTGCTCGCCGACGGCACCCCGCTCGCCGAGACCTCCGCGTGGGCGAGCCGCCCGCACGCCTGGCCCAAGCTCTGGAAGCACCACGCCGCCCAGGGCCAGGCGGACCGGATCAACGCCCTGGCCCACGCCCGGGGCGAGAAGTGGATCTCCCGCTACGGCGGGCGGATCTCCGCCGAGTGGCAGTACGCCAAGGCGCTGCAGGTCCTGGAGGAGGACCCGGCCGTCTACGCCGCGACCGCCCGCTGGATCGAGGCCGCCGACTGGATCGTCTGGCAGCTCACCGGCGCCGAGAGCCGCAACACCTGCACCGCCGGCTACAAGGGCATCCACCAGGACGGGAGCTACCCGGGCGAGGACTACCTCGCCGCGCTCCACCCGGACTTCGCCGACTTCGCCCGCACCCGCCTGGAGCACCCGCTCTCCCCGCTCGGCTCCCGGGTCGGCCCGCTCACCGCGCGGGCCGCCGAGTGGACCGGGCTCCCGGAGGGCATCGCGGTCGCCGCCGGAAACGTCGACGCCCACGTCGCCGCCCCGGCCGCCCGCGCCGTCGAGAACGGCCGGCTCCTCGCCATCATGGGCACGTCCACCTGCCACGTGGTCAACGGCGCGACCCTCGCCGACGTCCCCGGCATGTGCGGCGTGGTCCAGGACGGCATCGTCGCGGGCTCCTACGGCTACGAGGCCGGCCAGAGCGCCGTCGGCGACATCTTCGCCTGGTGGCTGCGCCAGGGCCTGCCCGCCGACTACCTGGCCGAAGCCGAGCAGACCGGCGAGGACCCGCACCAGCTGCTGACCCGCAAGGCCGCCGCCCAACCCGTCGGCGCGCACGGTCTGGTGGCGCTCGACTGGATGAACGGCAACCGCTCCACCCTGGTCGACCACCACCTCTCCGGGGTGATCGCCGGCCTCACCCTCGCCACCCGCCCCGAGGAGGTCTACCGGGCGCTGCTGGAGGCCACCGCCTACGGCACCCGCGTCATCGTGGAGGCCCTGGAGCAGGGCGGCGTGCCCGTCACCGAGTTCATCGTCACCGGCGGGCTGAAGAAGAACGCCCTGCTGATGCAGATCTACGCCGACGTGCTGCGCCGCCCAGTCTCGGTCGCCGAGTCCGAGCAGGGCCCCGCGCTCGGCTCGGCGATCCACGCCGCCGTCGCCGCCGGGGCGTACCCGGACGTCCGGACCGCGTCCGAGGCCATGGGCCGGGTGCACCGGGGCGCCTACCAGCCCGACCCGGCCGCCGCCGACACGTACGACCTGCTCTTCGCCGAGTACCGCGCCCTGCACGACCACTTCGGACTCGGCGCCGACAAGCTCCTGCACCGCCTGCGCGACATCCGCAACGCCGCCCTCACCACCCCGAGCGAGGATTCGTGAACGCGTCCCTTGACCTCATCCGCCGCCAGGTCAGCGACCTCCACCAGGAACTGGTCCGCTACGGCCTGGTCGTCTGGACCGCCGGCAACGTCTCCGCCCGCGTCCCCGGCGAGGACCTGTTGGTGATCAAGCCCAGCGGCGTCTCCTACGACGAGCTGACGCCGCAGAACATGATCGTCTGCGACCTCGACGGCAACGTCGTGGAGGGCGAGCACGCCCCCTCCTCCGACACCGCCGCGCACGCCTACGTCTACCGCCACATGCCCGAGGTCGGGGGAGTGGTGCACACCCACTCCACCTACGCCTGCGCCTGGGCCGCCCGCGGCGAGGCCGTCCCCTGCGTCCTCACCGCGATGGCCGACGAGTTCGGCGCCGAGATCCCGGTCGGCCCGTTCGCCCTGATCGGCGACGACTCGATCGGCCGCGGCATCGTGGACACCCTCAAGGGCCACCGCTCGCCCGCCGTCCTGATGAAGAGCCACGGCGTGTTCACCATCGGCAAGGACGCCAAGGCCGCCGTCAAGGCCGCCGTGATGTGCGAGGACGTGGCCCGCACCGTGCACATCTCCCGTCAGCTGGGCGAGCCCCTGCCGATCGCCCAGGCCGACATCGACAGCCTCAACTTCCGCTACCAGAACGTCTACGGCCAGCCCCAGGCCCGGTGAGGAGCCACCCCATGAAGAAGCCACTGGAGGGCCGGCAGGTCTGGTTCCTGACCGGCAGCCAAGGGCTGTACGGCGAGGACACGCTGCGCCAGGTCGCCGAGCAGTCCCAGCGGATCGCCGCCGCCCTGAACCAGGACTCCGCCGTGCCGGTCGAGGTGGTCTGGAAGCCCGTCCTCACCGACGCGAGCGCGATCCGCCGGGTCTGCCTGGACGCGAACTCCGCCGACGACTGCATCGGCCTGATCGCCTGGATGCACACCTTCTCCCCGGCGAAGATGTGGATCGCCGGCCTCGACGCCCTGCGCAAGCCCCTGCTCCACCTGCACACCCAGGCCGACGTCGACCTGCCCTGGCAGACCATCGACATGGACTTCATGAACCTGAACCAGGCCGCCCACGGCGACCGCGAGTTCGGCTACATCCAGTCCCGCCTCGGGGTGCCCCGCAAGACCGTCGCCGGACACGTCACCGACCCGGCCGTCGCCGCCAGGATCGCCGGCTGGGTCCGCGCCGCCGCCGGCCGCGCCGAACTGGGCGGCCTCAAGCTCGCCCGCTTCGGCGACAACATGCGCGACGTGGCCGTCACCGAGGGCGACAAGGTCGAGGCCCAGCTGCGCTTCGGCGTCTCCGTCAACACCTACGGCGTCAACGACCTCGTCGCCGCCGTCGACGCGACGGACGACGGCGACGTCACCGCGCTGACCAAGGAGTACGAGGACAGCTACCGCCTCGCGCCCGAGCTGCGGGCCGACGGGGACCGGCACGAGTCGCTGCGCTACGCCGCGCGGATCGAGCTCGGCCTGCGCGGCTTCCTCGAGCAGGGCGGCTTCCGGGCCTTCACCACCAACTTCGAGGACCTCGGCGGGCTGCGCCAGCTGCCCGGCCTCGCGGTGCAGCGGCTGATGGCCGACGGCTACGGCTTCGGCGGCGAGGGCGACTGGAAGACCGCCACCCTGCTGCGCACCCTCAAGGCGGCCGCCACCGGCCTGGCCGGCGGAACCTCCTTCATGGAGGACTACACCTACCACCTGGAGTCCGGCCGCGAGCTGATCCTCGGCGCGCACATGCTGGAGGTCTGCCCGAGCATCGCGTCCGCCACCCCCTCCTGCGAGATCCACCCGCTCTCCATCGGCGGGCGGGAGGACCCGGTCCGGCTGGTCTTCGACGCCGAGCCCGGCCCGGCCGTCGTGGTCGGCCTCGCGGACCTCGGCGACCGCTTCCGGCTGGTCGCCAACGAGGTGGACGTGGTCGCGCCGCCGGCGCCGCTGCCGAACCTGCCCGTCGCCCGCGCCGTCTGGAAGCCGCGTCCGAACCTGCGCACCTCCACCGAGGCCTGGCTGACGGCCGGCGCGCCGCACCACACCGTGCTGTCCGCGGCGCTCGGCACCGAGGAACTCGAGGACCTCGCCGAGATGCTGTCGGTGGAGCTGGTGGTGATCGACGCCGACACCGAGATCCGCCGGTTCACCAAGGAACTGCGCTGGAACCAGGCCTACCACCGGCTGGCCCAGGGGTTCTGACCCCGCACGCGCCCACCGGCGACGCCCGTCCACCCGGGCGGGCGTCGCCGTCTCCCACCCAGCCCCGCAAGGAACGGAGCAGACCGTGGCCAGAGACCTCCTCGTCTCCACCGGTGACCTGATGGTGTCCCAGGAGGTCACCGCGGCCATGCCGGACGGCCGGCGCATCACCCGGTGGACGTTCGGTTCCCGGGGCGGCGGGGTGACGGCGGAGGTGCTCAACCTGGGCGCCCGCCTCCAGGCCCTGCACGCGCCGGACCGGGCCGGGCGGCGGGCCGACGTGGTCCTGGGAGGCGGCAGCGTCGAGGACCTGCTGGGCGGGGCGGCCTACCTCGGCGCGACCGTCGGCCGCTACGCCAACCGGATCGCCGGCGGCGTGCTGCCCCTCGACGGCACGACGCACCTCCTGGCGACCCAGTCCACCGGCCACACCCTGCACGGCGGTCCGGACGGCTTCGCCACCCGCCTCTGGGACGGCGTGCCGGTCCGGGCCGACCGGCAGGTCGGCGTCCGGTTCCGGCTGCGCAGCCCCGCCGGGGACCAGGGGTTCCCGGGAACCGTCACCGCCGAGGTGACGTACCTGCTCGATGCCGACGGCGCGCTCTCGATCACCTACCAGGCGGCCACGGACGCCCCGACGGTCGTCAACCTCACCAACCACGCCTACTTCAACCTGGCCGGCGAGGGCCGCGGAACGGTGCTCGACCACCTGCTGCGCGTCGACGCCGCCGGGTACCTCCCGGTGGACGGGGAGCTGATCCCGCTCGGCCCGGTCGAACCGGTCGTCGGCACGCCGTTCGACCTCCGCCGCGCCCGCAGGCTCGACGCGTGCCTCGCCGCGGAGCACCCCCAGATCCGTGCGGCCGGCGGCGGGTTCGACCACACCTGGGTGCTCGACGGCGGCGGGCTGCGCCGGGCCGCCCTGCTGAGCCACCCGGCGAGCGGCCGCCAGGTCGAGTGCCTGACCACGGAACCGGGGCTCCAGGTGTACACCGGGAACCACTTCGACGGCTCGCTGACCGGCCGCTCCGGCCACCGGTACACCGCGTACGCGGGCATCGCGCTGGAGACCCAGCACTTCCCCGACTCGCCCAACCGGCCCGACTACCCCTCCACCGTCCTGCGCCCGGGGGAGAGGTACCGGTCGACGACGGTGTACCGCTTCTCGGCCGAGTAGCGGAAGCCGCCGGGCGGTGAACGGGGCGGTGGGCCCGGCGGGGCCCACCGCCCTGCCGCGTCAGGAGGCGACGAGGACCCGCACGTCCCAGGCACCGAGGGGGACCGACCCGCCGGCGGGCACCGAGGCGTCGCCCAGTACGTCGGACAGGCCCACCGGAGCCGCGACCTCGACGGGCTGCCAGCTCCAGTTGTGCACCACGTGGACCCGGCGTCCGTCCGGGGAGGTCCCGGTGGTCGCCATGACGGACTCGGGCAGGTCGCGCCAGCCGCCGACCGGAGCGGGGACGAGCCAGCCGGCCAGTGCCCGGGCCAGGCCGCGTCCCGGTACGGTGCCGACGCAGGTCACCCGGCCGGCGCCGTGGGCGCGGGTGGTGACGGCGGGCCAGCGGCCGAAGTGCGGGTGGTCGTACCCGGCGAGCACCGTGGCGTCGGTGGCGGTGAGGCCCTCCACCCAGCGGGTCGCCGTGGCCCCGGCCGGAAGCTCCAGCGGGCTGCCGGGGACGGCCCGCAGCGGGAGGTCCGAGGACAGGTTGCCGAACTCGTCGTACCACGCGCCCGCGGCGGCCGTCAGGCGCGGCGGGGCGGTCTCGTGCCGGGCCCGGGCCTCCTGGTCGGCGTAGCCGGTGCGCGGGCCGAGCACGAGGTGGCCGCCGGCCTCGGCGTAGGCGGCGAGCCAGTCGAGCAGGGAGTCCTCGGCGAGGTAGAGCGCGGGGGCGACCAGCACGGGGTGGCGCCGGCGGCCGCGTCGGGCGCCGGGCCGTCGTGCTCGCCCCGCGCGTCGTGCAGCCGGCGGGCGTGCAGGATCCGCACCTGGCGGCCGGCCTCGAAGGCGCCGCGGTAGAACGAGTCGAAGATCCGGTGGTAGGACGTCGGGTCCGGGTCGCCGTTCGGCTTCGCCAGCGGCGCGTACTTCTGCATCAGCCACTTGCTGGGCACCGAGTACACCATCGCGAGGTCGGCGTCCGGCTCGATCCCGGCGACCAGCGGCCCGGCGGTCGCGAACTCGGCTCCGAGGCGGGCGAGTTCGGCGTACACCCGGCCGGGCCTGCCGCTGTGCGGCAGGATCCCGCCCCAGTACGTCTCGGTGCCGAAGTGCAGGGTGTGCCAGTGCCAGTACTCGATCATCCGGGCGCCGCGCGAGACGAGCGCCCAGGCGGCCTGCCGCCACTGGCCGTCGAAGGCCGGACGGTTCTCCGAAGTGCCGCTGATGGCCTGGGCGTTGGTCTCGGTGACCAGGAACGGCTCCTGGCGCGAGGAGAAGATCCGGTCGGCGCTCTGGTACAGCGCCCACACGCCGGTGGTCCTCCACCGCTGCTCGTGGTCGTCGGGCGTGGGGTCGGGCAGGGTGAGGGCGTCCTGCATCCCGTAGTACGGGTTGCCCGCGGTGACGTCCAGGGCGTCGGTGATCTCGTCGTCCTCCATCGCGGGGTGGTTGTACGCGAGGCAGGTGGTGACGAACTGGTCGGGGCGGGCGTACTCGCGGGTGATCGCGGCCTGCCAGGCGACGAACTCGGTGGTCTGGCGGGCCTGGAACGCCTGCCAGGCGACGTCGTACTGCGGCTGCTGGTTCCCGTCGGGCCGCCAGAGGTCGGCCCAGGTGGAGAGCCGGTGCGACCAGTAGACCAGCCCCCACTCCCGGTTGAGGGTCTCCACGTCGCCGTAGGTGTGGCGCAGGTGGTCGACGAAGCGCTGGAAGACGCCCTCGTTGAGGGGCAGGCGCAGGCCCGGCTCGTTGTCGACCTGGAAGCCGATGACGGCCGGGTGCGAGGCGTGCCGGGCGAGGATCCTGCGGGTGACGCGTTCGGCGTGGAAGCGGTAGGCGGGGTGGGAGAAGTCGGCCTCCTGGCGGGCGCCTCAGTCCATGGGCCGGCCCGTCTCCCGGTCGCCGGCGATCTCGGGGTACTGCCGGGCCAGCCACGGCGGCACGGCGTAGGTGGGGGTGCCGAGGACGACGGAGATGCCGCGTTCGTGGGCGCCGTCGAGAACGGGGGTGAGCCAGTCGAGGTCGAACCGTCCGTTCTCCGGTTCCCAGGTGGACCAGACGGACTCGCCGACCCGGATGACGGTGAACTCCGCCCCGGCCATCAGGTCGAGGTCCTCCTTGAGCCGTTCGTACGGCTGGTACTCGTGGTAGTAGGCGGCGCCGAACAGGACGCGCGGGGGCAGTGGGAACACGGGTGCACCTCGGGACGTGTGGGAGCCCCGGCTGCCGGGAGGCAGCCGGGGCGGGGAGGACCAGGGGTCAGGAGGCGGTGCCGGTCACGGTGTCACCGGACCTGGTGACGGTGTAGGTGACGGTGTCGCCGGTCCAGAAGCGGAAGGTGAACGTCGCCGGGACGCCGTCCTTGAGGGACTTGACGTAGTCGGGCTTGAGGGTCGTGGTGTCGGCGCCGTAGTCGGCACGGAGGTTGTCGAACGACTGGTAGGTGGTCCAGGAGGCGGGACCGGCGGCGGTGCCGTCGGCGTAGGCGGACTGGACGTTGGCCATCAGGGAGCCGTTGAACCGGGTGGGGATGGTGAGCCCGTCGAGCGTCCCGGTGGCGTCGGCCATGGTCGGCTTGTCGTAGGAGCGCACGAAGAGCTTCCACGGGACGCCGTCGGAGTACCGGACTTCGAGGGTGGCGTTGATGCCCGCGGCGCGGTCCCCGGCGAGGCGGGTGAGGCCGTCGGCGGTCAGGGTGAGCTTGTCGCCGTCGAGGGTGTAGTCCAGGAAGGGGATCAGCGGGCGGTCGCCCTGCCAGAGCCCGGCGAACCACTGGCCGTTGCGGTTGAGCGTGATGGTCTGCGCGGTGACGGGGCCGGACTTCGGCACAAAGACGTTGTCGGTGGAGGCGGTGCCCGAGCGGGTCCGCCAGGAGGTCTGGATCAGGTCCTTCATCTCGGGGACCATCCACTGCATGGTGGAACGGTTCAGGAAGTCGTTGGCCGCGTCCCAGACGGCGGAGGTCATGCCGTTGCGCCGCGCCTCGTAGTTGACGTGCTCGAAGTACTTGAGCATCTCGCCGCGCTCGACCACGCCGGAGTACGGCGAGGTGAGCAGGCCGTACTCGCCGAGGTAGACGGGGATGCCCCTGGCGACGAAGGTGTCGTGCACGCGGGCGAAGCCCTCGGTCAGGTCGGACTGGGCCTTGGCGTCGTACGTCGGGCCGTTGGCGATGTTCACGCTGAACGGGTACCAGCTGTAGTAGTGCACGGTCGCCACCAGGTTGCGGTCGTGCAGCGAGCTGATGGTCGTGGACAGGTCGTCGAGCCAGTGCTGGGCGTTGTTGGTCTCCTCCGAGGGCAGGACGAGCAGGCGGTCCTTGTTCTGCCCGCCGCTGCTGCGGACGATGCTGTGGAACGAGGTGTTGAGCTCTCGCAGGTACTGGGTCTTCTGGGCGTCGGTCGCGTCGGCGAACTGCGGCTCGTTGATGCTCTCCATGAGCAGTGAGCGCGGCTCGTCCTTGAAGGCCGTGGCGATCTGCCGCCAGGTCGCGTCGAACCGGGCACGCACGTTGTCGTGGTCGGTGGACATCTTGTTGATCCACTGCCACGAGTCGTGGTGGACGTTGATCTCGACGTAGAGGCCGTCGGCCAGCGCCAAGTCGACCACCTGCTTGACCCGCGCCATGTAGGTCGGGTCGATGGTGTAGGGGGCGCTGGCGGACTGGTGGTCGGACCAGGTGACGGGGATGCGGACACTGCGGAAGCCCCGGGCCCGGAGGCCGTCGAACGTCGCCTTGGTGGTGAGCGGGTTGCCCCACGACGTCTCGTTGGGGATGGCGTCCAGGGTGTTGCCGAGGTTCCAGCTGGGCTGCATCTCGGCCACGGCGGCCATCGGGTCGCTCGGGACCCGGATCCTCGACGCCTGGGCTGCCGCCGGGGACTGGTCGGTCGGTGCGGCGACGGCGGTGCCGCCGAGGAGGCTGCCGGCGGTGACCAGCGCCACCAGGAGTCCGGCCGTCCGGTGGAGGCGGCGGCTGCGGGGGCGTGCGGTCCGTTGTGCGGTGTTCACGAGGTGTCCCTTCGGGTGAACGGGTGGGGAGTCCCCTGATGGGTGGTCAGGGAAGCGGGAGCGGCTCGTAGTCGAACCGGTCGAAGTGGACGGTGCCTTCGGCGGCGTACATGCCGATGACCCGGCCGGTGAAGCCGCCGGCCACCTCGGTGGACAGGTAGCGGCCGTCGAGGCGGGCGAGCACGGTGAAGGTTCCGTCGGGCTCCTCGATGCCGAGGACGACGTCGTCGGGGCCGGTGCGCGGGCCTCGCGTCCGGCGCGGGACGACGTCGACACCGAGCACCACGGCTCCGGCGGGCACCGCACGGGAGGCGACCTCGGTGCGCAGCGAGCCGATCCGGGCGAGGACCTTCACCTCGCCGTCGGCCGCCTCGATCTCGTAGTGGTGGTCCTCGTCCATGCGGACGGCGAGGCCGCCGCGTCCCCCGGCGGGGTCGATCAGGGTGCGGGCGCGGCAGCCGAGGTGCTGCTGGCGCCGGCCGACGAACACCACGTCGTTCTCGTCGAGGGAGGCGCCGGCGGCGCGCAGGCTGAGCCAGCCGGAACGTTCCTTCGTGGTGACCAGGTGCTCCGGACGGCTCCGTACCGAGATCCACTGGGGGTGCAGGTCGCTCTGGTCGAAGTCGTCCCGGGCCGGAACGGCGGGCGCGGGGTGCAGCGGCCAGGCCGGGGCGGGCAGTTCGGGGGTGACCCGTCCGACCACCGGCCAGCCGTCCACCCACTCGACCGGGGCGAGGAAGGTCTCCCGGCCGAGCACGTACCAGGCGGGGGTGCCGCCGCGCGGCCGCACGGCGAGCAGGACCATCCACCAGGAGCCGTCGGGCGCCTGGACGAGGTCGGCGTGCCCGGTGTTCTGGATGGGGTGGTCGATGCCGCGGTGGGTCAGCACCGGGTTGGACGGGCAGGGCTCGAACGGGCCGGAGGGCGAGGTGCCGCGGGCGATGGAGACGGCGTGGCCGCGCTCGGTGCCGCCCTCGGCGATCATCAGGTACCAGTACTCGTCGATCCGGTACAGGTGCGGGGCCTCGGGGGCCGCGGCGCCGGGTGCGCCGGACCAGATCCGCTGCGGCTCGCCGACGGTCTCGCCGGTGGCCGGGTCCAGGCGGACCTGGGAGACGCCGGCGACGGTGCAGTAGCAGGTGCCGTCCTCGTCCCAGGCGAGGTCCGGGTCGATGCCGTGGACGCCGGGCAGCCGGACCGGGTCGGACCAGGGGCCGGCCGGGTCGGTGGCGGTGAAGAGCAGGTTCCCGTCGCCGCTGACGTTGGTGACGATCAGCCAGAAGCGGCCGTCGTGGTGGCGCAGCGTCGGGGCGTAGATCCCGCCGGAGGACGGGGACTCGCGCGGAAGGCGCAGCTGGCTCGGCCGGTCGAGGGCGTTGCCGATCTGCGTCCAGTTGAACAGGTCGCGGCTGTGGAAGACGGGGATGCCGGGGAAGTACTCGAAGCTGGAGCAGGCGAGGTAGTAGTCGTCGCCCACGCGGCAGATGCTGGGGTCGGGGTGGAATCCGGGGATCACCGGGTTGGGGACGGTGCCGGCGGGCTCGGGCTGGACTGACACGTGGTCGGTTCCTCTCGGGTCTTCATGGGTCGGGGGTGGTGCCCCGGGCCCCGGGGAGCCCGGGGCACCACCGGTTCGGCGGTTCAGCCGATCGCGCAGGAGGCGCCGTTGAACCGGAAGGCGGAGGGGTTGGCGTCGCTGCTGGACCAGGTGGCCCGGAAGCCCCACTGGACGCTGCCGCCCTGCGGGACGGAGGCGTTGTAGGACACGTTCTGGGCGGTGACGTTCGGGCCGCTCTGCGAGACCGAGGCGTTCCAGGTGTTGGTGATGCCGTCGTCACCGGGGAAGGTGAAGCCGAGGGACCAGCCGTTGACCTGGCCGAGGCCGTTGTTGACGACGGTCAGGTTGGCGACGGTGACGCCCGACCACTGGCTCTTGGCGTAGACGACCCGGCAGGGCGCGTCGACCGGGTGCATCTGGACGACCGCGATGCCGTAGGCGGGCACGGTCTGGGTGGTCGGGCTGCCGGACCGGGCGGTGCCGATCCCGTGGGCGTTCTTGAGGTAGGAGTGGACGGTCGGGGTGGCGGAGGAGGGGGTGAACCCGCTGTACGAGAGGTTCACCGCGGCGTCGTTGTTCGGGTCCTTGTTGATCAGCATGACGTCCACGTCGCCGTTGGCGCGGCGGACGGCGTGCACGGTGAGCAGCGAGGACGAGCTGGCGGCCTTGACCAGGGTGTCGCCGGGCCCGCCCAGCCTGCTGATCATCTGGATGCCGTAGTAGGCGGGGAAGGGGGTGTTGGCGGGCGGCTCGCAGGAGGCACCGGCGGAGACCATGCCGCCGTCGGCGTAGTCGGTGGCGCCCTCGACGGTGGTCACCTTGGTGCAGTCGGTGCCGTTGCGCAGGTCCCACCAGTCGACGTTGAACGCGCCGTTCTCCAGCCAGGTGAGGTAGTTGTCCGGCGCGAACAGTCCGTTGGGGGAGGTGTCGAGGTACGCCTGGGCGTTCGCCTCGGTGACCGCGATGCCGACGTTGGGGGCGTTGGACCCGGCGTACTGGTTGATCAGCGAGCGCACGGTGCCGGCGATGTTCGGGTTCTGGGCCTGCGGCTTGGTGAGCAGGTCGGCGGGGCTGGTGCTGGTGGGGTAGGCGTGCACGATGGCGAAGTCGATCTTCGTCCCGGCGATCGACAGGACGGTGTGGTTCCAGTCCTGGGTGTCGCCCGGGCCGACGATGCCGTCCGGCCAGTAGCCGGGGGTGGCCAGCACGGCACCGATCTTGACGCTCGGGTCGGCCGCCTTCATCGCCGAGACGAACTGGACCACGTTGTTCGCGTAGGTCGTGGCGCTCTTGCTGCTGTGGGTGTCGTTCTCCCAGGTGGCGCCGTACTCGCCGTTGCCGTAGACCTCGTTGCCGATCTCCCAGTACTTGATGCCGTAGCCCTTGGTGACGTTGGCGTACCGGACCCAGGCGGCGGCCTCCTGGGGGGTGCCCGAGCCGTAGTTGGCGGTGATGATCGGCTGCGCTCCGGCGGCGCGCACGGTGCCCATGAAGGCGTCGAAACCGGTGTTCGGAGCGACGTACGAACCGTCGTCGGTGGTGCCGGTCTGCCAGTGGTAGGCGTCGGAGTGGCTGCCGCCGGGGTAGCGGACGGTGTTGATGCCGGCCGTGCTGAGCAGGCCGGGGGTGGCGGCGGCGTTCATGGCGGCGTCGTAGACCGGGATGTTCACGCCGACGCCGGTGGCGGGGATGTCGGCGAGGTTGAGGGCGGCGTCGACCGACACCGACACGGGGTTCGCCGTGACGGCGGGCGGTGCGGCGGCGGCGCGCGGCGCGACCGCGGCGAGCGCGCCGGTGGCCGCGAGCGCCAGGGCCGCCAGGGCGGCTATGGCGCGATCATGACACGTGCGGGCTGACGATTTCATTGCGTCCCTCCAGGGGTGGGGGTGCGAGGGGTTCGAGTGGGGAACGAACTCCCGCGATCTGGACGGCAGGGGCCCGTGCGGCTGCAGGGATCGGGCCCGGACGCGAAACTGCTTCCTCGGAACGCGGGTCGGCGCGGCGGGCCGCGCGCGAACACCTGAGACATCGTCAACTCCCTTAGCGCGGAAGCGGGGTGAGGCGCAGAAGGGCGGCGGAAGGGGTCGCCGGCAGGGTCACGGTGAGCTCGGCGGTGTCCGGGTGCCAGGTGGCCGAGGCCTTGCTGTCGGCCGGGTAGAGCACCTCGGCGTGGACGGCGGCGCCGAGCAGGTGGGGCAGGGCGAGGTCCCTGACGGACTCCTCACCCCAGCGGCGCCAGGCGGTGAGGTAGGTGGTGCCCGGCCCGTCCGACCGGGTGCGCAGCGCCAGGGCGAGCCACGGGTCCTCCCAGCCCGGGAGCCCGAGCGGCCAGGCGGGCACCGCCTGCGGCAGGTCGGCACGGATCGCCTTGTGGACGGCCACCGCCTCGTGGACCAGCTCCCGGGAGCGCGGGGGGAGTTCGGTGAGCCGGCCGGAGAGATGGATGCGGCCGAGCAGCGCGTTGGCCATGGTGAGGGCGACCTCGTCGGGGGTGTCCCCGGGCAGCGGGTAGGCCCAGACGGCGCCCTGCTCCGGGGTGACGGCGGTGGGGGCCGCCGCCGCGATCGGTGCGTAGCGCAGCAGGTCCTGCTGGTCGCTGGTGGACTGCAGCTGGAGCCGGGAGAGCAGGGCGTGGTCCATCCGCATGCCGCCGGAGGCGCAGTTCTCGATCACCAGGTCCGGGTGCCGGTCCAGGATGCCGTCGAGCCAGTCGAGCTGGGCCCGGTTGTGGCCGAGCAGGCCGGCCGCCGGGGCCTCTCCCGGGTGGGCGCTGGTGCCGGAGCCCGGGTCGGTGTTGTGGTCGAGCTTGAGGTAGCCGACGCCCCACTCACCGACCAGGCGGTCCACCACGGAGTCCAGGTGGGCGCGGGCGGCCGGGTGGCGCAGGTCCAGGTGGTACCGGCCGCCGCCCTCCTCCACCCGCTGACCGTCGCGGAGGAAGAACGCCTCCTCGGGCAGCGACCCGGCCACCGGGCTGTTCACCCCGACCGCCTCCGGCTCCAGCCACAGGCCGGGGACCATGCCCCGCTCCCGGATGCGGTCCAGGACCTCGTGGATGCCCCTCGGCCCGGGGAAGCGGGAGGCCGACGGCTCCCAGGCCCCGACGGAGCTCCACCAGTTGCCCCCGTCGTCGTACCAGCCGGCGTCGATGACGAAGTACTCGGCGCCGGCCTCGGCGGCGGCGTCGACCAGCGGCAGCAGCTTCGCCGTGGTCGGGTCGCCCATCAGGCAGTTCATGTAGTCGTTGAAGATCACGGGGAGGCGGTGGTGGTCGGGGTGCGGGCGGCGGGTGGCGCGCCGGTAGCGGGTGAGGGCGGAGAAGGCGGCGTCCGGGCCGCCCTCCACGGCCAGCGCGAGCGCCACGGGCACGGTGCGGAACTCGGCCCCGGGCTCCAGCGGGTGGCGCCATCCGTGGTCGACGGCCTCGGGCCCGTTCAGCGCCGCGTACGCCGTGTCGTCGCGCACGCCGCACTCCCAGCGCCAGCCCCCGCCGTTGTGCTCGATCTGCCACAGCCAGGTGCGGCCGGACCGGCGGTCCGTCAGAGCGCCCATCGGCAGGTGCCCGCAGCTGGACCACACGCCCCGCCCGGCCAGGACCTCGGTGCTGCGACCGGAGGTGGTGTGGAACCGGCCGCTGCGCTCGGGCGAGGAGGCCCGCAGCGGCCGGCGCTGCCAGCGGCACTCGGCGAACCACTCGTTCTCCGCCCACAGCACGTCGGCGGCGTCCAGGGCCGCGGCGCCGCCCTCGGTGAGGCAGCCCGCCACCAGGGAGGAGACCGACTCCAGGTGCAGCGTGTGCGGCCCGTCGTTGCGCAGCAGCACCTCGCCGCGCAGCACCGGCAGGCCGTCCGGGGAGCGGTAGCGCGCCACGGCGGTCAAACCGGTCCGCGGCTCGTGGAGTTCGAGGTCGAGCACGTGCCAGTCGCCCTCCCGGCTCGCGCGGTGTGAACGGTGACGCAGCCGCGAGCCGAGGACGGTGTTGACGAGGTGCCGGCCGGACCAGTACCGGCCGAGGCCGGCGGTCGTCACCTCCACCGGGGGCAGCGGTGCGCCGGGGCGCGGGGCCGCGCCCTTCTCGCCCGGCGCGCCGAGGCGCACCAGGCGGGCGGCGCCCTGCTCGTCCAGGGCGATCTCCAGCTCCAGGGCGCCGTGGCCCCAGCGGATCGTCTCGTGCGGGTCGGTCATGATGCTTCCTCGGAGGCGGGACGCGGCGGGGTGTCAGCGTGCGCGCAGGACCGCGCAGCCGTCGGGCGGCAGTTCGCCGAGGGTCGTACCGGTGAGCAGGTCGTGGCCCGGCTGGGGCAGCGGTACGGCCTCGGGCCGGTGGTTGATCAGCAGGTGCCAGGCGCGGCCGTCCGGGGCGTGCCGGGTGACGGCCTCGACGCCCGGGGGCAGTCCCGGCAGGTCGGGGGCGGTCCCGGCCTCCGCGAGGAGCCGCTCGACCAGGGTGGCGTAGCCGGCGTCGTCGAGGCGGGTGGACAGGTACCAGCCGTGGCCGGAGCCGAAGGCGTGGCGGGTCAGCGCCGGGCTGCCGTCGAGCGGGCCGTGGGTGTAGGCGGCGAGCGCCTCGGCGCCCTCGGAGCGCAGGGACTCGCTCCAGGCGGTGGCCGTCGAGCCGTCGGAGAGTGTGATCACCTCGTCCCGGCGCAGCGGGCGGTACTCCTCGGACCGGATGCCGAGGGCCTCGCGCAGGGGTGCGGCCGGGTAGCCGCCGAGCCGGGACCGGAGGTTCTCGTCGACCACGCCGCTGAAGTGCTGTACCAGCAGGGTTCCGCCGCCGGCGACGTAGCGGCGAAGGTTGTGAGCGCTCACATCGGAGAGCAGGAAAAGCGCCGGGGCGATGACCAGCCGATAGCGGCCGAGGTCGTGCCCGGGGTGGGCGAAGTCGACCGTCCGGCCGGCGTCCCACAGTGCCCGGTGGGCGCGGCGCAGGGCGGCGTAGTAGTCGAGTTCGGGCGAGGGGAGGCCGTCGACCGTCATCGCCCACCAGGCGTCGGAGTCGTGCAGGACGGCGACCTCGGCGCGGACGGTGGACCCGGCGAGTTCGCCGAGCCGGGCGACGGCCTCCCCGGTGGCCGTGACCTCGCGGAAGACGCGGCTGTCCGGTCCGGCGTGCGGGACCATCGCCGAGTGCCACTGCTCGGCGCCGGCGCGGGACTGGCGCCACTGGAAGAACAGCGCGCCCTCGGAGCCGCGGGCGATGTGGGCGAGGGAGTGGCGCAGGATGTCCCCGGGCTCCTTGGGGAGGACGCGCCCTTCGGCGTAGACGGTGTTGGTGCCCGATTCCATCAGCAGCCAGGGCGCGCCGCCGGCGATCGAGCGGGCCCGGTCGGCGTCGAAGGCGGCGTGCGCGGCGGCGTCGACGCCGGGAGCGCCGGGGTAGTGGTCGATGGAGACCAGGTCGACCTCGCGGCCGAAGGCCCACAGGTCCAGGTTCTGGTAGCCGGGCAGCATGAGGTTGGTCGTCACCGGGCGGTCGCTGTGGGCGCGGATCGCGTCGCGCTGCTCGCGGTAGGCGGCGAGGGTCTCGTCGGACCAGAAGCGGCTGAAGTCCAGGCTCTGGCCGGGGTTGTGGTGCCACTGGGTGGCGCGGGGCGGCAGGACCTGCTCCCACGAGGTGTAGCGCTGGCTCCAGAAGGTCGTCCCCCAGGCGTCGTTGAGGGCGTCGAGGGAGCCGTGGCGGGCGCGCAGCCACACCCGGAAGGCGGCGGCGGTGTGGTCGCAGTGGCAGAGGGTCGCGTACTCGTTGTGCACGTGCCACAGGGCGAGCGCGGGGTGGTCGCCGTAGCGTTCGGCGAGGGCGGCGGCGATGCGCCGGGCGGCCCGGCGGTACGCGGGGGCGGCCAGACAGTAGGTGTCCCGGCTGCCGTGGGTCAGGCGGGCACCGTCGGGGCGGACGGTGAGGGCGTCGGGGTGGGCCAGGGTGAACCAGGGCGGCGGGGAGGCGGTGGGGGTGGCCAGGTCGACGGCGACGCCGGCCGCGTGGAGGCGGTCGAGGTGGGCGTCGAGCCAGTCGAAGTCGTAGCGGCCCTCCTCGGGTTCCATGAGGGCCCAGGAGAAGACGCCGACGGTGGCGAGGTTGACGCGTGCCCGGCGCATCAGCTCGTCGTCCTCCTTCCAGACCTGGGCGTCCCACTGCTCGGGGTTGTAGTCGCCGCCGAAGGCGAGGCCGCCGAGGCGGTCCGTGAGCCGTGGCAGGTCCATGAGGTGGCCGTCCTTCCGTGAGGGGTGTCAACTGCGGTGCGGGGCAGGGGCGGTGCTCTCGCGGAGCCGCAACTCCGGTGGCATCAGGAGGAGCCGGTCCTGCGGGTCCTCGCCCGCGGCGCGGGCGGTGATCCTCGCCATGACCTGGTCGACGGCGACCTGCCCGAGCTCCTTCTGGGGGCTGGTCACGGAGGTGAGCCGGGGGGAGTGCTGTTCGGCCAGCGGGTCGGGGCAGATGGCGATGACGGAGGCGTCCTCCGGCACGGTGCGCCCGCCGGCGCGCAGCAGGCTCAGCAGCGGGCCGATCGCGGCCTCGTTCTGCACCACGAAGCCCGTGGTGTCGGGGCGGTCGGCGAGGATGCGGGCCAGGGTGCCGGCGGTGCTCTCGTACGTGCCCTCGCACGGCCGGTGGAGGAAGCGCAGGCCCCGGGCTCCGGCGCGGGCGCGGAACCCGTTGAGGGTGCGCTCGGCGTACCCGGCGTGGCGGCGGTAGGTGCCGCTGCTGTAGCCGATGAAGGCGATGTCGCGGTGGCCGAGGTCGGCGAGGTGGTCGGCGCACAGGGCGCCGGCGGTGGCGAAGTCGTGGTCGACGCAGGAGAGTCCGGAGGGGTCGTCGGGCAGGCCGATGAGGGCGGCGGGGATGTCCTCGGCCCGCAGGACGGGGATGCGGTCGTCGTCGAGGCGGACGTCCATCAGGATGACCCCGTCCGCGAGGCCGGTGGCGGCGACCCGGCGGACCCCCTCGGGTCCTTCGTCGTTGGTGAGGAGCAGGACGTCGTAGCCGTGTTCGCGGGCCGCGACGGTGACGGCGATGGCGATCTCCGTCATGGTGGGGACGTGCACCTCGGGGTGGAGCGGCACGACCAGGGCGATGATGTGCGAGCGCTTGCCGGCCAGGGCGCGGGCACCGGCGTTCGGGTGGTAGCCGAGGTCGGTGATGGCCCGCTCGACGCGGATCCTGGTCTCGTCGGAGATCGGGCGCTTGCCGCTGAGGGCGTAGCTGACCGTGCTGGACGAGACGCCGGCGTGCCTGGCCACATCGGCGAGTGTCACCATCGCTCTGCTTCCTTCGTGTCGGTTCCGGTGGGGAGCGGTCCCGGTCGTGCGCCGGGGAGGTCCCTGGGGACCGCTCCCGGCCGGTGGGCCCGTCGGGCCCGCTAGGTGGCTCAGCCCTTGATCGCTCCGGTGAGGACACCGGTGCGCAGGTGCTTCTGCACGAACGGATACACGATCACCAGTGGTACCAGGGTGAGGACGACGACCGCCATCTGCAGGGACAGCGGTGCGGTCTGGGCGTGGCTGCTCCCGAAGCCGGCGTTGACCGAACCGGGCAGGCCGTTGGCCCGGTTGACGTAGGTGAGCAGCACGTACTGGAGCGGCCACCGCTGACTGTCCGTCGGCATGTAGAGCATGACGTTGAAGAAGGAGTTCCAGTAGCCGACGGCGTAGAACAGCGCGGTGACGGCGGTGACGGCGCGCGAGGTGGGCAGCACGACGGACCACAGGATGCGCCACTCGCCGGCGCCGTCCATCCGGGCCGCGTCGATGAGTTCGGAGGAGGTGTCCTGGTAGAAGGCGCGCAGCACCAGGATGTTGAAGACGGACACCGCGCTCGGCAGGATCAGCGCCCACCACTGGCCGTAGCCGCCGAGGCCCGTGACGACCAGGAAACCGGGAATCAGACCGCCGCTGATGAACATCGTGACGATCAGCAGCATCAGGACGAAGCGGTGCCCGAGCGAGCGCGGCCGGGAGAGGCCGTAGGCGCACAGGACGGAGACGACCATGGACACCGCCGTGCCGACCACGGTGATCCCGAGGCTCACCCCGAGCGCGGTGACGATCGTCGAGTCGCTGAGCATCTGGCGGTAGGTCTCGGTGGTCAGGCCGTCCGGCCAGATCACCAGGCCGCCCGCCCGGTTGATCGCCCCGGGGGTGGAGAAGCTGGTCAGCACGATGATGTAGAGCGGGACCAGGATGACGGCGAGGGTCCCGCCGAGCGTGATCCCCTTGGCCGCCTGGCCGGCGGCGGTGGGCGGCTCCTCCCAGGGCGGACGGGCGGAGCGGGCCCGGCGGCGGGCGGCCGCTGTCGTGGTGCGGCGCTTCTCGCCCCGCGAACCCATGGTGAGTGCGTTCGTCATTTGCGGTACAGCCCGTCCTCGCCGAAGGCGTGCGCCAGTTTGTTGGCGCCCCAGATGAGCAGCAGCGAGACCACGCTCTTGAAGAGCCCGGCCGCCGCGCCGTAGCTGTAGCCGCCGGTGGCGATGCCGTAGTAGAAGGAGAAGGTGTCCAGGACGTCCGCGGCCTCGTGGCCGACGGCGTCGCGCTGGATCAGGAACTGCTCGAATCCGACGGACAGGGCGTTGCCCAGGCGCAGGACCAGCATCAGCACGATCACCCCGCGCAGGCCCGGCAGCGTGATGTGCCACATCCGCCGGAGCCGGCCCGCGCCGTCGGCGGCCGCGGCCTCGTACAGCTCGCTGTTGATCGCGCTGAGCGCGGCGAGGAAGACGATGATCCCCCAGCCGGCCTCCTTCCAGACCGCCTGGGAGGTGACCAGCAGCGCGAAGGTGTCCGGGTTGGTCATGATGTCCCAGGTGCCGATGTCGTGCTGGCGCAGGAACTGGTTGAGCACGCCGGCGCCGCCCAGCATCTGCTGGAAGATCGTGATGGCCAGCACCCACGAGAAGAAGTGCGGCAGGTAGACCACGGACTGGAAGAAGTTGCGGACGCGTTCGCTGATAACCGAGTTGAGCAGGAGGGCGAGGGCGATCGGGACCGGGAAGAACAGGACCAGTTGGACGAAGCTCAGGTACAGCGTGTTCTGCAGCGAGGCCCAGAAGGCCGGGTCGCCGAGCAGCTGCTGGAACTGGTCGAACCCGACCCACTCGCTGTTCCGGACCCCGACCAGCGGGTCGTACTCCTGGAAGGCGGTGACGATGCCGAACAGCGGCGCGTAGTTGAACACCAGGAGCAGGACGACCGCGGGGACCGTCATCAGCAGGAGCGACCTGTCGCGCCGCAGCCTTGTCCGCCAGCCGAGCCGCGCGGGGCCGGCCGGGTGTTTCGGGGGCGCGGTGCTCACTGGCCGGTGCCGTACTTGTCGAGGACGTTGTCGGTCATCCACTGCTTGAGCCGCTGCCCGGGGCCGGAGCGCCAGCTGGAGATGGCGTCCTGCAACTCGGAGACCTTCTTCTTGCCGTGGTAGCAGTCCTTCAGGGTGTCGTTGACGCCCTGCGCGGCCGAGGCCGAGGCGATGGCCTGGGGCATGCTGAAGTTCATCCCCCAGAAGGGCGGCCTGGTGAGGTACTTGACGTTGGCGGCCGACCAGCTCGCGTAGTCCCTGGTGGTCTGCTCGCCGCCCGGGTTGCTGATCACGGAGCCGGAAGCGGCCAGGAAGTTGTAGGTCGTCACCTGGACGTCCTTCTTGCCCTCCTCCGTGAAGGTCGGCATGCCGTTGACCCGGGTGTGGTGGACGCCCTCGACGCCGAAGTTGACCATGGTGTACTCGGCCGTGCCGTAGGGGGCGGCGAGGTAGTTCGCGACGGCCAGCAGTTCCTGGATCTGCTCCGGCTTCAGGTCGGCGTTGAGGTAGCTGATCATGCTGGCGGCGGCGCCCGTGTAGACCACCGGCGTGCCCTTGCCGTCGGCGGTGATGGCGTTGAAGGCGCCACGCCGGTAGTTCGGGTCCGCGGCGGCGCCGGACTGCTGGTCGGACAGGTTCCAGGCGCCGAGTCCGCCACCCCCGATGAGCGTCTTGCCGCTGTAGAAGCGGGTGGAGCTGTTGGAGACGTCGCCGGCGAGCGCGTCCGGGTGCATGTAGCCCGAGGTGGCCAGGCGGTAGTGCCAGTCGACGGCCTCCAGGAACTCCTGGGTCTCGAACGGGTGGACCAGCTTGCCGTTGTCGACCCTCCACCTCATGGGGACGTTCCAGGAGAACTGGAGGTAGGTCCACACGTCGTCGAAGGCCCACACGCCCCGTTTGGCGTCGGTCAGTTCCCTGCCGAGGTTCATCAGGTCGTCCGCGGACTTGATCTGGTCCGCGGTGATGCCCCGGGCTTCGAGGACGTCCCGGCGGTAGAAGGTGGCGCCGGGGATGCCGAAGCTGGTGGAGAAGCAGGGGATCCCGTAGAGCTTGTCGCCCCAGACACCGTGCTGCCAGGCGCCGGTGGGCAGGGCGGCCAGGTTGGGGTACTTCCTGATGTTGTCGCCGGACAGGTAGGGGGTCAGGTCCGCGAGCTGGGCGCCGGCGAGCCCGCCGGTGTTGAAGGCGTCGTTCATCCAGGCCGGAAGGTTGATCCAGTCCGGCAGCTTCTTGGCGGCGGTCATCGTCGGGATGATGGTGTTGTAGTTGATGCCGTCCGTCGGCTTGACGGTCAGGTCGACCCCGAGTGCCTTGTTCATCGCCTGGTAGAAGGAGTTGCCGACCGGCGGGGCCGTGCCCCACAGCGGGGTGATCGCCGTGTAGCCGCCGCCCTTGCCGGGAACGCCGGAGACGCTGGTGGGCGGAGAGTCGGGGTAGGCGAGGTAGGCCGGGTCGGTCGCGGTGTCGCCCGAGCCCTGCACGGGGGCTATGTCCGGCTTGACCGCGTTGGCGTTCGGCACGTAGGCCGGCAGGGCCGCCTTCAGGCCCTCCTTGGTGTTCGCTCCGGCCTTCTTGGTCGAGCCGCCTCCACAGGCGGACAGCAGGGGTGCCATCGCGGCGGCCCCCGCGACCGTGGCGGCGGTGGTCAGAAAGCTCCTGCGGTTCAATCCGGATCTCATGGTGGCATAGCCCCTCTCCGTCGAAGCGCGGCTGAGCGTCGAAGCGCTTGGATGTTTCGGCGACACTAACGACGCGTTACGGGTTGGGCAAGAGCCTGAACAAAGTCAACATTGGTTGTGTTCTGGGGAGTTGACACGGTGATTGGAGCGTGTCAGCGTCGAAGCGCTTCGATCCACGATCTCCGAGCCGAGCCCGCCCGAGGGGTGTTCCACGTGAGTTCCGTGCCCGATTCCGCTACCGGTCTGCCCGGTTTCCGCAATCCCACGCTCCCCCTGCGGGAGCGCGTCGACGATCTGCTGAGCCGGCTCACGATCGACGAACGGCTAACGATGCTGCACCAGTACTCCCCGGCCGTCCCGCGCCTGGGCGTCGGCGCGTTCCGCACCGGCAGCGAGGGCCTGCACGGCGTCTCCTGGCTCGGTGTGGCGACGGTCTTCCCGCAGGCCGTCGGCCTCGGCGCGAGCTGGGACGAGGACCTGGTGCGCGAGGTCGGGGAGGCGGTCTCGACCGAGCTGCGGGCCTTCCACTACCACCGCCCGACGGCGGTCGGCTCCGACCGCGGGCCCAACTCCCTCCAGGCGTGGGCCCCCGTGCTCAACCTGCTGCGCGACCCCCGGTGGGGGCGCAACGAGGAGGGGTACTCCGAGGACCCGGTGCACACCGCGAAGGTCGGCGAGGCGTTCTGCCGGGGCCTGGCCGGGGACCACCCGGTCTACCTGCGCGCCGCCCCGGTGCTCAAGCACTTCCTCGCCTACAACAACGAGGACGACCGCTGCACCACTTCCTCCGCACTGCGCCCCCGCGTGCTCCAGGAGTACGACCTCGCCGCCTTCCGCCCCGTCGTCGCCTCCGGCGCCGCGACCGGCGCGATGGCCGCCTACAACCTCGTCAACGGCCGCCCCTGCCACGTCAGTCCGCTGATCGAGACGGAACTGCGCCGATGGGCCCGGCCGACCGGCCACGAGCTGTTCGTGGTCAGCGACGCCGAGGCCCCCTCCAACCTGGTCGACCCGGAGCGCTACTTCGACGACCACGCGCAGGGCCACGCCGCCGCGCTCAAGGCCGGCATCGACAGCTTCACCGACCACGGCGAGGACACGGAGACGGTGGTCGGCCGGCTGCGCGAGGCGCTGGAACGCGGCCTGATCGACGAGGACGACGTGGATCGCGCCGTCCGGCGGCAGCTCGAACTGCGCTTCCGCCTCGGCGAGTTCGACCCCGAGCTGGACCCGTACGCCGGCACCGGCCCCGAGGTGATCGACAGCCCCGAGCACCGCCGCCTGGCCCGCAGGGCCGCGACCGAGTCGGCCGTCCTGCTCAAGAACGAGGGCCTGCTGCCGATCGATCCGGCCCGTACGGCCCGGATCGCCGTCATCGGCCCGCTCGCCGACACCCTGTACGAGGACTGGTACAGCGGCACCCTGCCGTACCAGGTCAGCGCCGCCGCCGGCCTGGCCGCGGCCCTCGGCGCCCACGGCGGCGAGGTCGTCCACGTGGAGGGCTCCGACCGGATCACCCTGCGCTCGCGGACCACGGGCGAACAACTCGGCAAGTCCGCCTTCGACGTGACGGACTGGGGCGGCGGCGCCTCCACCCTGCGCGACGCCGACACCGGCCGCTACCTCAGCCTCCAGGACGACGACACCCTGGCCCCCGGCCAGGAGATCATCAAGAGCTGGTTCGTCAAGGAGACCTTCCGGATCGAACCGGCCGGCCCGGACACCGTGCTGTTGCGCAATGTGTTCACCGGGCGCTACGCCACCGTCGACCCGACCGACGGCCGGGTCAGCGTCACCGCCGAGACCGCGCGGGAGGCCGAGCACTGGCAGCGCGAGGTGGTGCGCGACGGCGTCGCCGATGCCAGGGCGGCCGCCTCCGCCGCCGATGTCGCCGTCGTCGTCCTCGGCAACCACCCGCTGATCAACGGCCGCGAGACGGAGGACCGCGCGGACATCGCCCTGCCCGAGGGGCAGGAGAAGCTGCTGCGCGCCGTCGCCGGGGTGCGCCCGGACACCGTGCTGGTCGTGATGAGCAGCTACCCGTACGCCCTCGACTGGGCCGACCAGCACCTGCCCGCCGTGGTGTGGACCTCCCACGGCGGGCAGGAGACGGGACACGCGCTCGCCGCCGTGCTGCTCGGCGAGGCCGAGCCCGCCGGCCGCCTGCCGCAGACCTGGTACCGGGGCGACGGCCCGCTGCCCGCCCCGCTCGACTACGACGTCATCAAGGCGGGCTGGACCTACCAGTACCACCGCTCCACCCCGCTCTACCCCTTCGGCCACGGGCTCTCGTACACCGAATTCGCCTACCGTGACCTGCGGTTGTCGCCGTCCTCGATCGGCCGGGACGGTGCGGTCGACGTCACCGTCACCCTGGACAACACCGGTGCGCGGCCCGGCAGCGAGATCGTCCAGGTGTACGTCCGCGCCCTGGAGGCCCGGTACGAGGCGCCCCGGCTGCGCCTGGCCGACTTCCGCAAGGTCCGGCTGGAGCCGGGGGAGAGCCGCGAGCTGGCCTTCCGGCTGTCGGCCGAACACCTCGCCCACTGGTCAGTGGCCACCGGCGGGTTCACCGTCGACCCCGGAGGCTACGAGGTGATCGTCGCCCGCAGCGCCGACCACCCCGTGCTCACCGCCCCGCTGGCCGTGACCGGGGTGCCCGCCGGCCCTCGCGCGGGTACCGGGCACCGGATCCTGGCCGTCGACTTCGACGACTACGAGGACGCCGCCATCGTCGACGCCACCCGCACCGACGGCGACGCCGTCACGCCCGCCGACCCCGCGCGGCCCGCCACGCTGCTGTTCCGGGACGTCGAGCTCTCCGGAGCCGTGCGGATCACGGTCGAGACCGCCCGCGACGGTGTCGGCACGGGCGGGGCGCGGCTCGAAGTCCGTTCGGGCGCACGGGTGCTGGCCGAGATCGAGGTGCCCGTGACCGGCGACCGCCACGCCTGGGCGACCGTCACCGCCGAGCTGGCCGCCCCGCTCGCCGGCGTCCACGACCTGAGCCTGGCGCTGCACGGCGACTTCCGGCTGGCCGCCTTCCGCTTCGGCACGGCCGGGGCGACCGACTGAGGCCTCGGCCCCCGCAGTGGCGGCCCGCCCACGGCGGGCCGCCACCCCCGTGCGATCCCGCACCCCGCCGCCCGGCGGCAGCCCCGGCCCCGGTGCCGCCGCCCCACACCACCGCACCCCCTCATCGCCCCATCCGGAGGAACCCGCCATGCCGCACACCGATTTCGGCCTCGACGAGCTCGTCGGCTACCGGCCGGACCTGCCCGCCCCGGAGGACTTCGACGCGTTCTGGCGGCGCACCCTCGCCGAGGCCCGTTCGCACGGCGGGGTGGTCAAGGCCGATCGCGTCACCGCGCGGTACGGGCTGCGCACCGTCGAGGTCGACGACGTCCGGTTCCCCGGCTGGAACGGCGAGCCGGTGGCCGCCTGGCTGCTGCGCCCGCGCGGCGCGGTGGATCCGCTGCCGGTCGTCGTCAGCTACATCGGCTACTCCGGCGGCCGCGGGCTGCCCACCGAGCACCTGTTCTGGTCCGCCGCCGGTTACGCCCAGCTCGTCGTGGACAGCCGGGGGCAGGGCCACGACACCCCGGACACCGGCGCGGGCGACGGCACCCAGTGGGTCGGCGGCTTCATGACCCGCGGCATCGACTCCCCGGAGAACCACTACTACCGGCGGCTGATGACCGACTGCGTGCGCGCCGTGGACGCCGTCGCGGAGCTGTCCGGCCTCGACACCGACCGGGTCGTCCTGGCCGGCGGCAGCCAGGGCGGCGGCCTGGCCCTCGCCGTCGCCGGGCTCGCCGGGGACCGGGTGGCCGCGGTGATGCCCGACGTCCCGTTCCTGTGCCACTACCGCGAGGCCGCGCAGATCGCCCTGGAGGGCCCGTACCAGGAGCTCGTCAGCTACCTGCGCTGGCACAGCCGGCACCGCGTGCAGTCGGCCTTCGACACCCTCGACTACTTCGACGGCATCCACTTCGCCCGGCGGGCCACCGCACCGGCGCTGTTCAGCGTCGGCCTGATGGACCCGGTCTGCCCGCCCCGGACGGTCTACGCCGCCTTCAACCGCTACGCGGGCGAGGACCGCACCATGACCGTCTGGCCGTTCGCCGACCACGGCGGCGGCTACGCCTCCAACCCGCCCGCCCAGCTCGACTGGCTGCGCGAGCGCGGGCTGGGGCCGGAGCCGCGCGGGGCGGGCGCATGATCGCCCCGGCCTTCCCCCAGCTGCCGCCGGGCTTCCGGTTCGGCGCCGCCACCGCCGCCTACCAGATCGAGGGCGCCCACGAGGAGGACGGGCGCGGCCCGTCCATCTGGGACACCTTCAGCCACACCCCGGGCCGTACCCTCGGCGGCGCCACCGGGGACACCGCCTGCGACCACTACCACCGCTACCCCGAGGACGTCGCCCTGCTTCGCGAGCTCGGCGTCGACGGCTACCGCTTCTCGATCGCCTGGTCGCGCCTGCTGCCGCGGGGCACCGGCCCGGTCAACGCCAAGGGCCTGGACTTCTACGACCGGCTGATCGACGAACTGCTGGCCGCCGGGATCGCCCCCGCCGCCACCCTCTACCACTGGGACCTGCCGCAGGCCCTGGAGGACCGGGGCGGCTGGCGGGTGCGGGAGACGGCGGAGGCGTTCGCCGAGTACGCCGCCGTCGCCGCCGACCGCTACGGGGACCGGGTCGAACGCTGGATCACCCTCAACGAGCCCTTCTGCTCCGCCTTCGTCGGCTACGCCGAGGGCCGGCACGCACCCGGCGCCCGGGAGGGCCGCGGGGCGCTCGCGGCCGCCCACCACCTGCTCGTCGGCCACGGCCTGGCCGTACGGGAGCTGCGCACCGCCGGCGCCCGCGACGTCGGCATCACGCTCAACCTCGACCGCCTGCACCCCGCCTCCGGCCGCCCCGAGGACCTCGCCGCCCTGCGCCGGGCCGAGGTCCTGCACAACGAGGTCTGGACGGAACCGCTGTTCGCCGGGCGCTACCCCGAGCACGAGGAGGAGACCTGGGCGGGCCTGGCGGACGGCGACTGGCGGCGCCCGGGCGACCTCCGACTCATCGGCGCCCCCCTGGACTTCGTCGGCATCAACTTCTACCGGCCGGTCACCGTCGAAGCCGCCCCGCACCGCGAGCCCGACCCCGAGAAGCGCACCGCCACGGACATCGGCGTCACCGAACCGAACCCGTACGGCACCCGGCTGACCACCATGGGCTGGCCCGTCGTCCCGTCCGCGTTCACCGAGCTGCTCCGCGACATCGACGCCCGCTACCCGCGGCTCCCGCCGCTCTGGATCACCGAGAACGGCTCCGCCGAGGCCGACAGCGTCACCCCCGACGGCCGGATCCACGACGCCGAGCGCGTCGACTACCTGGCCGGCCACCTCGCCGCCGTCGCCGACGCCGTCACCGCCGGCGTCGACGTCCGCGGCTACTACGTCTGGTCCCTGCTGGACAACTTCGAGTGGGCCCGCGGCTACGAGCAGCGCTTCGGCCTCGTCCGCGTCGACTACGACACCCTGACCCGAACCCCCAAGGACAGCTACCACTGGTACCGGGGCCTGATCACCGCGCACCGAGCGCGGACGGAGGAATCCGCCCGATGAAGTTCACCGACGGCTACTGGCTGATGCGCCCGGGCGTCACCGCGCGCTACGCCACCGAGGTCGCCGACGTCCGCGCCGATGAGCACCGGCTGACCCTCTACGCGCCCGTCAAGCACGTGCGCGGCCGCGGCGACACGCTCAACAGCCCGCTGCTGACCGTCGAGTGCTGGTCCCCGGCCGAAGGCGTGATCGGGGTGCGCGCCACCCACCACGCCGGCTCGGTGCGGGGCGGGCCGGAGTTCGCCCTGCCCGGTGCCGAGCAGGGCGGCGGCAAGGTGCGCCGGGACGGCGACGTGGTGGAACTCTGCGCCGGGGAGCTGTCCCTGCGGGTGGACACCTCGAAGCCCTGGCAGCTGGAGTTCACCGCCGGCGGCCGGGTGCTCACCACGGCCGGCGAGCGCGGCACCGGCTTCGTCACCGACGCGGACGGCCGCCACCACATGTTCGGGCAGCTCTCCCTGGGAGTCGGCGAGCTGGTCTACGGGCTGGGGGAGAGGTTCACCCCGTTCGTCCGCAACGGCCAGGTCGTGGACGTCTGGCAGGCCGACGGCGGCACCAGCAGCGAGCAGGCGTACAAGAACGTCCCGTTCCACCTGACCAACCGGGGCTACGGGGTGTTCGTCAACCACCCCGGCAAGATCAGCTACGAGATCGGCTCCGAGTCCGTCGGCCAGGTGCAGTTCAGCGTCGAGGACCAGTCGCTGGAGTACTTCGTCGTCCACGGCCCGACCCCCAAGCAGATCCTGGAGCGCTACACGGCCCTGACCGGGCGCCCCGCGCTGCCCCCGGCCTGGGCGCTGGGCCTGTGGCTGACCACCTCCTTCACCACCGACTACGACGAGGCCACCGTCAACCGCTTCGTCGGCGGCATGGCCGAACGCGGCATCCCGCTGAGCGTGTTCCACTTCGACTGCTTCTGGATGCGCGGGTACCAGTGGAGCGACTTCCGCTGGGACGAGGACACCTTCCCGGACCCGGCGGGCATGCTCGCCAGGCTCAAGGCACAGGGACTGCGCGTCAGCCTGTGGATCAACCCGTACATCGCGCAGAAGTCGGAGCTGTTCGCCGAGGGCATGCGCGAGGGCTACCTGGTGCGCCGCCCGGACGGCGGCGTCTGGCAGTGGGACCTGTGGCAACCGGGCATGGCCCTGGTCGACTTCACCAACCCCGCCGCCCGCGACTGGTACACCGGCAGGCTGCGCGCCCTGCTGGACATCGGCGTGGACTGCTTCAAGACCGACTTCGGCGAGCGCATCCCCACCGACGTCCTCTGGCACGACGGCTCCGACCCGGAGCGGATGCACAACTACTACACCCAGCTCTACAACCAGGCCGTGTTCGAGCTGCTCCGCGAGGAGCGCGGGGAGGGCGAGGCGCTGCTGTTCGCCCGCTCCGCCACCGCGGGCGGCCAGCAGTACCCGGTGCACTGGGGCGGCGACTGCGAATCGCACTTCAACGCGATGGCGGAGTCGCTGCGCGGCGGACTCTCCCTCGGCCTGTCCGGCTTCGGCTTCTGGAGCCACGACATCGGCGGCTTCGAGGGCACCCCGACCCCCGCCGTCTTCAAGCGCTGGGCCCAGTTCGGCCTGCTCTCCTCGCACAGCCGGCTGCACGGCAGCAAGTCCTACCGGGTGCCGTGGGACTTCGGCGAGGAGGCCGTCGAGGTCACCCGCGAGTTCACCCTGCTCAAGCACCGGCTCGCGCCCTACCTCCAGCGCGCGGCGCAGCAGGCCCACGCGACCGGCGTCCCGGTGATGCGCGCGATGGTGCTGGAGTTCCCGGACGACCCGGCCGCCGCCACCCTCGACCGGCAGTACCTGCTCGGCGACGACCTGCTCGTCGCCCCGGTCTTCACCGACGACGGCACGGTCGAGTACTACGTGCCCGAGGGCACCTGGACCAACGTCCTCACCGGCGACCAGGTGACCGGCCCGCGCTGGGTGCGCGAACAGCACGACTTCCACACCCTCCCGCTGCTCGCCCGCCCCGACTCCGTCATCCCCTTCGGCGCGGACGACCGGCGCCCGGTCTCCGCCTGGGCCGAGGGCGTCGAACTCCGGGTGCACGCCTTCGCCGACGGCGCCGAACGCACCGTCGTCATCCCCCGCACCGAAGGCGCCGGCGAGGCCGCCCGCTTCCACCTGCGCCGCACCGGCGACCGGCTGACGGTGACCACCGACAGCCCGCACCCCTGGCAGCTCCGGACCGGCGGCCCGGACGGGGCCCTGCACGTCTGCCCGGCCGGCACGTACGAGGCCGAGCTGCCCCACCCGGTCTGAGGCCGGCCGGCCGCCGGAGCCCACCCCCGGGCGTACGGCCCTCGGAGATCCCCGCCCCCGCCCGCCACCCGAACAGAGGAACCACCCTTGACCTACACCATCCGCGCGGGCGGCCTGGAACGGCACACCCCCGCAGAAGTCCTGCGGATCGAGCCCTGGGGACCGGACGCACTGCGGGTGCGCGCCGCGTCCGGGACGATCGACCCCGCCGCCCCGGGCGCCCTGGAGGGCCCCGAGCCCTGCCCGCAGGCCGAAGCGTCCGTCTCGCAGGACGGCTCCGCCCGCCTGGTCAACGGCCGCATCGCCGTCGAGGCCACGGCGCACGGCCGGCTGAGGTTCCTCGACACCGCCTCGGGCCGCGAACTCCTCGCCGAGCGCAGCCCGCACGCGCACCACGCCGACTGCCGCGTCCACGCGGCGGGCGGCCGGACGGAACAGTCCTTCCAGGCCTACGACGGCGAACGCCTGCACGGCCTGGGGCAGCACCTGCACGGGCGCCTGGACCAGAAGGGCTGCGTGATCGACCTCGTCCAGTCCAACACCGTGGCCGCCGTCCCCTTCCTGCACTCCTCGCGCGGCTACGGACTGCTGTGGAACAACCCCGCCACCGGCCGCGTCGAACTGGGCGCCGACGCCACCCGGTGGACCGCCGACGCCGGCGGGCGCATCGACTACTGGATCACCGCCGGCGACACCCCGGCCCGGATCCTGGACTCCTACACCCGGGCCACCGGCCGCCCGCCGCTGCTCCCCGAGTGGGCCTCCGGCTTCTGGCAGTCGAGGCTCCGCTACCGCACCCAGGACGAACTCCTGGCGGTGGCACGGGAGTACCGGGAGCGCGGCCTGCCGCTGTCGGTGATCGTCTGCGACTTCTTCCACTGGCCGAGGATGGGCGACTGGCGCTTCGAGGCGAGCGAGTGGCCCGATCCCGCCGCCATGGTCAAGGAACTGTCGGAGCTCGGGGTGAAGCTCGCCGTGTCGGTGTGGCCCACCGTGGAGCCCGGCAGTGACACCCACGACGAACTGCGGTCGGCCGGGCACCTGGTGAGGGAGGCGGACGGCGGCCTGCTCACCTTCCCGTGGCCGTCCCGGTACGGCGGGGACGCGCTGACCCGCCCCATGGCGTACTACGACGCCACCCACCCCGGGGCGCGCGCCGCGCTGTGGCGGCGGCTGAAGGACAACTACCGTTCGCCGGGGGTGGCGTGCTTCTGGCTGGACGCCTGCGAACCCGACCTGCCCCCGGACCGCGCCGACCGGGCGGTCTACGCGGCCGGGCCGGCCGCCGAGGCCGCGAACCTCTACCCGCTGGAGCACGTCCGGGGGGTCGCCGACGGCCTGCGCGCGGAGGGCGAGGACCGGCCGCTGTCGCTGATCCGCTCGGCCTGGGCGGGCAGTCAGGCCCACGGGGCCCTGCTGTGGTCCGGCGACATCCCCACGACCTTCGACTCGCTCGGGCGCCAGATCAGGGCGGGGCTGAACGTCGCGATGAGCGGCATCCCGTGGTGGACCACCGACATCGGCGGCTTCTTCGGCGGCGACCCGGACGACCCGGCGTACCGCGAGCTGCTGATCCGGTGGTTCCAGTACGGCACGTTCAGCCCGGTCACCCGGCTGCACGGGGACCGCGAGCCCAACTTCCCCGCCTTCGCCACCGACATGACTGGTGGGCCGAACGAGATCTGGTCGTACGGGGAGGAGGCGTACGGCATCCTCCGCGACCACCTGGTGCTGCGCGAGCGCCTGCGCCCGTACCTGAGGAGCCTGTCCGAGGAGGCCCACCGCACCGGCGCCCCGCCGATGCGTCCGCTGTTCTTCGAGTTCCCCGAGGACGTGCGCGCCTGGGAGGTGGACGACCAGTTCCTGCTCGGCCCCGACGTGCTGGTGGCACCCGTGTACGAGGCGGGCGTCCGGGCCCGCCGGGTGTACCTGCCCTCGGGTGCCCGCTGGCTCGACCCGGTCACCGGCCGGGTGCTGGAGGGCGGCAGGACGCTGGACGCGCCGGCCCCGCTGGAACGCGTCCCGGTCTTCGTGCGGGACGGGGCCGACGTCGCGGACCGGCTGACCCCGTAGGCCGCGCCGGCCAGTACTGGACCACTCCCGAACGAGGATGAGATGACCGATGCGAACGTCGTCGTACTGACGGCCGGTGACGCGGCCCTCGCGCTGGACACCGCCGGCCCCGGGATGCCCCGGGTGCTGCACTGGGGCGTCGATCCCGGCTTCCGGGCCGGCGACGCCGCGCAGGTGCTCGACGCCATGGGCCGGGCCCCGGACCACCGGGCCGGCAGCCTGATGCCGTCCCAGGGACAGGGCTGGTTCGGACGGCCGGCCCTGGCAGGGCACCGCGAGGGCCGGGTCCGCCCCCCGCGTTTCGAACTCGCCGAACCGGTCGGCCTGCGCGCCGTCCGGGACGGCCGGGGCGGCGCCGTCCACGTGCGGGCCCTGGACCGGGGCGCGGGGCTCGCGCTGGACACCGAGTTGCAGATGACGGAGCACGGCGTGGTGCGGCTGCGCCACGCCCTGACCAACACGGCGACCGACGCCTACACCCTGGACGTCCTGGCGTGCGTCCTCCCGGTGCCCGCCCACGCCGCGGAACTGCTGGACTTCGCGGGCCGCTGGGCCCGTGAGCGCTCCCCGCAGCGCGCCCCGCTGCGGCAGGGCGTGTGGTCGAGGGAGAGCCGGCGCGGCCGTACCGGCTTCGACGCCGGACTGCTGCTCGCCGGCACCGCGGGCTTCGGCTTCCGGCAGGGCCGGGTCTGGGGCGTGCACCCCGCCTGGAGCGGCAACCACGTCCAGTACGCGGAGCGGCTGGCGGACGGGACGACGGTCCTCGGCGGCGGCGAACTGCTGGACGCCGGCGAGATCCGGCTCGCGGAGGGCGAGTGCCACCGGACCCCGTGGGTGTACTTCGCGACCTCCGGCTCGGGCCTGGACGGGATCAGCCGCGGATTCCACGACATGCTCCGGGCCCGGCCCCGGCACCCGAACACCGCCCGGCCGGTCACCGCGAACATCTGGGAGGCGGTCTACTTCGACCACGACCCCGAACGGGTGCGCGCCCTCGCGCACACCGCGGCGGAGGTCGGCGTGGAGCGGTTCGTCGTGGACGACGGCTGGTTCCGGCACCGCCGCCACGACCGGGCCGGCCTCGGCGACTGGTACGTCGACGAGAAGGTGTGGCCCGACGGGCTCCGCCCGATCGCCGACCACGTCCACGGGCTCGGCATGCAGTTCGGCCTCTGGGTCGAGCCCGAGATGGTCAACCCCGACTCCGACCTGGCCCGCGCCCACCCCGACTGGTTCCTCGCCGACGCCGAACGCCTCCCGTTCGAGCAGCGCCACCAGCACGTCCTGGACGTCGCGAACCCCGACGCCTACGCCCACCTGCTGGAGCGGATCAGCACCCTGGTCGGGGAGGCGGGCATCGACTACCTCAAGTGGGACCACAACCGCGACCTGGCCGACGCCGTCCACGACGGCCGGCCCGGCGTGCACGCGCAGACCACGGCGGTCTACCGGCTGCTGGACGAACTGCGCGGCCGCCACCCCGGGTTGGAGATCGAGTCCTGCTCGTCCGGCGGGGCCCGCGCGGACCTCGGCATCCTGGAGCACACGGACCGGATCTGGGGATCGGACAACATCGACCCGGTCGAACGCCAGGCGATCCAGCGCTGGACCGGCCTCCTCCTGCCCTACGAGCTGATCGGCTCCCACGTCGGCTCCGCCCCCGCCCACATCAGCCACCGGGACACCACGCTCGCCTTCCGCTGCGCCACCGCCCTGTTCGGACACGCCGGCATCGAGGCCGACATCACGGCCTGGCCGGAGAGCGACCTGACCGCGCTCACCTCCTGGGTCGGCGCCTACAAGGAACTGCGGCCGCTGCTCCACGGCGGTGACGTGGTCCGCGCCGACCACCCCGACCCGGCAGCCTGGGTCCACGGGGTCGTCTCCCGGGACCGGGCCCACGCCGTCTTCGCCTACGTCCAGCTGGACACCTCCGTCGCCGAGAACGGCGCGCCCGTACGGCTGCCGGGCCTGGAGCCCGAGACCCGCTACGCGCTACGGGTGCGCCCCGAGCTCTCCTGCCCCGAGCACTCCTGGCCCGCCTGGGCCCGGCGGACGGCCGCGCTCACCCTGACCGGCCGGTACCTCGCCGAAGTCGGCCTCGCCGCCCCGGGCCTGACCAACCACCCCGGCCACGCACTGGTGGTCGAGGCACAGGCACAGCCACCCGCCGCGCGGGAGTGAACTCGACCTCCACGTCGACGACCGCCGCGGCCGGCGGTCCCGGTCAGCGGGCTCGCCGCCGGCCGCGGCGGTCCCGGTCAGCGGGCGCCGAGGAGGTGGTCGAGGGCCAGCTGGTCGAGCTGCTCGAAGGCCATGCCGCGCGCGGCGGCGGCGTCGACGTCGAACTCCTCGAAGGCGGACGTGTCCGCGAGCAGCCCGGTCAGGCCGTCCTCGGCCGTGGGGAGGGCGAGTTCGGGCAGTCGGGAGGCGGCGAGCGCGGCTTGGACCTCCGGGTCGGCCCGGAAGGCGCGGGAGCGCTCCGCCAGCAGCAGGTAGTTGCGCATGCAGCCGGCCGCCGAGGCCCAGACGCCGTCGAAGTCCTCGGTGCGCGGCGGCTTGAAGTCGAAGTGCTTCGGGCCGTCGTAGCCGGCCGACTCCAGCAGGTCGACCAGCCAGAAGGCCTGCCGCAGGTCCCCCGCGCCGAACCGCAGGTCCTGGTCGTACTTGATGCCGGACTGGCCGTTGAGGTCGATGTGGAACAGCTTGCCGTGCCACAGGGCCTGGGCGATGCCGTGTGGGAAATTGAGGCCCGCCATCTGCTCGTGGCCGACCTCCGGGTTGAGGCCGACCCGGTCGGGGCGCTCCAACTCGTTGATGAACGCCAGGGCGTGGCCGACGGTGGGCAGCAGGATGTCGCCGCGCGGCTCGTTGGGCTTGGGCTCGATCGCGAAGCGCAGGTCGTAGCCCTGCCGTTCGACGTACTCGCCGAGCAGGTCGAAGGCCTCCTTCAGCCGGTCGAGGGCGGTGCGCACGTCCTTGGCCGCGCCGGACTCGGCGCCCTCGCGCCCGCCCCAGGCGACGTAGACCGAGGCGCCGAGCTCGGCGGCCAGGTCGATGTTGCGGATGGTCTTGCGCAGCGCGTAGCGCCGCACGTCGCGGTCGTTGGCGGTGAACGCGCCGTCCTTGAAGACGGGGTGGGTGAACAGGTTGGTGGTGGCCATCGGCACCTTCAGCCCGGACGCGTCCAGGGCGGCGCGGAAGCGCTTGACCGCCTGCTCGCGCTCGGCCTCGCCCGCGCCGAACGGGATCAGGTCGTCGTCGTGGAAGGTGACGCCGTGGGCGCCGAGGGCGGCCAGCCGCCGGACCGTCTCGGCCGGGTCGAGGGCGGGCCGGGTCGCGTCGCCGAACGGGTCGCGCCCCTGCCATCCGACGGTCCACAGGCCGAAGGTGAACTTGTGCGCGGGGGTGGGGACGAGCGGGTCGCTGGACATGGAGCGGCTCCGAATCGGGTGCGGAGGGTGTTTGTCAGGGCTCTCAACAAATTAGTATGCCGGGACGTCAAAAGGAACCCGCACCGGAGGAACACATGGCTGAGCAGCGTGTCGTGATCGGCGTCGACAGCTCGACCCAGGCCACCAAGGCCCTGGCCGTCGACATCGACACCGGCGAGGTGGTGGGGGAGGGCCGCGCCCGGCACACCGTCAGCACGGGCGCCGGCCGGGAGAGCGACCCCGAGCAGTGGTGGGAGGCGCTCGTCGAGGCCGCGGCACTCACCGGCTGGGCGGACCGCGCGGCCGCCCTCTCCGTCGCCGGCCAGCAGCACGGCCTCGTCACCCTCGACCGGGCCGGGCGCCCGGTGCGCCCGGCGCTGCTCTGGAACGACGTCCGGTCCGCGCCGCAGGCCGCGCGACTGCGCGACGCGTTCGGCGCGGCGGAGATCGCCCGCCGCACCGGCAGCGTCCCCACCGCCGCCTTCACCGCCGCCAAGTGGGCCTGGCTGCGCACCGACGAGCCCGCCGCGGCCGACCGCGTGGCGGCCGTCCGCCTTCCCCATGACTTCCTGACCGAACGGCTGACCGGCGAGGCCGTCACCGACCGGGGCGACGCCTCGGGCACCGGCTGGTGGGGCCCGGACGGGTACGACCCGGACGTCCTCGCCCGGATCGGCCTCGATCCCGGGCTGCTGCCCCGGGTCCTCGCGGCCGGCGCGCGGGCCGGCACCGTCCGTCCCGGACTGCCGCTGCGCGAGGGGGCGCCGGTGGCCACCGGCACGGGCGACAACATGGCGGCGGCCCTCGGGCTCGGCCTCCTGCCCGGGCAGCCGGTGCTCAGCCTCGGCACCTCCGGCACCGTCTACGCCGTCGGCCGGACGCGGCCCGCCGATCCGAGCGGCACCGTCGCCGGCTTCGCCGACGCCCTCGGGGGCTGGCTGCCGCTGGCCTGCACGCTCAACTGCACCCTGGCCGTCGACCGCTTCGCCGCCCTGCTCGGACGCGGCCGCGAGGAGGTCGAGGACGGCGGCACCGCGGTCGTCCTGCCCTACCTGGACGGCGAACGCACCCCGGACCTCCCCGGCGCGTCCGGCCTGGTCCACGGTCTGCGCCACGACACCACCCCGGGCCAGCTGCTCCAGGCCGCCTACGACGGCGCCGCCCACGCCCTGCTCACGGCGCTGGACGGCGTCCTGCTCGCGGGAGGCGAGGACCCCGGGGGCGACGAACCGCTGCTGCTGATCGGCGGCGGCGCCCGCGGCCGGGCCTGGCAGCGGACCGTCCTGCGGCTCTCGGGCCGGCCGGTCCAGGTGCCCGTCGCCCGGGAGCTGGTCGCGCTCGGCGCCGCCGCCCAGGCCGCCGCGCTGCTCACCGGAGAGCCCGCCGACGCGGTGGCGCGCCGCTGGCGCACGGCCGACGGCCCGGTGCTGGCAGCCGTCGAGAGGGACGACGACGCGCTCGAACGGATCGGGGATACCCTGCGTCGGGCCGGGGCCCTGCAGGGCGCGCCGGCCGAGGACCGGTAGGAGGGGCGCGTGACGGTGGCGATCAGGGCGGGCAAGGGGTCGGAAGGCGGACCGGCGTCGCAGCAGGACATGCGACGGCGGAACCTCTCACTGGTGCTCGGTGCGGTCGCCGGGCACAGCCCGCTCTCCCGCGCGGACGTCGCCGGGCGCGTCGGCCTGACCAGGGCGGCCGTCTCCTCCCTGGTGGACGAGCTGATCGGCTGCGGAGCGCTGACCGAGGCGGCGGCCACGGCCAGTGGACGGGTCGGCCGCCCCGGACGGGCGCTGGCCGTGAACGACCGGGGCCCGGCCGGGCTGGGCCTGGAGATCGGCGTCAGCCACCTCGGCGCGTGCGTGGTGGACCTGCGGGGCGAGCCCCGGGTGTGGCGCCGGGTCGAACGGCAGAACGCGGGCCGACCGGCCGGGGAGGTCCTGACGGATGCCGCCGAGTTGGCGGCCGAGGCGCAGGCCGAGGCCGCGGCCCTCGGACTGCGCGTCGAGGGCCGCGTCCTGGCCGTCCCCGGGGTGGTGCCGAACGAACCGGCCGGGCTGGTCGAGCGCGCACCCAACCTCGGCTGGCGAGGCGTCCGGCCCGCCGACCACTGGCCCGACCCAAACACCGTGCCCGAGCCGGAGAACGAGGCCAACCTCGGGGCGCTGGCCGAGTACTGGAGCGCCGGACAGGCCGCGGAGACCTTCGTCCACGTCTCCGCCGGGGCCGGGATCGGCGCGGCCCTGGTCATCGACGGACGGCTGTTCCGGGGCGCCCGCGGCTTCGCCGGCGAACTCGGCCACCTCCCCGTCCGGCCGGACGGCGTCCGGTGCGCCTGCGGTGCCCGCGGCTGCCTGGAACAGTACGCGGGCGAGGCGGCGGTGCTGCGCGAGGCCGGCCTCGGGCGGCACCGCCCGGGCGACCCGGTCGCCGCGCTCGCCGAGCGGGCCGCCGCCGGACACGAGCCCACCCTGCGGGCGCTGGACGGTGCGGGGCGTGCCCTGGGCCTCGCCCTCGCCGCCGCGGTGGAACTCGTCGACCCGGACGGGCTCGTCCTCGGCGGCGCCTACGCCGAGCTCGCCGACTGGCTGCTGCCCTCCGTACGCGCCGAGTTGGCCGCCCGGGTCACCGTGCGGCCCTGGGCCCCGGAGGCGCTGCGCCCCTCGGCGCTGGGGCGGCGCGGCCCGCTGCTGGGCGCGGCGCTGACGACGGTGCGCCGGATCATGGCCGACCCCCTGCTGCTGTCCACCGGGTGACCGGAGGCCGGGGGCGAACGCCGGCTCCTTCCGGGCCCCACCGGGCCACGAGGCGCGGGTGGCCGAGGTGTCGGCCACCCGCGCTCGCGGTCGTGGTGCGTCCGGCGGGTCAGCGCTGCAGGGTGAGGACGGCCGGCCGGTACGGCAGTTGCAGGTAGGGGGCGCCGTCGCTCCTGGGGTCCCTGCCCTGGTAGAGGAACTGCAGGCGGCAGGCGTCGACGGTCATGGTCTGGTCGGGGTTGTCGCGGACCAGGTCGCCGTGGCTGATGTCGTTGGTCCAGCCGGCGCCGCTGTTGGCCTTGCCCGCGAACGGGTTGCCCTCGGTGGCGGCCTGCGGGGTCCAGGAACCGTTCAGGCTGGTGGCGGTGAAGGAGCGGAAGTAGCGCTGCTCGTTGGTGCCCCGGGCCTCGACGATCATCAGGTACTGGTTCTGGCCCTTGACCTTGTAGACCTGCGGGGCCTCGAAGAGGTTCTTCACGGTGTCGGTCATGACGGTGCTGTAGGAGGAGCCGAAGCTGCCCGGGAAGTTCCCGATCGGCATGCTCGCGCGGTAGATGCTGCCGTTGTCACCGGCGAAGAACAGGTACATGTTCCGGTCGTCGGCGATCAGGGTCGGGTCGATCGGGCCGCCGGTCGGGAGGCTGCCGGTGAACAGGTCCTGCGGCGCGGACCAGCCGTTGGGGTTGGTCGGGTCGCTGGACGTGCGGTAGCTGAAGGACCAGGAGGTGCCCCACCCCAGGGAGGCCAGCACCCAGACGTTCCTGGGCGCGAAGTAGAACAGCTGGGGCGCGACCGCGGACCGGGGCAGGCCGGTCTGGGCGGCCGAGGCCATGTCCGACCAGTTGGTGAAGGGAGCGAACCCCATCGTGTTCCACGACGAACCGTCAGAGGTCGTGGCGTAGACCAGGTGCTTGCCGTTGTACGTCGTGGTGGTGAAGTCCTTCAGCGCGACCCACCCGTTCGCCGGCTGCGCCAGCGGTGCCGTCGACGTCCAGCGGTACGTCGACGGAAGGGCACAGGAGGTCGTGGACAGGCCGGTCCACCGCTGGTTGGCGGCGCCGGTGCAGTTCCAGAGCTGCACCGCCGTGCCGTTGGCGGTCCCGCCGCCCGAGACGTCCAGGCACAGCCCGGACTCGACGCCGACGATCGTGCCGTCGGAGTTCACCCGCCACTGCTGGTCGGCGCCGCCGCCGCACCCGCGGATCGCCACCCGGGTCCCGGCCGTGGTGGCGTGGCCCGGGGCCTCCAGGCACTTGTCGCCGTACACGGTCAGCTGACCGCTGTCCGTCGACGTCCACTGCTGGTTGGCCCCGCCCCAGCAGTCGTAGATCTGCAGGTTCGTGCCGTCGGTCCGGCCGGCACCCGGCACGTCGAGGCACCGGCCGGAGGCCGTACCGCGCACGGCGCCGGTGGTGGCCGCCTGAGCCGGGCCGGCGACGAGCATCGCCGCCAGGGCGGCGAGGGCCGCGACGGCGGCGGCGAGCACCGCGAACGGACGTGTGGGGGCGGAGCTTGATCTGTACACGGGATCGTCATCCTTGGGTGAGCGGCTCGGGTGGGGCAGGGAGGGCGGCGCGGAATGTTAGCGCTAACAAAATGCTGAAGCAGAGTCAGCGGTGGTAATGCGGGGTGGATTCCACGTTTATAGACCCGGCGCCTCGGCCGTGTCCAGAGACGTGCGAGCACCGTCTTCAGCCGACTTCCGCAAGCTGCGCCGCGAGCCGTTCCGCCCGGGCCGGTGTCTTGACACCGTGGCGCCGGTGCCCCGAGGATCGGCCCGTGAACCTGTCAGACAGCCAGACAGCTGGCATACCGCGGCGGATCAGCGCCACCGAAGCCGTGTTCGGCCACCTGCGCGGCGCGATCGAGCGCGGTGACTACGCGGTGGGCGACAAGCTCCCGTCCGAAGCGGAGCTGTGCCGGACCCTGGAGGTCAGCCGACCGGTGCTGCGGGAGGCGCTGCGGGCCCTGCAGGCCATGGGCCTGACCGTCTCCAGGACCGGCAAGGGCACCTTCGTCGTGGCGAACACGGTCGAGGACCCCACCTTCGGCGACTACGCGGCGAGTGACCTGCTGGAGGTGCGTCGGCACGTCGAGATCCCGGTCGCCGGGTACGCGGCGCTGCGTCGTACCCCGGGGGACCTGGACCACCTGGCCCACCTGCTCGACCGGATGGAGCGGGAGACCGACACCACCGCGTGGGTCGCGCTGGACACCGTCTTCCACCTGGCGGTGGCGGAGGCGGCCCAGAACCCCGTGTTCCGCCGGGTCATCGAGGAGATCCGTGACGCACTGGCGCGTCAGTCGACCTTCCTCAACGAGCTGGGCGGCCGGCGCGAGCAGTCCAACTGCGAGCACCGGGCCATCGTCGAGGCGCTGGTGGACGGTTCCGAGCACGACGCCGTCGAGGCGATGTCCCACCACCTCCACCGGGTCGAGACGACCCTCACCGACATCGTGCGCCCCAAGCGGGCGGACACCCCCACGGAAGGCAGATCCGAGGCGTGAGCGAGCAGTTCCTCAAAGACGAGAAGCGCCCCACGACCCGTCACGTCGATGCCGGGGACACCGGCTACAGCAAGTCCCTGAAACCCCGTCACGTCAACATGATCGCCATCGGCGGCGCGATCGGCACCGGCCTCTTCCTCGGCGCCGGCGGGCGCCTCGCCGACGCCGGCCCCTCGCTGTTCGTCGCCTACGCCGTCTGCGGCCTCTTCGCGTTCCTCGTCGTGCGCGCGCTCGGCGAACTCGTCCTGTACCGCCCGTCCTCCGGGGCCTTCGTCTCGTACGCCCGGGAGTTCCTGGGGGAGAAGGGCGCGTACACCGCGGGCTGGATGTACTTCCTCAACTGGGCGACCACCGGCATCGCCGACATCACCGCGGTGGCGACGTACACCCACTACTGGCACCTGTTCTCCAGCGTCCCGCAGTGGGTCATCGCGCTCATCGCCCTGGCCGTGGTGCTCACCGTGAACCTGGTCTCGGTGCGGTTCTTCGGCGAACTGGAGTTCTGGTTCGCCATCGTCAAGGTCGGCGCGCTGGTGGTCTTCATGGGCATCGCGATCTTCCTGATCGTCACCCGGCACCCGGTGGACGGCACCGTACCGGGACCGTCGCTGATCACCGACAACGGCGGCGTCTTCCCCCACGGGTTGCTGCCCATGTTGCTGATCATCCAGGGCGTCGTCTTCGCCTACGCCTCCGTCGAACTGGTCGGCGTCACGGCCGGGGAGACCGAGAACCCCGAGAAGATCATGCCGAAGGCGATCAACTCGATCATGTGGCGGGTGGGCCTCTTCTACGTCGGCTCGGTCGTCCTGCTCTCGATGCTGATGCCCTGGAACAGGTACTCCGCCGGCCAGAGCCCCTTCGTGACCGTGCTGTCCCACATCGGCGTCCCGGCGGCCGGCAGCGTGATGAACCTGGTCGTCCTCACCGCGGCCATGTCCTCGCTGAACTCCGGCCTCTACTCCACCGGCCGCATCCTGCGCTCGATGGCCGTGAACGGGTCCGCCCCGCGTTTCACCGCCCGGATGAGCCGCACCCAGGTGCCGTACGGCGGCATCCTGCTCACCAGCGGCATGTGCGTCCTGGGCGTCGGCCTCAACTTCGTGGTGCCCGCCGACGCGTTCGAGATCGTGCTCAACCTCGCGGCGATCGGCATCATCGCGACCTGGGCCATGATCATGGTCTGCCACCTCTTCTTCTGGCGGAAGACCCGGGCCGGCGAACTGGCCCGCCCGGCGTACCGCCTGCCCGGCTCCCCGTGGACCGAGATCGTGACGCTGGCCTTCCTCGCCTCCGTCCTGGTCCTCATGTACGCCGACGGCGGCGCCGGACGCACCACCGTGCTGTGCGTGCCGCTGATCGCGGCCGCGCTCGTCGCCGGCTGGTACGCGATCCGGGGGCGCCTCGCGCGCGAAGCCGCCGGGACCGACGACTGAACCGGGCGGCGGCCCTCGGCGACGTGCGGACCGGTCCCGCCGTCGCCGAGGGCCGCCGGGACGGACTGGAAGCGACCCACCACCGATCGAGGCAGTGATGCACAGAAGTTCCCCGGCGGACGCTCCGGCGATCCGCGAACCCCACCACGTCCCCGTCGCCCACGTCACCCGCGGCGGCATGATCGAGGGCGTCCACCACGGCTCCGTCGTCGTCCTCGACGCGGACGGCGAGGTCCGGTTCCGGCTCGGTGACATCGAGGCGGCCTGCTATCCGCGGTCGGCGCTCAAGCCGGTCCAGGCCGTCGCCATGGTGCGGGCCGGGCTGCCGCTGGACGGCGAACTGCTCTCCCTCGCGACGGGCAGCCACTCCGGCGAGGAACGCCACCTCGCCGGCACCCGGCGGATCCTCGAACTGGCCGGCCTCACCGAGGACGACCTGCGCAACGTCCCGGACCACCCGTACGATCCGGCCGTCCGGGACACCTGGGTGCGAGGCGACCGCCCGCCGTCCCGGCTCGCCCAGAACTGCTCCGGCAAGCACGCCGCGATGCTCTACCTCTGCAAGCTCAACGGCTGGCCCCTGACCACCTACCTCGACCCCCGCCACCCGCTCCAGCGGGAGATCGCCGCCGTCGTCGAGGAGCTCACCGGCCGGCGTACCGCGCACACCAGCGTGGACGGCTGCGGCACCCCGCTGTTCGCGGTCTCCCTGCGCGGCCTCGCCCTCGCCGCCGCCCGCATCGCCGCCGCGGCGCCGGGGACCGCCGAGTTCCGGGTCGCGCAGGCGCTGCGCGGTCACCCGGAGATGGCCTCGGGCAGCGGACGGGACACGGCCGTGCTGATGCGCGCGGTGCCCGGACTGCTCGCCAAGGACGGCTTCGAGGGCGTCCAGATCGCCGCGCTGCCGGACGGCCGCGCCGTCGCCGTGAAGATCGCGGACGGGGCGAACCGGGCACGCGTCCCGGTGACGGCCGCCGCCCTGGCGCTGGCGGGAGTCGATCCCGCGCTGCTGGCGGACTGCGCCGGCGAGGCCACGGCCGGCGGCGGCCACCGCGTCGGCGAAGTCCGCCCGGTGCCGGCCCTGGCGCCGCAGGCCCGCGCCGCTTCGGCGTGACCGGTCCACGACCCCCGCACCCACCTCAGGAAGAGGACCCGCACACCATGACCGCCGCCACCCGCAGCGAGCACGACCTGCTCGGAGACCGCGACGTCCCCGCCGACGCCTACTGGGGCGTCCACACCCTGCGTGCCACCGAGAACTTCCCCATCACGGGCACGCCCATCTCCACGTACCCGCACCTGATCGACGCCCTGGCCGCCGTGAAGGAGGCCGCCGCCCTCGCCAACGAGGAACTCGGCCTGCTGGAGCCCCGCAAGGCCGCCGCGATCGTCGCCGCCTGCCGCGAGATCCGCGGCGGGACGCTGCACGACCAGTTCGTCGTGGACGTCATCCAGGGCGGCGCCGGCACCTCGACCAACATGAACGCCAACGAGGTCATCGCCAACCGGGCGCTGGAACTGCTGGGCCACGCCAGGGGCGAGTACCGGCACCTGCACCCCAACGAGGACGTCAACCTCGGTCAGTCCACCAACGACGTCTACCCGACCGCGGTCCGGATCGCGACCGTCTTCGCGGTGCGCGGCCTGCTCGACGCGATGGCCGTCCTCCAGGACGCGTTCGCCCGCAAGTCCGTCGAGTTCCGCGACGTGCTGAAGATGGGCCGCACCCAGTTGCAGGACGCCGTGCCGATGACGCTCGGACAGGAGTTCTCCGCCTTCGCGGTGATGCTCGACGAGGACCGCAGCCGGCTCGCCGAGGCGGTCGGGCTGATCCACGAGATCAACCTCGGCGCGACCGCGATCGGCACCGGCCTCAACGCCCCCGCCGGGTACGCCGAAGCCGCCCGGCGCCACCTCGCGGCCATCACCGGGCTGCCCCTCGTCACCGCGGCCAACCTGGTCGAAGCCACCCAGGACTGCGGCGCGTTCGTCCAGATGTCCGGCGTGCTCAAGCGCATCGCCGTCAAGCTCTCCAAGACCTGCAACGACCTTCGCCTGCTGTCGTCCGGGCCGCGGGCCGGACTGGGCGAGATCAACCTGCCGCCGGTGCAGGCCGGTTCGAGCATCATGCCCGGCAAGGTCAACCCGGTGATCCCGGAAGTCGTCAACCAGGTCGCCTTCGAGGTGATCGGCAACGACGTCGCCGTCACCATGGCCGCCGAGGCGGGCCAGCTCCAGCTCAACGCCTTCGAACCGATCATCCTGCACTCGCTCTCGGAGTCCGTCACCCACCTGCGCGCGGCCTGCCTCACCTTCGCCGAGCGCTGCGTGGTCGGCATCACCGCCAACACCGAGGCGCTGCGCGCGAGCGTCGAGAACTCCATCGGCCTGGTGACCGCCCTCAACCCGCACATCGGGTACACGGCCGCCACCGACATCGCCAAGGAGGCCCTGGCCAGCGGCCGGGGCGTGGCCGAACTCGTCCTGGAGAAGGGCCTGCTCCCGGCCGAGACGCTCAGGGCGCTGCTGCGGCCCGAGGTGCTCGCGGGCAGCGGTGTGCCCGAGGTGGTCGGCGGCGGCGTGCCGGTGGCCTGAGCGCGGGCGCCGTTCGCGAGCGCGGGACGAGCCGCCGTACCGGTCCCGGTGCGGCGGCTCGTCGCGTCCGGCCGGACGCCCCGCGCGGCGGCGCGGACCGGCGGCCGGTCGGGTCAGTGGTGGTGGTGCGGCGGGGGCGGGAGGGTGTCGGCGCCGGGTGCGGGTTCCGGCCAGACCAGCAGGACCGGGCAGGGCGCGTGGTCGACCACGAAGCGGGTCGCGGGGCCGAGGCTGTGCGGGCCGAGCCGGGTGCGGTCGCCGTCCCGGGCGAGGACCAGCAGCTCCGCGCCCTCGACGGCCGCGACGACCTCGCGTTCGACCCGTCCGGTGCGTTCCACGTGGGCGCAGGGGCGGCCGAGGCGCTCGGCCGCGGCGTCGAGCAGCTGTCGGGCGGAGGCCGCCGCCAGGGTCTCCACCCGGGTGCCGGGGTCCCGTTCGCGGTGGCCGCGGCCGAGCAGCCCGGCGAAGGCGCCGTGCGCCACGCCGGGCACCTCCTGGCCGCTGACGTGCAGCAGGACGATCTCGGCGCCCTGCGGCGCGTGCGCGCGGGCGGCGTCGACACAGGCGGGCCAGGTGCCTTCGGTGATCCAGACGACGACGGTCACGGTGTCAGCCTCCGAGGAGTCGTAGGGATGCCCACAGTGCCACCACGGCCGCCGCCAGGGCGGCGGGCACGACGAGCAGTCCGAGCCGGGTGAACTCGCCCAGGCCGATGTCGGTGTCGTGCTCGCGGACGATGCGCCGCCACAGCAGGGTGGCCAGGGAGCCGGCGTAGGTGAGGTTGGGGCCGATGTTCACCCCGAGCAGCACCGCCAGGACCGCGCCCGCACCGGACGGGACGGCCAGCGGCAGCAGCACCAGGGTGGCGGGCAGGTTGTTGATGACGTTCGCCAGCACCGCCGCCAGCGCCGCGACGCCGAGCAGGGCGGGCAGCGAGGTGCCGTGGGGGACGAGGTGCCCGAGCGCGGAGGCCAGCCCGTTGTCCACGACGGCCCGGACCACGATGCCGAGCGCCAGCACGAAGGCCAGGAACGGCACGGCGGCCGAGCGCACGATCGCCACCGGGGTGGTGCGGCGCCGGACCAGGGCCCGGACGGCGAGCACGAGCGCTCCGGCCAGCGCCGCCCAGGCCGGATCGACGCCGACGACCGAGGTGAGGACGAACCCGGCGAGCGTGCAGGCGACGGTGACGAGCGCGAACAGCGGCGTCTCCGGCGCCGTCACCTCGTCCGCGGTCGGGGCGCCCGCGTCCAGGTCGGCGGCGAAGAACCGGCGCAGCACCAGGTACTCGACGGCGATGGCCGCCACCCACGGCAGCGCCATCAGCGCGGCGAACCGGGTGAAGCTCAGCCCGCTGGCGGCGAAGGCCAGCAGGTTGGTGAGGTTGGAGACCGGCAGCAGCAGCGACGCGGTGTTCGACAGGTGGGTGCAGGCGTACAGGTGCGGCTTGGGCCGGGCGCCCAGCCGGGCCGCGGTGACGAACACCACCGGCGTCAGCAGCACCACGGTGGCGTCCAGGCTGAGCACCGCCGTGACCACCGAGGCGACCGCGAACACCTGCGCCAGCAGCCGCCGCGGGCTCCCGGCCGACGTCCGCGCCATCCACGCCCCGCAGGCGCGGAACAGGCCCTCGTCGTCGCACAGCTGCGCCAGCACCAGCACGGCCGCCAGGAACCCGATCACCGGCCCGAGCCGCTGCGCCTCGGCCACCGCGTGGTCCCAGGAGATCGCCCCGACGGCCACCACCAGCCCGGCCGCCGGGACGGCGACCACGGCCTCCGGCCAGCCCCACGGCCGCACCACGGCGCAGACCAGCACCAGCACCAGCAGCCCGATGGACAGCGCTTCCGCGGATGACGTACTCAGGGTCTCGCTCCTCGCAGGTGACGGTGCCCACCTGCTCCGTCGACACACGGGTGGGCCGGTAGGAATGTACCGGTTGCGACGGCGTGACCAGGGGCGGCACGGGGAGCGGGGCCGGAGAGCGTCGGGGCGCTCCGGGCCGGTTCCGGGTGTGCCCGGCGCGCTGTGGCACGATGCCCGCGGGCCGGCCACCACGGGCGGCCCTCCGCAGGTGAGGAGAGGACAGCCATGACCGAGACCGCCGCCGAATCCACCGGGCCCGCCGGGGAGCCCGTGTTCCGGCCCGCCGTGCCCGCCGACGTCCCGGCGCTGGTCGCGCTGGTCGAGTCGGCCTACCGGGGTGACGCCAGCCGGGCCGGGTGGACCACCGAGGCGGACCTGCTGGACGGCCGGCGCACCGACTCGGAGGCCGTCACGGCGGCCGTGGGCCACCCCGAGGGCCTGGTGCTGCTGGCCGAGCGGGACGGCGAACTGCTCGCCTGCTGCCAGCTGGAACGGCGCGGCGAGCGGGCGTACTTCGGCATGTTCTCGGTGCGCCCCGGGCTGCAGGGCGGCGGGATCGGCCGGGCCGTGCTGGCCGAGGCGGAGCGGGTGGCCGCCGAGGAGTGGGGCGTCGGCGCGATGGAGATGACGGTGATCGAGCAGCGCGCCGAGCTGATCGCCTGGTACGAGCGGCGCGGCTTCCGGCGCACCGGGGAGTTCAGCCCGTTCCCGTACGGCGACGAGCGGTTCGGCATACCGCTGCGGCCGGACCTCCGGTTCGCCCACCTGGTCAAGGAGTTGAAGGCGGCCGGGTGAGCACCGGGCGCCTGCCGACCGGCCCGGTTTCCGCAGGTGACGCCCTGTCAAGTCGCTGAGCTGGGGCGATGCGGAGATGTCACACCTCGTTCATTATTGGTCTAGGCCAATGTGAGAAGCTGAGCGCGAACGGCCACGTTCCGTCCGCTGCCCAGGGGGCCATTTCCGCATGCCCGTTCTCCATGGCACCGCCATGCCCGCACCCGACACCGGTCCGCGCCGGACACCCGCGGACCCCGACGACCACCGCCTGCCCAGCCCGCCCGACGACGAGGAGCTCTACTGGTACTTCGGCCCGCAGCGCCGCTGGGTGCTGCTCTGCGCCACCCTCTCCTACGCGGGAGCCACCGCCACGCTCGGCCTGTTCGCCCTCAGCAAGCCGCTGCTCTGGCCGTTCCTGGTGCTCACCGTGCTCAACGCGGCCACCTGGCTGCTCTCGCTCACCGACGGCCAGCGCGCCCGGCGCTTCACCCGCGACTCGCACGACCTGCTGCTGCGCGCCTGGAGCCCGGCCCGCGCCCCGAGCGTGGACCTGCTGCTGCCGACCGCCGGCGAACCGCTGGCCGTCCTGGACAACGCCTACCGGCACACCGCGGCCGTCCGGTGGCCCGGTGAGCTGACCGTCCTGGTCCTCGACGACGCCGGCCGCCCGGAGGTGCGCCGACTCGCCGAGTCCTACGGATTCCGGTACCGCGCCCGCCCCGACCGGGGCCGGTTCAAGAAGGCCGGCAACCTCAACCACGGCCTGGCCGAGGGAACCGGCGAGGTCGTCGCCGTCCTGGACGCCGACTTCTGCCCCCGCCCCGACTTCCTGCACCACCTGGTGCCCTACCTCGACAACCCCGGGGTCGGCATCGTGCAGAGCCCGCAGTGCTTCGACACGGACGCCGACATGTCCTGGCTCGAACGCGCCGCGGGAGCCACCCAGGAGATCTTCTACCGCTGGATCCAGCCCTCCCGGGACGCGCAGGACGGCACCGTCTGCTGCGGCACCAACGCCCTGTACCGCCGCGCCGCCCTGCAGCGGATCGGTGGCTTCGCCGAGATCGACCACAGCGAGGACCTCTACACCGGCCTCGCCCTCGCCCGCGCCGGATGGGCCACCCGCTACGTCCCCGCGCTGGTCGCCAAGGGCATGTCGCCCACCGGACTGCCCGCCTTCATCAGCCAGCAGTACCGCTGGTGCCTCGGCTCCCTGGCCCTGGTCCGCGACCCGGACTTCCGCAAGGGGCCGCTGCCCAGGTCCGCCCGGCTCTGCTTCTGGAACGGCATCCTCGGCTACGTCACCAGCGCGGTGAACGTCTTCGCCGTGCCGCTGCCCGCCCTGATCATGCTGTTCTTCCGGCCGGAGGAGATCCAGCCCTGGCAGGTGCTGCCGTTCCTGCCGCCGATCTGGGTCGCCCTGGTGCTGCTGCCCGCGATGTCCCGCACCCGCTGGCGCTTCGAGGTCACCCGGGTCCAACTCCTCGGCGGGCTCTGCCACGTGGTCGCCATCGCGCACGCGCTGCGCCGCCGCTCCGCCGACTGGGTGCCCACCGGCGCCGTGTCCGGCGGCAGTTCGCTCGCCCGTACCGTCGCCCGGATCGGGGTCGGCTGGCTGGGGTTCGTCGTCCTCGCGGGCGTCGCCGGACTGGTCCGGGCAGCGCTGCTGTACGGCTGGCAGCCCTACTGGGCGCTCGCCGGGCTGCTCGCGCTCACCGCGTACACCATGGTCCCGCTGATCCGGGAGCTGTGGCCGCTGCTGAACGGGGCCGGGGGCGGCAAGGGCGCCGCCGTCGGAGAGGTCGCCGCGCCCGCCCGGGGCCGCTCCGACCTCGGGTTCGGCCGGGCCGAGGCCGTCGCCGTCACCGCCGTCCTGCTGCTGTGCGGACTGCTGGCCTCCGGCTGGGCCGATCCGCTGATGTTCTGACCTGCCGTCAGTTCCGATCCACCGCTCGATCGTTGCGTTTCCTTGCGCGTCGCCCCACCGGCGCGGACACCGCCCGGCCGCCCCATCGGCCCGGCGGGCCCGACCACCGCTGCCACTCCTGCAAGGAGCACCGCCGTGTCAACGGCCGTACCACCACCGCCGTCCGCCGATTCCTCCTCCGCAGCCTCCGCCGCTGCCTCCGCTGCCTCCGCCTCCGGGATGCGCGCCGACTCCGCCGGGACACCCACCGACTCCGCCGGGACGCGCACCGAGCTGCTGCCCGACGTCGTCCGGATGGACCGCGAAGCCGCCGCCCCGCGGCGCGCCGCCGTCGCCGAGAACGGGCGGACCCGCCGGCGCACCGCCTTCCGCCCCGACATCGAGGGGCTGCGCGGCGTCGCCGTGCTCTCCGTCCTCGCCTTCCACTCCGCCGTCCCCGGCCTGACCGGCGGCTTCGTCGGCGTCGACGTCTTCTTCGTCGTCTCCGGCTTCCTGATCACCGGCCTGCTCGTCGGCCGCCCGCTCGGCCTGCGGGACTTCGCCGCCCGCCGCGCCCGGCGCATCCTGCCCGCCGCCGCCACCGTGCTGGTCGCCACCGCCGTCGCCGGCGGCGCCCTGCTCGACCCGCTGCGCGGCACCGACCTCGCCCGGGACCTGATCGCCTCCGCCGGCCAGTTCGCCAACTGGCGCTTCGTCGGCCAGCAGACCGACTACCTGGCCGCCGAACGCGATCCCAGCCCGCTGCAGCACTTCTGGTCGCTGGGCGTGGAGAACCAGTTCTACCTGCTCTGGGGCGTCCTGCTGCTCGGCCTCGCCCGCTACCTGCACGGGCGCCGCCGCACCCTGGCGATCACCCTCGCCACCGTGGCCGTCGGCGGCGTCTCGCTGGCGCTCTGCCTGCGCTGGACGGCCACCTCCGCGCCGCTCGCCTACTTCTCCACCGGCAGCCGGCTCTGGGAGTTCGCGGCCGGCGCCTGCGCGGCGCTGGCGGTCCCCGCACTGGCCTCCCGCGCCGAGCGGCGGCCGACGGTGTGGTCCCTGCGGGTGGTCGGCTGGCTGGGCCTGGCGGCCGTCCTCGCACCGGTCGTCCTCTACGACCGCACCACCGCCTTCCCCGGCACCGCCGCGCTGCTGCCCGTCCTCGGCACCGCCGCCGTCCTGCTCGCCGGGCACGGCAGCCCCGGCGCCGCCGACGCCGGCCGGCTGCTCGCCGCCCGCCCGCTGCGCGCCGCCGGACGGCTCTCCTACGCCTGGTACCTCTGGCACTGGCCGGTGCTGACCATCGCCCAGGCCCGGTTCGGCGCGCTGCCCTGGACCACCCTGCTCGCGCTCACCGCCGCCAGCGCGCTGCCCGCCTGGCTCACCCTGCGGCTGGTCGAGCAGCCGCTGCGGTACGGCAGCAGCCCGGCGCCCCGGCGCGGGCTCGCGGTCGGCGCCAGCGCCCTGGTCATCCCGCTGATCGCCGCACTCACCCTCGGCGGCGGCACCGTGCGCGCCCTCGGCGACCCGGCCGCCGGGCCCGTGGCGGCCCCCGCCGGAGCCGCCGACGGCCCGGGCCTGCTCGCCCCCGGCACCCGGGTGCTCGCCCTGACGCCCTCGCTGGCCCGGGCCCGGGAGGACTTCCCGCCCGGCAAGGGCTGCGAGATCCCGCTCAACGCCGACAGCAGCCCGCGCTGCCTCTTCGGCACCGAGGACAGCCCCGACCGGATCGTGCTGATCGGCGACTCGCACGCCGGGCAGTGGATCTCCGCCGCGCTCGCGCTGGCCGAGCAGCGGCGCTGGGCCCTGGAGGTCCTGGTCAAGCCCGGCTGCCCGCTGGCCACCCTCACCGTGCGCAACAACGTGCTCGGCCGCACCTTCGAGGAGTGCGACCGCTGGCGCGAGAACACCCTCACCCGGCTGACCTCCGGGCCCAGGCCGCGGCTGGTCCTGATGGCCGGGCTCAACCGGTACGGCAGCCAGGAGGAGCGCGCCGAGGGGTGGACCCGCACCCTGGACCGGCTCACCGCGCTCGGCGCCCCGCTCGCCTACCTCGGCGACACCCCGATGCCCGGCAAGGACATCCCGACCTGCCTGGCCGCCTCCGACGGGCGCTCGGACGCCTGCTTCTTCCCGCGCGACACCGCCTTCGAGCCGGACCCCGTACTGGACGGCGGGCTCGCCGCCCGGTACGGGGTCCGGACCCTCGACGTCGGACCGCTGCTCTGCCCCGGCACCGGGCCCTCCTGCCCGGCCGTGCTGGAGGGCGTCGTGCTGTACCGGGACACCGGGCACATCACCGACACCCTGGCGCGGGTGCTGGCGCCCCGGCTGGACAAGGGCCTGCTGGGGGCGACGGCCGCTCCGGCTGCTACGGCCGCTCCGACCGGGTCGGCCGGGTCGACCGTTCCCGCCGGGGCCGCTCCCGCCGGGGCCGCTCCCGCCGCGTCCGTGACCACCGGATCCGTGACCGCCGGGACGCCGTCGGCTCAGCCGTAGAGGCTGTGGCAGATCCGGGCCTGGTCCGACCCGGTCGGCCAGTGGCCGGCCCGCTCCGCCTGGTCGCAGATGGTGCTCCGGCCGCCGCCCGCGCCCGCCCCGGCACTCGCCGGGGCGGGCGCGCCCGACGGGCTACGGGCCGGAGCCGCGGAGTGCGGGCTGTGCGCCGGCTTGGGATGCGCGCTCGCCGAGGCGCGCTGGGCGTCGGGCGTCGTGCCGGCCCCCGCGCTGGACGCGGCCGGCACCGTGACCGGGCCGCCCACCGGGACCGCCGGGCCCGGGGTGGGCGGCGGCAGCGGGGACGGCGCGGGCGTGGCCGGTGACGGCGAGACCGGCAGCGGCTGCGCCGCCGACTCCGAGGCGGACGGCGAGGCGTCCGGCATCGCCGCCACGCTGACCTCGTCGCCCTTCCCCGGCCCGCACATCACCAGGACGGACGCCAGCACGGCGCCCGTCCCGACCATCGCGGCCGTCCAGGCCTTGCGTGACAACCGCCTCGGCGGCGGGGCGGTGGACCACGGCGGTAGCGGATTCGTCGGGACCGGCGGCGGCTGCCAAGCGTTCTGCGGCCACTGCCACGGCCCTCCGGTGGGCTGCCCAGTCATTGTGCTCGTCCCTTCCAGCGGCCCCCCTCGAACCTTTCCGTGCTCAACGAGCGCGCCGACGCGGGGACATGACCCGGAAGAGGGGTCTGGACGGGCGTTGATTGCCACCGCGCCACATGCTGGGGGGCATGGAGACCAACAGCACGTCCGAGGCCCTGGTCGAGGTGGCCGAGTTCCGGACCGACAGCCGCTACCGCCTCGTCCACTTCGAGGGCCACGGCTGGGAGCCGCTCGCACCGGAGGAGTTCGAGCCGCGCGTCCACCAGCTCTTCCCCGACCTCGACCCGCGCGACCCCCAGCGGGTCCGCTGGGCCGACCGCCCGTGGGAATGGCCCGCCTGGCACCCCGGCGAGGCCTGAGCCGGCTCCTGGGTCCCGGGTACCGGCGCCGGTCCCGGACCCCGGGTACGGAGCGGGGCCCGGGCCGCGCCGGCGCGGTCGGAACCCGCCCGGGGCGGCAAGGCCCACCCCGTGACCCCGCTACGCTGAGCGGGTGAGTGCGGATCACTTCTGGCGCCGCCTGCCCGGTCGGGCCGTGGACGCCTGCTCGCCGGAGGAGCTCGGCGAACTCGTGCCCCGCGACCGCGACGTCCGGTACGACCGGCTGGCCTCGGCCGGGCTCGCCCTCGGCGTGCGGCGCACCGCCGTCCTGATGGAACTCGCACTCACCGAGAACGGCCTCCACCCCGACCCGGCCGCCCGGCTGCCCGTCTACGGCGGCGGACGCCACCGACCGGACGGGGCGCGGCCGGACGGCGCCATGCCGGTGCTGCGCCCCGAACAGGTCGCGGCGGCCGCCGCCTTCCTGCGCGGCTCGGCGCTCGGCGAACTCGTCCGCCAGCAGAACACCGTGCTGGCCCGCACGGCCGCGCACCTCGGCTACCCGACGCCCTGGTCCGAGACCTGGGCGGCACTCGTCGTCCACGACCTGCGCGAGCTGCGGGACTTCTTCGCCGGCGCGGCCGCGGCCGGCGACGCGGTGGTCGTCCGCGAGGCGGAGTGAACCCGCCCGCCGACGGCCGGGGGCCTGGCGAGGGCGGAGCGGCCCCCGCCTGAACTCCGCGGCGTTCCGGCCGAGTTCGACCGGATAGGCGCCGGAGGCGCCCGGCCGCCCCGCGGGACGTGAAGAGCTCGCGCTCCCGGCGCCGACCCGGACGGCAGCGGCGGCGCCGACGACCGGCCCGGGCGTACGTCGGTGGGCCCGGCTCCGTCAGGGGAGCCACTGGCTACGCCTCAGGTCCTACTGCGCCGGCCCGGCTTGCTCCGTCCTCGGGCCGATTGACGCCGGACGGGGGCCGCGACCGATGATTCCTCGCGTCGGTTCGTCGTGTCCGTACCCGGGAGGCAGGCTGCTCATGTGGGCCAAATGGATCAGTTGTGAGGTACCGGTGGCCGCGCGGGGGCAGTTCTTCGCGGCCCAGCTCCACTGGTCGAGGATCAGTGACCAGCCAGGCCTGGTCGGGCAGGTCGGCGGCTGGGATCCGGCGACCGGCCAGGCCCGTCTGCTGGGACTGTGGACCGGCGCGGAGGCCTACGGCGGCTTCATGCGGGAGCGGCACGACGCGGTGGTCGCCGAGAGCGGGCCGGTCGCCGGCTATTCGGCGATCGAGACCGCCACCGGCGGGACCGTCCTGGAGATGCCGGGTGAGACGGCCGGTCCGGCCGCTGCTCTTCGACGCGCCGCTCTCCTGCGGGTCGCCGACTGCCGGCTGCTGCCCGGACGCCAGGAGCACTTCCTCGACGTCCAGCGCACGGTGTGGGCTCCGGGCATGGCGGCGGCCGGCGGCATGCTCGCCGGAGTCGTCACCCGCCTGGAGCCGGACCGCTACCTGGTCACGACCCTGTGGTCCGGCTCCACCGCCCACCAGCGCTACGCCGCCCGGCACCTGCCGGCGCTGCGCTCTCGCGCCGCACCGGAGAACGACGTCCGGTCGATGACCGGCCACGCCGTGCCCCTTGAGGCGGCCTGGCGTGTCCTGCCCGATCCCCGACCCGCCGAGCGGGGCGGGCGAACCTGACGGGGCGCGGGGTGGCGCGTGGGAAGTCGGCGGGGCCGACTTCCCACGCGGCGTCACGACGCGCCGAAGTCCTCCGCCACCAGGCGGTCGGCCCAGGCGGTCAGGGCCGGGTTGAGCGGTGGGTGGGTGAGGCCGGCGGTGCTGGCGAGGCGGTCGGCGGAGGCGGTGTCGTAGCGGTCCTCGGAGAGGAAGGTGAGGGTCTCCGGGTCGGCGCCGGTGAGGGCGCGGGGAGGCGGCGGACGAGGCGGACGGGGACCAGGGCTCGGGGCGGGCGGACGCCGAGGTGGCGGGCGAGCAGGGTGATCAGCTCGGGGAGGTGGGGGGTGGCCGGGTCGAGGACGGTGTGGGCCGCGAGCGGGCCGCGGTCGTGCTCGGGGACGGCGGCCAGGAAGCGGGCCAGGTGGTCGACGGTGACGACGGGCAGGAAGGTGCGCCGGGTGCCGGGCAGCAGGGGGAGGCGGCCGCGGTGGAGCTGCCGGACGAGTTGGGCGAGGCCCAGGTACTGGCCGGCCTCGCCGGTCCGCGAGTGGCCGATGACGCTGCTCGGGTTGACGGTGGTGAGCGGGACGCCGAGGCGGGGTGCGGTGACCCGGACGGCGGCGTCGCCGAGGTGCTTGGACGCCTCGTACCCGCCGAGACGGGTGTAGAGCGCGGCGGTGGCGGCCGGGTCGAGGGGGTGGTGCGGGCGCGGGTCGCGGCCGACGCGGTAGCCGGAGAGGTGGACCAGGCGGCGCAGCCCGGGGCGGGTGGCGGACCAGTGCAGGGCGTGCAGGGCGCCGTGGACGTTGGCGGGTTCGGCCTGGGCGCGGGTGAGGCCGAAGGCGTAGCGGGCGGCGAGGTTGTGGACGTCGCGGACCTCGCCGAGCCGGGCGTCGTCCTCGGGGGAGAGGCCGAGGCCGGGGCGGGTGAGGTCGGCGGTGACGGTGGTCGGCGCGCCGCCGTCCGCGCCGTGGTCGTGCAGCCAGCGGCGCAGGGCGTCGGCGCTGCCCGGGCCGCGGACGGCGGCGGCTACCGGCTCGCCGCGGGTGAGGAGTTCGAGGAGGAGCCAGCGGCCGAGGAAGCCGGTGGCGCCGAGGACGAGGGTGCGGGGCGGTGCGGTGGGGGTCATGGCGAACTCCAGGGTCGAGAATCAGTAGACCGGTCTGCATATTTTTTGGGCAGGAGGCGGCGCGGAGCGTTCGGCCCGTACGCCGGCTACCTGACGCCCTATCTGCCGCCCACCCGTCCTACCCGCGGCCGAGCAGGTGCCGGACGGCGTTCCGGGCGTGGTCCAGCGGTTCGCGGCTGCGCCGGACGGAGGCGAGCAGGACGGCGCCCTCCAGCAGGGCGAGCACCTGCCCGGCGGCGGCCTCGGCCTGGTCCGGGCCGAAGCCCTCGGCCTCCAGCCGCCCGGCCAGGACCCGCTGCCAGCCCCCGTACAGCTCGGCGCAGACCGTCCGCAGGGTCTCGTTGGTGCCGGCCACCTCCAGTGCGACGGTGGCGATCGGGCAGCCGCTGGTGTAGCCGGAGTGCTCCAGGCGTTCGGCGAACGCCTCGATCAGCCGCTCGGCGAGGGCGGCGGTGTCGGCGCCGTCCCCGGCCAGGGCGGTGAGCAGCGCCTCGACCTCCTGGCCGGCCTGGGTGAGCGCGGCGGCCACCAACTGGTCCTTGCCGCCGGGGAAGTGGAAGTAGAGCGAACCGCGCGGGGCGCCGGTGGCGGCCACGATCCGGTTGAGGCCCGTCCCGAAGTAGCCCTGCGCCTCGATCAGTTCCCTGGTGCCGGCGATCAGCCGGGCCCGGGTCTCCTCGCCCTTGACTCCCATGCGGCCGATAGTAGACCGGTCTGCATATTTCTGTCGACGGGCCCCCGGCGGACCCCCAGCGGACCCCGGTGGTAGACCCCGGCGGGCTCCCGGCGGTCCTTCGGTCGGCCCTCGGCGCCCCTGTCAGAAGCGGAACCGGGGCGGGTAGCCGGTCCAGTGCAGCTCCTCCGGCAGGTGGCCCTGGTCGTTCAGCAGCAGCACGGCGGGCGGCCGGCCGGGCGTGTAGCGCAGGACGGTCAGCGCCGCGTTGGCGGCGTTGACGCCGAGCCAGCGCCAGGCCGGGGCGTCCAGCGCGTGCCGGACCAGCCACCCCACCAGGAAGGCGTGGGTGACCACCAGTTCGTGCCGCTCCTCGCCGCCCGGCACCGGCCCGGTGAACCGCTCGACGGCCCGCCGTGCCAGCGCGGCCCCGCTCGCCCGCTCCTGCGCCGTGGTGCCGGCGAGATAGGTCAGCGGGAACTCGGCGCTGTCGTCGGGCAGTTCGTCCCGGGCGGGCACGTACGGAACGAAGTCCCCTGCCTCCTCGCACGGCTCCGGCCGCACGCCGCCCAGCTGCTCCGCGACCAGCCGCGCGGTCTCGGCCGCGCGGGGCAGCGGGCCGTGGTGCAGCGCCGAGAACGGGCGGCCGGCCAGCCGCCGGCCCAGCAGGGACGCCTGGCGGCGGCCGGCGGCGGTGAGCCCGCTGCCGTCGCCTTCGGACGCGGCCTCGCCGTGGCGGGCCAGGTAGAGGTAGCGGGTGGCGCGGTCGGTCATGCTCCGGGTCTCCTCACGGCGGACGAAGATCATGTCGCGCCGGAGTGACGTACCGCGGGCCGCGCCCGGTTCCCGGCCAGCCCCGGCGGGCCGGGCCCCGGCGGGCCGGGCCGGGGTCAGCCCCGGTGGGCCTCGTCCAGCAGCGCCAGCTCCTCCGCCGACAGCCGCAGCGCCCCGGCGGCGATGTTGTCCTCCAGGTGCGCCACGTCGCCGGTGCCCGGGATGGCCAGCATGTGCGGGCCGCGCTGCAGCGTCCAGGCCAGCCGCACCTGGGCGGTGCTCACCCCGCGCGCCTCGGCGACCGTCCGGACCTGGGCGGCCTCGGCCGCGCCGGCGCCGCCCTCCCGACCGGCCCCGGCGATCGCGTAGAAGGGGACGAAGGCGATGCCCTGCTCCCCGCAGATCCGCAGCAGCTCGTCCTGTTCGGCCGGGGCGCCGATGCCGTACGGGTTCTGCACGCAGACCACCGGCGCGATGGTCCGCGCCTCGGCGAGCTGGTGCGGGCGGACGTTGGACAGGCCCAGCTGCCGGATCAGCCCGGCCTCGCGCAGCTCGGCCAGCGCGCCGAAGCGTTCGGCGACCGAGTCGGTGCCGAGGACGCGCAGGTTCACCAGGTCGAGGTGGTCGCGGCCGAGCTCGCGCAGGTTCTGCTCGACCTGGGCGCGCAGCCGCTCGGGGGTGCGGGCGTGCTCGACCCACTCGCCGTCGAGGCCGCGCCCGGGGCCGACCTTGGTGGCGATCACCAGGTCGTCGGCGTACGGCGCGAGCGCCCGGTTGATCAGCTCGTTGGCGGAGCGCAGCGGGGAGAAGTAGAAGGCGGCGGTGTCGATGTGGTTGACACCCAGTTCGACCGCGCGGCGCAGCACCCGCAGCGCCTGGTCGCGGTCGCGCGGGACGGCGTGCGGGACGAGCGCCGGGCCGGTCTGCGGCAGCCGCATCGTGCCGAAGCCGATCCGGTGGACGGTGCGGTCGCCGAGCCGCCAGGTGCCGGAGGCGGCGGCGGTGGTCGCGGTGGTCGCGGGGGTGGTGATCGAGCCGGCGGTGATCGAGGCGCTGTCGGAAGTCATGCCGATCATGATCGCCAATGCCCTAGCCTGACCGCCAGTGATTCGGGAATGCGCGAATCCATCGGAGGCCGACCAGGGGGAGCATTGCCGACCGAGCTGCTGTTCACGGCGGGCGACCTGGCCCGGATGCGGTTCGCGGTCTCGCCGATGTGGGAGGTCGGTCCGAGCCTGCGCCTGCTGCGTTCGGGCCTCCCGCACGCCGTCCACCGGCCGTGGGCGGAGCAGGTGCGGCCCCGGCTCTCCGCGCTCGGCCCGGCGTACGGGCTGCTCGCGGAACTCGTCCCGCCCACCGGCTACGTGCCCGACTTCATCAACCCCGCTCCGCCCGGGCCCGCGCCGACCCTCGCCGAGGAGCTCGCCGCGATCCGGGCCACCCCGGCCGCGCGGGTCCGGCGCGACCTCGACCGGCTGGCGGAGGAACAGGGCCGGCTCGGGCCCCGGCTGCGGGCCCTGCACGCCGATCCGCGGGCCGGACTGCCCCGGCTGACCGCCGCGATCGGGACGTACTGGGAGCTGGCGCTGGCACCGTACTGGGCGCGGATCCGCGCCGTCCTGGACGCCGAGGTGCTGCGCCGGGCCCGGCAGGCCGCCGAGTACGGGGCCGCGCGGGTGCTGAACGACCTGCACGCGGAGCTGTGCTGGTCGGAGGACACCCTCCGGCTGCTCCACCGGGCCCGCCCGCTGCCCGGCCGGAAGGCCGGAGCGGGCCTGCTGCTGATCCCGTCGGCCTTCACCGGCCCGGGCCTGTTCACCCGGCTCGCCCCGGCGGACCCGCCGCAGGTCGCCTACCCGGCACCCGGGACCGGCGGCCTGTGGGAGACGGCCCGGCCCCCGGGCGCGGACGCGCTCGCCGCGGTGCTCGGCCGCTCCCGCGCCCTGCTGCTGGCGGAGCTCGCCGACCCGGCGTCGACCACCGAACTCGCCCGGCGCACCGGACTCTCGCCCTCGGCCGTCTCCCAGTACCTGACGGCGCTGCGCGACGCGCACCTGGTGAGCGCCCACCGCGCGGGGCGCTGGGTGCTCTACGCCCGGACGGCCTCGGCGGAGGCGCTGCTGGCGCCGTTCGGGAGAGGATGACCGGAGGGGGATCGGGTGTCCCCTGCCCGACGCGCCGGCGTCCCCCGGGGCCGGAGCCGCCGGACAGCCGTGGCGTGCGGGTCCTGACAACCCGTCGGCGCCCCGGCGCCCCGGGTGCCTCCGGTGTCGAGGAGGCCGCCGCACCGCCCTGCGTCCCCGCGCTGCCCGGATCGCCCTCGGCGCCGTCGAACTCGCCGGGGCGCCCGGACGACAGGCCGCCCCGCCTCCGTCGCCCGGCCGCGCCCGGCCGGTGCGCCGCCGACCGCGTACGCGTACGGCGTGCCCACTGCGCCGCGCCACGCTGGACGCCGATCCCGTCGCCACCGCCCGCGCACCCGGCCCGGCGGCCGACCGCCCCTCGGCCGAGCGCTCTCCGCCGGCCTCGGAGTGGTCCGGGACCTGCGCGCCGCCCGGGGCGGTGGCCAAGGCCCGAACGGTCGATCGGCCCGCCCGCCGGCCGGCTCTCGCGACGGCGGGCATGGCCGGGACCGCTACCAACCGCCCGGCCGGGTTGGCCGGTTGTACCGCGGCCTGGTCCGCGCCGGGCGCCGCCGGTTAGGCTGCCCGGCGTGGCGGAGGAGCACGCGGCGGACGACCGGGCCGCGGAGGAGTGGGTCCGGAAGCACTTCGGCGTGCTCCCGGAGCCGCAGGGTGCGCTGACCGCCTTCGACGGGCGCCTCGTCATCGACCTGGACACCCGGCTGGTCACCGTGGACGGCCGCGAGGTGCGGCTCACCCGCGCCGAGGTCAAGCTGCTGCGCGGCCTGGTCGAGCTGGGCGAGGGCGTGCACGGGCCCCACACGATCATGTGGAAGGTCTTCGACGCGTCGCCCCACCCCCACGAGCTGCGGTACCCGATGACGGTGCTCAGGACGAAGCTCGGCGAACCCTCCTGGATCGTGCGGACCGACGCGGGTTACGGCCTGCGGCCTCCGGAGCTGCCGTAGCCGGCCGGCGACCGCCGCGCGGGAGCAGCCGGACGGCCCGGCCCGGCGGGGTGTCCGCCGGGCCGGGCCGCTGTCGGTCGGTGCGAGGTGGATCCGGACGGGCGTCAGCTGACGTTGACGCCGCTCCAGGCGGCCGCCACCGCGTTGTACTCGGCGCTGCCGGCGCCGTACAGGTCGCGGGCCGCGTTCAGCGAGGCGGTGCGGGCGCCCTTGTAGGTGGTGGTGGACGTCATGTAGACGGTCAGCGCGCGGTACCAGATCTTGGCGATCTTGTCGTGGCCGACGCCGGCCACCGTGGAGCCGTTGCAGGTCGGGCTGTTGTAGGTGACCCCGTTGATGGTCTTGCTGCCGCTGCCCTCGCTGGCCAGGTAGAACCAGTGGTTGCCGACGCCCGAGGAGTTGTGGACGTCCAGCTTGCCGACCGAGCTGCTCCAGCAGTCCGCCGAGCGGCCGTCCAGCGAGGGCTTGTCGAAGCGGCGCAGCCACGGCGGGGTGGACTGGTCGCTGAACAGGTAGTCGCCGGTGTCGATGCTGTTGTTGGCGTACCACTCGACCATGGTGCCGAAGATGTCGCTGGTGGCCTCGTTGAGGCCGCCGGACTCGCCGCTGTAGCGCAGGTTGGCGGTGGCGCTGGTGACGCCGTGGGTCATCTCGTGGCCCATGGTGTCCAGGTCCACCTGCTCCGGGTCGGTGGTGCCGTCGCCGTCGCCGGTCATCATGCAGAAGCAGGTGTCGGACCACTGGGCGTTGTCCCAGTTGGTGCCGACGTGGACGAAGACGGTGGCGCCCTTGCCGTCGTTCTTGATGCCGTTGCGGCCGTGGACGTTCTTGTAGTAGTCGTACGTCCAGGCGGTGTTGGCGTGGGCGTCGACGGCGGCGGTGGAGCGGTCGGTGGAGAACTTCCTCCCGTCGCCCCAGACGTTGGTGGTGCTGCTGAACGGGGTGCCGGAGGTGGCCTTGAGCGAGCTCGCGGAGAGGTTGTTGGCGTCCTTGGTGACGTGGCCGCGGACCGGGTCGGTCAGGGTGTAACCGCCGCCGGTCTTGGCGGTGGTGTCGATGGTGATCGTGCCGGTGTACTCGGAGTTCCCGGTGCCGGTCGCCTGGTGCTCGGCGTCGTAGGACTCGATCTGCTCGCCGGTGGTGGCGTCGGTGACGACCACCTTGCCGGCCGGCTGGCCGTGCTCGCCGGTGCCCTCGACGGTGGTGCGCCAGGCCAGGCGGGGCGTGCCGTCGGCGGCCCAGACGACCAGTTCGGGGGTGCTGACGGCGTCCTGGACGCCGGGGGCGGCGGCCAGCGCGCCGGCCGCGCCGGACTGCGCCGTCACCTTGGGGACGGTCGACTTCACGGCGGCGTCGTGGGCGGCCGCACGGGAGGAGTCCTTGAGCCGGCCCTTGGCGTCCTGGTGGACGACCAGGTCGCCGCCGACCACCGGCAGGCCCTGGTAGGTGCGGTCGAAGCGCACGTGCGAGGCGCCGTCGGCGTCCAGCACGACGTCCTTGAGCACGAGGTCCTGACCGGTGCCGAAGCCGAACACCGCGGCGTTGTGGGCCACGTTGGCGCGGGCCTGGGATATCGCGGCCTCGCGCGGGCCGGTGGCGGCGGAGGCCGTGGCGGCCGGGACGGTGGCGCCGGCGAGGGCGGCGACGACCGCGACGGCCGCGGCCACGCGGGCACGGCGGGAGGAGGACGTGGGGATCACTCGGACTCCAGTGGGGGTAGCTGCAGGGAAAGGAGCTGGTCAGAGATTGACGGCGGTCAGTCAGGTGCAGCTAGAGGAAAGGTCATAACTTTGCCAAGTTGTGTCCTTCGATGGTCAAAAGTGACCAGGACTTAACAAGCGGTCTACAGTGCCGTCGTGACGATCGACTACCTGTGGCGCGGACCGCTCACCGACCCCGAACTCGGCGCCCTGCACGCCGACGGCTTCGGCGGGCCCGTGGAACCCGACGGCCGGACCGCCCGGTTGGAGCGGCACAGCCTCGGCTGGGTCACCGCCCGCCGCCCCGCCGACGGCGCCCTGGTCGGCTTCGTCAACCTCGCCTGGGACGGCGGCGTCCACGCCTTCCTGCTCGACACCGTGGTCGCCGCGGACGCCCGGCGGCAGGGCGTCGCCACCCGGCTGGTCGCCGAGGCCGCCGAGGGCGCCCGCGCGGCCGGCTGCGCCTGGCTGCACGTCGACTTCGAGCCGCACCTGCGGCCCTTCTACCTCGACGCCTGCGGCCTGCGGCCCACCGACGCGGGGCTGTTGGCGCTCTGACCCGGGCCCGCCGCCGACCGGACCGGGGCCGCCGCCGACCGGACCGGGGCCGCCGCCGACCGGACCGGGGCCTGTCGGCGGCGAGGCCCACCCCCTAGGCTTCCGCCCCATGGACGGATGGGTGGGGGCCTGGACCGGCGGCCGGGCGGCGGTCCACGTGGGCGACGTGGCGGACTTCGACGCCCAGTTCCTCGCCCCCGGCACGGACCCGGCGCGGCGCCTACGGCGGCTGCGGCAGGCCCACCACTACGCCTGTCTGGCCGTGGGCTACAGCCCCGAACCGGCCGTGCTGGTGCTGCCCGCCGAGGTCGCCCCGGAGTGGACCGACTGGCTGGCCCGGGAGTTGGCCTGGGGCCCGGTCGAGGTGCACGCCGGCGTGGCCCCGGACCGGACGGTGGCCGAGGCCCTCGCCGACCGCCCGGCGCTGGCGGCGCGGATCGCCGACTCCGGCCGCCCGGTAGTGGGTTGGGGCCGGACGGCCGCGCAGGGCGAGGGGCCCGAGCTCGCCGCCGTCCGCCGCTTCGAGTCCAAGGCCGCCGCCCACGACCTGTTCGCCGCCCTCGCCCCCGGGCACCCCGGCATCCGCCTGCCGCACCAGGAGCGCCCGGACGGCCGGCGCCGGGCCGCCCGCCGGCTGACCGCCCGCGCCGTGCGCGGGCTGACCACGGTGCTGAAGAGCCCGTACGGCGTCGGCGGCCACGGCACGGTCGTGGTGGAGCCCGCCGACCTGTTCGCCGCGGGCGGCGGCGGGGCCCTGCTGCGGCGGCTGGTCCGGACCGGAGACCTGCCGTCCGACGGCCCGCTGCTGCTGGAGGAGTACGTGGACCCGGGCCCGGCCGCCCGGCTGCGCGACCTCACCTACGACGCCCTGGTGGGGCCGGACGGCACCGTCCACCCGGTCGGCGCGGGCGCCATGGACGTGGCCGGCACCCGCTACCGGGGCGTCACCGTCGGCCCCGGCGCGGTGCCGCGGGGCGCCGCCGCCACCGCCCGCCGGTTCACCCTGGCGGTGGGGGAGCGGCTGGCCGCCGAGGGCTACCGCGGCTGGTACGACGTCGACTTCGTCACCGACCGGGAGCGCCGGCTCGCCCCCACCGAGATCAACCTGCGGCTCACCGGCCCGGCCGTCGCCCTGATGCTGCGCGCCCGCCTGGACCGGGTGCGCGGCCCGGGCCACCTGGTGCGCACCCTGGACGCGATGCCGCTCGGCGCCCGGCTCGGCCAGGGCGCGCTGCACGACCACCTGGAACGGCTGCGGCCGCGCTGCGCCCGGCTCGGGGTCACCCTGCTGCCGCTGATCCCGACCGCAGGCCGCGAGCCCGAACCCACCGTCGGCCTCGCCCTCGCCGGGCCGGACACCGAGGCGCTGGACGCCGCCGAGGCCCTGGTCGCGGCGGGCCACCACGCGCTGGCCGGGATCTTCGAGGCGCTCCGCTGACGAACCGTCACCTGCCTTTGGACGTACGAGGTTTGCGCAACAGGAAGACCACCAGGACGACCGCCGCCAGCATCAACGGGACGTTGAAGGCGAACACCATGGCCGTCTGGCGCGGCCAGTCCGTCGCCGCTGTGAGCCGGTAGAGGTTGTCCTGCGGCCACCAGGAGACCAGCAGCCAGCCCACCGAGAGGTGGGCGAGCAGCGACAGTCCGAACGACCGGCCCTGGCGCAGCACCGCCGGGAAGCCGAGCACCAGGAAGGCCACCCCGGCGCCGAACGCCAGGTTCTCGCACAGGTACAGCAACCGGAAGCCGGCCCGGTAGCCGGGCGGCACGCCGCCGAGATCGGTGGCGCCGGGGAAGAACACGTCGGTGGTCAGCCAGGCGAACAGCGCCCCGAGGGCCACCAGCAGGGCCGCCGCGCAGCCCAGGGACTCGTCCGCGCCGCCGCCCGCGCCCCCGGCCTTGCCGCCGCTACGGCGCTGACCGCCCTTCGCCCCCGCCGACCCGCCCGGACGCGCGGCGGTGTGCCCCGGCGGGGCGGGCAGCGGCAGCGCCGCGCGGTCCAGCTTGCCCGCCCGGGTGCGCGGCAGCTCGGGCACCGGGACGACGGCGGCGGGCACCGACCGGCCCTGGAGCCGCCTCCCCAGGTACTGGGAGAGCGACCAGCCGTCCGTCCCGTCCCAGCCCGGCTCGGTCACCGCGTAGCCGACCAGCTGCCGCTTGCCCGGTCGGGGCTCCACCTGGACGACGGCCGCCTCGCGGACCCCCGGGTGGCCGCGCAGCACGCCCTCGGCCCGCGCCGCCGCCCGGACCAGCGGGAGCACCGTGCCGACCGGCCGGGGGCCGAGCGGCCCGACCACCGTCGCCGCCCGGGCGGTGAACTCCAGCACGCCGTCGTCCCGCAGCCGCCCGACGTCGCCGGTCAGCAGCACCCGCCCGTCCGGGTCGAAGTCCGCCAGGACGAAGCCGCGGGCGGTGTCCGCGGGCCGGTTCAGGTAGCCGCGGGCCAGGCCGGCGCCGCCGATCGCGATCTCGCCGAACCGCCCGCGCGGCAGCGGCGTGCCCTCCGGCCCCAGCACGTACACCCGGGTGCCGGGGAAGGGCCGGCCGACCAGCGAGACCCGCTCGGCGCCGTCGGCGGCGGCCGTGCCCCGGGCGTCGAACCAGGTGCTGTCCACGGTGGCCTCGGCCAGGCCGTAGACGTTCAGCACCCTGGTCCGCTCGCCGAGCAGCCGCTGCAGGCCCGACTGCTCGTCCAGGTACCACTTCTCGGCGCCCACGGTGAGCAGCCGCACCCCGGGCAGCCCGTCGCCGGTCCGCGCCAGCAGCGCGGTCAGCCGGCGCGCGGTGCGGACGTTCAGCTCCAGGACGGTGATCCGCTCGGCGGCGACCAGGGCGGGCAGCGCGCCGAGGTCGGCGGCGCGGTCCAGGGCGAGGTTGAACGGGGTGACGACCAGGGTGGCGCCGGTGCCGAGGGCGCGGACCCAGTCGGCGGTGAAGACGTCGAACTCCAGGCTCGCGGTCTGCAGGATCCGGTCCTCGGCGGTGAGCCCGTACACCTCGCGCCAGCCCTCGTACGCGGCCAGCAGGTTGCGGTGCTCGATCAGCGCGCCGACGGGCAGGCCGGTGGAGCCGGAGGTGTAGAGGACGCAGGCGAGGTCCGCGGAGGAGGTCTCGGGCGGCTCGAACGGGGCCGTCGCGGGGGCGGCCGCGTCGACGCAGACCAACCGTGCCCCGCCGGCGTCCGCCAGCCGGCCGCGGTGGCGCTTCTCGGTGACCACCACGTCCGGCGCGGCGTCCGCCAGCACGTGCCGCAGCAGCGCGTCCGGCGCGGTCGGCTCCAGCGGTACGAACGCCGCGCCCGCCTTCAGCACGGCCAGCAGCGCCACGTACACCTCGGTGCCCCGGCCCAGGGCGACCACCGCGCGGCCGCCCGGGGCCAGGCCCCGCTCCGTCAGCACGGCGGCCAGCCGCCCGGCCCGCTCGTCCAGTTCCCGGTAACCCAGCTCCCGCTCGCCGCAGCGCACGGCCACCGCCTCCGGCGCCCGGCGGGCCCGCAGTTCGACCAGCGCGTGCAGGGTGTCGGCCCGCTCCTCGGTCATCGTCGTCTCCCCCTGTTCCCCTCGGAGGCACGATCCTCCTACCAACTCCCGCCGGGCAACAGGGTCCTGGCGCGTCCATCCCTCGGACGTCCGGGCCCGCCCCCGGGCGACGGTTGTACTCTGCACGCGGACGGACGGCGCCGGCCCGCCACCCCGCCTTGCGTGCGGCGCCCCGCCCGCACACCCCGTCCGACGCCGCGATCGGAGCCCCATGAACTCATCCGCCCCCGACGCCGCCGGGCCGCTGCTGCGCACCCGGGACGTCGACGTCGTGCGCGACGGCCGCCACCTGCTGCGCGGGATCACCCTGGAGATCCGCCCCGGCGAGCACTGGGCGCTGCTCGGCCCCAACGGCGCGGGCAAGTCCACCCTGCTCGCGCTGCTCGGCGCGGTCTCCCACCCGACCCGGGGCGAGGTGGACGTGCTCGGCCGCCGGCTCGGCCGGGTGGACGTCCGGGAACTGCGCGCCCACCTCGGGCACGTCAACCCGCGCCACCCGCTGCGCTCGCCGCTGACGGTGCGCGAGGTCGTGCTCACCGGGCACACCAACACCATCGAGCCGGAGTTCCACCGCAAGCCGGCCCCGGAGGCCCTGGAGCGGGCCGAGCTGCTGATCGACACCCTCGGCATGCGCGCGATGGCCGAGGCCGCCTGGACCACGCTGTCCCAGGGCGAGCGCGGCCGGGCCCTGATCGCCCGCGCGCTGATGCCCAGTCCCCGGCTGCTGCTGCTCGACGAGCCCGCCACCGGCCTCGACCTGACCGCCCGCGAACTGCTGCTGGACAGCCTGGACCTGCTGCGCCACCAGCACCCGGAACTGGCCAGCGTGCTGGTCACCCACCACCTGGAGGAGCTGCCGGAGAGCACCACCCACGCCCTGCTGCTGCGCGGCGGCGAGTGCGTCGCGGCCGGGCCGGTGGCGGAGGTGATGACCACGGAGCTGATCAGCGAGACCTTCGGCCACCCGATCCGGATCAGTCGGCACGAGGGCCGCTGGACGGCCCGGGCGGCCGCCCGCCGTACACCGGGAAGGTAACGGTTCCGGGGGTGGGTATGGACTGAAAATCGTCTGTACGTAAGGTATGCCTTAGCTAATGATGGTCGGCTGGCCCGCCAGTCGACCGCACTGCCTCGGCACCCCCATGCCCTTTTCCGTTGGAGCCCGCATGTCCGCCCGTCGCCGTTCCACCGCAGCAGCGCTGCTCACCCTCGCCGTGGCGACCGCAACCCTGGCCGGATGCTCGTCCAAGAAGGACGACAAGGCCGCCTCCGACGCGGTCAAGGTGAACGCGACCGACACCGCCTGCGAGGTCTCCAGGACCAGCTTCCCGGCCGGCCACGTCGTGCTGGACATCAGCAACAAGGGCTCCAAGACCACCGAGGTCTACGTCTACGGCGAGGGCGACAAGATCGTCACCGAGCGGGAGAACATCGGCCCCGGCACCAAGGCCAGCATCAACGCCGAGATCAAGGCCGGCTCGTACGAGATCGCCTGCAAGCCCGGCATGGTCGGCGACGGCATCCGCCAGAAGGTCACCGTCACCGGCGCGGGCGGCAGCGCCGCGCCGACCGACCCGCGCCTGGCCGCCGCCGTCGACTCCTACCGCACGTACGCCCAGGAGCAGGCCGACGCCACCATCCCGGCCGTCGAGGCCTTCGCCGCCGCGATCAAGGCGGGCGACGTGGAGAAGGCCAAGTCGCTGTACGCGCCCTCGCGCACCGGCTGGGAGCGCACCGAGCCGGTCGCCGAGAGCTTCGGCGACGTCGACCCGAAGACCGACACCCGCGAGGACAAGCTGGAGCAGGGCCAGGAGTGGACCGGCTGGCACAAGCTGGAGAAGTCGCTCTGGGCCGACGCGAAGATCGGCGACGACGAGAAGAAGCTCGCCGACCAGCTGGTCGCGGACCTCAAGGACTGGCAGAAGAAGATCCCCGAGGCCGAGATCACCGCGACCAGCATGGCCAACGGTGCCAAGGAGCTGCTGGACGAGGTCGCCACCAACAAGATCACCGGTGAGGAGGACCGCTACAGCCACACCGACCTGGCCGACTTCCAGGCCAACGTCGAGGGCGCGCAGAAGGCCTACGAGCTGCTGAAGCCGGTCGCCTCCGAGAAGGACGCGGAGCTGGCGAAGACGCTGGACTCCGAGTTCACCGCCATCAACACCCTGCTGGCCAAGTACAAGCAGGCCGACGGCTCCTTCACCTCCTACGACAAGGTCACCGAGGCCGAGCGCAAGACCTTCTCCGACGCGGTCAACTCGCTGGGCGAGCCGCTGTCGAAGCTGGCCGCCGCCGTGGTCGTCAAGTAACGGCCGCACCCACCCGCAGCACCACCCCCACCGACGCCGTGGCGGCCCGCGATCCGGCCGCCACGGCCTCCGTGGGTCAGCGCAGAAGACCGGCACAGTAGAAGGGCCCGCCCGCCGATGGACACGGAGCACGAGCAGCAGAACGGGACGCCGGCCACCCCGGACGCCACCGAGAGCAGGGGCGCGGTCAGCCGGCGCGCCGTCATCGGCTGGGCCGGGGCGGGCGTCGCGCTCGGCGCCGCCGCCGTCGGCTCGGTCGCCGCGGCGACCCGCCAGGACGACGCCGTCCCGGTGGCCGCGCCGGTCGGCGCCGAGGTGCCGTTCTACGGGGAGCACCAGGCGGGCATCTCCACCCCGGTCCAGGACCGGCTGCACTTCGCCGCCTTCGACGTCTCCGAGAAGGCCACCCGGGACTCCCTGGTCAAGATGCTCAAGGAGTGGACCAAGGCGGCCGCCGCGATGACCGGCGGGCGCGAGGTCGGCACCGGCGCGGTGCCCGACTCGGCGCAGGCGCCGCCGGACGACACCGGCGAGGCCCTCGGCCTGCCCGCCTCCCGGCTCACCCTGACCATCGGCTTCGGGCCGAGCCTGTTCGAGAAGGACGGCGTGGACCGCTTCGGCCTCCTGGCCAAGCGCCCCGAGGCCCTGATCGACCTGCCGAACTTCAAGGGCGACAAGCTCGACCCGGCCCGCAGCGGCGGCGACCTCTGCGTCCAGGCCTGCGCGGACGACCCGCAGGTCGCCGTGCACGCGATCCGCAACCTGGCCCGGATCGGCATGGGCACCGTCAACATCCGCTGGTCGCAGCTCGGCTTCGGCAAGACCTCCTCGACCACCCCGGACGCGCAGACCCCGCGCAACCTGATGGGGTTCAAGGACGGCACCCACAACATCGCGGGCACCGACACCGCGAAGCTGGCCGACCACGTCTGGGCCGCCCCCGGCGACGGCCCGGAGTGGATGACCGGCGGCTCCTACCTGGTCGCCCGGCGGATCCGGATGCACATCGAGACCTGGGACCGCACCGGGCTCAAGGAGCAGGAGGACGTCTTCGGCCGCACCAAGGGCGAGGGCGCGCCGTACGGCAAGGCCAAGGAGCACGACGCGCCGGACCTCAAGGCGATGCCCGCGGACTCGCACGTCGCGCTCGCCCACCCGGACGCCAACAACGGCCTGATGATCCTGCGCCGCGGCTTCTCCTTCACCGACGGCACCGACGGCCTCGGCCGCCTGGACGCGGGGCTGTTCTTCCTCGCCTACCAGCGCGACACCCGCAAGGCCTTCGTCCCGCTGCAGAACCGCCTGGCGGCGAGCGACAAGCTCAACGAGTACATCCAGCACGTCGGTTCCGCCCACTTCGCCTGCCCCGCGGGCGTGCGCAAGCCGGGGGAGTGGTGGGGCCAGGCCCTCTTCGGCTGATCCCCGCCCGACCCCCTCGTACCACCTCGACACCCCGGGAGCCCGCGTGTTCGGCAACTACCTGATCGGCCTGCGCGAAGGCCTCGAAGCCAGCCTGGTCGTCTGCATCCTGATCGCCTACCTGGTCAAGACCGACCGCAAGGACAAGCTGCCGCCGGTGTGGATCGGCGTCGCCTCGGCCGTGGCGCTCTCCATGGCCTTCGGCGCGGTGCTCCAGTTCGGCTCCTCGCAGCTCACCTTCGAGGCCCAGGAGGCGCTCGGCGGCACCCTGTCGATCGTCTCGGTCGGCCTGGTGACCTGGATGGTGTTCTGGATGCGCCGCACCGCCCGGCACCTGAAGACCGAGCTGCACGGCAAGCTGGACGCGGCGCTCGCGATGGGCACCACGGCCCTGGTGGTCACCTCCTTCCTGGCCGTCGGCCGCGAGGGCCTGGAGACCGCGCTGTTCATCTGGTCGGCCGTGCAGGCCACCGACGACGGCTGGAACCCGCTGGTCGGCGCCGCGCTCGGCCTGCTCACCTCGGTGGTGCTCGGCTGGCTGTTCTACCGGGGCGCGCTGAAGATCAACCTGGCCAAGTTCTTCACCTGGACCGGCGCGATGCTGGTCGTGGTCGCGGCCGGGGTGCTCGCCTACGGCGTGCACGACCTCCAGGAGGCCGGCTGGCTGCCCGGTCTGCACAGCCTGGCCTTCGACATCTCCAGCGCGGTTCCCAAGGACAGCTGGTACGGCACCCTGCTGAAGGGCGTGTTCAACTTCCAGCCGGACCCGACGGTGCTGCAGCTGGTGGTCTGGCTGGCCTACCTGCTGCCCACGCTGGCGGTGTTCTTCAACCTCTTCAACCTCTTCGGCGGCGGCCGGCCCGAGCCGGCTCCGCGGGCGGCCGCCAAGTCGGCCTCCTGACACCCGGATTCGACCCCTCACCGCCCCGCCCGGCAGCCGCCGGGCGGGGCGGTTTTCGTCGAGCCGGCGCCCATTCCCGCCAGTTCCGGCCAGTCCCGGCCGAAACAAGTCAGGAAAGCGACGAAAACGGTCAGCTCTGACAATCTGCAGCCCCAGTGGAACCGTTCCGCCACGGCCTTCGTACTAAGGGTGACAGCTCCATGCCATTACCCACCCATGGGGGGATCATGACCGTTCGCAGGCCTGCCAGGTTAGTCGCCGCCGGTGTCGCCGCCCTCGCGGCGACGGTTCTGCTCACCGCGTGCGACGACGTGAAGTACACGGACGACAAGCCGGGCGACCCGAAGGCGAGCGCCGCCGGGGCCACCGTCCCCGGTGACCCGATGGCCGGCCAGGCGGCCGGTTCGCGGTGCAAGAGCGACGAGGTCACCGCCACCGTGCAGATCAAGGGCGCGGGCTCGGCCATGCTGACGATCAAGAACAAGAGCGACCACAACTGCACCCTGTACGGTTACCCGGGCTTCGGCGGGCTGAAGGCCGACAACAGCGCGGACGCGCTGTCGGCCAACCGCGAGGCACACCCCGGGCCGGCGGTGCTGACCACTCTGAAGCCCAACAAGTCCGGCTACGCGGGCCTCAAGTGGACCGCCTGCGACAAGGCGGACGCCGGCTGCCACGTGCTCACCGGCCTCCAGGTCACCCTGCCGGACGAGACCGCGCCGGTCACCGCCGACGTGCTCGGCACCGACGGCAAGCCGGCCGGCCAGCTGCTGGTCTCGGCCGCCGGGCTGACCACCGGCACCTTGCAGCCGAACAACGAGAAGGTCCTGTTCAACTGACGCCGCTCGGCTGACGCCGTTCGACGACGCCTTGCGACCCACGACGCGCCGGAGCCCCCGGGGCGGTTCCTCGAAACCGCCCCGGGGGCTCCCGGCTCCGTCCTCCCGGACCGCTACTGGCTCTTGATCGAGTCCAGGACGTCCAGCTTCGCCGCCCGGTGGGCCGGCCAGAGCGCGGCCAGCAGGCCGATCACGGCGGCGGCGAGCAGGAAGCCGGCGATCTGCACCGGCGGCACCACGGTGGTGATGTCCTTCAGACTGTCCGCCAGCGTGCGCACGCCCGCCCAGGCGACCAGGACGCCGAGGCCGACGCCCACCAGCCCGCCGAACAGCGCGATCAGCAGCGACTCCAGGCGGACCATCCGACGGATGCCGAGCCGGTCCAGGCCGATCGCCCGCAGCATGCCGATCTCCCGGCGGCGCTCGAACACCGACATCGCCATGGTGTTGACCACGCCGAGCACCGCGATGACCACGGACATGCCGAGCAGCCCGTACATCATGTTCAGGATCCCGGTGACCATCTTGCGGTTCTCCGCCTTGATCTCCTTCTCGCCCTTGACCGCGATCAGCGGGTTGCCGCCGGACGCGTCGCGCAGCGCCTGCTTCAGCTCGGGGGTGGCGCCGTCCGTGCCCTTGACCAGGACCTTCTCCAGCCCGGAGCCGGGCTTGGCGTGCGGGCCGACCACGGCCTCCGGGGCGACGATCGAGGCCAGCGCGGTGTTGGCCTCCAGGATGCCGCCGACGGTCAGCGAGCCCTTGACGCCGTCCGGGTAGGTGACGGCGAGGGTGTCGCCGACCTTGTACCCGGCCTGCTCGGCGCGGCCCGAACTGACCAGGAGCCTGCCCTGCCGGAGGGCGTCCGCGGAGCCTTCGGTGACCTTGACGGTGGCCAGCTGGTCGATGGTCGCGGCGTCCACCGCGGTGATCCACTCGCTGTCGTCCTCGTTCGGCCCGGTCCGGACGGACATGCTGCGCTCGGCGCTCACCACGCCGACGCCGGGCGCCTTGGCGATCTGGGTGGCGATCTCGGGGGAGAGCGGGGAGAAGTTCTGCATCGCGACCGTGTAGTCGGCCTTGAGGTCGGTCGCGGCGGCCTTGTCCACCGCCTCGTTCACCGAGGCGCCGATCACGGTCAGCGAGGTGATCAGGGTGACCCCGATGGTCAGCGCCGAGGCCGTGGCGGCGGTGCGGCGCGGGTTGCGGATCGCGTTCTCCTCGGCCAGCTTGCCCGGGGCGCCGTACAGGGTGCGCAGCAGCGGGGCGATCAGGGCGATCAGTGGTCGGGACAGCAGCGGGGTCAGCACGAACACGCCGATCAGCAGCGCGCCGGCGCCGACGCCGACCAGCTTGACCTCCTTGCCGCCCACGCCGGCCGCCAGCGCGGCGAGGCCGGCCAGGGAGAACAGCAGGCCGATGGTGTTGCGGACCAGCAGGCCCTTCTGGGTGGCGGGCTGCTCGGCCGAGCTCATCGCCGCCACCGGGGCGATCCGGGAGGCCCGGCGGGCGGGCAGCCAGGCGGCCAGTACCGTGACCAGCACGCCGACCGCGAGCGCGGCGACCACCGTGCCCGGCGCGACGATCAGCGGGCCGTCCGGCAGGTTCGCGTCCATCGGGCCGTTGAGCAGCGACTTGAGCCCGACGGCGATGCCGATGCCCGCCAGCAGGCCGGTCACCGACGCGGTCAGGCCGACCAGCAGCGCCTCGACCAGTACCGAGCGGGTGATCTGGCGGCGGGTGGCGCCGACGGCGCGCAGCAGGGCCAGCTCCTTGGTGCGCTGGGCGACCAGCATGGTGAAGGTGTTGGCGATGATGAAGACGCCGACGAACAGCGCGATGCCGGCGAAGGCCATCAGGAAGGTGGTCAGGAAGGTGGTGCCCTTCCTGATCATCTCGTCCTGCTCGTCGGCGAGTTCGCGGCCGGTCCTGGCCTCGATGGAGTCGCCCTGCGGGACGGCCTGCCTGACGGCGGTGAGCAGCGCGGCGTCGTCGGTGCCCGGCCGGGCCTTGACGTCCAGCTCGGCGAAGCGGCCCGGGCTCAGGTAGAGCCGCTGGGCGGTGGCGGTGTCGAAGGCGGCCAGCGAGCCGCCGGCCACCACGCGCGGGTCGTTGGTGTGCACGGTGCCGGTGAGCTTCAGCTGCATCACCGGGCCGTTGACGGCGACCCGGACGGTGTCGCCGACCTGGTAGCCGCCCTTGGCGGCGGTCCTGGCGTCCAGCGCGATCTCGGTGGCGTCCTTCGGGCCGCGGCCCTCGACCAGCGGGTAGCGCGGGTCGGTGCCGTCGGCGCCCGGCACGTAGTTGGTGCCGGTGGTGGAGAAGCCGTTGCCGATCAGCGCGCCCTTCCGGTCGGCGATGCCGGCGAAGCCGCTGACCACGCCGCGGACCTCGGCGGCGCCGGACAGCGCGGCGACCTTGGCACGGGTCTCCTCGGTGAGGGTCGGGCTGTCGACGGCCCGGTCTCCGTGGTCGTAGCCGAAGCCGGCGGCCTCGCGGTCGCTGACCGTCACGGCGATGTCGGTGTAGCTCTTGGAGTTCTGGGTCCGGAGCGCGTTGCCGACGGTGTCGGAGAAGACCAGCGTGCCGGCCACGAAGGCGGTGCCGAGCATGACGGCCAGTACCGTCATCAGCAGTCGGGCCTTGTGGGCGAGCACATTGCGCAGTGCGGTGCGGAACATGGGGGAGCGTCAGTCCTGGGGTACTCGGGGACGGGTGGCGTTTCGGGGCCGGGTCCTCAGCTGGTGCGGCCCTTGGCGTCGAAGCGGCGCATGCGGTCCAGGACGGTGTCGGCGGTGGGGTTGTGGAGTTCGTCGACGATGCGGCCGTCGGCGAGGAAGACGACGCGGTCGGCGTAGGAGGCGGCGACCGGGTCGTGGGTCACCATGACGACGGTCTGGCCGAGTTCGCGCACGGAGTTGCGCAGGAAGGAGAGGATCTCGGCGCCGGAGCGGGAGTCGAGGTTCCCGGTGGGCTCGTCGGCGAAGATGATGTCGGGCTTGCCGGCCAGGGCGCGGGCGCAGGCGACGCGCTGCTGCTGGCCGCCGGAGAGCTGCGAGGGGCGGTGGCTGAGGCGGCCGGAGAGGCCGACGGTGTCGACGACGCGGTCCAGCCAGGGCTTGTCGACCTTGCGGCCGGCGATGTCCATCGGGAGCGTGATGTTCTCCAGGGCCGTCAGGGTGGGGAGCAGGTTGAAGGCCTGGAAGATGAAGCCGATGTGGTCGCGGCGCAGCTGGGTGAGCTGCTTGTCCTTGAGGCCGACGAGCTCGGTGTCGCCGATGGTGGAGGAGCCGGAGGTGACGGTGTCGAGGCCGGCCATGCAGTGCATCAGGGTGGACTTGCCGGAGCCGGAGGGGCCCATGATGGCGGTGAACTCGCCCTGGGGGAAGACCACGCTGACGTTGTCGAGGGCGACGACGCGGGTCTCTCCCTCCCCGTAGACCTTGTTCAGGCCGGTGGCTCGGGCGGCCGCCCGGCCGGTGTGGACGGCGGTTGCGGGGAACGTCACGTGGACTCCTGGAACGAACTAACGGAATGTTCAACTCCGTTCCATCATCCCAAGCTGTTCGAACGCGATGCGTATGCCGCGCGGCTGGTCGGCCCCCGCCGACCCGGCGGGGCGGCGGGGGCTCTCTCCTCCTCAGGTATGACCCGAACCCTGAGGTCCAAGGTCCCGGGCCGCTCCTGGACGAGTCCCGGACCGGTCCAGGGCCGGGGCCGTCTACTCGACCGCCACGCCGAAGGCCGCCGCCAGCCCGGCCAGGCCGTCGCCCACCGTCCGCCCGGACGGGCTGAACTCCCAGCCGCCGGCCGCCCGGCGGAAGGCCCCGAGCAGCATCGCGCTGTCCGGCACCCCGCCCGTCGGGCCCGTCCAGGCGGCCGGACCGCCCGCCCCCGGCCCGTACGCGGCGGCGAGGGCCAGCCCGTGCACGTAGCCGAGCGGCAGCGCCGGATGCTCCTCCTCCTCGGTGGAGACCGCGACCACCACCTCCTCGACGGCGGCCGGCAGCCGGTGCAGGTCCAGGGCCAGCCGGGCCGCCCGGGTCGGCTCGCCCGGCACCGACCGGGTCGGATGCAGCCGGACGGCGCCGTCCGGGTCCTGCGGGCTGTTGAAGAACACGAAGTGCTCGTCGCTCAGCACCCGGCCGCCGGCGCCGCACAGGAAGGCGGTCACGTCCAGCTCCACCGCGTCCCCGCCGGCCGTACGGCTCCGCCAGCTCACCGTCAGGGCGGTCCCGCCCGGCTCCGCGGGCGCCTCGGCCGCGGCCGGGGCGGCGGCGGAGCCCCCGCCGAGCCGGCCGCGCAGGCCCTGCTCGGCGAGCAGCGCGACCAGCTCCGGGCCGCTCACCAGGGTCAGCGGCTTGCCCTCGATGTAGCTGTACGAGCCCCGGCCGAAGCCCGCGGTGGTGACCAGGATGCCCTTGATGGCGCCGTGGTGGCGGACGGTGGACTCCAGGTCCCGCACCGCCGTCGGCGGGACGGTCTTCTTGTAGCGCTTCGCCTGGATCACGATCCGGCCGCCGGTCACCGGGTCCAGGTCCTCGGCCACCACGTCCACCCCGACGTCGCCGCTGCGGGCCGTGGTCATCACCTTGAAGCCGCGCAGCCGGAACAGCTCGGCGATCAGGTCCTCGAACTCCAGCGGGTCCATCTCGAACAGGTCCGGCTCGTCCTCGCCGCCGTGCCCGGCCATGCTCCCGCCGACGCTCTCCGGCCGCCGGTCCGGCCGCACCTCGTCCAGCCGCTCCGGGCGCGCCGACAGCCGGCCGCCCAGGCCCTGGAAGCACTCCACCGGCGCCACCCGGTCCAGCGCCAGCGCGGCGAAACCGGCCCGGGTCGCGGTCAGGGTGGAGACGAAGCGCTCGGCCTCCCGGCCGGTCGCCGGGTCGATGCCGAGCACGAAGCCGTTCAGCACCACCGAGTCCAGCAGCCCGTCCCGGTCCGCCCGGAACAGCTCCGCCGCCACCCGCAGCGCCGACTGCGCCAGCACCTCCCGGTACAGCGCCTTGCGCTCCGTCGCCGGCCGGGCCACCTCGGCTTCGCGGTCGTCCGACTTCACGTACCGCACCCGGGCGGCGGCCGGCACCACGTCCGGCCCGGGCAGCTCCCAGTCCACCACCAGTTGGCGGCTCCCGGCGTCGAACGCCGCCACCAGCCGGTGCGGGAAGCCCTCCGGCCAGGCCGCCGAGGCGTACAGGCCGGCCGTGAAGTACTCCTGCACCGCCTCCGGCTCACCCGCCCGCAGCCGGCGCAGCAACTCCTCGGTCCGGGCGGCCAGCTCCTCCTGCTGCCGGCGGGACCGCTCGACGTGCGTCAGGTACTCCTGGTGGTACGCGGCCAGCCGGTGCTGCCGGTCGGCCTCCCGGGCCTGCGCGGCGTACCAGTCCTGCTCGAACCGGGCCCGGGCCTGGGCCAGGTACCGCGCGTACTGCTGCCGCACCCCCGGGTTGCGGGCCTGGACCGGGTCCGGCGGCGGCACGAAGTACCGCGCCTCGGACTGGTCCGGCATCGGCACCGGCTCGCCCAGCGGGCCCGGGTCGAACGACGGCACCGCCCGCGGCGCCAGCAGGGCCTGCGGACCGAACGCCGGCGCGGCCAGCCCGGCGGCCAGCAGCCCCCTCAACTCCTCCACCCGGGCGTCCAGTTCGGCCGTCCGCCGGGCCGCCTCCGCCTCCCGCGACTGCTGGTAGGCGCGCTGCGCCTCGCGCTCGCCGCGGACCGCCGCCTTCTGCGCCTCGCGCTGCTCCCGCTCCCGGCGGCGCTGCTCCGCCGCCTCGGCGCGCCACCGGGCCTCCTCCCGGCGCTGCTGCTGTCGCTGCGCCTCCGCCCAGATCGCCAGCACCCCGCTGCTCCGCCGCCCCGACACCGTCCGCCCACCCCATTCGCCTCGCGCCGACCGCGGCCGCGCGGCAGCGCCTCCCGGGCGCACCGCCGACCGCGCCCGCCACAATAGAACGTGAACACCCCGCCCGGCCAAGCGCCGGTGACCTGCGGGCCCTTCCGGCAGCGGGCGGCCCCGGTCGCGGTGCACCTGACGGCCTGTCGGGGAGGGGGACGGGGCGCTTCGCCGGTCGGCGGGGCGGGCGGGGCGGGTGTGCGGGGAGGTGCCGTGGCGGGTCCGCCGACGCGGGCCGGGGCCGTGGGGCCGGGGCGGAGAGCAGACGTGGGCCCGCCCGGCGAAGCTCGCCGGACGGGCCCACGATCTCCCGTGCAGTGCCGTCGCGCACCCGGCCGGAGAGCCGGGCTGTCGCGGGACCGGCGCCGCGGGGTCGGCGCCGCGGATCAGTGCCGCGGGTCAGGAGGAGACGGCGTCGGCCTTCTGGATGGTCGCCCCGAGGTCGCACCAGGTGGTCGAGGTGCCGCCGGACTCGACGCGGTTGCCGTAGTGGGTGTAGTTGCCGTAGCCCGGCTTGTAGCAGACGATCCGGCCGGTGAAGGCCGAGCCGACGCACCGGATCGAGGCGCCGGCGTGGCCGCCGCTGCCGGTGAAGTAGGACGGCGCGTTGCAGCTCAGTGCGGTGGTGGTGGCCGACGCGGGCGCGGCGGCCAGGACCAGGCCGGAGCCGGCGAGGGCGATGGAGCCGGCGGCGGCCGCGACACGCTGGAGGATGCGCATGGTGGTTCCCTTCCCGAAGCGGATCGTTCGTGGGGAGTGCACTGGGAAGGACGCTAACCGGATGAATTGACGTGGTCACGTCGACTCGATCATTCGTCGAGCGCCGCTCCACCGGGCCCGGCCGCCGACCGGCGCGGGCGGCCTCCGCCGGCGGCCCTGCGCCTTGTCGGTGCCACCGGGTAGTCTCGACCGCTACCGACGGCAAGGAGCGACGTGACGATCCCCCCGCAGCAGCAGGCCGCCCCGGGCGGCTGGATCTCCACCGGGCTGAGCTGGCGGGACGGCCGCGCCGTGCTCGGGGCCGCGCGCGGCGCCCAGGTGCACGAGCGCGCCGTGACGCCCGGGGCGGAGGTCGGCTGGCTGCTGGGCGGCCCGCGCCGCTGCGTCGGGGCCTGGCTCGCCGGGGCGACGGAGCGCACGCCCTGCCCGCACCACGCGGTGGTCGACCCCGGCGGCGGCGCGACGCAGTGCCCGGCCTGCCAGAGCGTGGACCGCGGCCTCGCCCTCGCCCGGGACCAGATCCTCGACGACGGCCGCACCTACCTGCTCTACCTCGCCTGGTTCGGCGAGGGCCTGCTCAAGGTCGGCCTGACCGCCGAGCAGCGCGGCGACAGCCGGCTGCTCGAACAGGGCGCGCTGGCCTACGCGTTCACCGCCCGCGGCGCCCTGCCGGCGATCCGGCGCGCCGAACTCACCGTCGCCGCCTCGGGCCTGGCCCGCGAGCGGTTCAAGTCCCGGCTCAAGACCGAGCACTGGTGGTCGCACGGCGACGCCGAGCACCGCCGTACGGTGCTCGGCGAGGCCCGCGCCCAGGCGCACCGGCTGCTGGACGGCCACGCCCTGGAGCTGCTCGCCGACCGCCCGGTGGTCGACCACGTCGAGCGCTACGGCCTGGCGGGCGGCGCCCCGGAGGCGTACCGGGAGATCGCCGCACTGGCCGACGGCGCGGTGGTCGCGGGCCGGCTGCGGCCGCCGGTGGGCCGGCACCTCTTCCTCGACCAGGCGGACGGCTCCGGCCCGCTGCTGCTGGACACCCGGCTGCTCACCGGCTGGACGCTCAGCCCGGTCACCGGCCGCGGGTCCGAGGGCCTGACGCTGCACGAACGACTGCGTCCGCCGGAGCCGGACACCCAGGAGGCGCTGTTCTGACGTCCGGAGGCACTGCGGCCACGGTGGTCGCGCCAGAAACCCGCGAGGGGAACGCCTCCTCGCCGAGACGGGCCCGGGCGGCGTGACCCGCCACCCGGGCCCGGGCGGCGGCCCACGCCGCTGCGGTCAGCCGCTGAGCAGGGCGAGGAGCTGGTTCGCCAGGCCCAGCGCGGGCGCCGCGGCCTCGCCGAGGCTCTGGGCCACACCGGCCAGCAGGAGCAGGGTGTTGCGCCGGCTCCTCGGCTCCTCGGCGGCGGGGCTGGTCAGCACCGGCAGGGCCTCCGCGAGGCTCTGCCGGTCGGCCTCCGGGAGCCGGCCGTCCCGGGCCAGCTCGGTGACCACCGCGGCGAGCCGGGTGAACAGTGCGACGACCTCCGGCGGCAGGGCCTCGGCGCCCGGGCCGCTGTTGTGCTGGATTCCGATGTTCCCGCTGCCGCCGTGGATCGTGACCCGGTCGCCGTACTGCACGTCCGGACGCTGGTCGTCGTTCACTTGCTGACCCCCGTGTTCCCCTGGCCGCCGTAGATGTTGACGCTGTCGCCGAACTGGTACTGCCTCAGGTCGACGGTGATGCTCTGGACGAGCTGCTGGAACTCGGCCTGCGGGTTCTCGATCGCGCGGGTGATGGCCGCCTGGAGCTCGAAGGCGGGCTGCGGGACGAGCCAGGCCAGCACCGCGGTCGGCGGCCCTGCCGTGTCCACGGTCAGCACGTGCAGGTCGGGGCGGCGCAGCACCGGCCACGTGAAGATCAGGAAGTAGACCCCCACGGTGATCACCCCGCTGATGACCGGGCCGGCCCCGGAGCCCGAGGACGAACCGCTGTCGTACAGGCCCGACGAGCTCCGGGTGGCCTGGGAGATCGCGAACGCGACCACCAGGACGGCCAGGGTGAAGGCGAGCAGCCGTAGGAGCGCGCGGCGCCGGCCGGGCACGATCAGGGTGGTGCCGACCCGGGCGACGTTGGCCAGCGGGTAGGCCGCCTGCCCGACCCAGAGGATGCGGTTGGTGACGGCGACCCGGATGGTGGCCGAGCTGTCGGCGGAGGCACCGGAGTAGGCCGTCGGCGGGGCGACGGGCGGTGCCGGACCGACCGGGGGCGGTGTCGGCGGCCCGCCGGGCGGCCGTGGAACGTACGGGACACGGCCGGTCCGGCCGGGGTCGGTGGGGTGGGTGGGATCGGTCGGCTGCATGGGTGCTCCCCCGAGACTGCGGAACGCGCGACGACCAATGAACCAGCGCACCGTCTCCGGCACAAGTCGTTTGCGCCACTCCATGCTTGACTTCGCGTCATTTCCAGGATCCAAACCACCCTGCGGGATGACGGTGAGTCAGCTCGGCTTGCCTCGGACCCCACCCGGACCGGACCTGGCCCCCTGTCCGAGTGGCGGCGGGTGCCCCGGCCTGGTCCGCGGCGCGGCAGGCCGGCGCGGCCCGGGTGTCCGTCGCGGGTGTTCGTCACGCTCGCCCGAGGATCGCCGACATCCCGAACTCGAACCGCTCGTCGAACGAGTCCGGCGCCAGGTGCCGGAGCGTGCTGTGGAGGGCCGGGTGGGTGGCCGCGGAGACGGCGCCGCCGAGGGCGTCGCCCCAGGGGTGGTCGCCGGCGGCGGCCTGCTCCTCCTGGACCAGGCCGAGGGTGAAGTAGGTCAGCGTCCACGCCGTCCAGGAGGCCTCGCGGCCGTCCCTGCCGCCGTCGAGCAGTGCGCCGACCAGCAGTTCGGCGAAGCGCAGGGTGTTCGGCTCGGCCGCGTAGGTGCCCACCACCAGCGCGGCGCCGTCGCGGTGGGACAGCAGGGCGCGGCGGCAGCGGCGGGCCAGTTCGCGGACCCGCTCCTCGGGCGCGGGCGGCAGGCCGGTGAGCGGGATCTCGCCGAAGACGGCGTCCGCCATCAGCTCCACCATCCGGGCCCTGGTCTTCACGTGCCACTGCACGGTGCTCATGCGCACGCCCAGTCGGTCGGCGACCGCTCTGGTGGTCACCGCCTCCAGGCCCTTCTCGTCCAGGAGTTCCAGGCCTGCGCGTGTCACTGCGGCCGGGTCGAGCCGGTCGCCGGATTGCCTCTTGGTCACTGACCGAGTTTACTGGATCCCAGCTTCTCGGTCAGTGACCGAGAAGCAGTCGCGCCCGGATGCCCGGGCACCGCTCCAGTGGAAGGCAGTCGCATGGAAACGCAGCAGGTCGTCATCGCCGGAGGCGGACCGGTCGGGCTCTGGCTCGCCGCCGAACTGCGCCTGAACGGCGTCGGCGTGACGGTCGTCGAGCAGCGCACCGAGGTCGACCGGCGCTCCAAGGCGCTCACCGTGCACCCCCGCACCATCGAGGTGCTGGCCTCGCGCGGGGTGCACCGGCGCTTCCTGGCGGAGGCCCTGAAGATCTCCACCGGCCACTTCGCCAACCTCCCCGACCGGCTCGACTTCTCGGCCCTGGACACCCCGCACCCCTACACCCTCTTCATCCCCCAGGCCCGGACCGAGGAACTGCTCGAGGAGTACGCCCTCGGCCTCGGTGCCGGGATCCGGCGCGGCCACCGGGTCACCGGGTTCACCGAGCGGCCGGACTCGGTGACCGTACGGGTCGAGGGACCGCAGGGCCCGTACGACATCCGGGCCGAGTACCTCGCCGGCTGCGACGGCACCCGCAGCACCGTGCGCGAGGCCGCCGGCATCGGCTTCCCCGGCACGCCCGCCGGCTACCTCGGCTGGCTCGGCGACGTCCGCCTCGCCACCCCGCCGCCGCCCGGCTTCAACCGCTTCAACGAGCGGGGCGGACTGATGGTCGTGCCGCTGCCGGGCGGCCGCTGGCGCATCGTCGGGGCCGACCCCGACAGCGCGACCACCCAGTGGCCCGGCGACCTCACCCTGGAGGAGCTGCGGCGCAGGACCGCCGCCATCGCCGGCGAGGACTTCGGCCTGCACGACCCGTCCTGGCTGTCCCGCTTCGGCAACGCCACCCGGCTGGCCGAGCGGTACCGGCGCGGCCGGGTCGTCCTCGCGGGCGACGCCGCCCACCAGCACTACCCGGCCGGCGGCGTCGGCATGAACGTGGGCGTCCAGGACGCCTTCAACCTCGGCTGGAAGCTGGCCGCGACCGTCAACGGCTGGGCGGCCGAGGGGCTGCTGGACACCTACCACACCGACCGGCACCCGGTCGGCGAGCAGCTGGTGGAGCACAGCCGCGCGCAGACCCACCTGTTCCACGCCTTCACCCCGGAGGGCCTGGCCCTGCGGGACCTGCTCAGCCGGCTCGTTCCGCGCTCGAAGGAGTTCGGCGAGGTGCTGGCCGGGCGGCTCAGCGGACTCGACGTCGCCTACCCCGGCGGCGGTCCCGCCGCCCACCCGCTGACCGGCACCCGCGCCCCGGGCCTCACCTTCACCGGGACGGGTACCGGCACCGGAACCGACCCGGGCGCCGACCTGTTCGCGCTGCTGCGGGCGGACGCCTACCTGCTGCTCGACCTCACGCCCGGCGGTGTGCTGGCCGACCGGGCCCGGGACCACGTGACCGTGCACCACGGCGTCCCCGACCGGCCCCGCGCCGGCTGGGAGGGCCTGCGCGCCGTCCTCGTCCGCCCCGACGGCCACCTCGCCGGGGCCTGGACCGAGCAGGACGACACCGAGCTGCGCGCCGCCGTGGACGGCGCCCTCGCCACCGCCCTCGGCCGGGCCGTCCCGGCCTGACCGCAGGCGGCGCCCGGGAGGTCAGCCCAGCCTGCTGCGCACCACGCCGGGGCCGGGCCGGGACCGGCGGGACAGCGGCGGACGGGACGGGCGGACGTCGAAGCGGGCCGGCTGCTCGGCCGCCTCGGCGGCCCGCCCGGCCAGCGCGGCCCGGGCGGCGGCCAGCGCGACCCGGGCGAGCAGCGGGTCCTCCCGGACGCCGGCCGCGCGCTTGGCGCCCTGGCAGTCGGTGCACCAGACCGGCGAGGCCGGCCCGTCCGGGTACACCATCTCCTCGGGCGGCAGGTAGTGCCCACCGCACTCGACGCACTCGAAGACGAACCTCATCCGACGATCACCGTCCCGGATCCGTGGCACCGACCGCAGGGCGACCAGAAGGTGTGGACGCTGGGCACCATGCTTCCTTCCTCGTCCAGTTCGACCGTTGCCTCGGTCTTCTGGGTCCCCCCGGACCCGCCGCAACCGGAACAGGACTGAACCTCGGGCATATGCCGTCCCTCCGTAGCGGAGCACCACCGTAGCGCGATTCTCCGTCAGGAAGCACCGCCCGCGGCGATCCGCCACCCGTACGGGGAGCGCGAACTCCCGCCGCACGCCCCGCCGGAGGGACGTCGGCCCCCGCCTGAGCACCAGAGCGGGGGCCGACCGTCCGGGGTCGGACGGTACCGGGGGGGAGTCGTCAGCCGCGGGCGGCCCGCAGGAACTCCCGGTTCATCGCCGCGATGCTGGGCAGCGGGATGCCCTTGGGGCAGGCGGTGGCGCACTCGCCGGTGTTGGTGCAGCCGCCGAAGCCCTCGGCGTCCATGGCCGAGACCATGTTCCGCACCCGGGCGGAGCGCTCCGGCGCGCCCTGCGGCAGCACGTTGAGGTGCACCACCTTGGCGGAGGTGAAGAGCATCGCCGAGCCGTTCGGGCAGGCCGCCACGCAGGCGCCGCAGCCGATGCACTCGGCGTGCTCGAAGGCGGTGTCGGCGGCCTCCTTGGGGACGGGCGTGGCGTGCGCCTCGGGGGCGCTGCCGGTGGGCGCGGTGATGTAGCCGCCGGAGCCGATGATCCGGTCGAAGGCCGAGCGGTCCACCACCAGGTCCTTGACCACCGGGAAGGCGGCCGCCCGCCAGGGCTCGACGTCGATGGTGTCGCCGTCCTGGAAGTGCCGCATGTGCAGCTGGCAGGTGGTGGTGCGCTCGGGGCCGTGCGCCTGGCCGTTGATGACCATGCCGCAGGCGCCGCAGATGCCCTCGCGGCAGTCGTGGTCGAAGGCGACCGGCTGGTCGCCGCGGGTGATCAGCTCCTCGTTGAGGGTGTCCAGCATCTCCAGGAAGGACATGTCCGGGCTGATCCCGTCGACCCGGTAGGTGGTCATCGAGCCGGGTGCGTCCGGGCCCGCCTGGCGCCAGATGCGCAGGGTGAGGTTCATGCGTAGCTCCGCTGGGTGGGGTGGACGTACTCGAAGGCGAGGTCCTCGCGGTGGAGGACGGGTGCCTCGCCGGTGCCGGTGAACTCCCAGGCGGCGGCGTAGGAGAACTCCTCGTCGCGGCGGGCGGCCTCGCCCTCCGGAGTCTGGCTCTCGGTGCGGAAGTGGCCGCCGCAGGACTCGGCGCGGTGCAGCGCGTCCAGGCACATCAGCTCGGCCAGCTCGAAGTAGTCGACCAGCCGGTTGGCCTTCTCCAGCGACTGGTTGAGCTCCTGCCCGGTGCCGGGGACCTTGATCCGGCGCCAGAACTCCTCGCGCAGCCGCGGGATCCGCTCCAGCGCCCGGGTGAGCCCGGCCGCGTCGCGGGCCATCCCGCACTCGTCCCAGAGCAGTTCGCCGAGCTCGCGGTGGAAGGAGTCCGGGGTGCGGTCGCCGTCCACCGCGAGGATCAGGTTGAGCCGGTCCTCGACCTCGGCCTGCGCCTCGGCGAGCACCGGGTGGTCGGCGGGCACGGCCGGCAGCGGGTGGCGGGCCAGGTAGTCGTTGATCGTGGGCGGCAGCACGAAGTAGCCGTCGGCCAGGCCCTGCATCAGCGCGCTGGCGCCGAGCCGGTTGGCGCCGTGGTCGGAGAAGTTGGCCTCCCCGATGGCGAACAGGCCGGGCACGGTGGTCTGCAGGTCGTAGTCGACCCAGAGCCCGCCCATCGTGTAGTGGATCGCCGGGTAGATCCGCATCGGCACCCGGTACGGGTCCTCGGCGGTGATCCGCTCGTACATCTCGAAGAGGTTGCCGTACCTGGCCTCGACGGCGTCGCGGCCCATCCGGCGGATCGCGTCGGCGAAGTCCAGGTAGACGCCCTGGCCGCCGGGGCCGACGCCGCGGCCCTCGTCGCAGACGTTCTTGGCGGCCCGGGAGGCGATGTCGCGCGGCACCAGGTTGCCGAAGGCGGGGTAGATCCGCTCCAGGTAGTAGTCCCGCTCCTCCTCGGGGATCTCGGCCGGCGGCCGGGTGTCGCCCTGGGCCTTGGGCACCCAGATCCGGCCGTCGTTGCGCAGTGACTCGCTCATCAGGGTGAGCTTGGACTGGTGGTCGCCCGAGCGCGGGATGCAGGTCGGGTGGATCTGGGTGAAGCACGGGTTGGCGAAGTACGCGCCGCGCCGGTGCGCCCGCCAGACCGCGGTGGCGTTGGAGTTCTTGGCGTTGGTGGAGAGGTAGAACACGTTGCCGTAGCCGCCGGTGGCGAGCACCACGGCGTCGGCCGTGTAGGAGCGGATCTCCCCGGTGACCAGGTCCCGGGCGACGATGCCGCGGGCCCGCCCGTCGACCACCAGCAGGTCGAGCATCTCGGTGCGCGGGTGCAGTTCCACGTTCCCGGCGGCGACCTGCCGGGAGAGCGCCTGGTAGGCGCCGAGCAGCAGCTGCTGGCCGGTCTGGCCGCGGGCGTAGAACGTCCGGGACACCTGGACGCCGCCGAAGGAGCGGGTGTCCAGCAGGCCGCCGTACTCGCGGGCGAAGGGCACGCCCTGGGCCACGCACTGGTCGATGATCTCCACCGAGACCTGGGCCAGCCGGTGCACGTTGGACTCGCGGGCGCGGAAGTCGCCGCCCTTGACGGTGTCGTAGAACAGCCGGCGGACCGAGTCGCCGTCGTTGCGGTAGTTCTTGGCCGCGTTGATGCCGCCCTGGGCGGCGATCGAGTGGGCGCGCCGGGGGGAGTCCTGGAAGCAGAACTGGACGACGCGGTAGCCCTGTTCGGCCAGGGTGGCGCCGGCCGCGCCGCCGGCCAGGCCGGTGCCGACCACGATCACGGTGTGCTTGCGCCGGTTCGCCGGGTTGACCAGCCTGGCGTCGAACCGCCGCTGGTCCCAGCGCTGTTCGATCGGGCCGGCGGGGGCCTTGGCGTCGGCCACCGGCTCGCCGACGGTGTAATCCAGGTAGCTCACTTCACCACTCCGGTCATCACGGCGACGGGGACGGACAGGAAGCCGACCGTCAGCACCAGGGCCAGTCCGTTCGCGATCAGCTTGAGCGCCCGGTCGCGGCGGGCGTTGTTGGCACCGAGGGTCTGGGCGGCGCTCCAGAACCCGTGCCGGATGTGCAGGCCGACGGCCAGCATCGCGACGACGTAGAACACGTCGACGTACCAGCGGCCGAAGGAGGCCACGACGTTCTGGTACGGGTGGCCGTGCTCGGCGGCCGGGTTCACGGTCAGCGTGGTGAGGTCGAGGACGTGCCAGACGATGAACAGCGCCAGGATCACCCCGCCCCAGCGCATGGTGCGGGTCGCGTAGCTCGCGCGGCGGCGCTTGTGCACGTACCCGCTCGGGCGGGCCGCGAGGTCGCGGCGGCTGAGCTGGTACGCGGACACGCCGTGCAGCACCACGGCGGCCAGCAGGCCGGCCCGGGCGATCCACAGGAACCACTCGTGGCCCAGGAAGGGCTGTCCGATGGTGCGCAGCCAGGCCGCGTAGCCGTTGATGTCGTCCGGGCCGGCGAACACCTTGAGGTTCCCCAGCATGTGCGCGACCAGGTACAGCAGCATGACCAGTCCGGTGACGGCCATGACCGCCTTCTTGCCGACGGTCGACCGCCACAGGGTCGCCAGGGTGGACGGGTGCCGGGCCGTCCGAGTCGCGGTTGTCATGGCAGCAACGCTAGGGGCGGGGGCCGGGGTGCGTCCAAGACATGATGCGGCTCGCGACGATAGGTGCCGGCTATCGAAGCGGCCTATCCTGGCCCTGTGCAGCTCCAGCAACTCCGCTACTTCCTGGCCGTCGCCGAGACCCGGCACTTCACCCGGGCGGCCGAGGCGGCGCACGTCGCCCAGCCGTCGCTCTCACAGCAGATCCGGGCGCTGGAACGGGAGTTGGGCGCCGAACTGTTCCACCGCGCGCGGGGCAACATCGCGCTGACCGACGCCGGGGACGCCCTGCTGCCGCTGGCCCGGCGCATCCTCGCCGACACGGAGAGCGCCCGGCTGGCCGTCCAGGAGACGGTCCAGCTGCGCCGCGGGCGGGTGCGGCTGGGCGCCCCGCCGAGCCTGTGCACCAGCCTGGTGCCGGACGTGCTGCGGGTGTTCCGGGACCGCTACCCGGGGGTGACCCTGGTGGTCCGCGAGGGCGGCTCGCGCGACCTGGTCGGCTGGCTCGGAGCGGGGGAGCTGGACCTCGCGCTGATCATCACCCGGCCGAGCGGCGAGCAGGCGCCCGCCCTGGCGGTCACCGAACTGCTGCACGAGGAGCTGGTGCTGGTCGCGGCCGAGCGGCGGGCCCGGCGCAGGGTCCGGGTGGCGGAGCTGGAGGGCCGACCGCTGGTGATGTTCCGGGAGGGCTACGACGTCCGCGAGGCGACCCTGGCGGCCTGCCGGGCGGCCGGGTTCGAGCCGGAGTTCGCGGTGGAGGGCGGCGAGATGGACGCCGTCCTGGGCTTCGTCCGGGCCGGGCTCGGGCCCGCCGTCGTCCCCGGCATGGTGGCCGCCCGCTCCGGCCTGGCGGTCACCGCGTTCGCCGGGCCGGGCCTGGGCCGCACCATCGCCGTCGCCCACGGCCAGGAGGTGCCGCTCACCCGCGCGGCGGAGGCGCTGCGCACCACCCTGCTGGCGCACCTCCACGACGCCGCCCGGGACGGCGAACTGCCGCCGGGCACCCGGCTGTTGCTGTGACCTCGCGCGGCTGCCGCGCGGTGGAAGCGGCCGGCCCGGGGCCGCGGCACCATCCGCAGTGGACGGTGCCGCGGCCCCGGGCCGTGGGCTCCGATCGGCGGGCGGGTGCTCAGCCGCCGCCGTAGGTGGCCTGGGTGACCGCGAAGACGTTGCGTCCGCCCGTGGTCTCCTGCAGCGACCACAGCAGGTCGGCGGCGGTGGCGTCCTCCCAGTAGGAGAGGCTCTCGCCGCCGCCCACCCAGGGGAAGGTGGCGGGGCCGGCGGTCGGGGTCCAGTAGTAGAGCTGCTTCTGCCGCGAGGAGTTGAACCACCAGCGGCCGTTGTGGGAGGCCACGCCGTTGAGGTTGTACCAGGGCAGTTGGAGGGCCTGGGTGGCGGTCGTCGTCGCGGCGAAGGTCGTCGCCCCGGAGGTGAACGGGAAGCGGACCGCCCGCGGCGGGCGGTTGGGGTACTTGGTGCAGTCCGCCTGGCAGGTGTACTCCGTCATCACGATCGACTTGCTGACCCGGTCGAGGGAGACCGACGACCACACCAGGCCCTTGCCGGACGGCGCGTGGGAGGTGATCGTGCCGACCTGGGGCAGCACGTAGGCGTAGTTGTGGGCGTAGTAGACGGAGCCGGACTGGCGGCCGATCTGGTCGGCGGTGCCTCCGGTGTCGGTGTTGAGGATCTTGCGCATGTCGAAGACGCGCATGCCGCTCCCGGTGTCGGCGACGTAGAGGTAGTCGCCGTACCAGGAGACGCCGCCGGCGTGGATCGGGATGTCCTTGAAGTCCGGCGCCGCCGCGGTGCCGGACGGCTCCACCAGGAGGATCTTGCGGTAGGTGTTGGGGTAGGTGGCGTCCCAGTCGACCAGGGTGATCCGGCTGCGCTGCTGGGCGCCGCCGCAGCCGTCCGTGGTGTACCAGCTCACCAGGACGAGCTGGTGGCCGTCGTAGTTGCCGCTGTTCGCGGTCCCCACGGCGTCCCGGCTCGTGGTGATGCCCTGCGGGACGCTCTGGCAGTCGGAGTCGTCGCCGTCGTCGAACCGGAAGCCGGTGGACAGGCCGTTGACGGAGAAGGACGAGGGGAGCGCCTGCCGGTCGTGGTTGGCGTTCTCCATCACCGTGTGCACGGCGGAGGTGCCGAGGGCGGTGACGAGCGCGGCGTTGAGCGTGTCGAACCGGTGGTAGTCCGCGGTGAGGGTGTAGTCGGAGGCGGTCAGGGCCGTCGGTGCCGCGGCGGCCGCGGCCGAGGGCGGTGCGCCGACGAGCGCGCCGGTGACGAGCAGACCGGCCGCGAGCAGCGCTCGGGCGGCGGTCCTGAGGTGACGAGTGATCAAGGCGGTCCTCTCCGCGGGAACGGGGTCGACGGGCACTCACGCTAGGGTCTGTCTTCAAACTCCCGTCGTTCGCCCGGAGGGCGGGCGGGGCGGCGTTGGGGTGCGTGCATCGCAAGGCGGAGGAGGGAGCCACTGCGGAGCATTGGCGACCGACGACAACGCGGCGAGGTGCGTGCCCCGGCGTCGCCCCGCAGACGCGAGTTTGAAGACAGACCCTAGGGGCGTGCTGAGCATGTCCGCAACATCGGGCCGGCTCCGGTCGCCGTCACGCCCCGCCGTCACGCCCCGCCCGCGAGGTCGCGCAGGGTCTCCTCGGCCTTCGCGGTCAGGACGAGCGGGCCCTTCCCGTTCGTCCACACGGCCCGCACGTCCAGGCTGCGCAGGCGCCAGCCGTCGGGGGTGCGCACCGCCTCGCCGGTGAACGTGCCGCCGACGTCGAAGTGGCCGCCGGGCTCCTCGCCCCGCGCCCGCTGGGTCGAGGCGAGGTGGACGTGGGTCATCAGGGCGTTCCAGCGCACCGTGGCCCGGTCCCCGTCCAGGTCGATCATGTAGTTGGCGCCCACGTGCTGGGTGCGCTCGAACTTCCCGAGGGTGGCCTGCTCGGACTCGGCCAGTCCGTCGATCCCCTCGTGCTGCCCCACCGGCGAGGTGATCCGCACGTCGGGGGTGAAGTAGCGCCGTTCCCACGCCTCGTCGAACCGTCCGCCGCCGTGAGGCACCGTGTCGAGGCTGAGCAGGTAGCCGTCGATGAGACCGGTGAGGTCGGCGCGGTCGGTGAGGGCCCGGACGCGCTGCTCGAGGGCGGCGAAGTCCGCGGCGGTGGGGGTGACGGGGGCGGGGGCGGTGGTCATGGCGGTGGCTCTCCCGGGGATCGCGGCGGGTGTCGCGGCCGCTCCGGCCGCACACCGGGGAGACTAGGACCTCAAGTCGACTTGAGATCAAGGTCCGGTTCCAGGGATCCGCCGACCGCCCCGGGAGGCGGCGCCCGGCGGACGCGCGACGACCCGGGGCGCGGGGCGCGCTCCGGGTCGTCAGGCGGGGGCGGTGGCGGCGGTGTCAGGCCGGGAGGACGGCTTCGAGGGCGGTGATCAGCTCGGGGGCCTCCGGGTCGACGCCCGGACGCAGGCGGGCGGCGACGGTGCCGTCCGGGGAGACCAGGAACTTCTCGAAGTTCCAGCTGATGTCCCCGGCCTGGCCCTCGTCGTCGGCGACCTCGGTCAGCCGGGCGTACAGCGGGTGCCGGTCCTCCCCGTTGACGTCGATCTTCTCGAACAGCGGGAAGGTCACCCCGTAGGTGGTTGAGCAGAAGGTCCGGATCTCCTCTGCGCTGCCCGGCTCCTGCCCGGCGAACTGGTTGCAGGGGAAGCCCAGCACGGTGAACCCGCGCCCGGCGTACCGCTGCTGGAGCCGCTCCAGGCCCTCGTACTGCGGGGTCAGGCCGCACTTGGAGGCGACGTTGACGATCAGCAGCGCCTTGCCCTTGTACTCGGCGAGCGAGGTGGGCGCGCCGGCGAGGGTGCGCAGCGGGATGTCGTACAGGCTCACGGTGGTGGTCCTTTCGGAGGGTCGTCGGGCCGGGCCTCTTCCGGGGCCACGGTAGCGGCCGCGACGGGATCAACCGTGGTCGGCGTGCCGGTGTTCCGGGCGCGCGGGGGCGTACGGAGCCTCGCGTACGCGCCCGCGCGACCGGTGCGCGCGACCGTTCAGGGCACCAGCGGCCTGATCGCCGTCGGGGCGTGCTCCGGGCGGGTGGCGAGCTCCTCGAACTCGGTGACCTTGTCGATGTCGGCGGCGCCCATCGAGATGTCGGTGACCCGCTCCAGGATCGCCTCGACCACGACGGGGACGCGGAACTCGGCGGCCAGTTTCTTCGCCTCCTCGAAGGCCGGCAGCAGGCCCGCCGGCTCGGTGACCCGGATCGCCTTGCAGCCGAGGCCCTCGACGACCTTGACGTGGTCCACGCCGTAGGCGCCCAGCTCCGGCGCGTTGACGTTCTCGAACTCCAGCTTGACCTGGAAGTCGATGTCGAAGGCGCGCTGCGCCTGGCGGATCAGCCCCAGGTAGGAGTTGTTCACCAGCACGTGGACGTACGGGATGCGGTGCTGGGCGCCGACCGCCAGCTCCTCGATCATGAACTGGAAGTCGTAGTCGCCGGAGAGCGCGACGACCTGGGCCCCGGGGTCGGCGGTGGCGACGCCCAGGGCGGCCGGGACGGTCCAGCCGAGCGGGCCGGCCTGGCCGCAGTTGATCCAGTGCCGCGGCCGGTAGACGTGCAGCAGCTGCGCGCCGGCGATCTGGGACAGCCCGATGGTGGTGACGTAGCGGGTCTCCGGGCCGAAGGCCCTGTTCATCTCCTCGTACACCCGCTGCGGCTTGATCGGCACGTCGTCGAAGTGGGTGCGGCGCTGGAGCCGGGCCCTGCGCTCCTGGACGGAGGCGGCCCAGGCGCCGCGGTCCCTGAGCGTGCCGGCGGCCCGCAGTTCGCGCGCCACCTCGACGAGGAGTTCCAGGGCGGCCTTGGCGTCGGAGGCGATGCCGAGGTCCGGGGCGAAGATCCGGCCGAGCTGGGTGGGTTCGATGTCGATGTGGACGAAGGTGCGGCCCGCGGTGTAGACGTCCAGGCCGCCGGTGTGGCGGTTGGCCCAGCGGTTGCCGATGCCGAGGACGAAGTCGGAGGCGAGGAAGGTCTCGTTGCCGTAGCGGTGGGAGGTCTGGAGGCCGACCAGCCCGGCGTTCAGCTCGTGGTCGTCCGGGACGACGCCCCAGCCCATCAGTGTGGGGACCACCGGGACGCCGGTCAACTCGGCGAACTCCAGCAGCAGTTCGGCGGCGTCGGCGTTGATGACGCCGCCGCCCGCCACGATCAGCGGGCGCTCGGAGCGCTGGAGCAGGGCGACGGCCTTCTCGATCTGGACGCGGTTGGCGGCGGGCTTGTGGACGGGCAGCGGCTGGTAGGCCTCCGGGTCGAACTCGATCTCGGTCAGCTGGACGTCGACCGGCAGGTCGATCAGCACCGGGCCGGGGCGGCCGGAGCGCATCAGGTGGAAGGCCTGCTGGAACACCCCGGGGACCTGTGCGGCCTCCAGCACGGTGGTGGCGGCCTTGGTGACGGGCCGTGCGATCGAGGCGATGTCGACGGCCTGGAAGTCCTCCTTGTGCAGCCGGGCGACGGGCGCCTGGCCGGTGATGCAGAGGATCGGGACGGAGTCGGCGATCGCCGAGTACAGGCCGGTGATCATGTCGGTGCCGGCCGGCCCGGAGGTGCCGACGCAGACCCCGATGTTCCCGGCCCTGGCGCGGGTGTAGCCCTCGGCCATGTGGGAGGCGCCCTCGACGTGCCGGGCCAGGGTGTGCCGGATTCCGCCGGCGGCTCGGAGCGCGGCGTAGAAGGGGTTGATGGCCGCGCCGGGCACGCCGAACGCGACGTCCACGCCCTCGATCTTCAGGATCTCCACGGCCGCGCGGGCGGCTGTCATACGAGGCATCGGATCTCTCCTGCGTCGGCCCGCAGGGGCTCGGAGGGCTCATCTCACGAATTCCACCATACGGAAGAATGGTTTCTCTATGTGGAAGCACGGTAGGGCGGGGCCTGTCGGGCCGTCAAGGGGGCTTCAACAGAATGTGGACGCCGGGAGGGGCGGCCCGAGCGGCCCGGATTCGTACGCCCGGACGGCGTTCGCGCTGGTGTACCCGGGGAAGCGGACGTTCCGCGCCGGGAAGCGCAGCCGGTGTGCAGCGCCGGTGAAGGGACGGTGCGGGGTGTCGGGCCGCCCCGCCGCACTGGGTACCGTCGGTGGCACGCCGGGCCCGTGACGTCCGACTGAGGCCGCGGCGGGGGGATTCGGGAGCGCCGAGGAGCGGGGGAACTCCGCCGGCGGCCCCGTCCAGGACCGGTGCGCCCGGTCCGCCGCACCCGAGCGAGGGACGCACCCCCCGACCGTACCGACCCGACACCCGCCGCCGCGCGCCGCTCGATCCGGACCCGCGGCCGTACCGCTGTCGCCGCCCCTCCGCGGTCCCCTGTCCCCTTCCCCCGTGCTCCTGCTCCCCGCCCCGCAACGGCGCGCCCGCAGCGGCGGGCGCGCGGAAGGAACCCCCCATGCGCTGCTGCACCCCCGACCGGTCCCTGGCGGTGACCGGGTGAACCCGCCGTCCCACCGCAGCGAGAGCCCGCCGGGCCTCCTCCGCAAGCACGGCCCGCCGGGCCGGCCCCGAACCCCGGCCGCGGCCCTGCGCGCCGTCCCCTGGCGCCACGACCTGCCGGCCTCACTGGTGGTGTTCCTGGTCGCCCTCCCGCTCTGCGTCGGGGTGGCCGTCGCCTCCGGCGTCCCCGCCGAACTCGGCCTGGTCACCGGGATCGTCGGCGGCCTGGTGGCCGGCCTGCTGCCCGGCAGCAGCCTCCAGGTCAGCGGGCCGGCCGCCGGGCTGACCGTCCTGGTGGCCGACGCCGTCCAGCGCTTCGGCGTCGGCGCGCTCGGCCTGCTGGTGCTCTGCACCGGCCTGCTCCAACTGGCGATGGGCGCCCTGCGGCTCGGCCGCTGGTTCCGGGCGATGTCCGCCTCGGTGGTGCACGGCATGCTGGCCGGCATCGGACTGACCCTGGTGTTCGGCCAGCTCTACGCGCTCGCCGACCGCCGCGCCCCCGCCACCGGGCCGCAGAAGATCGCCGGACTGCCCGACCTGCTGCACGACGTGCTGACCGGCGCCGCCACCCCGAGCGCGGTCGCCCTCGGCCTCGGCACCCTGCTGGTCCTGGTCGGCTGGAAGTACCTCCCGGAGCGCGCCGCCCGCGCCGTCCCCGCCCCGCTGGCCGCCGTCGGACTGGCCGCCGCCGTCACCGCCGCCGCCGACCTGCCGGTGGCCCGGGTCCGGGTGGCCGGGCTGCTCGACGTGGTGCACCTGCCCGACCGTGACGCGCTGGCCGCCCTGGTCGGCACCGCCGGGCTCGGCACCGTCATCGCCTTCACCCTGATCGCCTCCGCCGAGACGCTGTTCAGCGCCGCCGCCGTCGACCGGATGCACCACGGCCCGCGCACCGACTACGACCGCGAACTCACCGCCCAGGGTGTCGGCAACGCCGTCTGCGGGCTGCTCGGCGCGCTGCCGATGACCGCGGTGATCGTGCGCAGCGCGACCAACGTCCAGGCCGGCGCGCGCACCAGGGCCTCGCGGGTCCTGCACGGCGGCTGGCTGCTGCTGTTCACCGCGCTGCTGCCGGGCGCGCTCGGGCTCGTCCCGCTCACCGCGCTGGCCGCCGTCCTGGTGCACGCCGGCGCCAAGCTGGTGCCGCTGCGCCGGATCGTCGCGCTGTGCCGCGGGCACCTGGGCGAGGCGCTGGTGCTGGTGGTGACGGCGGGCGCGATCATCGCCACCGACCTGTTCGAAGGGGTGCTGGTCGGCGTCGGCCTCGCGGTGGCCAAGTCGGCCTGGCAGACCTCGCAGCTGCAGATCGCGGTGGAGGAGCAGGCGCGGCCGGACGGGGAGCCGCTGCACCGGGTGCGGCTGAGCGGCAACGCCACCTTCCTGCGGCTGCCCCGGCTGCTGGACACCCTGGAACGGCTGCCGGGGGACCGGCCGGTGGAGCTGGACTGGTCCGGGCTGCGCCACCTGGACCACGCCTGCACGGTGGCCCTGGTCTCCTGGGCCGACCAGCACCGGGCCCGCGCCACGGCGCCGCTGGCGGTCGAACCGCCGCTGCCCTCGGTGGCCTGACGTCGAGGGCGTGCCTGACGATTCCCGCCGGGTTCGCGACGCGAATTGTCAGACGCGCCCTAGCCTGGTCGCGGCCCGGGGTGGAGCTCCGGGACGCGACCAGTGCCTTTCGACGCAAGGAGCGCAGAACCGTGATCGCAGCCTTTTCGGTGACCCCGCTGGGGATCGGCGAGGACGTGGGGGAGGCGGTGGCCGCCGCCGTCCGGGTCGTGCGGGAGAGCGGCCTGCCCAACCGTACGGACGCGATGTTCACCAGCATCGAGGGGGAGTGGGACGAGGTGATGCCGGTGATCAAGGCGGCGATCGAGGCGGTGAAGGCCCACAGCAACCGGGTGAGCACGGTCATCAAGATCGACGACCGGGCCGGGGTCACCGACGGCCTCACCGCCAAGGTCGCCTCGGTCGAGCGCCACCTGGCCGCGGGCGGACCGTCAGACCGCTGAGGTCTGCTGGGCCGCCGGTTCGGCCGACGCGGCCACCGGCTGACGGGTGATCAGCCGGTCCAGGGCGTACGGGCCGGAGCCGAGCGCCGCGATGACCAGGAAGGACCAGCAGAACATCACCGAGAGCTCGCCGCCGTTCTGGATCGGCAGCAGGGCGTGCTCCTGGTGGACGGTGAAGTAGGCGTAGGCCATCGAGCCGGAGCAGAGCAGGGCGGCCACCCTGGTGCCGGCGCCGAGCAGCACCAGGGCGCCGCCGACCAGCTGGATCAGAGCGGCCCACCAGCCCGGCCACTGGCCGAGCGGGACGGTGCCGCCGCCCTTGGCGCCGCCGAGCACGCCGAACAGCGAGGCGGCGCCGTGGCAGGCGAAGAGCAGGCCGACGACGATCCGGAACGCCGTCAGGACGACGGGTCTGACGGCGTCGACGGCCTGCCGGGGGGTGGTGGGGCGGGGTGCGGGCATGCGAAGCGCCTCCCGGTGGGGAAGGAGGTGGACGGGGGAGCGGTAAGGGTAGCCTTGGCCGAGTTCCGTTGGCAATGCTCCGTCAGGCATTAGGTCTGGACCAATGGGTGCTCTTTCTTGACCGTTCGGTCCAGAAAGGGATACGGTTCTCGACATGGCGCGAACGAAGGAATTCGACCCGGACGCGGCGCTGCAGGCGGCCCTGGAGCTGTTCTGGGAGCGCGGCTACGAGGCGACCTCGATGGCCGACCTGGTCGAGCGGCTCGGAATCGCCCGGGCCAGTGTGTACGCGACCTTCGGCAGCAAGCACGAGCTGTACCTGCGGGCGCTGGAGCGCTACTGCGAGCAGAGCGACTCGGCGCGGCTGGACGAGCTGTCCCAGCCGGGCCCGGCGCTGCCGGCGGTCCGGGCGATGGTCCGCCACTACGCGACGGCGGACGGGCCGGAGCGCCGGATCGGCTGCTTCGTCACCAACACGGCGGTGGAGCTGGCCGCGCACGACCCGGCCGCGGCCCGCCGGGTGGAGGCGAGCTTCGACCGCCTGGAGACGCTGCTCACCGGCGCCCTGGTGCGCGCCGCCGCCCAGGGCGAACTGCCCGCCGGGCGGGAGCCGCGGGCGCTCGCCCGGATGCTGGTGGTGCTGCTGCAGGGCATCCGGGTGGTGGGCAAGACCGCCGACGGCGCGCCCCGGGCGCGGGACGCCGCCGAGCAGGCGCTGGCACTGCTGGACTGACACCCGGTCGTCCCGGACCGGCTTCTTCTGTTGTGCTGATTCTGGACCGAACGGTCTACATAGGGGGGAGGGTTTTACATGGCCGTCATCACTACCGGCCGGTACGGCTTCGCGCTGCTCGGCGTCGTCCAGGCGGTGCTGGTCTTCACGATCACGATCCTCACCGTGCCGCTGCCCCTGGTGGCACGGGAGTTAGGGCTCGGCCCGTCCGCGGTGCTGTTGCTCAGCGCCTCCTACGGCCTCTCCTTCAGCTCCCTGCTGCTGCTCGGCGGGAGACTGACGGACCGTCACGGCGGACGCCCGGTGCTCCGCGCGGGCCTGGCGCTGCTCGCCGTCGCCTCGGTCGCCTGCGCGCTCGCGCCCGGCTACCCCGTCCTGCTGGCGAGCCGCTTCGCGCAGGGCGCCGGAGCCGCCCTCACCGCCCCGGCGGCGGTCGCGGTGGTCCGGGTGCTGTACCCCCAACCCGCCGCCTACCGCCGGGCGATGGCCACCTGGGGCGGCCTGTCGGTGCTCGGCGCCACCGTCGGCAGCGTGCTCTCGGGCGCGGTCGCCGCCGCGGTCTCCTGGCGCTGGCTGTTCGCGGTGCCCGTCCTGGTCGCGCTGGCCGGGCTCGCCCGCTCCGCCGCCCTGCCCGCCGCCGCCCCCGCCGGGCACCGCCCGGCCAGGCCCGCCGCCGCCCCCGTCAGCCACCGCCCCGCCCTGGACCTGCGCGGCGCCGCCCTCGCCACCACCGGTGTCTGCGCGGCGAGTTACGCCCTGGTGGCGTCCACCGAACACGGCTGGCACGGCCCCGGAACGTACGGCCCGCTGGCCGCCGGGCTCGCCCTGCTGCTCGCCTTCGCCGCCGCCGAACGCCGCACCGCCGACCCGCTGCTGCCGCCCGGCTTCCTCGCCGACCGGCGTCGCGCCACCGGGCTCGCCGCCGTCATGGCCACCGCCGCCGGCACCGCGCTCACCTTCGTCCTGCTCTCGCTCTACCTCCAGCAGCTGCGCGGCTGGAGCGCCGCGGCCACCTCCGCCGCCTTCCTGCCGTACGCGGCCGTCCTGCTGCTCGCCGGCCGGCTGGCCGGGCCGCTGACCGTCCGGTACGGGCCGGTGGCGGTCACCGCCGGCGGCCTCGCCGTGGCGGCCGGCGGACTCGGCCTGCTGGCCGGGCTCGCCCCCGGCAGCGGGTACGCCCTCGGACTGCTGCCCGGACTGCTCCTGCTGCCCGCGGGCGCCGCCGCGGCCTTCGCCGGTGCGGCCGTGCTCGCCACCGGCGGTGTGCCGCCGGAGCGCACCGGGCTGGCCGCCGGAGTGTTCAACACGGCCATGGAACTCGGCCCCACCGCCGGACTGGCCGCCCTGATGGCGCTGGCCGCCACCCGCCCGAGCGTCGTCGGCGGCTACGCCGCGGCCTTCGCGGCGGCCGCCGTCGGGCTGGCGCTCACCGCCGTCGCGGTCGCCGCGCTGCCCCGGACCACCGTCCCCACCGCAACCGAACGCACCACCCGAATCAAGGAGACCACCTCATGACCACGCGTTTCGCCGACAAGTCCGTCCTGGTCACCGGCGGCGGCAGCGGCATCGGCCGGGCGATCGCGCTCGCCTTCGCCCGCGAGGGCGCCCGGGTCGCGGTCGCCGGCCGCACCGCCGGCCCGCTCGCCGAGACCGTCGACCTGATCGAGCAGGCCGGCGGCAAGGCGGTCGCGCTCACCGGCGACGTGACGAACGCCCAGGACGCCGCCCGGCTGGTCCGGGAGAGCGTGGAGAACCTCGGCGGCCTGGACGTCGCCGTCAACAACGCCGGGGTGCTCGGCGCCCTCGGTCCGGTCGCCGACATCGACGAGGCCGAGTGGCAGCGGATGTTCGACATCAACGTGACCGGCACCCTGCTCGCCATGAAGCACCAGATCGGCCACATGCGGGCCCACGGCGGCGGCGCGATCGTCAACGTCTCGTCCAACATCGGCGCCCACAAGCGGATCGCGGGCGTCGGGGCCTACGCCGCCAGCAAGGCCGCGGTCACCGCGCTGACCCGGGCCGCCGCCCTCGACCACATCGCCGAGGGCGTGCGGATCAACACCGTCAGCCCCGGCGCGGTGGACACCCCGATGTCCTCCCGGCCGGGCGAGGACGCCGCGGCCAAGGCCGGGCGGATGAGGGCCGAGGTCCCGGTCGGCCGGGCCGGCGCGACGGAGGAGGTGGCCGCCGCGGTGCTGTACCTGGCCTCGCCGGAGGCGGGCTACACCGTCGGCAGCGACCTGGTCCTGGACGGCGGCTCCTCCGCCTGACCTCGGCGGCTCCTCCGCCTGACCCCGGAGCCGCCGAGCACCGGCCCCCGTCGCCGGGCTACTCGCCCGGCCACTCCCCGGGCACCGCCCCGTAGAGCGCGTCCAGCGCCTCCGGGGTGCGTGCCCGGGCCGCCGCCCAGGCCTCCCCGGCCACGCCGACCAGCACCTCCGGCCCCCGGTACCACCGCAAGCCGCGCCCCAGCGCGGGCAACTCCTCAAGACCGTACGGCAGTTCCCCGTCCGCTCCGGGGAAGTCGGCCGGTTCGAGGAAGTCGGCCAGCTCGTGGTCCTCCAGCAGCTTCTCCGCCATCGCCATCGCCGCGGCCGCCGTCGAGAAGCGCTCCTCCCAGGGCTCCCACCGTTCCCGTGACTTGTCCGCCAGGTCGAGCCGGCCCACCGTCGGCGGGTCCTCCCGGCCGAGGTCCTCCAGCAGCACGCCCCAGTGCGCGCAGCCCTGGTTCTCCGCCCGGTACACCAGCGCGCCGTCCAGCACGTACAGCTCCGCCGGCGTCAGCAGCACGTCCTGACTGCTGGTGAGGTCCGCCCGGCGGCCGAACAGCCGGTACGCCTCCCGCAGCGCCACCGGCAGCCGCAGGCCCAGCCGTTGCTCGGCCGCGTCCAGCTCCGCGTCCGTGAAGCCGTCGCCGGGCCCCAGCGGCTCGCCCCAGTACGCGGCGAAGCCCCTGACGAGCGCCCAGGCGCCCGCGCGGGAGCGCACACTTTCGGCCATTGCGGTCGGGATGTCGAATTCCGTTTCGTCCACCCGCGCACCGTACGGCACCCCTCCGACAGCGCGGTGAACCGCTCAACGGCCGGGCTGCAGCCGGGCTGCGGCCGGTCCGCCGCCGGTCCGTACCGCACCGGCCGAATCTGACGCGAACGCGTAATCCCGGCGACACCCGTTGATCACCGCGGGGTTTCCGCGCCGTCGTGTGGGCAGGACACGGTTTCGGCCGGAACCGACATCACGAAAGGCGGACGCGCGACAGATGCCGACCGCACCGCACCCCGGGCCGCTCCCGGGCCGCCCACGACCGCGACGGGGAGGGCGCTGGGGCGAGCACGGGCTCGCCTGGGCCTTCCTGCTGCCCTCCCTGGTGGTCTTCGTCCTCTTCATCGGCTACCCGCTGGGGCGGACGGTCTACCTGAGCGCACACGCCAACGACCTCTTCGGCGCGCCCTCCCGCTACGTGGGGGCGAAGCACTACACGGACCTCTTCGCCTCGGCCGACTTCGGCCGCACCCTGACCACCACGGCGCTGTTCACGCTGCTCACCGTGGTCCCGGGGGTGCTCGGCGCGCTGGTGCTGGTGCTGCTGCTGGAGAACCGCATCCGCGGCGTGCGGCTGCTGCGCTCGGCGTTCGCACTGCCCTTCGCGTTCTCGGTGGCCAGCGCCTCGGTGGTCTTCGCGGTGTTCTTCAACCCCGCCAGCGGGGTGCTCAACGGCCTGCTCTCGCACGTCGGCCTCGGCCCGGTCGGCTGGCTGACCGACTCCCGGTACGCGCTGGTCTCGGTGGCCGTCACCACGGTGTGGATGAACCTCGGCTACAACGTGCTGGTGCTCTCCGCGGGCATCGGCTCGATCCCGGGGGAGGTGCTCGAGGCGGCCCGCATCGACGGCGCCTCCGGCCTGCGGCTGGCCCGCTCGATCACCGTCCCGATGCTCGGCCCGAACCTGTTCTTCCTGACCGTGGTCTCCACCGTCCACGCACTCCAGAGCTTCGGCCAGATCCACATCCTCACCAAGGGCGGGCCGGACGGCTCCACCCGGACCCTCGTCTACTCCGTCTACGAGAAGGCCTTCGCCTACGGCTCCAGCGACTTCGGCACCGCCAGCGCCCAGGCCGTGGTGCTGCTCGTGGTCGTCCTCGCCTGCACGGCCGTCCAGTTCGGCGTCCTGGAGCGGAAGGTGCACTACGCATGACCACACTCACCACCGGGGCCGGGACGGAGGCGGAGGCGCCCCGCCCGCGCCCCCGCGCCCTCGTCGGGCGCTCCCCGCGCGACCTGCTCGGCCGCGCCGCCGTCTACCTGCTGCTCGCCGTCGCCGTCGTCACCGTGGCCTTCCCGGTCTACTACGCCGTCGCCGGCGCCTTCATGGGCCCGTCCGAACTCTCCTCCTACCCGCCGGCCCTGGTGCCGCACTCGGTCACCGGACGGAACTTCTCCGGCGCTGTGGAGGCCGTCCCGCTGGCCCGCCAGTACGCCAACTCGGCGATCACGGCGACCGCCATCACCCTCGCCCAGCTGTTCACCTCGGTCCTCGCCGCGTACGCCTTCGTCTTCCTGCCGATGAAGGCGCGGGCCGTGGTGTTCGGGGTGTTCCTGGCCACGCTGATGGTCCCGTGGGAGGCCATCATCATCCCCAACTACCTGACGCTGTCCGACTGGGGGCTCGGCAACACCTACTTCGGCCTGGTGCTGCCCTTCCTGGCCTCCGGCTTCGGCACCTTCATGCTGCGCCAGGCCTTCCGGCAGCTGCCCGGCGAACTGCGCGACGCGGCCCGGATCGACGGGGCCGGCCACTGGCGCTTCCTGTGGCGGATCGTCGTCCCGCTGAACAAGCCGGCTCTGGCGGCGCTGTCGATCTACGTCTTCCTGTCGGCCTGGAACCAGTACTTCTGGCCCCTGATCATCACCCGCACCGCGGACATGCAGACCCTGCAGATCGGGCTGACCTCGCTGCGCGACTCGGAGATGGCCGACCCCGGGCTGATCCTGGCCGGCGTCGTGCTCTCGCTGCTGCCCACCCTCGCCCTGGTGGTCTTCGGCCAGCGCTTCATCGTCCGCGGCCTCACTGCGGGCGCGGTCCGCTGATCCCGCCACGCTGGTGACGCCGCGCTGGTGACGTCCCGCTCCTCCCGCCCCCCGGTGGCGCCCGGTCGGTCCCGTCCCGCCGGCCCCGTCCCGTCCACGTCCCCGCTTTCCCGGATAGAGAGAGAACCCTCGTGAAGAAGAGTGCGCGCGCGCTCGCGGCCCTGCTGGTGGCCGGCCTGTCCCTGACCGCCTGCAGCTCCAGCGGCTCCGGCTCCGGCGCCGGCGGCTCCTCCGACGCCGGCGCGCCCGGCGCCCAGGCGCTCGACCAGGCCTCCGGCGTCACCACCGTCGAGTTCTGGCACTCGATGACCGGCAAGAACGCCGACGTGCTGAACGGGCTGGTCGGCCAGTTCAACGCCGCCCACCAGGGCAAGATCGAGGTCAGGGCGCAGTTCCAGGGCAAGTACGACGAGCTGGTCACCAAGTACAAGGCCGCGGTGCAGCAGAAGGGCACCCCCGCCCTGGCGCAGGTCTACGACATCGGCACCCGGTTCATGATCGACTCCAGGCAGACCGTCCCGGTCCAGGCCTTCGCCGACAAGGACGGCTACTCGCTGGACGACCTGGACGCCAACATCCGGAACTACTACTCGGTCGGCGGCAAGCTCCAGTCGATGCCGTTCAACTCCTCGATGCCGCTGCTCTACCTGAACACCGACGCCTTCAAGGAGGCCGGGCTCGACCCGGCCCAGCCGCCCAAGGACCTCAACGAGCTGGGCGAGCTGGCCAAGAAGCTGACCAGGAAGGACGCCGACGGCAAGACCGTCCGGTACGGCTTCGGCGCCGCCATCTACGGCTGGTTCGTCGAGCAGCTGCTGGCCGAGTCCGGCGCGATGTACTGCGACAACGACAACGGCCGCGGCAACAAGGCCGGCAAGGTCGTCTTCGACTCCGCCCAGGGCGCCCAGGTCGTCCAGTGGTGGGCGGACCTGGTCAAGGGCGGCAACGCGGCCAACACCGGCCGCACCACCGACGACGCCCAGGCCGCGTTCAAGGCCGGTACGGTCGCGATGCACCTGGAGTCCACCGGCGTGCTGCGCGGCTACACCGAGGCCGCGAAGTTCGCCGTCGGCACCGCCGCCTTCCCGAAGGTCGCCGCCGGCGACCAGGGCGGCCCGGTGATCGGCGGCGCCTCGCTGTGGATCAGCGGCCCGGGCCACTCGGACGCCGAGAAGCGCGCGGCCTGGGAGTTCGAGAAGTTCGTCTCCGCCCCCGAGCAGCAGGCCGTCTGGCACACCGGCACCGGCTACTTCCCGGTCAACACGAAGTCCCTGGACGACCCCAAGGACAAGGAGTGGGTGGCCAAGTACCCGCAGTTCCAGACCGCGATCGACCAGCTGAAGGCCACCAAGCCGACCCCGGCCACGGCCGGCTGCCTGCTCGGCGTCATGCCGCAGGCCCGCAAGGGCGTGGAGACCGCGATCGAGCAGACCATCGCGGGCACCAAGCCGGCCCAGCAGGCCCTGGCCGACGCGGCGAAGGAGCTCCGGCCGGCGATCGAGAGCTACAACAGCTCGGTCGGCTGACCCAAGCCGCTGAACGGCCCGAGAACGACGGCCCGCCCCGCGTCCCGCGCGGGGCGGGCCGCCGCCGTCCCGGCGGCCGCTGCGCCGTGTCGGGCGCGGAGGTCCCCGACTCCCGAGGGAAGCCGGTGAAGCCCGTTCGACGGCACCGGACGTCGACGATCCGCGTCCCGCCCGCCCCGGCCCGCGCGCACTGGCTAGGCGGAGAGCGCCTCGCCGTCCTCCGAGGGCGCGCACGCGGCCGCCAGTTCGTCCAGCGACAGGTCGAGCGCGAAGGCCAGCGCCGCGATGGTGAAGAAGGACGGCGTCGGTGCCCGGCCCGTCTCGATCTTCCGCAGCGTCTCCGCCGAGACGCCGGCGGCCGCCGCCACCTCGACCATGCTGCGCCCGCCGCGCGCCTCGCGCAGCAGCGCCCCGAAGCGCTCGCCGCGCTCGCGCTCCCACGGGGTCAGCGGAGTCCTCACCATGCCGACGAGTGTAGGGCCTGCCGCCCGGGGCGTCCCGCACCCTGCGGACCGTGATACAAATACCGGTATAAGAATTGGATCCAAGGGGAGGTCGCACCATGGTCGAACTCAAGTCGGACGCCGGGCTGGCCGCGATGCGCGAGGCCGGACGGGTGGTGGCGGACGCGCTGGCGGCCGTCCGGGAGCAGGCGGCGGTCGGCGTCAGCCTGTTGGAGCTGGACGAGGTGGCGCGGGGCGTGCTCAAGGCGGCCGGGGCCACCTCGCCGTTCCTCGGCTACCGCCCGGCCTTCGCGCCCGTCCCGTTCCCGGCCGTCATCTGCGCCTCGGTGAACGACGCGGTGGTGCACGGCATCCCGAACGGCTACCGGCTGCGCGACGGCGACCTGGTGAGCATCGACTGCGGCGCCCTCCTGGACGGCTGGGCCGGGGACGCGGCGGTCAGCTTCACCGTCGGCACCGCCCGCCCCGAGGACACCGCCCTGATCGAGACCACCCGCCGGGCCCTGGAGGCGGGCATCGCCGCCGCCGTGGTCGGCAACCGGACCGGGGACATCGCCCACGCCATCGGCACCGTCGCCCGCTCCGGCCGGTACGGCCTGCTGGACGGCTACGGTGGGCACGGCATCGGCCGCCGGATGCACGAGGACCCCCACGTGGCCAACGAGGGCCGCCCGGGCCGGGGTTACCCGCTGCGCCCCGGCCTGGTGCTGGCGATCGAGCCGATGCTGCTGGCCGGCGGCCGCGACGACCACCGCACCGACTCGGACGGCTGGACCCTGCGCACCGTCGACGGTGCCCGCGCCGCCCACGTTGAGCACACCGTCGCCATCACCGAGGACGGCCCGCGCGTCCTGACCCTGCCCTGACCGCGCCTGATCGTGCCCCGACCGCGCCCCGATCCGGTACCCCGGACGCCCGGGCAGCGCCCGGGCTAGGCTCGGACCATGATCAAAGCTGTGATGTTCGACTTCTCCGGCACCCTCTTCAGGGTCGTCTCCACCGCCGAGTGGCTGACGGCCCACACCGCCGCCGCCGGCCTCGCGCTGCCCGCCGGGGAGGAGGCCGAACTGGTGGCCCGGCTGGAGGAGTTCGGCGCCCTGCCCGGCGGGGTGCCACCGCGGCGGATCCCGTCGGAGGTCCAGCAGGCCTGGGACACCCGGGACTTGACCCCCGAGCTGCACCGCGCCGCCTACACCGCGCTGGCCCGCGCCGCCGAGCCGCCCGCGGGCCTCGACGTGGACGCCCTCTACGAGACCCACATCGCGCCCGCGAGCTGGCGCCCGTACCCGGACGCCGTCCCCGTGCTGCGCGAGCTGCGCCGCCGGGGCCTGCCGGTCGCGGTGGTGAGCAACGTCGGCTGGGACCTGCGTCCGATCTTCCGCGCGCACGGCCTGGACGAGCTGGTCGACGTCTACGTGCTGTCCTGCGAGGTGGGCGCCCAGAAGCCCGACCCGGTGATCTTCGAGACCGCCTGCGAGCGGCTCGGCCTCGCCCCCGCCGACGTCCTGATGGTCGGCGACGACCTCGTCTGCGACGGCGGCGCGACCGCGCTCGGCTGCGGCTTCCACCCCGTCGAGCACCTGCCGGTCGACGAGCGCCCGGACGCCCTCACGGAGCTGCTGGCCGTCCTGCCCCGCTGAGCGCCCCCGCCGGGCGGTCCGCGCGGTCCGGGAGGCCGTCCGGCCGGGGTGACGCAGGACACGCGGTGGGGCCCCGGCGGCCCGGAGTACCGTGCGGGGCATGAGTGATCAGGACTTCACCACGCACATCACCGTCCGGGGGTACGAGACCGACTCCCAGGGACACCTCAACCAGGCGGTCTACCTCCAGTACGCCGAGCACGCCCGCTGGGAGTACCTCCGGGCGGCCGGGATCCGCCAGGCGGACCTGGTCGCCGAAGGGGTCGGCCCGGTCGTCCTGGAGACCACGGTCAAGTACCTGCGGGAGCTGCGCGCGGGCGACTCGGTGGAGGTCGGCTGCTCGTTCACCTGGCGGGACGGCAAGACCTTCCAGGTGGTGCAGCGGCTGGTCCGCGAGGACGGCGTACTGGCGGCCGAGATCACCGGCGTCGGCGGCATCCTCGACCTGGCGGAACGCAGGCTGGTCGCCGACCCGCGCGAGCCGCTGCGCGCCCTGGCCACGGATCCGGGTGTGCTAGGCCTCTAGGCCTCTCACCCGCCCCCTCGTCCCGCACGGTGGGAGACCGTGAGCGCAGCGGTCTCCACCCCGCCCCCCGGGGGATTTCCCCACCCCCGACCGGCCCGCTGCCCGGATGGGCCCAAGTGCCGTACCACAGCAGACTCCTGGGCATGCCGAAGCCCACCCGCACCATCACCGCCGCGGCCACCGCGGCCGCCGCCCTCGCCGTCACCGCGCTGACCGCCCTGCCCGCCGGCGCGGCCGGCACCGCGAAGCCGGGGAGCGACCGCCTCGCCTGGACCACCTGTCCGGACGCCCCGGCCGACAGCCCGCAACGCTGCGCCGACGTCACCGTCCCCCTGGACTACGCCGACCCGGGCGGCGCCCGCGTCACCATCGCCGTCTCCCGGATCACCGCCGCCGACCCGCGGCTGCGCCGCGGCGTCCTGCTGGCCGTGCCCGGCGGCCCGGGCGGCTCCAGCCTCGACCTCGTCAAGGGCATGGCCGGGCGCCTGCCGCAGTCCGTCCGCGACCGCTACGACGTGGTGGGCTTCGACCCGCGCGGCGTCGGCCGCTCCACCCCGGTCGACTGCGGGTTGGACACCGCCGACCTGGCGATGTCCAAGGTGCGCCCCTGGCCGGCCGCCGACGGCTCGATCGAGGAGAACCTGGCCACCGCCCGCCGCGTCGCCGAGACCTGCGCCCGCAACGGCGGCCCGGTGCTGCGCAGCATCTCCACCGCCAACGAGGCCCGCGACATCGACAGCGTCCGCCACGCCCTCGGCGAGCGCCGGCTGTCCGTCTGGGGCGTCTCGTACGGCACCTACGCGGGCGCGGTCTACGCCACCATGTTCCCCCAGCGCACCGACCGGATCGTGCTGGACAGCAACGACGACCCGGATCCGACCAGGGTCGGGCGCGGCTGGCTGGAGGGCTACGGCCAGGGCATCGAGGACCGCTTCCCGGACTTCGCCAGGTGGGCGTCCGCGCCGGACAATCCGGACCGGCTGGCGAACACCCCGGAGGAGGTCCGCCCGCTCTTCCTGGACCTCGCGGCCCGCCTCGACCGGGCCCCGCTGCCGTGGGAGGGCGCCAACCCGGCGGAGCTGAACGGCAACGTGCTGCGCGAGACCCTGCTGGAGAGCCTCTACTCGGACGCCAGGTTCCCGGGCCTCGCCCGGCTGATGCTGGCCGGACTCGGCCGTGCCCCGCTGCCCGCCGCCCCGAAGCCGAGCGAGCGGGACCTGCGGGCGGTGCAGAACACCCTCGCCGTCTCGGTCGGCACCCTGTGCAACGACGTCCGGTGGCCCACCGATCCGGCCGGCTACGCGAAGGCCGTCACCGCCGACCGGGCCGCCCGTCCGCTCACCGCCGGCCTGCCGGTGAACGTGATGCCCTGCGCCTTCTGGCCGTTCGCGCCCGCCGAGCCGCCGGTGCGGGTCACCGACAGGGGCCCGTCCAACGTGCTGCTGACGCAGAACCTGCGCGACCCGGCGACCCCGTACACCGGTGCGCTCAAGCTGCGCGCGGCGCTGGGGGACCGGGCCCGGATGGTGACGGTGGACTCGGGCGGCCACGGCGTCTACCGGTCGACCGGGAACGCCTGCGGCGACGAGGTGGTGACGGACTACCTGGTCAGCGGCCGACGACCGGCCCGGGACGTCTTCTGCCCGGCGGGCTGACCGGGACGGGTGGGGCAGGCGGGGCAACGGGCCGTGGACGAACGGCCCTTGCTCCGCCGTGCACGCCCGTTCGACCCTCGGGAATGAGTCGAATCCGTCGCGATTTTGTGACAATCCTTCGCCGACACCCGCTCCCCGTGGCCTGGCCACGGCCGTAGTGTTCGATCTATGTCACCGAAGAGCCGCATACCCGCCGCCTCGGACCCGGGCGACACCTGGGTGCCGCGCCCGAGGCGCCGCGAGACCCCGCTGGGCATCCTGCGTCACGCGGCCACCTTCCTCGGCGCCAGCGCGTTGGGCGGCGTCCTGCTGGCGGGCCTGATCCTCCCGGCGGCCGGGGCTGTCGGACTCGGCGTGAAGAACGGCGCCGAGGGCTTCGAAAGCATCCCCGACGACTTCAGGACCCCGCCGCTGACCCAGGCGACGAAGATCTTCGACGCCAGGGGCGGCCTGATCGCCAAGGTGTACGAGCGCGACCGCACCGTCATACCCGCCGACCAGATGTCCCCGCTGATCCGCACCGCGCAGGTCGACATCGAGGACGCCCGCTTCTACGAGCACGGCGCCGTCGACCTCAAGGGCATCCTGCGGGCGCTCACCAAGAACGCGGAGAGCGGGGCCGCCGTCCAGGGCGCCTCCACCCTGACCCAGCAGTACGTGAAGAACGTCAACGTGGAGAAGGCCGGCGACGACCCGGACGCGGTGCGCGAGGCGCAGCGCAAGACCCTCGGCCGCAAGATCCAGGAACTCCGGTACGCCATCAAGCTGGAGGAGGACCTGACCAAGGAGCAGATCCTCACCAACTACCTGAACATCACCTTCTACGGCCACCAGGCGTACGGCATCCAGGCCGCCTCCCAGCGCTACTTCAGCAAGGACGCCAAGGACCTCAGCCTGCCCGAGGCGGCGATGCTCGCCGGGCTGGTGCAGAACCCGTCCCAGTACGACCCGAAGCTGCACCCGGTGGCCGCCCAGAAGCGCCGCGACACCGTCATCGACAAGATGGTGGAGAACAAGCACATCACCGCGGAGCAGGCCAGGGAGGCGAAGGCCGCGCCGCTCGGCCTCGTCTACAAGGACCCGCGCAACGGCTGCATCACCGCCGAGGCGGGCATGGGCTTCTTCTGCGACTACGTGCGCCACGTGGTCAAGCAGGACCCGGTGTTCGGGAAGAGCTCGGCCGAGCGCAAGAAGCTCTGGGACACCGGCGGCCTGAACATCCACACCACGCTGGACCCGGACAAGCAGGCCGCGGCCCAGAAGGCCGTCTCCACCAAGGTGTACGTCACCGACCCGGTCTCGGCCGCGATGACGATGGTCGAGCCCGGCAGCGGCAACATCCTGGCGATGGCGCAGACCCGCCCGTACGGCCTGGCCAAGGAGAAGAACGAGACCGTCGTCAACTACAACGTGGACGCGGCGATGGGCGGCGGCATCGGCTTCCAGCCCGGCTCCAACTTCAAGCCGATCGTGGCCGCCGCCGCCCTGGAGGCCGGTCTGTCGCCCACCCAGCGGTACGACTCGCCGAACCGGATGGACTGGCCTTCGATGCGGACCTGCGACGGCACCTGGAAGAACCTCAGCAAGGGGAAGAAGGAGGGGAGCATCCCCAACGAGAGCCCCCAGGAGATCGGCCCGTACGAGCTCAAGCAGGCCATGGCGCTCTCCGTGAACACCTACTTCGTGCAGATGGAGCAGGAGATCGGCCTCTGCGCGGTCAAGCAGATGGCCAACAAGCTGGGCATGGAGGGCAAGGCGGACGGCTCGGCCCTGCAGGAGGTGCCCGCGCTCGGCCTCGGCACCCAGGAGGTCAGCTCGCTGACCATGGCCAACGTGTACGCGACCTTCGCCGCCCGGGGCACCTACTGCGCGCCGCTGGCGATCAACCGGATCACCACCGTGGACGGCGCCGACGTCCCGGTGCCCCAGGCCCGGTGCACCCCGGCGATGTCCGAGAGCACCGCGGACGTGATCAACAGCGTGCTGCTCGGGGTGACCGAGAAGGGCGGCACCGCGCGGGACCTCGGCCTGGACGACGGCCGCCAGATCGCCGGCAAGACCGGGACCACGGACGAGAAGAAGTCGGCCTGGTTCACCGGCTACACCGGCAACCTGGCGGGCTCGGTCTGGCTGGGCAGCCCGGGCACCAAGGTGCCGATGCGCAACATCCGGATCGGCGGCAGGTACCAGGCCGAGGTCTTCGGCGCCACCGGCCCCGGACCGATCTGGCAGCAGGCGATGAGCGACGCCGTCCGGGACATGCCGGAGAAGGCCTTCGCCACCGTCCACATCCCGGACCCGCCCCGGCGGGACGCCAACTGCCCCACCCCCGGCGGCTCGCCGGGCCCGGCCACCTGTGCCGGCACCCCCGCCACCGGCGGCCCGGCGAACACCGGCCGGCCGCGCGGCGCCACCCCGGCGCCCGGCCGCACCGGGCCGTCCGTACCGACCGTTCCGGCCGTGCCGCCCGGCGCCACCGACCCCGAGGACCGGTGAGCCCCGAGGGCCGGTGAAACCCCAGGACCGGTGAACCCCCGGCCCCGCATGAGTACGGGTACTCATGCGGGGCCGCGGCCGTTCGGCGGACGATGACCGCATGCCGCACAGCGTCCTCGGCGTCCCCGCCGTCCTCTGCCCCTCCATCGGCTACCTGGCCGGCTACCTGGTGATCGGCCTGGCCGCCGCGCACGAGCTGCGCGCCGAACCGCGTGCCTCGCCGCATGCCGAACCGCGCGGCGGGGCGGGCCCGGCGGGCGCCGTGCGGCAGTGGACGGCGGTGGTGTGGACGATGCCGGGCTTCCTGCACGCGATGACCCTCAACCCGTTCCCGGACGGCACGGCGGCCCGCTTCCTGTCCGCCACCGCGCTGGGCGCCGCCGGCAACGCGGCCCTGCTGGCGCTCGGCGCGCACGCCTTGGGGCTGGGCTGAACCCCCGCGACCTGGCCGAACCCGGCCGGGCTAGCGCGCCTCGACCGGCTCGCCGCTGTCCTGGTCGAGGTTGAACACCCGCCGGTAGGAGTCGGTCACCACGGTGATCTGCGAGCGCCCGGTCCAGTTCGCGGTCACCAGCCGGGCGTCGCCCGGGCCCCGGCCGATGTCCGCCAGCGACCAGCGCCGGGCCGACCAGCCCGCACCGCTCTCCAGCAGCACCTGCCAGTGCTCGCCCGCGGCCGACCCGGCGGCGTACGAGCGGTGCACCACGATCAGGGCGTGCTCGGCCCCGGCCGGGGCGTCCTCCCGGCTGCGGGTCTCGGCCGCCGACACCTTGTGCGCGGCCAGCACGCCGATCAGGAACACCACCCCGGCGGTCACCGTGACCGTCCGGGTGGCCGTCCGCACGGCGGTGCGCGGGTCGCCCAGCCAGGCGGCCGCGATCAGCGCCGCCAGCGCCCCGCCGAGCAGCGGCTCCGGCCGGTTGAGCAGGTCGGCGACCAGCATCCGCCCGCCCGAGCGGCTCTCCCACTGCCCCTCGGTGTAGAGCAGCACGGCGGCCAGCCCGGCGACCGCCAGCAGCCGGACCAGGACGCGCCTGGCCCGGGACGTCCCCCGCTTCATCGTCCCCCGGTCCATCGTCCCCCCGCCCCGGCTTCCCCCGTGGCCGCTTCCCCGGTCACCGCTTCCCCCGTGGTCGCGGTCACAGCTCGGCGAGCAGCTTGCGGCCCTCCGGCCAGTCGCCCAGCCCGGAGTCGGAGTTGAGGTGCCCGTACGCACCCGGCTCGACGTACCGGGCGCCCCAGGCGGCGGCGAACGCGCGGGCCCGCTCGGGGGAGACCCACGGGTCGTCGGTCGAGGAGACCACGACGGACGGGAACGGCAGCCGCTCCAGCGCCACCGGGCGGAAGCCGACCAGCTCCGGGACCTCGGCGGTGTCGACGTCCGCCGGGGCCACCAGCAGCGCGCCCCGGACGGCGGCGGTCCGCTCGGCGGACGCGGTGGCCGCCCAGTGGGCGGCCGTGACGCAGCCCAGGCTGTGGGCGACCAGCACCACCGGGCCCTCGGCGGCGGCCGCTGCCACCGCCGCGTCCACCCGGGCCACCCAGTCCGCCCGCTCCGGGTGGTCCCAGTCCGCCTGCTGGACCCGGCGGAAGGACTCCGGCTCGGCCTCCTCCCAGTGGGTCTGCCAGTGCGCGGGGCCGGAGTTCTGGTAGCCGGCGAGGACGAGGTAGGTGGTGCGGGCGGGCATGGGCTCCTCCGGAGCAGGGCGGTCACGGGCAGCAGGAGTCTAGGCCGCGGGCCGCCGGCCCCCGCAGCCGGGCGGCCGACCGGCGCGCACCCCCCGCAAGCGGCGCACGGTGGTCCGTACGCGCTGTTGCGCGCCCGGTGCGCCCCGTTGCCAACGGTGTCGCCGTACGGGAGGTTGGACCGGGCCCGGGCCGGTCGCCACCGCCCCTCGCCCGTACCCGACCTGAGGCTCGACCACGTGGAGGGATGTCGGCGATGACATCGAAGATCCTGCTCGTCACCGGGGACGCCGCCGAGTCACTGGAGGTGTTCTACCCCTACCAGCGGCTGCGCGAGGAGGGCTACCAGGTCGACATCGCGGCCCCGACCAGGAAGCGCCTCCAGTTCGTGGTGCACGACTTCGTCGAGGGCTTCGACACCTACACCGAGAAGCCCGGCTACACCTGGCCCGCCGACCTGGCCTTCGCCGAAGTCGACCCGGCCGACTACGTGGCCCTGGTCATCCCCGGCGGCCGTGCCCCCGAGTACCTGCGCAACGACCCGGACGTGCAGCGGATCGCCCAGCACTTCTTCGCCGGGGACAAGCCCGTCGCCCAGATCTGCCACGGCCCGCTGATCACCGCCGCCGCCGGCGTCCTGGACGGCCGCCGCAGCTCCGCCTACCCCGCGCTGGCACCGGACATCAGGGCCGCGGGCGCCGAGTTCGTGGACGGCGCGGCGGTGGTGGACGGCGTGGTCGTCTCGGCCCGCGCCTGGCCCGACCACCCGGCCTGGCTGCGGGCCTTCGTCGAGGTCCTGCGCAAGCACGCCCCTGTCACCTGACGCACGCCCCGCCGCTGGTCCCGGAGCCGTACCCCGAGCCGTCCCGGGGTACAGCTCCGGGTTCGTTCGGGGTTCGCTCCGGGTCCGGTCCGGGTCGGACACCGACCAGCGGCCGACGACCGCCGCCCGGATCCCTGACACGGTGTCAGAGGCCGGGGCCCGTAACCCGGTCGACCGCCGCCACGACCCAGACCAGGGAGACCGGCATGACCGACGCCCCGACCACTCCGACCACCCGGCGCCGCCGACCGGCCCTGCGCACCGCCGTCGCGGCCGCCGTCGGCGCGGGCCTGCTCCTCGCGCTCGCCCCCGCCGCCGCCGTCGCCCGGCCCGCCGCCGGACCGGGCACCGCCGACTGCGGCGGCCCGCACGGCGGCCGCGCCACCGGCGCCGCCCGGGCCGGCGCCGTCGCCACCCCGGAGCGCCGCGCCGACTGGGAGGCCGCCGACGCCGCCCTCGCCGGGATGACCGGCCCCGGCTACTCGACCTCCGCCCTCGGCGCCGTCCGCGAGGACGGCCGGCTGGTCTGGCGCAACGCCACCGGCGTCACCGAACTCGACGGCGCGCCCGCCGACCCCCGGGGCTCCTTCCGGATCGGCAGCGCCACCAAGCCCTTCGTCGCCACCACGGTGCTCCAGCTGGTCGGCGAAGGGCGGCTGGACCTCGACGACCGCCTGGAGTGCCTGCTGCCGGGCATCGTCCCGAACAGCACCGCGATCACCGTCCGGCAACTGCTCAACCACACCAGCGGCGTCGCCGACTACACCCAGGACCCGGCCTTCGACTTCCGGCGCCCGGAGTGGCTCGACGGCGGCCGCTTCAAGCACTACGGCCTCCGGGACCTGGTCGACATCGCCAAGCTCTACCCGCCCGCCTTCCCGCCCGGCCAGGACTGGCAGTACTCCAACACCAACTACATCCTGATCGGGATGATCATCGAGAAGCTCACCGGCCGCGGCTGGAACGAGGAGGTGACCCGCCGGATCATCCGCCCGCTCGGCCTCACCGGCACCTGGATGCCCGGCGACTCGCCCTTCCTCCCCGGCCCGCACGCCCACGGCTACTACAAGTCCGGCACCGGCCCGGTCGACGTCACCCTGTTCAACCCCTCGATGGCCGGCCCGTCCGGCGCCGGCGTCTCCACCACCGCCGACCTCACCGCCTTCCTCCACGCCCTGCTCGGCGGCCGCCTGCTGCGCCCCGCCGAACTCGCCGCCATGCGGCAGACCACCGACCACGGCGAGGGCCGGACCTACGGCCTCGGCCTGCAGCGCCTGGACACGCCCTGCGGCTCCTTCTGGGGCCACGCCGGCGGCATCCCCGGCTACGGCACCATGCTGCTCGGCTCGGCGGACGGCAGGCGCGAGTTCGCCGGGAGCGCCACCGTCTACGACGCCCCGGACGAGCCCGCCAACGCGGCCTGGCAGAAGGTCTTCGTCACCGCCCTGTGCGGACCCCGGCCCGGAGCCGCCGGAACCGACCTCGCCCGCATGACGCCCTGACCCACCCCCTACGCTGACCCGCGACCCGGGGGCACGTCCGGCGACCGGCGCCGCGCACCCGGCGGCAACCGTCGGACCCGCCCCACCGGCCACCGTCACCAGGAGGACGAGACATGGCAGAGCCGCTGATCGCCGCCGTCGCGGGCAGGACACCCGCCGTCGACCCGGGCGCCTTCGTGGCGCCGAACGCCGTCGTGGTCGGGAACGTCGCCGTCGCCGCCGGCGCGAGCATCTGGTACGGCGCGGTGCTGCGCGGCGACGCCGAGTCGATCAGCGTCGGCGCGGGCAGCAACATCCAGGACAACTGCACCCTGCACGCCGACCCCGGCTTCCCGCTGGTGGTCGGCGAGCGGATCTCGGTCGGCCACAACGCCGTGCTGCACGGCTGCACCGTCGAGGACGACGTCCTGGTGGGCATGAACGCCACCGTGCTCAACGGCGCCCGGATCGGCACCGGCTCGCTGGTCGCGGCCGGAGCGGTGGTGCCGCAGGGCATGGTCGTCCCGCCCGGCTCGCTGGTCGCCGGCGTCCCGGCCAAGGTCCGCCGCGAGCTGACCGAGGACGAGAGGTCGGGCATCAAGGCCAACGGCGCCGGCTACCAGCTGCTCGCCGACGCCCACCGGGAGGCCCAGGAGGTCCAGGAGGTCTAGGAGCCTCCCGGAGGGCCTCAGGCCGTGGCGATCGCGGCCGCCGCCGGTTCCGCCGCCACCGGGGCGGGCCGCCGGCGGTCGGCCACCCAGGCGAGCACCGCGATCAGCGTCCCGGTGGCGGCCAGGCCCGCGCCGACCAGCGTCGGCGAGGTCCAGCCGAACCCGGCGGCCAGCGCCAGCCCGCCGAAGTACGCGCCCTGGGCGTTGGCCAGGTTGAAGGCGCCCTGGACCGTCGCCGAGGCCAGGGTCGGCGCGCTGCGCGCCTTCTGCAGCACCAGGGTCTGCACGGCCGGCACGATGGCGAAGCCGAACAGCCCGATCAGCACCACCGTGACGGCCGCCGACCAGCGGGCGTGCGCGGTCACCGAGAACAGCGCCAGGGTGGCGGAGAGCAGCACGAAGGCCACGCAGACGGTGGGGCGCAGCGCCCGGTCGGCGGCGAACCCGCCCAGCACGTTGCCGATCGTCATGCCGACCCCGAACAGCGCCAGCACCAGGGTCACCGAGCCGGTGGCGTACCCGGAGACCTCGGTGAGCAGCGGCGCGATGTAGCTGTAGCAGGCGAAGAAGCCGCCGCAGCCGAACACCACGGTGGCCAGCGCCAGCCAGAGCTGCCCGCTGCGCAGGGCCCGCAGTTCGTGCCGCAGCCCGGACTGGCCGGGGGAGGGGAGTGCGGGCACCAGCCGGGCGATGGCGGCCGTCCCGGCGGCCGCGATCAGCACCACCACCAGCATGGTCGCCCGCCAGCCCAGGTGCTGGCCGAGCAGGGTCGCGGCCGGGACGCCGACGATGTTGGCGACGGTCAGCCCGGAGAACATCACGGCCACCGCCCGGGCCCGCCGGTCCGGCGCGACCAGCTCGGCCGCCGCCACCGCGCCGGCCCCGAAGAAGGCACCGTGCGGCAGCCCGGTGACCAGCCGGGCGGCGGCCAGCGTCCAGAACTCCGGGGCCAGCGCGCACAGCAGGTTGCCGGTCGCGAACAGCCCGGCCAGCGCCACCAGCACCGCCTTGCGCGGCCGCCCGGCGGCCAGCGCGGTCAGCAGCGGCGCACCGACGACCACGCCCAGCGCGTACGCCGAGATCAGCCAGCCGGCCTGGGGGATGGACACGTGCAGACTGTCGGCGACCTGGGGGAGCAGCCCCATGGCGGCGAACTCGGTGGTTCCGATGGCGAACGCGGTGACGGCCAGCGCGAGCAGCGCGAGAGGCAAGGGGATGACTCCGGAGTGACGCCGACGGACCGGGGGAGCGCGCGGCGGGGGGATGAGGAGAACGGATTCGTTCGTCCGGCATCCTAATCCGGTCGGATGGCGTCGCCGTGAGGTGCGGGTGACGAACGGGGGTCGCCGACGCGGCTCCCGCGCGCGAGACTGGGAGCATGTGCCGCAACATCAAGACGCTGCGACCCCCCGTCACCCCCGACGCCGACGAGGAGGACTTCCACGCCGCCGCGCTGCAGTACGTCCGCAAGGTCTCCGGGTTCCGCGCCCCCGCGGCGCACAACCGGGAGGCCTTCGACCGCGCGGTGGAAGCGGTGGCGGAGGCCACCGCCCGGCTGCTGGCCGAGCTGGAGGTCCGCGGCTCGCACACCCGGGCCGCCGAGCCCGCCGAGGCCGTCGGGTAGGCAGGAGCAGGTGCGATGAACCCCGCCGAGCGCTACGCCCTCACCTTCCCCGGTACCCCGGGCACCCAGGCCCCGCAGGACGTCGTGGTGGTCAGCCGCACCGACGCCGCGGGCCCGGGCGGCCACCCGGTGTACGAGGACGAGAGCGGGATCGTCCGGGCCGAGATCAGCGACGCCGGCGAGGTCCGGATGCTCGCCAGCGGCGGCCACCAGAGCCCGCACGTGCCGGTGCACGCCCAACCGCTGCCCTGACCGCCGGTGCCCTGCCCGAGGCTGCCGTGACCGGCGCGGCACCGACCGCTGCCGTGCACCGACCGCTGCCGTGCGCCGACCGCCACGGTGCGGACCGTCGGTCCGTGCCGGGAAGCGCGGGCGCGGCCTCCCCGAGTCGGGCACAATCGCCATATGACCACAGCGAGTTGGCAGGGCGTCGTCATCGCCGAGAGCGACGACACGGTCGTCGTCGAGGGCAACCACTACTTCCCGGCCGAGGCGGTGCGCAGCGAGTACCTGCGGCCCTCGGACACCACCACGGTGTGCGGTTGGAAGGGCACCGCCGACTACTACACCCTGGAGGTGGACGGGCGGACCAACCCGGACGCCGCCTGGTTCTACACCGACCCGAAGCCCGAGGCCGAGCACGTGCGCGGCCGGGTGGCCTTCTGGCGGGGGGTGGAGGTCGTCGAGTAGGCGGCCCCGGTCGGTGCCGTCGTCGCGAAAGGGGTACCGGATTCCCATGGCAGTCTTCCGCAGGCCGGGCCGCTCCCGGCCGTCCGCCGAGCCCGAACCGACGGCGCCCGATCCGACGGCACCCGATCCGGTGGTGCCCGTCCTGACCGAGCGGCTCGTCGAACTGGTCGAGGAGTCCGAGCAGCCCGTCGGCAGGGGCCCGGGCGCCGAGTACGCGGCGAAGCAGCGCGGCCGCGGCCGGGCCGTGGTGCTGCACGGCGCCCGGCTGCTCGGCCACGGCGGCCGGGCCGCCGCCAGGGGAGCGGCCAAGGGCGCCGCGTACGGCGGCAAGGCCCTGACCGAACAGCTGGTGCAGGCCGCGCCGCGGATCCCGGTGCGCGACCTCGCCACCCTGCGGGCGCAGCACCCGGGCGCGGCCTTCCCGGAGGAGCTGGCCGACGTGCTGGTCACCGGCGCCGTCCGGGCCTCCAGCGCGCTCGGCGCGGGCGTCGGCGCGGCGGCGATGCTGCCGGTGCCGCCCGCGATGCCGCTGGAGATCGCGGCCGAGACGCTCGCGGTGGCGGCCGTGGAGGTCAAGCTGATCGCCGAGCTGCACGAGGTCTACGGCATCCCGGCGCAGGGCACCGCCACCCAGCGGGGCGGCGCCTACCTCGGCGCCTGGGCCAACCGCCGCGGGATCGACGCCGGCCTGCTGGTCCGGCCGGCCGGCTTCGCCGCGCTGGCGATCAGTTCGGAGGTGCGCCAGCAGGTCCGCCGCCGGCTGACCCGCAGCTCGCTGCGCCACCTGCCGGCGGTCACCCCGCTGCTGGTCGGCGCCGGCATCGGCGCCACCATGAACCGCCGCGACACCCGCCGGCTGGCCGACGAGGTGCGCGAGGACCTGCGCAGGCGCCGCCCGGCGGACGGCGCCTACTGGGCCGCGGCCGCGCCCGCCCCGAAGGGCGGCACGGCTCCGTAGCGGCGGGGAGTGCCGGGAAACGGCGCGCCCGGGACCGGTCACCGGTCCCGGGCGCGCCGCGCTGCCGCTGTTCCCCGAGGTTCCTGGAGAGGTTCCCGGAGGTTCGGGGTTCCTAGGGTTTCGGCGGTGCCGGGGCACCCGCGCCCCGGCCGGCCTTGACGCCGTTCACCATCGCCTGGTGGATCGCCCGTGCGGTGGTCTCGTCGTCCGCCGGCACCGGGCTGCCGGCGACCGTGTACCAGTCCAGCGCGCCGGTGTACTGGACGGTCAGCCTCGCCTCGCCGTCCACCCATGTGGTGTGCACGGTGAGGTCCCCGGAGATCGGGCCGATCTCGGTGGTGGTCACCCCGCCGGGGCCGCTGATGATCGATTGGGTGGTCCAGGTCGCCCACGACGCGCGCGGGTCCGCGGGCGGCCGGGCCTGGCGGTTGCCTCGGTCGTGTTCGGTCATGCGCCAATCCTCCCCCGCGGGTGGTCCGCCGCCGCAGCGGCGGCACCCGCGGTCGCGGCGACCGCCCGGTCCCACCGGGCGGTCGAGTCGGTACGGCGGACGGTCAGCCGCGCCGGCCGGGTTCGTCCAGGATGGGGCTGCCCTCCGCCTGGGAGGTGTCCTGCGCGTGCAGGTTCTGCATCGAGGGGATGCCCTCCTCGGGGTCCGCGGCGCGGATGTCGTCGTCGTCCTCGGTGCTCACCTTGGACCGGTCGCTCATGTCGGTCATCGCGGGCTCCGTCTCCTCGGCCGGCCCGGGGCGCGCCGGGCCGGAGGCGCGGCGGGGCCGGTGGTGTCTCTTCGCCCCTCCAGCCTGCCCCCGCCCCGGCGCGGGGGCCAGCCGGGTGACCCGCGAAGCATCCGCCGACCCCGCTCCGCGGTCACCAGGTGACGGGCAGTGACCGCATGCCGTAGATGAACGAGTCGGTGCGGAACGCCAGCTCGGCGCGCGGCACCGCCAGCCGCAGCCCGGGCAGCCGCCGGAACAGCGTCGCCAGCGCGATCTGGAGCTCGGCGCGGGCCAGCGGCTGGCCGAGGCACTGGTGCACGCCGAAGCCGAAGGCCATGTGCCGCCGGGCGTCCCGGTCGAGGTCCAGCTCGTCGGCCGGCAGCCGGCCGGGGCCGCCGAACACCTCCTCGTCCCGGTTGGCGGTGGAGAGCATCGCGATCACGCCCTCCCCGGCCCGGACCGTCGTGCCGCCCAGCTCCACGTCCTCCAGCGCCACCCGGGGCACCCCGGTGTGGACGATGGTGAGGTGGCGCAGCAACTCCTCCACCGCGCCGGGCAGCGCGGCCGGGTCGGCCAGCCTGGCGACCTGCTCGGGCCGGTCCAGCAGCAGGGCGGTGGAGAGCGCGATCATGTTGGCGGTGGTCTCGTGCCCGGCGATCAGCAGCAGGATGCCGGTGGCGGCGGCCTCGCGCGGGGTGAGGTCGTCCCGGGCGGCGAGCCGGCTGAGGATGTCGTCCCGCGGCTCCTCCCGCTTGCGGGCCGTCAGCGCCTCCAGGTACTGAAGCAGCTCGTCCTGGGCCTCGAGCAGCCGCTCGAGCGTGCTGGTGTTGCTGAGCAGGGTACGGCTCACGCTCTGGAAGAACTCGCGGTCCTCGTACGGGACGCCGAGCAGCAGGCAGATCACCAGCGAGGGGACGGGCAGCGCGAAGTCGGCGACCAGGTCGGCCTCGGTGCGGCCCTCGGTCATGCCGTCCAGCGCCTCGTCCACGATCCGCTGGATGTCCGGGCGCATCGCCTCGACCCGTTTGACCAGGAAGTCCCCGGTGACCATCCGGCGCAGCCGGGCGTGCTCGGGGTCGTCGAGCCGCAGGAAGGTCGGGTTCTCGGCGATCCGCTCCCGGCTGCCGGCGACCAGCAGCGGGAAGGACGGGTGGCGCACGTCGGCGCTGAACCGGCGGTCGGACAGGACGGTGCGGACCTCGGCGTAGCCGGTGGCCAGCCAGCAGGACTCGCCCCCGGGCAGGTCGGCGCGGGTCAGCGGGGCGGTGGCGGCGGCCTCGGTGTACGCGGGCGGCGGGCCGAACGGGCAGCCGGCGGAGTGCGGGGCCGGGAGCGGGACGGCGGGGGCGGTGGGTGTGCTCGTCAAGGCGGGGTCTCCTTGCGTCGCGATGGTTCTCCGGTGGGGGTGGTGTGGTGGCCGGACGGCCCGTCAGACGGGCTACGCCCCGGCCTGCTCGGCCGCTGCCGGCTCGTCCTCGACCACGGTGATCGCGCCGCCCGGGCAGAGCTGGGCGGCCAGTCTGAGATCGTCGAACTGGTCCGGCCGGAAGGTGGTCTGACGTAGTCTCACCAGACTGTCGTCGTCGTCCTGGTCGAAGACCTCGGGAACGTTCGTGACGCACATCCCGGAGCTGCAGCAGCGGTCCCGGTCGACACTCACCCGCATGGTCGGGCACCTCTCGCCAGTGCGCCGCCGGCTGCCCGGCGGCCGCCTCCCGTTGTCATTGCCAACCTAACCGCCGCTGATCCGTCCACGGAGGGTGCGGTGGCGGGATCGCCGAGAATGGCCGATTCGGTTCGCGCCGGAGCGGCCGGGTGGCGGGGCAGGTTTGAATCGACGTCACCCGGGCGAGCGTCGGGTGCCGCCGCCCCTTCCCCCGGCTCTCCTCACCCGGCCCCGACCGGGCTCACAGCCCCTCGGCGGCGGCGATCTCCCGTACGGTCGCGACGGTGTCGGCCTCGTCGGCGGCCTTGTCCGGCCGGTAGCGCACCACCCGGGCGAACCGCAGGGCGAGGCCGGCCGGATAGCGGGGGCTGCGCTGCAGCCCGTCGAACGCGATCTCGACGACCAGTTCCGGCCGGACCCGCACCGTCCAGGCGTCCCGCCCGGCCTCCCGGGCCAGCAGTTCGGCGGTCTGCCAGGCGAGCGTCTCGTCGGTCAGGCCCTTGAAGGTCTTGCCCAGCATCACCCACGGGCCCAGCCCCGGCTCACCCGCCGCCCGGGCGCCCAGGTGCAGGTTGCTGAGGAAGCCGTGCCGGCGTCCGCTGCCCCACTCGGCGGCCAGCACCACCAGGTCCAGGGTGTGCCGGGGCTTCACCTTGATCCAGCCGGCGCCGCGCCGGCCGGCCGCGTACGGGACCGCCGGGTCCTTCACCAGCACGCCCTCGTGGCCGAGCGCCAGCGTCTCGCGGAAGAAGGCCAGCGCCCGGTCGCGGTCGCCGGTCTCGACCCGGGCCACCCGCAGGGCGTCCGGCACCGCCTCCTCCAGCGCTGCCCAGCGCTCCCGGCCGGGCTTGTCCACCAGGTCCTCGCCGTCCCGGTGCAGCAGGTCGAAGAAGTAGGCGTCCAGCGGGACTTCGGCGCGCAGCCGGTCCGGGTCGCGCCGGGAGGCGGTGCGCGCGGCGGTCTCCTGGAACGGGCGCGGCCGGCCGTCCGGACCGAGCGCGACCGCCTCGCCGTCCAGCACCGCCGAGCGCAGCGGCAGCGCCAGCGCGGCCTCGACCACCTCGGGGACGCGCGCGGTGATGTCGTCCAGGCCGCGGGTGAACACCGCGACCTCCCCGCCGTCCCGGTGCACCTGCAGCCGGATGCCGTCCAGCTTCCACTCCAGCGCGGCCGGACCGGTGCGCTCCAGCGCCGTGGCCACGTCCGGCGCGGAGGCGGCCAGCATCGGCCGCACCGCCCGTCCGACCTCCAGCCGGAACGCCGCCAGCGCCGCCTCCCCGCCGGTCAGCGCCGCCTCCGCCACCGCCCGGGCCGACCCGCGGAACATCAGCGCCCGCCGCACCGCCGCCGCCGGCACCCCGGCCGCCTGGGCGACGGCGTCCCCGACCACGGCGTCCAGCGCCCCCTGCCGCAGGTCCCCGACCAGCACCGCTCGCAGGAACCCCTGCTCCACCTCGGTCGCCCGGGCGAACAGCCCGTGCAGCAGCCGCCGCCGTTCCGCCTGCGCCCCCGCCCCGTGCACGTCGGCGATCCGCTCCAGCTCCCGCTCCACCTCCCGCACGCCGAGCGACGCCTCCACCGCGGGCTCCGGCAGCCCCCGCAGCGCCGCCGGCCCGATCCCGGTCCGCAACCGCTGCGACTCCCCGGACAGCAACGCCACCGCCGCCGGCCCGTCCACCGGCCCCAGGTCCCGCAGACACCCGGCCAGCAACCCCGTCTTCGCCCGCCGCCCCGCCTCCGCCGCCACCTCCCGCGACACCGACGCCAACCGCGACAACCCCGCCACACCACCACCTCCCCCCTCAGCATCGGCCCCCACCCCGCCCCCCGCACGGCGGCCCCGCCCCTGGGGCCGGCGGTCGCACCGCCGACGCCGCCCGGGGCGTGCTCCGCCAGTAGGGGGACGCGAGGACGACCGGGCAGGACGCCCGCCCACCTGCCCGGGTCGCCACGTGCTGCCCTCCGTCTGCACTGCCCGGGCAGGGCGGACCCAGCTCCGGGCCGGGGTGCCGGGAGCCTCCCGGGCGGCCCCGGTGAGGGGCTACCCCGGATCGGCACGGCTACGCCGGCCGCTGTTCCTCCACCTGATCGGCGTAGGAGTCGCTTCCCCTCCTCGACCGCCTCTGCCGGCAGGGAGCCTTCGGGCCCAGGGCGGCGACGGCCGCGCGCTATGAACTGCGAAGTACGGGATCGATCTCCGCCAGGATTCCGTGCAGCTGACGAGCCCCCAGGGCGACCCGATCGTCGCCGTCCCGCGACATCTCCTCACACAGCCGCATCGCGGCGTCCCGGTCGTCGGAGAAGATGCCGAACACGTCGTGGACGGCGGTGTGGATCCAGTCGGTGTGATGCGGACCGGCGACGGCCAGCGCGGACGCGACTACCGTCAGCCCGGCTCCGTCCTTCCGCCGGAGCAGGGCTTCCACGGTCCGTCGGGTGACGAAGGTGTCACCCGGGTCGAGCACGAGCTCCAGCAGTGGTTCCACGGCCTCCCGCATCTCGGCGAACCCCGCGAGGCCGTGACCGGCGTCCGCCCGGTCGCGGTAGTCGTGACTCCGCCCGAGTTCTCCGAGCGCCACGACGGTCGCGTGCCGCAGGCCACTGTCCATCTGCTCGTCCGCCCCTCCTGCGGTTCCGGGAAAACTACCATCGGGGCGCTTCGGCAAGGTGCCGCGGTGGCGTGGGGGGTGGGCGGTCTTGGCCGGGGCGGTGGTCGGCGGCGGGGTGACGGGGCGGCATGCTGAGGGCTCGCATTCGCCCGCTGAGCGACGGAGACCGAGATGAGTGAGACCCCCACGACCCGCTGGAGCGTCGGCGCGCCCGAGCCCGGTGACTACGCCGCCTGGCGTGAACTCTTCCGTGGGTACTGCGAGTTCTACCGGGTGCCGATACCGGAGGAGAAGGCCGAGCTGGTGTGGTCCTGGCTGATGGACCCGGGGCACGAGCTGGCGGGCCTACTGGTCCGGGACGGGGACGGTGGGCCGGTCGGGCTCGCCCACTACCGGCCGTTCGCGCGACCGTTGCACGGGGCGGTCGGGTGCTTCCTGGACGACCTGTTCGTCGCGCCGGAGGTCCGGGGCGGCGGGGCGGTGGACGCGCTGTTGGGCCGCCTGCGGGAAATCGCGGCGGAACGCGGGTGGAACACCGTCCGCTGGATCACCTCCGAGGACAATTACCGGGCCCGCGGCAAGTACGACCAGGTCGCCACCCGGACCAGGTTCCTCACCTACGACATGGCTCCGGAGGCCCCGGTCGGCTGAGGTCGCGGCCCGACCGCCGGACATTCGTTCGGAATTTCTGTTATCGGCGCCCCGCCGGGAGGTCTCCCCAGTGTCGGCACCCGACCAGTCGACCCGGAACAGAAAGCGTGGCCACGTGAACAGCGACGACAGGACGACCATCCTCCCGGCGATCGGAGGCGGCGCCGGCGACGACAGCGGGAGCGGAACCCGTGGCCGCTCGGGCGGCCGGGCGGCGCGGCGGGCTGCCGAGCGGCACGCCGGCCGGGGGCGGCGGGCGCGGCGGCGCGGCGGGATCGTGCCGGTCACCGCGGTCGTCGCCGCCGTGGCCGGTACCGGGCTGTTCGCCGCGCTGGCCGGCGCGGGCTACGCGGCGTACGGCGGCAAGCAGACCGACCGCGACATGGCCGGCCAGTCGCTGGCCGCCGACGCGCTGATCTCCGCGGAGCTGGGCACCCACGAGGGCATCCAGGTGCCCGGCACCGGGGGGACGAACCCGGACGTCCCGCCGCCGGCCGCCCCCGCTGCCCCCACCACGGACCCGGCGGCCGTCCCGAGCGCCCTGGCCGCGCCGACCGCGACCGCTCCGGCCGCCCCGACGGCCCCGGCCGTCGCCACCCCCGACCGCCGTCCCCACCCCCGCGGCCTCCACGGTCAAGCCGACTCCGAGCGCCACCCGCTCCGCCACGGCCGCCCAGCCCGCACCCAAGCGGGCCACCGCGGCCCCGCCGGCGGGCGGGGCCGCGTCTCCGTCGTACGCCCAGCAGGTCGTGGACCTGGTCAACGTCGAGCGTTCCAAGGCCGGCTGCGGTCCGGTCAGCGCCGAGCCGCGGCTGGCGAGCGCGGCCCAGTCGCACAGCGACGACATGGCCGACCGCGGCTACTTCGACCACGCCAGCCCCGAGGGCAACCACGCCGACCACCGGATCGAGGCGGCCGGCTACAGCTGGAGCACCTGGGGCGAGAACATCGCCCGGGGCCAGAAGGACCCGGCCGCGGTGATGGTGTCCTGGATGAACAGCCCGGGCCACCGGGCCAACATCCTGAACTGCTCGTTCAAGCAGCTCGGCGTGGGCGTGCGGACCGGCACCAACGGCCCGTGGTGGACCCAGGTGTTCGCCGCCCCGGCGTGAACCGGCCGCGGCTCGCACCCGACGGCTCCGGTTCTCCAGGCCCCGGCCCGGTCTGACCCCCGGACCGGGCCTGCCGATCCGGGCTGATCGTTCCGGTCCGATTTTCCGATTCCGTGCACATTGTTGTTATCTGATCACTCCCCACGGGTCTCCGAGGAGGCAGCGGCGGACGGAAACACGGCAAGACGGAGTGCGGACCATGAACGCTGATGTGCAGAACAGGACCGGGACCACCCTGGTGCTCGCGGCGCAGGCAGGTGACCGGCAGGCCCAGGAGGCGCTGGTCGCCACCTGGCTGCCGCTCGTCTACAACGTGGCCGGCCGCGCCCTCGGCGGCCACGCCGACGTGGACGACGTCGCGCAGGAGACCATGATCCGGGCCCTGGACGGCCTGGACGGGCTCCGCGAGCCGGAGTCCTTCCGGTCCTGGCTGGTCGCCATCACCATGAACCAGGTGCGCCGTCGACACGCCGCCGGCCAGCAGCAGCCGACCGTCGGCGGCCTGGACGAGACCTGGGAGGTCCCCGACCCGCGGGCCGACTTCACCGACCTCACCATCCTGCGCCTCGGCCTGTCCGGCCAGCGCCGCGAGGTGGCCGAGGCGACCCGCTGGCTGGACCCCGACGACCGCGAGCTGCTCGCCCTCTGGTGGCTGGAGGCAGCCGGCGAGCTGACCCGCGCCGAACTCGCCGAGGCCCTCGACCTGAGCCCGCAGCACACCGCCGTGCGCGTGCAGCGGATGAAGAAGCAGCTCGAAGCGGGCCGCGTCGTCGTCCGCGCGCTCGGCGCCTACCCCCGCTGCCCCGGGCTGACCGAGCTCACCGCGGGCTTCGACGGCACCCCGAACTCGGTCTGGCGCAAGCGCATCGCCCGCCACATCCGCGACTGCTCCGACTGCGGCGGCCTCGGCCGGGACCTGTTCCCCGCCGAAGGGCTGCTGGCCGGCCTCGCCCTGGTGCCGATCCCGCTGGACGCGCCCGTACTGCTGCACTTCCAGCACACCGCGGCCGCCGTCGCGTCCTCGACGACCGCCACCGGAGCGGGCTCCGGTGCGGGTATCGGAACGGGCGGCGGCGCAGGCGGCGGAACCCACGCCGGAGCCGGTGCGCACGCGGGACGGCACGGCGGCTGGGCGGGCACCGCTGCCCGCAAGGCCGTCCTGGCGAGCGGCGCGGCCGCGGCCGTCGCCGTGACCACCCTCGCCCTGGTCTGGCCGCAGGCCGGCGAGCCGCCGCAGCCGACGGCCCCGGAGCCCACTGCCCCGGCCGCGGCCCAGGACACCCCGACCGCTGCCGCCGCACCCGCCACCGCCACCCCGGTGCCGACCCCGACACCCGCGGAGAGCCCGACGCCGACGGCGACGCCCACCCCGACGCCGACCGTGACTCGCAGCGCCACCGCGACACCGCAGCCCAACCCGGAGCGCCAGCTGGTCGACCTGGTCAACGCCGAACGCGCCAAGGCCGGTTGCACCCCGCTGCGGATCGACCCCCGGCTGCACGGCACGGCGCAGAAGCACGCGGAGGACATGGCCACCCGCGGCTTCTTCGACCACGTCAACCCGGACGGCGTCCGGACGGAGGCCCGGATCACCGCCGCCGGCTACCGCTGGTCCCAGTGGGGCGAGAACCTCGACCGGGGCCCGACCACCCCGGCCGCCGTCTTCGCCCGCTGGATGGACGGCGGAATCCACCAGTCCAACATGCTCGACTGCGGATTCAAGGACATCGGCGTCGGCTTCGCCACGAGCTCGGCCGGCACCCCCCACTGGACCCAGGACCTCGGAGCCCCGCTGTCCTGAACCCCGCTGTCCTGAAGCCCGGCCGACGGCGACCGGGCAGCGGTGACCGGCCGGAGGCCGTGGGGACTACGCGGGCGTGGCCGCCACCAGGCCGTCCGCCGACCCGGTCACATAGCCGGTGGCCTCCCCGAGGACACCGCCCGCGTCACCGACCTGCCCGGGCGCCACGTCCGTGGCACTGCTCAGCGGCCCGGGCAGCCCCTCCTGCCCGCCCACGGCACTGGCGTGCGCACTCGGCGCGGTGAGGGAGGCCACGACACCCACGGCGAGCGAGGCGACGGCAAGCATGCTGCGCTTCTTCATGGCCGGTCCAACGACGCTGCGCCGGAAGGGTTACGGCCTACCGCGGCCCCACCCGCCCCACCGGGCCCCACCATGCCCGACCGCGGCGTCAGGCCCGGTAGAACGTCCGCCCGGCGGCACCCGAGGAGACCGACCACACCTCGGTTATGAGCCCACCGCTGAGCCGCAGGGTGTCCGTCCCGCTGCGCGCCGTCACACCACCCTCGCCGTCCGGGAAGCTCGCCCGGTACGGCCGGGCCACCAGGCCGGACAGCGCGCCGTCGACCGACTCCACGTCCACCACCGGGACGCCCTCGGTCTCGAACCGCAGCCCCGGCCGCCCGGCGCGCCACCGCCCGATCAGCTCCGCCAGCCCGGCCGGCGTCCGCACGCCGTCGAACGCCTCCGTGCCCGCCTGCGCGTACCGCAGGGTGAAGTCGGGCGCCATGATCTCCTCGGCCGGCCCCGACCCACCGTTCCACAGAGCCGTCCAGCGGTCGTAGACCCCGGCCCCGGCCTCCCGCAGTTCGCCGCCCGTCAGCTCGCCACCCGCCTGCGCGCCACCCGCCAGATGGCCACCCGTCAGATCGACACCCATCACTGAACCCCCGTTCGTTCCCGATCGTGCTGGGGACGCTAGCACCGGGGACTGACAATCCGGCCGGGAGTCCTGCCGCCCGCTCACCGGCGGGGGCGCGGGGGAACGTTGGACGGCCCGCGAGCCGACCGGGGCTGTGCCGGGCGGCGGGCGGGCCGTGGGAACCACCATGGCCCCACCAGCCCCTGTCGGTCAGGGGCGTGCGAGGGGTGATCGGACGCACGGCGGCGCGCCGGGCGTGCACCAGCAGCCCCAGCCGCGCCGTTCAGAGCGTCCCGGAGCCCCGCGCCACCCCGGGCCCGCCGGCCACTGCGGCCCCACCCTCCCGGACCCGCGCCCCGGGAGCCGACACCCCCGGAGCGGCGCCCAGTCGGCCCACCGGGCCCACCACCCAGTCCGGATGCCCCGGCATCGGCGGCGTCCGCAGCCCGTACAGCCAGTCGTCGAGGAAGCCCCGCAGGTCCTGCCCGGACACCGCCGAGGCCGTCCGCACGTAGTCCTCGGTGGTCGCGTTCCCGTACCGGTACGTGCGCAGGAAGGTGCGTTCGATCCGGTCGAAGGTCTCCGCCCCGACCTTCTCCCGCAGCGCGAACAGCACCAGCGCGCCGCCCGTGTAGCGCTGGCTGTCGAAGAGGTCGGCGGCGGTGGGGGAGGCCACCGGCCCGGAGTCGTGCCGCCACTGGTCGCCCAGGCCGTAGAGGTAGCGCATCCGGTCGACCAGCGTGGCGTACCCCCAGGCGTCCGGCCAGCCGCGCTCGTAGCGGTAGGCCAGGCCGTAGAAGTCGGCGTGGCCCTCGTTGAGCCAGAGGTCGGACCACCGGGCGGGGGAGACGCTGTTGCCGAACCAGGAGTGCACCAGCTCGTGCATCATGTGCGAGCCGATCGCCGGCTCCGGCTGCCGCAGGAAGTTCGGCTTGTAGAGGGTGAGCGTCTGGGTCTCCAGGCCGGTGAAGGCGAACGCGGCCGGGTCGTCGGTGTTGACCGGCAGGATCCCGTACGTCTCGAACGGGAACGGCCCCAGGTGCGCTTCGGCCCAGGCGAGTTGGCCGGGGGTGAGGGCGAGCGCCGGCTCCAGCTCGGCGGCGCGCGCGGTCGGCACCACGTCCCGCAGCCGCAGGCCGTGCGGGCCGGTGCGCTCGTGCACCGTGTAGTCGCCGACCGAGACCTGCACCAGCTCGGTGGCCATCGGCTCGCGCGAGACGTACCGGCGGGTGGTGCGGCCGTCGCCGTGCCGCTCGGTGGCCGCCAGCTCCCCGTTGGCCACGCCGAGGAGGCCGTCCGGGGCGGTCACCGCGATGGTGAACCGCGCCTTGTCGCTCGGGTGGTCGTTGCACGGGAAGACGGTGTGCGCGCTGTTCGGCTGGCCGGCCACCGCGAAGCCGTCCGGCGTGGGGACCCAGCCGGTGTGCGGCAGCGGGGCGCGCGGGTCGGCGGTGTACTCGACGGTCAGCCGGGTGACGCCGCCCGGGAGGAACGGCCTGGCCGGGGTGACCGTCAGCTTCTCGTCGTGGGCCGCGAACTCCGCCGGCCGCCCGTCGACCCGGACGGCGCGCACGGTCAGTCCGAGCGCGTCCAGCTCCAGCCGGGCCAGCGCGCGGTCGGGCCGTACGGTCACCACGGCGGTGCCGTCCACCGTCCGGCTCCCGGCCCGGTAGTCGAAGGCCAGGTCGTACCCGAGCGCCTGGTACCCGGCGTTCCCGAGCGAGGGGAAGACCGGATCGCCCAGCCCGTCGGCGGCCCCGGCCGTCGGCACGCTCGCGGACAGCAGCACCGCGCTGAGCGCGAGCGACGGGACGAGACCGGCGCGGGGCCTGACCATGGGTGATCACCGCACTTCGGGAGCGGGAGCGGAGGCGGGGGCCGCCGGGACGGAAGGCCCGGCCACGGATGCTAGTGGACCGCCCGACCACCCCGGGCGCGATCGGCCCGGTTCGACGACGCACCGTGGTCCCCCGGACGGCCCACGGTGATGGCGGTCCACCCCCGCGCGCTCTAACGTCAGGAGTGCACCTTCCCCTGACGGACGGTGCCACGGCCGTCGGAACACCTGGCCAGGTCCGGCGGCCGTACTTCTGTGCCCTGGCGCCGCGCGCCCGGAGGCAACCCGTAGGCTGGCAGCCGAGACGACGCCCGCGTACCGGATGCCAGGAGCCGCCGTGACCAGCCCCGAATCGCCCGTTCTGGTGATCGGCGAGTGCGTCGCCGACATCGTCCGTACGGGTGAGGCCCCGGACCGGGTGCACCCCGGCGGCAGCCCCGCGAACGTCGCCTACGGCCTGGCCCGGCTGGGCCGCCCGGCCACGCTGCTCACCGAACTGGGCCCGGACGCCAACGGCCGGCTGATCCGCCGGCACCTGGAGTCGGCGGGCGTGCGGGTGGAGGCGGTCGAGGCCTCCCGGACGCCCTCGGCGGTGGTCGAGCTGGACGGTCAGGGCCGGGCCCGCTACTCCTTCGACATCCGCTGGACGCTGCCGCCGACCGAACCCGCCGAGCCGCCCGCGGCGATCCACGTCGGCTCGATCGCCGCGGTCACCGAGCCCGGCGCGTCATCGGTGCGGGCACTGGTGGAGCGCTGGCGCGGGCGGGCGCGGATCAGCTACGACCCCAACGTGCGCCCGGCGCTGATGGGGGACCGGGCCGAGGCAGTGCGCCGGGTCGAGGGCCTGGTGGCGCTGAGCGACCTGGTCAAGGCCAGCGACGAGGACCTCGCCTGGCTCTATCCGGGTGAGCCGCCCGAGGCGGTGGCCGAGCGCTGGCTGGCCCTCGGCCCCGCCGTGGTCGCGGTCACCCTCGGCGCGGAGGGCGCCTTCGCCCGCACCGCGGACGGCGGACGCGCCGAGGCCGCGGCCCTCCCGGTACCGGTCGCGGACACCGTCGGCGCCGGCGACTCCTTCACGGCCGCCTTCCTGCACGCCCGTGCGACGGGCGCCGACCTCGCGGCCTGCCTCACCCACGCGGTGACGGCGGCGGCGCTGACCGTCGCCCGCCCGGGCGCCAACCCGCCCTCGGCGGCCGAACTCGCGGCCGCCCTGGCGGGCGGCCCGCCGCCCCGCTCCGGCGCGAGCGCCGGGTAGCCCAGGCTCAACTGCCCTGTCGCACCCCGACGGTGAGGTCCTTCCCGTACCAGATCTCGGCGTACGGCCCGCTGCTGTACGCGGGGATCTCCCGGTACCCGTTGCGCAGGTACAGCGTGCGGGCCTCGATCAGGTCGAGGCGGGTGTCGAGGACGATCCGCTCGGCGCCCAGTGAGCGGGCGGCCCGGTCGACGGCGGCCAGCAGGACGGCGCCGCCCCCGGTGCCGCGCAGGCCGGGGCGGACGAAGACGCGGGTGAGCTCGGCGGTGGTGGCGTCGATCCGCCGCAGGCCGGCGCAGGAGTGGGCCACGCCGTCGTGGCGACCGATCAGGAAGACGCCGTCCGGGGCGGCGAGGTCGTCGCTGGGGGAGCCGGCCAGGCCGGACTCCAGCTCCTCGGGGGTGCCCTCCCGGCCGAAGTGCAGGCGGTAGTAGCGGTTGGCCACGTCGTAGTAGTACTCGCGCAGCAGGTCCAGGGCCTCGGGGGTGGTCACGTCGGCCGTGGTGATGGTCCAGAGGGCTGAGCGGCCGGGCGCGGTGTTCGTCATGGGCGCATGATCCGGTTCGGGGGCCGGCACCGCAATCGGTTTCCCGGCGGCCCCGCCCGTCGCCGGAGGCCGCTGATCACCCGGCCGCCCGCCGCCGGGCAAAGGAACGGCAAGGACCCCGGTGCGTCGTTGCCCCGAACGGGTGACGAGGGGATTGGCGGTGGTGCGCGGCGGGGGAGCAGTGCACTCATGAACAGACCATCAGGTTGTCGTATTAGTGGGGGTCTGAGGGGGAATCAGCACCACCGGAGCGGTGTGCGGACCGGCCTGCTGGCCACCGTCTGCCTCTCCGCCGTCCTCGCCGGCTGCGCCGGTCCGGCCGCTCCCGCCGGGCCGAAGTCGGCCCCGGCCGCCGACGCCAAGGCGACGCCGGCGCCCGCCGCCGAGGCCGTCGCGGTTCCGGGGGCGGCCGCCCCCGTCGCGGCGGCCGAGGACGCCGACCGCGCGGGCGCCCCGCCCGCGGCGCAGCTGCTGCCCGGCCTGGCCCGCAAGGAGGAGCAGAACAGCAGCGAGGCCATGGCCCGCCAGGAGGCGGCCGTCCGAGCCGCGCTGGAGACCGCCCAGCGCTGGGGCCTGGAGCGTCCGCCGCTGAAGGCCCCGCCGCGCCCGGCGACCAGGGCCGCCCTCACCCCGGTGCAGGGCGTCAAGCTCGCGGACGGCCGCCCGCCCGTCGTTTACCGGGTGCCGACCGACGACAAGGTGGTCTTCCTGACCGTCGACGACGGCGCCGAGAAGGACCCGGAGTTCTCCCGGATGGCCGAGGAGCTGGGCATCCCGCTCAGCGCCTACGTCTCCGACTACCTGGCCCGGGAGAACTACGGCTACTTCCGCGACCTCCACGCCCAGGGCGTGGAGATCAACAACCACACGATCAACCACCGCAACCTGAAGGTGCTGGACTACGAGAGCCAGCGCCAGGAGATCTGCACCCAGCAGGACCAGCTGGAGCAGCAGATCGGGGCCCGCCCCCGGCTCTTCCGGCCGCCGTACGGCGAGTACAACGACGACACCCTGCGCGCGGCGGCCTCCTGCGGGGTCGAGGCGGTGCCGCTGTGGAACGAGGAGGCGTTCCCGGACCACATGGAGTGGCGCTACGACGACCGGAAGCTCCATCCGGGCGACATCATCCTGACCCACTTCCGGGGCGCCGACATCTGGAAGGCCTCGATGCCGGACCTGCTGCGCAAGGTCCTCAACGAGGTCACCGAGCAGGGCTTCGCGCTGGCCCGGCTGGACGACTACCTGTAGCGGCCACCCGCAGCCGCCGGCCGCAGCGCCGACCGCGGGCCGGGCGGCTCAGCCGAGCGAGAGGGCGTCGAGGTACACCCAGGCGCCCTCGTGCCGCACGAAGCGGCTGTTCTCGGTGAGCACGCCCGCCTCGCCGCCCTCGGTCCAGTGCGCCCGGAAGGCGACCGTGCCCTCCGCGTGGAACGCGCCGCCCTCGGTGGTGCCGACCACCTCCAGCCCGGTCCAGCGCAGCCCCGGATCGAAGTCGACCTCCGCGGGCCGGGTGTCCGGGTGCCAGGTGCGCAGCAGGTACGCCTCGTCCTGCGCGGCGAAGGCGCTGAAGCGGGAGCGCATCAGGGACTCGGCGGTGGTGGCCTTCGCCTGGCCCCGGTGCAGCCGGCCGCAGCAGTCGCCGTAGGCGGCGGGCAGGCCGCAGGGGCAGGGGGAGGAGGGCAGCAGCCGGGGCGCGGCGGCGCGGGACTCGGAACGACGTCGGGACATGCCGTCCATTCTCCCCCACCCGTCGGACGGCTCCCCGGCGGGCCCGCCCCCGCCGCCCCTGGTCCGCCCGCGACTGCCACCCGGGTCAGCGGCCGAGCCGGACGGCGGGCCGGGGCGGGCCCAGAGCGGGCGGCGCCGACCGCGGCGGCGGCGTCGGTCGTCCCGAACCCCCTCGGGTACGGCGGGTTCACCCGTTCCGCGGATCGGGCAGCCCGGCCGCCGGCTGTCGCAGGGCTTCGCCGAACAGCGGCTGGAACGGCACCGCCGGGTCGGCGGTCAGGTGGTGCTCGTCGGCGACCTGCAGTGCGCAGAGCGCGGCCGAGGCGACCAGCTTCGGGTAGAGGTCCCGGTCGGGGTCGGTCCCGGTGCGGGCGGCCACCGCCGCCGCCAGGCCGGCCCGGGTGGCGGCGGTGGCGCGGACCACCTCGGCCTGGAGCGCGGGCTCGCCCAGGAGCAGCCGGACGGCGGCCGTCCACTGCACGTGGGGCTCCTCGGCCGCGCCGTCGAACGGCACGGCCGGCGACCGGGTCAGTGCCTCCCAGAGCGGTTCCTCCGCCGGGCGTTCTCCAGCCCCCGTTCGATCGCCGGGCGCAGTGCCGCCCGGCTGAGGGCCTCCCGCGTCGCGGCCTTCTTCCGTTCCCGCAGTCCGGGTTGACCGTTCGTCCGGGTATCACTGTCCCGGCAGAGGTGCGCGGTGCCCGATCGTGCGCGGCACGCAAGATTTTCCCGGGTGTACGGGTTCTGGCGAGCCGTCCCCCCACCTGCGGTTCGTCGCTGGTAGTAGTTGCCTGGTTGCGGAGCGATCCCCGCCGGGAGCCCGTGCCCGCAGGATTTCCGACGGGACGACTCGACACGACTTGAGGAGCGGTCATGGGTGGCAGACAGCGTCCGCCGAGAGCGCGGACCCCCCGCCAGGGCAGGCCCGCCGGGGCCGGTGCCCGGGTGAACTCGCGGGCGGGGTTCGCTCGCATCGAGGGGTTCCTGGCCTGGGAGGCGGAGGTCGCGGCGGCCGAGCGGGACGCCCGCGCGTTCGCCGCGCAGTTCCCGTGGCTTCCGGAGCCGGAGCGGGAGTTCCTCGAACAGGCCTACGCCGCAGACCGGTTGCGCTACGCCGAGGAGGTCGTCGACCGCGCGGTCGAGCGCTGCCGGCGGCTGGCCGCCCGCTACCGCGTCGAGTGCCGCCGGATCTGCGCCCGCTGGGCGGCGCTCTGCCTCTCCGTCACCGTGGCGGCGGCGCTGATCGCCGTCGTCCCGGCCGTCCTGCGCGGCTGACCCACCGTTCCGGCCGTCACCGTCCGGTGCGGCCGGGTGCGCCCGGGCCGCCGTCGACCGCCCCGGGCGCGACGAGGGCCCGCTGTGCCGTCTCCGGCACAGCGGGCCCTTTCCGACGTCGGGGACCGGTCGGGGGATCAGTGGTGGCCGTGGCCGCTGGTGATCTCCTCGTGCTCCTCGACGGTGGGCTTGGCGATCTGGCTGTACTCGCCGTAGAAGCCGCGGGAGAGCTTCACCCGCGCGCGGGTCCACAGTCCGGCCTTGCGGGCCACCCCGTTCTCGTCCACCGCGGGCGGCAGCACGGAGGGCTGGGGCTGGTCGTGCGAGGTGAGGGTGTAGAGCCGGCCCTGCGGCAGCGGGGCGTGCACCTCGACGAACTCGCCGTGCTGGAGCCGGTTGATGACGCCGGTCTCCCGGCCGTGCAGCACCTTCTCCCTGTCCCGCCGCTGGAGGCCCAGGCACCACCGCTTGGTGATCACGAAGACGACCACCGGCAAGGTGAAGAAGCCGGCCCGCACCGCGTAGGTGATCGCGTTGATCGAGAGGTGGAAGTGGGTGGCCAGCAGGTCGTTGCCACCGCCGGCCAGCAGGAGCAGGTAGAGGGCCATCCAGGCCGCTCCGAAGGCGGTGCGGACCGGCGCGTTGCGGGGCCGGTCGGCGATGTGGTGCTCACCCCGGTCCCCGGTGATCCAGGCCTCCAGGAAGGGGTAGCACCAGATCACCATCAGCACCAGCGGGAAGACCATCAGCGGGATGAACACCCCGAGGTTGAGGGTGTGGCCGCCCCAGACACTGATCTCCCAGCCCGGCATCACCCGGATCAGGCCCTCGGAGAAGCCCATGTACCAGTCCGGCTGGGCGTCGGTGGACACCTGGTCCGGACGGTACGGCCCGTACGCCCAGATCGGGTTGACCGTGGCGATCGCCGACATCACCGCGACCACGCCGAAGACCAGGAAGAAGAACCCGCCCGCCTTGGCCGTGTAGACCGGCAGCAGGGGCATGCCGACCACGTTGCTGTTGGTCCGGCCGGGCCCGGCGAACTGGGTGTGCTTGTGGTAGAAGACCAGGATCAGGTGCGCCGCGAGCAGGCCCACCATGACGCCCGGGATGAGCAGGACGTGGACGGTGAACAGCCGGGGGATGATGTCGGTGCCCGGGAACTCGCCGCCGAAGAGGAAGAACTGCAGGTACGTCCCGACGATCGGGACGGACAGGACGGCGCCCTCCATGAAGCGGATGCCGGTGCCGGAGAGCAGGTCGTCCGGCAGCGAGTAGCCCATGAAGCCGTCGAACATGCCGAGGATCAGCAGCAGCGCGCCGAAGACCCAGTTGACCTCCCGCGGCTTGCGGAACGCGCCGGTGAAGAAGACGCGCATCATGTGGGTCAGCATCGAGGCGACGAAGACGATCGCGGCCCAGTGGTGGATCTGGCGCATCAGCAGGCCGCCGCGCACGTCGAAGCTGATCCGGACCGTCGAGGAGTAGGCCTCGGACATCGGGATGCCCTTGAGCGGCACGTACGACCCGTCGTAGACGACCTCGCCCATGCTCGGCGTGAAGAACATGGTGAGCCAGACGCCGGTGAGGATGATGATGACGAAGGTGTAGAGCGCGATCTCGCCCAGCATGAAGGACCAGTGGTCGGGAAAGATCTTGCGCAGGTTGGCCTTGGCCAGGGAGTAGATGCCGAGTCGGCCGTCCGTCCAGTCGGCCAGGGCCTCGGCCGGGTTGGCGGGGTTGGCGCGCGTGCTGGTCACCGGTCCCGGCTGCGACTGCTGGTCGGTTCTCACGACGGGCTCCCCGGCGTCCTCGGCGTACCGTGCTGGAGGCCCGCCGGCGGGAACGCCGGCCGGCGAAGTGTTGTGATCATGGGACCTCTCGATACGGGCCCGCCGGCCGGACCGGCGCGCGGACCAGGTGTTCCGCTGGACCCGTTGCTCAGGGTGATGGAGCGCTTACTCTGTCATGCTGTCGGCAGGGGGCCGACTGTGCACGTCCATCGGCCCGTCCGGCCGCTCGTGTCGGGCCGGACGGGGGGCTCTGACGCCCGATCGGCTGGCCGCCGCTCGGCCCAACGGGTGCCGATGCTGCGGTCGGGTGCCCCCGAAGCGTGTCGGCGCGCGCCGTGTCCGGGGGTCTCCCGGTCCAGGGCCTACGCTTCGCCAATGGCGGATCACCGTGAACTCTTCGAGGACGTCACCGAGGCCCTGGCCCGCGCCGGGTTCGACACCGGCCCGGGCTCCTCACCGCTGTGGATCGACCGTCACCCCGAGGGCGTGGTGGTCGGCTGGACGCCGGGCGCGGAGCCGGGCGGTCCGCCCTCCCGGGAGGCGGTCGCGGCACTGAGCGGCGCGGCCGCGGTCGTCCTGCGCGAGTGCGGCTACCTGGTCGCCGGTACGGAGGAGGGGGATCTGCTGGTGCGTTGCGCCGAACCGGTGACGGTCCCGGACTCGCCCGAGCCGGAGCCGGTGCCGGAACAGTGGTGGGGCTGAGCGGGGCCGTCCGACGGGCAGGGGCGGGCTGCGGCGGCCGCCGGTTTCGCGCGGTGCTTCGCGGGCGTACGGTGGCGCGCCGCCGGGTGGGCGGGCCGCTTGGTCCGTGTCGGCACGCCCTGCCGGAGGCCGCGATGGCAGACCGGATGGCCTTCTTCACCACCCCGCGCGCGGAGCGGGCGCGGCGGGACGCGCGGGAGCGGCTGGGGGACTGGCGGGAGGTGTACCGGCCGGGGTCGCTGCTGCCGGTGGTGGGCCGGCAGGCGGGGCGGTGCATGGAGTGCGGGCTGCCGTTCTGTCACAGCGCCTGTCCGCTGGGGAACCTGGTGCCGGAGTGGAACCGGCTGGTGGCGGCGTCGGATCCGGGGTCGGAGCCGGATCCTGGGGCCGGGTCGGACCCGGGGCCGGCGCCTGGGACGGGGACGGGGACGGGGACGGGGTCGGGGGAGGAGCGGGGCGCGGGGGCGGACTGGCGGGCGGCCGCGGCGCGGCTGCTGGCGACCAACAACTTCCCGGAGTTCACCGGGCGGCTCTGCCCGGCGCCCTGCGAGAGCGCCTGCGTGCTGGCGATCGACGGCGCGGCGGTGACGATCAAGAACGTGGAGCTGGCGATCGCCGACCGGGCGTGGGAAGCGGGCTGGGACGTGCCCCGGCCGCCCGAGTGCCGGGAGCGGGCCGGTGGTCGGCGGGTCGCGGTGATCGGCTCGGGGCCGGCCGGGCTGGCCGCCGCCCAGCAGCTGACCAGGGCCGGGCACACCACCACGGTGTACGAACGGGCCGACCGCGCGGGCGGGCTGCTCCGGTACGGCATCCCGCCGTTCCGGCTGGAGAAGCACCGGTTGGAGCGCCGGCTGGACCAGCTGCGGGCCGAGGGCGTCGACCTCCGCACCGGGGTGTGGGTCGGCCGGGACGTCCCGGGTGAGGAACTGCGGGCCGGGTACGACGCGGTGGTGGTCGCGGTGGGCGCCACCGCCTGCCGGGACCTGCCGGTGCCGGGTCGGGAGCTGTCCGGGGTGCACCAGGCGATCGACTACCTGACCTGGGCGAACCGGGTGGACGAGGGCGACCGCCCGGTCTCACCGGTGTCCGCCGAGGGGCGCGACGTGGTGATCGTCGGGGGCGGGGACACGGCGGCGGACTGCCTGGGGACGGCGCTGCGCCAGCGTGCCGCGTCGGTCACCCAGTTGGACGTCAATCCGCGTCCGCCGCGGGGCCGGGCCGCCGGGCAGCCCTGGCCGGTGCACCCCAAGGTCTACCGGGAGACCACCTCGCACGAGGAGTCCGGCGCCGCGGAGGCCGGGCCCCGGGTGTTCGCCGCGGCCACCGTGGGCTTCGAGCCGGGCCCGGACGGTCGGCTGGCCGCCGTCCGGTTCGCCGAGGCCGAACCCGCCGACCGCAGCCCGCGGGCCGGTACCGAGCGCAGCCTGCCGGCGCAGCTGGTGCTGCTCGCGCTGGGGTTCACCGGGCCGGAGCCCGACCGGCGGCTGTTCGGCCAACTCGGCCTCGCCACCGGCGCGGAGGGCGCCCTGGCCAGGGACGACGGCTTCGCCACGGCGGCGGAGGGCGTGTTCGTCGCGGGGGACGCCGGGCGCGGGCAGTCGCTGATCGTCTGGGCGATCGCCGAGGGGCGGGCGGTCGCGGCGGCGGTCGACCGGTACCTGCGGGGGTGGACGGAGCTGCCGGCGCCGATCCGGGCCTCGGCGCGGGCGCTCACGGTGTGAGTCCGGGAGCGCCCGCGCCGGACCGGGCCTCCGCCGGGGGTCAGTGGTCCGTCGGGCGGGTGTCAGAACAGCGGCAGGCGGCGGAGGAACACGTCCTCCACGCCGTTGGTGTCCCCGGGGACGAGGGTGCCGTCGGCCGAGGTGAACACCACGGTGGTGCCGAAGGCGCCGGGGAACGGGGAGTGCGAGGGGCCGGTGCTCTGCGAACCGTCGCCCGCCAGGCTGACCCGCTCGGTGCGGCCGGTCCACAGGTCGTGGCGGAACACGTCTTCGGCGCCGTTGGTGTCGCCGGGGACGAGGTTCGCCGCCTCCGAGCTGAAGAGGACCCACCGGCCGTCCGCCGTGATCCGGCCGCCGTAGGAGCTCAGGGTGGTCGTCGTACCGGGCAGGCCGGCGCTGACCAGCGTCTCGGTGCCCCGCCCGAGGTCGCGGACGTAGACCTCGAAGTGGCGGTCCCACTGGGAGTCGCCGTGCAGGACCCAGGAGGAGTAGACCGCGTAGCGGCCGTCGGGGCTGATCGAGGGGCTGACCACGCCCTTGTAGCCGCCGTCGGCGTCCGGGCTGGCCAGGCTCGTCCGCCCGGTGCGCAGGTCGCGGGCGTACAGCGGGTAGGTGCGCGGCTTGCGGATCTCCGCGCGGGGGTCGGGGAGGGCGACGGGTCGGAGGTCGGCTCGGGAGTCGGGCAGGGCGTCGGGGCGGGCGTCTGGGCGGGACGAGTCGGCGGTGAACTCCTGGTCGGAGCTGGCCCTGAGCTCGGCGACCACCTTCGGGGAGAGGCCGCCCGCCTGGCCCGGGTCGAGGAGGTTGGTCGCCTTGGAGATGAAGACGACCGTGTTGCCGTCGGCGCTGATCTCCGGCGCGGAGGAGGAGGCGTCCGCCTCCCTGCCGTCCGCGCCGATGCTGACCAGGCGGGTGTCGCCCGTCCAGCGGTCGGTGACGTAGATGTTGCCGCCGGACCAGGTGACCGTGCCCGGGGCGAGGTCACCGCGGTTGGACTGGTAGGCGACGTAGCGGCCGTCCCAGCTGATCGAGGGGACGCCGGAGAGCTTGCCGGTCTGCGGCACTCCCGTCCTGCCGACGCTGACCAGCCGGGTCTCGCCGGTCCGGCGGTCGTGGACGTAGACGTCCTCGGAGCCGCGGTTGGCGCCGGGGGCGAGGTTGGTGGCGGTGGAACCGAACGCCACGTAGCGGCCGTCGCCGCTGATGGCGGCCTGGTAGGAGGCGCCGTCGGCCTGGGCGCCGCCCGGGCCGGTGTCGACCCGTTCGGTGCGGCCGGTCCACAGGTCACGGACGAAGACGTCGGACGTGCCGTTGGTGTCGCCGGGCACCAGGTCGGCGGCCTGCGAGGTGAAGACGGCGAAGCGGCCGTCGGCGCTCAGACCGTCGGCCTGCGAGGCTCCGGTGGCCTGAGCGTGTCCGGGACCGACGGAGACGCGTTCCGTGCGGGCGCCCGGCCGGACGGCCGGGCCCGCGTCGGCCGGAGCGGCCTGGGCCGGTGCGGCGACGGCGGCGACCAGTGCGGCGGCCGCGAGGGCGCAGGCCGTGCGCAGCGGGCGGCGGATGCGGATCATCTGGTTCCCTCCCCTGGGATCGGCCGTGCCGCGTCGGCGGTGGACGCCGAACTCCCCGGCGGCCGGCTCGGGGTGAGCCAACCGCCGGGCGGGGCGGTCGGTCAACGGTTGCGCGCCGGGAGCGGCGCACCCGTGCCGGGAGCCCGCAGACGTGATCGAGTCGGGTGCGTACGGCTGTTGCGGCGATCCGGTGACAGGAGGGTCGGGAGATCTGCCTACGGGGGGTGGTGGGTTGGGGCGGGGGCCGGTGGGCGGGTGCCGTCACGGGGTGGGCTCCGCGGTGGCCGGCCCGGTGCGGTGGGCCCGCTGGTCGTAGCGCCAGAGCGCGGGGATCGCGGCGGACAGCGCGGCCGAGCTGCCGAGGCAGAGCAGGCCGCCGGTGCGCAGGGCCGCCCGGATGCCCTGTCGGGCGGCGAGCCCGCCGGCCCGGAGGTCGCCCAGGGCCGGGCCGGCGGATCCGGTCAGCATCTCCAACCCGGCGGCGCGGCCCCGGAGTTCGTCCGGAATGGACTGGTTCCAGATGGCGCTGCGGAAGGTGTCGCCGATCCAGTGCGCGCCACCCGCGACGGTGAGGCAGAGCAGCACGGTCCATAGTCCCGGGGCGAACGCGGCCGCGGTCGTCGCCGCGCCGACCAGGGCGGCGGAGAGCAGGACCAGCCGGCCGTGCCGGTGCACCCGCGCCGCCCACCCGCCGGTCGCGGCGGCGAGCAGGCTGCCGGCCGCGCCGGCCGAGTAGAGCAGGCCGAGCGCCCAGGTGGCGTCCAGGTCCGCGGCCAGGAACGGGAAGAGCGCGGTGGGCAGGGCGAAGACGGTGGCGGCGAGGTCGGCCAGGTAGGTGCCGATCAGATCGGGCCGCCTGGCCGCGTACCGGGCGCCGTCGAGGAACTCGGTGAGCCGCGGTGCCTCGGCGTCCCGCTCGGAGGGGACCGGCCGGACCCGGGCGAGCAGGGCGATCGAGAGCAGGAAGGTGCCGAGGTCGACCAGGTAGGCCGCCGGGACGCCGGCGGTGGCGATCAGCAGGCCGGCCGCCGCCGGGGCGGCCACGCCGCCGATGCTCCAGCGCAGCGAGAGCAGGGCCCCCGCCGCCACCAGCTGGTCCCGGGGCACCAGCCGGGGCACCATCGCCTCGACCGAGGGCTGCTGGATGCCCTGGAGCGCCGCGGCCACCCCGGCGGCGGCGTAGAGCGGCCAGACGGAGGGCGTGCCGAGCAGCGCGTTGGCCAGCAGGAGGGCGCTGAGCGCGGCCAGTGCGACCTCGGTGACCAGGGCGACGGTGCGGCGGTCGGCCCGGTCGGCGAGGACACCGCCGTAGAGGCCGAACAGGACGGTGGGCACGAGTTCCACCGCGCCGACCGCGCCCACGGCCAGCGGCGAGCCGGTGAGGTCGGCGATCTGGAGCGGGATCGCCGTCATGGTGAAGATCGAGCCGAGCAGGGTGACCGTGCCGGAGGTCCAGGTCAGCCGGAAGTCCCGGGAGGACCGCCAGGGCGCGGTGTCGGGCAGCACTCGGGACCGGAAGCGGCCCCTTCCGGAGGTCGGGTCCGGTCCGGAGGTCATGAGGGGTGATCCCTTCGCGGCCGTCGGCGTCGCGACGGCTCTCCTTATCGCCGATAAGTTCCAGCTCGGGAACTTATCGGCGATAAGGTGGGCCTGGCAAGTGGTTGACGGGGAGGTCGATCGGATGGCGCTGCGGCGCGACGAGGTGGTGCGCACGGCGCTGCGCCTGCTCGACGAGGAGGGCATCGACGGGCTGACCACCCGCCGGCTCGCCCGTGAACTCGGCGTTCAGTCACCGGCGTTGTACTGGCACTTCAAGAGCAAGCGGGAACTGCTCGACCTGATGGCCGAGGCGATGCTCGCCGAGGCCCTCCCGCCCGACCGCGAGCCGGACCCGGAGCACTGGCCCGAGTGGATCGCCGCCGACGCCCGCGCCAAGCGGAACGCCCTGCTCGCTTACCGCGACGGCGCCCGGGTGCACGCCGGAACCCTGCCCACCGAGGACGAGCTCCCGGCGGTCGAGGCCCAGTTGGGAGCGCTCTGCGGAGCCGGGCTGCGCCCGCGCACGGCGCTGCGGCTGCTGCTGACCGTCGACCGCTACATCATGGGCTGGGTCACCGAGGAGCAGGCCTGGCGGCAGGATGCCGCGGACCGCGACCGGCCGCCGTTCCCGGACGAGGCGCTGAGCGGACTGCCGCTGCTGCGCGAGGCGGTCGACGTGCTGCGGATGACCGACCACGACGCCGACTTCGAGTACGGGCTGCGGGTGCTGATCGAGGGGTTCCGCGCGGAGATCGCGCGGGAGGCTGGGGAGGGCCGTTAGGGCCTGGATGCCGGCGGCCCCGGGGCGCGGGCGTCAGGGCTGGGCGAGCCGGAGGGCTTCGCGCAGCCGGCCGTCCGAGGCCGTGAGCAGGCGGGCGGCGGTGGGGGCGTCCACGTCCGCGAGCAGGGACAGGACCGCGTCCTTGGCCCGGCCGCCGGTCGCGGCCAGGGCGCGGTCGACCGCGGCCCCGTCGGCGCCGGTCGCCTCGGCGACGATCCGTCGGGCGCGGTCGCGCAGCTTGTCGTTGGTGGCGCGCAGGTCGACCATCAGATTTCCGTACGTCCGTCCGAGCCGGACCATCACGGCCGTGGACAGCAGGTTGAGCACCAGCTTCTGCGCGGTGCCCGCCTTGAGCCGGGTCGATCCGGCCAGTACCTCCGGGCCGACCTCCACCTCGACGCCCAGCTCGGCCGCGGCCGCGAGGGCCGAGCCCCGGTTGCACGCCAGCCCGACGGTCAGCGCCCCGGCCGCCCGGGCGGCGCGGACGGCGGCCAGCGGGTAGGGCGTACGGCCGGAGGCGGAGACGCCGACCAGGGTGTCGGCGGGGGTGAGGGCGAGCGCGGCCACGTCGGCCTCGGCGAGGTCGGTGCGGTCCTCGGCGCCCTCGGCGGCCGCCGTCACGGCCGAGCGTCCGCCCGCGATCAGGCCGACGACCAGCGCCGGATCGGTGCCGAAGGTCGGCGGGCACTCGACGGCGTCCAGCACACCGAGCCGCCCGGCCGTCCCCGCACCGGCGTAGACCAGCCGGCCGCCACGCGCCATCCGGGCGGCCACGGCGTCGACCACGGCGGCGATCCGGTCCAGCTCCCCGGCGACCGCCGCGGGCACCGTGCGGTCCTCGGCGTTCATCAGGCGGAGCAGCTCGACCGTGGGCAGCTGGTCGATCGCGGCCCACTCGGGGCGGACGGTCTCGGTCGTGGGAACGGCATCACGGCTCATGCTCCCGCCTCGCTTCGCTCGGCAGGGGCCTTCGCCCACGCGCACCTCTTGATGATTCGCTCGCTGCGCTCGCTCATGCTCCCGCCTCGCCTCGCTCGGCAGGGGCCTTCGCCCACGCGCACCTCTTGATGATTCGCTCGCTGCGCTCGCTCATGCGGCGAGCCTCCCCGGGTGCGAGGCGCCCGAATCAGGGCAAGCGTGGAGGGAGGGAGGTGGTGGCCGTGCAACCGACCGTTGCCGAACTGCTGGACCGGTTCGGCCGCACCTACGCGGAGGAGGCGGGGATCACGCTGCGGGACAGGCCCTCGCCGCTGTACCGGCTGCTCGTCCTGACCGTGCTCTGCTCGGTGCGGATCAGCGCCGGGACCGCCACCGCGGCGGCCCGCGAACTGTCGGCCGCCGGGCTGCGGACCCCGCGTGCGATGGCCGGCGCCCGGCGCCGGACGCTCATCGAAGCCCTGGGCCGGGCCCACTACGTGCGCTACGACGAGAGCACCGCCACCGCGCTCGGACAGGGGGCGGAGCTGCTGCTCGACCGCTGGCACGGTGACCTGCGGCGGCTGCGGGAGGAGGCCGGGGGCGATTCCGAGCGGATCGGCGAGCTGCTCCGGGAGTTCCCCCGGATCGGACCGGTCGGCGCGGGGATCTTCCGGCGCGAGGCGCAGGCGGTCTGGCCCTCGCTGCGGCCGTACTTCGACGAGCGGGTGCTGGAGGAGGCCCGGACGCTCGGGCTGCCGGATGAGCCGGACGGACTGGCGGCGCTGGTCGGGCCGGGGGACCTGGCCCGGTTTGCGGCGGCGCTGACCAGGGCGAGCCTGGCGCACGTGGGGGCCGGGTGAGGTGTGCCGTTGCTGGGCGGGCGTCAGGCCATCCAGAAGAAGACCGCCGTCATCCGCCGCTCGGCGAGCTCGGTGCCGTAGTAGCCGGTGGCGCTGTGGATCAGGTTGGCGTGGTAGAGGAGCAGTTGGTTGTAGCGGTTGGGGACGCGGACGTCCTCCGTGAAGTGGTCGGCCGGTACGTGGCGGGTGCCGAGCGCCTCGACCAGGTTGTTGTGCGGGGCGTTGACCAGGTTGCCGCCGAGGCGGCCGCCGGGGAACTGCTGGCGGTAGAAGCTGGTGCCGGCGTCCTTGGGGGCGCCGGGGCTGAGGTAGAGGACGGCGGCGTAACGGCAGAGCGCGCGGGAGTCGGTGTGCGGGCGGGACTCGGACTCCCCGGCGCCGACGACCTGGACGCAGTTGTGGTTGAGCGTGCCGCCGCCCGGGGTGCTCTGCACCCAGAGCCGGGAGGCGCCGGTGGCCTTGCGGACCAGCGACTCGACCCGGGCCAGCTCGTCGGGTTCCAGGCCCGGCATGGTGCGCAGTCCGGGCCATGTCTCGGGGCGGTGCGGGTAGCCCTCCGTCCAGTCCCCCCGGGCCAGGCAGCGCTCCCGGACGGCGTCCGGGTCGGGCAGCACGTCGTCCAGGACCCAGTAGTCCCGGCCGCGGGTGGGTTTGCGGTACGGCAGAACGGGCAGGGCGATAGGCCTGATGGGCTGTGGGGGCATGCGCCGACCATAGGGGCGGTGATCGTCAACGTTCTGCCGTGAGCAGGTCAACCTTTCGTCAAGGGTGCCCTGACCTGGGCGTATGGCCGGGGCCCCGGGCGCGCGGCGGTGGTCCGGTGCGCTAGTCCTCCCGTACGGCGAAGCTCCCCAGGGCGCCCTCCAGGCGGTCGTAGGCCCGGACCGCCGAGGGGCGGACCGCGGTGGCGATCGCCGCGTGCTCCTCACCCGCCAGGGTGCGTCGGAACACCTCGGCGAACACCGCCCGGTCGACGGCGGCGAGCAGCGCGGCGGCGACCCGGCACTCGAAGCCGACGGGTCTCTCGTGCACCGCCTCGGCCAGTGCCTCGGCGAGTGCCGTCTCGCTCTGCTCGTGCAGCTCGCGCAGCCGGGCGCCCAGCGAGGGACTGTCGAAGACGGTGCGGGCGAAGGCCGGGCCGGAGAAGCCGAGCCGGGCGTCGTGCCGGTCGAGCCCGGTCAGGCAGTCGCGGCGCAGGGCGGCGAGCGCGGACTCGCCCGGCGCGCGCCCGGCGACGGCCGCGGCGAGCCGGCCGGCGAGCTCCTCGTGCAGGTCGAAGAAGAGGTCCTCCTTGCGGGGGAAGTGGTTGGTGACGGTCATCTTGGCGACTCCCGCGGCGGCCGCGACCTCGGCGATGGTCGTGCGGTCGAAGCCCTGCGCGATGAAGAGCCTGGTCGCGGCGTGCGAGATCGCCTCGCGGGTGCGGCGCTTGTTGAGCTCGCGCAGGTTCGGCGTGGTCCCGGTCTCGGTCATGGCGGGAGCGTAGCGCAGTTCGCTGGGTCGAGCACAGTAATTAGGTTTGACCCAGAAGCTCGGTCCGTCCTAAGTTCTTCCCGGGCGGTCGGACCGGCCGCCCGGGTGAGTGTCCGCGAGGGTGCCGGGTGAGCGTCGGAGTGACCGCACGCGGCTTCGGGGAGCGGCTCGCCCGAGGGCGACCAGGGGAGGGCGCATGACCACATCCGTCACGGCGAAGGACCGACCGGGAGGAGTCCGGGAGGGGGAGCCGGAGCCGATTCCGCCGGGCCTGTGGAAGATGGGCGCCGTGCTCGCGCTCGGGCCGGTGCTCGCACTGTTGGACAGCACGATCGTCAACGTCGGCATCGACTCGGTGGGGCGCGACCTGCACAGCTCGATCGGGGCGGTGCAGTGGGTGGCCACGGGGTACCTGCTGGCGATCTCGCTGACGATGCCGCTCTCGGGCTGGGCCGCGGCGCGGTTCGGTGGGCGGCGGGCGTGGCTCGCCTCGGTCGTCCTGTTCGTGCTCGGATCGGCGCTGTGCGGGCTGGCCTGGTCGACGGGCAGTCTGATCGCCTTCCGGGTACTGCAGGGGATCGGCGGCGGGATGATCCAACCGCTGGGCCAAGCGATCATCATACAAGCAGCCGGCCCCTCCAGGGTCGGGCGGGTGATGGGCACGCTGATGCTTCCGATCAGCCTGGCCCCGGTCCTCGGTCCCATCCTCGGCGGGCTGGTGCTGGAGCACTTCGACTGGCGCTGGATGTTCCTGCTGAACGTGCCGGTCGGGCTGGTGATCCTGCTGCTCGCCGCCCGGTGGCTGCCGGCTGACGAAGCGTCGGACGGGCCGAAGCCCCGGCTGGACGTCACCGGTCTGGTGCTGCTCTCGCCGGGCCTGACCGGGCTGGTCTACGGGCTCTCGACGGTCGGTGACGGCGACGCGACGGCCGGCTGGGCCGCTCTGCTGGTGGGCGTGATGCTGGTGGCGCTCTACGGCCGGCACGCGCTGCGGGTGGGCCGCGGGGGAGTCCGGACGCCGCTGATCGACCTGCGGCTGTTCGCCCGGCGCGGCTTCAGCGTGGCGACGGCGAACAGCTTCCTGCAGGGCGCCGCGCTGTACAGCTCGATGTTCCTGGTGCCGCTGTACTACCAGCAGGTGCGGCACGCCGGCGCGGTGGAGGCCGGTCTGCTGCTGGCCCCGCAGGCCCTCGGCACGGCGGTCACCGCCATGCTGGCCGGCCGGATGACCGACCGCATCGCGCCGCGTCCGCTGATCCTGATCGGCATCGCCTGCTCCCTGGTCGGCACCGTCGCGTTCACCCGGCTGGGCAGCGGCTCCGAACCGGCCGGCTGGCTGATCGCCGCCTCGCTGGCCCTGCGCGGCGCGGGCATGGGGATGATCGCGATACCCGGCCTGGCGGCGGTGTACGGGAGCGTCGAGAAGGACCAGGTGCCGACGGCGGCGGGCGCGGTCAACGTGCTGAACCGGGTGGGCGGAGCGCTCGGCACGGCGGTGCTGACGCTGGCGCTCCTGCAGGCGCAGGACGGGCACCCGGGCCACCCGGGCGCGGCCTTCGGCGAGACCTTCTGGTGGGTGCTGGCGCTGTCCGCGCTCGCCATCGCTCCGGCACTGCTCTACCCGAACACCCGCAAGTCCGGCTGACCACCGGTCGGTTCCCGACCCCCCAGGCATGGAGGTACCCGTGTTCACCCGTCACCCCGGCGGCCTGCGGCTGCTCAGCGTGCACGCGCACCCCGACGACGAGTCCAGCAAGGGCGCGGCCACCCTCGCCCGGTACGCCGCCGAGGGCGTGGACGTCCTGGTCGCCACCTGTACCGGCGGCGAGCGCGGCTCGGTGCTCAACCCGGCCATGGACCGGCCCGAGGTCCGGGCCGACATCGCCCGCGTCCGGCGCGAGGAGATGGCCGCCGCCCGGGAGATCCTCGGCGTGCGCCAGCGGTTCCTCGGCTTCGTCGACTCCGGGATGCCCGGGGAGGGCGAGCCGCTGCCGGAGGGCTGCTTCGCCGCCCAGCCGGTGGAACTGGCGGCGGAGCCGTTGGTCGCCCTGATCCGGGAGTTCCGCCCGCAGGTGGTGATCACCTACGACGAGACCGGCGGCTACCCGCACCCGGACCACGTGATGACCCACCGGGTCACCGTGGCGGCCGTCGAAGCCGCCGCCGACCCGGAACGCCACCCCGGGCTGGGCGGGCCCTGGCAGGTGGCCAAGCTCTACTACCACCTGGCGCTCTCCCGGGCCTGGTTCCAGGCCCTGCACGAGGCCATGACGGAACGGGGCCTGCGCTCGGAGATGGGCGAGCTGCTCGCCGGCTGGCCCGACACCCCGCCCGCCCTGGCGACCACCACCCGGATAGCGTGCGCCGAGCAGTTCGCCGTACGGGACGCGGCGATGCTGGCGCACGCCACCCAGGTCCAGCCGGGTGTGGCCTTCATGGCCCACCCGCGGGACATCGAGCGCGAGGTCTGGCCGACCGAGGACTACCACCTGGCCCGGAGCCTGGCGCCGGCGCCAGGCGCGGGTGAGGTCGAGACCGACCTGTTCGCCGGGCTCCGGGCGGGGGTGGGGGCGGGGTGAGCTCCGGGGTGGGCGCGGTGGACGCATTGGGCGTGGCGATGCGGGCGTTCGCGGCGGGGCGGGCGGTCGGGGCGGTGCTCGGCCGCGTGCCGGCTGTCATCCGTTCAGCACTGGCCGTCGGCGAGAACGTAGTAGCCCGGGCCGGTCTGCTTCAGGGTGTGGGTGACGAAGGTGTTCCAGAGCCCCATGCTCTGGCCCGAGCCGAGGGCGTAGGCGAGGCCGCCGCTCTGGGTGGCCCGGCCGGCCTGCACGTGCGCGTAGTTGCTGGCGGTGTAGCACTGGGACGTGCCCCCGCCCGGGGTGGTCGCCGTCACCGCCGCCGACCGGGTGCCGACCGCGCCCGACCCGTCGACCGCCGCCACGGTGTAGCTGTACGTGGTGCCGGCCGCGAGCCCGGTGTCGGTGAACGCCGTGCCGGTCGCACTGCCGACCTGGCCGCCGTCGCGGAAGACCTGGTACGAGGCGGCGCCGCTGACTGCCTGCCAGGTGAGGGCGATCGAACCGGAGGCCGCGGTCGCGGTCAGCCCGGTCGGGGCCGGCAGCCCGGGGTCGGCGGGGCCGGAGCCGCCGTCCAGCCCCCAGAACCGCGCGGTGTGGTAGCCGGAGCAGATCGTGTCGAGGAAGTAGGCGCCGGTCGCCCCGCACTGGTCGGCACCGGAGCCCGGGTCCACGGCCAGGCCGTGCCCCATCCCGCTGATCGTGAACAGGGCCACGGCGGGCTTGCCGCTCGCGTCGGCGTAGAGCTCCTCGGTGGTGCCGCCGGGGAGGCTTCGGGTGCTGGTCGGCTGACGGCCGATGCCCTGGACGTCGGTCCACTGGTCCCGCAGCTCGGTCGAGTTCACCGGCCTGACCACGGTGTCGGCGGTGCCCTGCCAGATCGCGACCCTGGGCCACGGCCCGGTGTACCCCGGGTACGCGGCCCGGACCTTGTCGCCCCACTGGGCCGGGGTGAGCCGCTGGTCGGAGTTCTGGCAGCCGGAGGCGGCGGCCTGAGTGGCGGCGCAGTGGGCGGGCAGGCCGGAGTCGATCGCCCCGCCGGCGAACACGTCCGGGTAGTCGGCCAGCAGGTCGGCGGCCATCCCGCCGCCCGCCGAGAGCCCGGTGACGAACACCCGGTGGGTGTCCGAGCCGTACAGGGACTCGGCCTTGGTGACCATCTCGACCACCGACTCGGCCTCGCCGACGCCCCGGGCGGCCTCGTTCGCGTCGAACCAGCTGAAGCAGGAGAGGCTGTTGTTGGCGCTGCTGGTCTGCGGGAACACCACCGCGAAGCCGTACTGGTCGGCGAACTTGGTCCAGCCGGAGTTGCGGTAGTAGTCGGTGGCGCTCTGGGCGCAGCCGTGCAGCGCCACCACCAGGGGAGCGCCGCCGGGCAGTCCGGCGGGGGTGTAGGTGTACATCGCGAGGTTGCCCGGGTTGGTGCCGAACCCGGTGACCTGCTGGAAGCTGCCGCTCGTGGCCGTGGCCGTGGCCGTGGTGCGGGAGGGTGCGGCGGAGGCCGGGGCGGGTGCGGTGGTGCCGAGTGCGAGAGTGACGGCGGTGAGCAGTGCCGCCGCGGCGGGGCGCAAGGGCATGGGGACTCCTGGGTGGGGGAGGAGTGGGGGCCTGTCCCGTGCAGCGTGGCGCGCCCCGCGGCCCGGTGCCATGTGGCAGTCATCCGAGGTCCGCCGCCCGGGCATGGCACGGGCCGCCATGGTTCCGCCGCCCCGGAGCGCGCCCGGGGCGACCACCGGAGGCCGCACCCGCACCGTGCCGCACCGCACCGGCGCCCGCACCGCACCGTGCCGCACCGCACCGCACCGGCACCTGCACCGCACCGGGCGGGCGGGACCGGGGTGGATCAGAGGGCCACGAGCACGCCGCACAGGGCGATGAAGCCGCAGATCCCGAAGTTGACCAGCTTGTGCGAGAGGAAGATCGCGGCGAACTCGCGGATGGTGGCGCTCGGCCAGTAGTACCGGGCGGTGGGCGAGCCGAAGACGTGGCCGTTGACGCCGGTCTGCCGGGCGAGCAGGGCGGCCCGGAAGGCGTGGAAGTTGTTGGTGACCACGACGCACCGGTAGCCGGGCTTGGCCTGCTCCATGATGGCCTTGCTGAAGAGCAGGTTCTCCTCGGTGGTGCGGGAGCGGTCCTCCCGCTCCAGGTGCTCCTCGGGGAAGCCGCGCTCGACCAGGTAGTCGGCCATCGCGTGGGACTCCGGCAGCTTCTCGTCCGGCCCCTGGCCGCCCGAGGTGATCAGCACCGGCGGGTTGCCGCGGGCGGCCTGCTTCTCGTACACCTCGTGGCCCCGGTTCAGCCGGCTGGCGAGCAGCGGCGGGACGCGCTCGCCACCGATCAGCCCGGAGCCGAGCACCACCACGAAGTCCACGTCCTGGCGCGGCCGGTGGCGGCCGTACAGGAAGGCGTAGCCGACGAAGCAGGTGAACAGGAAGGAGACGTAGCCGACCACCAGCACCGCGGTGCCCGCCAGGGCGGCCAGTTGCCGGGAGTGGACGACGAGGGCCGCGACCAGCAGCCCGATGACCCCGAGGATGCCGAGGCCGGCGAGCAGCGACAGCAGGTTGGCCGGCCGCCTGCCCTCCTTGCGGATCATGGTCAGGCCGTTGGCGAGCAGGAACCAGACCAGGGCCGCCGTGCCGAAGGCCGGGAGGATGACGATGAGGGCCGCGACGAGCGTGACCACCACGCCGGGCGCCTTGCGGAGTTCGGCGAGCAGGGCGAGGGAGAGGAGGGAGACGGCGATGCCGAGCAGGACGGCGTTGCTGAACTGGCGGCGGTCGCGTAGTACCCCGATTCCGAACAACAGGAAGAACAGGGCGGCTGGGGCATAGGCGATCATGCGTCGTATGGTAGGCCTTCCTCGGTCTGGACCATTCGTACGGAAGGCCCAACCGCCCCGGGGCTCATGGCCGATCAGGCGAAGCGTTCGATCGCGGCCAGGACGGCGTCCCTCATCCGCGGGCTCCCGGTGTGCCCGGCCTCGTCGATGACCGTCAGTCGGGCGTCCGGCCAGACCTTGACCAGCTGCCAGGCGGTGTCGACCGGTCCGCCGAGGTCCAGCCGACCGTGGATCAGTTCGCCGGGGATTCCGGCCAGCCGCCCGGCGTCGCGCAGCAGTTGGCCGTCCGGCAGGAAGGCCTGGTGCGAGAAGTAGTGCGCGGTGATCCGGGTGAAGGCCATCAGGGCGTCGGAGGGTCGGTCGGTGTACGCGTTCGGCTTGCCCAGGGACTCGTGCGAGATGACCGCGTCCTCCCAGGTGGCCCAGGCGTTGGCGGCGGCCCGCCGGACGGACTCGTCGGTGCTGTTGAGCAGCCGGCTGTACGCGGCGAGCAGGGCGGAGGTGTCCCCGTCCCGGTCGGCGGGCGGAAGGAAGTCCCGGAACTCCTCCCAGGCGCCGGGCAGGAAGCGGCCCACGCCCCGGTAGAGCCAGTCGGTCTCCTCCGGGCGGGTCATGGTGACCCCGCAGATCACGATCGCGGAGACCCGCTCCGGGTGGGCCTGGGCGTACGCGAGGATCAGCGTGGAGCCCCAGGAGCCGCCGTACAGCAGCCACTTGTCGATGCCGAGGTGCTCGCGCAGCCGCTCCATGTCGGCGATCAGGTGCGCGGTGGTGTTGTGCTCCAGGCTGGTCGACGGGTCGGCGGCGGACGGCAGGCTGAGCCCGCAGCCGCGCTGGTCGAACTGGACGAGGTGGTAGCGCTCCGGGTCGAAGTGGCGCCGGGAGCCCGGGCTGTGGCCGGAGCCGGGCCCGCCGTGCACCACCACGGCGGGCGTTCCGGCCGGGTTCCCGGAGGCGTTCCAGTGCATCAGCTGCCCGTCGCCGACATCCAACAGGCCTTGTGCGTACGGCTCGTAGAGGGGATACGGCTCGGGCATCGGTGACTCCTCCGTGATCGTACGAGCGGACCCGGGGAGCCTACCCCGGTGTCGGACCCCGAGGCGGCCCGTCCGCGGCCGGCGGGGTGGGCGGGGGCGCTCCGCCCTGCCGGACCGTGTGAGGAGCCGGTCCGCAGTCCGCCGCGGCAGCAGTCCGCCGCGGCAGCAGTCCGTCCCATCAGCAGCCCGCCGCCGCAGCCCGCCGCACCGGCGGCCGGTCAGCGGATGCCCTCGACCGCCGCCTGCGCCGTGCGGGCCAGCTCGCGCCGGGCTCCGGCCCGGCCGGGCTGCGGGCCGGGCGGCGGTATCGGCGGCAGGAAGGTCACGTCGGCGACCAGCCCGCGGGCGGCGACCACCCGGGCGAGCGAGGTGAGCAGCCCGTCGTCCCCGATGAAGGCGGGCACACTGGTCGGCCGCCCGTCCGCCAGCCGGTAGCGGATCGTCACCGGCTGGACGTCGGCGCCAGCCTCCACCGCGGCCTGGAACAGCGCGGGCCGGAAGCGGCCGCTCTCCCGCCCGCACCAGGTCGACCCCTCCGGGAAGACGATCACCGGGTGCCCGGAGCGCAGCACCTCGGCCACCGCCGCTACGGTGTCCGGCAGGGTCCGCAGCCGGTCGCGGTCCAGGAACACGGTGCCGCCCCAGGCGATCAGCGGGCCGAGCACCGGCCACTGCCGGACCTCGGTCTTGGCCAGCGACCGGCCGGGCCGCCCGGCGGCGAGCAGCGGTATGTCCAGCCAGGACACGTGGTTGGCCACCACGAGCACCCCGGCGCCCGCGCCCGCGCCGCCCGCGCCCGCGCCGCCCGCGCCCGCGCCGCCCGCGCCGCCACCGCCCGCGCCGCCACCGCCCGCGCCGCCGCCGCCCGCGCCCGCGCGCGGGCCCGCGCCGGACTCCGGTCCGTCGGGCCCGGTGAGGTGGACGGTCACCCCCAGGGTGCGCAGCACCACCCGCGCCCAGAGCCGGACCAGCCGGTCCCGGGCCCGTTCCGGGAACAGCCGGACCGGCAGGCTGAGCACGATCCCCGCCAGCACGGCGGCCAGACAGGCCGTCAGCCGCAGCGCCCGCCGGGGGTGGGAGACCTCCGGCGAGGCTTCGGCCAGGCAGGTCTCGGGCCGGCAGGTCGCCGTGGGCAGCCAGACGCTCATGACGAGGCGCCCGAGGCGGGTACGCCGGACAGGAAGTGCCGCAGGTAGCGGGGGTCGGTGCGCTCCAGCGACAGCAGCACGTACAGGTCGGCGCAGTCGAAGTCCGGGTCGTACGCGGGCTCGCCGCAGACCCAGGCGCCGAGCCGCAGGTAGCCGCGGAGCAGGGCCGGCAGCGCGCCCCGCTCGGCGCGGGCCACCCCGGTGGCGTCCCAGCGGCGGTGCGGGGCGACCCGGTACTCCTCGGGCGCCAGGTGCTTGGCGCTGACGGTGTCCCAGACCCGGGCCGCGGTGGCGCCGCCGTCCGCCAGCTCGATCGAGCAGCAGCCGCCGACCCAGGTGTTGCCGGTGTCGGCGAGGTAGCGCGCTATGCCGCCCCACATCAGGTTGATGACGGCGCCGTTGCCCCGGTGGTCCGGGTGGATGCAGGAGCGCCCGAGCTCGACCAGGCCGGGGCGGAGCGGCGCGAGCGCGGAGAGGTCGAACTCGCCGTCGGAGTACAGCCGGCCGGCCCGGCGGGCGGCCTCGGGGCGCAGCAGCCGGTAGGTGCCGACGACGGCGCCCTGCTCGCCCTCGCGGACCAGCAGGTGGTCGCAGTACTCGTCGAACGGGTCGACGTCCAGACCGGCGACCGGGCTGTGCAGCACGGCGCCCAGTTCGGCGCCGAAGACCTGGTGGCGCAGCCGCTGAGCGGCGCGCACGTCGTCCTCGTCGCGGGCGAGGGAGACGGTGTACGCGGCCGGGGCGGCGGGCCGGGGGCGGGGCGTGGGGACCGCCGGGGCGTCGTGGGTGGTGGCGACTGCGGACGGAGCGTACGTGGGGACGGTGGTCATGGCGGACCCTCCAGGGCAGCACGATCGGCGGTGCCGTGGATCGCCAGGGCACCGTCCCGGTCCGCAGGCGGTTGGGCATGGACGCGAACCGGTCCCCGTATGTCTCTCCGAGCCGGTTGGCATTTATGTTGCGGCCCGGGGGATCGCAGATGTGCACCTGTTGAATGGGACCACCCGTGGCCCGGCGGTCATCTGCCCGGCACCGGGCGGTCGTCCGCCGAGGGTGGACAGCAGACGCCACGGGGGCGTACGGCCGTGCCGCACACCCCCGTCGTCACCTCGCGGTTGTCAGATCGCGCTCGTCACGCCGCTGCTTTCACGCCGCTGTGGTGCCGGTCGCGACGCGCGGCTCAGAAGGCCCGCCAGCCCTCCGGGTCGACCCCGCCGGGGACGGCGCCCGCCGGTCCGTACGGCTCGCGGGTGTAGACGAAGGAGCCGATGTCGAGGTGGCTGACCGTGCCGTCGGGGTGGCGGACCACCCGCAGGGTCTCGCCCGCGTAGTAGTTCTCCGCGCCGGTCCAGGTGCCGTCCGGCTCGGGCAGGAACCGCGAGCCCCGGCCGGTGCCGGTGAGCGGGGTGAGCTCCAGCACCCGCCCGGGCAGCAGCCGCAGGGCGGCCGGGGCGGCGCCCCAGTACCAGGGGCCGGTGAGCTCCAGCAGCTCGTCGTCCACCTCGCTCAGCGGGCGCCACGGTTCGGGCAGCCGGGGTTCGAGCTCGGCGGTGAGCGTGATCAACTGGGCGGCCAGCGACGCGGCGCTGGCGCCGCTGGTGGCGTTGGAGAGGGCGTACGCGGCCAGGCCGTCGGCCTCGCTGATCCACAGGCCCGCGGTGAAGCCGGGCATCGAGCCCGTGTGCCCGTACAGCAACCGGCCCTCGTGGCGGCGCAGTTGCAGGCCGAGGCCGTAGCCGCCGGCCCACTCGGTGTCGTCCGGGGCGACGGCGGGGCGGCGCATCTCGGCGAGGGTGTGGGCGGACAGCACCTTGTCGTCGCCCGCCGTCAGGAATGCCGCCCAGCGGGCCAGGTCGGCGACGGTGGACCAGAGTTGGCCGGCCGGGCCCATCAGGCCGGTGTCGGTGAGCGGCTCGGGGAGCATGACGTCGGCCCAGGGGTGGACGGCGAAGCCCCCGGCGTGCGGGTGCTCGGGGAGCAGTGTGGTGCGGTCCATGCCGAGCGGGGCGAGCACCTCGCGGCGCAGCACCTCGCCCCAGGTCTCACCGCGCAACCTCTCCACCAGCGCGCCGAGCAGCGCGTAGCCGGTGTTGGAGTAGTGGAACACCCGCCCTGTCGGGTGCTTCGACGGCCGCTCGGCCTCCAGGAGGTCGCCGAGTTCGGGGCGCAGCGTGCCCTCGGTCCGCTCCCACCAGGGGGCGGGGGTCTCGGCGGTCAGGCCGGAGGAGTGCGAGAGCAACTGGGCGACGGTCGCCCCGTCGGCGGGGGTGCCGGGCAGGTGGCGGGAGAGCGGGTCGGCGAGGTCGAGCAGGCCCTCGTCTCGCAGCCGCAGCACCAGGACGGCGACGAAGGTCTTGGTGAGCGAGCCGATCCGGTACTGGACGTCCGGGGTCGGCGCGTGCCCGTCGACCATGCTGCGGGCGCCGCTCCACACCGGCTGCCCGTCGCGCAGCACCCCGGCGACCATCGAGGGCGTGCGTCCCTCGGACTGGGCGACGGCGAGCCGGTGCAGCAGGGCGCGGCGGGTGGCGGGCAGCAGCTCGTGGGGCGGATCGGTCAGGTGGGCTTCTGGACTCATCGACATGTGCACGGACAGTAGCCCAACCCGGCCCCGGGGCCGACCGAATAACCCGCCGAGCACTCCGGGCGAACAACGTGGCCGATCACTCCGGCCGATCACCCCTGCCGAGTGCCCCTGCCGAGCGCCCCCAGCCCGGACGGTCCTGGAGACACCGGCCCGGCCGGCGCGCTCAGTCCGGCAGCGCCGGCAGCTCCGGCCGCTCCAGCCAGGCCTCGAACAGCGGGCCGAGCGGGACGGCGGTGTACCGGGCGGCGTGCGCGCGCAGGTCGGCGGTGGTGACCACGCCGTGCCGGTTGGCGCCGGTCCAGTCCCGCAGCATCGCGAAGAAGGCGTCCTCGCCGAGGGCCCGCCGCAGCGCGTGCACCACCAGCCCGCCGCGCTGGTACAGCCGGTCGTCGAACATCAGCTTCCGGCCCGGGTCGCCGAGCCGCAGGTCCTGCGGCAGCCCGGCCAGCAGCCGGTGCGCGGCGGCGGCGTGCACGGCCGCGCCCGGGCCGCCGGCGTGCTCGGACCAGAGCCACTCCGCGTACTTGGCGAAGCCCTCGTTGAGCCAGATGTGCCGCCAGTCGGCGATCGTGACGCTGTTGCCGAACCACTGGTGGGCCAGCTCGTGGGCGATCAGCCGCTCGCGCTCCCAGCCGCCGCCCAGGTGGTTGGTGCCGAAGGTGGCGACGCCCTGCGCCTCCACCGGGACGTCCAGCTCCTCGTCCGCGACCACCACCGCGTACTCGCCGAACGGGTACGGGCCGAAGACGTCGCCGAAGTACGCCGCCATCTCCGGCTGCCGGGCGAAGTCCCGGGCGAACGCGGCGGCCAGGCGCTCCGGCACGTAGCCGGTCTGCGGCACGGCCGGGCGCACCGCCAGCGGCACCGGCCGGTAGTTCCCGATCGACACCGTCACCAGGTACGTCGGGGTGGGCGCGCTCTGCTCGTACACCCAAGTGGTGCTGGAGGCCCTGGTGGTGCGGGTCAGCAGCCGGCCGCCGGCCACCACCGTGAACGGGGACGGCGTGGTGACCGCCAGCTGGTAGGCGGCCTTGTCGGCGGGCCGGTCGTTGCACGGGAACCAGGACGGCGCGCCGACCGGCTGGCTCGCCACCAGCGCGCCCTCGGTCAGCTCCTCCCAGCCCAGGCCGCCCCACGGGCTGCGCACCGGGCGCGGGTTGCCGGTGTAGTGCACCTCGACGGTGAACGCCGCGCCCGGCGCGAGCGCCCTGGCCGGGCGGATCCGCAACTTCCCCGCGCGGTGGGTGTAGCGGGCGGCCCGGCCGTCGACCAGCACCCGCCCGATCCGGAACTCGGCGAGGTCGAGCGCGAACTCCGCCAGCGCCGCGTCCGCCACCGCGCTCAGCCGGGCCGAGCCGGCCAGCCGGTTGGGTCCGGGCCGGTAGTCCAGCGCCAGCTCGTAGCGGTGCACCCGGTAGCGGTGGTCGCCGCTGTTCGGGAAGTACGGGTCCGGGGCGGCGGCGGCCGCCGGGACGTGCTTGGGCTTCACGGGGACGTGCGCTTCCTGCGGGCCGGGACGGGGGGACGGGGAGGTGGTCACGACGTGGTCTGCCACGCCTCGATCGGATTGCCCAGCCACCGCGTGTCGGCGGGGACGGACTCGGCGCGCATCACCAGCGACGCCGGGCCCAGCGTGCTGCGCGCGCCCACCGTGCTGCCGGGCAGCACGATGCCGCCCGGGCCCAGGGTGGCGCCCTCGCGGAGGACCACAGTATCCATCCGCATGATCCGGTCGTGGAAGAGGTGCGTCTGCACCACGCAGCCCCGGTTGATCGTGACCCCGTCGCCGAGGGTGACGAGGTCGGCCTCCGGCAGCCAGTAGCTCTCGCACCAGACCCCGTGCCCGACGTGCGCGCCGAGCGAGCGCAGCCACAGGTTGAGCACCGGGGTGCCCGGCACCGCGCCGACCAACCACGGCACCGCCAGCATCTCCACGAAGGTGTCCGCCAGCTCGTTGCGCCACACGAAGCCGCTCCACAGCGGGTGCTCCACCGCCCGGAACCGTCCGACCAGCAGCCACTTCGCCGCCACCGCGACCAGGCAGGCCACCGTACCGGCGGCCAGCAGCACCAGGCCCGACAGCAGCGCGGCGGCCGGCGGCGAGCCGGCCGCCAGCCAGGACAGCGCCGCCACGGTCAGCAGGCCCAGCGCCCCCGAGGCCAGCACCGGCACCAGCCGGCCCAGTTCGACCAGCCCGCGCGCCCACAGCAGCCGGGCCGGCGGCTCGTAGGTCAGGCTCTGGTCGGCCCGGTCCGCGGAGCGCGGCAGCCGCATCGGCGGCATGCCCAGGTACGAGCCGCCCTTCTTCGCCTTCGCCGGGGTCGCCGACAGCACGCCCACCAGGCCGCGCTTGGGCACCGCGCGGCCCGGCGCGGTCATCCCCGAGTTCCCGAGGAACGCCCGCTCGCCGACCTTCGCCTCGCCGAGCCGCACCCAGCCGCCGCCCAGCTCGTACGGGGCCATCAGGGTGTCGTCGGCCAGGAACGCGCCGTCGCCGACCGTCGTCAGGCTGGGCAGCGCCAGCACCGTGGACACCTCCGCGCCCCGGCCGACCCGCATCCCGAGGGCGCGCAGCCACAGCGGCGTGACCAGGCCGGCGTAGAGCGGGAACAGCACCTCGCGGGCCCGGTCCATCAGCTGGGTGACGGTCCACGCCTGCCAGCCCACCCGGCCGTGCAGCGGGTGCGTCCCGGGCACCAGACCGATGCTCAGCAGCCGGACCAGCACCACCAGCTGCGCCGCGTACACCGCGCCGAACGCCAACGTGGCGGGCAGCAGGCCGAGCAGCGCGCCGCCGAGCGCCGGGCCGAGGGCCGCGCCCTGGTCGACGAACCGGGACAGCACGGCCAGCGCGGCGAGCGCGGGCGGAACCGGGAGCAGGCCGAGCACGGCACCGCTGGCGCCGTACAGCGAGGCCCAGCGGGCCCGGCGGACCGGACGCTCCTCGGGCCAGTCGCGCTCGGCGCGGCCCAGCTTGACGGCGGGCGCGCCGCCCCAGCGCTGGCCGGTCGGCACCTGGCCGGTGACGCTGGAGCCGGCAGCCACCCGGGCGCGCTTGCCGACCCGGGCGCCGGGCAGCAGCGTCGAGCGGGTGCCGACCACGGCGCCGGAGCCGATCTTGACCTGGCCGATCAGCAGCCGGTCGCCGTCCAGCCAGTAGCCGCACAGGTCCACCTCGGCCTCGACCGCGCAGCCGCGGCCCAGCTTCAGCATCCCGGTGACCGGCGGCAGCGAGTGCAGGTCCACCTCGGGCGCGACCTTGGCGCCCAGCGCCCGGGCGTAGCGCACCAGCCAGGCGCCGGACAGCGAGTCCGCGCCGGTCAGCTCGGCGAGCCGCTCGGCGGTCCACAGCCGCAGGTGGACGGAGCCGCCGCGCGGGTGGCTGCCCGGGCGCACGCCGCGCAGCAGCAGCCGGGCGCCGCCCGCCGCGACGGCCAGCCGGCCCGGCGGGGTGAACAGCGCGAGCGCGCCCGCGCCGACCCACCACCAGGAGGCGGTGGGCGCCCACGGGTAGTCGCCGAGGTGGGTGAGCAGGTTCCCGGCGGCCAGCAGGGCCACCGTCCAGCGCAGCCCGACGACGGTGAACAGCGGGATCAGCAGGAACAGTTGGAGGAGCTTGGCCCGGGTCGGCACCAGGGTGACGGGGCGGGCCTCGGTGCTCTCGCCGGCGCTGCGCTCCAGGTGCCGGGCGAGCTTGCGCAGTGTCGGGTGCTGGTAGACGTCCAGCACGGCCGCGCTCGGGTAGCGGGTGCGCAGCAGGGTGGTCAGCCGGGCGGCGGCCAGGCTGCCGCCGCCGATGGCGAAGAAGTCGTCGCGCGGGCCGCCGACCCGGACGCCGAGGATCTCCGACCACTGCTCGGCCAGCCAGGCCTCGGTGCCGTAGAGCTGCTCGCCCGGGCCGGCGGTCTCCAGCTCGGGCAGCGGCCAGGGCAGGGCGTTGCGGTCGACCTTGCCGGAGGTCCGGGTGGGCAGGGCCTCGACGGTCGCCAGCAGCGGCACCAGGGCGGCGGGCAGCTCGGCGCGCAGCCGCTCGACGGCCTGCTCGCGGTCGAAGCCCTCCTGGACCACCAGGTAGCCGACCAGCAGCTGGTTGCCGCCGCGCGCGGTCCGTACGGCGGCGGCCGCGCCCGCCACCCCGGGCAGGGCCTGCAGGGCCGCGTCGACCTCGCCCAGCTCGATCCGGCGGCCGCCCAGCTTGATCTGCTCGTCGGTGCGGCCGAGGAACATCAGGCCGGCCGGGTCGGCCTGGACGAGGTCGCCGCTGCGGTAGGCGCGTTCCCAGCCCAGCGAGGGCAGCGGCGCGTACTTCTCGGCGTCCTTCTCCGGGTCGAGGTAGCGGGCCAGGCCGACCCCGCCGATCACCAGCTGCCCGGTGCCGCCGGGCGCGACCGGCCGGCCGGCCTCGTCCACCACGGCGAGGTCCCAGCCGTCCAGCGGCAGGCCGATCCGCACCGGGCCCTCGCCGGTCAGCAGGGCGGCGCAGGCGACCACGGTGGCCTCGGTGGGGCCGTAGGTGTTCCACACCTCGCGGCCCTCGGTGACCAGCCGCTGCACCAGTTCGGGCGGGCAGGCCTCGCCGCCGAAGATCAGCAGCCGCACCTCGTTGAGCGCCTCGGCCGGCCACAGCGCGGCGAGCGTCGGGACGGTGGAGACGACGGTGATCTCCTGCTCGGCCAGCCAGGGGCCGAGGTCGGCGCCGCTGCGCACCTGGGAGCGGGGGACCGGTACCAGGCAGGCGCCGTGCCGCCAGGCCAGCCACATCTCCTCGCAGGAGGCGTCGAAGGCCACCGAGAGGCCGGCCATCACCCGGTCGCCGGGGCCGATCGGCTCCTCCTGGAGGAAGAGCGCGGCCTCGGCGTCCACGAAGGCGGCGGCGTTGCGGTGGGTGACGGCCACGCCCTTGGGCCTGCCGGTCGACCCGGAGGTGAAGATGATCCAGGCGTCGTCGGCCGGCGTGGGGCGGCGCTCCGGGGCGGGCGCGCGCTCGGCCGTCGTCGTCAGGCCGCGCCCGGTGCCGAGCACGGCGGCGACGGCGGCCTCGCCGAAGACCAGCTCGGCGCGCTCGTCCGGGTCCTCGGCGTCCACCGGGACGTACGCGGCCCCGGCGGCGAGCACCGCGAGGATCGAGACGTAGAGGTCGTTGGTGCCGGAGGGGACGCGCACGCCGACCCGGTCGCCGGGGCCGATCCCGGCGGCGGCCAGCCGGCGGCGCAGCTGCTCGACCTCGGCGGCCAGCGCGCGGTAGCTGAGCACGGTGCGGCCGTCGTCCAGGGCGGGTTCGTCGGGGTGGGCGCGGACGGTGGCGTCCAGCACGTCGACCAGGGTGCGCGGCGCGGTGGCCGGGCGGCCGGGGAACAGGGCGAGTTCCTGCTGCGGCTGCTGCCGCTGCACCGGCTGCAGCGGCTGCTTCGGCGCGGCCTGCGGCGCCGGCTGCTGCGGGGCCGGCTGCTGCGGGGCCGGCTCCTGCGGTGGCGCGGCGTAAAGCTCCGGGTGGCTCGGTTCAGCTGTCATGGCAGCCGTGCGCTCCTCGTCCTCGCCCCGTTCCGACCGATGCCCGGCCCCTGGGGCGGTGGGAGCACCGCCTGATCGGGTGACCCCACTCCGGGGCCGGAGCGGACAACCCGACCGATGGTAGCCCGGGTCCGACGACCCGGCAGGAGCGGGAACTCGGCCCAACTGGCTCTGAAATGACCGAATCTGACGTCACGTCAGCCGACAACTGAGGCTTCGTGTCATCGATGTGACGAGACGTCAGCGGAGTTGACGGAGCGTCAGGTTGATTTTCCGACCGTGACCCACGCCACACGGAGTGCTGCTCCCTCCGGGTGGCGGGCCGGGTCTCCCGGGTCTCCCGGGCCGAACCGTCCGGTCCGGGAGACCCGGCCCGCCGTGCTGCCCGGCGGTCAGCGGAACCGGTGCAGGTTCTCGCCGAGGAAGGCCTCCAGGGTGCGCGGGGCGCGTCCGGTGAGGCGGCGGAAGGTGTCGTCCGGCGTCTCCTCGCGGACCACCGCGAGCCGCTGGATCTCCACCACGTGGGTGGCCAGCCAGTCCGGCATCCCGGCCCGGCCGACCAGGTGGGCGTGCAGCTCGGCCGGGCTCAGGTCGAGGTAGCGGACCGGCCGGCCGAGCAGCTCGCTCAGCAGCGCGGTGAGCTCGGAGTGGCTGTAGGCCCGTCCGCCGGTGAGCGGATAGCTGCCGCCGGCCAGTTCGGGGCGGGTGAGCACCTCGGCCGCGGCGTCCCCGACGTCCCGGACGTCCACGTAGTTGCACCGCGCCTGCCCCAGCGCGCCGTGCACCACCCCGGCGGCGATGCCGGGGGCCAGGAGCAGCAGCTTCTGCATGAACGCGTACGGCCGCAGGACGGTCGCCGTGACGCCGGAGCGCCGAAGCCGCTCCTCGATCAGGTGGTGGCCGCGGGAGACGGCGACGGGGGAGTCCGGCTCGGCGGCGGGCGCCGAGACCTTGACGATGTGCTCCACTCCGCAGTCGACCGCCGCCTCGATCGCGTTCAGCTCGTACCGGACCTGCTGCGGGCCGTTGGCCATGGTGAGGAGGAGCTGGTGCGCGCCGCGGAACGCCGTGCGCAGGGAGGCCGGGTCGGCGGCGTCGGCCGGGGCGGTGGTGGTCCGGGCGAGCGTGTGCCCGTCCAGTGCGGCGGCCAGTCGGGCGGGGTCGCGGCTGAGGGCGCGGGTCGGCGCGCCGAGCGCGGCGAGGCTGCGCAGGGTGGCGCCGCCGGTGGCGCCACCGGCGCCCATGATGACGATCATGACGTCTGCCTTTCGGGTCGGGGTGCGGCGGGGAGCCGGTGCTGAGCCGTACGGGCGGAGCGGCTGCCGCGCCAGCGCCAGGTGGTGATGGTGGCGGCGATCGCCGAGGAGACCGCCAGGTCGAGCGGGAGCCGACGCGGCCACGGGCTGTCGGCGAGGGCCGGGAGCTGCGGCAGCCAGTGGCCGGCGGCGAGGCCGACGGCCAGGCCGAGCGCCGCGGCGAACAGGCCGAGGGCGGCGGCCGCGAGCGCGCGCGGGGTCCGGGCGGGCCGGCTCCGGGCGGGGCGGCGGCGCAGCACGGCGCCGAGTGCGGCGGCCACCAGGGCGGAGGTGCCGCCGATGGTGGTGAGCGCGGCGGTCACCAGCTGCGGTTGGCCGGTGAGGGCTCCGCCGGCCCCGGCGGTGGCGGCGGGCATGGCGTAGGCGGCCAGGACCTCGCGCCACAGGACGAAGGGCGGGGGAGCGCCGGGAGCCTTCTTGCTCATGGGCGGAGCTTCCTCTCATAGGTGCTAAGGTGCCTAAGTATTTGTGCTTAGGTGCCTAACTATCCGGGCTGAAAGGAGGCGGGCCGCCGTCCGGCGGCCCGCCTCGGTGCGGATCAGTCCTCGGTGAGCGCGTCCATGCCCGCGACCACCCGGGCCAGCAGCTCCAGGAAGGTGGCGCGCTCCTCGACGGAGAGGCCGCCGACCAGGGCCTGCATCCGGGCGAAGTGCTCGGGTGCCAGTTCCCGCAGCCTGTCGGCGCCGCGCGCGGTGAGGATCACCACGTTGCCGCGGCCGTCCTCGGTGGACGGCCGGCGGGCCACCAGGCCCTCCCGCTCCAGGCCGTCGACCAGGCCGGTCACCGTCGCCCGGGAGACGCCGAGGCTCGCCGCGAGCTGGGAGGGCGACTTCTCGCCGCCGTGGTCCTCCAGGTCCGCCAGCAGCCGGTAGCGGCCGGTGGAGAGGCCGAAGCGGCCGAAGTGCACCTCGCCGGCCTGGCCGATCCGGGCGCCCGCCGCCATCAGCCGGGCCGCGACCAGGATCGCCTGCGGATCGGCCGTGAGGCCGTAGCGGGCGATCTGGCGGCGGGCCTGGTCGAGGCTGGGGGCGGTGGGTCCGCTCTCGGGCTGCTGGGTCACGAGAAGTAATATGGCGCCTAATCTGATTCCCGGTCAAGTGGGCCGGGGCCTCGGGCCTACGCCAGGGTGGCGCGCGGCGCGATCCGGGGCGGCGTCCAGTCGGCGTGCCGCAGCGCGGACCGGACCATCGCGCCGGGCGGGGTGAGCCGGATCGCGGCGTTGCGCAGGCCGACCGCCAGCGGGTGGGCGAGCTGCTGGCCCATCCGGCCGGCCCGGCGGGCGTCGCGGGCCACGGTCTGGCTGCGCGGGCGGCGGGCCGCGTCGTAGTGGGCGAGCGCGCCCTCGACCGTCCGGGACCCGGCGAGGGCCGCCGCCAGGGTCACCGCGTCCTCCAGGGCCTGGCAGGCGCCCTGGCCGAGGTGGGGCGTCATGGCGTGCGCCGCGTCGCCGAGCAGGGCGATCCGGCCCGAGACGTAGGACGGCAGCGGGGTGGCCAGCGCGTTGACGTCGTGGTGCAGCACCGCCTCCGGCCGGGTCGCGGCCAGCAGCGAGGGGATCGGTTCGTGCCAGCGCCCGAAGCGTCGGCGGACCTCGGTCAGCGGGTCCCGGTAGCGGACCCCGGCCGGGGCGTTCAGGACCGCGTGCCACTCGGCGGTGCCGTCCGGGAAGGCGATGTGGCCGAACTCCGCGCCGTGGCCCCAGGTCAGCTCGAAGTCGGCCTTCAGCCCGTCGATCGGGCGCTCGGTGATCGCCCGCAGCACCGTCGAGCCGCTGTACACCGGCCCGGGGTGGTCGGGGAAGAGGCGGCGCCGGAGCCGGCTGTTGATGCCGTCGGCCGCCACCAGGAGGTCGGCCTCCAGGGTGGTGCCGCCGACGCCGACCCGGACCCGGAACGGCCGGGTGGTGTCCACCTCGGCTACCTCGGTGCCGATGACGAGTGACTTGGCGGGCAGCGCCTCGCGCAGGATGCGGTGCAGCGCCGCGCGGGGGATGCCGACGATCGGTGCGCCCAGCTCGCGTTCCAGGGCCGCGCCGTCCATCGCGGCGAGCCGGCGGCCGTCCGGGGTCCGGGTGCCGCCGGTGTACTGGCGGCGGGCGGCCGCCTCGACGGCCTCGCCGACCCCCAGGGCGGCGAGCGCGCGCATCCCGTTGGCGGCCAGGGAGATGCCGGCGCCCGCGTCGTCCAGGACGGCCGCCCGCTCGACCACGGTCACGTCCCACCCCGCCAGCCGGAGCCCGATCGCGGCGGCCAGCCCGCCGATGCCGCCCCCGACCACCACCGCGCTGTTGCCGCTCATGCCCGGTCCTTCCCGTGTCGCCGCGCTGCTTTCTACAGCTGTAGAAGGAGCGTACTACGGGGCTGCCGACGGGCGGACGGGGGTGGGGGCGGGGCCGCCCGGGCAGTGCGGCGGCCGGCGGCGGTCGGCGGCCGGGCCGGTCCGACGGGATGCGCGGTGGACGGCGCGGCCCCGGTAGAAAGGGGGGATGCGGCGACACGAGGACCAGAAGCGCGACGATGCGGGACGGCCGGACCGGCGGACGGTGTTGGCGGACGCCGCGATCGGGGTGCTGGCGGACCTCGGCGTGCGCGGACTGACCCACCGGGCGGTCGACGCGGCGGCCGGGCTGCCGGTCGGGACCACCTCGGCCTACCTGCGGACCAGGCAGGCGCTGCTCACCGCGCTGGTGCGGCGGCTGGTGGAGCTGGACCAGGGCGAGCTGCACGCCATGGGGCAGCAGGTGCCGGTCCGTTCGGCGGAGGAACTGGTGGACGGGATCCGGGAGTTGATGCGGCGACGGCTGTCCGGCGACGGGCGGCGGCGCTCGCTCGCCCGGTACGCCTGCGCGGTGGAGAGCGTACGCGACCCCGAGCTGCGCGAGATCCTCGTCCCCCGGGAGAACGCCGGGCGCGCCGCCGTCCGCGGGTTCCTCGCGGACCGGGGCGTGGCCGACCCGGACGGACGGACCACCACGTTGCTGGCCTGCATCGACGGCCTGGTCTTCGAGCACCTGGTGGGTGGCGGCGAGCCCGGGGCCGACGCGGTCCACGGGCTGGTGGCGGCCGCCCTCCGGGAGGCGGTCGCGGGCTGAGACGGGGTCGGCCGACCCCGTCCCGCGGGACGGCCGGCTGTGAGCCGTCCGATCAGGCCCCGGCCGCTCGGGCGTGCGCCAGTTCGGCGGCGTACCCGGCCAGCAGGATGCGCAGCGTGCGCCGGAAGCACTGCTCGGAGTCGAGGCCCTCGCCGGTCGCGAAGGCCCGCGCCAGGTGGGGGTAGACCTCCTGGTCCAGTGCGGCGAACTCCTCCGGGCGGGGCTCGGTGCCTTCGTGGTGGGGCGTCTCGCCGACCTCGCCCAGTGTGTGCCCGATGGTCCACCGGACGACGGAGTTGAGCACGTCGAGCGCGTCGCCGAGCGGGACGCCGTCCTCGTGGAGCACCGCGATGCCGCGCTCCAGCAGGGCGAGGGAGGCCGGCGTGGCGGCCGGGCGGGTGGCCAGCACGGTGAGCATGGCGGGGTGGTCGAGCAGCAGCCGGCGCAGCTCGACGGCGAACTCCCCGACGACCGCCGTCCACGGGCCCTCGGGTTCGGTGAACAGGCTCCCGGCCGACAGCTCCAGCAGGCGCTCCACCATGCCGTCCAGCAGGGCGGCCTTGCTGGGGACGTAGTAGTAGAGCGTCATGCCCTCGACGCCGAGCGCCGCTCCGAGTTTGCGGTTGGAGAGCGCGGCGAGGCCGTGCTCGTCGACGTAGGCGAGCGCGGCGTCGATGACCTTCTCGCGGGTCAGTCCCGTCCGCGGGCGGGTGCGCCGGGTCGGCATCGGTTCCTCCTCCGCCCCGGTGTGCTCCGGCCGGGGCTGTGCGGCTTGGGCCTTGACAAGTCTTGCAGTGCAAGAAAACAATACTCGGCGTCAACTTCTTGCACTGCAAGAAAAACTCTGGGGAGGATGCCGTGCAGCTCGTCGCCGTGATGGTGCGCAAGCTCAACGAGGGTGTGGAGTACGGGGAGTTCCGCAAGGCATGGATCCCGGACGAGGTGTTCCCGGACGACCCGCGCACCCGGGTGATCAGCGCCACCGCGCTGGAGGACTCGCGGGAGATCGTCACCATCGCGCTGATCGAGGGCGACCACGACCCGGAGTCCGTCGAGGCCTGGACGGAGCGGGTGGCCCCGGTCGAGGCGCGCCGCTTCGAGCGGATCAAGGACCTGGTCGGCCCGCCGAGCCTGAACGCCGTCTACCAGGTCGTCGCCGAGGACGACCTGTCGCGGCCGATCGCGCGATAGCGGTAGCCCCCGGGGTGCGGGCACGGGGATTCCGCACCCCCGGCCGACCGGCGGCCGATCGGCGACGCGGATGACACGCCATCAAATCAAATCAACCGTCAAGTTGGTTCATTCACAGAATGTTTCTCGACGGTTTCCGTGTCGGGCGGATGATTTGCGCCCCTCCCAGGTCTTCACACGGAGATCTCCGGCTGACAGGCTGGGGCCGCCCTTTTCAGTACCGAGGAGGTTCCTTGTCCCGCATATCCACGCTGGCCGGAGCGGTCACCTGCGCTCTCGCACTTGTCACCGGCACCGCCGTCGCCGCGTCGGCGGCGCCCGTCGACCAGGCCCCGGGCCTGCTCGAGGCGAAGGTCGACCCCGTCGCCTGGACGCCGTGCAACCCGGATCCGACCAAGCCGGACCCCGGTATCTACGACTGCGCCGTGTACCCCGTGCCGCTGGACTACGACAACCCGTCGGGTGAGAAGATCGGCATCGCCATGATGCGGCGGCGGGCGAGCGACCCGTCGAAGCGGATCGGCTCGCTGTTCCTCAACCCCGGCGGCCCGGGCGGCAGCGGTTACCTGTGGGCGACGACCAGCCGCTTCGGCGCCGAGGTGCAGTCCAAGTTCGACCTGGTCGGCTTCGACCCGCGCGGCGTGGCCCGGAGCAACCCGCTCAAGTGCTTCAAGACCCAGGAGGACGCCGACGCGGTCAACAACCGCATGGTCGGCGTGCCGGTCACCAAGGCCGAGATCAACGAGACGCTGGACGCCGACCAGGACTACACCGACGCGTGCAGCAAGAACGCCGGCCCGCTGATCGAGCACATGTCGACCATCAACGTGGTGCGCGACCTCGACCGGATGCGCCGCGCCGTCGGTGACTCCCAGCTCACCTTCGCCGGGTTCTCCTACGGCACGCTGATCGGTTCGACGTACGCCAACATGTACCCGAACAAGGTCCGCGCGATCATCGTCGACGGCAACGTCGACCCGAACCTGCGCCTGCACAACGGCCTGGAGTACGACCGCCAGCGGGCGAACGGCTTCGAGCTGGCCCTGGACGAGTTCCTCAAGCGCTGCCAGGCCGCCGGCGCCCCGCGCTGCGCCTTCGGCGAGGGCGACACCCGGGCCAAGTTCGACCAGCTCCGCGACCACCTGCGGACCAGCCCGATCACGCTGCCGAACGGCTCCAAGGTGACCCTCAGCAGCTTCACCGGCGAGGTCGCCAGCGCCCTGTACTCGCAGGCCAAGCTTGCCCCGCTGGCCAAGTCGCTGCAGGCCACCTACCAGGTGTTCCAGAAGCCGGCCGCGACCGCCCTGCTGGCCCCGCAGGCGAACGTCTCGGACGAGGACGCCAACCTGCTCTCGGTGGACGTCCCGCGGGCGGCGCTGCGGGAGGCCCCGGTGGACTCCGAGTACACCGCGGACGACTCCTACCTGGCCGTCAACTGCCAGGACAAGCCGTACCCCTCCAACGACCGGGTGTTCGCGAACGCGGCCAAGGCGTGGGAGAAGGACATGCCGACCTTCGGCCGCTACCAGGCCTTCGACGCGCCCGCGTGCGCGAGCTGGCCGGCCCCGGCCCGGGACGCCGAGCGCTTCTCCGGCCCGTGGAACAAGAAGACCTCCAACACCGTGATGGTGATCGGGAACCTCTACGACCCGGCCACCCAGTACAAGTTCGCCGAGCGGATGCAGCAGCAGCTCGGCAACGCGGTGCTGGTCAGCGTCGACTCGATCGAGCACTGCGCCGTGGGCCGCAGCCAGGCGCTGAACCAGCTGGTCACCCGCTACCTGGTGGACGGCACCGCGCCGGCGCCCGGCCAGCTGCTGAAGCCGGACGCGGAGATCTTCCCGGCGGTCTGACGGAACGGCCCCCGGTGACCCGGGGGCGGATGTGACGGTCGTGGTGGTCGGCTTCGCAGCCGGCCACCACGACCGTTTTCTGCGGACGAGTTCCCGGAGGGTCGGAAATGCGCGGAGAACGCGGCAGTGGATCGCCGTCGAACCTCCGGCGGAGTGGAATCCGGCGAGTTGTCGGCGACCGTGGCCCATGCCACTGACCATGGGATTCCGGTGCGAAGCCGGAGGCCGCCGCGGGGCGGCCCCGCCGAGAACGACGTACTGTCGCACCGTTGACAAAGAGATTCCCACGGCCGGAACTCCGCGTCGGCGTGCGGGCCGTCGGCTTTCCCGGGGTCGGGAAGGTGGGGGCGGCTCAGGTGGGGTGGGAATTCTCCCGGCGGCGGCCCGAGACCCAGGGCCCGTCCTCACCGCCGGCGCCCCGCGGGCATGGGAAGGCGCCGCAGGCGTGGGGATGAACGGCAGGCGTGCGGAGGGAACCCCGCGGGCGTGCGAAGGGCACCCCGCGGGCGTGGGGAGGCACCCCGCCTCCCCACGCCCGTGACCGACCCCGGGGCCCGCTCCGCTAGGCGGCCTGTTCCGCCGCCTCCTCGATGATCCGTCCGTCCCGGACCTCGATCACCCGGTCGGCGAGCCCCATCAGCGTCGGGTCGTGGGTGGCGACCAGCACCGTGACGCCCTCGCTGCGCACCACGGCGCGCAGCAGTTCCATGATCGAGCGGCCGGTCTCGGAGTCCAGCTGACCGGTCGGCTCGTCGGCGATGATCAGGCTGGGCTCGTTGGCCAGCGCACGGGCGATGGCGACGCGCTGCTGCTGGCCGCCGGAGAGCTCGCCGGGGCGCTGGTTGGCGTGGTCGGCCAGGCCGACCAGGGCGAGCAGGGCGTGGGCGCGCTCCTCGCGCTCGGCGGCCGGGGCCTTGCGCAGCCGCATGGGCACGCCGACGTTCTCGGCGGCGGTGAGCATCGGGATCAGCCCGAAGGACTGGAAGACGAACCCGATCCGCTCCCGCCGAAGGGCGAGCCGGCCGTCCTCGTCCAGTCCGGCGAGGTCGGTGCCGTCCAGCGCGATGGTGCCGCCGGTCGGTGTGTCCAGGCCGCCGACCAGGTTGAGCAGGGTGGTCTTGCCGGAGCCGGAGCGGCCCTTGAGCGCGGCGAGTTCGCCGCGACCGACGGTGAAGGAGACGCCGCGAAGGGCGTGCACGGCGCGCTCGCCGGTGCCGAAGCTCCGGCGGAGGTCGGTCACGGCCACCATCGGCCGGGTGGTGGTGTCGACAGTGGCGGCCTGATGCTGCGTCATGCGGCGTCCCCCTGTGGGCGGCGTGGCGGCCCGGTTCCATCCGGATCCCGTCCGGTTCTACGGATATGACTGCTCCGGCGGTTCACGTTCCCGGGCCGGAAACCGAGAAGGCGGTTCCCGGGTCAAAAGGGTGCGCCGAAGCCGGAGTTGTGAAGTGTGCATGGCATTCAAGCGGGGGCATCCCCGGCCCGGATGCTACCAAGGAAAGGAATTTGCTCACTGCTTACTTGATTCGCGCAAGTCCCTTCCGTTCCCGGATCGAATCTGACAGCATCGTCCGCTATCCGGCGACCGATTGCCGGGGATCAATGCGCCGGTGTGCTCCCGATGTGTCCGTCCGCGGCCGAGTTGTCCTCGGATCGGATCGACGAGCGGGGCCCGGGATGCAACCGGGGACCGTGAATCCGGGGGAGGAACTTGATGCTCGGCTTCGTCGTGCGCCGACTGCGCGGGCGAGTGCCGCTGGCTGCCGCCGTTCTGGCGGCGGTGCTGATCACCACGTCCGTGCTGACCGCCTTGGTCGCCTTCAACAGCAGCGTCGGCGAGGCCGGCCTGCGACAGGCGCTCCAAGGGTCCGGTCACGCCCGGACCACGGTGGCGGTGACCGGTGAGCACGGACTCGACCAGCGGACCAAGGACGAGGCGGCCGTCGCCGCCTACCGGCAGAAGCTCTTCGGCGACCTGCCCGTCCGCACCGACAGCCTGACGCGCAGCCGTTCCTACGGCCTGCCGGTCTCCGGCACCGCCGCGGACGGCGCACCCGCCAACGGCAGTGCCCCCAACGGCGCACCCGCCAACGGCACCGCCACGGGCGGCGCCCCCGCGGGCCAGGCCGCCGGTGCCCCGCTCGACCTCACCGTCCTCGCCGACCTCGACCGCGGCCGGGTCCAACTGCTGGCCGGCGCCTGGCCGGCCGCCGCCACCGCGCCGGTGCAGTCCGCCGCCCCGGAGGCCGCCGTCCCGCAGAGCCTGCTGCGCCGGCTCGGCCTGACCGAGCAGGCCCTGCCCGCCGAGGTCCGGATCGTCGACCGGACCGACGGCAAGCCGCTGACCGTCCGGATCACCGGCGTCTACCGGGCCACCGACTCGACCGCCCCGTACTGGCGGATCGACCCGGTCGGCGGCCACGAGATCGAGGTCGGCGGCTTCACCACCTTCGGGCCGATGATGGTCGACCGGAGCGCCTTCACCACGGCCGGCCTGCTCCAGAGCGGCGCCGGCTGGTCGCTGGACGCCGACTTCTCCGGCACCGACCGGGCCACCGCGCAGGCCGTCGGCGACCGCGCCCGGGCCCTCTCCGAGGAACTGCGGCGCACCGCCTCGCTCGGAGCGTCGACCGAACTGCCGGACATCATGAACGAGTTGTCCGCCAGCATGGTGGTCGCCCGGTCCACCCTGCTGATCGGCGCCCTCCAGCTGGCGGTGCTCGCCGCCGCGGCCCTGCTGCTGGTCGTCCACCTGATCGCCGCGCGGCAGGAGTCCGAGAACGAGATGCTCGCCGCGCGCGGCGCCTCGGCCGTCCGGCTCGGCTCCTTCACCGCCCTGGAGTCGCTGCTGCTGGCCCTGCCCGCGGCGGTGTTCGCGCCGCTGCTGACCCCGGTCCTGGTCCGCGCGCTGGCCGGCCTCGGCAGCTCCCGGCAGATCGCCCTGGACACCGGCATCAGCTGGTCGCTCTGGCCGGTGGCCGTGGTCTGCGCGTTCGCCTGCATCCTGCTGGCCACCGTGCCCAGCGTGGTGCGCGGCCTCGGCGCCGCCCTGCGCCGCCGGGCCGGCCGCCGCCAGGCCGTCGTCTCCGGCGTCGCCCGCAACGGCGGCGACCTCGCCGTGCTCGCCCTGGCCGCGCTCGCCTACCAGCAGCTCGACCAGTACGGCGGCGGGCTGTCCCCCGACTCCAGCGGCCGGCTCGACGTGGACCTGCTGCTGGTCGCCACCCCGACCCTCGCGCTCTGCGCCGGCACCCTGGTGGTGCTGCGGCTGCTCCCGCTCGTCGCCCGGCTCGGCGCCCGCGCGGCGGCTCGGGGCCGGGGCCTCGGCCCCGCCATGGTCGGCTGGCAGCTGGCCCGCCGGCCCGGCCGGGCCACCGGCCCGGTACTGCTGCTCGTCATGGCCGTGGCCACCGGTGTCCTGGCACTGGGCCAGCACGCCACCTGGACCTCCTCCCAGCGCGACCAGGCCGCCTTCACCACGGCCGGGGGCCTGCGGATCTCCGGCTCGCACAACTCCCTGATGGGCCAGGGCGGCCGCTTCGGCAGCCTGCCCGGCGGCGACCGGGTGCTCCCGGTGGTGCGCGACGAGCAGCCGCTGCAGGGCGGCGCCGGCCAGCTGCTGGCCGTGGACGCCGCAGCCTTCGCGGAGCGCGTCCCGGTCCGCTCCGACCTGATCGACGGCCGCTCCGGCGCGGAGGTGTTCGGAAGTCTCGCCGCACCGGCCGTGGCCGGCATCCCGCTGCCGGGCCGGCCGCTGCGGATCGACGCCGACATCGCGGTGAGCCAGCCGGGGCAGGCCTCCGCCTGGCGCAACCCCGTCCACCCCGAGGTCCGGCTGCTGCTGCGCGACCGGTTCGGCCTGGTCTACAAGGTCCCGTTCGGCGACCTCCCGCTGAACGGCCAGGTCCGCACCTCGATCCGGCTCGGCGCGCTGGTCGACGCCCCGGTGGGCTCGGTCGCCGCTCCGCTGACCGTGGTCGGCGCGACCGTCGCCTTCAGCGACCACGACGCCGGCGAGGTCACCGTGCGGAACCTGGCCGTCTCGGAGTCCGCCGACGGACCGTCGACCGCCGTCCCGGTGCCGGCCGGTGCCGCCTGGAGCCTGAAGCCCCCGGCGGCCCGCTCCGCCGCGGAGACCTCGCCGGTGGCCGCGCTCGACTCCGAGAAGGCCGCCGCCGACAGCCTGTTCACCGTCCGCTACCGCTCCGCCAGGGGCATCGGCGACGCGGTGCGCGCCGTCCTGACCCCGGCCGGTTCGATCGGGTCGGCCGCTCCGGCCACCGTCGGCGCCGTCGCCACCCGCGACTACCTGAAGGCCGTCGGAGCGTCGGTCGGCGACACCCTCCAGGTGCCGTTCAGCGGGGTCGTCGTCCCGGTCAAGGTGACCGCCGCGGCCGAGGCCGTGCCGGTGGCCGGCCGCCGGGCCCTGGTGATGGACCTCGGCACCGTCGCCCGGGTGCTGTCCGTCCAGGACCGCAACCTGCCCACCCGCACCGAGTGGTGGCTGCCCGCCACCGGGCCGGGCGACCGCGCCCCGGCCGAGACCGCCGCCGCCCTGCGCGGCGCCCCCGGGAGCCAGGACCTCGCGCTCTACGAGGAGGTCGCCGACGGCCTCCTCGGCGACCCGGTCGGGGCCGCCCCGCAGAGCGCGCTGATGGCGATCGCCGTCGTCACCGGGATCCTCGCCGCGATCGGCTTCGCGGCCGCCGTGGCCGGCTCCGCCCACGAGCGCTCCCGGGACTCCGCGCTGCTGCTCGCCCTCGGCGCCCCGCGCAAGCAGGTCACCCGCACCGTCGCCGCCGAGAACGCGGTGCTGGTCGGCCTCGGCGGGATCGTCGGTCTGGCCCTGGGCGCCCTGCTGGTGCGGCTGATCGTGCCCTTCGTGGTGCTCACCCCGGCCGCCCGCCGCCCGTTGCCCGAGGCCCTGGTCGAGCTGCCGATCGGTCAGGCGCTGCTGTTCGCGGCCGCGATCGCCGTCGTCCCGCTGCTGTCGGCCTTCCTGCTCGGACGCCGGCGCCGGGACGTGGCCTCCCGGCTGCGCCACGTGGAGGAGATGTGACCACCGAGTCCGGCACCACCGTGCCCACCCCCGAGCCCGCGCCCGCGTCCGGGCCCGTGCGTGCCCACCGGCCCGCGCCCTGGGTCCGTACCAGGCTGCGCGCGATGCCGCTGGCCGCGCTGCTCACGGCGGCCCTCGTCCTCGTCACCGTGTTCCTGGCGTCGGCCTACCCCCGCGTCGCGGACCGGGGCGCGGACACCGCGCTCCAGGAGTTCACCCGCAGCCTGGGCGCCGGCGTGACCAACCTGGAGTACACCGCCGAGACGGCCCGGATCGACACCGGGGCGGACCTGGAGGCGATCCAGCGGAAGCTGGACCAGCGGATCGGACGGGACCTCCCACTGCTGCCGTCGGCCCAGACCTACGGCACCCGGGTCAAGACCGAGCGCAAGATGTTCAACCCCGGGTTCACCCGGATCTCCGACAACGCCGTGCCGGGCCTCGGCCTGTACTACCTGCACGGCCTCGCGGACCGGACGACCCTGACCGCGGGCACCTGGCCGGGCCCCGCCCCGGCCGACGGCCCGCTGCCGATCGCACTGAGCCAGCAGGCCGCCGAGACCATCAACATCAAGGTCGGCGACGTCATCGAGAGCGGCACCGACGGGCCCTTCACGCTGCGCACCACCGTGGTCGGCCTCTACCGGGTCAACGACCCCCAGGACCCGTTCTGGGAGGGACTCGGCTGTCCGGCCAGGGCCTGCCTGGGCCTCAAGGGCGACGCCGCCTGGTACTGGACCACCGGCTTCGTCGACGGCGGCAGCCTGCCCGCGCTGTCCGTCTGGGGCGGGAGCGGCCAGAACTTCTGGCGGCTGCCCGTGGACCCCGGTCCACTGCGCGCCGACCAGCTCGACCGGACCCGCGCGACCCTCGGCTCGTACATGGCCGGCCCCGGCATGACCGCCCTGGTCGACTCGACCCTCCGGGCCGACCTGCACGCCACCTCGCTGATGCCGGACGTCCTCGCCCGGGCCGCCGACCGCTACCGGGCCGCGGGCCCGCTGGGCGCCGTCGGGCCCGCCGGGGTCGCCGGTGTCGCGGTCGTCGTGCTCTGCCTGGCCGCGGCGCTCAGCACGGACCGGCGCACCGCCGAGATCCGGTTGCTCCAGGCCCGCGGCGGCTCGCGCGGCGGAGTGCTGCTGCGGCTGCTCGGCGAGGGCGCGGTGACGGTGCTGCCCGCGGCGGTGGTCGGCACGGCCCTCGCGCTGGTGCTGCTGCCCACCCCGCGCTGGGGCGACTCGGTGCTGCTCGCCCTCGCCGTGACCCTGTTCGCGATCCTCGCCTTCCCGGCCCGGGCCGCGCTGCTCTGGGCGCGTCCCCGGGCGGCCGGCGGCTGGCGCCGGGTGATCGGCGAACTCGCCGTGCTGGGCGTCACCGCCGCCGCCGTGGCCGAGGTCCGCCGTCGCGGCGTCGGCCACCCGGGCAGCGACGTGGACCCGCTGCTGGTGGCCGCCCCGCTGCTGCTCGCCGTCTCCGGCGGCCTGCTGCTGGCCCGGATCGAGCCGGTCGTGGTCGGCTGGCTGGCGGCACTCGCCGGCCGCGGCCGCGGACTGGTCGGCTTCCTCGGCCTGGTCCGGGCCGCCCGCGACAACTCGGGCCGGCGCCGGCCCTCCGCGCTGCCGCTGCTCGCCCTGCTGATCGCCGTCACGGCCACCGGCTTCGGGGCCACCGTGCTCGACACGGTGGACCACTCCCGGACGCGTGCCGCGCGCATCGCCACCGGCGGCGACGTGTCCGTCAGCGTCCCGACCTACGCCGGCCTGCCGGAGGCCTTCACCAAGGCGGCCGGCGAGCTGCCCGGCGTCCGGGCCGCGACCGGCGCCTGGGTCGAGGAGCGGGCCACCTTCATCGGCGGCGACCGGGTCAGCACCGACGCCATCCTGGTGACGGTCGACCCCCAGGCCTACGCGGAGATCTCCCGCACCGCCGGGGTCGGCGAGTTCGACCCGGCCGCGCTGGCCGCCGCGCCGGCCGGCCAGGACGCCCCGGTGCCCGCGCTGTTCAGCCGGGACCTGGCCGACCGGCTGGCCGCGGGTGCGCCGCAGGTGCGCACGCCCACCGGGAGCCAGCTGGCCACCGCCGTCGCCGGGATCGTCACCGCCACGCCCGCCCTGGCGGATCCCGGCAAGCCGTTCGTCGTGGTGCCGGCCGGCCCCGCCACGGAGCGCCTGCCGGAGCTCAGGCGGGCGAGCAAGGTGAACAAGTGGTTCGCGGTCGGCGACGTCGACCCGGACCGGGTCCGCGCCCTGCTCATCGAGCGCGGCATCGCCACCGGCGTGAACCTGGGCAAGCACGCCCGACTGGTCGACGAGGAGGCCAGGGCGGCCGGAAAGACGTCCGGCGGCCTGCCTCCCGGCTACGCGGTGCACAGCAGCCGCGAGAAGATCGCCGAGCTGGCCGCCGACCCGGTGCAGCACGCCGCCGGACGGATGTTCTGGTACGCGGGCTTCGCCGCCGCCGGATTCGCCCTGCTGGCCGTGCTGCTGACGCTGCTGCGGGCCGCGCCGGACCGTACGGCGGTGCTCGCCCGGCTGCGCACCATGGGCCTGCGGCCCCGGCAGGGGCTGGCGCTGATCATCGCCGAGTCGCTGCCGCAGACCCTGGCGGCGGCCGTCGGCGGCGGCCTGGTCGCCCTGGCCGCGGTCGCGCTGCTCGGGGGCGCCTTCGACCTCTCGGCGCTGGTCGGCGCCACGGTCGGCGAGACCCTGGCCCCGGCGGTGCTGCCGGTGCTGCTGCCCACCGCCGGTCTGACCCTGGTGGTCTGCCTCGGCGTGGTGCTGGAGACACTGGTCGCCGGACGGCGCCAGATCGCCACCGAACTGCGAGCGGGGGAGCGGCAATGAGGCCGGGAACGGCGGCGGCCGGTGACGCGGACGGAGGGCCGCGACCGGCGGACGGGAGCGGTGCACGGCCCGTGCCGGGCCCCGCGGCCGCCAGGACAGTGGAGAACGGTGCGATGAAGCGGACAGTCGAGACAGGAGACGAGCGGTGAAGAGCACTCCCCAGGAGCGGACGGTCGCCGAGGCCCCCAGCCTCCAGGAGCTCCAGCAGCGGGCGCTGGCCGCCGCCTCGCCGAAGGCGTACGGCGAGGGCGCGGCCATCGTCTGCGACCGGCTGGTCCGGATCTTCAGCGCGGAGGGGGTCGAGGTCCAGGCGCTCCAGGGCCTGGAACTGACCATCCGACAGGGCGACCTGGTCGCCCTGGTCGGCGCCTCGGGCAGCGGCAAGTCCACCCTGCTCACCATCCTGGCCGGGCTGGACGTGCCGACCGCCGGCACCGCCACCGTGGCGGGCTGCGACCTGCTGGAGATGTCGGTCAAGGAGCGGCTGCGCTACCGGCGCGAGGTGGTCGGCTTCATCTGGCAGCAGACCGCCCGCAACCTGCTGCCCTTCCTCACCGCGGCCGAGAACATCGCGCTGCCGATGCAGCTGCGCGGCCGCTCGGGCGCCGGCGGGGCCAAGCGGCAGGCCGCCCGGGTGGCCGAGCTGCTGGAGGCGCTGGACATCGGCGAGCTGGCCCACCGCAAGCCCCACGAGCTCTCCGGCGGTCAGCAGCAGCGGGTGGCGATCGCGGTCGGGATGGCCAACAACCCGCCGGTGCTGCTCGCCGACGAGCCCACCGGCGAGCTGGACTCGGAGACCGCCGGGATCATCTTCGAGTCCTTCCGGACCGTCAACCGCGAACTGGGCGCCACCGTCGTGATCGTCACCCACGACCCGATGGTCGCGGGCGAGGTCCGCCGCACGGTCGCGATCCGGGACGGGCGCACCGCCAGCGAGGTGCTGCGCCGCACGGTGACGGACGAGCACGGCGAGGAGTCGGTGAACGAGCGCGAGTACGTGATGCTGGACCGCGGCGGCCGGGTGCAGCTGCCGGTCAAGTTCCTGGAGTCGCTCGGCATGGAGCACCGGGTGGCGGTGGACCTCGCGGCCGACCACATCGAGGTCCGGCCGGACGACATCGCGGGCCACTGATCCGGGCCGCTCCGGGATCGGGCAGGCCGGGTCGGCAGGTCGGGACGGGGAGGCGGCGGCCGCCGCCTCCCCGGACGGTCAGCCGTCGCCGCCCGTCCGCTGGAAGAGGCCGCTGCCCTCGGCGTCCGTACGGAGGTCGGGCGGCGCCTCCTGCGCGGCGCGCTCGCCGCGGGAGGTGGCGGTGCAGAGGGCGAAGACGATCAGCGCACTGGCCGCCACGGCGAGGATGCCCAGTGCGGTCAGGACGCGTAGCCAGGTCAAGGTAGTGCCTCCTGGGGAACGGTGCGGCCCACACCGACGCGCGCGACGCCGCCCGGGAGGTATCGGCAGGTCGGGCCGCACGGTCGAGTGTCCACGGACGGTTCTTCCCGCCGGGTGGTGCACAAGAGGCCGCCCGCGTGGGCGCTCGAAGCACTCGCGGGGCGCGTCACGCCGTGTCGCACGCCCCTGCGGTGGCGGGCGCTCGTCCGGCCCCGTCGTCCACCTGGGCCCTCAAGGAGCCGAGGTCCGGCTTCCCGAGGCCGTTCAGCGGGATCGCGGGAAGCAGCAGGAGCGTGTCGGGGGCGCACGAGCCCAGGCCGCGCGCCCGGGCCCACCGCTGCAGCTCCCCGGCCGTCAGCCGCGAGCCGGGGGCGAGGGCGACGGCGGCGTGCACCCGCTCCAGGCGGTCCGGGTCGGTGGTGGTGAACATCACCGCCTCGCGGACCTCCGGGTGGGAGAGCAGCGGCTCCTCGATCTCGCGGGGGAACACATTGAGCCCCTCGACGATGGCCATCGGGTCCCGCCGCCCGGCCACCGTCAGATAGCCGGCCGCGTCCAGGCTGCCCAGGTCCCCGGTGTGCAGCCAGCCGCCCCGGAGCACCCGCTCGGTCAGCTCCGGTTCGCGCCAGTAGCCGGCCATCGCGGTCGGCGTCCGGACGCAGATCTCCCCGGTGCGGTTCGGCGGCAGCTCCGTGCCGTCCTCGTCCAGGATCAGCAGTCCGGTGTCCGGGTACGGGCGGCCGGCGGTGGTCAGCAGGCGCGGCGCCAGGTGCTCGTCCGGGCCCAGCCGGGTGACCGGCCCGCACTCCGTCAGGCTGTAGGTCTGGTGCAGCACCCGGCCCAGCCGCCGGGTCGCCTCGGCCAGGCGCCGCGGCGAGGGCGCGCAGCCGGTGTAGCCGACCCGGCGCAGGCTGCCGGTGTCGGTGGTGGGCAGCAGCGGGTGGTCCAGCAGCCGGTACAGCAGGTGCGGCGGCAGGTAGACCCGGCTCACCCGGTACCGCTCGACCGCGGCCAGCACGGCGCCGGCGTCGAACTCGTCCTGCATCACCACCGTGCCGCCGGCGGCCAGGGCCAGGTCCGCCGAGGTGCCGCCGCCGTGGCAGAGCGGGGTGCACAGCAGGAAGACGGACCCGGACAGCAGCGGCGGGCGCGGCGGACGGGCGAAGCGGCGCAGCACCCCCTTCGGGCGCCCGGTGGTGCCGCCGGTGAAGCGCACCGCCATCACGTCCTCGGGCCGGTAGCGGGCTTCGAACGGGGCGGGGGAGAGGCCCGCGGCGAGGTCCAGCAGGTCGGTGCCGAGCCCGGGCGGCGGCGGGCCCAGGGAGAGCAGGACGGCCGAGGGCACCGCCCGCGCGATCCCGTCGGCCGCCGCCGCGTACCGGCCCGGGTCGAAGACCAGCGCGGACGTCCCGGCGAACTCCGCCAGCGCCACCTGCTCCGCCACCGGCCCGTCCGGGAACGGCATCGCCACCCGGCAGCCCAGCAGGTTCGCGGCCAGTCGCACCAGCAGGGCCTCCGGCCGGTTCCCGGCCAGCACCGTCACGCCGTCCCCGCGCCCGAGCCCGGCCCGCTCCAGCGCGCGGGCGGTGCGGTGCACCAGGTCCAGGCACCGCCGCCCGCTCCACGCCTCGTCCCCGGCCCGGATCGCCACCCGGCCCGGATCGCGCGCCAGCCCGTCCAGCACCTGCGCGGTGTACGTCGCAGCGGCCTCCGCCATGGCCCACCCTCCTGTCTGACGGTGCGTCAGCCTAGTGGACGGCGGGCCCGCGGACGCACCGCGGCCGCCCCGGCCGCACGGGCACCGGTGGGCGCGGGTGAGCGGTGGCCGGGCGTTGTTGTTAGGGTTCCCGGTCGGACGTGAACGGGGGTTCGGGCTGGTGGGCGGCATGGTGGACGCGGTCGTGGCGCCGTGCGGCGTGGTCGATCTGCGGGGCGAGGCCGGGGCGGGGTTCGTCACCGCCTACCCGGCCGACGCCGTCGTGGTGGTGTCCGGGCTGCCGGGGGCCGGGAAGAGCACGCTGCTGCGGCGCTGGTCCGGGGCGGACGTCCGGGCCGTGGACCCGCGGACGGTGCACGAGGCCTGCGAGGCGGTGATGCCCGCCGCCCTGCCGTACGCGGTGTACCGGCCGTGGGCCCGGCTGGAGCACTTCCGGCTGCTGCGCTCCTCGGTGCGCGGCGGCGGGCCGCTGCTGGTGCACGACTGCGGCAGCCGGGCCTGGATGCGGCGCTGGCTCGCCCGGGAGGCGGGCCGCCGGGGCCGTGAACTGCACCTGGTGCTGCTGGACGTCGGCGCCGCCACCGCCCTGGACGGCCAGCGGGCGCGCGGCCGGTACGCCTCCACCGGGGTCTTCGCCCGCCACCACCGGGGCCTGGAACGGCTGTTGGCCGCCTTCACCCGGCACGTGCGCTCCGGCGGGCCGGTGCCGACGCCGGAGGCCTCGTCCGTCCTGCTGCTCGACGCCGTCTCCCGCTCCCGCGCCGAGGCGGTGCGCTTCGGGGGCGCGGGCTGAACGTCGGGGCGGGGCCAGGCCCGTGCCCGGCGGACCGGGCGCATGCCGTCAGGCGGCGGTGAGACGGGAACCGGCCCACCCCGGACCATGATCGTCACAACGGCCCCCCACGGCCCGCCGGGCACTGCCAGACTGGGGTTGGCAGAGTCCGTCACGGAGAGAGGTCGCACCCCGCATGTCCAGCAGCGCCGTCGTCGAGAATCCGTGGTTCCGCAGGTTCAACCCGTCCGACTCCGCGCCCGCCCGGATCGTGATCTTCCCGCACGCCGGCGGCTCGGCCAGCTACTACCTGGAGTACGCCAACGCGCTGGCGCCGCACGCCGACGTGCTCGCCGTCCAGTACCCGGGCCGGCAGAACCGCATCACCGAGCCGACGATCGGCTCGGTGACCGGGCTCGCCGAGCAGCTCGCCCGGGAGCTGCGGGAGTGGACGGACCGTCCGCTCACCTTCTTCGGCCACAGCATGGGCGCGGCCGTCGCCTTCGAGACGGTCCGGTGCTTCGAGCGCGACGGCGTGAAGGGGCCCGACCGGCTGTTCGTCTCGGCCGGGCGCGCGCCCTCGCTGCCCCGGACGACCACCGTCCACCAGCTGCCCGACGACGAACTGCTCGCCGAGATCTCCGCGCTCGGCGGCACGGACGACCGGGTCCTCGCCCTGCCCGCGCTGCGCGAGCTGATCCTGCCGAGCCTGCGGGCCGACTACACGGCCGTGGAGACCTACCGCAGTGCGCCGGACGCGACCGTGTCGCTGCCGATCACCGCCCTGGCGGGGGAGTCCGACGCGCACGCCACCGTCGACCAGGTCGGCCAGTGGGAGCGGCACACCACCGGCGCCTTCGACCTGCGGGTCTTCCCGGGCGGGCACTTCTACCTGGCCGACCGGACGACGGACGTGGTGGAGGTGCTCACCGCGCACCTGCGCGGCTGAGCCGGCCGGTGACCGGTCGGGCGCCGGCCGGGCCCGGCCGCCGGGGGCGCGCACCGGACACCGCACCGCCCTTCGAACCCGCCTCCGGGGCGATCCGCCCCGTGCCGGTGCCCGGAGCGCGCCCGCTCGGCTACTGTGCCTGCTTGACGGACCGTCAGCAGACCACCAGGAGGCAGCCGTGCGCCGGATCGCCGTTGTCGGAGCGGGCCAGGCCGGCCTCCAACTCGCGCTCGGCCTGGTGGCGGACGGGTACCGGGTGACCCTGGTCGCCGAGCGCACCCCGGAGCAGCTGCGCGGCGGCCGGGTGCTGTCCACCCAGGCGATGTTCGGCCCCGCGCTGCGGATCGAGGCGGCGGCCGGGCTGGACCTCTGGGCGGAGCGGGCGCCGGCCGTCTCCTCGGTGGAGGCGGTGCTGGCGGCGCCCCCGGGCGTGCGGGCGCTGGAGTACACCATGACGCTGGACGAGCCCGCCCAGTCGGTGGACCAGCGACTCAAGCTGGCCGGCTGGCTGGAGCTGCTGGCCGAGCGCGGCGGCGAGGTCGAGTACCGCACGCTGGACCGCGACGGGCTGCACGAACTGGCCCGCCGGCACGAGCTGACCGTCGTCGCGGCCGGGCGCGGCGCGCTGTCCGGGATCTTCGAGCGCGACGCCGCCCGCTCGCCCTTCGACCGGCCGCAGCGGGCCCTGTCCTGCCTGTACGCGCACGGCGTCGGCTCGCCGGACCCGGCCGCCGGGCCGAGGGCCCGGATGAACGCCCTGCCCGGCCTCGCCGAGCTGTACCTGCAGCCGGCGCTCACCCTCTCCGGCCCCTGCGACGTCCTGCTCTGGGAGGCGCTGCCCGGCAGTCCGCTGGACGCGTTCGGCGACGCTCCGCCGCCGGACGTCCAACTGGCCCGGATCCGCGAGCTGTTGGGCGAGTACCTGCCCTGGGAGGCGGAGCTCTGGACGGAGGCCGAGCCGACCGACGCCGGGGCCGGGCTGTTCGGCGCGGTCACCCCGGTGGTCCGGCGCCCGGTGGCGGAACTCGGCTCGGGCGTGGACGCCGTCCACGTGCTGGGCCTCGGCGACGCGGTGGTGGTCACCGACCCGATCACCGGGCAGGGCGCCAACAACGCCGCCCGGGCCGCCGAGGCCTACCACCGGGCCGTCGTCGAACACGGCGACGCCCCGTTCACGGCCGACTGGATGTGCCGCACCGCCGAGCGGTTCTGGCAGCAACAGGCCCGTCACAGCGTGGAGTTCACTACCGCGATGCTGACCGTCCCGGAGCACGTCCAATCCGTGTTCGCGGCCGCCGCCGACCACCCCGAGGTCGGCCGCCGGCTCGCCAACACCTACGCCGAGCCGAGCGACCACGCCGCCTGGCTGGCCACCCCCGAGCTGACCGCCGCCTACCTGGCCTCCGTGTCGGAGTAGCCGGCCGCACTTGCCCCCGGGCGGTCCGCGGGACGACGCTGGAGGGGAGGGACGGCAACGGGTGCGGGAGGCGTCGGTCGTGGACGGACAGCAGCCCGCGGGCCGGTCCGCCGGCGGCCACCGGAGCGTGCCGCACACGGCCGACCTGCGGGTCGAGGCCTGGGCGCCGACGGCCGAGGGCTGCATCGGCGAGCTGGTGCAGGCCGTCGTCGGCAGCTTCGCCGACCTCGCCGAGGCGCGGCCCGTCGGCGAGCGCGACTGCACCGTCCTCGCGGCGAGCCACCCGGACCTGCTCGCGGGCGTCCTGGAGGAGGTCGTCTACCGGATGGACGCCGACGGCGAACTGCCGGTGGAGGTCGCCGTCGGCCCGATCGAGGGCCGGGACGGCGCCCGCCGGGTGACGGTCCGCTTCCGGATGGCCGACGCCGCCACGGCCGAACTGGTCGGCGCGGTGCCGAAGGCCGTCTCCCTGCACGACCTGCACCTCGGCGCCGGGCCGGACGGCTGGACCTGCCGGGTCACCGTGGACGTCTGAGCCCGGCCCGAGCGCAGCGGACCGGAGCCGCGGGAACGGGGTGAGCGAAGGTGGAGATCGCACTGGTCGAGGCGGGCCGGCACCGCTGGCGGATCGAGCAGCGCCCGCCGATGCGGGTGCCCGGCGTGGTGTTCGCGAACGGTGCGCTGCTGCCGCAGGCCGCCGGGGACAAGGCGCTGGAGCAGGTGGCGAACGTGGCCACGCTGCCCGGGATCGTCCGCGCCTCCTACGCGATGCCCGACGTCCACTGGGGCTACGGCTTCCCGATCGGCGGGGTCGCCGCCACCGACGTCGAGCGGGGCGGGGTGGTCTCGCCCGGCGGGGTCGGCTTCGACATCTCCTGCGGGGTCCGGCTGCTGGCGGCCGGAATCAGCCGGGACGAACTCGACCCGGAACGGATCGGCCGGCTGATGGACCTGCTGGACCGCACCGTCCCGCGCGGCCTGGGCCGCGGCGGCCTGTGGCAGCTGTCCGGACCGGAGGAACTGGACGACCTGCTGCTCGGCGGCGCCCGCTACGCCGTGGAGCACGGCCACGGCGTGCCGCGCGACCTGGAACGCTGCGAGGACCGCGGCGTGCTGGCCGGGGCGGCCCCCGGCGAGGTGAGCACCCGGGCCGTCGAGCGCGGGCTGCAGCAGGTCGGCAGCCTCGGCTCGGCCAACCACTTCCTGGAGGTGCAGGCCGTGGACCGGGTGCACGACGCGCCGACCGCCGCCGCCTTCGGACTGCGGCCCGGCCAGGTCTGCGTCATGATCCACTGCGGCTCGCGCGGCCTCGGCCACCAGATCTGCACCGACCACGTCCGCGCCATGGACCGCGAGCTGCACCGCCACCACATCGAACTCCCGGACCGCCAGCTCGCCTGCACCCCGGTCGACTCCCCGCGCGGCCGCGCCTACCTGGGCGCCATGACCGCCGCCGCCAACTACGGCCGGGCCAACCGGCAGCTGCTCTCCGAAGCGGCCCGCCGGGCCTTCGCCACCGCGCTCGGCGTCGGACTGGAGCTGGTCTACGACGTCTCGCACAACCTCGCCAAGCTGGAGACCCACGAGGTGGACGGCGAGCCCCGGACGCTGTGCGTGCACCGCAAGGGCGCCACCCGGGCGCTGCCGCCCGGCGACCCCGACCTGCCCGACGACCTGGCGCAGGCCGGGCAGCCGGTGCTGGTCCCGGGCACCATGGGCACCGCCTCGTACGTCATGGTCGGCCTGCCCGGCAACGAGGCCTTCCGCTCCGCCTGCCACGGCGCCGGGCGGGTGCTGAGCCGCCACCAGGCGCTGCGCACCGTGCGCGGCGAGCGGCTGAAGAGCGAGCTGGAGGCGCGGGGGGTCGCGGTGCGGCCGGCCTCCTGGCGGGCCCTGGCCGAGGAGACGCCGGAGGCGTACAAGGACGTCGACGAGGTGGCCGCCGTCACCGAGGCCGCCGGCCTCGCCCGGCAGGTCGCCCGGCTGGTGCCGCTGGGCGTGTGCAAGGGGTGAGTTCGCCGCACCGGTCCGGGCGCGTCCCTCGACTCGCCCGGCCGGGCGCGCTTGGATGTCGGACGCCGTCCGACACCGGACGGCGTCCGTCGGGGGACCGCAACCGTTGACCGGCCCGCGTCCGTCAGTGGACCGGAACCGTCACCGGGCCGGCGTCCGTCAGCGGACCGGTCCACCGCCGGAGCGCAGCCGTCGCCGAAGCGCACCCGCCACAGGAGGTCGTCATGCCGGGCAACCCGGACGGAACCGTGGACCGCCGGGGCACCGCGGCCGGCCCGGTGATCGAACTGCGCTCGCTCACCAAGCGCTACGGCGACACCGTCGGCATCGAAGGGCTGGACGTCTCGGTCGAGGCCGGTCGAGCTGCTGGTGCCACCGGACGAGGTGGTCGCGGCGGTGCGCACCCTGCTCGCCGACCAACCGGTGGCCGACCTGACGGTGGAGGAGGCCGGCCTGGACGAGGCCTTCCTCGACCTCTACCGGTCCGGCCCCGCCGAGGACCCCGGCGGGGCCGGAGAGCCGCCCGGCACCGAGGACCCCGCCGACGCCGGAGATGCGCCCGGCGGCGGCCGCCGGCCGGAACCGGAGGGGCGGCCGTGAACCCGGGCACCGTCGACCCCCGCCTCCCGCTGGTCTGGCTCGCCCTGCACCGGCGCCGCCGGATGCTGCTCTCGCTGCTCTTCGGCATGGTCGTCTTCGAGACCCTCATCGTGGTGATCGCCGGGACCGTCCCGTCCGGCGAGCTGTTCGGCGCCCGCCGCAACCCGCCCGGCGCGTTCAGGGCCTTCAGCGGCTCCAACGGCGACGTCTCCATCGCCAGCTACCCCGGCCTGCTCGGCGCCGGGCTCACCCACCCGTTCTGGATCGCCCTCCAGCTCACCGTGATCGGCTCGCTGGGCGCCGCCGCCGTCGCCGCCGACGTCGAGTCCGGCACCATCGAGCTGCTGATGACCCGCCCGGTCTCCCGCCGCCGGCTGCTCGCCGAGCGGACCGGCGCCCTGGTCGCCGCCACCGTGCTGCTCAACGCCGCCGCCACCCTGACCCTCACGCTCGGGGTGGCGTTCTCCGCGCGGCTGCGCGCGGCCGTCCCGGTGAGCGCGGTGTTCACCGCCGGACTGCTCGGCTGCGCCCTCGCGTTCTGCCTGACCGGACCGGTGCTGGCGATCTCCGCGCTCAGCCGGCGGCGGGCCCACGTGATCGGCGCGGCCGTCGCCATCGGCGCGGTCGGCTTCGCGCTCAACTTCGTCGCGCTGGCCTGGTCCCCGGCCAGGCCGCTGCGCTACCTCAGCCCGTTCCACTACTACGCGCCGGGCGACGTGCTCGGCCACGGCGGGGTCCCGTGGGCGGCCTTCGGAGTGCTGCTCGGGGTGGGGCTGCTCGGGATGGCGGCGGCCTTCCGGCTGCTGGAACGGCGGGACCTGGCGGTGTGAGGACGGGGCCCGGGCTCGCGCGCGGCCGGTCAGCCCCAGGCGCGGGCCGCGGCCAGCAGCCGTTCGCGGACCAGGGCCACGTGCGGGTTGGCCGAGCCGGCCGGGCGGCGGACCAGGTAGGCGGTGTTGATCGGCGGATCGGCCGGCTCGTGCAGCAGCCGCAGGGCCCCGGAGGCGAGTTCGGCCCGGCACAGGTAGCCGGGCAGCACGCTCCAGCCCGCGCCCGCGGTCACCGCCGAGAGCACCGCCCGCAGGTCCGGCACGGTGATCGCGGCCCGGGCGTGCAGCCGCCGGTCGAACACGTGTCGCCAGTAGCGGCGGGCGATCGGCAGGTCCTCGGCGTAGCTGAGCAGCGGGACCTCGGCCAGCGCGCCGGGCAGCTCGCGGCCGGCCAGCCGCTCGGCCCAGACCGGGGCCGCGACCAGGACGAACTCCTCGTCGGCCAGCGGTTCGGCGAGCAGCGTCCGGCCGCGCGGACGCCGGGTGGCGACCACCAGGTCGTGCCGCCCGGCCCGCAGCTCCGCCAGCAGCGGGTCGGTCAGCCCGGCGGTCACCCGCAGCTGGACGCCCTGCGCGACCAGCGGGGCCAGCTCCGCCAGCAGGACGGTGCCGAGGAACTCGGCGGGCCCGGCGAGGTGGACCGGCTCCGGCACGCCCCCGCCGCGCCCGTCGGCGACACCCGCGAGCTGGTCCAGCGGCACCGCGAGGCGGGTGGCGAGGTCGTCGGCGTACGGCAGCGGGCTGACCCCGCGCGCCCGGCGTTCGAACAGCTCCCGGCCGAGCCGCTGCTCCAGCGCCCGGATCTGCGCGGTCACCGTGGACTGCGACAGGCCCAGCAGGTGCCCGGCCGCGGTGAAGGAGCCGGCCCGGTGCACGGCGAGGAAGGTCCGCAGCTGGTTGAGGTCCAGCGGGCCGGAGCCGGTGGTCGGCCGATCGCTCATGCGGACGAGCCTACGGGATTCCGATGGCTGGACGGTCCGGGTGAGGTATCGGGATCCCGATGCCTCGCATCGCGTGGCCCATTGGTTCGCGCGGGCCGGGCGCGTCTAGCGTCGACGCCGTGAGCGCCGCGGCGGACCGTCGCGGCACGGACCGCGGCACCCCTGGAGGCACATCCCATGGCCGACATCCTGTTCGTCCTGACCGGCGCGAGGTTCTGGACCCTGAACGACGGCACCGCGCACCCGACCGGCTTCTGGGCGGAGGAGGCGGTCGTCCCGTACCGCGCCTTCACCGAGGCCGGCCACCGGGTCACCGTCGCCACCCCGGCCGGCGTCGTCCCGGTCGCCGACGGGGCCAGCCTGACCGACCCGGCGATGGCCGAGGAGCTGGAGAAGATCGCCGAGTTCCGGCAGCCCCTGGTGCTGGCCGAGGTCGACCCGGCCGACTACGACGTGGTGTTCTACCCCGGCGGCCACGGCCCGATGGAGGACCTGGCGGTCGACCCCGACTCCGGCCGGCTGCTCAACCGGGCGCTCGCATCCGGGCGCCCGCTCGGAGTGGTCTGCCACGGCCCGGCCGCGCTGCTCGCCGCGCGGTCCGAGGACGGCGGCTCGCCCTTCGCCGGGTACCGGGTGACCGGCTTCACCAACGCCGAGGAGACCCAGGCCGGCCTGGCCGACCGGGCGCCGTGGCTGCTCCAGGACCGGCTGGTCGAGCTGGGCGTGGACTTCGAGGAGGGCGAGCCCTGGGCGCCGCACTCGGTCGTCGACCGCAACCTGGTGACCGGTCAGAACCCGGCGTCCTCGGCCCTGGTGGCCACCGAGCTGCTGAAGCTGCTGAACGCCTCGGCCTCGTAGCGGCCGGGCGACGGCTCCATCCGACGGGCGGGCGACGGCTGCTCCCGGACGGGCGGGCGACGCGGGGTTGGTCCCGTCGCCCGCCCGTCAGGGATTGCCGTCCGAGCCGGCAGGGCCGCCGACGCGCGCGCCCCTGCCGCGCGACCGCCGTCAGCGCAGGTCGTAGGCGGTGAGCGGGTGCCCGGCCCAGATCCGGCGGGTGGCCTGCTCCGGGTAGCGGACGGTCTCCGAGCGGGCGTCCAGGACCCGGGTGAGCTGCCCGTCCGGATCGAAGGCGGGCCACCCCGGGTCGCCGGTGGTGGCGAACCGGACCCAGGCCTCCCGCAGTTCCGCCGAGAGCCGGACCACCTCCTCCGGCGGCTGGTCGCCGAGGACCTGCCGCGCCATCGGACTGTCCAGGCTGCCGAAGGCCAGCGGCACGTCGAGACCGTGGCAGGCGCCGAAGACGCCGCCGAGGGCGGGGGCGGTCAGCGCGAGCTCGAAGAGGTACGAGGTGCCGCCGGCCGCCGCGTTGGCCTCGGCCAGGCGCAGGGACGGCACCCGGAACAGGGCGTCGGAGTTGACGGCCTCGAGGAGCTCGGACGGCGTCGCCCCCGGGAAGGCGGTCCGGTAGGCGTCCGGCCCGTCCGGCGGCGGGGCGGACAGCTGCAGCGCGAGCCGGGCCTCCTCCTCGGTGAAGCTGCCGTGCCGGCCGCTGAGGACGCTGAACGGCCGGAACTCGTCCCGGGTGTGGCCGACCAGCAGTTCGACGCCGTCGGTGAGCGCCGACCACGGCGAGCCGGGCAGCACCTCTCCGTCGACCACCGGGACGGTGGCGATGCCGCTCTGCGCCAGCCGGCCCCAGCGCGCGAGGTGCTCCGGCAGCGCGGCGCCGAGCTCGGTGACCGCCGAGGCCAGGCGCCACGGGTGCACCTCGGCCAGCGCGGCGGCGGTGGGGGCCGCGCCGACCAGCTTCGCGAGCTCGGCGGTGACCTCGGCGGCCAGCGCGGGGGTGCAGTGGGTGCCCGGCACGCTGTGGGCCACGGCCCGCCGGAACAGGCCGCGGGCCGCGTCCATCACCAGCAGGGCGGCGACCGACCCGGCGCCCGCGGACTGCCCGGCGACGGTCACCAGGTCCGGGTCCCCGCCGAACCGGGCGATGTTGCGCCGCACCCAGCGCAGGGCGGCGACCTGGTCCAGGAAGGCCCGGTTGGCCGGGGCACCCTCCAGCAGCGCGAAGCCCTCGGCGCCCACGCGGTAGTTGACGGTCACCACGACCAGCCCGGCGGAGGCCAGGGCGGTCGGGTCGTACAGCGGGTCGGCGGAGGCCCCGGACATGTAGCCGCCGCCGTGGATCCACACCAGGACCGGCAGCCCGGCCGTGCCCGGATCGGGCGTGCAGACGTTGAGCGTCAGCCAGTCGGTGTCCTCGGAGGCCTGGCCGGCCCCGGTGGGCATCGGCCCGGACTGCGGGACGACGGGCCCGAAGGCGGCCGCCTCGCGGACGCCGTCCCAGGACTCGGGCTCGACCGGGGCGGCGAAGCGCAGCGCCCCGACGGGCGGCTGGGCGTAGCGGAGGCCGCGGAAGACCGCGAGATCCCGGCCCTCCCGCTGCCGTTCCGGTTGCCGCTGCTCCTGGCCGCTCCGCTGGTCCTGGCCGCGCCGCGGCTCCCAGCGGCCGCGGACGAGCCCCTCGGTGGTGCGGACGACGGGTTGCTCTGACATGGGGACGCTCCTCCCTCGGAAGGCTTCCCACGTTATAGGTCAGATGTATTATGTCAAGCGTATGGAAAAGAGTCCGCCACCGCGCGGAGCGAGTCCGAGGAGCCGCCGTCCATGCCGAAGCAGGTCGACCACCGGGAACGCCGGGAGACGATCGCCCGCGCGCTGTGGCGGGTCGTGGAGCGGCGCGGCGCCACGCACCTGACGATGCGCGAGGTCGCGCAGGAGGCCGGCATCTCGCTCGGGCAGCTCCAGCACTACTTCGGCTCCCGGGCGCAGATGCTCGCCTTCGCGATGGACTTCGCCGGCGAGCAGAGCGGGCTGCGGGTCGGCCGGGCGATGGCGGCGCTCGGTGAACGGCCGCACCCGCGCGAGGTGCTGCGGGTGATGCTGGTCGAACTGCTGCCGCTGCACGCCGACGCACGGGCGACCAGCCGGATGAGCGCCGCCTACGTGCTGGAGGCGCTGCACGACGAGGAGGTCCACGCGCGGGCGCGCGGCGGCCTGCTCCAGGGGCGGGCGATGGTCGAGCAGGTGGTCCGGCAGGCCGTCGCGGACGGGTACCTGGCGGCCGACCGCGACCCGGTGGTGGAGACCGACCTGCTGCTCGCGCTCACCGGGTTCACCACCCTGCTGGAGCTGGGCGTGGTCGAGCCCGCCGCCGTCCTCACCGCCGTCGACCGGCACCTGGACCGGCTGTTCGCGGTACCGGGGCATGGCAGGCTACCCGGGTGACACCGCCGCCCGCGACCAGGAGCACCGCCATGGACCGACCCGCCGCCCTCCGCCTCGACGCCACCGCCTCAGGACACCCGGCGGGCATCCTGGACGCCGCCGAGCGGGCCGAACGCCGGGGCATGGACCGGCTGGTGGTCGCCGAGACCGCGTACGACCCGTTCCTCCAGCTCGCCCGGGCGGCCGACCGCACCGCGTCGATCGAACTGGCCACCGGCATCGCGGTGGCCTTCGCCCGGACCCCGATGACGCTCGCCTACCAGGCCTGGGGGCTGCACGCGGCCTCCGGCGGACGGGCCGTCATCGGACTGGGCTCGCAGGTCAAGCCGCACATCGAGAAGCGCTTCGGGATGCCCTGGGACCGCCCGGCCGCCCGGATGCGCGAGTACGTCCACGCGGTGCGGGCGATCTGGCACAGCTGGCAGACCGGTGAACGGCTGCGCTTCCGGGGGGAGTTCTACACCCACACGGTGATGACGCCGGTGTTCTCGCCGGACCCGGTCCCGTCCGGGGTGCCGCGCATCCTGCTGGCCGGCGTCGGGCCGCTGATGACCAGGACCGCCGGGGCGGTGGCCGACGGCTTCCTGAGCCACCCGTTCACCTCCACTGCCTACCTGACCGAGCAGGTGCTGCCCGGACTGACCGAGGAGCGGGCCCGGGCCGAGGCGGAGGGGGCCGGGTGGACGGAGCGGCCGTTCGAGATCGTCGGCAACGTGCTCACCGCCACCGGCCGCACCGAGGAGGAGTTGGCGGCCAACCGGGCGGCCACCCGGGAGCGGCTGGCGTTCTACGCCTCCACGCCGGCCTACCGCCCGGTGCTGGCGCAGCACGGCTGGGAGGGGCTCCAGGAGGAGCTGCACGCCCACTCGGTGCGCGGGCGCTGGGCGGAGATGGCCGCCCTGATCGACGACGAGGTGTTCGACGCCTTCGCGGTCTGCGGTCCGGTCGAGGAGGTCGCCCGGGAGATCCACCGCCGGTACACGGGCCTGGTCACCCGGCTGTCCGTCAGCCTGCCCGAGGACGCCGACCCGGAACTGGGCCTGGACGTCCTGGCTGGGGTCCGGGCACTGGGCCGACCGGAAACGGACGCCGGGTGACCACAGTGGGAGGCTGGCCGGGCAGGGGCCGACGAAGTCCGGGCAGATTCGCGCAACGCGTTTCCGGGGGTGGTGGTGGGCGGCAGGATCGCGGTGGCAGGCCGGACCGTTCGGCGGAGACCGACGCTCCGGGCCCGCCGTGTTGTGGGGCCTGTCGCGCCGTACGGACCACCGTGCCGAACGGCCTGTCATGCCTCGGCCGCCCGTTGCCGATCATGGGGGTGCCCGCGTGCCCGTGTCCGACGACCGCCCGGCCGACTACGACCTGGCGGAGCGCTGGGACCCCGTCGCCAACAGGTACGTCGACGCCCTGGCCGACCTGGACGAGTTCCTGCGCGTCTGCGCCGAGCTGACCGGCTTCGACGTGCCCGAGCTGCGCTCCACCGGGATGGCGGACGAGCACCACCGCACCACGCTGGCCCACCGGGTGCGCGACGGGCACGCCTTGGTCCACCTCTGGTACGTCGGCGCCTGGCCCGGCGAGGCGCCCTCCTCCGCCCGCGCCCGTGACCAAGGACTGGTCTGGCGGACCTTCCGCGCCGCCCCTCCCGGCGCCGCCGCACCGGACACCGCCGGCGAGGGCAGCTGAACGCCCGGCGGGACGCACGCCGAACCGGCACGCGTCGGCCTGGGGAACACTCCGCCGTCAGCTCCATGAGCAGCGGCCGGAACGCGGATCTCACTCAGCGGTCGGGGGCCAGGGGTCAGGGCGCTCGGAGAGCCGAACGGCCACGTCGAGGGAGCCCCTGAAGGCGCAGCCACATCAGCCACCTCCGGCCCTCCGGGGCCACGCAAGACCTCATGGAGCCCTCATGACCGGCCTGCCACTACCGCCCGTCCCGGAGCCGTACCACTTGCCCTTCCACTACGGCGCGCTGCACACCATCGGCGTCGACTACCTGGTCGACCACGGCCGGGCGCGCGGACTGCTCGCCAAGCGCCACCCCGGGTTGACCGTCGCGGCCTTCGACGGCGGGGCCTGCGTCTCGCTCAACTACCGGCTGTACTTCGCCCAGTACCCGGACGGCGGCGGCATCACCCAGGAGCTGGAGATCAACCTGATCGCCCACCCGGTCTTCGCCGAGGAGCGGATGCCGGTGGTCGACTACGGCCAGTACGCCCGGGGCTGGGACCAGACCAAGTTACTCGGCAGCGCCCGGCTGCACGTGCTCTGCGACAACCCGCTCGCCATCGACGCCGGGCGCCGGCTGTACGCCGAGCCCAGGCACCCGGGGTGGTTCGAGACCGCCCTGCCCTCCCTCAACGCGCCCGAGGCGCGCGAACGCTGGTCGGTCTCCTGCCGCCGGGCCACCCTGGGGGAGGACGGACTGAGCCGCCACGACGAGGAACTCCTCGCCCTGGACGTCAGCCTGGTCGGCCTCACCCCCGAGCCGGTCAACAACACCCCGATCACCGGCTACGCCACCGACGACGAGGGCAAGCTGCTGGCCGCACCGCTCAACGTCTACCAGCCCTACCGCTACTACGCCCTGGACGACCGCACCGCCGAGCGCGTCCGGCTCGACCTCGGCAACCCCGCCGAGGAGTCCGCTCGAGACCTCGCCCACCTGATTGCCGAAGCCCCGGCCGCCGGGGTCTGGACCTACCAGTCCCCGCCGGTCGCCGCCCACAACCGGGCCTACTACGTCCGATGACGGCCCCGTTCTTCGTCCCGGGCGGCACCGCCGTGCGGCGGGACGCCGCCCACGGGAGGATCTGCTCCGCCCTGCCCTGCACCGGGCAACTGCTCATCCTCCCGGCCACCGCCCTCAGCACTCCTGCCGAAGGGGGCTGAGGGCGGCGGCCGACCCGCGGCCCTGGCCGGGCTGCGCCTGAGGATCAGCCGGGCGCCGGCGGAGCGCCCGGACCGGTGAGCGCGGCCGGCGCCGGGTCGGGCGCTCCATCGGCCGAGGGCGCCCGCGACCAGCGGCCGGCCAGGACGGTGCCGACGATCAGCTGGAGCTGGTGGTAGAGCATCAGCGGCAGCACCATCAGCCCGGCTTGGGCCCCGAACAGGACGGTGGCCATCGGCAGCCCGTTGGCCAGGCTCTTCTGCGACCCGCACAGCACCGCCGCGATGGCGGCCGCCCGGTCGAGCCCCAGCAGCCGCGCGCCGAGCCCGGTGGCCGCCAGGGCGGCGGCCAGCAGGGCGAGCAGGACCGCGAGCAGCCCGAGCAGTGCGAGGGGGGTGGCCAGACCCCAGATGCCCTGGGACATCGCCGCGCTGAACGCCGTGTAGACGACCAGCAGGATCGAGCCGCGGTCCACCGGGGTGAGCACCCGTTTGTGCCGGGACAGCGGACCGCCGAGCCACGGCCGCAGCAACTGCCCGAGCAGGAACGGCGCGAGCAACTGGAGACCGATCCGCAGCAGCCCGTCGGCGGCCAGCTGGGTGTGCGAACCCAGCAGCCAGGCGGCCAGCAGCGGCGTCAGCAGCAGGCCGGCGAGGCTGGAGTAGGTGCCCGCGCAGATCGCCGCCGGGACGTTGCCCCCGGCGGCGCCGGTGAGCGCCACCGAGGACTGCACCGTCGAGGGCACCAGACAGAGGAACAGCACCCCGGTCTGCAACTGCCCGGTCAGCGGGACGGGCGTGAGCAGCGCCGTCGCCACGCCGAGCAGCGGGAAGAGGACGAAGGTGGCGGCCAGTACCAGCCCGTGCAACCGCAGGTGGCGCAGCCCGGCCAGCGTCTCGCGGGTGGAGAGCCGGGCGCCGTAGAGGAAGAACAGCAACGCTACCGCGACGTCGCAGCCCACCCCGGCGACCCGCGCCGAGGTGCCCGAGGCCGGGAACAGCGCGGCCAGCCCGACCGTCCCGGCCAGCGCCGCCATGTACGGGTCCAGCCAGCGCGGCAGCAGCCCGCGGGGCCGGGGCCCGGGACCGCGATGCGCCCGGGCGCCGGGCCCGGACATCTGACCCCCGGATGACTGCTCCCCGGGCGCCCGCTCCCCGCGCGCCCGGAGCCCTGGTGGCTGCTCCGGGCGCGCCAGGCGGTCGGTCACGGGCCGCCTCCCGTCGCCGGGCGGAGCGAGGGCCCGGAGGAGGAACCCGGCCCGAGCAGACCGCCCACCAGCGAGCCGGCGCCGTCGTGGTCGCTGCCCGCCGAACCGCTGCCGTTCTGGAGGTTGGCCGTGCGGTCGACCTCCAGCCAGGAGTCGGCGTGCGAGTTGTCCACGACCGTGATCAGCGAGCCGCCGGCCGCCGCGGGCGCCGCAGCGGCCGCGAGCAGCGCGCAGGCCACGGCCAGCCCCAGGGCGGTGGCCCGCAGGGCGGCGGCCGGTGAGGGCGGGGCGGGCCCGCGCAGCCCGGCGCTCACGCCGTCACCGCCATCAGCCCGCGGGAGCGCGAGATGTTCCGCTCCAGCAACTCGGTGGACTCCCGCACCCCGACCTGGCCCCGGCCACCGGCCGGAGCCGGCAGCCGCCCGTCGGCGTCCTTCAGCCCGGCCAGCGCCTCGTCCATCGCCCGGTGCGCGGCGAACAGGCACGGCGTGCTGTAGATGGCCACGTCCACTCCCAGGTCCGACAGCTCCGAGAGCGACAGCCGGGGCGACTTGCCGCCCGCGATCTGGTTGAACAGCAGCGGCTTGTCGCCGACCACCCGGCGGATCCGGCGGATCCACTCCTCGCTGCGCACGCCGTCCACCAGCACCACGTCGGCGTCGGTGGCGGCGAGCGCCCGGGCGCGGCGCAGGATGTCGTCCTCCTCGGTGGCGTCGGTGCGCGCGACCACCACCAGGTCCGTCCGGTTGTCGAGGACGAGCTCCAGTTTCTCCAGGTACTCCTCCAGCGGGAGCACGATCTTGCCGTCCGCGTGCCCGCAGCGGCGCGGCCGCTTCTGGTCCTCCAGGATCACGCCCGACGCGCCGATCCGTTCGAGCCTGCGCACGACGTGGCAGGCCACCTCCGGATCGACGTAGCCGTCGTCGATGTCGACCAGCAGGTGGTGCCGGGGGAAGGCCCCGCGCAGCCGCTCGACGAAGCCCACCATGTCGGGCCAGGCGATGAAGCCGATGTCGGGCAGCCCGTAGTAGGAGGCCGCGAAGCCGAAGCCGGAGACGAACATGCCGTCGTAGTGCTCGGCCGCGATGGAGGCCGAGTACATGTCGTAGACGCCGATCAACGGCGTGGTCCCCGGGCCCGCGATCTCCGCGCGCAGCCGCTGCCCGGGGCTGTCCGATGCCGTGTTTCCGTGGAACAAGGTCTTCTCCTTGCTGGGGATGACTTTGCCTGAACTTGGTGTTCATCAGACCGAACTGAGGTGTCATCACTATGCGCCCTTTAATGTTCCGTGGGCAAATCTTTAAAGGAGGTTCCCTCGTTAGGGTGAAACGGCAGAGACAATAAGAAAGCCCCGAAATATGGTTATCGGCCGACAAGGTGACTCGGCGGCTACTCGGCGGCGGAACGGCGATCGGGCAGGGGTGCGCGGCCCGGCGCACCCGCAGGCGCGCGGGTGCGCCGGGCGTGCGGGGCGAGGACGGCGTCGGCGCCCGTCCCGCACGGGACGCGTGCGGGACGGGCGCCGACGAGGGGTCAGGCGCTCGGTACCGGGGGCGCGGCGCGGCGCTCGCGCAGCGTCCGGAGCATCCGGCGGGTGGCCTTGGTCGCGACCGGGGGCAGCAGCTCCAGCGCGATCCGGCGCGGTGTGGAGCGCTGGACCGGGGCCTTGACCTGGTAGTTGAGGCGCAGCACCCGGGCGCCGGCGATGGTGTCCTCGTCGATGGTGTACCCCTCGGCCCGCCAGTCGCGCTCCCGCAGGACCGCCTGGGGGGCCGCGGCGTCGCCCCAGGTGCCGTAGAACTTCATCGGGGTGAGCAGGACCGGCCGCAGCCCGCCGGTGAAGACCGCTTCCCAGACCGCGGCGGAGACGCCCGGGGTGTGCTCGGAGCGGTAGTCGTCCAGGGCGACCAGGCCGTTCCCGGCGAGCGCGGCGCGGGCCACGGCGATGTCCCCGGCGACGTGCTCGTAGAGGTGGGAGGCGTCGATGTGGACGAAGCGGCAGCTGTCCGCCCGGATGCGGCCGTCGGCCAGGACCGAGGTGGGGGCCTGCACTATCTCGGGCAGCTCGCGGTGGAAGGCGAGGTAGTTGGCCTCGAAGGCGCTGCGGGTGAGGGTCCTGCGGTAGGACATGTCCATCTCGGCGGCGTTCTCGGCGTCGCCCGCCTCGGAGTCGAACAGGTCGCAGACCGTCAGCCGCTCGCCCGGCCGCAGGTGGTCGCCGAGCAGGACCGCGCTGCGGCCCAGGTAGCTGCCGAGCTCCAGGATGTCGCCGGTGACGCCGGCCGCGCTCTGGGCGGCCAGCAGGTGGCTGAAGGCGGCCCGGTCGAGGCTGAAGAACCAGCCGGGGATGTCGTCCCGCTTCAGCGGCGCGGAGGGGGTCGCGGCCTCGGCCGCGGTCTCGGGAACGGGCACGGCGGCCTCCAGGGGGACGGCGGGGCGCGGTGGCGGGTCACGTCGCGGAGGGGGATGCCGAGGACGTGAGGCGGATCATCTTAGCGACGCCGGGGCCGGAGCGAACCAGGTGTGCGGCGGCCCGAATCCGATTCGTCGCCCTGCTGTTCGGCAGGGGCGCGGACCTTCGTTTCCGCTCTCGATTCGCCTGGTCGGCCTAGCGTTCCGAGGGCTGGGAAACCGTCGGCGCGTGGAGGGTCTCCGGGCGGTTCACCCCGACGGTCGTTCGAGCTCCGCGATGGTGTCGGTCAGCCAGGCCCGCTCGGCCGCCGTGGAGGCCCGGGCGACCAGCAGCATCCCGCGCCGGAAGGGGTTCGGCTCGCGCTCGGCGGTCACCGGCTGCCCCGCTCCGTCGTAGAAGAAGCTGCTCGGCGCGTCCAGGAAGTCCAGTCGGCGGCGGAGGACGGCGGCCTGCCCGGGCGGATCGGCGAGGTGGTGCAGGAAGGTGGTGACGGTGAAGAAGCGGATCTGGTCGGTGATCTCGGCCTGCTCCGGATCGGCCAGCCGGCGCAGCAGCTCGGCCCGTCCCTGCGCCGTCAGCTCCAGCGTCTGCCGCGGCGCCGCGCCGCTGCCCGGTTCGGTGCGGCGGTGCAGCAGTCCGGCCTTCTCCAGCCGGGCGATGGCGGGGTAGAGCGCGCCGTCGCTCACCGGCCGGACGTGGCCGGTCAGCCCGGTGATCCGGGACTTGAGCTCGTAGCCGTGCAGCGGCTGGTCGTACAGGAAGCCGAGGATCGCGAGCGTCAACACGGCTGGAGCCCTTCGGTCGGAGTGCGCCTGCAGGAGCGCTCATGTTACCTCTTGTCGATGTGCCTCGAAACGATGTATCTCTATTCGAGGCAGGTCGCAGGCCGAGCCAGGCCGAGTCGCGGCAAGCCAGGCCAAGCCAAGCCAGGCCAAGCCGAGGACACCCACGAGGCGAGAGCGCCACGGGCGCGAAGGGGAGACATCATGCGGGGGCAGGTGCGCCGACTCACGGCGTTGGCGGTACCGGTGTACGCGGAGCTGCTGTCGGGGGTGGTCGCCTCGGTGATCGGCACCCTCTGGGTGGCCGGACTCGGCGGAGCCGCGGTCGCCGCCGTGACGCTGGCCGGCACCGTCGAGAACCTGCTGCTCGGACTGGTGCTGGTGGTCGGCTCCGGCACCAGTGTCCGGCTCTCCCACGCCCTCGGCGCGGGCGACCACGCCGACGCCGCCCGCACCGTCCGGGCGGCCCGCCGGCTCTGCGTCACGGGTAGCGTGCTGCTCGCCGTCCCCGGCTTCCTGCTGCGCGACCGGCTGGCCGGCGCCTTCCTGGACGGCGAGGCCGCCGCGCAGGCCGCCGAGTACCTCACCGTCGCGTTCCCGGCCTTCGCGCTCTTCTTCGGCCAGCGCGTCGCCGACGAACTGTTCAAGGGCGCGGGCGACACCCGCACGCCGATGCGGATCGCCCTGCTCTCCAACGCCCTGCTGCTCCTCCTCGACCCGCTGCTCATCCTCGGCCCCGGGCCGCTGCCCGCCCTCGGCGTGCCGGGTGCGGCACTCGCCCTGGCCCTCTCCCGGGCGATCGCCCTCGCCGCCACCCTGCGACTGCGGCGACGCCGGCACCGCGGGCAGCCGCGGCAGCAGGCCGTCGGCGAAACCGGGGGAGTGGGCCCGGCGGCGGCCCGGATCCTGCGCGCGGGCGCGCCGTTCGGCCTGGACTTCACCGCCCGGATGGCCGTCGGAACCGCCCAACTCGCCCTGGTCGCGGGCTTCGGCGTCGCGGCGGTGGCCGGTTACGGCGTCGGCTACCGCGTCCTGCTGGTCGTCACCATGGCCTTCTACGCCCTGCGCCAGGCCGCGGCGATCGAGGCCGCCCGGCTGACCGGCGCGGGGGAGGGCGCCGCGCTGGGCACCCTGCGGCGCGCCACCGCCCGCCTGGCCGCACTGCTCGGCGCGGTGGCGGCGGTGCTGTCCGCGACGCTCGCCGGCCCGCTGACCGCGCTGTTCACGGCGGACCGGGCGGTGGCCGCGCAGTCCGTGGGCTTCCTGCGCGCGGCGGCGCTCTACCTGCTGCCGTACGCCCTGGTGGTGGCCGTCGGCGGGGTGCACCAGGCGGCGGGCGTAGGCCGACCGCTGGTGGTGTCCGTCCTGCTCGGGCTCGGTGCCCAACTCGCCGCCTCGGCAGCCCTGTCCGGGCCGATGGGCGTGACGGGCGTGTGGCTCGGACCGGCCGTGGGCGCCGCCGTCCAGCTCGCGTTGATCATCACTCTGACACGGGCGCGGAGTTCGAGCGGGGAGAGCGGGGCGAGCAGAGCGGCGGGCCGGAGTCGGGCCGATGGCACCCGGCCCGGGCGGCCGACCGACCCCGCCCGCGCACGCGCCTGAACGCGCCACGCCGGAGAGCCGGTCGGACCTCCAACGGGCCACGCCCGCCCCGGAAGGCCCGGCCTCCGCCCGCCGTCCACGATGACCTGGCTGCGCCGGGGTGCGGCACCTCGCCGAGGTCGAACGCCACCGGCACCAGCGGGTATTCGTCGGCCGGAGGGCCCCGCCGGTGTACCGCGCGGACGGTAACCGGCTGGACCCACCGCGGACGACCGAGGCGCCGCTGGACCGGCGGGCGGAGGTGCGGTCGGCGGCGTCACCGGGGCCGGACGGCAGGTCCGTTGCTCACGGACGATCGACGGACCCCGGCCGTCCGGGCACGGCCTGACCGGCCTGACCGGCCTGACCGGCCTGACCGGCCTGACCGGCCTGACCGGCTTGACCGGCCGTCCGGCCGGTCGCCGCCGCCCGGCCGGGCAGCCGCGCGGCGAGCAGCGTCCCGGCGCCGGCCACCGCCGCCATGGCCAGCGCCGCAGGCGCGAGCGCCGCGCCGGGATCCGTACGGCCGGCGGCGGTGGTGGCCAGGGCGATGCCCAGCGCCGGCCCGATGTTCAGCACGGTCTGCTGCAGGCCGCCCGCGACCCCGGCCCGGCCGGCGGACGCGCCCCGGACCAGCACCGCGGTGGCGGTGGCCATCACCGCGCCGAAGCCGGTGCCGAGCAGCGCGAAGCAGCCGCCGATCGCGACCGTCCCGGAGTCGGGCCCGAGCCCGGCGGTGAGCAGCGCCCCCGCGGTGACCAGCGCCATCCCCGACAGCACCACCGCCCGTTCGCCGTGGCGCTTCGCCAGCCAGGGGGAGCCGGTCGCCGCGAGGATCATCGCCGCCGCGAGCGGCACCGCCCGCAGGGCGCTCTGCAAGGGGTCGAGCCCGAGCACGTCCTGGAGGTAGTAGACGGCCGGGAAGAGCGCGCCCTGGAGCGCCGCCGAGGCCGCGAGCAGGACGACGAGCGGCGGTGCGACCGCCGCCGAACGCAGCAGCGCGGGCGGCAGCAGCGGGTCGGCGGTCCGGCGTTCGTGCCGGACCAGGACCAGGGCGAGGCCCCCGGCCGCGGCGAGGCCGAGCAGCGGTCCGGCCGACCAGCCGGCCTCCGGCAGCGCCACCAGGCTCTGCACCACACAGGCCAGCGCGAGCGCGAGCAGCGCCGCGCCGGGCAGGTCGAGCCCGGAGCCACGGGCGCCGGCCTCCGCCCGACCGGTCCCGGGCGACTCCTGCCCGGGCGACTCCGGCCCCGTCGGCACCGGCCCGGTCGGCACCGCGAGGGCCGCCAGGAGGGCGGCCGCGGCGGGCAGCAGGCCCAGCACGAAGACCGACCGCCAGCCGAAGTGGGCGGTCAGCGCCCCGCCGACCAGCGGCCCGGCCGCCGCCGCGAGCCCGATGGCGGCGGTGCGGATCGCGATCGGCCCGGAGAGCCGGTCGGCGGGCCAGGCGGCGCGCAGCATGCCGAGGGTGGCCGGTTGCAGCAGCGCGCCCGCCACGCCCTGGAGGACGCGCAGCGCGACGACCCAGCCGATACCGGGAGCCAGGGCGATCCCGAGCGAGCTGGCGGCGAAGCCGGCGACGCCGAGCGTGAAGACCCGCCGGTGCCCGTAGCGGTCGCCCAGCCGGCCCGCGAAGACCAGCAGGGCGGCGACGGTGACCAGGTAGCCGGTGCTGGCCCACTGGACGGCCGCGACCGAGGCGTGCAGGTCGTGCTGGAGGGCGGGCCGGGCGACGGTCAGCGCGGTGCCGTCGACGGCGACCAGGATGGCCCCGGTGATGCTCGCGGTCAGGGCGAGCCCCCGGCGGTGCTGCGGCCTCACCGGGCGGCCGGGCCGAGGTGGGCGTCGAGCGTGACGCGCAGCAGCGGCTCGACGGAGTCGTCGCCGGTGATGAGCCGCAGGCTGCCCCAGGTCCGCAGCTGGGCGAGGCCGTGCAGGTTGGACCAGAGGGCGGCGGTGGCGGCGGCCGGATCGTCGGACTGCGGGAGCACCTCGGAGACCAGTCCGACGAAGGTCAGGAACAGCGGCACGGTGGTGCGGCGCAGTTCGACGCCGCTGCCCTCCAGCAGGTCGTGACGGAACATCAGCTCGAACATGCCGGGGTTGGCGGCCGCGAAGCCCAGGTAGGCGCGGGCGAGCGCGTCGAGACGGGTGCGCGCGTCGGCGCCGGTGGTGGCGGAGAGGGCGTCGGCGCCCGCGAGGGTGTCGGTGAGCCTGCCGAAGCCCTGCTGGGCGACGGCCCCGAGCAGCTCGCGGTGGGTGGGGAAGTAGCGGCGGGGCGCGCCGTGCGAGACCCCGGCGCGGCGGGCGATCTCGCGCAGGCCGAGCGCCTGGACGCCGCCCTCGGCCACCAACTCGACGCCCGCCGCCACCAGCCGGGCCCGCAGGTCCCGTTCCTGTTCGGTCATAGACACTGTCTACCAGGCGGCGTAGACAGTGTCTACTCGCGCACCCGGGAGTGCTCCGGACAGAATCGGCCGTATGGACGAAGGCGGCGAGCCGGCCTGCTGGCTGGACCGGGTGTGCCCGGAGTGCGGGCGGCTGCGCGAGCGATCCGGCCCGGGGCCCTGCGAGAACTGCGGCGCGAACCGCGGTGAGAACGGCGGGGCGAACGACGGCGGTGCGAACGACGACGCCGAGAAGAGCGGCCACGACCGGGAAGGCGTCCACGACCGCCCCGGCCCGGCGGCCCCCGGGCCCGGCAGGGCTGAACCCCGGAAGGGCTGAACCCCGGCAAGGCTGACCCCGGCCCGGCCGGGCGGCCGGACCGGGGCGGTGAGCCGGTCGGACGGCGCCGGGTGCGGCGCCTCACGGATCCCGCTGCCGCTGCCCGCTACTGCTGGGACGGCGGCTGGTCGCGGAACTGGTTCTTCAGCTGCTCCTGGGCGGCGTCCACCTGACCGCTGTACTTGCCCTGGGTGCGCTGGTCGACGGTGTCGCCCGCCCTGTCGACGGCCTTGTCGGCCTGCTCCTCGTGGCCCTTCAGCAGGTTCTTGAGCTTATCCATCATGGACATCTGGTCACACTCCTGGATGAGACGCCCCCACTCCTCCAATATCGCCGCGCGCGCCGCGGACCGCATCCCGCGGGTGTGCGTAAAGGCTTGGCAACGCGATTCCGATCATGTCCAATCGTGACCTCACGGCCCGTCGGAAGGAGCTGCCTTGATGCTGCGCACCCGTCGCCCCACCTCCCCGCTCGACCGTTCCACCCCGCTCGACCGCACCGCCTCCCCAGGGCGCCCGCGAATCGCCGTCACCCGGCGTGGCGCGGGCGCCGCCCTGACCGTCGCCTCTCTGGTCACCCCGCTGCTGCTGGCCGGCGCGGGCACCGCCTCGGCCGACCCGGACCCGGCGCGCAAGGGCGCCAAGCTGGCCTCCCGGCTGGTCCAGACGAGCAGCGCCCGGGACGCCCGGGCCACGCTGGCCGCGCTCCAGCTGATCGCGGACCGCAACGGCGGTACCCGGGTGGCCGGTTCGACGGGACACGACCAGTCCGCGCAGTACGTCTACGAGCAGGCCCGGCGGGCCGGACTCAAGGTGTCCAAGCAGGAGTTCGTCTACACGTTCTTCGAGGCCCGCTCCGAGCGCCTCGACGTGATCTCCCCGCAGGCCGAGTCGGTGCCGGTGATCGCCATGACCTACTCGGTGAGCGGCCCGGAGGCGGGGCTGGCCGCGGACCTGGCGGTCGCTCCGGTCGGCGCCACCACCGGCTGCACGCCCGCCGACTACCCGGCGGGCGCTTTCACCGGCAAGATCGCCCTGATCCGGCGCGGCGGGTGCAGCTTCGCCGAGAAGCAGGCCGCCGCGGCCGCCGTGGGCGCGACCGGCGCGATCATCTACAACAACACCGACGGGAACCTCAACGGGACGCTCGGCGAGCCGACCGCCGGGAGGATCCCGACCGGCGGGATCACCAGGGCCGCGGGCGAGGCCCTGGCCGCCGAGGCAGCCGCCGGGCCCGTCCGGGTGAACCTGGACATCCGCACCTTCATGGAGCCGCGCAAGACCTGGAACGTGCTCGCCGAGACCCGCGGCGGCGACCCCGACCACACCGTGATGGTCGGCGCGCACCTCGACTCCGTCCCCGAGGGGCCGGGCATCAACGACAACGGCTCCGGCTCGGCCGGCATCCTGGAGGTCGCGAAGAACCTCAGTGCCCACCCGGTGAAGAACAAGGTCAGGTTCGCCTGGTGGTCGGCCGAGGAGTTCGGCCTCAAGGGTGCCGAGAAATACGTGAACTCCCTCTCCGACGCGGAGAAGAAGCAGATCGGTCTCTACCTCAACTTCGACATGATCGCATCCCCCAACTACGCGCAGTTCGTCTACAACGGCTCCGGCAGCCTCGGCGGCGAGGCGGGCCCCGAGGGCTCGGCGCAGCTGGAGCGGGACATCAACGGCTATCTGGACGGCCGGGGCCTGCCGCACGACCCGACCGCCTTCGACGGCCGCTCCGACTACGGTCCGTTCATCGACGCGGGCATCCCGGCCGGCGGCACCGACACCGGCGCCGAGAAGGTCAAGTCCCCGGAGCAGGAGGCCCGTTACGGAGGCACGGCCGGCGTCGCCTACGACCCGTGCTACCACAAGGCCTGCGACGACCTGGGCAACATCGACATGGGCGCCTTCGACGTCAACATCGACGTGATCGCGAACGCCGTCGGCACCTACGCCTGGGACCTCTCCTCGCTCCGCCGGCCCGTCCCGGCCCAGCGCCCGGCCGCGAAGGCGGCGCCCGGCACCGACGCGGCGGGGGCCGGCGGCACGAGCGCCGGCCGCTCCCAGGGCGTGACGGCCTGACGCCCGGGTGGGCCCGCCGCCGCTCCCGGCCCGGCGGGCCCACCCGACCGCCGTACCCGACCGCTCCGTCCGCGCCCTAGCCAAGCGCGACCTCCCTCCGTCATCGCCCCTGGTGGCCACGGGTGCGGTCACCGTAGCGGAGGCCACTGACAAATCCGGCCCCGGGCCGGTACGGTGCCGCGCGGAGCGCATCGGCCGAGACCCGGTGGGTGCGCCGAGCCCGGTCCTGACACCATGGGACCGAGATCACGACACGGTGACATCCTCGGAGGAGTCAGCAACATGAGCACGCACTACGACGTCGTCGTCCTGGGCGCGGGCCCCGGCGGTTACACCGCCGCCGTCCGCTCGGCCCAGCTGGGCCTGAAGGTCGCGGTCATCGAGGCCAAGTACTGGGGCGGCGTCTGCCTCAACGTCGGCTGCATCCCCTCCAAGGCCCTGCTGCGCAACGCCGAGCTCGCCCACATCTTCACCAAGGAGGCCAAGACCTTCGGCATCAAGGTCGAGGGCCAGGTGACCTTCGACTTCGGCGAGGCCTTCCGGCGCAGCCGCTCGGTGGCCGACGGCCGGGTCAAGGGCGTCCACTACCTGATGAAGAAGAACGGCATCACCGAGTACGACGGCTGGGGCACCTTCGTCGACGACCACACCCTCCAGGTCGCGCTGAGCGGCGGCGGATTCGAGGTCGTCACCTTCGACCACTGCGTCATCGCCGCCGGCGCCACCACCCGACTGCTGCCGGGCACCAGCCTGAGCGAGCGCGTGGTCACCTACGAGGAGCAGATCCTCACCGAGCAGCTGCCGGAGAGCATCATCATCGCGGGCGCCGGCGCGATCGGCGTCGAGTTCGCCTACGTGCTGCACAACTACGGCGTGAAGGTCACCATCGTCGAGTTCCTGGACCGCATGGTGCCGCTGGAGGACGTCGAGGTCTCCACCGAACTGGCCAAGCAGTACCGCAAGCTGGGCATCGAGGTGCTGACCTCCACCCGGGTCGAGTCGATCGACGACAGCGACCCGAACGCCAAGGTCCGGGTCACCGTCACCAAGGACGGCCGGCAGCAGGTGCTGGAGGCCGACAAGGTGCTCCAGGCGATCGGCTTCGCGCCGCGGGTCAACGGCTACGGCCTGGAGAACACCGGCGTCAAGCTCACCGACCGCAACGCGATCGCGGTGGACGGCCGCGGCCGCACCAGCGTCGAGCACATCTTCGCGATCGGCGACGTGACCGCCAAGCTGATGCTCGCGCACGCCGCCGAGACGATGGCCGTGATCGCCGCCGAGACCATCGGCGGGGCGGAGACCATGGAGGTCGACTTCGCCATGATCCCGCGCGCCACCTACTGCCAGCCGCAGATCGCCTCCTTCGGCTACACCGAGGCGCAGGCCCGCGACCTGGGCTACGACGTCAAGGTCGCCAAGTTCCCGTTCACCGCCAACGGCAAGGCGCACGGCCTCGGCCACCCGATCGGCTTCGTCAAGGTCATCAGCGACAACACGCACGGCGAGCTGCTCGGCGCCCACCTGATCGGCCCCGAGGTCACCGAGCTGCTGCCGGAGCTGACGCTGGCCCAGCAGTGGGACCTGACCGTCCACGAGGTCGCCCGCAACGTGCACGCCCACCCGACCCTGGGCGAGGCGGTCAAGGAGGCCATCCACGGCCTCGCCGGGCACATGATCAACATGTGACGCGCCGATCCCCGCGCGCACGCCGATCCGCGTGCGCACACCGCGCCTCGTGTACGCCGCGCCTCGTGTACGCCGCGCCTCGCGCGCGCCGCGCCCCCGCCGAGCGACTGCCCGGCGGGGGCGCGGCGGCGTTCCGGTGAGGGCTCGTCAGGCGCGCCCGCCGATCAGGCCGAGCCGGCCGTCGAAGCGGCGGTAGAGCACCCGGCCCCGCCCGCTGACCGGGTGCGAGAAGAACAGGAACGGCAGCTCCGCGCCCGCCAGCCGGTCGACGGCCTGCGCCTCCGTCAGCCGCGGAGCGCCGTACGGGCTGAGGGTGATCGGCGAGGTCCGGCGGCCCGCCGGGCCGGCCGGGACGGTACGGGCGAGGCGGTAGCCGGTCGGTCCGACCCGGTAGACCACGGCGTCGGTCTCGGTCGCCGGATCGGTGAACAGGTGGATGTCGTAGTCCATCGCGTCCATGGTCCGGGCGGCGGCCTCCGGCGAGCACCACACCAGCGAGGGCTCCTTGCGCCGGACGACCCGCGGCTCGCGGACGGCCCCGCCGTCCGGACCGGTGCGGGCCGCCGCGCGGTGGCCCGGCCAGGGGCGCGGTGTCCAGGCCCCGGTGACGGCCCCGATCCTGCCGCGCAGCGCGTCACTCACCCGGTCGAGCGAGTCGCCGAGTCCGGCCGCGGCCTCCTGGACGCGGATCCGGCGGCCGTCCACCTCGGCGTTCACCTGCGCCAGCACGCCCCCGGCCACGGCGGCGAACCGGACCCGCAGGGCCTCCACCAGCGTCCCCACCCCCGCAGCGGCCGCGGCGGCGGCCACCCGGGCCCGTGCCTCGGCCAGGACCTCGCCGGTCAGCCCCTCGAACGCCCTCACCGTGACCAACTCGCCCATCCTCAGGCCCTTCCGCTCCCGACCTCGCGCGTACCGGCGACCAGGATTCCGGCCCCCCCGGCCGCGCGGACAGGGCCCAACGGCCCCACCTCGGAGGGCCGGGCGGACCAGCCGCGGGCCGGGCCCGGCCCGGCCCGGGAAAGCATCGGTCAGGAAAGCTCCGGTCAGGAGAGCGCCGGTCAGGAGAGCGCCGGTCAGTACAGCTGGCTGCGCAGCCAGCCCTTGACCTCAGGGGTGACCGGGTCGGCGATGTCGGCGAACTCCTCGTGCTTCAGCAGGAACTTGGCGACGTACGGGCAGATCGGCACGATCCGCTTCCCGGCCGCGCGGACGTCCGTCAGCGCCTCCTGCACCAGTCGCGAGGCGAGGCCCTGGCCGGCGAAGGCCTCGTCGACCTCGGTGTGGAAGAAGACGCGCTGCTCCTCGTGGTCCCGGTACTCGGTGAAGCCGGCGAGCCGGCCGTCGACGGAGATCTCGTACCGGTTCCGCTCGTCCGCCGGCTCGACGACGACGGTGCTGGGAGTGGTCACGGGGTGGCCTTTCGGTCGCGGGGCGTGCCGGCGGAGCGTCACGGGGGCGCCGTCGGCACAGGTCAGCGGGAATCCTGCCAGGTCACCGGGGGTGAGGACCAGCCCCGTCCCCGTGGGCCCGGCCCGTGTTACGGACCGCCCGGGCCGGGCAGCCGCCTGTGCACGGGGGACCGGAGGTGGCGGCCATGGACGGGCCCGGGCTCTCCCGCCGGGAGCTGCGGATCCTGGTGGAGATCGAGGACGACCTGCGGACGGACGGACGGCTCGACCGCGCGATGCGCACCATGCGGGGCCGGCCCGGCTGGTGGTCGGACCGCGTCCTGGGAGCCGCCGTGCGGGTGCCGGCCTCCGTGCTGTCGGTGCTGCTGGCGCTGTCGGCCGGCCTGCTGCTGGTCAGCGCCAACGCGCACTCAACCGCCTCGCTGACGGCCTTCGCCCTGGTCTGGGCCCCGACCTTCGTCCTTTCGACGGCCAGGCTGATCGCCCGCCGCCGGGGGCTGCGGCGCTGAGCCGCCGGGGGCTGCGGCGCTGAGCCGCCGGGGCCGCCCCGGTTGCGCAGCTCGCCGAGCACCGCCCAGCCGACCGCCACCACCGGCACCGCCACCACCGCGCCCAGGACCCCCGCCAGCACCGCGCCGCCGGCCACCGACACGGCGATCACCACCGGGTGGATGCGGACGGACCAGCCGAGCACCAGCGGATGCAGCAGGTGGCCCTCGATCTGGCCGATGACCACGATCAGCGCGAGCACCAGTAGGGCGACCACCGGGCCGCGGGCGGCGAGCGCGACCACGGAGGCGATCGCCAGGGCGATCGGGGAACCGACCAGCGGGACGAGGGTCGCCACGAACTCCAGCACCATCAGCGGCATGACCAGCGGCACCCGCAGGACGGCCAGCGCGATGCCCACCAGCACGGCGTTGGAGGCCGCGACGATCAGCACGCCCCGGGTGTAGCCCGCGAAGGTGCGCCAGGCGGCTCGGCCGACGCGGTCCCAGGCCGAGCCGGTCCGGACCGGCAGCTGGTCCTGCGCCCAGGACCACATCCGGTCGCCGGAGTGCAGGAAGAACACCGAGCAGAACACCGCGAGCGCCAGCCCGGTGACCAGCTCGACGATCCGTCCGGCGCCGCTGAGGGCGGTGCTGAGCAGCGTGGAGCGGTGGGACGCGATGAAGTCGCCGATCTTGGCCCGGAGATCGGTGACGGTGCCGGGACGCAGGTGGAAGGGTGCGCCGGTGAGCCAGCGGTCGATCCGGGACAGGCCGCCGCGCAGCTCGTTGCCCAGCCGGGTCCACTCGTCGGCGACGGTCGTGCCGACCAGCGTCAGCACTCCGCCGACGACCGCGACGGTGCAGAGGAGGGCGATCAGGACGGCGAGCGAGCGGGGCGTCACCCGGGCCAGCAGGTCGACCAGCGGGCGCAGTACGGAGGTGATGACGAGCGCCACGAACAGCGCGACGACCGGCAGTTCGAGCCGGGCGAGGACGTCGACGACCAGGTAGACGGCGAGCCCGAGCAGCGCCAGCCGCCAGGTGTAGCCGGCGGCCGTCCGCAGCCCGGAGGGGACGTGCTCCCCGGACGGAGCCCGGCCCGGGGCCGGTGCCCCCGCCCTGGTCCGGCGCGCCGGTACCCGGGGGCGGCGGCTGCCCAGCGGCACGGCACGCCGGTCCGGTCCGGCGCCGTTCACTCCCACGGCGCGGCCTCCTCGGGATCGGCCGGGTTCCCTCTCACGGCCCGGTCATCCGTGCCCCCGGGGGTTCGCTCCCGGCGCCGCCGGGCCCCACCGTCGCGGCACCAGGATTCTCGGTTCCTCGGTGTGTAAGCGCTCCGGTTCGGGGAAGACGCGAGACGGAGTCCGGCCTCCCCCCGGAATGACGATGGTCCTCCGTGTACGAGCGGTCGGATCGGGGGAGAATCGATGGCGCAGGGTGGGGAGAGAAGGAGGCCGAGATGAGAAGCCTCACCCGCCGCTACGCGGTGACGCTCCCCGGTCCGATCGGCGGGCACGCTCCACCGTCCGTCGTGGTGGTGCACGAGACCCAGAACCTCGGGCCCGGCGGGGGCCCGGTCTGGGAGAGTTCGGACGGCGGTCTGCGGGTGGAGATCACCGGAGGGGTCGCCACCGTCCTGGCGACTCCCGGAAGCTGCAACAGCCGGCACCCGTGCCTGACGGCGGTGCCGCTGCCGTGAGGGCGCGCCGGTGAGGCGCGCCGGAACGAGGGCGGTGGAGAAGAGAAGGACAGGGAGACGAGGGGGGACGTGGCGACGGACGGTCACCGCGCGCTGGCCGCCAAGGCCTCGCGCACGGTGACCAGGCACGGGTCGCAGTACCGGTCCGGCCCGGCCGCGCCGGTGCCGTCGGCTGCCGGGACGACGCGTTGGGAGGGTTCCAGGAACCGCCCGCACAGCGAGGAGCTCGCGTCGTCCTTCGCCACCACGTGCCACACCACGGCGGGCGGGGTCACCGCCGGGTCGTGCTCGGCCCACATCTCGTACACGGCGCTACCTCCGGATCGCAGGGGGCTCGGTGACTCCATGCAAACCCGGGGCCTGCCGAACGGCCACCGGGCCAGACCCGGTGGGATGGTTGTGAGCCGGTGGGGCTTGGGGAACGAGGGATCGGGAGTCACCCCGCGGGTTCCCGAGTGACTCGTCTCGTCGGGGGGCGGGGCGGCAACCGGTCAGGAGTCGGGCGCGGCGGCGCTGATGTCGGCGAGCGCGGAGCCCAGGCTGGCCGCCTCGACGTCCCGGTCCGTCGCGAGGTCACCGAGCGAGACGACGCCCACCGCCCGTCCGTCCTCCAGCACCGGGAGGCGACGCAGGGCATGGCGTCGCATGAGTTCCACGGCGTGCGCGACGTCGTCGTCCGGGCCGACGTCGACCAGCTCGGAGCTGCACACGTCGCCGGTCCGGGTGCTGTCCGGGTCCTTGCCCGCCGCCAGGACCCGGACCACCAGGTCCCGGTCGGTCACCAGCCCGCACACCTCGTCGTCGTCGCCCACCACCAGGACGTCCCCGATGGCGGCGTCGCGCATCCAGCGGGCCGTGTCGCGCACGGAGGCGAGCCGGGGAACGGTGACCGGGGCCGGCGTCATGATCTCCTTGATCTTCCGGGTCATGGTGCCCTCCTCGGCTCTGGGACGGGGTCTGCTGCGGGGTGGCGCCTGCCCGTCGGGACGCCGCGGAAACGGCCGCGCCCGCGGAAGCCCGCAGCCGGACGGCCGAAGAGTGAAGAGCACGGGAGCCGGAGCGGCGGACGCCCCGCTCACTCCCGTCGGTCGGCGCCCGGCCGCCCGCGGGTCCGGCTCGCCGAGCCGGCGGCCCCCCGGGCGTCGGCCCGGTCACGGCCCTGGCCGGCGGCCAGGCGGCGCCGGATCACCAGCAGGTCGAGCGCGGCGAGGCCGGCGAACCCGGCGCACAGGGCGGCGAAGAAGGCGTAGGTCCCCTGGTTGGGGGCGGGGCCCGGGTCGGCCAGGGCGGCCAGCACGGCGAAGACCGCCGTCCCGATCGGGCGGTCACCGGCTCGGTGCCCCGGCGCACCGTCTCCTGCGGCCGGAGCTGCGGCGTCGTCCGGCCGGGGCCCTGCGGGGCGTGCGGGAAGTCGTGGCGCTCGCCGCCCGCGCGACGGGCCATGCCCCCGCGCTGCGTGCCGGGTCTGCGTTGTACGGCCATGACGGCCCCCGAGTGAAGTCGGCCGGTGGTGTTCCGCCGACGCGCCTACCCCGGTGCGGTGCCGGCACACGCCCGCAGGGTGCTCACCCGTGCTCGCCGAGCCGCAGCCGCACCGCCAGTTGCGGCCCCCGCGGCTCGCGGCCCTCCTCGTGCGTCCGGCAGAGCCCGGCGAGGGCGTCGAGCACCCGCTCGACCTCCGCGGGGCCGCCGAGCAGGTCCGCGGCGAGTCCACCGGGCACGGTGACCGGCGGCGCCGGCGAACCCGCCCGGTGGGCGTCGAAGGACTGGGAGAGGCGCACCGACGGGCTCGGTGCCGGATGGGCGGGGGCGCGGGTGATCCGGGGCTCGGCCACCACCCGGACGCCCTCCGAGGTGAGGGTGGCCGGATCCTCCCAGACGTTGCCGTGCATCGTCCGGCCGCGCCCGGTGTGGGTCGGGAAGACGGCCTCCAACGCGTCGAGCACGGCTTCCGCCGACTCCTGCGGGCCCTCGCCGAGCGTCACCAGCACGTGCCCGGCCGCCAGGGGAAGTCCCATCGCAGCCACCTCCTGAGCCTCGGCGACAGGCGCCGACCGCTGCCGTCCCCTTCCGTTCTACGGCCGGTCCGCGCGCGTACGCACCCCGGGGCGGCGCACCGGCGGGAGGCGCTGCCGGCGCGCGGACGCCGTCAGCGCAGCAGGGTGGCCTCGACCCCGGCCAGCACCGCCGCCAGGCCCTGCTCGAAGCCCTCGTCGAAGTCCTGGAACATCACCCGGCCCGACTCGGCGGCCAGCGGGTGGGCGGCCAGGCGTTCGGCGCGGGCGTCCACGTCGTAGCCCTCGCCGCCGTCGAAGGGGTTGGGGCCCATCGCCTGCTCCTCGATGACGTAGCCGATGGTGTAGCTGTACGCGGTCTGCCAGGCCCGGGCGGCGGCCGCCGGGGTGAAGCCGGCCTCCACCAGCAGGCGCAGCGAGGCGTCCAGCCCGGCCGCGTAGCCGGTGTCGGTGAACCGGGCGCCGCTGTAGACCTTCGCGCCGTCGCGGTAGCGCAGCAGCTCGGTGCGCAGGGCGCGCATGGTCGCCAGGTAGCCCTGCCGCCAGTCGCCCTCCGCGCGGCCTTCGCCGACCCGACTGGTCAGCCGGCGCAGCATCTCGGTCGCCATCTCGTCCAGCAGTGCCTGTTTGTCCTTGAAGTGCCAGTACAGCGCGGGTGCCTTGACGTCGAGCCGGGCGGCGATGGCGCGCAGCGTCAGGCCGTCCAGGCCGGCCTCGTTCAGCAGGTTCAGCGCGGTGTCGACGACCTGGGCGCGGTCGAGCTTGGGGGTTCTCTGCGGGGTCACGGTTGACAGTTTAACGCCGTTAAGTGCACGCTGGGGGCAACGGCTACTTAACAACGTTAAGGGGGTTGCCGTGGCTTCTCGCGGCATGCACACGGACGTCCTGATCATCGGCGCCGGGCCCACCGGGCTCGCCCTGGCGCTGGACCTCGCCCGGCATGGCGCCGCCGCCCTGGTGGTCGAGCGCGGCGCGGAACTCTTCCCCGGCTCGCGCGGCAAGGGGCTCCAGCCGCGCACGCTGGAGGTGCTCGACGACTTCGGCGTGCTCGACCGGGTCCGCGCGGTGGCGGGGCACTACCCGCCCAACCTGTTCTGGCGGGACGGCGAACCGCAGGGCGAGCGCACCATGTACGACCCGACCGAGGCCTCCGAGGCCGAGCCGTACACCGAGACCCTGATGCTGCCCCAGTGGCGCACCCAGCAGGTGCTGCACGAGCGGCTGCGCGAGCTGGGCGGCGAGGTCGCGTTCGGGCGCGAGCTGGTCGGCCTGACGCAGGACGAGGAGGGCGTGACCGCCGAGTTCGCCGAAGGCGGCCCGGTCCGGGCGCGGTACCTCGTCGCGGCGGACGGCGGGCGCTCGACGGTGCGGCGGCTGCTCGGCATCGGGATGACCGGTGAGACCGTCGACCCGAGCCCTATGCTGGTCGCGGACGTCCGGGTCGACGGACTGGGCCGCGACCACTGGCACGTCTTCCAGGCGGAGGACGGGCTGCTGGCGATCTGCCCGCTCGGCGGCACCGAGGACTTCCAACTGGTCGCCCAGTTCCCGGAGGGCGCGGCCGTCGACCTCACCCTCGACGGGCTGCGCGAGGTGGTCGCGGCCCGCACCCACCTGGCCGCCGAGCAGGTCACCGAACTGCGCTGGAGCTCCGAGTTCCGCCCGCGCGCGGCGCTCGCGGACCGCTTCCGCGCGGGCCGGGTGTTCCTCGCCGGCGACGCCGCGCACGTCCACTCGCCGGCCGGCGGGCAGGGCCTGAACACCAGCGTCCAGGACGCCTACAACCTGGGCTGGAAGCTGGCCGCCGTGCTGGCCGGCCGGGCGGAGGCGGGCCTGCTCGACAGCTACGAGGAGGAGCGCCGCGCCAACGCGGCGGCGATGCTGGAGCTGTCCACCCGGGTCCACCGCGGCGAGCAGCGCCGCGGCCGGGCGACCCAGCAACTCGACCTCGGCTACCGGGAGTCCGCGCTCTCCGTGGAGACCCGTCCGGACCTCCCGGCGGACGCGCTGCGGGCCGGCGACCGAGCCCCGGACGGCCGCCGGGGCGGCACCCGGCTGTTCGACGCCTTCCGCGGCCCGCACTGGACGCTGCTCACCGTCGGCACGGACGCCCCGTTGCCGGCCGTCACCGCGCCGGTGGTCCGCATCCCGGACTACCGGGCGTACGGCACCGGCGTGTTCCTGGTCCGGCCGGACGGCTACCTCGGCTGGGCAGGCGCGACGGCCGAGGGCCTCGCGGCCTACGCGGGCCGGCAGGGGCTGCTCGCCCCCTGACCGGGCGCGCGGCCGGTGGGACCGGCGGCCGTGGCCGCCGGTCCCACCGAGTGGCCGGCGCGGGGGGAGTCGCTCAGTCCGGCGGCTCGTGCGGATCCGGGTCGTGGGCGGGCTCGGTGGTCTCGTACTCGGGGCCGTCCCGCGGCCCCTTCCGCTCCTCGTGCTCGGGCGGCGGCGAGCCCTCGCCCGTCATCCGGGACTCGGGGGTCTCGACCGGGGTCGGAGGATCCCTCGGGACGGGTTCGTTCTGGTCGGTCATGGGGGTTCAACTCCTCTGCCGGGTGCGCTGGGAAGACGGGGACACCCGGCAGCCGTCCGGGGACGACCGCCGGGCGCCCGGTCAGTGCTTGCCCGCGTCCTTGACCTTCTCCGCGGCCTGCTTCAGGTCGCTCTTCGCCTGCTCGGCCTTGCCCTTGAGTTCGGTCGAGCGGTCGTCGGTGGCCTTGCCGGCGGCTTCCTTGACCTTGCCGCTCGCCTTCTCCGCCATGTTGCGCAGCTTGTCGTCGGTACCCACGAGGGGTGCCTCCTCTCGGTCGACGGGGCGACGTCCGCCCCGCACGGCGTCTGCCCGGGCGGCGCGCTTCCATGCGCGGGCCCGAAGCGCCGGTTCGGGCGGCGGCCTACCGCACGCCGGTCTCGGCGGCGGCCTTCAGGTCCCGCAGCCAGCCTTCGAGCCCCTGGCGGAGGATGTCGGTGGCGGCGGGGACGTTCGCGTCGACCTGGGGCCCGGTGTGGGTCTCCTCGGTGCGCACCAGGACACCGCCCGGGACCTCGGTGAAGGTCCACACGTGGACGCCGTCGATCCGCAGCCCGGTCGCGGCCGCCGGGCCGGTCCACCGGACGCAGGAGCCGGGCCGCAGCTGCCGGACGGTGGAGGTGATCTCCAGGACGGGGTCGGTCGACGCCGGGTTCGGCGGCAGCGGGGTGGTCCAGTGGAACGCCGAACCCGGGTGCAGCGGGCCGCTGTCGAGGCGCTCGGCGCTCAGCACCGGGGCCTGCCAGGCGGGCCAGCGCTCCACGTCGGTCTGCAGTCGCCAGACGGTCCGCAGCGGCGCGTGGATCACGGCCTCGGTCCGGTGGCGGACGCGGGCCTCGGGGTCGACGCCCGCCCCGCGGCAGGTGAGCGAGGAGCCGGGGCGGTGGGCGGTGGCGGCCCCGGCCGGCGCGGCGGCGGCGCCGAGCAGGCCGAGGACGAGCGGGACGGTCAGCAGGGCGGTGCGCAGGCCGGTGCTGCGGCTGGCGGACATGGAACTCCCCATTCATCTGTCGGCCGTCGGGACGGCACGGTCGCCGCGAGCTAGATGCTCACGCCGTCGTTAGAAGTTGTAACTCGGCGCGGCCTGAGCGGTCAACAGGTTCCGTGATACCTTCTAACGGAAGCGTGAGCATCTATTCGGGTGACCTGGGGAGCGGACGGACGCCGATGGCGAGGACGGACGGAACGGGCGCGGAGACCCCGCGCGAGCGCTACCGCTCGCAGGTACGCGAAGAGATCAAGGCGCACGCCTGGGAGCAGATCGCCACGGCGGGCGCCTCGGCGCTCTCCGTCAACGCGATCGCCAAGCGGATGGGCCTGAGCGGCCCCGCGCTCTACCGGTACTTCGCCGGGCGCGACGAGCTGATCACCGAACTCGTCCGGGACGCGTACCGCAGCCTCGCCGACACCCTGGGCGCGGCCGCCGCCGGTGGCGCCGACCTGTCCGGGCTCGCCCGTGCCCTGCGCGGCTGGGCGCTGGCCGACCCCCAGCGGTACTTCCTGGTCTACGGCACCCCCGTGCCGGGCTACCACGCCCCCGCGGACACCACCGCCGTCGCCGACGAGGTCATGCGGACGCTGGTCGACGCCTGCGCGGCGCTCGCCCCGGCCGGGCCGGAGGCCGGGGCGGCGCCGTTCGCCACCCATCTGCTGGGCCACCGGGACTGGGCGGGCGAGCAGCCGGCCCCGCCCGAGGTGCTCCACCGCTTCCTGGTCTTCTGGACCCGGCTGCACGGCGTGCTGTCACTGGAACTCGCCGGGCACTTCACCGGCATGGGCTTCCGGCCCGAACTGCTCTTCGAGGCCGAACTGGACAGCCTGCTGGCACCGCGGTTCTGACCGGCGCGCCCACCACCGCGGTCCGGGGCGCCCACCGGTGCGGCCGGGCGCCCCGGGCGGCCCGGTCAGGACTGTCCGGGGTGCGGCTGCGGAAGCGGCGCCGGATCGGTGTCCGGGAACGGCTCCGGCGGTGGGAAGGGCGGGATCGGCGGCGGCGCCGGGTCCGGCTCGCCCGGCCCCGGCACGGGGTCGGGGTCGGGCCGGGGGATCGGCCGGGTGTCCGGGTCCGGGGGCATCGGGACGGTCATCGAGGCACCTCCTCGGAGGAGCGCGCCCGGTCAGTGGCCGAGCGCGTCGGCCAGCTGGCGCTTGTTCATCTTCGAGCGGCCCTTGACGTTGCGCTGCTTGGCCTCGTTGTACAGCTGGTCGTAGGTCGGGCCCTGGGAGCCCTGGTGCGAGCGCTGTCCGCCGCGCCGGCCGGAGGACATGTCATGGGTCGAACTGCGGCTGGTGGTCTTCGACTCGCCGTGCCGCGCGCGCTCCTTGTTCACCGTCCTGGCGGCGATCTCCTTGGCCCGCTTCTCACTCTCGCCCCGGTCGAGCGCGCTGTCCTTGATGTGCTCGTACTGGCGCTCCCGCTTGGGGCTGGATCCTCGCGGCATGACCGACGCCTCCCTTTCTGGTTCGGGGTCCTTGCGCAGGCGCGTCTACCCTCCGTCGCCGCCGTGAATCCGGCGGCCGGAGCCGGCCTCGCCCCGCCAGTGCCCCGCCCGCGACCCGCCAGTGCCCCGCCCGCGACCCGGCCGTGCCCCGGCCGGGACCCCGCCGGCCCGGCCGGCCCGCCCCCCGGGATCGGCACGCGCGGGGCGGTGGGGCGTGTACGGCCGGTCGTGCTCCGGTTCGGACGGGTGTGCCGGGTGTGGCGCGTTCGCCGCAGCATCACTCGGGGTAGTTGAACGGCTGCACGTTGTTGACGGAGGGGGTGGGGTCAGGGAGTCGCGATGACGGAACACGAGCAGCTCGGCGCGCCCGCCGGCCCGGACGGACACCCCGCCCGGCCCGGACGGGTGCCGCCCCAGGCCCCCGCGCCCGGGGAGCGCGAGACCGGAGCCCGGCCCGGTGCGGACGGTGACGGCACCCCGGCGCCCTGGCCCGACATGATGCTGCCGCTGCTGCGCACCCCGACGGCCGACCGGCAGCCCGCACCGGACGCGATCGGCGCCGAGCCGCCGGCCGGTGTGGAGCCGGCGCAGGTGCTGGACCTCGCGCTGCTGGTCGGCGAACTGCTGCTGGCCAGCGGCGAGGCGGCGGAGGACGTCGAGGCCGCCATGCTCGCCGTCGCCCACGCCTACCGGCTCCACCCCTGCGACCCGCAGGTCACCTTCACCCGGGTGGCGATCTCGTACCAGCCCGGCCCGTCGGAGCCCTCGCTGACGGCCGAGTGCTCTGTCCGCCGCCCGGCCGTCGACTACGCGCGGCTGGCCGCCGTCTTCCGGCTGGTCACCGAGATCACCGTGCGCGGGATGGCCGTCCCCGAGGCGCACGGCCGCCTCACGGCGGCGCGCAGGCGCAGCCACCGCTACTCCGGGCGGCTGTACGTGCTCTGCTGGGGCGGGATGGCCGGGGCCGCCACCCTGCTGATCGGCGGCCGGGCCGACGCCCGGGCCTGGCTGGTCTTCGCGAGCGCCCTCGTCGCCGCGTTGACGGGCGAGCGGCTCTCGGCGCTGGTGGCGCGCCACGACTTCCCGGCCTTCTACCAGTTCGTGGTGGCCGCGGTGCCGGCCGCCGTGATCGGCATCCTGCTGTCGTTCAACGGGCTGCACCTGCGCGGATCGGTGGTGATCACCGGAGGACTGTACGCGGTGCTGCCGGGGTGGCCCCTGGTGGCGGCGGTCCAGGAGGGCCTGGCGGGCTTCTACCTCACCGCGGCCGCCCGGCTGCTCGAAGCGCTGTACCTGATGGCCGGGGTGGTGATCGGGGTGATGACGGTGCTCTACGTCGGCGTCAACAACGGTGCCGACCTCGCCGCCCAGGACGTGCCGCACGGGGCGGTGAACCCCCCGCTGCAACTCGCCGCCGCGGTGCTCCTGACCGTGGCGTTCGCGGTGCTGCTGAACACCGAGCCGGGCACGCTGCCGGCGGTCCTGCTGAACAGCGCGGCGGGTTGGACCACGTACGGGGTGCTGGTGAACGCGGGCGGCGAGCCGATCCTGGCCACCGGTCTGGCGGCGGGGCTGGTCGGACTGTCCGGCCAGCTCATGGCGCGTTGCCGGGGCAGCTCGGCGCTGCCGCACATCACCGCCGCGCTCGGCCCGCTGCTGCCCGGCTCGGTGCTGTACTTCGGGATGCTCGCCTTCGTCCGGGGCGAACCCGAGGTCGGACTGAGCGGCATCGGGCGGGCCGGCGCGATGGCCATGGCCCTCGCCATCGGCGTCAACCTGGGCCGCGAGCTGGCCCGGCTCTTCCTGCCCGCGCCCCGGGTGGTCGTCGCACCGCGCCGCCGCCGGCGCGGCCGCCACCGGCGCTGACGGGTGAGTGGCGAGCGCGTTTGCCCCGGCGGCGGCGCGGTACACGCGTGGGTGTGGAGAACGGGCCGGAGGAGGCCGGTCCCGCTCCCCGGAGACGGTCCCGGCGGGTACGAGCCGACGAGGGCCGCCCCGTCGAACAGCCCCCTCGTCCACCCGTCAACCCTGGAGACCCTCGTGATAGTCCTCGGTGTCATCCTGCTCATCATCGGTTTCGTCACCGGAATCTCGATCCTGTGGACCATCGGCATCGTGCTGGTCGCCATCGGTCTGGTCCTGTGGGTCGCCGGAGCTCTCGGGCACGCCGTCGGCGGCCGCCGCCACTACTACTGACCGCGCTCAACCGCTGCTCAGCGGCGTGCGCCGGCCGTTCGACGCACCTGGACCGCCCCGCTCAGGGGCGGTCCTCGTGCAGTCCGCAGAGCCAGGCCAGTGCCCGGTGGACGCCGAGCACATAGCTGTGGTCCGCGCCCTGGGTGCGGACCCGGTGGAGATGGACGGCGGCGGCCTGGCACTCCGCCAGCAGCTGGGCGTGGCCCGGGCCGGTGGCGCCGGCCGTCGCGGCGGCGGTGACCGGCGCCGCGACCTGGGCGCCGGCGGCCCACCGGTAGGCGCCGAGCACGCCGTGCTCGAAGCCGCTCCAGGGCCGGGGGCGCCGGTTGACCTTGTCGATCGCGGCGAACACCTCGTCCAGCGGCCGCACCCCCACCGCCGGGACCGTCTCGTCACTGGTCATGTCCGCAACCTACGTCCGCCCGTCACCGCCCGCCGGGGCGGGTAGGCTGACCAGGTCGTGTCCGGCCGGAGAGGTGGCCGGGCCGGAGGAACGGGGCGGGCCGGCGGCCCGCCGGTGGAGACCCTGATGACTCGTCGATTTGACTGCTCGGACCCGTCCGAGCGCGCAGCCGGGCTGCGCGAGGCCGTGGCCGCGGTGCGCCGCGGTGAGCTGGTCGTGCTGCCCACGGACACCGTGTACGGCGTGGGCGCGGACGCCTTCGTGCCGCAGGCCGTCGACCGCCTGCTGCGGGCCAAGGGCCGGGGGCGGAACATGCCCTCGCCGGTGCTGGTCGGCTCCCCGGAGGCCCTCGACGGGCTGGTCGAGGTGACGGAGCGCGCGCGGAACCTGGTCAAGGAGTTCTGGCCGGGCGGGCTGACCGTGGTCGCCCGCCACCTGGAGTCGGTCGACCTCGACCTCGGCGAGACCAACGGGACGGTCGCGGTGCGGATGCCCGCGCACCCGGTCGCCATCGAACTGCTCAACGCCACCGGGCCGTTGGCGGTCTCCAGCGCGAACCTGACCGGGCACGACTCCCCGCAGGACTGCGACGCCGCCCAGGGCATGCTCGGCGACTCGGTCGCCGTCTACCTCGACGGGGGCCCGACCGCGGCCGCCGTGCCCTCCTCGATCGTGGACGTCACCGGTGAGGTGCCGGTGCTGCTGCGGGCGGGCGCGATCGGCGCCGAGCGCCTGCGCGAGGTGGTCCCGGACCTGCGGGAGCGCTGAGCCCGCCGCCCGCGGACGGCGCCGCCCGGGCGCGGCGCCGCACCCGGGCGCGGGCCCGTACCGCGTGGCGCCCCGGCGGCCCGGGCCGCCGCCGCTAGGGTCGGCGATGGCGTGCGAGGGCGGGCCCTCCGCTTGGGCCGGGGAGGGGATCGGCGCCGCGACCGGGGGGCGTCACCGGCTCCGCTGCGGAGGTTCCATGAGCGCTTCGTCCACCGCGCCGCCCCGGGCGCAGCACCGCACCCGGGCGCGCGTCCGGCAGGGCGGCACGCTGCTGCGCTGGCTGTTCACCACGGACCACAAGGTCATCGGGAACCTGTACCTGGTGACGGCCTTCGGCTTCTTCCTGGCCGGGGGCGTGATGGCGCTGCTGATGCGGGCCCAGCTGATGGGGCCGGACACCGGGCTGCTGTCGAACGAGCGGTACAACCAGCTGTTCACCATGCACGGCACGATCATGCTGCTGCTGTTCGCCACCCCGACCTTCGCCGGGTTCGCCAACGCGATCATGCCGCTGCAGATCGGCTCGCCGGACGTCGCCTTCCCCCGGCTGAACGCCTTCACCTACTGGGCCTTCCTGCTGGGCGGGCTGATGGTGCTGAGCGGCTTCCTCACCACCGGGGGCGCGCCCTCCTTCGGCTGGTTCGCGTACGCGCCGCTGAACGGGCCGCTGTTCTCGCCCGGGCCGGGCGGGGACCTGTGGGCGCTCGGCCTGGTGGTGGCCGGCCTCGGCACCATCCTGGGCTCGGTCAACTTCATCACCACCATCACCTGCCTGCGGGCGCCGGGCATGACGCTGTTCCGGATGCCGATCTTCACCTGGAACGTGCTGTTCACCTCGGTCATGGTGCTGCTGGCCTTCCCGGTGCTGACCGCCGCGCTGCTCTGCCTGGAGGCGGACCGCAAGTTCGGTGCGCACGCCTTCGACGCGGCGAACGGCGGGGCGCTGCTGTGGCAGCACCTCTTCTGGTTCTTCGGCCACCCCGAGGTCTACATCGTCGCGATCCCGTTCTTCGGCATCGTCACCGAGATCATCCCGGTGTTCAGCCGCAAGCCGGTGTTCGGCTACTACGGCATGATCGGCGCGACGATCGCCATCACCGCGCTGTCCATGTCGGTGTGGGCGCACCACATGTTCGTCACCGGCCACGTGCTGCTGCCGTTCTTCTCGATGATGTCCTTCCTGATCGCGGTGCCCACCGGGGTGAAGTTCTTCAACTGGGTCGGGACGATGTGGAACGGCTCGCTGTCCTTCGAGACCCCGATGCTCTGGTCGATCGGCTTCATGGTGACCTTCCTGTTCGGCGGGCTGAGCGGGGTGCTGCTGGCCGCGCCGCCGATCGACTTCCACGTCACCGACAGTTACTTCGTGGTGGCCCACCTGCACTACGTGCTGTTCGGCACGGTCGTCTTCGCGACCTTCGGGGGCTTCTACTTCTGGTGGCCGAAGCTCACCGGGAAGATGCTCGACGAGAGGCTGGGGAAGGTGCACTTCTGGATCCTGTTCGTGGGCTTCCAGAGCACCTTTCTGGTGATGCACTGGCTGGGCGCCCAGGGGATGCCGCGCCGCTACGCGAGCTACCTGCCGGCCGACGGCTTCACCACACTGAACGTGTGCGCCTCGATCGGCTCGTTCCTGCTCGGGGTCTCCAACCTGCCGTTCTTCTACAACGTCTGGCGGACCACCCGGTACGGGGAGAAGGTCGCCGAGGACGACCCGTGGGGCTGGGGCCGGTCGCTGGAGTGGGCGACGTCCTGCCCGCCGCCGTCGCACAACTTCCACGCGCTGCCCCGGATCCGCTCCGAGTCGCCGGCCTTCGACCTGCACCATCCGGAGGTGCCCCCGGAGGAGTCGTCGGGCGGCGCCGCCGGGGTGCCGCAGGGCCGCAGCGGTGAGCGGGGGAGCGGGCGGTGAAGGCGGAGGGGTGGCTGTTCGCCGTCATGACGGCGTTCTTCGCGGTGACCGGGCTGGTCTACGGCTTCTGGGCGCAGGAGCCGGCCGGCAAGGCGATCCTGACGGTGGCGTTCCTGATGTCCGGCCTGGTCGCGCTGTTCTGGTTCGTCCAGCACCAGCGGCTGGGCGGCGGCCGGGCGCAGGACCGCGAGGAGGCCGAGATCGCGGAGGCCGCCGGGCCGGTGGGGTTCTTCCCGGCCCGCAGCGGCTACCCGGTCCTCGCGGCGGTCGGCGTGACGGTCTTCGCGCTGGGGCTGGTGTTCGCCCGGTGGCTGATCGTCGTCGGCGCCCTGGTGCTCGCGCTCTCGGTGGCCGGCTTCATCTTCCAGTACCGCGACCACGGCGCGGGCTGAGGCGGCGCAGCAGCCGCCGGAGCGGGCCGCCCGGGACGGGCCCGGGCGGCCGGGCGGCCGGCGGAGCGGGGTGGGCCGGGGCGGTGAGGACGGCCGCGATGTGCGCCGACTCCCGCTCGGTGGAGGGCAGTTCGACCCGGTCGCGGTGGAACCAGGAACTGGCCGCGGCGCGTACCCGCCGGTGCCGGGGCGCTCCCTCGGGTGCGGTCACCGGGTCCGTCGCGGCGCGCGCCAGCAGCACGTACCGCTCGGCGGCGGGCACCGGGCGGTGGTGGCCGGTGAAGCCGCCGTCGTGGGACTGGTCGATCCGGCCGGTCTCGTCGCCGTCCAGCAGCCGGGCGCGGTCCCGGGCTTGCAGGGCCAGGCAGAGCCGCCGGGTGAGCACGAAGACCACCGGCGGCAGCACGACCAGCGCCGCCCGCAGCGCCACGGTGAGCGCGTTGACGGAGACCTCGAAGGCGTACGCGATCACGTCGTTGCCGCCGGCGACCAGGAGCACCGCGTAGACGGTGACCCCGGCGGCGCCCAGGGCGGTACGGGTGGGCCGGTTGCGCGGACGGTCGCACAGGTGGTGCTCGCCGCCGCCGGGGTCGAGCCACCGTTCGACGAAGGGGTAGGCGTACAGCGCCGCGAACAGCAGGCCGGGCACCACCAGGGCGGGCAGGAAGACGTTCCACGACACGGTGTGCCCGAGCACCCTGGTCTCCGCGGCCGGCATCAGCCGCAGCGCCCCCTCGATGAAGCCGATGTACCAGTCCGGCTGGGCGCCCGTCGCGACCACGTCGGGGCGGTAGGAGCCGTACCGCCAGATCGGGTTGACCTCGGCGAGGAACGCCGACAGCGCCATCACGCCGCCCACCGCGAACAGCAGGCCCACCGTGCGGGTCAGGAACTGGGGGAAGAACGGCATCCCCACCACGTTGCGGTTGGTGCGGCCGGGGGCGGCCCAGTGGGTGTGCTTCAGCACCACCACCAGCGTCAGGTGCGCCCCGACCAGGGCCAGCAGCAGGCCGGGGACCAGGAGCACGTGCACGGTGAACAGCCGGGGGATGATCTCGTGCCCGGGGAACTCGCCGCCGAAGGCGAACAGGGTGAGGTAGGTGCCGACCAGCGGCACCGAGAGCAGCACGCCCTCGGCGATCCGCAGGCCGGTGCCGGAGAGGGTGTCGTCCGGCAGCGAGTAGCCGGAGAACCCCTCCAGCAGCGCGAGGCTGAACAGCGTCACCCCGATCACCCAGTTGAGTTCGCGCGGGCGGCGGAACGCCCCGGTGAAGAACACCCGCAGCAGGTGCACGCCGATCGCGGAGGCGAACAGCAGGGCCGACCAGTGGTGGATCTGGCGGATCATCAGTCCGCCCCGCACCTCGAAGCTGATCCGCAGGGTGGACGCGTACGCCTCGGACACCCGTACGCCGCTGAGCGGCAGGTAGGCGCCCCGGTAGACGACCTCGTCCATGCTCGGCTGGAAGAAGAGCGTCAGGTAGACGCCGGTCAGCAGCAGCACCACGAAGCTGTACAGCGCGAGTTCGCCGAGCAGGAAGGACCAGTGGTCCGGGAAGACCTTGCGCAGCAGCTCCCGGCCCGCCTCGATGACCGGCAGCCGCCGGTCCAGACCGGCCGTGACGCGCTCGCCGGCGGACGGCCGGCGCCTGCTCGAAGCCCTGGTTTCGTCCACGGCAGGAACCTAGTGGGCCTCGCGGCGCGCGGGGCGGCCGAGCACCGCGGTTGCCGTGGCGGGCGGGGGCAGAGCACTCCAACGGCGCAACGGCGGGGTCGGCCCGTGCGGCGCGGGCCGGTCGACCGGGCGGTCAGTCCTCGTCGAGCAGCCGGGCGAGCGCGGCGTCCACGTCCAGGTGCTCGGACTCCGTGCCGGCCGGCACCAGCAGGAAGGAGTCCGACAGGAACGCGGAGACCTCCCCCTCCGGCGCGCTGAGGACGGCCTGCCCGCCGTCGGGCCCGCGCAGGGTTATCAGGACCTCGCCCTCGTGGCCCGGGCTCACCAGGACGTCGCCGCTGCCGGTCGGCGCGTGCCGGCCCTCGTTCAGCAGCTCCCGGCTGAAGTACCAGCACACCTGGGCCTCGGACGGTGCGCACTCGCAGGGCGTCAGGGGGAACGCCAGGCAGGCCGCGTAGGGGAGGTCGGGGTCGAACCGCAGCTCCGCGGTGACCGGGACGTCGGGCAGCGGGCTGTGGGGGAAGGTGACGGGCATCGGGTGGACGGGCATCTGCATCGAAAGATCCTCCTGTGGCCGTGGCGCCGGTCCCCGGCGGTCCGGAGACCCTCACCGGCGCCTACCCGGTGCACCGGGACACAGTCGACGGGCACGCAATCTCCACAACTCGGTTGTGCGGACGGGCAGTTCGTCGGCGGAGCGGCGCGGAGGCGGCGCCGTCCGGTCGGCCGGGGCATCATCGCGGGATGACGACGATCAAGAACCGCCGGGCTCCGGCGGCTCGACCGCCCGGGCTCCCCGGCGGCTGACCGGCTGACCGGCCGTCGGGATAGCCGAAGCGGGACCGCGCCGCAATGACGACCTCCCACAAGCGCTGGCCGGATCTTCCGTGACGGCGTGGCAAAGGCCGCGCCCGTCGACGCGGATAGGCTCCGGACGAACGACACCAAGATCACGATCTTCGGATCGGAGAGGGCGCCACCGCGTGAGCAACCAGCAGATCACCCCCAAGCAGCGGGGCTACCTGATCGTCAACTCCCACCCCACCGGCAGCGGAGCCACCGTCGACCGCCAGTGGCAGCGCATCGAGCCCGCGGCACCGGCCGACCGGGCCCCGGTCGCCCTGATCCTCGGCGCCAGCGCCGGATACGGCCAGGCGCTCCTGCTCGCCGGGCTGCGCCGCCAGGGCATCCGCGGCATCGGCGTCGGCTTCGAGGCCGCCGCCACCGAACGGCGCACCGCCACCGCCGGCTGGTACCGCACCGCCGCGACCTCGGCCCTGGTCGAGCGCGACGGCGGTGACTTCACCTTCGTCAACGCCGACGCCTACGCGGACGCCACCCGCGCCGAGGTGCTCAAGCTCCTCACCGAGCGCTACGGCAAGGTCGACTACCTGGTCTACTCGCTCGCCTCGCCCCGGCGCACCGACCCGGCCACCGGCGAGGTCCACCACTCGGTGATCAAGCCGCTCGGCGCCCCGTACACCTCGCCGTCCCTGCTGTTCGACGACGGGGCCCCGCAGATCGGCACCGTCGACCTCACCCCGGCCGACGAGGCCGAGCGGGCGGCGACCGTCAAGGTGATGGGCGGCGAGGACTGGCGGCTGTGGGTGCGGGCGCTGGCCGAGGAGGACCTGCTCGGCCCCGGCTTCACCACCGTGGCCCTGTCCTACGTCGGCTCCGAGATCACCGCGCCGGTCTACCGGCAGGGCACGATCGGCGCCGCCAAGGAGCACCTGGAGGCCACCGCCCGTGAGCTGCAGACCGGGCTGCTCGCCGACCGCGGCCGGGCATTCACCGTCGTCGCCGGCGCGGCCGTCACCCAGGCGTCCACCGCCATCCCCTCCATCGCCCTGTACACCTCGCTGCTGCGCAACGTCCTCGGCGAGGACGGCTGGCGCACCACCGACGACCAGGCCGTGGACCTGTGGGAGCAGCTGACCGGCGCGAAGGAGCTGGTCCTGGACGCGCAGGGCCGCATCCGCCTGGACGGCTGGGAGCTGGACCCCGGCGTGCAGGACCGGGTGCGGGAACTGTGGGCCGACCCGGCGGCCGCGCTGGGCGCCGACCCGGCCGGGGCCGCCTGGTTCTACAACCAGTTCCGGCAGCTGTACGGCTGGGACGTCCCCGGCGTCGACTACACCGCCGGGGTCGAGACCTCGGTGCCCTGGCCCGGGCAGGCGTAGCAGCTCGGCGGCCGCGCCGGCCGTCACCCCGTCAGCGGACGGGACCGGTCCAGCAGCCGGACGACGAGTGCCACCAGCAGGGCGGCGCCCAGTGCGTACACCGGCAGCCAGAGCGTGGTGGTGGCGGACAGGCAGCCGGCGACGGCGAGCCGGGCCTGTTCGTCCTGCGCGGTGGCGAGCGCGGCGCCGTCCCGGGCGGCCAGGTCGCCGAGGGCGGACTGCGCCTGCAGCCGCGCGTAGTCGCCCAGGTGGGGGCAGGTGCGGCGGGTGCCCGGCATCGGGAACAGCCAGGACCAGCGCTGCATCGCGGGGGCCAGGGCGAGGGCCGCGCTCAGCCCGACGACCAGCGCGTAGGCAGCCAGGTTCCGGGCGTAGCCGGCACCGGCGTCCGTCGCGCGGGTCGGCGGGTGGGTGGAGGACAGGACCACCGCCAGGAGGGTCAGCCCGATGTAGGCGGAGAACCACTGCCACGTGCCGGAGGAGAGCGAGAAGGCCAGTACGGCGGCCAGCGCGGTGCCCAGGACCCCGGCCCGGGAGCGTGCCGCCGGGACGGGGGCGGGGACGGGGGCCGCGGGCCCCGGGGCGGCTCGGCGGCTGCGGTCGTCCATGTGCGCTCTCCCCTGGCCGGCTGCGGGCCACCAGTCTCCGGGCCCGGCCGTCCCGCGGCCCGCGCACCATGCCGGACCGCCCGCCGCCTCGCCCGGTTGGCGGGCGGACCGCAGCTGCCCGGTCCATACCCGCCCGGAGCCTCAGGTGGGCTCGGGCGGCCACGGACCGTGCGCCGCCACCTGGGCGCGCAGCCCGCGCAGCGCCCGGGCGGAGGCGATCCCCACCGCGCCGGTGACCAGTCCGTCCCGGACGCAGACGGCCGCGAAGCGGTGCTCCGCCAGGCTGCCGTCGACCACCTCGAACCGCTGCGCGCCGCCGGGCCGGCCGAACACCTGGACCCGCAGCCCGTACTGGTCGGTCCACAGGTAGGGGACCGGCCGGTAGGCCGTCCGGGCGCCGTCCGGCCCGGCCAGCAGGTTCCGGGCCGCGTGCATCGCCTGCTCGGTCGCGTTGGTGCGCTGTTCGAGGCGCCGGTGGCGGCCGGTTCGCGGGTCGGGCCAGGAGGCGGCGTCCCCGGCCGCCCAGACGCCGGGGCCGGCGGCGCAGTAGGCGTCGCAGACCACGCCGTCGTCCAGCGGGACGCCGCTGTCGGCCAGCCACTCGGTGGCCGGCTCCGAGCCGACGGCCATCAGCACGGCGTCGGCGGTCAGTTCGGAGCCGTCGGCCAGCCGGACGCCGACGGCCCGGCCGCACCGTTCGAGCAGCGCGGTGGCCACGCCCCGGTGGAGCCGCACCCCGTGCGCGCGGTGCAGGCCGGTCAGCAGCGCGGCCGTCTCGGCGCCCAGGACGGCGGCCAGCGGTGTGGCGGTGGAGGTCAGCCAGGTCACCTCGGCGCCGAGCCCGACGGCGGTGGCCGCCGCCTCGGCGCCCAGCAGCCCGCCGCCGACCACCAACAGCCGTACGCCCGCGCGCAGTTCCTCGCGCAGGGCGAGGGCGTCGGCGAGGGTGCGCAGCACGTGCGCCCCGGGCCGGGGCGCGTCGGCGCCGGGGAGCCGGCGCGGGCGGACCCCGGTGGCGACGACGACGGCGTCGCAGCGCACCCGCCGGCCGTCCGAGAGCCGCACGGTGCGTTCCCGGCGGTCCAGCCGCTCGGCGCGGACCCCGAGGCGCAGGTCGAGCCGGAGCCCGTCCAGCGCCTCGGGGCCGCGCAGGGCCAGGCGGTCGGGCTGCCACTCCCCGCCGAGCAAGTGCTTGGACAGCGGCGGCCGGTCGTACGGCGGCTCCGGCTCGGCCCCGATCAGGGTGAGGCGGCCGTCGTAGCCGGAGCGGCGCAGTGCCTCGGCGGCGTGCAGCCCGGCCGCGCCGGCGCCGACCACGGCCACGTCCCGCAGTGCGGTCACACCTGCTCCAGGCTGATCGCCGAGGCCGGGCAGACCGCGGCGGCGTCCCGGACGGCCTGGTGGAGCCCGGTGGGCGGTTCGGCGTCGAGCAGGACGACGATGCCGTCCTCGTCGCGCTGGTCGAAGACGTCGGGGGCGGCGAGCACACAGTGCCCGGCGCCGCAGCACTTCTCCTGGTCGATCCGGACGAGCATGGTCTTCCCTTCGGAACGGGTGCCCCGGCGGTCGCGAACTCCGCCGCGGGGCAGGTGGGTCGGTGTGGTGGGGACGGTCAGCGGGGGGAGCCGGTCACCAGGTGACCGGCAGCTCGTGGACGCCGTAGACGAGCATCTCGCCGCGGAAGCGGATCTCCTCGAACGGGACGGCCAGGCGCAGCCGGGGCAGCCGCCGCAGGACGGTGGCCAGCGCGATCTGCAGCTCCAGCCGGGCCAGCGGCTGTCCCAGGCACTGGTGGCCGCCGAAGCCGAAGGCCAGGTGGCGGCGGGCGTCGCGGGTCAGGTCGAGCTCGTCGCCACCGGGGAACTCGCGCTCGTCCCGGTTGGCGGTGTTGACCATGCAGACGACGCCCTCGCCCGCCCTGATCCGCACGCCGTCCAGGTCGACGTCCTCGGTGGCGACCCGGGACAGGCCGGAGTGCACGATGGTCAGGTAGCGCAGCAGCTCCTCGACCGCGCCGGGCACGGACTCGGGGTGCTCGCGCAGGTGGTCGAGCTGGTCGGGGTTGCGCAGCAGGGCGAGGACGGAGAGCGCGGTCATGTTCGCGGTGGTCTCGTGTCCGGCGATCAGCAGCAGCCGGCCCATCGAGCCGATCTCCTCGGTGCTCAGCTCGCCGCGCTCCAGCAGGCGGCTGAGGATGCCGTCGTCGGGCCGGGCGCGCTTGGCCTCGGTGAGGTCGACCAGGTAGTCGACCAGCTCGGCCTGGGCGGCGGTGACCTGCTCGGGGGTGGCGGAGCGGTGCAGCAGGACGCGGCTGCGCTCCTGGAAGAAGTCGTGGTCCCGGTAGGGGACGCCGAGCAGCAGGCAGATCACCAGGGAGGGCAGCGGCAGGGCGAACTCGCGGACCAGGTCGGCGTGCGAGCGGCCCTCGGTCATCCGGTCCAGCAGGTCGTCGGCGATCCGCTGGACCTCGGGGCGCAGCGCCTCGACCTTCTTGATCATGAACTCGCCGGTCAGCATCCGGCGGTAGCGGGAGTGCTCGGGCTCGTCCATCCGGATGATGGTGGGCCGGCCGGTGTTCAGCTGCCGGGCGCCCGCGCTGATGAACGGGAAGCCGGGCCGGGTGGAGTCGGAGCTGAACCGGGGGTCGGAGAGGACCGCCTTGATGTCCTCGTGGCGGGTGACCAGCCAGCTGGTGGAGCCGTCCCACAGGGAGACGCGGCTGACCGGCTCCTCCTGTCGGGCCTGCCCGTACGCGGGCGGCGGGTCGAACGGGCAGGTGCCGCGGGCGGCGGGGTGGGTGAAGCGCGGGGTCCTCTCGGTGGTGGCCATCGGTGAATCCCCTTCCGGGAGTTGGGCCGGGCGTCATTACGTGCCCAAAGCAACTAACTGAACGTCACGCTAACTCGCGTTCCGTGGTGGCGAAAGGGCGTACCGGGTGTCGGCCGAATCTGTCCGGAATCCGGCCATGCTTCCCCGTCCGGACCGCCGTCGGCACCCGATCGCTACAGTTCCCCCATGTCGGACGAAGAAGACGCCGAAGACGCCCGGACCACCGCCTCCCCGCCGGAGGGGCTGGACGGCCTGGAGGACGTACTGGCCACGCTGACCTACCTGCTGACGCGGTCCCAGGAGCACGAGCGCCGCACCGCGCGGGCCGGCATCACCGCCAACCGCTCGGACGTCTACCTGCTGCGCGCGCTCGCCGAGGGCGCGGGGGCCAGCCGGGTGAGCGACCTGGCCGACCGCCTGATGGTCAAGCCCTCCCACGTGACCCGGCAGATCGACCGCCTCCAGGGCCAGCAGCTGGTGGAACGCAGCCAGGACGAGTTGGACCGGCGGGCCCGCCAGGTGGCCATCACCCCCGACGGACGGGAACTGCTCGACCGCCTGAAACAGGCCAACATCGCCGGACTCGCCGGGGCGCTGGACGGCGTCCCCGAGCCGGACGTCGCCGCCACCGTCAGCGTGCTGCGCCACCTGATCGACCGGTACGTGCACCGGGTGCGCACCATGCGGGCCGAGGACGACCCGCTCGCGGACCGGGCGGACGGTGCCGCCCGCCCCCCGGCGACGGCCGCCCGGCTCGGCACCGCCGCGCACGCCGGCGGTTGAGCCCGGGGAGCACCCGGGTACGCCCCCCGGCATGTCGGACGAGAAGAACCGCGCCGTGGCCGAGGCGATCCTCCCGCTGGTCGGTGGCGCCGCCAACATCCACTCGGTCGCCCACTGCATGACCCGGCTGCGGCTGGGCCTGACGGACCGCTCCCTGGTCGACACCGACGCGCTGCGGGCGCTGCCGGCGGTCCTGGGCACGGTCGAGGACGACACCTACCAGATCGTGCTCGGGCCCGCCGCGGTCGCCGGGGTCACCGGGCAGCTGCGCCGCCTCCTGGAGCCCGCCGCCGCACCGGCGGGAGCGGCCGGAACGGGGGAAGCGGCCGCGCCGGAGGTCCGGGACGCCACCACCGCCGAGGCGCTCGCCGGGCGCGGCGAGCGCCTCCGGGCCGAGGCCCGGCAGCGCAACGCCACCCCGGTGAAACTGGCGCTGCGCCGGATCGCGAACATCTTCGTCCCGCTGATCCCCGCCCTGATCGGCTGCGGCATCGTCGCCGGCCTCTCCGGCGCCCTCGCCAACCTCGGCTGGGCACCGGCGCTGGTCACCGCGCTGGGCCCGGTCTCCTCCGGGTTCATGTCCCTGATCGCCGTCTTCGTCGGCTACAACACGGCGAAGGAGTTCGGCGGCACACCCGTGCTCGGCGGGGCCGTGGCGAGTGTGATCGTCTACGCCGGGGTCGCCAAGGTGGAGGCCTTCGGGCACCACCTCACCCCCGGGCAGGGCGGGGTGGTCGGGGCGCTCGGCGCCGCGCTGCTGGCGGTCCACCTGGAGCGCTGGACCCGCCGGCTGGTGCCCGCCGCCCTGGACGTGCTGGTCACCCCCACCGTCACCGTCCTGCTCGGCGGGCTGGCCGCGCTGTTCGGGCTGATGTTCGTCGCGGGGGAGGTCTCCACCGCCATCGGCCGCGGCGCCACCTGGCTGCTCGCCCACGGCGGCCTGCTCGCCGGGCTCGTGCTCGGCGGCCTCTTCCTGCCGCTGGTCATGCTCGGCCTGCACCAGGCGCTGATCCCGATCCACACCACCCTGATCCAGCAGCAGGGCTCCACCGTCCTGCTGCCGATCCTCGCCATGGCCGGCGCCGGGCAGGTCGGCTGCGCGGTGGCCGTCTACCTGAGGCTGCGGCGCAACGCCTCCCTCCGGGCCACCATCAGGTCCGCCCTCCCGGCCGGCCTGCTCGGCGTCGGCGAGCCCCTGGTCTACGGGGTGACCCTGCCGCTGGGGCGCCCCTTCGTCACCGCCTGCGTCGGCGGCGCCGCGGGCGGCGCCTTCGTCGGGGCGGCCGGCCAGCTCGGCGACGCGGTCGGCTCCACCGCGATCGGGCCCTCCGGCTGGGCCCTGTTCCCGCTGCTGGCCGACTCGCACGGACTCCTCGCGGGCGCCGCCGTCTACGGAGGCGGGCTGCTGACCGGCTACCTCGCGGGCTTCCTGGCCACGTACTTCTTCGGCTTCACCCGCGAGACCCTCGCCGAGTTCGACGCCCCCGCCGCGGGCGGGAACCCCGGATAGCCGCCGAGGAGATCGGCGGCGGCCCGGTGCGGGCGGGCGTGCACAGACCCGGGCGGTCGGCGGCACCGGGCCCGGCGGGCACGGACCGGGCCCGGTGCCGCCGACCGGGTGCACCGGCGCGGCGTTCAGGCGAAACCGCTCGCGTGTCACCGTCGCCCGGCGCTGCGGCCCAGGACACTCCGAGGGCCGTACTGCATCCACAGATGAAAGGACTGAGGTGAAGCCCAGTCAGAATCCGGCGACCGCCGTGACCTGGAGACGCCGACTCGGCAGGGCGATGGGTTCCGCCCTGGCCCTGGCGCTCGTCCCCTTCGGCATGTCGCTCGTCGCACCGACGGCCGCCCACGCGGCCGGCCTGCCCGGAGGGCTCGGTCCCTGCCTGGGCGCGGACTGTCCGGCCACGTTCCCGCCGATCAACAACGGCCCCTTCGCCGGACGCGACGCCGGCGTGAACATCTTCGTCGGCGGCGACTTCAACGTCAGGGGTTCGGCCGCGGAGGCCGAGGGCCACGTGGTGACCCTCGGCAACTTCGACCAGAACAAGGCGGCCGGCGTCAGCTCGGTGTACAACATCGGCATCGTCGGCGTGGGCTCCCGCGTCCCCCCGCCGGACGGCGCCGACTTCCTCACCGCCGGCGGCAACGTCACCATCGCCCCGGGGCAGACCCTGCTGGCGGACGGGGGCGTGGTCCGCTACGCGGGCACCGCCACGGGCAACATCACCGGCACGAAGGTCCAGGACCCGCAGGCCGTGGCCGCCTACACGCCGCTGCGCGGCCAGCTGCAGACGGCGAGCGAGTGCTACGCCGGGGTCGGCACGCCACGCCCCGCCACCGGGACCGCCGTCAACCAGGGCTACCAGACCCTGTTCACCGGTGACGGCACCTCCGCCCTCCAGGTCTTCAACGTCGACTTCGACCTGGTCGGGAACGGAGGCGGCACCCAGGGCATCGCGTTCGCCGGCATCCCCGCGAACGCCACGGTGCTGGTCAACCTCGTGGGTGGCGCCCGCACCATCAACACCTACAGCGGCAGCCTGGTGGACAACGACCCCTGGAACCAGCTGCGCGAGCGCCTGCTGTGGAACTTCCCCACCGCGACGACCGTCACCCTCACGGGCTCCGGGCAGTTCCAGGGCAGCGTGCTGGTCGGCAACCCGGCCAGCACCGCCACCATGAACCTGCCCGGCCTGAACGGACGGTTCTTCACCACCGGTTCGCTGCTGCACAACTCGGGCTCCGGGATGACCGGTACCGAGTTCCACGCCTATCCCTTCAACGGCGACCTCCCGGAGTGCGGCACCCCGCCGGCGCCCACCGGCTCGACCAGTGTGACGAAGGTCGACTCCGTCACCTCGCAGCCGCTGGCGGGCGCGGTCTTCCAGCTGTGGCGTGAGACCAACGACGTCCCCGGCCTGCAGACCTCGGGGGCCGACCCGGACACCAAGGTCGGTGCCCCGTGCACCACCGGGGCGGACGGCGTCTGCTCCGTGGCCGACCTTCCGCTGGGCACCTACTACTGGGAGGAGACCGCGGCTCCTCCCGGCTACGACCTGCCGCAGCCCCCGGTGACGACCGTGGTGCTCAGCACCGGCGGGCAGAACGTGCCGGTCACCGTCAGGGACACCCTGAGCCCGGTGATCGAGACCGGGTCCACCAGCGTGACGAAGGTCGACTCCGCGACCTCGCAGCCGCTGGCGGGGGCGACCTTCCAGCTGTGGCACGAGACCAACGGCGTGGCCGGTCTGCAGACCACCGGGGCGAACCCGGACACCGCCGTGGGTTCGCCGTGCGTGACCCCGGCGTCGGGCGTCTGCTCGGCGAGCGGTCTGCCGCTGGGCACGTACTACTGGCAGGAGGTCTCGGCCCCCAACGGCTACGACCTGCCCGAGCTCAACGTGACCACCGTGGTGCTGGACGCGAACGGGGAGACCGTCCCGGTCACCGTCCAGGACACCAAGACCAGCGCTCCGGTCGCCGCGACCACCGTCACCAAGGTCGACTCGGTCACGGGGCAGCCGCTGGCGGGGGCGACGTTCCAGCTGTGGCACGAGACCAACGGCGTGGCCGGTCTGCAGACCACAGGGGCGAACCCGGACACCGCCGTGGGTTCGCCGTGCGTGACCCCCGCGTCGGGCGTCTGCTCCGCTGAGGGCCTGCCGCTGGGCACCTACTACTGGCAGGAGACCGACGCTCCGGCCGGGTACGACCTGCCGCAGCAGCCCGTGACCGCCGTGGTGCTGGACACGAACGGGCAGAACGTCAGGGTCACCGTCAGGGACGTGAGGACGGTCGTCCCGACCGGTTCCACCTCCGTCACCAAGGTCGACGCCGGGACCGGCCGCCCGCTGGCCGGCGCCGTCTTCCAGCTGTGGCGCGAGACCAACGGTGTCCCCGGGCTGCAGACCACCGGCGCGAACCCGGACACGGCCGTGGGCTCGCCGTGCGTGACCCCGGCCACGGGCGTGTGCTCCGCCGACGGCCTGCCGCTCGGCACGTACTACTGGCAGGAGACCGTGGCGCCGCCCGGGTACGACCTGCCCGCGGTCAACGTGACCACCGTGGTGCTGGACGCGAACGGGCAGAACGTCCCGGTGACCGTCCAGGATGCCAAGACCAGCGTTCCGGTCGCCGCGACCACCGTCACCAAGGTCGACTCGGTCACGGGGCAGCCGCTGGCGGGGGCGACGTTCCAGCTGTGGCGCGAGACCAACGGCGTTCCGGGTCTGCAGACCACCGGGGCCAACCCGGACACGGCCGTGGGCTCGCCGTGCGTGACCCCGGCGTCGGGCGTCTGCTCGGCGAGCGGCCTGCCGCTGGGCACGTACTACTGGCAGGAGACCGACGCTCCGTCCGGCTACGACCTGCCCGCGGTCAACGTGACGACCGTGGTGCTGGACACCGAAGGGCAGAACGTCAGGGTCACCGTCAAGGACGTGAAGTCGGTCGTTCCGACCGGTTCCACCTCCGTCACCAAGGTCGACGCCGAGACCGGCCGCCCGCTGGCGGGGGCGACCTTCCAGCTGTGGCGCGAGACCAACGGTGTCCCCGGCCTGCAGACCATCGGGGCCGTCCCGGACACCAAGGTCGGCGCGCCCTGCGTCACCCCGGCCACGGGTGTCTGCTCCGCCGACGACCTCGCGCTGGGCGTGTACTACTGGCAGGAGACCGCGGCGCCGCCCGGCTACGAGCTGCCGCGGCCCGCGGTGACCACCGTCATCCTCGACGTACGCCGGCCGGACGTCCAGGTCACCGTCAAGGACGTGAAGACGGTCGTTCCGACCGGCTCCACCTCCGTCACCAAGGTCGACGCCGACACCGGCCACCCGCTGGCGGGGGCGACCTTCCAGCTGTGGCACGAGACCAACGGCGTGGCCGGCCTGCAGACCACCGGGGCCAACCCGGACACCGCCGTGGGCTCGCCGTGCGTGACCCCCGCGTCGGGCGTCTGCTCCGCGGAGGGTCTGCCGCTGGGCACGTACTACTGGCAGGAGACCGCGGCGCCGCCCGGGTACGAGCTGTCGCAGCCCGCGGTGAGCACGGTCGAGCTGACCGAGGACTGCCCGTGCGTGGCGATCACGGTCGAGGACCGGCAGGAGTGCCCGCCGCCGCCGTGTCCGCCCACCCCCTGCCCGCCGGGTGACGAGTGGCGGCAGACTCTGCGTCACACCGCCGTCCCGGGCGCCCTGTGGGGCGCGAACGCCTGATCCGATGACCCGGCCGGAGGAGTCCACAGCGGCCCCTCCGGCCGGGCGCGTCGGGCCGGCGCTGCCCGGCGCTTCGGCCGGTCCGGTCTGTCAGCCGGACCGGCCGAAGCGCTGTCACGGTCCGGACGGCCCGGACGGCGCGCCGGGACGCCGGGGCCCTACGATGGCGCCATGAGCGGCAGCCTTCAGGTATCAGGTGCGCACCATGCGCAGGAGCGTCGGGACGACGAGCGGCTGGAGGCCGCGGCCGGCATCCTGGCGCTGCTCGCGGACCGCACCCGGCTCGCGCTGCTCCAGCGGCTGAGCGCCGGCGAGGCCGACGTGACCACGCTCACCGAGGCGGCCGGAGCCCCCCGGACCTCGGTCAGCCAGCACCTCGGCAAGCTCCGGCTGGCCGGCCTGGTCACCGCCCGCAAGGACGGCCGGCGCGTCGTCTACGCGCTGCGCCACGGCCATCTGCGCCGGTTGGTCGACGAGGCGCTGAGCGTCGCCGACCACCAGATCGGCGGACTCCCGCCGCACGACTGACCCGTTCCTCCCGGCCCGTGCCCTCCGGGGTGCGGGCCGTTCTTTCCTCAACACGTGCACATGCGTGCACATGTTGACCTATCCTGGTCGTGTCGTCCTGCCGCGCCCGTCCGAGCGGGGGTCCCTCATGCTGTCAGTGCTGCGCAACCGCACCTACCTGCACCTGTTCGCCGCCCAGACCGTCGCCCTGGTGGGCACCGGCCTCGCCACGGTGGCGCTCGGCCTCCTCGCGTACGACCTCGCCGGAGCGGACGCCGGATCGGTGCTCGGCACCGCGCTGGCGATCAAGATGCTCGCGTACGTCGGCATCGCGCCGGTGGTCACCGCGCTGGCCCACCGCATCCCGCGCCGGCGCCTGATGGCCGCCTCCGACCTCATCCGGGCCGCCGTCGCCCTCACCCTGCCCTTCGTGGCGGAGGTGTGGCAGGTCTACGTCCTGATCTTCGTCCTGCAGTGCGCCTCGGCGGCCTTCACCCCGGCCTTCCAGTCGGTGATCCCCGAGGTGCTGCCCGAGGAGCGGGCGTACACCCGCGCCCTGTCGCTGTCCCGGCTCGCCTACGACACCGAGAGCCTGGTCAGCCCGGCGCTCGCGGCCGCCCTGCTCGCCCTGATCAGCTACAACTGGCTGTTCTGGGGCACCGCCGCCGGGTTCCTCGCCTCCGCCGCCCTGGTGCTCTCCGCCGTCCTGCCCAAACCGGTCCGGCCGGAGCGGGTGGAAGCGGGCGGGGGCGTGCTCGCCAGGTCCGTCCGCGGCACCCGGCTGTTCCTCGCCGTGCCCCGGCTGCGCGCGATGCTCGCCCTGGACCTCGCGGCGGCCGCCGGCAGTGCCATGGTGATCGTCAACACGGTCGTCTACGTCCGCGGCCAGCTCGGCCGGCCCGCCACCGACGTCCCGGTCGCGCTCGGCGCCTACGGGGCCGGGTCGATGGCCGTGGCCCTGCTGCTGCCCCGGGTGCTCGACCGGCTGCCGGACCGGATCGTGATGATCCCGGCGGCCTTCGGGATCGTCGGCCTGTTCGCCCTGCTCGCCGCGCTCACGGCCGCCGGGCCGGGCGCCTGGCACTGGCCCGTCCTGCTCGCCGTCTGGGCCGCCTTCGGCGCGGTCGGCTCGCTGATCCTCACCCCGACCGGCCGCGTGCTGCGCGACTCGGTGGCCAGGGAGGACCTCCCGGCGGTCTTCGCCGCCCAGTTCTCGCTCTCCCACGGGTGCTGGCTGCTCACCTACCCGCTGGCCGGCTGGCTCGGGGCGGCCCTCGGCCTCACCGCGGCCTCCGCCGCGCTCGGCACCCTCGCCCTGGCCTCCGGCCTCCTGGCCGCCCGCGCCTGGCGCGGGGTGCCCGGGCGGGCGGCACCGGTCCCGGCGCCGGCCCCGGTGGAGAACGCGGTGGACGGCGCGATGGAGGGTACGGAGCGGGACGCCGCGCTGCCCGGCTGACCGCCCCGGCGGCCGTACGGGTGGCCGGATCGGCACCCTTCCCAACCGGCGGACAGCGCGTTATGGATGTTCCATCGGAATGAGGAGGTGTCCTGATGAGCGCGGCCGGCGACGAGCACACCCCGGGTACGCCGATGCGGATGACCCGGTTCGACGACCTCTACGGCCGACCGGACCCCCGGTCGTACTTCGGCGTCCTGGGAGCGCTGGAGTACCAGATACCCCATCACGCCCAGAGCGTCTTCCGCGGCCTGCTGCCCCTGGCGGGCCTGCCCGGACCTCCCGGGCGCCCGGCGGGCCGCCAGGACCACGAGCCGGGGGCCACGGTCCTGGACGTCTGCTGCTCGTACGGCATCAACGCGGCCCTGCTCAACCACCGGGTCACGCTGGAGGAGCTCTACGACCGCTACACCTCGCCGCGGATCGTCCGGCTGACGACCGACGAACTGATCGAGTCGGACCGGAAGTTCTTCGCAGAGCGCCGTCGACCGGACGCCGTGCCCGTCATCGGCCTCGACATCTCCGCGCCGGCCGTCGCCTACGGCCTCGCCGCCGGCCTGCTCGACGCGGGGTTCGTCGAGAACCTGGAGACGGACGCGCCGAGCCCGGAGTTGTACCGGGCCACCCGCGGCACCCGGCTGATCACCCTGACCGGCGGGGCGAGCTTCCTGTCCGCCCGCACCTTCCGCCCGCTGCTGGAAGGCCGGCGGGAACCGCCTTGGGTGGCCGCCTTCGTGCTGCGTACGGTCTCCTACCGGGACATCGCCGACGGGCTGGCCCCGCTGGGCCTGACCACGGAGCGGGACACCTCCCGCACCTACCCGCAGCGGCGCTTCACCGACGCCGACGAACAGCGCTACGCCGTCGCCGCGGTGGCCGCGGCCGGCGACGATCCCCGCGGCAAGGAGACCGACGGCCTCTTCCACACCGCCCTGCACCTGACCCGGCCCGCCGCGCAGGCGACCGCCCGTCCGCTGCCGGCCCTGCTGCTCGACCGGTGAAGCCGCCCGGTGATCCGCGCGGTGGCCTGGTCCGGGGTCCGTCGTCCGGCACGGTCGCGTCGCGCTGTCGCCCTGGTGGCCGGGCTATAGTCACGAGGTCGCGAAAACCGATGTTCTGCGGACCACCCGCCGGACATCGCTCGTACATCGATGCAGATGGTTCTGATCGGTGAGCGTCTCCTCGCCGAGAGCGGGCGTCCCGTCCGCTCCCGGCGCTGACCATCGCCGGCGCGTGCCGGCCAACGGAGGAGCGCAGCATGCGGAAGACCATCGCGATCGTCGGAGCAGGACTGGGCGGGCTGACGCTCGCGCGGGTGCTCCAGGCCCACGGCGTCGCCGCGACGATCTACGAGGGTGAGGCTTCGGCGAAGGCCCGAACGCAGGGCGGCCTGCTCGACATCCAGGTGGAGACCGGACAGGTCGCGCTCCGCGCAGCCGGTCTGTACGACGAGTTCCTCACGCTGGTCCGCCCGGGCGAGGATGCCAAGCGCGTGGTGGACCGCCACGGCACGATCCTGTTCGACCTGCCCGCGGACCCCGGTTCGGCCCGTCCGGAGGTGGATCGGGGCGAACTGCGGCGCCTGCTCATCGACTCGCTGGCGCCCGGGACGATCAGGTGGGGTCACAAGCTCGCCTCGATCCGGCCCGGGGTGGGCGGCGGTTACGACCTCACCTTCGCGCAGGGTCCCGCCGTGCGCGCCGACCTCGTCATCGGCGCGGACGGTGCCTGGTCGAAGGTGCGTCCGCTGCTCACCCCCGCCGAGCCCGTCTACAGCGGAACCTGCTTCATCGAGATCGCCTTCGCCCGGGGCGGCCGGGGCGGCCGGGCGAGCGTGGCCGAGACCGGCAGTGGCACGCTGATGGCCGTCGCGCCGGGCAGGGGCATCATCGCGCATCGCCACGCCGACGGGCGCGTGCGCGGATACGTGGCGCTGAACAAGCCCGAGGAGTGGATGAGGTCGATCGACTTCGGCGACCCGTCCGCCGGCCTCCGTCGACTCGCGGACCAGTTCGACGGCTGGTCGCCGCTGCTCACCGCCTTCGTGACGCAGAGCGACACGGAACCGTGGCTCCGACCCATCTACGCCCTGCCCGTCGGGCTCACCTGGGACAGGGTGCCCGGTGTGACGCTCGTCGGCGACGCCGCGCATCTGATGTCGCCCTTCGCCGGCGAGGGTGCGAACCTCGCCATGTACGACGGCGCGGACCTGGCGGGCGAGTTGGTCGGGCAGCCCGATACCGAGGTCGCGCTCGCCGCCTACGAGGAGCGGCTGTTCGTGCGCGGCGGCGACGCCGCCCGTCGCTCGGAGCGGAACCTGGAGGTCTTCTTCGGCCCGGAGGCACCGCGGAGCGTGGTCACCCTGTTCGATCGTTCCTGACACCCCGGTCCGGCTCCCGCGGGTCGGCGCCCGCGGGAGCCGCGACCGGCCGCCGGCCGTGTCGCGGACGGCCCGCGGGCGCGGCGGCGTCCGTGATCATGCGGCCTGCTCCGTCAGGGCGCGACGCTCGAAGTGCTGGTAGCCGTCCTCGATGCCCAGCACGACGTCCTTGAACTCGAGGTAGCCCTGGTGGATCAGCGGGGTGTCCCGCAGCTCCTCGACGAGGTGGTAGTAGGCCGTCAGGTCCTCGGTCTCCAGCAGGGCGAAGTCGGTGAAGCGGGTCTGGAAGGCCTCCGCGTCGAAGAAGCGCGTCCGTACCCGGTCCGCGTACTTCGCGACCAGCGGGGCGAGGTGGGTCTCGCGCAGGTGGTTGCGCTCGGGCCGGGACAGCGCCAGCCACCGGGTGGTGAACGAGTAGCCGAGAACGATCATGTACATCGGACGAATCCCCCTGAGGTCGCGACGGGGTGGCGGCCGGGCCGGCCGCGCCACCGTCGAAGTGCTGACGGTGTAAGCTAAAGCTGACATCGTTAACAAAGTCAAGCCGGGGAGACCGGATGCCCGAGAAGCCGCCCACCCGACGCGAGCGCCAGCGCGAGCGGACCGCCGCCGAGATCGTCGCCGCGGCGCGCACCCTCCTCGCCGAGGAGGGCCCCACGGCGCTCACCCTGCGCGCCACCGCCCGGGCGGTCGGCATGACCGCCCCCGGCGTCTGCCGCTACTTCCCCGACCACCGCGCCCTGGTCCAGGCCGTCGTCGCCGACCTCTACCTCGACCTCGCCGCCGGGCTGGAAGCCGCCCGCGACCACCGCCCCGACGCCCCGACCCCGGAACGCCTCGCCGACGCCGCCCGCGCGCTGCGCCACTGGGCGCTCGCCCACCGCGCCGAGTTCACCCTGATCTTCGGCAAGCCGGTCCCCGATGCCGGCACCGCGCCCGCGGACCCCGCCCACGACGCCGGCTGGCGCTTCGGCCAGGTCTTCCTCGGCCTGATGGTCCGGCTGTGGCGCGAGGGCGTCATCCGCCCGACGGCCGGCCCGGACCCGGCCCCGTCGTGGTGGGCCCAGTTCGACGACCTGCGCGAACACCTCGCCGAGCCCGTCCCGCTACCGGTGCTGGCCGCCTTCGTCCAGGCGTGGACCCGGATCTACGGCCTCGTCGCGCTGGAGGCCTTCGGCCACCTCGACTTCACCCTCGCCGACCCCGAGCCCTTCTTCGAACAGACCCTCCGCGACACCCTAGGCGCGCTCTGCGCTTCCCCGGCCGGACCCGCCGAGCGCGCCGGAGGCCGCCCCTGACGGCGGGCGGCCGCAGGCACGGGGAGGCCCTGGTCAGGACAGCAGCTCCGCGGGGACGTCGGTGGCCCGGGTGAACACCGAGACCGGGTGCTGGGTGTCGCAGTACTTGTTGCCGGTGGAGACCACGCCGATCACCACGCCGCCGACCAGCAGCGGGCCACCCGAGTCCCCCTTGCAGACGCTGTCCGTCGTGCCGGCCCGGGGGAGGCCGCAGACCTTGAGCAGGGGCGAGTCGTCGGGCCAGGTGAACGGGTCGCAGGAGGCCGGCGGGGCCAGCGTCAGCACGGCCTGCTTGAGGTGGGTGCCCGGGCCGTCCGAGCCGGTGCGTCCGAACCCCAACAGCGTGGCCGTGCGGCCGTACCGGTAGAGCGCCGCGTCCCGCTGCCCCGCCACCCGGACCGGCCGCTGCGGCAGCGGCCGGTCCAGGGTGAGGACGGCGGAGTCGTGCTCCAAGCCGGCGGTGTACCGCGGGTCCAACCGGTAGTCCTTCACCCGGCGGACCTGGCCGCCGGAGCCGGTCAGGTCGGTCCGCCCGGTGATGACCCGCAGGGAGCGCGGGTCGGCCGCCTCGGCGACGCAGTGGCCCGCGGTGAGCACCTTGGTCGGCGCGATCAGCGCGCCCGTGCACCACTGCTCGCCGGAGGCGGTCTCCAGGGCCACGACGAAGGGGTGGGACCTGGTCGTGGTGTCCGACCCGCCGTGGACGGCGGCGGCCGGGCCGGCCGCCGCGGCGAGCAGTCCGACCGTGGCCGCGAGGACGGCGAGCGGGCGCCGGTTCGAGGTGCGCATACGAGGGCTTCCTTCTGGGATCGGTGGGGAGGCGGCGAGCCTGCCGCCGGACCGCAGACTGCCCCGGCATCCGTCCCGCCCGCCAGCGCCGCCGGGTGATCCGGGACGTTGGAACGACGAAATGGGCCCTGACCTGCGCGTTCGCCGCTTCCTGGAACGCCGCTGCGGGACGGGGGGCCGCCCGGAACGGGGCTGATGACGGCGGTGGGAAGCCGAGGCGAGGGACCCGGTCGTGAGCGCACCGGCAGGAGTCGGTCAGGCCGCCGACCTCCTACTCCGCGCCCCGGAACATCACCCGCAGCACCTCCCGGGCCAGTTCCTCCACCTCTCCGCCGTCCCGGCTCTCCGGCAGCGCGCCGTTCAGCCACAGGCTCGCGAAGCCGTGCGCGACCGACCACGCGGCGATCGTCGTCGCCCGGTCGGTCCCCTTCCCGCGTGACAGTTTCCGGCCGCTCGCCGCCAGCACCGCCCCCGCCCGGTCCCGGGCCGCGGCCATCTCCGGGTCGTCCGCCCGGTAGAGCTCCGGGCGGAACATCACCTCGAAGTACGCCCGGTGGTCCACTGCGAACCGCACGTACGCCACACCCGAGCCGTACGGATCCCCCGCCGCCCGCTCCAGGGCGTCCGCGAACAGCGCGAAGCCCTCGGCCGCCACCGCCGTCAGCACCCCCGCCTTGTCCCCGAAGTGGTGCGCCGGAGCGGCGTGCGACACCTCCGCCCGGCGCGCCAGCTCCCGCAGGCTCCACCCCGACGGCCCCGACTCCGCGATCGCCTCCAGCGCGGCGTCCAGCACCGCCCTGCGCAGGTTCCCGTGGTGGTAGCTCTCGGCCCTGCCCATGGTTCATCCCTCTCGTCGACGACCCCACGAGCATATCTAGGCATTGACAAGATTGCTTGCCCGCGCGAATCTTGTCAGTGGCAAGATTATCTTTCCAGTGACAAGTTGGAGTGTCCCCATGGCCCCGCTCATCGCCCTCCTCGGCGGCTTCGCCGTCCTCCGCCTGCTCGGACTTGTCGCCGTCGACTCCCTCGACGCCTGGCAGCCGGCCGTCCGCGGTGCCCTCGCCCTGATGTTCCTCACCACCGGCGTGCCGCACTTCCTGCCCGCCTTCCGGCGCGACTTCGTCGCGATGGTCCCGCCGGCCCTGCCCCGCCCTGCGCTGCTGGTCACGCTCACCGGCGTCCTGGAACTGGCCGGCGCCGCCGGGCTGCTCGTCCCGCCGCTCGCCCCCTACGCCGCCGTCGGGCTCGCCCTGCTGATGCTGGCGATGTTCCCCGCCAACGTGTACGCCGCCCGCACCGGCGGCACCCTCGCCGGCAAGCCGGTCACCCCGCTGCCGGCACGCACCGCGCTGCAGGTGCTGTTCGTCGCGGCGGCGGTGGCGGCGGCGCTCTGATCGGGATTCGCGTCTGCGCCGCATCCGCCGAGCAGCGGTGGAGGGAGATCATCCGAATGACTGCGCGCCGTCGTGAGTTGGGGGTCGCGGCAGCCGTTGTGCGACCTTGGCAGTGCGTCACGGGCTGAGAACCCTGGCGCCGTACTCCGGGGAAGCGCGAGGGGCGCGGCATGCCATGGGTTCACGAGAGCGGGCGCCAGCAGGGTTTCCCGGCTGCGGTGCTGGCGGATGGCAGTGACCCGGCGCCGTTGCCGGACGGGCGCACCACCTGGTGGCTCTACAACGGTGCGGACGGTCCTCGGGCGGCTGAGGTGCGCAGTGGGTGCCGCTGCGGCTGGCGGGGTGAGCGGGTGCAGGGACCGTCCCGCAGCGACCGTTGACGATGGGTCAGGCTGTTCGGCCGGGGGTGGTGGGGCCCGTGGCGGCCCCCGTCGGCGGCGTGGATATCGTGACCGACGCCGCGCGCCGACTCCTCGGCGCGCGGCCTTCGTCACGTCAGGAGAGATCTGGGTGAAGTCCCCAATGACAGCGCTCCGGAGCGCCGCGGCCGTCGCGGTGGCCGTGCTCGTGGCGGCGCCCGCCGCCGCAGGCTCCGCCGTAGCAGCTCCCGCCGGTGGTCAGGACACCAAGGCGGTGACGTACCAGGGCCGCGTGTTCCGGGTGCCCGCGGCCTGGCCGGTGGTGGACCTGGCCGCGGACCCGCAGGCCTGCGTCCGCTTCGACCAGCACGCGGTGTACCTCGGCCACCCGGGCGAACAGCAGGTCTGCCCGCCGCGGTTGATCGGCCGTACCGAGGCACTGCTGGTCGAGCCCGCCGCGGGCGCCGTACCGGACCGGGAGGGCTCCAACCCCGTCGCGCGGACGATACGGGCGAACGACGGCGTCGTCGCCGTGACCGGGACGTACGAGACGGACCAGCCGCTGGTGCGGCGGACCGTCACCGGCGCCGGGCTCACCCCCGCGCCGGCGCACCGTCCGGAGCCGGCACCCGCCGGATCCCCGGCGGCCCCCGCCCCGCGGTCCACGACCGCCGGAACCGCCGCCGCGGCCGCGCCGTCCGGCCAGGCCGTGACCGCACCGGCCGCACCGGCCGCACCGGCCGCACCGGCCGCGCCCTCGGCGGTGGCGTCGATACCCGCGTCGGCGACGAACTACACCGGCAAGGGGTTCGACGCCTGCACCGCGCCCTCCGCCGCCGCGATGAACGCGTGGATGACCTCCTCCCCGTACCGGGCGATCGGCATCTACATCGGCGGTGCCAAGCGGGCCTGCGCCCAGCCGAACCTGACGGCCTCGTGGGTCCAGCAGCAGCAGGCCGCGGGCTGGGCCTTCATGCCGCTGTACGTCGGCGTGCAGGCCCCGAAGATCGTCTACCCCGCCACGGAGGGCGCCAACGCCGCCGACGACGCGGTGAGCCAGGCCCAGGCCCTCGGCTTCGGCCCCGGCACGATCCTCTACTACGACATGGAGGCGTACACCACCCCGCAGTACTCGGCCGCGGCCCTCGGCTTCCTCACCGCCTGGACCAACGAACTGCACGCCTGGGGCTACAACTCCGGCGTCTACAGCAGTTCTTCCTCCGGCATCAAGGACCTGGTCGCCAACGCCGGCAACAGCGCCTACACCATGCCCGACGCCGTCTTCAGCGCCAACTGGAACGGCAGGGAGGACACCGAGGATCCGGCGATACCCGCCGGCTACTGGTCCAACCACCAGCGTGCCCACCAGTACGCCTCGCCGCAGAACCCGGAGACCTGGGGCGGCTACTCGATCGGGATCGACCAGGACTACCTCGACATCCAGCTGACCGCCGCCCCGCCGTCCCAGACCTCCGCGTTCTTCCTCGGCGTGCGCCAGAGCTCGGGCGCCTGGCCCGGCTTCAGCCCGCTGACGGGCGGAGCGGGCGTGTTCCGCGGCTCGGAGGCCGCGATCGCCGGCCTGCCGGGCGGCTCCTCGCAGGAGCTGGGCATCGGCTTGGATGGCCGGCTGTACCACGGCGTCCGCGCCGCGGGCGGCAGTTGGAGCGGCTTCGCCGCGCTGCCCGACGACGGCACGCCGGCGTCGCGGCCCAGCCGGGTCGGCATCGCGGGCCTGCCGGACGGCTCCTCCCAGGTGCTGGCCGTCGGCGCCGACGGCAACGTCTACCACCGCACCCGCTTCGCCGACGGCAGCTGGTCCGGCTACGGCGCGCTCCCCGGCGTCGGCACCTCGACCATGGGGGCCGCGGACGTCGCCATCGCCGGTATGCCCGACGGCTCCGCCCAGGTCCTCGCGATCGGCAACGACGGCAACGTCTACCACGAGACCCGCTTCTCCGACGGCAGTTGGAGCGGCTTCGCCCCGCTGCCCGGGGTGAACAGCCCGCGGATGGCGGGCCAGCGGGTGGCCATCGCCGGTCTGCCGGGCGGCTCCTCGCAGGTCCTGGTGATCGGCGGCGACGCGAACGTCTACCACGAGTCCCGCTTCGCCGACGGGAACTGGTCCGGTTTCGCCGCGCTCCCCGGCAACGGCACGCCCACCCTGGCCGCGCGGACGGTCGCCATCGCCGGTCTGCCGGACGGTTCGTCCCAGGTGGCGGTGATCGCCAACGACGGCAACATCCACCACGAGACCCGCTTCTCCAACGGCAGCTGGTCCGGCTTCGCCGCGGTCCAGGGCCCGTACGGCGCGAGCACCTTCCCGGCCCAGCGCGCCGCCATCGCCGGCCTGCCGGACGGCTCCAGCCAGCTCGTGGCCACCCGGAGCTGACCGGGCCGCACTCCACCACCAGGCGCCCCCGCTCCCGGCACTCCCCGGGTGCGGGGGCGCTCCTCGCCGCGGAGTGGAGGCGACCGGAACCGCCGGCGAGCCGGTACGGGCTCGGTGCGCAAACGGATGCGGCGGCTTCCCGGTTCAGCATCCCGGCGGGGGAATTCAGGAAAGCGAGATCCCAGGTCAACGGGGTTGAGTGGAGCCGAAGTTGTGACGTGTGCACGGTATTCCGGGGGCCGCTCCCGGAATACCGGCCGTCGCTCAGGTGATTCGCGCGAATCCCTTCCGTCCGCCGTTCGAATCTGACAGCATCGTCCGCTATCCGGTGATCGAATGCCGGTGATCACTGTGCCGGTGTGCCCGTGCGGTCCGTCCGCGGCCGATGTCCGCCCGGATCGGATCGGCGGCCTTCACCGCAGGGCGCCGCTGTCGGGACGCGGCCGACCGGCCGCGCCACGTGGAGGAGATGTGACCACCCAGGCCGGCACCCGCGTGCCCGCCCCCGAGCCGGCGCCCCCGTCCGGCCCCGCGCGCGCCCACCGCCCCGCGCCCTGGGTCCGCACCCGGCTGCGGGCGAACCCGTCGGCCGCACTGCTCATGGCGGTCCTCGCGTTCGTCACCGTCTTCCTGGCGGCGGCCTTCCCCCGCGTCGCGGACCGGGGCGCGGACGCCGCGCTTCAGGACTTCGTCCGGCAGAAGGGCGTCAACCCGACCAGCCTGCACACCACTTCCAGGACGCGGGACGACGACACCGCCGACGGACTCGACCAGGTGCAGCGGCAGCTCGTCGAGCAGGTCGGCCGGCGGCTGACACTCGCTCCGTCGGGCCAGGCCTTCGGTGCCCGCGCGCTGGGCGAGCACCACATGGCCAATCCGGGGTACGCCCACATCTCGGACAAGGAGCCCTACCCGGCCCTCAGCCTGCTCTACCTGCACGACCTGGCCGCCCGGGCCACCCTCACCGCCGGCACCTGGCCGACCCCCGGCGCCGTCGGCGGTCCGCTGCCGATCGTGGTCAGCGGGAAGGCCGCCGAGACCATCGGCATCAAGCTCGGCGACGTCATCGACAACGGCGTCGAGGGCTCCGGCGCCGCGCGGACCACCGTGGTGGTCGGCCTCTACCAGGTCAACGACCCCCAGGACCCGTTCTGGGACGACCTCGGCTGCCCGGCCCGCGCCTGCCTGAACGCCAGACCCGACCACGAGCACTGGACGACCAGCGGGTTCGTCGCCGGCGACAGCCTGCCCGCGCTGCTCCGCTGGGGCCCCAACGCCGAGAACTTCTGGCGGCTGCCCGTCGACCCCGCCTCGCTGCACGCCGACCGGCTCGACCGCACCCGCGGCGTCATCAGCTCCGTCCTGGCCGGGCAGGACGCCACCGCCCTGATCGACCGGACCAAACGCGCCGACCTGCACACCACCTCGGGCCTGCCCGAGATCCTCACCCGGGCGGACGAGCGCTACCGGGCCTCGCTGCCGCTCAGCGCGATCGGCCCGGCGGGCGTCGCGGGCGTCGCCACCGTGGTGCTGCTGCTGGCCGCCGCGCTCACCGCCGACCGGCGCGCCGCCGAGCTCCGGCTGCTCAAGGCTCGCGGCGGCTCCCGCACCGGGGTGGTGCTACGGCTGACCGCCGAGGGCGCGGTCACCGTCCTGCCCGCCGCCGTACTCGGCACGGCCCTCGCCCTGGTGCTGCTGCCCACGGCCAGGTGGGACCGCGCGGTGCCGGCGGCCCTGGTCGCGACCCTGATCGCGCTGCTGGCCTTTCCGGTGCGCGCGGCCCGGGAGTGGTCCCGACGGCGGCCGGCCGGCGGCCGACGCCGGCTGGTCGGCGAACTCGCCGTCCTGGCGGTCACCGTCGCGGCCGTGGCGGAGGTCCGGCGCCGCGGCATCGGCCACGGGGCCGGGGTGGACCCGCTGCTGGTCGCCGCCCCGCTCCTGCTCGCCGTCACCGGCGGGCTGGTGCTGGCCCGGGTGGAACCGGTGGCGGTCGGCCGGCTGGCCGCCCTCGCCGGCCGGGGCCGCGGCCTGATCGGCTTCCTCGGCCTCGCCCGGGCCGCCCGCGACGGCTCGGGCCGCCGCAAGCCCGCCGTGCTGCCGCTGCTCGCCCTGCTGATCGCCGTCACCACGACCGGCTTCGGCGCCACCGTGCTCGACAGCGTCGACCACGTGCGGACCCGTGCCGCGCGCATCACCACGGGCGGGGACATCGGCGTCTCCCTGCCGGACTACGCCACCCTGACCGAGTCGTTCACCGAGGCCGCCGCCGCCCTGCCGGGCGTGCGGGCCTCGACCGGGGCCTGGATCGAGACCAGGGCCCGCTTCTTCGGCGCCGACCAGAGCTACACCGAGGCCTACCTGGTGGTGGTGGACGAGCCGACGGCGTACGCCGAGATCGCCCGGGCCCTGGGAGTCGGCGAGTTCGACCCGGCGAAACTGGCTGGGACGTCCGGCGGCCGGGACACCCCGGTGCCCGCCCTGGTCAGCCGAGACCTGGCCGGGCGCCTGGCCGCGGGGCCGGCCGAGGTGCGCACGCCCAACGGCAACGACGTGCACCTCGCCGTCGCCGGCCTCGTCACCGCCACCCCCGCGCTGCCGGATCCGGGCAAGCCCTTCGTCGTCGTCCCCGCCGGCCCCACCTGGGAACGACTGCCGGGCACCAGGCGGGCGAACAAGTGGTTCGCCCTCGGCGACGTCGACCCCGACCGGGTCAGGACGGTCCTGCGGGACACCAGCGGGGCCCGGCCGGTCGGACTGGCCAAGCTGATCGCCGACGACGCCACGGCCGTCGGCAAGGACACCCACGGGCTGCCCGCCGGCTACCAGGTGCACAGCAGCCGGGAGACCGCCGCCGCGCTCGGCGACGACCCGCTGCAGCACGCCACCGAGCGGCTGTTCTGGTACGCGGCCGCCGCCGGAGCCGGATTCGCCCTGCTCGCCGTGCTGCTGACGCTGCTGCGGGCCGCGCCGGACCGTACGGCGGTGCTCGCCCGGCTGCGTACCATGGGCCTGCGGCCCCGGCAGGGGCTGGCGCTGATCCTCGCCGAGTCGCTGCCGCAGACCCTGGCGGCGGCCGTCGGCGGCGGCCTGGTCGCGGCCGCGGCGGTCGTCCTGCTGGGCGGCGCCTTCGACATCTCGACGCTGGTCGGAGCCCCGGTCGGGGACGGCGTCACCCCCACGCTGCTGCCGGTGCTGCTGCCCACCGCGGGCCTGGCCCTGCTGGTCGGGCTCGGGGTGGTGGCGGAGACGCTGGTCGCCGGCCGGCGTCAGATCGCCACCGAACTGCGGGCGGGGGAGCAGCCGTGACGGCCCGGCCGGCGGCAGCACGGGCCGGGACCGTACGGGCCGCCCCGATCCGGCCCCGGCACTCCGGCCGGGTGCCGCACCGACCGGTCGGCTGACGGCCGCGGTGGCTCACTGCGCGGTGAGGCGGCGTCCGAGGTCGTCCAGGTAGGAGGTGCCGTAGGCGTCGGCGAGGTCGTCCAGGTCGATCATGGGCGGGATGTCGATCACCGGCTGGCGCTCGACCAGGAAGGCCACCGTCTCGTGGACGATCCTGGTCTCCTCGGCGCCGGTGACCTGCGGCTGGTCGAGGACGCCGTCGGTGACCCGGATCCGGGTCTCCGCCTCGGCGGCGCCCTCGCGCACCCGGACCAGGTGCTCGTGGTCGCCCAGGGGTTCGACCTGGATCTCGATTCCCATGGTGGTCTCCGCCTTCCGTTCCGCGTGGTCCGGGCCGTGCGGCCGCGGCTGTGTGGATGCTAACGCCCGGTCGGTGCGGCGGCGGTGCCCGCTGCTCGCGCGCTTGACCGGCGCGTCGCCGGCCGACCGTACGGATGGACGGGGGACGGCTCGGAGCGGCGGCGCAGCGGCGAGGCGGCCTGACACCGGGGGGCCGGGCACCCCTTCCCGTGGGGGACCGGTGCCGCACCCCTGGGTACGGACGCGCCGCGCACGTGAAGTGCGCGGCGCGGAGGTCGTCAGCGGGAGTGCAGGAGGCCGGGGTGGCGGCCGGCGTTCGGGCAGGAGCGGCCCTGGGCGCCGTGGGGGCGGGGGTCGAGCGGACCGTCGGCCCGCTCGACCCTTCACGGGCGGTGTGTCACTGGTCGGAGTAGCTGAGGTCTCCCACCGTCCAGCAACTGATGTCGGCAATGGCGATCCGGTACATGCCCCCGGTGTGGGGCAGGCCGTAGCTGCCCTGCAGGATGCGGGCGACGTGCAGGTGCAGGTGGGTCGGCCGTGAGTCGGGCGGCACCGCTTCGTCGCGTGCCGCTCCACCGGCGGCGTTCGCGGGCGCCGCGAACAGTGCGGCGAAGGGCTTCAGGAAGTCCGAGGTGGCGAGGACTTCGGCCACCCTTTCGTTCCACAGGCTCTCCGGTGCCAGCCGGCCGGTGATGACCGCCCCGGGGACGACCACGGTCAGGGGCATCTGGGTGCTGTGCTCGGACTCCACCATCGCGGCGATGTCGACGAGCAGCCCATCAGGGTTCGACATGGACTTGAGGATAGTGCCCGCCGGACGCTGCCCGCACGGACTTCCCCGGGCGGCCTCCGGCCGCCGCCCGACGGCGCCACCAGGCGCGCCACTCACCGGCCGCTCCGCCCGTGCGGCGTGCGCACCACGGGCGGAGGAGCCGGGAGCGTCCGGGTCAGAGCGCGAACATCGCGCTGTACGGCGGGGTGACGCGGGCCTGCTGCGAGCCGAAGTCGACGAGCACGGCGGTGTCGCCGTCCCCCTCGACGCCGATGACCCGGCCCAGGCCGTACCTGTCATGGGTGACCCGGTCGCCGACGGCGAAGTGCTTGAGGGGCGCCTCCGGCGGGGCCTTGAAGGGGCTGTGCGGCAGGGGGCGGCGGACTGCTGCGAAATTTTTCATCCCTGCCAGTATGGGCCGGAAATCGCCGCAGCGGACCCCTTCGACGCACTCGGGTTCGAGCGGGGCCGCAACGCCGCAGGTCCCGGCCGGTACGCCGCTGGACGGCACCGGCGCGCGGCGTGGTCACCCGCGCTGCTCCGGCGGGGTGAGGGCCGGCCGCGCCGGGCCCGACGGGATCCTCCTTCGGGGCCCGCGGCGCCGACCCCGTCGACGCGCCAACCAGCCTGCCGCCAGGCGGCGTTGACGCCCGTGACGGCTCCGGCCGGTGGCCCCGGGGGACGCCTCGTCCGAAACCGGCGCGGAAATATCCGCCCACAACGTGCTCGGGCCTGCTAGAGTCGTTTTAGTTGCAGTAGTGGTTCCCATGAACTTTGTGTGCGCCTGCTGATGTATTTCGCAGGCGCATTTTTTCTTTCCCGGCTCTTCCCGGGTGGGTGCTTCCCGCGGCGACTCGATGCGTGCGCTGTGCACGCGTCGGACAGCCCCTTGAAGGAGATTTCTTAATGGCTAATGGCACCGTGAAGTGGTTCAACTCGGAAAAGGGCTTCGGCTTCATCGAGCAGGACGGTGGCGGCCCCGACGTCTTCGCCCACTACTCGAACATCAACGCCAACGGCTTCCGTGAGCTGCTCGAGGGCCAGAAGGTCGAGTTCGACGTCACCCAGGGCCAGAAGGGCCCGCAGGCCGAGAACATTCGCCCGCTGTAATTCCTGCCACGGCACCCGCCAAGCAGCGAGGGGCCCGCACCGCGCACACACGCCTGGTGCGGGCCCCTCGGCATTGCGCCACGGCGCACCCCCCGGCCGTTCAGGCCCCGGCTCCGCCACCGGCGCCCGTCCCCACGCGAGACGCACGGCGTCGCGTCCGGACCGGCGCCCTGCCGTGACATCGCACGGCTTCGAGGCTCCCGCTCCCGCCCGGTGCGGTGAGCGCCGACCGTAGGTGACGTGCCGCACGGTTCCACCGTCCACGCTCCGACCGTCACACTTCCGGCCCGTTCCCTTGCGGTCTCCGCCGGCGCCCAGCGCCACGGAGCCTTCCTCGTGACGCGCCGCCCCGAGGAAGGTCTCCCGCATGAACCGTCCCACTCGCTCCCCGTACCGGAACGCCGGCTCCCACTCCGGCGGCAACTCCTTCCACAGCGCCAGGCCCGCCGGAGGCCGGCGCTCGTCCGGCCGTGGCGCCGGCCGGGGCCCGTCCCCGTCGGGCGAGTTCGCGATGCCCGTGAGCACCACCCCGGCCCTGCCGGCCGCCGAGTCGTTCGACGAGCTCGACATGCCGAAGGCGCTGCTGCCGGTGCTGGCCCGCCGGGGCGTCACCGCGCCGTTCCCCATCCAGGCCGAGACCCTGCCGAACTCGCTGGCCGGCCGCGACGTCCTCGGCCGGGGCCGCACCGGCTCCGGCAAGACCATCGCGTTCGGCCTCGCCGTGCTGGCCCGCACCGCCGGGCAGCGGGCCGAGCCGCGCCGCCCGCTGGCCCTCGTGCTGGTCCCCACCCGCGAGCTCGCGCAGCAGGTCACCGACGCCCTCAGCCCCTTCGCCCACGCGGTGCGCCTGCGGATGGCGACCGTGGTGGGCGGGACGTCGATGAGCCGCCAGGCGTGGCTGCTGAACCGCGGGGCGGAGGTCGTGGTCGCCACCCCCGGCCGGCTCAAGGACCTGATCCAGCGCGGCGACTGTCAGCTGGACGGGGTCGGCGTCACCGTGCTCGACGAGGCCGACCAGATGGCCGACATGGGCTTCCTGCCGCACGTCACCGAGCTCCTCGACCAGGTCGCCGAGGGCGGCCAGACCATGCTGTTCTCCGCCACCCTGGACCGCAACGTCGACCGCCTGGTGCGGCGGTTCCTCAAGGACCCGGTCACCCACTCGGTGGACCCGTCCGCCGGGGCGGTCAGCACCATGGAGCACCACGTGCTGCACGTGCAGAACTTCGACAAGAACGCCACGATCGCCCACATCGCGTCCCGCGACGGCAGGGTGATCATGTTCACCGAGACCAAGGACGGCGCCGACCGCCTGGTGGACGACCTGCTCGCGAACGGGGTGAAGGCCGCGGCCCTGCACGGCGGCAAGTCCCAGCCCCAGCGCACCCGCACCCTGGAGCAGTTCCGCACCGGTCAGGTGACCGCGTTGATCGCGACCAACGTCGCCGCCCGCGGCATCCACGTCGACGGCCTCGACCTGGTCGTCAACCTCGACCCGCCCGCCGACCACAAGGACTACCTCCACCGCAGCGGCCGCACCGCCCGCGCGGGCGAGTCCGGCACCGTCGTCACGCTGGTGCTGCCCAACCAGCGCCGCGCGATGACCCGCCTGATGGCGACGGCCGCCATCACGCCCGTCACCACCAGGGTCAGCGCCGGCGACGAGGACCTGGCCCGGATCACCGGCGCCCGGGTGCCCACCGGCATCCCCACCGTGATCCCCGACCCGGTCATCGAGCGGCCGCGCCGCAGCCCCTTCGGGAGCGGCCCCCGCCGCAACCGCCCCGCCCCCACCGGGGGCGACCCGCGGTCCGCCGCGGGCCGCGACAACCCGGGCGCCGCCGGCCGCCGCCGGGCACCCCGCCGGGCCACCCTCGCCCCGTAGCGGGGTCGGGGCCAGTCCTCGGGCCCCGTCGAGTCCACCTGGTGTCCCCGGGCCTACGCACTCGGCGCGCCGGCCGGGGTGGGGCGGCCGGCGGTGGCCAGCCGGTGGAGCAGCCCGACGGTCTCCTCCTGGTGGGACGCGAAGACCCCGTGGTCGCTGTGCCAGGTGAGCACGTGGGTCGCGCGGGCGGCGAACCGGCGTTGCAGGTCCGGGTGCATGGCGCGGTCCTCGGTGCAGACCACGTAGCTGCTGGGCCGGTGGTGCCAGGCGGCGCTGGTCGTCGGCTGGTGGGCGGGGGCCATCAGCTGGGGGACGAGTCCGGCGGCGTGGCGGGCGCGTTCCTCCTCGCCGAGTTGGGAGTGGAAGAGCCGTCCCGCGGCCTCGGGGTCGATCGTCGTGGTCCCGGCAAGGTCGCCGACCATGCTGGTGGTCAGGTCGGTGGGCGGTGCACTGGCGAGCAGGCCGAGGGCGGTCTCGCCCTGGTCGGGCATCATCGCGGCGAGGTAGACGAGGTGGTCGACCTTGTGCGGTGGAAGGCCGGTGATGACGGCGCCGCCGTAGGAGTGGCCGCACACGACGGCGGGGCCGCCGTCGGTCAGCCGGTCCAGCGCGCTCTCGGCCGTGGCTATGTCGGCCGCCAGCGACCCGCGGTGCAGCTCGGCGACGGCCACGGCGACGCCGCGTGCCCGCAGCCCGGCCGCGACGCCGTCCCAGGCACGGCCGGTGTGCCACGCGCCGTGCACCAGCAGCACTCCTCGGGGCGAACGGGGGGACGGGGACGGGGACGGGGTGATGGTCACGAGGGCCTCTCGGTGTTCTGTCGATCGCGGAACAGGGGGAGCGCGGGCGGCACCCGCAGGCGCGTGCCGACGGTGCGGGACGGCGGCGCGCCGCCCACGACTCCGACCTGTAAGAGACACCGGCGGGGGAAAAGGATTCGGCTTCCGCCCGGGCAGTCGTGGAAACCGTGCCGCGGGCGCTCAGCGAGCCATGGTCAGTCCTGCCGCGCCGCCGCCCCGGCTCAGCACGACCGACCGGATGTGGTCGACGGCCCGGGCGTAGTCGCCGCGGCCCGGCTCGCGGCGGACGGCCTCGGTCAGGTCGAGGACGCGGTAGGGCGGACCGAGGTCGGTCAGCTGGGGGACGAACTCGGCCCTGGTGACGGCCCAGCGCTGCCCGGGCCCGGCGGGCGGCGAGAAGGTGAAGCGGGCGATGGAGCTCCAGTTCCCCCGCGGGTCCTCCGCGCCGGTGGGGTTGAACATGTGTCCGGCGAGCTGGTCGCCCAGGCCGTAGACGATCCAGGTGTCGTCGATCTTCTCGTAGGCCTGCGGGATGTGGGCGTGGGTGCCGATCACCAGATCGATGTCGGGCCGGCCGGGGCCCTGCCCGGCGGCCAGCTCGCGGGCGAGGGGGAGCTGCTGCCCGTCCGGGGCGTCCTGCCACTCGGTGCCCCAGTGGAGGCTGACCACCACCACGTCCGCCCCCTGCTCCCGGGCGGCTCTGGCGTCGGTGAGGATCCGCTCCCGGTCGATGAGGTTGACCGCCCAGGGGCGCTCCTTCGGCAGCGGGATGCCGTTGGTGCCGTAGGTGTAGGCGAGTTGGGCCACCGTGGCGCCGCCTGCCGTGAACAGCGCGGGGCGGCCGGCCTCGTCGGGGGTGCGGGCGGATCCCGTGTGCTTCAGGCCGACGGCGTCCATGGCGTCGAGCGTGCGCCGGATGCCGTCCGGCCCGTCGTCGAGGGTGTGGTTCGAGGCCGTGTCGCAGGCGGTGTAGCCGGTGTCCCTGAGCGCCCGGGCCACCTGCGGGGGCGACTTGAACGACGGGTAGCCGGTGAAGGGCCCGCCGTCGGCGCCGTACACCGTCTCCATGTGGCAGATGGCCAGGTCGGCGGCGGCGACGACGGGCTTGATCCCGGCGAGCATCCGGGCGAAGTCGTAGCCGTCGCCCCCGGCGTCCTCCTGGGCCTGCCGGATGATCTCGGTGTGCGGCAGCACGTCCCCGGTCGCGACCAGGGTGAACGCCCGCGGCCCCGGCGGGGTCGGTGTGGCCGTGGTGGCGGGATCCCGCGGCGGCGACGGTACGGCCTGCCGGGCCCGGGGTGCCCCGCACCCCGCGAGGGTGAGCAGCAGGGCGGTGGCGGCTGTGAGGATCTCTCGGCGCGGGAATCGCATCATCGGCTCGTCCCATGATCGGCGGGTGTGACGGTCCGACTATGCGAGCCATCGACCGGCCGACGCGGCACCCGCGCTCCGGGATCACCCGACGGGGCCAGCCGCCGCGGCGGGTCGGGACCGTGGACCCGTTCGGGCTTCCCGGCGGCACGGAGCGGCCCCGGTCCCGTCCCGGGGCCTCCGGTCCACGGCCGCGTGAAATTCGATTGCGCGGCTGGTGGCGAGGGTCTAGAACGGCGTTGTTGTCCAGGACGAGTCGTTGGGGGCTCCGCGGTCCGGTCGCGTCGACCGGCGGGTGGCCCCGGGGGAGAAACACCGGATCGATGACCATGCTCTCGCTGCCCATCAAGACCGAACGGCTCCTCCTACGCCTGTTCACGCCGGACGACCTCGACGACCTGTACGAGTTCCAGCGCCTCCCCGAGGTCGCCCGCTACCTCTACCGGCCTCCGCTCACCCGGGACCAGTGCGTGCAGAGCCTGGAGCGCCGCGCGGCCGGCACGGAGTGGGCCCAGGACGGCGACGCCCTGGCGGTTGCCGTCTGCCCGGTCGGCGAGGCGAAGGTCGTCGGCGAGATCACCCTGAAGCTCGCGAGTACGGCGGCGCGCCAGGCCGAGATCGGCTGGACCTTCAACCCGGCGTACGGCGGCCGGGGTTACGCCACCGAGGCGGCGCGCGCGACCGCCGGACGGGCCTTCGCCGAACTGGGCGTCCACCGGCTCTTCGCCCGCCTCGACGTACTCAACACCGGGTCGGTGCGCGTGTGCGAGCGCCTCGGCATGCGCCGGGAGGCGCACCTCGTCGAGAACGACCTCGACGGCGAGCGCTGGGGGAGCGAGTACGTCTACGCGACGCTCGCCCGCGAGTGGAAGACCGACCGGCCCTGACGACAGGCCCGGACGAATCCGCCTGAGGCGCCCGGCCGGGCGTCGGCGGCGGGGCCTCGTCGGGCTGCTCGTCGGGCTCGGTGCGGCGGACGGGGACGGGATGCGGCGGGCGTCGCCCCGGCGCGGCGGTCGCTCGCATCCCGTGACGATCCGGATCGGGCCGGTGAATCCGGCATGGCCGGGAGCGCGGCGGGTACCCGCAGCGCTCGGGGTGCGTGTGCGCGCCCCGAGCGAACCGACCCGAACAGGAGGAGCCATGAACCGGCACGGCAAGGTCCTGGCGATCGTGACGAACTACGGCGTCGAGCAGGACGAACTGCTCGTCCCCGTCCGGCACCTGCGCGAGAACGGCATCCAGGTCGACATCGCCGCCCCCGAACGGGGCGAGATCCGCACCCTGGTCGGGGACAAGGACCCCGGCGAGACGGTGCGCCCGACACTGACCCTCGACGAGGTCGACGCCACCGGCTACGACCTGCTGCTCATCCCGGGCGGCACCATCAACGCGGACACCCTCCGGCTCCGGCAGCCCGCCGTCGACACGGTGGTCGCCTTCACCACCTCGGGGCGGCCCGTCGCCGCCATCTGCCACGGCCCCTGGCTCCTGGTCGAAGCCGGGGTCGCCTACGGCAAGCGGCTCACCTCCTACCCGTCGCTGCGCACGGACCTCGCCAACGCGGGCGCCACCTGGACGGACGAGCCGCTGGTCACGGACGACACCAACGACTGGCGCCTGGTGACCTCGCGCAACCCCGGCGACCTCGACGAGTTCCTGCGCGGCATCGACGCCGCCCTGCAGGCCCGGGCCGAGGCGGTCAGCCCGCACTGACCGGACGGCACGGCGCCGACCGACGGGGACCGCCCGACCGTACGGCGGGCGGGTGTGACGTTTCCGCCCCTCGGCCCGGGGCAGCCGCCCGGCAATCGAAGCCCACACTTTCCGGGATGCACCATGACCACACCTGACCCCGACCCGGACCGCACTCCGGCGCTGGACGAGCACGGCGCCCTGCCCGGCGGGGACACCCCACCGGCCGAGGGCGGCACGTCGGGCATCTCCCACCCCGAACCCGAGGAACTGCGCACGGCCTGGGGCATCTGGCCCGCGGTGGTGATCGTGGCGATCGCCGTGGCCGTGTCGGTCATGCTCGTCGCCATGATCTTCGTCGCCTGACCGGGGCCGCCGTCCACCCGACCGGCGCGGTGGGACCGCTTCGTGCCGCCGCCCACCCGCCGATGCGAGGCCCCGGCAGGGACCCGTTCCGGGCTCTACTCCCCGGTACCGGGCCAGCTGGGCTGCGCGAGCCGGTGGCGCAGGGCGTCGAGTCGGGCGAGGTGCGCGTCGAGCGCTGCGGTGACCTCGCTTCCCACGGCGTGGACGCGCGCTTCGAGGGCGCCGATCCGGTCCAGGATCGCCTGCCACCCGTCCTGGTCGGCGGCGTCAGGCGCGTCGGCGGTTGCTGGCGTCACGGAGCTGGTCGGTGCGGTGGGTGAGGGCATCGAGGTCGTTGGCGAGGTCGTCGTGGTCGGGGCCGAGGTGGGGGCGGATGTCGGCGAGGGGCTCGATGAGATCGGCGGCGTCGGCCCGGCCGAGGGCGGTGGTCAGGGCGCTCTGGGCGCTCCGGGCGCGGGCGCCGAGGCCGGCAGCGGTGATCCGGGCCGCCAGGACGCGCAGTTCGGCGGCGTTGTCGCGCGCCCAGGCGGTGACGGCTCGGTCGGCGGCCCGGCGGTCGCGGACCGCCTTCACCCGCTCGGCGCCGGTGTCGGCGGTGCTGCGGGCGGGTCGCAGGCGCAGGTAGCGGTTCTCGGCGGCCTGGCGGCTGGCGACGCCCATGGGGCGGGCGAGATCGGCCCAGGTCGCGCCGCCCGCCCGCGCGGCCTCGACCAGCGGGGCCTCCCAGTCCGCGAGCTGCGCGCGCAGCTCGCGCAGGAGCACCAGGGCGGCCAGCGCCTGCCCGGCCCCGTCCTGCGGGGCGTCCCACGGCGAGGTGTCGGGCGCGGCGCCGGGTGCGTGGGCGGAGCGGACCGCGTCGTCTATGGCGGCGAGCGCCGCGGCGGCGGCCAGGAAGGAGACCGGCTCGGGACCGGATGCGGGCGGTGGCTTGGTACTCATGGCGTCATTCTACGGATGACACGCAGCATTTGTCATCGGATGGATGACGTGCTACAACAAAGACAGGTGAAGCGCACTGGCACCCATCGATCAGTGGAGGTGTTTCGCGATGCTGATGCGCACTGACCCGTTCCGCGAGCTGGACCGGCTGACCCAGCAGTTCCTGAACACGACCGGCACCTGGTCGCGGCCGACCCCGATGCCGCTGGACGCCTACCGGACCGGCGACGAGTACGTGATCTGCTTCGACCTGCCCGGGGTGGACCCGCAGGCGATCGACATCGACGTCGAACGGAACATGCTGACCGTCAAGGCCGAGCGCCGTCCGCGCCAGGAGGGCGAGGGCGTGAAGTGGGAGCTCTCCGAGCGCCCGCTCGGAGTCTTCTCCCGGCAGGTCATGCTCTCCGACACCCTCGACCCGGAAGGGATCAGCGCCGACTACGACTCCGGCGTGCTGACCCTGAAGATCCCGGTCGCCGAGAAGGCCAAGCCCCGCAAGATCGCGATCAGCCACAGCGGCGGTCGCAAGCAGATCCAGGCCTGACCCCTCCCCGAGACCGTTCCGTGCCGCCGCTGATCCCCCCGGGCGGCGGCACGGAACGCGCTCCTCCCGTACACCCCTGGCCCGGCCGCGAGCCGGGTGACCCCTGGCCCCGCAGCGCGGGCCGACGGACAGCGAGCACTGCGATGGCCACCACGGTGAACCCGTTCACGGTCCGGGCGTGCGGCGAGATCGACCTCGACACCGGCCCGCGCCTCCACCGTGAGGTGGAACGCGCACTCGCCCGGCACCGGGAGGTGGTGCTCGACCTGTCGGAGGTCACCTTCATGGACTGCGCGGGCCTGAACGCCGTGATCCGGGCCCGCGAGCTGGCCGAGCGCCGGGGCCGACGCCTCGTCCTGCGCGGCATCGGCCACCCCGTGGCCCGACTCCTCAAGCTCACCGGCGCCAGCCTGACCCCGTGAGCCGGCGGCCACCGGCCGGACTCGTCCCGAGAGAAAGCTCGTCCCACGAGAAAGGAGAGCGCTGTGGCGATCCGCTGGGAGGCGTTCTTGGACCAGGTCCGGGAACGCGGCGAGTACGACACGCCTGCCGAAGCCGAACGCTGTGCCCGCGTCATCCTCGCGCTGCTCGGCGCCCATCTGGCCGGCACCGTGCGCGCCCAGCTCGCGGCCCGACTGCCCGAGACCCTCGCCCTGGTCCTGCTCAACCCCCTGCAGGCCGCCGAACCGCTCACCCCCGAGCGGTTCGTGCGCGCCACCGCGGCCTGGATAGAGGGCGCCACCGAATCCACGGCGCTGTGGGACATCGGTGCCGTCCTGTCCACCGTCGCCGACGCCGCCGGTGACGAGCTCATGGAGCAGGTTCTGCTCCAGCTGCCGCCCGGCTACGACACCCTCTTCGGCCGCCCCGACCTCGGCCGACGCCCCTGATCACCCCGCCCCGCGCCGCCGCGACGTCGCGTCCCGCGAGTCGCGGCGGCGCGGCGACCCGTCCCGGAGGCCACCCGCCATGACCCGGTACCGCCGCCTGATCCAGCAGCTCCGCGTTCTCGGCCGCTACGCCGACGACGGGGAAGCCGAACGCGTCCTCGACACCGTCCTCGGCATCCTCGGCTCGCAGCTCACCGGCGACGAACGGTGCGACCTCGCCGCCGCCCTGCCCGAACGCGCCCGCGCGAAGCTCGTCGCCCAGATCCCCCTCGACCGCCCCGTCACCGCCCCGGCCTTCGTCGAAGCCGTCGCCCACAACCTCAACACCACGCTCGCTAGCGCCCGCTGGCACACCTCCTGCACGCTCACGGCCGTCGCCGACCTCGCCGGCGACCACCTCACCGAGCGCCTCCTCGCCCACCTCCCCCGCGGCTACGCGCTCCTGTTCGGCCGCGCGGACCTCACCCCCGTCGCGGCCTGATCCGTACGGAAGGAACCGGAGGACGACCGCGCCGGAGGACGACGCACGTCCAGCACGCGACATCTGCTCCGCCGAGCGTCCTGGGGCGCTGACCGAGTCCGCGACGACGCGCCCCCGGGAATCAGGTGCCGGAGTTGTCGACGAACGCCACGATGTCGAGGAATTCGATCGTGGGCGGGGCGCCGTAGATCCCCGTCACCTTGTCGACGAGCTCCTCCGTGAAGAAGGAACGGGCTTTGTCCTCGTCATCCCATACGTAGAAGTTCCTTGCGTGGAGGCCGTCTTCGTCGAGCATGAAGCTCTTGAAGCGAAGGCCGGCCATGCCTTCGAACGGTCCTCGGAGTTCGCCGGCGATCTTTGCGACAGCGGAGAGGTCGAACTTGTCGGTCCGGGTGAAAGTCACGAGCACGCCGATCATCGGGCTTCCTATCGATCGAGTGGTGCTGGAGGGGGACCTCCCCGCACACGGCCGGAGATTCCGGTCGTCATGCCCTGTTCCCAGCTTGTCAGCCGCAGGGGCCGCCCACCACCGCGCTGTTCGGCGAGGAACCCCCGCTGCGGCGAGGGGCGGTCACGCGTCGGCCGGTGCGGTGGTGAAGAAGGCGGTCATCCTCTCCAGGCCGTCGTCGCCGAACATGGTGTCCAGGCTGGCGGCGGACTCGGCGGCCGAGGCCTCGCTGCGCGGGAACAGGGCGTTCTCGTAGGCGGTGAGGGCTGCCTCCGGGTCGCCGGGGTGGGTGGCGACGGCCCGGGCGAGTTCGGCGCCGTCGAGCATGGCGAGGTTGGCGCCCTCCCCGGCGAACGGGGACATCAGGTGGGCGGCGTCGCCGAGCAGGGTCACACCGGGGACGCGGTCCCAGCGGTGTCCGACCGGCAGGGCGTGGATGCGGCGCGGGGTGATGGTGTCGGCGTCGGCGACGAGGGCCCGCAGGTCCTCGTGCCAGCCCTCGAAGCGGGCCAGCACGGCGGCCTTGGCGGCGTCGCCGTCACCGAAGTCGATGGTGTCCAGCCAGTCCTCGGCGGCCCTGAGCGCGGTGTAGACGTGCAGGCTCCCGTCGGTCTCCCGGTGGGCGAGGAAGCCGCTCCGGCCGCCGAGGCAGAGGAAGAACCCGCCGCCGACGACGGCGGCACTGCGCGGGTGGCGGGTGTCGGCGTCGAAGAGGTCGGTCTCGACGAAGGAGATGCCGGTGTAGGCGGGGGTGGCGTCGGAGAGCAGCGGCCTGATCCGCGACCAGGCGCCGTCGGCTCCGATCAGCAGGTCGGTGGTGAGGGCGGAGCCGTCGGCGAAGGACACCTCGTGGCGTCCGCCGCCCAGCGGGCGGGCGCCCGTGACCTTCCTGCCCCAGTGGACGGTGCCGTCGGGCAGGGAGTCCAGGAGGAGGCCGCGAAGGTCGCCGCGGTCCACCTCGGGCCGGCCGCCGGTGGCGTCGTCCTCCTCGGCCACGTGGACCGTGCCGTCCGGGCCGAGCAGGCGCACGGCCTGGCCGCCCGGGTGGACGAGCTTGAGGAAGTCGTCGTGGAGGCCGGCGGCGCGCAGGGCCTGCTGGCCGCTGTCCTCGTGGATGTCGAGCATCCCGCCCTGGGTGCGGGTTTTGGCGGACGCCTCCAGATCGAAGACGGCCGCCTGGATGCCGTGGAGGTGCAGCACCCGGGCGGCGGTCAGGCCGCCCAGGCCGCCGCCGATGATCGCGACGGGGAAGTGGCTGTTCATGGATGCCTCCGGAAACTCGTGGTGCCGGGCGTTGACCGGACGGGGGCTTCGCCCCTGCCCGGCTGCGCCGCCGGACGCCGCGGTCCGGCCCTTCCAACGTAACGAACATGTTCGTCGCGAACAAGTTCGTCGCGCCTGCGCATGCGAAAAGGCCCCGGGGTGCAGCACCCGGGGCCGGACCGACGGAGGTGCTCAGTCGGCGGTGCGCGGTAGGGGAGTGTGGGTGATGCCGTTGACCAGGACGTCGAAGCCCCAGGTCAGACGGTCCTCGGCGGTCCCGGCGAGCAGGGCCGGCATGTGCGCGTTGATCATCGGGTGGGTCGTCTCGTCCGCGGCGCGCACGGCCTGCGTCAGCGCGTTCCAGTCCTCGCGCGAGGCGGGGTCGCGCTGCTGGGTGCCGTGCTCGGCGGCGGTGGCCGTGGCGTGCAGCAGCAGGTTGTCCACACCCCAGGCCACCTGCTCCCGGGGCGCGCCGCTGCCGGACAGCAGGCCGAGGACGCGTTCGACCAGGCGCAAATAGTTCTCGCCGCTGGGGCGGGCCACCAGGGCCGAGCGGGCGAGCTGCGGATGCTCGAACAGGACGCGGGTGTAGGAGGCGAGCACCGCGAGGAGCCGCTCCCGCCAGCCCTCTCCCGCCCCCGGGGCGTCCAGGTCGACCTCCCCGAGGAGCGCGTCCAGGACGGCCGCGTGCAGTTCCGCGGTGTTGGCCACGTAGACGTACAAGGAGGCGGGGCCGGTGTCCAGCTCCTGGGCGAGCCGGCGCATGGTCACCTTCTCCAGCCCCTCGGCGCGCATGATCCGCACGGCCGACTCCACGATGCCGCGCCGGGTCAGAGCGGGCTTCGCGGGGCGCTCGCGGCGGCTGACCGGCTCCCGATTCACGTCCATGGCTCCTAGCGGGTGCGCGCCTGGGCGCGGCGGTCGCCGTTGGTGGCTGACCGCAGGTCGAGGGTGCGCAGGGCGGTCTCGCCCCAGGCGAGGTTCTCCCGTTCGAAGGCCATGCCGCGCAGGAGGGTGAGGTAGGGGCCGATGTGCTCGGCCCGGGCGAGGTGCTGGTCCTCGGTGCGGCCGTCGAGCAGTTTGGCCTGGAGGCGTTCGTAGCGGGCGAGTTTGGCGCGGGCCCAGTCCATCCGTTCGGCGATGGCGGCGCGGACGGCCGCGGCGTCGCCGGCGTCGACGCTCTGGACCTTGACGAGGAGTTCGTCGCGGATGGTGCTGGGCTTGCTGGGGAGTTCGGTGGTGTAGGCGTGGACCGCGGCGAGGCCGGCGTCGGTGAGGGAGAACAGGCGCTTGTTGGGGCGCTTCTCCTGCTGGACGACGCGGGCGGCGATCAGCCCGTCCGCCTCCATGCGCTCGAGTTCGCGGTAGAGCTGCTGAGGGGTGGCCATCCAGAAGTTGGCGACCGAGGCGTCGAAGCTCTTCGCCAGGTCGTACCCCGAGGCCTCGCCCTCCAGGAGGGCTGCCATCAGTGCGTTCCGCAGAGCCATGCGGTCAACGTAGCACCTGATTGTCTAGTCAACAAAGCGACTAATCGCAAGTTGGGATCGGGTTGATTCGAGCATCGGTGCGCGGGCTCTGGACATGCCGCTGCGCCCCCGCGCATACTCGCCGACGCACCTAGTCAACTTCATTGCTATAGACGGAGCGTCCCATGCACCCCTTCCGCAAGGCCGTCGAGGACCGCGACCACGAGGCCATGGCCGCCCTGCTGGCCGAGGACGTGGTCTTCACCAGCCCGGTCGCCGTCAAGCCGTACCCGGGCAAGGCGATCACCGCGGCGATCCTGCGCGGCGTGATGCGCGTCTTCGAGGACTTCACCTACGTCCGCGAGATCGCCGACCCGGGCGGGCGCGACCACGCGCTCGTGTTCACCGCGACCGTCGACGGGAAGCAGATCCAGGGCTGCGACTTCCTGCACGTCGACGAGGACGGGCTGATCGACGACTTCACGGTGATGGTGCGCCCGCTGTCCGCCGCGCAGGCGCTGGCCGCGGCGATGGGCGCCCAGTTCGAGCGGATCGCGGCCGAGGCGGCGGCCGGGCGGTGACCGGCCCCGGTACCGGGATCGACGCCCTCCACCGGTGAACGACCCGGGGCCCGCTCGGTCTGTTCGCCGGGCGGGCCCCGCGGGCCTCACGCCGACGGCACCGCCCGGAGCGCCGTCTCGCCCGCCGCCGGAGGGTGCTCGCGGTGCAGGCCCCGCCGGTCGTAGAAGCGGGTCGCGCCGAACCCGAAGGCCAGCGCCCCGACCAGGCCGAGCCCCGTCATCGCCCAGCCGCGGGCCAGGCCCGCGCCCGCCTGCGCGTCGTAGTAGAGGATCGCGCGCATGCCGCCGGTGATCTGCCGCAGCGGCTCGAACCCGGCCAGGAACCGGTAGAAGCCGGGCAGCGCCTCCACGGGGGTCGACGCGCCCGCGGTCGGCACCGCCATCGCGATGAACACCATCGTCACCAGCAGCATCCCGGGCGTCCCGAACACGGCCAGCAGCGCGAGGGCCCCCAGCCCCACGGTGGCCACGGTGGCCGCCGAGTACAGCCACAGCAGCGCCAGGTGCGGGGCGTCCATCCCCAGGACACCGACCGCGCAGGCCAGCGCCAGCGTGGCCGTCACCACCGACAATCCGACGATCAGCACACTGCCGACCGCCAGCGTCTGCACCCGGGACGAGCGGAGCAGCGGAAGGCGCCGCCGCCACGGACCGACGTCGCTGTGCGCGTAGCCGAGCGCCACGTCGACCTGGCTGTTGACCACGTTCGCGCCCAGCATCCCGCACACCACCAGCACCAGCGCGTAGTAGAACGCGCTCAGCCCCATGCCGCTGTGCGACTTCAACGGATGGCCGTCCTGCACCCGCACCGCCACCGGGTCCGCCCACAGCAGCCGTTCGGCCGCGCCCGGCTGCCCGCCCAGCGCCTGCGCGCGCTGCGCCAGCTGCGAGCCGACCGTCACCGAGACGTTGTGCGCGGCCTGCTGGGTGATGCGGCTCGCCATGCTGGAGCCCATGCTGCCCGCCGACGGGTTCGTCAGCACCGTCAGCGCAGGCCGCCCGGTATCCGGTGCCGCCGAAGGCGCGCCGAGCGCCCCGACGGACGCGGTGAAGCCGTCGGGGACGACCAGCGCGCCGTAGAGCCGGCCGGACGCGAGCCGCTTCCGGGCCTCCGGCAGGTCCAGGACCTGCCAGGACACCTCCCGGTGGCCCGGCGCCTCGGCGGTGATCGCCGCCACGGCCTGCTCGCCGAGGTTGACCTGCCGGCCGTCGGCGGTGGCGCCGCGGTCGGCGTTGACCAGCCCGACCGGCAGGCCGCGCAGCGACCCGGAGGGATTGAGGTTCGCTCCTACGTAGAAGAGCGAGAACAGCACCGCGACGACGCCGAGGATGGCGCCGGTGCCGACCCACAAGGGCCGGCTGCGCAGCACCGCGAACGGGTGAGCTGGGGACACGGGGGCTCCAGAACGAGGAGTGGACGGGGAGGCGGGCGCCTGCACCTGCGGAGCATACTAATCAACTTGTTGAGTAGTAATCGATGCCCGGTCGACAGGCCGGTCGGTCAGGTCTGACGGTCAGGCCGGCCGGCCAGGTCTGACGGTCAGGTCTGGCGGTCGACGCCGTGTGCTGCCGGAGGTGTCGCCTCCCGAAGGCCGGGTAGCCGGACCTCCGGAACGTGCCCGTCCAAGTCACGAGGAGCATTGATCGTGGGAACCCCACCGAACGATCCGGTACCGCCCAGCCCCACACCGGTTCCAGGGCCGGGCCCGGCGCCGGGCCCCTTGCCCGGGCCGGTACCCGCGCCCGGTGGTCCGGATCCGGTGCCGCCCGGGCCGCCTCCGCTGGAACCCGACCCGCCGCCGCCCGCGCCGAGGCCGGAGCCTCGCCCGGAGCCCGGGCCGCTGCCCGGGCCGGGGCCCGCTCCCGCGCCGGTCACCTGAGCACCCGGACACGCGCCGAGGAGCGGGGGAAGAGGCTGCGGGTTGGTGCGGAACTCGCGCTGTCCGCCGCGGAGTTCGAAGACTTCGGCGTCGGGTCCTCGCGGGAGGCGGGTGCCCCACCGGGCTGCGCCGTCCCGGATCCGCGCCGTCACGTCGAACGTGTCGGACGACTTCGGCAGGGTAGGCGCCGGAGCGGAGCCGGGAGGAGGAAGGGCGATGCCCGGAGCGGACACGCTGGCGGAGTACCGTCGGAAACGGGACTTCCGTAAGACCCGTGAGCCCAGCGGCGAGGGCGGCCCCCGGGTCGGCGGGGAGCCCGCCTTCGTGGTGCAGATCCACGACGCCAGCACCATGCACTTCGACTTCCGCCTGGAGGTCGACGGCGTCCTCAAGTCCTGGTCGATCCCCAAGGGCCCGTCCGGCGACCCGCACGACAAACGCCTGGCCGTGCCCACCGAGGACCACCCCCTGGGGTACCGCGACTTCGAGGGGACCATCGCGGAGGGCGAGTACGGCGCCGGCACCGTGATCATCTGGGACGAGGGCAGCTACCGGAACCGCAGCACGGACAAGCGCGGACACGAGATCCCGTTCGCCGAGGCACTCGCCCACGGCCACGCCTCGTTCCGGCTGGACGGCCACAAGCTGCACGGCGACTGGGCGCTCACCCGGTTCCGGGAGGGCGACGGGCAACGGGAGGCATGGCTGCTGGTCCGGCGCGGACACAGCAGCGCAGGTGCCGCCACGACCGACCCCCGGCGGGCCCGCTCGGCACGCAGCGGACGGACCCTCAAGCAGGTCGCCGCCGAGGAGAGCGACGGATGACCCGCGAGCGAGGCACGCCATGACCACCACCGACATCCGCGTGAGCGGCCGGACCGTCGAGATCAAGCGGGCGGAGAAGGAGTTGTTCCCCGGGGACGGCATCACCAAGGCCGACCTCGCCGACTACTACCGCCGGGCCGGCCGGCGCATCCTGCCGCACCTGCGCGGACGCCCGCTGATGCTGGAGCGCCACCCCGACGGCATCGGCGACGGGCGCTTCATGCAGAAGGACACCCCCGACTACTTCCCGGACTGGATCCACCGCGCCGAACTGCCCAAGGAGGGCGGCACCGTCGGCTACCCGGTCTGCGACGACCTCGCCACGCTGCTCTACCTGGTCGACCAGGCGTGCATCACCCCGCACCGCTGGCTGTCGAAGGCCGACCGGCCCGACCACCCCGACCTGCTGGTCCTCGACCTCGACCCTTCCGGAGAGGACTTCGAGTCGGTCCGGCGGGCCGCCGCCCGGCTGCACGAGCTGCTCGACGAACTCGACCTGCCCGCTGCCCTGATGACCACCGGCTCGCGCGGCCTGCACGTGCTGGTCCCGCTCGACCACCGCGCCCCCTTCGACGACGTCCGCACCTTCGCCCGCGACCTGGCCGACCTGCTCGCCGACCGGCACCCCGACGAACTCACCACCGCCGCGCGCAAACAGGCCCGCAGGGGCCGGCTCTACCTCGACACCCAGCGCAACGCCTACGGCCAGACCGCCGTCACCCCTACGCCGTCCGCGCCCTGCCCGGCGCCCCGATCGCCACCCCGCTGAGCTGGAGCGAACTGGACGACCCCGACCTCACCCCGCAGCGCTGGACCATCGCCACCATCGGTGAGCGCCTGGAGGGCGACGACCCCTGGGCGGGCGAGCTGCGCCGCGGCCGGTCGTTGAAGGCGGCCGCCCGGAGGCTGGAGAAGCTCTGAACCGGGTTGACTAGACCGTACCGCCCGTCCGAGAGGTGACCCGGGCGCATCCGCGGGGTGACCCGGCCGGAGAAGGGGGGAGCCTTCGCCGGCCGGACCACCTCTCGGCTTCGCGGCCCGGTCGAGTGGTCAGGTGGCCTGGTCGATGCGGGCGAGCATCGCCGCGAGGCGGCGAACGGCGGCTTCGGCGTCGGCGAGCTCCTCAGTACCGGGCAGGACCGTGCCGAAGGTGCGGCCTTCCGGCGCGTCGAGGGCGCGCCAGTGCAGCACCGGGGTGAGGGCGCTGGCGCACCGGGCGAGGAACCAGGCGAGGTTGCCGTGGGTGCGGGCGACGGTCAGGGCGAGGGTGGCGACGGCCTCGCGCAGGGCGGCGAGCCGGTCGATCCGTGGCAGTCGCTGCTGCGCGTCGGCGGGACCGACGGCCTCCCGCAGGGCTTCGGCGGTCTGCGCCGCGAGCGACGAGTCCCTGGGGACGAGTTTCCAGGTGCCCTCGGTGAGCTGGCTCTCCGCTTCGCGGACGACCTCGTTGACTGCCTCGAACGTGCCCATGGCGGGCAGCCTACCGGCGGTCACCTCGCAGGGGGAGCCCGGTCCCCCTCGGCACCGCCACCACGCCCGCGGGCGTCGTCGCTCTCCTCGGCGCGTCTCCCCCCGCCGGCTGGCATTGGAGTGGCGTCGGGCCGCCGCTCGGAGGAGGAACGGCCCGGCCGGCGGGCAGACCGTCCTCAGGTGGGAGGGATAGCGGGCCGGCGCTTCGGCGTCCGGGTCCTTGTCCCCGAGCTGTGGAGCTTCCATGTCCTTCGTGCCCGCGTCCGTGCCCGCGTCCGTGCGCCGTCTGTTCGCCGTCCTCCTGCCCGCCCTCCTCCTCGCCACGGTGTTCGGCGCCCTGGGAGCGCCGCCCGCGGCCGGAGCGCCGGCAGGCGGGAGCACGGGCACGGGTACGGACTGGGACGCGCTGGCCCGCTGCGAGAGCGGCGGCCGGTGGGGCGCCAACACGGGGAACGGCTACTACGGGGGCCTGCAGTTCGACGCGGCGACCTGGCGTGCCAACGGCGGGCTCGCCTACGCGCCGCGCGCGGACCGGGCGACGCGGGAACAGCAGATCGCCGTGGCCGAGCACCTCGCCGAGCGGCGGGGCCTGGCGCCGTGGCCGGCATGCGGTGCCCGGCTGGCCAGGGGCGCCGAGCGCCCCGCCGGCCGTCCCGCGGCCGGTGCCCGCGGCCACCGTCCGGTGCAGGCCCGCCCGCACGCCCACGCCGTACCCGCGCGCCCGTCGGGCACCGGGAGCAGCGGTGGCCGGGACTTCGCCCCGGGTTCGGACGACACCTGGACGGTGGAGGAGGGGGACACCCTCAGTGCCATCGCCGAGGAGGCCGGCTTCCCCGGCGGATGGCCCGCCCTGCACGCCCTCAACCGTGACACGGTCGGCGGCGACCCCGACCTGCTGCTGCCGGGCCAGGTGCTCCGGCTCGACTCCTGACCTGCCTCCGGCCGCCCGTGGCCGCCCGCCCGTGGCTGCATGCCTCCGCCCGCTTCGGCGGGAGCACGGATCTCAGGCCAGGTGGTGCCGGGCGCCGGACGTGACGGGGCGTCCGGGGGAGGCCGGTGTCAACTTGTCCTGCGCCACATGGACCTCGACCCACGAACCGTCAACACCTTCCGCCGCGTTGCCCGTCCAGGGCACGATCGGCTCAGCGAACACCTTCGCCGGGATGAAACGTTCTTTCAGCCGGGCTCTGGGCGGGATCGATGGTCTGTTCGTCGGGGGTGCGGCAGGCGGTGGTGCCGCAGCAGGCGTCCGGCGCGGCGTCGGCCTTGGCGAGGGTGCCGGCGTCGGCCTTCACGACGTAGACCTCCCACGGTTCCTTGCCGGGGCCGTGGACCCACACCTTGTCCTGCAGCGCGTAGCAGCAGGAGGTGTCGTTCTCCTCGAAGGTGGCGAGGCCCGCGTCCTTGAGACGGGTGGTGGCGGCGGCGACGTGCTCGGTGGAGGCGACCTCGACACCGAGGTGGTCCAGTCGGGTGTCCTCGCCGGCCTCGCCCTCGATGAGGACGAGCTTGAGCGGGGGCTCGGTGATGGCGAAGTTCGCGTAGCCGGGGCGGCGCTTGGCGGGCTCGGCGTTGAAGAGCTTGGAGTAGAAGGTGATGGAGCCTTCGAGGTCGGCCACGCGCAGGGCGAGCTGAACACGGGACATGGCGGTCTCCCCGATCCGAGGTCTTGTTTCGACATCTGTCGATACAGTGAGCTTGCCTCGCAGATTAGATGGCTGTCAACATAGACGTATGTCGAATCTCGAAGTGCCAGTGCTCGGCCAGGACGAGGCGGTGGCGTGCTGCTCGCCGATGGTCCGCGAGCCGCTCGGGGAAAAGGCCGCTGCCGACCTGGCGAAGGTGTTCAAGGCGCTGTCCGACCCGGTGCGGCTGAGGCTGCTGTCACTGATCGCCTCGCACGAGGGCGGCGAGGCGTGCGTCTGCGACCTGATCGGCCCGTTCGACGTCTCCCAGCCGACGATCTCCCACCACCTGAAGGTGCTGCGCGAGGCCGGACTGGTCGGCTCCGAGCGGCGCGGCACCTGGGTCTACTACTGGGTGCTGCCTGCCGCCCTGGCCAAGCTCTCCTCCCTGCTTCAGGCCCCAGCCGACACGGCCGCCGCAGCGGTGGGAGACGCGAGATGACGAAGATGGCTCCGCTCGGGAGACGGGCGGCGGTCGAGTTCGTCGGGACCGGCGCGCTGGTCGCCGTCGTGGTCGGCTCCGGCATCCAGGCCACCAAGCTGTCCCAGGACGTCGGCGTCCAGCTGCTGGCCAACTCCCTGACCACCGTCTTCGGCCTCGGCGTGCTGATCGCTCTGCTCGGCCCGGTCTCCGGCGCGCACTTCAACCCGGCCGTCACCCTGGCCGCCTGGTGGACCGGATATCGCGGTGGCGAAGGCCCGACCGCGCGGGAGGTCGCCGCCTACGTGCCCGCGCAGATCGCGGGGGCGATCGGCGGGGCGGTCCTGGCGGACGCGATGTTCGCCGAGCCGCTCGTCGCCTGGTCCACCCACGCCCGCTGGGCCCCGCACCTGTGGTTGGGCGAGATCGTGGCCACCGCCGGGCTGATCCTGCTGATCTTCGGGCTGGCCCGCGTCGGCCGCGCGCATTTCACGCCGGTCGCGGTCGCCTCCTACATCGGCGCCGCCTACTGGTTCACCTCCAGCACGTCCTTCGCCAACCCGGCCGTGACGATCGGCCGGGCGTTCACCGACACCTTCGCCGGCATCGCCCCGACCTCCGTGCTGCCGTTCGTCGCCGCCCAGCTCGTCGGCCTGGCCGTCGGCATCGCCCTGGTCGCCGTGTTGTTCGGCCGTCCCACGCCCGCCGTCGAGGACGTCGTGGTCCCGCACGGCGAGTACCACCCCACCGCCGTCTCCAGCCGCTGACCACCGCCTCGCTCCTGCCGAAGGAAGAACCCGTGAGCTCTCCCGCCGTCCCGTCCGTACTCTTCGTCTGCGTGCACAACGCCGGCCGCTCCCAGATGGCCGCCGCCTTCCTGACCCGCCTCGGCGGCGAGCGGGTCGAGGCCCGCTCGGCCGGCTCCGCCCCGGCCGACACGGTGAACCCGGCCGTGGTCGAGGCCCTGGCCGAGGTCGGCATCGACATCTCCGCCGAGGTGCCGAAGGTGCTGACCGTCGAGGCGGTGCAGGCGTCCGACGTGGTGATCACCATGGGCTGTGGCGACGCCTGCCCGTACTTCCCCGGCAAGCGGTACCTGGACTGGAGCCTGGAGGACCCGGCCGGCCAGGGCGTCGACGCCGTCCGGCCGATCCGCGACCAGATCGAGCAGCGCATCCGGGGCCTGCTCGCCGAGCTCGGCATCGAGGCCGCCGCATGACCGCCAACGAGGTGGCCGTCATCGGGATGCTCCCCGAGCACGCCGAGCAGGTGCTGGCGATCTATCAGGCCGGGATCGACGACGGCGACGCCACCTTCGAGACCACCGCGCCGTCTTGGGAGGCGTTCGACGCGTCCCGGCTCCCGGAGCACCGCCTGGTCGCCGTCGATGGCGACGGCCGGGTCCTGGGCTGGGCCGCGGTGGTTCCGGTCTCCGACCGGTGCGCGTACGCCGGGGTGGTCGAGCACTCCGTCTACGTTCGGCCCGGAACCCGTGGCCGGGGCGTGGGCCTGGCGCTGCTGATCGCACTGCTGGCGTCCACCGACGCGGCAGGCGTCTGGACCGTGCAGTCCGGCATCTTCCCGGAGAACACCGCCAGCCTCGCCCTCCACGCCAGGGCGGGGTTCCGCGTGGTCGGCACCCGCGAGCGACTCGGCAAGCACGGCGGGCGCTGGCGCGACGTCGTCCTCGTTGAGCGTCGCAGCCCAACGGTGTCCTGAGGGGGCGAGGGGCCGGGCTGGGAGTGCTCGCAGTCGCGAGGGCTACGCCTGGGCTCCGTCTTCCTGGTGGAACGGGTAGTCCGTGTAGCCGGCCGCTCCTCCGCCGTAGAAGGTGGCGGGATCGGGAGCGGTGAGCGGCAGGTTCTCCCGGTAGCGGCGGACGAGGTCCGGGTTGGCCAGGAAGGGTGTGCCGAAGGCGATCAGGTCGGCGTCCCCGGCGTCGACGGCGGCCTGGGCGCGGGCGAGGTCGTAGCCGTTGTCGGTGATGAACGCGCCGGCGAAGCCGTCCCGCAGTGCGCGGTAGTCGAGCGCTGTGGTCGTCGCCGTCATGTCGCCTTCCAGGACGTGCGCGTACGCCAGACCGCGCGGGCTCAGCTGTTCGAGAAAATACGCGAAGTGGCTCTGCGGGTCGGAGTCGGACATCGAGTTGACGCTGTTCTCCCGGCGGGTGCGAGCGCGGAGGGCGCGACGGGCGGGTGCCCGTCCAGCAGGCTCGAGTGGGAGACGCGTCCGCAGTGCTGCAGCTGGACGAAGACGCGGCCGCCCTCGGCGTGGACCGCGTCCGTCAGCCGCCGCCAGCCGGCCGCGTGGGCGTCGGTGTACAGCCCGGGGGTGAAGAGGTAGCCCACCGGTCTCCAACGCGCGTGTTGCGGTGGCGGATTGGTGATCGATCGACAGTCCGGCGCGGTTGACGTGGAGGAGCGACAGGTGGGGCGAGGACGGCGCGCAGTCCGCGGGTGAGGCGGCCGTCGCGAGCCAGTCGGGTGAGGTCCTGCCCGGCAGTGGCCCAGACCGTGACGAGCCCGGTCCCGGCGAGCGTGTCCAGGAGCGCGGTGATGACCGGGACGGAGTCGGTGGCACGGTGGCGCAGCCGCAGACCCGCTCTCCGCATGTGCCACCAGTCCTCCAGTACGCCGGAGTTCTGGGCGTGGGGCGAGGACGGGGGGGCAGGTGGTGGGCGCTGGAGCCGAGGGGATCGCCGGGGCGGCGTCTCCACTCACATGCCGTGCCGACGCTGATCGCCCAGGTCACCCACGACTCCAGCGCCCGCCCCGAAGACGTCCAGGACATCTACGACCGGGGTCGGGGAGGCTACGGCGTGAGGGCCTTCTTCGCCTCCTGGGATCCGGTGTGGGCGGTGTTCAGCGCCCGGTCTCCGAGAACACCCAGCTTGTGCTGGTCGAGGTTCGCGCCCGAGGACGCCGACCACCGGTTGAGCAACCGGACGGTCTGGTCCTGGAGCTGGACGAAGAGGCTGGCGCCGGTCGGGTCGACCCTTTCGAGGCAGGCAGCCGTCAGGTGGCCGGCCGGATCGGTGGAGTAGTCCGGCACCGGGTCGGCCTTGGAGGCCCGGAGGCGGTTCAGCGCTTCACTCTCCCAAGCGCGTCGGGCGTCGGCGCCGCGCTCGCGCACCACGTCGTCGGCGATCGCGTCGTACGCTCCGGCGGGCATGGCGGCGAGCCCGACCGCGTTCTCCAGCTCGGCATCGGGCGGGGTCGCCTTGACCGCGGCGAAGCCGGCGGCGGCCCTTCGCAGGTCGGCGGTGCGCAGGATGGCGTAGGCGGTCGGGTCCTCCGAGAGGCCGCGCAGTGCCTGGACCAACTCCCTTTGCCGGACGGAGAAGTGGACACCCTGATCATCCTGCCAGGCGTCCCTGTGCGCGTTGTACGTGTCGTCGACCAGCGCCAGTACGGCGTGGGTGTCGGGTGCGTAGCCGGCGAGGGCTTCGGCGAGGGGGCGGCGGACGTCCGGATGGACGTGGTGGTCCTTGCTGTCGGCCAGCGCGAGGACGACAGCGCGCATGGCGCGGGCCTGCTCCAGGGTGTGGGCACCCGGCTGGCCACCCGTGGTGGCTCGGCGCAGGCCCTCGGCCAGGTCGGTGCACGCCATGTCGGACCGCCAGGCGGAGCCGAGCACCGTGCGGACGCGGTCGTCACTGCGCAGACCGGCGCAGTCGCGGTCGGGGTCGTCGCGGCCGAGTGTCCACCAGAGGCCCAGGCCGACCGCGGCCGCCACCGCCAGGGCGACGACGGCGGCGGTGCGGCGGTAGGTGCGGGCGGCCGCCATCAGGCGTTGCCTCGACCGAGGTAGCGGCCGGCGACGTCGCTGCTGCGGTTGCGGGTGTTCAGGACGTCGTCCTGGAGTCCGTTGATCATGTGGTCCTCCGGGCTGATGCCACGGTCACGGGCCCAGATGCCGACCAGGTCGGACATCTGCTTGGTGCCGTCCAGGTAGGTGTCCGAGATCTTGGCGTTGGCCTCGGCGTTGTTCTGGTTCTTCTCGTTCAGGCTGACTTCGTAGGTCCAGGTGTCGACCAGGCGCTGCGCGGCGTCGCCGACTCCGGGAATCGGCGTGATGGGGGCCCCGACGGTGTGGTAGAGGATCTTGGCCTTCCAGTCCGCCTGCGCGTTCTTGTCGTCGCGCATGTCCATCGCCGCATCGGCGCGGATGGCGTCGTAGACGCCGAGCGCGGCCGCACCCTTGCCCATCACGTCCTTCACCGCGTCACGGTCGGGGTGCGGTCCGAGGGCGGCGAGATCCTGGGCGATCTGTCCGGTCTCCGCCTGGTGCAGCGCACCGTACGCGGCAGGGTCGTCCGAGAGCCCGCGCATGACCCGGACCAGGCTGTCCTGGCCGACGGCCATCCGCACGGTTTCGCCGTCCTTCCAGACCGAGTCGTGCCCGGTGTGGGCACCGTAGACGTCGTTGCGCCCGTTGAGCAGCTCGTGGGTGTCCCCGACGTAGTCGGCGAGGGCGTTGGCGAGCGGCCGGCGCAGCGTGTCCTTGATCTTGTCGCCGCCCTGGCCCTCGTCCAGGGTGACGACGGTGTCGTGCATGACCCGGGCCTGCGCTTCGGTGTGCTTGCCGTCGTGGGGGCTGCCGGCCGGCTCGCCGGTGGTGGCGGCCTCGATCGCGGCGGCCAGGCCGCTCTGCGCCAGTGGGTCCGGCATCTCACGGTCAGGACGTTGTCCAGCGGGTCGGCGCCGAGCGCGGTGCCGGTGTGGTTGGCCTTGTAGCTCCAGAGACCTTGGTGGTCCTTCTCGGTGGCGGTGATGTCGTCGGCGAGGTCGGTGAGGAAGGGCGTGGAGTACTTCCCACTGCCCTTGGTCATCATGGTGGTGAGGATCTGGTAGCCGTACACCGGCTGAGTGTTGGAGCCGTAGTTCTTGTCCCCGGCGCCCTTCATGTCCGCGCGCCACTTCTTGTAGAAGTCGCTGTCCGGGTCCCGGGTGGCGGAGGCGAGCGCCCGGGTCAGGTCCGTTCGCAGGCTCGGGTAGGCGGCCTTCTTCCCTCCGTCGTCGCCGGGGGAGTCGAGCTGCTGCGCGAGCTTCAGCATGCCGCCAGGGCCGAGCTTGTCCAGCAGCGTCTGGGAGAACTGCGGGCTGTCGGCGTTCGCCTTCATGAGGTTCGCCAGCTGGTCCCGCTCCTGCGGACCGAGGCCGTCGATCCGGGTGGCGAGCGCGGCCGCGCGCTGGGCGTCGGCGGCGTCGCCACCGCCGACGGCCTGGCCGTTGAAGGTGTTGTCCGGGCTGCCCGCCTTCGACGCGCTGCGCAGGGCGGTCGCGGCCCGCGTGTCGGCGTCGGTCGCCGCCTGCAGGCCGGCCTCGATGGCCTTGGTCCACTTGGCCGCGGCTTCGTTGTAGGCGTCCTGGGCCTCGCGGTCGTGGTGCAGGGCGTTCAGGGTCGCCTTGTCCATCGTGCTGGTGTCCAGGACGGCGACGCCGGTGCCGGTGACCTTGAAGCCGTCCTTGACGGCGCCGTCCGCGGCGTCGCGGACCTGCTTCTGGGCGGCCTCGAAGTCCGACTTCGCGTCGTCGAGCAGCGACGCGACGGCGTTCGCCTCGACCTGGGCGGCGGTGATCTGCCCCTTGGTGATGGCCAGTTGGAAGTTCGCCATACTTGCGGTGCCGCCGGTCCACAGCCCGTTGCGGGTCACCGAGAGCACCTTCTGGTCGAAGTCGCTCTCCATGGTGTGGAACTTCTGCGCCATCTCGCGCCACTTGGCCGCCGCGGCGGCGAGCGTGCCGGGGTCCGCCTTGAGCACGTCCTCGTATCCCAGCACCGCTCAGTTCTCCTTCAGCTTCAGCGTGTCGGCGATGGAGATGTTGGTGCTGTGGTAGTTCAAGGTGGTCTGCTCCATCGCCGCACTGTTCTGATGCAGCCGCCCCGTCAACTGGCCGACCTGCTCGTGCCACTCGGCGAGTGTCGCCCGCAGCGCCCCCGCGGTGTCCCAGCCGCTGTGCGCCGTCGCGGCGGCGTTCGTCGACTCGTCGGCGACCCCGCCGACGGTCGGGTTGTTCAGCGCCATCCCGTTCAACGCCGCCACCGCACCGTTCATGGCCTGGCCGTTGAGACTGAACTGCCCGTTGGCCGCAGGCGTACTCACGTCTGGTTCCCCCATCGACGACTACACGGTGCGGGGCGTCGACTCCGCGACACGGCCGCGGCGAGGCCGAGCCTGCGCCGCGCGGTCGTGTCCGGCGCTCATCGGGGACCAACCGTCCTTGTCGGACTCGGTCCAGCGCTGAAGCCCCGTCGAAGCGATCATACAAAGACCGGCCGTCAATGAATTCGTTCGATTTCCACCGTTCTCCGCCGGTTCCGGCGAGGCGCTTGCTGACGTACGGCTGGGCGAGGAGCCGGGTGGCGGGAGATGTCGCGTACGCGCATCTCCGGGCCGTACTTGGCGATCGTGTGGACGACGTGTGTGGTCCACTCGGGGAGGTCCGGAGCAGGACGCTCTTCACGCGCGCCGCGTCGGCGGCGGTCATGGGAGGGGTCTGCTGCGCGTACTGGTCGTCGTGCGGGTTCACTCGGTCGTCTCCATCCGGGAGACGAGGGAACGGACCAGGGTGGGCAGACTGTCGGGCCCGTCGCCGCCGAGGCGTAGGAGGCTGACCGACTCCTTGAGGAGGTCGTGGGCGTCCTCGGTCAGGGCCCTGATGATCTCCATGCACGCCTCGGTGAAGTCCGGGGCGGCGAGCAGGGCCTGGAGGCAGAGGCCGGGCGTCTCGCCGGGAGTGGCGGACGCGCCGGAGTCGGGCAGGCCGGCCATGGTGGCCAGCACATCGACGCTCTGAGTCAGCTCGGCGAGCGACTCGGTGAGCTCGAAGGCGGCTGGTCGGCCCGGCAACTGGCTCGCTGTCGATGTCGGTCGGTCGGGGCACGGCGCTTGGGGATGCCTCGGCGCGGGCCTGGGGACGACGTCCGTCCCCCTGCGGGAACCAGGGTCGTTCCTGCTGGATGGCGTCCGCGTTCGCCGCAGGTCAGCACTGTTGTTCGAAGAGTTCGCACCTGGATCGGGTTGATCGGCCTGACCTGCGACATGGAGAACCGGATCCGCCGTCCTGACGTCCATTGATCTGAACGTGATCGAATGGGCATGGGGGATAGCGGATGGCTGAGGGATTCAAGGTCGATCTCGGCGCGCTGGACAAGGCGGCGTCGGGCATCACCAACACCTTGGCGAAGTTGCAGTTCAAGAAGGTCAGCGACCTCGACCCCAAGAAGGAGGACATCGGCCACGACCATCTGGCCGACGTCCTCGAAAAGTTCTGCACCCGCTGGGAGATCGGTGTGGAGAACCTGGGGAAGGACGCCACCCAGGTGTCCCAGCGCCTCAACGCGAGCGTGAAGGCCTACGCGCAGCTCGAGGGGCAGCTCGCCGGGCACATGCACGGCACCGCCAGCAGCGACCACGGCGAAGACCCGGGGGCGAAGTGATGGCGAAGGAACTCGGAGAGACGTCCGACCCGAAGGACCTCGTCCCGGGTGACCCGGACGCGATCGCATCGGCCGCCGCCTGGCTGAAGAGCTACGGCGACACCCTGCACTCGACCGGCGAGGGCCTCAAGCGGATCGACACCACCGAGGGATGGTCGGGGAAGGCCGGTGACGCGTTCCGCGACGCGTTCGAGGGCGAGCCGCAGAAGTGGCTGGAGGCGGGCGACTGCTTCCACGCCGCCGCCACCGCCCTCACCACGTATCAGGCGACCCTGGTCTGGGCCCAGGGGCAGGCCTCGGACGCGATCCGGCAGTGGAACGAGGGCCAGGCCGCGAGCGCCAAGGCCAAGTCCGACCACGAGACGGCGGAGAAGAACGCCGGTCACGAACTGCCGTTCACCGATCCCGGCGACAGCACCAGGTCGGCCGCGCAGCACACGCTGAGCAACGCGAGGAGCCAGGTCAAGACCGTGGGTGACACCACGGCCGACACCATCGCCAAGGGTCGTGACAAGGCCCCGGAGGAACCGGGCTGGCTGGACAAGGTCGGTGACTTCCTCTCCGACGCCGGGGACTTCCTCAAGGACGTCGGCACGGTCGCCGTCGAGGACCTGGCCTCCATCGGCAACGCGATGCTCCACGACCCCGGCGCGTCCCTGGAGATCGCGGGCGGTCTCGCCCTCGCGACGCTCGGCGCCGGCGGCGAGGTGCTGGGCGTCGGGCTCGACCTGACGGGCGTTGGCGCCGTCATCGGCGTGCCCGTCAACGTCGCCTCGGCCGGCGTCATCGCCACCGGCCTCGGCATCGCCGGTGTCGGCGCGACCCAGATTGCCCAGGACGCGATGGGGCCCGACCGGGTCCACATGGAGGGCGAGGGTGGCGGCGGCGGGAGCAGCGCGCCGGACATGCGGACCCAGCCCTCCAAGGCCGCCGACCCGAACGCCACGCCCGAGGGCCGGGTCACCAACATCCCCAAGAACGCGGACCCGACCACCGTGCGCGCGTTCACCCGCGAGAACGAGTCGGCCGACATCCTGGCGAAGAACGGCTACAAGGTCGAGCAGAACCCCAACGTGGCCGGTACGACCAAGAACCCCGACTACCGGGTCGAGGGCGAAGTGATGGACTGCTACGCGCCCACCGCGAAGAACCCCCGCTCCATCGCCACCGGGATCCAGAAGAAGGTGGACGAAGGACAGGCGGATCGTATCGTTCTGAACCTGTCCGACAGCGAGGTCGACGTGGCCGCCATGCGCAAGCAGCTGAACGACTGGCCCATTGAGGGACTGAAGGAGGTCACCGTGATCGACAAGTCCGGCAACGTGGTCTCCCTCTACCCGTAGAACAGCAGAAGGACAAGACATGGCAATCTCCTACAGCCTCGAGTTGGTGACCCCGTGGACCACGGCCCAGGTCGCCCAGAAGCTCGCCGACATCGCCCCGTCGGTGCGGCTCTTCGACACCCCCGCAACCGTTGACGCGCTGGTCGGGGACGGCGCGGTCACGGCGTACGGCACCTGGGTCCGGGTCACCCCCCGCAAGCCCACCCCGTGGGGGGACCCGCAGATCGGCGGCCGCGTCTTCACCCCGACCGTCTCGGTCGCGTTCCGACTGGGCAAGGACACCGACGCCTCCGGCCAGCAGGACGACATGGCCCGCCTGGCCGACGCCCTCCTCGCGCAGGTCCCCGGCGACGCGGTCCTGCACCTCGACTACGAAGACGTCTGGCTGGTTCGCCAGGACGGCGAGTTGAGTCTGAGCGAGCGTTCCGACTTCTGGCCGCCGAACCGCCTCGCCGCCGTTTCCGGCCCCTATCGCCGCCAGAGCCACGAATTCGTGGACGAGGAATGAGCCCGCCCTCCACAGGCGGCTAAGGCGTGGTGCCCAAGGGTGTGAGCGGACAGGGGCCATCCGGCCCTGCCTGCTCAACCCCGATCTCCCGCACCGCGCTTCAGACGCCGACATGCGCGGGCGTCTCGGTCCTGGCCAGGATGCAGGCCATGGGTGACGGCATCGGCGGAGGGTGTCGGTGAGCGGGTGGCCGGGGGCGGCGAGCTCGGCACGGGCGCTTCGGGTGGGCGGAGGGCGGCGCCGGCCCGCGGGTGCGGCGGGCCCGGCCGCCGCACCCCCGATTGGCGAACGCCAGGTCAGCGCGCGTTGCCGCGCGGCTTGAGGGGGGTGCCGGGGAGCTCCGGGGCGGGGAGGCGGTCGCCCGGGTAGCCCTCGACCGCGCCGAAGCGGTCGTCGGCGGCCTGCCAGTCGGCCCGGGCCCGGGCGATGTCCTCGTGGGTGCGCCCGATGAAGTTCCACCACATGACGATCTGCTCCTCGAAGGGCGTGCCGCCGAGGAGGACCAGCCGGGCGTCGGTCGGGCCGGTGTTGGTGAGGGTGAGCGTGGTGCGGCCGGGGGCGACGTAGCCGAGGTCGGCGGGGCGCAGCGGGGTGTCGAGGAGGCGGACGTCGCCGCTGTCGACGAGCAGGCCGTGTTCGAAGGCGGGGTCGACGTCGAGGGTGACGGTGGCCCGCGGGCGCAGGGTCAGTTCGGCGCCGAGCAGCGGGGTGAAGGTGGGGACGGGGGAGGTGTCGCCGGCGAGGGTGCCGAGGAAGACCCGGGCCTCGCCGCCGTCGAGGGCGACCGGGCGGGGCGCGTGGTGGCGGAAGTCGCGTGCGGTTTGCCGGTGCTCCTCGGGGAGGGCGACCCACAGCTGTACGCCGTGCAGGACGGTGGTGGCCGGGGTGGAGACCTCGGAGTGGGCGATGCCGTGGCCGGAGGTCATCAGGTTGACCTCGCCCGGCCGGACGTAGGCGTGCACGCCGAGGCTGTCCCGGTGCTCGATCTCGCCGGTGAACAGCCAGCTCACGGTCTGCAGCCCGGTGTGCGGGTGCGGGGCGACGTCCATGCCGCCGGTGCTCGCGACGTCGTCGGGTCCGTAGTGGTCGACGAAGCACCAGGCGCCGATCATGCTGCGGGAGCGCTGCGGCAGGGTACGGCGTACGGTCATCGCGCGCGGGCCGCCGAGCGGTACGTCCCGGGCGGGAAGGACCTCCACGCGCGGGTCGGCGGCGGGCGTCGGGACGAGGTCGGTCTCGGCGGTGCTCACGGTGGGCCCTCCCAGGTGTTAATTAGTTCTATATTCAACTATCATGCCATGGCAGAGTGGCGGGCGACAGCATGATCAGCCTAAGGAGTCCAGGTGAGTGACGTGACGGTGGTTCCGGCGGACCGGCGGGTGTTCGTCGACAAGCAGAGTCCCAAGGCGTACCAGGCGCTGCTGGCCGCCGCCGAGGCGGCCCGCGAGGTCGCGGCCGAGGCCGGGCTGGACCGCCGGCTGATCGAGCTGGTCAACCTGCGCGTCTCGCAGATCAACGGCTGCGCCTACTGCCTGCACGTCCACACCAGGGCCGCGATCCGCGAGGGCGAGACCAGCCAGCGCCTGGGCGTGCTCCCGGCCTGGCGCGACACCGAGGTGTTCAGCGACCGCGAGCGGGCCGCGCTCGGGCTGGCCGAGGCGACCACCGCCCCGGCGGACGCGGCGCTCCAGGAGGCCGCGTACGGCGTGGCGCGCGCGGTGCTGAGCGACGAGGAGATCTCCGCGGTGGTCTGGGTGTCGATCGCCATCAACGCCTTCAACCGGGTGTCCATCCTGAGCAAGCACCCGGTCCGCCCGGCCCCGGCCCGGTAGCCGCGCCCGCCGCAGGGCCTCCGTCTTCCGGCGGACGCCCTCCGTTGCCGGGTGTACGGCCGGCTCCTCCCGGCGGAGGATGACCGGCCGTCAGCGGTGCGGCGAGGCTGGGCGGCACGGGCGAGGAGCTGCTCGCCGACGGCGAAGGTGGGGTCGCATGGCACGTCGTACGGTTTCCGCGCTGGTGGGGGCGGTCTGTCTGGCACTGGCCGGGTCGGTGGTCTCGGCCGGCGCGGCGGGTGCGGCCGAGGCCGCGGGCGGACGGCCGGGATCCGGCGATCCGCGGGCGGCGGCGCTGCGGGCGCTGACCGAGGCCGGAGCGGTCGGGGCGATCGCGGAGGTCAGGGACGGGAACGGGGCCTGGCGCGGGGCGTCCGGCGTCTCCGACCTCGCCACCGGCGCGCCGGTCCGCGCGGACGGACGGTTCCGGGCCGGGAGCGTCACCAAGATGTTCACCGCCACCACGGTGCTCCAGCTGGTCGGGGAGCGGCGGGTCGGCCTGGACGAGGCGATCGAGCGGTACCTGCCCGGACTGGTCCCGAACGGCGGGCACATCACCGTCCGCCAGCTGCTCAACCACAGCTCCGGACTCTGGGACTCCACCAACGAGAAGGGCGGGGTGTTCCCCGACCTGGAGGACCCGGCGGCCCTCCGCGACTGGCTGGACCAGGGCGGCCTGACCCGGTCCGTCACCCCGGCCCAGGTGGTGGCCGCCTCGGTGGCGCACGCGCCCAACTTCCCGCCGGGCGCCGGGTTCGGCTACTCCAACGTCAACTACACCCTGCTCGGCATGATCATCGAGAAGGTGACCGGCCGCGGCTACGCCCAGGAGATCACCGCGCGCATCCTGCGCCCGCTCGGCCTGAACGGCACCTACTTCCCGGGCTCCGCCACCGGCATTCGGGGTCCGCACGCGCACGGCTACTGGACGGTGCCCGAGGGCCCGGCCCCGGAGGACGGCAGCGACCGGGACGTCACGGTGGCGAGCGTCACCTGGGCGAACTCGGCCGGCGAGCTGATCTCCACCCTGGGTGACCTGAACCGCTTCGAGAAGGCCCTGCTGGGCGGCCGGCTGCTGCCGCCGGCGCTGCTGAAGGAGATGACCACGACCACCCCGATCGAGGTCGAGGGGGTGCCGACACAGCTGGGCTACGGGCTCGGGCTGGCCGCCTGGCAGCTCTCCTGCGGCCAGGTCTACGGGCACGACGGCTCGGTGCCCGGCTACAGCACCCAGCTGTGGGGCTCGGGCGACCGGCAGGTGTCGCTGTCGGTCACCCAGCGCGGCGACGGGACGCAGATCGTGGCGCAGTTGCAGGCGGAGGCGGGCTTCCTGGAGCAGGCCTTCTGCGGGGCCGGCCAGGGGGCGGCCGCGGCGCACGGGCCGGCCGCCGTGGCGCCGAAACTCGGCTGAGCGACTGCCCTCTGCCGGCTTCACCGCTCCGGTTCGTCCTTCGCGGGTCCTCGACCGCGGGGGCGGGCCGGGGCGGTGCCGTTTCGGCGGTCAGCCGCCCTTCGTTCGGAGTCGTTCGCGAGCCGCCGCGTCAGGCCGCGTGGCGCTGCTCCGCCAGGTAGTCGTGGACGGGCGTGGCGGGGGAGAGGGTGAGGTCGGTGACGATGTGGCTGGCCGAGACGACCTCCAGGACCGGCAGGTCCGCCAGCGGCGCCATGACGTGCGCGGAGAGCTGGAGGCGGGCGGGGCCGGTCCAGGCCTCCTTGACGGTGACGTCGGTGATCCGGGTGCGGACCAGGTCGCAGACCCGCAGGCCGCCGGCGTAGTCGGGGACGATCTTCACCCCGTACGTGGGCACGGTGATCTGCTCGCGCGCCTCGGCCGGGTCCAGCGGTTGCCACTTGTAGGCCATGGTCGCGGTGGCGACCCGCTGGCTGCCGTGGTCGAGGGTGCCGACCAGGGCGCCGGCCTCGGTGAAGAGGCGGGGGGTGCCCATCACCTTGGGGTAGGCGCTCAGCTCCCGGCCGGCGGCGGTGGCGGCGAAGTTGTCGAGGTACATGGCGTGCAGGTACTCGCCCTCCTCGTCCCCGTACCGGACCGGGACGACCTGCCCGGCCTCGACGTACGGCCCGAAGCCGTCCACCTCGCCCATCCGCATGACCTCGAAGCGGACCAGCGGCTCGTCGACCTCCAGCGGTTCGGGGACGACCGCGCGCAGCGCCTCGGGGTCGGTCCGGTAGACGACGTTCAGGTACTCGCGGTCGGTGAAGCGGGTGGCGCGGGGCGGGTAGAGGGGGACGGTCAGCGGGGTGGTGGCGTGGCGGACGACCTGGTCGGGGCGCATCGGGGGCTCCTTCGCGGCGGCGGGTTGCTTGGTCTCCTCAAACGGATACCATATGTATCGGATACACCATGCATCCGATGGAGCCCGTGGTGCAAACGCGCGGGATCCGCCGTGCGACACGGCTCTCGGAGCGCAGCACAGCCAAGGAAGTGATCTCGATGCCGTTCACCGTTCCCAACCCCACCGGCCGGCCCGTCGCCGTCGTCGGAGCCGGCACCCTCGGGCGCCGCATCGCCCTGATGTTCGCCACCGGCGGCGGGCAGGTCCGCATCTACGACCCCTCGGCCGAGCAGCTCGCGGCCGCCCGCGACTACGTCGAGGAGCAGCTGCCCGCCGTCGCCGCCGCGGTCGGCGGGGGAGAGCCGGGCACCGTCGCCGTCAGCGACGACCTCGCCGAGGCGCTGCGCGGCGCCTGGCTGGTGATCGAGGCGGTGCCCGAGCGCCCGGAGCTCAAGCGGCGGGTCTTCGCCGACCTGGACCGGACCGCCGACCCGGACGCCGTCCTCGGCAGCAACTCCTCGTCCTACCCGACCAGTGGCTTCGTCGACTGCGTGCGCGAGCCGGAGCGCCTGGTCAACATCCACTTCTACATGCCGCCCACCCAGAACGCGGTGGACGTGATGTCCAGCGGCCGCACCGACCGGGCCGTCATCGACCTGCTGCTGGCCGAACTCCCGCGCCACGGCCTCTTCCCGTTCGAGGCGCGCAAGGAGAGCACCGGCTTCATCTTCAACCGCATCTGGGCGGCCATCAAGCGCGAGTCCCTCGCCGTGGTCGCCGAGGGCGTCGCCACGGCCGAGGAGGTGGACGCCATGTGGTCCGTCAACACCGGCCTGCGCGGCGGCCCGTTCCGCGCGATGGACCAGGTCGGCCTGGACGTCGTGCTCGACATCGAGCAGCACTACGCCGCCGAGCGCCCCGGCCTGCCCGCCGGCCCCCGCGAGCTCCTGGCGGAGTACGTCGGGGACGGCCGGCTCGGCGTCAAGACCGGGCGCGGTTTCTACGACTACGGCCCGGCGGACGGTCCGGCAGACGGCGCAGCGGCCGCCTGAGGCGGCGTCGGAGCGGGCCGTCGCCGAGGGGCTACTCGCCGCCGGACTCGCCGCCGGACTCGCGCCCGGCCTGCGGTTGCGCGAAGGGCTCGCGCGCGGCACGGCGACGAGCGACGCCACGACCCCGACGCGCGCCGTCGAGCTGGTGCGTGCCGTCTTCGACGCCGTGTCCGTGCTCCTCGGCCCGCCCGTAGACTGGGCCGGGCCGCCCGGCGGCACCGTCGAGCCAGGAACGAGACCCGAGGACCGCAGTTCGTGCCCAAGTCACCCACGAAGCGGCGCCCGCTGACCGTCGCCGCCCTCAACGACAGCGCCCTCGCCCTGTTCACCGAACACGGCTTCCACGCCACCTCGATCCGCGACATCGTCGCCCGCGCCGGGCTGACCCGCGGTGCGTTCTACTCCAACTACCAGGACAAGGAAGAGCTGTTCCTCGCCCTCTACGACCAGCAGATCGACCGGCTGCTCGCCGACCTGCGGGCCGCCTTCGCGGACGCCGGGCCGGGCCAGGACGTCCCGTCCCGGCTGCTGCGCGAGCTGGCCGGGCGGCGGCGGGAGGACGAGGGCTGGTTCCTGCTCTCCATGGAGTTCACCCTGCACGCGGCCCGCCACCCGGAGGTCGCCCGCAGCCTCGCCGAGCACGAGGCGCGGCTGGTCGACGGGCTGGTGGAGCTGATCGAGGCGACGCCGGACCACACCTCAAAGGTCCGTCCGCGCGACCTCGCCCGGCTGCTGGTGATCCTGCACGAGGGCGCCACCGCGATGCGGCTGACCGAGGAGGCCCGCGGTGAACTCGCCGAGTTCCCGGAGGAGCTCCTCCACCAGGTCGTGGACGGGCTGTTCCACGCCGGCGCCCGCTGAGCGGACCGCGCCCGGGCGTCCGGGTGTCGGGGTGCCGGCCGGCGGCCCGGGTGCGTACGGTGATCCGGACATTCGTCGGAGAGGGGTGCGGGCATGACCGAGGTGACGGGAAGTGCGGACGGGCGGAGCACGGCGGACGTGACGCTGAACCTCTGGCGCCGACCGCTCGACGAGGTGCCGGCCGAGGTGTGGGACCGCACCGAGCTGACCGTGCTCATCCTCGCCGACACCGGCATCCGAGAACTCCCTTCCGGCATCGGCCGGTTGACCGGGCTGCGGACCCTCGACCTCGGCCACAACCGGCTCGCCGAACTCCCTGTCGAGCTCTGCGGCCTCACCGGGCTCGGGGACTTCCTCTACCTGCACGACAACGAGCTGACCGCCCTGCCCGAGGCGATCGGACGGCTCTCCGCGCTGCGCTACCTCAACGTGGGCGAGAACCGGCTCAACGAACTCCCGTCCGCCGTCGGCGGCCTGGCCTCGCTGGTCGAGCTGCGCGCCCAGCACAACCGGCTCGCCGCGCTGCCGGAGTCGATCGGCGAGCTCGGCGCGCTGCGCGAACTGTGGTTGCGCGGAAACGAGTTGACCGCCCTGCCGGACTCCGTCAGCCGGCTGGCCGAGCTGCGCGAGCTGGAACTCCGGGAGAACGCCCTCACCGAACTGCCGGCCGTGCTCGCCGGGCTTCCGCGGCTGCGCCGCCTCGACCTGCGCGGCAACCGGATCACCGAACTGCCCGACTGGCTGGCCGACTCGGGCGCGCTGCCCGCACTGGAGAAGCTGGACCTGCGGTGGAACGAGGTACGGCCGTCGGCCCGGCTGCTGGCGGCGCTCGCCGCACGCGGGTGCGTCACGCTCCACTGAGCCGCCGGACTCCGGACCGGAAAAAGATCACCGCGGGCGGCGCGGAGCTGTTACCGTGGAACGCATGAAGCGCGCTGCACTCGCCACGACGACGCCGGAGAGAGTCCCGGCGCGCTGACTGCTGACCTAGTCCGAAGCCCCGGGGCCGAGTGCCCCGGGGCTTCGCGGTTCCCGGACCCACTCGCCCCGCAGACCGAGTGGAGACCACCCTCATGCACGAGCACCAGTCGAACCACCATCAGCCGAACGACCGCCAGCCGAACGACCGCCGGCCGCACGGCCACGCCGCCCAGGCGCAGGCCCACCCGGCGCACGACCACCGCAAGCTCGGCCGCGAACTCGACCTGTTCGACACCGACCCGCTGATGGGCTCCGGCCTGCCGTACTGGCTCCCCGACGGCGCCGCGATCCGGCACTCCCTGGAGGAGTTCATCCGCGGCCGTGAACGCCGGGCCGGCTACCGCCACGTCTACTCCCCGGTCCTCGGCAAGCGCGAGCTGTACGAGATCTCCGGCCACTGGGCGCACTACCGCGAGGACATGTTCCCACCCATGGAACTGGGCTCCGAGGAGATGGTGCTGCGCCCCAGCCTCTGTCCGCACCACGCCCTGATCTACCGCTCCCGCCCGCACAGCTACCGGGAACTCCCGCTGCGCATGGCCGAGTTGGGCGGTATGTACCGCTCCGAGCTGTCCGGGGTGCTGGGCGGACTGACCAGGGTCCGGGCGATCCAGCTGAACGACGCCCACGTCTTCTGCACCCCGGAGCAGGCGGCCGACGAGGCCGTCGCCGCCCTGGAGCTGATCCGCGAGGCGCACCGGGCGCTGGGCGTCGTGCCCGTCCGCTACCGCCTCTCGCTGCCCGGCGCGGGCGGCAAGTACGTGGCGGACCCGGCGCTCTGGGAGCGGGCCGTCGCGCTGCTCACCGAGGTGCTGGAACGGTCCGGGGTGCCGTTCGAGGCGGCGGAGGGCGAGGCCGCGTTCTACGGTCCCAAGATCGACGTGCAGATCGCCGACGGTGCCGGGCGCGAGTTCACCCTCTCGACCGTGCAGATCGACTTCCACCAGCCCGAGCGGTTCAACCTGCACTACATCGGCGCGGACGGCGCCAAGCACCGGCCGGTGATGGTGCACCGCAGCGTGATCGGCAGCGTCGAGCGGGTGGTCGCCCACCTGATCGAGCTGTACGGCGGCGCGTTCCCGGCCTGGCTCGCGCCCGTCCAGGTCGTGCTGCTGCCGGTTTCGGACGCCGAGCTGCCGCAGGCCGAACGGTTCCGGCAGCGCTGCCTGGACCTCGGGCTGCGCGCCGAGGTGGCCGGCCCCGAGCACGGCAGTCTCGGTGCCCGGATCCGCGAGGCCCGGCTGGTGCCCTACCAGGCGGTGATCGGGGCGAAGGAGGCCGTGGACGACCGGGTCGCGCTGCGGCTGCGGGACGGCCGACGGCTGGAGCCGCTGCCGGCCGAGGAGGCGTGGGAACGGATCGGTGCGCTGGTGGCGGCGTGCGACGCGGAGCTGTGGGCGGAGGCCGCCTCCCCGGCGGCCTGAACGTCGGGCCCTGCGGTGGAAGCGGTCGGCCGACGCCACCGGCGCGGACGGCCGTCGGCGGGATCGGCCGGCGGGACCGTCGGCCGCCGCGCCGACGGCGTCGGTACGACTAGTGCGGCGCGCGGTGTGTCGGCCGGGCCGTGGGTGGCGGCCGCCCGTCGAATGGGCCGGGCGGCCGGGACCACGGCCGCCCGCTGTCCCCACCCGTACGGAGGTACCCCCGATGCGCATCCCCCGCGGCTTCGCCGCTCCCGTCCTGGCCTGCTGTCTGGCCCTCGCCGGGGCGGTGGCCGCCACTCCGGCCGGCTCGGCCGAGCTGCGCCCGCTACCCAGCCCCGTTGTCCAGTACTGCGCCGCGGTGCTCGGGCACGTTCCCGGCGCCGACGCCGCGTCGCAGGCGCTCGGGCGGGCCTGCTCGTCGGACTTCCGGGTCGACCGACTCGCGCAGGGCGGCGGCGGGTTCGAGGCCTCGGGGTTGCCGGGCCGACCCTCGCCGTCGATGGAGTAGCTCAGGCCGGGGCGCCGAGCCCCGGTGCGGCGCGGGCCGGTCAGTAGGACTGGAGCTCGACCAAGCGGCCGTCCGGGTCGCGCAGATGGGCGCTGCGCAGGGTGGGGCCCCACTCCGGGCGGTCGGCCGCCGCGCCGGCCGGGGTGCCGCCGTGGCGCAGGCAGAGGTCGAGGGCGGCGTCCACGTCGTCCACCCGGAGCACCAGCATCGCGGCGTCCTGGGCGGGTGCGGCGTAGGCAGGCAGCTCGGCGGTGCCGAGGGTGGCGGCCATCGCGGAGCGGTCGAAGAGCGCCAGGAGGGTCTGGTCGGCGAGGTCCCAACTGGCGTACGGGCCCTCGGGCGCGCCCTTGGCCAGGGCGGCGCCGGTCAGTGGCGGGAGGACGGCGCGGTAGAAGGCGAAGCACTCGGCGAAGCGGGTGACGAGCAGGCGGGAGTACAGGGCGTCCACGAGCGAACTCCTGGCAGGGAAGGGCGGTTTCCGAATTAGTGGGTCGGCACCCACTATAGGGAGAGACCCTAGACTGCCGCCATGGCCTCCGAGAACCCGTACCCGGGGAACGCGCACCCGGCGCCGCTGCCCGCCGCTGAGCTTCCCCCGACCCTGCTGGACCTCAGCACCTACCTGCTCTCCCGGCTCGGCAAGGCGGCGCGCGGCCGGCTCGCCGAGCGGTTGGCCGAACGCGGCCTGCGGCTCTGGGACATGGCGGTGCTGGCCGCGCTCGCCGACTTCGGCCCGCAGGCCCAGCGGGACCTGGTGCGGCGGCTGGCCATCGACCCGAGCGACCTGGCCAAGGTCGCCGACCAGCTCGCCGCCGCCGGGTACGTCGAGCGCGCCAGGGACCAGGCCGACCGGCGGCGGGTCTCGGTCTCCGTCACCGACGCCGGGCGGGCGCTGCTCGCCGAACTGGACGCGCAGGCACGGGCGGTGCAGGACGAGGTGCTCGCGCCGCTGGACGCGCGGGAGCGGCGGCTGCTGCAGGACCTGCTGCTGCGGGTGCACCGGGGGATGGGGGAGTGGCGCGGCGGTCTGTGACCGTACGCGGGCCGGTCGCCCCCCGGCGGCGGGTTCGGAGCTCTCCCCGGGGGCGGGTTCGGGGCTCTCCCCGGGGGCGGGCCGCCCCGGGGCCGTGGTGTCAGGCGGGGGGTGGCCCCGGGCGGCGGGCACCGGCGAACTCGCCCGCCCAGCGCGGGACGTCGAGCACGTTGTCGACCCGGGCGACCAGGGTGCCCGTCCGCTCGGCGTGGATCATCGCGCCCTCGCCGACATGGATCCCGACGTGGTGCAGCGGAGCGTCGGGGCGGGAGAAGAACAGCAGGTCGCCCGGGGCGAGCGCGTCGCGCGGTACGGGCGCGCTGAGGTTGAACTGCGCGACGGTGTAGTGGCCGAGCTCGACGGTGCCGTGGCTGGCCCGGTACCAGCAGTAGAGCGACAGGCCGCTGCAGTCGAAGCCGACCGTCTTCTCGCCCATGCACTCGCCGTTCAGCCAGCCGTTCTCCTCGTCGCAGAAGCCGAGGCTCGCGCCCAGCCGGTCGCCGCCGCCCCAGGCGTACGGCACGCCGAGCTGGCTCGCGGCCACGTCGGCGACCCGTCGGCCCAGTGCGGCGGCCGGCAGCGACCGGGCCTGCTCGGGCGCGGAATCGGACGCCGCCTGGGTGGCCGGGCCGAGCGCGGGCACGAGGCCCGCTCCGAGTGCGAGGCCGAGCATGCGGCGCCGACGGACTCCGCAGGCCTGGTCGCGGTCGGACGGTTGGGGCTCCATGGCGGTGCCTCCCGGTGCTGGAGGTGGGCGGGCGCGCGGGGCGTGGTGCCGGGCGCTCGCACCAGGATTCCGCTCCGACGGGTCGGTCCGCCATCACCCGCAACGGTGAATCGCGGACGCACGGGTCCGTAGGCGGAAGGGAGTTCACCGGTAAGCGGCCTGACGGCCACTCAGCACCGACCCGCGGTGCGCGAGGTGGGGACGGGGGCTGTGCCGCTTCCCCGGATTCGGCGCGATCGGACTGGACCGCGTCGGACCGGCCCGGGCGGGGCCGGGCCGGTTCCGTCGGGCCGGTCAGGAGTCGGCGAGCAGGGCGTCCAGCTGCTGGTAGCCCTCGACCACGCCGTGCTCCATGCCGCTGGCCAGGATGGCGTCCCGGGCCGCCAGGCTGTCGACCACCGACAGCACGGTGACGCGGGTGCGGCCCTCCCCGGCGGGCTCGAAGGTGGCGGTCTCCAGCGAGACGCCGTCCGGAACGCCCTCGTAGGTGAAGGTCTGCACCAGCCGGTCGGCCGGCCGGACCTCGTGGAAGGAGCCGTAGAAGGCCGCGATCTCCTGGCCGTCGCGGTGCGCCGAGTAGCGGTAGTGCCCGCCCGTCCGCCCGTCCCAGGTGTCGATCTTCATGTCGAGGTCCTTCGGGCCGAGCCAGCGCACGACCAGCTCGGGATCGATCCAGGCCCGGAACACCCGCTCCCGCGGCGCGTCGAACTCGCGGACGATCCGGATGGTGGGCAGCTCGGGGTCCGCCTCGATGCGGGTCTCGGGGCCGGTGGTGGAGGTCATGACGGGGCTCCTTCGCTCTGCTCGGGTCGGTGGTTCTCTTCGGTGTGGCCGGTGTCCGGGGCCGGTCCGGCGCGTTCCTCGTCGCCCAGGTCGGCGAGCAGGGCGTCCAGTCGGCCGAACCGCTCCTCCGCCTGGCGCCGGTACCGCTCGATCCAGCTCGTCATCAAGTCGAACACCTGCGGCTCCAGATGGCACGGCCGTCGCTGTCCGTCCCGGCTGCGGCTCACCAGTCCCGCCTCCTCCAGCACCTTCAGGTGCTTGGAGACGGCCTGCAGGGACATCGCGTAGGACTCGGCCAGTTCGCCGACGCTCGCGTCCCGGATCGCCAGCCGGGCGACGATGTCCCGCCGGGTCGGATCCGCCAGCGCGACGAACGCCCGGGACAGCTGGTCGACGGCCACCGCTCACCTCTGTTCCCATTCAACCGATCGGTTGAGAACAACGCTACGCCGGCCGCCGGCCGTATTCAACCGATCGGTTGAGGAAATGTTCGGGGAAGTGAGGAGGCCGCCGGGAGGCGCGCGGCGTACGACCTCCGGGGTCGCTGGAGGTGGTGGACAGGGAGACGGTGACGGCGCGGCCGCCGTCGGCGGTGGCGCCGTTCGGGGTGAGGTGGCCGGCTTCGCCTCCCTCGTGGCTCCAGTGGCTGCCGCCGCAGGTCAGCGGGCGGCTGACCGGGCCGAGGCCGTAGCGTCCGCCGGGCCAGAACGCCTCGACACGCCGGTCGACCGGGACGGTGTCCTGCATCTCGGCCAGGCGCGCCGGGGGCAGCAGCCTGCCGCCCAGCAGCCCCTGGAGGAAACGGTTGACGTCCGCCGTGGTGGAGACGTAGCCGCCGAGGTCGGGGACGAACTGCTCGGTGACGTCGGCGCGTTCGCCCGAGGGGAATGCCTGGTAGCTCGGCCGGCGACAGCGGCCACCGCCGGGTCCGCGCCGTCCTGGCTTACCTCCACCGCCACGGCGGCGGCGCCCCGGCCGCTGCCGCGTGACGCCGGTCGGCTGCTCCGCGTCGATGGTTCGGGACAAGCGGGTGTTGACGGCGGCAAGGTGTGAGTGGTTGAGTACTCACATGCAGAAGGAACGACCCCGGCAGCTGTCCACCGCCGAGGAGCGTCGCGAGACGGTGCTGCGCACCGCGATCGGGGCGTTCGCCGCGCGGGGGTACTTCGGCACCACCACCACGGAGGTGGCGAAGGCCGCCGGCATCTCGCAGGCGTACGTGTACCGGCTCTTCCCGAGCAAGGAGGCCCTGTTCGTGGCGGTGGTGGAGCACTGCTTCGTGCGGGTCCGGGGGAGTCTGGAGCGCGGTGCGGCGGAGGCGAGGGGGAGTTCGCCGGAGGCGGTCCTGGAGTCCATGGGGGACGCCTACGCCAAGCTGATCACCGACAACGACCTGATGCTGGTCCAGCTGCACGCCCAGGCGGCGGCGGTCTCCGAGTCGGCCGTCCGGGAGGCGGTCCGGCAGGGGTACGCCCGGCTGGTCGAGTACGTGCGGGGCGCCTCGGGCGCGGCGGAGTCGCAGGTCCAGGGCTTCTTCGCCACCGGGATGCTCTGCCACCTGCTGGTCTCGATGGGCGCCGACGAGGTCGACGCACCGTGGACGCGGACCCTCGCGGCCGGCATCACCCACTACTGACCACCGCTGTCCAGCCCACCCACCCCGGCGGGGCGGGAGGTCCGCGCGTACGCGACGGGCCGAACGCCACCGCCGTTTCTTTCGGGCGCGAGTGTGAGTGGTTAACCACTCATCATTTCAAGGTTGCGCCCACACCCCGACCCATCACCAGGGAGACCGCTCCATGTCCACCCAGACCATCGACACCACCGCCCCCGTCATCGTCCGGCTCGCCACCACCGTCGACGCCCCGCCCGCCCTCGTCTGGGCCCTGCACACCGACGTCGAGGCCTGGCCGCGGTGGAACCCTGACATCGAGCAGGCCCGCCTCGACGGCGGCCCGCTCACCGGCCCCGGCGCCTCCTTCGGCTGGCGCACCCACGGCCTGGACATCACCTCGACCGTTCGCGAACTCGTCCCCGGCCGCCGGATCGTCTGGGGCGGCCCGGCCAACGGCGTCGAGGGGGTCCACGTCTGGTCCTTCGAGCCCGCCGGCGACGGCCGGGTGACCGTCCGCACCGAGGAGTCCTGGAGCGGACCGGCCGTCGAGGCCATGCCGGAGGCGCTGGAACAGGCACTGCGGGAGTCCCTGGAGCGCTGGCTGGACCACCTCAGGGCCACCGCCGAGAGCGCGCACCTCGCGGCCACCGCCCGCTGAACCCGGCCGGCTGACCCGCGCCCGCTGAACCCGGTTCGCCGAGCCCCGCCCGCTGAACCCGCCCGTTGAACCCCGCCCCGGCCTTACCCCGAACCGTTCCCGGAAGGACCCCTCCCATGAGCGCCGACGCCACCCCCAAGCCCTACCTGACCGGCCACTACGCCCCCGTCGCCGACGAGCTCACCGCCACCGAACTGACCGTCGAGGGCCACCTTCCGCCCGAGCTGACCGGCCGGCTGATCCGCAACAGCCACAACCCCAAGCCCGGCATCACCCCCACCCACTGGTTCAAGGGCAGCGGCATGGTGCACGGCATCCGGCTCCGCGACGGCCGCGCCGAGTGGTACCGCAACCGCTGGGTGAGGACGCCCGCCCTCGACGGCGCCCCGTACCTCACCGAGCACGGTCCCGACCTGACCGCCTCCACCGCCGGCACCCACGTCATCGAGCACGGCGGCCGCCTGCTCGCCCTCTGCGAGTCCGCCCTCCCCTTCGAGCTCACCGCCGAGTTGGAGACCGTCGGCGCCCACGACTGGAACGGCCGGCTCACCTCGGCGATGACCGCCCACCCCAAGGAGGACCCGGCCACCGGCGAACTGCACTTCTTCGCCTCCTCGCCGTTCCCGCCGTACCTGGTCCACCACGTCTCCTCGCCCGACGGCACCGTGCTCACCAGCCAGGAGGTGCCCGGCGCGAGCGCCGCGCTCAAGCACGACTTCGCGATCACCGAGCACCACGTGGTCTTCCTGGAGGGATCGGTCACCTTCGACCCGGCCGACCACTCGGGCATCCCGTACGGCTGGGACGACGGCCGGCCGGCCCGGCTCGGCGTCATGCCGCGCGGCGCGGGCCGGGCCGCCGAGGTCCGCTGGTTCCCGGTCGAGGCCGGCTTCGCGATGCACCTCGCCAACGCCTACGAGGACGCCGCCGGGCGGATCGTCGTCGAGGGCCCGTCGGTCGGCCGGGACGGCTGGCAGCGCTCGTGGAACTGGTGGGTCGGCGCCCCCGACCGCGGCGCCGAGCCCAACTCCGGCTCGCGCAGCCGCCGTTGGATCGTGGACCTGGCGGCCGGGCGGGTCCGCGAGGAGCAGACCGACGACCTCACCGTGGAGTTCCCGACCATCAACGAGGCGTTCCTCGGCCGCGAGCACCGCTACCAGTACGCGCTGTCCTTCCCCGACGACCAGGGTGTCGGCAACCACGCCCTGGTCAAGTACGACCGCCGCACCGGCGAGCGCCGGCTGCGCCCGGTCGGCACCGGGCAGCTGCCCAGCGAGGCAGTGTTCGTCCCCGCCGACGACCGCCCGGACACCGACGAGGACGCCGGCTGGCTGCTCACCGTCGTCGGCGACCTGAACCTGAACGCCTCGAAGCTGCTCGTCCTCGACGCCTCCGACCTCACCCTCCCGCCGGTCGCCACCGTCCACCTCCCGCGCCGGGTGCCCGCCACGATCCACGGCTCCTGGATCCCCGACACCGCCCTCGCGTAACACCCCAGCGCCCGTACCGACGCCCCCAGTGACCCCCCACCGACCGTCCCCGGCGGGGCCTACGCGGTCGCGCAGTCCAGCACCCGGCCGTCGGCCGTACCGACGAGCAGGCGGCCGGGGCCGGTGGCGGTCAGGGCCGTCGGGATGACGGGGACACCGGCGACGGTCAGCCGGTGGCGCCAGCGCGGGGCGCCGGTGTGCAGGTCGAGGGCCAGGACGTCGCCGTTGCGGTAGCCGAGGTACGCGGTGTCCGGGTCGGTGTCGAGATCGGTGGCGACGTGGTCGGTCCGGAAGATCCAGCGGGGTGTCCCGTCGGTGCCCGAGCGGCGGACGACGAAGGAGCCACCGGGCCGCAGCCCGTGGCCGTGGTGGACGGTGCCGGCGTGCACCAGGTCGCCGTCGTCGGCCTCCGCACCGGGCCCGGGAAGGTGGGTCTCCCCGGGCTCCCAGGAGAGCGGGAACAGGGGCCGGACGCCCAGGCCCCCGGCTGGGCGCACCGAGAGCCGGCGCGGCTCCGAGCCCCGGCGGGCCGGTGGGGCCTCGGTGACGTAGTCCCGGCCGGCGTGCCGGATCCGCAGACGGTCCTGCGGGTCGACGTCGTCCACGGGCCGGTGCCCGATCAGCAGGCCGTCGGGGAGGGCGGTGCACCCGGGCCGCTCGGGGTCGTCCTCGTCCTGGGCGAGGGTGGCCAGGACCGCGCCGTCCGGCAGTTCCTCGACGGCGAGGACGTGCCGCCGGGGCTCCCAGTCCGGGCTCAGGGCGGACAGCGCCCGGTGGGCGTCGTCGCTTCCGTCGGGGCGCGGGGCCGGGACCCGGGGGCCGGCCAGGTCGGCGGCGGTGAGCGAACGGGGTGCGACGGCGCGCCAGTCGGGCCGCCGCACCACGGCGACGTGGCCCTCGACGTGCGCCTTCCGGTCCTTGCGGTCGTCGGGCGGGGCCATCAGCACGCGCAGGGTCCGGTCGTCGAGCCAGCTCAGCCCGAGGACCTCGCGGCCGAAGTGGTCCTCGATGAGCGAGGTGGTCGCCCCCGTCTCCCAGTCGAGCAGGAGCAGCTCGCCCTCGAAGAGGTAGCCGCCGTCGTACCTGCCGGTGCCGACGGCCACCAGGGGCGCACCGGGGTGGAAGGCCAGCGCGCGCACCGGGAAACGCGTCCGGAGCACGGCCCGGCAGCCGAGGTCCCCCGTGCCGTACACGCCCACCGTCGCCGTCCCGGCGAACCCGCGTTCGCCGGCGACGGCGAGCAGACCGCGCCCCTCGTCCGGCACGGCGAGGACGGGCCGGCCGGCCTCGGCGAACGGGCGGTCACCGAGGACGTGGCGGACGCGGAGCGGGGAGGTCATACCGGCATCCTCCCAGCTGACGGCGTCGGGCCGGCGGCGAGGGTGCCGGTACGGACGACCCCGACGGCCGGACGGGCCTCACGAACCGCCGAGCGGGCCCCGGGTCTCCTGGCCTGCGGGGCCCGGCACCAGGGGCGCGACGACGTTCCGGGCCGGGCCGGTGGTGTCGTCGTAGTCGTAGTCGCCGTCGTCCGAGTTCACCGAGGCGGTGATCGAGCCCGTCGCCCAGGAGACCAGGCCGAGGATCAGGAAGAGCACGAGCAGACCGCGCCCGGCGCCGCTCAGGACCAGCGGGCGGGTGGCCGACACCGGGCCGCCCGGCTCGCTCCCCGGCTCGTCGCCGAACAGCCGCTTGGGGTAGGCGGACGAGAGCATCAGCAGGTAGGCGGTGTAGCGCAGCCGGTAGCGCAGGATCGCGGTCGTCGCCTCGTACAGTGGCCGCGGCATCCGGCCCAGGACCAGCACCACCAGCCAGAGGACGAACGACACGAGCCACCACCCCGCGTACGCCAGGCCCTGCACGATCGAGGCCGGGATGACCAGGAAGACGCGGAACAGCACGGCCAGCCGGTTCAGTTCGCCCGGCCGCAGCCCCACCCGCACCGGGTGGTCGGGCACCTCGAAGCGGAACGGCGGGTAGCGGTCCACGGTGAGCATCAGGTACGCGGTGACGCGGGTCTCGTACGGGACGAACGCGGTGAGGTAGTCCGCCGCGAAGCCGGGCAGCCGGCCGAGCACCAGCGCGCCGAACCAGCCGATGACGGTGACGAGGAACGCCACCACCGACAGCACCCACACCACCACGAACTGGGGGATCAGCAGCAGCGCGCGCAGCAGCACCGTCCAGCGGTTCTGCGGGCCGGGCGCCGGCATGTCCAGTACCGGGAGCCACTCACCACTGACGGGGGCGGGGGGCGTCTGCCACATCCGGGCCTCCACGGTCTCGGGACGACGGGACCCGGCGGTCGGGCGAGGCCGGGTGCCCTCCGAAGATCGCAGCCCCCCGCCGGCGCCGCGCGGCGCGCTGCGCCGGACGGGGTAGTCGGCCGACCCGGCGCGGCCGGGGCGCCCACGGCCCGGGAGGTGCGTCCCCGCCGTACGCGCGGCGTGGTCAGGCGATCTTCGCGCAGAGCGGTTCGGCGGAGCCGTGCTTGATGGTCAGCGTCCGGTAGCCGGTGGCACCGATGTCGATGGTGTAGACGCCGTCGACGGTGTAGAGGTCGCGCGGCAGGTTGCCGGCGCCCGGGCCGACGCCGAGCAGGACCGGGCCGTGGGCGTACCAGGTCTGGGAGCCGTCCGGCCGGTAGTCGACGACGGACCGGCCGCCGGCGTCCGCGTCGTACCAGGCGCCGGTGGTGGTGTTGGTGATCCGCAGGACGAGGGCGCCGCGGAAGGCGGCGCGTCGCACGGTGGTGCCGTCGGGGGCGTACTCCAGGACCCGCCGCTCCACCTCGTCCACCACGGCCGCCATGTGCACGGGGAAGTCGCAGCGGGAGCCGGCCGGGAGGTCGTACGTCGGCGTGGGCGACGGCTCCCAGCCGTCCTGACCGCTGCCGGCCCCGGCCGCTCCGGACGCCCCGGCTGCCCCGGCCGCTTCGGAGGAGCCGGGCGGGCCGGACGCGGCGCCCGCCGGGGCGGCCGCCAGGCCGGTCAGGGCGAGCGCGGTGACGGCGGCCAGCGCGGTGGACGCGGCGGAGGACAGGATTCGTCGCATGATCGGTCCTTCTGGTGAGGTGTCGGGCGGCGTGCGGAGGCCCAGCGTGGCAGGCACCCCTGACCGGATTCTCACCACGCGCCCCGGCCCTCGCCGCCCGGGAACCCGGCGCGGCCCCGCGGACGCGCGTTCGAGGACAGGCCCGGGCCCTGGCTAGGGTGGCCCGCCATGGAGTTCCGACTGCTCGGGTCGTTCGAGGCCGACCACGAGGGTGAGTCCGTCCTCGGCGGCAGCCGCCGCCAGGAGCGGTGCCTGCTGGCCGTCCTGCTGCTGGAGGACGGCCGGGTCGTCACCACCGACCGGCTGATCGACCTGCTGTGGAACGGCAACCCGCCCGGCTCGGCCCGCGGCACCGTCCACACCTACGTCGGACGGCTGCGGGCCCGACTGCGCCCGTACGCGGTGGTGATCGAGACCCGGCACCGTGGGTACGCCCTGGTGCCCGGCCAACACGCCGTGGACGTACGGGAGTTCCTCGAACTGACCGCCCGGGCGGCCGCCACCGGAGACCCCGGCGAACGGCTGCGCTGCCACGACCGGGCGCTCGCGCTCTGGCGCGGGCCGCTGCTCGCGGACGTCGTGGACGACGAACTGCGCGGACGGCTGGGCCGTCGACTGGCCGAGCTGCGGCTGTCCGCCCTGGAGCAGCGGGCCGAGATCCTGCTGGCCATGGGCCGGCACGAGCAGGTGCTCGCCGATCTGACCGCGCCCTGGGCCGGGGCACCCGCCGTCGACGGCTCCACGCTGACCGGCTCTCCCGTCGACGGCTCCCTGCCGACCGGCTCTCCCGCCGACGACCTCCTCTCCCGCGAGCGCCTCGTCCTCGCCCTGATGACCGCCCTCTACCGGGCCGGCCGGCAGGTCGAGGCGCTCGCCCTCTACCGCCGGACCCGGCGCGTGCTGGTCGACGGCCTCGGCGTCGAGCCCGGCGCCGAACTCGCCGCCCTGCACGACCGGATCCTGCGGGCCGACCCCAGGCTGGACCGCCCTCCGGCGCCGCTGTACGCGGTGCGGGTCGGCGACCAGTGGCTGCCGTGGAGCGCGGGCGGCCACCCGGCGCTGGAGTTCTGCAACACCTACGCCGGCTGGGGCGCCGCGCCGGCCGCCGGGTCGGACTGGCTGCGCGGCTACCCGGCGCTCGCGGTCTGGGCCGGCCACCACGACCTCGCCGACGAACCGGTCGTCCAGGCGCTGCTCCGCCGGGCGGCCGAACGGCCCGAGGAGGCCGCCGCGGTGCTCGCCGACGCCCGTGCGTTCCGCTCGGCCCTCTACGGCTGCCTGACCGACCCGCAGGACGGCGCCGCCTTCGGCGCGGTGGCGGCGGTGGTGCAGGAGGCCGGCCGGTCCGCGGTCTTCACCCGCAGCGGGGACGGCCTGGCGCACTGGCGGCTGCCACCGACGGCCGGCCTGCGGCTGCCGCTGTACGCCGCCGCCCGCGCGGCCGGTGAACTGCTCGCCGACCCGCGCCGGTTCACCATCCGGCGCTGCCCCAGCAGCGGCTGCGGCTGGCTCTTTCTGGACGCGAGCGGCCGGCGGCGCTGGTGCAGCCTGGCGACCTGCGGGACGGGGCCGGACTCCTGAGCCGTGCGCGCCGTCCTGCTGCCGCGCTCCGCCTTCCCCGATGTATTGACGAACACATGGCACTGACGGACCATCAAGCTGGCGCGCGCCGCAACTCCTCCACCGTTCCGCCCCCACGGACCACCACAGGAGGACAGTCATGCGACTGCCCCGCCGAGGGAAGCCCGCCGCAGCCACCGCCGTGCTGCTGGCTCTCGCCCTCGCCACCCCGCTCACCGCCCAGGCCGCCTCCGCCGACCGACCGCCGGCACCGTCGCCCGCCACCGCCGACACCACCATCGGCACCGCTTCCGACTCCGCACGGCAGTACCGGCTCGACGGCCCCCGCACCGTCGCCGAGCGCACCGCCGTCGCCGCCACCGGCGCGTCCGTCGACGCCGTGCTGCCCGACGCGGTGGTGGTCACCGCGACCCCCGCCGAGGCCGCGCGACTGCGCGTGCTGGGCTGGTCGCCGGTCGCCCTGCCCGGCCCCCGCTACGGCGCCGAGGCCGGCGACGAGGGCCTGGTCGGGTCGCTGTACGACTTCCCGCAGGCCGACTCCGGGTACCACAACTTCGCCGAGGCCACCGCCGACATCGACGCGGTGGTCGCCGCGCACCCGGACATCATGAGCAAGCGCGTCATCGGCACCTCGTACGAGGGGCGGCCGATCACCGCGGTGAAGATCAGCGACAACGTCGGCACCGACGAGGACGAGCCCGAGGTGCTGTTCACCGCCCACCAGCACGCCCGCGAGCACCTCACCGTCGAGATGTCGCTCTACCTGCTGCACGAGTTCGGTGACAAGTACGCCACCGACAGCCGGATCGCCAACGCCGTCGACAGCCGCGAGATCTGGGTGGTCCCCGACCTCAACCCGGACGGCGGCGAGTACGACATCGCGACCGGCCGCTACCGCAGCTGGCGCAAGGACCGCCAGCCGAACACCGGCAGCAACAGCGTCGGCACCGACCTCAACCGCAACTGGAACTACAAGTGGGGCTGCTGCGGCGGCTCCTCCGGCTCCACCTCCAGCGAGACCTACCGGGGCAGCGCGCCGGAGTCCGCCAAGGAGACCAAGGTGGTCGCGGACTTCGTCCGCAGCCGGATCGTCGGCGGCAAGCAGCAGATCACCGCCGCCATCGACTTCCACACCTACAGCGAACTGGTGCTCTGGCCGTTCGGCTGGACCACCGCCGACACCGCCACCGGCATGAGCGCCGACGAGTACAACACCTTCGCCGCCCTCGGCCGCGGCATGGCCGCCACCAACGGCTACACGCCCGAGCAGTCGAGCGACCTCTACATCACCGACGGGGCGATCGACGACTGGCTGTGGGGCGCCCAGCGGATCTTCGCCTACACCTTCGAGATGTACCCCGGCCCGAGCGGCAGCGGCGGCTTCTACCCGCCCGACGAGGTGATCGGCCGCGAGACCAGCCGCAACCGCGAGGCGGTCCTGAAGCTGGTGGAGACGGCCGACTGCGTCTACCGCGCGATCGGCAAGCAGCAGCAGTACTGCGGCATCTCGGCCTGACCGGGCGTCCTCGGTCCGGGCCGCGCCACGTGCCCCGCGCGGTGCGACCCGGCGAGGACGGCGGCCGCTGCGTGAGAAGTCGGCCCGGCCGACTTCTCACGCGCCGGTCCTCCCGAGTGCCGGGCGTCAGAGGCCGGGTGTCAGAACATCGGCGGGTGGTCCGGCGTCGGGCCGCCCGCTGCGCCGTGCCCCGCCGCAGGGGGAGCCGGGGCCGGAACCGGGCCGGTTGCCCGTCGTCAGCACCCCCCGCCCAGCCGGAGGCCCGTCCGCACCCGCTTCCATCGGGGAATCCCGCCCGATCCGGTGCAACGCCCGGCCCGCCCGGGAGGTCGGATGTGTAGGGTGACGAACGCCTGGAGGAAACCGTTCGTTCGGTTTTCCGGCGGTGAAGGCGGACCGGTCGGAGACGGAACCGCCGGGACGGTCGAGGCGATTGCTCGCCAAGGGGGCGATGGGCCTTGACGGGTTGTGGGATCGCGGAGTGGTCGGCGGGATTCCTCGACATCGTCTTGTCGGTCGCGGGTGGGGCGCAGCTAAGATACGGGGTGTTTGGTTTTGTTTTCCGGGAGCTCAGGGCGGGTGGTTTTCGGTGGTACGGCAGGAGCGGGCGCTCCGGACACGTCGACTGATCCTGGAGGCGGCAGCCTCGGTCTTCGACGAGTTCGGGTACGAGGGCGCGACCATCGGCGAGGTGGTCTCCCGGGCCGGTGTGACGCGGGGTGCGGTGTATTTCCATTTCGCCTCGAAGCGCGATCTGGCGCAGGGCGTGGTGGAGGAGCAGTTCGTCCAGGACGGAGTTCCCGAACGGAGCTGCAAGCTCCAGGAGTTCGTGGACACCGGGATGGTGGTGGCGTACCTGATGCCGCGTGACCCGCTGCTCAGCGCGGGCGCCCGGCTCTCGCTCGGCCAGGACTTCTTCGACGATCTCGGCGGCGGCGCGATCCCCGGCTGGATCAACCGGTTCGAGGCGCTGCTGGTCGCGGCCGGCGAGCGCGGCGAGCTGCTCCCGCACGTCGTGCCGGAGGACACCGCGTGGCTGCTCGTCGCCGCGTGGACCGGGGTGCAGATCCAGTCCCAGAAGCTCTGCGGCCGGGCGGACCTGGAGTCGCGGGTGTCCGGGCTCTACCAGCACCTGATGCCGAGCATCGCGGTGCCGGGCGTGCTCGGTTCGCTGCGGATGGGGCCGACCCGGGGGGCGGAGGTGGTGGCCGAGGCCGCGGCGGCGCGGGCGACCGCGGAGGGCGGCGGCGTGGACGGTGGAGCGGGCGGTCCCGCGCGCGCCGAGGCGCAGGCGGAGGTCGGGGTGGGCTGACGGAGGGTTACCGGCCCTCCCCGTCAGGGGAATCCGGGCGGGTGAGGGCTGACGGGCGGCGACGGGACCACGGCGGTCCGGCGCCGCCTTTGGTTTGCGCGGAACCGGTCACGGAGGGTAGTGGAAGTCGTGTCCTGGTGACCAGCTGTGTCATCGCCAGAAACAAACAGCACGTTCGGTTTTGTATTGACAAACCGCGCGTCCTGTTTTTGACTGGGTGCCAGTTGACCCAGGGTGTCGGCCCGGGTGCCGGCCGCGGCGAACGGACTGCGGCGTTCCGTGTGATTGGGGTGGTCATCGTGGAGATTCGGGTGCTCGGGGCGCTGGACGTCCGGGTGTGCGGGGTCTCGGTGGTGCCGTCGGCGCCGAAGCCGCGGCAGGTGCTGGGACTCCTGGCGCTGAGGGCGGACCAGGTGGTGTCGGCCGGGATGCTGGCCGACGAGCTGTGGTCCGGCCGTCCGCCGCGCAGCGCACGCACCACCGTGCAGACGTACGTGCTCCAGGTGCGCGAGCTGATCGACCGGGCGCTGGTCGCGGCCGGTGCGGCGCGGGGGGTGTCCGGCGCCAAGGACGTCCTGATGACCTCGCCGGGCGGCTACACGCTCAACAGCGGCGGCGGACCGACGGACCTGCGGGAGTTCGAGCGGCTGGCCGGAACGGGCTACCGGGCGATGGACGGCGAGGACTATCCGGAGGCCGCCCGGCTGCTCGGCGAGGCGCTCGCGCTGTGGCGCGGGCCGGCCTTCGCGGACGTCCCGGTCGGCGGCCAACTGGCCGTCGAGGCAAGGCGGTTGGAGGAGACCCGGCTCTGCGCGCTGGACCAGCGGATCGAGGCCGACCTGCGGCTGGGGCGGCACCGGGTGCTGCTCGCCGAACTCACCGTGCTCGTGGATCGCTACCGCACCCACGAGAGCCTGCACGGCCAGTACATGGTGGCCCTGCACCGCTCCGGCCGCCGGGGCGAGGCGCTGCAGGCCTACCAGCGCCTGCGGAACACCCTGGTGGGGGAGTTGGGCATGGAGCCCTCGGTCGCGCTGCGCCGGCTCCAGCGCTCCATCCTGCTCGCCGGGCCGGAGCGCGCGGAGCGCGAACCCGCCGGGCTGGCCGCCGGATCGGCGGCGGCCAGGCTCAGCCGGGCGGGCTGAACCGGCCGGTCGTCCGGGTCGGCGCCGCGTCGGCGGAACCGGACCCGGACGGCGGTCGGAGGCCGCGGCGCCCGTCGTGGGGCGGTCGCGGACCGGTCGGAACCTGCTTGTCGTCGTGAGGGGTGGTGGGACGGGTGGTTCAGGAGAGGTCGGAACGGACACGCGGGCGGCTGGTGGTGGCGGGGGCGGCGCTGTTCGACCGTCGCGGCTACGCCGGGGCCACGCTCGGCGAGATCGCCGCGGCCGCCGGGGTGACGAAGGGGGCGCTGTACTTCCACTTCGCCTCCAAGGAGGATCTGGCCGGGGCGGTGTCCGGCCAGGCCGAGGGCGCACTGCGGTCGGCCTGCGCGGAGCTGCGGGCCGCCTCCTCCCCGCTCCAGGGGCTGATCGACGCCGGGTACTGGCTGGTCGACGCGCTCGGGACGGACCCGGTGATCCGGGCGGCCTTCCGCCTCGGCCGCGAGGACGCCGGCTGGCAGGCGCCGGGTACGGCCAGGGCGGTCGCGGCCGGGCTCGCCGTGGCTGGGTCCGCCGCGCTCGATCCCGAGCACCGGGCCCTGGCCGAGCTGCGGGGCTTCCACGGCGTCTGGGCCGGGGAGGTGCGCGCCCTGCTGGTCGGCGCCCGGCGCGCGGGCGAGCTGCGCGACCGCTCGGACGGCCTCGGCCCGGAGACCCTGGTGATGACCGCCGCCTGCGGGCTGGAGGTGGTGTTCGCCGACGGCTGCCCCACCGAGGAACGCGCCCGCCGGGTCGGCGCCCTTTGGGAGTGGCTGCTGCCCTGCCTGGTGCCCCCGGGCACGGCCGCCGGGTACCGCACCCGGCCCCCGGCCGCGCAGGCGGCGTGAGACCGGAGCGGTGCCGGTGAGCTGCCCGCGCGTGCGGGACGGTCGGCGGGATCACGTGCTCGGGCGCTACGGTCCGTTGTCAACGTGGCACTGTCAGTGGGTCCGTCGAGGGCTCGATGACGGAGCGGGAGAGCCGGAGCCCCGGTGCGCCACCGGCCGCACCGGGGGCTCGCCGGGCTCATGGGGCCCATCGAAATCCGTCCGGCCGTCCCCGGGCGGCGATGCGGTAGGGTTGCCGGAGCCGATTGTGACCGCGACTCAGGGAGGTGAGACCCATTACCGGAATGTCCGAGCGGGTGCTCCCGGAGCGCGGCCGCGTGGGCGCCTCACGCGCATAGCGCGGACGGCGCGCCGACGCGGTGCCGGCCCTGGCGGGAGCCCTGACGGAGTCATCAGCTTCCCGTCTTTTCCCCAAGGGGTTCTCTTGTCGGTCTTCTCCTCCGTTTCCCTCCGTTCCTTGGTGGTCTCCCGGCTGCGCGCCGCCGGGTGCGTCTTCGCCGAGGACGAGGCGCGGATCCTGCTCTCCGCCGCCGCCACGCCCGCCGACCTGGCCGTGATGGTCCGCTCCCGCGCCGACGGCCGGCCGCTCGAACACGTCGTCGGCTGGGCCGAGTTCGCCGGGCTGCGGATCGCCGTCGACCCGGGCGTCTTCGTCCCGCGCCGCCGCAGCGAGTTCCTGGCCGCCACCGCCACCGCGCTGACCGCCCCGGGCGCGGTGGTGCTCGACCTGTGCTGCGGCAGCGGCGCGCTGGGCGCGGCGGTGGCCGCCGCGGCCGCGCACCCGGTCGAGCTCTACGCGGCCGACATCGATCCCGGCGCCGTCCGCTGCGCCCGCCGCAACCTGGCCGGCGCCGCGGCGGGGGTCTTCGAGGGCGACCTGTTCACCGCCGTGCCCGCGGAGCTGCGCGGCCGGGTGGACGTGCTGATCGCCAACGTCCCGTACGTGCCGACCGACGACCTCGGCCTGCTGCCGCCGGAGGCGCGGCTGCACGAGGCCCGGCCCGCCCTGGACGGCGGATCGGACGGGCTGGACGTGCTGCGGCGGGTGGTCGCCGAGGCACCGGAGTGGCTGGCGCCCGACGGGGCGCTGCTGTTCGAGACCAGCGAACGGCAGGCGCCGACGGCCCTCGCGGTGACCCGGGAGGCCGGGCTGGCGGCGGTGGAGAGCTGGCACGAGGACCTGGACGCCACCGTCGTCACGGCGACGCTGGGCTGAACCGCCCCGCTGCCGACGGGAGTTCGCCTCCGGAGCGGAGGCGGAGGCGGAGGCCCGGCCGCCGGTCCCGGAACCGGCGGCCGGGCCGACGGGCCGGGGCGTGAAGGCGGCCGGGCCGTTGCGCCCCGGCCGGCCCGGTTCGGTCCGACGATCAGATGTGGGTGCCGTACACGTGGTCGACCGGGATGGTGAGGAGCACCCGGCGGTCGGAGACCATCACCTCGCGGTACTCCGCCCAGTCCGGGTGCTCGCCGGCGGCGCGGCGGTAGTAGTCCACCAGCGCCTCGACCTCCGGCCCGTCGGGGTCGGTGCCCGGCCCGGTCAGGGCGGCCACGCCCTCGGCGGTGGCCCAGGAGCGGCCGTCCGGCCCGGTCACCTCCAGGCTGGCCCGCGGGTCCCGGCGCAGGTTGGCGGTCTTGGCCAGCCCGTCCCGGGTGGAGATCAGGATGGCGTTCGCCGCGCGGTCGTAGAACGGCATGACGGGGGAGAGCTGCGGCCGGCCGTCCGCCTTGATGGTGGCGAGGATGCCGAGCCGGCTCTGTTCGAGCAGCGCGTACGGGTCGAAAGGAGTGGCGGTCATGGCAGCATCATCGGCCCTCACACCGGTGTGAGGGCAAGGTCCGGCCCGCGTGTTGGGCGAGGGAGGCCCCGCATGACGGCACGGCCGGGCGCGCCGGTGCGGGAGCGTCGGGAAACCACCGCTGCCGTTCATGAACCTCGCCCACGCGGAGTTCATGGCGGGCCTGACCGACCGGGCGGGCGGCGTCTACGGGGACGGCGCGCACCCGTGATCCCGGACGGTCGGGGCAGTGGCCGAAGGGCGACGACCGGGGCCGGGGTCGGGCCGGGGTCGGGGTCAGGGGAACGGGGACCACGGCCGGAGTCGACCGGCGGCGGCCCCGCCCCGGTGCTCAGGCCGTCAGCTTCCGGACGGCCCGGGCCAGCGCCTCCGCCGTCCGCCGGACGTCCGCCCCGGTGGTGCGCCAGTTGCTGAACGCCGCGCGCAGGGCGGGCCGCCCCGCGTAGCGGGTGGGGGTGAGGAAGGCCTCGTCGGCCAGCTCGGCGGCGAGCGCGGCCAGCCGCTCCGGGGTCGGGTCCGCGGTCAGCGAGAAGCAGACCACGTTCAGCCGCACCGGGGCGAGCAACTCCAGGCCGTCGATCCGGGCGACGTGCCCGCCGAGCGTCCGGGCGCCGGAGACGCAGCGCTCCACGATCTCCCGGTGCCCGGCGCGGCCGTACGCCCGCAGGGTGAACCAGGCCGCGAGGGCGCGCAGCCGGTGGGAGTTCTCCGGCGTGAGGTGGACCAGGTCGGGGTGCTCGCTCAGCGGGCCGAGGTAGGCGGCGGCGTTCTGGAAGACCCTGGCCTGGAGGTCCGGCCGGCGGGTGAACTGTACGGCGCTGTCGTACGGCACGTTGAGCCACTTGTGCAGGTCGACGCAGACCGAGTCGGCGAGGTCCAGGCCCGCCACCAGCCGTTCGTGCTCCGGCGACAGCGCGGCGAAGGCGCCGAACGCGGCGTCCACGTGCAGCCAGAACCCGTACCGCTCGCGCAGCGCGGCGATCGCGCGCAGGTCGTCGAAGTCGACGGTGTTGACCGTCCCGGCGTTGGCCACCACCACGCACGGCCCGTCCGCCTCGGCCAGCGCCCGCTCCAGCGCGGCCACGTCCACCGCCTCCCGGCCCGGCAGGACGGGCACCGTCCGCAGCGCCGTACGGCCCAGGCCCAGCACCGACAGCGCCTTGGCGATGCTGGAGTGCGCACTGCCCGACAGCACCCGGACCCGCCCCAGCGCGCCGACCCCGTCCTCGGCGACGTCCACGCCGAGTCGCTCGCCCAGCCACTCGCGGGCGACCGCCAGCCCCACCGTGTTGGACATCGTGGCGCCGCTCACGAAGGTGCCGTGGTGCGCCGCCGAGAGCCCGAACAACTCGCGCAGCCAGCCGACCGTCTCCCGCTCCAGCTGCTGACCGGCAGGGTCCAGGGCGGAGTTGGAGTTCTGGTCCACGACCGAGGTCAGCCAGTCGCCCGCGAGCGCCGCCGGTGTCGCCCCGCCGGTCACGAACCCGAAGTAGCGCGGCCCGGCGCTGGCCGACAGTCGCGGCTCCCAGCGCTCGGTGAACTCCGCCAGGGCGGCCGGTATCCCGCCGCCCTCCTCGGGGAGCGGTGCGGGGACGGGTGGCACCAGGGCCGATGGCCCGGGCATGGGGGGTACGGGGGCAGCTGGTTCGGCCGCGTCGGCGGCGGGCCGATGGACCACCGGCCGCTCGTCGAGGCCCGCCAGGAAGGCGAGCGCCCGCTGCCGGGTCTCCTCCAGCAGTTCGGGCAACCGGCCGAGATCGGCGGCGAGTTGGGGGTGCATGGCGCTTCTCCGGTGATCGACTGGGCGGTGGGCCCGAGGCTATCCGCCGGGCCGGCCGGAGTCCCGGTCCAATCCGGATCGGGTGGCCTGAAACGCTCGGCGAGGTGGGGGGAATTCTCGCCGTTCGGCTCAAAACCACTCCGGCGGTGCATTTTCAGCCGCTCCCTTGACCTCTCCGGAGGTGGCGAACGATGATCACCGTGCACCACGAACGAGCGAATGTTCCATTGTCGGTCGGGTTTTCGATCCGAAACCTCAGGGAGGTGCAGGGCTCATGCGTTCCACCACCGCTCCCGGGACGGCGCCCGTGGCGCCGGGGCGCATTCCACTGCTCGGCCACCTGCCGCGACTGGCCGTCCAGCGGGTGGGGTTCCTGCAGTCCATCCGCGCGCAGGGCGACATCGTCAGGATATTCCTCGGGAATCGCCCGGTGTACGTCCTGAACTCTCCGGAGGCCGTCCACGAGGTTCTCCTGACACAGAGCAGGAAGTTCGGCAAAGGACTGCTGTTCGACGTCGCCCGGCCTTTCATCGGGAACGGCATCATCACCTCCGAGCGGGATTTCCACCTCCGCCAACGGCGCGTGCTGCAACCCGCCTTCCACCGGGACACCATCGCCGGGTGCGTCGGCACGATGACCGACATCGCCGAGGAGCAGGTGTCGGCCTGGCGCCCCGGCGAGGTGGTCCCGATGGACCTGGTGCTGCGCCGGATGATGACCGTCATGCTCGTGGCGACCCTGTTCAGCACCGAACGCCCGGACGGTGCCGCGGCCGTCGCCGAACTGGGGGAACGCGTCGCCGAGCAGCTGACCACGGTGATGCGCGGCGTCTTCGTGGGCACCGTGCTGCCCGCGCCGATCGCGTCCTCGCCCCTGCTGGGGCACCGCAGGTACCTGGCCGCGGCCGCGGCGCTGCGCGAACTCGCGGACACCGCCGTCCGGCAGGCCCGGCAGGCCGAGCAGGCCGAACAGGCGGGGTCGGAGGGGCCGGAGCGGCGGGGCGGTGCGGGCCACGGCGACCTGCTGTCGATCATGTTCGCCGGCACCCCGGGCAACCCGCGGGGGATGAGCGACGTGGAGGCCCGCGACGAGCTGCTCTCGCTGCTCATGGCCGGCGCCGAGACCACGTCCACCACCCTCGCCTGGGCGCTCCACGAGATCGGCCGGCGCCCGGAACTCACCGAACGGATCAAGGCCGAGTGCGACGCGCTGCCCGTCGGCGCCCTGCCCGCCGCGGCGACGCTCCCGTTCACCGAACGCTTCCTCCGGGAGGTGCTCCGGCTGCACCAGCCCAGTTGGCTGCTCATGCGGCGGGCCCTGGAACCGGTGCGGGTCCGCGGCGTCGACCTGCCGCGCGGAGCCGAACTGATCTACAGCGCCCTGACGATGCACCGGGACCCGGCCTACTACCCGGACCCGCTGCGGTTCGATCCGGACCGGTGGCTCGACCGCCCCGAGAAGGACCTGCCACCGGGCGCCTACGTCCCGTTCGCCCTGGGCAACCGGAAGTGCATCGGGGACCACTTCGCGATGACCGAGATGCTGGTCGTCCTCCGTTCGATCGTCTCGCGGTGGCGGCCGCGGCCGGTCGCGGGGCACCGGGTCCGGCCGGTGGTCCACGCGCTGATCCGGCCCAACGCGCTGCCCATGCGCGTCTCACCCTGGCCTGCCGACTGAACCGGCCCCGTTCCCCGGAGGTGCGCCACCCCATGACATCGACGGCAGAGCCCCTCTCCCAGGACGCGGAGGCACCGGCCCTCGACACCGTGCCCTTCCCGCGCCGGATCAGCCCGGACTTCCGGGCCGCCCACGACCGCCACCTCGCCTGGCCCGAGTCCTTCGGCTTCCTGGCCACGGAAGCCGAGCGGGCCCACCACCTCAAGGGCCAGTTCCCGCTGATCGCGGCCATGTTCTACCCGAACGCGACCGGGAGCGAACTGGACATCGGCGTCGACCAGCAGAGCTGGTACTTCCTGTTCGACGACGCGCTCGACGAACAGTGGGGCGGGGAGCCGGAGCGGGTCCGCAACCTCGTCGGGCTGGTCAAGGAGGGCGTCACCGGCGAGGCGTCGCCGCTGCCGCTGGCCGCCGCCTTCGCCGACATGCGGCGGCGCAGCTGCCAGGACATGCCCGGGGACTGGATCCAGCGATCGGCGGCCCACTGGTCGTCCTACCTGGACCACCACGTCCACGAGGCGCGCAGCCGGCGGTCCGGCACGCCCCTGACGCTGAGTGCCTACCTGAGGGTCCGGCGGCACACCATCGGGGTGGCGCCGGTCGTCGACCTCGCCGAGCGGCTGTCCTCGTGCGTCCTGCCGGACCACCTGTACGCGCTGCCGCACCTGTCGGTCATGCGCGAGATGACGAAGACCTTCATCATCTGCGACAACGACATCGTCTCCCTGGCGAAGGACGCGGCCCAGGGGGAGCAGAACAACCTGGTGCTCTGCCTGGAACGGGAACACGGGCTCTCCCGCCCCGAGGCCGTCGCCGGGGCCGCGCGCCGCCGCGGCGAGGCCCTGGAGCTGTTCACCGGCGCCCACCGGGCCCTGCTCGGCTCCACGGCGACGGGCCACCTGGACCCGGCCGAGCGCGACCTGCTGCGGCGCTACTGCACGGAGGCGCTGCAGACCACCATCCGCGGCGCCTTCGACTGGCACCACGCCTCCACCCGGTACCACGGGTAGAGCGCCGCCGTCCGTACCGCGACCGCGTTCCCGCATCCATACCACGACCGCGTTCCCGGGCCCGCACCATGACCGCGTTCCCGGGACCGATCCAGCTGAGGAGCCAGCACCATGCCCGAACACCGCTCGGCGTCCTTCGTCGCCTCCGAACGGGACCGCGGCTGCCCGTTCGACCCGTCGCCGGACCTCCGCCGGATGCGCGAGGAGGACGGCCTGCCGCGGCTGCGGGTCTCCCACCCGGTGCACGGCGGGATCGAGGCCGTCGTCCTCACCAGGTACGCCGACGTCCGGGCCGCCTTCGCGGACGACCGCCTGGTGACGGGAAACGGCATCGACCCCTCGCTGCCGCGCACCCTGTTCAACCACCCCGGCTTCCTGCCCGCCTACAGCGGCCCGGAGCACACCCGGCTGCGCCGGATGCTCACCGGCAGCTTCACCGTCCGTCAGGTCGAACGGCTGCGCCCCGCGATCGAGACGATCGTCGCCGACCACCTCGACGCCATGGCGGAGCGGGGCCCGGTGGTCGACCTGGTCCAGGCGTTCGCCCTGCCCATCCCCTCGCTGGCGATCTGCGAACTGCTCGACGTCCCGTACGGCACCAGGGCGATGTTCCAGCGCTGCTCCCAGGTGATCATGGACGGCACCGCCGACGCCGATCAACTCGTCGCCGCCTCAGACGAGTTGAACACCGCCATGGCGGACATCGTCGCCCGCAACCGGGCCACCCCCGGCGAGGGCGTCCTGGGCGCGGTGGTGCGGCAGCACGGCGCGGAGCTCACCGACGACGAACTCATCGGCTTCGGCACCACCCTGCTGGTCGGCGGGCACGAGACCACCGCGACCATGCTCGCCCTGAGCGTGCTGGCGCTGCTCCGCCACCCGGAACAGCTCGCCGCCCTCCGCGACGACCCCGAGGTCACCGGCACGGCCGTGGAGGAACTGCTGCGCCATCTCGCCATCCCCGCACCGCTGCTGCGCACGGCCGTGGCCGACGTCGACGTCAACGGCCACCGGATCGCCGAGGGCGAGCACGTCCTGCTCTCCCCGCTGACCGCGAACCGGGACCCCGGCCTCGTCCCCGAGCGCCCGGACGACCTCGACCTGCGCCGCCGTCCGGTCGCCCAGCTGTCCTTCGGCTTCGGCGCCCATCAGTGCCTGGGGCAGCAACTGGCCCGGCTGGAGCTGAAGGTCGCCCTGCCGGCGCTGCTGCGGCGCTTCCCCGGCCTGCGGCTCGCCGTCCCCGACGCCGAGCTGCGCTTCCGCGAGGGCTCGACGGTCTACGGCGTCGAGGCGCTCCCGGTCGCCTGGTGACCGGCGTGCCGCGCGGCTGCCGGGCGGGGGCTCAGTTGCCGGCGGCGCGGGGGAGTTCGGCGCGGCGCACGGCGGGGGAGGCGAGCGCGAGCGCGGCGCCGAGGCAGGAGAGGGCGCCGCAGCCGACGAAGACCGGGGCGGTGCCCCAGGTGGCGACGGCGGCGCCGACCAGCGGGTAGCCGAGCGGGGCGAGGCCGACCATGGTCAGCATCGTGACGGAGGTGACCCGGCCCAGGTAGGTGGGGTCGGCGGCGGTCTGGATGAGGGTGCTGTCCAGGCTGCCGAAGACGCCCGCGCTCAGCCCGACCAGGGCGGCGAGGACGGCGGCGGTCCACAGCTGCGGGACCAGTGCCATGGCCGCCGCGCCGACGCTGGCGGCCAGCAGGGTGCCGGCCATGGTGAGGCCGGCCCTGGGCAGCCGCCCGGCGACGGCGAGCAGCGCGGCACTCGCGGCGGCCCCGGCGCCGAAGCAGCCGACGATCCAGCCGTAGCCGGACGGGCCCCAGCCGCGTTCGGCGTTGAGGAGCACCATGCCGACGTTGAGGGTGCCGGTGAGGCCGAGTTCGCAGACCGCCCCGGCCGCGACCAGCGGGCCGATCAGGCGGTGGTGGCGGATGTAGCGCAGCCCGTCGAGGAGGTCGGCGCGCGCGGTGCCCGGGCGGCGTACCGGGCCGTCGTGCGGGGCGCTTCGCGGGGCGTCGTGCGAGGTGCCGTCCTGGGCGCCGTCCTGGGCGGTGCGGTCGATCGGGCCGATCCGGACGGAGAACAGGAGCGGCAGGGAGAGCGCGAACAGCAGGCCCGCGACGCCGAAGGCGGCGGCCGGGCCGCCCAGGCCCATGGCCAGGCCGCCGAGCGGCGGTCCGGCGATCTGGCCGAGGCGCATCGACAGCGAGCGTAGGCCGGTGACCCGGGCCAGTTGGTCGGGGGTGGTGATCCGGGGCGGGAGAGCACCCACGGCGGGGACGAACAGCGCGTCCACGGCGCCGAAGACCAGCGCCACCGCGACCAGCAGCCAGAGCGCGGGCGCGGTCAGGGCGATGGCGGCGGCCACCGAGAGGATGAGCAGACAGCGCACGGCGTCGCTGCCGAGGACCACCCGGCGCGGGTCGAGCCGGTCGGCCAGCACGCCGCCGCCGAGCATGAGCAGGGCGCGCGGGGCGGCGCCGGCGGCCATGACCAGGCCGACCTCGGCGGGGCCGGCGGACCGCTGGGCGGACCAGCCGAGGGCGGCGAAGTACACGCCGTCGCCGATCAGCGAGGCGGTGTGGGCGGTGAGCCAGCGCAGCACGTTGCCGTCGCGGTGGGCGGGCGGCGTGGCGGTGCGGTCGGGGAGGGTCGGCTCCGCGAGGGCCATTGGGGACTCCGGCGGTCGGGGACACGGGGTGCCCGTGTCAGGGGCGGAAGGGGAACCCGTACAGGTGGACGGAGACGTGCTCGCGGCCCACGGTGTCGCCGGCCGCCCTGGCCGCCTTGCCGCGCTCCCGCCAGCGCCGCGAGAGGGCCTGCAACTCCTGCTCCATCTCGGCGAGTTCGGTGGCCGTGAGGTCGAGCAGCCACTCCGCGCCGAAGGCCGCGTCGGTCCACTCCCTGCCCCAGGCGGAGCTCTGGTCGAGGTAGGCGCGGTACTGGGCGGAGCGGGATTCGACCAGGCCCCTGGTCACCGCGTCGACGGCGGCCGCGCCCTCGGGCGTCCCGGCGAGGTCGGACTCCCGGAAGCCCCAGCCCTCCTCGGAGGAGACCTGCCACCACCGCTCCCGGCCGTCGCCGCTCCGGCCGGCGGCCTCGGTGACGAAGCCCTGCTCGGCGAGCTTGCGCAGGTGGTAGCTGACCAGCGACGGAGCCTCGCCGACCTGGGCGCCGAGCTGCGAGGCGGTCGCGCTCCCGGCGGCGTAGAGCAGCCGGTAGAGCCGCACCCGCAGGGGGTTGGTGAACGCCTTCAGACGGGTCAGGTCGGTGATCCGGTCGGGCCGGGGGCTCTCGGGCATGCGACGACGATAGGTCCGCAGGAAAAATTGCGCAATAAAAATTTCAGATTTTCGGGTCAGTCTCGTCGACTCGTCGATATGTCTCCCCGACGCGGGCCAGGGCGACGGGCCGTCACCCTGGCCCGCGAGCCGGTCATCGGCTCGACCGGCCGTGACCCGGCACGCTGGTCGTGGTCGTGGTCGTGGTCGTGGTCGCGGTCGGGTTGCTCTCGGGCGGGCGTCGGCGGGCGACGGCGAGGGCGCTCAGGGCGGTGACCGCCATCGCGGCGATGCCGAGCAGCGCGGCGGTGGTGTAGGCGTGGTCGTCCGGGAAGAGATGACCGGTGTCGGTTCCGCCGGCCAGGACCAGGCCGCCTGTCGCACTGCCCAGGGAGTACCCGACGTTGCGGACGACGTAGTTGAAGCCCATCGCGCTCGACGTCTCGCTCGCGGGCGTGACGGCCAGGATGACGTCGGGCATGGCGGCTGAGAAACTGCCGACGCCGAAGCCCAGCACACCCATCGCGAGGAGCAGTTCGGCCGGGTTCGACCGGGCCGCGGAGAAGATGACGAACCCGCCGCCGACGACGACGGCGCTGCCGGCCAGGACCACCGGTGCGTCGACCAGCGCCCGAACCCGGGGCGTGAGCCTGCCGGCGACGAATCCCAGCACCGAGAACGGGACGAGGACCAGTCCGGCGACGAAGGTGGTCAGCCCGAAGCCGTAGCCGGCGCTGTGCGGCGTCTGCGCGTACCGGGTGACGAGCGTGAGCAGGAGGTACATGCCGCTCCCGCCGACGAACATGGCGATGTTCGCTCCGGCGACCGCCGGGTGCCGCACCGCCCGGACATCGACCAGGGGCGTCTCGCTGCGCAGTTCGGAGGCGGTCCAGACGCACAGCAGCAGCACGGCGACGACGGCGAGGCCCGCCGCCACGGCGAGGTGACGGCTCCACGGGCTCCGCTGGCCGGCCAGGAACAGGACGAGGGACAGCCCACCCGCGAGGACGAGCGCGCCGGCCACGGTCACGTGGGCGGCGCGGCCCTCGGGAGCCGCGGGTATGGAGCGCCACGCGGTCAGGAGGGCGGCCGCGGTGACGACCAGGCCGAAGCCGTAGGCGGCCCGTACGCCGCCGATCTCGGCGAGCAGTGCGGTGAGCGGGTAGCCGACCCCGGCGCCGATGATCGAGACCACCGAGATCAGGGCGATCGTCGCCGTGCCGCGCTCCTCGGGGAGGTGGTCCCGGGCCACGCCCATCATCAGCGCCGTCAGACCGAGCCCGACGCCCTGGGCCGCCCTGCCGATGAGCAGCCCTGCGAACGGCAGCGGGAGCACGGTGAGCGCACTGCCGACCACGACGATCGCCAGCGTGGCGAGGATCGTGGCCCGTCGGTGCGGGCCGGCTCCGAGCCGGCCGAGGACGGGCGTGGCGACGGCGCCGCTCAGCAGGGCGACGGTCAGCGTCCACTGCGCGCCGTCGAGCGGGACGTGGAAGGTGGTCGCCACGCGGGTGATCAGCGGCGCCCCGAGGCTGGCGACCGCCGCCACGACCAGGGCGACGAACAGCAGGGCGGCGCTCAGCGACCGCTCGTCGGAGCGCTCCGGGGTGCGCCCCGTCACCGCTTCGGTCCCCCGCGGTCCCGGTCTTCCAGCTCCGCCAGGTGCGCCAGCGCCGGAAGCGCCGCCACCAGGGACTCGACGTCGTCGTCGGGCAGTTCGTCGATCAGCCGCGCGAACGCGTCGACCCCCGCCTGGTGCCGCGTCCGGACGTACGACGCGCCGGCCTCGGTCAGGCACACCAGGGTGACCCGCCTGTCGGACGGATCGCCCCTCCGCTCGACCAGTCCGGACTCCTCCATCACCCGGACCAGCGTGGTCATCGCGGGCTGGGTGACACCCTCGGTCGCGGCCAGGTCGGTGATGCGCCGCGGGCCGGTCCGGTGCAGGGTGGCCAGGGTGGCGGCGGACGTGACGCTCATGTCGCGCGGAAGGCGTCTCACGGTCCTGGTGGCCAGCCCGTAGAGGGCCGACCCGATCGCAGCGGATGCGCCACGAGTGGGATCTTGACGGCTCATGGGTGAAGCATACGATATTTATATGAATCTTTTATGTATCTCTCGCCGCGAAGGTCGCGTCCCAGCTCGGGGGCGCGAAGGCGCCCGGGGTGCTGAGGAAGGCCTTGCCGGAGGAGCGAACCGGCGGCCGCGGGTGGCGGCGTCGAACCAGGCCGCATCAGCACGGCCTCACCATGCTCGGTGCCCCGTCGCCGGGAGCGAGCGATCCGAGGGTCGAATCGACGTCGGACACGTCCGACCGAACGCAGGAGGTTCCATGCCCAAGGGTTACTGGGTCAGCGTCTACCACGCCGTTTCCGACCCTGAGAGGCTGAGTGCCTACGACAAGCTGGCCGGTCCGGCCGTCCGGGCCGGGGGTGGGCGGCTCCTGTCCCGCGGCGGCCGAGTCGTCGCCCATGAAGCCGGCACCACGCAACGCGTCATTCTGATCGAGTTCGACAGCTTCGAACAGGCCGTCGCGGCCTACGAGAGCGAGGCGTACCGGAAGGCGCTGGTGGTCCTCTCCGGCGCAGTCGAACGCGACTTCCGCATCATCGAAGGCATCGACTGACCGGAGGGCTCGGTCATCGCCGAGCGGAGATGACGCGGATCGGCCGCGATGCCGCCGCCCGGCATCCACGGCCCCGGCCGCCCGGCATCCACGGCCCCGGCCGCCCGGCATCCACGGCCCCGTCGGCTCGGCGGGGCCGACGGCTGTCAGCGCTTCGGCGCGATGCCCAACGAGGCGACGAGCTGGGTCAGTTCCTCGTGGAAGAGCTTCTCCGGGCTGGTGGTCTGGTTGCGCAGGTGGCCGTAGATCTCCAGCGACACCAGGCCGTGGAGGTGGCCCCAGATGCGCAGGGCCAGGGCCACGCCGGCCGGGGGGAGGTGGGGGAAGGCGGGGCGGACCTTGTCGAGGAGGCCGGCGTCGAAGTCGGACCACTGGAAGTCGCTGTCCGCGTAGAGGCGTTCGGCGTGCGGCCAGGCCGCGACGGCGAGGCCGGTCAGGGCGGTGCAGACCCGCTGTGCGGCATCCGGGGCGGCGCCGCCCTCGGGGGCGACGTAACCGGGCACCGGGTCGCCGTAGACGAGGCGGAAGCCCTCGGGGTTGGCGAGCGCCCAGCCGCGGAAGGCGTGCGCCCACGCCCGGATCCGGTCGGCCGGATCCGAGGCGGGAGTGGCGTCCCAGGCGGCGTCCACCGTGTCGGCGAGCGAGGTGTACACGTCGTCGATGAGCGTGGTGACCAGGTCGTCGCGGGTGGCGAAGTAGCCGTAGATGGCGTTGGGGGTCATGCCCATCTCGCGGGCGATGGCGCGCAGCGTGATCGCCCCGGGGCCTCCCGAGGCCATCAACTCCAGTGCCACGCCCTTGATTTCGGCGGTCGTCTCGGCCCGAAGCCGCTCACGCCGTCCCCTGGTCCCGGTGCTCGCCATGCGCGGAGTCTACAGCGTCACGCTATTGCTTGGCGTATCTAAACTATACGGCATATAGTTTTGACGCGCCGTCCAGGAGGATGGCGGCAGCCAGTACGTCCGGGCATGAACAAGGGGAGAACCATGCACATCGGAGTGATCGGTGCCACCGGCACCATCGGCAGCCGGGTCGTCACGGAGGCGCTCGGCCGCGGGCACCACGTCACGGCACTCAGCCGCGACGCCTCGCAGATCGACGAGAGCCGAGCGAACGTCACCTGGGCCGGCGTCGACGTCCTCGACCCCGCGAGCATCGCCGCGATCCTGCCCGGCCTGGACGTGCTGATCAGCGGGTTCCAACCGGGCAACGCGGCCAAGGACCTCGCGGACACCGTGCGGCGGTCCATAGCCGACCCCACGGTCCATTCCGTCGCGGCCCGGGCGCTGGTCAAGGCCCTGGAGAGCCACCCCAGGACCCGGCTCATCGTGATCGGCGGGGCCGGCAGTCTGGAGACGGCGCCCGGAGTGGTCCTCGCCGACGACGTCGACCGGATGCACGAGACCCTCGACCAGCTCGGGCTGCCCCGCGAGTACGCGGCCGCGGCGCGCGGAGCCCGGGACGGCCTGAACGTCCTGCGCACGTCGAACCGGCTCTGGACCTACTTCAGCCCCGCCGAGGAGATCGCCCCCGGCGAGCGCACCGGCCGATTCCGGATCGGCGGCGACCAGGCGGTCCGGGACGCCGACGGCCGCAGCCGCATCTCCGCGGAGGACGCCGCCGTCGCCCTGGTCGACGAGGCGGAACTGCCCCGCTTCGTCCAACGCCGCTTCACCATCGGCTACTGACACACCGCCGCGGCGGCCGCCACGGGCCCCGCTCCCACGTCTCGACGGGGGATCTCGGAGCGGTGCTACGGGGACAGGCGGGTGGGCGGGGTGGGCCCGGATACCACGAGTTACCCCACCGTGTCCGGGCAGCGGGGTGGTGACCCGAAATGACCAGGCGCCCCGCCGCCGGGTTCTGGTAGAACCGGCTCCGGTGGCACCTGGGCCACGAGCCTCTGGGGGGCGCTGTGGCGGGACCGGCGGTCGGACTGTGGCTTGCAGGGAGTGGTGGTGGGCGCGGGCTGCTCGGGGCCGACGAACCACATGCTGCTCGGCCACCTGACGCTCGCACTCGCCCGCCGTCTCGATGCGCTGATCGACTTCGACGGCCTCCTGAGCGGTCATCCCCCTGTGGGAGGCGGCACGGGACCCGACGCGGTGCCGGCCCGGGCGAGCGAATTCGCGTCAGCGCTTCCGGGGAATCTCGCCGTGGTCTCCTATGACACCGGCGGCGGAGGGCGGTACGTCCGCCACGTCGGAGACGTCGAGTTCCTACAGGCGTGGTTGCGGCACCCCGATTTTCACCTGATCAAGTAGCGCGCAACTGTCCCCACTGAGCTGCCGGTGACCGGACGGACTCCACGCCCGGTGTCGGGCCGCCGACCTGGCCGCCGTCCAGCGGCCAGGTCGGCGGCCGGTTCGGGGCCCGGCGCCGTACGGCCTGTGTGCCCGGGGCGGGCGTCAGCGCAGGGTGACTTCGCGGGGGCCGTTGAACGGTGCCAGGGAGAGGACGGTCTTCGGGGTGCGCAGGGCGTCGTGCTCGGTGAAGAGGCGGCGGACGGCGGGGAGGTCGATCGCGCCGACGGTCAGGTGGGCGACCTCGTCGTACGGGGCGTGGGGCGTGTTGGTGGACCCGGTGCCCCAGGTGTCCCAGAGCAGCGTCTCGACCTTGTTGAGGGCGGCGAGGTCGAGCCGGGTGGAGTGGGCGACGAACCACTCGCCGTTGAGCGGGCCCTCCTCCGGCGGGTGGACGCCGAAGGAGCCGGCGGCGGCCCGGCCGGAGCGGATCGTGCGCCAGGCCCGGCCGGCGACCAGGAAGCGGTCGCGCGGGACGTCCATCGGGTCGAAGTCCACCCGCCAGGCGGAGGCGACCCTCGGATCGGCCAGCTGCGGGTCGGCGAGCAGCCAGCCGCGCCGGTCGTCCCAGTACTCGGTGGCCACGTGGTCGCCGTGGAAGCCGTCCGGGCCGAGGTAGTCGGCGAAGCCGCAGCGCAGCCGGGCCGGGATGCCGACATGGCGGAGGAAGGAGCAGTGCAGCAGCGCCAGGTCCCGGCAGACTCCGACGAAGCGGTCGGCGGGCGCCCGCGGATGGTGGAGCGGGGCCGGGTCGCGGCCGGTGATCAGGTCCAGGATGTCGTCGAGGTAGCGCGTCTCGGCGTCGTGGTGGAGCCGGTTCGCGGGGATGGAGTGGTGGAACAGTCGCCCTTCGAGGCGATGGATGATCAGGTTCCGGGCGATCCGGGCGAGTTGGCTCGCATCCTTGGGGAGATCGGCATAGCGGGGCAGATGGGCCCCGGGGTCGGAGAACACGCTCTGCCCGAGGTAGAAGACGGGGAAGTCGGCGGAGGGCACGGGGGAACTCCCATGGGGCTTCGGCCGCATGATCGATGGCTGGGCCGCTGGTCCTCACCGTGGCAAATTTCGGGGGCGATTGTCCAGAAGAGTCCGATGGGCAGGGGCGGTTCGGCTGATCGGGGCGGTTCGGCTGTTTGGGGTGGTGCGGCGGGGCGGGGTGATCCGGCCGGGGCCGGGGGCAGGGGAGGGTCAGCGGGCCGGCGTGGGGACGGCGCCGCCGTCGACGTGCTCGACCCGGACGCCCGGCAGGGTGCGGGACCAGGCCTTGGCGAGCGGGGCGAGCCGGTCGGCGGAGAGCGGTGCGGGGCCGAGGCCGATCGGGAGGTGGAGGCGGCCGTCGGCGGTCCGGTACGGGTGGGGCCAGGCGTGCAGCCGGATGGCCCCGGCGTCCTCCAGCGCGCTCAGCAGGGCGCGGATGCGGCCCCGGACGACGCCGAGTGACTCCTCGTCGGTGCTCACCACGGCCCAGGCGGCGTGCCGACGGTGCAGTGGGGGAGCCGCGAGCAGGGCGGGCCAGGGGGATCCGGCGGCCTCACCGGGCCCGGCGACCTCGGCGGCTTCCGAGGCCTCGGTGGCCAGCTCCCAGGCGTGGTAGAGCTCCTCGGTGAGCAGGTCCCGGGTGTCGGCGCTGACCTGGGTGGTGCAGCTGCGGACCGGGGCGGAAGGGGTGAGGACGGTGAGCGGGCCCGAAGGGAGAGCCGCGGGCTCGGCGGAGAGGGCGGCGGGCCGGCGCCAGTCCCAGGTCGCCCAGGTCTCGGTGAACCGCCGGAAGAGGTCCTCCTCGGGAACGCCGGTCGCGTCCAGGACGGTCCGGGCGGCCAGCACCGACCAGGCCAGCGAGGGCAGTTGGCCGAACGGCGCGGAGTCCAGGCCGTGCGCCCGCGCCCAGGCCTTGACCTGGCGCGCCAGTCGGACGAAGCGGGCGTGCCGGTCGCCGAGCGCGGTCAGGATCGCCTCGGCGTCCGTGACGGCGCTCAGCGCGACGGCCGCCGCCTCGCCCAACTCCGCACGGCGGTCCACGGCTTGGGACGGGTCGAGGGTGCCGGTGAAGACCACCACGAGGTCGACCGCCAGGCCGTCGGCCGTCAGCCGCAGCCCCGGCACCCGGGCGCCGCGCACCTCGCGCAGTCCTCGGGCCTCCGGCAGTGCGGCCGCCAGCCGGGCGCGGACGTCGGGTAGGTCGGCGGGGCCGCGCAGCGCCGCCACCAGGTCCAGGTCGGCGCCGTCCAGCTGGCAGCCCAGCCGGCGGGAGCCGACGGTGTGCACCACGCCGTCGGGCAGGGCCGCCGCGATGCGCCGAGCCAACAGCCGCGCGGCAGAGGCGCGTTGAGCGGACTCCGGGGCCGGCGAGGTGATCGGTGGCTCGGACACCGCCCGCACCTCGCCCGTCCCCAGCGAGACCACCGCACGCGGCCGCATCGGCTCGGAGCCCCGGCGGGAGAGCACCACCAGCTCGCCGACCCGGGCGGAGGCCCCGGTGAGCCGGGTCGCGCAGTCGGCGGCCGCACGCTGGGGGTCGTCGCTGCGCCCGAGGGTCAGATGCGGGGTGAAGCCCTCCGCCCAGCCGCGGCAGCGGGGGAAACGGCGCTCCAGCGCGTGCCGCAGCGCCGCCCAGGGCGCGGGGGAGGCGGCGGCCGGGTCCAGCCAGAGGGTGGCGTCCTCGCGGTGCCCGAAGGTGTGGACGCCGTCCAGCCGCGCGGTGAACGGCGCCACCTCGGCGGCGGCCGCGCCCAGCAGTGGCAGGGCGCGGTCGAACTCGGCCTCCGGGACGAAGCCGAACAGCAGGTTGACGTGCGGGGGCCAGCGGCGCAGCTGCGGGTCGTACGCCTCGCGCAGCCGCTGGATCGGCGGCCACAGCTCCTCGGGCGGCAGCCAGGCGACGGCGGTGCGGGCGGTGGGTGGGGCGTCGAGGGCGTCCGGGATTCCGGTGATGCGGCCCTCACCGTGGAGGTCTGCGAGGCCTGCGAGGCTGTCGGTGCCGTCGGTGCCGTCGCTGTCGAGGAGGAGGTCGACGGCCACGCCGTAGTGGTCGGAGGGGAAGAGCCCGTCCTCGGCCGGGCGGTCGCCGAGCAGGGCGGCCGCGGTGACGCGGGTGCCGTCGGCGCGGTGCAGGACGCGGTCCAGTCGGCCCGGGCGGCCGGTCAGCGAGGAGACCGCGGCGAGCGGGTTGGCCCTCGGGTCGAAGGTCGGGGTGTCGTCGGCCGGTCCGTGCGCCTGGCTCCAGGCGTCCCGCAGGCCGAGTGCGGCGGCCGGGCCGGACGGGCCGGAACGGCCGTCGTTAAAGTCCCCGAGCAGCAGCAGCTCGCCCTCGACTCCCGACAACCCCTCAGCCAGCAGGGCGAGTTCGGCCCGGCGACGGTCGGCGCCGTCCGCCGAGTGGTCGCTGCTGAGGTGGACGGCGGCGACGGTCAGCGGGGCGCCGGCGGTCCGTAGCGAGAGCGCGGTGACGGCCTTGTGCGGGCCGAGCGCGTGCCGCCCGGCCGCCAGCACCGGCAGCCGGCTGAGCAGCAGCAGGCCGTGGTCGCCGACCTCGGGCCCGAGGGGGTCGGTGCCGAGGGTGTACCCGGCGCGGACCCAGCGGGCGGCCAGCAGCAGGGCGACCAGGGCGGGCTCGACCTCCTGGAGCGCGATGACGTCGGCGTCGGCGGCCTCCAGCGCGGCGAGCAGCAGCGGGCGGCGCCGGGCGGTGGCGATCCGGTCGGCGTCGTAGCGGTCCCACAGGGTGTTCCAGGTGACCACGCGCAGGCCGGTGGCCGTCGGGACGTCCCGGGCGCCGGCGGCGACGGCGGTAGCGGAGGCGGAGGCAGTGTCGGTGGGCCGCCAGCCGTCGTCAGGGTGCCAGGCGTACGGGGTGGTCGCGGTGAAGAAGGGCGCCGGCAGCCGGGGCGGTGCGGTGCGGCGCCCGGCCTCGGTGCTGTCGAGCAGGTCGACGCCCGAGGCGCGGTCCCAGACCCGCACGCCGTCGGCCTCGACCCAGTACACCCGGTGCCAGGGGATCTCGCCGGAGGCCGCGAAGCCTTCCAGGGATACCCGCTCGGTGCGGTCGTCGCGTTGGCGCACGCCCAGGGTGAACCGGGCCGGGTCGAAGCGGGCGTCCCAGCGGATGCGCTGGCAGATCTGTTCGATGGGGCGCATCAGTCCTCCTCTCCGTCGAGCGTGCCCGCCGTGTCCTCCACGGTGCCACCGGGGCCGACGTACCAGGTGCGGTGCGCCTGGCCGGGGTAGGGCGGGCCGAAGCGGTGCAGCTGTGCGGTGAGCACCTCGGCGGGCACCGGGTGCGGCCGAACGGCGTTGCGGCGCAGCAGCTCGTCCTCGCCGACCACCAGCACCACCTGGGTGACCAGGGCGTCGCGGCCCTGCGCGACGGCGTGGACGTGGGAGCGCTGCTGGCGGTTGAGCGAGGTGGCGTCCCAGACGACGGTGCCGGGGTTGGCGCCTGTGCCGGTGCCTATGCCGGGGCCGGTGCGGGTGCGGGTTTCGGGGCCGGTACCGGCGCCGCTCGTGCCCGTGCCCGCACCTCCGAGGCCGCCGGCGGTCGCCAGGGCGGCGTCCAGCCGGGCCAGCCCCTGGCGCAGCACGTCGGCGTTGTCGCGCTGGTCGGCGCGCGAGCCCCGGGCGGCGCGCAGGTCGTCCAGGCTGATCCGGGCGGCCACGCCGGTGAGCCCGGCGGCGAAGCTGCTCTTGCCGCTGCCGGACGGGCCGCACAGGTGGACCAGCCGGGGGAAGCGGCCGTCGCGCCAGCGCCAGGTGGCCGCCACGGCCTCCTCGGCGGTGGCGATCCGGCCGAGCGCGTACGCCTCGCGGGCCTGGGCCCAGCATCGGTCGGCGGCGTCGCGGTCCAGGTCGGCCAGGGCTTCGCGCAGCCCGGCCCGCAGCCGGGCGAGCGGCGCCTCGTCGAGCAGCCCGGCGTCCTCGGCGTACAGCGCCGACCAGGCGACCTGCTCGCGCTCCGCCCGTCCGGGGGCGGTGGTCGCGGCGAGGGCGTGCAGCACCCCGAGGTCGGCGGCGGCGGACAGCCGGACCAGTCCGGCGCGGCGCTCCTCGTCCGGGTACGGCCGGTGGAGGGCGAGGTGCAGTCCGACCAGGTCGGCGACCCGCCGGGCGAGCGGCAGGCCGAGCGGTCCGGCCAGCCGCGGGGCCAGCGACTGGCGGCGGTCGGTGCGCAATGCGGTGGCGAGCACACCGGCCAGCCGGGCGTCCCCGCCCCGGCCCAGCTCGTCCAGCCGGGCCGACACCTCGGCCAACTCCTCGGGCGGACAGGTGAGTTCGGGAACACCCAGGGCGGCCGCGAGGGCCGGGAGTTCGGGCAGCGCACCCGAGCGTACGGCCCAGAGCGCGGCGCTCGGGCCGAGCCCGTTCTCCACCACCGCGGCGTGCATCCAGTGGGTGTCGGTGCGCACGTGCCGCGGGCGGACCCACTTGGCGACCCGCTCGCCGAACCCGGCCCGGGGGAAGCCCCGGACGGTCCGCACCACGTACCCCTCCTGCCGGTCGAGGTCCAACCGCAGGGCGCGCAGGGCCCGTTCGTCGTAGCGGCCGCGCCACAGCACCCGGGGGGTGGGGATGCCGAGGCGGCGCAGGAAACGGACGGTGTCGTCCCAGTCCAGGCAGTGGTCCTGGCCGTCGGGCCCGCCCGTCCAGACCGAGAAGCCGTAGAACCAGCTCTCCAGGTCGGTGTACGGGATCGAGTGCCGGGCGAACAGGTTCTCGCCGCAGATCCGCCAGCCGTCGGGGATGCGCGGGGCGATCCGGCCCTGGAGGCCCTTCACCCAGGCGCGGGAGGGGTGGTGGGCGGAGTCCAGCGAGCGGGCGTGCAGGCCGTCGCGGTAGAGCGTGGTGTTCTCGCCGTCCAGCTTCTCGGTGACGACGACCTCGGCGCCGGCCAGCGCGGACAGGTCCCCGGTCCGTACGTCGTCCGCCGCCGCGCCCGGTGACCAGGGCAGATGCGGCGTCCGGGGGTAGTGCACACGCATGTCCGGCTCCCTGGGCGTTCTTGATCAGGCGGACACTGTGGGAGCGGTCGCGCAGCCCGGGCCACCGATTAATCGCCGCGCCTCCGAAGCCCTCGCCTCCGGGCGCACGGCGGCACGGACGACACGCGGGCAGGAACGTCCCTGCACCCCCGCGCCGCGCCCGTGCGGTGCAATGGCGCGACCCGACACGCCGTCAACAGGGGAGGCCACCGGTGGAGACCAGGACGAAGGACGCGGACCCGGTCCGGGTGCTGGACGTGGCGAGCGCCGACTACCGCCGGGCGTTCGAACTGTTCCTGGCCGGGACGGACGAGAAGCCCGTCACCCACGCCCGGCTGGGCGAGATCGCGGCCGCCCTGCCGCACCGCAGGGTCCTACTGGACCTCGGCGCGGGCGACGGCCGCACCACCGCGTACCTGAGCCGCCTCTTCGACCGCACGATCGCGGTGGAACCCAGCCCCTCGATGCGCGAGAAGCTCGGCGCCGCCTGCCCCGACGCACTCGTCCTCCCGGAGCCGCTCGACCGGGTCCACCCGCCGGAGCAGGGCGACCTCGTCCACCTCTCCCACGTGCTCTACTACGTGCCCGAGGCGGACTGGCCGGCCACCGTGTCCCGCGCCCTGGACTGGACGGCCCCCGGCGGCACCCTCCTGGTCGTGCTCCAGAACCCGGAGAGCCCCTGCATGCGGATGGCCGCGCACTTCACCGGCGCCCGCTACGACCTCAGGCCCCTCGCCGACCACCTGCGGCAGCGCCACCCCGAGCACGACTACGCCCTCGAGACCCTCGACCTCCACTACCGCGCGCCCGACCTCGCCGAGGCGGTGGACGTCGCCGAGTTCATGGTCAACGTCGCCGACCTGGCCACCCTCGACCCCCGCCCCACCCGCGCGGCCCTGGCCGCCTACGTCCAGGACCACTTCGCCCTCCCCGCCGGCGGCTACGCCATCGGCCACACCCAGGACATGCTCATCATCCGCCGCGCGCCCCAGGCCTGACCGCCGCCTCAAGCGCCCACCCCCGGACCAGGACCCCATCACCGATGCCCGACACCGCCCCGTCCTACCGCGACCTCCGCGCCCTGGTGATCAACTGCACCCTCAAGCGCTCCCCCGAACGCAGCCACACCCAGGGCCTGATCGACATCTCCACCGGCATCCTGGAACGCCAGGGCGTCGCGGTCGACGTCCTGCGCGCCGTCGACCTCGACATCGCGACGGGCGTCTGGCCGGACATGACCGAACACGGCTGGGAGACCGACGAGTGGCCGGTGATCTACTCCCAGGTGATGGCCGCCGACATCCTCACCCTGGCCGGGCCCGTGTGGCTGGGAGACAACTCGTCGGTGATGAAGAAGGTCATCGAGCGGCTCTACGCCTGCTCGTCGATCCTCAACTCCGAGGGCCAGTACGCCTACTACGGCCGCGTCGGCGGCTGCCTGATCACCGGTAACGAGGACGGCGCCAAGCACTGCGCGATGAACGTCCTCTACAGCCTCCAGCACCTGGGCTACACCATCCCGCCGCAGGCCGACGCGGGCTGGGTCGGCGAGGCGGGCCCCGGGCCGTCCTACCTCGACGAGGGATCGGGCGGGCCGGAGAACGACTTCACCAACCGCAACACCACCTTCATGACCTGGAACCAGCTCCACCTCGCCCGCATGCTCAAGGACGCCGGCGGCATCCCCGCCCACGGCAACCAGCGCTCCGAGTGGGACGCGGGCTGCCGCTTCGACTTCGAGAACCCCGAACACCGCTGAACCGAGTCAGGGTCGCCCGCTCGGGAACATCGACGGATGAGGGTCGGGCACTGCGCCTGCCCTGCCCGGGCCGGGCCGGCCGTGCACCGCGCCGCACGGCGGACCTCGCCGGCGCGGCACCGTCCACGGAGGCGTCGCCCCCTGCCCTCCCCGGGGGCGCATCGCGCGGGGACGGCCGGATGCGGTGCGGGGTGCGTCAGGCCGGACGGTTGGCGCCCGGCCTGACGCACCCCGCGGGGGGTCACAGGGCGTGGGTGAGACGATCGGTCAGCAGGCGGGTGAAGCGGGCGGGGTCGGGCAGGTCACCGCCTTCCGCGATCAGGGCGCTGCCGTGAACGAGTTCGGCGAGTTCGGCGAGCGCCGGGTCGTCGGCGTTCGCCCCGTGTGCCCGGCGCAGGGCGATGATCAGGGGGTGGGTGGGGTTGAGCTCCAGGATCCGCTTCACGGGCGGGAGTTCCTGGCCCATGGCCCGGTACATCTTCTCCAGGGTCGGGGTCAGGTCCTGTGCGTCGCCGACCAGACACGCCGCGGAGGTGGTCAGGCGGGACGAGAGACGAACCTGCTTGACGTGCGCGGCCAGCGAGGTCTGGAGCCAGGCGGTGAGGTCGGCGAAGTCCTGCTCGCGCTGAGCCTTCTCCGTTCCGTCAGTGCCTTCCCCGTCGGCGTCGTCGTCGAGGTCGACCTGGCCCTTCGCGATGGACTGGAAGCGGTGGCCGTCGAAGGCGGGGACCTGGTCGGTCCAGACCTCGTCGACGGGGTCGGTGAGGATCAGGACCTCGTAGCCCTTGGCGGTGAAGGCCTCCATGTGCGGGGAGTTCTCGACCATCTGGCGGTTCTCGCCGGTCAGGTAGTAGATGGCGTCCTGGCCGTCCTTCATCCGCGCGACGTACTCGTGCAGGGTGGTCGGCTTCTCCGCGTCAGCGGTGGAGGCGACGCTGACCAGTCCCAGCAGCGCGTCGGTGTTGTCCCGGTCCTCGATCAGGCCCTCCTTGAGGACCCGGCCGAACTGCTCCCACACCTTCGCGTAGGTCTCGCCGTTCTTGGTCTGCATGTCCTTGAGAGCGGCGAGCACCTTCTTGACCAGGCGCCGGCGCACCGCGGTGATCTGGCGGTCGTGCTGCAGGATCTCCCGGGAGACGTTGAGGGAGAGGTCGTGGGCGTCGACGACGCCCTTGACGAAGCGCAGGTAGTTCGGCATCAGCGCGTCGCAGTCGTCCATGATGAACACCCGCTTGACGTACAGCTGCACGCCCCGCTTGGCGTCCCGGGAGAACAGGTCGAACGGCGCGTGGGCCGGGATGAACAGCAGCGCCTCGTACTCGAAGGTGCCCTCGGCGCGCATGTGGATGGTCTCGACCGGGGCCTGCCAGTCGTGGCTGATCTGCTGGTAGAACTCACTGTACTCGGCCTCGGTCACCTCCGAACGGGGGCGGGCCCACAGCGCCTTCATGGAGTTCAGCGTCTGCGGCTCACCGGAGGCCCCGTCCGCGGCGCCGGGTTCGGCGTCCGCGCCGACGGTCGTGGCCGCCATGCGGATGGGCCAGCGGATGAAGTCCGAGTACTGCTTGACGATCTGGCGGACCTTCCACGCCGCGAGGTAGTCACCGACCCCGTCCTCGCCGTCCGCCGGTTTGAGGTGCAGCGTGACCGAGGTGCCCACCGGCAGGCCGTCGGCCTCCGCGATCGTGTAGGTCCCCTCACCGTCGGACTCCCACACGGTGCCCTGCTCGGTGCCGGCGCGGCGGGTGTGCAGGGTGACCTTGTCGGCGACCATGAACGCCGAGTAGAAGCCGACGCCGAACTGCCCGATCAGGCTCTGCGCCGCGTCCGCGTCCTTGGCCTCCTTGATCTTGGCCAGCAGGCTGGCGGTGCCGGACTTGGCGATGGTGCCGATCAGGTCGACCACGTCGTCACGCGTCATGCCGATGCCGTTGTCCCGCACCGTCAGGGTGCGGGCGTCCCGGTCGAGCTCCAGCGTGATGTGGAGGTCCGAGGTGTCGACTTCGAGGTCGGCATCGGTGAGGGATTCCAGGCGGAGCTTGTCGAGGGCGTCGGAGGCGTTGGAGATCAGCTCGCGCAGGAAGATGTCCTTGTTCGAGTAGATCGAGTGGATCACCAGCTGCAGCAGCTGGCGGGTTTCCGCCTGGAACTCCAGGGTCTGGGCGGGGTTGGACACGGGATGCGTCTCCTTCGTGTGCACGTGGCGGGACATGTTCGAACGGGCCTTCGGGGGCCGGACGGTCGTGTCGCACGGCCGACCCGGGTGGTCACCGGTCGACGGGGGGCGTGTGGCGGCGCCGGTCACTGTCAGTGCGAAGCTGGTCGGCTTGCGCGGCGAGCTGATCGAGGCGGTCCGCGATCTTCGGGTGCTCCGCCTCCAGGAGGGGCCGGGTTTCGGCGAGCGGGGCGAGCAGGCGGGCGGGGTCGTGGTGGCCGAGCGCGTCCAGGAGCCGCTCCACAGCGGGGGCCGCCTGCGCGCTGACGCCGTCCAGAGCTCCGATCTGTCCGGCGAGGCGGCGCAGGTCGGCGGCATTGTCCCGGGCCCACGTCGTCACCGCGCGGTCGGCGGCGCGCCGGTCGCGCGTGGCCTGGACGCGTTGCTCGCCGGTGCGTCCCGCCTCGGTGCCGACATCCGTGTGGGGCCGCATGCGGAGGTAGCGGCGCTCGGCAGCCTGGCGGCTCCGGACTCCCAGCGGCGCCGCGAGATCGGCCCAGGTGGCGCCGGCACTGCGGGCGGTCTCGATCAGGCCGGTCTCCCAGCCGGCCAGTTCCTCGCGAAGGTGACGCAGCAACAGGATTGCGGAAAGGGCCTGTTGTGGATCGCTCTGGCCTGTGTCGTCCGGGGGCGCGTGCCGGGCGGTGCGGGCGACGGCGTCCATCATGCCCAGCGCGGCGGCGGCGGCCAGGAACGAGATCGGCCCCACCCCGGCCGGGCCGGTGTCCTGGGTGTCCATGCCGTCACCCTTTCGCTGACTGGATCATTGTCATCGTATGGATGACACGGTACAACGGGTTCGTGTCCATCCACCAGCCCGGGGCGAACCGCGCCGCGACAGCCGAGGAGTCCGCGCCGGCCGCAGGCCACGGCATCGGCAGGGCTCGATCCGGTCCGGGAGGACCCGTGTTCACCTGCGTGCCCGGCCATCCTTGGTGTCAACCGTTCGGCGACATGCGTCGGCGGTCTGTCCAGGGCCGTCGTACTCGGAGGCGGTCTTGGCGGGCTGCTGGTGCAGTCATCGGCCCGCCTGTACGGGAGCTGTGCCCGGTCGGCTCGTCAGCGACGATCGCATCGTTCGGGTCGGCGCGGAGGTCGGGATCCCGTTGGCGTCCGGTAGGTGCTGGTCCGATCGGATGGTGCCTCGTGAGGGCTGGCCCGTGCGAGTGTCGCGGACTCGGGTGGGCGGGGTGGACGGCTACGTTCGGTCCGTGATGGGCGACGACGTGGTTCTGGCGCTGGTGGTCGCCACCGCGCTGGGATTCGACTTCACCAACGGGTTCCACGACACCGGTAACGCGATGGCGACCTCGATCGTGACCGGGGCCCTCCCACCGCGTGTCGCGGTCGCGGTGTCGGCGGTGCTGAACCTGGTCGGGGCGTTCCTGTCGACCGCGGTCGCCGCGACCATCGCCGGCGGCTTGGTCGACAGCCACCAGGTGACCCTGACGGTCGTCATGGTGGGCCTGACCGGCAGCATCCTGTGGAACCTCACCACCTGGTTCCTCGGGATCCCCTCCAGTTCCTCGCACGCGCTGATCGGTGGCGTGGTCGGTGCGACCATGGCGGCAGCCGGCGGCTCGGCCGTGAAGTGGCACGGCCTGGTCGCCAAGGTGATCGTCCCGGCCGCCCTGTCGCCGGTCATCGCCGGCGCGATCGCCGCGCTCGGCACCTACCTGGTCTACCGCCTCACCCGCGACGTGTCCGACGGTCCGCGCCGGCGCGGCTTCAGGGCGGGCCAGGTCGGTTCGGCCTGCATGGTCTCGCTTGCGCACGGCACCAACGACGCCCAGAAGACGATGGGTGTCATCACCCTGGCGCTGATCGCCAACGGCACGCTGCACGCCGGAGCGAAGGCCCCGGATTGGGTGATCGCCTCCTGCGCCGTCGCGATCGCCCTGGGCACCTACACCGGCGGCTGGCGGGTCATCCGGGCGCTGGGCAAGGGCCTGGTCGAGATCGAGGCACCGCAGGGGATGGCCTCCGAATCGGCCTCGGCCGCCGTCATCCTCGCCTCCACCGACTTCGGCTACTCGCTCTCCACCACCCACGTGGCCACCGGGTCGATCCTCGGCTCCGGAGTGGGGAAGAAGGGCGCCGAGGTGCGCTGGCGCATCGCCCGCCGGATGGTGGCGGCCTGGCTGATCACCCTCCCGGCCGCGGCGGTGGTCGGCGCCGTCGCCTACTGGATCGCGAACGGCGTCGGAGGCACCGCCGGTGTGGTGGTGATCTTCGTCCTGCTGATCCTCGCCTCGATCGCCTTCTACGCCGCCTCGCGCCATCCGGCCGTCACCCCGGAGAACGTCAACGCCGCGTGGACGGGTTCAGTCGTCCCGCGACCCCCACGGGCGAGGTGACCCGGTGAACTCCTGGATCAATCTGAACGCACTCTGGAAGATCATCGTGGTAGGGCTGCTCGCCGGCGCCGGCCTGCCCGCGCTGTTCGCGGTCGGTGTACGTGCCCTCAACCCGCCGAGCCGGCCGGGCAAGCCGACCACAGGACGCCTCGCCGCCGGTCCGATCGGCCGTACCGTCGCCGCCCTGTGCTTCGCCGTGGTCCTCGCCGCAGTCGGTTGGGGCATGGCGGTCATCGTCCACCACGGCTGACTGCGACACCGACGGCTCGTCCTCTTCTCCGGGTGCCATGTGGTGTCCCATGGTGGTGGTTCAGGGGCCGACTTCTGTCTCGGAACGACGGTTCCGCGTGCGCCCGACGCAACTGATCCGCCGGGGTTTCGGGCCGTTCGTTCGGCCGGTTCCAGGAGCTTCGGGGCCGTGGGCGGTTTCGGCGACGCGGTGGCGGACGTGAGGCCGGCGAGCGTGGCGGCGCACCGGCCCGGGTCGAGCTCGCGCCCGCCGCGGCCGACGACGGAACCGGGCGCCGGCTCTGGGAGTTGAGCGAGCGGCCGATCGGAGTGCGGTACGGGCCGGCGGTCTCCCGCTGACCGGGAACCGGAGCCGCTCGGGGAACATCGGGGTAGGCAGGGGGCGAGGCGTTCCGGAGCGGGGAGGGTGACATGACGGACAAGGCCGGCAACACCGGGATGGAGGAGACGTCCCGGGGCCGGCAGGTGTTCTGGCGCGCCCTGACCGTGGGGGCGGCGCTCACCTGCGCGGTCAGCGGGGCACTGCTCTTCTGGTCGTGGGGATCGACGCTGGCACCACTGCCCCTCCTCCCGCTCTGGATCACCGGCGCCGTCGGGCTGGTGGTGGCGGTGGCCGCCTCGTTCGGGATCCGGGACGGCGACGGGACTCCGCTCCCCACCGTGGGGACGGCCCTGCTGATCCTCACGCTCTGGCTCGGCGCCTCGGCGGCCGACTTAGCCGCGAGCGGGGTCCGGGACTGGGTGCGCACCCCGCAGGCGGTCACCGCGACCGTCACCGAGTGCCGGACGGAGAGCTCGTTCCACGAAAACGACACCGTCGGCTTCGACCACGTCGCCTGCCTCTACCACTGGACCTTCAACGGCGACGAGCGCACCGGGAGGCTGGCGGGCGACTCGCATCCGGACGGCACGCGGGTCGGCATGTGGATGAGCCCGAAGACGGGCGAACTCGCCGAACACCCGCTGTTCGCCCTCATCGGCTACACCGCCGGGGCACTCGGCGCGGCCGCGATCGTCCTCGTCGGCGGCTGGTTCCGGCTGCGGACGGAGGCGTGCCGGCTGCTCGGGCGGCCGGTCACGCCGTAGCGGTGCGGTGCGCCGTAGCGGTGCGGTGCGTCAGGTGGCGCGTTGGCCGTGGAGGAGGAGGGACAGAGAGAGGGAACGGGAGATCCGCGAGGGCGGGCGGGGTTCCCGGGACGGTGGTCGTCACGCGTCCTGTGTCGGCGGGCCAGGAAGGGCCGGAGGGGCAGGGGTCAGGGGGCAGGGGTCAGGGGACGTCACGGCCGGGACCGGGCGAGCCAGTCGGCGAAGCGCGCCCCGGCGATGTGCGCGCCGGGGCCGGGCAGCAGTGTGGTCTCCCGCAACCCGCTGCCGAAGTACTCGGCGTGCGGGTCGGTCACCACGGTGCGCCGGTCGCCGTCGGCGGCCAGGGTCTCGCGGACGAGTTCGTCCAGCCGGAAGGTGTCGGGACCGGCCACCTCGACCACGCCGTTGACGGGGGAACCGACGGCCGTACGACCCACGGCGGCAGCCACGTCGTCGGAGAGGACGGGACGGATCCCGACCGGGGCGAGGCGCACGGTGTCGCCGTCGGTGGCCTCGGCGGCGATGCCTCGCACGAACTCGAAGAACTGGGTGGCGTGCACGATGGAGTAGGGCAGCCCGGACGCCTCGATCAGCTCCTCCTGCGCCTGCTTGGCCCGGAAGTAGCCGCTCGCCTGGAGGCGTTCGGTGCCGACCACCGACAGGGCGACGTGATGGGCGACACCGGCCTCGGCCCCGGCCTTGAGGAGGTTGGCCGTCGAGGTGCGGAAGAACTCCATCACGGCGTCGTCCGCGAACGAGGGGGAGTTGGACACGTCGACGACGACCCGGGCGCCGTCGAGCACTTCGGCGAGGCCCGCACCGGTCAGCGTGTCGACGCCCGTGCTCGGCGCGGCCGCCACCGCCTCGTGGCCCTGTTCGCCGAGGCCGGCGACCAGCTTCGATCCGATCAGTCCGGTGCCGCCGATGACTACGACCTTCATGGGGGGAATCCTCTCGAGACGTTCGCGGTTCTGGGTCCTCACCAGGTAAAGACCGGGCTGCCGCGATGGTTGTGACGGCAGGCCGGAAGAATTCCGAACTCCGTCCGTCCTCGCCCGGACGGCCCACCGGGCGAGCGTGACGGCCGTCGGCGTACCGGGCCAGGCCCGCGTGGTCCCTACGGTGCTGTGACACCCGCGGCGCTCCCCACGTGTCACACATCCACACGGTGCCCGGTCAACACTGCCGAAGGGCGGGGGAGAAGCACCCCGCCCGGTACCGGGCGACGGACGGAAGGCGCACGACAGTGTCGGACCACCACGCAGGACACCCGCACACGGCAGGCGACCCGGCGTCGTCGGCGAGCTGGACGACCGCGGCCCGGATGCTGCAGGACGCAGGGCCGCTGACCATCCCCGAGGGAGCGTCCGCGATGACCGTGCGGATCGAGTGGGAGCCGGGCGACCCGGGCACCCCGCCGCACCGCCACTCCGGCCCCGCCTTCGGGTACGTGGTCGAGGGCGCGGTCCGCTTCGAGCTGGAGGGCGAGCCCGAGCGGGTGGTGGAGGCCGGCGGCACCTTCTGGGAGCCGGGCGGCGACGCCATCCACTACCAGGACGGCAACGCGCTCGCCGACGCGCGGACCCGGTTCGTGGTGACCATGCTCTGCGCCCCCGGCAAGCCCATGCTCGAACTCGTCTCCGAGGAGGAGCTCGAACAACGCGCCCACCTCCGCGCTCCGCGCCCGGCCGGATGAGTACGCGGCCGGAGGAGGACGCCACTGCAGGAGCCGGACGAGGTCGTAGCGGCCGTCGAGGCGCACTGGGCGGCGCACCCGGATCGGGCAGACGAGCCCCCGGAACCGACGCCTTCGCGGCGCGGTGACGGTGCCTCACGGCGCCGCCCCAGCAGAGCAACCGGCGCACCGTTTGTTCGTCCACGCGAGCTGATGCATGATGAGGACGGCCCGAGCCGATCAGGGCCGAACCTTGAACGGCATGGTGGTGGTGGATGGCGGGCGGCGCCCCTCGGCGCGGGTCGCGCGACCCGCGCGGGCTGCCCGCGCTGCGCGGCCGGCGGAGCGAATGCGGAGCGCTGGACCGGGTGATCGCCGGCGTCCGGACGGGCCGGGGCCAGGTGCTGGTGCTGCGCGGCGAGCCCGGAGTCGGCAAGTCCGCCCTGCTGGAGCACCTGGTGGGCGGCGCGACGGGGTGCCGGATCCTGCGGGTCGTCGGCGTCGAGTCCGAGATGGAGCTGCCCTTCGCCGGACTGCACCAGCTGTGCGTGCCCCTGACGGACCGCCTCGACCGCATCCCCGGCCCGCAACGCGACGCCCTGGCCGTCGCGTTCGGACTGAGCGCGGGCAGCGCGCCGGACCGCTTCCTGGTCGGCCTGGCGGTGCTCAGCCTGCTGGCCGAGGCCGCGGAGGACGAACCGCTGGTCTGTGCCGTGGACGACGCCCAGTGGCTCGACCGGGTCTCCGTCCAGACCCTGGCCTTCGTCGCCCGTCGGCTGCTCGCCGAGCGGGTGGCGCTGGTGTTCGCGGTGCGCGCCTCGGCGCCCGCCGCGGACGGCGACCCCTTCCGCGGGCTGCCCGAGACCGTCGTCCGGGGGCTGCGCGAGGACGACGCACGGGCGCTGCTGGAATCGCTGGTCCCCGGCCGGCTGGACGAGCGGGTCAGGGACCGCATCGTCGCCGAGACCAGCGGCAACCCGCTGGCTCTGCTGGAGCTGACCAGGGGACTGACCGCCGCCGAACTGGCCGGCGGCTTCGGGCGCCCGGACGCCCGCCCGCTGGCCGGCCAGATCGAGCAGACCTACCTGCGGCGCATCGGATCGCTGCCGGCCGCCGCCCAGCGGCTGCTGCTGGCGGCGGCCGCGGACCCGGTGGGCGACGTGCCGCTGCTGCGCCGGGTCGCCGAGCGGCTCGGCATCGACGCGGACGCCGCGGGAGCCGTCGAAGCGGCCGGACTGGTCGAGTTCGGCACCCGGGTCCGATTCCACCACCCGCTGGTGCGCTCGGCGGCCTACCGCGCCGCCGACCCCACCGTGCGCCGGGACGTCCACCGCGCACTGGCCGAGGCGACCGACCCCGACGTCGACTCCGACCGCCGGGCCTGGCACCGCGCCCACGCGGCCCTCGGACCCGACGAGGCCCTGGCGGGCGAGCTGGAGCGCTCGGCCGGCCGGGCCCAGGCCCGCGGCGGGATCGCCGCGGCGGCGGCGTTCCTGAGACGGGCGACCGAGCTGACGCCCGACCCGATCCGGCGCGGAGCCCGGGCCGAGGCCGCTGCCCGGGCCGCGTTCGACGCCGGTTCCCCCGACGCCGCGCTCGAACTCCTCGCCGCCGCCGAGCTGAGCCGGCCGGACGAGGCGCAGCACGCCCGACTGACCCGGCTGCGCGCCCAGTTGGTGCTGGCGCGCAGGCGCGGCGGCGAGGCGCTGCCCCTGCTGCTCGACGCGGCCGGCCGACTGGCCCGGACCGGCGACGCGCACGCCCGCGAGGCCTACCTCGACGCCATCGGATCGGCGGTCTACGCCGGACGCCTGGCGGACCGCACCGGCGTGCGGGAGGTCGCCGAGGCCGCCCGCACGGCACCGCCCGCACCACGTCCGGCGCGGCCCACCGACCTGCTCCTGGACGGCCTGGTGGCCTGGTTCGCCGACGGCTGCGCCGCCGGGGGGCCACTGCTGAGGTCGGCGCTGGGCGCGTTCCGGCAGGCCGCCGCGTACGAGGGCGGCGACGCCATGCGCTGGCTCTGGCTGACCTGGCTGGTCGCCGGAGAGATCTGGGACGACGAGACGTGGCACCGGCTGACCGAGCGGGCGGTCAGGGCGGCCCGCGAGAGCGGCGCCCTCAACTTCCTGCCGCTGGCGCTGGGGTACCGGGCCGTCCTGTCCGTGCACACCGGCGACTTCGACCTCGCCGCGGCGCTCGTCGAGGAGGCCGCCACCCTCGGGGAGGCGACCGGCCACTCGCCGGTGGGCTACCCCTCGATCCTGCTCACGGCCTGGCGCGGCGAGGGCGAGCAGGCCGCGGAGACGATCCGCAGCGGCGTCGCGGAGGCGACCTCGTGGGGCGAGGGGCGGGCGATCGGCGCCGAGCACTATCTCCTCGCGGTGCTGTACAACGGCCTCGGCCACTACCGGGAGGCCCTGGAGCAGGCCGAACGGGCCGTGGCGTACGAGGACCTGGCGCTCGTCGGGTCCGCCCTCGCCGAGCACGTCGAGGCGGCCGTACGGGCCGGTGCCCCCGAGGCGGCCGGCACGTCCCTGCGCCGGCTGGCGGAACGCGCCGAGGCCGGCGGTACGGACTGGGCCCTGGGCGTGCTGGCCCGCTCCAGGGCCCTGGTGAGCGAGGGCCCGGCCGCCGAACGGCTGCACCGGGAGGCCGTCGAGCGCCTCGGACGCGGCCGGATCGCCGTCGACCTCGCCCGCGCCCACCTGGTGTACGGCGAGTGGCTGCGCCGTGAGAACCGGCGGGCCGACGCGCGCGAGCACCTGCGCACCGCCCACGCGATGCTGCAGCGCTTCGGCGCCCGCGCCTTCGCCGAGCGCGCGCGGCGCGAACTCCTGGCCACCGGCGAGACGGTACGGCACCGTCCGGCCGAGGCGGGCGACCTCCGCGAGGCCCTCACCGCCCAGGAGGGGCAGATCGCCCGGCTGGCCGCCGACGGCATGACGAACGCGGAGATAGGCGCCGAACTGTTCATCAGCCCGCGCACCGTGGAATGGCACCTGGGCAAGGTCTTCACCAAGCTCGACGTCACCTCGCGCAACAAGCTCCGCGCGGTGCTGGCCGGCCCCTGACGGCCGGGGCGCCGAAGGCCCCGGGGGACACCCGGGGGTGGACCGGGGATTTCCCCGGCGCCCCGGGACGGGTCCGGACGGCAGCGTGTCCACCAGGGCATCGACCGATGCCGGGTGTCGAACGGAGCCGTGGTGACCGAGTGCGAAGAACAGTCCGCAGAGCAGTCGGGGACGTGGGCGGCCCCCCGGCCGGCCGCCGGGGACGGCGCCCTGGAGGAGGCCGCGGCCGTCTTCGAGGGCCTGCGGCCGCACCTCTTCGGCATCGCCTACCGGATGCTGGGCAGCGCGGCCGAGGCGGAGGACGTGGTCCAGGACGTGTGGCTGCGCTGGCAGAACACCGACCGCACGGCCGTGGTCAGCCCGGTGGCCTTCCTGTCGCGCGCCACCACCCGGCTGGCCATCAACGTGGCCCAGTCCGCCCGCTCGCGCCGCCAGACCTCCATCGGCCCCTGGCTGCCCGACTGCGTCGACCCCGCGGCCGACCCCGAGGCCGGCGTGCAGCAGGCCGAGGAGGTCGAACTCGCCCTGCTGCTGGTCCTGGAGACGCTCACGCCCGCCGAGCGGGCGGTGTACGTCCTGCGCGAGGCCTTCGAGTACACCTACACCGACCTCGCCGGCATGCTGCGCCTCAGCGCCGTCAACGTCCGCCAGATCGCCAGCCGGGCCCGCCGCCGCCTCGCGGCCGGCCGGCGGGGGAGGGCGGACGCGGGGGAGCACCGGCGGCTGCTGGAGGTCTTCCTCGCGGCGGCCAGGACCGGCGACGTCGGCTCCCTGGAGGAGTTCCTGGCCCCGGCCGCCGCCCGGTAGCCCGCCTTGGCGCCCCGCGCGGCCCGCCACCCGGCGCGGTCACGAGGCCAGTCGGGCGACCTGCGAGCCGGCCAGCAGGAAGGCGCCGACCCCGAAGTCGGCGGTGCTCTCGTAGGTGATCGGCCGGCTCGACTCGGGGCGGTCCCCGATGCCCTGGACCCAGCCCAGCCTCCCGTCCGGGTGCACGGCGTCCCGCACGAGCGCGTTCCAGCCCCTGGCGAGGACGGGCAGATAGGTGGCCCGGTCGATCACGCCGGTGCGGATGGCGTGGGCCAGGCCGAAGCAGAACAGGGCGGTCCCGCTCGACTCCCGGCCGGGCAGGTGCCCGGGGTCGGCCAGGGACGGGTTCCAGAAGCCGTCCGGGCGCTGCCGGGCCAGCAGGGCGCGGCTCATCCCCTGCATGTTCCACCGGTACTCGGGCGCCCGCCGGTCGGTGGACGGCAGGACGGCCAGCACCTTGGCGTGGGCGGCGTAGGCCCACCCGTTGCCCCGGGACCAGAACACCGGCCTGCCGTTTGGCGACAGCCGCCCGCCGCCGCCGGGGGACCAGGTCTCGTCGCGGTACCAGAGCTCGTGGGTGTAGTCGTACAGCCCGCCGCCCCGCACCCGCTTGGTGTGGTCGTACAGCGCGTACATCTTCGCCCAGTACGCGCTGTCGCCGCGCAGCGCGCCGAGCCGGGCCATCGGGGGCATCGCCATGTGCAGGGCGTCCACCCACCACCAGTCGTCGTCCTTCTCGGGCCGGTCGGTGTGGACCATCCGGTGCAGGGAGGCCTCGATGTCCGCGATCCGCTCCTCCCCGCCGCGCACCTCGTGGATGTCCAGGTACACCTGGCCGGCGTTGTGGTCGTCGGCGTGCCGGGTGGCCACCCCGCCGGCGAGGCCGTAGTCGTGCTTCTCCGCCCAGGACTCGGCGTAGGCGAGGTAGCGCGGCTCGCCGGTCAGCCGGTAGGCGGCCATGGTGCCGCCGAAGTAGGTGGCCCTGGCCCAGCGGTTGTCGCCGGGATCGCCGTGGCCGTTGATCCAGTGGTCGTTGACCCGGCGCACGCTCTCCACGACCGCGGCCCGGCCGGGCAGCACGTCGGCCGGGGCCGCCAGCGCGCGGTCCGCCGCCGTCACGGGGCCGGCGAGGGGCAGGGCGGCCGAGAGCCGCAGGAAGTTCCGGCGTCGCATGGTGTGGTGCCTCCTGCTGGAAGGGCCCAGCCGCCGTGGCGGAGGGCCGGGACGTGGTCAGTTCGGCGGCGGCCCTTCGAAGTCCGGACCCGGCCGCGTGCGGCCGGCCACCGCGAGCACCGGCCGCCGGCGACCACACAGATGACCGGACAGGGCCGCCCGGTGTGACAGACCGCGGCCCCGGCACCCAGCCCGCACCGACGGCGGCCGTCACAATCACGGGCTCTGGCCTGTCAGTTGGATGTGAAACCGAAACCCACCACACGACGGACCGTACGCCCGGCCGCCGCGGCCCTCACCGCCGCCCTCGCCCTCACCGCCCCCGGCGCCCCGCCGGCCACCTCGGCCGTCCCTCCGGACAAGGTGACCTGGGTCATCCACAGACTCGACGACGACCCCGCCCACCCCGGCGGATCCGCCGGCCGGGACCGGTACTTCTCCGTGGTCACCCAGATCCGCAACTGGATGGCCGGCCCGACGGTCCGCGGCGACATCCGGCTCAGCCAGGCGGACACCGACGGCATCATCGGGATCGACCTCCGCGACCACACGGGCGCCCGGCTCGTCACCCTGTTCCTCAATCCCCACAGCGGGTACCTCACCGGCTTCCACGCCCGCAACGAGGTCGTCTTCTACTTCAGCGACGCCAACCCCGCCATGGTCGAGGAGATGAAGAGGTACGCCGGGAACATCGGCTCGCGCACCTACCAGACACACCTGTCCGGATCGTTCGACGCCTGGTACACCGCGGCCACCAGCGGTGGCCTGACCGCCCCCACCGGCATCGGCACCCGGTCCTTCCGCGACGCGGCCTCCTCGCTGGGCGGCTCGCCGGAGCCGGAGTACATCGACCGCTTCCTCCCGCAGACCGCCCAGTACCTGCTCACCCTCAGCCCGGCCTACGCGCAGGCCTCCCACTACACCCTCTTCCGTGACCGGATGGGCGACGCCCTCGCCAACAGCACCTCCTCGGCGGTCGTCATGGACAACCGCACCCGGGAGCTGCGCGCCAACTGGGAGAAGATCAGCAACGACACGCTGCCCAACATCCCCTTCCTGGCGAACGACCGTACGGCGGGCGGTGACGCCCTGCCCTTCCCCGTCACCCTGGGGCCCGTGAACGGCACGCTGCGCACCGTCTCCGACCTGGCTTCCGCGCTGCGCATCCTCACGAACACCCAGGGGCGGGAGTAGCGGCCGCCCGCCGCCGCGTGCCCGCGGCGCGACGGAGCCCGGCCGGAGGCGAGTTCGCCTCCGGCCGGGCTCCGTCTCCGGCGCCTCAGTGGGCCCCCTTGAGGTACACCGTCATCCGGACCTCCCGGTGGAGGTCGCCCAGGGTGTTCAGCGTCCCGTTGATCGGGCCGATGTCGATCCTCTCCGGGAGCGGAGTGGAAGCCTGCGCGGCCCGGTGGTTGCGCCACCAGACCGCGTACCGCTCGGCCCAGTTGGTCCACCGCGCCCAGGCCCGGCGGACCTCGAAGGCCCGCTCGTCGTAGACCGGGACCCTGGTCTGGTACGTCGTGCGGCCCATGGCCTGGGCGACGTCGTCACGGAAGCTGGTCCACCGCACGCCCAGCTCGTAGGCGGCGGACAGGGTGCGCATGGACTCCGCGATCGACGGGATGTCGAGGCTCTGCACCGGCCCGGGCGGGAACCGCCAGAGCTGCCAGCCGGCACTGCCGAAGTCCGCGGCGTTGAAGTTCCGTTGCAGCCCGACGCCCGAGTCGGCGATCCGCTGCTCCCACTCGTTCCACGAGCCGTTCATGGGCAGCTCGACGGCATGGCCGTGCTGCGACACGGCCAGGTCCCGGATCTCCTGGATGACGGTGGGGGCCGCGTCCCTGAAGTAGTAGTAGTAATTGTGGGCGGTCGCGAAACCCGCGATGTAGAGCGAGTGCGGGTTGATGAGCAGCGTGCCCCGGTGCTCGTTCAGGTCGCCCTCCAGTTCGAGGACGATGAGCCCGCCCGCGTGCTCCTGGATCTCCTGGATGTCGCCGTCGAACGGGTGCCCCGCCGCCCGGCGGATGAGGTTGACGATCTCCTTGTACTCGCTCTCGCCGGAGATGTCCGACGAGGCGTCGGCGATGATCTTGGTGTGCAGGTACCTCCAGAAGCCGGGCCCGGTGTCCGCCTCGGCGGGTTGCGTCCCGACCCAGGTGGCGGCGACGGTGAGAGCGGCGATCACGAACGCCAGCAAAGGTTTCGTGATCCCGCTCCGGCGGGTTCTTGTCAGCACAACGTCCAGACCTCCGGTGCCCTCGGTGATGGGACAACGTGGCACACTCGCCACGTTCCACCGGACTGACCGGACAGGGCCGCGATATGTGACAGCTGGTCAGGAAGCTTGTTGGCAACGGCTTTGCGGTGACGACGGGCCCTGTGGTGGAGGCAGCCGGCGGATCACACCGAGTGCGGCCGAGCGGAACCGAAGGGTGCCGCGTTGTCGCATGCCCCGGAAGGCAGGGCCGTCCGCCGCTCGGTGGCGCTCATCCTGGCTGCCTCGGCCGCTCCGTCCGGCAGCCGGCGAGGAGTCGGGTGAGCAGGCCTTGCCGCCGGCGCCCGGCTAGTGCTGGAAGATCACTTCCGGATCGTTCGGCGAGGGGCCGTCCAGAAGCGGACTGCGGAGCCCCTTCAGCGTCCGGTCGAAGAAAGCTGTCACGTACTTGCGGGTGATCACCACCCCGCGTTCCGAGGAGAGGGGCGGTGTCGGGAACCCGGCCTGCTCCTGAAGCAGGTCCAGGTCGGAGAAGCTGAAGTGGTCGGCGCCGGCGACCGTCAGCCACTTCTTGTAGCCGCCGAGGGCGGCCCAAGGGTGCTCCCAATCGGTGTTGGCGGCCGTACCCAGCATGAGGAACGGCCGGTTGATCCGGCCGGGCATCGGGTCCGGGTGGAAGGTGCCGTCCATGTTCACTCCGGCTCGTACTCGCGGGTCGGCGATCATCGTGGCGGCGGCCGCCGCTCCGCCGAGGGAGTGTCCGGCCATGCCGATCCCGTGCTTGTCGATGAGGTGTGCCAGGCGCCACGCGGTACTGCCGTGCGTCAACCGGTCGATCACGAAGGACACGTCCAGCGCACGGCTGGCGGCGACGGAGTCGAAGTCGAGCCCCGCCGGCCCATCGCAGATCGCGCACGGCGGCGTCCGGCCGTCCGCCAGCGTCTCGCCGCTGTCCTCGTAGGTGTGGCCGACGAGCGCGACGACGTAGCCGTGACTGGCCAGGTCGGTCGCGAGCGAGGTGAGCGTCATGCGCGGGTTCTCGTACGCGGGTGAGAGGACCACCAGCGGATACTTGCCGCTCCGCGGCCGCGCGCCGTCGGAGGCGTGGGTGGTGACGCCGGCAAGGGCCTGGGGGGTGACGCCGGAGCTCGCCGGCACGTTCTGCCGCCGGAGGATTCCGGCTGCCTCGGCGAGGGTCATGTAGGGGGCCGGAGTCCCGGTCCCGGGGACGGCCGGGTAGACCATCGTGACGGTCAGTTGGCGGGGGCCGGAAGACGGCACCCACGGGTCGGGACGGCTCGCGTCGGTGAGGTGGATGACGTCCTCGCCGGCGGCATAGGGGCCGGTCGGCGCGGGGAGCGTGCCCTGGAAGGACCGCGGGGGCGTCGTGGCAGCCGTGGCGACGGTCGTGTGGACGGCGGACGGCAGGGTCGTGGCGGCGAGTCCGGTGCCGGTCGCGGCCACTGATGCGGCGAGACCCAGGACGGCGACGGCGCTGGTACGGCGCCTACGGTTCGAGGTGGTGTTCACGGGCACGATCCTGCCCGGCCCCGCCGCGCCGCTCGATCATGCGGGCTTCCGTCTTGAAGGTGGTACTGGCTACACCAAGATCCCAGCGGCGCGCTCTCCCTGATCGCACCACGTCGCTCGGTGCTGTCCTGTGCCTGCGCTGGGTGAGGGCCGGCAGCCCCTGCGGCGTCGAAGACATCGAGCGTCACGCCGAAGACGGCTGAACCGGTGCCGGAAGGCCGCGGGCCGGACTCGTTCACGGTCCTGGAGGAAGCGCTACCTGCCGCTGTCGGGGGAGACTGGAGGAAGTGGAGCGGCCCGGGTGGGCCGGCACCGGCGTCGGGCACGGCAGGTGGTGAGACGGATGGACGGGCAGTCCGATCGAGAACATCGAATCATCGTCGGGGTCGACGGCTCGCCATCCTCGGTCCGGGCGCTGAGCTGGGCGATCGGCATGGCGCGTCTGACGGGTGGAGCTGTGGACGCGGTGGCTTGCTGGCAGCCGGCGACCATGTACGACTGGATGCTGCACGCGAAGGACGCCGGCCATGAGGAGGCCGCGCGCGAGGCCCTCGCCGGAGCGGTCGCGGAGGCGCTCGCCGGCACGCCGCCGGTACCGGTGCGGCAGACCGTGCTGCCGGGCAATGCCGCCGAGGTGCTGGTGGAGCAGTCCCGTGAGGCAGACCTGGTCGTCGTCGGCAGTCACGGGCACGGTGGTTTCACCGGCGGACTGCTCGGGTCGACGAGCCACAGGTGCGTCGAGCACGCGTTCTGTCCGGTGGTCGTCGTCCGGCCGAGCGGCACGACGACTCCTCCGGCAGGCCGGCCAGGGCCGGGCTGAGTGCCGCTCGGCCGGACGCGAACGTCCGGCCGGCTCCGGACAGGACCTCGGCTGCCCGAAGCAGTCGAGCAGCTCATCCAGCAGCCCCGTCCGGATCCGAGGCGCTGGTGCTGCTCAAGGCATCGGCACAGCGTGCAGCACGGGATGACACGGTCGTGGTATCCGGCGGCCGCGGGCCTTCACGGACCTGGTCCGCAAGCGCCGGCCAGCTGGTGCCTCTCCGGATCCGCCAGGCAGAACAGTCCGACGTTGTCCTCGTCGCCGGCGCCCACAGACCGCCTTTCACGAACGCGCGGCCAGAACCCCCAATTCTCCCTGAGGTGAACCCGAGAACGCCCCGTCGGGCGTCGGCGCTGGTTAGCGTGCGGGCATGACCTCGAACCTCCGCACGAAGCGCCGCGGGCGTCTGGCGGTGGCGGCCGGTGCCGCCGTCCTGCTCGTCGCGAACGCCGCCACCGCCACGGCCGCTACCGCTCGGCCCACCCATGTCCCTTCCGCAGAGGAGCAGTTGAACCGCGACGTGGCGGCGATCCACGCCCTGGGCATCAGCGGCGTCCAGGCCCGTACGGTCGGCCCGGACGACCGGGAGTCGGTGGCCACCGCCGGGACCGCTGACCTGACCACCGCGCGCCCGGTGCACCCCGACGGCTTCTTCCGGATGGCCAGCACCTCCAAGACACTGATCGCCACTGTGGTCCTGCAGTTGGAGGCCGAGGGCCGGCTGTCGCTGGACGACCCGGTGGCCCGGTGGCTGCCGTACCTCGCCTGGGGTGAGGGCCACGACCCGGCCCGGATCACCCTGCGCGACCTGCTCCGGCACACCGGCGGCATCTCCGACGCCGGGCTGCCCGGGTACCGCACCGCGCAGGAGTACGAGGAGCAGCGCTTCGACCGCTACACCTCGCGGCAGTTGGTGGACCGCGCCGTGACCCAGAAGCCGGTGACGGGCTGGAGCTACTCCAACAGCGGCTACGTCATGCTTGCCCTGGTCGTCGAGCGGGCCACCGGCCGCCCCGCCCACCAGGAGGTCCAGAATCGGATCCTGCGCCCCCTCGGCCTGCGTGACACCCGCTGGACGGGCACCTCCGCCACCCTGCCCCGCCCGCACGCCCGGGCCTACGAGTTCTACGGCCCCGGTGCCGAGAAGGACGTCACCGTGCAGGTCCCGGTGGCCACCGAGCTGTCCTGGGTGACGACCACCCGCGACGAGAACGCCTTCTTCCGGGCGCTGCTCTCGGGCCGGCTGCTGCCAGCCCGGCAGCTGGCCGCGATGAAGGACGGCGTCGACGTCTCCGGGAACCCGCAGGCCGCCGCGATGTGGCCGAAGGGCACCCGGTACGGGCTCGGTCTGGTCGGGATCCCGCTGGTCTGCGGTGGCGTCGAGCAGGGGACGTACTGGAGCCACGAGGGCGGCGACGGCGGCTACATCACCCTCAACGGCGTGACCGGAGACGGGCGGCGCAGCGCGGTGGTGTCGATGTCGGAGGCGCGGGGCGACTCCCTGGAGCACATCGTGGCGCAGGAGCGGGCGGCCACGGTGCTGGTCGAGCACTCGCTGTGCGCCGGCACGCCCTGAGCCCGCCCGTCCTCCCCGCGCCCGCGGGGCCGCCTGGCAGTGCTGGGGCAGCTGACAACCGTCACCGACGCGGAAGCGATCCGGACGTGGCTCGCCCGGACGGTGAGCCGACCGCGGCTCCGGACTCCGGCTCCCGCCGCCGGCGGGGCCGGTTCAGCGGCAGGTCTCGATCCGCAGGTCGCCCGTGGTCACCCGGCGGATGGGCTCGCTCGCCGGCAGCTCGTGCGGCTGGCCGGGGGCGATCGCGCCCGCCGCGTCGAGCCGGGCCAGTTGGGCGTCGGTCAGCTCGACCGTCAGGGCGCCCGGGTTGTCCTCCAACTGGGCGGGCGTGCGGGCGCCGAGCAGCGTGCTCGTCACGCCCGGCTTCCGCAGCGTCCAGGCCAGCGCCACCTGGGCCGGGGTGTGCCCCAGCTCGCCGGCCACCTCCCGGACCACCCCGGCCACGCCGAGGCTGCGTTCGGTGAGGGTGCCCAGGGCGAGGTTGTGGCTCCGGCGGCACCCGCGGCGGAGGACCGGGCGCTGGCCGGGATGATCGCCGAATACACCGCGCAGGACGAGGAGTTCGCCCGACTCCGGGCCGAGCGGGAGGTCCGGGTCAACGGTCGCGGCCGCAAGCTGCTGCGGCACCCGGCCGTGGGGACGATCGCCGTCGACTTCGAGGTACTGCTCCCGCTGGAGGACCCGGAGCTGCGGCTTCTGGTCTACCGCGCCGCGGACGACGAGAGCCGCGCGGCCCTGCACCGGCTGTGCGGCGGTGACGGGTACCGAGAAGGCTGACAACTCACGGTTGGTTGCGAGGAGCGCAGCACGAGCGTCCCCGGGGCGGTCCTGGTCGGTGGGCGCGCCGTACAGATCACCGACACCACCGCGAGCGGTCGGCAGCCGGCCGTCCGGAGTGAGGGGTCTGCGTCGTCAGGCCGCCGCGGGGCCGTCCGGGGGCGGGGCCGTCCGGCAGCCGGCGAGGAGTCGGGCGACCATGGTCCGGGCGTGCTCGCGGTCGTATCCCGGGCCCAGGATGCACAGGTTGCCGACCGCTCGCATCAGGGTGTACGCGGTGACGTCCGGGTCCAGTTCGCCCCGGGCCTTGGCGGCGTCGAGGAGCGAGGCGCAGGCGGGGACGAGCGTGTCGAGCATCAGGGAGTGCAGGCTCTGCAGGCTGGGGTCCTCGGACTGGAGTGCCGCCCCCAGTCCGTGCTTCGTGACCAGGAACTCCACGAACGCGTCCATCCACCGCGACAGGGCCTCGCCCGGCCTCGGCGACCCCGCGAGGTCGGTGGCGAGCTGGGCGCACTCGTCCACCTGGTGCCGGTAGACGGCGACGACCAGCTCCGCCCGGGAGGGGAAGTGGCGGTACACGGTGCCCAGGCCCACTCCGGCCCGGCCGGCGATGTCACGGATGGGCGCCTGGACGCCCTGCTCGACGAACACCTGCGCGGCGGCCGCGAGCAAGGACTGACGGGTGCGCTGGGCGCCCGCCGCTCTGGAGCCGGTCGGTCCGGACACATCTCACCCCTGGTTCGCGGAACATTGTTCCGCTACGGTGAGCGGAACGTCGTTCCGCCAAGTATGCGGCACGCGCCTCGCCGACAGGAAGTCCGCACATGTTCCCTCCTGCCCACTCCCCGAAGAACCCGAAGAAGACCGTCGCGATCAAGCCCGTCACCGTCCCCGTCGGTGAGCGGGCGGTGCCCCTGCAGGTCAAGGTGACGGCACCGGCCGAGGGCCGCGACCTGCCGGTCATCGTGTTCTCCCACGGCAACGCGTGGTCGATGGACGGCTACCAGCCGCTGGTCGACCGATGGGCCGCCGCCGGCTTCGTCGTCGTGCAGCCGACCCACCTGGACTCGCGCCGCAACGCGATAGGTTTCGACGATCCGCGTTTCGGCACAATCTGGCGGGTGCGCATCGCCGATCTCCACGGCGTGCTGGACCACCTCGACGCCGTCCTGGCCGAGGCGGGCGACCTGATCGACCGTGCCGACCGGACGAGGGTCGCCCTCGTCGGACACTCCTGGGGCGCCCAGACCGTCGGCGCCCTGCTGGGCGCCCGGGTGTTCGACGCCCAGGGCGTCGCGGGCGAGGACTTCTCCCACGGCGGAGTGAAGGCGGGCGTGCTCATCGCGGCGACCGGCACGGGCGACTCGCTCACGCCGTTCGCCGTCGAGCACCTGCCGTTCATGAGGCCGGACTACTCCACCATGACCACGCCGGCGCTCGTCATCGCGGGCGACAGGGACCAGTCGAGGATGTCCACGCGGGGACCGGACTGGTTCCTCGACGCCTTCGACCTCAGCCCCGCTCCCAAGCGCCTCCTCGTGGTCCCCGGCGGAGAGCACACCCTGGGCGGCATCGCCGGGGAGGCCGTGAGCGAGACCACCGACCCGGACGCCGACCGGGTCGCCCTCGTCGCCGACGCCGTCACCGCGTACCTCCTCGACGCCCTCGAACTCGACCCCGGTACGTGGTCCCGCTTCCGCGCCGACACCGAGGCCGTGGAGAAGGCGTCCTTCCGGCACAAGGACTGACGTCGGCCCGGTGCCGCCCCTCCCGGCCCGTCGCGCGCCGCACGGCGGCGGGCCGGGAGGCCGTTGCCCGCCGCCGCCGGCCGCCGGCTCGCACCGCGCTGCGGGCCGTCACCGCGCAGCCGCCTTCCGGTCACCGGTCCAGCGAGCGGGGGCCGGTGGGGTGCGCTGCCGCAGCCGCTCGCCCTGCGGTCCGAACATGACCAGGTACTCGACCGGGCCGCCGGGGCCGGCGTTCGCCACTCCGTGCGGGGTGCGGGTGTCGAACTCCGCGACGTCCCCGGCGACCAGGACGAGGTCCTGGTCGCCGAGGGCGAGCCACAGCCGCCCGTACAGGACGCAGAGCCACTCGTGGCCGTCGTGGGAGAGCTGACGGGGCCGCGCGGGCGGGCCCTCGACGGCGGGCAGGACGTGCTTGTGGGCGTGCAGGCCGCCGACGTACCGGGTCAGCGGCAGCACCGTCTTGTCGTCGCCGAAGCTCAGCGGCGCCCTGGCGCGCGGCTCGGCCGCCGGAGCGGGCTCGGTGCCGGCCAGCTCGTCCAGGGAGACGCCGTACTCCTTCGACAGCTGCAGCAGCACCTCCAGGGTGGGTCTGCGCCGACCGGTCTCGATCCGGGACAGCGTGCTGGCCGAGATGCCGGTCGTGAGGCTGACCCCGGTGAGCGTCAGCCCGTGGTGCTCGCGCGCGGCCCGCAACCGGGGCCCCATCGTGGCCAGCGTGCCGTCCACGTCGTCGACTGCCACCTGTCCCGCTCCTTCCGGCCGTACCGCTCCACCGCTCGTCCGGCGAGCTTGCCAGAATGGCAAGCCCTATCGCGTCGGACGGGTGCCCCACTGCATGATCGACGGGCGGCCCCGCCCGCCCCATGCCCCACGCCTCGCGGCCATCGGGGCCGTCGGGGCTGTCGAAGCCAAACCTCCGTGTCTGCAAGGGAGTTCGACCCGTGCCACTGCCCCTCCTCAAGCCCGTCAGGACCGCCCGGTGACCGACGCGAGCATGGACAGAGCGAACCGCTTCCGGGCCGAGGCGGCATCCCACGGCCTGCCGTCGGAGGAGGTGGAGGAATGGATCCGCATCGCCCGTCCGGCGGTGTACCTGGCGGAGGGCGGTGACGGTCCCGTCGTGGCCCGGATCGGCGGCGAACCGCTGCTGCCGCACGGCGTGCCGAGGCCGTCCGAGCCCTTCGTGGCCTCCGTCGACCTCGCCGCCCTCCCGCCGGGCGCGACCGGCCTCCCGCTGCCCGCCGACGGCCACCTGCTCCTCTTCTCCGGCGTGGAGGTGCAGGGCATCGGGCGGCAGGTGCCCGACGCGGTGCTGTACGTCCCCGCCGGTACCCCGACAGCCCCGAGCCCCGTCGAACACGGCGAACACGGCGCGCGCGGGCCGTACCGGCCGCGGGAACTCCGCACCGTGTGGCACCAGCCGAGCGCGCCGATGCCGGAGAGCTTCGCCCTCGACCGATGGGGCGAGTTCCCCGAGGACGAGCAGTTCGAACTCGCCGACGAGCTCGCCGACGCCTGGGCGCACGGCGGCGGCCACCGTCCTCCCTGGGACCTGCAGATCGGCGGCCATCCGGTCTCGCCCCAGAACGACCCCGTCCACGACGCCCGTGATCCCCAGGAGGCCGGCCCCTCCGAGCACGGCGGCACGGCTCCCGGAGACGGCGCCGACGACTGGTGCCTCCTGGCCACCTGGAGGTGCGGCGACGACGTCACGGAACTGGACTCCGGCACGGCCCACTGGGTGATCCGCCGCCAGGACGCGGCGGCCCGGCGCTTCGACCGGGTCCACCGCTACGTCGAGATGGCCTGACCGCGTGGGCGGGGCGGGGCGGGGCGCCCACCGGCCGCCCCGCCCCGCCCACGCCTCGGCCCCTCGTCCACCCGGATCGCCGGATCGCGGCGCCCGTCCAGTGCCCGTCCGGCGCCGGGGGCGCTCGGCTCGCCCGCCGCTTCCCGCGGCCCGGGTGGAGGGATCAGCGAACCAGCAGGTCGCGGATCGCCTCCGTGATCTCGTCAGGCGCCTCCTCGGCCATGAAGTGCCCCGCCCGGGTCAGCCGGTGGTCGAGGTCCGGCGCCCACGCCCGCCACACCGCGGCGGCGTCGTAGCCCAGCTGGGCGCCCCAGTCCTGCTGGACCACGGTCACGGGCATCGCCAGCTGCGACCCGGCGTCCAGGTCCGCCTGGTCGTGCAGGACGTCGACGCCCGCCGAGGCCCGGTAGTCCGCGACGATCGACGGCACCGCCGCGGCGCTCGCCCGCAGGTACTCGGCGCGCACCTCCGCCGGCACGGCGGCCGGGTCGTTCGCCCAGGCGTCGAGGAACGAGCCGAAGAACGCGTCCGCGCTGTTGGCGATCATCGTCTCCGGCAGCCCCGGCGGCTGCGCCATCAGGAAGAGGTGGTAGCCGACCGCCGCCGGGACGCCGTGGAGCACGTTCCACATGTCGAGCGTCGGCACGACGTCGAGGATGCCCAGGTGGGTGACGGTCTCCGGGTGGTCCAGGCCCGCCCGGAAGGCGACCAGGGCGCCGCGGTCGTGGCCGACGAGGGCGAAGCGCTCGTGGCCGAGCGCCGCCGCCAGGGCCACGACGTCGGCGGCCATGGTGCGCTTGGAGTACACCTCGGGTCCGGTGGCCGCCGGCTTGTCGCTGGCGCCGTAGCCGCGCAGGTCCGGGCAGATCACCGTGTGCTCCTCGGCGAGCCGCTCGGCGACGTGCCGCCACATCAGGTGGGTCTGGGGGAAGCCGTGCAGCAGCACGACCGGGCTGCCGCTGCCGCCGACGGAGGCGGCGAGCTCCACGCCGTCCGCACCGGGCAGGCGGAGACGGTCGAAGCCGGGAATGGCGAGCGTCATGAAGGGTTCCTTCCTGGGGTCGGACCGGCGAAAGCCCCGGTCCGAGGACTGACGGAACGAGCATGGGCGACGGCGATCAGCAGCCGATCAGTACGCGTCGACGTCGCGGTCCCGTGACGCGGAAGATGGAAGGCATGCGAATCGACGTACTCGGTGCCGTGCGGGCCTTCCACGACGACGGCACCCCGGTCGACCTCGGCGGGCCCCGCCACCGCGAGGTGCTCGCCCGGCTCGTCGCCGCCGAGGGACGGATGGTCGCCACCGACACCCTCGTCGACGACCTGTGGGCCGAGCCGCCGGACCGCGCCGTCGGGGCGTTGCGCACGTTCGTCGCCGCGCTGCGCCGCGCCCTCGAACCCGAGCGGCCACCCCGCACCCCACCGCGCGTCCTCGTCACCGAAGGCCCCGGCTACGCGCTGCGCCTGCCACGTGACCACGTGGACGCCCACCGGTTCGAGGACGCCCTGGCCCGCGCCAGGAGCGCGCCCGATGCGCTGACCGACCTCGAAGCGGCCCTCGGGGCCTGGCGCGGCCCCGCCTACGCCGACGTCACCGGCTCCGCGTGGGCCCGGCGCGAGCAGACCCGCTTGGAGGAACTGCGGCTGGAGGCGACGGAAGTGCGCGCCCTCCTCCTGCTCGACGCGGGTTCAGGGGCCGAGCTCGTCGCCGAACTCGGCGCCCACGTCACCGAACACCCCTGGCGCGAGCCGGCCTGGGGACTGCTGGCCCGCGCACTGCACCGGGCGGGCCGTCAGGCGGACGCGCTGGCCACCCTCCGCCGCGCCCGCACGATGCTGGTGGACCAGCTCGGGCTCGACCCCGGCCCCGACCTGCGGCGCCTGGAGACGGACATCCTCCACGGGGCCACGACGCTCCAGCCCCCGCGCACCGTGTGGACCACCGCCACCCGCTTCGGCCCGCGCACCACCGTCGAGCTGGCCCGCACCCTGGCCCTGGCGGGGGGCGACGCCCTCGTCCACTCGCGGCGCGACCGCCTCGCCGCCGTCCAGGCGGCGGAGCGCACCGGAGACGTCGCCCTGACCGCCCGCGTCATCGGCGCCTACGACGTGCCCGCCCTCTGGAGCCGGGCCGACGACCCCGAGCAGTCCCGCGCCGTGGTGGAGGCGGCCGAGCGCACGCTCACCGCGCTCGGCCCCGGCGGCCCCGCCGAACTGCGCGCCCGCCTGCTGGCCACCGTCGCGGTCGAGAGCCGCAGCGCCGATCTGTCCGGCACCGCGCTCACCCGCGCCGCACGGGCGGCGCGCGAAGCGGAGGCACTGGCCCGGGAACTGAGTGACCCGGCGCTGCTGGTGTTCGCCCTCAACGGCGTGTTCCTCCAGTCCTTCACCCGGCCCGGGCTCGCGGCGGCCCGGGACGTGACCGGCGCCGAGATCCTCGACCTGGCCACCCGGCACGAACTGCCGAACTTCGCCGTGCTCGGCCGGCTCATCCGCCTGCAGTCCGCCTCCGCCCTCGGCGACCTCGACGCCGCGACCGCACACGCCGAGGCCGCCGAGCGGCTCGCCGTCAGCACCGAGGCCTCCCTCGTCCCCGTCCTCACCGCCTGGTTCCGGGCCCGGGCCACGGCCGCCCGCAGCACCGAACCGGGCGGACCGACCGCCGCCACCGCCGCGGCGCACTACCGCGCCGCCGAGGACGCCCTCGCCGCGACGGCGGGCATGCCGGGACTGCACCGGGGCCTGTTCGCCCTCGCCCTCCTGGGCCTTCGCCTCCTGCACGGCCGTCCCGCACCCACCGACCCCGCTCTCGACTGGGGCCCCTACCGCTCCTGGACCCAGCCGCTGGTGCTGCTCGCCCGCGACCGCGCCGAGGACGCCCGGACCGCCCTCACCTCGGCGCCCGTACCACCCCCCGACCACATGCAGGAAGCGCTCTGGTGCCTGACCGCCCACGCCGCCGCCCGCCTCGGCGAGCGCCCGGTCGCCGCCCGCGCGGCCGCAGCCCTGCGCGCCGCCCGCACCGAACACGCGGGCGGGGCGAGCGGGCTGCTGACGCTGGGGCCGGTGGCACGGTACCTGGCGGAGGCGGAGGCATGCGCTGACAGGGGATGACCGATGCACCGGTGGGGACGTCGGCGCACCCGCAGTACGAGACACGGCCCCCTGTCTCCGGCGCGGGTCAGCGCTGCGGTCCGGACTCGGCCGCGGGCACCCTCTCCGGGGCCGGGTCCCCGGTGACGCCGAGGTCCTGGGTCCCGATGACGGACAGCAGTTCCAGCTGTTCGGCACCCCGGCTTCCGGGCGGTGCGGTGAACCACAGCAGGCGTTGGCGTCCGTCCTCGCTGAGGAGGCTGTAGCAGTCGAGTTCGATGACGCCGAGCGCGGGGTGGACGATCCTCTTGTGGTCCATGCGGCGCACCGCGACGTCACGGGTGTTCCAGAGGGCCGCGAACTCCGGGCTCCGGTGGCACAGCACGGCGACCATCTTCGTGACCTCCGCGTCCCTGCCGCGTCGGGCGGCCGCCGCGTGGAGGTCGGCCACGAACACCCGGGAGTGGTGCGGGTGGTCCTCGAGCGGGTACCTCTCGCGTGCCTGCGGATCGGTGAACCAGCGGTACACGAAGCTCGCCGCCGGGCCGCGGTGTGCCGGGGACGCGCCGAGCAGGGCCAGCGCCAGGTCGTTCTCCACCAGGGTTTCGTGCAGGTCGGTGATGACGCGCGCCGGGGTGTCGGACAGCCTGTCCAGGAGTCCGAGGAACGCGGGCTGCACGTGTGCCGACGGCCCGTGGGCCGACGGCGGGATCGGCCGTTCGGCCAGGCGGAACAGGTGGTCGCGCTCGTCGCCGTTCAGACGCAGAGCCCGGGCCAGGGCGGCCAGGGTCTGGGTCGAGGGCTGTACGCGGTGCTTTCCACCACCGCGTTCCAGCTCGGTGTAGTAGTCGGCTGACAGCCCTGCCAGCTGGGCGACCTCCTCTCGGCGCAGCCCGGGAACGCGCCGGCGCGGGCCTGGGGAGAGACCGACCTCGGCGGGGCGGATGCGGTCACGGCGCGTCCGGAGGAAGGCGCCGAGTTCTGGAAGGTTCACCCCTTGATGGTCGCGTGCGCGCCGGGCCGTAGCCAGGGGGTGGCACCCCCTGGGTGGACGCCACCCTGGCTGGGGACGGGGGACCGGCCGATCGTTGAGGTCGCAGCAGGGCGGCGGCGGGACCGCGGCCCTGCCGCGTCCACCACTGGAGTCAGCGGTGCTCATCCCCTTCCATGACGTCCCCTTGAGAGCAGGAACAGCCGGCCATGCCTTTCGCGAACTTCAAGGTCCCCGAGAAGACCCTCACCCCGGAGCAGAAGGAGGAGATCGTCACCCGCGTCACCGAGCTGTACGTCGAGCTCTACGGCGAGCGCGCCCGGAACAACACCATGGTGCTGGTCGAGGAGGTCGCCGACGGCGGCTGGGGCATCTCCGGCAAGGTGCTGACCCTCGCCGTGCTCGGTGAGGCGGCACCGACCGACACCAGGGGCCTCTGACCGCTCCGGACCCCTGGGTGAGCAGCGCGACGAGCCGCTGCCCGACACCGTCGGCGGTGACCGGCACGGTCACCGCCGACGGCTGACCGGCAGGAGGACGGCCCTCGGCTACCACCGGGGCCCGTACCGCGGACCGAGCCACGCGTTCCGGACGATCACGACCTTCGACCTGGCCGATCGCCCCGGGGGGCCCGCCGGTCCGTCAGGCGCCGGTGGGCAGAATTGAGCGCGGCGCGCGACGGCAGGCCGGCTCGCGGGAGGGCCCGGCGGGCCGGGTACACACTGCCGAAGGCGCCGTTGCCGAGCAGACGGCCGACCCGCCACGCGCCGATCCGGTGGCCCTCGGGGACGGTCAGCGCCCCGCAGGGCCCGGGCGGCAGGCTCGCCGCGCGGTCCCGGGGGCGAGGAGGGCGAGGTCGTCCTCGCGGACCAGGTCGAAACGCAGGGCGAGGGAGGCCAGCGCGTCCTTCTTGCCGACCAGGCGCGGACCGGAGATCGCGGTGTCCGGGGCCGGTTTGAGGCGCAGCTTGACGGCCAGGTAGTCGATGTTCCACTGGACGGCGGCGCGGTTGGCGGACGGCCAGAGCGGCCGGAGCCGCTCGACGACCTGGTCGACGGTGGGCGCCGGGGCGTGCGGATCGCCGCGCAGCCTGGGCTCGCAGAGTGCGGTGAGCACCAGGAAGTACCGCTTGGAGTGGTCGAGCGGGAACGCCAGCAGGGTGGGTTCGCCGCCGAGGCCGCCGGAGGTGTCCCACCCGGCCGGCGCGTCCCGGTCGGCGTAGTCGTGGCGCGGCGCCCAGACGTCGAGGGCGAGCAGCTCGGACCCGGCGGGCAGGACCACCCGGGCGAACTCGAACGGGACGGGCGCGGCCAGCCGGCCCGGTGCGACCTTGATGTGCTCGCCCGCGCCCTCCGGGTTCTCCACGACGTAGGTGGAGGTGCGGCTGAGGTTGCTGAGCGTCCAGTACGTGCCGGTGGCGCCGATCTCGCCGGCGGTGCGCGAGACGCCGCTGTGCGGGATGCCCAGGCCGGGTGCTCCGTCCGCCGCGGCGGCCCGGCCGAATCGGAGGGTCTGCCCCGGTGCCAGGTGGAACCGGTCGCCCGGAGCCATGCCGGGCCCGGGCACCACGATGATGCTGTACATGCCGCTTCCCTTCCCCCGTCTGCGGTGCGGGGAAAGGGTAGCGAGCGGAACCAAACGTTCTCGTAACGATCGGTCACCACCGGTACGGAGGCGTCCTGCCGGCGGAGCGCCGGCTCAGCATTCGCCGCGCCAGCGGAAGGCGTCGACCGTCCGGCCGCCGTCCGGGAAGTTGCCCCGGCCCTCCGCCCAGCCGAAGTGCAGGCACTGGCCACCGCCCTCGCGGAACGACACCTGGACGTGGTCGTAGCCCGGCTGCTCCGTCCCGTTGTTGAAGTACGACCGGCGCAGCCCGCACGTGCTGGCGGGATCGTCGACGGCCGAGCGGCAGACCGTGCCGGTGCCGTCGGGGCCGGAGTAGAAGCAGACCTGGCCGGTCGGACAGTCCTGCCAGGCCGGGGCCGGGCCGCCGGTGCAGTTGCGGCTGGTGACGCTCGGCCAGTGCCGGTTCAGGCCGCTGTACTCCACGCCGTCGAAGCGCACCGGCACCCGGTCCTTCTCGTAGGTGAAGTCGCCCGTCGCCGCGTAGCGCTGCTCGTAGTGCAGGTGCGCCCAGTCGGTGCCGCCGGTGCTGCCGATCCGGCCGATCCGGGTCGAGGGCAGCACCGGATCGCCCTTCTTCACGAACGTGGCCGGGTCGTCCATCAGGTGGTAGTACGCGGTGAACCAGCCGTTGCCGTGGCTGATCTGGACGGTGTTGCCCGAGCCGTCGTCCCAGTAGGTGGCGGCCACCGTGCCCGCCGCGGAGGCCAGCACCGGCAGGCCGTCGGACCCGGTGTTGTGCTCCACCACGATGTCCAGCGCCGGGCTGTGCTCCTCGCCGTAGGTGTCCAGCTCCCAGGTCGTCCCGCACGGGAACGGCATCTGGAACAGCGGCGGCGCCGGCTGGGCGGCGGCCGTTCCGGCTCCCGTTCCGGCGGCGGTTCCCGTTCCGGCGGCGAACGCCGTGAGCACGAGTCCCAGGACGACGGCCAGTAGCCCGGACCGCCACCGGACGCGAACGCGGTTGCCCACGTCTTTCCCCCTCTTCCGGTCGGCGGCACTCGGTCGGGAGCCGCCACCGCCATCCTCGGGCCCGTCCGGCGGTCGTGGCACCTCGCAACAACGAGGGTTCGGCGGCCCGGGTCCCCGAGCGCGCTCCGCCGTTGGCCCGGGGCGGACGCCGGCGACGGGGGCGGCTTGACAGTGGGCACCGGGGGGTGAGACGGTCACGAATGAATAACCCCCCAGAATGGTTATGGAGGGGGCCGCTGCTCACCCCGGCGGGACGCGGAAGGACTGCGAGGTCAACCCGAGATGGACGCACCGGTTCGCTACTCGATCCTCGGCGCCGTGCGGGCCACCCGCGGCACCACGGAACTGGAACTGGGGCCTCCCAAGCGCCTGGCGCTGCTCGCACTGCTGCTGCTCCGGGCGCCCGGGCCGATCACCCTGAGCGAGGCCGTGGACATCCTCTGGGACGACGATCCGCCGCCCAGCGCCGTCAACGTGGTGCACCGTCACATCGGCGCGCTGCGAAGGACCCTGGAGCCGGGCCTGCGCAGCCGCACCGAGGCGGAGCACCTGGTGCGGGCCGCGGACGGGTACCGGCTGCTGGTGGACACCTCCGCCTCGGACCTGCTCCGCTTCCGCGCCCTGCGCGCGCAGGCGCAGCAGGCCGTCCGGGCCGGCGCCGCCGAACGGGGCGCGCAGGACTTCGTGGCGGCACTGGGCCTGTGGCACGGGCCGACCATCGCCGCCGGCACGCCCGTGGCGCAGCACCCGCTGTTCACCGCGGCGGGGCACGAGTACGTCGCGACCGCCAAGGAGGCCGCCGACGTGGTCCTCGCCTCGGCGCCCGCGCTGACCGACGAGGTCCTGACGGCGCTGCGCCGGGCCGTCGACTGCCACCCCTTCGACGAGGCGCTGCACTCCCGGATCGTCGCCGCGCTGGCCGCGACCGGCCGTCAGGTCGAGGCGCTCCAGCAGTTCGAGAGCATCCGGCGCACCCTGGCCGACGAACTGGGGGTCGAGCCGGGGCCCGGTCTGCGTGCCGCCCGGCAGCAGGTGCTGCGCCGGCAGGCCGTACGGCCGGCGGACGGGCCGGAGCGGGCCGCCGGTCCGGTGGTGCGGCCCGCCCAACTGCCCCCGGTGCACCTGCCCTTCGCGGGCCGCCGTCCGGTCCTGGACCACTGCCTGGAGGCGCTCACCCCGGAGGGCGGACAGGCCCCGGCGCCCACCACCGTGGCCGTCTGCGGGATGGCCGGCGTGGGAAAGTCGACGCTGGCCCTGCACTGGGCGCACCTGGTCGCCGGGCGCTTCCCCGACGGGCAGATCCACGTCGACCTCCGGGGCCACCACAGCGCGCAGCCGCCGCTCACCCCCGCCGCCGCGATGACCGAGGTGCTCGGCGCGCTCGGCGCCCGCCCGGACCCGGCGCCCGCGAGCACGGCCGAACTGGGCGCGCGCTACCGCCGGACGCTGGCCGGCCGTCGGCTGCTGATCGTCCTGGACGACGCCAGGGACTGCGAGCAGGTGCGTCCGCTGCTGTCCGGCGCCCCGGGATCCCTGACGGTCGTGACCAGTCGCAGCCGACTGGAGGGGCTGGCCGTCACCGACGACGCCCGGCTGCTGGCGCTGGCTCCGATGACCGGGCCGGAGGGCCTGGAACTGCTCGAACACCGGTTGGGCGCGGACCGGGTCGCGGAGGCGCGGGCGGCGGCGGAGGAGATCGTCGGCCTGTGCGGCGGGCTCCCGCTGGCCCTGGCCGTGGTCGCCGCCCGCGCCCTGACGCGCCCGGACTTCCCGCTCGGCGCGCTCGCCCAGGAGCTCCGCGACAACCGGGACAGCCTGGTGGCCTTCTCCAGCCACGACGCCCGCACCGACCTCCGCAGCGTCTTCTCCCGCAGCTACGACACGCTGAGCAGTGGCGCGGCGGCCCTGTTCCGGCTGCTCAGCCTGTATCCGGGGCCGGACTTCTCGCTGCCCGTCGTCACCAGTCTGACCGGTACTCATCCGTGGTCGGCCCGGGTGCACCTGGCCGAACTCGTGGACCGCAGCATGGCGGTGGAACGGGTTCCCGGCCGGTACGCCTGCCACGGGCTGCTGCGCGGTCGCGCGGCGGAACTGGCCCACTGCGTGGACGGGGACGACGCCCTGGCCGAGGCCCGGGCCCGGCTGTCCGAGTACTACCTGCACAGCGCGGCCGCCGCGGCCGCCCTGCTCGTGCCGCAAGGCGACGGTGACCGCGGCAGCGACCGCGACGGGGACGGCGGCAGTGGTGTGCCGCTGCCGCCCCCGCGGGCCGGGGTCCGCCCCCAGCGGTTCGACGACCGGACGGGCGCCGCCCGGTGGATCGCGGCCGAGCGGCCCGCCCTGGCGGCGCTCCTGCGGGAGGCGGGCGGGGGCCCCGGAGCGGCCGCCCTGCGCCGACGCCTCACCACCGCGCTGGAGTCGGGCGCCCGGTTCGCGGCGCCCTGACCCTCCGGCGGGCGTCGGTTCAGGCGGCCCTGGGCCCGGCCACGGCCCGTAACTTGCGCAACGCGTGGTGCTGACGGGACTTCACCGTCCCGAGCGGTACCCCGAGGATGCCGGCGGTCTCCTGGATGGTGCGGTCGCACAGGTAGATGTGGACCAGGACGGCGCGGTGCTCCGGCGACAGCCGCCGCAGCAACAGCCGGGCCAGCAGCACGTCGTGCACCGACTCGGTGCCGTCGCGCACCGCGTCGGCGGCCTCGCGCCGTACGGACGGCTCCTCGTGCGAGCAGCCCACCACCTCCCGACGGGCGTGCGGCCGGCGGACCGAGTCGATCACCAGGTGCCGGGTGACGGTGAAGAGCCACCCGCGCACCGAACCCTCCAGGCCGACGAGGCGGTCGATGTTCCGCCAGGCGCGCACGGCGGTCTCCTGGACGATGTCCTCGGCGAGCCCGTGGTCCCCGGTCATCCGCTCCGCGTAGGCCAGGAGGGCGTCCCGGTGCTCTCTCATGATCACGCCGAGGAGGTCCGACCGGGTCGCGGTCGCGCCGCGGGTGGTGGCGGTGGCGGCCGTGGTGGTCGTGACGGTCGTGGTGGTCGCGCGGCGCAGGCGGGCCGTGCCGCGCACGGTGGCCTCGCCGGTCATGGTGGCCGTCGGTCGGTGAGTCATTCCGGTCCCCTGTCACATGGTGGGCGGGCGGGTGCCGGGATGCGTCCTCCGGCACCGCGTGTTCCGCACACTAGGAGCCCCCCTGTGTCCGAACAGTGACGTTTCCCTGCCGCCCGGGTGCCGGTGCGTCAGTCGGCACGACGGCCCTCCGTCAGCGCGCGTCACACGCCGCGCGTCACACGCCGCGCGCGTCGGACACCGAACCCCCGGCCCCCCGCCGCGACTCGGGCGGTGGGGGAGCGGGGGTTCGGTGGTCCGGTGGCTCCGGCGCCCGGGCGGGGCGCGGTCAGGGAACGGGGACGGGACGGGACAGGACGGGGACGGGGACGGGGACGCGGCTCAGCCCGTGCCGGCGAGCACGTCGGCGAGCCGGCCGACGCCCTCCTCGATCACCTCTGGGCGGTGGGCGGCGAAGGACAGCCGCATCGTCCCCGGGTCCGCGGGACCGGCGTGGAAGGGTGCGCCCGGCAGGTAGGCGACCCCCTTGGCGACGGCGTCGCGCAGCAGCGCACCGGTGTCGTGACCGGTCGGCAGCCGGGCCCAGACGAACATCCCGCCGTCCGGCCGGCTCCAGGTGCTGCCCGCGGGCAGCACCCGCGGGAGTGCGGCCAGCAGCGTCGCACAGCGCTCCCGGTACGCCGCGCGGACCGACACCAGGTGCGCGTCCAGGTCGTGGTCCGCCAGGTACCGCGCGGCGGCGGCCTGGTCGACGGTCGAGGAGTGCAGGTCGAGCGCCTGCTTCGCCAACAGGCAGGCGCGGCGCAGCGTCCCCGGTGCGCGGAGCCAGCCCAGCCGCAGGCCCGGTGCGATCGTCTTGGACAGGCTGCCCAGCAGAGCGGTCCGGTCCGCCGCCTCCGGCTGCGCGGCGATCCACGGCACCGGGGCGCCGCGGAAGCGCAGTTCGCCGTACGGGTCGTCCTCCACGATCCGGAACCCGTGCTCCGCCGCGAGGCGTGCCACCTCCCTCCGGCGGCCTCCCGCCATGGTCTGCCCCGTCGGGTTCCGGAAGGTGGGGACGAGGTAGAGCAGCTTGGGCCGCGCGGTGGCCACCACCCGCTCCAGCGCCTCGACGACGATCCCCCCGTCGTCCGAGGGGACGGGCACCACCTTCGCGCCCGTGTAGGCGAAGCACTGCAGGGCCGCGAGGTAGGTGGGGTCCTCCACGGCCACCACGTCCCCGGGGCGCAGCAGCGTGGTGGCCAGCAGGGCCAGGGCCTGCTGCGCCCCGGTGGTGATCAGCAGGTCGTCCGGGCGGGTCGGCAGGCCCTGCCGGGAGAGCCGGGCCGCGATCGCCGCGCGCAGCCCGGGGTCGCCGTCCGAGCCGGCGTACTGCAGGGCCCGGCCCGGGGACTCGCTCAGCACCCGGTCGTAGGCGGCGCGCAGGTTGTCGGCGTCGATCAGTTCCGTGGCGGGGAGTCCGCCGGCGAAGGAGATCACGTCGGGCCTGCCGGTGAGGGCGAGGGCCTCGTGGATGGCCGATCCGCCGGCCAGGACGGGCGGCTCCACCAGGGCGGGCGGCGGCACGCGGGCCGAGGGGGGTGTCATGACTCTCCGATCGTCGTACGGTCGTTCCGTCATCCGGTTGTTCAGTCGTTCAGTCGTTCCGTCGTTCAGTCGGTGCCCGGGCCGGCGACCGCGGGCGGTGCGGCCGGCAGGCGCCGTTCGAGCAGCGCCGTCACCTCGGCCATGAACTGCCGGGTGGTTCCGCCGCCGCCGAGGTCGGGCGTCGCCGCCGGTCCGGCGGCGGCCTCCACCAGGCAGGAGCGGAACACCTCGGCCGCGGCCCGGTGGCCGGCGTGCTCCAGCAGCAGGACCAGGGACATCGCCGCGCCGTACGGGTTGGCCGTCCCCGTCCCGGCGATGTCGGGGGCGCTGCCGTGGACGGGTTCGAACAGGGCGAACCCGGTGTCCGGGCAGATGCTGGCGCTCGGCGCGAGGCCGAGCCCGCCGGCCAGGGCGGCGCCGATGTCGCTGATGACGTCCCCGAAGAGGTTGGGAGCGAGCACCCCCTCGTACCGGCTCGGGTCGCGCACCAGGTGGTAGCAGAACGAGTCCGCGTACTCCTCGGAGCCGGCCAGGCCGGGGAAGGCGCGGAGCTCCCGGCGGAAGACGTCCTGCCACAGGCGCCCGGTGTTCGGCACCGCGTTGGACTTGTGCACCAGGGTGGCCCGGCGCCGTCCCGCGGCGTGCAGCCGGGCCAGGCAGTAGCGGACGAACGACTCGACGGTCTCCCGGGTGTAGACGCACTCGTCGATCGCCACCGTGACGGCCCCCGAGCGGGCGACCGACCCGCCGACGCCCGCGTAGAGCCCCTGGGTGTTCTCGCGGTAGAGGTCGACGACCCCGTGCTCCAGCACGATGGGCCGGTGGTTGACGCAGAGGTCGAGGCCCCGGCGCAGCCCGAGCAGGATGTCCCGGCCGTGGGCCATGTCGGGGATGCGCGGGTCGCCGAGCGCCCCCAGGTAGACGGCGCCGTAGTCCCGGGAGAGGCGGTCGAGCGCCCCGGGCGGCAGGCCGACGCCGGTGGCCAGCCAGCGGTCCGCGCCCCAGTCGAGGACGTCGTAGGTGAGGCCGAGGCCGAACGCCTCGCTGACCGCCGTCAGGGCGGGCAGGGTCGCCGGGACGACCTCCTTGCCGATCCCGTCGCCGGGCACCACCGCGATCCTCATGACCGCGGCTCCGGGCCGAGCTGCGCCCCGACGGAGTCGCCGAACAGGGCCTCGACGGAGCTGAGGCGTCCGGCGATCGCCGTGGCGGCCACCACGTACGGCGACGCGAGGTAGACCCGGCCCGGCCCGGAACGCCCGGGGAAGTTGCGGTTCTGGGCGCTGACGGTGACCTGGTCCGCCCGCTCGGAGACGCCGGGGCCGGCGTTGATGCACGCCCCGCAGGACGGTGGCAGCACCTGCACCCCGACGGCCGCGAACAGGTCGGTGTACCCGCGGTCGACGGCGTACCTCATCACCGACTCGCTGCCGACCTGGATGTACGCCTCCACCCCCGGCGGCACCGTCAGTCCCCGGTCCCGGGCCAGCGCGAACACCTGGGCGTACATGTCCATGTCGTACGCCTTGCCGCCGGTGCACGAGCCGCCGTACACCTTGTCCACCGGGACGGGCTCGCGCACCGAGCCGAGCGGGACGGCGTTGCGCGGGTCCCCGGGCAGCGCCACCATCGGCTCGATACCCGCCAGCTCGACGGCCACCACCGCGCTGTAGCGGGCCCCCTCGTCGGAGGCGAGGAGCGGCCCGTCGAGGACCGGCCCGCCGGGGACCTCCCCGTCGGTGACCGGCGCCCCCGGGCGCCCGGCCAGGAACTCGCGCGTCACCTCGTCCGGTTCGAACAGCGCGGTCATCGCGCCGGCCTCCACGGCCATGTTGCACAGCGTGGCGCGCTCGTCGGTGTTCAGCCCGGCGCATCCCGGACCGGTGAACAGCAGGACCCTGCCCAGCGTCCGGCTGCCCTCGACCATCGGGTGCGCCAGCAGGCCCAGCATGAGGTCCTTGGCGCACACGCCCTCCGGCAGCCGCCCGGTGAGCTCGATCCGCAGGACCTCCGGCACCTTCACCAGGGTCTCCCGGCTGTACCAGGCGCTCGCGATGTCGGTCGCGCCGACGCCGAACGCGAGGGCTCCGACCGCGCCCGCGGTGCAGGTGTGGCTGTCCGTGCCGATGATCACGTCCCCGGGCCGGGCGACGTGCTCCACGATGTGGTTGTGGCAGATCGCCCGGCTGCCCCCGCCGGTGGCGGCGGGGCCGACGAAGTGGCCGCCGGCGGCCGTGGCGAACTCCAGCTGCCGGCGACCGAGGTCGTGGATCCGGCCGACCAGGTCCGCTCCGCCCGGCCGGCGGGCCACCACCTGGTCCGCGAGCGACAGGTGGTCCTGGAAGAAGTAGCAGGAGTCCGGGTCGGCGAGCGGGGCGTCCGCCCCGAACTCCCGGGTGAACATGCCGGCGGCCATCGGCGTCACGTACTCGTGGGAGAACCTGACGTCCGTCCGCACGAAGTACGACTCGCCGGCTCGGACGGTGCCGCCGGCCGGCGCCGGGTTCCGGGGCGCGAGGCGGCTCTGGAGGATCTTCTCGACGATGTTCAGCGGCCGGCTCCCGGCGAACGCGGGCAGCGGCCCGGTGCCGTGCCCGTCCGCCGTCCGGCGGTGGAAGCCGAACAGCCCGCCGAGGTCGATGACGGCGCGCTCGACGTCGTTGGCGCTCCCGGTGAAGGCCGCCAGCGGCAGTTCCTCCCCGGCCAGCAGGGCGGCGAGGAGGTCGAAGTCCTCGCAGGTGACGATGCCGACGTTGCGGCAGTTCTGCTGGTAGATCCGTTCGAAGGAGCGGGCGAAGACCAGCTCCGTCCCGGCGTACTTCTCCGCGTACACCGCGTGCTCCCGGGAGGATCCGCAGCCCTTGGCCTCCCCGCTGACGATGATCTGCGGGGCGAAGGCCTTCACCGCGCCCTCGCCGAACCGCCGGTCCCGCAGGCCCAGGTACGCGAAGTCGCCGAGCCGTTCGTCGTACCAGAAGCAGCACCAGCCGGGGATGATCTCGTCGGTCGAGACGTTGTTGCGCAGCGGCTCGCGCAGGAGCCGCTGCGGCGTCGGTCCGCCCTCGCCGGCCAGCTGCCCGGCGACCAGTTCCGGGTCCTCGGTGAGGACCAGCACGTTCCCGTGCAACGCGATCGTGCGGGGGGACGCGGTCGGCGTCCCGTCAGTGGCCCGTCGCAATGACCCGTCCTATCTCTTCGTCGGTGAGCGGGGTGCGGCGCGTCTTGGCCAGCTCCAGCACCCTCTTGACCACGTCGGAGTCCTCCGCCGGGTAACCGTGCGTGGTCAGCCAGTACTTGACGCTGCTCGCGCCGGAGGCCGCGTCCACCAGCACCTCCTGCTCCCGGCCGAGCAGCCGGGCCGGGACGCCCGCGTAGACGCCGTCCTTCAGCGCCTCGTCGCCCTTGCGGTGGGCCTTGAGGATCGCGGAGGCGTGCACCCCGGCGCTGGTCTTGAAGACGTCGCGGCCCATGCCCGGGTAGTTCCGCGGGATCTCGACGCCGAGCAGTGGGGCCGCGTGCTCGACGTACCCGCGCAGCGCCCTCAGGTCGTACGGGTGCCCGTCGTCCAGGCGGTGGTTGACGATGATCTGGTCGAGCGACGCGTTGCCGGCCCGCTCGCCGACGCCGAGGACGGTGCCGTGCACCCGGGCACAGCCGAGGGACAGCGCGACGAGCGAGTTCACCAGGGCCAGGCCCCGGTCGTTGTGCCCGTGCCATTCGAGGTCCACGGTGTGGCCGCGCTGGGCGAAGTAGCGCCGGGTCCAGCGGATCAGGGCCGCCGTGCCCCGGGGGACGGCGGCTCCCACCGTGTCGCACAGCGTCAGCCGCCGCACGCCGGTCTCCACGGCGACGTCGTACACGCCGGCGAGCACCTGCGGGGTGCAGCGGACGGTGTCCTCCAGGACGAGGACGAACTCCGCCCCGCCGCGGGCGCATTCGGCGGCCGCCGTGCGGATCGCGCGCTCGATCAGCCCGGGGTCCCAGTCCTCCACGTACTGCCGGATGGGGCTGACGCCGATGAAGGCGTACGCCTCGACGCCGATCCCGGCCCGCTGGCCCACCTCGCAGATCGCGCCGATGTCCGCCGGGTGGGTGCGCCCCGCGAAGCCGGGGACCAGGTCGAGGCCGGCGGTGGCGATGTGCCGGGCCAGGGCCGTGCACTCCTCGGCCGCCGCCGGGTCCGAGCCGGGGAACCCGAGGTCCGCGCACCGGATGCCGGAGCGGACCATGTGCTCCAGGAAGCCGAGCTTCTGCTCCGGCGTCGGGTTGCGGACGTGCGGTGCCTGGAGGCCGTCCCGGAGGGTCTCGTCGAAGACGAGGCCCGTACCGCTGCCGCCGTGCTCCTCGTGCCCGTCGTGCTCCGCCCCGTGTTCCGTACTCGCGTCGTTCCAGCTGTACCAGACGTCCTGCCTGGTCTCACTCACGGTCTTCCCCTTCCTGACGGGTGGTCGCGGTCAGGACCGGTCGGCGGTCCCGGTCGGCGGTCCCGGCGTCGGACGCGGCGTCGGACACGGCGGCGTCGAGCATCGCGGCGACCGCGGCGAGGTCCGGCTGGCGCATGACCCGCGCCGCCCGGAGCCGGACCCCGGTGTCCCGCTCCAGGGCCGCGAGCAGCCGGGCGATGTCGATCGAGGTTCCGCCGGCCCGGATGAAGTTGTCGTGCGGCATCAGCGCCGGATTGCCCAGCAGGGCGCGGCAGTGCTCCAGCACCCGCCGCCGGGTGGCCGACGCCCGGTCGTCCGGGAGCTGCTCCGCCGCCTCGGCGGCTTCCGCCTCGACCGCGCAGCGCCGCTCGTCCTCGGCCAGCAGCGTCGCCCGGTCGACCTTCCCGTTGGCGTCGTACGGGAGTTCGTCCAGCAGCCGGACCCGGGAGGGCACGGCCTGCGCGGGCAGCCACTCCGCGGCCAGCGCCAGCAGCTCCGCCTCGTCCGGACGGGCGCCGGGCGCGGGCAGGACGAAGGCCAGCAGCCGTCCGCCGCCGGGCGAGGCGACGGCGGCCCGGCTCACCCGCGCGTCGCGCTCCAGGGCACCCTCGACCTCGGCCGGCTCGATCCGGACGCCGCTGATCTTGAGCTGGTCGTCCACCCGGCCGAGGAACTCCAGGACGCCGTCCGCGCGCATCACCGCCCGGTCGCCGGTCCGGTACGCCCGGCCGCCGCCGGCTTCCTCCGGTGCGGCCGGGAAGCGCCGGCCGGTGAGCTCCCGGTCGAGGTAGCCCAGGGCGAGGGTCGGTCCCGCGATCCACAACTCGCCCGGTGTGCCGCGGCCGAGGACCGTCCCGTCCGCGTCGGTGACGAAGGCGCGGGCCCCGCCCAGCGGGCGGCCGATCGGCGGCGGACCGGACCGGTCGTCCGCCGGCTCCCCGTCGAGCGGGTGGAAGGTCGCCGCGATGGTGGTCTCGGACGGGCCGTAGACGTTGTCGGCCCTGGCGGTCACGTCGGGCCCCGGCCAGCGCCGGAGCCGGTCGCCGCCGATGCACAGGTAGCGCAGCGGCAGTCCCGGCGGCCAGGGCCGGTCGAGCACGGTCTCCGCGAGCGGGGTGGGCAGCAGCGCGGCGGTGAGCCGGGACCGCTGCCACCAGTCGGTGAGCGCGGCCGGGTCGCTGCGCGCCTCCTCGGGGGCCACCACCAGGGTGGCGCCCGAGGCCAGCCCGCCCCACAACTCCAGGAAGTGCGCGTCGAAGGCGGTGCTCATGAAGAGGCCCTGCCGCTCGCCGGGCCGCAGCCCGGACCGGCCGCGGTACCAGCCGACGGCCCGGGCGAGGGACCGGGCGCCGACCAGCACGACCTTCGGCGCCCCGGTCGATCCGGAGGTCAGCACGGCGTACCGGGCGCCCGGAGGGAGGTCCGCGGGGCCGGTGCCGGACGGGAGGTCCGCGGGGCCGGTGGCGGGCTCCGGGCCCGGCCCGGGCACGGGCACCCGTACGTCCAGCCGTCGCGTGGCGCCGTCCCCGCCGGGCCCGGACACCTCGACCGAACGGCGGTCCGCCGGCAGCCCGTCCCCCGGGTCGCCCAGCAGGCAGCCGAGGCGCAGGCTCCCGGCGAGCGCGGTCAGCCGCCCCGGGGCGGGCCGCGGGCCGAGCAGGACCTGGACCGCGCCCAGCCGGGCGAGCGCGACCGTGGCGGCCACCAGCAGCGCGGAGCGTTCCAGGCACATGCCCACCACGTCGCCGGGGCGCACCCGCTGCCGCAGGGCGTCGGCCAGCTCGGTGGCCGCGGCGCCGATCTGCGCGTAGGACCACCGGGTGCCGTGCTCGTCCACGGCCACGGTGTCCGGGGCGAGCCGCGCCCAGGCGTCGAAGGCGGCGAGCACGGGGTCGGCCGCGTCGGGGAGCGCCGGCCCGGCGGCGGCCGGGTCGCTGGTGACGATGCTGAGGTCGGCGGTCGCCCGCCGGGGCGTCGCCGGTGTGCGGTGGTTCACGGTTCCTCCGGTCTCGGGGGCGTTCATCCCAGCCCCATGGAGCGAGCGATGATCACCTTCTGGACCTCGGAGGTCCCTTCGATGATCGTCATCATGCGGATGTGGCGGTACAGGTACTCCAGGGGGTGGCCGCGCACGTAGCCGGTGGCTCCGTGCACCTGCAGGGCCCGGTCGACGACGTCCACGGCGACCTCGGTGGCGACCAGCTTGGCGAGGGCGGCGTTCTCCCCCGCTCTCCAGTCCCTCGTCGACCAGTTCGGCGCAGGCCAGGGTGAGCAGCTTGGCGGTCTCCACGCCTGCCCGGGCGGTGACGAGGTGCTCCTGCACGTGCTGGTAGCCGCCGATGACCTGGCCGAACGCCCGCCGTTCCCGGGCGAATCCGACGGCCTCGCGCAGCGCGAACTCCGCGATGCCGTTGCACTGGGCGGCGACCAGCAGCCGCCCGTAGGCGAGGCTGTCCATGGCGTACTCCACCGCCGAGCCGATGCCCTCCGACTCGCCGACCACCGCGGCCATCGGCAGCCGCGCCTCGTCGAGGACCAGCTCGAACAGCGGTTCCCCGGCCATGCCGGCGTACTGCTGGCCGCGCCGCAGCCCCGGGTGGTCGAGCGGCATGACGAACGCGGTGGCGCCGCCGTGCCCGGTGGGACCGTCCGTCACGTCGGCGACGACGATGGCGTAGTCGGCGTGTCCGGCGTTGCTGACGAAGGTCTTGCGCCCGTTCAGCACCCAGTCGTCGCCGTCCCACCGGGCCTTGGTCGACATCGCGAACGCGTCGGAGCCGGAGCCGGGCTCGGTCATCGCGAGGCAGCGCAGCTTCTCCCCGCGCACCATCGGGACGAGGTACTCCTCGATCTGCCGGGCGGTGCCGTGCGTCAGCAGCCAGCTGGGGCCGTCCGGCCCGGCCAGGGCGTACGGGGCGAGCGGGCAGCCGCTCGCCCCGGCGGCGTGGTGGAGCTGCACCAGGGCGGTGACCGGCATCCCGGCGCCGCCCATGGACTCGGGGTACTCGGCGCCGTAGAAGCCCAGGGTGGCGGACCGCCTGCGGACGTAGTCGCGCAGGTCCCGGGGCGGGCCGTCCACGGGTTCGGGGATCTCGGCGGCCAGCGGCACCAGTTCGCGCCGCACGAAGGACTCGAAGCTGGCGGTGATCTCGTGGTGCCTGCGTTCCAGCACGGAGGAGGGCTGCGGCATCACGCGGCCACCTCCAGGGCCCGGGCCTGGTCCGCGAGGACCGGGTTGCGGAAGACCGTGCGCAGCGGCGGCCGATGGCCCAGCCTGGGTTCCAGCCAGGCGACGAGCTGGGCGGCGAGCAGGGAGTGCCCGCCGACCTGGAAGAAGTGCGAGTCGGCGGTGAACCGGTCGTGGCCGAGGACCGCGCGCCACCCCTCGGCGAGCAGGGACTCGCCCGGACCCGTGAAGCCGGTGCCGTCCTGCGTGCCGGGGCCGGTGCCGGTGCCGGTGGCCTGGGCGGCGGGCCCGGCCGGCGCGGCCGTGGCCGCCAGCGCGGCCAGCCGGGCCCGGTCCGGCTTCCCGCCGGGCAGGGTGGGCAGGGAGGCCCGGGCGATCCACCGGGCGGGCAGGAACGGCGCCGGCAGCCGGCCGGCCAGGGCCCGGTGCAGGGCGCGCTCGTCGAGCGGGCCGTCCGTGGCCACGAAGCCGGTCAGGACGGGGCCGGCCACCGGGTCGTCGTGCAGGACGACGGCGCAGGAGCGGCCGCCCAGTTCGGCGGAGGCCGCCGCCTCGATCTCCTCCGGTTCGATCCGGTGCCCCCGCAGCTTCACCTGGTTGTCCCGGCGGCCCAGGAAGTGGATCCGCCCGGCCGGGTCGCGGTAGCCGCGGTCCCCGGTGCGGTAGACCCGTCGCCCGCCCAGGGCCGGCAGGGTGACGAAGCGCTCCGCGGTGGTCCGCTCGTCGTCGAGGTAGCCGGTCGCCAGGGTGCCTCCGGCGATGGCCAGTTCACCGACGGCGCCGTCCGGCAGGGGGTCGAGGCCGGTGTCCAGCACGAGGACCCGGGTGCCGTCGATCTCCGTGCCCAGCGGGGTGTCGCCGCCGCGGACCAGGTCGTCGGCGGTGACGGTGTGGGTCACCGAGGTGACGGTGGCCTCGGTGACGCCGTAGGCGTTGAGCAGCCTGGTGCCGGGGTGCGCCCAGTCGGCCAGCGCGTCGACGGGCAGCCGTTCGCCGCCGACCACCACGGTCGTCGGCTGCCACCTGCCGTCGCGCCGTGCCGCGGCCAACTCGCCCCGGACGGACAGGAAGTAGCTGGCCGGCAGGTTGGCGACGGTCACCCGCCGGCCGGCGAGCACCGCGACCAGCTCGTCGGCGGTGGGCACCTCGCGCTGCGGGAGGACGAGCGCCGCGCCGGCAGCGAGGGTGACGAGCACGTCCTCCAGGTTCTGGTCGAAGGAGGGCCTGGCGAACACCAGCACCCGGTCCGCGGCCGTGAGGGCGAGCCGCTCGCCCATGCCGGCCAGGTAGGTGTCCAGCGCGCGGCGGGGGACCGCCACCGGCTTCGGGGTGCCGGTCGAGCCGGAGGTGTGGATGACGTAGGCCGCGTCCTCGACGGACCGGCCGGGAGCGGCGGCCGGGAACTCGGCGGCGTCCAGCAGGCCCACCGGCGGGCCCTGGACGGGCAGGCCGAGGGCGCTGTCCGCGGTGGCCAGCACCAGGGCCGGCCGCAGCCGGTCGAGCAGCAGGGCCAGCCGGTCGCGCGGGTCGTCCGGCGACAGCGGCGCGTACACCGCTCCGGTGCGCAGGCAGGCCAGCAGCGCCACCACGCTCCCGGCGCCCCGGGGCAGCACGACCGCCACCGGGCGGCCCGCCGTGACGCCCGCGCGGGTCAACCGGTCGGCCAGGGCGGTCACCTCGCGGTCGAGGTCGGCGTACGTCCAGGTCAGTGCCCCGCTGACGAGCGCGGTGGCCGTGCCGTCCCGCCGGGACGGGTCCAGGGCGGCGACCCGGTCGTCCGAGGGGTCCGCGGACCCGACGGCGCGGGACCCGGCGGCGGCCGCGACGGCGGCCGCGGTGGAGTCGGCGGCCAGCGAGGCCAGCCGGGCGCCGGGGCGGGCCAGATAGCTCTCCAGCAGTTCCTCGAACCTGGCGGCGAGCAGCCGGATCGACTCCTCGGGGAACACGTCGGCGTCGTAGTCCCACACCGCCGTCATCCCGCTCCCCGGGCGGGAACCGTCCGCGCCGATGGTGCGTTCGTGGGGGATCAGGACCACGTCGAGGTCGAAGCTCCGGGTGGTCCCCGCGGTGAACGCCTCGTCGAGCGACACCTCCAGGCCCGGCACGTCGATCACCGGCAGGGGGGTGTCGTGGGCGTTGAACATGACGTTGAACATCGGGTTGCGGGCGCCGTCGGTGTGCAGGCCCAGCGCCTTGGTGAGCTCCTGCACCGGCACCTCCTGGTGGGGCAGGCCGCGCATCAGCACGTCGGTGACCTCGTCCACCGCCTCGTCGGCCGGGCCGGCCGGGTCCGGCCGCAGGCGCAGCGGGATGGTGTTCACGAACATGCCGACGCTCTCCTCCCAGCCCGGCCCGCGGTTGGCGGTGGCCGTGCCGACCACGAGGTCGTCCCGGCCGCTGTGCCGGCGCAGCAGTTCGGCGAACAGCGTGAGCAGCGTCGTGAACGCGGTGTGCCCGGAGGTCGCGCAGTGGTCGTGCAGCCGTTCCACGAGCCGCCGGTCGAGGGCCTGGCGCAGCTGGGCGCCGTGGTGGCGGCGCTCGGCCCCGGGCCGGCCGAGGCCGGGGAGGGCGATCTCGTGGGCGGCGCCGCGCAGTTCCTCCTGCCAGTACTGCAGGCTCTTCGCCAGGTCGGCGGTGCGGGCCGACTCCTGGAGGTGCTCCTGGTAGCCGCGCGGCCGCGGCAGCACGGGCTCCGTGCCGAGCAGCCGGCAGCGGTAGAGGGTGAACAGGTCGCGCAGCGCGATCACCCAGGACCGGCCGTCGTGCACGAGGTGGTGCTCGACGTGGACCAGCCGGTGGTGGTCCGGGCCCATCCGCACCAGGCACCAGCGCACCAGCGGCGCGGCGTACGTGTCCAGCGGCGTGTCGGCCTCCGAGCGGACCAGGGCGGCGAACTCGGCCTCCGGGTCCTCGGCCGCCGAGAGGTCGACCTCGCGGAAGCGGGGCACGCTGTTCGCGCTGACCCGCTGGCCCGGCAGACCGCCCTCCCGGTCGACGAGCTCCAGCCGGAGCCCGGGGTGCCGGCGCAGCACCTCCTCCCAACTGTCCAGCAGCGCCCGGACGTCCAGCTCGCCGCGCAGCTCGATGGCCGCGGTGGAGTTGTAGGCGCGGCTGCCGGGGAGCAGCTGCTCGTGCAGCCACACGATCTCCTGGGACGGGGAGAGCGCGTAGACGGGGCCTTCCGGTGGCGTGGTGCTCTGCTGTGCCATGGTGCCTTCCTTGTGGTCGTTCGGATCGAGCGGATCGTGCCGGCGGTGGGTCGGTCGGTGGTTTCGGTCGGCGGTTCAGGGCGCGGGTGCGCAGGGGTCGGGGGAACGGTCCAGGTGGGCGGCGAGGGTGCTGCGCAGCGCGTCGAAGCCGGAGTGCGCCGCCGCCCGATCGACGAGCCCGGGCTGCCACCCCAGCCGCACCAGCAGGTCGGTGGCGCCGCGCGTGACGGCCACCGCCAGGGGGGTCTGGAGGGCCAGGGCCTCCCGGTGGGTCTCCAGGCCCTCGACGCCGCCCAGTTCCAGCGGCGGGCGCCGGGTGGCGTCCTCCTGCGCCACCAGCGCGTCGAACAGCGCGTGCCGGGCGGGGCCGCGGAGCCGCGCGAGCCGCAGGACCTCGTCCAGCGGGGTGTCGGCGTGGTCGAGGTCGTCCCACCAGCGGTCGGTGAGGTCGTCCGGGTCCGCGCCGCAGGGGGCCACGCAGAGCACCGTGTTGAGGAAGCAGCCCAGGACGGGGGCGGCGCCCGGGGGCCGACCGCCCCACGGGTAGCCCACGCTCGGGGTCGCGCCGCCGGGGGCACCGGCCGCCCCGGCGACCCCCCGTGACCGCGGTGACCGCCGCGGCCGTCGCGCCGAGCACGGCGGGGAAGAGGGCGATGCCGGCCTCCTCGGCGGGCGCCGGCCTGCGGTGCCGGAGCAGCCCGGCGACGGCGTCCGCCCGCCCGGGGTCGGCGGCGGCCCGCCGGGCGGCGACGCCGGTGGGCACCAGCTCCGCCAGCCGGCCCGCCCAGTGGGCGAGCGAGCCCGGCCCGGAGGCGGCGCGTTCGACGGCGAGCTGCCGTTCCACCGCGTCCCGGTACGCCTCGGCGTCCGACGCGCCGGTGGCGGCCAGCACCTCCCGCGGATCGGTCCGCTCCCGGTAGGCGCGGCCGAGGCCCTCGGTGATCAGCCCCAGCGACTGTTCGTCGCAGGCGGCGTGGTCCACGACCACGGCCAGCGTCTCCAGCTCCGGTTCGGCCTCCGCGGCGGCCAGGAACAGCCGCAGCGGCGGGCCGTCGGGGCTCCAGTTGCGCAGGGCCCGCCGCAGCGCCCCGTCGGTGGTCTCGCCGGGCCCGGCCGTCACCCGGTGGACCGCACCCCGGGGCTCGGTGAGCCGCTGGACGGGCAGGTCGGCCGCGGTGTCGAACCGCGTGCGCAGCACCGGGTGCCGGGCCGCGAGCCGTGCGGCCGCCGAGCGCAGCAGGTCCGGGTCGACGGTGCCGCGCGGGAACCGGAAGTACAGCGGGACCAGCAGCGGCGGAACGTCGCGGGCGAGCCGGCGGATCGTCAGGAAGCGGCGCTGCGCCCCCGTGACGGGGAGGACGCCCGGGTGGTCGGCGACGGCCGAGCGGAACTGTTCGAGGTACGTGGCGGTGATGTTCTCGCCCATCGGTGGACTCCAGCGGTCGGTGGCGGCGGCGGTCGGCGGCGGTCGGGTGCGGCGAAGGGGCAGTGCGGCAGCCGTTCAGTGCGGCGGACGGTCAGTGCGGAGCGCCCACGGCCTGGTCGGGGTCGCGCAGGCGGGCGAGCAGTGCGGCCCGGTCGACCTTGCCGTTGGCGGTGACGGGCAGCGCGGCGGCGACGTGCCAGGAGGTCGGCACCATGTAGTGCGGCACGTGGCGGCGCAGTTCCCGGGCGAGCGCCTGCGGGAGGGGCCCGGCCGGCCCGGCCGTCCGCCCCGCCGGCACGACGAACCCGACGAGACGGGCGTCCGGGCCTTCGCCGGTCTTCTCGACCACGGCCGCGTCGAGCAGTCCGGTGGCCAGCAGGGCGCGTTCCACCTCCTCCGGCTCGATGCGGAAGCCGCGCAGTTTGACCTGACGGTCCCGGCGCCCGAGGAACTCCAGCGCCCCGTCGGCGCGCCGGCGCACCAGGTCCCCGCTGCGGTAGACCCGCTCACCGTCCGGCAGCAGCACGAACCTCTCCTCGGTGAGCCCGGGTTGGCCGAGGTAGCCGGTCGCGAGGCGGGGGCCGCCGATGCACAGCTCGCCGGGCTCGCCGGGCGGCACCGGTGCGAGGTCGGGGCCGAGCACCGCGACGGTGGTGTGCGGGAGCGGGAAGCCGATCGGTATCCGGTCGAGCCCGTCGAGGTTCCCGGCGTCGCAGCGGAAGGAACTGGTGAAGGTGGTGGCCTCGGTCGGGCCGTAGACGTGCAGCACCTGTCCGGGGGGACGGACGGCGCACAGGCCCCGGACCATCTCCGGGTCGACCGCCTCCCCGCCGAAGAGCAGGACGCGCAGCGGCGCGAAGGCGCCGGGTGCGGTGCGGTGCACCAGGTCGACCAGGGCGGTGGTGAGGAACATGACGTCGATCCGGTGCCTCGCCAGGTTGTCGGTCCACTCCTCCAACGGCACCTCGGCCACGGCGGGCAGGACGACCACCGTCGCTCCGGACGCCAGGGTGTTCCACACCTCGAAGGTGACGGGGTCGAAGGCGGGGCTGGCGACGTGGGCGACGCGGTCCCCGGGGCCGACGGGGCAGTAGCCGCCGCCGGCGATGAAGTGCGCGATGGCCGAGTGGCTCAGCACCACGCCCTTGGGCCGGCCGGTGGAGCCGGAGGTGTAGCCGATGAACGCGGCGTCGCCG